>NZ_CP143089.1:0-4937345 GCF_046097555.1 Methylomonas sp. DH-1 | reverse complement strand
TATCAGAAAAGAATGGCTGCCGCATGGATAACCCAAATAAATAAATGACTACGGGCAGACTTTATATCATTTCCGCGCCGTCCGGAGCCGGCAAAACCAGCTTGGTCAAACAACTGTTTGCCGAATTGGACGGTTTGACGGTGTCGGTCTCGCATACCACGCGGCCGATGCGCAGCGGCGAACGCCACGGCAGCGATTACTTTTTCGTCTCGGTCGGCGAATTCAAAGCCATGATCGAAAACCAGGCGTTTCTGGAGCACGCGCAAGTGTTCGACAACTTTTACGGCACTGCGCAGCAGACCGTGCAAGACAATCTGGCGTCGGGCCTGGATGTGATTCTGGAAATCGACTGGCAAGGCGCGCAACAAGTGCGGCGCATGGTTCCGGCCAGCCAATCGATCTTCATTTTGCCGCCGTCGATCGAAGTACTGCGCCAACGCCTGCAAAACCGCGGCCAGGACGATGCCGAAGTCATCGCCCGGCGCATGCGCGACGCGGTGACCGAAATGAGCCACTATCCCGAGTTCGACTACCTGGTCGTCAACGACGATTTCGAACTGGCTCTAAGCCAATTGAAAAGCATCATCGTCGCCAACCGTTTGCGCCAGGACGTCCAGCAACAAAATCTGGTCGGGTTATTACAGGACTTACTCAACTAAAACCTAATTACATAGCACACACCATGAAAAACATTTCGTTGAAACGGGGTCTTGCCCTCGCCTTGCTTCCCGCTTTATTGCAATTGGCCGCTTGCTCGGACGATAAGGCCGAAGCGCCGAAAACCGCTGCTGCCGGCAACTTGAAGAAATCCGTACACCGCGACGATACCGGCGAAGCCAGCGGCTCGGAAAAGCGCCTGTTCGAAAAGGAGTTTTCCGCCAAATGCGTCGAGCGCGAATTGAAAAATTCGACCAACAAGGATGTCGACGAACCGCGCTTTAAAGAAACTTGCGACTGTATCGCCGAACATATCAAAGAAGACCTGTCGGAAATCGATGCCGAAAAATACATCGAAGACCACGAAGATACGCAAACCCTGAGCATCAAATTCGACGCGGCCGCCTATTTCTGCTTGCAAAACAAACCGCAGCCGAAAGGTCCGCACTTGTTCGGCAAACCTTCGACCAACACCGTCAACTGACAACGAAACGGGCCGCGAGTTAAGCTCGGCGCCGAGCTTAACTCGCGGCCCGGCTCGATTAGGCGCCGTGCCCGAATATAGGGCCGGCCGGCTCGGCCCGCAGCCTCTTCTCCGGCAACGGCCTGTCCAAAACCCGCACCCGCCAGCCTGACGTTTCCGGCTCGATCAACTCCAACCCGATTGCACAGACCATGACACTATCCAGCGAACTCTATTCCCAAGCCCAACACGTCATTCCCGGCGGCGTCAACTCGCCGGTCCGCGCCTTCAAGGGCGTCGGCGGCACGCCGGTGTATTTCGACCGCGCCCAGGGCGCCTACGTCTGGGACAGCGAAGGCAAGCGCTACATCGACTACGTCGGCTCCTGGGGACCGATGATCTTGGGCCACACCCATCCGGCAGTGATAGACGCGGTCAAACAATCCGCCGAAAAAGGCCTGAGCTTCGGCGCGCCGACCGAAATCGAAACCGTGATGGCGCAAAAGGTCTGCGAACTGCTGCCGTCGATCGATATGGTGCGCATGGTCAGTTCCGGCACCGAAGCCACGATGAGCGCGCTGCGGCTGGCGCGCGGCTACACCGGCCGCGACAAGATCGTCAAATTCGAGGGTTGCTACCACGGCCACTCCGACTCGCTGCTGGTCAAGGCCGGTTCCGGTGCGCTGACGCTGGGCGTGCCCAGTTCGCCGGGCGTACCCGCCGCGCTGGCCGCCGACACCATCACGCTGGCCTATAACGACAGCGACGCGGTCAGACAAACCTTCGCCGAACTCGGCGAACAAATCGCCTGCATCATCGTCGAGCCGGTGGCCGGCAACATGAACTGCGTCCCGCCCGAGCCGGGCTTTTTAGAAACGCTGCGCGCGGTCTGCGACCAATACGGCAGCGTGTTGATTTTCGACGAAGTGATGACCGGCTTCCGCGTCGGCTTGCAGGGCGCCCAAGGCCGCTACGGCATCAAGCCGGACCTGACCACGCTGGGCAAAATCATCGGCGGCGGCTTGCCGGTCGGTGCCTTCGGCGGCAGCCGCAAAATAATGGAACACCTGGCTCCGCTCGGCCCGGTCTACCAGGCCGGCACTCTGTCCGGCTGCCCGGTGGCGATGGCGGCTGGCCTGAAAACCCTGGAATTGATTGCCGCACCCGGCTTTTACGACGACCTGTCGGCCAAAACCGCAAAACTGCTGCAAGGCCTGCAGGCCGCAGCCGACCACGCCGGCATCCCGTTCGCCACCAACCAGGTCGGCGGCATGTTCGGCCTGTTTTTCAGCGAAGAAAAATCCATCAGCCGCTTCGCGCAAGTAATGGCTTGCGACGTCGAGCGTTTCAAACGCTTCTTTCATGCGATGCTGGATCAAGGCGTGTATTTGGCGCCGTCGGCGTTCGAGGCCGGCTTCGTTTCCGCTGCCCATAGCGATGAGGATTTGCAGGCCACGATCGCAGCGGCTGCCGCGGCGTTTAAGGCTTAGCGGCCAGACGGATCGCTCCGCTCGCGTTTATCCGGTTTACGCCGAAGCGGCGGCGAATAGGCAAAATAGGAAAACTACCGGTGGGGATTCGCAACTGCTGAATTGCAACTGCGGTTTTTATTGGGGCCGGCCCGCGACCGCGGGCGGCTCCGGAGCGAATCGCCGCCGAACCGGCCGGCCGGCGGGATTTAAGTCTCGGCAGGCGGCCGGATTAGAGCGCTTCTTGATCGGAAGCCGATTTTTGCACTTTAGGCTCTTGAATGGCCGTGGATTTGAAATCGATCACCGGTTTCATCGTCACGCGGGCCTTGCCGTGTAAGGTGCAAAAATCGTCGGTATCGCTGACGCGGTTGCAATGGGGGCATTTCTTCAACATATATTTTCTCCGTTAAGTCTAAATCTTCGAGGCTACTCAGCTTGATCTGGGGCCGGCCCGCTGACATGGAGGCGCCGGCCCGGTTTTTCAATAGCGCGCCGATATTTTGCCGCACAATTCCGCCGCGAGTATTACGGTTTAACCCGGCATTGCGCAAGGTGCGGGCTTAGCGCCGGCCGGAAGTCCGCCAAATATTTGTGCGCTCGCTCAAGTTTCGGCCGAAAAAATCCGGGGCAACCACCATTCCCGAAGCCGCCCTGGGTCGCCGCGCGGCAAATTAGAACATGACATTTTGCCGACTCCGGCCAATACTTGTGGCGTTTGCGCAATCAATCCGGGGTGGAGACATGAGTTTTGTCGAGATTTACTTCAACAGCTCGCTGCAAGACGTGGTCGAGATCGGCGATCAGGCCTGCAGCATCGGCCGGGCCAGTTACAACCAGGTGCATATCGGCAACAAAGGCGTGTCGCTGGTGCATGCGGCGATTTCCCGCCAAGGCGGCGAGTGGTGGCTGGAGGATATGAACAGCACCAACGGCACTTATTTGAACGGCGCCAAGATCGCCGGCCGGCAAAAGCTGCGTTTCGGCGACGTAATTACCGTCGGCAAACACGATTTGAAATTCGTCGACCAACCCACCTCGTCGGCCGGCAGTTCCGCCCACGCCGAGCAAGCGGCCGATTTCGACCGGACGTTGCTGGTCAACCCGGCGGCCGGTTCCGGGCCAGCCGCTGCGGCGGCACGGACCGGCAACCATGCCCTGCTGATACACGGCGAAGCCCGCAACATCAATAAACTGCTGCTGAACAAGGATTACTACACGATCGGCAAGGGCGCACAGTGCAGCGTGCGGGTGGGCGGCTGGTTTACCCCGAAACTGATCGCAGAAATCATCCGCCTCGGCGACCATTACTATCTGACCCCGGTCGCCAACAAGCATATCCGTTTGAACGGGCGCGAAGTCGGCCATCAGGTGCGCTTGAGCAACGACGACAATATTTTGGTGAAAAAGGTGCTGCTGAAATTCGTCGAGCAATAGCGCGGCGCTACTGGCAGATCAAAACCACCGTGATGTTGTCTGTGCCGCCGGCGGCATTGGCGGCATCGATCAGAGCCTGGGTTTTAGCTGCCAGATTGGCCGGAGCGAGGCCGGACAGGATGGCGGCGATTTCGGCTTCCTCCAACATGCCGGTCAAACCGTCGGAACACATCAAAAAACCGTCGCCGGGCGCTATTTCGACCAGTTGCATTTCCGGTTCTATCGCCGGATTGGGACCGATGGCCTGGTACAACTGGTTTGCCGGCGGTTGCCTGCCGATTTGGCCGCCGTCGTGCCACTGCCGGTACAGCGAATGGTCTGCGGTCAAGGCCTGCAAGGCTTCGCCGCGCCAGCGGTACAACCGGCTGTCGCCGACGTGGAATATCTGCATCCGGTCCATGCCGGGCAGCAGCCGGCAACCGACCAGGGTGGTGCCGCTGCCGGTACCGTCGACCGCCCCGTGCTCCCGGTTGCTCAGGTAAAGTGCGCGGTTGGCTTCGCGGACAATGTCGGCCAGTACATCGAGTTGCCTTGCTGGCAGGGCGTTGTCGGCCTGGCGCCGGCCTTTGTTGCGCCAGCGTCCCAGCCAAGCCGGCCAACGGCCGGCCGCGGCGACCGGTAAATGCCGCCCAACCAAACGCTCGACTTCGGCGACGGTGCGTTGGCTGGCGACATCGCCCCGGCCGTGGCCGCCCATGCCGTCGGCCAGCAAACAGAGGCCGGTTTCGGCGTTGAGCAACATAGCGTCTTCGTTGATTTCGCGCACTCGGCCCGGATCGCTGGCGCCATGAACGAAATAACGGTTGAAAATGCGTACGGCCGGCATGGCAATATCCTTGGGCAAGGGGAAGGTAGCGAAGTCCGGTATCGAAAAGTGGCCGTAAGCGGCCGAATTGTCAAGGCCGGCACGCCGAAATGCCGGCCGCTATGGCGCAAGCCGCACCAAAAAACCGCCCGCAGGCGGTTTAGACGTTTAGCGAATCGCGGCGGGTTTACCCTTTACGCCGCTGCAAGCCCAGCAATCCGGCCAAGGCCGAGCCGAACAGCCACGCCGCCGCCGGCAGCGGGACCGGCGCCGCGATGTCGGCGTTATCCAGCGTGAAATGGAAGCCGGCGCCGAGATATTCCTCGCCGCCGCTGGCAACGAATTCCAGCGAATCGATGCCGACAAAATTCAGAGAGAAGAATTGCGCGGCGTCGGTGTTGACCAGCAATTGCTGCTGGTACAACAGATTGCCGTCGCGATAGCCGTTAGCGGTAATCTGCATGCCCCAGCGCGAAGCCGAAGCGAAATATCCGCTGCGGAAATCGAACAAGCTGTTCGACCAAATGCCGGCCGGGCCGCCGTCGGCATTGAATGCCGCATAGTCGGCCGAAACGACGCCGTTGTAAAAGCCGGAGTCGAAATTCGCGACCTGGCCCAATTGCGGATTTTGCACCCAGAAGTTGGTCCAGTTCAAACCGGCGTAGCCGTCGGCGATGGCCGCTTCCGCATCGGCGGTAACGTCGTCGAAATGCAAAACGCCGGCATCGGCCCGGCCGAGTTGCAGCATGGATAAAGCGAAACAAACAAATGCGAAGGAGGATTTTTTCATGGCCGTATCGGATAAAAACGGTTAAAGAATGGAAGCGGCGAACCGCCCGCCGCGGACGGCGCGGTTACGGGCAGTTCAGCCGGCGGTTAGCGTGTCGGCGAGAATTTATTCACCACCAATTTGCCGCCGGACATCACCATGTCGGGGTATTCCAGCAATTTGAAGCGTTCCAAGGCATTGCCCTTGACCGCGATCAAATCGGCCGGCGCATTCGGGGACAGCGTGCCGAGGCCGGGAATGCCGGTTGCCAGACGCGCGGCGGCGGCCGAGGTGGCGGAACGCAACACGTTCAATACGTCGCCGAAGTCGATGGTATCGCCGCTGCCCAGGTGCAACATCAGATGCAGTTCTTCGCCGTTGATGCCCCACGGCACGTTGTCGTGGGCGATTTCCGAACCGTAAACCAGCGGGAAGGCCAGGCCCTCGCCGGCATGTTCCTGGTAAACGTGGCCCACCACGTGGGCATTTTGGTATAGGCCGTCGCCGCACGAGGCCAAGGTGTCTATCGTGGACGTGAATTCCATACCGTCGTGGACGGCGGAGTGCAGCAAATTGGCGTCGACCGCCGCGCACGGCATATGGGCCAGCATGTCGACGCCGGCGGCGTAGGCGATCTCGAAGCCTCTATTTTCGCCGACGTGAGCCAGCACGCGTTTACCCTGGTTATGGGCTTCGCTGACGATCCAAGCCACCTGCTGCTGAGACAATATCGGCCATGGCGCAGCCGGCACTTCGCCGTGGCCGTGCGACATCATCCACGGCGCACCGGCCTCGCCGCCCGTTTCCAGCGCGATCTTGATCGCGGAGGCGCCGCCGGCAGCCAGATTCTGTACCACGGCCCTGACTTGGCTTTCCGTGGCGTTGGCGGCAATAGCCAGGCCGACCTTATCGTAACCGCCGCCGGTATCGTCCGGCGTGAACACATTCAACGGATAGCCACCCTGGGCTTGCAGAATCGGCCCGGTGCTGAGCAGGCGCAGACTGCCGTTACCGCCTTGTGGCGGCAGCAGCGGCCCGCCGGTATCCTGCACGGTAGTGATACCGTGTTCCAGGATTTTGTCCTTGCTGACGTTCTGGAAGGTGACATGGGCGTGCGACTCGATAAATCCCGGCATGATCGTCGCGTCGCCCAGATTGTAACGGGTCGCGCATTGGCCGCTCAGGCTGGCGAAATCGCCGACGGCTTTCACTTTGTCGCCGACCACCAGCACGCTTTTATTGAATTGCACTTCGTTGCCGTCGAACAGCCGGTCGGCGCCGATCAATTTGCAGGATACCGGGACGGTGGCAGTAGCGGCGTAGACCTGGCCTGAGGCGGCCAATACGGCCAAAGCCAGGGTACTTAAGGTAAACGATCTCTGGGTGCGTGGCATAAGGAGTCCTTGTCGATTGGGTTTTAGTGATGTCCGGAGAAAAAAGCCGGCGGGGCCGACCGGATGCCGGCTGGCGCTAATCGCAATAAAATCATGGCGTTACATAGACGATTTCCGCTTGGCGGGCCGCTGGCTATCTTAGCGGTTTAACCTGGCGCGGTTTTATGCGGAACGGAGTCTTTGTTATGGCAAACGGATTTATTTGCCGAATACGTTCGGGTTCGGTGACAGTCCCAGGTTATCGGCTATTTGGCGGCCTGCGGGCATAGGAACGGCGTGAGCGCGATACGGCCGCGACTACCCGAGTTTCGGCCGGGTTGGCGGACAGCCGAAAAAAATATGCTGGGTTTGTCGATTTGGAAGTATGCCGTTCGACTAGGCTGCGTACATTTTTAATTTTCACCACACCGGAGCAAAGCGATGAATACCCCCGTCAAACCGATCCCCGAAGGCTACCAAAGCGTCACGCCTTATCTGACTGTCGACGATGCCGCCGCTGCGTTGGCGTTTTACCAGCAGGCGTTCGGCGCGGTCGAAACCATGCGCCTGCTCATGCCGGGCGGCAAAATCGGCCACGCCGAATTCACGATCGGCGTATCGCATTTCATGATTTCCGACGCATACCCGAATGCCGGCTCGGCGTCGCCTAGCAAACTGGGCGGCACGCCGGTCAAATTGCACATGTACCTGAACGACGTCGATGCCGGCTTCGCTCAAGCTGTCGCGGCCGGCGCTACACCGGTGATGGAACCAGCCGACCAATTCTGGGGCGACCGGATGGCCGCCGTCACCGACCCGTTCGGCCACCAATGGATGTTGGCGACCCACATCGCCGACGTTGACCGCAGCGAGTTTCAGGCGAAGATGGATGCGCTGCTCGCCGCCGGCGGCGACTGTGCGTGAGGCGGCGATGGCAACGATCACCCCGTTTCTGTGGTTTAACGATCAGGCCGAACAGGCCATGAATTTCTACCTGTCGGTATTCAAGGACGGCAAAGTGTTGAACCTTAGCCGTTACCCGGCCGGCGCGCCATTGCCGGAAGGCACGCTGATGACGGCCGGGTTTGTGCTGAACGGCCAGGAGTTCGTCGCGTTGAACGGCGGCCCGGCATTCGGTTTCAATCAGGCAATATCGTTTGTGGTCAATTGCGAAACCCAGGACGAACTGGACTACTACTGGGACAAACTGGCCACTGGCGGCCAAATCCAGCAATGCGGCTGGTTGGCCAACCGCTTCGGCGTGCCTTGGCAAATCGTACCGACCGCCCTGGGCCGCCTGCTCGGCAACCCCGATCCGGCCAAGGCCGCAAGGGTGATGCAGGCAATGCTGCCAATGGCCAAGATCGACATCGCCGCACTGGAACGAGCCGCCGTCGCGGCCTGACATTATTTTTAGGAGACAGCCAATGACTGAATTCAATCCGCAACTCGACCTGGTATTCGAACGCAGCGTCGACCTGCCCAAAGCACAAATCTGGCAGGCCTGGACCGTGCCGGAACACCTGATGCCGTGGTTTTGCCCGCTGCCGTGGCAGACCGTAGCCTGCGAAATCGACTTGAGACCCGGCGGCGCCTTTCTGACCACGATGCGTTCGCCGGATGGTGCCGAATTTCCCAATGTCGGCTGCTACCTGGAAATCGTCGAACACCGACGCCTGGTCTGGACCAATGCGCTGTTACCGGGCTTTCGGCCCAAATTGTTCGGTTCCGCTGATAGCGCACCTTGCGGCGAGTTTGCGATGACCGGCATCATCGAACTGAGCGACCACCCGCAAGGCACGTTGTATCGAGCGACCGTACTGCACGCCGACCCGGCCGGCCGCGAGCAACACGCGGCGATGGGCTTCGAGGCAGGCTGGGGCAAGGCGCTGGAACAAATGCTGGCTTATCTGCAAGGCCGGGGGACGCCGTTATGAAATACCTGTTGCTGATTTATTTCCAAGAACAAAACCTGGCCGAAGCCGAACGCCAGGCCTGTTACGACGAGTCGCGTCAACTGGCGCAGGATCTGGCAGCGAAAGGCCAGTTTGTCGCCGCCAGCCCGCTGCAACCGACCGCGCTGGCGACCAGCGTGCGAGTGCGGGACGGTAAGCGTCTAGTCACGGACGGCCCATTCGCCGAAACCCGCGAACAACTCGGCGGCTATTACCTGATCGACGTTCCCGACCTGGACCACGCCCTGGCCGCCGCGGAACGCATTCCGATGGCGCGCAAGGGCACCGTCGAAGTCCGGCCGTTGATCGAATTGGAGGGTTTGCCGCAATGAATCGGGCCGGCCTCGATGCCTTACGCGCGGAAGTGAGGCTGGCGACTGTGTCCTCCTGCGTGTTTCGGGCCCGACAGTCTCCGAGATGCCGATGCTGGATGGCGGAATCGAGAAGACAATTTGCCAACGTGAGCCGCATCCAGCTCAGCCGCAATACACCTCGTCCTGTTCGATCAGAAACAAGACCCAGGAAAATTGGCCGGTACTGATCTTGCTGCCGCAATAACCGCACTCGCCGCTTTGGCCCATGTTGTCGGCCGGTGCGCCGCAACTGGGGCATTGGCTCAGGCTGTAGGGCTTGTCATGGCGTTGGGCGCCGCTGCGGCGGACGAAGGTCCAGTATTCGGAAAAACGCCTGAGCGACGTTTTCGAGCCGCCGACGATTTTGCCGCCGGCGTCTTCGGTGTAGTCGTTGCAAGCGGCGAAGATGCGTACGGTGATGGCCTCGTAAAATTTATCGCTGTCGATTTTTGCCAGCACGATTTGCTCGACGCGCAGATTTTCCAGACGGTTGAACCAGCCGCGTTCGATGTACATTTTCTGCCAAAAGGCATTGGTTTCGTAGAGCCGGTCCGATAACAGATGCCGCGCCGCCTGCCAATCGCGCCGGCTCCAGTGGCCGTATATCGCCGCGAAATAATTGCGCACCACGTCGTTCTCGAACGGCGCCCAGAATTGTTGCCACTCGGCGATGCCGTAGCGCTGCTGCCAGCGGTTCATCTGTTCGATCAAATCCGCTTGCTTGACCGTGACGGCTTGGGTGCCCTGTTCTTCGGCGTAAGCCGCCAGCCCTTCCACCGCCGGCACGGCGCGGGTGCCGACCACGACGCGTTTGCCCAAACACCATTGTGCGCCGCCTTTTTGCACGCTGGCGCCGCAATAACCGCAGACGCCGGCGTCGGTGAAATGCGCCGGCCCCCCGCATTGGGGACAGCTCACGCTTTGCATTTTTTCCGGCTCGGCCGACAGCAAACCTTTGCGCCGGTAAAATTGCCAGCGCTCGACCACCGCATAGCGCGAACGCCG
Source organism: Methylomonas sp. DH-1 (assembly GCF_046097555.1). NCBI lineage: Bacteria > Pseudomonadati > Pseudomonadota > Gammaproteobacteria > Methylococcales > Methylococcaceae > Methylomonas > Methylomonas sp. DH-1. Next base: position 4,927,059 of record NZ_CP143089.1, on the reverse strand, counting down.
ACCCTTCAAATCCAGTGTGTAATTGGCGTCGATTTCTACGGTGATGGTATCGCTATCGCTGCCAGACGTGCCGACCTCCAACCAGCGCAGGCTATTGACGACGATTTCGCTGACGGTCCAGGGCTGCGAACGTTCGAAATGCCCTTGCAACTCGGTGCTCAAGAACGGCGACAGGTAGCTAAATTCGGGCTTGGTGGAATATTCGTAGAACTTGCAGTACAGCGAATGGGCAAAATCCAAAAACACCACGGCGGAAAAGTTGGCGTCTAACTGTTTCAAAGCCGCGATTTGTTCGGCAATGCTTTGCTGGCGTTGCGCGCGGTATTGGGCCGGTGGCGCCGTCACGACGCTGCGTGCGCCGGCCTGGCTGCGGATCACGATAATAACGATCGCGACGATGATGATGAACAGGATCAAAGCTTCTAAAGACGACATCGGGTGGGCGCTGCCCGACGCGCCGCTCGAGCTGTCGTGCGTGCTCCAACTTGAGCCGGAATGGGAAAAACTCGAACTCGACGAGCTGTGCGAACTATGGGAACTGCTGGAGTGGCCGCCGCCGGGCCGGGCCGGCAAAGGTTGGGAAACGGCCAGGCCGGCCAGCGCCAGGATCAAGAGCAGCTTTTTCATAAGTCGATATCCAGCCGGTCCGGCAGTTCGTTGATGTCGCCGTCTTGCACCGGCAAGTAGCGGGCGAATGCCGCGGCCGTTTTTTCCAGCGCCCGCAGCAGGCTTTGTTCCGGTTGGCTGTCGCCGAATATGCCGTCGAACTCGTTTTGCAACTCCTGCCATACCTCCTGCGGCACCGCCAACTGCAAACCGCGGTCGGCCAGCAGAAACACCCGCCGTTCCAGCAACGAGCAATACACCAGGAAGCCGGTTTTGTCCTTGGTATGCTGAATGCCGCCTTTTTGGAAAATGGCCCTGGCCATGATTTCGACGCACTTGTCGCGCACTGGCCGGCGCACGCTGCAGCGCTTGGCCGCCGGCAGCGAACCGCAGCCGGCGGCCGCGGCAAACGCCAGTAGCGGCGCGTAATAAATCAACCAGTTTTCGAAATAAACCGGCGCGTACATCATTACGGTGAAACTCAACCAAGCCGCCGCCAAGCCCCACAGCAGCGGTACCGAGCTATAGTCGGCGGAGCGGGCGCGAAATACCACCACCGCTTCGGCCTGCGAGCCGTTTTCCAAGTTTTTGATCGCGTCCCACAACCGGCTTTGGTAGGCCGGCGCCAAATACTGTTTCATAGGCTTGTTCCAGCTTGATCTATACTCTGGCTTGCTGCCCGGTGCGCCGATAGCGTCGGCTGCGCGGGGCGGGCAAACCCGTTCTGCAGCTAAGTCTAGTCGTTTTGCCGAACGGCGTGGTTAAACATCGGCCTGCCGATGCCCACGCGGCGGGCGCGCCAAACGAACACCCAATTCAAAAAATCCACAGGAGACACGCATGGGACTTTTCGACGGTTTGCAACGCCAATTGCGTTCGGTCATCGAATGGCAAAATCCGGCACCAAACGCCTTGTTCGAACAATGGACCGACAATGGCGACGAAATCAAAAACGCCTCGACGCTGATCGTCGGCCCCGGCCAGGGCTGTATTTTCGTCTACCGCGGCAAGGTGCAGGCGGTGTTCGACAGCGAAGGTTCCTACAATCTGCAAACCGACAACATCCCGTTCTGGACCACGATTGCCAGCTTCATGCAATTCTTCGAAAGCCAGTACAAGGTCGGCATCTATTTCTACCGCAAGACCGTGATTCTGGACCAGAAGTGGGGCACCAGCTCGCAGATCAAGTACCTGGATCCGACCTACAAATTTCCGGTCGGGCTGCGCGCTTACGGCAATTACAGTTACCGTCTGGCCGAACCCGCCCAGTTTTTCGTCAACGTGGTCGGCGAACAAAACCTGTTTACCACCGAGCAGTTGCGCAGCGTCATCGTCGCCCGCCTCAGCCAGCCGCTGGCCGATTTTCTGGCCACCAGCCGTTTCGGCTATCTGGACATCGACACCAACCGCGAGGAAATCGCCGCCGGCGTGATGCAAAAGTTGTTGCCGCAGTTCGCCGAGCTCGGCTTTGCCCTCACCGATTTTCGGATCGAAGGCACCGACTTCGACGAAGAAACCTTGAAACGCGTCAACCGCATCGCCGATATGACCGCCGAGGCCCAGGCCGCCAAGGAAGTCGGTCTGGACTACGCCCGCATCCAGCAACTGGAAGCGATGCGCGAAGCCGCCCGCAACGAAGGCGGCGGCGCGGGCATGGGTATGGGCTTGGGCGCCGGCATCAGTTTCGGCCAAACCATGGCGCAAGCGATGAACCAACCCGCTGCGGCGCCGGCCGCACCCACCCAGGCTGCACCCGCCGATCCGATGGAAAAACTGGCGCAGCTGAAAAAACTGTTCGAAGCCGAATTGATCACCGCCGAAGAGTACGCCGAGAAGAAAAAAAGCATTTTGGACGGTTTGTAAGGCGAGCCGGCAACGCGGCCGCCATTACCGCTGCGACGCTGGCCGTCCGGCGATGCCATGCCGGTAAAAAGCCAGATCAGCCGGCTAAGTGCCGGAAAAATGCGGCCCGGGCGGCCGCCAGTTTTCATTTGTGTACTATCCTTGGCAACGACATTTACACCGTTGGGAATCGACCATGGATATCGCCGAACTGCTGACGTTTTCCGTCAAGAATAAAGCCTCCGACTTGCACCTTTCCGCCGGTTTGCCGCCGATGATACGGGTGGACGGCGATATTCGCCGGATCAACATCCCGGCGCTGAATCATAAGGAAGTGCATGCGTTGATTTACGACATCATGAACGACAAACAGCGCCGCGACTACGAAGAGTTTCTGGAAACCGACTTTTCCTTCGCCTTGCCCGGCGTGGCCCGGTTCCGGGTCAACGCCTTCAACCAGGACCGCGGCGCCGGCGCGGTATTCCGCACCATTCCGTCGAAAGTCCTGACCTTGGAAGAGCTGGATGCACCCAAGTTTTTCCAGGAATTGTGTACCAAACCGCGCGGCTTGATCCTGGTGACCGGACCGACCGGTTCCGGTAAATCCACCACGTTGGCGGCGATGATCAACCACATCAACAACAACGATTATGCCCACATCCTGACCGTCGAGGACCCGATCGAGTTCGTCCACGAAAGCCAGAAGTCGCTGATCAACCAGCGCGAAGTCCACCGCGACACGCTAGGATTCAACGAAGCGTTGCGTTCTGCTTTGCGGGAAGACCCGGACATCATCCTGGTCGGCGAGATGCGCGACCTGGAAACCATTCGTTTGGCGCTGACCGCGGCCGAAACCGGCCACTTGGTGTTCGGCACCCTGCACACCACCTCCGCCGCCAAGACCATAGACCGGATTATCGACGTGTTCCCGGCCGCCGAGAAAGACATGATCCGCGCCATGCTATCGGAATCGTTGCAGGCGGTTATTTCGCAAACGCTGTTGAAGAAAGTCGGGGGCGGCCGGATCGCTGCGCACGAGATCATGGTCGGTACCCCGGCGATCCGCAACCTGATCCGCGAAGCCAAGGTGGCACAGATGTATTCGGCGATTCAAACCGGGCGCAAGGACGGCATGCAGACGCTGGACCAAAATTTAAAAGAGTTGGTCGACAAGGGCCTGATTACCGCCAAAGCGGCGATGACCCGAGCCGTCAATAAAGACATGTTCCGCTGATTGGCGAGGAGGACTGATGGACTTTACCGCGCTATTGGCATTGATGGTGGAAAAACGGGCTTCGGATTTATTCATCACCGCCGGGCGGCCGCCGTCGATGAAAGTCAACGGCAAAGTCGTCGAAGTCTCGAAGACGCCGCTGACCAGCGACCAAACCATGAAACTGGTACTCGGCATCATGTCGCAGCGCCAGCGCGACGAATTCGAAAACACCAAGGAATGCCAATTTGCATTAAGCGCGCACAGCCTGGGCCGATTCCGGGTCAGCGCCTTTACCCAGCGCGATTCCGCCGGCATGGTGTTGCGCCGGATCGAAACCACGATTCCGACCGCGGAAGAATTGCATCTGCCGCCGGTGTTGAAAGAATTGATCATGCACAAGCGCGGCCTGGTGATGTTCGTCGGCGCGACCGGTACCGGTAAATCGACCTCGTTGGCGGCCTTGATTCGCCACCGCAACGAAAACAGCAGCGGCCACATCATTTCCATCGAAGATCCGATCGAGTTCATCCATCCGCACCAGGGCTGCATCATTACTCAGCGCGAAGTGGGGCTGGATACCGAATCGTTCGAAGTGGCTTTGAAAAACACCCTGCGCCAGGCGCCGGACGTGATTCTGATCGGCGAGGTTCGCACCCGCGAGACGATGCAACACGCGATTACCTTTGCCGAGACCGGCCATCTCTGCGTCTGCACGCTGCACGCCAACAACGCCAACCAGGCGCTGGACCGGATTTTACATTTCTTCCCCGAAGACATGCACAGCCAGTTGTTCATGGATTTGTCGCTGAATCTGCGCGGGATCGTCGCCCAACAATTGATCCAACGCGCCGACGGCAAGGGCCGCTATCCGGCCATCGAAATTCTGTTGAATACGCCGTTGGTCGCCGACCTGGTGCGCAAAGGCGAAGTGCATAAATTGAAGGAGCTGATGAAAAACTCGCGCGAGCATGGCATGCAGACTTTCGACCAGGCGCTTTACGATCTGTACACAGCCGGTAAAATTAGTTACGAAGATGCTCTACACGCTGCCGACTCCCGCAACGAAGTCCGCCTGATGATCAAACTGGGGGCCGAGAACGTCAATTTCGAAACCGCCGGCATGTCGCTGGCCGAGAACGACGAAGATGGAGGCAGCCTTTATAAATAAACCCGGATTCAGCCCTTTTGCCACACTTAATCTCAGTTAGCCCGATATTCAAATTTGCCGCTGCCGCGGCGTTGGCCGCGGCACTATTCGGCTGCGCCTCCGAGCCGCCGCATAACCAACCCCGGGCGTCGGCAGCGGTCAAACCCAATCCGCCCAGCCAATCCGCCCATATCCGACCCGACCTGAGACCTTTTGCCAGCGTCGGCGGCTACCGCGCCGCCGCGGTCAGCGGCGATTACGCCGGCTATCCGGTGCTGACGCAATTTATCGAGCAGATGGTGCAAAAGCACGGTTTCGATCGGGAATATTTGAACGGTTTGTTCTCGCAAGCCAAGCGCAAGCAATGGACGCTGGATTATCTGGCCAAATCCGACCAAGGTTTGAAAGGCAAACCGAGTAAAGGCGGCTGGACCCGCTACCGTTCCCAATTTCTGGATGCCCGGCATATCGATGGCGGCGTAGCGTTCTGGCGCACACACCAGGCCGCCTTGCAGCGCGCCAGCCAGCAATATGGCGTCCCGGCCGAGTACATTCTCGGCATCATGGCAGTGGAAACCACTTTCGGCGGCTTCGTCGGCAACCACCGGGTGATCGATGCGCTGACCACATTGGGTTTCGATTACCAACGCCGCGGCGAATTTTTCCGAAGCGAGCTGGAGAGCTTCTTACTGATGGCGCGTAGCGAAGGTATCGACCCCGGCAAACCGGTCGGCTCGTTCGCCGGGGCGATGGGGTTGGGCCAGTTCATGCCCAGCAGCTTTTTGCAGTGGGCCGTGGATTTCAACGGCGACGGTCGCCGCGATTTATGGAATCCGGAGGATGCGATCGGCAGCGTCGCCAATTATTTTGCCCAGCACGGCTGGCGCAACGGCCAACCGGTGGTGAGCCGGACCCGGGGCAGCTATAGCGGTATCGATAGCCTGGAACCGGGTATCGACCACGAATATCCGCTCGGCACGTTGGCCCAAGCCGGTATCGAACCGGCCGGCCATTGCGGCTGCGATTATCCGCTGCGGCTGGTGTTGCTCCGGCACCAAAGCAACGACGAGTATTTGCTGGGCCATCCGAATTTCTACGTGATTACCCGCTACAACCACAGTACGCATTACGCAATGGCCGTGCACGAACTGGCGCAGGCCATCAAGAGCGGTTACCAACGGCTCGCCGGATCGCCTGCAAACTTAGGCGACAATTGATCGAGGCGAAGTTGGCATTTACGCCGCCTCCGGATATCGATTTGGCGTTCCCTAAAACTATGTCGCGAAATGGCGTAGCAGCTTACTGAATTCACACCCTTTGCCGACCGTTCGGCCTGCCCGCTATCAAAGCCAGCGGCTTCATTTTCGGTATTAACCAAATCAGCGGAGGGTGGTCTAACGCGCGAAGGCTGACTTTCCAGGCGTCGAGTTAGAGGCCTGTTTGGCGGCGGAAGTAATAAACCCCGTTGAGCCGCTTTTGATGAAGGTATTTCATGTCCACAAGCACAGCCGGAGCCGCCGTTGTGACACCTGGTACCTGGCAATCTATTGAATAATCAGGAATATCAGCAAGTTACACTGATAAAATGGCGCGCCCGAGAAGCACGACATGCCGATTTTCATCCTCGCTAGGATGTTGAAAGATAAGGATATTTTATACATGTCTTGGAGCAATGCAAGGGACGGTGTGTACCCCTTTGTGTTACCTTTAGCATAACGAGAGAAGCCGTCAATACTATAAATTTCCGTGTGGTCTTCTGAACCACAATGCACGTCGAAAGTCCCCCATAGGCCGGCCCGTCAACCCATCTAGGGCCGAGCGACTTGAAACAGCACACCAAATCGAGTTAAAGCACTAAGCGCGCGGCGTTGTGGCTTGGCGTCTTACAAGGATTGCAAGATGGCCCCGACAGACATGGCACCCTAAGCGTATTCTTTAACGTTCGTTTTTGACTACGCGAATCGGTACACTCAAAGTGTATTCTTTAATGGGGTATTGACATGGATACAGTGTACCGAGATAATCAACCCCGTTTTTAATACATAACGGGAGCGCCCACCATGCCGACCTTTGCCTATCTCAGAGTTTCAACCAAGGACCAGACCACCGAGCAACAATTAACCCAGATCGCCGGAGCCGGCTACGCGGTAGAGCCGGATCGAGTCTTTACTGAACAAGGCGTGAGCGGCAAAATCCCAGCCTTGCAGCGGGAGCAATTCCAGCGGTTGAACGATAGACTCAGTACCGGAGACACGCTGGTAGTCACGAAGCTGGACCGCCTGGGACGCGATATACTGGACGTGATTGCAACCGTTAGAACCTTAATTGAGCGCGGCGTGGTCCTTGTGGTGCTGGGGTTGGGTACTCTGGATAACTCCGCACAATCCAACCTTACACTTAACATGCTCGCCGCTATATCGGAGTTTGAGCGGCAGATTATCAGTGAGCGTACCAAAGCTAAGCTGGCTCAGAAGAAAGCCGACGGCGCGAAACTGGGCCGCCCTGTAAAGGTCGATAATGCCGAACTGAAGAGTAAAGCCGAAACCCTGCTTGCGTCCGGTTCATCCTGGAGGAACACGGCTAAGACGTTGAATATCTCGCTTTCCACACTTCAGCGGATGATGAAAACAACACCCGCAGAACCAAAGATTTGAACCGGCCCCTCTAGCAGTAGAACGCCTTTTAATTCAATACCTTATATGGAATGCAGAATGAACCAACAACCTAAAATATACCGATCTTTTGCGCTGCCGCTTGCCGCCTTCGATTACCTGAAGGATTTCCAGCGGGAGTACGAAAGCCGGCACCGGGTGCACCTAAACAACAACCAGTGCTTAACCTTGATACTGGAACAGCACCGGAACGCTAACAAAGCTAACTAAGGACTAGCACGAATGAAGCAACTGAAGCAGTTAAGCCAAGCCGGCCTAGAGTTTAAAGAAGCAATCAACGCATTACGGGAATGTGTGGCGAACGGCAAGCCAAAACCAGAAACTAACCCAACCTTCCTCAGTACAAGAGAAATAGTCATTATTGAGGGCATATTCCAGTATCGGGACACCTGGGAGGCAGCCAGCAAGCAACATGTAGAAGACCTCGCTGGGGTACTCACCCGCGATAAAGAGGCAGCATTACTAGCACCTGTCGATATATTCTGGGCCGGAGAGGGTTGGGTATGTATAGAGAGCTATTGTCAAATCTGGTGTTCAGGCCTTGATCAAGCGGCGATCTGATTGCCGGTTTCTAGCTCAATGCCGTCCTTGAACGGAACCCCGGTAATCACTTTGGCGAGATAATCAAATCCTCGCTGGCGTCGCCAGGTTTTCTCAGCCGTTTGTCCCAGTTTGAATAGCATGTGCAACATGCCATCGCGGGCGAGACAGCCTTTGGCACGCTTGGTGCGATGGCGAATAGTGGCGAAGGTTGATTCGATGGGGTTGGTTGTTCGAATGCTTTGCCAGTGCTGAGCCGGAAAGTCATAGAAGGCCAGCAGTTCATGCCGGTCGCGATACAGACATTCAACCGCCTTGGGATATTTGGCGTCATAGAGTGAGGCGAACTGGTCGAAGGCGCGTTCGGCGTTCTTTTGGGTGTCAGCCTGCCAAATGTCGTACAGCGACTGCTTCATCTTGGGTTGCACCGCTTTTGGAACGCGGTTCAGGACGTTGTTCATTTTATGCACCCAGCAGCGTTGTTGTCGGGTGTCGCTGTAAACCTCGTCCAGCGCGGCCCAGAGACCCGTTGCGCCGTCACCAATGGCTAGTTTGGGACTGTTCATACCGCGTGCTTTCAAGCCCAGCAATACTTCCCGCCAACTCTGCGTCGATTCGCGCACACCGTCTTCAATCGCCAGAAATCGTTTTTCCCCGCGCTCATTGACCCCGATGATGATCAAGGCACACAGCTTGACATCTTCCGCTCGCAGCCCGCTGTAGATGCCATCAGCCCAGATATAGACCCACTGATCTCGGTCCAGGCGACGGGTTCGCCAATCGTTATATTCCGCCGCCCACTCGCGTTTCAAACGGGCCACGGTGCTGGCTGATAACCCCGTGGCATCCGGGCCAACCAGGACTTCCAGTGCGGCTTCCATTTCACCGCTGGAGATACCTTTCAAGTATAACCAGGGCAATGCAGCCGATAAGGAACGTGTCTTGCGCACATACGGTGGCACCAACGCCGAACGAAAGGTAGCCCCTTGGCCGTCTTTTGCCCGAACCTTGGGAACCTTCACCGCTACGGGGCCAATGCCTGTCTGAATCTCACGCTCAGGTTGGAATCCGTTACGCACGACGGCGGCCCGACCATCGCCTAACTTCCGTTCGCTGAAGGCTTCCAGATAGGAAGCCAATTCGGCATCGATGGCTTGCGCTATTAACTTCCGCGCGCCTTGACGAATCAGATCGGTCAAAAGATCGGCGTTCTCTTCTCGACTCGACAGGTCGATTACATTACTCTTCTTCATGGTGGCGTATCCTTGGTTTTGATCGTTTTGTTTGGTCACAAATAATCAACCAGATACGCCGCTTCTCTTCAACTACCAAACACCAGATTCAGTTATAGCTCCCACCGAATTGAAGCCTACAAAAAGGCAGGCATGTTGGATTCGGTACAGGTCAAAGTGTTTGAGGGAACATTACAACAAGCGCTAGACAAAGCCCTAGATAGCAACTCAGACTATAAACTACCGTTCACCCAGTGGGACCGGAAAAAAGCAGCCTGGAGACTCAACCTACTCAACCACTACAAAGCCAACCGTTATACAAAAAAGGACATTGTGAAAAAGACAGGGATAAGCGACGGGACCACCGGAAACATGCGGAAAACTATCAGCGAGTTTGAAAAGAGGTTTCCGGATATGCCAATGCCGGGAACATGGGACGAGGCTAAAAGGCGGCTCAGGGCTGCCGGACCCGAAGTGCGTTATGATGACGATTGGAGAGATAAGAAAACAAAGGAAATTGCCGATAAGTTGGCCTCTACCTTCGGCCGGACCCTCGCAAGGCAGGACGTCGAAATAGTTGCGGATGCGCTTGAACTCTACAGTAAGCCACTATTTAACGCCTTGAGGGACCTCCTCCGAGAGACCGACGAAGACGAATAACTAACACCTAACGGGCACGGAGTGTGCATCCTTGGAATGAGCAAATTGCTCGCTCTGTGCCCAAAGTCCTTAATCCTGACAAGAGCGCCCGGCACGAGCCATCTGTAGTGTTTACTAAAACTGAGACTACCTAAAAATGCAACCAAGCTTACAAATACTCACTGGAGCAATACTAACCGCACTCATTGGAGCTAGTACCTGTGCGTACTCGGCGGCGTTCGATATGACGGTGGATTGTACTAATTTCGACTCCCTAAACGGCTACAGCCGCAAACAATGTATCGGAAGGGAGCGGGAATCAGCCGAGTTTGAAATGGAACAAACACTTAAGCAGCTATTAAACACCTCCGATAGCGACGAAGCAAAAGCAGCCATAAGAGACTCCCAAAAAGCATGGAAAATCTACGCCGAGAAACAATGTGAGTTGCAAACTATAGCAAACGGGATTGGCCGCCTTGGAGCCATGTTTGGGGAAGCATATGGCGCATGTTTACGCACTACGACACAAGCAAGAACAAGGGAGCTAGTCGGGATCATACGCACGATGCAAGAGACATATCGTTAGCACAACCGGAAAGCACTAACCGAGACGCCCACCAATAAAACCGACAAGGAAACTCAGAATAACGAAAGCAGGGACCGACCAGCCAACCAAAGACCAGGACACCTCGCCCATAAAAGCCCCGATAACCAAGCCAAGAAAGATGAAATTTAATAACCGACCAATGAGCCTACCAAGCGCCATGCAGTTCCCCAAAGAATAAATGTTAAACAATAATCATATTAGTTCGAACGCTAGTCAATCTTGTTTAACAAACTGTTAACCACAGCAGCCCCATGTACTGTACATTACGCAGTAATAACGACAAGGGAAGCTATATGGCTAAGAGCAATGCAGAAATCCAGAAGGCTTATCGGGACCGGCAACGAGATCAAGCCCTAGGGGAACGACTAAACATCATCCTAAGTGTGACAGCTAAGCGCAAACTCGAACGGCTGGCGCGGCACCAAGACAAAACCCAAAGGGATGTATTAGAGGCTCTATTGGAGCAAGCCGAAGCTGACACCATTGCTACGCTAAAAGGCCGCCCGACAGAACTTACAGACTACCTAGACAGTACCAAACCAGCCAAAAAGAAATTACGCAGTAATGAACAGAAAGGGGCTTGGTATGGCGGGGTAATGTATGAGGGGCGGGTTAATTACCTGTTACCTAAGGAAGCGCTGAACAAATCAAACCGCAAGCCGCGCCTTGCGACCCAAGCGTAATTTTTTACAAACATGCGCTGACGGATCGTTCAAATAGCCCCAATTCCTGCGTTTTTTATTCCCGTCTACCGTGTTTGGGCGCACGGTAGACGGATTTCGGCCTAGGCCGCCATCAACTGGCGGCGCAGCAGATACAAATTGGCCAAAGCCACCAGCCAGTTCACCTGGGCTGTGTTCTTCTCCAAGCCTCGGTAGCGAGTCTTGCGAAAGCCGAACTGGCACTTGATGATCCTAAAAATGTGCTCGACACGGGCGCGGACCGACGAATATTTTCGGTTGCGCTTACGCTGGCGGCTCGACAGGTTTTTGCCGGGCTTGCGCTTGTCGTTGACGCACCAGCTCAGTCCCAGATGCCGCGAGCCTTTTTTGTAGTCGTCGCTGGTGTAGCCGGCATCGGCAAAGATGACTTGATCGTCTTCGCGGAGCAGCTTGGGTAATTCCACGATGTCAGCCGTGTTGGCCGAGGTCACCGTTACACTGTGTACGGCCCCTGAATTGACGTCGGCGCCGACGTGGATTTTCATCCCGAAATACCACTGATTGCCTTTCTTGGTTTGATGCATGGCCGGATCGCGTGCTTGATCCTGATTCTTGGTCGAGCTCGGCGCGTGAACAATCGTGGCGTCGACCATCGTACCCTTGGAGACCAACAGGCCTTGGTTTTTCAGGTGGTCGTTGACCGTCGATAGCAGCACCTCCGTCAACTTGTGCTTCTCCAGCCAGTGACGGAAGTTGAGAATCGTGGTTTCGTCCGGCAGCGCTTCGGTAACGCTACCAAAACCGGCAAAACGCCGAATGCTCTCGATTTCATACAGTGCATCTTCCACTTGTGCCCTGTGGGTATTTGTCGGTCCGAGTAGCTGAACCATTGTTGCATGCAGTAGATACGGAGCATGCGATTCAATGCCATCGGTTGCCGGCCGCGGCGACCGCTCTGCGGATAATGCGGTTCGAGTTGGGCCAACAGTAATGTCCAGGGCACCACTTGCTCCATTTCCGCCAGAAATTTTTCCCGCCGGGTTTGGCGTTTTTTGCTGGCATATTCAAGTTCGGCAAAACTGGTTTGGGTGGGGGCATTCATCGGCTTGTCTCGGTACGATCAGATGGGGGATATTATCCCATCTCCTGACGAGGGATTTAATCAGCGCCTCCCTAAGTAACAACGCAAAATTTATTGTAAATTTCCGTGTGGTCTTCTGAATCACTACGAGCGTGAAAAGTCCCCCATAGGCCGGCCCCGCGACCATCCCAGACGTGGGACTCCTACTCGATTTTAGTTGTGGTTAGGTGCAGAGAGGCGAGCCGGCAGCACCCGCTAGGGTAGCATGGGCTGAACACCAGCGAGCGACAGCGGGCAGCCCTGAGTACCACAGACTAAGCCTAGCCAATGGACACCGCTTAATGCCAATCGTAAACCAACGCGGATGGCCCCCAGCCTAAGCAGAACTCTTCCTCGCCCTTAAACATCCAGAAACCAGAGCGAGTACATTCGGTATAGCGCCATAGGCTAATACTGTGGCGACCGATGCCGAAATAAGGGAGGGTTGTGTCCAGATAAAGCAGATCGGCAGAGCCTTCAGCGGGAGTTGAACCGCTACCAAAACCAAAGGCAATAGCACGGGAGTTGATTCTAAGAAACATGGTTAAGCCTCAATTGACTACTAAACGGAGACAACAGAGTAAGCCGGTATAAAACGAGGCGTCAACTATTTTTTCTTTATAAATCATGTCGTTACCCCTAATTAGGGGAATTAAAAGCAACAGCCCCCAACCCCGGCAATCAACTCAAAATTTCAATCCTCTTTAGTTTGTCATGGAGTACCCCGAGTAGGGACATCTCCCCGTATCGGCTCGCCTGATCGCTGCGGCTCCAGCCTTGAAGTTCTCTAATGTGATCCATCGAAACATCCGCGAGTCGGAGTCGATCCTTTAAGTTATGGCGTAGACAATGACAGGTAAACCCCAAAGCCTTCAAGCGCCCGTTCATCGCGTTTGAGGCACCATCGTTCTTAACCTCTTCGCGCTCCAGATCGATGTACCTTGGGAATAGCCACTCGCCGCCTTGACTAAGTTCAAGCTGGAGTTTAATACCCATCAAGGCGTAACCAATCAAGGGAATTGAGCGTTGGCTTTGTTTGGTCTTCAGCCTTCGCAAAGGGTTACGGTGTAACTTGATATAAGGGATGTCGGCTTCTAGGTGTACATCCTCAATCCGTAAGCCGACACACTCGGAAACGCGCATACCGGTATCAAATAGAATACGAAGCCCGTTCAATGTATCGCTGTTCTCAGGCTTGTCGAGCAAGGCGAGTAAGGCGGCCTGCTGTTCTGCCGTGAGGCTAGAGCGGGAGTCTTCATCGTCGCGGAGCCCTGGGATAGTGTGCTTCTCGAAAGGGTTCTTGAACGAGTACTCAAGATTGAGGATGGCTTTATTCACCGCTGACTTTACGGTGGATAGCCGCCGTGAGACCGTCGCCGTCTTCAGTCCCTCAGATTGAACGCCACTAACGAGCCGCTCTTCAACCTCACGGCGCTTGTATTGATCGATTGGCCTATCGCCTAGAGCATCAACGAAGAACGCTAAAGCCTGCCGTACCGACTGCGTAAATTTCCGGTCATTCCGCTTGCCGCTCATTTCGATGTAATAAGCCACAGCATCCGACAGAGTAACCGGCCGGCCTACTATCAAGTCGAGTACCTTTTTTTCAGTGTTGGACAAGTTAGCGGAGGGATCATCTAACATGCGGAGGGAGCCTTCATATTCGGCCACTAACTCAATCGGCTGCTTCCCCTCAAGGCAATCAAGATAAATGTCTGTACCACTAAGGCCGCTAGGGTTGGCCGCGTCTGGTGTTAGAGCCTCATAAATTCGCTGAGCCTCCACTATGGGGCTTTCTGGAGGCTGCCGGAGCTTAGCCCATGTTGCTTCGAGATCGCGATCCAGACGTTTAGCGGCAAGCTGTGCCGTTATTAAGTCGCTCGTCTTTAGACTCTGCATCCACAAGCGTTTACCAACCCTCTCGACTAAGTCACCGGGGACACGCTTACGGAAATAGTAGACGCCGTTGGGTTGCTTTTGATGAAGGTACTTCATGCGCACAAGCATAGCCAGATACCGCCCTTGTGTCACCTTTTGTGACACCTCGTTACCTAGCAAGCGATTGAATAATCAGGAATATCAGCAAGTTACGCTGATAAAATGGCGCGCCCGAGAGGATTCGAACCTCTGGCCTCAGCCTCCGGAGGGCTGCGCTCTATCCAGCTGAGCTACGGGCGCTATGTGATTTGCGGTCTAACGATAATTTAATATGGTCAATCGGCTTCGACCGTAATTCTAAAACCTACAATTCGGCGCTGTGTTTACCGAAAGTAAATCAGCTCGTTCCAGTGTGAGCTACAGGTGTTTAGAAAGGCCGCCATTATACGGGCAAAAGCCGGTAAAGTCATGGCCGGCTTGCGCTTAAGCGTTTTTTTTTTGCCGAGCGCAGTTTTGCCAGCATCTGTTTTTGCCGCAGCTGACGCTCGGCCTTTTCTGCTTCCAGCCTAGCCAAGCGGCGGTTGCGCGCTTGATAACGCAGGCGAGCAAGGCTGGCGTCCTCCGGAGTCCAATCGGCGTTATCGGCCGGAACCATGGCGATGCAATTCATCGGGCAAGGTGCAACGCACAATTCGCAACCGGTGCATAGCTCGGTGATGACGGTATGCATATGTTTGGCGGCGCCCAAAATGGCATCGGTCGGACACGGCGGCAGGCATTTGGTGCAGCCAATGCATTCGGCTTCGTTAATCACCGCGATCAGCCGTAGACGCTCGACGCCAAATGCCGGGTTCAACGGTTTGGCCGCAACCCCAAGCAAGTCCGCGAGCAACCGAATTCCGTTAGCGCCGCCCGGCGGGCATTGGTTAATGTCCGCGTCGCCGCTGCTGATAGCTTCCGCGTAAGGCCGGCAGCCGGCGTAGCCGCACTTGCCGCATTGGGTTTGCGGCAGAACGGCGTCGATACGGTCGGCTAGCGCGGTTTCGGTTGCAGTCATGCCCTTGGCTTTATTTGATCCGCATGCCCGGCTGTGCGCCTTGGTCCGGCGATAACACGAAAATATCTTTACCGCCGGGTCCGGCCGCCAACACCATGCCTTCCGAGGTGCCGAAGCGCATTTTCCGCGGCTGCAGGTTGGCAACGACGACGGTGAGTTTGCCTTCCAGTTGTTCCGGGGTATAGGCCGATTTGATGCCGGCGAAAATATTGCGGGTTTCGTTGCCCAAATCCACGGTCAATTGCAGCAGTTTCTCGGCACCTTCGACCGCTTCGGCTTTGACGATGCGGGCGACGCGCAAATCGATCTTGGCGAAGTCGTCGATCTCGATCGGGCTGGCGATCGGTTCGATGTCGGCGGCCGGGGCGGATGCTTCCGCCTTTGCCGATTTTGGTTTGACCGGTGGCGTTTTTTCCAGGTTTTCCTTGGACGCTTCGACAATGGCTGCAATTTTGTCCGGCTCCACTCGCGTCATCAACGGCGTAAAGGCATTGATTTGGTGGCCGAGCAACGGCTCCACCACGTCGGGCCACGCCTGCGGCGGAATATTTAAAAAGCTTTCGGCGTTGGCGGCCAAAGCCGGAATCACCGGTCGCAGGTAAACCACCAGCATCCGGAACAGGTTGATGCCCATGCTACAGGCGTCGTGCAGCTCGGCGTCTTTGCCTTCTTCCTTGGCGATAACCCAAGGTTTTTTCTCGTCTATGTACTGGTTGGCTTTATCGGCCAGCGCCATGATTTCCCGCATCGCCTTACCGAATTCGCGGCGTTCGTATAGCTCGGCAATCGCCGTATTGGCGTCGACGAATTGCTGGAACAGAGCCGGTTCGGCGCAAGTATTCGACAACAACCCGGCGAAGCGTTTGTGAATAAAACCGGCGCAGCGGCTGGCAATATTGACGACTTTGCCGACCAGGTCGGAATTAACGCGCAGACAAAAATCGTCGAAGTTCAAGTCGATGTCGTCGACGCCGGCACCAAGTTTGGCAGCGAAGTAATAGCGCAAGTACTCCGGATTCAGATGGTCCAAGTAGGTGCGGGCCTTGATGAAAGTGCCGCGCGATTTGGACATTTTTTCGCCGTTCACCGTCAGAAAACCGTGGGCGAAAACGGCGCTGGGGGTGCGGAAATCGGCGCCGGTCAACATCGCCGGCCAGAATAGGGCATGGAAGTAAATGATGTCCTTGCCGATGAAATGGTACAACTCGGCGTCGCTGTCCTTCTGCCAGAAGCTGTCGAAGTTCAGGCCCAACCGGTCGCACAGATGCTTGAAGCTGGCCATATAACCGATAGGCGCATCCAGCCAGACGTAAAAGTATTTGCCGGGGGCATCGGGAATCTCGAAACCGAAATAGGGGGCGTCGCGGGAAATATCCCATTGCTGCAAGCCGTTTTCCAGCCATTCCGCCATTTTGTTAGCGACTTCCGGTTGCAAGTGGCCGGCAGTGGTCCATTCTCGTAACATTTGCTCGAAATGGCCTAACTCGAAGAAGTAATGTTCCGATTCTTTTTCGATCGGCCGCTCGCCGGAAATGGCTGAAACCGCGTTTTTCAGCTCGGTCGGCGAATAGGTCGCGCCGCAAGCTTCGCAGCTATCGCCGTATTGATCGGCCGCACCGCATTTAGGGCATTCGCCTTTGATGAAGCGGTCCGGCAAGAACATGTTTTTTTTGGGGTCGTAGGCCTGAGTGATACTGCGCTGGCTGATATGGCCGCCGGCGCGCAGGCGCTGGTAAATCAAGGCGGAAAACTCCCGGTTTTCCGGAGAATGAGTGCTGTGGTACTGGTCGAACCCGACGCCGAACTCGGCGAAATCGGCGCGGTGTTGTTTTTCCACGTCGGCAATCAACTGTTCCGGGGTAATGCCTTCCTTGTCGGCGCGCAACATGATCGGCGTGCCATGGGTATCGTCGGCGCAAACATAAAAGCATTCGTGGCCGCGTTGCTTTTGAAAACGCACCCAGATGTCGGTTTGGATGTATTCGACGAGATGGCCGAGGTGAATCGGGCCGTTGGCATAAGGCAAGGCGCTGGTAACTAGGATTTTTCGCTTGGACATGGGGGAAATCGGCCGGAAAAAATGAGGGCGGATTATGGCACAAATCGCCGGGGGTTTCATGGATTGCCGCCAGCGGCGTGGCGGCGTCCGCCACATCGGCTGCGGTTGCCGGGGGTTTCCAGCCTTTGGTTATGCCGAGCGGTGCGGTACAATCGCCGAGGCTTCCCGCTCAAGCATTGCACCAGTCTGCCGGTTAGCAAACCGGGCCTGGCTGGCGCCGCTTGAATAATTTTAAAAAGAGATGAGGTTACAACATGAAAAAAGGCTTGATTATGGCCGTCGCTCTGCTGGCGTCCGGCTCTGTGTTTGCCGCTACCGACCATTACATCTTGCGCGACGGCAATCATGTACAGCATTTGAAAGTCACCAAGCTGGGCAACGAATACAGCGTAACCGCCGATGTGGATTTCGAACCGAACCCCGATGAAGTCGGTAAACACGCCTGCTCCGCGCAAATATCCGGCGACGCTAAAGCAGCCGGCGAAAACGAGCTGGTCTTGAAAAAGCACATCGAAGGCGAAGCGCGTTCCTGTACGGTAAAAGTCCACCTTACCCCAAACGGCGCCAAACTCGACCAGTCTGAAGAATGCAACTACTTCGCAGCCGGTATCTGCCATTTTTCCAGCGACGGCAAAGAGCTGTTGAAAATCAAGTAAGTCCACTTTAAGCGCAATAACCCAGCTTATTGCGCTTCTCCTTCTTCCTTTTTTTCACACACCACAAATCTAACGCATCAAGTCGGCGGCAATGCCGATGCCTTAAGCGAAAATTGTGTGATATCACGCAGTGTAGAGACATATTGTCGCGCGGCAATAGGCCACATTTTAAACGTTAGGCGTCTTTGCTAGATTATCGCCACCTCATGCAGGTGCGCATGAGCGGAATCATTCCCGATAATCCAATTAGCCAAGGAGTCTTTATGAAAAAATCACACGTGATGCTGATAGCCGCCGCAGTTGTTCTGCTGGGTTCAACCGCTGCCCTGAATGTGACCGTTGCCAATGAGTCGGCCAAAGAAGGCGCAAAATCGGTCGCTTGGTACGTGGCCAATATCCAGGAGGCCAAAGTCCAAAACCAAGCCTGCCATGACAATCCAAGCAACCAAAGCAACGAAAACTGCGCGAATGCGCTGCATGCGTTAGAAATCACTTTCAAAGGCGGAAACTAATACGCTCTTACTCCAGCCTTTCCGGACATCGCGAGTTCGCGCCTCCCCTACGCGATGCCGCGTTACCAAAGGCTGGAGATTTTTTCGCCCCACTTTTCCATCGAACCCTACCTTATGTTTTTCTGGCTCCGCCAAATGCGTTAGAATACAGCGGCTGTTGATTGTCGAAAGGTGTTGTCAATTTAGCGCACCGTCGATTGCATTGCGGTAGCGTCGCCGTTTTGATTAAAATTGGTCAGCACGATGCGTGCGATAGCACGTTCCGTCAGCCGTTTACCCTCTAAAGTCAGTCTCAAACACCCCAAAGCCGGCATAGCTCAGCAGGTAGAGCAGCGCACTCGTAACGCGAAGGTCGTAGGTTCGATTCCTATTGCCGGCACCATTTCCGCATTATAAACAACGACTTACAACGCCTAAAAATCAGCCAACGTTATAAAACCGCCGTCGCTTTCCACATTGTTTCCATCAGCAAACGCCGCGAGCGGCCCAAGCGTAACCGCTTGATTAAGGAAATCGGGCGAAAAATGAGCATAACGCATAGTTACAGTTAAAGAAGAATGGCCTAATATCTGTTGAAGGGTCCGAAGGTTTCCGCCAGCCATAACGAAATGACTGGCAAAGGTATGCCGCAACACATGCGCCAATTGGCCGGCAGGCAAATTAATGCCAGTACGGCGCAACGCAGAACGAAAGGCACCATGGCAGCTAGAAAACGAATCAGAAGCCAAAAAACCGGCAACCATATGATAAACATCAACCGCAACCGGAACATGGCGATTAGTACCGTTTTTTGTATCAACGAACGAAAAACCGCAGTTTTGGCAATTCGCCAAGGTTAAACCTTCCGCCTCCGACCACCTGGCCCCCGTCGCGAGCGAAACCACCACCACATAAAAAAGGCTACGGTTCCGCGATTTTCTACACTCTGACAACAAAGTTGCAATTTGATTATGGGTCAAATAGCTCAATTCGGTTTTGGCCTGGTGAAGCTTGCGAACGGTTTGCAGCGGGCTTTCGTAGTCAATGACAGACAATCGCTTCAACTCGCGAAACACCGCTTTAAGGGTCTGGAGCTCACGATTGAGAGTTGCCGGCGAAATGCCAGCATCGAGCCGAGAGCGGCGATACTTGGAAAAATCAGGAACGCTTAACTTTTGGGCAACCGGATCACCAAGAGAATGCGCCAACGCTAAAAGGCGTCTTTTCGTACCAACCGCACTTTTCAGGCTTACCCCGTGCAAGTCGTACCAATCGGAAATTAATTGAGACAAACGCCGATTATCGCCTAGCGGCTCAATTCGGCCTGATAGAAAATCTTTGATGAATCGGTTAGCGTCGGCCTTAGTTTCGAATTTACGAATAATACGACGACCGGAAACACCATCCGGCCGAAAGTCTACTAGCCACTTATCACCGCTTTTTTTTGGCTCAACCACGACGCGACCGCATAAAACGAATTATCCAATACTTCAACGCTCGATAATCGATTGAATAGGCAATAAGCCAGAACGACGCCCAGCCCAGAATAAGACCGAGCATAAAAAACGGCAAAGGGATTAAATCCATTGCGTTCAACGAATCGGAAATGCACGTTTGCACGGTGTAGCCTGTTGGTATCTCGATTTGGTCGCGATAACTCGAAAACAATCCCATATAAAACCCCCTATTATTTACGCGGCTTTGCCTATTAATTTTCGTAACGCCAAGCCTTTTTCAATAGTTTCCTGCAAATCGGATTCGCCTAACCCCCTGGACCGGTAATAACTGATTATTTCATCGTAAAACGTGAGTTTATAGAGTTGGGATAGTGTTTGTTTCGCATTGAAGCCACGACGCGCCGCCAGTGTAATTATATTGCCGATCATCATCGCGACGTTCTTCGCTACAGGATCGATAGAGTCCTTTTTTTTTCGGCTAATATTTAGGCCGTCGGCCGGAACGTAAAAAGACGGATCAAAGGTTAATAGCTGCCAAATAGGATGAACTAGATTTTTATCAAGATGATAACGAACAAGCCCCATGCCATAGCGCCAAAGATCGGTAAGCACTTCGGCAACATCCGGCCAGGCTTCAAGGCTGCGCCCTAGATGCTGCCCTACCTCACGGGTAATTTGGTGGTGAAAACGCAATTCAATTCGGCGAACCTTTTGATTTTCGTCGTGGTTTTGCCACTGAGCTTTAAAATAATCGATTTTGTCCTCACGGATAGCCGATTTAGTTTTGTCGTATAGACAAACCTGGAAATTAGAGGCAGAACCGATTAAATAATTTTGCTCAACACCAGGACCACCGAACGAGGAAACCCCCGCCGTTAATTGCGATAAATCCAATTCCGTTACATCGTCAAATGCTCGAATAGTCCGAGCGTAGCATTTAACGTTAGAAACGAAATCGGCGGGTAACGCAAAGTTTTGATAATCAACCGCCAAATGGACAGCACAACCTTTAGGAATGGGATTTTCTAAAAAGGCGTTAGCAAAAGAGCCAAAGCCAGAAAAAAGGCGTTGCCATATTTTCGTTATACTGCGTTGGCTTATGAAATGTGGCGACAGTTCAATTTTTAGGTGCTGGCCTATCGAATCGAGCTTTTGAAAGTACGAACCGAACAGGATAACTATCCCTAAGTCGTTATTTTGCAATTTGTAGCGATACCGGGCGACTTTACCCATTTTGGAAAAATGCCATAAATCGCCGCCATTCTCGTTCAATGTGACCAACTGCGTTTTTGCCTCCGAAAAAGTTTCAAGGCGGCGAATCATTTCGGGCCGTGGCAGGCCATAAAACAACTGGCGAACGGTATCGACGGAACAACCGACTATCGACACGTTCGACAGATCGTAAAAGCCGACATCGTTAAGGAAGATTGAACCGGTTTGGTTCGGCGTTGGATCATAGGACGACAACGCGGCTAAATCATATCTGTCCGAATATTTCATAATGCTACTTATCCACACTTTTTAAGGGTTAGTCTGTCACGTGATACAGAGACGTGACCGGCCGGCGCTTGACTCGCTACACTCGCAATCGCCGGCGGTTCGTTCTGTTCACTGTTTAGGCTTTTAAAAAACGGCATGAGGGTTAGCCGGCTGAATCTTTCGGCACAGATAACGACGAACCAGACGAACCGCTATACCTGGTTACAGTCTGTTGCTCGAAATCACAGGAATACTCAATATCTAAATGGCAATGTTTAGTGGCATCAATCCGAATCGACCGGCCGTCATTGGTCGCTATCACCGCGATAGACGACCCCGGCAGCACGTAAATACCGGCCAGGCGGTAACTGGAAGAAACCGACGGTGTTGGTTTCGGTTGGTTTT
Source organism: Methylomonas sp. DH-1 (assembly GCF_046097555.1). Classification (NCBI taxonomy): domain Bacteria; kingdom Pseudomonadati; phylum Pseudomonadota; class Gammaproteobacteria; order Methylococcales; family Methylococcaceae; genus Methylomonas; species Methylomonas sp. DH-1. The sequence continues at coordinate 4,905,294 of NZ_CP143089.1, read as the reverse complement.
GGGGCTGCGGTGTTCGAGCGTTGACGGTGGCCGGCATTGCAGGTCTTTCGATTGGCTTTTTTTGCGTCATTTTCTCGACGTCGTCGGCCGTTTTAACGTAACCCCAAACAGCCATAGCAACGAATAGCACCAACAGGCCGACGCCGAATTTAAAGCCCAGGCCATTAAATACCGTTGCAGAGACTACGCCGGTATTATTGACGGCGGTAACGTTACCGCTCGCCTTTGTGTGGCTTTTGTAATATTGCCAGACCTCAGCCTGATATTTAACCATGTGATCAGACCGAATAAATTTACTTTTCGGCCCCTGAAAACCTTTTACCGATCCTTCATAGTAATCGCGGCGGAAATTGCCCTTTTTGCCGACGGCGGTTAATTTGGTGCAGATAATGGTTGTTTCAACCATCGTTCGAACGGCGTTACAAATGTCCTCAAGGTTTTGAGTGACGAGGACAATATCAGGCTCCCGGCCGGTTTCGTCTAAATAGTGACGGTGTTCTTTTATAAACGAGAGTTGATAAGGCGGAATATTCGACGCCTTAAGGCCGGCCGGCCATATTTTCCATAATTCATCGAGCAGATATAAGGCTGAAGGCGGCATAGTAGCCGGATCGCGCCAGGCTTCCGGGCCGGCGGTTTTGAGTTTGTCTAAATCAATATCGATTAAACACCCGTCGAAATCATAGTCGGGATAATCGCGCTTTAAATTATCGATATTTAGCGGGATATTGGTAACGATTTTGCGCTTTTCGGTTATTGCAGCAATAATAAATAGCTCAACCGCTGAATAACTTTTGCCATGACCTGGCAGGCCTACTAGCGCCGGGATAGCCATTTAGGCGAGAACGGCGAAGGTTTCGCACCGGTCGCAGCATACGCGATCCGCAAAGGGTTTCCGGTAATGCGGATGGTTTTTGCCCTTAAAACCCCAGTAACCGTAAACAGGGTTTTTACAATTGCAAAGCGGGTAAGGTATACGCCTGGCAACAGACGGACAAAGTAAAACAAATATCTGATTTTTCATATTAGCCAATCCCTGGAATACGACGAATAATAAAGCGGGCGACTAAGGCACAGAGAACCACGCGAAAGCCAAATTCAAATTCGATTAAATTGAATGCCCAAGACAACCACGAGAAGTTGCCGCCGGAGTGCAACGAGTTCGACAACCACCGGAACATGTCAACGGCCTCTTTAACGCAGCACGGGTCCGGCAAGTTTTCGAAAAGCCCGGTTAAGGCTTCAAGTAGTAATTCGCCTATTTTTTCGAGCGCGTATTTAATAAGATCGATGAAGAATTCGTAAATGTCCTGTAAATAACCGACTTGGTACATATAACCCCCTACATCATCAAGAATAAGAAAACGGCACCGATCACCCAGCCTAGCCGGGCAAAGTTTTGAATCATGGTGTAATGCTCCGCGATTAATTCACAATGAAAGTCGGTTGAAAGAACGCCGAAAAAGTCTTCGGTAGTGTCGATTTCCAACGTCGGGCATTCACCGCTAGCGGAAAAATCCATTTCCCGAATTTCGTTAATACCCTTAATCGGTTCCCATTTTTCCAGCGCATCAACCCACTTTTCACCAGTTTCGCCAACTGTGTCGGTTTCGCCGAACTTTGGACCGTGGCCGTTGCTAATGTCGCCTTCGTTAACATCGGACCCTTCATCGGTTGAACCGCCGCTGGTGCCGCCGTCGCCATCGGGGTCGCCGTCGGTTGGGCCATCCTCTTCATAACAGATGGTCCAATCGAAAAATTCTTCGCATGGGTAATCGCCGTCTAAGGCGTCGTCGAGATCATCGAACGCCTCTTCGGCCTCTTCTTCGGCGTTCTCAGCGTAGTTTTCGCCAATGCCTGGCATCGTTTCCTCTTCGTCGAAGTTTTCGTCTATTTCGTTTATTTTGTTCGACTTGTTGCCGATGGCTTGAGAGGACGCCGTAGCGCCGGCCAAGTCGTTTTGTGCGGCCGCTAAGTTATTTGCGGCCTCAATCATGTTGTTTAGGGTTTCCGGGGTTGGGTTGTTTTGGTAGGCCTCTTGGGCGTCGTCATAGTCGGCCTGGGCCTGGTCGGCTATATCTTGGAAATTGCTTACCGCTTGTTGGGCGGCTAATTTGTACTGATCGACGGTTGAATCTGCCTGTTCAACTCGATCATGGTTCGGAGGATTCCAATCCGAACGCAGCAGATCCCGCGCGACTTTATCGAGTGGGTTGTTTGAGCATGTTTCGTTTTCAAAAATGCAATCGTTTGTCGGCGTGCAATATTGCTTGCGGCTGCCGGTACATTCGCCAACCACGTTCGGTTCCGTTATGCATTGGCGTTCGTTAATGTCGAAATAGAAGCCGGGGCCGCTGGTTTGGTAGCAGTTAGGGTTAAACGTGCAAATACCTTGCTCGTTTCGGTGTTCGCCGCCGACACACGGCGGAAGGCAGTTTGGCGGGGTGCCTGTATGGTATTCGGGGCATTGCTGCACTGTAGCGCATGATTGATCGGCCTGGCGAGTTTGACCGGATGGACACGGACCGACGAAATGCCCACCCGTACCGGTACACGCACCGTCTACACCCGCCGCACACGTCGGCGCTGGAGCATTGCCAGAGACAGAACCAGGTCGGAAGACGTGATAAACGTTGGGCGACGCGTCCCGCTTATAACAATAATCGTTAGGATAAGACCCGCTGCATTGCCCCGGTCCATTAAGCGTGCATTTACCAGTGTCAAAGCACGTAGGAGCTTCGGCCTTCATTGCTTGATAGGCCTGCGACTGAGCAAAATTGGCTATCTCTTCGGAACCGCTCCAATCTGTATAAACCCAGTTATGCGCAAATGACTGACTAGCGAAACATGACAAAAGCAATGCCAATGCCAGTACAGAAAAACGCCCAGTAATAAAGGTCGGCCATGTTGCCCCCTGTTGAGTTTGGTTAGTCATCGTCCCGAACCCGACGATAATCCCGAACGTCGATGTAATCATCGTGGACGGTTTCATAATGCGAGTCGTTGTAATAGTCGGCGCGGTCGTCGGCGACGGCTAAATCTGTTCCGCTAGACTCGGCTTTGCCGCTTATCTTCGCCAGAATCATTGAACCGCCGCGAGCAACGATAAACACGGCCGCCAGCGCGGCCAATATGCCAATAATGGCGCCTGAAACGGTAGTAAATCCCTGCGCGACGTTGTTAACTATGGCCTGAAATTCGTCGACGCGGCAGGCCGGCGGGACCATTGAGCCGTCTTTAGGACATATGGGCAATTTAGACATGGTGCCCCCTGTTGTTTGAGTTATGAATAAGGAAACGGCCGGTTTCCCGGCCGTTGTTGGTTTTGATTACCGGCCGCCGATTTTGCGAAGGATCATGCTACCGCCACGGGATACGATGAATACAGCCGCGAGTGCTGCCATGATTGCCATTAAGGCAGTTTTTACGGTTGAAAAATCAACCGCTTCGGTCAGGCTGGTAAAGTCTGGCGGCTCCGGGGCTTCCGCGAAGGCTTCCAGGCCGAAAGCCATCAAGAACAGGCCCAGGAAGGCCTTTAAAATGAAAAATGCGTTTTTGCGTTTAGAGTTTGTCATTTTCTGAACCTCTAATTTGTTCAAGGACGATTCGACCGAGAAGCACCACTAACAGTGGGATCCCGGCCACGATAAAGCCGCTGCCGATCGCACCGACGACGGCAGACGGGTCAAGCGTTGCGGGGTTGAATGGCTCACCCACTCCGACCGCAACCCATGTTCCGGAACAGCTCGCATCGGTGATTAGCGTGGCGGTTCCGGTTATGGTCAGTTCGCCGTTACAGGCAATTGTCTGCATGGCTGTTTATTTGGGTTTTATGTCGGTTTTGGCGTCGGGTTTTAAACCGTTTGCCATAGCCGCACCGGTTAGCACTTCGCCGGTTGTTTTGTCGATTTTGTCGGTCGGTATATCTAACGGCTCGGGTATGTGTTTTCGGATGCTGATTGCCGTTAGGTTTGCGCGGTTGCCGCCGCCCATGTCCACTTCGGCTTTGATTTCCATCAACTGCGGAAAATGAATATCGCCGGCATCATGTTCGGCCTTGAGTTTGGCAAACATGTCGTGAGGCATACGGACTTTGATAATTTCGCGGCCGATAACGTTAGGATTGCGGCCGGTTGTGGGTTTTGTGACCCATAGGGCCGCGCCTTTGTTTTCGGCGTCAATTTCGTATTTGGTGGCGGATTCGACTTGACCGACGAACGTTGTAGTTATGGTTTCCAGGTCATTGGTTTGCATGTTGATTGCCTCTGTTTGTTACGGTTGGTTGTGGGTGGCGATAATCGCCGGTTGGTTTAATCTGTGTAAGTGGTGTTGGTAGTTTTGAAGTAGCTGGTCTTTTACCGCCTGTTGTTTCGGGGTTAAGGTTTCGTCTTCAAGCTGGATAGCTAGCCGTTCAATCTGTGATTCAAAAAAGCCGATTAGCTCGGCCTTTGGCGTGTAGTGCCGAGGATCGGGCCGAGGCTTTTGCATGTAGTCGGGCTGATAGCTGTAGTTCATAGTGCGAGCCCTACGGGCCGGGCTTTCCGCTACAATAACCGGGCATCATTGCTGACACCGCGTAAGCCCGGCCGGATTTCCGCAGGCTCCAATCCGACCGAGCTAACGCGCTGTAGGCACTGACCGCCCGGCCATTTACGCTCCAATCCCTCTCGCCTCCGCTACGCTGCGCGCTCCGCTTGCCGATTAATGTGGCTGCGCCGCTTATTTTGATTTGCTCCCTCCGCTCGGGCTCAAGGCTCCCCCCCAGGCCGGTTGTGGAGAAGCCTCTAGCCGGCACATCGGTCAGTTTGCGGCCGAGTTTGCGCAAACCGCCGAGGGCGTCAAGGGCCGCTGCGCTCTTCGCAAGCTGCGCCCTTGACGCCCTCAACGGCCCGCGCAAGGTGGGGCCGCGACCGATGCGACGGCGAGAGGCTCCCCCCCAACCTACACCCACTAGAAAGAATTGAACCGGCCAAGGCCCCATCCACCCCAGGTGGCTAGCCGCACTCATATGACAAGTGGAGGCTGGGCGGCGTAGTGGGCCGCGATTGCGGTTTGAAGCTCCGCCGGCAGGTCGCGGACATAGACCAGCTTGCGCATGGCGTACAGCGTCATTACACGCTGCGTCAGGCCGTAGGGCTTTATGCCGCGTTCGACGCTTTCCTTTTCCAGGCGAAAATAAATGTCGTTAGTGACGCCGGTGCGGAAGGTGCGCTCTTTCGCCTTGGCTTCGGCCATGTCGGCCCGTTCGGGCATGTAATCGGCCGGCAAATCGGCGTCGGCCAACGGGTCAAGTGTTTGGTTAGCCATGCTTAGCCCTCCGGGGTTGTATGGTTTCTATTTGCTTAATGGCGTGTTCGACGTGGTTTCTTTCCGGCCGACCGATCAACAGTAAGGACAGGCCGCGAAGGTTTTCGCGATAGCGGGCTTTGTGGCGATCCAGTTCGGCCGGGGCTTGTTTTATGTCGCGACGGCAGGCATTCACCAGGTAATCGCAGGTTTCGGTTAGGGTTTTGGTGCTGATTAGCATGTAACCCCCTTGTTATCGACGGGATAACACCAGAAGCCAAGCAGACACAAAAACGGCCGGACCTGAATATAGAGCTGGGAAATATAAAACGTGCCGACTTCGTAGCCGAACTTAGTTACATCCACTTCCGCGCCTTCCAGAAAATCGAACGCAGGCGAGACATAACGAGAACCGGCGTAAACAATGGCACCTTGACGAATCCGACGGCGAAAGGTGCGAGAGTAGAAAAGCTTTTGGCGAGACATTAGAACGCCTCCCGCAATTGACTAGCCTGCAACCGCCAGCAACACACGATTTCGACCAATTTTTGAAGTTTAGAGACCAGGCTAGAGCGACTGGCGGAATCAGCCATATCGGCATGGCAGGCAAAACGGTAACAATCGCCGATAGCGTCCCAAAGAGCCCGAAAGCGCGCCCACATAACGGACGACTCCGAAAATATACGAGCGACAAAATCAGCCTTTTCACGTAGCTCGCGAACCGCAGTAAAAGACACAGATCCGCGCTGAACACGGTAAAGGACCGACTCAATCTCGCTTTCAAAAGTAGTAAAGGCCGAATGGTGTAATTGATTTTCCATAACGCCCCCTACTCCGCCGCAATCTCGCAAAGTTTCAAGATATTCACCATCCGACGCTTGCCCACTTTTAAGGTGGGTAAGTCGCCATTAAGGGCTTGAAACTTGATTGCATCGTAGGTTTGGCCGGTTAACTCGCCATAGCGATGCATCGTCAACAACGGCACGAAGGGCGACGGGCCCGGAATATTGCTTTTTGTGTTGTCCTGTTCCATGATTTGCCTCGGTTGGTTTTGGTTGGTTGTGGACGGTTTTAAAGTGTAGCTAAATACTAGCAACTAGTATTTAGTATGTCAACTAGTATTTAGCAAATGAAAGAAAAAATAAGAGCCATAAGGAACGCAGAAGGAATGAACAGAACGGAACTAGAAGCCGTTACAAACATTCCGGCAAAGACATGGGCGAACATTGAAAACGGACAGCAAAAAGCTAACGAAGACCACTTACTTGCAATAACAAACGCATGGCCAAAATATGCACTTTGGCTAATGACAGACCAAACAGCGCCAGAGATAGGGCAAATCAGCCCAGAGATTGAGGCCACCAGAGCAAAACTAAAACAGGCTTAGCCTTAGCGGTTAAGGTAAGCCGGCGATGGAAATAACGTTACCAGTAACGACGTTTCAGCCCTTGCGGGAAGGGTGGAACGATTGGCCCAAGAGCAGCCATGAGATACAGAGACCCCGCGCGTGTAAAACGCAACAAAATCATTTTCTGGACCGTTTGTATTTTTTTAGTAGCAGCAGCCCTAGACGATAAAGACGAAACTAAAGAGAAGCAGAAACCGCCAACAGTACCGCTAAGAGTTCCTCTGAAAAAGATTTACCAGCCTTTACGCTGGCTAAACCCGATGGAAATTGAATACGCCGCAGCAATGCACGCCTTCAAGATGTTGGAACAAGACTCACTAAAAAAAGACGCCGAACGCCGAGCCAAGCTGAAACGAAAACAACAGCCGGCAACAGAAGCAACGCCAGAAGACACCGAAGCAGAAGACACCGAAGTAAAGGAACACTGGATAAGGATCATCCGCAACGGCCGCGAATGCTGGTATAACGAGGACACAAAGAAAGGTAAATGCAAACCCGCCTAGCTTTCCTTTTTCTTTCCACTTCACCCCGCCAAAACCACACAGAACAAACCACGCCGAAAACCTAACCCATTGTTTTTAGTGTGGTTGCGCATCATTAAGCATAAAAACAAGGCACTCGTAACGCGAAGGTCGTAGGTTCGATTCCTATTGCCGGCACCATTTAGTTTTTTCAACATCTTACATTATCTTTTCAACATCTTACATTATCTAAAAATCGCCGAGCGTAAGCGTTTCGCCCTCGCTTTCCACATGGTTACCCACCTTGAACGCTGATAACGGCCGCAAGGTTAGGCTAAGCCGACTCTCGGGATGAACGCATCCAAGCCTTATTCGCAGGCGGTTCCGATTTTCGGTCCGGCTATGCAGTTTCCGGTTCGCGGCAATCGAGGAAACTTGCGGTAAGCATTTCCTTACGTTTCTTGAGGATTGCGCTATAATTTAGATGCCCATCACAAAAATGGCCGAGGCAGGGAGCTGGCGATTACGCCGCAAGCTGTCGGCACACGCTTTCGAGGGATCGCCTAGTTGTAAGGAGAGCGAACATGTCTGTTCCATATCCATCATCCGACGGCGGTATTTCGGTAGAACTCGAAAAGGGTTCCGCAGGACCGGCATCAGAGTCCGGCAAAGTCGATTTATTTCCCATCGCCAACCCAGACTTCGAGAAAGTCAAAACCTTGAAGGACTTGGCGCTACGCCACATCACGCTGGCGCAATTCCCGGTAGTAGGCGCTTGGCGCGAAAAACTGTTTGCGCCGGAAGGCACGCCGGAGATTTGCGACGAGTTGCCGCGCTTGCTGACCGAGTTTCTGCGCCGGCCCGAGAGCCAGGCCTTGCCGCCTTACACCCGGCGCGCTATGGCGCTGCAATATATCTTTAGCAACAAAACAGCTATCGTGCATCCCGAGGACTTACTGCCCGGTCAAACCACCACCAGCTTCGTCGGTCCGGTGGTTTATGCCGATACCATCGGTTATTGCATCTGGCCGGAATTAAAAACCGTCACGACCCGCGCGCAAAATCCGTTCAAGATTCGCCCGGAAGTGGCCGACCGCCTGAATCGGGAGATATTTCCATTTTGGTTGGAACAGAAGCCAATCCAAGAGCTGGCCCGCTATAGCGATTACGATAGCGCTGCTTATGAAAACCGCGACCGGATCGGCGGCGATTATCCGGAATCGATAGATCCGCCCTTGCAGAAAAGGGCCGGAGAAACCCCGAAAGCCCAGGAATTGATGGAGCGGGTGGCCTTCTTCCTGTCCGATAAAGCCACCTGCGTTTCGCATACGGTACCCGATTTCGAACGGGTGTTGAAATACGGCTTCGATGGTTTGATCGAACGCGCCAAACAGGATATCGCCAGCGGCGCAGCCGCCACGCCACAGCAAGTGGAATTTCTACAAGGCGTGATCGAGGTTTACGAAGGCGCCAAAATTTACGCCCAACGCTTGGCCGAAGCCGCCGATCAGGCTGGCAATCAGGTACTGGCGACCATCTGCCGGAAGGTGCCGGCCCGGCCCGCCGAAACCTTGCACGAAGCATTGGCGGTGGTCTGGATTTGTTACCACCTGTTACTGCAAGAAAACACCAATTTTGGCTTTTCGGTCGGCCGGCTGGACCAAATCCTCAATCCGTTTTATCTGGCCGACTGGCAAAAGCTGGATAGCCCCCAGGCACAAGACGATTACAGCCGCCGGGCCGTGGAACTGGTCTGCCATTTCTTTTTGCACTGTTCCGATCACGTGCCCTTGTCCACCACCGGCTCGGAGACCCTGTTCGCCGGCAGCGGTTCCAATCAGGCGCTGACCGTTGGCGGTACCCGCTACGAGAATGGTCAGGTGGTCGACGCCGTGAACGACATGACCTACATCATCCTCAAGGCTACCGAGATCTTGGCTATCCGCGATCCGAACGTGCATGCCCGCTATCACCGCGACGTGCATCATCGCGACGCCCAAGGCAATCCGCTGCCGGCGGAGGTGATGGACCCGTATCTAAAACGCATTTGCCAGGTCAATATTCTGACCCGAGCCACGCCGGCTTTGCATGGTGACGCCGCCGTAGTGCCGGCCATGGCCAGTTATTACGCTGCGCATGCCGGCATCAGCTCGGAAGAAGCCTTGGCCGATGCTTACGATTACACCTCCATCGGCTGTATCGAAGAAAACGCCGCGCACAAGCATTACGGCAACACCGGCTCGACCTTGATGGTGTTGCCAGCGGTGTTGGAGCTGGCTTTGTACGGCGGCAAACATCGCAGCGACGGCGTGGCGCCGAAATCGCCCAATCTGTTTTACGGCAATGAACGCTATACCACCGCGCCGTTGACCAAGCTGGACAGCATGCAGGCGTTTATCGAAGCCTTTAAATTTCAATTGAACGAAATGGCCCGCCATGTCGTGCAATGCAACAATTACTTCGGCCGTTTCTACGAGCAGTCCCGGCAGTCGCCGTTTTTGTCCGGTCTGTTTACCGGTCCTACCAATACGCCGGACAGTAATGGAGCCAGTTTTCGCGACCTGACCGCCGGTGGCGCCAAATACAATTCGGCGGGAATTGCGGTGATCGGCTTGGCCGATGTGATCGATTCGTTTTGCGTGCTGGACAGCTTGGTGTTCGGCGGCAAAATCTCAGCCGGCGAATTGCTGGCGGCGATGCAGGCCGATTTCGACGTAAAAAACTTACAACCGAAAAGCGCCTGGGCGGCATTTCGTGAATGGCTACAAAACTGGTTGCATCCCGAAGACGCTCCGCTGCCGCTACCCACTTTAAGCGCCGACCGCTTGAATAAAATCAAGGAGATGATCCGGCTGGCCCCCAAATACGGAGCCGGCGTCGACCAAACCCCAGGCGGTGTTTACAACAATGCCACAGCGGTTAAATACACCCATCTGTTGACCGAAATGTTACAGGAAGTGTTTGCCCAATACCGCACCCATCGTGGCGGGCGCTATCTGCCGGGTTACTGGAGCATGACCAATCACGCCGGCTTCGGCATGTTGACCAAAGCCACGCCGAACGGCCGGCGTAGCGGCGAGTCGTTTGCCAGCGGCATCACGCCGTGTCCGGGCGTGGTCAAAGCCAACGGCGAGCCAGTCAATTTGCTGGATCACATGCTGTCGGTGACCTCGGTGAATGCCAATACCGTACAAAACGGCTACACCTACAACCTCAGTTTGACCACCCGCGACCGCGCCCATTTCGAAGACGACACCGAATTGTTCTCGCGCTACATGAAAGCCTTTGCCGACCAAAACGGCGTGCTGGTGCAAATGTGCGTGTCATCGATCAACGATTTGGTCGCTGCCGACCGTGCCGCCACAACCGCCGGCCAGGCTGGCGCCGGCGAGGAAGAACACAAAGCCCTGGAGCCATTCAAGGATCTGATGATACGGGTAGCGGGTTATTCGGCCTATTTCGTCACGCTGAGTCCGCAAATGCGCAAAGAGATTATTCAACGGGCCAATTTCGGATTGGATAGCGGCGTCGAGCAACATACGCTCAACCCGATTTAAGAGGAGAACTGTCATGCATGCCGGATTTCCCTGTTTATTTCCCAATTTACAAAAAACCTTACGCTTGGGCAGTAATGCCGCCATTGATGCCGGCGAGTTGCCGGCGGTGTTGGACAAAGTCGAGGGCCGACTGTTGGCTGGCGGCATGGCGGTAGCCTTGCGCCTCGGGTTCGGCTATTTATTGCGCGATTGCCATCGGGATGCCGCGCAAGCCGCCAAGGCCAATGCCTTTTTCGAAGAAAACTTCGTGATCATCGATCCGATGGTGCCGGGTGGCAAACGTTACTACCAAGGCAAGTTTCTGATCCGCACCAGCCGGCGCGGCGACGATATGAATGTGTTGCTGAGGTTTTGCCCCAATCCCGAGGCGCTGTATATCAAGACCCCGTTCGGACAATCCCTAAACTCGCTGGCCTTGGTCGATACCCAAGTGCTGGACGAAAACCAGGCGGACCAAATCGAGAACGATCCCAGTAAGGTCGATCTGGTAGTGCGCTTTAAAGACGTGCAAGCCATTGTCGGCCTGCTGGGCCGTTCCGGCGTCGATGTGGTCGGTTTGCTACTGGAGAACCTGGTGCAACTGACCGGCCACGTCGGCCATCTGTTCAAACTGGGCGCAATCGCCACAGATATCCAATTGTCGTTGGACCTGCCTAAAGCGGCCTAATTTAGGAGCAAGAAGATGAACGGCAAAGCTTACATCTTCGATATCAAACGCAATGCCAGCGAGGACGGACCGGGCATCCGCACCACGGTGTTTTTCAAAGGCTGTCCGCTGAGTTGCAGTTGGTGCCAAAACCCCGAAGGCATCGCTGCGGGACCTTCGCTATCCTTTCGCGCCGAGTTATGCCATCCGGAGGACTGCGGCCTGCCTTGCTTCAAGGCTTGCAACGCCAAAGCCATAAGCTTGGCGGATCGGAGCCTGCGGCTTGACTGGGAGCGTTGCAATCGATGCGGACGTTGCGCGGCGGTGTGCTCGAATCATGCCTTGGAACAGGTTGGGCAATGGCTGAGCGTGGATGAGCTGTTTTATAGAGTCGCCATCGACAAGCCGTTTTTCGACGCCACCGGCGGCGGCGTTACCGCGTCCGGCGGCGAATGCACGATGCAGATGAATTTTTTGCACGAATTTTTCAAAAAACTGAAAGCCGCCGGTATTCGCACCGCCATCGAAACCAACGGCATGTTCAACTTCGGCCGCTTTACCCGCCTGCTGCTGCCGTGGCTGGACTTGATCTATTTCGATTTAAAACTGATCGACGAAGCCGCCAGCATCCGCCATACCGGCGATTCCAACCGGGCCATACTGGACAACTTGCTGCGCCTGACCGAGTGCGCCGCGGTTCCGGTCAAGGTACGCATTCCGTTAATCCCCGGCATTACCGCCACCGATGAAAATCTGCGCGGTATCGCCAAGTTCTTGCGCGAGCACCGGATCAAGCAAGTCAGTGCCCTGCCTTACAACCCATTATGGCTGGACAAGCTGCAGCGCTTTGGGATCGATACCGAATACCGGTGCGGCGCCTTTATGAGCGATGCCGAGCTTGAACGCTGCATAGATAGCTTGCAGGCCTGCTGATTTCAAGGAGAGTCATCATGCAAACCGATTTCCATCATGCCGTGACCTATGTCACCGCCCGCACCGCCGGCTTCGCTCACCAGGAAGCCGACATCATTGCCTATTCGGCGCAATACGTGGACGACGCCGTCAGCGAAGGCTTGGTCCATTTCGATAACAACGCCTTTTACGCCAGGATCCATTCCTCGCACAAAAGCACCGACATCGGCAATTTGAACAACGACCAAAACCTGATGATCTGGTTGCCGTTCCATTTTCTGCCGGGCAACGGCGGCAAGGGGCCGGGCGAAGATCCGGACGGGACCTTTATCCAGAAAATCGTCTGTCTACCGGACAGTCCGCCGGCCAAGGAAATGGTGAAAGCGGCGGTCGACGATAAGGGCAAAGCCTACAGTCTGCATCGGCTCGGAATAGCCTTGCATGTCTATGCCGACACCTGGTCGCACCAGGGGTTTGCCGGGGTGATACACGAAATCAACGAAGTGGAACACGCGCGGGAATTGAAAAGCTCCGGCATGTATAGCAAACAACTGCAGCATGTGCTGGAGGATTTGCTGGATGATGTGATTCCGCCGCTGGGCCATGGCCGGGCCAGGGATTTTCCCGACCTGCCGTTTTTGCATTGGCAATATCGGAACGGGCGCGGGGTTTGGATCGAGCGCGATAACACCACCGACTTCTGCAAAGCCGCGGATGCGATGTGTAAAGTGATGCAGCAATATCTGGGCAAAGCGCAAACCGGTTTGCCGGCCGCCGACAAAGCCCTGTTGGAAAAAATATTCCGCGATTTAAAAATCAAGGAGGATAAGGCCCGCCATGGCAAATGGCTGGAGATCGTCAAGAATGGGTTCAAAGGCGAAAAATTCAGCTTCGGTAGCGCCGAGATCGGCTATGCCGCCGAGGGCGCCAATTCCTGGAAGGAAAAAGCGCTGGGCAGCAGTTGGGACATGCGCGTCCATAAATACACGCCGCAGTTTTTGCAAAGCCATTGGAAGCTGTTTCACGACGCGCTGCAATTGCATCGTTTGACCGTGCTGCACGATATTTTGCCCAAGTACGGCATCTGCGCCGGCTAAGCCGATTAGCGGGAGACTAGCCATGACCGCCAACACCGCAGCCGAACTACCCTGCCGGACCCTATATCCCATCGTCCTGTTGCACGGGGTCGGTTACCGCGACGACATGTTGATGCTGAATTCCTGGGGCCGGATTCCGAAACGCTTGGAAGCCGCCGGCGCCAGCGTGTTTCAGGGCGGTCTGGACGCCTGGAATAGCCATCAAAGCAGCGCGCTGGCGCTAAAGCCCACTATCGAGCGGATACTTAGCCAAACCGGCTCGACAAAGGTCAATATCATCGCCCACTCCAAGGGCGGCCTGGAAGCGCGCTATCTGATTTCCAAACTGGATATGACCGATAAGGTCGCCAGCCTGACCACAATCTGCACGCCGCATCGCGGTTCGGCCGTGGCTGATTTAGTGGCCGGCGACATTCCCGATACCGAAAACCTGTTGAGCATCAATTTCTTCAAACGCCTGGCGCAGCGATTCGGATTTGCCGCGATGGACATCCTGGCCAGAATCACCGGCGACAAAAGCCCGCAAGCCGGCATGGCCATTCGCCAACTGACGCGCAGTTACCTGGCGGAATTTAACCGACAAGTACCGGATATGCCGGGCGTGTATTACCAAAGCTACGGCACTGTGATGCGCCGGGCCATCGACGATCCGGTATTTGCCGCCACGCAGGTTTTGCTGCAGCGCACAGAAGGCGACAACGACGGCATGGTTTCCACTTTGTCCTGCCAATGGGGCAGATTTCGCGGTCTGGTTGGCGCCAGCAATCCGGACCGGGGCTTGTCGCACGGCGATTTGGTCGATTATCGCGGCGTGCTGCTGACCCATTTCGATATCCCGTCGGCCTATCTCGACATCGTCAGCGACCTAAAACAACAAGGCTTTTAGCAGGGCGCATAGGTCTTGCCTAAAAAATATAACGAACACAGGGGAAGGACCATGAACAACTATCTCAATGTCGCCAATTTCCCAACTGCGTCGGAGCAAGAACAGCAAGCGCTGTCGAATGCGCTCGACGCTATCATCGCCAACGATCTGCAAGACGGCGCGCTACCCATGCTGGGCCGTTTTCGCAAAATTCTGGGCGATAACCTGCGCCGAGAAGAATGGGACGGTATCCACGAAAAACTGCTGACTTTATTCAAGTGCGGTACCAGCACGCCGCTGGACGGGCCGATGATCGGGGTGTCGATGTCCATCCGCGATAGCGACTATTTCAAGGAAGCCGCCAACAAGCACGGCGAAAACCGGTCGATGCTGGCACATCTGGAATGGATGGCAACGCTGTGGAATGTCACCTATGCCAGCACCGGTTTATGGATGGGCAAGACCTTCGAGCCGGTTTCCGCAGAGGTATTCGCTGCCAAATGCGGCCACGATCCGGTGGCTATATTTAATTACGATCCGGAAACGACTCGCATCGGCCGGAATTTTTTCCGCGAACCGGACGACCCGAATTTCATTCAAAGCTTGGGCATGCCGGTGCTGACCCAGTTCTGGAATTTGCAGGACCGACCCTTGGATACTAAAGCGCCGGGCTTCGATAGCCAGTTGCTTGCGCAAAACCTGGCCAAGGAAAAAGCGATTCCGTATGTGAAAACCGGCGGAATTTTCCTGTCCTTGCCGGGTAAATCGGTGGTTGCGGAGATGCGCGGTAAAGCGGTGTACCAACTCAATTACCGTTGGCACGATTTGCATCCGGCATTTCCAATGACGCGGCTGATCGACGAACTGGTGCAGATCGAGGACGGCGTCTATTTGGGTCAATTGGTGATGGCCACCCACCACTACAGTTTGGGCACGCTGCGGATACCCTTGTTCGGCGCTCCACCGCCGGAATGGGAACTGGGCGAAGCCTATAGCGGCGATACCTCCCTCGATTACGGTTATCAGAACAACGGCTTCTTTTTGATGATAGATACCGCTCGCGCCCGCGAGGCATTTGCGGATTCGGCCTTTCCCAACCTGCGGCCGCGCCCCGGCGAACGCGGTTGGAAGGAGCTGGGTTACGACCAACCGGCGCCGGCCAAACCGGGCGCCGTGGGGACGGCATCGATTGGAAGAGCGGCTGGCGCGACGACGCCGAATTGCAGCGTAAATTCACCACGTTTTGTCTGGAACCGTCGCCGCAAGCCGACGATGGCGACGTCCGCGAGCTGCTGCAACCGGGCGAATCCATTTTGCAGATGCTGCAACGCCAACAAGGCAAAATTTCCGCGGCCAGCGGTTTCGACGATCACCTGCGCCATTTCGAAGTGTTGAATCGGCTGTTTCGCAGCGGCGTGGCGCCGCGCATTGCCGATGGCAGGTTCCAAGGTCAGGGCAAAGGCTACAACACCCGCTTCGATGCGCCCGAAGCGCGCGACTGGTACGGACAGAGCGATCCGTGCTGCGGCTTCGATTATTACCACGGTGCCACATTGAATTTGCATTGGGGCTTCGGCGACAGTTTTATCGCCAACATCGCCCGATCGTTGCAGGAACACAGCATGATTCCGGCCGCGCTGGCCGATAAGCTGCAAAACGATCCGCGCGCGCCGAATTTGCTGAACGCAGTGTGGGCCAATATCGGCCGCTTTATTTTCCCGTGGGCCGGCAAATCTTTCGAACGCATTAGCGGCCGTAAATTGAGCATGCTGCTGGACGAAAGCGACGACCTGGCCCAGCGCTATCCGCAGCGGGTCGCAGAGCTAAAAACCCGTCCGGCCAGTTTTCCGCATTACGCCTTGGTCGAGAAAAATAGAGAACATTATTGGCAACAGCCGGGCGTTTACGCCGCCCATCTCAGCAGCAGTTGGGACCAAGGCATGTCCAAAGCAGACCGCGCCTTCTGGGAACGGGAAGCCGCGGAGCATTGGCTATTCGGCAATAACATCCAGGACTCGCGCATCCTGCCGACCGACGCGCTGTTTCGGGTATTGGACATGAACTACCACCCGCCGTTGCCATCCATTCAGCGCCTGGCCGATTCCGGCCCTTCGCCGTTCGTCAGACAGGGTTACAGTTTTTTGGGCGTGGACGACAGGGAGTCGATTTTGCCGATGAACAACGGGCCGGATCGGCCTAAGAAAGTGTTCCAGTTCCATTACCGCTACCCGATGATCGGCGGTCCGGCGCCGATAGGCACCTGCCTGGACGAACTGGTGGAAATCGCCGAAGGCTTATTCCTGGGCCAACTGATTTATTCCACCGCCTTGCTGGTACCGTTCCACTCCGCCACCGACCCGACGGAATACCAATATCAGTTATTCGGTTATTTTTTATTGCTGGACAACACCTGGGAGCAACACCGGCAGGCGATAGGGTTCGATATCAATACGTTAAGTTGAATTTGCGCGTGAGGTTATTCTTTGGGATTTGTGGAGTTGGTACTGCCATCATATTTCAATTTGGATGATAACCACTAAAGATACGAAGAGTTAAACTAATTTTGTTCAGGACACCAACATTGAAATGCTTTTTATTCCAGCGATTTCCCAAGGAAAATACCAATATCATAATTCACTGTGAATTTATAACCCGCTCAGATTTATCAATTTTCGTCAATTTCCTACTGAGTTCCATCTAATCGGCAAGATCACCATTATCTCGCCATAATTGGCGAGCAGAGCCAGTATAAAGCTGGCCTGATAAACGTAGAACGGCTTCGCCTTTTTTTAAGGATGTGTGCAAAACCTGACCAAATACTTTTCTCTGTTCGTTTTCTCTAAGTGTTTGAGGTGAAAAATGTATTCCGCATTCCGCTAGTTCAGCAAAATCTGTTGCATTAACTCCTTTTGTCAAAAATGCATCCGCATCTTGAGAAGCTAACCAAACCGGAAAGCCCCATGATCGACCTTGACGCGCTAAAGAACCTAAAAGACCTGACTTTCCTTCCTTGGGTAGCAATAGGTGCGCTTCGTCTACAAACAGCACCATCTGCAAGGGCTGAATGCCATCTTTTACAGCGAGGGCCCGGTTCAACTGGCGCATAATGCAGTTGAGGATAAAGGCAACTGCCAAAACTTTTGTGTCGTTGTCATTGCCCAGAGGCTTGAAATCTATGACTTGTGACGAACTTAACCAGCGCTCAATCGGTTGTGCCCTGTCCGCATTTGAAAACAAGTTGAATTTGGAAATTTTCTCCAATATTGAGAGCGCAACCCCTTCTTCTCCCCGTTGCTCCAATTCTGCCGCAAGACCTTGAAAATCCGGACGTTCCAGACTTTCAAATGCATCTCGAATGACTCTCTCCTGATTTGCGCCAAGCTGAGGTGCGAATGCGCCCACCAGAGAAGCAACCTCCGAGGCAATCTGCGCATTTTCCGCCTCGGACTTCCCTCTAAACAAAGGGTTGATGGGCAAACCCTCTGAAATGAGACGAATATAATGTGCTCCAGTAATTTGAAGAAAATTATTTCGAGTTTGCGTTTGTTGTGGGTTTGAAGGGTCCTCTTCCAACTCACCTTTCAAGTCAAAAAACAAAAATCTGACACCTTGGCGCGATATTTGGGCCAATAGGTCCAGGGCAAGTTGGCTTTTGCCTGAGCCGGGTTTACCGGAAATTACGGTAAGGCAATTCCCTCCAGCCGCATTGATTGTCCAAGGTTCAACGTCATCAAGTAACTTGATTCGGACCGGATGGTCCACAATCGCCAAAGGCATTATTGCGGAGTCTTCGTTGGATTGAACAAGTTCAGGACCGGTTTTCGCCGTTTTTATCAGCGCTGAAGTGAACATGATTTGGTCGCCGTTGTATTCATCCCACAATTGCATGAGACGATGGCAACCATACTCGAAATAAAGGCGAAACGCTTGCTTGTAGGTAGTTTCATCTAGTGTCGAACCATTGCGATAATTTAGAGCTGCTCTCACTACTGGAGCCAAGTCGTCGCCAACGATAGTTTCTTCAGCTAACTCAATACCCTGGGAATCGGCCACCTTAAATCCACTTGGTAAGCCTTCTCCCAAAGCCAGAAACATTCCAGCTCTGCCCAAGACTGCTTTATTTGGAGCATGGACGCGGCTCCAAACCGATTCCAAGAAATCGCCGACAGCGGCACTAGTTTTGATTCTCATGGCAATAATCTCTAAAGCACTCGTTTGAAGTAGTCATTGCTGACTCTAACTTGGTAGGAGTTCGATTCTGGATCACCTTGGGGATTTAAAGTGTAAACCCTGGATAAATGAGGTGCGATTCGGTCAAAAAGATCGCTTTTGGGATCGATTTCCGCGTTAGTAGTCAAAATGATGCTTTGATGGCCCGAAAGATACAGTCGTTCCAATACGTTTTCACGAACTTCTTTATCCAGACGCCCCAATGGCGTATCAACTACAAGTGGTGTTACGAAGCGGCCCAAACGACGCAACGCTTCGGTGAATGCCAAAATTCGAACTTGGCGCTGACCAGCCGAGGTATTGGCACTTTCCCAGGATACGCGACTGCCATCAGACTTTTTCAGGAAGCAATTCCAGTGTTGATCAAACTCCATGCCGACATACTCTAAACCTCGGTCAGTTATATCGAGCCACAATCCACCAACGATGTCAGCGATCTTCTCTCGAAGTGATATGGCTGCTCTGGATTTAATTTGGCTCACAGCGTCCCGATAGCGATGCGCCAAGCTATTGAGATCCCGTCCTTTCTGTACTTTTTGCACTTGCTCCGACAGATTGGTTTCCTCCTTATGAAGCTCATGGAGTTTAGTATTGATTAGAACGCGTTCGGCCTGGATATTGGAAATCTTTTCGTCGATTTGCTCTTTATGTTTTAGAAGAGAGCCCCTACGCTCACGTAACTCATTGCCCAGAGCTATAGCAGTGCTGTCCGAGTTCAGTACTTTTAACGTTTGATCAAGCTCTCTGAGTTCAGATGTCTTACGCTCTAATTCAGCACACAAGTTAGCAAGACCTTGTATCGCAGTCGCCTGAGTTCGTAGTTTTGATCTGACCTGAATGCTAAGCTCGTTCCGTTCAGGTACAACAAAGATCTTTTCTGACATGCCTTCAGGCGGCGGATTGAACAGACTTTGTAGTGCCAAGTCTATTTGGGCTTCATAAAAACTACGGTAGGAATCATCAAGCAAGAAGTTAGGCGGCACATTTTCAAATACAGCTCGCTTAACTTGTGGGATTTTTGGCTCAACACTAGCTTTTCTATTTTCGAAATCTCTTCGGCGTTCCTCTTTCACTAAATACTCGTGGAGTTCAGAACGGAAACCACCTAACAGAGAAATCGGTAATGTCGATTCCCACGCCGTGCCAAGATTAGCTTCTAACTTGTCCTTCGTCGATTTTATTTCCTCACGTTGCTTAGTCGCTTTGGTTAGCGATTCTGGATCAACAGCGCCGATGGACTTGAGCTGATCTTCTACTTCATCCAATTCGAATTTAACGTCCTGGAGCTGTTGCTCCTGGTCGGACTCATCTAAATCAAGTGTCTTGAGGTTGGACTTATGGCGAAGTATTTCAGCTGTGATGTCATTTAAGCGACGTTCTGCCTCGGAGCCACTACCGTATATTTTGGGAATTTTATTGGCAGTCAGTTGGCGCAGGTCTTCCTCTAATTCCGAATAGGAGTAAAGACCGAGTACTCGGCTGATGCCTTCAGTTATTTCCCGCTCATTTAGCTGGATGCTTTGGCTACGCTCCGCGTCGAAAAAGAAAAAACGTGTCAAATGGCGTGGCAAAAACGCATCGCGTAACTTTTGAACCTTGTCTTCGTCCTCTATCCATTGAGAATCTCCAGATAGATTGGCTTTAGAGCTAAAAACTGGAGGTGAATTGGGGCGCCACCTCACCTGACGAACCAATGTCAACGTTCGACCAATACTACCGGTTTCATCGCGCTGGCTTAATTGTAACGTCATTGAGCAACTGTCTTCGCCCTCTGATTTCGCTCGACGATTCAATGATTCGGCCAAATCAAATCGGGTAGCATCTGAACCTGATTCAACTTTTTTAAGATCAATAGCCCCACTTTCGCCGACAGTGGCTAGATATAAAGCTCGAAGCAGATGTGTCTTACCCGCACCATTCTTGCCACCGATAAGCGTGGCTCGACGATATCCCTCAGTTCCGAGCTCGAAGGTATGCTCTCCGTAATATGGCCCGAAATTCTTGATAGACAGCGAATCAATATATACCTCAGGCATGCGTTTGTTCCTTTTCCAATTGACGCTCTCTCAAATCATCTTGCAATATCTGCAACAGTTCATCTGGCAAGCCCACAGCACGGTGGCTTTCACCATATTCTTCGACCTTCGAAACAAGCCGTCGCAATGTTTCAATCGATATTTCCTTTTCCGTTGCTACACGCTCCTCGATTTCTCGCAACTCAGCTTCATCCTTTCTTTCTGGCATGGCGTCACCCTTTTGCTGGAAGATAATATTGACGACCCCCGTACCGTCATCTGGATTGCGAGCGCTATTCCAAAAGGTTTGAATCCAATGCAGCTCTTCTTCGCTGATGACAGGGAGACCCGATTCGTCTTGCAAAGCTAACAATTTAGTTAAAAGCTCTTTCCGGGCCTCAATTTTCAGCGGCCCCGGTCCTTCTTGACCGTTTTTCCGCACCATATCGCGGTAACCGTTCTCCGGATCACGAAAATGCAATAGTGTTTCGCGAAAGCGGAGCAGTGATTCCATACGCTGATCTCCAGTGGCTAGCAGACCTTCGCTGGCTTTATCTTTCTCTACTACCGTGCAAGTCCAGCAGCCAAATCTACTATTGCCACATGAGGGTGTAGATTGGTCAACCACCAGCGGGCACTCTCCGCCAGATGCATCCCTATAAAGCTGAAAAAGAGTTTGGTTATCGCCATCCCATGGACAAGGACGTTCCATCAAATAATCCCAAACCTCGAAAGTAGAGATGTGTTCAATCGGGGTCGAAATCCAGCAACGAGGTAAGTCGTCATGGCGTCGCAAACCGAATTCGCTCTTAGCCCGAGCATCCAATGTTTGTGCACGTGAGCCGCTCTCGCTTCGACGGGCTCCCAACACGATAATGGCTTCCCCCCAATGTCCAAGCTTTCCGCGAATGAACTCGCTGACAGGATCAATCTTTAACCGCTGAGTACACCAGCGAAAGGTTCGGTTAGGTGGCGGATAACCGCGCCCGATAATATTTACCCAAAACGACTGCTGTGCTGTTGGTTTTAATAAATGTGCAGAAATGTTTAGCCCATGCTTTTCTGAGCAGGCTTGCATGAGGTCTAACTCGCTTTGAACCCTCGAAACAACAGCCGGAATTTCCACACGGGTGTCGGTACAGACAACACAAATCTCTTTGGTGCGCTGTTCCGGAGGCAGCGCCATTACTACCTCGAACACCAAGGAGGCTATCATCGAACTATCTTTGCCACCACTGTAGCCGACTATCCATGGCCGAGCGTCCATAGAATAAAGTCTATGGAGGCTTTCCAAAATATTTTGAATCATCACTGACAACTTACCTCTTAAACATCCAAATTCGCCACATCCAGCGCATTCTTGACGATGAAGTCGCGGCGGGGTTCGACGATGTCACCCATTAGCGTGGTGAAGATTTCGTCGGCGGCAATCACGTCCTGGATCGTGACTTGCAGCAGGCGGCGGCTGTTGCTGTCCAGCGTGGTTTCCCAGAGCTGTTCCGGATTCATCTCGCCCAATCCTTTATAGCGCTGGATGTGCTGGCCTTTTTTGACTTCTCGCATCATCCATTCGAAGGCTTGTTTGAAATTGGCGACGTGTTGCTCACGTTCGCCCATGCGCATGACCGAGTGTTCGCCAAACATGTTGGTGGTGTGTTCGACGTAGGCGGCGATTTTTTGGTAATCGTGGCCGGAGAAGAACGGTGCGTGCAACACGAAGGTTTTGGTGATGCCGTGCAGGCGTTTGTTGACAGTGACGTCGAAATCTTCGGCGTCGCGGTAACTCAGCTCGCTACTGAACACGGCTTTGTGGTCGCCGGCGTTCAAGTTGCGTTCCAGTTGCGCGAACCAAGCCGACAACATTTGCGGGTTGGCTCTGATATCGGCGTTCAATACCGGCATGTAGGTCATTTGTTCCAGATACAGGTCGTCGTAACGTCTGGACAGGCGTTGGATTACGTTCATGACGTCGGCAAACTCGGTCGCCAGTTTTTCCAAACCCGGACCTTGGATGACCGGGGTGTCCGGATCGGTCTGTAATTGGGCTTTATCCAGCGCCATTTGAATCAGGTATTGGTTCAAAGCGTTGTCGTCTTTGACGTAGTGTTCTTGTTTGCCTTTCTTGACTTTGTACAACGGCGGCTGAGCGATGTAGATGTGGCCGCGTTCGACCAGTTCCGGCAATTGGCGGTAGAAGAAGGTCAGCAGCAAGGTGCGAATGTGCGAGCCGTCGACGTCGGCGTCGGTCATGATGATGATGCGGTGATAGCGCAACTTTTCGACGTTGTATTCGTCCTTGCCGATGCCGCAGCCCAGCGCGGTAATCAAGGTGCCGACTTCTTCCGACGAAATCATTTTGTCGAAGCGGGCTTTTTCCACATTCAGAATTTTACCTTTCAGCGGCAGGATGGCTTGGGTACGGCGGTCGCGGCCTTGTTTGGCGGAGCCGCCGGCCGAGTCCCCTTCCACAATGAATAGTTCGGACAAGGCCGGGTCTTTTTCCTGGCAGTCGGCCAGTTTGCCGGGCAGGCCGGCAATATCCAGCGTGGTTTTGCGGCGGGTCATTTCCCGGGCTTTTCTGGCTGCTTCGCGGGCGCGGGCGGCGTCGATGATTTTACCGGCGATGGCTTTAGCAACTTGCGGTTGTTCCAGCAGGAATTCCTGCAGTTTTTCGTTCATCGTCGATTCGACCAACGGTTTCACTTCGGACGACACCAGTTTGTCTTTGGTTTGCGACGAGAATTTGGGGTCCGGCACTTTTACCGACAACACGGCGGTCAAGCCTTCGCGGGCGTCGTCGCCGGTGGTGGCGACTTTTTCCTTCTTCGCTAGACCGTTGCTTTCGATGTATTGGTTGATGGTACGGGTCAGCGCGGCGCGAAAGCCGGCCAAGTGGGTACCGCCGTCGCGTTGCGGGATGTTGTTGGTATAGCAGAATACGTTTTCCTGGTAGGAATCGTTCCACTGCATCGCGACTTCGACGGTGACGCCTTCCTTCTCGGCCTGGAAGTGGAACACTTTCTCGAACAGCGGCGTTTTGTTCTTATTCAGGTGTTGCACGAACGCGCTGATGCCGCCTTCGAATTCGAACACGTCTTCCTTGCCGCTACGTTCGTCGCGCAACGAGATTCTGACGCCGGAGTTGAGGAAGGACAATTCGCGCAAGCGTTTGGCGAGAATGTCGTAGTGGAATTCGATGTTGGTGAATATGGTCGGGCTGGGCTTGAAGTTGATATAGGTGCCGCTGCCTTCGGCGTCGCCGACAACGGCCAACGGCGCAACCGGTTCGCCCAACACGTATTTCTGCATGTGCAGTTTGCCGTTCTTGCGGACTTTCAAGGTTAATTCTTCGGAAAGTGCATTTACCACCGAAACGCCGACGCCATGTAAGCCGCCGGAGACTTTGTAGGCGTTGTCGTCGAATTTACCGCCGGCATGCAGTACCGTCATGATCACTTCTGCGGCGGAACGGCCTTCTTCTTTGTGAATATCGACCGGGATACCGCGGCCGTCGTCGGACACCGACACCGAACCGTTTTCATGGATGACGACATCGACGCCTTTGCAATATCCCGCCAAGGCTTCGTCTATCGAGTTATCGACAACCTCGAACACCATGTGATGTAGACCGGAACCGTCATCGGTATCACCGATATACATGCCAGGACGTTTTCTGACCGCGTCCAGACCTTTCAGTACTGTGATATTCGAACTGTCGTATTGTTCACTCATGAGGGTATCCAGTGTGTTGTACCGCACGGTGGTTTGTCGTTTGCTCGGGCATTCAACAGATCATGCGTTGGTGATGGAGTTTTCTAGTTTTTATTATTCGTTCCACGTGAAACATCAAACCTGGCTAATATCGCCGTGTTCCACGTGAAACCACTTGTAGTTGTCGATGTTACTTAAATCGCCGAAATCGGCTATTCCAGTACTGCTGATAAATATTTGGCATTCAAGCTCGGCCAAGTATTTTAGCAATTTTGCCCTGTTATCTGCATCCAATTCCGCCGTCAGGTCGTCGATCAGAATGCAACAGGTATTGGGGCTATCCCGATTCAACAAAGTTACTTGCGCTAACAGCAAAGCTAATACCAGCAACTTTTGCTGGCCGCGCGACAAATAATCTTTAGCCAGCCGTTTGTTCAGGTAAGTTTGGAAATCGGCTCGGTGCGGCCCGCTATGGGTGAAGCCGTAACGCATATCCTTTTCCAGATCGGCTTTAAACGCTTGCTCCAAACTCAATTTGTCGTCCCAGCCGGATAGGATGCGCAATGCCACGTCGTCGCTCCGTAAAAAATATCCGGCCATTTCCAGAAACACCGGTTGCAAAGCGCTTAAATAGCTCAGACGGAAATCCTTGATCATCCGGCCGTACTCGGCCAGTTCCCGATCCCAAGCCAAAATTTGCCGAACTTGCCGACTCTTCAGTAGCGCGTTGCGCTGCTGCAAGGCTTTACTGTAGTTACGCCAGCAAGGCAGAAAATTCCTGTTCTGGTTAAAAATCCCCCAATCCAGAAATTCTCTGCGGATTTGCGGCCCCGAATCGAGCAAACGATAGCTCTTAGGATGGATCAATTGCACCGGCAATGCGTAAGCTAAATCCGCCTTCTGCCGGTTTTCCTGGTCGATGCGGATCTCGCATTGTTTGTTGTCGATTTGAATGCCGAGATGGCTGACCGATCCGTTTTGCTGGCGGTTTTGCGCAGCGACAGTCAATTGCGATTGATCTAAGGCGATGGCTTGTTTGATATGGGTGGTCCGAAACGACCGGGCTCGACCCAAGATGAAGATGGCCTCCAACAACGAACTTTTACCGCTGGCATTGGCCCCGGTAATCAAGTTGATGGACGGCGACGGCGAAATGCTGGCGGACTGGATGTTCCGCACCGCCAGAACATCCAACTTTAACAAAGTCATCCCGAGAAGCTGTTTACATCCGCATCGGCATTACGATGAATTTGAATAGGGCTTGTTCGGGTTCTTCCACAAAGCAACTGCTGGCATTGCTGGCAACGGTCAAGACCGCCATTTCCGAATCCAGATTGGTCACCGCATCCAGCATGTACTGCGAATTGAACGAAATCGTCAATGGATCGCCTTGGTAATCGATAACCAACTCTTCCTCGGCTTCGTCATGCTCCGGATTGTGCGTGCTCAGCTTCAGCGAGTCGCCGGCAATATCGAAGGTAACGCCTTTATATTTTTCATTAGACAAAATCGCCACCCGGGTCAAGGCCTCGCGCAACAACTGTTTTTGAATCAGCAGCGGCGACATGAAGCTCTGGTTGAACACCTTGCTGAAATCCGGAAATTTAGCGTCTATCAGTTTGGACGAGAACACCACATCCTTGTAATAAAGTTTGATGTGATTGTTGGAGAATTGGATATTCAACTCGGCTTCGGTATCGTCCAACAGGCGGCTTAATTCCTGTACCGCTTTTCTCGGCAAAATGATGCGGGATTCGCAGCCGGTCGCCTGGCCGATATCGTCCTCGTAAATCGACAGGCGGTGGCCGTCGGAAGCTACCAATTTCAATCTGGAATTGCTGATATGTAGCAACAGGCCGTTCAAATAGTAGCGAACATCCTGGTTGGCCATGCAAAACACGGTTTTTTCCAACGCTTTCTTTAATTTGCCGGCATTCAATGCGAAATCGTATTCGTAGTTCGATTCGTTGAATTCCGGGTAGTGTTCCGCCGGCAATGTACTTAACGAGAACCGGCTCCGCCCCGATACCAGTTTCACTTTGTCGTCCTGTAACTCGAAACTGATTTCTGCCGCAGGCGGCAGCAAGCGGCAAATATCCAGAAACTTGCGCGCTGGAACCGTGATTTCCCCGGATTTTATTATTGATTCGATATTTATCTTCGAGACAATCTGGATTTCGGTGTCGGTACCGGTCATCACCAATTGGTCGTCGCTGGCTTGCAACAACACGTTGGAAAGGATGGGCATGGTTTGCCGTTTCTCGATAACGCTGACGATTTGTTGCAATGGAGCGAGAATTTGATCTCTGCTAATAATAAATTTCATATCAATATCTTTTCTCTATTGTTATTACTATCGAAGAAAAAACCTGTGGATAAGCCGTAATTACCATTCAGAATCAATAGCTTTTGTTCGTATTGAACATGTAAGTTAACCGTCGCCGTACTTGTTGAGAATTTGTGGAAAACCGGCAAGGGTCAAAATGGCTACAACTTGTCCACATCTTTTGCCGATATTATCCAACATTCTTTTCAACAAGTTTGCTTTCCCTATTATGGAGGAAACTGGCGAGTCCGCTTAGCGGAATTGTGGTTTGCCGACTATCTACCGTGCTAACGAATTGGTTACTGGAATAGATCGGTCTTCATAAAGTTCGTTTCGGTACCAACCGGTTGCCTTGGCGCTGGCAAAGCGGCAAATTTCCGTCCCCGCAAGTCCGATTTGCCGGCCGATCTCAACAGCTAATCATAAATAGATTATTAGATCTTTATTTTTTGTTATTACTATTACGTCCATAAAAAACTGTGGATAAGTTAATTTTTTATATTTTTTTCAAGTAGTTGAATTAACAATAAGTCTGTATAGCACAGCCGTTGACGCTTGTCGGAACAATGTGGATAACTGTCTAAGCGGGTTTTATCCGCAATTTTTCCACAAGATTTGACGAATTTTGCCAACACGCTTATCAACAATGTTTATAAGTCGGATCCGCCAGATTTGAATCTTGAACTGATAAACCAGCGGTAAGCCCGCCGATTGGCCTAAAATGGTATCGGATCATTTTTACAAGGAGAACTTATGCTGGTACTTGGCGTGGATATTGGCGGTTCCGGTATCAAAGGTGCGATAGTCAACACCGAAACCGGAGAATTAGTATCGGAACGGCATCGTATCGACACGCCGCAGCCGGCTACTCCGGAAGCGGTTGCGGCGGTACTGGCGCAGTTGGTGGTGCATTTTCACTGGAACGGGCCGGTCGGTTGCGGTTTTCCGGCTGCGGTGCAACACGGCGTCGCCTTGACGGCCTCCAATATCTCCAAGGAGTTTATCCAAACCGATATCGATAAATTATTTTCGGAAGCGACAACCTGTGCTTGTTTCAACGTCAACGATGCCGATGCCGCCGGGCTCGCCGAAATGCATTTCGGCCACGGCGTGGGTCAATCCGGTGTGGTGTTGTTGGTTACCGTGGGTACCGGCCTGGGAACTGCGCTGTTTACCGACGGTAATTTATTGCCCAATACCGAGTTGGGGCATATTTTTTTGGAGAACGGCGTCAAAGCCGAACGCTATGCCTCCGATGCGGCGCGCAAGATCGAGGATTTGGGTTGGAAAACCTGGGGTAAGCGCTTCAATACTTATTTGACTGCGATGGAACGCTTGTTCTGGCCCGACTTGATCATCCTCGGCGGCGGCGCCAGTAAAAAGTTCGACAAATTCCAGGATCAACTCGCATTGAACACGCCGGTCAAACCCGCCGTATTTTTAAACCAAGCCGGCATCGTCGGTGCCGCACTGTTTGCCAAGTCGAAACTTTAATTTACGGTTCGGCCCAGCCGGCTTTGGCGCTGCGGTTTCTCGCTGCTGTACGCGGTACGATGATTGCTTGGTGTTACCTTGGTTGAGGAAGCTTGTTACTGCCGGCGTGTCTTAGTAGCCAGTTTTTCCCAAATTTCCGCTCTATCCAACCCAGGCGATCACCATGGCAATCAGCGTTTTCGATATCTTTAAAATCGGTATAGGCCCTTCCAGCTCGCACACGGTGGGACCGATGCGGGCGGCGATGGCCTTTGCCCGCAATTTGGAACAACAAGGCTTACTCGGCGCAGTCCGCCGGATTCAGGTCGAACTGTACGGTTCCCTCGGCGCCACCGGCAAAGGCCACGGCACCGACAAGGCAGTCATGCTGGGTTTGGAAGGCGAAATGCCGGATGCGGTCGATCCCGACCAGATTCCGCAACGTCTGGCGCAGATCCGCGAGACCGGTGCGGTGCGGCTGCTGGGCCAATATCCGGTGGCGTTCAACGAAAAATCCGATCTGCTGTTTCAACGCAAAGTATTGCCTTACCATTCCAACGGCATGCGGCTGACCGTGTTCGATGCATCCGGCGCCGAATTGGTGCAGGCCGATTATTATTCGGTCGGCGGCGGCTTCGTCGTCACCGGACCGGAAGCGGCGGTCGACCGTTTGAGCAACGACGATACTTGTTTGCCTTATCCGTTCAACACCGGCGACGGCTTACTCAAATTATGCGCCACTCACCGCAAGTCGATCAGCGACTTAATCATGAGCAACGAGAAGGCCTGGCTGAACGAAGCACAAATCCGCGAGCGGCTATTGAATATTTGGCAGGTGATGCAGGCCTGCGTCGAACGCGGTCTGCACCAGGAAGGCATCATGCCCGGCGGCATGAAAGTCAGGCGCCGGGCCGCCAACCTGTATCGGCAACTGACCGGCGAAATTCCGCGGCAAACCCCAAGCATGCCGGTCGGCACGATGGAATGGGTCAATTTGTTTGCGCTGGCGGTCAGCGAAGAAAACGCCGCCGGTGGCCGCGTCGTCACGGCGCCAACCAATGGTGCCGCCGGCATCATTCCGGCCGTGCTGCATTATTACTGGAAGTTTTGCGAAGGCGCCAACGAGGACGGCGTGATTCGCTTTTTATTGACTGCGGCGGCCATCGCGATTTTATATAAAGAAAAGGCCTCGCTGTCCGGAGCCGAAGTGGGTTGCCAGGGCGAAATCGGCGTGGCCTGTTCGATGGCGGCCGGCGCCTTGGCCGAAGTGTTGGGCGGCACGCCGGAGCAAGTCGAAAACGCCGCCGAAATCGGCATGGAGCACAACTTGGGTTTGACCTGCGATCCGGTCGGCGGCTTGGTGCAAGTGCCTTGCATCGAGCGCAATGCGATGGGCTCGGTCAAAGCGATCAACGCGGCGCGGATTGCACTACGCGGCGACGGCAAACACTTCGTATCGCTGGACAAGGTGATCAAGACCATGCGCGAAACCGGCGCCGATATGAAAACCAAATACAAGGAAACCTCGCGCGGCGGTTTGGCGGTGAACTTGATCGAATGTTGAGCCGCAGTCCGGTTAAGCCGGAGTGTTAACCGGTGGCGGTTTTCCGTTCGAGTACCGTTACCGGTTTGTCGCGCAGATACCAGCCGTAATACAAAGCATAAGCCACCAAAAACACCAGATACCCGGACCAAAGAATGTCCGACAGGTAATGGCCGCCGGCAGTCATCCGGGTAAAACCCATGGTCCACGCCAAGCCTAACGTCAGCAGCAAATAAAACGTTTTGTAATTTTGCGTTAAAAAATACAGGGCAAAAAACGCGTATCCGACCGAACAATGGCCGCAGACGAAAGACTTATCCGGGCTATGGCCTAATTTTGCCGGCGGCACGTAGTCGTATTCACCGCCGAATTCCTTGGTGTGTACCGGCCGCGGCCGCCCCCAATGGTCTTTAACGATCAGATTGATGACCAGCCCCGGGCCTATCGCAATGACCAGCAAGATATACATGGCTTGGCGGCGAAAACTGCGGAAGTCATCGTGCAGATGACTGAAGAGGTAAGCCAGCAGGGCAAACGCACCGGCCGTGATCGTGAACGGAAATGCGTAATCGTACAGAACTCGCCAAAACCACCAGTCCTGTTTGGGCCAAACGCCGCTGGCGTTGCCCGGATAAAAAAATAAACCGGCCGCCCACCGGTCCAAATTGGTAAACCAAAATACGAGGGTGGTAGCCGCGGCAAGTGCGGCCAGAACGGTTAATTCGCAGTGATGGCGTTTCGATGTTGCCATTGGGCATCCACATAGTCGGTTCGAATCCACTACAACCAAGCCAAAACTGCGCCAAATTTTGATTCCGTTTACAAGGCTTTGAAAATTAACAACCATCCGCGGTCCGGCGGTTTTGGATTCAGCCGTATAGGTTTATCTCAACCAATGCCAGCGGCCAATTTGCACCAATGTCGTGCAGTTTCCGGCTAACTTCGCCGAAAGCGCGGCGATGCCTTGAACGGCGC
Source organism: Methylomonas sp. DH-1 (assembly GCF_046097555.1). Lineage (NCBI taxonomy): Bacteria > Pseudomonadati > Pseudomonadota > Gammaproteobacteria > Methylococcales > Methylococcaceae > Methylomonas > Methylomonas sp. DH-1. Next base: position 4,874,789 of record NZ_CP143089.1, on the reverse strand, counting down.
CTACGCCGGTTCTGGTAATGAAAATCAGTAGTTCCGAGTTTCATCCCTTAGCTCGCGGCATAGCGGACTACACTTGAACGTTAGCCGGACGCCGAATAGGCCGCAAGGCGAATTTCCGCTCAATTCCAGAAAATATAGGAAGAAACTATGAAGCCATTTGTATCGAACGCGGCACTTGCCGTTTTGCTGGGTTTTGCCGCCGCCAGCCAGGCGACGGACCTCTGGCAAAAAGTCGAAGTAACTCCGGGTCAATATCCGGTAAAAGTTGGCGATTCGCAAAAGCTGGTCACACCCAGTTGCGCATTCGGCCAACCTTACTCTTTTTACGTAAAGCCGGGTAAGGCCGACAAGGTGTTGCTGTATTTCAACGGTGGAGGCGCCTGTTGGAACTACGGTACCTGTTCCATGCAGTCTACCTATGTGCCAGATGCCGATGTGGATGCAAATAATCCAAATAAAATGGCTGGATTATTAAACGCCGAAGATCCGGATAATCCATATAAAAATTGGACCATGGTGTTTGTATCGTATTGTACCGGCGACGTATTTTTAGGTTCCAAGGATACGGTTTACCAAAATCCGTTCAATCCCGATCCGACCGACGCGGTAGCCATTAAACACCGCGGCTTCGACAACTTTCTTTATGTGGTGGATTACTTTAAACGCGAGCGGAAAAACAAATTCAGCCCGTTGTACGCCGGCCGCATAGAAATCGACAAGATATTGGTGGCCGGTTCCAGTGCCGGTTCTTACGGCGCGGCATTGAATTATCCCTGGGTCCAAAAGTTGTTGGGCAAGGACGCCAAGGTCTCGTTACTCAGCGACGGTGGCATGGGGGTTATTACCGACGGCTTTCTGGCGGCCGGCGTATTCGGCCCTAACTCGGGATGGAACATCAACACCAACTTGCATCCGATATTCAAAACCTTGCCGTCCGCTCCGGCAACCGATTTCTTGCCGAGAGCCTACAGAACCCTGGCAGCGCAATACCCCAAAGAGCGTTTTGCGCAATACACAACGGCTTACGACGTGGTGCAAAAATTGTTCTTGAATATCATGGAACAAAACGACGGTGTCCCAGCCGATCAACTCTCCGGTTTCGGCAGCTGGAGTACCGGAATGAATACAATCGCCGGCGGATTAAAAGCCGCATTGCCGAAAAACTACCGGGCTTACATCGACCCCGGTTGCAACCATACGATATTCCGTTTCGACGAGTTTTATACATCGGCGCTGAACGGCATCCGCTTCGTGGATTGGGCCAAGGCTATCGTCACCAACGACAATGCCGATTGGCAAAATCTGAGTTGTACGCCGGGCGTTGATTGCGGCGAACAAAATTTAACCCAGGAAGGGGTATTGGCCTGTTTGGCCAGAAGCTTTGGCACACCGTAATGGCCGGTTACCGGGGCGAGAGTCTCGGCTCTGTCAGATAAACCTATTCGGCGCGGTAACTCTTTGGCGAAGATGCTATCAATTTGCCTGGGTAGGCTAGGCGGCGGCAGGAAATGCCGCCGCCACCCGCTTTTATCTTGTTCGCAGCCTGATGCAACGGTTGGCTTTCACACTCGATTTGCCTACGCAATCGGCTCGGCTCTAATGGCCGATCAACCCTTCGATAAACGGTGCGTTGTCACTTTTTACGTCCTTTCGAGTAAAGTACCCGGCAATTTTAAACAGCCGACTGCCGGCAGGGCGAAGCTCGCAGTTTGCCGATAGCGGCCGGCATTTTCCTACCATATCGATCGGAGCGTCATGATGGACATACTGCAAATTGGAGGCGGCCGACGCTTATCTAATTTACCCATATCCAAGCTTTATTCGAGCTCAGCGCCGATTCGCGGCGCCGAATTATTTAGCCGGAGTATGAATAACCTTCGGCAGCAATCGATTGTGGGGCAGTCGCTACCAGGCTTCGCCAAGCTGGTGCCGAACAACGGTTCTTTTTCCAAAACCGCGGCCGAATGTTCGACTGTTAACAGGTCTACGATTCCCGGTTGGATTCGCGCTGCTGTGTTGGCGGTTGCCTTTCCGGGTATCGGTTATGCCGAATTCATTACCCATCCGCTCGACCAGGCACCGCCAGCCCAGCCGGCACCAACTCCGGCAGCGCCGCAAACGCCGGCGGCAGATCAGACCGCTCACGCCGATATCAATGCCCAGTTTGGCGAAAAAAAATTGGGCACCTGTACCATGAAATACAAGCTGGAGGGATTTTCTCTGGCTTATAAACAATACGACGGCAGCGGCGAAATAACCTGCCGCAACGGCGAAAAGGCACTGGTCGTACTGTCTTCCAAAAGCATCGGTTTTACCATCGGCTATTCCTCGATAGAAGGCGAAGGTTATTTCACCGACGTCAAATACCTTAGCGAAATATTCGGCGACTATATCTCGTTGGGCAGCCATTTCGGATTCAACAACTCCATCGACCGCCAGGTCTTGACCCGCGGCGAAATCTCGTTGGTATTAATTGGCAAAGGTGAGGGTTTCGATATCGGTTTTACAATCGGCGATTTGTCGATCAAACCCCGATAAAACGATGGCAACCAATCAATTAACGCCATTTCAGCGAGCGCGGCATTACCGTCAGGCAGTTTCCGCTGTAGCGCGGACGCCAGCCGTTTGTCAGCCGCTGGTTTGATTGCACGAGAACTCAAAATGGAAATGAACATAGGCATGGTATTGGCCGCATTACCGTTGGCGATGTTGTTGGGTTATTTAGTTTGTGCCTGGCTGGCTAACAAACGCCAGCGGGACTTGATTGGCCAAATCGAGCGGCAGCAACAGCAATTGCAGCAGCAAAGCGTAAAACTGGCGGTGGCCGAGGAACGCCTGGCTTTGCTGAATCAACGCGAGTCCGAGTTGCAAGCCCTGCAACAACAATTGCTGGCATTGAAAACCGAAAACGCCGAACTCAATACCCGCCAGCAGGAGCAGCACAAGCATAACGAAGAAAAAATCCGTTTGCTGCAGGACGCCGAAAATCAACTCAAGGCTCAATTCGAAAGCTTGGCGCATCGGATTTTCGAAGAGCGCGGCAAGCAGTTCGTCGAACACAACAAAACCAGCATCGAAACCCTGGTGGCACCGCTGAAGCAACAGCTCGGCGAGTTCAAACAGCGGGTGGAAAGCGTTTACGACAACGAAACCAAAGATCGTATCTCGCTGCGCGAGGAAATCGTCTCGCTACGCCGCGATACCGCCAAGATGAATCAGGAAGCGCTGAATCTGACCCGCGCGTTGAAAGGCGACCACAAAGCGCAAGGCAACTGGGGCGAGATGATTCTGGAAAAAGTACTGGAACAATCCGGTCTGCGCAATGGCATCGAATACGAAACCCAAGGCGCGTACCGCGATGAGGACAAACGCCTGTTCAAACCCGACGTGATCGTCCGCCTGCCGGACAACAAGGACGTGGTCATCGATTCCAAAGTTTCGTTGAATGCTTACGAACGGTATTGTTCCAGCGAAGACGATGCCGAACGCGCCGAAGCCTTGAAACAGCACGTGGAAGCGGTGCGCGCCCACATCAAAGGCCTCAGCGGCAAGGATTACTCCAGCCTAAAAGGCCTGCGTTCGCTGGATTTTGTGCTGCTGTTCATGCCGATCGAAGCCGCCTTCATGGCCGCGTTCCAAGGCGACGAAAAACTGTTCAACGACGCCTTCGAACACAAAATAGTCGTGGTTACGCCGACCACGCTGTTGGCGACGCTGCGTACGATCCAAAACATCTGGCGCTATGAGCAACAAAACGAAAACGCCCGCCAGATCGCCGACAAGGCCGGCACGCTGTACGACAAAATTCGCGGTTTCGTCGAAGACATCGAAAAACTGGGCAACCAACTTGGCACTGTGCAAAAAACCTACGACGGCATCGTCAACAAACTTAGCAGCGGCCAGGGCAATTTATTAAGGCAAGCCAGCAGCCTGGAAGAGTTAGGCGTCAAAGTGAAAAAGAAACTACCCAAGAGCCTGACCGAGCAGATGGACGCGGGTGACGAGGCATGAGCCTGGATTACGCCACGCTGGAATTGCTGAAACAAAACCATCCGGCCTGGCGCTTGTTGCGCTCCGACCACGCGCCGCTGATCGCCGGCTTTCTGCACCGGGCCTTCGTCGCGCCCAACCAGCGTTTGCTCGCCCAGGCCGATTTGGCCGAAGCATTGGAGGACGAATTGTTTGCGTTGCGCGAACGGCTGGGTGGCGGCGCTTTTCCCAAGCCGGCGTTGGATTACCTCAACGACTGGGCCGGCAACGACAAGGGCTGGCTGCGCAAATTTTACCGCCAAGGCTCGGACGAACCCTATTTCGACCTGACCCCGGCCACCGAAAAAGCCATCGCCTGGCTGGGCAGCCTGACCGAGCGCGCCTTCGTCGGTACCGAATCGCGCTTGCTGACCTTGTTCGAACTGCTCAAGCAAATCAGCGCAGGCAGCGAAACCGATCCCGAGACCCGCATCGCCGAATTGCGTAAGCGCCGCGCCGACATCGACGCCGAAATCGCCAGAGCCGAGGCCGGCGAACTGGCTTTGCTGGACGATACCGCATTGAAGGACCGCTTCCTGCAATTCACCGCACTGGCCCGCGAACTGCTCGGCGACTTTCGCGAAGTCGAACATAACTTTCGCGGTCTGGACCGTCGCGTGCGCGAGCGCATCGCCTTGTGGGAAGGAGGCAAGGGCGAATTGCTGCAAGACATCATGGGCGAACGCGACGCCATCGCCGACTCCGACCAGGGCCGCAGCTTCCGCGCCTTCTGGGATTTCCTGATGTCCAGCCGCCGCCAGGAAGAGCTGTCGGCCTTGCTGGAAAAAGTGCTGGCCTTGCAGCCGGTGGCTGAACTGCGCCCCGAAGCCCGCTTGCGGCGCGTACATTACGACTGGCTGGAAGCCGGCGAGCACACCCAGCGTACTGTCGCCGAACTCAGCCGGCAACTGCGCCGCTTCCTCGACGACCAGGCCTGGTTGGAAAACCGCCGCATCATGGAAATCCTGCACGGCATCGAAGCCAAGGCCTTGGCTTTGCGCGACAATCAACCGTCCGGCGAAGTGATGAGCATCTCCGAAGCTGCTGCCGACATCGAACTGCCGATGGAACGGCCGCTGTACACGCCGACCGTCAAGCCGCGCATCGCCAGCCTTATCCCGGAAACCGGCGACGACGACCTAGACGCCACCGCGCTGTTCTCGCAAATCGTCATCGACAAAACTCAACTAGCCCGCCACATCCGTCACGCCCTGCAAGACAAACCACAAATCACCCTGGCTGAACTTTGCCGCAGCCACCCGCTGCAACACGGCTTGGCGGAACTCGTCGCCTATCTGCAACTGGGCGGGGACAGCTTCAACACCACCGTCGATGAACACGCCGAAGACATCATCGTCTGGCAAACGACGGACGGCGAAGGGCGGGAAGTGAGCAAACAGGCGCGCTTGCCGAGGGTGATATTTGTTAGATAAGCCAAAGCAGGCTCAGGACGGGTAAAACACCAGCCCGACGCGCTGGATGTGTTCGCGCAAGTCGGTGTTATCGATCTGATCGTAAAGCGATAAATCCAACGTGTAGGGTAGAAGTAAGTCGTCGATTTCGGTTTCGATCCGGCAGAGGTCGGCATAGCTTAAGTTGTCGCCGAACAGCGTCAAATCGATGTCGGAACCGGGCCGGTAGTTACCCATGGCGCGCGAACCGTACAGAATCGCGCGTTCGACTTGCGGATACTTGGCCAATACGCGTTGAATTGCGCTAATGGTGTGCGGCTTTAAACCAAACCGGTCACAGACTTCGGGGCTAATCGCTGTCATCCGGCAAATTCCGTAGCTTGATTTGCAACTGGACGAACGAGCCGAAAAAGCGTTGCTTGATATTTGCGGCAATCGCTTGGGCGGTGTCCTGGTTATAAGTATGGCTGGTGCGATTCCGGTCGCGAATCATATCCATCCAACTGTCGCCGTCCTCTATCAATCCCAACTTGAAGGCCAGGCGCGTGGCATCCCGCGAACCGTGGATGTCCTGATGGCCTTTTTCCAGCAAATAATCGCGCAACACGTTCCAGGCCAGTTCGTGGGTATATTCGAAGGCCTGAATCAAGCCTTGTTCTTCCAGTTCGTTGAGCTCGCCTTTGTCTATGAACTTGGTCAACTGCGCCAAGGCGTTTTGATAATTGGCGAAACGCTGCTTCCAGCGGATGTCTTGGTGCATAAAGGGTGAATCCTTGATTCTAAAGGCGTGTAATTTGGAGTAACCCAGCTTGACAGCAATGATTATTGGTGAAAAGTCAACACTTAGGAATCACCGGAGAATTTCGTTCGAACCGTGTGAGGCTAGTATATTTGGACGAATTTAATACTTGATCGATATAGATGAAAGCACTGTCAATGTTGGTTGGGAATTGTGAGCCCAATCTGAATCAAGTTTGTAGATGGCAACAAAAAATTCCAATTAGTATCCGTCCGTTACGCGCTACTTTGTCGGGATTGAAATGGATTCGATCTCTATCCGGCTCAAGCTTGCTGTGCCACCAAAACACAACATCTTCGCCGTCCACATTAAGCGTTCTCGCTCTCCGCGCTTGACTATTTCCCTTGGTATTTCCGTTTTCGTCCGTAATTTCCACGCCAAGCGAACCAAATTCCGCCGATACATTTTGCCAAGAGCCCGAAAAAATTCGGTTGCCGTGATCTGACAAAGCGCTTAAATGCTTCGTCAATGGCTCAACCAGTTCCCGATAAGGTTTGCTCATATCCTTGATTCCATTGAAACAGTTAGGAATAAATTCAATAGCAGGGAACGCGGAAACTGCAAATTTTGCCATTTCATCGGGATTCCTGGTGGTGTCAATAATCATCCACCTAAAATAATTGCGATAGCTTTGAAAATCTCCGACAAACCATAATTTAGCTATCCGGTTGTTGACGGTAATAGCATGATTTCCAACTGGGCGAACGGCAGGAAAAATCAGACAAGCAACAGTATTTGCCTTGTTTTGAAGGGTTTGTTCGTGAGCCCACGCTATCGACGGAGAAAACTCCTTAGGATTATTGTCAATTTGTACGTCAAAATCTCTCAGCTCATACGAGTCGAGCTCTTGCCATTTTGGCAGTTTGCCAAAGATGCTTGCAACACGCTCCTGCACTTCCCAAGGTATCGCCATCGGCGAATCCGGTTCATACAAGTCATAAAAAGTTTTATTTTGCCAAACGACGGTTTCAAACAACTCTTCCGAATAACAGGCTAGCTGCCCTTGCTCATGTGCATCATCCAGTAAATCCAGCATCACCTCCAAAGCCTCGATACAGCTATTCCGCTCAAGCTCATCGAAATGCCAGCTTGTTTCGTCGATGACAAAACGCATAATTTATTGCCTTGGACGCCTTACGCGGGTGAGGGCGGCAACATCGAGTTGGTATTGATCGAAAAATCCGCGAGGCCAAGAGACAATACTACCGGTTTCGGTGAAGCGCAGTGTTTGTGGGTCCGTTCCATCGACATCGAAGAAATGGATAATTGCTTGATCTTTGGTCAGGACACCATGCTCTCCAATAGCACGACGAATACCGTTTAAGACATGGTCGGAATGCGTTTCCACTACGACCTGTACGCCGGCCGATGCCATGGTGGCAAGGAAGCACCCCATTTGCGATTGCCCGGCGGGATGAAGATGAGCTTCAGGATTTTCCACGATTAACAGGCCACCGTTTCCAGCGGTTAAACCGGCAAGAACAACCGGTAGCGCGTAAGTCACCCCGAATCCCATGTTCGGCGGCCGTACCCATTCACCATTGGGAACGCGGAAACGCAGCGCGGTTACTGTTCTAATTGAAATAGACTCGGTGTCGATTTGTACGGGTCGTGCAATCCTCGATAGCCAGCGCTCTGTCTCGAATTTCAATAACGGCGCATCGTCTTCGCCGAATCCAGGGCAACGCCGAGGTTCGGCGATGGCTAAACTATCGAGGCTATAGAGAACCTGAGCGCTGTACTCGCCGCGAAAGCCTACTTCCAGTAATTCGGGCGGTAATGCTGCCGAACCGAGTATATTGCGAGGACCGTAACGTTCGGCGCAAAGATATTGAAACATTCTTTCGCCTTCGTCGAAGAGCGGTGAAAGTTGGGATGGATGCTTTTGTACCTCCGCGTAGAGCGAGCTGGCATTCCCAGCCAACTCACATGAATAGACGGTATCGCTGTCATCCTTGAGGTCAAAGCGCACGGTGTCCTGGCTGTTCCAATTTAGGATGTCTTCGAACGCGCCTAACTCCAATCCAAACGGACCGTTGAGCGGAACAATCTTGTCCCCTCGTCGGCGAGCTTCTTCGATAAGTAACAAAGCATGGATAACTGAAGTTTTACCGGCTCCGTTCATGCCGGCCAGAATGGTCAGCGGTGCCATTTCAAAGCTGGCCTCAGCAAACATCTTGAAGCCGCGTAGTTTAAATTCACGGATCATTTGAGAATTTTCTCCAGGGCTTTGCGTGGCTTAAGTAACCGGTCTTCGACCTTTTTATAGGAACCTGTGCCAGCACTTACAGATGTATCGTAATCTCGGTTTTTAAAAAGCCTTCTTAGGGCTTTTTGAATAGCGTCTTTTTGTGTGCTTACAATTTCTGGAGGGTAGTTTACGAGCGCTAAAGCTTGTGATTCAAAAATTGCTCGGTTGATGCGGCCACTTGGTGATTGGCTGTTTGGAGCCCATCGGCGAAATGCACTGGTACCAAATACTTCATAACAATTTCGCATTGCTTGTCGAAATGCAGTTTCTAGTTTTTTAAAATCTGCCGGTTTCGCTTGTTGGTCTAGCCAGCGAGAAAAATCCAACAGAAATGCATCTAAACTAGATGCCTCGGCATATTTTTCTAGTGGCACGACATGAAAAGCACAGAAACGTAGCGCCATTTCTCTATCTGTCATTCTTTTACTATCGCGAACCAACTGCCCTGACGAATCTTTTCGCCAGAAATAGTCGCCCATAACTTGATCAAAACTTTCGCTTTCAACCAGCTTTCGCAAAAATTTTCGAGAGCCTTCCTTGCTCATGCAATGGCGAATTTCCTGAGCAGAGAGTGGGCTGCCTCCGGTATTCACGCGATTGAAAATATCGAATTTAACGTCGTCCGGTGTTTGCGGCTCTATCACATGAGCCACGATCTGGGTGACGGCGAAACGCCGCTTGGTGGCAGGATCGAGCGTGGAAAATGTCGCCCCTTTTAGCGGACTTAGATATTCAAGATATTCTTCCTTTAACTCCAATTGATTAGACATAAACCTCTTGACCGTAGTCAGCCGCTGAACACCGTCGATTACCTGCAGCGCACCGTCTTTATCCTGGTTGAAGTAAAAAACAGGCAAAGGAATACCCAATAAGATGGATTCAATAAGGCGTATCTGTTGTTTGGTATTCCAAACGAAACTCCGTTGAAAGTCGGGTGCAAGATCCAACTCCTTCTCTTGATCAATCTCCTTGTCTTCGATTTGGGTATAAATCTCTCGAATGGTGAAGTTTTTAGTGGTAATCCTAATATCATTCGGATTCCAAGGCTTCATCTTTAGGTCAGTACCAGATCTATCCTCGTCTTCTAATGAATCCTCTATACCAAGATCATTGACTTCTTTAGGATCGTCAATAGGCGTTTTATTAGTCATTGGCGTTTCGGGCATGGAATAAGGCGAAAAATTACCAGTACGATAACAAACAGTGTCGTTATAAGCCAAGTAAGACACCCGTGCAGCATTTGGGGGTGACCACTACAGTTTCCTGGTTTTCTTCGCAGGAGGCGACATCCTGTAACACCGCCTTGGCTTCGCCGTTTTGGGTGATGACCAATGGTTCGCGGCGTTCGGCTAACTGCAACAGCACGCCAGCCGCGTTGGCTTTTAGATAGTTGGTCGGCTTGATTTGAGACGAGAAGCGTATGGCAGCTCCGATTGTTATAAAGAGAGTTTACATAGTCTTCAAACAGTCCGATGGCAAGCGTCGAATGCGTTTAAGGGGGTTCGATTTTCTTTGCTGTTCCCCGTAAAATGCGTTGTTTTCTCCAATCCCTAACGCCTCAATGACCGAGTTCGACTCCGACATTTCGCCGCAATACGACCTGTCGGCGGTGGCGATTCCGCTTTTGAAAGGCGTGATCTACCAGGAAACCGACGGCGGCCTTTGGAATGCCCTGCTGAATCTGCAAGCCAGGGTGCGGGATTACGTGGCGGTGTTGGGTTTGGAATTGGTGCTGGACGAGGCCGAGGGTTATGCGTTTTTGCGTTCGCGTCAGATCGACGCGGAGAAAGACGATGCGGCCGCCAAGTTGCCGCGTTTGATCGCGCGGCGGCCGTTGTCGTTTCCGGTTAGTTTGCTGTTGGCGCTACTGCGCAAGCGTTTGGCTGAGTTCGATCGCGGTGGCGGCGAGACTCGGCTGGTCTTGTCGCGAGACGACATCGTCGAGTTGGTACGGGTGTTTTTGCCGCAGCGCAGCAACGAGGCGCGGCTTATCGACCAGATCGAAACCCATATCAACAAGGTGGTCGAATTGGGCTTTTTGCGTAAGCTCAAGACCAGCGCCAATCAAGCCGCCAGTTACGAGGTTAGGCGGATACTCAAGGCTTTTGTTGATGCGCAGTGGCTGTCGGAATTCGACGCCCGATTGGCCGAATACCAAGCGCAATGGCTTGGCGGCCGGGAAGGTGGAGAGTGATTCTGCGTGGATTGATCCCCATCGCTCTTTCTCGCCAGGAGAATGCCATTAAGTTTATCGTTGTTTATCCCCCTCTTTTTCAAAGAGGGGTTAGGGGAGATTTTCTGAATAAATCCCCCTCGATCCCCCTTTTGCAAAGGGGGAAGCTCCTTAAGATAAACGGCATTCGGGCGGCGGGGGAGGACATCCACTCCGTTTTACAACTCGACCAAAATTCCGCTACGCCATGACCGCCACTAACGACTTGCAACTCTCCCTGGACTTCGTCGATGACGACGCCTTGTCCGGCTTTCGCTTGCAACGCCTGGAAGTCTACAACTGGGGCACCTTCGACGGCCGGGTTTGGGTCTTGCATTTGAACGGCCGCAACGCGCTGTTGACCGGCGACATCGGTTCCGGCAAATCGACGCTGGTCGATGCGGTGACCACTTTATTGGTGCCGGCCCACCGCATCGCCTACAACAAGGCGGCCGGAGCGGACGCCAAGGAGCGCAGTTTGCGTTCCTATGTGTTGGGCCATTACAAGTCCGAGCGCAACGAGGTCAGCGGCAGTGCCAAGCCGGTGGCCTTGCGCGGCGACAATAGTTATTCGGTGATCTTGGGTGTATTCCACAACGCCGGCTACGATCAGACCGTGACCTTGGCGCAGGTGTTCTGGATCGCCGACCGCCAGGGTCAGCCGGCGCGGTTGTATGCCGGTTGCGAACGCGACTTGAGCATCGCCGCCGACTTCGCCGATTTCGGCAGCGACATAGGCCAACTGCGCAAGAAGCTGCGCGGCCTGGGCGCCGAATTGCACGACAGCTTTCCGCCCTACGGCGCCTGGTTTCGCCGCCGCTTCGGCATCGACAACGAGCAGGCGCTGGAATTGTTCCATCAAACCGTATCGATGAAATCGGTCGGCAATCTGACCGACTTCGTGCGCAGCCACATGCTGGAACCCTCGGAAGTGGCGCCGCGCATCACCGCTTTGATCAACCATTTCGACGACCTGAACCGCGCCCACGACGCGGTCCTGAAGGCTAAGCGGCAGATGAGCCTGTTGACGCCGCTGGTCGCCGATTGCCACCGCCACACCCAACTCAACGAACAAACCGAATCCCTGCGCGCCTGCCGCGAAGCCTTGCGGCCGTTTTTTGCCGGCCTGAAGCGCGGCTTGCTGGAAAAACGGCTGGCCGGCTTGGATGAGGAATTGGCCAAACAGAACGCCCAACTGGAGCGGCTGAATCAGCGCAAGCGGCAACAGCAACTCGACGAGCGCGAATTGCAGCGCAATATTGCCGCCAACGGCGGCGACCGCATCGCGCAATTGGGCCTGGAAATCGAGCGTTTGCAGGACGAGCTGGCGCGCCGCCGCGGCAAGTCCGGCCGTTACCAACAGTTGCTGAAAAGCTTGGATTTACCAGTGCCGGCAGACGCCGAAGCCTTTCTGGCGCAGCAACTCCGTTTTCTGGAGCTGCGGGACAATGCGTCCGAGCGCGAGGCCGATCTGCAAAACCAGGCCAACGAAATCGGCGTGGCCTTCGCCCAAGGCCGTAGCGAGCATCAAGACTTGCAAAACGAGCTAGCCAGCTTGAAGGCGCGGCGCAGCAATATCGACGATATTCAAATCCAACTGCGGCGGATGCTGTGTTCGGCCTTGGGCTTGGCCGAAGACGAGATGCCTTTCGCCGGCGAGTTGATACAGGTGCGCGACGAAGAAAGGGACTGGGAAGGCGCGGCCGAGCGTTTGCTACGCAGTTTCGGTTTGTCCTTGCTGGTGCCGGATCAACATTATGCGGCGGTCGCCGAATGGGTGGACCAGACACATCTAAAGGGCCGGTTGGTGTATTTTCGGGTGCGCCCCGGCCAACGCGCCGATCTGCCCAGTCTGCATCGGGATTCCTTGGTCCACAAGCTGGCGGTCAAGCCGGATTCGGCATTTTACGACTGGCTGGAACGGGAAATCGCCCACCGCTTCGACGTCGCCTGTTGCGCGACGCCCGAACAGTTCCGCCGCGAACAAAAAGCCATCAGCCGCGCCGGCCAGATCAAGGCGCCCGGCGAACGCCACGAAAAAGACGACCGCCACCGCCTCGACGACCGCAGCCGCTATGTATTGGGTTGGAGCAATGCCGCCAAGATCGCCGCGTTGGAGAACAAGGCCAAGCTGCTGGAAAAGCAGTTAGCCGATTTAGCCGGCCGTCTGGCTGACATCGATAAAGCGCAAAAGGCGGTCAAGGCGCAATTGGAAACCTTGACCAAGCTGGGCGAATACCGCGATTTCCGCGAACTGGACTGGCAACCCTTGGCCGCCGACATCGCCGCGCTGGATGAAGAACGCCGGCAACTACAGGCCGCTTCCGATTTGTTGCAGCAACTCGGCGCACAACTGGCGGCGGTGCAAGCCGCGTTGCTGGAAACTGAGCGGGCACTGGGCGACAAGATCAAGGAAAGCGGCGCCACCGAACAACGCAAACAGGCCGCCGAAACGGTACTGGCGCAGACCGCCGACATCCTGAACGAAGCCGGCGACGCGCACGCCGGGCAATATCCCGCTCTGGAAGCGCTGCGCGGCGAAGTGTTGGCCGAGCGGCAAGTCACGGTGGAGTCCTGCGACAACCGCGAACGCGAGATGCGCGATTGGTTGCAGACCAAAATCGAAAACGAGACCAAAAGGCTCAATTATTTGCGCGATAAGATCATCGACGCGATGCGCGGCTATTGCGCGGCCTTCCCGTTGGAAACCCAGGAAGTCGATGTCGGCATCGGCGCCGCCCACGAATATCAAACCATGCTGCAAAGCTTGCAGGCCGACGACTTGCCGCGTTTCGAGGCTCGCTTCAAGGAATTGCTCAACGAAAACACCATCCGCGAGGTCGCCAACTTCCAGTCGCAACTGGCCCGCGAGCGGGAAACCATCAAGGAGCGCATCGCCCTTATCAACGAATCCTTGACCCAGATCGACTACAACACCAACCGTTTCATCGTGCTGGAGGCGCAACCGACGCCGGACGCCGACGTGCGCGATTTTCAAAGCGAGTTACGCGCCTGCACCGAGGGCGCGCTGACCGGCTCCGACGACGAACAATATTCGGAAAACAAGTTTCTGGAAGTCAAAAAAATCATCGAGCGCTTTCGCGGCCGCGAGGGCCAGGCCGAGCAGGATAGGCGCTGGACTGCCAAGGTTACCGACGTGCGCAACTGGTTTAATTTTGGCGCCAGCGAGCGCTGGCGGGAAGACGGTAGCGAGCACGAGCACTATTCCGACTCCGGCGGCAAATCCGGCGGGCAGAAGGAAAAACTGGCCTACACGATACTGGCGGCCAGCCTGGCTTACCAATTTGGCTTGGAATGGGGCGCGGTGCGTTCGCGCTCGTTCCGCTTCGTGGTGATCGACGAGGCCTTCGGCCGCGGCTCGGATGAATCGGCGCAATACGGTTTACGGCTGTTCGAAAAGCTCAACTTGCAACTGCTGATCGTCACGCCGCTGCAGAAAATCCACATCATAGAGCCCTACGTCGCGGCGGTCGGCTTCGTCCACAACGAAGAAGGACGGGCGTCCAAGCTGCGCAATCTGAGTATCGAAGAGTACCGCGCCGAACGCGCAGCGCGCGGCGGATGAGCAAGCCGGTCTGGACCTTGCCGGCCGAGTTGCGTGTCGAACTGGACAAGCGCTGGCTGCGCGGGCAAATCTTGACGGAAAGCCTGACGCTGAGCGGCTTGTTTCCGCTGCGCATTCCGTTAAAGCCACCCAGCCCGGCGCAACTGGCCGCCGATTTTGCCGCCGTGCAGGCTTGGGTGGAACATTGGTTGGCCGTTGACGCCAAGCATTTTGCCGTCGAATGGCGGGACATCAATCATCGGCTGTCGGGGCGTAACCGTTTGCCGGCGGCGGTGGTTTTCGACACACCGGATGACGCGGCGGCGTATTTGAAAAAATCCAAGGAATTGGCGATTTTCGGGCAATTGGCGGCATCGCTGGTTGACGATTTCGCCGCTCTGCGGCCTTGGTTATTGAAATATCCGTTACGTGCCTTGGAGCACGCCGACGAATGGCAAAAATTGTTGAGCGTGGCCGGCTGGGTCGTCGTGCATCCCCGGCCAGGCATATATCTCCGCCAAATCAGCCTGCCCGGCGTCGACAGCAAATTCATTGAGAGCCGCAAGAAGTTGCTCGGCGAATGGCTGGATTTGCTATTGCCGGCTGCGTTGATCGATACCGCGCAAACCGGCGTCGCCGGCTTCGAGTTGCGCTACGGTTTTTTGGCGAAGCCGGCGACGATTCGCTTTCGCTTGCTGGATAGCCGGCTGCGGATTGCCGGCTTGAGCGATCTGACGGTGACCGCCGCCGAATTCGCGACGCTGAATTTGCCTGTACGGCGGGTATTCGTCACCGAAAACGACATCAACGGCCTGGCGTTTCCGCCGTTTGCCGATAGCATGGTGATCTTCGGCCGAGGCTACGGTTTCGATGCCTTGGCGCAAGCCGAATGGTTGAAGGATAAGGAAATCTATTACTGGGGCGACATCGATACCCACGGTTTCGCGATTTTGAGCCAGTTCCGCCAATACTTTCCGCAAACCCGCTCATTGCTGATGGACCAAGCGACTTTGCTGGCACACCGCGAGTCCTGGGTTGCGGAAACCACTCCGGGCCGCGCCGATTTATCCGGTTTAACCTTTGAGGAAAGTGCGCTGTACGACGCACTGCGCGATAACCATTTCGGCCAAAACCTAAGATTGGAGCAGGAGTATGTCGGTTTCGACCGTTTGCAGTCGCGGCTCGAAGGATTGCGCCGGGGGCCGACATAGCGAGTGCAAAGGGCAAAACCGGGCCGGGTAATTTGTGGGAGTATCGATCCGATGCTAGCATTTCGAGACAATAATCTCGGACCACATTGCCGCGGAGGCCCTACATGCATTCGGACATTCAGGACGTTTTCACCCAGCTTCACATCGACATCGCCCGCAATTCCACGGACGATTTCAATTTGTTTCACGACCCGCACAAGTGGCAACGGATCAACGACAATCCGTTCGGCGGTCCGATTTCGCTGGGGTTTCAGTTGGAGTCTCTGATCGAAGGCAGAATCGCCCGGTTCCGCGCCGGCCGGGAAGAGGCCGGTTTAATCGGGCAGCATGCGTTGCATTTCAGCAACTACCAGTTTTCCTTCGCCAACGCGGTCAAACCCGGCCAGATTTTGCAGGTCGAGATCAAAGACAGCCAGTTTAAAGCCGAACCCGAGCCGGTATTAAGCAATCGCATCGTGGTCAAGGCCGACGGCAATCTGGCTTTGATGGGATTTAAAAAAGAAACGGCCGAGCCGCTGTTTTTGCCGAATCCGAATCTGGCAAGGATCGGCGAATTGAAAATCCAGCCCGACCGCTGCTTTTTGCCGAACGGCTTTTTCCTGAAGCGCAAATTCATGATGACCAGTAACGCCAAGAATTTTCTGTGTGCGTCGCTGCGCGACCAAACCGAGTATTTCGACGAGTTGCAGGATAAAGTCGAGTTTCCGGAAATGTTCCCCTGTGCCTTGCTGTCCAGCGCGCTATTGGAAAAAGCCCTGAAATGGCTGCACGATTTCGAGCGCAATCCGATGGTCTATACTTCCCACAAAATCAGTATCGACCGGCGCTTGTTGGCGCAACTGAGAAGTAACGACGCGCTGCATATTCTGATCAAACCCGCGCAGGACGCTGCCGCCCACGATTTCGGCGATCTGAAGGCGACACCGCTGGATTACGAATGTTACGGATTGTTCGGCTCGGGCAACCTGGTGTTGTTCCGCGCCTTGATTTCGTTAACGCCTTTGGAATTGATCAATAAAGCGATGCACAAATGACGGTGAGCAATTCCGTGGAAATTTTTTCAAGGAGAATCAATGAAAGTGTTTTTGACGATGTCGCTCTTGTTGCTCTGCGCCTGCCAACAAGAAGTTGCGACGTCGCCGAAACCGCGTCCGGCGGAGGTGGTTGAAGTCGGCGAACGCACCCGAGCGGCGCCGACCGTGTTGGTCGGCGAAGTGCGTTCGCGTTACGAAAGCGGGCAAGGTTTCCGCATCGCCGGCAAAATCGTCCAACGCTTGGTCGAACGCGGAGCCCTGGTCCGGAAAGGACAGGTACTAGCCAGGCTGGACGATACCGACACCAAGCTATCCGCGCAGGCCGCGCAGGCCGAGCTGCGCGTGGCCGAGGCCGATTTGGCGCTGGCGCAGGCGGAATTGGACCGGCAGCGCCGCTTATTCGAACGTAAATTCGTTTCCGGCCAAGCCTTGGATATTCAGGATGCCAAATTCAAATCCGCCCAAGCCCGCGTCAAACAAAGCGCCGCCGAAGCCGCCGTCAGCGGCAACCAATCCCGCTATACCCAATTGCAGGCCGACCGCGACGGCGTGGTCACCGAAATCCGCGCCGAACCGGGCCAGGTGGTCGAGGCCGGCGAGGTCGTGGCGACGATTGCCGCGACCGACAGCCTGGAAGTGGCGATTTCCGCGCCGGAGTCGCATATCGGCGGCGTGGCCGTCGGCGCTGCGGCCGAGGTCAGGTTGTGGGCGGTACCGGCTAAGGTTTACCGCGGCTCGGTGCGGGAAGTGGCGCCGGCGGCCGATAGCGTGACGCGGACCTTTCAGTTGCGGGTAGCCTTGCCCACCGCCGATGCCGACGTGCATCTGGGCATGACGGCCGGCGTCCGTTTCGACGCCGCAGCCGAGCAGGCCTGGTTGTTGCCGTCCACCGCCGTGACCCAGCGCGACGGCCGCAGCGTAGTCTGGGTGGTCGATCCGGCGACCGGCGCCGTGACGCCGCGTCCGGTGCAAACCGGCCCGTTCCGCGAGGACGGCACCGTTGTCAACCAGGGTTTGCAGAGCGGCGAGTTGGTGGTTGCCGTCGGTGCTCAGACGCTGGTGCCGGGCCAAATCGTACAGCCAGCCCGAAGGGAACAGCCATGAACGGACGCTTCAACCTGTCCGAGTGGTCGTTACGCCACCCGGTTTTGGTGTTATATGCCTTGTTGGCGTTGACCGTGATCGGCGCCGTTTCCTACAGCCGGCTCGGCCAATCCGAGGATCCGCCGTTTACCTTCAAGCTGATGGTGGTGCGTACCGGCTGGCCGGGCGCCAGTGCCCGCGAAGTCGAGCAGCAAGTTACCGACAAACTGGAAAAAAAACTGCAGGAAGTGCCGTGGCTGGACAATCTGCGCAGTTATTCGCGGCCCGGCGAATCGTTAATTTTCGTATTGGCCAAGGATTCGACGCCGCCGGCGGAAGTGCCGGATATTTTTTACCAGGTCAGAAAAAAAATTTTCGACATTCGCCATACCCTACCCGACGGCATCGAGGGGCCGACCTTCAACGACGAATTCGGCGACGTTTACGGCAACCTCTACGCTTTGGTCGGCGACGGTTACGATTATGCCGCACTGAAACGTTACGCCGATTCGGCGCGTGCCGAGTTGCTGCGCGTGGCCGATGTGGCCAAAGTCGATTTCTTCGGCGAGCAGAAGCAACGGGTCTACATCGATTTATCCAACGCCAAATTGGCGACCATCGGCATCGATACCGCGACCTTGATTCGCACCTTGCAGACCCAGAATTTGGTGGCCGGCAGCGGCAGTTTCGATTTTCACGACGAGCATATCCGGGTCTCGGTCAGCGGCCGCTACGATAACCTCGACCAGTTGCGCGACCTTAGATTGCGCGCCAATAACCACGAATTCAGATTGGGCGACGTGGCCGGCGTCAGCCGCGGTTTCGAAGAGCCGCCGCACGACCGGGTGCGTTACCGCGGCCGCGACGCCTTGTTGATCGGCGTATCGATGCGCGACGGCGGCGATATCATTCAGTTGGGCCGTAACCTGGATGCCGCAATCGGTACGGTGCAAGGCCAATTGCCGGTCGGGCTGGAGTTGCATCCGGTATCGTCGCAACCGCAGGCGGTACAGCGCTCGGTCAACGAATTCGTCAAATCGCTGGCCGAAGCCTTGGTCATCGTGCTTGGGGTCAGTTTGATGTCGCTGGGTTTGCGGACCGGCGTCGTCGTTGCGATCAGTATTCCGGTAGTGCTGGCGGCGACGTTTTGGCTGATGCATTTGTTCGGCGTCGGTTTGCACAAGATTTCGCTGGGGGCGCTGATTCTGGCGCTGGGCCTGTTGGTGGACGACGCCATTATCGCGGTGGAGATGATGGCGTCGAAACTGGAACAGGGCTGGGAACGGACCCGCGCCGCGGCTTTTACTTATACCTCGACGGCAATGCCGATGTTGAGCGGTACCCTGGTCACGGCGGCCGGCTTTCTGCCGATAGCCACCGCCGCTTCGTCGACCGGCGAATACACCCGTTCCATGTTCCAGGTGGTGGTGATCGCGTTGCTGGTGTCCTGGTTGGCTGCCGTGGTGTTTGTGCCTTATCTGGGCTTCCATTTGTTGCCGGAAATGCGTGACGGCAAACGTCCGCAATCGGCTTTGAGCCGAATTCGGGCGCAATGGAAAAAAACGCCGCATTCGGCGCCGCAACACCATGATTTATACCAAACCGCGTTTTACCGGCGCTTCCGCAGTTTGGTGGAAACCTGTGTGATTTACCGCGGCTGGGTCATTTTGTTGACTGCGGCGATTTTTGTCGCGGCGCTTTTCGGCTTCAAGTTGGTCCAGCAGCAGTTTTTCCCGGATTCGACCCGGCCGGAACTGATCGTCGATTTACGGTTGGCCGAGGGCGCGTCCTACGCTGCGACCGAAAGCCAAGTAAAAAAATTGGAAGCTTGGCTGGAACGGCAGGACGGCATCGACAACTACGTGGCCTATGTCGGTAACGGCAGCCCGCGATTTTATCTGCCGCTGGACCAGCAACTGGCGCAGCGCAGTTTCGCGCAATTGGTGGTGCTGACCAAAGGTCCGGCCGAACGCGAGGCGCTGCGCGTTAAATTGATCCGCTTGTTCGAGCAGGATTTTCCAAGTTTGCGCGGCAGCGTGTTGCGTTTGGAAAACGGGCCGCCGGTCGGTTTTCCGGTGCAGTTTCGCGTGTCCGGTCCGGATTTGCCGACCTTGCAGGCCATCGCCCGTCAGGTCGCCGACGTGATGCGGGCCAATCCGCATTTATCGAATGTGCAACACGATTGGGAAGAGCCGGTCAAAGTAGTGAAAGTCGATGTCGACCAGTCCAAAGCCCGTTTGTTGGGGGTAAGCTCCGCCGACATCGCCAGTCTAGTCAACGGCGCCTCGCAGGGGTTATACGTCAGCGAGTTTCGCGAAGGCATCGAACGCATCGATTTACTGGTACGCGGCACCGCTGCCGAGCGCAAGCATTTGTCGCGGCTGGAAAACCTGATGATTCCGTCGGCCGACGGCCACAGCGTGCCGCTGTCGCAGATTGCCAAGCTGGAGTACGGTTTCGAAGAGGGCGTGATCTGGCGCCGCAACCGCTTGCCGACCGTGACGGTGCGCGCCAATCTGTATGGGACGATTCAGGCGCCGGTGGTGTCGGCCCAGGTCGAAAGCCAACTGGGCGATATCGTGCGGCAGTTGCCGTTGGGCTACCGTTTGGAAGTGGGCGGCGCGGTGGAGGAATCGGCCAAGGGCGGCGCATCGGTCGCTGCCGGCATGCCGCTGTTTTTGTTCAGCGTGCTGACGGTATTGATTATCCAGTTGCAAAGTTTCTCGCGGGTGGCTTTGGTGTTGCTGACGGCACCGTTGGGCATGATCGGCGTGACTTTGTTCCTGCTGGCGTTCCGGCAGCCGTTCGGTTTTGTGGCGATGTTGGGCACCATTGCGTTATCGGGCATGATCATGCGCAATTCGGTGATCCTGGTCGATCAGATCGAGCAGGACAAGCGCGCCGGGCGTTCCGATTTCGAAGCCATCGTCGATTCGACCGTACGCCGGTTCCGGCCTATCGTGTTGACCGCGGCGGCGGCGATTTTGGCGATGGTGCCGCTGACGCGCAGCGCGTTTTTCGGGCCGATGGCCGTTGCCATCATGGGCGGTTTGACCGTTGCCACCATTTTGACCTTGTTGTTTCTGCCGGCGCTGTATGCCGCCTGGTTTCGGGTCGCAGTCCCCGGCGCGCAAACCGATTCTTGATTCGTATTTTCCATTTCGACCGTTCGTGGCCGAAGGCTACGAATGGTCCCTTAGTCTTACCGGTTCAAATATCTAATTTTCGGATAACCATATGCCGATATAGCATTAATAGTTTGATCGATTGCGCTGGCATAATGCAGCCGTTATCGAATTTTACGAATTGAACGGGTAAAAAATGAATTTGATGTATACCTTGTCCGGCTTCGGGGTCGGTTTGCTGGTCGGCATTACCGGCGTCGGCGGCGGCTCTTTGATGACGCCGCTATTGGTGTTTTTGTTCGGCTTCAAACCGGCGGTTGCAGTCGGTACCGACCTGCTCTACGCCTCGATCACCAAAACCGCCGGCGTGTTCGTCCATCACGGCAAGCACGGCTCGGTGGATTGGAAAATCGTCGGCTGGCTGGGGCTGGGCAGCTTGCCGTTTGCCTGCGCGACCTTGTACGTGCTGAAAAACCTGATGGCGGTCGGTAAGGAAACCACCGGTGCGATCACGTTCACTTTGGGCGTGGCGCTGCTATTGACGGCATGCGCCTTGTTGATACGCAGCTTTTTGCTGCGCAAAGCGGCCAAGCAGCAAATCGACGACGACCATAGTACGCAGGATAACAGCGGCCGGTTTTCGCCGCGCTGGGAAAAAATCGCCACCGTAGCCACCGGTGCCGTATTGGGCGTGTTGGTGACGCTATCCTCGGTCGGCGCCGGTGCGCTGGGTACCGTGGCGTTGCTGTTTTTGTACCCGAAAATGTCGACCTTGAAAATCGTCGGTACCGATCTGGCGCATGCGATACCGCTGACCGCGGTGGCCGGCCTCGGCCATTTGAGCCTGGGCAATTTCGATTTGGATTTGCTGGTCAGCCTGTTGTTGGGATCGGTGCCGGGGATTTGGATCGGTAGCCATTTGAGCGCCAAAATCCCGGAGCAAGTGTTACGGCCGGTGTTGGCGACCTTGCTGCTGGTGATCGGCACCAAATTCGTGATGCAGTAACGCTGTCGGCCAGGGCCGCTGCTTCCATGTGCAGGGCGCGCCTTGGGGCGAGGCGGTCACAAACCCCGTTGCAATAACTTCAAGGCATTGGCAAATTCGGCCTTAAGGCGATAGACCTGAGCCGGCCGGTGAGCGCCGCCGGCTTCGGTTTGCCCCGGTATTTCCTCCAACACCCCCAATTCGTCCATTTTCCGGCGAAAGCTGACTTTATTCAGCTTCTCGCCCAGACAGGCTTCGTAGATTTTTTGCAGCTTCGGCAACGTGAAGCGTTCGCCGGCCAAGTGGCAGGGTAACGACGAATATTGCGATTTGTTGCGGATCCGCTCCACGGCGGCATCGATAATATCGTTGTGGTCGAAGGGTAAGCGGCGCAAGGCATCGACCGGGCAAATGGATAGTCCGGGGTGATTTGCCTGCAACAGCAATTCGGCGTCGACCAACGCAAAATAAGCGATCGAAATCGACCAGCCCCTGGGGTCGCGGGCGCAGCCGTCGAAGGTGCGTAATTGTTCCAGGTAAGGCGGAGTGACTCCGGTTTTCCGGCGCAAGATGCGTAGCGCCGCGTCCAGGCTATCGCGGTCGGCATCGGCCTGGATGTAGCCGCCCGGCAAGGCATCCAGGCCGGCGTAAGGCTCGTGTTCGCGCCTCGCCAGAGCCACACTCAATTGCTGCTGTTGAATCGTCAGCAACACCACGTCTATCGTTGCAATCATCCGCTCGGACATAGGGAAGTTTTCAGTCAGGCGTTTAGTAACAAAATGTTAACTATAAATATATAAGCCATATTTTATAGATGTTTTAACCTATCTTATTAGTTGCATTTTGCAACTAATAAGAATAGGCTAAGCCTGTCTCGAATTTTTGGCCGGAGCAGGTTTATGAATGCGATCCAATTGTTAGTCATCGACGCCCAGAACGATTTTTGCGATCGCCCCTTCGGCAGTCTGTTGCCGGCGTTGCCGGTTCCCGGCGCCTACCAGGATTGTTTGCGCCTGGTCCGGCTGATAGATCGGCTGGCGGACGCGATCGATGCGGTTGTCGTCACGCTCGATTTGCACCACAGTATCGACTTGGCGCATCACACGATGTGGCGCGACGCTAACGGTGCCGTGCCGCCGCCGTTTACCCAGGTCACTGCGGCGGACCTGCGCAGCGGCCGTTACCGTACGCTAACGGCGCAAATATCCGCCGATGCCGAGCGTTACGTTTTGCAATATCTGCAAAATCTGGAGCAACAGGGCTTGGCGTTGACGTTATGGCCGCCGCATTGCCTGGTCGGTTCGCCGGGCGCGAATTTGAATGCCGAACTTGCCGGCGCGCTGCAACGCTGGGAGACCAGGCGCTTAAAGCCTATCGATGTTATCGAAAAGGGCTTGAACATCTGGACCGAGAACTTTTCGGCGCTGAAAGCGGTAATTCCCTACCCCGGCGACGCCGATACCGATTTGAACCGGCACTTGCTCGATCTGTTAGCCGGTTCGGATTCGGTTTGGGTGGCCGGCCAGGCCAGTAGCCATTGCGTCAGGCAAACCATCTTGGATTTGTTGCAATACGGCCCGGCCGATGTCGCCGAGCGGTTGACATTGCTGACCGATTGCATGAGCCCGGTTCCGGGTTGCGAATTCTTAGCCGAGCAATTTTTTAACGATGTGCGGCAACGGGGCGTCCGTTTGGCCGCCAGCAGCGAAATCGGCCTCGTCCGGCCGTAACGGAGGAAAACTATGGCCCCTATCGTCAAAAGCCTGTTGGAAAACGACTTGTATAAATTTCCGATGTGGCAAACCATGCTGCATAAACGCCCGGAAGCCACGGCGGAATACGGTTTCGTCTGCCGCAATACCCCGGAATATCCGTTGGCCGAACTGGTTGCCGACGTCAAACTCGAGTTGGAGCAGTTGTGCGAACTGCAATTCGGCGAGGACGAACTCGAGTTTTTGAGCGGGCTCAGTTACTTGAAACCGGATTTCATCGAGTTTTTATCGCTGTTCCGCTTCAAACCGAAATATCTTAAGGTCTATGCCGAGGACGAGCGGCTTAGAATCGATGCCGCCGGCCCGCAAGTGCACGTGATGAATTTCGAGATTTTTGTTTTATACATCGTCTCGGAGCTGTATTTTCGCCGCTTCGATCAAGCCGTTTTGCTGGCCGAAGGCCGCCGCCGTTTGCAGGAAAAAGTAGCCTTATTGAAAGCTTTCGCTGCGCAGCCGGCCGCAACCCATCCGTTCGAGTTTTTCGATTTCGGCTTGCGTCGCCGCGCCTGGGGTAGTTGGCAGGAAGAAGTGGTGCGGACTCTGCAGGCCGAACTGCCGAATTTGTTCAAAGGCACGTCGAACGTTTATCTGGCGAAAAAATACGGCCTGAAACCAATCGGCACGATGGCGCACGAGTATCTGCAATCTTACCAAGCGCATATCGTGCGTTTGCGCGAGTTCCAACGCACGGCGCTGGAGGATTGGGCGCAGGAATTTCGCGGCAATCTGGGTATCGCTTTGACCGACACCATCGGCATGGATGCTTTTTTGCGCGATTTCGATCTGTATTTCGCCAAATTGTTCGACGGTTTGCGCCACGATTCCGGCGATCCGGCGCTGTGGGGCGAAAAAGCCATCGCCCACTACCAATCTCTGAAAATCGATCCGCATACTAAGCGTCTAGTGTTCTCCGACGGTTTGGACATAACCAAAGCCATCACGCTGTATCGCCAATTCGGCGGCCGGATTCAATTGGGATTCGGCATCGGCACGAATTTGACCAACGACCTCGGCGCCAAACCGTTGAATATCGTCATGAAGCTGATGCGCTGCAATGGCGATCCGGTCGCCAAGTTGTCCGACGCGCCGGGCAAGACCTTGTGCGACGATCCGACCTTCGTTGCCTATTTGCGCCAGATCTTCAACCACTACGTATGAAGCGGGAATCAGCTATGCCGGGACAGAACACATTACGTATCGCCGTCGCCCAAACTAATCCGACGGTCGGCGATTTTGCCGGAAATCTGTTGATCGCCAAGCAGGCGTTCCGCGACGCCGCGGGGCTGCAAGCGCAATTGCTGGTATTTCCGGAATTGTCGCTGTGCGGCTACTACCCGGCAGATCTGCTGAACGACACGGCATTCATCCGCCGGGCCGAGCGGGCTCTGGCAGAATTGGCGGAGTTCTCCCGCCAGTTTCCGGGAATTACCGCCATCGCCGGTTTGCCGCAAACCCGTTCCGGCCCCGGCAAGCCGCTGCATAACTCGCTGCTTGCGCTGGCAAACGGCCAAGTGCTGGCCGCCTACCACAAGCAGTTGTTGCCGACCTACAATATTTTCGACGAGCGCCGCCATTTCGAGCCGGGGCCGGCTACTGCCGCCAGTATCGACGTCGCCGGCTACCGAGTGGGGCTGATGATTTGCGAAGACGGCTGGAACGACGCCGCCGCCGATTATCCGGTCAATCCTTACCAAGCCTTGGCCGCAATCGGGCCGGATTTGGTGGTCAGTATCAACGCCAGCCCGTCCAACATCGGCAAGAGTGCGCAACGGCATCGGATTATCGCCGGCGCCGCGCAACGCCACCGCTTGCCGATTCTGTACGTGAACCAAGTCGGCGGCCAGGACAGCATCGTGTTCGACGGTGCCTCCTTCGCCGTCAATCCGGACGGAAAGATTGCCTACGAGTCGCCGGCTTTCGTATCGGTTGTGGAGCCGGTCGAATTCGGCGGCGGCGCTTTCCATGGTACCGGTCGCTGTCAGCCTTTGCCGGAGCAGGAGTTCGTCGTCAGGCATATCCTGCTGGGTTTGCGCGATTACGCCCGCCGCTGCGGCTTCCGCCAGGTCGTAGTCGGGTCGTCGGGCGGGATCGATTCGGCGTTGACCATCGCCTTGGCGGCCGAAGCGCTCGGTCCGGACAACGTGGTTGCGGTGACGATGCCGTCCGAGTATTCCAGCGCCGGTTCCGTTACCGACTCGCAGTTGTTGTGCGACGCGCTGGGGGTAAGGTTATTGACGCATCCGATCCGGGAACTGGTCGATGCTTTCAAAGCCCAGTTTCAAGCCAGTTTCGCCGCGCCGTTGGCAGGCCTGCCGCTGGAGAATTTGCAAGCGCGGATACGCGGCACCGTGCTGATGGCCCATTCCAACCAATTCGGCGCGTTGGTGCTGACGACCGGCAATAAGAGCGAAATCTCGGTCGGTTATTGCACCCTGTACGGCGATACCAATGGCGGCCTGGGGCTGATCGGCGATTTGTATAAAACCGAGGTTTACGGCTTGGCGGAATATCTGAACCGACGCGCCGGCCGGCCGTTGATTCCGCAAGCGATTCTGGTGAAGGAGCCGTCTGCCGAATTGGCGTTCGGCCAGAAAGATACCGATAGTTTGCCGCCGTATCCGGTGCTGGACGAAATTTTGAAGTTACTGATAGAAGGCGATTTGCTGCCGGAAGCGGAATATCGGGCGGTGCGCGATTTCGTAGCGGAATATCGCCGTTCGGCCGACGGCGAGGCGGTATTCCAGCGCATCGGCCGGTTGGTCGCGCGTAACGAATACAAGCGGCGCCAGGCGCCGCCGATTATTCGGGTCCGTCCCCGCGCCTTCGGCGCCGGGAGGCAGATGCCGATTGCGGCCAAGTATTAGTCCGGCCGCTACCGGATTGGCCCTTATTCGCTGGCGCGCGAGGCGCGTTTACGCTCGTTTTCGGTCAGCAATTTTTTGCGCAGCCGGATCGACTGCGGCGTGACTTCGACCAGTTCGTCGTCGGCGATGAATTCCAGCGCTTGCTCCAGACTCATCTTGATCGGCGGCGTCAGCAGGATGTTCTCGTCGGAGCCGGCGGCGCGGATGTTGGTCAACTGCTTGGCTTTGGTCGGGTTGACCACCAGGTCGTTGTCGCGCGAATGGATGCCGATCACCATGCCTTCATAAACTTCGGTGGCGTGTTCGATGAACAAGCGGCCGCGCTCCTGCAAATTGAACAGCGCATAACCCAGCGCTTTGCCCTGCACCATCGACACCAATACGCCGTTGATGCGACCGCCGACGTTGCCTTTTTTCATCGGCCCGTAGTGGTCGTAGACGTGGTAGAACAAGCCGGAACCGGAGGTGGCGGTCAGAAACTCGGTTTGGAAGCCGATCAAGCCGCGCGACGGTACCATGTATTCCAGGCGGGTGCGACCTTTGCCGTCCGGTACCATGTTCAACAAGTCGCCTTTGCGTTCGCCGAGCTTTTCCATGATCGAACCCTGGTGCTCGTCTTCCAGTTCGATGGTGACCATTTCGAACGGTTCGTGCAGTTCGCCGTCGACTTCCTTCAAAATCACTTCCGGCCGGGATACGCCCAGTTCGTAGCCTTCGCGGCGCATGTTTTCGATCAGAATCGACAAATGCAGCTCGCCGCGGCCGGAGACCTTGAATTTATCCGGGTCTTCGGTGTCTTCGACCCGCAACGCCACGTTGTGTTGCAATTCCTTGTTCAGGCGGTCGCGAATTTGCCGCGAGGTGACGAATTTGCCTTCCTTGCCGGCGAACGGCGAGGTGTTGACCTGGAAGGTCATGCTGACGGTCGGTTCGTCCACTTTCAATGGAGGCAAGGCTTCGACGGCATCTTGCTGGCACAGCGTGTCGGAGATTTCCAGTCTGTCGATGCCGGTAAAGGCAATGATGTCGCCGGCCTGGGCTTGCGGCACTTCGATCCGCTCCAAACCTTTGAAACCGAAGATTTGCAGCATGCGGCCGTTGCGGGTGGCGCCTTCACGGTTGATTAGCGTCAACGGTTGATTGGTTTTCACCGTGCCGCGTTGGATGCGGCCGATGCCGATCACGCCGACATAGCTGTTGTAATCCAGACTGATGACCTGCATTTGGAACGGGCCGTCCAGATCGACTTTGGGCGGATGCACTTTTTCGACGATGGTTTCGAACAACGGCGTCATGTCGCCGCCTTCGACGTTACTGTCCAGGCCGGCATAGCCTTTCAGCGCCGATGCGTAGACGATAGGGAAATCCAATTGCTCGTCGGTGGCGCCGAGGCGGTCGAACAAGTCGAAGGTTTGGTCGATGACCCAATCCGGACGGGCGCCGGGACGGTCGATTTTGTTGATGACGACGATGGGGTGCAGGCCCAATGCAAAAGCTTTTTGGGTAACGAAGCGGGTTTGCGGCATCGGGCCGTCGACCGCATCGACTAGCAGCAATACGCAATCCACCATCGATAACACCCGCTCGACTTCGCCGCCGAAGTCGGCGTGGCCCGGGGTGTCGACGATGTTGATGTGGTAACCGTTCCAGTCGATAGCGGTATTCTTCGCCAAGATGGTAATGCCGCGTTCTTTTTCCAGCGCGTTGGAGTCCATCACCCGCTCGTCGACTTTTTCGTGGTCGCCGAAGGTGCCGGATTGTTGCAACAATTGATCGACGAGGGTGGTTTTGCCATGGTCGACGTGGGCGATGATGGCGATGTTTCTGAGTTTTTCTATCACGGGATTTATTGGGTTTTTTACAGAATGAATGTGCCGGTCCTGAAAATTCTTGGCCGGCGCGGAAGTGGGCTGGAAACGGTATTAAAAAGGCGCGGGCTTAGCTTTGGCTCCAGGGCAGGCCGTGGAAGCGCCAGCCGCCGAGATTGCCGCGGTGCCGGTCGGCGCCGAGCGGGCCTTCGAAGCCTTCCAAAATATTGACCAAATGCCGGTAGCCGGCGGCTTCCAGCGCTTTGGCGGCATCTACAGAACGTTGTCCGCTGCGGCACAGCAGCAATACCGGTGCCGATTTATCGGAGGCATGCTGCTCGACCTGGGCAACGAAATTGGCGTTTAACTGCATCCCCGGAAATTCTTTCCAAGCCACATGGATGGCCTTCGGCGGATGGCCGACGAAGCTGTGTTCGATGGCGGTGCGCACGTCGATCAGCACGGCGTTGGGATTGGTTTGCAACAAGTCCCAGGCTTGTTTGGGGTCGAGATTTTCTATCATGGGTTACCGCTCAAGTTTTTGCCCGATGAAACAGGCTTCGTTTCGGTTGCCGAGCCGCGTGTCACCGATCCTGGCGTACTCCTGGTAAAAAACCACGCTCAGGGGCTTAAACAGCTCGAGAAGCTCGTTGTGGGCCAATAGGTAATCGGGATTGCTGGGGCCGTGTTGGTCAAGCTTGTCGCGGGTAAATGTTTGATAAAACAGCAGGCCGCCCGGATTCAAGGCCGCCATTATCGCATTACACAGGGTGCGGTCAAGAAAACGGCAGATGACAATCACATCGTAAGCGCATGTCGGCAGGGATTCGGAGCCGATTTGGCAGTGGCGGGTGTTGACGCTCAGGCTTAGCCGTTCCGCATTTTGCCGGAGTTTTTCCAGGGCTACCGGCGATACGTCCCAGGCAGCGACATTCAAGCCGGATTTTGCCAACAGCAGCGCGTTGCCGCCCAGGCCGCAGGCCAAATCCAGAGCGCTGCCGCGTTCGGGCAATAGATAGCAGTGGTTGGCGAGCAGTTCCGATGCGGCCGGTGCCTCAGCCGCGTTGCGGTAAATCGTGTCCCACTTGCGTTGCAGTTCGCTCATGGGTTCATGCCGATCCGGTGCGGTAGCCAGGCTTGGATAAATTCCAGAAAGGAACGGACTTTAGCGGAAAGATACTTGCGGTGTGGGTAAACCGCGTAAATCTCCAACGGGGCGATGCCGTATTGTTCCATCACCACTTGCAGACGGCCTTGTTCGATGTCACGGCCGACGATGTAGCGCGGCAACATAATCAAGCCTAGGCCGTTAACGGCCGCATTGCGGATCGGGTCGGCCATGTTGGCTTGCATCCTGCCGGTCACAGTGACGGTGCGTTCGCCGAGGATGCCTTTGAAGCGCCATTTGTTGCGCGGCGGGATGGCCCAGTTAATCAGGCAGCTATGGTCTTCCAAGTCTTCCGGGTCTTGCGGGATGCCGTGGTTTTTCAGGTATTCCGGCGACGCGCAGACTACCAGCGAGGAGCTGGCCAGTTTGCGGGCGACCAGGCTGGTGTCGTTGAGCTGGCCGAGATAAATCGCTAAGTCGACGCCTTCGTCGATCAAATCCACCTGACCGCCTTTCAGCACCATCTCCACCGAAAGATCCGGGTAGTTTTTCAGATACTCGGTCAGGCCGGGCGAGATGTGGCTGGCGCCGATTACCGGTGGTGCCAGAATTTTTAAAGTGCCGCGCGGTTCGGTTTGCAGATGGGTGATGGCCGATTCCATTTCCGCGACGTCCAGCAACACCTGCTGGCAGCGTTCCAGATAAGCCTCGCCGGCTTCAGTCAGGCTTAAGCTGCGGGTCGTACGGTTGAACAGGCGGGTATTCAGCTCGCTCTCCAATTGCATGATGTGCTTGGTGGCCATAGCTCGAGAGATATCCAAATCCTTGGCGGCCCCGGCGAAGCTGCCGGCCTTGGCGACGCGGACAAAAACGTTCATGCTGGTTAGTTTGTCCATTCTGCCTCCGGTGGCGTTGGAAGTTGCTAAAAAACGTTGACATTTTTATTGTTTCTTAATTTCATACAATTTATTTAATAAACGCCTAATTGTAAACTTTTTTATCTCCGGTATAGTGTGCGGCAACTTAACGAGAAAGCACAGAAAATCTTGCCAAATGCAAGATTAAACAGAGGATTTGAGCACAATGAATGAATTTAAAAAAGATGTACTGGTCGGTACTTTGTTTATTGCCGGCATTTTGAATTTTCTTTCCGGCCTGTTCGTAATTTCCACTGTCCTGTTTGCAGCGACCTCAATGTTCAGCAATATCTCGCTCAATACCCAAGCGAGCCGCTGATCCCCAGAATTTGTAACTACCTCCTGGTGTTGTAATTAACGAGCGGTAACCTCCTTCCAAGCACTCCGCTGGTTTTCTTGCCTCCCTCTGCGCGAGCATTGGGAGGTTTTTTTTGCCCGCAGTTTTTCCGGCAGTTTGGGCGTCATGCTATGATTCAGCCCGTTCGAAATCGAGATTAATAGTCATGAACGACGTTTTACAGCAATTGGCACTGGTGCTGGAGCAGCGCAAACAACAGTCGGCCGATCAATCTTATGTGGCCAGCTTGTATGCAAAAGGTTTGGACCATATTTTAAAAAAAATCGGTGAAGAAGCCACGGAAACGGTAATGGCGGCGAAAGACGGCGACAAGGATAAGATCGTTTACGAAGTGGCCGATCTGTGGTTTCACTCGATGGTCTTGTTGGCGCACCAGGAACTAGGGCCGGAACAGGTGATCAATGAGCTGCAACGCCGTTTCGGCTTGTCCGGTCTGCAGGAAAAAGCGCAACGCAGCTCTTCATAGTCAAACAGCAGGAGTGGGTAATGGGTTTTAGTATTCCGCATTTATTGGTGGTGCTGGTTATCGTCGTGTTGGTATTCGGCACCAAACGCTTGAAAAATGTCGGCGCCGACCTCGGCGAGGCTATCAAAGGTTTCCGCAATGCCGTCAAGGAAGGCAGCGAAACCGAAGGCAAAACGCTGGCCGACAAAGAAGCCGATGTGCTGGAAGGCGAAGTTTCCAGCAAAGAAAAAGACAAGGCGTAACGCAGCTATGTTCGATGTCGGTTTTTCCGAATTGCTAATGGTTGGCCTGGTGGCTTTATTGGTGTTGGGGCCGGAAAAATTACCCAGGGCCGCCCGCTTGGCCGGATTGTGGGTCGGCAAGGCGCGTAGCGTGCTGGCAGCCGCCAAGGCGGAGATCAAGCAAGAATTGGCCGCCGAAGAGATGCGCCAGTTGATGCAGCAAAATATCGCCGGCGAAGTACAAAAGGCCTTGGACGACACCCGGTCGGCCGTAGACGATATCAATTTCAATATTCAAGCCGCGACCGAAACCGATCAACACGATGACAAACCAAGTTCAGCCGGATAACGAACAGTCATTTTTCAGCCATCTTGTCGAACTGCGCGACCGTCTGCTGAAGATGGTGCTTTGCGTGCTGTTGGTGTTTGTCGGCACCGCCAGTTACGCCAACGAGATCTATGCTTTTTTGGCCGATCCGCTGTTGCAGCATATGCCGAAAAACAGTTCGATGATCGCGATAGACGTGGCTTCGCCGTTTTTTACGCCGTTTAAACTGGCGTTTGTCGTCGCCGTTTTCGCCAGTATCCCGTTCATTCTTTACCAGTTCTGGGGCTTCGTTGCGCCGGGTTTGTACCGCCATGAAAGGCTGATGGTCGCGCCGCTATTGCTGGCCAGCACGCTATTGTTCTATGGCGGTGCGGCGTTCGCTTATTTTCTGGTGTTCCCGTTGGTGTTCTCGTATCTGACGGCAGCCGCCCCGGCCGGCGTCGCCGTGATGACCGACATCGCCACCTATTTGGATTTCGTACTGGCCATGTTTTTCGCGTTCGGTCTGGCCTTCGAAATTCCGGTGCTTACCATCGTGCTGGTTTGGACCGGTATCATCAGCCCCGAATCCTTGGCGGAAAAACGGCCTTATGTCATCGTCGGCGTATTTGTCGTGGCGATGTTTCTGACGCCGCCCGACGCTTTGTCCCAGACCTTGCTGGCTGTGCCGATGTGGTTGTTGTTCGAGTCGGGCTTGTTGTTCTCCCGATTGATAAGCCGGCGCGAGCGCGCTGCAGATGACGATGGTTAGTATTGCGGCACGCTTTGCCGAGGTTCGCGGCCAATTGCGCGAGGCCGAAATCGCTGCCGGACGCCCGCCGGGTAGCGTGCAACTGCTTGCCGTCAGCAAAACCAAGCCGGCAGCGGACTTGGCGGCGGCCTACCGATTAGGCCAGCGCCATTTCGGCGAAAATTATTTGCAGGAAGCGTTGCAGAAACAGCAACAGTTGGCGGCGTTCGATATCAGTTGGCATTTCATCGGCCCGATCCAGTCCAATAAAACCCGGCCGATAGCGGCGCATTTCGCTTGGGTGCACAGCGTAGACCGCTTCAAAATTGCCGAGCGCCTCAACGAGCAACGCCCGGACTATCTGCCGCCGCTGAATATTTGTCTGCAAGTCAATATCAGCGGCGAAACGACCAAGTCCGGTGTCGGCTTGGCCGAATTGCCGGCTCTGGTCGAGCAGGTTGCCCAATTGCCGCGCCTGCGTTTGCGCGGCGTGATGGCGATACCGGAACCGGCAATGGAATTCGAAACGCAACGCCTACCGTACCGCCGCCTTTACCAAGCGGCAACGGCATTAAATAGGCCGCAGATGGACACGTTTTCGTTCGGCATGAGCGGCGACCTGCTGGCCGCGGTCACCGAAGGTGCCACGCTGGTCAGGATCGGCACGGCGCTGTTCGGCGCGCGTCCTAGCCAATAAATTGTTTTTCATGGATAATGTGGGGAATTTTCCGACAAATCCCCATTCTTCGACGCGATGAAACAAAAGCTGGAATCCCTTTTACAACAAGCAGTTGCAGGTATCACAACCCAAGGTATTCTCGAAAGCGATTTCATTGCCCAAATTCAATTAGAACGGACCAAAGACCCGCAACACGGCGATTTCGCAACTAATCTGGCCATGATGTTGGCCAAACCGGCCAAACAAAACCCGCGGCAACTCGCCGAAAAAATCGTCGCCGTGTTGCCGGCCGATCCGGCAGTGGTTAAAGTCGAGATTGCCGGTCCCGGTTTCATCAATTTTTTCATCAATCCCGACAGCCAGTTCCAGATCGTGCGCCAAGTGTTGGAAGAAGGCAACGCCTTCGGCTTGAGCAGGGTTGGCGCCGGACAGCGGGTGCAAGTGGAGTTTGTTTCCGCCAATCCGACCGGGCCGCTGCATGTCGGCCATGGCCGCGGCGCGGCCTACGGTTCTGCCGTGGCCGATCTGCTGGAAGCGGCCGGTTTCAGCGTAGAGCGCGAATACTATGTCAACGATGCCGGCCGGCAAATGGACATCCTGGCGGCCAGTGTCTGGTTGCGTTATCTGGAAGCCTGCGGCGAGGTATTGCCTTTTCCGAGTAATGGCTACCGAGGCGAGTACGTTAGAGATATTTCTGCCAATTTGCATAGAAGCGCAGGGGACAAATATCGCAAGTCTGCCGCGCAGGTTTTGGCAGATTTGCCTGCCGACGAGGCGCAAGGCGGCGACAAGGAAAAGCATATCGACGCACTGATCGAGCGTGCCAAAACTTTGTTGGGGCCGGAAGCCTACGGCCAGGTGTTTCAAGCCGGCCTGGACGAGATATTGCTGGATATCAAAGACGACCTAGCCGAGTTTGGCGTCGGCTACCAGAACTGGTTCTCGGAGCGTTCGTTGATGGACGACCAATCCATCGACCGGGCGCTGCAGCGGTTGGACGAAGCCGGGTTTTTGTACCGGCAGGAAGGCGCGACCTGGTTCGCTTCCAGCCGGTTGGGCGACGAGAAAGACCGGGTGGTGGTGCGCGACAACGGCCAAACCACCTATTTTGCGTCCGATATCGCTTACCACATGAATAAGCTGGATCGGGGCTTCGACAAGATCGTCAACATCTGGGGCGCAGACCACCACGGTTATATTCCGCGGGTCAAAGCCGCCATGCAGGCCCTGGGCGCCGACGATTCCAAGCTGAAGGTATTGTTGGTGCAATTTGCCGTACTGTACCGCGGCGACGAAAAAGTGCAGATGTCTACCCGTTCCGGCGAATTCGTCACGTTGCGCCAATTGCGCAACGAGGTCGGCAAAGACGCCTGCCGTTTTTTCTACGTGATGCGCAAGTCCGAGCAGCACATGGATTTCGACTTGAAGCTGGCGACATCCAGAACCAACGAGAATCCGGTTTATTACGTGCAATATGCTCACGCTCGCGTATGTAGCGTATTGCGCCAACTGGATGAAAAAGGCCGGCAACGCGATCCGTTACTGGGTATGCAGCATCTGAATCTGCTGACCGAGGAACAGGAGAGCGCGCTGTTGACGACACTGTCCAGATATCCGGAAACCTTGGAGCGAGCGGCGTTGAATTACGAACCGCACCAATTGATTCAATATCTGCGCGAACTGGCCAACCAGTTTCATAGCTACTATAACGCCCACCAGTTTTTGGTCGACGACGACAAGCTGTGCAATGCCCGCATCAACTTGGTTTGCGCCGTCAGACAGGTGTTGGCCAACGCAATGTCTCTGCTGAAAATCAATACGCCCGAAGCGATGTAAATGGCCAGAGACTACAAACATCGCGTACAGAGCCCCAATTACGGCGCCAGTCGGCGGAAGCCGAAGCAGTCTTCGGTAGCGTTATGGCGCTGGCTATTGGTGATTATGTTGGTCGCGGCCTTCGTGGTGTTTTTGAACATGATCGGTAAGCTGGTGCCGGAATTGGTCGCAGGCAAGCCCAACCCGGAAACGCAGCCGGCGGCTGCCGAACCGAAAAAACAGGAATTGCCGCTACCAGCGCAAACCTCTGCCGAAGCGGAAAAACCGGCCGAGCCGGTTGAACCGGAAGAGCCGCGCTACGACTTTTACACGATTTTGCCGCAGGCGGAAGTCGTGGTTCCGGACTATGAAATCAAAACCCGCGTCCGCGAACAGTTGGTCGGTAAGACCAAAGCCGTCAAATACGTGATGCAGGCCGGTTCGTTCAGAGAAGCGGCCGAAGCCGAACGCCACAAAGCCAAATTGGCCTTGCTCGGTATCGAATCGCGGGTCGAAAAAGCCAAGGTCGGCAACGTGATTTGGCATCGAGTCAAAGTGGGGCCCTACGATAGTCCGGCCAGCGTTTCCACGATCAAAGAGTTGCTGCAGAAAAACGGTATCGGCGTGATCGTCACCGAAAGCGGCCAGTGATTTTGCGGAATCGGACCGGCAAGCCGCCAAAAATTTGCAGCCGATCCGGCATTTATCGATTGACTGGCCTATAGTTTTAAGCTCTGATTAAAGCCCACAATTTCCAGGGGAGACGCTACATGCTCAATAAAAAAATAATGGTGTTGATGTTGGCAGGCTTGACGGTATTGAGCGGTTGTAGCCGGCTGTACTACTACTCCACCAGCATCGACGACGACGACTTGGTTGAGGTCAGTTACGACGCGGTCGGTTGGTTGTTGGCCGATTTACGCCAGCCCCTGCCGAAAGGTAGCCTGGTCGTGATCAACTCCCTGGTCAACGTCGACGACATGGGGCAAACCCTGCCGTTCGGCAGAATCATTTCCGACCAGATTTCTTCGGCGCTGCACCGTTCGGGTTATCGGGTGATGGGCATGGAATTGCCGACCGAGATTTTCGCCAAAAACGAAACAGGCATTCTGGAATTACCGGAAAAAACCAAGGAAGCGCTGA
The DNA here is from genome assembly GCF_046097555.1 of Methylomonas sp. DH-1. Lineage (NCBI taxonomy): Bacteria > Pseudomonadati > Pseudomonadota > Gammaproteobacteria > Methylococcales > Methylococcaceae > Methylomonas > Methylomonas sp. DH-1. The sequence goes on along the minus strand of NZ_CP143089.1, from coordinate 4,838,874 downwards.
ACAACGTCGGCGCCAAAGCCATCGTGATCGGATCTTATGCCCCAGGCCGCGATAATGTTTACGTCTCGTTGCGGGTGGTCGATATCGCCAGCCAAAACGTGATTTCGTCTACCGACTATTCGGTGGCGATGGGTCCGGATACCAAAGTATTGACGACCAAACCTCAGCCTAAACAATAATCGCTCAGGAAGCGGCCGCTCAGACGGCAGCCGCTTCCGCAACAGCCAATCCAGGCTGTACATGCTCGTACGCCAGATCCTGCCGTAAAAACTCCGATATTTGCTGCGCATCGGCAAAATTACCGAGCGCCAACAAAAGTTTGGCGTAAGCCGCTTCCAACGTCATATTCCAAACCATCTCCGCCCCGGCAACCATCAATTCCCTGGTCGAGGCGTATGCGCTGTCCGAGTGCAGCGCCGGAGCCAAATAAATATTCAGACCCTGTTGCCGGCATTTGCGCGCGAAAGCGGCCAGGCTATATTCGCTGCCGGCCGTATCCGAGGCGCAGGCCGTACCGGAATGGTACAGGTCGTGCAAGACCGCGTCGAATCCGTCCAAACAAAATGCGCTGTAATCGAGGCCGGGGTAGGGTCTGATTAATAAAATCCGTGCCGAAAAGTCGGGTTTCAACTCGGCCGGTTGGCGGTTCCAGCCATCGCCGGCCGTTAACGTTTCGAACTGCCCGCCGCGGTAGCGCATAAACGGCCGCGATTGGGCGCTGATAAAATCGCTACCTAACGGCAGGCAGGAGTACAGCCGGGTGCCCAAGTGGACCAACATATCCCGGCCCGGATTGCGGTAGGGTACGTACACCCCGCCCAGCCCGCAAAGCCGGATGAACTCCACCGCGCAGCAAAAATTGTCCACGCCGTTGGCGCGTGGATCATCCAGCGGCAAATCGCTCGAGACCAGCAGTAACGGTATCGGTAATTTATGGAAATACAGGCCCAATGCCGCGGCGCTGAACGCCAGGCTGTCGGTGCCGTGGGTAACGATGACGCCGTCGAAGCGGCCTAAATCCTCTCCTTCGATAGCGGCGACGATCTGTTGCCAATGCCGGGTGTGCAGATTTTCGCTGAGGATTTGCAAAGGTTGCACGGTTTTGAACGTTACCGAATCGGCAGCGCGGCCGCGCTCGTCAAACAATGCCAACAGTTTGAAGCCGGCGCTTGCCGAAGTATCGACGGTGCCGCCCGCCAACTGCGAGCCTATGGTGCCGCCGGTAAACACCAGCAGGATGTTTTTATTCATTTTCGGCGTTTCTTGTATCATGTCGGGTTACGGATTAAATCCGCATCTTAAATTTTTCGCATGAAAATATCACTGATTGTGGCAATGGCCAGCAACAATGCCATTGGTCTGAACGGCCGGATGCCTTGGCACCTGTCCGCCGACTTGAAACGCTTCAGACAAATCACGATGGGTTCGCCGGTGTTGATGGGGCGGAAGACCTTCGAAGCTATCGGCAAGGCCTTGCCTGGCCGGGAAAATATCGTAATTAGCCGCGCCGCCGAATACGACGCGCCCGCATGCAAGGTTTTTACCGATATCGAGACGGCGCTACGAGCCGTGGCCGACCGCGACGAGGTGTTCGTGATCGGCGGTGCCACGTTGTACCAAGCCTTGTTGCCGGTTGCCGATTACCTTTACTTAACCGAGATCGAGCGCAGCTTTACCGGCGATACTTTCTTTCCCGAGTTCGATCGGCGGCAATGGCAGGAGCTGAGCCGCGAGGAGATCGCAGACGACGCCAGCGTGGATTTCCGCTATCGATTTCTAAAGTTGCAGCGCGTCGGTAGCTGCACTGCCGAGCGGATTTTTGGCTAAAACGCCGGTTGCGCATACAATTCCTTAAGTTCTGTCACAAAACTGTCATATTTGCTTCATAGTATTGTCACGTCACTTTGGCACACTGATCTTGGTTTTAAAAATTTTCGAGAAATTATATGAATACAACATTCAAGCTGAAATCGCTGGTTATGGGATTGGGTTTCGCATCCGCCGCGTTGTTGGCCGGCGAAGCCGCCGCGGCTCCCGCAAATTTGGATGCGGCTCTCCCGGAATACTCGGCTGCGAGTGGGATTTCCGGCAACCTGTCCAGCGTCGGCTCTGATACTTTGGCGAACCTGATGACTTTGTGGGCCGAAGAGTTCGGCAAAATTTACCCCAACGTCAACATCCAGATTCAAGCCGCCGGGTCCTCGACCGCGCCGCCGGCCCTGACCGAAGGCACTTCCAACCTGGGTCCGATGAGCCGGAAAATGAAAGACAACGAAATCGACGATTTCGAAAGCAAATACGGCTATAAACCGACCGCGATTCCGGTTGCGATTGACGCATTGGCGGTATTCGTTAACAAGGACAACCCGGTTAAAGGCCTGAGCATTCCGCAAGTCGATGCGATCATGTCGTCAACCCGCAAATGCGGCGGCGCCAACGATATTACCAACTGGGGCCAGGCCGGCTTAACCGGCGCCTGGGCCAGCCGGCCGATTCAGTTGTACGGCCGTAACTCGGTTTCCGGTACTTACGGTTTCTTCAAAGACGAAGCGCTGTGCAAAGGCGATTTCAAAAATAACGTCAACGAACAACCCGGTTCGGCATCGGTGGTTCAGTCCGTTACCACGTCCGCAAACGGTATCGGTTACTCCGGTATCGGCTACTCCACTTCCGGCGTAAAAGCCGTCGCGTTGGCGCGTAAAGACGGCGAAGCCTTTATCGAAGCCACTCCGGAAAATGCGACTTCCGGTGCTTATCCGCTGTCGCGCTTTTTATACGTTTACGTCAACAAAAAACCGAACGAACCGTTGGCGCCGCTGGAAAAAGAGTTCATTAAAATGGTGTTGTCCAAAACCGGCCAGCAGGTCGTGATCAAAGACGGCTACATTCCGTTGCCAGCCAAAGCGGTGGAAAAAGCGCTGACGCTGATTCAGTGATTTATCAAGCCAGGGACCGGCCTGAGCAGGGACAATTTATGCAGGGATGCATCAATGGACTGGCGAGAAAAATCGCCACCCTTTTTTCCCGGCCGCCAATTAACTGCGGTTGATCTTGTATAATGACGAAGCCGATAATTGCACGAAAATTATCGGCTTTTTTGTTTTTGTAAGCATTCCGATGAGTTTCCCCGCTAATTTTGTGATGCCCAGTTATGACTGAATCCCGAACCATTAAAAGCAAACCAACGCTGTTTCAAACGGCTACCAGCGACAGTTACCAACGTTGGCGCCTGGTTAAAGACAAATTGGCGGCGCGGGGCGTGGTAATCGGCGGTTTGAGCATCATCGTCGCAGTGGTGCTGATTTTCTTTTATCTGTTGTACGTGGTTTTTCCGCTGCTGTTGCCGGCCAAGCTCGAGGCTAGCGCTAACGGCGGCTACGCTGTCCCGGCTGCCGAAATGGGCAAAACCCTGTTCGCCGCCATTGAGGAACAAAACCAGATTGCGGTCAGATTTACCGATACCGGCAAAGCGGTGTTTTTCAATGTGGCCGGCGGCGAGATCGTCGCCAACGTATCGATCGCCCTTCCGGAGACCAGCCAAATTGCCAGCTTTAACCACGGCAGCATCGATAAAGGCGTGGTCGCCTTCGGCTTGACGGACGGTAAGGTGGTGGTCGCCAAGCACGAATACAAATTGAGTTATCCGGACGGCAAGCGCCTGATTACGCCGTCGGTCGCTTATCCGCTCGGCAATCAGCCTTTAGTGGTCGATAACACCGGCCAGGCCTTGGTGAAAATCGCTCTGGCTGTCGCCGACGGCCGCAGCACGGTGGTGGCAAAGACTGCCGACAATCGCGTGTTGTTGAGCCGGCTTAGTAAAAAAGAATCGATGTTCGACGACGAAGCGTCCTGGGAGGCGACCGATACTGTATTGGATGTGGCCGGCGACGATGTCGAATTCATGTTGCTCGATAAGGAGCAACGCAATCTGTATTTGGCCAGCCGGCAAAGTATCACGGTTGTGGATGTCGGCGATGCATCGGCGCCGGCCGTCAAACACAAGTTGAACCTGGTCGAGAACGGCCAGCAAATCACCAGTGTCGAATTTCTGAACGGCGAAAATTCGTTGCTGGTCGGCGATGCCAAGGGCGAGTTGGCACAGTGGTCGCTGGTGCGCAACGACCAAAACTACGTCAACATGCAGAAATTGCGCAGCTTCCAGTTGGCCGATAGCCCGATCGTAGCGGTTAGCGCGGAACAGCGCCGGCGCGGCATGCTGGCGATCGACAGCGGCGGGCAGTTGGCGGTTTACAACTCCACCGCCGAGCGCGAGCTGATCAATACCAAGTTATTGCAGGCCGCACCCCACGTGTTGGCCTTGTCGCCGAAAGCCGATTTCTTTCTGGTGGAAGACGCCGCGGGGAAAGTACAAAGTTGGCATTTGGAAAACGAACACCCGGAGATTTCGATGAAATCGCTGTGGCGCAAAGTTTGGTACGAGAGTTATCCGAAGCCCGATTACATCTGGCAATCGTCGTCGGCCAGCAACGATTTCGAACCGAAAATGAGCTTGACGCCGCTGGTGTTCGGCACCTTGAAAGCCTCGTTTTACGCGATGCTGATGGGGATACCGCTGGCCTTGTTCGGCGCGATCTACACCGGTTATTTCATGGCGCCGCGGGTGCGGCAGTACGTCAAGCCCGGCATCGAGATCATGGGCGCGTTACCGACCGTGATTCTGGGTTTTCTGGCCGGCCTATGGCTGGCGCCGTTCGTCGAATCCCATCTGGCCGGCATTTTCGCGGTGTTGATGGTGGTGCCGCTCTCGGTCATGGTGTTTGCCTACCTCTGGCAACAGGTTCCGGAAACCACCCGCCACAAAATACCCGACGGTTGGGATGCCATTGTTTTGGTGCCGGTCGTGGTGTTCGGTGCCTGGTTGGCGTTTCAACTGGCGCCGAGTTTCGAAGCCTGGTTTTTCCGCGGCGATTTGCGGGTTTGGATGCGCGAGGAATTCGGCATCGGTTACGACCAGCGTAATACTTTGGTGGTCGGTTTGGCGATGGGTTTTGCCGTGATCCCGATGATTTTTTCGATTGCCGAAGACGCTATTTTCAGCGTACCGAAACATTTGACCACCGGTTCGCTGGCTTTGGGGGCGACGCCGTGGCAAACGATGACCAAAGTCGTGTTGCTGACCGCCAGCCCCGGTATTTTCTCCGCGGTGATGATCGGCTTCGGCCGGGCGGTGGGCGAAACCATGATCGTGCTGATGGCGACCGGTAATACGCCGGTGATGGATTTGAGTATTTTTCAGGGATTGCGCACTTTGTCCGCCAATATTGCGGTGGAAATGCCGGAGTCGGAAGTCAACAGTACCCATTACCGGGTGCTGTTTTTAGCGGCGCTGGTATTGTTCGTGTTCACCTTCGTCGTTAATACGCTGGCCGAATTGGTCCGGCAAAATCTCAGACAGAAATACAGTTCACTATGATCAAAGAATGGTTTAAAAGCGGTTCGCCGTGGATTTGGTTGACCGCCGGTGCGGTGACGATCAACCTGGTGTTGGTTGCGGGCCTGTTGTTACTGATTGCGCTACGCGGCCTGGGCCATTTTTGGCCGGCCGACATCGTCGAGTACCAATACGAGGACCAAAACGGCCGCTCCACTATCATCGGCGAAGAGGTCGACACCTCGTTGCTGCCGGCCGCGCAGGCCAAAGCGGCCGGCCACCAGATACTGAACGGCGCCGAGTATCTGGTGCAATTTTTGGTAAAAACCGGTAACCGCGATATCTTGGGGAGCGATTTTCGCTGGATTCAGCAGCAGTACATCAAGCAGAAAGCCGAACCCGCGGATTTGATTAGCGTAGAACGCCGCGAATGGGGCAATTTCTACGGCCGGCTGAAGGCGGTCAAGGCAGACGGTAACATCGTCGCCCAAGGCGAACCGGCTTTGGCCGTCGCCCAGGAAAAGTTGGCGGCGGCATTGGATTTGCACGAACAAATCGACGAGCTGCAAAACAAAGACGTCGGCGCGATCAATTATGGCTTGGAGCGCTTGCGCTTGAAACAACGCGCCTTGGAATTGAAAGGCGAATGGAATGACGGCCACGCCCGCGAGTTCGCCGCCCAGAAACAGGCTTACCAACAACAGTACCAGGAAATTCAGGTACGCTTGGCCAAGCTGAACCAAGAAATGAAGCGCGCCAGTTTGGTCGTAGTCGAGGCCGGCGGCCGGGAAATCAATCTGCCGCTGCACCGTATCGTCAAACTGACTCAACCCAATGCGATGAGCGGCCTGGATAAAATGGTCGAGTACGTCCGCAACTTCGCCACCTTCGTTAGCGACGAGCCGCGCGAAGCCAACACCGAAGGCGGCATATTTCCGGCGATTTTCGGTACCGTATTGATGGTGCTGTTGATGGCGGTGGTAGTGACGCCGTTCGGCGTCATCGCCGCGGTTTATTTGCGCGAGTATGCCAAACAAGGTTTCGTGACCCAGATTATCCGCATCGCCGTCAACAATTTGGCCGGCGTGCCGTCTATCGTATACGGCGTTTTCGGCCTCGGCTTTTTCGTTTATATCATCGGCGGCAATATCGACCGCCTGTTTTTTCCGGAAGCCGCGCCGGCCCCGGTATTCGGTACTCCCGGCTTATTGTGGGCCTCGTTGACTCTGGCACTGATGACGTTGCCGGTCGTCATCGTCGCGACCGAAGAAGGTTTGTCGCGGATTCCGAAATCGATCCGCGAAGGCAGTCTGGCGTTGGGCGCGACCAAGGCCGAGACCTTGTGGCGCACCGTGTTGCCGATGGCGAGCCCGGCGATCATGACCGGCTTGATCTTGGCCGTGGCCCGTGCCGCCGGCGAAGTGGCGCCGTTGATGCTGGTCGGCGTCGTCAAACTGGCGCCGACGCTGCCGCTGGACGGCAATTTCCCGTATCTGCACTTGGATCGTAAGTTCATGCATTTGGGCTTCCACATCTACGACGTCGGCTTCCAAAGCCCGAACGTCGAAGCGGCACGGCCATTGGTGTACGCCACTTCTCTGCTGCTGGTGATGGTGATCGTCGGCCTGAACATGTTCGCCATCACCATCCGCAACAATTTGCGCGAAAAATACCGCGCACTGGAAAACTAATCTCGCCTCTTAACCGGACTTGGACCATGACCACTGCCCAAACCAAAACTCACGCCATCGATATCAGCGCGTTGAATCGAGACGACCGTAACCTGTCGGAAAAGATCGAAACCTGCATCAAGGTGGAAGATCTGAATCTGTTTTACGGCCATAAGCAGGCGTTGCACAACGTCAACATGGAAATGCCGCGGCGAAAGGTCACGGCCTATATCGGTCCCAGCGGTTGCGGCAAATCGACGCTGTTGCGCTGCATCAACCGGATGAACGACCTGGTGGACGGCGTCAGTATCCAGGGCAAAATCCTGTTGGACGGCGAAGATATCTACGACAAATCGGTCAACGTCGCCGCGTTACGGCGCCGGGTAGGCATGGTGTTTCAAAAGCCGAATCCGTTTCCGAAGACGATATACGAAAACGTGGCCTACGGTTTACGGATACAGGGCATCAACGACCGCCACATCCTCGACGAAGTGGTCGAAAAATCGCTGCGCGGCGCAGCGTTGTGGGACGAAGTGAAAAACCGTTTGAACGACAACGCCTTGGGCATGTCCGGCGGCCAGCAGCAGCGACTGGTAATTGCCCGCGCCATCGCCATCGAACCGGAAGTGATTCTGCTCGACGAGCCGGCATCGGCGTTGGACCCGATATCCACGCTGAAGATCGAGGAATTGATCAACGAATTGAAGGAAAAATACACCATCGTCATCGTTACCCATAACATGCAACAGGCGGCGCGGGTGTCCGATTACACCGCATTCATGTACATGGGCGAATTGATCGAATTTGGCGAAACCAGCGAGTTGTTTACCAACCCGGCGAAAAAACAAACTGAAGATTACATTACCGGTAGGTACGGTTAGGAGGTAAACAATGGACAACAGCAAAATCAAACAACACATCTCCCGCCAATTCAACGAGGAGATGGAAGATATCCGCAACAAAGTCTTGTCGATGGGCGGATTAGTCGAGCAACAAGTCGATTTGGCGACCAAGGCCTTCATGGGCTACGACATGGAAAATGCCGAAAAGGTGGTGCAGCAGGACCACCAAGTCAACGAAATGGAAAAGGACATCGACCACGAATGTACCGAAATCATGGCCAAGCGCCAGCCGGCGGCCTTCGATTTGCGGATGTTGATCGCGACGATCAAGATCATCACCGACTTGGAGCGGATCGGCGACGAAGCGGCCCGGATCGCCAAAATGACGATGCGACTGGAAGGCGCCGATTATTACCAGGACAAATACTACGAAATCGAGCATTTGCTGAATCTGGTCAAGGAAATGTTGAACGGCGCGCTGGACGCTTACGCCAGAAACGACGTCGAAGAAGTGATTGCGATTACCGAGCAGGACGCTAAGGTCGATCGCGAATACACCAGCATCACTCGTCAGTTAATCACGCAAATGATGGAAAATCCGCGCAATATCACCCGGGCGTTGGATATGTTATGGGCGGCCCGAGCGTTGGAACGCATCGGCGACCACGCTTGTAACGTTTGCGAACAAGTGATTTACATGGTTAAAGGCAAGGATGTGCGGCATATGAGCCGGGAAGATTTGGAGCGTACCGTCAACGCGGTGCGCTGATTTTCACCGGCCGGCGGCGCTGCTCCGAAAAATAGCGGTGCCCAGACGGCTAATGTTTTCCGGTTCCGGCTTTTGGCGGGCCGAGATTGCGCTAAGGCGTCGGCTCGGCGGCGGCCGGCTTTATCACGCGGTTCAAGACCAGCGTGAATTTGCTGCCTAGGCCCAGCTCGCTCTCCACGTCCAGGGCGCCGCCCATCGATTCGGCCATATGCTTGGTCAATAGCAGGCCGATGCCGGTACCTTCGATCAAATCCTGGTCGTGGTGGAAGCGGCTGAACGGTTGAAACAGCAGCTCGAATTGCTCGGGGGCAATGCCGGCCCCGCTGTCCTCCACCCAAATCCGTACCGACTGTTCTTTAACTTCCACGCCCAAGGCGATGTCGCCGTGCGGCCGATTGTATTTCACCGCGTTCGAGAGCAGGTTCAACAGGCATTGCTTCAAACGCATCCGGTCGGCCGCGACCCACACCTCGCATTGCGGCACATCGCCGGAGATGCGAATCCCGCGCTGTTCGGCTTGGCGGCGGATCAATTCCAAAGACTCGGAAATTACCGGCCGGCAATCCACGCTGGCGATATTGAGCGTCAACTTGCCGCTTTCCACCGCCGACAAATCCAACAGCTCGCTGATCAGATCCAACAGGTGTAACCCGGCATCGAGAATATGCCGGGCCGATTCTTGTTGCTCGGTGTTCAACGGGTGTTCGGTATCCGCCGCCAGCAATTGGCTGAATCCGATCACCGCGTTCAACGGGGTGCGGAATTCGTGGCTCATCCGCGACAGAAACTCGGTTTTGGCGCGGCTGGCGCGTTCCGCTTCCCATTTTGCATGCGACAGGTTGACGATCAACGCGTTTTTGTTGTGCTCGTGCTGCTCCAACTTATCCAGCATCGAATTGAAGGTATTGATCAGGACGCCGGTTTCGTCCTGGCTGTCCGCTTGTAAACGAACGTCGAAATTGTTATCACGGCTGATTTGTTCGATGTTCGCGGTCAATTGCAGTAAAGGCCGGCTGATCTTGGCGCCCAGCCAGCGGGCTTGCAATACCGCTATCGAGATGGCCAGCAACATCGCGCCCAGCGCCTCCAATACGGTGTAGCGGAAACTTTGTTTCAATTCGGCAAGCGACAAGTGCAGCGCGACGAAGCCTATCCGGCGTTGGTCGACCTGAATCGGCACCGCCAAATCCAGCGCATCGGTGCTGAACACGTGGTCATTGCCCTGCTGCAAGTAGCCGCCGAACAGGCGGCGGAAGCCGTCCTGCAATTTCGCATCCGGCCAGGGTTCTCCGTTATCGGCGGCGCTTTTGCTGTGGTAGGCCGCGAACAATTGTTGCTCTTCGGTAAAGATATAGGCGTCCAGTACGTCGGCTTTCTCTTTCAAGGCTGCCAATATTTCCTCGGCGGTATTCGGATCGCGGTAGACGATGGCAGCGGAGACGTTGCTGGCCAGCATTTTCGATAACACCCGGCTTTGTTCCAGCAACTTAAGCTTTTGGTGGTGGTAATCGGTGCTCAAAAAGAACAGCAACGTAATCAGCGCCGTCAACAATGCGGTGAATGCGGCGATGGCGAAGATCTTGCGGCGAATCGATCCGAAATTGGGGAAGCTGCCGATTGCCATGTTTATTCGGCGATGCGCGAGCTGCGCAAAAGTTTGGAACTAACCGCAAGCTTGGCGCGGGTCACGTTTTGCAGATGGATCACCGGCTGAATCCGCCGATCTTCGGTCGTCAGGCGCACCATACCGCCCCGATGCTCGAAATCGGGAATATCGCTGACGGTTAATATAGGAAACGCGCGGATGTATTCCAATATCGTCGTCAGAACTCGCTCCTGTTGGCCCGGAACGAAGACGATGTGGCATTCGTGCAATTGTTCCGGGACCGGGTCGACCAACAAGCGGATCGGCCGGTCATGCACCTTTTCGCCGTCGATTAAGCGGGCCAGGACGCCGGTCACCGGACTATTGGCATAGCTGCAAAACAAAAAGTCGCGGCTCGCCGGCTCGGGCCAAGTGATGAAATACGCAAAATTGTAGAGGTATGCCGCTTTCAGTTCGGTTTCGTTGAATTGCTGTGCCGAACCCGGTATGGAAAACGCCGACACGATTACGCTCAGTAGCCATGGCGCCAGCCGGCGCCCGATGAGGGCGGTCAAGCTGCGGGTCGGCAATGTCCGATCGATCGGTAACACTCGCATTCAGAACCGCAACGTGGCTTTGAGGTAGTAATTGCGTTCGAATTCGCTGCTCAACACCGGGTTATCCTGAGGCGGAATGAACTCCAAATGGCGATTGTCCAGCAGATTCTGCACGCCGGCGGCCAATTCCAAGTGCAGATTGGCTTGCCAGCCCAGCCTTAAATCCAACCGATGGTAAGCAGGCACGCCGTTGGCCAGCCGATCCGTGTAATACCAATGGCTGTCGAATTCCAAGCGGTAAGGCAGATTGAGGTAGGAGCTCAGATTGAAACGGTGGCGGGGGCTGTTGCCTTCGGCGATTTCCGCGGCACTGTCCAAACTTTGCGGATCTTTGTGGATGGCCATACCGAACAAGCTATAGCTGCCTTGCAGGCGCCAGAATTCCGAGGCCCGCCAATTCAGCGAAGTCTCCCAGCCATAGGTTTCGCCTTGGGCCATGTTGGCGATTTGAAAAGGCACCAGCACGCCGCCGCCGCCGGCAATCGCCGGTTGCGGTTCGGTCGTGCTCAAGCGGGCGTAATCGCTGTAAAACAGCGCGGTATCCAGATTGAAAGCGCGGTTCGGGAAAAAGCGGTAACCCAGTTCGTAACTAAGCGCCGTCTCGGACTTGAAACTGTCGCCGCCGCGGATATTGGCCGTCACGCCGGGGGTGAAGTTGTAGAGCAAATTCAGGTCGTGTTCGACCCGGGACGGTACCCGCACCGCACGGGAAACGGCGGCCCACAGGCTGTGTTGCGGATCGAGGTTCCATAACAAGCGCGCGGTCGGTTGCAGTTCGAAGCCGGTGAAATCGTTATGCTCCAGTTTGCCGCCGTAAATCAGCCGGACATCGTCGCCGAACAGCCGCCATTCGTCTTGGGCGAACATATTGAACAGGTGCAAGTCGCGTCGGTCCGGCTCGAAACTGAGCAATGCCAACTTCTGCGTTAGCTTATCGCTGTTGAAGCGGTAGCCTCCGCCCCAGGTCGGGTAATGGTTGCCCCAGCGAAAGCTGTGTTGCACGTCGAAATCGAAGGTGTTGCGGCGATGGTCCAGCCGTATTTGCTGCCGGCTGGCGTGGTCGAAATAACTGCGAATCTGCAAACGGCTGCCGTCCGCCAATGTTCGTTGCCAGCGCAACAGCAAATTGCCGCCCTGCTTCTGGGTGCGGTCAGGCATTAACGGCATTGCGGCGTCGGCGCCGGTCAAGGTTTGTTGCATGGTGCCGTTGAAATAGTCGCCTTGCAGCGTCAGGGTTTCGCGCGCGTCCGGGGTCCAGTCGCTCCTGAAGCCGGCGCGGCCCAAATCCAGGTTGTCCGCGGCCTTGCTGCCGTCGTTGAAGTGAAAGTCGTCGCGGTGGTTGTATTTGCCGTAAACCCGGTAATGCAGATTCGGATTGATTTGGCCGCCGTAACGCAACGTGCCGAACCCGGGCTCTTCCTGCGAGCTGCCTGCCGACGCCAGTGCGCCACGCGATTCCTGCGCGGTGCGGGTGACGATATTGATCACGCCGTTCACCGCATTCGAGCCCCACATCGTCGCGCCGGGGCCGCGGATGACTTCGATGCGGTCGACGTCTTCCAACGGATAGTCCTGCTCGTTCCAATACACGCCGGAATTGAACGGATCGTAAACCGTGCGGCCGTCGACCATGACCAATAGCTTGTTGGCGAATGCGCCGTTGAAACCGCGGCTACTGATGGCCCACTGGTTGGCGTCTACCCTTGCCACTTCCAGACCCGGCACCTTGCGCAGCAATTCCGGTATCGATTGCATGCCGGAACGCCGGATTTCCTCGTTGCTGATCACGTAGGCCGCCGCCGCGGCTTCTTGTAAATTTTGCTGGTTTTTCACCGCGAGCGATACGGTGGTGGCCGTGAGTTCCTGTAGGGACAAAGCTTTCAGCCGTTCCAGGGATTCGGCGTCGGCCTGTCCCGGCAGCGGTGCAGCCATGGCGGAGCATAACAGCAGTATCGAGCGTATGTATTCGAAGTTGTTAGCGGGACGCGGCATAGCCTGTAAATGTGATGAAAAGCTCAAAAGCATTTTAGACGGCGGAGGTTAAAGCGCAACCGATAGCCGGCCGGTTGCGGCTAGACCGCATACAAAACCGTCGACATTAACATGCGGGTAAGCCGCAACCTATTGCCTAATAGAACTAACTGCGCCGCTGTCGAGCCGGGCACTGCCGCGCCCTGAGGCGTCGGCTAAAGGTAACCGGGACGGCGTAACCGCGATGTGAACAGCTTTGCTGCACGCGGTGCGGACCATCGACTATCTCGCCAACCGGTTCTGGGAGGGGTTCCGGTGGCCGTTGCCGGTTTGGAACTGCGGCCCTTCGCGAGTGCTGGCGCATGTTCCGCCAGCGGCGCGTCGGCGTTGACGGTTTGGCTGACGTCGAATTCCGCTGCGGCGATTGACGGTGCTGAAGAATGGTGGACTACGCTGGTCGGTCCCGGTTCGCGGCAGGGCCAACCAATTGGATGCAGCCACGTTGCGCAGAGTTAGGCAGGAAAACCTTAGTCCTATCGAAACAGGGACCTGCGCGGGGCTAGCCAACGTGATGTGAGCGCTGGCTTAGAAACCCGCCTGAGCCGGCAGCCTATTTGATGGCCCGGATCAGTTTGATCATATCGCTACTGGCCGGATCGGTGTAGACGTTTCGAAACGGGCAGGCTTGTACGTTTTTCAGCGTTTCCCGGTTGATATTGGCGCCCAGGGTTTTGACGACCAGCGGATTCAGCAGATTCATCATAAAAGCCATGAATCGGTTGGAACTGAGTACGTGTTCCAGCAACAGAACCTGGCCGCCGGGTTTGCAGACCCGGTAAAGTTCTTTCAAACCCCGGCGCGGTTTCGGCACCGAACAGAACACAAAGCTGGCGATCACGGTATCGAAGCTGTTGTCCGCGTAATCCAGCGCCTGCACGTCCATCTGCGCCAGATCGACGGCAATTTGTTTGCGTTGGCGTTTGCGTTGCGCTTGTTCCAACATCTTCGGGCTGAAATCGATGCCGGTAATTCGGGCGCCGTCCGGATAAAACGCAAAGTTTTTACCGGTGCCGACGCCCACTTCCAAGATGTGGCCGCCGCTGGCCTGGGACCACAGTTTTTTGCGTAGCCGGCGAAACAGCAGGCCTTCCAGAATCCCTTCCAGGCTGTCGAACCACGGCGCTAGCCGGTCGTAGCGCCGCCTGATCTGCTCGCTGTCCGCGGCGGCCATGGTTACTCCTCGATCTGTTGGATGCCGTCCAGGAACCAGCGGGTTTGGCTGCTGTGTTTGGGTTTAACAAAATGCCAAACCTCGCGCACGGTCTCGGCTTGGGCGCCGTTTTCGCGGACCAGGCTCTCGAACAGCACGGCTGCTTCCAGCTCGGCACCGGCTTCGCTCACTTCGAGCAATTCGGATTTCAACGATAATATTTCAGTACGGTTGGTTTCGCCGGATGCTTGCAATTGCTGTTGGATTTCGGCGAAGACTTTATCGGTGGCCAGGCCGCGAATCTCGGCCAGATCGCGGTTGTCCCAGGCGGCTTGCAGGTAGCGGTAGGCTTTTTCGGCGCCGTTCAGGAATGCGGCCCGATCGAAACCGGCCGGGATAGCAGTGGCCGCTGCCGCCGATTGGAAGCTGCTGCCTGCGCCTGCTTTGTTCTTGCCGAACAATACGTCGGTGTCGAAACCGGCCGGACTGTTATTGCCGCCTTGGTTTTCGCGATAATACTGCGGCCCTGACTGGCCGCCAGCTTGGCCGAAAGCGCCGCTGGCTGCCGGCTGCTGGCCGGCTTTGGCCGCAAACAAGCGGTATACCAGATAAGCGATACCGGCGAACAGCAGCATGTCCATCAGATTGATGCCTTCGAAAGCGCCGCCGAAAAACAGCGAGCCTAACAAACCGCCCAAGGCTAGGCCGCCGAGCATGCCCATCAAGCCGCCGCGGCCGGCCCAATTCTGGCGCGCAGCCTGGTTTTGCGCCGCGGCCTGCTGTTGGCTGGCAGAGCGCGTGGCTTGGTTGCCGAAGTCGTTGGGTGTGGTCGAGCGTTGGTAGGGGGCGCTGTAACTGGGCCGGCTACCGAAGGATTTACCTCCGCCCATGCGTTTGGCTTGGGCTTCCTGCATGCCGCCCAGCGTCAAGGCCAGCGCAATGAATAATGTTGCCAAAATGCCGATTTTTCTGTTCATAGCTTTTCGCCTAAGTCGAGTAATGATTCCTAATATTCAGGGTAGAATCGCGGTTTTCAAGTAGAATAGCGTTTCGTACCGCCCGGTACAACCGCGGGTTTGGCCGGATACGCGAGTTCACAGACATTCCTAAAACGTAAATGGTTGCATATCTGCGTCAATTTCTGGTTGTGCTGCTGGTGCTGCTGCAAACTGCGGCGCCGTTGGTGCATGCCCACGTCGGCGGCGATACCGGCGGCTGCGGCATCCATCTGCACGGATTGGAAGGCTTGCAGAGCGATCCCGACCATGCGGAATTGCAAAGCCTCCGGCACGATATGCAACATCAAGCGGCCGTCGTCAATGTCGGCTCCGCGATCAAACTGTCATTGGATCGCGAACGGTTCAACCCGGCTCCCTTCTTGTTGCCGGCCAGCGCAGTGCCCCGACTCAAGTCCACCGTTGGCAGAGCGTACCACCCTTCCCGGACATCGCCGCCGCCGACGGCACCCATTCCCGCCGATAACGCCTCCCGCGCCCCTCCGATTTGCTGAGAGAGGGTCCCGGCGTGCGTAGCTTACACGCCTCGCCGCCCATTACCTCCTTACCGGCCGCGGCCGTTAGCGCCCGCGGGCCATACCATCGATCAATTTTTTGGAGCGAGATATGACCGGATACCGTCATATTCAATACGGATTACCTGCGCTGCTGTTAGCCGCCTTGCCTTGCGCGGCGCAAACCAATGAGGACGAAAACCGGCAGCCGCCGCAGACCGCTATGGCAGCGGACAACCTGATCGTCGCACATCTGGACCCGATCGAAACCGATCCGGCGCTGAGCCTGTCCGGATTGGTCGAACTGACTTTGGAAAAATACCCCGACCGCCTAGTTAGCGAAGCCTTGGCCCAAGAAGCCGATGCGCTGGCCGAACGCAGCGATGCCTGGGTGGCCGGATCGACCGCCTTGGCTTTGGATTATTTCGACGATCGGGTGGCGAATAATCGCGGCGCGCGCGAGATGTCGGCGACGGTGGAAGTCACGACCTGGAGCTGGGGCCAACGCGACGCCGGCCAAGCCGTGGCGGAGCGGGCCGGTTTGTCGGCGCAAAAGCAGTCGGCGGCGGTTAAATTGGAAGTGACGCGGTTGGTGCGGGAAGCCTTGTGGAATATGGAGATCGCCAATATCGGCTTGCAACAGGCGCAGAATGCGCTGTCGGTGTCGGAGCAGTTGATGAAGAAGGTCGAGCGGCGAGTCGAGCTCGGCGATTTGCCGCGCGCCGATTTGTTGCTGGCCAAGGGCGAATATTTGCAAAACCGGGCGTTGGTGACCCAGGCCGAAGCCGAAGTCATGCACAGCCGTAAGGCCTATTCCAGCCTGACTACGCTGGCGCGGGTGCCGGCCAATTATCAGGAACGGCAGAGCGAGCTGCAAAGCATTACCGCTAACCATCCGGTACTGGAAGCCGTGAACGCCGTGATCGAACGTAGACGGGCGGAGGTGGAATGGATCAAAACCACGGATCCGATCAACCAGCCGAAATTGAATATCGGCGCCAAAAGTACCCGCGATGGCCGCGACGGCCAGAATATCGAGAGTGCCGGCGTCGGCGTGGTCATGTTGTTCGGCGGCGATGCCTATAACGCGCCGGAAATCGCCAAAGCCAATTTGGAACTGAATAATGCCATGGCGCAACGCGAACATTTATACCGCCAGTTGGAAAAAAACCTGCACGAGGCGGAACATGCGTTGGAAGTAACCCGGGCCGAATTGGCGATTGCCAACGAATTGAAACAAATCGCCGAGACCCATTTGAAAATGACCGAAGTCAGTTTTTCGGCCGGCGAAATCAACCTGCTGGATTTGATCAAAATCCAGGCGCGCAGTCTGGAAGCCGTACGCAACGCCAAATTGCAGGAAGTGAAACTGCAACGCAATATCGCGTTTTACAACCAAGCGCTCGGAGTGCAGCCGTGAGAACGCCCGCCACACTAGTGTTAATGGTTGTGGCTGCCGCTGTTTCGGCTCAGGACGCGCAAATTCGAATCAGCCAGCAGCAGATCGAGAATCTGGACATCAAAACTGCCGCATTGGTCCCCAGTTCGACCGTGCCGCTATTCTACGCGCCGGGCAAAGTGGTAACGCCGGCCGACCGTGAAGTCTTGGTCAGCAGTAGCCAGCCGGGTCTAGTGACGCGGCTGGCGGCCAATGTCGGCGATACGGTGCATAAGGGTCAGGTGCTGGCCCAATTGCGCAGTCCGGAATTGGTCGGCTTGCAACAAGCTTTTCTTACCGCCACCAGCGAACTGCACTTATCCGGGCTGGAACGCAGTCGGGACCAAAAGCTGTTGCAGGAAGGGGTCATCGCCGAACGCCGGTGGCAGGAGACCCAGACCCAGCATAGCGCCAAGGCGGCGCGAGCCGACGAGGCCAGGCAATTGTTGCTGTTGGCAGGCATGTCTGCCGCCGAGATTCAAACGCTGGCGCAAAGCCGTAAGCTCGGCGATAGCTTGCAGATCCGGGCGCCAATCGACGGTGTGGTGTTGGAGCGGATGGCCAATCTGGGAGCGCGGCTGGATATCCAGGCGCCGATGTACCGCATCGCCGACTTGGCGGAATTATGGCTGGAAATCAGTATCCCTCAAGAACGCCTCAGCAACGTCAAGGTGGGCGATCGGGTGCGGCTGGAACCCGGCGACATTTCGGCGACGATCAGCCTGTTGGGGCAAAGCGTTAACGCCGATAACCAGACAGTATTGGCTCGGGCGGTGGTCGACGGCAAACCCCAAGGCTTGCGGGTCGGGCAGAACGTCAACGTGCAAATTCTGCAACCAGGCCTTCCAGGCGGCTTTAGCGTGCCGAATTCTGCGCTGTCGCAAAACGAAGGCCGCAGTTATGTTTTCGTGCGCAATGCCGACGGCTTTGCCGTGACCGAAGTCACCGTCAACGGCAAGCAAGGCAGCGACTCATTGATCAGCGGCGCGTTGGCCGGCAACGAACAAATCGCCGTCAAAGGCGCGGTGGCTTTGAAGGCCAATTGGTTGGGTTTGGGGAGCGATGAATAATGGCCTCGCTGATTCGCTTTGCGCTGACCCAGCGTCTGTTGATCTTGCTGGCTGTGCTGTTGTTATCCGGCGGCGGTTATTTTGCCCTCAAGCATATTCCGATAGACGCTTTTCCGGAGGTATCGCCGACTCAAGTTAAGATTATTGTCAAAGCCAACGGCATGACTCCGGAAGAAGTCGAAGCGCGGATCACCGCGCCGATCGAAGTGGAGTTGCTGGGGATTCCGCACCAGACCATGCTGCGCTCGTTGGCCAAATACGCCATCACCGACATCACGCTGGATTTCGAGGAAGGCACCGATATTTACTGGGCCAGGCAACAGGTAGCGGAACGCCTAAACGGGATTTGGAGCAATTTGCCGGACGGTGTACAAGGCGGCATTGCGCCGATGACGACGCCATTGGGCGAGATGTTCATGTTCGCGATCGAGGGCGGCGATTTAACCCAGATGCAGCGCCGGGAATTGTTGGATTGGACCATACGGCCGGCCTTGCGCACCGTTAAGGGTGTGGCCGACGTCAATGCGCTGGGTGGCTTGGTGCGCAGTTTCGAAGTGGTACCGGACAACGTGCGGATGGCGGCGCGTAATATCGGCATCGAGCAATTGATGGCCGCGCTGGAAA
The DNA here is from genome assembly GCF_046097555.1 of Methylomonas sp. DH-1. NCBI lineage: Bacteria > Pseudomonadati > Pseudomonadota > Gammaproteobacteria > Methylococcales > Methylococcaceae > Methylomonas > Methylomonas sp. DH-1. The sequence continues at coordinate 4,820,176 of NZ_CP143089.1, read as the reverse complement.
AAAACAACCGTAACGACGGTGCCGGGCGTTTGACCGAGGGCGAAGAGGCCTTAATCGTGCGGGCCGAGGGCCGCATCAAAAACGAGCAGGATGTCAAATCGATTGTTGTTGCCCAGCACCAGGGTACGCCGATTCGGGTGGAAGACGTTGCCGAGGTACGGATCGGCGCGCTGACCCGCTACGGTGCAGTCAGCAAGGACGGCAACGGCGAGGCGGTGACCGCGGTGGTGCTGAGCCTGCGCGGAGCCAATGCGCGCCAAACCATCGAACAACTCGAAACTAAACTGGCGGAACTGCAACCCAGCTTGCCGGATGGCGTGCGTTTAGACGTGTTTTATAACCGTGGTGTACTGGTCGGTAAGGCAGTCGACACGGTATCCAAAGCCTTGCTGGAAGCGATCGTGTTGGTGGTGGTGTTGCTAATCTTGTTTTTGGGCGACTTGCGGGCGGCACTGACCGTGGCGATGGCCTTGCCGATGGCGGCGCTAGTGACTTTCATCCTGATGCATGCCTTCGGGATGTCCGCTAACTTGATGAGTTTGGGCGGTCTGGCGATCGCGATCGGCATGCTGGTCGACGGCGCGGTGGTCGTTGTCGAAAACATAATCACCTTGCTGGCCGATCACCATAAGGCGGAACGATTGCCGCGCCTGCATTTGATTTACCGGGCCGCCCGCGAAGTCGCGTTGCCGGTGACTTCCGGGATTTTAATCATCGTCATCGTGTTTTTGCCGCTTTTGACCTTGCAAGGTTTGGAGGGCAAGCTGTTCGGACCGGTGGCAATGACGATCGTCTTTGCTTTGAGCGGTTCGTTGATTTTGTCTTTGACGGTGATTCCGGTCTTGGCCTCGTTGCTGATCAAACAGGTTGCGCACGAAGAGCCTTGGTTGCCGCGCAAATTATTGCAGTGGTATCAGCCTATACTGGCCTGGTGTTTGGACAACAGTAAAAAAGTCTTTGTCGGCGCCGGTGCGATGCTGGCGGCCAGTTTGCTGGTGTTCACTCAAATAGGCAGCACTTTTATGCCGACGATGGACGAAGGCGACATCATCGTGCAATTGGAAAAACTGCCGTCCATTACATTGCTCGATTCCGTGGCGTTGGACGTTCGAGTGCAGAAAAATATTCTCGAACATATCCCGGAAGTGAAAAATGTCGTGTCGCGGGTGGGTACCGATGAACTGGGTTTGGACCCTATGAGCCTAAACGATACCGACACCTTTTTGATTCTGAAACCGAAGTCTGAATGGCGGATGGACAGCAAGGAACAGTTGATCGAGGAAATCCGCAAGATCATGGACCACACGCCGGGTATCGCCTTCGGTTTTACCCAGCCTATCGAAATGCGGGTTTCGGAAATGTTGACCGGCACCCGCGGCGACGTTGCCGTCAAATTATTCGGCGCCGATCTGGACATTTTGAATCGCAAGGCCGAACAGATCGAAGCGGTATTGAAAACCATCCCCGGCGCCAGCGACGTGTTTACCCGTAAGAACGAGGGCATGCAGTTTTTGCAAGTCAGTATCGACCGCCAGGCTGCCGGACGGTTCGGTTTGGATGCCAACGGCATCGAAACCTTGTTGCGCGCCCAAATCGAAGGCGTGCAACTCGGTATCGTCCAGGAGGGCGTCAAGCGTACGCCGCTGTTGCTGCGCGGCGCCAGTAACACCGCCGACTTCGACAATCTGCAATTGACGCTGCCCGACGGCGGCCATGTACCGATTACTGCGGTGGCGAAGATTCAGCCGGTGGAAGGCGTGGTCTCTATCGACCGGGAAAAGGGCCAGCGTTTCGTCGTGATCCGCAGCAACGTCGAAGGCCGCGATTTGGTCGGTTTTGTCGACGAGGCTCGCCAAGCCGTAGCGGAACGGGTCAAATTGCCGGAAGGTTTTCACGTCGAATTCGGTGGCCAGTTCGAAAACCAGCAACGGGCGTCGGCACGCTTGAGCCTGGTGATTCCGTTATCGCTGGGGTTGATCTTCTTGTTGCTGTTTTCCACCTTCGGTTCGGTACGGCAAGCGGTGCTGGTGTTGTCTAATATTCCGTTGGCGCTGATCGGCGGCGTGTTCGGGCTATGGTTGTCCGGCGAGTACTTGTCGGTGCCGGCATCGGTGGGCTTTATCGCATTATTGGGCATCGCCGTATTGAACGGCGTGGTTATGGTCAGCTATTTCAACCAATTGTGCTTAACCGGCATGGACATTGCCCGCGTCGTCGTGGTCGGCTCCGCCCGCCGGCTCCGGCCGGTATTGATGACCGCCAGCATTGCCGCCTTCGGCTTGATCCCGCTGTTGTTCGCCTCCGGGCCGGGTTCGGAAATCCAGCGGCCGTTGGCGATTGTGGTGACCGGCGGCCTGTTGTCGTCCACCTTGCTGACTCTGATCGTGTTGCCGATACTGTACAAATTGTTCGGCCGCAGCCCGGAGCTTAGACGATGAACCGCGATGCATTTATCTTGACCGTGACGGCGCCGCCGAGTTTGGAAGACGCTTTGGTCGACTGTCTGTTGGCCTTGGATTGGCAGCAGGGTTTTTCCAGTTTTCCGGCCAATGTCCACGACCACAATGTCCAGGGCTTGTCGCTGGCGGAGCAAGTCGCCGGACACCAGCGCAAGCTCCGCTTTCAGATGTATGTGGAAAAGCAGCATATCCCGGCGTTGTTGGCTAGGTTTAAACAGGAGTTCGCCGGCTCCGGGCTGCATTACTGGCTGGTTCCGGCAATCGAACAGGGCGTTATTTAGGCATAAAGTATGCAGAATCAGGTTGGGAGTGCTACAGTTCTGTGGACACCGGTTAAACGTTGTGTAACGAGCTAATTCCCATGCCACATTAACAGTTATGAACATTTTTTTGCGCAGAATCCCCGCCAACACCCGGCATATAGAAATCTCCGAATTCGTGGCTCCCGCGCTGAACAACGGTTTTTTCAGAAAGTCCGGACGAATTGTCGATGTGGAGATTTTGGCGCTGCAAGACACCCGGGTCGGTACCATCGAATACCACGGCCTGGTAACGCTGGATTCCGATATTACCGTGCAACGCGTGGTCAAGGCTTTGAAAAATCGGCGGTTTAACGGGCGGATGGTCGTGGTCAGGCCCTATTACCATCGTAGTTGGTACAACGATCCCCGCCAAAACCAGACCGAAGTACCCGCCGATATTGCCGACAGACGCAAAGGCGACCGCCGCCGCGGCCGATATCTGCAAGTCATCAAAAACGCGTCCGATCGGTTTAATAGCGAAGATGACTTTTTCAAGTCGGTCAACCACCAACAGTTCTCGATATCGTTTATCGTCCCGCCGGATTTGGAAGCGGCGATGATGGAGTGCTTAGCGGGGTTCGAGTTGGACCAGGACAGTTACGGCGAGCACCGGATGACCAAGTTCCTGACGGCTGCGGATGCCAACGAACAGCAAACCGCGCGTTTCCAAATCTACGCCGAAAAAATGGCGATATCGGCGCTGCTGGAAAGGCTGAAACAGGAGTTTTCCGGCTCGGGCATCCATTATTGGATCATGCCGGTAATCGAGAAAGGCGAGATTTAGAGCGGCAGCCGGATCAGGTGGGAGCGGGCGGCCAGTTTAAGCAGCGGTTTGGCAAATTCGGCGCAATGCCGGCCTGAATGAGGCGGACCAAAGCCGCGGGTTACGGGCAGTGGTCCGGTTCGTTCGAATAAGAGAACGGGTTTATTTTTCCAACAGTGCGAATTTGCCGGGTTTGCCGTTCCACTCGTCGGCGTCGGGCAGCGCATCTTTCACTTCGGTGATCAACGGCCAGACTTTGGCCAATTCCGCATTCAATGCCGCAAAGTGTTCTTGGCCTTCCGGCAATTCGTCTTCGGCATGGATAGCGTTCGCCGGACATTCCGGTTCGCACAGCGTGCAGTCGATGCACTCGTCCGGGTCGATGACCAGGAAGTTGGGCCCCTCGTGAAAGCAGTCCACCGGACAAACGTCGACGCAGTCGGTGAATTTGCATTTAATGCAGTTTTCGGTAATTACAAAAGCCATAATGTTCTTCCAAGGTTAGGTACTGGAACAAGTTTCCGTACGTGGCGGAAACTTTATGGTTGAAAATAAGCCTGTTATCGAGCAGTCGGCTCGCGAGCCGGAACGCGAAATCGAACCGGAGGCGATAAGCCCCCGGTTCCGGACAATTTACTTGTCCTTATTTTTGTTGCGTTCGTTGACTTCTTTGATGACTTCGTCCGCGACGTTTTTCGGACAAGGTGCGTAATGCGAGAACTCCATCGAGAACTGGCCGCGGCCGGACGTCATGGTGCGCAAGTCGCCGATGTAACCGAACATGTCGCTCAGCGGCACGTCGGCTTTGATGCGGACGCCGGTGACGCCTGGATCTTGCGATTTGATCATGCCACGGCGGCGGTTCAAGTCGCCGATCACGTCGCCGACATGAGCTTCCGGTGTGAAGACGTCGACTTTCATGATCGGTTCCAACAATTGCGGCGCGCCTTTTGGAATCGATTGACGATACGCAGCGCGGGCGGCGATTTCAAACGCAATCGATGACGAGTCGACCGCGTGGAAGGCACCGTCGGTCAAGTTGACTTTGAAATCCAAGCAAGGGAAGCCTGCCAATACACCTTTGTCGATACTGGCTTTGAAACCTTTCTCGACCGCCGGCCAGTATTCGCGAGGTACGTTACCGCCGACCACGCTGGATTCGAACTGGAAGCCGCTGCCGGGTTCGCCCGGCTCGATGATGTAGTTGATTTTCGCGTATTGGCCTGAACCGCCGGATTGTTTTTTGTGGACGTATTCGTCTTCGACGCGCTTGGTGATGGTCTCGCGGTAAGCAACCTGAGGTTTGCCGACGTTGACCTCGACGCCGTGGGTCCGTTTCAGGATGTCCACTTTGATATCCAAATGCAACTCGCCCATACCTTTAATGATGGTTTCGCCGGATTCTTGGTCGGTTTCGACGCGGAAGGACGGATCTTCTTGAACCATTTTGCCCAGGGCGATACCCATTTTTTCGTTGCTGCCTTTGTCTTTCGGCGCAATGGCGATCGAGATAACGGGGTCCGGGAATACCATCGGCTCCAATGTGGCCGGTTTGTCCGGATCGCACAGGGTGTGGCCGGTTTGGACGTTTTTCAAACCGATCAACGCCACGATGTCGCCGGCTTGAGCGGTTTCGATCTCGTTACGGTCGTTGGCGTGCATTTCCACCATCCGGCCCACACGTTCGGTTTTGCCGGTGTAAGTGTTCAATACCGAGTCGCCTTTTTTCAGCTTGCCGGAATAAATACGGACGAAGTTTAGGGCGCCAAAACGGTCGTCCATGATTTTGAAAACCAGTGCGCGGAACGGACGTTCCGGATCGACAATCGCGTGTTCGCCGGTTGGCACGCCTTCGATGTCGGTTTCAGGCTGCGGATTGACTTCGGTAGGATTCGGCAGGTATTCGACGACGCCGTCCAGCACCAATTGCACGCCTTTGTTTTTGAAGGATGAACCGCAATAGGTCGGGAAGAAGTCCATCGCGATGGTGCCCTTGCGGATGCAGTGCTTGATTTCTTCGATGGTAGGCTCTTCGCCTTCCAGATATTTCTCCATGATCTCGTCGTCTTGGTCCGCGACTGAATCGATCAGTTTCGCGCGCCATTCTTCGACTTGCTCGACCATGTCGGCAGGTACGTCTTGGATTTCGTACTTCAACGGGTCGCCGGAGTTGTCCCAGACCCAGGCTTTACGGGTCAGCAGGTCGACTACGCCGACAAAATTTTCTTCTTCGCCAATAGGCAAGGTCATGACAACCGGTTTCGCGCCCAGCACGTCTTCGACTTGTTTGACGACGCGGTAGAAATTTGCACCCAGTCTGTCCAGCTTGTTGACGTAGATTAGACGAGAGACTTTGGAGTCGTTCGCATAGCGCCAGTTGGTTTCGGATTGTGGTTCAACGCCGCCGGAACCGCAGAATACGCCGATACCGCCGTCCAATACTTTCAAGGAACGATAAACTTCGATAGTAAAGTCAACGTGGCCCGGGGTGTCGATGATGTTGAAGCGGTGTGGTTCAAATTGCTTGGTGCTGCCGGCCCAAGAACAGGTGGTGGCCGCCGACTGAATGGTGATGCCGCGTTCGGCTTCCTGAGCCATGAAGTCCATGGTTGATTCGCCTTCGTGAACTTCACCGATTTTGTGGATTTTTCCGGTCAGCTTCAAAATCCGCTCGGTGGTAGTGGTTTTACCGGCATCGACGTGCGCGAAGATACCGATGTTTCTGTAAAGCGATAGATCAGTCATGGTTGTACTCTAAAATTGAACATAAAAACTCTTTAAACCCCAGCACCATTGCCACGGTCGTTGTGGATCACATAGCTGCTAGCCTAGCGAAGTATGCGGCCGCTCTTCGCTTTGTTAGGTATGAGGCGAAATGCACACGGCTTCTTCAATGACAAGGTCAATGAAAATCTTCACATTCTAACCGAAAAATCAAAAAAAACGGAATGTCAATTGTGCGAATTATTGCGGCGCGCGATTTTCCCGAATTTGCAGCTCTCTAAGGCGCATCAGCGCATAGAGCGCTTGCAAGCGCGGAGTTTCGACGTTGAGGCGTTGCGCGGCGCGAACCGCATTGCCGAGAATGGCCTCGGTTTCCATCGGTCGGCCGTGTTCGAAATCCAGCAACATGCTGGTTTTGTAAGGCGGCATGTGGCGCGTGCGCTCGATATTCAGATCGACCGTATCGTCCGGTAACGGATGGCCGGATGCCGAGGCGATTCGGCAAACCTCCTGCATAATATCGCGGACAAAATCTTCCTGGCTCTGCAAGATCGCCTGAGTCGCTAGGCCGCCCGACAGCACCGATAATGGGTTGAACGGCGCGTTCCAGACGCATTTCTGCCAGCGACTGGCGACGATGTCCCGGCTGATTTCGCAGTCGGCGCCGCCGGCGGCGAATAAATCCCCCAGCTGTTGGCCAAGCCCGGCAGAGTCCGGGGTGAGAGCGCCGATAGTCAGTTTGCCGTAGGCCAGATGCTTGATGTGGCCTGGCGCCACCCGATTGCAGCAAATATAAGCCAAGCCGCTGATCAGGACTCTGTCCGGGAAGGCGGAAAGCAATTCGGCTTCGATATCGACGCCGTTTTGTATGAACGCGATTGCGGTCTTGCCGGCCAGGCCTTCCCGGATCAGGCCGACGCGGTCGATGTCGGCCACGACTTTGCTGCACAGTAGCAAATAATCGGCGCAATCGCGGTAATCGCCCGCCTGTCGCAAAACTTGCGCCGGACGAAATCGCCAGCGGCCCAGCGTATGGCTGTCGATCTCGAAGCCGTGACGGCGGACGTAGTCGTAATCAGAACGGCAAACCACACTGACTTCGGCGCCGGATCTGGCCAGCAAGGCTCCGTAAAAGCCGCCTATCGCCCCGGCACCGACGATCAGTATTTTGCTGCTCACGGCGTGTCGCTCAAAATCTGTTTCAAAAACGGGATCGTCAGTTTGCGTTGCGCGGCCAAAGTCGCCCGGTCGATTTTGTCCAGTAATGACCATAGCGCGGCGATGTCGTGCACGTAATGGTTCAGCAAGAAGCGGCCGACGGCGGGCGGGATGTCGAAGCCCAAAAAATGTGCTTTATGGGTCAAGGCGTCGATCAATTGGTCGTCCCGCAACGGCTGAATTCTCAAGGTCAGTCCCCAGCCCATCCGCGTCTTCAAGTCCGGCAATTGGTAGCTCAGATATTTGGGTGGGCAGTCGGCTGCCAGCAGCAGCCGGTGACTGGCTTGGCGGTGGGCGTTGTAAAAATTGAAAAAGGCGTGTTCCCAATCCGAATGGCCGGCAATGTGCTGTATGTTGTCCAGGCATACCAATTCCAGATGTTCTAAGCCTTCCAGTAAGGCCGGATTTGGCAGACGGTCCGGCGCCAGCGCCAAATAGAACGGCTCTACATTGGCCTGCGTCGCGAGTTGGCAACAGGCTTGCAGTAAATGGCTTTTGCCGCTGCCGTTCTCGCCCCACAGGTAAATTTGCTGTTCCGTGCCCGTGGTAGCCAGCTTCTGCAATTGGTCGAGGATTTCGCCGTTATTTCCGGCGTAATAGCTGTTGAAGGTCTGGTTGGCCTGGAATTCGAACTGTAACGGGACTTGCATCGGCGTTGGTTTACGCTTTTTCCGCTTTGTAAACGTATAAGCCGGCACCGAAACACAGCATTAAGCTGAACAACACCTCCAGCAAGGCGTACGGGCGTTGGCTTTGGCTGACGTAAGATTCGGCGATGCCGTGGGCGAAATACGGCAAGCTGAGGTAGCTCATCCAGGTACAGCTTTTCAAATTTCTGTGCAACAGGCCCCGAAACGGCAGCAGTAGCGGGCCGACGCTGGCAATTAAGATCAGCGCCGTCGGAACGCGGGTAGATGGCGACAATACGGTATGCCACGCCATCAACAACAAGAACAAACCGAAAAATCCGGCCAACGCGATGTAGTAGTAATGGATTCTTTGCATGAATGCGGCGCTCGCCGGGCGGTGGAATGTTAACCCGCTCATTATCACAAACTCTTTGCCATAATGCAGTTTGGTCTTTTTGCTTTTGGAGAATGTCATGGTGCGTTTTTGGGCTGTAATTGGCGCGAGTTTATGCAGTTGTGCGGTCTTGGCTGCCGACAGTTATACGATCGATAGCCGGCACACGTTTCCGAGTTTCGAGATAAACCATTTGGGTTTCTCCACTCAGCGCGGGCGTTTTAACGAAACTTCCGGCAAGGTGTTGCTGGATACCGCGGCCGCTACCGGCAGCATAGACATTTCAGTCAATACCGCTTCGATCAGCACCGGACTGGCCGAATTGGAGCAACATTTGCGCGGGCCGGATTTTTTGGATAGCGCAAAATACCCGGTGATGAGTTTCAAATCCAACCGATTGATTTTCCAGGGCGAGACATTGGTCGGGGCCGACGGCGTGTTGACGCTGCACGGCGTCAGTAAACCTGTACGGTTAGATGTCCAGCATTTTTATTGCAGTATCAATCCGTTACGGATGAAGTACAGTTGCGGTGCCGATGCCTCGGCTACGATCAGGCGTTCCGAATTTGGCGTCGACAAATACGTACCTGCGGTTGCCGACCAGGTCAAAGTGTTGATCCAAGTCGAAGCGGTCAAAGACTAAACCGGAATGGTTGGCGTACGCCGGCGGCTTGGAAAAGCTTTCGGGTTACGTGAACTCCTCAAGGCATTCTCGCTATTATGCGCTAAGCGCTTCTTGCTGCTGAAAAATCTCCGGTTAACCACAATGTCTGTGGATAACTCTGTGTATTGAATGTCGAAAGCCCCGCCGGTTGCCCGCAAATACTGGCGTTTCGTTAAATTGTATAAAATTTGGACAGGCTTGTTTTTTGATATTTATCAACGCCTTATCCTTATTCTTTTTTATTTCAAAGAGTTATTTTGTCAAGCGTTATTTGCGGCTGGTTGGTGTAGGCTTTGTGTGCATAACTTCCGTGGCCGCCGCCAATTCTGGGGCCGAAACGGCGATTTCCTTCGGCTTTTTAAGTCTTCACAGGTGCAAGCGGCGGAACAAATTTGCGATAATTGCCGGTTTTGAAAAAAGAGCGATTTCATGTGGTTTAAAAATTTGGCCGTCTACCGTTTCACCGAACCGTTCGAGCTGAAAGCCGAGGAGCTGGAGCAAAAGTTGCAGCAACAGCCGTTCCGCGCTTGCGGTAGCCACGACGAATTCAGTTTCGGCTGGACCCCGCCGTTGGGCAGGGCGGCCGATGCCCTGGTGCACGCGAATAATGGCTTTTTCATGCTCTGCGGCAAAAAAGAGGAAAAAGTCGTTCCGGGTTCCGTGGTCAACGAAATGCTACAAGAACGCATCAGCGAAATCGAAGAACGGGAGGCCCGTAAATTACCGGCAAAGGAACGCAATCGGCTCAAGGACGAATTGATCTTCGAACTGTTGCCGCGGGCCTTCTCGTTTTCCAAAAAAACCTACGCCTACATCGACAGTCAGGGCGGATGGCTGGTGGTCGATGCGGCGTCGGCAAAAAAAGCCGAGGATTTGCTGAGCCAGCTACGCAAATGTTTGGGCTCTTTGCCGGTCGTGCCGATGACGGCCACGGCAAAGCCTGCCGGCGTGATGACGCAATGGTTGACCGACAATGCCTCGCCCAAGGATATTCTGATCGAAGACGAGTGCGAGTTGCGTTCTCCGGAAGAGGAAGGCGCCATTATTCGCTGCAAGCGGCACGACTTGGCTTTGCCGGAGATCAAAAATCACTTGGATAGCGGAAAGCAAGTGATCAAATTAGCGATGAGTTGGGCCGAGCGGTTGTCGTTCGTGCTGGACGAAAATCTTGCCGTCAAACGCTTGAAGTTTCTGGATTTGATTCAGGATCAGGCGGCCGATATCGAAGCGTTCGACGAAACCGAGCAATTCGACGCCGATTTTTCCATTATGACTGCGGAACTTGCACAGTTTTTACCGCGTCTGCTTGAGTTGTTTAACGCCGAGGGCGCTATCTGATGAAAATTCGTTTATTAACCGGCCTGTTGTTGGCTGTAAGCGGCAGTGTCTCGGCATTGACCTTGCCGGCGCCGGATCGGCCCGGCGAGAGCCTGATAGGCAATCCGCCGCACGAGGTCAAGTACGTATCCGCCAAGCAGGAAGACACGCTGATCGATATTGCGGTCAATTTCAGGCTTGGGCAGGATCAAATCGTGTTGGCCAATCCTTATGTCGACCGCTGGTTGCCGCGCGAAGGCACCCAGGTGCGGATTCCCAGCAGTTTCATTTTGCCGAATGCGCCGCGCCAAGGCATCGTCATTAATTTGCCGGAGATGCGGATTTATTATTATCCAGATTCCAGCAAAGTGGTTACCTATGCCATCGGTATCGGCCGGGAAGACAATTGGAAGACGCCGCTGGGTAAAACCCATATCGCCGGCAAAACCGAAAACCCGTCCTGGACCCCGCCCCCGTCCATCATTGCCGAGCATTTGGCCGAAGGCGACGTGCTGGAGCCTTATTATCCGCCGGGGCCGGACAATCCGTTGGGTTTATTCGCATTTAAATTGGGTATACCCGGCTATCTGATCCACAGTACCAACAAAACTAACGGTGTTGGCATGCGCGTCAGCCATGGTTGCATTCGGATGTATCCGGCTGACATCGAGCAGTTTTTCCCGATGGTCAAAGTCGGTACTCAGGTCAATATCGTCAACCAGCCGATTAAGGTCGGTTGGTATCGCGATACTTTGTATCTTGAGGCCTATCCGGATATGGAAGAAACGCCGGCTACATTCGAGCAGCGTTTGCATGCGGCATTAGACTTGATCGAGCAAGCCAACGGCGGCAAGATGCCGGTCATCAAAGGATCGGTGTTGAAGGCGGCGATCGAAAAGTCTACCGGTATACCGACCGCGATCTACGAGCGTCCGGCACCAACTCCGCCGGTCGTGCAAAGCCAAGTCGCACCAAACTAGCGACAATAAAAAAGCCCGTGGCCTTTCGGCTCACGGGCTTTTTAAATCAACAACAGCTTAAAGCTTATTTGTGTTGTGATTTTTTGAACATGCGGTCCAATTTGCTGTTGGTGTCTTGAGCATATTGAGCAGCGCGGTTAGCAGCAGCTTCGGCAGCGGCAGCTTTTGCAGCAGCTTCAGCAGCAGCAGCTTTTGCAGAAGCAGCGTCAGCAGATGCGGTAGCTACTTTGCCTTCCAAAGTGCCAACGCGTGCATCCAAAGCTTCCAGGTCAGAAGTGCTTGCGCAACCGGTAGCCAAAGCTGCAACGGCAACAACTGCTGATAATTTAATAGCTCTCATCATGGTTTATTTCCCCTTGATTGTGGTTTCAAAAAATAAAGAATGAAAAACGGTGGCAATTGTCCAACATTTTTTTGGATTTTACCAACATTATTTCACGGTTACGAGTGTCCCTTTTTCTACCCATTGGCTTAACTGGTCGATTTGATCGTTGGTCAATGCGATACATCCGTGTGTCCAATTCATGGATCTGTGGATGGACAGACTGCCGCTGCCCAAACCATGAATGCCGATTTGCCCGCCCAGGTCGGTATTTTGCGGCGGTACTTGCCCATAGGAGTGGGCCCTGGCGATAGCCTCGTAGGTATCGAGGTCGATCTTGCCTTGCTTTAGGGCGTGGTCGGCATGTTCGACGTTGGGGTAAGTCAGGCCGAAAAATTTACGAAACGCGCTCTTGTCGTTGATCCAGCCGATACGGTAATTGCCGAGCGGCGTGACGTCGTCGCCGCGGTGGCTTTTCTCGCCGGCGCCGTTACGGCCTATGGCTATGTTTTCGAGAACGGCAACGGTTTTCTCCCCTTTGCGTATTTCCATATTTTGCTTCTGAGTATCGACTAGCAGCCACACATCATCCGTTGCGAAAGCGTTAACGGACGCGGAACTTCCCAGTACAATCAAAGCGCCTAGTAACTTTTTCTTTAACATGGCAATCTGTAAATAATCAAAATTTTGGTGTACTTTAACCCTTTCGAACCGTGGTATTACAAAGGGTAGCATATGACAACAACAATCACCAAAACCACTCCCTACGACGATCAAAAGCCAGGCACATCGGGCTTGCGCAAGAAGGTCAAGGTCTTCCAGCAGCCCAAATATTTGGAAAATTTCGTCCAATCCATCTTCGACAGCCTGGAAGGTTACCAAGGCCAAACTTTGGTGATTGGCGGCGACGGCCGTTACTACAACCGGAAAGCCATTCAAATCATCATCAAGATGGCGGCCGCGAACGGTTTCGGTGAACTTATTATAGGCCAAGGCGGTTTGTTGTCTACACCTGCTGCGTCAAATATTATTAGGAAATACAACGCCTTCGGAGGCATTGTTCTATCGGCGAGTCACAATCCGGGCGGGCCGGAGGAAGATTTCGGCATCAAATATAATGTCGGTAACGGCGGACCGGCCCCGGAAAAGTTCACCGACAAGCTTTACGAGAACACCAAAACCATTACCGGCTACAAAAAAGCCCGCTTCGGCGATGTCGATTTGGATGCGGTCGGCGAGGTCGAAAAAGGCGGCGTCAAAATCCGCATCATCGATCCGGTGGCCGACTATGCGGAATTGATGGCGCGGATCTTCGATTTCGATCTACTGAAACAAAGCATCCAGAACGGCTTCATCACGCTGAAATTCGATGCGATGCACGCGATTACCGGCCCCTATGCCAAACACATCTTGGAAGACGTGCTCGGCGCTGCGCCCGGTTCGGTGTTCAATGCGGTACCGCTGGAAGACTTCGGCGGCGGCCATCCCGACCCGAATCTGGTACATGCCCACGAATTGGCAGAAATCATGTTCGGCCCCAATCCGCTGACCTTCGGCGCCGCGTCCGACGGCGACGGCGACCGCAATATGATCATGGGCGCCAATATCTTCGTTACCCCCAGCGACAGTTTGGCGATCATGGCCGCCAACGCTAAATTGATCCCGGCTTATGCCAAAGGCATCAGCGGCGTGGCCCGTTCGATGCCGACCAGCCAGGCGGTAGACCGCGTTGCCGACAAACTCAGCCTGCCTTGCTACGAAACCCCGACGGGCTGGAAGTTCTTCGGCAACTTGCTCGATGCCGACAAAATCACCTTGTGCGGCGAAGAGAGTTTCGGCTCCGGCTCTAACCATGTACGCGAAAAAGACGGATTGTGGGCGGTATTGTTTTGGCTGAACCTGATCGCCCGCAAACGCGAATCGGTGGAAGACATCGTTCGCGAACATTGGCAAACCTACGGCCGCGACATCTATTGCCGCCACGACTACGAAGCCGTCGACTCCGAAATCGCCAATGGCATCGTCGACCACTTGCGCGGCCAACTCGACACGCTGCCCGGTAAGAGTTGGGGCGATTACGAAGTGAAATACGCCGACGAATTCAGCTACACCGACCCGGTCGACGGCAGCGTCAGCAGCCGCCAAGGTATCAGAATCGGCTTTGTCAACGGTTCGCGTATCGTGTTCCGCCTGTCCGGCACCGGCACCGTCGGCGCCACCTTGCGTATTTACCTGGAACGTTACGAGCGCGACATCCGCAAACACGACCAGGATGCCCAAGCGGCATTGGCCGAATTGATCGATATTGCCGAACAACTTTGTGAGGTCAAAAAACGTACCGGTAGAACCGAACCGGACGTGATTACCTGATAGGTCGATAGCCATCAACAACCGGTGCCGAAGAAAAAGCTCAAACGCGAGCAAATGCTGGCGTATTTTCGGGATTTGCCGGCGTGTTTGATTGGTCTGGAAGCCTGCAGCAGTGCTCACTATTGGGGCGAGAAAGGTAAAAGCTGGGGCCTACTGTCAAATTGATCGCACCGCAGGTCGCCAAACCCTATGTCAAGGCGAACAAAAATGACGCCAACGATGCGGAAGCGATATGCGAAGCGGTCTCGTGGCCGACGATGCGTTTGGTGACGATCAAGAGCGTGGCCCAGCAAGGCCAGCAGGCCACGCTCGGATACGTAGCCAATTGAGCGTAAGCATACCGAAAAGCCATTCAAATTCGTGGCTTGTTGGCCGAATACGGCATCGTCGTCGGCCAGCGACTGGAAACCTTGCGCAAAGCGCTGCCGGGGTTGCTGGTAGAGGGCAACAATCCTCTAGTTGCGGCAAGCAATTCAAGCGAGTGCAGGACATGGCGGCTTGGCTGGGATTGACGCCGAGACAGCATAGCCGCGGCGGTAAGGAAAGGCTGTTGGGTATCAGTCAGCGCGGCGATGCCTATTTGCGGACCTTGTTGATCCACGGAGCGCGGGTCCTCCTGAAAGTCGCCGGACAAAAAGACGATCCGCGCAGCCGCTGGCTGCAAACCCTCAGCGAGCGACGCAGCAAAAACATCGCCGCCGTGGCCTTAGCCAATAAACACGCCCGAATTGCCTGGTTCTTATTAAGCGAGAACATCGACTACCAACCGGACCGAGACAGGCCGGTTGGGAATCTGCTTGTGCCTGATAGTCAAAAGCCGATTGAGATAGAAGAGCAATCCATTCGATTGCGAAGCAACACTCTGATGGCAACCGGACGAACCGGCGCTGGTGAAACCTGATTATTCCGCTGTGCCTAAGAGCACGTTAGGGCGATAAGGCACCCGCGCGCGAATAGCCCATTATGGCCAGAGCCTATCAAGCTCAAGCAAAGGCCGGATATGCGTGTGCAGTCGTACCTTTTACCAACAGAAGTGTTCCGCTTGCATAACGGGAGGGGTCTATATACGGGATAAGCCGATAGGAGTTTCCGGCAATTTAGCTCAGTCGCCGGAAACGCTTACGCTTATTCCGGCCTACATCTTTCCATAAAAGGGGTATAACAAGTATCGTAGCCCCGATTAGCGAAGCGTAATCGGGGGAATGATGCGGGTCTTGCGCAAGATTACGCTTCGCTAATCGTACCTACGGAGCTGACCAGCGGAAACCGATTCGGTTGCCGAATCGATTCAACAGCCAGATCAATATCCAAATCCGGCCAGTAAAGATGGTTGGCGGAAGGGCGTTCGACACGCAGAATTTTGCCTACACTGGCATCCCGAAACCACGGAAACTCGGCGAACGGCAGGAAAAGCTCTTCGTCTTCCAGCAACAACCAAAATCCGTGTTGCGAAATATTGGTCACTTCAACGGCCGAAGTGTCTGTACCAAGCGTCGCGAATTTCATTTTCATGCTCCTGTACCAGCCGGAGGGCTTTGTTAAGGTCATTTTGCGACAATCCAGTGTGTTGCGCCAACGTGATAGTCGGCTCCAGCCAGAATTTAGCTTCACCGTTTTGTGCTTGCACGTGCACATGCATTCTGGGTTCTTCCCGCGAGAAGAAATAAAAGCGAAAACCGGCCTCTTTAAAAACGGTTGGGCTCATATCAGCGCCTTCTCTCCTGTCGTAGCCCCGATTAGCGAAGCGTAATCGGGGGAATGATGTGAGTCTTGCGTCCGATTACGCTTCGCTAATCTACGGACTACCGTGAAATCGGGATGGTTTTGTTCCCGTATGCCGCGCCGAGCACCGGAGCTTTTGAACGGATCAGCCCGTTAGGGGCGCCGCATGGATGCGGCGCGTTGCCGAAGGGGCAGGAAGCCCCTTTTCGGCAACCCCGTTCAAAAGCTTCGGAGCGCAGGGAATAAGCGGCATTCGGGTGGCTTTTCTTTTGGATACTTTTCTTTGGCCAAACAAAGAAAAGTATCTCGGCTGTCGGGCCGAGACCCGACATTAAAACCAGCCGTCGCGTTAGCGGCACCAAACACGAAAGCCTATTAACCGCGTGGGCACAAAAAACGTGCCCACCCTACCCGGCTAACGCAAAGCTATGAGGCGCGACGTTAGGAGCGACCGCTTGAGAGACTGGTTATGCCTCACTTACTAGTACCTGTCGATTAATCGAATCCACGACCTCTTCGATGTAGGGGTACTTTCCAGTGTTCATTTCTGGTGCCCGACCGTTCTCGTACATCTGCCAGACTTGCTGGTAGACGTGCCAGATCGATGTAAGAGCACTTTCTATTTCGTCAAAATTCGCACCTTGAGAGAGCTTGAAAATCTCGTGAGCATCGGTATGAATTGCATGCGCATACACCTTTGATGCAATATCTGTATAAAGCCCCTTCATTCGCTTGCTGCTACTTTTGACGAGCCTAGCGAGGCTCTTGAAATCCTCCGCAGTCGGCTCGTGGACATCCTCCATGAACCCATCGATCCATTCGTGCGCATTAGCGCTTCCTTCGATCTTGCGCTTTCGCAGCGCTGCCGAGGAAAACTGGTCCAGGTGATCAATGCAATCTTTGATAAATGACTGCACTGTGAATGTGTCTCCGCTCGAATCGTATAGCCTACGAAGGCCAATAAACAATTTTGTTGTCAGGGCCGATTCGAAGATTTTCCAGAAATGGATGTTCTTATTGAGTGCGTTTACTGACTTGTGATCGGTCAGCAGGGTTCTAAACTGACGAAGCGCATACAACGCCCGCAGGCTTGACTCCGCTTCATTTCTCAAGGTGTTGAGATGGTCGCGCATTCTGGGAATAACAATGAATTATGTTGTTTCCGTATATCTTCCACATACGCTAGACATACAGAATAGAATCATCAACCCGCCCGCTCAATCATCCCCTCAGCCTGCTTAGCAAACGCCTTCAAATCGCCTTTCTTGACCGTAGCCCGAGGAATCACAATCGCCGCATCGATATCTACATAGATGTAGACGTAATCTTTGTGCTTCTCCACCCGCAACATGTCTTTCCACGGGGTTTTGCTTTTACCGCCGGGGGCGCGTTCCTGCAAAAATTCCGGCTCGATGCTCAGCCAATGGATACCGAATAAAGCCTTTTTTTCCGCCTCGGTATATTTGTTGAAAAACTGCCGGCGCAAATCCATCTTCATGATGAACGGCGAAGCAAACGACCAGGCCAGCGCCAGGATGGTGATGTAGGCCGTGGTTTTCATGTCCACGTAGTACACGTAATAAAACAAGGCAATAGCCATCATCACACCGGGGGCGAAGATGCGGTTTTGGCGGAGCTTTTTCTGCATTTCCGGGTCTTTTTTCAGCCTTTCCTCATTAAAGTGGACCAGGTCTTCTTCGCGGAATTCGTATTCGATTTCTAACATGGGTATCGCTCGGTGGAGTTGTGGGTTAGTGCATTTTCATTTTGGCGTGGGTACTGCGCCGGAACAGGTTCGACAAGGTCAACATCGCGGTGCGGAAGTAGCCGTGGATCGCCACTTGGTGCATTTTGTACAACGACAAATACACCATGTAGGCGATGAAGCCGCCGACGCTGACGGTACCCATCAAACTGCCCATCAACGAACCGACCGTGCTGAATTTGCCCAGCGACACCAGCGAACCATAGTCGCGGTAAACGAATTTAACGCCCGGCTTGCCTTTCAGGCGGTTGACGATGCTCTTGGCGACGGCCGATGCCATTTGATGGGCGGATTGGGCGCGCGGCGGCACGTTGCCACCGTGGCCGACCCATTCGCAAGCAGCGCAATCGCCGATCGCGAAGATATCCGGATCGCTGGTGTGCAAGGTTTGGTCGACGATCAACTGGTTGATGTGATTGGTTTCCAGGCCGTCCAGGTTCTTCATCCAGTCCGGCGCTTTGATGCCGGCCGCCCAGACTTTCAGATCTGCATCGAACACTTCGCCGTCGTGGGTATGCACCGCGGTTTCGGTGACCTCGGTCACGCGCCGGCCCAGTTTCAGGCTGATGCCCAATTTGACCAATTGCTCCATCGTCGCTTGCGACAGCTTGGCCGGCAATGCCGGCAGCAATTGGGTCGCGGCTTCGATGATCGTGATGTTGACGCCGATAGAGCCTTCCAGACCGTAGGTGGCCAGCAATTTGGTCACTTCGTGCAATTCGGCCGACAGTTCCACCCCGGTGGCGCCGGCGCCGACGATGACGATGGACAGCGGCTTGTCGCGCTGTTGGTTTTGGTTGGCGTAGGATTGCAGGTAATAGGTTTCTACCAATTGCTTCTGGAAGCGGAAGGCTTCCTTGGTGGTATCGATGAAGCGGCAGTATTTATCGACGCCTTTGATGCCGAAAGTATTGCTGACGCTGCCGACCGCCATCACCAGCGTGTCGTATTTGAAGCGGCGCTGCGGTATCAATTCGGCGCCTTGTTTGTTGGTGATCGGCGCGACGACGACTTCCTTGTTGGCGCGGTCCAAGCCTTCCATTTTGCCGAACAGGAAACGGAAATGGTTGCGGTGGGCTTGCGACAGATATTCGATCTCTTCGGCTTCGGCCAGCGTGCCGGACGCCACTTCGTGCAAAAGCGGCTTCCAGATGTGGGTCGAGGCGGCGTCCAACAACGTGATTTCCGCCTTACCGGCTTTACCGAGTTTTTGCCCCAGCTCGGTCGCCAATTCCAGGCCGGCCGCGCCGCCGCCGACGATCAATATCTTGTGTTTTTCCGCCATGCTGTTCCCCCTCGAGTGATGCCGGCCTTGGCCGAGCATTGAAAGCGCCGTCCCTGCATTGTTTTGAATTCCCTGACTCGCGGCATTATAACCAATCGCATCTAGGCTGGCCGATTTTGACGGGCCGGGCGTTTGGCCGCGGAAATGCCGCTGCCGGGCCTGCCGCAGCCACGGCGGATTTAATGAACCGTTAAGTTTGGCAACGGACCATGCCCCCCAGTCCGTTGGAAAAGGACCGACTATGTTCAACCACTTAGATTACGACATGGCTTCGAAAAAATTGCCGCACCTGAGGATACTGAGTTCGATATTGTTATTGGCCGGATGCGCCTCCGAGCCGCCGCTGCCGCCTTCGGATTCGCAGGCGCAAGTACCGTCTTACCGCGACCAAGCGGTTTATAACCAGCCTTATACGGTGAAAGGCAAAACCTATTTTCCGCTACTAAGCCGGGAAGGTTACCGGGAAGTCGGACTGGCGTCCTGGTACGGCGCCGAATCCGGCGGCCGCACCGCTAACGGCAACCGTTTCAAACCCAACGGCCTGACCGCCGCACATAAAACCCTGCCGATACCCTCCAAAGTCCGGGTCACCAATCTGGCAAACGGCCGCCATATCGACGTCACGGTCAACGACCGCGGCCCGTTCGTCGATGCCCGTCTGATCGACTTGTCGCGCGGCGCCGCCAAACGCATCGGCGTCAACGGCTTGGCGCAAGTGTCGGTGGAAATTCTGGATGCCGCGTCCGGTTCGAACTGAACGGGCGAAGCCGAGACACCGGCCCGCGCAGCGGCCGGATGTTTGGAGATCAGACCTTACGCCGCCATACCGGGAATGCACCAGCCGGCCTGAGTCTAAAAAGAGGGGACGAGAAACAAACCGGGCATCGCTCGACCGTTAATCCCGACTGCTTATCGGCTTCAACACGTCGAAAAAAATCGACGCTGTTTTGGCCCTGGCAAAAAGTAGCGGCGCCGAGCCGCTAACGCCAGTGCTGCGTGCAACAGCCACCTATGCGCTCACTCATCTGAAAAATTGCGGGCAATCCAGCTAAATCAAGGCGTTACTTTTGCTAACGGCGCTGTTTCAGGCTTAATATCGCCTACAAACTACCTGGGATTTTACATAGCGCTACATGACCGATTCCGCAATCACTGAACAAACCATACTGGCCGGGCTGGACGCCGGCGAATTCGTTTACTACTACCAACCGAAAGTCTCGCTGATCACCGGCAAAGTGATCGGCGCCGAAGCGCTGATCCCCTGGCAGCGGCCCGACGGCCAAACCGTCCTACCCAACGATTTCATTCCGCTCGCCGAGCAAACCGGCCTGATTAAACAAATCAGTTACCGGATGTTTGCCAAACTGGCACGGGATTTACTGATTTTCAGCGACATCGACAGCCGCTTGGTGACCTCGGTCAACGCTTCCGCCCAGGATTTCGCCGACGGCCGGTTCTGCACCATGGTGCTGGAAACCTTGGAGCAATTGTGTATCCCGACCAAGAACCTGCAAATCGAAATCACCGAAACCACGGTATTGAACGCCGATCCGGACGTCAGAAAAAACATACAAACCCTGTGCGATGCCGGCGTCGGTCTGGCGATGGACGATTACGGCACCGGTTATTCGACGCTGGAAACCTTGAGCCAATGGCCGTTTACCACGATCAAACTGGACCGTAGCATCGTCGGCCGCATGTTGGACAATCCCAAGAACCAGACCATAGCCGAATCGTCGATCCGGATGGCTCACGAATTGGATATCGGTATCGTCGCCGAAGGCGTCGAATCCGATCTGCAGTACCAAATGCTGCTGGAATCGGGCTGCACCAAAGTCCAGGGCTATTGGCTGAGCCGGCCGCTGCCGCTGAGCGATTTTATTTACTTTATCCAGCAAGATTTACGTTGGTCCGGCCTGCCGATAGGGCTGATCCACATGGCCATCGTCGACCACATTCAATGGCGGAAAAAGCTGGTTAGCGACGTGGTGCGCATCGCCACCAACCCCGGCCAATCCGGCGAGCGCAACCACTACCAACTGCCGTTGGATTACAGAAGTTGCCGCCTGGGCAAATGGTATTACGGTGCCGGCCGCCAATTCGTCGGCTGCCAGGATTTCGACGAGATCGAATTACCGCACAAAAAATTTCACAATCTGGGCAGCGAACTGATCGATACCGTCAACAACGGCGGCACTATCGCCGAACTGACGCCGATTCTGACCGAGTTTTCCGATCTGTCGGCAGTCATCCTGGACTGCCTGCAACGCCTGGAACATAAAGGTTTGATGGACATGCACCTGGCCCACCGCAGTTGGGAAGGGCACCATTTGTTTCCGTCGGCGTAGGCGCCCTTCAACGCCGTCCGCGGCCAACCGGCGGCGGATCAGCGGTAGGCAAACTCGCCCCGATACTGGTAACTCAAACCCCACCACGGGTGGCGAATTTCGAAATCCAGATAAAACCGGTCCGCGGCGAGCGCACACTCCCTGATCGTCGTCGATCCCAATAACAACCAATCCGGGATCGGCACGACCCAACTGCCGCATTGCCAGAAGTGGCCCAGGCTACGGTAAAGCAAATCGCCGTTTTCGACCGAAACCCGCAAGCGCAGCACGAACCCGAAGCCGATGTATTCGGCCAGTTCGCGGTCGGCGACGTACGCCATCCGCGAATTGAAGCAGTCGCTGCGGCCGTCCGGGTAATCCAGCCTGCGCCGCCAGATCAGTCCGGCGGCGTCGGCGGTTTTGTCCACTTCGGCATACGCTGCCGGTGCCCGCCACAGCAATAAGCCGCCGAACAGATGGATCAGCCAGATTAACGGAAACAGGTAGGCCGGATAGTCGATCTGCATCGTGCCGGCCAAGCGGCTTTCCTCGCCGTCGCCGAGCCGGTAATGGCGTTGAATCGCTTCCGGCAATTGTTGCCAATCGTTACCTAACACCTGTTGCATCAGTATTTTGGTCATGGTTTAACTCCAAAGCGAATTGTGAAACACCATCAGAGTGGTAATGCCGATCATGCCGAAAAACGCCGGCACTCCCAGCCATAACCAAATTTTGGCGTAATAGTGGTAGATCGACGGCAACGGCCGGCCTTGGGCCAGCGAATCGGCGGCGATATCGCGCATTCGGATCTGCAATACCACAACCGGCAGCCAGCACAGTCCGGTCAGCAAATACAGCAGCAAGGTCCACCACAACCAACCGTCGCCGAACGACGCCGATAACTGCTCGGCCAGCAACACGCCGGTCAGCGGCTGAATGATTACTGTCGGCGTCGTGAACCACCAATCCGCCAGCACCACGTGCTTGCTGGTGGCGGCAATGGCCGCGTGGTCGCCGCTTTTGTCGGCCATCACTTTGTAGAACACCGTGCCGGAACCCAGGCCGAACAATACGATTGCGCTGAGGATGTGAATCAATTTCAAGGTCAGATAGGTCATGGCCGTTCTCCTTCCAATACCCGGTAAACCAGCAAACACATTAAAAACGGTAGATTTTTCAATAACGGCCCGAACGGGTGAACTACGAATTCCGGCAGCCGCCACGCCACCACCAGGCTATAGGCCAGCACGATGGCAAACTGGCCAAGCAGCAGTGCGGGCAAGCGTATCCGCGCCAAGGTCGCCAAGCCCACGGCGATGTCCAACGCCGCCAGCCCGTAAAGCGTCGGCGGCGCTGCGGAGCCGGTAATGCCGGTAGCAGCCAGTAAGGCATAGTTGGCTTCGTGCGGATAAAACAGCAGAGAAGTGACGCCGCTCCACAGCCAGACAAAGGCAATGGTCCAGCCCAACAACGGCCGCAGCAAGTACAAGCCGGCCTGCCAGCGCTCGGCCTGCGTCGCATCTTCGGCGAACATCCGCTTTGCGTTTCGCGGCGGCCTGCCCAGCAGTGCGGTCAGCGGCGCCGGATCGGCAGTGCTACCGCGCTGCAACATCGCCAGATTGGCCCGGTTCAAGATCGGTTCGCCCAAGATTCCGCCCAATGCGGCGCTGACGCTGGCGACCGCCGGCGATAGATACCAGGGTTTGGCCGGCGCTTTACCGAGCCGAGCTCGCAGGCCTTGCAGCCAATCGGCATAACTGATCGGCTCCAGACCGACCAACGCGATCGTTCGCCGTCCGGCGCAGCCGGTTTGCAGGCAGCGGCAGACCGCGGCAGCGACATCGTCGACCTGAATCGGTTGCAGCATCGGCGCTCCGCCGTCCGGTAACGGATGCACCGGCAGGGCCGCCAAAACCTGGAATAAGGCGTGGCTGCGCCCGCCGCGACCGTAAACCAGCGACGGTTGCAACACGAACCATTCCACAGGCAGTTCGCGCAACGCGTCGTCGGCGGCTTTCTTGCTCAAGTGGTAGGCCGATTCGGCGGCGCCGTCGGCACCCAACGCCGATATTTGCACGATCTTACCGACCCCGGCCAAGGTGCCGGCCCGGAATAATGCAATCGGGCTCAGGCTATGCAATTGGCGAAAGCTTTGGCCCGGGCTGGGGGCGATGATGCCGACGCAATTGACGATGGCATCGATGCCGTGCAGGTGCGGTAACCAGGTTTCGATCTCGCTCGCCTCGGCAAAGTCCAGCGCCAGCGGCGTTATTAGCGGACTTTGTAGCCGCAAACGCTGCGGCCGCCGGCAGCACACGGTGACGCGATGCCCCCGGTCCAATAACGCCAGCACAATCGCCCGGCCGATAAATCCGGTCGCGCCGGTTAACAGGACGTTCATGGCCGCCTCCCGTCAATCGCTTCGAGCACAGGCGGACAGGCCGGCAGCGCACGGGGGAAAAGTAAATATATCGTTGAAAAATTCATCGTTTTGCTCCAAAAGTTACAGGGCGGGCTCAGCTTAGGCCGTGCCAACCGCCGCAACTTCCGGATTGATAGGGCAGGAATAAAAAATTCCGCGTCAAAATTAAAACGATTAATTACAACGAGTTATAGCATTACAAAATGATAAAAACGGAGTGGCGGCTGGATTTAGGAAGGCGGTGTTGCGTGGAGCTTACGGTACTGCCCCGGCGCGATGCCGACAATTTCCCGAAATGCAGCGTAGAAGTTGGATTGGGTGCTGAAACCCACCGTCAGGCCAATCGATAATACCGACGCCTCCGGTTCGGTGACGAGCAGTTTCTTCGCGTCTTCGATGCGCTGTTCGCGGATATAGCGGGAAAAACCCTGGCGAAATTCGGTATTGATCAGTTCCGACAACTGGTGTTGGCTTAGTGCCAATTGCTCGGCCAGCAAGGCCAGATTCAAGGTATCCAGCCGGTAGAGTTTGTCCTGCCGCATCAAACGCTCCAGCTCGGCCAATTTTTTCGGCTTATCCACGTTTTTTAAGGTGGATTCGGCGTACGAGGCTTGCGCAGCCTCCGCCACATCGGCGGTAATAGCCGGGAAGCGCAGCAAGGTCAGCGCCACGGCAAAAAAGGCCAGCCCGATCAGTAGGCTATAGGCTTGAATGAAATCGGCCTCAGCCAGTAACGGCCAGACGAACCCCAGCAGCAGTACGGCGACGGCAATCGCGAACAAGGTGCCGAGCGCGACCAGTTCCAACCGAAACCGCTGGCGTTGCGCCCGCAAGCGGTATACGGCATGTGCCAGCCAGATCAAATACGCGCTGCCGAGCAGAAATGCGCCGGGCATCGCGAGCGGTTGCGGCAATAAGGGGCAGAGCGGTAGCGGCGCGGCGTGCAACAGATCTCGCCAGCGGTATTGCACGTCGGCCTTCAGCAGATGCCGGCTGAAGAAGTAAAAACTGGGAGCGACCAGATAAAGCGCCACCCAATAAACCGCGGAATGCAGAACGTCTGGCGTTGCGCCCGCAAGCGGTACACGGCATGTGCCAGCCAGATCAAATACGCGCTACCGAGCAGAAATGCGCCCGGAATCGCCAACGTTTGCGGCAACGCGCAACTGAGCGGCAGCGGCGCGGCATGCAGCAGGTCCCGCCAACGGTAGCGCACGTCGGCCGTTAATAAATGCCTGCTGAAGAAGTAAAAACCGGGGGCGACCAGGTACAACGCCAGCCGATAACCGGCGGAATGCAGAGCGTCATATGCCTGAATCAGCCAGGCCAAATGCCCCGTCTGAATCGCAGCCAAACCGGCAATCAAAACAAACCCGGCGCACCGCGAAGGCCAAATTAAAGGTTCGCGGTTTTGCAACAAGTTGCCGGCGACCAGCAACAGGGCTGCCCCAAAAGAAAAGCCGATACTTAACAAGGCCGCTATCTGCATCGAATCCACCGAAATCGGAAAAAACAGAGTTTAGCGGCTATCGGCCGCTCCGCCATCTTGCAGATGGGCCTGGACTACCGTCGGCCGGTGTTAGCCGTTACAATCGCTCGACCCAATCCAGCGGAAACGGCTATGGCTTTAGCGGAAAAATTGCACCTGAGCGTCGCGGACTACCTGCAAGGCGAGTTGCTCAGCGACATCAAGCACGAATATATCAACGGCGAAGTTTATGCGATGGTTGGTGTTAAACGCGCTCACGATACCGTCGCGACGAATCTGATTGCTTTTTTGCATGGTCATTTACGCGGCACACCTTGCCGAGTGCATTCCGGAGAAATGAAAGTCCGGGTCCAAACCGCGAGCGACGACTGTTTTTTTTACCCGGACCTGCACGTGACCTGTTCGGCAGCGGATACGGCCGAACATTACAACAGCCGGCCGAAACTGATCGTCGAAGTCTTGTCCGACGCTACCGAACGCTACGACCGCGCCGAAAAATTCCACCATTATCGCAAGCTGGAAAGCTTGGAAGAATACGTCTTGGTCGCCCAAGACACGCAACGCGTCGAATGTTACCGCCGTAGCGAACAATGGGATTTGCAGCTTTATCAGGCTGGCGAGCAGGTCCGGTTCGAATCGGTCGGTTTCGAATTGCCGGTTGAGGAGATTTACGAGGGTGTCGAATTTGGCGAACCGGTTTCGCCCCCCCGTCTCGACTTAAACTAAGACAGTTTAAGGGCAACTAAGCGACGCCTTCGAACCGGTGGGCAATGCCCTGCATCACCAAAATCAAAACGACGCCGGCCAGGATAAAACCGATCTGCTGCAGCGAGGTTTTCATGTCGGTTTTCTGGTGTAGCGAAGGAATCAGATCGGCCACGGCGATATAGATAAAGCTCGACGCCGCCAGCGTCAGGAAATAAGGCAGGATATCGTGCAAATCACCGAGACTGAAATAGGCCAGCACACCGCCGATCACCGTGGTCAGACTGGCCAGGATGTTGTAAAACAGGGCCTCGCCGCGGCGGTAGCCGCTGTGTAGCAGAATTGCGAAATCGCCGACTTCCTGCGGGATTTCGTGGGCTGCCACTGCCAGACTGGTGACGATGCCGAGCTGAACGTCGGTCAGAAACGCTGCGCCGATCAACACGCCGTCGACGAAATTATGAATACCGTCGCCGAGGATGATGAACATGCCGGCCGGCCGGTGGCCGCTGCCGTGGCTGTGGCCATGGTGGTGATCGTCGTGAGAATCCTCGCCGTGTGCCTCGCAAGCGTTGGAATGGCAATGGCGCCAAACCAGCAGCTTTTCCAACACGAAAAAGCCGAGAATCCCGGCCAGGATGGTCGCCGACAGCGTCGATAGTTGTTGCGGCTGTACTTCCTCGAAGGCATGCGGGATCAAACCGCAAAATGCCCCGGTCAGCAACGCGCCGATGGCAAAACTGATGCCGTGCGGCAACACGTGTTTTTGCTGTGCTTCCGGCAGCAGCAAAAACACGGCCGCCGCCAGTACACTCAAAACCCCGCCCAATGCGGTGAACAAAACGATATACAGCAGTACGCTCAAGAAACTCTCCAGATTAAACTGGCCATGCGGCCGGTGGCGGCGCCGTCGCGGCGATAAGAGTAAAACCCCGCCGGATCGGCCACGGTGCAATAATCGCCCCCGAACACCCGCTCCACACCCAGCCCGGCCAGTTGCCGGCGCGCCAATTGGTAAATATCGGCCAGCCATTTGCCGGGGCCATGGGCGCTAAACGCTGCTGCATGGCGGGCATCGTCGGCCAAAAAGGCCTCGCGTACCTCGGCGCCGACTTCGAAATGCTGCGGGCCTATCGCCGGACCCAGCCAAACCGAGACCTCACGGCAATCGATAGCCCGCAAGGTCGCTGCAATCACGCCGGCCTGCAAACCGCGCCAGCCGGCATGCGCCGCGGCGATTTTGTCGCCGCCGTCGCCGCAAAACAACACCGGCAGGCAATCGGCCGTCAATACGGCGCAGACCACTCCGCTTTGGTCGGTATAACTGGCGTCGGCGGTTGGTAGGTCAAGCACTCGGTCGGCCTTGACCGCATCGATGCCGTGCACCTGTTGCAACCAAACCGGTTCGGCCGGCAAATCCAGCATGTCGCGGATGATTTGCCGATTGCGTTGCACGTGCTGCGGGTCGTCGTTGACGTGGCCGGCCGGATTCAGGCTGGCGTAGCTGCCGACGCTGACACCGCCGCTGCGCAAAGTGACTGCCGCCCGCACATTGCTCGGCAGCGGCCAATCAGGCTTGATCCAGTTCATTTTCGCCCAGTAACTTGATCAGATTGGCCATGTCCTCCGGCAGCTCTTGTTCCCATTCGCAATAGTCGCCGGTTTCCGGGTGCTCCAGTCCCAGCTTGGCGGCATGCAAGGCCTGCCGCTTAAAATTTCGCAAGGCCTCGGCCAGGGCCGGGCCGCAATCGGCCGGCATTTGAAAGCGGCCGCCGTAGACCGGATCGCCGACCAGCGGATAATTGATGTGGGCCATATGCACCCGGATCTGGTGGGTGCGACCGGTTTCAAGTTTGCAGCGAATCAAGGTATGGCGTTTGAAGCGCTGCTCCAGCCGATAATGGGTGATCGCTTCCTTACCGTCGCGGCGCACCGCGTTGCGTTTGCGGTCCACCGGATGGCGGCCGATCGGGGCGTTGACCGTGCCGCCGGCAGTCATCCAGCCTTTGACCAAGGCCAGGTACTCGCGGTGGATGCTGCGTTCCTGCAACTGCTCGACCAGGTTGTTGTGGGCTTGTAGGGTCTTGGCCACCATCAGCAAGCCGCTGGTGTCCTTGTCGATCCGATGCACGATACCGGCGCGCGGCAAGGTTTCCAGTTGCGGCGCATGGTTTAAAAGGGCGTTGACCAGCGTGCCGTCCCAATTGCCGACCGCCGGATGGACAACCAGACCGGCCGGCTTGTTGACGATCAGCAGCGATGCGTCTTCGTATTTAATGTCTAACGGAATTTCCTGGGCGGCGTATTCGATGACCCGCTCGGCTTCGGCGTCGAGCTCGATTTCCTCGCCGCCGTCCAGTTTCTCGCGGCCTTTCATGACCTCGCCGTCCACCAACACCCGGCCGGCCTTGATCCAGGTCTGTAATTTGCTGCGCGAATAATCGGGGAACACCTCGGCCAAACACTGGTCCAGCCGCATACCCGTCAGTTCCTCGGGAACCCTTGCCGTCAATATCGTCATAGTCGTTTTTAAGTTATACTCGCGGCCCAAATGCTGCCAAATGCCGCAAAAAACCAGCAATATTACAACGTGTTGATAAACGTATGCGATTAGTTTTAGTAAAAACCGTTTTCGCCGCCGGCCTGATCGTGCTGCTGCCTGCCTGCGAAACCTTGGAAGCATTTTCCAGCAAGGGTTCGGCCAGCGAGAAGGAAGAGGAATACGCCGGCTGGGACGACAAAATGTTCCATGAAAAAGCCAAGGAAGCGTTGGACAACAAAAACTACTCGAAGGCGGTGACGTTGTACGAAGCGCTGGAATCGCGCTACCCGTTCGGCGACTACGCCGCCCAAGCCCAACTCAACGTCGCTTACGCTTACTATAAGAACGACGATCCGGAAGCCGCGATTGCTGCCGCCGACCGTTTCATCAAAATCCATCCGCGCAACCCCAAAGTCGATTACGCCTATTATCTGAAAGGCTTGATCAACTACAACCGCGGCATCGGCTTCATCGACCGCTTTTTGCCGACCGACTCCTCGCAACGCGATCCCGGCCCGGCCAAGGACGCTTACGACAACTTCCAGGAACTGATCCGCCGCTATCCGAACAGCGAATACGCCGCAGACGCCAAGCTGCGCATGGTCGCGTTGCGCAACAACATGGCGATGTACGAAGTCCACGTCGCCGATTACTACATGCGGCGCAAAGCCTACATCGCTGCCGTCAACCGTGCCAATTACATCGTCAAGGAATACCAGCGCACGCCGGCGGTGCCGTTTGCGCTGCAAATCATGCAGGACGGCTACCGCCAATTGGGCATGGACGAACTGGCCACAGATGCCGAACGCGTCTTTAAACTGAATTACCCGAACGGTGCCCCGCAAGGCAATTACAAAGACGAAGGCGCGATTCAAAAACTGTGGGATGCGATGGGTCTGGACAAATAAGCGTTTGACCGCGCCGTCCACCTTATTGCACCGCGGCGGACTGGGACTTTTGCTCGGTTACGCCGCAACCGCCGGCGCTACGCCGGCGCCGTTATTTCAAAACCGCTTCTTTACGCTGTCGCAAACCGCCGAATTGCTGTGCGCCACCAGCCAACAGCAATATACGCCGACCGCCGCACTGGCCGACATCATCCGTTTCTACGAAACCGAGCATCCCGGATTGCGCAGCCAAGCCGTGGCGGTGTTGACCGACCACAAAAATCAGGACCACCTGGACGATTTGGCCGATTACCGCGAAGACTGCGCAGGTAACGCCGCCGGCGAGCTGTGCGTACTGGAAAAATACTGGGGCGACCGCGAAGCCGCCTGGCGGGCGCTGGCCCTGTTTTACGACACTAAAACCGTGGTCAAACACAGCGACGATTACCGTTATGAGGTGAAACGCTTTTCCGCCGACCATCTGCGTATCTTCGAAAAAGCTATCCGCAAGATTCCGGCCTTTCTGCGGCAAAGCATCAGCAAAGCCAAACCGGTGGACAAGCTGGAACAGGAAATCGCCGACAAACCCACAGCGATGCAACAACTGATCCGCGACGCGTTTCAGGAAGATTACAAAAACAGCATCTGGCAGGACCACACCCATCCGTTGACTCTGGTACCCGGTATCGGCTTCCGCTCGCAAACCGTGGCCCAGGTGTTCAGCGGCCAGAATCTGATCGTGTTTACCGTGAAAGCGTTCGACAAGGGCAAGGAAGGCGGCAGTTACCGCGACATCGGCGTGCAGTATCTGGTCGATTTCCGGCTGCCCATCGTGGTTCACGAGATTGCGCATACCATCGACAATTTCCATTTCTGGAACGGCGAAGACGACCTGTACTTTTTCTACAAGTACCACAAGATCTCCAACGACGCCGACATCATGAAAACCATCGCCGAAGCACAATTGGCGCTGTGGCCGTCGAAATGGTTCGAAGCCTTCGAATATCTGGGCGAGGTCAACCAGGGCCGTTACGACGGCAATACCCAGGAAAAACTGGCCGAATTGGTCGCGCAATACATTTTGATTCCGGAGCGGCTGCAACAGAGTGCGCCGGCCGCCTACCGCTGGCTGCGCGACGACATTTTCCGCGGCATCGAATACCAGGGCTACGACCGCTGCGAACGGCCGTTGACCAAGCCGCTGAGTTGGTGGCAGTACGCCACCGGCAAGATGCTGGGCCAATAAGCGCTTTGTGCTATGCTGCCGGCGTTTTTTAAGTCCATTTCCGCCCGTTCGCCATGAAAAAACCGCAAACCTTGTCGCTGCAAGAACAACTGTTGAAATCCGGCCTGTCCAACGACGCCAAGCTGAAACAGGTCAAGGCCGAAAAGCGCAAACAGACCAAACTGGAGCGCAATAACGGCGTCGAGACTGTCGACGAAGTAAAACTCAGTGCGGAACAATTGCGCCAACAACAAGCCGAACGCGACCGCGAATTGAACCGGCAACGCAAGCTGGCCGAAGAACAGAAAGCCCTGGCGGCGCAAATCAAACAAATCGTCGACCTGAATCGCATCGCCCAGGACGCCAACGGCGTGGCTTACAACTTTACAGACGCCAATAAAGTCAAAACCCTGTACGTCGCCGAAAAAGTCCGCGACGCGTTGAGCAGCGGCCGCGCCGGCATCGCCAAACTGGAAAACCGCTACGAAATCGTTCCGGCCGAGGTGGCGCGCAAGATTCAAATCCGCGATGCGGCCAGCGTCGTGGTGTTGAACGAAGCCAGCCAAGACCTTGCCGCCGAAGACGACCCGTACGCGGCATACCAGATTCCGGACGACTTGATGTGGTAGCCGGCCGCCAACAAATTTAGAAACACAGGAGTTCCGCCATGCACAAAGCCGTTGCCCTGAGCCTATTACTGCTGGCCGCTGCCCCGCTGGCCGCCGAGGAGCGGACGCCGACCGGCGCCTTTCTGGTCGACGTCGTCGTTGCCCGGCCGGTCGGCTTGATCGCGACGCTGGTCGGTTCCGCGCTGTTCGCCGCGGTATCGCCGCTGACGGCTTTTGCCGCAATCGCGCCGCCGCACGATGCTTTTGCCATCGGCGCCGAAGCCCTGGTACTGACCCCGGCGCGGTTCACCTTCGCCCGCCCGGTCGGGGTATTCACACCGGACCCCAGCGGCCGCTACAACTGACCCGACTATCGGCCGCCGCTTTCGCCCTGCATCGCCAACGCGGCCTGGTATAGCGTTTTCTTGCGTTGGCCGGTGATTTCCACCGCCAGGGCGACGGCGGTTTTGATCGAACATTCCTGCAGCAACAAAGCCAATATCCGTCGTTCCGCGTCGCTGATTTGATCCGATTTTTCCGCAGGCGGGCTGCCGGCGGCGATAACGACAAACTCGCCCTTGCGCATGTTTTCGTCGGCTTGTACCCGCACCAACACCTCAGCCAGACTACCGTCGGCGATGGTTTCGTGCAGCTTGGTAATCTCGCGCGCCACGACAATGCGGTGCTCGGCCGGAAACACCGCCGCCATGTCTTCCAGCGCCGCCTGAATCCGGTGGCTGGACTCGTAAAAGGCCCAGGTCGATTCGTCGGAGAGTTTGTCTCGAAAAAATTCGCGCCGGGCCGAAGCGGTGCGGGGCAGAAAGCCTTCGAAGCTGAAGCGGCTGGTCGGTAAACCGGCCACCGACAAGGCGGCGATCAAGGCGCAAGCGCCCGGAATCGGGGTCACGTCGATGCCGTGCTGGCGGGCCAACCTGACCAGCGGCAGGCCCGGGTCGCTGATGATCGGGGTGCCGGCGTCGGACACCAGTGCGACCGATTGGCCTTGCTGCATCCGCTCGACCAAACCCAACGAAGCCTTGTCCTCGTTGTGCTGGTGCAACGAGGTTAGCGGCTTGTTGACGCCGTAATGCGACAACAGCATCTTGACGTGGCGGGTGTCCTCGGCGGCGATCAGATCCACTTGTTTCAATACTTCCAAGGCCCGGAAACTGAAATCGGCCAGATTCCCTATCGGCGTGGCAACCACGTATAATTTTCCGTACATCTGTTTTCCAAGGCCTCTCATGTCCGCATTTAATTTGGCCGCCATTATGCCGCGTCGCTTGCCGGGTTGCTGCGTTTTCGGGCTGCTGCTGCTGTCGGCTTGCGCCGGCGAGCCGCCGACCCGTAAACCGCAGTTCGAAGTCAAGCCGCCGGCCAGCGCGAAACGGCCCAAACCGGCGGAAGCCGCAACCACGGCGCGCAGCTACCGTTTGCACGACAGCCGCAGCGCGCTGCGGCTGCTGGACGCCGATACCCGCTTGCAAGCCGGCGACAGTAACGGCGCCCGCCAGGCCTTGGACGGCGTCAATCCGGCCGAATTGAATCCGGAACAAACCAGCAAATACAAATTGCTCGACGGCGAGATTGCGCTCAGCAGCGGAGATGCCGAAAGCGCGGTGCGCAAACTGGAAGGCGTGCGTCCGGCCGTGTTGGCGGAAGCCGATCAGATCGCCTATTACCAGTCGATGGCTTTCGCCCATTCGTTGACCGGCGACGTGTTGGCCGGGGTGCGGATGCGGTTGAAACTGGGCCGGATTCTGACCGACCGCGACCGGCAAAAGCAAAACATCGTCGCCATTCTCGACGCGCTTAGCGTGTTGCCGAACGAAACCCTGAGCACGACCGCATCGGTCGCCGACGAATTGAGCGGCTGGATGGCGTTGGCCAAAATTCTTAAGCAGCGCAATCTGCCCGGTTTCGACAGCGCCGGCCAAATTCAGCAATGGAAGCAAACCTTCCCCGGCCATCCGGCCAATGCCGACTACCTGCAAGCCTATCTGAACGGCGCGCCGGCCGTTGCTGCCGAACCGGCGGCCGAGCCCGGCCCGGAAACGCCGCAACCGGCGGCGACGGCAGCCAGCGGGCCGATCATCGCGGTGCTGCTGCCCAATTCCGGCCAATATGCGGCCGCCGGCAAAGCGGTCAGAAACGGCTTGGCCACCGCCTACCGCCTGGCGGCCAGCGCCGCGCCGCAACCGGCTTTGAAATATTACGACAGCGAAACCGGCGATATCGTCGCGCTGTACAAACAGGCCGTCGCCGACGGCGCCAAACAGGTGATCGGCCCGTTGGTGAAGGAGCAGATTCAGACTTTGGCCGACAGCGGCGAGTTGAGCGTGCCGGTGTTGGCCTTGAACCACGTCGAAAACCTGAGCAAAGCCAATCTGTACCAATTCGGCCTGAGCCCGATCGACGACGCCGAACAACTGGCACTGAAAGCCCGCCGCGACGGTTTGCAGAACGCGGTGCTGTTAACCCCGGAAACGCCGCAAGGCCAACGCATCCGCCATTATCTGATGTCGGCCTGGCAAGCCGGCGGCGGCTCGGTGCTCGGGGTGCAGAGTTACGATCCGAAATCGCGCGATTTCAGCGCCGTGGTCAAAGCCTTGCTGGCGCCGAGCGTGAATGTCGCCGGCGAAAAACAGGCGCTGGCTGTGTTCATCAGCGCCGGGCCGGAACAGGCCAGAGAAATTGCGCCGCAATTGCGCTACAGCCAGAGCAGCGAACTTGCCGTCTACGCGATGCCGAACATCTACAGCGGCCGCCCCAATCCGGCCAAAGACACCGAATTGGGCAAAATCGCGTTCTGCGATTTGCCCTGGCTGTTCGGCGAGGTCTACGGCGGACCGCTCAGCCAACAGGCATTGCAAAGTGCCTGGCAAGGCCTGAGCGACAGCCAGATCAAGTTGGTGGCGCTGGGGGTGGATGCCTTCAACCTGCTGGGCCAATTGAGCCAACTGGCCGCCACGCCTTACCCCGGCGCCACCGGGCGGTTAGCGTTGAACGGCGAAAACCGCATCACCCGCAGATTGGCCTGCGCCGAATTCAAGGCCGGCGTACCGGCCGCGGCCGCCTACGTCGAATAATGCTGTTCGGCAAGCCCAAACCGGCCCATCTGCAAAAAGGCGCCGGCGCCGAACAAAGGGCCGCCGCCTATCTGCAACAACAAGGCCTGCACCCGGTCTGCAGCAATTACCGTTGCAAACATGGCGAGCTGGATCTGGTCATGCGCGACGGTGCCGTGCTGGTCGTCGTCGAAGTCCGCTACCGCAAATCGGAGCAATTCGGCGGCGCGTTGGCCAGTATTACCGCGCAAAAGCAGGCGCGCATCGTCGCGGCCACGCAACACTATGTCATAATCAACGGCCTGAGCCATTGCGCGATCCGTTTCGATGTCGTGGCAATCTCCGGCGATAACCGCCTCAATTGGATCAAAAACGCGTTTCAAACCTGAACTATGAGCTTACAAGACCGCATCATCGCCCATTTTTCCGACAGCATTCAAACCAAGCAGAATGCGATGGCCAGCTTGTGCGAGCTGATCGAATTCGCCTCGCAGAAAATCGTCGAAGCCTTGGTCAACGACCGGAAAGTGCTGACCTGCGGCAACGGCGGCTCGGCCGGCGACGCCCAGCACTTTTCCTCGGAAATGCTGAACCGCTTCGAGCGCGAGCGGCCGGCGCTGCCGGCGATTGCGCTAACCACCGACACCTCGACCATCACCTCGATCGCCAACGACTACCACTACGACGAAGTGTTCGCCAAACAATTGCGGGCGCTGGGCCAGGCCGGCGACATCCTGTTGGTTTATACCAGCAGCGGCAATTCCGGCAATATCGTCAAGGCCGTCAAAGTCGCCCACGACCGCGACATGACCGTCATCGCCCTCAGCGGCAAGGACGGCGGCGCTCTGGCCGGCGTGTTGAACGAGACCGACATCGAAATCAGGGTGCCGTCGGATTCCACCGCCCGCATCCAGGAAGTGCATTTACTGATCTCGCACTGCCTGTGCGATTTGATCGACCACCAATTGTTCGGCGGCTAGGCCGCAGGACCCGACTCGCGAGCAAGTTATGGAATCGACCTGGGAAAATCTGCTGCTGGGCTTATTGGCCTTGCTGATCCTGTTCTGGATGCGCCCCGGCGTCAAAGCCGCGATCGAACGCAGCAAAAACAGCCCTTCCGATTGGTCCGGCGTGATCGTGCCGCTGCTTGCGGTGGCCATGTTCGTATTGTTTTTAATAGCTATGGTTTGACATGAAACACGAAGATTACGACGACGCAGAATTCGAAGACGAGGACGATTTCGAGGACGACGGCTACGACGACCGCACCCAATTTGCCTACGACGACGAAGCGGAAGAAGAAGACGAAGTCGAATATTACGCGGTTAGACCCAACAAGACCCGGATCAAAAAAGAGATTGCGGCGATTTTCGCGATGGCGGAAGAAATCAGCGGGTTGGCGCCGGCGCACATCGCCGAGTTCGAATTGCCGGAGAACATCGAAAAAGCGCTGTGCGACGCCGGCAAAATGGGCCGCAACGCCGCGAAAAAGCGCCTGCTGAAGTACATCACCGGCCAAATGCGCGAACTGGACGTCGACGCGATCCGGGAAAAGCTGGCGCGGTTGAAAAACCGCAGTGCCCACGGTGTGCGCGAACACCACCAGGCCGAACGTTGGCGCGACCAACTATTGGGCGAAACCGGCAACGCCGCGCTGACGCAACTGGTGTCCGAATTTCCGGAAGCCGACACCCAGCATCTGCGCCAGTTGCAACGCAATGCGCTGAAAGAAGCTAAAGAGGCCAAACCGCCGAAATCGGCGCGGCTGCTCTACAAATACCTGAAACAGTTAGTCAGCGACGCCGGCCATTCCGCCGCAACCGACGAGGCAGAGCCGGAACACGATCTGGACTGATCCGCCGCCGGTTTCCTCAATCCGGCAAGGCCCGCATCTGGCCGAGGATCCAGCTTTGCCGTTTCAGCAGATAAGCGCTGGGTTGGTCGGCCTTCAGCAGAATCGGATTCGGTAGCGTGGCGGCCAGCAAGGCCGCTTGCGCCGCCGACAATTGCCGGGCCGGTATGCCGAAATAATGCCGGCTGGCGGCCTCGATACCGAACAAATGGTCGCCGAATTCGGCGATGTTCAGATACACCTCCAAAATCCGCCGCTTGTCCCACAAAGCTTCGATCAAGACGGTAAACCAAATCTCGAAGGCCTTGCGCACGAAATTTTTCGCCGGGCTCAGAAACAGGTTTTTCGCCACTTGCTGGCTGATCGTGCTGGCGCCGCGCAACTTGCCGCCGCGCAAATACTGGTTGAAGGCTTTGCCGATCGCATCGACGTCGAAGCCGTTATGCTGGTAGAACAACTGGTCCTCGGAAGCGACCACGGCATGGAAAGCATGCGCCGAAATCCGCTCGCGGCTGACCCAACGCTGGCTGATCGGCCGGTAACCCTTACCCTCGACCCAATCGTCGATATGCTGGTGCAGCATGAAGGCCGAAGTCGGCGCCGGCAAAACCCGTAGCGCCGCGACCAGCAATAAAGAACCTGCCAGAAAAAAGCCAACGGCATAGGTTGCCAAACGTTTCGCCCGCCTGGGCCAACCGGAAGCCGGCTTGCTCCGCCGGCTAGGCGGCAATCGATAACGTGCGGGGTGGCGAAAATGCTTCACAAGCGGTGCCGGCGTGATCAACAAACCCGATATTATCCACGATTAACCGGTAATGGCGATGTATCGCCCTGCCGCCGGGCGCGATTCAATCGGCACCAAATCTGTGCAAGGTTGGCGAACGGGTGCGTCAGGCCGTCGGCCCTCAATTTCGGCCCGCGGCAGGCCCAACGAAAAATTGCGTCAAATCGCCTAAAAACCCGCTTCCGCTGCGGCATATAACATAGTAATCAAGCTGTCAGGCGCCGCGAATCGGTTGCCGACCCGAAAAAACGCCAACATACGGAGTTGGCACGAATAATGTTATATAAATTGCGGCATCAAGGATGTTAAGTTCTCTCCCCCGTGAACATGGAAAACAACGACGCCAGGGAATACCTGGATAGAAGCGTGGACGAAACACTTCTATCCAGGCAGGGATGACCTCAACAGCGCACATTCGCAGCCGGCACGGAGTGCAATCGGCATTCAATCTGGTGCATCCGCACCAAAAATCAGCAAATCCGCAATCGCCACCCATCGTTACGGTGTGTCCGGCTAGAGCCAGACCGGCAGCAGCGTCTGCCTGTTCGTAAACAGAAAATGAAAAGCGGCAAGGCCGCTCCCGGGAGAGCGGAAACGGCCTCTTCGCACGGTAGGCAGGATTTAGTATTCCAGCTTCAACGAGCCCATCGCCGAAATCGGCGCACCGACGTTGGCGGTCGGTATCCATGAGGTCGAGCCGGTGAAATATTCCTTGTCGAGCAAGTTATAGACGTTGACTTGCGCGGTCAGGCGGGTTTTGCCGATCGGCTGCACATAAGCCGCCATCGCATCCAGCCGGGTATAACCGGGCAACTGAAAGCTATTGGCGGTATCGCCCTCGCGTTTGCCGACCACCACGCCGCCCAGACCGGCCTTGAAATGCTCGGTAAACTGGTAGGTACCCCACAGGCTGGCCTGGTGCTCGGGCACGTTCAGCAGACGTTTGCCTTCCGTGCCGTTGTTGTCTTTGGTAACCCGGCCGTCGGTGTAAGCATAGGTCGTGACCAGATTGAAATTCTCGGTGAGCTGGCCTTTGATATCGACCTCGATGCCCTGGCTGCGCGCTTCGCCTATCGCCACCTGGTCCAACGGATCGGGCGTGCTGAGGTCGGCGGTCAGCATATTGGTTTTTTTCAGGTGGTAATAGGCCACGGTAGACGACAGCCGTTTATCGAACAACTCGGTCTTGAAGCCGATTTCGTACTGTTCGGCCGATTGCGGTCGAAAAGTGCCGCCGGTTAAGGCATTGCGGCCGTTGTTGCTGCCGAAGGATTCGACGTAATTGCCGTACACCGATAACCATTCCCATGGCTGGTACAGGACACCGACCCGCGGCGTGAATTTGTCCTCGTGCTGCATGCTGAAGCCGGTTTTGGTGGCTTCCCAGGACGTGCCGCCGAAGCCGCCGTAGCCGGCCATGTCGTAGCGGCCGCCGCCCATGATGTGTAATTTGTCCCAGATCGTGATCTGGTCTTGGAAATAAACGCCGTACCAATCTTCGCGCTCGCGCCAGAACCAGTTGGGCCGGATCGCGTTGACCGCGGCGACATCGATGGTGTCGTAGCGCGGATTGTCGATATCGAAGGTCGAATTGATCGGATCGCCCCAGTCGCTGGAGGCGAACATATTGTCCGGCGCATCCTGGTTGAAGAAAAACCAGTCGCCGCCGACCAGCACGTTATGTTTCAGGCCGTAGGTCTCGAATTTGCCGGTCAGATCCAGACTGGTCGAATAAGAGCGCCGTTCGGAGGTACCGGTAATCACCCAGCGGCCCAGAGTATGGCCGTCCGCATTCAGCTTGCCGTTGGGGCCCGGCCCGCCGAACACGATGTCGGTTTCGTCCCACTGGAATTTATGTTTGATCGCCCAGTCGTCGTTGAATTTGAAGCTCCAGTCGGCGTAAACCAGCGTGTTGTCCTGGCGCGGCCGAAACGCTGGGTCGCCAGTGAACAAATTGCGCCGGCCGTTGACCGGCCTGTTGTCCAACACCGGCACGCCGTAGTCGTCCATGTAGTTGTCGTGGCGTTTCTCGAGATCCAGATTGGCTTCGAAGCGGTCGTTCGGCCGCCAAGTCAGCGAGGGGGCAATGAAAATACGTTCGTGGTCGACGATGTCGCGAAACGACTCGCCGCTATCGTAAGCGCCGTTGAAGCGGTACAGCAGCGTTTTCGCTTGATCCAGCGGCCCGGTGGCATCGACGCTGGTGCGAAATTCGCTGAACGAACCAAATTGCTGTTGCAGCGCGTAATACGGCGTGGCCAGCGGTTTTTTGGTCACGTAATTGACCATGCCGCCGGGCTGCAAGCGGCCGTACAGCACCGCGGCCGGGCCTTTCAGCACTTCGATTTGTTCCATGTTGGCCACGTCGAATTTACCCATCGAGCGCCTGAAACCGTTGCGGTAGTTTTGTTCGGTCGAATTAAAGCCGCGAATTATGAAACTTTCGTACATATCGGCAGTGCCGTAGGAACGCTGCACGCCGCTGACGTTATTGATTACGGCGTCCTCGAAGCGGACCGCCTGTTGGTCGTTCAGGACGGAGCGGGGCACGACTTGAATCGACACCGGCGTGTCCATAATCGCGACATTGGATTTGGTCGCGGTGGATGCGTCCGGTACCGCGTAAAACGGGTTAAACGGATTGTTCGGGTCGTAAGCCTTGTTCCCGATCACGTTGACCGCCGGCAATGCGGCCGGGTCCTGCCGGTAATTCAATGCCTGTTTTTCGATCACCACGTTGCCATTCTCGGCAATGCGGTAGCTCAAGCCGCTGTCGCGCAGCAACTGTTGCAGCGCCGCTTCCGGCGTGTAGCTGCCGCGCAGCGGCCGGCTGCTCAGGCCTTCGGCGATGGCTGCGTCGTAAACCAATTGCAAGCCGGCGCTTTCGGCCAGCCGGTTCAAGGCCGTAGCCAGCGCCCCGGCCGGAATATCGAACGGCCGCACGGCATTGTCGGCATGGGCCGGCGTAACCGCAATTCCCGCGCCCAGGGCCAAAGCCGCGACCTGCCTTTTCCAGCTCCGGCCGGCCCGATTCTTGGTGTGTTTCGCTGTCATGAATATCCCTCTACGTTGTTATCTGATGGCTAACACTGGTTTTGACGCACCAGCGGCCGAAAACAGGAGGCGAGGGCAGGAAAAAAACCGGAATGCCGGTTTCAGCGGTGTAACAGAATCAGATAATCGCCGAGGCGGGTGGAACGGATGTGGAGAGCGGACTCCAGCGCGGCCAGCACCGCCAGCGGCTGGCCGGTGGCGAATACGCCGCTGACCCGGCGTTCGGCCAGCGCCGAATCGCCGACCAGCAACAGCCCGCGATGGTAGCGGTTCAATTCGGCGACGACTTCGCCCAGCGGCCGGTCTTCGAACACCAGTTTGCCGCGGCGCCAGGCCGAAGCGGCCAGTTTGTCTACCGCCTGCACCGGGCCGATACCTTGCTCGGCAGCGAACGCGGCCTGCTGGCCTTCCAGCAGCACGCCGCGTTCCGGTTTGCCGTCGCGCTGCAGCTCCAGCGCAACACTGTGTTCGGTGACGCCGACCACTACCCGGCCGCCGTCCAGGCGGACGTTGAAGGCCGTGCCCAACGCGGTGATCACGCCGTCCCCGGCCTGCACCCGAAACGGCCGGGCCGGATCGGGGCTAACTTCGAACAGCGCTTCTCCGCGCAGCAGCGTCAAGCGGCGTTGGCCGTTGCCGAATTGCACCTGCAGCGCACTGTTGCCGTTCAAATGCACGCTGGAACCGTCGCTGAGCGCAATGTCGCGCATTTCGCCGAAACCGGTATGAAAATCGGCGCGCAAACCCAGCGACAACGGACTCAGCCAGTACAGTGCCACACTCGCCGCTAGCGCCAGCGGCAACCGGACCCGCTGCCGGACTTTCGCCGAAACCGGTTCTCGCGGCTGGAGCGGCATGTCGGCGGACGCCGGAACCAAGCGGCTTTCCACTTCCGCCAGATCGCTCCACAACTGCTGCAAACGCCGATAGGCTTCCCGATGTGCGGCATCGGCCGCCAGCCAGCGCTGGAATTCGGCTAACAGTTCGGGATCGTCGCTACCGCCGTCCAACTTAACCCACCAGGCGCGGGCCTCGGCCTTGACCGATTCGGCGATCTTCATCGCGCTACCTCGCTGCCGGTCGGCAGGACGCTGGCGCGCGGCAGCGGTTGGCAAGTGGGAGTGGGCGTTTTCATCGGCAGCCTAAGGGTGGAAGCGTTGCCATTATAGGACGCGCGATGGCGCAAAAACAGGAGGCGGGCTAGTCGTCGCAGTCCTGCAATGCCGCCAGCGCGTTGCGCAGATGCTTTTCGACCATATTGCGGGAGATGCCCAAGCGTTCGGCGATCTCGGCATGGCTGAAGCCGTCGTATTTACGCATGACGAATACGCTGCGGCATTTCGGCGGCAGCCGCTCCACCGCGGAAACCAGCCGGCTCAGGCGCTCGCGGGCGACGTTGATCTGTTCCGGATCGGCCGCGCTATCGGCACCGGCGTCCTCCGCCGTAGCGTCTTCATAGTGGGCATAGTGTTCGCGCACCTGGCGGCGGCGTTCGTAATCGGTTGCCAGATTGGCGGCGATGCGGTGCAACAAGGCCCGCGGATTTTCGGCCTGGCGCCACAAGTCGCCGGCCAGCATGCGCTGGTAGGTTTCCTGGACGATGTCGCCGGCCGTGTCTACGCAGCCGCAACGCCGGAACGTGACGCGGCGCAATTCGTCGTCGTAGGTTTTGATCAGATCGGAAATATTTAGAATGGTGCTCATGGTCCCGGCTAGGCGAAGCGATGGCCGGAGGCAACCAATACTCGTGCCAGGTTGCCGCCTGCACCTATTCCAACAACGGCTTAGCGATAGTCCGGAAACATTTCGGCCGCTACGGCACGCAATAAATGGGCGATATGCCGCAGCGGGAGGATTTATTTAACATAGTTTAATAACGATTCGCGGCGGCGGCAGTAAACGGAGCGGACCCTGTCCGCACCTGCCGGCGCGGCCAAGGCGAGAATCCGTGCCGGCCGGCGACTCAGTGCTCGGCCGGGGCCGCCGGAGCGGGCTCCACCGCAGTCGCTTTGGCCGCGAGGGCGTTACGGTCCATATCCAACGTTATCGTGTTGTTTTGGTGCAAGACCAACGGCGCCAGCGCTCGCCATTGGGCGTCGTCCAGTTTGCGGAACGCGGCGAAAAATCCGATCTTGCGCGTGTCCGCGGCGGGTTCGATCGGCAGCGTTTTCTGTTCGCCGGGCTTGATCAGCAACTCCTGCTTGCGCAGCAAGTCGCCGCCTAGCGCAACCTGCTCCTTATCGAACAAGGTAAAGAAATCGGCGGCGGCGAAACCGCTCTGCTCGCGCAGTTCGTAAATCCGCAGCAATACCGGCGAGGCTTTGCCGGCCGCGTCCGGATTCAATTGTTTGCCGGCATTGATTTGCAAGGTCAATTGCGTCGGCGGGATCGGCGCCGGCGCTTCCGGCGTCTCGGCGCAGGACAGCAACATAACGCTGCATAAAATCGGTAGCAGTCTGGATAACGGCATGGCAATACCCTCTAATTAAAATCGTAATACCGCATTCTGCCATAGAGCGGACGCCTTGCGCGCAGCCGGCGGCAAACGCTCATTGCGAAACCGGCCTTTCCGCTTCCGGCCGGCCGGAAGCGGCTTGCAAACTATGCAAAAACTCGGTGGCCGGCAACGGCCGGCTGAACAAATAGCCTTGAAACAACGCGCAATGCTGTTGCTTCAAAAATTCCACTTGGCTCTGGTTTTCGACGCCTTCGGCGATGGTTTCCATACCCAAGCCGTCGGCCAGGGCCAAAATCGCCCGGACGATGGCTTCGCTGTTATCGTCGGTATCGAGCTGGCGGACGAAGGATTGGTCGATTTTCAATACGTCCAGCGGCAATTGCTTCAAGTAGGATAACGACGAAAAGCCGGTACCGAAATCGTCCATCGACAGCGTCAAACCCAAGGCTTTCAACTGCAGCATCCGGGCGATACAACTTTTGACGTCGCCGATCACGACCGACTCGGTCAACTCCAGTTCGAGCCAGTGCGGATCGACGCCGGTCGCGCGCAAGATCGCGGCCACCTTGTCCACCAGATCCGGCCGTTTGAAATCGATCGCGGATAAGTTGACCGAAATCCGTAACGGCGTAAAACCCTGCTCGTGGCAATATTTAGCCCACAGACAGGCTTGTTCCAGCACCCAGTCGCTGATTTCGACGATCAATCCGGTCTGTTCCGCCAGTGGAATAAACTTGGCCGGCGACACCATGCCCAACTCGGCATGCTGCCAACGGATCAACGCTTCGGCGCCGACGATGCGGCCGCTCCAATCCACCTTGGGCTGGTAATAGACCAGCAATTCCTGCCGGGCCACCGCCTCGCGCAGTTCGTGTTCGAGTTTGATGTTTTCCAACGCCGCGGCATTCAATTCCGGCGAATAAAACCGAAACACGCCACGGCCCTCGCTCTTGGCGTGGTACATCGCCGCATCGGCATTTTTCAACAAATCCTCGACATTGTCGGCATCGCCCGGAAACATGGCGATGCCGAGGCTGGTGCCGACCGTCACCGGTAACCCGGCCACGAGCAGGGTACGATGCACCGCCGCCAGAATTTTTTCGGCTATTGCTGTGGCGAATACGGCCGGATTGGCGTGCAGATGCAAGTCCGACAGCACGACGACAAACTCGTCGCCGCCCAGCCGGACCACCAAATCGGTTTTACGCACGCATTGCAGAAAAATCCGCGCCACCTGCGCCAACAGCTCGTCGCCGGCCGAATGGCCGAGCGAATCGTTGATATTCTTGAAACGGTCCAGGTCCAGAAAGAACACCGCAATCTGCGCACCGTCGCGGCTGGCACGGGCCAGCTCCTGCTCCAGCCGGTCGTGCAGCACCAAGCGGTTGGGCAGCCCGGTCAACGGGTCGTAATGCGCCTGACGGTAGAGTTTTTCCTCCCAGGCCGCATTCGACAACGCCACGGCGATGCGGTCGGCAAAATTGGCCGCGGCTTGTTTGGCTTCGGCGGACAAGGTATTCGGCGCCCGGTAGCCCAGGCACAGCAGCGCCGCCAAGGCGCCGTTGATAGCCACCGGCACGATCAGGTATTGCCAGGTGCCGCCGTCGTGCAAACGCTGTAGATAGGCCGACGCCGGCGGCCGGCTCGGATCGCCGGTCAGCAGTTGGATGCCGGCTTCGAGCAATTCGCTAAAGTCCTGGCGCTCCAGCAATAAAGGTTCGGCCAACAGCTCGCTAGCTTGCCCGGCGCGGCGAATCCGGATGTTGCCGACGGCCAATTGCACCGGGTCGACATCGGCGACCGAGATCAAATCGCAGCCGAGGATGCCGGGCAGCCGGCTCAGTGCGATTTCGACGATATCCTCGGCATTCAAGGCCGACAGAATGGTGCGGTCGATTTCGGCCATGGCCGCGAGCAGATCGAATTGGCCGCGCAGGCGTTGCGCCATCGTATTGAACGAATCGGCCAGGGCTTCGAATTCGTCGCGGCTGTCGATATTGATCCGGGTCTCGAAATTGCCCGCGGCGATTTGCTGGGTGGCGGCTTTCAGGCTGGCCAGCGGGGTCAAGTACTTGGCGATCAAGCGCAGGCTCAAATAAATCACGGCCAGCAGCGCCAGCGCGATCACCGGCGGATA
The DNA here is from genome assembly GCF_046097555.1 of Methylomonas sp. DH-1. NCBI lineage: Bacteria > Pseudomonadati > Pseudomonadota > Gammaproteobacteria > Methylococcales > Methylococcaceae > Methylomonas > Methylomonas sp. DH-1. The sequence goes on along the minus strand of NZ_CP143089.1, from coordinate 4,775,704 downwards.
AATCGCGCTGAATTGGCGCATGCCGGCAAAAGCCACCGCGGCCGGCTGGCTTTGGACGATAACCAGATCGGAGCCGGCAAACAGATTGTTGATCGGCAATTTCCACGACGCCGTCAAATAGGTTTCGCCGCCGATTTGCCAATCGAATTGGCCGCCGTTCAATTGCGCCAGACTGTCTCTGGCGTCGGCCGGCAGCGCGTATTCGGCCTCGGAAGCGAACAACACCTGCCGGCTGGCGGCGTCCATGACCCACACCAGATTGTTCGGATCCAGGTTTTCCGCGTCCCACAACTGCTCCGGCTTCAATTGCACCATCAGCGCCCCGGCTTCCGGCCGGTTTTCGACCAGATTGACGGCCATCCACAAGCCGGAGCCGCCGGCCCGATTCGCCGCCACCTTGATCAAGGTTTTGCCGGAGCCGACCGCCGCCATCTCCGACGCGGCCAGACCGGGCAGCTCGCCGTCCCCGAACAACGGCCGGGCCTGGCCGTCCGGGCCGGCCAGCGCCGCATCGGCAAACTGGCCCTGCAGCCATTGTTTACGGTCCTGGCCGATCGACGGCTTGTCGCGGCCGGAGCCCTCTTGACCCAGCCGCAACGCCGCCATGCGCAACGCGCTGTCGAGAAATATCAAACGCCCGACCAGGCCGTAGGCGTAGTCCTTGCAACTGCGCTGCAGGGCTTTGCCGGTCTGGCTATGCAACTGGCTTTCGACTTGGCGGTAGGAAAGCGCACCCGACAGCAGGATAGGCACCAGAGCCGCCAGTACGAACGACAGCAAAATCCGCCGCGCCACCTTGCTGTTGGATATCGGCAGCGTCCAGCTCATGGCCGTTAACTCAAAAATCCGCCGCCAAACCGACGAAACTGCCGTCGCGGGCGACGATAATGTCGTCCAGACTGTCTTTCTGGCTGATTTGCTTTTTGGTCACGCCGTTTTTGCCCTTGCTGTACAAATCGTAATTGGTATTGATCGGATTCAAGGCATGGTCTTTGCGGACATCGCCTTTCACGCCGGGGCCGCCGTTGATAATGTTCAGATAAACGTAGGCATTGCCCCACGGATCGATGCCGACTCCGGGCAGCGCTGCGCCCAAATCGGCCAGCGCGTCGGGATAGCGGAATTCGCGGGTGTAGTAGCGTTCGATTTCGGTCTGGATCGCCATGATCTGGCTGATCGCCAGCGAATTTTTGGTGCGGTCGATGTAACCGTTATAGGCCGGAACCGCAATTGCCGCCAAGATGCCGACGATAGCCGTCGCCAGCAGCGCCTCGATAAATGTGAAACCGGATCGGTCGATTTTGTTGCTTAACATTGCTGGATAACCAATATTGTCGGATGCGTCGGTCAGGCACTATTGGCACGGCCGAAAACAGGCGCGAAATGGCGGGAGGTTACCTTAAAACCACCTGCCGCCAAATTGCCGGCGGCGAAAATCCAACGCCGATCGGGTAACGCGTTCGCGCCAAGCCGTCGCCAAATATAGCGGAATGTCGAGGGTTACGGTATCGGACCAAGAACTTAGTGTTGCTTCGCCGGCCGCCAGGCGAGGCCATGCCGGCATCGGTGCCGGTTAGGGATTCAGCGTCCATCGGTATGCCGCGTCGCCCGCTTGCAATGCCAGCGGCAGGCCCTGCAGCCAGTAGGGCTGTTGGTCCATGTAGAACTCCGACAGCGGATGGCCGGACTGGCCGCCGGGCATATGCAGGATGCCGTCCTGCCAATGTCCCGGCGAAACCACCAGCCGCTCGCTGGCGGCGAAATTGGCCCCGGCCACCCGCACGCAATAGCCGGTGCAGCCGGCCAGCGTCTGCTCCGGCACGTTCAAAAATGCCGCCAAAAACGGCATGGCTTTGCTGAACGGATGGGCGTAAGCGGCCTTGTTCTGCGACCCCCAGGTCAAATCGGCCAGGCGTTTACCGGGATTGCGCTGCAGCAGTTTAGCGGCGGCCTGTTCCAGTTGCGCGGCGACGAAGCCGTCCCAGCTGCGGTAGCGGCCGGCATCCGGCAACAGCGCCGGATCGGCGGCGTTCAGCAGGGCTTGCAGCGGCGTATCGGCATAATTCCAGGCGTAACTGAAATCCGGATCGGCTTGTTTGCAAGCCGCCAGGAACGGCGGAAATACCGCTTCTATCAGTTGTTTGCGAAATTCGACCAACAACGGCAGGCCCAGGCTATCGCTGTCGGCCCGGCCGTTCCAGGCCAGCAGATAATCCCGCATCGCCGCCGCATCCGCTTGCGCGGCCGGGTCGATAGCGCCGAGCGCGCGCAAGGCCAGTTGCCGGTAATAATCGAAAAACTCCGATTCGGTATCCAATTGCAGATTGAACAACGACCATTCGTCGTGCTGCGGGATTTGCCCGAGCTTTTGCGAAATCCGGAACGCCCGGTAACCGTTGGCGAATTGGTGGCCGATCACGACCGGGTAATCGGCGCCGAAGCGGCGTTCGTTGGCCGAGGCCAGAAATCCCTGCTCCGGGTCGACGCTGCGCGGCATTCGTTCCGCCGGCAAATAGCCGCTCCAGCCGGTTTTGCCGTCGGCCCAGGACTTACTGACCGCGCCGTCGCCGCCGAACCGCAGCGGAATTTTGCCGGTCAGGGTCCAGGCGATATGGCCGCCGCTATCGGCGAACAGAATATTCAACTGCGGCCCGCCGGCACGGTTGGCGATTGCCAAGGCCTGCTCCAGGCTCTGGCTTTGCTCCAATTCCAGCAATTCGGTATTGACCGCGGCCGTATCCAGCGCGGCCCAGCGTATCGCCACCGGCCGGCCCAGCAAAGGCTTGTCGGCGACCGGGCCCCAGCGGCTTTCCCGGACGGTAAGCTCGCGTTCGCCGCCGCCCTTGATCCGAATCGTCTCCCGCCGTAGTTCGAAGTCCTGCCACTCGGCGCCGACCCGGTATTGCCCGGCATGGTCCGCATCGGTTTCGAGTTGGACCAAATCCAGAAAGTCGCCGCCGACATTGGTCATGCCCCAGGCCAGATGCCGGTTGCTGCCGGCGATCAGAAACGGCGTACCCGGCAAATTGACGCCGACCGCCTCGACGCCGGGATAGGCCAGTTCGATCCGGTACCAGATGTTGGGTACGTTGATGCTTAGATGCATGTCGTTGGCCAGAATCGCCCGGCCGTCGGCGGTTTTACGGCCACTGACGGCCCAGGCGTTGGAACCGGCCAGCGATTCGCCGGCGCCGGCGTCGGCCAATTGCGGAGCTGGGCTCCCGTTCCGGGCCAACAGCGTTTGCAAGGCCGCTGCCGGCAGTGGTTGCGGCGGCCTCAATGACGCTGCGGTGTGCAACAGTTGGTCGGTATAACGGTCGGTATCCGGCGTGAAAAACGCGGCGGCGTCGGCCGGCAGAGTTTGCTGCATCACGCTCAGCATCCGCTCGCTTTGTTCGGCGCGGGCGGTCAGAGTTTCGAACATGCCGAACACCACCAGCAAACAATCCTCGGCTTGCCAGGGTTCCGGACTGTAACCGAGGGCGCCGAACTCGAACGGTAACGCCCTGGCTTGCAGCAGATAGCTGTTGACGCCGTCGGCATAGGCTTGCAAATAGTCGCGGTGCGCGGCCGGCAACGATGCAAACACGCGGCCGGCGCGGACGTTGAAGCCGTAAATCCGCGCCTGTTTGTCGCTGGCGAAGGCCTTGTCGCCGAAAATCTCGGCCAAACGGCCGGCGTTCTTGCGCCGCATCAAATCCATTTGAAACAAACGGTCGCGGGCCGTGACGTAACCCAACACCCGCGCCGCGTCGCTGCGGCTGCCGGCGCGGATCGACGGAATGCCGTGGCTGTCGGTGGCGACGGTCGCCGGAGCCGCCAACTGCGGCAAGTTACGCTCGCCGTCCAGAGCCGGCAACGAGCTGCGCAGCCAGGCATAACCGAGGCCGGCGGCACCCAACAGCGACGCCGATCCGGCCAACGCCAGATAGCGGCGGAATCTCTTAGCTTTAGCCATGCCTACCCACCCTGTTCGAAAAATTGCGAAGGGTTTTACCCGAGATTCGGGCAAACGGCAACGGCCGGCGGCTGAGTTGCGGCTTGGCTACAGCGAACCGATATGCTGCCGGACAAAATCCGACAGGCAGGCATAGCCGCCGCTGGGCTGAGGATTGCCCAGCAACCATGCCAGAAAATGCCGGTAATCGCAGCCGGGGCGGCAGTCCGGCTGTTTTATCCAGTGGCCGATGGCGTCGGCGAATTCCAGGTTTTTCAAGATGTCCTCCCAGCGTTCCGAACCGTTAAACAAGCGCAGTTCGACCGTCGCCGCCGGATTGCAATTCAATACCCGGTAGCGGTCGTATTCGCCGCTCAAGGCCTGTTTGATGCCGCCGGCTTCGCTTCGAGACCAATGGCCGAGTGGGCGTTGGCCGATGGCGGCCAGAAAATCGCGGTTGGTCGGCTGGTTGCAGAAATAAACCAGCTTGGCCAGTTCGGCGGCGCTGAAAAACGCCTTCGATAGATGGACGTGTATGCCGGTCTGGCCGGCACAGCAAAACCGGTGCGTTTGCCGGATCCGGTTCCAGGCCGGCAGCGCTTGCGACCATGCCGTCCGGTGGTAGTTTAACGTCGCCGGGTGGCTGACCAATTCGAATCCGTAGCGGATGCTGCGGTCTTTCTTGGCGTAGCAATAAGGCAATATCTGCAAACAGGCGCCGGCCAGGGTGGGTAGGTCGCAACTGCGTTCTTCCAGATTCAGCTCCAATTCCAAACCCAGGAACAGCTTGGAGCCGGTGCCGAAAAATACCGGCTCCGGTTTGTAAGCGTAGGCTTGTATCGGCAAAGCCGCCTGCCGGCATGCGCTGCAACTGTTTTCGGCCTCCAGCTCCGTTAACAGCGTCCAGGCATTGCAGTCGGCGCATAGCGAAAACGCATCCGAGCATGCGTCGCAAACCGTCAGCTCCGCCAGCATCAGCCGGTCTTCGTAGGCAAGCAGTCGGCCGCAATGGCCGCATGCGCAGGTTAATGGCGCCAAGCCGCGGTTGGCGTTGCTGCGGCCGGATTCGGTATCGGCAGAATTCATATATGGTCGATCCGACAGTGAACCAAGCGTTTCGGACTAAGGTTGAAAGGTATTTGCTATTTCTTAAAATCTGTAAGATATTTCGACACGCCGGCTGCCTAAGCTCCGCCCGGCCGCCTACCTCCTAACCAGCTCAAACCGGGATCAGCCATGATTAAAAAACCGTTACGACGTGCCATCCTCGAATTTTGCAACCGTTATAGCACACCTATTTTGTTTGCCCGCCTCCAGGCCACGGTCGCCGGTCCGCGCCTGGTGTTCGGCATTGCCGGCGCCGATGCGGCGGCAAGCCTCCAGGCGTTAGCCGAGTTGGCGTTCGAGGATGCGTTCGCCGCTCTGGATGTCGTGGATGTGTCGTCCGCCGATGGCGTAGAGAACCTCGAGCACTTGTTCGGCCAGGGCGGCGAATGGCTGTTCGATCCGACCCTGGCGCTACGCCGGGCCGAAGCCGCGGCCGCGGCCGCGAACGCGCTGCGAGGGGAAGGCTGGACCGGCCGGATCGGTTTCGAGCCCAAACGGCGGATTTTCTATCTGGAGGATACGGCCGGCGGGGATTGGCTGAACCAGTTCCAGGTGTTGCTGACCGAAGAAGCCGGCCGGCGCGGAGCGGAGTTCGTCCAGCCGCCGCAGGTATTGCCGGCCTTACCCGGCGCCGGTGCGCCGGCGGTTGTGGGCCGCTTATCCTGCCGGCAAGAAGTGTCGGCACCGGCTGGCCGCTTTGCCGGCTTTCGCTTCCGCTTGAAACCGCTGATTGCCGCGATTCTGGGGCTGGGGTTTCTAAATATGGCGCAGCCGGCCGTGGCCGAACCGGCGGTTTCGGAGTTGAACGGCAAATTGGGCGCCAGCGGCGGCAGTTTTGACGGCAAAGGCAGCGGTATCGGTTTCGGCAGCGTTACCGCACCGCTCGGCCATTCCTTTGGCTTGCAGATCGATGCCGGCGCCGGCTCCATCGACAGCAACGCCTATTGGGGCACCGGCGCCCATTTGTTCTGGCGCGACCCCAGCGTGGGCTTGTTGGGCTTGACCTACAGCTACCACCGTTGGCACGATTTCGACTTCGGCTATTTAAATCCTAGCAATATCCCGGTCGTGGCGGATGCGTTCATGCATCGGGCCGGCTTGGAAGGCGAGTGGTATTTGTCCCGCTTCACGTTGAGCGGGCGCGGCGGCTACCAGGACGGCACGCTTAACGGCGACGGCTACGGCCAACTCAAATTAAAGTATTACGCCACCGACGATTTGGCCGTGCACACCACGGCCGACCATTTCGGCGGGCAGAATCTGATCCGCGGCGGCGTCGAATACCGGCCGAATCTGGAAGTGCTGTCCGGCCTGTCTTTATTTGCCGAAGGCGGCTACGGCAGCCAGGACTACGCTATGGGCCAGGCCGGCATCCGCCTCTATTTCGGCAAACCGACCACGCTGATCGGCCGCGACCGTCGCTCCGACCCCGATTCGCTGCTACCCGAAGAAACCAACGCCTTGGTCCAGCAAATCAAAAACATGCGCCGCGACCAGCCTTATGCGGTGTCGACCGCCGCGGGCGGTAAGGGTAAGGATTAGGCCGGTCACGCTGCCGACGTGACTCGCCCGCGCGCGCTGTTGGTCAACGAAATGGGCGGCGGCGTCGAATATGCCGAACGCCTATGCCTGATTGCGCGCCGGTTGGCCGCTGCCGGATTCCATTGCCGGTTGGCGCTGCCGAGGCCGTTGGCGGCGTATTACCGGCAGTTCTTCCCGACTATAGCCTGGCCGCGGCTGAACAGCGTCGCCCCGTTCAGCGCCGAGCGGGCGGCGTCCTATACCGATTTGCTGGTCAGCGTCGGATTCGCCTCGCCGCTCGATTTAACCCGGATGCTGAATGCAGCAGATATGCGCTTGGCCGCCTGCGACCCGGACTTGGTCATTGCCGATTTCGCCCCGCTGGCGCAATTGGCGGCGCGCGGTCGGTTGCCGGTTGTGTGTTTGGGTAGCGGTTATACGATGCCGCCGCTCGCTTGCGCCGACTTGCCGCCGTTTCGAGACGATCTGGAGCCCATGGTCGATGCCAGCGAATTATTGGCCGCGCTATCTGAGGCGCTGGTTGCGCGCGGCGTTAGCCGGCCGGGCTCCATTGCCGAGGCGTTTGCGGTCCGGGCCAACGTCGTCTATTGCCATCGAGAATTGGATATTTATGCCGAGTACCGGCTAAATAGCCTGGCCGGACCGTTGCCGGGCGGCCGGCCGGCGGCACTGCCCGCACAGCCGGCGATCTTTGGCCGACTGGCGCCGGACCATCCCGATTTGGACGGTATTCTGCAATGTTTGGTTAGCGCCGGTGTGCCATCCAGGATTCAGGTACCGAACGCACCGCCGGCCTTGGCGGCCACGCTGACAGGGACGCCGGTCGAACTAAGCGTTGGCCGTTGCGATTTAATGCCGGAATTAAACAACTGCAGTCTGGTACTGCATGCCGGGGATATCGATATGGCCGATGCGGCGCTGGCAGTCGGTCGGCCGCAGCTATTGCTTCCGGTTTATGTCGAACAAGCCCTGGTCGCCGACCAACTGGCCGAACTGGGCATCGCGGTTCGAATCGATAGGCAGTGGGATGCTGCCGATATCGTGCAAACGCTACGCCGCTCCGCGGCCAATGCCACTTTGGCCGCCCTTGCCCAATCGTTGGCGTTGCGCCTGTCGCAACGCCACCTTAAGCCGGCGCTGGACTTGATCGTAGAACAGGCCGTCGCCTCGGTGCGCCAAGCCTGATTAAGTTAAGAAAATTGGTCGTTGCGGCAGGGATCGGCTTTCCCGTTCTTAGGGGGCCCGGAACCCAACTGCCGAATGGCGGGCCCATTAGCCGCCCCGCATCTCCTGGATTTGCTTCGCGGTCTAAGGCTCCGGCAATCCCTGCCGGTATGGCGGCTTAATTTAACGGCATTGGCCGCGGCGCGGAGGTCCACCGGGTAACGTCGAGCCGCCGGATGCGGCACCGGGTCAACTGCAGCCCGGCTTGCCGGCTTTTACGTCGGCGACGCTGCATTGGCCGAAACCGACGACTTGCGCGTCCAGTAACGCGGCTTTGACCGAGCGGCCCGCCGCCGGTTTATCGTCCGGGCCGCTGGCGGTCGGTTCTTGCGACGCTGCCGAACGGCTGGCCGCCGCCGCAGCGCTGGCGGCGGCCAGCGGAACCGCCGGCGCCGCCACGGTTTGGCCGAAGCCGACGCTGTTGCCGCTGACCTGAATGTTGCTGGCGCCGATCACCGCCGTAGCGGCGATGGTCACGTTCTGGCCGCCGATGCCGGCTTCGCCGGCATCGACCACGCCTTTCGGCGCCGCCAGCGTGACGTTACCGATCCGGTTGGCATTAAAGCCGGATTGGGCGCGAATGCCGCTGCCGGACACCGTGGCCGGAAACACGACGACCAGATTGCCGTTGGCATCGCGGGTCACTTTCGGCGCCGGCGTGGCGATGGCGGCTTTGGCTCCGCGACCGGCGTCGATATTGCCGGTGGAGGACCAGATCGCGATATCGCCGCCGTCCAGCGTAAACACCCGGGATTGATTGACCCGCACGTCGCCGTTGGCCAGTACGTTCACATGGCCTTCGCGCTGGGCGACGATACCCAACTCGTCTTCGGTTTTGTCCAGCCCTTGCAGCGAGGCCAGGCCGACGTTGAGCATGCCGCCGGGGGCCAACAGATCGATGTCGCCGCCGTACAAAGTTTGAATCCGGCTGAAAAACAATTCGATGTCGCCGCCGGGACTGTCCGGAAACAGCCGGGCGATGGCAGCGTAGCCGCGCTGGTAAGCGGTGTCACGCGCCGCGCCGCCGCTTGTCGCCGCCGCTTGCGCCGACAGCCGGATTTCTTCGAACAAAATCCGCAAAGCCAGCGCCAGCCGGCCGCCGTTGCCGGTCTGCCGGTCCAATTCCGCCGCCAGATCATGGTAGCTGCCGCGCTCGACGTAATAGTGCAGAAAGTCGTCCAGCGGCGCCGGGTCGCTGCCCAGCCTGCTGCCGGCCAATACCACGATGCTGGCGCCGCTGGCGGGTAATGCCGGGTTGTAGCTGGGGCCGACCGTCGTGATGCCGAGCGAACTGCCCAAATCGACATTGCGGCCCGCCCAGACCTGCAAGTAACCGGGGCCGGCCAATTCCAGGCCGGCCGAAGCGCCTTCGACCCTGCCGAATACGGCGTCGCGTACGATCGGATAAACCAAGTCCCGGCCTACCAGCAGCCGGGTCTCGTCGTCCGCGTGCAGATTCTGCAGTTTCAGATTCAGATTGGCCAAATCCAGCCCGGCATAAAGCTCGCTGGCTTTTGCCGTAGCTAAGGTGGCATTGCCGAAACCGAGCAGGCTACCGGTCGCGGCGGCAATCAAGTTGCTGCTTTGGTCGAGCCAATGTACCGGCACGGCCGCGTGCACCAGTTGTTCCTGGCCGGATTTGACCGTGGTAAACAGGTACTGGGTGGCGGCACCGGCTGTGGTGGCCGGCTGCGCCGGCGACAGCAACTTCGCCGGATCGACGTCGAGCTGGTTGACCGTGGTGCCTCTAACCTCGCCGCCGGCCAGCGCGGCGGCTTCGCTGCCGATAGCCAGGTCGCCGTAAGCCAGCAAATTCAGGCTGGTGCCGGCGGCCGGAAACAAACTCATCGAATCGTTGATTTTCAGGTCGCCGCTGAGACTGCTGGCGCTGACATCGCCCGGATAAAGTGCCAACAGCGGCAGGTCGGAACTGGCCAAAAAGGTTTCGGCGCTGATTTTGCCGACGATTTTCGGGTCCTGCTTCAATACCTTATATTCCTGGGCAATGGTTTTGGTATCGTTGTTCAGCACCAAATCGCCGGCCAGGGTTTGCAAGGCGATGCCGCTGCCGCTGCCGTAGCGGGTGAAATAGCTGCTGCCGTACAGGAAGTTTTTCTTCGGCAGCGCCAGCGGATTCAAAACCGAACCGATTTCGATGCCGCTGCCGGCTTCGACCCGAACCCGGGCGTCGCCCAATGCGATCACCGGCCCGGACTTGAACTGGCTGCCGCCGCCGACCGCGCCGGCGGCGCGCAACGTAGCCGAACCCCGGTCGACGTAGAACACGCCGCCGGCAATATCGCCGCCGGCCACGACTGTCAGGTCGCCGCCGCCCAAAACCTGCCATTCGTTATGGCTGCCGTCGCCAACCGGTTTGGCCGATGTCGGCAGCATCACCGACAGATCGCGGATATCGGCGCCGGCTTTGACGCTGACGTTGCCGCCGCCCAAGGCGCCGACGTTTTCCCGGAAGCCCAGTTTATTGTTGATGTTGTAGTTGTTGGTGTCCTTGCCCAACCCGTCGAACATGATGCCCCAAGTCGTCGGCCGGTCCTGAGGGCCGATGCCGTCGTTGGGGTTCCAGTTGCCGGCGCGTTGCAGCCAATCGGACATGAACTGGTTGCTGGCGGCGCCGACCACGTTGCCGCCGGCGCTAAGGCCGATGTTACCGCCGTCGAACGGGTATTCGACGAAAAAGCCGGCATTGATGGCCGCGGGGTTCAGGTTGCCCCAGCGGTTGTCGACGCTGGTGCGGCCGGCGGTATAAATCGTCGCAGACGAGTCGGCCAGCCGAATGTCGCCGGCCGCCGCGGCATTGATTGCGCCGGTGCCGGTGCGTACCGACGTGGCGCTGCCGACGCTCAGGTTGCCGGCCGCCGGCGAAATTTGTACCGCCAACGGGTCGGCGGCGCTCAAGTCGGCGCCGGCCACGAGGTCGAAACTCCAGGACAGGCCGGTTTGCAGCACTTGCGTGCGCAAGCACTGGAAGCAGGAGCTTTGGCCGAGCAATTCCGCCAACTGCTTGTCGTCGTATAAGGCAAAGCCGTCGCTCAAGTTCTGGTTGATCGCCAGATTGCCGGCGCTGCGCAGGCTCAACACGCCGGGAGTTTGGCCGGCACCGTAACGCCAGTCGGCGCCATTCTTGGCTGCCAGATTGAAATCCCAACCGTTGTGGGCGACCAGCGTATCGCTGAGATTTTTCGGATTGCCGGCGATTTGCAAGAACAAGGTGCGGTAGGTCGGCGACTGCGGATTGGCATCGTAGTAATAACTGTTATCCGCCAGGCTGTAGCTAACGCTGCCGTCTTCGAACGCCGTTACCAGCATCGAGCCGGCATTGTTGAAGCTTTTGCCGATCGCGCCGGTTTTAGATACTTGCTGCAATGCGTTGATCAAGCCGGCGCTGTCCGGTAGTTGGGTGGACCAGATCGGCTTGCTGCCGCTGCCGACCTGGGTCCAGCTGGCCGACTTCAACGATTGGGCCAGGTCCAAGGTCAAATCGGTTTGGCTCTGTACGTCCAGGCCCGGCTGCAAGCTGAAGCCGCCCAGCCGCGCGTTCAGCGCCTGGTTGTTTCCGGCGGCGGCCATATAGGCTTCGGTCTGGTCGCGCCACTGCGCGATCGCGCTGTTGGACAGAACGGCATCGCGGTATTGGGCGGTGGCGGTGACCCGCTGCATAGCGGCTCCGGCAACCGTGCCGGGCGCAATCGCCACGGCGGCATCGTCGGCACCGGTGCGGGCAACCGTAAGGTCGACGCTGCCGCCTTTGCCGCCCGCACCGCCGGAGACGTCGATCTGCGCGCCGCCGGTGATGCTGGCGCCGTGGCGGCCGTCGCCGTCGGCATCCAGTGCAATTAACGCCACCGAACCGCCGGTTTTGCCGGCAGCCGAAGAGACCGCCCGCAAGCGGGCGCCGGCGAGCACATGCAATTCGTCTCCGGCCGCTAATCGGATCGCGCCGGCTTGCGCCGCGCTGGCATCGAGGCTGCCGGCGACGTCCAGCCGGCCTTGGTCGACGCTGATCGCGATATTGCGCGCGGCCAGCGTATCGCCGGCGGCTATGCTCCAGTCGCCGCTACGCAGGCGCAGGCCGATGTCGCCGTCGAAGCCGCCGCCGGCCAAATAGGCATTGATTGCGGAGAAATCGGCTACTGAGACGGTTTTCGCATCCAGCGCGAAATTGCCGCCAACCGCGGTTTGGTAACCGCGCCCGGACCAGGTGCCGTTCAACGTCAGCTTGCCGGCGGCGGCGGACAAAATCAGGCTGCCGCCGTCGCCGCCGAGCGGACTGCCGGAGACGTTCAATGCGGCCGTTTCCGTCAGATTCAGGTTGCCGCCGGCCGAGTTCAGCGCAATGCTGCCGCCGCCGGTATAAATGTGGTTGCCGGCCAGATCGACGTCCCGGCCCGAGGTATCGATGCTGCCCGACACATTCAAGTCGGCGTCGGCATTGAGCTTGACCACGCCGGCAGCCATCTCGATCCGGCCGGCGTGGGTTATCGAGCCGGCGTTGACCGTCAGCCGGGCGCCCAAGGCGTCCTGTGTGCTCGCAGCGGCGCCGGCCAGCGTCGTCAGACTGTGGCTGGCCAGGTTCAAGGTGGTGTTGGCGCCGGCCCGAGCGGTCCAGACCGGGGCCGAGACCACTAGGTCGCTATGGGCGTCGATGGCCGCGGTCCCGCTGTCGACCAGCGCATCACGCGCGGTCAAGCGTACCGTACCGAATCCGGACCAGGCGTAGCTGCCGCCGGCCAGCGTCAAGGTGTCGGCGCTCAACGCCAAATCGGCGCTGCCTGTGCCCAGTTCCGCACTGGCCGCGCCGGTGCCGTTCCCGAGCGTGATGCGCTTGGCGTCGATCGTGGCGATTTGCCCGGCTTGGCCGGCGTAACCGTTTATCGCCGCCGCGTTCAACGTCAAATCCTGTAACTGCAAGGCCAGCGTGCCGGCGATGTCGATTGCGCCGTAGCTGTTCAATACCAATTTGTCGGCATGCAACGCGTTCAATGCCGCCTCGGACAATTGCAAACCGCCGTTGCCGTTAGACGCGCCCAGCGCGATGCGGCTGGAACTGAGCGCCAGTTCGCCGCGTTCCATCGCGATGCTGCCGGCGAAAAGGCTGTCCTTGCTGGCGTCCAGCAAAATGGAACCGGCGGCCGATAAGCTGGCGCCGGCCGCAATGTCCAGGGTTCCGGCCGAACCGGTCAACCCGTCGGCTGCGCGCAATACGCCGGCCTGGCCGGCGGCCGAGACCCGCAGCAAAGCGCCGTCGCTGCCGAAGTCGGCGTTGCGGACGTTGAAGCGGGCGTCGCTCCGGCTCAACTTGCCGCTGGCGGCGATGGCGGCCCCGGCCTCGACCCGGACCGTATCGCTGGCGGCCAGAATCACTTCCGGCGCATGTAACTCGACCCCGGCGGCGATGGCGACCTGGTCGGCCGCCACCGCCAATTCGGTGCCGGCGCCGTTGCGGCTGCGCCGGCCGCCGAGCAATAGGCTGTCGACGCCGAGCCGGTTCAGCTCGCCGGCCAGCAATTCGACGCCGGCGCCCGGCTGTGCGCTGCGTTGGTTGACGACAGTGAGCCGGTCGGCACCGATATCGAGCATGCCGCCCAATCCGCCGGCCGCCGCGGTAGCGCTGATGTCGGCCGCCAGCAGCAGGCTGCGCTGCGCGGCCAGGCCGAGATTGCCGGCATCGCTGGGCAAGCCCGTGCCGCCGGCCGCGGCGAAGAAACGGCTGGCAGCGGTTTCCTGGTATTCGGAACGGGTGCGGGCGATAGCGCCGGGTTCGACCGCGAAACCCGACCAGCGGCTGTCGGCAACATTGGTGCCGGCCAAGTAACGGTAACCGGCGACGATACTGGCGCCGTCGCTGCGTACAGCGGTCGTGCCGGCCGCCATATCGGTGGTCCCGGCTTGCGGCGTGACCAAATAGGCGTTGTCCAGCAATGCGTAATGCGCCGGCAACAGTACGTAAGATCCGGCCGGTAGGCCGCTGTCGGCGCTCAGGTAAATGCTGTCGCCCGGCGTCAAGCCGGACGCGGCGAATTCCAGCGGATCGTAGGAGGCATACTCGAAACGGTAGGCCGGTACGATGGCGTAGGCGCCGTTGGTATCCAGTACGTCGCGGCTGCCGCCCGGACCGGCAACGAATTCGAATGCGCTCAGCTCGCCGCCGCCGTTCAGGTTGACCTTGGCGCCGGCCGCCAGATCGATGTCCGGCGCCGCCAGCGTAATGGTTTTTTGCGGAGTGCCGTTTTGAATGTTGCGGTAATTGCCCAACGGATAGGTCCAATCCAGGCCGCCTTGGGTGCGGCCGAATGGAATCGTGATGCCGTCGTCGTCGCTGACCGAGGTCACGCTGCCGGCGGCCAGGGTCAGGCTTTTGCCGGCTTGCAAATCGATGCTGCCGAAGGGCGCCAGCAACACCCCGCGGCTGGCGATATGCGGCGCGCTCAAGGCCAGTGCGCCGGCTGCGGAATAGGGCGTGGCCCAAGCGCCGCCAGCGGGCAGGATGTCCAGCGTGCCGTCCGGGTTAAAGTCGGCGTCGATGGCAATGCGGTAACGGCTGAACGTGGTCGGATAAACCTGGCGGGCGGCCAGAGTCAGATTGCCGGCGACCTCCAAACTGCCCGCCAAATCGGCTTCGCCGTTCGGCCTGACGCCGCTTAGCCGCAGTTCGCCGGCGCTGCTGAAGCGGATTTGGCCGAAGCCGTCGATCTGGCTGGAACCCTGCAACTCGATCAGATTGGCGGCGACGCTGAAATCGGCTGCGGCCGATGCGCCGGCCAGTTTGCCGTGGGCGGCGCGGTTCAGGCTCGAACCCAGGCGGAAGGTATTGGCGGACAGCGCCACCTTGCCGTTACCGCTAATCAGCGGCGCGTCCAGAATCAGGCTTTGCGCCAGCGCCAATTCGACATCGCCGTCGAAACGGATCGCACCGGCTTCCGGCACTAGCGGCGTATCGGCGTATTGGTCGGGTTCGATCACGGCTGCGGTTAGCGCCAACGCATCGAAGCCGCCGGCGGCGATTTGCACGGCAGACAGGTAAGCCTGGCCGTTCAGGCTCTGGTCGATACCGCCGGCGGCCAAGCTGCCGGCATCGGGCAAAGCGGGCAGCACGGCGCCGATATGGATGACCCGGTCGCCGGTGGTAAAGACGGTGTCCTCCGGTTCGGCGCGGCGCTGGGCGTCCAGCGTCACACTCAAACGGCCTCCGGCCGGGCGCGTGGTTCCGGTAGCGGCCTGGCCTTGGCCGGCCGCGGCCCGTAGTTGCCCTTGCAGAATCATGCCTTCGGCGGCGGTGAGGTTGATGCTGCCGCCGGCCGACCCGATAGTCGGCCTGGCTTTGCCGGCGGCGTTGACGATATCGACTTGGGCTTGGCTGCCGGAAACGTCGATCCGGCTGCCGGCCGCCGTGAGCAGATAACCGCGATCGGCAGTCAGGCTGACCGTGCCGCCGGCCAGCACCTGGCCCAATTTCAGGCCCAGGCTGTTGGTGGTCGGTACCAAGGTGCCGCCGGCGTCGAGTAACGCCGTGTTGCCCAAGCTAATCGCCTGGTCGGGGTTGTAAACGGCTTTAATCGCGCTGGGCGGGGCGGTCAAGGCCAGCGCGATTTTGCCAGCCGGAGCGCGAATCGTGCCGTCGACGCGGATATCGGTGTCCGAGGTCAGGCCGATTTCGGCGCCGGCATCGGCGGCGATAACGGCCCCGGCAGCGATAGCGAGCATGCGGTCGGCGTCGTAGCCGCCGTTAATCGACGGGTTGTGCAGCAAATTCAGGCTCAGATCGACGGCGGAACGCTGGTCGTCCGGCAATACGGCCAAATGCACCAGTTGGCTTAAATCGCTGCCGCTCGCGGCATGAGTCGCCGCGGCATTCAGTTGCCAGTTGCGCTGTTGCAGCCGAATGCTGCTGCCGGCGGCCAACGCCAGATTACCCGCGTTGGCCGTCAACCGGTAACTGCGGAAACCGCCGGCCGCCAGCAGGGCGGAGTCCAGGTGCAGCGTGTTGGCGTCGGAGCCGGCCGCGCCGCCGATTTGCAGGGTATTGGCGGTAATGCGCAAACTGCCGCCCTGTTCCAGGCCGTAGGCCGACAGCGCCGCCGCTATCGCCACCCGGCTGGGTTCGATGCCGGCACCGGCCAATTCGATGTTACCGCCGGTTCCGGCCCGGATCTTGTTTTTCGCGGTCAGGGCTGCGCCGCCGTTGGCGGATAAGCGGCTACCGGCATCGATCAGCAAATCGCCCTGGGCGTGCAAGGCGATGTTGCCGCCGTTAAGCGTCAACGCCTGCAAGGTTTGCAGGTTGCGGCTGTCGAGGGCGTCGTTGATCCAGCTACCGCTGGCGTCGATGCCGGCCGTCGCCGCCAAATGGATTTGCCCGCTCAGGTTTCGGGTCGGGTCCTGGCCGACGACGGTTTTCAACCCGACATCGCCCGCCGGCGCCAACAGCCGGCCTTGCCATTCGATTTCGCCGGCTTGCAGCTTCAGGCTGCCGGCCGGTGCCAGCACCAGCGACGTAGTTTGCGGCACGCTCAATTTGCCGCCGCTGTTGATGCCGATCCGGTTGACGCCGCGGCTGAACAGGGCATTGCTCAAGGAGATCGGCACGGCGGCCGACAAATCCGCGCCGGTGCCGGCGCCGAACACGATATCTTGCTGGCGCTGCTTGGACCAAACGGTGTCGATGGTCAACGCCCCGCCCAGCGCCCAGCTATCGGCGCTGCGTTGGTGCAGGCTGTTCACTGTCGCCGCATTCAGATTGCCGGCCAGGGCCAGTTCCCGAGCCTTGATGTTCAAACTGCCGGCGTCGCCGCCTTGGTAATAGTCGGCTTCGTAATGGCTGGCGGTCAGGATTTTTTGATAGGTCAGATTCGGGTCGGCGGCGGCAATGTCGACGATCCGGCTGCCCGACACCAATTTGGTCGTGGTGACTTGACCGCCCAAATAGTGCAGTGAACCGCCGGACAGGTCGATATTGGCACCCTGCTCGACGTTGACTTGGCCTTCGGAACTCAAATTGACGCTGCCGGCGTCGATGTTGCGTTCCTCGACGCTGTGCCGCACTTTGCTCAGCGCGCCGGAAATATCGGCTAGCGGCGTGCCGCTGCGCACGTCCACGAACACGGTTTTGCCGTGCAGAATTCCGGTCTTCTGTAACGGCGCATCGCGCAATTCGTCGTTGCGCAATTCGACGCCGACCACATTGTCGGACATCGCCATTTGCACGTTTTTGACGCCGGATACGTCGATTTTGCTGCCTTGCTCCAGCACGATAGTGCTGGCGTTTTCCGGCGACGTCAGGCTCAGCGGTTTGGCCGGCGCCTCGCTGGCGGTCAGGTTGACGTTGCCGCCGTGGGCGACGACGGCCGCACCGGCCTTGACCCGGATCTGGCCGGCTGCGATATCTATCCGCGATTTCGGTTGGCTTTGGCCGGCCACCGCCGTTCCGGCGCTGGCGTCCAACGCCACTTCGGTCAAGCTGCCGTCGCTCAAGGTCACGCTGGCCAACGTGCCGAGGCCGTCGTCGCCGGCGCTGGCGCGGGTGGTGGTGGCCGGTTTCAGCACATAGCGGTTGCCGTCGGCTTCCAGCCGGGCGCCCTCTCTGGCCAGCAAGCGCACGCTGCCGTTCAACGCCACCGAGGTGCTGGCCGAGACGATGCCTTGTTGCGCCACGGCGAAACCCATCATCGTGGTGTTGCCGCGCTCGGTCAGAATTTTGCCGACGTTCTTGACGTCGCCGCCGGTCTGTACCTCCACCAGCAGGCCGCGCAGATTGTCGTCGTCGCTTTCCTGCAGATACACCTTGTCGGTCGCGGCAGCCAATATGACTTGGCCGTCCGGTGCGGCGATAGTGCCGCGGTTTTCCACGTCCGGCGCCGCCATCACCACTCTGCCGCCGGCCGCCGCCGCGATCTTGGCGCCGGCTTCCACCAGGATACGGATTTTTTCGCGTTTGCCGTTGCCCAGCTCGCGGTAAATGCTGCCGTCGGCCGTCAGTGCCGCGACCGGGTCGGCATTGCCGGCACCGGGCGCGGCATTGGCGTCGACGACTTTACTGATGCCCTTCTCGAACACTTGGTCGCTGATTTTCAGCGTCGTCGCCACCAGCGTGTTGGCGTTGACCGCAGCCTCTTTGCCGAAAATAAAGCCGTTGGCATTGACCAGGTAAACCTGGCCGTTGGCGCTGAGGTTGCCGTAAATCTTGCTGGCGTCGAGTTGGTGGATGTTATTCAGCGCAATCGAGGTCGCGCCGGGCTGGACGAATTGCACGCTGTGACCGGCGGCAATATCGAAACTGTGCCAATCCAGGACGGCTTTGTCGGTGGTCTGGTTGACGGTCAGCTTCAGGCCGTCGGCGCTGTAATCGGCCGTGGCCTGGCCGACGTTGATGCCGGGATGCAATTCCGGATGGGTCAGGCCGGCATTCAGCGGCTGCGGCAGGTTGGCGTCGGCCCGGATTTCGCCGGCGCCGGACAGCGCCAACACGCCGCCGGCCAAAATGCGGCCGATGCTGGCACGCAGCGATGTTTCGTTGACGGGTATCGGCGCGCGTAACGGCTTCATCTCAATCACCTGAATTGCGGTCGGGTTGTTTGTATATTTGCTTGTTTATATCGAAACTGCAACCCGGAATTGGGCTTGCCCCGATTGTAACGCCGCAAAAACTGCCAAATACCCGACTTTAGTGCAATAGAAGCCGCCAAATACCGCATATTTTGCATGATTGTTTCCTGGAAACAATCAATTAATTTGCAAAATCGAATTTGACCTAGTTCACGAAATTCGCTTACGTTATGCCCATCGGAGAATAACGGCAGCGCGCCATCCGATCAAAACGGCTGATGGCCAATCCGTTACCTGGATCTACCGGATTGGCGATGCGGCTTACGGCAATGAACGGGACTGCGGTCCCTTAAGGAATGGATGAGGTGAATTTATGAAACTGATACAGCAACGAGGCTATCGCTGGCTGGCGGCAATCTGTCTGGTAGCGGGCACCGGCTCTGCGCACGCGGCAATCAATAACGGTGCGCCGTTAATTCAGGCGTCGGGTACCGGATCGAGCGGCGAGTTATATCTGAACGTTTGGGACGCACTGGCGACGACGTCTTACAGCATCGACCTGGGTACGACGGTGGACGACTTTCTGGCCGGCAAACAACTGTCGCGGACTTGGAGTCTGGACCAGAAATTTGCGGATTGGGCCAGCTCGACCAGCGATCCGTTGACCTTCAACGTTGCCGGTAATAGTTCCTATCTGGGTACTGGCAACGCGAACTATGGCGTCGTGTTGAGTCGGCGCGAGGGCGCATCCGCTCCGGGAGGCATCGCAATGACAACGTTGGCAACCTGGACGACCAAAGTCCGGGACAGAGCCAATGCTCTGAACATCGCCCAAGTCGCGCAAAATCCGGGCGCAACGGCCACCGATTTCGAGGCCGACCTGAGCGAAGTGACGACCAGCACCTTCCCAACTTCTTATTTCAACAAGGCTTGGGGTACCACGATGAGTATTCCAGGGTGGATCGGCAGTGCCGTGGTCAGAAACGGCGAAACGCCGGACCAGAATCTGGATTTGTTCTTCGTCCATTCCCCCGGCGGCACGGTTTTGGGCAGTACTCAGGCCGCGTTCGACAAGCTGGACGGCTTTCTGAGTCTGGACGTCGCCAACGCCAAACTGGTATGGACTTCCAACGTGGCTCCAGTGCCGGTACCCGGCGCCGCCTGGCTATTCCTGAGCGGCATCTTGGCCGCGCTACGCCTGCAACGCCGCACCGTGGCCGCTTAATTCAATTCGTTTTCTGGAGCAAAACATGTTTACCACCTTATCCCGCAACCTGATCGCCCTGGGATTGGCGCTGGCGGCGACCGGTAGCGCCTGGGCCTTGACCCCGGCCGACGGCGCCCCGCAATTGAGCCTGTACATTCCCGGCTCGCAATCCAACGATCCGGCCTTCGGCTTCATGATCAACAATACCACCCCGGCCAACGCACTGTGCCTGAACGATCCGAATCCGACCGGTACCGGCACCACCACCCACGTGTATTTCCATACCAAAGGTGCCAACAGCGCAGCGACCAACGACGAGTACTCGGCGATTTACTGTTACACCGATAGCACCAAAATTCCCGGACTGACCGGCGGCGTGGCGCCCAACAATAAAACCCGGCTGTGGATCTCGCGCCGGCGCTTGGGGGCGTCGTTCGTCGGCCTGGACGCGGTGGCCAACGGTACCAAGCTGACTTACTTGAAAGACCCGACCACGGCAGTGTGTACCGCGTTTAACGGTTCTTATCCGTCGGGCGGGGCTAGTTACCAATGGAACTATTCCTGCACTACGGTCACCTCCGGCATCTCGGCGACGGCCGCGACTTCGGACGTGACGCCGGATGCATTCCGCGGCGTCGATAACGTGACGCCGGGTAAAACCGATATCGACGCATCGACGCTGGACAATCGCTTTGCGCTGGGCGGCCATATCATCGGTACGCCGGTGACGTTGAAGCTGCGCAACGCCCTGCAATATGCGCAAATCCAAAACGGAACCTTGCCGGCCGGTTGTACGGTGGGCAATGAAACCCCGGCCTGCGTACCCAGCCTGTCCAAGGAAATTCTGGTCAGTATTTTTAGCGGCCAACTTTACGATTGGAGTACGTTGAAAGTTAAAGTCGCCGGTGCCGAAAAAACGCTGCCGGAAGTGGTTGCCGACGGCGTGACGGCCGGTGTGGCCGGGCTGAGCAATCCATTGGATACCGCAGTGCATGTCTGTCGCCGGGAAAACGGCGCCGGCCAACAAGTGGCCCTGCTGTCCAACATATTGAAAAGCCCATGCCTGGGCGACTCGTCGCCGAAACTGGCCGAGCCGGGCGGGTTTGCCGACATTCAGTATGCGACCAGCCTGGGCGCGGTGGATCGGTGCTTGGGCGATTACAACAACGGCACTAACGGCTGGTTCGGCACCAGCAATCCGGCGCCGTTCCCGAATCCGCCGGCCACCGGCGTTCCCCACGGCAACCAATGGGCGATCGGCATCCAGACCACGGAGCGTAACGCCAGCAATAGCGCCAGCTACCGCTTCATCAAAATCGACGGCGCCCTGCCCACCGGCGAGCAGGTATTCCTGGGCCATTACCCGTTGGTCGGCGAGTATGCGCTGTCTTGGAAAAACAACGTCACCGCCAACCAGGATGCCGCTTTGAACGCATTGGCGATATACAGCGGCCTGCCCAGCACGATTGCGGCACGCAACTCCGATCTGAGCAACCACAGTTGGGGCCAGGCGGGTTACATCGCCTTGAGCGCAAACGGCCATATGCCGCCGGCGACCTGGGATCCGGCCAATCCGGTCACGCCTTACACCCGCGCGCTTAACGGCACTCCCGATGCCTGCGCGATACCGGTGGTCAATCCGGACTTCGGCAGCGTCGAACTGCGCTAAGCCAGGCGAAAGCCGATGGGAATGTTCACGCCATCCGATGGGGTAGGCGTGGGCCGCACAGGGACGTGCAACCTTTGGCAAGCTCGCATCGAAATCTCCAATTTCTACCGCTGAGTTACAGGGTGTCGGTGGCGGTGCCCGAGCTATCGAGAATATCCAGATAGCGTTAACAAACAAACAACTCAAGTTGATGCCATAGGACTTGGCAGACTTGAGCGGCACAAGGATGTGCCTCCTTCCCGCCGATGGGCAAGGTTCTTCCGGACAGCCATCGGCGCTTCTTGAATCGCATCCGAGGCGCAATTACATGTTCGATCTAAAAACACTTACCCGGCCGGCCGCCCTGTTCGGCTTGTTCATGGCATTGGCTGCCGCCAATCCGGCATTCGCGGCGGCGACGTCCAGCCAATTCAGCTTCGGCGGCTATCTGAACGCGGGCAGCCCGGCCAGCGTCGATCTGGCTGCCTTGCAAGCCTATGCCGCCGCCAATCCGACCGCGGTAAAAACGGTAGCGACGACCTCCGGCATTTACGAAGGCGTGTCGTTGAGCGCCTTTTTGGGCAGCTATCTGAAAACCGATCCCAGCGTGCCGAAAAACGACATACTGCGCGGTTACGCGGTCGCCACCGGCAGCGACGGTTATAAGGCCGTGTTTTCGTTGGCCGAAATGGACAAGAGTTTCGGCAACCACAACGATATCATCGCCTACAAACTGAACGGCGCCGACCTGACCAGTAGCGGCTTTGCCCGTATCGTCGCGCCCGACGACGTCAAAGCCGGCCGCTGGGTATCCAACCTGTCCAGTCTTTACGTCGGCCACATCCCCTATACGCCCGGCACCGGCGGGGTCTCCGACCAGTTCAGCATCGACGGCGCGGTGACGAATTCGATCAGTTACGACGTTACCAGTCTGGCCGCGGCCTTGCCGGCGCAAACCGTCACGGTGGCGACGCCGCCTTTGACCGGTTCCTCGTTCACCGGCGTCTCTCTGTGGGACTTATTGAATCTGTCCGGCATCGTCACCGACGCCAGTGTGAAAAACGACATCCTCGGCAAATTCGTCGTCGCTACCGGTTCCGACGGCTATCAGGCCATCTTTTCGTTGGGCGAATTGCATCCGAGTTTCGGCAATATTCCGGTGTTGGTGGCGTATGCCAATGGCGTCGGCGCCGGGTTGGGCAGTAAAGGCTTTGCCGAATTGGTGGTCCCCGGCGACGTTGCCAAGGGTGGCCGCTACGTCTCCAATCTGACCGGCCTGACCGTGGTCAGCGTCGCCGCCGTGCCGTTGCCGGCCAGCGCGCTGCTGATGGTGAGCGGTTTGCTCGGCTGCGCCTGGCATGCGCGCCGGCCCAAACCGTTGGCAGCCTGACCGGGGCCGGGCCGCCGCATGAAATTGACGGATGCCGACTTTAAATTGCTCTGTTGCCTGGTGCTGATCGCGCTGATTCTGGGCTGGCTCAATGGCTCCGCGATTGCCGCCGAGCTGACTTTGCATAGCAACAATGTTAACCGGGAACAAACCGATGCTGTCTAGGACAACTAAGTGGGCCTTCGGCCTGTTATTACTGCCGGCGTTGGCCCAAGCCTGGTGGAATGCCGACTGGAGTTCGCGGCGGCAGGTGGCGGTGGACGCCTCGGCGACCGGGGCGGACGTGCAGGAGACCTTGAGCGAGGTGCCGGTGCTGGTGCGGCTGCACGCCGGCAACTTCGGCTACTTTGCCGAATTGGCCGACAACGGCCGCGACTTTCGCGCCTTGAAAGACGAGCAGACGCCGCTGGCCTACCAGGTCGAGCAGGTCGATGCGCTGAGCGAGATCGGTTTGGTTTGGGTCAAGCTGCCGCAAGTGCGCGGTGGCGTTTCCACCGACGACTTCTGGCTGTATTACGGCAACGCCAACGCCCCGGACGCTTCGGATAGCAACAGCCTGTACGACGTGGCCCAAGGCCTGGTCTACCACTTCAATGCGTCCGAGACGTTGCCGCAAGACGCCACCGCTTATGCTTCCCACGCCGCCGACTCCAAAGCCGCGATCCAGGCCGCCGGCTGGATCGGCGCTGCCGCCCAATTCAGCGGCGCCGGCCCCATTACCGTCAACCCGGCGCCGCAACTGGCGCTGGATCCCAGCAAAGGCTGGACCTTCACCACTTGGTTGAAGATCGACCAGGCCAACCCGGCCGCCACCGTGCTCAGCGCCCAAGCCCCCGGCCTGGATTTGCGCCTGACCCTGCAAGGCAACGCCCTGACCGCCGTCGCCGGCAGCGCCAGCACCCCGGTCGCCACGTTGACCCTCGGCAAATGGCAACACGTGGCCCTGGTGCTGCGCCCGGAAACCCTGGCCGCCTACACCGGCGCCAAAGCCGCCGAAAACCCCAACAGCTACGCCCCGCCGCAAATCGTCGAACTCTACCTGGACGGCGTCCCGGTCGGCAGCGTTAAAACCCAACTCGCCGCCGGCCAACCGAGCATCCGCCTGGGCGATAACTACCAAGGCTGGCTCGACGAAGTCCAAATCGCCGCCACCGCCCGCAGCGCCGACTGGCTCAAATTCGCCTACCGCAGCCAAAGCCCCGACTTTGCCGTGCTCAGCTTCGGCCAGGACGAATCCAACGGCAGCGGCGACGCCGGCCACTTCATGGTCATTGTGCAAAACGTCACCGTCGACGGCTGGGTCGTGATCGGTTTAACCCTGATCATGCTGATCGTCGCCGTCATCGTCATGGTCAGCAAAACCCTGGTCATCAACCGCATCGGCAAAGACAACCGCGCCTTCTTGACGCAATACCGCCAGCTCGACCCGAACACGCTCGGCGCGCTGGACCAGGCCGAAACCGCCGAAGAACACGAACTGGCCGACTCGGATTGGCTGACCGCCCTGGTCGGCAAACACGACCACTTCCAGAGTTCGGTGCTGTACCACCTCTACCACACCGCGATCCAGGAACTGAACAAACTGCAAGGCGGCGCCGACCAAGTGGTGACCCGCGAAGCCTGGGACTACCTGCGGGTCAAACTTGACAGCCAGATCGTCCACGAAGGCCAACGCCTGAACAAGCACATGGTGCTGCTGACCATCGCCATCGCCGGCGGCCCGTTTTTAGGCCTGCTCGGCACCGTGGTCGGCGTCATGATCACCTTTGCCGCCATCGCCGCCAGCGGCGACGTCAACATCAACTCCATCGCCCCCGGCATCGCCGCCGCCTTGCTGGCCACCGTCGCCGGCCTGGCCGTCGCCATCCCGGCCCTGTTTGCCTACAACTACCTGCTGACCCAGATCAAAGACATCAGCGCCGGCATGCGCGTGTTCAGCGACGAATTTCTGGCCCTGTTATCGATGCGCGCCGCCCGCCAGGCCGCCGCTAATCAAGCCAACGCCCGTTAAGCCAGGAGACGCAACATGAAAGTCGAAGAAGAAGGCAAGGTATACGACGACATCAACATCACGCCGATGCTGGACGTGGCCTACGTGCTGTTGCTGATCTTCATCATCATGACCACCGCCACCGTGCAGGGCATTACCGTCAACCTGCCCAAGGCCAGTAGCACGCCCAGCCTGTCCAAACCCAAGACCAAGGCGATCTCGATCACCCCGGACGGCAGCGTTTATCTCGACACCTACCCGGTATCGTTGCAGGAACTGGAAACCCGGCTGGCGCAATACAAGGCGGCGACGCCGGACCTGCCGGTGGTGGTCAAGGCCGACGCCAGCGTGCAGTACCAGAAGGTGATTGAGGTCTTGGACATTGTTACCCGGTTGCAGATTAGCCAGTTGGGGTTGGTGACGCAGAAGTTGGTGAAGTAAAGGATGTGTCGCTGGCGCGACGGCTGGATTGAATGTCGGGTCTCGGCCCGACAGCCGAGTGACTTTTCTTTGCTTGGCCAAAGAAAAGTCACCAAAAGAAAGGCCACCCCGCTGCCGCTTGAATCCTGCGCGCCGTCGGGTTTGAACGGGGTTTTCCGAAGGGGCTTCCCAGCCCCTGCGGAAAACGCGATGCATCCTTGCATCGCCCCTGCGGGCTGATCCGTTCAAACCCGCCGGTGCTCGGCGCGGCAAAGGGGAACAACCGGCGAACCGGTATTCAATCGTTGTGGCGGTAGCAAAACCTTCAAAACGTTTGGGTTCGATTTAGGACGTAGGGTGGGCACGGTTTATGTGCCCACGCGGAATGGCGCGATGCGTGTCGGTGACACCAATAGCGCCCACGCGGAAGCAAACCGGCGCGGAATCAAACCGGGGAAAACCAGGCCGGGTATCGGCCGGATGGATTGGAGAACACGGCGCACTGGGCGTTGTGGCGACGACTGATTGAAACGAGATGACAAACAAATACGCCTGGCTGCGGCGCTTGCCGGTGGTGTTGGGGATAGGGTTGAGCCTGCTGATTGGTTTGGGCGTGTGGTGGTTGGCGGACAAGTTCGAGAAGCCGCCGCAGACCAAAAAGCAGGTGCAGCAGATCACGATGATCCAGCCGCCGCCTCCGCCACCCCCGCCGCCGGAGCAAGCGCCGCCACCGCCGGAGGAAATCAAGGAAGAAAAGATCGAAGAACCCGAGCCGGAACCCGAGCCCGAACCTTCGCCGGAGCCCGACGAAGCGCCGCCGGCCGAAGACCTGGGCGTGGATGCCGACGGCACCGCCGGCAGCGACGGCTTTGGCCTTCAAGCCCGCAAGGGCGGCCGCTCGATCCTGGGCGGTGGCGGCGGCAACGCCATTCTGTGGTACGGCGGCCAGATCCAGCGCCAGGTCGAGACCGGCCTGCAAAACCTGCTGGCCGACACCCCGGCCGCGCAAGCCGGCTACAGCGTGATCCTGGAAATCTGGGTCGGCCCGGACGGCCGCATCAGCCGCAGTGAATTGGCCGGCGGCAGCGGTAAGGCCGACATCGACCAGGCCCTGCGTGCGGCCTTGCCGCGGCTGCGGGCCAGCGTCGGCCGGCCGCCGCCGGAGAGCATGCCGCAGCCGATTCGGATACGGTTGAGTTCGAGGGTTTAGAGCGAACGCCGTTCATCTCACAGCGGCATGGAAGAGGTGTCGCTGGCGCGACGGCTGGTTTGAACGCCGGTTCGCGGACCGGCGGCCGCGATACTTTCGCTACGAAAACCATCCATGGTTTTCGCCCTAAAGGGCCAGCCTTTGGCTGTTCAAATTCGTTCCAAACGAATTTGTGCGTCGCCAAAAGAAAGTATCCAAAGAAAAGGCGACCCCGCTGCCGCTTGAATCCTGCGCGCCGTCGGGTTTGGCAAGGGTTTTCGGAAGGGGCTTCCTGCCCCTCCGAAAACGCGCGGCCTCCCTGCCGCGCCCCTGACGGGCTGATCTTGCCAAACCCGCCGGTGCTCGGCGCGGCAAAGGGGGAACAACCGGCGAACCGGTATTCAATCGTTGTGGCGGTAGCGAAGCCTTAAAAAACCCCGCGTCCGAGTTCGCTGGGGGTAATCGGGCCGACCCCGACAAAAGATTTACCCGTGTTGTTCGGTAAGTCTGTCGGTAGTGGGAGGGTTTTATCTCCCGTATGCCGCGCCGAGCACCGCAGCTTTTGAATGGAACAGCCCGCAGGGGCGTCGCAGGGATGCGACGCGTTGGCGGAGGGGCAGGAGCCCCTTCCGCCAACCCCATTCAAAAGCGAGGAGCGCAGGGAATAAGCGGCATCCGGGTGGCCTTTCTTTTGGTGGCTTTTCTTTGGCCAAACACAAATTCGTCAGGAACGAATTTGAACAGCCAATAGGCTGGCCCGCAGGGCGAAAACCAAGGATGGTTTTCGTAGCGAAAGCCACTCGGCTGTCGGGCCGAGACCCGACATTAAAAAAGCTTCGCGCTAGCGAAACCTTAAAAACACAGGCGTCCGATGACGCTAACGCGAATTGAACCTACGTTGGCAAATCTGTTGAAACCCGCCGCTGCTCGGTGCGGCTAAGGGGACGGTGCTGCCCGACTTGGAAACGAAATCATTTAGTGGCTTTGGCCTGAATTTGAAGAACTTGTAATAGAACCTATGAACACCGTAAGCAAATCCCTGGCCCTGGTTTTGACCGGCAGCCTGACCGCCAACGCCGGCGCGGCGCAAGCCGCCACTCCGGCCCCGGCCGACGCCGTGATTCCGGTCAAGAAATCCACCCTGGTCAACCTGGTCGACCTGCTGGTGCAGCGCGGCGTGATTAACCAAGACGAAGGCCAAGGCCTGGTGCAGGCCGCCGAACAGGAAGCGGTCGCCGCTCAGGCCAAAGCCGAATCGGCCAATGCCGCGCGCGGCGCTAATCCGGCCGGCAATAGCGGAACCTCGGCCACAGCCACCCCGGACGCCGCCCAAACCGCGGCCGAGTGGGCCGGCGAGCCGGCCAATGTTGCGGGCAAAACCGGCAAAACCAAACACGTCGCTTACGTGCCCGAGTTCGTCAAAAAAGAAATCCGCGACCAGGTCCGCGCCGAACTGAAGGCCGAGGTGTTGCAGGATGTGAAGCGCGACGCCAAAGACGAAGGTTGGGGCATTCCCGGCGCGTTGCCGGAGTGGGTGGCGGCGATCCATCCCAGCTTCGACATGCGCATCCGTTTCGCCGACGAGTTCTACGGTAAAGAAAACGCCGGCGGGGTCGAGAACGTCGGCCTCGATGCGGCCGGCAACTTCGTCGGCCCCTACAACTGGCTGGCCATCAACCGTGCCGCCACCGGCAACCAGGCCGGCTTGACCACCCAGGTCTCGCTGAACCCGAACGAGGCCATCATTAACAACCAAAAAGACCGGCTGCGGCTACGCGAACGCTTCCGCCTCGGCTTCGAAGCCAACCTGGCCGACGGTTTGAAAGCCGGGGTGCGCTTCGCTACCAGTAACATCAACAACCCGGTCTCGAACGACCAGACCCTGGGCAATACCGGCCAGTCCTACCAGTTCGCCATCGACCGCGCCTACCTGCAATACGATTTTCTGGACGAACGTAAGACCAATTGGTTTAGCTTGTACGCCGGCCGCATCATCAATCCGTTCCTGTCCACCGACGTGGTGTTCGACCCGGATTTGAGTTTCGAAGGCGTGGCCGGCAGCTTCCGCTTGCCGTTCAATCGCGGCAGCAACAAACTGGCCGGCTACAAAACGCCGAACCCGACCGCCCGCTTCGGCATCAACCAGGGCCAACAAACCCCGGACAGCCTGTTCGTCACGCTGGGCGTATTCCCGTTGCAGGACATCGACGTCTCGGTCAACGACAAATGGCTGTATGCCGGCCAGGTCGGCGCCGACTGGCTGGTGTGGCAGGACTCGCGGTTGAATCTGGCCGCGTCCTATTACGAATTCCACAACGTCCAGGCCCGGCGCAATCCGGTCGGCAGCCATGCCTACGACTGGACCGCACCGCAGTTCGTGCAGAAGGGCAACTCGATGGTGGCGATCAGCGACGCCAACACCTTGCTGCCCAACTGCACCGACACCGTCGGCTGCTTGTTCGGCCTGGCCTCCGAGTTCAAGGTGTTCAACGCCACGGCCATGTTCGATTACGCCGGCTTCGGCGACACCCACGTGCTGTTCACCGCCGATTATGCCCAAAACCTGGGCTTCAACCGGCAGAAAATCCTGAGCCAGTTCGGCACCGCCTTCGCCAGCACCGACCTGCAGCCGCGCACCAAGGCCTACCAGGTGCGGGTCGATGTCGGCGCGGCGGAATTGCGGCGCTGGGCCGACTGGAACGTCAACCTGGCTTACCGTTACGTGCAGCGCGACGCGGTGCTGGATGCCTTTACCGACTCGATCTTCCACCAGGGCGGTACCGACGCCAAGGGCTGGGTGATGGGCTTGCAATACGGCCTGGCCAAAAGCACCTGGCTCAACCTGCGCTGGTTCAGCACCGACGCCATCGACGGCCCCCGCTACAGCATCGACACCGTCAACGTCGATTTGAACGCGCGGTTCTAGGAGGGCAGGCGATGGCTAAGCAACAACCCTGGCGCTGGATTTATGTCCCGCCGTTATGCCTGCTACTGCTGTTGGCCGGCATTGAAACCAGTGACGCCGAACCCAAAGCCGCCGCCCCCGGCGGCGACGCGATCAAGAAGGCCCAAGGCCTGATCCGCCAGCTCAGCCAGGAAAAACAAGCGCTGGAAGCCGAGAAAGCGGCCTGGCTTAACGAAAAAGCCGGGCTGGAAGCCAAGCTGAAAAGCCTGGAAGCCGCCGTGGCGCAACTGGCACCGCTGCAAGGCGAAGTCGCGCGCTATAAAAACGGCCTGGAAGCGGTCAAAACCAGCCTGGAAAGCCAGCTCAGCCAACAGCGCCAGCGCGAACAGGCCCTGGTGCAAAAACACAACGACGTGGTGGCCAAAGCCCGCGCCATTCGCGACGACAACCAACTGTTGGTGCAGGCGGTGCAGGAGCGGGAGCAGTGGATCGGCCAATGCGGCCAACTGAACCAACAGTTGCGCGAACTGAACCAGCGCGTGGTCGACGGTTACGAACAAAAAGGCCTGTGGCAGCAACTGGCGGAACTGGAACCGCTCACCGGCATCGCCAAGGTCGATACGCAAAACCGGGCCGAGGAATACCGCTATCAGCTCAAGCAGTTGAAAGTGACGCCGTTCGAAGCCGGTGCGGCGTTGCCGGCCGGCCAGACCGCGGCCGAGCCGGCGCAGGAAGCGCCAGCGCCCATTGACACCGCCACCCGCGCCGAGCCTGGCGCCGATAGCGCCGGCGGGCAGCCGGCAGAAGCGGCCAGCGCAACCGCAGTGGCATCGCCACAAACGCCTGTCAATCGGGGGGCTGGGCAATGAAACGCTGCCAACCGCTAACGCCGGCCTGGCTGGCCGCTTGCTGTCTGCTCGCTAGCGCAGCCGATGCCGCGACGCCGCCGGCACCAACGCCGCCCGGCGAGGCGGCCCGCGGCGACAGCGCAGCCGGTACCGGAAAGGACGCCGCCGACACCGCCACGCAATGGGCCGGCGAAGCCCAACCGCGCTTCGACCTGTTGGACTTTCAGATCGACGGCAACAGCCTGCTCGACGACGAAACCCTGGAACAGGCGGTGTATCCCTATCTGGGGCCGGAGAAAACCGTGGCCGATGTGGAACAGGCCCGGGCCGCGCTGGAAGAGGCCTACCGCGCCGCCGGTTACCCGACCGTGGTGGTGTCGATCCCGGAGCAGGATGTCAACGAGGCCAGTGTGCGGCTGCAGGTGGTGGAGGGCAGTATCGAGACCTTGCACATCAGCGGTTCGCGCTATTTCGACTTGGGCAAGATCCGCGCCGGGGTGCCGGCCCTGGCCGAGGGCCGGGCGCCGCATATGCCGCAGGTGCAGGAACAGATTAACGCGCTGGCCAAACAATCCGGCGACCGCTCGATCACGCCGGTGTTCCGTGCCGGCTCGACCCCGGGCAAAATGGAAGTGGAACTGAAGGTCAAGGACGAACTGCCGCTGCACGGCAGCCTGGAGCTGAACAGCCGCAACTCGGAACATACCAGCTACACCCGGCTGCAAGGCAGCTTGCGCTACGACAACCTGTGGCAGAAGTTCCACAGCGCCTCGGTGCAATACCAGGTCTCGCCGCAAAACGCCGAAGAAGTCGAAGTCTGGTCCGGCACCTACGTGCTGCCGACCGGCTGGGCCGACACCCGGCTGGCGCTGTACGGCATCGGCATCAGCTCCAGCACCCAGCTCGGCGTCAACGTCGGCGGCCTGTCGGTGGTCGGCGCCGGTTCCATCTACGGCGCCCGCCTGGTGAAGCCGTTGGACAGCGGCAGCGACGGCGTGCTGCACAGCCTCAACTTCGGCGTGGATTACAAGAGCTTCGACCAGCAGATCGCCCAGTTCGCCGGCAGCGGCAGCCCGATCAGCTACGCCGCCTTCGTCGCCGGTTACGACGGCGTGCGCCGCGGCGACGGCTACGCCAGCAGCCTGAACCTGAGCGGCCACTTCAGCTTCCGCGGCCTGGGCAACGACGCCGAGCAGTTCGAAAGCAAACGCGCCGGCGCCACGCCCAATTTCCTCTACCTGACCGCCGAGCTGAAACACCAACAGCAACTGCCGGGAGACTTTCGGCTGCAAGCCCGCGCCGGCGGCCAGGCCAGCATGGCGAAGCTGATCAGCAACGAACAGTTCTCGGCCGGCGGCCCGCTCAGCGTCCGCGGCTACCACCAGACCCAGCTGCTGGGCGACCACGGCGTCAACCTGTCGCTGGAGCTGTACAGCCCGCACCTGCTGCCGAACGAGATCGACACCGCGCAAAACCTGCGCCTGCTCGGCTTCATCGACTGGGCCCACCTGTGGACCGATGCGCCGATCGCACCGACCCCGGCCAACGAAACCCTGGCCGCGGCCGGCATCGGCCTGCGCCTCCAACTGCTGAAACGCCTGAGCGGCGAACTGGACTGGGCCTACCCGTTCCATTCCCACGGCAGCGTCGACATCGGACAACAACGCCTCGATTTTAGGATGGCTTATGAGTTTTAAGGCGGCGGCCGAATATTGCATTGCGGTAGATACTATTTAGAATTAAAGCGGTCGGCGATGTATCATGCCAACCCTTAGTCGTTTTCGTCCGTTGCCAAGCCATGAAACCTGTCAAGACCGATGCGGATGCCTTGCTGCCGCAATTAAAAATCACGGTACGCCTGATGCATAACCAGGAAATTGCGATGGGGCCGGGTAAGGCGGAACTGCTGGCGGCCATTCGCAAAACCGGTTCCATCATGGCGGCAGGTAAGTCCATGAACATGAGTTACCGTCGGGCCTGGCTGCTGGTGGACGTGATGAACCGCAGCTTCGCGGAGCCGTTGGTGCATGCCGCGAAAGGCGGCCGCCACGGCGGCGGCACGGTGTTGACGCCGATGGGAGAACAGGTTCTGGAGCAATATTTGAAAATGGTCGATGCCGTCAACCATTCCGCCAACGCCTATCTGCCGCTATTCTCGGGGTTGATGGCCACCAAACAGGACGCCATACCGCTCGAAGACGAAATACCGGAACAGCGAACGGCCGGTTGACATTGCCGCCAAGAATCAATAGACCAACCATCTTCACCACCTGCATGAACATTTCTTTCGAAATCGTCCCCAGAAGCCTGGCGGCTTTTGACGAACAATACGCCTTTGTGCAAACCCTGAGCGGCGGCATCAACATTATCAACGTGCCGGACATCCAGCGCTTCGATACCCGCAGTTGGCAGTTGGCAAC
Organism: Methylomonas sp. DH-1; assembly: GCF_046097555.1. NCBI lineage: Bacteria > Pseudomonadati > Pseudomonadota > Gammaproteobacteria > Methylococcales > Methylococcaceae > Methylomonas > Methylomonas sp. DH-1. Next base: position 4,743,317 of record NZ_CP143089.1, on the reverse strand, counting down.
CCGCATCGACCGCGATAAATACCGCTTCATCCCGCATTTCCGGGCCATCGACTTCAAAATCGAAAGCGGCGAATTGTTCCGCATCATCGAGGAATACGGCCTGGACAGCGTGTTGCTGGTAACCGGCGATCCGCCGGAGGGCTTGAAACGGGCGTTTTACAATACCGACGTGGTCGATTTGATCCGCGCCGTGCGTAGCCGCTTTCCGGAGTTGAACATTTACGCCGGTTTCGACCCGCATCGCCAGGGCTTGCAGGACGAGTGCGACTATATCTGGCGCAAGGCCGATGCCGGCGCCACCGGTTTTTTCTCGCAGCCGTTTTACGATCCGCGCATGGCCGAGATTTATGCCGAGCATATGCAAGGCCTGGAAACCTATATCGGCATCAGCCCGATCACGACCCAGGCGTCGCAAAACTATTGGGAAGTGAAAAATCGGGTCAAATTCCCGAAGAGTTTTCGCCCGGATTACGACTGGAACGTCGAGTTCGCCAATAATCTGATCGCCACCGCCGCCGAAACCGGTTTGCACGTCTATTTCATGCCGATCCGGATCGATTTGGCCAAATATTTTCAGCGGATCCGTTTCGATACGGCGCAATAACGCCAGCCGCGGCGAGTTCGGGCCGGTTCCTCATGACCTTTGCCCCTTCAGCGCTTAGAATAAGCCGGTCGCAACCCCATCCATCAAGTCCATGAAAATAGTCTCCTGGAACGTTAACGGCATTCGCGCCGTGCAAGGCAAAGGTTTTGCCGAAACTCTGGCTCGAATCGGCGCCGATTGCATATTGCTGCAAGAAACCAAGGCCCAGGAAGATCAGGTCGCCCAAGCCTTGGCCGGCATAGACGGTTACCACGTTTACGCCAATTCGGCCGAGCGCAAGGGCTATTCCGGCGTCGCGCTGCTGTGCCGGCAGCAGCCTTTGCAGATTCTGCGGGATATCGGCCAGACCGATCACGATTCGGAAGGCCGGGTTATCGCCGCAGAATACGAAGGTTTTTATTTGGTCAACGTTTATGTCCCCAATTCCGGCGACGGCTTATCGCGGCTGGATTACCGGCAAACCTGGGACCGAGCTTTCGCCGATTATCTGGCCGACTTGCAAAGCCGCAAGCCAGTCATCGTCGGCGGCGACTTCAACGTCGCCCACCAAGCCATCGACATCGCCCGGCCCAAGGCCAACTACAATAAATCGGCCGGCTATACCCAGGCCGAGATCGACGGCTTCGGCGGCATTCTGGGGCGCGGCCTGGTCGACAGCTTCCGCCATTTCCACCCCGACACGGTTGCGTACAGTTGGTGGAGTTACCGCGCCAACGCCCGCGAAAAGAACATCGGTTGGCGGATCGACTATATGCTGGCCAGCGAGCCGTTGCTGCCGAGCATAAGCAGCGCCTTCATCCTGCCGGAAATCGCCGGCTCCGACCACTGCCCGGTCGGTATCGAGATCAAGCCGGCTTAACACCGAGTGTTACCCGCACTACACGCTCACCGCGAACAGTTGCTGGCTTGCCGGCGCTGTCCGGACATGGTCGGGCCGGTGGTTTGTTGCCAGCCGGTGTTGTCGAAGGTGATGCTGATAGGCCAGGCGCCGGGCGGCAAGGAAGGCCAGTTCGGCAAACCGTTCGCCTGGACTGCCGGCAAAACCTTGTTCGGCTGGTTCGGCCGGCTGGGGCTGAGCGAAGAGCAGGTTCGGCAACGGCTTTACATGGCGGCGGTGTGCCGTTGCTTCCCCGGCAAGCAGGCCGGCGGCGGCGACCGGGTGCCGAGCCCGGCCGAAATCGACCATTGTGCGGCGTGGCTGCGGGCCGAAATCGAGCTATTGCAACCGCAATTGATACTTCCGGTCGGCAAACTGGCGATCCGGCAATGGTTGCAGGCCGACAAGCTCAGCGAGGTGATCGGCAAGCAATTTCGGGTCGAGGCCTACGGCCACGCCGCCGACCTGATTCCGCTGCCGCACCCGTCCGGCGCCTCGACCTGGCACCGGACCGAGCCGGGTATCGGTTTGCTGGCCGAGGCCCTGGCGGCGATCGAGCGCCATCCGGCCTGGCAAGCTATCCGGCCAAACGATTGATGCCGCTGACCAGCGCCTTGATCGAGGCCGTGACCAAGTTGTCGTCGATACCGACGCCGTAGCCAGTACGCGAGTCCGGTCCGGCCAGTTCGACGAAGGCGCAGGCCTGGGCATCGCCGCCGTGGCGGCTGGGGCCGAGCGAGCGTTCTTCGTAACTGCGGATGGTCACAGCGTAGTCCAGCGCCGCCAACGCGGCGACCGCCGCATCCAGCGGGCCGTTGCCTGCGCCAGCCAAACATCGCGCTACGCCGCGCCAATGCAGATCCAATTCAATCCGCTGGCCGCCGGCGCTATCGCTCAAGCGGTGGCCGAGGTAAAGCAGCGGTGCGTTCGCCTCCAAATACGCGGCGTTGAACAAGCGCCAGATTTGCGCGTGGCCGATTTCGCCGCCTTCCGCATCGGCCTGGCGCTGAACCACTTGCGCGAATTCCACCTGCAACCGGCGCGGCAACACCAGGCCGTAATGGCTTTCCAGTAAATGGGCAATGCCGCCCTTGCCGGACTGGCTGTTAACCCGGATCACCGCGTCGTAGCCGCGGCCGACGTCGGCCGGATCGAACGGCAAATACGGCACGTTCCACACAGCGTCCGCCGTTTGCGCGGCGAAGCCTTTCTTGATCGCGTCCTGATGCGAACCGGAAAACGCGGTGAATACCAAGTCGCCGGCGTAAGGCTGGCGCGGCGGTACCGTCAAACCGGTACAGGCTTCGAAACTGCGCGCCACCGCGTCGATGTCGGAAAAATCCAGGCCCGGCGCGATGCCCTGGGTGTACAAATTCAAGGCCAAGGTCACCAAGTCGACGTTGCCGGTACGCTCGCCGTTGCCGAACAAACAGCCTTCGACTCGCTCGGCGCCGGCCATCAAGGCCAGTTCGGCGGCGGCCACCGCGGTACCGCGGTCGTTGTGCGGATGTACGCTCAACACCACGCTGTCGCGGCGAGCGATGCGGCGGTGCATCCATTCGATCTGGTCGGCGTAGACGTTCGGCGTCGCGTTTTCCACCGAGGACGGCAGGTTCAAAATCAGCTTGTTGTCCGGCGTCGCGCCCCAGGCTTCGACCACCGCGTCGGCCACTGCCAGCGCGTAATCCAGCTCGGTGGCGGTAAACGTTTCCAGGCTGTATTGCAAACGCCAATCGGTGTCCGGCAGCGCGGCGGTCAAATCTTTGACCAAGCGCACCGAATCGACCGCCATCGCCAGCACTTCAGCTTGGCTCATGCCCAATACCAGCTCGCGGAACGGTTGCGAGGTGGCGTTGACGATATGCACGATTGCGCTGCGGGCGCCGCGCAAGCTGTCGATGGTGCGGCGCAACAGCGGCGCGCGGGCATGGCTCAGTACTTCTATCGTCACGTCGTCCGGAATTCGCTGTTCGGTAATCAGTTGGCGGACGAAGTCGAAATCGGTCTGCGAAGCCGACGGAAATGCCACTTCGATTTGTTTGAAACCGATGCCGCACAGCGTCTCGAATAAGCGCAATTTGCGCTCGGCATTCATCGGTTCGAATAAAGCCTGGTTGCCATCGCGCAAGTCGGTGCTCATCCAGATCGGTGCACGGGTAATGCTGCGGTTGGGCCATTGCCGGTCGGCCAACGCGACTGGCGGGAACGGGCGGTATTTCAAAGAAGGGTTGCTTAACATCGCTGGTCTCCTGCGTTTCGGTTGGCGATACGATAGGCCAGATCGACGCGCAGGCGATTGCGTTGTTAGTCTTGATTGAACGATAAATTGGAGGAATATTGCCAATTTAATTTCATATGTTTAAATTAATTGCGCATTTTTAAGACTTAGCGGAATTTTATGGAATTGGATCGCTACGACCGGCAGATTTTGGAGATTTTGCAAACCGACGGCCGGATCAGCAATCAGGAATTGGCCGACCGAATCGGCCTGTCGCCGTCGCCGTGTTTGCGCCGAGTGCGGGCGCTGGAGGAGGCCGGCCTGATCGTCGGCTATGGATGCCAAGGCCTTGGGCCTCAGCCTGACGGCCTTGATCCAGATTTCGATGGACCGGCATACGCCGGAGCGCTTTGCTTCTTTCGAGGCCGCCGTCGCCGAAATTCCGGAAGTCATGGAATGCCTGTTGATTACCGGCCAGGCTGCCGATTACCAGCTCAAGGTCGCGGTCAAGGATTTGGACGCTTACCAGGAATTGCTGCTGAAACGCATCACCGGCATTCCCGGTGTCAGCGGCGTGCATTCCAGCTTCGTATTGCGCCGAGTCGTCGATAAGACGGCGTTTGCGGTGGGCGCCGCGGGATAAAACCGGCCGCGGCCGGATTCGTCAGCGCTGCAGAAAATTCCTGAGCATGTCGTGTCCATGCTCGGTCAGAATCGACTCGGGGTGGAATTGCACGCCTTCGATGTCCAGGGTTTTGTGGCGCACGCCCATGATTTCGTCGATATAGCCGGCTTCGTCCTGAGTCCAGGCCGTCACTTCCAAGCAATCCGGCAGCGTGGCCTGCTCGATAACCAACGAGTGGTAGCGGGTGGCGGTGAACGGATTGCTCAAGCTTTTGAACACGCCCAAATCTTTGTGATACACCGGCGACACCTTGCCGTGCATGATCTGCTTGGCATGGATGATGTTGCCGCCGAAGGCATAACCTATGCTTTGGTGGCCGAGACAGACACCCAAAATCGGATATCTGCCGGCGTAGCGGTGGATGGTTTCTACAGAAATGCCGGCTTCCTTCGGTGTGCAGGGGCCGGGGGAAATGACGATTTTGTCCGGGCGCAGCCCTTCGATGTCCTCGACCGTGACTTCGTCGTTACGCACCACCACCACCTCGGCGCCGAGTTCGCCGAAATATTGCACCAGGTTGTAGGTGAAGGAATCGTAGTTGTCGACCATCACCAATCTGACGCCGCTCATGCTTTGCCTCCGAGGCCGGCTTCGGCCATGCTGACGGCGCGGAACACCGCGCGGCCTTTGTTCATTGTTTCATCCCATTCGTTGCGCGGGACCGAGTCGTAAACGATGCCGGCGCCGGCCTGAATGTGTAAAGTTTGGTCTTTGATGACGGCGGTGCGGATCGCAATCGCGGTATCAAGATTGCCTGACCACGATATGTAGCCGACCGCGCCGGAATAAATGCCGCGCTTGACGGGTTCCAGTTCGTCGATGATTTCCATCGCCCGAATCTTCGGTGCGCCGCTGACGGTGCCGGCCGGAAATGTCGCCGCCAATACGTCGAAGGCATTCTTGCCATCCTGCAATTCGCCGGTGACGTTGGATACGATATGCATCACGTGGGAATAGCGTTCGACGATCATCTTGTCGGTCAGTTTGACGCTGCCGATTTTGGCGACGCGGCCGGTATCGTTGCGGCCCAGGTCGATCAGCATCAGATGCTCGGCGATTTCTTTCGGATCGGCCAGCAGTTCTTTTTCCAGCTCCAGATCCTGCTCGTGGGTTTCGCCGCGTTTGCGGGTGCCGGCAATCGGCCTGACCGTGACTTCGTTGTCTTCCAGCCGCACCAAAATTTCCGGCGACGAACCGACCACATGCAGGTCACCGAGATTCATGAAGAACATGTAAGGCGACGGATTCAGGCAGCGCAAGGCCCGGTACAAATCCAGCGGTGCAGCTTCAAACGGAATCGACATCCGCTGCGACAACACCACCTGCATGCAATCGCCGTCGGTGATGTATTGTTTGACTTTCATGACCGCGTCTTCGAATCCCTGTTGGGTAAAGCCGGAAACGAAGTCGGCTTCCTGCACGTGCTTGGTCGCGGCGTGCGGTTGCGGATGGGCGTGCGGCTTACGCAATTTTTCCACCAGCCGATCCAGACGGGCCTTGGCGTTATGGTAAGCGTTATCGTGGGCCGGGTCGGCGTGAGTCAATAGCAGCATCTTGCCGGACAGGTTGTCGAACACCAGCAAATCCTGGGATACCATCAACAGAATATCCGGCGCACCGATCGGATCGGGTTTGGCCGACGCTTGCAACCGCGTTTCGATGTAACCGATGGTCTCGTAACCGAAGTAACCGACCAAGCCGCCGTTGAAACGCGGCAGGCCGGGCACGTCCGGCACTTTATATTGTTGGCGGAATTCTTCTATCCACTGTAACGGCTGGCTATGCTCGAAGGCTTCGCTGTCGGCGCCCTCAGTTTCGAGCGTTATCCGCTTACCGCTGATTTTGATCCGGGTATGGCAAGGCAGACCGATGATAGAGTAACGCCCCCATTGCTCGCCGCCATGCACCGATTCGAACAGATAAGAATAGGCGCCGTCGGCCAGCTTTAAATAAGCGCTGAGCGGCGTGTCCAGGTCGGCTAAAACTTCGCGCCAGACCGGGATGCGGTTATAGCCCTGTTGGGCGTAGTCGGCAAATTGGGCGGGTGTCATCGGTGGAACTCGAAATGGGGCGGCCAGGCCGCGGACAATCAAGCCGCGATTGTAACCCACAACGCGACGGGCGGCGAACGCCAACGCCGGCTTGCCGCGAATTGGCAGCCGATCGGCTAGAATGGCAGGTTTTTGGGACGGGATAGCACGAATGAAACTGGCGACTTTTCTGGACAACGGCGAACGCAAAATCGGTGCGGTAGTAGGCGAACAGGTGATAGCGGCAGGCGCCGGTTTGCCCAACGACATGTTGGCGTTTCTGGCGGCGGGCGCTGCGGCGCAAGGGGCGTTACAGGCCTTGATCGATAGCGGCGCTGCCGGCAAGCCGTTGGCTGAGGTGCAATTGCTGGCGCCGATCCCGCGTCCCGGCAAGTTGTTGGGCGTGGGTTTGAATTACGCCGACCATATCGGCGAAACCGGTCTGGAAAAGCCGGAATACCCGACGTTTTTTACCAAGCAAAGCACCTGCGTGATCGGCCCCGGCGCGGCGATCCACCTGCCGCCGGTTTCCGACAAAGTCGATTACGAAGGAGAACTGGCGCTGGTCATCGGCAAACGCTGCAAAAACGTCTCCGCCGAACGCGCCGGCGAAGTGATTGCCGGCTATACCATCTGCAACGACGTCACGGTGCGCGACTGGCAGGCCCGCACGCCGACCTGGACCCTGGGCAAGTCGTTCGATACCCACGGCCCGCTCGGCCCGTGGCTGGTCACCGCCGACGAAATCGCCGATCCGCACAATCTGAGCCTGAAAACCTGGGTCGACGCCGAATTGCGCCAAAACGCCAACACCGGCGAGATGATTTTCAATTGCTACGAGTTGATCGCTTATCTGAGCCAAGTCATGACCCTGGAACCCGGCGACGTCATCAGCACCGGCACGCCGGCCGGCGTCGGCGTGAAGATGAAGCCGCGCGGTTATTTGAAGCCGGGACAAATCGTGCGCATCGAAATCGAAGGCATCGGTACGTTGACCAATCCGGTCGCCGTGGAGCCGGAGAATTATTTGGCCGGACCGAAAGTTTAAGCACCGATTAAGTCTGCCTCGGTAAGCTGAAGCCAACTTAAATCAAGAGGGCCCAACAGCCAAGAGGCAGCCATGAAAACCTTGAACGTCGCCGTTTTTTCGATCGTCGCTATCATCCTGTCGGGTTGTGCGACCGGCTATTACCAACGCGGCTACTCGAGTTACGGTTACGGCTCCGGTTACTCGACTCCGGGTTATTACCAAAGTTACGGTTCGAGCTATTACACCCCGAGCACGACCATCACTTACGGCCGCTACTACCTGCCGCAAGGCCGAGTTCACGACCATCGCGACCACCATGACTGGCGCCGGCCCGATTTCGACCGTCACGACGACCGTCGCGGCGACTGGGGCAGACGGTCGCCGGACCACGATAGGCACGATCAGCAACCGGACCGCTCTTCCTGGCGCGGAAACTCGTTGATGGCGCGGCCGGAACCGGCCGAAGCCGGTGGCCGCAGGGAATGGCGCGAGCGCGGCAACGGCGATAGCCGGCCGGGCGGTTGGCGCGGACGCCGCGACCGGTAGCCGCAGCGCAGGGTTTACAACTCGATCCGAATCCCCAACTCGATCACGCGATCGACCGGGATTTTGAAATACTCGATCGCGCTGCTGGAATTGTGAGTCAGGAAACTGAACAGCGAGCGTCGCCATTTCGGCATCGGACTTTTGCGGCGGAATGACAGCCGCTCGCTACCGATAAAAAACGATACGGTTTTCTGGTTGATATCCAGGCCTTCGTGGCAGCAAAGTTGCAAGGCACGACGGACGTCCTGCTCTTCCTGAAAGCCGAAATACAACTTGACCCGGTAAAAATTGCCGCTGTCGCCGAACGAGCGGATTTTGACCCGCTGCGCCTCTTCCACGTAAGGCTCCTCGCGAGTGACGATGGTCAGTACGATCACTTTCTCGTGAATGACGTGATTGTGCTCCAGGTTGTGCAGCAAAACCTGCGGCACGCCGTGCACGTTGCGCGCCATATAAATCGCGGTACCGGGTACGGTGGCCGGCGGCCGGTCGCGCAAGCGCTCTTCCAAATCCTCGAACAATACCCGGCGTTCGTCCAGATAGCGCGCCAGCAGTTGTTTGCCCTTGATCCAGGTGGTCATCACCAAAAACAGCACGGTACCGACCACCAGCGGCAGCCAGCCGCCGTGCGGAATTTTCAGGCTGTTGGAGGACAGAAACAGCAAGTCGATGATCAAGAACGTCGAAAGAAACAGAATGCTGGTGGGCTTGTTCCATTGCCACAAGCCCTGGATCACGATGAACGCCAATATCGTGTCGACGATCATGGTTCCGGTCACGGCGATGCCGTAAGCCGAGGCGAGTGCCGACGATGATTTAAAGCTGAGTACCAAAATGAACACAGACACCATCAACAACCAGTTGATGGTCGGCACGAACACTTGGCCCATTTCGTCGCCGGAGGTATGGCGAATGTTCATCCGCGGGCAATAGCCCAACTGGATGGCTTGGCGGGTGACGGAAAAGGCGCCGGAAATCACGGCTTGCGATGCGATCACGGTGGACAGCGTAGCCAGAACCAACAACGGATAAGATGCCCACTGCGGCGCCATCAAAAAGAACGGATTTTCCACCGCCTTCGGGTTGCCGATCAACAAGGCGCCCTGGCCTAGATAATTCAACAACAGCGCCGGGAACACGAAACCGAACCAGGCGTAGCGGATCGGTTTCAAACCGAAATGACCCATGTCGGCGTACAGTGCCTCGGCGCCGGTAATCGCCAGCACCACGGCTCCCATGATGACAAAGCCTTTCCAGCCGATTTCGAGCAGCAGATTCGCGGCGTAATAAGGATTGATTGCCATCAGCACGTCCGGATGCTGGACGATATTGACGATGCCGAGCAGGGCCAGGGCTGCAAACCAAAAACACATCACCGGCGCAAACATGCGGCCGACCCGGCCCGTACCTTTGGCCTGGATGATGAACAGCACGGCCAACACCAGGATCGTGATCGGCGTAACAAAGCTCTCCAGCCTGGGGGCGACGATCCGCAAACCCTCCACGGCACTCAGCACCGAAATGGCCGGCGTGATCATGCTGTCGCCGTAGAACAGCGCCGCCCCGAGCAAGCCTATCGTGACGATGAACAGCTTGCGCTCCGTGTTGTCTTTGGAGCCGTGCAAAGCCAGCGCCATCAAAGCCATAATCCCGCCTTCGCCCTTATTGTCCGCGCGCATGATGAAGATGGCGTATTTGGTCGTCACCACCAGCGTGATGGCCCAGAAAATCAGCGACAACACGCCTAGAACGTGAACCGTATCGGTAGGCAAGCCGCCGTGAAATACCTCTTTAATGGCATATAACGGGCTGGTGCCTATATCGCCGAATACGACGCCGATGGCGCTAAAGGCCAACGCAGCGATTTGCTCCTTGGTCTGGGATTGTTTTGCAGGCATAGAAAAAATCGGAAAGAAGGGAGGACGGGCTTGAAAATTATGCCACAGTTCGCGATTTTGCCGCCAATGGCAAAGGATGGTAGTGGGGATTTAAGGTTCTGAAACGTCTTAGTCTATATTCGGCCACGCCAGTCGCCCCAGATGCGGCTGACGCGGGGGGAACTAATAACATACAATGTATGATTAAAAAACCAATCGCGCATATTTTTGTATCGAACAGCCTATATGTTTTTATTTAAAAACCACGAAGATGCTTTGCCGGAAAATCACTTGGTATCCTTCGGCGGTGCGGGGCAAACGGGGGAGCGCGGTCAACATTGGTTTTGGCGGAGCCTGTTCGGCGAAGAACGGCCCGCCAGCATGCTGCGGCTGCTAGCGGTCTTGGTGCTGTTATTGCACATTTGGGGCCTGCAGCAACTGTTGCAACCGGAAGAAAAATTGACCCAGGCCCAACCGTTGGTCATGGAAGTGTCGATGATAGCGATGTCGGCGCCGAAACCCAGTGCCGCGCCGCCACCGCCCGCCCCTCCGCCGCCGGAGAAAAAGCCGCCGCCGAAAAAACCGCAGCCGAAACCGGTGCCGAAGAAGGCGCCGCCGCCGATTGTGCAAAAAGCGCCGGAATTTGCGCCGGTGGAAGCCCCGGCCGAGCCGCAGCCGACTCCGGTTACCGCGCCGAGCGCACCCAGCGCCCCGGCCACCGCCGCGAGCAGCGTGCCGACTCACGCCGAACAATTTACCGAAGCCAATTTCCGCGCCAACTATGCGCACAATCCGAAGCCGGAATACCCGATGATCGCGAAAAGCCGCGGTTGGCAGGGTAAAGTGCTGTTAAAGGTCCAGGTTTCCGCGGAAGGCCTGAGCGATGCGGTCGCGGTGGATCAGAGCAGCGGCCACGAAATACTGGACGAATCGGCGGTAGAGGCCGTCAAAAAATGGAAATTCATTCCGGCCAAGCGCGGTGAAACGCCGGTGGCCAGTTCGGTGATCGTGCCAATCATTTTTACACTACGTGAATAATAAAACTCGGAGAGAGTAATGCCTTACCATATAGCCCCGGAAGCTGTTATCGACGCCACGCTGTACACATTGGTGGTGTTTTCGCTGATAACCTGGACTTTGATTCTGTTTAAAATTTGGCAATTCGCCAAAAACAACTATTACAACAAAAAGTACAACGCCGCTTTTTGGGACTCGGCCGATTTGAAAGCCGCCGAACAATTGCCCGCCGAGACCGCGCGCGGCCCGAAAGCCCGCATCGCCCAATGCGGTTTTGCCTGGTTGGCGGAAATGAGCCACCCGGAGACCTGCGCCAGCCTGAAATTCCGCGGTTCGCCGCAAGACTTGCTGGAACAAACCCTGCGTAAACAAACCCAGGACGAGCAACGCCGGATGGAAAGCGGCCTGACTATGCTCGCCAGCATCGGCAGCACGGCGCCGTTCGTCGGTTTATTCGGTACCGTATTGGGCATCATGCACGCGATGCACGACATCAGCGCCAGCGGCTCGGCCAGCCTCGACGTTGTGGCCGGCCCGATCGGCGACGCTTTGATCGCCACGGCCATCGGTATCGCGGTAGCGGTTCCTGCAGTCTTGGCCTACAATTTTTTCCTGAGGCGCGCCAAGCACCATCGGGCGTCGCTGGAAAATTTCGTGGACGGCTTTCTGCATATCGCCTTTGGCGACAACGGTAAAAACAAGGAGTAAATAAATGGGATTTAAAACGAATTCGGAAGACGACGAGGCGGTCAGCGAGATAAACGTCACGCCGCTGGTCGACGTGATGCTGGTGCTGGTTATCATTCTGTTGGTAACGGCGCCTTTACTAACCCAATCCGTGAACGTGGCGCTGCCGAAAACGGCCTCAACCACGCCTGATACCGAAAAACAGCCGATGCAATTGGGTATCGACGCCCAGGGTGCCGTGACGTTGAACAAGAATCCGATCGCCGATCTGGTGGCGCTGGACAGCACGCTGAAAAGCGAACTGGCCGCCAACCCCGAGCTGATCATCCATATCTACGCCGATCAAGGCGTCAACTACGGCAAAGTGGCGGAAGTCATGGCAACCGTGCAACACGCCGGCATCTCGAAACTGGCTTTCGTCACGCTGGAGCAATAGCGGCATTATCCGAGTCCGGTGCAGCCGGACTCTTTCTTATGCAGACTTGACCTTTCCGGCGTTTTTTTCGATGTGTTCGATCATCAAACCGGCAATGTCCTTGCCGCTGGTCTTTTCGATGCCCTCCAGGCCGGGTGAGGAATTGACTTCCATCACCAACGGTCCGCGTTTAGAACGCAGCAAATCCACGCCGCACACGTCCAAGCCCATGATTTTTGCCGCTTGAACCGCCGCGGCGCGCTCGGCCGGCGCCAGTCTGATCAGCGTGGCAGTGCCGCCGCGATGCAGATTGGAGCGGAATTCACCTTCGCGGCCTTGGCGCTTCATCGCCGCCACTACTTTGTCGCCGATCACGAAACAGCGAATGTCGCTGCCGGCCGCCTCTTGAACGAACTCCTGCACCATGATGTTGGCGTTCAGGCCCATGAAGGCCTGAATCACGCTGTGGGCAGCGTTATGGGTTTCCGCCAGCACCACGCCGATGCCTTGCGAGCCCTCCACCAGTTTGATCACCAACGGCGCGCCGCCGACTTCGGCGATCAAATCCTCGATATTGTCCGGATTATGGGCAAACGCGGTGATCGGTAAATCGATGCCTTTGCGGGCCAGCAGTTGGCTGGAGGCCATTTTGTCGCGGGATCGGCTGATTGCCGCCGATTTGTTCAGGGTGTAGACGCCCATCACTTCGAATTGGCGTAGCACCGCCGTGCCGTAAAAGGTAATCGACGCGCCGATGCGCGGAATCACTGCGTCGTAACCCAACAAATCCTCGCCCATGTAATGGATCGACGGCTTCATCGAGGTGATGTTCATGTAGCAATGGGTCGGATCGAAGATGCGCGCGTCATGGCCGCGCGCTTTGGCGGCCTCCATAAGCCGCACGCTGGAATACAGCGCCGGGTCGCGCGATAGGATGGCGATTTTCATAGGCCGCGTAATGCCGGATTAAAAGCGTATCGCATCGAAATCGGCCGCTTGCGGATGTTCGGCGCCGGCATCCGTCGCCTGTTCTCGCACCAGCCAACGGGTAGCAAAGCCGGCCGCCCGCGCCGCATCGAGTTCTTCGCGAATGTCGGACAAAAACAGGATCTGCGCACCAGGCAAACCGAGTTCCTCGGCTATTTTTCGATAAGAATCGGCTTCGCGCTTGCCGCCGATGCGGGTATCGAAATAACCGGAGAACAGCGGCGTCAGATCGCCGAAGTCGCTGTGCCCGAACAATAATTTCTGTGCCTGCACCGAGCCGGACGAATAAACGTAGAGCTTCAATCCGCGCTGGTGCCACGCGCGCAAATTGCGGACCGCATCTGCGTAGACGTGGCCGGTAAAATCGCCGTTGCGGTAACCGTCCAGCCAGATTAAGCCTTGCAGGGATTTGAGCGGCGTGATTTTCTGGTCGGCATCGATCCAGGCAATGAATTGTTCGATCAATGCCGCTTGATTGAGTTGGCCGCCCGCCAGCCGGTTGGCATCGTCCAATAAGGCTTGTACCTCAGGATCGGCGCAGTGCTCGGCGACGAAGCCGGGCAGGTGGGCGCGGGCGTAAGGGAACAACACGTCCTTGACGAACGACAACGACGACGTAGTGCCCTCAATGTCGGTAACGATGGCTTCGATCATAAGGTAGCGAGGTATTGGTCCAGAGTCGGGAAGCTATCGGCGATCTTGTCGCCGGTAAAATCCGCCACCCAGCCGTCTTCGGTGGTGAACAGGCGGATGCATTTGAAAGCCGGGTTTTCGCCCATGTCGAACCAATGCTTAGTATTCGCCGGTACGCTGATCAAATCGCCTTGTTCGCACAATACCGCGTGCACTTGATCGCCGACGTGCAGGTAAAACAAGCCTTTGCCTTCCACAAAAAAACGCACTTCGAAGTCGCTATGAATATGCTCCGACAAAAACTTTTGGCGTAACGCATCCTTGTTGGGATGCTCGGCGTTCAGGCTGATGACGTCGACCGATTGAAAACCGTATTGCTGCTTCAATTTGTCTATCGAACTTTGGTAAGCCGCCAGCACTGCGTCGGCGCCAGCATCGGCGGCGAAGGCCTGATCGGCTTGCCAGCGTTCGAACTGCACGCCCAGGCCGCTTAATTGGCTGGAGATCGCGTCAAAGTCGCGCCAGGTCTGGCCTTGGCCGGGTTGGTTAGCGGGGTAGGTAGTCAATGCGCTCATAATCGTTTCACTCCGTGCAGACGAATTTCGATATCGAATAAAAACTCCAGGGCTTCCAGATGGCGTAAGGCATCGTCCACCGAAGCGCCCCAAGTGTAAAAACCGTGGCCGGCGATAATGTAGCCGTGAATGTCGCCGTGGATATCCAAATAGTGCTCGACCTCGGCCGCCAACTGCGGAATGTCCTGGTCATTGGCAAAAATCGGCACAACGATCCGGCTTTCGTGGGTATCGATGCCGGGCAATGCCTTCAGCAGCTCGTAATCTTCCAGTACGATTTCGTTTTGAAATAGCCGGGCGGTCAAGGTGGCATTCACCGAATGCGGGTGCAATACGGCCTGGACATCCGGGTAACGTCGGTAAATCGAGGTATGCAGCAAGGTCTCCGCCGACGGCTTCTTGCCGTCGAGGGAGCGGCCTTGAGGGTCGATCAGCATGATGTCGTCGGTTTGCAAACGGCCTTTATGCCGGCCTGATACCGTGATCGCAATATTGCCGTCCGCCAAACGCGCCGAAAAGTTGCCGCTGGTGGCAGGCACCCAGCCTTTGCTGTCGATAAAGCGGCCGGCCGCGATCAATTGTTCGGCCTTCAGGTAGAACTCGTCGCTTTTCAAGGTCATGGAAAATTTGCGGATGGCAAAAGAGAATAGGGGAAGAGAAAGAGTTGGCCTGTAAGCCGGGTTCTGTCGTGAACAGCCATTCATCTAGGCGCTTGGTCACCCAAGCGCTCAAGCAATCTACCCAGGAGCAGCGCGGGCCACGCCAATGCTCCTCTATTTGATCTTGCTCCGGGTGGGGTTTACCCTGCCACACCTGTTACCAGTTGCGCGGTGCGCTCTTACCGCACCATTTCACCCTTACCGGGTCCGATACGAACCAGGCGGTATATTTTCTGCGGCACTTTCCGTAGGCTCGCGCCTCCCAGGCATTACCTGGCACCCTGCCCTATGGAGCCCGGACTTTCCTCCCTCCCGCTTGCGCGGAACGGCGACTGTTCGGCCAACTCTGCCGGAGATTATACAGGCAACGCCGGCAAATAGTTCGATGTCTGCGCGCAGCGATGGTTGCCACGATGAAAATAACGAGCGGCATCGGCGTTTATGCCTGTTGAATAGCGCGGTTCGGCAAAGGCGATATCCGCACGAAACCGGGGTGGCCATTGTCACTCGGGGCGTCTGCTGTTCAAACTATTGGGCCGAAGAAGCCAAAGCTGAAGCGGCCACTGGAAAATGTGTGGCGGCAGCCATAAGCCTGCATGCCGCCGCGGAGGACGCGGCATGGCTGAGAGCTTCGCTAGAGCCCGGAGCTGCTCCCGGCCCGGCTTACATTTTGTGGGTATTGATCGATAAACCCAACTGCTGGTAATGCCGGTAGCGCTGGCGGCCGGCTTGTTTGGATTGTTCGCTGTTGTCTAGTATTTCCAGAATCCGTTCGGTCGGCGGTTCGGCGGGCGGGAACGTCGAGGACAGGTTGACGATGACGCTGCGCCAGGCCTCAGGAATGTCGCTGTCGCCGATCAATATCGTGCCGGGATATTGCGGCAGTAAGCCTTGGTAAATTTGGTGGGGGACGAAGCTGCCGGCGCGGAAGGTCCACAAGGCTTTGTCGATTTGTCCGGCCTGTTCGGCCGATTCGGCCAACACGTAACAGAAAAAACCGGTGCGGTAGATTTTCTCGACCAATTTGCAGGCGAATTCCAGGCGCTGCTGCTGATCGTGGCTGCCGAGCACGTAGAAGCTGACTTCCGGGAAGGATGGCGAATGACTGGTTTCGGTCATGTCGGTTTAAGTTCGGGGTCTGGGCGGGGTGGGGCCAATTCAAGGCATGTTCGGATTAGTCGTTGAAAGCAATTCGAAGTCGTCATCCCGGCATGGATTTACTTCTTGCACAAACCTGTAACGGGCCACAAGGACCAGAGGAGATTGGCTTCTGGGGGCCGGCAATTCAATCGTGCCACATAGTTACAACCAATAACGCACGCTATCCCAATCCAATACGTCTCTAAGTTGCTTACCCTTATTAACTAGCCGCGGGGATAGATGGGTTTATTTGGAAAATCTCCACTGCCCCTCTTTGGAAAAGAGGGGGTAGCGCAATGCCCGGCGTAAGCCGGGCGCTACGGCACCGGTTAAGCCGATGCCCGATTCAACAAATACTGGGTAACTAGCGGCACCGGCCGGCCGGTAGCGCCCTTGTTGGCGCCGGTGCGCCAGGCGGTGCCGGCGATGTCGATGTGCGCCCAACGGTATTCCTCGGCGAACTTGGACAGGAATACCGCTGCGGTGATACTGCCGCCGTCCGGGCCGCCGATGTTGGCCAGATCGGCGAAATTGGATTTCAGTTGCTCCTGATATTCTTCCCAGATCGGCATCCGCCACAGCAAGTCGCAGGCGGTTTCGCTGGCCCCGATCAATTCGTTGCAGAGTTTGTCGTCGTTACCGAACAAGCCGCTCGGCACCCTGCCCAGCGCGACGATGCAGGCACCGGTCAAGGTCGCCATGTCAATGATGACGTCCGGGTTGTATTTTTTGGCATAGGTCAGCGTGTCGCACAGGATCAGGCGGCCTTCGGCGTCGGTGTTCAAGATTTCGATAGTCTTGCCGGACATGCTGGTCCAGATGTCGCCCGGTTTGTTGGCGGCGCCGTCCGGCAGGTTTTCCGAAGCCGGCACCAAGCCGACGATGTTCAGTTTCAAGTTCAACAGGCTGGCGGCGCGGATGATGCCCAGCACGCTGGCGCCGCCGCACATGTCGTATTTCATTTCGTCCATGCCCTGGCCGGGCTTCAACGAAATGCCGCCGGCGTCGAAGGTCAGGCCTTTGCCAACCAGCACGATGGGTTTGGCGTTTTTGTCGCCGCCCCGGTATTCCAGGCAGATCAATTTGGCCGGCTGGCGGCTGCCGCGGGTTACCGACAGAAACGAGCCCATGCCCAGCGCTTCCATGTCGCTTTCTTCCAGGATTTCGCAGCTCAACAACTCGTGTTGGCCGGCCAGTGCCAGCGCTTGTTTGGCAAGGTAGGTCGGCGTGCAAATATTGCCGGGGAGGTCGGCCAGTTGTTTAGTCAATTCGACGCCCAACGCGATTGCGACCCCCTGTTGCAGACCGGTTTCGGCCGCCGGCTTTTGGCTGTCGTTAGCGACGATGCGGAGCTGTTGCAGCGGAATTTTATCGTCGACTTTTTTGGTCGCGCTGTATTGGTAAAGGCCGTCGTTGAACACTTCGACGATTTGTCGGGCTTTCCATTGGCTGTCTGTACCATCGACGTCGATGTCCAGCAGTGCGCTGCTAGCGCTTTGCACTTTGCTGTCCTTGACGGTTTTGACCGCCGCGGCCAGCGCCTTGCGGTATTGTTTACGGCTGACTTTGCCGCGTTCGCCGAAGCCGACCAGGACGATACGAACGATATTGCCTTCGGGCAGGTTGTTGACCAGCAAGGTTTCCGCGTTCTTGCCCTTAATGTCGCCGCGGGCGATCAGCTTACCGATCAGGCCGCCGTTCGCCGCATCCAAGGCCGCGGCAGCCGGGGTCAGTTGTTGGTTTTCGTAAATACCCAGCAGCAGGCAATCGCTTTGCAGTTTGTCTAAGGGGGAGCTTTCTATAGAATAGTCCATTTGATACATCCACTATCAAGTGTCTTGGATTGAGGGTTTCTGCCGGTTGCAGCGGTATTGCGACCGATTATACATGAGAATATCGGGAGAGAGTCTTTGAGCGTCGAGCGTGCAATGCCCAGCGCCGGCCGGCCGTTTCGGCTGTTCACCGTGCTGGATAAAATGATCATCAAGGAGCTGTTTTTTACCGTCACGGCGGTGCTGACGGTTCTGGTGGTGATTATCGTCAGCCGCAAATTCATTCGGGTACTGGCTCTGGCTATCGAGGGCAATATCGCCAACGATACCGTGATGGCCTTGCTGGGCATGAAAATCGTCATCGCCACCACGGCCTTTTTGCCGGCGGCGTTGTTCATGGCGGTGTTGATGGTGTTGGGGCGGATGCACCGCGAACAGGAAATGTCGGCGATTTCGTCGGCCGGCGGCGGCGCGTTCACGATTTACCGGGCGGTGTTCCTGCTGGTGGTTCCGCTCAGTCTGCTTGGCGTGGGCCTGTCGATGTTCGCGGCGCCGTGGGCCGAGGCGCGCACCGAAGAATTGATGCATCAGGACAAGCAAAATGCCGATATTCGCGGTATTTCCGCCGGCCGCTTCAGCGAGTACAGCGACGGCGAGCTGATTTTCTACACCGAAACGGTGGACGACGAAGGCCACATGCACCATGTGTTCGTGCAAAACAAGCAGGGCGGCAAGCTCGGCGTGGTCAACGCCGAATCGGGTTGGCTGAGAAATTTGCCGGGGGGGCTGTATTTGGTGTTGGAAAACGGCCAGCGGGTGATGGGTGTGCCCGGCAATAAGGATTTCGTCATCGAAGCGTTTCAGGAATATTCGGTACTGATCGAAAAAAAGGTCACGGTGTTAAGCCTGGGCCGGGAGGCCATTCCGACCAAGGCGTTGTGGGTGTCGCAGGAATTGCGCGATGTCGCGGAAGTTCAAGACCGGTTGAATACGCCGCTGGGCGTGGTGTTGCTGGCGGTTTTGGCGGTACCGCTGGCCAAACTGTCGCCGCGCGGCGGAATCTACGGCAGTATGCTGGTCGCTTTCGGCATTTACTTTGTCTATGGCAACCTGCAGCGGGTCAACCATAGCTGGGTCATCAGCGGTGCGCTGCCGGCCTGGGTCGGTTATTTTTGGGTGGATACGGCCTTGCTGTTGCTGGGATTGGCCATGCTGGTACGTCTGTACGGCTGGCGCTGGTGTTTGCAAAGTCTGACAGGAAAGGTTGCCGGATGAATGTATTAACGTTTTATATCGTCAGGGAAGTCGTGAAAGGTTCGCTGGTGGCGGTGATTCTGTTGCTGACCTTGTTCAATCTGTTCAGCTTCAGCGACGAATTAAAGGACCTGGGCCAGGGCGGCTACAATTTGCAGACCATTTTGTGGTTTCTGACGTTGACTTCGCCGCGGGTATTTTACGAATTGGTGCCGTCTTCGGCGCTGTTGGGGAGCCTGTTCGTGGTCGGGGCGATGGCCAACAACCGGGAAATCATCGCGATGCGCGGCGCCGGTCTGTCGGTGGCCTGGATCATCCGGACCATCATGCTGGCCGGTCTGGTGCTGGTGGTTGTCGCGGTGCTGGTCGGCGAGTTCGTGGCGCCGCCTTGCGAGCGGGCCGCACAATTGCTGAAAACGACGGCGCTGCATGACGGTGTGGTGATGCGTTCGCAATACGGCATGTGGCTGCGCGAAGGCAATAGTTTCATCAACGTTCGCAAAATACTCGACGACGGCTCGTTGGCAGACCTGCGGATTTACGACGTGGGCGAGGATAAGCACTTGCAACGGGTCACCCAAGCGGAGCGCGCCCAATTTCTGGGGGACAAGCAATGGCGGCTGGAGGGCGTCAAGCACTCGGAAATCGCACCGCAGCAAATATTTGCCGGCGCTCAGGAGCAGCAGGCCTGGCGTTCCGGGATCGATTCCGATCTGCTGAAAGTGGCCGTAGTCAACTCCGATAACCTGTCGCTGTACGATTTGTTTATGTACATCGATTTTCTGAAACAGAACAACCAGAAATCGCAAAGTTACGAGCTGGCGTTTTGGAGCCGGTTGATCAATCCGTTCGTCACGTTTGTGATGTTGATGGTGTCGGCGCCGTTCGTGATCGGCATCGGCCGCGGCGTCAGCACCGGTGCGCGGATCATGATGGGTATCGTGATCGGCATGACCTTCAATATTTTCGACCGGATTGCCGGCCATGTCGGCTTGGTTTACGACATGAATCCGATGTTGATGGCGATGTTGCCCAGCACCTTGGTGTTTTGTTGCGCGCTTTACGCGGTTAAGCGGGGCAGCTAAGACGAGAGCCTCGAACGGAAAGCCGGCTGCACTTCGCAGTCGGCTCGAGCGGTCGGTAACGGACGTTATTTGCGGGTCATGAACAGGTAGAGGAATTTACATTTCAATACCATATCCTTTTCGTCCATTTCCACGACGGCGCAGTCCTCGTATTTTTCCCGGCCCGGAGTGATTTGTTTTTTGATCAAGCCGTCGGCCACGCTGTATTTGATCGGAATCGTCATTTCGCCGATGCCGCTACGGGCATCTTCACCGGTAGTGATCAACGTACCGTCTTTTTGAAACTCCCAGGTAACTTGGAGCTTTTTTTTCTCTCTGTCCAGCGCGAGGGCTTCGGCAGTGACCTGCCATTTGCCCACTAACTTGGAATTGTCCGCCAACTTCACGTCGGCAACGGCATTGGCGGAGACGAATACTGCAAACAGGGATAGGGCTATTGTTATTGTTTTCATTGTGTGCTCCCGGCTCATGAAGAAGATGGAGCCGGGAATATAGCACATCCGATTTTGGCTTCAGCGCTTTTCTTCGCAGTAGACGAGACGGGTTTTGGACAGGCGGTCGTGCCAGCTTTGGCGGTCCTTGTCGAACAAGCACCAGACAAATCCAAAGCCCAAGCAGACCCAGGAAAGCAGGGCGCTAATAAAGCGCAACGCCGCGTGCGGCCAATCGACGGCTTGCCGGTCGGTGGAGACGAGTTTGATCTTCCAGGCGCGTAGGCCCAGGGTTTGGCCGCCGTGGGTCCAGAACCAGCCGTAGAAGGCAAAGCTTACGGCCAGCAGATAGATCGGGTATATGGCTTGGTTCGAGGCGAACGCTTGGCCTTGGTTTAGTGGAAGAGCTAGGGCGGTGGCCAAAAATAGTACGGCTAACAACAGCAGGGCGTCGTAAATCACAGCACCCATACGGCGTAAAAAACCCGGCGCCGATAGGGGTTCGACGCCGGGCTTGGTTTGGATGGTTCGGCTTGCTTTGCGCAATTACTGTTCGAATGGAGCCAGCTTTTGGCCCATGTACATGCTCATTCCGACCAAGGCGCCAACCATGACGATGGAAAACAGGAACGGCGGCCGATGGAACAGCAAGATCGCGAAATCGGCGATAAACAGACTGGCGAACAAGGGGCGGTCGACAAAACCCAGTAAAATCTTCTTAAACATACGCTCCACACTCCGAAGTAAAGAGCCCGCTGCCTGACGAATGGACGCGGGCTTGGCTGGTATTCAAGGTATTACGCCGTTACGCGACGAGTGGTCAAATTCTACAGTCAACGCAAGGGAATGTAAAAGAAAGTGCTCGATTGAGCTTAATTCTGGCGAGGTGTTATGATAAAGCTTTGAAGCTGCGCGCCCCGCAGCTCCGTGGTTTGGCAGGCATCATTTAATAAAGGAATACGGTTATTTTTAGTTTCATCAAAAAAATCTTTGCGCCCGTGAGTTTGACCGCCCAGTCGGCCGACGCGCCGGCTGCTGCCAATGCCGTGAAGATTTACCCGCGTTCGGAGCATTGCATAAGCCGTACCCAAATCAGCGAGAACGCACTCAAGGTATTGACGCGGCTGAAAAAAGCCGATTTCGAAGCCTATCTGGTCGGCGGTTGCGTGCGTGATTTGCTGTTGGGGCGGGAGCCCAAGGATTTCGACGTGGCGACCAACGCCAGCCCGGAGCAGGTGAAACAAATCTTCCGCAATTGCCGGATTATCGGCCGCCGCTTCCGTTTGGCCCACGTGTTTTTCGGTCGGGAAATCATAGAAGTCGCCACCTTTCGCGGCGGTGTCGATAACGAAGAATCCGACCGGCAAGTGGTGCACGAAGACGGCCGCTTGCTGCGCGATAACGTGTTCGGAACCTTGGAGGAAGACGTCTGGCGTCGCGACTTCACCGTCAACGCCCTGTACTACAACATCCGCGATTTTTCGGTAGTCGATTACACCGGCGGCATGCAGGACCACGCGGCTGGGGTAATGCGTCTGATCGGCGACCCGGAAGTCCGCTACCGGGAAGATCCGGTGCGGATGATCAGGGCTATCCGCTTTGCCGTCAAATTGGGTTTTACGCTGCATCCCGATACCGAGAAGCCAATCTACGCCCAGGCCGACTTACTGAAAAGTATCCCCTCCGCCCGGTTGTACGACGAAGTGTTGAAGCTGTTTTTGGCCGGTTACGGATTGCAAACCTTCGAAATGCTCAGGCATTACGGCCTGTTCGGGATTTTATTTCCAGAGACCGAACGTTGTCTGGCTACCCAGGAACAGGACTTTCCGCGCCTGTTTTTGATTCGGGCTTTAGAGAATTCCGACCGGCGCTATAACGACGGCAAGACGCTGACCCCGTATTTTCTATTGGCCGCGCTATTGTGGGAGCCGTTACAGGTCGCCGCGCAAAAGCGCATCGGCAACGGCGAAAACGAGACGCTGGCCTACCAAAACGCCGCCAACGAAGTTCTGGCGCGGCAAATCAAGATCACCGCGATGCCCAGGCACATCACGCAGTCGATGCGCGATGTCTGGTTCATGCAGCCCAAATTTTCCCGTACCGTCGGCACCCGGCCGTATCGGCTGTTGGAGCAGCCCAAATTCCGGGCGGCTTACGACTTCTTTCAACTGCGGGCGGAAACCGGCGGCGCCGATCCGCAATTGGTGGAATGGTGGGCACAGTTCCAGGAGGCCGACGAGGAATTGCGCAAACAAATGACAACGCCCGGCAAAACCGGCGGCGGTAAACCGCGCAACCGCAAATCCGGCCGCTACCGTTCCCGAACCAAGCCGGTCGCCAATCCGCAATGACGGCGCTGAATCCCGGCGTCGAAGCCTATATCGGCCTGGGAAGCAATCTGGAAAACCCGCTGGAACAACTAAAGCAAGCGCGGACTGAGATTGCGTCACTGGCAGGCGTCGCCGAATTGGCCTTCTCCCCCCTTTACCGCAGCACGCCGGTCGGCCCGCAGGACCAGCCCGACTTTATCAACGCGGTGATGAAAATTTCGACGAGCCTGCCGGCAGCGGAGTTGCTGCGCCAATTACAGGCCATCGAAACCGCCCATGGCCGATTGCGCCTGATTCGCTGGGGCGCCAGAACTTTGGACTTGGATATTCTGCTCTACGGATCGCACGTTATTGCTGAAGCCGACCTCAGCGTACCGCACCCGGAAATGGCGCAGCGGGCGTTTGTGCTGTATCCGCTGGCCGACATCGCGCCGGCCGACTTGCCTGTCCCTGGGCTCGGGCCATTGGCGGACTTGCTGGCTACCTGCCCCAAAGCCGGCTTACAGAGGCTGGAGCCGTGAAACTTTACGCCGATTCCGCAAAAAGCCTGACGATCAGCGATCTGGCCGCAATGAAGCGTAACGGCGAGAAAATCAGTTGCCTGACCGCTTACGATGCCAGTTTCGCGGCGCTGTTGGATCAGGTCGGAATCGACGTGCTGCTGGTCGGCGATTCGTTGGGCATGGTGATCCAAGGCGCCAACAGTACCGTGCCGGTCACGGTGGACGATATGGCTTACCATTGCCGCTGTGTGGCAGGCGCGGCGAAACGGGCATTCATCGTCGCCGACCTGCCGTTTGCCAGTTATGCCGAACCGGCCCAAGCATTGGCCAATGCCGCGCGCTTGATGCAGCAGGGTTTGGCGCAGATGGTCAAGCTGGAGGGGGCAAAAATCGAAGTAGTGCGTTTTCTGGTGGACCAGGGTGTGCCGGTCTGCGGCCATCTGGGTTTGCTGCCGCAATCGGTCAACCGTTTGGGCGGATACCGGGTGCAAGGCCGCGACGCCGCCCAGGCCGAAACCATCCTGCGAGAGGCGCAACAACTGGAACAGGCCGGTGCCGGATTGCTGGTACTGGAATGCGTCCCGGCCGTTCTGGCCAAAACAATCAGCCAAACGCTGGCCATTCCGGTAATCGGCATCGGCGCCGGGGTCGACTGCGACGGTCAGGTGTTGGTGTTGTACGATATGCTGAACATCGGCACCGGCAACCGGCCGCGCTTCTCTCGCAATTTCATGGCGGGAGCCGCCAGCATAGAAGACGCGGTGGTTCGCTATCATCAAGCGGTGAAAGCCGCGCAATTCCCCGGTTCGGAACATAGCTACTGATCCATGCAAACGGTCAATAACGTCGCCGAGTTAAGGCAAACCACCCGGCAATGGCGGCAAGCCGGCCACAGCATCGGCTTCGTGCCGACCATGGGCAATCTGCACGCCGGCCATATCCGTTTGGTCGAAACCGCCAAGACTCGGGCCGATAAGGTTGTCGCCAGTATTTTTGTCAATCCGACTCAATTCGGCCCGAACGAAGATTTCGACAGTTACCCGCGCACCGAAAGCCAGGATGCCGAGAAATTGGCCGCCTGCGGCGCCGATTTGTTGTTTTTGCCCGGTGTCGCCGAAATATATCCGCAAGCTTCGCAAACCCGGGTGTCGGTGGCCGGGCTGTCGGCTTTGCATTGCGGCGCCAGCCGGCCCGGCCATTTCGACGGCGTCGCCCTGGTGGTCTGCAAGTTATTGAACATGGTCCAGCCCGATTGCTTGCTGATGGGGGAAAAGGATTTTCAACAGTTGGCGCTAATCCGGCAGATGGTGGCCGATTTGAACATTCCGGTTACGGTGCAAGGTGTGGCGACGGTGCGGGAAGCCGACGGCTTGGCGATGAGTTCGCGTAACGGCTATTTGACCGAGCCGCAACGGCAAGCCGCCCCGGCGCTATACCGGGCGTTGATCGCCGCCCGCGATAAATTGTTGGCCGGGGCCGCCGATTACCGTGCGGTCGAGGACTCCGCCAAGCATGCATTGCAAGCCGCCGGGTTTAACGTGGATTATTTTTCGGTCTGCCGGAGTGCCGATTTGCAGCCCGCCCGGCCCGGAGATGCGGAGCTGGTGGTGTTGGCCGCCGCCAAATTAGGCGCTACCCGCCTGATAGATAACGTGTATTTTTGCATGCCAAGCGCTTGAAGATGCAGGGTTTTCGCGCAAAAATGCTAATGCTTAAATTTGATAGCCAATCCGATTTCAGGCATAATCGCCTGCCCTAGTATTGGAACTTGCTTACCATGAACATAAACATGCTTAAAGCCAAGCTGCATCGCGCCCGCGTGACCAATTCGGAATTGGACTACGAGGGATCATGCGCGATCGACGGCAAGATTTTGGATTTTTCAGGGATCCGGGAATACGAGCAAATCCATATTTACAACGTCAACAACGGCCAGCGTTTCACCACTTACGCTATCCGTGCCGAAGAGGGCTCGGGCATTTTTTCGATTAACGGCGCTGCCGCCCGTCTGGCATGTCCCGGAGATTTGATTATCGTCTGCGCCTTTGCCAGTCTCGACGAGAAGGAACTGAAAAACTACAAGCCGACTTTGGTTTACTTCGACGGCAACAACAAAATCACCCATTCCAGCCATTCCGTTCCTGTTCAGGCCGCCTGATTCGGTCGGCCGCCGTACTTCTTACGGCGGCCGATAGCCTTTCGGCCGATAGCCTTTTTAAGCTTCCGATACGTCGATTTCGCTGATTTTTTCGGTCAGCGTGATGCTCTGCTCTATCGCCACCAACACCTTTTGCATGCCGATACGTTTGTTGGCATTGATCAAGATCGGCGATTTAATCGACCCCTTGATGGTCGGCTTGCCGTTCTCCTGCTCGTTGTCCTTATGCAGCAGGATCAAAATCACCAATTCGTCGCCGGGCTCGACTTGCAGCAAGGCTTCCTCGGCGTCGGTCACGGTAAAGTTGTAATTGATGTTGAAATGGGCCGGATGCGCGACCGAAAAGGTCAGGTCTCCATTGTCCACCGACTGCAGCCAATACACGATCTCGCTGCCTTCCTGGTGAAACAGCTTAAAGCGGGTCTGATCTTCAAAACCGGGCAGGCCGCGCGGAAAATTGATGATGGTTTCCGGATTGATTTCCTGGTTGCCTAATAACTTCGATTGAATTTCCATGGTCCCGCCCGTGTTTAATGAAATCTGAATCGGCACTACTGCCTAACGCACCAATGTATAGCACGGAGGCGGGTATTTGCAATCCCGCATGCCGAACTAAGCGCTGTCTTGATCGATGGGTTTGGGTGCGCAAGCCGCTATCTCCGTGAGTTGCACGGTGTTCGACCGCTGCAGTGGTCACATTCTCGATCATGACGACCTTAGTTTGCCGATCGCGAAGGCCGGCGAAATCTTTACCCGCTGGCAATGGCCGTTGCACTCCGGCCAAGCCTTCGGCATGACCGGCAGGATACTGGTGTTTATTACCGGTCTGGCTTGCCCGGTGTTGTTCACGACCGGCGTGATTCGTTGGTTACAAAAGCGACGGGGCAGGCAAATACGCCATCATCGGTAAGGTGTGTGAAATCACCCACTTTTCGCGTCCCGCAGCCTGATGGCTTGGTAAAGCAAGTCCTAATTCTTTACCAATCCGCTTGGCGGCATAGGCGCGTTTTGCCGATAAATCCCAGCAAATACGCGCCTTCCCGGTCGGTGTCGCCCGCGTTGCCGGCGGTGCAATCCGCCTGCGGCGCGGATATTGCTTGGTTGTACGCCAAATTTGGCTGCCTACCGTTAACCGTCCCATGCTCGAATTGTCCGCCGTCGACATCGCCAATCTGATGCATAAGCATCGCCAGGAGTTATTGCATTTTCTGTCGCAACGCACCCGTTGCACGGATGCCGCCCAGGATATTTTTCAAGAGACCTTTATCCGTTACGCCGGTTACGGCGGCAAGCACCGGGTGGAAAATCCGCGCGCTTTTATCTTCAGAATCGCGGCCAATCTGGCGACCGATTATCTGCGCAGCCGCAATCGCCATTCCGGGCACGATCCGGAAGCCGATACAGGCGAGGCCGAAACCGCAGGGCCGGCGTCCTTGTCCGCGGAGAGGGCCGCGATGTCGCAACAGCAACTTCAGCAATTGATCGCCGCGCTGGACGAGTTATCGCCCAAATGCCGGGAAGTCTTCATCCTGCTCAAACTGAAACACTGCAGCTACGCGGAAGTGGAGCAGCGGCTGGGTATCTCGCACACGATGATATTCAAGTATCTGACGCAAGCCCTGCGCCA
The DNA here is from genome assembly GCF_046097555.1 of Methylomonas sp. DH-1. Taxonomy (NCBI): domain Bacteria; kingdom Pseudomonadati; phylum Pseudomonadota; class Gammaproteobacteria; order Methylococcales; family Methylococcaceae; genus Methylomonas; species Methylomonas sp. DH-1. Next base: position 4,716,177 of record NZ_CP143089.1, on the reverse strand, counting down.
CTGCCGGCAGAAAATCGGCGAACTCGATTGATTGCGTCGATTTTGCCTGCTGCGCCTGAGTTTATTCGGCAAGCGTTTTATAATCCGACCAACCAACAGACCGCGGCACTGCCCCTGCTATGAACCCTTCCATCCCGCCGATTCCGGAGTCCGGAGCCAACGAGCAAGCCGAATATTGGCTGGCCCTGCGCGAATCGCCGTTTTTCGACGGCGAGCAGGAACAGCGCTGGCGCGCTTGGCTGGCGGCCAGCCGGGAGAATCTGGAAGCCTGGCAACAGGCGCAGACTTTCTTTCGGCGGGTGGAAAACTTGCCTCCGGCCCAAATCGAACTGATAGAACAGCGGCTGACAGCCGGGCTGTCACCGCAGTCCGCAAATGCCGGCGCGGCGCGAACCGCCGGTGGCCGGCCGGCGCTAAGCCGCGGCCTGTGGGCGATGCCGCTGGCAACCTGCCTGACGTTGGCGCTGGGTTTGGGCTGGGTATTGAATGCCGGTTTCTTTGCCGACTTCCGCACCGGTACCGGCGAACAACGCCGGGTACAACTCAGCGACGGCTCGACGGTGATTCTGAACACGGCCTCGGCTATCTCGGTGGAATTTTCCGAAAAACAGCGGGTGATTCGGTTGCATAACGGCGAAGCCCATTTCAAAGTCGCTGCCGATGCGGAGCGGCCATTCGAAGTGGTGGCGAGCGGCGGCCGGGTCAGGGCCTTGGGTACGGCCTTCGACGTTAAACAGTGGCAAGGCGACATGGCGGTCACGGTCTACGAGCACAGCGTGCGCGTCGCATTCGCCAACGGCGAGACGATAGCGCGCTTGCCGGAAGGCCGCCGCGTCGCATCGTCGGGCGGTAAAGCCGGTCCGGCGGAACCGGTCAATCTGAAGCAGGTCGGCGCTTGGCAAGAGCGGCGGCTGGTGTTCAAGGAAAAACCGCTGCAACAAGTGGTCGCCGACCTGAACCGTTACCGTCCCGGCCGGATCGTGATTGCCGATGCCGAACTGGCAGGCCATCTGGTAACCGGCGTATTCGACGCTAACGACCCGGAAGCGGCGTTGAACGTGATCGAGAAGACCTTGTCCGCCGACGAAATCCGCCTGACCGACGCACTGGTCGTACTGCACCGCCGCTAGCGCGGCTCAAGTCCCGCCGTTTGGCCGGCTGAAGCATCGCGACGATCAAGCGGGGCACTGCGGCGCCAACCGCGGCGGTCTCAGCCGAGGCCGCTGACGCCACTGCGGGAACTGGGGTACTCCGTGAAATATTCCACTGTTTTGAATTTCAAAACTGCCAACGGCGCAGACCGGCCAAAACCCGCCGCTCGGAGTAGCTATCCAATTTTAATAATTAAGGCATCATTTAACCCAATCGGCTGTCCGGTATTCGGCTAGCAAAATGACATTATCAATGCCCCATCACCTGGAGCCAATCCGTTGTTCAGCCGTTTTAGGCCGCCAGCTCTCAATGCGAGCCGAGTCGGTTGCCAGCCAACTACTCAGCCGCTAAAAGGGGCAGACCCGAGATGGAATCCGGGTCATCCGTTTGCTTTCGGGTTTACCTTTGCTCCCACTACGATTCATATAGGTCCCATTTCACTTTGCCTCCCGTGGGCTAACTTGAGTCGCTGACACAAAAAACTCGATGATATCCTGAGTACGCTCGGGCCAATGTGAATGGATTTGATCACCTTCACAGTACAACGTTTTTACGCCCCCGGCACACCCTGAATAAGAGAAGCAACCATTTGCGATTTTATCCGGAATAGGATCACATTTATTACAAGCCGCCCACCAACCCACCGCTTGCTGACCATAACCAGGAAACAGGCGATCCTTGCTGCTGTGCATAACCATAACCGGCAAGGGTTCAGGGCATCTGCGGTCGCGTAAATCATCATACGCAACCCCGGCTGCGCTCGGCGCAATGGCTCGTGGGATGTGTCCCGTGCCAGTCATAAATGCTAATGCCATCGCCGAAGTCCCTCCATCGGAATGTCCGGTAACATAGACTTTTTTTTCATCAATACACCATTTTTTAGCCATTAAACTGGGAATGGTGCCTAATTCTACGGTAGTGCTGGGCGATAATTCCGGATGATCCGCATAGGCCACGATGAAACCGGCTTGGGTCGCAGGAAAAGTGAACCCAGTTGTTTTTTCGGTTTTAGCCCGATTCGATCCCGCCGGAGAAAATACCAGTAATAGTGGGTGGGCAACGGATGCATCATAATTGGCTGGTGTGCGGACATTGTATTTGATGCCGTTTTCGGTTTCTTCGCCATAAGTCTCTCCAGCGTCTCCACTGAGTTGATCAGGTTTGCAAAGACGTTGCAGCATCTCAGGCCGATACGCGGCTTGCCCCAATTCTACCGAGTCGCCACTATGATCCATCAAAAGCATGACAACCATTATTAATATCGGTAACCCGAATAGCACTCTCTGCCAAGAATTAATTCTTAAAAGATAAACCTTTAATTGAGTCATATTCATAATAATATTCTCCCTAAGTTCGCTTGACTCGCCTGTACCATTCGATCATGCCTCAGGTGAGTGATTGAGTGCTTCCTTATTCGCTAACTTCAGTAAAATATAAGCCAGCAACAGCAAGCTTCCGATCATCACAATCTGCAGCATATAGCTTTTTCCCGGAACCGATTCCAGGCCAACAGAGAACGGAATATGCGTATCAAGACGCTTATCCTTGTCGACAATAGCGATGTGGGCCAAATAATTACCAGCACCATACTGGCTAAAATCGACCAAACTATCGAAAGTGCCGTTTTTAACTTTTTTCGGCTGCTGATAAAAAACCCTTTGCCCTTCAGGTTCTTTGGTGATTTCGAATTCCACGCTGACATTGCGCAGACGTTTACCTTCGTAGTCGAACACCAAATTAGTTGGGCCGATTTCGGGAATGATGCTGCAATATTCCCGATCCCCTGACAGTGTGGGGGTATAGGCCGTGAAATGGACTCGTTCAAAACCAACCCTCGTAACGCAAGTATCGGCCTCGTCAGGCGCACCGCGATGCGCTTGAACAATAGTCGGCATTAATCCGACCCAAAAGACAACAGGCAGCAGACTCAGCCACCTAATGCGCTTATGAACCACCTTCTTTAGTCTGTTGATAGAGTTAGACATTGATTTGCTCCCTCTGTGATTTTGTTAAATCCGATGGTCGGTTTAGAAATCAAAGGTTTCCACCTCGGAGATCAGAAACAACGGCTCACCACCGCTAGAAATCTCAACGGCATGCTGAGCTGTTTCTTGACCGCCTGGTGAATTCAGACAAGCCTTTAATTCAGCGAGTGATGGAAAGTAAACCTCGGCAATCCGATGAAACTGCGCTGCAGATTTGTCTGCATTGGAAAGAATCAATGAGGCGACAAATCGTGTTTTGCCGACCAGCTTTTCCACGGCCATCGGCACATGCTCATCAGCATATCGACGTTCAAACGTTTTTAGATCTGTTGGCGTAGGGTACATTACGATTAATTTTGCGGCTTTCATAGGAATTTTGAATATTTATGTGACTGGGTGACTATATTAAATAATGTGTTATGGCAACTGTAAAATACATATTTTCTATGAAATAATAGGTTTTTCCTATTTTAAAAGGGGCAAAGTGTGGAAATGCAGCAAATTCGCTATTTTCTGGCCGTCTGCGATAACGGTTCGTTCACTCGCGCTGCACAAGCAACCTATGTGGCCCAACCCTCGCTGACGCAAGCAATTAAGAAATTGGAAGATGAACTTGGCGGTGAGCTATTTAGCCGAGATCGTAGCGGATGTCGGTTGACGGCTTTAGGACGTTTAATCGAACCTTCGATACGCGAAATAGTGCACAAGACGCAAGCTGTCAAAGCAGAGGCTGTGCGTTTCAGCCGCTTAAATACTGTGCCACTTCGCATCGGAGTGATGACGACAATTGCCGCACACCATTTAAGTCCATTCTTCGCTGACTTTCAGCAAGAACACCCACATGTAGAACTGGAATTAGTCGTCGACAATGAATGCAATCTATTGAATCAACTTGATGAAGATGGCTTGGATTTAGTTATCAGCGCACCAACATCCTTACCGGCAGGGCATTACCAGTCTTTAAAGCTTTACGAAGAACGCTATGTCGTTGTCTTCAACGACAAACACCGTTTCAATCAAATGCAACACATTGATTTAGCAACCATACAAACTGAACCTTACTTGGATCGCCTGAACTGTGAATTGCGTGAAACACTGAGGAGTGTGTGCCAGGGTCGGCAGGTCAATCTTTATGCTGCCTATAGAAGTAATAGCGAAGAGTGGATACTGAGTATGGTGCGCGCCGGCATCGGTGTTGCGCTAATGCCGGAATTCACCATCACCAAAAATGCAGATAAGATTCGAGTTCGTTATCTGTCAGACCCAGAAATTCGTCGCACAATCTGCGCTATATTCCCACTCTCATCGGCCGCAAAACCCGAAGTGGCAGAAGTATTGAAAAGTCTGCGGATGAGTTTTTAAAAAGTCACAAGTTAGCTCAATTAGAAATGGGCAATTTGCAGTTTCGCACCAACGGCTGCTTTGTAGCCCTCCAGTTTGCAAAATCTGGCTTTGGCTGACTGGCCGGTTTGGAGAAGCGTGACAGGCCGTTTTGGGTCGATAGCGCCATTCCATCCCCCCAAAACCGCCATTCCATCCCCCCAAAACCGCCATTAAACACAGGCATAATCCTAACGGAACCAAAGGCCCGATTTGCACCGGAAACGGCGGCCGGTTTTAATCTGCATGCCTGACCGATTTGCCATGGACTATACCGAGAACGGGCCCGAAAACCTTGGCGACGATTGCCGTCCAGTTGCCTTACCGGCCTAACCGCCAAAATTTTTTTCTTCCCGTCTGGTTATAAAACCCAACGCCTGCTTCGTCTTTGCATAGGAATCCGCGGATAACGCGGCGGCGTAGGTCGGCCGCCGCCTCCGCGCACAAGCTAACCCATGCCAGGAGGCAAGATGAGCCAACGCTTCTCCCCCATTTGTACGACTTTGTTTGCCGCCGCAATGAGCGCCAGCCCCTGGTGCGCGGCGGAAAGCGCAATCGATTTTGCGATACCTGCGGCCCCGCTGGCCGATGCGTTGCTGCAATTTTCCGAAGCCAGCGGCGTCAAGGTTTTTTTCAGCTCGCAATTGGCCGGCAATTTACGCGGCAATGCCGTGCAAGGCCGCTTTACGCCGCAGCAGGCTTTGCAAAAGTTATTGGAAGGTTCCGGCCTGACTGCCAAAACGGCAGCAGACGGCACTGTGACGTTGCAGAAAACGGCAAATTCGGCCTGGCCGCAATCGGCAAATCCGACGGCCATGCCGGCAGTCACCGTGGTCGGGCAGCCGCTATACGACGATGAGGACCCGTATAGCCTGAGTTATACCCGGTCCAATACCGCCCTCGCGACCAAAACCGACACGCCGATCATGGAAACGCCGGCATCGATCCAGGTCGTTACCCGGCGCGTGATGCAGGATCAACAAGCCTATCGGCTGCAGGATGCGCTAAAGAACGTCAGCGGCGTACAAAGCTACCATGGCTACGGCGGCATGTTCGAGCAGTTTGTGTTGCGCGGTTTTCTGCAAAGCACGGTCGGTTACCGCAATGGCGTCCGGATCCCGTTTACCAAATTCGATCTGGCCAACGTCGAACGGGTGGAAGTGTTGAAGGGCGCCTCGGCCATGCTTTACGGTTTCAGCGATCCGGGCGGCATGATCAGTACCGTTACCAAGCAGCCCAGCGACGTGCCGTATTATTCGATAGAGCAACGCTTCGGTTCTTACGATTTTTACCGCACGGAAGCCAGCGCGACCGGGCCGATAGACAAGAAACACGGCTTGAATTACCGGGTGGATTTTTCGTATTTGGATAGCGGATCATTCCGCCAGTTTATGGGCAACGAGCGGGTGTTTTTTGCGCCCAGCATCAGTTGGCAAGTGTCGCCCGATACCAAGCTGACGCTATCTTACGAACATTTCGACGACGACTATACCTACGATGCCGGCACGCCGGCGTTCGGCAACAAAATCGCCAATCTGCCGATCGAGCGCACCTTTGCCCAATCCGGCTTAAGCAATTCCATGATCAACGATACGCTGGATTTCAGGATCGATCACCGCGTCAACGATCACGTCAAGCTGAATGCAGGCGCGGTGGGCTATTTGACCAAAAAGAATTGGGAAGGGATTTACCTGGGCCGGGTCAACGAAAATCCGGCGAGCGCCGACTATCAAAAAGTGGCGCGCAGTACCTGGTTCAGCCCGGAGAGGACCGACTCGCTGACTGCCTGGATCAACGGTGCCTTCGATTTCGATACCTTCGGCGTCAAACACAAGCTGCTATTCGGCGGCGAGTACCACGACACCAATTTGGACTACCAAGTCTACAACGCCAGAGTCGACGAAAACGGCGACGGCGTGATAAACGGCAACGATCTTATCAACCTGTTTACCTTCGATCCGCAAAACTCCAATTTGCCCATCGACCAGTACCGCAACACGCCGCCGACGACTAGCAACATCGTCACGCAAAACACGTCGAAAGCCATTTACTTCCAGGACCAGATGACGTTTTGGAACAAACTGCATCTGCTCGGCGGTTTCCGTTACGACTGGGTGCAGCGCTTTCAGAATCTAAGCTGGAATGGGCCCAATAGCGCGGACGCGCGTAGCGATATCTTTATCAGTCCGCGGGTCGGCATTCTGTACGAACCCGTGAGTTGGTTGTCGGTATTCGGCAGCTTTTCCGAGTCTTTCGGGCCGGCGAACGATTACGATTTGGGCGGCGCCCGGCTTTACCCGTTGTTTTCGGCCACTCAATTCGAAGGCGGAATCAAAACCCAATTTTACGACGGCAAGCTGACCGCAAACTTGACCTATTTCGATCTGGAACGTACCCAGTTTTACCAGGACAGCAATAATCCCAATCCGCGGATATCGGTGCCGGTCAAAGGCCAAAGCAATGGCGTGGAACTGGATATTCAAGGCCGGATTTACGAAGGCTTACGCATGGTCGGCACCTATGCCTATACCGATGCCAAAGTCGTTGACGACCCGCGAAACGCTTCGGCAAATGTCGGCCACCGGCTACCTTATGCCCCCATCCATCAAGGCAGTCTCTGGCTGAAATACGACTTTAGCTCCGGGGTGTTGAACGGCTTCAGTATCGGCACCGGGGTTTACACCGCCGGCCGCCGCTACGGCGATCCCGAAAACAGCTATTCCGACGGTGCCTACGCCCGCCTGGATTTGATGGCGGCCTACAAAATGAAACTCGGCGACACCCGGCTGACGACGCAAGTTAACCTGAACAACGTGAATGATGCAGAGTATTACAGTATGCGCGCACGCCGTTACAACCTGCCGGCCGAGCCGCTATCGGTAATAGGTTCGATCAAGCTGGAGTATTGATTGTCGCGGCATGCCCGGTGCGGTTTGTGGCCGGCGCGATACGCCCCGGCAGCAACCTCGTGCCGGGCGGAAGCTGTCCAAAAGCCTATTGGCCCGTTCTTATTGCCGCCACTGTTCCGGTAGGGCCGAGCCGGTCGAAGCCCTGACCGGTTAATCCTTCGACCAGGCAAACGGTATTGAAGGATTGGGTTAACCAATTGTGTGAAATGCCGCGTTTTCCAAAAAAACTGCGGCATCTCGCGTATCCGTTACTGATTCGGCAAATCCGGAGCGAATCGGCCGGTCCGGTTTCTAACGGCCATCGCGACACGGTCCGGCCGGGGCGGCGGGTCGGACCTGCGGCATAGGCGCATTTTCGGCATCTTGGCGTAAACCTTGCTCGCTCAGCGCCAGCCGTTGCCGAACTCGCCCGCGCCGATGCCCAAAGATTTTTCAGGATTCTTACACACGCTGTTTCTGAGCCACGCGCCGGAAGTCGGCGCCTTTGTGCGCGGCCGTTGGCCGAAGGAGCCGGATGTCGGCGACATCGTGCAGGAGAGTTTTCTGCGCTTGTCGCAGTATCCGGAGCCGGACGCCATCCAAAATCCCAGGGCGTTTTTGTTTCAAACTGCGGCCAATTTGACCGTCGACCGCCACCGCCGTCGGGAGACTCGCGCCCGTTTTGCCGACGCCGATGCGGAAATCGACGACATTGCCGACCACGGCCGCTCTCCGGAGCAATACTGGCAGACCCAGCAGCAACTGGAGCAGTTTTCCGAGTGGTTGGCAGAACTGCCGGAACTGCGCCGCCACGCCTTCGTTCTGTACCGGATCGAAGGTTGCTCCCACGCCGAAATCGCGGCTCGGCTCGGTATCTCGGTACGCTGTTCCGAGCGTTACGTGATGCTGGCTATGCAGCACATCAGCGCCAAGCTAAGCGCCGACCCGGACGCCGACTGGCGGTAACCGTGCGCTTTATCCGTCTAGCCTATGTCCGGTAAACTGCCGCCTCTTCATTTACCCGAATTCCGCGCAACGCCGATGCCGCCTTCCTGTACCCAAGCTCAACGCGACCAAGCCATCGCCTGGTTATTGCGGCGGCGCGAGACGCCGCAAGATGCGAGCGTGCAACGCGATTTTTCGGCCTGGCTGGCGGCCGACCCCGCCCATCCGCAAGCGTACCGCCAAGCCGAGCGGCAATGGGCCTGGATGCGGCAATTCGAAGGGCAAGACTTCCAAGCCAGAGACGAAGCTCTAAGCTACCGGCCGCGCCGTGCCGGCCGCCGCTGCGCCGCGTTCGCCACCGCCGCCAGCCTGTTGCTGGTTGCCGGCTGGGCCTTGTTTTCGCCGCAGGGTTGGTATGGTCTGCCGCACAGTTACGCTACCGGCAAAAACCAGCGCCTCACCGTGGCGCTGGCCGACGGCTCCAACCTGGAATTGAACGCCGACTCGGAAGTTCGGGTGCGTTACAACCGCTTCCGGCGCCGGGTGGAATTGGTGCGCGGCGAAGCGTTCTTCAGCGTACGCCACGATGCCGCCCGGCCGTTTAGCGTCCATACCGATAACGCCGTAGTCCGCGACATCGGCACGGCGTTCGACGTTTACAAACAAGCTCGCCAAACCAGCGTGACGGTATTGGAAGGCGTAGTGGAACTGGAAGGCGGCGGCGAGCGCAAGCAACTTGCCGCCGGCCAGCAATTGGCCTATAGCAACGACGGCGGTTTCCAGGCCTTGCCGCATAGCGATCCGGCCGGCGCCACCGCCTGGCGCCAGGGCTTGCTGGTGTTCCGCGGCCGGCGCCTGGCCGACGTGGTCAGTGAAATCAGCCGCTACCACGACGTCGATATCCGCCTGCCCGACCCGAAGCTGGCGGAGCTCAGGGTCAACGGCAGCTTCCGCACCGAACAACTGGACGCATTGTTGAACGCCGTCGCCACGTTGCTGCCGGTGAACATCATCCGCCTCAGCGAACGGGAAATCGTGTTGGAGCCGACAGGAAAAGCCCGCTAATCCCGAAGTCGGACCGCGTAGCCCCGGCTGCGATTACGAAACGTTATTCGGCTTCAACAATAAATGCTGCCTGAAACTGCGCCGCATCGAAATTCGTTGCACGGCTGGCGGCATTTTTTACGTCTTGCGTCTATGTCCATGAACCCTTTTCAACTGGAGACAGAGCTATTGTCAAATCTGGTGTTCAGGCCTTGATCAAGCGGCGATCTGATTGCCGGTTTCTAGCTCAATGCCGTCCTTGAACGGAACCCCGGTAATCACTTTGGCGAGATAATCAAATCCTCGCTGGCGTCGCCAGGTTTTCTCAGCCGTTTGTCCCAGTTTGAATAGCATGTGCAACATGCCATCGCGGGCGAGACAGCCTTTGGCACGCTTGGTGCGATGGCGAATAGTGGCGAAGGTTGATTCGATGGGGTTGGTTGTTCGAATGCTTTGCCAGTGCTGAGCCGGAAAGTCATAGAAGGCCAGCAGTTCATGCCGGTCGCGATACAGACATTCAACCGCCTTGGGATATTTGGCGTCATAGAGCGTGGCGAACTGGTCGAAGGCGCGCTCGGCGTTCTTCTGGGTATCAGCCTGCCATATGTCATACAGCGACTGTTTCATCTTGGGTTGCACCGCTTTTGGAACGCGATTGAGCACGTTGTTCATTTTATGCACCCAACAGCGTTGTTGCCGAGCGTTGCTGTAAACCTCATCCAGCGCCGCCCAGAAACCCATCGCGCCGTCGCCAATGGCGAGTTTGGGGCTGTTCATACCGCGCGCTTTCAGGCCCAGCAGCACTTCCCGCCAACTCTGCGTCGATTCACGCACGCCGTCCTCAATCGCCAGAAAGCGTTTTTCACCGCGCTCATTGACCCCGATGATAACCAAGGCACACAGCTTGACATCTTCCGTCCGCAGGCCACTGTAAATGCCGTCGGCCCAGATATAGACCCACTGATCACGATCCAGGCGACTGGTCCGCCAATCGTTATATTCCGCCGCCCATGCGCGTTTCAAGCGGGCCACGGTGCTGGCCGACAATCCCTTGGCATCCGGCCCAACCAGGACTTCCAGTGCGGCTTCCATCTCACCACTGGAAATACCTTTCAAGTACAACCAGGGCAATGCGGCTGACAAGGAACGCGTCTTCCGAACATAGGGTGGCACCAATGCAGAACGAAAGGTGGCGCCTTGGCCGTCTTTCGCCCGAACCTTGGGAACCTTCACCGCCACGGGCCCGATACCTGTCTGAATCTCGCGCTCCGGTTGATAACCGTTACGAACGACGGCAGCCCGACCATCGCTCAGCTTCCGTTCGCTGAAGGCTTCCATATAGGCTGCCAATTCAGCTTCGATGGCTTGCTCAATTAGCTTGCGAGCCCCTTGCCGGATCAGGTTGGTCAATGGATCGGCATTCTCTTCTCGACTGGACAGGTCGATTACATTACTCTTCTTCATCGTGGCGTATCCTTGGAGTTGATCGTTTTGTTTGGTCACAAATAATCAACCAGATACGCCGCTTCTCTTCAACTACCAAACACCAGATTCAGTTATAGCTCCTGGAGACATGGAGTATGACCTTGAAATTCGCCCCTCTGGCCGTTGCGGCGCTGGTTTCGGCGCCGGCTTTCGCCGACGGCAGCAAACACCGGTTCGACATTCCGGCCCAAGATTTGGCCGCTGCGTTGCAGCAATTGTCCGCACAATCCGGCACGGCGATGCTGTATACCGAACAAGCCGCTGCCGGCAAAAGCGCACCGGCATTGCATGGCGAATTTACGCTAGAGGAAGCCGTGCGCCGCCTGATCAGCGGTAGCGGATTGATCTACACCATCGACGGTCGCGGCACGGTGACGTTACGACCGGGCGAAAATCGCCAGGAAACGACAACGTTGGGGACGGTCATGGTTAGCGCTAAGGCAATTTACGACACGACCGACCCGTATAACACCGATTACCAGGTCCGCCACGCCAGTACCGCGACCAAAACCGATACCCCGATCATGCAAACTCCGATGTCGGTCAAGGTGGTGCCGCAAAGCGTGCTGAAGGACCAACAGGCCATCACTATCGAACAAGCGTTACGCAATGTTAGCGGCGTCAGCAGCGGACTCGGCGGCAGCGGTACCTTCTTTATCCGCGGTTTCGGCAGTTATCTCAATTATCGAGACGGTTACAAGAGCCAAGGCGAGTGGGCTCATACAGAAGACCTGGAAAACGTCGAGCGGGTCGAAGTGTTAAAGGGGCCCGGCTCCATCCTGTACGGTCGCGCCGAGCCGGGCGGGATCGTCAATTTCGTCACCAAACAGCCTTTGGATCAGCCGTATTACGCCTTGCGTCAGCAATTCGGTTCGTTTGACCTTTATCGAACCAGTGTCGACGCCACCGGGCCGTTGAACGACGACAAGAGTCTGGCCTATCGTTTTAACCTGGGTTACCAAAGCAATCATTCCTTTCAGGAGTTCGGCGGCAACGAACGCTTGCTGGTGGCGCCGACCTTGCGTTGGAATATCTCCGAGCGCACGGTCAGCACTGTCAAACTCGAATACAGCAAGATCAAGGAATTGGGTAACGGTAGGGTGCCGTTGTTAGGGAATGGCCCCGCGCCGATAGCCAGAGAACGCAATTTGGGCGAGCCGTGGAGTTTTACGGAAGACGAATATGTGATGCTGGCGTTAAATACCGAGCATGACTTCAACGACCGCTGGAAACTCCGGCATCGGTTCAATTTTAAAAACTACAAGCAGACGATATCGGCAATTCATGGATCGAGTGCGGATCCAGCCACCGGAAACGTCGGTAGAGCTTTTTTCGCGCAAAACACCGATGGCGGCGACTTTCAGCACAATTTTTATAATGCGTTGGAATTGACCGGCAAATTCGCAACCGGCTTTGTCAAACACAATATTCTGTTAGGTGGCGACTACTACAGAACCGATTACCGGGCGACGATGGCGGGCTTTGGTTCCAACCCGGATTTTTACGACAACAGCAATCTCTACCATCCCGTGCATAGGGCAGCTCCGCCGACCATTCTACCCAGCGACGTGACATACTCGAATTCGACGTTGCCGTGGTTCGGGCTTTACGCTCAGGATCAAGCGGAATTGCCGTTCCACATCCATCTGTTGGCTGGCTTGCGTTACGACAACGCCGATATGTATTCCAGCAGTAGCGGCGAGTTCGGCAGCGGCCGAAGCCCGGATACCCATTCCGAGCGCGTGTCGCCGAGAGGCGGTCTGGTATGGCAGCCGATTACGGAGTTTTCGGTGTACGGTAGCTATACCGAGAACTTCGGCATGCCCGGCAACTTTGGCTTGGACGGCCAACCGCTACCCGCGCAAACCGCAGATCAATGGGAAGTCGGCGCCAAAACCGAATTGTTCGATGGCCGCTTCACCGCGACGCTGGCCTATTACGATCTGACCAAGCGCAACGCGCCGATTGCCGGTTATCTGGCATATACCCGAGCCTTGGGCGAAGCGGAATCGCGAGGTATCGAATTCGACGTATCCGGCGAACTTGCGCCGGGTTGGAGCGTGATCGGGGCTTATTCCTATATGGGAGCCTCTAAAAATCCACGATTAATCAGATTCGGGGCGTAAAACGTGCTCGAAAGCTGGCATTTCCAAGCGGACTACCTTCAACTCGAAGCCTTTTCAGCTCCGATGGGCGGCATCAAGACGCAGCTACCCTGCGAATGGCGCAAAAACGTCGCATGTTGTACACCAGATTCATGAAGCCGATACGTACTTCGGCGCGGGCTAGGCCAATGCAACGGATCGCCTTACCGCCCCATTGCGCCATCCAGGCAAACACGTGCTCGACCCGGCAACGGGTTTTGGAGCGGGTACTGTTGCCTTGTTTTTCCCGGTCAGTCAGCGGTTTGCCGCGCACCCCTTTGCGGTGAATCCGGCTGCGGTAGCCTTGGACTTTTAACAGTTCTTCCACCGCTTCGGAACGATAGGCACTGTCGGCCCACACATCCCGGCTGGTGTTGCCGCTATCAAGCAAGCCGTTCAGGGCTTGGGAGTCGTGGACGCTGGCATCGGTGACCGTGTATTTGCGCACCAGCTTGTGGGCATTATCAACGTTGACGTGATTCTTGTACCCGTAATAGCTCTTGTCGCCTTTCTTGGTCCAGCGCGCATCGGTATCCTTCTGACTGCGTTTGGAGGCCGACCAGTCCTCGACGGTTTCGCCGGCTTTAATCCGGGCGTTTTCGTCCGGCGTATTACGCTGCACCGGCGCCTTGACGAAGCTGGCGTCAATCAGTTGGCCCTTGCGGGCGATCAGGCCGGCGCGATCCAATTGCCGGTTGAATTCGTTGAATAACGTCTCGGTGAGTTTCAGTTCTTTGAGTGACTCACGAAACAGCCAGAAACTGTTGCGATCCGGCGCGTGCTTGGCATCCGACAACCCAATAAATCGCTGGAAACTGCGCCGGTCTTCGATTTGGAACTCCAGTTGCTCATCGCTCAGATTGTAGAGACTAGCGATGACCAACGCTTTGAACATCAACACCCCATCCCAAGGCTTACGCCCGGCAGACGATTTGCGGACTTTGTGATGGACTTGATCCAGCAACGGACGGAACGCTTCCCAATCCACTTGCGCGTCCAATTCCAACAACGGATTGCCCAAACGATCGATCCGACGATCACGATGTTCAAACAGGGAACCGAAAAGGTCGTCTTGTGCCACCGTCATCTCTGCTCTCCAAAGGTCTTTAGCTCCGACTCATTTTACTCGCCGGGCGCAATTTTTAGAGGTTCCCATATGTCGTTTGCCAAAACGATCGCCGACGAAACCGATCCGGCCGTGGTGGGTAAACGTTTGAACAATGCCCCCAAGCATAACGGTAGCCTGTGGACCACTTACCAATTTCAGCAAGGCGATTTACGCGGTTTGAAGTTTGGCGTCGGCATGCAAGCGGTCAGCCAGCGGGAAATCGGCTTTTACGAAACGGCACAGGCACCGGGCTATGCGATCATGAATCTGATGGCCAGCAAGGACTGGAAGGTGGGACAAACCAAAGTGACAGCCCAACTCAACATCGATAACTTGCTGGATAAAACGTATAACGCCTCGATTTACAGTTATGGGCCGACTTATTACGGTAACCCGCGTACCTTCATGGGGGCGATCAACATCGAATATTAGCCTTGGAACAGCTAGGCCATATGGATAACGGCCTAGTTTTTGCCTGCTCTCTAACTACTCATACCCATCGGTCGGTCGTACAAGACAAGGCTTCACCTTGGACTTCGACTGACCCTGGCGAAAGCAAGAGCCGGGTTTATAGACAGTGCAGTTAAGTGCGGCCGGCCTCCCTCCCTGTATTTCAAAGAAGGCCATGAAAACCGAATCGATCAACTTAACTGGATTGGGTTTATTGAGTGGCTGCCACATCGGCGGGATCAGTCAGCCTTGGCCAACCTAGCCCGTCGCTTTTTCAACCAAATCACGACGCCGGTTACCGCCAGCATGACGATGGCCAGGCCGAGCATGCAGACCAAAATCCGGTACGGCATGCCGAACACGTTGGCGGTGTGTAGCGCGGCCAGCCAACTGGACACGGTGTTGCCGGCATATTGGCCGCTGGGGAACAGCAGCAATTTCTGCGCGCCGGTCGTAGCATCCAGCACCAATCTGGTATCGCCGCCTTTGTCCTGAATGTCGGCACCGCTGCGGGCGACGTAAACGTAAAACCCTTTTTCGGCGTTGTATCGGAACGACACCGGCTTTTCGATTGACACGCCGTGTGCGCGGGCGGCCTGTTCCATCTGTTCGTTGGCAATGCGGTAGGCGTCGCGCCAAGCGATGGCCGGATTTTCCAGCGGTTTATCCAGATCCGGAAAATCCAGCCACGGTTCGTGGTATTCGCCGACCAGCGTCCGCGTCACCGGCGCATAGACGCTGTCGCTCAGGTTCATGTAAACGCTGGACCAGGCGAACACCAACAGCAACAGCCACAACCACAGACCGCCGGCGCGGTGCAGATCGAAATTGATCCGATAGGCGGAGCCGCGCCATTTGATCTTCCAGGCCGGGGCCCAACGCGGCCAAAACGGCTTGGCCGGCGTTGCTGCGGCAGGGCGCCGGCTCGGCGGCAGCGTCAGGTAACAGCCGACGAAGCTGTCCAGCGTCCACACCAGGGCGGTAATGCCCAGGATCCAGCCGCCGATTTCGCCCAGCGCCAAGGCGTAATGCAAGCGGTAAACGAACGGCAGCAAATTGGTCAGGCCCTGGCCGATATCGCCCCACTTGCGCCGTCCCAGTTCGTCGCCGTTGTAGGGGTTCAACAGCAATTGGTCGAAATCCAACTCGTAAGGTTTGCCGTCCAGCGGATTGGTCTTCGGCGCGACCCAGACTTCGACGGCGTCGTCGCTCAGGCTCACCGATTGGAAACGGGCGTTGGGCGCCAACGCTTCCACCCGTTCCAGGATGCTCGGCAAACCCATGCGCGGCCGGTTGCCGGCCGGCGCCGAGAATGCTGGATTAAGCCAGCTATCCAGCTCGTGGTAAAAAGCCAGCAAACTGCCGGTCAGGCCGACGATGACCAGAAAAACCGTCATCGCTAACCCGGCGTAACGGTGTACAACCACCCAGAAGGGGCGCAAGTTCATGGGATTCTCCTTGATTCCGAAAAAGGTTTATATCCGGTAAGACGTATGAGCGCGGCAATTCCCTACATCGGCGCCAAAATCGCTGGGTTGGGCGGGAGCGGTCGGCCGAAATTGGCCCGGCGCTTAGGGGACGAAGCCTGCCTTTTCAGGCCAGGCAGCGAGGATTCGGCAAAGTCGGATGCCGCGGTCAGCCCTGCGCGTTTTTGCCGATCAAAACTAGCCAGGGCGTGAGCCGGGTTACCCGGATTGGCAAGGTTTGCTGCAGCGACTCCAAGGCTTTGTCGGTATCGCGGATGTCGAAACGGCCGCTGATTTTCAAGTCGCGTAGCGGTGCGCCGTGTATGAGCAGGGTTCCTCGGCGGTAACGGCCGAGTTCGGCCACGACCTCGCTCAGCGGCGCGTTTTCGAACGCCGCGTAGCCCTTGAGCCAGGCCGTGCCGCCGGCGGCCGGACTGTGCCGGATATCGCCGCTGCGGCGGGCGGCAACGGTGATGCTGTCGCCGGCTTGCAATAAAGCCGGTTCGGCTTCCGGCCGGGCGACGGCTACCTGGCCGCTGACCACGCTGACGCTGGCGTCGGCGCTGTCTTCCCTGACCGCGAAACGGGTGCCCAACACCCGCACCGTACTGTAGCGGCCGCTGACTTGAAACGGCCGCTGCGGCTCGCGTTGCACGTCGAAAAAGGCTTCGCCCTGGCGCAATTCGACCCGACGCAAACCGTCGTTCAAGTCGACGCTGATCGCGCTGGCGGAATTTAGAGTGACTTCGCTGCCGTCGCCCAGCCTGAAGCTTTTGATCTCGCCGACGCCTGTGCAGTAATCGGCTCGCCAACAATCCAGCGTCGGCCGGTAGCCGGCGATCAGCAGCGTCAGGCAGGCCGCGGCAGCCAGAGCCGGAACCGGGCGGCGAACGCGCAGCCGTGGGCTGGGCGGCGCAGTTAATTCCGCGGCGGCCAAGGCCCGGCCGAATTCGGCGTCGCCCCAAAACGCCGCCGTTTGCGCATAAGCCCGGCGGTGGGCCGGATCGGCCCGGTACCAGCGTTGAAACTCGTCGCGCTCGGCCGGCGTCGCCGTTTCGGCGCGCAAACGCACGAACCAGGCCATGGCCTGCTCGGCGGCGGCGTCGGATACGGAAACGGGCGGATGCTGGGTCATGGCCGGATTATATAGCGGCGGCAGGGAATATCGAGCGGGCGGCCGGAGCCGGCCGAGCCTCAGCTATCACGGTAAGGGCGGTTGAAATGGACGCCCAGGCGCCGGCGGCAATGCGCCAAGCCTTTGATGATGTGCTTTTCCACGGCGCTTTCGGAAATATCCAACAGCTTGGCGATGTCGCGGTAGCTGCTGCCGTGTAATTTGTGCAGGATAAAAGCATCCCGGCAGCGGGGCGGTAGTTCGGCAATGGTTTGATGCAACAGCGCCCGCCATTGTTGGGCCGACAGTTGCTCCGCCGCATCGGGAAACGGCTCGGCTTCGTGGGTAGCCCAGGCGGTCCGGTGCGCGTCCACGATTTTGTTATGCCGCAAATGGTCCAGAGCCAAGTTGCCGGCGATGCGGTACAAAAAACCGCGCGGATGCTCTATCGCGCCGACGGCGGCGCTGCGGCTCAGAATAACGTAACTTTCCTGCAGCAGGTCCTGAGCGGCATCCGGGCATTGCACCAGCCGTTGCAAATGGTGCAGCAACTCGCTGCGGTACCGCCGGTACAGGGCACTGATGTCCAGACTCATGGTTAATGGAATTGGCATTTGGGATTGGCGGAACACTCAGCCAGTTTTATGCCATAGAGAAATGCCCGCGTTATCAGTTGGTTGGCGTAGGCGGGGCGGCGGGAAGTGGGTGATATCGCCTAGCCGACCGGTCAAATGACGCAGTTTATTTTGCCGCGCGGCGGCCACCCCGCCGTTTTTGCAGCCAACGAATAACCCCGGTTGCGAACAGGACCGGGCAGGCCAGGCCGGTAATACACACCATAATCCGTCCGGCCATGCCGAAGGCCTGGCCGGAATGCAGCGGCCATTGCCAATGGGTGAAGATTTCGCCGGCCGTCGCGGTCGGCAAACTCGGATCGTCCAAGTCCAAAATCTTGCCGCTGTAGCGGTCTATCACCGTGCAACGGCGTTGCAGGATACTGCCGGGCGCATCGACGCCGTCCTGGCAAACCGTATAGGTTTTAGTGGGTTCGTTGGCGCCGTAAATCCAGTGCGGACGGCCCGTTGGGTATTGTTTGAAGGCAATCGCCACCGCCTCGTCCATGCCGATGGCCGGGGCGTTTGGCGCCGGCGGCGTGGACTGAAACCAGTAGCGGTAAGTCACCGGCGAGAACAGCTCCAGCACCGGCACCACGTTGTGCGGCAGCACCATGTAAATCCCGGAAAACAATACCGGCACCATCACCAACGCGGTGTAGAAGCCGCTGGTTTTATGCAGGTCGTAATTGAAGCGCACCTTGCCGGCCCCGGCCTTGAAAACCAGCGCCTGGAGCCATTTTCCGGTCAGCGGCCACCAGACGATCAGGCCGGTCAAAGTCGAGATAATCAATAGAGCGCCGGACACGCCGACCACCACCGTACTGATGTCGTTGGGCAGTAGTAAGGCGTAATGCAATTCAAACATTAAATCGATAAACGTGTAGGGCAGCCATTCGTCGGAACGGCCCTGCAACTGTTTGCCAGTGACTTTCGCGGTGTAAGGATCGACGCCTACCTCCCAGCGTTCCACCGCGCCGCTGGCATCGGCCACCGCGAAGCGCAGTTTGAAGGCCGCATACTCGTTGCGCGGATAGGTGGCGAAGTTATGCTTGGCGTTTGCCGGCATAGCTTGCTTGCCGGCCGCGAAAATTTCCGCCAGGGGCCGATAGCTTGCCTGAGCCGGCGCCTGCACGACCAGCATATTGGGATGCAGCCATTCGTCGATTTCCGGATAAAACACCAGGATGCTGCCGGTGATCCCGTAAATCGACAGCAGCAGGCCCAGCGTCAGGCCCAGCCAGAGATGTACGGTCAGCCAGCGTTGGCGGCGGAATTTTAAACGGGAAAGGCTAGGATTTTGCAGTTCTTTTCGAACCGCCGAAGCAGGTTGATAGAGATTGGTACTCATGCTTGTAGCCCGAAAAAAACCTTGAAAATTAGAAAATAAAGTTGTCCAAGCCAATCGCAACTTTGCCCGGAAAGCCCATTGTTGAATAAGACGTTCCGGCACCGAAAAATCCCATACCGGCTTGGTTGGCCGGACGGAGTTTTAATCAATGCCGTTAAGGCAAAAGCCGTAGAGCGTAAGGGAGACGATAGGAACCTCAACCTACGCGGGCTAGACTTTTCGGCTTTGGATTGGTAACCCAAGGCCGATCCGTGAAACGTGATCGGATGAATTCGAAGCCTTCATGCCTTCGAATACGCTTCGTTATTCGGAGCGTCAAAATTCCACCTTAATCGAACCCATGAAATTGCGCGGCGCGCCCGGCTGAGTCAAATAGCCGTTGAATGCCGATGTTTCGTAGATCGTCTTATCCAACAGATTATTGATGTTCAACTGCGCGGTCACTTTGGAGTTGCCTATCTCCCAGGAATAGCCGAGCAAAGCATCGACTCTGACGTAGCCCGGCATTTGCCAATTATTCAAATTATTACCTTGCCGCTCGCCAACCAAATACGCGCCGGCACCAACATTCAGGCCGCGTAAAGCGGGGTCTTGAAACGAGTATTTCGCCCAGAAGCTTCCCGAATTCGCCGGCACGTTCCATAGCTTGCGGCCTTGATTGCCGCTGTTATCCTGTGTGATGACCGCATCGGTATAGGCATAGGTCGCAATCAAATTCAGGCCGTCGGTAATCTGGCCCGATACGTCTACTTCTATGCCGCGGCTGCGAGCTTCGCCGGTTTGCACGGAAAACCGGGTATTTACCGGGTCCGGCGTCGCGATGTTTTGTTTGGTCAATTCGTAAAAGGCAACGGTGGTCATCAACCGCTTATCGAACCATTCGGTTTTGAATCCAACCTCGTGCTGCTGAGCGGTTTCGGCATCCAGTGGTTTTCCGGTTGACGCCAACGCGCTGTTCGCCCCGCCCAGTGATTCGACGTAATTTCCATACAGCGACAGCCAGGGCCAGGGTTGATAGACCACGCCCACGCGCGGACTGAATGCCTCGTTCTTGACTTCAGTCTCACTGTTTCTGGCGGCTTCAATGGAACTCGAGGCTGCGCCGCTGCTGCGCGTCGCCCAATCGTAACGTCCACCGCCCATGATATGCAACTTGTCGAACAGAGTGATTTGATCCTGAAAGTAAGCGCCGTACCAATATTGCTCCAACGTGCTGAAATTATTGAATCCCTGGCTGGCAGCGGATGGAACTTGGCCGTAGACCGGATTAAATATATCGACGACCGGCCTAAGGCTGGCCGGCGCGGGGGCACCGAAGAAACCCTGGGCTTCGAAATCTTCCCAAAAGTAATCGAATCCCGCCAACACCCGGTGCTCAGTGCCTAACAGCTTGAATTTGCCGGTGAGATCAATATTGGTCGCGACGGTATCGGTAATATCGATCGGCCTATCTGTCACATTCCGTACCGCGGTGCGATTGTTGGCGGGATTGACCCGACCAGGAAAAAATGAAGAATTGTTGATTTGGTAATCCAGCTTGTAGTAGTGAAAGCGATGCTGGATTTTCCAATCATCGTTGAATTGATGCGACCAATCGAACCCGATCAAAAACTTGTCGAATACCGATTTTTCGTTATCCGAGCCAAAACCGTAGTAGCGGCTGATCGGTACGTTGGCTGGACGATTGCCCTGCACGGGCAAGCCGGTGTAACTGGTGCGCTCGTCGTAGAGATATTCCAGATTCAAATTGACCTCGGTACGGTCGCTGGGCTTCCATGTAACGGAAGGCGCGAAAAACACCCGTTCCTGATCCATTTTGTCGATAAAAAACTCATTGTTTTGATAAGCCAAATTGACTCTGTACAACAAGGAATGGTCCTGGTTGATCGGCCCGGTCGCGTCCGCCGTGGTACGGAACATATCGTAGGAGCCAAACTGCTGTTCCAATGCGTAATAAGGGGTATCCAGCGGCTTTTTGGTGACAATGTTGATTAAGCCGCCGGGTTCGATTCGACCATACGCCGCCGCGGCCGGACCTTTAAGAGCTTCCAAGCGTTCCAGATCGGCCACCTCTTGCACGGCGCGCCGGATGCGCAACCCATTACGATAAACCGTGGTGGTGCCGTCGGTCTGAAAACCGCGCAGTTGAAAGCCTTCGTACATCGGGTCGGTCGCCCAATTTATTCCGCTGACATTTTTCAGCGCATCCTTGATTCGAATTGCCTGTTGGTCTTTCAAGATTTGTTTGGGGATGACCTGTATCGACATTGGCGTGTCCATGATGGGCGTGTCGGTTTTTGTCGCGGCACTGGCGTTGGGCAGGCGATAGTCGGAGTTATAGGGATCGTTGGGATCGGACTCCGTTTTGCCCAATACCGTCACGCTAGGTAAGGTAGCTGTGCCAGCTGCCGATTGCGGTGCGACGACTGCCGCCTTTTCCAAGGTCACGGTATTGCCGTTGCTGAACCGGTAATTCAGGCCGGAGCCCCGTAGCATTTTCTGCAAGGCTTGTTCGGGGCTGTAAACGCCTTTTAGTTCAGGGGCGGTGATGCGTTCGGCGATGTCGCCTTCGTACAGCACTTGCAAGCCGGTTGCTGCGGAAAAACGGGTCAGCGCCGAGGAAAGTGCTTGGGACGGGATGTCGAAATTTTGCGTGGCCGGATCGGCGGCAACCGTGACGGCGGGCGCCAACAAGCCGGCGGCGGCCAAGGCGAAGAAATGGCTGCGGCGGGCCGGTGCGGGGTGTTTCATTCGTCAATCTCCTTTGTCAATGAATGGTGTTATCGACAAAGACGACGCGAGTTTGTGTTTACCCTTAGCGGCGATAGAAAAATTTTTTTCACTTTCGATGGGTGTGCGTAATTCATCACTCAAACCCACCACCGATTCTGACTTGAAATGTGCCGATGGCTACTAGTGTTTCTTATCAGTTGTAAAGCTCGGATTCGGCTTAGGGTTTCGCCAAAATTAACTTCCCGATTTACGAAAGTCTTGTAGGGGCGAATTCATTCGCCCAAGGCGATTGAAATCGCCCCTACAATCGATTCAGAGAAGTTGCGTAGGGTATGCTCCACATACCATTTTCGATGTTTTCCGAGGCCGGCGGCATTTTGGGACGGATTATCATCAGCCATCGCCCAATCCGGTTTCAACCAGCCATTTTCCGGTCCGGCTTAACAGGTATTCGACGTGGCGTTCCGAGACCTGCAACTCGGCGGCGATCTGCCGATGCGTCCTGCCGTGCAGACGATGGAGATACAGGGTCTGGCGATGGGTAGGCGGCAAGCCGCGAAGCCAGATTTCCACCGCTTGCCATTGCTGCCAGCCTTGCACGCAGTGTTCAGGTGGCGGGCTTGGGCAGGGCCATTCGTCATCCAGCTCTCCGCCGTCCCACGTTTGGCGGCGGGATTGGCCGCGCAGGTAATCCAGCGCCAGATTGCCGGCCACCCGGTACAGAAATGCCCGGCTGTTGGCGATTTGCCGTTGGGCCGGATAGTCGGCGATGTGTAGAAAAGTGTCGTGCAGCAAGTCGTTGGCCGTATCGGCACAATTCACGCGGCGCACCAGGAATTGCCGCAACTCGGGCTGATGGCGTAAAAAGGCGGCGGTTAGCGGCGGATGGTTCGAGGTCATGGTCGAAAATCGATAGTGTTAGATGCGTAGGGTATGCACCGCATACCACTCGATGGTTCCCGAAGAATCAAACGACAAATAAAGGTACGCGGTGCGTACCTAGTTGGCTTTAGCGCGTTTGGCCCGCCGTTTTTGCATCCAACGAATTACCCCCGTTACATACAATATCGGGCAAGCCAAGCCGGAGAAAAACACCAACATCCGCCCCACCCAACCGAAAGCGTAACCGCTATGCAACGGCCATTGCCAATCCAGGAATATATCGCCGCTACTGCCGACACTTTTATCGTAAACCTTGACTATCTCGCCGCTGTATTGGTCGACGGCGACATCGCGATAACCGATAAAGCGGCTTAACTCGGTCACGTCCTTCTGCATGACCTTATAGACGCCTTCAGGGCTTTTCGGGCCGTCGAGCATCCATAAGCGACCTGTGGGATAGCGTTCTTGCACAATGGCTTCCACGGTTGACAAACTTAACGCCTGTTGTCCGGCTTGCGGCGGTTTGCTGCGAATTTCTGCCGGAATACTGTTAAACGCAGTCGGACGGTTGACCGGCGAGAACAATCCGACCAGCACATTGACCCGCTCGGGCAGGTTAAAATAGACGCCGGAAAACAATACCGGCAGCAGCACGATAGCCGAATAAAAGCCGAATGTTTTATGCAGGTCGAAGTTAAAGCGCACGGCACTGGCATTGCGCTTAAAGATTAAAGCCTGTCTGAATTTTCCGGTCAACGGCCACCAGAGTATCAATCCTGTCAATACGGAAATGATGGAAATCGCGGCCAAAATACCGTTAATGTCGGCACCGGTTCTGCCTTGCAGCAGGCACCAGTGCAATTGCATGATGAAGCCGACGATAGGCCGCCCCCAATATCGATCCTTAAGATAATACAGTTGTGTGCCGTTGACCTTTGCCGTGTAAGGGTCAACAAAAATGTAATAGCCGTCGCCGTTTTTCGCTTGTTTGTCATCCCGGACAAAATACAACAGCTTGTAGGCGATATCGGGCTTGCGGGGGTAATAGACTTTGAAAAAACGGCTTCCCAGCGGCTTGACGGCTTCCGCCGCGGCAACCATCTCATCCAAGGAATGCAGCTTTTTTCTATCCTCAACCGGCGTGGAAACGATAGCCAGTTCCGGGTTTAAAATCTCCTGCAATTCCACAAAGAATACCGCAAAGCTGCCTGTCAATCCGACTACGGCCAATACCGCGCCGGCAATCAGGCCGAGATACAAATGCACATCCAGCCACAGTTTGCGGCGGGCTTTAAGTTTGGCCAGATGAGTATCGGCTTTCGCTATCGCCATCGAGCTAAGCATTGAAAATCCTCACAAGATTGTTGCCTGATTTGTTTCGTTCAGGTGAGTGCCGACCGTGCGGAGCGTAGGTTGACATTCCGTCTCGTTGTTCAATATTCCACCCGAATCGCCCCCATGAAGGTGCGCGGGGCTCCGAAAAATATTTGATTTCCGTCATTGGATGCCGCGAAATACTGCTTATCCAACAGATTATCAGCGTTAATTTGGGCAGTTAATTTCGCCGAATTGATCGACATGGAATAGCTCGCCATCAGATTTAGCGTGGCATAGCCGGGCAGTTGGTAAGTATTGGCGGTATCGCCTTGCCGTTGGCCGACCGCGGTGACGCCGGCTCCGAGTTTGAGCCCCTGCAAATCTCCGGTCTGGAATTCGTAGGTATTCCACAAGCTGCCGAAATGACGCGGGTCGAGTACCAGCCGTTTACCGGTATTGCCAATACCCCCATCTGCGGCGACATCTTTGGTGATCTTGGCGAACGGCAGGTACGAATAAGCCCCGATAATTCTCCAACCCGGCAAAACTTCGCCCGATAGGTCGAATTCCAGGCCGCGGCTTTCGGCTTCGCCGGCCGTTTTGGGCACCAAGGGATTCAGAGGATCGAATACGGGCACGTTCTGTTTGGTCAAGTCGAAATACGCCAAGGTCGCCGATAAACGTCCGTCCCAAAACTCGGTTTTTACCCCGGTTTCCCATTGCTGTGCCGTTTCCGGTGGCAGAATGACTCCGTCCGTTCTGAACTGGCTATTCGACTGGCTGAAGTTCTCCGTGTAACTACCGTATAGCGATAACCAGTTCAGCGGGCGCCAGAGTACACCGCCGCGCGGACTAACGCGGTCGTCGTCGGAAACGGTGCGGCCTAGCAGATTGTTATCGACTGTTGCGCTGTCGTAGCGAAGTCCTCCCAAAACGTGGACGTTGAGCGGCAGTTCGATCTGGTCCTGAAGAAAAAGGCCGTACCAAGCGGTGGTTTTGTCGCCAAAAGTGGGGGTGGGTAGCGACGGCAGGGGACTATGGACAGGATTGTAGATGTTGATAGCCGGAGCAGCGACGCCAATTTGAGTAATCAGGTCGTCGGCGCGAAAATAATCGCCGCCGAGAAGTAAGGTATGTTTGAGCCCGAATGTCTCGAACTTTCCGGTGAGGTCTATGTTGTTGAAATAGCGCTGTGATGGGAAGTTGTCGACAAAAAAGCGGCGGTTGATTGTGCCGTTCGCGGCGACATTGCCTAGAAAGAACAAGCCGGTATGCTGGTTTTCGAAATTTTCGTAACTGAAACGATGACGCAAGGTCCAATTATCATTGAATTCATGCGACCAATTCATGCTGGCCAGCATGAATTCCTTGCTGCGTTTTGTATAAGGCTCCGATAAATTACGCTCGCGCGGTAACGGTGCCGGACGGTTGCCTATATTGGGAATGCCAGGTTCCAGAGAATAGTCATCCTTTAAATATTCAAATTCGAAAGTGACTTGCGTGCGAGGATCGATATTCCAGCGTAGCACGGGTGCCACAAACACGCGCTCGTCCCCAACGAATTCCCGAAACGATTTCGAATCCTGATAAGCCAGGTTGAAGCGGTACAGCAGGCTGCCGTCATCGGTAATCGGACCGGTCGCATCGAGCGTGGTGCGATAAAAATCGAAAGAGCCGAATTGCTGCTGCAGCGAGTAATAAGGAGTCGCCAACGGCTGTTTGGTCACAACATTCATAATGCCGCCCGGTTCCGCTCGTCCGTAGAGAATTGAGCCCGGACCTTTCAGCACTTCGACTCTTTCCAGATTCGCCGTTTCTCGGCGATTCATGCCAATTCTCTGTCCTAATGCCGGAGATAAAACACCGTTTCGATACACCGTGTTATTTCTAAAGCCGCGAATGATAAATTCGTCGCTACGGCTTTGATCGCCTCCCGGCATTACGCCGCTGACGTTCTTTAATGCGTCTTTCAAACGAACGGCCTGTTGATCCTGTAAAACTTGTTTCGGCACGATTTGGACCGAAAACGGTGTCTCCATAATCGGCGTATCGGTTTTGGTAGCCGTATTGGCATTGGGTAGGCGGTAGTCTTCGTTGTAAGGGTCTGTCGAATCGTAAACCGCCTTCCCAACCACCGTCACCGCCGGCATTGCCGTCGTGCCGGATTGGGGTTGCGGCTGCGCAATTTTCAAGGTCACCGTTTTGTCGCTGGCAATGGCATGGGTAAGGCCGGAACCCGCCAGCAGTTTCCTGAAGCCTTCCTCGACGGTGTAATCGCCGTCCAGCCCGGCGCTGGTTTTGCCTTCGGTCAGTCTGGCTTCGGCGACGAACAGCAAGCCGGATGCGGTGGCAAACTGGCGTAGTACCTGGCTCAACGAACCGCCGCCGATGTGATAGCTATGTTTAACGCTCAGCGTGTCGGCATCGCTTTCCGCGTAAGGGGCTGCGGAAACGGTCAGTGCGGACAGCAGCAGCATGCCTTTTACGGCTTGCTGCAAGCGCGACGATTGAAAGCCGGGGCGGCAACGGCGTTTGGTGGGTGACATCGGTTCTATCTCCTTGAAAATGATTGTTGTCACTACCTATGTCAATCGAAATCGCAAAAGCGGAACCGCGATATGAAAAAATCTTTAAAAGACCGCACGCGCAGGTTTTTTCAGCGTATTTTTGCTTGCCTTTTCAACGAAATGCTTTTGTGGAAGCGGCTTTAGGATATGGCTGGAAATAACTTCCCTGAACCGATTGTAGGGGCGATTTCAATCGCCACGAATCAAAATCGGCATCCAACGCAAACAGGGCGAATGAATTCGCCCCTACAGTTGAGGAATCTAAATCCAATTGCAGCGACACTGTCGCAACAATCCTGAGTTTCATATTCGTGTCGTCTAACCCATTTTGTAGGGGCGAATTCGCTACGCGCTCTTACGGGTCATTCGCCCGTTAAGCGACACCGCCAATCGCTCCCGATTCAACGCGGCAGGACTTTCATCCAATACGGCAGCGGGTGGCTCAACTTGACCGGCAAGGTGGCTTCGAGCGAGGCGAGGATGTGGTCGGTGTCTTGCAACGGGAAGGAGCCGACGATGCGCAAGCCGGCGATTTCCGGGGAACAGGTGATGTACCCTTTGCGGTAACGGCTCAGTTGCAGTAAAAATTCGCCGAGCGGCATGTCGTCGGCGATGATGACGCCCTGGGTCCAGGCCGGCCGGTCGAGCGGATTCGATTGGATAGTCTCGATGCGGTTCGCGCTGAAACCGGTCTGCTGGCCGGCGCGCAACACCTGCTTCGGTACCGAACCATGCGCCGGCTGTATTTCCACCGCATCGGCAAACACGGCGACGCGGCTGCGGCCTTGCCGTTGACTGACGCTGAAGCGCGTCCCCAACGCCCGCACCCGGCCATCCTCATTGTCGACGACAAACGGCCGCTGCCGGCCGGACTTGTCGGGCGCGGTCTCGATATAAATTTCCCCGGACAGCAATTGCAGCCGCCGCCAATCGGCGGAGAAGGCCAGGTTCAACGCGCTGCCGCTATCCAGAATCACCGTCGAGCCGTCGGGCAGAGCCAGAGTTTGGCTTTCGCCCGCCGCGGTCTGGTAATCCGCCGTGCATTCGTGCCAAATGCGGCTGCGCGAAACCTGCCAGCTCCCTAGCCCCACGACTCCCAGCAGTACCAGGTTTTTGATCGCGCGCCGGCGGTATAAATCGGGCGCGTCTAACGCGGCGTAGGCCGCTTTGGGCGGCAATGCCCTGAATTTGTCGGTGTAGAATTCGACCCGAGCCCAGGCGGCGCGGTGGTCCGGGTGTGCGTCCAGCCAGGCTTGCCACTTTGCGGTATCGTCTTGGCGAGCTTCGCCGGAGCCGAACAGCGCAAACCACTCGGCGGCCTGGGCCAGGATGCGCGGGGCGATGTCCGGATTATGCTTGTGACGCATGCGGCGTTAAAAACCGGCGAGTAGGCACTGCAACATGGCTTGCGCCATATATTTCCTGACCATGCGGTCGCTGACGCCGAGCCGCCGGCCGATTTCGGCGTAGGTGAGTCCGTCCAGTTGCGCCATCAGGAAGGCCTTGCGGACTTTCGCCGGCAATTGGCAAAGCAAGTCGTCGATTTCGCGTAGCGTTTCCAGAATGACGGCATTTTCTTCCGGCGACGGCGCCAGCCGTTCCGGATAGGCCGCCAGGCGCTCCAAGTAGGCCTGCTCGATGGTGGCGCGGCGCCAGTGGTTAATCAGCAGGCGCTTGGCTATCGTCACCAGATAGGCGCGCGGCTCGTGCAGGTTGGAGGTCTCGTTCGAGGCAATGACGCTCAGGAAGGTGTCGTGCGCATGGTCTTCCGCCTGCAGGCGGTCCTGCACCCGCTTTTCCAACCATTTCAGCAACCAGGGATGATGGTCTTGATAAAGCCGGGTCAAGTCCTGTGCGCCGTTGCCAATCATTTGTGTGGTCATCGATTAAACCTTAGCTTGCTTGGTAAGTGCCTTCATCCATAGCTTGTTGTGCTAAAGGGATTGGTTTTGCATGGAACGCTTGCTGTAGATGGGGCGATCAAAACAAAATATTCTTTGCTTGCAAACTCCATCGTTAAGCAAGAATTGGTCCTTTGCGTTAAGACGCTGATTTAAAGCCGGGCGTAGCGTGGAGTTTTTCAAAAAATAGCGACTTACGTTTCAGGGGCTCGCTACAAATAACTTCCGCTTATGGTTCCCATTTATGCCCTTGGGTACGCGGAGCACTCATCGTTTACACATCTTTTTTAACAACCGTCATTCCGGCAGGGATTCACATTGGGCTATTCTGCCCAATGCCCTTCGGGTTAATGCAAATCCGTTCCTGACGGATTTGTGCCGGAGCCGTAGACCCCAGGCTGCAAGGACAGCTTAGCGTTACCGTCCATGGCACTGGATGCCCGCGTCCTGCGGGCATGACGACACTTGTGTATAACGATAAGCGCGGAGCATGGGAGCGATTGGCTCGGAGTGCGGCAAATTATTTGAGACCAATTCCTTAGCACGATAAATGCGCTTCGTTGGCCGAGATGGCGAACAACCGCGAGGTGGCTTAAGCAAATTGTGTGATATGGCCTATCGATGGCAAAAAGTGCGTGATTTGACGGAATATCTAAAAGCGCGTCGGGGTTGCGCGGGTTCGAAGGTAGACCGGGCCTGTGCAGCAACTGGACGATTGCAATACGAGGCTGCCGTTGGCAAGTCGGCCGAATCCCGAATCAATACAGCAACACCAGGCCGCCCGGCATCTGCAAGGCTTTGGCCGGCAAGGTGGCCGTCAGTGCGGCCACCACCGCGTCCGGGGCGCCGTTGTTGAAGACGCCGTTGACGACCCTCTCCGCCAACTGTGGATTGACGGCGACGATGCGACCCTTGCGGTAGCGGTTGACCTCTTCCAACACCTGCGTCAACGGCTGGCGGTGGAACACAATCTGCTGGCGCCGCCAGGCCAGCGCGTCGTCGTTATCCAATTTCGTAACGGCTTGCAGCCGTCCTTGCCGGTATTCGGCCTGCTCGGCGGCATGCACCAGGGCCTTGGCTTGATCGGCGACGACTTCCACGGTGCCTTCGCTGACGACGACGCGCAGATCGTCGGCTTGCTTGCGAACGCTATAGGCGGTGCCGACCGCTCGTGCCGTCGCTTGGCCGCCGTCGACGACAAACGGCCGGTTCTTGTTCGGTGCCACTTCGAAATAGGCTTCGCCGCGCAGCAATTCGATCTTGCGCACATTGTCACTATAACGGACCGCCAACGCGGTATCGGTGTTCAAGGTCAGCCGGGAGCCGTCTTCCAAATCGATGCCGAGTTGCTGACCGGCGGAGGTGTGGTAATCGCTGCGCCAGTTTTCTAATTGAGCGGGTAAGCGCCAGCAGGCAACCATCAACAATAAGCTCAGGCAACCCAAAGAAAACCAACGCAGGTTTCGTCCGCCGGGTTGTGGCGTTTGTAAGATTCCTTCATCCAGCTCTCTCCCAATGGGGGCTGCCGTAAAAGTCAAAACAGAACCCTCTCCTTTTGGGAGAGGGCAGGGTGAGGGCGTATAAACCAATGTTTTACCTTGTTTACTCCCCCTCGGCCCAACCCCTCTCCCGCGAGGAGAGGGGCTTTCACAGCAGCCTCCAATGATGGAGGATGGTTCAGTTTTGGCTTCTTGCAGGCGCTGGTGAACGCGCTCCGCCGGGATTTGCAGCAGACTCCACAGCTTGCGGGTTTTTTCGTAGGCTTCGGCATGCTCGGGATGGGCGCGATACCACTCTTTAAAGCGGCGGCGCTCGTCGTCGCCGGCGTCGTCCGCTTGCAGGCGCGCAAACCAGGCGCTGGCCTGGTCGGAAACCGCTAGGGATGACGTTGACTGCTGCTTATCGGACATGATGAGGGGCGCGAAGCGATGGGCCGGGGTTGGCATGATGCCACGATTTCAAAATGGGGTTAAGTTGCATGATGCTGCCGGATTAAAAGAAATCGACACGGTCTTTCAATAGCTGCAAGGCCTTGTGCATATGGCTTTCCACCGTGCGCGCCGATATTCCCAGATCGGCGGCGATTTCGGAATAACGCTTGCCTTCCACCCGGCACAACAAGAATACCGTCCGGCACTGTGGCGGCAGTTCGTAGATGAGTTTTTCGAACAATTCCATTTGTTGTTGGCCCTCCAGCGCGCTATCCGGTTGCGGTTGGTGGCATGGGATGTCCTCGTCGACCAGGCCGCCGTCGCGTCGTTCTTGCCTGGCTCTACTGCGCAAATGGTCCAGGGCCAGATTGTCGGCGACGCGAAACACGAACGCCCGCTGATTGCTTATCTCGTTGGCGCCGGCATAGCCGGCGACGCGCAAATAGGTTTCCTGGGTCAAATCGGCGGCGCTATCGCTGCAGCCGACCTTGCGCGCCAGAAATTGGCGGATTTCCGATTGGTAGCGCAAAAAAGCGTCAAGTAATTGGGATTCGCCGACGGTTGGCATGTTGGCTGTAAGGGGTGCAGGGTAGCCAAAGGCAGCAAATTGCAGGCCATACCTATCGGCTCGGAGCCGGACCGCCCGGCGCGGGCTATCGCATTCGGCCGGAGCGATCCGGCTGCGGCACCGGAAATTGCGGTCTGGCCCGTGCCCGCCCTTAGCGAATTTCGGCGCGGCAGAGGCATATTCCCCAGCCGAAATTACCGATGCGTACGCCAAGCCACTGCGGCAAATGCCTCGCAAACTGCGGCATTTGCCGCAGTTCTGCCTGCTTAATGCGACTTGGGTTTCCGCGTAACCGGCGCCGGCGACCGTAAGCGGGAAATGGCACAAACTCTGCTACGCCGTTGGTTCGACCGATGCGGGGAGTGGCCGGTTTTAATGAGCATGTTTTTTTCCGAACAAGATATTTACCTGACTTTTCTGAATTCCCGCCCGCAAATCCAGCGGTTTCTGAATCAACGCCTGCATTGCCAGGAAACGGCAGCCGATTTGGTCCAGGACATTTACCTGCGGCTGATGCTGCTGAAACCGCCGCCGCGCAGCGAGACCGAGGTGCGGGCCTGGCTGTTTACCGTGGCCTCCAATTTGTCCATCGACCATGTGCGCCGGCAAAAACGCCGCGGCGAACTACTGGACCGCTACCTGGACCGGCCACACGAGGCCGACGACTCCGCCGCACCGGAACGGTTGATACAGGCCAGAGACCAGCTTGGCATCGTCCAGAGCGCGTTGGCGGAACTGCCCGACCAATGCGCCGAGATTTTATTTCTGAGCCGGGTCGAAGGCCTGAGCCATGCCCGGATTGCCGAGCAATTGGGCATTTCCTGCAGTTGGGTGGAGAAACAACTGGCCAGAGCGCTGCTGCACTGCCGCAAGGCTCTGGACCGGCCGGAGCATTAATATGGCACTGCGAGTGCGGCTTTGGTTATAGTGGTCGCCCGCCAACCGCTCAGCCTTACCCCGATGTCCGAAACGCCCGCACAACGTCGCGAACGCCTGCAGCAGGAAGCCGTGAACTGGCATTTGCGGCTGACCTCCGGTAGCGCCGAACCGGATGCGCTTGCGACTTGCGCGCAGTGGCGGCGGCAATCGCCCGACCACGAGCAGGCCTACCGCGACATCGAGCAATTGTGGCAGCAACTGCCGACGGCATTGCAGGCCGACCGCCAGCGCCGCCGGGCGCTACCCGCCCACCCGCAGCGCCGGGCCTGGTTGCGCCGCGGCCTGAGCCTGGCCGCGGCCGCTTCGCTAGTGTTGATGGTTGTGGCTGGGCTCTATCCCGACTACTGGCAACACCCCTGGGCCGATTACCGGGCGCAAATCGGCGAACGGATTTCGGTCGCCTTGGCCGACGGCAGCGTCGTCCACTTGAATACCGATACCGCGCTAGACGTTGCGTTGAACGCTAACGAGCGCCGCGTGGTACTGCTGCGCGGCGAGGCCGAATTCGACGTGGCCCACGATCCGACCCGGCCGTTCCGGGTCATTGCCGGTACGACCGCCACCGAAGCGCTCGGCACCCGTTTTGTGGTGCGCTACGACGGCAGTTCCGGTTCGGTCAGCCTGTTGCAGGGCAAGGTCCGCTCCAGCCGGCCGTCTGCGCAGGGCGCGCAAGCCGACAGCGCGGTGTTGGCGCCGGGCCAGCGCCTGCGCTTCGGCGCCGGCGGCTTAAGTGCACCGGAACCGGTCGATCCGTCAACCGTTTCCGCCTGGCGCCGCGGCCGGCTGATCGCCAATTTCATTACGCTGGGCGAGGCGGTCGCCGAAATCAACCGCTACCGGCGGGTGCCGATTCGGTTGCTGGACCCGGAGCTGGCGCAGCGGCCGGTCAACATCGCCGTCGACCTGGAGCATATCGACGACTGGCTGGCGGCGTTGCAACAAACTCTGCCGCTAACGGTGGTCAAAGCGGGGCCTTGGCTGTTTTTGCACCGATAGCCGACCGCACAACGCCTTATCCAAATTGGTCACGGGCGCCGTCCGCTTGCGGCATGCGCTCTGTCGTTCGAATAGCACGATAAGCCGCGACAATTTGCCGCAGATTTTCAGTACGGCTTTCCGTCGTGCCACGCGTATTAGCCTTGGAATCAACTAAACACCAAGGACAATATGAAACCTCTTCGTCTCCGCCGCAGCCGTAAACGCGCCGCCGCCACGTTATGCCTGGGCCTCAGCGCCGCGGCAGCGCTTCAACCCAGTCTGGCCGAGCCGGCAGCGGCCAATTCCGCCGCGGTTTACCGATTCGATATCGCCGCACAGCCGCTGTATGCGGCTTTGAGTCAACTGGCCGAGCAAACCGGAATCCAGTTCGTTTACTCGCCGGACCTGGTCAAGAGTTTGCAGGCGCCGGCGTTGTCCGGCAGCATGACCGCCGACCAAGCCTTACAAAAGTTATTGGCCGGTAGCGGATTAGCGCACAAGGCCGGCCAGGGCAATTCGGTAATTCTGGAAAAAACGGCGGTGAACGAGCCGCAATCCGCGCCCGGCTCGACGACGCTACCCAGCGTTACCGTGGTCGGTAAAGCGTCCGGCTTCGACGATAACGACCCGCGCAGCCGGGAGTACGCCGAGTCGCATAGCGCTGCCGCCACCAAGACCGATACGCCGATTTTCGATACCGCCGCCTCGATCCAGGTGGTGCCGCGCGCGGTGATGGAGGACCAGAAAAACACCCGGATCAAGGATGCGCTGGAAAACGTCAGCGGCGTCCGCGCCCAACCCACGCTGGGCATGGGCACCGGCTTCATCGTTCGCGGCTTTAAAGTGGACCACGTATTCCGCAACGGCCTGATTACGACCCAATCCAACGGCTTTAACAGCGAATTCGACATTGCCAATCTGGAAAGCGTCGAGATCTTGAAAGGGCCGTCGGCGATGCTGTACGGCCGCAGCGAACCGGGCGGCCTGATCAACGTCACCACCAAAAAACCGTCGGAAACGCCGTTTTATTCGTTGGAGCAGCAGTTCGGTTCCTACGACTACTACCGGACGCAATGGGACGCCACCGGCCCGCTGAATGGCGACAAAACCTTGTTGTACCGCTTCTCCGGTTCGTACCAGGACAACAATTCGTTCCGGGATTTGATCTTTACCGACAGGGTCAGCGTGTCGCCGAGCATCACCTGGAAACCCAGCGACGCGACCGACTTTACCTTGAATGTCGAAGGGTTAAAGCAGGATTACCAGGCCGATTTCGGCATTCCCGCCATCGGCAACCGCCCGGCCAATATTCCGATCGGCAACAGTTTCGGCGACACCAACGATCCGGTGGACCATTTGAGCAAGGTCCACTTGGGCACCGAGTTCAACCACCGCTTCAACCAAGATTGGGCGATCCATAACCGCTTCCTGATGAGCCGGGAAAACAACGAACAGGTGTTCGTCAACCCGTCGCCGGCCTTCGGTAACGCCCTGCTGGCCGACAACCGCACGCTGGGCCGCAATATTTTCTCGCAGGAAAACGAAGTCGAGGCCTATACCACCAATCTGGATCTGACCGGTAAATTCAAACTGTTGGGGATGCAACACGACGCCTTGGTCGGCTTCGACTACACCCAATCGCATACCATGTACCATACCCAGGGCGACTGGCAGAACCGCAATCCGGCGCTGGACATCGATATCTACAACCCGCGGGCCAGTTACGGCATCCCCTCGTCGGTATTCGATTCGACCTTGGCTACTTACGTGCAGCCCGGCCGCGAATACTCGATGTTCGTCACCGAATGGTACGGCGCCTATTTTCAAGACCACATCACCTTGTGGGACAAGCTGCATATCTACGGCGGCGGCCGTTACGACTGGGCCGAAGTCGGCCGTGGCCGCGGCACTACCGAAGCCGTCGCGGAAAATGCGCTGGAATATTCCAATCCGTCCGTCAAACGCAAGGACGAAGCCTTCAGCCCCAGGGTCGGCATTCTGTACCAACCCTGGCGCTGGCTCAGCGTTTACGGCAGTTGGAGCAATTCGTTCGGCGCCAATAACGGCGTCAGCGCCGCCGGCCAGGCCTTGGCGCCGGAAACCGGCGAACAATTCGAAGCCGGGGTCAAAACCCAGTTGTTCGACGACCGCTTGTTGGCAACGCTGGCGTATTACCATCTGACCAAGAACAACATCATGACCGCCGACCTGAGCACGCCGGACCCGACCGACAATGCCGCCATCGGCCAGGCGCGCAGCCAGGGTATAGAGCTCGACGTCAGCGGCCGCTTGAGCGACAACTTCAGCATCATCGGCAGCTACGCGTATACCGATGCCCGCATCACCAAAAATAACGACGGTTACGAAGGTACCCGGCTGCCCAACGTCGCTGAACATTCCGGCAGTTTATGGCTCCGATTCGACGCCAACGGTTACCAGGCCGCGGAGGGCTTCAGTATGGGCGTCGGCGGCGTGCTGGCCGGCAAGCGCGAAGGCAATTACGCCTATTACGGCAGCCCGTTCCAGTTGCCGGGTTACGTGCGGGTCGACGCATTTGCCGCCTACAAATGGAACGTGCATAAATTTCCGGTCACGGCCCAGTTCAACATCCGCAATTTGTTGGACAAAACCTATTACGAATCGACCGATCCGGACGCCAACGTCTCGCCGCGCAACGGTATTTATCCCGGCGCGCCATTGATGGCGATAGGCTCGATCAAGGTCGAGTTCTAAAACCGGCTCCGACCCGGCGGGCTGCGGCATGATACGCAACCCGCCTTCCTGTCTCCCGCCCGCAAACGGTTACGATGGGTCTTGGCAGAAAACGAGGGAAAGTTGTCATCGGTATCGGAGCGGCAGGGGGCTATCAATGCCCGAGCCGGTCGGTCCGCAAGCCGCCGGACAGAGGGCGTGATCCGTTACCCCGCGTTACGTCTGAACGTCTATTAGGCGTAGCGGTTTATGTTCGAATTCGGTTTGGCCGTTGTCCTCGATTCAGGCCCGAGGCTCATCCGCCAAATCACCCACCGATTGCGTGATTTCACGCAGTTTGATTGCCTGCGACCGGTTAAACCACGCGTTATCTCCGGTAATTTGCGTTGGCATGTTTCTTTCATCTCCAGCATCGCGCTCGCTCCCGACCGTGGCTACTACGCCGGGATCAGTGCATTTGTCATTCCCATTTCCTTACGAGGCTTCAAATGAAATTTATCGACGTTCGCGATAGTTGGCTCACCCCTGCGGTTCTGGTCGCTACAGCCTTGCTTTGCGCCCCGGCGCAGGCCAGTCTGACCAGCATCGGCAACGGCTTGATTTACGACGATGTGTCGGATGTAACCTGGATGGCAGACGGCTATGCCTTTAGCCTGGATATTGCCGGCAGCTCCGCCAATCCCGCTACGAATCCTTACACCGGACCGTTGCTCGGCAGTGTGGTCACGCCGCCGGTCGGCAGCGCGCACACCATCGATGCCAACGATCTCAGTTACCAGTCCGGTCTGGGCCGCTGGTTGGGTAGTTGGTGGGCGGCTTCGGCCTGGGCAGATAGCTTTTCTTACCAATACGGCAGCAGGACCGTTGCCGAGTGGCGCTTGCCGACCAGCGCCGAGGCGCAACATTTGATCGACGCGATCGGCGCCGGCCAATACGCGGCCACCGGCCCGTTCACTTGGGTTCCCCCGTTTTTTTGGACGGCTGATGTGACCAGTGCCACTCATGCCGATGTGGCTCGGCCCTTGTTCGGCACCATCGACAACTTCAGCTTGATGAACGGCAGCTTGCCCAGGTACAGCAACATTTGGGCGGTAGCGCCGGGCAACGTATCGTCGGTGCCGCTGCCGGCCGCAGTTTGGTTGTTCGGCAGCGCGTTGGCCGGATTGGGCATCTGCGGACGCCGTCGCGTTGAAGCTCAGGATTGAGCCGGTACTATTGCCACAGGCGTTTCGCCCCGGTTGAGCCCTTCGGCTAAGCGCGTGGCAGTCGTCTCAGCCCTGGCGGATTCGCTACGCGGCGGGCGAACGGTAGTTACGGGTCGGGTCCGTATCGTTACCGCTTCAGGCCAAATGTCCGGCGATAGCGTCCATCACCCATTGGGTTCTGGCCGCCGTTGCACCGGTGGACGGCGAGCGGCCCAGGCCGCGCAATTCGGCGACAATCGCTTCGATCAGGTGCAACTGGATGTTTTCCGGATTCGGCGGCAGCCATTGGCGGGTTCCGGTGCCGTTTTCCAGCACGATAGGGGTAAAGGCGAAGCTGGCAAACCGGATGGCGCCGGCGCTGCCCAGAATTTCGACGCGGTCGGCCCGGCCGGTTTCGGCGGCGGCGAAACACCAAAAACCGGAGCCGATGGCGCCATTGGCGAAGCGGAACGACGCGGCAACGGTATCTTCTGCCGGATAAAGCCCGCCGCGGTTAGCGCTATGGCCGCTAACGTCGATGATCGGCCCGAGCATGAAATCCAGCACGTCCAGCGTATGGCAGGCCAGATCGAAAAAGTAGCCGCCGCCGGCGATCTCGGGTTTGACCCGCCACGGTAGCCGGTCCGGATTGCGGTCGGCCGGACGCGGCGATTGCACCAGACTGATGTTGACGGCCAATACCGTGCCGATCGCGCCGGCATCGAGCAACTGTTTGATTTGCAAGAAATACGGCAACGCCCGCCGGTAGTACGCCACGAACAACGGTAATCCGGCTGCATCGGCAGCTTGGTTAATGGTCAGGCATTCGTTGTAGCGGCAGGCCATCGGCTTTTCCACGTAGACCGGCTTGCCGGCGGCCAAGGCCTGCAACGCATATTCGGCGTGACTGGAGGGCGGCGTCGCGATGTACACGGCATTGACTTCCGGGTCGGCAATCAGCTTCTCCGCATCGGCGTACCAGCGCGCTACGCCGCGGCGCGCCGCATAGTCCGCCGCTTTGGCCGGGTTGCGGCCCATTACCGCGATCAGGCGGGAATGGGCGATCTTGTTGAAGGCCGGAGCGCTTTTGCGTTCGGCGACCGCGCCGCAACCGATCATGCCCCAGCGGACTTGGTCGAGTGCGATTGCCATCGGTGCCGGACCTGGAGCGGAACGCTTACGCCGGGTATTCGGCGAAGCGGGGCAAATCGTCGCCGGCGCAAGACCAGGCGGCACGCGAGTCCCAGAAAATCCGCGCTTGCGGCTGGATCGGCGCCTCGTCGTCCAAGGTGCCGGCCGGCACCAATACCGCGTTCAATTCCGGTACCGAACGGGCCACGGCGCAGCCGCATTCGCTGCAAAACTGGCGGGCAAAGCGTTGGGCTTCCGGGACTTTGAACCGCTTCAATAGAGCTTCGCCCTGGCTGAAGCTCAAGCTGGCGTCGGTCAAGAACAGGTTGCTGGCATGGCCGCTGCCGGAGGCCTTGCGGCAGCGTTGGCAATGGCAGTGGTAGAAGCGTTGCGGTTGGCCGCGGACTTGAAACTTTACGGCGCCGCACAGGCAACTGCCGTTTAACGTGGTTTCGGACATGGAGCCTCCTCTAGTGTCGCCTGTCGCCGGCCGGAGCAAGCAATCCGGCCGGTTTCGGCGGGTGGTGGAAAGTGCCGCAGCATGCACCTGCGCCGTTAGCGCCGTCAAGCTTTGCCGCCGGCGGATGGCGCAGCCCGCCTAAAAAAATCGCCGGGCGTATTGAGGGAAACTTGTGCTGGCCCGTCTTCATTGCATCCTCAAGGTTTGAGGCAAATTCGTACCAATTCAGGAGATAGCAATGGCCAGCCGAAACAGCCGCAGCTTGCGCGGCGTATTCCGTCCTTTCCCGTTTATGTTGCGGACGCTGCCGCTGGCGGCGTTCGCACTAGCCGGCATGCCGCCGGCGTTTGCCGCCGAGCGGACACAGGCGTTCGACATCGCCCCGCAGCCGCTGGCAGCGGCGTTGAACGCGTTTGCCGACGCCAGCGGCATGGCGCTCAGTTATCCGGCTGAACTGGCGGCGGGCCTGCAATCGCCCGGCGTAAAAGGCCAGTTCACCGCGCAACAGGCGCTGCAACGCTTATTGTCCGGCTCCGGGTTGGCGCCGCGCACGACCGCCAACGGCACCATCACGCTGGAAAAGGCGCCGGCTGCGCCAGCCGAGGTTTCGACCCTGTCTGCGGTAACGGTGTCCGGTTCCCGCAGTTATGGCGCTAGCGACCCTTACAGCAAGGACTATGCGGTCGACAAGTCCTTCGCCGCAACCAAGACCAATACCCCGATTTTCGAAACGCCGACCTCGATTCAAGTGGTATCGCGGGCGGTAATGGACGACCAGAAAACCACCCGGATTAAAGATGCGCTGGAAAACGTCAGCGGCGTGCGCGCCAATCCTTCCCTCGGCGGCGGCACCGGTTTCATTATTCGCGGCTTCCGCAACGGCAACGTCTACCGCAACGGCCTGATGGCCAGCGAGGCCTTTTTTGGCGATTTCGACGCCGGCAATCTGGAAAACGTCGAAGTCATCAAAGGCCCGGCCCAGCTCTACGGCCGTACTGAGCCGGGCGGCATGATCAATCTGACCACCAAACGCGGCCTGGATAGCGCCTACTACTCGTTGGAACAGCAGTTCGGCAACTACGACCATTACCGGACCCAATGGGACGCCGGCGGTCCGCTGACGGCGGACAAATCGCTGGTCTACCGCTTCTCCGGCGCTTACCAGAGCAACGGCTCGTTTCGGGATTTCGTCTCGGTGGATCGAATGGTATTCAATCCCAGCATTATCTGGCGCCCCAGCGATGCCACCGACCTGACCCTGGACATCGAAGGCACCGATAAAACCGCGCCGGCCGACTTCGGCATTCCGGTAATCGGCAACCGGCCGGCGGCGATCCCGATCAGCCGCAACCTGGGCGATCCGAACACGCCGATGGGCGAGCAATCCGGCGTCAAAATAGGCACCGAAATCAACCACCGCTTCAATCAGGATTGGGCCATCCACAACCGCTTCCTGGCCAGTCTGGCCGAGGGCGGCACCACTTTCGTCAATCCGGGGCCGGCTTTTAACGCGGCGGCCGCGCTGAATCAGACCACCGGACTGATGCAGCGCAATATTTTCCGGCAAATCACCGAGCAGGAGCATTACGCCGCCAACCTGGATGTCACCGGTAAATTTCAAACCGGCGAGCTGAAACACGACTTGTTGGTCGGATTCGATTTTTACCGCACGTTCAACAAGTACGGTGGCGACGGCCGTTGGAAGAGCGCCAATCCGGCGTTGGCGATCAATATCTACGATCCTTACCCCAGTTACGGTATTCCGCAAGCGACGTTCGACAATGCCTTTGCTACGGTCGGCGACACTTTCGGCACGGCGGCGAACGGCGGCATCGGTAACCGCGCCTCGATTTACAACGGCTGGTACGGCGTGTATTTCCAGGACCAAATCACGTTGTGGGATAAGCTGCACGTCATGGGCGGCGGCCGTTATGACTGGACCGAGACCGGGCGCGGCAACGGTTTCGATTTTGCCACCGCCGAGAGCCAGGTCAATGCCTTCAAAAGGGAGGACCAGGGCTTCAGCCCCAAGGTCGGCATTGCCTACGAATTGTTCGACGAGTTGAATCTGTACGGCAACTGGACTACTTCGTTCGGGGCCAATAACGCACCAAGCGCCGACGGCAGAACCTTCGATCCGCAGATCGGCGAACAATTCGAAGCCGGCATCAAGACCCGCTTGTTCGACCAACGGTTATTGGTAACTTTGGCCTACTACCACCTGGAAAAGGATAATATTTTGGTCAACGATTTAAGCACGCCGGACCCGTTCGATAAAATCGCCAATCTACAGCGCAGCCAGGGTATCGAGCTGGATATGACCGGTTACTTGAGCAACAACTTCAGCCTGATCGGCAGCTATGCCTTTACCGATGCCAGGGTGCTGAAGGATTACAGCGGCGCTACCCGCGGCAACCGTTTAAACAACGTGCCGGAACATTCCGGCAGTTTGTGGTTGCGCTACGACGCCAACGGCTATGCAGCCAAGGACGGCTTCAGTGCCGGCCTCGGCGGGGTTGCCGCTGGGCAGCGCGAAGGCGACAATGCCAATAGCTTCCAGATGCCGGGCTACGTGCGGATGGATGCATTCTTGGCGTATAAACACAAAATCGGCGGTTCCAGGATTACCGCCCAATTCAACATTCGCAATTTGCTGGATAAGGAATATTACGAATCCACTGATCCCGATTCCAACGTCGCGCCGGCGCTGGGGGTTTATCCGGGGGCGCCGCTGACCGCCGTCGGCTCGATTCGGGTGGAGTACTGATCCGGCAGCGATGCAGAGGTAATCGACATGAACATATTTTCGCGGGCCGCAACGGCCGGATTCGCAGTCTCGGTTTTGCTGGCGGTTGCCAGCTCCGCCGCCTTCGCCGACCGGCCGCTGAAATGGCGGGAACTGGCAGTGCCGGCCGCCGACAATAGCCAGCAACACCATTTGGAAAAAACCGCGGCGGGCGAGCTGATCCTGAGTTGGGTGGAAACCGACGGCAATGCCAGCACCGCCAAATTTGCCGTGCTGGAAAAAACGGGCTGGAGCCTGCCGTTAACGGTAATCCGCGAGCAAGGCAAACTGGCCGATCCGCCCGTCGTGCTGGGCTTGAGCGACGGCAGCCTGGCCGCTGCCTGGATGCCGTATCCGACGGACTCGACGGACCGTTATGCTTCCGATATTTTTCTGGCGCGCTCTATCGACGGCGGCCTGAGCTGGAGCGCGCCGCTGAAACCTTACGGCGCGGCAGCGCGGGTCTACGACGCGCAAATGTCGCTGGCGGCGCTGCCGGGCGGGCGCTTGGCATTGGTCTGGACCGACATGCGTTTAGCCAGCCACGATCCGGCCGCCGATCCGAAAACCAACCGCTACCAGTTGGTGTCGGCCGTGATCGATAGGGATTGGCGGGCGAATCCCGAGCAAATTCTGGACAACGACGTTTGTTCCTGCTGCCGCAGCTACACTGCGGCGCTCGGCGAACGCTTGCTGACGGTTTACCGCGACCATGCCGCCGGCGAAATCCGCGACATTAGTGCGGTGCGCTGGCAGCCGGTTAGCGCAACGCCGCAAATCGGCAGCGTCCACGCCGACGGCTGGGTGATAGGCGGTTGCCCTAGCAACGGGCCGTCAGTCGATCTGGCACCGGCCAATGCCGTGGTGGCTTGGTTCAGCGCCGCCGACGGCAAGGGCCGGGTCAAGGCGGCGTTCTCGCACGACGGCGGAGAAACGTTCCTGGCACCGGTCGAGCTGGATGCCGACGCCAGCGGTTACGCCAATGCCACGTTGCTGGACGACGGTTCGGCACTGGTCAGTTGGCGCGGCCGGCAGGGGCCGGACGACGAATTGCGCGTGGCCAAGCTCGGCGAGGACGGTAAAATCAGCCGCCGCACCACGCTGTATCGCGGCGGATTCCCGAAATGGCCTAGCAAGTATCTGGCGACGCAAGTGATCGGCAACCAAGCCTACGTGGCCTGGACCGATCCGGCCCTGAAGCGGGTAAGGCTGGCCGTGGTCGAATTGAATTGATGCGGCTGTACCGGTGAGGAGCCCGAAAGCCGGCTTAGCGAAACGCTGCAGTGGGGCCGGCTTGGGTTAAGTCGGTATCGCGGCGGGTCGATCTGCCGATAAAGTCAAATTTTGCCGCGGGCGGCTGCGCGTTGGGTCTGGCCGTTTCCGGAACGCCTTTTGCTGCAATCGCCGCTAACTTCGGTAACATGGGCACAGCAAGTTGAGCTCCGGCTTGAATAACCGGAAAAGGATGCGCTTTGACGAGTCGTTCAAAAGCATAAGCCCGGTTATTTCGATATATCCGTCGGGTCTCCTCGGCCCGTGGCCAACTCAAGGTTCTGGGTTGAAGGTAGGCGAATCCAGCAAGTTACCTGTATCAAAACATAGAGAAGTTAGAGCCCATGGCCCATGCCCATATCACTCGCGTCGTATTACGGAACTACAAAAGCATCGGTTATTGCAACGTAAAATTGGACCAGCTCACCTATTTGGTCGGGGCAAACGGTTCCGGTAAAAGCAATTTCCTCGACGCCTTGCACTTGGTGCGAGATGCCTTAACCAGTTCGCTGGACAATGCCTTAAACGAACGTGGCGGCCTGTCGGAAGTGCGCAGATATTCCAGTGGCCATCCAAACCATTTCGGCATTCGTCTGGAATTCTCGCTTGCTAACGGGCAAAGAGGGCATTATGCATTCAATGTTGGCGCGCTTTCCGGCCAAGGCTACAAAGTGCAGACCGAGGAAT
Organism: Methylomonas sp. DH-1; assembly: GCF_046097555.1. Classification (NCBI taxonomy): domain Bacteria; kingdom Pseudomonadati; phylum Pseudomonadota; class Gammaproteobacteria; order Methylococcales; family Methylococcaceae; genus Methylomonas; species Methylomonas sp. DH-1. Next base: position 4,673,004 of record NZ_CP143089.1, on the reverse strand, counting down.
GCGTATTGGAAGGTATCGGTAGAGGCCCGTTTTTCCAGATCGATAAAGGCAAACTGCGCAACACTAGCGAGTCGACGTTCCCCTCTGTGACCTCCGACCGTTTGGCCTTGGTCGCCGCTTCCGGCATGACCGAATTTCGTCCGGTTTTCGATCTGCTCTCCACCATGGGATTTTACAATTTGAATCCCAAGTTAATGCGCGAACTGCAAAAACCGCAAGAGGGCAGGTTATTAAAGCCGGTCGGAGAAAACATCGCCAGTGTCATAGGCCATTTAGAAAGAGTTTCGCCGGAACGCATGACCATCATCCAGGACTATTTGCAAACCGTCGTACCTATGGTTCATGGCGTGGAGCGTAAGTCCATTGGCCCGATGGAGACTTTGGAATTTCGGCAGGACATGGCCGGCGCTAAGCACCCCTGGCGCTTTCTGGCACAAAACATGTCGGACGGCACGTTAAGGGCACTGGGAATATTGGCTGCGCTATTTCAGGGTAACCGGGATTACGCCCCCACCTTGATCGGTATCGAAGAGCCGGAGACGGCTTTGCATCCGGCGGCAAGTTCGGCTTTGCGCGAAGCGCTGAATCGGGCGTCGCAAGAAACTCAAATCATCGTCACTAGCCATAGTCCGGACCTGCTCGACGATTTGCAGTTAAGCGCCGATTCATTATTGTCGGTGGTTTCCGAAAAAGGCGAAACCCGGATCGGCCCTATCGACGAAGCGTCTCGGCAAGCGATCCGAGACTCGCTGTTCTCTGCCGGCGAATTGCTGCGCCTCAATCAATTGGTTCCCGACCGCAAACAACTGGAATTGGAAGAACAAAAGCAAACCGATTTATTTGGAGATAGTCGGCCGTGATCAATGTAACCGCGATAGTGGAAGGCGATGGCGAAGTCATTGCTTTACCCATTCTGTTACGGCGACTCAACCAGTGGTTAACCCCGGACATACACGTCGATGTGGGGTATCCGATTCGAGTTCGTCGCGACCGCTTTTTAAACAGAGAGGACGAATTTCGCCGCCACTTAAGTCTTGCCGCTAACAAATGCGGCGACGAGGGCTGGATATTGATTCTGTTCGATGCGGACGATGACTGCCCCGTAGAACTGGGCCAAGAGATTTTGCGGCGCGCCGAAAGTATCGTCCCGCACCGGAAAATTTCCGTGGTGTTAGCAAACAGAGAGTACGAGGCCTGGTTTATCGCCGCCGCCGAATCGCTACAGGGACATCGAGGCTTTACTTATGACCCGGCAAAGCTTGTCGATCCCGAACAACCGCGCGATGCCAAAGGCTGGATCAAGGCTTGCGTGGCCAACCGTTCGTATGGCGAAACCACCGATCAACCGGCGTTTTCCGCGCAAATAAACTTGCAGCTAGCATTTGACCGTAGTCGCTCGTTCAGAAAGCTTTGCAGCGAATGGCGTAAACGGTCATTGGCCGCTGGGCCTAATTCCATCCCGGTTAGGGACGATTCGGTATAGCGGTTATAGCCGGCTGTCGATCGACCGATGTTGCGCCTGGTAAATCGGTTGAACCGCTATCTATTGCGAAACAGTCCGTTGTCATCGTGGCGAGAATGAGTTTGGCGCTGCGATTCTCGTTTGGCCGCGAAGTGAGCCGCGCTAAGCCGATATTAAGCTGAATGGAGAACAATCTGCTGCAACTGAAACAGTCCGCAAAGGAGGATATATGTTCAGGTTGTTAGCCATCGCTTTGTTTTGTTTGTCATTTTCCGGTGTGGCCGCCGCGCACGGAGATTGGGGGCATGGCCGCCACCACGGCCACCATCACCAGCATTACCGGCACCACCACGGGCCTTACCGCCCGGCGTATCTGCCGCCGAGATGGGGTTACCAACGCGTGCCGCCGCGTTACCATGCGTTGCCGCCGCCGCGCGATTACCGGCACGACCGTCACGCGCCTTACCCCGACTACGATTACCGGCGCGGTTGGTAGCCATGAAACGGATTATGCGTACTTGGGGGTTGTTGGCCGGTTTGCTCTGGCTTTCGGGATGCGTGGCCTACGTACCCTACGGCCATCGCCCGGCCGGGTATTATGCACCTCACGGCGGTTACGGCTACGATGCCGGTCCGCGCCACGGCGGCGGTTGGCATCATCGCCATCGCCACCACCGCTGATAGCTGTCGTCTGTTGGCGCCGCACTGTGTCGAATAATTTGACGACATAAGCCACCCGGATCGCGCGCCCGGAAGCCGGCTTGGTATACAAGCCCTTGGCGCCGCAAAGGCTAGGCGGCGTAACCAAAGCGGCGACTTGCCGGCTGGCCGTGTCGCGTTTTTTGACACTTGCCGGTCCACGAAGCTAACGTCGGTTCGTTCGGATAGCCGTCGGCATTGATTTTGAAACGGTTTTGTGCGTAGGTTCGCTTTATGCTGGTATTTTGACGACAAAAAATCACTATACCGGGGGCGATTATGAACACCTATCACCATAATCCGAAAGTCGCGGATTTTGCCCAGGTCGCTGTCATTCAAGCCAAAGCCATTAACGGACGTAAGGTTTACGCGTATTTGGCTTCTTTTGCCGATGTTGCGGTCGGCTTGACCATTCTGGTCTCGATATGCTGCTCTAGCCTGTTGTTGCTGTGTACCAGCTTGGGCGTGATTTGAGCGCCGATTTTCGGCTAAACCAGGCTTTCCGGCGCTTAGGTTCCGGCGGTATCCGGCGCGGCCAACCTCGGTTTGCGACTGGTTGCCCGGCCTAGCCGGGTTGTTCGATAGGCGTTGTTTGACTTGCGCCGCTGAGCCGCTAAGCTAAGCCCTTTTAGTTGGGTTCAGCCGCATTTCTATGAGTCAACGTATCGCTTGCTTGGACAATTTGCGCGGATTGGTCATGATGTTGATGACGCTGGACCATACCCGCGATTATTTCAGTATTTCCCATTTCGATCCTACCGATTTGCAGAAAACCACCGCAGCGCTGTTCCTGACTCGCTGGATTACGCATTTCTGCGCGGCCGTGTTCGTGTTTCTGGCCGGCACCAGCGCTTATTTGTGGGCGGCTAAGCGCGGTACGGACGCCCCGGTTAGCGGTTTTCTCGCCAAGCGCGGTTTGCTGTTGCTGGTATTGGTTTGTACGGTAGAAGCCTGGGCCTGGAATTTTCGCGCCGATTTGCGCCACATCGACGGCGGCGTGTTGTGGGCGCTCGGCTGGTCGATGATCGTGTTGGCTGCGCTGGTTAAATTGCCGTTGGGTTGGGTCGTCGCGATCGGCGGATCGATGGTTGTTGGGCACAATTTGTTCGATGGGCTTAAACCTACCGACTTGGGTTGGTTCGGACCGTGGTGGTCGGTGCTGCATACCGGGGACGACATCGATTTGGGCGCAGGCTGGCAATTGAACCCATATTACCCGCTGATTCCCTGGGTCGGCGTGATGGCCTTGGGTTACGGCTTCGGCCATTTGTTGACCGTGGAGCAATGGCGAAATCCTCGGCGGCTGATGCTACTGGGCTGTAGCTTGCTTGCCGGGTTTGTCGCGTTGCGTTACAGCAATCTGTACGGCGATCCGCAACCGTGGCAAGCCTACCCAGACCCGTCGTTCACGCTGCTGTCGTTTCTAAACTGCCACAAATATCCGCCGTCACTGTTGTATTTGCTGATGACGTTGGGGCCGGCGCTGGTGTTTTTGGCGCTTGCGGCCCGGCCGTTGCCGGTACTGCAAGTATTCGGCAGGACTCCGCTGTTCTATTATCTGATTCATCTATACACGATCCACGGCCTGGCGGTACTGGTGGCGCTGATCAACGGCGGTCCGGTGGCGGTAGTGATGGGCGGAGGGATATGGCAGAAAGATTGGCCGGCCGATTACGGTTTTGGCTTGGTCGGCGTTTACGGCTTTTGGTTGCTGGTATTACTGATGCTGTATCCGGTGTGCCGCTGGTTCGAAGCGTTTAAAGCGGCGCGGCCGCAGTGGCGTTGGCTGCAATATTTGTAGCCAAGCGCTGCCGGTAAATGCAGAACCGTTTCCGCCCGGTAGCCGTTCCCCGATATACTGCTGCTATTTTTTCGATTTAACCCGCTATGCAACCCTACTTAGATCTTCTGGCCGACATCATGGCCAACGGCGTCGACAAAAACGACCGTACCGGCACCGGGACGCGCTCGGTATTCGGCCGGCAAATCCGTTATAACCTGGCAGACGGTTTCCCGTTGTTAACCACCAAAAAACTGCATTTCAAATCGATAGCCTACGAGTTGTTATGGTTTCTGCGCGGCGACACCAATATCAAATACTTGAACGACCATGGCGTCACGATCTGGGACGAGTGGGCGACCCCGGACGGCGAGCTCGGTCCGGTCTACGGCGCGCAATGGCGCAATTGGTTGGGGCCGGATGGCACCTGCTACGACCAGATCGAGATTCTGGTCGACGGCTTGAAGCGTAAACCCGACTCGCGGCGGCACGTGGTCAGTGCCTGGAACGTGGGCTTTCTGCCGGACGAAACGATAGGGCCGCGCGAAAATGCGGCGGCCGGCAGGATGGCGTTGCCGCCGTGCCATGTGCTTTACCAGTTTTACGTCGCCAATGGCAAATTGTCTTGCATGATGACTCAGCGCAGTGCCGATTGTTTTTTGGGTGTGCCGTATAACCAGGCCAGCGTGGCGTTATTGACGCATATGCTGGCCCAGCAATGCGGCTTCGAACCGGGCGATCTGATCATGTCGTTCGGCGACGTCCACGTCTACCGCAACCATTTTGCCCAAGTAGAATTGCAATTGGGCCGCCAGCCTTTGCCGCTGCCGCAGTTGCAGTTCGGGCGCCGGCCGGATTCGATTTTCGATTACCGGTTTAGCGATTTCGAATTGCTGAGTTACCAGGCGCACCCGCATATTGCCGGGGCCGTGTCGGTATGATGGATTGCGGGTAGAAGCGCATTGGCTGCGCCTCTACCCGATGGCCTCAACTGGCCTTTGGGAGCTTATAGCGGGCGTTTTGCGGATTATTTGTTGCCGGCTTTGATATGTTCGACGGCTTCCTCGGCGGCTTTGGTCGCAACGTCGGCATGGCCCATTTTGCCGTGCTCGACCGCGCTTTCCAGAGATTTGACGCCGGCCTCCATGTGGGTTTTGGCTTCGCCTTTGGCGACTTCGGCGCCTTTTTTGGCATGGGGCAGAGCGGCTTCGGCGTGTTCTACCAATACCGAGGAATGCCCGGCTTTGCCGTGGGTCACGGCCTGGTTGGCGTGTTCCAGCGCGGTTGCGGCATGTTCTTCGGCAAATACGCCGCTGCTGGCAAACAATAGTGCGCTGACGGTAATCGCTGTTAATGTTTTCATAAATCCCCCGATTTTTGTTGTGTGTTGAGTTGCCCCCTTGCGGTGGCTAGTTAAAGACTTGAGGCGCGAGGAATGGTTCCATTAAATTTAGCTGCCACAGTTGATGCATGCATTGCCAGCCTAGCCGGATCGGCTTGCCGAAGTTCGAATGGCCTGGAACACTTCAACCCGATTTTGCCAAACCGATATGAATAGTGAAAAACGCCTGACGATTTTTCAACGCCTAGCCGAGGCCACGCCGAATCCGACCACCGAATTGAATTACAGCACGCCGTTCGAATTACTGGTGGCAGTGGTGTTGTCGGCGCAAGCGACCGACAAGGGCGTCAACAAAGCGACCGCCAAATTGTTTCCGGTCGCCAATACGCCGCAGGCGATTTTGGCTTTGGGCGAAGACGGTTTGAAACAGCACATCAAGACCATCGGTTTATTTAATAGCAAGGCGGCAAATGTCATAAAACTTTGCCAGACTCTGCTGGAAAAGCACCGGGGCGAGGTCCCGCGCGATCGGAACGCGTTGGAAGCCCTGGCCGGCGTCGGCCGCAAAACGGCCAACGTGATTTTGAACACCGCATTCGGCCAGCCGACCATCGCGGTCGATACCCATATTTTCCGGGTCGCCAACCGCACCGGCCTGGCGCCGGGAAAAAACGTGCTGGAGGTGGAGAAGAAACTGGAAAAGACGGTGCCCAAGCCCTATAAAAAAGATGCGCACCACTTACTGATCCTGCACGGCCGATACATCTGTATCGCCCGAAAGCCGCGCTGCGGGGCTTGTTGTATCGCGGACCTGTGCGAATTTAAGGACAAGAATCCAGTCTGAATATGCAATAATCAGGACCGAAGCAGCAGGACGTTTGCCATTCGTAATGCGGCCGGAAACGGGCCGGATAACATAATTACAAAAACGCACGAGAGGATATCTACATGAAAAAATTCAATAAATCTCCGTTGGCCGTTGCAATGGGCGGTGCCCTTTTGTCCGGAATCGCTGCGAACGCGCAAGCCGAGTCCAATCCGTTTGCGTTGTCGGAACTGTCCGGCGGCTATATGCAGGTCGCTACTTCGCACGCCGAGCATTCCAACGGCAAAATCAGCCAAGGTGCCTGCGGCTCCAATGCGATGGACAGCAACGGTAAAAAATTGGCTGGCGGCGCCAAGAAAGCCGACGCGAAGAAGGCAGAGGGTTCCTGCGGCGAAGGCATGTGCGGTGGCATGATGAGCGGCGGCAAGATGAAGCCGGGCATGGAAAACATGTGCGGTGCGATGATGAAAGGCAAGGAAGGCGCCTGCGGCATGGGCATGATGGGCGGCATGGACCATGGTAATGCCGACAAGCCGAAACAAAGTGAGGAAGGAAGTTGCGGCGCGATGATGAATCCGGATAAAAAAGCCGGCGAGCATAGCTGCGGTGCCATGATGAAAGGCGGCGAAGGCAGTTGCGGCAGCAAAGTGGATGCCGACAAAGCGGCCGGCCATTAATTCTCCGACCTGACGGTAAGAATCGACGTTATGGATTTTCAGGATATACAACAGCTGGTTATCGATTACGGTTATCTGGCCTTATTCATCGGTACCTATCTGGAAGGCGAAACCATTCTGGTGATTGCCGGCTTTTTGGCGCATAGCGGCTATTTGGCGCTGGAATGGGTCATGTTGACAGCGTTCCTCGGCACCTTTGCCGGCGACCAGACCTTCTTTTATCTGGGACGCTGGAAGGGTATCTCGTTTTTGGAGAAGAGGCCGCTTTGGCATAGTAAAACCGACAAAGTGTTCGATCTGCTGCACAAACACCAGATACCGGTGATTCTCGGTTTCCGTTTTCTGTACGGCGTACGCAACGTGACGCCGTTCGTGATCGGCGCCAGCAAGATTCATCCGCTGAAGTTTTTTGCCTTGAATTTTCTGGGGGCGGCGATTTGGGCCATCGCTGTCGGTTACTTGGGCTATACCTTCGGCCAATTTGCCGAATCCATCATGGGCCAAGTCAAAAAATACGAAATGTATATTCTGGGCGTGTTGGTGGCGATAGGTCTGGCCTTGTTTTGGCGTTCGACGCATAAACCGGAAGAGTAATCGATGCAGAGCGTTCGCAATCTGGTCCACGGTGCCGGCCTGGGTTTGCGCCGTTCGTTTTTGAGCGAGATTGTCGACCAGCCGCCAACGCAAGTCGGCTTCTACGAAGTGGCGCCGGAGAACTGGATGCCGATCGGCGGCAAGTTCGGCAAGCAATTTCGGGCCATGACCGAGCGCTTCGACTTCGTTTGCCACGGCCTTTCGCTGTCCATCGGTAGCAGCGATCCGCTCGACGAACAGTTCGTGCGCGATCTTAAACGGTTCATGGCCGAACACGGCATCAAGTTTTACAGCGAACACCTCAGCTATTGCAGCCATGGCGGGCATCTCTACGATTTGATGCCGATGCCGTTTACCGCCGACGCGGTCAAACATGTAGCGGCCCGCATTCGTCGGGTGCAGGACATTCTCGAACAGCGCATCGCCATCGAAAATATTTCCTATTATGCCGCGCCCGGGCCGGAAATGGCCGAGATCGATTTTTTCAATGCCGTCGTTGCTGAGGCCGATTGCGATGTGCTGCTCGATATCAATAACATCTACGTCAACAGCGTCAACCACGGTTACGACGCCGCCGCCTTTTTGCGGGCCGTGCCGGCCGAGCGGATCGCGTATGCGCACATTGCCGGCCATTACGTCGAAGCCGAAGACTTCTTGGTCGACACCCACGGCGCAGCGGTGATCGACCCGGTCTGGACGTTGCTGGCGACGGCTTACGATCTATTCGGCGTTTTCCCGACCTTGCTGGAACGGGATTTCAACATTCCTCCCCTGGCCGAATTGTTACGGGAAGTGGACACGATCGGCGCCATTCAACAGCATGCCGTTGCCGCCGAAAAACGGGTGGCTTGATGGCAGCATCTTTTCAATCCACGCAACAGCGGTTTGCCGCCTATATCCGCGATCCGTATAGCAATCCGCTGCCGGCCGATGTCGAGCCTAAACGGATGGCGATGTACCGCGAATTGTTTTTCAACAATATCGATAGTTTCATTGCCAGCAATTTTCCGGTGTTACGGGCCATTCTGGACGATGCACAATGGCTGGAGTTGACGCAGGATTTTTTTTCCCGCCACCACTGCCGGACGCCGTATTTTTCCGAGATTGCCGAAGAGTTTTTGGAGTATTTGCAAAACGAGCGCAATCAGCCGAACGACTATCCGTTTCTGCTGGAGCTGGCCCATTACGAATGGGTGGAAATGGCGCTGTCGATTGCCAAGGATGCGCCGAATCGGGGTGACCAAGCGTTTTTGGACAACCTATCCACCCAAACGATTGCGTTATCGGCGCTGGCCTGGCCGTTGTTGTACCAATATCCGGTGCACCGCATCGGTCCGGATTTCCTGCCGGCGCAGCCGCCCGAGCAAGCGACTTGCCTGGTCGTCTATCGCGACCAGGCGGACCAAGTTCACTTTCTGCAGGTGAGCGGTCTGACGCTAAGCTTGCTGCAAATCCTGCAAGACCGGGGGCCGATGCCCGTCGCGCAATGTTTGCAAATCGTCGCAGTCGAATTCCCGCAGGTCGAGCCGCAACTGTTGCACAGCAACGGCTTGGCGATGTTGCGGGAACTGGCCGAAAAAGGGATCGTTATTCCGGCTGGCGGCGCTTGAAGCAGTGTAGCCAGACCAGGCCGTCGTCGTTCCATTCCATGCCGCTGTGCATGCGCAAGATCAAATCCTTATATACCGCCAAATTCGGATAGCCCTCGGCTTGGGCGTCGGCGTCGCTCATATCGCCGATGCGTTGCCGCTCCACCGCGGTGACCTCGAACTCGACGCCTTCCAAAACGAACGTTTCCCCTGGGTAGGCGTACAGGCCGTCCCGGCGTTGTTGGGTCTTGTCGCCGGCCAGTGCCGCCGCCACCAGCTTAGGATGGCGGATCAGTCGGTCGATCTCGCAAGTCTTTTCAGGGTAGTCGTTCATAGTCTTCTTCGATTGCGCAAAAACGCGACACTTTAAGAGTGTTGCCCGAGCAATACAAGCCTCTCCCGTAACTGGCCCGCAATTATTAAGGTTTAATTGCGGCGCGTCGGACATTTCCTACATTCGCACATTAGTAATGCGTGATTGCCTAGCTATACTGCTTGACAGACGTTTGCCAGCGAGTCTTTGAACAGGTTCGAGCAATTCGATTAAGCGGAAAAGGAGGCGGAAGCCAGTGCCGATGTTTCAAGTATTACTTTTATTGTTGGTTGGTTCGTTGTGCAGCGCTTGGTTTGCTGCCTCGTATACCAAACGTCGATTGCTGAAAGAGTTGGCAAATCAACCCAAACCACCGCCGTCGCTGCCTACCGCCGATTTGGAAAAATACCTTGCCGGAATCGACAAGTTTGCCGACGAAATCGCGCCGGTCTGGTCGAATCACATCGAATCGTCGCGCCGGCAAATGGATCAGGCCGTCGCCGAATTGACCGGACGCTTTGCCGCGATTACCGACGGACTCGATACCTTGCTAGGTGTGTCGAGCAAGCCGGCGCTCGGCGGTCACGACGACGTTTTTTCGGCCAGTAACGCCAATCTGCAAAAAGTCGTCGGATCGCTGGATGCCTCTTTACAGGAAAACTTGCAGGTACTGAGCAAAATCCGCTCCTTGGCCGGGTTTATCGATGAACTGAAAACCATGGCTAGGGAAGTGGCGCGGATCGCCGAGCAAACCAATTTGATTGCGTTGAATGCGGCCATCGAAGCCGCCAGGGCCGGGGAAGCCGGCCGCGGGTTCGCAGTGGTGGCCGATGAAGTGCGCAAGTTGTCCAATTTGTCCGGCGAGACCGGTAAATTGATAGGTTCTAAGGTCGACCAGGTCAGTGGCGCGATCCAAATCACATTGGTGGCCGTCGAGAAAAGCACCGAAAACGAAACTGCGGCCGTCGCCGCATCGCAAGGCAATATCCAAACCGTTATGAGTGCATTGCACGGCGTGTTCGAAACGCTGCAGCGCCACTCGGACGACATGGACAATCAAGCCCGTCTAATCAAACGCGAGATAGACGAATCGCTGGTGCAATTTCAATTTCAGGACCGGATCAGTCAGGTTTTATCCCATGTTCGCGACAGCATCGGCAATCTGCCGCGCCACATTATGCGCAGCCACGGCGACGGCGTATTCGGCCTCAAACCGCTGGCGACAGACGACATTCTGCATGAGTTGAGCAGTACCTACACGATGGTTTCCGAGCACGGCGCCCATCGCGGTAATGTCAACCACCAACAACCCGCTACCGATATTACTTTTTTCTAGGATCAAACAATGGCAAAAACAATTCTAGTGGTCGATGACTCCGCCTCCGTTCGTCAAGTGGTCAGTATTGCGCTGAAAGGCGCCGGTTACGAGGTGATAGAAGGAGTGGACGGTAAAGACGCGTTGAGCAAACTCACCGGCCAGAAAGTGCACCTAGTGATTTCCGACGTCAATATGCCGAACATGGACGGTATCACCTTCGTCAAAGAACTCAAGCAGTTGCCGGCCTACAAATTCACTCCGGTCATCATGCTGACCACCGAATCGCAGGAAGGCAAGAAACAGGAAGGGCAAGCCGCCGGCGCCAAAGCCTGGGTGGTTAAGCCGTTCCAGCCGGCGCAGATGCTGGCTGCCGTAGCGAAGTTGATTTTGCCTTAAGGGTTCGCCGCTGACTGCTGTTCGGCGTTTCAGGCAAATCGCATTTAAGGGCAAGGGTTCGACGATGCAAACTCTAACGATAGAAGACGAATTGACCATCTTTACCGCGGCGGAGCAAAAAAACAATGTATTGAGTTTTTTAAGCTCGGGCGACGATTTGGAAATCAATCTTTCCCAGGTTGCGGAAATGGATACCGCCGGTCTGCAATTGTTGATTCTGGCCAAGCGGGAGGCGGCTCGTGCCGGGAAAACTCTGCGTTTTGTCATGCATAGCAAGGCGGTGTTGGACATTTTGGAGCTTGCCAATCTGACCACGGCCTTTGGCGACCAAGTGGTCATTTCGCACAGCGAGGGTTAGCCGATGAATATCGATGCCGAAATGAAGGCCGCTCTGGTGACTTTCACGATAGAAAGTCTGGAGCTGTTGCAAGACATGGAAGACAGCCTGTTGAGTCTGGAAGACGGCTCCGATCCGACCGAACGGATCAATTCGATCTTCCGTGCCGCGCATACCATCAAGGGTTCCTCCGGTTTGTTCGGATTGGACCACATCGTTAAATTCACTCATGTGGTCGAAAGCGTTCTGGACGCACTACGCGAGGGCAAAATCGAGGTCAGTTCCGATCTGGTGGCCGTGTTGTTGCCGTGCTGCGACCACATTGCGTTATTGATCCGGGCGGTGGTCGACGGCGATGTCGAGGAAAATCCGGATATGACAACGGCCGGCGATGCGCTGCTCGCCGAATTGCGGCCGTTTCTGGATGGCGGCCATTCCGCCCCGGTGGCAACCGTGGCTCAAGCGCAGGACCATTTGGAAGCCAGCGGCGGCGGCGAAGTAGAAACCGGCAATTGGCATATCTCGCTCAGGTTTGGCGAGGATTCTTTGCGCAACGGCATGGACCCTTTGTCTTTCATCCGCTATCTGACGACGCTGGGCAGTATCGTCAATCTGACGACGATCACCAACCGGATTCCCGCCGCCGCGGAAATGGACCCGGAAACCAATTATTTAGGCTTCGAAATCGACGTCAAAAGCGATGCCGGTAAGGAAGCGTTGGAGAACGTATTCGAATTCGTCCGGGCCGACAGCATCATTCACATCTTGCCGTTGGAAAGCGCGATAGCCGACTACATCGAATTGATCCGTTCCTTGCCGGAAGACGACGCTTACCTTGGCGAATTGCTGGTGAAAAGCGGCGTACTGACCAAGCGTGAACTGGAAGACGGCCTGAGTAAGCAAAAATCCGACTCAGAAGCCAGCCAGCCGGCGCAGCCGATCGGCGAAATCCTGGTCGAACAGCAGGTGGTGCAGCAACCGCTGGTTACGGCAGCGCTGGAAAAGCAAAAACAGATTAAAGACAACAAAGCCCGCGAAAGCCAAAGCATTCGAGTCGATGCCGAGCGTTTGGATAAATTGATCGACTTGATCGGCGAATTGGTGATCTCTAGCGCCGGCGTCAATTTGCGTGCCTTGCAAACCGCGCAATCCGCATTGCTGGAAGCCACCGGCGAAATGATGCGTCTGGTCGAAGAAGTGCGCGACAGTGCGTTGCAACTGCGCATGGTGCCGATCGGCACGACTTTCGGCCGCTTCCAGCGTGTGGTGCGCGATGTCAGCAAGGAATTGGGCAAAGACATCAATCTGGCCATCACCGGCGGCGAAACCGAAGTCGACAAATCGGTCGTCGAAAAAATCGGCGATCCGCTGATGCACTTGGTGCGCAACGCCATGGACCACGGTATCGAGCCGGCCGAAGTCCGCCTGCAAAACGGCAAGCCCGGCCAGGGTACGTTGCGGCTGAATGCCTACCACGAATCCGGCACCATCGCCATCGAGGTCAGCGACGACGGCGGTGGCTTGAACCGCGAACGCATCCTGGCCAAGGCCGTCGAAAAAGGCATGGTGCCGGCCGATGCCAAGTTGACCGATCAAGAAGTTTACTCGTTGATTTTCGAACCCGGCTTTTCCACTGCGGCGCAAATTTCCAACCTATCCGGCCGTGGCGTCGGTATGGACGTGGTGAAGCGTAACGTCACCGATTTGCGCGGCAGCATCGAAGTCGAGAGTACCTTGGGCGTCGGCACGACGATGCGTATCCGCTTGCCTTTGACGTTAGCGATTATCGACGGCTTTTTGGTTGGCGTCGGTAAATCCTCCTTTGTGATCCCGCTGGACCGGGTCGTCGAATGCGTCGAATTGACCGACGACAACGGCAACAACGACTACATGGACTTGCGCGGCGAAGTGCTGCCTTTTATCCGTCTGCGCAATCTGTTCGGCATCAACGACCAACCCCCGCGGCGGGCGAATGTGGTAGTGGTGGACGTGGCCGGCGCCAAGACCGGCTTGGTTGTCGATCGCTTGCTCGGCGAGTTTCAGACGGTGATCAAACCGCTAGGCAAGCTGTTTGCACATGCCCAAGGCCTGGGCGGTTCGACCATACTGGGTAGCGGCGAGGTGGCCTTGATCCTCGACGTGCCGGTGCTGGTCGGCTCCTTCGAACAGAAAATGCAGCGCCAGGCCCTGTCGATGTCGGCATGATGCTTTGCCGGTCATTCTCTTTGCGAATCAGGAATTAAGCCATGAGAAATAATCAACCCGTTACCGATGTCGAATTGCATTTCGGCGAAGACGAAATACTGAGTTCGACGACTGATTTAAAAGGGCACATCACTAGCGTCAGCCCGGCTTTCGTCAAGTTGAGCGGCTTTACCGAGCAGGAGCTGATCGGGCAACCCCATAACATCGTTCGCCATCCTGACATGCCGGCCGAGGCCTACGAATGGATGTGGCGCACCATCTCCGCAGGCAATACCTGGAGCGGGTTAGTAAAAAACCGCTCGAAACAAGGCGATTTCTATTGGGTGGAGGCCAACGTCTCGCCGGTCTATACCCAAGGCAAAATCGTTGGTTACCGCTCTCTACGTTTTAAACCCCAACGCCGCGATGTCGATGCGGCTGCCAGCTTATATGCCGACATCAAGGCCGGCCGCATCAGCAATCCATTTCAACCGAAAACACTGAACACCATGCTGAGCAAGATAAAACTGTGGCAAAAATTTTTAGCTTTGATCGTACTCGCCATTGTGATGTTCGCCGTGCCGACCTACTTATTGGTCGGACGCAGCGTCGACGATAGAAATTTCGCCTTGAAAGAAAAACAGGGTGTCGATTACGCCACCGAAACCATCAATTTGATGAAATTGGTAGTGGAGCACCGCGGTTTGAACGCGATGGTGATTGCGGGTAACAAGGACCAAAGCGATGCCAGGGAGGCGAAGCGCAACGAAATCGAGCGCCAGTTGGCCAATGTTGCCGAGTTGGATAACCGTTTCTCCGGGCTCGGTTTAACGCCGGCTTGGAAAACCATCCAAGACCGGTGGCAGACCTTGGCGGCCGTCGTTGACCAGATGGATGCTCAAGCCAATGTGGCACGGCATGGCGAATTCATCGCGCAATTACATGCCTTCAATCGCAAGCTCGGCGATGCATCCGGTCTGGCATTGGATCCGGAAAACGACACGTATTACACGCAAGTGTTGGCGATCACTTTATTTCCGGACCTGTCCGAGCAATTGGGCATGCTGCGCGGAATAGGTGCGCCGATTTTACACAGAAAGGTGATTACGCCGGCAGAAGCCGCTTACCTGCGCGAATTGGTCGCCAATACCGAAGAGACATTGACGTTAGTCGATGAGAACATCGCCAAAATCGCTTTCGCGGATTCCGGTATCCGTTCGGCATTGCTTAAGGCTAGTGTCGATGCCAAACAGGTCCTGGCTTTGGCCGAGACCGAAATTTTGCAGCCCGCCAAATTGGAGCTTGCCGATGACGAATATTTCAGGATTTTGAGCGAGACCATTCAACAAAATTTCGCCATGTCATCCGGATTCGGCAAGTTGCTGCATAGCGGTTTGGATGCGCGCGTGGCGCGGCTGGACGGAACGATCAACGCCACGTTGGCGGTGGTATCGCTGTTTTTGTTGGGTTTCCTGGGCTTGAGCTGGTATATCGCGATGGGCGTGCTAAAGCCGGTAGCTTCGATGATCAATGCCATGACCTTGCTCGGACGTGGCGAAATACCGCCGCGCGACGACAACAATTACGGCTTGGAATTCAATCAGCTCAACGAAGGCGTCAAGGCCGCGGTATTTTCGGTGCAAGCTTTGATAGCCGACGCCGGCATGCTGGCGCAAGCGGCGGTGGAGGGTAAGTTGTCGATCCGGGCCGATGCGACCAAACACCAAGGCGACTTCCGCAAAATTGTGCAAGGCGTTAACGACACACTGGATGCCGTGATTGGTCCGCTTAACGTGGCGGCGGACTATGTGGACAACATCGCCAAAGGCACGATTCCGGCCAAAATTACCGACAACTACAACGGCGACTTCAACACCATCAAAAATAATCTGAATACCTGCATCGATGCGTTGAATGGCCTGATTGAAGAAATGCACCACATGTCCGACCAGCACGACCTCGGCGATATCGACGTCAAAATCGATGAAAACCGTTTCCATGGTAGCTATCGGGCAATGGCCAAGGGTGTCAATGACATGGTATTCGGACATATCGAGGTCAAGAAGAAAGCCATGGCTTGTTTCAAGGAATTCGGCGAAGGCAATATGGATGCCGCCATTGAGCAATTCCCGGGGAAAAAGAAATTTATCAACGAAACCATCGAACAGGTCCGCAGTAACATCAAGGCCCTGGTCGCCGACGCCAACCTGCTGGCGCAAGCGGCGGTGGCAGGCAAGATATCGACCCGCGCCGATGCGACCAAGCACCAAGGGGACTTCCGTAAAATCGTGCAAGGGGTCAACAATACTTTGGACGCCGTGATCGGGCCTTTGAACGTGGCGGCGGACTATGTGGACAATATTTCCAAAGGCAACATCCCGGCCAAAATTAGCGACAACTACAACGGCGACTTCAACACCATCAAAAACAACCTGAATAACTGCATCGACGCGATCGGCAACATGGTGGCGGAAGCGGCGGCGCTGGAAAAAGCCGCGATCGAAGGCCGCTTGGCCACCCGCGCCGACGCCAGTCAATACCAAGGCGACTTCCGTAAAATCGTGCAAGGGGTCAACAATACTTTGGACGCCGTGATCGGCCCGCTGAACGTGGCCGCCGACTACGTCGACAAAATCTCGCGCGGCGCGATTCCGGCCAAAATTACCGACAGCTACAACGGCGACTTCAACGTCATCAAAAACAACCTGAACACCTGCATCGACGCGGTCAACGCCCTGGTTGCCGACGCCGACATGTTGGCCCAGGCCGCGCGTGACGGCAGGTTATCGACCCGCGCCGACGCCAACAAACATCAAGGCGACTTCAGAAAAATCGTGCAAGGCGTCAACGACACCCTGGACGGCGTGATCGGCCCGCTCAACGAAGCGGTCGACGTCCTGAGCCTGGTCGAACAAGGCGACCTGACCCGCACCATCAACGGCGACTACCAAGGCCAGCTCGGCGACTTCAAAGACACGGTCAACAACACCATCGCCAACCTGTCGAAAACCATAGGCGAAGTGATCGTGGCGGCCGACCAACTGACCAATGCCGCCGAACAAATCAGCTCCACCTCGCAATCGCTATCGCAAGCGGCCAGCGAACAAGCGGCCAGCGTCGAAGAAACCAGCGCCAGCATCGAAGAAATGGCGGCCAGCATCAACCAGAATGCCGAAAACGCCAAAGTCACCGACGGCATGGCCGGCAAAGCCTCCAAAGAAGCGGTGGAAGGCGGCGCCGCGGTGAAACAAACCGTAGACGCGATGAAAGAAATCGCCGCCAAAATCGGCATCATCGACGACATTGCCTACCAAACCAACATGCTGGCCCTGAACGCAGCGATCGAAGCGGCACGGGCCGGCGACCACGGCAAAGGCTTTGCCGTGGTGGCGGCGGAAGTGCGCAAACTGGCGGAACGCAGCCAAGTGGCGGCGCAAGAAATCGGCGAACTGGCGGGTAGCAGCGTAAAAACGGCGGAAACGGCCGGCAAACTGCTGGACGAAATCGTGCCGAGCATCGCCAAAACCTCCGACCTGGTGCAAGAAATTGCCGCGGCCTCGCAGGAACAATCGGCCGGGGTCAGCCAAGTCAACAACGCGATGAACCAAATGAACCAAATCACCCAACAAAACGCCTCGGCCAGCGAAGAGCTGGCGGCGACGGCGGAAGAGATGACCGGCCAATCCGAACAACTGCAATCGTTGATGGCCTTCTTCAAAATCGGCCACGGCGGCAGCGGGGCGGATACCCGCCGCAATCAGCGATACGCCGATGCCGAGCCGGCCATCGATTTGGACGAAGCGTTACAGGCGCATAGCGAATGGAAAATCAAGCTGCGGCGGGGCATCAGCCATCGCGAGGAAATGGATGCGGCCACTATCGCCCGCGACAATTGTTGCAAGTTGGGTAAATGGTTGCATGGCCCCGGCA
This sequence comes from Methylomonas sp. DH-1, assembly GCF_046097555.1. Taxonomy (NCBI): domain Bacteria; kingdom Pseudomonadati; phylum Pseudomonadota; class Gammaproteobacteria; order Methylococcales; family Methylococcaceae; genus Methylomonas; species Methylomonas sp. DH-1. The sequence continues at coordinate 4,655,557 of NZ_CP143089.1, read as the reverse complement.
AGCGCCAATACCAGCAATTGCCCAGTTTTCGTGACTGTATGCAAAAGCACGCCGTGTTTCATCGGGAAGCGGGCCGAGTGGCGGAGATTATCAACAGCGGCCAATACGACCAGGCCGAATCGATGCTGGATCGAGGCAGTGCCTATGCCGCCGCATCGAGCGCGGTAGGGTTGGCAATCGCCGAATTGAAGATTCAAGCCAACTTGTAACCAGCCGGCTTGATCCGATCCGGCTCCATTGCCTATGGTCGGTTGCCGGCGCCGTATTTGCCGTAAGGCATCAGCTTTAAAACATGAGCCAACTAAATTAAAAAGCGGAGGAGTACCCCATGACAGTCACACAGCGTTTGTTGATATTAATCGGCTCTGCCGTACTGGGGCTGGCCGGATTGGCGGGCTTTAACTATGTGCAGATAGATAAGGTTTATAACGCCACCAATTTCAACACCGTCAATACCTTGCCGAGCGTATTGTTGTTGAACGATATCGCCGGCCGGATATCAGGCATTCGTGTCCACGTTTGGCAGCATCTGACAGAGACCGATGATGTGGCGATGCAGAGCGTGGAACGAGAAATCGAAACCAAACGCCGTAATATCGATAAGTCATTGAATCAATACGAAGGGTTATTGGCCAATGACGAAGACAGACGGCTGCTTCAGGACGATAGAACCGCTCTGGCGGACTACGACAAGTTGAGCGCTAAGGTGCGAGAGTTATCCCGGCAGAATAAAAGCAGCGAAGCCCGAGAGTTGTTGATGCGGAGCCAGCCGGTGGTGGACAAACTGCTGGCCGCGTTTAAAAACCATAGCGAGTATAGCCAGCGTTTGGGCAAAAAATCCTCGGACGAAGCCGTTTCGATCCAATCGAGCGCCGTTGCGGTTTCGGCAACGATTGCCTTGTTGTCTATCGCGGTGGTCGGCTTGTTAGGTTTTTTCATCGCTCGTAATCTGATGAAGCAATTGGGCGGCGAACCGGCCTTCGTTTCCGATCTCGCTTACAAGATATCGCAAGGCGATTTGAGCACGGTAATCGCATTGCGCGCCGGCGACGAGACCAGTGTGATGGCCAACATGAAGCGCCTGAGCGATAACATTAAAGCCTTGTTGGCCGAAATGGACCATATGTCTGCCGAACACGAAAAAGGCGATATCGACGTGGTCGTGGATACCGCTAAATTCCACGGCAGTTTCAAAACGGTGGCGAAAGGCGTCAACGATATGGTCAATGCCCATATCGCCGTCAAAAAAATGGCCGTTGGCGTATTCAAAGCCTTCGGTGAAGGCGATTTCGATGCGCCGATAGAAAAATTGCCGGGGAAAAAAGTCTTTATCAACGAGGCGGTCGAACTGGTTCGCGGCAATTTGAAAGCCGTAATCGCCGACGCCAACCTGCTGGCGCAAGCGGCGGTGGAAGGCAAACTGGCGACCCGTGCCGATGCGTCCAAACACCATGGCGATTTCAGAAAGTTGGTGCAAGGCGTCAACAACACCTTGGATGCCGTGATCGGCCCTCTGAACGTGGCCGCCGACTACGTCGACCGCATCTCCAAAGGCAACATCCCGGCCAAAATTACCGACAACTACAACGGGGACTTTAACACCATCAAAAACAACCTGAACAACTGTATCGACGCGATCGGCAACATGGTGGCGGAAGCGGCGGCGTTGGAAAAAGCCGCGATCGAAGGCCGCTTGGCCACCCGCGCCGACGCCAGCCAATACCAAGGCGACTTCCGTAAAATCGTGCAAGGGGTCAACAACACTTTGGACGCCGTGATTGGGCCTTTGAACGTGGCGGCGGACTATGTGGACAATATTTCCAAAGGCAACATCCCGGCCAAAATTAGCGACAACTACAACGGCGACTTCAACACCATCAAAAACAACCTGAATAACTGCATCGACGCGATCGGCAACATGGTGGCGGAAGCGGCGGCGTTGGAAAAAGCCGCGATCGAAGGCCGCTTGGCCACCCGCGCCGACGCCAGCCAATACCAAGGCGACTTCCGCAAAATCGTGCAAGGGGTCAACAACACCCTGGATGCCGTGATCGGCCCGCTGAACGTGGCCGCCGACTACGTCGACAAAATCTCGCGCGGCGCGATTCCGGCCAAAATTACCGACAGCTACAACGGCGACTTCAACGTCATCAAAAACAACCTGAACACCTGCATCGACGCGGTCAACGCCCTGGTCGCCGACGCCGACATGTTGGCCCAGGCCGCGCGTGACGGCAGGTTATCGACCCGCGCCGACGCCAACAAACACCAAGGCGACTTCAGAAAAATCGTGCAAGGCGTCAACGACACCCTGGACGGCGTGATCGGCCCGCTCAACGAAGCGGTCGACGTCCTGAGCCTGGTCGAACAAGGCGACCTGACCCGCACCATCAACGGCGACTACCAAGGCCAGCTCGGCGACTTCAAAGACACCGTCAACAACACCATCGCCAACCTGTCGAAAACCATAGGCGAAGTGATCGTGGCGGCCGACCAACTGACCAATGCCGCCGAACAAATCAGCTCCACCTCGCAATCGCTATCGCAAGCGGCCAGCGAACAAGCGGCCAGCGTCGAAGAAACCAGCGCCAGCATCGAAGAAATGGCGGCCAGCATCAACCAGAACGCCGAAAACGCCAAAGTCACCGACGGCATGGCCGGCAAAGCCTCCAAAGAAGCGGTGGAAGGCGGCGCCGCGGTGAAACAAACCGTAGACGCGATGAAAGAAATCGCCGCCAAAATCGGCATCATCGACGACATTGCCTACCAAACCAACATGCTGGCGCTGAACGCAGCGATCGAAGCGGCACGGGCCGGCGACCACGGCAAAGGCTTTGCCGTGGTGGCGGCGGAAGTGCGCAAACTGGCGGAACGCAGCCAAGTGGCGGCGCAAGAAATCGGCGAACTGGCGGGTAGCAGCGTAAAAACGGCGGAAACGGCCGGCAAACTGCTGGACGAAATCGTGCCGAGCATCGCCAAAACCTCCGACCTGGTGCAAGAAATTGCCGCGGCCTCGCAGGAACAATCGGCCGGGGTCAGCCAAGTCAACAACGCGATGAACCAAATGAACCAAATCACCCAACAAAACGCCTCGGCCAGCGAAGAGCTGGCGGCGACGGCGGAAGAGATGACCTGCCAATCCGAACAACTGCAATCGTTGATGGCCTTCTTCAAAATCGGCCACGGCGGCAGCGGGGTGCGGCGCGCTAAGAGCGTCCCGCGTCGGGTGGAAAAGGTTAAACCGGCTTCGAATCCGAGCTCCAGTTACGGCGGCGAAGCCGAATTCGATCTCAGCCAATTCGAGCGCTTCTAGGAGGGCGGCATGGGAGCAATCGCGACTACATCCAGCCAGTTGCCGGCAGCTACGGAATCCTTGGCTGCTGCCGGCCAATATTTGACTTTTGTGCTCGGCGGCGAAGTTTATGCGTTGGGAATTTTGAATATCAAGGAAATTATCGATTACGGCCAACTAACCGAAGTGCCGATGATGCCGGCTTTCGTGCGCGGTGTGATCAATCTGCGCGGCAGTGTGGTGCCGGTCATCGATTTGATGGCCAGGTTCGGCAAGGGCGCGACCCAAATAGCCAAGCGCACCGGCATCGTCATTGTCGAGACTGCCGCCGGCGAGCATGAAGACGGACATAACCAGGATATCGGGATTATCGTCGATGCGGTCAACGAGGTGGTAGACATCGGTCCGCAGGATATCGAGCCGCCGCCCAGTTTCGGCGCGGGTATCCGGCCCGATTTCATTAACGGTATGGCGAAACGGGATAATCGCTTCGTGATCCTGTTGAACGTCGGCAAAGTGCTATCCGTGGATGAAATGGTGGCCTTGGGGCAAACCGTTTCCGGGTTTACCGCGGAAGGAACGGCCGATTAAAGGGGGAAATGGTGGCCATTAACCACGTTAGCGGCTCGGCACCTGTCTTACACCAGCATGAATTTGCCTGGATCAAGGATTTTTTGTACAAACGCGCCGGGATCGTTCTCAACGATAGCAAGCAGGCCATGGTGGTGGGGCGTTTGGAGAAACGGCTGCGACACCATGGCTTGGACAGCTATACCGAGTATTTCCGCTTGTTCGGCCGGCCCGGTTTCGAAAACGAAACCACGATGGCGATCGATTTATTGACCACCAACGAAACCTATTTTTTTCGCGAACCCAAGCATTTCGATTTTCTGACCCAGCACGTTCTGCCGCAACAGTCGCCTCGCCGGACATTTCGGGTTTGGAGTGCGGCAAGTTCCAGCGGCGAAGAGGCTTATACCCTGGCGATGCTAATGGCCAACCAATCCCGGTTCGGCCAATGGGAGATTGTCGGAACCGACATTTCCAACCGTATCTTGGAGAAGGCCCGGCGTGGCCTGTATCCGAGCCATGGGGCGGAAAAAATCCCGCAAGCGCTATTGAAAAAGTATTGCTTGAAGGGTACCGGCGAGTTCGACGGCTATTTTTTGATCGATCCGGCCTTACGCAAGCATGTTAAGTTTATTTACGCCAATTTGATCGGTAATCTGCCTAACTTGGACATGTTCGACGTGATTTTTCTGCGCAACGTTATGATTTACTTCGATATGGAAACCAAGCAGCGGCTGCTGGAGCGTATCACCAAGTACTTGCTGCCGGGCGGCTACTTCTTCGTCAGCCACTCGGAGTCGTTAAACGGCATGAAGACCGATTTGCAGATCATTACGCCATCGATCTACCGCAAGCCGGTGGACGCTTGATCACGGGTACGGCATGAACAAGCCGGAGTTCTTTCTGGAGATATTTTTGCAACCGGGAGAACTTTATTTCGGCGACAGAGAGACTCGGATCCGGACGGTTTTGGGCTCGTGCGTGGCGATTACGTTGTGGCATCCGTCGCTTTATATCGGCGGCATGTGCCATTTCATGTTGCCAGGGAGCCGGCGCCGGCAGCGGGCAACGCAATTCGACGGACGCTATGCGGATGAAGCCCTGTTGATGTTCATGCAGGAGCTACGTAAATCCAACACTTCGCCGAAAGATTACGAAGTGAAAATGTTCGGCGGCGGGGACCAGTTTCCTGGACAATCCAAGCCCGACCGGATCAGTGTACCGGATAGTAATGTGATAGCCGGCAGAGAGTTGCTGGCCCATCACGGTTTCAAACTTAAAGCCGAACACTTGGGCGGTACCGGCCACCGGAATGTGATTTTCGATTTGTGGAGTGGCCACGTCTGGATGCGGCACGTTTCGAAGGGGTTGGAGCGGATACAGGCATGAGCGAAAAAAAAATCAGAGTGCTGGTGGTCGACGATTCGGCGGTGGTACGCCAAGTGTTGACCCAATTGTTAAACAAGTCGGCCGACATCCAAGTTATCGGTTCGGTATCCGACCCTATCTTTGCGATGGCCAGAATGAATCAGGATTGGCCGGATGTGGTCGTGTTGGATGTGGAAATGCCGCGGATGGATGGGATTACCTTCCTGAAGAAAATCATGTCGGTGCGGCCGACGCCGGTAGTTATTTGCTCTACCTTGACCGAAAAAGGCGCCGAAACCACGATGCAGGCCTTGGCGGCCGGCGCCACCGGCATTGTTACCAAGCCCAAGGCCGGCTTGAAAGCCTTTTTGGAGGACGATAGCGGCGACATCGTGCATGCGGTGAAAGCGGCGGCAATGACCGATATGCGGCGGATGAAGGCCATGACCATGGCGGTTCACGCTCGGCCGGCAAAACCGTTTGAGCCGGCTCCCGCCGCGGCCGGCACCCTTCAGGCCTCGGCGATGGCCGCGACCACCGACCGCTTGGTGGCTATCGGCACGTCGACCGGCGGCACTCAGGCTTTAGAGGTGGTGTTGACCCAGTTGTCCCGGATCGCACCGGGTATTGTCATCGTGCAGCATATGCCGGAGAAGTTCACCGGCGCCTTTGCCGCCCGCTTGAATAGTATCTGCGAAATCGAAGTCAAGGAGGCGGTCAGCGGCGACCGGGTAATACCGGGCCGCGCCTTGATCGCACCGGGCGGCAAACATATGACGGTAAAGCGCAGCGGCGCGCAATACGTGGTGGAAGTGCAGGACGGCCCGTTGGTAAACCGGCACCGGCCTTCGGTGGACGTGCTGTTCCGGTCGGTGGCGAAATGGGCCGGCAAGAATGCGTTGGGCATCATCATGACCGGGATGGGCGACGACGGCGCGCGCGGTTTGAAAGAAATGTACGCGGCCGGGGCTCGCACTGCCGGCCAGGACGAAAAAACCTGCGTGGTGTACGGCATGCCCAAGGAAGCGGTGAAACTGGGCGCAGTACAACAAGAGCTGCCGTTGCAGGCGATTGCCGGCCTGATCGAGCAGTACGGCAAGTAATTCCGTGCAAAAAAAGCAAACTGCGCCGCGGTCTCGGTCATAATTGGCGTTTTGTTTCCGGGACGGCAATCATGCGTTATTTACATACGATGGTGCGGGTGAAAGATCTCGCCGAATCGCTGGATTTTTACTGCAACAAACTGGGTCTGGCCGAAGTTCGGCGCATGGATAGCGAAGCCGGGCGCTTTACCCTGGTGTATTTGGCGGCAGCGTTAGATCGGCAGAGCGCCGCCGCGAACGATGCGCCGCTGCTCGAGCTTACTTACAACTGGGATCCAGAAGATTACAGCGGCGGCCGTAATTTCGGCCATCTGGCGTTCGAAGTGGACGACATCTACGCAATCTGCCAAAAATTGGCCGACCAAGGCGTTACCATCAATCGGCCGCCGCGCGACGGCCATATGGCTTTCATTCGTTCGCCGGACCAAATATCCATCGAATTGCTGCAAAAAGGCGCGGCGTTGGCGCCGCAAGAGCCTTGGGCCTCTATGGCGACTACCGGCGTCTGGTAAGGCATAGCGCTTTGCTTCCGTTAAGCCTGTACATTCATTTTCCGTGGTGTATCCGCAAATGCCCTTACTGCGACTTCAATTCTCACGCCGTTAAGGAACCGATTCCGGAGCTGCTTTATATCGATGCCTTGCTGGCCGATTTGCGGTCGGACTTGAGCTTGTTGCCGACACCGCGTCAAATCGGCAGTATTTTCATGGGCGGCGGCACCCCTAGCTTGTTTTCGCCGGATGCGCTAAGCCGCTTGTTTGCTGGGATAACACGAATGGTGGAGTTGGCGGCCGATTGCGAGATTACGCTGGAAGCCAATCCCGGAACCTTCGAGAGCGCCAAGTTTGCCGAATTCCGCGCTTTGGGCATCAATCGCTTGTCCATCGGCATCCAGAGTTTTTCGGATCGGCATTTGCAAATCCTGGGGCGGGTGCATTCCGCCAATGAAGCCGTTGCGGCGGCGGAGATTGCAGTAAAGGCCGGATTCGACAACTTCAATCTGGATCTGATGTTCGGTTTGCCGGAACAAAGTCCCGAACAGATGCTGGCCGATGTGCAAACTGCGATCGATCTAGCGCCGACACATATCTCGTTCTACCAGTTGACGCTGGAGCCCAATACCTACTTCCATAAATTTCCGCCCAGCTTGCCGGATGGCGATGCCATATTCGCTGCGCAGAAACGTTGTCAACAGCTCTTGGCCGGGTACGGGTTTCAACAGTACGAAGTTTCGGCTTACGCCAAATCCGGCCGGGAATCCCGGCATAACAAAAACTATTGGCAATTCGGAGATTACCTGGGTATCGGTGCCGGCGCCCACGGCAAAATCAGTCGGACTTTGCCGGGCGATATCGTGCGTACCGTCAAGCCGAAAAGCCCCGAGCACTATTTGCACGGCGGATGGGCGGCAAAACCGGAGCCGATTCCGGTAGCACAATTGCCGTTGGAGTTTCTGATGAACCAATTGCGCTTGAAGGCCGGCTTCGATTTTGCGCAATTTCATGCCGCAACCGGTTTGGCGGAGTCCAGTCTGCAGCCCGGTTTGGCCATTTGCCTGGAGCAAGGCTTGTTGAGCCGGCAACAAACGCACTATGTCTGCACCGAGCGGGGTTGGGATTTGTTGGATCTGGTCCTAGAAAAATTCATCGATTAGAGGGGCACGGTTATAATGAGCCCTATTTGATTTTGTAACATTCCCATCATGCTCGATTACCAGAAACAGTTCATTCAGTACGTCTTGGATTGCGGGGTGCTGAAGTTCGGCGAATTTCAATTAAAGTCGGGGCGGATCAGCCCTTACTTTTTCAATACCGGTTTGTTCAATACCGGCGCCCAACTCGACCAATTGGGCCAGTTCTATGCGCAGACCTTGATTAATGCCGGTGTAGACGTGGATGTGCTGTACGGCCCTGCCTATAAGGGCATCCCGTTGGTCAGCACGACTTCGATCGCTTATTCCCGGTTGAAAGCCGACATCCCGTTCGCCTTTAACCGCAAGGAAGCTAAAGACCATGGCGAGGGCGGCACGCTGGTCGGTGCGCCGCTGCAAGGCAAGGTCTGGATTCTGGACGACGTGATCACCGCCGGCACGTCGGTGCGGGAATCGGTGGACATCATCGGCGCCGCCGGCGCGACCGTGGCCGGAGTGGTGATCGCGCTGGACCGCCAGGAAAAAGGCCAAAACGAGTTGTCGGCGGTGCAGGAAGTGTCGGCCCAATTCGGCATTCCGGTACTGGCGATTATCGGCCTGGCCGACATCATCGAGTTTATCGCTCAAGATCCGGCTTATGCCGACAAATTGCCGGTGATTCGCGCTTACCGCCAACAATACGGAATTTGAGCCGCGACGCGCGCTACCGGCTAATGCTTGTGGATTATTGGTCTACACTTAGCCGTTACTATTAGCCCCCATATTGAGTACAGTCAGCACAAAGGCGAGCCATGAGAAATCTGGAATTTAAAGAACAGTTGCACGAGTACACGCATTGGCGCGAACAACTGATTCAGGGCATCGAGATGTATCGCGACTGGCGCAATCGCTACCGCTTCAACGATCCGCAAAGTACCGATACCTTGCTCAATATTTTGCAGGGCTTGCATAACGACCGCGTGACGCTGGCCTTTGTCGCCGAGTTTTCCCGCGGCAAAACCGAGTTGATCAACTCGTTGTTTTTCGCCGAAACCGGCGTGCGTTTGCTGCCGTCCTCGCCGGGACGCACGACGATGTCGCCTACCGAATTGTTTTGGGACGAAAAAGGCGGCAGTTACATCCGTTTGTTGAATATCGAAAGCCGCTTGGAAGACATTTCGTTGATGGATTACAAGCGCAACCCGGACCGCTGGACCCAGATCGATTTGAATTGCGACTCGCCGACCCAGATGCAGGAAGCGTTCCGCGAGTTGATCGCGACCAAAAAGGTATCCAAGGATATGGCAGACAAGCTCGGACTCTGGAACGAGCGCGAAGCCGCCGAGCAGGGCATCATCAATCCGGAATCCGTCGAAGTGCCATGCTGGCGCCACGCCATGATCAGTTTTCCGCATCCCTTGTTGAAAGAGGGTTTGTGTATTCTCGATACTCCGGGCCTTAATGCATTGGGTACCGAGCCGGAGTTGACCTTGAGCATGCTGCCCAGCGCCCAGGCCATCGTGTTCGTGCTGGCGGCCGATACCGGCGTGACCAAGAGCGATTTGGAAATGTGGAAAAGCCACGTCTGCGGTTCCCGAGGCAACCGCCGCCAAGGTTTGGCCGTGGTGATGAACAAGATCGACTCGATGTGGGACGACTTGGCCGGCGAAACCGGCTACGAAGCGGCGATCCAGAAGCAGATCGAAACCTCGGCGATGATTCTGAATCTGGAAAAAGAGGTGATTTTCCCGGTTTCGGCCAAGCAGGCGCTGTTGGCGAAAGTCAAAGGCGACGAGGCCTTGTTGGAAAAAAGCCGCTTGCGCCAGCTCGAGAATTACCTGTCCGAAGATATTTTGAATCAACGCCGCGATATTCTGAAAGGCGTGGTGGATAAGGAAATCGGTTTTTTGATCAGCGAGTCGGTCAAGCTGATGGAGGCCAAGATCAACCATGCCCAGAAGCAGTTGGAAGAATTCAAGCAAGTCGATTTCGAGAACCAGGAATTGACCGGCAAGTTGATGGCGGAAACCCGCGACCGGCAAAACGCCTATATGGCGAATATCGAAAACTTTCAGGCCAGCCGGAAAGTGTTTGCGGTACAGGCGAAAATGCTGATCGATTCGTTCGCCAAGGAAAAAATCGACGAGATCATTCGTCGTACCAAGGAAGACATGAGCAAGAGCCTGACCACTTACGGCATGAAACAAAACATGCGCAAGTTGTTCGACGAATTGCGCGATTTATTGCAGGATTCGGTGGATTTGACCGAGGAAACCCGGCGCCTGATCAAGGCTATTCATAAGAAATTCCAGGACGAATACGGCTTCAAGGAAATCGAGCCGCAATTGTTCTCGATCAAACAGCACCAATTCGAGTTGGAGCAGATATTCGAGGAAGGCGAAGCCTTCCGCAATAGTGCAAGAACCACGATGACCGAACAAAGCATCGTGGTCAATAAGCTTTACAACACCTTGATCGCCAAGGCCCGCAACATTTTGCAACAGGCGCAACGCGACGCGGTAACCTGGAGCAATAGCGTGTTGTCGCCGTTGATGCACCAGATCAAAGACCATAAACGGCAGATCGAAAGCCGGTTGATCATGTTGCGCAAGATCAACGAATCCAAAGGCGGCTTGGCGGAAAGTATCGCCCAGCTGGAAGCCGAACTGGGGCCGTTGCAAACCCAGTACCAGGAGTTGCTGGATATCATGAAATCGGTGCATTTGGAGCCGGCCGACTAGCCGGTTTTGTTTTTATACCGGGTTTTGGCTCGGTTCTTCGCGCAATTTCAACAAATCGTGAAAACGCCGCCAGTCGAATAGCGGGCCGGGGTCGGTCTTGCGCTGCGGGGCGATGTTGCTGTGGCCGGCTATCCTCTGGGCGGATAATCCGGGATAGGCCGCCAACAGGGCAGCAACCGCCTCCGCCAATTGCAGGTATTGCGCATCGGTATAGGCTTGCGTCACGGAGCCCTCCAATTCGATGCCGATCGAGAAATCGTTACAGCGTTCGCGGCCCAGATAGTTGGAAACGCCGGCATGCCAGGCGCGGCGGTTGAATGGAACGTATTGGCGGATGCTGCCGTCGCGGCGGATCAACAGGTGCGCCGACACCCGTAATTGGTGAATATCCCGGAAATAGGGATCGGCGTCGGGATCGAGCCGGTTACAGAACAGTTGGTCGATGTAAGGCCCGCCGAATTGTTCCGGCGGCAAGCTGATGCAATGGACGACCAGTAGCGAGATGTCTTGCGGATCAGGTCTGTCGTCGCAATTCGGCGACGGGACTTGGTGGGCCCGATCCAGGTAATGGTCTTGGATTTTCATCGTTCTCGCTCCGGCAATTGCGCCATTGTAACTCGGCCGGATAAGCCGCGGCCGGCCGGCTTTGTTTATAATGCTGTCACCGTTTCCGACAATCAACCGTGCCATGCAACCCAACCCCGCAGAGATAGACCGCTATTTAGCCGAAGATATCGGCGACGGCGATTTAACCGCTAACATCATTCCCGAACAGATTCAAGCCAGCGCGACCGTTGTGACCCGAGAAGGCATGGTGTTGTGCGGCACGGCTTGGTTCGATGCCGTGTTCGAACGGCTCAACCCGCAAGTGGCGATAGAGTGGCAGTGCGGCGACGGCGATTGGCTGGCTGCCGAGGCGGTATTGTGCCGTCTGAGCGGTCCGGCCAGGGCGCTGTTAACGGGGGAGCGCACAGCGCTGAATTTGCTGCAAACGCTGTCGGCGACAGCCAGCGTCGCCCGCGAATACGCGAATGCGGTGGCCGGCACTGGCTGTAAGGTGCTGGACACGCGTAAAACCTTGCCAGGATTACGGTTGGCACAAAAATACGCGGTAAAGTGCGGCGGTTGTTTCAACCATCGGATCGGCTTGTTCGACGCCGTTTTGATCAAGGAAAACCATATCCTGGCTGCCGGCTCCATTGCCGACGCCGTGCGTGCCGCCAGGAGCAGGGCAAACGTGCCGGTGGAGGTGGAGGTCGAGAATCTGGACGAATTCGAACAGGCCTTGGCGGCAAAACCCGATCGGGTGATGCTCGACAACTTCAGTCGGGCCGACTTGGTGAAAGCGGTGAGCCTGAGTCGAGGCCGAGTCGAACTGGAGGCGTCCGGAAATATTACGCTGGACAACATTCGCAGCATTGCCGAGACCGGCGTGGATTTTATCTCGATCGGCGCGCTGACCAAAAATGTCAAAGCTGTGGATTTGTCGATGCGCATCGATATGCGCATCGGCTGATCCGGTCTCGCCGGCGCGGTCAGTTGACCGCGTTCAGCATCTCGTTTTCGTAGAGCCGCAATTTTTTCCAGTTGGCGAATTTGCTGTCGTCGAATTCCGCGTCGTGGTCGATGGCGTGCTCGTAGCAACTGCGAAACAGGCGCGCGGTTCTGAAGGCATGCAATTCGTCGTCTGCGGTCACCGTTTCGACGTTGCCGACCTGGAAGGTCTTGTTGCGCGACTTGCCGTCTTTGACCCAGAACACCGTGTAACAAAGATAGCTTTTGTCCTTGCGGTGGTCGAATTTAATGGTTCTGGAAACGCCGGTTACGCCGGTAGTGGTTTTATTCTTCGGCGGTTTCAGAAAGCGGGTTTTACTGCCTTTCAGCACCACCAACATCTGGTCGCGCCAAGTAATGGCCGCCTTCAGCGATTTGGTTTTGCTGCCCCACAATTTGTGGGAAAAATAACGGCTGCTTTCTTTGCCGCGGCGGACGATGCGGACTTGAAAGCCGAATGCGTCGGGTTCAGTGATGTGTTTTACTTTTGCCATACGTCGTAAACCAGGTGTTTGACAACAGCCCGCATAGTCGGAATAACAATGTACGCAGACCGTCTGTTATTTATGTAAGCCGTGGATTACACGTTAGCGCGAAATTTACTGTCTTGCAAGCGGAATTTGCGGGGATTATTAGGCGATTACCAACTAATTTAGTGTAGAATAGGATTCAGCCTTCTCGCAGAGGCGGAAAAAATGTCTTAACCTTCTGTTTTATAAATAAATATGGAGAAAAATCGATGAGCGTTTTAGTAGGTAAGCAAGCCCCTGATTTTACAGTTCCTGCGGTGTTGGGCGATGGCCAAATTGTTGACTCATTCAGCTTTTCTGAAGCGACACGCGGCAAATATGCGGTACTTTTCTTCTATCCGCTGGATTTTACTTTCGTTTGCCCCAGCGAATTGATCGCGTTGGACCACCGCATCGACGAATTCAAAAGTCGTGGCGTCGAAGTGATCGGCGTTTCCATCGATTCGCATTTCACACACAACGCCTGGCGTAACACACCGGTCAACCAAGGCGGTATCGGCCCGGTCCGCTATACCCTGGCGGCAGACCTGAAACACACGATTGCCCAAGACTACGACGTAGAGTCCGAAGGCGGCGTAGCCTATCGCGGCAGCTTCCTGATCGACAAATCCGGCGTCGTGCGCCACCAAGTCGTCAACGATTTGCCGCTGGGCCGCAACTTCGACGAGATGTTGCGTATGGTCGATGCGCTGCAATTCCACGAAGAGCACGGCGAAGTCTGCCCGGCCGGTTGGAACAAAGGCGACGCCGGTATGAATGCCAACCCAGCGGGTGTGGCGGAATACCTGAGCAAAAATGCTGACAAACTGTAAGCATTAGCCGGCATCGGAAAGCAGGGCGTATCGTTTCGGCGATACGCCTTTTTTTTGCCCGGCAAAATTTGCGGAGGCAGTAAACCATCGGCACAGGGCGGACCCAGCCGGAATATTGCCTGCCGGCCAAGCCAATGCTAAGGTGCCGCGAATGGCATGTGATTCGACTCGACCTTAAGCGGCAGATGGCGCAAATTACCGGAATACTACTGGCGGCGGGAGCGAGCCGGCGTTTTGGCGGCGATAAGCTCAGTTATAGACTCCCGAACGGTTCTGCTGTTGCCGAACAAGCTTGCCGCAATTTGGCCCAAGCGGTGGACAGGTTGGTGGCGGTCGTACGCCCCGGAGCCGACGGTGTGGCCGCGATGCTGGAGGCGGCCGGAGCCCGGGTAATCGTCTGCGAAGACGCCGATAACGGGATGGGCGCCAGTTTGGCATGCGCGATTGCGGCCAGCGCCGACGCCGAGGCTTGGTTGGTGGCGTTGGCGGATATGCCTTGGATTGCGCCGCAAACCATAGATTTGGTGGCGGCTGCATTGCGAAACGGCGCCGCCATCGCCGCACCCTGCCGGCAAGGCCGGCGCGGCCATCCGGTCGGGTTTGCCGGGCACTTGGCTGCCGATTTGCTCGATTTGCACGGCGATAACGGTGCGAAAAGCGTGATCGAGCGCTACCGGCCGAAATTGCAATTGGTCGAAGTCGCCGATCCCGGTATTCTGCGCGATATCGATACTCCAGACGATCTAATCCAAACTTAAAAACTGCGTGATTCCCGACATACTCGATTTGCAACTTTCGTTGCGCGAACAACGCCAGCCTTACGTGTTGGCCACCGTTACCGAAATTTTGGGCTCGTCGTCGGCAAAGCCGGCGGCGAAAGCGTTGTTGGATCAAAATGGCAAGGTATTGGCTGGTTGGGTCGGTGGCGGCTGCGCTCAGTCCATGGTGGCCCGTGCCGGGCTGGACTGCTTGGAAACGGGAGAACCTTGCGTGATAGACATCGATTTGAACGACGAAGTGTTCGGCGCCGGCATGCCTTGCGGCGGCGCGATGCGGGTCTACGTGGAGCCGGTGCTGCCTAAGCCCCGGTTATGGCTGATGGGGCATGGCCGTATCGTCGAGAGTCTGTGCGAGTTCGGCTACCGGCTTGGTTTCGATGTGATCGTCGACGACCCGCAAGCGGCCGGCTCCCGCTTCCCGGCCGCCGCCAAGCTGATTACCGACGATGTCCGCTACCAGCAACTTCAGCCAGGCCCCGGCGATTTCGTTGTGATCGCTACCCACCATAAAGGCGATTACGATGCGCTGAGCCAAGCTTTGCATTCCGAAGCATGTTACGTCGCCCTGATTTCCAGCCGCAAAAGGGCAAAATTAGTGTTGGACCGACTGGCGGCCGAGGGTTTTTCCGAAGCTAAATTGGGGACGGTCAGGGCACCGGCCGGTTTGGATTTGGCCGCAAAACTGCCCGAAGAAATCGCGCTGTCGATTATCAGCGAAATGGTCGCCGTGCGCCGCGGCGGTAGCGGTTTGCCGCTGAGCCGGCCGTCGGCGGCGGCCTGAGGCCGTCTTTACCGGCTGCCAACCGGCGTGTAACATCCACGGCCAATTCCGGCGCAGCCGCCATAGTTACCGAATCCAATAAACCAGGGGAGTGCCAGATGACCATACTCAACATCAACGGCAAACGCCGGAAAACCCAATTGCCCGCCGACACGCCGTTACTGTGGTTGTTACGCGACGAATTGGGCTTGACCGGTACCAAGTTCGGCTGCGGCATCGCCATGTGCGGGGCCTGCACTGTACATTTGGACGGCCAGCCCGCCCGCGCCTGCGTAACGCCGATTTCGGCAGCGGAAGGAAAATCCATCGTCACCATCGAAGCCATAGCCCAGGACGCTACCGGCAAGAAAGTTCAGGAAACTTGGCTGGAACTGTGCGTGCCGCAATGCGGCTACTGCCAGTCCGGCCAGATCATGGCCGCAACGGCGTTGTTGAAACAAAAGCCGCAACCGGACGATGCCGACATCGATAAAGCCATGAGCGGCAACATTTGCCGCTGCGGCACCTATCCGCGCATTCGGGCCGCGATCAAACAGGCGGCCGGTCAAGCGGAGGCGAAATCATGAAGCGGACGGCGCAACATAGCGAAAACCCCGGCCTCGGTCAGGCCGGCGCCAACGACCTGGAAATTGCCAACATCAGCCGCCGCGAATTTTTGAAGGATCTGGCGTTGACCGGTTTTGTGCTGGCCGCCGGTTTGCCGAATGTGCTGCGCGCCGACGACGCCGCGGCTCCGTCTCAACCGGAGAAATTCGGTGCCGATGCGATGCCGCACGGCTGGGTCGACAACCCATTGGTCTTCGTCGCGATCGCCGCCGACGGTACCGTGACCATCGTTTGTCACCGCTCCGAAATGGGCCAGGGCATCCGCACCAGCCTGCCGATGGTGGTCGCCGACGAGATGGAAGCCGATTGGGAGCGGGTCAAGGTCGTGCAAGCGCCCGGCGACGAGGTGCGTTACGGCAACCAGGATACCGACGGCTCGCGCAGCACCCGCCACTTTTTTCAGCCGATGCGCCGGGTTGGCGCCGCCGCCCGACTGATGCTGGAGACCGCCGCGGCTCGGCATTGGCGGGTGGCTGTCAGCGAAGTGCGGGCCGAATGGCATGCCGTGTTGCATATACCCAGCGGCCGCAAACTGGATTACGGCGTATTGGCCAAAGCCGCCGCGAAATTGCCGGTGCCGGCGCGCGATAGCCTGCGTTTGAAAAGCGCAGAGGAGTTTCGTTACGTCGGCAAGGGCAAGCAAGGCCTGTACGACGGTCGCGACATCGTAGCCGGCACGGCGCAATACGGGATCGACGTCCGCTTGAAAGATATGCTTTACGCCGTTGCGGCGCGGCCGCCGGTGTTGGGCGGCAAGGTGGCTAGTTACGACGCCAGCGCGGCATTGCAAGTGCCGGGCGTGGTTAAAGTCGTCGAATTACCGAGCAGCCCGCTGCCGGCCGACTTTAATCCGCTGGGCGGGATTGCGGTGATCGCCCGCAACACTTGGGCGGCGATTCAGGGACGCAAGGCCTTGAAGATCGAATGGGACCACGGTCCGCACGCCGCTTACGATTCGGTGGCGTACAAGGCCGAATTGGAAGCCGCGGCGCGGGCGCCGGGCAAAGTGGTACGAAACGAAGGCGATGTCGATGCCGCTTTGCAAAGCCCCGCCAAACGCCTGGAAGCCGAATATTACGCGCCGCATCTGGCTCAGGCGCCGATGGAGCCGCCGGCCGCGACGGTGCGTATCGCCAACGGCACCTGCGAAGTCTGGACCTGCACCCAGGCGCCGCAACTGACCCGCGAGCGCGTCGCCAAATGGTTGAAATTGCCGGTGGAGAAGGTCACGGTGCACGTCACGCTGCTCGGCGGCGGGTTCGGCCGCAAGTCCAAACCGGACTACGTGATCGAAGCGGCGCTGCTCTCTAAAGCGATGCGCGGCAAGCCGGTGAAGATGACCTGGACCCGCGAAGACGACTTGCGCCATTCTTATTTTCATACCGTGTCGTTGGAGCGGCTGGAAGCCGGCCTGGATGCCGCCGGTAGAGCTGTGGCCTGGTTGCACCGTACCGCGGCGCCGTCGATCTCGTCCACCTTCGGCCCCGACAGTAAGCAGCAGATGCCGGTGGAATTGGGGATGGGCGTGATAAATAATCCGTTCGCGATTGCGAACTTGCGGATCGAAAATCCGCCGGCCGCCGCCCATACCCGGATCGGCTGGTTTCGTTCGGTTTCCAATATTCCGCGCGCTTTTGCGATTCAATCGTTTGTCGCCGAACTGGCCGCTGCGGCCGGACGCGACCACCGCGATTTTTTGTTGGAGTTGATCGGCCCGGCTCGGAAAATCGATCCGCGCGAACTTAAAGACGTGTGGAACCAGGGTGAATCGCCGGTTTTGTATCCGCTGGATACCGGCCGCTTACGCCGGGTGATCGAAACCGCCACCCGCGAGGCCGACTGGGGCCGCCAAGCCCAGGCCGGGCGCGGACTGGGCTTGGCGGCGCACTACAGCTTCGTCACCTATGTTGCCGTGGTGGTCGACGTTGCTGTCGATGCCGGCGGTAAACTGAGCATTCCACGGGTCGACATCGCCGTCGATTGCGGGCCGCAAGTCAATCCCGAGCGCATCCGCTCGCAATTGGAGGGCGCTTGCATCATGGGCGTCAGCTTGGCGACGCTGGGCGAGATCAGCTTCAAGGACGGCGCGGTGGTGCAGGACAATTTCCACAGCTACCAATTGACCCGGATCGACGATGCGCCGCGCGAAATTCGGGTGCATTTGTTGCCGTCGGCGGAATACGACGCGCCGCTCGGCGGCGTCGGCGAGCCCGGTGTGCCGCCGATAGCGCCGGCTTTGTGCAATGCGATATTTGCCGCTACCGGCCAGCGTATTCGCCAGTTGCCGATTCGCGACCAGTTGCTGAAGGATTGAGGCGCTAGCGGTTGCGGTCGAGCTTGCGGTAACCGATTGCTTCGCTGAGGTGGGGAATTTCGATGGCCGGCGCGTCGGCCATGTCGGCGATGGTGCGCGCCAGTTTCAGGATGCGGTGGTAGGCGCGGTGCGACAGGCCGAATTTCTCCATGGCCTGTTCCAGCAATTGATGGCCGGTGTCCGTCAGTTTGCATATGGTTTTGACTTCGGCGGCGGTCAGCGCCGCATTCGGTTTGCCGCTGCGGGCGGCGGCGATCTGCCGGGCCGCGACTACTCGGCGGCGGATGGTTTCGCTGCGTTCCTCGCCTGCCACCGCGCCTTTGCGCAACATTTCCAACGACACTCTCGGTACTTCCAGATGCATATCGATCCGATCCAACAACGGCCCGGAGACGCGCGCCCGGTAGCGGGCGACTTGCTCCGAGGTGCAGCGGCAGCGGCCGGAAGCGTCGCCCAGATAGCCGCACGGGCAGGGATTCATCGCCGCGATCAGTTGGAATCGGGCCGGGAAATCGGCTTGGCGGTTGGCGCGGGAGATCGTGATATGGCCGGTTTCCAGCGGTTCGCGCAGAACTTCCAGCACCTTCCGGTCGAATTCGGGCAGTTCGTCCAAAAACAGCGCGCCGTTATGCGATAGCGAGATTTCGCCCGGTTTGGGATTGCTGCCGCCGCCGACCAAGGCTGCAGCCGAAGCGGTGTGGTGCGGTGCGCGAAACGGCGGTTGCCGCCAGCGTTGGATATCCAAACCGTGGTCGCTGATCGAGGCGATGGCGGCGGTTTCCTGGGCCTGTTGTTCGCTCAGTTCCGGCAAAATGGTCGGCAGCCGCGCCGCTAGCATGGATTTGCCGGTGCCGGGCGGCCCCAGCATCAATAGATTATGTTGGCCGCTGGCGGCAATTTCCAATGCCCGCTTGACGTGGTACTGGCCGTGAACGTCGGCGAAGTCGACGTTGAAGGCCGCGGTCGCACTATTTGGGTTCGGGATGGGCGGTTCGATCGGCTTGTGTCCGGACAAATGCGCGCAAACTTCCAGCAAATGCCCGGCCGGCAGCAGGCCGGCATCTTTGATTAAAGCCGCCTCGGCGACGCAGCCAACTGGCAGAATCAGTTGCCTATGGGCGTTGCGGCAATGGATCGCCACCGGCAAGGCGCCGGGTATCGGCCGCAGTTCGCCGCCCAGCGACAGCTCGCCGATGCATTCGTAGTCGGCCAGCGCATTTTTCGGGATTTGGCCGGAAGCGGCCAAAATTCCCAACGCAATCGCCAGATCGAAACGGCCGCCTTCCTTGGGCAAGTCGGCCGGCGCCAGATTGACCGTGATGCGCTGGATCGGAAATTCGAAATGCGAATTGACGATGGCGCCGCGCACCCTATCCTTGCTTTCCTTTACCGCGGTTTCCGGCAGGCCGACCATATTCAGCGCCGGCAAACCGTTGCTGACATGCACCTCCACCGTTACCAACGGCGCATCGATGCCGGACCGGCCCCGGCTGTAAACCACGGCCAGCGACATCGCTTATTCTTGCAACAGGCGCTGTTCCAGTGCGGCGACGCGTGTTTCCAATTCTTCCAGGCGGGCGCGGGTTTTGGCCAACACGGCTTTTTGCACTTCGAACTCTTCGCGGCTGACCAGATCCAGTTTGGCCAAGCCGCTTTGCAGCAAGGCATGGACGTTCTTTTCGACGTCGTCCTTCAGATGGGTCAGGCCGGGCGGAATTGCGCCGGCGATACGCTCGGCTAAGTTATCAATAGCTTTGGGATCGAACATGGTAATTACTCTCGGTCTATGAAGGGGTTGGGTGTCGGTAAGTGGTCTCGGCAAATCTTGTCGGTATCATCGCGGTCCAACGGTTGTTCGGTCAAGCCGCACTGGTAATGGTGCCGTTCCACTTGGAAATAATGGCAGGAACGGCATAAACCGAAACTTTTGGATTGGTTGACCTTTTGCAATAAGCCTAGCGCATTTTGCAAAGCCTCGCCTACGCTGTCCACTTCCTGGCGGCTGATGCGCGATTCGGCTTGCTTGAAGATGTCCAACGGTTTCAATTCGTCGATCAAGCGTTTGCCGGCGGCGGTCAGGGTTAAATGGAAGATGCGGCCGTCCAGCGTGTCGACCGATTTTTCCAGATACTGTTTGCGTTCCAGAACTTGGATGCTTTGCGACACGGTGCCCTTGGTCAGGCCCAGATATTCGGCAACCGCCGCGTGCGTGTTGCTGTAGCGATTGCAGCGGGCCAAGTATTCCAGGACCTGGCCGTGAACCGGTTGTAAGCCAATGGTTGCGTATTTTCGGCGTTCTTCGGAACGCAACAGCGCGCTGATCCGCTCGATCAGCTTGAAGGTTTCTAATTCGTGCATCGGCCCGATTTTAACACAGGCCGGCCGTCTACCTCGAACTGCGGCCGGCCTGTAGCGGATACTCGGGCTTAAATCAGTCGAGTTTATCCATCCGATCGCTCCAATTCAGGTTGTCGCGGACGAAATAGCGGTATTCAGACTGTTTCTGCAGGTTTAGTACGTACAAGGCACGGCCGATGCCGCGCCGGCGGTAGCCGCCGTTTTCCTTATCGACGATTTGGTCGCGCCAGGCGCCGAAATTGACGTAGGTGAAGTTTTTGCGCGTCGGGCTGTCGATGTCGGCCTCGGCTTGCAGCGGGATATGGGTGTGTCCCTCGCCGTGGATTTGGAAGCCCTGTTTCAATAATGCTTCTTGAAAGGTCGGGAAGGCCAGCAGGTTTTTCAAACTGGCGCCGTCCTCGCTGTACACCGAGCTCGGCCGAATCTGTTCCAGCCAGTCCAGCACTTTCAGTACCCCGCGTACGAACTGCAGTTGAATGCGGTACATCAGGAAGGATTCGGTGAATTTCAACCAGTATCTGGCTAGCGTCAACCCCAGGCGTTGCGAACTTGGTGCGCTGGCCAAGGTATAGTCCCAATTCAGCCAGTCTTTCAATGCCCGGAACAGTTGATTTTCGATGATGTCGCGAATCCTGGTGTCGGTCGAGGAACGGCCGGTTTCTTGCAATATCCGGCTTACCGCAGCCGAGCTGGGCCGGTAAAGATCCAATTCGTCCAAGATCCGGTTGATGCGGGTCAGATCCGGCGCAGTTGTATCGGTTGCGTTAAAGGCTTCAGCCAACTTGGTTTTGCTGCGCCAGATGAAGGTGGATAGCACGCCGGCCGCCACCGTGTCGCCGAAACAAGCTTCCGTGAACGGCCGGTAATTAAGCTTTTGCCAAGTTTTTACCGCCCAGCCGGCTTTGGTGTTCCAGCCCGGCAGACCGTCGGCGGCGGCGATGGCCAGGCAATTGGCGCGGTCGCGCCATTGTCCATGGGTGAGGAACAGCCGCAGGTCGGCGTCGCCCCAGTAAAACGGCAGCCACGGCACGCTGTCGGCTGCCTTGAAACGGTCGGCGTCGCCGAAATACATGTTGCCGATCCAGGCCCGATATTCGGGTTTCAGACTGGAAAGCGGCTGGCCCAGGCCGTCCTCGTAAAACCGCCGCAGAACCTCCGGATCGGCGAATATTTCCTTGTCGTGGTTGCCGAGCAATACCAGAACTTCCACCTTCGTAGCCGCAGTATCGGTCTTGGTCTCGAGCAATTGCTTGGGAAGATCTTTCAGGTGGTAGAAAAATCCGCCCGATTGGCCTTTTTTTTCCGGTGGCCGGTCGTGCAGGAGCAGAATCCCGTCCATGATCTTGTGCAGGCATTGCTTGAATTTCTCCTTAAATTTGGGATCGTTGCGTTGCCACGGGTAAACCTCGGCTTCGGCCCAAGCCGAGGTGCGGATCATATCTACCACGTCGCCGTCCAATACCAACGTCAATTGGTCGATATGTTGCTTATCGCAAGTGTTGGCCAAGTCCGCGAAAAAATCGGCCCAGACCGTTTCTTCGGCGCTTTGGGTGCCGACCGTGCCGTCGGTGAAATGCACGTCGCTGATCACGACGCAGAGTCGATTCAGCATGTCGCCGGAACCGACCGTCGCCGGTTGTAGCGTAGCCAGCGTCAATTGCAGGTCTTCTTCAGTGATTGCCATCGTCGTTTTCCTCAATTCCGGTGTTTATTCAAAAATTCTACAAAGCGCGGGAACACGTCTTGTGCGGCGTTTTTGCCCATGATGACGTCGGCATGGCCGTAATCCGGAATCACGGCCAGTTCGTGGCGGCCGGGCGCGATTTTTTCCAGGCGCTGGTGGCAAACGATGTTGGAGTCGCGGAACAAGGCGTTGTCCTGGCCGGCAACCAGCAGGCAAGGGGTCTGAATATCGGCGGCGTCGGCCAGATAGTTGTCGGGCAGGCTGCGGTAGCGCGGTTCGTTGGGCAAATATTTGACGGCAGTGTTGCCGGCATTGACCATCTTCAACACGTGGCGGTAGTAATTGACGGCGCTGCCGCCGAATAAGTCGCCGCAGCGGCGGTGAGTGACGTCGTGCAGATTTTCGTGTTTGTACAGCACCGGAAAGCCCCAGCCCCACATAAAGCTGAGCATGTGGCATTCCGGCGAATCGCATTCGTGGTGGAAGGCGGAGATTGCCATCGCCAGCAATTTGCCGGCGCCGAAGCCGGGATCGCGCCGCCAATGCGGATTCAAATAGTCCACGCCCAAAATGTAATCGGCGGCCAACGGTCCCAGATACAGTTTGATTTTGGCCGGCGGCGGTACGCACGGCGTCAACGATACGCCGTTGGCGATCAGGCTGCGGATGCCGGTTACGGCCTTGCCGAACAGGCTCATGCTGAACGCCAGCGCACCGAAGCAATGGCTGATCACGTGTATCCGCGCATCCGGCCCTACCGCTTGGCGCACGGTCGAGATCGCCGCCGGCATGTCGTACAACGCCAGATCGTCGACGTTGTAACGGTGGCGTTGCAGATTGTACGAATAGCGGTTGCTGATCCGGCCGTCCAGGGTCCAGACGTCGGTAAAGCCTTGATCCAGCAGGTAGCTGGCCAGGTTGTAATGTTCCGGCATGATGAACATGTCGCTGGCGGCGGTCAGGCCCGGAATCAGCACAACCACATCTTTGCTCGGCGCCCGTTGGAAACGTAGCAGGCTCAAGCCGAGCCGGTCGGCGGTCGTAAAGGGATGGGTCGAAACTTCGGCGTCCTTGACGCCTTCCAGCGTATACAGCGGAATTTCGCGGACGAAGGCGCCCATTTTCGGCGTCAGCGCCGGTTTGTAGGTTTCCCATAACGCACCGAGGAAAAAGCCGCCGAAGCGTTCCACTGCGTGCAGCCGGTCGGCCACGCTGTCGCCGCTGGCGCGGATCGTGGTCAGTTGTTTGGCGAAGTCCATGATCTCGATGTGCAGAATGCCGGTGGCGTAAACTTTGGCTTTGGTTTCCTGGTCGGCTTCGACGTGGCCTTTGAACAAATTGGTGAACAAGGTCGTGGTGTCGGCCCATAAATCGGGGCCGACGTTGTTCTGGATTTGCTTGGCGCCGCTCAGCGTCAGTTTCTGGCCGTTGCTGTCGGTAAAGAACAGCCGGTACAGCATTTGTTTGCGGTTGGCGTCGGCGCTGTCGACGAACAGGTTGAACACGCCTTGGTCGACAGTGCGCCGGCCGCCGACCAGGTCGCCTTCGACCCAGCCGATCGCGGCAGCCTGATGGCGGTCGTTGTTCAAAAACGTATCGAGGTCGTCGCTCTGGATCGTTAAATGAAACATAAAGTAATGGCCGTCGGTTTTACCTTGGTCGTAACCGTCCTGAAATGCGGTTTGGCCCGGGCTGAGATAGCCTTTCATCTCTTCGGTGAATTCGAACGAAGTTTTTGCTGTGGTATCGGTCATGTCTGTGTCCTCTGGCTATGGGGCTATACGCCCAGGCTGGCGTCGGGTGCGATGCCGGTGATGCCTTCGGCAATCCATTCGGCGGTAGCGGAAATCGTGGCGATCGGGTTGGCGCCGACTGCGCTCGGTAGGATGGAGCCGTCTGCTATGTACAGGCCCTGGTAACCGAAGGCTTGGCCGCGGCTTTGCGGATCGGCGGAAACCACGCCTTTTTCCGCCGAGTCGGCCAAAATGCAGCCGCCGAGCGGATGAACCGTAACGTTATGCTTGACCGGCAGTTCCCACGTCGGAAGCGGCAGAAACAGTTTGCCTTTGATGAAGGCGTTGAAGCGTTTGCCGGCCTCTAAAATGGCTTGGTAAAGCGGCATGCTAGTGTCTTGCGGCCAGTCCAGGTCGATGCGGCCTTCCGCGTTCAACGTCAAGCTGCCGTCGCCGTTGTCCAGGCCCATGCAGAGCAATACCCCACTTTTCGAAGACAAGTCGTCTTTCAATATTTCGTGCAGCGAAAAACCCAGCGAACCGTTCCAGACGCCGCTGGCCAGATATTTCTTCAACCAGGCGATCAAGGCCTTAACCGCTCGGACCAGTTTGCGCAGCAGGCTGGTCGGGAAGGCGCCTTCGATATACCAGGCCAATGTCGCCGGATACGACGCGTCTTCCAATATGAAGGCGCGGTTGCGCTGGAAGCGGTCGAACAGGTGGTAATCGGTGTATTGGGTAATGACCGGGCCGTAGTTCGGATCGGCTTCTTTTTTGCCTTCGATGGCGAACGACAGAAAATCGCCGTTGCCGGAAAACCAACGGCCCAGTTGTGCGCTTAATTTGGGCAAGGTGCCGAATACGTCGCGGCAGCGCAGCAGCAGTTCGTTGCTGCCGAAGGTACCGGCCGACACGACCACGCGCCGTGCGGTGAAGCTGTGCACAGTGTCGGATTCCAGGTCGCGGAATTCGACCCGGTAGCCGTATTCGCCGCCGGCTTGCGGATCGTCGTTGCCGGCGGCGCCGAGCGGGACGATTTTTTCGGCTTGGCAGTCGGTGCGGATTTGGCCGCCGTGGCTGTGTTCGCCCGCATACAGGTAGTTCAGGTCCAGCGTGTTTTTGGAATGGGTGTTGCAGCCGATGTCGCACTCGCCGCAGTAGGTACAGGAGGTTTGGGTGGCGCCATAGCGGTTTTTCTCCTGAAGGCCGATGGCCAGTGGTTGCTCCCGGCCGTTGTAGCTGTAATCGTTGCCGAAAAATACGCAAATGTCGGCCAGCTTACTGGTGCGGTTATCGTGGGCGGCGAACTCCTGAAACAATTCGGTGCGGACGATTTTACGGCGCGGGTCGGTTTGCCATGGCGGGACCGGCCGGGCGCCGAGCACTTGCTTGGCGATTTGGTAGTAAGGTTGCAATGCGGCTTTGTCTATGGCCGCCGGCCAGCCTTGTTCGAAGACGTGCGCCGGAGGCTCCAGAAACACGTTGGCATAAATCAGCGAGCCGCCGCCCAGGCCGGCCGAAATCACGGCGTCCATTTTTTTGTAGTTGCGGATATCGAACAGGCCGCGCAACTTCTTATCCTGAATGTGCTTGGGCCGCTTTACCGCGTTGCCGTCGATGCTCCAAAAGCTGTCGGCAATCTGTTTCGGCGAACGGGCGAATGACGCCATCGGATAGCGCCGGCCGCGTTCCAGCAGCAAGACTTTATTGCCCCATTTCTGGGCCAGGCGGCAAAAGTTGATGGAGCCGCCGAAGCCGCTGCCTATGACGATGGCTTCGTAATCTAAATTCGGACCGGCCATTGATACCTCCTCGGGAAAGATTTTTATTATTATTGGAACGGGCCGAGCTCGCCTGTTAACTAATTAACTTGCAAAAAGCCCAATATTACAAAGCCTTGCACAATAGTCAGCCGACTCGGTCGGGCCAGTATAGACCAATTGGCAATTGACTTCGATGGTTAACTATGGAGCCAGTCGGCGCCGATTCCGGCCGGCGGCGCTATACTGCAGGCACGAATAGCAATCCGTCAGGAGCAAGGTATGAAAAAGATAGTGGTGGACAATCCGGTAGTGGAAATCGACGGCGACGAGATGACCAGGATTATCTGGCGTTTCATCAAGGACAAATTGATCCTGCCTTACCTGGAATTGCCGATCGAATATTACGATTTGGGCATCGAACAGCGCGATGCCACCGACGATCAAGTGACGATAGACGCTGCTCTCGCGATTAAAAAACACGGCGTCGGCATCAAATGCGCGACGATTACGCCGGACGAAGCCAGAGTCAAAGAGTTCGGGTTGAAGAAGATGTACAAATCGCCGAACGGTACGATCCGTAACATCCTGGACGGTACCGTGTTTCGCGAACCGATCATCTGCAAAAACGTGCCGCGCTTGGTGCCGAACTGGACCCAGCCGATTTGTATTGGCCGCCATGCCTTCGGCGACCAATACCGCGCCACCGACTTCGTTACCAAGGGCAAAGGCAAATTAACCATTACCTTCAAACCGGACGACGGCGGGCCGGAGCAAAGCCATGAGGTGTACCATTTCGCAGGCGACGGTGTGGCGCTGGCAATGTACAACACCGACGAATCCATTGCCGGTTTCGCCCGCAGTTGCTTCAACGTCGCGTTGGACCGGGGCTGGCCGCTGTACCTGTCCACCAAAAACACCATCCTGAAAAAATACGACGGCCGCTTCAAGGATATTTTCGAGGACATTTACCAAGCGGAATATAAAGACCGGTTCGCTGCCAAAGGCATCGTTTACGAACATAAATTGATAGACGACATGGTGGCGTCGGCCTTGAAATGGAGCGGCGCCTTCGTTTGGGCCTGCAAGAATTACGACGGCGACGTGCAATCGGATACCGTCGCTCAAGGTTTCGGTTCGTTGGGGCTGATGACGTCGACGCTGGTGACGCCGGACGGTAGGGCCATGGAAGCCGAAGCCGCGCATGGCACCGTCACTCGCCATTACCGGATGCACCAGCAAGGCAAGCAGACCTCGACCAATCCGATTGCGTCGATTTTCGCCTGGACCCGCGGTCTGGCGTTCCGCGGCAAGTTGGACGGCAATTCGGAGTTGATCGATTTTTGCCAAACGCTGGAGCAAGTCTGCGTCGATACTGTCGAAGCCGGGCTGATGACCAAGGATCTGGCGGTATGCATCCACGGCGATGCGGTCGACGAATCGCAATATTTATCCACCGAGGCTTTTTTGGCGGCATTGCAAGCGAATTTGGAACGCAATTTGGCGCTGTAACCGGCTTCCGATTCGGCTGCTCAGGTTTTGCGATCGGACAGCCGAATCGGTGAAAAAAAATCTTTTCGGCCGCGAATTTGGCCATTTTACGTTACCGATTGATTTGCTTAATAAATATCGATTCGAAATCTGTTTGGCTTATTTCAGAACGTGATTCAGTGCAATTAATCATGCAAATTTCACATTGTTTATCAGGAAAACGGTGCTAAGATCGCGCGACCGAATTGGAAATGTCGCCTTTTCGCCGTTCCGGCGATGCCGTTTCCGAACCGGGACTGTAGCAATCCGATAACTGTTCTCCGCGGGAGTGGTTTGGCGGCAAGAGGTATCGAGGAACAGGCGCTGCCTATCCTCAAAGCCTGGCCGCCGGATAAAGGGGCTGACCGGAAACTTACAGTTGGAACGACCAACAATTTCCAGGAACCACGCCGCCCAGAGCCTCCTCGTGCCAGCAGGCTTAGGACGAATCCGAGCCTGGCTTAGCGAGACGAGACTTCATGACTTCTGCCAATCCCCACCTGCTCCACATCAAATACCGCCCCGACATCGACGGCTTGCGTGCCGTCGCGGTGCTTTCCGTCGTCGTTTTTCACGCCTTTCCCAACGGTTTGAAAGGCGGATTTATCGGTGTCGACATTTTCTTCGTCATTTCCGGCTACCTGATTTCCAGCATCATTTTTCAAAACCTGGAAAAAGGAACTTTCAGTTTCGGCGAATTCTACGCCCGCCGGGTCAAACGCATCTTTCCGTCGCTGATTTTGGTATTGGCCGCGAGCTATGCGTTCGGTTGGTTTGCGCTATTTGCCGACGAATACAAAGAGCTGGGCAAGCATATCGCCGCCGGCGCCGGCTTCGTCTCCAACTTTATATTGTGGGGCGAAGACGGTTATTTCGATTATTCGGCGGAAACCAAGCCGTTGCTGCATTTATGGAGCTTGGGGATAGAGGAACAGTTTTATATCGTTTGGCCTTTCTTGATTTGGCTGGCTTGGCGGCGGAACTTCAATATTTTGACCGTCACCGTGTTGGTCGCGCTGGTGTCTTTTTACCTGAACATGAGGGGAATACGCTTGGATAGCGTCGCCACGTTCTATTCGCCGCAGACCCGGTTCTGGGAACTGCTGTGCGGCAGCATGTTGGCTTGGCTCGCCCTCTACCGCAAAGGCGCCTACGCACCTTTCCGGGCCAAACTCGATGCCTGGTTGGCGAGCGTGGTGTACCGCGAAACGCACGAAGCCGACGGCAGGACGCTGGCCAACGCGCTATCGTTTATCGGTTTGTTTCTGCTGGTTTACGGATTCTCCATCATCAACCGCAATTTCTACTTTCCCGGCAAATGGGCCGTGATTCCGATGCTGGGTGCGGTTTTGATTATCTCGGCCGGGCCGCAAGCCTGGTTTAACCGGACTGTTTTGTCCAACCGGCTGGCGGTTTGGGTCGGCGTGATCAGTTTTCCGCTTTATCTGTGGCATTGGCCTTTGCTGTCCTTTGCCCGGGTTCTGGAAACGGAAGTGCCTAGCGTCAATATCCGGTTGGTCGCGGTGGCGTTGTCCGTCTTATTGGCTTGGCTGACGTACCGGCTGGTCGAGCAGCCGATACGTTTCGGCAAGGGTAATAAATCCAAAACCGCCGTGCTGATGGGCATGATGTTAATCATCGGCAACATCGGTTACTTCTCTTACTTGAAAGACGGTTTCGAATTTCGCCAAGCCGATGCACCGAGTAAAACCAAGCTGTTCGCAGACGTAAAAGGCACGGTGTTGTTCAACACGCCGGACGATTGGGTCGACGACATTTGCAAAGCCGAATTGGGCGCCAGTTACGAGTCTCTGATTTGTCGTTTTACCACGGCGACCCCGAAAACCTTGGTGGTCGGCGACAGCCACGCCGCGCAATTCGTTTACGATTCGATATCGAAAGGGGCCAACGATTTGGCGTTGGTGGCGGTAAACGGCTGTTTGCCCTTTGTCGATTTGGTTGCGATCAATCCGTACGAAGAATTCTCGGATAAGGCCTCGCGCTGTAGAGTCGTGATGCCGATCGTGTTAAAGGTGCTCAGAGACTTTCCGTCGATCCAGCAAGTGGTGTTTGCCACCCGCGGGGCGATGTATGTCGATGGCTCCGGCTATGGCGACGTCGAGAAGAAAAATACCTACCGCATCATCAAGGACCCGAACGACTTGCTGCCGGAAAACTACAACCGATTTATTTCCGGTTATGTGGCCTCGATTAACGAGATTCTAAAATTCGGCAAGCAGGTCATTTTTGTCGAGGACGTTCCTGAAATAGGCGTGGAAGCCAGGAGTTGCGTCGAAGACCGGCCGATAAAAATAACCGACAAAGAGCGTCCGGATTGCATCGTCCCGCGCAAATCTTTCGACCAGAGAAATACCAACTACCGCCATGCGGTCGGCTCGATCAATGCCGCTACCGAAAACCGGATCAAGATATTCCCGGCCTACGAATACTTGTGCGACGAGTCGTCATGCGGAGCCGGCTTGGAAGACGGCGTGTCCTACTTTTACGACGACGACCATCTTTCTCTGCGCGGCAGCCATTACATTTTCGGCAAATTCTCCGAGTGGCTGGCAAAAGCGTCTTCGCCGTCCTCGAAAAATTAGCTTTCCTTTAGCTTACCCCTTCAACGCGGCCGGCCCGAGGCCGGCCGCGGCGGTCAGCGCACAATCAGAACGTCGCATTTCGAATCGGCCAGAACGTGCCGGGTTACGCTGCCGATCAGCATTTCCTTGACGATGGATTGGCCCTGTTTGCCCATCACGATCAAGTCCGCTTGAAACTCCGCTTCCTTGGCCAAAATTACCGCGGCCGGGCTGCCGGGTTCGACCAGGCGGACAAAGCAATCCTGCCCGCTCGCGGTCTGCTGCATCAGATTGCCGATCTTGCTGTAGGCATGTTGTCTGGCCTCTTCGCAATAACGCTGCATTTCCGCATCGAGTTGGTCGACGATATGGCGTTCGCCGGCGAACGGTATCGTAAAGGCGTGAATTAGCCAAATTTCGGCGTCGGGTGCGATAAGCATTGCGGTTTTCAGTGCCGCCACGGAGTGCGGCGAGAAATCCACCGGTACCAGCACTCTGCGGTACGCCGCCTGCGCCGGGCGTTTCACGACCAACACCGAGCCTTGATAAACCTGCAGCAGCCGATCGGTCGTCGACCCCAATAACATGTCGCGGATCGGATTGGCGCCGCGCGCACCCAGCACCAGCAAATCGGCGCGTTCGGCGGCAGACAGGATTTCGTCGAATACCCGGCCGATTTTGACCCGCGACACCGCGGCCACTTGCGTTTCCCGCGCGATTTCGGTTCTGACCTCGTCCAGCCTATGTTGGGCATCCGCGACGAGTTTGGCTTCGGCGGCATCGTGCGAACGGATCAATTCGGCCACCGCATTCAAGGAGGTCTCGTCCACCACATGCAACAATTTCAGCACGCCGTTATGGGTGGCGGCCAGCAGGGCGGCCTGGTGCGCCGCATTGCCGGCGTCGTCGGAAAAGTCGACTGCGGCCAACAGCGAACGCGGCACGGAAATCGGCCGTTGCTGCGGCGGCTGTTGCGATTCGGCGCGCGTGGCCGCTCTGTGGCGCTTTAACCGTTTCGCGCCGCGCAGCACGGCTTTTTCGAACTCGGCTACGGCGAACACGCCGGCGCCGGCCAGTAACACTTTGCTCCATTCTTCTAAGGACAGGTCGGTGGAACCGAACAGCGCCTGTAGCGGCCCGGCGTGGGTATAGGTCAGTTGCAGCAAGGCGCAGGCGAATATCGCGACCAGCACGTAGCGGTTGCCGAACAGCCCTTCCAGCGATAGTGCGGATTTGTAAATATAACGGCTGTTGACCAGGTAGAACATTTCCGCGGCCACGACCGAGCTGACTGCCATGGTCCGTGCCGTTTCCAGGCTGGAGCCGCGTTCGATTTCCCATAAAAACAAACCGAGCGAGCCGGCCATGATCAGCACGGAAACCATCAACACCCGCCAGGCGAAGAACCAGGACAACAAGGACTCTTCGGGGCTGCGCGGCGGCCGGCGCATCGCGTCGCGTTCCGGGTGCTCGAAGGCCAAGGCCAAACCCAGCGTGCTCGATGTGGCCATATTGATCCAAAGCACTTGCGCCGGCGTCAGCGGCAAGGTCAATTGGAACAGAATGGCCGCGATCACGACCAGCGCTTCGCCGCCGTTAGTCGGCAGCATGAATAGCACGAATTTACGGATATTGTCGTAAATGCCGCGGCCTTCGCGTACTGCGTTGGCGATGGTGGCGAAATTGTCGTCGGCCAGGACCATGTCGGCCGCCTCCTTGGCGACTTCGGTGCCTTTCAAACCCATCGCCACGCCGACGTCGGCCCGTTTCAAGGCCGGTGCGTCGTTGACGCCGTCGCCGGTCATCGCCACCACTTCTCCGCCGGCCTGCAAGGCCTGCACCAGACGCAGTTTGTGCTCGGGGCTGGCGCGGGCGAATATGTCGGCGTCGTTGACCACCTCGCGCAATTGCGGATCGTCCATCGATTCGATATCGGCGCCGGTCAAGGCCGACAGATTGCGGCCGATGCCCAGTTGCGCGCCGATGGCGCGGGCGGTATCCGCGTGGTCGCCGGTAATCATTTTGATCTTGATGCCGGCGCGTTGGCAGGCCGCCACGGCCGAAATCGCCTCGTCGCGGGGCGGATCGATAATGCCGACCACACCGAGCAATTCGAAACCGCCTTCCAGGTCGGCGAAGCTGAGGTCGTACTGGCCGGATGCGGCGGGTTTGGCGGCAATGGCCAGCAAGCGCAGGCCGAGTGCCGCCGCTTCGCCGGCGGCTTGTTGCCAGTATTCGACATTGACTGCCGCAGCATCGGTGCCGAATTGTTGGCCGCACATCGCCAAAATCCGCTCGGGTGCGCCTTTGGCGTAGATGGCCGCTTGGCCCTCGTGGTTGCGGTTCAGCGTGGCCATCAGCCTGTGTTCGGATTCGAACGGAATCACGTCGGCGCGCGGATGGTTACGGCGGGTCCAGTCAAGGTCGGCGCCGGCTTTGGCGGCGAAGGCCAGTAACGCGCCCTCGGTCGGGTCGCCTTCGATCTGCCAAATGCCGTCGGCGTTTTTACGCAGTTCGGCGTCGTTGCACAATACCGCGGCGCGGGCGATCTGCTGCAATTCGGGGTATTGCTCGGCGCTGGCCAGTTCGCCGTTGAAAAAGACGCCGCCCTCCGGAGAATAGCCGCCGCCGCCGATGTCGAAAATCCGGTTCGCCGTGACCAGGCGCTGTACCGTCATTTCGTTGCGGGTCAACGTACCGGTTTTATCCGAGCAGATAACGGTCACCGACCCCAGCGTTTCCACGGCCGGCAAGTGGCGGATAATGGCGTTGTGTCTGGCCATGCGTTTCATACCGAGCGCCAGCGTGATGGTCATAATCGCCGGTAGGCCTTCCGGGATTGCCGAAGCGGCCAGCGCCACCGCCATCATGAACATTTCTTGCGGCGAATGGCCGTGCCAGAGCACGCCGATCAGGAATGTCGCCGCGGACATGATTACGATGACCAGCGCCAACCAGTGGCCGAAGCCGGCGATCTGGCGCAGTAAGGGCGTGGTCACCGCCTGTACGTTTTCCAGCATCGTACTGATGCGGCCCAGTTCGGTATTGACGCCGGTGGCGACCACGAGGCCGGTCGCCTGGCCGGACGCCACCAGCGTTCCGGAATAGAGCAGGCAGAGCCGGTCGGCCAGCAATGCGTCGGCGGCTACCGGCGCCAGCGTTTTCTCCACCGCTGCCGATTCTCCGGTCAGGATGGCTTCGTTGACGCGCAGCCCCTTGCAGGCGATCAAACGCAGGTCGGCCGGCACCTTGTCGCCGGAAGCCAGCAGGACCAAGTCGCCGGGTACCAGCGCCTCCGCTTCGATTTCGATACGCACGCCGTTTCGGATCACGCTGGTGCGCAGCGACAACATATGCCGTATCGCGTCCATCGCTTGTTCGGCTCTGCCTTCCTGAATGAAACCGATGATGGCGTTGACCAGAACCGCGGCCAGCAGCACGCCGGTATCGACCAGGTCGCCGAGGAATGCCGTGGTCGCCGCGGCCGCCAGCATGATGTATATCAAGGCGTTGTGAAATTGCATCAGGAAGCGCAGCCATGCCGGTCGGACGCGCCGGCTGGGCAAGCGGTTGCGGCCGAACCGCTTCAGGCGCTGTTGCGCTGCTTCGCTCGTCAGGCCGTGGCGGCGGTCCGAGTCGAGCCGTTCCAGCGCCTCGTCCGCCGAGATTGCGTGCCAGTCGGCCTGCGGCAAATTGCTAAATGGTTGGTGGGACATAGCGCACTCCTGATGGTATTGGCCGGGATGAACAAGCCGCGATTGCCCGAACTGGATTGGGGGCGTACGGGACGCTGCGGTTAAGTCCTTACAGGCTTGCCGAACAACCGTAGCCGGATGTGGCGGCGTATTCTCCCAGTAAATTTATGGATTGGTATCCAGTCTATCCCGAAAAGCTTTCACAAACCTTTCAATGCTGTCGATTACGACCGCCGTGACCAAGCAAAGTGCGAAATTTCGGACTGGCGCCGGCTCGCCGATAAATCGGTTTGTCAAATGTCCGGTTTCATTTTAGAGTTTGTGCTGAGTGGCGCGAGGCTGGTCCTACGGAATCGCGCTCGAATCGGCAGTAGCCGGCAGGCTTTATTCATTCGGAACGGACATGGAAGAACATCATCGCAAAAAGGGCCGCTTTGGTTTGTACGCGCAAAGTTTGCTTTATCTGGCAGTAACGGTTTGGTCCGCCGTAGGGGCCGGGCAATCGCCGGCGGCAGGCGACGCACTGGCTTACCTGGCGCCGGCCGGGTTCGGCCTGATCGCATGGTACAGCGGCTACGCAGCGCTAAAACGTTACCGGGGCGGAGCCTGGTTTGTCGCCGGCAACGTGCTGTTGGCTTTGGCCGTGTTGATGTTGTCGGTGCTGTACGAGGGTTACCGTACCGCCAATCCCAATACGATGTTGGGAGCTGGAGTAGTCGCCGCAGTGGCGACGTTGGCGGCTTTGCCGCTGTTTTGGCGCGGCCACCAACGCCACCGGCGCTGGTGGCGGGCCGTTCACGGTTTTGCCGAATTCGAACCGGCGGCCGCGATCAGTCCCGAGCCGGCCGGCCCGGCCGCAAACGCCCCGCTTTTGCTCTACCCGCCGCATAGTAATTGGCGCTTGCTGTGGTTGATGCTGTTCAGCGCGACGTTGTATGCACCGTTTTTAATGTACCGGATTGCCAGCGATATAGCGGTATTGGCCGGCTCGCACTTGAATCCGCGGCGCTGCGCCTGGCAGATGTTGATTCCGCTTTACAATTTCAACGTGTTTTACCGGGTTGCCCGGCAAGCCGGGCGCTTGGCGCAAGCGGGCGGCATGGCGCTCAAGTTATCGCCGGCGGCCTTGGCGTTGATGTTGGTTGCGGCGACGTTGGCCAATTTCGCGATACCGCAATTTTTGTTCCTGCTCAGTTGCCTGCTGGCGTCCATACCCTGGCTGGTGTTGAACGCCTGGATGAATCGGTTGCGCACTGCGCAGCCTGCGCAGTGGCGGGCGCCGCCCGATCGTTATACCTGGCGTCAGCGCAGCGTGTTTTTGGCCGGCGCTCCTTTGATCGTCTTGGGTTTGCTGGGCAGCAAAACCGAGTTCGCTTACTTCGCCGCCCCGGCGTTGGCGGCGCAGCAGCAGGTTGCCGGCCCCGGCGCCGATTATTTTTTGACGATACCCGACAGCCAGTGGCGCGTGGTCGAGCGCGGCACCTTGTACCCAGATACCGATATCGAACTGGTCAATCGCACCAGCGGCGAATGGGTGGTGGTGCGCATCAGTCCCAGCCAGCAGCAAAGCCTGGACGGCTTCGTCGACCAGCGTCAGGCTTTGGTCGCCGCCAATTGGAACGATTACGAGATGCAGGAGACCCGGCGCTTCGCGGACGGCAGCGACAATATTCCGATGTCGTTGGCGCGCTACAGTTACAAGGGGCCGCTGACGTCGCGGGATTCGCCGCTGCTGGTTGCGACCGTATTGACGCCGGAACGGGTATTCGAAGTGGTCAGCCACGCCGGTAACCTGGCGAACGCCAGTGCGGCGCAATTGGTCGAAAGTTTTCGTTTGGCTGCCGGCGGGAACGAATCATGAGGATTTTAGTGTTGGCCGCCCTGTGCTGGTGGCATGGCGCGGCCTATGCGGCGGCCGGGCGCGATTTGAAATTGGCCGGCTATGCGCCGGATCTGGTGCGCTGGGTGCCGCGGGTCGAGCATAGTGACTACGCGGCGCTGGCGCCGGCGGCGGCGCGGATTGCGGAACTGAAACAGCTCGGTTACGGCAGCGTGGCCGTCGACGAAACTCACCAGCTGTATCTCGGCCGCGACCGCCAGATAGAGGAAACCGTTAGCGTCGCCCAGTTGTATTTGACGGCGAAAGGCGTAGAGAGCGACGGCAACAACGGCTTCTGGTTGGACGCCAACCACCAGCGCGCCGAAATCGAAGCCGCCTACGTGGTGCAGCCGGACGGCGCTATCGCCGACATCGACCCGAATACGCTGCAACTCAACAACCAGAATGTCTACAACATATTCACCGACACCGTGTACGTGACGGTGCCGTTTGCCCAACTGCGGCCGGGTAGTATCGCGGTGTTGCGCTATAAGATCGTGTCGGACCGCAATAAATTGCCGATGCCGTGGGCGCGCACCTTGTTTCCCGCCAATTTTTACCCGTTGGAACGTTTTCGCGCCGAAGTCCGCTGGGATGTTGCGGTGCCGCAGCCGGCTTGGCAAACCGACTACCCGAAGCTGGATTGCCGGCAAGGCAAGCAGGAATTGGTTTGCGCGACCACGGCCGCCGCCGCGCCTCTTCCGGTCGACAGCCAGATGCCGTCCGCTTTCGACCTGTTGCCGGTATTGGTGCTGGCCGAGCCGACCAGTTGGACGGCGGTCGCAGCGAGTATGGACAAACTTGCAGAGCCGGCCTTGAGCCGGGACGGCAGCATCGCGGACTTGGCGTTGCGTTTGCGCGGCGATGCCCGCGATGTTAAGGATATCGTCAGCCGCTTGAGTGGCTTCGTGGCGCGCGAGATCCGTTACGTCGGGCTGGAGCGGGGCAAGGGCAACGTTATTCCCAGGCCGACCGCGGCGACGTTGCAGCGCCGGTTCGGCGATTGCAAGGACAAGACCATGCTGTTCGTCGATCTGGCCCGCAACGCCGGACTGGACGCGTATCCGGTGCTGGCTTCGACCGGGCGGATGTCGCTGGCCAAACTGTTGTTGCCGAGCGGGGTTTACTTCAACCATATGCTGGCCTGCGTGAAGTCGGTGCAGGCCGGCGAAATCTGCGTGGATTTGACCGATCCCGACACCGGCGGCGGCCGTTTGCCTTACGCGTTGCAGGGCGCGGTGGCTTTGGCGGTCGGGCGCGATGCCAAAGCGCCGCATAATCTGGCCAGCGAAACCTTCACCTGGGTGGCGCAAACCACGGCCGATAACCGTCTGCATCCAGACGGCAGCGTGCAGGAAAGCCTGGCTCGGACTTACGATACCCATTGGGCGGCGGAAGTGCGGCGGGCGTTGGCGGTCAAGTCGCAGGAAGAACGCGAGCGCTGGCTACAAGACGATTACCGTTCGGTGATGGGGGATAAAGTAAAGCCGGCGTTCAGCGCCCAAGGGCTGGATACGCCTGACGCCGGTATAACGCTAGCGTCGACCGCCGAATACCGTAACGTGTTCGATCCGGCTTTACTGAAAATCTACCGCGATTACGAACCCTGGTTGAATTCGCTGGCGAAGGACGTCAGGTCCCGTAACCAATACTATCCGTACTCGTTCAAGGGCATCCATTACCGTAGCGAAATCCGCTATCGGCTACCAGCCGGGAAAAGCGTCGGCAATGTCGGCCCGAAAGCCGATTACCTGTCGCAATGGGGTTCCCTGCACCGGTATTACCGCCAGGACGGCGACAGCGTCACCGCTTATACCGATCTGCAAATGCCGCGGGCGGAAGTGCCGGTCGCCAAATTCGCCGAATTCAACCGCTTTCTGGACTTGGCCGGCCAGGAAACCCGGATCTCGTTCAGCTTGAGAGCCCGGAATCCGGCAGCCAACTGAAAGTGGCCCTGCCGGCGCCATTTTGAAAATCCTGCCGCGACACGGTAGGCTAGCCGGCAAAGCCCATTGGACCACGCCTCGTATGACTGGAAAAAAACTGCTAATTGCCGCTGCATTGTTGCTGGCCGGCATTGCCTTTATCTATGCCCGCCGCCCGCCACCGCTGGAAGTCGACACCTATACCTTGGCCGCAGGCGAAGTGCGGGCCAGCGTCTCCAATACCCGGGTCGGTACCGTCAAAGCCTGCCGCCGGGCCTATCTGGCGCCGGCTACCGGCGGCCAAGTCGCCGCATTGCACGTCAAGGAAGGCGACAAGGTCGGCCAGGGCCAAGTGTTGCTGGAAGTATGGAACCAGGATTTGAAGGCGCAGGTCGCGTTGCAAAAAGCGCAAATTCAAACCAGCCGGGCCAACGCCGAACAAGCCTGCCAATTGGCCGGCGGTGCCGAGCGCGAGGCGGCGCGGATGAGCAAATTGCAACAGCGCAATAACGTGGTGTCGGAAGAACAGGTGGACAAGTCGCTAACCGGCGGTAAGTCGCAGCGTGCGGCCTGCCGGGCCGCGTTACGCACTATCGGCGTGGCCGAGGCCCAGTTGGCCGTCGCCGAAGCCGCCGTGCAGCGCACCTTGGTCAGGGCTCCGTTCGACGGCACCGTGGCCGAAGTCAACGCCGAACTGGGCGAATTCGTTACGCCGTCGCCGCCCGGCATTCCGACGCTGCCGCCGATCGATTTGCTGGATCTCAGTTGCCTGACCGTGTCGGCGCCGATCGACGAAGTCGATGTGGCCCGGATTAGAACCGGCATGCCGGCCTGCGTCTCGCTGGACGCGTTTCCGGACAAACGCTGTTCCGGCGTCGTGACTCGGGTCGCGCCCTATGTGCTGGAAAAGGAGAAGCAGGCGCGGACCGTGGAAGTGGAAGTGACGTTACGCGAGCCGAAAGATCTGGCCGAATTGCTGCCCGGTTACAGTGCCGATATCGAAGTGCTGCTGGCCAGTAAAGACCAGGCGCTGCGGCTGCCGGCCGAAGCTATCCTGGAAGGTAATCGGGTGTTGCTGGTCGGTGCCGATAACGTGTTGCGCGAACGCAGCTTCGAAGCGGGGCTGACCAACTGGAATTACACCGAAGTATTGAGCGGATTGCAGGCCGGCGACCGGGTGGTGTTGTCGCTGGGTAAGGAAGGCGTGGCCGCCGGCGCGACGGTGCGCGCCAAGCCATGATCCGGCTCAGCGGCATCGAACGCCGTTTCCAGGTCGGCGAGCAGACCGTGCATGCCTTGAACGGCATCGATCTGGCCGTCGCCGCCGGCGAATATGTCTCGGTAATGGGGCCGTCCGGCTCAGGCAAATCGACGTTGCTGAACATCATCGCCTTGCTGGATCAGCCTTCCGCCGGCCAATATTGGCTGAACGGCCGCGATGTCACCCGCCAAACCGACAACGAATTGGCGCGTACCCGCCGCGATAACATCGGTTTCGTGTTCCAGTTTTTTCATTTGATTCCGCGGCTGACCGCGGCCGAGAACGTGGAAATGCCGATGGTTCTGGCCGGAATCGATCCCAAGCAACGCCGGGAACGGGTGCAGCAGGCCCTGGCCGAGGTCAACCTGAGCGACCGTGCCGAGCACCGGCCTAACCAGTTGTCCGGCGGCCAATTGCAGCGTATTGCCATCGCCCGAGCCATGGTCATGCGGCCGCCGATTCTGTTGGCCGACGAACCGACCGGCAATCTGGACAGCAAGGCCGGCCGGGATATCGTTAATCTATTGGAAGACCTGAACCGGCAGGGCGTGACGCTGATGGTGATTACCCACGACCGGCAAATCGGCGAGCGAGCCGGACGCCAGCTTAAAATCGTCGACGGCCGCTTGGCCGATTAGGGGCTTTAGCGCAAAAACGGCAACAAAACGCCAAACACGGCGATCAGCGCCGCGCCAAGCAAAGCGCTTTGGGCCGGAATCTGGCCGAACAGGACTACCGCCCAGACCAGGCTCAAAACCGGCGCCAGATAGCCGATCGAACTGACCAGCGCGGCCGGTGCCCGTTGGTAGGCGCGGGTCATGAAATGCTGGGCGCCGCTGCCGAAAATGCCGACCAGCAATAGCAAGCCCCAGACCGGGTAAGCCTGCGGCAGTTCTGCGCCGAAAACCGCGAAATAAAGCGCGTGCAACGGCAATGCGACCAGGCAGAAATAAAAAATCACCGTTTGCGGCGGGTTGCTGCGGCCGGCCCGGGCCACCATCAAATACGCCAGTGCCGATAACAGGCCGGAGAGCAGCGCCATCGATTGGCCCAGCAGATTGTGGCTGTCGTCAATATCGAACAACAAAGATACGCCGCTAAACGCGCCGATAATCGCCAGCCAGGCGCGCAGCGAGTTGCGCTGTCCCAAAATCGGTTGCCCCAACAATGCGACGAATATGCCGCTGCTGGCCGTTAAAAACGCGCTTTCGCCGGGGCCGATGCGGACTATAGCGGCGAACGACAGCATTAATGCCGACGCGCCGAACAGGCCGCGCAACCATAGCGAGGGCCGGCCATCGCCGAACAGCGCCTTGGCCCGGCCGCGAAGCAAGGCCGGTAACAGCAGGATCAGTAAATTGGCCAGAATCCGGAAAAAGCTGATCACACCGGCCGCTAAGGCCGCATCGAACCAACGGACCGCATAAACGCTGGCATTCATCAACGAAAACAACAGGCAGGCCAGCACCATATCCAGCAGGCCGCGGCGAATTAAAGTTCTGGAGTTTGGCGGCGGAAAATTATCTTTCACGCCGGTCCGTTGGCTTTACACGGGATTGGTTCCCTTGGGCGGCGCACCGGCGGGTTTGGCGATTTGGCGAGGTGGGATTCCAAAATATTTGCTGAAGGCAGCGCTGAAATTACTGGCGTGATTATATCCGACTAATTCGGCAACGGCATCGATATGGCCAGCGCCGGTTTCCAGCAAACGGTAAGCCGTATGCATTTTAGTATCCAGCACAATGCCGTACGGCGTGTTGTCGAAATAATGGTGGAATAATTGTTTTAATTTGAATTGGTTGCTGCCGATGCGTTTGGCTAATTGCGCGGCCGACGGCGGCGTGCGGAATTCGTTAATTAAAATGGCGCGCGCCGCGTAGGCCAAGGCCCGATCTTTTTCGGTAAAGCGGTATTGGCTGTCCGGAGTATTTTGCCAGAGGTGGTGCATTTCTGCGGCTAATATCGACATGGCCTGGCCGTGTATAAACATGCGTTTCAAAGGTGGCGCAATATTGCATGCGGCTAATTGTCTGGCGGCAATTAATGCCGAGTTTGAAATGGGTTTATAACTTAGTAATTTGACGTCGCCATTATTAAATAAACGCGCCGCGGCGGATTCGCCGATATATTGCTCAAGTCGGGTTTTCGTCAGCGAAAAACGTAACTGCACCAGTTCGGTATCGGCGCGGTATTGGCATTCGCCGTTACTGCAATTGAAGGCCGTGATCGAGGTATAGCCTTGGTTGAAAACGATAGCCTCGCCGCCTTGCTCGACGAAGCGCGAGCCGCCTTGCATGCCCAGCGTGACGACCAGGCGCGGTTCCTGGCGGTCGATGTGGGTCGAGATCGCCAAGTCGCGGTTTGGCGTGTAGCGGGTCTCGATGTAACTCAGATCGGCGTCGAGCTGGTACACCGCCGTATGGCCGCTGCCTAGTAAGTCGGGTAGCGATTGTATGGATTGGTCCGGCAATTGTTGCAACGGCAAATCGTGTTGATCGATTTTATAATGTCCGGCAGTTATTATGGCGGGGTGCGGCATATAGCGGTCTTTATTAAACTGTGTTATTTGGCGTATTTTAAGGTGATTTTATGGCGAGTTATATCGGCAATTGTTTATACCATAAAATATTATCCGGACTGGTAGTTTGGCCGGTTTTCGGGTAATTAATTTCGCGCGGTTTTTAAACATTGCCGGCGATGTCGTGGCGGCAGGTTTTCCAGGTTATAACCGCGGGTTTACGGCGAGAATAGGCCTGAACTATGCGCGATTCCGGCCAAAGCGGGCGGCGTTCAGCCTCGCGGCTAGGACAAGCGCTAAATCGTCTTGATGCGAATGTGCGTGCGGCCGGCAACAGGCGCCGGCGCCGGCTTGGGGTAAACTGTTGCCAACACCGTATCGGCAAGGGCCATGCTGCACCGAGATTTACTGATCCAGGCCGTCAAGGCCATCCGCACCCAACCGTTGCGGGCCGCGCTGATTATCCTGGCGATGAGCATCGGCGTGGCCTCGGTCAACGTCTTGACGGCGTTGGGCGATAGCGCCCGGCGCTATGTGGTGCATGAATTCGAGTCGCTGGGTACGCATCTGGTCATCGTTTTGCCTGGCCGGAACGAAACCACCGGCGGCCATCCGCCGCTATTCGGCGAAACGCCGCGCGATTTAACGCTGGACGACGCCGCGGCCTTATTCCGCAGCCGCCAGGTCGCGGCAATCGCTCCGGTCAGTATCGGTTCGGCGCCGGTGTCGGTGGCCGGGCTGGAGCGGGAAACCAATATTATGGGGTCGACCCATTCGTTGCTGCGGGTGCGGCATTTGACGATGGCACAAGGCGTGTTTTTGCCGGAAGCCGAAGCGGATAAGGAGCTGCCGGTGTGCGTGATCGGTAAAAAAATTGCCGACGAATTATTTGCTCGGCGTAAGGCCGTCGGCGAGTGGCTACGCATTAACGACCGCCGCTTTCGGGTCGTCGGCGTTTTGGCCAAGGAGGGCCAGTCGATAGGCACCGGTTTCGACGAGTTGGTGATCGTGCCGGTGGCCTCGGCGCAGGCCTTGTTCGATAGCCATTCGTTGTTTCGGATATTGATCGAAGCGCATTCCGAGGCGGCGATGCATAAAGCGGTCGACGAAGTGCGGGCGATCATCAAATTACGCCACGAAGGGGAAGACGACGTGACCATCATCACCCAGGACAGCGTGGTCAATACCTTCGACAAAATCCTGACTGCATTGACCTTGACCGTGGCCGGCATTGCCGCGGTCAGTTTGGCCGTGGCCGGCGTGTTGGTCATGAACGTGATGTTGGTCAGCGTCAGCCAGCGTACCGCCGAAATCGGCTTGCTGAAGGCATTGGGGGCCACGCGCGGCCAATTGCTGCGCTGGTTCCTGTGCGAAGCCGCCCTGTTGTCGCTGGCCGGTGCGTTGTGCGGCAGTCTGCTGGGGCGGATCGGCATCGAGGCGCTGCAGTGGTGGTTTCCGAATTTCCCGGTCGCATTGCCGGCTTGGGCGATGTTGGCGGCGTTAGCGGTGGCATTGGCGACGGGATTGGTGTTCGGCGTGATGCCGGCGCGGCGAGCCGCGGCGCTGGAGCCGGTCGCGGCTTTGAGCAGGCGTTGAGCGATGGTTTGGCAAGACTTATTCAAGCTGGCGCTGGGCAGTATTACTAGCCATAAACAACGCTCGTTGTTGACTGCGTTGGGGCTGATCATCGGCATTGCCGCGGTTGTGATCTTGACCTCGATCGGCCGCGGCGTCCACGGCTTTGTCTTGGGCGAGTTCACCCAGTTCGGTACCCATTTGTTGGCGGTCTATCCCGGTAAGACCACCACCTTCGGCTTGTCGGGCGCGACCATCAGTACGGTCAGGCCGTTGACGGCGGCCGATGCCGAAAGTCTGCAGTCGGTCGAATCCGTGTTGGCGGCGATGCCTTTGGTGCAAGGCAATGCCAGAATCGAAGCCGGCGGCAAGCAGCGGCGCAGCAATGTGTTCGGCGTCGGGCCGGCATTGCCGCAAGTGTGGCGGATCGGAGTCGACAGCGGCCGCTTTCTGCCTGAGGAAGGTGCCGATAATGCCAGGCCGTTCGCGGTACTCGGCAGTAAAGTGCGGCAGGAATTGTTCGGCGAAGCCAGTCCGTTAGGGCAGCGTATCCGTATCGGCAGCGACCGGTTTCGCGTGGTCGGCGTAATGCATAGCAAGGGCCAGATGCTGGGTTTCGATCTGGACGACACGGTGTTTATTCCCAGCGCCAGGGCGATGGAGATGTTCGACCGCCAAGGCCTGATGGAAATCGACGTGTTGTACCGGGGAGACGCCAGCGCGGAACGGGTCGAGCAGGCCGTCAAGCACCGCTTGTTGGCCCGGCATGGCGCGGAGGATTTTACCATCGTCACTCAGAACCAGATGCTGGAGAAGATGGACTCGGTATTGAGCGTGCTGACGTTGGCGGTGGCGGCGTTGGGCGGGATCTCGCTGCTGGTCGGCTCGGTCGGGATTTTGACGATCATGACTATTGCCGTCTCGGAGCGGGTGGCGGAAATCGGTTTGTTGCGCGCGATCGGCGCCGAGCGCGGCACCGTGTTCCGTTTGTTTCTTGCGGAAGCGGTATTGCTCAGTCTGGCCGGCGGTTCC
Organism: Methylomonas sp. DH-1; assembly: GCF_046097555.1. Classification (NCBI taxonomy): domain Bacteria; kingdom Pseudomonadati; phylum Pseudomonadota; class Gammaproteobacteria; order Methylococcales; family Methylococcaceae; genus Methylomonas; species Methylomonas sp. DH-1. Next base: position 4,611,945 of record NZ_CP143089.1, on the reverse strand, counting down.
GGCGGGGTTGGGTTGGGCGTCGGCGTCGTGAAACTGGTGGCCGTGCTGCTGCCGGCTTTACCGGTGCAGTTGGCCTGGAATTATATCGGTTTGGCGTTTGCCGTGTCGTTGGCGATCGGCGCCGCGGCCGGCGTGGCGCCGGCGGTTAAAGCCGCCCGCCTGAAGCCGTTGGATGCCCTGCGCGCCGAGTGAAGCGAAAGCCGGCTGGTGCGGCGGTTGCGGTTGATCCCGAAATTCCGCCAGCGCACCATCGAATTAAGGCAACTTAGCATGCGGGCTAGTATCTGTCCGATGCGTCCATGATAATTGCGCGCGGTCTGAGTGGCCTGGATGCTTAAGGCTTTTTAAAACTCGGGTCGTCGTCATGGCAACTGAACTGGCGAGAGGATCGCGGGTCGCTTGCTTTCAAAATACTTACATGGAACAGGATCAGTAATTTATGAAAACCACAACAAAAACTTCTCTGGCGATTATCGGCGGTCTGGCGTTGGCAGTGAATGCCGGGGCGGCCTGGAGTTCGCCGACGCAAGCGACGGCGTTGATCGATTGGAGCTCGTTAACGATCAAGACCGTCGGCTTGGGCGACGTCGCTCCGACCTACACGTTAAGCGGACTGGGCGGCAATTCCAACACCAACACCAGCGACTGGTTGCGTTGGAGCAGCGATACGTCCACTTCGGGTAGCGTGTTCGGCGCCGGTGTGGGCGGCAGCGGCCAGGGCAGCGGTTCGGCCTCGGCGCAGCGTAGCGCCAATTTCACGATATCCGGTAGCGGCTTTTTGATGCTGACGGCAAATTATTCGCTCAGCGCGGAGATCAACGGTATCAATTGCTACGACTATTACTACTGCTCCGGTGCCAATGCCAGCGTCAGCTTCGATTTAAGCAACGTCTCCGCCAACGGTTCGCAAAGCCACCAGTCCCACGCCGCGCAGTCGGTCAATCTGGGCAATTACTGGCAATCGCCGTTAACATCGGACAGTAAGCAGGGCGTGCTATCGGTAGGGGTCATCGTCAATAACGGCGACGTCTTGAATTTCTCCGCCGCGGTCGCCGCGTCGGCCGCAGATACTGCCAGCGGCCAGACCGAATTGCCGGGAGGAGGCAGTGTCGTGTTGAGTAGCGGTTCCGGCTCGGTAACGACCACTCTGGTTAATCCCATCGTCAATTTTCAATTGACCGCGGTGCCGCTGCCGGCTAGCGTCTGGCTATTGGGAACCGCTCTGGCCGGCCTGTTGGGCCTTGGCCGCAAACGGCAAACGTCGCTAGTGTAACGCTGCTGCAGGCCGGGGCGCCGTTTTCATAACCCGGTTCCGCAACAAACGGCGTTCCGTCCGCCGCTAGCGGCGGCGGATTCTCGGCTATGCTTAACCGGCTACCGATTATCCGACAGAGAGACCTTTATGTTGAACATCAATAACTATTACGAACGGCTGGTCATGGACCAATTGTGGAAACTCGGCGAACAGGCTGACCAGCCTTTCAGCCAGGCATTTCAAGAAGATGTCGCCTGTCTGGCCTTGAACCGATTGCCGCCGTGTTATGTGCGCAATACTATCGATAAAGGGATTAATGTCAGCGAGGCGCAGTATTTGGAAATGGTTGCCGCGGTGAACGGTGCCATCGAACAGGCGATACGGCAAGTCACGAGCCGGCCGCGCCAGGATCGGGAGCAATAAGCCATGAGGCTTGTGTTGCCGGTATCGTGCTTGAGCGTTTTTCTGGCGGCTTGCGGCGGTTCGCAACCGAATGCAACTGCGGCGGAGGCGGCGCAAAAAAATAAGCCGGTTTACGAGGCGGTGGTTGAGCCGTTGGATCGGGCCAAGCAAGCGGAAAGCGAAGTGTTCAAAAGTGCCGAACGGCAGAAAAAGCAGGCAGAAGAGCTGTAAGTGCGGCCCGCCCCGCCGGATTGGAACCGACGGGGCAGGATTCGCGGGTTATTTCAATTTCGGGCAGTCGATATAATCGGGATGTGCGGAAATAACCACGGCAACGCGGTGTTTTTGATCCGCCGTGTTATCCGGTCCACCCGCTTCGCCGATAGCTTTGACGATCAATTGCGACGCTCTGGCGCCATTATTGATCAGCAGCTCGCTGACGGTTTTAGCCCGTTTTTCCGATAATGCTTGGTTAGCGGCCGGTTTGCCCACTGTGTCGGTGGAAGCGGTGACAGTCGCCGTGGCATCGGGATGGTCGTGTAAAAAGTGGCCGATATGGCTGATGGTGTCTTCCTTGGTTTTAAACGGCACATGGCTACCCGATTTGAAATAGGCCACCGTTTCATGAATGGTTTCGACATGGTGGTGGTTTTGTGAATGCACCTCTGTCAGCCACGCACACATTTCCTTTTCCGATTGCAAACGATGCTGGGCGGCTGCCTGAGCGGCTTCCAGCGCGGCTTGCTTCTCGTCTATGTTCCAGTAATAGTCTTTTTCCCAGTGTTCCAGGATCTCGTTGGCGGTTTCCAGATTTTCTTCCGCTAATTCCTCATGCAACATGGATTGGCCGTAATGGCCGGCCATGGCCGCGTCGATTTCGGCTTTCAGAGCGGAAGTATCTTGCTTGGGCGTGCTGCAAGCGCTGAGCGTTAACGCGATGGCCGCGGCAGGCAGATATGTATATTGTTTTTTCATGGTTGTAATCTCCTTAAACTCTTAGCGCTTAGCTTATTCGCCGTCGTCCAGCGGACCGTAATGGGTCCAATAGCCCGGCAAATGCAGACCGAAATAGCGGGTATCCTCGCTAAACCGCTCCCAAGGGTAAGCCGGAGAGATAAACTCGTCGCTAGGGATAGGGGCGCTGATAAATTCCACCGCGCCGATCAACGTGCGGTCAACCGTATGGGCCACGCCGCGCAGCAAGCCCCAACTCATGCCCAGCAGGATGTTTTGCTCGCTGCTGATGTTGACAATGTTTCTGGGCAACTCGAGGACGCCGCCGGCCATGTTAAAAAAGCCTTGGCTGACTTTGTCGGTGAAGCCGGACAAGTAGCTTTGGTGCCCGTCGGCATTGGCCGCCGGCGCCAGCAGCATGCCGGTCAGGAGGCAGGTGGAAAGGAATTTGTTATTTTTCATTTTAGTATCTCCCATGGTGTTGCAATGATGATTCCGCTTAGCACACTAAGCATAGCAGTAAAATGCCAAAAACACTGGAAGTCAGACACTAACCCATGTTGCAGGCATTTGCAAACCCTAACATCGATGGCGGAGCCAAGCGATGGGCGGCCGTTTTGCGCCGCCTGAAACGGCTGGTGGGAGTAAGGCGGTTGCTTGAAAGCGCTTGGTTTAGCCGATGCGGTTTTGGGTCAGTTGCCTATTTCCACCCGGTTGCGGCCGTTTTTCTTGGCCCGGTACAAGGCGTCGTCGGCAGTGCGGACGATGTCGTCCAGCGTCATCGGCGCATCGACCCGGCGGGTACACAGGCCGATCGACAGCGTCGACGGAATGGTTAAATTTTGGTAACGGAAGGTGTGCTTCAGTACGGTCAAGCGGATGCGCTCCGCCAGTGCAACGGCGGCTTCGGCCGAAATTTCCCGCAGCAGCATGATGAACTCTTCGCCGCCGTAACGCGCCAGCAAGTCTTCGTGGCGCATTTCGGCCTGCAGGATTTTGGCTAAATCGCGCAGTACCTGGTCGCCGGCCAGATGGCCGTAGTTGTCGTTGGTCAGTTTGAAGTGGTCGGCGTCGCACATCATCACGGTCAAACGGCTCCGGTTGCGTTTGCAATAGGAAAATTCCTGCTGCGCTCTGGAAATAAAGGCGTTGCGGTTCAAAACCTTGGTCATCGAGTCGATATTGGCGGCCTCGTACAGCGCCTGTTCCGAGACCGCTTCGCTGGGCAGTTTGTAATCGACTTTCAGGTAAGTGTCGCCGATGCGGATCCGGTCCAGCAATTGCAAAGGATGCCGGGAAATGCGCCTATCGTTGACGAAAGTGCCGTTCGTGGAATTGAGGTCTTCCAGATGAGCCTGTCTACCGTTTATCGCAAGCAGGCAATGGCGGCGGGAGATTTTCGGGTCGGCAATCGGAATGTCTGCGCTGAGTTCTCGACCCAGAATATGCCGATTGGCCGCCAGCGGAAATTGCTTGCCCTGATCCCGGCCGGACAGCACCACCAGATAAGGTTGCAAATCCGCACTGTCGCGGCCGGATTGGGTGGCGTTGCCGGTCAGCGTGTTCGAAAATGCGTTTAGGGTGGAATCGGGAGGCGTGGTCATTGCGCGATTCTGCAAGCTGGCAACGTACGTTCCGGCAGCGGCACCGCAAGGCTAGCCGGAGGGGCCGGCTGGTTCGGTACTGTAAAACCCCATGCCTGGTCCAATCGGTGATAGAGGATTTCAGAGGCCGGCCAACAGCGGTTTTGCATGGTTAATAATTCGTTATCTGCTGATACGCTTGCCAGTGTCGCAGATAGGCCGCTGGCTCGCAAGTTGCCGGCGTTTCGGAGCTTAAAACGCTTGTTGCCGCAGTTCGCTGCTGCGGCAACTTGGGGGAATTTATGCGAATGCCTTTTTGAAAAACTCCGGCATCGCCAGGCTGGCTTTATGGATCTCGTGGTTGTAATAGACGGTGTCGAAGCCTTTGTTGATAGCATCCTGCTCCCGGAACGCGGCGAACGCGTTCTTGCCGGCCATCGTCGCGCTCCACCAGCCGGATGGGTAGATGCACTGCGGGAAGAACACGGTTTGGTAATGGTTAAAACCGCCGGCCCGCATCTCGCCGCGCATCTCTTGCAGAATATGCATATGCAGCAAAGCCGATTCGCTTTGCTGGACGACGATACCGTTTTCGGTTAGGGCTCTGAAGCAGTCCTTGTAAAAATCGGCGCAGAACAAGCCTGCTGCCGGCCCGACTGGATCGGTACTGTCGATGATGATGATGTCCACGCTGTTCGGTGCCGCATCTTTGACCCATTTGATACCGTCGATGAATTTCAGCTCGGCACGCGGATCGTTGTTGGACTCGCACAATTCCGGAAAGTAGATTTCGGACAGGCGGGTGACGCGTTCGTCGATGTCGATCTGCACCGCCTTTTCCACGCCGGGGTGCTTCAGTACCTCGCGCAGCGTGCCGCAGTCGCCGCCGCCGATAATCAACACGTTCTTCGGATTGGGGTGAGTAAACAATACCGGGTGGCTCATCATCTCGTGGTAGAAGAAATTGTCCCGGGTCGAAACCATGGTGCAGCCGTCTATCACCATCAAATTGCCGAACTGTTCGGTCTCGTAGATTTCCAGAAACTGAAACTCCGATTGCTCTTCGTGCAATTTGCGTTTGATTTTTAATGAGAAGGCGGAGCCTGACGGCTCCTGCGCTTCGCTGAACCAGGTGGCGTCGAGCATGAGTTGTCCTCAAAAAGTCATAAAAGTCGCGGCATTATACTTTAGAATTCCGGCATCTTTATGACAGTACGGGGAATCCGAGTGCCGACACAAGCATGGTCGATTGAACAGGCAAAACAGCTCTATGCGATCCAACAATGGGGCGACGGTTATTTTTCGATTAACCAACTTGGTCATGTTTGCGTCAAACCGCGCAGCGATAACGCCGCGGAAATCGATCTGTTCGAAGTGGCCGAAACTCTGCGCGGAAAAGGGCTGAAACTGCCGGTGCTGGTGCGCTTCACCGATATCCTGCCGGATCGCATCCGCCGGCTGCAACAGGCTTTCGACCAGGCTAGAGCGGCGCATAGCTACGGCGGCGAGTACACGCCGGTTTATCCGATCAAGGTCAACCAGCAGGGCAACGTGGTCGAGGCTATCGTCTCCGCCGACAATATCGGCCTCGAAGCCGGCAGCAAACCGGAATTGCTGGCGATTCTGGGCTTAGCCAAGACCAACGGTACTATCGTCTGCAACGGCTACAAAGACCGGTTTTACATCCGGATGGCGCTGATGGGTCAGTTGATGGGCTTATCGGTGTTCATTGTCATCGAAAAACCGTCCGAGCTGGAATTGATTCTGGAAGAAGCCGCCAAATTGGGAGTCAGGCCGTTGATAGGCCTGCGGGTGCGGTTGGCGACGATCAGTGCCGGCAAGTGGCAAAACAGTGGTGGCGAGAAATCCAAGTTCGGCCTGCACGCCAGCGAAGTGCTGCAGTTGGTCGAACGCCTGCGGCAGGTGCAGATGTTGGATTGTCTGCAGCTAATGCATTTTCATATGGGCTCGCAGATCGCCAACATACACGACATTAAATTGGCCTTGAAGGAAGCCGGCCAGTTTTACCTGCAGTTGCGCCGGCTCGGCGCAGAGATTAATACGGTGGACGCCGGCGGCGGTTTGGGCGTGGATTACGACGGCAGCGGCTCGCGGCGGGAATGTTCGATCAACTACAGCATGTCCGAGTACGCCGATAATATCGTTCGCGCCTTTGCCGAGGTCAGCCGGCAGCACGGCCTGCCGCAACCGAACATCATCACCGAGTCGGGCCGGGCCATTACTGCCCACCACGCGGTATTGATCACCAACGTCACCGAAGTCGAGCGTTTGCAGGGCGCAGGATTGGCGACCAAGCATTTCCGCAATGTCAGCGAGGCTTACCATAATGCCCAGTTCGACATGGCCGAGGCCCGCGCCAGTTTCGTGCAAGGCGATATCAATTTGGCGGAACTCGCAGTTGCGGAACAACGCTACGTCGGCTTGTGCCAGCAAATTCAGGCGCAGTTGAATCTGGACAACCATCATCATCGGGAAATTTTGCAGGAGCTCGACGAAAAGCTGGCCGACAAGGTGTTTTGCAATTTTTCGCTGTTTCAATCGATGCCCGATATTTGGGGAATCGACCAGATCTTTCCGATCATGCCGATCCACCGCTTGCACGAGCAACCGGTCCGGCGTGCGGTATTACAGGATTTGACCTGCGATTCCGACGGCCGGATCGACCAGTACGTGGACCGGCACAATATCAGCAATACGCTGCCGTTGCATGCGATCGGCGACGATGAAGACTATCTGATCGGCTTTTTCATGGTCGGCGCCTATCAGGAAATTCTGGGCGACATGCACAATTTGTTCGGCGATACCCATTCGGTCAATATCGAGCTGGACGGCAGCGGCTACCGCTTCGGCGATTTCATGGAAGGCGAAGACGTCAGCGAATTGCTGGATTATGTGCATATCGACACCGAGGCGCTGAAAACGGCCTACCGGCGTAAACTGGACGGGGCGGCGTTGACCGCGGAACAGAAAATCAGCTTCGAACAGGAGTTGGCAGTTGGGTTGAACGCTTATACCTATTTGGAAAAATAGCGGCGGCATCGGTAAACGGGGCGGGAATACATTATGAAGGCGGGTTTTATCGGTTTGGGGGCAATGGGGCAGGGCATGGCGCGCAATCTGGCCAAAGCCGGCCATTTGTCCGCAGTGTATAACCGCAGCGCAGAAAAAGCGGATGCTTTGGCTGCGGAGTTGGGCGTCGAGGCTTGTCGCAGCGTCGCCCAGCTTGCCGTTGGCGTAGATGTGATATTGGTCTGCGTGTCGGCCGATCAAGATTTACTGGATGTGGTCGATGCGATCTGCAGCGGCATCGAGCCGGGTTCCGTTGTCGTCGATATGTCGACGGTCAGCGGCGAGACGGCCAGAGCTGCAGCGGAAAAGCTTGCCGAAAAACAAGCGGAGTTCCTGGACGCGCCGGTCTCCGGCGGCGTCGAAGGCGCCAGAAACGGCACGTTGGCGATGATGGTCGGCGGCGATACCACCGTATTGGAGCGGGTGCGGCCGATATTGGCGGCGATGACGTCGCGGATAGAGCACATGGGCGGTGTCGGCGCCGGTCAAGCCTGCAAGGCCGTCAACCAAATCATGTGCGCCGGTATCAATCAAGCCGTGACCGAAGCGTTGGCATTCGCCGCCGCCCAGCAATTGCCGCTGGATAAGGTGGTAGACGTGATAGCCGGCGGCGCGGCCGGCAATTGGTTTCTGCAGCATCGCGGTAAAACCATGACGAAAAACCAATTTGCGCCGGGCTTCAAATTGGCGCTGCACCATAAGGATTTGCTCATCGCCGAACGGATGGCGGCGCAGGTTGGGGTGGCGTGTCCGTTAACGGCAGCGACTCTGGCGGATTATGCCAAACTAATGGTACAAGGTTACGGCGACGAGGATATCTCGGCGCTGTACCGGTTAAAACGGCAATGAACTTTCAATCAGCTTACAAGGTGTAACAATGAAAATTACGGTATTTGGCAGTGGATACGTCGGTTTGGTCACGGGAGCCTGCTTGGCCGAAGTGGGGAATCAAGTACTGTGCATGGACGTCGATCAGCGCAAGATCGATCAGCTGAAGCAAGGCGTTATCCCGATCTACGAGCCGGGTTTGGACGAAATGGTCAAGGATAATGTCGCTGCTGGCCGGTTGAGTTTCACCACCGATGTCAAAGAGGCGGTCGATTTCGGTTTGTTCCAATTCATCGCCGTCGGCACTCCACCGGACGAGGACGGTTCGGCCGATTTGAAATACGTGTTGGCAGTGGCGAAAAGCATCGCCGAACACATGACCGATTACAAAATCGTCGTCGATAAATCCACCGTACCGGTCGGCACCGCCGACAAGGTCAAGAGAACCGTGGCTGACATGCTGGCGCAGCGCGGCCAAAACCTGGAATTCGACGTGGTGTCGAATCCGGAATTCTTGAAGGAAGGTTCGGCGCTGGACGACTTCATGAAACCGGACCGGATCATCATCGGTACCGACAATCCGCGTACCGCCGAATTGCTGAAAGCCTTGTACGCGCCGTTCAATCGCAGCCGGGAGCGGGTGATCACGATGGATATCCGTTCCGCGGAATTGACCAAATACGCCGCCAACGCGATGCTGGCGACCAAGATCAGCTTCATGAACGAGCTGGCCAATCTGGCCGAACGCTTAGGCGCCGACATCGAGCAGGTGCGCCACGGCATCGGTTCCGACAGCCGGATCGGTTACAGCTTTATTTATCCCGGCTGCGGCTACGGCGGCTCCTGCTTTCCGAAAGACGTCAAAGCGTTGGAGCGTACCGCCCGCGACAACGGCTACCACGCCGAGTTGCTCAGTGCGGTCGAAAACGTCAACGACCGCCAAAAGCACCGTTTGTTCGAGAAAATCTGCGCGCATTATCCGGCTGGCGTCAAAGGCAAAACCTTTGCGCTGTGGGGGCTGGCGTTCAAACCCAATACCGACGACATGCGCGAAGCGCCGAGCCGGGTGTTGCTGGAAGCATTGACCGAGGCCGGCGCCGTGGTCCAAGCCTACGATCCGGAAGCGCTGCAGGAAGCGCAACGCATCTACGGCGACAAAGCCGGTCTGGTTTATTGCACTAAACAAACCGAAACCCTGAATAATGCCGACGCGCTGGTCATCGTCACCGAATGGAAGCAGTTCCGCAGCCCGGATTTCGACGACTTGAGCCGTTTGTTGAAAGACAAGGTGATTTTCGATGGGCGGAATATGTATGAGCCGAGGTTGGTTAGGCAGTTTGGCTTGCAGTATTTCGCGATTGGGCGTTGATTAGTTTGGTATTACACTCCGTTCGCCCTGAGCTTGTCGAAGGGCTATCGAAGTTGAGGTGTGTCGCTGGCGCGACGGCTTGATTTAATGTCGGGTCTCGGCCCGACAGCCGAGACACTTTCTTTTGCTCCGCCAAAAGAAAGTACCCAAAGAAAAGGCGGCCCGGATGCCGCTTTTTCCCTGCGCTCCGAAGCTTTCGCCGGGGGTTGACGAAAGGGGCTTCCTGCCCCTTCGTCAACGTGCGGCATCCTTGCCGCACCCCTACGGGCTATTCCCGCCGAAAGCTCCGGTGCTCGGCGCGGGATACGGGAGAAACCCTGCGCCAAATCCGCAGCTTATTGTTTACGAAGTTTTGTACGGCGCATTAGCAGGCTGGTGAAAAACCCACTGATATTTCCCCTTACCCACGGTTGCCGTGATTTTTTCGTGTTGAAATCGGTCATGACATCGAGTTTCAAGCGTTTTGCCCCTGTTTCAAGGGCTTTTTATTCGCCTGAAGCCGTCTGTGGACGGTTTTCAGGCGTACTTCACCCTAGGTGGGCGCACTCCACGCCGGTTTCGGCGTGAACACCAATAGGTTGAGCAAGCGCGTCAGGTTGTAGGCGGCGAAGCAAAACAAGGCTTGGCCAGCGACTTTGGCTAAGCCGATGTGACGGGTTTTGCGCAGGCCGCCGACCGTTTTGACCCAGCCAAAGGCTTCTTCGACGATTTTGCGGCGCTTGAGGCTTTGGGCGTAACCTTTGCCGCGCGCGGTGCGGCCATCGACGGCACTGCCGGTCTTTTTCCGGGCCACATGGGCTTTGATGTCTTGCGCCTTGAGTCCGTTGACGAAAGCCGGTTGGTCATAGCCTTTGTCGGCACCGACGCTACCGCCTTTGGGCACACGGCGTTTGATCATTGTTTGCGCGGCTTCGATTTCGGCGGTGCCGGTGGCTTGGGTGGTTTCGACATCGACAATCAGGCCGTTGCGATTCTCGGACAAGGCATGGGTGATGTAACGCAGTTTGGCCTCGGTGTATTCGCCTTTCTTGTAGAGCCGCGCTTCCGGGTCTGTCGTGCTTTGGTGGGTGGCGTTGCTGCGCTTTTCGCCGCTGAAGTCGACCTCGGGATTGCGGCCGGCGGGTTTGTCCGGGCCGCTGCCGTCTTTCTTAACGAAGCTTTTGTGCGAGGCCCAGGCTTCAATGAGGCTGCCGTCGACACTGAAGTGTTCGTCGGACACCAGGTTTTGCCATTCGGCTATGGCCAGTACCCGCTCAAAAAATTCGCGACTCAGCGCTTCGGACAGCAGCCGTTCGCGGTTGGCGCTGAACACGCTGCGTTCCCAGACAGCATCGTCGATGCCCAGACCGACAAACCAGCGAAACAGCAGGTTGTAGTCCAGCTGTTCCATCAACTGGCGTTCGCTACGAACGGTGTACAGCACTTGCAACAGCAAGGCGCGCAGCAGTTTTTCGGGCGCAATCGACGGGCGGCCAGTGTGCGAGTAACGCTCGGCAAAGACGGCATTCATAGAGGTCAATACGCCATCGACGAGTAGACGTAAACGACGCAACGGATGCTGTTTGGGAATACGTTCTTCCAGGCTAACGTAGCTGAACCAGCTACTTTGAATGGCATCGTGTCCGCGCATTGAAAGGCTCCAAATTTAGGTAGCCTATTTTAACAGTTGGCGGCTCATCTATGCCTTAGCCTACTTGGCTTTTCGAGTTTTTCACCAGCCTGTTAGCGATAGAGTAATGCGCCGAATGATTTAAAGCCAACTACAGCGCAACACGGCTGCGCCTATTGACGCCCTAAGAATAGCGCCTTATGGTTTTGCGTTCACTTGGAATTTTCTGCTTTAACTATTGTTTTTATAGAATCCATGTACTTGATTAGAGTATTGATGTGATTAATTAAATCAACCATTGAAACGTCGGACGCATCATCATTTTTATGAATTATCTTATTTCTTTTGCTGACAATTGAACTTATTTGGTCTTTATTGTCTGCGAATCCTGGTATAGAAGTTAAGTTCAGTCCAATTTTTCTAAACGTATTAATAGTTTTATCAATATTTCCAGAGAGATGGTCATTAAGATCGTCTTTTTTAATTGATATGCTAAGGTCTTTAAACTCTTCCAGTCCATCGATTTTGTCTTTGGACAGATTGGAAAAACTCCATTTCACAATGTTGTGAGGGATCGAGATGCTTTGAAGTTTTTGTGCGATTTTTTCAATTCGAATAAAAGCTATATCTGTTAAAAATGCCTCTAAATAAGTACACATGGTTATTAGATAGGCTTTTATAAAAAAATTAAGGTGTTGTTGAAATAGAGGGTCTGGGTTGTCGGAAAGAAGTCTCTTTTGAGACTCATTGATAATATCCATTAAGGAGATAAGCAAATCTACATATTTTTCGTAAATTTGTTGCTCATCCATTTAATGCCTCTGACAACAAATCGCTCCACAGTTTTCTGCGCTTTAGAATGGATGCCTTGTTTTGCAATCCCGCTGACAAGGTTCTTTGGAAGCCCGATAATTTACATAAGGGAGCCTCTAAAAATCCACGATTAATCAGATTCGGGGCGTAAAACGTGCTCGAAAGCTGGCATTTCCAAGCGGACTACCTTCAACTCGAAGCCTTTTCAGCTCCGATGGGCGGCATCAAGACGCAGCTACCCTGCGAATGGCGCAAAAACGTCGCATGTTGTACACCAGATTCATGAAGCCGATACGTACTTCGGCGCGGGCTAGGCCAATGCAACGGATCGCCTTACCGCCCCATTGCGCCATCCAGGCAAACACGTGCTCGACCCGGCAACGGGTTTTGGAGCGGGTACTGTTGCCTTGTTTTTCCCGGTCAGTCAGCGGTTTGCCGCGCACCCCTTTGCGGTGAATCCGGCTGCGGTAGCCTTGGACTTTTAACAGTTCTTCCACCGCTTCGGAACGATAGGCACTGTCGGCCCACACATCCCGGCTGGTGTTGCCGCTATCAAGCAAGCCGTTCAGGGCTTGGGAGTCGTGGACGCTGGCATCGGTGACCGTGTATTTGCGCACCAGCTTGTGGGCATTATCAACGTTGACGTGATTCTTGTACCCGTAATAGCTCTTGTCGCCTTTCTTGGTCCAGCGCGCATCGGTATCCTTCTGACTGCGTTTGGAGGCCGACCAGTCCTCGACGGTTTCGCCGGCTTTAATCCGGGCGTTTTCGTCCGGCGTATTACGCTGCACCGGCGCCTTGACGAAGCTGGCGTCAATCAGTTGGCCCTTGCGGGCGATCAGGCCGGCGCGATCCAATTGCCGGTTGAATTCGTTGAATAACGTCTCGGTGAGTTTCAGTTCTTTGAGTGACTCACGAAACAGCCAGAAACTGTTGCGATCCGGCGCGTGCTTGGCATCCGACAACCCAATAAATCGCTGGAAACTGCGCCGGTCTTCGATTTGGAACTCCAGTTGCTCATCGCTCAGATTGTAGAGACTAGCGATGACCAACGCTTTGAACATCAACACCCCATCCCAAGGCTTACGCCCGGCAGACGATTTGCGGACTTTGTGATGGACTTGATCCAGCAACGGACGGAACGCTTCCCAATCCACTTGCGCGTCCAATTCCAACAACGGATTGCCCAGCCGATCGATCCGACGATCACGATGTTCAAACAGGGAACCGAAAAGGTCGTCTTGTGCCACCGTCATCTCTGCTCTCCAAAGGTCTTTAGCTCCGACTCATTTTACTCGCCGGGCGCAATTTTTAGAGGTTCCCATAACTCAGAAAACTTTTCTTTTATTTCTACTTTTTTGTTTCGAAGCGTTTCTAGATCAACTTGCCCAAGGCTGTACATCAAAAGATCGTAATAAACCATGCTCTGGCGCTTTTTTCTCTTCGAGATATCTTTAAATACGTCCTCGCCAAAAATTAAAACGCATTTTTCTAAAGTTGATTCAAAGTCAGTTCGGTAGCCCGAGATATTCTCATTTGAGCAGTATTGATTCTGACTCATAAATGAATCAAGGTACTTTGCTAGTTTATCTTGATAGTTTTCTAGGTCTCCTTTAAGCGCGAAGTATCTGAGTACTTGTTCTTCTGCTTCAAGATTATCTTTAGGTGCGACACCTGATTCGCCAAGTCCAAAATTTTTTATTACAGGGTTTTTAGCCAATTCTGTCAATAAGTCGTTGAAAGAGCCATTATATAATGCGTGTCTTATTTCTTGATCGGATAGTTTTACTGCCCCTTGGTTAAGTCTTGAAAATATTTCTCTTATTAGATGTTTCGGGTTTTCTCTTCTAAGTACAATGCATCTAATTGTTGTTGCTTCAAGTTCGGTTTTATATTCGCCAAGTTCTGAATATTTTTTGCCCTCCAGTTCCTTGAACATGGTAAGTCCTTCTAACAGGCTGGTGAAAAACTCGAAAAGCCAAGTAGGCTAAGGCATAGATGAGCCGCCAACTGTTAAAATAGGCTACCTAAATTTGGAGCCTTTCAATGCGCGGACACGATGCCATTCAAAGTAGCTGGTTCAGCTACGTTAGCCTGGAAGAACGTATTCCCAAACAGCATCCGTTGCGTCGTTTACGTCTACTCGTCGATGGCGTATTGACCTCTATGAATGCCGTCTTTGCCGAGCGTTACTCGCACACTGGCCGCCCGTCGATTGCGCCCGAAAAACTGCTGCGCGCCTTGCTGTTGCAAGTGCTGTACACCGTTCGTAGCGAACGCCAGTTGATGGAACAGCTGGACTACAACCTGCTGTTTCGCTGGTTTGTCGGTCTGGGCATCGACGATGCTGTCTGGGAACGCAGCGTGTTCAGCGCCAACCGCGAACGGCTGCTGTCCGAAGCGCTGAGTCGCGAATTTTTTGAGCGGGTACTGGCCATAGCCGAATGGCAAAACCTGGTGTCCGACGAACACTTCAGTGTCGACGGCAGCCTCATTGAAGCCTGGGCCTCGCACAAAAGCTTCGTTAAGAAAGACGGCAGCGGCCCGGACAAACCCGCCGGCCGCAATCCCGAGGTCGACTTCAGCGGCGAAAAGCGCAGCAACGCCACCCACCAAAGCACGACAGACCCGGAAGCGCGGCTCTACAAGAAAGGCGAATACACCGAGGCCAAACTGCGTTACATCACCCATGCCTTGTCCGAGAATCGCAACGGCCTGATTGTCGATGTCGAAACCACCCAAGCCACCGGCACCGCCGAAATCGAAGCCGCGCAAACAATGATCAAACGCCGTGTGCCCAAAGGCGGTAGCGTCGGTGCCGACAAAGGCTATGACCAACCGGCTTTCGTCAACGGACTCAAGGCGCAAGACATCAAAGCCCATGTGGCCCGGAAAAAGACCGGCAGTGCCGTCGATGGCCGCACCGCGCGCGGCAAAGGTTACGCCCAAAGCCTCAAGCGCCGCAAAATCGTCGAAGAAGCCTTTGGCTGGGTCAAAACGGTCGGCGGCCTGCGCAAAACCCGTCACATCGGCTTAGCCAAAGTCGCTGGCCAAGCCTTGTTTTGCTTCGCCGCCTACAACCTGACGCGCTTGCTCAACCTATTGGTGTTCACGCCGAAACCGGCGTGGAGTGCGCCCACCTAGGGTGAAGTACGCCTGAAAACCGTCCACAGACGGCTTCAGGCGAATAAAAAGCCCTTGAAACAGGGGCAAAACGCTTGAAACTCGATGTCATGACCGATTTCAACACGAAAAAATCACGGCAACCGTGGGTAAGGGGAAATATCAGTGGGTTTTTCACCAGCCTGCTAAGGCAAATTTATCATCAAAAAACCGAACTATTGTTGTCAATCGTTGAACGCCATCGATTACTATATGCCTGCCCTCTTCGTCCTCAGCAAAATAGCAAGAAGGTAAAGGAATTCTCATTAAGCATGATTCAATAAATTTAGATGATCTTTCCCAGCCATCCTTATCCCATTTAAATTTTCTTTGAAAATCGGGGTCAAGTAATAGTTTTGGTTTTTCTGCGATTATTCGGTTGTATAGCGTCTCAAAAGGATAATCTATTGGATATAAATTTAAGGTTTTATGTCCATTCTGCTCTGTCATGATTATTCCTATTTCTTTCTTGAATTACGATACTAATGTAGTAAAGGCTTTGCTCTGTTCAGTCTACCAAAATAAACTTCATGAAAACAAACCATCCGGTGGAGTGTGTTATCCCGTATGCCGCGCCGAGCACCGGAGCTTTTGAACGGATTAGCCCGTAGGGGCGATGCAGGGATGCATCGCGTTGCCGAAGGGGCAGGAAGCCCCTTTCGGCAACCCCGTTCAAAAGCGAGGAGCGCAGGGAACAAGCGGCATCCGGGTGGCGTTTCTTTTGGTGACTTTTCTTTGGCCAAACAAAGAAAAGTTACTCGGCTGTCGGGCCGAGTCCCGACATTAAAACCAATCGTCGCGTTAGCGACACATTAATAGCAGATTTAAGCCCACCATCCATGGTTCTGGATGCCCGCATCCCGGCGGGCATGACGCCATCCAAGCCTCAAGAAGACCGTAACTGACTATGCTTCACCCCATACCCAAAATAAATCAAAAACCCAATCACCAGCCAAACAAATAACCGAATCCAAGTATCGATAGGCAAGCCCGCCATCAAACTCAAACACACCAAAATGCCGGCAATCGGTACGTAAGGTACTGCCGGGCATTTGAAATGCCTTTCCATTTCCGGATGGCTGTTGCGCAGGATCCAGACGCCGCCGCACACCAGCACGAACGCAAACAGGGTGCCGATGCTGACCAGTTCGCCGAGTTTTTCGATCGGCATGAAGCCGGCCAGCAGCGATACGGCGACACCGACCAGGATCGTCGACAAATGCGGGGTTTGGAATTTGGGGTGGACTTGGGCGAACAACGGCGGCAACAGTTGGTCTTTGGCCATCGAAAAGAAGATTCGGCTCTGGCCCATCAACAGTACCAACATCACCGAAGTCAAGCCGGCGATGGCGGCGATTTTGATGATGGGCGACAGCCAGCCCATGCCGACGTGGTCGACCGCCAGTGCGATCGGCGCCGGGACGTTGAGTTCGGTGTAGGACACGATGCCGGTCAGCACGCCGGCGACCAGGATGTAGAGTAAGGTGCAAACCGCCAGTGAGCCGATGATGCCGATCGGCACGTCGCGTTGCGGATTGATGGCTTCCTGAGCGGCGGTGGATACGGCGTCGAAACCGATATAGGCGAAAAAGATCACGCCGGCTCCGGTCAGTACCCCGCCGAAACCGAACGGCGCGAAGTTGGACCAGTTCGGACTATCTACGTGGCCGGCGCCGGCGACGATGAATACCACGATCACGGCGGATTTGATCAGCACCATGATGAAATTGAAGATCGCCGACTGGCGGATGCCGAGCACCAATAACCCGGTCAATAGCAGAATGATCGCCATCGCCGGCAGATTGACGAAGCCGGCTTCAGGGTTGGCGAGATAGGCTGTTGTCAGGTAACTCGGCAGGTGCAGGCCGAGCGCGTCGAGAAAACTGGTTAGGTAGCCGGCCCAGCCGATTGCCACGGTGCTGCTGGCCAGGGCGTATTCCAGTACCAAATCCCAGCCGATGATCCAGGCCATCAGTTCGCCCATCGTGGCATAGGCGTAACTGTAGGCGCTGCCGGAAACCGGAATCATTGAGGCCAATTCGCTGTAACACATCGCCGCCAAGCCGCAGGCGATGCCCGCCAAAATGAAGGAGACGACGATGGCCGGACCGGCGTATTTGGCGGCGGCGATGCCGGTCAACACGAAAATGCCGGCGCCGATCACCGCGCCGATACCGAGTATCGTTAAATCCTTGGCGGTGAGGGTTTGTTTCAGGCCGTGTTGGACATCGGTCAGCGCTTCGACCGATTTGCGTTGCAGCAATTGCTTGGGAATTTGCATTATGTGGTCTCGGTTATTGGGCTGAGGCGGGTTTGACGGAGTCCGGCAAGTTCTTGGCGCCGTCGAAACGGGCGCCTTGCAAAATTGCGCCGGCGAAAATCGCATCGTGCAATTTGGCTTCCGAGAAGTTGGCGTTAGTCAGATCGGCTCTAGTCATGTCGGCGCCATCCATTTCGGCGGAATACATGTCGGCGTTTTGTAAGTTGGCATTGACCAGTTTGGCGTGTTTCAACATGGCACGCCCAAGTTGGGCGTTGTGCAAATTGGCGCCTGAGAGGTTGGCGCCTTTCAAACTGGCGCGCATCAGACCCATCGATTGGTTTTTCATGTCGGCCGCCCATTGCACATTGCTGAGATTGGCGTTGCTCAAATTGGCGCCGTCCATAATGGCGACGACGCGGCTGCCGCTCATGTCGGCGTTGCTGAGGTCGGCGTGCATCAGACTGACCCCGAAAATGCTGGTATTGGCCAGATTGGCGCCGCTCAGCTTGATCCGGGTCATTACCGTCAAGTCCAGCGTCAGGCCTTGCAGGTTGCTGTTGTTTAAATTGGAGCGGCGCAGATCGGCGCCCCACAAGTCGGCGTTACGAAAATCCAGATTCGACAGGTCCAGGTCGGTCAGGTCTTTACGGCGCAGGTCTGCGGGGTGCTGCTTGTCGGCTTTGGCGAGCAGTTGTTCGACTTGAGTGCGGGTGAGTTCGGCTGCTTGTATTGAATTGGCACCAACTATGAGATAGAAAGCCAGCCATATGTTTGCTTTTCGTAAGCCATGCATGAAAGCCTCCGGAGAGTTTGTTTTAGGTTGAAGTCATCGGCCTCGGGCCTTGTATTCAAGTCGTTTTGCAAAGTTTCAAGTCCTCTCGGCGTAAACTACTGATAGTAGCAGGGTAGTTAGAAGACTCAATCGGAAATTTTGTGCGGCCTTGGTTCCGGATGGTACGTCGACAGGCTGGGCCCGCATTATTCAATAGAGGGGCGGAGGGAGCTCTCGGCGAGGATGTTAACATGTACCGGCTATCCGGCGGGATGTTCAGGCCTGCTCTCATTTAACAGGAATAGGAAACTAACGTGACTAATTCAGCCCTTGCACCGTTGGTAGTGGATTTGGATGGAACACTGATTCGAACGGATACCCTGGTCGAATCGATTGTTCTGCTTCTCAAGCGGAAGCCGCTGTGCTCGATACTCATGGTGTTTTGGTTGCTTTCAGGTCGAGCCCACTTTAAATCCAGAATTGCCAGCTCGGTGGAGTTAGATGTCCAGCTTTTACCCTACCGAGAGGAGCTTTTGGAGTATCTGCAGGCAGAGAAGCGCGCCGGCCGGCGTCTTATACTGGCGACCGCGGCCCATAAAACCATCGCAGAGCGGGTTGCGGCGTATTTGGGTTTCTTCGACTTGGTTCTTGGGAGTGATGAATCGGTCAATTTGAAAGGGCGCGTCAAACTTGCGGCAATTCAGAGCAGCGTTGGCTCCGAATTCGTCTACGCCGGCGACAGTGGTGCGGATTTGCCGATATGGCAACAAGCTCAAGCTGCGATTTTGGTTAATCCTCCGGCGCGGGTTGCCAGAGTGGTCCGAACGACCAGCAGCGTCGAACGCGAGTTTTCGGAAACCGGTAACCGGTTTTATTTGTGGATCAGGGCCATGCGGGTCCACCAATGGTTGAAAAACTTATTGCTGTTCGTGCCGCTGTTGACAGCTTTTTCATTCCAAGAATATGAAAAGATTGCCATGGTTCTCTGCGGTTTTTTTGCGTTTTCCTTGGCAGCCTCGGCAACCTACATGGGAAACGATATGTGGGATCTGGAAAGCGATCGGCGGCATCCGCGCAAAAAATCGCGACCTTTTGCCAGCGGCGGCCTGCCATTGAATCAAGGTTTTGTCGTTGCGGGAGCATCTCTCGCGTTGGGGCTGTTGCTGGCTTTTAATGTTTCTCTAGCGTTTCTGAGTATCTTGGTACTGTATCTGGTCGTTACAACCTGCTATACCTGGTGCCTGAAGACTTATGTCTTGATTGATGTCCTGGTGTTATCGCTTCTGTATAGCTTGCGCATCTTTGCCGGTTCAGTTGCGGCCGACGTCTTAGTGAGCTTCTGGTTGCTGGCCTTTTCCGTTTTTATTTTTTTCAGCTTGGCATTGGTTAAACGTTGCTCTGAGTTGTTAATTCTCAAGCAGCAGGGTTGCTCACGCGCCAATGGTCGGGATTATCAGGTTTCCGATTTGGTGGTCTTGTGGCCGTTGGGAGTTGGCTCGGCTCTCAGCTCAGTAGTCGTATTCGGGCTATTCATCTGCGCCAATGAAACTCAAGCCAGATATGCGACACCGAATGGGCTATGGCTGGTAGCAGTTGGCATTACTTATTGGCTTTCTCGGTTGTGGATAAAAACTTCGCGTGGTGAGATGGATGACGATCCGTTAGTATTTGCCGTGCGCGATTTTGGCAGTCGAGTGACGATCGCAGCGATGATAGCAGCCACGTTGGCAGCAAGATTTCTTAATTGGGGTTAATCCATGCATATTCTATTGATTGCCGTAAGCAGCATACTCTTGTCGGTAGCCGCCCAATTTTTTTTGAAGCTGGGAATGTCTAGCGCGGAAGTCAAGCAGGCATTGGCGGAACCAATGACTTGGCGTTTACCCTGGGTCGTATTGATGAACAAATTTGTGGTTTTGGGATTTGGCTTGTACGGTATCGGTGCCGTGGTTTGGTTGAAAGTACTATCGGCGTGGGATGTTAGTAAAGCTTACCCGTTGGTGGGGCTGGGATTTGCAGTGACGGTATTGATCGGAATGTTGATGGGCGAGAACGTAACCGGGCTAAGGGTGTTGGGCGTCTTGTTGATTTGCGAAGGCGTTTGGCTGGTCGCTAATTCGTGATGGCTTCGATTTGGAAACTTAGGGGCATGGGAGAATGGGTTCTGCCACAGAATCAGAGAAGCAGTTACTGGGTGCTGTTGGCGATTAGTTTGCTCATCGCGGCGCACCTGTATTTTTACGCGCCAATTTTTCCTTATAGCCCCGATAGCGCCAGCTACATAGAGCGGGCGAGGAATCTGAAAAGCGCCGGTAATTTGCTTGACATCCCGTATGGCGTAATTCCAGGCGACGTGGATCAGATCGAAAATCACTTGTTTCCTGTCGGTTATCCATTGGTATTAGCGGCGATTTCAGTGCTTGGCGTTGATCCCAAGGTCGCATCTCTGGCGATTGGCAACTTGTCGAGTTTGTTGTTACCGTTTATGTTGTTTTGGGCATTTCGGCGTGGTGTGGGTAACGACTCGATGGCCCTGGCGATTGTGGGTTTGAGTGTGTTGGCACCAGGTTTATTGACCAACGCGCCTTACGGTCTAACCGATGTTTTTTCCTTATTGTTGGTGGTTGCGGCTGTTGGTTGCGTGTTGCGGCTGGAAACTGCCGCGGGTTGGTTTTTAGCCGGGATTCTTGCCGGTGTGGCCTACTCTGTTAGGAACGCCAATTTGGCCCTGCTGGTCGCCCTGGCTTTATACGCCTGCTATTACTGGAAATCTTCTAGACAACCGGAACGTCATGCAGTCGTGCGGTGCACCTTAGCTGGGGTATGTGGTGTGAGTTTGGTTGTATTACCTATGCTGCTGAGAAACTTTTGGGTGTTCGGCGCAATGAATCCCTACCAGATGGAGCCGAGTACGATCGGCTTGGTCGAAAATATCCGGACCTACATTGAAGCGCTAATGAAGGATGTAACGGCCTGTAAAGAATGCGCCCGCTTTACTGCATGGTCAATCCCGGGGTTGTTGACGATTTTTTTCGCGATTTTTTTCGCGTTTTTTTGGCTGTACCGTTGCGGTTGGCAACTGATGGGAAAAGCCCAGCGCAACGCGGTATTTTTTTCGGGGGTTTATTTTGCGTTGGGTTCCTGTCTTGTAATTCTGGCTCGTACCCGATATCAGTGGGGGGAGCCGATTAACTTACGCCATGTATTCCAATACACGCCTTTTTTATTCCTAATCATGCTATCCATCATGCAACATCTTTCTTGCAGGATGCAGAAGTTTTTTACGTTGGTTCTGTTTGGCCTTTGCGTATTCCGCGCGGCATATGCAATTGATAAGGCTAATTTCGTTTCGAAAAAGCCGCATTTCTATGCCAATTTGCAGAATGCGCTTAGTTCTGGGCGGGACCATCTCTGCTCAGCGAAGCCCGATGTGTTTTTGGCCTCGAATTGGGCTTATTTGTTCCGAATCGAATGTGACGTGAGGGCCAGACAAATCGAAGGGTTAAATATGCGAGAGGGAGGGCCGACTGGTCCGGGTGCTTCGCTTATGGATATCATTTTAACAATCCAGAATAACGTCCATAAGCGACCGGTCCGGGTGGGTCTATTTCCTGGCAGCTCTGGCGTCGATGAGGGGGATTTGCCAATCTCCGGCTCTCTGCAACACGAGTTATCCCGAGAGGGTTGGATTGTGGTTCAGAACACGTCAAACAGTTTGTTGCTCGAATTGCCTCGATAGCGTTTAAGGGGACGTCTGCACTGAGTATCGCTGATTAATCAAATGTTATTCAAATCCGTATCGAAGTTTCAGATTCAATCTTTGCAGCCATGCGTCGAGCAAATCGCTCGCCAACAACAGTTGCTAAGGGTGATCAAAAATGTGTTGCCGCCACAGATTGCTTCACATGCAACTCATTGCGTGGTCAGCGGACGCAGGTTATCGGTTTATACCGATTCAGCCAGTTGGGCGTCTCAAATTCGGTTTTTTAGCAACGATATTTTGGATGAATTGCGGGAGCGAGGGGAGCTCTCGCTGTTGAGATTGCAAGTGCGCGTTCTGATGTCTGACTATCGGCAGACGAAAGTAGGGCGAAAACCGCGTTTACCCTCTCGGGAAACTATTGATTTACTTTGCCTCAAGTCGGAGAGCTGCAGGGCCGACGACCCATTAGCAAAGGCTCTGATGAGATTGGGATCCACGCTAAAGCGGAGGGCTGAAGCCGATCAGTCGGGGTAGTGCCGCCTGGTTTGGGCCATGCCAAGCGGCAAAACTATTTTTATGCGAGGAACTAGCCGGTTGCTCTGGCAGAGGACTGCGCGGAATTCAGGAACGAAATCGGCGCGTCCTCGGCGTTTTCGAACGTGACTTTTTCCCAGGCGTCGGTCTCGTTCAGCAGCGTCAATAACAATTTGTTGTTTAGCGCGTGGCCGGATTTGAAGCCCTGGTATTCGCCGATCAGGCTGTGGCCGAGCAGATATAGGTCGCCGATCGCATCCAGAATTTTGTGTTTGACGAATTCGTCGGCGTAACGCAGGCCGTCTTCGTTCAATACCTTGTCGTCGTCGACGACGATGGCGTTATCCAGGCTGCCGCCCAACGCCAGATTGTTTTCCCGCAAAAATTCGATATCTTTCATAAAGCCGAAGGTGCGGGCTCTCGCGACTTCCTTGACGAATGTCGTCGTCGAAAAATCCATCACCGCGGTTTTCAAATGGTCGGAAAATGCCGGATGTTCGAAGTCGATGGTGAAGGTCACTTTAAAGCCTTCGAACGGTAAAAACGCGGCCCATTTGTCGCCGTCTTCGACCTTAACTTCGCGTTTGATCCGGATGTATTGCTTGGGAGCATCCTGTTCGACGACGCCGGCCGATTGCAGCAGAAACACGAAAGGTCCGGCGCTGCCGTCCATGATCGGTACTTCGGCGGCGCTGACATCCACTATCGCGTTATCGATGCCCAAACCGGCCAGCGCGGACAATAAATGTTCCACCGTAGAGACTTTGACGCCTTCGCGAACCAGGGTCGTGGATAGCTTGGTCTCGCCGACATTTTCCGGGCGCGCGGTTATTGTCACGGGCGCTTCCAGGTCGACGCGGCGGAAACGGATGCCGGTGTCCGGCTCGGACGGGTGCAGAGTCAGGTAGACTTTGTCGCCGGTATGCAGGCCGACGCCGGTGGCTCTGATCGTGTTCTTTAAAGTGCGCTGTTTAATCATGAAATGCCGACAATATGTAAAACAAGGCGGGGGAGTCTATCACAGATTAGGCGATAGCTCCCCCCGAACTTGGTGGGCTGCCTGAACCGTTAAGCGGCTAACTCGGTTAGTCCGCTTGGCGGCGTAAAAAGGCCGGCACATCCAAATAGTCCAAATCGACATCGTTGCGCGGCTGGGCGCCGAAACGCGATTCTCTGGTCGATTCTTGCTTTTGCTGGCGGATTACAGTCGGTTTTTCCAGTTGGCCGTAATCCACTTCGCCGGCCGCGACTTTTTTCACCAGGCTGATCGGGGCGGCGTGCTTGGCTTTGTCGCCCATGCCGGTTGCAACCACGGTCACTTTGATTTCGTTGCCCATGGCCGGATTGACCGCCATACCGATTTTCATGTCGGCGTCTTCGGAAGCGAAGGCGTGCATGATGCTGCCGATTTCGTCGAACTCGTTCAGACCCAAGTCGCCGTTAGAGGTGACGTTGACCAGGATGCCGCGCGCGCCTTGCAGGTTGTTGTCGTCCAACAACGGGCAGGCAATGGCTTTTTCTGCGGCCAACCGTGCCCGGTTTTCGCCGCTGGCCACGCCGGTACCCATGATCGCGCTGCCCATGTTAGACATCACAGTGCGGACGTCGGCAAAGTCGACGTTCATCAGACCAGGGTGAGTGATTAGCTCGGTAATGCCTTGTACCGCGTCGCGCAGCACGTCGTTAGCGGCGCGGAACGCTTCCACCAACGATTTATTGTTGCCCAGTGTGGGTAACAATTTTTGGTTGGGAATGATGATCAACGAGTCGACCAGTTTTTCCAGTTCGCGCAAGCCGGCGTCGGCCACGCCTTTTTTCTTGGAGCCTTCGAAGTCGAAAGGTTTGGATACTACGGCAACAGTCAGCACGCCCAACTCTTTGGCTACTTCGGCGAATACCGAGATTGCGCCGGTGCCGGTGCCGCCGCCCATGCCGGCGGTCAGAAACACCATGTCGGCGCCGGAGATGACTTCCCGAATGCGGTCGCGGTTTTCTTCGGCTGCGGCTCTACCGATTTCCGGCCGGGTGCCGGCGCCCAGGCCTTTGGTTAATTCCACACCCAGTTGGACGATGGATTCGACGTTCATTTCTCGCAGGGCTTGGGCGTCGGTGTTGGCGCAGATAAACTGCACGCCGTCGATGCCGTCGGCCGCCATGTGGTTGACCGCATTGCCGCCGCCGCCGCCGACGCCGATCACTTTAATCACAGCACTGCCGCTGCTATCCAATAATTCATATTTCATATTCACGCCCTCCAGACAAATGTTTAAAAATTACCTTGAAACCAGCTTTTTATTTTCGATAACAGATCGGCGCCGTCATCGTTTATACCTAACGCCCGGCCGTGGTGATCCTTGCCGTACAGCAACAATCCGACCGCGGTCGAATAAATCGGGTTTTCCGCCACATCGGTCAATCCCGACACATGCAGCGGTACGCCCATCCGAACCGGCATGTGGAAAATTTCCTCCGCCAATTCGACCAATCCCTTCACTTGGGAGCTGCCGCCGGTGATTACCATGCCGGCGGCGATCAGATCTTCATATCCACTTCTTCTTAATTCTGCTTGCACCAACAGCATCAACTCCTCGTAACGCGGTTCGACGATCTCGGCCAGGTTTTGCGCCGAGATCTTGCGCGGCTCGCGGTCGCCGATGCTCGGCACATTGATGGTTTGTTGCGGGTCGGCCAATTGGGTCAAGGCGCAGGCATATTGGCGCTTGATGTCCTCGGCGTTTTTGGTCGGCGTGCGTAAGGCCACGGCAATGTCGTTGGTGACTTGATCGCCGGCGATCGGAATCACCGCCGTGTGCTTGATCGCACCTTCGGAAAAAATCGCCAAATCGGTAGTGCCGCCGCCGATGTCTATCAGGCAGACGCCCAAATCCTTCTCGTCGTCGGTCAATACCGCCGAGCAGGAAGCCAGTTGCTCCAGCACGATGTCGTCCACATCCAAGCCGCATTTGCGGATGCATTTGACGATGTTCTGCTCGGCGCTGACGCTGCTGGTGACCATATGTACCTTGGCTTCCAGGCGGATGCCGGACATGCCGATCGGCTCCTTGATGCCTTCCTGCTGGTCGATCACAAACTCCTGTGGCAGGATGTGCAGGATTTTCTGATCGGCCGGAATCGCCACCGCCCGCGCCGAATCGATCACCCGGTCGATGTCGTGCTGGGTGACTTCCTTCTCCTTGATCGCGACGATGCCGTGCGAATTCAGGCTTTTGATATGGCTGCCGGCGATGCCGGCGAAAACCGATTTGATCTGGCAACCGGCCATCAATTCGGCTTCCTCGACCGCGCGCTGGATCGAATGCACGGTCGATTCCAGATTGACGACGATGCCTTT
Organism: Methylomonas sp. DH-1; assembly: GCF_046097555.1. Lineage (NCBI taxonomy): Bacteria > Pseudomonadati > Pseudomonadota > Gammaproteobacteria > Methylococcales > Methylococcaceae > Methylomonas > Methylomonas sp. DH-1. Next base: position 4,586,256 of record NZ_CP143089.1, on the reverse strand, counting down.
CTTCAAACCCTTGGACGGCGCGGTGCCGATGCCGATCACTTCGATTTCGTCGCCGCCGCGGTATTCGCCGACGATGGCCGCGACCTTCGACGTGCCTATGTCCAATCCCACTAAAATATTTCGATCTGTCTTTTTGGCCATTGTTGTGTGCTCAGTAAGCGTTTAAATCAGGTTCTTATTCTTTTCAGCGATTGCTTTCCAATCGATAGTGGTGACTTCCGGTTTCCAGGTCACCGCAAAGCCGTTCGGATAACGGGTATCGACGCTCGCTATCATGGCGATTTGCTCCTCGCCCAATAAATCCATGGTTTTCAAAAAGCGCTGCATATTCTCCAGCGGCGCTTTGCGGCCCAATTGCATTTCCATGCCATTGGCCAATTTAATCCGCCAAGCCCGGCGTTCGTTGACGTGGAACTCGGCCAATTGCATCGATTTATCCTTCAACACGATGTAAACGCCCTTCATGATTTCCAACAGCTTCTTCTCCTGGCCTGCCGGGCCGGTAATCAACGGCAGGTTCTTGAACTCCTCGATAGAGTCCGGAACCAGCAAATCGCCCTGTTTGTTCAATAATGCCGAGTTGCCCCAACGCACTACCGGTTTTTGCTCGGTGATCTTGATGTGCACCGCGTCCGGCCACACCCGTTTTACGTCGACCTTGTCCACCAAGGGCAGAGCCTTGATCGCCTGATGAATGGCCTGCATATCGGCGTGGTAGTAGCCCAGCTTCATCTGTGGCGCCAATACCTGCTTCAACCTGTCCTTACTGGTGTATTGGAACGCGCCTTCGATCCGCACGTAACGGATCGGCTGGCCGCGCAGGGCGTTCTCGCCGAACTGCTGCCAACTCCACCAGCCGCCCCCCAACAAGATCAGGGTCAGTAGCAAAAACCTAAGCCGCACCCGCCGTTCCCGCCACGCTGGTCTCCAATATCCGCCACACCAATTCCTCGAAGCTGACGCCAACCGCTTTAGCCGCCATTGGCACCAGACTATGGTCGGTCATGCCGGGCACGGTATTGACTTCGATCAATTGCATGCGGCCGCTATCGTCGATAAAGGCATCGACCCGGCCCCAGCCTTCGACGCCGACGGTCTGGCAGGCTCTGAGCGCCAAAGCCTGCAATTCGCGCTCGCGCTCGGCGCTCAAACCGCACGGGCAATGGTATTGCGTGGTATTGGCGCGGTATTTGGCGTCGAAGTCGTAAAAGGTATGCGGCGTTTCCAGCCGGATCGCCGGCAGCGCTTCGCCGTCCAGCATGCCTATCGTAAATTCCTGGCCCTGGATCCATTGCTCGGCATAAACGTCGCAGCGGTACTGGCTGGCGGTTTTCAACGCGGCGGCCAACTCGTCGCGGTTATGGGCTTTGCTCATGCCGATGCTGGAGCCTTCCTGAGCCGGCTTGACGATGACCGGAAAACCCAGCGCATTGATGCAGGTGTCGATATCCTGTTCGCCATGCAACAAAAACCAACGCGGCGTCGGCAGGCCGGCGCCTTGCCAGCACAGCTTGGTGCGCAACTTATCCATCGCCAGCGCCGAAGCCAGCACGCCGGAGCCGGTGTAAGGCAGGCCCAGCGTCGCCAATACTGCCTGCAACACGCCGTCTTCGCCGCCGCGACCGTGGATGATGTTGAACACGCGGTCGAATTGGCGACCTGCCAGCGCGTCGATTGGACTGCCGGTCACGTCGATCGCGGTGGCGGCGATGCCTTGGGCGGTTAATGCTTGGTAAACCGCATTGCCGCTGTTCAACGATATTTCCCGCTCCGCAGCCGAGCCGCCCATCATCACCGCCACGTTGCCGAATTCGGCGGGATTGGTTATCCGTAAAGGTTTCATGCTTTGTCACCTACCCGGCAAACTTCGGTTTGCAGACTGATACCGAACTTGCTCTGTACCTGGGTTTGAATGTGTTCGATCAGGGCTTCGATGTCGGCCGAACTGGCGTTGCCCTGGTTCTCGATAAAATTGGCGTGCTTTTCCGATACCACCGCGCCGCCGACCGCGAAGCCTTTCAGGCCGCAGGCTTCGATCAGCCGCGCCGCGAAATCGCCCGGCGGGTTCTTGAACACCGAGCCGCAGGTCGGCTTGTTGGTCGGTTGGGTCGCGTTGCGTTTCTCCAGCAACGCTTTGATGTGTTGCTGGCTAGCTTCGCTGTTGCCCTTGGCCAATTTCAATTGCGCCGACAAAAACCACTCGCCGTCCAGCCCCTTGACCGAACGGTAGGCGACTTCGAATTCCGCTTGGTCGCGCTCGACGACTTGGCCGCGAGCGTTGACCATTTCCACCCGGTCGACGATACGCCAGGTTTCGCCGCCGAAAGCGCCGGCGTTCATTTTCAGCGCGCCGCCCATCGTGCCGGGGATGCCGGCCAAAAATTCGGCGCCGGTCAGGCCCAAGTCGGCGCAGAAGCGGGCGACGTGGGCGCAGGGGACGCCGGCTTCGACGTAAACCCGTTCCGAGTCGACCAAGCGCATTTCTTTCAGGCGGTTGCGAGTATTGATTACGGTGCCTTTAATGCCGCCGTCGCGTACCAACAGGTTGCTGCCCAAACCCAGCCAATACAACGGTTCGCCTTCCGGCAGTCCGGAAATGAAATCGACCAGGTCGGCTTTGTTTTCCGGGATGTACATGTGCTGAGCCGGGCCGCCGACCCGCCAACTGGTGTACTTGGCCAGCGGTTCGTCGTTCAGCAAAGTGCCTTTCCAGACCTCAGACGCCATCATGGCTGCCCCCGTTGCGCCGCCAACGCCTCAGTCAGCTTTTGCGGCAATTCGGCGGCGATCTGGCCGACGTTGCCGGCGCCCATGGTCAGGATCACGTCGTCTTTTTCGACGATGCCGGCCAGAATCGTCGCCAAATCCTCGCGGTTCTGTACGAACACCGGATCGACCTGGCCGCGCACCCGAATCGAACGGCTCAAGGCCTTGCCGTCGGCGCCGGTGATCGGGCTCTCGCCGGCCGAATAGACGTCCAGCAAAATCAATACGTCGACGCTAGACAATACTTCCACGAAGTCTTCGAACAAATCGCGGGTGCGGGTGTAGCGATGCGGCTGGAATACCACGACTTTGCGCCGCTCCGGCCAGGCTTGGCGCAAGGCTTCCAGTGTCGCGGCCAGTTCGCGCGGATGGTGGCCGTAATCGTCGACCAGAGTCAGTTTGCCGCCGGCGAAATCGACATCGCCGTTGATTTGGAAACGGCGGCCGACGCCTTTGAACTCGGCCAGGCTTTTGACGATGGCGGCATCGTCGACGCCCAGCGCGGTGGCAATCGTGGTGGCGGCCAAGGCGTTCAGCATGTTGTGCCAGCCGGGCAGATTCAGCGTGACTTGCAACGGCGGCAGGCTGCCCCAGCGCAATACGGTGAAATGGGTGCGCAGGCCGTCCTGTTTGATGTCGACGGCGCGGACGTCGGCATAACTGCTGACGCCGTAGGTTTTCACCGGTTTAGAGATGTTCGGCAGCACGTCGCAAACGCCCGGGTCGTCGACGCACATCACCGCCAGGCCGTAGAACGGCAATTGGTGCAGAAACTTCAGAAAGGTGTCCTTCAGTTTGCTGTAGCTGCCGCCGTAGGTTTCCATGTGGTCTTGGTCGATGTTGGTCACAATCGCCATCATCGGTTGCAGGAACAGAAACGAGGCGTCGCTTTCGTCGGCTTCGGCGACCAAATATTTGCCCAGGCCCAATTTGGCGTTGGCGCCGGCGCTGTTCAAACGGCCGCCGATGACGAAGGTCGGGTCCAGGCCGCCTTCGGCCAGCATCATTGTGGTTAAACTGGTGGTGGTGGTTTTGCCGTGGGTGCCGGCGACGGCGATACCGAAGCGGAAGCGCATCAGTTCGGCCAGCATTTCCGCGCGCGGAATCACCGGAATCCGGTTTTCATAGGCCCTGACCACTTCCGGATTGGTTTTGTCCACCGCGGTGGAGGTGACGACGACATCGACATCGGCCACGTTTTCGGCTTTGTGCTCCAAATAGACCTTGACGCCCAGGCCTTGTAAGCGGTCGGTCACGGCCGAAGCTTTAATGTCCGAACCGGATACGCTGTAGCCCAGGTTGCTCAATACTTCGGCGATGCCGCTCATGCCGGTGCCGCCGATACCGACGAAGTGGATTTTGTCGATGTCGCCGAGCGCTTGGTTGGCGGCAGGAATGTTGGGCCGATTCATCGCGCGGCCTCCGGCTGGAAAGCCGCGGTTGCGGCACAAATATCGGCCACGGTTTGGGTGGCGGCGAGCCGGGCTTTGGCTTTCGCGGCCCGGCTCATGGAATGTAAGGATGTCATGGCTTGTTGGATGGTGTTACGCAGATTTTCCGCGTTCAATTCGGGTTGCGGCAGCAGCAAAGCGGCGCCGGCCTCGGCTAAAAATTTGGCATTCGCGGTCTGGTGGTCGTCGATGGCGTGCAACAACGGCACGAAGATCGCCGGCAAACCGGCTGCCGCGACCTCGCTGACCGTCATCGCCCCGGCGCGGCAAACGATTAGATCGGCCCATTGGTAGGCCGCCGCCATGTCGTCGATGAAGGCCGCGACTTCGGCATTCATATTTAAAGACTGGTAAGCGTTTTCTACCTCGGCTTGCATCGCGGCACCGGTTTGATGTTTGACGTCGAGCTTGGCGAAGCCGGCCAATGCCGCGGGCACGGTCTCGTTCAATACTTTGGCGCCTTGGCTGCCGCCCAGTACCAAAACACGCAGGTTGCGGCCCGATTCCGGCGTCCATACCTGCTTGTCCGGCAAGGCGGTGAAGGTCCGGCGTAACGGATTGCCGGTACATTCGGCGCCGACGCCGGACGGGAAACTGTTGGGGAAGGCCTCCAGTATTTTGCCTGCCGCCAGTTTAGCCAGCCAACGGTTGGTGGTGCCGGGGACGCGATTTTGTTCGTGGATTACCAGCGGGATGCCCAGCAGTTTTGCCATCAGGCCGCCGGGGCCGGCGACGAAGCCGCCCATGCCCAAAACCACGTTCGGCCGGCGTTGGCGCAAAATCCGTCTGGCTTGGCGGCAAGCTTGGATCAATTTGAAAATGCCGCCGAATTTAGCCGACAAGCCTTTGCCGCGCAGGCCGGCCACCGCCAACCAATCGATGTCGATGCCGGCCGCCGGTACCACTTTGGCTTCCAGGCCGGTCTGTGTTCCCAGCCAGCTTACTTGCCAGCCGCGCGCCGCCATTTCCTGGGCCACCGCCAGCGCCGGAAACACGTGGCCGCCGGTGCCGCCCGCCATGATCACGATGCGGCCGCTCATGCCAGTTTCCCCTTGACGTTGCTCTTGTTGTGTTCGGTCACTTCGTAATGAATCCGAAACAACACCGCCATCGCCCCGCACATCACGATCATACTGCCGCCGCCGTAACTCATCAGCGGCAGCGTCAAACCTTTGGTCGGCAGCATGCCCATGTTGACGCCCATGTTGACGAAGGACTGGAAGCCGAACCAGATCCCCAAACCGTAGGCCGCGAGCGAGGAAAAGCGCAAGCCGGCCTGTTCCGCCTGTTCGCCGATGGCAAAAGCGCGCACCACCAGCGCGCTAAATAAAGCGATGATGGTCAGCACGCCCAGCAAACCCAATTCTTCGCCGAGCACCGAGAACAAAAAGTCGGTATGGGCTTCGGGTAGATAAAACAATTTTTGCAGGCCGTTACCCAGGCCGACGCCGAAGAATTCGCCGCGGCCGAACGAGATCAAGGCCTGCGTCAACTGGAAGCCGGTATCCTTGGCGTCGGCCCACGGATCGAGGAAGCTGGTGACCCGCGCCAGCCGGTAGGGCGAGACGATGACCAGCATCACCGCCAGGCCGGCGACCAGTGCCAGCAGGATAATGAATTGCGAAATCCGCGCCCCGCCCAGAAACATCATGCCCATTGCGATGATCAGAATTACGACGGCCGAGCCGAAGTCCGGCTCCAGCAACAACAACACGCAGGCCACCGAAAACAGCATCAGCGGCTTGACCAGGCCGAAGGCGGAACGCCGTACATGCTCGGCGTGGCGGGTGACGTAGCCGGCCATATAGATCACCGAAATAAATTTGACCACCTCCGACACTTGAATCCGCAAGCCGAGAATCGACAGCCAGCGGATACTGCCGTTGACTTTGACGCCGACGCCGGGGATCAACACGACCAGCAACAGGGCCAGGCCGGCGATAAACAGAGTTTGGCCCATCTTTTCCCAACTTTTCATCGGCACGTTCAAAACGAAGCCGGCAAAGGCCAAGCCGAAGGCGATGTGGGCCAATTGTTTGAACGGATAATGCGAGATGTCGTCGGCCATCTTCACGCCCAGGTGCAGCGAAGACGAGGTCACCATCATGAAGCCGATGCCGAGCAGGCTGAAGCAGGACAGCATCAGCAACGGATCGGTATGTAAGCGGGTTTGCCGCGGCTTTGGCGCGGGCGTCGGCTTCAACATGACGGCAGCTCCATCACCGCTTCGGCGAATTTGTTGCCGCGGTCGACGTAACTGCGGTATTGGTCCAAGCTCGCGCAGGCCGGCGACAACAGCACGCTGTCGCCGGCATCGGCCAGGCTTGCGGCGGTTTTGACCGCTTCTTTCATGGTGCCGGCGAATCTGACCGGCACGCAATCCTGCAGCGCATCGGCAATCACTTGCGCATCCTTGCCGATCAGAACGACACCTTTGGTTTTTTCCCGCACTGCCGGCGCCAATTCGGCCATGTCGGCACCTTTGGCGTCGCCGCCGGCGATCAGCACCACTTTACGGTCGTAGCCTTGCAACGCAGCGACGCAGGCGCCGATGTTGGTGGCCTTGGAATCGTTGATCCAGTTGATGCCGGCCCTTTCGGCGACTTTCTGCATCCGGTGCGGCAGGCCTTTGAAATTGCGCAGCGCCGAGCACATCGCGGTCATGCTCAGACCGACCGCGCTGCCCAAGGCCAGGGCAGCCAGGGCGTTGGCCAAATTGTGCGAACCTTCCAGGCGCAGGTGGGCGGCCGGCATCAAGACTTGGTTGCCGTGCATCAGATTGACGGTTTCGCCGCGTTGTAGATAAAAATCGGCGGGACCTTGGATCGAAAACGTCAACGTCGGTCGATTAGCGTCGCGCATCGCCATCACCAGCGCATCGTCGGCGTTTAAAACCATGGTGCCGCCGCCGCGGAATATGCGCTGTTTTTCGGCGGCGTAGCTTTCGATGCTGGCGTGGCGATCCAGATGGTCTGGACTGACGTTCAACACGGTTGCGGCTTTGGCGTTCAAAGCTCGGGTGCGCTCCAATTGGAAACTAGACAGTTCCAGCACGTATAAATCGGCATCCTGTTGCAACAGGTCCAGCGCTGGCGTACCCAGATTGCCGCCGATGGCGGTTTTCACCCCGGCGGCATTGGCCATTTCGCCCAGCATCGTCGTGACGGTGCTTTTGCCGTTCGAACCGGTGATGCCGATGATCGGTTTGTCGGTGGCGCAGGCGAATAAATCGATGTCGCTGATCACGACGACTCCGGCCTGCACGGCTTTATGGATCGCGGTTTCGTGCAAGGATACGCCGGGGCTGACCAGCAAGTGGGTGGCGACATCCAGCGCGGCTTGGTCGAAGCCGCCGGAAAATACCGGTACATCCGGCATTTGTTCGCGCAGGTTGTCGATCAATGGCGGCTGCTTGCGGCTGTCGACCACGGCGAATTTGATCGGGGTTTTTTGCAAAAATTGCGCGGCCGAGTAACCGGTCGCGCCCAGGCCGACGATCAGCAGCCGGGCATTGGCCGGATCCAGTTGGAAATGGTGTTCGAGATTGGCGAGTAGTTGCGCGGTATCCATGGCTATCTCAGTTTCAATGTCGCCAGGCCGATCAGGACCAAAATAACCGAAACGATCCAGAAGCGGACGATAATGCGCGGCTCCGGCCAGCCTTTTAGTTCGTAATGGTGGTGAATCGGCGCCATCAGGAATACCCGTTTTTTGCGGGTTTTGTACGAAGCGACCTGAATGATCACCGATATCGTTTCGACCACGAAAATGCCGCCCATGATGACCAGCACGATTTCCTGGCGCACCAGTACCGCGACGATGCCCAGCGCGGCACCCAGCGCCAACGCGCCAACGTCGCCCATGAACACCATGGCCGGATAGGCGTTGAACCAAAGGAAGCCGAGACCGGAACCGATCAACGCCGCGCAGAACACCACCAATTCGCCGGATTTCGGGATGTGCGGAATTTGCAGGTATTGGGCGAAATTGGCGTGGCCGGACAAATAGGCGAAGATCGCCAGCGCTGCGGAAATCATCACGGTGGGCATGATCGCCAGGCCGTCCAGGCCGTCGGTCAGATTGACCGCGTTACTGGAGCCGACGATGACGAAATAGGTCAGCACGATATACATCCAGCCCATATCCAACGTGACGTTCTTGAAAAACGGCACGATGAACTGGGTTTCCGCTGCGACTTGGGCGGTACTATATAAATAGATGCCGGCACCCAACGCGACCACCGATTGCCAGAAATACTTGGCTTTGGCCGACAGGCCGACGCTGTTGCCGAGCAGCACTTTTTTGTAATCGTCGATAAAGCCGATCACGCCGTGCGCCAGCGTCACCAACAAAACCACCCAGATGTAACGATTGCTCAGATCGGCGCAGAGCAGGGTGGAAATCGCAACAGCGAATAGAATCATCGCGCCGCCCATCGTCGGCGTGCCGGATTTGGAGAAATGGCTTTGCGGACCGTCGTCGCGTACGCTTTGGCCGATTTTTCTGCGGGTCAACTTTTCGATCACCATCGGCCCGCTCAGCAGCGAAATCGCCAATGCAGTCAATACCCCCAAGATGGCACGGAAGGTCAGGTAATGTAAGACCCGGAAGCCGCTGTCGATATTGCTTAAAAAGTCTGCGAGTAAAAGTAACATTATGCCGCTCTAAAATTGTCGACCAGCGCCGCCACCACGTTTTCCATTTTTTGGGCGCGCGAGCCTTTAACCAATAAAGTTTCCCTGCCGCTCAGTTCCGCGGTCAGGTCTGCAATCAATTGTTCCTGCGTGTCGTAATAACGAGCGCCGGCGCCGAAGCCGGCGACGCTGTGCCGAGCCAATTCGCCGGTGGCGAACAGGCGCTTGACGCCCATGGCTTTGACCGATTCGCCCATTTCCCGGTGTATCGCCGGACTATCCGGGCCCAGTTCGCCGAACGCGCCCAATGCCAGCCAAATCTCCGATTCGCCGCACGCGGCGATGGCTTCCAAGGCGGCGCGCAGCGAACTCGGGTTCGCGTTGTAGGTGTCGTCGACGACGATGTTGTTGTGGCGGCCGCGTAGCGGTTGCATCCGGCCGACGACCGGCCGCAAGCCTTCCAGGCCGGTTTTGATAGCGTCGCGGCCAATGCCGAATTGCAGCGCTACCGCCGCTGCCGCCAGGGCGTTTTTGACGTTGTGGGCGCCGGCCAGGTTTAACCGAATATCGATGGATTCGCCGCCGGTTTGCAACTGGAAGCGAGTGGCGAAGCCGTCGGCGTCCAGGCCGGTTTCGATTTGCTCGGCGCGCACGTCGGCAGCGGGATGGAAGCCGAAACTAACCGATTTACGCGGACCGGCCAGGGCGAGCCAGAAGTCGAAGAAGGCGTCGTCTCGGTTCAACACCGCGACGCTTTCCGGCCCCAGGCTTTCGATGATCTCGCCCTTGGTTTTGGCGACGCCGTTCAGGTCGCCGAATCCCTCGATATGGGCCGCGCCGACGTTGTTAATGACGCTGACATCGGCCTGGGCATAGCGGCTGGTATAGGCAATTTCGCCGATATGGTTGGCGCCCATTTCGATCACGGCGTAACGGTGCGAGGCATCCAGTTTCAGTAAGGTCAGCGGCACGCCGATATCGTTGTTCAGGTTGCCCTGGGTCGATAAGGTCGGCCCCTGAGTCGTAAAAATCGCCGCGATCATTTCTTTGACCGTGGTTTTGCCGTTGCTGCCGGTGACGCCGGCGACTTTGACCGGCAATTGCCGGCGCCAGTAGCCGGCCAGCTCGGCCAGCGCCAAATGGGTGTCGGCGACGACGATTTGCGGTAACTCGGAAGCGCAGGCGTGTGCCAGCAGCAGCGCGCCGGCACCGGCCTGCTCGGCTTTGTCGATAAAGCTGTGGCCGTCGAAATTCTTGCCCTTCAAGGCCAGGTAAAGTTCGCCGGGTTTCAACGTGCGGGTATCGATGCTGACCGATTCGACACTGCGGTCTGCGCCGGCCAGAGTGCCGTTGACGGCTTGGGCGATTTCGCTGAGCAGCATTTTCATGATTTACGCCACTCCGCCAAGGTCTGTTGCACCAGCGCGCTATCGCTGAACGGCCATTTTACGCCGGCGATTTCTTGGTAATCTTCGTGGCCCTTGCCGGCGATCAGTACGCAATCGTCGGGGGCTGCTTGTTGTATGGCTGTGTTGATGGCCGTGGCTCTGTCGTTAATTACGGTTACTTTTTCGCTGCGGCAGCCGGCCAAAATGTCGGCGACGATGGCGGCCGGAGCTTCGCTTCGCGGATTATCGTCGGTGACGATGACCTGATCCGCCCAGGTCTCGGCAATCCGGCCCATTTCCGGGCGTTTGCCTTTGTCGCGGTCGCCGCCGCAGCCGAACACCAACCGCAGCCGTTGCTTGCCCTTGATGGCTTTCAGTACTTTTTCCAGCGCATCCGGACTATGGGCGTAGTCCACGAAAACGGTGGGTTTGCCGTGGCCGCCGAACTTTTCCATCCGGCCGGCGATTGCCGATAAATTAGCCAAGCGCGCTACCGCGGTCGGGAACGGCGTGCCTTGGGCCAGCAATACGCACAACACTGCCAGTAGGTTTTCCAAATTGAACCGGCCGACAATGCTGCTGGCGGCTTTATGCCGTTGGCCGCGCCAAACGGCGTCGAATTCGATGCCGGCTGCGCTAAATTCCGCATTTTCGGCCGTGACGCATTCCGCGTTTGCTACCGTGCGGCCGCCAGTGCTGAAGGTCCAGACCTGGACGCCTTGGCCGATACTGTCCAATACCTGCACGCTGCTTTGGTCGTCCAAATTGACCACGGCAAATTGCAAGCCCGGCGTTTTGAACAATTCCAGCTTGGCTTGCAGATAGCTCTGCATATCGCCGTGGTAATCCAGGTGGTCCCGGCTCAAATTGGTAAAGACCGCGCCTTTGAAGTGCACGGCATTGACTCGGCCCTGCTGCAAACCGTGCGAGGACACTTCCATTGCCGCGGTGCGTTTACCTTGGCTGACGAATTCGGCCAATATGCGTTGTATGTCCAGCGCGTCCGGCGTCGTGTTGGCCGTGGCCTGCAAGCTACCCACGTCGCCCCAGCCCAACGTGCCGATCACGCCGCAATCCGGCAGCGCCTGCGCGATCAATTGGCTACAGGTGGTTTTGCCGTTGGTGCCGGTCACGCCGATGACGTCGAGTTTTTCCGAAGGCCGGCCGTAAAAACGGGCGGCGATTTCGCCGAGTTTTTGCGCCAGGCCGGTAACCGCGATAAACGGTACACCGGTTAGTGCCATTAAATGCAGCGCGCTGCCTTGCGGATCGAATACCACCGCTTTGGCGCCGCCTTCGACCGCCTGTTCGGCATGGGCCAGGCCATGCTGCCGGGAGCCGCTCAGGGCGAAAAACGCATCGCCTTCTGCCGTCCGGCGGCTATCCAGGGACAGGCCGGAGATGTCGGGATCGGTTTCGGTTTCGCTATATCCGTTCAGCAATTCGCTCAGCTTCATCGTTTGCTCAACAGTAAGTGCATGTTTTCCATGCCGTCCGGCTCTACGCCGTAAACTCTCAACGCTCCGGCCATAACCCGGGAGAAGGCCGGCGCCGCGACCAAGCCGCCGTAGTATTGGCCGCTGGTCGGTTCGTCGACCACGATCGCGATGATGAAACGCGGGTTACTCGCCGGCGCCATGCCGACGAAGACCGATAAATACTTGTCGTCGGCGTAACCGCCGGCCGTGGCCTTTTTCACGGTGCCGGTTTTGCCGGCGACCCGGTAGCCTTCGACTCTGGCCTGGTAAGCGGTGCCTTCCTTGCTGATGACGTGTTCCAGCATTTCCCTAACTTTTCGGGCCGTTTCCGGTTTAAACACCCTTTGTGCGTCCGGGTCTTCGTCGCGCTTCAATAAGGTCACCGAGTGAATGATGCCGTCGTCGGCCAGCGCCGTGTAGGCTCTGGCCAGTTGTAAAATCGAGGTGGATACGCCGTAACCGAACGACAAAATCGCTTGGTCGAATTCGTGCCAGCCTTGGTAGTCCAGCAACGAGCCGCTGGCTTCGCCGGGGAAGCCGACGCCGGCCGAAGTACCGAAGCCCAGCTTGTTGTATATCCCCCAAAAATATTCCGGCGGCATCGTCATCGCGATCTGGGTGACGGCGATATTGCTGGATTTCTGCAAGACGTGGGTCAAATCCATCGTGCCGTAGTTGTGCACGTCTTTGACCACGTTGCGACCCAGGTGGTAAACGCCGTGGGTCTCGATCATCGTGTTCGGATGGATGTAACCGCCGTCCAGCGCCGCCGCGATCACGAACGGTTTTACCGTCGAGCCGGGTTCGAAACTGTCGACGATGGCCCGGTTACGGTAACGGTTGCTGCTCAATTCCTTGCGGTTGTTCGGGTTGAATGCCGGCTGGCTGACGCTAGCCAATACGTCGCCGTTTTTAGCATCCAATACCACCAGCGAGGCCGAATGCGCCTTGTTCTGGATCACCGCGTTCTGCAATTCCCGATAGGCCAGATATTGCAAACGTTCGTCTATCGTCAGAATCAGATCGCGGCCCGGCACCGCTTCTTCGATGTTCTCCACGTCCTTGATAATTTGGCCTTTGCCGTCCTTGATCACCCGCTTTTTGCCGGGTTGGCCGCGTAATATGTGTTCGTAACCGTGTTCGATGCCTTCCTGGCCGATATCGTCGATGTTGGTAAAGCCCAGCAAATGGCCGGATACTGCACCGGCCGGATAGTAGCGCTTGAACTCGCGTTCGAAATAGACGCCGGTAATTTCCAGGTCTTTAACTTTTTCGGCGATATCCGGGTTGATCTGCCTGCGTAAATAGACGAAGCGCTTGTTGGCGTCCTTTTCCTTTTTCAACAGCGCGCGCAGTTCCTTTTCCGGGAAGCCGAGAATTCTGGCCATCGGCGTCAGTTTGTCTTGTTCGCTGTCCTTCAATTGCCGCGGATTGACCCAGATCGATTGCACCGGGGTGCTGATAGCCAACGGCTCGCCGTTACGGTCCTTGATTTGGCCGCGGTAAGCGGACACGGAAACCACGCCGACGTGTTGCATGTCGCCCTTGTCCTGCAAAAAATCCTTGTCCAGTATCTGCAGGTAAACCGCACGTCCTACCAGGGCCGCCATCGCCAGCATCATCGTCGACAGCAGCAACTTGCGCCGTATCGGAAAATCGGTATTAAGGCGCGGCGCTGGGGCTGAACCGGTAAAAATTCGCATTACGGCTTGATGTATATAATTTTGTCTTGCGCCGGCAGGGTCAGCATTAGCCGCGATCTGGCTTCGACTTCAACCCGGTTTTCTTCGGTCAGCGTGGTCAATTCCAGTTGTAAACGTCCCCATTCGACTTCGTAATCGTCGAGTTCTTTTTCCTTTTTTTGGATCTCGATAAACAGCAGGCGCGATTGGTACTTGCTGTAAATGACGGCAATGCCGGAAATCAGCAGCGCCGCCACCAATATCGTTAGCAGGATGTTTCGTGCAAATACCATCAACGCTTCTCCGCGACTCGCATTACCGCGCTGCGCGCTCTGGGGTTATTGCGCAGTTCCTGCGCTTGGGCACGAATCGACTTGCCGATTTTGCGTAGCTGCCCTTGTTCTATGTCTTGTTCTCTGACCGGCAATTTGCCGGGGTCGGTCTTCGCGCCGGATTGGTCGCGGATAAACCGTTTGACGATCCGGTCTTCCAGCGAGTGGAAAGAAATGACCACCAGCCGCCCGCCCGGCGCCAACGTGTCGAGCGCTTGCTGCAAACCGGCTTTTATCTGTTCCAACTCCTGGTTGACTTCGATCCTGATCGCCTGGAAACTGCGCGTGGCAGGATGTTTGTGCTTGTCGCGAAACGGTACGCTGTGTTCAATCAATCTCGCCAATTCCAGCGTGGTCGTAATCGGAGCCTGTTGGCGCTGGCTGACGATCGCGCGGGCGATGCGTTTGGCAAACCGTTCTTCGCCGTATTCGAATAAAATCCGCACCAGTTCGTTTTCTTCAACTCGAGCCAGATAATCTGCCGCCGACATGCCGCGTCCGGTATCCATTCGCATGTCCAACGGCCCGTCGCGTAGAAAACTGAAACCACGCTCAGCGATGTCCAGTTGCGGCGACGATACGCCCAAGTCCATCAAAATCCCGTCGATTTTGCCGGCATATCCTTTGCGTCCGACCACGGAGGCCAATTCGGTAAAGCTGGCGTGGTGCAGTTCGAATCTGGGGTCCTGGCGCAATTTCTCCGCTTCCGGGCTGGCAATCGCATCCGCATCTCTATCCAGTGCCAGCAACCGGCCCGATTCGTCCAAACCGGTCAAAATACCGCGGCTATGGCCGCCGCGGCCGAAAGTGCAATCCAGATAGGTTCCGTCCGGTTTTATCGCGAGTTGCTCAAGCGCTTCGGCGTATAAAACGGTCTGGTGGGCCGGCATCTCCGTCAAAACGACAAAGAGCCAAGTTCTTCGAGGCCCTCGTTGTCGTTACCGTCCATCCATTCCCGTTCTTTCGCCTTCCAGGCGTCTTCGTTCCAGATCTCGAATTTGTTGAGCTGGCCGACCAGCACGATGTGTTTTTCCAAGCCGGCGAACTCGCGCAATTTTTCCGGTAGCAACAGCCGGCCCTGGCCATCCATTTCGCATTCCGAGGCGTTGCCTATGACAAAACGGCGCAGCTTTCCGGCCATTTTGTTCAGCGTGGGTAATTTGCTGATGGTCTGTTCCAGTTTTTCCCATTCCGGCAACGGGTAAAGCCAGAGGCAGCCGGGCTCGCCCACGCATTTGTCGTCGACCGCAACAGTCACAACCAATTGGCGGTCGCAGCACTCCTGTAACTCCTCCCGATAGCGGGTAGGAATCGCAACGCGCCCTTTCGCATCCAAACTAATTGAACTAATGCCTCGAAACAAATCAAATCCTCAAAAAGCCAAAAAAATCCATTTATGCCCACTTTACATCATTTTTGCACCACTATAGTTTTCAAAATGGGCTTAGTCAAGAGGCAGTCAAATTAAATTCTTTCTTTTTCTACAATGACTTACGCTGTGTTGGGGGCTCGGTGCGGGCGGCTGGTGGGGAATGGGGTAAAATCGATTGGTATCAAAACGTTAATGCCGATTTTTGATGTAAATCGCAATTAATGAGTGCTAATACTCAATTTTATAAGGTGATTTTGCCGGAAAGCAGGATTTCGAGGCTTGTCGGGAATACGGGTTGTCGGAAGAAATTGCGCTTGGATAGGCGAAATTATCCGGGGAAATGTTGCTGGCGGGGAGAGGTGAATCAGGCTTGTTCGGGTTTTTGGTCCCGGTTCAGCAGATTCTGTACGGCTTGTTTGGGTGGGAGATTCTCGAAGAGCACGTTATAGACCTGCTCGGTGATAGGCATTTCGACTCCGTATTTTTGCGATAGCCCGAAGGTTTCGCGGGCGGCGGAGATGCCTTCCACTTCCTGGTTGATTTGCGCTAGCGCCTGGGTCTGGCCGAGTCCGCGTCCCAACGCCAGTCCGAAGCGGCGGTTGCGGGATTGGTCGTCGGTGCAGGTCAGGATCAAGTCGCCTAGGCCGGCCAGGCCCATAAAAGTGTCGGCTTGGCCACCAAGGCGAATGCCGAGGCGCATGATTTCGGTCAGGCCTCGAGTGATCAGCGCCGCGCGCGTGTTGGCGCCGAAGCCCAGGCCGTCGGCGATTCCGGCTGCGATAGCCAAAACGTTTTTGCAGGCGCCGCCGACCTGGACGCCGATGATGTCGCGGCTGGTGTAGACCCGGAAGCGCTGGTTGTGCAGTATCGCACTGAGGCGGGAGGAAAAGGCATCGGATGCCGAGGCCACAGTCACTGCTGTGGGCAGATCGGCGGCTACTTCGCCGGCGAAAGTCGGCCCGGATAGTGCGGCGGTCTCGATATCCTCGCCCAGAATTTCGGCAACGACCCGGCTTAACAGGGCGCCATCGCGGCCGTCGAAACCTTTGGTCGCCCAGGCGATCATCGGTTTTTCCGCTAGCAAGGGTTTTATGGTTGCCAAAGTATCGCGGAAGGCGTGACTCGGAACCGAAATCAACAGCAGCGGGCTAAACGCTACCGCCTTGCCGATGTCGCCGGTAAGCTCGAGATTTTCCGGGAATTGGGCGCCGGGCAGGTAGCGGTAGTTTTCGCGGGCTCGCTGCAACGCTGCGATGTGTTGCGGATTATGTCCCCATAGCGATGTGGCGCAGCCATTTCTGGCCGCTTGGATCGCCAAGGCGGTTCCCCATGATCCGGCGCCCAGGATGCTGATTGATGGCGGCATCCTGCTCTTAGTTCAGGGTTTTTGTTTCGCTGTTTTGCGGAGATTGTTGTGCCTGTTGCAGATGTTGCATGTACAGGGCGTCGAAATTGACCGGAGCCAGGATCAATTGCGGGAATCCGCCTTTGCTGACCAAGTCGGAAATCACTTCGCGAGCGTAGGGAAACAGGATGTTCGGGCAAAAGCTACCCAGCATGGGCCCCATTTCCTGCTCGGTAAAGCCGGCGATCAGAAACACGCCGGACTGGTTGACTTCAACCAGGTAGGCGGTGCTTTCGCCGACTTTGACGGTTACGGTCAATGTCAGCGAGACTTCGAACATTGAGTTTTCGATAGGTAATACGTTAGTACCGAGGTTGAGGTCCAGCGCCGGTTCCCATTTTTGGGTGAATATTTTTGGTGAGTTTGGGGTTTCAAAAGAAATGTCTTTGGTGTAGATCTTTTGAATGATGAATTGTTTTTCGCTGGATGCGTTATTTTCGGCCATGGTCTTGATTTGCGGGTTGGTTGGTTAATCTTTGATTTTGCCGAGCTTGATCGGCAATTTGTTATCTTCCCATGACTGCATGCCGCCAATCATGTTGTAGACCTGTTCGAAGCCGGCCTTGGTCAGGGTTTTGCAAGCGGCGGTCGAACGGGCTCCGGTTTGGCAGGTTACGATCAGTGGGTGTTTTTTGTGTTTTTCCAGTGCGGGCAGCTGTTCTTCGACTTTGCCGAGCGGGATGTTCAGCGCATTCTCGATATGGCTTTTGGTGAATTCGTGCTGTTCCCGGACGTCCAGGACCACAACGTCGTCGCTATTCATTTTGGTGACGGCGATCAGCGGCGAGATGTTTTCGTACTTATTGAAAGAATTGGCAATCAAGTCCTGAATGAGCAGGAAAATTACGCAGACCAGTGCAAATACCAGCAAATAATGGTTGGTGGCAAATTCGATATATTGTTCTATGGGTGCATTCATGTTGGTGGTTTTCGCTGTTTAAACGCCGCAAAATATGCTGCGCATCATTTGAATCAGATGAATGACGCGTTCGTCGTCGATGAAGTAATAAACTCGGTTGGCTTCCTTTTTATAGTCGAGAATGCCTTTATCCCGCAATATCGCCAAATGTTGCGAGATATTGCTCTGGCTGGTTCCGACCTGTTCCACAATGTCTTGTACGCTGATCGAGTTGCTGCCCAATACGCAAAGAATTTTCAGGCGCAAAGGATGGGACATGGCTTTCAGGCAGCGGGCCGCGCGGCTGATATCGCTGTCGTCATATTGAATATTATCGTCTTGGTCTTCCATTTAATTACGATAGAGCGTGGCAAAGGTGGCCGCTAAGCGGCCCGCGGCATTTTTTTTCGGATTATGGCGGCTGGCGGTGCTGGTATAATGCCTTGCTTGAGTTTGGAGCGGTCAGGCTGCGAACCTAATCAGCAAAAAGAGGCGAGCAAATCTAACAGAGTAGGCTTTATTGTTCAATACCTGGAAATTGAGCCGGCGCAATAAACCGCCAAAGTCTGTCTAACCGTGGCCCGATTCATATTGTTAAAGCTTGGAGATTCTTAATCTTATGCTAGAACGGTCAAGCTGCCTGCCGCCGCTTCCTAACCAGTTTGCAAATTGCAAAAAAAACGAATCCCGGTGCCGCCTCGGCGATTTATGGCTTGTCGAATTCGCGCCGATCAGGTTGGCGGCGTTGAGCCGCTACATGCTTGGGGCTGTTTTCGGGTTTGTAGTCAGTTTGCCGCTATCGGCCGATCCGTCCAGAGAAAAAACCTTGGCCGATGTCCAGTCGAAAATCGACCGCGTCGGCAGTGAAGTCCGCGATTTGCAAGCTGAAAAAAATCGGGCATTGGACCAGTTGCAAAAATTGGAGCTGCAATACGGTGAGCTGGCTAATAGTCTGCGTTCGTTGAAAGCCGAGATCAGGCAGCAGGAGCAGTCTCTGCAGGATTTGCGGGGCAAAAGCGCTGCCACGCAACGCAACATGCATGAACAGCAGCAGGAGCTCGAAGGATTGATCAAGGCAATTTATGCCATGGGCGGCGATAAGGAAGGTTTGAAGGTGATTCTGAACCAACGCGATCCGGCCGTGTCCAGCCGCATGTTGGTTTACTACGATTACATCAGCAAGGCGCGGGTCGAAAAACTTAACGCGGTTGCCGAATCTTTTCGAGAGTTGCGGCAGTTGGAGGCGCAAAAGGATACCGAAGCCCAGCTCCTCCAGGCCTCGTTGGAAAAAAAACAGCAAGAATCCGATGCCATGCAAGCGCTGAAGAACCAGCGCGAAACGGTGTTGGCTCGGATCGAACGGGACTATGCGGCCAAGGCCGGCGAGTTGGAACGCCTTGTAGCGGACGAGAAAAAATTGCAGTCCTTGGTGGCGTCTTTGCAGAAAACTGATGATAATGCCGCCGACGAATCTTTGCCTGCGCCCGAACCGCGAAAACCCGAATCTACCTCGGTTCAGCAGCGGGAACTTCCCAAGCAAATGCCAGCTAGACCGGTTAGCGAGCTCGCAAGCCAGCCGTTTTCGGAGTTGCGCGGCCAATTGCCTTGGCCGGTGCAGGGTGCCCTGACGGCCCGGTTTGGCAGTCGCCGCTACGAAACGACCTGGGACGGCGTCGTTATCAGCGCCAGGGAGGGGGCGGACATTCGTGCGGTGACCGGCGGTAAGGTCGTCTATGCCGATTGGTTGCGCGGATACGGGTTGATGATTATTGTCGACCACGGCAAGGGCTATATGAGTTTGTATGCATTCAACCAAAGTCTGCATAAAAACGTGGGCGACCATGTTAGAGCCGGGGAGGTATTGGCCTCGGTGGGGCGGAGTGGCGGCCGAGCCGACGCGGCCTTGTATTTCGGCATCCGCAAGAACGGGCGGCCCGTCGACCCGGAGCAATGGTGCCGTAAACCGACCAAAGGTTAATCATTTTTAGGAAACAGGTTGTTGGAGTTTTAATTCAGATGTTAAAAAACAGAAACATATTGGTCTTGTTGGTCGGATTTATTTTGGGTGTCGCGCTGAGTTTGTGCAGTAGCGTCTTTGCCGAGAAAGCGGCGCCGGCTGCGGCTAAAAGCGATGAGCTACAGGCATTGCCGTTCGACGAATTGCGCACGTTTACCGAAATCTTCGGCCGTATCAAACAGGACTATGTCGAACCCGTTTCCGACAAAAAACTTTTGGAAGACGCCATCCGCGGCATGCTGTCCGGTTTGGATCCGCATTCGGCTTATCTTGCCAGCGAAGAATACAAAGAGCTGCAAGAAGGCACTACCGGCCAATTCGGCGGTCTGGGTATAGAAGTTGGCATGGAAAACGGCTTCGTCAAAGTGGTTTCGCCGATTGACGATACGCCGGCGCAACGGGCCGGTATCAAAGCCGGCGACTTGATCGTTCGTCTCGACGACAAGCCGGTAAAAGGCATGACGCTGGCCGATGCGGTGAAAATCATGCGCGGCGAGCCCGGCAGCGAGATCGTGTTGACCGTGATTCGCGAGGGGGAAGAGGCGCCGCTGAAGTTTGCATTGACCCGCGATATCATTAAAGTTAAGAGCGTGAAGAATAGGCTGCTGGAAAAAAACTACGGTTATCTGCGTATCAGTAGTTTCCAATCCGGCACCGGTCAGAGTTTGTTGGATGCAATCGACGAGCTGAAAAAAGAAAACGAAGGCCCGTTAAAGGGTATTGTGCTGGATTTGCGCAACAATCCGGGCGGCGTGTTGAACGCGGCGGTTGATGTCAGCGATGCTTTTATCGAGTCTGGTTTGATCGTCTACACCGAAGGCCGGATTAAAAATTCGGAAATGCGCTTTAACGCCACTCCGGACGACGTGATCAACGGTGCGCCGATCGTGGTGCTGATCAATGGCGGTTCGGCTTCTGCATCGGAAATCGTCGCCGGTGCGTTGCAAGACCACAAACGCGCCATCATCATGGGCGAAAAGTCGTTCGGCAAAGGCTCGGTGCAAACCATTTTGCCGACCAGTAACGGTGCGGCGGTCAAGCTGACTACGGCGCGCTACTTTACGCCGTCCGGACGTTCTATTCAGGCCGAAGGCATCGAGCCCGATGTGACGTTGGCCAGAGTGAAGTTGGCTGCGATGGATAAGGCTAAGCTGGATACCGTCAAAGAAGCGGATTTGACTCATCACCTGACCAACGGTAACGCCAAGCCGGAGAAAAAGTCCGAAGAAGAGGATGGTGATGACGTTAAGGATGCGCCGGAGAAGGATGGCGATGCGGCCGAGGTGTCCGATGCCGATATGCGAGACTATCCTTTGCATGAGGCGCTGAATTTATTGAAAGGGATCAGCATCATGCGGCGTTAGCCGTTTCGTCCAAGTGTTTGCCGCCGGAATTCAGCCTGGTTCCGGCGGGCTCCTGGCAAAATAAAACCCCGGTTGGCTGACGCCAAGCCGGGGTTTTTGGTTTCAGGGGGTGAGAGATGTAGTCTTGCCCTCTCTACCCCGGCTTAGTTGGTCGATGCTTGGTAGCGCACGGAAAACTGGCTCATGGCGGCCAAAACCAGGTCTGCGTCGTTCTGACTGCTCAAGTCGAAAGCGTTGATGCCGACTCTGGATAAATAAAACACCTGATCGGGAAGGTATTGTCCTACGGCCCGTATTTCTCCTCGATAAGCGTCCCGGCTACGCAATAAACGGGCTACCGAAAACAGGCGGCCGTCACCGAAGATCGGAAAATCCAGTTCGATCAGATCGATTTTGTCCAAGTCGGCGCACAGAGATTCGGTTTGATCTCCAGGTACCAGGCGAATGCCGGTTTTGCCGCTACGCTGAAGCAATTGTTCTTTTTGGTTGAGCCAGCGTTGCAAGCTGACCGTGATATCGCCTGCAGGTAAAGGGGTGTCGTCCTCGATAAAGGACCAGGTATTCTCTATTAGCTGTTGGTCTTTAATGATTTGCATAAACTCTTTCCCTAAACGGCTCCAGGCCGACACGTTTTACGGTTTGTAGGAATGCTTCGTCTTCCAAGCGTTGCTGAACGTAAACGTCGAGTATATCGGTCACTACCGTCGTGATTTGGTCCTTGGCAACGGCCGGCCCCAAGCGTTCGCCGATGGCGGCTTCGTTTTCGGATGATCCGCCCAGTGTAATCTGGTACCACTCTTCGCCGTGCTTGTCGACGCCAAGGATGCCGATATGGCCGACGCTTTGGTGCGCGCAACCGTTCATGCAGCCGGACATGTTGATTTTGATGTCGCCGATGTCGTGGATGTAATCCATGTCGTCCAATCGGGAGTTCAATTCTCTAGCGACACTGATGGAGCTGGCGTTGGCCAGCGAGCAAAAATCCAAACCGGGGCAGCAAATGATGTCGGTGACCGTGCCGATGTTCGGCGTGGCCAATTTGTTTGCGGCGAGCTTTTGCCAAACCGCAAACAAGTCGGTTTGTTTGACGTCGGCCAATACCAGATTTTGGCGGTGGCTGCTTCTGATTTCGCCGAAGCTGTATCGGTCGGCTAGGTCGGCGACGGCTTCAAGTTGTTCGGCGGTAATGTCGCCTGGCGGCGAGTCGGGCGCTTTCAAAGAGATGTAGACGCCTTGGTAACCGCTGATTTTGTGCTCGACCGTGTTGTATTTAACCCATTTGGCAAAGTCGGCGTTATCGGCAAGCTGTTTGGCGAAGTCGGGGGCGTCGTTTGCGGTGGCCTCGTAAGCTGGCGGCGCGAAATGCGCCTTCATTTCGGCGATGCGTTGCTCGCTGAGCGGCATGCTGTCGCGAATGCGTTCCCACTCCCGCTCGACCATGGCCTTGAATTTCTCCAGGCCGGTTTCTTTGACCAGTATCTTGATCCTGGCTTTGTATTTGTTGTCACGGCGGCCGAATAGATTGTATATCCGCACGATGGCTTCCAGATAGGACAGCAAATGCTGCTTTTCCAGATAGGGGCGGATGGTTTGGCCAATGATTGGGGTACGGCCCAGGCCGCCGCCGACCAAAATTTGAAAACCGGTTTCACCAGCCGCGTTTTTCACCAAATAAACGCCGATGTCGTGCAGTTGCACTGCGGCCCGGTCATGGGTGGCGCCGCTAACGGCAATCTTGAACTTACGTGGCAGGAAGGCGAATTCTGGATGCAGCGTTGTCCACTGCCTGATAATTTCGCAGTAAGGCCGCGGGTCTTCGATTTCGTCCTTGCAAATGCCGGCCAAGTGGTCGGATGTTGTGTTTCTTAAGCAGTTGCCGCTGGTTTGAATGGCGTGCATCTGTACTGTCGCCAATTCCTCCAGCAGGTCCGGGACCCGTTCCAGGGCCGGCCAGTTGTATTGGACGTTCTGCCGGGTAGTGAAATGGCAATATCCGCGGTCGTAATCGCGGGCCACCGAAGCCAGCTTGCGTAATTGTTTAGAGGAAAGCAGGCCGTACGGGACTGCGACCCTTAGCATTGGCGCGTGCGTCTGCAGGTACAGTCCATTCATTAGGCGTAGCGCTCTGAATTGGTCGGCTCCCAGGTCTCCGTTCAAAAAACGCTGGGTTTGGCCGCGAAACTCATTGACGCGTTCTTCAATAAGTGTTTGATCTTGCTCGTTATATTGATACATTTAGCGATGATGCGTGGTTTACTGACTATTTTGCTAGGTATCTGAATAATATAACGGCCGGGATTAAATGACAAAGAATATTGTATGGTGATAACATGCCCGGTTAGTTTTTTTGCTTTTAATAACGACTAAAACATAGAGGATAAAGGGGGATACCTTGTTGCGCTTATTGTTGATTTTGGCCGGGCTGTTGTTTTTGCCGCAAGTGGCCATGGCCGAAGAGTTTCATAACCTCGGTTTAACCGGAACCGAGCGGGGCATTTACACCGTTCTGATCTTTTTGGTGGCTTATGGTTTCGTGATGGCCGAAGAATTTACGCATTTGCGTAAATCCAAGCCGGTTATTTTTGCGGCGGCCGTGATTTGGGGGCATGTGGCAATCCTGGCGCAGGAGGCTGGTGTATCCGGGGAAGAGCTGCATAAGGCTTTCGAACACGACTTGAAAGAATATGCCGAGTTGATGTTGTTCTTGCTGGTGGCGATGACCTATATCAACACTATGGCCGAGCGCAATGTATTCGAGGCTCTGCGTTCGTGGCTGATCAGAAAACAGTTTGGTTATAAACAGCTGTTTTGGATTACCGGCATCATTACCTTCTTCCTGTCGTCGGTAGCCGACAACCTGACCTCTGCTTTATTGGTTGGCGCCGTGGTAATGGCGGTAGGTGCGGATAACGAAAAATTCGTCTCTATCGGTTTCGTCAATTTGGTTATTGCGGCGAATGCCGGCGGTGCGTTTTGTCCGTTCGGCGACATCACCACTTTGATGGTGTGGCAAGCTGGTTACGCGGAATTCTTTGATTTCTTCAAGTTGTTTATTCCGTCGGTAGTGAACTTTGTCGTGCCGGCGTTTTTCATGTCCCAAGCGATTCCAAGCGGTCAGCCCGAGGCTACCAACGAAGCTGCAGTGGAATTGAAGCCGGGCGGTTGGGTGGTGTGCGGCTTGTTCGGCATCACCATCGGTTTGGCGGTCAGCTTTAAACAGTTCCTGCATTTGCCGCCGTTCATGGGCATGATGGCTGGTTTGTCTATCCTGATGCTATTCATTTATTACGTAAAGGTTCGCTTCTCCGCAGCAGGTGAAGTGCGTCTCGATGTATTCGACCGGGTAAAAGAAGCCGAGTGGGATACGTTGTTGTTCTTCTTCGGCGTGGTTTTCGCGGTCGGTGGCTTGGGCTACATCGGTTATCTGGAATTGCTGTCTGCCGCAATGTATGACGGTCTGGGGCAAACCACAGCCAATATTCTGGTCGGTATCATTTCTGCGGTAGTCGATAACATCCCTGTGATGTTTGCTGTATTGAACATGAATCTGGATATGGATCTGTATCAATGGTTGCTGGTCACGTTGACCGCCGGCGTTGGCGGCTCCCTGTTCTCGGTCGGTTCGGCTGCGGGTGTGGCGTTGATGGGGCAATCCAACCACAAATATACATTCTTCAGCCACTTGAAATGGACTCCGGTGATCGCCGCCGGTTATGCGGCCAGTATCGTGACGCATTATTTGATCAACGGTTGATTTAGATTAACCCGCTTGAGGTACTAGAGAAAGCGTGTGGCGAAAGCTGTAAGCAGTTGGCGCAACGCTTTCTCTATATATTCCCGGCCGCGCGTGCTGGGAATGATCTTTCTAGGCTTTTCAGCCGGTCTGCCATTTTCATTGACTTCATCGACCTTGTCGGCATGGTTGGCTGACGAGGATGTGTCGTTATCCCTAATCGGCTATTTTAGCTTGGTCGGCGTTGCGTATTCGGTGAAAGTTTTATGGGCGCCGGTGGTCGATCGCTTGCCGTTCCCGTTGTT
This sequence comes from Methylomonas sp. DH-1, assembly GCF_046097555.1. NCBI lineage: Bacteria > Pseudomonadati > Pseudomonadota > Gammaproteobacteria > Methylococcales > Methylococcaceae > Methylomonas > Methylomonas sp. DH-1. The sequence goes on along the minus strand of NZ_CP143089.1, from coordinate 4,561,431 downwards.
ATGCCGATGGCTGGGTAAACGGCGCGGCTGGATATTCGGCGCTCAGATCGGTATAGCGTTGGGCTTGTTTGCTATGAGCGGCTTGGATATTCACCAAGAGTTGACGCGCATGGCTTGGTTGGCTGTTTGGGTGGCGTTCTGCTCCGCGACTCAAGACGTTGCAATCGATGCTTACCGGATTGAAATTGTGGCGCCGGAACTGCAAGGCGCGATGGCGGCGACGTACGTATTCGGCTACCGCCTTTCGCTGTTGCTTGCCGGGGCTGGAGTGTTTTACATCGCGGAATACCAGAACTGGGCCGTGGCTTATCAGGTTATGGCGCTGGCGATGTCCATCGGTATGGTGGCGACGTTGTTGGCGCCGGAGCCGATTCGGCTGGAGGATGAGCGGGTCGGGCGGATCGAGCGAAGTGTGGAGGTAGCGCTTGGTTTGTCCGGGTCGGGCGCCTTGCCTGCCAGATTGTTACGTTGGTTCTCGGACGCCGTTGTCGGTCCGTTTGTCGAGTTTTTCCAACGCAACGGCAGGAGCGGTGCGCGGATTTTGCTGCTGATCGCGGTCTATAAGATGAGCGATATTGCGATGGGGGTCATGGCGAATCCGTTTTATTTGGAGCTGGGATTCAGCAAAAAGGATATCGCCGACGTCACCAAGGTGTTCGGTTTTCTGATGACTATCGTCGGTACCTCGGTCGGTGGCGTGCTGGTGGCGCGCTTCGGCATTATGCGTCCGCTGCTGTTCGGTGCGGTGATCGTCGCTGCAACCAACTTGCTGTTTGCCGCTTTGGCGCTGGCGAAGCCGGATATCGTGCTGTTGGCCGGAGTGATTAGCGCGGACAACTTAAGCGGCGGCATAGCCTCAGCTGCGTTCATTGCCTATTTGTCGAGTTTGACGCATTCCGCTTACACTGCAACTCAGTACGCGCTGTTCAGCTCTTTGATGACTTTGCCGGCTAAGTTGATTGGAAGTATTTCCGGGGATTTGGTCGCCGAGTTTGGTTACGCCGCTTTTTTCGTGTACTCCGCTGTTATCGGTGTGCCGGCAATTGTCTTGGCGATATTGTTGATGCGGTCCCGGCCTGCCGCCCTATAAAATCGAAATTAACCGCCGCGCTTGCCTTCGGCTTGCGGAACCGTTAGCTAAATCGTATCATAAGCAGTTCTCTATCAAGTATGTGTCCCGAAAAGGGTATGTGAGCGCTATGAAACCAGAAATTCATCCACAATATAAACAAATCACCGTGACATGCGGTTGCGGCAATACTTTCCAAACCGGTTCCGTATTGGGTTCCGATTTGCATATCGAAGTATGCTCTTCGTGCCATCCGTTTTATACCGGTAAGCAACGCGTAGTCGATACTTCCGGCCGCGTGGATAAATTCCGCAAAAAATTCGGAAAATAATATCGTTTCCGGCTTGCGCTCGGCCGCCAAGCTTTTGGCGGCTTTGAGTGTCGGCCACTGTCAGAACAATCCTTCCTCGTTAAATTCCTCTTCCAAGTCTTCTTCCGGTTGAGCCGGTGTCGACAACGTCGTCGGTACGGTTTCCGCAGTAAAATATTCCCATATCCCGCCTTTTTCGTTCGGATCTAGTAATAAGCCGTCGCGGGGATTGATATAGGCTTGCACGATGCCGTCGGGTACGGATTCCGGTTTTTCTGGAAAATGGTGTTGCACCGCGCGAATGAATTTAATCCACATCGGTAATGCAACTTTGCCTCCGGTTTCCCCGTGGCCAAGCGGTAGCGAGTTGTCGTAACCAATCCAGGCCGAGGCGACGATGCCGGTGGTAAAGCCGTTGAACCAAGCATCCCGCTGTTCGTTGGTGGTGCCGGTTTTTCCGGCCAGATCGTTGCGGCCCAATTGTTTGGCTTGCGTCGCAGTACCGCGTTGGACGACATCGCGCAGTAAGCTGTTTATCAGGAAGTTGGTTTTCGCCGAGATCGCCCGCGGTGCCGCGGTGCCTTGCAAGTTTGGGGCTTCGCTGCAATCGGCACAGGCTGTCGCCGGTTGGGCTTGAAACAGAACATTGCCTTCATTGTCTTCGATGCGTTCGATCAGGTAGGGCGTTACCAGAAAGCCGCCGTTGGCGAAAACCGCGTATGCGGTTGCCATTCTTAGCGGTGAGGCGTAACCGCTGCCCAGGGCCAGCGATAAGGTGCCGGGTAGCTGGTCTTTGTCGAATCCGAAACGTTTTGCGGTGTCGATGGCTTGGGGAATGCCGATTTCCTGCAATAGTCGGATCGACACCAGGTTTATAGATTCGCGTAGCGCAACCCGCAACGGTGTCGGGCCGAGGTAACGGCGGTTGTAGTTTTCCGGTCGCCAGTCGTTTTCCTGCGAAGGGTCTTCGATCACGATCGGTGCGTCGTTTATGATGCTGGCCGGCGTAAATCCTTTCTCTAAAGCCGCGGTGTAAATGATTGGTTTGAATCCGGAGCCGGGTTGGCGTTTGGACTGCGTGGCGCGATTGTATTTGCTGTGGTAGAAATCGAAGCCGCCGGAGAGCGCTAGAATCGCGCCGTTGTTTGGATTCAATGCTGCAAATGCGCCTTCCACTTCCGGTACTTGGGTCAGCGCCCATTCGCCATCCTCGAGTTGTCTGACCCAAATGATGTCACCGGCTTGCAGCGGTAGCCGACGGGAATTGGTGCGCATTGCCCATTCGAGATTATGGCGGCCTACCTGAATCTGGTTGCCGTTGTGAATTTTTGCGGTAATGCCGGATTCGGCGATTTCGACGATTTGCGCCTGGCGGCAGTCGCCGATAATGCTATCCGTCAACGTGGCGCCCTCCTTGCGTGCGTTTTTGAACGATGGGCCGCGGTACCCGTGGCGTTCGTCGTATTCGTGCACGGCTTCCTGCAATGCGTGGTCGGCAGCGCGCTGAAATTCGCTGGGTACGGTGGTATACACTTTCAGGCCCTGGGTATAGGCCGAGTCGCCGAATTGCGCCATGATTTCCTGCCTGGCCATTTCGGCGACGTAAGGCGCTTGAAATTCGACGTTAACCGGTTGCAAAGCAGCGTCGTCGGCCGTGCCGAGCGCCGAGCGGTAACTGTTTTCGTCGATGTGTTTTAATTCCAGCATGCGCCGTAACACGTAATTGCGTCGTTGCAGCGCGCGTTCGGGATTGGTGATCGGATTGTATATGGATGGGGCCTTGGGCAGGCCGGCGATCATGGCTTGTTGGGCAAGGCTCAATTCGGCAAGGTCCTTGCCGTAGTAAGTTTGAGCGGCCGCGGCCAGACCGTATGCGCGTTGGCCCATATAGATCTTGTTCAGATAAAGTTCCAGTATCTGGTCCTTGGAATAGCGGCGTTCGATTTTCAAGGCCAGCAGGATTTCCTTGAGTTTGCGCAAATAGGTTTTCTCGTTACTCAGCAAAAAATTACGCGCAACTTGCATGGTAATGGTGCTGCCGCCTTGGCGTTTTTTGCCGGTCATTACAAGTTGGGTGGCTGCCCGAGCCAAACCGGTCGGGTCGATGCCGATGTGGGTGAAAAACCGGTCGTCTTCCGCGGCGATAAAAGCCTTGATTTGTTGCGGCGGTACTTTGCCGATGGTTAGCGGGATTCGGCGTTTTTCGCCGAATTGGCCTATCAACAAGTTGTCCTGGCTGTAGATGCTGAAAGGCATCTGGTATTGCACGTTTTGCAACTGCTCGATGTCCGGCAGTTCTTTGTCGAGCTCGACAAAGAAAAAATAACTCGCCACGGCGAACGTGGCAAAAAACGCAAAAACGAAAAAGACTAGCCACTTGATCAGCGACTTTAGCAAAGAGCCTGATTTCGGAGCTTTTTTAATCGGCACAGCAGTAAAAATGCGCTAGGGAATTTCCAGATATCGGTTCAGGAAATTCCTGCACATGTGTCCGATAAGCTAAAGTTACTTATAAAGTGGTTCATCTAACAGGATGAAAATAAAAAAACCATCTATACTTGGCCCGTAGAGCTTCTGCGAGCCGAGGTTGTGCTGTGCGAGCTAAGTTTAGTCTTTTATGATTCAAAAAGGGTTTGTTCATGAGCTGGTTCAGCAGGAATCCGTCGGCCGTGTTGGGTGTGGACATCAGTACTGCGGCGGTAAAGTTGTTGGAGCTAAGTAGAGCCGGGGCGCGATACAAAGTCGAGAGTTACGCCGTCGTGCCGCTACCCCAGGATGCCATCGTCGACAAGAATATCACTAATGTCGAGCAAATTGGCGGAGCGATCAAGGCCGCAGTCAAACAGTCCGGCACTAAAGCCAAGCACGCCAGCGTCGCCGTCGCCGGCTCTTCGGTGATGACGAAGATCATATCGATGCCGGCGTCGTTGTCCGATGCCGAGATGGAAGAACAGATTATGGTCGAAGCGGACCAATATATTCCGTATTCGCTGGACGAGGTGAATTTGGATTTCGAAGTCCAAGGCGTTACCAAAAGCAATCCGGACATGGTCGACGTATTGCTCGCCGCTTCCCGGCGGGAAAATATCGAAGACCGCGTTGCCGCGTTGGCCTATGCCGGACTGAAGACTGTTGTGGTCGACGTCGAGGCATTCGCCATGGAAAACGCATTTTCGTTGCTGGTGGACCAGCTGCCGGAGGGGACCGGCGACATGACCGTGGCGATTGCCGATATCGGCGCCACGATGACCTCATTGAATATATTGCATGCCGGAAAGACGGTTTACACTCGCGAGCAGGGGTTCGGCGGCAAACAATTAACCGAGGAAATCCAGCGCCGCTACGGACTTTCCTATGAAGAGGCGGGATTAGCCAAGAAACATGGCGGCTTGCCCGACAACTATGCGGCCGATGTGTTGGAGCCGTTTAAAAAAGCCATGTTGCAGCAAATTGCCCGGTCATTGCAGTTTTTCGTTTCGTCCAGTGCCAACCGCGGCGTGGATGCGTTAATTCTCGCCGGCGGCTGCGCATCTATCGCGGGTTTGGACAAATTGGTCGAACGCGATTTGGGCATACCGTCTTATATCGCCAATCCGTTTATCAATATGGCGCTGTCCAATCGGGTTAAGCCGCAAAGTCTCAGTAACGATACGCCGGCGATGATGATCGCTTGCGGCTTGGCGTTAAGGAGTTTCGACTAATGGCCAGAATTAACTTACTGCCTTGGCGAGAGGAGCTCAGGAAACGGCGGCAACAGGAATTCGTTGCCGGTATCGGTGCCGGGATATTCGCGACGGCCTGCGTTTTGGTAGCGGTCTATTTATACATAGAGGGCTTGAAGGAATACCAAACCTTACGCAACACGATGCTGCAAAACGAAATTGCCGTTCTGGACAAGCGTATTCAGGAAATCAAAGAAATCGAAGACAAGAAAAATAAGCTGTTGACCAAGATCGAAGTCATTCAAAAGTTGCAGGAAAGCCGACCGGAAATTGTGCATCTGTTCGAAGAGTTGGCCAAAACTACGCCCGAAGGGGTCTATCTGACCAAGTTTGTCCAAGCGGGTTCGCTGTTGACGTTAGACGGCAAGGCCGAATCCAACGCCCGCGTGTCGGCTTATATGCGGGCGATAGACAGTTCGCAATGGTTGAACAGTTCGGTGCTTACAGTGATTCGCGGCGAAGGTAAAAAAAGCGGCACGATGAATGACTTTACCTTGACGGCTAAACAGGGCAAGAAAGCCGATAAGGCTCAGGGAGGGGCGGCTAAATGAATTTGTCGGAAGTCAATTGGGACATAAACGCCGCCGGTAGCTGGCCGACGCCGCTGAAAATTATCGTCATCGTCATATTTGCACTGTTGACCGGTGCTGCCGGCGTGTATTTTGTAACGATTCCGCAACTGGATGAACTGGATGCTTTGGAAAAACAAGAGGCCAGTTTGAAGAGTGCGTTCGAAGTTAAGCAGAAGAAAGCGATCAATTTGCAGGACTACCGCGACCAGTTGGAGCAGATCGAGGCCTCGTTGGGCGATATGTTGAAACAGATGCCGACCAAAGCCGAGGTTGCCAGTTTGTTGGTGGATATTTCTCAGACCGGTCTGGCTAGCGGCTTGGAGTTTAAATTGTTCCAGCCCGGCGGCGAGATCAATCGCGAGTTTTATTCCGAATTGCCGATCAGCATCCAGGTACTCGGTAAATACGAGGAACTGGGTTTGTTTGTCAGCGGCTTGGCTTCCTTGCCTCGTATTGTTACGGTACACGACGTGCAAATTACGCCGTTGGGTAAAGACGGCAAAGACGGGATGAGCATGTCGGCGACGATCAAAACCTATAACGAGGGCGAGTCCGCGCAAGCCGGTGCTGCGGCAGCGAAAAAACGGAGAGGTCAGTGATGGGCGTTGAATGCAGAATCGCTCCGGCGTGTTTGGCGCTGTTGCTGTTGGGTGGCTGCGGCGGCGACGATGTCAGCGATCTGAATAAGTATACTCAGGAAGTCAAGGCGCGTCCCAAGGCGCCGATCGAGCCTTTGCCGGAAATCAAAGTGGTAGAGTCGTTTATTTTCAAGCCGGACGGTTTGCGCGACCCGTTTCGACCGAGCGAGAGAGCCAACGAAGACAGTAACGTCGACGTATCCGGGGTCAGCGGCATTCATCCCGACATCGAACGGCGAAAGGAAGAGCTGGAGGCTTATCCGCTGGATACCTTGCGCATGGTGGGTACTCTGCGCAACGAGAGCGGGCTTTGGGGGTTGGTCAGGGCGAATGACGGGACCATACACCGGGTGCAAGTAGGGAACCACATGGGGCAAAACTACGGCAAAATTTTGCGCATTCTCGACGACAGGATAGAGCTGATGGAAATCGTTCCGGACAAACCGGGCACCTGGCGCGAACAACAGTCCGCGTTGGCGATGGCCGATGACAAAGGGTTATAAATAATGAGCATTGAACTAAATAGTAACGTACGGATTGGATTGGGACGGTTGGCGAGCCAACAATGCCTTTTGTTTCTGGTGTTGTGGTTGGCAGGGTTATCGGTGCGTGCCGAAGATGCGGCAATCAATAATCTGGAGTTTTCTTCTTTGGCCGGTAACCAAGTCCAAATCCAGTTGGAAACCAGCGGCGGCTTGGTTGAACCGAAAATTTTTCAAACCGATAATCCGTCCAGAATTGCGTTGGATTTTGCCGGAGTCAAAAGTAATCTGGCGAAAAAAAGTTTTCCGATCAATCAAGGTGCTGCCGGTACCGTATACGTGGTGGAGGCGTCGGGCCGCACCCGGGTCATTATCAACTTGGTCGAGAAGGTTCCCTACGAAACCCGGGTAGAAGGCGACAAGTATTACGTGATTTTAAAATCGGCCGGTACGGTTTCCGCCGTCAATAGCACAGTCCAACAAGCACCGTCTGCGGTTAAGAATTCCGCCATCAGCAAGTTTTTGCCTGAGCAAAATATTAAGAGTATCGATTTCAGGCGCGGGCCGAACGGCGAAGGGCGCCTATTGCTGGGCTTGTCGGCCGCCAATACCGTGGTGGATACTAAGCAGAGCGGCGGCAAAGTGGTATTGAATTTTCTGAATACCCGTTTGCCGGAATCCTTGGTCAAGAACTTCGACGTGTCGGACTTCGCCACGCCCGTGCAAAGAATCGAGGCGGTGCCGAAGGGCGATAGCGTCAACATCACCATAACGCCGAGCAACGGCAATTACGATTATTCGTCTTATCAAGCGGATAACTTGTTAACGGTCGAGTTTCGGCCGCTGACTCCGGCGGAAAAGGAAGCTCAACAAAAGGAAAAGTTTCCCTATGTCGGCAACAAGCTGTCTTTGAATTTTCAAGATATCGAGGTTCGCTCGGTGTTGCAGATTCTCGCCGATTTTACCGAGTTGAACATTATCGCCGCCGATTCGGTGGCCGGTAACGTCACGTTGCGCTTGAACGATGTGCCTTGGGACCAGGCTTTAGAATTGATACTAAAAGCCAAAGGATTAGCGAAACGGCAAAACGGTAACGTGGTAATGGTGGCGCCGGTGGCCGAGATTATGAAAATCGAGCAGGAAGAACTGGACTCGAAGAAAATTTTCGAAGAGCTGGAGCCGTTAAAAACCGAAAATATCCAGATAAATTACGCCAAAGCTTCAGAAATCTGCGGCGTACTAATGGGTATTGGCAACAATTCCCAAGGCGGACAGTCGGGAGCAGGCGGTTCTAGCGGCGGTGCCGGCGGTGCTGGCGGATGCGGCGGTGGAGCTGCTTCCAGCCCCTCCGGCTTGGGCGTCGGCGGCCAAGCCGGTGCATTGGGCGGGGCGGCGAGTATGCGGTTGTTGTCGCCGCGCGGTACCGCGATAGTCGATGCGCGGACCAATACCTTGATCGTTAAAGACACTGCGAAAGCGATGGAGGATGTGCGCAAGATGATCAAATTGCTGGACGTTCCGGTTCGGCAGGTGTTGATCGAGTCGCGCATTGTGATTGCCGATACCTCTTTTGCCCAGAATTTGGGAACCAAATTTGGCGTCGCCCATAAGACCGACGTCAACGGCGGGACGCAATACGGTATGACCGGCGCCGGTGTCGATACGAGTGAAAACTCGCAAATTTTGGCGGATCTGGGATCGGCATTGGCCGCTTCCAGCGGGGGGGCGTTGGCGTTGACTCTGGCGAGGGGCGCAGACTACTTATTGAATCTGGAAATCAATGCTTTGCAAGACGACGGCAAGGGTGAATTGGTATCCAACCCGCGCGTCATGACCAGTGACCGGGTGCAGGCTTCGATCAAACAGGGTGTGCAGATTCCTTATCAAACCCAAAGCCAGGCAACCGGCCCGGTCACGCAGTTGGTCGACGCAGTGTTGGAACTGAACGTCACTCCGCAAATTACGCCGAGCGGCAGTGTGATTATGCAACTAGATATCAAAAAGGATTCGCCGGGTACGCCGCTGGCGACAGGCGGCAATGCCACCGTACCGATCGATACCCGGCAGTTGAAAACCAAGGTGCAGGTCGAGGACGGCGAGACCGTGGTCCTGGGCGGGATCTACGAGTCCACGGTGCAGGATTCGTATAACACCGTGCCCTGGGTATCCGATTTGCCGGTCATTGGCTGGATGTTCAAAAAGAGCATAAAAACCGACAACAAGAAAGAATTGTTGGTGTTCATAACGCCTAAAATTGTCAAGGAATCTTTGAGCGCCAAATAGTTGCCTTCCTGGTCAAGGCGCGGTCGGGCAAAAGGGGCGTTAGCCCCTTTTTTCGTGATCTCGCCGCTTGCCGGGCGGTGCCGCGTTCTTTCGGTTTGCGGGCTATGGTATATTCCGCCGACCAACGTAACCTGTATTCTTTACTCATGCCAACCGAACGACTGCTTACTGTGATTCTATGGTGTCTGCTATTGCAGGCCTGCGGCCAAACTGGACCTTTATATATGCCGGATAGTCCGCCACCGATTTACGTTCCCAAACAAGAAAAATAAACATGGATTTTTTTAGCTACCGGCAACAGGCCTTGTTTGCCGAAGACGTTGCGGCTTCCTCTATTGCCGCCGATTACGGCACGCCCTGTTATGTCTATTCCCGCGCTGCATTGGAGCAGCATTGGCAGGCCTTCGACCGGGCTTTCGGTGCGCATCCGCATTTGATTTGTTACGCCGTGAAGGCCAATTCGAATATTGCGCTGCTCAATCTGTTAGCCCGCTTGGGTTCCGGGTTCGATATCGTCTCGCTCGGCGAGATGCAGCGGGTATTGGCCGCAGGGGGGCGTCCTGGGGATATCGTATTTTCCGGCGTAGGTAAGCGAGCGGATGAAATTCTGGCGGCGCTGAAAGCCGGCATTCGCTGCTTTAACGTCGAAGTCAGCGGCGAGCTCGATCGTATCAACGAATTGGCCGGACAAGTGGGCGTATTGGCACCGGTATCATTTCGAGTTAATCCCGATGTCGACGCCAAAACCCATCCTTACATCTCTACCGGTTTGAAAGAGAATAAATTCGGTATCGACATCGATAGCGCTATTCACGAGTATCGGCGCGCTGCCGCTATGCCGAATATTAAAGTGGTTGGCATCGATTGCCACATCGGTTCGCAGTTGACCGGGCTAAATCCGTTTTTGGATGCGCTGGATCGGGTGCTGGCTGTGGTGGATTTGCTGGCGGCGGAAGGGATCAAGCTGCAGCATTTGGATTTGGGCGGCGGCTTGGGAATTAGATATCGCGACGAATTTCCGCCTTCGCCGGCGGAGTACGTCGCAGCGTTGCTACAGCGCCTGGGTGGTCGTGATTTCGAGATTTTGTTGGAGCCCGGCAGGGCGATTGTCGGCAACGCCGGTATTTTGCTGACCAAAGTGGAGTATCTAAAGCCAACTGCCAATAAAAATTTTGCGATAGTCGATGCGGCGATGAATGACCTGCTCAGGCCGGCACTGTATAGTGCTTGGCAGGATATCGTGCCGGCCGAGTTGGCAGATTCAGGACAGGAGTTGGAGTGGGACATTGTCGGTCCAGTTTGCGAAACCGGCGACTTTTTGGGTAAAGGCCGCTTATTGAAACTGGCTCCAGGCGACTTATTGGCAGTGCGCTCTGCCGGCGCCTATGGGTTCTCGATGAGCTCGAATTACAATTCCAGGCCGCGGGCTGCTGAGGTGATCGTGGACGGCAACAGTTGCCATCTGGTCCGGGAGCGGGAGACCGTTCAACAACTGTGGGCCGGGGAACGGTTGTTGCCATAGAGAAAGTTATGGAGATTCTTTTTACCAAAATGCATGGCTTGGGTAACGATTTCATCGTTATCGATGCCGTTTCGCAGCAGATTGATTTGAACGCCGAGCAAGTTCGCTTTTTGGCCGATCGCCATTTCGGCGTCGGTTGCGACCAATTGTTGTTGGTGGAGAAACCGGTTAGCGCAAATGCCGATTTTAAATATCGCATTTTTAATGCTGATGGCGGAGAAGTGTCGCAATGCGGCAACGGTGCCAGGTGTTTTGCCCGCTTCGTGTGGGATAAAGGCTTGTGCGATAAGGATGAAATAGTCGTCGATACCGATGCGGGTCAGTTGGTGCTCGGCATTGGTCGGGACGGTTTGGTGACGGTTAATATGGGGTTGCCCCGGCACGACCCTGCTCAAATTCCGCTAAATGCGCCAACGCAGTTGCCGGTTTACCACGTGGAAATCGATGGCGAATCGATTGCGTTTGCGGCGGTTTCCATGGGTAATCCGCACGCGGTGTTGATTGTCGACGACGTCGAGCAAGCGCCGGTGGCGAGTTTGGGAAAGCGTTTGGAGTGCCATGAGGTTTTTCCGCAGCGAGCGAATATCGGTTTTATGCAAGTCATCGATCGTTCGCGCGTTAAATTGCGGGTCTACGAAAGGGGGGCGGAGGAAACTCTGGCCTGCGGCAGCGGTGCCTGTGCGGCGGCGGTCGCGGGTATCGAGCAGGGATTGTTGGATAGCCAGGTTAATGTATGTTTGCCGGGCGGCGAGTTACAGATCGCCTGGCAGGGCAGAGGGTGTCCGGTGTTGATGACCGGGCCGGCGGTTAAGGTATTTGAAGGGCGAATAAGCATATGATCGAAGAGCAGCAAACAGAGATCACGGATGCAGCGGTGGTCGACTATTTACGCCTTCATCCGGATTTTTTTCATCAGCATCTGGATTTGCTGGAACAAATGCATATTCCGCACCCCAGCGGCAACGCAATTTCGTTGATATCCAAGCAACTGGAGATTTTCCGAGCCAAGCATCAAGAGCAAGAGAACCAATTGAATGCGTTGATCGATATTGCCAGGGAAAACGATGCTTCGTTTAATCGGATGCACGAACTGACGCTGGCGATGTTGGAAGCGAATTCTCTGGAGGATGCGGTGGCTAATTTGAGTGAGGTGTTGTCGGAATGCTTTTTGACCGATTTTGTCGGTATCAAAATCGTTAGGGACAGCGGGTGCTCGCCAATCAGTAATTTGTTCGTCACAGCGGACGAGCCGAATCTGAAGCATTTTGCAAACGAATTGGCGACCAATCAGCCGAAATGCGGGCGGCCGACTTTGGTGCAAGCGACTTTCTTGTTCGGCGATGCAGCTATGGAAGTCAAGTCATGCGCGATTATTCCGATGGTGTTTACTCAGCTGGAAGGCATATTGGCCATCGGTAGTCGAGACGAGGGCCGGTTTCATTACAGCATGGGGAGCGTGTTTCTGACGCAGATGAGCGAGATTATCGGGACACGATTGATTTCGTTGTTGCAGCAATTGGATTAGCGTTGTGTATGTCGCTGAAGAAGAAGCAGTCAATTTATTTCTGCGCTATTTGCGCGAAGAAAAAAGGGTTGCAGAGCATACGGCGATCAACTACCAATCAGATTTGAGGCGGTTTGCCGATTACTGCAAGGCGAAGGATATTTTGCAGTGGACTGACGTGCAGGCTAGCGATGTTCGCCAGTATATAGCCATGAGGCATAAGGACCGAATCAGTAGTAAAACCATTCGCCGCGATCTGGCGGCGTTGCGCAGTTTTTACCGATTTTTGTTGAAAAGTAATCGGGTTGTTGTCAATCCAGCTTTGCACATCAAAGCGCCCAAGGCACCTAAACGATTACCGAAGGTGTTGGATGTTGACCAGATGGCTGGGATATTGGATGCTGAAGCCAGTTCCGTGCTTGAAATCAGAGACGTTGCTATGTTCGAGCTATTTTACTCGTCCGGGCTCAGATTGAGCGAGTTGGTAATGCTGGATGACGTCGATCTTGATTTCGCAGAGGGTTTTCTGAGGGTGCGTTTCGGCAAGGGCGGTAAACAAAGGCAGGTGCCATTGGGGTCTAAAGCTGCTATCGCGATCAAGACTTGGCTGAAAGTGCGACCGGATTTTTCCACTCCGGCGCTGTTTATATCGTCTGCGGGGAAAAGGTTGTCTCGACGAACTGTTCAGTTGCGGTTGAATCGGTGGGTTGGGAAGCTCGGTTTCGATGAGCATGTCCATCCGCACATGTTAAGACATTCTTTTGCTAGTCATTTGTTGGAATCTAGCCAGGATATTCGAGCCGTGCAGGAATTACTGGGGCATAGCAGCGTTGCTACAACGCAAATTTACACGCATTTGGATTTTCAGCACTTGGCCAGTGTGTACGATAAAGCTCACCCTCGGTCTCGGAAAGCCCGAGAAAGTGAAGAAAAGTCGCGCGAGTGACGATTAGTAGTTGACAGTGTGGTTTGAAGTGAATACAATGAGCGGCTGTTCACTGCTGAGCTGTTTAGGGATTTGAAGTTTAAATCCTTTGAGTGGTGAAGGCGGGTGGTTTGCTGGTTGCTTTTGGTAGCGGCAAGTTGCCTGCTTGTTTTGATTGGCTTCGGTTCTTGTGTTGGATTTTGAGAGTTGAAAGTCGGTTGAAAAAAAGTGGTTGACATGATTTCTGATTGCTGTAGAATATGTCGGCTCAACAGGGCGAAATGCTCTGGCTCTTTAACAAACTGAATCGAAATAATTTGTGTGGGTATGTGTAGCGATACGTTTCTGTTAGAAACTATCGATACAGACCACGTCAATTTAAGCTTATAAATTACGTTCTGTAATCGAGTCAAGATTGGTCGCTAATCTTTCTTAGCGGCAAACCAAAATTAAACTGAAGAGTTTGATCATGGCTCAGATTGAACGCTGGCGGTATGCTTAACACATGCAAGTCGAACGCTGATAAGGTGCTTGCACCTTTGATGAGTGGCGGACGGGTGAGTAATGCATAGGAATCTGCCTATTAGTGGGGGACAACGTGGGGAAACTCACGCTAATACCGCATACGATCTACGGATGAAAGCAGGGGACCTTCGGGCCTTGCGCTAATAGATGAGCCTATGTCGGATTAGCTAGTTGGTGGGGTAAAGGCCTACCAAGGCGACGATCCGTAGCTGGTCTGAGAGGATGATCAGCCACACTGGGACTGAGACACGGCCCAGACTCCTACGGGAGGCAGCAGTGGGGAATATTGGACAATGGGCGAAAGCCTGATCCAGCAATACCGCGTGTGTGAAGAAGGCCTGAGGGTTGTAAAGCACTTTCAATGGGAAGGAACACCTATCGGTTAATACCCGGTAGACTGACATTACCCATACAAGAAGCACCGGCTAACTCCGTGCCAGCAGCCGCGGTAATACGGAGGGTGCAAGCGTTAATCGGAATTACTGGGCGTAAAGCGTGCGTAGGCGGTTGTTTAAGTCAGATGTGAAAGCCCCGGGCTTAACCTGGGAACTGCATTTGATACTGGGCAACTAGAGTTGAGTAGAGGGGAGTGGAATTTCAGGTGTAGCGGTGAAATGCGTAGAGATCTGAAGGAACACCAGTGGCGAAGGCGGCTCCCTGGACTCAAACTGACGCTGAGGTACGAAAGCGTGGGTAGCAAACAGGATTAGATACCCTGGTAGTCCACGCCGTAAACGATGTCAACTAACTGTTGGGTTCTTTAAGAACTTAGTAGTGGAGCTAACGTATTAAGTTGACCGCCTGGGGAGTACGGCCGCAAGGCTAAAACTCAAATGAATTGACGGGGGCCCGCACAAGCGGTGGAGCATGTGGTTTAATTCGATGCAACGCGAAGAACCTTACCTACCCTTGACATCCTCGGAACTTGTCAGAGATGACTTGGTGCCTTCGGGAACCGAGAGACAGGTGCTGCATGGCTGTCGTCAGCTCGTGTTGTGAAATGTTGGGTTAAGTCCCGTAACGAGCGCAACCCTTATCCTTAGTTGCCAGCGAGTAATGTCGGGAACTCTAGGGAGACTGCCGGTGATAAACCGGAGGAAGGTGGGGACGACGTCAAGTCATCATGGCCCTTATGGGTAGGGCTACACACGTGCTACAATGGCCGGTACAGAGGGCAGCGAAACCGTGAGGTCAAGCAAATCCCACAAAGCCGGTCCCAGTCCGGATTGCAGTCTGCAACTCGACTGCATGAAGTCGGAATCGCTAGTAATCGCGGATCAGAATGCCGCGGTGAATACGTTCCCGGGCCTTGTACACACCGCCCGTCACACCATGGGAGTGGGTTGCAAAAGAAGTAGGTAGTTTAACCTTCGGGAGGGCGCTTACCACTTTGTGATTCATGACTGGGGTGAAGTCGTAACAAGGTAGCCCTAGGGGAACCTGGGGCTGGATCACCTCCTTACAAAGACAGAACGCCGTTACACGTATCCACAACAAATTATTTCGATTGAAAGACGCACCTGGGTCTGTAGCTCAGTTGGTTAGAGCGCACCCCTGATAAGGGTGAGGTCGGAGGTTCAAATCCTCCCAGACCCACCAACGCGAAAAGCAAGACGAAAGCAGCAAGGCAACTGAACAAGCAAAAGACAGCCGTCGGATTGCTCCTGTGTTGATCTTGACGGTTTCGGCTTTAGTCTTTTGACTGTTTCGGGGCCATAGCTCAGCTGGGAGAGCGCCTGCCTTGCACGCAGGAGGTCGGGAGTTCGATCCTCCCTGGCTCCACCACTAGCCATAAGCAAACCAAGCGCCCGCGTCTGCCGTAGCCGTGAAGGCGATCAGCTCTATAACGTTTGACAACAGACTTTATAGAATTGGTCCTCGGATCAATACGCTCTTTAACAATATGGAAATCTGTAACCAAGTCTTGATCGGAAACGATCAAAACTGAAACGAGTTGCAGTTTATGAAAGGCAATTATCGAAAGATAAGCGCCGAAAGTAAACCGCGAATCGTTCTCAAGCAACATCAGCGAACATGTCAGCTGACAAATAACTTAAATAGTAAGCCTAACAAAGCCTAAGATGAAAATCGAAAGCTGAGTAAAAGCAGACGTATTCGGGTTATATGGTCAAGTGAATAAGCGCATACGGTGGATGCCTAGGCAGTAAGAGGCGATGAAAGACGTGGTAGCCTGCGAAAAGCTTCGGGGAGGCGGCAAACAGCCTGTGATCCGGAGATGTCTGAATGGGGAAACCCGGCGAGGATAACCTCGTCATCTTTGAGTGAATACATAGCTCACTGAAGCGAACCCGGAGAACTGAAACATCTAAGTACCCGGAGGAAAAGAAATCAACCGAGATTCCCTTAGTAGTGGCGAGCGAACGGGGACTAGCCCTTAAGTGTTGATGACGTTAGTGGAACGGTCTGGAAAGTCCGGCGATACAGGGTGATAGCCCCGTACACGAAAACGTCTTCAGCATGAAATCGAGTAGGTCGGCGCACGTGAAACGTTGACTGAATATGGGGGGACCATCCTCCAAGGCTAAATACTCCTTACTGACCGATAGTGAACCAGTACCGTGAGGGAAAGGCGAAAAGAACCGCGGAGAGCGGAGTGAAATAGAACCTGAAACCGTATGCGTACAAGCAGTAGGAGCCCCTTCGTGGGGTGACTGCGTACCTTTTGTATAATGGGTCAGCGACTTACATTTTGTGGCAAGCTTAACCGAATAGGGGAGGCGTAGGGAAACCGAGTCTTAATA
Organism: Methylomonas sp. DH-1; assembly: GCF_046097555.1. Lineage (NCBI taxonomy): Bacteria > Pseudomonadati > Pseudomonadota > Gammaproteobacteria > Methylococcales > Methylococcaceae > Methylomonas > Methylomonas sp. DH-1. The sequence goes on along the minus strand of NZ_CP143089.1, from coordinate 4,545,117 downwards.
GGGCGTTTAGTCGCAAGGTGTAGACCCGAAACCGGGCGATCTATCCATGACCAGGTTGAAGGTCAGGTAATACTGACTGGAGGACCGAACCCACTCCCGTTGAAAAGGTAGGGGATGAGTTGTGGATCGGAGTGAAAGGCTAATCAAGCTCGGAGATAGCTGGTTCTCCTCGAAAGCTATTTAGGTAGCGCCTCGTGTATCACTGCTGGGGGTAGAGCACTGTTTCGGCTAGGGGGTCATCCCGACTTACCAACCCGATGCAAACTCCGAATACCAGCAAGTGTCAGCACGGGAGACACACGGCGGGTGATAAGGTCCGTCGTGAAAAGGGAAACAGCCCAGACCGTCAGCTAAGGTCCCCAAATCTATGCTCAGTGGGAAACGATGTGGAAAGGCACAGACAGCCAGGAGGTTGGCTTAGAAGCAGCCACCCTTTAAAGAAAGCGTAATAGCTCACTGGTCGAGTCGGTCTGCGCGGAAGATTCACCGGGGCTAAGCATAGTACCGAAGCTACGGATTCACGCTTTGCGTGAGTGGTAGAGGAGCGTTCCGTACGCCTGCGAAGGTCGATTGAGAAGTCGGCTGGAGGTATCGGAAGTGCGAATGCTGACATAAGTAACGATAAAGGGGGTGAAAAACCCCCTCGCCGTAAACCCAAGGTTTCCTGCGCAACGTTAATCGACGCAGGGTTAGTCGGCACCTAAGGCGAGGCTGAAAAGCGTAGTCGATGGAAAACAGGTTAATATTCCTGTACCAGTATTAACTGCGATGGGGTGACGGAGAAGGCTATATCAGCGGTCGGTTGGAAGTGGCCGTTTAAGCAAGTAGGCAGGCATCTTAGGCAAATCCGGGGTGCTTTATGCTGAGATGTGATGACGAGTGTCTCGAAAGAAACGCGAAGTGATAGATGCCCTGCTTCCAAGAAAAACCTCTAAGCTTCAGGTTAATAGTGGCCGTACCCTAAACCGACACAGGTGGGTGGGATGAAAATTCTAAGGCGCTTGAGAGAACCCAGGTGAAGGAACTAGGCAAAATGATACCGTAACTTCGGGAGAAGGTATGCCCTTGGTACGTGTAAGCCCTCGCGGCTGAAGCGGAAGGGGGTTGCAAAAAATCGGTGGCTGCGACTGTTTAGCAAAAACATAGCACTCTGCAAACACGAAAGTGGACGTATAGGGTGTGACGCCTGCCCGGTGCTGGAAGGTTAATTGATGGGGTTATCTTCGGAGAAGCTCTTGATCGAAGCCCCAGTAAACGGCGGCCGTAACTATAACGGTCCTAAGGTAGCGAAATTCCTTGTCGGGTAAGTTCCGACCTGCACGAATGGCGTAACGATGGCCACACTGTCTCCACCTGGGACTCAGTGAAATTGAAATCGCTGTGAAGATGCAGTGTACCCGCGGCTAGACGGAAAGACCCCGTGCACCTTTACTATAGCTTGACACTGGACTTTGAACCTACTTGTGTAGGATAGGTGGGAGGCTGTGAAGCAGGAACGCCAGTTCTTGTGGAGCCATCCTTGAAATACCACCCTGGTATGTTTGGAGTTCTAACCTCGATCCATTATCTGGATTAGGGACAGTGTCTGGTGGGTAGTTTGACTGGGGCGGTCTCCTCCCAAAGAGTAACGGAGGAGCACGAAGGTACCCTCAGCCTGGTCGGAAATCAGGCAATGAGTGCAAAGGCATAAGGGTGCTTGACTGCGAGACGGACAAGTCGAGCAGGTACGAAAGTAGGTCTTAGTGATCCGGTGGTTCTGTATGGAAGGGCCATCGCTCAACGGATAAAAGGTACGCCGGGGATAACAGGCTGATACCGCCCAAGAGTTCATATCGACGGCGGTGTTTGGCACCTCGATGTCGGCTCATCACATCCTGGGGCTGAAGCAGGTCCCAAGGGTATGGCTGTTCGCCATTTAAAGTGGTACGCGAGCTGGGTTCAGAACGTCGTGAGACAGTTCGGTCCCTATCTGCCGTGGGCGTTTGAGATTTGAGGGAAGCTGCTTCTAGTACGAGAGGACCGAAGTGGACGAACCTCTGGTGTTCCGGTTGTCATGCCAATGGCATTGCCGGGTAGCCACGTTCGGACAGGATAACCGCTGAAAGCATCTAAGCGGGAAGCCCCTCCCAAGATGAGATCTCACTGGGACTATAAGTCCCCTGAAGGGCCGTTGGAGACGACGACGTTGATAGGCACGGTGTGGAAGTCCAGTAATGGGCGTAGCTAACGTGTACTAATTGCCCGTGAGGCTTGACCATATAACACCCAATGCGTTTGGGTTGTCACATGACAATCGCTGAGCCAAACCTGAGAACGATACAAATTCATACAGATTTCCATGAAAGCAGGTGAAAAGTACAAGGCACAACGTGTCAAACTACTTGAAATGTCTAGCAGAGACTAGATTAATCCCTGTGCATGACGGTTGGCTTAATCCAACCAAACCAGTTTGCTTGGTGAACATAGCAAGCGTGAACCACCCGATCCCATCCCGAACTCGGAAGTGAAACCGCTTAGCGCCGATGATAGTGTGGCAGGTTGCCATGTGAAAGTAGGTCATCGCCAAGCTCTTAAATATCAAGCCCGGCTAAGCACGGGCTTTTTTTTTGCCCCTCGCTTTGCCTCCTTCATAACGCCCCAACCACACGCCTCCCGCCGGCAAACCACGCCAACATCACCAAACACTTCACTTACCAGCACGGAGGAGCGAATCATCGCAATAGCGGCCTTTAGCAGCGGCTGCTATCTCGTGCCGGCCTTAAGCGTCTCCTGCCGAGCTTGCAGATTCAAAGCAGGCGCGAAGAATCTCCTCCAACTTCTTCATGCTCAAGCGCCTGTTGCAGCCACGGCGGTCAGTTCACTACGGCCGCGTCAGCTACAACGCGTCTATTTGCGCTCGCCAGTCTGCGAAATCAAATCGACCTACGACCCGAGAAACTACTCTTCCTTCCCGACTAAGCAAAAAACTGCTCGGTACATGTGTTAATTTGGCTTGAGGAGACGAAAAGCTTGAGTTCTAGCGGCTAATGCAAATGAATCTATCCATTATCCGATCATACGAAGTTCGGGTGATGAGAACGGAATGGAAAAAGTTGAATTTGGCTTGACAACAATTTGTTAGGTGGTAGACTGCCTCGCACCTTAAGGGACGCGGGTGTCTTCGTAAGAAGTCTGGTAATAAGGAAAAACAAAGAACTCCCGATACGATCGGGGATTTAGATAATCTTTTAGGAGGTAGAAATGGCTGCTACAACTGAATCAGTTAAGGCTGATGCTGCGGAAGCACCGCTTTTAAATCAAAGAAACCTATGGGCGGGCGTTGCTCTGTACTTGGTTTTCTATTCTTTCATTCGTTGGTACGAAGGCGTCTACGGCTGGTCAGCTGGTCTGGACTCATTTGCTCCAGAGTTTGAAACATACTGGATGAACATGCTGTACATCGAGATCGTAGCCGAAGTTGTCCTGTTCGCAGGTATCAACGGTTACATCTGGAAAACTCGTGATCGCAAAGTAATGTCAATCACTCCACGTGAAGAACTGCGTCGTCATTTCACACACTGGACATGGTTGGTTTGCTACGGTTGGGCAATCTACTGGGGTGCTTCTTACTTCACAGAGCAAGACGGTACTTGGCATCAAACCATCGTTCGTGATACTGACTTTACTCCAAGTCACATCATCGAATTTTACCTGTCATACCCAATTTACATCATCACTGGCACAGCTTCTTTCATGTACGCTAAAACCAGACTGCCTACCTATCAAGAAGGTCTGCATTTGATGTATTTGGTTGTTGTTATTGGTCCGTTCATGATTCTGCCAAACGTTGGTTTGAACGAATGGGGTCACACATTCTGGTTTATGGAAGAGTTGTTCGTTGCTCCATTGCACTACGGTTTCGTATTCTTTGGTTGGGCTGCTCTGGGTATTCTGGGTGTGTTGAATACCGAAGTTATGGCAATTGCCAAATTGCTGAAAAAAGACCTGGCTTAATCGCTTAAGTCTAAAAGTAAAATACTATCTCCTTTCTTGCCCCGTCTAGGCGGGGCAAGATAAAGGGAAAGTAACAAAAAATATAATTTTAATTCTTTAGGAGGTAAGCTAATGAGCGCATCTCAATCAGCTGTACGTTCTCGTGCGGAAGCGGTACAAGTTTCCCGTACGTTTGACTGGATGATTCTTTTTACACTGTTCACAGCGGTTCTGGGCGGTTATCACATTCACTATATGTTGACTGGTGGTGACTGGGACTTCTGGACCGACTGGAAAGATAGACGTCTGTGGGTAACCGTAGCTCCTATCGTTTCTATTACTTTCCCTGCGGCTGTTCAAGCTTGCTTGTGGTGGAGATACCGTTTGCCAATCGGCGCAACCATTTCTGTTGTTGCTCTGATGATTGGTGAGTGGATCAACCGTTACATGAACTTCTGGGGTTGGACTTACTTCCCAGTAAACATTTGCTTCCCATCTAACCTTCTGCCAGGCGCTATCGTTCTTGATGTGATCCTGATGTTGGGTAACAGCATGACCTTGACTGCTGTTTTGGGTGGTTTGGCTTACGGTTTGTTGTTCTACCCAGGCAACTGGCCGGTAATTGCTCCTCTTCACGTTCCTGTAGAGTACAACGGCATGATGATGACCCTGGCTGACTTGCAAGGTTACCACTATGTTCGTACCGGTACACCTGAGTACATCCGTATGGTTGAGAAAGGTACATTAAGAACTTTCGGTAAAGACGTTGCTCCTGTATCAGCGTTCTTCTCTGGATTCGTTTCTATCATCATCTACTTCTTGTGGCACTTCTTTGGCAGATGGTTCGCTCAAACCGGATTCATCGCCGACGACGCATCCTAATCTGAAGTTTTGATTGAAAATGAAAGCTGGCGCACCTTAAAAGTGCCAGCAGGTCTTAATTACAAGATTCTCTAGTAATAGAGGAGGAAATATGAAAATAATAAAAGACAAAGTTGCAAAACTGTCCTTTGTCGCACTGTTGGTTGCAATGGCAACAGCGATGTTCTACGCTCCAGCAGCATCTGCTCATGGTGAAAAGTCACAGGCTGCGTTCATGCGTATGCGTACTATTCACTGGTTTGACTTGAACTGGTCAAAAGAAGAAGTAGCTGTCAACGATACTATGACAATTTCCGGTAAATTCCTGGTATTCGCAGGTTGGCCAGAAACTGTTGATAAACCAGAAGTTTCATTTTTGAACGTTGGTATCCCTGGTCCAGTATTCATTCGTGCTGGTTCTTGGATCGGCGGTCAACTGGTTCCACGTTCTGTTTCTTTGGAACTGGGCGAAGTTTACGAGTTTAAAGTACTGTTGAAAGCTCGTCGTCCTGGCGACTGGCACGTTCACTCTATGATGAACGTACAAGGCGGTGGTCCAATCATCGGTCCTGGTAAATGGGTAACTGTAACTGGTTCTATGAGCGAGTTCGTAAACCCTGTTACCACTTTGACTGGTCAAACCATCAACTTGGAAAACTACGCTCTGGATAACGTTTACTTCTGGCACGCTGTATGGTTCGCAATCGCGTTTGCTTGGTTGATCTTTTGGGTCAAACGTCCGATTTTCGTTCCACGTCACATCGCTGTTAGCACAGGTAAAGCAGACTCTTTGATCTCAGCTGGTGACAAAAAAGTCGGTATGTTGTTCGGCGTTGGTACCATGGTTATCGTAGCGGCTTCTATGGCGTCTACTAACGAAAAATACCCTGTTACTACTCCGCTGCAAGCTGGTTTGTTGCGTGGTATGAAAACTTATCAAATGCCTGAAGCTACTGTTTCAGTTAAAGTTGATGACGCTACATACCGTGTACCAGGTCGTGCAATGCAAATGACCTTGACAGTAACAAACAACGGCGATTCTGCTGTCCGTTTGGGTGAATTCAACACAGCTGGCGTTCGCTTCTTGGATCCTGCTGTTCACGAAGATGACACCAACTATCCTGACGACTTGTTGGCTGAAGAAGGTCTGACTGTTAGCGATAACAGCCCGCTGGCTCCAGGTGAAACCCGCACTATCGAAGTTACCGCTTCTGATGCTGCTTGGGAAGTTTACCGTCTGGCTGACTTGATCTATGACCCAGACAGCCGTTTCGCTGGCTTGTTGTTCTTCTGGGATGCAAACGGCAACCGTCAATTGGTAACTGTTGACGCTCCGCTGATCCCGACTTTCATCTAAAACTTGAAAGTACTCTAAGCAACCAAAAGCTTAGAGGTTAACGACAAACCCCCGCTATTGAAAAATAGCGGGGGTTTTTTTTGGTGTAAACTTCTGATAAAAAATACGGATTAGAAATAATTTTAATCAGAATTAATATTTCGAATTTAAGAGTGGCGAAATGAAGAAAGTTATATTGGTTTGTTCACTATTGTTATTAATGGGGTGTGCAGAAAAGGACGAGTATCAGAATGAGATTTTGGAGCAGATGAAAACGGAAAAGGATATTAAAGACTATAAAATAGCTCCGGAAGAAATGACTAAATGCGTCGTGGACACGTCGTCATCAAATATGCCAGGTTTGTTTTTAATAGACCCTCAGCGCAGGCAGGCTTATAAAAACTATACAAAAATGTTGAAGCTCAATAAGTCGGGTGATCCGAAAAAAACCTTAGAGGAATTACGACAAGACTTTGGAGATGCAAAGACGCTTGCAGATGCGCATTCTAACTACGTTGAGAGTGTAGTCGATTGTATGTCAAATTTGGTATCTTCTACCGAAGAAGCTCAAAACAAACAAAAATAGCAATTTAAGTTATTAGGCTAATGTCGAGTACGCCGCTATAAGGCATCGCCAGATCAGATTATGGGAACTTAATTCGTCCCGGAGAGGAAATGCTACTGGTAAAATGCAAAGTTGCGAATAAATACGCCTCTACGAATTCCGAATAACTACAGATTTGTAGGCGAAGAGTTGGGCTGGCTTTGGGTTTGATGAAGTTGCGGGCTTGATTGTTCTGGTTCGGTATGAGGAAGCTAATAACTTGTGATTTTGTTATTTTGGGTTTGCTTGCAATAACATACTATATTAATAGTTCTACTGATATAGGAAAGACGCCGTGCCTCTAAGACTAAGAGTTATCTCATATAAGGGTGCTCCTTCAAGTACTAATTTATCCGCTACGTTCAATCAGTGCGGAGGTTCAATAGGAAGGAAAAATGGGAATACGCTAGTACTGATCGACCCGGAAAATTTTGTTTCAGGCCATCATGCAGAGGTTTTGTACCAAAATGGTCAATATCAGTTAAAAGATACTAGCAAAAATGGCACATATCTGGTCAATGCCGATATTAACGTAACAGGCCAGCAAATTACGCTGCAAGACAAGGAGATATTGCGTATAGGGGAATACGAGGTTCTGGTAGAGGTTGAAATTGATTCTGGAGATATTCCAGCATTAGATCTGGCGGCAATCGATCGTGGGCCTTTTTCGCAGTCGTTTGCCACCGAGCCTGATTCGCCGTTTGCTTACTCGTCAAGCCCTTCAGTATTCGAACAACAGGTAGAAAAGCCGTTCCCGTTCCAAGAATTAGCGCCTAGCCAACCATTCCAAGATAGTTTTTCGCCACCAGATGTCGCATCGGCGAACGTACACGTAATTGAATCCCAGGAAAAAGACATCGCTGAATTTTTAAAAGGGTTGGATTCGTTATCGGCAGCGTCGATAATTGACCCGTTAGTTAGAGGGGATAATCCAGGTGCCACGACGCCAGCCCCATTCGAAGTGGACGATACGTCTTATTCGGATCAACCAGTTCAAGACATAAATGCCGGCACGGATCCGCAATTCAATGCTCAGCCACAGAACCTTACGCCGCTCGCGGAGTTAAGCGAAAGCTCGAGCCCAGTAGCTCCGAGGCCCCAACCTGAATCAACGGCCGATAGCGCTGAGTTGTTTAGTTGTTTTTTGCGAGGTGCTGGAATTAGCGATTCGGATTTTCTGCCAGAATCCCAGCAAACCGCCGCGATGATCGCCGCAGGGAAATTATTCCGAAATCTAATTGAGGGTTTGATGGATGTCTTGCGCGTACGTGCGGAGATGAAAAGCGAATTCCGCGTTTCGGTGACAACAATCCGGTCAACGGAAAATAACCCGCTAAAATTCAATCCCGATGTGGAAAGTGTGCTTAAACTTATGTTGGCGCCAAACAATCCAGCATTCATCGCCCCGGATGCCGCAGTGAGTGAAGCCTTCAGGGATATCAAGTACCATCAGATGGCTGTCACAGCGGGTATTCAAGCGTCATTGGCGGAGATATTGCGGAGATTTGAACCGGAAGCCTTCGAAAAAACATTGGGAGAAGGATTGTTATTTCAGAAGAAAGCGAGATGTTGGGAGCTTTATTGTGAAAAATATCCGGAACTAAAGACGTTAGCCGTAGAAGAGTTTTTTGGGGACGAATTTGCCGACGCGTACGAGAAACAAATGCATTTATTCAGCCGACGCTGAGAGCTAAAGAGCCCAAGGTTCGAATGCAAGCCAACAAATCAGAGATCAACAGAGTATGTCTATAAATAATAGGATTGTTTGGACTGAAGGCATGTTTCTGCGGCCGCAGCACTTTCAACAGCATGACCGCTATCTGCAGACGCTGGTTGACGGGCGCTGCCGCGGAATTCGGTCTCACGACTGGGGGCTATCTACCCTTGCAATCGACATTAGCCAATTGGCAATAGGCAAAATTTGTCTGAATGAAGCCAGAGGGATTTTCCAAGACGGTACGCCGTTTTATATGCCGCATGAAGACGAATTGCCGTTGCCCTTGGATGTCCCACCGGGAACCAGTAATGAAATAGTTTACTTAGCGTTGCCGCTGGTGCGGCCGGATGGCATTGAGGTCGATAGCGAACACAATCCAGACGGACTCGCTCGTTATCGAATAAACCATCGGGAAGTCAGAGACAATAATGCCGGATATGATGGCCGGTATCCGGTGCAAATTGCGAGTATGCGGCCTCGTTTACTTCTGGCTTCGCAGGAGCGTTCCGGCTATTTGTGCCTCGGTGTCGCCAATATCGTCGAAGTTCGAGCGGATAAAACAGTCGTACTGGACGAAAAGTACATTCCCGCATCATTGCAATCCACAGCTAGCCGCATCCTGGCGGGGTTTGTCCGTGAATTGCAAGGCTTGCTGCACACCCGGGGCGAAGCACTGGCGGCACGCGTTGCAGGAGCGTCGCATGGCGCCGCTGTCGCCGAAGTTGCCGATTTTTTGTTGCTGCAAACCATCAATCGCTACGAACCCCTGCTCGAACATCTGGCGGCCGATAGTTCATTGCATCCTGAAAGCCTGTTTTCTTTATGTCTTCAGATAATGGGCGACCTCTCAACTTTTTACCGACAGAACAAGCGTCCGGCCAATATTCCACCCTACCAGCACGATGATTTGCGTCGTTGTTTTATCCCGTTAATCGACGAGTTACGGCGTTTGTTAAGTATGGTATTGGAACAAAATGCAATTCAAATACCGCTTACCAAGCATAGCCAATCGGTTTATTACTCCGGGCGTCCCGACGTAAAACTGTTGGAGAATGCGATCTATATACTCGCCGCCAGTGCGCAAGTGTCTTCGGAAATGTTGCGCATGCACTTCCCGCCCCAAGTTAAAATCGGCCCGGTTGAAGAGATAACGCAATTAGTCACGGCGGCTTTGCCCGGAATTGCGATACACCCTTTGCCGGTCGCGCCCAGGCAATTGCCATACCACGCGGGCTGTTCGTATTTCGAACTCGATAAGCAGAGCCCTTATTGGAAGAAAATGGCTGAATCAGGCGGTTTTGCGTTCCATATCGGTGGCAATTTTCCCGGTTTGGAACTGGAGTTTTGGGCAATAAAAAAAGGGTAGGCGGCGATGACACAAAATGGTCCATTCGGTGACGACGATAAAACCGTGTTACGGCCTTCTCCGGGCGGGCGCTCACCCGACTCGGCCACGATCAGCAGAGCCGGGCAAAAGCCGACAACGCCACCGCCCGCCAGCTACCAAAATATTCCGCCGATAAGTGCTTTGGCGCCGTCCACGTCCGCTTCGTTGTTGGATTTGGCCGCCGGCTTGCTTTCTTTGGCCGCCAGATTAAGGGTGACGGTCGCTTATGCGGCGGTGGACGAATTAAAACAAAAACTGGCTAAAGAGATCAGCGAGTTCGAGAATCGGGCGCTAGCCGCGGGCCTACAGCAAGAACACGTTCGCATCGCCAGTTACGGCTTGTGTACTTTTCTCGACGAGATCATTCAGAACACGCCTTGGGGATCGCAAAGCAACTGGGGGCATCAGAGCTTATTGATCGTTTTTCACAAGGAAGCATGGGGCGGCGAACGGTTTTTTCAAATTCTCGACCAATTGGTAAAGCAACCCGCTCAGAATCTAGCTCTGATTGAACTCGGCTATGCACTATTGAGCTTCGGTTTCGAAGGCAAATTTCGGATCATGGCGAATGGCATGAACGAGCTGGAAAAGCAAAGGCTTGAACTTTACCAATTAATCCAACGCGTCCGTGGCGACTATCCGGCGGAGTTGTCGCCGCGTTGGCAAGGTCAGAAAACCGCAGTCCATCCTCTAATATCTCGAGTACCGCTATGGGTATTTGCGACCATTGCCGGAGGTTTGGCCCTGCTGTGTTATTTGGGCTTCGCATTTTTTATCAATACCGCTTCCGACCCTACCTACAAGGAGTTGCTCAAGCTGAGCAAAGAGCCAATTTTGTTGGCAGCGGTTGAAACTGCCACTCCGGTTTCGCCGGTTATTCCCCAGCCAAGCCCTAATCGCGCACAACGCTTCATTCCTTTATTGCGCGACGAAATAGCCAAGAATATGGTGGAAGTGGTAGACGACAGCATTATCCGGGTTCGTAATTCGTTCCCCTCGGGTAGCGACCAAGTGAAACCCGAATTCATCCCGATGTTGAAAAAGATCGCCAAAGAACTCGAGAACCAGCAAGACTCGATTTTGGTTACCGGCCATACCGACGATAGGCCTATTGTGTCTGCCCGCTTTCCGTCCAACTGGCATTTGTCGACCGCCCGCGCGAAAAATGTTTTGGCAATTCTGACCGCTTCCGCCCAATTGCGAGGAAGCGTCCGCGCCGAAGGCCGGGCAGACGGCGAGCCGTTGGAGCCTAACGACAGCCCGGAACATCGAGCGTTAAACCGCCGTGTCGACATCCTGATTAAGTGAGTATTGCGCGTGGAACCGATAATCAATTTTTTCAAACGTAAATGGGTGTTGGAACTGATCGGAGTGCTGTTTCTGGCGCTGTTGATCTGGTTTATCGGGCCATTGGTTGCAATTGCCGGGGTTGCGCCACTGGAAGCGGAATTGGCCAGAGGCATATCGATCGGCTTATTGGTAACGGTATGGCTGATTTATCGAATATTGGCCTACCGTTTCTCGCGGCAGCGCGACCAAAATTTGATGGCCGATTTGACGGGAAAAGAACCCGCCGATAACGTCAGCGGCACCGAAGCGGCAGCGGAAGCCGAGTTGGATGTGTTGAGCCGCGGCTTCGACGAAGCGTTGGCTTTGTTGAAAACCAGCGGACGTAAGCAACAACGCGGCTCGCAGTTTCTCTATGAAATGCCGTGGTACGCGATTATCGGCGCGCCGGGCTCAGGAAAAACCACGGCATTGATCAACTCCGGATTGCATTTCCCGTTGGCGGAGCGCTTGGGTAAACACTCCGTCAAGGGTGTCAGCGGTACCCGCGACTGCGATTGGTGGTTTTCAGACGAAGCGGTGTTGCTGGATACCGCCGGCCGCTATACCACGCAGGACAGCCACAAGGAAGTCGATGCCTCGGCTTGGCAAGGTTTTTTGCAATTACTGAAGAAATACCGGCCGCGCCGGCCTTTAAATGGCGTATTCGTTGCGGTCAGCGTCAGCGACTTGATGCAACAAACGGAAGAAGAGTTGCGGCAGCACGCGGCCGCGGTCAGGCGTCGAATCATGGAGCTGAACGACCGCTTGGGCGTGCAGTTGCCGGTTTACGTGCTGTTTACCAAAACCGATTTGATTGCCGGATTTAATGACTTTTTCGCAAACTTGACCGAAGACGAGCGCAGCCAAGTTTGGGGTGAAACCTTTCTGCGTACCGATTCCGCCAGCGATAATCCGGCCCAACACATCCAACAATTCGACCGCGGTTACGACGAACTGGTCGAACGTCTGGCACAACGGCGCTTGAAACGGATGCAGGAAGAGCGCGATGTTCAGCGGCGCGCTGCCATATTCGACTTCCCGCAGCAAATGCGGCTGTTCAAAACAGTGGCTAGCGATTTCTTGCAAGCCACGTTTTCGACCAATCGTTATGAAGAGCCGTTTTTATTACGCGGCGTGTACTTCAGCAGCGGTACGCAGGAAGGTACTCCGATCGACCGCATCATGTCGGCCCTGGCGGCTAGTTTCAGACTGGACCGCCAAGCGGTACCGCTGTTGAGCGGCCGCGGCAAAAGTTATTTTCTGACCAAATTATTGAAACAGGTGGTGTTTCCGGAAGCGGACCTGGTCGGCACCGACCCGCGGATCGAGCGGCGATACCGGCTGATGACGCTCGCCGCTTATGGCGCAACCTTTGTGTTTGTCGCGATTGCCGCGTTGGTCTGGTCGGTCAGTTTTACCGCCAACAAAATGGCGATAGCCGAGGTCGATAAACAGATAGAAGCTTACCGTGCCAGCAATATCGTGGCTCGGGATGCACGCACCGGATTTTTGGCATTGCTGCCGAAGCTGAACGCGTTACAAGCTGCGGCGGACGTTTACCGGCAAGCCGGCTGGACCACAGGCTTTGGTTTGGATCAGGGCGATAAGATCGGTTCCGGCGTGGACATGGCTTACCAGCGCTTGTTACGGGAAGGCTTTGCCGTACAAATCGTGCAGCGCTTGCAACAGCGCATGCAGAGTGAAGAAGGCGCCAATCTGGACGTACTGTACCAATTGCTGCGCGTCTATCTGATGTTCGGCGAACCGCAGCGGATGGACGCTAAGGTGGCTCAGCCCTGGGTCAAACTGGATTGGGAACAAATGTTCGCGACCGACCCGGAGACACAGGCGAAACTGCAAACCCATTTGGACAATTTGCTGGCTTTGCCGCTCGACCCGGTCGCGATCGATAACAACTTTGTCGGCGCGGTTCGTAACAAGCTCAGCCAGATACCATTGGTCAACCAAGTTTACAGCCGCTTTAAAAGCGAAGCGTTGTTCGACCATAGCCGCGACCTGATCGTTGCCGCTCAACTGGCGCCCAATGGCGGCAGGGTTTTCGTCGCGGCCAACGGCAAAGAACTGGACTCGATCTTAGTGCCTGGCGTGTTCACCGCCTATGGCTATACCGAGCTGTTTTTGAAGAAGGGTATGTCTTACGTCAAGGAAGCCAGCGAGCAGAATTGGGTATTGGGCACAGAAAACGGCAACACGTTGACCGAAATCGACCGCTTATACGGCGATTTCAAGCGGTTGTACTTGGCCGACTACCAAAAAACCTGGGACGGCGTATTGTCCGCCTTTAAATTCCGGCCGCAGGCAGGCACCAGCCAACTGGTCGATACCTTGGATCTATTGTCCAGACCGGATTCGCCGCTGAAACTGTTGCTCGAGTTAGTGGAAAAAAATACTTCGTTGAGCAAACTCTCGGCCGAATTGGCGGACAGCCTTAGCAAAGCGGCCGGCGGCATCGCCGTGCCGGAAGCGGCCACCCAAAAATTGCTGGCGGTCGCTAAACAAAGCGAACAAGGCATCGATCCGGTAAAAGCCTTGGAGGCGTATTTCGAGCCGTTTAACGCGCAAGTGCGCGGAGCGGCGGATCGGCCGGCGCCAATCGCTTCGGCGCTGGCCAGTATTAAGAATTTGCACGACTACTTGATGCAAATCGGTTCCGCCAGCAACGCCGGCGGCCAGGCGTTATCCACCGAAGCGGCCAAAGCCGCGGGCGGCGGCATCGATCCGCTGCAGGCGGCGAAAATGGAATTTGCCCGTTTGCCGGGACCTATTGCGGCTTCTTTAAATGCTTTGACCGCTACCGGCGGTCAACAAATCAAGAGTGGAGCAAAAAACCAGCTTAACGAAATGTTGAAAACCGCGGTGGCCATACCATGCAAAGCGGCATTGGCCGGCCGGTACCCGTTTGCGAAAAACACCCAGCAAGACGTGTTGCTGGCCGATTTTGCCAAGGTATTCGCCGCGAACGGTATCGTCGACCAGTTCTTCAATGCCAATTTAAAACCGTTCGTCGATATTGCCGCGGTACAGTGGCAAGAGCTTAAATCCGACAATGCGTTGGGCTTGGCGCCGGCCAGCATCCGCCAATTCCAGATCGCCGCCAAAATCCGCGATGCGTTTTTTCCGGGTGGGGGCGCCGTACCTCAGGTGCAGTTCGAATTGAAACCCTTGGCGCTGGACGACAGGGTCGGGACCTTTCGGCTCAATGTCGAAGGCCAAGAATTGGTCTATCGCCACGGGCCGGAACAGTTGACCAAATTTCAATGGCCGGGAAGCAATAACAGCGCCGGGGTGCGCGTGGTATTCGAGACCTTGGACGGCAAGCAAGTCAGCCGTGCCAAAGATGGCGCCTGGGCGTTGTTTCGTATGTTCGACGAATTCAACATCGAGCCGACCGGCTTGCCGGACCGCTTCAATCTGACGGTGCAAGTGGAAGGTTTCAGCGCCCGTTTCGAATTGCACGCCGCCAGCGTAAACAATCCGTTCGGCATTAGCGAATACCAAAGCTTTCGTTGTCCGGAGGCGTTGTGACCAACGTCGAGCCGGCGGCCGTTGGTTTTTTCGGCAAGGTCCCTAGCTTAGGCGATTTCGTCAGCCGGCGTTTGCCCCGCCAATTCATCGAACCCTGGGACCAATGGCTGCAATCTTCGTTACGCGCCAGCCAGGACGCGCTAGGAGACCAATGGCTATCCTCGTTTTTGGTCAGTCCGCTCTGGCGTTTTGCTCTCGGACCCGGAATATGCGGTAACACGGCCTGGGCCGGGGTGATGATGCCGAGTGTCGATCGGGTGGGGCGCTATTACCCGTTGACCTTGGCCCAGCCGGTGCCTAGCGAAGCGTTAATGGGTTTGTTTTTGCCGGAGAACGCGTGGTTCTCGCAACTCGAAGAGGTCGCGTTATCGGTGCTGAGAGAGTCTTTCGATTTGGAGGGCTTCGATGCAGCGGTATCCGGGATTTCCTGGAACCGTTACGGCCCGGCCAATTATTTTCAAGCCGAGCCAGTTGCGGATTTTCGGCAGCAGCCCAATAAATTTGCGTCAGGGTTCGAGATGCGGGATTTAGCGCAGAGCAATCTGGCGTATCCGTACTTGAGCCAAGCATTGATGGCCCGATTTTTAACGTGTTACAGCATATGGTCATCGGCAGGAACGCAATCGGGGCCGGCAACCCTGTTATGTTGCGAGGGCTTACCGCCCATCGATACTTATGCCGATTTTTTACAGGGCGCACCGCAAACCGCGCGCTCCTGGCAGTTGCAGAACTACAAACAAATCTTGGAATGCCGCCAGTCCGGCCCAGCCGCGGTAAACGGGGCTGAAATAGTCGCCGAGTCGGCTTCGTCTGCGCTGAATTGGCATTCTTACGGCGTTAGTGTGGTCGGAAACAAGCGCAAACATAACGAGGATGCGATGCTGGATTGTCCGGCGCAAGGGTTGTGGGTGGTTGCAGACGGTATGGGCGGACACCAGTCCGGCGACCTGGCCAGCCGCCTGGTTGTGGATAGCTTATCGGCGATGGCGCCGGCCGAGAGCCTGGATGGGCAAATCGAAGTGGTGCTGGCGCGGCTGCAAAAAATTAACGACGATTTGCGCCGCTTCGCCTCGGGTTTGCAGCAGGGCGGGATTATCGGTAGCACGGTGGTCGTGCTGCTGGCCCGAGCGGCAGAATGTGCGGCGATTTGGGCCGGCGATAGCCGGCTTTACCAACTGCGCGGAGCTCAATTTCGGCAACTGACGCGCGACCACACGCTGATAGACGAATTGATGGATTCCGGGTTTATGACCCGGGAAGTGGCCGAACAGCAGGTCGGGGCCAACGTTATTACCCGGGCCGTTGGCGGCCAGCAAGATTTGGTGTTGGATGTGGTCCGCTTTCGGGCCGAGGCGGGCGACCGCTTTTTGCTGTGCAGCGACGGTCTGGACAAGGAGCTGAGCGAGGCTGAAATTGCCGGTTTGATGGCTGTCGGCGATTGCCGGGAAGCGACGGATAGCCTGGTGAATCAGGCGTTGGCGCGTAGCGGCCGAGACAACATTACTGTCGTCGTTACCCAATTCGGCTGACCGCCGCGAGCCGGCCTGATCCCGTTGCTCCGCAATCGGCTTTCGATTTTCCGGGCGCTCGTTGCCGGGACTCCTCGTCGTTTGCATTCGTGCCTTTTGCCGGGATAGCGCGGCAAAAGGCTTACTAAATCCCGTATCGGTGACGACATATCGTGCCGACATTCCGGTTTGACGCGAACGGCTGAATAGTACCGCTTCGTGACTCTGTTCAAATATTTTCATATCTATCAATGGTTTGATCTTCCGCAGGCGTTAGGCCGCGACGGCTGGCACATATCTTGTGTAATGCTTAGCATAGTTAGCCGAAGGGCCTGATGTTAGGCGGGGCCGAGCGCAGTGCGGCGACTCATTCCAATTTTCGGCACGCGGCGCAAAAGCGGCTACACTGGAAGCGCCCATACTGGGCGGAACCAGCGGCGAGATTCGGTTCGGCGACACAAATTTGTAACCTTGGTGGGGTATTGGTAAACGCAAGTTGAAGCAGCGAAGAGGCTGCGATTTGCCATCGAGCTGCAAACCTATCGCGACCGCGCGTCGCTGGCATGGCAATTTGCTAGCTTGCCGCCGCTGCTGGCGGGACTTTATAGATCGGAGAATAAAACATGGCAGATTTATCAGGCTTGTTAAACGAAATAAGCCCGGATAACCCGTGCGGAGACAATTTGGAGTATGACGCCGCCCGCATCGCGTTGGACACGGACATTCAAGGTACGCCGGAAAACCAATTTACCGGCGAAAAGGCGATGCCGCCCAACTGGCGCGATATCCAAAAGCAAACCATAGCACTGTTGGAAAGATCCAGGGATTTGCAAGTTATTTTGTATTTGATCAGGGCTTTAATTCCGCTGGAAGGTTTGGCCGGTTTCCGCGACGGGCTGGGTTTGTTGCAGGAGTCGGTGAATCGGTATTGGGATAGCATACACCCGCAACTCGATCCCGACGACGGCCTCGATCCGACCTTGCGGATCAACATTATCGAAGAGTTGGTAAATTTCGACTGGATCATTCGGCCGTTGAGTTTGACGCCGCTGGTCGAATCCAAAGCCGTAGGCCGGTTCTGTTTGCGCGACATCCAATATGCAACCGATAAGTTGGAGCCGCCGGAAGGCGTCGCCAAACCGGATATCAACGCCATCAAGGCTGCGTTTTTGGATGTGGACGGCGAAGAACTGGCGGCAACATTCCGGGCAATAGGCGAGAGCAGTGCCAGTGTGGCTCAGCTCGAGAATTTCGTCAGCGAAAAAGTCGGGGTTGGGCAAGGGGCGAATTTGTCCGCGCTCCGCTCCTTGTTGAAAGAAATCAGTTACCAATTCGACCAACTGGCCGGTAGCCGGCTGGTTGGCGAAGCCGAAGTAGCCGGGGAAGACGCCGGCGCAGATGCCGAAGACGAAGCCGGAGCCAAAGCGCCGGCCAAGGTAAAACAGGCGGCGGGGGCGATTGAGACCCGAGCCGATGTCGTTAGAACTTTGGATTTGCTCTGTAAATATTATGCCGAAAACGAACCGTCCAGCCCGGTACCGATTTTGTTGCAACGCGCCAAATACCTTGCTACCGCGGATTTCCTGAGCATAGTCAACAACCTGATGCCGGATGCACTGTCGCAAATAGATTTAATCAAAGGTCCCGATCTGAACTAAAGTTTTACTGTTATTAACTATTTCAACTGGAGAAAAACATGGCTGAGAGTAGTCAGAAATTTATACAGAGAAACCGGGCGCCCCGGGTACAGATTGAATACGATGTCGAATTGTACGGCTCGGAGAAGAAAGTGCAGTTGCCGTTCGTGATGGGCGTGATGTCGGACCTGTCCGGTAAACCGTCCGAGCCGCTGGCGCCGGTGGCCGACCGTAAATTGCTGGAAATCGACGTCGATAATTTCAACGACCGTTTGAAATCGATGAAGCCGCGCGTCGCGTTCCAAGTCGCCAATACTTTGACCGGAGAAGGCAATTTGAGCGTGGATATCACTTTCGAGAGCATGGACGACTTTTCTCCTGCTGCCGTGGCGAAAAAGGTGGCCGGTTTGGACAAAATCCTGGAGGCTAGAACCCAGTTGTCTAACCTGATTACTTACATGGACGGCAAGACCGGTGCGGAAGAGTTGATCGCTAAACTGATCAACGATCCGGCTTTGCTGCAAACCTTGGCGGCATCTGCCAAACCGGCCGAATCCGGAAGCGAAACCACCGAAGGGCAAGGAGAATAAGCCATGGCAGAATTAGAATCGCAAAGCGCGCAAGGGGCAACCCAAACCCTGGAGTTCGACGATTTTTCCGCCTTGCTGGCCAAGGAGTTCAAACCGGGTACCGAGGCGGCGAATCAAGTCAACACCGCCGTAGCGACACTGGCCCAATACGCCTTGAAGGACGTCACCAAAATTTCGGACGATGCCATAAAGTCGATCCAGTCCATCATCGCCAGTCTCGACCAAAAAATCACCGAACAATTGAATCTGGTTCTGCACCACCCCGACTTTCAAAAATTGGAAGGGGCCTGGCGCGGCTTGCACTATTTGGTGAACAACACCGAAACCGACGAGATGTTAAAAATCAAGGTGTTGAACATTTCGAAAAACGAACTGGGCAAAACCCTGAAAAAATTCAAGGGTACCGCCTGGGACCAAAGCCCGCTGTTCAAAAAGCTGTACGAAGAAGAATACGGCACTTTCGGCGGCGAACCTTTCGGCTGCTTGGTCGGCGATTACCATTTCGACCACAGTCCGCAGGACGTCGAATTGTTGGGCGAGATGGCGAAAATCAGCGCCTCCGCGCATACGCCGTTCATTTCCGGGGTGGCGCCGTCGGTGCTGCAAATGGAAAGCTGGTCGGAATTGGCCAATCCGCGCGATTTGACCAAAATTTTCCAGACGCCGGAATACGCCGCTTGGCGTTCGTTGCGCGAATCGGAAGACTCCCGCTATATCGGATTGGCAATGCCGCGCTTCCTGAGCCGCTTGCCTTACGGTTCCAAAACCGACCCGGTCGAGGAATTCGATTTCGAGGAGGATACTTCCGGAGCCGACAGCAGCAAATACACTTGGTCCAACGCGGCCTATGCGATGGCGGTTAACATCAACCGTTCGTTCAAATACTACGGCTGGTGCTCGCAGATTCGCGGCGTCGAGTCGGGCGGGGCGGTGGAAGGCTTGCCGGTGCATTCATTTCCGACCGATGACGGCGGCGTCGATATGAAGTGTCCGACCGAGATTGCAATTACCGACCGCCGCGAAGCGGAGCTGGCAAAAAGCGGTTTCATGCCGTTGTTGCATAAGAAAAATACCGACTTTGCCGCGTTCATCGGGGCGCAATCTTTGCAAAAACCGGCCGAATACGAAGATCCGGACGCAACCGCCAACGCCAACTTGGCCGCGCGCCTACCTTACCTGTTCGCGACCTGCCGTTTCGCCCATTATTTGAAATGCATCGTTCGCGACAAAATCGGTTCTTTCAAGGAAAGGGAGGATATGGAATCTTGGTTGAATACCTGGATCAGCCAATACGTGTTGACCAATCCGGCCGTCGCCACCGAGAAGGACAAAGCCAGACGGCCTTTGGCCGGCGCCGAAGTGGTGGTCGAGGAAGTGGAAGGTAATCCCGGTTATTACCAATCCAAGTTTTTCCTGCGGCCGCATTACCAATTGGAAGGTTTGACGGTGTCTTTGCGCCTGACCTCCAAATTGCCGTCGCAGAAAGGATAAATAGCGTTATTCGATCATGCCGGATGCCGTTCGGTTGGCAATGCCGGGCATTCGGCCCGCCGCGGCAAGCGGCAAGAAATTTTATAAATCCCGGATCGCCGGGACCTATAAATCCCGGGTGGCATACCCGTTTGTTTTAATGACCAAAGTGGAAAGGAGAGCAGTATGATTTTATTGAAATTTGCAACCGAAATTAAAGGCGATAGCACCGTCGAGGGCCACGCCGATTGGATCACGATCGATTCGCTGCAATGGGGCGTCGGCCGTGCGATCAGCACCAGCGGTGCCGGTAAAGACCGGGATACCAGCAATCCGTCTTTTTCGGAAGTGACCCTGACCAAAAGCATGGACGTTGCGTCCGTGGACTTGTGGATGCAGGCCATTTGCGGCAAGAGCTTGGGCACTGCGACGATTCATTTCATTCAAACCGCAGGCGCCGATACCAAACAGCAAGTCTATTTGGAAATCGAGCTGTCGGAAGCCATCGTCAGCGGCTACAGCCAAAGCAGCGGCGGCGAACGTCCCTCTGAATCGCTTTCCATCAACTTCAACCAGGCCAAAATGAAGTACAGCACCTTCGGCGAAGGCAAGTCGGCCACCGCCGGTGCATTCAAAGGCTGGGATTTGAAGAAAAACCAAGCGCTTTAATCGCCGTCCCCGGTGGCGTTCACGTTGCCGGGGATATCTTTCCGACCTATTGGAGAAGTCATGCTCACTGTTTCGCAACTGATCGCAAACGGAGAATTGGAGCCCGCGTTGCAGCAAACTCAGCAACAGATTCGGCAGAGTCCGGCGGACGCCAAACTGCGGGTTTTATTGTTCCAGTTGTATTGCATATCGGGCCTGTGGGACAAAGCCCTCAATCAACTCAACGTGTTGCGCGATCTGGATGCATCCACTCTGCTGATGGTCAGTACCTACGAACAGGTCTTACAGTGCGAGGCCTTACGCAAGGAAGTGTTTGCCGGCCGTAAGACGCCGCTGGTTTTCGGCCAACCGCAGGAGTGGATGGCCCTGATGCTGGAGGCTTTGAAACTGGAAAGCGACGGCAACCACCCGCAGGCAGCGGAATTGCGCAATCTCGCCATGCAACAGGCGCCGGCTACGCCCGGTTCCATCGACGGTACCCCGTTCGCCTGGATCGCGGACGCCGACGTTCGGCTCGGCCCCTGTCTGGAAGCCATTATCAACGGCCGCTATTATTGGATTCCCTTCATGCAAATCAGCAAGATTCAGTTGGAACAACCGACCGACTTGCGCGATTTGGTCTGGCTCCCCGCCCATTTCACCTGGATTAACGGCGGCGAAGCCGAAGGCTTTATCCCGTCGCGTTATCCCGGTTCGGAACTGGCCGACGATGCGCGGATTCGCCTGTCGCGGCTGACCGACTGGCAACCGGTGGCGGCAGATACCGCACACGGCCTTGGCCAGCGTTTATTGGCAACCGATGTCGACGATTATGCGCTGTTGGATGTGCGCAGCATCGAACTGGCCGGCGTAGCGGAACCGCAGTAATGGCCGATTTGCTTCACTCCGAGCGCTTGCAGCCGTCCTTATTGGACCGACTGACCGACGATGCGCCGGAGAACCAAAAAGAAAGCCGCGAACAACGCGTCATGTCGATGCGTCAACTCCGGCAAAGCGTACTACGCGATTTAAGCTGGCTGCTGAACACGGCGGCTTTGGAAAGCATGACCGATCTTGCCGATTACCCGTTCGTGGCGAATTCGGTGTTGAACTTCGGCTCGCCGGTGTTTTCCGGCGTTTCGGTAACCGGCATCGATGCCAAACAGATCCAGAGAAAGGTTAAGCAGGCGATAGCCAGTTTCGAACCGCGCATCTTGCCGGATTCGCTGTCGGTGGAGCTGGTGAAGGACGACGAGCAGATGAGTAACAAAGCCCTGTCTTTTACCATCGAAGGCGATCTATGGGCGCAGCCGTTGCCGATTCATTTGTTTATCCGCAGCGACCTCGATCTGGAGACCGGGGAAATGACCATTCAGGAATTGGATTGAGCGGCCATGGATCCGAAACTGCTGAAATATTACAACCGCGAATTGCAATACGTCCGGGAAGTCGGCGCCGAATTCGCTGCCGAATTTCCGAAGATCGCCGGCCGGCTGGGCCTGGATACCTTCGAGTGTTCCGATCCTTATGTCGAGCGGTTGTTCGAGGGCTTTGCCTTCATGGCGGCACGGGTACAGCTCAAAGTCGACGCCGAATTTCCGAATTTCACCCAGCAACTGCTGCAAATCGTTTATCCGCATTATTTGTCGGCGACGCCGTCGATGGCAGTGGTGGAATTCAAGCCGGATTTCGCCGAAGCGGCGTTGGCGGAAGGATTGACCATTCCGCGGGATACGGTGTTGCGCAGTTTGATCGCTAAAGGCGAACAAACCGCATGCGAATACAGGACTTCGCAAGCGGTGCAACTTTGGCCGCTGCAACTGGCGCAATTGGAATATCTGCCCAGTTTGGCGGCCATTTCCAGCAGCGGCTTGGCGCCCGGCAAGTATCCGCCGACGGTCAAGGCGGCATTCCGTATCGTGTTGCGTACGGTCGGCGGCATTAAATTCAGCAAGATGCCGCTGCAAAGTTTGCCGTTGTTTTTGCGCGGTTCCGGCAATATTCCTTACCGCTTGTACGAGCAGTTTCTGGCCAACGCGGTCGGTTTGGCCGGCAAGTTCAAAGCCGGCGCATCCCATGTTTTCGAATATGCTAACGGTCGGGTGGCGCACGGCATGGGCTTCAATCAGGACGAAGCGCTGCTCAGGCAAACGCCGCGCTCGTTCGACGGTTACCGGATCTTGCAGGAATATTTCGCCTTTCCGGAGCGCTACCTGTTCGTCGAGCTGGAGCGGCTGAACCAGTTGACGGCGGTTTGCGACAGCGAGGAACTGGAACTGTTCGTGCTGTTGGACCGCAGCGATTTGCAACTGGTCAATGCGCTGGACCAGAACAATTTGGCGCTGTTTTGCGCGCCGGCCATCAATTTGTTCCCGAAGCGCGCCGACCGGATCCACGTCGACCACCGCCAGTCCGAATACCATTTGGTAGTCGACCGCAGCCGGCCGATGGACTACGAGGTGTACAGCGTTAACGAGGTTTGCGGTTACGGCAACGACCAGGCCGGCGAACAGGCATTTCTACCGTTCTACGGTTCCAAGTCGGCTTACCAGAACCAAACGGAAACCGCGTTTTACGCCCTCCGCCGGACCAAGCGGGTGTTGTCGTCCAAACAGCGGCGTAAAGGCGTGCGCTCCAGCTACATCGGCAGCGAAGTGTTTATCGCTTTGGTCGACGCGGCCGAGGCCCCGTATTCCACTAAATTGGCGCAGTTGGGCATAGAGACGTTATGTACCAACCGCGATTTGCCGTTGGTAATGCCGGTCGGCTTGGGCGAGACCGACTTTACGCTCCAGATCAGCGCCCCGGTCAAATCGATCCGTTGCATTGCCGGACCGACCCGGCCGTTACCAGCAGCCTATGACTCGGATACGGTGTGGCGCCTGATCAACCATTTATCGCTGAATTATTTGTCCTTGATCGACAGCGACCAGAAAACCGGCGCCGCCGCGTTGCGCGAATTGTTGGGGCTTTATGCGGAAGGCCGCGAGCCGGCGATCAAAAAACAAATCGAGGGCGTGATTTCGGTCGCTTCGAAAAATGTGGTCCGGCGCATCGATTCGAAAGGACCGATGGTGTTCGGCCGCGGCCTGGAAATTTCGGTATTGCTCGACGAGTCGGCATTCGAGGGTGGCGGTTACTTTTTGATGGGTACCGTGCTGGAGCAATTTTTTGCCCGCTACGTGTCGATCAATTCCTTCGTCGAAACCGCGATTCGTACTACCGATCGCGGCGAAGTGGCCAGATGGCCGGTGAGGATGGGATGTCGGCACACGTTCTGATCGACGAGTTGCAACAAGCCGCTTACCGCTTCGATTTTTTCGAAGCCTTGCGCTTGATCGAAACCCTGCATCCAGACAAACCGCGCCTGGGCGAAAGCCTTAAGGCAGGGGACGATGCGATTCGCTTGTCGCAGGAGCCCGAGCTGGAGTTTCCGGCGTCCGCCGTTTCGGCCTACGTTGCGGCGGGAGGCAAATCCGCGACGCCGCGCCTGGCGGTGAACTTTATGGGGCTGTTCGGCCCGCACGGCCCGTTGCCGTTGCATTTGACCGAATATGCCCGACAACGTGCTCGCCACCATCACGATCCGACCCTGGCCCGGTTTGCCGATGTGTTTCACCATCGCATGATCAGCCTGTTTTACCGGGCTTGGGCCAACGCTCGGCCGGAAGTGCATTACGATCGGCCGCAAACCGACCGCTTCGCTTTTTACGTCGGTAGCTTGTTGGGGGTTGCCGGAGAGGCTTTCCAGCAGCGGGATGCGCTGGCGGATCGGGCGAAACTGTTTTACGCCGGCCACTTTTCCGCCCAAACCAAGCATCCGGACGGATTGCGCGCGGTGATCGCCGATGTGCTGGGGCTGGGGGGCAGAATCGAAGAATTCGTCGGCGAATGGATGGATATTCAGCCGTCGGAACAAACTCGATTGGGTGCCAGTGCCGATATAGCCAGCTTGGGCCAAACCGCCTTATTGGGCGCTTCGGTATGGGGCTGCCAGCACAAATTCAAGGTCGTACTCGGGCCGATGGCGCTGACCGATTATCTGGCGCTGTTACCGGGCGCGGTGTTGTTCGAACAACTGAAAGCCAGTGTGCGCAATTATGTCGGCGACGAATATGTCTGGGATGCACAATTGGTTTTGAAACACTCCGAAGTGCCGGCGGAATTGGCGTTGGGTGTGCCGCAGCAACAGGATAAACGCAGTATGAATGGCTATGCGCAACTGGGCTGGAGTATGTGGCTGGGGCCGCGCCACAGCGAACGCGATGCCGACGATTTATTGCTCGACCCATTTATCGCCGTTGGGGCGAACTGTTAAACCAACCTTAACTTTTGAACAGGAAATGTAGCGATGGCAGAAATTAGCCGAGTCAAGCTGTTTGGGAAATTAAACCGGGTTTGTTACAAAGCCGTCGAAAGCGCAACGGTGTTTTGTAAGCTGCGGGGCAACCCTTATGTCGAATTGGTGCATTGGCTGAGCCAATTGCTGCAATTGCCCGATTCCGACCTGCATCGGGCGATCAAGCATTACGGCCTGGACATGTCGCGGATCGCGAAAGAAGTCACAGAAGCGCTGGACAAATTGCCGCGCGGCTCGACCTCGATTTCCGATTTCTCGCCGCACATCGAAGACAGCGTCGAACGCGGTTGGGTTTACGGCACGCTGTTATTCGGCGAAAACCAGGTGCGTAGCGGCCATTTGCTGGTCGGCATGCTGAAAACCAAAGGCCTGCGCAACGAGCTAATCGGCATTTCCCGCGAATTCGAAAAACTTAAACCGGATAGCCTATCGGACGAGTTGCCAAGCGTAATTGCCGGTTCTCCGGAGGACGGCTTGGCGGCAACCGACGGTACCCACATTGCCGCGACGCCGGGTGAAGCCAGCGGTGCGATGGCGCCGGCGGCGATGGGCAAGCAGGACGCCCTGAAACAGTTCACCGTCGACCTGACCGAACAGGCCCGCCAAGGCAAGATCGATCCTATCGTCGGCCGCGACGAGGAAATCCGCCAGATGATCGACATTCTGATGCGCCGCCGCCAGAACAATCCGATTTTGACCGGCGAGGCCGGCGTCGGCAAGACCGCCGTCGTCGAAGGCTTTGCCTTGAAAATCGTCGCCGGCGACGTACCGCCGTCCTTGCGCGACGTCAGTTTGCGCACCTTGGACGTCGGTTTGCTGCAGGCCGGCGCCAGCATGAAGGGCGAATTCGAAAACCGCCTGCGTCAGGTCATCGAAGAAGTCCAAGCTTCGCCGAAACCCATCATCTTGTTCATCGACGAAGCCCACACCCTGGTCGGCGCCGGCGGTGCGGCCGGCACCGGCGATGCCGCCAATCTGTTGAAGCCGGCGTTGGCGCGCGGCCAATTGCGTACCGTCGCCGCAACAACCTGGGCCGAGTATAAAAAACATATAGAGAAAGACCCTGCCTTGACCCGCCGCTTTCAAGTTGTACAGGTCCACGAACCGGACGAAGCCAAGGCGATCCGGATGATGCGCGGCGTGGTTTCGGTACAGGAAAAACACCACCAAGTGCTGATTTTGGACGAGGCGCTGGAAGCCGCGGTGAAACTGTCGCACCGCTATATTCCGGCCCGGCAACTGCCGGACAAGGCGGTCAGTCTGTTGGATACCGCCTGTGCCCGGGTCGGCGTCAGCCAGCACGCGGTGCCGGCCGAGGTCGACGATTGTCGTAAGCGTATCGAAGCCTTGGAAACCGAACTCGCCATCATCGGCCGCGAAAAAGCTGTCGGTGTCGAAGTGGTCGGCCGCGAAGAGTTGGCCAACGAAAAATTGGCGGCCGAACGCGAGCGCTTGCTGGGTCTGGAGGAGCGCTGGAACGCCGAGAAAGAATTGGTCGGCAAGATTCTGGCGCTCCGGGGTAAATTGCGCTCGGCCGGCCATGCCGTGGATGGCGCGAACGCTACGGCTGACGAATCGGCAACGGAACACGAGGATCGCGATGCCATGCTGACCGAACTTAAATCGCTGCAAGCGCAATTGCACGAACAACAAGGCGAATCGCCGCTGATCCTGCCGACCGTCGACCATCAGGCCGTCGCTGCGGTGGTACAGGATTGGACCGGCATTCCGGTCGGGCGGATGGTCAGAAACGAAATCGAAACCGTGCTGAAATTGGCCGACAATCTGGAGCAGCGCATTATCGGCCAACGCCACGCGCTGGAGATGATCGCCAAACGGATTCAGACCTCGCGCGCAGGTCTCGACAATCCGAATAAACCGATTGGCGTGTTCATGTTGGCCGGTACATCCGGCGTCGGTAAGACCGAAACCGCTCTGGCCTTGGCCGAAGCCTTGTACGGCGGCGAGCAGAACGTCATTACCATCAACATGAGCGAGTACCAGGAAGCGCATACCGTGTCGACATTGAAAGGCGCGCCTCCCGGCTATGTCGGTTATGGCGAGGGCGGCGTATTGACCGAAGCCGTGCGGCGCCGGCCTTACAGCGTCGTGTTGCTGGACGAGGTCGAAAAAGCTCATCCCGACGTGCACGAAATCTTTTTCCAGGTGTTCGACAAGGGCTGGATGGAAGACGGCGAAGGCCGGGTCATCGACTTCAAAAACACGCTGATTTTGTTGACTACCAACGCTGGTACCGACTTGATCGCCAATCTGTGCAAGGACCCGGATCTGATGCCGGAACCGGAAGGCATATCTAAAGCCTTGCGCGAGCCGTTGCTGAAAGTATTTCCGCCGGCCTTGCTGGGCCGTCTGGTCGTGATTCCATACTATCCGCTAAACGACGAAATGATAGGCGCCATCGCCCGCTTGCAATTAAACCGCATCAAAAAACGCGTCGAAGAAACCCACAAAGTGCCGTTTAGCTATGACGACGACGTGATCAAACTGATCGCTAGCCGCTGCACCGAACTGGAAAGCGGCGGCCGGATGATAGACGCGATCCTGACCAACACCGTGTTACCGAAAATCAGCGAGGAGTTTTTGACCCGGATGATGGAAGGGGCGCCGATCGAAAGGGTACAGGTAAAGGTTATGGATGGTGAGTTTGGTTATGAGTTCTAAGCGTGATGTGATGCTTTGAATACTCAACTATTTCGCGTTATCAAATAGATGGGGATTCGTTTTGGCTGTGTTTTTGGGGTAACAAAAAATTTTCTTTGAAAGTGGAGATTTTAAGATGGCTAGAGCAAGAAAATATTCTAAACAAGAGGTCCATGCGATTTTAACTACGAGAGAAGGGCTACTAAGTCCAGTTAGCAACGAACCTAGTCATATTCTAAGTCTGCATGTTGGTGTAAGTGGCTTGCAAATATCTGATCGCTTAATGGGAACTTTAAAGAGCGATAGTACCCACCCCATCATTATGGGGCCTACTGGATCAATTCGGCCTGAGTCTGAACATCGTGAAATTTGGAAGGCTCTTAATCCAGGGATGAACACTCAGCAAGCGAAAAATGCATTCGGTAGTTTTATTGATAACTCAAAAGATAATTCAGGTTCGTTTCTAGACGTACAACAGGCGGTTGTTGTGGGTTGGTTTTTGCTTAATTCTGATGAAGGGCAAGTCGAATTGGCAAAACTGGATGGAGCCTCGAATAGAGTGAAGATTTCTAAATCATTAGATAGATTAGAGTTTGTTAGAGAGAATGCATTTAAAATGAATTTTGCCAGTAAAGATTCGGATATAACTCACTTGGAAGATTTTAGTCAGGCGGTAATGATTGTGGATAAACTTCCAATGGATGGTATCCATGTCCAGACATTATACCCTGTTAGATGAATATCACTTACCCTGGTTAAAGATTTTCGCTGAACATTTTAAATTGAGCTTTTCGCAATTCACTTCATAGGTGATTTTTTCGCTGGGACTACTTATAGCTGGAATCGGAAAAGAATATTTCTAGCGTGTATTGGTTCGTTTGATTTCTTATGTTTTAGAGAAAAAGACCAGTTTTTAATTCACATTTCAAAAGTAATTAGATGGCAACTTGTCTAGACTACGCAAAAATCGCAATAGCTGCTTATTACAAACGCGCCAACCAGTATTACGCCGATCCTCCCGGCCATATGGTCGACGATTGGCAGGTGCAGAAGTGGGAATCGGGGACCTGGTACGGAGACGGTTTTCAAGGCGGTATATGGTGCAACAGCTCGGACGTCGTGGTCGGTTGTTGTGGCACGAATCCGGGGCAAGCGGGAAAGCTATTTTCGGATATCGGGGCCGACCTGAGAATCGGTTTGCGTATTCTACCCAACCAATCTTCGTCGGCGCGGCAAATGCTGAAGGCCGCCAAACAAATTGCCAACGGCAGAAGAATATCGGTGACCGGGCATTCGTTAGGCGGCGGCTTGGCTCAAGTGGTCGGCGTTTGGGAAGGCGTGCCGTTCGTCACCTTTAACGCGCCGGCGATGGCCCAGGTTATCAAAGCAGCCCATGTCAATATCTTCAAGCCGCAAATGATGCTGCGGACCTGGAAATCGAAAAGCGCATCCGATTGCCCCGGCGTCAATTTCCGAATCGCCGGCGATTTGGTCAGTGTCGAGGGGGTGGCGGGCGACCATGTCGGCATGGTTGTGGATTTGCCGAATGCCACCGGCGGCGGTGCGCACGGAAAAGGCAATTGTTGGCAGGCGGTTTTGCAAACGGATTGGGCCAATATAGACCCATTCGAAGCGTTGTGAATCGGGTAGCTAACTCGGCGTGCAACGGTTAAGATTTTTACTTGGCAGATTCGTAATCGCGACAGAGAAAATCCGAAATCAGACACGTTGGAGATGGGAGATAGCATGACAACTGCGGTAAGTTTACGCAAAGTGACGATGCCTACGGCGGCGCAAATTTGCCGGGACATTCAGTTGGAGCCAGAAGCGTTACGTTGTTTGGCCGACGACTTGGCGCCGGCGGCATTTTTGCGCAACCTGATCGAACTCAAACTGTTCCCAGATGCCGTTCGGTTTCTGGCAAGAGCCTTACCCAAGCGGGAAGCAACCTGGTGGGCCTGCATCAGCGCCCGCAGCGTGGTCGGACCGGATACCAAGCCGGAAGTGGTGAAAGCCTTGGAGGCAGCCGAGTTATGGGTATTCAAACCTACCGAACCCAATCGCCGCTTGGCGAATAGCGCCGCCCACGATGCGTCGTTCGAAAATCCGGCTGCCTGGGCGGCGATGGCGGCGTTCTGGAGTGAAGGCAGTATGGCACCGGAAAACGTGCCGGCCGTGCCGCCGGCCGACAATTTGACCGGTAAGGCTGTGGCCGGGGCCGTGATGCTGGCCGCGGTACTGACGCAGCCGGACAAATCCCAGGACAAATACCAGTTCTTTCTGGAGCAAGGCATCGATATCGCCAACGGCGGTAACGGCCGCGTCTGGCAAGCGGCTTAGGGGGGGGGATGGGACAGCCTGCTGCACGCTTGACCGACATGCATGTTTGCCCGATGTTCAACGGACCGGTACCTCACGTCGGCGGGCCGATTTCAGGTCCGGGTGCGGCAACGGTTTTGATCGGCAGTATGCCAGCCGCAAGAGCCACCGACATGGCCGTCTGCGTCGGGCCGCCCGATACCATCGCGATGGGGTCGGCGACGGTATTGATCGGCAATATGCCCGCGGCCCGGATGGGCGACAGTTGCGCCCATGGCGGCACCATTATTGTCGGCTATCCGACGGTATTGATCGGTTGAGCCGCCTGGCTTAGTTATTCAACAGTTTCATTTAGGATTTCGACATGTCCCTCTCTCAAGATCAGCGGGTAGCTAAGGTGACCACGGCACTGGGTGACGGTGTTTTCGTGCTGTATCGGATGACCGGTAGCGAGGCCGTCAGCCGCTTGTTCGAATACCAATTGGAATTGTTGAGCGAAAGCGGAACCGTCGACTTGAAAGCCTTGCTCGGCACCGGCCTGACCGTGGAGTTGGCGTTGGAGAACGGCGGGAGCCGTTGGTTTAACGGTATCGTTACCCGGGTCAATCAACTTGGCATGCTCGGAGATTTGTACAACTATCGGGTCTGGCTGCATCCGAAGGCTTGGTTAATGACCCGATCCAGCAATTGCCGAGTTTTGTCGCCTTCTGTCGGCGAAAACAACCAAGCGGCACCTACTACCGCTTCCGAGATCGTCAAGAGCATACTCGGCAATTACGGCATCGTGCCGACCTTGAATCTGAACGAAACCTACCCCGAACGCGAATTTTGCGTGCAATACCGGGAAACCGACTTCAATCTGGTCAGTCGGTTGATGGAAGAGGAGGGTATCTACTACTACTTCCAGCACCATAACGGCAGTCACACCATGGTGTTATGCGACAACATGCAGGCGCACCAAGCGCTTGCCGGCAATGCCACGGTCAAGTATTACCCGCCCGATAACCAAGGCGTCCGCGACGAAGAGCATATTTTCGACTGGACTTTCAGCCGGCAAATTCAATCCGGCGGTTACTATTTGAACGAATACGATTTCGAAGCAGTCACGTCTGACTTGAAGGTGGCGTCGTTGATTGACGGCGAGCACGCGGAATCCGGCAAGGAAATTTACGATTATCCGGGCGAATATAAAACCGCCACGCAGGGCGAGCGCTACGCTCGCTTGCGCATGGAGCAGGTTCGCTCCGAGCACGAACAGATATTCGCCGGCGGCAATGTCAGAGGATTGGCAACCGGTCTGACCTTTACTCTAGCCGAATATCCCCGCGCCGACCAAAATTGCCAATACATGGTGTTGTCGACCGATATCAGTATCCGCAACAACGGTTTCGATTCCGGCGCCGGCGGCGAAGAAGAGTACCTGTGTACCTATTCGGTGATCAAAACTGCGTATGTTTACCGGCCGCCGCGGTTGACCAGGGTCCCGGTGGTGCAGGGCGTGCAAACCGCTGTCGTGGTAGGAGCGGAGGGCGACGAGATCCTGACCGACCAATATGGCCGAGTCAAAGTCCAGTTCCATTGGGACCGGCTCGGAACTAAAAACGAGAATAGCTCCTGCTGGGTTCGGGTTGCGCAGATTTGGGCCGGTAAAAATTGGGGCAGCATGTTCATACCCCGAGTCGGGCAGGAGGTTGTCGTCGATTTTCTGGAAGGCAACCCGGACAATCCGATCATCACCGGCCGGGTCTATAACAGCGTCAACATGCCGCCTTACGGGCTGGATGCCAACAAGACCCAAAGCGGTATCAAGACGCGCAGCACGCCAAACGGTGAGGCCGGGAACTTCAACGAATTACGCTTCGAAGATAAAAAAGACGAAGAAGAAATCTATATGCAAGCGGAAAAGAACTTTACCCGCATCGTCAAGAACAACGACGTACAGAAAATAGGTTTCGAGAGGGCAGATCCCGGCGACCAAACCATAGATATTTATAACCACCGCACCGTGACGCTGGATCAGGGTAACGACAAGTTGACGGTCAAGACCGGCAATCGTACCGTCGAGATCAAACAAGGTAATGACGAATTGACCGTCAGTTCCGGTAACCGTACAGTTAGTTTAGGATCGGGCAATCTGACGGTAAAGCTGGATAAAGGCGCCATTCTCGAAGAAGCCGAGCAATCGATAGAACTCAGAGTCGGGTCGAGCAGTATCAAGCTCGATCAAAGCGGCGTGACGATCAAAGGCATGACCGTCAAAATCCAAGCCGATACTCAAGCGGAATTGAAAGGCTTGCAGACTTCCGTCAACGGCGACGGCACGTTGACGCTGAAGGGCGGTGTGGTCATGATCAACTGACGCACCACTTCCGACGCCGGTTTTAGCCGATTGGTTACGATCTTATAATGCTTTGATTTTTTAAGGTTTTTGGCTTGCTTGGCTCAATCGGGCGCCGGGATGCGGCCGCGTCCCGGCAAAAAATACTAAGCCATTGAATTAAATGTGCTTTTAAATTCGGAATAATTCTTTATTATAATGCTAGGTAATTAGGTTGGACCCGGTCCGCACCTAGTCACTGCTGCTGTTCAATCAATCTGGAGAATTAAAGATGAGTTTTGAATTACCTGCATTACCGTACGCCAAAGATGCTTTGGCGCCGCACATTTCCGCCGAAACCATCGAATACCACTACGGCAAACACCACCAAACCTACGTGACCAACCTGAACAATCTGGTTCCGGGCACCGAGTTCGAAGGTTTGTCTCTGGAAGAAATCGTCAAAAAATCGTCCGGCGGCGTGTTTAACAACGCAGCGCAAGTCTGGAACCACACTTTCTACTGGAACTGCCTGTCTCCCAACGGCGGCGGCGAACCTACCGGCGGCTTGGCAAACGCGATCGAAAGAAGCTTCGGTTCGTTCGAGAAATTCAAAGAAGAATTCACCAAATGCGCCGTTACCACGTTCGGTTCCGGCTGGGCATGGCTGGTGAAAAACGACAAGGGCGGTCTGGAACTGGTCAGCACCAGCAATGCCGGTTGCCCATTGACCGACGGCAAAACTCCGATTTTGACCTGCGACGTTTGGGAGCACGCCTATTACATCGATTTCCGCAACCTGCGTCCGAAATACTTGGAAGCGTTCTGGGCCTTGGTTAACTGGGAATTCGCCAGCGCCAACTACGAAGCCTAAGCTTTAACCCGGCGCGGACCGGCGTCCTCACAGGCCCGCCCGCGTCGACCCTCGAACCCGGTTTACCGGCGCCAAATTTCCCTTCCATAACCTTTCTCAAGCCGGACGACTAGCGTCGGTCCTGGTTTCGGCTTACCGCTTCAGCCAAACTTTCTCCAAACCGGTCTGTAAAAAATCGTCCGGCCGTAGGGCTTTCTCGGTCAAAAACAACAAGCGTTGTTCCACCAGTTTGATATCGACGAACGGGTAGACGCAGCGGTAAATGAAAGATTTAATTCAGGGCGTGCGGCTCCCGCCTTTTCATCGGCGGGAATAAGCTCGACGGTGAAGCCGTCTTGCCGCGATTCGAGATAGCCAATCCGGCGAAAAATAAACGCCAATTTCCGCACCAGATTCGCGCTAAGGCATACGCCGCCGGCTTCGAATTGCTCGAGTCCGGCGGCTGCGGAACGGTTACTGGTTGGCGAAAAACGCTGCCAGCGCCGTAGCGCGGTCGGCGGCTACGGTTTGCGCATGAGGCCGGCTTTCGATCAGTTGCATATAGCTTTCGATGCCGGGGATATGGCTGTTAACCAAGTTTTCGCCGTAAATTTTTTGGGTGGCGAAACCGACCAGTTGCAGATGCGGCCAGGCGACGACGTCGGCGGCGGTAAACGAATCGCCCAGCGCGTAAGGCGCCAGCTTCAACAATTTGGCCAAGCCGGTCAAACCGGTGTCGAGTTTTTGCCGGACTTCGTCTTTGGTTTCTTGCGACACGCTGCCGCCGAAAAGCGCTTCGGCATACAGGCGGCGGGCAATCAGTTCAACGTTCAGTTCGATATGCTGGATAAACTCGCGGCATTTACCGCGTTCGAAAGCGTCGCCAGGAAACAGCGGGTGTTCAGGAAACGCATCTTCCAGGTATTCCAATATCGCTTGCGATTCGGACAAATAGCCTTCCGGGGTTTTGATGAACGGAACTTTGCCCAGCGGCGACCGTTTCAACACCGCTTCGTTTTGGCTCGGGCGCACCGCTTCTTCGACGAAGGCGATTTCCTTTTCCATCAAGGCCAGTTTGACTTTGTTGTAATAGTTGCTGATTGCTATGCCGTATAAAGTAATCATCGAATTATCTCCATCAAGTAAAAGTGCTTTAAAACAGACCGGTCAGTCTGTTGCAATAATACAGACCGGTCGGTATAGTTTCAACTCCGTTTTTGCAAATAACCGCGTATGGCCCGTAATCTTCAGCAACATATCCTCGACGTCGCTTCGGAGCTGTTTTACAGCCAGGGGATTAAGGCCACCGGCGTCGACGCCATCGTCAAGGCCGCCGGCACGACCAAGATGAGCCTGTATAAATACTTTCCGTCCAAGGATGATTTGGTGGTCGCGCATTTGAGTAAGAGCCGTGTCAAGTTGCAGGGCATCATCGAGGCGGAACTGGCCCAATCCGGCGCCGATCCGCGGCGGAAATTGCTGGCCGTATTCGATGTGTTCGAACGGCTGCAAGCCAGTCCGGCGTTTCGCGGCTGCCCGTTCATCAACGCCTCGGCCGAATTCGCCGACGCCGGCAGCCCGGTGCAGCAGGCGGCGGCCGATTTTTCCGAAGGCTTTCGCCGCTTGTTGGCGACGCTGGCCGCCGAGGCCGGCGCCCGCGACCCCGACAGTCTGGCCAAGCATTTATCCATGCTGATTGCCGGCGCGCTGGTGCGGGAGCAGATGCAGCGAGGCTCGGCGCCGATGCGCTCGGCCCGCGAGGCCGCCGAAGTTTTGATCGGCCATGCCTGTGCGCCGTCCGGTCCCGCCGAACCGGCTTAAACGCATACAATAATCCCACCGGCCGCGCCGCGGCCTTCGTCGACACAATCGATCCATGTCTTTACGCCAACTAGTTTCCCAAACCGCGGTCTACGGCCTGAGCAGCATCGTCGGCCGGTTCCTGAATTACTTGCTGGTGCCGCTTTACACCTATACCTTCGGCACCGGCGAATACGGCGTCGTCTCCGAGTTTTACGCCTATGCCGGATTTTTTGCGGTGTTGTTGGTATTGGGGCTGGAGACCGGCTATTTCCGCTTTCGGCAGCGGCCGGAGTTCGACGGCGAGCGGGTTTACCGTAATGCGTTGAGTCTGTTGCTGCTCGCCAATTTGGCTTTGGTCGGGGCCGTCTGGTACTGGCAAGAGACGTTGGCGGCTTGGTTGCAATACCCGCAGCATCCGGAATATGCGGTCTGGTTTGCCTGGATACTGGCGCTGGATGCGTTGTCGGCCTTGCCGTTCGCCAAACTGCGCGCCGAGAACCGGGCTTGGCGTTTTGCCGGGATTAAAATGGCCGAGATTCTGGTCGCCATCGGCTTGAATTTGCTGTTGTTACTGCTGTGGCCGAAACTCGCGGTGCTGTGGCCGGATAGCGCGATTGCCGGTTACTACGACCCGCAAGTCGGCGTCGGTTATATCTTTATCGCCAATCTGGCGGCCAGTGCCGCTAAGTTGTTGATGTTGTTGCCGCAATTCCGTGCCGTGCCGTTCGGCCTGGAGCGGGCGGTGCTGGCGCCGGTGCTGCGCTATTCGCTGCCGATGATCGTGATCGGTCTGGCCGGTATGGTCAACGAGATGCTGGACCGGGCGATATTGAAGCAACTGTTGCCGTACGATCTGCAAACCAATCTGCAGCAGTTGGGCATCTACGGCGCCTGTTACAAGTTATCGATCTTGATGACGCTGTTCGTGCAAGCCTTTCGCTATGCCGGCGAACCTTTTTTCTTCTCTTACGCCGGCCGGGCCGACGCCAAACGCGCCTATGCGCTGGTGATGCAGTATTTCGTCATCGCCGGCGTGTCGATTTTTTTATTGGTGGCCTTATTCATCGACCTGTTTAAATATTTTATCGGCGCCGAATTTCGCGAGGGCTTGGTCGTCGTGCCGATTCTATTGATCGCGAATTTGTTGCTCGGCATCTACGTCAATCTATCGGTTTGGTACAAACTCAGCGACCGCACCGGGCTGGGCGCCTGGGTGTCGTTGGCCGGTGCCGGCGTCACCGTGGCGTTGAATATCCTGCTGATTCCGCAGTACGGCTATATCGGCGCCGCCTGGGCCACGCTGGTTTGCTACGGGTTTATGGTTCTGCTGTCGTGGGGCTTGGGCCGGATTTACTATCCGGTCGATTACCCTCTGGCCAAGATCGGGTTTTACTTCGCGTTGGGTTTGAGCCTGTATTTCGCCGACCGTTACGCGGTGGCGCAGTACCGATGGGACGTCTGGCTCTGCGGCAGTTTCGGCATGCTGATTTATCTGGCGCTAGCCTACCGGCTGGATCTGCAGCCGGTGCTGCGCAAGCGGCGTAATTAACGGGTCAAGCCGCCGAGGACGTTGTCGGCGATGTCCTGGTGCAGTTCGGCGAAGTCTTGCTCGCTAAGGCCGACAAAGTTCAGGATCAGGTCTTGGATTTCCAGCCATTCGTAATCGGGCTGGTAGCCCCAAAACAACTTATCGATATGCTCGGCCATTTTCAGGATAGCCAGCAGACTCAATTCGCTGGGATCGCCGCGGTCGCGCGCGGCGAAGCGCTCCTTGACCTGGTGGTGGTCGCGGATCACATTGGCGATGCGTTTATCCAGGCCCCAGGCTCTGGCCAGATAATAACCGAGTACGGCGTGCTCAACCTGGTATTGGCGGTCTTCGGCGGCGCAGATCGACTGGTCCGCCGCGTTGATGTGTTGCGACATGAACTCGGCATAGCCGGCAAAGTGCTGGGTCAGCAAAGGGTGGCCGGCGTTATGGAACAAGCCGAGCATGTAGGCCTCGTCCGGCCGCGAATAAAACACCGCGCGGGCGATCGCGGCCGCTGCCATCGCCACGTTCAGCGGCGAATCCCAAAAATTGGGCGGATTGGCGCCTTCTGTCTCTTCGAACACCCGCCGCAACGCCAGGCCGGCCACGATATTGACGATATTGCGCAGGCCGAACAGCGAGGTGGCGTGTTGGATCGACACGGCTTTGGTGCGTAAGCCGAAATACGGCGAATTGACGCTGCGCAATACCAGCGCCGACAAGCCGATGTCCTGCGCCAGTATCTCGGCGACCGTCTCCAGCTCGGGCTCGTCTTTCTGCAATTCCTTGTGCAGCTTATCCAATACGTGCGGCGCCGGCGGGATTTTGATGTTTTTTAAAGCTTTGCGGACCAATTCGTCTTCGGCATCCTCTGTCATTGCGGCGATGGGTCCTTGTTCGTTAAAAAAAGCGGGGAGGGGCGGGATTGGCGCCGCGCTGCCGCCCGGTGCAATATTTGCTCGCGGCTGGCGTTATCGGCGTTGCTCCAGTTGCGGATCTCGTCCAGCGAGCGGAAACAGCCCAGACAGATGTCGCTGTCGTCCAGGCAGCAATTTCGGATGCAAGGGGACGGAACGGGGGTATTGTCGAGCATCGTCTCAGCCTTCATCCGAAAAACCGTTGGGCTTGCGCCACATCCAGGCCGATTTGCCGCTTCAGTGCGTCCAGCGAGTCGAAGCGGATTTCGTCGCGCAGCTTGTGTTTGAAATGTACTTCGACGTAATGGCCGTAGATGTCCTTATTGAAGTTGAACAAATGCGTCTCCAGTACCACTTTGGCGCCGCCGTCCACGGTCGGCCGCGAGCCGACGTTGGCGACGCCCTGGTATTCCTTGCCGTCCAGTCCGGTCATCGTCACTGCGTAGACGCCGACGATCGGCGTATTCTTGCGTTGCATGCGCACGTTGGCGGTTGGAAAACCCAGCTCGCGGCCGCGCTTGTCGCCGTGGGCGACCCGGCCGCAGACCGAATAATCCCGGCCCAGCATCAGTTTGGCCTGGGCCAGGTCGCCTTCGCCCAGCGCGTCGCGGATCAAGGTGCTGCTGACCCGCAGCCCCGCCAGCTCGAAGGAATGGCTATCTTCCACGCTAAAGCCGTACGTTTCGCCGCGATGCTGCAATAGCGCGAAATTGCCGCGGCGGGCCTTGCCGAAATGGAAGTCGTCGCCGACCACCAAATGCTTGACGTTCAGCCGGCGGACCAGGATGTCGGCGATGAATTGCTCGGCGTCGCAATCGGCCAGGCTGCGCTTGAACGGCATCACCAATAATTCGTCGATCGGCAGTTTGGCGAATTGGATGGCTTTCTCGCGTAAGCGGGTCAAGCGGGAAGGCGCGTGGTCGGCCAAAAAATATTCCAGCGGTTGCGGTTCGAACACCATCGCCACGGTCGGCAGTTGCAGCCGGCGGCCGTGCTCGGCCAGTTTTTCGATCACCAGGCGGTGGCCCAAATGCAGGCCGTCGAAATTGCCGATCGTCAAGACACAGCCGTTGCGCAACGGGTCGAGATGGTTCAGCCCACGGATTAGACGCATGATCGCAAACGAGTCAAAAGGCCTATTCTACCAGCATGCACCGGTGCCGGCCTACATCGCTTGGGCCGCTTGTCTGCCTGCAACGGCAGCGGTTTGCGCCGCGCTGGCTTTTCGGAGGCTTGCGGCTAGACTTGAACCACCTTAACCAATTTCCGGGGCTTCCGAATGGCTACCAAACCGACCAATACCTTGTACAACCACAACTCGACCGCCAAGCCGAGCGTGATCAGTAAGAATCTGTTATCGGGTGACGTCAAAGACGAAGATTGCCCCTGGGTTCAGGTCGGCCAGCTATACCTGTCGGTGACGATAACCGGCGAAAACTCCTGGCTGCCGCTAGTCGCGTTGTTGCGCTCTCAAGGCCACAAACATTTCAAAGTGTTTTCCGGGCGCCACGGCGACATCCCGAATATCGTCGATAGAAAGGGTATGACGCTGAACGTTTTTGCCAAAGAGCATATCGACGAGGACAACCGGGTCAGAGCCAAGGCGCTGAAAGAGTTTACCGATATCACGGTCGACATCATCGATACCCAGCAAAGCAAAACCGATCAGGCTAAATGGCTGCAAGAAGAAACCCAAAAACACCTGAAATCGAATATCCCGGTGATTTATGCCTGGTGTTATTCGCTGTTTACGATGTGCGAATTCAGTATGCCGGCGGTTGGCGACTCGTTGAAACTGTACGAGAAAGTGGAATACGTCAACGCCCAGAATACCGAATTGAACAAAACCATCGCCGAACTGGTGCTGACCTATTTTCCTTGGGTCCTGAAGGGCTAGCGCCGGCAGCCATGCCGGCAAATTAAGCCGTCTTTCCGGCGGGCGCTGCTGCGTTTTGTCGCCGCCGGCAAAATTCTTAAGCGCGATAGCGGCCCCGGCAAGGTTCGGATAGTGCCGGCCAAGGCTGCGAGCGCTTTTTGTAGGCCTGCTCGTCGGCGCCGTTGCGTTTCCGTTGGCGCTCAAATGCCCGATTTATTAAGATGGGTCTTTGAAATCGGGCTGGAGGCGAACGATGGCTACATTATTCTGGTTGCAGACCGGCGCCTGCGGCGGCGATTCTTTGGCTATTTTGTCGGCCGAAACGCCGAGCTTGGAGCAGTTGTTGACCGACCACGGCGTCGAACTCCTCTGGCACCCCTCGCTATCCCACCAGCCAATGCGCCAGCACGATGCGATCTACCAGCGCATCGCCAGCGGCGAGCAAACGCTGGATATTTTATGTGTGGAAGGCAGTATCGTCACGGCGCCGCGCGGTACCGGACTGTACGACAGCTACCGCGGCCGAGCGAAAATGGAGATGGTGCGCGAATTGGCGCAACAGGCCGGCGTCGTGGTGGCAATGGGCACCTGCGCCGCGTTCGGCGGCGTGCATGCGGCGGCGCCCAATCCCAGCGACTGTACCGGCTTGCAATTCGACCGCGACCGGCCGGGCGGTTTGCTGCCGCCGGAATGGCGCTCCCGGCGCGGTTTACCGGTAGTCAACGTTGCCGGCTGCCCGGCCCATCCGCATACGATGACGCAAACCCTGGCCGGTCTGGCCGCCGGATGGCCGCTGCCGTTGGACGGTTTGAACCGGCCGCAGGCGTTTTTCAACACCATCGTCCATCAAGGCTGCACCCGCAACGAATACCACGAATACGACATTGAGGAACTGGAGCCCGGCGGCCGCGCCTGTCTGTTTTTCAATTTGGGTTGCCAGGGGCCGATGACGCAAGCGGTTTGCAACAGCGACCTGTGGAACGGCGTCAGCAGCAAGACCCGGGCCGGCGTGCCGTGCTTCGGTTGCACGTCGCCGACCTTTCCGCGCGAAGCCGATTTGTTCAGTACCCCGAAAATCGGCGATATTCCGGTGCGGCTCCCGCTCGGAGTCGAGCGCGCCCGCTACATGGCCTACAAAAATCTGGCGCGGGCCGCGGCGCCGGCCCGGGTGCGCGATAAAAAGATGGACGTCTGATGGCTAGAGTCGAGCTCAATCTGAGTCTGAACCGGGTCGAAGGCGATCTGGAAATTGCCGTGGTGTTGGAGGACGGCGTCGTCGCGGAAGCCCGCACCGTCGGCACGCTGTACCGCGGTTTCGAACAAATCATGCTGGGCCGGGCGCCGCGCGATAGCTTGGTGATCACGCCGCGGGTTTGCGGCATTTGCGGCACGGCGCATCTTTATTCGGCGGTGCTGGCGCTGGAGCAAATCTGGCAGGTGCCGGTGCCGCCCAATGCGGTGCGGATCCGCAACCTGTGCCTGATCGCCGAGGGCATACAAAACGACCTGCGCCAGACCTTTCTGTTTTTCGCGCCGGATTTTTGCAATCCGCGTTACCGGGACCGGGCCTGGTTTGCCGAGTTGACCGAGCGTTTCGAACCGTTCCGCGGCTCGATTTATCGGCAGACTCTGGCCCAAAGCCGCAAGGCGGTCGAGATCGTCGCCCAATTCGGCGGGCAATGGCCGCATTCCTCCTACATGCTGCCGGGCGGCGTCACGATACCGCCCGATTTGCGGCGGATTTTGGCCTGCCGCGCGGTGTTGGACGATATCCAGCATTGGTAC
Source organism: Methylomonas sp. DH-1 (assembly GCF_046097555.1). Lineage (NCBI taxonomy): Bacteria > Pseudomonadati > Pseudomonadota > Gammaproteobacteria > Methylococcales > Methylococcaceae > Methylomonas > Methylomonas sp. DH-1. The sequence continues at coordinate 4,504,090 of NZ_CP143089.1, read as the reverse complement.
GAACAGGTTATCGTCGGTGCGCCGCTCGACGAATGGTTGGCGTTGGACAGTGCCGATGCCTATTTCGAATGGCTGGAAACGCCGGCCCATGCCGATAGCGCGCTCGGCTTGTTGAGCCGTTGCGCCCGCTCGCTCGGGTTGCACGGCATGGCGGCCGGGACCCGGCACATGTTGAGTTTCGGCGCGTGGTGCGATCCGCAGCAGGCGTCGGGCCGGCTGCTGCCGGGCGGCTTCTACGACGGCGACAGCGCCACGCAGAGCCCCTTTGACCAACAATTGGTCAACGAACACGTGCGCCACTCCTGGTTTCGGCCTTACCCGGGCGGCCGGCATCCGCTGAACGGCGAAACGGTGCCGGATTTTCAGCCCAACAGCGACCGCTATACCTGGGCCAAGGCGCCGCGCTACGGCGACAAGGCGGTGCAGACCGGGCCGCTGGCGGAACTGCTGATCGGCGGCGATGCGCTGATTCGGTCGCTGCATGCGACGGAAGGCGGCAATGCCTGGCTGCGCCAGTTCGCCAGAGTGCGCCGCATCGCTTACGAATTGGCGGGAGCCCGGCGCATGTTGGAAGAATTGGCTGCCGACATCGGCCAGCCGCATATCCTGAATCCGGCAAAATCCGCCGAAATCGACGGCGAAGGTTTCGGCCTTATCATGGCTGCCCGCGGCGCGTTGGGCCACTGGCTGAAAATCGAAGACGGCGTCATCGCCCAATACCAAATCGTCACGCCCACCGCCTGGAACGCGTCGCCGCGCGACAGTAACGGCCTGCCCGGCCACTGGGAGCAGAGTCTGGTCGGCGTGGCGGTGCAGGACCCCGACGATCCGATAGAAATCGGCCATATCATCCGTTCCCACGATCCCTGCCTGGTCTGTACCGTGCATATGTTGGACAGCGGAAAAAAGTTGCGTTTCGCGCCTTGATTCCCGCCTATTGCCGCGATGATGCGCCACATTCTGTGTTTCGGTAATCCCTTGCATGGCGACGACGGCTTCGGGCCGGCCGTTTACCAGCGCTTGGCCCAGTTGCCGTTGGCGGCGGACGTGCGCCTGTTCGATGCCGGTACGCCCGGCCTTGCCGCGCTGGCGCTGTTCCGGGATTGCGCCGAGGCGGTCGTCGTCGATGCGCTGGCTCCGGCCGGCCATCCCGGCAGGTTGTTGGAGCTGGCGGCGGCAGCCATTCCGCTGGAGTCGTCGGCGGCCGGCCACGGGCACGGTGTCGGCTATCTGCTGGCGGCGTTGGCGGTAATGCCGGAACCGGCGCCGACGGTGCGCATTGTCGGCGTCGAAGTCGCCGCCGTGGAGCCTTTCCGGCCGGGCTTGTCGGCACCGGTCGCCGCGGCCGTGGAACGCGCGGTGGCTTTGCTCAGCTTTTATTTCGCTCCGCAACACCATGAATGAAGCGGCATTGCAGCAGGAACTGGCGCGGTTGCGGACCGAATTGGAAGCCTTGCGCCTGGCCAACGCCGCGTTGGAGCAGCAAATGAGCCGGGATGCCGAGCGTACCGACGAGATGCTGCGGGCGCTGGAATCGCACGGCAATGCGTTACGCGAAGCCAACCAGCGTTACCAGAGCCAAAGCAATTTCATCCAACGGGTGATGGACAGCACCGGCGCCTTGATGATCGTACTCGGCCCGGACGGGCGCTTACTTCGGATCAATCAGCAATGTGCGCAGGAACTGGCCGCTGTAGACGCGGAGCCCGAACCGGCCGTTGCCGACGCTTGGCTGCATCCGGCGGAACGCCAAAGCCTGGCCGCAGAGCTGGGTAGCCTGCCTTGGCCGGTGCATTCGCCGTTATTCGAGACGGTGCGCTGCCGGGGCGATTATGCGGCCGAGCACCGTTTGCGCGGCCGCGACGGGCGTTACCGGCATTATTGGCTCAAGGGCAGCGTGCAGCATAATCCGCAGGGTAAGGAAGAAGGCGCCGTGATCTGCGCCACCGACATCACGGTGTTGAAGCAACAGCAGGAGCGCTTGCGCCGCAGCGAAAGCCTGTTGAAAGAGGCCCAGCACATCGCCCAACTGGGCCATTGGGAGCTGGATTTGGCCAGCGGCCGCCTGACCTGGTCCGAGCAGGTCTACCGGATTTTCGAATTGACCCGGACCGAGCCGCCGCACAGCTACCAAGCGTTTTTGGCGTTGGTGCATCCGGAGGATCGGGAGCAGGTCGATCGCGCCTACCAAGCTTCGCTCGCCAACAGCCAGCCTTACGATATCCAACACCGCCTGCAATTCGCCGACGGCAGCATCAAATGGGTGCACGAGCGCTCGCAGAATTATTACGCGGCCGACGGCCGGCCGCTGCGTTCGGTCGGCACGGTGCAGGACATTACCGAGCAACACATTGTCGACGAACAACTGCGCTTGGCTGCCAGTGTGTTCGACAACAGCCTGAACGCGATTTTGATCACCGACGCCAAGGCCCATATTTTGAAAGTCAACCGGGTGTTCAGCGAGGTGATGGGCTACAAGCCGGACGAGGTGATCGGCCGCAAGCCCAACCTGTTCAAGTCCGGCCACCACGGCAAACGCTTCTACCAGGAGCTATGGAGCTCGCTGAAACGCGAGGGCAAATGGCAAGGCGAGATCTGGGACCGGCGCAAAGACGGCGAACTGATTCCGCTGTGGCAGAACATATCGTCGGTGCGCGACAGCGAGGGCCGGGTGATTCGCTATATCAGCGTGTTTTACGATCTGAGCGAGCAAAAACAAAGCGCCGAACACATCCATTATCTGGCGTATTACGACGCCTTGACCGATCTGCCGAATCGGCAACATTTCCAGGAACGTTGCGAGCATAGCCTGGAACGGGCGCGCCGCGACCAACAAACGCTGGCCTTGCTGTTTTTGGACTTGGACCGGTTCAAACACGTCAACGACAGCCTCGGGCATCCGGTCGGCGACGAACTGCTGCGGATGACTGCACAACGATTGAAAGATAGCTTGCGCCAGGGCGACACTGTGGCGCGCCTGGGCGGCGACGAGTTCATCATTCTGCTGGAAAACCATCCCAGCATCAGCGATACCGAAAAAGTCGCCGCCAAGATTTTGCAGGCCTTGGCCCGGCCGTTTCCGGTGCAGGGGCATAAGCTGGAAATCGGTACCTCGATCGGCATCAGCCTTTATCCCGACGATGGTGAGGACTACACGACGCTGATCAAGCATGCCGATCTGGCGATGTACCAGGCTAAAGAACGCGGCCGCGGCAATTTTCAGTTTTTCGAAGCGCACTTGACCGAGCGGGCCAGGGAGCGCCTGTTTTTGGAAGGCGAATTGCGCGAGGCGCTGAACCAGGGCGAATTGCAAGTCCACTACCAGCCTCAGTATTCGCTGGCGGACGGCCGCTTGATCGGAGCTGAGGCATTGCTGCGCTGGTGCCATCCGGACAGATGCATGATTCCGCCGGACAAATTCATCGCGATCGCCGAAGATTCCGGCTTGATCGTACCGATCGGCGAATGGGTGTTGCGCACTGCCTGCCGCCAGGCCAAGATTTGGGCGGAAGCCGGCAAAGGTTTTCAGCGGATGGCGGTCAATCTGTCGGGAGCGCAGATCGAGCGTAGCGACGTGTTGGCTGCGGTCGGGCGGATTTTGGCGGAAACCGGCCTGGCGCCGCAGCATCTGGAGCTGGAAATAACCGAGACCTACATCATGCGCCAGGCTGAGCGCAATATTCAGGTCATGGAAGCCCTGCGCGACCTCGGCCTGACGCTGGCTATCGACGATTTCGGTACCGGCCAGTCGTCGTTGAGCTATTTGAAACGCTTGCCGGTCGACAAATTGAAAATCGACCGCTCCTTTGTGATGGACATACCGCAAGACGCCAACGATAGCGCCATCACCCGCTCGATACTGGCCCTGGGCCACAGCCTGCGGCTGACGGTATTGGCGGAAGGCGTCGAAACCGCCGAACAACTGGCGTTTTTGCAGGAACTGGCCTGCGACGAGGCGCAAGGCTATTACTTCAGCCGGCCGCTGGATGCGGCGAGTTTCGCTGGGTTGTTATCCGGCTGAGCGCGATGGAGGCGATGCGGCCGGCGCAACCGTCAATGGTCGGATAGGAAATCGAACCGGGAATGGCTTTTGATAAGACCTGGCGGAGTGGTCAAAAAGAGCCCCCACTTTGAGCAAAAGTGGGGGCCATAGAGCTTACTTCTTCACAACGAGGAGGCACATCAAAATCAGATGCGTACCGGTTTGGCCGGGCGCAGGTTGGCTGTCAACGACGCGGTGCCGAACAGCATGGTGGACAAGATGAATTGTCCGGAAACGAAACTCAGCACGCCGCCGATAAAAAACAAGCCGGTGGCAATATCGCGATAGAACGTCGGGGTATTCATTTTTGGCTCCTTCGATCGGCGGGATCGGTTAATGTCGGCGTTGGGTTAACTATATGTCCTGTTTTTTCGGTTTACAATGCTGCAAAAAATTCATTTATTATTTCTTTTAGAGAAACAAGTCCGCTGTTGCAGATCCGGTTATTTGGAGTAAGATTCAAAAGTTAGCCGGCACCCGCTCCCTTCAGTTGCAACGTTTTCGTCGTGTTTGCCGTTGCCGGCGGCTCGAATCCGGCAACGCATTGGTTTTTCTCCAACCGCCTTTTTTTTCGATGGATCGACAACGTATTGCTGTCCGGACAGAACACGTCTGTATGGCATGCGCTATTGTCTCCGGCGCTGCCGACCGCTAAGTTCGTTCCCGGTCGCCGGCCGTAACCGGCAGGCCGCGCATCCTTTATAATGTCCGGCCAATCCCGCCTGCTTGCCGTTGCCGATGATAGACACCTTGTACATCGAATCCGCTGTCGAACTTCATCCGCGTACTCAGGCGATTCGGGCCCGTTTTCCGAAGGCGCGAACCGTATATTGCGAGCGCTTCGGCGAGGTGTTCAATCCCAAGGCGCAGAATTTTCGGTTGCAAAAACAACGCCCGGCGCTGATTTTGGCCGAGAAATTCCAGAAGTTTGCGTTGCCGGCGCCAGCCGGCTACGGCATCGGCGGCCGGCGCAATTACTATTTCTCCCACATGCTGAATTGCCTGTACGACTGCCGCTATTGCTTTCTGCAGGGCATGTACCAGTCGGCCAATTACGTGTTGTTCGTCAATTACGAGGATTTTCAGGCGCGGATTCGCGAGATTTGCGCCGAAACGCCGGATGAAGACGTGTATTTTTTCTCCGGCTACGATTGCGACAGCCTGGCCTTCGAGCCGGTCACCGGTTTTGCCGAACAGTTCTTGCCGGCATTCGCCGAATTGCCGAACGCCTGGTTGGAACTGCGCACCAAGAGCACTCAGATCAGGACGTTGCTGCATCGGCAACCGTTGGCGCGTTGCGTGGTGGCGTTCAGTCTGGCGCCGGATGCCGTGGCCGGCAAAGTCGAAGCCAAAGCACCGCCGGTCGCCAAACGTATCGAGGCGGCGGCGAAATTGCAGCGGCAGGGCTGGCCTATCGGTTTGCGTTTCGATCCGGTGATCTACCAGCACGACTACCGGCGGCTTTACCGGGAGTTATTCGACCGGGTGTTTGCCGAGCTCGATGCGTCCAAACTGCATTCTGCCAGTCTGGGCCTGTTCCGCTTACCGGAGCACTACTTCAAGAAAATCCATAAGCTGTACCCGGACGAAAAATTGTTTGCCAGCCCGTTTCAAACCGCCGCCGGCATGGTGAGCTACCGGGCCGATCTGGAGCAGGCGATGATGGCCGACTGCAGCCGGATGTTGCTGGAATACATGCCGCAAGAACGGTTTTTTCCATGCAGCCCGTAAAGCGCAGCGTGCTGGTCACCGGCGCCAGCTCCGGCATCGGCCGTGCGCTGGCGAGGCGGCTATTGGACCAAGGCCATAGCGTGGTCGGCGTGTCGCGCGATTGCCGGCGGTTTGCGACCGAGCACCCCGGTTTTTCCGCGGTCGAACTGGATTTGGCCGAGCTGGAACGGCTACCGGCCGCCGCCAAACAAATACAGTTGCAGGCGCCGGAACTGGACACGGCGATATTTGCCGCCGGCTACGGCCAGTTCGGCGGCTTGGAGCAATTTTCCGCCGCGCAGATCGAACGGCTGATGACGGTCAACTTCACGGCCCAGGCCTGTCTGACCCGGTTGCTGTTGCCGAATCTGAAACGGCGGCCGTTCGCCAATCTGGTCTACATCGGTTCCGAAGCGGCCCTGAAAGGCAGCCGCAACGGCAGTATTTACTGCGCCAGCAAATTCGCGTTGCGCGGCTTCAGCCAGGCCTTGCGCGACGAATGCGGCAAGAGTTCGGTGCGGGTGTCGCTGGTCAATCCGGGTATGGTCGATACCGAGTTCTTCGAGCGTTTGGGCTTCATGCCCGGCAAGCAGGCCGGCCAAGCCCTGCGTGCCGACGATGTGGCCGATGCCGTGCTATACATCCTGCAGGCCGGGCCGCATTGCGTCATCGACGAAATCAATCTGAATCCCGCCAGCAAAGTCATCGAATTTAAAAAATAAGCATGTTCGCCAAACTCGTCGTTTATTGCGCGTATTACCTGAAAGCGGCGCACTGGTACAAGGCCAGCAAAGCCTTCTTTTTCGAGCTATTGGAAAACCGGCAGAGCCACCGCAAAAAATACTTCGATGCGACGATGATTTTGTTGCTGGTGTTGAGCGTGATCTTTTTGATCTACGACATCGAACATGCCGACAGCAAGATGGGCGGCTATTTCGAACTGGCGATTTTGATGGTGTTCATCGCGGAATACCTGGTCAGGGGTTGGATTTATTCCGACACCTACAAGATCGTGATCGAAGAATACGAAAAAGCCCTGTATCTGAACCTGCCGTTCAAGCTGTCCGGGATTTACAAAAAACTGGTCGCCAAGGATCTGGAGTACGTCAGCTCGGCCTTTGCCGTGATCGATGTGTTGGCGATTCTGCCCAGCTACCGGCCATTGGACATTCTGCGGATTTTCATCATCTTCCGTTTGTTCAAGCTGTTCCGCTATTCCGACAGCGCCAAATTGTTCGCCGACGCCTTGGCCAGCAAACGCTTCGAACTGACTACGCTGCTGATCTTTACCTGCTTTTTGGTATTCATCGCCAGCGTGTCGATCTATATGTTCGAGTACCGGAACAACGCCGGCATCAACACCTTGTTCGATGCGTTTTATTGGACCATCGTCACGCTGGCCACGGTCGGATTCGGCGACATTACCCCGCAAACCGCCGGCGGGCGCTGGGTGACGATTTTTCTGATTCTGGCCAGTTTGGGCGTGCTGTCGTTCTTCACCTCGATTCTGATCGCCGCCTTCAGCGAGAAAATGTTGTCGGTACGGGAGAGCCGCACCTATGCCGCATTGGAGCATTTCGACAACTTCATCATCATTTGCGGTTTCGGCCGAGTCGGCCAGGAAATCGCCCGCCATTTGCACGAAGAGCAAAACCGGTTCGTGGTCATCGACAAATCGCCGGAGAAAGTGGCCTTGGCGAAATTGCGCGGTTACCTGGCGATAGAAAACGATGCCAGTAATAACGCCGTCCTGTTGAATGCCGGCATTTGCCGCGGCGCTTCGGTCATTTTGTGCATTACCGGCGACGACGTGGTCAACGTTTACATCACGCTGACCAGCCGGCACTTGAATAAGGGGCTGCGCATCATTTCCCGCGCCAACCGCCACGACAACGTCAACAAGTTGTACCAGGCCGGTGCCAACCAGGTAATCCGGCCGTTCGAAATCGCCGGCATGTTGGCCGCCGAGTTCGTCGGCCAGCCGGTGGCGTTCGAGGCCATTTCCGGCATTCTGCAAAGCCAGAGCGATATCGTCATGGAGTCGGTATTGGTTAGCGAGAAATCGCCGTTGGAGGATCAAAATATCGGCCAGCTCGATCTGGAACAACGCAAATTAACCCTGCTCGGCGTGATCAGCGCCAACCCGATTCATTTGAAACACAAGAACAAATACCAAGTGAACCAGCAGCATTTTTATTTCAACCCGGCCGAACAGTTCATCTTGCGCCACGGCGATATTCTGGTGTTGCTGGGGCGCAAATTCGGCATCGACCATTTTCGCGACCAGGTCGAACGACGCCGGTTATTCGCCAGGAAGCCGGCATGAAACAGATTGCCGTGTTCGGTTACAACCGGCTGTCGTTCGAAGCTATCAGCCGGCTGGATAAGGAGTTTTACCGGATCGTCGTCATAGACCACGACCCGGCCAAGGCCGCGTTGGCGCGGGAAAACGGCTTCGAGACCGCCAATATCGATTTTCGCAGCGACGACGATCTGCGGTTGGCCGGCATCGGCGGGCATATCGATACCTTGTTTTGTTTTTTCGATACCGATTCGGAAAACGTGTTCTTGACGCTGTCGGCGCGGGCGCTGGACCCGAATCTGAACATCGTCGCCATCGTCGATAGCCCGGAATCGGCCGAAAAGCTGATTGCGGCCGGCGCCAACAAAATCATCGACCCTTACGAAATCTGCGGCCGCAAGATACACGACATGTTGAGGAGGCCCGATATTGCCGAACTTTTCGACCATACCGTGTTCGGCCGCCACGATTTACACCTGGCCGAAGTAGCGATTCCGGAGAACAGCTTTCTGGAAAACATGCACGCCAGCCAGTTGGAACTGGGTTCGCAATACGGTTTGCTGCTGATCGGCATCGTCAATAAACGGATCGGCGACCGCTTGCATTTTGTTGGCGAGGACATCGACCGCCGGCTCAACGTCGGCGACATTTTGGTGATTTTGGGGCCTTCGCGGGAAATTAGAGCCTTCAAGCAAGACGTCGAAAACGAGTATTGCCACCTGGATCCCAAGTAGCCAGGGGCCTGCGGTTAGCGCTTCTCGGCCAAGCCCAGCCACCGCGCAAACGCGGCCAGCGAAAAGCCCTGGATCAGCACCGACATCACCACGATAAAGCTGATCAACACAAAGATTTCGCCGGCTTCGTCGGTGCCGGCCGCCAGTGGAAAAGTCGCGAGCACGATCGGCACCGAGCCGCGCAGGCCGACCCAAGACACCAGCAGTTTTTCCTTGAAGCTGACTTTGGCCCAGAACAGGCTGATGAATACGCTGGCCGGGCGCGCCACAAACATCAAAAACAAGCTGATCGCCACGGCGACGCTGGCTAAGGCCGGCAGTTCGGCACGGTAAGGCACCGACAGCATGCCCAGCGTTAAAAACATGATGATTTGCATCAGCCAGGCGAAGCTGTCGTGAAAGGCATTGATGTAATGCTGGTGGATGACCTTGCGGTTACCGGCGACGATGCCGGCGACGTAAACCGCCAAAAAGCCGTTGCCTTGCATAAAAGTGGCGACCGCGTAAGTCAGCAATACCAGGGCTATCGAGGCGATGGCATACAGGCCGGCCGAGCTCAAACCCAAGCGATTGAGCAGCCAGACCATGAAATGGCCGGCGCCGTAACCCACGGCGACGCCGATAGTCAATTGGATCGCCAAAAAGCTGCCTCCCTGGAGCAGCGATGCCTCGCCGCCGGTGGAATAATTGAGCAAGCTGACCGTCAGCAATACCGCCATCGGGTCGTTGCTGCTGGATTCGAGTTCCAGCAGCGGTTGCAATTTGCCTTTCAGGGCAATGTGGCTGGAGCGTAGCACCGAAAACACCGCCGCCGCGTCGGTGGACGAGACGATAGCCGCCAGTAACAAGCCCTGCTGCAGGCTAATGCCGTGCACCCCCAGCGAAAAGGTGCTAAACGAGCCCAAAATGAACCAGGCAAAACTGCCCAGCAACAGCATCGTGATAAAAACGCCAAACGTCGATAGGCACAGCCCCTGCCACAACACCGGCCGAATGTTGGACCAATGCGAATCCAGGCCGCCGGTGAACAGAATAAATATCAGCGCGAAATCGCCGATAAACTTGGCAATTTCCGGGCTGCGCAATTCCGGGCCGCCGAATTCGCCGATCAGCCAGCCGATCAACAGAAAGAACAGTAAGGACGGAATGCCGACCTTGGACGCCAACTTGCTGGAAAAAACGCTGATTAACAACAAACAGGCGCCAATCAGACTGGCTAATTCAACTGACGGCATCGGTGGTATCCTGTATTTCGGGTGTTCTGACGAATAAAACGCGGCCAATAAGCCGGGGTAATTGGCGGATAATGTTATCCGCAATTCGGGTTCGGAGCCGCACTTCCTGGCTCGGCCGGCGAAATGGGCGCCGGCCGGATTGCGGAAAATGGTTTCGGCGCCCGGGCACTGCCATTAAGTTTTAAACGGCAACCGCGCTTCTCGCGCCGGCGGCTTCAAAACGGCATTGGGCCTGCCGGGGGCAAACCGGCCAGGCCGCACCTTAACCGATTCGTTCACTTTATTGGAATAAATTTGAGTATGAATTTTGAAAGACTAAGCCCCCGCCTGGGTTTTCTGCTGGGTTTTGCCGCTTGCGCCGGGCTACTGGGCGTCGGCGCGTATTTGCAATTCGTCGAAGAGCTGGAGCCTTGCCCGCTGTGCATTTCCCAGCGATTGGCAATCTTGGCGACCGGCGTCGTGTTCCTGTTGGCCGGCCTGCACAATCGCGGCCGCCGCATATATGCCGTAGCCGCCGCCGCGGTGGCTCTGGTTGGTGCCAGTATTTCCGCCAGGCATGTCTGGCTGCAGCATTTGCCGCCGGAAGAGGTGCCGGAATGCAGTCCCGGTTTGGAATACGTGTTTCAGCATTTTCCGCTGGCCGACACCATCAAACTGATGCTGACCGGGACCGGCGAATGCGCGAAAGTGGATTGGACGCTGTTGGGCTTCAGTATCCCGGCCTGGACCTTGCTGGCGTTTTTGCTGTTGGCGGCCTGGGCCGGATTGCAATTCGTTAACGGCGGCGGGCAGCCGGACAGGGAATAAGTGCCGCGCCGGGCGTTGCCGCCGCCGCGAGCGGCAGGTGTTGCTTGATCGCGTCGTATCGACACTGTCCTTCAACAGGTTATGCACAAAAACGGAGCAAGCGCCGCAGCCGCCGGTTTTCGCGGCCGCCGAGAAATAACACAGATTAATTTGTGGCGTAAGTCATTGATTTTAACTGGCAAATAAAGCTGGCTGAAATTTGCCCAATTTAAAGAATCTGTAATAAAAACCGACACTAAGCGGCGGCGGATACGCCTAATCCACAGAGTTATCCACAGATTTTGTGGGTAACTCGGGATTTTTCAATGCCGTTAAACACTTAGCGGTGCAATATCAAAAACGCCTCATCAAATATGTCCAACTGTGACGTTTCCGGCAAATTAATTCTGAAAGTTGCAACCCCCGTTCCGTTAGAACGCATTTTCGATTACCTGCCTCCGGAAGGTTGCGACGCTGCCGATTTGCGTCCGGGCAGCAGAGTCCTGGTGCCGTTCGGCAGGCGGCGCCAGGTCGGCGTGCTGTTGGCGGTGGCATCCGACTCCGATGTGGCCGTCGAGCGTTTGAAACCGGCGCTTGCGGTGCTGGACCCGGCGCCGCTGTTGTCCGAGACCGATCTGAAGCTGCTGCATTGGGCTGCCCGCTATTACCACCATCCGCTCGGCGAAGTGCTGGCCGCCGCGTTTCCGGTCGCGTTGCGCCAAGGCCGGCCGGCCGTGTTGGAGCTGCCCAAGGCTTACCAGCTGACTTCGGCCGGCCGGCAAACCGATTTGCAGCAATTAAGCCGGGCGCCGAAGCAACGGGCATTGCTTGCGCGCTTACAGGCCGGGATCTTGGCGGAGGCGGATCTGGCCGACTGCCGGCCGGCGTTGAAGGCCTTGTTGGACAAAGGTCTGGCCGAACGCTGCGAGCTGCCGCCAAGCGCTGCGGTAACGGAAGCCGAACCGGCCTTGGCCGCCAACGCCGAGCAGCAGGCGGCGATAGCCAGCGTCGCCGCCGGGCTCGGCCGGTTTTCGGTGTCGCTGTTGGAGGGCGTGACCGGCAGCGGCAAGACCGAGGTGTATATGCAGGTCATTGCCAGCGTCCTGGCGCAAGGCAAACAGGTGTTGGTGCTGCTGCCGGAAATCAGCCTGACGCCGCAATTGGAACAGCGTTTCCGCCGCCGCTTCGCCGTGGCAATGGTGGCGACCCACTCCAAACTCACCGACAACCAGCGCCTGCAAGCCTGGTTGAGCATGCAGCAAGGGCGGGCGGCGATCATGCTCGGCACCCGTTCCGCGTTGTTCACGCCGTTGCAACGGCCGGGCCTGATCATTCTCGACGAAGAGCACGACAGCTCCTTCAAGCAGCAGGAGGGCTTCCGCTTCTCGGCGCGCGACGTGGCCGTGGCCCGAGCCAAGATGCTGGATATTCCGGTGTTGCTGGGTTCGGCCACGCCGTCGCTGGAAAGTCTGGCCAATGTCGGCGAAGGCCGCTACCGCCTGCTGCATTTGCCGAACCGGGCCGGCGCGGCGGTAGCGCCGAGCTTTCAATTGCTGGATATCCGCAACAAGCGCCTGCAATCCGGCCTGTCCGAACCGTTGTTGGCGGAAATCCGCGCTGCATTGGACAACGGGCAGCAGGTATTGCTGTTCCTGAACCGGCGCGGTTACGCCCCGGTACAAATCTGCCACGGTTGCGGCTGGGTGTCGCGTTGCCGCCGCTGCGACGCCAATCTGGTGATCCATGCCGCCGAGCGTCTGTTGCGCTGCCACCATTGCGGCGCCGAGCATCCGTTGATCAAACTTTGCCCGGCTTGTAGCACCGGCGAATTGCAGGCGCTGGGGCTCGGCACCGAACGCATCGAACAGACCCTGGCCGAATTGTTTCCGCAGTGGAGCGTGGTGCGGCTGGACAAGGACACGACGCAACGTAAAGGCGCGTTGGAAGGTTATCTGGAGCAAATCCACGACGGCCGGGCCGACATCATCCTCGGCACGCAGATGCTGGCCAAGGGCCACCATTTTCCGGGCGTGACGCTGGTGGCGATTTTGGACATCGACAGCGGCCTGTTCAGCATCGATTTTCACGGTGCCGAGCGCCTGGCGCAGTTGATCGTGCAGGTGGCCGGCCGCGCCGGCCGGGCCGAACGGCCGGGCCGGGTGATTTTGCAGACCCGCCAGCCGCAACATCCGTTGCTGAACACGTTGTTACGGCAAGGTTACCGCGCCTTTGCCGATAGTGCCTTGCAGGAGCGGCGCCAGGCCGGCTTGCCGCCGTACAGCTATCAGGCCCTGTTTCGGGCGCAAGCCGGCGGCAGCGATGCGCCGCGCCGATTTCTGCAAGCCGTTTGCGCGGCGATTGCCGAGCTGGGCGCCGGCAGCACCCAAGTCTTGGGGCCGGTGGCGGCACCGATGGCGCGCCGCGCCGGCGCTTACCGTTACCAATTGCTGTTGCAAAGTCCGCGGCGCCAGGATCTGCATCGCTTGTTGGACCTTGTGCTGCCTCGGATTTACCTATTGCCGGAGGTTAAAAAAGTCCGTTGGTCGCTGGACGTCGACCCGCTGGATCTGTACTGAGCCGCCGGCAAAATCCGGCTTAACGGCTACGGTTTTATGTAATAATTTCGCCCCTTTGTGACCCGTTCACAATTAAAGCCATGGCTATCTTGGCCGTTTCGGCGCCGCGCGGCGCCGAGTTGGAACAGGTATCCATACCTATAACTATAAAGTATAAAAAAGGGGTGTTTTCCGATGTGCTGGAGTGGAGAGGCGTCAGGTGTTTTGGCTGCCGCGGGTTTGGCAACCGCCGTTTACGTGGCGTACAAGGGCGAATCCAAAGAGCTGTGGATTCCGTTGACTTATTTTGCGTTGATGGAGCTGCTGCAAGCGGCGACGTACGTTTATATCGATTTATGCGATAACCCGAATAACCAGGTGTTGACCTTGCTCGGCTATCTGCATATCGCGTTTCAGCCGTTTTTCGTCAATATGGTGGCGATGTATTTCGTGCCGGAAAGCGTCAAGTTAAAGATCAAAACCACGGTCTATACGCTGTGCGCGATCAGTTCGCTGGCGATGCTGATCAAAATGTACCCGTTCGCCTGGGCCGGCGATTGCGTACCGGGTACCGAAGGCTTCTGCGGCACCCAAACTTGCTCCGTTTCCGGCGCTTGGCATATCGCCTGGCAAATGCCGTTGAACGGGCTGATGTCGCAGCCGGTGGAATGGCTGCTCGGCTTTAACTGGGGGTTGCACGCGTTTGCTTATATTCTGGCGGCGTTTTATTTGCCGATTATTTACGGCTCCTGGCGTTTCGTCGCCTTCCATTATTTGATCGGGCCGTGGATTTCCGACATCACCACCGACGATCCGAACGAGTATTGCGCGGTCTGGTGTTTGTTTTCGATTGCGCTGTGCGTGTCGGTGATCAAGACGCCGATCCGCAAACATCTGCACGTCACCAAGTGGCCGTTTTACCAACGCGAAGTCGGCGATAGCTTGTAAGCCATGACGATAGCCAAACAGGCCATTCTCGACGCCTTCCAATTCCGCCACGCCTGTAAAGAATTCGACGCCGAGCGCAAAATCGCCGGCGCCGATTTCGAGTTTATTCTGGAAACGGCCCGGCTGTCGCCGAGTTCGTTCGGACTGGAGCCGTGGCGGTTTCTGGTCGTACAAAATCCGCAATTGCGCGAAACGCTGCGCCAGTTTACCTGGGGCGGGCAAAAGCAATTGCCGACAGCCAGCCACGTGGTGCTGACCCTAGTGCGCAAGAGCCATTTCATGCGTTACGACAGCGCTTATTTGCAATACATGATGCGCGAAGTTCAGCACTATCCGGAAGACATCATTCAGTTGCGCAGCGGCCTGATCGAAAAATTCCAGCGCAGCGATTTCGATCTGCTCGGATCGGAACGCACGCTGACCGACTGGGCCACCCGGCAAACCTATCTGCCGCTGGCGAATATGATGACGGCAGCAGCGATGATCGGCATCGATTCCTGTCCGATAGAAGGTTTCGAACGCGCCGAAATCGAGCGGATTCTGGCCGAACAGGCCGGCGTCGATCTCGAACGCTGGGCGGCGGCTTACATGGTGGCTTTCGGCTACCGCAAAAATCCGCCGCCGCGGCCGAAAACCCGGCAAAGCTTGGCGCAAGTGGTGGAGTGGCTCGAATAAGCCGCCCCGGCTGCGCCCGCACCTTTCCCGCCCGGCGGCCGACCGTTCCGTCCGGCGTCTAATTCGCCGCCAGCGCCGCCGCTGGCGGCGCATCCCGGTCAAACCGCCACCAGTTCTCCGATATCGGCCGGCACCCGGCCGATTTAGTCTAAAATTGGCCGAACGTACAATCGGCGGGATCTTTGTTGTATCCTCGCTTGCCGTGGTGATCGATAACAATTAATTCAAAAAAGATTTCACCCAGGAGTTAGCCATGTCCCGCTTTCTGCTTTTCGCTGCGTGCGCCGCTTGCCTTGGCTCGACTGCCAAGGCGCAACCGGTGTCGACCGAAGAGGAAGAGCGGGCGCTGTCGCAAATATACGGCGGCGAGGAAATGGTCAGCATCGCCTCCGGCTACAAACAGCCGATTTCGCAAGCGCCGTCTATCGCCACGGTGATCAGCGCCGCCGATATCAAGGCCATCGGCGCCACCGACATCGACGAAGTCTTGGAAACCGTGCCCGGCTTGCATGTGCAACGCAACACCATCGGCTACAATCCGATCTATACCTTTCGCGGTATCTTCTCGCAGTTCAATCAACAGGTGTTGATGATGGTCAACGGTATCCCGATCACCAATTCCTATACCGGCAGCCGCAGCGAAGTTTGGGGCGGCATGCCGCTCCGCGATATCGCCCGGATCGAGGTGGTGCGCGGGCCGGGCTCCGCGGTTTACGGCGCCGACGCCTTTGCCGGCGTAATTAACATCATCACCAAAACCCGGCAGGACATCGACGGCAGCGAAATCGGCGGCCGCGTCGGCAGTTTCGATACCTACGACGGCTGGGCATTGCACGGCGCCGAGTGGGCCGGCTTCGACGTGGCCCTGGCCGTGGAGTACCACAATACCGCCGGCCAAAACGCGGTGGTCGATGCCGATTTGCAGAGCCAGTTCGACCGGCTGTTCGGTACCGGCGCCTCGCTGGCGCCGGGGCCGCTGAGCCTGTCGCGCGAAAACCTGGACGCCCGGGTCGATTTGGCGCGCGGCCGTTGGCGTTTTCGCGGCGGCCTGCAACACCGCGGCAATTTCGGGATCGGCTCCGGCGTGGCTCAGGCGCTGGATTCGACGGCCCGCTACGGCAGTGACCGCTGGAACGCCGATATCACCTACCAAAATACCGATATCGAAAATTGGGAATTAACCAGCCAGGCCAGTTATTTCGAAACCAGCCAGGAAATCGAACGCAACCTGACCTTGTTCCCGCCCGGCACTACCTTGCCGATAGGCGGCAACGGCCAAATCGGCGCCGGCGCGCCGGTGACCTTTCCCAACGGTTACATCGGCAATCCGGAAGTCTGGGAACGCCACGTCCGCATCAGCCAGATGCTGGCCTACAACGGTTTTAGCCGGCACCAAATCCGCAG
The DNA here is from genome assembly GCF_046097555.1 of Methylomonas sp. DH-1. Classification (NCBI taxonomy): domain Bacteria; kingdom Pseudomonadati; phylum Pseudomonadota; class Gammaproteobacteria; order Methylococcales; family Methylococcaceae; genus Methylomonas; species Methylomonas sp. DH-1. The sequence continues at coordinate 4,487,699 of NZ_CP143089.1, read as the reverse complement.
CGGCGTCGGCTTCAACTACGACAGCCTGTTCCAGGCCCGCGTCAGCCAGAACTTCGGCATCGATCCGGGCTCCGGGCTGCCGATACCGTCGTTGCCGGGGATTCCGCTGATCGACGTGTCCGGCACCGCGTCCACCTTCATCCCGGAAGTCGACCGTAAAATCGCCTACCTGTTTTTTCAGGACCAGTGGAATTTTGCTAACGACTGGACCCTGACCGCCGGCGCCCGCTACGACCGCTATTCCGATTTCGGCAACACCTTCAATCCCAGGGCGGCCTTGATCTGGCAGGCCGATTACGACTTGACCGCCAAGCTGATGTACGGCTCGGCCTTTCGGGCGCCGTCGTTTCAGGAAATGTATATCCTGAACAATCCGGCCCAGATCGGCAATCCGCAACTAAAGCCCGAGACCATGGAGAATCTGGAATTGGGCTTCGATTACCGCCCGGCCGACGGCTTGCGCTTGGGGCTGAATTTTTTCGGTTATTGGTGGAAGGACATCATTCGCTTCGTGCCGGATAGCAATGCCACTACCGCCACCGCCCAAAACCGGGGCGTACAACAGGGTTACGGCGGCGAATTCGAAGCGGAATGGCAGGCGGCCGATAGTTTGAAACTAATCGGCAACTACGCCTACCAGCGCAGCCGCGACGAAACCCTGCACCACGATGCCGGTTACGCACCGCAGCACCAGCTTTATTTGCGGGCGAACTGGCAGTTTTTGCCTGATTGGACTTTTAGTCCCCAGGCCAAATTGATCGTCGGCCGCAGCCGCAGTTTCGGCGATACCCGCGAGCCGGTGGCCGACTATACCTGGGTCGATTTGACCCTGCGCCGGCAAAACTTGGCCAAGCATGTGGAACTGGCGTTCTCGGTGCGCAATTTATTCGACGTCGGCGCCCGCGAACCGAGTTTGGCCGGCAGCCCGCAGCCCGGCATCCCCAACGACTTGCCGTTGGCGCCGCGCAGTTTCTACGGCGAAATCAGCGTGAATTTTTGAGCGGCCGCAATCCCGACCGCCCGAATGCATAACCCAGGAGTGATTTTGTTGGACCGAGTAATGTTACCGATTTGGCTGGCGCTGGTTTTGGCGTGCAGCTTCACGAATGCGTTGGCGCAAACGCCGGCGGTGGGCATCGTGTATCCGGAAGTGCGCGAGCCCTACCGTTCGGTGTTCTTGGAAATCGCCCGCGGCATGGAGCAGGAACTGGGCCGGCCGGTTGCCCATTATTTACTGAGCGAGCGCGATACCTCGCCGGACCGATTGATCGCCGATTTGAAGAACGACCGCATCGACGTGGTAGTGACGCTGGGCCGGGCCGGGCTGGCCATGGCCAAGGGCCTGGTCGGCGTGTTACCGGTGGTGATCGGCGCCACCATCGTCCGGCCGGAGGAAGCGCCGCAGGGCTTGACCGGAATCAGCCTGACGCCGGCACCGGAAGCGATGTTCGACCAACTGAAAAAACTGGTGCCCAGCGTCAAGAAAATCACGGTGATTTACGATCCTCGCCAAACCGCCTGGGAGATCCGGCAGGCCGAACGCGCCGCGCAGGACCGCGGCCTGGTGTTGCAGGCGCAGCCCACCGCCAGCTTGCGGGATGCGTCGGATTCGTTCCGGCAGATCATGATCGATATTAAGGACAATTCGATTGCATTGTGGCTGCCGCGGGAAAATGCCGCGCTGGACGAGCAAGCCTTGTTCCCGGAAGTGCTGCGCGAGGCCTGGGAAAAGAACTTCGTGGTGTTTTCCAGCAACCTGGACCACGTCCGTAAGGGTGCGCTATTTTCGTTATACCCGGATAACTTCGGCATGGGCCGCAGTCTGGCCAATCTGGCCGTGCAGCAAATGCAACCGGGCGGCAAGCTCGAGCCGGTCAAATTACTCCGTGATTTGCTGGTGGCCGTCAATTTACGCACGGCCGAGCATCTGGGGCTGCAGTTCTCGAATCAAACGCGGCGGGAATTCGCGATGGTTTTCCCCACCCCGTAGGGCCGATGGCGTCGCTACCGAGCTTCCGCCTCGGGCGGACGAGTTTTCTGCAACAACTGACCGTGACGTTTACCTGCGGTCTGCTGGTAATCTCGTTATTGTCCTCGTTCGGCATATCGGCCTTGTCTTACGGCGTGGTCCGCGATAAATGGCTGGCACAGGGCCGGCAGTCGACCGAAGCCTTCGCCGCGCAAAGCGCATTGGCCTTGCTCTACGCCAGCCGGGAAAATGCCGAAGAGCCGGCCAAGCGGTTTCTGTCCTCGCCCGACGTGCGGGGAGTCGCGATTTACAACGCTAACCGCGAGGCCTTGCTCGAGCTGGGCGAATCGACCCAGCCGGCCGGCTCGGCCGCTTCGGTTTGGCCCGAAGCGCTGCAGTTAGTGGAGGAAACCGAGCAGGCCTGGTTTTTTGCCGCGCCGGTTTTTGCCCGTAGCGGCGGCGAACAGGCATCGCCGTTCGAAGCGCAAACCCCCAGCCCCGAATTGATCGGCTACGTCAGGTTGGCGATCGGCAAGCAATCGTTGCTGGCGATGAAGCGGCAGATCCAATTCGTGACGTTGCTGGTATCGGGCGGTGCGGCATTGGTGTTTTTCGTGTTTTTACTGGCCATGGCCCGGCGCTTGACGTTGCCGATCCAGCAATTGGCGAAGCGGATGGGCCGGGCCTCCGCCGGCGAAAAGAAGGTCAGGGCCAAATTGGCCGGGCCGCGCGATATTACCGACATGGGGGCGGCATTCAACGCCATGATGCAGGTGTTGGAAACCCGCGAGGAATTGTTGGAGCAGGCCAGAGACAAAGCCCTGGAGTCGGCCCGTTTGAAAGGCGAATTTGCCGCCAACGTCAGCCACGAGTTGCGCACGCCGCTGAATGCGGTACTCGGCATGCTGGAATTGCTGCAAGACATGGGACTGACGCCCAAGCAATTGGAATATTCGACGGTGGCGCGCAATGCCGGCGAGGCGCTGCTGAAGTTGATCGAGGATATTCTGGATTTTTCCCGGATCGAGGCGGGCATGTTGAAGTGCCAACCGACCGATTTTGTGTTGCACGAAACCTTGGACGAAGTCGTCGAACTGATGGCGGCTCAGGCCAGGCGCAAGAACCTGCGTTTAAGCTATACCATCGGCGAGCGCGTCCCCGCCGTGTTGCACGGCGAAGCCGGCCGCGTGCGCCAGGTACTGATCAATCTGGTCGGCAACGCGCTGAAATTCACCGAGCAGGGGGCTATCGAGCTTGGCGTCGAAGCGGAAGCGGCCGGCCAAGACCCACTGGTGTTGCGCTTCAGCGTGGCCGATACCGGCTTGGGCATCCCGGCAACGCTCCAAGACCGGATTTTCGATGCTTTCGTGCAAGCCGACGGTTCCAGCACTCGGCATTACGAAGGCGCCGGCTTGGGGCTGGCCATATGCCGGCAATTGGTGCAGTTGATGGGCGGGCGCATCGGCGTCGACAGCCGGCTCGGCCACGGCAGCCGGTTCTGGTTTAGCGTGCCGTTCGCCACCCCGCGCGGCAGCGCCGCCCTGGCCGCAGCGCGGCGGGAATGTTTCGCCGAACTGCGCATTTTGCTGGTTACCGACAACGAGCAAACCCGTAGCGTGCTGGCGAGCCATTTCGACGAGTGGCAAGTCGAGTACCGACATTCCGGTTTTACCGGCCGCATGAACCAAGTTTCCGACCCGGCGCCCAGCCAAGGCCAAACCTACCGCTTGATCGTGGCCGATATCGACACGGAAGCCGATTGGGAACGGCTCGAAGCCGTCGCCGCTGCCGCGGCTGAGGTGAACGCGAAAATCATTCTGTTGCACGATTCCGAGTACGAATCCCGGCTCGGTGATTTGGCCAATCTCGCCGCACGCTTGGCCAAACCGGTAAATCCAACCGATTTATACGGTCTGATTTTGAATGTCGGTTGCGGCCGGAATGCGGCGGACGGCGTCGCGGCGCCACCGGTAGCCGTGCTGCCGGCGTTGGCGCTGGATGTGCTGGTGGTGGAGGATAACCGCGCCGGACAAATGGTGGCGGCCGGCATGCTGGAGCGCTTGGGCTGCCGTTACCAAATTGCCGCTTCCGGTGCGGAAGCGCTGCAGCGCTTGGCATCCGACGCGTTCGACGTGGTATTGATGGATTGCCATATGCCCGGCGTCGACGGTTTCGAAGCCACGCGCCGGATCCGGGCGTGGCCGGATCCGTTGGGCCGGATACCGATCATCGCGATGACGGCCAACGCCCTGCGCGGCGACGAAGAACTATGCCGCGCTGCCGGCATGGACGATTTTCTGCCGAAACCGATCAAGTTGCAGGCGTTGCGGCAAAAATTAATCGGCCGCCTCGAAAACCGGCCGTTGCCGCTTGCTGCGGCCAGCGATGCCGCGCCTGCCGCTGCCGGGCCGGTTACTCTGGACCCCGACAAACTGGCGCAACTGCGCGCCGAAATCGGCGGTGCATACGGCAAAATGCTCAGTTTCTTTTTGGAGGATGCGCCGGCGCAAATCGAGCAAATCGCTCCGGCCCTGCGGGACACGGACCTGAGCCGCTTGCGCGAGCTGGCCCACAGTCTGAAAGGTGCCGCCCGGAATGTGGGTGCGGAAAAACTGGCCGCAATGGCCCGGCAATTGGAATTGGCGGCCGAAACCGGCGCTTTGGCCGAGGGTTCTGCCACGTTGGCCGAGGGCTTGCTCGCCGAATTTCGCGCGCTGGAACCGCTGCTGCGGGCGGAAATCGAAGCCGAGCCGGCCGCGGACAGTGCGTTGGCCCCGCTCGGGCCGCGGGTGTTGGTGGCCGACGACGACAGGGTTTTGCGGGTGGCTTTGCAGGACATCCTGCAGCAGGACGGTTATAGCGTCGATCTGGCCGTTACCGGCCGGCAGGCCGTGGCCTTGTGCGCCCGGCAAATGGCCGATCTGATTTTGATGGACGCGATGATGCCGGAAATGGACGGTTTCGCCGCTTGCAAAGCCATTCGCGCCTTGCCGCACGGGGCGGAGGTGCCGATTCTGATGATCACCTCACTGGAGAACGAACATTCGGTCGAATTGGCCTTTGCCACCGGCGCGAACGATTTTGTCCCGAAGCCGATTCATTTCACGGTGTTGCGCAAGCGCATCGCCCATCTGTTGAAAGCCAGCCAAAGCCAGCGCAGCCTGAACCAGCTCGCCTACCACGATACCTTGACCAATTTGCCCAACCGGGTGCAGTTTATGGAGCGCTTGAACCGGGTGCTGGCAAAGCCGGCAGCGCAGCCGCAAGCGCATGCGGTGTTGTTTTTGGATCTGGACCGTTTCAAATTGACCAACGACACGATGGGCCACGACGTCGGCGACATGATGTTAAAGGCCGCCGCCGAGCGAATTCAGGGTTGCGTCCGCCGCGAAGACATGGTGTCGCGCTTCGGCGGCGACGAGTTCATCCTGTTGCTGGAGCATATCGGCAATCCGCAGGCTGCGGCAGCGGTGGCGCAAAAAATCTGTAATGCCATTGCCAAACCGTTCGCGTTGATGGGGCAGGAGTTTTACATCAGCTCCAGTATCGGCATTTCCTTGTACCCTTACGACGGCAAGGACAGCGGCCTGCTGGTCAAGCACGCCGACACCGCGATGTACCGGGCCAAGGAGCAGGGCAATACCTTTTGTTTTTACGAACAGAGCATGGAATATGCGGTGTCCAGCAAATTGCGCCTGGAGAGCGATTTGCGCCGGGCCTTGCAGCGGCGGGAGTTCTTTCTGCATTACCAACCGCAGATCGATTTGGACTCCGGCCGCGTCATCGGCGCCGAGGCCTTGATCCGGTGGCGGCATCCGGAATTGGGCATGATCTCGCCCGACCAGTTTATCCCGGTGGCCGAGGAAATCGGCTTGATCGACGAGATCGGCGCCTGGGTGTTGCGCGAGGCTTGCCGGCAGAACCGGCTGTGGCAACAAAACGGCCACCCGCCTTTCGTCGTCGCGGTCAACGTGTCGGCCAAACAGTTGGACAGGGACGGTTTTGCCGATCAGGTGATTGCCATTCTGCACGAGTCCGGGCTGGCGGCCGAATATCTGGAATTGGAATTGACCGAAAGCCTGTTCATCCGCCATCCGGAGCAGAAACGCGAAATTCTGACGCGCTTGAAAGCCGCCGGCATGCAGATATCGATCGACGATTTCGGCACCGGTTATTCCAGTCTGAACCAACTGAAACATTTCGTATTCGACAAACTGAAAATCGACAAATCCTTCGTCGCCAACATCATGCACGACGCCGATGCCGCGGCGATCGTGCGGGTGATCATTTCGATCGCCGGGATTTTAAAGTTCGAGGTGATCGCCGAGGGCGTGGAAACCGCGGAGCAGGCCAGCTATTTGCGGCAAAACCATTGCAAACAGGCACAAGGCTATCTGTTCGGCAAACCGATGCCGGCGGAGGAGTTTTCGGCATTCATCGGCGGCAGCGGTCGGGACGGGCTATGACAGCTTCCCGAGCCCTATGCTGCCGGGCTTAGTTGACGCCGCAGCCGGCATCGAGGCTGTTGAAGGACAAGGCTTGGCGGTTAAGCGGCCGGCGCACGCCGATGAAACGCTCGCGCCAATAGGGCTGGCGCAGGTCGGAGACCATGACCCGGCCGGTGCGGGCGCTGGGGGCATGGACAAATTGTTCGCCGCCGATATAGATGCCGACGTGGGAATAGGGCCGTTCGGTATTGAAAAACAACAGGTCGCCGGGCAGGCGCTGTTCCGGTGCCACGGCCGGCAATTGCCGGGCCAACGATTGGGTGTCGCGCGGCAGACGCAATCCCTGCCGATAGTAAACGTAATACACCAGACCGCTGCAGTCGAAGCCTTCGCTGGGCGATTCGCCGCCGTAAACGTAAGGGGCGCCCTGCAACTGCAGCGCCTCGGCCACTGCCATCCGGTTGCCGCCTTCGGTTTGCGGCAGATAAATCGGCGGCGCCTTTTCGGTGCTGGCGCAACCGGCCAGTTGGCCGAGCGCGAGCGCCAGCAGCCATGGGGCGGCTAAGCGGCAAATCCGGTAATTCGAACAAGAACTGAACATCGGCATGGTCAACGGCGTAAGCGAAGCGGGCTTAGTATAGTGGGTCCGGACGCCGCGTGCTCGCCGATTCGATCCGTCCCGGCCTACCAGGCTTCCAAAACCACGACTTTCCATTCCCGGTTGGCAATCGGATGCAAGCTAACCCAAGACGCGATGCGGCGTCCGCTGTAAGCGGCCGGGTTTTGGTAGTAGCCGACGCCGGCGTCCTGCGCGGAGATATGCCGGGCCAGCTCGCGCAATTCCGGCAGTTCGGCGTAACGCTCCTCGCGGAACAGGTTCAAGCCGATTTCGTCGCTGTCGGTATCGAACAAAATCAAGCCGTCGTCCTGGATCACCCAAATGGTTCGGTTCGCGGTTTGCAATTCCGGCGCCAACAGGGCTCCCAACAGTTCGGCGGCCTTGAAACGGCCGGAGATGAAACCGGGTACTGCCGTGCCGATTTTGACCGGTACCACCAACGTGATGGCCTGGTAGCCCTCGGGCGCCGGATAGACTCGGCTCAAGGCCGGGGCCGCGGTTTGCAGCGTCAAGCGGTTGTGTTCCAGTTGCGAGGTATCGCTGCCGATCGCTTGCCGGTATTGCGCCGGCGCGACCGCGACGATAGTCCCCGGTGCGCGGGTGGCGGCAACGCTGGTCAGGTGCGGCAGCCGGCTCAGCAAGCTGTCCAGTAACGGCGTAGAACCGGCCAATTCGGCGGCGGATTTGAAACGCGCGGCGATTTGCGCCAAGCCAGCCCGGGTATTCTCGAATTCGGCGCCGATTTTGGCGGCAATCGAGTCTGCAGTGGCCAGGTTGGCGTTGGAAATCCGGGTCACGTCGGCCAGGGCCAGTTCCGCGCGTTGCTGCTGCTGTTTAGCGACCTCGCCCTCGGCTTCGGCCAATTGCCGGGCTTGATGCGCTTCGACGCCGAATTTAAACGCCAATCCGGCGCCGGCCAGGATCGAAACCAGCACCGCCGCGGATGCGGCCAAGGCGACTTTATTGCGGGCAATGAAGCGGCGCAGCAATTCGCCGCGGGTATAGGCGTAAGCATTGACCAGGCGACCGTCGCGAAACGCGCGCAGCTCGTCGGCCAGCGCACCGGCGTCCTTGAAACGCAGGCTTTGCCGTTTGGACAGGGCCTTGTTGCAGATCGCGATCAATTCGGCCGGGGCGGCCAGTTTGGGATTGCGCGCATCCGGCATCGGCGCCGCCGCAACCAACTGCGACATGATCTGGTCGGCGTTGCCTTGCAGCGGCGGCCGGCCGTTCAGCAGGTAATACAGAATACAGCCGAGGGCGAATACGTCGGAGCGGGCATCTATCGGGCCGAACTCCGGATCGGCCTGTTCCGGCGCCATATAGGCCGGCGTGCCGAGAATGTCGCCGAATTGGGTCAGCTCGGCGTCGCCGCCTTGCTGGTGCGGCGTCGGCAGCGGGGTTTCCGCTTCGTTTTCGACTTTGGCCAAGCCCCAGTCCAGCACGATGGTTTCGCCGAAAGGCCCCAGCACAATATTGCCGGGTTTGATGTCGCGGTGCACGACGCCCTTGGAATGGGCATAGGCCAGGGCCTCGCAGACATCGATCAGCCGGTCCAGCAGGGCCAAGCGTTTGGACAGCGCGTGCTCGGCCAACGGCTCGTTGTTGCATTCTTTCAAGGCCTTGGCCAGCGTATCGCCGCGCACCAGCCGCATCACGTAATACGGCGCGCCGCTTTGTTTAACGCCGAGATCGTAGACCGGGACGATGCTCGGATGCTCCAGCCGGCCGGTAATGCGGGCTTCGCGCAGAAAACGCGCATTCAAAGCCATGTCTTCGTTGGCGGCCTGGTCCAGCATCTCCTTGATCGCTACTTCCCGGCCGATACGCTGGTCGAAGCCCAGCAACACCCGGCCGACGCCACCGGCGCCGACCGCCCCGCGCAACGAATAATCGCCGCCGTACAGGTCGTCCGCTGCCGGAGCGTCGCCCAAAGGCCGGTTTTGCCGACGGGTTTGGATAATGGTGACGTCGTCCAGCGGCAGCATACGGGTAATATCGTCTTCAGGAGCCATGGTCGCGCTTTGCAAAATTTTGACTTGGTAAGTATAGGCGGCTGGGTTGGCGGTGTTTCGCAATGGTCGGCAAAATGACGATTTTTGCTGGATTACGCGGCGGATTTGATAGGTTTAGATCGGGGTTGCGTTGTGGGTGCTTCGACAGAGGAATTGGCGGAGATGTCGGCCGAGCAGCTATCTACCTGGAGCTTAGAGTGGGGGGGGCTATCCGTAAAGGTGGCTTTAAATGGCCACCAGTCTAGTAATTAAGCGTCCTTGAAAGGCTTTGATGTATTTCTAGACCTGATCTCTTGTTTTGTTCAAAAGTAGCAGGGTTTTTCACGTATCCGATTGTTCTTTTTTTTGGACCAGCTCTCAAAAATAGCCCTTAGTCGCCAGTCTAGCGCCTATAGTTAGCGTTTACGTCTATGCTGAGGTGTCAAAACCAGGAGTTGCCAGGACTAGTTAAATTTCACATAACCAATTGTCGCGTTATTTGGACTTTAACGGTAATGACTGGCTCAACCTAATCACCGCTATTTATCTTGAGCAAGGCCTTGCCATGCCGAGGAACACAAACATTTGATTAAGGATCTTGCCATGGGTTTTCGGCTGTTATTGACTTGGTATCGGGATTTATATACAAACTGGGTACGGTATTTATATCCTCTCCCACCTAAATTGGAAGGGCCTAAACAGCGCAAGCAGTTAGCAGGCTGGTGAAAAACTCGAAAAGCCAAGTAGGCTAAGGCATAGATGAGCCGCCAACTGTTAAAATAGGCTACCTAAATTTGGAGCCTTTCAATGCGCGGACACGATGCCATTCAAAGTAGCTGGTTCAGCTACGTTAGCCTGGAAGAACGTATTCCCAAACAGCATCCGTTGCGTCGTTTACGTCTACTCGTCGATGGCGTATTGACCTCTATGAATGCCGTCTTTGCCGAGCGTTACTCGCACACTGGCCGCCCGTCGATTGCGCCCGAAAAACTGCTGCGCGCCTTGCTGTTGCAAGTGCTGTACACCGTTCGTAGCGAACGCCAGTTGATGGAACAGCTGGACTACAACCTGCTGTTTCGCTGGTTTGTCGGTCTGGGCATCGACGATGCTGTCTGGGAACGCAGCGTGTTCAGCGCCAACCGCGAACGGCTGCTGTCCGAAGCGCTGAGTCGCGAATTTTTTGAGCGGGTACTGGCCATAGCCGAATGGCAAAACCTGGTGTCCGACGAACACTTCAGTGTCGACGGCAGCCTCATTGAAGCCTGGGCCTCGCACAAAAGCTTCGTTAAGAAAGACGGCAGCGGCCCGGACAAACCCGCCGGCCGCAATCCCGAGGTCGACTTCAGCGGCGAAAAGCGCAGCAACGCCACCCACCAAAGCACGACAGACCCGGAAGCGCGGCTCTACAAGAAAGGCGAATACACCGAGGCCAAACTGCGTTACATCACCCATGCCTTGTCCGAGAATCGCAACGGCCTGATTGTCGATGTCGAAACCACCCAAGCCACCGGCACCGCCGAAATCGAAGCCGCGCAAACAATGATCAAACGCCGTGTGCCCAAAGGCGGTAGCGTCGGTGCCGACAAAGGCTATGACCAACCGGCTTTCGTCAACGGACTCAAGGCGCAAGACATCAAAGCCCATGTGGCCCGGAAAAAGACCGGCAGTGCCGTCGATGGCCGCACCGCGCGCGGCAAAGGTTGCGCCCAAAGCCTCAAGCGCCGCAAAATCGTCGAAGAAGCCTTTGGCTGGGTCAAAACGGTCGGCGGCCTGCGCAAAACCCGTCACATCGGCTTAGCCAAAGTCGCTGGCCAAGCCTTGTTTTGCTTCGCCGCCTACAACCTGACGCACTTGCTCAACCTATTGGTGTTCACGCCGAAACCGGCGTGGAGTGCGCCCACCTAGGGTGAAGTACGCCTGAAAACCGTCCACAGACGGCTTCAGGCGAATAAAAAGCCCTTGAAACAGGGGCAAAACGCTTGAAACTCGATGTCATGACCGATTTCAACACGAAAAAATCACGGCAACCGTGGGTAAGGGGAAATATCAGTGGGTTTTTCACCAGCCTGTTAGATTCAAAATTAATTAGGTCTGATCGAATCGGTCTCAAAGCTCTGTGTTTTCTGGTAATTGTCAATCTGTTTGGTGTAGGACAAGCTGTTAAAGCAACTCCATCCGCTTGCACTATGATCCAATTACAAGCTTTTCAAGCCCAGTGCGACCAAGCTGGAGCTTACGTTAAATCCCTGGAAACCAATTGTGTTGCTTCTAGCGGAAGCCATTGGGGATGCGGGTTCTATCCACTACCTTCAGAGGTCAGACCCACCCCAGATGGATTCGGATGTTTTATCACATGGATAGAGTCGCCTTCTCATGCTGAAGGGACGTCTTACGACACGTCCACTGGTATATCCTCAACTTTGGCATGTACCGTCGCCCCCAGCTTGCCATCGTCAATCAAAAACAGAGGTCAAAGCTGCATTGATACCTCGTATCCCATCAACATTGCTTTGGGCAACAAACACTTGCATGAAGTGGACTTTGTTGGCCAAGGAGCTTTTCCACTGAACATAGAACGAACGTATAACAGTAATACCTTACGAAGCTCTACGTTCGGGGCTGGTTGGAATGGTTTATGGGGGCGTAGTATTTTTGTGTCGACCAATGGCGGCAGTGGCTCTGGACTCATTAGCGTTGTCACACTTACCCGAGAAGATGGTAAGCAATTTCAGTTCACGCAAACAGGAGCAAATACCGATTGGATCAAAGATGGAGACGTGAATGGCAACCTGGCCCAAGTCTTTACAGCGGCGGGAGTGGCAAATGGCTGGACTTATGTCAATGATCAGGATCAGACAGAACACTATGATGTCGATGGAAACCTGATAACGCTGGTCGCTCGTTCTGGGTACACTCAAACCATGACCTATAGTAACAGTACTACTTCCGCAAGTATCGCAAGCGTTCCCAGGTTGCTAATCAAAGTGAGCGACACTTTCGGGCGCAGCCTAGATTTCACCTATGATGCCTTTAACCGTACTAGCACCATTTCCAATACTGCCAATGAGCTGTATAGATATACTTACGATACAAATAATAACCTCAAATCTATCACTTATCCCGATGGCAAGGTAAAAACGTATTTCTATGGCGAACCCGCTTACATCTCGGCAACCCCGAACGGTGGTGTCAAATTCGCTAACCGTTTAACCGGCATTGTAGACGAAAACAATAGCCGTTTTGCTTCCTATCGTTATGATGCGGCAGGACGTGCATATGATGAGCAACTGGCTCCCAATCTGAATGTAAATACCGAGCACAACCACTTAACCTATAATTTGGCAGCCAACGGTAACCCCAACAGTACAGTACTGAAAGATGCACTCGGCACTGTTCGTCAATATAACTTCACTACCATATTGGGTGTGGTCAAAAGTACTGGCAACAGCCAACCCGCAGGTGCCGGTTGCGCAGCTTCCGCCAGTAACATCGGCTACGACGCCAACGGCAACCTTGCCAGCCAAACCGACTTCAACGGCAACCTGAGCTGTTACGCTTACGACCTGAGCCGCAATCTGGAGACTGTGCGCCTCGAAGGTTTGCCGCCGGGCTCGAGCTGTCCGGCCAACCTGGCCGGCCATACTCCGGCCGCCGGCAGCAATGTCCGCAAAATCGTCAGCCAATGGCACGCCAATTACCGGTTGCCCACCCAAATCGACGAAGCCGGCCGCCGCATAACCTTCAGTTACGACGCCGGCGGCAACCTGCTGAACAAAACCGTCACCGATACCGCGACCCAGCAAAGCCGGACCTGGACCTATACCTACAACAGCTTGGGCCAAATCCTGACCGCCGACGGCCCGCGCACCGACGTTAACGACGTCACCGCCTACCGCTATTACACCGATACCACAGCCGGCCACCATGTCGGCGACCTGTGGCAGATCAGCAATGCCCTTGGCCACACCACCAACTTTAACAGCTACGATGCCAACGGCCGCCTGCTCGGCCTGACCGGCCCTAACGGTTTGGCGGTTGGATTCAGCTACGATGCCCGCGGTCGGCTGACGCAAAAAAACGTCGGCGGCAACATCACCCGCTATGACTACGATCCGGTCGGCAATTTGACAAAAGTGACTCAACCCAGCGGCGTGTTTTTCAGCTACACCTACGACGCCGCCCACCGCCTGACCGACATTACCGACGCCCTGGGCGGCAAGATTCATTACACCCTGGATGCCATGGGCAACCGTACCCAGGAACAGATACTCGACAGCAGCGGTACTGTGGTAAAAAGCCATCGCCGCGTCTACGATGCTCTTAACCGCCTGGCCCAGGACATCGGCGCCTACAACCAAACCACTAGCTACGCCTACGACGCCAACGGCAACCTGACTCAAACCACCGACGCTGCCGGCAACGTCAGCCAGCGCCAATACGACAGCCTGGACCGGCTGATCCGCAGCACCGACGCGTTGAACGGCCAGACCGATTACTACTACGACGCGCAGGACCGCTTGACCCAAGTCACCGACGCCGCCGGCCACAACACCGAATACCGCTACAACGGCCTGGGCGACCTGACCCGCCTCGACAGCCCCAACACCGGCGCGACGCAATACGCCTACGACGCCGCCGGCAACCTGGCCCAAACCACCGACGCCGCCGACGTCACGGCCACCTACCGCTACGACGCCCTCAACCGCCTGCTCGGTATCGATTATTCCGGCAGCGAGGCCGACGCCGAATACGGTTACGACGGTAGCGCCGGCAATATCGCGGGTCAACAGGGCCGGTTGACCGATGCCCGCCGCGGCGACATCGCCACCCGCCACCAATTCGACCTGCGCGGCAACCTGCTTACCGCCACGGTGCGCAAACCTTCCAATAACAGCGTACTCAGCGAGCTGGCTTTTGGTTACGATGCCGACGACCGTATCGTGCAAACTCAGCCCGGCAGCGGCCGCCGCCTGCAATACGCATACGACGCCGCCGGACAAGTCCGTCGCATCCAAGTCGCCGACACCGTGTCCGGCACCACCACCACCCGGCTGCTGGCGGACAACATCGTCCACCTGCCGTTCGGCCCGGTCGCCGGCCTGACCTACGGCAACGGCCTGAGCGACAGCCGCCAATTCGACCAGGATTACCGCCTGACCCGGCAGACCGTCGGTAACTTGTTCCGCCAGCAATACGGCTACGACAGCCTCGGCAACATGACGTTGAGCAACGACGAAACCGCCAGTCTGGCCCGACAAAATTACACCTACGACGCCGTCGGCGAACTAACTGCCCTGAACCATGCCAACCCGCTGCAAAATCAAAGCTACCAGTACGATGCGGTCGGTAACCGCACCCGGCAGTCCAGCCCTAGCGGCGGCACGGCGGATTATCGGTACGATCCGGACAGTCAGCAATTGTTGGGGACGGTGATGGGCGCTCCCGCGACCGGCCAACAACTCAACCACTTCCGGAGCGACGCCCGCGGCGCAATCGACCGCTCGCAAACCGAACTGAAGTCGGCCTTCTGGAATGTGCTCAGCACGCCGGTCGATTACGTTTCCGCCGCAGACCAGCGGTTGGTGCAAATCAACAGCGGTAGCAGCCTGCTGGCCGGCTATGCCTACGACGGCTTCGGTCGCCGGGTCGGCAAAACCCGGCCGGGCAAGCCGCTGCACACCTTCGCCTACGCCGGTAGCCAGCTACTGGCGGAAAACGCCGGCACGCCCAGCCACTACGCCTACCTGGACGGCCAAGCGCTGGCCCGCATCGACGGCAGCGCGGCCAACAGCCCGATCTACTACTTTCACAACCACTCGCTGGGTGTGCCGCTGAAAGCCAGCAACGCTGCCGGGCAAACCGTCTGGGCCGCCCAGCTCCAACCCTTTGGCCTGATGCAGACCACCACGAACGTCATCAGCCAGAACTTGCGCTTCCCCGGCCAGTACTTCGACGCCGAATCCGGCCTGCACTACAATATGGCTCGTTATTACTCGCCCGAACTCGGCCGCTATCTGCAATCGGACCCGATTGGGTTGGCGGGGGGGATTAATACTTATACCTATGTTCGGAATAATCCGGTCAATGCGGTGGATCCGTTTGGCTTGTATGAATTTAGTCCAACTTGTAAACAGAAACAAAAAACTCAAATCGACCAAGCGTGTCCAGTGGTCCAACATAAAGCTGATATAGCGGGAGTTGGCAAAACCTTTTCTGAGATTTTGGAAAAAACCACCTTCAATTGTTCATCCCCAAATGAAAAATTTGATTCAGATTGTGGCGTGAACCACAACAACACCATATATTTGATAAATGGGTTTAATAAAAAACTTTGCGGTTCACTAGCAGGTTGGTGAAAAACCATATTCCAGCCACTAATTTAGCTAGAAGAAGCCTTTATTTAGTGCTGAATCAATCTTGTAGTACTAAATATAGGTCTGATTGGTTGCAAAAAAGAGTTTTTCACCAACCTGCTAGAGCGCGTGATTGGACATGAAGTCTCTCATAGCCCGCCTTTTAATTATAACGAGGACTCGGCATTTATCTTTGAATATGCATTATTTGGAGGAAAACCGGTCAATCCAGACTGGTTTAGGAAAGAATATTATGATCATGTAGCAGACAAAGAAATGTTTAATCGTTATGACGATTTTTATTACAACATGTATTTACCTTATCTAAAATGATATGACTAAAAGATGAAAACCATTCTTTTTGTTATTTTAAGTTCCTACTTAAGCGTGGCTATTGCTAGGACACGTCCTCACGAAACTGAACAAGAAGTCTTAAATAGAGTGGCTGTAAAAACAGATACAATATTTAAGGGGCGGGTATTGCGAACAAAAACAATCCCAAACGGCATTGTTTATTCCGATGGGGATAATTCTAATGCAGCGGTCATAGAAGTTGAAATTTTGGAAGTTTATCGGGGTAATCTTCATCAAAACAATAAACAAGTACTGTGTACTTGGACTTCGCAAAGACCAGACCCAGCAATTAGTTTTCCTAAAGGTGAAGATCAAATGTTTTTTGGGGTCATGGGAGAAAGTGGCGTTATTTTAATACCTAACTTATACGGCTATTTTCTACTTGAGGTTGAAAATGAATCAAGGCTTTACAAGGCACTAAAATTAAAGACAGAAATATCCAAAGACTTATTTTTATCTGAAAATCCAGAAAATAAATTAATCCGTAACGCTTGCTATGAGCCAATAAAATGGGAATAACTATCTCGTTCCTTGGCCTGTTTTCTCCATAAAGACCGTAAGGTGAATTCGCCGCTAGGCAAGGCCGTAAGGCGGATTCGGAGCGGTAGCGACAATCCGCCAAAACCTCGAAACCACTCGGCGTTTTGCTATCGTGAAAACGCCCTACGGCCGTATAGCCCGCGTAGCTCCGATTAGCGAAGTGTAATCGGAGGAACGAGGTCAAACATGCGTCCGATTACGCTATCGCTAATCGGACCTACGGGCTACAATATTGCCCGTTACTACTCGCCCGAACTCGGCCGCTATCTGCAATCGGACCCGATTGGGTTGGCGGGGGGGATTAATACCTATGCGTATGTTGGTAACAATCCATTAAATTACATCGATTCGCTAGGATTAAGGCCAAATGTCGATACTTATCGTTCGCCTGATGAAGCTGCTGTTGTAGCATTGTTGGAAATCAATGCTCAATCTATATCAGAAAATAGAGAATATAGCGGATCAGTTTATCAGATAGAGGGGGAAAACGTTTATAGGTATACAGAAACATTGCCAGGAACAAAAGATAGCTCACCTTTATTGCATGATGTACCTGGTAACAATGAATATGCGATCGTAGAGCTTTTCCATACGCACGCAGGGTTTGTCCAGATTTTATAGTTAATGGGGAGAATAGAAATAATATATTTTCTCCAGAAGACATGAAAATATCAACAGACATTCGCAAGCCTAATGTCATGATAAATCCTGATTGGAATATTCAAAAATTTGATCCCAAAAAACCAAAATATGGAAGGAGGGGCATAAATGTCCCGTTTTGCAAAAAATAAGATATTTATTTTATTTATAAGCGTGCCTTTATTTTTCTCAGCTGCAATATGTTCGCCTAGATTTGTTGAGATTAGCGATGTAATGAGTGAGCAGCTTAACAAAAATGAATTAGCAGCTTATGCTCTTGCATTTGGTTTATTTTCCGACCGCATACGCAATGATTATATAGGAGAAGATATACAAAAATATGGTGAAAACAGCTATTCAGTATATGCTGCTAATAAAAATAATTATACTGTTGCAGTAGAAAGATCAAATAAATGGCCTGATAAGTTTTGGGTAGAATTTAGGCTAAAACCGAGCGAAAGGTTTGGTTTTATTATGGGGAGTGGTGGTGTTTTAAGATATTTGGTGGATATTAATAAAAATAGTGCCGAGCTTAAAACAAAATACAAATAAGGCCGTAAGGCGGATTCGGAGCGGTAGCGACAATCCGCCAAAACCTCGAGCCTCCGGCGTTTTGCTATCGCGAAAACGCCCTAACAGGTTGGTGAAAAACTCTTTTTTGCAACCAATCAGACCTATATTTAGTACTACAAGATTGATTCAGCACTAAATAAAGGCTTCTTCTAGCTAAATTAGTGGCTGGAATATGGTTTTTCACCAACCTGCTAAGGTCCTACGGCAACGGCCTGAGCGACAGCCGCCAATACGATCTGGATTACCGCCTGACCCGGCAGACCGCCGGCAACCTGTTCCGCCAGCAATACGACTACGACAGCCTGGGTAACATGACCTTGAGCAACGACGAAACCGCCAGCTTGGCCCAACAAAATTACACCTACGACGCCGTCGGCGAACTAACCGCTCTGAACCATGCCAACCCATTGCAAAACCAGAGCTACCAATACGATACGGTCGGTAACCGTACCCGGCAGTACAGCCCTAGCGGCGGCACGGCGGATTATCGGTACGATCCGGACAGCCAGCAATTGTTGGGGACGGCGATGGGCAGCCCTGCGACCGGCCAACAACTCAACCACTTCCGGAGCGACGCCCGCGGCGCAATCGACCGCTCGCAAACCGAACTGAAATCGTCTTACTGGAATGTGTTCAGCACGCCGGTCGATTACGTTTACGGCGCAGACCAGCGCTTGGTGCAGATCAACAGCGGCGGCAGCCTGCTGGCCGGCTACGCCTACGACGCCTTCGGCCGCCGGGTCGGCAAAACCCGGCCGGGCAAGCCGTTGCACACCTTCGCCTACGCCGGCAGCCAGCTACTGGCCGAAAACGCCGGTACCCCCAGCCACTACGCCTACCTGGACGGCCAAGCGCTGGTTCGCATCGACGGCAGCGCCGCCAACAGCCCGATCTACTACTTTCACAACCACCCGCTGGGCGTGCCGCTGAAAGCCAGCAACGCTGCCGGGCAAACCGTCTGGGCCGCCCAACTCCAACCCTTCGGCCTGATGCAGACCACCACGAACGCCACCAGCCAAAACCTGCGCTTCCCCGGCCAGTACTTCGACGCCGAATCCGGCCTGCACTACAATATGGCTCGTTATTACTCGCCCGAACTCGGCCGCTATCTGCAATCGGACCCGATTGGGTTGGCGGGGGGGATTAATACGTATACCTATGTTCGGAATAACCCGCTAAACCGCATTGATCCTGAAGGACTTGAGGATAGTGGACTTAATCAAATCTGCGCTCCAAATGGACAAGGCACTACTTGCACGACTGGAATGCGTCCACCGCCTGAAGGAACCCCTATCAATGGTCCATTGAGTCCTGTCGGTATAGCAGCAACTGCTGCTGAAGCAGGATTAGCGGCTTGTCCGGTTGGACGCGGTGTTGGATTATCAAAAAGCTCGGATCGTCTACTTTGGGGGTCATGGAAGGACTATCAAAAAATCAGTGCTAATGGTTGTGAATACGCTCAAGTTGGTGATCGATTGTATACTCGGCATGCTGTTGATCGTATGCAGCCTGGTGGCTTGGGTACTCCCGCTGGTGGTGATGGTCCAGGTAGAAGTTTTTCACCAAATTTGATAGATGAAGTAATTAGTAACGGTTCATCTAGGTCAGTAACAGTAAACGGGGTTGAGAGAACAATTTACTCATCTGGTACGGCTGAAGTCGTTACTGAGCAAGGCGGCCGAATAGTTATAACGGTGAATCCATTTCGAGGGGGACAGTAATGTCATTGTATCCCGATGTGATTCAACAGCTATTAGTGTCAAGCAATCGCTACAAACATGGTGAAATTACCCTAGATAGTTATAAATCAGAGATTTGGTCTGCGGTTGGTAAAATTATTGCAATCGAGGAAAAAGAGTTAAGGGCGTTTTTGCAAGCCGCTGAAGCTGAACTCGATTCAATTCAGTACACCACTGACGATAGCAAAATATTCAATTCAACTTTAGTCATTGTTGAGCGTATAGAAGAAAGGTTACTTTGTTCTTGAATAAAAAGGCCATAAGGCGGAACCGGCCACAGGTTCCGCCATCCGCTGACTTTACATCCGCAAGGACGGCCTTTGCCGTCCTCTGTCCACCACCAAGGTTCTCACGTTGCCCGCCGGACTGCTGGACTCCAAAGGCCCAATATCGCTAACTGCCGCATCCTCTCCCAGCTGCTGCCGTTTCTCAAGCTCCAAGGTCTCGATCTCGCGTTGTAACGCCTCTTTTTTTATCATTAAGAGAGCGCTATCCGCTGCAAGGTTAGCGAAGTCCTGATCTACATTGACGCCATACTGCGCTTGAAGTTGTCGTTGCCGTTTTTGGTGGTACAGCATGAACTCGCGCTCGATCTGCGCTTTCGCTTGGCCGAGCTTTTCGATAGCCCGCGTAGCTCCCGATTAGCGAAGCGTAATCGGAGGAACGAAAGCTAACCGCCCTGAACCATGCCAACCCAATGCAAAACCAGAGCTACCAATACGATGCGGTCGGTAACCGTACCCGGCAGGCCAGCCCTAGCGGCGGCACGGCGGATTATCGGTACGATCCGGACAGCCAGCAATTGTTGGGGACGGTGATGGGCGTTCCCGCGACCGGCCAACAACTCAACCACTTCCGGAGCGACGCCCGCGGCGCAATCGACCGCTCGCAAACCGAACTGAAATCGGCCTTCTGGAATGTGCTCAGCACGCCGATCAATTACGTTTATGCCGCAGATCAGCGTTTGGTGCAAATCAACAGCGGCAGCAGCCTGCTGGCCGGCTATGCCTACGACGCCTTCGGTCGCCGGGTCGGCAAAATCCGGCCGGGCAAGCCGTCGCACACCTTCGCCTACGCCGGCAGCCAGCTACTGGCTGAAAACGCCGGTACCCCCAGCCACTACGCCTACCTGGACGGCCAAGCGCTGGCTCGCATCGACGGCAGCGCCGCCAACAGCCCGATCTACTACTTTCACAACCACCCGCTGGGCGTGCCGCTAAAAGCCAGCAACACCGCCGGGCAAACCGTCTGGGCTGCCCAACTCCAACCCTTCGGCCTGATGCAAACCACCACGAACGCCATCAGCCAAAACCTGCGCTTCCCCGGCCAGTACTTCGACGCCGAATCCGGCCTGCACTACAATATGGCTCGTTACTACTCGCCCGAACTCGGCCGCTATCTGCAATCGGACCCGATTGGGTTGGCGGGGGGGGGGGATTAATACTTATGCCTATGTTTTAAATAACCCGTTACGATATATCGATCCGCTCGGTCTTGACGTAACAATTAATATAAATAGGACGACCTATACACCAACATCAATCGTTGGGACAATTGATGTTTCAAGTACGGTTACAAATCAAACTTTTTCTGGTAACACACTGGAGAATGCTGCACCACCAAATCAAAACTTACCTGTTCCGGCAGGAATATACTCAGCGTCTGTCAGAACTGATTACACGCCTAACAGAATACAACTAAACAATGTTCCACTGGCATCCGGAGTTCAAATACATAAAGGAAATACCTCTAACGATGTTGTAGGGTGCTTTGCAGCAGGAACATCTACTTCACCAAATTTTGTTGGTGGTAGCGGTAATGCTATGAATCAAATCAATAACATAATTTCTGCGGATGGAACGGGAAACATTACTGTAATCGTCAATGGTGCAACATCAGCACCAACATCGGGGCAATAAAATGAAAATACTTTTGATGGTTTTATTGCTTATTACATCATTAAATAACTGCTCAAATGAGATTGTTCATGGTTCGGTTTGGGATAATTTTCTAACCAATCCGAACAAAAATGCATTTCATAAATTAAATCCCTTGGTTGCAAATGTGACGGAACAATGTAGCCAAATATATTTGCCAAGTGATTATCAATTGAAACAATTGTTTAACCTTGTCCGGCAAGGAAATTTATTTGCATTGCGAATCGGAGTTTTAATTTTCAAATGTATTGGAACCGGTGAGCAAGAAGATTTTTTTCGTAGCACTGGCAGTTTTTTTGAAAAAGAACCAAAGTTGTTTCTAATGACGATAAAAAATAATGCTGTTGACGAGCAGAATTTGCGTTATATGGTTACGATGACTCCAATTGACTTGGTTGATGATCTCGATGCACAGATTTCTGTAATTAAGTATCGCATTGATTTGCTTGGAAAAATAAAAATAAAACCAGCTATAAATGAAACTACGACAGCCGTATCAACATCATTAGAAAGTAGACTACAGGACTTTGAAAAAATAAAAGCTGATCAAGCAAAGTAGAGTGGTTTTGAAGGGGGCATTAATACCTATGCCTATGTAAATAACAATCCATTGAAATGGACTGATCCAAGTGGGTTAAGACCGCCAGCTCAAGGCGAGACGGCGATGTTAAATCCTGTTTTCGGTAATGCCGTTGATTACGGATTAATTGATATTAACTCAGGCGCCGGTATTGATCCGCGCACTTATGAGCCAATCGCTACAAACAATGCTGTGACTTTAGAGAACTCTATTTATTTTCCTTCAGATGGTTATCAATCAGATTTTTCTACAGCAAATTTACAGTCTCAAGCATGGTTGGTTCATGAAGTAGGTCATATATATCAATATAAAAATAACCCTGACTATAGCTGGGTGGAAGCTGTTGCCGAAGGCTTAAGAAGTGATACATATAAATATTCGCTTAATCCTGGAATGTCTTTTGATGATTATCGTTATGAACAGCAAGCCAGGATTTTGCAAGATTATTATATTGCTATGAAGCGAAATTCATCCTCTTTGGGTCAGTTTCAAAAAATACTGAATCCAAAAGGTTTCGGTATGTGTGCTAAATGATTTGAATTTACTCATGAAAAAAATATTGCACTTTATATTCTGGATTGTTTTCTTTTTTTCGGTTACTGGCTTTTCGTCAACATTTAATATTGTTGTGAATACTCAGTCTGAACAGCCTTCATTTGTGCTTGAAAAGCGAAATCCAATTACAGGACTTGCAAGCTCAGTTGAAATAAATAGTTTTGTAATTGTAGAAAAGAAGAATGGAAATTGGGATGAGATAAATCCTCTTTGGGCATTTGAGCTTGAGCCTGGAAAGGATTTAGAAGTTAAACAATTTAAATACGGAGAAGCTCCAGCAGGATTTTATGAAAGAGTAAAGGGAGCCTCTAACAGGTTGGTGAAAAACTCTTTTTTGCAACCAATCAGACCTATATTTAGTACTACAAGATTGATTCAGCACTAAATAAAGGCTTCTTCTAGCTAAATTAGTGGCTGGAATATGGTTTTTCACCAACCTGCTAAAAATCCACGATTAATCAGATTCGGGGCGTAAAACGTGCTCGAAAGCTGGCATTTCCAAGCGGACTACCTTCAACTCGAAGCCTTTTCAGCTCCGATGGGCGGCATCAAGACGCAGCTACCCTGCGAATGGCGCAAAAACGTCGCATGTTGTACACCAGATTCATGAAGCCGATACGTACTTCGGCGCGGGCTAGGCCAATGCAACGGATCGCCTTACCGCCCCATTGCGCCATCCAGGCAAACACGTGCTCGACCCGGCAACGGGTTTTGGAGCGGGTACTGTTGCCTTGTTTTTCCCGGTCAGTCAGCGGTTTGCCGCGCACCCCTTTGCGGTGAATCCGGCTGCGGTAGCCTTGGACTTTTAACAGTTCTTCCACCGCTTCGGAACGATAGGCACTGTCGGCCCACACATCCCGGCTGGTGTTGCCGCTATCAAGCAAGCCGTTCAGGGCTTGGGAGTCGTGGACGCTGGCATCGGTGACCGTGTATTTGCGCACTAACTTGTGGGCATTATCAACGTTGACGTGGTTCTTGTACCCGTAATAGCTCTTGTCGCCTTTCTTGGTCCAGCGCGCATCGGTATCCTTCTGACTGCGTTTGGAGGCTGACCAGTCTTCGACGGTTTCGCCAGCTTTAATCCGGGCGTTCTCGTCCGGCGTATTACGCTGCACCGGCACCTTGACGAAGCTGGCGTCAATCAGTTGACCCTTGCGGGCGATCAGGCCGGCACGGTCCAATTGTCGGTTGAATTCGTTGAATAACGTCTCGGTGAGTTTCAGTTCTTTGAGTGACTCACGAAATAGCCAGAAACTGTTGCGATCCGGCGCGTGCTTGGCATCCGACAACCCAATAAATCGCTGAAAACTGCGCCGGTCTTCGATTTGGAACTCCAGTTGCTCGTCACTCAGATTGTAGAGACTGCCAATGACCAACGCTTTGAACATCAACACCCCATCCCAAGGCTTACGCCCGGCAGACGATTTGCGGACTTTGTGACGCACTTGATCCAGCAAAGGACGGAACGCTTCCCAATCCACTTGCGCGTCCAATTCCAACAACGGATTGCCCAGCCGATCGATCCGACGATCTCGATGTTCAAACAGGGAACCGAAAAGGTCGTCTTGTGCCACCGTCATCTCTGCTCTCCAAAGGTCTTTAGCTCCGACTCATTTTACTCGCCGGGCGCAATTTTTAGAGGTTCCCTAAAGGCAAAAAAGCTTTTATCTGGCGTTAAATATTTGGCTGAGTCATTTGGTTCCGGCATGGGGGCATCAATTGAATTTACGATGCCATAAAGGCTAGCTGGGGGCGTTAATACTTACACCTATGTGGGGAATAATCCTGCCCGCGTAGCTCCGATTAGCGAAGTGTAATCGGAGGAACGAGGTCAAACATGCGTCCGAATACGCTATCGCTAATCGGACCTACGGGCCTGTCCATAGGCATTGAACAGCCTCCGCGCCGTTTATTGCGAATCGCCCGCCGCTATTTTGCGGCCATGCACCTGCCGGCGACAGGCCCTGATCGGCCTGAAAATAGACGATATATCGTGAATTGAGCGACATATCGTCGCCGCTTCCGCTCGCCGGCTCATTGCCGCCAACCTGAAATGCCTTAAACACCAAGACCAAAACAACATTAAAACAATCGCTTGCAGGTCATCGACAGCAAGCACCCGGCAATTGGCACAAGAAATGACAAGTAAACGCCAACCATCGGACATCGGTTAGCGACAAACCGCCTCCGAGACAACACTTTTATCGTTTACTCTGGAGCAGCAGCATGTACCGCCCATATTTCAAAGCTCACCCATTAGCGCTGGCGTTGGCCGGCATCCTATCCAACGGCCTTTTGACCTCACCCACCCGTGCCTACGAGCTGGTTTGGGACGGCAGCGGCGACAACGACAGTTGGTTTTACTCGAACAACG
Source organism: Methylomonas sp. DH-1 (assembly GCF_046097555.1). Lineage (NCBI taxonomy): Bacteria > Pseudomonadati > Pseudomonadota > Gammaproteobacteria > Methylococcales > Methylococcaceae > Methylomonas > Methylomonas sp. DH-1. The sequence continues at coordinate 4,463,025 of NZ_CP143089.1, read as the reverse complement.
ACTTCCTTCATTCCAATACCAACTGGCTCAATAACGACCCGTTATTACTGCCGAACGCTGGCGATACCTTGGTTTTCAAAGGCAAGACCCGGTTGACGCCGCTTAACGACGGCCCGGAAGGCCTAGCCATCAATGGCATGACCTTTGCGGCCGACGCCATGGCGTTTACTCTAAACGGCAATCGCATCATCAGCACGGGCAATATCGTCAACGCCAGCCGCAATCTGCAAACCATCAATATGCCGATCACCATCGGCGCCGATCAGGTCTGGGATGGCGGCAATATACCCGGCGGCTCTTTGCAAGTGAATCAGTTCGCCGGTTTGGGCGACCATTCCCTGACCTTGTTACGCCACGCCAGGGTTTCCGCTGGCAATAACCCATTGATTCTCGGCGAAACCGGAGAAGCACAATTGCTGGTGAACGACGGGAGTAAGCTGGACAGTGTCTCGGCCGACATCGGCGCCGGCAGGGGAAGTGCGGGGGTAATGACCGTCCACGGCTGGGGATCGAAATGGACCAATAGCGGGAACATGAACATAGGCACGCACGGCAGAGCCATCCTGAATATCTTCGATCACGGCTCGGTGATCAGTAAGACGGCGTCTATCGGCAACGGTGCCCAAGTGACTATCAATGGCCTGGGATCGAGTTGGACCAATAGCGAATATCTCACGGTGGGCTCTCGAGGTGAAGCCACGCTGAGCGTGACCAATGGCGGTGCGTTGAACTCCGGCCTAGGCACCATAGGTGGCGGTAACTCCATGCATCCCAGCTTAGTCACCATCGACGGCGCCGGATCGCGGTGGACGAATCAGAGCCTGTCTATTGGAGCGCCTGGACAAGGCAGTTTGAAAATCGCTAACGGCGGGGCCGTGATTAGCGCCGAGAGTATCATCGGCGATCAAGGCTCGGGCGAATTGAATATCGTCAAGGGCGGAAGCATGGAAAGTGCTTTAACCATTATCGGCAATCGGTACATCGGCAGGGTGTTAATCGAGGACTCCGGCTCCCTGCTGAGCACGCGCGATTTGTCGGTTGGATACCTGTCCGACGGTAGAGGCGAATTACTCGTCCGCCATGGCGGCACCGTCAGTAGCCAGTTCGGTTACGTCGGCGCCAGCTCGCGAAGTATCGGCCGGGTCAGTGTGCTGGGTTCTGGCTCCCAATGGCTTAACAAAAACGAGCTGTTTGTCGGCGATCAGGGTAAAGGCAGCTTAGTCGTCGATAGCGGCGGCAGCGTGAAAAGCGACAGAGCAACTATTGGCAACGCTAGTGGCGGTGCGGGCGAAGCAAGCATCAACGGCCAAGGGTCGACATGGACTGTCCGGGATAGCCTAACGGTAGGCAATCAAGGCACCGGCACGCTGAATGTGGAAAATGGCGGAAAAGTGGAGAGCGCCAGCGCGGTCATCGGCAATGCCCTCGGCGGCTTGGGCACGGTGATGGTCAACGGCGACGGCTCGCAATGGCGGAACCAAGGCGATCTGTTGATCGGCCGGGGTGGAAAGGGGCTGCTCAATATCGAAAACCAGGGCCTGGTTTCGGTTGGCGGACGCTTACGCATTTTAAGCACCGGCCTCGTGAATCTGAACGGCGGCACGCTAAAAGTCGTCAATCAAGACGATGTTCGCCCTGCGCCGGGCGGGCGGTTTAACTGGCTCGCCGGCACCTTGAGCATCACCGGTGCCGACGGCGTGACCTTGGGCCACAGTGAGATTTTTGGCCCGTTCACCACCCTGACCAGCGGTAAAACCTTGGCGGTGACCAACAGCCTGAACGTCAACAGCGGCAGTCTATTATGGCTAAACGGCGGCTCACTAAAGGCCGGCACGCTGGCAGTGAACGGCGGACAAATGGTCTTCCATAACGGTAGCCATCTGGATATGAACGACATCGGCACCTTGTCCGGTTACGGCACGCTGACAACGACCGTGAGCGGCGGCACGGCGGCCAACACCATCCGCGCCAATAACGGCAAACTGGTGCTGGGCAACGTCAATTCCACTCAAGGTTTCGAATTTGGCGGCAAGCTCGATGTCGGCTCAAATCAAGTGACGTTGCTGGATAAAGATAAAGCCCAGTTGGGTGTCTCCACCAGTTTGGGCAAGGGCGGCGAACTGGGCAGCATCAACGGCATCGATTTGGGCGACGGCGAAACGCTGGATTACACGGGTAGCGCCAGCATTTTGGGTGACTTCACCAACAACGGCCTGGTGACTGGATCGAGGGGCAGGTTGACTTTCCTGAACGATGTGAATGGCGCCGGTGGGTTTGGCGGCAACGTTGTTTTTCGCGGCAACTACAATCCCGGCAACAGTCCGGCCGCCATCGACTTCCACGGCGGCAGTACCCGCTTTGGTGCCAGCTCGGTGCTGACGATGGAAATCTTTGGCAACAGCCCCGGCAGCGAATACGACCAGTTGTTGAACATCGGCCATTTTGATTTTAACGGCACCCTGGCGCTGGTGTTCGGCGGTAACTTCACGCCCACGGCGGGCAGCAGTTTCAAGCTGTTCGATTTCAGCAGCTTCAGCGGCAGTTTGGACCCAAGCCACATTACCGTCGCCGGTTTTGATCGCAATTTGCTGGATTTTACTAAGCTGGCCAGCACCGGCACTTTGCAAGTCGCGGCGGTGCCTTTACCGGCGACAATCTGGCTGTTTTTATCCGGATTGATGACCACCTTGCTGGTGAGTCGTCGCAAAAACCACGGCAGCCAAGCCTTCTAAGCAGCCTGCGCATTGTTTGTTAACGCTTTAGCCAACCTACTTTTCCAGGAGAATACCCATGCAACCGTCGTCATTCAAGCGCCATCCTTTAGCCATTGCTCTCAGCAGTCTGTTATCAAGTGCAGTACTCGCGCCAACCGTTCACGCCTACGAACTGGTCTGGGACGGCAGCGGCGACAGCGACAGTTGGTTTTATGCCAACAATAATCTCCTCAACCCCAATACCAACTGGACCAACAACGACGTGGTGCCCACTGCAGGCGACAGTCTGGTCTTTGACGGCAACACCCGTTTAACGCCCGACAACGACGCGGCGCCGGGCTTTGTGGTCGGCGGGATAAGCTTTGCGCCGAGTGCCGGGGCTTTTACATTAAGCGGCAATGCCATTACCAGTGCCGGCAACATCAGCAATTTAAGTAGCAAGCTACAAACCATTAATCTGCCGATTGCCATAGGTATTGATCAAACCTGGGATGGGGGCACGGCAGGCATGGCCGTCAATGGGGCGGTAACGCTTGGCGACCATAGCCTAAGCTTGAGCAATAAAACCGCTATCAACAACAGTAATGTCGATTTCGTCGTCGGCGACAGCGGCACGGCCAATCTGGTCTTGCAATCGGGTAGCACACTACGTAATCAAACAGGCATTGTAGGCAATCAGCTCAACGGACAAGGAAGCGTCACCGTAACGGGGAGCAATTCGTTGTGGGAGAACAGCGTCGATTTAATCGTTGGAAAATCAGGTAAAGGCAGTTTGAACATCGAAAATGGCGGCAAAGTGAGCGATAGCAGCGGTCTTATTGGCTTCAATCCCAGTAGCAATGCCACTGTTACTGTTACTGGCGCAAACTCACTGTGGGCCAACAGTGGAGCCGTGGATATTGGTAATGATGGCGTCGGAACACTTATCGTGCAGGATGGTGGCCATGTAAATAGTACTTTCGGTATCTTGGGAAGCCAGAGAGGCATCGGTACAGCAACGATCGGCGGCGCCGATTCGGTGTGGACTGACGGCGGCAATTTACTCGTTGGAAATAACGGCAAAGGCAGTTTGAACATCGAAAATGGCGGTAAAGTCAGCAATGCTTCGGGATTCTTGGGGCTTTCACAATCAGGTACGGGCGTAGCTACCGTCAAGGGCACCAATTCGTTGTGGGAGAACAGCGGCGAGTTATTAGTTGGAAATAACGGCAAAGGCAGTTTGAACATCGAAAATGGCGGTAAAGTCACCGACCTTAACGGTTTGATGGGCAGCTTTGCGGGCAGCAGCGGTATCGTTACGGTTACAGGGGCTAATTCGCTGTGGGAGAATGCAGTTGATTTGCAGGTCGGTGGCATCGGTAACGATGGCCAGGGGACATTGAATATCGAAAACAATGGCGAGGTGTCAGTCGGCAACACCTTGAGTATCGGCAATCAGGGCATTTTGAACCTGAATGGCGGTACGCTCAGCGTCAAAACCCCGGACATCACTCCCAGCGCGGGTGGTCAATTCAATTGGTTGTCCGGAACCCTGAATATTACCGGCAGCAATGGCGTCAGCCTGGGCAACAACCCGATGTTAGGTGCGGTTACTTCTCTAACGGCAGGCAAAACCCTGGCAGTTGTCAATACCCTAAGCGTCAATGACGGCAACTTTCTGTTGCTGAATGGCGGCCAGGTCAAGGCCGGTACGCTGGCATTGACGGGCGGCAGTATTGCCGCCAACTCCACGACCAGTCTGAATATGAACGACATCGGTATGCTGAATGGTTACGGCACGGTTGCCGCAGCCATCTCCGGCGGCAGTGCGAAGAATGTTATTCAAACCAATGGTGGTAGTTTGGCGTTGGGTGACCTCAATTCCAATACAGGTTTCGATTTTGGTGGCAAACTGGACGTCGGCGACAACCAAGTCACTCTGCTGGACAAAGACAAAGCCAATCTGGGTGTTAGTACCAACATCGCCGATGGCGGCAAGCTCAGTACCATCAACGGCGCCGATCTGAGCAGCGGTGAAACCTTGAACTATACCGGCAACGCCAGCATTTTGGGTAACTTCACCAATAACGGTCAGGTTGGTGGCACCGGCGGCACGCTGACCTTTTTGAACGACGTCAACGGTGGCGGCGGCTTTAGCGGCGACATTGCCTTTCAGGGGGCTTATAAACCCGGCAACAGCCCGGCGGCCATCGATTTTCACGGTGGCAACGTCAGCTTTAATTCAACGACGGTGCTGACCATGGAAATCTTTGGCAACAGCCCCGGCAGCGAATACGACCAGTTGTTAAATATCGATCATCTGGATTTTAACGGCACCCTGGCGCTGGTGTTTGGCAGCAATTTCACTCCCACGGCGGGCAGCAGTTTCAACCTGTTTAATTTCAGCAGCTTCAGCGGCAGTTTCAACCCGGACCGCATCAGCGTCGCCGGCATAGATCGCAAGCTACTCGACTTTTCCAACTTGGCCGTCAACGGCAGTCTGCGGGTCGCCGCCGTGCCGCTGCCGACTACGGCTTGGCTGTTCCTGGGCGGTTTGCTGGGCATACTGGCCAAGTCGCGCCGCAACATCCTCCATCGGGCGGAGCTATCGTAAAAGTCGAAATGTTGGGCAGAGGTGACACCGAAAAATTGAACAGCTGGTTAAGTGAAAAATCCTGCTACTTTTCGCGTAGAGCGGCCATGGCGGTAAGTCGCAATCGGCAGGGTCGTAGGTTTTTGCAAATCCGGGCCGACTGCGACCAAAGAACAGGGATGCTGCTCGATCTACAGCAATTCGGTTGGTCTACATTGCTGTTGCGCGGATGCGCCTAGTCAGACTTAAACGCCTCGCCAAGCAGCGTGCTTTCCGTGTCGGTGTCCAGTTCCCCGGTTTCGGGCAGGCCGGCTTTTTCTTGAAACGCAATAATTGCCGAGCGGGTGCGCTTGCCGGTTACGCCGTCGATAGTGCCGGGGTCGAAACCGAGATATAGCAGCGCCGCTTGTGCCGTGCGCAAGCTTAAGTCCGGCAGCATCACCCGGTAACGAGCGTGGGCGGCGGCCAGGCGGGTGTCGTATTGGTTTTTTTCGAAGCTCGGGCCGTTATAGCCACGGGCAAACGCGTCCCATTTGCCCTTTTGCATGGCGCCGGCCAGTCCGTTGGCTTTGATAAAATTGGCCATCGCCAGCAGTTGTGCGTTCTCGTCTTCAACGAATGCGGCCACCATGTCTGCCACATTGGCAAACCCGGCGTCCGCGAAGTTAAAACCCATCACCTGCCCGATACCCCAGGACGCGCTTTTCAGCGCCGCGGCCTGGTCCAGGCCGATTGCCGTGTTCAGGCGGTCGTATTCCGCCTCTCCGCCGATGTAGCCGCCGGCCTTGCTGTTGCTGATGTCCGGAGCGCTGCCGTCGAAGCGGCCGCCGGTTTGGTTGTGGAAAATGTGGCGTTCGAACAGTATCTGCGGGCGGCGATCTTTTAAAAAACCGAAGCCGCGCGTTTCCACGCTAAGCACCGCCCACACTTCGGGCTGGGCGACGCCTAATGTGCTGCATACCTGTTCGATACCGGCGCCGCTTAACGGGCGGCCTTGACCTTGAAAACTCATGCTGTACCCCCTTTGATTGAATTGATAGTGCCAGGCTGCAGAAAACCCGCCAACAATTTGACTAGCCGATCCGATGCACTCCCCATGTTGCCGCTTTGCCCAGCACCGGTTTGCCCTGCCGGGCTAAATGGCACTGGGTTCCGGCAGAGCCAGGTTTATGAAGCGGCAGGCGAATTAACCGCCCGGGTTAGGGCCGGTAATTGGTCCGGTAGCTCGGCCTTGCCCGGTGGCAGGGATGAGTATATGCCCGATCCGGGCCGCCAACAGTTGCAGCGGGGGCTCGGATTGTGCTACCGGGTAAGAGCGGGCTGTTTCATTGTCCGCGCTGCCGGCTTAAGGCTGCGGCGACGGTTTACGGTCGATGTGTCCCAAATCCCTTTCCGGCGCGATGACGTCTCTGACCAATTGCTTCAATTCGGTGATTTCGGGGAAGCGGCCGCGTTCCTTGCGCGACCAGACCGGGACGCCGTCCGCGGTTACTTCGAAAATGCCGCCGGTGCCGGGTTGCAGGGCCAGTTCGCTTAATTCGCTATCGAAGGTGGTCAACAGTTCCTGCGCCATCCAGGCGGCGCGCAGCAGCCAACGGCATTGGGTGCAGTAGCGGATTTCGACGCGATGGCTCATAGCGCTTTACAAAAGGTCGCGCAGCCGCTGGTAGATGCCGCCGAAACTGCCGTTGCTCATCAACAAGACGTGGCACACGCCGTCGGCTTCGGCGCGGATGGTTTCGACGATGGCGTCTAGGTCGGTGCAAATTTCGATGTTGTCGGCGTATTTCAACAATTGGCTCAAATCCCAACCCAGCCCGTCCGGCTGAAAAATGATGGCGCGGTCGGCTTGGTGCAGCGATTCGGCCAGCGATTGGGTATGCACACCAAGGCGCATCGTGTTGGAGCGCGGTTCGACGATGGCCAGGATTTTTTCGTTGCCGACCTGTTTGCGCAAGCCGTCCAGCGTGGTCTGGATCGCGGTCGGATGGTGGGCGAAGTCGTCGTAAACGGTGATGCCGTTCTTTTTGACGATAACTTCCATCCGCCGCTTGACGTTTTGGAATTGGGCCAACGCCGCAATGGCGTCGGCCGGCAACACGCCGACGTGGCGGGCCGCGGCGATGGCCGAGAGGGCGTTGTAGACGTTGTGTTTGCCGGTCAGGGGCCATGCGACCGTGCCTTGCTCTTGGCCTTCGAAATGCACCGCGAAGCGGCTGCCGTCGTCGGCCAGCAATTGCGCTTGCCACGGTGCCGGCGCGTCGATGGCGGTAAGTTGTACCGGGGTCCAGCAGCCCATTTCCAGCACTTCGGCGACGTGTTTCTCGCAGTCGGGAGCGATAATCAATCCCTGGCCGGGTATGGTTCTAACCAAATGGTGGAACTGCTTTTTGATCGCGTCCAGGTTTTCGAAGATGTCGGCGTGGTCGTATTCCAGGTTGTTCAGGATTGCGGTGCGCGGCCGGTAGTGGACGAACTTGGAACGTTTGTCGAAGAAAGCGCAGTCGTATTCGTCGGCTTCGATGACGAAGAAATCCGACTCGCCCAGCCGGGCCGAGATGCCGAAATTTAAGGGTATGCCGCCGATCAGAAAACCCGGTTTGAAACCGTTGAATTCCAATATCCAGCTCAACATGCTGGTGGTGGTGGTCTTGCCGTGGGTACCGGCCACGGCCAACACCCATTTGTGCTGCAACACGTGTTCGGCCAACCATTGCGGGCCGGAGATATAGGGCAGGCCCAGATTCAACACCGCTTCGACTTCCGGATTGCCGCGCGACATCGCATTGCCGATCACGACCAGATCCGGTTTGCAATCCAGGTTTTCCGCCCGGTAGCCGTTCATCAAGCGAATACCTTGCTGTTCGAGTTGGGTGCTCATCGGCGGATAGACGTTCTGGTCGGAACCGCTGACGCTGTAGCCGAGTTCGCGGGCGATCAGGGCCAAGCCGCCCATGAAAGTGCCGCAGATGCCGAGGATGTGGATGTGCAGAGGTTTTGCTTGGGTCATTTTTTCGGTTCTTCGGATTTTGCTTCGGTTGGGGCTGGGACTACTTCCTCGGCCTTGGCTTCCTGCACTTTGGCGCCGGCCGCTTCCAGTATTTTGACGATATTGTCGCGGCCCAGTTTTTTGGCTTTGTCGAGGACCTTTACGCCTTGGGCGTCGGCGGCATTGACGTTGGCGCCAGCGGCAATCAACACGCCGACCAGATCCGGGTTGCCGAACATGACCGCATCCGTTAGCGCGGTGGCGCCGAGTTTGTCGGCCAGATTGACGTCGGCGCCGTAAGCCAGCAGGGTTTTGACGATTCTGATGTTGCCGTTGAAACTGGCCGCCATCAATGCGGTACGGTCTTGCTCGATTTTGCCGTTGGCATCCAGGCCCTGGGCCAACAACGATTCGACCCGTTCGATTTTGCCGGCGGCGGCAGCGGCGAACAGATCTTTGGCGTCTTCGGCAAACGCCGCCAAGGGCAAGGCCAACAGGGCCGCGCCCCAAAATCTGCGGATGTTCATGGGATTGCTTGCGTTTGGCTACCAGTTGGGTTGAAATAAACGAAAGTACGATTTACATGATCCATCAATGAGCGAAAAAAACAAAGTTTTAGTTGAAGCGCAACCTTACTACGTCGAGGCGCAATCTTCGCCGGAACAGAACCGTTACGTGTTCGCTTACACCGTTACGATTACCAACGTCGGCTCCACGCCGGCCAAACTTCTGACCCGGCATTGGCTTATCACCGACGCCAACGGCAAAATCCAGGAAGTGAACGGCGAAGGCGTGGTCGGCGAACATCCGCATTTGAATCCGGGCGATTCGTTCCGTTACACCAGCGCCGCGATGATCGAAACTCCGGTCGGCGTGATGCAGGGAAAATACCAGATGCAAGCCGACAGCGGCGAAAGTTTCAATGCAGCCATCCCTAAATTCACCCTGTCAATTCCCCGCACCCTGCACTGATGGCGGTTTATGCGATTGGTGATATCCAGGGCTGCTACGACGAATTCCGCAGATTACTGGACCAGATAGCCTTCGATCCGGGCCGAGACCGCTTATGGTTGGCCGGCGACCTGGTCAACCGCGGCCCCAAGTCGCTGGAAACATTGCGCTTCGTCAAGAGCTTGGGCGAGTCGGCGATCACTGTGCTGGGCAACCATGACCTGCACCTGATCGCAACCGTGGTGTCTTTAAGCAAGGCCGGCAAAAAGGACACCTTGGGTGCGGTGTTGCGAGCCGAGGATTGCGACGAGCTGATCCACTGGCTACGCCACCAGCGTTTGTTTTACCGCGACGGCGATTACTGCATGCTGCATGCCGGTCTGCCGCCGCAATGGGATCTGGCCACGACCGAGCAGATGGCGCGCGAGACCGAGCAAGCCATGCAGGGCGGCGATTACGAGCGTTTTTTCCGTTCGATGTACGGCAACAAGCCTTTGCTTTGGCGGGACGATTTGCCGAAGAACGAAAAACTGCGCTTTGCGGTCAACTGCTTTACCCGGCTACGTTATTGCACGCTCGCCGGCGAGCTGGATTTCGGCCAGAAGGGCGCGCCGGGCACACAGCCCGCGCATTTGTTGCCGTGGTTCCAGGTTCCGGGCCGGAAAAGCCGCGATTTGCGGATCATTTTCGGCCACTGGTCGACCTTGGGCTATTACGAAGGCTACAACTGTTATTCGATCGATACCGGCTGCCTGTGGGGCGGCCAATTGACCGCGTTGCGCTTGGGCGAGATGCCGCAACGCTTCAGCATCGACTGCCACCCGGTGCAGGATCCGCTGGCGTTCTGAGCGCCTTCTGCTGCGGTTTGCTTTGGCGGAATCCGCACTTTCAATCCACTCTATAGGAAATACCACGATGCAAAAAAGATGGCTGTTCGCGACATTTTTGGCGGTGCCGCTGGTGGCGTTCGCTTACACCGGCGAGAACGATTACGGCCAGCCGGTCGACCACAAGCTGGAAAGTCTGACGCAATTGCTGCAACTGACGCCGGAGCAAAAAACCAAATTGGAAGCGATTTTCAAAGAACAGCACGAAAAGTTTCGTGCCATTCACGAAGAGTCGCATAGCCGGATCAAACAGGTATTGAATCCGGAACAGATGCGGAAAATGGACGAATTGCGTAAGCAACACAAAGAGCGGATGCAGGAAGACGCGCAAAAGTCGGCCCGCTAAACGAAAACGGCCGCTACGGTAGCAAACCGTAGCGGCCGTTCTGCGTGATAGCCGTTACGAGAAATTGCGGCCGTAGAAGATTTCGGCCATCTCGTCCTGCAACATTTCCTGGATTTCCTGTTTCTCTTCGTCGCTGAAATTGCTTTCCTTTTCGAACAGGTAATTTTCCAGCTCGGTTTCCTTCAACATCATCTTGGTGTGGAAGATGTTCTCCTGATAGACGTTGACGTCGATCATTTGATACAGCTCTTTGGTGCTCTCGGCGATGTAGTTCTGGATCGAGTTGATCTTGTGGTCGATGTAGTGCTTTTGGCCGGAAATATCGCGGGTAAAGCCGCGCACCCGGTAGTCCATGATGACGATATCGGACTCGAAACTGTGGATCAGGTAATTCAGCGCTTTCAACGGCGAAATCTGGCCGCAGGTCGATACGTCGATATCGGCGCGGAACGTGCAGATATCGGTGTCCGGATGGCTTTCCGGATAGGTGTGCACGGTAATGTGGCTCTTATCCAGATGGGCCAGAATCGTGTCGGGCAACGGGCCTGGCGATTCGGAATTCATGCCGGCCGGAATCACCGCGCCTTCCGATATCAGCATCGTCACGCTGGCGCCCTGCGGATCGTAATCCTGGTGGGCGATGTTCAGAATCTGGGCGCCGATGATGTTGGCGACGTCCTTCAAGATCTGGGTCAGGCGCTTGGCGTTGTAGGCTTCGTCGATATACTCGATGTAGGCTTTTTCCTGCTCTTTCGGCGCGTAGCAGACATCGTAGATATTGAAACTCAGCGATTTGGTCAGGTTGTTAAACCCGTGTAACTGTAATTTGCTCAACCGATCAACCCTCTATAACTTCAAAATCATGACTTATTTCCACGCCCGCTCTGCCGAGCATGATCGACGCGGAACAGTATTTCTCGGCCGATAGTTTTACCGCCCGCTCCACCGCCGCCGCCGGCAGGTTCTTGCCGGTTACCTTGAAATGCAGATGGATTTTGGTGAATACCGCAGGGACGCTGTCGGCCCGTTCCGCTGTCAGTTCGGCCGTGCAATCGACGATGTCGTGGCGGCCTTTTTGCAGAATATCGATCACATCGAACGACGAACAACCGCCTACGCCCAACAACAACATTTCCATCGGCCGCACGCCGAGATTGCGGCCGCCATGGTCCGGCGGCCCGTCCATCACGACGGTGTGGCCGCTGCCGGATTCTCCGACGAACAACCGGCCGTCGACCCACTTGATCGTTGCCTGCATAATCAATCCTAACCAAAAACAAAATTGGCGCGGATTTTACAACGAACCTGTCAAATGTCTTGATTTTTTTCTAAAACTACTGCACCTTGGTAAAGTACTCAAACTAGTTCACAAAATTATTACAACTTATGAGCTTTGTTAAACAAAATAAAATATCTCCCGCCGCCCTGGATGCCTTTCTGCGTTTCTGCCACGTTAGAAGTTATCCGGCCAAAATAACCATCGTTCGCCCGGGTGACATCGGCGATAAATTGTTGTTCGTTGTCGACGGTTCGGTAAGTGTGAGCGTTGAGGACGAAGAAGGCCGCGAACTGATATTGGCGTATTTGAATAAGCACGATTTCGTCGGCGAGATCGGCGTGTTCAAAAACGCCGAAACCCGCAGCGTATCGGTAAAAACCCGGACCAAATGCCAGATGGCCGAAATCGGCTACGAGCGTTTCAAGCTGCTGTTGAACACCGACTTGCGCGACCATGCCGTGGAAATTTTGACGGTACTGGGCGAACAACTCTCGACCCGGCTGTTGATCACCAGCCGCAAATACCGCGATTTGGCATTCATGGACGTGGAAGGCCGCATTGCCCGGACGTTATTGGATTTGTGCAAGGAACCGGATGCGATTACCCATCCCGACGGCATGCAATTGCATATCACCCGCCAGGAAATCGGCCGTATCGTCGGTTGTTCGCGGGAAATGGCCGGACGGGTGTTGAAGGAGCTGGAAGACAAAGGCTTGATTACCGCGCACGGCAAAACCATCGTCGTGTTCGGCACCCGTTAACGCCCGGCCCGGCCGAAACCAACTCGGCACCTGTTAGCAGGCTGGTGAAAAACCCACCGATATTTCCCCTTACCCACGGTTTCCGTGATTTTTTCGTGTTGAAATCGGTCATGACATCGAGTTTCAACCGTTTTGCCCCTGTTTCAAGGGCTTTTTATTCGCCTGAAGCCGTCTGTGGACGGTTTTCAGGCGTACTTCACCCTAGGTGGGCGCACTCCACGCCGGTTTCGGCGTGAACACCAATAGGTTGAGCAAGCGCGTCAGGTTGTAGGCGGCGAAGCAAAACAAGGCTTGGCCAGCGACTTTGGCTAAGCCGATGTGACGGGTTTTGCGCAGGCCGCCGACCGTTTTGACCCAGCCAAAGGCTTCTTCGACGATTTTGCGGCGCTTGAGGCTTTGGGCGTAACCTTTGCCGCGCGCGGTGCGGCCATCGACGGCACTGCCGGTCTTTTTCCGGGCCACATGGGCTTTGATGTCTTGCGCCTTGAGTTTGTTGACGAACGCCGGTTGGTCATAGCCTTTGTCGGCACCGACGCTACCGCCTTTGGGCACACGGCGTTTGATCATTGTTTGCGCGGCTTCGATTTCGGCGGTGCCGGTGGCTTGAGTGGTTTCGACATCGACAATCAGGCCGTTGCGATTCTCGGACAAGGCATGGGTGATGTAACGCAGTTTGGCCTCGGTGTATTCGCCTTTCTTGTAGAGCCGCGCTTCCGGGTCTGTCGTGCTTTGGTGGGTGGCGTTGCTGCGCTTTTCGCCGCTGAAGTCGACCTCGGGATTGCGGCCGGCGGGTTTGTCCGGGCCGCTGCCGTCTTTCTTAACGAAGCTTTTGTGCGAGGCCCAGGCTTCAATGAGGCTGCCGTCGACACTGAAGTGTTCGTCGGACACCAGGTTTTGCCATTCGGCTATGGCCAGTACCCGCTCAAAAAATTCGCGACTCAGCGCTTCGGACAGCAGCCGTTCGCGGTTGGCGCTGAACACGCTGCGTTCCCAGACAGCATCGTCGATGCCCAGACCGACAAACCAGCGAAACAGCAGGTTGTAGTCCAGCTGTTCCATCAACTGGCGTTCGCTACGAACGGTGTACAGCACTTGCAACAGCAAGGCGCGCAGCAGTTTTTCGGGCGCAATCGACGGGCGGCCAGTGTGCGAGTAACGCTCGGCAAAGACGGCATTCATAGAGGTCAATACGCCATCGACGAGTAGACGTAAACGACGCAACGGATGCTGTTTGGGAATACGTTCTTCCAGGCTAACGTAGCTGAACCAGCTACTTTGAATGGCATCGTGTCCGCGCATGGAGGGCTTCTCCAATTTAGATGCGCTATTTTACTTGTTTGCTGAGGCTATGCGCCTTGATGACTGCAGCTTTGGGAGTTTTTCACCAGCCTGTTAGAGCACTTCCCGTTCCGCCGGATTCCGGCCGGCCGCAACCGAGCGGTCGAGCGGCGAGCCGGGACGCAGTTCTCGGCTCAGGTCGCGTTTTGCAGCGTCGCCACCCCCCGGCTCCGGCAAAACGCGTAAAATACCCCACAAAGTTACCCTTGATTTGGCCCGCCGCCCGCCGCGATACCTGCGGTCCGCAGCCAGCGCCCAGCCAAACCGAATTCGTCAGCGAGAGAATTCATGCCAGAAAATACTACGCCCGTTGCCGGCCAGGATTGGTTAGGCGCCAAATTCCCGAGTTTGGTCGGCGGCCGGCGCGGCGGATTGCGGCATTGCTTGTTCGCGGCGCTGTTGACCGTCCTGGCGTTACTGGTGCGGCTCGGATGGGCTCCGGCCAGCGCCGAATTGCAGCATTTGACTTTCTTTCCCGCAGTGGTGGTTGCTGCCGCGGTTGGCGGTTACCGGGCCGGCTTGCTAGCCACCGGCCTCGGCGCGCTGGCGGCAACCTATTTTTTCACGCCGCCTTATTTTGCGATTACGGCGGATAACCTGCGCTTGTCGTTTTGGGCCAATTCGGTGTTTGCGTTCGACGGCATCGTGGTTTCGTTGGCGATCGAGGCCATGCACCGCTACCGCGATCGTTACAGGGGCGAGCTGGTGCAATCCGAAGCCGCCCTGGCCGCGCTGAACGAAAGTCAAGGCCGTTTCCGCTCGCTATTCGAACAATTGCCGGACCCGGCCTGGCTGATCCGCGACGAACACTTCGTCGAAGCCAACGCCGCAGCCTTACGTGCCCTGGGCTTAAGCAGCAAACCGGAACTGTTGCACCTACACCCGGTGGATATTTCGCCGGAATTCCAGCCCGACGGTGAGGCTTCGGCGCGCAAAGCCGCCAAACAGTTCGAAATCGTGCGCCGGTCCGGTATTCACCGGTTCAACTGGACGCACAAGCGGCTGGACGGAACCCTGTTGCCGGTGGAAGTGACCTTGACTCAGATTCAGTGGGACGGTCGGCCGGCGATGTATTCAGTCTGGCGCGACATGGGCGACAGCCAACGCGCCGCCGAGAATCTGCGCCGGGCCAAACAGTTGATGGAATCGGTCATCCAGAACATTCCGGCGGTCGTGTTTCTGAAGCGGGCCGAGGATTTGCGCTTCGAATTGTTCAACCGGGCCGGCGAAGAATTGTTGGGCTATCGCGCCGAACAGGTATTGGGAAAAACCGATGCCGACCTGTTTCCGCCGCAACAGGCCGAGTTGTTTGCCGATAGCGACCGCCAGGCCTTGGCGGCAAACGAAACGTTGGATATCCCGGAGTCGTTGGTGGCGACGGCGCAGGGCGAATTGCGTTGCCTGTACGTCCGAAAAACGGCTTTGCGCGACGCGGCCGGCAATGCCACGCATCTGCTCGGCATTGCCATCGACATCACCGAGCGGAAACAGGCCGAAGAGGAGATGCGGATCGCCGCAGTCACGTTCGAGACCGACGCGGCGATCATGATCAGCGATCCCGGCGGCAATATTTTGCGGGTCAATAACGCCTTTCAGAAAATCACCGGTTACAGTGCCGAGGAAGTCGCCGGCAAGAATCCGAGCATCCTCAGTTCCGGCCGGCACGATAACGTGTTCTATAGCGAAATGTGGTCGCGGCTGCTGGAAACCGGTACCTGGGCCGGCGAGATTTGGGACCGGCGCAAAAGCGGCCAAATTTACCCGAAGTGGCTGACGATTACCGCCGTGAAGAATCCGTCCGGCGCTACCACCGGGTACGTGGCGATCTTTACCGACATTACCGAACGCAAACGCGCCGAAGCCGAGATTCGCAATCTGGCGTTCTACGATCCGTTGACCAAGCTGCCCAACCGGCGCCTGTTGCTGGACCGCTTCAACCAGGCGTTGGCCAATTCGGCCCGCAGCGGGCAATACGGCGCCGTGCTGTTCCTGGACATGGATAAATTCAAAGTGTTGAACGATACCTTGGGCCACGATTACGGCGACTTGATGTTGATCGAGGTCGCCAAACGCATCGGTTTTGTTGTGCGCGGCAGCGACGTCGTGGCCCGGTTGGGAGGCGACGAGTTCGTGGTATTGATCGAAGAGTTGGGCGAAGACCCGTTGCAGGCGTCGAACAAGCTGATTGCGGTCGCCGAAAAAATCCGGGCGGCGCTAGCGGTGGCTTACCACATCGAGAACCATGTTTACCACAGCTCGCCGAGCATCGGTGTATCGCTGTTTTGCGGCGACGGCTTGTCGACCGGCGACATTCTGAAGCGGGCCGATATCGCGATGTACCAAGCCAAAAACTCCGGGCGCAATACGGTGCGGTTTTACGACCCGGAAATGCAGCAGGCGGTGGAAACCCGCGCCGCATTGGAGGCCGATCTGCGCCAGGCGCTGGCCGCAGGCCAATTGCACTTGTATTACCAAATCCAGATCGACAGTAACGGCAAGCCCTTAGGCGCCGAAGCGCTGATCCGCTGGTTGCACCCGCAACGCGGCATGGTCTCGCCGGCCCAATTCATTCCGGTGGCGGAAGAGAGTTCGCTGATTTTGGAGATCGGCGCCTGGGTGCTGGACACGGCATGCCGGCAATTGGCGGCATGGCAGCAGCAGGAAGCGACCCGCGGTCTGCTGTTGGCGATCAATGTCAGCGCCCACCAGTTTCGCCAACCGGACTTTGTCGATGCGGTCAGCACGGCGATTTCGGCTCATAACATCAATGTCGACCGCTTGAAACTGGAGCTGACCGAAAGCGTCATCGTCGACGACGTCGGCGAAGTCGTCGCCAAAATGCACCGGCTCAAAGCGTTGGGCGTGCGCTTGTCGCTGGACGATTTCGGCACCGGTTATTCGTCGTTGTCGTATTTGAAGCAGATGCCGCTAGACCAATTGAAAATCGACCAAACTTTTGTCCGCGATGTCGTATCCGACCCGAACGACGCCGTGCTGGTCAAAACCATCATCGATATGGCCAACAATTTTCGCTTCAACGTGATCGCCGAAGGCGTGGAAACCGCCGCGCAGCATGCGTTTTTGAAAGACAACCGCTGCGCGGCGTTTCAAGGCTATTTGTTCGGCAAACCGCTGCCGATTGCCGAATTCAAAATCCTGCTCGATTCGCTGCCGGCTTAAGTCAGCAGCGGAGCCTTATTTGCGGAAAACCTGCCGAAACAACTCTTGCATCGCCGCCCAGGATTGGCGGTCGGCATCGGCGTCGTAAGCGATAGGCAGGTTATTGGCCTTGCCCAGCCGGTCAGCATCCGGGTTGGTGAAGCCGTGGCGGACGCCGGGATAATTGACGAAGCGGTAGTCGGCGCCGGCTTTGGCCATTTCGGTTTCGAACGCGGCAATGCTGTCGCCCGTGACGAACTCGTCCGCCGCGCCGTTCAGCACCAGAATTTTGGCTTTGACTTTGCCGGCTTGGGCCGGGGTTTTGCTGACCAGATTGCCGTGGAAGCTGACCACGGCGGCCAAGTCGGCACCTTGTCTGGCCATGTTCAATACCGTGGCGCCGCCGAAGCAATAGCCGATTGCGGCGATTTTGCCCGGATCAACGCTCGGCTGCCGCTTCAGGAATGCCTCGGCGGCGGCAAAACGCTGTTCGGAAACGCCGGCCCGCTCGACGACGCTGGTCATGAACGCCGAGGCTTCGGCCGCGTGTTCGCTGAATTTGCCGTCGCCGTACATGTCCACGGCCAGTGCGGTATAGCCCAGTTCCGCCAGCATTTTCGCGCGCTGCTTGGCGTAGTCGTTTAATCCCCACCATTCGTGCACGACCAGCACGCCGGGTTGTTTCTCGCCCTTGGCGTCGTCCCAAGCCAGATAGCCCTTGAATGTGGTGCCGCCGGCCTGGTAGCTGACGCTCTGTTCGTGCAGCGCGGCCTGCAGCCCGGAACTGAAAAACAAAGCCAAAAACAATAAGCGGGATATCATGTAACTCTCCTGTTAGCGTAAAAACGCTTACGGTTACACCGCTAACGGATAATGTCAATCGGCTGGCGGAGGTTGCCGCCGCCGCGGTTCGGCTCCGAGCAAAGGTAATGAGGCGATGCTATGAAACAAAGCGGCTCGCGCCCGGTGTGGCGGCAAATTCCCGGCAGCGTTTGGGCTTTGGGTTGCGTCAGCATGTTGATGGATATTTCGTCGGAGATGATCCACAGCCTGTTGCCGTTGTTCATGGCGACGGTATTGCACGCCAGCAGCCTCAGTATCGGCTTGATCGAAGGGGCGGCCGAAGCTACCGCACTGATCGTCAAGGTATTTTCCGGCACGCTCAGCGATTATCTGGGCAAGCGCAAGAGCTTGGCCTTGCTGGGCTACAGCCTAGGCGCGCTGACCAAGCCGTTGTTCGCTGTGGCTGCCAGCGTCGATATGGTGTTGAGCGCGCGCTTGTTGGATCGGGTCGGCAAGGGTATGCGCGGCGCACCGCGCGATGCGTTGGTGGCCGACGTGACGCCGGTCGAAATACGCGGCGCGGCTTTCGGATTGCGGCAGTCGTTGGATACGGTTGGCTCGTTCCTGGGGCCGCTGCTGGCGGTCGGTTTGATGCTGGCCTGGGCCAACGATTTCCGGGCGGTGTTCTGGGTGGCGGTGATCCCCGCCGCACTTTCGGTGGCGATGCTGTTTTTCGGCGTCCAAGAACCGGCCAACCTGGCGCGAGCCAAACGCGGCAATCCGATCCGCCGCCGCAATTTGCAGCGCCTGGGCCGGGAATACTGGTGGGTGGTGATGGTTGGCGCCGTATTTACTCTGGCCCGCTTCAGCGAAGCGTTTTTGGTGTTGCGGGCGCAGCAGGGCGGCATCGGTATCGCTTGGGTGCCGCTGGTTATGGTGGCAATGAATATTGTCTATTCGGCGACCGCATACCCGTTCGGGCGGCTGTCCGACCGGATGCCGCACCGGACCTTGCTGGCCTGGGGCTTGCTGGTGCTGGTCGGCGCCGATTTGATTTTGGCTGCCAGCGCGCGCTGGGAGGCGATGCTGGCCGGCGTCGGTCTGTGGGGGCTGCATATGGGGATGACGCAGGGTTTGCTGGCGAAAATGGTGGCCGATACCGCACCGGACGATTTGCGCGGTACCGGGTTCGGCTTTTTTAATTTGGTCAGTGGGGTAGCAATGCTGCTGGCCAGCGTGCTGGCCGGGCTGTTGTGGGACCGGGCCGGCGCAGCGGCGACATTTCATGCCGGGGCCGGCTTTTGCCTGTTGGCGCTGGCATTGTTGCTGGTGCGGCGCATGGGTGGGCGCGAGCGTTAAAGTGGCGTGGCGGCGCTGTAAATAGGAAAACCCTGAAATGTTTTGCAAAACAGGAGTGGTCTTGTAAGTTAATGCCTACAGGTTTTGCCAAGAAGCGATCTGCTTTATCGACCGTTCGCCGTCTTCCCCTCTCCACGAACCGCAAGTTTGAACCACCGTTTTCTCCTGCGCTTGCTGCGCCTCTCTAAATTTCGGCTTTGGCTGTAACGGTGCTAGTGGCGAGCATGCTCACCGGATCGATTGTCGCGGCGATGGACGGTTTGCTGCACGATGAGGTCAGCTTCGATTATCTGTTGACCGGGTTGGTGGCGTCGCTCAGCGTCGCCGCCTTGGTCAGCCGACGGCGGTTTGAGCGCAGCCGCCGACATCGTCGGCAAGGTCGGCCGGCAATTGGCTTGGAACGAGCAAGCCGAACAATAACGGGCCGACGACTGCCTGGTTGTACAAACCGGCTACGCTAAGTTGGCTTACGGGGAGCGGCAAACCACGTCGGAAGGTCGGCGTATCTTGCGGCGTAGGTCGAAGACGCCGTTGCGTAACAGCCAGGGCCGGACCATCGGCGTTTTGGGCGTTTACGACGACATCGCGGCTTTGAAGGTCATCGAAAACGAATTGCGGTTGACCAAGACCATGCTCGAACGCCGCAAAACTGCAATTTTCTGGATTAATCGCGCGAGGTCGTCGGCCGCAGGATCAAGCTGCTGAAGTCGGGGATACACGACGCCGATTTTTACGCGCAAATGTGGGACAGCATCCAGCGCCAAGGCTCCTGGCAAGGCGAAATTTGGAACCGGCGCAAAAACGGCAAAGTGTTCTCGGAATGGTTGACGATTACCGCCGTAAAAACGCCGGCGGCGCCGTGACCCATTACGTGGTGACGATGCTGGACATCACTGCGCGCAAGACTGTAGAGGACCATCTGCACCATCTGGCCCGCCACGATGCGCTGACTGACCACCTGCACCAGGCCATGGCTCAGGCGCGGCGCGACCGCACGCTACTGACCCAATTGGAACAGCCCGTAGCGGCAGCGTTGGTGGCGGAGAGTATTTTGCAGGTGCTGAGCCGTGCTTTCCGGATTCAAGACCGGGCGCTGGATATTTTCTGCAGCGTCGGCATTGCCCTGTATCCGCGCGACGGTGCCGATACCGCCACGCTGATGAAACATGCCGACAGCGCGATGTACCAAGCCAAATGTGCCGGTCGGGATTGCTTCCGGTTTTACGCCGGCGACGACCGCGCTGAGGATGCGGCCGTTCCCGGCGTGGTTTAACCCGATTGCGGATGCCGGCCGCGGCCGGCCGGCGAGGTGACGGACTGCGCTTATTTGCGGGTGGTGCTGAACGTGTAAGAACGGACGATGCCTTGCGGGTCGAAACGGATCAGCAAGTCTTGCGAGTCGGTCCCGCCGAACAAGGCGTACTTGTAAATGCCGTAGGTCCAGGTCGGTTTGCCGTCTTCCATGCCGGTGCGCCAAGGCGTGCCGAACAGCTCGCTAATATCCTGCTTCCGGGTTTGGCCGATTTTAATTTCCGGCACATGATTTGCTGCAAACTCCTGGCCGACCGTGAAACAACCGGTCAATTGCGTTGTCGATAAGGCGCTAACCAGCAACAGCGACGTTAACGTTAAAGCGCGCGGATTGAGTTTGACGAAATGGTTTTTCATAAGCATTGCCTTCAGGAAAATTGATGTTTTTAAACTAGCGTTTAACGGTTTATCTTAGCCGTTTCCGGTTGCCACCCGTAAACTTTTTAGCCAGAACCCGGATGCCCAGATGCTGACCCATGCCGATAGTTCCACCCTCGATTGCCTCAGATTCGATAACCGTTTCGTCCGCGAACTGCCGGGCGACGCCGAAACCGATAATTTTCGCCGCCAGGTTTACGGTGCCTGTTACTCGTTGGTGCAGCCGACGCCGGTGAAAAGCCCGCGCTTGGTGGCTTATTCGCCGGAAGTGGCAGCGGAATTGGGGCTTTCGGACCAGGATTGCCTGTCCGAAGATTTTTGCCGGGTTTTTGCCGGCAACCGCTTGGCGGCAGGCATGCAGCCATTCGCGATGTGTTACGGCGGCCACCAGTTCGGCCATTGGGCAGGGCAGCTCGGCGACGGCCGAGCCATCAATCTCGGCGAAGCGGTCTGTCCGGACGGTCGGCGCCGAACCCTGCAATTGAAAGGGGCCGGCCGCACGCCGTATTCGCGTAGCGCCGACGGTCTGGCCGTGTTGCGCTCGTCGATCCGCGAGTTTTTGTGCAGCGAGGCGATGCACCATTTGGGGGTGCCGACCACTCGTGCGCTCAGCGTGGTGCTGACCGGCGAAACCGTGGTGCGGGATATGTTCTACGACGGCAACCCGCAATTGGAGCAGGGCGCCATTGTTTGCCGAGTGGCGCCGTCGTTTACCCGTTTCGGCAATTTCCAGATTTTTACCGCCCGCGACGATTTGGATGCGTTAAAAAAATTGGCGGACTATACGCTTCGCAGCGATTTCCCGGAATTGGGCGAGCCGGGGCCGCAGACCTATCTGCGTTGGTTCGAGGAAGTCTGTCGGCTCACCGCTGAAATGGTCGTGCATTGGCAACGGGTCGGTTTCGTACACGGTGTGATGAACACCGATAATATGTCCATCTTGGGTTTGACCATCGATTACGGGCCTTACGGTTGGCTGGAGAACTACGATCCGGACTGGACGCCGAATACGACCGATGCTCAGGGACGGCGATACCGCTTCGGCAATCAACCGAAGATCGCCTATTGGAATCTGGTGCAACTGGCCAACGCGATCTACCCGTTGGTCATGCGTGCGGAGTCCTTGCAGCAAGCGCTATCGGTGTTCAGCGAAACCTTCGCGGACGGTTGGAGCGCTACGACGGCCGCCAAATTGGGGCTGAGCCGTTTCGATCCGGACAAAGACGAAGCCCTGGTCGGCGATTTGTTGCAACTGTTACAAGCTGCCGAAACCGATATGACGCTGTTCTACCGGCAACTGGCCGATCTCGATCCGTATGCTCCGGCCGGCTCGGCAGCCGATTTCGTGGCGATGCTGGAGCGCAACAGCTATGCGCCGTTGGCCGCCGAGTTGCGCGATCGGGCTCTGGCCTGGTTCGGGCAGTATTGCAGCCGCTCGCGGAGCGAGGCTGGCGATCCAGAGGCTAGGCGGCAGCGGATGAATGCGGTGAATCCGAAATATGTGCTGCGCAATTATCTGGCGCAATTGGCGATCGATCGGGCGGAGCAGGGCGATTTCGGTTTGGTGGCGGAATTGTTGGACGTGTTGCGCAACCCGTATAGCGAGCAACCCGGCCGCGAGCGCTTCGCCGAGAAGCGTCCGGATTGGGCCAAACAGCGGGCGGGATGTTCGATGTTGTCTTGCAGTTCTTGATCGCGCGTTCACGGTTTTTTGTAGCGGCTACTGTACTGAGTTGCCGGGCTGGCA
Source organism: Methylomonas sp. DH-1 (assembly GCF_046097555.1). NCBI lineage: Bacteria > Pseudomonadati > Pseudomonadota > Gammaproteobacteria > Methylococcales > Methylococcaceae > Methylomonas > Methylomonas sp. DH-1. The sequence goes on along the minus strand of NZ_CP143089.1, from coordinate 4,440,451 downwards.
TACTATTGTGCACTTTGGTTGAACTTACCCGGAGCGAGGTATGGCTCGAGAAATCGGTATCGTCAAATCAGTGAGCGGCTCGGCCAGGGCCACTGCAGCCGACGGCAGCATAAGGACATTACAAGCCGGCGACAGGGTGTTCGACACCGATGTGCTGGCAACCGCCGCCGGCAGCAGCATTGTCGTTGAGTTGGCAGACGGTTCCAGCGTCGATATGGGCGCTAACGACAGCATGCCGCTCGGCGCCGCGTTGCGGGAGCAATCCCAGGAAGCGGTAGCCGTTGCGCCGAATCCGACGTCCGCCGGGCCTTCGGCCGAAGACATTCAAGCGGCCTTGTTGGCTGGCGCCGATCCGACCCAAATCGCCGATCCGACAGCGGCGGGTGCGCCGGGTGCCGGTCCCGCGGGCGGCGGCGTTGCCGGTAACGAAGGCCATGTCCCGGTCAGCGTCGATTATCTGAATCCGGTCGCACCGGTCACCAACGGTTTCGACACCACCGGCCCCAGCGTCGCGTTCAACGATATCGCCCCGGAAGTGTTGCTATTGAATCCCGGAACCCTGCCCGGAGAGCCCATTACCGGCGGAAATTTGCCGCCGGTGGCCGGGGATAATAGCATCGGCGGTCAAACGCCGGGGACGCCCGCTGTATTACTTAGAGTGCACGATGATGACTTCGACCCCGATGGCCCGAAACCGGAGCCTTCAACTATTCAATTAGTCGGCTCGGCCGGCCCAGGCCAGTCTCTGGTAGTTGCCGGGGAAGGGGTGTGGAGCGTTGACTCGACGAACGGCAATGTCACTTTCACTCCGGAGCCGGGCTTCCTTGGCAATCCGACACCGATCAAATATACGGTTACGGACAATTTGGGTTTGGTCTCCAATCAAGCCACGATCAGCGTCGGCTATATCCCGACCGTGGCAGCGACGAACGCTACGCTGGACGAGACCAGTGGGAGATTGGAAACGACAGGGCATTCCGTGTTACTGGAGCCCAACGGTACCGGATCGCTGTCGATCAACGGCCAGGCGCCGGTTTCCGTGACTTTGGCGGCTGCCGGAGCGACTTGGGATGCGGCCAGTAAGACTTTGGAGGCCAGCACCTATCGGATTACGGTGCATGCCGACGGTAGCTACGAGTTTGCGCTGAAAGAAGCATTGCCGCACCCGGGTTTGGCAGATGCCGCTTCGGCGCCGATCCAATACGATATTTCCGCGGTATTGACCGGCACGAACGGTGCTGTGGCGAATACGGCATTTACTGCAAGCGTGTTCGACGACGGTCCGACGGTTGGCGGTCGCAATGGCCAGTTATTACACAATGCCGAAATGAAAGATGCGGCGGGAGAAAGCTTGTCGGGCTTGATTCAATACGATCTCGGCTTCGACGGTTTTGGCAGTAACGGCGGCATCGCCCTGGTAAAGCCTACGGCAAATGTAACCTCGTTATCCGACAGCGTATCGTTTACGGTATTGGATACCAACAACGACGGTCTGGACGAATTGTATGCCTACGTCGATAACGGTCCGGCCGGATTCGGCGCCGAAGATCGCCTGGTGTTTACGTTGCTGCCTACGCATAACGGCACTAATGTCGGCGACTATACGTTGACGTTGGAAAGCGTGTTGGATTTGCCGGCGGCGGCGATTATCGACTTGAATTTCGCTGCGGCCGCCGTCGGCCCGCTGGGGAATATTGCGGTTGGCAATTCGCTGCTGATTACCGGCGCGGGCCTGGTGCTCGATAATGGCCATGTCGGCGTCAACGGCGGCGTGATGGACAAGGGCGAAAGCGTTACCTACCAGTTCGGTACGGTCAATAACTTCGGGGTAGACGCACCGCAGTTAGTCAATGGCGTCAGGTTGAGCGAAATCAACGTCGGCGGCAGTGCCGACTCGTTCAAATGGACCGCTTACCGCGGCGGTGCCGAAGTCGGCAGTAAAGCAGTCAGCTACAGCGCGCCTCCCGGTGGGGGAGATGCTCCGGCCATCGTCGTGGACGGCGGTTACGACACTTTAAAAATCGAGGTGATAAGCGGCAGTTTCGAAGTAACCGGGTTGAAGTACTCGAATTTTCCGAATACGCAAACCTTGCCGTTGCCCTTCGATTTTGTGGCGACGGATGGCGACGGCGACAGTAAGTCGGGCAGTTTTAGCGTTCAGGTCGGTACCCAGACTTTGACCCATTTGACCGACACGCTGGCGCCGTTAAACCATCCCGACAGCGTTGTTTCCCATTAACTGCAAAGTTTTCGGGCAATAAAAAACACGGCCGAAGCCGTGTTTTTTATTGATGTCTGCCGAATTTAAGCTTTTAAATTGCTCGACCGCGCTTGCTAAAGCCGAATAGGCCAAGCAATCCACTGCCGAATAACCAAGCCGCCGCCGGTACCGGCACCGCAGTGGTGAAGTAACTCAGTTTTGCTTGCACGAAGGGCGGGAATTGATCGGTCAAGCCGCCCGCAACCAGATTGGCATTGACCGCGCTGGCCAAGTCCAATTTAACGATTATTTGGCCGTCTTGGGTCCAGTCGACCAAATCTTGGTCGCTTAATGCGATCTGCCAACGCCATTCGATCAGATCGTTTGTATCGTGGGCATTAATCAGCGTACCGTCTTGGGACAGTACGTCCACTGCGACGCTGTTGCCGTCTTCAATCTGCACCAAAATACTCTCGGTCGAGGATGTCAGACCATAATCGCCGCGCGCGTGCAATGAAAATACGCCTTCGGCCAGTGCCGCCAACGGTGCGTTTTCGATAGTGAACGTGAAATTCTCGCCGTCAATGGTCTGCCAGTACATGGGCGACGTGTAAACCACTTCCTGCAAAGCGGCTTTTGCCTGCAAGCCCGTTGTTGCCAGAGCCAGCAGCGTGAATAGTTTTATTAAGCCTTTACCCATCGCAATTTCCCTAAATTTTGAACCAATGCAAATTCTAAGGCATGCCGGCTTGCGAATCCACTGTACTTTTGGGGCGGGTCGGCTAAAAAACGGCGGCGGCAACGAGTCTTGCCGCTTCGCCGATTGGCTCGGAAAGGTACGGCCTGAGCCAGTTGTCCGGCGGCTCCGCCGCGTAAAAAACACATGCTCAAACCGGCCTTTTCGGGTATCCTTTTCAGGCTATTTCCATGTTTCCTAGGTTCCGTAATGACCAACAACACCGACATTGCCGCCAAATACGATATTGATCCCGCAGAGACTCAAGAATGGATGGAAGCCCTGCAAGCGGTGATCGAAAAGGAAGGCAGCGAACGCGCCAGTTACCTGATCGAAACCCTGCTCAGCACCGCCAGACAAGCCGGACTGGATATTCCCTTCTCCGCCAATACGCCTTACATCAATACGATTCCGGTCGATAAGCAACCCAAATTTCCCGGCAATACCGACATCGAACGTACCATTCGGTCTTACGTGCGTTGGAATGCGATGATGATGGTGCTGCGGGCCAATAAGCACACCAATGTCGGCGGCCATATCGCCAGTTTCGCCTCGGCCATTACTTTGTACGACGTCGGCCAAAACCATTTCTGGAACGCTGCCTCCGACAAGCACGGCGGCGACTTGATTTTCTCGCAAGGCCATTCGGCACCTGGAACCTACGCCCAGGCATTCTTGCTCGGCCGGTTGAGCGAAGCGCAAATGGATAATTTCCGCCAGGAAGTCGGCGGCAACGGCCTGTCATCTTATCCGCATCCTTGGCTGATGCCGGATTTCTGGCAATTCCCGACCGTATCGATGGGCTTGGGCCCGATCATGGCGATTTACCAAGCCCGTTTCATGCGTTACATGCAGGATCGCGGCATGGCCAATACCGAAGGCCGCAAAGTCTGGGCCTTCCTCGGCGACGGCGAATGCGACGAACCGGAAACCTTGGGCGCGATCGGCATGGCCGGCCGCGAGAAGCTGGACAATCTGATTTTCGTCATCAATTGCAACCTGCAGCGCCTGGACGGCCCGGTGCGCGGCAATAGCAAGATCATCCAGGAACTGGAAAGCAATTTCCGCGGCGCCAACTGGAACGTCATCAAAGTCATCTGGGGCCGGCGCTGGGACGCGATTCTGGCGCGCGACAAAGACGGCCTGGTGGTCAAGCGGATGATGGAATGCGTCGACGGCGACTACCAAACCTTCAAATCCAAAGACGGCGCCTATGTGCGCGAGCATTTCTTCAATACCCCGGAACTGAAGGAGCTGGTCAAGGATTATACCGACCGCGACATCTGGGAATTGAACCGCGGCGGCCACGATCCGATCAAGGTGTTCGCGGCCTATAACGCGGCGGCAAACCATCAAGGCCAGCCGACCGTAATTCTGGCGAAGACCATCAAAGGTTACGGCATGGGCGATTCCGGCCAGGCGCAAAACACCAGCCATCAACAGAAAAAGATGAGTCTGGAGTCGATCAAGGGTATCCGCGACCGTTACCAACTGCCGATCAGCGACGAAGACCTGCCTAACCTGCCTTATATCCGCTTCGCGGAAGACTCTGAAGAACTGAAATACCTACGCCAGCGCCGCGCCGATCTGGGCGGTTATCTGCCGGCCCGCCGAGCCAAATCCTATTCGCTGGAAATTCCGGCGCTGTCGGCATTCAAAGCCTTGCTGGACGGTACCGGCGAAGGCCACGAGATCTCGACGACGATGGCATTTGTCCGCATCCTGAACACCTTGGTCAAGGACAAGCAAATCGGCAAACGCGTCGTGCCTATCGTGCCGGACGAGTCGCGTACCTTCGGTATGGAAGGCATGTTCCGCCAACTGGGGATTTGGTCGCAGGTCGGCCAACTTTATACGCCGCAGGATGCCGAGCAGTTGATGTTCTACAAGGAAGACAAGCACGGCCAGGTATTGCAGGAAGGCATTAACGAAGCCGGCGGTCTGTGCGATTGGATTGCGGCCGGCACCGCCTATTCCACGCACGGCACGCCGATGATTCCGTTCTTCATCTACTACTCGATGTTCGGTTTCCAGCGGGTTGCCGATTTGATTTGGGCCGCCGCCGACCAACGCACTCGCGGCTTCCTGCTCGGTGGCACGGCCGGCCGCACGACACTGAACGGCGAAGGTTTGCAGCACGAGGACGGCCACAGCCATCTGATTTCCGCCACCGTACCGAACTGTTATTCCTACGATCCCACCTTCGCCTGCGAACTGGCGGTGATCATCCATGACGGCCTGCGCCGGATGTATGTCGAGCAGGAAGATATCTTCTATTACATCACCCTGATGAACGAAAACTACGACCAGCCGGCCTTGGTCGAGGGTTCGGAGGCCGACATTCTGAAAGGCATGTACTTGTTCCGCAAAGGCCATAAGGGCAACAAACCTCGCGTGCAATTGCTGGGCTCCGGCACCATTTTCATCGAAGTGATTTTTGCCGCGCAATTGCTGCACGACGATTGGGGGGTGGATGCCGATCTGTGGAGCTGCCCCAGTTTTACCGAGCTGGCCCGCGACGGCCAAAGCTGCGAGCGCTGGAACCGGTTGCATCCGACCGAGAAGCCGCGTACCACGCATGTCGAACGTTGCCTGGAAGATGCCAAAGGGCCGGTTATCGCCGCTACCGACTATATGCGCGCCTTTGCCGAACAGATTCGGCCCTGGGTGAAAAATCCTTACACGGTATTGGGAACCGACGGTTTCGGCCGCTCCGATACTCGGGCTAACCTGCGCAAATTCTTCGAAGTCGACCGCTACCACGTGACTGTCGCCGCGTTGCAAGCGCTGGCGCAGGCCGGCGAATTCGAAGCCGCTAAAGTCGACGTGGCGATAGCCAAATACGGCATCGACCCCGACGCCAGCGCTCCTTGGTTGATTTAACGGCTGAATTAACGGAAAACGATAGATGAGTTCTTTAGTTGAAGTAAAAGTCCCCGACGTCGGCAACGTGCCGGAAATCGATATCGTCGAAGTCTTGGTCCAGCCCGGCGATGTGGTGGCGATCGAACAGACATTGGCCGTGATGGAAACCGACAAGGCGACGATGGACTTACCGTCCAGCGCCGCCGGCATAGTCAAAAGCGTGCATATCAAACCGGGCGACAAAGTGGCGGAAGGCACTTTGATCGTCACCGTCGAAGTCGGAGAAGCGGCTGCCGCACCGGCGGCGCAAGCGGCTGCTCCGGCGCCAGCTCCGGTTGAGCCCGAACCCGCTGCGCCGGCACCGGTTGCCGAGCCGCCGAAAGCGGAGCCGGCGCAGCCGGTTGCGGCGGCAGCGACGGCTTCTGTCGCGGCTAGTGGCGAAGGCTTCAAACCTCACGCCACTCCCAGTGTCCGCTTGTTCGCTCGCGAGCTCGGCGTCGATCTGAGTAAAATTCCCAGCGGTAGCGGCCGCAAAGGGCGAATTTTGCAGGAGGACGTGAAAAACTTCGTCAAGCGGGCGATGGCTTCCGCTGCGACGGCCAGCGGCGGGGCCGGCATTCCGGCCATTCCGGCGGTCGATTTCACCCAATTCGGCGAAATCGAAGAAAAGCCTTTGAGCAAAATCAAACGTTTGACCGGGCAAAATTTGACCCGGGTCTGGCTCAATCTACCGCTGGTAACCTACCACGACGAAGTCGCCATCGACGGCATGGAAGAGTTCCGCAAAGCGGTCAACGCCGGCCAAGGCAAAGACGGTATCAAAGTCACCGGCTTGGTCTTCATCATGAAAGCGCTGGTCGCGGCGCTGCAAAAATTTCCGTCCTTCAACAGCTCGCTGTCGCCGGAAGGCGACAAGCTATTCCTGAAAAAATACTACCATCTCGGTATCGCCGTAGACACGCCGAACGGATTGGTAGTGCCGGTGATTCGCGACGTCGACAAAAAAGGTATCTTTCAGTTGTCGCAAGAATTGGCCGAAGTCAGCGAGCTGGCGCGGCTGGGCAAGTTGAAACCGGCCGACATGCAGGGCGGTTGCATGACCATCTCCAGCCTGGGCGGCATCGGCGGCACCGCATTCACGCCTATCGTCAACGCGCCGGAAGTGGCGATTCTGGGGGTAACCCGCTCCAAGGTGCAGCCGGTTTGGAACGGCAAGGAATTCGAACCCAAACTGATGTTGCCGTTGGATATCACCTACGACCATCGTGTCATCGACGGCGCCGAAGGTGCTCGTTTCATGGAAGCGTTGAAAGCCAACTTGGCCGACATCCGCCGGTTATTGCTGTAGTCTTGATCGAAGTCGGTGTGCGTCTGGCTGTCAGTCGGCGCACATTGGTCGGCTCCGTTATAGTTGGATCTTGCTAACGGGCGGTTGCCCGTGGCGGCCGAGTTTGCCGCCCCATCCCCGGTATACCGGCACGAACCGAATCAGCTCCGGCCGAATCGGGTCGTCCCTCTTTATCTTAAATCCTGAATTCCGCAGAGCGGGCGTGAGCGGTCAAGCTTTCGCCGCGCGCCAATACCGAGGCAATTTTCCCTAAATTTTGTGCCCCCGTTGCGGAGCAGTTGATCAGACTGCTACGTTTTTGAAAGTCGTAGACGCCTAACGGCGAAGAATAGCGAGCGGTGCTGGAGGTCGGCAACACGTGATTGGGGCCGGCACAGTAATCGCCCAGGGCTTCGGCGGTGTAGCGGCCCATGAAGATGGCGCCGGCATTGCGGATTTGTTCTGCCAGAGCCTCCGGCTCTGCGACCGATAACTCCAAATGTTCCGGAGCGATACGGTTGGCGACTTGAGCCGCTTCGTCCAGGTCGGTGACTTTGATAAACGCGCCGCGGCCGGTCAAAGAAGCTTTGATGATGGCGGCGCGTTCCATCTCCGGCAGCAGTTTGTTGATGCTGGCTTCGACCTTTTTCAGAAAGCCGGCATCCGGGCTGATCAGAATCGCCTGGGCGTTTTCGTCGTGTTCGGCTTGCGAGAACAGGTCCATCGCGATCCAGTCCGGATCGGTCAGGCCGTCGCATATCACCAGGATTTCCGACGGGCCGGCGATCATGTCGATGCCGACCTGGCCGAACACCAGCTTTTTCGCCGTCGCGACGTAGATGTTGCCGGGGCCGACGATTTTATCGACGGCCGGCACGGTTTCGGTGCTGTACGCCAGCGCGGCGACAGCCTGCGCCCCGCCGATTGTAAATACCCGGTCCACACCGGCGACATAAGCCGCCGCCAGTACCAACGGATTGGTTTCGCCGCCGGGCGTCGGTACTACCATGATCAATTCGCCGACGCCGGCAACTTTGGCCGGAATCGCGTTCATCAGCACCGACGAAGGGTAAGCGGCCTTGCCGCCCGGTACGTAGAGGCCGGCTTTGTCCAGCGGCGTGACTTTCTGCCCAAGCAGCGTGCCGTCCAGCTCGGTGTATTGCCAAGACTGCAATTTTTGATGCTCGGCGTACGCCCGGACCCGATCCGTCGCGGTTTGCAAGGCAATGGCCTGCGTGCTGGGCAGGGTGTCCCAAGCCAGTTTTAATGCTTCCGGCGCCAATTCCAGTTCCTTGCCGCTGCCGAATGCGGTACGGTCGAAACGGTTGGTATATTCCAACAGAGCCCGGTCGCCGCGCTTTTTGACATCGGCGATTATGTCCAGCACGCGTTTATGGATTTCCAAATCGTCGCTGGCGTCCCAATCCAGGCGGGCCTGCAATTGTTTGGCAAAATCGGCGGACGAACTGTCCAGGCGTAACATTTTGATCGCAGCCATGGTGCTTACCTCTGCGCCAGAGTGGATTCGAATTGGTCTATAAGAGCTTGGATGGCTTGATGTTTCATTTTCATAGCCGCTTTGTTCACGACCAACCGCGAGGTGATGTTGGCGATCAGCTCTCGCGGCTCCAGGCCGTTGGCTTTCAAGGTATTGCCGGTGTCGACCAGGTCGACGATACAATCGGCCAGACCAACCAACGGTGCCAACTCCATCGAGCCGTACAGTTTGATGATCTCGGCCTGCACGCCCAAATCGGCGAAATAGCGCTGTGCGGTTTTGACGTATTTGGTGGCAACGCGCAAACGGCCTTTGACCGGCGCGGCGCCGACCGGACCGGCCGTCATCAGCCTACAGCCGGCAATGCCCAAATCCAGTGGTTCGTAAAGGCTTTCCGCACCGTGCTCCAGTAACACGTCCTTGCCGGCGATGCCGAGGTCGGCGGCGCCGTATTCGACGAAGGTCGGCACGTCGGTGGCGCGGATGATGACCAATTGCACGTCGTCGCGGGTGGTTTGCAGGATCAATTTCCGGCTTTTGTCCGGATCGTCGATAGGCGTAATGCCGGCTTGTTGCAAAAACGGCAGGGCTTCTTCGTAAATTCGGCCTTTGGATACGGCAATGGTTAACATGGCTTCGCGATAAGTTTTAGTTGGGAACGCGGCGAATGGTAGCGCCCAATTGCGACAGTTTTTCTTCGATGTGGTCGTAACCGCGGTCGATATGGTAAATCCTGTCCACCAAGGTTTCGCCTTCCGCAATCAGGCCGGCGAGCACCAGGCTGGCGGAGGCCCGTAAGTCGGTGGCCATGACCGGCGCCGCTTTCAGGCCTTCGTTGCCGGTACAAATCGCGGTATTCGATTCCAGTTTGATTTGCGCGCCCATGCGTTGCAATTCCTGCACGTGCATGAAGCGGTTTTCGAATACGGTTTCGGTGATCAGGCCGACGCCTTCGGCGACCGAATTCAACGCAGTAAATTGGGCCTGCATGTCGGTCGGGAAGGCCGGGTACGGTGCAGTGCGGACCGTGACCGCTTTCGGCCGTTTGCCGTGCATGTTCAATTCGATCCAGTTCTCGCCGCAGGTAATGTCGGCGCCGGCTTCCTTCAACTTGGCCAGTACGGCGTCCAGCGTGTTCGGGTCGGTATTTTTCAAACGGACATGGCCGCGGGTGATCGCGCCGGCGACCAGATAAGTGCCGGTTTCGATCCTGTCCGGCAGGATGTCGTAGTGCAGGCCGGGAACGCCGAGCTTTTCGACGCCTTCGACGGTCAGAATATCGGTGCCGACGCCGCTGATTTTGGCGCCCATTTTATTCAGAAAATGCGCCAGATCGGTGACTTCCGGTTCTTTTGCGGCATTTTCGATGATGGTAATACCGTCCGCCAGCGTGGCGGCCATCAATATGTTCTCGGTACCGGTCACGGTGATCTTATCCAGCACCAGCCGGCAGCCTTTCAGCCGCGAGGCTTTGGCGTGAATGTAGCCGGCTTCGACGGTAATGTCGGCGCCCATCTTGATCAGCGAGTCGATATGGATGTCGACCGGCCGGGTGCCGATGGCGCAGCCGCCCGGCAGCGACACGTAGGCCTCGCCGAAGCGGGCTAGCAGCGGACCCAGCACCAGGATCGAGGCGCGCATGGTTTTCACCAGTTCGTAAGGCGCTTCGTATTTATGAATGGTGCTGGTGTCGACTTCGATGTTCATGCGTTCGTCGACGGTCAGGCCCACGCCCATTTGGCCGAGCAGTTCCATCGTCGTGGTGATGTCGTGCAGATGCGGGATGTTGCCTACGCTGACCGGTACTTCGGACAGTAGCGTTGCAGCCAGAATCGGCAGTGCGGCGTTTTTGGCGCCGGAAATGCGCAGCTCGCCCTGTAAGGGTTGGCCGCCGGTAATCAGTAATTTATCCATGAATGCTCTCGGGTAAGTGGGGCAGAACGCACGCCTAAGGCGTGCGGTTTGCAAAATATTCGGTTTCGTCGAAGCCGCTGAGTTTGGCCAATGCCAACAATTGGGCCGGCACGTTTTTGAAAGACAGTTTGACGCGGTTGCTGCGGGCCTGTTTGATCCATTCGATCATCAGCGCCAAGCCGGCGCTGTCGGTAGTGCCGACGTTGGCCAGGTCGATGCAGATGCTGTCCATGCCTTTCAGAAAATTGAAGGATTTCAACGACTGCTTGTCGATGCTGGCAAAGGTCAAATTGCCTTCCACGGTGTAATGGCCTGGCGCTTGCTCGGTTACGGTCAGTTTCGGCATTTATTTGCCTTCCGCCTTGTTCAGCATGAATTTGCCTATCATTTCTTCGAGCACGATGGCCGAGCTGGTGATGTCCAGCTTGCTTTTGTCGTGCAAATATTCTTCCGACGAACCGGGGTCGATGCTGATGTACTGTTCGCCCAGCAGGCCGGCGGTATAAATGCTGGCACCGGAGTCCATCGGTATATTGTCGTATTTGGATTCGATGCGCATTTCGACGACGGATTCGTGGCTGTCGCGGTCCAAGCGGATCGACGACACCCGGCCGATGCGGACGCCGGCGATCGATACCGGCGATTTGACTTTCAGGCCGCCGGAGTTTTGAAAGTGGGCAATGACCGTGTAACTGTCGTCGCTGGTATAACTACCGAGGTTGCTGACTTGCAGGGCCATGTAAAACAACGCGGCAATGCCGGAGGCGACAAAAAATCCGACCAGAGTATCCTGAGTCTTGGAATGCTGCATGTTAAATGTCTCCAAACATGAGTGCGGTTAAGATGAAATCCAGGGCCAGTACCGAAAACGCCGAATTGACCACGGTGCGGGTGGTGGCGCGGCTGACGCCCTCCGAGGTCGGAATGGCGTCGTAGCCTTCGAATAGGGCGATCCAGGAGACGACGAAGCCGAACACGACGCTTTTGATCACGCCGTTGACGATGTCTTCGTGAAAATCGATGCTGGCCTGCATTTGCGCCCAAAATGCGCCGTCGTCGACGCCGAGCATGCCGACGCCGACCAGATGGCCGCCTAAGATGCCGATCGCGCTGAACAACGCCGCCAACAACGGCATCGCCAGAAAACCGGCCAGGAAGCGCGGCGATATGATGCGGTTGATCGGGTCGACGGCCATCATTTCCATGCCGGACAGTTGCTCGGTGGCTTTCATTAGGCCGATCTCGGCGGTCAGTGCCGAGCCGGCGCGGCCAGCGAACAGCAGGGCGGATACCACCGGGCCCAATTCGCGGACCAGCGATGCGGCGACCATGACCCCGAGCGACTCTTCTGCACCGAAGTCCGACAGAATATTGAAGCCTTGCAGGCCCAAAACCATGCCGACGAACAGGCCGGAAATGGTGATGATCAGAAATGACAGCACGCCGACCGAGTACATTTGCTTCACTAGCAAATTCGGGCGTGGCACGACTTCGCTGATGCCGGACAAGGTGTGCAGCAGAAAAAAAGTGCCGCGCCCCAGTTTGGCGAAAGCGCTGCGCGTGGTTTTTCCCAGGGATTGCAGTAATTCGAGCATCGCGTTCTCAAATAGGGCTTATTTGCCGGACAACAAGTCGTCCAGATAATCCGGGGCCGGATAGTGGAAGTGCACCGGGCCGTCGGCATAACCGTTCATAAACTGTTCCACCCATTCCGAATCGGAGGCCGCCAATTGTTGCGGAGTACCTTGGCCGACGACGCGGCCGCCGGACAGTACGTAGATGTAGTCGGCGATCGCCGCCGTTTCCTGCACGTCGTGGGAGACGATGATGCTGGTCAAGCCCAGCGTCGTGTTCAGGGCCTTAATCAAATGCACCAGCGCGCCCATCGAGATCGGATCCTGGCCGGTGAACGGTTCGTCGTACATGATCATCATCGGGTCCAGCGCGATGGCCCGGGCCAGAGCTACCCGGCGCGCCATGCCTCCGGACAGTTCGTTCGGCATCAAGCGGTGGGCGCCGCGCAGACCGACTGCGTGCAATTTCATCAGCACCAGCGTGCGGATCATCGATTCCGGCAAATGGGTGTGCTCGCGGAGCGGAAAGGCCACATTGTCGTAAACGTTCATATCGGTCAGCAGGGCGCCGCTTTGGAACAGCATCCCCATCCGTTTACGCAAGTTGTACAAATCCCGCGTCGGCAAGCGGTGGACGTTCAAGCCGTCGACGTGGATCTGGCCGCGCTCCGGCGCCAGTTGTCCGCCGATCAGTTTCAGTAGTGTGGTTTTGCCGGTGCCGCTGGGGCCCATGATCGCGGTGATTTTGCCGCGCTGAATTTCCAGATCGATGCCGTCGAAAATCTTTCTGGCGCCCCTGGAAAAGCTCAAGTTGCTAATCGAAACGAGGTTGCTTTCAGGGCTTGCGCTATTGGCCATCTGCTGTACTTACAGGAGTATCCGGATTGGTAACTGGTTATTTTCTATGACTGGTCGAGAATAAGTCAATGACTTGGGGTGAAAAGTCGGCAGATAACATGCAATAATGGTTCCTTTTTACTCAACTGCGCGGAGTCGGTTTTTAGTGGGCGGCGATCAGAACATCCAATCGTTGGCGTTGGCAGTGATTCAAACCGAAATGCAAGCGGTTGCCGCGTTGGCCGAGCGTATCGATCAGCATTTCGTCAGTGCCTGCCGCTTACTACTGGCCTGTAAAGGCCGCGTGGTCGTTACCGGCATGGGCAAATCCGGCCATATCGCCGGGAAAATCGCCGCGACGCTGGCGAGCACCGGTACGCCGGCGTTTTTTGTGCATCCGGGCGAGGCCAGCCACGGCGACCTGGGCATGATTACTCGCCAGGATGTGGTGTTGGCCTTGTCGAATTCCGGCGAAACCGGAGAAATTCTGACGATTTTGCCTATTATTAAGCGCCTGGGTGTGCCGTTGATCGCCCTGACCGGCAATCCCGCCTCGACGTTGGCAAAGTTCGCCACCGTGCATATCGATGTCGCGGTGGAGCAGGAGGCCTGTCCGCTGGGGCTGGCGCCGACGGCCAGTACGACTGCGGCGCTGGTGATGGGCGATGCGCTGGCGGTGTCGTTGCTGGAAACCCGCGGCTTTACCCGGGACGATTTCGCCTTGTCCCATCCGGGCGGCAGTCTGGGTAAGCGGTTGTTATTGCAGGTAGGCGACATTATGCACCGCGGCGGCGAAGTGCCGGTGGTGGCCGATACCGTGCTGGTCGGCGAGGCGCTGTTGGAAATGACCGGCAAGAAATTGGGTATGACTGCGGTAATCGATGCGCAAGGGCGGGTGGCCGGTATTTTTACCGACGGCGATTTGCGGCGCATGCTGGAAAAAAACCTGGACGTGCACGTTACCCCAATCGGCAGCGTCATGACTCGGGGTTGTAAGTCCGTCGACGAGCGCATGCTGGCCGCCGAAGCAATGCAAATCATGGAAGCCCAAAAAATCAATGCCTTATTGGTGGTCGACGAAAGCAAAAAGTTGCTCGGCGCATTGAATATGCACGACTTACTGCGTGCCGGTATCGTCTGAAGCGTGAACGGAAATGTTTGAATTAAGCTCTGAGCAGTTGGCTATCGTCCGCGAGCTCAAATTATTGGTGTTGGATGTTGACGGCGTGCTGACCGACGGCCGCTTGTTTTTCGACGATAACGGCCGGGAATATAAGTGCTTTCACGCCCGCGACGGCCACGGCATCAAGTTGTTGCGCCAAACCGGGGTCGAAGTCGCGGTCATATCCGGCCGCAAATCCAATTCGGTGGCGTTGCGGATGCAAGGTTTGGGGGTCGAGCTGGTTTACCAGGGGCATGAAAACAAACGGGCGGCTTTCGCCGATATATTACAGCGCCTGAATTTGCAGCCGCGGCAAGTGGCGTACGTCGGCGACGATATCCTGGATTTGCCGGTGATGAGGCAGGTCGGTTTCGCGGTAGCGGTACGGGATGCCAATTTCGCCGTGTTGGAACACGCGCATTGGCGTACCGAGACCATCGGCGGATTGGGCGCGGTCCGGGAAGTGTGCGACTTGATCATGCAGGTTCAAGGTACTTTTGCCGGTGTGCTGCAAAGCTACTTATGACATCGCAGAGGAATTTTCAGATCTTTGTCTATGTCGGGCTGGCCGCGCTGCTGTCCTGGTGGCTGGTGCAGCTCAACGAACAGCGTGACGCCGAAATAAAAATTGCTGAGAATAGTCCGGATTTCTTCAGCGTGGGTTATTACAAAAAAGAGATGGATTTGGACGGATTGCCGAAAAGCGAATTGTCGGCCGCACGGATGGAGCACTACAAGGCCGACGGCAGTACGCATCTGCAGCAGCCGGTCATGACGCTGTTCAATCCCAATCAAAACCCGTGGTCGATCAAAGCCGAAAGCGGCATTATGGCGGCGGACGGCGATAATTTGCAGTTGAACGGCAAGGCTTATATCAACCGCGATGCTTCGAAAACCAATTCGGCTTTAACTATTAACACATCGGATTTGCGAGTCAAACTCGCCAGTCATTTTGCACAGACCCAAGCTTGGGCGGAAATTATCAGTCCTCCCAATAGAACGGAAGGGATAGGAATGGAGGCGACTTTTGTCAGTCCGATTCACCTGAAATTGTTGTCCAAAGTGAAAGGTCGCTATGAAATTAAGTAGAATAGTCGGGGTAGGCCTGTTGTTGTCGGCGCGGCTTGCGTTCGGTTTGGAGTCGGATTCCGAACAGCCTATTTATATCGATTCCAACAATGCCGTCTACGATGAGAAAAGCCAGGTCAGCACTTACACCGGTAATGTGGTGGCGACCCAGGGCAGCATCAGAATCGACGCCGACCAGTTGGTGGTATATCTGAAAGACGGGGCGATCACCAAATTGGTGGCGACGGGTAAACCGTCCCGTTTCAAACAATTGCCGGCCGAGGGTAAGGACGAAATGCACGGCGAAGGTTTGATCAACGAGTTTTACCCAGACAAGAATTTGTTGATTTTCATGAAAAACGCTTCGGTTTGGCAGGGCGATGCCAAACAATCCAGCGAATACATCGAGTACGATACGAAAAACTCGTTGTTGAAGGCCGGCGAGTCCAATTCCGATGGCAAGCGGGTGCACTCGGTGATACAGCCCAAAACCAAGAAGGCGCAATAGTGGCGCGCTTGGTTGCAAAGGAGTTGTACAAGCGTTACAACTCGCGCAATGTGGTCGACGGGGTTAGTTTGCTGGTCGATACCGGCGAGGTTGTCGGCTTGCTTGGTCCGAACGGTGCCGGTAAAACCACCAGCTTTTACATGATGGTGGGCTTGGTCAAGGCGGACCGCGGCGATATCTTTCTCGACGACCAGCGGATTACGCTGCATCCGATGCATCGGCGGGCCAGGCTGGGGATAGGTTATCTGGCCCAGGAAGCCTCGGTGTTCCGCAAGCTCAGCGTCGCCGATAATTTGCGGGCGGTGCTGCAGATTCGCGACGATTTGACCGACGGCCAGATCGAGCTGGTCATCGACGAATTGCTGGCCGAGTTCGGCATCGGCCACTTGCGCAATCAAGTAGCGCTGGGGCTGTCGGGCGGCGAGCGGCGCCGGGTCGAAATTGCCCGGGCTTTGGCCAGCGAGCCGCAGTTTATTTTATTGGACGAGCCGTTTGCCGGCGTCGACCCGATTTCGGTTCTGGAATTGCAAAAAATTATCGCGCATCTGAAGCAGCGCGGTATCGGTATCCTGATCACCGAGCACAAAGTCAGGGAAACATTGGAAATATGCGATCGCGCCTACATTTTGAACGAAGGCAAGGTTATCGCCGAAGGGCAATCCCGGCAGCTTGTCGAGAACGACGAGGTGCGCAGAGTGTATTTGGGCGAAAAATTCAGTTTATAAAATCCGAGTAGTCATGAAGCAATCCTTACAGCTCCGCATCGGTCAAAGTTTGACCATGACGCCGCAGTTGCAGCAGGCAATCAAGCTGCTGCAAATGTCGACTTTGGATTTGCAGCAGGAAATTCAGCAGGCACTGGAATCCAATATGATGCTGGAATTGGACGAAGAAGAGCTGCCGGCTTTGGAGTTCCGCGATAAGAAACTCGACAACACCGACCAAGTCACCAGCGAAGGTTCGCAAACCGATATGCCGGACGAATTGCCGGTTGACGTCAGTTGGGACGACGTCTACGAAAGCTCGTTGCCCAGCGGCGGCGATGACAGCGATACGCCTGAATTCGAAACCTTTCGCGGCAAATCCGAAAGTTTGCGCGACCATCTGCTGTGGCAACTGGATTTGATTCCGATCTCGGACCGGGATTACGCGATTGCCGTGGCGATCATCGATGCGATCAACGACGACGGTTATGTTGCCAGCGATTTGCAGGACATTTTTCAGGGTTTGCAGGAGCAGTTGGAAGGTTTGGAATTCGACGAAGTCCAGGCCGTTCTGCATCGGATTCAGAATTTCGACCCGGTCGGTGTTGCCGCATTGGACTTGGCCGATTGCCTGCGGTTGCAGTTGCAGCAATTGCCGGATAGCACGCGTTACAAGGCGGAGGCTTTGGATTTCGTGCACCGGCACCTGGATTTGCTGACCAGTTGCGACCAGGCGCGGTTGATGAAACGGGTCGGGCTTAGCGAAGACGAGCTGAAAGGCATATTGGCCTTGATCAGGACCTTGGATCCCAAGCCCGGCGCCAGTTTGCAGGAAGTCGACGTCGAATATGTTGTGCCCGACGTTTTTGTGGCGAAAGTGAGCGGCCAGTGGCTGGTCAGCCTGAATCCGGATATCGCGCCGAAGCTGCGCATCAATCCATTCTATTCCGGCATGATCAAGCGCGCCGACAATAGTTCGGACAACGTCAGTATGAAGAACCACTTGCAGGAAGCGCGCTGGTTTATCAAAAGTTTACATAGCCGCAACGACACCTTGTTGCGAGTGGCGAAAAGTATCGTCGAAAAGCAGGGCGATTTTTTCGAACACGGCGCGATCGCGATGAAACCGATGGTATTGCGCGATATCGCCGAAGAATTGGAACTGCACGAGTCGACGATCTCACGGGTGACCACGCAGAAATACATGCACACCCCGCACGGCGTGATCGAATTCAAATACTTTTTCTCCAGCCATGTCAGTACCGATGGCGGAGGCGAGTGCTCGGCGACGGCAATCCGGGCGCTGATAAAAGAGTTGGTCGGCAACGAAAATCCGGCCAAGCCGTTAAGCGATAGTAAAATATCGGACTTATTGAACGAGAAGGGCATTAACGTCGCGCGCCGCACCATCGCCAAATATCGGGAAGCGATGTCCATCCCTTCAACCAGCCAGCGGAAAAGGCACATTTAACCGATCGGGAAGAATAATTTTTAAAAACAGGAGTATTCCATGCAAGTTAGTATCACAGGCCATCACGTAGAAGTTACCGAGGCGTTGAAAGCTTATGTCGAAGAGAAAATCGGCAAAATCAAGCGCCATTTCGACAACGTCGTTGATGTCCATGTCATTTTGACCGTTGAGAAACTGGAGCAAAAAGCCGAAGCGGCGGTACAGGTCAGCGGGGCCAAGCTCTATGCCGAAGACGTGCAAGAAGATATGTATGCGGCGATCGACAATATGGTGGACAAACTCGACCGCCAGATCGTCAAGCACAAAGAAAAATCGCAAAACCATCGTTAATCGGATATTCGGCGGCACGGGATGAAAATGGCTTTCGTCTCGTGCCCAGTCAGTCATGAAGCTTGTTATCGTCAGCGGTTTATCGGGGTCGGGCAAGAGTATCGCTTTGGATACTCTGGAAGATTGCGGTTATTACTGCATCGATAACCTGCCGGTCGCATTGCTGGCCGACTTTGTCGATCACGTGATGCTGAAAAATCAAGCTACCTACAGTAAGACTGCGATCGGCATCGATGCTCGCAACCGCTCCGACAATCTGGCCGGTTTTCCGGATAGTCTGGCCTCGATTCGCAGCAAGGGTATCGACTGCGAGCTGGTGTATATGGAAGCGGATGAGAACATCATCCTGAAACGATACAGCGAAACTCGCCGCCGCCACCCGCTTAGCACCGAAAGCAGGCCCTTGCGCGAAGCCTTGGAAATCGAGCGGGAGATGTTGCGTCCGCTGGCCTTGAGGGCCGATATCGTCATCGACACCAGCTACACCCATTACCACCAGTTGCGGGACTTATTGAAAAACAGGTTGGGCGAGAAAGGCAAAAACTCGTTGTCGATTCTGTTCCAGTCGTTCGGTTTCAAATACGGGATTCCGTTGGACGCCGACTTTGTATTCGACGCCCGTAGCTTGCCCAATCCGTATTGGGCACCTGAGTTACGAGGCTTAACCGGCAAAAACCCCGCGGTTGCCGATTTTTTGCAGAACGATCCGATGGTGAAGGAGTTTCTGCACGACATCGGTTATTTCATCGGTCGCTGGGCACCCCGGTTCGAATCGGATAACCGCAGTTATTTGACGATTGCGATCGGTTGTACCGGCGGCCAACACCGTTCGGTGTATCTGGTCGAGGCGCTTAGCAAACATTTTCAAACGATTACCTCCAACGTCATCGTCAGGCATCGGGAGTTGCGTTAAACCCGGCCACCGGCCCTTTTTTGGTTTTATACCTATGACATCAGCAGCGAAGCTCGAAAACGCGGAATCTTTATTGGACAGGGCGCTAGAGGTTTTGACCAACGGCTCGCAAATCGACGTCAGAAATCTGGTGCGTTCGCTTTACCCGGCGGAAGCCGCGCATATTCTCGAAGCCTTAGACCCCGAGCGGCGGGCAAAATTATGGTCGATGATCCCGCCCGGCGTGATAGGCCAGATTCTGGTCGAAGTGAACGTCGAAGTCGGCGCCGCCTTGCTGAAAATCACCGATCGCAAAGACTTGATTGCCGCCACCGAGTCGATGGGCGCCGACGGCATGGTCGATCTGTTGCACGTGTTGCCCGAGCCGCTGTTGTCGCAAGTCATGGAATCGATCGGCGTACATAACCGCAACCGGATCGAAAAAGCCTTGAGCTACGGCGAACATACCGCCGGCGGCATCATGTCCGACGATGTGCTGACAATACGCGCCGATGTTACGCTCGATGTCGTGTCGCGTTACTTGCGTTTGCGCGGCAATATTCCGGCCAATACCGACAGTCTGATTGTTGTCGACCGCAAGGAGCATTTTCAGGGAGTATTGCCCCTCAGCCAATTATTGAGCCACGATCCGCACACTAAAGTGGCTGCGGTGATGGACACGCGCATTGCCGGTATTCCCTACCGGTTGCCGAGCCGAGAGGTGGCCGGAATGTTCGAGCGGCGCAAATTGCTATCCGCGCCGGTGTTGGCGGACGACGGCCGGGTGGTTGGCCGGATCACGGTCGAAGACGTTATCGGTTTGATCAGGGACGAAGCGGACCATTCGCTGATGAGCATGGCCGGTTTGAGCGAAGAGCAAGATATGTTTGCGCCGGTGGTCAGTAGTGCCAAACGCCGCGCGTTGTGGTTGGGCGTAAACTTACTGACGGCGTTTTTGGCGGCCTCGGTAATCGATTTGTTCGAAGACGCAATCCAACAGATTGTCGCGCTGGCGGTGCTGATGCCGATTGTCGCCAGTATGGGCGGTATCGCCGGTAGCCAGACCCTGACTTTGGTGGTCAGAGGCTTGGCCTTGCGCCAAGTCAGCGGCAGTAATGCCGGCCGGTTGTTGTGGAAGGAAATTTCGGTCGGATTGCTGAATGGTTTGTTGTGGGCCGGCGTCGTTGCGGTGGTTGCCGGCATGTGGTTCCACCGGCCGGATATCGGTATTTTGTTGGGCGTGGCGATGTTGATCAATCTGGTTTGCGCTGCGTTGTCCGGAGTCGCGATACCGGTGTTGTTGGACAAGATGGGGATCGACCCGGCCTTGGCCGGCGGCGTATTGCTGACCACCGTCACCGATGTGGTTGGTTTTATGACCTTTTTGGGTTTGGCGACTTTGTTTCTCCTTTAAGGGTTTGTGCTTTTTGTTACGGAAAATGGTAGTATTCCGGGCGTACAGCAGCTTATTTTCCAAAATAAATGTCGACCGGCGCACCTATTACGCAAAAAACAGCTTTGGAGTTCAAAAGCACGTCGCTGACGGTGCCGGTATTGCTGCTAGCCGGTAACGACTTGGTCCTGATCGATCAGCAATTGCAGGAAAAAGTCGCGCAAGCTCCCGAGTTTTTCAAAAACTCGCCTTTGTTGATCGATTTGCAGAAACTGAACGCGCAAAATCTCGATCTGGATTTCTCTGAAATCGTTGCATTAGTGCGTAAGCACGGCTTCATGCCGATCGGTATTCGCGGCGGTAGCCAAAAGCAAAGCGACGACGCCCTGGAGATGAATCTGCCGCATTATTCCCTGCATGGCGCCAATGCTCCGCTCGCCGCCAGTAAGCCCACTGCAAAAACATTGCCGCCGCCGGTCGTCGAAGCGCCGAAACAACAAAGCCAGACGCTGGAAAACAAACTGGTCACGCAACCGGTCCGCTCCGGGCAGCGGGTATATGCGAAAGGGGATTTGATCGTTACTGCCACCGTCAGTGCCGGCGCCGAAATCATGGCCGAAGGCAATATCCACATTTACGGTTCGCTGCGTGGCAGAGCTCTGGCTGGCGTGTTGGGCGATACTTCGGCCCGTATCTTCTGCTCCGATCTACAAGCCGAATTGATCTCAATCGCCGGAATTTACCAACTGAGCGAAGATTTGAGCAAATATCCGGCGCATAAGCCGTTGCAGATCAGTCTGGACAATCAAGCGCTGATCATTAAAGAGTTTTAAGCTTTTCTTGGAGGAATAATTTTGGCCAGAATAATCGTAGTAACATCGGGAAAAGGTGGCGTGGGCAAGACCACGACCAGTGCCGCGATCGCGATGGGCTTGGCGAAGCGGGGGCACAAGACTGCCGTGATCGATTTCGATGTGGGACTGCGTAACCTCGACCTGATCATGGGTTGCGAACGCCGCGTGGTTTACGATTTGGTCAATGTTATCAATAATGAAGCGACTCTGAACCAGGCCTTGATCAAGGATAAGCGCTGTGAACAGTTGTACATTCTGCCGGCCTCGCAGACCCGCGACAAAGATGCGCTGACGACCGAAGGCGTCGGCAAGATTCTGGAAGAGCTGTCCAAAGATTTCAAATATATCGTTTGCGACTCGCCGGCCGGAATCGAGCGCGGTGCTACACTTGCCATGTATTTCGCCGACGACGCGTTCGTCGTAACCAATCCGGAAGTGTCTTCGGTTCGGGATTCGGATCGGATGTTAGGTATCTTGGCCAGCAAATCCCGCCGCGCCGAAAAGGGCGAAGAACCGATCAAGGAATATCTGCTGCTGACCCGTTACGCACCGGATCGGGTTAAGCTGGGCGAAATGTTGAGCGTCGACGACGTACAGGAGATTTTGTCGCTACACCTGCTGGGCGTCATTCCGGAATCGAAATCGGTATTGAACGCTTCCAACTCCGGCACCCCGGTCATATTGGACGAGCAAAGCGACGCCGGCCAAGCCTACGCCGATATCGTTGCCCGCTATTTGGGCGAAAACAGGCCGCACCGTTTTATCGAGGAAGAGAAGAAGGGCTTGTTTAGCAAGCTGTTCGGGAGCAAGTGATGAGTCTCTTAGATTACTTCAGATCGTCGAAGACCAATACGGCGTCTTTGGCCAAGGAGCGGCTGCAAATTCTGGTGGCGCACGAGCGAGCCTCGCGCAACCAGCCTTCTTATTTGCCAGAACTACAAAAAGAACTATTGGCAGTAATCCAAAAATATGTGAATGTCGGGCAGGATGCTATTACCGTCAATTTCGAGCAAGACGGTAATCAGGAAACATTGGAATTGAACATTGTGTTGCCTGACGAGCGTTAGTTGCGTTTGCTTGTTTAACAGGGCTTTTGCGGCGTTTTAGCCGGAGAAAAGCCGCTTTTTTTTTTGTTGTGCAAATGATAAGGAGTTGAAATGGTAGATACAATTGGCGAAGCGGCCGGAGCAATCTGGCAATTTCTGAACGCGAATGGCGAAGCCAGCGTGAATAAGATTACAACCGAAACCGGCCTGGGCAAAAACGAAGTGCAGCGGGCCATCGGTTGGTTGGCTAAAGAAGATAAACTGAATATCGAAATGAAAGGACGCGTCGAAACCCTTTCGTTGAAATAAAAGTTTTCCCGCATACCCGCTTAAGACAGGGCTAAGCGAGACAGCTTTCAATGCCGCTGCAAACTACGGTTATTGGTTGTCAAGGGCTCGGTCTCAGGCGGGTATTCCAAATGCCGCTATATTTTGTAGGTAAGTTTGTTGCCTGACTGGAATGTGTGGCCCGCATCTTGACTGGACGCCTTTGCGCCTCGTCGCAATCAGATACGACACAGCAAACGAGATTAATCCGCCGAAGGATTGGCTTGTAACGCCGTAATAAATATAAAAATACACAAAAAACCTACTAACGCGGAGTCTTTCTGTCGAAATGAAAGCCAAAATTGCCACATTTTTCACCTTGGTATTGTTGGTGCTGATCAACCTCGGTATCTGGTCATACATCAATAACCCGTTAAAGTTGCCTTCTTGGAGCGACACGATGATGGGGGTGACGTTCAACCCCAAACAGCGCGATTTCAATCCGCAGGACAGCATATTCCCGACCCGCGAACAAATCCAAGCCGATGTCGAGCTGTTGTCGGGTAAGGCGCATTCGATCAGGACCTATACCGCCCTGGAAGGGATGGAAGTCGTGCCGGAATTGACCGCGAAAAGCGCGTTGAATCTGGCGATGGGCTGCTGGGTGGATTTGGTCGAGGACGAAGAAAGCGAGGAGAACCGGCAAAAACGGTTGGATAAGAACCAGCGCGAAGTCGAGAGTCTGATCAATCTGGCCAACCAATATCCGAAAACGATCATTCGGACTCTGGTGGGCAACGAATCGCTGTTGCGGGTCCGAAACAAGGTCAGCGAACCGGTGGCCAAACGCGTGCGCGACGAGTTTGCCGGCCAGATGTCCGAGCAGGAACTGCAGGACAAAATTAAGGCCGAGATCAATCTTGAAGTTACCAATAAAGCTAACGAGTTGATCGAATATATCCGCGAAGTCAAAAAGCGCACCTGGAAGCCGGTCAGCACCGCCGAGACCTGGGATATTTGGGTGGACCATCCGGAATTGGCTGCCGAAGTAGACTATATCGCGGTGCATATCCTGCCTTATTGGGAAGGCATTCCGGTCGAACTGCCCCAGGGCGCGGCAGGAGATACCGCCGTCGAATACGTGTTCAAACGTTATTACGAATTGCAAAAACTGTATCCCGATAAAACCATCGTCATTACCGAGGTGGGTTGGCCTTCCGACGGTCCGCCGCAAAAAGCCGCTACCGCATCGCTGGCGAATCAGGCCAAGTTTTTACGCGAATTCCTGAACCGAGCCACCGCAGAGAACGTGATTTACTACGTGGTCGAGGCCTTCGACCAACCTTGGAAAATCAAGCTGGAAGGTACCGCCGGCGCTTACTGGGGCTTGTTCAATGCCGACCGCCAGCCCAAATTCCCTATGGAAGGCGACGTGTTGGCCAATCCGACCTGGCGTAACTGGGCCAGCGGCGCGGCCATACTCAGTATCATTCTGATGGCTGCCTTCCTGTTCACGCGGAAAAGCTTGAAACTGCCCGGTAAATTCTTTTTCGGCATCGTCGCCAACTTGGCGGCCTCGGTATTGTTCTGGTCGGCCTCGATTGCCGCCGCCCAATACCAAACCGGTTTTTCCGTGGTGTTTTGGGCGATATTGTTGATGATGCAGGCCATGGCGATTTTGGTGCTATTGACCGAAAGCTTGGAAATAGCGGAAGTCATTTGGCACAGAAAAGGCCGCCGCACCTTCCAGCCGTTGACGCCGTCGGCCGATTTCCGTTACCCGAAAGTCTCGATCCATCTGCCGATTCATAACGAGCCGCCGGAAATGGTACGCAAGACCTTGAATGCCCTGGCCAAGGTCGACTACCCCAATTACGAAGTCTTGGTAATGGACAACAACACCAAGGACCCGGCCGTATGGCAACCGGTGCGCGACGATTGCGACCGCTTGGGCGAGAAGTTTCGCTTCTTCCATTTGGATAACTGGCCCGGGTACAAAGCCGGCGCGATCAACTATGCGCTGGAAAATACCGCAGAGGACGCCGAAATTATTGCGGTCATCGATAGCGATTACATTTTGTCGCCGGATTGGCTGAAAGCCATGGTGCCGTACTTCGACCAGGAAAATGTCGGCTTCGTCCAGTCACCCCAAGACTACCGCGACGCCCACCAAGGTTCGTTCAAAAATATGTGTTATTGGGAGTATGCCGGTTTCTTCAACATCGGCATGGTGCAGCGTAACGAATACAATGCCATCATCCAGCACGGCACGATGACGATGGTGCGCAAATCGGCGTTCGAAAAAGTCGGCCCGTGGGGCGAATGGTGCATTTGCGAGGACAGCGAACTGGGCCTGCGTTTGTACGAGGCCGGTTACGATTCGGTGTATTGCAAAGAATCGTTCGGCCGCGGCTTGATGCCGGATACCTTCTCCGGCTATATGACGCAACGCTTCCGTTGGGTGTACGGCGCGATGCAGATCATCAAAAAGCATTGGCGGCATTTCCTGCCTAACAAGAGGTCTTCGCTGACGTCGGCGCAACGCTACTACTTTGTCGCAGGTTGGTTGCCGTGGTTTTCCGATGCGTTGGCCTTGCTGTTTACCGGCACCAGTTTGATTTTGACAGCTTTGATCGTCGCCGATCCCAAGCACAGCGAGTTGCCGGTAAACGCCTTCCTGCTGCCGACGATAGGATTGTTCGCCTTCAAGATCGTGCGTGGCTTATGGTTGTACAAGGCGCGGGTGGCTTGTTCGATGTTGCAGGCCTTGGGCGCGGCTCTGGCCGGCCTGTCGCTGACCCATACCGTGGCGCGCGGAACCTTGCAGGGCTTGTTTACGTCCGGCAAGCCCTTCATGCGTACGCCGAAATACGAACAGCAAGGTCCGTTGGTTGCCGGTCTGCTGATCATCTGGCAAGAGTTGCTGTTGCTGACGCTGCTGGTTGCCGGTATCGTCGCCATGCGCTCCATCGAATATTTCGATAATTTGAGCGGCCGGTTATGGGTTGCGGTATTGGCGGTACAGTCCGTGCCTTACATCGCTACTTTCGTCACGATTTTGATCAGCGTTGCGCCCAATTATTTTCCCGGAAAAAAACTGTCGGCCGACGAATTGGATGCGGAATAGCGGTTTTTAGCCAGTGAGCACGCGCAGCCTCGGCCGGCAACGGCCGGGGCTTTTTTATGCGCGATCGGCAGCGGCGGGGTGGGGCGCTCGAAATCGGCTTCCGTAGCCGCGATTTTTCAGTATCATGACGCCCGATTCGCGCGCTGCGCTTACGCAGGCGCTAATCGTCCAAACCACAACAATTCAACGCTTACGGCGCAAACCGGCCGTAACCTTTCAACCTGCCGGATGACCTATGAAACTATCCAAGCTTTTTTCGGCCGTAATCGGAACTTTATTCGTCACGGCTTGTGCGACCGATCCCGTCCCGCTCGATCAGAGCCGGCCTTCCGCCTTGCTGCAGCAAGCTACCGTGAGCGCAGCCGATTGCGCCAGTCCGCAAGCTTTGCCGCAGATAAACTGTTCGGATACCGTTACCGCCAGCTTCGACCATAACGGCAAGCTCTGGATCGTGTGGGTGCAGCAACAGCATATTTATCTGCAAGCGTCGGATGATGCCGGCCGGCATTTTTCCGCGCCGGTCATGGTCAATGCCGAAGCCGAGGCAGTTGCCGCCCACGGCGAATACCGGCCGAAAATCAAAATCGGCCCGGAGGGCAATATCTACCTGACTTGGACGCAAAGTCTGGAAAAACGCCACACCGGCCATATCCGTTTCAGCCGCTCCACCGACGGCGGCAAAAGCTTTTCCCGGCCGGTAACGGTGAACGATAACGTCGACGTTATCAGCCATCGCTTCGATGCTTTGGCCGTGGGTAAAAACGGCGAAGTATTTATCGCCTGGCTGGATGCGCGCGATAAGGAAAAGGCTAAAGCCGCCAAGCAGGAGTTTAACGGTACTGCCGTGTATTACGCCTGGTCCGGCGACGGCGGCGCGAGCTTCCACCCCAACCGGATCGTCGCCCCGCACAGTTGCGAATGTTGCCGCTTGGGCGTCGAAATAGATCAAAACAATTTGCCGGTCGTGATGTGGCGACATGTTTACGACGGCAACATTCGCGACCACGCGCTATCCCGATTCCGCGACTGGAATACGCCCGGGCCGGCGCAGCGGGTCAGCAGCGAGAATTGGCAAATCGATGCCTGCCCGCATCACGGGCCGGGGTTGTCGATCGCTGACGACGGGCGCGTGCATGGCGTTTGGTTCAGTGGTGCGCCCGACCGGCAAGGTTTGTTTTACGGGCATGCGTCGGATGCGGCGGCCGGATTTTCCGCCCCGCACCGCTTCGGCAATCCCGGGGCCAAACATCCCCAGGTTTTGGCGGAGGGCCAACGAGTGGTAGTGGTCTGGTCCGAGTTCGACGGCAGCCATAATCTGGTCAAATTGATCCAGTCGGACGACGGCGGTAGCCGCTGGTCTGAACCCGAAACTGCGGAATCGAGTCTGGTCGCTGCCGACGATGCCTTTTTGTTGAGCCATGGCGGCAAAATTTATTTGTCATGGCAAACCGCCGGCGGCTACCGGTTTCGGGCGCTTTAAGCGTCGATCTGCCAAGGGGGCAGGCCGAATCGGCGTGCTTCGTGGCGCAGGCGATGGCGGTGCCGGCGGGAATGCCGCGGTAGTGCACTTGACGGAGCCTGATTCCGGCCGACGCGTGGTTTTTTGTGCTATGTCGGACAAATCCTACGTTGCGCAATAGCTCGCTGGATAGATTTTGGCTTATCGTGACGTCCCGATACAATTTCTGAAACAGGGAGCATGAATTGAACCAGCCTATATCGCAATGGCCGGGCGGCGATCGCCGGCAAAGCCGGCGCCGCAGCTACGGCTTTGCCCGAGCTTCATTGATCATCTCGGCTTCGAGTTGCGCTGTTTGGTTATTGATTTTAATGCCTGCCACTCTAGCCGCCTCGTCACCCGGAACTAATCTGTTCGACGGGGTTATGATTTTCGTTATTGTGTTTTTGGCATTGGATATCGGCGGACTTTGCATGGCGCTATTTGCGATGGTTAAAACCAAACTAAATAGTTCGCTGGCGATTTACGGCGCGTTGTCCAATGCCGTTTGTATCGTTTTAAATTTGTCGCTGATCTCCTTCTGACCCGACTCCGCTGCTAATGCAGACGCCGGCCGCGCATTCCGGTGAAATCGGTCATCGGTTCCAATCTCAAAACCAACGGGTATTGCAATCGAAACCGCCAGTGGTGCAGATCGGCCAACTTGAGACATTTGAACAATCGTTGTTTGTCCTACTTGATGGTCCGGTTGTGGTTTTATTCCTGACAGTTTATTTAATCAGCTTACTCTGAAAGTCATCAATCAAACGATGCAAAGATAACACCAAAATTATGGCGACTTTCATTTGCCGGGGTGTTGCACAGGCTTCATGATCGTTACAATGGATTTCCGCTCAGGCTGAATAAGTTAATTAACTGAAATATGGCAATAGAACCCACCAGCAATGCTTACCAAGATAGATATTTACTGTTATTGGAGAAAGACTTATCGGCTAATGATGCAGCCATAAGTTTGATACACCGATACCTAGACGGAAAACCAATAAAAGCAGGTAAGCGAAATTTAAACTCTGTTGATCGAGATTCTGATTTTTGGTTGGCAAGTTTTTGGGACGATGTTAGCGCCGAAGTTTTCGAAAGCGATGCGTTTGCATTTGCGTTGGCTCGTTACCTTCAGCAAAATAAAACTACCCGGTCAGATTGGCTTCAACACTTAGTTGCAACCGCACCAGATGCACTCAGGCGAGCAATTCGATATTCCCAGGTATTTTTGTCACCAACTGAAATACGCTGGAAGGAAATAATCGGCCTTGAGCTGGCAAATACCGTGGGTCTCATCGAGTTTATTAAAGCTTGTGAAATTCTTCAGGATGAATATAAAAAATTTAAAAGCGCGATTCAGTCAATAGAGGCAAAGCTGAAACGGTTGACGCCAATGGAAACGTTGACTTATGCCAGCTTATTTGCGTTTAAAAATGTCGTATACAGGCACGGTCAGCAAGAATTGAGGCCAGAGTTATTTAACAAGGAACGCGCAGATGTAAATGCTGAGTATTTTCAGGACATCACCGACGCCATAAATCAGATTCTTATTTCGAAGCTCAAAACTAGCACACATAGCGATTTTTTTATTTCAGAGCGTATCATCGGTGAGTCGCTTCAAAAGCATATGGCATCACTATTATTTCCATCAGCATCCACGGCGAGGGCTGCCGAGAAATGTCTTTTATACCTAGAGACTTTTGAAAGCCTTGTTGCCGCCTATCTTCAATTCAATGAATTTTTTAGTAAAACTATCAATTGCTTTTGCTTTGACGAGGACTATGACATTCGATTTGAAGGGGCAAGACTGATTGTATATCCACGAGTCAACCAAGAAAATTACGAATGGGCGCGAAATGGTAAGAAGTTTGAGAGACTGCAGCAATATTGGCTATTTAGAGCTTTCGCTGAATTTTTCAATTCCGATTTCGCATTTGTCCGCTTTGGCAGTCCTGAAAATGAGGAAAGCAATCGGTTTGCGTGGATATCAGCCATTCGCACCAAGCTTGAATTGACAGAAATTTACGGTCTTGACGATGAAATAACGACCGACAATAACTACAAAATAGATTTGTTCCAGACCTTGCTGACAATCGAACTGATGCATGCGTTTTACAAGCATGGTTATATTTTGCCCTATTGTAAACACCGCGAGGAAACCGGAAACTGGTTATCCGCATTGGTTACATTTGCGTTTGCGGGGCTTATCGAAGGGGAAATGCGCTTCCCAATTACCTTTTCAGAACGAAAGGCAAAGATCGCTAGAATTCGCAGTTGGACTTGTAGCGAAAAACATCCAAACGGCAATAGAGAGTTAACTGAAGCCATCCTAGATTTTTGGTCGAATGACCTAAAACAACTATCCATAACATTACGCGAGCATCAATACGCCATAGCCCCAGAATTGCATGAACTGCCCATTTTCAAAATTGGCAATTATTTTTTCCAATTGCCATGGGTATTTGCTTTCCAAAACAATGTAACAGCAATCGTGAACAATTTGCGGAGATTAGGTAGAAGCCGAACCGAGCTAAAAATGGAAACCAATCGTATCGAGAAACGACTTGCGGAAACATTTGAGCGCCGAGGCTTTAACGTATTAAGTAACTTCAATCCGCCTCGCGATGCTGACAATGAAATAGGCGAAATCGACTTGCTCTGTTTTCTTGATGGTCACCTATTTATCTTTGAAGTTAAATCTGGATATATGCGCAAGTCTAATCGGGAAGCCTGGCTGCACCGAACAAATACGCTGCGAAAAGCAGGTCTTCAAATGAAACGCAAAAGTGCGTTTGTGACAGAAAGGCTAAAAACTGATCCAACTCTTTCGGCATTCATTGGTGGTCAGGATTACAATAATGTGCAGACGCATTGCTGGATCATTGACACTTCAATTGAGCATGATCATGAGTGCTTCGAAGGTTTTCTTAAGGTTTCGCTTCAGGAAATCATGATTGCACTTCGAAATGAACGGCATTTATTAAAGGACATGCATCAAGCGATAGCTGATGAAAAAAAACGTAATGGTGATTCCTATAGTGAAAGTACCTTTGGCAACATTTGCGCAGAAGCCATGAGGACAGTCATTGAGCAAAGCAAATCAGATGATCTTTATCCACACGGTTTCTCAGCTGATGAATTCGCCAAAATCATAGAAAGTGAATTGGTGTGGAATGTATTGAATTCATAACGAAGACTGCATTGGAACTGATAGCAGACCTTTATAATTCTTGCGCACTTACAATTTGAGTGACCGAAACGGGTCGATACCGCCATTTCATTCCTTCCAAAAACTCTCATTCAACACTAGCGTAAGCATATCCGAACCTGTGGCTCGGTTTGCTTAGGAACCAGTGGCGGTTTTGATTGGAATGGATGGTGGGTTGAGGTCGGAATATACGGCCGGCGGCCAGCCTTGGCTTCGGAACGCCGGCCCGGTGTGGGCTGCGGCCGATTTGATCTGTCCGACCAATACGGCCGCAATACGCCGGTCAGCGGCGCAATACGCGTAACGGCGCCTGCCTGACCACGTGGCGCACTCCCCAGTAGCCGGCCAGCGTTACGCCGGCAACGCCGGCGGCCGGTAAGGCCAGCCACAGATAAACATGCGGTTGATAGTCGATTTGCATCACACGGGTATACAACATATATAAGATCGATTCGGCCGCTACCGTTGCCAACAACCCTGCCGCCAGACCCAGTACGCCGAATTCGATTAAATGCGCCATTCTTAAAAATCGGCGGCGCGCGCCCAGGGTGCGCAACAATGCGCCTTCGTAAATCCGCTGGTCCAAGGTCGAATAAACGGCGGCGAACAAAACGCTGAAGCCGGCCGCCAGCGCGAAATACAAGATCAGGTTAATCGCCGCGGTCAATTGGGCCAATATGGTGCGGAATTGTTGCAGAATCTGGTCGACTTCAAGCACCGTTACCGCCGGATATTTTTTTAACAGCGGTGGCAAAAGATTTTTTTGCGCTTCCGCCAGATAAAAACTGGTCATGTAGGTGGTCGGAAAGCCGGCCAACGTCCCCGGCGAAAAAATCATGTAAAAGTTGGGGCGCATCGTATCCCATTGCACGCTGCGCAGATTAGTCACGGTGGCCGTGAGTTGGGCGTCTCCGACAGTAAATGCCAGTTGGTCGCCGGGACGAATGCCCAAATTGTCGGCCAACTTTTTTTCCACCGATACCTGGCCGGGACTATCCGCCTGCCAGGCTCTGCCGTCGATAATCTGGTTGTCCTCCGGAAACCGGTCTGACCAGGTCAGGCTCAGTTCCCGCTGCGTGGCGGCTTCGCCTTGGCTGTCTTTACTGACTCGGCCTTGTACGGCTTCGCCGTTGATTGCCACTAAACGGCCGCGGACCACCGGATAAAACCGGCTGTCCGGAATTTGCTCCCGATTTAGACCGCTTTGAAAATCCGCCAACGACGACGGCAGGATGTTAATCGCAAAATGGTTGGGCGCATGCTCGGGCAATTGCCGGCGCCAATCGTCCAATAAGTGGCCGCGCACGCTGAAACTTAAAGCCATTGCGGTCAGCGTGATACCGAATGCCAAAATCTGGCCGACACCGGTGCGGCTGTCGCGCAACAAGCCGCGCAAGCCGAAACGCCAGTGTAGGCCGAGGCGGGGCAACAGCCGGCGCGATAACTGCAAAACAGTGTGAATCGCCAGCCCCAATGTCAGCAACACGACCAATCCGGTGCCGATGATTGCGCCAGTCAGCTTCGGATCGTCGGTATAACGCCAGATCAATCCGGCGACTACGGTTGCCGCCAAGCCGTAGACCAGCCAGCCGCTGCTGGGCAAGGGTTCCAGTTCGCGGCGCAACACGCGTAGCGGCGGCACGCCTTGCAAGCGCAACAATGGCGGCAGGGCAAAACCCCATAAGATGGCCAATCCGGTGGCAAGGCCGTAGACGACTGCCAGGCCGCCGGGATTGGCCAATGTTTCCGGCAACAGGTTTTTCAATAGTTGAAACAAGCCGTATTGCGCCAGCCAGCCCAAAGCGCAGCCTGCCGCGCTGACTACCAGGCCCAGCACCAGAAATTGGACGGCGTAGAGCCGAACGATTTCCGTTTGGGTGCAGCCCAGACAGCGCAATAAGGCGGTGGCGTTGAAATGGCGCTCGCTGTAACGGCGAGTGGCCATTGCGATTGCGACGCCGGCAATCAGCGTGACGACGACGCTGGCCAAGCCCAGATAGCGCTCCGCCCGCTGCAATGCCGAACCCAGCTCGGGCCGGTCGCGTTGGATGTCCAGAATTTTTTGGGAAGGATTCAAATTCGGTTGCAACCAGGCTTTGAATTCAGCCAACGCGTTTTCGCCGCCGCGGAACTGGTAAGCGTAATGCACCCGGCTACCGGGTTGGACCACGCCGGCGGCGGCCAAATCGTCCAGATGCATCATGACGCGCGGCGAGAAGCTGTAAAAATCGCCGCGTTTGTCCGGTTCGTAACTGATTAGTCGGGTCACTTTCAGCGCTTTTTCGCCGACGGTCAGCGTGTCGTTCAGTTTCAATTTCAGAGCCGGTAACAGGCGCTTGTCGACCCAGGCTTCGCCGGCAGTTGGGCCATGGTTGACAATGGCTTCGTCCTGCAGGTCGGCGTCGCGAGTCTTGAGCTTGCCGCGCAACGGATAGCTGTCGCTGACGGCCTTGACCGAGGCCAGTAACATTTCGCCGTTCTCCAGCAACATGCTCGGGAACTCTAAGGTTTGCGAGCCGCTCAGGGCATATTCGTTCGCTTTGGCCAACCATTGCGGATTGGCCGGTGCCGGTCCGGCCAAAACTAAATCGCCGGCCAGGAATTCCGCAGCCTGCAAATTCATCGTGCGCTGCAGCCGGTCGGCGAATAACGAGATCGAAGTTGTGCCGCCCACGGCAATCAGTAGCGCCAGGGCCAGTAAGGTTAGTTCGCCGGAGCGGGCGTCGCGCCACAACAATTTCAGCGAGAGGCGGAAGCGGGTCATACGATGCTCCCGGCTTCCAGGCGGATGGTGCGTTGGCAACGGGCGGCCAAAGACATGTCGTGAGTGACCAGAATCAGCGTGGTAGCTTGTTCCTGGTTCAGTTCGAATAACAGGTCGACGACGTTAGCGCCGGTTTTTCGGTCCAGATTGCCGGTGGGTTCGTCGGCGAACAAAATTGCCGGCCGGCTGACGAAGGCGCGAGCCAAGGCCACGCGCTGTTGTTCGCCGCCGGAAAGTTGCCGTGGCGTGTGTTGCAGGCGTTGAGCCAGGCCGACGCGTTGCAACAGTGCCCGCGCCGCTTGCTCGGCGTCGGCCACGCCGCTCAGTTCCAGCGGCAGCATCACGTTCTCCAGTGCGGTTAAACCGGGTAGTAATTGAAACGACTGGAATACGAAGCCAACCAGTTCGTTGCGAAGCAATGCCCGGCCGTCTTCGTTGAGACGGTTCAAGTCGCGGCCGTCGATTTCGACCGAGCCGGTGCTCGGAGTGTCCAGGCCGGCCAGTAGGCTGAGCAAGGTGGATTTGCCCGAGCCGGATTCGCCGACGATGGCGACGCTCTCGCCGCGCTTGATGATTAGATCGACCGATGCCAAGATATGCAGGGTGCCTTCGGATGTTGGAACCGCTTTGCCTAATTTACGGGCGCTGATAATGGCGGAAGCGGGTTGATTGGAATGAGTGTTTATCATGTATAGCGTAGTCCTTGCCTTAGTATTGAGTGTTTTGCCCATTTGCGCGTCGGCCAAATCGATCGTCGTGCTTGGAGACAGTATTAGTGCCGGCTACGGTATCGAAGTTCAGCAAGGTTGGGTGGCCTTGTTGCAAAAAAAAATCGCCGCGCGCGGCTTCGACTATACGATCTACAACGAAAGTATCAGCGGCGATACCACCGCCGGCGGTTTAGCCCGTTTGCCGCCGATATTGGTCAACCACAAGCCCGACATTTTGCTGTTGGAGTTGGGCGCGAACGACGGCCTGCGCGGGTTGTCGCCGGAGGAAATGGAGGCCAATTTGGCGGCTATCATAGGAAAGTCGCTGCAAGCCGGAGCCAAAGTGATTCTGCTGGCGATGAAAATTCCGCCCAACTACGGCAAACGCTACGTGGAGATGTTTTACGACATTTACCCGGAACTGGCGCAAGAGTTCAAGATATCCTACGTCCCCTTTCTGCTGGAAGACATCGTGTTACGGCCTGAGTTGATGCAACAGGACGGCATACACCCCAATGCGCTGGCGCAGCCGATTCTCGCCGACAAGATGTGGAAGCACTTGCAGTTTCAGTTGAAGTGAGTGCGTCCGGGCGGCAGTTTATTTGTTGCCGATAGCCTGTAACTCCCGGTATCCGCGAATCTCTCCGGCCGTAAAGCGCCATTTCATTTGCAATTGCAGTCTTTGGTCCGGTCTAGGTTCCAGGCAACTGCACAGGCCGCGAGCGATCCACTGCCGCCACAAATACAGCGGTACTCCGGCCAAGCATTTGCCGGCCGGTTTCTTGCCGAAGGCGAGAATCTGACAGCGGGCGACCTCGTGCATCCAGTGTCGGACATAGTCTTTGGTCATCCGCTCAGGGATGTTGCAATGGAATAATAAAGCGTCCGGCACATACCAAAAAGTGCCGCCGCCTGCGCGGTAACGGCGCATGTAGTCGGTATCTTCGGTAAACGGAATCGTTGTACCGGGCCCCAGGTCTTCTCGAAACCAACCGTTTCTGGCGGCCGCGCCGGACCGGAGGGCCGTGTTGACGCCGCCCGGAATCACGTCAATAGCCAACACGCCTTGAGCGTCGCCAAAATCCCGCGTGTTGGTGATGCCGCGCGGTAGCGCAAAAGGCCCTTCGGTATGCAGCCAATCCGGAATCTGTCCCAACCATTTCGGTAAAACTTTGCCGGCAAAACCGTCAAATTCGGGATGCTGTGCTGCTGCATCGATATAGGCCTGCAGCCAGGCAGGGCTAGGTTCGACATCGTCGTCGGTAAACACCAGCAGCTCGCCGCGGGCAGCGCGCATGGCCCGGTTTAACGCTCTGGATTTACCGGGAATGGGTTCCGACAGCATCAACAGCGGCAAACGGCCGGCCGCCGCTTCGTCTGCGACCACTTGCGCAGTGTTGTCGGTGCTGCCATTGTCGATCAGCAGCAACTCCCAGCTTGTATTCGCAGCTAAACGCATGTCGGCAAGCGCATCGAATAAGCGCGGCAGGATGTGCGCCCGGTTGCGGGTACTGATAATGACTGAAGCGTTCAACATATATTTCCAGGAGGTTAGGCGGAAGTCGCAACGGGCTATAACGGATGGTCGAAATAATCGCCGTCGATGCCGCTCCGGTACCACTCGGATAACACCGCGTCGGGCAACGGCGGGTTGCTGTATATTTGGTAGCGGTTGCCGTGCGAGCCCAGCGCTTCGTAGCCTAATTCTTTGAACAACGCGGTTAAACGCGGTGTAGCCACTTCCAAGTTTCCCCAACTGATGCCGTTTTTTCGCCAGTAAGCGAAGACATGGTACAGCAAGCCGCGGATGGCCAGCTCGTCTTGCGGCAGATAAAATACGTCGCGCAGCACTGCCATGCTGACCGAGTCGGCAAAGCTTTGCCGGTGCCAGATGGCATAAGCGCGCAACTCTCCGTTACTGTCGCGTAGCGCCAGTAATTGTAACGGGCAGGTTGGGAATTCGAACAGGCGCCAGTTCAGGTAGCGACTGCTTCGCTCCAGGCACGACGGGTACTCAGTTTTTGCCCGCTCCCAAAGCGAATCG
The DNA here is from genome assembly GCF_046097555.1 of Methylomonas sp. DH-1. Lineage (NCBI taxonomy): Bacteria > Pseudomonadati > Pseudomonadota > Gammaproteobacteria > Methylococcales > Methylococcaceae > Methylomonas > Methylomonas sp. DH-1. The sequence continues at coordinate 4,404,451 of NZ_CP143089.1, read as the reverse complement.
AACTCGGCTCCGCAATGGCCTGTCTCTTCCAAAACGAATTCGCGGCGGAACAATTTCCGGTCGCGCCAGCTTAAACCGAGATCGAAGGCGCCGCCCAGAATGCGGCCCATCGTTTTGCCGACCCGTTTTTCCCAGGAGCCGCGATAACCGATGCGCAGGCGAAAGAAGTCGTTGCTCTCGCCGCCGATTTTGACGAAACCGCACGCCCCGAACGATTTCTGCGTGATGACCCCGGCAGTAACGCTTCCGTTTATGGCGGACAGTCCACAGCTGAATTTAATCAGCGCAGTCGCCAGTCCTTTACCCCTATATGCCGAGTCGATACAGGTGTTGGCGCCGAAGGCAAGAGTCGTGGATTTTCCGTTCAACCACCAAGGCTGAGCAAACATGGCTCTAAAACCTATTAGGCGCGAACCGTGCCAGACGCCGACGCCCGGGCCGGGCAGCGAGCTTTGCCAGGGGTTATGCACGATGCGCCGCTCGAACCATTGGCTTATGTATTGCGGGTGGTCGCGAAATTCGTCGAAATTCGCGATCGCGATCCGAATGCATTCGCCGATGTCCTCCGGTTGCAGGGTGCGAAATTGAAATGGGTCTGCCGTATCGGTTACGGTCTCTGGCATGGGCGATTCCTGATGTTTATGGCAAACAAGCCGTTCTAAACGCAAACCGGCTGCAATAGCTTCCGGCAATTATTAGCCAAAATGCGACGCCTGCCAAATTGGCGATGGCGATTAATTTTGAGGTCGGCTAATGCGCGTTGGGCGGTGTGGCGCCGGTGGTGGTCTTGTCTGATCCGGGTTGGGGCGGAACCCAGCGAAAAGATTCGTTACCGGCGGAAGTTATCCGGCCGGTAACGGGAGAAGGGCAGGAGTTTAAGCAACCAAGCGGCGTTTTTTTCGGCTTAAAACGCCTAACAGGCCGCCCAGTAGCAGCCACGCCGCACCGGGCAACGCGGTTTCCGGATTTTGCAGCGGCAACGCTTCGAGCAACGAAGGTGCGCCGATCCAGCCGAAAAATCCGGCCTGCATGCCGAAATCCAGCCAGTGTTGTAGGCTGGTCAAGGTTTCGCGGACTGCGGCACTGGCGCCGCGTTCGGCGTGCTCGGCAAGGCTCAGTACGGTCTCGCGCCAAGAGAAAGCTGCCGGTAATTGCAGTGCGGGATTAGCGGCCGGATCGGATCGGTGTTCGGCGGTTGCTGCGACAGCTTGCGGCGATAAAACCGCAAATCCGGACAGGCAGAGCGATAGCAAAACGAGAAATAGCGCTTTGTGTTTTTCCATAATAAAACCTCGAAAATCGGTGATTAATTTAGAGGTGACAACCCTGAGCGCTAGGCTCAGGCATCCTGTGCAATATCAGGATAGCATTATATATGCCAATTGCAATAGTTTGATTCGGATCGATTTTCCAAGCCTGTCCGGCGTTACTGTCCGGATATCGACACGCACTGCTGACAAATTGTCGCTAACGCAGCAAGTTACCTGCTCGGCTATGCCTGTTTTCGGCGAAATGCCGGGGCATTTCCCGCCGAGTTCCGCCGGATCGGCGGAGCGCAGTCAAGTCGGGCCGCCCGGCGGTTTTAAGGTTGAAAGATATCGATAAGTTGTTAGAGTAGTAACCCGTCCCGGAGCCGCATTGGAAAAATCATGTTACGCAAAATCCTGATCGCCAATCGCGGCGAGATTGCCGTCCGCATCATTCGCGCCTGCGCCGAAATGGGCATCCGTTCCGCAGCGATCTATTCCGAAGCCGACCGCTTTGCCCTGCACGTCAAAAAGGCCGACGAGTCTTATTACATCGGCAGCGAGCCGTTGGCGGGTTACCTGAATATCTACGGCTTGGTCGACTTGGCTCTGCGCACCGGTTGCGATGCGATTCATCCGGGCTACGGCTTCCTGTCGGAAAACGCCCAATTTGCCAAAGCCTGTCAGGAGCGCGGATTAGTCTTTATCGGGCCGTCGGCGGAAGTCATCCAGCGCATGGGCGACAAGACTGAAGCGCGGGCGGCGATGAAAGCTGCCGGCCTGCCGGTGACGCCCGGTTCCGACGGCAACCTCGAAAATGTCGAGCAGGCCTTGCAGGTGGCCGAGCAGATCGGCTACCCGATCATGTTGAAAGCCACCTCCGGCGGCGGCGGCCGTGGCATCCGCCGTTGCGATAACCCCGACGAGTTGCGGCAAAATTATCAACGCGTCATTTCCGAAGCGACCAAGGCCTTCGGCAGTGCCGACGTGTTTCTGGAAAAATGCGTCGTCAATCCGATTCATATTGAGGTGCAAGTGTTGGCCGACCAATTCGGCAACACTATCCATTTGTACGAACGCGATTGCTCGGTACAGCGCCGCAACCAAAAACTGATCGAAATCGCGCCGTCGCCGCAACTCGACGAGGCCCAACGCCAATACTTGGGCGGTTTGGCGGTGATGGCGGCTAAAGCCGTCGGCTACACCAACGCCGGTACTGTCGAGTTTTTATTGGACAGCAATGGCCGTTTCTATTTCATGGAAATGAATACCCGCGTGCAGGTCGAACACACGATCACCGAAACTATTACCGGTGTCGACATCGTCGAGGAACAGATTCGGGTCGCCGCCGGTCTGCCGCTACGTTTCAAGCAGGAAGAAATCGTCAGACGCGGTTATGCAATCCAGTTTCGGGTCAACGCCGAGGACCCGAAAAACAATTTCCTGCCCAGCTTCGGCCACATTTCCCGTTACTACGCGCCCGGCGGCCCCGGCGTGCGCACCGACACCGCGATTTATACCGGCTACGAAGTGCCGCCGTTTTACGATTCGATGCTGGCCAAAGTCATCGTCAGCGCGATGACCTGGGAAGATGCCATCAATCGCGGCGAGCGGGCCTTGAAGGACATGGGTTTGTTCGGCATCAAAACCACGATTCCCTATTACCTGCGGATACTGGCCCACCCCGATTTTCGCCGCGGCCGCTTCAACACCGGTTTCGTCGAAGCCAATCCCGATTTAATCAATTATTCCAACAAACCGCGCCCGGAAATTCTGGCCAGCGTGCTGGCGGCCGTTGTCGCTTCCCATACCGGCCTCTAAGCCAAGGAAACTCTCATGAGCAAAGTGTATGTAACCGACGTTATTCTGCGCGACGCCCACCAGTCGCTGATCGCCACCCGGATGCGCACCGAAGACATGTTGCCGGCTTGCACGATGTTGGACGACATCGGCTATTGGTCGTTGGAATGCTGGGGCGGCGCCACCTTTGATGCCTGCTTGCGCTTCTTGAAAGAAGACCCTTGGGAGCGCTTGAGCAAACTGAAAGCAGCCCTGCCAAATACCAAATTGCAGATGCTGCTGCGTGGCCAAAATCTGCTCGGTTATCGTCACTATTCCGACGACGTGGTGCGTAAGTTCGTCGAGACCGCCGCCCGCAACGGCATGGACGTATTCCGCATCTTCGACGCGCTGAACGATATTCGTAACTTGGAAACCGCCATCGAAGCCACCCGCGAGGCCGGCAAACATGCCCAGGGCACGATTTGCTACACCACCAGTCCGGTACACGATATCGCCAGTTTCATCAAACTGGGTAAAGGTTTGGCCAACCTGGGCTGTAACTCGATTGCGATCAAGGACATGGCCGGCTTGTTGACGCCATACATCGCCGGCGAAATGGTCAAAGCTCTGAAAGACGCCGTCGATTTGCCGTTGCATTTGCACTGCCATGCTACGGCCGGCTTAGCGGAAATGTGCCAGATCAAGGCCATCGAAGCCGGCTGCGAGCACGTCGATACCGCGCTGTCGTCCTGGGCCGGCGGCACCAGCCATCCACCGACCGAAAGCCTGGTCACCGCGTTGCGCGGCACCGATTACGACACGGGGCTGGATTTGGATAAACTGCAAGCGGTGAACGACTATTTCGCCGAAGTCCGCAAAAAATACCGCCGCTTCGAAAGCGAATTTACCGGCATCGACACCCGCGTCCACATCTTCCAAGTCCCGGGCGGCATGATCTCCAACCTGGCCAACCAATTGAAAGAACGCAACGCACTGGACCGGATCGACGAGGTGTATAAAGAAATCCCGGAAGTCCGCAAAGACCTGGGCTATCCGCCATTGGTGACACCAACCTCGCAAATCGTCGGCACCCAGGCGGTGTTGAACGTGCTGATCGGCAAGCGTTACGAGACCATCAGCAACGAGGTTAAACGCTACCTGCACGGCGGCTACGGCAAGGCGCCGGCGCCGGTCAATCCGCAATTGCTGGCCAAGGCGGTCGGTAAAGAGGAAATCATCGAATGCCGGCCGGCCGATTTGCTCAAGCCCGAGTTCGAGCATCTTCGTGGCGAAATCGCCCATCTGGCGTTGAACGACGAGGACGTACTGAGTTACGCGATGTTTCCGGAAATCGGCAAACAATTCCTGGAATTGCGTTCGAACGACAACCTAGTGCCGGAGCCGTTGGAATTGGAGGCTGCGCCTAAACCGGGCGAGGTCAAAAAAGCCCCGACCGAATTCAACGTGGCGTTGCACGGCGAGCAATACCACGTCAAAGTTACCGGCGCCGGCCCGAAAAACCAAAGCCTGCGGCATTTTTACTTCACCGTGGACGGCATGCCGGAAGAAATCGTCATCGAGACCTTGGACGAAATCGTACTGGACGGCGGCGCCCATGGCGCGGTGCAAAGCGCAATCGCCAGCAAGCGCCGCCGGCCCAGCGAGCCGGGCGATGTGGTGACCAGCATGCCGTGCAACATCATCGACGTGCTGGTCAAGGAGGGACAGAAAGTCAACGCCGGCCAGGCCTTGCTGGTCACCGAAGCGATGAAAATGGAGACCGAAATCACGGCACCGATTGCCGGCGTGGTTAAAGCCATTTACGTCGCCAAAGGCGATGCGGTTAACCCCAACGAGGTGTTGGTGGAAATAAATTGAGAGAAAAGCGGCAAGACGAAAGGTAAAATAACGCGCTTTGCCGAATCGCCGATAAACTTTATCGGCGAGGTGTGCAGCGCGTCGGCCAAGGTAAGCGATTGGTCAGCCCTCTTTTTTGAATTCGACCTTTCGTCCGGCTCTATCCGTGAAACCAACCCCCGTCACCGAAGCATCCATCCAGCACGCCGCCGACTTACTGCGCGGCGGTCAGCTCGTCGCCTTTCCGACTGAAACCGTTTACGGCCTGGGCGCGGATGCGTCCAATCCGGAAGCGGTGGCGAAAATTTTCGCGGCCAAGGGCCGGCCGGCCGACCACCCGTTGATTGTACATATTGCCGGCGCCGGGCAAATTGCTGATTGGGCCGATCAGGTGCCCGAGGCTGCTTGGCGCTTGGCGGAAAAGTTTTGGCCCGGCCCGCTGACGATGATTTTGAAAAAACGCGACTCGGTAACGCTGACGGTCACCGGCGGCCAGGACACGGTCGGTTTGCGGGTGCCGGCCAACCCGGTGGCGTTACGGTTGCTGCAGGCGTTCGGCGGCGGCGTTGCTGCGCCGTCCGCCAACCGGTTCGGCCGCATTAGCCCTACCGAAGCCCTGCACGTCGCCGAAGAACTGGACGACAGCGTGGCCTGCATTCTGGACGGCGGTCCCTGTGCGGTGGGAGTCGAATCGACCATCATCGATCTTAGCGACGACGTGCCGACCATTCTTCGGCCCGGCCGCATCACCCGCAGCCAGCTCAAGGCGGTGTTGCATGCCGATATTCGGCTGTCGCCGCAAACCAAGATACGCGCGCCGGGCATGATGGCGGTGCACTACGCGCCGAACACGATAGCCTTTCTCTGTCCGGCCGACACCTTGATTGCGATGGCCGACGACCTCTGCGCCAAAGGCCAACATATCGGCATATTGGCATTCAGCGCCGAGATTGCCGAAATTCCTTGCCTGCATATTCTCAGGCTGCCGGCCGATGCCGAGCTTTACGAACCGGCTCTGTATAGCTCGCTGCGGGCGTTGGACAATCTGGAACTGGACACCATTCTGATCGAACAGCCGCCCGAGACCGAAGCCTGGGCCGCGGTCAACGACCGCTTGAACAAAGCCACGGTTTGAGATGACCGACGCGGAATGGATGCGCCACGCCATCCGTTTGGCCCAGCGCGCAGAGGATCAGGGGGAAGTGCCGGTCGGGGCATTGCTGGTACTCGAAGGCCGCTGTATCGCCGAAGGTTGGAACCAGCCGATTCAAACCCACGACCCCAGCGCCCACGCCGAAATCGTCGCGTTGCGCAAGGCCGGCCAAGTCTTGCACAACTATCGGCTGATCGATACCACGCTCTATGTGACCTTGGAGCCCTGCGTGATGTGCATGGGCGCGATTGCCCACGCTCGCATCAAACGCTTGGTGTTCGGTGCCTACGATCCCAAGCGCGGCGCGGTCTGCCATGCGCTGCAACTGAGCGATGCCGCCTTTTTAAACCATAAAGTGGAATGGACCGGCGGCGTACTGCAAGCCGATTGCGCCGCCTTGCTCGGCGATTTCTTCAAGGCTCGCCGCGAACGCGCTAAAAAATCCGGCTAAGCCTTGCACGATCGGGACCCGAAACCGCCGCGGGAAAGGTTAACCCAAGATAGCATCAGCCTCCCTCATGCCGCAGCGCGGCTGCAGTTGCCCGTTACCGGTCATGGTATTCCAGCTCCGGATAGGCCTGCTCCTGCGGATGCTGGGTTTTTTCCGAATGGCGGAATAAATAATTCTGTAAGGTGCCGGTGTAGGTGATGCCGGCATGGTAATCGTAGAACTCGTATTCGACTTCTTCTTCGGGCGGGGGCGGCGTTTTTGCCGCCGCATGTTCGCCGTGCTCGGCCCGGACCGGCGTCAGCCAGAGTCCGAACAAGACAGCCAAGCCCATGATTTTCAGTGTGTTGTTATTGGTTTTCATCGTAGTTACCTCTGTTTGTGTGCAGCGGTATCGGGCGCAATGGCCGACTGCGGTGCTAGGGATTTAGTTCCCGGCAATCGGCGCTTGCCGCCTGTGTTGCGCGCTGCGGTCGAAGACGCGTCGCTAGCGGCTGCGGACCTTGTTGCGGCCTGCACCGGTACACTCTCGAATGGCCGCAGTCACTCCCAAACCAGCTCGTTGTAATTTACCCTACTTGCGGAGGATGTTGCCGGATAGGGTTTGGCGTTATTGTGGTTCCACCGAGAAGGTTCGCTAGACGCCGGCGACTTCCGCTCGCTAACGGCGCAGCGCCGTAACGGCATCCGGATTTTTAACGCTTGAAATTTTGGAGTAGGCCATGAAATCGAAACACGCAACGATGATAGCCGGTGTTTTGTTATCGGCGGCATTAGCCGGTACCGCAAATGCGATACAACAACCTAACTTTTACCAATGTTCCGGCCGTGGCGCCGACCTGACGCTGAGCATCGGCAGCAAAGCGGAAGTCGGCATCCTGCCGGCTGCGACCGTGCTGAACCTGGAACTGGGCCGGAAAAAATACTCGTTCAAGGAAGCCGATATTACGCGGGAATCAACCTTGATCGGCGAGTTGTGGGAAGTCACTTTGGAACATATCCCGGATTTGCGTATCGACCACGCAACGCTGGTGATCCCGCAAATCGCCCTGGGCGACGCCCCGCAAGCCTTCTCCAGCCAATTGGTTCTGACTCGGGTTGCCACGCCGTTTAGCGGCGAACCGGCCAAAGGCGTGGTCAATACGTCGAGATATGTGGACCTGAACTGCACCGCTTCGCTGGTCTATTATTAGTCAATCGGCCGAGGCGCCATTGCGGCGGCGACGGAACGCTGCCGGCCAACCGTTCAGAAGACACGCGATGACAATCCCTGCTTTTTTGAGCGCCGGAACTGCCTGCTTTATGCTGGGCGGGCTTGGGTTCAAGCCGCTGTTCGGCAAACACTGGGACCGGGCCGTCGGCTTTTGCCGGCCCGAAAAATGGTGGCCGCTTTGCAAATAGGCTTTATGGCCGGCAATTTCCGCTGGGCGGGATTGTAGATGTGTGCGAAGCGAGGTTTTCGGCAATACGATGAAGACTCGGCGTGTTGCAAATTGCAGTGAGAACCGTAAGCTACCGCGAATAGGGCGGCTGGTTCGCACAAGCCGCGCTTGAAAACCGCTAAACGCGCTACCATGTTGCCGGCATCAGAACCAAGCAGCCGGAGGCCTCTATGCGCTACCCCAATCAACCCCATTCTCCCGATTTGTTCGTCAAACGGGTGTTCGCGCTCGGCGCGGTGGCGGCGGCCTTGATGCTGCTGTGGCACTGGCTGCCGGCGCCGACCACCAACCAGCCGGCAACGCCTAGAACCGTAGCCGCGCGCGGCGATTTGGCGGCCGACGAGAAAAGCACCATCGAGCTGTTCGAAAAATCCCGCGACTCGGTGGTTTACATCACCACCGCCTCGCTGGTGCGCGACGCCTGGACCCGCAACGTATTCTCGGTGCCCAAGGGCTCCGGCTCTGGGTTTATCTGGGACGAGGCCGGCCACGTGGTCACTAATTTCCACGTCATCGCCGGCGCCAACGAAGCCACCGTCAAGCTGGCCGACGGCCGCGATTATAAAGCGGCGCTGGTCGGCGCCAGCCAGGTGCACGACATCGCGGTATTGAAAATCGGCGTCGGCTTCAAACGGCCGCCGCCGGTGCCGGTCGGCACCAGCAACGACCTCAAGGTCGGGCAAAAGGTGTTTGCCATCGGCAATCCGTTCGGTTTGGACTGGACCTTGACCAGCGGCATCGTCTCGGCGCTGGACCGCTCGCTGGGCGGCCAGGACGGTCCGGCGGTCGAGCATTTGATCCAGACCGACGCGGCGATCAACCCCGGCAACTCCGGCGGACCGCTGCTGGATTCCGCCGGCCGATTGATCGGCATCAACACCGCGATTTACAGCCCGAGCGGCGCCTCGGCGGGCATCGGCTTTGCAGTGCCGGTCGATACCGTGATGCGGGTAGTGCCGGAATTGATCAAACAGGGCAAATACATTCGCCCGGCGCTGGGTATTGAAATCGACCAGCAAATGAACGAGCGTCTGGCCGAATTGACCGGCACGGCCGGCGTTGCGGTATTGCGGGTACAACCGGGTTCGGCGGCCGATAAAGCCGGCTTGCGCGGCGTGGAAGTCTCGCCAAACGGCATCAGGCCGGGCGACATCATCGTCGCCATTAACGGTAAGGAAGTGGATACGCTGTCGAAATTATTCGCCCGCCTGGACGACCAAAAAGTCGGCGACGTCGTCAAAGTCCAGGTAGTCAATAACGGTCAGGCACGCGAAGTTGAAGTGACCTTGCAGCCGGGGAATTGATGTCCTCTTGATGAGCCAGGCGCGCGCGAGCGAGCCTGATTGCAAACCAATGCCGTTAAGTTAAGCCAGCCTCCCCCTTTGGAAAAGGGGTATCGAGGGGGATTTGAAAAATCTCCCCCGTCCCCTCTTTTTTTAAAGAGGGGAGTGAAAATCGAACCGCTTAACCGAACTGAGTTGCCGGCCGGTTTTGCCACACGGCATTACACTCGCCATTTCCCAATCGACTGGTAAGCTCGCAGAAAAACACTCTGCGCCCAGCCCACCATGATTACCGCCAAACCGCCCAAGCTCAATCCGCGCAAACTGCTGCTCAGCAAATGGACCGCCGTGGCGCCGCAGCGTAAAGAAAAGCATTTCATCGTCAGCAAGGTGCTGTGGCCCGACGATCCGGCCGCGCCGCTGGAATGGATCGAACTGGAGGCGGTGTACAGCAAACGCCTGCAAGTGCTGCCGTGGCGGGATTTGCTGGACGTTCAAGTCTGGCGCCAGGGCTGGCATTAAGCGATGAGTTACCACCTGGTCTGGTTCAAGCGCGATCTGCGGGTGCATGACCATGCTGCCTTGTGGCACGCCAGCCGGCAAGCGCCGGTGTTGTGTCTGTACATAATCGAGCCCAGCCTGTGGCAGGCGGCCGATGCCTCGACCCAACATTACCAATTTCTGCGGGAAAGCCTGCTCGATCTTGATCGTGCGTTGCGCAAGCGCGGCGGCGGTTTGCGCATCGAAGTCGGCGAAGTGGTCGATGTTCTGGACCGGATCTGGCACGAAGCCCCGTTTGCGGCGCTGTATTCGCATCAGGAAACCGGCAACTGGCTGAGCTTTCAACGTGATCTGGCGGTACAGCGTTGGTGCCGGAAACGCGGTTTGCCGTGGCACGAGTTTGCCCAGTTCGGCGTGGTGCGGCGCCTGCCAAGTAGGAACCATTGGCAAGCCCATTGGGAAGCACTGATGGCAGCCCCGTGTCTTGAGGTGCCCGGCTGCCGCTGGATCAGCGCGCCTTCACCCTTGATGTTGCCCGAACCGCAAAGCTTCAGCCTGAAACAAGCCGATCCGCCGCAACGCCAGCGCGGCGGCCGCCGGCCAGCCATAGCAACCTTGCGCGATTTCTTGTTCGAGCGCAGCGGCCGTTACCGGGGCGGCATATCCTCGCCGCTGTCGGCGCCGAGCGCTTGCTCGCGTTTGTCGGCGTATCTGGCCTTCGGTTGTTTGAGTCTGCGTGAAGTGGTGCAAGCCAGCCGCCGCCAGATCGATGCTCTGCCAACCTGCGATGCCCGCCGCGCCGGCCTGACCGCTTTCGTCAGCCGCTTGTATTGGCATTGCCATTTCATCCAAAAACTGGAAAGCGAACCGGAACTGGAATTTCGTAACATGCATCGCGGCTACGACGGCTTGCGCGAAGCGGATTGGAATCCGGCGCATTTTCAGGCGCTAAGCGAAGGCCGCAGCGGCTGGTCGCTGGTCGATGCCTGCGTGGCCATGCTGAACCGCACCGGCTGGTTAAATTTCCGGATGCGAGCGATGCTGGTGTCGGTGGCCGCTTATCCGTTGTGGCTGCATTGGCAGCCGGTCGGGACTTGGTTGGCCCGGCAGTTTCTGGATTACGAACCCGGCATTCATTGGAGCCAGATGCAGATGCAGGCCGGTACCACCGGCATCAACGCCACCCGCGTCTATAACCCGATCAAGCAGGCCCGCGACCACGATCCGCGCGGCCATTTTGTCAGGCATTGGCTGCCGGCTTTAAGCCGAGTGCCGCAGGAATGGCTGTTCGAACCCTGGCGGATGCCGACAAAATTGCAGCAGCAATGCGGAGTTAAAGTCGGCGTCGATATCCCCGAGCCGCCGGTCGATCTGGAAACCGCCACCCGCCAAGCCAAGGCTCGGCTCTATGCAATCCGCAGCCAGCCCGAAGTCAAAGCCGCCAAGGCGGCGAGTGTCGAGAAACACGGCTCGCGCAAGCGGCCCATGCCGCGCCGGCCGGCCAAACCCATCGCCGGCGCTTGGGTACAAACCGAGCTGGAATGCTGATGCACCGCAAGCTGTCGTTGCCGTCGAAAATCTGCCCGGTGTGCAGCCGGCCGTTTGCCTGGCGGAAGAAATGGGCCAAGGACTGGGATGCGGTGAAATATTGCTCGGCACGCTGCCGCCACCAACGCGCATCGGTAACGGAAACATGACCACGTTGCGCCTGATTCTAGGCGACCAGCTCAATCCGTTACATAGCTGGTTTAGCCAAAACGACGGCCAGGTGGTCTACGTGCTGATGGAAATCCGCCAGGAAACCGATTACGTGCTGCACCATGCCCAAAAAATCATCGGCATCTTCGCGGCGATGCGCGACTTTGCCCGGCTTTTGGTCGCTCAAGGCCATCGGGTGCACTATTTAAAAATCGACGCAGCCGACAATCGGCAATCGCTGCCCGCCAATCTGGATGCCTTGATCGCCCAATATCAGATTCAGCGTTTCGAGTACCAATTGCCCGACGAATGGCGGTTGGACCAACAGTTACAAGACTATTGCCGTAACTTGCCTATTTCCAACCAAGCCTACGACAGCGAACATTTCTACACCCAACGCGAGGACGCCGGGAATTATTCGGCAGCCAGCCGCATTGGCTGATGGAAAAATTCTACCGAAGGATGCGGGTCAAACACGGCGTGTTGTTGGATGCCAACCAACGCCCACAGGGTGGGCAATGGAATTTCGACCACGACAACCGCAAGACCTGGCCGGGCTTGCCGGCTACGCCATACGACAATCGACCGCGCAATGACCATGCCGAGCTGTGGCAAGACATTGTCGCGGCGGGAGTGAACAGTTTCGGCGCGGCCGACGCCGACGATTTTCGCTGGCCATTGAATCGCCAACAAGCCTTGCAGCAACTGGAAGCGTTCATCGCCGACGGCCTGCCGCATTTCGGCGCGTTTCAAGATGCTATGAGCCGGCGCAGTTGGCGGCTGTTTCATTCGCTGCTGTCGTTTGCCTTGAACAGCAAAATGCTCAATCCGCGCGAAGTGGTCGAACGTGCTGAAGCTGCTTATCGCGATGGCCAGGCGCCTCTGGCGGCCGTCGAGGGTTTTGTCCGGCAAATTATTGACTGGCGCGAATATGTGCGCGGCGTGTACTGGGCAAAAATGCCGGCGTATGTGTCGCAAAACCATTTCGGCCACGACCGGCCGCTGCCGTCCTGGTTCTGGACCGGCGAAACCCAAATGAACTGCCTGGCCGTCAGCATCGGCCAATCGCTGCAATACGCTTACGCTCACCATATCCAGCGCTTGATGGTAATCGGCAATTTCGCGTTGTTGGCCGGCCTGGCGCCCGAAGCCGTCCATCGCTGGTATTTGGGCGTGTATATCGACGCTTTCGAATGGGTGGAATTGCCTAACACGTTGGGCATGAGCCAATTCGCCGACGGCGGTTTGCTGGCTACCAAGCCTTACGTGTCCAGCGCGGCCTACATCGACCGAATGAGCGACTACTGCAAAGGCTGCCGCTACGATAAAAAAGCCCGTAGCGGCGACCGGGCCTGTCCGTTCAATGCGCTGTACTGGCATTTCTTCAGCCGCCATCGCGACAAGTTACAGCGCAATCCGCGCGTGAGCCTGGTTTACCGCAATTTGGACCGATTTGCGCCCGCCGAACGCGATGCTATCGTTCGCCGAGCCGAAGCGGTTTTGGCGGATTTGGATAGGCTTTGAGGCGTTTGGCGCTAGCCGTGGTAATCGGACAGCCATCAATCGCTGAAAAACCTTCTCCGTCGCACCCGGAGGGCATAAAGCAATGTCGTTAAGTTAATGATGGTAGGAGCGGGCCATGCCCGCGACCAATCGCCTTCGGTCGCAGGCATGGCGTCCTCCTACGGGATTTGAACAAGCCAGTCCCCGATCCTTAATTTAAGGCTATGTTTGCGTTAGTAGTTGGCGTCGCCCCGGCACGGATTGCCGGGGCCCAGAAGCCACGGATGGCAAAGTTTCAACACATCCTTGTGCCCTGGATCCCGGCAATCCCTGCCGGGATGACGGCTTCGATCTCATTCAACTACTAACGCGAACATAGCCTAATTTAACGGCTTTGGGGCATAAAGGAGAGGACTGGGTTGAGGGACGCAAAGCCATGCGCTACAACGCTCCGCATCGACTGCGTTGATAGAATCTTCCGGACACTTTTTTGCAAACTTAGCCGATACTTGGACTATGAACTTAACGATTAAACCGGCAAATCCGCAGGGAAAAGGCGCGGTCGCGATACTGGATAGTTTGCAGCAAGCCAAGCAGCAACTGGTCGTCCCCGCCAAAAACATTCAACAAATCGGCAGCGACTTGTTTACTTCGCTGTTCGTGCTAAACAGCCAGATTCGCTTCAAACCGACCGCCGGGCAAAGTTATTGGCTGTATTGCAAGGATGGACAGTATCGCTTGTCGTTAATCGCCCCGGAACAATGGTCGCCAGCCGGGAGCTATAACTGAATCTGGTGTTTGGTAGTTGAAGAGAAGCGGCGTATCTGGTTGATTATTTGTGACCAAACAAAACGATCAAAACCAAGGATACGCCACCATGAAGAAGAGTAATGTAATCGACCTGTCGAGTCGAGAAGAGAACGCCGATCTTTTGACCGATCTGATTCGTCAAGGCGCGCGGAAGTTAATAGCGCAAGCCATCGATGCCGAATTGGCTTCCTATCTGGAAGCCTTCAGCGAACGGAAGTTAGGCGATGGTCGGGCCGCCGTCGTGCGTAACGGATTCCAACCTGAGCGTGAGATTCAGACAGGCATTGGCCCCGTAGCGGTGAAGGTTCCCAAGGTTCGGGCAAAAGACGGCCAAGGGGCTACCTTTCGTTCGGCGTTGGTGCCACCGTATGTGCGCAAGACACGTTCCTTATCGGCTGCATTGCCCTGGTTATACTTGAAAGGTATCTCCAGCGGTGAAATGGAAGCCGCACTGGAAGTCCTGGTTGGCCCGGATGCCACGGGGTTATCAGCCAGCACCGTGGCCCGTTTGAAACGCGAGTGGGCGGCGGAATATAACGATTGGCGAACCCGTCGCCTGGACCGAGATCAGTGGGTCTATATCTGGGCTGATGGCATCTACAGCGGGCTGCGAGCGGAAGATGTCAAGCTGTGTGCCTTGATCATCATCGGGGTCAATGAGCGCGGGGAAAAACGATTTCTGGCGATTGAAGACGGTGTGCGCGAATCGACGCAGAGTTGGCGGGAAGTATTGCTGGGCTTGAAAGCACGCGGTATGAACAGTCCCAAACTAGCCATTGGTGACGGCGCAATGGGTCTCTGGGCCGCGCTGGACGAGGTTTACAGCGACACCCGACAACAACGCTGCTGGGTGCATAAAATGAACAACGTCCTGAACCGCGTTCCAAAAGCGGTGCAACCCAAGATGAAGCAGTCGCTGTACGACATTTGGCAGGCTGACACCCAAAAGAACGCCGAACGCGCCTTCGACCAGTTCGCCTCACTCTATGACGCCAAATATCCCAAGGCGGTTGAATGTCTGTATCGCGACCGGCATGAACTGCTGGCCTTCTATGACTTTCCGGCTCAGCACTGGCAAAGCATTCGAACAACCAACCCCATCGAATCAACCTTCGCCACTATTCGCCATCGCACCAAGCGTGCCAAAGGCTGTCTCGCCCGCGATGGCATGTTGCACATGCTATTCAAACTGGGACAAACGGCTGAGAAAACCTGGCGACGCCAGCGAGGATTTGATTATCTCGCCAAAGTGATTACCGGGGTTCCGTTCAAGGACGGCATTGAGCTAGAAACCGGCAATCAGATCGCCGCTTGATCAAGGCCTGAACACCAGATTTGACAATAGCTCTCGCCAGCCCGGTCCGGTCGCTATATCGGCGCTTGCCAATTACAATCCGATTTAACCTGGACCTTGGCGTTATCGGCAGATTGCGCCGCCGACCGCGCGTTCCTCCAAGAAATCGCCGACCGCCGCCGGCAACTCGAACAAAAACTGCAGCAAGCCGAAACCATCGACGACGCCTTGCCGGTCTACCTGGAAACCCTGCCTTACTACTCCCGCATCCTCGCCTCGGCACTGGCCTATTCGCTGAAACAGTCGATGCAGAAATCGGGTATTTCCGGCTTGAGTTACCGGCAGGCGGAAAGGCTGCTGATTGGGGCGGCGGAATAATTCATCTGCTAGACAAGTCGGAGCTGTACCGCTTAATCTTGCACCGAAGGGCTTGAGTCGACCCTAACTAGACATTAATTTCAGCAGATTGGATGACGGGTATCGGCCTTTAACCCGTTATCCATCATTTCCCATTTGCCCCAACAATTCAAACCTCCAAATGTCAGGAAAAATTAGAGCGCGAATGATTTTCTTGAAGGTGATCTTTGACGAAAATCAATTAAGATGCTATTTTTTGGTCAAAATTTAGCAAAAAGTGCCGAAATATTACAAGCTATGATCATAGACTTCACTGTCACCAATTTTTGTTCTATCAAGGAGGAGCAGACGTTTAGCCTTTATGCGGAAACACCTGGTAGCTATCTGATAGAAAATATTGTCCATCCCGCTGATGATAAAGTTGGTGTACTAAAATGCGCTGGATTATATGGTGCTAATGCTTCTGGGAAATCCAACTTATTGTTAGCTTTTCACGCCTTACAATTCATCATCGTGGGATCAGGAGAGTTGAAAGAGGGTGATAAGATTCCCTGCTATGATCCCTATCTATTATCCGAAGCTAACAAATCTTCGCCCACTAGGTTTGAAATTGAGTTTTTTGCTCCGAGCGCGGAAAATAATCAATATAAACTTATACGTTATCGGTACTGTGTGGCGTTTACCGCAAACAGAATCATCGAAGAGCGTTTAGTTTTTTATCCCACTGGACAACAAGCATCTGTCTTTGATCGGGGCATTAGCGATACTTGGCAGACAATCAGCTTTGGCAGCTTATATAAAGGTGGTAAAAAGCGTCTACCTTTCTTTGAGAATAATACCTATATATCGAAGGCTGGAGATAGTGCGGACTCTCCTCAAATGATTCGTAATGTTTACAATTACTTTCGAAAAAAACTACACCACTTTGCAGTCAATGAACGTAAGGTTAAATTAAACTGGTTCGAGGAGCCAAGTTTAGTCAAAAAAGTATCTGCTCTTTTGTCTCTGGTTGATACTGGAATTTCCAATATACGATTTCAAGAAAAATCTGAGTCGGATGATATAAAATTGCCCGATGGACTTCCAGAGGAAATTAAGGTACGCATCTTAAAAGACATTAAAAATAAGCCATTTTTCGCCCATTTAGCTGATGATGGAATGAGTGAATATTTTGAAGAGGAGAAGGAATCCGCTGGAACTCGGAAGTTCTTTGACTTTGCTCCAATATTCATTGAGATATTGTCTAATGGCGGAGTTCTGATTATGGACGAGTTAGATAATAGCATGCATCCATTTATGGTCGAGTTAATTATCAAGTTATTTAATGATCCAAATGTTAACAAAGGTAATGCTCAACTTATTTTTTCTACACACAATATTAACTTAATGTCTCCCGAACTTTTAAGGCGCGATCAAATTTGGCTTACTGAAAAGAATAAAGGTTCTACACAATTTTTTTCGCTGGATGACTTTGATAAGAAAAGAGTAAAACCACAAAGCCCATTTAGTCAATGGTATCTGGAAGGCCGCTTTGGCGGTATTCCGTCAATCAATTATCAAGGAATTGTTAATTTATTGATGTCTGGTGAGACGAATGCCTAAACCCCGGAAAAATCGTCAAGAACAAAAATTAAAACCGGTTTTGCGCATTTATTGTGAAGGGGCTAAAACTGAGCCAAATTATCTTCAAGGATACATTGATAGGTTCTTCCCAACTAATCGTCTATTAAAGGTCATAAGAATTGAAGATACAAAAAAGAACACGCCAAAACAGCTAGTTGACGAGGCTGTCGTCGCAAAGAAAGTCGCGAATAAAAGCGGTTTAAACGACTCATTTTGGGTAGTGTATGATCGAGAGTCAGAAATAAAATACTCCGAAGAACTTCACCGTAATGCATATAAGAAAGCCCAAAGGAATGATGTGGCTGTTGTGCTCTCCAACGTATGCTTTGAAGTTTGGCTGCTTCTACACTTTCAACATACAGCAGCACCGTATAGTTGTTACGATGAATTAAGGAAAAACAGTCCATTACGGCAAGAGTTCAGAAAACGGGGTATATCCGATTACGACAAAGGTGAAAAAACAATTTTCAGTCTTTTTTCTGAGCAGGAAATACAAAACGCTAGCAGGCTGGTGAAAAACTCGAAAAGCCAAGTAGGCTAAGGCATAGATGAGCCGCCAACTGTTAAAATAGGCTACCTAAATTTGGAGCCTTTCAATGCGCGGACACGATGCCATTCAAAGTAGCTGGTTCAGCTACGTTAGCCTGGAAGAACGTATTCCCAAACAGCATCCGTTGCGTCGTTTACGTCTACTCGTCGATGGCGTATTGACCTCTATGAATGCCGTCTTTGCCGAGCGTTACTCGCACACTGGCCGCCCGTCGATTGCGCCCGAAAAACTGCTGCGCGCCTTGCTGTTGCAAGTGCTGTACACCGTTCGTAGCGAACGCCAGTTGATGGAACAGCTGGACTACAACCTGCTGTTTCGCTGGTTTGTCGGTCTGGGCATCGACGATGCTGTCTGGGAACGCAGCGTGTTCAGCGCCAACCGCGAACGGCTGCTGTCCGAAGCGCTGAGTCGCGAATTTTTTGAGCGGGTACTGGCCATAGCCGAATGGCAAAACCTGGTGTCCGACGAACACTTCAGTGTCGACGGCAGCCTCATTGAAGCCTGGGCCTCGCACAAAAGCTTCGTTAAGAAAGACGGCAGCGGCCCGGACAAACCCGCCGGCCGCAATCCCGAGGTCGACTTCAGCGGCGAAAAGCGCAGCAACGCCACCCACCAAAGCACGACAGACCCGGAAGCGCGGCTCTACAAGAAAGGCGAATACACCGAGGCCAAACTGCGTTACATCACCCATGCCTTGTCCGAGAATCGCAACGGCCTGATTGTCGATGTCGAAACCACCCAAGCCACCGGCACCGCCGAAATCGAAGCCGCGCAAACAATGATCAAACGCCGTGTGCCCAAAGGCGGTAGCGTCGGTGCCGACAAAGGCTATGACCAACCGGCTTTCGTCAACGGACTCAAGGCGCAAGACATCAAAGCCCATGTGGCCCGGAAAAAGACCGGCAGTGCCGTCGATGGCCGCACCGCGCGCGGCAAAGGTTGCGCCCAAAGCCTCAAGCGCCGCAAAATCGTCGAAGAAGCCTTTGGCTGGGTCAAAACGGTCGGCGGCCTGCGCAAAACCCGTCACATCGGCTTAGCCAAAGTCGCTGGCCAAGCCTTGTTTTGCTTCGCCGCCTACAACCTGACGCGCTTGCTCAACCTATTGGTGTTCACGCCGAAACCGGCGTGGAGTGCGCCCACCTAGGGTGAAGTACGCCTGAAAACCGTCCACAGACGGCTTCAGGCGAATAAAAAGCCCTTGAAACAGGGGCAAAACGCTTGAAACTCGATGTCATGACCGATTTCAACACGAAAAAATCACGGCAACCGTGGGTAAGGGGAAATATCAGTGGGTTTTTCACCAGCCTGCTAGAGCTCGCGCCTTACAAATGAACCTACAAATGGAACAAAGCGCCGAGCCATCCCGAAATTGCCCGTATCACATGAATCCATTCACTGATGTCTATAAACTGCTTGATAAAATCGATGAGTTTGCAGAAAAAAATTACTCGTAAGCAAACACGGTTTAATAAATGAACGCCATCTAGCGTAAACCAGCCGTTCGAGAAAACATCTTGACCGGCAAAAGATGGCCGCTAGCCGTCCGGTCAACGGTAAGGCGGCTCAAGCCTAGGAATAGGCATGGCAAGCTCCGGTTTCAGTCTGAGGGTTGAAGATGTCAAACGAGAGGTATGCCATAAGTAGACCTCAAAGCACGCATATTTCCCGCTTGTTAAGCCGCATCGCGACCGGATGCGGGCAGCAAACAGGATAGCAAGGTAAACAATGCCTTCGGATCGAGCGGTTTATGCAAAACCAGATAGCCTTCCTGTTCGGCTTGGGCCAGGGCCGGCGAGTCGAATTCGCCGCTGATCATCGCCCCGGCCGCCTGCGGGCAGCGTTCCAATAGCGCTTGCAGCAATTCGAAGCCGCTTTCGCCGGAGCGCAGGCGTTGGTCGCAAAAGATCGCGTCCGGTTCGAAGCCGGAGTCCAGCGCGGCAAACGCTTCGCTGGCCGAAGCCACGCACACGGCGCCGATACCCCAGGCGCAGAGCAGGGCTTCCCAGGCGCTGCGCACTTGCGGCTCGTCGTCCACCACCAGGCAGTTGCCGTGCAGCAGGGTATCGCCGCCCACCGTCAAGGCCACGCTGTCGCGCACCGCGGAACGGCGCTCGCCGGTCTCGGCCGCCGGTAGCCGCAGCCAGAAACGGGAACCCAGGCCCTCGCGCGAATTCAAGCCCTGGCTGGCGCCCATCAAATCGGCGCAGCGCGCCACCACCGCCAGCCCCAGACCATGGCCGGCGTTGTCGATGCGCCAGGCGTGCTCCGGGCGGAAGAAGGGCGAATACACCCGCTGCTGGTCGGCTTCGGCGATACCGACCCCGGTATCCCAAACTTCGAACTGCCATTGCCCGCCCCGGCGCCGCACCGCCATCAGCACGCCGCCGCGCTGGGTGTAGCGCAGGGCGTTCTGCATCAGATTGACCATCGATTGCCTGAGCAGTAACGGGTCGGCGCTGACCAAGGCTTTGCCGCGGCTGCCGCGTACCCGCAACGCGATATTGCGGGCCAGGGCTTCTTCCCGAAACAAGGTGGCGATGTCGGCCATCAGCGGGTCCAGCGCCACCGGCTGCAACTTCACCGGCTGGGCGCCGAGTTCAATCTTGGACAAGTCGAGCAGGGAGTTGAACATCTGCGTCACCGACTGCACGCTTTGCCGCAAGTCCTGCAAGGCCGGGCGTAAGGCGGGGTCTTGGTTGCGGCGGGAAATGGATTCGATCAGAAAGCCCATCGCGTGCACCGGCTGGCGCAGGTCGTGGGCGGCCGTGGTCAGAAAGCGGTTCTTGGCGTACAGCGCCGCTTCGGCTTGTTCCTTGGCGCGCCGGTAATCCTCTGCCAGACGCTTGCTGTCTTGTTCCAGTTTGACCTGTTGCAGGAAGAAGCGATGGGCAATCGACGAATGGCGGTGGATGGACAGGATATAGCTGATGCACAGCGGCATGACCAGATGCCAGTGGTCGGGGAAGGCCCAAGGCGTCAGTAGCGTGCAGCCGCCCCACGCGGCATTGAAAAAACGTTTGAAGGCGCGGAATACCGGCGACTGGTGGGTGGCGTTGGCGGCCATGATTGCGGCCAGACTCATGTACAGCAACAGGGCGAACTCGAACGGCACCCGGCCGGCGATCACCGCCACCAGGCCGGCCAGGCCCAGGCCGTGGCCCAGGGCCATGCGCAAGATCACCGGCATCCATCGGGCTATCGCTTCGCTCGGGCAAAGCCGCGCCCGGTCTTGCCGGTATTGGCGAAATTGCAGGCGGACCGCCGCCAGCGCCACAAAGTAGGCCAACGTCCACACCGCCAGACCCAACGCGTTTTGGTCCAACTGGTGTTTCCAGTAGACGAAGGGCATGGCGACGAAGGGGATAATGGTGATGCCGTAGACCAGCCGGTTGTGGGTCATGTCCAGCAGCCGGGCCTGGCCTTCCGCGCTCAAGTCTTCGAAACGCAAACCGTCGTCTGCGGTATCGATCGGATCGGTAGCGGCGGCCATCAGTATTCCAGGCTGCGGCCGCGCAGTTTGGTGATGACTTCGATCCGGTTTTTCGCGCCCAGGCGTTCCAGGATGCCGGTGACGTGCTCTTTGACGGTATGTTCCGACAAGGACAGATTCAGTGCGATGCGTTTGTTCGGCAAGCCTTTCAGCATCATCGCCAGCACTTGGCCCTGGCGCGGAGTCAGGCCCAATTCGGTGGCCGTGACCGGTAGCTCTCGCATCGACGCCAATACCGCGGCGGGCTGGCCTTGGAACCAGGCCTCGCCGGCCATGAGCGCGGCCACGGCCTCGGCGAACACGTTCGGCGCCGCCTGTTTATGGATAAAGCCGTCGGCGCCGGCCGCGGCGACTTTTTCGGCGATGGCCCGGTCGTCGTCGGCACTGATCGCCAGCACCTTCAGTGCCGGGCGGCGTTGTTTGATTTGCGCCAGTAGCGGCAGCGAGACGCCGTCCGGCAGCCAAAAATCGACTACCGCCAGTGCCGGCGGCGCAGCGGTATCCAGCAGCGGCCAAAACTCGGCGACGGCCGATACCGGCTGCGCGCGGTCGAAGCCGCAATGCGTCACTAAAAAATCGGCGATGCCGTGCGCCACCAGCGGATGGTCGTCTACCACCGCCGCCCAATCCGGATTTTTCACGTAAATGCTCCCTTGCATTGGTTAATCTGAACCTGCGTTTTACGCCGCTGCGGGGCCGAGTTGTGCCATGACCATGCGAAGTGATGGCGCCTCGGGACAAAGGCTAGCGGTAATCGGGGCCTGCGTTAAAAAAACGCGGTAGCCGGCGGTTTGGCCGAGGCTGGTCCTGAAAATCCATTGGCTGCCAAATACATGCAAATGATTTGCATGTTAACAGATTCCAACGCCTATCCTACCCCCACTGGAGTGGGGGTTCCACCGCCAAATTCCCTTCCCGATAATGTCGCCAAAACAAAACGTTTTTCCTATTTTTCCAACCGGAGCGAGTTTATGAACTTTAAACCGATTTATGGCGCCGTCACCGCGCTCGGCATGGTCGCGGCACCGGCCGCACAGGCCCAATTGTTCGACCGCGGCGGCGGTTTGATTTACGACAGCGTACAAAACATCACCTGGCTGGCCGACGCCAACTATGCCAAAACCAGCGGTTTCGATGCCGAAGGCAAAATGAGTTGGCAAAACGCCGTGGCTTGGGTGGATGGCCTGATTTACTCGGATAGCGTGCGCGGCGTCAATTACAGCGATTGGCGGCTACCGAGCTTTAATGACCTGGGGGCGGCGGGTTGCGACTACGGCTACAGCAACACCGACTGCGGCTTCAACGTCTCGACCGCCAGCTCGGAACTGGCTCATCTGTTTTACGGCGATTTTGCCAATATCGGTTTCGTCGATTCGCGCGGCCTACAACAACCGGGTTACGGATTGGTCGACGATCCGGCCACCGCCGCCGACGAAAGCCTGTTCGGCAATATTCAATCCTTCAGCTACTGGTTGGGCAGCAGTTACCCCGGCGACTCGAACAAAGCCTGGTATTTCAGCACCGCGACCGGAATGCAGAACTACATCAGCAAAGGCAACAATTTTTACGTCTGGGCCGTGCGCGACGGCGATGTGGCGGCAGTGCCGGACCCGGCAAGCTACATCCTGTTTTTATCCGGACTGGCCGCGATGGCCGGCTCGATTCGCCGCCGAAAAGCGGCCGCCTTCCCGGCGCTAGCCTGACCGAATGTCCCCATCTGCAAGGAAAATATCTATGAAATTGAAACGCACTCTGTTTGCCGCCGGCGCGGCGGCTCTGGCCCATCTTCCCTCCGCCCAGGCGGCATTGCTGGACCGCGGCGGCGGCATGCTCTACGACACGGTATTGAACGTGACTTGGTTGCAGGACGCCAATTACGCTAAGACCAGCGGCTACGACGCCGACGGCAAGATGGACTGGCACGCGGCCGTGGCCTGGGCGGATCAATTGGAGTTCGGCGGCTTCAGCGACTGGCGTTTGGCCGGCATCAAGCCGGTCAACGGCATTGCCTATAACGAAAACTTTTCCGACGACGGTTCGACCGATTACGCCTGGAACGTCAGCAGCCCCAACTCCGAGCTGGGTTATATGTATTTCGTCAACCTGGGTTTGACGGCGTTTCAATTCCCGGACGGTAGCGACAATCCCAACTTCGGGATTTACCGCGACGGCCGCACCGGCGGCCAAACCGATGTCGGTTTGGTGAAAAATCTGCAGTCCTTCAATTATTGGTCCGGCAACGAAGTGCCAACCCGTACCGGCGAAGCTTGGTTTTTCGATACCGCGCTCGGCAGCCAACAAACTTGGTACAAGAAAAACCTTGCCTCGGACATGTATGTCTGGGCTGTGCGCGACGGCGACATAGCGGTGGTACCGCTACCGGGCGCGGTCTGGCTGTTCGCTAGCGCTGTGTTTGCTGGTTTGTTCGCGAATCGCCGCAAATCTAACTAACGTTGCGGGCCGCGTGGGCGGGCCGCCAAATCAAGGAAAATCTATGAAACTGCAAGTATTGAGCGGCGCATTTGCCGCGTTATTGGCCGGAGCCGCTCCGGCTCAGGCCTCGCAAATCGTTTTGACGTTCGAGGATATCGGTCCCGGCGGCCAGCTCGGCGACAGCTACGGCGGCATTTCGGGCTGGGATTCGTTCGGCCGGCTTGCCGATTATCCGTTCGGACGCGATCTGGGTTTGGGCGATTACCAGGTGCACGGCTGGGGCGGCGAACTGAGTTTCGAACAGGGGCCGGTGGTGTTCGCGGGGACTTATTACCAATTTTGGGGTACCAACAGCCAGGTCAGTTACGAGCTGTATTACCAAGGCCAATTGGTTTACAGCGCGCCGCTCGATCCTTTCAATCAGCCGAGCGGTTTGTATTGGCTGGCATCGGACTATGCCGGCTTGGTCGACAAGATTTTCTTCTACGGGACTTCGGACGGCATCGTCATCGACAATCTGACCTATTCGCCGGCAGCCGTACCGCTGCCGGGTGCGGCCTGGCTGTTCGGCGGCGGCCTGGCGGGGTTGCTGGGTTATGGCCGGCGCCGCAACAACCGCTGAATCCGGCGGCCGATCAATACTTTAATCAAGGAAAAAAATCGATGATAAACCGTAAATCCTGGCTAGCGGCCGGCTTGTCCTTATCGCTCGGTGGCTGTGCCGCCTGGGCCGTCACCCAAGACGCATTGGTAGACCGCACCGCCCACGCGTTGGGCCTGGAAAAGAACCAATTCAAGATCGAAAACCGGGTCGACGACGGCGTCACGACGCGCTATTCGGTCAAGACCGACAGTGGCCAACAATACAATTGCTACGTCGGCGGCTCGATCTCGGTGCTGGGGCGGATGGTTTCGGAAGCGATCTGCAGCAAAAAGGGCGAGCCGGCCAGAAATCCGTTGTTAGGCCAATGACCGGGTTTCGATCGGTTTGGGGTGCCGTGCTACGGCTAAGCCGGTCATGGGGCGACAAGCTCACCGCGAGCGGCTCAACTTAACGGCATTGCGCCGAGCCGGAGTGACATCGCAATGAAATGCCGCTGTGCGATAACGGCGATCTTTGCGTTACTGCTCGGCCTATTGAACGGCTGCGCCCAGACGATTCCGAACGTCAAGATTACCGAAATCGGGCGCCGACAAGTGGAGTTTGCCTTGAGCCGCCACGATACCCCGCCGGTGGTGTTCGAAACCGGCTTGGGCGGAACTTTGGCTTGGTGGCGGGAGGTGTATCCGCCAATTGCCGCATCGGCGACCGCGTTGGCCTATAACCGTGCCGGGGTCGGCGCCAGCGAAGCGGTGGCTTCGGTCCGCGACGGCCGCCATGTCGTGCAGGAGCTGCGCGGATTGTTAGCCGACCAAGGGCTGGCGCCGCCTTATATTCTGGTCGGGCATTCGCTGGGCGGTTTGTATATGCAATGGTATGCCCGGTACTATCCGCAAGAGGTCGCGGCTTTGATTCTGGTCGATTCGACCCATCCGGCCCAACTCAAAGGCCGGGGCGCCATCGAGAATTGGCCGTTCTGGCTGCGTTGGCTGTTCGATTTGTGGTTGCCGGTTACCGCCGAATGGGAACTGGCCGCGCTGGATCGGACCGGCGACGAAGTGCTGGCGGCTCCCGCCTATCGTAGCGGACCGGTAATCGTGCTGAGTGCGGCGCAACCCTTGGCCGACCGCTCGGAACTGGCGGACGACGCCAATCGAAAACGCCAAGACCTTGCCCGGTTGTATCCGGGATCGATACAAATCTGGGTGGACAGCGGCCACGCCATACCCTTGGAACGGCCGGAAGCGGTGGTTGCCGCAATCCGAGACGTGCTGGATGCGGTCCGACCCGAGGCGGGCCTTCTTCGTCGTGAGCAGGAATAGCTCCGATCCTTACCTGGCCTTTCGCGCCGGCCGATGTCGCGTTTAGTGTAAATGTTGCCGATGTGGTCTTTGACCGTGGTCAGTTTAATCTGCCGCCGCTTGGCACTGTGGCCGTAGGACAAGCCTTCCGCAACGCGTTGCGCAACTTCCTGCTGCATCGGCGCCACCGTTTTGTCGCGGTAGACCCCGGCCAGGTTGGCGCACAGTTGCGTCAGCCGGCTCAGCTAGCGCTCCTCGCGCCGGCTGACGAATCGCTCGAGCAGTTGACCATACTAACCTTCGCCAAACACCCTCTCCAGGGAGGGGTGTTTTCGGCCCAAGCCGGGCGGTGCCGCAACGGCGCAGTTCGGCGGCGGGTTGAACTCTAGCGCCGCCGGTTCGGCTACGCAGTAAAAACTCCACTCGGTCGGCACTTGGCTGGGGTTGGCGGGCGGTAGAGCGGGCCGAAAAACGGCGAGTCGTCGTTTTTCGGCCGCTTAGGTAGCGGTGTGTGCGCGGTCCGGTTGCCGGCGGAATCGGTGGAGTTTGCCGGGCCGGACTTACTTGCGCAAGCGTTT
This sequence comes from Methylomonas sp. DH-1, assembly GCF_046097555.1. Classification (NCBI taxonomy): domain Bacteria; kingdom Pseudomonadati; phylum Pseudomonadota; class Gammaproteobacteria; order Methylococcales; family Methylococcaceae; genus Methylomonas; species Methylomonas sp. DH-1. Next base: position 4,378,500 of record NZ_CP143089.1, on the reverse strand, counting down.
GTAGGCGTTGATCAGGCCGTTGGTCGAACTGTCGTGGTCGGAGACGGGTTCTTCGTTTTTCAACTGCGGCAAAATGGCCTTGGCTAGTACTTTGCCCAATTCCACGCCCATCTGGTCGAAGGAGTTGATGTTCCAGATCACGCCCTGGACGAAGATTTTATGTTCGTAGAACGCGATCAACGTCCCCAAGGTTCTTGGCGTCAGTTTTTTGAATAGGAACGCGTTGGAGGGTTTGTTGCCTTCGAAGATCTTCGAAGCGATCAAGGCGTCGTCCAGGTTGGGCTCGTGGCTCAAATCCTGGCGCACTTCGGCTTCGGTTTTGCCGCGCATCAACGCCTCGGCCTGGGCCAGGAAGTTGGAGATCAAGATGTCGTGGTGGTCGGGCAGGTCGTAATGGCTCTGCGCCGCCGCCAGAAAATCGCCGGGGATCAGTTTGGTGCCCTGGTGGATCAACTGGAAAAAGGCGTGCTGGCCGTTGGTGCCCGGTTGGCCCCAAATGATCGGCCCGGTGTTGTAGTCCACTTTATCGCCGTTGATCGTTGCGCTTTTGCCGTTGCTTTCCATGTCGCCTTGCTGGAAATAATCGGCGAAATATTTCAGCGACTGGGCGTAGGGCAGGATCGCGTAGGTTTCGGCGTCGAAGAAATTGTTGTACCAGATGCCGAGCAATCCCATGATGACCGGGATGTTTTGTTCGAACGGCGCGCTGCGGAAGTGTTCGTCGGCCAAATGCGCGCCCATCAGCAGTTCTTCGAAATTGTCCATGCCGATGTACAGTGCGATGGACATGCCGATCACCGACCACAAGGAATAGCGGCCGCCGACCCAGTCCCAGAACTCGTACATGTTTTCCAGGTCGATGCCGAATTCCTTGACTTTGGCTTCGTTGGTGGAAATCGCGACAAAGTGCTTGGACATGTGTCCCTGCTCTTGCGCCGCTTTCAAAAACCAGTCGCGGGCCGAACGGGCGTTGGTCATGGTTTCCTGGGTCGTGAAGGTTTTCGAGGAAATCAAGAACAGCGTGGTTTCCGGATTCAACGGCTTCAGTGTCTCGACGATGTCGGTCTGGTCGACGTTGGACACGAAATGGGCCTTCAGGCCTTCTTTGCCGTAAGGGGTCAATGCGGTGTCGACCATTTTCGGCCCGAGATCGGAGCCGCCGATACCGATGTTGACGATGTCGGTGATGGTTTTTCCGGTGTAGCCAGTCCAGGCACCGGAGCGGACTTGTTCGGTAAACACCCGCATTCTGGCCAGCACTTTATTGATTTCCGGCATGACGTCTTCGCCGCGGAAATAAATCGGCTTATTGCTGCGGTTACGCAGTGCGGTATGCAACACGGCGCGTTTTTCCGTGGTATTAATGATGGAACCGGAGAACATGGCTTCGGTTTTTGCCGAGAGCTGAGCTCGGTTGGCCAGTTCGATCAGTAGCGGCAAGGTGCGCTCGGTGATCAGATTTTTCGAGTAGTCGAACAACAGGTCGTTGAACGTGACCGAAAATTTGTCGAATCGCTTGGGATCTTTGTCGAACGCGTCCTTCATGCAAAATTTGCCGGCAATCTCGCGGTGGTGTTGCTTGACGGCGTTCCATTCGGCAGAGTCTACTAATTTGGACATATTGTTTGGATGTTAATTGACCAGAGAGGTTAGTTCGGTGGAAAAGAACGGGCGGAGGCGTTTGGGGGAACGGTTCATAACCCCATTATAAGGACTGTCTTTGGCTACTGACAAAAAAAATTAAGCAGCGAATAGTGCCGGCCAAGTCTGGAACGCCAGCCTTTCTTTGCCTAGGGCGATGTGCTAGAGTTAGCCATTGTTTCGATCCAAATCAGGCAGTTACATTCGCCGGCGACGAAAACAGGTTTCATGCATAACCACATGAAAGATAATAAAAACTAAAGCATTTATTAACACGGGAAGGGGATTTATGAAAAGCTCTCGCATGATAAGAAACGGTTTCCTAGGCTTGCTGGGCCTGGTTTTTTCGGCCGCGGTATCGGCGCACGGCGGTGCGGCCGGCACGGACACCGACCAATGCAAATTCGAACTGGAAAAGGACCACTGGATACACTACACCGCCTATCAGCCCAAAGCCTATCCGGCGGAAGAGTTTTGCGGCAACATTCCCGATACCGGCTCGTTGACCCAGTTGGTGTTCGATTACCAAGACCAACGTTATCGCGGTATGGCGGTGGAATTCGAAGTGACGAAAGAACCGGAAGGCAAACGGGTATTTTTCCAGGGGGCCGAAAAACACAAATCCGGTACTGTGGTGTTGAACCTGCCTGAGGGCGTGCCCGAAGTAGGTAAATACCTGATCCACATCACGCTGCTGCAAGACAACGGCGAGCGTTTGGACGCTCACATGAGCTTCAAAGCCGGTGGCGGCCAACCGACCAGCAAATCTAGCTATGGCCTGTATGCATTGGTTCTGTTCGCCGGCCTTTACATTTTTTACCTGTCCAACGCTGGCTTCAAAAGCAAAGTTGACGGCATGCTAGGTAAAGCCAAAGAGCTTTAATGTTGGATCGCCCTTTGCCGGCCGAGCCGGCGAAGGGCGCAATGCTGTAACCCATTAGTAAAATCCGCAGTTTACGGTAGATTCATGATTCACATCCGCCTCACAGGTATTCGCGCCATGGTTAAATTTTTCTCACTTGCCTCATTAGTCTGCGCTTTGTCGGTCTCGGCAGTGTCCGCAAAAGAGATCCAGGAACACAACCAGATGATGAACCACGGCGACGGGCACATGATGGACATGGACGGTGCGATGGTGATGGGCCAGAATACCGACACGCTGCCGGGCGGTTGCGACAAAATCGCCGCGACCAAGGAAATAACGGTACGTGCAGGGCACAAGTATTCCGAAAAATTCCCCGGTACGATGTTCGCGTTCGACCAGCAGGAATACCAGTTCGAGCCTTGCACCAAACTGACCGTACATTTCATCAACGAAGACGAAATACGCCACCAGTGGATGATGCACGGACTGCCCAAGTACCTGTACCCGAAAGGCATGTTCCATCTCGAAGTCAGCGGCCCCGGCAAAGTGTCCGGCACTCTGATCTTGCCGCCGGGCGATAAAACCTATTTGGTTCATTGCGATATCGCCCAGCACATGGAAAAAGGCATGAAAGGCCAGTTGAAGGTCGGTAAGGGCGGCGAAGATTTGCCGAGTATTCCCGGCGTCACCGCGAGCATTTTTCCCGACGACTACAGCGGCAAGCCTTACGATCCGAAGGTCGACGCTCCGGTAACTCCAGCGCCGGTAGCGGCGCAGCCTGCGGCGGCCAAAGCCGCTCCGGCGCCGGCCCAGCCTGACGATTCCATCGTCTCCGGCGTCACCGTGATCGGTTTGGCGATAGGCTTCGTCGCCGCTCCTTGGTTGGCCAAGCGTTTTGCCGGCATGAGTGCCGGGGAAATCGTTGCCACGATACTGGAGCAGGCGGCGCATTGGGTCGGCTTGGTTGTGCAACTGCTGGGCAAGCTGGTGAAAATGGTTTCCGGTAAAAGCGCCATCGCCTTGCCGGACAAATAAGCCAAATTGGCAAAAGCCCCTGAAACTTAGGTTTCAGGGGCTTTTTTATGGGACAAACCAATGCAATTCGAATCCTGGGGCCTGTTGGGCTTGTTCGCCAGCGCGTTTATTTCTTCGACGGTCGCGCCCGGCGGTTCCGAAGCGGTGTTGGCTTATCTGGTTAACCAGCATCAGATACCGGTGGTCTCGCTGGTTGCCGTCGCAACGCTGGGCAACACTTTGGGAGCCTTGACCACTTGGTGGCTCGGATTGTGGGCGGCCGCCAAATATCCGGCCGACAACCTGCTGGCCGGCGAGCGGCAGCGGTCGTTGCGCGCCGTGCGCCGCTGGGGCAGTTGGGCTTTGTTGTTTTCCTGGTTGCCGTTGGTGGGCGACGGCTTGTGCTTCGCGGCGGGGTGGTTGCGTGTGTCCTGGATTTCCTCGCTGTGCGCGATCTTTTTCGGTAAAGTCTTGCGCTATATTGCCGTGGCTTACGCTTTTATCTGATTGCCTATGAGTTTTTTTTCGCTACCCCATTTTCCGCCGGTCGATAACGCGGCCGAGCATCGCCGCCGCGATTACCAAATCGCCGGCTTCACGTTTGTGACGACGACGATTTGCTTGACGATGGATGGTTTCGCGCCGCAATTCATGCAATACGTGCTGGCCCTGTTCGGATGGCTGTTTCTGTTCGCATGGCTGCGCGGCGAATGCAAATACGTCCGCACCCAAGTTGCCGTTGCGGTGACGTTTGCGCTAATCGGCGAATATTTCGCATCGGTATACATGAAGGGCTACATCTACCGCTTCGGCAATGTTCCGGCCTATGTGCCGGCCGGCCATGGCTTGGTGTATTTGACCGCCGTTGCGTTGGGCCGCTCCGGCCTATTCCAGCGCCACGCGCGGCGGATCGCGCTATTCGTTGTCGCTGCTTGCGGCAGTTGGGTTGCCTGGGGTTTGAGCGGTTACGCTCGGCTCGACGTGATCGGCGCGGTATTGTTTGTCGTGTTCTTGGGCTACCTGTTCAAAGGCCGTTCGCCGATGGTCTATCTGGGCGCGTTTTTCATCACCTCATGGTTGGAAATCGTCGGCACCAGTGCCGGTACCTGGGCCTGGGCCGAGATCGATCCGGCCTCGCACCTGCCGCAAGGCAACCCGCCCAGCGGTGTCGCTGCCTGGTACTGCCTGGTCGACGCGGTGGCGATTGCCGGGGCCGGGCCGCTTTTGCAATTTTTGAGTAAAACCGCGCTGGTGCTGCAACGGCAACGGGCCTGATCAATCCGCGGCCGAGGTTTTGTCCGGCCGCGTTGTTACCGCATGCAAGCTGACGCTGTCGCCGACTCGGATCACGCCGCCGGCCACTATGGCGGCCGTCATGCCGCCGTGGCCGCGCAACGCGTTGTAGCTGCCCGCGCCTAATTCGGCCGCCATTTTCGAGCACGGGTCGCACGGGCCGGTAATCCGAATTCTCACCTCGTGGCCGACGGCCCATTCCAATTGCGCGTCCGGAAACGGCGAACGCATGCCAACCAAGTTCAAACCGGAAATCAGCAGATTGCGCCGTAGCCGGAGCGGATCCAGGTAGTCGAGTCCGCACCAGCCGGCGACTAGCGGCAGGTGTTCGGCTTGAAACAACGTAATCTCGCGTTTCGGCGATTGCCGGCCGGACTGTTTGCCGGCCGCACGGCGGTCGCCGATCAAGCCGCGACCCGGTTCGGCAACGGCTGTGTTGACCGAAACCGCCGGTTCGCCGCGCGCCGGGCGCAAAACGATGGCTTCGATCCGGCCGACGGTTGCGAAGCCTTGGCAGAGCTGCCGCAGGTCCATCGTTCGCTTATCTGAAGGCTGCAAAATCGCGATTGGGTTTGGTAAGCAAGGCTATCATTCCGAATTCGCTTGGTACTTGTAGCGCCAGGTCAAATACCCCATCAGCGCGCCCCAGACCAGCATGTAAACGCCGTGCAAAATGATCTCGAAATTCAGCCGGTAGGCTTCGACGTAATAATCGTACAAATAGTCGAGCACGACCGCGGCCAGGGTTAATTGGACGGCATGTTTGAACGTCAATTTTTTGAAATAAAAACAACTGACGCCGAGCACGAAAAAGCCTATCAAAAACCGGGCGCCGGCGTGAATGCTCCATTCCAAATTTGGTATCGCCGACTTCAGCAGCGCTAAATTCATGAAGTAGAGCAGAGCGAGGCCGGCGGTGAAAGAAAATAGCAATAGCTTCATTGTGGTTCCCCTGTGTTTGCTTTAGTTATTTTAGTTTCTGTAGCGGCAGCTTTAGGGTTGCTGTGCCACTATCCGCTGTGCGTCGGCTGTATTCGCCGGGTTGGCGGAGTTCGCGCAAAATACAGCCTAATCGATAAAAGGACTCCGGCCGCCACGCTTGGTTCGATACAGGCTGCCGATTGTAAGGCCATATAGTGTTGCGCCGATACTGCCCGACTCCGAACCAGCGCAGGGTCTGGCCGCGTGCCGGCCGGTTTCTAGCCGAACCGGGGGCGTGGTCGAAGTGGATTGGCAAATCGCATAATTGTTGATCGGGATCAAATTTGCGGGCAATCCCGATTTAGACAGCGCGGCGGCGGAGGCATACAATCCGGGGCAATGCCGGAGCAATCGCCCGGTAAAATCTTCCGGTCAAGCACCATCGAGGAGGTTGTTATGCCAGTCACCCGAGTCATAGTTGCCGATAGCAGCAGAGCGCGTTTTTTCAATTTAACCAGCCGCATCGAGCCGATGCTCGAATTGGACGGTTTGACCCATGCCGAAGGCCGGATGCGCGGCCAGGACGAGGTTAGCGACCGCCAAGGCGGCATCGCCGGCGGGCATGGCGAAGGCGACCATACCTTCGAAGCGCCCACCGATCTGAAACATCACGAAGCCGAGGTATTCGCCAGACAGATTGCCGACCGGCTGGAACAAGGGCGGGTTAACCACGAGTTCGACAAGTTGGTTTTGATGGCGCCGCCGGCGTTTTTAGGGGCGCTCCGCCAAGCACTGAATAACCACTTGCAAGATCTGGTGGAACATTCGTGGGACAAAAACCTGGTTGCCGCCGACGAAGCGGCCATCCGCGACCACATTTTGTAAGGCCTTGCCCGCCATTCGCACGAAACCCGGTCTCGCTCCGGCGCGGCCGGGTTCGTCGCTGGCGCCCGCCTGCCGCATCCGGAACCGCGCCGATTTTGCCGAATAGCGCCTGATCGAGCCGCGCCTTCCCGTTAAATACCTAACTATCCACCGAAAATCTGGCCCGGCTACGTTTTACGGGTAAAATGAAGCTTCGTATAACGCAAGCTCTACCGACACAAAACATGGACAAGACCTATTCCCCGCACGCTATCGAACAACGCTGGTATCAAATTTGGGAACAAAGCGGCTACTTCGCCGCCAACCGCGAAGGCGCATCGTATTGCATCATGATTCCGCCGCCCAACGTCACTGGCAGCTTGCATATGGGGCATGCGTTTCAGGACACCATCATGGATGCGTTGACCCGCTACCACCGGATGAAGGGTTGCAATGCGTTGTGGCAGCCGGGCACCGACCATGCCGGCATCGCCACACAAATGGTGGTGGAGCGCATCATCAACGCCGACGGCAAGACCCGCCACGACTACGGCCGCGACGCCTTCATCGAAAAAGTCTGGGAATGGAAGGAACAGTCCGGCGGCACCATCACCCGCCAGTTGCGGCGCATGGGTTCGTCGTTGGATTGGGAGAAAGAACGCTTCACGATGGACGACGGTATGTCCGCCGCCGTCCAGGAAGTGTTCATCAAACTCTACGAGGAAGGCCTGATCTACCGCGGCAAGCGTTTGGTGAACTGGGACCCGGTATTGCACACCGCCGTCTCCGACTTGGAAGTGTTGTCCGAGGAAGAAGCCGGCTCGATGTGGCATATGCGTTATCCGCTGTCCAACGGCACCGGTCATTTGGTCGTTGCGACGACACGGCCGGAAACCATGCTCGGCGACGCGGCGGTGGCGGTGCATCCGGACGACGAACGCTATAAACACCTGATCGGCGAACTGGTGGAGTTGCCGCTGACCGGCCGCTTGATTCCGATCATCGCCGACGACTACGTCGATCCCGAATTCGGTACCGGCTGCGTCAAAATCACGCCGGCCCACGACTTTAACGACTACGAAGTCTGGGGTCGCCATAAACAAATGAACGTGATCGCCGACCAGCCCCACGGCGGCTTGATCAACATCTTCACCGTCGATGCGGCGATACGCGCCAACGACGACGGTTTTGAAATCATTCCACAAGCCTATATTGGCCTGGACCGCTTCGAGGCCCGCAAACGCATCGTCTCCGACCTGGAAGCTCAGGGCCTGCTGGAAAAAATCGCCGACCATAAATTGATGGTGCCGCGCGGCGACCGCACCGGCGCAGTGATCGAGCCGTTTTTGACCAACCAGTGGTACGTCAAAATCGCGCCGTTGGCGAAGCCGGCCATCGAAGCCGTGGAAACCGGCGCGATCAAGTTCGTGCCGGACAACTGGAAGAACACCTATTTCGAGTGGATGCGCAACATCCAGGATTGGTGCATCTCCCGGCAAATCTGGTGGGGCCACCGCATCCCGGCCTGGTACGACGACAAGGGCAACACCTACGTCGCCCATTCCGAGCAGGAAGTGCGCGAGCAACACGGATTGGCTGCCGACTATCCGCTGCATCAAGACGAAGACGTGCTGGATACTTGGTTCTCGTCGGCGCTGTGGCCGTTCTCGACGCTGGGCTGGCCTGACAAAACCCCGGAACTGGCCGCGCATTACCCGACCAGCGTGTTGGTCACCGGCTTCGACATCATCTTCTTCTGGGTCGCCCGGATGATCATGATGGGCCTGAAATTCCAGGGCGAGGTGCCGTTCAAAGAAGTTTACATCCACGGCCTGGTGCGCGACGCCGAGGGCCAAAAAATGTCCAAATCCAAGGGCAACGTGCTCGACCCGATCGACATCATCGACGGCATAGCACTGGAAACACTGGTCGAAAAACGCGTGTCCGGTATGATGCAGCCGCACTTGGCCAAGAAAATCGAACAGGCTACCCGCAAGCAATTCCCGGACGGCATTCCGTCCTACGGCACCGACGCACTGCGTTTTACCTTTGCCTCGCTAGCGTCGACCGGCCGCGACATTCGCTTCGATTTGCAGCGCACCGAAGGCTACCGCAACTTCTGCAACAAATTGTGGAACGCGGCGCGCTACGTGCTGATGAACACCGAGGGCCAAGACAACGGCGTCGATTGCGCCGAATGTAGCTATAGCCCGGCCGACCTGTGGATTTTGTCCAGACTGAACCGCACCATCGCCGATACCAGCAGCGCGATCGACAGCTACCGCTTCGATTTGGCCGCGCAGGCGATCTACGAATTCACCTGGAACGAATACTGCGACTGGTATCTGGAGCTGGCGAAAATTTCGCTGCAAAGCGACGACGCCTTGTTGCAACGCGGCACCCGCCAAACCTTGTTGCGGGTGCTGGAAACCGTACTGAGACTGGCGCATCCGATCATGCCGTTCATCACCGAGGAAATCTGGCAACGTGTCGGACCGTTGGCCGGCGTGACGGCGGCGACCATCATGTTGCAGCCTTACCCGGCAAGCGACGCAAGCGCCATCGACGCCGCCGCCGAAACGCAAGTGAAGTGGGCGATGGATTTCATCCTCGGCATCCGCCGGATTCGCGGCGAAATGAACATCGCGCCGGGCAAGCCATTGAACGTGTTGCTGCAAAACGGCTCTGCCAATGACCAAGCCAATCTCAAACAGCTGGAAAGCTATTTGCTGAAACTGGGCCGGCTGGAAAGCATTACCTGGCTGAATGCCGGCGATGACGCGCCGGAATCGGCGATTGCGCTGGTCGGCGACATGAAAATCCTAATCCCGATGGCCGGCTTGATCGACAAGGACGCCGAACTGGCGCGGCTGGACAAGGAAATTCAACGCATCGAAAAAGAGCTGCCGCGCATCGAAGGCAAGCTCGGCAATGCCGCCTTCGTCGACAAAGCTCCGGCCGACGTTATCGCCAAAGAACGGGAAAAACTGGCCGGGCTGCAGTCGTCGCTGGCCAATCTGCAGGAACAGTACGCCAAAATCAAAGCCTTGTAAGCCTATGGGCGGATCGCAAAAAGCTCCCGAAACCCTGGAAGATTGGACGGAGCTGTTGCGCGCCCAAGAAATGCCGATTTTCTCCAACACCGCGCACAATATTTACGCCGCGTTGGACGACCGCAAAAAAGGGGCGATGGAATTGGCGACGGTGATTTTGCAGGATCCGAATCTGACCGCCAAGGTGCTGAAAGTCGGCAGCAGCCCTTATTACAATCCGTCGAAACAAAAGATGAGCACCGTTTCGCGGGCCATCGTCGTGTTGGGCGCCGAAATCATCCGCGAATTGACGCTGGCTTGCTCGTTTTTCGAAGCGATTTTGTCGTCCAACGACAAGAACCGGGCCAACCGGGAAATTGCCAAAGCCTTGCACGCCGCAGTCCAGGCCAAGAATATCGCGCTGACCGTCGGCGACGTTTCGCCGGAAGAAGTGTTCGTCGCCGCCTTGCTGCATAATCTCGGCCACGTCGCGTTCTGGTGTTCCGCCGATCCGCACTCGAAAAAGGCGCATGCCGCAATCGAAAAATCCGGTTTGGACAGCGCGGAGGCCGAGAAAAAAATCCTCGGCTTTTCGTTGCGCGATTTGGGTAAAAAGCTCAGCAAGTCATGGAGCCTGGGCGGCTTGATCGAAGAGGCTATCGCCAAACCGGATTCCGCGGACAAGCGGGTGCAATTGGTCAAATTGGGCCACGACATTTGCCAGGCGTTACAAGCCGGCCCGGATTCGGCGTTGATGACCGCCTGCTTAGCCAAGTTCAATGAACTTTCCAAGTTACCGTTGCCGGAAATTCGCGCCAGGATCGAGAAAAATACCGAGGAGGCGGCGCTGATCGCTCGCCAATTCGGCGCCGACGACGCATCGCGCTTCATCAAAAAAGACGCTGTCGGCGAAGATATGCCGGCCGACGAACCGTTCGACAAGAAACAATTGCAGTTCCAAATCCTGCAGGATATCAGCAGCCAGATTAACCTGAACCAATTGTTCGAAATGGTGTTGGAGGGCATCCACCGCGGCGTGGAAATGGACCGGACTTTGTTCATGCTGTTGAGTCCCGACAAACAGGCGCTGAACGAAAAGTTTTCGTTGGGTTGGCGCAAGCCGGTTCCGGAACAGAAGTTGCGGATTTTGAATTCGGAAAATTCCGCCAATCTGTTTTTCAATGCGCTGCGCCAAACCGAAGGCGTCTGGCAATTTCCGGAGCAGCATCCCGCCCTTTATACGCCGCAAATCGTGCAACAGATCGGCCGGCACGAGTGCTTCATCTTTCCGATTCGGGCCGAGAATAAGGTCGTCGGCTTGATCTATTGCGACCACTCCATTCATGGGCTACCTTTAACCCGCGACGATTTTATCGCAGCCAACCATTTCGCCAAGCAAGCCCACATCGGCTTGACCCTTTATTGCATGAAGAGCCATTAATCCATGACCGATCGCGAGCTGTCGAATCTCCAAGTGTTTCTGGTAGAGCCGTCCCACACCCAGCAGCTCATCATCATCCAATATCTGCAAAGCTTCGGTATCAGCGATATCGGCTGCGTCGCCACCGGCGGCGAATTGTTCGAGCGGTTGCAGCACAGCCGGCCGGATTTGGTGGTCAGCGCCATGTATCTGCCGGACATGACCGGCGTGGAACTGGTGCACGCTTTGCGCAAGGACGGCGCATCGTACGAGATGGCGTTTTTGTTGATTTCCAGCGAAACCAACATCAAATACCTGGAGCCGATCCGCCAAGCCGGGGCGATTGCGATTCTGCCGAAGCCGTTCACCCGCGAGGCGATGCACACCGCTTTGCAATCCACGCTGGAATACGTGCATCCGGAAAAACTCGGGTTGGAACATATCGATATCGAGGACTTGCGGGTACTGCTGGTCGACGACAGCGAGTTCTCGTTGAAGTACTTGATCAAAGTGTTCAACAACATCGGCATCGACCAGTTGGCCGTCGCCCACGACGGTAGGCAAGGCTTGCAGCTTTTCAGTCAGCATTACTTCGATTTGGTCGTAACCGATTACAACATGCCGGAAATGGACGGTCTGCAATTGGTCGAACATATCCGCAACCACCCGGAACGCGGTTCCACGCCGATTCTGATGGTGACCAGCGAACAAAACCAGAGCCGCTTGGCCGCAATCGAAAAATCGGACGTGTCGGCCATTCTCGATAAGCCCTTCGAACCCACCTCTATCAAACGCCTGTTGTTAAATCTGCTGAATTAGTGCCGGTTCAAACTGCGCGCCGCGCCGGCACGGCACACCGATATTTCAAGGAATCCGCCGCAAAAGCGACGTGGACGATGCGCCAAAAAACCGAAATTCGGCTAGATTTTATAATGTTATTTCCCGAATGGTGACCCAATGAAACCCGGTATTACTCCCAACAATAACGAAAAAAAACTGGATGACGAGGATTTCATCGTTTCCAAAACCGATACCTCCGGCCGCATTACTTACGCCAACCGGATTTTCATGGAGATAGCCGGTTACCCGGAGCACGAACTGCTTGGCGTGCAGCACAACATCATTCGCCATCCGGACATGCCGCGCGGCGTGTTTCGTTTTATGTGGGATACGTTGAAGGCCGGGGACGAATTTTTCGGTTTTGCCAAAAACCTGTGTGCCGACGGCGGTTATTACTGGGTGTTTGCCAACATCACTCCCGATTACGACAGTAAGGGTAAGCTGCAGGGCTATTACTCGGTACGGCGCAATCCGCCCCGTTCGGCGCTGGAAGTGCTGATCCCGATTTACCGGGAAATGCTGGCCATCGAGAAGCGCAGTTCCACCAAAGAGGCGCCGGATAAATCCCTGGAGTATCTGTTGGACCAAGTCAGGCAGGCCGGCGCCAAGAACTACAACAGCCTGGTGTTGAGCCTTTATAAACCCAACGGAGTTTAAGCGATGAATTCCAATGCCAATATCCCGTTTTTAAGAACCAAGCTGAATTACGCGGTGGCGACGATACTGGTCTCGGTAGCGGCGGCCTTTGCCTATTCCGTTATCGCCTTCGGCTTTTCCTGGATCATGCTGCTGCTGTTATTGCCGTTGCCGCTGGTAGCGCTGGTGTCGTGGCAGACCGGCAAACAAAGCTTGACGGTGTTGGAGCGGATCGAGGACGTGCTGAAGTACACGATTAAGGGCGAACTCTACCACCGGGTAACCGGCACCCCCGGCATGGGCGAAATCGGCAAGGTGGCCTGGGAATTGAACGAGACGCTGGACATCATGGAATGTTATTTCAAAGAAATCAGCACCTGCTTTCGCCATGCTTCGGAGGGCAACCACGAGCGTTACGCCCTGGTCGACGGTTTGCCGGGCTTGTTGAAACAGTCCGCGAAAAACATGAACGCGGCGATCAAACTGATGGACGACAACGACAAGCTAATGATCAAAAACCGCTTGTCGGCCGGTCTGCACGCGTTGAATACGTCCAACTTGCTGAGCAATTTGAAAGGCAATCAGAACGATCTGATCAACATCACCGAGCAGATGCAGAAAGTGGAGAATATCGCCACCGAAACCGGGCGCAATGCCGACGACAGTCTGGCCACTGTGGAGACGATCAGCAACTCGTTGACCGGCATCAATTCCAATGTACATTCGGTATCCGACGTGATCGGCGCGTTGATCAACGACAGCAAAAAGATCACCGAGTCGCTATCGATGATTACCGGTATCGCCGACCAAACCAATCTGTTGGCGCTGAACGCTTCGATCGAGGCGGCGCGGGCCGGCGAACACGGCCGCGGTTTCGCCGTGGTCGCCGACGAGGTGAAAAACCTGTCCGAGCACACCAAGGACGCGGCGATGGAGGTATCGAAGACGTTGAAGGCCTTCAACAAGCGCGTCGAACAAATGCACGAGGAAGCCGAGAATTCGGCGGCGATTTCCCAGGAAATCATGGCCCAAGTCAGTTCGTTCCGGCAGCAGTTTTCCAACCTGTCGCAGTCGGCCAAAGCCTCGCTGGACTTTATCGCCTATGCCAAGGACAAGTCCTTCGGCTTGTTGACCAAGCTGGACCATATCGTCTACAAACAAAACGGCTACATCTCGATCGAGACCCCCACCGATTGCCCGCAACGCCAGGCCATCATGGTCGATAACCACAATTGCCGCTTGGGCAAATGGTATTACGAAGGCTTGGGTTACCAAAAATTCCGCAATACCGACGCCTACGCCAAACTGAACCGTCCGCACGCCGACGTCCACACCGCGACCCAGCACGCTTACGAAATCTCGCGCGGCAAATGGGTGGAAGACCAAGCCATGCTCAACGAAATCATCCACCAGATGCAGTTGGCCGAGAATGCCAGCGCCGACGTTATGCAAATGATCGACGCCATGGTCGAGGAAAAACATAACAAGCTCTGACGCTCCCGGCGGCCGGACCGGTCAGGTTTTGGCGGATTTGCGCCAGATGCCGCCGGCCGCAAAACAGGCCCAGCCCCAGCGCAGCCAATTCAACAAGGCGGCGGCCAGCCACAACGCCCAGGCCAGCATCAAGCCCCGGTACGCCGCCAGCGGCAGGCTGGCGACCGTTGCGCTGGGCAATTGCGGGCCGTTGCGGTCCTGGTACCAATTCAACTGGTAGGCCGTCGATTGGTTGCCGGCGATTTGCATCTCCGGACTGCCGAGCAGGCCTTGCTCCACCGCCAGCGCCAAAATCAGCAACGCCAATAGCGTAGACGCCGCCAAGCCGATTTGCAGCAAATTGAAACGGCGTACCCCGGCGGCCGGCTGCTTAGCTCGCCAGTGCAGCGCAAACAGCCAGCCGGCCACGAAAATACCGGCGGCGACGTGCAATTGGCTCAAGCCGGACAGCAGTAAAAACCATTCCCAGTGCTTCAGCGGCGTGGTTCCGGTTTTGCCCAGGCCGAAGGCGATTAGCGCCAGCACCAACAATAAACCCCAGATCAACGCTGCCGGGCCGAAGTCGGGGCCGGCGGTCCACAACAGCCAGCGATTTTGCGGCATGATTAATCTAATCCGGCTGTTGACGCTGGCGCTGCCGAGATTGGCGCTGGGCGTTGCTGTGACGAAGCCGAGCGGCTGCGGCACGTGCCATTTTAAAACCGCTTGCTGGTTGCCGGGCCGCAGCGGCAGGCTGACGCCGCTGCCTTGCTGGCGTATCGGTTGGCTGATGCCGTCTATCGCCACTTCCTGCAATTGGGCGCCATCCGGCAGCGTGACCGTATGCCGGCCGCCTTTCGAGCTGCGGATGTCCAGTTTCAGTTCGGCGGTCTGGTTGCGCGCGCCGGGTTGGACCAGCAATTCGCTGGCGTCTATCGTCAGCGTGGCGCCGGCAACTGCGGCCGGCCGTTCCAGCTTTAACGACAAGCGTTCGCCGGGCCACGGCCGCCATTCCGGTAGCCACGGGCCCTGCGGGTTTTCTCGGTAAATCGGGTCCAGGCCCTGGCTATGCAGACGCCAGATCGGACTGACCTCGGCCCGCCATACTTCGTACCATTGGCCGCCGGCATCGGCCAGCAGATCGATTTGTCCGGATTTTGCCAGCACCGATTCCCATTGCGCGCTGCCCTCGCTGGCGGCGATATTGACCAATACTTTGCCGTCCTTGACCCGCACTTGCGGCGTGGTTACCGCTTCGCCTTGTAACAGCGGCAACTCGAACATGATCGGATTGCCGGACTCGGCCAACGATTCGACTTGGGTGGTGATGCGCCAATCCAGGCCCAGATGCAGGGTGCGGCTGACTCGGACGAAAGCCGGCAATGCCGTTTGCGGCAGGGCTTTGCCGGCCGGAGTTTCGGTTTGCAGCCGGCTGAATTCCAGTTGCGGGCCGACTTTGCCGTCTTCGTAGCCGCCGTCGATACGCCAGCCGTCGGCGGCGAAGCTGGCGCGTTGCGGGATTAGCGGCAGCGGCAGCGTGAATTTGACCGGTTCCCGGTAGCGGCCTTGCAGCGCTAAGCTGTGCACGCCGCGCGGCAGCGCCAGCCAGACTTCGCCGGCCTCGCTGCGGAATAGGGCCTGCCCCGGCGCACCGTCGATTTCCACCGTCTCCGGCAGCCATTGCTCGCCCTGCGCCGGCACCGGCAGCGCCACGGCCTGTTGGGCATGGACTTGCAATTCCAGGCGCAGCAGCTCCGGTTTTGCGATTACCTGCATGTCGACGATCTGCGCGCAGTCCGGCAGGCAAGTCGGCGCTTGCAGCAGGCGGGCCTTCAGTTCGGCCAGCAGTTGCGGATCGGGCAGATCGGCATAGGCCGGCCGCCCCGGCGTAACCAGCAACGGGGCCAGCAGCAGGCAGGCGGCATGCGGCGCAACCCGGCGCCAGCCGGCTGCGGATATTCCGGTGAGCCGCAATACCAAGGCGATTGTGATCGCCGCCTGCAGGAAATGCAGCAACATCATCGCCCAGGGCGGCAGGTACCAGAGCCGGACTTGTTGCTGGCTGTCCACGCCGCCGTTCCAGGCCAGATGTACGCTACGCCATTGCCAGCGCGGCAGGCCGGGGCCGGTTTGCAGATTGGCGTCGGGATCGGCCCGTTCCAGATTAGCGGCACTGCCGGCGCCGGATTCGGATTTTGCTGCATAACTGCGTTTGAATGCTCTTGTCTCGGGCAGCACGGCAGCGGCACTGAGTTCGGCATCCGCGGCATCGCTCATTAACGCTTCCGGTGCGGCGGGAGCGCTGCTATAGGCGGTGCTAGGCTCGATTTGCTCCGGCAGCTCCAGTTGCGGATAAATGCCGATGCGGATTTGTTCGATCACGAACGGAATCGCCAGTGCCACGAGTGCCAGCCAGCACAGGTTGCGGCCAGCGGCCAGCCAGTGCCGGGCTCTGCCTTCCGGCAATACCCGCAGCAAGGCCAGCGTTGCCAGGGTCAGCAACCAAATCAGGCGCGGCGCATCGTGTTCGTGCCAGATCAGGCTCAAGCCAAGCAGGGCGATGCCGCCCCATTGCGGCGACCACAGCCGTCCGGCCGCCAGGCCGCCGATCAGCACCAGAAACAAATCCAGCAGGGTCCAGCGGTTCAACCAGGTGTCCGCTGCGTTGTCTACCCCGGCCACCGCCAGCAGGCGCCAGCCGGGCGGCGTTTTCAGTTCGGCCCGCACCTGTTGGAAACGCTGCTGCCAACCGCTGGCGGACAATGCGGAAATACCGGTCTCGATCCGGCTGTCGGCGTTCAGTTGCAGATTGCCGCTGCGGATTTCGACGCCCTGGCTGCGGTCGGCCGCTTGGGTGATGAGTTGGCTTTGGCCGTTCAGTTGCACTTGGCCGAGTTGCAATTCCGGCGCCGCATTCAGCCGCCAGTCGCGGCGCATGCTACCGCTGATCCGGTCGTTGACCGTATAGCCGGTACCGGCGAAGTCCAGCCACAAGGTGCGGGTCAGCGCCAGTTGGTTCGGTTCCGGTTCCGGATCGCCGCGGCGGATCACGTTGAAAACCATGCTGTCGCCTTGTTGCAAACGGTAAGCCGGCAACTGCCGCCATTCGTCGGGCAGATTGGTTTGGCTGCCGTCGATCGCCGCCGGCTTGCCGATTTCCACCAGACGCAGGTTGGGCACGGCTTGAAATGTCCACAGTTCTTCCTGCGGCCAGTCGGCGTCTTTTATTGCCAGGTCCAGTTGCGTCAAATACTGCGGATGGCGGCCATGGACCTCGATCAGCCAATGGCCGGGGCGGACCTGGACCAATAAGCGGCCGGCGCCGTCCAATCGGGCCGGCAGCGGGCTATCCAGATTCACCGGGATAAAGCCCGGCAACAGGGCGTGGGCCAACTCGGCTTCGCGCGCCGTACCGGAGACCTCAAGCTCCAGACGGGTGACGACCTGTAGCGGCGATTCGTCGATGATTTGGCGAAACACTTGCAATTCGAGCCGGTTCTCGCGGTCGCCGGCGTTGGCCGCAGTCCGGTCGGCCAGCCAGACCGCGTTTTGTTCGATGCGCGGATAAGCCACCGGCCGGCCGTCGATCGTCAGCCGAACCAAGCCAGACGCCTGCGGCAGCGCCAGTTGCTCCGGCAACCGCTCCCAGGAAAATTGGCCGCCGATCCGGTAATGCCCCGCCGCTAGTTCCAGCGCCGGTTTGCCGTTTTTCAACGCAACCGGATAGGCTTGTTTGTCCACCGTCACGGCTTGCGGCCAGTGGCGTTCGTCGCCTGGCAGCTCGATCCAACCTTTGCGGTACAGCGTCCATTCGCTCTCGAAATTGCCGCGGTTGTCTTGCAAATTCAGCACTAATGCACCGGGCCAAGCGCACTGCTTGTTCTGAAAGTCGTTGAAATAAAATGGGCAGCCGTGTTGCGGCTGGTCGTGCAGCACCCAGCCCAGCCAGGGTTTTAGCGCTTCCGGCGCGTCCTCGAGTTCCCAGGCCGAGGCTGGTTGCCAGCCGTGCCAAGCCAAAAGCATAACCATCATTATCCAACGCGCCATGGTGTCCTCCCCGGAATCGGTCCGGCTTTAGTAAATCGGTAACTCCTAATATCGAAATCGATTTGTAAACAATCCCGATCTTAGGCTGTGTTTATTCGCTGTTTGCAATAGAATAGGCCTCATATCCCCGTCTCAAACGCTAGTTATCACCGGAGAACTTTGACATGACTGATCAAAAAGTGACGTTAAAACGCGATGGCCAGGAACAGGCCGTCGAACTGCCGGTTACTGCTGGCACCATGGGGCCGTCGGTCATCGACATCCGCTCCTTGTATGCGCAAACCGGCTGCTTTACTTACGACCCCGGCTTTACTTCCACCGCCAGTTGTACCTCGAAAATCACCTTCATCGACGGCGATGCCGGCGTGCTGCTCTACCGCGGCTATCCTATCGAACAACTGGCCGAAAAATGCGATTTTCTGGAAGTCTGTTATCTGCTGCTGAACGGCGATCTGCCCAACGGCGCGGAAATGAAGGGTTTCGTCACGACCATCAGCCAGCACGTCATGGTCCACGAGCAGTTGGCCAAATTTTATAGCGGATTCCGCCGCGACGCCCACCCGATGGCGGTATTGGTGGGTGTGGTCGGGGCGCTGTCGGCGTTCTACCACGACGTGATGGACATCACCTGCAAGGAAGACCGCTATATCTCGGCGATTCGGCTGATTGCCAAAATGCCGACCATGGTGGCGATGTGTTACAAGTACAGCATCGGCATGCCGTTCATTTACCCCAAACGCAAACTGGGCTACGCCGAAAACTTCATGCGCATGATGCACGGTGACCCTGGCGAGGATTATCTAGCCAACCCGGTACTGATGCGGGCGCTGGACCGGATTTTGATTCTGCACGCCGACCACGAACAGAACGCTTCGACCTCGACGGTACGTCTGGCCGGTTCCAGCGGCGCCAATCCTTATGCTTGTGTCGCGGCCGGCATCGCCTGCCTGTGGGGTGCGGCGCACGGCGGCGCCAACGAAGCGGTGCTGAACATGCTGGAAGAAATCGGCGACGTATCGCGCATCGGCGAGTATGTGGCCAAAGCCAAGGATAAAAACGATCCGTTCCGCCTGATGGGCTTCGGCCACCGGGTCTACAAAAACTACGATCCGCGCGCCAAGTTGATGCGGCAAACCTGCCACGAAGTGCTGGACGAGTTGAACCTGAACGACGACCGTTTGTTCAAGTTGGCGATGGAATTGGAGCGGATCGCGCTGGAAGACTCGTATTTCGTCGAGAAGAAACTGTATCCGAACGTGGATTTTTACTCCGGCATCGTGTTGCGGGCGCTGGGGATTCCGACCGAAATGTTCACGGCGATTTTCGCGCTGGCCCGTTCGGTGGCTGGATCGCGCAATGGGACGAAATGATTTCCGACCCGGAACTGAAGATCGGCCGGCCGCGCCAGCTTTACCGCGGCGTGACCACGCGCGACGTCAAACCGATCTCCGCCCGATAAGCCCTTTACCCAGCTCGGCGATTCGCCCGCGGCGGATCGCCGTTCGGCTAAAAAATGCCGCCGCCGCGGCGGCAGTTTTAGTATCCTAGCCGGCCAACTTGTTTCGGTCGCTCATCATGACGCAATACCCTCTTTACGCCACCGCGCCCAAGGCGCTGGAAGGCATCCTCGCCAACGAAATCCGCGGCCTCGGCGGCCAAAACGTCAAGGAAAAACTGGCCGGCGTGGCCTTCGACGGCGATCTGGCGCTGGCCTACCGGGTGTGTTTGTGGTCCCGGGTCGCCAACCGGGTATTTCTGCCGTTGAGCAGTTTCGAGGTCAAATCCCAGCAGGACCTGTACGACGGCGTCAAGCGCATCAACTGGTTCGAACATATCAAACCGGACGCCAGTCTGGCCGTGTCGTTCAGCAGCAAAAACAGTCCGGCCATCAACAACACCCATTTCGGCGCGCAAAAGGTCAAGGACGCCATCGTCGATCAGATGCGGGCCAAATTCAACAAGCGCCCCAACGTCGACACCGAACGTCCCAGCATCCGCGTCAACGTTTATCTGCATAACGATCTGGCGCAGCTGAGCCTGGATTTGTCCGGCGAGAGTTTGCACAAACGCGGCTTCCGCGACGTCAGCATCGCCGCGCCGATCAAGGAAAACCTGGCGGCGGCGATTTTGTTGCGCGCCGGTTGGCCCAAGATCGCCGAGCAAGGCGGCAGTTTGCTCGATCCGATGTGCGGTTCGGGGACGATGCTGTTGGAAGGCGCGTTGATCGCCGCCGACATCGCGCCAGGCTTGCAGCGCGATTATTTCGGCTTTCTGGGCTGGAAAAAACACGATGCCGGTTTGTGGCAGAGCTTGCTCGACGAGGCCCGCCAACGCCGCGAAGTTGGTTTGGCGAAGCTGCCGACCATCGTCGGTTTCGACCAGGACCGGCGCACCGTCGCCACCGCCGTGCAGCACGTCGAAAACGCCGGCTTGTCCGGCAAGATTCATGTCGAAAAACGCGACATCGCCGACGCGTCGGCGGCGGAAAGCTGGCCGAAAGGCCTGATCGCCTGCAACCCACCCTACGGCGAACGTTTGGGCGACGAGCAAGAAACCGCCGCGCTGTACCGGCACTTCGGCGAGGTGTTGAAACAGCGTTTCGCCGGCTGGCAAGCGGCGATGATCATCAGCGACCCCGAGCTGGGTTTTAGATTGGGCATCCGTTCGCAGAAGCCGATCACCTTGTTCAACGGCGCGTTGGAGTGCAAATTACTGCGTTTTAACATCGAGGAAAAGGCTTTCTTCGAGCCCAAGGCCAAGTCGCAACAGGAGCGCGCCGAATCGATTTGGCGCCGTGCCCAAGCCGAACAAGTCGATCCTCAGGCCGAGATGTTCGGCAACCGCTTGCGCAAGAATCTGAAGAAACTGGCCAAATGGGCCAAGCAAAACCAGGTGCATTGCTACCGGCTGTACGACGCCGACCTGCCGGAATACGCGGTCGCGGTCGATGTTTACCAAGGCGAAGCTTACCGCTCCCAGCTCACGCCCCTCGCCTACATCCCTGTAGGCGAGAAAACCTGGGTCAACGTCCAGGAATACGAATCGCCGAAAACCATCGATCCGGCCAAGGCCAATCAACGCCTGGCCGGAGCAATGGCCGAGATTCCGAAAGTGCTGGAAATTCCGGCCGACCAAGTGTTTCTAAAGATCCGCCGCAAGCAAAAAGCCAGCGACCAATACGAAAAGCAAGGCGACTCCGGCCGCTTTCACGTGGTCGAGGAAGGCGGCTGCAAGTTTTGGGTCAATTTCGAGGATTATCTGGATACCGGCCTGTTCCTGGATCATCGGCCGATGCGCTTGCGCATTCAACAAGAAGCCAGGGGCAAGCGCTTTCTGAATCTGTTCGCCTACACCGGCAGCGCGACGGTGCATGCGGCGGTCGGCGGCGCTGCGGCGTCGGTTACCGTCGATATGTCCAATACCTATCTGGACTGGGCCAAGCGCAATTTCGAACTCAACGGCATCCGCGGCGACCACAAACTGGTGCGTGCCGATTGTCCGAAATGGCTGGCCGAGCAGGCGGCGTTAAAAAACAAGCCGCAATTCGACCTGATCTTTCTCGATCCGCCGACTTTTTCCAATTCCAAGAAAATGGACGAGGCTTTCGACATTCAAAGCGATCACGTGGTCTTGTTGAAAAACGCTGCCGCGTTGCTGGCGCCGGGCGGCGTGTTGTATTTCTCGACCAACTTCCGCCGCTTCAAATTGGACCGCGAAGCCTTGTCCGGCTTGAATTTCGAAGACATTAGCGCGGCGACCATCCCCGAGGACTTCGCCCGCGACCAGAAAATTCATTATTGCTGGAGAATCACCCGATGAAGGAATGCCTGCACATCATCGTCAAGGGCCGGGTGCAGGGCGTGTATTTTCGCGCCTACACCCAAAAACAGGCCGTCAAACTGAATCTGTCCGGCTTCGTCCGCAATTTGCCTGACGGCACGGTCGAAATCGTCGCCGGCGGCCACCCGGAAGATTTGCAAAAACTGGTAGCCTGGTGCCACAAGGGGCCGGTGCTGGCCAAAGTCAGCGACGTAGCGGTTACCGCGCACCATACCGATGAGCATTTTGCCGGTTTCGAAATTCGTTGAGGCTGCGCGCGGTCGCTAACGCACCCGGCCGCGGCCGACGGCGGCTCATCTGGCGCAGTTGCGGCCGGCGCCTTTGGCCGAATATAACTGCCGGTCGGCCGCATCGAGCAGTTCCGTCGAGGCTTGGCCGGGCTGTGGGACCAAGGCCGCTGCGCCCAGGCTGACCGTGATCGAGTCCGACACGGTGGAATTGCGGTGCGGGATGTGTTGGGCTTCGATATTGGCGCGCAGTTGCTCGGCGATGCTTAGAGCGCCGGCGGTGTCGGTTTCCGGCAGCAGGATGACGAATTCCTCGCCGCCGTATCGGGCAGCCAAATCGCCCGGCCGGCTGGCCGCGGCGGCCATGTGGCCGGCGACTCGTTTCAGGCATTCGTCGCCGGCGCCGTGGCCGTGGCGGTCGTTGTAAGCCTTGAAATAATCGATGTCGGCCAAAATCGCAGCCAGCGGGGTTTGGTTGCGTTGCGCCCGCTTCCATTCGCTATCCAGCGTTTGGTCGAAACGGCGCCGGTTGGGAATGCCGGTTAAGGCGTCGATCCAGGCCATCGCTTCCAGCATGTCGGTGGCCTGTTTCAAGCGGATGTGGTTGCGGATGCGGGCCTTGACTACCGGCAGATAAAACGGTTTGGTGATGTAATCCAGCGCTCCCAGGTTCAGGCCGCGTTCCTCGTCGCTGGCATCGTTCAGCGCGGTGACGAAGATCACCGGAATCGAGCTGGTTTGCGGATCGGCTTTCAGGTGGCGGCAGACTTCGTAGCCGTCCATTTCCGGCATCATCACGTCCAACAGGATCAAATCCGGCGCGCCTTGCGCGGCAATGGCCTCCAGCGCCGCCGCACCGCTGGCGGCGACTTTGATCCGGTAATCCCGGATCAGATTTTCCGCCAAGACTTGAATGTTGGTGGGCGTATCGTCGACGATCAATATCAGCGGTTTCGGCGGATCGGTCTTCATGGCGGCGGTTCAAGGCAAGTGGCGTTTGATGGTAGTTTCCAGTTCCTGCAGTGTCACGCGCGCTTGGCGATAATTGATATCGCCGACATATTTTTCGATCAATTGCACCAGCCGCCGCGCATCGGCTCCCGCTACCGCCTGACGTAATTGTTCGGTTATTTCGCGCGGCACGTAGTCGCTGCCGTCCAACAGCGCCGCCAATTGCTCGGCCAAACTCGCGGCAGCCGGCCAATCGGCCGCTTCGGTTTCGCCGGTGCTTGGCAACGGCCGGCTGTAGGCGGCGATGGCGAGCAGGGTTTGTGCCAGCTTTCCGCTCAAGGCTTCCAAATCGGCCGACGACCAAGTGCCTTGCAGCAACTCCGCCTCCAGGCGGCCGGCGATGCCGCTCAGTTCCGCCGCGCCGATCGCGCCGGCGGCGCCTTTCAGGTAGTGCAGCCATTGCGCGCCGGGTTGCAGTTCGCCTGCCAACAGATGGCGGCGCAGCTTGGCGTCGGCATCGGTAAACTTTTCGGCAAAGCGGTCGAGCAATAACTGCAGTTTACCGGCATCGGCAATCGCGGCGGCGATGTAGTCCCAATCGAATCCGGGCAGCGCGTTAGGCCCGGCGCCGATAGCGAAGGCTGGCGGCAAAGCGGCCGGCGGCTGCGATTCACGGGGCCGGATGCAGCGCACCAAGGCGGCAAGCAAGGTTTGCGGCAGAACCGGCTTGCCGACGTGGTCGTTCATGCCGGCGGCGTAACATTGGTTGCGATCGGGTTCCTGCACCGCTGCGGTCATGGCGATGATCGGCAGCTCGTCGCGGCTTTTCTCGGCCCGAATCAGCCGCGTCGCCTCGATGCCGCTCATTTCCGGCATTTGCAGGTCCATCAATACGGCGTCGAAACGTCCGCGGCGCATGGCCTCCAGACCCTCGCGGCCGTTGTTGGCCACGCTCACGTTCAAGCCGGCGTTGGTCAGATATTCGCAGGTCACCATCTGGTTGATTTCGTTGTCCTCCACCAGCAGGATGCGGGCGCCGCGGATCGGCGCGGCCATTTCCGCCAGTTGCGGCCGGCTGGGTTCGGTCGCGGCGCTGGGCATGCCGCCCTGCAGCCGGGTGACCGAATCCAGCAGCATCGACGGCAGCACCGGTTTGACCAGCACGTCGTCGGGCGGGGTGTCGCCGGCGGCGTGAAGCAAACTTTCCCGGCTGAAGGCGGTGACCATGATCACGACCGGCGCGTGGCGGATTTCCGCCTGCCGCACCATATCTTTGATGGCGCGAGTGACTTGAATGCCGTCCAGCCCCGGCATTTTCCAGTCCAGCAACACCAGTTCGAAGTCCTGGCCGGCTTGGTTGGCTCGGCTGAGCAGGGCCAACGCGTCGGCGCCGTTGGCGGCCTCGGCCACTTCGAAGCCCCAGTTTTGCAGAATGTCGCGCAGCATTTGCCGGGAGATGTCCAGGTCGTCGACCACCAGTACCCGCATGCCGGCCAATTGCTCCGGCCGTTGCCGGCTTTGCTTTTCAACCGCAAACGGCAGCCGCAAGCCGAATTCGAACAGGCTGCCCTGGCCGATTGCGCTTTCCACATGCAGGTTGCCGCCCATCATTTCCACCAGGCGCTTGCTGATGGTCAAACCCAGGCCGGTGCCGCCGAAGCGGCGGGTGATGGAGCCGTCGGCCTGGGTGAAGGCCTGAAACAGGTTGGCGACTTGTTCGGCGGTCATGCCGATGCCGGTGTCGCGCACCGAAAACAGCAGTTCGGCCAGGCCGTCCTGTTTGGCGCGCAGCGCGACTTTGATGTGGATTTCGCCGCGTTGGGTGAACTTGACGGCATTGCCGACCAGGTTGTTCAGAATCTGGCTCAAGCGCAAAGCATCGCCTTCCAACAGCAGCGGCACGGCCGGATCCAGTTCCAGCACGACCTCCAGTTGCTTTTCCTCGGCGCGGACGATGAATAGATTCAGTACGTTTTCCAGTACTTCCTCCAGATTGAACGTTTCCGCGATCAAGGCCATGCGGCCGGCTTCGATTTTCGAGTAGTCCAGAATGTCGTTGGTAATCGCCAGCAACGCCAGCGAGGAGGTGTGGATCTTGCGCAAATAATCGCGCAGCTTGGCCGGCGGGTTGCTGTTCAAGGCCAAGTCCGACAGGCCGATGATCGCATTCATCGGCGTGCGGATTTCATGGCTCATGTTGGCCAGGAACAGGCCTTTGGAGCGGGAGGCCGCCTCCGCCAGCTCCTTGGCTTGCAGTAGCTCGGCGGTGCGCTGCGCCACTTCGTGCTCCAGCCGGTCGCGGTGTCCGGTCAGGGTTTGGTCGCGGCGCTGAATCTCTTCCAGCATGCTGTTGAAGGCGTTGACCAGCTCGCCGATTTCGTCGCGATGGCGTTGCGGTACGCGCAACGCGTAATTCTGCTCGTGAGCGATCAGGCGCGCGGTGGCCGCCAATTGCTCGACCGGGCCGGAGACGATGCGTTGCAGGCGCAATGCCAGCAGCGATACCAAGGTCAAGGCCAAGGCGGCGGCGGCTAGGCCTTTGCCGAGATCGGCGAGTTGGCTGTTCCAGTGATCGGTGAAATCGGCTTGCATCAGCACGTAACCGACGTATTCGGTGTTGCGGATTACCGGCGCGTACAGCTCGGCGCTGCGCCGCCAGAAATCGGTGCGCAGTTCCCGTACCGGTGAACGCGAATCGCGCGGCGGTGCTGCCGGTCGGCCGTTGCGGTTCCAGTTGGCCAGTACCGAGCCGTCGGCCGCGACCATCCAGGCCGCGGCGATTTCCTGGTGTTCTTGCAGCGAGTTCAGCAGGCGGCGGGCTTCGTTTTGGTCGGAGAAGACCAGCGCGGCCTGGCCGTTTTCGGCCAGCACGTCGGCCAGACCGACGATATCCTGCAAGGCGTTGCGGTAGCGGCCGACCGCCGAGCTGACCGCCATCGCCGACAAGCTGACCAACAGGCAGGCCGCGCAGCTCAGCATGATGATAGAGAGCAGTTTGCGGCGTAAAGACCAATTCGGAAAGTCGGGTAAAACGCGCATCGGTCTATCTCCCGTAGACATGGGTGGCGATGTTCAACAACTGGCCGGGAAGCCGCAGGCCGGCATTGCGGATCGATTCCAGATTGACTTCGAACACGACTTTGTTGTCGCGGAACAGCAAGGCGATGCCGCCGCCTTTTTCGGCGAAATCGGCGATATCCGATAGTGTCAGTACCGGCGCATTGCCCAGGTTTTTCAGTATCGGCACCATCCGCTGTTGTTCGGAAACGCCGACGTAGAGCAAGTGGCACTCAGCCAGCGACGTGTCGGCAGGGCTGTGCGGCGTGACTTTCAGGCTGCGCTCGCCGGCCTTGCGCCCATCCAAGGCTTGTAGGGCGCCGTCCAATACGTTGTTGCCGATCACGCACAGGTTGATGTCGGTCGATGCCGGCGCGGCGGTATCCGGCCATTCCACGAATTTGGCGAAGTTATACAGATAGGCGGCCTTGATCTGGGCTTCGGACAGGCTGTCGGCCGCCTGGGTTTGCCGGCCGGTCGCCGCGAATAAGGCGATTAGATAAAGTGCGGCGAAAAACTTGTGGCGAATGCCGGTCCGTTCCGCTAACGGTCGGATGGATTTGTCCGGTTGGCGGCGCAGGCAGATGGCGGGTTGGCGCGGGTAGGGACAGCGGCGATGCGGCGCCGCGGCTGGTTCGGAGCGAAGCCGGGGCGGCGCGTTCCGCCGCCGGCACAGCTTGAGCACGGCGCGTGGAAGCGACGTGTTCGCAGTCGCCTCCAGCCAACGGAGCGGGTGAATCGGCGCCAACCGCGGCACTGCCGAAACCAGCGCCGCCGCGTCGGTCAGGCCGGCTCGCAGACGGCAAAGCGCCCGGCCGCGCAAATTGCGGGCGGCCGAGGTCGACGGTGCGTCAGGAGCGGTTGGCGTCATGTATCGTATTGTGCAACGGGGGATCGGTGTGCCGGCGGCGGGCGCCGAGCTGGGCTCGGTCAACGGCCATCCAGGCTCGAATGGTTGTTATTCCGCTGGCTAAGGTAACAGCTTGTCGCCGCGGTCGCCATATTCTCGGGTGCGGTCTGCCGGAGCGTTGAACTAGCCGCCGCGGTGTGCGGCGGCTGTTTTTACCCCAGGCCTTTGTTCGGGCAGCGGCAAAAGCCGTTCAATTCCACATAGGCTTGGCCGGCGCTGGCGCCGGTGACGCCGCAGGCGCCTTCCCAATAGACCGGTCCAATCCAAAGGTTGTGCCGGGCGCGAAGTTCCTGGTCCTTGACCAGCGGTTCCACCGTAAAAGTCTCGCCGCGCACGCTGACTTCCCAGCCGGACGGGTAGGTGCAACCGGTGTGTGGACTGGTCCATTCGCCCAGCACTTTGACCTCGAATTCGTGCGCGGCCAAGGTCACGGTTTGGCCTTGAGCGTCGGTAATCGAGCCGGATTTTTCGACGTTGCTGTCGCTGCCCTTGAAGTCGAACAGCATGATTTGCCGGTTGTCCGCCAGTTCGATCGCGAACCATTGCCAGCCTTGTTGGATGGCTTGGTAAAGCTCGCCGTATTGGCGGTCGAACCAGCTGTTGCCGCTGACCTTAAAGGTCTGGCCGCCGACGCTGATGGTGCCGGTGGTCGCCATTTTCGGCCGCGAATAGTAATAGGTGTAACCGCCAAAACGGTACGGGTGGGCATCGCCGCCGTAATGCAAGGCCGGCTCCTGCGTCGATTTCAGTTCCAGATCCAGCACATAGCCGTCGACTTCGGCGTGCAGGCGGTCGTTACCGCCGCCGCCGACCGCGGTGACTTTATTGTCTTTGCCCGAGGTCAGGTTGAAGCCGTTCGGCGTGCGCTGCGGTAAGTGGAATTCGACGAATTCTTCGAAACTGAATTTTTGACCGTCGACGTCGGTCACGGCGGCCTGTACCAGTTGGTCGCGGAATATCACCAGGCTGTCGAAGGAGAAGAACACCACCTCGAAACCGAAACGGCGGCCGTCTTCGCTGACTAAATGTCCGGTCCAATACCACCATTGCACCTGTTCGGTCGGTAAAAAGGCGTCGTCGGCCGGCAATTCGACCGGTCCGATCAAGCCGCGGCGGGGCAGAAACAGCCATGCGGCGATGCTCAACGCCAACAGCAGCCAGGGTAACCAGCTCGGCCACAGCCAGCCGACCAACAGCACGAAGCCGACGACGATCCAGGGTAGGTACTTTTTCAAGAACGCTTGCATGGTGGGTACTCGCATAGGGGAAAAATCAAAAACGCCAACTGAGTTTGCCGTAGATCGAGCGCGGGATTTCCGCCGCCGCTCCGGGCAGGGAAATGGCCGCCGAGTCTTGGAATTCCGGATGCCGCGGCGAGAACAGATTTTGGGCAACGAACGCCAGCTCCAGCCCGGAAACCGGTTCGTAGGCCAGACGGGCGTCGAACGTAGTGTAAGCCGGCACTTGCTGGCCGACTGCGGCCAGTTTGCCGACGTGGCGCAAAGTCAGATCGAGTTTGACTCGTTCCGGCAAGTCCATCTGCCAGCGCAGCGAGCCGCGGTGGCGCGGACTGAGGCCGGCGATATCGGGATTGTCGCTGTCGTAAGGCCGTTCGATTTTCAGGTGGCTGTAATTGCCGGTGAAGCGCATCCAATCCAGGGCTTGCCATTCGCCGGCAATCTCGATGCCGCGGGTCGTGACTTCGCGGCTGTTGTTGTACCAGATCAGGGGTTGGGTCAGCGTGGCGAAATTGAGCGAACCTTGGCGGAACATGATCAGGTCGGTGTAATGGTTGCTGAACGCGGTAATATCGGTGGAGAACTTGTCGGTCCACTGCGTTCTGTAGCCGATTTCGGCGGCAAACACCTTTTCAGCTCGCAAATCGGGATTGGGTTGTGCCATGACCTGAATCATCGTGAAAGGCGGCGGGGCTGTGCCCAATCCGATGCTGGCCTGGGCTTCGCCGCGCGACGGCGTGCGTGCCGCCCGCGACACCGAGGCCCAGACCGAATGTTTCGGGTCCGGCGTCCACATCAAGCGGGCATTGGGCTGAACCTGGGTGTTGCCGAAGTGGCTTTCTTCCAGTTTTGTGCCCAAGGTCAAACGCAACGTGTCGTCGATCAGCGTGATGTCGTCCTGCACGAAGGCGCTGCCGTTATGGTAGCCCAGGCTGGTGGGGTTGAACGAGATCGCCGCGCTGCCGCTGGTCGCGCTGTGGATGAAACGGTAGCTGGCACCCCACATCAGGTCATGGTCGGCATTGGGATGCAGCCGGTGCTGGAAATCGATGTCGAACATGTCCTGGCTGTCGGACAAGGTCGCCGCGCTGAAATTGACCCGGTCGTAATAAGCTTGCAGCGTAAACTCGGAGCCGTCGCTGAGATTGCCTTCCCAGCGTGCCAGTAGGTTGGCGCCTTCGGCATGGTCGTCGGTATCGAACGGCCTGTTGAACGGCGGTGCTACGGTTTGCGCCGGCACCGTGTTGCCGACGTTTTTTCGGTAGACGTCGCCTTGCACAGTGTAGCGGTTGTCGTTGGAGATGCGGTTGTCGATCCGGAAACCGCCCTGGACCGAGCGCCAGTCGTCGTGCAGGCGTTCGCCGCTGTTATTGACAAAGGTGTTGCGCTCGAAGGTTCTGGCATAGACCCGGTAACTGCCGTCGTCGCCGACCCGGCCGCCGTGGCGGTAGCCGGCGAAGCCGGTTTCCTGGTTGCCGCCGCCGGCCACGAACAGGTTGCCCTGGGTGTCCTTGGCTTTTTTGGTGATGATGTTGATCACGCCGTTCACCGCGTTGGCACCCCACATCACGGCGCCGGGGCCGCGGATCACTTCGATGCGCTCGATGTCTTCCATCATCGTGTCCTGCAAGTCCCAGAACACGCCGGAGAACAGCGGCGTATACACCGAGCGGCCGTCCATCAACACCAGCAGTTTGTTGGCGTAGCGGCCGTTGAAGCCGCGTGCGGTGACCGACCACAGGCTGGCGTTGATTTGCGCAACTTCCAGGCCCGGCGCCAAGCGCAGCGCATCGGGAATCGAGGTCACGCCGGAGCGGCGAATGTCGTCCTGGCTGATGACGAAAGCCGCCGCCGCCGTGTCGGATACGGTTTGGGTTTTTCTGGACGCCGACGACACTTCCATTTGCATCAGTTCGTTGATCGACAAGTCCTCCAGTGCCGGTAGCGGCTCGGCGGCCGCCGCGCAATTGACGCCGAGGGCCAGTCCGAAAAAAATGCGGCGCGAACCGGGCGTCGCCGGCACGAATTGGCGGAATGGAAACGGCGGGTAAGGTTTCATGTGTGCGGGCGGCTTAATCTGGCTGGCGGCGAATCGGCATCGGTATCTTGGTCTAAGATGGCGGCGTTACGGTCAAAGCCCGGCCGCGTCTCGCTACGCAGCCGGCCGGACTAAGTATGGCGGGAATTTTTAAAAAGCAAGGGTTAGCGCTCGGTTTTCGGTCGAGCTAGAGCGCCGCGGCCGATAAGGCTGGGCGCAATCGGCCGTTCCCGCAAGCGGCGCGATGGCTACCTCGCCCGTTCGGCTCGCGAATAAAAACATAGCGGACAAGTCTTAACCGCCGCCTGTTGGTACAATGCCGCGTTTTTTCAGTCATTTATCCGGGAGTACTCCATGATTCGCTTTCCTGCCGAATGGGAACCGCAAGCGGCGGTTATCATCGCTTGGCCGCACCGCAGCGGCGATTTCAGCAATTTGTCCGCGGTCGAGGATTGCTACCACGCGGCCGCCACCGCGATCAGCCGGTTTCAGCCATTGGTGATTTTGTGCAAGGACGGCGAGCACCAGCAGCACATCCAGACGCAATTGCCGCACAATCCGCAAATCCATTACGTACAAGCCGACTACAACGACATCTGGTTGCGGGATACGGTGTTTCTGACCCTGGAATGGCAACATCCGAAGGCTGCCGTGCAGATGCTGAATTTCCGCTTTAACGGCTGGGGCAACAAATACCCGCACGCCGCCGACGATGCGTTGAATCTGGCCTTGTTCGCCCATCCTATTTTCAAGGGTTATCCGACGGCGACGCTGGACTTGGTGTTGGAAGGCGGCAGTATCGAATCCGACGGCCAAGGCACCTTGCTGAGCACCAAAAATTGCCTGTTCAATCCGAACCGCAATCCGGATATGTCCGCCGCCGCGATTACCGGCCAGTTGCAGAATTATTTGGGCGCGAAACGGATTTTGTGGGTCGAACAGAGCAATCTGGCCGGCGACGATACCGATGCCCATATCGACACGTTGGCGCGGTTTTGCAGTGCCGATACCATCGCTTATACCGCTTGCGACGATAGCGCGGACCCGCACTATGCCAGCCTGAAAAATATGGAAGCCCAGTTACAGGCTTTCCGCACCGAATCCGGCGTGGCTTACAAGCTGGTGCCGCTGCCGTTGCCGCAACCGATCAGCGACGAACACGGCCAACGTTTGCCGGCCAATTACGCCAATTTTCTGATTATCAACGGTGCGGTGCTGGTGCCGGTTTACGACGACGCTAACGATGCCGTGGCGTTGCAGCGTTTGGCTGCCTGCTTCCCGGATCGCGAAGTGATTGCCGTGCCGTG
Organism: Methylomonas sp. DH-1; assembly: GCF_046097555.1. Lineage (NCBI taxonomy): Bacteria > Pseudomonadati > Pseudomonadota > Gammaproteobacteria > Methylococcales > Methylococcaceae > Methylomonas > Methylomonas sp. DH-1. The sequence continues at coordinate 4,346,886 of NZ_CP143089.1, read as the reverse complement.
CCGGGCACTGGTACACCAGTACGGCAGCCTGCATTGCGCCAGCATGCAGGTACCGGCCATCGTCAAACTGAATTTTTAACAATTAACCCTTGGCATTGTTTCCGGCCCGCGTTCGCGGCGCCGGATTTAGCGTGATTACTACTGAGTATGAAGAAAACCATCATCGCTTGTGCGGTGCAGCAACCATGCAATCGCGGCCGGGACACCAATCTGGCCTATTCCATCAGCCAAATCGAAGCGGCTGCCCAACAAAATGCCGATTTGGTCGTGCTGCCGGAACTGCATCTGGACCATTATTTTTGCCAAAGCGAAGACACCGCTTGTTTCGATTTGGCGCAACCGGTGCCCGGGCCGACCTGCGAGGTACTGGCCAAAGTCGCCGCCGCCAATAACGTCGTGATCGTGTCGACGATCTTCGAACGGCGGGCGCCGGGGTTGTACCACAACACGGCCGTGGTGTTCGACAAGGACGGCAGCATTGCCGGCACCTTCCGCAAAATGCACATCCCCGACGACCCGGGGTTTCACGAGAAGTTTTATTTCACGCCGGGCGATCTCGGCTTTCGACCGATCGAAACCTCGATTGGCAAATTGGGGGTATTGATCTGCTGGGACCAGTGGTACCCGGAAGCGGCGCGCTTGATGGCCTTGGCCGGTGCGGAGGTGTTGATTTATCCGACCGCTATCGGCTGGGATCCCAGCGACGCTGCGGACGAGCAGCAGCGCCAGCGCGACGCCTGGGTGACCGTGCAGCGCGGGCATGCCGTGGCCAACGGTTTGCCGCTAATTTCCTGCAACCGAATCGGCTTCGAAGCGGCGCCGGACCAGGCGCAAGGCATCCAGTTTTGGGGTAATAGCTTTATCGCCGGTCCGCAGGGCGAGATTTTGGCTAGCGCCGACGATAAACAGGATTTGCTGCTGTTTGCCGAGCTCGATATGCGCCGCAGCGAGGATGTTAGACGGATTTGGCCGTTCTTACGCGACCGCCGTATCGAGGCCTACCAGGATTTGTTGCGGCGCTATATCGATTAGGCGCGCAGTAGAGATGAGGCGGGCGCCGTGCCGAGACGGCGCCCGGTTGCCGTCGTTTATTCTTCGGCGGCGGTTCTGACGGGTTCGTGGTCTTGCCGGCTGTCCTCGGCCGGGCGTTGATTCCGCTCGGCAAACTCGCGGTTATATGAGCGCGGCTGATTGTGGCCTTCTCCGCTGTCGACGGCGGCCGGCGGGATATATTCGCTGGCTTGCGGCGCTTCGCCGTCCGTTCCGTTCAGGCTTGGTTCGCCGCGTTTCTCGGCACCGTTGCGCGGGCCGCGGCGGCGGCTACGGCTGCGGCGGCTGCGTTCCCGGTCCGGCGCGCCTGGGGCCCTTTTTGCAGCGTTATCGGCTCCGGATTCGAGTTCGGAGCTTGCCGCCACCGGTTTGGCGTCGTCGTTCAGGTTGGGTGCGGTTTCCTGGCCAGCCGCTGCGGGTGGCTGGTTCGCCGGACGGCGGTTACCGCTGCGGCGGTTGTTGTTGCGGCCGGCGCCACGTTCACCGCGCTCGCCACGGTCGCGGCGATTATTGCGGCCCGGTTTGGTTTTGTCTTCGCCGCTTTTTTCGCCGACTTCGTCGGTTTCAACGGTCTTGCCGGCGCCGATCAGGCGTTGCCAGAAGCGCTGTATCAGGCTGGCCGAAGTCTTTTTGCTCTGTACCGGTGCCGGCGAATCCGGCAGAAATTCCTTGATCGCGGCTTTTTCGGTTTTCGGGCCCAGTTGTTTGGCGAATTCCGGCACCGTGATGTCTTCTTCTTTGATTTGCAAATGGCTGGCTTTTTCTTCGCTATCGCCGATGGCTTTGATCCGCTCGATGTCGTAAGCCGGCGTTTCCAGGTGTTTGCTCGGCAGCACGATGATGCCGACTTGCAGCCTGGATTCGATTTCCTGAATCGCCGCGCGTTTTTCGTTGAGCAGGAAGGTGGCGCAATCGATCGGCAAGTGGGCGATGACGCGCTCGGTGCCTTTTTTCATCGCTTCTTCTTCGATCAAGCGCAGCACGGCCAGCGTGACCGATTCGACGTTACGGATCGTGCCTTGGCCTTTGCAGCGCGGGCAGGTCAATTGGGTCGAATCGCCCAAAGACGGCCGCAAGCGTTGGCGCGACATTTCCATCAAGCCGAAGCGGGAGATGCGGCCGGTCTGGATACGAGCGCGGTCGATTTTTAACGCATCGCGTAAGCGGTTTTCCACTTCGCGCTGGTTTTTGTTCGACATCATGTCGATGAAGTCGATCACGAACAGACCGCCCAAGTCGCGCAGACGCAATTGGCGGGCGATTTCGTCGGCCGCTTCCAGGTTGGTGTTCAGCGCGGTTTCCTCGATGTCGCTGCCCTTGGTGGCGCGGGCCGAGTTAATGTCTATCGATGTCAGAGCCTCGGTGTGGTCGATGACGATGGAGCCGCCGGACGGCAGCGACACTTCGCGCTTATAAGCCATCTCGATCTGGGTTTCGATCTGGTAGCGGCTGAACAGCGGCACGCTGTCCTGGTACAGTTTGGCCTTGTGCAGATTATGCGGCATCACCTGTTTCAGGAAGTTATGCACCAGTTTGAAGGCGCCTTCCTGGTCAATCAGGATTTCGTCGATGTCGCCGCGCAAGTGATCGCGCAGTGCGCGGATGATGACGTTGCTTTCCTGGAAAATCAGGAAGGGCGCGGTTTGCTCGGTGCTGGAGCGGTCGATGGCTTCCCACAGTTGCAGTAGGTAGTTTAAGTCCCACTGCAGCTCTTCGACGTTTTTGTCGGAGCCGGCGGTGCGGATGATCAAGCCCATGCTGTCCGGAATTTCCAGGGCGGCCATGGTTTCGCGCAATTCGCTACGGTTGTCGCCTTCGATGCGCCTGGAAATGCCGCCGGCTTTGGGGTTGTTTGGCATCAGCACCAGATAGGTGCCGGCCAGACTGATGTAGGTTGTTAGCGCCGCGCCTTTGTTGCCGCGTTCTTCTTTTTCGATTTGAACGACAATTTCCTGGCCTTCGCGGATATTGCTTTTGCTGGATGGTTTGCCTTCCTGCCCGTCGCCGGTGCGGTATTCCGGGGCGATTTCCTTGAACGGCAGGAATCCGTGTTTTTCGGCGCCGTAGTTGACGAAGGCGGCTTCGAGGCTGGGTTCTACCCGGGTGATGATGCCTTTGTAAATATTGGATTTTTTTTGTTCTTTCGATGGAACTTCGATGTCGAAATCGTAAAGTTTCTGACCATCTACCAATGCCACCCGCAGCTCTTCGGGCTGCGTGGCGTTGATAAGCATTCTTTTCATTTAATTATCCTTATTGTTCTGTGTATCCTACCTAGAGCTTGAACAGGTTTGGTTGTCGCGGATAAAGGCGGCATGTTTCCCAATATGACTTTTAGTTGAGCGGCCGGACTGACTGAAAACTGCAAGGTCTTGTAGTTATTGTCGCAGTGGGTATCGGCAATGCCGAGCGGGGCGCTTGAAAAGTGGGAGGTCTGTTTTACCGAACTCTACGCAAAGGATGCAGCTCGCTCATCATGGGTTGAGCGACAAAACCCGAAAAAATTCTTTATAAGCTTGGCGCGGCGAAACAGCGCTAAAACCATGGTTTTAAATTTTTATAGTCAAAGTCTATCCAAAGATAAACCAGCCTAATATAGCAATGTTTATTCGGGCCAGCAATTTTAAACATAGCTTACGGATATGTTGTTATCATTTGGAGCATGAATACCGCAGCAGACCAGACTACTCCGCAAGTGCAATGGCTGGAAATTACCGAGGCGAACAGCGAACAAAGGCTCGATAATTTTCTGATCGCTTATCTGAAAGGCGTACCGAAAACTCGAATTTACCGCATGGTCAGGAAGGGTGAGGTTCGGGTCAACAAAGGCCGTATCGACGTCAGTTACAAGCTGCAACTCGGCGATATCGTGCGCATCCCGCCGGTCAGGGTTTCCGAAAAAAAAGACGAGGCCATCGTTCAGCCGACCTTGAAGTTCAGTTTGGAAAACCACATTCTGTACGAAGACGACGGTTTCATCGTGTTGAACAAGCCGGCCGGATTTGCCGTGCACGGCGGTAGCGGCGTCAGTTCCGGCGTGATCGAGGGGTTGCGGCAAATCCGGCCGCAACAGAAGTTTCTGGAGCTGGTGCATCGGCTGGACAAAGATACTTCCGGTTGTTTGCTGATTGCCAAGAAACGCTCGGTATTGAAGGTATTGCATGAACTTTTTCGCGGCGACGGCATTCAGAAGACCTATTTGGCTTTGTTGGTCGGGCAGTTTCAACGCAAAAAGCAGGTGGTGGACGTGCCGTTGCTGAAGAACGTCGCCCATGGCGGCGAACGCATGGTGGTAGTCAGTCAGGCCGGCAAGGCCGCGGAAACCCTGTTCACGCGGCTAAAGCAATATCAGGATGCGACTCTGGTGCATGCGGCGCCGAAGACGGGCCGGACCCACCAGATCCGGGTGCATGCGGCTTGGCTCGGGCATCCGATAGTCGCGGACGACCGCTACGGCGACGGCGAGACCAACAAGATGTTTAAAAAACGCGGGTACAAGCGGCTATTCTTGCACGCCGAACAATTACAGTTTGCCCATCCGCTGACCGGTGAGCCGCTGCACTTCGTGGCGCCGTTGCCGGCCGATTTGCAACAATTGATCGATCATGAAAAACCGCTTTGACTTAATCATTTTCGATTGGGACGGCACGCTGATGGATTCGGTGGACTGGATCGTCCACTGCATTCAACAGGCGGCGGCGGAGTGTGCGTGCGACATACCGTCGGCGGCTGCAGTCAAGGATATTATCGGTTTGAGTATCGATAACGCCACCCGGCAATTGTTTCCCGGCGTCGATACCGAAACCCGGCAACGTTTGGCCGAGGTTTACAGCAAGGCTTTTTTTTCCAAACAGATCGGTCCGGCCGATTTGTTTCCGGGAGTTACGGCCATGCTCGAACGGCTGCGCGGCGATGGCTTTAGGCTGGCGGTGGCTACTGGCAAGAAACGCGCCGGTTTGGATCAGGCGATACGCGGTACCGGCGTAGCCGATTTGTTTTGTACCACGCGCAGTTCGGACCAGACCGCATCGAAGCCCGACCCGTTGATGGTGGCCGAAATTTTAGCGGAACTGGGCATCGACAAGCAGCGGGCCTTGCTGGTCGGCGACTCCGCGCACGATATGCAAATGGCGGCCAATGCCGGAGTCGCTGCGGCCGGCGTCACTTGCGGTGCCCATTCCCGCGAGACGTTGCAGCAATACAAGCCGTTGCTTTGTCTGGATTATCCGACGGATTTGCTCGAATTACTTTAGGAGGTTACGGTGGATACGAATCAACAGCATCCCGATCATTCGAACCAGGACGCGCCCGGTTGGGAAAAGGAGGTGCTCGAGAAATTGGCGTTCGCGGCGATTGCCGAGCAAAAGGCCGCGCGGCGTTGGGGTATTTTCTTCAAATTACTGACTTTCGCGTATTTGTCGGTGGCGCTGGGCGTGGCTTTGTATCCGCAACTGAAGCAGGAGGTTGAGACCGGGTCGGCGCAACACGTAGCCATCGTCGATGTATTGGGTCAGATCGCCGAGGGCGAAGGCGCGGCGGCCGATACCATTATCGAAGGCCTGCGCGATGCGGCCAAGGATAAAAATACCAAAGGCATCATCCTGAATATCAATTCGCCGGGCGGCAGCGCCGTGCAATCGGCCTACGTCTATGACGAAATCCGGCGCTTGAAAGCCGTGCACCCGCAGTTGCCGATTTATTCGGTTGTCGGCGATATTTGTGCGTCTGGCGGCTACTACATCGCTTCGGCCAGCGACAAGATTTACGTCAACCAAGCCAGTCTGGTCGGCTCGATCGGCGTCGTCATGAACGGTTTCGGCTTCAGCAATGTGCTGGAAAAACTGGGTGTGGAGCGGCGCTTGCTGACCGCGGGCGAGCATAAAGCTATGCTCGATCCGTTCTCGCCGGTGAACGAGCGCGAGAGCAAGCACATGCAGTCTTTGTTGAACCAGGTCCATCAGCAATTCATCGAGGCGGTCAGAGCCGGACGCGGCGAGCGGTTGAAAGAGACCTCGGAAATGTTCTCCGGCTTGATCTGGTCCGGGCAGGAAAGCGTCCAGTTGGGCTTGGCCGATGGCTTCGGCAGCATCGATTCGGTGGTGCGTGAGCAATTCGGCACCGAGGAAACGGTCAATTTCACGCCGCACGAACGCTTGATCGATCGCTTGGTCGGCCGTTTCGGCGTCGCATTCGGTCACAGCATCGCCACAGCGTTGAATATTGGCGGCTTTCGCTAGGGACGGAGTTTATTTTTCGCGGGTCGCTTGCCTAACGGCAGCGATTTAAGGATAATAGCCAGCTCTTCAGCCAGTCGCTGATGTTTTATGGTTACTGTGTCGGTCCTCTCGCAACGATACGCTGTAAACCCCGCCAGGTCCGGAAGGAAGCAACGGTAGCAGCGGATTCGTGTGCCGGGATGCGGCTGGCGCAGTAGCCGCCCAATCTCCTGCCGCTCCCGTTGCTAATGGCTTATCAGGTTCTTGCCAGAAAATGGCGTCCCAGCAACTTTTCTCAGCTCGTCGGACAGGAGCATGTCAGCCAGTCTTTGATCCACGCTCTGCAGCACGAACGCTTGCACCACGCCTATTTGTTTACCGGTACCCGCGGCGTCGGCAAAACCACGGTCGCTAGGATATTGGCCAAGGCTATCAACTGCGAAAATCTGCAAAACTTCAATCCCTGCGGCGCTTGTGCTGTGTGCCAGGCATTCGAACAAGGCCGATTTATGGACTTGATCGAAGTCGATGCCGCCTCCCGCACCAAAGTCGAAGACACCCGCGATCTGCTGGATAACGCCCAATACGCGCCGAACCAGGGCCGCTACAAGGTTTATCTGATCGACGAAGTGCACATGCTGTCAGGTCACAGCTTCAATGCGCTGCTGAAAACGCTGGAAGAGCCGCCGCCCCACGTCAAGTTTCTGCTGGCGACTACCGATCCGCACAAGATCCCGGTTACCGTGCTATCGCGCTGTCTGCAATTCAATCTGAAACGGCTGACTCCCGAGCAAATCGACCGGCAGATGCAATTCATCCTCGGCGAGGAAAATATCGCATTCGAGTCTCAGGCCCTGAAAATGTTGGCGCGAGCGGCCGACGGCAGTTTGCGCGACGGCTTGAGCTTGCTGGATCAGGCGATCGTCTACGGCAGCGGCACGGTAACCGGCGACGCGGTGCTGGGCATGCTCGGCGCGGTCGCCCAGCAACCGGTCGACGATATTTTGTTGGCCTTGGCGGCCGGCGAGGCTCGCCAGATCTTGGCAAAGATCGCCGACGTGGCGCAACTGACGCCGGACTTCGCCGAGATTCTGCAGCAGATATTGCGGGTATTGCATCGGGTAGCCGTATTGCAACAGGTGCCGGCTTTCGTCGACCACGAATTCGACAAGCAGTTGCTGGGCGAGCTGGCGCAGCGGTTAACGCCGGAGGACGTGCAGTTGTACTATCAGATTGGCTTGACCGGCCAACGCGACTTGGTTTTAGCGCCCGATCCGCGCAGCGGCTTCGAAATGACGTTATTGCGCATGCTGGCTTTTCGCCCGGCGGCGGCTGGCCGCATGCCGGTAACGGCTGTTGCGGCTGGGACTCCCGTCGTGCCGAATATGGCACCAGCCGGCGAGCCCCCGGCGCGGACAGCGCCGGTTGCCGAAACGGTGGCCGAGCCGGTCGTAGCCCCGGCGGTGCAACCGATTGCCGCCGCCGATGCCGGAAGCCGCTGGCGAGATATTATTGCGGCCTTGAATCTGAATGGCCGTACTCGCGAATTGGCCAATAATTGCGTGCTGGACAGTATCGACGACAGCAGTTGCCGGCTATTGCTGGATCCCGGCTTTCACCAAGTCGGCAGCCGGGCCGAGGAAAATCTGCGCGCGGCCTTGCAACATTATTACGGTAAGCCGTTGAAATTGGTCATTACCCAGCAGGCGGCGGCACAAATGACGCCGGCACTGGAAATGCAGAAAGCCCGGGAAGACCGGCAGCAGGCGGCGGTGGACAATATCAACGCCGACCCTAACGTACAGGCTTTAAAAGAAACGTTCGGAGCCAGAATTGTGCCTGGCAGCATCGAACCGCTGAATTGAATGGTTGGAGACAGAAATGAAAAACGCACTCGCGGGCATCATGCAGCAAGCCCAAAAAATGCAGGAAAATTTGAAAAAAGCCCAGGAAGAATTGGAAGCCATGGAGGTCCGGGGCGAGTCCGGCGGCGGCTTGGTGACCATCGTCATGACCGGCAAGCGCGAAGTGCGTAAAGTCAGCATCGATCCGTCTCTGGTCGGCGACGATAAGGACATGCTGGAAGATTTGGTGGCGGCGGCGATCAACGACGCGGTGCATAAGGTTGGCAAGATGAAGAAAGAGAAAATGGCCGACGTCACGGCCGGGATTCCGATTCCGCCCGGGTTTCAAATGCCGTTTTAAACGATGCAGAACCAGGGCTTGCTGAAAGAACTGATTCAAAGCCTGTGCTGTTTGCCGGGTGTCGGGCCCAAGTCGGCGCAACGCATGGCTTTTCATTTGTTGCAGCGTAACCGCGAGGGCGGTTTGCAACTTGGCAAGATGCTGGAGCGGGCCGTCAACGAAATCGGCCATTGCCGCGAATGCCGGACTTTGACCGAAGCCGAGTTGTGCGAGGTTTGCGCCAACCCGCTACGCGATGCCGAAACCTTGTGCGTGGTCGAGAGCCCGGCCGACGTTTGGGTGGTGGACCAAGCGACGACCTTCAAGGGTAAATATTTCGTGTTGCACGGCCGCCTGTCGCCGCTGGACGGTATCGGCCCTGACCAACTCGGCTTCGATTTGCTGGAGCAGCGTATGGCTTCCGGCCAAATCAAGGAAATCATTCTGGCGACCAATTCGACAGTCGAAGGCCAAGCCACCGCCCACTTCATTGCCGACGTCGCCGCCAAATTCGGCGTTCGCGCCACGCGCATCGCCCACGGCGTGCCGATGGGCGGCGAACTGGAGTTTATCGACAGCGGTACTTTGGCGCACGCCTTCAACGGCCGGCGCGAACTTTAGGAGCAACTATGAGCGATTGTTTGTTTTGCAAAATGGCGGCCGGCGAAATCAAGCCGGACGTGGTCTACGAAGACGATCAAGTCCTGGCGTTCCGCGATTTGCATCCGCAGGCGCCGCTGCACGCGTTGGTGATTCCGAAGCGGCACGTTGCCACATTGAACGAACTGGACGACGCCGGGCTGGGCGGACGTCTGCTGCAAACCGCCGCACAGATCGCCAAGGATCTCGGTTACGCCGATAACGGCTACCGCACCGTGCTGAACTGCAACGCCGACGGCGGGCAGACTGTGTTTCATCTGCACCTGCACCTGCACCTGCTGGCCGGCCGGCAAATGCACTGGCCGCCGGGTTAGTTAGCGCTGCTCCAGCCAGGCCTTGATCTGCAACGGTGTCATTGCCGTGCCGCCCAATTGGCCCATAAAAAAATCGAAGTAATCCCGGCATTTGCCCAGGAAGCGTTCCAGGTCGGCTTGGTTTCTGACGTAGGGGGTGCCGCCCGGCATCACCGACGGCGAATGGAAGCTGAACACAAAAATCCGTATCCCGTCGTCCAGCAGCGATTCGGTCAAGCGGCGCATTTCCGGTTCGCTGTAATCTTCGGGCGATAGCCGAATCCTTTCCAGCATCCGTAAGCGCGCAACGGCGCCGGAAACGCGGATTTTGCGCAGCCATGGCTGGGTCAGTTGCCGGTAAAGCGGCGTGCCGCCGCTACGCAAGTAACCGACGTAGCCGCCGGAGCCCGGTAAGCCCAGCAGGCGCCGCTGGCGGCCGAACCAGAACGGATCGCTGCTGACGTTGGCATAATCCGGACCGCCGTCGCCGCTATAGTCGATCGACGCCGCCACGCTGATATCGACCTCGTAACCCAGCTCTTCCAAAATATCCGCCGTGTTGGGGCCGAAACCGTAACGGCCGGCCAAATAAGTCAGCGGCCGGCTACCGAACGAGGCCGTGATTTGCTCGGTCAGCAGCCGAAGTTTTTCCCGCTCCAATTCCGCAGGCAAATTTCCCGGATAGGAGTTGCGTGCATTGATTTCTTCGTCGAACGGCGGCGAAACCCACGGATGCAAATGGGCGCCGATCAGCGCCCTACCGCTGTCGGCATAGGCTTTCAAAGGAGCTACGGCCTCGGGTTTGGAGGCAATCGGATAGTCGATCACGTAGTTCGGCACGATGCCGAAGCTATCGAACACGCTTTGGGCGCGGTCGATATATTGCATGTGGCTGACGCCGGTGGCGTTGCGATCGTAGGGCCGGTTCCAATCGAATTCTTCCTCGGTATGGATTACGACCGATAAAATCGGGCGGGTTGCCGGCTCAGGCTTAATTAGGGTTCGCTCGATCATAGGTCTAATGCCATTAGTTCGGAGTAGAAATTGCTGATGTCGGCCGCTGTCAGCGTGTCGCTGCGGAACACTTTATTGCGGTAGCCGGCCAGTTCCAGCGCCAGAGTCGGCACCGTCGGCAGCAGGCGCGATTCGACGCGGGTGTAAAAACGGCCTTGCCAGAACAGATGGCTGCCAAACGTGTGCCGGTAGCGTAAAAATAATTCGGCGTCGCTGAATCCCAGAATCATCGCGCCGTTCACGCCTTTCAAGCGATTCGGTTTCCAGACCACATGGCAATAGGCGCCGGGCTTACCTACGGCGGCATGTTGCAACCAAGACAAATGGCGATGTTCCGCAAACACTTTGCCGGCGTCGGCCGGCAGCACGCTGGCAATCATTTCGTGATCGGTAATGACCTTTACGCCGGCGATTGCCGAAAACGGCCATGGAAAGTTCGGCCAAATCGCATGCCGTTCGTTCATCGGTTTGAATTTCAGAAACTGTAAGGTCTTCGAAACTACTTCGGTGGGGGTCAGGTCGGTAAAGTGGAATCCGGGTTGAGAAACCACCGCCATCGCCAGACGCATGCTTTGCGCGCGGTAGGCTTCCAACACGCACCAACTGGTAATATTGCAGAAGCGTTCGGTTTGGCCGCGAATCTTGCGCTCGGCGTAAATGGCGCCGATACCGCCGACGATTTTGCCGTTGTCGCGGATTACAAATCCGTTATTGGGCTTGTCCGAAATCCAGTTTTGCCGAAAGGCTTGCGCCCATTGCTCGGCGCTACGCTGGTTGCTTAGATGTTCGGTCAGGAATTGGCAGAACGGCAGCAGATCGCCGTCCTGTATCGGTTCGATGGTCGGCAATGCCATATGTATCGCCTTAGGTGAAGTTGAAAGGGCTTGATTGTCTAGCTTGGTTTGCGGGCCAACAGAAAATCGGTCATCGCGTTGATCGAACCGAGGTTATCGATATTCATCTCTTCTTGTTTGATACGAATGTCGTATGTTGCTTCGAACCACACCACCAATTCCAAAATGGCGCCGGAGTCGAGCAAGCCGGTGGCCGGCAGAATATCGTCGTCCGTTACGCCGCTGGCATCCATACCCAGCGGTGCGGCGAGTTCGATGACTTTGGCGCGGAGCGCGGCTTTGATAGCGTCTGGATTCAGGCTCATGCAGTATTTCTCTTCAGGTTTGGGGTTATTTGGGCGGTTGCGACAAAGCTTGCAAGACTTGGGCGACATCGAAGCCGGTTAGCACGCGGTGGTCGTAGCTGGCGGCTAACACGGCATGGCCGGCGTTTTTCGGCGCGGCATGGGCGACGATCAGCGAGGTTTGCGGCGGCAAAATCGGAATATGGCGGCTAACGTTCCAACGGGCCATGCTGGAAAACGACAAAGTTGCACCGGAGGCTTCCTGCGGCGGCAACTTGTGGCCCATGGCATGGCGTTGCACTTCGCCCAAGGCGCCGATGAACTGGGCGGTATCCATGTCCTGGGTATCGCGGACCACGGTCAAATACAGCATGTTGCCGGCTTGGACCGTAAATCCCAAATTGACCGGCCGATATTGGTAGCGTTGGCCGTTGACGATGGTGGAGTTGATGGTCGGGCGTTCGCGGCCTAGCTGGGCCAGGTGGAAGGCCAACAGCGGCAGCAGCGGCGATAACATCAATTTGTGTTCGGCGGCATAGGCGGCGGCATACTCTTCCCACGGTTCGGGATCGTATTCCATTTCGATGTAGCCGGCCGCGGCGTGGTCGCGGTGCCAGGTGACCGCCTGCAGCATGCCGGCCGCTTCCGAGGAGAGCGTTTCCAATTCGCCATTAACAGCCGGCATCGGGTCCTGGCGAGCAATCGGTGCGGCACCGGCGGCTGGGGCGACGGTTTTGCCGTTACGGGCCAGCCAGGTTTCGATGTCCGCGACCGATAGCCGTTCGCCGCTGCTCGGAATATCTCCGGTAGCCAAGCCTAACCGCTTCAACAGCGCCCGGGCTTTCGCGGTCGGCTGCCGCGTAACGGAGTCGGTCGCTACCGGATCGGATGCTTGCTCGGGAATCGGGTCGTCCGCCGCTTCGCCCAACCAAAACAGGATCGAGCCGACCCGGGCTTTTTCTTTTTCGGTGCCGTCGATTCTCAATACGTAACCGGCTTGCTCCGCCACCACGTCGATCATCGATTTGTCGGTTTCGACCGTGGCGACGATGTCGCCGCTGTTGACGTATTGGCCCGGTTTGACGTCGATGCTGACGATGTCGACGAATTCGTCGTTGATATTGACGCAAGGGACGGTCTGGTAGCTGGCCATGGCAATCCTTAGAAAAGGTCGAGAATTTGGTCGATGATGGATTGTTCGTCGGGAATGATGCTTCGTTCCAGGCTGCGTGCCGAAGCGATCGGTACCGGCGGCGTGCCGATGCGCAACAGTTGGCCGCTAAAACCCGATTCGAGTAGAGCGGCGGCAATTTCGGCGCTGACGCCGAAATCGTGGTGCGATTCTTCGACGACAACGACGGTTTGCCGCTCGAGCAGATGGCCTATCATCGAGTCGCGCGGCAACGGCGACAGCAAGGCGGGGGCGACGATTTCCACCGCCAGTTCCTCTTCGGTTTCCAGGCGCCTGGCTACGGCCTCGGCAATCGGCAGCATGCCGCCGTAGGCCACTAGCGTCACATCGGGATCGTCGGCGCCGCGCCTGAGCGTTGGAAACAGCTCGGTGGCGACATCGTCGGTACTATCCAGGGCAGTATAGTCGGCCGGATCCAGTTTTTCGCCGTACAGTAATTTGTGTTCCAGGAACAGCACCGGATAATGCCAACGTTGCACGGCGTTGGCCAGCAAGCCGGATACGTCGTGGCGATGGCTGGGGTAGGCTACGGTCAAACCCGGAACAGCGGTGAACAGGTGCTCGGGGCTTTGGCTATGGGTCGGGCCGTAACCGCGCCGTCCGCCACACGGGGTGCGGATCACTAGCGGCACCGAGACGTCCGGGAACATGCCGGGAAATTTGACGGCATGGTTCAACAGTTGATCCATGCAAAGCGTCAGGAAGTCGGCGAACATGATTTCCACGATCGGCAGGTAGCCGTCCAGCGCCAAACCGATTGCCGCGCCGGTGATGCCGGCTTCGCTGATCGGCGTGGAAATCACCCTTCCGGGAAAATCGGTCGATAAACCTTGGGTAACCTTGAAGGCGCCGCCGTAGGGATCGTGCAAATCTTCGCCGATCACCAAAACGCGCTTATCCGAGTCGAGCAAATGGCGCAATGTGCTGTTGATGGCCTGGCGGACGTTGCTGCCGGCCGAAACTTCCGGAACGGACATGGGTTCCGGTTGAGCCGGTTGCTCGAAAATATGGGCCGGAGTTTCGCGGAGGCAGGCTTCCGGAGAGGCGTCGGCGGCTTGGCGCACGGCCTCTACGAACTGGCGATTGTTTGATTCGATGGCATTGCGGACGTCTGCCGGCAGAAGCCGCCCGAGCGCCGCCAGCGGGTCGCGGTTGCGTATTTGCTCCAACTCCTCGGGGTCGCGCAAATCGTCGCCCTTGCTGTGCGGGCCCATGCGCCGGGTGTCGATAACTAGAAAGCCGGGGCCGCGCCTGCCGCGGACCGTGTTGACGACGCCGTCGACTTTCGCCAAAAATTCCGGATCGTCGTCGGCCAAGCGCCAAGTAGGCAGGCCGAACGCCGCGCCGCGGGCTTCGATGTCGCCGCCCAGGGTATGGCTGCTAACGGTGGTTTGGGCAATGCCGTTATTTTCCACGACAACGAGCAATGGCGCATTCCAGACCGACGCCAGATTCATTGCTTCGTAAACCAGGCCCTGACCCAGCGTGCCGTCGCCGATAATGGCCGCGACGATGCCGTCGCTGTTGTGCAGTTTGCGCGCTAAAGCCAAACCGGCGCCGATACCCAGCATGCCGCCCTGAACGCCGTTGCTGTGAAAATGCCGGTGCACCAAATGCTGGCTGCCGCCCCAGCCGCCGCAGGCGCCGGCTTCGCGGCCCATGATTTCGGCGACCAAGCCGACGAAATCGCCGGAATAGGTCAAAAAGTGGCCGTGGTTGCGGTGGTTGGACAGCACGGCGTCGTCGGGATGGTTGAGCGCTCGCACGACCGACATCGCCGTTAATTCCTGGCCGATGCAGGTATGTGTGGTGCCGGAAACCAGGCCGCGGGAAAACTGGTCGAGGACCAGTTGTTCGGTCAACCGAATCAGATGGCCGTAACGGTAAAGGCTTTCCGGATCGAGCGCTATTTGCGGTTTGCCGTGATCGTCTCTAGCCCAAGCCAGAATTGCCTGATCGGTTGATTTTTGGCTGATTTCCATGTGCTGGTTCCAGGCGCCGGGGACGACTCGGGTTAAAAGCGCTAATTTACGCTAAGGCCGGGCCGCGGCGCAAGCCGGCAGACGCTTCGCAGAGGCGGGTGAGTTCAACATATGCGCCGTAACTATAGCCGATTGCCGGGTGGCATTTTTTCCCGCAATTTCAAAAAGCGCTGGTAACGGCTGGGCGATATCGCGCCGGATTCGGCCGCGGCCCGGACTGCGCAGTCCTTATCGCCGGCATGGCGGCAATCGTTGAATTTGCAATTGCCGATGTAGGGCTGGAAATCGCGGTAACCCCATGCCAGTTGCGCTTCGGAAAGGCCGGCTAGGCCGAAAATCGCCACGCCGGGGCTGTCGATCAAATCGCCGCCGTCCGGTAAATGGTAAAGAGTCGCGGCGGTCGTGGTATGGCGGCCGTGGCGGGTGGTCGCGGAGACGCTATTGGTGCGTAGGGTTCGGTCCGGTAACAACGCGTTGGTCAGCGACGATTTGCCGACGCCGGATTGGCCGGCGAACATGGCGGTTTGTCCTTGCAATATTTGCTTTAATTCTTCGATGCCGGCGTGCTGTTTGGCACTGACCCGGTACACCCGGTAACCCTGGCTTTCGTATATTTTCAATTCCGCCGCAACCGATGCGCTGCACGGGATGTCGATCTTGTTGAATACCAAGGCGGCGTCGATATTGCAGTTTTCGCAAATGGCCAAATACTGGTCCAATAATAGAAAATCGCACTCGGGTTCGGCGGCGAACACGACAAAAATCGTATCCAGATTGGCGGCCACCGGCCGGACCTGGTCGCCGCGGCTGGGGCGTTGCAATACCGAGCGCCGCGGCAGGATTTGTTCGATGCGGCCTTGTTCAGGGCCGGATAAGGACAGTAAGACTTGGTCGCCGACGACGACGGTATCCAGCTTGCGCAGGGTTTGGCACAGCACGGTTTGTTCCCCGACCTCGACGGCGATGCCCTTGCCGAGGTGGGAAACGACCAAGCCTTGGTGCAGCTCGGCCATCAAGCGGACTGCATTTTTTGTTCGATGTGGGCGATGCGGATCGCCGCCGGCGGATGGCTGTAATGGAAAGCCGAATACAAAGGATCGGGCGTCAACGTGCTGGCGTTTTCTTCATAGAGTTTGACCAAACCGCTGATCATTTTTCTGCCCTGCGCGTTGCGGGTAGCAAAGTCGTCGGCTTCGAATTCGAACTTGCGTTGGAAATAGGCGCTGATCGGTTGCATAAAGGTGGTGAACACCGGCGACACCAGCATGAACAGCAATAAAGCGGCGGCGTTGGAATGGGTGGTGACGCCCAAGCCGTCGAAGAACCAGTCCTGGGTGATCAGCCAGCCTAACACCGCGAAACTGATCAGCGTCATGATCGACGAGGCTACCAGCATCTTGATGGTGTGCTTGCATTTGAAGTGGCCGAGTTCGTGGGCCAGAACCGCTTCCAATTCTTCTTCGTCCAACGAATTGACCAGGGTATCGAAAAACACGATGCGCTTATTGTTGCCCAAGCCGGTGAAATAGGCGTTGCCGTGGCCGGAGCGGCGCGAGCCGTCCATGATGAAAATGCCTTTGCTGCTGAAGCCGCAGCGCTCCAGCAAGCCTTGGATCCGCTGTTTTAACGAGCCTTCCTGCATCGGCTCGAATTTATTGAACAACGGCGCGATCAAGGTCGGAAACAGCCAGCTCATCAGCAACGAAAAACTCATCAGAATCGCCCAGGCATATAGCCACCAAAGGCTGCCGATGCTGTCCATAACCCACAGGATCAGCGCCAGGACCGGCAGGCCGATGGCCAGCGTCAGACCAAAGGACAACAGTTGGTCTTTGGCGAACTGCGGGATGGTGTTTTTGTTGAAGCCGAACTTCTCTTCGATGACGAAGGTTTGGTACAAGCTGAACGGGATTTCGACCACCGTCATTAGCAAAAAGATGCTGGCCATCGCCGCCAAGTCAGCGGTCAGCGGCGACAAATCGAAGGTCGACCAGAAGTCGAACACCAGGCTGATGCCGCCGCCTAGGGTCAACGCCAGCAGAAATACCATACCGACCACGCTGTCGACATCGTGCAATTTGCCTTTTTCGATCGTGTAATCGGCGGCTTTCTGGTGGGCGGCCAAGGTTACCCGATCCCGGAATGCGGCGGGCACTTGGTCCCGGTGCTGCAAAACATGATTTTTTTGGCGTCTGGCAAGCCAGAATTGGGTGCCGTAGGAGAGGACGAAAGCTAATAAAAATATGCCGGTAAACGTGTTCATCAAGCCAAGATAGGTGGGGTTAACAATTAGCGGTACAGATTAGCTAATGCTACAATCCGCCGCAACATTATTAATAACATAGAAACGCAATGGCTCAAGATAAGGACAATCTGATCTGGATCGATTTGGAAATGACCGGCTTGGATCCCGACAACGATTTGATCATTGAAATTGCCACGGTGGTCACCGATAAGAATCTGAATGTGCTGGCGCAAGGCCCGGTCATGGCGGTACACCAGTCCGATGACGCGCTGGCGGCGATGGATGAATGGAACCAGCAGCACCACGGCGAATCCGGGCTGATTCAGCGGGTCAAGGATTCCGATATCGACGCCGCCGAAGCCGAACGCCGCACCTTGGATTTCCTGCAACAATGGCTGCCGGCCGGAACCTCGCCGATGTGCGGCAACAGCATTTGCCAGGACCGGCGGTTTTTGTACCGTTACATGCCTAAACTGGAAGCGTTTTTCCATTACCGCAACCTGGACGTATCCACCGTTAAGGAACTGGCCGCACGCTGGGCGCCGCAGGTCAGAGATGGATTCAACAAACAGGCTTCCCATAAAGCGCTCGACGACATTATCGAGTCGATCGATGAGCTGCGTTATTACCGGGAAACTTTCTTCAAGTTCTGATGCTGCAACTATTTGCCGTCGCGTTGGGCGGTGCCATCGGTTCCCTGCTGCGCTATCTGGCATCCAGCGGCGTTTACCTGTGGCTCGGCCGCGGCTTTCCGTACGGCACGCTAACGGTCAATCTAATCGGGTCGTTCCTGATCGGCTTGATGTCGGAAGCCTTGATTCTGCAACGCTTGGCAATCGCCTTGGAATACCGCACGGCGATTTTGGCCGGCGTCATGGGCGGTTTCACAACCTTCTCCAGTTTTTCGCTGGAAACCTTTTATCTGCTGGAACAAGGCCAAATCGGCAAAGCCGGACTGAATATCGCGGTCAGCGTCTTGGGTTGCCTGTTGGCGGTCTGGGCCGGCCTGTCTTTAGGTAAGGGCTTGTTTTTCTACGGCCAGGGCGCCGTGCGTATCGGCGATTGGCCATATCCGTACGCGTTGACTGTGGTAAACGGCATCGGCGCCTTTCTGATCGGCATCGTCGCCACGATATTGCTGCATAAACTTGAAATTTCCATTGAGCACCGGGCGATTTTGGTGACGCTGCTGATCGGCGTATTCCTGACTCTGTCCGGTTTGTATTTGATTTTGTATCTGCTGGAAAGCGGACATTCGTTCGAATCGCATATCGACGCCATGTTAACGGTGTTTCTGGGCAACCTGCTGTTTTGCGGTGCCGCGTTGTGGTTCGGCTTGTGGCTGGGCAAGCAGGTATAAGCGTCGTTTTTTCCCATCATTAATTCAGGATAGCTGTAACCATGTTAGATCCCCGTTTGTTCAGAAGCGACCTGGAATTGGTCGTGCAACAGTTGCAAAGACGCGGTTTTCAATTCGATGCCGCCGCTTACCAGGCACTCGAAGATCGGCGCAAGGATATTCAGGTTAAAACCCAGGATTTGCAGAACGAGCGCAACACCCGCTCCAAAGCCATCGGCCAAGCCAAAGCCAAGGGCGAGGACATCCAGCCCTTGCTGGACCAAGTGGCCGATTTGGGCGACCAGTTGAAGGCGGCGGAAAGCGAGCTAAATGCTATTCAGACGCAACTGAACACGCTGTTGGAAGGCATTCCTAACATTCTCGACGAATCGGTGCCGGCCGGCAAAAGCGATGCCGACAATGTCGAAATCAGCCGCTGGGGCGAGCCGCGCCAGTTCGATTTTACGCCGAAGGACCACGTCGATTTGGGCGAGCCGTTGGGTATGAACTTCGAATTGGGCGCCAAAATTGCCAGCGCCCGCTTCGTCGTGTTGGCCGGCAAACTGGCGACCTTGCAACGGGCGATCATTCAACTGATGCTGAATACCCACATCAACGAACACGGTTACCAGGAAACTTATGTGCCGTTCATGGCCAATGCCGACAGCTTGCGCGGCACCGGCCAGTTGCCCAAGTTCGAAGCCGATCTGTTTACCGTCAAAAACGATCCGACGTTTTACTTGATTCCGACCGCCGAAGTACCGGTCACCAATATCGTCCGCGACGTCATCGTCGACGCCAAACAAATGCCGCTGAAATTCGTCTGCCATTCGCCGTGTTTCCGCAGCGAAGCCGGCGCCTACGGCAGCGACGTGCGCGGCATGATTCGCCAGCACCAGTTCGAGAAAGTGGAATTGGTGCAGATCACGGCGCCGGAACAATCGGCCCTGGCTCACGAAGAGCTGACCGCTCATGCCGAAAAGATTCTGCAAATATTGAATCTGCCGTACCGCAAGGTCCTGCTGTGTGCCGGCGACACCGGCTTCTCGTCGTCTAAAACCTACGATCTGGAAGTGTGGCTGCCGGGCCAGCAAAAATACCGGGAAATTTCGTCCTGCAGCAATTTCAAGGACTTCCAGGCCCGCCGCCTGCAAGCGCGTTGGCGCAACCCGGAAACCGGCAAGCCGGAGTTGGTGCATACCTTGAACGGCTCCGGATTGGCTGCCGGCCGTACCTTGATTGCAATCATCGAGAATTACCAAAACGAAGACGGCTCGATCACGGTGCCGGAAGCGTTACGGCCATATATGGGCGGTCTCGAAAAGATTCAATAACTTACGCTTTGTCCGGTCTTTGGTGTCGCCGAAATAGTTTGGAGGCGAAACTATCCTGGGTTATCATTCGCGCCGAGGCTGGTAACCTGGGCAAAATCAAAGGCTTGCCGTATCGGCTCCGGCCTCGATAATAACCAAATACAGAGGAGGGGTAACCATGAGTGAAGCGAACGAAGTGCAAGGGCCATCGTTATACGAAAGAATCGGCGGCGAGGCGGCGGTCAATGCCGCAGTCGATTTGTTTTACGGCAAAGTGTTGGGCGATTTCCGCATCAATCGGTTTTTCGAGAAAACCGACATGGCGAAACAGGTCGAACATTTGAAAGCGTTTATGACGGTGGCTTTCGGTGGGCCGAATAATTACACCGGCCGCTCCTTGCGCGACGGCCACGCCCGCCTGGTCAAAATGGGGCTGAACGACTCGCACTACGATGCCGTCATGGAGCATCTGGGCGCGACGATGACCGAATTGAACGTTCCGCAGGAACTGATTGCCGAAGCGGCGGCTCTGGTAGAGAGCGTCAGAGGCGAAGTGTTGGGTAAATAAGCTGTTTGCCGCCATTGCCGCCGGCCTTTGCCGGTAGTGTGGCGGCGTCAATCGGCGCGGCGGAATGTCACAAAATGCCTCCCCAGTAACGGAGCGCCAGCACGGCAAGCCAAGGTAGCACGCACAAGCCGCCGCCCAGCAACCAAAGTTTGGTTGTTGCCGGCTCTGGAGCCGGTTCCAGACGGTCCGCATCCGGATTGCTCGGCACGAAACACAACACAATCCCGATCAGCAGCATCAGCGGTGCTGCGAATAAAAATCCCAGCAATATTCCCCATGCCGACGAGCCGATGTCGCGGGCGCGCTTGATCATCGCCGTCGCACCGAATAGGCCCAAGCCGGCGGCCAGCAACCAGTAACCACGCTCAATAAAACCCTCCGGGAATACTCCCAACTTTAGTTCCAGCCCATAGACCAGTAGTGCAGCGTTGGCCAAACAGGGCAGGCCTAACGCATTGTATCGAGAGCGACCGTAGCGCAGCATGGATGATTTGATCCGGGAATATTAACCAATAGGCCGGCAATTTTAACGGAAACCGCATTTTCCGGCCGTGCGGATTCTGCGCTGGCCTCTCGCCGTGGCGTTGTGTCAAGCCGGGGGCGGTCTATTCAAAATTGCTATTGTCGTTATAAAAACAATCGATTTTATTTATTTTTTCAACTTGTCCAGAATGCTCTCCAAGCCGGAACGCCTAAATTTTGGCGCAACAGGCGATTCCAATATCACCGGGAGAACAATCATGAAAACTACAAACATTATCAAAACCATCGTTATCGCCGCTGGCTTGTTTTCCGGAGCGGCAGTTGCCCATGGCGACCGCGCAGTCGGTTCCGGACACCCCGCATCGGCGGCGGTGCAGGTGCTTTACGACGATCCCGCCTATAACCGCGGCATACACAGCTATCCGATGTTAGTGCCTTCGGTACCGATAGCCACGGTGGACATGGTTTACGTCGATAAAGCGAACGGGCAGGCAATTTATAGCTATCCGAGTAATTCGGAGCAATAGCCATGGGCTGGCCGATTCGCTCGGTTTGGTGCCATCGGCCGGGCAGTGGTTAAGCCTGCTAAGCAGCTGCGTCGGGTATGTTGCCGAGCGCTGAACTAAAACCACACTGCTGGAAATGAATAAGGATACTTTCCGGAAAACTGAGCGTACAATCCTGACGCTCTATGTTTATCAAAACGGGGAGAGCGACATGAAAAAATATTGGGCAGTGCTGTTATTGGCAATGGCCGGCCAGGGTTTTGCCGACGTTCCGTTGCAATCCAGCGACGAAATTCAAGGGAGCTGGAAGTTGGAGTACACCAAGAAGTCGGCCAGCGCCCAGGAGACGATCAAACGGGAAGATACTTGGGCGTTCAACGCCGGCAAGGTCACGATTACTCATATCCCGCGCGACGGCACCTATTACGACCAATCGCCGGTCAATTACGAAGTGGAAAACGGCAAATTAAAGATTTCGCTATTGGGCCGGTCCGACAAATTCGACGTATTTTCGTTGGTCGAAAAAGACGACAAAACGATGACCTTGAAAGGCAAGTTTGGGGATATTTATCACTTTAATAAGAAATAGATTCAATAAACTGTAGGGCGGCTTTGCGCAAGCAAGCCGCTTGATTTAATTTCTGTGTGGCGGATCGTCGCGATTATTCTGGATGCCGTCTTTAATTACTGTTCAAACCGAATTCTAGAGTGCCTAACCTTTCTTTCCAACGGTTTTCTCGAGCAATGACTGCGTCATCTTCAAAACCGAAGGGTAGGGTTTCCAGAATCGAGAATTCAAAATGGTAATAGTCGAGTTCTTTGAGTTGTTGATTGTTTCCATGCCCATTTCTCGCGTATTCGGCCCAGCGTCCGTAAATACCTTTGTCTCCGTAGGCCGAGCCGACGTAAAGTTTTCCTTTTAAGCGGTCTCTGATCAGATAAACGCCTTTGACCGCAGACAATTTAATGACCCATTCGGAGTTAGCGGCAGCATCGTTGAGCAATTGTTTCAAATCTTGATAGCCTAAAAGGACTTCGTCGTAGGATTTGAATTGATCAATTGAGTTTTTCGGTTTGATTTCAAGGATGTTTTTGGTTGTAGAGCCATTTTGTACCCAGGCTAACGTCCCTTTACCCCAGTCGATGACTAATCGTTGAGATAGTTCTTCCATTTTTGGATTTGGTATTAAGTCGTAGCAAACCATATCGTCTGTCCAGCCGTATTGTTTCTTACAATCCGCGAAGCGGCGTAAAAGCTGTTCGTCAAAGTCGCTAACAGGTAGGTGGCCTTTTACATCCCAAATGCCCAAGAATAGAGCCGTAGTACCGCGTGTTCGTGCGAAGGCCGCAATATGTTTAGCTTTGTCAAATTTTTTCGGCAGTTGAAAGCTCTGATAATCGCAGAACTGTTCGCGTTTGGTCTGAAAAAATTCCAAGATATTTGGGTTGGAAAGGTTCTTTTCGACCGTTTTTTCGGTGCCGTGTCTGACGAGTTTTATTTCGGCGGGATTTAAATCGTAATGTTTGAATAAATCTACCAGTGTCAACATGTTTCAACCTCCATCTTTTGTATTAGCATTTGAAAATTGTTGCTTCCTTGAATTTCCAATTTATTGAGTTATAGATAAATCCGTAGTTTTGAAATCTCGGAGTTTATAAACGACTGTGACGACAGAGATTTGATTGAACCGAATTTGGTAGATAATTCGCCAGGAATACATGCCGATTTCGAGTAATTCCTGTTGATCTAACTCCGGCATCTTTTGCCGATGTACGGAGCGGCTAGCAACTCGCCGGTTTTTTGTATCAATTCGCGGACAAGGCGTTTGGTGGTAAGTGGCGAATCTTGCGCGATGTAATCATGGATGGCTTTTAGATTGTTTTTGGCGCGAGGCGTCCAAATTACCATTGTTCGATTTCATGCAGTAATTGCTCGCTAGCGATGTCGTTGCCTTGCTCAACATCTCGTAGTCCCTGATGTATCTTGTTAAGAACATAGAGCCGGTACACGATTTCTTCGAAATCCACCGTATCGGGCAACAGGTTAATGGCGGCGATGGCTTCCTGTTTAGCGGTTTGGCTCTGCCGCATATCGCCCTCCAAAAATTAAGATTTTGGACTCAATCGTATCAACAACTTCTGCAAAAACGCCACCTTATCCTCCATGTCCTTAAAGGTCTGGGTAAAGCGTAATTTATCGGCGCCGTCGAATTTATACACCTGCGACTGGCTTTGAATCATCAAAATCAACTCGCCGGTATCGATCTGCGGCGTGGCGGTGAAGACGATGCGGCCGCCGCTGGCGTGGGCTTCGATTTTCCTGATGCCCAAGTGAGCCGCTTGTTGTTTCAGTTCGGTGACCGCGAACAAAGCTTTGACCTGATCCGGCAACAGGCCGAAACGGTCGATCATTTCGATTTTGAGTTTGCGCAAATCCTCTTCGGTTTCGGCGCTGGCGATGCGTTTGTACAACACCAGTCGGGCGTGGATGTCCGGCAAATAATCTTCCGGAATCAACGTGGCAACTTGCAAGTCCACTTCCGGGCCGTAATCCAGCGGCGCGTCCAATTCCGGTTGTTTGCCGGATTTCAAAGCCTTGACCGCGCGTTCCAACAGTTCGGTGTACAAGGTAAAGCCGATTTCTTGAATCTGGCCGCTTTGCTCGTCGCCTAGCAACTCGCCGGCGCCGCGAATCTCCATGTCGTGCGAGGACAGCATGAAACCGGCGCCGAGTTCGCCCGAAGTTTCGAAGGCTTCCAGGCGCTTGATGGCGTCCTTGGTCATCAAGGTTTTCGGCGGCACGATGCAATAGCAATAGGCGCGATGGTGCGACCGGCCGACCCGACCGCGCAACTGGTGCAACTGGGCCAGACCCAACTTATCGGCGCGGTTGATGACGATGGTGTTGGCGCTGGGGATGTCGATGCCGCTCTCGATAATGGTCGTGGCGATCAGCAGGTTGAAGCGCTGGTGGTAAAAATCCAGCATGATCTGCTCCAGCTCGCGTTCCGCCATCTGGCCGTGGGCGATCTGAATCCGCGCTTCCGGCACCAGTTCGGCCAGCTCGCGCATCATCTTGTCCATGGTCTTGACGTCGTTGTGCAGGAAGAATACCTGACCACCGCGCTTGATTTCGCGCTGGCAGGCTTCCTGCACTTGCGAGTCTATCCATTCGCTGACGAAAGTCTTGATGGCGTGGCGATTCGGCGGCGGCGTGGCGATGATGGAAATGTCGCGCAGGCCGGACATCGCCATATTCAACGTTCTTGGGATTGGCGTCGCGGTCAGCGTCAACAAGTCCAGTTCGGAGCGCAGCTTCTTGAAATGCTCTTTCTGAGTAACGCCGAAACGATGCTCCTCGTCGATGATTACCAGGCCCAGAGCTTTGTATTTCATCTCCTTGGACAGCAATTTGTGAGTGCCGATGACAATGTCGACCTTGCCTTCGGCCAGATCGTCGGCGATTGCATTTTGCTGCTTGGCGGTGACGAAGCGCGAGGTGACTTCGATGCGCACCGGCCAGTCGGCGAAGCGGTCGCGGAAGTTTTGATAATGCTGTTGCGCCAGTAGCGTGGTGGGCACCAGCACCGCGACCTGCTTGCCGCTTTGCACCGCGACGAAGGCCGCGCGCATCGCCACTTCGGTCTTGCCGAAGCCGACGTCGCCGCACACCACTCGATCCATGGGTTGCGGCGAGGCCATATCCTGCAGAATGGCGTCGATGGCACTGAGTTGATCAGGCGTTTCCTCGAACGGGAAGGCAGCGGCGAAGGCGTTGTAATCGGCGTCTTCGACGTTGAAAGCGAAGCCGCCGCGCGCCGCGCGTTTGGCGTGGATGTCGAGCAATTCGGCGGCCACGTCGCGCGCCCGCTCCATGGCTTTTTGCTTGGCCTTGCTCCATTGCTCGGTACCGAGTTTGTGCAGCGGCGCGTTTTCGGCGCTGACCCCGGAATAGCGGCCGATCAAATGCAGGGAGGCTACCGGCACGTAAATCTTGTCGCCGCCGGCGTATTCCAGCATCAGGAACTCGGCTTCGATGCCGCCGACGGTCAAGGTCTGCAAGCCCAGGTAACGGCCGACGCCGTGTTCCTGGTGCACCACCGGCGAGCCGATGGTCAATTCGTCGAGGTTATTGAAGATGTTTTCCAGCGCCCGAGCCGCGGACTTGGCCCGGCGCCGGCGCTGCTGGACTTTTTCGCCGCTGAGCTGGCTCTCGGTGACGATGGCCAGAGGAGGTTCTTCGAGCAACAGCCCGTGGTCCATCGGTGCTACGACGATGCACGGCGATTGTTCGCTGCCCAAAAACTCCGCCCAGCTCTGCACCTGTTTCGCGGCCAGTTTGACGCTTTTCAGTTTTTCGATCAGGCCTTCGCGGTGGCCGGCGGTTTCGGCGACGAACAGGATTTTGCCGGCAAAGCCTTCGATAAACTGACGCAGGCGTTGCGCCGGCTCTTTCAAGCGGCTATCGATAGCGACATCGGGCAATGCTTGGCAATGCAGCGATTCGCCTAGTTCGCCCTGGTAGTCCAGCACGATCCGGCTGAAACTGCCGGTTTTGCCAACCAACTCGTCGGCGGATAAGAACAAGCGTTGCGGCGGCAGCAGCGGCCTATCGATATCGTACTTGCGTTGTTGGTAACGCTCTTCGGCTTCGGCGTAGAACTGGCCGGCACCGGTTTCGAACTCGGCCGGCAACACGAATAGCGCGGTCTTAGGTAAATAATCGAACAGCGATTCGGTGCGCTCGACGAACAGCGGCAAGTAGTACTCGATACCGGCCGGAGCGATTTGCTTGGAAACGTCCAGGTACAGATTATTCTTCGGCGACGCGTCCGGGAATTGTTCGCGGAAGGCCTGGCGGAAGCGTTTGATCGCTTCGTCGGTAAACGGAAATTCGCGAGCGGGAAACAACTCGACCTTCTGCATTTTGTCTTGCGACATTTGCGTATCGGGATCGAAGCTGCGGATCGATTCGACGTCGTCGTCGAACAGTTCGATGCGGTAGGGCTGTTTCGAACCCATCGGGAACAGGTCCAGAATCGAACCGCGTACCGCGAATTCGCCGTGCTGGTAGACCTGAGACACGCATTGGTAGCCTACCGCCTCCAGTTTGGCGCGGGTTAGTTCCAGGTTTAAGGTGCCGCCGACTTCGATGGCAAAGCTATGCGCGAGGATGTGTTCGCGCGGCGCCAGCCGGTGCATTAAGGTCGAGATCGGTACGATCAGCGCGCCGCGCTTGGTTTCCGGTAATAAGGCCAGCGTGCGCAGACGTTCGGAAACGATTTCCGGCAGCGGCGAGAACACGTCGTAGGGCAGGGTTTCCCAATCCGGGAATTGCAGGATCGGGAAAGCGTTATCGAGGAAAAAGGCCAATTCGTGTTCCAGGCGCAACGCGGTTTGCGTGTCCGGCGTGACGATGACGGCCAGGCGCTTTTCGCCGGCGATCGCGTTGGCCAGCGCTAAAGCATCGCCGCAGCCGGCTAGGCCGCGCCAGATTTGCACCTGTGCGCTTTGTTTCGGTAATTCGGGGAGGCGTAGCGGAGAGGCGGTCATGGCAACTAGACGGGCAATGGCGGTAAGAACTTAAAAAATAAAGGCTAACTGGTAAGCGGAGTGGCCGGAAACGGCCGCCGGGCGGAATTCCGCTCGGCGGCCGTGTTCTCTATCCGGCCAAGTTTTTCTGTTGGATTTCGATATCCTGCATATAGCGCTGAATGTTGGATTCGAATGCCTGCGGAATATCGGTGAACCGGCAACCGACCCGCAGTTGCGTGGCGGTCATGGTCGCTCTGACCTTGGTAATTTCCTTGATCTCGAAACTGATTTTGGCTTGGCCGCCGTCGTGCAGATAAATCATGCAGCCTTCGTGCTTATCTTCCGGGTTGAGGAATTTGTCGAATTGCGGGTCGGGATTCAGAAAGGCAAATCCGGAAATGCTGAGGTCTACCAGTCTGAAAACGCCTTTCGAAGTGACAGGCTCGGCGTTGTCGGGATCGCGCGGCGCGGTGAATTCGATTTGGCACACGCTGTTGATATGGGACAGAGGTATCTTAATCCGGTAAAACTGGCGGCGTTGCATCCAGAAAATCGCATCCGGTATCGGCATGGCGAACACCGGATGGCCGTCGCTTTGCGATTTCTTGATCGATTTGCCGCGGAACGACACCTTGATGCCGTCGAATTCGGTGCGGAACAGGACTTTGGGCGAATTCAGCAACTGCTTGTTCAGCAACTCGGTGGGCGCCACGTCGAGCGTCAACAGGTTGGCTTTCTGGTCGAGATCGATAATCGTGGTTAAAAACGATTGGTTGTGTTCGCCAAAGTGCGCGGAAATAATGCACTTTTTCTTTACCAGATCGGTCAGGTGGCCGTAAACCAATTTGGCGTTTCTAACAAGATAATCGGATTCTTTTTCCATTAAGGTTGCTAAATATTGCAGTTTGCGGAAAGCGCTATTGTAAAATAACGGCGATTATAGTCCAAAGGCAGGGGTTTTGATGGGTTGGTTGCTATTGTTGGCCGCTGGTTGTTCGGAAATCGTGTTTGCGGTAAGTCTGAAGTTTAACGATGGCTTTACCAAGCTGTGGCCGAGCGTGGTGACCGGGATCTCCGGTATCGGCAGTTTTTATTTGTTGATGTTGGCTATCCGCACTTTGCCGTTGGGAACCGCCTACGCGGTGTGGACCGGCATGGGCGCGGTCGGGGTCGCCGTGATCGGCGTGGTGTGGTTCAAGGAGCCGGCCGACTGGGTGCGGCTGGCGTCGATTATGTTTATTGTCGTGGGCATCGTCGGCCTGAAATTGACCCACGCCGAGTGATGTTGCATTTGTTGTCGCAAGCGCCGCTACAGGCCGAGCTATTCGAGAGAATGGCGCCGGGCGACGAGATCGTGCTGCTGGATGCCACGGTCTGTAGTGCGTTGCGCGGCCACCGGGATAACCGCTTGTTGCAACGGGCATTGGATCGATCCTGCAAGTTGTATGCGATGCGGGATATGGTCGCGGCTCACGGCTTGGCGGCGGATCGCTTGTTGCCCGGGATCGAAGCGATAGACTACGCCGGCTTGGTCGAGTTAACCGTCAAGCATCCGGCGATCCATTCCTGGTGTTGAAACACGACGGCGCGGGTTTGGAAACCACGGCAGACGGTTTCTTGCGCGACCCAGGGCAATGGAATCCAAACGTCGCCAAGGCGTTGGCGCTGGCCGAGGCAATGGAGCTGGAGGATGCCCATTGGGAAATCCTGTATTTCATTCGCGACTACTACGCGCGCTTTAAGCATTTGCCCAACGCCAGGATGTTTGTCGCCGCGGTGCGTAAACAATTCGGCGAAGACAAAGGCAACAGCCGTTATCTGCAAAAACTATTTCCCAAAGGTCCGCTGAAATACGCCTGCAAAATTGCCGGCTTGCCGAAGCCGCCTACCTGTTTATAACGTTTTCGAGAGAATTTGATGAGTAATCCGCGTGTTGGTTTTATTAGTTTGGGGTGTCCGAAAGCCCTGGTCGATAGCGAACAGATTCTGACCCGCTTACGCACCGAGGGTTACCAGGTGTCGCCGAATTACAAGGATTCCGATCTGGTCATCGTCAATACGTGCGGTTTTATCGATGCAGCGGTGGAAGAGTCGCTGGACAGCATCGGCGAAGCCCTGGCCGAAAACGGTAAGGTTATCGTTACCGGTTGTCTAGGCGCGCGGCAGGACGAAATTCTGGCGCGGCACCCGCAAGTGCTGAAAATCACCGGCGCTCACGCCACCGACGAAGTGCTGGAAGCGGTGCACGAACATTTGCCGCCGGCGCACAATCCCTTCCTGGAGCTGTTGCCGCCGCAAGGCATTAAATTGACGCCCAAGCATTATGCCTACTTGAAGATTTCGGAAGGCTGCAACCACCGTTGTACCTTTTGCATCATTCCGTCGATGCGTGGCGACCTGGTCAGCAGGCCGCTCGACGATGTGATGGTCGAGGCCGAGAAGCTGGCTGGCGCGGGCGTTAAAGAGCTGTTGATCGTGTCGCAGGATACCAGCGCTTACGGTTTGGATTTGCACTACCAAAGCCGGTCGTGGCGTGGCCGCGACTACCAAACCCGCTTCAAAGATTTGGCGGCGGCCTTGGGCGAGCTCGGGATTTGGGTGCGGATGCATTACGTCTATCCCTATCCGCATGTCGACGACGTGGTGCCGCTGATGGCCGACGGGAAAATCCTGCCGTACCTGGATATCCCGTTTCAACACGCCAGCAGCCGGATTTTGAAGTTGATGAAGCGGCCGGCCGCAGCGGAAAACAATCTGGAGCGCATTCGTGTATGGCGCGAAATTTGTCCGGATTTAACCATACGCAGTACGTTTATCGTCGGTTTCCCCGGCGAAACCGAGCGGGAATTCGAAGAACTATTGCAATTTTTGACGGAAGCGCAAATGGACCGAGTCGGTTGTTTTGCTTATTCGCCGGTCAAGGGAGCGGCGGCAAACGCGTTACCGGATGCGGTGGCGGAAGAAGTTAAGCAGGAACGGTTGGCGCGTTTCATGGAGCATCAGGCTGCAATCAGTGCCGAACGCTTAAAGCGGCGGATAGGCAATCGGGAGACCGTGTTGGTCGACGAAGTGGTCGAAGAAGGCGCGGTGGCACGCAGCAGAAGCGACGCCCCCGAAATCGACGGGCAGGTGTTCATCGATGGCGCCAGCCATCTTCAGGTCGGGGAATTCGTCGACGTCGAAATCGAGGACGCCGACGAATACGACCTTTGGGCCAGACTGGTCTAACAAAAAAGCCGCTGGTGAGGCGGCTTTTTTATCGGATTTATAACGGAGTAACGTTTTCCGCTTGCGGACCTTTTTGGCCGTTGGTCACTTCCATCGTGACTTTTTGGCCTTCTTTCAAAGTTCTGCGGCCGCTGCCATTGATTGCGCTGAAATGCACAAACACGTCTTTGCCGCCCTCTTGTTCGATGAAGCCGAAACCTTTTTCATCGTTGAACCATTTAACTTTGCCTTCTACTTGAACTGACATAAATTTCTCTTGCTTTATAAAGTGCTATTCGCTGGTTTGTAACTAGGGTTTGTGACTAAAGCGGGTAAGCGGAAAACAAAGTTTGTTGATCCTATTGCGAGCTTGAAAAGCGACAACGATACCGAGCTAAATCGGTTGCATTATACATGGCTCGCTGCGGCTATCCACAAAAAGTAAAGCGATTTTTGCCTGGCATGTGGCGGGCTTGCCGAATGTTTGCGGCGGTCGCGGGCGGCGGGAGACGGTTTCGGTAAGATGGGCTGGGTTTAACGCTTTGAAAAATAAATAAATATTCTTTCGGTGCGTCCGGCAGGGGCGGCTGGCGGCGGTGGAAGCTAGCGCCAAATGACGTGTTGCAAAAAGCGATACAAATCCGATGTTTTTGGCAATTGCCCTATCGGGCAGCAATCCCTTGCTGCCGATTGTGGCTCAGAAATAATGGCCGTTGAGCAGGAAATGGGCGGCGATACTGCCGAAGAAGCCCAGTAGAATCACCGGCATCCATTTCAAATGGCTGCTAAAGGTATAAATACCCTTCATTTGCCCCATCAGGCCGACGCCGGCTGCCGACCCGATCGCCAACAGGCTGCCGCCGACGCCGGCGGTCAACGTCACCAGCAGCCATTGGCCTTGCGAGATGTCCGGGTGCATCGTCAGTACTGCAAACATAATCGTGCCGTTATCGATGAAGGCGGAAAAAATGCCGACCAGAATGTTGGCAATCGTCGGGTCCATGCCGATGTAAAGCACGTTGGAGGCCATCGTCAAATAACCGATGAAACTCAAACCGCCGACGCTCATCATGACGCCGTAGAAAAACAGTAAGGTGTCCCATTCCAGGTGGGCGACGCTCTTGAATACGTCGAAACTTTGGTTTTGCTGCGTGGCCGGCAACTCAACCTGAAACAGCTTGTAAACGTGGGCAAAATCGCTGCCTTTGCTCTTGTCTTCGGTTTTTTGCAGGTAATAACCGAGAAATTTCAGATAAGTCAGGCCGGCCAGCATGCCCGCGGCGGGCGGTAATTTCAGGAAGTTCTCGAAGCAGACTGCGGTGATGATGGTCAACAAAAACAGGACGATCATCGCCAGCGCGCCGCGCTTCATGGTCGGCGCTTTGCCCACTGCCGCCGGAAATTCGCGCGGAATCCAGAAATGCATGACGATAGCCGGCAACGCAAAATTGACGATTGCCGGGATGAACAGCGAGAAGAAATCGGCGAACGGCACCACGCCGCTCTGCCAGACCAGCAACGTTGTGATATCGCCGAACGGGCTGAACGAGCCGCCGGCGTTGGTCGCCACCACCACATTGACCGAAGCCAAGGTCACGAAACGCCGGTTGTCCTTGCCCATCGCCATGATCACGGCACCCATCAACAGCGCCGTCGTCAGGTTATTGCACACCGACGACATGAAAAACGACATGAATCCGGTTATCCAGAATAGCTTGCGGTAGCTGAAGCCTTTGCTCAGCAGCCAGACCCGCAAATTATCGAACACCCCGCGATTTTCCATCGCGTTCAAATAGGCCATCGACACCATGATGAACAAAAACAGCTCGGCGTAGCCGATCAGCGCGGCGCGAAAGGCTTGACCTGCCTCCTCGCGCATGCCGCCGTTAACGTAGACGCCGGCGATAAACGCCCAGATCAAGCTCGCCGCGAGCACCATCGGTTTGGATTTGTTGAGTTCCGTGACTTCCTCGGTCATAGCCAGGGTGTAGGCCAGCGAGAAAATGCAAATGGCGAGGTAGCCTACCCAGTGGTGGGTCAAATCGAGTACATGGGAGGCGGTGGGTTCGTTGCTGGCCCAAATTAGGGTTGGCGAGCAAGCAAATAGCAGAAACAACGAAATACGTAGTAACACGAGCGAACTCCTTTCAGAATTTGAAGCCCAGACTGTCGCGGCGGTACCGAGTTCCTTAGCCGCGAAAGCGGCCCGCGTTTCCAGCCGGAGCCGGAATGCGGGCTTATGTTGTAAAGGTTTAGTTACCGGCCGCTTCCAGCAAGTAAGTCAACCACAACGACGACAGTTTTTCCTGCACGGTATTTTGCCGTAAGCGGGCGTTCAAATTCGGAAAGTCCACGTAGTCCAAGGCTTGGTCCTGGTTGTAACAGGAGTACATGAAGCTTTCCTCGCCGCTTTCCGGATCGACGTGCTTGCACAAGCACTGCGCGCAGACCCCTTTCATCATGCACTGCATCGGCGAGTTGATCGAGCCGACCGCTTCGTGGTCGGTCTTCAAATACGGTTTCAGCGCTGCGAAGCGCGCCGCTTTGACCGCTGCCATCATGCGGTCGGAGCCGATCACGATCAGATGGTCGACATCCTGCAATTTCAGCGTGGTTTCGCCTAATTGGCCTTCGGCGTAGGCGACCATCGCTTCGACGATGTTGCCGACGAAGGTCTTGTCCTGCGGCCGGGTCACTGGAATCGCGTCGTTGCCCGGTATGTTATCGACGGCCCAGACGATGACGTCGGACGCTTCCTCGATTTCCGGTACCTTGAACAAGTCGATACGGTTGCGGTAACCGGCGAAGTACAACACTTTATTGCCGGCATTGCGCATGGCCTTGCCGATCGAGAACAGTACCGCGTTGCCCAAACCGCCGCCCAGCAGCAATACGGTTTTGCCGGTCGGAATTTCGGTCGGAGCGCCGGTGACGCCCATCAACACCAACGGGTCGCCGGGTTTCCAGGTCGCGCACAGGCGGCTGGAACTGCCCATTTCCAATGCGATCAAGGATACCAGGCCTTTTTCTTTGTCAACCCAGGCGCCGGTCAACGCCAAGCCTTCCGCGGCCAGCGTGGTGCCTTCGACCACCGGGGCCAGCGATTCGTAATTCTGCACCCGATAGAATTGGCCGGGTTCGAAATGCTTGGCCGCTGCCGGGGCCTTGATCACCACTTCGATAATGGTCGGCGTCAGGCGATTGACTTCGACGACGCGGGCCAAAAACAACTCGTCCAGTTTGTCTTGCAAGCCGTGCAGTTGGGCGTCGCGTTGGCTTTGTTGGGCCGGGTCGAGCGCAGCCAGTTCGTTGGCGAACAATTTGACGATATACGGATAACCGTCTTTGGCGCTGGCCATCGCTTTAACCACGTTGCCGGCGTAAACCGGGTGGTTGTCGCCGTAGAAGGTGATGTAGCGGCCTTCGCTTTGGTAGGAGGTAAACGGCGCCGGTTTGCCGACCTTGACTTGGGCGTCGTCGGCCATCGGCGCCAGTTGCGCTTTGCCGTCCAACCAGTCCGGTTCGTGGCGTTTGTAGAATTTGCCTTCCATCGCGAAAGTGCGCGGATGCTCGGATTGGTAGATCGTGTTCGGTGCGGTGCCGGCGGCGATGAACAAGCCGCGTAGGCTTACTTCGACTTCGTCGGTTTTGCGCCAGCGGCCTTCCTGCTCGGTCAGTTTCTCGAAACGGACGGCTTTCAGGTGGCCGTATTGGTCTTCGATCGCTTCCAGTGGGCTCATGCCCTCCGCTAGGAAAATGCCTTCGGACAAAGCTTCGTGAATCTCTTCGTGGTTTTGCCGGTAAGCCGGCGAATCCTTGATGCCTTTGCGGTAGAACAAGGTCACGCCACCCCATTGTTTCAGGAGCGGCAGGAAATTCGGCGTCTCGCCGGCTGCGGCGGCGCGTTCGCGTTCTTGTTCGATGACGCGGCCGTGGGCCAGGAATTCTTCCAGAATTTCCAATTCCTCGGCGTCGTAACGGCGGCGGACTTCGGTTTCGCCGTATTTAGCCACCAGTTTCTCGTAGCGGTGCAGGATTTTGCTGACCTGGCCGGGATAGTAAGCCAACAATTCGGTGGCGGTATCGATGGCGGTCAAACCGCCACCGATGACGCCGGCCGGCAGGCGCACCTGCAGATTGGCCAGCGAGGATTCCTTGGCGGCGCCGGTCAATTGCAAGCCCATCAAAAAGTCCGAGGCCTTGCGGATGCCGCGGGTCATATTGTTTTTCAGGTCGATAATGGTCGGCTTGCCGGCGCCGCTGGCAATGGCGATATGGTCGAAGCCCAGTTCCCAAGCTTCTTCTATCGTTACGGTACCGCCGAAACGGATGCCGCCGTAGCATTTGAAGGCGTTGCGGCGCAGCAGGGTCAGGTAAATCACTTTCAGGAAGTTTTTATCCCAACGCACGGTAATGCCGTATTCGGCGACGCCGCCGAAGCCGAGCATGACCCGTTTGTCCAGATCTTCGTATAGATCCTTAAAGTCGATGATCGGCAGCGGTGGGTTGTTGCGGTCGCCGGTCAAATGCAACGGCAGCGGCTCGATTTTCAGCGCGTCGATGCCGACTACGCCGAAGCCTTCGTTCAACAGGTAATGCGCCAAGGTATAACCGGCCGGGCCCATACCGGCGACCAGTACGTTTTTGCCGTTGTAGGGCAGGGCGACCGGGCGCTTGACGTTGAGCGGGTTCCAGCGGGTCAGCAGGCTGTAAATCTCGAAGCCCCACGGCATGAACAACACGTCGGTCAATACGTTGGTTTCGATTTGCGGGATGTTGACCGACTCGGTTTTTTGATAGATACAGCCGCGCATGCAGTCGTTGCAAATCCGATGGCCGGTGCCGGGGCACATCGGGTTGTCGATGATGATCATCGCCAGCGCACCGATGTTGTCGCCCTGGCGTTTGACGACGTGCATTTCGGAAATTTTTTCTTCCAGCGGGCAGCCGGTCATCAGCGCGTTCAAATGGTTGGTTTTGAACGTGCCGTCTTTTTTGTTTTTGATGCCCTTCGAGCAGGAGTCGTTGTCGCGGTCGTGGCAATAGATGCAATGGTCGACTTCGTACAAGGCCTGGCGCTGGTTGAAGCGCTTGTCGGTCAAGGCAAAGCCGTCGCGGCGGCGGTGATGGTGGTCGTCGCAGGCCCAAACGTCGTAACCGTTTTGCGCCACGCTTTCGTGGTCGACCAGATTTTCCAGATTGGTTTTTTCCGGGACTTTAAAGCTCAGCCATTTTGCGACCAGGCTTTGCAATTCGGGGGTCTGTTTGGCGGCAAAGCTCCAGCGGCAAACCGTATCGTAGGCAGCAGCATCTGCCGCGCTGGGGTTTTCCTGCTGCGTCGCCCGCCACAGGTCGGCGCCCAATTGACTAACCGCCAATTCCGGATCGGTGTCGAACAACTCAGTTTTGCCGGCGGCGGCCAGCAGGCCGTCCATTTCAGCGCGCAATGCCGCTATATCCCAACCGTCGATGGTTTGGCCTTTGAACAGTTTGGCCAGGTTGCCAACGATCTGGGTGCGGTAAGTAAACACGCTGTCGAACTCGCCGCGAATATGGCCGATTTGCTGGTCGCGTACGTCTTCAACGTTGAACAGCTTGGCAACGAAGGTGCCGACCAGCGGCGCCGTTCTGACCAACAGATCCGATATGTCTTCCGGCTTCATGCCGGCGCCGCCGCAAGCGCGGTAGGCGGCGATCTCGTCGAACAGAGCCGAGTCGTGTTGCTTGACCGATTGGTCGAACACGGACAACAAATCGGCCAGGCGTTTGCTGTCGTAAAGGTCTTTGTATTCGAAGCCGGGGATGCCGAGAGTCAGTTGAGTCAGTTCGCGAGTATTTAGCTGTTGGGTCATCAAGTTAGTCCGTGAATGTACGCTCGAAGTTGGGAATCGGAATAAGGCGGCCAATTAAGGCATGTCGTCGACGACGTTGTCCTTGGCCGGAGGCATCAAGTCTTCGCGGGTCAGGCCAAGGCTCAGCGCCAACGAGCTGGCGATATAAATCGAGGAATAAGTGCCCTTAACGACGCCGATCAACATTGCGATGGCGAAGCCGTGGATGGTCTTGCCGCCCAGAAATGCCAGCGCCAGCAAGGTCAGGAATACGGTCAAAGAGGTCAGGATGGTCCGGCTCAAGGTGTCGTTCAGCGCGGTGTTGACGATTTCGTTGATCGATTCCTTGATCCTGCTGGTGTGGACCGTCTCCCGGATCCGGTCGTAGACGACGATGGTGTCGTTGATCGAGTAGCCGATCAGCGCCAGAATCGCCGACAGCACCGTCATGTCGAACTCCCAGCCGAACACCGAGAAAAAGCCTATGGTGATGATGGTGTCGTGGAACAGCGCGGCGATAGCGCTCAGCGACAGTTTCCACTCGAAGCGAACGCTGACGTAAACCATGATGCCGATAAAAGCGAACAGCAGCGCCAAGCCGCCGTCGTTGATCAGGTCTTCGCCGACTTGCGGGCCGACGAACTCGACGCGGCGCATTTCGCCGGGCTGGGCTTGGCTGCTGTTGGCGACTTTCAGGACTTTTTCGCTAAGTTCCTTTTGGCTGATGTTCTCTACCGGCTTCAGTCGAATCAGCACGTCCGCCGCGCTGCCGAAATGCTGCAGATTGGCGTCGGCAAAACCTTCCTGTTCCAACGTGGCGCGCATCTTGTCCAGATCGGCGGCTTGGTTGTAATGCATCTCGTAGACGCTGCCGCCGGTGAAATCGATGCCCAGATCCAAGCCCTTGGCGAAAAACGAAATGACCGAAATCAGTAGCAGGCTGCCGGAAAAGAAAAAGGCTATTTTTCTTTTGCTGAGAAAGTCGATATGTCGGGCGGAAGTCATGTCAAATGTTCCTGATTTTAGAATTGAGATTTTTGTAGCCTGTGGCCGGCTCAAAACGAGCGCAGTTGGCCGGGCCGACGCAGAATTGGTCCGGCGAATTGTACTATTTTCTCCAGAACGTGGGTGTAAAAAGCACGAGCAGCGTGAATACTTCCAAGCGTCCCAGCAGCATCGCGATCGAGCAAATCCAGGTCTGGAAATCGCTGAGTACTCCGTAATTCTGCGCTGGGCCGATCACGTTCAAGCCGGGGCCGGCGTTATTGATGCAGGCGATAATGCCGCTCAGCGCCGAAATCGGGTCCAGCCCGGAAAAGATCAGCGAAAAGGTCAGTACGACGATCGAAATGAAATACAGAAAGATGAAGGCCAATACCGCGAAAATGATCTTGTTGGCGATCGGGGTATCGCCGATCCGGATCGGATTGACCGCGCGCGGATGCAGAATGCTGAACATTTCCCGGCCGGCCTGCTTCCACAGCAACAGGGTGCGGAACATCTTGATGCCGCCGCCGGTCGAGCCGGTGCAGGCGGTGATGCAGCTCAAATACAACATCCACCACGGCACGAAGGGCGGCCAGCGGTCGTAGTCCGCGCTCATGAAGCCGCAATCGGTGGCGACCGAGACCAAATTGAACGCAACGTGGCGCAGGCTCTCGAAAAAATCTGGATAGGTTTCGAAATGCCACAAGTAGCCGGCGCAAAGCAGAATGCTGCCTGACACCACACCCAGCATCGGAATCGCTTCCGGATCCAGCAGGTAGGGCTTCAGGCTGATTTGATGCACCACCGTGTAATGCGTGGCGAAATTAATGGCCGAGATCAGCATGAACACGACCAGTACGAATTCGATCGCCGGAGAATTGTAATAACTGATGCTGGCGTCGTGGGTCGAAAATCCGCCCAGGCCCAGCGTGGAAAACGCGTGGCAGAGCGCATCGAACCAGCCCATGCCGGCCAGTTTCAGGCTCAACGTGCACAACACCGTGCCGCCAGCGTAGACCAGCCACAGCAAGCGCGCGGTTTCGGTGATGCGCGGCGTGATCTTGCTGTCCTTGACCGGGCCGGCAATCTCGGCCTTGTACAACTGCATGCCGCCGACGCCCAACAGCGGCAGAATCGCCACGGCCAACACGATGATACCCAGACCGCCGATCCAGACCATTTCGTGCCGCCACAGGTTCAGCGATGGCGCCAGATGGTCCAGGCCCACCAACACCGTGGCACCGGAGGTGGTAAAGCCGGACACGCACTCGAAAAACGCGTCGGTAAACGACAAGCCCGGGATGCCCCAGAGCAACGGCATGGTTGCCGCCGCCGACATCAATATCCAGAACAATGCCACCAACAAATAGCCGTCGCGGGTCTTCACTTCGCCGCGAAAACGCATGGTCAGGCCGGATAGCAGGCTGCCGACGCCGATATTCAAAGACATGCCGTTGACGAAGTGTTCGGCCATGCCGTCGTCGAAATACAAAGACGTCGCAATCGGCAGGGTATAAGTCAAACCGAACACCATCAGAATCAGGCCGAGCACAAAACCGAGGGTA
The DNA here is from genome assembly GCF_046097555.1 of Methylomonas sp. DH-1. Lineage (NCBI taxonomy): Bacteria > Pseudomonadati > Pseudomonadota > Gammaproteobacteria > Methylococcales > Methylococcaceae > Methylomonas > Methylomonas sp. DH-1. The sequence continues at coordinate 4,308,578 of NZ_CP143089.1, read as the reverse complement.
CAAAAACGTTGCATGTTTGCCGCCTGAATCGATCCGAAAGGAGGGTTGCCGATTAATGGAAAAGCGCGGGCCGGAAAATCGGGGCCGGCAGGCAGAAGGGCCGGACGCGCCGCAGCCGGCAATTGTAACAAACAATCCCGAATTTGGCCCTGTCACAAAACCTTAAACAAAGCGTCATTCGCCTGTCACAAACCGATCCTAAGCTGGCACTGCAGTTAGGGAATTCGAACATACGGAAAATCCAAGATTTTCAGCTTGCGCGGCAGTCGCGGTCGACCTGCGCAATCAACCCCGGAGGGCCGGACATGAAACTGATTTATTCCATACACAAATACGACGTGACGATGTTCACCTGGGTCAACGCCGTCGCGATCCGTACCAGCCTGATGCCGGTGTGCCGAGGAATTTCTCGGACGGCGGACGGTTTGCTGTACGTGCTGGCGGCCGGCTGGCTGTATTGGGACCGCGGCGGCCAGGACGGGCTGTTGCAAGCCATGGTGCTGGCGTTTCTGATCGAAAGGCCGGTGTATTTCGCGTTGAAAAAGGGTTTTAAACGCAACCGCCCGCAGCAAGCGCTCAGCAACTTTCAAAGTGCGATCAAGCCGGCCGACCAGTTCAGTTTTCCCTCGGGCCATACCTCGGCGGCGTTCATGGTGGCAACCCTGTTCGGCTATTGCCTGCCGCAACTGGCGACTGCGTTGTATTGCTGGGCCGCCGCCGTCGGCTTGTCCCGGGTCGTGCTCGGCGTGCACTTTCCGACCGACACGTTGATGGGCATGTTTCTGGGTGTCGGCACCGCATTTTTTAGCCTCAATTACGTTTTATCATGAAAATTTTTTACGGTGTGCAAGGTACCGGTAATGGCCACATTACCCGGGCTCGGGTCATGGCAAAGGAATTGTATGCGGCCGGTTGCCAGGTGGACTTTCAGTTCAGCGGCCGCCCGGCGGAACAATATTTCGACATGGAAGTGTTCAACGGCTACCGGGTGAAAACCGGTTTGACCTTCAACACCCACAAAGGCCAGGTCAGCTACCTGAAAACCGCGCTCGAGGCCAGCCCGATCCGCTTCGTCAGAGATATCGGCAGTCTGGATTTGAGTGGCTACGATTTGGTCATCAGCGATTTCGAGCCGGTTACGGCCTGGGCCGCGAAACGGCAGCAGAAAAAAGTGCTCGGTATCGGCCATCAATACGCATTCGGCCACCAGATTCCGCGTGCCGGCGGCGACCCGATCGCCGACCGGGTCATGAAATATTTTGCACCGGCCGACATCGGCATCGGCTTGCATTGGCACCACTTCGGTCAGCCGATCCTGCCGCCCATCATCGAAACCCCGGAATTGCCGCAGCAGGTGCAGGCCAACAAGATCGTGGTGTATCTGCCGTTCGAAGACGGCGACGAAGTGGTCAGGCTGTTGTGTCCGTTCGAAAATTTCGAGTTCCACGTCTACTCGCCGCAACCCGCCGTCTCGAAGTATGCGCACGTGCAATGCAAACCTTTGTCGCGCGACGGCTTTCAGCGGGATTTATACGATTGCGCCGGCATCATCAGCAACGCCGGTTTCGAGCTGGCGAGCGAGTCCTTGCAGTTGGGCAAGAAAATTCTGGTCAAGCCGCTGCACTCGCAGATGGAACAGATCTCCAATGCCAAAGCGCTGAAGCAGCTCGGATACGGCCACACCATGTTCGACCTGGCGCCGCAAGTGATCGAGGATTGGCTGCATAATCCGCACAGCCTGCGGGTGACCTATCCGAACGTCGCCAAGATTATCGTGCAGTGGATCAACGCCGGCATGCCGGCCATGGACACCGAGTTCGTCGAACGGGTTTGGGAATCGGTCGAAGTGTTGCAAGTCAAGCACTAGCCTCGCGCGTTGCCGTCAATCGTCGTCTTCCTCCGGAATCTGCGCCTTCAGCATTTGCGATAACAAGGTTTGCGCGCCGGCGGTGACGATTTCCTCGCCGGGATGCAGGCCTTCGCCGACGAAATAGTGCGCGCCGTTGGCGGAATAGGCCGCCAGCGGCCGCCGGCTGAAATGGGTCGCATCGGTTTTGACGAACACCCAGGCTTGGCCCATATGCCAGACCAGTGCCGACTGCGGCACATCGACGCCGCTTTCGCCGGCTGGGCCGCTGGGCAGCCAGACGGTAATGTGCGTGCCCAGCGGCCAGCGGCATTGGCTGCATTTAAAAAAGTAACGCTGGCCCAGCGTGACCGGATCGGCTTGCGGAGCCGCCGAGACCAGGTCGGCGCTAAGCGCGGTTTGGCGTTGTCCGGCCGGGTCGGCTTGAATCCGGGCGGTTCCGGGTTCCAGCCGAGTGCCGGCCGGCAGCGTGATTTGCAGCAGTTGCGCCCGGTGCTCGAGCAGTTCGGCGGCGGCTTTATGTTCGGGGCGGGTAAACCACTCGGTCAGCGTGTCGCCCCAGGTTAACCGGCTGTTGGCGACGATCAGTTGCTGCTGGTAGCTGTTGGCGGCCAGATTGGCTTGGTCGGCATCGCGTATCGCCTGCTGTTCTTGTAGGCGTCGGGTCGAAACGATGTCCTGGCGGTGCAGGTCGCGGGTGCGGTTCAGGTTATGTTCGGCTTCGCTGAAGCGGGAACGGGCGCCGGCTTGCTGGGCGCTGGCCGCCAGAAACTGCTGGCGCACCGCCAACAACGGCTCCGGATTCAGCACCGTGCCGTAGGCGGTGGTCTCCGGTTGTCGGCGCGCGGCCCGCAGCGGTTCGCTGCGAATGCCGGCCAAGGCTTGGCCGGCGGCGTCCAGCTCCAGCGTATCGCCTTGCGGCCGAGCCGGAGCCGCTGCGGTTTTCGCCGGCGCCGGCGCCGGCGCCGGCGCGTCGTCGCCGTCTGTTGCGGCCGCTGCCGCCAATAGTGAGAAACTGCCTAACAAGCAGGCCAGGGCATAAGCGCTACGCATGAACTGGATGACGGTTTGAATGAACAATCCCGGCCGGCGGCAGTGGCCGCCGGCCGGGGCGGAGTTGGCCGGAATTATAAGGTTCGCCGCGGCTGGCCCTGCATTTTTTTGTTGTGTTAAAAAATTAGCCGGTTATCCTGTTTCGGATTGATTACGGCCAGAGAGATATCCCATGACAGAAGCACCAGAGAATTTGAAATACGCGCAAACTCACGAATGGGCCAAGCTGGAAGACGGCGGCCTGGTGCGGGTTGGCATCACCGATTTTGCCCAGTCCGAACTGGGCGACATCGTCTTCATCGGCCTGCCCGAGGTCGGCCGCGCCGTCAAAGCCCAGGAGCAATTGGCCGTGGTCGAGTCGGTCAAAACCGCATCCGATTTGTTCAGCCCGGTCAGCGGCAGCGTCGTTGCAGTTAACGAAGCAGTGCAGGATGCACCGGAGCTGGTCAACGAAGACGCTTACCAAACCTGGCTGTTTTGCATCCAGGCCGACGACCCTGCCGAACTCGACCAATTATTGGACGCGCAGGGCTACCAAAATTTGATAGAGGCATAAGAACCACCGATGGCTAACCAAAACGCAAAGGGTTTGCGGCGCTTGATCAACGCCTGTTTTTTTTCGATTGCCGGCTTCAAGGCGACCTGGCAACACGAGGAGGCGTTTCGCCAGGAAGTGGCGTTATTCGTGGTGACGACGCCGCTGGCATTGTGGCTGGGGCAAGGCGCGATAGAAAAGGTATTGTTGATAGGTAGCGTGGTATTGGTGCTGCTGGTGGAGCTATTGAATTCCGCGGTCGAAGCCGTCGTCGACCGGGTCGGTTTCGAACACCACGAATTGTCCGGCCGGGCCAAGGACATCGGCTCGGCGGCGGTGATGCTGTCCTTGATCTGGGCGGCGGCGACCTGGGGCATGATATTACTGTAGGCGAAAGCCGGCTTTTCGTTGTTTCGCCTGCTATCTTGTACCGGTTAGCAACATCCGTTACCTTAGGGGCCGCTAAAGTTTAGTCAAACCCAAAGGAAAACAATGAGTGCATTGATCTGTGGCTCCATGGCCTACGACACCATCATGGTGTTTCACGACAAATTCAAAAACCACATCCTGCCGGAAAAAGTCCATATCCTGAACGTGTCGTTTCTGGTGCCGGCGATGCGGCGCGAATACGGCGGCTGTGCCGGCAACATCGCCTACAATCTGAAGCTGTTGCAGGAAGAGCCGTGGATCATGGCTACCGTCGGCCACGATTTCGAGCCGTATGCGCAATGGCTCAGCCAATGCGGCATCAGCAGCCGCTACATCAAGGTGCTGGACGACCATTACACCGGCCAGGCCTACATCACCACCGACCAGGACGATAACCAGATCACCGCTTTCCATCCGGGGGCGATGAATTTCTCGCATTTCAACAGCGTGCCGCTGGACTCGGAAATCACGATCGGCATCGTCTCGCCGGACGGCAAGCAAGGCATGCAGGAACACGCCCAGCAATTCGTCGAGCAAGGCATTCCGTTTATTTTCGATCCGGGCCAAGGCATGCCGATGTTCGATGGCGCGGAACTGCTGCAGTTTTTGGAGCAGGCCAATTACGCCACTTTCAACGATTACGAGTTCGAACTGCTGCAACAGCGCACCGGCCTGGCGCCGGAACAAATCGCCGAAAAAGTCGACGCCTTGATCGTGACCTTGGGTAGCCAAGGCTCCAAAGTCTATACCCGCGGCGAAATCATCGACATCCCGCCGGCCAGCCCAAAACAAATTCTCGATCCGACCGGTTGCGGCGACGCTTACCGGGCCGGTTTGCTGTTCGGCCTGATCAACGATTACGACTGGGAGGTTACCGGCCGCATCGCCTCGCTGCTGGGCGCGATCAAAATCGAGCACAACGGCACCCAGAACCACACCTTCACGATGGCGGAATTCAAAAAACGCTATCAGGAAACCTTCGGTTCGACGTTTTGAGTTTACAGAAAACCCAGGATCTGCTGGCCTTGATGTCCCGCTTGCGCGACCCCGAACGGGGTTGCGCCTGGGACCTGAAGCAGGATTTTCACAGCTTGATCCCGTATACCATCGAAGAAGCCTACGAAGTGGCCGATGCCATCGAGCGCAACGATTTCGACGATTTGCGCGGCGAGCTGGGCGATCTGTTGCTGCAAGTGGTGTTTCATTCGCAAATTGCCCAGGAGCGCGGCCTGTTCGATTTCGAACAAGTCGCGGCGGCCATCGGCCAGAAACTGGTCAGCCGCCATCCGCACGTGTTTGCCGGCGTCAAGTTCGACAACGACGAGCAGCGCCAACAAGCCTGGGACGAAGCCAAGGCCAAGGAGCGGCGCCAGAAGCAGGCGGAATCCCAGCCGGAAAGCGTGCTGGCCGGCGTCGCCCACAGCCTGCCGGCCCTGGTGCAATGCGAGAAAATCCAGAACCGCGCCGCCAGCCATGGTTTCGATTGGCCCGAAGCCGAGCCGGTGTTCGACAAGGTCCGCGAGGAACTCGACGAGGTCCACGAAGCCTGGCGATCCGGCGATCAAGCCCACATCCACGAAGAGGTCGGCGATTTGTTGCTGGTGGCGGTCAATCTGGCCCGGCATTTGAAAGTCAATCCGGAAATAGCGCTGCGCGATGCCACCAAAAAATTCACCCGCCGCTTCAATTACATCGAAAAGCAGGTCGCCGCGTCCGGCCGCCAATTGCGCGACTGCGAACTGGCCGAGCTGGACGGCTTGTGGAATCGGGCCAAGCGCGAGCTGAAGCAGGTTTGAGGCGTGAGCGGCATCTCTTTTTCGCACATAGCCGGCTTGGCTCTGGTTTTGGCCGCGGCGCTACCGGCCAAGGCCGAATTGCTGGGTAGCATCTCCGACGACACCGCGCCGAAACCGCAGCCCGAACCGGCCCCGGCCGGCAAAAACGACGGCCGCCGCATCGTGTACCGGGTGATCTGCTCGGCGGAGGACCGGGATTTGCCGGATTGCGACCACACCGCTGTCGACGACACCGGCGCGGCCGATAACCCGGCAAGCCTGCCGACACCCGACTTGCCGGCGGACCAGGACGATCCGGCCGAAGCCGCCGAGCCGGCAAAGGCGATTCCGGCCGCGGCCCGGCCTTCCCGAGCCGCAAGCACGCGTGCCAACAGGCATGCGCCCGCCAAATCCGCCAAGAAAGCCAAGGCTGCCTCGAAAAAAAACGCCAGCCATAAAAGGCAGCGTAAATAACGGCTGTCCGGCCCAGTCGCCGCCCGACAAAATCCGGGCGCTGCGGCTGGGTTTGCGCTAGGCTTAGCCTGGTTAACCCCGTTGCAAAAGGATACGCAGATGCAGCCCATCAGACCGAATGTACTCGATTTCGAAGCGTCCGGATTCGGCAACGACAGTTATCCGATAGAAGTCGGCGTGGTACTGGGTTCCGGGCAAAAATACTGCGCGTTGATTCGGCCGGCCGGTAACTGGGTGTATTGGGACGAGCAGGCGGAACAGGTGCACGGCCTGAGCCGGGACACTTTGCTGGACTACGGCAAACCGATTCGGCAAGTCGCCGTCGAACTCAACGAATTCTTGGCCGACAGAACCGTTTATTGCGACGGTTGGGTGGTCGACAAACCGTGGCTGTCCCGCCTGTTTTACCAATCCGGCCTGCAACCGAGTTTTTACCTCAGCGCGTTGGAGCTGATATTGAAGGAAACTCAAATGGAAATCTGGAGCCAAACCAAGCGCCAGGTGATCCAGGAATTTGCCATGCACCGGCATCGCGCCAGCACCGATGCTTTGATCATTCAGGAAACTTATGCCCGCACCCGGCAACTAAGCGGTGCCGGCGGTTACGCCTTGGCTTGACCGCGCTGTGCACTTATCAGTCCGTATCGAAAATTTACTACGCTACATTTTTACTCCAACGGTGAAGCAGCAATGACTACGACAACTTTAGTTTCCGATAGCGAATTGCAACAGATCGACGCCTATTGGCGCGGCTGCAATTATCTGGCCGCCGGTATGATTTACCTGCGCGACAACCCGTTGCTGCGCCAACCCTTGCAGCCCGAGCATATCAAACGCCGCCTGCTCGGCCATTGGGGTTCCAGCCCCGGCTTGAGCTTTGCCTACGTGCATTTGAACCGGATCATTAAGCGCTACGACCAGAGCGTGCTGTTCATTGCCGGCCCCGGCCACGGCGCGCCCGGCGTATTGGCCCCGGCTTATCTGGAAGGCACTTACAGCGAGATTTACCCCAACAAAGGCGAAGACGAAGAGGGCATGCGCCAGTTCTTCAAGGAATTCTCGTTTCCGGGCGGTATCGGCAGCCATTGCACGCCGGAAACGCCGGGCTCGATCCACGAAGGCGGCGAGTTGGGCTACAGCATTTCCCACGCCTTCGGCGCGGCCTTCGACAACCCGGATTTGCTGGTCGCGGCCGTGGTCGGCGACGGCGAAGCGGAGACTGCACCGCTGGCCACGTCCTGGCATTCCAACAAATTTCTGAATCCGGCCCGCGACGGCGCGGTGCTGCCGATCCTGCATTTGAACGGCTACAAGATCAACAATCCGACCTTGCTGTCGCGCATCTCGCATCAGGAATTGGACGATTTGTTCAAAGGCTACGGCTGGACCCCGTATTTTGTGGAAGGCGACGAGCCGCTGGCGATGCACCGGAAAATGGCCGAGACGCTGGAAACCTGTTTGCTGGAAATCCGCAAGATTCAGCAGGCCGCGCGCAATGGCGGCGAAGTAGTAAGGCCGCGTTGGCCGATGATTGTGTTGCGTTCGCCGAAAGGCTGGACCGGTCCCAAGTTTGTAGACAACCGCAAAGTCGAAGGCTTCTGGCGCGCGCATCAGGTGCCGATGGCGGCTGTGCGCGAAAACCCGGCGCATTTGCAACAACTGGAAGACTGGCTGCGCAGCTACAAACCGGAGGAATTGTTCGATGCCGACGGCAAATTAGTTCCGGCACTGAAAGCGCTGGCGCCGCAAGGCCAGCGCCGAATGAGCGCGATACCGCAGGCTAACGGCGGCGTGTTGCGGCGGGCGTTGCGGATGCCGGACTTTCGCGATTACGCCGTGGCCTTGCCCGGACCGGGCAAAATCGGCGCCGAAAACACCCGGCCGCTCGGCCAGTTCCTGCGCGACATCATGGCCGACAATATGCACAACTTTCGGGTGTTCGGTCCCGACGAAAATAGCTCCAATAAGCTGGATGCGATTTATGCCGCCAGCAAGAAAACCTGGCTGGCCGATTATCTGCCGGAGGATGCAGACGGCGGCGAGTTGTCGCCCGACGGCCGGGTCATGGAAATGCTGTCCGAACACACGCTGGAAGGCTGGCTGGAAGGCTATTTATTGACCGGCCGCCACGGTTTTTTCTCGACTTACGAGGCCTTCGTCCACGTCATAGATTCGATGTTCAACCAGCACGCCAAATGGCTGGCAATGATGCAGGCCGTGCCGTGGCGGGCGCCGGTGTCGTCGTTGAATCTGTTGATTACGTCGACCGTTTGGCGCCAGGACCACAACGGCTTTACCCACCAGGACCCCGGCTTCCTGGACTTGGTGGTCAACAAAAGCCCGGCGGTCACCCGCATCTACCTGCCGCCGGACGTCAATTGCCTGTTGGCGATTGCCGACCATTGCCTGCGTAGCACCAATTACGTCAACGTCATCGTTTCCGACAAACAGAAACATTTGCAATATCTGGATATCGACGCTGCGATCAAGCATTGCAGCAAAGGCATCGGCATCTGGGAATGGGCCAGCAACGATGCCGGCACCGAGCCGGACTTGGTGATGGCCAGTGCCGGCGACATACCGACCAAGGAAGCGTTGGCCGCCACCGTGATTCTGCGCCAGCATTTCCCGGATTTGAAAGTGCGTTTCGTCAACGTCGTCGATTTGTACAAACTGACGCCGACCAGCGAGCATCCGCACGGCTTGAGCGACAAGGATTTCGACAGTCTGTTTACCCTGGATAAACCGATTCTGTTCAACTTCCACGGCTACCCGTGGCTGATCCACCGTCTGGCTTATCGGCGTGCCAACCACAAAAATCTGCACGTGCGCGGCTACAAGGAAAAGGGCAGCATCAACACCCCGCTGGAGTTGGCGATTCAAAACGAAATCGACCGCTTTAGTCTGGTGATCGATGCGATCGACCGTTTGCCTGGGCTAAAAGTCGCCGGCGCCCACGTCAAGGAAAAAATGCGCGATATGCAGCTCGAATGCCGGCATTACGCCTACGAGCACGGCGTGGATTTGCCGGAGGCGGATGATTGGATTTGGCCGTGATGCCGCGATCTATCAATTCCAATCAATGTGGCTGGGTTTGTTGTTTTATGTTTTTGATGGCTAATCCTGTGCTGGGGCAGCAGGATTGCCCGGCCAAGCCTAAATCTTTTGCACTCGGTCAGATATTTAAGTGTAATTTTTAGGCAAACGTAACTTCCGACTTAACCGCCGCTTTGTACCAGCAATATTTCAACTTCAGCGAGCCGCCGTTTTCGATCTCGCCCGATCCGCACTTCATGTACATGAGCGAACGGCATCAGGAGGGCCTGGCGCATTTGCTGTACGGCATCGATCGCGGCGGCGGTTTCGTCGCGTTGACCGGCGAGGTGGGTACCGGCAAGACCACGCTATGCCACTGTCTGCTGCAACAATTGCCCGCCAACATCGATATCGCCCTGATATTGAACCCCAAGCTGAGCGCTATCGAATTGTTGGCGACGATTTGCGACGAATTGGGTATCGCACACGATGGGATGACGGCGAAAAGCCTGATCGACGCCATCAATCAATATTTGCTTTCGGCCTATGCCGCCGGCAGGCGCACCGTGCTGTTGATCGACGAAGCCCAGAATCTGAGCCTGGAAGTCTTGGAGCAGATTCGGCTGCTGACCAATCTGGAAACCAGCAAGGCCAAATTGCTGCAAATCGTCCTGGTCGGCCAGCCGGAACTGAACGCCATGCTGGCGCGGCGCGAGCTGCGCCAGCTAAACCAACGTATAACCGCGCGTTACCATCTGCTGCCGTTGTCGTTCGACGAGACCAAAGCTTACATTCAGCACCGGTTGCGGGTCTGCCGCGGCAGCCACCGTTTATTCAGCGCTGCCGCGATTCGGCGGATTTACCGCTATTCGGCCGGCGTGCCGCGGCTGATCAATATCTTGTGCGATAGAGCCTTGCTCGGCGCCTATGCCACCGATGCCGGGCGGATTACCCCGGCCATCGTCAACCGCTCGGCCCGGGAAACCTTGGGTTTGAAATCGTGGCTGCCGCGCTGGCTGCCGGCCGTTGCCGCGGCGCTGCTGTTAACCGGCGCGATGGCCGGCGGCTATGCTTGGCGGCATGAATTGGGGTTGGTAAGTCCGGCGAAACCGCTAACCGTTCCGGAAGCGGGCGTATCGAAACCGGTTGCCGCCCAGCCGGAACGTCCGGCATTCCGCGCATGGCTGGAGTATTCGGCGCCGGCCTTCGATGCCGCACTCGGCGAACTGTTGCGGATTTGGGGCGCGGCCGTGCCGGCCGGGCGGATGGCCGATTGCCGTTATGCGGCCGAGCTAGGCTTGAATTGCTTGCCCGGCACAGGTAATTGGAAGGATGTACTCGCTCTGGATCGTCCGGCGCTACTGGAGTTTGCCGACGGCCAGGGGCGCAAGCGCTTCGTGCCGATCCAAGCCGTGGAACAGGGGCGGACCTTGGTTTTAGCCGGCGGTGCGATCCGTTTTCCATTGGCCGATGTACTGGCGGACTGGGACGGCAATTTCTTACTGCTGTGGCGTTCGCCGCGCCCGGGCGTCAGCGAAATTGCCGCACCGCAGAAATCGGCCGAAGTGTTGTGGTTGCGCGACAGGCTGGGGCAAGCGATGCAATTGGCGAAAGCCGAGGCCGAGCCGGACTATTTCGACGATACGCTGAAACGGCAATTGACGGAATTTCAGCGCTTGCAGCATTTGGCGGCCGATGGCATTGCCGGCGCCAGGACGTTGATTCGTCTGGATAATTTAACCGGCGCCGCCGATTCGCCGCATTTGCAGGCCGGTCAACGCTAGGGTCTTGGACATGTCTTATATCCTGAACGCATTACGTAAATCGGAGCGGGAACGCCAGTCTTGCCAACCTGATACGGTCGCCGGCCGAATTGCGCTGCAACACGCGCCGCCGCCGCACGCTACCGCCAAAATCATCGCGGCATTGTTGGCGGTAAACGCGGCAATTCTGGCTTACTTCCTGGGTGTGGCGCCGAGGATGGCCGCCAATGGCAATGCGCCGCCGGCGCAGGCCGCGGCGCAGCAATTGCCGGCCTTGCCGCCCGCAGAATCGAACCCGGCGCTGCCTGGCGAACGGCCGCCGCTGCCGCCGAAAGCTTCGCCCAAGGCCAAGCCGGAGCAAACGCGCGCCGCAACCCCGGCGACTGCGGTTAAGTCCGCCGAGCTCAAGAAGCCGCCAATCGAGCCGGCCAAACCGGCGCCGGTTCCGCCGGCACCGGCCAAAACGCTGGCGCAGGCCGAGCCGGCGAGTGCCGCCAAGCCGTTGCCGGCAGCGGAACCGGCCGGCCGGCCGCCGATGCGGGCGGCAATCGCCAATGAGGCTGGCGCGGTTGCGCTGGCGGCGAAGAGCGGTTTGCCGACGCTGGAAGAACTGCCGGCAGAGCTGCGCCAGTCTCTACCCAGTCTGCCGATCAACGTCTTTAGCTATTCGCCGATTCCGGCCGAGCGTTTCGTCATGATCGATATGGTCAAATACGTACCCGGCCAAATGATCAAGGACCGGTTGGAACTGAAGCAGATCCTGGAAGACGGCATCGTCGTCAGTTACGACGGCCAGCAGTTTAAAATCAAACGCCAGTGATTGCGGCCGGGCCGGCGGTACTATGTCCGAACGGGTCCGGCGGGCCGGAGGTTGCTAAGCGGCGGTGGCCTTGATAGCCTATTGCCGGCCGAGCGGCGACGGAACGGGCCGGCGGAACCTAGCCAGGAGTGGCGCTTAGATAACTATAACAATACCGATAACAGAGCCCTCCGCATGAAACTGGAAACCCAATTCAGCACCGCGCAATTGCAACGCATCAACGTGCAATCCATCTTGTACCTATGTTCCTGCCCGTCCCAGGTTGGAGTGCAGATCGACAGTCTGCGCCGCCTGTTCGATTATCAGGCCAATTGCGCCGACCGCAGCCGGAGCGAAATTCAAACCCAGGTGCACGCCCGCATCGCCGAAGCCAGCGAGCAGGCGCACCGGATCATGGAGGAGTGTTTGAAGGACGTGCTGGAGCTGGAAGGCTGGGACATGGCAACCCTGGAAATGCCGGCCGGCCTGCGCACTTTATTGGAACAAGAAATCGACGGCGAATAGCTGTCGCACTCTAAGGCTCCGGCGCCGCGGCATCGGGCGCTGGCCGTTCTTCGGTTCGCGCTTCACTGGCCGTATTTTTTCTCTAGCGCCTGTGTCAGCGCGTCGGCTTCGGCGTCGGACATGTTCTCCAGCTCCTGCAAGGTTTTGCCGGTGACTTGCTTCACCGCGGCGGCGCCTTGGCCGCTGCTCAATGCCGCGCGGGCTTCCGCCGATAATCGTTCGGCTTCTTGCTGGTTTTGCCGGGTCCGGGCTTGGTAAAGCCGGTCGACTTCGGCATCCGATTTTCCCTGCGCTGCCGCGCCCAATGCTTTGCGTTTGTCGTCCATGACTTCCCGCTTCGCTTTGGCCTTGGCCGCGTCCAGCATTTGTTGCGCTTGTTGTTGCCTGGCCTGCTCGGCACGTTGCGCGGCGGCACGCTCGACGGCTGCTGTGGCTTCCAATTCCGGGTCCCAGTCGGCCGATACCGTTTGGCTGCCGATTAAGGCGACGATGCTCAGTATCAATAGGCGTTTGTTCATGAATGTCTCCTGTCGTGTTTGGCCGATTTGTCCGCCGGCGGCGTGGCAATCGGTTTTGTTGGTTTTGCGGTAAATCCTATTAACGATTGCCGAATATGTAGCTTATACCTGTGCAGTCGCGCCTTTTACCAACAGAAGTGTTCCGCTTGCAAAACGGGAGGAGTCCATATCCGTGCCCAGCAAGACCTGCTGGCCGCGCATCGTTTTCAGCCGGCCCGACGCAGCAAAAGTATTGCTGGGAAAACCGGCGAGCAGGTGTTGAAGATGGTGCCGCTAGTGTTTACCTTATGCGGCAACGCCCAGACCTTCGCGGCGTTGTCGGCCTGGCCGGGCGGCGTTGGGCGGCGTAACGGTATTTGGGGGTGCGCCGACTGGCGGATGCTGGTTGCGATGGAAAGCCAGTGCGAATATGCCTGGCGAATTTTGCTGGACTGGCCGGCGTTATTGGTCCGGCTGGATAGGCAGCATCGGTCCGCGTTGTTTACCGAGGATCGTAAACTGTTGCCGCGCATTCGCTCCGAAATCGTCGCTTTGCTGGACCAAGCCGTTTTCGGCGAAAATTTGTAAACTTGGCGCCAGATAGCCAGCGAAGCGGATTTACCGGTCTGGCTCGCCGGATAAAATAGCTTGGTGGCGGCCGTGATCGCCGAGTTGTATCGCTTGGATTGATTTACAACCGGTAGCTCCGCGCCGGCCTGATTGCGTTGCTGCAATGTGCGGCTTCTGGCGAGCTGCCACCGGAGATGGCTGACGCCTTCGGTGCGGATGCCACCGGACTGGCGCGAGTCGAAGCGGCGCGCGGCGTATTGATCCACCGGGTCGAATTTGCGGCCGGCAAAGTGGTCGATTATCGAGTTATCGACCCGGCCGAATGGAATTGCCGGCCCGGCGGCGTGTTGGCTCAGGGGTTAAGCGCGTTAACGGCAAACGGCCCGCAGAATTTACGCCGGCAGGCGGAATGGTGGATACAGGCGATCGATCCCTGTGTACCTTATCGGCTGGTAGTGAATGAAAGGTAGATACCGTCTTAAAAGTCAACTTTGAAAAGCGTAATCGCCCCGGTAAGGCTCGCGAGTTTTCAGGACACCAAAGCACAAATGTACGAGTTTACGCATAGCACCACCGAGAGCAGACATTTTGATTTTTCCACGTGCCTGCAAACGCAGATAGAGTGCTTTGAGATGAGGGTTGTATTGAACGCCGACCACGGTGGCCATGTAAAGGATGGCGCGTATACGGGCGGGGCCAGCTTTAGATAGTCGGGGCCGCCCTTGAATCGAGGAACCGGACTGTCGTTCCACGGGCACCAAACCCAGGTAAGCGGCCAGTTGTTCGGCGGATTGAAAGTGATGATTGTGCATCACCGCTAACAAGTGATTGCTAACCTGGGGACCGACGCCGGGAATACTGATTAACAGCGTCCGGTCCGCCTTCAGTTCAGGGTGCTGATCGATATGGTCGTCGATGTCGATCTGGAGTTTAGCGAGTTGAGTTTCCAGGAAAGTAATAGAGTCGAGTAGGGATTGGTGAATCAGTGCCGGAGTATCGGTGGCCCGGGCTTTTTCCAGGCGGTTGCGTTCGCGTTGCAAATCCTGGGCGATCGCTTCACGGCGGGATAACAGGGCTTGCAAGGTGCGAGCTTCTGGAGTTGGAGGTGTCCAAGGCCTGGGGTTCAACAACGCGCCGTAACGGGCCAACACCAGACTATCGACGCCGTCGGTCTTGGTGCGCACACCCAGGCTGCGGCCAAAGTCTTTGGCTTGAGCGGGATTTACAATCGAGACCGTGACGCCTGCATCGCTCAAGGCGAGTGCAGCCTGTTCGTGATAAACGCCGGTCCCTTCCAGGATAGCGTGTAGCGTGTCAGGTGTGGCCTGTTGCTTTACACACCAAGCTAGCAGATCGTCGACGCCCGCTTTGGAATTGGTAACGGATTTCGCACGGCGTTTGGCAGTGGCAACATCCAATAACAGACTGCAATCAAGTTTGGCTTTAGAAACATCGATACCGATAAAAAACATAGAGTGATTCAGCATGAAGAAACAAAATAAACCAACCGAGCCCACTTGCCTTGTGCATACAGGGTCATTGCCCTTGGCTACCGTTCAGTGTCTTCGTTGGCATCAGAAGCGAGACAGAAGGCTTAATCTACATGCCAAGGTCGAACCTTAAGGGTACGCACAAGCTCTTTCTGTCTCAGTGCCAAGGTAGCTAACCATGGCGACAAGTAAGATACAAGGGTACGCACCGCGTACCATCGAAGGCTTGAAAGGTACGCGGTGCGTACCCTGTCGGCTTGAAACGGCTCCGAGATAAGGTGGATTGAAAGACTATGCACGAAATGTCGTTATGCGAAGGCGTATTGCACATCATCGAACGGGAAGCGCAAACTCAGGGCTTCGGCCGGGTGAAAACGGTATGGTTGGAAATCGGCGCTTTGGCCGGCGTCGAACCGGAAGCGATGCGGTTTTGCTTCGACGCGGTCATGCGCGGTTCGCTGGCCGATGGCGCCGGGCTGGAAATTATTGCCGCGCCCGGCGTGGCCTGGTGTCTGCCGTGCGGGGAAAATGTCGCCGTCAGCCAGTTGTACGACGTTTGCCCCAACTGCGGCGGCCATCAACTGCAAATCGTCGGCGGCGACCAAATGCGAATCAAAGAACTGGAGGTAGAGTAATGTGCGGCGTCTGCGGCTGCGGCGAGGGCCCGAACTACTCGCATGAACACGATCACGATCCTCAACATGGCCACGCACACGAACATCGGCACGTGCATGCGCACAGCCATAGCCAGCATCACCATCACCACGAACATGCGCATGCACCGGGCCTGACGCCGGCGCGGATGGTGCAGATCGAGCAGGATATTTTGTCTGCCAATAACCGTTACGCCGACGACAATCGGCGCTATTTCGGCGAGCGCGGCATGCTGGCGTTAAATCTGGTCTCCAGTCCCGGCTCCGGCAAGACTACACTGTTGACCGAAACCATTCTGCGACTGAAAGACGAGCTGAAAATCGGCGTGATCGAAGGCGACCAACAAACCGCCCGCGATGCCGACCGCATCCGCGCCACCGGCGTGCCGGCCGTGCAGATCAATACCGGCAAAGGCTGTCATTTGGACGCGCACCGGGTCGGCCACGCACTGGAAAGCCTTAATTTGCCGGAGAAAAGCCTGTTGTTTATCGAAAACGTCGGTAATCTGGTCTGCCCGTCGGCCTTCGATTTGGGCGAGGCGCATAAAGTGGTGATTCTGTCGGTCACAGAGGGCGAGGACAAGCCGATCAAATACCCGGACATGTTCCATGCCGCCGATTTGATGATCCTGAACAAAACCGACTTGCTGCCGTACTTGGATTTCGACGTCGAACAATGCATCCGCTATGCCAAGCAGGTCAATCCCAAAATTCGGGTGTTGCAGTTGTCGGCCAAAACCGGCGAGGGCATGGACAACTGGTTGAAATGGCTGCGGGCGGAGTTGGACTTGCAGGGGATTGGGTATGCGTAGTTTGCATTGCTTGCAGTCAAGCGCATACGATACCTGTCATCGGTAATTTATTGGAGCCGTTAAGTGTCTACAACTCAAGAAATTTATCAGAAACTTAGTCAATTGATGCCGCTAGAAAAACTGCAACTGGCGGAAATGTTACTGGCAGATTTGGATACGCCCGATCCTCAAATCGATGCGGTTTGGCGCGATGAAGCCCAAAAAAGATGGCAAGCGTATAAAGACGGCAAAATGTCTAGCGTCAGTTATGACTCGATCATGCAAAAATATAAATGAACGTCGAGTTTCTCGCCGCTGCCGAAACTGAACTAGACCAAGCTTATCAGTGGTACGAGCAACAACAATCGGGATTGGGAAAACAATTTTTGTCTGAATTCGATGCAGCGATTCGCCGTATCACAGCCTTCCCCACATCCTACGTTTTAATCGATACCGATATTCGCCGCTGCCTGATAAAACGCTTTCCTTATGGTGTTTTGTACGGCATCGACCATGAATCGATTATCGTTGTTGCCGTAGCTCATTTGCATCGAAAACCGGATTATTGGTTAGGTCGGATTGGCTGAAATAATTATCAGGAACGCCATATGTGCCTAGCCTTGCCTGCCCAAATTACCGATATTGATTTTGCGACTCAGATGGCGACCGTCTCGGTGGACGGCGTCAAGGTCGAAGTCTCGCTGGCCTTGGTTGACGACGTGAAAGTCGGCGATTATGTGCTGGTCCACGTCGGCTTCGCCTTGAATAAAATCGACGAGGACGAAGCGCTGAAAACCCTGGCTTTGTTCGTCGAAGCCGGCTTGACCGCGTCGTGAAATTCATCGACGAATTCCGCCAGCGCGACGTCGCCAAGCAACTGGCCGGGGCGATTGCGCAAACGGTCGATCCGAATCGGCATTACCGGCTGATGGAATTTTGCGGCGGCCATACCCACGCCATTTTCCGTTACGGCGTGCAGGATTTGATGCCGGCCAACGTCGAGTTTATCCACGGTCCCGGCTGCCCGGTTTGCGTATTACCGACCGGACGCATCGACAACGCGATTCAGTTGGTCGAACAGCACGACGTGATTCTGTGCACTTACGCCGATCTGATGCGGGTGCCGGGTGGCGCGGGTTCCCGACCCGCCGCCGCACTTTCACCGTCCATGGCGGTCGGCGGCTCAGGCCCCAAGCTCGCCGCCGCACTCCCTCCATCCATGGCGGTCGCTAGCGGTAGGCAAAGCCTGATCAAAGCCAAAGCGGCCGGCGGCGATATCCGCATGGTTTATTCCACGCAAGATGCGCTAAACATCGCCCGCGCCAATCCGGAGCGGCAGGTGGTGTTTTTCGCCATCGGTTTCGAGACCACGACGCCGCCGACCGCGGTTGCTATCAAGCAGGCTGCAGCCGAAGGCTTGAAAAATTTCAGCGTGTTCTGCAACCACGTGCTGACGCCGGCAGCGATGCAAGCCATTCTGGATGCGCCGGAACCGGTGCAGATCGACGCCTTTCTCGGGCCCTCGCACGTCAGCAGCGTAATCGGCAGCCGGCCTTACGAAACTTTCGCCGAGCACTACGGCAAACCCATCGTCATCGCCGGTTTCGAACCATTGGACGTGATGCAGTCGGCCTTGATGCTGATCCGCCAACTCAACGCCGGCCGCCACGAAGTGGAAAACGAATACAGCCGCGCCGTGACCCGCGACGGCAACAGCAAAGCCCAGGCGCTGGTCGCCGAGGTATTCGAATTGCGCCCGGAATTCGAATGGCGCGGTCTGGGACTGATCCCCAACAGCGCGTTGCGCATCAAACCGCAGTACGCCCAATTCGACGCCGAACGCCGCTTCGCGATGCCGGCCATCAAAGCCAGCGATGTCAAGGGTTGCGAGTGCCCGGCGATATTGCGCGGCGCCAAGAAACCGCAGGATTGCAAACTACTCGGCACGGTCTGTACCCCGGAAAACCCGATGGGTTCGTGCATGGTGTCGTCGGAGGGCGCTTGCGCGGCGTATTGGAGTTATGGCCGGGTGAGGGCCGGTTAAGCTACGCCAACTCCCCAGCGTAGCGACTCGGCGTCAATTCGCGGCTCGGAGCTTGCTGGCGGCGCAGAGGGTAATAGCTCGATTGCGTTCGCGGCCAACTCGTCCAAACCCGATCGGTAATAACCCGGCCGAAACCGGCGTCGCCCGCCGCGCGGTTATCAGCTTGCCTTGGTCAACAACTCTTTCAGCAAAGCATTCGGAAAGCGCCGGCTGGGCGTGATCGCGTAAAAGCGTTCGCGAAGGTCGGCGATGCGGTAATGCTCCACCAGCAGGCCCTGGCGCAATTCATCCAGCACGACCACCGGCGGCACCAGGGCCAAATGGTCCGATTCGCGTGCCAACAAGCGCAACATCGCCATGTCGTCCACTTCCGCCACCACGATGGGCCGCACGCCGGCCTGCTCCAGCATAAAATCGAAAGCGCCGCGAATTTCGCTCTCGATGCTGGGCAACAACAGCGGTCTGGCGTTCAAATCCTGCGGAAACCGAAACGGCGCGGCGGCGTCATCGGGTTTGCCGACCAGGCTGACCGGCTGCTCGTCCAGCAGATGGCAATGCCAATTGGCTTGGGCATCGCGCGGTGCCGGCCGGTTGGACAGCACCAGATCCAGGGTATGCGCATGCATTTGCAGCAGCAATTCGCGCAAGCTGCCGGAGTGCAGCACCAGTTCCACGTCGCTGCGCTGCACCCAGGAGCGCACCAATTCCAGTTGGAAATTCCGCGACAAGGTCGAAACCGCACCGATCCGCAACAGTTGGCGTTCGCCGGCCGAGCGGCCGTGCATCAAACTGATCAGTTCGTCGCCGGTGCGAAAAATAGCGTTGGCATAATCCAGCGCTATCCGCCCGGCTTCGGTTAGTTGCAGGCGCTTGCCTTCGCGCTCGAACAATTTTTGCCCTAGCGACTCTTCGAGTTGGCGTAGTTGGATGCTCAGCGCTGACTGCGACACGTGCAGCCGCTCGGCGGCGCGGGTCAGGTTGCTTTCGTTGGCGATCATCCAGAAATAACGCAGGTGGTGATAGTTCAGACTGGCCATTTTTCATTAATAAAACAGAACGTTTCTATTAAGTACATATATTGGATGAATTAATGGCCGATTGCTAGCATGGCATCTCACCGACCACTGCCAAGGAGATCGTCATGTGTAGCACCAGCCGCGATAGCAATAACGCCAATCGGCAACACCTAGCTCACCGCCGTGCCGTTATGGCAGGAGGCCGGCCATGAGCGCTTGGTTGGCATACTCCGCGCTCGCCGCCCCGGCCCAACTGATTTGCGCCGGGTTGGCCGCTACGGCCTGGGTTTTGGCAACGGTGCGCACCAGCGCAGCGGTTTGCGCCGCGCTTGCCGCCGCTGCCTTCGTCAGCGCTGCGATTTGCGCGGTCGGCATATTTGCGCTCGGCAAATTCGAGGGAAGCGTGGTCGGCGTCCCGCTCTACATCGACCGCCTGTCGGCGGTAATGCTGACTTTGGTTGCCTTTATCGGCGCCATCGTCATCCGTTATTCCGGCAATTATCTGGACGGCGATCCGGGCCAGCGCCGCTTCTTGCAATGGCTGTGCTGGACGGTCGCCGCGGTTTCGATACTGGTGATTGCCGGGCATTTCGCCGTTTTCGTGCTGGCCTGGATCGTGACCAGCCTGTGCCTGCACCGGTTATTGCTGTTTTATCCGGAACGGCCGGGCGCCCAAGTCGCCGCCCGCAAAAAGTTCCTGGTTAGCCGGTTGGGCGATATTGCCCTGATATTGGCCGGCGTTTGCCTGTATCGCGCCTTCGGTACCTTGGAGTTCGGCGCCTTGTTTACCGCCGAAACGGCTGCCGAGCATGGCGTGGCCGTGACTGCCGCCAGCTTTGCGCTGATCGTGGGTGCAGTCATGAAATCCGCACAATTTCCGTTTCATAGCTGGTTGCCGGAAGTGATGGAAACGCCGACCCCGGTTTCGGCGTTGATGCATGCCGGCATCATCAACGCCGGCGGCTTTCTGGTGATTCGGATGAGCCACATCCTGGTGCAAGCCCCGGCCGTGCTCCATATGCTGGCCGTGATCGGTACTTTCACTGCCTTGTTCGGATCGCTGGCGATGCTGACCCAAACCAGCGTCAAAAAGTCGCTGGCGTTTTCCACCGTCGGCCAGATGGGCTTCATGATGCTGCAATGCGGCTTGGGGGCTTTTTCCTCGGCGCTGCTGCATATCGTGGCCCACGCCCTTTATAAAGCGCACGCCTTTCTCTCCAGCGGCAGCGTGGTCGACATCGCCCGCGCCGCTTGGGCGCCGCCGTTGCGCGACAACCGCCATCCCGGCGAACTGCTGTTGGCGTTTCTGGCGGCCTTGGCCTTAACGGCGGGCGCTGCCGGCCTGTTCGGGCTGCACCCGGCGGAAGAGCCCGGTATCGTCCTGTTGGGCGCCATTTTGCAAATGGCTTTGACCTACCTGCTTTGGAACGCTTTGGCCCATCACGCCGGCCCCGGCCAAATCTTCAGAGCCGTATCCATCGCCGCCGGCACCAGCCTGCTGTATTTCGCGCTGCAAGCCGGCTTTCTGGGGCTGCTGCGCGGCGCAGTGGCCGGGCCGATGCCGGTCGACAGCCTGTTCGACGGCCTGTTGCTCAGCGTGGTACTGGCCGGGTTTTTCTCGATATTGATGTTGCAGATTCAGTATCCCGGTCCGGCCGCACCCAGGATCTGGCAAGCGGCCTACGTTCATCTCTACAACGGTTTTTACATCGGCACGATAGCCAACCGTGTACTCGATCGCTGTTGGCCCAAATCGCACCGCTTCGACCATCGCCAACCGGGAGGAATGCCGCAATGAACTCAGCCTTATCGCCATTGAAAGTTACAACCGACTCGGCCGCCGCGTTAACCGCAGCGATTCAGAGTGCCTGCAGCCGGATTGCACCGCTGTGGCCGCTACAGCATTTCGTCGCGGTCAATCCGTTTCTGGGGTTCAGCGAACGCGCGTTTGCCGATGCCTGCACATTGGCCGCCGAGTTCGGTGCCGGCGACATGCTGATGCCGACCCGGTTCTACGCCGAACAATACCGGCGCGGCCGGATACGGACCGCCGATATCGGACAGGCGCTGGCACTGACCGGCAGTGGCATGGCCTTGGAACAGTGTCTGGCCGAGTTGCACGACGCGCGGCCCGCGCCGGCAGACCCGGAACCGCCGCGTTGGCCGTCGCTGGCCGACCATTTGGACGCGGCGTACGGCAGCCGCTGGTCCGCCTTCGTCACCGACGAAATCTCGAAATGGTGTGCCGCCTACTTCGACGAGGGGCAAGCCTCCTGGCGCATGCCGTGGCGCGACCGGCCGTTGTATGCGGCCTGGCACCGGGCCGCGGCTTTCGACCGCACACCGGAACTGGCCGGTATTTCCGGCTTCCGCCGCTATGTCGCCGGCCTGCCGGACAAACCTTTCGAGGCCGTCGCGCAGATCGTCGCCGCTATCGGTATCCCGGCCGAACGCTGGGCGGATTTTTGCTATCGGCAATTGCTGACGATAGCGGGTTGGAGTGCCTGGTTGCGCCAGAAAAATTGGCACGGCCAGCCGGAGCAAGCCGGCGCGGCAATGCTCGAATTGTTGGCGATACGCCTGGCTTACGAGCACGCCTTGCTCGTCGGCGTTGCCGGGCCGGCGGACATAGAGGCCTGGCAGCATATTTGGCAAACTCAGGCGCAAGCGGCGGCCGAGGCCGGCCGCGCGACCGAGATTCGCCATGTGTTGCAGACGGCTTACGAACTGGCGACGCAGCGGGCGTTGCTGCGGCAATTGGCTGCGTCGCCGGCGGTTGCCGCTGCGGAGCCAGCCGCCGGTAAAGCGTTACAGGCGGTGTTTTGTATCGATGTCCGCTCCGAAGTGTATCGGCGGGCGTTGGAGGCCGTGTCCGGAGAGATCGAAACGCTGGGATTTGCCGGCTTTTTCGGTTTTCCGATCGAATATATCGGCCTTGGCCATCATCGCGGCCAAGCGCAATGCCCGGTACTGTTGCAGCCTAAATACCGGATCCGCGAAAGCGTCGCCGATGCCGATGTCGGCGATTTGCGCAAAATTCTGGAAAAACGCTGGCTGCATAAACGGTTGCAGCGGTTATGGAAAGGCTTCAAACATTCGGCGGTGTCCTGTTTTTCCTACGTCGAGATTTCGGGTTTGAGCTTTGCCGGCAAGTTGCTCAGCGATAGCCTGGGTTTGACCCGAACGGTAGCCAAACCGGGCAGTGCCGGGCTGGACCGGGCCGTGTTGGGCCGGATCGGCCCGGTCATCACCCGCCAGCGCGGCCGTTTGATCGCCAAAGGTGCGGTGGTGGAAACCGGCATCGCCCTCGGCGAACGCATTGAACTGGCCCGCAAGGCACTGCAGGGCATGAGCCTGACCGACGACTTCGCCCGCTTAGTATTGCTTTGCGGCCACGGCAGCAGCACGGTCAACAACCCGTATGCCGCCGGCCTGGATTGCGGCGCCTGCGGCGGCCATAGCGGCGAAGCCAACGCCCGCGTCGCCGCCGCGGTGCTCAACGATCGCGAGGTGCGGGCCGGTCTGGCCGGCCAAGGGCTGTTTATCCCCAAAGAAACCTGGTTCATCGCCGGCCTGCACGATACCGCCACCGATACGGTTAGCTTGTTCGATCTGGAGCAAGTGCCGCATTTCTTCAGCGCCGATCTGGCGCAACTGCAACACTGGCTGGAGCAAGCCTCGCAGTTGGCGCGGCGGGAAAGGGCGCCGGGGTTGGGCCTGGCCGGGGGCAATGCCGCCGGTTTGCTAAAGGCTATGGCGCAGCGCAGCCGCGACTGGGCCCAGGTCCGGCCGGAATGGGGTTTGGCGGGTAACGCCGCGTTCGTTGCCGCACCGCGGCAACGTACTCTTGGCGCCCGATTCGACGGCCGGGCGTTCTTGCACAACTACGACTATCGCCAGGATGCCGACGGCGCCATTCTGAACCTGATCATGACGGCACCTATGGTCGTCGCCAGTTGGATCAACTTGCAGTATTACGCCTCCAGCGTCGACAACCGGCGTTTCGGTAGCGGCAACAAGGTACTGCACAACGTAGTCGGTACCATCGGCATCCTTGAAGGTAACGGCGGCGACCTGCGCGCCGGGCTGCCCTGGCAGTCGCTGAACGACGGGCGGAACCTGCGGCACGAGCCGCTGCGTTTGAGCGTGTTTATCGAAGCGCCGGCGGCGATGATCGAGCAGGTTCTGGAGCACCAAGCCGGGGTGCGGCAGTTGGTGGAAAACCGTTGGTTGCATCTGTTGCGCATCGATCCCAACCAGGGCTGCTGCTATCGCTATGCCGGTCCGCATTATTGGCAGCCCGTTTCTATAGACCGCGAGGAGTTTTGACATGAATGTATCAACCTGCGAGCGGCTCGATCAGGCCGCCGCCGATCATTTGGATTTGCTGGAAGCCGAGGCGCTGTTCATCTTGCGCGAAGTGGCGGCGGAATGCCGCCATCCGGTGTTGCTGTTCTCCGGCGGCAAGGATTCGGCCGTGCTGCTGCATCTGGCCTACAAAGCGTTTTATCCGGAACGCATCGGCTGCGCGCTGTTGCATATCGACACCGGCCACAATTACGCCGAGGTGATCGCCTACCGCGACCGCATGGCCGAGCGCTACGGCTGCCGGTTGCACGTGCGCAGCGTCGAAGATTCGATTCGCAAAGGCTCGGTGCGCTTGCGGCATGCGTTGGAATCGCGCAACGCCCACCAAGCGGTAACCTTGATGGAAGCGATTGCCGAATTCGGCTTCGACGCCTGTTTCGGCGGCGCCCGCCGCGACGAGGAAAAGGCGCGGGCCAAGGAGCGCATCGTCAGCGTGCGCGACGAATTCGGCCAGTGGGAGCCGAAAAATCAGCGGCCCGAGCTATGGTCTCTGTACAACACCCGCGTCGCGCTGGGCGACCATCTGCGCGTGTTTCCGATTTCGAACTGGACCGAGCTCGACGTCTGGCAATACATCCAGCGCGAGGACATCGAATTGCCGGAACTGTACTTCGCCCACCCGCGCCAGGTGGTGCGCCGCGGCGACATTCTGGTGCCGGTGACGCATCTGACCCCGGCCAATCCCGGCGATACCGTGGAAACGGTCAGTTGCCGCTTCCGCACGGTCGGCGACATTTCCTGTACTGCACCGGTGGCATCGACGGCAAGCAACGTCGCCGACATCATCGCCGAAACTGCGCAATGCCTGCTGACCGAGCGCGGCGCCACGCGCCTGGACGACCGCGCCTCGGAGGCGGCCATGGAGCAACGCAAAAAAGAGGGGTATTTCTGATGAACGCAATGCTAAATTCAAGCACCGACAGCTTCGACCCCGGAGCCGAATCGACGGCGCGCCCGTCCGGCCTGCTCCGTTTCATTACCGCCGGCAGCGTCGACGACGGCAAAAGTACGCTGATCGGCCGCCTGCTGCACGACACCGGCAACGTCGCCGCCGACCAACTGGCGTCGATCCGGGCCACATCGCAAAAGCGCGGGTTGGCGGCCATCGATTGGTCGCTGCTGACCGACGGCCTGATCGCCGAGCGCGAGCAAGGCATCACCATCGACGTGGCTTACCGCTATTTCGCCACGGCGCGGCGCAAATTCATCATCGGCGACGCCCCAGGCCACGAGCAATACACCCGCAACATGGTTACTGCCGCTTCCGGCGCCGATCTGGCGATTCTGCTGGTCGATGCTCGTAAAGGCGTGGTCACCCAAACCCGCCGCCACGCCTATCTGGCACATTTGCTCGGTATCCGCGAGCTGGTGCTGGCGGTGAATAAGATGGACCTGGTCGATTGGCAGCCGACTGTGTATCAAGCCATCGTCGACGAATTCAACGCCTTCGTCGGCCGCTTGGGTCGGCATCATGTGCAGGCGATTCCGCTGTCGGCGTTGAACGGGACCAATGTCGCGACCCGCGCCGAGGCCATCCCCTGGTACAGCGGCCCCTGTTTGCTGGAACATCTGCAATCCAGCCCGGCCAGACGCGATGCCGCGGACGCCCCGTTGCGGCTGCCGGTGCAACGGGTAGTGCGGGTCATGCTGGGCAACGGTGCCGACGGCGAAACGGCAACGGAGTTTCGCGGCTACCAAGGCATGCTGGCCTCCGGCCGGCTGCGGCTGGGCGACGAAGTGGCGGTGATGCCGAACGGACAGCGGGCCCGGGTCGCGCGCTTGAGCGTGGCCGAGCGCGACTTGGCCGAAGCCGGTGCCGACCGTTCCGTGGTGGTGGCGCTGGACCGCGAGATCGATATTTCCCGCGGTGATATGCTGTGCGATCCGCAGCAATTGCCGCGCGTCGCCAAGAACTTGGCTGCGGATATCTGCTGGCTGTCGGAACAGCCGCTGGACATGCGGCGTAAGTATCTGATCAAGCACGCGACCCGCAGCGTCAATGTCTTGTTCGAAGAACTGAGCTACCGGGTCGACGTCAATAGCTTGGCGCAGCAGGCGGCGCCGGATACCGCACAGATGAACGACATCGTCCGCGCCCGATTAAGACTGCATCAACCGGTGCTCGCCGATGCCTACGGCAGCAATCGCACCACCGGCAGCTTTATCGTGATCGATCCGGTGTCGTTGCATACCGTAGCGGCCGGCGTGATTGTCGAATGAACCCCGAATCAGCCAGGAAAACCTAATGAATTGGCACGAATTCTTCCAACTGTTTGCCGGCTTGATATCGGTGGTGAATCCGATCACCGCGATGCCGGTTTATCTGTCGCTGACCCAGCGCAAAACGCCGGCCGAACGCCGGCAGACGGCCATCACCGCCGCCTTTGCGGTGACGCTGGTATTGTTGACCGCATTGCTGGCCGGCGAGCCGATTCTGAGTTTTTTCGGTATCGGCCTGCCGGCGTTTCGCGTGGCCGGCGGCCTGTTGCTGTTGCTGATGGGGATGTCGATGCTACGGGCCAGCGACGACCGCTCGCGGCATACCCCGGAAGAAGACGCCGAGTCGCAGGACAAGGCCTCGGTGGCGGTGGTGCCGCTGGCCATCCCGTTGCTGGCGGGGCCAGGCGCGATCAGCACGACCATCGTTTACGCCCACCGCGATTTGTCGTTGAATCATTATTTGCTGTTCAGCGGCGCGATAGTCACCGTCAGCAGCATCGTGTTGCTGTTTCTGTTACTGGCGCCGCGCATTGTCGCCATCATGGGCCAAACCGGCATGAACCTGGTGACGCGGGTGATGGGACTGTTGCTCAGCTCCATCGCCGTCGAATTCATTGCCGGCGGGATGACGGAGCTGTTTCCGCTGCTGGCCGGCGCTTGATCGGGAATCTGGAGAGCCGTCATGCCGCTATCGAATGCTATCGAAAGCGATTATTGTGGCCAGCGCGTAGCCCTGTTGACCCAACACGGCAAACAAACGCCGTTGGCCGACGTGTTGAATAGCCGATTGGCCTGCCGTATCGAGCATGTCGACGGCTACGATACCGACCGGCTCGGTACGTTCACCCGCGATATCGCCCGCGCCGGCAGCCAGCTCGAGGCGGCGCGCAGCAAGGCGCGAATCGGTATGGAGCTTGCCGGCCTACCCATCGGCTTGGCCAGCGAGGGCGCTTTCGGACCGGACCCGGTCACGTTCATGTTGCCGCACAATCTGGAATTGCTGGTGTGGATCGACGCCCGGTTGGGGATAGAAGTCGTCGCCACCGCATCCGGTGCCACCAATTTTGCCCACCAAACCGTAAGCAATTGGGAGCAAGCCGAGCTTTTCGCGCTGGCCGCCGGCTTTCCGGAACACTACCTGATCGTGCGGCCGGGCCATCAAGACCACCCCGAGTTTCGCAAGGGCATATCGGCTTGGGACCAGTTGGCACAAGCGCTGGACTGGGCGCTAGCGTCTTCGCCCGAGCGCCAGGCTTTTATCGAAACTGATATGCGCGCCTTCGCCAATCCGACCCGAATGCAGAATATCCGCCGCGCGGCCGAGGCCTTGGCCGAAAAGCTACTGTCGCGCTGTCCTGTCTGCGCCGCACCCGGTTTTGCCGCGTCCGGCGTCGTGCGCGGTCTGCCTTGCGAGGATTGCGGGCAAGCGACGGCGGAAGTCAAAGCCGATATCCAGCGTTGCCCGCGCTGCGGCCATCAAGTTTCGGTCGCGCGCGAACGGCAATTCGCCTCGGCCGGCGAATGCGGTTATTGCAATCCGTGAGGTGATGCTTCCGACTTTTTTGCAGAAACGGATTGATTTCAACGTTTGCAGGCCAGGCTCCTCAGCTAAGTCAAGTGCTAAGTAGAGAGGCGTAAGTAAATTCGTTATCCCGGGTGAAAGAGCTTTAGTTATCCACAGCCTTATATAAATTGGTGTCTTTACCTTCACAGAAAGTTATCCTATGTGCTCGGCGCGGCGACATGATTTCGACTGTTTGTCTAGCCAGACACCCGATTATTAGTTTGTTGAGTAATGAAACAATTTTCCGACCAAGAATTAGAGAGCCTTTTGAACGATACGGAATCCGATCGCGTCGAGCGAAAAGAAACGTTCAAAGGAGATGTTCCGAAAAAGGCTCGGCAAGCCATCTGCGCGTTTGCCAACGATTTACCGGGATATAACCAGCCCGGAATATTGTTTATCGGCGCCAAAGATAACGGCGAGCCTTCCGGAATCAGTATTGACGATCAGCTTTTATTGTCGTTGGCTGATATGAAAACGGATGGCAACATCTTGCCTTTACCGGTTTTATCGGTCGAAAAGCGGACATTGAAAGGGGCGGAAATAGCGGTGGTAAGCGTAATGCCTTCCGATATGCCGCCCGTTAAATACGAAGGTCGCATTTGGGTGCGTACCGGACCGCGCCGTTCTATCGCCAACCAACAAGAAGAACGCATCCTCAACGAAAAGCGGCGTTATAAAAATCTGCCGTTCGATATATATCCGGTGCCCAGCGCTAAGCTCTCGGATTTATCAAAATCAATATTCGAAAACGAATTTTTGCCATCGGCATTTGCAGCCGATGTGTTGGAAGCTAACGGTAGAACTTATGAAGAGCGTTTGGCTTCCTGCAAAATGGTCTTGTCGCCAGACGACCCGACTCCAACTGTCTTAGGGTTGTTGGCGCTTGGCAAGACACCGCAAGACTTTCTACCTGGAGCCTTTATTCAATTCCTGCGCATCGACGGGACCGAATTGGCGGATCCCGTAATCGACGAGGAATCGATAGGCGGGGCAATGGTTGAAATGCTGCGTCGCTGCGAAGAAAAACTCAAGGCTCATAACCGCACCGCAATCGATATTACTGCCGGGCCGGTTCATATCAAAGAAGCACCTTATCCGCCTGCCGCTCTTCAACAAATTCTGTACAACGCGGTTTTACATCGTACTTATGAAAGCACCAATGCGCCGGTGCGGGTTTACTGGTTTAACGATCGTATTGAAATCAACAGTCCCGGTGGGCCTTACGGTAATGTGACTACGGAAAATTTCGGCAAGCCTGGCATTACCGATTATCGGAATCCGAATATTGCCGACGTATTAAAAACCTTTGGGTTTGTTCAAGCCTTCGGTCGCGGCATAGCCACTGCGAGAAAAGAAATGGAGAAAAATGGTAACCCGCCGCTGGCGTTTGAGACTAACCAAAGCACCGTGTTGTGTACATTAAGAAATAAGCAATGACTACGCCGGTACTGACATTTTTCAACAATAAGGGCGGGATTGGCAAAACCTCGCTGATCTACCATCTAGCCTGGACATTTGCCAGTTTGAGGAAACGCGTGGTTATCATTGACCTCGACCCGCAATCAAACCTGACTGGCGCCTTTCTCGAAGAGGATGACATTGAGTCGATTTGGGATAGTCAGAATGACGGTTCAACGATCTACCAGTGCGTTAAACCTCTAACGGACGTAGGCGACATTGCCGAGCCGATATTAAAAAGCATCTCAACCGACCTGTATTTGCTGCCCGGCGATGTCAATCTATCCGGATACGAAGACATTTTGTCAGCCGAATGGCCGAACAGCATGGGCGACAATAATCTGTAT
This sequence comes from Methylomonas sp. DH-1, assembly GCF_046097555.1. NCBI lineage: Bacteria > Pseudomonadati > Pseudomonadota > Gammaproteobacteria > Methylococcales > Methylococcaceae > Methylomonas > Methylomonas sp. DH-1. Next base: position 4,279,301 of record NZ_CP143089.1, on the reverse strand, counting down.
CGCCCGATGCGGATACTCAGCTCGTTTTGGCAAGTGATGCAAATGGCGGCCACCAAAGTGCAGGCCGATATGGTTTTAGTCGATATAGGCCCCAACCTTGGTGCGATCAATCGTTCCGTATTGCTGGCGACGGATTACGTGGTGATACCACTCGGCGCCGATTTGTTTTCGTTACAAGGCCTGAAAAATTTAGGGCCGACACTTCGTAGCTGGAAAAGCCTCTGGCAGAAAAGACTAGATAACTGGAGCAATAGTATCGACAAATCTAGACGCCCAGATTTTCAATTACCGAAAGGCAATATGCAGCCGATTGGTTATCTCTGCCAGCAGCATAGCGTGAGATTAGATAGGCCGGTCAAAGCTTATGATAAATGGGTACAACGCATCCCCAATGTCTATAGAGAATCGGTATTAGGTGAAACACCTTCCGAAACACTTGGTAGCCAGGAAAAAGATCCCTACTGCCTTGCCACCATCAAACATTACCGTAGCTTAATCCCAATGGCCCAGGAACATCGTAAACCGATCTTCAATCTGACGTCTGCCGATGGTGCGATTGGTTCACATGCCAACGCAGTGCAGGAAGCGAAAAAAGATTTTACAAAGCTGGCTAATCGGATTGCTGAGCAAATAAAACTACCGCTGTAAGCCGCTATTAACGTCTTAACAGGTTGGTGAAAAACTCTTTTTTGCAACCAATCAGACCTATATTTAGTACTACAAGATTGATTCAGCACTAAATAAAGGCTTCTTCTAGCTAAATTAGTGGCTGGAATATGGTTTTTCACCAACCTGTTAAGCTGAATTATTGATCCCGCTGGTTATTTCAAAACCCTGTTTTCAAACCCTGACCTAATTGCGTGACTAATTTTTCTCTTCAACCCCAAATCAACCTGACCCACGGCGGCGGTGGCCGGGCGATGGCGCAGTTGATCGACCGGTTGTTTATCAAGCATTTCGACAACGACTTGCTCAACCGGCGCAACGATCAGGCCTTGTTCAATGTGCCGGCCGGGCGCTTGGCGATCAGCACCGACGGCCATGTGATTTCGCCGCTGTTTTTTCCGGGCGGCGACATCGGTTCGCTGGCGGTGCACGGCACCTTGAACGACGTGGCGATGTCCGGTGCCAGGCCGCTGTATCTGGCGGCGGGTTTTATCCTGGAAGAAGGCCTGCCTTTGGCCGACTTGGAGCGCATCGTCGTCAGTATGGCCGCGGCGGCGAATAAAGCCGGCGTGCCGATTGTGACCGGCGACACCAAGGTGGTGGAGCGCGGCAAGGGTGACGGGGTGTTCATCACCACCACCGGCGTCGGCATCGTCCCGGACGGCGTCAATATTTCCGGCGACCGCGCCGCAGCCGGTTGTGCGATTTTGCTCAGCGGCAGTATCGGCGACCACGGCGTGGCCATCATGGCCAGCCGCGAGAACCTGCAATTCGAAACCAGCATCATCTCCGACTCGGCGGCGCTGCACGGTTTGGTGGCCGATTTGGTGGCCGCGGCACCGGCGGCGATACGCTGTTTGCGCGACCCGACCCGCGGCGGCTTGGCGACGGTCTTGAACGAACTGGCTGGCCAGTCCGGCGTCGGCATGGTCATCGACGAGGCGGCGATTCCGGTCAAAGCTCAGGTCAAGGCGGCTTGCGAAATCCTCGGCCTAGATCCGCTCTATGTCGCCAACGAAGGCAAGTTGGTGTGCATCTGCGACGCGGCTGCCGCCGAGACCTTATTGGCGGCGATGCGCAACCACCCCTTGGGCCGCGACGCCGCCATCATCGGCCAAGTCGTCGCCGACCCGCATCATTTCGTGCAAATGACTACCGCTTTCGGTGGCCGGCGCATCGTCGATTGGCCGGTCGGCGAGCAGTTGCCGCGCATCTGCTGATGCCGGGGCTGGCGATCCGCGCCCGCGGCGTGGTGCAGGGCGTCGGCTTTCGCCCGGCGATCTGGCATCTGGCCCGCCGCTTCGGTTTGACCGGCGCGGTGTGGAACGACGGCGAAGGCGTGATGATTCATGCCTTCGGCAACGCTCAGGTTTTGGATGCATTTGTCGCCCAGATTCCGCGCGAACTGCCGCCGCTGGCTAAGTTGGACGCGTTGGAATGCGCAGAATTGAATGAAGCCGATCATGCCGAATTCCGCATCGTCGCCAGCCGGCGAGACGGCATCGCCACCCCCATCGTCGCCGACGCCGCCACCTGCCCGGATTGTCTTGCCGAAATCGCCGACCCCAACAATCGCCGCTACCGTTACCCCTTCGCCAACTGCACCCACTGCGGGCCGCGCCTGTCCATCGTTCGCGCCGTACCTTACGACCGCGCCAACACCAGCATGGCGGCGTTCGCGATGTGCCCGGATTGCCAACGCGAATACGACGATCCAGCCGACCGCCGCTTTCATGCCCAGGCCAATTGTTGCCCGGTTTGCGGGCCGAGGTTGTGGCTGGCGGATGCGCAAGGCGATATCGTTTCCACACGTCGCCTTGAAACGCAGCGGAACGCATCCGCCAAGCAATCGAGCTTAATTCCCCCTTTGGAAAAACTACCCGAAAGGCATAAAGGGGATGGAGCGGGATTTATTCGAACAATCTCCCCTAACCCCGCTATTGCAAAGCGGGGGGCGAATAGCCGCGAGCGTAACGTAGTGGCAGCGGCGCGGGACTTGGAAACCGCGGCCGCCGCTGCCGACACTATCCGGCAAACCGCAGAGCTGATTCGGCAAGGCTGCATCGTCGCCATCAAAGGTCTGGGCGGCTTTCATCTGGCCTGCGACGCGGCTAACGCACGGGCGGTAGACCTATTGCGCCAACGCAAACGCCGCTACGCCAAACCTTTCGCGTTGATGGCCCGCGACCTGGCCATGCTGAGCCGCTTTGCCGTCGCCAATGACGCCGAGATTCGGGCCTTGCAAGACAAAGCCGCGCCCATCGTCTTGCTGCGTAAAGCCGGCGAACCGCTGGCCGCCGGCGTCGCGCCGGGCGACGATAAACTCGGCTTCATGCTGCCTTACACGCCGCTGCATACGCTGCTGATGGCGGAATTGGATAACCCCATCGTACTGACTTCCGGTAACGTTAGCGACGAGCCGCAGTGCACCGATAATGACGAGGCCCTGCAAAAACTGGCCGGCATCGCCGATTATTTCTTGCTGCACCAGCGCGACATCGTCAACCGGCTGGACGATTCGGTGGCGCGGCTGATGGACGGCGAGATTCGCCTGCTGCGCCGGGCGCGCGGTTATGCGCCGCAGGCGTTGCCGTTGCCGCCCGGTTTCGAGCCGGCCGCCAATGTGTTGGCGATGGGGGCCGAGTTGAAAAACAGCTTCTGCCTGCTGAAAAACGGCCAAGCTGTGGTCGGCCAGCACGTCGGCGACCTGGAAAATGCCGCCTTGCAGGTCGATTACCGCCGCGCTATCGAGTTGTACCGGGACTTGCATGGGTTTCGGCTAGAGTTACTAGCCCGGCCTTTAAATACCGTTCGCCCTGAGCCGGTCGAAGGGCGCTCCAACTCGGACCTCGACAAACCCAGCCTTAATACCCTGGATGGTGCGGACGGAACGCCGGTAAGCAATAGGCCCGGCTTAATCATCGCCGTGGACTGCCACCCCGGCTATTTATCCACGCAATACGGCCAAAGCTTGGCGGCGGCGGAAGGCTTAGCCTGCGTGGCCGTGCAGCATCACCACGCCCACTTGGCCGCCTGTCTGGCCGAACACGGCGTGGCGCTGGACGCGCCGCCGGTATTGGCGGCGATTTTCGACGGACTGGGCATGGGCGAGAACGGCGAGCTGTGGGGCGGCGAGTTTTTGCTGGGAAATTACCGCGGCTTTAGCCGCTTGGCGCATTTCCAGCCGATTGCCTTGCCCGGCGGCAGCCAGGCGATGCGCGAACCCTGGCGCAATGCCTACGCCCAACTCAGGCAGTATTTCGATTGGAGAACGTTACAGACGGAATACGGCGAGCTGCCGCTGTTTAAACGGCTAGCCAACAAGCCGCTGACCACCCTGGAGACGATCATCGCCAAAAATCTGAATGCGCCGCCGTGCAGTTCGGTAGGCCGCTGGTTCGACGCCTTCGCCGCCGCTTTGGATTTGTACGCCGAGCGAGCCGATTACGAAGGCCAGGCGGCGATTGCGCTGGAGAATCTGGCGGCGCCTGCGTTTGCCGGCGAAACCGCCTATCCGCAGGCTTGGCAGGTGAGCGAAATGGAAGGAAAGCCGGTCTTGACTTGGCGCGGTTTGTGGCAAGCGGTGTTGGCCGATTTGGCCAACGGCACCGACACTGCCGTGATCGCTGCCCGTATCCACCACAGCCTGATCGCGGCCAGCGTCGAAACCTTGTTGCAACTGGGCCGGGAAACCGGGGCCGAGCGCGTGGTGTTGAGCGGCGGCGTGTTCCAAAACCGCTTGCTGTTGGAAGGCGTGGCCCAAGGTTTGCGCCGCCACGGCAAAACCGTGCTGCTGCCGCAATGCTATCCGGCTAACGACGGCGGACTGGCCTTGGGCCAGGCCGTTATCGCCGCCGCGGCCGGTATCAGTTAGCGGCGTTGCTGCCGGCCAGTTCGACATTGAAACGGCCGTAGCGCTGCAAAATCGCCGGCAACAGCAATAGGTTCAGTACCGTCGACGAAGCCAGGCCGCCGATAATGATGGCCGCCATCGGCCCCATGATTTCTCTACCCGGATTATCGCTGCCGATTGCGATCGGCAGCATCGCCAATGCGGTGACCAAGGCCGTCATCAGGATGGCCGGCAGCCGTTCCTGGGCGCCGCGGATCAGCGTCGCGGTGCACCATTCCTGGCCTTCGAATTCGATCAGATGCCGGTAATGCGAAATCAGCATGATGCAGTTGCGTACGGTGATGCCGAACAAGGTGACGAAGCCGACGAACGAGCCGACCGACAGCGTGGCGTCGGTCGCCACGACCGCGGCGACGCCGCCCAGCAGCGCAAACGGCAGATTCAATAAGGTCAACAGCATATGGCGCAGGCTGCCGAATGCGATAAACACGAAAATCAAGACGCCGGCGCCGGCCAGCAAGGCGTGGACCAGCAAGGTTTCGCGGGCCTTGGCTTGTTCCAGCGCCGCGCCGATGAATTCGGGATAACTGCCGTCGCGCCAGTTCAATTCGGTTTGCACCCGCTGCTTCAGTTCGGCCATGAAGGCGTCCATGTCGCGGCCTTCGACTTTGCAGGTCACGGTCTGAATCCGCTGCGCGCCCTGGTGCAGGATGTTGTAGCGGCCCTCGCCGTGGCGGACTTCGGCCACTTCGCCCAGCAGCACGCGCTGGCCCTCGGCGTTCTTCAGCGGTAGTTGCGCCAAGAAATCCGGCCGGCTGCGCCAGTCCGGCGGTAGCGATACCGCCACGTTGAAAATCCGGTTGCCCTGCAGATTCTTGCCGACGATGCGGCCCTCGTAGGCGGTTTGCAATGCCGCCATCACTTGCGCCGGGCTGATGCCGCGGAATTTCAGCCGCTCCGGATCGAGTTGCACCTGCAGCAAGCTGGTGGCCGGCGGCGAGCGCAATTGCACATCTTCGGCGCCGGGCATGGTTTCGATCAGTGCCGCCAGTTGTTGCGCCTTGGCGTCCAGCTCCGCCAGATCGTTGCCGTAAATATTGACGACGACCGGCGCGGTGTAGCCGGAAATGGTTTCGTCGACCCGCTCGGTCAGGAAGGTGTTGGCCTCGTAATGGATGCCGGGAAAGCTGTCCAGAATGGCGCGGATTTCGTCCAATACGCGCTGTTGCTCGGGGCCGGAAAGGGGATGCAAACGCACTTCGTATTCGCTGTAATGGCTGCCGTACGTATCGGCGCCGCGTTCGGCGCGGCCGGCCCATTGCGACACCGATTCCACGCCGGCGACTGCCGTCAGCCGTTCGGTCAACAGGCTGCCGACCCGGATCGATTCCGGCAGCGAAGTACCGGGTACGCTGGCGGTATGGACGATGAAATGGCCCTCGCGCAATTCCGGCAGAAATTTGTGGTCCAGTTGCAGGAAGGCGGCGATGCCGATCAGGCACGCGACCGCGCCGGCCAAGGCCACGGCTTTGAAATGGCGGATCGCCCACAGCAATTGTTTGGCGTATAACGGTTTCAGCCAACGCAACAACGGTGGATCGCTATCGTCCGGCAAATTGGCTTTGAACAACAGGTGGCACAACGCCGGCGTCAGCGTCAACGCCACCAGCAGCGACATCAGGATGGCCAGAATGTAGGACGCGCCGAGCGGGGCGAACAGCCGGCCGCTGACGCCGTCCAGCGTCAGCAGCGGCACGAACACCAGCGCGACGATAAAGCTGGCGTAAACCACGGAGCTGCGCACTTCCAGCGAAGCCTGGTAAACCACCTCCGCGGTGCTGTCCGGAAACAGCTTCGCCCGGTTTTCGCGCAGGCGGCGGAAGATGTTCTCGGTGTCGATGATGGCGTCGTCGACCACTTCGCCCAAGGCAATCGCCAGACCGCCCAACACCATGATGTTGAGATTCACGCCGCATTCCAGTAGCACCAGCGCGGCGCTGAGCAGCGACAGCGGAATCGCCGTGGCGGCGATCAACGCGCTGCGCAAGTCGAACAAAAACAAGTAGAGCACGGCCAGCACGAACAGGCCGCCGAGCAGCAAATGGCCGGACAGGTTATGCAACGAGGTCTCGATATAATCCGCCGGCCGAAACAGGTGCGGGTAAAACCCGATATTCTGTTGTTGGAATATCGGTTCAAAGCCTGCCAGTACCGATTCCACCTGGCGCGACACCGACAGGGTATTGGCGCCGTACTGGCCGATCACCATCAGGACGATGCCCGGTTTGCCCATGATCTGCGCCGCGCCGATCGGCGGTTCCGCGCCGTAGCGGATGTCGGCGACGTCGGCCAGCGTCACGTTCATGCCGTCCTGGCGCTTGACCACCAACTGTTTGAATTGCTCGGGATTGGCCGGCTGGCCGCTGATCTGCAAGGTAAAACGCTGATTGGCGTTTTCGATGAAGCCGGCACCGTTCATCTCGGCCGCGCCGGCCGCAGCGGCAACCACATCCTCGATTGCCAGATTGAAGCGTTGCAGCGCGGCCGGTTGCAGTTGCACTTGCAATTGCTGGATATCGCCGCCGAACACGTTGACGTCGGCCACACCGGGAACCGCCAGCAGGCGCGGCACCAGGCTCCAGTCGACCAGGCTGCGCAGATCCATCAGCGATTTGGTTTCCGAGCTGACGCCTAGCGTCAACACAGTAGCGGACGACGACGACAGCGGTATCGCCAGCGGCGTGCCGACGCCGGCCGGCAAACGCTGGCCCAGGCTGTTCAGGCGTTCGCTGACCAATTGCCGGTTACGGTAAACGTCGCTGCGTTCCGAAAAGTTGGCGGTGACGATGGACAGTCCCTGAATCGACTGCGAGCGCAGCGTTTGCAGGCCGATCAAGCCGCTGATCGAGTTTTCGATTTGCTGGGTCACCAGCACTTCCACCTGTTCGGCGGCCAAGCCCGGCGCTTCGGTTTGAATGATGACTTGTTTCGGGGCGAATTCCGGGAAAATGTCGAGGCCGGCGTTGGCGAAGCGGTAGCTGCCGTAACCGAACAGCAGCAGCGCCAGCGTAACGACGATGCCGGAATAGCGAATCGAAAAGCGGACCAGAAGTGCGAGCATGGCGGATAGCAAGATTGGACTAAGCCGGTTATTGTGCCTGTTCGGCTCGCCGCGGTCTATTGCAGCCCGGCGGCTCAGGGCTTGGCGCTGCGGCCGACATAAGCTGTGACGCATTCGGCGGATAACGTCCGGCGGGCTTTGCCGGCTCCGCTAAACTGCATTAACATCGCAGCCAACGGACATGAAGCCGGCGCACTGGAAGCGCTACGCCGGCGGCGGCTCGCATGATAACTCTAACCTTGGGACTCTTACCTATGGACAGCCAACACATCGATTTACACCGTGCGATCATTGCGCTGACCTGCGCGCTGGATTTGGTCGGTATCGACGAAGTCAAACACGGCAAGCGGGTGGCGATGATGGCGTGGCATATTGCCGGAAAATTGGCCTGGTCGGCGGAGGATAGGCTCAGTATTCTGCAGGCCGGCATGTTGCACGATTGCGGCGTGGCCAAGATTCGCGAACACCGGCACCTGACCGAGTCGTTGGAATGGGACGGCGCCGAAGCGCACTGCCAGCGCGGCGAGGAATATCTGCGCGCCTGTCCGCCGCTCAGTCATCTGGCCGAGGAGATCCGCTACCACCACACCCGCTGGGAGAAGTTGCAGCAAACGGCGTTGTCCGCCAGAACCCGGCTGCGTGCCAATCTGCTGTTCCTGGCCGACCGCATCGATGTGCTGCAGGCGCCTTATCTGGCCAGCGAACAAATTCTGATTGCGGCACCTAAGATTGTCGAGCGCTTGCAAAGTTATTCTGGAAGCCTGTTTTGCCCGGAGTTACTGGATGCGTTCGCCGATTTGGCGCAGAGCCAGGCGTTCTGGCTGGCGATGGACCCGGATTATCTGGACGAGGATTTGCGCAATCTGGGCAACCATGTGCCGCTGGAGATGTTGCCTTATCCCGATTTGCGCGAGATCGCCCGGTTGTTCTCGCGGGTGGTCGACGCCAAAAGCCCCTACACCGAGCTGCATTCGGAGCGGGTAGCGCAAATCGCCCGCCGGCTGGCGCAGTCCTTCGGCATCGAAGGCGCCAACCTGGAGCAAGTCGAAATCGCCGGTTTGTTGCACGACATCGGCAAATTGCGGGTATCGGAAGACATTATCGACAAGCCCGGCAGCCTGACTGCGGAAGAGCGGGCCTGCATGCAGCGCCACAGTTACGACACTTACCGGATTCTGCAGCGGGTATTCGTCGATTCGAAAATTCCGGAGTGGGCCGGACTGCACCACGAAAACCTGCGCGGCGAAGGTTATCCGTTCAAAACCGCGGCAACGGCGTTGCCGCTGGAGTGCCGCATTATCAGCGTCGCCGATATTTTTCAGGCTTTAGCCCAATCGAGGCCTTACCGGGTCGGCATGCCGCTGGCGGAAATCATCGCCTACCTGGAACGCCGGGTTGCCGACGGCGTGCTGGACGCCGGCGTGGTGGAAAAGCTGAAAGCCGACGCTGAAGACTATTACAAGTTGGCCCAGGGCGGTTGGCAGCTGAATCATACCAATATTCAGCGACCAACCGCCGTTTAAACAAGGTATCACGCCTTTGCATTTTGCTTACTTGTTTAAATACCGTCGCCGATTCGCGCCCCAAATAGCCGATGCAGTGCCGAATAACCAACCGACGCCAGGCAGCGGAACGGCTTTAACAGTTACAGTAGCACTTGCCGTTAATAATTCACCGTTAGCGAGGGTGTCGAGGTCGGGATCGAATAACGGATCGGAAGGGCTTCGGGAAAATAAATCGTAACTCAGCACGAGCCGGCCAAAAATCGAGCCGGGATTCGCGGCGGTAGCGATTTTAAAGCTGCCGATTCCGGATTGCGTAGCCTCGTCGAATGATTGAGCCCAGACGGTACTGCCGCCGAATCCGGAGCCGACGACAAAAAAGTTGTTCGGGGCGCTGATAAAGTCGTTAAATTCGCCGGAGTGGGCCGAGGTTTGAAATTCAGCGCCGGTTACCACCAGGTAATTTTGGGTATTGACGAGTACGAAGCCCCAGCCAACTGTGTCACCGGCTTTTCCAATGATGGAACCGTTTGCCGGCTCTAGTTGCAATGAAGTAGCGGCGAGCGTCGGATTACAACAACATACCATCCACAAAAGTACGAAAATTAGTTTGCGCATATCAGTGGTCCTCTTGTCGGTTACCGAAATTGATTGTTGAAGGTTTTGGTGCCGGACACGGCGCCGCCGTTGCTGCTGAAAGTTATTGTTGCGCTGAAACGGGCGTTATTGGGGCAATTGCTGAAATTGATGCCGATATTGCCGGTTCCTTGGCTGTGATCAGGGATATCGCCTAACACCAATGGAAATGCAGACGGTGTGGTAATGATCGGTACGCAGTGGGCGCCAAAGGTTTGCGAAAGCTCTACATTATCGATCTGCGCGCTCTCGGCGAGACAGTGACTTTGGTTAGTGAGGTTGATTAACCAATTCCGGGCATTTTTTAGGCCGGATTTTTGCGCGATTTTTGCAGAAAGTTTCGGTAGCGTTGCTTCGCACGATAGGCCGGGATTTTCTTCAAAGCGATTGGTAAAGTCGGTATTGGCGTAATCTCGTATCACTAACAGGTTGGTGAAAAACTCTTTTTTGCAACCAATCAGACCTATATTTAGTACTACAAGATTGATTCAGCACTAAATAAAGGCTTCTTCTAGCTAAATTAGTGGCTGGAATATGGTTTTTCACCAACCTGCTAAGTTATCGGTAACTCCTTTGACTGCGTTGTAATGGTGATCCCAGTTACAGCAATTTGGCGTGGCGCCTAAGAAAAGGAATGGATCGATTGCGTTGGGCGTGTTCCAAGCTGCTTGGGTGGTGCCTTTTACCTCGCCGTTTACGTAAATCCGGACTGTATCGGCAGAATTGTCGATCCCCGATTTGTCCCACACGAAAGCGAAATGCATCAGCGTACCGTTGCTGAACGCCAGTTCCCCACCCGGTGCAGCCGAGAAATCGGGGGTGTATACGCATGTTGCGCTGTCGTATTTGCCCACGCAAAAGAAAAAGCGCTTGCCGTAGGAGCCGTAATCCCAACCGTTCCAGCCAGCCATAAGTACTCCGTCGGTTTGCCAGTTTTGATCGGGGTAATGATTCATCACCTTATTTCTGGTATCAAAAAAATAGGCGTGATTGAACGTATCCGCACCGTATTTGAATTCAAACCAAAACTCAATGCTGCCGCGAGCGGGGGACAATGCGGTTTGGGACAGATCGGTAACAAAAAAGTTAGCACCGTCGTTACACCAACCCTCGCAGGTGTCATGATTGACGTATAAGCCGTCGCCGAACACACCGGGAGCGAGTTGAGCCTCGCCCCAATCGCCGATTAGATAATGTAACTGTTGAAAACCGGGACCAATTTCGCTGGTGGCAATTTCAGTCGCCGAGCCTAACTTGTTCCACAACACCACGTTGCCGGTTTCGGCTTTGGTGGCGGTCGACGACAAGCCGATTAAAGCCGCCAGTGCTGCAGCGGTGGAGCGCGTTTTGCGAGTAATTCCGTACATACAAACCTCCCGATGAGGATTGGAGAAATGCGGTGGCCTCGGACTGCGCGGTAGCTCGTATGGTGCGCGGTCCGGAAAGTGTTGGAATTATTGTTGAAAGAGTCGAAATGGAGCGGAGCGTCACTGTCGACAAAGTGCCGATGCAAGCTAAGTTGACGCCAATATTTACTACGAAATGTATGGTAATTGAATGGCCGTCGGCTAGCAATTTAAATCCGCTGCGTGATGACTAAACGTTGTGCTTAAACTGTCCGTAGCGGCGGTAAGCTGAATTTGCCGAGTATAATCAGGCGCTATTCTGAATTAGCGATCTTTGCCATGTCCGAAGACCTTTATTTCCTGCCCGATCAAACCGTAGAGTCTCTGAAAGTTCCGCCGCATTCGATTCAAGCCGAGCAATCGGTGTTGGGCGGTTTGTTGCTGGACAACCAGACTTGGGACTCCGTCGCCGATAAAGTCGGCGAGAACGATTTCTACCGCCGCGACCACCGTTTGATTTTTCGCGCCATCGCCGAATTGGCCGAGCGCCAGGACCCGTTCGACGTCGTCACGATCTCCGAGGTGCTGGAAACCACCGGCGAGTTGCAGGACGTCGGCGGTTTGGCTTATCTGAGCACGCTGGCGCGGGATACCCCCAGCGCCGCCAACATTGTGGCTTACGCTAACATCGTCCGCGACCGTTCGGTGTTGCGGCAACTGATCCACGTCGGCACCGAAATTTCCGATTCGGCGTTCAGCACCGAAGGCCGGGAAACCGCCGAATTGCTGGAAAACGCCGAGCGCAAAGTATTCGAAATCGCCGAACAGCGGCAGAAGGGGCAGGGCGGGTTCAATTCGATCAAATCGCTGTTGGCCAAGGCGGTCGACAAAATCGAAATGTTGTACGAGCAGGATGGCGACATCACCGGCGCCAGCACCGGCTTTACCGACCTGGACGAAAAGACCTCCGGCCTGCAACCGTCCGATTTGATCATCGTCGCCGGCCGGCCGTCGATGGGCAAAACCACGATTGCGATGAACATGGCCGAAAACGTGGCCTTGAAGAGCGGCATGCCGGTGGCGGTGTTCAGTATGGAGATGCCGGGCGAGGCGCTGGCGATGCGGATGATGTCGTCGTTGGGCCGCATCGATCAGCATAAAGTCAGAACCGGCAAGCTGGACGACGACGACTGGCCGCGTTTGACGTCGGCGATCAATTTATTGGCCGAAACCAAGATGTTCATCGACGACACCCCGGCGCTGACGCCAACCGAGGTGCGTTCCCGCGCCCGCCGCCTGACCCGCGAACACGGCCAGCTCGGCCTGATCGTGATCGATTACTTGCAGTTGATGCAATCGCCGGCCAGCGGCGACAACCGGGTGCAGCAGATTTCCGACATCTCGCGCGGCTTGAAGGCCTTGGCGAAAGAACTCAACGTGCCGGTCATCGCGCTGTCGCAGCTCAACCGGAATCTGGAGCAACGGCCCAACAAACGGCCGGTGATGTCCGATCTACGCGAGTCCGGCGCTATCGAGCAGGATGCCGACTTGATCATTTTCGTCTACCGCGACGAGGTTTACCACGAAGACAGCCCGGACAAAGGCATCGCCGAAGTCATCATCGGCAAGCAACGGAACGGCCCGCTCGGCACGGTGCGGCTGACCTTCCTCGGCCAATACACCCGGTTCGAGAATTTCGCCGGGATTTACGACGGCCCGGAGGATTACGAATGATGCCGCCGGCTTATGTGCGCTTGGATCTGGATGCGGTGCGGCATAACCTGGAACAGGTCAAGCGCTACGCGCCGGACAACAAAATCATGGCGGTGATCAAGGCCAACGCTTACGGCCACGGTATGGACCGGGTCGCGGCGGCGCTGGAACAGGCCGACGGTTTTGCCGTCGCCAGGGTCGACGAAGGTGCCCGCTTGCGCCAGGCCGGCTTCGAGCAGCCGATTACGGTGTTGCAGGGCTTCGTCTGCGCCGACGAATTGCAGCAGTTACTGAAATACCGGCTGACCGCGGTGATCCACGCGCCGCAACAAATCGCCATTCTGCAACAGCAACCCGACCGCGCCATCAAGCTGGCGGTCTGGCTGAAGCTGGACACCGGCATGAACCGCTTGGGTTTTAAGGCCCACGATTTCGCTGCCGCCTACCAGGCCTTGCTGGCCTGCGCGGCGGTCGAGCAGCCGATCAACTTGATCACCCATTTCGCCAACGCCGACGATCTGTTGGACGACAAAACCCGGCGCCAGATCGATTTGTTCAACGACGCCGTCAAAGATTATCCGGGCCAACGCAGCATCGCCAACTCGGCCGGTATCATCGGCTGGCCCAGTGTCCGCTCCGGCGCCGCTCAGGACAGGGGCGGCGATTGGGTCAGGCCGGGCCTGATGCTGTACGGTTGCTCGCCGTTCGCCGGCAAAACCGGCGCCGATTTCGGCTTGAAACCGGCCATGAGTCTGCATTCGCGCTTGATTGCGGTTAAAGACCTTGCCGCCGGCGAAAGCGTGGGCTACAGCGGTACCTGGACCTGCCGCAGCGCCACCCGTTTGGGCGTGGTGTCGATAGGTTACGGCGACGGCTACCACCGCGCCACCCGCAGCGGCGCGCCGGTGTTGGTCAACGGCCGCCGGGTGCCGCTGATCGGCCGGGTATCGATGGACATGATCACCGTCGACCTGAACGACCTACCCGACGCCCAGCCCGGCGACCCGGTCACGCTGTGGGGCAACGGCCTGCCGGTCGAGGAAATCGCCCGCCACGCCGATACGATTCCCTACACCTTGCTGTGCGGGATTACCCAGAGAGTGCAGGTGATGTAAAACAACCCGGTTTTAACAAGCTGTCTGCAGGCGCTATTCGCTGTCGTCGCGACACCAATACCGTTATCATCGTGTTTTTTCGATTGTTTTGGAGGCAATGATGCAACAGTCGAACAGCCTGGGCCGGATCGGTTTGTTGTTTTTTGTCTTTTGCTCGATAGCGCTTGCCTCGGTTTGCGAAGCCAACGAAAAGCCGCCGGCTTGGCCAACTTTCGTCGACCAATTCATCGCCGGTTACTTCGAACAACAGCCGACCTTCGCCGCCGAGGCCGGCCGCCACGAGTACGACGGCCGTTTGCCGGATTGGAGTCCGCAAGGTTTGCGCAACACCGAACGCTGGCTGGAAGCGCAGCGGATGTTGGCGCTGGCTTATCCCGATCAGGCTCTGACCCCAGAACAACGTTTCGAGCGCGATTACCTGCTGGCGACCGTGACCAAGGAATTGTTCTGGCGGCAAGTCGCGCGGCGGCCCTACAAAAGCCCGCAGTTTTATGCCGGCGCATTGGACCCGAATCTTTACATCAGCCGGCCTTATGCGCCGCCCGCGGAGCGGATGCGGGCGTTCATCGCTTATGCCGGCAACGTCCCGCAAGCCGCCGCCAAAATCCGCGCCAATTTGGAATTACCGCTGCCGCACACCTACCTCGACATCGGCAAAACTGTGTTCGGCGGCCTGGCCAAATTTTACGAAACCGAGGCCAAGGCCGCGTTTGCCGAAGTTGCCGATCCGGCACTGCAACGGGAGTTTGTAGAGAAAGTCGGTCCGGCGGCACAGGCGCTACGCGAGTTGGCGGATTGGCTGGAGCAGCAAAGGCCGACCGCGACCGACGCGTTCGCGCTGGGCGCGGAAACCTTCAGCCGGATGCTGGCCGATACCGAAGCGGTCGAGCTACCGTTGCCGACGCTGGCGCAAATGGGCCGCGCCGATTTGCAACGCAATCTGAAAGCATTGGCGCAAGCCTGCCGCCGGTTCGCGCCGCAAGCCACGACGGCCGAGTGCGTGGCGCGGGCCGAGGCGCATAAACCGGCGGCCGGTCCGGTCGCCGCCGCCGGCGAGCAGCTCAAGCAATTGAAAGCCTTCGTCGCCGAACGGCAATTGCTGACCATCCCCAGCGACGACGAAGCAAGCGTCGCGCCATCGCCGCCCTACGCCCGCTGGAATTTGGCTTACATCGACATTCCGGGGCCTTACGAGCATGGCGTGCCGTCGGTGTATTACGTGGCGCCGCCTGATCCGGCCTGGAGCGCCGCCGAGCAGGCCGCTTACCTACCCGGCCAGGCCAACCTGCTGTTCGTGTCGGCGCACGAGGTCTGGCCCGGCCATTTTCTGCAATTCCTGCACGCCCACCGGGCCGGCTCCAAATTCGGCCAACTATTCAGTAGTTACGCGTTTTCGGAAGGCTGGGCCCACTACGCCGAGGAATTGATGTGGGAAGCCGGCCTGAACGACGGCGATCCGGAAACCCACATCGGCCAGTTGGTCAACGCCTTGCTGCGCGACGTGCGTTTTCTGGCGGCGATTGGACTGCATACCCAAGGCTGGAGTGTCGAGCAGGCCGAACAAATGTTCCGGGAACAAGCCTTCCGCGATCCCGGCAACGCTCGCCAACAGGCCGCGCGCGGCACCTTCGATCCGGCCTATCTAAACTACACGCTGGGGAAATTGCTAATCCGTCAGTTGCGCGACGACTGGTGCGCCCAACGCGGCGGCCGCAAGGCCTGGCGCCAATTTCACGACGCGTTTTTAAGTTACGGCTCGCCGCCGATTCCGTTGGTCGCGAAGGCGATGTTGGCCGGACGGGACTGAGCGGCTGGTGCTTGATTGGCCGCGCGACGCAGCCATGTCGCAATATTCCCGCTTTCAGAGGTCAGCGGTACGGCATGTTTATCAGTAAATCCCAGGCCTTCGAAAAAAGTGTCGCTAGGGCGCCGCTACAAAATCAACAGGTTTGGGTTCTTTTATGCAAATTACGATGCCTGTTGCGATAAAGGCAAACAAATTCTGATGGCATCGGATAGGCCATAAGGTTGCGTAACATCAGTGAATAACGTGAAGCTTTTTTGATGACGCCACAGGCGGCTATAAATCGCATCGGGAAAGGCGCGGTACAGGTTGGCGTTCTGATGATGTGTGCCACAGTGGTATAGGTCGTCGTGATGTGGAAATAAAAAGGCTATTTGCAGAATGAGGTTGGAATGATGGCCGACAGTCTTTATCCTTGAACTCGATCAAGCGGTTGGAATTTGATTTTCTGATATCTCATGGCGTGGTTGAGTAGAGCTTGATCGTTTTGTTACGACCCGTTGCGGTTTGTCACATGAAATGATCCAATAACAGCAATTGATTTATTTGTGGCTAGAAACTAAGAGAAACCAATGAAGTACCCGGTAGAAGAGATATTCCGAACTGAAGGTGTTCCCGAGTTCAACTTTGTGAAGCCACCCAACTATAATGAAATATTTGTTGATGTCCGAAACCCTGGTAAGCCAACAATTATTGAAGGCCAATCTGGTACAGGCAAAACTACAGTAGCGAAGAAAATCATCGAGCATGCTTTCCCGAATGGAGAATTTGGATACCTCTCAGCACGCTCAGCTGGAGATATGGGCCGAATACTCCAGATCGCCGAAGGTAAGCTCCAAGGGAAGTGGATAATAGATGATTTCCACAGATTGGACTCAGCAGTTCAAACGAAAATTGCTGACCTTTTAAAAGTGGCAGCAGAGGACTTCGAAGCGTCCTTGCATCCTAAATTGGTTTTAATTGGTATAAATAAAGTTGGAAGTGAGCTCATCCGACTCGTGCACGACGTAGCCAAACGATGTGGAATACACCGCGTGCAGCCTGCGAATAAGGAAATTTCTCTCCAAATGATCAGTCGTGGAGAAGAAAAGCTAAACATTGTCTTAGAAAACAAGGAAGATATTATTAGAGAAACAAAGGGAGACTATTGGTTAACACAGTTGACGTGTCAAGCTATTTGTCTCAGTTACGATATTCTTGAAACGGCTGCCTCCCAAATCTCATTGCCATACCAACAGCAAGATGTTCGATCACGAATAGTTGCAAGGCTGGATAATACATATAGAGAGCCCGTTAAAGAATTTTCCCGTGGAAAGCGCTTCAGACCCACAAATGATCCCTACTTTCGACTTCTTCGCTTGATTGCGACGCAAGAAAGTTCAATTTCAGATCTTAACGAATTGGCAAATGCTAATCCTGACGTTCGAGGGAGCATCAACAATATAAAAGAACGCCGTATTGCTGTCTTGTTGGAGTCTAAGCCTATTTGTGAGCGATACTTCTATTACAACTCTGATACGAAAACATTTGCCATTGAGGACCCAGCTTTTTTTTATTATTTGCAGCACGTAGATTGGGAAAGCATGCGAAAGGATTGTGGTTTTCGAGATGATCCGCATAACTTTGAATGGGATTTTGCTATCTCATTTGCTGGTGAAAATAGGGTGCTCGCTAAGTCAATCGTAGATATGCTCGAAGCTCTAGATTGCACTATCTTCTACGATCAGTATTACGAATCTAACTACCTCGGTACAGCTTGGTCTCAGCAATTTAAGGATATCTTCGGAAGTAAGGCGAGATATGTCATCTGCTTACTAGACGCCAATCATGCTAAAAAAATTTGGCCAACATTTGAAAGGGAAATATTTTCTTCTCGAGTAGAGGATGCTGCGGTGATTCCTGTTTATCTCGATAATACTTCTTTTGTAGGAATTCCGAAGGACATCGTGGGCATTGACTTTAAAGATTGTGATCCGAACAACGTTGACGATGTGACAGACAAGATTGTCTATAAAGTCGAAGAAAGACTTCGGAATGCATAACAAGTCAAATACATTGGGCCACCCGAAAGCTCTGCTCGCTGCTCTCTCCGCCTTTAGTTACCGGTGATCCCACATTAGAGAGCATTTTTGATTTAAAGCGGCCATTCAGAAATCAGCCTCAAAGGTCCGCAATTGGCCGTAACGAGCATTGCCAGCCCAACCAACTTTTGTAAATAACAAGCCATTGCGCTTATCAACGATCCAACCAAGTTTTGCACAAACGGCGCGATTAAAAAGCATGAACCGTTCTGATTTCCAACCCTAGAATGCAAATAGCCAATAAAAACTAGGCAGGACAAAATTTAGCAAATATGGGAGGCCGACACAGTTTGCGGTTCTTTTATAAAAACAACGATGCCGGTTGCGACAAAAGCGAATAGGCCCGACGCAACAAAAGCCAGGTGGTAGTCACCCATCAGACTATGAACGTAACCGGCGCTGTAGGCGGCAATGGCCGCGCCGATTTGATGCGCGAAGCAAATCCAGCCAAACACCACGCCGACGTTTTGTTTCCCGAACAAATCAGCGGTCAAGGCGGAGGTTGCCGGAATCGTGGACAACCAATTCATGCCGTAAATAATCGAGAACATCATTAATTGTCCGGTGCTATCGATGCTGGGCAGCAGTATCAGCGTCGCGCCTCTTACGACGTAATAAAACGCCAGCGGCCAGCGCTTGCCGTACCGGTCGCATAACCATCCGGATAAAATGGTGCCGAACACGTCGGCTGCGCCCATGACGCCTAAGGACATGGCCATGGTCATTTCGGTAAAGCCGTGTTCGATGCCGTGCGGAATCAAATGCGTCTGAAACAGGCCGGAGGTGGTTAAACCGCAAATGCCGAAACTCGCAGCCAATAACCAAAATTGCGGACTGCGCATGGCCGATCGCATGGGGTTTTGATCAGGCTTAAGCATTGTTCGATGAACGCCATGGTCGCCATAGGCCGACAGTCCTTTTGATTCGGGATCGTCTCTTAAAAATTTCAGCACCAACGGTAAAGCCACCAAGCCTAAGCCTATGGCGATAAACAACGTCGCCGCGCGCCAGCCTTCATGCACATTGATCTGCATGAGGACAGGGGTGAACACTAACTGGCCGGAGGAGAAGGCGGCGCCCAATATGCCTAATGCCAGCCCCCGGTGTTTATGAAACCAGCGATTGATCAACGCCGACCCCATAATCATGGACGTGCCGCCCGAACCCGCGCCAATCAGCAATCCCCAAAGCAAATACAGTTGCCAGGATTCCTGCATAAAAACGCTGCCGCCGGCGCCCAATATCGATAGCACCAGCGTTATGACACTTACTTTTTTGGCGCCATATAAATCCATCAATCGACCTAAAAATGGTCCGGCTAGACCAAATAAAAGCAGGTTGATTGAAATGGCGCCGCTAATGGTTTCTCTGTTCCAGGCAAACTCCTGCTCCAGGGACATCATGATGATCCCTGGAACGGAGCGCAACGCCGATGCAACAAACAAGCACAAAAACGTGACCGCGAGTACTACCCACGCATAGTGAACTGAATCGGTATGACTCTTTGGCATGGCGACATCGGACTTGGACTGAAACATGGTCGTGTGGGTTTAGTTGAAAACAGACCTATTCAGTATCTTCGATTTTGTCCATGAGTTCGATCAGCCGAGTCACGCCTTGCAACAAGATGCCGCCGACGCCCAAGGCAAACCAAACCCCAATCACAAAGCCCCAATGGATAGGTGCGGCGAAGAATTCTTCTCTAAACCAGAAGGTATGTCCCCATTCGTTGAAACCGACGCTGACCAAGATCATGAAGGGGCCGAATACCGCCAGGGTCAACGGCAGCGAGATGCCTTTGGCATACAAAGGCAAGCGGGTTCTGCCGTACAGCCAGGCGCAGCCGCCCAGGATCACATAGAGCGGGAAGTTAAAATAAAACTCGATGATATGGTTAGCGGTAAACGGCGTGTCGCGGATCGCTACCTGGTGCCAGGAATTGTCCTGCTCGGCAAAATAACTGCCCGCCCAGTACACCGCAAAGGTGTAAATGCTGATCCACATCGTCAAGGTGAAATAGCGGCGAATTTCTTCCTTGGGTGCCAGTTGATCCAGATTCCGGTCGCGCGTGGTCCATAGGTAACCCCAAAAGCCGCTGGCGACGGCGGCAATCACCGCTAGTTCGATATAAAACAGCCGCATCCAGTATTGTTCGAACGCCGGTTCCGAGGAATCCAAACCGTGTGCTATGGCAAAAGCGCCCTGATACAGGCGTAAACTGATGTACATAACGGTTAAAAAGCCAAAGCCTTTTAAATATTTGGGTAAGTCGGTCAAATACCAAGGCAATGATTTGGGGTTTTCGGTGCTTAAGCTCACGTGTTCTGTCGTGGTAGCCATGATGTGTGCTCCTGAATTAATTGAATTTGGGAATGACGGCGGCGGAAATGCTGGAGATATAGCGTTTTCCCATCACGTCGTCGTAAAGAAACAGCAAGCCACCCAGCCGGCTGTCCGCATCTTTGATCAACCCATCCAGCTTTTCCGACTCCCAAGCCGCATCGCGCACTTCTACGGTGACGGTGCGTTGTTCGCCGGGGGCGATAGGTGTATTGTCACTCAGGCTCAGACCGTTATTACTGACGTCATCCTTGCCGGGTTTGCTGTTCACACTAGCTAAGTCAGCGTTCATGAAATGCACGTTGGAACTGGAAAATTGGCCGATCCTGACCGCGCCTTGGCTGCGATTGTCGATACTAAACTGCAACACCATGGCGCGTTGCGCCACGTTGTATTCCGCTTTTAGCGTGTCGACATTGACCAGTCCGGCATTGACTTGCGCCGGCAGAGGCAAAATCCTATCCAAGCCCGCTTGTAATGGGATAGCGTCCGGGTACTGGTTGGCGGTGACCGCATTCAGCGCCAATACCAATACCGGCACGCCGACTAACACCGCCTTGGCGATGGTTTTGTCCTGATCGGTGATCAGTTCATGTTCCAAACCGGCATCCAGCATGCGATAGCGGCTGATGAACAAGGGACGGCGCACCCACCACAGCAACCAGGCGGCCGCCAATAGTCCCCAGAACAGATGCCAGAACACGCCATTGGCAAAGCCGAAGCTCTCCATGTCGATCATTTCACCGTTGATGGTTTGAATGGTATTGCTAAAGTCGGCGGGATCGCCACCAATGTCCAGCCACACCCCAGGGCCCATTACCTGACCGGCGTCTTTTAAATTAAAAAACGGATGGATGTGATAATGCCCCGGCAAACGGCCTTTCAAGACGACCTTAAACTCGTAGTCGCCACCCGGCTCCAGCGATACCGAATTGGTCCAAGGCTTACCGTTCAGGTAACGCTCGGTACGAATCAACACCGGTCCCGGCGTGGAGATATTCAAGAAGCTGGCTTCCGGTTTCGGCACGCTGATCGGCCAGTCTTCAGCGACATGAAACTTACCGCTGACGCTGACTTCATCGTTGACGTTGAATTTTTGGGTGGACCATTGCACGTCGTACCACTGGATAGTGCGCATCCTGATGAACGGCTCCAGGGCTTTTTCGCCATGGGCGTGCGCGGTGGGTACGGCAAATATCGACAATACATTGATGCAAAGCACTGCCAACAGCCAAGGTTTAAAAAGTGAATTCATGACTGTGCTCCTTAAATGCTTTTCAGATAACGGGTGTCAGCGAACAACTTGCCGATTTTCCACCACAGCGGATACATCAACGAGCACAACAACGCTGAACAAAATGCCGATAATGGCGTGGCGTACTGGCCATAGGTACGTAAGGTGCCGCGTTCGATGATGCGCAAATATTCCGGCATGCCGGTACGGATGTACTGGAAACCGAATACATCGGCCACCGTCAGCTGGCTGTTGTGGTAATCGACCGCTTGGTGGAACATGCCGAAAATCGGCCAGTTGGTGGGGTAAAACAGCAAGGCAAATGCAGCGCCACCAAAAATGGAGGTGATGGTCAGGCTGTTGGTGAGCATCAACAAGGTATCCAATACCAAGGCACCCGGCACCATGGTCGCTGGCAACACCATGTTAATGGGGAAGAAATTCCAGTAGTGATAGGCAAACACGCGGGTAACCCAGGTGCCGAGCAATAAGGCCGCGACGCAAAGCGTAGCCCCCAACGGCAGTCGGAACTTATCCCACAACACCGCCTGTACCGCAGCGGGAAAGGTGATGCCGATTAAGGGCGTCACCAATGGCCACCATTGCCGATCTTTCCAATCCACCCAGAAGTCCCAGTCGCCAACGGTCAGGGCAAAATGCAGATGGAACGAGCCGATGAATAAGAATAGGGCCAGCACCAGGATCAGATAATCGTAAGCTCTGGCCAGCCGGGCTTTTTCGCCCCGATAAGGTTTGAAGGTTGAAATTGGAATTTGTGCAGACATGGTAAGAATCCCCCGACATGTGTTTCAGTAAACGGCAATCGCCATTGAGTTTTGGGCGCGCCGCCAACCGAAAAGCTACCCTTGGGGGGAGTTAAACCTTGTAGGCTTGGACGACGCGCTCGGGGTATAAGGTAGGGAGAAACGGCTTGGCTGTGAAATGGTGAAATTTCATCCGCCATCATCAAGACTGTTCATACCGGCAAGAGTCGATTTTGTTTAGTATGCAGCCGAATTCTTTATGGAATATCCACATGGCAAATCTGCGCACTTTCGACTTAAACCTGTTACTGGCTTTCGATATTTTGATGCGGGAGCGCAATGTCACCCGCGCGGCGGAATGCATGTTTGTCACGCAGTCGGCGATGAGCCATACCTTGCATCGCTTGCGCCAGCAATTGAACGATCCGGTCTTGGTTAAATCGCCTGCCGGCATGCAGCCGACGGCGCTGGCGCTGGCCTTGGTGGAGCCGGTACGCAGTCTGTTACAGGAAATGGAACGCTTGCTCGAGACACCCCAAGCCTTCGATCCGGCCTCCAGTCAGCGCCGCTTCACCATCGCCGCGACCGATTACATGGAGTTTTTGATCTTGCCCGAGTTGTCGCAATTGATTGAGCAAACGGCGCCGGGCGTGGATATTCATGTCAAACGCACGGAATCCGCTTTTCCATTGGCGCAGCTGGAAAACGGTAGCCTGGATGTGGTGTTGGGCTTTGCCTCGGTACTTAATCCGCCCGCACATTTAAACTGCGAACATTTATTCATGGATCGCATGGCTTGTGTGGTCAGGCAGGATCACCCGAGTATAAAAGCGGCGCCGTCGCTGGAGGAATATTTGGCGGCGACGCACATGCTGATTTCCCGAACCGGTGATAAGTTGGGGGTGATAGACGAGAAATTGACCGAGCTCGGCCTGGAGCGCCGTATTAATTTCATCGTGCCGCATTTTCTATCGGCACCCTTGATCGTCGCCCAGACCCATATGATTTTGTCCTTACCTTATCGCTTGGCCATAGCTTTTCAGAAACTGGTGCCGCTGCAAGTATTACCGGTGCCGGTCAGTTTGCCGGACTACGATTTGGCGATGATTTGGCACCCGCTATGGGAAAAAGATCCGGCCCACGGTTGGTTGCGAGAACAAATCAACGCTATAGGCCGGACAGTAAGCGCATCTCAAATCACTCTTTAACGTCCAGGTAGGCCCGCGGCCAAGGACTTGACCTTCAACAGGAAGTAAGGCGGTTTGGATTGGTTGTCGCCGCCGTTCAACGTCGCCGAACGATGCAAGCGATTCACCACGGCATAGAGTTGTCCGTTAGCGCCAAAACTAAACGAGTCGACCCATGACAGCCTTGGGCACTGGGCCAATTGCCGGTACTGTCGGTTAGGCGCGATCACGCCAATCGCATTATTCGCCAAGTCCCCCAGATAAATATTGTTGTTTTCATCAATGCTGATGCCGTCCGAGATCGGTTTGTCGCTGTAGCGTTCCACCTGCTTGGCGAGTGCTTCAGGCGTTAACGACTCGTTGACCAAATCCGCCGCTTTAATCCGGTAAAGACTGAGGCCGTGCATCGGCCCGAAATAGACCCATTCGTTGGCCAAATCCTCGGTAATCGGATTCACGCCAATATGCGGTTTCACTAATTCACCTGACGGGGTTTTCACCTGAATCGGCACATTGTCGATGACCAAATCGACGTTTTCCGGCACCACACTTTTATGACCCTCCAGCACCCGCCGCGCCGCGCCGGTCGACAAGTTGACCACGATCAAGCCGGCATTGGCGCCACCCGCCGGGTCGCTGATAAAGGCATGATTGTGGTTGGCATCCAATGCAAAGTCGTTGACGAACGCATCTTTCGGCGCAATCGGGGCCGGCAGGTAAATCAAACGCTGCAGCTTGTTGGTTTTGGTATTCCAGCCGACCAGCTTGGGCGTCACCCCGCTGCGCATGCCATTGTCCAGCATCCAGACGATGCCGTTGCTATCGGAGCGGATACCCAACACCGAGTCGAGTTTGATAGGCGCGGTCGAATCGGCCGCGGACATTTCCCTGTTCGGAAAAGGCAGCAAGGTTTGATCCTTGTATTCCACCACGGTGTATTGCGGCTGATAAAACTGATGCTGGCTCATGATGATCCTGCCGTTGGCCGTGGCTGTGACATTGCCTGGGCCGCTATCGAGGCTGGCGAATACATCAAAATGAGAGTTGCCGTCCGCCGAGACCTCAAGGGCCGTAATCAGCAGAGCAGCGCAGGACAGGGTTAACCGGTTCATCGGCGTCTCCGTAAGTTAATGGGTTGAGCCATAACATACGAGATCGTGAAACCGGTGTTAAATGACATTAATTAATCGAGAGCCATGCATCCGATTGATGATGATTTCCGGGTTCGCTTCGGCCGAACCTGCCGTTGGTAACAGTCAATCCGTTGCCAATTCGGCTAAGCAAAAAATCTAGTGGCGGGTAGAGGTCAAGCTACGGCTTCGATTTCGTAGCCGGCGTATTTGCGGATGTTGATGACGCCGTTGTCGAAAATCAGGTATTGGCCTTTGATGCCGAGCAAGGTGCCGGTTACGGTCGGGTCTTTGTCCAGGTTGAAGGATTTGACTTTGGTCGGGTATTCCAGCACCGGATAATTCAGGTTTAGCGCTTCGGCATCGCTGAGCAAGGTTGGCGGCTGTTCGGCGAAGCGTTCGGCAATTGCGGCCAGTTTTGACTGGCATTTGCCGCGCAGTTCGTCCCGTATTGCCGGCAGATCGAGTTCGACGGTGTTGTTTTTCAACATTTGCTGCCAACTGGTTTTGTCGCTGACGTGTTGGGCCAGCGCGACTTCGATCAGTCCGGACAAGTGGCGGGAGGCGACTTCGAATACCGGGATGGCTTGCACCGCGCCCTGGTCGATCCAGCGGGTCGGGATTTGCGAGCGGCGGGTGATGCCGACTTTGATGCCGGATGAATTGGCCAGGTAGACGATGTGCGGTTGGAAGCAAAATTCTTCGCCCCAGCTCGGTTCGCGGCAGGTGCCGGCGGCGTAGTGGCAGGTTTCCGGCTTCATGATGCACATATCGCATTGCGCCAGTTTGATGAAGCAGGGGTAGCAATAACCTTGGTTGAAGCTTTTGTTGGTTTTGTTGCCGCAATGCACGCAAAAGATAAGGCCGGTATGGCGCAGCGTCAAAGTTTTGCCGAGCAGCGGATTTAACGGGAGTTGTTGCGCGCCGACCGGCAAGTGGTATTGCACTGGGCTGGCCAGCGCGCTGCTCATTTTTTCCAGACTGCCTATCACTCGAATAATCCTGTTGCAACGGTAACGGCGGCTATAATGACAGCGTTTCCAGCTTACTCAAAGAGGATTTGATGTCATTCATGCAAGTCGCCGCCGGCGGCAATATTCCTTACGAAATTAACGTCGTTATCGAAATCCCGGCGTTCAGCGACCCGGTCAAATACGAAGTGGACAAACACACCGGCGCGTTGACGGTAGACCGCTTCATGGGTACCGCGATGCAATATCCTTGCAATTACGGTTATATCCCGCAGACCTTGTCCGAGGACGGCGACCCGGTGGACGTGATGATCATCACCCCGGCACCGCTGTTGAGCGGCTGCGTGATCAACTGCCGCCCGGTCGGCATTCTGAAGATGATAGACGAGGCCGGCCCCGATCCGAAATTGCTGGCGGTACCGATGCCGCGCCTGACGCCGTTTTACAACCATGTCAGCGACTATCGTGACCTACAGCCGGACAAGTTAGCCAAAATCACTCATTTCTTCCAGCATTACAAAGACTTGGAAGAGGGGAAATGGGTCAGCGTGGATGGTTGGGGCGGTGTGGAAGACGCCCGGCAGGAAATCATGGCCAGCGTGGAGCGCTACAAACAGTCGCATAGTAGCCGCCGTTAGCCGAAATCGGCGGCCGGCTCGCGGCAATATCAGGTTTTTTGTTCGATGGTCAGTTTGGTTTGCAACGCTTCCGGCGGCACCGGATGCGTTGGCTTTTGGTAGGAAGCCAGGATTTGCTTCACATAGTTACGGGTTTCCTGGTAAGGCGGTATGCCCTGGTAGCGCTCGACGGCGCCCTCGCCGGCATTGTAGGCGGCCAAGACCAAATCAACCTTGCCTTCGAAATGGCGTAACAGCCAGTGCAGATAGGCCGTGCCGCCTTTGATGTTTTGAATTGGATTGAAGCTGTCTTTGACGCCGAAACGTTCGGCGGTGGCCGGAATCAGTTGCATCAGGCCTTGAGCGTTTTTATTGGATAAGGCACTGGGGTTGAAGGCCGATTCGGCTTGAATCACCGCCATGACCAAAGCCGGGTCGATGCTGTAGACCGGGGCGATTTGCTTGACCCAGCTTTCCACCAGCTCCCGGTTCGGATTTGGTGCGGCGACCAGTTTGATTTCGGGTTCCACCGGCGGCGGCAGGCAGGCTGGATCGCTGCTAGGAATGGCGTCGGCGAAGCGGGCCAGCATTTTTTGGGCGTGGGCATCGCCGCGGTCGGCGGCTTGTTTGAACCAATGGCTGGCCAGCGCCAGGCTGCGGGCGACGCCGCGGCCGTTGAAATACATGAAGCCGATACTGTAAGCCGACTCGGCGTCGCCTTGCAGCGCGGCCTTGCAATACATGTCGAAGGCTTGGCGGTAGTCTTGTTTAACGATGCGGCCGTGTTCGAAATCGGCTGCGGTTTGGCGGATTTGGGCCAGATTGGCCGGAGTCGGCTGGTCGGCGGCAGTGGGGCCGGCAATCAAGGCCAGCAACAATGCCATCGGGGCGAGGCGGTTCAAGTTCATAAAATTCTCGTTCTGTATTGCTGAGACTGGGCTTTTTAAAACCCGGCCGGAAAAGGATGAAGCCTCATCCTCCAAGCTTCCAGCTACCGTATACATTGCAAGTGCTCGATCGCCCAATCGGCCGAATCTCCATGCATTTGCGCCATGCGCCGCATTCGCCGCGGCGTGGCTTGAATCAGGCTCGGAACGCCTTTGGTTTCAAGCTGTTCCGCACTATACCCAGCCCATCCGCATCGCAATATTGCCCATATGGACAGTGCAGGCTTATCGACTATACCACAGGCCGGCGCCGGTCCAAATATTGGCATGCGGCCTCGCCGGGGCCGTCGTTTACAAACCGTGTTTTTTGCGTTTGCGCCAAAAGGTGGCGCGACTCATGCCGGCGTATTGCGCGGCTTGTTCGAGATTGCCGGCGCCGGCTTGCAACGCTTGGCGGATTAATTCGGCCTCGTCGGCCGGCTGCGCTCGGGATAGCCGAGTCACCGGCGACGGCAGGCGCGAGCGGACCGGTTCGCGGAATTCCGGCGGCAGATCGGCGATTCCCAGTTCGCCGCCGCGACCGACCGCATAGGCGTATTCGACCACATTATTCAATTCTCTGACATTGCCGGGCCAGGGATAGTCCAGCAGCAAACGCATCGCTTCCGGCGCAATCCGGTCGACGTAACGGTGTCCCTGCAAATTATGGCGATTGATCAAATGTTGCAGCAGCAAGCCGATGTCCTGGCGCCGCTCGCGCAACGGCGGTAAGAAGATCGGCACCACTCGCAGCCGGTACATCAAATCTTCGCGAAAGCGGCCGGCTTTGGCTTCTTCTCTTAACGAACGGTGGGTGGCGGCGATGATGCGGACGTCGACGCTGACCGGGCGGTCGCCGCCGACCGGAATGAAATTGCGTTCCTGCAACACCCGCAACAATTTGGCTTGCAGTTCCAGCGGCAATTCGGCGATTTCGTCCAGAAACAAGGTGCCGCCGTTGGCGCGCTGAAACAGGCCGGCATGGTTGCGCACCGCGCCGGTAAACGCGCCTTTGACATGGCCGAACAATTCGCTTTCCAGCAGGCTAGGCGTCAACGCCGCGCAGTTGATTGCCAGAAACGGCTGATAATGGCGCGGGCTTTCCAAGTGCAGCGCGTGCGCCACCATTTCCTTGCCGGTGCCGGATTCGCCGCGGATCAACACGGTGGCTTCGGTCGCCGCGACGTTGCGGATAATCTGGATCGCCTCCTGCATTTTCGGGTCGCGGGTCAGGATACCGTGGAAACTTTCCCCGGCGGGCGGTAACGCCCCCGCTTCCGGGTTTTGCGGTTGCAAATATTCGATGGCGCCGGCGAAGTTGCCGGCGCTGTCGTAAAAGGCTTTGGCGGTCCGGTAGCACTCCAGCGCAGTCCCGTCCGGCCGGCGGATGCGCACCGCTTGGGCTTTGACGATGCCGAGCTGGGCCAGGTTGCAAGGGTCGTTACCGTTATCGCAGTTCAGCGCCGTGTTGCAGGGTTTGCCGACCGCTCCGGCCGCGCTCAAGCCGAATAGTTGTTCGGCGCCTTTGCTCCAAAACAGGATGTCGCTGTTGGCATCGACGATGAATACCGCGCCCGACTCGAATAAATCGGTCATCACTTCCAACACATGGTCGGCGCCGATCTGGGTTAGCCAGCGTTGGAAAACGGGAGAGGAAAATGCCATGGCTTTACCGGGACTTGTTTCAAATAATGTTTCAAGTGTATCAGCGTTGTTTCAATGTTTCATATTGAAACATTGCCGGAGCCGGCCATGACCACGGCTGATCCGGCCGGAGTTTGGAGTCGATATGCACAGCTATGAAATTTTTTAGTTAAAACAAGTGTCTAGCCTTAACTACATCGATTCCTGACCCGGCTGCCGATGGCGTGCTGTGCTATCTACGGCGCCGATTGGAATTGGCACGAGTCTTGATATGAAAACGGTATCTCTTTCTTATTTTGCGATAAACGGAGCGCGTCATGATTTTCAGACAACTCTTCGAAACCGAAACCTCCACTTACAGCTATTTTCTCGGTTGCGAGCGCACCCGCCGCGCCTGCCTGATCGATCCGGTGGCATCGGAATTGCCGCTGTACCTGGATCTGTTGCAAAGCTTGGATTTGCAGCTGGTTTATACCTTGGAAACCCACGTCCACGCCGACCACATCACCGGTTCCGGCCTGCTGCGGGAAAAAGTCGGCAGTAAAAGCGTGGTGCACCGCGACGCCGGCGCGATGTGCGCCGACTTGCTGGTCACCGACGGCGTGCCGTTGCAGGTCGGCGATCTGCAACTGGAAGTCCGGCATACGCCCGGCCATACCAACGGCTGCGTCAGTTATGTGATGGCGGATCGGGTGTTCACCGGCGATGCCTTGCTGATCGGCGGCAGCGGCCGCACCGATTTCCAACAGGGCGATGCCGGCCAGCTCTACGACAGCATTACCGGCAAACTGTTTACGCTGCCGCCCGATACTCTGGTCTATCCCGGCCACGATTACCAAGGCAACACCGTGTCGACGATCAAACAGGAAATGGCGAAAAATCCGCGCTTGGGCGGCGGCAAGACCCGCGACGAGTTCATCGCCACCATGAGCGAGCTGAAACTGGCCTATCCGAAATTCATCGACCAGGCCTTGCCGGCCAACCAGTCGTGCGGTTCGTTGAGTTAGGAGCGGCGAGATGTTGACCGCTCTGGGTTTGGCAGTCGGAATCGGCTTACTGCTCGGCTTGCTGGGCGGCGGCGGCTCGATTCTGACTGTGCCGATGCTGGTGTACGTGTTGAATGTGGCGCCGAAGACCGCCATTGCGACGTCGTTCGTCGTGGTCGGCGTCTCCAGCCTGATGGCGCTGATTCCGCATGCCCGGCACGGCCACGTCTGCTGGAAAAGCGCCGTCGTGTTCGGTATTGCCGGCATGGGCGGCGCATTCGGCGGCGGCCGCTTGGCCGGCCATATTTCCGGCGACTGGTTGATGCTGTTGTTCGGCCTGGTCACGTTGGTAACCGGTTTGGCGATGATGTTCAAGAAGGCGGCGGCGGAGCCGGCACAGGGCCGGCAGCCGTTACCGATGTGCCCGTTGCGGACGCCGGTATTGCGGCTGCTGTTCGACGGCGCCCTGGTCGGCGGCTTGACCGGTTTGGTCGGCGTCGGCGGCGGCTTTTTGATCGTGCCGGCCCTGACGCTTTGGGTCGGCCTGCCGATGCCGGCGGCGATCGGAACCTCGTTGCTGGTGATCGTAATGAATGCCGTGGCCGGCTTCAGCGGTTATATCAACCACGCCGAACTGGATTTGGCGTTGACGGCCGTAGTGATGGTCGGCGCGGTGGCCGGTAGCGGTTTGGGCGCCTGGCTGTCGAATTTTCTCAGCGCGGCCTTATTGCGCCGCGGCTTCGGCTGGTTCGTCCTGTTGGTGGCGGTTTACGTACTGTCGCAGGCGATAAACGGTGAGGTGTGGTCTGCGTTAACCGCGGTGCAACCGGAAACTATTGTCGGCGAAAAGCGGGTCTGGGGCGGTTTGGCCGCGGCAGCGTTACTGGCATGGATAGGCCGGCGCATCCATCGTGGCGGCGCAGCGCTGGTGCCGTTGGGGGTGGCCGACGCCAAACACAATCGAAAATTAGTCTAACCTAATATAGCGGATCGCTTATTCCGTAACCGCTACCTGCCCAAAGGTGGCGCATAACTATAAAAACCGTTCGAGGAGGGGATATGTCTAATCATTTCAGTAAATCGCGCCGGCAGTTTTTTGCCCAAAGCGGAGTTGGCTTGTTGGCGTACGCCAGTATGCCCGGCTGGCTACAGGCGATGGAAAACATGGGCGACATGCCGAAAATGGCGCCTTTCAAAGCGTCGGCCAGTTTTCATCCGGATGTCGAGCTGGATTTGTTTTGCCGGCCGTCGGAGGTGGCGATTCTGCCCGGCCAAGCTACCCGGGTGCAACGCTACTTCGCCAAACTGGTAAAAGGCCCGGCCAATACGCTGGCCGAAATTCCGGGTTCTTACCTGGGGCCGGTGATGCGTTTCGAAAAGGGCCAGAAAATCCGCATCAACCTGCACAACCAGCTCGACGAAGCCACCATCACCCATTGGCACGGCTTACACGTGCCGGCGGAAATGGACGGCCATCCGCTATATGCAATCGACAAAGGCCAGACTTTCGTCTACGAATTCGAGATGCTGAATCGGGCCAGCATGAACATCTACCACCCGCATCCGCATAACACGACCGCCAGGCAGGTTTACCACGGTTTGGCCGGGGCGATACTGGTCAACGATGCCGAGGAACGCCGTCTGGAGCTGCCGAGCGGCGAATATGAAGTGCCGATCGTGATTCAAGACCGCCGCTTCGACGCCAATAACCAATTGCAATACGTGCACGGCATGCACGACCGGATGATGGGGTTTTACGGCGACCGCATCCTGGTCAACGGCCGTGCCGATTTTCAGCTCGACGTTGCCAGTCGGGCTTACCGTTTCCGCGTCCTCAACGGCTCAACGGCGCGCATTTACAAGCTGGCCTGGGACGACAATACACCGCTGACCGTCATCGGTACCGATGGCGGCTTGTTGGAAGTGCCCGTCAACAAACCTTACGTGATGCTGGCCCCCGGCGAACGTTTGGATATTTGGGCGGATTTCAGCGGACGTAAGGTCGGCTCACAGTTGGTATTGCGCAGCCGTTCTTTTTCCGGCGCGTTGCCGAAAATGGCCGAGCGGATGATGGGCGGTATGGGCGGCGGCGAACACGGCGGCGGCCGCGGCATGGGCATGCACGCCAGTGCCTTGCCGATGGGCAGCGATTACCCGATTTTTACAATCAAAGTGGCGCGCCAGGTCGGCGATAGCCCGAAACTGCCGGATAGTTTGGCGCAAATCAAACGTTACACCCTGCACGATACCGCCAATCCCGATAAACCGGTGCCGATCGGCATTTCCGAAGGGCCGATGCGGATGGTGTTGAACGGCCGACCCTATGCCTATAACGACATCCTGCCCAGCGAACGGATTCCGTTCAATACCGTGCAACTGATGGAAATTTTCCACGCCCACGGCGGCAGCGGCGGCCATGGCGACAAAGCCGGCGGCGAACACGGCAGCGATGCCGGAAAAGCCCAAGGCATGCGCCACGGTAACCGGGAAGAATCCGGCGGTCGGCGCATGGGCGGCATGGGTATGGGCGGCATGAACCACGGCGGCGGCCAGGACGAGGGCGGCCACAAAATGGGCATGATGCGCGGCATGGACCATGGCGGCGAAGGTAAAGGTAGCGATCATCAAATGGGCGGCATGGGTGGTATGGGCATGGGCGGCAACATGGGCATGATGATGTCGATGGCGCACCCGATCCATTTGCACGGCCAATATTTCCAAATCCTGAGCCGTACCGTCGGCATGGGCGAGGGCGACGGTTACGCCACGGTCAAAGACGGTTTCATCGAAGGCGGCTGGAAGGATACCGTCCTGGTCATGCCCGGCGAGCGGGTGCGCATCATCAAGCCGTTCCAGGACTTTAAAGGCCTGTTCATGTACCACTGCCATAACCTGGAACACGAGGATATGGGCATGATGCGGGATTTTCTGGTCGGTTAAGCGGTAAGACGCAGGCGATATGGCTAGCGTAACGTTACGGCTAGGCAGCGGCGGCGAGGTTGCCGCCGCCAACCGGACACCGCTTGCCGCGCCGAGGACGCCATGATGGACCAGCAGCAATTCGAAGTCTGGCACCGGCGCAGTAAGGCCAGAGCCGATATGTTAGGCAATCTGCTGATCGAGGCTTTCCATTATCTGGCGCTGTTCGTGATCGGCGCCAGTATCGTCTGGTCTGCGGTCGTGGCCTATGCCGGCATGATGCTGCAAGGCCTCGCCACAATCGGCGACATCCTGTTGCTGTTCATTTACCTGGAATTGGGGGCGATGGTCGGAATTTACTTCAAGACCAATCTGATGCCGGTGCGCTGTCTGATTTACATCGCGATTACCGCGCTGGCGCGGCTGCTGATCGCCGACATTCAGGCCCACCACCAGGCCGATATGGGGATCTTGTTGGTGTCCGGCGGCGTACTGTTGCTGGCGCTCGCCACCCGGATCATCCGCAAACCGACAGACGAGGCCTAAGGCCCGCGGAGGGACTATGCATTCAACTAAGCCGCCGAACTTGGTGCCGGCGCAACGTTTGCGCTGGGAGATCGGCGCCGCGCTGCTGCTGAAAGTGTTATTGCTGTTCGGCTTGTGGTTTTTGATTTTTCGCTGGCAGGAGCGTCCGGCCGGCAAACCCGATATCGCCGCCCATTTTGCCTTGCCGGCGGCACACAATTTTTCTTCACAACCCATAAAGGAGTCCGACCATGTTCGGTGACGATATTGTCATGCTCTCCCGGATGCAGTTCGGACTGACCGCGCTGTACCACTTTCTGTTCGTGCCGTTGACCTTGGGCATGACCTTTCTTCTCGGCATCATGGAATCGGTCTACGTGATGACCGGTAAAGAAGTTTATAAGGACATGGTCAAATACTGGGGCAAGCTATTCGGCATCAATTTTGCGATGGGGGTGACCACAGGCCTGACGCTGGAATTTCAATTCGGTACCAACTGGGCCTATTACTCGCACTACGTCGGCGACATTTTCGGGCCGTTGTTGGCTGCGGAAGGCTGGATGGCGTTCTTTCTGGAATCGACCTTCGTCGGCTTGTTCTTCTTCGGCTGGGACCGTTTGAGCAAGGTGCAGCATTTGCTGGTGACCTGGTTGTTGGCGGTCGGTACCAGCCTGTCGGCCTTGTGGATTCTGATCGCCAACGGCTGGATGCAGCATCCGGTCGGCGCCGAGTTCAATTACGAAACCTTGCGGATGGAGATGGCCAGTTTCGCCGACGTGTTTTTCAACCCGGTGGCGCAGGTCAAGTTCGTGCACACCGTCGCCGCCGGTTATGTCACCGGTTCGATGTTCGTTTTGGGCATCAGCTCTTGGTATTTGTTGAACAAGCGCGACATCGGCTTCGCCCGCCGTTCGTTCTCGATTGCCTCGGCCTTCGGTCTAGCCTCGGTGCTGTCGGTCATCGTGCTAGGCGACGAAAGCGGCTATACCTCCGGCGAAACCCAAAAAATCAAATTGGCGGCCATCGAATCGGAATGGGAAACCCATCCGGCGCCGGCCAGTTTTACCGTGTTCGGTTTCCCGGACCAGCAAAACGAACGCACCGATTTTGCCATCAAGATTCCGTACGTGCTGGGCTTGATCGCGACCCGCTCGATAGACGAAGACGTCAAGGGCTTGAAGGATTTGCGTAAGGAGAGCGCCCAGCGCATCGAAAGCGGTATGGTGGCCTATGGCGAGCTGCAGAAACTGCGCGCCGGCGACTTGGGCGCGAAACCGGGGTTCGAAGCGCATAAGGCCGATTTGGGTTACGGCCTGTTGTTGAAGAAATACACCGATAAGGTGGTCGATGCCGACGCCGCGATGGTCGCCAAAGCCGCCAACGACACTATCCCCAACGTCGCGCCGCTGTTCTGGACCTTCCGGATCATGGTCGCCTGCGGCTTCACGATGTTGTTCGTCTTCGCGATGTCGTTTTACTACTGCGCCACCCGCGTCGCCGACCAGAAACGCTGGCTGATGCGGATGGCGGTATGGTGCATTCCGTTGCCGTGGATCGCCGCCGAAACCGGTTGGTTCGTCGCCGAATACGGCCGCCAACCCTGGACCATCTCCGGCGTCTTGCCGACCCACATGAGCGTATCCAGCCTCAGCAGCGAGCAGCTCTGGTTCAGTCTGGCCGGTTTTGCCTTGTTCTACACCGTACTACTAATCATCGAGATGTATCTGATGCTCAAATACGTGCGCTTGGGGCCCAGCAGTTTGCATACCGGCCGCTACCACTTCGAACAATCCGCGGCGCTGGCCCATTAAGGAGAATCCGGTGAAAAACATTCCAGTAATCATAGTCCTGGCCGCGGCGGCTAACGTCGCGCTAGCCATCCCGCCGGTCGATCCGGCCCGGCTGGATGAAGTACAGCAGCGTGGCAGCCAGGTGATGCCGTTTGCGTTGGACAAGACTTTGCATATCTTCACCAAATCGGCTAGCGGCGGCGTGCAGCAAGTAGTGGCGAAAAATGCCGGCGATGCCGAACAGATCGGTCTGATTCGCCAGCATCTGATCCATTTGGCGGCGGGTTTCGCTCGGGGCGATTTCTCCGGTCCGCGCCGGATTCACGGCGACGATATGCCCGGCGTGCAGGCCTTGAGCGCGGCGGCCGGCCAGGTGGCTTATCAATACCGCGAATTGCCGAACGGCGCCGAAATCGAATACCAAACCGCCGATCCGGCCTTGGTCGAGGCAATCCATGCGTATTTCGAGGCCCAGCTCAGCGACCACGCCCGCCATGCCATGCCGGGCGGCCATGTCCTGCACCACGACCATACGCGCCAATAATTTCCGGAGTAAACCATGTTCGATTATGAAACGATTCGTCTGATTTGGTGGGTGTTCATCGGCGTCGTCGCGATTGCTTTTGCCGTGACCGAAGGCTTCGATTTCGGCGTCAGCGCGCTGTTGCCGTTCATCGGCAAGACCGACGTCGAACGCCGGGTGGTGATCAATACCGTCGGCGCCACTTGGGAAGGTAACCAGGTCTGGCTGGTATTGCTCGGCGGCGCGGTGTTCGCCATTTGGCCGGCGGTGTATGCCACGCTGTTTTCCGGCTTGTATGTGGCGATGCTATTGGTGTTGTTCGCGTTGTTCTTTCGCCCGGCCGGGTTCGATTACCGCAGCAAGATCGAAGACCCACGTTGGCGCAACGCCTGGGATTGGTGCCTGTTTCTGGGCGGCACGCTGCCGCCGATTCTGCTCGGCGTGCTGGTCGGCAATCTGTTGTTGGGCTTGCCGTTTCATCTGGACCAAGACCTGCGGCCGTTTTACGACGGTTCGTTCTTCGCCTTGCTCCATCCGTTTGCGTTGTTGTGCGGTTTCGCCGGCTTGCTGTTGACCCTGTTCCATGGTGCGCTGTTTCTGAAATGGCGCAGCGAAGGCGCGATCCACCAACGGGCGACGGCTGCCGTCGCGGCGCTGGGTCCGTTATTGCTGGTCGCGTTAGCCGTGATTACCGCCTGGGTGTTTTTGGCGATAGAGCGGCCGGAAATAACGCAAATGGCCGCGACCGATGCGCCGTCCAACCCGATGCACAAGGCTGTTATCGCCCATGGCGCCGGCTGGTTGCAGCATTTTCAAAGCCACAGTTGGATGTGGCTGGCGCCGGCAACCGGTTTCGGCGGCATCTTTTTGGCGTGGAAACTCGGTGCCGGCGATTCGCGGATGGCGGCGTTCTGGGCCAGTGCGCTGGGTATTGCCGGCATCGGTTTGACGGTCGGCTTCGGTTTATTTCCGTTTTTGTTGATCTCCAAAACCGATCCGCGCTCCAGCCTGACCTTGTGGGATGCCAGCTCCAGCCACACTACGCTGTTGCTGGCATTCTGGATTACCGTCGTGTTTCTGCCTATCGTACTGCTCTACACCCGTTTCGTTTATCGGGTGATTTGGGGCAGCGTCACCGAACAGACTGTATTAAAAGATTCGCACACCCTGTACTAAGGAGAACAAACCATGTGGTATTTCGCTTGGATTTTAGGCGTCGGCTTTGCCGCCGCGTTCGGCATCATCAATGCCATGTGGCTGGAGTCGGTCTGCGACATCGACACCCACGGCATCGACCAGTCGTGCGATAGCCTGCGCAAGTAAGGCCGGCCGACCCGTGCCGGCTGCCTATTGCCGCGGGGGATGCGGAGACATAGAATGCCGGCTCTGTTAATTGATTCCGAGGATTTCCCATGTCAGATTCATTTTGGTTTAGAACCGGCGAAGCCACCGTATTTTCCAGCGAAGGCCAAGGCACCGACGCGATGCCGGAAATCCTGATCGGCGACGTCAAAGGTCCGGCCGGCCACGCCTTCGCCAATCTGATGGGCCAAACCGCGGGCCATACTCGGATGTTCGCGATTCGCGCCACCAACCAGCAAGTGCGCCCGGCCACGATCATGGTGCCGAAAGTCACGATCAAGTCGTCGGCTTACGTCAACCTGTTGGGCGGCCCGGTACAATCGGCCGTGGCCGACGCGGTAATCGATAGCGTGGCGGACGGCGTGATTCCAAGGTTGCAGGCCAACGAATTGTGCATCATCGCGATGATCTGGATCGATCCGTCCTGCGCCGACAACCCGAACCTGGACCGCAAAGACCTGTACCGCACCAATTACGAAGCAATGAAACTGGCGATTTCCAGAGCGATGAGCAACTCGCCCAGCATCGACGAACTGATTGCCAACCGCCATAAAATCTTCCACGAAATGTACGACCCGGAAACCGGCGAGTCGCAGTGGTAACCGGTTAGCACCGGCCGCGGTCAGGTCGCCGCGGTCGCGTCAATCCGGTCGGCCCGGTTATGTTTCGAGGCCTGCTCGACCAGCCCGCTCAGTGTTCGAATCAACTCGCCGCGGGAACTGGTCTTGCGCCAGACCAAGCCTATCGTCCTGCTGGGGACCGGCGCCGCAAACGGTATATAGCGGATGCCCGGCTCGCGGCGCACCGCGATGCGCGGCATCAAGGTCACGCCGGTACCGGCATGCACCATTTGCCTGAGCGTTTCCAGACTGGTGGCGCGTACGTCCTGTGCTTCGTCGACGCCCGCGGTTTGGCAGATTTGCAAGGCGTGGCCGCGCAGGCAATGGCCCTCGTCCAGCAGCAGCAAATGTTCGCCTTCCAAATCCTGCGGTTCGACAACCGTTTTGGCGGCCAGAGGATGGCCGTCGGCGACCGCCAGCAGAAATTCGTCGTCGAATACCGCCTTGCTGTCCAGAAAATCTTCGTAAACCGGCAGCCCCAATAACGCGCAATCCATTTGCCCGTTTCTGAGTTGCAGCAGCAATTGCTCGGTTTTTTCCTCGACCAGGATCAGGCGGATGCGCGGCAAGGCCTGCTTGATCAGCGGCACCAGTTGCGGAAACAGATAGGAGGCCAGGGTCGGGAACGCGCCGAACCGCAGATTGCCGGCCAGCGGGTCCTGCGCGGCGGCGGCCAGCTCCTTGATTATCTGCTGTTCTTTCAGAATCCGCCTGGCCGAGGCGATGATTTGCTCGCCCAATTCGGTGGGCAGCACTTTTTTATTGGTGCGCTCGAATAACTGAATCCCCAGCTCGTCCTCCAGTTTCCTGATTTGGGTGCTCAGCGTCGGCTGGCTGATGCAGCAACGGTCGGCCGCCTGCACGAAACTGCGCAAATCGGCCACGGCAATCAAATAGTGCAGGTCTCGCAGATTCATAACTCCTCCATGGCGGCTGGCGAACGATGGTTATATTAAATCAAATAGGACTGGCGGCCGAGTCCGGTTAGCCGTTACCCCGTTGCGGCCAGCCGTGCTGAAACGGGTTGGCAACAAACTCTGAGCGAGACTGCGGAACGTTGGGACAACTTATCGGAGCGCATCAGCCAGCGTTCGGCCTTGCTGCGTCAGGCGGTATTGCTGCAAGCGGCTGGTGGGTTTGTCGGGAAGGGTCATTTCGACCAGGCCAAACTCCAGCGCCGGTTTCAGGTAGCGCTCACGGAAGGATTCCCTGTCTTTCAGCGATAGCAGCGCTTGCAGTTCATTGCGGGCAATCGGTTGATCAACGCTAAACAACGCTTTTAGTAAGGTCTCGACTTGCGGGGTAACTTGCTGGCCGACTTGCGGGGTATTGCTGCCGGCATTGCTTTCAACGGTTTCTAAAATCACGCCCAGCATAAATTCGATAAACGGCGCTGAATCGGTTTTTAGTGTGCTCAAGTTGAGTGCTTGGTAGTACTCGCTTTGCTGCGCATGAATCATGCTTTCGACCGGCAACTGCGCCAGTAAAGGATGCCACTGGCTCAAGATCAAGGTTTGCCATAAGCGCCCCATACGGCCGTTACCATCGGCGAAGGGGTGAATAAACTCGAATTCGTAATGAAATACCGAACTGGTGATCAGCGGATGTTGATCGCTGGCGGCGAGCCAGTTCAACAAATTGCCCATCAGTTTCTTCACGCGATTGGCCGGCGGCGCCATGTGCACCACCGCCTCGCCATTCATCACGCCGACATTGCCTTTGCGATAGCGGCCGGCATCATCAAGCAGACTTGCCATCAGCACTTGATGCGCCTGCAACAAGTGTTTTTCGTTGCAGGGCTGCCAAGTTTCGAACTGATCGTAAGCTTTGATCGCGTTGCGGGCTTCCAGAATGTCCTTGGGCGGAGCAATCACCCGTTTGCCTTCCAAAATGGCGGTGATCTGCGCTTCGCTTAACGTATTTCCCTCAATGGCCAACGAACCTTGGATCGTGCGAATGCGGTTGATGCGGCGCAGGCGCAGATTGTTCTGATCGGATAGTACCGACAGGCGGCCCAATTGCTCGCTGATGTCTGAAATCAGACGAATGATGGCCGGGGTGATGGTGAAAGGCGGTTGGTAGGATTCAGCCATTGCGCGAACTCAAATAATCCGCCAACTGGATAACATTCCGTTTGGCCGGTGCTGAATTGCCAGCCCGGCTCAGCAGCGCCAACATCGCTCTATTCGGCCAGATGCAATCTTTTTGGCCTTTTACCGTACAGGGCCGGTCGGACAGCCAGGCCCCCGTGGCATAGCTGCTCAGATCGTCCAGCCGTGCGTTATCGAACCACAGTCTATGCTCAAGATCGCCCGCCATTTGGTTCATGGTGCCTTGCACCGAGCGGTCGCAAGCGGTATCGAAGCGGCATGGCGCCAACAGTGCCGCGGCGGTATCCAGCTGGCTTTGGCTGGCACCCAGCTTTAGTAAGGTGTTCATCAGCGCATCGGCAAACAAATGGTCGAAGTTGGCGAAATCGGCCTTCAACAGGCCTTTGACGAATAGCGGAAAGCGGGTGGCATCGTGCACCAGCAGTACGCAGTTACGGCGTTGCAGTATCAGCAGATTGGCGTGCCAGCCGCTTAATGGGTTCTGCTCCCTCTCCCCCAGGGAGAGGGTTGGGGTGAGGGGAGTAGTTTCGGATTGCGGCGCCGATATTGGGGCCGGCAGTTTGGCATACAGTTTTTTGGTGGCATGAATGTCAATCATAAGGCCGGTTTCCGTTGCTGTTC
Source organism: Methylomonas sp. DH-1 (assembly GCF_046097555.1). Taxonomy (NCBI): domain Bacteria; kingdom Pseudomonadati; phylum Pseudomonadota; class Gammaproteobacteria; order Methylococcales; family Methylococcaceae; genus Methylomonas; species Methylomonas sp. DH-1. Next base: position 4,239,194 of record NZ_CP143089.1, on the reverse strand, counting down.
GCCGCGAAAATACCTTTTAGGATGTGCTGAACAGCGTGAAGCGCATCGGTCGCGATCGATGCGCTTCGCTATTCGCTCAGCACATCCTACGGTAACAGCTTGATTGCCAGGGATTATCGTCATGCCGATTGGTTCCGTTGGCGTCTGGTCGGTGTTAGGGTTGTGCGCTCGGCCTGGATGCGTTTCAGCAATTCGGCGGCGGGTTCGTCGTTGGGGTCTTGCGGCACCAGCTCGCCGCGAAAGGCTTTGGCCAGCAGCGCTTGGCTCAGGCGGTCCAGGCGTTGTTTGGCGGCGAGGTATTGTTTTTCGACGGCGTCGGCTTGGGAGAATAGGGATTCTACTCGGCGGACGATTTCGGTTTGTTCTTCCAGCGGAGGCACAGGTAAGGGGCATTTCGCATAATCAATAATCGATAAATGCTGGATAGCCATACCTTGTGCCTTATCTTTGACAAATTTCTGCGTGAAATCGCTGTTTGCGACTAACTCCAGATAATCTTTATTCATTGATGTTGATCGTAACCAGCAAACAGCCACACTTTGGTTTATACAGAATGGGGTATTAGTTCTAACTAATGCTGCTCGACCTATAGAGCCATCTTTTGTTATCAATAAATCCCCAAGCATTGGGCGATCTTTATCTGACAGTGAGTTAAATGCTGAATCGGTTGTAAGACCTGCTCCATCAATTTCAACAGAAAAATATTGAATATCCTTAGCCGTTAAAAGTTTTGTTCCTAGTTCTGCTTTTGGCATTGGTCTTGTGAATCCGTAAGTAATCCACTCAGACATTTTTCCCCAAGTTGTAAATCCCCAAGTTTCTGGCAGTTCAAACATGTATTCTGAATCTATCTCAGATTCTATTGATGATTTCTTTTTCCTTAATTCTGGTTGAAGTTTGCATAATTTTTCCTTCGCATGGGCATCGGAATCAATGACGTTCCATCCTGATTCACCTGGATTTGAGGCTCTCCACTCCCTCGTCAACTCCCCCGAAGTGGCCGCGGCGAGGACGGATTGGCGGAAGCGTTTGAGCAGGGTGGGGATTTTTTCCAGCCGCGCCTGGGCCTCATCGACTTTGGCGAGCAGGCTGTCGAGTTTGTCGGCGATGCGGATTTGTTCGTTTAGCAGGCTGGTGAAAAACCCACTGATATTTCCCCTTACCCACGGTTGCCGTGATTTTTTCGTGTTGAAATCGGTCATGACATCGAGTTTCAAGCGTTTTGCCCCTGTTTCAAGGGCTTTTTATTCGCCTGAAGCCGTCTGTGGACGGTTTTCAGGCGTACTTCACCCTAGGTGGGCGCACTCCACGCCGGTTTCGGCGTGAACACCAATAGGTTGAGCAAGCGCGTCAGGTTGTAGGCGGCGAAGCAAAACAAGGCTTGGCCAGCGACTTTGGCTAAGCCGATGTGACGGGTTTTGCGCAGGCCGCCGACCGTTTTGACCCAGCCAAAGGCTTCTTCGACGATTTTGCGGCGCTTGAGGCTTTGGGCGTAACCTTTGCCGCGCGCGGTGCGGCCATCGACGGCACTGCCGGTCTTTTTCCGGGCCACATGGGCTTTGATGTCTTGCGCCTTGAGTCCGTTGACGAAAGCCGGTTGGTCATAGCCTTTGTCGGCACCGACGCTACCGCCTTTGGGCACACGGCGTTTGATCATTGTTTGCGCGGCTTCGATTTCGGCGGTGCCGGTGGCTTGGGTGGTTTCGACATCGACAATCAGGCCGTTGCGATTCTCGGACAAGGCATGGGTGATGTAACGCAGTTTGGCCTCGGTGTATTCGCCTTTCTTGTAGAGCCGCGCTTCCGGGTCTGTCGTGCTTTGGTGGGTGGCGTTGCTGCGCTTTTCGCCGCTGAAGTCGACCTCGGGATTGCGGCCGGCGGGTTTGTCCGGGCCGCTGCCGTCTTTCTTAACGAAGCTTTTGTGCGAGGCCCAGGCTTCAATGAGGCTGCCGTCGACACTGAAGTGTTCGTCGGACACCAGGTTTTGCCATTCGGCTATGGCCAGTACCCGCTCAAAAAATTCGCGACTCAGCGCTTCGGACAGCAGCCGTTCGCGGTTGGCGCTGAACACGCTGCGTTCCCAGACAGCATCGTCGATGCCCAGACCGACAAACCAGCGAAACAGCAGGTTGTAGTCCAGCTGTTCCATCAACTGGCGTTCGCTACGAACGGTGTACAGCACTTGCAACAGCAAGGCGCGCAGCAGTTTTTCGGGCGCAATCGACGGGCGGCCAGTGTGCGAGTAACGCTCGGCAAAGACGGCATTCATAGAGGTCAATACGCCATCGACGAGTAGACGTAAACGACGCAACGGATGCTGTTTGGGAATACGTTCTTCCAGGCTAACGTAGCTGAACCAGCTACTTTGAATGGCATCGTGTCCGCGCATTGAAAGGCTCCAAATTTAGGTAGCCTATTTTAACAGTTGGCGGCTCATCTATGCCTTAGCCTACTTGGCTTTTCGAGTTTTTCACCAGCCTGTTAGGGGAGCAACGGGGACTATTAATTCAGATAGGCTAGTGGCATTTACGTTTTGAACAGCAACACCTACTGCCCTCGACTTCAATTGCTCCCAATAATCTTGGCTTCTTAAGAACAAAGAAAGATATTCTGGAAAAATAGCTTTATCAGGTTTGAATCGAATCAAATATGAAGCAAATACGGCATGAGCGGGCGGTTGCTTTACCAAACAATGAAAACCAACAGAACCGGCGCGTGAAATAACAATGTCGTTATCTTCTAATTGGTAACGTTCATCAGCAGGTTCAATAATACAAAACGGAACGTTATCCCAATTTATCCTTCCTGAAGTCAAATCTGTAGTTCGTAGATACTTAACCTTTCCTTCTAAAGTGCTTTTGGTAGTAAAACCATATTGAGGTTTTGAGCATAACTCTCCAAGAGTAGCCTCAAACCAACCTGTAGGATGCTGATTCATTTTGGGCACAATTCAAAAATTAGTTTGGATATTATGGCAACGCTACGCGAAGCCATTCTAAAGTCGGGTCTCGGCCCGACAGCCGAGATACTTTTCTTTGCTTGTCCAAAGAAAAGTATCCAAAAGAAAAGACACCCCACATACCGCCAGTTTCCTGCGCTTGTACGAAAACCATCCCTGGTTTTCGCCCTGCGGGCCAGCCTGTCGGCTGTTCAAATTTGCTCCCGGCAAATTTGTCGCGTTTGGCGAGGGTTTTCGGAAGGGGCTTCCTGCCCCTCCGAAAACGCGCGGCATCCCTGCCGCGCCCCTGCGGGCTGTTCTCGCCAAACACTGCGATGCTCGGGGCGGTATTAAGGGGATTCTCTCGTTCCCACGCGCTGCGTGGGAATGCCGATTTACCGCGCTGCGGTGTGTATCGGGCCGCAGCGCGGCCAAGTCCTGCGTTACCACGCGGCGCGTGGTAACGAGAAAAAAGCGCGTAGGTTGGGTTAGCTCGATAGAGCGTAACCCAACATAGGCAGCCAACATGTTGGGTTACGTCCCTCGCTACCGCTCCGGTCTAACCCAACCTACCAAACCGCCAAACAAAATTAATCAGCCACTTTGCTACATGGCGCGTCATCCCGTTTTCCGCCCCGAGCATCCCTGCCGCGCCCCATTCTCTCGTTCCCACGCGCTGCGTGGGAATGCCGATTTACCGCGCTGCGGTGTGTATCGGGCCGCAGCGCGGCCAAGTCCTGCGTTACCACGCGGCGCGTGGTAACGAGAAAAAAGCGCGTAGGTTGGGTTAGCTCGATAGAGCGTAACCCAACATAGGCAGCCAACATGTTGGGTTACGTCCCTCGCTACCGCTTCGGTCTAACCCAACCCACCAAACCGCCAAACAAAATTAATCAGCCACTTTGCTACAGGGCGCGTCATCCCGTTTTCCGCCCCGAGCATCGCAGCTTTTTTCAGAATTGGCCCGAAGGGGAGCGGCAAGGATGCCGCTCGTTTTCCGAGGGGCTGGGAAGCCCCTTCGGAAAACCCCTGAAAAAAGCGAGAAGCGCAGGATTAAGGCGGAATCCGGGTCGCTTTTTCTTTGGATACTTTCTTTTGGCGACGCAAAAGAAAGTATCTCGGCTGTCGGGCCGAGACCCGACTTAAAATAAACCCGTCGCGGTAGCGACACCTTATTAAAAAGGCTATGTCCGCGTTAGTAGTTGGCGTCGCCCCGGCATACCCAAAGGGCACAAGTGGATTGCCGGGGCCCAGAAGCCACGGATGGCAAAGTTTCAACACATCCTTGTACCCTGGATCCCGGCAATCCATGCCGGGATGACGGCTTCGATCTCATTCAACTGTTAATGCGAACATAGCCATTAAAAACGAGGCTAAACCTCTTCCTCCGCGCCCAATTCCACCAAAATCGCCTGCAAACCCTGCATCGCTCCGGCCATTTCTTCCAGCGCTTCGCTAATCAACACATCCGGTTCCGGCAGGCTGGCGCTGTCTTCGGCGCTGTCGTCGCGGATCCAGGCCAGGTCCAGCGAATCGTCTTTCTGGCGGATTTGTTCGCGGCTGAAGCTGCGCAGGCGGCAAGCCTCTGGATTCCCGCTTTCGCGGGAATGACGATCTACAAAGTCCTGCCGGGCGGCTTCGTCGACACGGGTCAGGTCGTGGCCGACGGCTTGGCAGAATTCCTGTAAATGCTGGGCGGTAAACGGCGTGCGTTTGCCGAATTGCGGCATGTTGGCGCGCAGGTCGTAGACCCAGACGTTTTGGGTGTTGCCCTTGTCTTTATTCGGGTCTTTGGGCTTGCTGAAAAACAGCACGTTGGTTTTGACGCCGGCGGCGTAAAAAATGCCGGTGGGCAGGCGCAGGATGGTGTGCAGGTTGCATTTTTCCATCAAGTCCTGGCGGATGGTTTTGCCGGTACCGGACTCGAACAAGACGTTGTCCGGCAATACCACGGCGGCGCGGCCGCCGGGCCCCAGCAATACGTGGTACATCAAATGCAGAAAGGCCAGTTGCTTGTTGCTGGTGTAGTGCACCAAGTCGTCGCGGGTCGGTATGCCGCCGCCCTGTTTGGTGCCGAACGGCGGATTGGCCAAAATCAGGCTGGCTGGTGGTAGCTGTTTGCCTTCGTTGCTGAGAGTGTCGCCGAACAGAATGCCGGCGTGCCGGTCGTCGATGGCCAGGTCGTGCAGCATCAAATTCATCAAGGCCAGCCGGCGGGTGTCCGGCACGAACTCCATGCCGTAAAAGGTCTTGTGCTGGTATTGGTCGTAGTCGAATTCGTTGAGGGCGTTAATGTCGTGGTGTTGCTTGATGTAATGGTGAGCGCTAATCAAGAAGCCGCCGGTGCCGGCGGTGGGATCGACGATGACGTCGTCCAGCGTCGGCTTCATCAGCTCGACCATGGTGTTAATCAATACCCGCGGCGTGAAGTATTGGCCGGCGCCGGATTTTTTCTCGGTGGCGTTGATTTCCAGCAAGCCTTCGTACATGTCGCCCAGGCCTTCGGTTTTGGCGCTGTACCAGTCCAGTTTGTCGATTTCGGTCACCAGTTTGTTGAGGGTGGCCGGTTTGCGGATCACGGTGTTGGCGTTGTTATAAATGGCCTGGGTGATGGTGGAACCGTGGCTGCCCAGATGCAGCAGCAGTTGTTTGTAGTGTTCCAGCCGGCTGGCGGCGTTGCAGGCTTCCAGATCGGCCCAACGGTAGCCTTGCGGAATATGTTCTTCCTGGCCGGTTTCCTCGACCATTTTCAGGAACACCAGAAAGGTCAATTCGGTGATGTATTCGTGGTAAGTGACGCCGTCGTCGCGCAGCAGGTTACACAGATTCCAGAGTTTGGCGACTAGGTCTTGGGTGCTCATAAAGTGGGGTAATTGGGATGAGGTTGAAGTGTGTTTTACCGGTTAACGGCAATCGAACAGTGCTACTATTTGGCGAACTCTATTTTACAAGCTAGGCAGTTGATTATGACGACGCTTTCCGACCGAATCACTATAAACGCTGATATTTGTCATGGTAAGCCCTGCGTTCGCGGCCTGCGTTATCCGGTGGAAACCGTGCTGGAGTGGCTCAGTGCCGGCATGACACACGAAGAAATCTTGGCTGATTATCCCGATTTAGAGCATGAGGACATTTTGGCGGTGTTGGCATTTGCTACCCGACTGGCGCAAGTAAAGCGGATTGACTCGTTGGCGGCATGAAATTTTTGGTTGATGCTCAACTGCCCAGACAGTTGGCAGTGGGTTTAAATTGGCGCGGCCACGACACCCTACATACCTTGGATTTGCCGCTTGGCAATCGGACCAGCGATACCGAAATTAATCGAATCTCCGTTGAAGAACAAAGGGTTGTGGTTTCTAAGGATGCCGACTTTGTGAATTCGTTTTTGCTATTCGGCAAACCTTTTAAGCTGCTGCTGATATCCGTCGGCAACATTTCCAACCGCGCATTACTTGAATTATTTGATAAAAACCTCCCAATGATGGTTGCCGCCCTGGAAAGCTATGACTTTATCGAACTTACCGCTTCGCAATTGATTCAGCACCGCTAGTTATCTTAACGTCATTGCCACAAAGCCTTATTAAACCGCTCCAACACCTCGGTAACCGGCTGCTCGAACAGTTTATCCGCGCGTTTGATGCCGCCCTGATGCTTGAAAATGCCTTGATTCAAAGCCGCTTCATCGACGATGGTGGTGGCTTTCATTTGCTGGGCGATGAGTTGCAGCCACTCGCGTTGCGGGGTTTTCCAGGGTTGGCTGCTCAGAACTTTCTCCAGCGCGAGATCAACGCGCTGTTCCCACGGAATCAAGGCTTCGCCGAGTGCGGCCTGGCGAATAAAGCCGATGATACGGGCGGCGATTTCTTCTTGTTTGACATCGCGCCAGGCGGCTTGCAAGTCTTGCTCGCGGAAATGATTGCGATCCAATTCCACGGCCAACTCTTTCAGGCTTTGCCGGCTCAGGCCCCACGGTTTGTGAATTACGGTTTGGATCGCGGCCAGGCGATTGCTGTTCGCGTTGACGAAGTCTTTAAAGGCATTCAGGTAGTCTTGGGGTTTTTGGCCTTCGCCGTAACCGGTGGTGATGTTGGTGACTTGGTCTTCGCCTTCGTGAATCACCACCGCTGGTGTGAAGCCGCCATTGCCGGTGGCTTTGGCGTCCAGCAACTCGCCGAGGCCAGGATGATTGGTAAACCATTGCGCCACTTGGTCCAGCGGCATGGTTTTCAGTTGTTTGGCAAATTCGGCGGGCGATTGGCCGACGATGGTTTCAAATTGGTCGGCTTGCTCGTCGGTCAGGAACTGTTTTTTAACCTGCAATTTGGCTATGAATTGCTTGCGGGCCAAGTCTTGCAAATCGGGCGCGCTGGTTTGGCGCATTTCCGCTGCCAGGTCGCTGAAACGGATGTCGACGTTGGTCACCACCGGTTTCATGGTGCTGACTGTTTCCAGTTGTTGGTAGATGTCCACCGCGTCGTAAATCCGAAACGGGCCTTTGCCGATTTCCGGGCACAAGCGGGTGGCGCGGCCCAGCATTTGCTCGAACAGAATCCGGCTGTTGACCCGGCGTAAAAACACCAGATTGCAGATTTTCGGCACATCGACGCCGGTGGTCAGCAAATCGACGGTGACGGCAATATTGGGCAGGCGGTCGTTTTTGTAGCTGCGGATTTTGTCCAGGGGCTTGTCGCTGGCGCCGGTGATTTTTTGCACGGCATCGTCTTCCACTTCGCCGTGGTAGTTTTCGATGGCGGTTTTAAAGGCTTCCACCACGTCGTCGGCGTGTTTGTCGGTGACGCAAAACACCAGGGTTTTGGCGGCTGAATAGGGGTTGATGGCATCGCTTTCGATCAGCCATTGCGTGACGACTTTGGTGAATTCCGGCGCAATGACTTTGCGGTTGAAGTCTGCGACCTCGAAGTTGAGTTCGTCCGGGGTGTTATAGGTTTCGACGCTGTTGTTTTCGGCGTCGTAGACTTTCACCTCTTCGTTCACGGCGTATTTGATGCCTTGTTCCGCAAGCTTGGTGTGAATGCGGATCGGCGGCAGGTGGTCGTTCAAATAGCCGTCCAGCACGGCTTCGGTGTAGCTGTAAGTGAATGCCGGCGGCCCGAAAATTTCGGTGGTATGCAGCGCCGGGGTGGCGGTCAGGCCGATTTTGAAGGCATCGAAATAGTCGATGGCGGCGCGGTATTTGGATTGGTAATCCTGCTGGTCGCGGAACGTTAATTCGGTATCGCCAAGGGTACGGTCCAGCAAATAGCCGCGGTGGCATTCGTCGACGATGATGCAGTCGTACTGGCCGACGCCGGGTTTGTTTTCGCTGTCGCCGGGGTACAGAATGCGTTGCACCAAGCCTTGCACGGTGGCGACATGCACTTTGGTGTCGTCGTTGGGGTTGGGTTTGACCGGCTTGTTTTGCTCCATGCCCATCACGTCGAAGGTGTCGGCAAAGGTGTTGAGATGTTCCAGACGGACTTCGCCGAAATCGCCGGTGGTTTGCACGCCCAGCGCGGCCCGGTCGACCAGGAACAGCACGCGGCGAAAGCGTTCGGATTTGAGCAAGCGATACACCATGGCAATGGCGGTTTTGGTTTTGCCGGTGCCGGTGGCCATGGCGATTAACGCTGTGTCTTTGCCTTGCTTGATACTGTTTTCGACCGCCTTGATGGCGTTGATTTGATAGTCACGCAACTTCAGATGGTAATCGAACGCCATCTCGTCCAACTCGGCTTCCGCCTGTTGCGGCGTTTGCCGCAGGTAGGTTTTGATTTCCTGCGGCGTGTACCACCCTTTGAGCACTTTGCGGCGGTTGCTGTTGTCGCGCACGTCCAGAAACCAGATGCCGCTTTCCTGTTCCAGTTGCTGCAAATAGGGGCGGCCATTGGTGGCGAAGGTCAGCGGTACTTTGAATTCGCCGTAATGGGTTTCGCTGCTGAACGCGCCTTGGGCTTGCAAGCCTTTGGCGTAGCGTTTGGCCTGGCCGATGTCGTCGTAGACATTTTTGGCGGATTTTTTGGCTTCGACCACCGCAACCGGGGTCAAGCCCATGAACAGCACATAGTCGGCGGGGCCGGAGTCGGTCGGCCATTCGGCAATGGCGCGGTTGGCGTTGGCCAATGGCCTTGCGCCCTTGGAAAATCGGAGATTGACGCTATCGGCTTCCCAACCGGCTTCGATCAATTGCTGGTCGATCAATACCCGGGTTTCCGCTTCGTTGAGTTGCAAGGTGGACTTTTCGACGCGGCGGATTTGCTCGGCTTGCTGCTGTTTCTCAAGCGTGGCAAAGGTTTCGAAGTATTTGAGGTTGGCTGCGTCCATTTTGGCGCGGTATTCAGCCAATTTTCTTTCGTGTTCGGTGGCGATTTGCTCCCAGAGCTTGCTTTCGGTCGCCATCTGTTCCGCACGTTGCTGTTCGGCGGCGGCTTTTTGCGCTTCGACCGCTTTTTGTTGCTCCGCCAAGGTTAAGCGGTCTGCGGTCGTCTTGGTTTGCTTTTGCAGCTCCAGCAAGGCTTGTTCGAGCCTGCGAACTTTTTCTGAAGGGTCTATCGGTTTTACGAATGGCTTTGGCTTGAAGCCTTGGGCTTTCTCGCCGCCGAATTGCTGATGAAACCAGGCACTGAGCGCATGGCCAATCTGCAAAGCCTTGAGCGCGTCGCGATGGGAGGACGAGGTGATGTCGTGGGTTGCAGAATTACCCAGCTTTCTCAGGGCATGGAAAGCGTCTTTGACTTGCTGGTCCAGCTTGAGGGTGTAATCCAGCTCTTTCAGCAGATCGACCTGTTTAATGCCGCTACCGGATTCCACTCCGACGCGGGAGGCGATGGTCTTCGCCAGTTCTTCGCCCAGTTGGCGCATTTTAATCAGCGTGGTGTTGGGGTCGGCGACAAAACAGGCTTCTGCTGTCTGCGCCAAGCGCACCAGTAGCTCATCATGGTGATTTAGGAAATCGAAATTGCTCAGTTCCATCCAGTGTTTTCCGTGAAGCCCGCTAAGTCGTCGAAAAAAGCCAAAAGCTGGCATGCCTATTTTAAGCAAGATTTTTCGATCGAAGGTTTATCGATAATATTCGATTACGAACCGGGTTTTCGAGCGTTCGCCGCGTGGCAACTGCGGGCTTGCGATACGGTCGCCGAGTTGCGGCCTACAGCGATGTGCACAAATAGGCGATCTTATTCACATTGTCTGTGGAAAAAACTGTTGGCAATCTATTGGAATTGCGACTAATTAATTGTTTATTAAAGTTAATTTGTAGCTGATCAATTTTTATACAAATTCCGCTTTTCCCGCGTTTAAGCCCGGTTTTAGCCGGTTTTTTACAAAATTCGGCTGGAGACCAAGCTGGAATCCCCATAGTGTCTCGAACTGTTCACAAAATCTGTGGAAAAGTCTGTTGGCAAACCGTTAAAAACCCGGCCAAGGGCCCGCGGCAACTAAACTGGCGTTAAATTGGCTAAAAAATATACAATCCAGCCGTCTCTTCAAACCGGAATTCGACCATGATTGATTGGAATAACACTTACGCGGCCATTTGGCGCCAACGCCAGGAATATTTGCGTCCGGTTCGGCACATTGATCCGATTCGGCTGGAGCAATTGCTTGGGATCGAGGCGCAAAAGCGGCAACTGGTCGACAATACGCTACGTTTTCTGGCCGGCTTGCCGGCAAACAACGTTTTGTTGTGGGGCGCGCGCGGTACCGGCAAGTCGTCGCTGGTAAAAGCCCTGTTGAACGAATACATGCACGAAGGTTTGCGCTTGATCGAAGTCGACAAACAGGATTTGTTGTACTTGCCGGAAATCGTCGACGAAATCCGCGAGCATCGGCAACGCTTCGTCATCTATTGCGACGATCTGTCGTTCGAGGCCGGCGACAGCCTGTACAAGCCGCTGAAAAGCGTGCTGGAAGGCTCGATCGAGCTGCCGCCGGACAACGTGTTGTTCTACGCGACTTCGAACCGGCGCCACTTGCTGCCGGAACAGATGCGGGACAATCTCGATACCTTGCTGGTCGACGGCGAGGTGCATTATTCCGACACGGTCGAAGAAAAAATCTCGCTGTCGGACCGTTTCGGCCTGCGCTTGGCGTTTTACCCGCAGCAGACCCAAACTTACCTGGACATCGTCGACAGCTATTTTCCGGATTACCGCGGCGACCGCGAACTGTTGCACAAGGCGGCTTTGGATTTCGCCCATTTGCGCGCCGCCAAGAACGGCCGCACCGCCAAGCAGTTTTTCAACAGCGTCAGCGACGGTCAGGCCGGGTTTTGATCGTCTTCCAGCCACAAGGGCAAGCGGTTGGGCGCGCCCAGCATGAACTTCAGGATTTCGGCGCGGGCGGCTTCGGCCGCAATCCCGCGGGCGGTCAAGTCCCGCAGCAACCGCTGGAATTCTTCGCGGCTGCGGTTGCCGGGTTCGGACATATCCCGGCGGCAAACGAATTCGTCCATCAAGGTCGAGCCGCAACGGCAATTGCGGAATACCTCGACCACGGCAAACCCGTCGTCGTCGACGAACGACTTTAACGACGAGCGTCCGCCAGGCATGTCGCCGGTTTCGCGGAAAAACTGCTCCGGCCCGGAATAGACGTAACCGCAATTCGGGCAGCGTTTCGGAAAGGCCGATTCCAGCAAGGCTTGCAAACCGGCGAAAGTATCGATTTTCATGGTTTTGGCGTCGTCTCCCTAACATTACTCGGCTCCGGCATTGTGCCATAGCATGTGCGCGAGTAATATCCGGCTTTCAATCGGTTTGCGGAACCTCGAACATGAGTATTTTGACCTGGAACGATCAGTTGCTCGTCGGCCTCGATAGTGTCGACGGCCAGCACCAGAAACTGGTGGAACTGATCAACAAGCTGGACGAACTGGTAGCGGTGGGCGGCGACAGCGAGAGTATGGTCGCGACGGTCGGCGAACTGGCCGATTACACCGCCTACCATTTTCGCCACGAAGAGGAATTGATGGCCGCCGCCGATTTCAACCCGGAGCTGTTTGCCAAACACAGCAAGGAACACCGCGAATTCGTCGACAAAATCCGCGGAGTGCAGAGCGAGGCCGAGCACGACCGTTCGGCGATTTCCCGCGACTTGCTGGACTTTTTGGTCGATTGGCTGTGCCACCATATTCTGAAGACCGACAAACTGATGGCGATCAGTTTGAACAAGGGCGTGGATGCCGCCGGGATCGAACTCGACCGGCGCGAACACCTGGACGTGCTGCACAGCAACCTGTATTCGGCGTTGCGGGAAAGCGAGGAGCGGTTCAAAGACCTGGCCGACAATCTGCCGGCGCTGATCTGGATCACCAACGCCAAGCATATGCCGATATTTTGCAACCGGTTCTGGTTCAAATCCTTCGGCTTGCAGCGTAACGAACTGGAAAAACAGCGTTGGATGGGGGTGATCCATCCGGAAGACCGGGCGCAGGTCATGGCCGCTTACGGCAAGGCCGCCGGCGAACAAACCAAGTTAAAGATCGAGTACCGCCTGCTCGGCGCGGAAAGCAAAATCACCTGGATCCTGGAAACCGCAGCGCCCCGCATTCGCCGCAACGGCGAGTTCGTCGGCTTGATGGGCTGCGGCATGGATATCACCTTGCGCAAAAAGGCCGAAGCCGCATTGTTCAAGCTGAACCAGAAACTGGAGGCGCAGGTCGCGGCGCGGACCCGGGAGCTGACTGCAACCAACCAAAACCTGGAACGGGAAAAAAACCAGCAAATCGAGCTTAACCGGCAGTTGCAGGAAGCGCAGACGCATTTGGTCCAGGCCGAAAAAATGGCGTCGATCGGCCAGTTGGCGGCCGGCGTTGCCCACGAAATCAACAATCCGCTCGGTTATATTTATTCCAACCTGAATACCTTGCAGGAGTACATCGGCGAATTGGCGTTTGCGGCCACTCTGGCCGAGCGCTTGGCCGAAAATTTACCCGCGGGCGATCCCGTCGCCGCCGAATTCTGCGCCTTTAAAAAGCGGGTCGATCTTGACTTCATCAAAGCGGACGCGGCCGACCTGGTCCTGGAATCGTTGGAGGGCGCCACCCGCGCCAAAAACATCGTCCAGGACCTGCGCGATTTCTCCCGCATCGACCGGCAGGAGCAAGCCGTGTTCGATCTGGAGGCCGGTTTGGACTCTACGCTGAACATCGTCAACAACGAGTTGAAATACAAGGCGGAAGTCGTCAAACAATACGGCGGCGTCAAGCCTTTCGCCTGCGTCGGCGCCCAGCTCAACCAGGTATTCATGAACTTGCTGGTCAACGCCGCCCAGGCCATCCCGGATTTCGGCAAAATTACCATACGCACCGGCTACCGCGGCGGCGACCGGGTTTTTGTCGAGATTGCCGACACCGGCAGCGGCATGAGCGACGAGGTCAAAGCCAAGATTTTCGATCCGTTTTTTACCACCAAGCCGGTCGGTAAGGGGACCGGCTTGGGTTTGTCGCTATCCTATAAAATTGTCAAAGACCACCAGGGCGACATTCAGGTCGATTCGGCTCCGGGCCAAGGCACGGTGTTCCGAATCCTGCTGCCGCTACCTTCCGCCAACCTCGCGCCCTAACTGCCATGAATGCGAATATCGAAGCCCCGACCGCGCAACTGCTGTTCGTCGACGACGAGCCGAACGTACTGAAAGCCTTGAAACGCCTGTTCCGCTCGGCGGAATACGCCGTGCACCTGGCCGAGAGCGGTGCTGCCGGCCTGGAGATCCTGCGAACCCAAGCGATCGATTTGATCATTTCCGACATGCGTATGCCGCAGATGGACGGTGCCGAGTTTTTGAGCCGGGCCGCGGAGAGCCATCCGGACACGGTGCGGATTCTGTTGACCGGTTACGCCGATATCGAATCGACCATCGCCGCAGTCAACAACGGCCGGATTTACAGCTATTGCAGCAAGCCCTGGGAAGACAACGAGCTGAAAATCCTGGTCAACAACGCGCTGGACCAAAAGCGCCTGCGCGAGGAACGCCAACGCCTGTACGACATCGTCCAGCGCCAGAACCTGGAATTGAAGGAACTCAATTCCAGCCTGGAGGAAAAAGTCGAAAAGCGTACCGAGCAATTGAAAAAGTCGCTGCAGGTGATCGAACAAGCCAACGAATCGTTGAAAAGGCAGTACAACGAGTCGGTCAAAGCCTTCGCCAGGATCATCGAAATGCGCCCCGGCATCAAGAGCGGCCTCGCCAAATACATCGCCGAACATGCCAAAGAAGTGGCACAGCGGCTGGGTTTGCCGCCGACGGAGGTCAGAAACGTGGTGTTTGCCGGCTTGCTGCTGCAAATCGGCAAAATGAGCCTGCCGGACAGTTTGCTGACGCTGCCGCATTTTTCGATGAACGGCCAGCAACGCAAACGTTTTTTGAATCATGCCCAGGAAGGCTACCAACTGTTGGCCGGCATCGAGCCGTTGCACCAAGCCGCCGAACTGGTGGCCCACCAATACGAATATTACGACGGCTCCGGCTACCCGGCCGGATTGGCGGGGGCGGCGATTCCGCTGGGCAGCCGGATTTTGACGGTGATTCGGGAATATATCACGATGCTAGACGGCAGTATCACCGGCAGCACGATGAGCACGGAACAGGTTAAAGCCCGGCTACTGTCGAAAAAAGGCACGCATTACGATCCGCAGGTGGTCGATACTTTTCTGGCCGTACTGGAGGAAACCCGGGCCAACGACGAGCGGCCGGTGATCGAAATATCCTGGACCCAACTGCAAGCCGGCATGGAAGCGGCGGAAGTGCTATGCAACGACGTGCTTTATCTGAAAGATCAAATTCTGACCGACAAACACGTCGAAGACATCCTCGGCTTGCGCAAGCACGGCAAGAGTCTGGTGTTGCGGGTCAGGCTGGGGCAAGGGCACTAAGAACGGTCCCGCCGGCATTACTCCAGATCGGCGTCGTCCAGAATAATCGAACCGTCCGCGGCCCAATTGACCTTGGTAATCCCCGGCTCCTCGGCTTCCAGCGCGCGAATCAGCGCATCCTTTTCCGCCAGCAATTTTTGCTGGGCCCGCACTTGGTCTGCCAGCGCCCGGTTTTCCAGCAGCATGCGTTTATGCGCCAGCCCGCTTTCCACGACGTGGACGATTTCCAGATTGCTCCACGGCTTGTTGATGAAACGGAAAACCTCGGCCTCGTTGATGGCATGCTGCGCGCCTTCCAGATCGGCAAAGCCGGTCAATACCACCCGAATCGCATCCGGTTGCAGCCGTTTGAACAGAATCAGGAAGTCGATGCCATTGATGCCCGGCATCCGGTAGTCGGAAATCACCAGATCGAACGCCTGCTGCTCTGCAATCAGCAACGCTTCCTCGGCGCTTTCCACGGTTACCGTGGCGTAGGCCTTCAATAAACGGCTGAGGGCTTTCAGTACGTTGGGTTCGTCGTCGACGATCAAAATTTTAGCGGGACTTGCATTCATAGCGGGCGGCCGTCGGAAATCTGTCGGAATACGAATAGTCTGGCACGTAACGCGCGGCGTGCAAGTTTCCCGGCTCGAACCGGGCTTATCCGGCTCAGGCCGGTTGCGGCCGAGCGATCGGTAGGCAGACCCGAAACCGGCTGCCCCGGCCCGGCTCGCTGTCCACTTCGATCCGGCCGCCGTGCTTGGCGACGATATTGCGCGAAATCGACAAGCCCAGGCCGGTGCCCTTGCCGACCGGTTTGGTGGTGAAGAACGGTTCGAACAAGCGGCTGATGTGCTCGGGGGCAATACCTCTGCCGTTGTCGCCGATCTCGACCCAAACCTCGTTTGCCTGGCAACCGGTGCGTACGGTGACCACGCCCTGGGTTTCGATAGCTTGGCCGGCGTTGACCAGCAGATTCATGAAGACCTGGTTCAATTGCGACGGTAGGCAATAAATCTGCGGAATCTCGGTGTATTCCTTGACGATTTTGCAGTGGTATTTCAATTCGTTGCAAATGATATTCAGCGTCGAATCCAGGCCTTTGTGCAAATCGCTGAGTTCCCAGGTGTCGCTGTCGGAATGGGCGAAATCCTTCAAATCCTGGACGATGCCGCGTACCCGCGCCAAACCTTCCCGCGATTCGGCCAGCAAATCCGGAATGTCCTCGCGCAAATAAGCCAACTGTTTTTTCGCCAGTAGCGCCTGCAACTCGCTCCGCGCCGGCTCGGCGATCTGGTTGGCCGCCAGCGCGGCGGCATAGGCATCCATCACGCAGAACAGGTCTGCCAGATAGCCGGACAAGGTATTCAGATTGGAGTTGACGAAACCGACCGGATTGTTGATCTCGTGGGCAATGCCGGCCGCCAACTGGCCGATCGCGGCGAGCTTTTCCGACTGCAACAACTGCATCTGCACCAACTGGTTTTCCTTTTGCCGGCGTTCGACTTCCGCTTCCAAAACTGCATTCTGGTTGCGCAACCAGTCGCGGGCCTTTTTCAATTCGAGTTGGGTTCCGATGCGGGCCAAAAGAATCGACAAATGGCAGGGCTTGTAGATGTAATCGACCGCACCCAAGGCCAAGCCGCGCTCTTCCTCCAGATCCGACGTCAGCGCGGTGATGAAGATCACCGGGATGTCGCGGGTGTCGGCTTGGGCCTTCAATTCGGCCAGTACCTGGTAACCGTCCATGCCCGGCATCATCACGTCCAGCAGAATCAAATCCGGTTTGGCCTTGCTGTTGGCCAGTTTCAACGCGCTCTGGCCGCCGGTTGCCACCAATACCTGGTAGTAACGCGTCAGAAATTCGCCGAAGACCGATAAATTGATCGGTTCGTCGTCCACCAGCAAAATGGTGGGGCGTTGGTTTTGGTCGGGTGTGGCTGAATCCATCGGCTTCCGCTTGAATTGGCGCGTCCGGCAACGCCGCCGTTCCAGAACGGATCGGGCGCGCTTGCGCTGCCTTGCTAAAATAGGTCATTGCCCGGATAGTTTAGGCTGCGCGCGGGGTTACGCCAACCGCGCTCGCGCCGAACGGGTCCGGAGCCGGACATTAAGGCTAAGTTTGTGTTTTTAAAATGGCGTTGCTCCGGCATCGCCATGGCGCACGAAGTGAATCCGCTGCGGGATGGCGTCTTCATCTGCTGTCAACGCTTAACGCGAGCATAGCCAAATTACAGGGGGACGAGGCAAATGTTTTCAACGCCAGGCCGACGCTTGCCGCCGAGCCGTTTTTCCTTCCGCGGCCGGGCCGGCGCGCTATGAATAGCGAAAGCCGGCCGGCGGCCGCCGGATCGCCGGTCGATGTCGTTTGCGGCGACCGGCAGCGGACGCTGCAAATCGGCCCGCAAACGTCGGTGCGCCACGCCCTGGATACCGGCGAATTGCGGGTCCGCGCCGCCTGCGGCGGGTTGGGGACCTGCGGCGCCTGTCTGATCACCGTTCTGGAAGGGGACTTCAACCCGCCGACCATGGCCGAACGGCAAAAACTGTTGCCGGAAGACCTGGCGCAGGGCCGGCGCCTGGCTTGCCAGTTGTATGCCCGCGGCCCGGCGAAGTTGTCTCTGGAGCATCCTGCACCGGAGTCGGTATGGAAAAGTCTGGACAGCGCTTGTCGCTTGTGCACGGCAGGCAACCCCGCGCTGGGCGATCATCCTTTCGGCGTTGCGGTCGATCTCGGCACCACCCACATCCGCTTGTCGCTATGGCAGCGGCAAACCGGCCGCCGGATCGGCAGCCGGATCGGCATCAATCCCCAGCTTAGCCACGGCGCCGACGTTTTGACCCGGCTGGATGCCGAACGCCTGGCCCCGGCGCAGAGCCGGGTGCTGGCCGGCGAAGCGCGCAAGGCGGTGATCGAGGGTATTCGCGACATCCTTAGCCGCGATTTGGGCGAAATCGCGCCGATTCTGGCGCAAATCGGTAAAGTGCTGATCGTCGGTAATACCGCGATGCTGAGTCTGATTTGCGGCGCAAGCGGCGACAGCCTATACGATCCGGCAAATTGGCAAGCGCCGATTGCCTGCATCCCGGACGACGCGGCCGCCTGGCGCGAGAGCTGGCGCATGCCGCATGCCGATATCGAAATTGGCCAGCCCCTGGCCGGCTTTGTCGGTTCTGACCTGCTGGCCGCGTTGATTGCCGCCGACATCACCGCTCAGCCCGCTCCGGCCATGCTGGCGGATTTCGGCACCAATACCGAGATCGCGTTGTGGGACGGCAGCCGCATATGGGCTACTTCGGTGCCGGGCGGTCCGGCATTCGAAGGCGTCGGCATCCGTAACGGTATCGGCGCGGAGGCGGGGGCAATCCACCGGGTCGAGCCCGGCGCCGGCATCCCGCGGTTACATACCCTAGACGCCGCGCCGGCCCGCGGTTTTTGCGGTAGCGGCTTTATCGATGCCGTTGCGCTGCTGCTGGCGGAGGGGCGGTTGAAGCCGTCCGGCCGTTTTGCCGCGGCGCAACCGGCGGCGGGCTTACGGTTGGACCCGGACAATCCGCGTACCGCTATTTTTGCGAGCGACATCGACATTTTCCAGCGCGCTAAAGCTTCGACCGCGGCCGCCATGGCACAATTAGCGGTGTTCGCCGGGCTCGATTTGGCCCGCCTCGACAGCTTCTGGATTTGCGGTAGCTTCGGCCGGCATTTGCAACTGTCCGCCGCCATCCGTCTCGGCCTGCTGCCTGCTTTGAGTCAGGCGCGTTTCCGGCTGCTGGCCGACGCCAGTCTGGCCGGCTGCGAAAAACTGTTGCTGGCGGCGGAGCCCGGTAAATTCAGAGCCGAAATCACGCAGCGGATCGAGGTCGTCAATCTCGGCGGGGTTGTCGAATACGAAAACCGCTTCATCGACCACTTGCGCCTGCAACCCATCGGCGCTACGGAGTAAACACGATGCTTGAGGCCTACATTCAAGCTTACAATGACGCGGTGTTCGAAACCGACAAACAAACCGCGCTCGACGTTGTCAACCGGGCGCTGCAGGAAGGCTTCAGCGCCGAAGAAATCGTGTTCAAGCTGGTGATTCCGGCCGTCGAACAAATGATGGCCTTCATCGAACAAGATCCCGACGCCAATCTGGCCCAACACTTCATGACCGCGCAGATCGCCGCGGACGTCACCGAAAAAATGCTGGAAAAATTCAGCAAGCCGCCGGAAATGATAGGCCGGGTTGTGATCGGCGCCGCTTACGGCGATCTGCATTCGCTCGGTAAACGCATCGTCTCCGGTTGCCTGAAGTCGTTGATGGTCGATGTTGTCGATCTCGGCTCCAACGTCAGCGCCGAGCGTTTCGTCGATGCTGCGGTGGCCGAGCAGGCGCAGGTCATCGCTATTTCGGCGATGATGGTACACACCGCGATCGGCGAAAACGGCAGCCTGAAGGTGAGGGCGCTGCTGAAGGAGCGCGGCTTGGAAGACCGGATCAAACTGGCGGTGGGCGGCGCGCCTTACCGTTTCGACACCGAGCTTTATTTGAAGGTCGGCGCCGACGCCTGGGCCGCCGACGGCGTCAATGCCGCCAAAACCATTGTCGAATTGATCCGCGAGGTGAAACCGTGACGCCGCTACAAATATTGGCCGCCGCACAAAACGGCACTCCGGCGCCGCGAATTCCGGTGTTTTGCAACTTGCTCGACCAAGGCGCCCGCGAAATGGGCCTGCGGCCGCAGAGCTATTTTGCCGACGGTGCCGCGGTCGCCGAAGCCCAATTACGCATGCAACTGCGGTACGGCCACGACAATGTTTGGAGCTTGCACTATGTCGGTAAAGAGGCCGAGATATTGGGTTGTAAAGAAATCCTGTTCGCGGACGACGGCGTGCCGAACGTCGCCGACTTCGTAATCAAAAGTCTGGACGATATCGCTAAATTCGAAATCCCGGCCGACATCACTCAAACCGAAGCCTGGCAGCCGATCGGCGAATGCCTGTCGATATTGGTCGACGAAGTCGGCGCCACCCATCCGATTTGCGCGTATGCGACGGCCTCGACCACGCTGCCCGCCATCCTGATGGGCATGGATAAATGGATGGAGTTGTTTTTGCTCGGTCCGTTCGACTTGCGCGACGAGTTACTGCGCAAATGTTCCGATTTTTTCCACCAGGAGATTGGCGCTTTGCGCGCCGCCGGCGCCAATGTACTGATCTACTCCACCCCGTTCGGTTCGCCGTATTTCGTCGGCCGCCGCCAAGTCGAAGCAGGCGTGCTGCCCTGGATGCGGCGCGACTTGGTCCCGGGTGGAGTGGAAGGTATTGTCTATTATTGCGGCATGGCGCCGTTCAACGAAGTCATCGATTTGGTGTTCGCCGAGTTGGGAATCACGACGCATTATCTTGGACCGCTTGCGGATTTGGCCGAAGCCAAAGTCTTGATCGGCAACCGGGGGCTATGCTGCGGTGTGATCGACGATATCCGCATGATCCACTGGACGCCGGAGCAGACCCGGGCCGAAGTCAAACGCATCATCGAAATCGGCAAGCCCGGCGGCCATTTCTTGTTCGGCAACGGCGTGATGCCATTGGCGGTGCCGGAAGCCAATATCCGGGCGATGTTGGCCGCTGCCTTCGAATACGGGAGTTGGCAATGAAAACGTTTACTTTGAATCCGGAGCCGCAACCCGCCTTAACCTTGGTTGGCTGCGGTATCCTGCGCAAGGAAGTGGACCGTTTGATCGAAAAGAACCATTGGAACGTGCACACCCATTACTTGAATTCGGCGTTGCACAATTATTTGAACCGCTTGTCGACCGAATTGAACCAAGCCCTGGAAGAGCGCGAGAAATTGGGCGAGAAGACCGTGGTGTTCTATGGCAGTTGCCACCCGTTGATGGAAAATTATCTGGAAGGCCACCATACCTGCCGTACTCATGGCCAAAACTGCATCGTCATGCTGCTCGGTTACGAGCGTTTCATGCAGGAGCTGGAACAGGGCGCCTATTTTTTGTTGGAAGATTGGGCCCTGACCTGGGAGCCGATGATCACCGCTTGCTTCGGCAACAATAACGCCGTTGTTCGCGAGATTTTCCACAGCAGCCACAAATACATTCTGGCGCTGCGCACACCCTGCAACTCCGACTTTACCAGCGCTGCCGAGGCGGCGGCGCGCTTTGTCGATTTGCCGCTACGTTGGCAGGACGTCGACCTGAGCCATCTGGAATTGGTGCTGGCCGATGCCATTCAACGCCGTTTGGCGGCCGAACCCTAATGTCCGTCCCAGCCGGCCAGCAGGCGTTACTGGATCGCATCGAGCATCTGGAAGCCCGCTTGCGCAAAGTATCGGAAGAAAAAGCCAACCTGTATCTGATTCTGCACATGGTGGAATTGTTGAACCCGATAGCCGGCGTCGACAGCATGCTGGAAAATTTGATGATGGCTTTGTGCGGCAGTCTGGGCGGCAGCAACGTCGAAATCTACTATCTGGACGAAGGCGAGATCCATTACGCCAATTTGGCCGGCGAGCGGCGTACGGTCGGCAAAATCGACGATCCGTTGGTGGCCAATGTATTCGCTCAGCGCCGTTTCGTGGAACAGCCCAGCGATTCGGCGCATACCCTACTACGCGGTTCGACGCCGGCCGTCGCTTGCACTTGGGTGATGCCGTTGCTGGCCGGCAACGAACTGATCGGCGTGGTCAAAATGACCGATATGCTCGGCAGCGCGCAAATGCGCGACTATCTGACCCCCTTTTTTTCGCACATGGCCTTGATTTTGAGCAACGAGATCAAAACCCGGGTTGCCGAGGCGGCAAACAAGGCTAAAAGCAACTTTCTGGCAACGATGTCCCACGAAATCCGTACTCCATTGAACGGCATCCTCGGCATGGCGCAATTGCTGGCCCTGCCCGACTGCTCGCCGGAAAAACACCGCGAGTGCGCCCGCACCATTCTGTCTTCCGGCCAAACCCTGTTGACGCTGCTGAACGACGTGCTGGATCTATCCAAGATCGAAGCCAATCGCCTGGAATTAAATTACGCGGCGGTGGCCCCGGCCCATATTCTGCGGGAAGTGCATTCGCTGTTCGGCGAAAGCGCCCGCCAAAAAAATCTGACGCTGGCCGCGGTCTGGCGCGGGCCGGCCGAACAATGCTATCTACTCGACCAAATCCGGCTGCGGCAAATGCTGTCCAATCTGGTCAGCAACGCCATTAAATTCAGCGACTCCGGCGAAATCGCCTTGCAGGGCTGCGAACTCGGCCGTGGCAAGGGCGGAGCGCGGCTGGAGTTTTCGGTGGCGGATACCGGCGTCGGCATCGGCGCGGAACAACAACGTCTGCTGTTCAAACCGTTCAGCCAAATCGACGCCGGTTCGACCCGGCGCTATGCCGGCACCGGGCTGGGCCTGTCCATAGTGCGCCGTTTTGCCGAACTGATGGGCGGCGAAGCCGGCGTGGACAGCGTGCTCGGCCAGGGCTCGAGGTTTTGGTTTCGGATTGGGGCGGAACCGATCGAATGCCCGCTGCTTGCGAATGGAGTCAATGGCAGAGCGGTGCATCAGGAAGCGGTCCAAGCTGTCGAATCGCCGGCGGCAGCGGCGGAGACGGCGCTTAACGGCCGGGAGCTGCCGCCAGCGGCAATACCGCCCGCGGAAATCGCGTTGCTGCGCGATTTACCGCAGCTTGGCGCGGAATTGGACGAACTGGAACGGCTATTGGTGAAGAACATGTTCCAGGCGGTCGGCCAGTACCAGCGGCTGCAAGCCGAAGTTGAGCCGCCGGTTGCGGCGGAACGGTTTGCCGCGATCGGCCAAGCGGTGAACGATATGAAGTTCGAACAAGCTTTAGCCCAACTGCGGCTGTTTCGCGCCGCGCTAAATTCCGAGGCTGGCTAGGCGCATGGCTAAAGATAACCAGAAGATCCTTGCCATCGACGACATGCCGACCAATCTGGCGCTACTGGGATTGGCATTGCAGGACGATTACCAGATCCAGATCGCCACCTCCGGCGCCAGGGGGTTGGAGCTGGCGCAGGACGATCCGCCGGATTTGATACTGCTGGACATCATGATGCCGGACATGGACGGCTACGAAACTTGCCGCCGGTTGAAACTCGATCCGCGGTTACGCGACATTCCGGTCGTGTTCATCACTGCGATGAACGATGCCGAGGCCGAGACCCACGGTTTTGCGCTGGGCGCCGCCGACTACCTGACCAAGCCGCTGAATATCGAAATCGCCCGGCTGCGGATTCGCAACCTGTTGGAACGGGAACGGCTACGCCGCGAGTTGCAGCGGCGCGAGGCCGCTCTGCGCCTGGCCGCCAGCGTATTCGCCCATACCCACGACAGCGTGGTGATCACCGATGCCGAAAACCGGATCATCGACGTCAACAACGCGTTCAGCCGAATGACCGGTTACAGCAAGGACGAGGCCCTGGGTAAAAATCCCAGCGTGCTGAAATCCGGGCGGCAATCGGCCGAATTTTACGAAAGCATGTGGTGTTCGCTGCTCGGCAGCGGCTACTGGAACGGCGAGTTGTGGAACCGGCGCAAAAGCGGCGAGGTATACGCCGCGTTGACGTCGATTTCGGTCGTGCGGGACGAACACGGCCGGGTGCACCACTACATCGGCCTTTCCGCCGACATTACGCCGCTGAAGAACCACGAACTCGACCTGGAACGCATCGCCCATTTCGATCCGTTGACCGGCATCCCCAATCGGGTTTTGCTGGCCGATCGCCTGAGCCAGGCCCTGGCGCACACCCGCCGCGCCAGCAATACCATGGCGGTGTGCTATCTGGACCTGGACGGTTTCAAGCCGATCAACGACCAATTCGGCCACGATGTCGGCGACCAGTTACTGATCGAGATATCGCAGCGCATCAAGGACTGTTTGCGCGCCGGCGACACGGTAGCCCGGATCGGCGGCGACGAATTCGTGTTGCTGTTGCTGGATTTTAATGCGGCCCACGAATGCCAGGCCGTGTTGCAGCGCATGCTGGACCGGGTGGCGGAACCGGCCGCAATCGGCGGGCATTACGTCAGCGTTTCGGCCAGCCTCGGTTACACGCTGTTTCCGGCCGACCCGGCCGATGCCGAAACCTTGCTGCGTCATGCCGACCAGGCCATGTACACCGCTAAACAGGGCGGTAAAAACCGTTACCACCTGTTCGATCGCGAGCAGGACCGGCTCTGCTCGGTACGCGGAAGCGCCCTGGCGCGGATCGGCTCGGCATTGCGCAACGGCGAATTGGCGCTGTACTTCCAGCCCAAAGTCAATATGCGCAGCGGCCGGATATTGGGCGCCGAAGCCTTGATCCGCTGGCACCATCCCGAACGTGGCTTGTTGCTGCCGGCGGCGTTTCTGCCGGACATCGAAGGCTCAGACCTGGCTATTGCCGTCGGCAACTGGGTACTGCGCCAGGCTTTGGTGCATGCCGCGCAGTGGCAGGCCGGCGGCCTGAATATTCCGCTCAGCGTCAATATCGCGCCGCGGCATTTGTTGGATGCGGATTTCGTTACCACATTGCAAGCCGGTTTTGCCCAATATCCGCAATTGGCGGCGAATTGCTTGGAACTGGAGATTTTGGAAACCGCCGCGCTGGAAGATATCGGCCGCGTCACCGGTGTGATGCGGGAATGCCAGAAACTGGGCGTCAGTTTCGCGCTGGACGATTTCGGTACCGGTTACTCGTCGTTGACCTATTTGAAAGCCCTGCCGGCCGAAACCCTGAAAATCGACCAGTCCTTCATCCGCGATATTTTGGCCGATCCGGAGGATCTGGCTATCGTCGCCGGCATCATCAACTTGAGCGCCGCCTTCAACCGCCGCGTCGTCGCTGAAGGCGTGGAAAGTGCTGCCCATGGCTTGCTGTTGCTGGAATTGGGCTGCGACAACGCCCAAGGTTACGGTATCGCCAGGCCGATGCCGGCCGAACAATTGTCGGCTTGGATAGCCGCCTGGACGCCGCACCAGGAATGGCGGTTGGGTCCGGGGCGGCAGACGCAGCCGCTGAGGGTGGGGTAATCGGATTAAACTATCCGGCTGAGAACAGCATAAGGAAGGAAGCTCAAGCCGATGTATTTCAAATCCTTAAAGCGCCAAATACCGGATTTGAATATTTCTCGAAATAAGCGTTGCGAGGAAACCAAATCTCGCTTCCAAAAAGCCGAATACGCTTGAGTAAAAACGCTGCCGTTTACTAATTCGTCTAGCCTTTCCTGGGGAATATGGGCCACCAATTCGGGGTTTTGCGTTACAAAATCCTTTCTGACTTGCCAGCCATCCAGCACTTGCCGCCACTTAATCGACGAAATCTGACCATGGTTATGCCAGCGATAAAATGCCAAGACTTCGGGTACTAAAACAATATTCCGAGTGATCGCCGAGATACGGATCCATAAGTCGTAGTCCATCGCGCTGAATCGGCGCAGCGAAAACCCGTTGGCTTTTTCGATAATTTCTCGCCGCACCAAGGCGGCGTGAATAGGCCATGGGCAAGACGCTAGAAATGCTTGCGAGATATCGCCTTTCTCATAGGGGGGGGGCAGATAAGCCGGGCCATTTTCTCCGCCTTCAACCACATTTTGCCAACCGCAATAACTAAGGTCGGCGTTATTGTTCTCGATACCTTGCAACAGTTTTTCGAGGAAATCCGGTGCCCAGTAGTCGTCGGCATCAAGAAAGGCAATAAACTCGCCGACGGCATGTTTCAGCGCCAAATTCCGGGCCGGAAAAGGGCCTTGATTCGATTGCTGAAAAACTTTTAGATTCGGGTATTTCTGTTGGCATTGGGTTAGAGCCGAATAACTTTTATCAGTTGAACCGTCGTCAACAACAATTAATTCCACATTGGCGTGGGTTTGCCGAAACACGCTTTCGACTGCGCTCTCAACGTAATTTTCAGCATTGTAACAAGGCATGATTACGGAAATAAGGGAGGTGTTCATTACCAGATCCTTGAATATTAACGATGGATTGATTTTCTGATTTGCCGAAGCCCAGTTGTTTCGGAGCAGTATGAATCCTGGATACATATTCCCGAGCCATGGCAACTCAAGGTTCTGTAAACAATCGGATTAAGCGGAGAAAATTCACCCGGTATCGCTTCGCAGCATCGAATTATGCATTAGTCCGAGTATCGGTTCCGTTTTTTGAACCGCAACAATGCGTCACCGGATCGGGCCGCGAAGGCAGTGGTTATCCCGAGATTTTGCTGGATTTGAGCGGAATGAGCGGAAAAATCTTTTTGCAAAATCGAATCTTTGCAAAAAATACTCGATTTTCAGCGTTAATTCCAGCGGCGGCTAGCAGGCTGGTGAAAAACTCCCAAAGCTGCAGTCATCAAGGCGCATAGCCTCAGCAAACAAGTAAAATAGCGCATCTAAATTGGAGAAGCCCCCCATGCGCGGACACGATGCCATTCAAAGTAGCTGGTTCAGCTACGTTAGCCTGGAAGAACGTATTCCCAAACAGCATCCGTTGCGTCGTTTACGTCTACTCGTCGATGGCGTATTGACCTCTATGAATGCCGTCTTTGCCGAGCGTTACTCGCACACTGGCCGCCCGTCGATTGCGCCCGAAAAATTGCTGCGCGCCTTGCTATTGCAAGTGCTGTACACCGTTCGTAGCGAACGCCAGTTGATGGAACAGCTGGACTACAACCTGCTGTTTCGCTGGTTTGTCGGTTTGGGTATCGACGATGCTGTCTGGGAACGCAGCGTGTTCAGCGCCAACCGCGAGCGCCTGCTGTCCGAAGCACTGAGTCGCGAGTTTTTTGAACGGGTCTTGGCCATTGCCGAATGGCAGAATCTGGTGTCCGACGAGCACTTCAGTGTCGATGGCAGCCTGATCGAAGCCTGGGCCTCGCACAAAAGCTTCGTGAAGAAAGACGGCAGCGGTCCTGATAAACCCGCCGGCCGCAATCCCGAGGTCGACTTCAGCGGCGAAAAGCGCAGCAACGCCACCCACCAAAGCACGACAGACCCGGAAGCGCGGCTCTACAAAAAAGGCGAATACACCGAGGCCAAACTGCGTTACATCACCCATGCCCTATCCGAGAATCGTAACGGCCTGATTGTCGATGTCGAAACCACCCAAGCCACCGGCACCGCTGAAATCGAAGCCGCACAAACAATGATCAAACGCCGTGTGCCCAAAGGCGGTAGCGTCGGTGCCGACAAAGGCTATGACCAACCGGCGTTCGTCAACGGACTCAACACCCAAGACATCAAGGCCCATGTGGCCCGCAAAAAGACCGGCAGTGCCGTCGATGGCCGCACCGCTCGCGGCAAAGCGTACGCTCAAAGCCTCAAGCGCCGCAAAATCGTCGAAGAAGCCTTCGGCTGGGTCAAAACGGTCGGCGGCCTGCGCAAAACCCGTCACATCGGCTTAGCCAAAGTCGCTGGCCAAGCCTTGTTTTGCTTCGCCGCCTACAACCTGACGCGCTTGCTCAACCTATTGGTGTTCACGCCGAAACCGGCGTGGAGTGCGCCCACCTAGGGTGAAGTACGCCTGAAAACCGTCCACAGACGGCTTCAGGCGAATAAAAAGCCCTTGAAACAGGGGCAAAACGGTTGAAACTCGATGTCATGACCGATTTCAACACGAAAAAATCACGGAAACCGTGGGTAAGGGGAAATATCGGTGGGTTTTTCACCAGCCTGCTAGGCCGCGGTTGCGGGTTCGAACGCTTGCCATGCCCAATCTCCTGGTCGCGGACAAGCAGCAGTAGCAGCCCGCCGCGTCGCGCCGGTTAGCAGCGGTCGGCGTAGTGTCTGCCATTGCCGCTTTGTACTCGAATCAGTCGCAACAATTAACGAGCTCCGTTGATTGCGGAGAATCCGTTTCCGGCACCAATGTAGTCCTATGACTACATGTAACCAAGAATTAGCCTACAATTGTATCGGGGCGCTTGCCGTCGTACTGATGCGCAAGCGTTTGTCAATTTCAGCTATCCGAGAACAATGCCGATGTTGTCCACCACCGCGATTGCCAAGCGCGTCGATTTCCAATTGACTGCCGCAGCTATTTTCATGTCGATAGGCTTCGAGCTATGGCATTTACTGACCGACCGTTTCGTGCCGCATGGCTACTTGGCTTTAATGCTGCTGTTAGCCGTCGCTAGCGTTTTGTCGTCGCGGAGTCGGGCCAAATGGTACTCCGAGCAACAGAGCCGTATGGCCGCACTCGACGCGGTGATCAGCGAATACCAACAGTTATCCGACCAAGTGTTGGGCCAAGCCGGCCGGAAAATCACCGATTTCCAGAGCGAAATGGATACGGCGAAAAATTTGATCAAAGATTCGGTCGGTAAATTGCACGGCAGCTTGACCGGTTTGCAAACGCTTTCGGCAAAACAACAGGCGGTCTTGGCCACGTTAATCGACCAAATGTTGCTGATGACCGGCAACTGTGAGCAAGAGCAGGCGCAAGAACAAGTCGGAATCCACCGTTTTTTCAGCGAAGCCAATCATCTGATCGACGAATTCGTCCGCAAAATAAAGGAACTCAACGACAACAGCCGGCGTATCTCCCATAGTTTTAACCAGATGAAAACCCAGGTCGAGCGGATTAGCGGCCTGCTGAACCAGATTACATCGATTACCACGCAAACCGACTTGCTTGCACTCAATGCCGCTATCGAAGCGGCTAGAGCGGGCGAGGCCGGACGCGGCTTTGCGGTAGTCGCCGATGAAGTTCGAAAGTTGGCTCACAATACCAGCGAATTCAACAACCAAATTCGCGGTACTCTGGCGGAGATTTTGCGTTCGATGTCGGATATCGACGCCAGCGTGACGCTGGCAAATAATACCGACTTGAGTATCGCCGAAGATTCCCAAGAAAATTTGATGCAGATCGGTACTGAGTTGGTTGCGCTTTCGAAGTTAGCGCGCGAACACTCGCACCAGATCACCGAAGTCACCGAGCAGATGCATCAATTAACCATGGAAGGCGTCGTCGCCGTTCAATTCGAAGACATCGTTACCCAGATGATGGGCCGCTTGTCCCAGAAAAATCAGGCAATTGGCGATATTTTCCATAAGTTTATGGAATTGCACCGGGATCGCGATGAAAGTAGCGGCCTGCAACGCTTCGATAAGCGGGTTTCCGGTTTGAAATTATTGTTGAATCACTCGACAAAGCCCGATTCGATGCAAATGCCGGCATTTTCCGGCCAAGACGTGGAGTTGTTTTAATTCGGTCGAATTGCTTGCGCTATGCGTTTGACTAGCCCAGGCTCCGTCGTCAATGGGCCGCAGGCGCCAGTTTTCGGGGCGGCTAAGCGGTCGCTTAACCGGTGAATTGGTTAATTTCGGCATTTAGCATGATCGACGGTCGAGGCCGGCTGCAGGAAAATCCGCTGCTGCGTTTGTGGCTTCCTGCGCAGGCGAAAGCTTTCGATTCAGTCGGCGCGGACGCCGCGGCTGAGGTCGCGCAGTATTTGCAAACACTGGCGGTTGGCGGCCAGATCCAGCGCGCTGAAATCGTCCTCGGTGGTCAGGCGCCAATCGGCGCCGGCCGCCAGCAGTTGCGCGACGATAGTGTGTTTGCCGGCCGAGGCGGCGTAAATCAGCGCTGTTGAACCGCTGGGATTTTGGTAATCGATGTCGATGCCGGCCTGCAGCAGCAGGGCGACGCACTCGGCGGATTCGGCGAAACAGGCCGCCCACAGTGCGTTGTTGCCGTAAGCGTCGCATACGCCGAGGTCAGCGCCGCGCTCCCGGATCAGATACGCCAACACGTCGCTACGGCCTTCGCGTGCCGCCAAAATCACAGCGTATTCGCCGCAGCCGTTGACCGTTACCTCGGACAACGGCGCGAAGCCGCGTTGTTCCAGCCATTGTTCGAATGGGTTCAATTTTGCTTCCTCGCGCTTTAAATCAGAGAAGGCCGGTGCAATAACGACAGGTGGCCGCTGCCGGCAGCGGCCAGACCAGCCAACAATTCCCGGCGGGCGGCGGCGCCCTTGCCGCGCAAATAAGCCAATTCGGCGCCGGTCAGCAAGGTAATTGCAATCAGCTGGATTTGGCCGCCGGGCAGCGCCGCGTTGGCCGCAGCGCCGGCTACCTGGCTCAACAGTGCGCCGACCCGGCCGCGGCCGTCTTTGATGTGGTCGATATTGAATTCCAGCGACAGCGGTTCGCCGGCCACCAGCTTTTCGCACAATACCGGATGTCCGGCCAGCGTATGGCTGACTTCGGCCGCCATTGGAAACAACCAACTGTCCACCATGGCGCTGAGCGGCCTGTCGCTGGAGATGCCGGAATCCGGGCTTTCGACGAAGACTTCCAGACCCAGGCCGGTTTCCGGCCGGTAGCGTTCCACCCATGGATCGGACAGGCCGTCGGAAATCACGCAGGCGTTGGCGCCATGCCGTGCCGCCAGCCAAGCGGCGCCGGCCGGCCATTCCGGACCGTCACTCATCGGTCCCATCAGCGAGGTTAGCGATGCCAGCTCGGAATCGAATAGCTGGCCCACTGCGGCGTGTCGGGCCTCGCCGGCCAAGCGCAGCCGGTCGGCGTAGGTCAAACCGACCAAAAATTCAGCGCTCATCGGATGCCTGCCGTTCGGGTTGGTTGGCCAGGCGCTCCCGGGCGATTTGGCTGACTTCCGGGTCCGGGTCTTCCGCCAGTTGCGCCAGTAAGTCTTCTTCGGCGCGGATGGCCACTTCATAGCGGACGGTCCAATCCGGGTCCCGGCTCAGCAAGGCTAAATCCTCGATCTCCATGCGTTGGGCGACGATGCGGCGGATGTTGGTTTCCTTGTCTTCCGCCATCAGGCCTAGGCTGACGCTGGGGATGCGTTCGACGACGATGCGCCGCACTTCGGTGTCCGGATCGGCCACCAAACGGAACAGGCGGCCTTTCGGCAAGCGTTTGGCCACGTAAGCGCGCACCAGATAGTCCGGATCGTCGGCCATCAATTCCAATTGGGTCTCCGGCAGCCGGTCGGCAACCGTGACTCGGACTTCGCGGTCGCTATCTTGGCGCAATTCCAGCAGCCAGTCCAATGGCACCCGGTAGGCCAGCACCCGGCGCACCGCTTCGTCGGGGTCGTTCAGCAGCGGCCGCAGCAAATTGGTCGGTAGATAACGGGCGGCGATGGCGCGGCGCTCCCAGAACTCGTCGGCAATATACTGGCCGGCCAAGCCGGGGTGTCGCTTCAGGAAGCGGTCGATTTGGCGGCCGCTATGGGCGAGGATGCAGATGTCGCCCGGTTTGCAACCGCCGTTAGCCAACAGTGTATTCCGGTATTCGCACAGGTTGCAGTCGGCCAGCGGGGTTAAATCCGCATCTTGCGCATCGGTGCTGTGCATTGCCATCGTCATGCCGCTTTGGCCATGACCGGCAACAACTGCGGCGTGATTTGCGCCAGCCAGACCTGCAGCCGTTCGTCGGTTAAATGGGCTTGGGTGCGTTGGTCCAGTACCAGGCCGACGAATTCGCCGTCGACGATGGCATCGGAATGTTCGAAGCGGTAGCCTTCGCTGCTCCAGCGGCCGACGATGTCGGCGCCGTAGCCGTAGAATACCCGATACAGTTGAATCAAAGAGCTGGCGAAGCGCGAGGCATAGCGTTCCTGATGGCCCAAACCGAACAAGGCCACGCGTTTGCCGGCGAAGCCGTGACCGTCCAATAAGCCGACGAATTCGTGCCAACTGCGTTCCTGGCAGCCGGCGGCCAGGCCGGGCAAATCGCCAATGCCGTAGCTTGGCGTGCCCAGGATCAGCGCGTCGTATTTCAGCAAATCCTCGGGGCTGGCGCGGTTGATGTTTTTCGGTTTGTCCGCCAGTTCTTCGCCCAACAGGCTGTATATCTTTTTAGCGACTAGCCGGGTGCTGCCGGTGTCGGTGCCGAAAAAAATGCCGATTTTGCTCATAGGTCACCTGTAATGGAATGTGCCGAATTCGGCTTTGCAGCCGTTTGTGAAACTTCAGCAAATATCGGTCCAGGTGGATAGGAATAACTTGTGGCGATATTTTTGTTTTAGATCAATAGGATAGTATTCGGTCTTTGGCGGGTTCCGCCGCATCGGTGCAGTTAAGGCGACAATTGCACCGAAAGTGGGCCGATTCGCGACATTGTTGCTATAGTTGCGGCGTTAATTGGATGCCGGTTCGGCCCCGGTAGTAAATGGAAATCGTCAGGTAAGGTTTAGTTATGGCAATTCTGCGCTGCAACCATTGCGGTTATCTCAGAGAAGTTTCTCAGGAACACGTGGGTAAAACCGTGAAATGCCCGGTGTGCGAACAGGCGGCGGCTATTTACGATAGCGTCGACTTCATCAAAAAATTGATCGATAAATACGGCGGCTTATTGGCGAAATACCGGGAACTGGAATCCGCGCAGAATATGTCGGCCGCCGCCAACGTTCCGAAATTTTTGCCCAAAGACGAAGAGTTGGATTTGCATAACACGGCGGTAATGACCAACAGCATGCAGTACAAGCCGGTTATCCAATGGTTCGAACGCAAGAATATCCGGGTAGAAGTCGATCACGACGCACTCGATACTCAGGGCTTTTTCGATGAGGTTGCCGTCGAGCTGGGCGACAATTTTCCGGTTTTGCAACAGGTGTTGGACAAGATTCGGAAGGCTCAGCGTAATAACTATACTTCGGTGGTTTTGAATTTAAGCAACCACAGCCAAAACGATATTAAAACTATTACCGGGTTTTGCCGAAACCTGTACGAATTTTCGTTTTTCGCCAAATATTTTTATAACAAGAATGAAAAGCGGGCATATTTAACCTTGCAGACCGCTCCGGCCATTGCTGGATTTTTCAACGGCGAATGGCTGGAATGGTATGTATTTATGAAACTGCTTAAACATTGTTACGAAAATAAAGGCCTATTTTCCTGTCTGCGCAGTTTTAATATTCAATTCGCCAATGACGATAAATACGAGGTGGATGTATTTTTTCTGATTAATAGCCGAATTCCGGTTTTCATCGAGTGCAAGTCCGGCGAGTTTCGGCCCTTCATCGAGAAGTACGGCAAGATGCGGCGCCGGCTGGAGATCGCCAAGGAAAATTTTTTGTTGCTGGTGTTGGGCGTTAGCGACGAGCAGGTGCAGGGATTGACCAAAATGTACGATATCACTTTCGTCAACGAAACCGGTTTTATCAAGCATATTAACGGCTTGCTTGGCTGATAATATATTCCGCTAAATATTTGTGGTAATTAATTTGTTTTTTCGATGTTGCCGTTATTTGTAAAATCCATGGTAGTATGGAGCTGCTTGAACAAGCTGCCGGATTAAAATATGCAGTCACAATTTTGTAATTTTAATGTGGTAATTGAAAACACCTTAAATACCAATTGATTAGGAATCGTATGAATATTGTTAAAAAAACCTTGGCTTCATTTCTGGTGATCGCCGCGGCTTTGGTTTCCACATCCGCCAATGCCAACAGCGCAGGAGACGCTAAGGTACGTGCCGCTGCCGAAGGCACCGTGGCCAAAGTCGAGGAAGCGGTCAGTTTGTTGGACAAGGGCGCCGACAAAGCCGAAGTGTTGAAAGCGCTGGGCGAAGTCCGCCAGTTGCAAAAAGAATTCCGTTACGAACAAACCGAGCGTTTGCGCCAAAAAGCCGGTGACAAACTGAAAGTCGCGCGCGACGAAATCGAAAAAGGCGACGCTAACGGCCCCGCATCGTTGAAAGCCACGCTGGAACTGTATAAAGAAATGTTGAAAGTCTATCTGGCCGCTCACTAATCGGCCTGCCGTTCTGTCGCCGGGTTTAACCGCCCGGCGGCGCTTATGACGATTCGGCGTCCGCCGTTTCGCCTTACTGCCGCCAATTTCCCATTCTCAATCCGCAGTTTCGGCCAATAGGCGTTCGAAGTCTGCAGCCTGCAGCGGTCTGGCAAACAAATAGCCTTGGCCGTAATCGCAACCGGCGGCTGCCAGCAATTCGCGCTGGTTGCCGGTCTCGATGCCCTCCGCCACCACCTTAATCCCCAATTTATGGGCCATGACGATGATGGCCTCGCACAGCGCCATGTCGTCCGAGCCCGCCGCCAGATTGCGGACGAAGCTTTGATCGATCTTGATGTAATCGATATCGAATTTCTTCAAATACGACAAGGACGAATAACCGGTGCCGAAGTCGTCCAGCGACACCTGGATCCCGGCGTCGCGGAAAGCCAATAATTGCTCGGCGACGCTGCCGCTGGCTTCCAGCAACAAGCCTTCGGTAATTTCGATAACGATACTGTTGCCCGCCAGATTCAGGGCTTGCAATTGGTCGCGCCAGTCGCGGTGGCTGTCGCGCTCGTTGCGGAACTGCACCGGCGATTTATTGATGGTAATTTGAAAACCGGGGTCGATCGAAGCCTGCCAGACTAGAAGTTGCTTGGCGGCCTGTTGAAAGGTCCAGTTGCCGATTTGGCAGATCAGTCCGGTTTCCTCGGCGATCGGGATGAATTCGGACGGGCTGACGATGCCGCGCTGCGGGTGGCTCCAGCGGATCAGCGCTTCGGCTTTGCGGACTCGGCCGCTGGCCAGTTCCACAATAGGTTGGTAACACAAAAAGAACTGGCCGTCGGTCACTGCATGGCGCAAATCGTTGCTCAGGCGCAGCCGGGATTGGGCGGCTTCCTGCATGGCCGGAATGAAAAAACAGTATTGGTTGCGGCCAAGGCGTTTGGCTTCGTACATGGCTTGGTCGGCATGCTTCAGCAGCGATTTTAGGTCGCCGGCGTCGTCCGGAAAAAATGCGATGCCGATGCTGGTCGAAATGTAAGCGACTTCGTTGCCCAGCTCGAAGCATTCGGTCATCCGCTCCAACAGGTCCCGGGCGATGCGCTCCACATTGCTGGGGTCGCCGACCTCGCCGAGAATGACGGTAAATTCGTCGCCGCCCAGCCGGGCGACCGTATCGGTTTCGCGGACGCTGGCGACGATGCGTTGGGCGGCGATCTGCAGCAAGCGGTCGCCCATATCGTGCCCCAGGGTATCGTTCACTTCCTTGAACAAATCCAGATCGATGAACAACACCGCCAGCCGGCTGCATTCGCGTTTAGCTTTTTTGATGTCGTGGCCGAGCCGGTCGTGAAACATACGCCGGTTCGGCAATTGCGTCAGCGGATCGAAGTTGGCCTGCTGCCAGATCAGGCCTTCGGCCTGCTTCTTTTCGGTGATGTCGGAGAACAAGGCCATGCGCCGGTGGACCTGGCGGTTGGCGTCGAATATGGTATTGACGGTCAAGGCTTTGGCGAAACTCTCGCCGTTTTTGCGTTTATCCCACACTTCGCCGCGCCAATGGCCGTCCTTGCGGATCGCTTGCCACATCGCCTCGCTATGAATGTCCCGGTTCAGCAGACCGATGTGTTTGCCGACCACTTCGTCCGCTTCGTAACCGGTAATGGCGGTGAATGCCGGATTGATAGTCAGAATGCGGTCGTCGGCATCGGCCAGCAGCATCGCCTCGCTGCTGTGCTGGTAAATCAAAGCGGCTTGTTGCAGGGCTTCCTCGACGCGCTTGCGTTCGCGGATGTCGCGGGCGATCGCCAGATTGTAGCCGACGTTGCCGTATTCGAAATAATTGGCGACTACTTCGACCGGCAAAATCTCGCCGTGCTTGGTTTGGTGCAGCGTTTCCACGGTTACCGAGCGCCGGCTTTTCAATTCCAGCCAATGCTCGCTCCAAACCGCTTTCGGAAACAACGGGTCGATATCGAATACGCACATCTGCAACAACTCCCGGTGGCTGTAGCCCAAGGTTTTGCAGGATTGGTTGTTGATGTACAGGAAGCGGGCGTCTTCCGCGATCAGATAGGCGCTGTCCTGCATTTGGTCCATGCCGAAGCTGAGTTGGGCCAAGCGCCGGCGCGAGTTTTTTTGTTCGGTGATGTCGCGGAAACTCCAAACCCGGGCGACGGTCTCGCCGTCGGCGATTTGCGGCTGGTAGTAGCTCTCTATGATGCGGCCGTCTTTGAACTCGAGTTCCTGGTAATGCCGTAGTTTCGACTCGCGGTAAATGGCGTCGACGCGGCGCAGAAATTCGTCGGCTTGTTTCAGTTGGCCGAAAATGTAACGCAGCGATTCCGCAGAGTCGCCGACATTCAAGCTGGTGTCGGCTATGCCCCAAATCCGTTTGAATTGCGGATTGAACGCCGCGACTCGCCCGGCGGCGTCGATAACCAGGATGGCGTCGGCCGTAGAGTCGAGTGCGGCCTGCAGGATGGCTAGCGACTGGCGCAGTTGGCTTGGGTTCTGCTCTGAATGAAGCATGGCGGCGAAAGGGGTAGGGCGCAGGCTTCGGCTTAGGCCTTTAACGCGAACGAATCGCTTAAGCCTAGCCGATTTGGCGGATTTGGCGAGGATATGCGCGGTTTGTGAAAACGGCTTTAGCCTGCGGCGTAGTAGTGCATGGCTCCCAACAGCGGCGTGCGCGGGTTCAGCGCCAGCTTGACCGATACTTTGGATAACATGGCGTGAAACCGGCCCTTGGTGACGAAGGCCTGCAGAAACTCGCCGGATTCCAGCACCGGGCGGATTTTCGGGCCGATGCCGCCGCCAATGAAGACGCCGCCGGTGGCGAAGGCTTTCAGCGCCAGATTGCCGGCCTCGGCGCCGTACAATTCGGCGAATAGGCGCACGGTTTCCCGGCAAGCAGGGTCTTCGCCGTCCACGCCCAACCGCGAAATCAAGGCATTACGGTCTACGCCGGCCGCGTCGGCCGGGGCCGGAACCGCCGGGCAGGGTGGGGCAAAGCGGCTATCGACCAAAAAGTCGTAGATATTGCTGAAACCGAGACCGGACAATACCCGTTCCCAACTGACGTGAGCCGGATATTTTTGCCGCAAGTAGGCCAGCAAGCGGTCTTGCTGCGGGTTCTGCGGCGCGAAATCGCAATGGCCGCCTTCGGTGGCTATCGGGTGGAAAGCGTTGCCGTCCCAATGCAAAATCGCTTCGCCGAGTCCGGTGCCGGCGGCGATCACGGCCACGTTGCCGGTTTGGGTTTCGGCGCCGGGATTCAGCTCGATAAAATCCTGCGCCGGTAAATGCAGCATGCCGATGGCCATCGCTTCCAGATCGTTCAGTAACTTGACCCGCTCAGTACCCAGGCGCCGTTTCAATTCGGCGCCGTCCAGCAACCAGGGCAGGTTAGTGGTTTGGCAGCGCTGGTTCAACACCGGGCCGGCGATGCCGAGACAGGCGGCGGCGACGGCAGGCGTGCCGTTCAGAAACAGAGCCAGAATCTCGTCGAAGTCGGCGAATTCGCCGCTGGCGAAGGTTTGTTCGCGCCGGCAATTCAACGAGCCGTCGCCCAGGATTTCGATTAAGGCCAGAACCGTTTTGGTTCCGCCGATGTCGCCGGCTAGAATCATAATGTCCTCACTCAGTTGGGTTGGCGTTGTTGAGCAGGTGGATCAAGGCGTCGAGTATCGCATTGGCGACCCCGTGCGGCGGCAATTGGTAGAAAGCCTGCCAAGCCAGCGAGACACATTCTTCGTAGTGGTCGCGGTATTGCGGATGCCGTTGCAGCCAACTGATCCGCACCGCGTGGCCGATCAGAATGTCGGTGACCAGCGTATCGTCGATATACAAATCCGGATTTTCCTTGACGATGGAGGCCAGTGCGCGCAGTGCCTCCACGCTCAATTGCCGATACACCGGCGCCTGAATTTTGTTCAAAATATGGTTGATGTGCAGGCGGAAGGTCTGCTCGCCGGCCGTCATTTGCGCCAGCATCATTTCGCTGTCGATACGGCGTTTGCTGTTGTATTTTTCACCGACCATCAAGCCCTTGCAGTGGTGCAGTAAGCTCCACAAACCGCTGAAAAACGCTTCGTTTTCGCGGCCGACGCTGCCTTGCTGCTCGCGCCAGGCATACCAATCCTCGGCGCCGGCGCGGTCTTTCGGGTCCATCGTTTCCGGGAAGCGGGCGGCGGCCAAATCGCGCTGCGGCCCTTCGTAATTCAGGGTTTCCACTTGGCCGAGCTGGTTTTCGCTGTTGTTGTAGTCTTCCAGCGTTTCCTGTGCCAGCGTCGCCACTTGGTGCGGCGGCAGCGACAGTATGTCGTTGAAAGCTTGGTCCAGCGAAGAACTGTGCACGCGTTTGTAGCGGGCGATGATCAATTGCAGGATATGGCCGACGCGGATGGTGTGCGTGTCGGCGAACAGCGTGGGTTTCAGTTTGATCAGCATGCCCAGGTAGATGATCAACTCCTGGATGATGATTTGCTGGCTGCTGTCGCCGGGGTTGAAGGTGCGGATCGTTTCCAGTATTTGCCAGGAATCGGTCGGCCGGCGCAATGTGGCTTTGCCGCTGTAAGCACGGCCCACCGTCAGGCCATGTTGGCGGACCAGCATTTCGGTGGCGGCCTGCTCCAGATTGATATCGTATTTTCCCAATAAGCCGGCGCAGCGGCGTACCGCATACCAGGCGTGGCAATCTCCGGCGCGGGCGTAGACTTCCTCCAGCAGGTCGCGCACCAGGCAGGGTGTGCCTTCGCTGTTGCGCAGGCCGGTATCGAACTCCAGCCCGTGGCGCTGACACAACAGGCTTAGCGCTTCCAACTGGGCGTACAGGTTGGGGTTGGTCTGCAATAAATCGATCAACTGGTCGTCGCCGCCGATTTCCCATTCGGTTACCAACAGGTTGTCGATGGCTTGCGCACTGGTATCGCCGTCGGGCAAAACCTGGGCGAAAGGGCGTTCGCTTTCTTCCCAACTGGCTTCGGAGAATTTGAAATCGTGCAGGTGGCCGATACGTTCGCGGGCGGCCGATGCGACCAGTTCGGTCAGCAAGCCCAGCGAGGCGCGGACGCCTTCCAGTTTGCCCCGGCGCAATTGCTCGATGAAATCCAACAGCACCTCGCGGTCGGCGCTGTGCAGCATATTGTGGCGGACATTGATGGCCAGCAACGGCGGCGCCGCGCTGTCGCAATGGTTGCTGAGGTAGGTCAGCTCCATGCGTAGGCGTTGGATCAGCAGTTGGTTGTCCATTGCCAGATAGAACCCCTTCTGGCTCATGAATTGCGGCAGGAACAGCAGCGGTTCGCCGGCCAACAAATACAGTTTGGAGGTCGACAGCGCGCGCAATTGCCGCAACGGCCGGCCGGTCAGACCGATGCGGTCGTTACGGCCGACCTGGTGGTAAGCGGCCGCCAATTCGCTGGCGTCGCGGACCTGAATCGGCGCGATTTCGGTCAAGGTCTGCGCCGGAATGCCCAAGCCGCGCAATTCGTCGCGAACCTCGTCGTCTTCGGCCAGCAAAGCGATTTGCACGGTGGCGGCGGCGTGCAGCCGGTTTGCCTTGTAACGGCCCAATGGGTCGATATCGTCCAGGCCGATCAAGCCGTCCTGCAGCAGTCCGCCGAGGATGTACAGGCTTTGCGCCCAAACCAGCGGTACGTTTTCGTTGGCGACCCGGGCTTGGCTGTGCGGGTGGCGCTTTTCGGCGGCGATGGCATGTTCCGGCACGATATACAGTTCCGGCAACAGCCATTGGCCGTTGTGTTCCACCAACAAGTCCTCCAGTTTGCGCCGGTAGTCGCCGACGCCTTCGCTGTCGCCGGCAAACAACTTGTTCAGTAACAGGTAGCAGAAGAACAGCGGCCATTCGCATTCGATATCCATGAATTGCTTCAATTCGCTGGGCTCGTAATGCAGGCGTTGGTGGTCTTCGATCGCGGTTTGGTGGCCGTCGAGCAGGAAGCGTTTGCAGCCGTAACGGCCTTGCAGTTTCTCGACGATCAGCCGCTCGGTGCGGGCGCGTAGTTCCGGGTTGTCGACGGCGAACGCCGGAAAACCGGTCACGCTCAATACGGCCGAATCGACTTCCTTGGAAATCGATTCCCGCGGCAATAGCGATTCCAGTGTGATTCGGCTGCGGGCGATGTCGTCGCTGATGACGTGGATCACGGCGGTCTGGCCGCCGTCCTTGCCGAACAGATTGAAGCCGGACATGGCCTCCAATGCGGCTTTGGCCATGCCGATCGAGCTGGCGTTGAGTTCGGCGATGCCGAGGTTCATCTTGTTGCCGCGCTCCCAAATGCCGTAATCCGGGGTGCGGTAGGCGCGGCTGATGTAGTGCACCAGATTCTGCACGAAGTTGACTTCGTCTATCGTAAACACGATGCGTAAGCCGGATGCCGTCATTTGCGCCAGCATCAACAAAAACAGCGAGGTGGCGTCCAGTTGCAGATGGCCCCATTCGCTGTCGCCGACCACGACTTCTCCGGTGTGGGTGTTGTACTTGGCGTGCAAGGCATCGAGCGGGTCTTGGCTGTGCTTGAATTTTTCGACTTTGTCAGCCTGGCGCATCATCGCAATCAGCAAGCCGCGCATCAACTTGACCACGCTCTGTTCCAGCAGGTAAGCGCGTTCCTGCTGGCCTGCCGTTTTGCGGTAGGCCAAAGCCAAACCCCAGGCCGCCAGAATGCTGTAAACGTTGTCGCGAACCCAGGCGTCGGTGTAATTGCCGTGGGTGGTGACCGCGGTGCTGGCCGGCAGCAGGCCGCTTATCCAGTCCTGCCGCTGCAGAATGATGTCGTGGACTTGGCGGTAGTAGCTGTCGAGCGTTTCGGATGTACTGGTAGACGTCATGTCGTTATCCCAGGTGAAGTTAAAACGGCGGGATGCCGCTCAGGCTTTGGGTAGGGTGACTCCGGTCTGGCCCTGGTATTTGCCGCCCCTGTCTTTATACGAGGTTGCGCAGACTTCGTCGCCGCCGAAAAACAACATTTGCGCGACGCCTTCGTTGGCGTAGATTTTGGCCGGCAGCGGTGTGGTGTTCGAGAACTCTAATGTTACGTGGCCTTCCCATTCCGGCTCCAGCGGCGTAACGTTAACGATGATGCCGCAGCGGGCGTAAGTCGATTTGCCCAGACATACCACTAACACGTCGCGCGGAATCCGGAAATATTCGACGGTGCGAGCCAGCGCGAACGAATTGGGCGGAATGATGCAGACATCGGATTTGACGTCGACGAAGCTGGCTTCGTCGAAATCTTTCGGATCGACGATCGTAGAATTGATGTTGGTGAAGATTTTGAATTCGTTGGAGCAGCGGACGTCGTAGCCGTAGCTGGAGGTGCCGTAGGAAATGATGCGGCCCTGGGAGGATTCGCGGATCTGGCCGGCCTGAAACGGCTCGATCATGCCGTGTTGCTCGGACATGCGGCGAATCCATTGGTCTGATTTGATGCTCATGTGGCTGGTTTATCGGTAAACGGAAACAAAGCTGCAACATAACATAATGAAGCCGAAAAATCGCTAATTGCCTGGCCCGACGCTGTTTGCCGATGGCGTTGGCAGCAAGCATTAAAGAATTAGGAAAAACTGATTTACAAATTAGACGACCGGTCGCATAATTTGGCCATGACTATGTTGAAGCCTAAACAAATCAAGCGGGAAAAATTGCTCGACCGGGGCGTCAGCTTGCTATTGGAAAAGGGCTACCACGCCACCGGCTTGAAAGAAATCCTGGAGGCGGTGCAAATCCCGAAGGGTTCGTTTTATGCCTATTTCGGCAGCAAGGAAGAATTCGCCGCCGAGGCCGTCAAGCATTACATCGAACCGTTTATCCAGCGATTGTCCGGCCATTTGCAAAACCCCGAGTTGGACGGCCTGGGGGCGTTGCAGGCGTATTACGCCGAACTGATAGACGAAGTCGCGCAAACCGGTTTCAAGGGCGGCTGCCTGCTGGGAAATCTGATGGGCGAAATCGGCGA
This sequence comes from Methylomonas sp. DH-1, assembly GCF_046097555.1. NCBI lineage: Bacteria > Pseudomonadati > Pseudomonadota > Gammaproteobacteria > Methylococcales > Methylococcaceae > Methylomonas > Methylomonas sp. DH-1. The sequence continues at coordinate 4,197,732 of NZ_CP143089.1, read as the reverse complement.
TACCAGTCCGCTGTGCCGCGATGCCCTGCTCGAAGCGGTCGGCCGCTACGCCGATTTGCAGAAAACTGCTTTGGAGCGCGGCCAGAAAGACGGCAGGGTACGCACCGACAAGACCGCGAAAAGCATGGCGGATTTGATGCTGAACGGCTGGCAGGGGGCGTTATTGAGGATGAAGGTCGAGCAATCGGTCGAGCCGTTGCAGGCGGTTTGTCGGGAGTTGTTGGATGATTATTTTCGGGCTTGAAGTTTTTTGAATTTAAATAAGTCACTTTTTATTTAGAAATTCTAGTTGACACAAAATGGACAACTATTCTGTAGATGTATACGAAGGCTTTGGGCTTTCTAAAGATGACATTGAATATTTCAAGAATAATCACCCTGGCTTATGCAATATTGACTTATCCCGTGTAAGTCATTTTTTGCTGATTCAACTAGCCTCAATTCAAAAACATAGGATTTATAATTTATTTTCGATTACTGATGTAATACAAGAGCTTGAAGGTGTTGGTCGTGGTTGTCGGCAACGTGTTGAGCCATTTAAGCATTTGCCCTTAAAAGGACTCTGGAAAGCACACTTTCATGATGCAAGGTTCATATTGAAAAATATTTACAATCATTGGGGGCTGGATTTCGAAAATAGTCCAAAACTTTTATCGTTGCTTGAGCGAGTTAAAGTTGAGGAAAATAAATCACCGTCGAAATTCGGTTGGCAAGGGCGCCTTACACACGAAATGGTGATGGGTGCGTATAAGGAAAGAACAAGTAAGAAGGGATTAGCGGGACTCACCGGGGAATGGATAATTTTCGCAAAGCATAATGATCAAAACTATTATATCTGCATGTCGCGGCATACGTCCGGCCAAGAAGATTGCGAGTTATTCGATTTCGTTAAGCTGATCTTTGAATATGAGTATCCATTTTTAGTTTGAGGAAGAACCGTAGGATGTGCTGAACAAAGTGAAGCGCATCGTTCGCGACAGATGCGCCTCCTAACGTCGGCACATCCTACATTTGACAAGGCAACCCGCCGCCCACCCAGCAGCATTTTTTAACGCCGGCCTTCAAGACGACCGGTCATTTATTAGGAGGTCATAATGCCAAAATACATCATCGAACGCGATATTCCCGGCGCAGGGCAGTTGACGCAAGCCGAGCTGCAAGGCATTTCGCAAAAGTCCTGCGGCGTGCTGCGCGAGATGGGGTCGCGCATTCAATGGCTGCACAGCTACGTAACCGGCGACAAGGTGTATTGCATCTACATCGCCGACAACGAACAAGCGATTCGGGAACACGCCGAGCAAGGCGGGTTTCCGGCCAACCGGATCGAGGAAATCAAGACCATGATCGATCCGACTACGGCCGATTGAGCGATATTAGATTGCCTAGCGCCTATTTGCCAGGTCAAACAGTAGGCCGGAATCAGCCGCCAGGCATTTCCGGCAGGCTATTCGACGCAGCCACTTTAAATTTCTGCCGGAAACGCTAACGCTTATTCCGGCCTACACCACCAATACACCTTCTCGGGGGAGAGAACTTTATGAACTTTAAACTCAGCACTTTTACCGCCGCGCTGTTGCTCGGCAGCGCCAGCCTGTCGGCCAGCGCCGACGAAACCTGCGCTTCGCCGTACATGGCAAAAATTACCGGCCAGGAGGATTTCGTTTACATCTGGACTTTGGGCGCGGAAGGCGTCGGCGACGAGCAGGACAAGCTGGTCACCGTCGATGTGAATCCAAAGTCCAAACAATACGGCAAGGTGGTTGCCAGCCTGTCGGTCGGCGGCCGCAACGAAGCGCACCATTCCGACTTTACCGACGACCGCCGCTTTCTGTGGGCCGGCGGTTTGGATACCAACAAGATTTTCATCTTCGACGTGGCGACCGATCCGGCCAAACCCAAACTGACCAAAACCATCACCGATTTCGTCGCCAAGAGCGGCGGCGTGGTCGGCCCGCACAGCTTGTATGCGTTGCCGGGGCGGATGGTCATTACCGGCCTGTCGAATAATAAAGACCACGGCGGCCGCACTGCGATTGTGGAGTACAGCAATGCCGGTGACTACATTGCCACCTATTGGTTGCCGACCGACGACAATCTGCAAGGTGCAATCAAATCCGGTAAATACGCCGATGGTTATAACTACGACGTACGCGCCTTGCCGCGCAAAAACCTGATGCTGACTTCGTCGTTCACCGGCTGGTCGAATTACATGATGGATTTCGGCAAGATGTTGAACGATCAGGAGGCGATGAAACGCTTCGGCAACACCGTCGTGCAATGGGATTTACACAGCCGCCAGCCGAAAAAAGTGTTCGACGTGCCGGGCGCGCCGTTGGAAATCCGTTGCGCTTGGGACGAAGCCCATAACTATTGCTTCACCAGCACCGCGCTGACCTCGAAAATCTGGCTGATTTACCAGGACGACAAAGGCGAATGGCAAGCTAAGGATGTGGCGGACATCGGCGAACCGGCCAAAATCCCGCTGCCGGTGGATATCTCCATTTCCAGCGACGATAAGACCTTGTGGGTCAACACCTTCATGGATGGCAAGACCCGCCGTTTCGACATCAGCGACCCATTCCATCCCAAACAAGTGTTCGAGCAAAAAATCGGCGCCCAGGTCAACATGGTGTCGTCGAGCTGGGACGGCAAACGCTTGTATTACACCTCGTCGCTACTGGCGAATTGGGATAAGAAAGGCGCCGACAACGAGCAATATTTCAAGGCTTATAGCTGGGACGGCGACAAGTTGACCGAGCAATTCTCGATCGACTTTAACAAAGAGAAGCTGGGCAGGGCGCACCAGATGCGTTTCGGCGCTTACGCTTTGTACGGTAAAACGCCGAAATAAGCGGTTGGCCCACTGACCGCTCCCGGATTATGCGAGGGGTAAGTGGGAATGGCGGTTTTGCTGCGGCTCCCCTGTTTAACGGGGGAGCCGCAACGCTTAGCTTTTCAGCTTGGCAATCAACATTTTGTTGACTTCAGCCGGATTAGCCTTGCCCTGGGTTTCCTTCATGATCTGGCCGACCAAAGCCATTAGCGCCTTGTCCTTGCCGGCCAGATATTGCTCGACCGGCACCGGATTGGCGGCAATGACTTTGTCGACAATCGCTTCGATGGCACCGGTGTCGGTGATTTGCTTCAAGCCTTCTTTTTCGATGATCTCATCGGCCGATTCGCTGCCGTTCCACAATTTGTCGAACACTTGTTTGGCGGTCTTGCCGGATATGGTGTTGTCGGCGATACGTTTCAGCAGGCCCGCCAAACGCTCGGCGCTGACCGGGCAAGCGCCGATTTCCAGGCCGGCTTTGTTCAACGCGCCCAGCACATCGCCGGTCAACCAGTTGGCTGCCAATTTGGCTTCGCCTGATTCGGCGGCGACTTTTTCGTAAAAGTCCGCCAATTCACGCGATGAGGTCAGGGTCGCGGCGCTTTCGCCGTCCATACCGTATTGCGCGATGAATCGGCTTTTCTTGGCGCCGGGCAGTTCCGGCAGCGTGGCGCGAATTTCGGTTTTCAAGGATTCTTCGATCACCACCGGCAACAGGTCCGGATCGGGGAAATAGCGGTAGTCGTTGGCTTCTTCCTTGCTGCGCATCGAGCGGGTTTCGTCCTTGTTGGCGTTGTATAAACGGGTTTCCTGCACGACTTTGCCGCCGCCTTCGATGACGTCGATTTGGCGTTCGATTTCGTGATTGATGGCTTTTTCGACGAACTTGAAGGAGTTGATGTTCTTGATTTCGGCGCGGGTGCCGAACTCTTTTTGGCCTTTCGGGCGCACCGAGACGTTGGCATCGCAGCGGAACGAGCCTTCCTGCATGTTGCCGTCGCAAATTTCCAGATAGCGCACCAGTTCGTGCAGTTTGCGCATGTAAGCCACGGCTTCCTTCGCCGAACGCATGTCGGGCTCGGAGACGATTTCCAGCAACGGAGTACCGGCGCGGTTCAAGTCGATGCCGGTCAGGCCGTGAAAGTCTTCGTGCAAGGATTTGCCGGCGTCTTCTTCCAGGTGAGCGCGAGTGATGCCGATGCGTTTTTCGATGCCGTCGACTTCGATGTCCAGATGGCCGTTGCCGACGATGGGCAGTTCGAACTGGCTGATCTGGTAGCCTTTGGGCAAGTCGGGGTAGAAGTAATTCTTACGGGCGAACACCGAATGCGGAGCGATTTCCGCGTCTATCGCCAAACCGAAGGTCACCGCCTTGCGCACCGCGTCTTCGTTGAGTACCGGCAATACGCCGGGTAGACCTAAATCGACCGCGCAGGCCTGGGTGTTGGGTTCGGCGCCGTAGGCGGTGGCGGCGCCGGAGAAAATCTTCGATTTTGTAGACAGTTGGGTGTGGATTTCCAGGCCGATGACGGCTTCCCATTGTGAGTTCATGTTGCGTTCCTTTAAAAACTATTCGGCAAAAACGTCGTTCAAATCGATTTGCAGGTCGGGGAATAAGTGCGGGGCGGCGGTTTCGTTGCCGGGGTACAAGGCGCGTAGCTGGTATTTGCCGCTATCGTCGAGCACGAATTGCTGAACGATTTGTTCGTAAGGGAATACCAACCAATATTCACCGACGCCGCATTCTTGATACAGGTCGTACTTCAGGCGCACTTCCTTGCGGCTGTTGCCGGGCGACAAGACTTCGATAATCCAGTCCGGCGCGCCGTCGCAACCTTGTTCTGTTAACTTCTCCTTGTCGCAGATAACGCATAAATCCGGCTGCACGACGCTGAAAACTTCACGATCCTGAAGCAAGGATTTTCGGCGATCATAGAGTTTGACGTCGAAGGGTGCTACAAACACTTGGCAACTTTTGCGTTTGAAATGGTTTCCCAAATGAAGAAATAGATTGCCGGAGACACTCTGATGTTTGCGGTTCGGTGCCGGCGACATCGCCATGATCTTGCCCTTGATCAGCTCGACCGATTCCTCGAGCTGCCAGGTCAGATAATCGGCGTAGCTATAAGTGCCTTCGGGGTCCAGTTGCGACAATTGAGTAATCGGCGCCATGTTGCCTCCCGTGTTATTCGAAACCTTTCGGACTTTGCAGATGCCAGCCGGTCACTTGCTGGTAGCGGTGGCCGATGTTCAGCAATTTGGCTTCGCTGAAGTAGTTGCCGATCACCTGCAAACCGACCGGCAAGCCGGCTATGAAACCGGCCGGCAGCGATAGTGCCGGTAGACCGGCCAGGTTGATGGCGATGGTGTAAATGTCTTCCAGATACATTTGGATAGGGTCGCTGGTTTTTTCGCCGATTTTGAACGCGGTGCCGGGGGTGACCGGACCCATCAACACGTCCACTTCGCTCAACGCGCGTTTGAAGTCGTCGCTGATCAGGCGGCGTACTTGCTGCGCCTTTAAATAATAAGCATCGTAGTAGCCGGCCGAGAGAGCGTAGGTACCCATCAAAATCCGCCGTTTGACTTCGGCACCGAAGGCTTCGCCGCGCGAACGGGTGTAGAGATCGGTCAGGTCGGCCGGATTCTGGCAGCGGTAACCGAAGCGTACGCCGTCGTAACGCGACAAGTTGGAGGAACATTCGGCCGAAGCGATGACGTAGTAGGCCGGAATTGCCAGTTCCAGATTCGGCATGTCCACTTCCTGAACGATCGCACCGAGTTTTTGGTACTCAGCAATAGCCGCCTGAATTGTCGCCGCCATTTGGCTGTCGAGCTGGCTGTTGAAAAACTGTTTCGGTAGGCCGATTTTCAGGCCTTGCAAGCTATCGTTTAACGTGGCGCTGTAGTCCGGTACCGGTTGATCGACGCTGGTCGAGTCTTTGGGATCGAAACCGGCCATGGCCTGCAACAGCAAGGCCGCGTCTTCCGCGCTGCGCGCCATCGGTCCTCCCTGGTCCAGGCTGGAGGCGTAGGCGATCATGCCGTAGCGCGACACCCGGCCGTAGGTCGGTTTCAGGCCGGTGATGCCGCACAAGGCTGCCGGCTGGCGGATCGAGCCGCCGGTGTCGGTGCCGGTCACTGCCGGTGCCAAGCGCGCGGCGACCGCGACCGACGAGCCGCCCGACGAGCCGCCAGGCACGCAATCGGTGTTCCAGGGGTTGCGGGCCGGGCCGTAGAAACTGGTTTCGTTGGACGAACCCATCGCGAATTCGTCCATGTTCAATTTACCCAGGCATACGGCGCCGGCTTGGTTGAATTTGTCGACCACCGTGGCGTCGTAAGGCGCGATAAAGTTGTCCAGCATTTTCGAGCCGCAACTGGTTTTAATGCCCAGAGTGCAGAAGATGTCTTTTTGGGCGATAGGGATTCCGGTCAAGGCCGTTGCGTTGCCGCCCGCCAAGCGTTGATCGGCGGCCTGGGCTTGTTGTAAAGCCGTTTCCGCGCTAACGGTGACGAAGGCGTTTAAATTGCGATGTTGATCGATCCGTGCCAGGAAAGCTTGCGTCAGCTCCACGCTGGAAAATTGCTTGCCGCGCAGGCCGGCGGCCAGCTCGCTTAAAGTCTTGTTGTGCATGGGGCGTCCTTACTCGATGACTTTGGGCACCAGATACAATCCGGCTTCGGTTTGCGGGGCGATTGCCTGGAAATGCTCGCGTTGGTTGGATTCGGTTACTTGGTCGGCACGCAGGCGTTGGGTTTGGTCCAGCGGATGCGCCATCGGCGCGATGCCGGAGGTATCGAGTTGGCCCATTCGGGTCATCAGGTCCAGGATTCCGGACAGGTCTTTTGCATAGTGTTCGACGTCTTGTTCGGCAATGCCCAACCTAGCCAGGTGAGCGATTTTTTTAACGTCATTCGCCGTTAAGGACATTCTTCTAACTCCAGGTTTTCTTAGTAAAACTATGATACTTTATATCTTGCTCAAATACCCGCTTGATTGATAAAGTAGCGGGATTTTCCGTGTGCGCTTAGGGTACTGCTCAAAATGTTTAAAAGAATTCGTGGCCTGTTTTCCAACGATTTGTCAATCGATTTGGGTACGGCAAATACGCTGATTTATGTTCCGGGCCAGGGCATCGTACTCAATGAACCTTCCGTCGTCGCAATCAAGGAAGACAAAATTCGCGGCCAGAAAACCATCGCCGCAATCGGCGCCGACGCCAAAAACATGCTGGGCCGCACACCCGGCAACATCACCGCCATCCGGCCTTTGAAAGACGGCGTGATCGCCGACTTTGCCGTGACCGAGCGCATGCTGCGGTTTTTTATCAAAAAAGTACACGAAAACAAATTGCTGCGGCCGAGCCCGCGCATCCTGATCTGCGTACCTTGCGGCTCGACCCAGGTCGAGCGGCGGGCAATCCGCGAGTCGGCGGCGATGGCCGGCGCCCGCGAAGTGTACCTGATCGAAGAGCCAATGTCGGCTGCGGTAGGGGCCGGCTTGCCGGTCGATGCGGCGCACGGTTCCATGGTGCTGGACATTGGCGGAGGCACCTCTGAGGTGGCGGTGATTTCCTTGAACGGTATCGTTTATTCCGCGTCGGTGCGGATCGGCGGCGACCGTTTCGACGAATCGATTATCAGCTATGTGCGCCGCAACTACGGTACCTTGATCGGCGAAGCCACCGCCGAGAAAATCAAACACGAAATCGGTGCCGCCTATCCCGGTAGCGAAGTGCGGGAGATGCAGGTCACCGGCCGCAATCTGGCCGAGGGCGTGCCGCGCAGCTTTTCGCTGAACAGCAACGAAATTCTGGAAGCGCTGCAGGAGCCGTTATCTGGCATCGTCAGCGCGGTCAAGGTGGCATTGGAGCAGACCCCGCCCGAACTCGGCGCCGACGTTGCCAGCCGCGGCATTGTGTTGACGGGCGGCGGCGCACTGTTAAAAGACATCGACCGCTTGATTTCCGAAGAAACCGGCCTGCCGGTGTATATTGCCGACGACCCGCTGACCTGCGTCGCCCGCGGCGGCGGAATGGTGCTGGAAATGCTCGACGCCAAAGGCGCCTCGGCCTTTTCTTTGGAATAAAATCCGCCACAATTCTCTCCGGGACCGGTGGGGAAATCCTAGTCCCAGCCGTCTTAACCAAATAGGCTTGTATCTAGCCCGGCAATGTACCGCAGACTGGATCGGTCCACGCCCGCACGCGTTGGCGGCGATTTTGATCATTGCGTTTAGACATTAGAGGTTTGCCATCAAACTCTTATTCGCCAAAGGTCCTTCGCTTAACACCCGTTTATTGGTAGCGTTGCTGGTTTCCGTTTCGATGCTGGTAGTCGATTACCGCAGCGAGCGGCTGAGCCGCTTGCGGTCGCTGCTGTCCGTGCTGACCTATCCGTTACAAGCGCTGGCTTCGTTGCCGGTCGATTTGTCCCATTCCTTCTCCGACACCGTCATTTCGTTCGTCGAACTGCAAAAAGAGAACCGCCGCCTGAAGGAGCAGCAATTCGTCAACGATGCCAAATTATTGAAACTGGCGGCGCTGGAGAAGGAGAACACCCGCCTGCGCATGCTGCTGGAAAACTCGTTTCAACTCGGCGAGCAAGTGCTGGTTGCCGAATTGGTTTCGGTCAAACTGGCGCCTTACGAGCATACCGTCGTGGTTAACAAAGGCACCCGGTTCGGCGTTCACCCCGAACAGCCGGTGCTGGATGCCAACGGTATCGTCGGCCAAGTGGTCCGGGCCTTGCCGTCCAGCTCGGAGGTAATGTTGATCACCGACCCCGACCACGCCATCCCGGTCCAAGTCAACCGCAACGGCCTGCGTACCATTGCGTTCGGTACCGGCCAACCCAACCGCTTGCATTTGCCGTTTCTGGCGAATAACGCCGACGTCGTGCCGGGCGACTTGCTGGTCACATCGGGTTTGGGCGGCGTGTTCCCGGCCGGTTATCCGGTGGCGGTGGTCGACAAGTTCGAAGCCCGGCCGGACAAATCCTTCGCCAACATTTATGCCACGCCGAAAGCGGATCTGGAAAAAAGCCGGGAATTTTTGATCGTCTGGAGCCATTCGACGCCGGTGGTGTTGGGCGAGCCGGGCAAGCCGGCGGCGGACGTTTCGGATACGCGGGAAAGTGCCAATGGCGCGCCTTGATGTGTTGGCCGGTTCTTATTTCGCCGTGACCGTTGCCGCGGCGATGGTGTTGCGGGTGATGTCCTTGTTTCCGGCGATGGACATATTCAACCCCGATTGGGTGGTGCTGGTATTGATTTACTGGGCCATCGCTCTGCCTGAGCGCTTCGGCGTATTTTCCGCCTGGGCGGTAGGGCTATTGGCCGACGTGCTGACCGGCCGCTTGTTGGGCCAATATGCGCTGATCTATGCGCTGATCTGTTATTTCAGCATCAACGAGCACCGCCGCCTGCGCCAATTTCCGATCGTGCAGCAGTGCCTGTGGGTGTTTTTCTGTTTGTTGGGTTCGCAATGCGTGGTGTTCGGTTTGGAAAGCATGCGCGCCGGCAACCGTTTGCCGCTGGAGTTTTGGTATCCGGTGCTGAGCGGCACTTTGGCATGGCCGCTGGTGTTTGTGGTGCTGCGCTATATCCGGGTCATGGCGCGCATCGTTTGATCGGGCATGGATAGAAAATTCGCGATCAAGGACCCGTTGGCGGAAAGTCGCCTGTTTTTGAGCCGCATCGTCGCGGCTTTTATTTTGATATTGTTCCTGATCGTCGGCTTGGTGGTGCGCCTGGTTTACCTGCAAGTGGTCGGCCACGAGCATTACGCCACGCTGTCCAAAGACAACCGCATCAAAATTTCGCCGCTGCCCCCGACCCGCGGCGTCATTTACGACCGCAAAGGCCGGATGTTGGCGGAGAACGTGCCGACTTACAGCCTGGAATTGATCCCGGAACAGATCGCCGACCTGGACGATACGCTGAAGCGTTTGCAGCAGTTGCTGAATATCTCCGAGGAAAAAATCGATGCCTTCCAAAAGTTGCGCAAGCGCAATAAATCCTTTACCACGACGCCGTTACTGCAAAATCTGACCGACGAGGACGTTGCCAAATTTGCCGTGGTGCGGCCGTATTTTCCCGGCGTCGACGTCTACGCCCGCCTGGTGCGGCATTACCCTTACGCCGATCTGGCCGCCCACGTAGTCGGCTACGTCGGCAGGATCAGCGAGGACGAGCTGAAAAAGTTGCCGCTGGAACAGTACCGCGGCACCGACCAGATCGGCAAAATCGGCATCGAGAAATATTACGAAAGCCATTTGCTGGGAACTGCCGGTTACGAGGAAATCGAAACCAACGCCCAGTCCCGAGCCTTACGTACCGTATCGACGGTGGAGCCGGTAGCCGGGTCCAACATTTATTTGACGCTGGACATCGATCTGCAAAAAATCGCCTACGACGCGCTGCACGAATACAACGGCGCCGCGGTGGCGATCGAAATCAAGACCGGCGGGGTGTTGGTATTTGCCAGCCGGCCCGGCTTCGACCCGAATCCGTTCGTCTCCGGCATTTCGGCCAAGGATTACAAGGCGTTGAAGGATTCCGAAGACCAGCCCTTGTATAACCGGGCTTTGCGCGGCTTGTATCCGCCGGGATCGACGATGAAACCGTTTTATGCCTTGGCCGGCCTGGAGTACGGCGTGATCGATTACGGCCACCGCCTGTTTTGCCCCGGCTATTACAAATTGCCCAACGTCGACCACAAATACCGGGATTGGAAGAAATGGGGACACGGCATGGTCGACATGAACGAAGCGATCACCGAGTCCTGCGACGTGTACTTTTACGATCTGGCGATGGCTTTGGGCATCGACAAGATGTCCGGCTTCATGCATAAATTCGGCTTCGGCGAGAAAAGCGGTATCGATCTGGTCGGAGAGGTCGACGGCTTGATGCCGTCCAAGGAATGGAAGCGGCGTTACCGCAACCAGGTCTGGTTTCCCGGCGAGACGGTGATTACCGGGATCGGCCAAGGCTACACCCAGGTGACCCCGCTGCAATTGGCGCGCGCCACCGCGACGCTGGCCAATTACGGCAAAGTCGTCAACCCGCACCTGGTGCAGGAAATCATCACGCCGGATTACGCCGCGCCGCCCGAACTGCGTATCGTCCCCGACATTCCGTTGAAACCGGCCAACGTCGACAACATCCTCCGCTCCATGACCAACGTGGTTCACAGCCCGCGCGGCACCGCGAAATTGATCGCAAAAAATATCAATTACCAGATTGCCGGCAAAACCGGAACCGCGCAGGTGTTCACGGTCAAGCAGGAGGAGAAATACAACGAGGATGCGGTCGACTTCAAAATGCGCGACCATGCCTTGTTTATCGCCTTGGCGCCGGTGCACGACCCGCAGATTGCCGTCGCGGTGATCGCCGAGCATGGCGGCCACGGCGGTTCCGTGGCCGCGCCTATCGCCGCCGAAATCATCGACGCTTACCTTAACCAAACCAAGGACGCTGCGCCATGAGACACGAAATGCGCAACGAACAATTTCAAACGCCGTCGCTGCTTGGCAATCTGCTGCGCAAATTGCATATCGATATTCCGCTATTCATCGGCTTGTTGATGATTTTGGCACTGAGTTTCGTGATCTTGTACAGCGCCGGCGGCCAGGAAGTGGCGATGCTGGTACGCCATGCCAGCCGCGCCGGGCTGGCGATCGGCCTGATGACGGTATTGGCGCACATCAATCCGCGCCGGTTTCAGACTTTTTCCGTCGCTTTGTTTTCGGTGTGCGTGTTATTGCTGATCGCCGTTGCAGTCATCGGTCAGATCAGCATGGGTGCCCAGCGCTGGCTGGATTTGGGTTTTTTTAGGTTTCAGCCGTCCGAGTTCACCAAAATCAGCGCGCCGATGATGGTGGCCTGGTATCTGGCCGAACATTCGCTGCCGCCCAAACCCAAGCATGTCATGATCGCTGCCGGGTTGCTGCTGGTGCCGGTGTTGTTGATCGCCAAACAGCCGGATTTGGGCACGGCATTGCTGGTGGCCAGTTCGGGGGCGGCCGTGTTGTTTTTTGCCGGACTGTCGTGGTGGTTTATGCTGAGCGCGGTGGTCGGGCTGGCGGCATCGACGCCGATTCTGTGGCACTTCATGCGCGAATACCAGCGCAATCGGGTGTTGACCTTGTTCAATCCGGAGGCCGATCCGATGGGCACCGGTTACCATATCATTCAATCCAAAATTGCGATCGGCTCCGGCGGTATCAACGGCAAAGGCTGGCTGGGCAGTACCCAGGCCGAATTGGATTTTCTGCCGGAGAGTTCCACCGATTTCATCTTCGCGGTATTCGCCGAAGAGTTTGGTTTGTTCGGCTGCGTCGGCCTGCTGCTGTTGTATTTACTGGTGATCAGCCGCTGTTTTTACATCGCGGTGCAAGCTCAGGATACCTATTGCCGCTTGCTGGCCGGCAGCCTGTCGTTCACGTTTTTCGTCTACGTATTCGTCAACATCGGCATGGTGATCGGCATATTGCCGGTGGTCGGCGTGCCGCTGCCGTTGGTCAGTTACGGCGGCACGTCGATGGTGACATTGATGGCCGGTTTCGGTATTTTGATGTCGATCCATACCCACCGGAAGTTGTTGCCGGTATAACGCCCGGCTGGCTGCCGGGCCATTTTTATCCAACTTTGACATGACTATGAAAACCAAATTCGCGGTTCTGCTGTTGTCGCTGATCGGCATCGGCCCGGTTGCCGCCGAAATCGCGCCGACCGACTCTTTTAACGCCTTTGTCAAACAGATGGCGAAGCAACACCGTTTCAACGAAGCGGAATTGCGCGCTCTGTTCAAAGCCGTCAACATCCAGCAGCCGATTCTGGATGCGATGTCCAAGCCGGCCGAGGGTAAGCCCTGGTTTCAGTACCGCGAAATCTTCATGACCGAAGCCCGCATCGCCGGCGGCGTGCAATTCTGGAAAGACAACGCCGCCACCTTGCAGGCGGTGGAGCGCCAGTACGGCGTGCCGGCCGAAATCATCGTCGCCATCATCGGCGTCGAAACCAAGTACGGCGCACATACCGGCAAATACCGGGTCATCGACGCGTTGGCGACGCTCGGCTTCGCCTATCCGCCGCGTAGCGAGTTTTTTCTGAAGGAGCTGGAACAATTCCTGGTGCTGGCGCGGGAAGAGCACATGGACCCGTTGCAACCGATGGGGTCTTATGCCGGGGCGATGGGGTTCCCGCAATTCATGCCCAGCAGTTTCCGCAGCTTTGCCAAGGATTTCGACGGCGACGGCAAACGCGATATCTGGAGCAATCCGGCCGACGCCATCGCCAGCGTTGCCAATTATTTCGTGCGCAACCAGTGGCAGGCCGGTGCGCCGGTGGCTTTTCCGGTCTCGGCCAAGGGCGAATCGTATCGGCAGGCCCTGAGCAAAGGCGTCAAACCGGATATCGGTGTGGCCGAATTGCGTCAGTTGCAGGTCGAACTGCCGCCGCATTTGGCCGGCGCCGAAAAGGCCAAGCTGCTCAGCTACCAGCAGCAAACCGGCGAGGACCTGTGGATCGGCCTGCATAACTTTTACGTGATTACCCGCTACAACCACAGTCCGCTGTACGCGATGGCGGTATACCAACTGAGCCAGGCCATCGCCGCACGCAAGGCGTAATCTGCTGGGCAGCTAACCGGGTCGGGGCGGATTATTCGGCTCGCGAGCTATCGAATTTGCGGCTATGGACTACTCTTAGCCGAAACTTTTTCGGCGGCCGTCCCTTCCGGCCTCGGTCAGCAACGTCTTTATGCAATTCGATTCATTTTTATTTCTGATTTTTTGGCTAGTGGTTCTGGCCTTGTATTACTCGATCCCGGATTGGCGCAGCCGCAAGCTGATGCTGTTGATCGCCAGTTATTTGTTTTACGCGGCCTGGAACCCGCCGTTCGTTGTGTTGCTGTGGATTTCGACCAATGTCGATTTTTGTCTGGGCAAACTGATCGGCGCGGCGCAGAATCAGCCTCGGCGTAAGGCGTTATTGGCGGTAAGCCTGCTGGTTAATCTGGGTTTTCTGGGGTTTTTCAAATATGCCGATTTCCTGAACCAGACCGCTGCCGAAATCTTGGCGTGGTTCGGAATAGGCTACCAGCCGCAACCTTTAGGCATCGTATTGCCGATCGGCATATCGTTTTATACCTTTCAAAGCCTGTCCTACACCCTGGACGTTTACCAACGCAAAATCGCCGCGGAAACCAGCTTGCTCGACTTCTCGTTGTTCGTGACATTTTTTCCGCAGTTGGTGGCCGGTCCCATCGTCAGGGCGCCGCAATTCCTGCCGCAATGCAAGACGCCGCGGCAAACCGCAGCCGACCATTTCGTCTGGGGCTTGACCTTGTTTTTGTTCGGCGTGTTCGCCAAAGCCATACTGGCCGATGTCGGTTTGGCGCCGGTAGTGGACCGAGTCTATGCCGATCCCGCAGCCTTCGCCGCGGCGGATGCCTGGTTGGCGGTATTGGCATTTTCCGGCCAGATATTTTTCGATTTTGCCGGCTATTCGCTGTGTGCCATCGGTGCGGCGATGACCTTGGGCTTCAGCCTGCCCGACAATTTCCATTGCCCCTACGGCGCGTTGGGCTTTTCCGATTTCTGGCGGCGCTGGCATATTTCGCTGTCGAGCTGGCTGCGCGATTACCTTTACTTCAGTCTGGGCGGTAACCGCGTCCGCCCATTGCGGACCGTTTTCAATTTAGTGCTGGTCATGGTTCTGGGCGGCTTGTGGCACGGCGCCGCCTGGACTTTTGCTTTATGGGGCATCATCCATGGCGGGTTGTTGGCGGTGGAACACGGTGTCAAGCACGCCGCCGGTTTCCGCCTTGAAAGTCCGGCCGCCAAGCTGGCGCTGATGTTGGCGACATTTTTGTTGGTGTCGTTAACCTGGATTCCGTTTCGGGCTCAGGGCTTCGAAAACCTGGCGGCGATGGCGGCCGCGTTGGTGCGTAGCGATGGTGCCGCCGCGCTGGACCAGTCCAGCCGCATCGCGGTGGCCGGTATCGTATCGGCGATGTTGGTATGGCACATTCTGGCCCGGGAAATTCGGCTGGAGCAGTTGTTCGAACGATTTTCGCCCATGGTCCGCGGCTCGGTGATTGCCGGGTTGACGATTTCCGTCGTGCTATTTTCCAACGGTGACAGCCGTGCCTTCATTTATTTCCAATTCTAGCGATAGGTTGCCGAATCCCGCCGCCAAACGCGCGTTTGCGTTCGGTTTGTTGGCGGCCGTTGTGTTGTTGGCTGTGGTCGAACTCAGGCTGCGGCAAATCGGCTTTCGGCCGACGGTGCAGGACAGCAAAGAGCTCTGGGCGGCGCAACGCGGTAAAGCGGCTTTGTTGGGTAAGCAGGCCTTGATTTTGGTCGGCGACTCTAGGATGCAGTTAGGCATGGATTTGGAAGTATTGGCTGCCGAGACCGGACTGGCGCCGGTGCAATTGGCGATAGACGGGTCGGAGTTTTTACCGGTGCTGGCCGATATGGCGCAGGATCCGGCAATCACCGGCAAATTGTTGGTGTCCGGCGACGTTTGGAAATTGGCCGCGGACCGGCCGCACGACCGCGCCGAAGAATGGGTGGCGTTTTACCACCGCAAATACAAGGATCTGGTTTCGGCCAAATTGGAAACCCTGTTGAAAAGCCAGGTGCAACAGCAGTTGGCGTTGTACGGTGGCGGAATTCCGCCGCAGGTATTGTTCACGCGGCTGACCTCTCCCGGCATGGTCCGGCCGTTTTATTTGACGACCTATGCCAACCGCGAGCGCGACGCCGATTATGAATTGGTGCAACAGCCGGCTTTTTATATCAACCGGGTGTTGCGTAGCTTGGGCGCGCCGCTCGACATGAACGGGATCGATAGCCGGGAGAAGTTCGAGCAAGCCGTCGGCGAAAAACTCAGGCAGTCGGCCGCCGTGCAATTTAGCGCCGACCAATTCGCTTATACCAACAGCCTTGGCAGGCAAATCCAGAATAAAGGAGCTCAACTGGCTTTTATCAATTTCCCGTCCACGGCCTTGGTCAGAACCATAGAGGAATACCGTTATCCCAGAGCGACCGGCTGGGACGTGTTTGCGGCGAATAGTCCGGCACTTGCCGTCAATTGTTGGGATTATCCGGAATTCGGATTCGAATTGCCGGACGGCGCGCATCTGGATCGGCGCGACAAAGCCGAATTCACCCGGCGCCTGGTGGCGAAGCTGAAAGCCGCCGGTTTCTTCGACTAGGCTGCGGCGGTTGCCGGCGGATCGGCGCTTAGGAAATGTAATTGAACAGCGACAGGTTTTGTACTTTGGTGAATGCGTGTTGCGCGGCCTGCAATGCGATCTGTTGCTGGTTGAATTTGCTCAGCGCCTCGGCGTAGTCCAGGTCGCCGATGTCCGACGCGGTGGCTTTATTGTCCAGAATATAGTCGGCATTCAGGTTTTCCTGATCGTCCAGCGCGTTCAGGCGGGCGCCGGCTGCGGCGCGAACGTTGTCGAAGCGGACCAGCGCCCGGTCCAGGTCGTCGAGCGAAAGCTTATTCGGCGTGTTGCTCTTTAAATCGCTGGATAATTGAGCGACTGCCTGCAACACGTTGTCGATGGACCCGGCGCTAAGCGGCGCCAATTGGATAGTGCCGAATACCGCCTCGCCCGGATCGCCGTCGGTGACCAGCCGGTTGGGGCCGATCGCGATTTGGCGTTGGTTGGCGTCGCCCTGGTAGGCGTAATCCGGCGTGTCGGTGAAGGCCGGCCGGTCGCTGGCGTAGCCGGAAAACAAATACTCGCCGTTTGCGTTTTTGGTGTTGGCGATGCTGAGCAATTGTTTGTTCAGCTCGTCGACTTCCATCGCGATTTGCTGGCGGTTGGTTTGGGTATTGGTGTCGTTCAGCGCTTGTACTGTCAGTTCGCGGATCCGGTGCAGCACATCGGTAGCGTTGGCCAAATTGCTCTCTTCCAGCCCCAGCCGTTGCCGTGCCGCACCGATGTTGGTTTGATATTGCTCGTTTTCCTTAATGTTTTGCTCGAAATTGAGCATGCTGGTCGCCGCCACGGCGTTTTCGGCCGGGTTCAGGTACTTTTTGCCGGACGACAGCTTCAATTGGGTTTCGTTGAGCTTGGATTGCTGGTCCAGCATCGCTGTCAGGCCCAATTGATGGTTCCAGGATGTTGAAATACGCATGATAATCTCCTAGCGAAAGGCCCCGATCAGGGTATCGAACATGGCATTGGCCACCGATACCGCTTTAGCGGCCGCCTGATACGAATTTTGAAATTTGATCAGATTGGCGGCTTCCTCGTCCAAATTCACCCCGGAAATATTTTCCTTGGCGCTGGTGGCTTGTTTCAGCAAGGTATCCTGGGCGTCGCGGCTGACCGATGCCGCATGGGTTTCCGAACCGACATCCGCTACCAACTGGCCGTAGACTTGGGTAAAACTGGCTTTGCTGCCCAGCATGCTGGTTTTGGTTTCCAGCTCGGCCAGTTTCAGCGCGTTACTGTTGTCGCCCGGCAAATCGGCGGCGCTGGCCGCGGCAATTTGTTTCGGGTTAGTGATCGCACTGTTCAATTTAATGTTCGCCGCGGCGTTGAAACTGGGGCTGATGGTAAAGCTGTTGCCTATGGTCAATGTGCCGCTGAAACTGATGTTAAAGCCGTTGGCCGCCGCCACTGCCGGTGCCGGATCGCTCAAATCGGCGGCGCTCAGCGGCGTATAGGCGGTGTTGTCGCTCAGATTGGTCAGCGTGAACAGGTCGGGCGCGGTACTGATGACTTCAAGTTTGTAGGATGCGCCCAAATTGGCCGCCGAGGTCGGTGCGACGAAGCTGGCCACGGCGCCGGCGTTATTGCCCGGAGGGCCTTTTACCTGCACGCTCGGTGCGCCCAGCTCGAAGAAATCCACGCCGGTGGTGGCGGGCGGGCCGCTGAGATCGTAGCCGTTGCGGTGGATGTTGTTGAATTCGGTGGCGATGCCGGTTGCCAGCAGCCCCAACTGTTGTTGCGCCGGGTCCAGAACCTGGTCGCGGAAGCGCAGGTTGCCGTAGATGCTGCCGCCGGAGATTTGGTTGGAAATGTCCTGGCCGTTCAATACCAATTGTTTTTGGTCGGCATTCAGCGCGTCGCCTTGCAACGAAAGTTCGGCTGCGTAATTGCCCAGCACCAGCGATTGGCCCTTGCCGATAAAGACGTTGATCGAGCCGTCGCTTTGGGCGACATAGCTGACGTCGACTTTCTCGGCGATTTTGGTCAGTAACTGGTCGCGCTGGTCCAGCAGTTCGTTGGGCAACTGTTTGCCGGTGGAGCGGCCGATGTCGGCGACGATTTTGACGTTAAGTTCGGCAATCGATTTGGCGTAACCGTTGACCTCGTCGACCGCGCTGGCCAGATTGGTGTTGACTTGGGTGCGCAGGTTGCCGAAGCGCTGGTTCATAGTGTTGAACTGCTGGGTCAGCGACTCGGCCTGGGTCAGCATCACTTGCCGCGCGGCGATCGAAGTCGGATCGTTGGACACGTCGTCCACCGCATTGAAAAAGCTTTTCAAGGCGGGTGCCAGGCCGGTGGCGTTATCGGCGGTGATATTGTCGATTTGGGCGGACAACTTATAAAAACTGTTGACGTCGTTGAATGTGGCGGCGCTGGTGCGGACCTGGTTGGTGATGAATTGGTCGTAACTGCGGGTGATGTTGGCCACTTCCACGCCGTTACCCATGTAGCCGGCGCCGTTGAATTGCTCGGGCCGGGTGGCGAGTTCCACCCGTTGCCGGCTGTAGCCGTCGGTATTGGCGTTGGCGATGTTGTTGCTGGTGGTTTCCAGCGAGCGTTGGAACGCGGTCAAACCGGAAAGTGCGGTGCCCAAGATGCCCATCGACATGATCGCCTCCTAGCCTGCGTCGCGCAATGCCGCCGCTTCGGCGGCGTTTTGGTTGTGGTAGATGCTCATCACTTTGTCGGCGTAGCGCGGATCGGTCGCATAGCCGGCTTGTTGCAGCTCGCGGATATATTGGCCGGCGTTGCCGGCTTTTTTCAGGGCCTCGCTGTAGCGCGGGTTGTTCTTGATGAAATTCACGTAATCGTCGAAGCTTTGTTTATACGAGCCGTAAGCGCGGAAGCCGGCCATTTCCTTTCTGGCGCTGGAGCCGTCGAATTCCAGCGTCAACGCTTTGGCTTGCTTGCCTTGCCAGGATTTGTCGGCTTTGATGTTGAACAGGTTGAAACTGTTCTCGCCGTGGCCGTTTTTAATCACGGCTTGGCCCCAGCCGGTTTCCAATGCCGCTTGTGCCAGCAGCAGATTGGGATCGACGCCCAGGGCTTGCGCTGCCTCAAGGGCGTGCGGGCGCAATTGGCTGATGAACTCTTCTTTGCTCGATAAGGTTTCCGTGCCGGCGCTTGCTGTGGCCTGCAAGTCGTCTTCCAGATGTTGCCAGCGGTCGGCCATCGCATTCTGGCTGCGCTCCAGCATGGCCAGACTGCGTTCCAGGCTGTCCAGGCCCGAGTTTTCCAGCGGTTCGCCGTCGCTCGCGCCGGCTCCGGCAATGGTCTGGTGGCGGTCGGGTTGCGACGCGCTGCCGGTGCCGGCGGCCCGGTTCAACACTTCGTTGGTGGCCAGCTTCGGATCTTTTTCGTCTTCTTCCGCGGCTTTGGGCGACAGTTGTTTGGCGATCAAGTCGGCGAAGCCGATGCCCGGCTTGCCGGCCAGGTGCATGGCCATTTGCTGGTCGTACATGTCGCGGTAAAACTGGCTTTGCTGGCTGTCGAGTATGCCGTCGGCCAGTTTGGCCTCGCGCATGCTCTTCATCATCATGCTTAGAAACAAGGATTCGAATTGCTTGGCGACTTCCTTGACGGCGGCGGGCGATTGTTCGCGGGCGCTTTGTTTCAGTTTCGCCAGATTATTGAAGTCGGTGTATACCGCGGCGCTGTCTACGTTCAACATAACGAATCCCCC
Source organism: Methylomonas sp. DH-1 (assembly GCF_046097555.1). Lineage (NCBI taxonomy): Bacteria > Pseudomonadati > Pseudomonadota > Gammaproteobacteria > Methylococcales > Methylococcaceae > Methylomonas > Methylomonas sp. DH-1. The sequence goes on along the minus strand of NZ_CP143089.1, from coordinate 4,177,970 downwards.
TAAACCGGTTTAAAACGAGGTGCCGGTTAGCGTTAAATCACAATCAATTCGGCGCGTAGCGCACCGGCCGATCTCAGAGCTTCCAGAATGGCCACCAAATCGCTGGGGCCGGCGCCGACGCCGTTGACGGCCTGTACGATTTCGTCCAACGACACGCCGGGATTGAATACGAACATGTGGTTCTTATCTTCCTTGACCTCAACGTTGGATTGCGGGGTCACCACGGTACTGCCGCCGGACAGCGGGTTGGGCTGGCTGACTTGCGGATTTTCGCTGATCGTCACCGTCAAGCTGCCGTGCGATACCGCGGCGGGTTGCACCCGCACCTTGCTGTTAATGATCACGGTGCCGGTACGCGAGTTGACGATCACTTTGGCCGGCGCATCGTCCGGCGCCAGTTCGATGTTTTCTATTACCGAGGCGAAGCCGACCCGTTGCGCAGGGTTGACCGGGGCGCGGACGCTGACCGAGGTGGCGTCTATGGTTTGCGCGGTATCGGCGCCCAAGGTTTTGTTGATCGAATCGGCCATGCGCTGGGCGGTGGTAAAGTCGGCCGTGTTCAGGTTGAACACCATATCCGGGCTTTGGTCGAACGAGGTCGGCACGATACGCTCGACCGTCGCTCCGCTGGGGATTCGGCCGACCAGCGGGTTGTTGACCGTAACCTTGGAACCGTCCTGGCCGCCGGCGCTGAGGCCGCCCACCACCAGATTGCCTTGCGCCACGGCATAGACGTTGCCGTCGGCGCCGCGCAACGGGCTCATCAATAATGAACCGCCGCGCAGGCTTTTGGCGTCGCCCATCGACGATACGGTGACGTCGATTTTTTGGCCGGGCTTGGCGAAGGCCGGCAGGTCGGCGTGGACGCTGACCAAAGCCACGTTTTTCGATTTCGGATCGATATCCGGCGGCAAGGTCATGCCGAGTTTACCCATCATGCTGCGCAGGCTTTGCCCGGTGAACTTGGTTTTGTCGCCGCTTTTGTCCAGACCGGTCACCAGGCCGTAGCCGACCAGTTGGTTGCTGCGCACGCCGGCAATCGAGGCGATGTCTTTGATGCGTTCGGCTTGCGCCTGGCCGGCGCCGAGCAGCAGAAGCAGAAAAATTAAGCGTTTCATGGCGTTTCTCCTGGGCGGCCGGATCAGAACGGGAAGATCGGGCTGGACAAAATTCGGGTAATCCAGCCGGGCTTGCTGCTGTCGGCTAGTGCGCCGTCGCCGGTATACATGATGGTGGCGTCGGCTACCTTGCTGGACGGAATCGTGTTGGCGACGTTGATATCGATCGGCCTGACGATGCCGGACAGGCGGATGTACTCACTGCCGTCGTTCAGCGTCACCCGTTTCTCGCCGCGTACCCGCAGATTGCCGTTGGGCAGCAAATCGACCACCGTGACGCTGATGCCGCCGGTCAAACGGTTGCTTTGCCGGGAGTCGCCTTTGCCCTCGGTCGAGCGGTCCATGCTGTAATCCAGCGAAGTTGCAAGGTCGTGGCCGAGCAGGGCGGAACTGGCCAGACCGAAGATGGTCGGCGCGCTGCCGCTTGCCTGGATATCGCTGTTCTTGCTGGCTTTGGAATTGGCCTGCTTGGTGGCGTTGGTATTTTCGTCGAAGGTCACCGTCAAAATATCGCCGACCCGGCGTGCGGCATGGTCTTCGAACAAGCGCATGTCGTAACCGGCCTGGTAAATGGCGCCGTTGTTTTGTTGCGGCGGGCGTAGGTCGGCGGGTTGCACCGGCGCAAAGTCCGGGTCGCGTTTCGGTAGCGTGTCGCAACCGGCCAGTATGGCTAGCGTTGCCGCCAGCAGCAAAAATTTGCCGCCGGTTTGCCGCTGTATCTGTGTTGGGTTTTTCATGGCCTTGGTCCTGAATTAGAGTTGTTGCGTGACGAAGGACAACATCTGGTCGGTGGTGGAGATGGCTTTCGAGTTCATTTCGTAAGCGCGCTGGGTTTCGATCATATTGACCAGCTCTTCGACGACGTTGACGTTGGAAGTCTCCAGCGAGCCTTGGATCATCTGGCCCAGTTCGTTTTCGCCGGGATTGCCGATAATCGGCGCGCCGCTGGCGACGGTTTCGCGGAACAGGTTGTCGCCTATCGGTTCCAGGCCGGCGGTGTTGACGAAATCGGCGATCTGGATCTGGCCGATCTGGTTGGCCGCGGCAGCGCCGGGCTGGGTTACGGAAACCGTGCCGTCCTGGCCTATCGTGATGCTGAGAGCGTCCTGCGGGATGGTGATGGCCGGCTCCAGCAGCATGCCGTTGGAGGTGACCAACTGGCCGGTGGAATCCATCTTGAACGAACCGTCGCGGGTGTAATTGATGTCGCCGTTGGGCTGCAGGATTTGGATGAAACCGCGGCCGCTGATGGCGATGTCCAGCGAGTTGCCGGTCTGCAAGATATTGCCCTGGGTATGGATTTTCTCGGTGGCGACGGTCCGCACGCCGGTGCCGAGCTGGAGGCCGGTCGGTAACTGGGTGTTCTGGGTGGATTGGGCGCCGGCCTGACGGATGTTTTGGTACATCAGGTCGGCGAATATCGGTCTGGCTTTCTTGAAACCGGTGGTGTTGACGTTGGCCAGGTTATTGGAAATAACCGCCATGCGGGTTTGTTGGGCGTCCAATCCGGACTTTGCGACCCATAATGCTCGTTCTGTCATGACAGCCTCCTGATCTGACGATTTTTTGTCTTATCAGGAGTAAAGCAGGTTTTATGCCACTTGCATTAACTTGGCGGCGGCGGCGGCGTTTTCGTCTATATCTTTCATGACCTTAGATTGCATATCGAAGCTTCTGGATAGCTCGATCATTTCCACCATGGCTGCCATGGCGTTGACGTTGCTGGATTCCAGCGAGCCTTGGATCAAGGTAACGTTGGCATCGGCCGGCAACACGCCGCCTTGTTTCGGGTGCATCAGGCCGTCTTCCAATTTTTCCAGATTGGCCGGGTCGGCGCTGACCAGTTTGATCCGGTCCACCAGCACGGTGTTGGTGGCGTTGACGCCTTGCGGCACGATGCTTATGGTGCCGTCCTTGCCGATTTCCACCTTCTGCGCCGGCGGTACCGCGATCGGTTGGCCGGCTTCGCCCAGCACCGACAGGCCGGCGCCGGTTTGCAGCAGGCCCTCCGGCGTCAGCCGCAAGTCGCCGGCCCGGGTGTAGGCTTCCTTGCCGTCTTTACCGGTCACGGCGATCCAGCCCTGGCCTTCGACCGCGACATCGAGTTCGCGCCCGGTATGGTAGATCGAACCGTTCGACAGATCGGTGCCGGGGCGTTCCGTCATCGAATACACCCGCGACGGGTAGCCCGGACCGAAGCTGGGCATGGCCCGGAACTGCTCGAAGTCGGACTTGAAGCCGGTGGTCTGGGCGTTCGCCAGATTATTGGCATTGGCCGATTGCGCCATCAGCGTTTGTTTGGCGCCGTTCATCGCAATGTAAAGGCTACGGTCCATGAGCGGCCTCCTTCAATTAACGAATCTGCAAGATGGTTTGCATGATGCTGTTTTCGGTGGTGATGGTCTGGGCGTTGGCCTGGTAATGCTGTTGGGCGACGATCAGATTCACCAATTGCGCCGATAAGTCGACGTTGGAACTTTCCAGCGCGCCGGCCTGAATCGCTCCGAAATTGTTGGCACCGGCCTGGCCCGGAATCGGTTCGCCGGAATTGGCGCTTTGGCCCCAAGAGGTGTCGCCCAGTTTCGCCAGGCCGTTATTGTTGGCGAAACGGGTTAAAGCCACTTTACCCATGGTTTGCGAGCCGCCGTTACTGAAGCGGGCGAAGATCACGCCTTCGTCGTCGATGTCGATGCCGGTCAGGCGTCCGGCCGGCAAACCGTTCTGCGTCATGCCGTTGACGCTGAATTTTTGCTGGACCTGGGTGGTGCCGAAAAAATTGATCGTGTCGATTTCGACATCGGCGGCGCCGGTCGGCGGCGTGATGACATAGCTGGACAAGCCGAATTTGCCGTCTACCGGGTCGGTCAATTTGCCGCCGGAGTCGAAGGTCAGTTTGGCCGATTCCGGCGTGGTGCCGCCCAGGGTGCCGGAAGTCACCGGCACCGCAGTCCGGGTATTGGGGGTGGCCGGTTCGCTCATGTAGTGGTAGACCAGCCATTCGGAAGTGCCGGGGTTCGGGGCGGTAGCCGGATCGAGTTTGACGAAGTAGGTGGTCAGAATATGCGGCGAGCCCAAGGTGTCGTAAACCGTCGTCGAGGTCTGCGAGTTATAGGTATTGCTGTCGGTCGGGTCGAACGGCAGCGTACTGGGCGTGAAGTCGTCCTGGGCGTCCAGGTTCAATTGCATGTTGACGGTATCGGTCGCCGACGGCAAGCCGGTCAGGGTATTGATCTGCACCGGCGTGGTGACGCCGGTACTGAAACCGTCCTCGACTTTCGTGGTATTGGGCCGGTAGACCAACAGTGCCTTGCCTTGGTTGTTGACCAGATAGCCTTCCTTGTTCAATTTGAATTCGCCGGCCCGGGTGTAGGACAGGTCGTTGGTTTCGGTCGGGCTTTTCGCCAGCGTAAAGAAGCCTTCGCCGCTGATTGCCAAATCCAGGTTGTTGTCGGTGAATTGCAAATTGCCCTGGTTGAATTGCTGGGCAACGTTGGCGACTTTGACGCCGGCGCCGGGGGTGATGCTGCTGACCCCGCCCAGACTGGCGGCGTAAACGTCGGCGAATTCGGAACGCGATTTTTTGAAGCCGACGGTGTTGGCATTGGCGATATTGTTGCCGGTCACGGCCAGATTGTTGGATGCGGCGTTCAGGCCGCTGAGTGCTGTGGTAAAGGGCATGTCGATTTCTCCTACAGTATCTGTTTGATTTGGCTGAATTTAACCGGGCCCAGGCCGTCCAGGTTGACTTGCATGCTGCTATTGCTGCTGCCCATCGTCACGCTTTTGACCAGCGACTGGACGTTGGTAGCCAATACGGTATTGACGCCGTCGATTTTGGCGGCGGCTTCGATTTTGTAGACGCCGGGGTCGGCCAGATTGCCGTTGCCGTCTTTGCCGTCCCAGGTAAAAGTCGTGGTGCCGGCCGACTGGGCGCCTTTGTCTATGGTTCTGATCGTCGAGCCGGTTTCCGGATCGATGATTTTCACGGTGACTTCCGGCGAACTGCTCGGCAATTCGAAATCGCCGGAGACGCTGCCGCCGGCGCCCAGCAGCGCTTCGGTGGATGGCGCCGACACCCGGCGGCCGACCAGACCGGAGGCTTGCAGCGCCTGGTTCGAACTGATCGAACCGGCGAAATCCTTGAACGAAGCCTGCAAATCCTGGATGCCGGATACGGTGCTGAATTGGGCCATTTGGCCCAGAAATTCGCCGTTGTCCATTGGTTTTAAAGGGTCCTGGTGGGTCAGCTGCGTGGTCAGCAGTTTCAGAAACTGATCCTGGCCTAGCGATTGTTTTTGGGTGCTGGCCGAAGCGGTGGCGGTCGTGGCCAAGCCTAGGCTGTTAAACGTGTCGATTGCGCTTGTGCTCATGGTTCACCTCAGCGGCCCATTTTCAGGGTTTGCAAAATCAGGTTTTTCGCGGTGTTCAACACCTCGACGTTGTTTTGGTAGGAACGCGATGCGGACATCATGTTGGCCATTTCCTCGACGGTGTTGACGTTGGGTTTATAGATGTAGCCGGTGGCGTCGGCCATGGGATGGTTAGGGTTGTATTCCATGATCGGCGGCGCCTGGTTTTCGACGACGCCCAGCACGTTGACGCCGCTGGCGGTGTTGTTCTTATCCATAATGTTCTTCAATTCGGCGGCAAATACCGGCTGCCGCGATTTGTAAACCTGGTCGATACTGCTGCTGACGCTGTTGGCGTTGGAAATATTGCTGGCCACCAGGTTCAGGCGCAGATTCTCGGCGTTCATGCCGCTGCCGGCGACATCGAAGATGCGTAAAGAGCTCATGGTCATTCTCCTTTGATGGCGGTCATCAAACCTAGAAAGTCGTCGTTGATGAAGCGCAAGCTGGCTTGGTATTGCACGGCGTTTTCGGCGTATTTGGCTTGTTCGATGTGGGCTTCCACGGTATTGCCGTCCAGCGACGCGTGTTGCGGATTGCGGTACAGCAGGTCGGCGCCGAGCACGTGGTGTTGACCGGCCAAGTGTCCGCTTTGGCTGCGTTTTAATTCGCCGCCGCGGTCGGCCAGGGTTTGTTGAAATACGGCTTTGAAATCCAGGTCGCGCGCCTTGTATTCGGGCGTGTCGGCATTGGCCAGATTGGACGCCAGAATTTCCCCGCGTTTTTCGCGAAGCGCCAGGGCTTGCGGGTGTATGCCCAAAGCGTTGTCGAAATTGATTGACATGGTTGCCACCTTACTGGTTTTTTTAACTAAAAAAGCAGTAAGCGTGCCTGAAAAAAAAATTAGTTAATTTTCAGTTGTCTGGCTTTGAATGGGCTTGGTTTCAGCGTCAAAAACCGGTGTGGGGAGGTGGGCGGCAAAAACTTGCCGGTGGCCGAATCCGTCAAGAATTCGGCGGCGTTAGCCGGGTTTGCGGAAATAATTGGTGAGTCCGGAACGGACCATTTCGTAGGCGCCGATGCCGGGAGGCATGGCTTCGGTACTGCTCAGGAACAGATAGCCGCCCGGTTCCAGGCTGTCGGCCATCCGGGTCAGGATGTCGCGTTTGATGGCGTCGGAGAAATAAATCAACACGTTGCGGCAAAAAATAACGTCGAACCGGCCCAAGGCGGCGAAGGATTTCAACAAATTGAATTGTTGAAACCGGACCTGGCGCGTGACTTCTTCGTTTAGCTGGTAGCCGTCGTAACTTTTCTGGAAGTATTTGGCTTTGGTCGCTTCGTCTATGCCGCGCGATAACGCGGCGTCGGAATAGCAGGCGCGCTTGGCCTCTTCGAGGATAGCCTCGGAAATGTCGGTGCCGATAATTTGCAACGCCCGGTTCTTGCCGCTGGCGCGTAGGGCGTCCAAGCCGCAGATGCTGATGGAGTAGGGTTCCTGGCCGGAAGAGCAGGCGGCGGACCAAATCCGGATGCTGCCGTTTCTTTGTGCCAGCACTTGCGGTAACACGTTATCGCGCAGTTCGGAAAACTGGCGTTCGTCGCGAAACCAGAAGGTTTCGTTGGTGGTCATCGCGTCGATCACGGCGCTTTTCAGCTTTTGCGCCGAGAACGCGTTGGATTGCAGGGCGGCGGCCAGATCGGCAAAGCCCGGCAGTTCGAATTTGGCCAGCAACGGTTGCAATCGGCTTTTAACCAGATACTGCTTGCTGTCGCCCAACTCGATGCCGCAGTTTTGGCTGAGGAATTGCTGAATGGCTTGGTAGTCGGCCGGCGACAGGTTGCCGGAGATGCCCAGGGATTTGTCGGTGCCGGCCGAATTCAACATGGAGGATACAAATTCCGCGCTACCCTGATCAGGCGTGGCCGGCGTGGTTGACTCTCAGCCGTTTTTGAATGGACTGCATCAGCGAGTCCGGATCGAACTTGGCTAAAAATTCGTTTGCGCCGACTTTTTGCACCATCGAGGTATTGAAGACGCCGCTCAACGATGTGTGCAGGATCAGGTAGATGTGTTTCATGTTCGGATCGGCTTTGATTTTGGTCGCTAGCGTGTAGCCGTCCATTCGCGGCATTTCCACGTCGGAAATGATCATCGAATAGCGTTGTTCGATTTTGGTGCCTTCCGCAACCAATGCGCATAAATGGTCCCAGGCTTCCTGGCCGTCTTTCAGCAGGGTGCACTCGATGCCGATTTGTTCGCAAACCCGCTTCACCTGGTTTCTGGCGACCGAAGAGTCGTCGACGACCAGGATATGGTCGTTTTGGCTCATCACGTTTTGATCTATGGTTTCCGCTGAAGCCTCTTCGCGGCCGCCGATCACCTCTTTCATGACTTTTTCCACGTCGATGACTTCGATCAGTTCGCCTTCGATTTCGGTTACCGCGGTCAGATAACTTTCCTTGCCGGTGCCGGTGGGCGGGGCTTTGACCTGTTCCCAACCGATATTAATGATCCGGTCCACCGAACCGACCAGAAAACCCTGGATGGAGCGGTTATATTCGGTGACGATGACGTAGCAACCCGAGTCTCGTTGCAGCGGGCGCATGCCGATCGCCATCGATAGGTCCAATACCGGTATGGTTTTGCCGCGCAAGTGGGCGACGCCGCAAATCACGGAATGCGAGTTGGGGATTTGGGTCAGCGGGGGGCATTGAATGACTTCCTGGACCTTGAACACATTGATCCCGAAGCGCTGGCGGCTGACCAATTTGAACAAAAGCAATTCGAATCGGTTGTGTCCTGCTAGCTTGGTTCGTTGATCTACCCCGTCTAAGACTCCGGCCATATAACCCCCCTGAATAACGTTCGCTCAATTATAGCGGCATTACTTGGGTTTACTTGAAATTTGCTGGTACGTTTTATGCTGAAAGCTTAGGGCAAGTCAAAAAAATGGCGATTGAATATGAACAAACGAATGTTACCCGGAATTTTGATGTTGGCCTCGGGAATGGCGTGGGGCGGTGGATTCCAGTCCGCTCAGCAAATCCAGGATGCGATTAACCAATTCGTCCAGTCCGCGCTGGAAGCGGGGGGCAAATACGAAATCAACCTGGCGCAGCCGGATCCCCGTCTGCAATTGCCTAACTGCGAGCAAGCGCTGCAAGTGTTTGCCCAAACCGGGGAAATTAAGCCAGGCCGCAATACCGTCGGCGTCCGTTGTTACGGCGATAAGGGCTGGACCATATACAGCACGGTGCTGGTCAAGTCGTTTAAGGACGTGTTTGTATTGAACAAGTCGATGCTGCGCAACGACATTATTCGGCAAGAGCACTTGAATGTGGAGACCCGCGATGCCGGCATGCTGCCGCAGGGCTACGTTACCGATATCAGCGATGTGCTGGACAAGCAGGCCGCGCGGAATATTCCGGCAGGCAGCGTGTTGAATCGGCAACTGGTTACCGATCCGACGGTGGTTCGCCGCGGCGAACGGGTGAATATCGAATCCAGCAAAGCCGGAGTCGTGATCAGTGCGGTCGGGGCGGCGATGAGCGACGGCGCGAAGGGCCAGAAAATCAGCGTGCGGAACCTGTCTTCCAAGCGCGTGATTCAAGCCGTCGTGGTCAATGCCGGCCAAGTTTCGGTTAATTTTTAAAATTGGCGCTAAAGGAATTTACTATGATGCCGCTAAATGCTTCAGATAAAACTAACTTGGGAATTTCGCCATGGCTATCGAATCAATCACCGGCAAGCCTGTTACGACCTCAGTGCCCGCAAAACCTGGGGTTAAAGATGCGGCTGAGCCTAAACAACGGACCGAGAGCGGTGTCGTTACCGATACTGTCGAGATCACCGCCACTGCCCAGGATATTAAAACGGCGTCGGCCGCCGGCGCTGCAACGCCGGTGGTCAACGAAGACCGGGTGGCAGCGATAAAAGCGGCGATCCAGGCTGGCAGCTACCAAGTCAACGCTGAACGCGTGGCGGCGAAAATGCTGCAATTCGATAAACAGTTACCCGACAGTACATGACGTTATGATAGAAAAAACATATCCCATCACCGAAAAATTGCTCGCCAATGCGTTAAAGGCGGCACAAAGCCTGTTCGAGCTGTTAACCATCGAATCCGATAAGCTCAAGCAGAAAATCGACCCGGAGGCGATAGCCAATATCGCAGCCAACAAAAGAGAGTTGGTAGCCCAGCTCGAGCAATTTACCAAGCAATTGGGTCAAGTCTTGGCCACCGAGCAGCTAAGCGTCGGTAACGAAGGCGTCACAAAATACCTTGCCAAAGCCGGCGCCGCCGGCATCCGCGTCGAAGGCGTCTGGGGCAGTTGGGCCGGCCTCGCCAAGCTGTCAGAAAATTGCCGCGCGCTTAACGAACAAAACGGTGCCAGCATCGCGCTGTTGAGCCGACATACCCAGCGTTCTTTGCAAATATTACGCGGTAAATCCCCGCTGGCGGCCACCTACGGACCGGATGGCGTGACCCGTAACGAGCTGTTTTCGCATACCTTAATTTCAGTGTAGACTGGGCGCCGAACTAGTTTACGGACCGCTCGACATGCTGAGCAAGCTGAAGCATTTTTTTTCCAAAGCCAACGTATCGGCGCCTGAAGCCGAAGACGATTTATTGGCGTTCGAAAATCCGAATTTCATCACCGACCCGGACAAAATCGCCCGGCTGCTCGGAGAAATCGAGAACAGCTCGCCGTTATGCAGCATTCAAGTCGAAGGTTTCGCCGAAGATTTCAGCTCGTCCATCTTGAGCATCAAATTGGACAAAAACAGTATCATCCTGGACGAGTTGATGCCCAAACACGGCAACGACTTGTTGCTCCGCTCGCGGGCCTTGAAGTTATCGACATTTCACAAAGGCATTCACTTGTCTTTTAATTTGACGGACATCGAGATCGGCCATTCCAGAGGCATCAATTACTACAAGGCGCCGCTGCCGGATCGGGTATTTTATCCGCAGCGCCGGCGCTCGCCGCGGCTGGAAATCAGTGCCATCGACATACCGTTCAGCGGTGTCGTGCAACGCACCGGCATATCGATTGGCGGTTATCTGTTCGATCTGTCCAGGGGCGGCGCCGGAGTTATTGTGCCGGTCAATAGAGCCCGGGTACAGCGCGGCGACGTAATCAAGAATTGCCAAATCAATTTCGACGATTACGTGATGGATTTCGATTTTGCCGTGCGCTTCGTCAAACCGGTTTCGGCAACCTCTCCCAAGGTGCAAATCGGCGGTTTCTTCGAAGGCTTGTCGGCGAGAAGCCAGTCCAAGCTGTCGTATTTCATCACGTCTTTGGAGCGGGTCGAGATTCGAAAACAGAAAGCCTAACTCGCTCGCTGTGTTAAAATCCGTCCGCTAAATTCACTCGGTCCCGGTAGCTCAGTAGGATAGAGCGGTCCCCTCCTAAGGGACAGGTCGTACGTTCGAATCGTATCCGGGACGCCATACAAATCAAAGGCTTACATGGCCTATGATTGTTCAAAAATACCCATGGGGCACTCATGGGGCAATTCAAAATAAAACACCCCAAAATCAGGCAATCAAAACCGGCTACATGGGCAGACTGTTACATTATGACGCTGACTAAAAGCGCCATGTATGGCGGATTTCAGCTAGTAAACAGACCTGCAAACATGCCGGTATATTGCTTGACCAGCTCGGCATCCGCTTTTTCCAGCTCTTCCGGCCTAACTTCCTCGGCAGGACAGCCTGCCATTTTCTTAACACATGGCGGCAAGCTTGAAAAAGATGAATGCGCGATTTGCCGATATGTCAAAACAACTTGGCTTATAACCTTTGCGTTTCAGTTCTGAAATCCGAAGCCATAGAGGACTCAAGTTGGCTTTCCAGCGCTCGTTGCTCCAGTAGTTAAAGCGATGCAGCTTGCTGTGTGTTCATTTTTTACTCCTGTTCATTATTGGTGAACAAGCTAAAATAATGAACAACTCACCGAGCAGCCGAGCAAGCCAGCGTGAAAACAACAGAAATCAACTTATTAGATCAAGCCATCGACCAACTTAAACGGAACACTGGCTTTACGATCAAAATCAATCAGTTTCACAGGCAATATGTGGATGCAACCGGTTTTATAGATACCGGCGCAAATCGAATACCGATTGCAATTGATATAAAAAAGCTCGTCATCAACAGTATTCTCCCGGCAATTGCGCATCAATTTACGCGCATGACTGAGCACGGTTTGGTCGTAGCCCATTACATCAATCCGTTGATGGCCGAACGTCTCAAGGACATGGGCATCTGGTTCATCGATACCGCCGGCAATGCCTATATCAATGCATTGCCTATTTATGTCTATATCAAAGGCAACAAGCCAGCTGAGGCTCAAACCAGCAAAGCGGTAAACCGGGCATTTACTCCCATCGGTTTAAAAATCGTGTATGCCTTGCTATGTCGACCGGAATTGGTCAACGCGCCTTATCGCGAAATTGCCCAAACAGCCACGGCCGCATTGGGGACAGTGGCCTTGGTGTTCAAAGACTTAATACAGTTGGGCTATATCGTCGATATGGGGGGGCAAGGTCGCCGTCTAAAAAACCGCCAGAAGTTATTGGAGCGCTGGTTAATAGCTTACCCAGAGCAGCTCCGGCCCAAACTGGAAACAGGAAGATACCGAGCACCTGATCCTAACTGGTGGCAGATAGCGCCCTTACACAATCTGCAAGCCTATTGGGGAGGGGATGTTGCTGCGGATAAGCTCACGCATTATTTAAAGCCAGCAACTATTACGATATATGTCATGGCGGAATGGGCGAGCAAGCTCAAGGTTGCCCACAGATTGCGCAAAGATCCGAGCGGCGATATCGAAATTCTGAATACATTTTGGGACGTTGAAGGTGAATTTAACCGCACTGACGTCGTGCACCCGATACTGATTTACGCAGACCTGCTCGCCAGCGGCGACCCGAGAAACCTTGAAGTAGCACAAATCATCTATGAGCAAGAACTTGCTGAACATTTCCGGGAAGATTAACGAACCCTTCCTTGGCATTTATGCGGAGATCGCTAATGTTGCCGAACAGATCGACCTACCGTTTTTTATCATCGGTGCCACGGCCCGAGACCTGATTTTCGAACACGCATACGGCATCAAAGCGCCCAGAGCTACTCGGGATGTCGACTTGGCCGTTCAAGTAAACGACTGGCAAGCCTTTGAAACGCTGAAAAGCCAATTACTAGCGACAAATCAATTTAGCCAAGACCCAAAACAATTACAGCGGCTGCTTTACCGCGAGAACATTCCGGTCGACATCGTGCCGTTCGGCGGCATCGAAACCGACGGTAGCATTGCCTGGCCGCCGGAGTACAGCATCCAAATGACCGTCACCGGATTTCAGGAAGCCTACCAGCACACACAAATCGTTAGATTGCGGGAACAACCGCCGCTGGATATTCGTTGCGTTACACCGGTCGGTTTATTAATCCTGAAATTGATTGCCTGGAGCGAGCGTTATCCCCAAGGTGGGAAAGACGCCTTGGATATTGCCTTTGTGTTACGCAACGCCGTGGGCGAATGGAATCGGGATCTGCTTTACGACCATCACACCAATTTGCTGGAAGACGCCGATTTTGACGAAGACCTTGCCGGCGCTAGGATGTTGGGCCGGCAAGCCGCCGAAATGCTATCCTCACCCACTTGGCAGTTGGTCGTCGGCATATTGCATGCCCAAACCGGCGAGCAGTCGGATTACCGGCTCGTCGCAAACATGGTCCAAACGCCCGACCAATTTAACCAATACTTGAATTTACTGGACGCACTCTATCGCGGCATCACCGAACAGCCGCCACAACAAGGATAACCACCACCGTGACCCAACCCACCAAGAAACCCAACGGCGAACAGGACAAATCGCTGGAAAACTGGCTATGGGATGCCGCCTGCTCCATTCGCGGCGCGCAGGAAGCCGCCAAATACAAAGACTTCATTCTGCCGCTGGTGTTCGTCAAACGCCTGTGCGACGTTTACGACGACGAAATCAACCGCATTGCCGAGCAAGTTGGCGGCCGGGAAAACGCCTTCAAGCTGGCCAAGGCCGATTATCAGCAAGCCCGCAAAAACGCCCGCCCCGGCGAAAAACCCAAGGCTATGACCCGCTTTTATTTGCCGGTACAACCGGAAAATGCCGCCGATGCGGTGTGGTCGGTGATTCGCAAACTGACCGGTAAAATCGGTGAAAAGCTCACCGACGTGTTGCACGCCATCGCCAAGGAACACCCGGAACTGGACGGTATCGTCAACCGCATCGATTACAACGCCACCAACCACGGCGTGCGCGAAATCGAAGACGACCGCCTGTCGATGCTGATCGAGGAAATCAGCAAAAAACGCTTAGGGCTAAAGGACGTGGAGCCGGATTTGATCGGCCGCGCCTACGAATACCTGATCCGCAAATTCGCCGAAAACTCCGGGCAAAGCGCCGGCGAGTTCTACACCCCCAAGGAAGTCGGCATCCTGATGGCGCGCATCATGGCGCCGGAACCGGGCATGGAAATCTACGACTCCAACTGCGGCTCCGGCGGTTTGCTGATCAAATGCGAGCTGGAATTGCAACGTAAAATGGCCGCCAAAGGCCAAGACCAATTCGTGCCCGCCAAACTCTACGGCCAGGAATTTACCCCCGGCACCTGGGCCATGGCCAACATGAACATGATCATCCATGACATGGAAGGCAAAATCGAAATCGGCGACACCTTCAAAAACCCCAAATTCCGCGACAAAGGCCAACTGAAACGCTTCGACCGCGTGGTTGCCAATCCGATGTGGAACCAGCCCGGTTACGACGAAAAAATCTACGACGCCGACGAACTGGACCGTTTCCCCAAAGACGCCGGTTTTCCGGGCGGCAAGGCCGACTGGGGCTGGATGCAACATATCTGGGCCAGTCTGAAAGACGACGGCCGCGCCGCCGTGGTGCTAGACACCGGCGCTGCCTCGCGCGGCTCCGGCAACGCCAACAGCAACAAGGAAAAAGACGTGCGTAAATGGTTCGTCGAGCAGGACTTGATCGAAGGCGTGATCTACCTGCCGGAAAACCTGTTCTACAACACCAGCGCGCCGGGCATCATCATTTTCCTCAACAAACGGAAACCGGCGGAGCGGCGTAACCAGCTATTGCTGGTCAACGCCAGCCAGCACTTCAAAAAAGGCGACCCGAAAAACTACATCCCCGACGATAGCATCGAGATGCTGGCCGAGGTGTTCTTGAATTGGCGCGAGCAGGAGAAGTTATCGAAGATTGTCAGCAAGGATGAAATTGTCAAACACGATTACAACATTTCGCCGAGTCGGTATGTGCATGTCAGCACGGAAGGCGAATTTAGACCACTCCAGGAAATCATTGATGATCTTTCCGAGTTGGAATCGCAAGAAACGCTTCAAAAAACAAGACTCAGAAATATCTTTGAGACTCTAGGAATTGAATATGGAGCATAGTCTCGTACTTGAAGAATTGCCAAAAGGTTGGGAAATAAAATTTTTTTGCGATATTTGTAACAAAATATCCGAGTCTTATCAGCCCACAACAGACGGAGATTCGGTTTATTTGGGGCTTGAGCATTTAGAAAAAGGATTCCCAAGGCTAATAGGAAAAGGCTCTGAAAATGAAGTGAAGAGCAGTAAATCCGCGTTTAAAAATGGCGATGTTTTATTTGGAAAGCTTAGGCCTTATTTAAGAAAGTCGGTATTGGTCGATTTTGAAGGTGTATGTTCGACCGATATTCTTGTTTTTCGCAATAAGGAAAATGCGGTAAATGAATATTTGAAGTATCTAGTTCATACCGACCAATTCATTCAACACGCCATAAAAACCACCGCCGGCGTACAACATCCTCGGACTTCATGGGCAAGCCTAAAAACATTCAAACTAAGTTTGCCGCCGAAAGATGAACAACGAAAAATTGCATTAGTACTTTCCACCATTCAGCAAGCCATCGAGTTACAGGAGAACTTGATCAACACCACGCAAGAGCTGAAAAAGGCGTTGATGCAAAAGCTGTTCACTGAAGGTTTGCGCGGTGGACCGCAGAAGGAAACGGAAATTGGCTTTGTGCCGGAGAGTTGGAGTGTTGCACCGATTGAAAACGTGGCCGAAATCAAAGCGTCTGCAATGTCATATACTCAACTAGCGAACGAAAATAACCAAGATAATAGTGACCTAATTATTCATGGCGTAAAAGTATCTGACATGAACATCGAGGGTAATGAGATATTTTTTAATAATTCAAATTTAGTTCGATTTTTAGATGAGGCGAAAATAAAACGGACTGTTCCATCTTATTCTATTATTTTCCCGAAGAGGGGAGCTGCAATTGCTACGAATAAAAAAAGAATCGCCAGAGAACACACCGTTTTGGACCCAAACCTAATAGCGTTGATCCCCAAAAACATTATCAATTATAAGTATCTTTATTGGTGGATAGAAACCTTTGATCTTAGAATGATTACCGAACCAGGACCTACGCCACAGCTAAACAAAAAGAATATTGCCCCAATATTGATGCCTTTACCATGTCTATCGGAACAAATCGAGATTTCTGGCGCAATAGATTCAGTTCAAAACAAAGTTGAAATATCACAAGCAAAGAAGAAATTGCTAACCGAACTCTTCAATACCATGCTCCACAAACTGATGACCGCCGAAATTCGCGTCAATGAGCTGGATTTGACGGAGCTGGAGCAAACGTTGGCAAACTAAAATCAAAGGAACACAAGGACATGGCCAAGCCGGGCGAGCATAAAACCGTACAAAGCCGCATTTTGCACTATGCCGAAGCGCTCGGCTGGATTGTGGTCAGCCGCAGCGAAGCGGAAGCGCGGCGCGGTTTCAAGGAAAGCGACACCTTCGAAGAGCGCAGTCGCGGCGCCGATCTGTTTTTTTCCGAACTGCTGTATGCCAAAGCGTTGGAATTCAACCCGCGCCTGCCGGACGACTTGCCGGCCTTGTTGCGTCGCTTTGCCTTGTTGAGCAGCGATATTTTTGGTAACCGCGCCGCGCTGGATTTGATTCGCGGTCACGGCAAGTTTTCGGTCAACGACGAAAAACGCGAGCTGGATTTGCAATTGATCGCGTTCGACGACATCGGCAAACCGCCCGCGCAATGGCGCAATGTCTATGAAGTGACCGAAGAATATTCGGTTCACAACGGCTACTACGGCAACCGCGCCGACGTGGTGTTTTTGATCAACGGCATCCCGGTGTTGGTGATCGAATGCAAAAACGCCAACAAGGACGAGGCGATTGCCTTGGGCATCGACCAGTTGCGCCGCTACCACGAAGAAACCCCGGAAATGATGGTGCCGCCGCAGTTGTTTACCGTTACCGAAGCCATCGGCTTTGCCTACGGTATCACCTGGAACACGGTGCGGCGCAATATCTTCCACTGGCGCGGCGACGAGGTCGGCAATCTGGAGCAGAAGATCACATCCTTCTGCCAGGTCGATACGCTGTTAGGCTTCTTGCAGGATTACATTGTCTTCGCCGAAAAAGACGAGGAACTGAACAAATTCATCCTGCGCCAGCATCAAACCCGCGCGGTGGAAAAAGTGTTGGCGCGGGCGCACGATCCAAGCAAAAGCCGTGGACTGATTTGGCATACTCAAGGCTCCGGCAAGACCTTTACCATGATCAAAGCTGCCGAACGCCTTTACAAAGCCCCGGACAGCGACAAGCCGACGGTGTTGTTGATGATAGACCGCAACGAGCTGGAGGATCAGATGGTCAGGAATCTGAAAGCCTTGGGCGTCGACGCGGCACGGCAGGCCATGAACATCAGGGATTTGGCCGATATTTTGAAAAGTGATTACCGCGGCATCGTGGTGACGATGATGCACAAGTTTCGCGGCATGCCGGCCAATCTGAACGGCCGCCGCAACATTTATGTGTTAATCGACGAAGCCCACCGCACCACCGGCGGCGATTTGGGGACGTATTTGATGGCGGCGATTCCCAATGCCACTTATATCGGCTTCAGCGGCACGCCGATCGACAAAACCGCTTACGGCAAAGGCACCTTCAAAACCTTCGGCATCGACGACCAGGAAGGCTATACCGACAAATATTCGATCCGCGATTCGATTGAAGACGGCACCACACTGGAGCTTTATTACGACTTGGCGCCCAATGAATTGCTGGTGCCGAAGGAAGATTTGGAAAAGGAATTTTTGAATCTGGCGGAATCGGAAGGCGTGTCCGACATCGAGGAACTGAACAAGATTCTGGAGCGGGCCGTCAACACCAAGAACTTTTTAAAAGGCGCGGCGCGGGTGCCGATCGTCGCGCAATACGTCGCCGACCATTACACGCAAAACGTCGAGCCGCTGGGCTACAAGGCGTTTTTGGTGTGCGTGGATCGCGAGGCCTGCGAACTCTACAAAGACGCGCTGGATAAAATCCTGCCATCGCATTATTCCGACGTGATCATTTCCCATAACCACAACGATAGCAAAGGCCTGAAGCGCTTCCATTACGACGAGAAAAAAGAAAAGAACATCCGCAAGGAGTTCGCCAAATTCGGCACCTATCCGAAGATTTTGATCGTCACCGAAAAATTGCTGACCGGCTACGATGCGCCGATTTTGTATGCGATGTATCTCGACAAGCCGATGCGCGACCATACCTTGTTGCAGGCCATCGCCCGCGTCAACCGGCCGTATGAAAACGAGCGGGAAGAATTGGTCAAGCCGCACGGCTTTGTGCTGGATTTTATCGGCCTGTTTGACAAGCTGGAAAAAGCCCTGGCCTTCGACAGCGACGAGGTGAATGCCTGTGTCAAAGACATTGCTTTATTGAAAGGCTTGTTCAAGGCCAAGATGGAAAGCAAGGCGCCGGCTTACATGCAGTTGATCCAGCACAACTTCAACGATAAGGACGTGGACAATCTGATCGAACATTTCCGCGACAAGGAGCGGCGCAAGGCGTTTTTCAAGGAATATAAGGCCATCGAAATGCTGTACGAAATCATTTCGCCGGATGTGTTTCTGCGGCCGTATATCGACGATTACGCCACCCTATCGAACATTTATGCCGTGGTCGCCAAAGCCTATGCCAAGCGGGTTTATGTGGATAAGGCCTTTCAGAAAAAAACCAACGCACTGGTGCAAGCCAAAGTCAGTAGCACCCAAATCGGCGAAAGCTCGGGTATCTATCGGCTGAATGCGCAAACCATCGAATTGATCAAATCCCAGCATGAGGGCAAGAACACCAAGGTGATCAACTTGGTGAAATCGATCGAGAAAAACGCCGAAGAGCAAAGCGACGATCCGTTTCTGGTGACGATGGCGGAGCGGGCGCAACAGGTGCTTGACAGCTACGAAAGCCGCCAGGAATCGACGCAGAAAGCACTCGACAAGTTGCTGGAGCTGATGCAGGAAAACGAGCGGCGCAAACAGGCGCAGGTGGAAAAAGGCTTTGATGGCATGACGTATTTTGTGTTCTGCCAATTGCTCGATCATGGTTTGGCCGATGCGGAAGCCGTGTCGGTGAAAATCGGCGAGGCCTTTGTCAAGCAACCAAACTGGCTAAAAAGCGAAGATGCTTACCGGGAATTGCGGCAGAGTATTGTTTTTGCACTGTTTGGGGTATTGCAGGACATGAATGAAATCGCCGCCATTGCCGATGAACTGCTGCGCTTGATCGCGAAAGCGCACAAGGCCAAACGATGACCTGGACGGACAAGGATGAATTCAAGGCGTGCGTTTACGACTGGGCCAAGAAGCTGAATGTCGAGGTTAATCATTTATCATTGCGGCCCATGAGCACCAAATGGGCATCCTGTTCGACTAACGGTAACCTGAACTTCAATACCGAGCTGTTAGCATTGGAGCGCGACGTGGGCGAATACGTTATCGTGCATGAGCTGCTACATTTCACGGTGCCGAATCATGGCAAGTTGTGGAAGGCGCTGATGGAGGCACATCTTGGCGATTACCAAGCGTTAGATGCGCGGTTAAAGAACATTGGGTTGCAGGGGCGTGCTGTTTTGCCCGAGGGCGGCTGAAAAAGTCTGTGTAATTTTGGTGTAAACAAGCCTGGAAATTTTAGGTTTTCGAGAGAAGTTGTTAGATGCACAAACTTGCTCTGGGGTATTGGTTTTATATAAAAATCAAACGCCTAAGATTTATTAGGTATCTCGTAGAACAATTGCGCTGTTTACTCCTAAGGGACAGGTCGTACGTTCGAATCGTATCCGGGACGCCATTAATTATGAGCGTCAAGTTGTTATCCTAATGGCCCCCAAGTGAAAGCCTTGGGTCCACATTCTGTCCCGATCTAAAAGGACAGGCGATTTCTCACCCGTCCCTTCAGTAATGCAAAAAGCCGCTCAGTAGCGGATTTTATCGGTCTGGATTTGCCATAGCCGGAACGGCTCCGCGGCGGATTCGATGGCCAGGTGCCGCATCTCAATCTGGCGTTGGTCGGCAGGTTTATCGATTTCAGTATAAATCAGACTGTCGTCGAAACCGGCTTGGGCGGCGTCGTCGCGGTTGCTGGCGAAATACACCGCTTCCAACCTGGACCAATAAATCGCGCCCAGACACATCGGGCAGGGCTCGCAACTGGTGTACAGCGCACAGTCTTTCAGTTGAAAGTCCTGCAGATACTGGCAGGCCTGGCGGATTGCCAGGACTTCGGCGTGGGCGGTGGGGTCCATGTTCTCGGTGACTCGGTTGCCGCTGGCGGCGATGATGCGCTGGTCTTGCACGATCAGCGCGCCGAACGGGCCACCGCCATTAGCGACGTTGAAACAAGCCAGTTCCACGGCTTGGAGCAGAAAGTCCCGGTGCATCATAGGTCCAGCGGGTTGCGCGGATCGACATCGTCCATGAACGGCAGCCGGCGGTCTTCGTTGGTGATCTGGTAGACCTTGCCCAGCCAGTTGTTGAATACCGCTTTGGCCGAGTCGCGCCAAGTGATGTCCAAACGTTCGACAATTTGCTCCTCCGGCATCGCTTTCAGTTGCCGGCCACCGTGGCGGGCGGCTTGTACGTGGCTGGCGTATTCGGCCAGCAGGCGTTGCGCCGCCTCGTCGAAATAATGTTCTGGGTACGGCGGATAATCGTCGCGTTCGGCCCGGTAATAGCGCAGTACCTCGCGTTTGTATTCTTTTAACAGGCTGATGTCGTCGTATTCCGGGTGGCCCTGGAAAAACACGATGCGGAAGCCGTCCGGGCTTACCGCCAAATGCACGCCGGCCTGGTCGCTGGCGACCAAGACCTTCAGCCCGTGTTTTTCCATGTCGCTGCGGAACACTTCGTTAAAGCGCGAATGCGGTACGTCGAAACGGGTGTTAATCTCGGCTACCAACGGATGCGAACGGTCCACGACTTTATGCGAGTAGACGCCCCAGCGTTTGGCCGGCAGCCGGGTACGCTCGACGCCGTAGCAATGTTGGATCAAGGCATGGGTGGCCAAGCAGGAGCACAAAACCGAGGTGACGTTTTCCTTGGCCCATTCGAACACTTCGGTCAACGGCTGCCAAAAGTCTTCTTGCTGTAAATGGTCGTGGGTGACGTTGGCACCGCTGATGATCAGCGCATCCAGGCCGTCGCGTTTTATTTGCTCGAAACTTTCGTAATATTTTTCGATGTGCGCCAAAGCTTCCGGGCCGCGTTCCAGGCCGTCGATGGTAAACGGGTGGACGTGGAATTGGGCGATCTGGTTGCAGGCGCCGACCAGCCGGAAAAACTGGCGCTCGGTGGCTTCCAGCGCCGCGTCCGGCATGATATTCAACAGGCCGATGTGCAATTCGCGGATCGATTGGTGGGCGGCGCGGTCCGGGGTGAGAATTTCTTCGCCTTCTTCCTGCAAACGGCGGAAAGTCGGCAATGCGGTATGTGCGACTAAAGGCATGGCAGTGTTGCGCTCATACGGTTTCGCGAGCGATCGCGCTGGCGATCAGTTGGATGAAGTCGTCCTCGGTTTCCACGTTGGCGGTTTCGTCGGCACTGACGGTGTAACCGTATTGGGCGGCAATCGCTTCGTAGCGTGGCACGCGGGCCTTGAACAGCTCAGGAAACACCCAGCTAACGAATTCGTCGGGTGGAATTTGGTCGGTGCTTTGATAGTTGCGTTCGCGCATGAATTGCGCCAGCTTTTCGTCGACGAATTCGGGGCGGTAATACAAGGGTTTCGGGTCCTGCTTGGCGCGGTCGATGATGGTCTGTTCCAGCGCCGGCGGAATTTTGATGTAGACGATCAGCGTGTGCTTGGCCAGATTTTCCAAAACTTCCGGGCAATCCAATTCGCAAACGCTGCCGCCGGCGTCGTTGATGAAGTGCTTGTAGCCGTAGATGGCTTCGGCTTTATGGATGAAATCCGGCACGTCGTTCATCGCCGCGATCTCGGCTTGGTGGTGCAAGGCCTGGCGGCGTTTGAATTCGGCCTGGCTTAAGCCGCCTTTGCTGGGGTCGCCGATTTTGCCCAGAAAGCTGGACACCGGCGCCAGATTGTCGACGGTGATATTGCTGCAAATGTAGATCGAGTCCGACTTCAGCAGGTCCCGCAAAAACGGCACGCCCATCGCTTGTTGTTTGATATTGTCCAGGATCGGTTCTTCCAGGTACTTAGTGCCGATTCGGTAGTCGCCGGAATAATGGAACCATTTGTCCTTGGGCAGTTTGGCCGATAGCGTGGTCTTGCCGGCGCCGGACATGGCCAGCAGCGTGATGCTTTTGGACTCCCAGTCCAAAAACTGTTGCGGGGTCATTCTCATAAAGTCGTAATCAATCCAAAAAGTCGCTGATATCCAAATCTTCCGAATCCGCGCGGGTATGGCGGTCCGGATCGGTATAGCCGAGATCGTCGGTTTCCAGGTCGTCGAACGGTGCGCTCCAATCGTCGGGATCTTCGATGTAATCGATGGTCGAGCCGTACCAGGATTCGTTGTCGTATTCGCCCAGGTCGCCGTTGGCGTATTGGACTTCGATGGATTCGTCGGCTCCCTCGATCGCCACGACCTTGAAGGTAAGATTGCTTTCCAAATCTTTATACCAACGGCCGATGACCGGATCTGCAATGGTTGTCATGGTTGCATCCTCGCTGTGTTGATGTGGTGGGCAATGATAGCGAGTTTAGCGGGGCGGTGCGAGTGCGGCGGCGCAAAACCGTGGCGAAATTCGATTAGAATGGCCCAACACTGGAACTTTTAAGCGGTTATGAACGAAGAGCGCATTATCGAATTGGAAATTAAACAAGCCTACCAGGAAGACTTGATTCAAGCGTTGAACCAGGTGGTGGCCGATCAGCAAAAACAGATCGGCAAATTGGAAGAAACCTGCAAATTGCTGCACGACAAGATCAAGAGCCTGGCGTCGAGCATGTCGGAGCGGCCGTTGCTGCCGCTCGACGAACGGCCGCCGCATTACTGATCCGCGGCCGGTTTAAGACTTGGAACGGTTGCGGTGGCCGGTTTTGCCGTGGCTGCCGGCCGCAGCAACGGTTTGTTTCGGTTGCGGAAACGAGCTGCAATCCAGATTTTTGCCGTGCAGTCGGCGGCAGAAATCGCGGCTGTCGTCCTGTTGCAGGCCGGTCCATTGGCTAAGCCAGACCGTGCCTCTCTTGTTTTTGCTTTTGACTATCCGCGGCTGGCCGTTTTTCGCCAACGGCCCCAACGCATTGCGGACCCGTTGCAGGTTGACGTCGGCATCGATTTTGCGCGGAAAGCTGCCTAGGCTGACGTTCCAAGATTGGCCGGTAATGCGCGGCTGCGGTTTGTTTGCCGCCAGCAGCCGGCGTTCCTTACTTTCCGGCGTTTCGTTGATACGGATCGGTTCGTAACGGCTGATGCTGCCGGAATCGGCGCCCATTTGCTCGGCGCTGCCGGCGCAACGGTTGGAGGCCAACTGAAACGGCGGCGGCAATTGAGCCGTGTCGTGCAACTGCGAAATATACTCGCCGGATTGGTTACTGCCGCTTTTGGCGAAGCCCATGTCCAACAAATTACTCATTTGCTCGAAGCGTTCGCCGCTGCTGTGGGCGCCCAGCAACACGCCGATGATCCGGTGGCCGTTGCGTTTGGCCGAAGCGATCAGGTTGTAGCCGGAGCCGCAAGTAAAGCCGGTTTTGAAGCCGTCGGCGTCGGGGTAGGTTTTCAGAATTTTGTTGGTATTCGGCATTACCCGGCCCTTGTAGCGGAATTCGGTTGCCGAGAAGTAATGGTAATACTGCGGGAAGTCGCGCAATACCGCCGCCGATAACAAGGCCAGATCGCGGGCGCTACTGATTTGGCCGTCGTTAGGCAGGCCGCTGGCGTTTTCGAACGAACTGCTGCTCATGCCCAGGCGGTGGGCGGTTTGCGTCATCATCGCCGCGAAATTGCTCTCGGTCCCGCCCAGCCGTTCCGCCAAAACCACCGCCGCATCGTTGGCCGAGCGGGTGGTGACGGCCATGATCGCTTGTTCGACAGTCAAGCTTTGCCCGGCGCGCAAGCCCAACTTGGAGCTGGGCATAGACGCGGCATGTTTCGACGCGTAAACGGTATCGGTTAACTTCAGGTCGCCGGATTCCAGCGCGGCAAAGGTCATGTACATGGTCATGACCTTGGTCAGCGATGCCGGATACCAGCGTTGGGTGGATTCGTTCTCGTGAATCACCCGGCCGCTGTCGGCGTCGATGACGATGGCCGCGTAGCGGGCAGCCGCAAACGGGCTTTGCAGCAGCAGGCAAGCCAGGGAGATCAGGGCTAAACGGGGCGTAGGCAGGGCGCTCAAGTTATTACTTTGCTCCAGGAAGGTAATGTAAGCTTATGAGGACATTATTTAATCAGAAATTTCACTTTCGACAAAGGTGGATTTCGGGGTGGGGCGGACGGAGTCGCCAGTCCGAGTGGCGGATTTTTACCCGAATCGGCACGGAAAATTCGGTTTCGCCGGAGCGGCGAGTCCGTCCGGCGGCGGAATTTGCCCGGCGCCGGCCACTATCGGGAAAATGCGGAATTGGCCGACGCTTGGATCAGTGGCCGCTACGCAACTCGAATTTGTGACGGGCTCGGCGTTTTTGTTGCCAGCGAATCACGCCGGTAACGAACAGCAGCGGGCAGGCCAATCCGGATATCAACACCAGCCATTGCCCGGTCAAACCGAAGGCCTCGCCGGTATGCAAAGGATGCAGCCAGTTGATCAGCGTGTCCGAGCCGCCGAGATCGGCGGGATCGCTGACCGCCAGTATCCTGCCGCTGTATTGGTCCACCCAGACATTGGTTTTCGGGAAGCGCTGGCTAGGCTCGCCGTCTTGGCGCAGATTGATGCGGAAACTGCCGCCGGCGTCGTGCGGGGTTTCGATCCAGCACAAGCGGGCGTCGGGAAAAATCGACTGGCCGGCAGCGACCGCTTGATCGAGGCTAACCCGCTGTTGTCCGGGCGCTGATGGTGAGGATTGCGGTTTGGGCATGGCTTGTAGCGGCGAAAAATAGCCGAACAGCGGATTGACGTATTGCGGGATTTCCAGGGCAACGCCGGTCAGCGCCACAACCAGCATCACGATGAAAGTGTAAAAGCCTGCCAATTTATGCAGGTCGTAATTCCGCCGTTCCTTGCTGGCGTTGGCCTTAACCGTCAGCGCGGTTTTTAGTTTGCTTAACGGCGGCCACCACAGGTAGAGGCCGGAGATCAGCGAAATCAGCAAAATGCCACCGACAATCGCCATCAGAATTTTGCCGGGGTCGTCCAGCAGCAGTTTGTAATGCAGATCGTACAACCAAGTCATCGCAAACTCGCCCCAAAAGCGGTTCGCCAGCACTTTGCCGGTGTAAGGGTCTAACGAAACCATTAACGGTGCGAAACCGTGGTGAGCCGTTTCTTCCGGTTTGTAATAGCGGGCGGTTACCGCTCGGCGCGGGTGTTCCGGAATTTCCAGCCGCCAGCCGCGTTGCCGGCCTGGTTCCGCCTGGCGTAAAGCCTGGTACAGGGCTTCGTAACTTTGCCGCTGTGCGCCGGGCTGGGCGATGACCAATTGCGGATTCAGCCATTCGTCGAGATCGAGATAGAACACCAACAGGCTGCCGGTCAGGCCGACGACGGCAATGACCAAACCCAAGCTAAGCCCCAAGTAAAGATGGACCGCCAACCAAAGCCGGCGGGCGGTCTGTTTCTTGTTGGCTTTTAACGCAGGCGAAGCCATGTTTTAGTAATCGAACTTGACGCTGACGGCGCCGTAAAACGCGCGGCCGTCGCCGGGAGAATAAAAGGCATACCGCTGGCCGGCGCCGTAGCTTTCGTCGTACCACAAGTATTCGCGCTGGGTATCGGTCAGGTTTTTCGCCTGGAATTGCAGTTCCACTTGTTTGGTCACCTGGTAACCCAAGTCCAAATTCAACAGCGCGTATTCGCCGTGTTTGCCGGCGTCGTTGGCTTGATCGACGAAGTAGTTGCCTTGGCCGCTGGTCCATAACGACGAACGCAGTTGTTGGGTAATTTGATAGTCGATACCGGCGGAAAACAGGTAATTGGGCGTATTCACGACTTGGTTGCCCGCGGTGTATTCCATGGCGTTGGCGACCACCGCCGGCGGATTGGTGATCTTGGCCTCCTGCAGGGAGTAAGCCGCCCAAACGCCGAAGCGGTCGGTCGGATACACTTTGAGTTCGATGTCCACGCCTTGCCGCTTGGTGGGGCCAATCATGGTGGAATCGGTACTGGCCAGATTGCGGCTGATTTCATTGCTGGCATCTTGCATCCAATAGGCCACCCGGCCTTCCGCCCACGCGACCGGAGATAATTTCACGCCGATTTCCCAGCCGTCGTTCAGAGAAGGACCGGTATTTGATTGGTTTCGCCCGACAAAAGTGGCTTGTCCAAGGCCTACTTGGAAAGTCCGGCCCCAGTTACCGTAGAGGCTGTAGCCTTCGATAGGGGTGATCACCGCGCCAATTTTGGGTTGCGAGATGGTCCCGTAATCGTTGATCGGGTAGGCGCCATAGGTGGCGCCGGGACGGTAGCTGAAAAAATCGCCGTCGATCACGTCGGCACGATAGCCGGGCGTCAATTTCAACCATCTTGTCGGCTTGATGACCGCTTGGATGTAACCGCCGTAATTCAGAAAGGTCCAATGCTCATCGTTACGGATATTGGCGGCGCTGCTGGGGTTGGCTATGCCGTTGATGGTCCGGTATTGCTTGTACTTGTTTTCTTGCTGTTGAAAATCGAAGCCGGTTTCGATCGAGAAATCGTCCAGCCAACTGACTTGCGGGTGGTAGGTCAGCGATGTGATGGCACCGTACTGTACTTCGTCCCGGTCGCGTTTGACCTGGGAAAACGCCGGGTGAAACTGTACCAAGCGTTGGTCATCGAAAATATTGCCGTAAGCCTTGTTCGACCAGAACAAGGTTTCGCTTAAGTTGACGTCGAGATGGGCGCTGATCTGGCCCACGGTGCGCTTGCTGTAATCCAGCGGGTCGTGCGGTGCGGCTTGCGTCGTGCTGGCAAGTTGCTGCTGATAGGTCAGGTAACCCGGCTCTTGGGCGCCGGCCTCGCTCCAACGTGCGATCAAACCGGCTTTATATTTGTCGCTCGGCGCATAGAACCATTTGCCGGAGAAGCTGTTCTTGTCGGAATCGCTGCGGTCGCGATAGCCATCGCTGGCTCGGTACGAAATCTGGTAGTTCTGCGAAAAGCCGTCTTTTTCGTAGCCCAAGCCCGATTGGATCTCGTGGGTGTCGAAACTGCCGTAACTCATCCGGCCTTTGACGTAATTGCCGCCAGTGGAGGTGGTCATATTTACGTTACCGGCAATGTTATGCAGGCCGTAACGCGGATCGTTGGTGCCCCGTACCACTTCGATCGATTCGATGTCCAGCGGAAACAAGGCATCCAAATAAGGCATGTTGCCGTCGTTGGAGTTGCTGGGAATGCCGTCGATTAACAGTTTCACCGCGTTGGTGCGGCCCTCGCCATTGAAGCCGCGGAACGAAAATTTGCCGGTGGTGGTACCTTGTCCGAATTGGGTAATCTGCACGCCCGGCATGCGATGCATCAAGTCGAATGCAGTCAGGACGTTTTGGTCGGCGATTTTATCGGCGTACATGATATCCACCGACGTGGCGATGTCTTTGCTGGTCAGTTTGCCGTTTTCCTGTTGATCACTGACCGTAACTTCGCCGAGCGAGATGATCGAGTCGTCCTTGACCGCTTGCGGTTTCGGTGCCGGCGGCGCTTTCTTGATGGTGATAACGCCGTCGCCGACGTTTTCGGATTGCAGCCCGTGCTTGCGTAACAACTGCTCCAGCGCCTGCTGCACGGTAAATTCGCCGTGCAGCGCCTCGGCCTGGAGGCCTTTGACCAGCGAATCGGCATAAATCAACTTGGCGCCGCTGGTTTTCGCCAAACTGTCCAGGCTGGCAGCCAGGCTTTGCGCCGGCAGATCGAGTTGGTTCGATGCGGCTGCGCCGGCCCAGCTATTGCCGGCGACTGCCAAAGATAAAGCCAGCACCGGCGCAACGGTGCGGCCGCGGTTGCGCTGCCGGTAAGGGGGATTGGTTGATCGGCTCATTGTCGTCTCCTGTGTAATGAAGGTAGGCCAGGCCTTTGCTGACGATACCTGTCATAAACGAAGCAAGGCAACGAAACTGGACAGCGGCACCGAAAATAATTTTCGGCGGGGCGGAAAATGGGCTGCGGAGGCTGTGTCAGCGTTTATGCAACACAACCGTGTCTTTACCGCGCTGTACCCGCACCGGCAACGTCGTTTGCAGCGCGTGTAAAAACGGCTGCAGATCGCCGGCGTCGAAACGTCCGCTCAGGGTTTGTTGGCCGAGCGAGCTATCGGCGAGTACGAAATGGAGATTATGGTAACGCTCCAATTCTTTGGTCACGTCGGCCAGCGGCGTGTGGTTGAACACCAACTGGCCGCGGGTCCAGGCCAACACCGGCTCGGCGTCGATTTTTTCCGGTGAATGCCAGCGGCCTTCGGCGTCGAGGCGGCGGCGGAAACCGGCGCTCAATACTTCTCCCTGCCAACTGCGGCCGACGCGCAGTTCCACTTCGCCTTCTAATACCGAAACCGAGATTCCGTCTGAGTCCTGGTGGCGTACGTTAAACCGCGTGCCGATGTCGCTAATGTGCCCTTTGCCGGCATGGACCCGAAACGGGCGCCAGCGCTCGTGCGCCACGTCGAATAGGGCTTCGCCCTGTTCCAATTCGATTTCGCGGCGCAACCAGGTGACGCGGATGCGCAAGCGGGTGGCGGTGTTCAATTGCAGGCGAGAACCGTCCGCCAACGCGATTTCGCGGCGTTCGCCGATCCCGGTCTGGTAGCTGGCGGCCGGAGCCGATAGTTCCTGCCAGGCCGCGGCAAGGGTCGCTGCGAGAAATAACCCGGACAACAGCGGCCGGCCCTGGCGCCAGCGCGGCGGCCGGGCGGCGCGAGCGTGCTCCAGCTCCGGCAAATCGGCCGATTTCAGCGCGTCCAGATTGCCCCAGAATTGTTCGACTTCGCTAAACGCTTGGCGATGCAGCGGGCTTGCCGCCAGCCATCGCTCGAATTGCCGGCGCTGTTCGAGATCGACGCAACTGGACTGTAACGCTACGAACCAGGTCGTGGCTTGTTTTAGGTGGTGCTGGGCGGGAGTGGTAGCGGTCATCCGGAGATTTCAGACGGGTCTTGGACAAATAGCCGGTGCGAGTTTACCCGATTCGGGCGCGGGATGGGGCGGTACCCCGCGACGGCCAAGACTATGGCGGGGTATCGCGGCAATATTCGTGGCAATGCAACATCGCTTTGACCAATTGGCGTTGCACGGTTTTTTCGGAAATACCGAGTTGCTCGGCAATTTCCCGGTAACCGAGTTCGTCGATTTTGCGCAGCAACAAGATATGCCGGCACTGGGCCGGCAACGCGGCGATCGCGTCCAATAGGCGCCGGTAGCGTTGGTTGACGATTGCGGCATATTCCGGCTGCGGTAACGGGCAGAGAGCGTCGTCCGGCAAAGCTTCCAGTCGCGCGCTGAGGCGCTGGCGCTGGCGGACGAAATCGATCGCCAGCCGCTCTGCGGTGCGGAACAGGTAACCGCTCAGATTGTCGCTATGGGCCAGCCCGTCTTTACGCAACAGGCGCAAATAGGTTTCCTGGCTCAAGTCTTGTGCCGTGTCGGGGCATTTGACGCGCTGTAACAGAAAATGCACGATCGCTTCCTTATGGTCGCGAAACAGCGCGGCAATCTGATCGGCGGGAATGGCGGCAGCGGACAAGGCGGGCTCCGGTGGCAGAAGATGGAGCCCGTTCCAAGCAATTTATCTGCCAGTCCCGCCGTAGTAGCGGCGATCCCGGATTTTCAAAGCCGGAGCGGAAAACGCGGCGGAATTTCGCCGGCAAATTTAATTAATCTAAGTTAAATGACGCGATTGATCGGGCATATCGCGCATGTTCGGATCGGGCCGATTCGGCGGCCGCCGGCGCACGCGGCGGCCGGAATCGGCCTCAGACCAAGCGAATGCCAAGTTCAGCCGGAGCCGGGTTTGCTATATCATGCCGCTACCATTCATTAAAAAAATTCCAAGGGGGAGGCTATGGATAAACTCAGAGCGTTGGGTCTGGGACCGGCGGGTCAAGACGAACAAGCGGTCAAGCGGCAATTGCATTTGTATATCAATTTGAAATTGGCGTCCTGCGGCCAGCCGACCTGTATCGATCAGGCCTCGGCCCAGTTCATGGATACCGCTCAGGATTTATTGAACAGTTATCTGGAGAAAAGCCGGCAATTGGCCAGCTCCTCGTTGTACCCCGCCGACCGCCGGATTCAGGATTTCCTCGATCGCTATTGCGGCGATCTTGGTCTCGAAAAAGTGCCGTCGCTGCCGACCATGACCTTCGAATTGGACCGGCACGGCGTGGCCCGCGAACTTTCGTTGCCGATGGGCGAAGACGAATTCCGCTCCGAAATCGTATCCAGTTTCCGCGTCAAACAAGGGGTTTTGCATAATCCGGCCAGCGACCGCCGCACCACTCAAGGCTCTTTCCACATTGCCGAAGGCGGCTTGCCGGTGCCCGGCGACAAAAAACAGGTGCCGAAGCTAACCTTTGCCTTGATGCTGGCCGAGGCCTTGAATCCGCCGCAAGACTTGCTGACGCTACCCTTCACCGCCAATCAACCGCAGCCGGCGCACATGTTCGCCTCGTTATTGCTGCGTCCGGTGGTTTGTCCGGAAATTCCCGGCGTCACCGCCGAGAAGTCGATGGAAATCCGCTTTTTCGCCCCCGGAAATCTGGTCAGCAACCTGGATTTCGTCGAGAGCATTTTCGGTAACGGCGGCAATCCGGCCTTGCCGGAATGCGATGCGGCACTGGACGTCGAACATTGGTCGGGCCACAGCGGCTGCGTGATTCTGGCGCCGCATCTGGTCAAGCTGACCAAGAAACAATTGGGCTTGCCGCACTGGGCCGATGCCAGCGAGCGCCAGCGCGCGGAGGGCATGTGCTGGCAGGACCCGGCCGAGCTGTATAACGACGGCCAGGCCTTTAAATTGACTGCCCGCGACCGCTCCGGCATCATCGTCACGCTGTTGGCCGACAATTATTACGGCTATTGCAAAAAGGAAGTGAAAACCCAGATCAGCTATGCTGCCAACCTGTTCGGCCTGGCCGAGGAAGAGCATGCCGGCGGCGCGCTGGCCTTCCGCCGCTTCAACCACGGCGACGAATTCGGCATCGGCAGCCTGACCCGCGAGCCGGGCTACGATTTCGACGACATGGTTTACCGCTACGGCGCGATCATGGATATGCAGCCGGAAGGCTACGCGGTGGACAAGCAATACCCGGACATCATCTACGTGCCGCAAGATCTGCGGATGAGCTTGAACAACCAGAAAATCACCTGGATCAGAAACGGCCAGAGCCACAGTATCCGCTTGCAACCCGGCAAAATTTACGTGCAGCCCAACGGCTACAAGATCGAAATGTGCAAGCACCCCGGCGCACCGTCCTGGCGCTTGATCGGTACCGTCGCGGAAGGCACGTTCTGCCACAAACCGTGTACGGTTTCGGGCGGCGGCAAGTCGGAAATTTCCAAATCCATCGAGGATGCGGTGATTTACGGGCCGCTGTTCGTCGACGATTTGCAACACGATCTGGACCGGGTGCAGGCGATTTTCGACAAGGATTACACCGGCCGCTTCCTGCCGGGCTACGAGTACGAAGACCGCGATCCGGCCCGCAAGATTCTGAGTCCGGAGCGCAGCCTGGGCTCGGTCATCAAGTTATTGACGCCGTCCAGTTACCATACGCCGGAGTTCAACAACTGGCTGAAGTCGATCCCGCCCAGCATTCTGGCTTTGGTGTTCCTGATCAAACGTTTTTACCGCGAAGAGTGGGGCGAACACTGGCGCGACCATTTGTCGGTGGATGTGATCGACGGTGCGCCGGGCCACGAGCTGAAACTGAACCAACGCAAGATCGTCGCCACCTATTTGCGGGTCGGCTTCGACGCCGAAGGCGGCTGGCGCACGTTTAAAGTACGCCAGGACTACATCGCCTGCGAGAAAGTGCAGATGGAAGACGACATCAGTGCCTCTGTGGTGGTGCCGACTGCGGCGGTGCTGCCCTGGCTGCCGGACGACGGCTATCAGATGAGCTTGAAGCTGGTCACCAACTGCGAGTACCGGCTGTTCCAGCGCCCGGACGATGCGATCATTCCCGGATACGATAAACAGACCGAGCTGAACATGTCCGGCCCCGGCAACTTCATGGCCAATTTCGAACCGTTGGATCGGGAAAAGCTGGCGGCCGTGGTGGAAGACGTCATGACTTTTTCCAAATTCACCCCGCCGATGCAAAACCTGTTGAGCGAAGCTTACCGCGACGGCAAGGGCTTTGTCGTGTCTTCGGCGCATCCGCGGTTGGTGAACGGCAAACCGTCGAAAAACCCGCGCTATCTGGAAACCCGGGTCGATGTGGTCAAACCGCTGCGCAAATACGTCGCCGAAGTCGGCGCCCGCCTGCACCGGAAAATCCCGCTGAACCAGCCTTTGTGCCATCCGGTGGATGCGGTGCTGACCGGCCGGCGCAATAACCCGCCGGAACCCGGCATCCGGCCGCTGGCGGTGTACAACCCGATTCATTACCAGGAGTTGCCGGAATTGTTCATGGACTTCATCAGTTCGTTGACTGGCAAATCGCCGTCGACGACCGGCGCAGGCAGCGAGGGCGCGCTGACCAAAGGTCCGTTCAACGCCTTGCGCGGCATCACCGACCTGAACAACACGCTGGTGTCCTACATTCTGACCGGCTATCCCGGCTTTTCCAGCTCCGCCGGCCATATCGGCCCCGACACCCGGGTCGACCACGACATCAGCCTGTTGATTCCGGAAATCTGGGCGCGCTTGTCGCGCCGGGAACGCGAGGCCGATTACCTGTTGCAACACGGTTATCTGGAGCCGCTGACCGATTTCGAACACAAAGGCCAACTGGTCATGGCTAGCCGGCTCGGCTACCGTATCACCAGCCACTTCGTGCATAGCCTGATGGGCAAGATCTTCGACAACCCCTACGCGGTGTTCACCGACGAGATTCTGCAACCGGAACGGCAAAACCTGGAGGTGTTCGTCGACGGCGTCAACAATATCGTCGAAACCCAGCAGCGCGTGGCGCAGCAATATCTGGACGACGGCAGCATCGAAGACGCCTGCCCGCCGTTGTATGCGCTGCTGCACATCATGGCGACCGGCCATTATCAGGGCAAGGACGCGCACCATCCCGAAATTCGGGCGATGTTTACCCGCGACTATTTGTTGGCCGCGGATTGGTACCGCGAGCGGCTGGAAATCAAACAGCAACGCGAGCTGGCGCTGTGGCAACGCCACGTCGGCTATCTGGAGGCGTTTTTGCGCGACAACAGCCATCAGGCCGTGGTCGGCGAATTGAAACTGGCCGAGCGTTTGCAGCGGGCGCAACGCAAACTGCAGGAACTGTCCGGACCGGCCTATCTGGAATCTCTGGTCGGTACCCTGGGCGCCGATCCGCTAGGGCCTTACCGCTGCGTCACCGCATAAAGCGCCGGTTGCCGGCTGTTCGCCACGGAGCGCAATGCTAGACGAACAGCCGGCGAAACTCGTCTATCGGCAGCGGTTTGTGGAAGAAATAGCCCTGGCCGCGGTCGCATTGGTGCAGCTGCAATAGCTCCAGTTGCTGCGCGGTTTCTACGCCTTCGGCCTGGACTTTCAGGTTCAGGCCGTGGCCCAGGCCGATGATGGAACGCACGATGCAGGCATCGTTCTGGTTGTCGTAGATATCGGCAACGAAGGATTTGTCGATTTTCAGCGTGTCCATCGGAAACCGTTTCAAATAGCTGAGCGAGGAAAAACCGGTGCCAAAATCGTCGATCGCCAGGCGAATGCCCAGGTTTTTCAGTTCCTGCATTTGTTTGACGGTCTTCTCGAAGTGCTCGACCAGCATGCTTTCGGTAATTTCCAGCTCCAGCCGCTCGGCCGGAAAGCCGGTTTCCGCCAAGATGCCGCGCACGCTGTCGACCAGCGTGGTTTTCTTGAACTGGCGCGCCGACAGGTTGATCGCCAGCAACAGCTTCCGCTCGCGCAACGGCGCCGCCATAAAGTCGCGGCAAGCCGTGCGCATGACCCATTCGCCGATTTCGACGATCAAGCCGCTGTTCTCGGCGATCGGGATGAATTCGTCCGGACCGATCGGGCCGATGGCCGGCATCCAGCGCAACAGCGCTTCGGCACCGATAATCCGGCCGCTGGCCAAATCGACTTGCGGCTGGTAGGCCAGCGAGAATTCGTTGCGGGCCAGGCCATGGCGCAAATGGTTTTCGATGTTTAATCGGCGCAAGGATTGGGCGTTGGCCGAGGCATTGTAAAACTCGAAGGTGTTGCGGCCGTGTTGTTTCGCCAGGTACAACGCGTCGTCGGCGTGTTTCAACAGTTGTTCGCTGGTCGTGGCGTCCTGCGGGTAGACGCTGATGCCGAGGCTGGTGCTGACGAACAACTGGTGGTCGTCGATGAAAAACGGTTCGTTGACGGTGTTGATCACGCGCTGGGCAATCTCGCCGGCGTCGGCCGGGCTGGTCAAATTCAGGCCAATCAGTGCGAATTCGTCGCCGCCGAGCCGGGCCACGGTTTCTTGTTCGCGCAGGCAGGCCGAAATGCGTCTGCCGACCTCGATCAGCAATTTGTCGCCGACCAAGTGCCCCAGCGTATCGTTGATGTTTTTGAAACGGTCCAGATCCAGATAGAACAGCGCGAAAATTTGCGGATTGCGCTTGGCTTGGTGGATGGCTTGTTCCAGCCGCTCGTTGAATAGCGAGCGGTTGGCCAGGTCGGTCAACGGATCGTAGTACGCCATGTGGCGGATGATTTCTTCGGTATCCTTACGGTCGCTGATGTCGTGGATGATGGAGACGAAATGGCTGATCGAATTGCTCTCGTCGAGGATGGGCGCGATCGATTCCAGGCACCAAAACAATTCGCCGTTTTTTTTGCGGTTCAAAAATTCGCCGTGCCAGGCGGAGCCGCTCAATAAGGTTGCCCACAGGCCTTTGTAAGTCTCGTCGGCGGTCAGATCGGATTTGAGCAGGTTGGCTCGTTGGCCTAACACTTCGTCCGCCGAGTAACCGGTAATCTGGAAGAAGGCCGGGTTGCAATATTCGATACGGGTTTGGGCGTCGGTGACGATGACCATGCTCGAGCTGTATTGCATCGCCAGCGTTAATTTGCGCAGCTCTTGTTCCGTTCTCTTATGGTTTTCGATTTCTCTGGCCAGGGCCGAGTTGGCCGCGACCAATTGGGCTTGGCTCGGTATGGCCAGGATTTTCGGCACCAAGGGCCAAACCAGTGCCGCCGTCGTAATCGAACTGATGGCCGTGGCCAGTTTGACGAATCCGGACAGCCAGTAATCGGGCACCCAGACATTCCAGATGCTGAGCAAGTGGGTGGTGCCGCACAGGAAGATGAACAGGCCGAACAGCCAATAAATCCAGCTAAACGGAATATCCTGGCGTTTTTTCAGGATGTAGACCAGCGCGAACGGGATCGAGTAGTAGGACAACACGATCAATGTGTCGGACACCACATGCAGCAATAGCAGATCGTTCTGCCACAAATAACATTGGCCGTGAGGCATGTACGGGTGCATGTCGAACAGGTGGTCTGGCATGTTTCGCTCGCTATAGGTTTATCGAGCGCCGGAAGGCGCCGGTCCGGGTACCGGCGATTCTGGCCCTGTCGGTTTAGGATACTCGCGTTCCGTCTAACTGGCGGGCAAGCTTAACGTAAATTCCTGTTGAAAAAAACAGGTTAATAACGTGAGTCTGTCGCTGGGGGATTACGCGGTCAGGCAGGGTGAGCCCGGATCACCGTGCGTCGAGTAATCCGGGGTGGGGCGAAGCGGAGGGCGGGCTAGCCTTTGCGTTTGGCTTTTTTGGCTTTGCCTTTCAGCGTTTGCTGGGCGATCAAGGAGCGGGCCAGTTTGCGTAAACCGTTGGAGGAGACTTCCAGACCCAACGGCGAGCCGATGGATTCCAATTCGTACATCAGATCGGTCGCGGCAATCAGCGTCACGTAGCGCAACTTTTCGCCGCCCGGCAATTGGCTGGAGGCGTCGCGCAACAACGGTGCGAAAGTATCCCACGAGCTGTTGAAAAATTTACGGACCGGGTCGTTCTCGGCGACCGATTCGCTGCTCAGGCCTTGCTCGAAGGCGCTGCCGGCTTTTTGCAGGACTTCATGCAATTTGGCGCGGGTATCCTCGGCATTGCTGCCCAACTGCGCCGTGGCTATCGATTTATCCAGAGACGCTTGCCAGTTTTGCCAGAGCCCGCGCCACTGCTTCAACTCGGCTTCGTTGAGAACCGCGGCCGGCTTGACGTCGTTCGGATTCGGGTTGTTGGCCGTGTAGCCCAGGTTGATTTGTAAGCCGTTGGCGTCGGCCTTGGCTTGGTTGAAGCGCAAGCTGTTGATCGTATCGTGCAACTCTTCGCTATGCTCGGCGGCTATATAAGGTACCAGCGCTTTGGCGATGTCCGGCCGGACTTGGTTCAAATCGATTTTTAAGCCGGACAGCTTCGGTTCGGCGGCTTTTTTGATCAAGGATTGCAATTGGCTGATATTCAGCGGCTGGCCGTTGCGGTCGAACGCGTTGAGCTGGGTAACCGGAAAACTCAGCACGTTGCCCGAAGCGTCCAGGGTGGGTTGCTGAAAGGTCTGCAGGATACCCGACCATTCCACCAGCGCCATGCATTTGCCGCCCAATGCCGTGCCGATGCGGGCCTGGACGTTGTTCTGGATTTTGACTTGGCCGTTTTCGCCGCTGATTTGCGGATGGTCCAAATCCAGATAGCTGCATTGTTTGCCGTCTTTCCAGGCCCGTACCGATTCGTCGGGGCCGGTGTAGAGCTGATTGACCAGAACGCTTCTGATAAAGCGGTATTCCATCGGCACGGGAATGTTGATTTCGCGGGCTAGACCGTTCTCCGCCGTCAGCAGCAGGGCGGTAGAGATTAAAACGGTACGCAGTGTTGACATGAATTTACTCCTTAACGTTGTCGGGCGCTGTTGGATTAAGCGCGGCGGCGCCGCGGTAAGCCGATGAAATGGGATAACGCCGGTCGCGGCCGAACGCCCTGGGCGTGATGCGGATGCCCGGCGGCGATTGCCGGCGTTTGTATTCGTTACGGTCGACCAGCGAGACGGCGCGTTCGACCGCGTCGCGCGGATAGCCCCGCGCGACAATGTCGGCGGCCGATTGGTCCTGTTCGATGTACAGGGCCAGAATCGGATCCAGCACCGAGTAGGGCGGCAGCGAGTCTTCGTCTTTTTGGTCCGGCGCCAGCTCGGCCGACGGCGGCCGGGTGATGACCCGCTCCGGAATCACAGGCGATAGGCTGTTGCGGTATTCGGCCAATTTATAGACCATCAATTTGGATACGTCCTTTAACGGCGCAAAACCGCCGGCCATGTCGCCATACAGCGTGGCATAGCCGACGCTCATTTCGCTTTTGTTGCCGGTGGTCAGCAATAGTTTGCCTTGCTTGTTGGATAAAGCCATCAACAACACGCCGCGGCAGCGGGCCTGGATGTTTTCCTCCGTAGTGTCTTTTCGGCTGCCGGCGAACAAGGGCGCCAGCATGTCGGAAAAAGCGTTGACGGCGGGTTCGATCGGTAGGGTGTGGAAATTTACCCCGAGTGCTTCGGCTTCCAGCCGGGCGTCTTCGTTGCTGATATCGGCCGTGTAGCGCGACGGCATTGCCACCGCTTCGACCTTGTCGGCGCCCAACGCATCGACAGCCAAAGCCAGCACCAGCGCCGAATCGATGCCGCCGGACAAGCCCAAAATCGCGCCCTGAAAGCCGTTCTTGCGCACATAGTCGCGAATGCCGAGCACCAAGGCCTTATATTCGCTGACTATCGGTCGGTAAAGCGCGACTACGCCGGTTCCGGTAGGTGCGGCGCCGTTGAATTCGACCACATCGAGCTGCTCTTCGAATTCCGTCGCACGATAGACGACTGCGCCGCTGCGGTCGGCAACGAACGAGGCGCCGTCGAATACCAGCTCGTCCTGGCCGCCGACCTGGTTGACATAAACCAGCGGGATGCCTGCAGCGCGGACGTGGTTGCAGATGACATCTTCGCGTTGCTGCATTTTGCCGGCGTGGAACGGCGACGCGTTCAAAGCCAGCACGATGTCGGCGCCGGCGGCGCGGTTAGCGGCCATGGTATCCGGCAGCCAGACGTCCTCGCAGATGGCCAACGCCAGTTTGCAGCCGTTGGCTTCGAATAGGCCGCATCCGGTTCCGGGCTTGAAGTAGCGTTGTTCGTCGAATACGCCGTAATTGGGCAGGGCGGTTTTGTGGTATTCGGCGACGATAGCGCCGTCGCGGATTGCCGCTGCGGCGTTGTACAGTTTGCCATCCAGGCGACGCGGGAAGCCGATCACCGCAGTGATGCCGCGGATTTGCGCGACCAGTTGCTGCACGGCCCGTTCGCTTTGTGCCAGGAAATCGGCGCGCAGCAACAGGTCCTCCGGCGGATAGCCGGTTACGCACAATTCCGGAAACACGACGACGTCGGCCCGGCGTTGGCGAGCTTGCTCGGCGGCAGCCAGGATTTTGCCGACGTTGCCGGGAATATCGGCAACGGTGAAATTGAGTTGAGCTAAGGCGATTTGCAAGGTCATCGATTACTTCGAAAAACAATCCCGTATTGCCGCACCGATATCCGACGGCGAACTGACCATGCTGACGCCGGCCGCCTTCATCGCCGCGACCTTGCCGGCCGCGGTGCCGCTGCCGCCGGTGACGATGGCGCCGGCGTGGCCCATGCGTTTGCCGGGCGGTGCGGTTTGGCCGGCGATGTAACCGACCACCGGTTTCGTCACCCGGGCTTTGATGAATTCCGCCGCCTGTTCCTCGTCGCTGCCGCCGATTTCGCCGACCATGACGATACCCTCGGTTTGCGGATCGTCCTGGAACCGCTGCAGCACGTCGATGAAGTTCATACCGTGGATCGGATCACCGCCGATGCCGACGCAGGTACTTTGGCCCAGGCCCTCGCGCGTGGTTTGGTGGACCGCTTCGTAAGTCAGGGTGCCGGAACGGGAAACGATGCCGATTTTGCCGGGTTGGTGAATATGGCCGGGCATGATGCCGATCTTGCATTGGCCCGGTGTGATGACGCCGGGGCAGTTGGGGCCGACCAGCAACGATTTCGTACCCTGCATCGCGGCTTTAACTTTCAGCATCTGCAATACCGGGATGCCCTCGGTAATGCAGACGATCAACTCGATGCCGGCAGCGACCGCTTCCAAAATCGCGTCGGCGGCGAAGAAAGGCGGCACGTATATCATCGTGGCGTTGGCGCCGGTAGCTTGGACGGCTTGCTCGACCGTGTCGAATACCGGCAAATTCAAATGCGCGGAACCGCCGCGGCCCGGCGTGACGCCGCCGACCAGTTGCGTGCCGTAGGCCAGGGCCTGTTCGGAGTGGAAGGTGCCTTGTTTGCCGGTGAAACCCTGGCAAATGACTTTAGTGTTTTTATCGATCAAGATAGCCATTACGCTACGCCCTCCGCCAATTTAACCGCCAATTCCGCGGCTTGGTTTAAATCGTCCGCAGTTGCCAAGCCCAATCCGGACTGGCTTAACATGGTTTTGCCCTGCTCGACGTTAGTGCCCTCCAAACGCACCACGACCGGAATGGTCAAATGCATTTCCTCGACCGCTGCCAGAATGCCGGCGGCGATGACGTCGCATTTGACGATGCCGCCGAAGATATTGACCAGCACCGCCTTGACGGTGCCGTCGGACAAAATCAGTTTGAAGGCTTCCTTGACCTTGTCTTTATTGGTGCCGCCGCCAACGTCGAGAAAATTGGCCGGTGCGCCGCCTTTCAGTTTAACCATGTCCATCGTCGCCATCGCCAGACCGGCGCCGTTAACCATGCAGCCGATATTGCCGCCCAGCGTGACGTAGTTCAGATCGAACTGCTTGGCTTCGGCTTCCTTAGCGTCTTCCTGCGACGCGTCGCGCATGGCGGCGATGTCGGGGTGTAAGGCGAGCGCGTTGTCGTCGAAATTGATTTTGGCGTCCAAGGCTACCAGTCTGCCGTCTGCGGTTTCGATCAACGGATTGATTTCGATCTGGCTGCAATCCTTGGCCAGGAACAAGCGGTACATGCCTTCCAAAATGGTTTGCAATTGGCCCTGTTGCTCTTTGCCCAAGCCGAACGCCGCGCCGATTTGCCGGCCTTGGTAGGGCTGCAGGCCGGCGGCCGGATGTACCGGGACTTTGACTATTTTTTCCGGGGTTTGCGCGGCGACCGCTTCGATATCCATGCCGCCGGCAGCGGAGGCGATGAAAATCAGGCGTTCGCTTTCCCGATCCAGCAGCAGGCTCAAATAAAATTCGGATTTGATCGCCGAAGCCTCTTCGATCCAGACGCTATTGACCGGTAAGCCGGCGGCATCGGTCTGGTGGGTTACCAAGCGCGTACCCAGCATGTCCGCGGCGAATTGTCCGGCTTGTTCCGGGCTGCGGGCCAGTTTTACGCCGCCGGCCTTGCCGCGGGCGCCGGCGTGGATTTGCGCTTTGACGACGCAAGCCGAACCGGCCAATTGGCGCGCGGCATCCTGCGCTTCGGCGGCATTGGCTGCCACCGCACCGCGCGGAACCGGGATTGAAAAATCTGTAAATAGTTGTTTCGCCTGGTATTCGTGAATGTTCATCTAGGTGCTCCATGTTGAGGCGGACATCGCGGCGTTCCAAGTTGGTGCTATGATTGCCGGACACTAATTTTAAACAACTCCTGAAAAAACGACGGGCAATGCGAACCCCTGCGGCCGACACTTTATACCCCTGTCCCTTTTCCAAAGGTTACGGTATTCCCAGTCGGCAGGCTTGGCTGATGCTGAAAATCTTTGCCCTGTACCGTTTCGTCACGGCCAGCCTGTTCTCGATGCTGTTTTATTTGCGTTTCGGCCCGTCCTTGCTCGGCGCCTACGACGCGGCATTGTACCAGTTCGCCAGTGCGGCCTATTTGGCGATTTCGTTGATTGCCGGGCCGATCGCATTTCGCCAACGGCTGGGTTACGCCCGGTTGGCTCAGATTTTTATCTTTACCGATATTGTGTTGGTCACGTTGATGATGCACGCCAGTGGCGGCGTCGGCAGCGGCATCGGCATCTTATTGGCGATATCGATAGCGGCCGGCGGACTGTTGGTCGGCGGCCGTTGCGCGATCTTGTTTGCCGCCTTGGCCAGCCTGGCGATTTTGGCCGAGGAGCTTTATGCAATCCAGACCCGCGCCTTCGAAACCACGACGCTGACCTATGCCGGTATGCTCGGCGTGGCTTTTTTTTCGATTGCCTTTCTGTCGGTGATCCTGGCGCAACGCGCCGAGCAGGCCGCGATTCTGGCACAACGCCACGAGCAGACCATCGCCCGCCTGGAAAGCCTGAACCGCTACATCATTCAGCATTTGCAATCCGGCATCATGATCGTCGACGACCGCCAGGCCACCCAATTGTCCAACCAATCGGCACTGCGCTTGTTGGGGCTGGAACGGCAGCCGCAGGCATTGGCCGAAATCTCGCCGCAATTGCAGCAGGCTTTCGAGATGTGGCGCGAACGCCGCGAGCAGGATTTTGCCATCGTGTCTTTGCCCGACCGTAGCGAAATTCAAGTTCAGTTCTCGGCGTTGGCCGTGGAAGAAGAAACTTTGAACATGATGATTTTCGAAGACATCGCCTTGTACAATCAGCGCTTGCAACAAAGCAAATTGGCTTCCTTGGGCCGGTTGACGGCCAGTATCGCCCACGAAATCCGCAACCCGCTGGCAGCGATCAGCCATGCCGGCCAATTGTTGGCGGAATCGCGCGCGCTGGATGCCCAGGATTTGCGCCTGACCGAAATCATCCGGATTCACTGCCAGCGGGTGAATGGTATCATCGAAGACATTCTGAAGCTGTCGCGGCGGGCGCCATCCCAGAAGCAGAAAATTGTGCTCGACCAGTGGCTGCCGGCTTACTTGAGCGAACAACGCCTCAATCTGGGGCTGGCGGAGGATACGTTCAAACTGTCGTTT
This sequence comes from Methylomonas sp. DH-1, assembly GCF_046097555.1. Classification (NCBI taxonomy): domain Bacteria; kingdom Pseudomonadati; phylum Pseudomonadota; class Gammaproteobacteria; order Methylococcales; family Methylococcaceae; genus Methylomonas; species Methylomonas sp. DH-1. The sequence continues at coordinate 4,135,955 of NZ_CP143089.1, read as the reverse complement.
CAGACCCACGCACTCGCTGCCTGTATCGACGCCGGCCATTTGAAGCAGATTCTGGACAATCTGTGCGCCAATGCGTTGAAGTATGGCCGGCCGGAAGCGGGGCCGATTCTGGTCGAGGCGGGCATGGCGCAAGGCTCGCCTTACATCAGCGTGATAGACAACGGGCCCGGTATCGGCGCCGACAATCTACAGCATCTGTTCGAACCGTTTTTCACCACGTCTCACCAGGGGACCGGGTTGGGACTTTACATTTCCAAGGAATTGGCCGAATTGAACCGGGCCGAGTTGAATTACGCCCCCGGCGAAAAATCCTGTTTTACCTTGTTATTGGCGAATGCCGATCGGGCGGCGATTGAAATATGAATATGCCTGTTACGTTAGTGGTCGACGACGAACCCGATATTCGGGAACTGTTGGAAATCACGTTAAACCGGATGCAGATCCAGACCCGTAGCGCGGCTACGTTAGCCGAAGCCAAGCACTGTCTGGCTAACCAATCCTTCGATTTATGCTTGACCGACATGCGCTTGCCGGACGGAGACGGCTTGGAACTGGTCGATTACATCCAGGCCCAAGGTTTGACACTGCCGGTGGCGGTAATCACCGCCCATGGCAGCATGGATATCGCGATCAAGGCCATGAAAAAAGGCGCGTTCGATTTTCTGTCCAAGCCGGTCGATCTGGCGGTGTTAAGGCAATTGGTCAGCCATGCCTTGCAGATCTCGCTGAACCGGGTGGCCGAAAAGGAACGCCGCACCCGCGATTTGTTGCTCGGGGAATCGGCGCCGATGCGCAATATCCGCTCCAAGATCGATAAAGTGGCGCGCAACCAGGCGCCGGTTTACATCAGCGGCGAGTCGGGTTCCGGCAAGGAATTGGTGGCGCGGCTGATCCACCAGCAAAGCCCGCGCAGCGAAAAGGCTTTTATCGCCATCAATTGCGGCGCGATTCCGCACGAATTGATGGAAAGCGAATTTTTCGGCCACAAAAAAGGCAGCTTCACCGGGGCGGTCAGCGATAAGCAAGGTTTGTTTCAAGCCGCGGACGGCGGCACGCTGTTTCTGGACGAAGTGGCAGATTTGCCGTTGGCTTTGCAAGTCAAATTGCTGCGGGCGATACAGGAAAAGAAAATCCGTCCGATCGGCGAGCAGCGCGAAATTCCGGTGGACGTGCGTTTGCTGAGCGCAACCCACAGGGATTTGGCCAAAATGGTTCAGGAAGGCAGTTTTCGGCAGGACTTGTATTACCGGATCAACGTCATCGAATTGAATCTGCCGCCATTACGGGCGCGAGCCGCCGATATTCCGCAATTGACCGAACATCTGCTGCAAGGTTTGGCGCGGGCCAACGGTATTGCTATCCCGCGCCTGTCGGATGCGGCGTTGAATGCGCTGAAACAGTATTATTTTCCGGGCAACGTCCGCGAGTTGGAAAATATTTTGGAGCGGGCTTTGGCGCTGCACGAGGGCGGCGTGATCGAGGTCGACGATTTGAATTTGCCGACGGGTTTGGACTTGGCCGCGGCGGAAGATTTCGATGCCGAAAAAATGTCGCTGGAAAGTTATCTGGAAGATATCGAGAAAAAAGCGCTGAGTTCGGCTTTGGAGGAAAACCGCTGGAATAAAACCGCGACGGCTAAATATTTGGGCATGAGTTTCCGCTCGTTGCGTTACCGGTTGAAGAAACTCGGTCTGGAATAAGCGGCCGGCAGCCTGCTGCGCAAGGCTGCCGCAAGGCCGCCGTCGTTATTGGTATTTGTCCAGCGTTCTCAATTGTTGTAGCGCGGCTTGGATTTTGGCGTTGGTGGCCTCGTCCAGCTCGTTGTTTTTATAGACTTTGTCCAGCAGGCCTTCTTCTACCAGCGCGTCTTTGATCCAGCGTTTGGCAAAGGAGTAGCTGGCCGGGAATTTGGCGACTTCGCCGGTTTTCGGGTTTTTCAGGCTGTCGGGATTTGCGGCCGGTTTGGTTGCGGCGGTTTTGGCCGGAGCGGCTTTGCTGGCGGCTTTGCTGGCGGTTTTCGCGGCGGGTTTGGCGGGGGCTGGTTTGGTGGGCTTTTCTACGGTTTTGGCGGCGGCGGGCGGGGCGACAGGTTCCGCGAGCGGCGCCGGCTTGGCAGCTTCCGGTTTGGGCGCCTCGGCTTTCGGAGTTTCCGGAACTTCCTTCTTGCCGCCTAATACTACAAATACCACATAAGCCACGAAAATAGTCGTTGCGATGAAAAGCAATTCAGCCATAGTCCTTCCCCCTTGTTTTAATTCTATTTATTAAAGTTTAAGTACGCTGCAATGGCAAATAGGATTGCCGAATCCGAATATACCAGAGCGCGCCATGCCGGTAAACCAATTGGCTTGCTGTTAAGCGCGGGAGTTTTTCCCCGCATAAACTTTAAATAACCTTGGTGGGCGATTTGGGCGCGGCGAACAATATCGCATTGGAAACCTGGCTGTCGATTAAATTACGGTCGGGTTTGCCGAATGCGTAACCCTGGCCGAAATTGACGCCGATTTCTTTCAATTTAAGCGCGGTGCCGGTCGATTCGACAAATTCGGCGATGGTTTTCTTGCCCAATTTCGAGGCAATTTCCACCATCGATTTCACTAGAATCTGGTCGGTTTCGTTTTCCAGCAGGTTTTTAATAAACTGGCCGTCGATTTTTACATAATCGACCGGAAAGGTTTTCAAATAATTGAAGGAACAAAATCCGGCGCCGAAATCGTCGAGCGCGAATTTGCAGCCCAAAGCGCGAATTTTATTGATCATGTGCCGGGTTTTATCGAAGTTATCCACGGCGGCGGTTTCGGTGATTTCGAAGGTCAGGCGGCCGGCGTCGACCCAGGTCATTTCCAGCTTGTCGCTGATCGTGGATAGCAAATCCGGGTATTGGAACGCGGTGCTGGACAGGTTGATCGCCAATGACACGTAGGACATGTAAGACGGCAGCGCGGCCAGGAAGTCGATGGCGTTTTCCACCACCCATAGGTCGATGGCGTGAATCAAGCCGGTGCGCTCGGCTACCGGAATGAACTGGTCCGGCGTGATGATCTCGTCGCCCTCGCCGCGCATTCGGAGCAAGACTTCGTAATGGGAGATATTGCCGTCGGCCAATTGCACTACCGGCTGAAATACCAGAAACAGGCTGTTGTCGCGCAACGCTTTACGGATCAACGGCACCCAATAGATGTCGCGCCGCCTTTCCTTAACCGTGAGGTCTTCGCTGTTGTAGACGCAGACCTTGTCGCGGCCGGTGTTTTTCGCGAAATTGCAGGCCTGGCGGGCGTGCAGAATCATCTCGCCGGGGTGGAAGGCCGATACCGAATTGTCCAGCGTGGCGATGCCGATCGAAACCGATGCGCTGTAGCAGACCTCGCCGGTGAAGAAGCGGAAATTGTCGACGGTGTTCTTGATGGTTTCGGCCAAAAGCTGTGCCTGTTTCTTGGTCTTGTTCTCGATGAACAAACAGAATTCGTCGGCGCCGATGCGGGCAAACAGGCTGGCCGGCGGCGTCATTTTTCTGACCAGAATCGCCAGCTCCACCAGCAGCCGGTCGCCGACCTCGAAGCCTTCCAATTCGTTGATCAGGCTGAAGCGGTCGACGTCGATGAACAACAGCGCCCCGTCTTTTTGGGTTTTGTTGCTGCGGTTCAAAATCAGGCGTAACTGGCGCTCGAAGCTGCTGCGGTTGAATAAGCCGGTCAGTTCGTCGTGCGCCACCAGAAATTTGAGCTTGGCGTCGATGACGTTTTTCGCAGCCAACTCGTTGATCAATTGTTCTTCCTGGCGTTGGCGCAACTGGCGTTCCTGCTTCAGGCTCAGCAGAAATTTCACGGCCAACAATAATTCCTGGGTGTTGACCGGGGTGTGGATCCGGTAAGTCAGGCAATCGGATTCGGGTTCGGTTGGGCAATGCTCGGAGGCGCACTCGAAGTGTTCGCTGTTTAACAACAACACCGGAATCACCGACGCGGTCGTGGTGCTGGACAGGTTACGGCACATCTCATGGACTTTGCACTGCGGCAACGCCGTATTCAGCACGATCAGGCCGATGGCGTCGGGGGTTTCGCTGTAAGGGCGGAGTAATTGGTAGATTTCTTCGCCGCTGGCGGCTTGGAGAATATGGCTAAAACCTTTGGCTTTTAGCGTGGATATGATTTTCAACGCGGAGATTTCGTCATGTTCCGCTACGACGATGAGTTTTTCTTTGAGCGCGTCACTGGCAAACATTTAATACCATCCAGGTATTTGTTGGAAATGGGGAGCTTCAAACATGGGCTGGGAGAGTGGCCGGCATTGGTAAAGCTTGTAATTCCATTGAAATGGACTAGGGTTAAGCGCAGACTTTAAAGTCGTTTCTATGCTATTTCCAGTTAGTATAGGTGCAAATTTATAAATTTAGAATTGTTGATGATAGTATCCTCACCCTCCACGTTAACCATTGCCGATTTGTTGCGGGGCGATCTCCAACTCGCTTCTCCCCCCAATATTTACTTCCAATTGAAGAAGATCGTCGACGATTCCGCCAAGACCGCAAAGGACGCCGCGTTCGTGATCGAGAACGACGCAGCGCTGGCCGCCAAGTTGTTGAAGATCGTCAATAGCGCTTTCTACGGCTTTCCGGCCCAAGTCGGTTCCATTGCCCGTGCCATCACGCTGATCGGTACCCGCGAGCTGCAGAATCTGGTGCTTGGCGCGGTTATCGTGGAGCGGTTTTCCGATTTGCCCGGCCAGATTTTCACGATACACGACTTTTGGGCGCGCAATCTGCGTTGCGCGCTGATCGCCCGCGAACTCGACGCGCAATTCGGCAAGCACCACGCGGAAGTCGCCTTTATCTGCGGTTTGCTGCACAACTTGGGCCAGTTGGTGTTCTACCGCCGGATTCCGGTATTGGCTCGGGAAGTGGATTTGCTGTTGCAAGCGCAGGCGCATCTGGAAGTGGACGACGATGTCCATACCGAGCAAAGCGTGATCGGATTCGACCATTTTCAGGTCGGTGCCCAACTGTGCCAGCTCTGGAATCTGCCGGAAGCCATTGTGGAAAGCATCCGCTTGCATAGTTTTCCGGACACCATCAGCCCGTATTCCGACTTGGCCGCGATGGTGCGGTTGGCCAATTGCCTGAGCCGGATCGAGAACCCTTACGACGCGCTGGCGGTCAGCGCCCTCAACCTGTCCCCGGAACAAATCAGTTTTGTACTGGACAAGATCAGCGACGAATTCGAAGTCATTTTTAAACTGTTCTACCCCTCCCGCTAATTTATCCCGCTTTTCCGTGCCGGCCCCCTAAGGCTTGCCGCCGGTTGTGACGCAAATGTTACGGCCGTTTTTGCGGCCGCCACGCTTGCAAATCCAAAAAGGACAGCTTTGTTGCATGATTGCCGGCGGCAAGCCGCGCGGTTGAATATGTGCTGCCTATCAAATATTTTCGATCCGATTCGGCGGATTTGTTGCCCTTAAGCAACGTTGGCGTTGCTTAAACCGAGCTGTCACAAAGCTGTCATATTGCCTCCCTAAAATGCTTCCAAACTCGCCGGCCAAGCCGGTTGGCCTGTCTTAATTTATTGATTTATTTAAATTACGGAGCATTTTTGATGAAACTTTCCAAGCTTAGTTTGGCAATCGTGGCGGTGATGGGTGCCGGCAGCTTTGCCGAAGCCGTCGCGTTGGACCTGTACGTGGACGACAAAACCAAGCAGATCTTTGCCGAGCCCGGTCCCGGCCGGACCAAATTAGGGTCTTTCGAAAAAGTCGAAGACAATGCCAAACAAAAAGCCGATTTGACTGCGATTCAAACCGATCTGGAACTGAAAACCAACGAATTGAAAGCCATCGAAGAGCATATCGTGGCTCAGCGCGAAGACAAGGCCAAGAACGACGAGAAGTGGTTCAACAAGATCAACATGCGCGGTTATACCCAGATGCGTTATAACCAGCCTCTGAGTGGGGATCGCGTCGCTGGCGAACCGGAGCTGAAATCGGTCGGCGATGGTTCGATCGGCAATAACAGTAACTTCTCATTGCGCCGGGTACGTTTGGTTTTCTCCGGCGACATCAACGACTATATCTCGTTGTACTTGCAACCGGATTTCGCCACTACCAACGGCGACCTAAACTTTGCCCAGTTGCGCGATGCTTATGCCGACTTGGCCTTCGACAAAGCCCATGAATATCGGATTCGCGCCGGCCAATCGAAAGTACCGTTCGGTTGGGAAAACCTGCAATCCTCGCAAAACCGTTTGACCCTGGACCGCGACGACGCCCTGAACAGCGCGGTACCCAGCGAACGCGATTTGGGCTTATTTGCCTACTGGAGTCCGTCCGACGTACAAAAGCTCTGGAAGGATTTGACCAAGAAGGGCTTGAAAACCTCGGGTGATTACGGTGTCTTGGGTATCGGTGTTTATAACGGTCAAGGTATCAACAAAGCCGAAGCCAATGACGGGATGTATTTGGTAGCCCACTCTACCTATCCATTCGAGTTGGGGTTTCTCGGCAGTGCAATGCGGGGCCAGGTTTTGGAAATCGGTGCCGATGCGTTATCGGGCCGGTTTAACCGATCCACTGCGGCGTATACCAGCCGCTTCGGTTCCGGCACCCCGACCGCGCGGGATAACAGCGAAGACCGGGTAGGCGTCCACGCAGTCTTATTCCCGCAACCATTTGGCTTGCAAGCGGAATGGAACTGGGGGGCGGGCTCCACGCTCGATCCGGTAACCAACGTCATCGACCGCAAACATTTGGAAGGCGGTTATGTCCAAGCCATGTACAAAATCGACGAAGTATTCGGTACCAAAGGCACGATGTTCCCTTATGTGAAATGGCAAACCTACGACGGCGCGTGGAAAGGCGTTACCAATGCCCCGAGAGTGTCGGTTGATGAAGTCGAGGCAGGTGTCGAGTATCAAATCAATAAGGCTTTGGAGTTAACTGTGGCTTACTCGACTATGAACCGTACCCAAATCCAAACTCAAACAACCGCCGCCGGATTTTTGCAGCAAGCCAGCGGCGACATGATCCGTACCCAGTTGCAGTTCAACTACTAATCGAGCCGCGGGTATTACCCGGGCAGCGGCATGTGTGGAATGAACGCCTCGTTTTTCCTGAAACGAGGCGTTTTTTTTGCCGAATAAAAACCGGATGTCGCTAGCTATCCGCTTACCGACTTCGAACAACGTCGGGTAAACTCCCCAGCTATCTTACGATTACCCGGTATCCGCCTATGTACCCCACCATGCGCCGCCTGCTGTTTCGGCCGGTTATTTTCGTCAGCTTTGTTCTTGGCCTGTTGGTGATTGCCGAATTGTTGGCGATCGGCCGCTTGACCTGGGTTAACGATCAGCGGATCCACATCATCGAACGCGATATCGGCCGCGGCCACCATTTGGAAGATACGCTATTCGAACTGCTGCAACTGCAATTGACGCTGTCGACCAATCAGAGCGCCTCCGAAGCCGAGAAAAGCCAAATGTCCGATATCCAGGAACAATTGATCGGCGGCTTGAGCGACTACGACAGCGCGATTCCGGCTAATCTGCAGCAATTGCAGGAAGTGTTCGGCAAGGCGGTGCAGGGCGACCAGGCCAATCTGGTCCATGCCCTGCAATTGATTAAGCAGGTTTTGGACCGCCAGGCTCAAGAAGAAGAGCGGTTGTTGATCAATATCGAGGACGACGGCGAACTCGAAATGCAGTTGGCGATTTTGTTGCCGCTGTTGCTGCTGTGGATCGTCGGTTATTTCTTCCGCACCAATGTATTGGAACCGTTGGATTGTTTGAAGGAATTGTTGTCCGGTCTGGCGGAAGGCGAAATGAAGCCGATCAACCGCAGCACCTCGGATCCTTTAATGCACGCCTTGTTCGACCGCTATAACCATTTGGTCTCGCGTCTGGTGGAGTTGGAACGCGAACATTTGCAGCATACCGAATTGCTGGAATACCGGGTCCGGCAAACCAGCCACGCTTTGCTGGAGCGCAGCCAGCAGTTGGCCAAGGCAGAGCGTTTGGCGGCATTAGCCGAATTGGCGGCCAGCACCGCCCATGAACTGCGCAATCCGCTGGCCAGTATCCAATTGGCACTGGAGAACATGTTGGAGGAATGCGGCGACAGCGAATTGGCGGAACGGTTGCGGATGGTGTACCGCGAAGTGCAGCGGCTGACTCGCAATTTGAACGATTTATTGGCCTCGGCCCGCAGTAACGGCGAGACGTCGCAACGGGTCGCGGTGCAGCCTTTGCTGGAAGAATTGTTAACCTTGCTGAAATACCAGGCCCGGGAAAATGTGGCGTTCAATTGTCGGGTGGCCGATAACCTGTATGCATTCTTGCCGGAGAGCGAGTTCCGCCAGGCGATCCTGAATTTATTGTTGAATGCGGTGCAGGCCATTGGCCCCAATAACGGCGCCGTCGACGTCACGGCCGAGATTGTAGACGACAAGTTGGAGCTTACCGTGGCCGATTCCGGTCCGGGTTTCAGCGCCGATTTTTTGTGTCACGGCATCCGCCCCTTTGTCAGCCTGAAGGACGGCGGCAGCGGTTTGGGGTTGGCGATGGTCCGGCGTTTCGCCAAAGACCACCAAGGGGCGCTGCAATTGCAAAACGATGCTCAGGGCCATGCTTGCGTAACATTGACCTTGCCGCTGACCGTATGAGGCCGGCCGGCGTAGTTCAATCTGCTAATATTCAGCCTTTTCTGACAATGCAACGCTAATGGCTGACGCACCGAAATCTCTCGCCGCTTATGGTTGGCTGTCCATCGCCGCGGCCGTGTCGACTATCGCGCTGAAAAGTTACGCCTATTGGCTGACCGGGTCGGTGGGTTTGTTATCCGATGCGCTGGAATCAGTGATTAATTTGTTGGCGGCGGTGATCATGGTTGCCGTGTTGAGTATTTCCGCCCGGCCGCCGGATGCTACCCATGCCTACGGCCACGAGAAAATCGAGTATTTTTCCAGCGGCGCCGAAGGCGTGATGATTCTGCTTGCAGCTTTCAGCATCGGCTTTTCGGCTTGGGATCGCTTGTGGCATCCCCAGGCTTTGCAACAACTGGATTTGGGTATCGCCATATCGGTGTTCGCGTCGTTGATTAATCTGGCCGTCGCGCGCATTTTGATCCGGGTTGGCCGCAACCGGCAATCGATCACGCTCGAAGCCGACGGCAAGCACTTGATGACCGACGTCTGGACCACGGTCGGCATCCTGGTAGGGATTGCCTTGATTTCAGTGGGCAACCGGTTCGAAGCCAGTTTGAGTCTGGCGAAAAGTCTGGGTATGACCGGCTGGGAAATTCTGGATCCGTTGCTGGCGATCGGCGTGGCTTTGCATATCGTTTGGGCCGGCTTGCAGTTGATTCGGCGTACCGTTTCCGGATTGCTCGACGCGGCCTTGCCGGCCGACGAGGTCAGAGCCATCGTTGCGGTGTTGGAGCAATACGTCGCCAGCCATGCCATTGCCTACCACGCCTTGCGGACCCGTTACGCCGGCGCCCGCCGTTTCATGTCGGTGCACGTGCTGGTGCCGGGCCAATGGAGCGTACAGCAGGGCCACGATTTGCTTGAAGACATCGAGCGGCGGATCATGGACAATTTGGACAACATCGATATCGACACCCATCTGGAACCGATCGAAGACCTTGCCTCCTGGGAGCATAAATAACGCCTATGCCGGACACTCTGTTAATCATCGAAGATGAGGCCTTGCTCGGTTCCGAGCTGGCGCGTTTTTTTCGGAAAAAAAATTGGGAAGTGACGATTAGCGAGAATCTGCAACAAGCCGAGCGGCATTTGTTGAGCCAGACTATCGATCCGTTGGTGGTGTTGTCCGACATGAACCTGCCGGACGGCAATGCCCTGGATTTGCTGGAAAGAATCAAGGACAAAATCGTCAGCAGCGAATGGGTGTTTTTAACCGGTTACGGCGGGGTTGCCGACTCGGTGCGGGCGGTGCGTTTGGGCGCTTACGATTTCGTCGAAAAACCCTGCGAGCTGGAGCGGCTGAATTTGTTGGTCGAAGGTGCAGCGCGCAGTGCGCGGGCCCAGCGCCAGGTGCAGCAGCAGGCGATGGCGCGCAACAGCAAGCACACGGTAGATGCCTTGATCGGCGGCAGTCAGGCGGCGACTTTACTGAGGACCATGATCGCCCAGGTGGCGAAAACGCCGTTTTCCAGTTTGATCATTTCCGGCGAAACCGGTACCGGCAAGGGCTTGATCGCCCGCATTCTGCACGCCTCCGGCAACCGGGCCAATGCGCCGCTGATCGAGATCAACTGTGCGGCGTTGCCGCGGGAATTGTTGGAATCGGAATTATTCGGTTACGAAGCCGGCGCGTTTACCGGTGCCAAGAAGCGCCACCGCGGTTTGTTCGAGCAAGCCCACACCGGCACTTTGTTTCTCGACGAGATCGGCGAGATGGATCTGGATTTGCAGACCAAGTTGCTGAAGGCGGTGGAGGATTTGCGCATTCGGCGTTTGGGCGGCGAAACCGAGATTGCGATAGACGTGCAAATCATCGCCGCCACCAACTTGAATCTGTTGCAAAAAGTCGAGCTGGGCTTATTCCGCAGCGATTTGTACCACCGCCTGAACGTGATGAGCTTGCGGGTGCCGGCCTTACGCGAGCGCAAGCAGGATTTGGACGAACTGGTGCCGTTTTTCGTCGCCGAGAGCAACCGCAAGTCGGCGAAGAATGTCAGCAAAATTTCCAAACAGGCCTGGGCTTTATTGAAAGGCTACGATTGGCACGGCAACGTGCGCGAATTGCGCAATGTGGTCGAGCGCTGCGTGTTGCTGGCAACCGACGAGAACTTTCCCGAGCATTGGTTGCAATTGCCGAATGCACCGACCGGTCCGGCCGTGCAGCAAAACGAAAACGGCATTTTTTTGCCGTTGGACGGCAGTCTGAGCTTGCACGATATGGAGAAATACCTGATCCAGGAAGTATTGAACCGCACCGACGAAAACGTCACCGCGGCTGCACGGATGTTGGGCACGACCCGCGAGACTTTGCGTTACCGGGTGCAGAAATACAACCTGAAGTGCAAGGGCTCCTAGGCTTCGATCAAATTCAATACGGCTTCGGTGACGTTATTGCCGTCGATTTTGAAGCCGCGCATTTCCAATACGCCTTTGGTGTTCAACGAAATAATCAAATTCAGCGCATCCGGATAAGCGGCTTCGGCGATGTCGGTGGCCGAGGGCGTGGCCGGCGCGTCGGGATGGGAATGGTAAATCGCGAACAGGCTTTGCCCGTTTTCGCGCATTTGCTTCATCGCCGCGATTTGTTCGGCCGCATCCAGTAAAAATCGGCGTTTCGGCTCGGCGGCACTGTTGTTGACCGGGTAGCAGCCGACCGGTTTGCCGCTGGCGTCGGCGCCGATCAAACCGCAGATCTCGGCCTCCGGTGACATTTGCGCCAGATGCAGCAATTGGTTGGTCAGTTTGCGCGGCAGGTTGATTTCTAAAGTGTTGGTCATGAATTCCATACCCCTGTGGTAACGCGAGGATTATTCGCTAAATCGTTGTGCGTGGCGATCTGCCGGTAACCGAGCGCCGCCAAAATCGCCTGGACGCCGGCTTGTTGATTGTAACCGTGTTCCAGCAGCAGGTGTCCTTGTGGCTTCAGGTGGGCTCGGGCTTGTTCGGCGATCAAGCGGATGTCTTTCAGGCCGTTTTCGGCGCTGACCAAAGCGCCGGCCGGTTCGAAACGGACATCGCCCTGCTGCAAATGCGGGTCGTCGTCGGCAACATACGGCGGGTTGCTGACCACCAAGTCGAAAACGGATTCGGTAATTTCCGCAAACCAATTCGATGCGGCGAATTCGACGTTAGTTACCCGGAGCTGCGCAGCGTTACGCTTGGCGATTTTCAGTGCCGCCAAGCTGACATCGGTACCGGTGACTCGGGCCAGCGGCCGTTCGGCGGCCAGCGTAATCGCCAGTATCCCGGAGCCGGTGCCCAGATCGATGACCTTGCCGGGACTATCGGCCGGCAGCAAGCTCAAGCAGAGTTCGATCAGTAACTCGGTATCCGGTCGCGGAATCAGTACGTCGGCGTTGACTAGAAAGTCGCGCGACCAGAATTCGCGGCAGCCGGTCAAATAAGCCACCGGAACGCCTTGCCGGCGGCGTTCGAGCAAGCTGCGAAATTCGGCGACCGGTTCGGCATCCGGCCGGTGCTCCGGCCAGGCGCGCAGATATGAGCGCGGCTTATCCAGGCAATGGCAAAGCAGAACTTCGGCGTCGAGCCAGGCGGTTTCGGAGCTTTCGGCTAGCGTGCGGGCGGCGGAAGCCAGCAAATCGGCGATGCTTGCCGGTCGGCCGCGATCGGCGTCAGACATTGCCGAGCTGGGTCAGCAATTCGGCCTGATGCTCGTGGATCAAGGGTTGAATGACTTGCTCCAGCGCGCCTTCCATAATGTCTTCCAATTTATACAGCGTCAGGTTGATGCGGTGGTCGGTCAGGCGGCCCTGCGGGTAATTGTAGGTGCGGATGCGCTCGGAACGGTCTCCGCTGCCCACCTGCAGTTTGCGGCTTTCCGATTGTTCGGCATGGATTTTTTCTTGTTCGGCGGCCAGCAAACGCGCTTGCAGTACCGACATTGCCCGCGCCCGGTTTTTGTGTTGCGAGCGCTCGTCCTGACACTCGACGACGACGCCGGTCGGAATGTGGGTGATGCGGATCGCCGAGTCGGTGCGGTTAACGTGCTGGCCGCCGGCGCCGGAGGCGCGGTAGGTGTCGATGCGCAGATCGGCCGGATTGATCTCGATTTCGTCGACGCTGTCGACTTCCGGCATGATCGCCACGGTGCAAGCCGAGGTATGGACGCGGCCTTGCGATTCGGTTTCCGGCACCCGCTGCACCCGGTGCGTGCCGGATTCGAATTTCAATTGCGAATAGACGTTCTGGCCGGCGACGCGCATGATGATCTCTTTGTAGCCGCCATGCTCGCCGCGGTTTTCGTTGATGATTTCCACATTCCAGCCTTGGCGCTCGGCATAGCGTTGGTACATGCGCGCCAGGTCGCCGGAAAAAATCGCCGCTTCGTCGCCGCCGGTACCGGCGCGGACTTCCAGAAAGACGTTGTGGTTATCGTTGGGGTCTTTCGGCAGCAGCAGGATTTGCAATTCCTGCTCCAGGATTTCCCGCCGGCTGTCGGCCGCGGCGATTTCTTCCTTGGCCATCTCTCGCAGTTCCGGGTCGCTGTCTTTGGCCATTTCCTTGGCCGCTGCCAAATTGGCTTCGTTATCTTGGTATTGTTTGTAGCAGGCGACGATGGGTTCGAGCTGGGCATACTCCTGGCTCAGGCTGCGGAATTGGTTTTGGTTGCTTTGCACTTCCGGTTGGGTTAGCAGCGCGGTAATTTCTTCGAAGCGCTCGCCGAGGTTTTCCAGCTTGGTTTTTATCGAGGGTTTCATTAACAGTTATCTTAATTTGAAAATTTCGCGGGAGGCGGCGATCAGGTCGTGGCGTTCGTTGGCGCCGGCATCGCGCAGTTGCGCGCATGGGGTATGGATGAGTTTGTTGGTCAGGGTATGGGCCAGGCGTTGCAACACGTCTTCGGCGCTGGCGCCGCTGTTGAGTTGGGCTAGCGCTCGTTGCAAGGCTTCGTCGCGGGTCTGCTCCGCTTGGGCACGGTAATCGCGAATGGTTTCTTGGGCGCCTTGCGAGCGCAGCCAAGCCAGGAAATGTTCGACTTGGGTGTCGATGATCTCTTCGGCTTGTTCGGCGGCGCGGCGGCGGGAGTCCATGTTCTGGTTCACGGTGTGCTGCAGGTCGTCGACCGTGTACAGATAAACGTCGCGCAAGTGCCCGACTTCGGCCTCGATATCGCGCGGCACGGCCAAATCGACCATGAACATCGGTTTGTGTTTACGGATTTTGATCGCGCTCTCGACCCGGCCTTTGCCTAAAATCGGCAACTGGCTGGCGGTGGACGAAACTACGATATCGGCTTCGGCCAGATGGTTGGGCAGTTCCGCCAGCGAGATGGCATAGCCGTTAAATTGGGCGGCGAGCGCGTGCGCTTTATCGTAAGTGCGGTTGGCGATGATAATCCGGCCGATGCCGTGTTGGAACAAATGCCGGGCGGTGAGTTCTATGGTTTCGCCGGCGCCGATCAACAGTGCGGTCTGGTCGCTCAGCTTGTCGAAGATTTGCTGCGCCAGTTGCACCGCGGCGAAGGCCACGGAAACCGGGCTGGAGCCGATCGCCGTATCGGTACGCACCTTTTTCGCGGCGGAAAAGGTGTGCTGGAATAGCTTGCTGAGGTTGCGGCCCAGCGTGCCGGCTTGCGAGGCGGCGTGGTAGGCGGTTTTCATCTGGCCTAGAATCTGCGGTTCGCCGAGTATCATCGAATCCAGGCCGCAGGCGACGCGAAACATGTGGCGAATCGATTGGCTGTCTTTATAGCTGTATAGGTAGGGCGTGAACTCGGCGGGTTTGATCCGCTTGGTATCGGCAATCCATTCCACCAGCGAGCTTTGGTCGTCGCTATCGGCCTGACAGTAAAATTCGGTACGGTTGCAGGTAGAAAGTATTGCCGCTTCGCTGATTTCGCGGATGCTCCACAAATTTTTCAGCGTGCTTTCCAGGGCTTCCGACGGGAACGCTAACCGTTCGCGGACGGCGACCGGCGCTGTGTTGTAATTTATCCCTACGGCAAGAAGAGTCATTGGTTTAAGCGTAATCACTTAAGAAAATTCCTATATTTTAAGTAATGCGCTGTTTTTGTCCAAATCCAATCAAACAGCGGCCCTACTCGCCGGGGTTTTTCTGGTAATCTATTTAAAACAATTTTCTGAACACGGGTCGATTGATTGCATGAACAAATGGATAGCCACAGCAATAGTTTTATCTTTAGCCGGATGTGCTGTTGCGCCTGAAAAGGAGGCAACGGTCGAGGGGCGGCCGGCAAAGGTCGACGGCCTGGAGAGCCGGGTTAACCGCAACACCGTGATCGACGAAGAGGTGTTGTATTTGCTGATGGCGGCGGAGTTGGCAGGCCAGCGCAACCAATACGATTTGGCGATGGATGCGTACTTGCAGGCCGCAAAACGGGTCGACGATCCGCGCATCGCCGAAAGGGCGGTGAAAATCGGTTTGTTCTTGAAGGACGAAACGCGGACGCGGGAGGCGTTGACGGTATGGCTGTCTAAAGACGGCAAAAATTTGGCGGCCAGAAAATTCGCGGCGCTGTTGGCGATTAAGAATTCGGACCGTAAGGCTGCGCTGGATAATCTCGATGCTATGCTGGCCGACGATCCTGCCGGTTTCGAAGCCGGGTTGCTGGAGATGAGCAAACTGTTGGAAAAAGAGGGCCGGACTCAGTTTACTTACGACGTGTTGGATGAGTTGGCGCAAATGCGTCCGGCGCATGCCGGCATCTTCTTCGTCCAGGCCGTATTGGCTTCGGTACTGCAACAAAACGAACTGGCCCAACAAAAAATCAGCCAAGCGCTGTTATTGGAGCCCGACTGGAACAAGGCGGTTATCTTTCAAGCCCAGTTGGCCGGGCGCGCAGGCGACTTGGCCAAGGCCAGAGAGTATCTGGAAAAAGCGGTCAAACAAGCGCCGAATGACAAGCAGCTGCGCAAAATGCTGTTGGAGGTTTTGGTCAGTAATCGCGATTACGACGACGCGATCAAGCTTTGCCAGTCGGTGCTCGACGATAAGCCCGACGATCCCGAGACACTGTTTACGCTGGCTTTGATTCACATGCAGCAAAACCAGGTCGACAAAGCCGAAAATACTTTGGAGAAGCTTTTGTCCAATCCGGAATGGGAAGGCCAGGCCAGTTTTTATCTGGGCAAGATAGAGCTGGACCAGCAGCGACCGGAAAAAGCCTTGGCTTGGTTCGATCGGGTCGAAGAGGGCAATTATGCGTTCGACGCCGATATGGCGGCAGTGTCGTTGTTGATGGGGCAGAAGCGTTTAGATGACGTCGAGGCGCGCGTCAAGCGGATGGAGGTCAAATATCCTGAGCAGCGTCTACGGATTCTGATGGTCAAGGCGGAGTTGTACAACCAGTCCGGCCGGTATCAGGAAGCTTTCGATGCATTAAGTTTGGCGCTTAAGGAGGCTCCGGATAATCGCGATGTGCTTTACGCCCGTGCGCTGGTTGCTGAGCGTTTGGATAAGCTTGACGTTCTGGAAGCCGACTTGTTGAAGATTTTGGAGAAGAAACCGGACGACGTGGCGGCGTTGAATGCGCTGGGTTATACCTTAGTCGATAGAACGCAACGCTACGATGAGGCGGCAAAATATTTGGGCAAGGCCATCGAGTTGCAACCCGATGAGCCGGTGATCGTCGATAGCTACGGTTGGTTGCTGTATAAGCAGGGTAAGTTGGCGTTGGCCTTGGAATATTTGCGCAAGGCCTACGAGAAACAACCGGAAAACGAGATTGCCGCCCATATTGCCGAGGTGCTCTGGGAGATGGGCGACAAAAAGCAGGCGAGGGAATTGTTCGATGCCGCGTTTAAAAAATCTCCGGATGACGAATATCTGCTCGAATTCAAAAAACGCTTTTTGCAGAACGGCCAGTGATTATGCTTCTTCGTGGGTTGGGATTGACTTGTTTTTTGGCGTTGTCGGCTTGTTCGCTGGTTAACGAATCCGGCGTGTCCGTCTACCGTCCCTTCGAAACCCAGGCATTGCAGGCGCATGAGCAATGGGCTTTTGCCGGCAGGCTGGCGGTTGCGGATGAGCGGGAGTCGTTTTCCGCGTCCGTGAACTGGCGGCATCGCGGAGTCAGAGACGATATAGAGCTGCTTGGACCCTTGGCGCAAGGCCGGTTGGCGATCAGTGTGGCCGACGGTACCGTTACTATTGACGACGGCGAAAATCAGCAAGAGTTCTTCGGTTCTGCAGAGCAGGTCCTGTCCGAGCGGTTGGGTGTGGCGATGCCGGTCAAGTCGCTGAAATATTGGGTGTTCGGTATTATCGATCCCGATTTGCCGGATGTCGAGTTGGATGCCGGTTTTATGCAAGCCGGCTGGCGGGTTACTTTTAAAGATTCGCATCGGATCGAGGCGGCGTCTTTGCCCAAGAAAATCAATATCGAGAAAGACAGGACAAAAATTAAGTTAATAGTGGATCAGTGGGATTTGTCGTGACTGAGGGGCAATTGAATTCGATGGGGTGGGGCGAGAAGTGGCCGGCTCCGGCAAAGTTGAATCTGATGTTGAGAATAACCGGTCGCCGAGCGGATGGTTACCATCTATTGCAAACCGTTTTTCGATTTATCGATTTATGCGATTGGATTAGTTTCAGTCCGTCCACGGATGGCAGGGTTAGGTTACGGAACCCAATCCCTGGGGTGCCCGAGAGCGACGATTTGACCGTAAGGGCGGCTAGGTTGCTCAAAGAATATACCGGTTGCGCTGAGGGTGTGTGGATCGAGATCGAGAAAAATTTGCCGATGGGCGGCGGTTTGGGCGGTGGGAGTTCCGATGCGGCTACAACGTTGTTGGTGTTGAATCGGCTTTGGGGGTTGGGGCTTTCCTTGGAAACGCTGATGGAGCTGGGGTTGCGCTTGGGGGCTGATGTTCCTGTGTTTGTGTTTGGTCGTACTGCCTGGGCAGAGGGTGTTGGAGAGAAGCTCTCCGCAGTTAGCGTTCCTGATCGGTGGGTCGTGGTAGTTAAGCCGGATTGCCATGTCGACACGAGGCAAATTTTTTTGGCTGATGGGTTGACAAGGAATAGCAAACCCATCACAATGACGGACTTTCTTGCAGGGGATGCACGAAACGATTGCCTTCCGGTTGTGAGTGATTTATATCCTACAATCACAGAGGCTGTCGAAGCCTTGTCGCAATTCGGAGTGGCTAGGCTGACCGGGACGGGTGCTTGTGTTTTTGCGGAATTTGATTCCGAAGATTTAGCAAGGTGCGCGTTCTTCGAATTAAGTGAGGTGTGGCAGGTTTATCTCGCCAAAGGCGTCGATAGGTCGCCTCTTCACGCTAAGTTAGGACAAGGAAGGTTTTAATTCAATTATTGGGCTGTCGCCAAGCGGTAAGGCACGGGGTTTTGATCCCCGCATACCTAGGTTCGAATCCTAGCAGCCCAGCCATAATTTCCAAATTTAAATCCCTTGGGAGTGCTTGAATGCGCGAAGCTTCGGTAATGGTATTCTCCGGCAATGCCAATAAGGCCTTGTCTGAAGGTATCGTAAAGAAGCTGAATATGCGTCTGGGCATGGCTAGCGTCGGTCGTTTTAGCGATGGCGAGATTTTTGTGGAGATTCAAGAGAATGTCCGCGGAAGGGATGTGTTTGTTATTCAGCCGACTTGTTCGCCCACCAATGAAAACTTGATGGAATTGTTGGTGATGATTGACGCGCTTCGGCGTGCGTCTGCTGCAAGGATAACTGCGGTGATGCCATACTATGGCTATGCGCGACAAGACAGGCGGTCGCGATCGGCGCGGGTTCCGATAACGGCGCGTTTGGTGGCTGACATGATTGGTAATGCTGGTGCGGATCGGGCGCTTACGGTCGATTTGCATTCTGATCAGATTATGGGGTTTTTCGGAATTCCGGTCGATAATGTGTATGCATCTCCGATTTTGTTGGGTGATATCTGGCGGCAAGAATATCCGGATTTGATAGTCGTCTCTCCTGATGTTGGCGGCGTAGTGAGGGCGAGGGCGATTGCCAAGCGGTTGGGTGATGCGGATTTGGCGATTATAGATAAGCGCAGGCCTAGGCCAAATGTCTCCGAAATCATGCACATCATCGGTGATGTCGACGGCAGAACCTGTGTAATGGTCGATGACTTAGTAGATACGGCGGGAACGCTTTGTCACGCGGCTGCGGCATTGAAGAAGCATGGTGCGAAAAAAGTCGTTGCTTACTGTACGCATCCTGTGTTGTCCGGGCCTGCGGCAGAGAATGTCAGGCAGTCCTTGCTTGATGAGTTGGTTGTGACCGATACGATACCGCTGACTGAAGAGTTGGTGGGGGTTGTTAAGATTAGGCAGTTAAGCGTCGCTGAAATGCTGGCTGAAACTATAAGGCGAATAGCGGTTGGAGAGTCCGTGAGTTCGTTATATGTTGATTAACAAGAATTAAAGTAGTGCTTGAATGGCAAGCGTGAGGAGAAATAATGGCAAACGTGTTTGAATTTGTTGCGGAGGCCCGTGTTGGCGTGGGGAGTGCTTCTGCGAAAGTTGTTCGTCGTCAAGGTAAGGTGCCAGCGGTTATTTACGGCGGCTCTGCTTCTCCTCAAATGCTGGTATTGGATCATAACGAGATCGTCAAGCACCTTACGCATGAGGCGGTTTATTCCCACGTCCTGGATGTGACTGTTGACGGTAAAACTGAGAAAGCGGTTTTGAAGCACATTCAACGTCATCCTGCAAAGCCTCAGATTTTGCATATGGATTTCATGCGTGTCGATGATTCTCATAGGCTGAAAGTCCATGTTCCTTTGCACTTTGTTAATGAAGCTGTCTGCGTTGGTGTCAAGAAGGGCGGTGTCGTGACTCACGCCATGACTGATGTCGAGGTGGTGTGTATGCCTTCGGCGTTGCCGGAATTCATCGAAGTGGATTTGGCTGGGGTGGATATCGGGGCGACCATTCACTTGTCTGATTTGGTGTTGCCGGCGGGTGTCGAGTTGCCTGCTTTGGCTCATGGTGCTGAGCATAATCATCCGGTGGCTCAGGTTGTGAAAACCAGGGGTTCGGAAGAGTCTGAATGATTATCCGAAAGGGCGAATGATTAAGGTAATTGTTGGTCTGGGTAATCCTGGTCAGCAGTATGAAAAAACCCGGCATAATGCCGGGTTTTTGTTTGTAGATCGTTTGGCTGCATTTTGTGGTGGCGGGTGGTCTCGTGCTGGGCAATTTCAAGCGGATGTTGCTGAGTGTTTTGTTGGTGACGGCAAGGTTTTGTTGTTGAAGCCAATGGCATTTATGAACAGAAGCGGTGCTTCGGTTGGTGCGGTTTTGCGGTATTACAAGCTGGACCCTAGCGAGCTGTTGGTGGTGCATGACGAGCTTGAGTTGGCGGAAGGTTTGGTTAGGCTTAAGCGGGACGGGGGGCATGGGGGGCACAACGGTTTGCGCGACATTATTGATCATATCGGAACTAGAGATTTTTATCGTTTGCGAATCGGAATAAGTCGGCCTCTGGTGGGTGGTGTTGCTGATTATGTATTGTCCGGTTTTTCTGGGGATGCGTTGGCACGGCTCTCCGATTTGTTTGAAATTTTGCTGAAGGATGTTGATGCTTTGCTGGCGGGTGATTTAACTGTTGTTAATTCGCTGTCGTAAGGAGTGGTTTAAAAAAAGCTTGACCTCTTTGGGAAAGAAGAGGAAAATTGATCGAATAAGTACGGAGGGGTTCCCGAGCGGCCAAAGGGATCAGACTGTAAATCTGCCGGTTCTACCTTCGGAGGTTCGAATCCTCCCCCCTCCACCACCTTGTTTTTGAGGAATCCTGCGGGTGTAGTTCAATGGTAGAACTCCAGCCTTCCAAGCTGATTGCGTGGGTTCGATTCCCATCACCCGCTCCATTCTGAGTAGGTTGTTTTTGCTCATATAGCTCAGTAGGTAGAGCACTTCCTTGGTAAGGAAGAGGTCACCGGTTCAAATCCGGTTATGAGCTCCAGTTTATTTTGATCGTATTGTTGTAGGTGTTTCGAAATGGCTAAAGAAAAATTTGAAAGAAAGAAACCGCACGTAAACGTAGGGACAATCGGCCACGTTGACCACGGCAAAACCACGCTGACAGCGGCTTTGACCAAAGTGATGGCTGAACTGCAAGGTGGCGAAGCAAAAGCATTCGATCAAATCGACAACGCACCCGAAGAGCGCGCTCGCGGCATCACCATTTCAACCTCTCACGTTGAATACGAGTCAGCCAATCGCCATTACGCCCACGTTGACTGCCCGGGTCACGCCGACTACGTCAAAAACATGATTACCGGTGCCGCTCAAATGGACGGCGCTATTCTGGTTTGCTCCGCTGCCGACGGCCCGATGCCACAAACTCGTGAGCACATCCTGTTGTCTCGCCAAGTAGGTGTGCCTTACATCGTCGTGTTCCTGAACAAAGCCGATATGGTTGACGATGCTGAGTTGATCGAACTGGTTGAGATGGAAATCCGTGAATTGTTGAATCAGTACGAATTCCCCGGCGACGACACCCCAATCATTGTTGGTTCAGCGTTGAAGGCACTGGAAGGCGAGCAAAGCGAAATCGGTGTCCAATCGGTTGTTAAACTGGTTGAGGCGCTGGACAGTTACATCCCAGAGCCGCAGCGTGCGGTCGACGGCAAATTCCTGATGCCGATCGAAGACGTATTCTCCATTTCCGGTCGCGGTACCGTGGTAACCGGACGTGTTGAGCGCGGCATCATTAAGGTTGGTGAAGAGGTCGAAATCGTCGGTATTCGCGATACCCAAAAAACCACCTGCACCGGTGTCGAAATGTTCCGCAAATTGCTGGACCAAGGCCAAGCCGGTGACAACGTCGGTATCCTGTTGCGTGGTACTAAACGTGACGATGTTGAGCGGGGTCAAGTATTGGCGCACGTAAACAGCATCAAGCCGCACTCCCATTTCAAAGCGGAAATTTACGTATTGTCGAAAGAAGAGGGTGGTCGTCACACCCCATTCTTCAACGGCTACCGTCCGCAGTTCTACTTCAGAACGACCGACGTAACCGGTGCGGTTGAGCTGCCTGAAGGCGTAGAAATGGTAATGCCG
This sequence comes from Methylomonas sp. DH-1, assembly GCF_046097555.1. Classification (NCBI taxonomy): domain Bacteria; kingdom Pseudomonadati; phylum Pseudomonadota; class Gammaproteobacteria; order Methylococcales; family Methylococcaceae; genus Methylomonas; species Methylomonas sp. DH-1. Next base: position 4,114,255 of record NZ_CP143089.1, on the reverse strand, counting down.
GGCGACAACATCTCCGTCACCGTTAAATTGATCTCACCGATCGCGATGGAAGACGGCTTGCGCTTCGCGATCCGCGAAGGTGGTCGTACCGTAGGTGCGGGTGTTGTGGCTTCTATCGTCGAGTAACGCCGCTTTTGGCTGAAGGTTTATTTTCTGAATTAGGTCAGTAGTTCAATTGGTAGAGCAGCGGTCTCCAAAACCGCAAGTTGGGGGTTCGAGTCCCTCCTGGCCTGCCACTCAGAAAATCGTTTCAATTAATTTCAAGTCCTGATAAATGAACGCACACGCGGAAGAAGTCACCTCTGTAGGTGATATTGTTAAGCTGTCTTTGTCCTTGGTGGTTGCTGTTGCGGGCGTTGTAGCGTTTTATTATTTCTCCGATATTCCGCTTCTATACAGGGTTCTGTCGCTGTTGGCGGTTTTGGCTGCATCTGCCGGTCTTTGTTTTGCTACAGCAAAAGGTCGCGGTTTGTGGGGCTTCATTCTGGAGTCTAAGCAAGAGTTCAAGCGGATTGTTTGGCCGACAAAAGATGAGGCTGTGCGCACCACGCTGATGGTTTTTTTGATGGTTTTTATCGTCGGCTTGATACTCTGGTTGCTCGATATGTTCCTGTTTTGGGGTGTCCAGCTATTGATGGGCCAGGGAGTTAAGTAATGGCGCTTCGCTGGTATGTTGTGCATGCATATTCGAACTTTGAGAATAAAGTAAAGCAGGCTCTTGAAGAGCGAATCAAGCGAGAAGGTTTGCAAGAATACTTCGGTAAAATCCTTGTTCCAACAGAAGAAGTTGTTGAAATGAGGATGGGTCAGCAACGGAAAAGTGAGCGAAAGTTTTTTCCTGGTTATGTGCTGGTCCAGATGGAGTTGAATGACGAAACCTGGCATTTGGTCCGTAATGTGCCTAGAGTGTTGGGGTTTATTGGCGGCGCCTCAGATAGGCCTTCACCGATTTCAGAAAAAGAGGCGATGGCGATATTGAGTCGCGTCGAAGAGGGCGTCAACAAGCCAAGGCCTAAGGTTCTGTTTGAAGTAGGTGAGGTTGTCAGAATTATAGACGGTCCGTTTAAAGACTTTAATGGCAATATCGAAGAAGTAAATTACGAGAAAAGCCGCCTGAGAGTATCTGTGCTGATCTTTGGTCGTTCAACGCCAGTCGAGCTTGAGTTTGGCCAAGTCGAAAAAATTTAACCAAATGTAGGTTTTTAGAAATCCCTGCCATTCGCGTGGCCGGGATTTTTGTTTCTTGGGGAGCTTATAAAGCGTTATAACCCGTTGGGAGTATAAAATGGCAAAAAAAATTGATTCGTATATCAAGTTACAGGTCAAAGCGGGGGAGGCGAATCCGAGTCCGCCGGTAGGTCCTGCTTTAGGTCAACGTGGCGTTAACATCATGGAGTTCTGTAAAGCGTTTAACGCCAGAACCCAGGACGTGGAAAAAGGGCTGCCTCTCCCCGTCGTGATCACCGTTTACAGCGATAAAAGCTTCACATTCATTACCAAAACTCCACCTGCTTCGATATTGTTGAAAAAAGCGGTCGGAATAAAAAGTGGCAGCGCTAAGCCAAACTCCAATAAAGTCGGTACCGTAACCAGAGCCCAGTTGGAAGAAATTGCCAAAACCAAAATGGAAGATTTGAATGCAGCCGATATGGAAGCTGCCATCAGAATTATTGCGGGAAGCGCTCGCAGCATGGGCTTGAACGTGGAGGGCGTGTAATGGCTAAAATTTCGAAAAAAGCAAAAGCCATCAAAGAAAAGGTTGTGCGCAGCAAACAATATTCTGTCAGCGAAGCGGTCAGTTTGTTGAAAGAATTTGCTAATAGTAAATTCGACGAATCTGTAGACGTCAGTGTCAACCTCGGCGTTGATCCGCGTAAATCCGACCAAAACGTACGCGGAGCGTCTGTTTTGCCTAATGGCACCGGGAAAACCGTTAGAGTAGCCGTGTTCACGCAGGGGCCTAACGCCGATGCCGCGCGTGAGGCCGGTGCCGATGTCGTTGGCATGGACGATCTTGCCGAGCAGGTCAAACGTGGCGAAATGAATTTCGATGTTGTTATCGCCTCTCCCGACGCGATGCGTGTTGTAGGTCAATTGGGCCAGATTTTAGGTCCAAGAGGTCTGATGCCTAACCCAAAAGTCGGTACAGTTACCCCCGATGTTGCAACCGCAGTGAAAAATGCCAAATCCGGTCAAGTCAGATACCGTACTGACAAGGCAGGTATTATCCATTGCTCGATCGGTAAAGTTTCGTTTGACGAAAATGCGCTCAAACAAAACCTTGAGTTTCTCATTGGCGACTTGAAAAAAGCCAAGCCGACTGCTGCCAAAGGTATTTATCTGAAAAAAATCTCGCTGTCTTCTACCATGGGTCCAGGCCTGTGGATCGATCAAACAAGCATCGATATTTAATTTTCAAAAAACTTTGGGTTGCCGGACTAAGCCGGCAACCGTCAAAGACCGTAGGGGCTCAGGCTTAATTATCCTACGCAGACGGGAGCTGGAACCAAAAGGTGAAAGATACCCGTAAGGGGCATCGCAAAGATGCGTTTTATTGATTCTGATGAAAATTCAGAAACACACCGGAGATAGATGTGGCACTCAATTTAGATGGCAAAAAAGTTGTCGTAGAGGAAGTTGCTGAATTCGCCGCCAAAGCCCTTTCTGCGGTTGCCGCAGAATATCGTGGATTGACCGTTACTGAACTTACCAAGCTCAGGAAAACTGCGAGAGAAACAGGTGTTTATTTGCGCGTTGTAAAAAATACGCTCGCAAAACGTGCCGTCGCCGGAACCGAATTCGAATGCATGCAAGATGGGTTGGTTGGACCTCTGATCTTAGCTTTTTCGATGGAGGATCCTGGTTCTGCTGCGCGCTTGGTAAGCGATTTCGCGAAAGAAAACAACAAGTTAATCGCCAAAGTTGTGGCAATTGGCGGTCAAGCTTTCGGCGGATCGGAATTGGAACGTCTGGCGAGATTGCCGACTCGCGATCAAGGTATCAGCATGCTGATGTCGGTCATGAAAGGCCCTGTCGAGAAATTGGCTCGTACGTTGGCGGCTATCAGAGACGAGAAAGAAGCGGCATAAATTCGCGACCTACGATATACAACTTTAAATATTTAGAGGAATAAAAAATGGCAATTTCAAAAGAAGACATCCTTGAAGCAGTTGCGAATATGACTGTGATGGAAATCGTTGACCTGATTTCTGCGATGGAAGAAAAATTTGGCGTTTCTGCGGCTGCTGCGGTCGCTGTTGCCGCTCCAGCTGCCGCTGCTGCAGTTGTTGAAGAACAAACCGAGTTCGATGTAATTTTGACAGGCTTCGGCGACAATAAAGTTGCTGTCATTAAAGCGGTTCGCGGTTTGACCGGCTTGGGTCTGAAAGAAGCAAAAGACGCTGTAGAAGGCGCTCCAACCACATTGAAAGAAGGCGTCAGCAAAGCTGAAGCCGAAGCGGCCAAAAAAGAACTTGAAGAAGCTGGCGCAACCGCCGAAATCAAATAAGTATCTTGACTGCTACATATCTGGCGTAAGCCTACCAAACCGGGCTGACGGCATCTTGCCGTCGGCCTTTTACTGCTTGTAAAAAGCAGTACAAATATTCTCTGACGACGAAGGTATAGAAGCAATATGGCCTATTCTTTTACCGAAAAAAAGCGTATCCGTAATAATTTTGGGAAAGGTACAGAGGTACTCGACGTCCCATATCTATTAGCGACACAAATAGATTCCTATGCGAATTTCCTGCAATCCGGTGTGGAGCCCGATAAACGGCGCAACCAAGGATTGCACGCAGCATTCTCCAGCGTATTTCCGGTGGTTAGCCACTCTGGTTACGCCGTATTGGAATACGTTAAGTATCGCTTGGGAGAGCCCGCTTTCGACGTGAGAGAATGCCAGCAACGCGGCGCGACGTTTTCGGCGCCGCTGCGAGTGTTGGTGCGCCTGGTGATTTACGACAAAGATGCGCCGGCTAATACTAAAGTTGTCAAGGATATCCGTGAGCAGGAAGTTTACATGGGCGAACTGCCGTTGATGACCGACAACGGTACATTCGTGATCAACGGTACCGAGCGTGTCATCGTTTCGCAATTGCACAGATCGCCCGGCGTATTCTTCGACCACGATAAAGGTAAAACCCATTCTTCGGGAAAATTGCTGTTCAATGCCCGGGTGATTCCGTACCGCGGCTCTTGGTTGGATTTCGAATTCGACCATAAAGACGCCGTTTACGTACGTATCGACAGACGCCGGAAAATTCCGGCCACGATTCTGCTGAGAGCGCTGGGATACGAAAACGAAGAGATGGTCAAGATTTTCTTCGACACCAACAAGTTCTCTTTGAATGCCGACAAATTGATGTTCCATGTGATCCCGGAACGTTTGCGCGGCGAGATGGCGGTATTCGATATCAAACACGACGGCAAGGTTGTGATTGAAGAGGGCCGCAGAATCACCGCGAAGCATGTCCGCCAGTTGGAAAAAGCCGGTGTCACCGAAATTGAAGTGCCGCGCGACTATTTGTGCGGCAAAATTCTTGGCCACAACGTTATCGATAAATCGACCGGAGAGTTATTGGCCAACGTCAACGACGAGATTACCGATAACCTGTTGCAAAAACTGATCGACGCCGGTGTGTCCGAAATCAACACGTTGTACGTGAACGATCTCGACCGCGGTCCGTACATTTCCAACTCCATGCGCTTGGACACGACGACCAACCGGCTGGAAGCCCTGGTCGAAATTTACCGGATGATGCGTCCGGGCGAGCCGCCCACCGTGGAGTCGGCCGAAAACTTGTTCGAGAACCTGTTTTTTACCGACGAACGTTACGACCTGTCTGCCGTTGGACGCATGAAGTTTAATCGCAGGTTGGGCAGAGAAGAAACCGACGGTCCGGGAACGCTCAGCAAAGAAGACATTATCGATGTCCTGAAAGAATTGATCAAAATCAGAAACGGTAACGGCACCGTGGACGATATCGACCACTTGGGAAATCGCCGCGTCCGCTCAGTCGGTGAAATGATCGAAAACCAATTCCGTATCGGTTTGGTGCGGGTTGAGCGTGCGGTCAGAGAGCGTTTGACCCTGGCCGATTCGGAAGGCTATATGCCGCAGGAAATTATCAACGCCAAACCGGTGTCAGCTGCGGTGAAGGAGTTTTTCGGCTCCAGCCAGTTGTCGCAGTTCATGGACCAAAACAATCCGCTGTCGCAGGTCACACATAAACGCCGGGTTTCCGCGTTGGGTCCAGGCGGCTTGGCCAGAGAGCGTGCAGGATTCGAGGTTCGCGACGTTCACACCACGCACTACGGCCGGGTGTGCCCGATCGAGACGCCAGAGGGGCCGAATATCGGTTTGATTAACTCGTTGTCGGTATATGCCAGAACCAACGAATACGGTTTCCTGGAGACGCCATACAGAAAAGTGGTCGATGGCAAAGTAACCGACCAAGTCGATTACATTTCTGCTATTGAAGAAGGCGAATACGTCATCGCTCAGTCCAGCGTGGCTGTCGACGAAAACGGTAAGCTGGTCGAAGGCTTGGTGTCGTGCCGTTATAAGGACGAATTTACCCTGGCGTCGTCGGACACCGTGCAATATATGGACGTGTCTTCCAAGCAGATTGTTTCGGTAGCGGCTTCCATTATTCCATTCTTGGAGCACGACGACGCCAACCGCGCCTTGATGGGTTCAAACATGCAACGCCAAGCGGTTCCGACTTTGCGTGCGGAGAAACCGTTGGTCGGTACCGGTATGGAGCGGGTTGTCGCTAAAGACTCCGGGGTAACGGTAGTTGCTACCCGCGGCGGTAGGGTCGAAGCCGTCGACGCGGGCCGTATCGTGGTTCGCGCCAACGATGACGAAACCGTTGCCGGCGTACCGGGTGTGGATATTTACAATCTGATCAAATATACCCGCTCCAACCAAAATACCTGTATCAACCAAAAACCTTTGGTCAAGCTGGGTGACATCGTCAATAAAGGCGATATTTTGGCCGATGGACCGTCTACCGACTTAGGCGAGTTGGCGCTGGGTCAGAACATGCTGATCGCTTTCATGCCTTGGAACGGTTACAACTTCGAAGACTCGATCCTGGTGTCAGAGCGGGTCGTGAAAGAAGATCGTTTTACGACGATTCACATCGAAGAAAAAACCTGTGTCGCGCGGGAGACCAAACATAGTCCGGAAGAAATCACTGCCGATATTCCAAACGTCAGCGAGGAAGCGCTTTCCAAGTTGGACGAGTCGGGTATTGTGTATGTCGGTGCCGAAGTCAAAGGTGGCGACATTCTGGTCGGTAAGGTGACTCCGAAAGGCGAAACTCAACTGACGCCGGAAGAAAAACTGTTACGGGCGATTTTCGGCGAAAAAGCTGCCGACGTGAAAGATACTTCTTTGCGGGTGCCCGGCAACGTCCGCGGTACTGTGATCGACGTGCAAGTCTTCACTCGCGATGGCGTTAAGAAAGACAAACGAGCGCTGGAGATTGAGGAAGCCGAAATCAAGCGTTATCGCAAAGATTTGGACGATCAGTTGAAAATTGTCGAACACGACATTTTTGCGCGGGTCAAAACCTTGCTGACCGGCAAGAAAGCCGAAAAAGGGCCGAATGGTCTTAAAAAAGGCGAAGAAATCAGCGCCGATTATCTGGATCAATTGACCCATTCCGAGTTGTTGAAAATCAGAACCTTGGACGAGGATGCCAACCTTCAGTTGGAAACCGTTGCCGAACAAGTCGAGCAGCAACGCAAAGAATTTGACGAGCGTTTCGAGCAGAAAAAGAAAAAAATCACGATGGGCGACGACCTGGCGCCAGGCGTGCTGAAAATGGTCAAGGTCTATTTGGCCGTGAAAAAACGTATCCAGCCGGGCGATAAGATGGCAGGTCGCCACGGTAACAAGGGTGTTATCTCACAGATCGTGCCGATCGAAGACATGCCTTATACCGCGGACGGTAATCCGGTCGACATTCTGCTCAATCCGCTCGGCGTACCGTCGCGGATGAACGTGGGCCAGGTGCTGGAAACCCACTTGGGCTGGGCGGCAAAAGGCTTGGGTATCAAGATTGGAAAAATGTTGGAAGCGCAAGCCAAGGTCGCCGAAATTCGCGGTTTCCTGGAAAAAATCTACAACTGCAGCGGTAAAAAAGAAGATCTGAGCCTGTTCAGCGATAAAGAGATTTTGGAGTTGGCGCTCAATTTGGTCAGCGGTGTGCCGATGGCGACTCCGGTATTCGACGGCGCTTCAGAAGAAGATATTCGTACCATGCTGCGTTTGGCCGATTTGCCTGAGCATGGTCAAACCGTGCTTTACGACGGATTGACTGGCGAACCGTTCGAACGGGAAGTTACCGTGGGTTATATGTACATGCTGAAATTGAACCACTTGGTCGATGACAAAATGCATGCGCGTTCCACAGGTCCATATAGTCTGGTCACGCAACAACCGTTGGGCGGTAAAGCGCAATTCGGTGGTCAGCGCTTCGGTGAGATGGAGGTCTGGGCTCTGGAAGCCTACGGCGCGGCCTACACATTGCAGGAAATGTTGACGGTCAAGTCGGACGACGTCACAGGCCGGACCCGAATGTACAAAAACATTGTCGACGGCAACCATTCCATGGAAGCCGGTATGCCGGAATCGTTTAACGTATTAGTCAAAGAGATACGTTCCTTGGCGGTCAATATCGAGATGGAACAAGAGTAGTCGGCCTCACGCGACTAGATTTCGGACGGTATCGGTAACATTTTGAAGAGGGTAAGCTCTTGAAAGATTTAATGAATTTCTTAAAGCGTCAAGGCCGTACAGACGATTTTGACACTATACGCATTGGTTTGGCTTCTCCGGACATGATTCGCTCATGGTCTTACGGTGAGGTAAAAAAACCTGAGACGATCAATTACCGGACCTTCAAGCCCGAGCGGGACGGTTTGTTCTGCGCAAAAATTTTCGGTCCGATTAGCGATTACGAGTGCTTATGCGGTAAATACAAGCGTTTGAAACACCGGGGCGTAATCTGTGAAAAATGCGGCGTCGAAGTGACCCTGTCCAAAGTCCGGCGCGAGCGTATGGGCCATATCGATTTGGCCAGCCCGGTGGCGCATATTTGGTTCTTGAAGTCTTTGCCGTCGCGGATCGCGCTGTTGCTGGATATGACTTTGCGCTCGATCGAGCGCGTGCTCTATTTCGAAACATTTGTCGTGGTCGATCCCGGCATGTCGCCGCTGGAGAAAGGCCAGTTATTGACCGACGAAGAATATTTGAACGCGGTCGAAGAGCACGGCGACGATTTCGTCGCGAAAATGGGGGCGGAGGCCATTTACGATTTGTTGAAGTCGATCGATTTGAAAGACGAAATCAACAAGTTGCGCGAAGAGATCAATTCGACCAATTCCGACACCAAAATCAAGAAATTTTCCAAACGCTTGAAGGTGATCGATTCCTTGTTGGCATCGAATAATCGTCCGGAATGGATGATCATGACTGTGCTGCCGGTATTGCCGCCGGAATTACGTCCGTTGGTGCCGTTGGATGGTGGTCGTTTCGCGACGTCCGATTTGAACGATTTATACCGCCGCGTGATCAACCGCAATAACCGTTTAACGCGGTTGTTGGATTTGAACGCGCCGGACATTATCGTGCGTAACGAAAAGCGGATGTTGCAGGAAGCGGTAGATGCCTTATTGGACAACGGCCGTCGCGGCCGGGCCATTACCGGGAGTAACCGCCGGCCTTTGAAATCCCTGGCAGACATGATCAAGGGTAAACAAGGCCGTTTCCGTCAAAACCTGCTAGGGAAAAGGGTGGATTACTCCGGCCGTTCCGTAATCGTGGTGGGTCCGACCTTGCGTTTGCACCAGTGCGGATTACCGAAAAAAATGGCTTTGGAGCTGTTCAAACCATTTATTTTCAGCAAATTGCAACTGCGCGGTTTGGCGACAACCATCAAAGCGGCCAAAAAAATGGTAGAGCGCGAAGGCGCTGAAGTTTGGGACATCCTCGAAGAAGTAATCCGCGAGCACCCTGTGCTGTTGAACCGTGCGCCGACGTTGCATCGCTTGGGTATTCAAGCGTTTGAGCCGACCTTGATCGAAGGTAAGGCCATCCAGTTGCATCCCTTGGTTTGTAGTGCTTTCAATGCCGACTTCGACGGCGACCAGATGGCGGTTCATATTCCATTGTCTGTGGAAGCGCAGTTGGAAGCCCGTACTTTGATGATGGCGACCAATAACATTCTATCGCCTGCAAACGGCGAGCCGGTGATCAATCCTTCGCAGGACGTGGTTTTGGGACTCTATTACATTAGCCGCGAGAAAATTAACGCGGTTGGCGAAGGTAGCGTCTTCTCCGATGTGTCGGAAGTTATGCTTGCTTTGGATAGCAAAGCCGTCGAATTGCAGACCAAGATTCAGGTTCGCATTACCGAGAAGTTGAAAAACGCACAGGGCGAGTTCGAGACGATAGTCAGCCGGAAACAAACCACTGTTGGCCGCGCCATTATTTGGGGTATTGCGCCGGATGGCATGCCGTACGAGTTGGTCAACGTCGATATGACCAAGAAAAATATCTCGCGTTTGATCAACTACAGCTATCGCTACCTGGGTATCAAAGAGACCGTTATTCTTGCCGACAAGATCATGTATTTGGGCTTTAAATACGCGACTCGAGCCGGCGTATCGTTCGGTATCGAAGACATGGAAATTCCGCTGAAAAAGGCCGACATTATTCGGGCTGCGGACGCCGAAGTTAGCGAGATCCAGAACCAGTACGCATCCGGTTTGGTTACCGACGGCGAACGTTACAACAAAGTTGTCGATATCTGGTCTCGCGCCAACGACCAAGTGGCGAAAGTCATGATGGAAGGCTTGGGGGAAGACGAGGTTGTTAACAAAGCCGGCCAGACCGTCAAACAAAAATCGTTCAACTCCATTTTTATGATGGCCGAGTCTGGAGCGCGGGGCTCCGCGGCTCAAATCCGGCAGTTGGCTGGGATGCGTGGTTTGATGGCTAAGCCGGACGGTTCTATCATCGAAACGCCGATTACGGCGAACTTCCGTGAAGGTCTGGACGTATTGCAATACTTTATTTCCACACACGGTGCCCGTAAAGGTCTTGCCGATACCGCGTTGAAAACTGCGAACTCCGGTTATCTGACTCGGCGCTTAGTTGATGTCGCACAGGATTTGGTTATCGCCGAGTTCGATTGCGGTACCCAAAACGGTTTGACCATGATGCCGATTATCGAAGGCGGAGATGTTGTCGAGCCGCTGGTCGACCGTGTGCTTGGAAGGGTAGCGGCGATCGACGTCACTGAACCTGCCGGCAATAACGTGTTAATACCGGCCGGTACTATGATCGACGAAAACTTGGTCATAGTGCTGGAAGAGAACGGTATCGATAAGATGCTAGTGCGTTCGGTCATCACTTGTGAATCTCGCCATGGCGTATGCGCCAAGTGCTACGGTCGCGATTTGGGTCGTGGCCATTTAGTTAATATTGGCGAGGCTATCGGCGTGGTTGCCGCCCAATCGATCGGCGAACCCGGAACCCAGTTGACCATGCGTACCTTCCACATCGGTGGTGCGGCATCACGGTCGGCTGCGGTCAGTAACGTGCAGGTTAAATCGAGCGGTACGGCAAAACTGAATAACATGAAGACGGTGAAAAACCGGGAAAACAACTTGGTGGCCGTATCCAGATCCGGCGAAGTTGGAGTCATGGACGATTACGGGCGCGAGCGTGAACGCTACAAGATCCCGTACGGTGCAGTATTGTCGGTTGCCGACGGTACGCCGGTCAGCGCTGGCGATATCATTGTTAACTGGGACCCGCACACCCACCCGGTTATTACAGAGGTGGACGGTTTCATTCAGTTGATCGATTTTATGGACGGTATTACCGTGCAGGAGCAGTCGGATGAGGTGACCGGTTTGACTTCACGGGTGGTAACCGATCCTAAGCAAAGAACCTCGGCGGGTAAAGAGCTACGGCCGATGGTACGGCTGATCGATGAACAAGGTGGCCAGATCAATTTGCCGGGTACCGACATACCCGCGCAATACTTTCTGCCGGCCGGCGCTATCGTTGGGGTTAAAGACGGCGGCGAGGTTAAAGTCGGCGACGTATTGGCGAGAATTCCGCAAGAATCCAGTAAAACTCGTGATATTACCGGTGGTCTGCCGCGGGTTGCCGATTTGTTCGAGGCGCGTAAAACCAAGGACCCGGCAATTTTGGCGGAAGCGACCGGTATGGTGTCTTTCGGCAAGGAAACCAAAGGTAAGCAGCGTGTGATCATCACGGATTCCGAGGGGGAGCAATACGAAACGCTGATCCCCAAATGGCGTCACATCACCGTGTTCGAAGGCGAATTCGTCGATAAGGGCGAAACCATCGCCGAGGGCGAGTTGACGCCGCACGATATCCTGCGCTTGCGCGGTATCGAGGAATTGGCTGATTACTTGGTCAAAGAGATTCAAGACGTCTATCGCTTGCAAGGCGTAAAAATCAACGATAAGCATATCGAAGCGATCATCCGCCAAATGCTGAGAAAAGTGGAGATCACTGCGTCGGGCGATACTGATTTTGTCAAAGGCGAGCAGGTCGAACGTACCTTGATTAATGCTGTGAACGACCAAGTCGAAAGAGAAGGGAAAATCCCGGCGAGTTACGATTCGTTGTTATTGGGTATCACCAAAGCATCTCTCGCTACCGAGTCGTTTATTTCGGCGGCGTCTTTCCAAGAAACCACTCGTGTTTTGACAGACGCGGCAGTGCGCGGCATCAGCGATAGTCTGAACGGCCTCAAAGAGAACGTGATCGTAGGTCGTTTGATTCCAGCCGGAACAGGATTGGCCTATCACGAACAGCGCCGGAAAAGACGATCTAACGAGTTTGCTTCAACTTCAGATGCATCAAGTCAGTCGATGGAAGCAGTTGATGTGGAAGAAGCTTTGAAGCAGGCGCTAAACGTTGAATAGCCACAAAAAAGCTTGACCTAGTTACTTGGTAACGGTATCATGCTCTGCTCGAATCGGCCTAGCGGTTTGAGCAGAGTAATGTCGTTTCGGAAAGATATTACTTATTAACATTGCATATTCGGAGTAGTTAAGAATGGCCACGATCAATCAGTTGGTCCGTAAGCCTCGCGCTAAGAAAATAGAGAAAACCAATGTACCCGCATTGGAAGCGTGCCCGCAAAGAAGAGGTGTTTGCACTCGGGTGTACACCACGACGCCAAAGAAGCCTAATTCTGCGTTGCGGAAAGTTGCCAGGGTGCGTCTGACTAACGGCGCAGAGGTGAGTAGTTATATCGGGGGTGAGGGGCATAATCTGCAGGAGCACTCCGTGGTTCTGATTCGTGGTGGCAGGGTAAAGGATTTGCCGGGTGTGCGTTACCACGTGGTAAGGGGCAGCCTTGATACTTCCGGAGTTAAGGATAGAAAGTGCGGTCGCTCGAAATATGGCGCCAAAAGGCCGAAAAAATAAGGGTTAGTAACAAATGTCAAGAAGAAGAGTTGCTGCAAAAAGAATAATCAATCCAGATCCGCGCTTTGGAAGTGATATGCTTTCGAAGTTCATGAATATGATTATGGTGGATGGTAAAAAGTCCGTTGCCGAAAAGATTGTGTATGGTGCGTTGGATGTAATCGAAGGCAAGGGTCATAAGGAATCTTTGGAGTTGGTTTCTAAGGCTCTGGAAAATGTGCAGCCCAGAGTGGAAGTGAAGTCCAGAAGGGTGGGTGGTGCTACTTACCAGGTTCCTGTCGAGGTGCGTCCCGCTCGGAGGTTGGCTTTGTCGATGCGGTGGCTAATAGATGCGGCGCGCAAAAGAAATGAAAGAACGATGGCTGCGAAATTGGCGGGCGAGCTTTTGGATGCTTCTGAGGGGCGTGGTGCGGCCGCGAAAAAACGCGAAGATACGCACAGAATGGCTGAAGCCAACAAAGCGTTTGCGCATTACCGCTGGTAATCCTGCGTAGGTTGTTGTTGTGTCTCGAAAGACGCCTATAGAGCGCTATCGTAATATAGGCATCATGGCTCATATCGATGCAGGGAAGACAACAACAACTGAAAGAATACTTTACTACACCGGCGTCTCTCATAAGATTGGTGAGGTTCATGACGGTGCGGCAACCATGGATTGGATGGAGCAAGAGCAGGAGCGCGGAATTACCATCACATCTGCTGCCACAACCTGCTTTTGGTCAGGGATGGATCGCGCTAACGAGCAGCATAGGATCAATATTATTGATACCCCTGGCCATGTAGATTTTACTATCGAGGTGGAGCGGTCTCTCAGGGTTCTCGATGGTGCTTGTGCGGTGTTTTGTGCGGTTGGAGGGGTTGAGCCGCAATCTGAAACTGTGTGGCGGCAAGCAAATAAATACGCGGTGCCTCGTGTGGTGTTCGTCAATAAGATGGATCGTGTTGGGGCGGACTTTCTAAGGGTAGTTAGTCAGATAAAAAGCCGTTTGGGTGCTTCGGTGGTTCCGATGCAATTGCCGATCGGTTCGGAAGACGCGTTCAAAGGTGTCGCTGATCTTCTGAAAATGAAAGCCATTTATTGGTCCGAAGCTGATATGGGCTTGGAGTTCGTAGAGTCAGAAATTCCCGAAGAGTTGCTGGGCGAGTGTGTCAAATGGCGTGAACACATGCTGGAGGCGGCGGCGGAAGGCTCGGACGCATTGATGGAGAAATACTTGGAGCAAGGAGAGCTCGCAGAATCGGAGATAAAGGCGGGAATAAGGGCGCGGGTGTTGGCTAATGAATTGGTTCCTGCCTTCTGTGGTTCGGCTTTTAAAAATAAAGGGGTCCAATGTTTATTGGATGCCGTAATCGACTATCTTCCTTCTCCAGTCGATATCGGTTCTGTTTCTGGTTTGAATGATGCCGGAGAAAAAATTTTTAGGTATGCCAAGGATGATGAGCCATTTTCGGCCTTGGCATTTAAGATCGCAGCTGACCCGTTTGTAGGTACGCTAACGTTCTTTCGGGTTTATTCGGGTGTGCTTAAGTCCGGCGATACTGCGCTGAACGCGACCAAAAATAAACGCGAGCGCATAGGCCGGATTGTGCAAATGCATGCAAATAGCCGCGTAGAAATAAGTGAAGTTAGGGCTGGGGATATTGCTGCGCTAGTTGGGCTGAAAGAAGTTACAACTGGAGACACGTTCTGCGAGATGGGTTCTCCAGTGTTGTTGGAAAAAATGGAGTTCCCTGAGCCGGTTATTTCGGTAGCGGTCGAGCCCAAGACGAAAGCAGATCAAGACAAGCTAGGCAATGCGCTATCAAAGTTGGCGCAAGAAGATCCCTCCTTTCGCGTGAACTCCGATCCTGAGTCCGGGCAAACGATCATATCCGGGATGGGTGAGTTGCATCTGGAAATCATTGTGGACCGGATGAAAAGAGAATTTGGTGTCGCGGCCAATGTGGGCGCGCCACAAGTTGCTTACCGGGAGACGGTAACGAAAGCCGTAGAAAGCGAAGGTAAATTTATTAGGCAGACTGGCGGCAAAGGGCAATATGGTCATGTCTGGTTGCGCATCGAACCAAAGGAGCTTGGTTCCGGTTACGAGTTTGTCAATGAAATAGTTGGAGGAGTTGTTCCTAAGGAATACATACCGGCTATCGATAAAGGGGTTCAAGAGCAAATGGAAAACGGTGTATTAGCCGGCTTTCCGGTTGTTGATGTAAAGGTTAGTTTATTCGATGGTTCATATCATGATGTCGATTCGAATGAAATGGCTTTCAAAATAGCAGGATCTATGAGCTTTAGGGATGGAGCAAAGGCTGCGTGTCCGGTATTGCTGGAGCCGATTATGAAGGTTGAGGTCGTTACTCCCGAAGAATATATGGGGGATGTGGTTGGTGACATAAATCGGCGTAGGGGGCTGATTCACGGAGTGGATGATGTGCCCGCGGGCAAGGTAGTTCAGTGTGAGGTCCCGCTAGCGGAGATGTTCGGTTACGCTACCGATCTTCGTTCGGCCACTCAGGGCCGAGCTACTTATAATATGCAGTTTGAAAAATATAACGAAGCACCTGCAAATATTGCGGAAGCGATTATTAGAAAAGTATCTTAAGTTTTTTAAATATCAGGTATTGAATCATGGCTAAAGAAAAATTTGAAAGAAAGAAACCGCACGTAAACGTAGGAACGATTGGCCACGTTGACCACGGCAAAACCACGCTGACAGCGGCTTTGACCAAAGTGATGGCTGAACTGCAAGGCGGCGAAGCAAAAGCATTCGATCAAATCGACAACGCACCCGAAGAGCGCGCTCGCGGCATCACCATTTCAACTTCGCACGTTGAATACGAGTCAGCCAACCGCCATTACGCTCACGTTGACTGCCCGGGTCACGCCGACTACGTCAAAAACATGATTACCGGTGCGGCTCAAATGGACGGCGCTATTCTGGTTTGCTCCGCTGCAGACGGCCCGATGCCGCAAACTCGTGAGCACATCCTGTTGTCTCGCCAAGTAGGTGTACCTTACATCGTCGTGTTCCTGAACAAAGCCGATATGGTTGACGATGCTGAGTTGATCGAACTGGTTGAGATGGAAATCCGTGAATTGTTGAATCAGTACGAATTCCCGGGCGACGACACCCCAATCATTGTTGGTTCAGCGTTGAAGGCACTGGAAGGCGAGCAAAGCGAAATCGGTGTCCAATCGGTTGTTAAACTGGTTGAGGCGCTGGACAGTTACATCCCAGAGCCGCAGCGTGCGGTCGACGGCAAATTCCTGATGCCGATCGAAGACGTATTCTCCATTTCCGGTCGCGGTACCGTGGTAACCGGACGTGTTGAGCGCGGCATCATTAAGGTTGGTGAAGAGGTCGAAATCGTCGGTATTCGCGATACCCAAAAAACCACCTGCACCGGTGTCGAAATGTTCCGCAAATTGCTGGACCAAGGTCAAGCCGGTGACAACGTCGGTATCCTGTTGCGTGGTACTAAACGTGACGATGTTGAGCGGGGTCAAGTATTGGCGCACGTAAACAGCATCAAGCCGCACTCCCATTTCAAAGCGGAAATTTACGTATTGTCGAAAGAAGAGGGTGGTCGTCACACCCCATTCTTCAACGGCTACCGTCCTCAGTTCTACTTCAGAACGACCGACGTAACCGGTGCGGTTGAGCTGCCTGAAGGCGTAGAAATGGTAATGCCGGGCGACAACATCTCCGTCACCGTTAAATTGATTTCACCGATCGCGATGGAAGACGGCTTGCGCTTCGCGATCCGCGAAGGTGGTCGTACCGTAGGTGCGGGTGTTGTGGCTTCTATTGTCGAGTAATTAAATATGGCAAACCAAACTATCAGAATCCAATTGAAAGCCTTCGATCACAAACTGATCGATCAGTCGGCAGGAGAGATAGTAGAGACAGCAAAGCGAACCGGGGCTCAAGTTAAAGGCCCGATTCCTTTGCCTACTAGAAAAGAGCGCTTTACCGTATTGATCTCGCCTCACGTCAACAAAGACGCACGCGACCAATACGAATTGAGAACTTATAAACGGTTGTTGGACATTGTCGAACCTACCGATAAGACCGTTGACGCCTTGATGAAGCTTGATCTGGCGGCTGGGGTTGATGTTCAAATTAAGCTGAAATAACGAGAAGTTATAGATTAGAGGGATTGGCAGATGTCAATAGGTCTTATTGGTCGTAAATGTGGTATGACCAGAATATTTTGCGAAGATGGTTCTTCGGTACCGGTAACCGTGCTTCATGTCGACTCTAACCGGGTCATACAAGTAAAGAACTTGGAAAATGACGGTTATCGCGCAATCCAAGTGGCCGCCGGTGACGTAAAGTCTTCTAAGGTCAATAAAGCGATGGCGGGCCACTATGCTTCTGCCAACGTCACTGCAGGTAGAGGGTTGTGGGAATTTAGGTTAGGCGAAGACGAGGGTGTCGAGTTAGCGCCTGGCTCAGAGCTCAACGTTAATCTGTTTTCGGCTGGCCAAATTGTCGATGTTGCTGGTACTTCTATCGGTAAAGGATTCGCCGGTACGGTTAAACGACACAACTTTAGAACTCAGGACGCAACGCACGGTAACTCTCGTTCTCACAGGGTTCCGGGTTCAAGCGGTATGAACCAAACACCGGGCCGGGTATTTAAAGGCAAAAAGATGTGCGGGCATATGGGGGCGGCTAAGACCACCGTGCAGAATCTTAAGATTCATGCTATCGACATCGAGCGGAATTTAATCCTCGTCAGAGGTGCCGTGCCGGGCGCGAAAGGTGGTGATGTAGTTATCACCCCGGCGGTAAAAATGATTAATAAAGGTTAATTTATGGCATTACAAATACCTGCAATCAACGGCGGCGGTTCGTCACAGGCACTTGAAGTGTCAGAAGCCGTATTCGGCCAAGCATTTAACGAAACGTTAATCCATCAGCTTGTAACCAAATATTTGTCAGCTGCAAGGGCGGGCACGAAGGCACATAAGAACCGGTCCGCGGTAAGTGGTGGTGGATTGAAGCCATTTAGGCAGAAAGGCACTGGCCGCGCTCGCGCTGGTACAACAAGAAGCCCGATCTGGCGTACTGGTGGTGTGACTTTCGCTGCGCAGCCAAGATCATTCGATCAGAAGCTGAACAAAAAAATGTATAAGGCGGGGATCCGCTCAATATTCTCCGAATTATTGAGACAAGGCCGAATTGCTGTATGCAACGACATCATTCCTGAGAGTCCAAAAACGAAAGAGTTCTTGGCAAAGATCAAAGGCATAGAGGCTAAGCGGTTGTTGGTTGTTGCGGATGACTTGAATGAGAATTTAATTTTGGCTGCAAGAAATTTGCCGTACGTCGCTGTGGTTACCCCGACAAGCGTTGATCCGGTGTCGTTGGTGGCGGCAGATCAGGTGATAGCGACCGCTACTGCACTGAAGCAAATCGAGGAGCGTTTGGCATGAGCGATCAGAAGGTAAAATTAGCTAATATTTTGTACGCACCGATAATTTCTGAAAAGAGTTCTAACACTGCGGATCAAAATAACCAATTCGTATTTAAAGTACAAAAAACAGCAACTAAGCTGCAAATCAAAAAAGCGGTTGAGTTGATGTTCGGCGTGAAAGTGGAGTCGGTTCGCGTGCTAAATGTTAAGGGAAAGATTAAGCGATTCGGACGCGCATTGGGTAAACGCTCAGACTGGAAAAAAGCATATGTGAAATTGCAGTCGGGCCATAACATCGAACTTGCAACAGCATAACTTTTAAGGCAAATAGGAGCGGTAGAAGAGCATGGCTATTCTAAAATCAAAGCCGACATCTCCAGGTTCTCGGTTTGTAGTGCGTGTACAAAATAATGATTTGCATAAGGGTAAGCCATTTGCACAACTACTAGAAAAAAAGAGCAATACCGGTGGTCGCAATAATTTGGGTCGGATTACAACGCGCCACATCGGCGGCGGCCACAAGAAGTTTTATCGAATCATCGATTTTAAGCGCGATAAAACAGACATTCCAGCAATCGTCGAGCGCATAGAGTACGATCCAAACAGAACTGCGAATATCGCGTTGGTTTTGTTTAGGGATGGGGAGCGTCGATACATAATTGCACCCAAAGGCATCGAAATCGGGCAAGAGATATTGAGTTCCGAAACCACACCTGTCAAGGTAGGTAACTGCATGCCTCTGCGTAATATGCCATTAGGTACGACTTTGCATTGCGTAGAGCTAAAACCTGGTAAAGGTGCGCAAATAGCAAGAAGTGCCGGTACATCGGTGCAGTTGGTTGCTAAAGATGGCGCATACGTTACTGTGAGATTGCGGTCCGGCGAAATGAGAAAAGTGCCTTCTGACTGCAAGGGTGTCGTCGGCGAGGTTTCAAACTCAGAGCATAACTTGGTTTCGTTGGGCAAGGCTGGTGCCAAGAGATGGCGTGGCGTCAGGCCTACTGTGCGAGGTGTTGCTATGAACCCGGTAGACCATCCGCACGGTGGTGGTGAAGGTAGAACATCCGGCGGTCGACATCCTGTGTCTCCCTGGGGTACTCCTACTAAGGGTTATAAAACCAGAAAAAATAAACGTACTGACAACATGATTGTCAGACGCCGTAAGCAAAAATAAGAGGTATCTGACGTGCCACGTTCAATTAAAAAAGGTCCATTTATTGATCATCACTTGCTGAAGAAAGTTGAAGAAGCGGTGAGAACAAATAATAGGAAACCGATTAAAACCTGGTCTAGACGGTCGATGATCAGTCCCGATATGCTGGGCTTGACTATTGCGGTTCATAATGGCAAGCAACACGTACCGGTATTGATTTCTGAGAATATGGTCGGTCATAAATTGGGTGAGTTCTCGCCGACGAGAACTTATAAAGGCCATATCGCTGACAAAAAATCGAGATAAGGAGTGAATGTGGAAGTATCGGCAAAATTGAGTAATGCTCCGTTGTCGGCGCAAAAAGCCCGGTTGGTGGGTGACCAGATTAGAGGGTTGCCTGTTGAAAACGCTTTGAATGTCTTGAATTTCAGCTCTAAAAAAGCTGCTGCGATTTTTAAGAAAGTACTTGAGTCAGCTATCGCCAACGCTGAGCACAACGAAAATGCAGACGTCGACGAATTGAGGGTGTCCACCGTTTTCGTTAACGAGGGCCGTACTATGAAGCGGATCTCAGCTCGAGCAAAGGGGCGTGCGAATCATATTTTGAAAAGAACTTGCCATATAACAATCAAAGTAGCAGAGAAATAGAGGTATAAGATGGGACAAAAGGTTCATCCCACTGGGATTCGTCTCGGGATCGTTAAAGATTGGACTTCGAGATGGTATGCAAATAGCCAGAATTACCCTGTGCTTCTGCTGCAAGATTTGAAAGTTCGGGAATATATTAAGCAGAAATTAGCGCACGCCTCGGTGAGTCGTGTCCAGATCAATCGTCCGGCCAATAACGCAAATATCACTGTTCATACGGCTCGTCCGGGTATTGTTATCGGCAAAAAAGGCGAGGACATAGATATATTGCGCCAGAATATTTCGGCAATGATGGGTGTTCCTGTCCAGTTAAATGTGGAAGAAATCCGGAAGCCAGAGTTGGATGCCTACTTGGTTGCCGAGAGCATCGCTCAGCAACTAGAGAAACGCATTATGTATCGTCGCGCTATGAAGCGGGCTGTAACTAATACAATGAGGCTGGGTGCCGAAGGAATCAAGATCACAGTGGCCGGACGTTTGAACGGTGCTGAGATTGCTCGGACCGAATGGTACCGTGAAGGTCGCGTGCCGCTTCACACCTTGCGTGCAGATATAGATTACGGTACGGCTGAGGCAAAAACTACTTACGGTATCATCGGTATCAAAGTTTGGATATTCAAAGGCGAGGTTTTCGATATGGATGCGCATACCGCTTCGCTCAATGCCGAATCAAAAAAATAAGTTGAAGGGGAATAGATAAAATGCTTCAACCAAAAAGAACCAAGTTCCGCAAACAACACACTGGGCGAAACAACGGAACCGCGTTGCGAGGGTCGTCTGTTAGCTTCGGAGAGTACGGTTTGAAATCGATAAGTCGT
This sequence comes from Methylomonas sp. DH-1, assembly GCF_046097555.1. Lineage (NCBI taxonomy): Bacteria > Pseudomonadati > Pseudomonadota > Gammaproteobacteria > Methylococcales > Methylococcaceae > Methylomonas > Methylomonas sp. DH-1. The sequence goes on along the minus strand of NZ_CP143089.1, from coordinate 4,093,728 downwards.
GGTAGAATGACCGCCCGACAAATTGAGGCGGCCCGTCGAGCTATTAGTCGGCATGTCAAACGGGGCGGAAAAATTTGGATCCGTATTTTTCCTGACAAGCCAATCACTAAAAAGCCTTTAGAAGTTCGTATGGGTAAAGGCAAAGGTAGTGTAGAATACTGGGTTGCTCAAATTAAGCCTGGAACCATGCTGTTCGAGATAGAAGGTGTATCCGAAGAGTTGGCAAGAGAGGCGTTTGAGCTCGCGGCCGCCAAGCTGCCAGTAAAAACAACGTTTTCTGCTCGGACGATAATGTAATGAAAGCAATAGAATTGAGAAGTAAAAGTAAGGATGAATTAAGCCAAACTTTGTTGGAATTGTCTCGTGAGCAATTTAATCTTCGGATGCAGAAGGGCACAGGCCAACTTGCTAAGCCTAGTCAAGTAAAGGCGGTCAGAAAAGACATAGCCCGTATTAATACTATCTTGAGTGAATTGGCAAGGGCTTGGTCATGAGTGAAAATATAGAAAGTGTGCGTAAAGTTACAGGCCGAGTGGTCAGTAACAAAATGGACAAAACCGCTTCCGTATTAGTGGAAAGGCTGGTCAAGCATCCTGTGTACGGCAAATACATTAAACGCTCAACTAAGTTGCTGGTTCACGACGAGAATAATGTATGTCAGGAAGGTGATATTGTCGCAATTGCCTCATGCAGGCCAATTTCAAAAAACAAATCATTCAAGTTGCTGGAAGTTATAGAGACTTCTAACAAGTAATTTATATTTTTAGTTGGGAATTTAAAATGATTCAGATGCAAACTAGCCTTGACGTCGCCGACAACAGTGGCGCAAAAAAGGTCATGTGTATCAAAGTTCTTGGGGGATCGCACCGCCGTTATGCCGGCATAGGCGACATTATCAAAGTAAGTGTAAAAGACGCAATGCCTCGTACTCGTGTTAAAAAGGGTGACGTCTACAACGCTTTGGTAGTGAGAACAAAAAGGGGTGTTCGTAGGGCCGACGGCTCTGTTATCCGCTTCGACGGAAATGCGGCGGTCATTTTAAATAACCAGCTTCAACCAATCGGTACGCGTATTTTTGGGCCAGTTACACGAGAGCTGAGAGGTGATAAGTTTATGAAAATCATCTCATTAGCCCCAGAAGTACTATAGCGGAGTACCGAGTATGCAAAAAATTAAGCAAGGCGACGAAGTTATCGTTTGTGTAGGAAAGGAAAAAGGCAAGCTAGGGCGGATTTCAAAAGTACTGGAGAACGACCGAGTTTTGGTGGAAGGTGTTAATTTGGTAAAAAAACACCAAAGAGGCAATCCTAATCTTGGTATTTCCGGTGGGATTGTTGATAAAAACATGCCTATTCACGTTTCAAACATAGCTATATTCAACCCGAAAACCAAGAAGGCCGATCGAGTGGGTTTCAGGCTTGAAGCTGATGGTAAGAAAGTTAGATTTTTTAAATCTACCAAAGACGCTATCGGAGATTGAGGAATAAGCTATGTCCAGATTAGAAAAGAAATATAAAGAAGAAATAGTTCCGGCTCTGATAAATCAGTTCGGCTATAAGACCGTAATGCAAGTGCCAAAGCTGACAAAAATCACGCTTAACATGGGTGTCGGTGGTGCGGTCGCCGACAAGAAAGTTCTCCAGTCAGCGGTTTCCGATATGGAAAAAATATCGGGACAAAAAGCAGTTATCACGTTAGCTCGTAAATCTATAGCTGGTTTTAAGATTCGTGACGACATGCCTATTGGCTGCAAGGTAACGTTACGAAGCGATAGAATGTATGAGTTTTTGGATAGGCTCATCACTATTTCAATACCTCGAATTCGCGATTTCAGGGGGATGAGTTCCAAGAGTTTTGACGGAAGGGGAAACTATTCCGTCGGAATCAAGGAGCAAATTATATTTCCGGAAATCGATTACGACAAAATAGACGCTCTTCGTGGGATGGATATTTGTATTACTACGACAGCGAAAACCGATGAAGAAGGTTTGGCGTTGTTGAAGCTGTTCAATTTTCCATTTAAAAACTAAGGGTGTCCAGATGGCAAAAAAATCTATGATTGCACGCGAAACCAAACGTGCAGGTTTAATCAAAAAATACGAAAGTAAAAGAAATGCGCTGAAAGAAGTCATTCGTTCGCCGGGTGCTTCTTTTGAAGAAAAGGAGGCCGCGCAGATTCAGTTGCAGAAATTACCCAGAGACTCCAGCAAATCCAGATTACGTAATCGTTGTAAGCTCACCGGGCGGCCGCACGGATACTACAGAAAATTTGGTTTGAGCAGAAATAAGCTAAGAGAAGCGACAATGCGAGGCGATGTGCCCGGATTGTCGAAAGCTAGCTGGTAACCATCGTTACGTTCAGGTTGTTGGGGAATAAAAAATGAGTATGACAGATCCGATAGCAGACATGTTGACCAGAATCAGAAATGGTCAGTCTGCGGGTAAAAAGAATGTGAAAATGCCTTCTTCTAAATTAAAGCTCGCGATTGCGAAAGTTCTGAAAGAAGAAGGTTACATCAGCGATTACAAGACCGAAATAACAGGTAGTCACACTGAGATGACTATCGAGCTTAAGTACTACAACGGCGTGCCGGTTATCGAGAGTGTTAAGCGGGTTAGTCGGCCAGGTTTGAGGATATATAAGTCAAAGGATGAGTTGCCTAAGGTGCTCGGCGGCCTCGGTATCGCAATCGTATCAACTTCAAACGGCGTAATGACGGATCGCGCGGCTCGGGCAATTGGGCACGGCGGCGAAGTTATTTGTACCGTTTGCTAAGAAAGTTCAAGGATATATCATGTCACGAGTAGCTAACGCGCCGATTGTCTTACCGGCGGGCGTAGATATCAAAGTAGTAGGCAAACAAACGGTCGTCAAAGGAAAGCTTGGTGAGCTTTCTTTCCAGTTGTCTCCGTCAGTTGATCTGGAAGTCTCAGATAATGTAATCAGCGTTAAATGGGATGATTCGGTAAAAGGTGCAAAAGCTCATGCCGGAACCGCTCGAGCATCGATCAACAACATGGTCAAGGGTGTGTCTGAAGGCTTTGTAAAAAAGATGCTGTTAGTTGGCGTCGGTTACAGAGCACAAGTCAAAGAGAATCAATTGACTTTGTCTTTAGGGTATTCCAATCCAGTCGAATATACGGTTCCCGAGGGTGTCACTGTAGAGGCGCCTTCACAAACAGAGCTTTTGGTTAAGAGTAGCGACAAGCAGAAATTGGGTCAGGTGGCTTCAGAAATTCGAGCGTTTCGGCCGCCAGAGCCTTACAAAGGCAAAGGTGTCAGGCTCGCTGATGAATACGTGGCTCGAAAAGAAGCCAAGAAAAAATAGGTAGCATAAATGGATAAGAAATCTTCCAGGCTGAAGCGAGCACTCAAGCTGCGCTGCAAGATCAAAAAGTTGAATGTCAATCGGTTGACCATACATCGTACGTCCCAACACATTTATGCCCAAGTGCTAAGTGCGGACGGTAAGCTAACAGTGGCTTCCGCTTCGACTGTGCTTGCCGATATAAAGGCTAAAGTAAAGAATACCAGTAACGTCGATGCAGCTACTGAGGTAGGTAAGCTTATTGCGGAAAGAGCGATAGCAGCAGGTGTCCAACAAGTCGCGTTTGATCGGTCAGGTTTTAAATATCACGGTCGCGTGAAAGCATTGGCAGATGCTGCTCGCGAAGCCGGATTGAAGTTTTAGGGGAAAAATATGGCAACAGCACCATCTCAAGGTAGCGCTGACGGGCTGCAAGAGAAATTAGTATCCGTTCGTCGCGTGGCGAAAGTTGTGAAAGGCGGTAGGGTATTTGGTTTTGCCGCGCTTACAGTAGTAGGCGATGGCGACGGGCGCGTCGGTTACGGCGTGTCAAAAGCGAGAGAAGTTCCTGTCGCTATACAGAAGTCTTTAGAGCAAGCGCGTAAAAATATGAGAAAGGTTGCTCTCAAGGATGGGACCTTGCAATACTCGATAATGTCGAATACTGGTGCCGCCAAAGTGTATATGCAGCCTGCATCTGATGGTACTGGTATCATCGCTGGCGGTGCTATGAGGGCGGTTTTTGAAGTAGTCGGTGTTCATAATGTATTAGCCAAATGTATCGGAACCAGTAACCCTATTAACGTTGTTAGAGCAACTATCAATGGCCTAACTGCGATGCAAGACGCCAAGAGAATTGCGGCTAAGCGCGGTTTGACTGTAGAACAAATTACAGGATAAGAACATGTCTGGCAGAAAGTTGAGTGTGATGATGACTAAAAGCAAGAACGGTAGGCTAAAAAGTCATCAATTGTGCCTGAAAGGCTTGGGTTTGAGCAGAATTCGTCAAGTGGTAGAAGTAATCGACACGCCGGAGAACAGAGGCATGATTAATAAAGTCGCTTACATGCTTAAAGTAGAGGAAGTCTAAATGTATTTAAACACCATACAAGCCGCATACGGGTCTAGAAAAAAAGCTAAGCGGGTCGGTCGCGGTATCGGCTCTACTGACGGTAAAACCTGCGGCCGCGGCCATAAAGGTCAGAAAGCGAGGGCTGGTGGGTTCCATAAAGTCGGTTTTGAGGGCGGGCAGATGCCGTTACAAAGAAGGCTTCCTAAAGTTGGCTTTACTTCTCGCACTAAGAAATACTCCGCTGAAGTCCGTTTAAGTGAAATAAATTCATTGAATGTAGACTTGGTTGATATACAGGTATTGGTTGATAATAATCTGGTTCCTGTGTTTGCGAAGAAAGTCAAAGTAGTAAATACCGGTGTTATATCTCGCCCGCTCACATTGAAAGGTGTTGGTGTTACGGCTGGTGCGAAGTTAACGATTGAAGCTGCTGGTGGCAAAGTAGAGGCCTAAGTGAGTGCTAAAGGTTACGAAGTGTCTGCTGGAAGTTTTCGGTTTGGTGAGCTGAAATCGAGGCTTTTGTTTGTTCTCGGTGCTTTCGTTGTTTATCGAATCGGCGCACATATACCTGTTCCCGGGATAGATCCGAAGGCGTTGTCCACGATGTTTGAGCAGCAATCGGGCTCAATTTTGAACATGTTTAATATGTTCTCTGGTGGAGCTTTGATGCGTTTGAGTTTGTTCGCGCTTGGTATCATGCCATATATTTCTGCTTCGATCATAATGCAGCTGATGACCATAGTCATTCCAGCAATGGAGCAGTTAAAAAAGGAAGGCGAGTCGGGTAGGCGGAAAATTTCTCAGTACACTCGTTATGGCACCGTTATTTTAGCGATGTTCCAATCGGTGGGTATCTCTGTCGCGCTGCAAAACCAGACTGCCGGCGGCCTCGCTGTTGTCATTCAGCCTGGAATTGGGTTTATTGTTGTCACAACGATCACGTTGGTTACTGGGACTATATTCCTGATGTGGCTTGGTGAACAAGTCACTGAGCGTGGCATTGGTAACGGGATTTCGCTACTGATTTTCGCCGGCATTGTATCCGGTTTGCCGTCGGCCATTGGCGGCACGTTGGAGTTGGCTCGCACCGGCGAAATGAATGGTGCGTTTATCGTACTGCTGTTCGCGCTATCGATTTTCGTAACGGGTATAGTGGTATTTGTTGAGCGGGGGCAAAGGAGAATAACGATCAACTACCCCAAGCGGCAGCAGGGTAACAAAGTTTACGCCGGGCAGAGCTCTTTTCTACCGTTAAAGCTGAATATGGCAGGCGTTATTCCCCCGATTTTTGCTTCAAGCATTATTCTGTTCCCGGCAACGATTGCGGGCTGGTTCGGTAACATCGAAGGTTTCTCTTGGTTACAAGATGTTGCTTCCGTTCTGTCTCCAGGGCAGCCTGTTTATGTGCTGTGTTATGCGTTAGCGATTGTTTTTTTCTGCTTTTTCTACACAGCATTGGTGTTCAATTCTAAGGAGACAGCGGAAAACCTTAAAAAATCCGGCGCCTACTTGCCGGGGATACGTCCCGGAGTACAGACTACAAGTTACATTGACAAAGTCATGACTCGCCTAACGTTAATTGGCGCTGTGTACATCACTTTGATTTGTCTGCTTCCGGAGTTTTTGATTGTATATTGGAATGTCCCATTTTCCTTTGGCGGTACATCGTTGCTCATTATTGTTGTTGTCGTAATGGATTTTATATCCCAAATGCAAACGCATTTGATGTCGCAGCAGTACGAAGGATTAATGAAAAAAGCCAATTTGAAAAAATCTTGAGATTAGGAGTTAGCCGTGAAAGTACGCGCTTCAATTAAAGCCATTTGCAAAAGCTGCAAAGTTATAAAAAGAAATGGCGTAGTCAGGGTCATCTGTAAAGATGGTCGTCACAAGCAAAGGCAAGGATAGTTGTTTTTGCGATTTATTTTTCGGAGTGTTATACTTCTCCGTTTAACCTTATAGTATCGTTTTTGGAGTGTTTGAATGGCTCGTATTGCTGGTATAAACGTGGCTGATCATAAGCATGCGGAGATAGCCTTAACCGCTATTTACGGAATTGGTAGGCAGACTGCTAGAGATATTTGCAGTGAAGTTGGTGTTAATCCCGCTGCCAAAATCAGGGATCTGACTGAAGATCAAGTTGAGGCAATACGCAAAGTCATTTCTGGTATGACCGTTGAAGGCGATCTGCGTAGGGAAGTCTCTATGAACATAAAGAGGCTTATGGATCTTGGCTGCTATCGCGGAATTCGCCATCGTCGGGGGCTTCCGTTGAGAGGTCAGCGGACTCGTACGAATGCGAGGACAAGAAAGGGACCTCGTAAATCGGTCACCAAGTAATAATTAGAATAGATAGGCAATTTTGATGGCAACCCAAAATCGAGTTAAGAAACGGATAAAAAAGGAAGTCGCTGACGGCATTGTTCATGTCCACGCTTCCTTTAATAATACGATCGTTACAATCACAGATCGGAAAGGCAACGCCTTGTCCTGGGCGACTTCGGGCGGCTCGGGGTTTCGTGGTTCAAGAAAGAGCACCCCATTTGCGGCGCAAGTGGCGGCTGAAAAAGCCGGAGCAGTCGCTCAAGAGTATGGTATGAAAAACCTAGATGTTATGATCAAAGGTCCCGGTCCTGGCCGTGAGTCTGCGGTTCGCTCATTAAACAGTATGGGTTTTAAAATTTCGAATATTGTGGATGTGACGCCTATTCCTCACAACGGATGCCGTCCCCCGAAAAAGCGTCGCGTTTAGGTAGTGGAGTAAATAATGGCAAGATATCTTGGTCCTGCGTGTAAGTTGAGCCGCAGAGAAGGCACAGATCTTTTTTTAAAGAGCCGGGGTAAATCTCTGGAGAGTAAGTGCAAATTGGATCAGCGCCCTGGTCAGCACGGGGCTAAACGCACTAGAAACTCTGATTATGCAATGCAGCTTCGAGCGAAGCAACGCTTGCGTCGCATTTACGGCGTGTTGGAAAAGCAATTCAGAAACTACTACAAAGCGGCAGATTTGCAAAAAGGCGCCACCGGTCAAAATCTCTTGGATTTCCTTGAGTCTAGACTGGACAACGTAGTTTATCGTATGGGATATGCCGCGACCCGTGCTGAAGCAAGACAGTTGGTCTCTCACAAGGCTATACTGGTTAATGATCGCCTTATCAACATCCCGTCCTACCAAGTGTCTGCGGGAGACGTGGTAAAGGTTAGAGAAAAAGCCAAGTCTCAGCAGCGTATCAAGGATGCTTTGGTTGTAGCAGAGCAGTATGGTTTTCCTGTATGGGTGGAAGTTAACACCAAAGAAATGAGTGGTGTTTTCAAATCCGTGCCTGACCGTGTTGATCTGGGTTCGGACATCAACGAGCAGTTGGTCGTTGAGCTTTATTCTAAGTAGTAAACAGGCCTTAGGAAACAAGATATGCAGAGTTCTATTGGCGGCCTTCTGAAGCCGAGATTAGTCGAGGTTATAAACGAATCGGCTAACCATTCCCGTATTGTGATTGAGCCTCTTGAGAGGGGATTCGGTCATTCGCTCGGTAATGCTTTGAGAAGAGTCATGCTCTCTTCTATTCCTGGTTGTGCGGTCACCGAGATTTCTATCGACGGAGTCTTGCACGAATTCACAACGATAGAAGGCGTTCAAGAAGATGTCATCGATATTATCTTGAATTTGAAAAAGTTGGCCGTAATTGTCCATTCCAGGGATGAAGTCACGTTGACTTTGTCAAAAAAAGGTGCCGGAACGGTAACCGCTGGCGATATAGAATTGCCACACAACGTTGAGATAGCCAATCCGGATTTGGTTATCGCCAACGTGACTCAAGATATCGAATTAAACATTAAAATTAAGGTCGAGCGCGGCAGAGGTTATGTTCCTGCTAGCGTGCGTAAAGAAATGTATGACGACGCGCCTGTAGGTGTTTTGATGTTGGACGCAGCGTTCAGTCCTATCGTCAAAGTTGCATATCATGTAGAGAGTACCCGTGTCGAACAGCGTACCAATCTGGATCGCTTGGTCATCGAATTGGAGACAAACGGAACGGTTGATCCCGAGCACGCAATCAAAACTGCCGCTTCGATATTGCACGATCAGTTATCTGTTTTCGTTGACTTTGAGAAGGTTAATGAGCAGGTTCAGGAAGAAGTTGCAATCGAAGAAGAATCTTTCGATCCGGTTTTGTTGCGGCCCGTTGATGATTTGGAGTTGACTGTTCGTTCGGCAAATTGCTTGAAAGCCGAGAACATATTTTATATTGGCGATTTGATCCAACGCACCGAAGTGGAGTTGTTACGGACGCCTAATTTGGGCAAAAAATCGCTCACAGAGATTAAAGACATCCTGGCCATTAAAGGACTGTCGTTAGGCATGCGGCTTGAGAATTGGCCGCCTGAGAATTTGGCAGACCAATCCCAAGCTGGAATTTGAACATAAGGCATTAAGAAATGAGACACCGTAAATCTGGAAGACAGTTAAATAAAAACAGCAGTCATAGAAAAGCGCTGTTCGGCAACATGGCCTGCTCTCTGTTTAAACATGAGTTGATTAAAACTACTCTTCCTAAGGCAAAAGAATTAAGAATGATTGCCGAGCCTCTGATAACCCTTTCGAAAAACGATTCGGTTGCAAAGCGTCGCCAAGCCTTCGCCGAGTTGCGTGACCGCGATGTCGTGACCAAGTTGTTTAACGAGTTGGGTCCCCGTTATTCAACCAGAAATGGTGGCTATTTGAGGATCATCAAATGCGGATTCCGTCCTGGCGACGACGCCCCGATGGCTTACGTAGAATTGGTGGATAGAGCAGAACCAACAACGGCTGATGAATAATACAGTTTAGGTTTTATCCGATACCGTCTCAAACAAAAGCCCAACTTGTTAGTTGGGCTTTTTTCTTTTTTAGGATCCTAAATTTATTTCTATCTCCTGCAGCTTAGGATTGGATTGAGCGCTTGTTGCGTCTGTGACGGCTTTCCAAGCTGTCAGCTTTTGCTCGATCGATAACGCTGCATGGGCGGGGCTTGTCGATGGCAGCCTAGTATAGATAAGCGCATTTCTGGGCTTGTTCTGCAATTTTGCTAAGAAATGTCTCCGAAAAAGCGTTTCGGCGGTAGTTCCGTTGAAAAATACGTGGCAGATCGACGGGTGTAGTTCAAAAAACTATCGAAATCGTTGGTAATGATTGATTTTTTATTAATTGCGGAATCCAAGCTGCCATAACGGGTACAAGTTTTTATCACGTCCCAAACGGCGATGCCTCGGTCATTCATTGCCTTTCGCCTAGCATCGTAGGAACATAGGGTGTCGATTTGTAATAGTTGGCAGATAATGGGCCAAAATTGATTGCGAGGATGAGCATAATACTCGCCCGCGTTGAGTGAAGCGATTCCGGGCATGCTGCCTAAAATAAGCACATTCGCCTTATCTGTGGCTATAGGAGGGAAGCCGGTAATAGCATCCATTTGCACAGCTCAGGTTACTGTTCTCGACTCCAGAACTCCGAGGACGTCTAATACTCTACAGCAATAAGCGTGTTCGTTATCGTGCATCAAAGCTAAGCCAATTTGTCTTTTGTTGTTGACCGTGATTTGGCCCATCAGCAGAATGGCTGAATAGTCGGTTCGCATGTAATCTATGCTAGCTTTTTGGTGGCCCCACGCACCGTAATCGCAATAAATTATTCCAGATAACTGGTTTTCTGCGTACCGTTCGAACCATTCAATACATTCCTGTTGACTCGTATCCGTAGCCAAGTAAGCCGTAAAATCGATAACGGAGACTATCGCCGTCGGTACTCGATAGGAAATGGCTTCTAATTTGCCTGCTAAATTGGGTAATACCAAACTTGTCGATTTGGCGACATTGGTACCAGTTGGGATGATTGAAGCTGCACAACCCCGGCCTAATTGGGAAGACGAATGGTAACCGTCCAATACCCTTTGGTCGGATAGTTGGGGGTGTATTGTCGCTATCCGTGCCGAAACTATGCCGAAATGCTTGTCTAAAATGTAGCATATTGGCACCATTGCATTACCGGTGCAGGTGCTAGCAGAGATGACATGATGTTTATCGGGCAGATAATCCGCGTGATTAACGCCATAGACTATGCTGATGTCGCATCCGGTAATGTTCCAGGTACACAATACTTTGCGGGCGATATTCCGTTCCAGTATCGTTTGAAAATCGTTGATGCTAGCGGTACCGGTTGCGTCGAACAATACATCCAATTCGAATTCTTTCAAAACATCCAGGCCGTGCTCGGAAGGCCCGCTACGCCGCCTGTCGACGCGCTGGTAATGTATTCTTTTGCCGTCCAAAATCAGATCGTTACCGTCGCAATCGACTCGAAACGGCGGCCTGCCGTATGTACTGTCGTTTGCCAACAGATACGCGACGTGGTCTATCGTCATCACGTCACATACGACGCAGATTTCGTAGCGTCCACCGCTAAGCTGGGAAAAATTAGTTCGCAAAACGCCACGTCCTATACGCCCTAGACCGACAATTGCAACCCGCAAGCTCATACGAGGATACCCTTCCGGTTAGGTCCGGCTAGTAATCGATTAATGTTTTTACCGGGAGAAAGGGTGATAGTTGTCATTGCTGATGTGGTTGTTTTGAGGAAGGAATTGCCTTTTCGTGCTAAAAGCTAGAGCAACTTCACGACCTAGTCAAGGCGGCAGCATAGCTGGCAGGTGGTAATCCATTAAATCGGCACCGCCAATCAGTTGTCCGCGGGTCTGACGGCAAAATGGGTCTTTGTTAACCGTATGTTTATTTTTTCGAGCCGATACTATTGCCCGGTTTGATATCAAAGGCGATACAAATCCGTTCCTGGTCGGAATTGAACGGAATGGTCCGATGAAATAATGATGACGGGAATAGCACCAGATCGCCGACTTGTTGATCGACGATTTGGGTCGGGAAGTCGTCGTGCAGGCGCGGGTAGTCGTCGCCATCGATGCCGTATTCGAAGCTGCCTTCGTGGTGGTCGCATTTGTCCGGCAGTTGCAGATAGACGCAGCCACTGATCCAGCCTTCTTCGTGGATGTGCGAGGTCAAATAGCCGCCCTGGTTCATGCGTAAATACCAGGAACTGGCGAATTCCAGGGTTTTCGGGAACAAACGAATCAACGCGTCGTCACTGCCCGCGAAATGCTGTTGGTAGGCCTTAACCTTGGCGCGGATCAGCGCCGCCAGTTGCTGAAACGACGCTTCCGGCCGTTGCAACAGGTTGCCGGCCGATTGCATGCCGTAATACAAGCGGCCCTGCTTGCGTTCGGCGATGGCCAAGTGTTTGACATCGTCGAGCAGTTGGTTCAGCAAGGCACTGCCCGGCTTGGCCAATTCTTCGATACAAGTATGCTGGACGAATTGCATCGGACTACGGCAGTAACCGTAAGTGTCGGGTTGGCGGAAATTGGTGGCGTAATGGGTCGCCAGACTGCCCAGCAACACCGAGTTGTGACGGTCTTCGGCAATAAAGGCGTCCAGCCGCTGTTTAAAGGCGTCGAATTGACTGGTTTTGTACAGACATAGAAGCACCCGCTCCTGGGCGTCGGCGAAATCCGATGCGGCAAAATACTGAATCGCCTGTTCGAACTGGCCGCCCAGGCAATAACTCTCGCCCAGGTTGTAGCTGGCCCGGCCGTGCTCGGGATTGGCTTGCAGCGCGGCGCGGTAACAGCGCACCGCTTCTTCCATATTGCCCTGGTCGCGATAAATTTCGCCGAGATCGTTCCAGGCATCGGCGAATTGTGGTTCCAATCGCAAGGCTTCCCTGAAGGCTTCGATGGCCTGACCTAGCATGCCCTGGTCGTGAAGATTGGTGCCGAGATTGAAATAGCCCAGCGCGTCGGCGTTGACGTCCAAAGCCTTGCGGTAACAGTGCTCGGCGGCTTTCAAATCGCCGACGGTTTGCAATACAGCGCCCCAATTGGCCCAGGCCTGATAGTAGCCGGGCTGTTGTTCCACCGCCCGCCGGTAATGCTTGGCCGCCTCTTGCCACTGGCTTTGCTGTTGCAACAGCGCGCCGAGGTTGAAATGGGCGACCGTCAAGTCCGGCTTGATTTGCAGCGCTTTGCGGTAGGCAGCCATCGCCCCTTTGGCGTCGTTGAGTTGGGTGTAAATCGCGCCGAGGTTGAAATGGATTTCAGCGATGTTGGGATCGAGCGCGATCATCTTGCGGAAGCTGGTGGCCGCGTCGCGCAATTTGCCTTGTACTTGCTGACACATGCCCAGCAGGTTCAGTGCCGGCAGCGATTTGGGATATGCCGCGGCCAAAGCCTGAGCGCGGATTTCCGCCAACGGCACTTGCCCGGCTTGAAACAATTGGTGGATGGCCTGCAATTCCGCCGGTTGCGGCTGTTTAAGCTGGGCTTTCATCGTCAGTCGATACCCGTTTTTGCTGATACAGGTTGTTGAACGGCGAATAGCCGCCAATTCGTCAAGCTTGGCGGCAGATCGATTTAACGCACCACTTCCCGCTGTTTCAGTTCGTCGTAAATGTCGTCGACAGACTGTTTATCCGCATCAAAAACCAGGTCGGCTTGGTTGGCTGTCAGCCCCACGCACAAACCGATCAAACCGGCGTGTTTGATCGCTGCGGCAAGCGCAGGATCGGCTTGTTCCAGCACGGTTGCGACATGGCCGGTGTCGAACAGGCGGCGTTCCAAGTGGTAAGCCATGGTTTTCGCGTCGGCGCCGGATAGTGCGACGGTGGTTGCGGTTTGGCCGAAACGGCTAGCGCGTTCTTCGGCTGTCACCGGCGCCCATTCGTCCTTGCTGGCATCGCCGACGATCATGCCGGCGCCGACGGTGACGTTGGTCAACCGGTCGATGACGATGAACGAGCCGGTCGACTTATTGCGTTTGTAAGGTTCGAATACCACCGGGGCGTTGACCGCGACGGTGCACAGGCCGATTTCGTTCAGTTTCAATTCGTCGGCATCGTGGTGTTCCAGGGTGTTGACGTCGATGCGGTGGTGAATCGACGCTACCGAGCCGGAAACGCTGCGGGTCGCCAATTTGATCATGTATTGGCGGCCGGGCAGCATGGCTTGTTCGGTCATCCAGACGATATTGGCCTTGAATTTGTCGGCGACGCTGGGTTGCGTTTGCTGCCCACCCAGAATTACGTCGCCACGGCTGATATCGATTTCGTCCAGCAAGGTTAAAGTGACGGCCATGCCGGCGAAGGCTTGCTGCAAATCGCCGTCGAAAGTGACGATGGATTTGATCGTGCTGGTCTTGCCGGACGGCAGCACGGTAATCGCGTCGCCTTGATTAAACAGGCCGGAAGCGACGGTGCCGCAGAAGCCGCGAAAATCCAGGTTGGGCCGGTTGACGTATTGCACCGGGAAGCGGGCATCGTCGAAGTTGTGGTCGCTGGCAATTTCGATGCTGTTCAGCAGTTCCATCATCGGCAAGCCAGTAAACCACGGCATGTTGGCGCTGGGGTTGACCACGTTGTCGCCGTCCAACGCCGACATCGGAATGAAGTGGATGTCGTGCAAATCCAGGTTTTTGACGAAAGCCATGTAGTCGTCGCGAATTTTCTCGAAAGTCTCCTGGCTGTAGCCGACCAAGTCCATTTTATTGACCGCGACGATGATGTGCTTGATGCCCAGCAACGAGGCAATAAAGCTGTGGCGCTTGGTCTGGGTCTGCACACCGTAGCGGGCATCGATCAGAATCACCGCCAAGTCGCAGGTCGAAGCGCCGGTCGCCATGTTACGGGTGTATTGCTCGTGGCCCGGGGTGTCGGCGATGATGAATTTGCGGGTCGAAGTCGAGAAATAGCGGTAGGCCACATCAATGGTGATGCCTTGCTCGCGCTCGGCCTGCAGGCCGTCGACCAGCAGCGCCAGGTCGATCTTGCCGGCGCCGGTGGTGCCGGATTTGACGCTGTCGGCTTGCACGGCGGCCAACTGGTCTTCGTAAATCATCTTGGAGTCGTGCAGCAGACGGCCGATCAAGGTGCTCTTACCGTCGTCGACGTTGCCGCAGGTTAAAAACCGCAGCAATTCCTTGCGTTCGTGTTGCGCCAGGTAGGCGTTAATGTCGGTGGCGATTAAATCTGATTGATGTGACATGGTGTTCTCTGAATTCGTTGCTGAGCGGTCAAACGCGATTTAGAAATAGCCTTCGCGTTTTTTCTGTTCCATCGAGCCGGCTTGGTCATGGTCGATCAAGCGGCCTTGGCGCTCGGACGTGGTGGTCAGCAACATTTCCTGAATGATTTCCGGCAAAGTGGTCGCTGTCGATTCGACGGCGCCGGTCAGCGGGTAGCAGCCCAAGGTACGGAAGCGCACCATTTTCATTTCGACTTTGTCGTCGGGGCCTATTGGCATCCGGTCGTCGTCGACCATGATCAGCATGCCGTCCTTGTTGACTACCGGACGTTCTTTGGCAAAGTACAAAGGTACGATCGGAATGTTCTCCAGATGAATGTATTGCCAGATATCCAACTCAGTCCAGTTGGATAAAGGGAACACCCGAATCGACTCGCCTTTGTCGATCTTGCCGTTGTAAATATTCCAAAGCTCCGGGCGTTGGTTTTTCGGATCCCAACGGTGGTTCTTGTCGCGGAACGAGTAAACCCGTTCCTTGGCGCGGGATTTTTCCTCGTCGCGGCGAGCGCCACCGAATGCGGCGTCGAACTGATATTTGTTCAAGGCTTGTTTCAACGCGTCGGTTTTCATCACGTCGGTGTGCTTCTTACTGCCGTGGGTGAATGGGCCGATGCCTTCAGCCACGCCTTCCTGGTTGATATGGACAATCAAATCCCAGCCCAAGTCTTTCGCTATCCGGTCGCGGAATTCGATCATTTCCCGGAACTTCCAGGTGGTATCGACATGCAGCAGCGGGAAAGGCGGTTTGCCGGGGAAAAAAGCTTTGCGGGTCAGATGCAACATCACTGCCGAGTCTTTGCCGATGGAATACAGCATGACGGGCTTTTCGAATTCCGCGGCCACTTCGCGGATGATATGGATACTTTCGGCTTCGAGCTGTTTCAGGTGGGTCAGTTTATAATCGGTCATCAATTATCCGGGGCGCGCGGCCTGTTTGCATGCAAAGGTTAGCGGGCTATTTTAATGGCAAACACCTATCGACGCTATCGGCAAAGCTTATGAGGCAATACCACGGTTTGGATAATCTACGCGCGCTGATAGCCGGCCGGCCGACGCTAACCAAGTTAGCGGAATGCTTGCTGGCGGATTTGCGCGACTGCCGTTGTACGATTTACGGCTGCCTCGGCGATAACGACCGGGTCGTTCTCGCCGAGTTGGTACTGGAAGCGGATTCTCTGCTCTACGAACGCTGCGAACAGCGCATCGATTTGTCGGTGGCTGGTCCGATTCTGCGTAACGATTGCGTACCGCTGACGTTTCGTTTGGCCGGCGAGCGCTTTGCAATTACCGGCCGCTGTTCGGCTTTGCCGCACGTCTGCGGCCGGGACTTGTATTTGAGCGGTTACAGCGGTCGGGCCGGCGACATTGCCAGGCAACGCTTCCAAATTCCGCTGAAGCGATTGCTATAGCAAATTTTTTCAAGCGTGGCTTTTTGCCCAGCGCACAATGTCTTGGGTAGTCATTGCGCCGGCTTGGCGGGCAACCTCCCGGCCGCCCTTGAACAGAATCAGGGTCGGAATGCTGCGGATCTGGAATTGCTCGCTCAAGTCGTTTTGTGCCTCGGTGTCGATCTTGCCCAAGCGCATCGTAGGCTCAAGTAAGCCGGCCGCCTGCGCAAAGGCGGGCGCCATCATTCGGCAAGGACCGCACCAAGCCGCCCAAAAATCCACTAGCAACGGGATATCGCTGCGGCGCAAATGCTTGTCGAAATTGGCCGCCGTCAATTCCAGCGGATGAGCAGTAAACAGCGGAAGGTGGCATTGACCGCATTTCGGACGCTGGCTGAGGCGTTCGGCAGGCAGGCGGTTGATGGCTGCGCAGTGCGGGCAGGCTAGGTGAATCGATTCGCTCATGTTGGCCTCTAAATGTGGACTGGTAGCCTTCGCGACGGCGAAGGGTTTGCCGCTTAAACTTGGGACTGGGCCGATAAAAACAAGAGGATGGCTGAAATTAACGCCACAATCCGCCAATTCGCCAGCGTGGTGCTCGTGGCACCGGGGTTACGCTATAACCCAAGAGTGGCGCGTAATTTAGCCAGTGGCTAGGCGCCGCCGGCGCCAAGGCTTGTAGGCGGCGAATGCGCTCCGCAGTCGGCGGATGGGTGCGCAGCCAGGAGGGTTCCGGGTTGCCCCAACCGGGAAGCAGCACCGCCAGCCAGCCTTTGCTGGCTTGTTCGATGTGCGCCAGCGCTTGGGCCAAACCCAACGGGTCGCCGGTCAGTATTGCCGCGTTCAAATCGGCGTCGTATTCGCGGGTCCTGGACAAGCCCAATTGCGCCAGCAAAGCCAAGTGCGGCGAAAATAGCAAAAGCAGTATCGCCGGCCAGTTGAATTCCAATACGACACCGGCAAACAGCATTGCCGGAATGCTCAATAGCAGAAACAATTGGCCCAGGTTGGCAAATATCGCCGTAATGCGACTGACTACGTCGGCTAGACCCATTACTCGTAGATCGTTATTGGCAATATGCGAAATTTCGTGGGCCAAGACGCCGGCCAGCTCTCGGGGCGATAAACGTTGCAATAGGCTGTCGCTCAACGCAATCGCCGATTGCTCGCGGCTGCCCACCGCAAAGGCGTTGATGACCGGGCTGGGGAAGAAGTAGGGTGTCGGCACGCCGGGCAATTCGGCGCGTTCGGCCAAAATTTCCAGCATTTGCCACAACACCGGCGCTTCTTGCGGGTAGATCGGTCGAGCCCTGTAGAAATGCAAAGTCAGGCGCCAGGCGCTGCCGGGCGTGATCATCAGGCCGAAGCCGGCGGCCGCGGCCAACGCCATCCAGACGCCGTCGTCGCCAAATAACAGGCTGCCGGCCAACGAGCATATGCCCAGCATGGCGCCGACCAATACCACGGTTTGCAGCCAGTTCAGCCAGCGGTGGCTGTGTTGGATGGCGCGGTTCATCGTTTATTCCAGGCCGGCGCGGCGCAAGCGGCGGCGCAGGTCGTCGATTTCTTCCTGCATGTCGGCGACCAGCGCCGCCAGTTCGGGTAAGGCCTCGAACTGGCGCTCGATGTTGGCGATGCGTCTTACCCGCAGCAACGTGGCGCTGGAAAAACGCCATTCGCCGCCGTGCTGGCTTGGCGTTAACAAGCCTTCTTCAATGTGGCGGCTGACCCAGTCGTGGTCTACCGCGCACAGCGCGGCGAGTTGCTGCAAAGTCAAGCCGTGTTCCTCGAGTACGGCGTCCAGGGCAATTGCGGTCAACGATCCGGACATGTTTAACTCCTGTGCGTTGCGCGCGGATCGAAAGCCAGCTCGCGCGCCATGGTTTGGTAAAGTTCTTTGGCCTTGGCGGTGTTGGCCGGCGGCAGCACCACTTGGATATCCAGCAGCAAGTCGCCAGGTGTCGGGCTGGGGATGCCCTTGCCGCGCACCCGTAATTGCTGGCCGCTTTGGGTGCCTTCCGGAATCCGCACTTTCAAACCGGTGTCGAACAGATTGATTGGCAACACTGCGCCGAGCGCCGCTTCCCATGGTGCGACCGGTAATGTCAGATGCAGATTACTGCCGTCTACCCGAAGTTTCGGGTGCGGGTTGAAATGCACTTCCAGCAATAAATCTCCGGATTTGCCGTTGCCGATCCCAGGTGCCCCTTGCCCGGCCAGGCGAATGATTTGGCCTTCGTAGACGCCCTTGGGGATTTTGACGTTCAAGGTACGGGTGTTCAGCGTAACGTGGCCACCGGCGTCCATCGTTGGCACCCGCAGGCTGATCTGGCGGGTGGCTCCGCGGAACGCATCTTCCACGTCCAGCAACACTTTGGCATGATGGTCCTCGCCTTGAGCTTGGAAGCCGCCGGCGTGCGCTTCGAACGGGCCGCCGCGGCCGCGTGCTCCCATCCGCCCGAACAACTGACTAAAAAAATCGCCGAAATCGGCCGCGTCTCCGCTGGAAAATTCGAAGCCGGCATCCCAGTTCGGCGGTGGATGAAACTCCTGGCCGGAACGGTAGCCGCGGCCAAGTTGGTCGTACGCCGCGCGTTTTTCGGTGTCGGACAACACCGCGTACGCCTCGTTGATTTCCTTCATTTTGGCTTCGGCATCCGGCTCCTTGGAGATATCCGGGTGGTATTTGCGGGCCAATTTGCGGTAAGCCTTTTTGATGTCGGCCAATGCCGCATCACGGCTGACACCTAAAATCTGGTAATAATCTTTATATTGCACGCCATGCCTCCTGTGACTGACGTTGGTCAAGCCCAATCGGGCTAGGGATTATATAGACGATAGCCGGCGGGCGAACAATCGCTAAATGCGGTTCGGCGTCGGCCGGCCAATTCAACCGTAACGCTAAATGCCGGCGATTCAAGCGGAAATCAAGGTGAAGGCGGGCGGGGAAGGGGGTGAACTTATCGAGCGAGTCCCTATCTTAAAGAGCAATTCTTTTATCGTTTTGGTAGAATGAAGATTCCGGGGGTGACATGGCTTCGACGTGGGTAGCAAAACCTCAGGTGCATGCCGAGCACAGTACAGCTCGTAAAACCTACTGAAAAAAAGTATTCGCAAACGACGAAAACTACTCAGTGGCCTTAGCAGCTTAAAACCTGCACCACTTCTCTGACCAGATGTACTTATGCGTCTGGAGTCTCTTTCGAGAGGCGCTCAGGGATCATATTACATAAGATCGCGCCAGGGCTTAGTTCGGAGCCTGAATCGCTAAATCCAATCGAAATCGCTGTTGATCCTCTTGGCCCGACGGGTAGTCAACAGTTAAATTAAAAGCGCGGGATAAGCATGTAGAGCTTGTGGCGGAGTGCTTGCGGACGGGGGTTCAATTCCCCCCACCTCCACCAATCAACCCATTGAAAGATAAAGAAAATGATTTTTTATCTTTCAGTTTTTGCCAGTAAATTGGCGTTTCCTAATTGCAGGAAACGCCAATTTACTGGCACATCGTGAAATTTCCTCATCATCCTGAGTCGCTTATTTTCCGGCGGATTGGCGAATGGGAGCGCCATAACCAAAATGCACATCGAAAAATTTGCGCAAAAACCGCGTAGGCTAGAGGTATGGATTTCGGTGGATCGGGCATAGGAATGGCTCTGAGTCAGGCGCATAGCGTCTGAGCGAGTTGCCAAGCTGATATTAAGAAGTCGGCGAACTGTTGGAGATAGCTTTTCCTAAATAAAAGGACGGAAAAGATGCTCAGGTGAGGGATTTTTTTGATGTGTATCGAAGTGATACAGGTGGTGGGTTGGTTGTTTTTTGAGTAACAGAGAAGGCTAGCCTAATGATCTCTATTGGTGGTAGGCTAACTTTTTGACTTGGTCTGGATGGGGTGAACGATGGGGCTCGAACCCACGACAACCGGAATCACAATCCGGGGCTCTACCAACTGAGCTACGCTCACCATAATGGATGATTTTCGCGATGGCACGCTTGGCAGGACTCGAACCTGCGACCCTCGGCTTAGAAGGCCGATGCTCTATCCGGCTGAGCTACAAGCGCAAATCTTGGTCGGGGTAGAGAGATTCGAACTCCCGACATTCTGCTCCCAAAGCAGACGCGCTACCAGACTGCGCTATACCCCGAATTGACCTTCTTTTTATCCCCGAAGAGCCTTAGCGCTTCAGAAAGATCGCCATGATAGGCGTTTATTCGAAATGAGTCAACTACTTTTTTACTTATGCCGGATATGACCGTTTTGAGTTCGGCGGCGGCATTGTGATAATCATGCGACAATTGTTTACAAGCTATTGATAAAAAAGAATTTCAGCGCTAGTCGGAGCCGAATTCCAGCGCATCGACTTTTTGGAAGCCTCGCGGCAGCGCGGTGCCGCGATTCGCCCGGCTTCCGGCGTATTGTTCGATATCGATTTTCTTCAACGTGACGAAACGTTTGCCGGAAACCACCTTCAGCTCGCCGGCCGCGGAAATAGCCGTGGCGGCGACTACGGCATCCTTACCGTTAGCCAAGTCCGACGCCGGGATCTGAATCAGCTTGTTGCCTTTGCCTTTGGCCAGTTCCGGTAAATCCTGGACCGGGAAGATCAACAGCCGGCCCTGCAACGTCGCCACTGCCAGCAAGTCACGTTCCGGCGCAATCGGGGCCGGCGTTAACGCTTTGGCTTTTTCCGGGATGGTCAGCACCGCCTTGCCGGCCTTATTTTTACTGTACAGCTCTTTCAACTGCACTCGAAAACCGTAACCGGCGCTGCTGCACATCAACACCCAGTCGTCCGCTTGGCCGGTAAACACGGCGGTAAACAGGCTGCCGGGCGGCGGATTCAGGCGGCCGGTCAAGGGTTCGCCCTGACTGCGCGCCGACGGTAAATCGTGAGTGGTGATGGTATAGACCCGGCCGGTCGAATCCAGCACGTAAGCCGGTTGCGTGGTGCGCCCCTTGGCCGAGGACAGATAGCCGTCGCCGGCGCGGTAACTCAAGCCCTCCGCTTCGATGTCGTAGCCCTTGGCCGCTCTGATCCAGCCCTTTTGCGACAGGATGACGGTGACCGGTTCGTTGGCGATCAGTTCGGTGGTGTCCAGCGCTTGCGCCGCCTCGCGTTCGATGATTGGCGAGCGGCGGGCGTCGCCGTATTTCTCGGCGTCGCGTTCGATTTCTTTACGGATCAAGCGATTCAACAAATGCGCCGACCCCAGCGTTTTTTCCAGCGCCTGGCGCTCTTGCTCCAATTCGTCCTGCTCGCCGCGAATCTTCATTTCTTCCAACTTCGCCAGATGCCGCAGTTTCAATTCCAGAATGGCTTCGGCCTGCACGTCGGTCAAGCCGAACCGCGCCATCAGCACCGGTTTAGGATGGTCTTCGTGGCGGATGATGGCGATGACTTCGTCGATGTTCAGGTAGGCGATCAGCAAGCCTTCCAGGATATGCAAGCGCGCCAGCACCTTGTCCAAACGGTATTGCAGACGCCGGCGTACGGTTTCGGTCCGAAACGCGAT
The DNA here is from genome assembly GCF_046097555.1 of Methylomonas sp. DH-1. Classification (NCBI taxonomy): domain Bacteria; kingdom Pseudomonadati; phylum Pseudomonadota; class Gammaproteobacteria; order Methylococcales; family Methylococcaceae; genus Methylomonas; species Methylomonas sp. DH-1. Next base: position 4,072,328 of record NZ_CP143089.1, on the reverse strand, counting down.
CCATTCCGTCAGAATCTGTCTGAGGTTTTTGACCTGCGGCTTGCCGTTCAGGCCGATCATGTTCAGGTTGACTCGGTAGTTTTTCTCCAGATCGGTGGTCGCAAACAAATGCGACATCACCGCATCGAAGTCTGTGCGCTTGGTTTTTGGAATGATCAGCAAGCGAGTCGGGTTTTCGTGGTCGGACTCGTCGCGCAAGTCCTCGATCATCGGCAACTTTTTCGCCAGCATTTGCGCCGCAATCTGTTCCAGCAACTTGGCGCCGGACACCTGGTGTGGCAACGCGGTGATGACGATGTTGCCATCTTCGATTTCGTATTTGGCGCGCATTTTCACCGAGCCGTTGCCGGTCAGATACAGCTTTTGCAGATCGGCGGCCGGCGTGACAATTTCGGCGTCGGTCGGAAAATCGGGCCCCTTGATATGTTCCAACAAGCCTTCCAGCGGCGTCTCCGGCTCGTCCAGCAGTTGCAGCACCGCAGCGGCGACCTCGCGCAAATTATGCGGCGGAATGTCGGTGGCCATACCGACCGCGATGCCGGTGGTGCCGTTCAGTAGTACATTGGGTAGGCGCGCCGGCAACAGCGACGGTTCCTGCAAAGTGCCGTCGAAGTTGTCTACCCAATCGACCGTGCCCTGGCCCAGCTCGCTAAGCAGGGTTTGGGCGTAGGCGGTCAGCCGCGATTCGGTGTAACGCATCGCCGCGAACGATTTAGGGTCGTCCGGCGAGCCCCAGTTGCCCTGGCCGTCGATCAGCGGATAACGGTAGGAAAAGTCCTGCGCCATCAGCACCATGGCTTCGTAGCAAGCCGAGTCGCCGTGCGGATGGTATTTACCCAGCACGTCGCCGACGGTGCGGGCGGACTTCTTGTACTTGGCCAGCGCGGTCAGCCCCAGTTCGGACATCGCATAAACGATGCGGCGCTGCACGGGCTTGAGGCCGTCGCCGATGTGCGGTAAGGCCCGGTCCAGAATGACGTACATCGAATAATCGAGGTAGGCCTTCTCGGTGAAATCTTTTAGCGGAAGTTGTTCGAAGTTTTCTTGTGCACCCATGAATTGCTGGCTTTCCTTGGAATGAGGCTCGGGACGGCGAATTTGCGGGCGCTACGATACCACACCGGCGCAACTTTGAACCGGCAATCGAATCGGCGGTAGCGGCCGCCGCAACCGATGCCGGATGGCTTAACCGCCGAGTTCGCCGATCCGGCGTTGCAGAAAACGCCGCTCCGGTTCCTGCTTTGCCAATGCCAGCGCCGTTTGGTAGGCGTGCAGTGCAGAATCGGTGTGCCCCAGGCGGCGCAATAAGTCGGCGCGGGCGGCGTGGGCCAGATGGTATTCGGCCAGATTGCCTTCGGCCAGGATAGCGTCGATCAAAGCCAGGCCGGCGGCGGGGCCGTCGCGCATGGCGATGGCAACCGCGCGGTTCAATGCAATGACCGGCGAAGGTGCCAGCTTCAACAACACCTCGTATAACCCGGCGATTTGCCGCCAGTCGGTAGCGGCCGCCGAGGTTGCGCCGGCGTGAACTGCGGCGATAGCGGCTTGTAGAGCGTAGACGCCGTAACCCGGCTGGCGCAAGGCTTGCTCCACCCGTTGCAAACCTTCCTCAATCAGGGCCGAGGCCCATAAAGACCGGTCCTGGTCCTCCAGCAAGACCAGTTCGCCGTCGGCGCTGCGGCGAGCGGGACGGCGCGATTCGTGCAATAGCATTAATGCCAGCAACCCTTGCACTTCGGCGGCCGGCAATAATTCGACCAACAGCCGGCCCAGCCGAATCGCTTCCGCGGATAAGTCGGGACGGTTTAACTCCGGCCCGGAGGAGGCCGAGTAACCTTCGTTGAATACCAGATACACCACTTGCAACACCGGCGGCAAGCGTTCGGCCAGCTCGTCGCGTTCCGGCGTTCGGTACGGAATTTTGGCGTCGCGGATTTTGGCCTTGGCACGGACGATGCGTTGCGCCAGGGTCGGCGTCGGTAACAGAAAGGCGCGGGCGATTTCCTCGGTGGCCAAACCGCACACTTCGCGTAACGTCAGCGCGACCTGGGCTTCGGCCGGCAGCGCCGGATGGCAACAGGTAAAGATCAGCCGCAGCCGGTCGTCTTCCAGGCCGTCGCCGTCGAGATCGGACGACGCCGATTCGGTTCCGGCGACTTGCGCCATATCTTCGTATAAGTCGTAGCGGCTTTGCCGGCGCAGTTTATCGACGCCTTTGAAACGGCCGGCCGATACCAGCCAAGCGCGCGGATTGGCCGGGATGCCGTCGCGCGGCCATTGTTCCAATGCGCTGCGAAACGCATCGTGCAGGGCTTCCTCGGCAATGTCGAAATCGCCGAGCAGCCGAATCAGCGTCGCAAACACCCGCCGCGATTCGGCGCGGTAAAGCGCATCGATATTGTTGCGGACGGCCGCGGCGGTTTCGGCGGTCGGCTTCACGGTGGTTGGCGGTTGGCGGTCCGGGTCGCGCATATCGGCTGGAAAAGGCAAAGGCAGTGTCGGGATTGGTGCCACATACTACCAAACCAAATCAGTGGATACGGCAAAAACTGCCCCGGTTCGGTTTTGCCAGAACGGTTCGGAACCAGAGCGATGGCGGAAGGGCGGAAACGCACCTCCGGCCACCCGCGGCCGGAGGCGCTTACGAAATCAACGGTGTTGGCGATTGTGCCGGCTATGGCGGCCGCAAGCTTCGATATTGCTGCCGGTATTGGTCGATGCATCCCGTGCGGCGACGCCGGTGTCGGCGAAGTCGGTAAACAAACCGTCCAAGCCCAAGTCGTAGTAATAAGTCATTTCCGCTTGCGGGTCGGCGAAGCCGTAGCCGCTGGCATCGTTGCGGAAGGTCCAGGTATGGACTTTCAAACCTTTGGCGTGGGCCATTTCCAACACGCCGGTGCTGCCGTCGACGCGGCGGTCGTTGATGGTGATCGCGCCGTCGCCATTACGGTCGACGTTGTCGGCTACGGTTTTAACCAGATACGGTTTCCATGGCCCGATCGCGTCGGCGTAGGACGCCACAAAATCCAGGCCGTCCGCGGTCAACAGGTTGGCAAAGGTGCGGGTATCGCCGGCTTTGACGAAGTCGTAAGGTTGTTTGTAAGGCGGCACCAACGAGATCGAGCCGTCGGCGTTGACGTCGTCGGCGTCGATCAATTGCACCAGATTGATGTCGGTTTTCTGGCTCAGGTATTGCAGATTACCGACTTCGAACGATTGGATAAACACCGGCGCGCATTCGCTGTTGCCGTATTCGGCGTGCAATTTTGCCAATAGCCGGTTTTCGAAATAATGGCGGCCGAATTGGCGGCGGCCGCTGGCGTTGCGCAGATCGGCGTGGTAGGTGGAATGCTTGATTTCCGGATAAATGCCTATCGTGCGGCCGCTCAGGCGCGACTGACTCTTGGCCAGGGCGATCACTTCGTCCAGCGTCGGAATCTGGTACAGGCCGTTGAATTCCTGTGGCCGGTTGGCGCGAGGCTGCACAGCGCGCAGCGTTTTGATTTCGGCCAGGGTAAAGTCGCTGGCGAACCAGTCCTCGACTTCGACGCCGTCCAACAGGCGTTTGCTCTTGCGGTCGGCAAATTCGGGATGGCTGGCGACGTCGGTGGTCGCGCCTATCATCGGCTCGTGGCGGGCGATCATTTTGCCGTCCTTGGTCAATACCAAATCCGGTTCGATGAAGTCGGCACCTAACTCGATGGCTTTGGCGTAGCCTTCCAGGGTGTGTTCCGGCAAATAACCTGACGCGCCGCGATGGCCGATCACCAGCGGCGCCTGCGTGCGCGGTTGGTGGTGGCGTTTGAAATCGGCGTCGGCAAGTGCTGGCATGGCAAAACTGGCGGCTAAGGCCAACGGTAATAGACGAAATGCGTAAGATTTTGGCATGGTTTGTTCCTTAAATTAATCCGATTGCTGCGTTGAAACCGAAACAGGTCGAACGGCAAGCCGTCCGACCCCGACATCAATTAGTCGCGGTCCCAATCGTGTTTACGGTCGCGGCCGGATTGCGCCGGCAAGGTTTTGCTGAATACGACCGCACCGTTCAGGTCTTTCAGTTGCACGGTCATGGCGCGGCTACGCTGGTCGATGTCGACTTGGCCGAAGAATTGCAGACCGGCGTAAGGCGACAGGTTGGCCTGGCCGGCCGGCGGTGCCTTGCTGAACACCACTTGCGGACCGAAGGTGCCGTCGGTGCTGTTGGGGCCGAACGAACCGGCGTTCAGTGGCCCGGAAACGAACTCCCAGAACGGCAGGAAGTCATTGCTCGCCGCTTTGGCTGGATCATAAAAGTGCGCGGCGGCGTAATGCACGTCGGCGGTCAGCCAGACGATGTTTTTGATGCGCTCATCTTTGATGAATTTCAACAAACGGGCGATTTCCAGCTCGCGGCCAGCGGCCGGGCCGTGATTGCCGTTGGCGATCGCTTCCCAGCGTGGCGTGCCGTCCGCCAATTGGCCGTCGCCGATGTTCAAACCAATCGGCATGTCGGCGGAAATGACTTTCCAGGTGGCATCGGAGTGTTCCAATTCCTGTTGCAACCAAGCCAATTGCTCCTCACCCAGAAACGCGGTGTCCAGGCTTTCCTCGGTTTGCAGGTTGGCGGTGTTGGGGCCGCGATAGCTGCGCATATCGATGACAAACACGTCCAACAATTTGCCGTAAGACAGTTTGCGGTAAACCCGCTCCGATTCTTCGGCGCCGTGAGGACGTAGCGGCGCGTATTCCTGGAAGGCCTGGGTAGCGCGGGCGATCAGGGTCGGAATGTTTTTCTCGGTGTAACGGCCGTCGGCGCTCAAGTCTTTGGCGTCGGACCAGTTGTTGACCACCTCGTGGTCGTCCCACTGCCAGATTTGCGGCACTTCGGCGTTAAAACGGCGAACGTTGGCGTCCAGCAGGTTGTATTTGTAGCGGCCGCGGAATTCGTTCAAGGTCTCGGCGACTTTGCTGACTTCCGGCGTCACCAGGTTGGTCCAAACCTGGCCGTTTTCGGCAACCACACTGTCCTTGATCGGGCCGTCGGAATAGACGCTGTCGCCGCTCTCGATGAAGAATTGCGGATGGACCTGGCGCATCGCTTCGTAGATTTTCATGCCGCCGAAGCTTTCGTTGATGCCCCAGCCCTGGCCGGCGATGTCGCCGCCCCAAACAAAACGGATGTTGTCGCGTTTGCCCAGCGTATGGAATTTACCATTGACGACTGCGCTTTTATTGCGAGCGTTGGTCAGGTCTTCGAACCAGACTCTGACGTAAACATCCTTGCCGTCGTCCAGGCCGGTCAAATCCTGGCGCGCGGTGAAATCGGACTCGGCCATCGCGTACGGGCCGCGGATCAACACCGAGTCGGCGAAGCTTGGATTGTAGGCGTATTCGACGAACATCCGCGCCGGGCGGTCGGCACGGCTCCAGATGATCGCCCGTCCCGGCGCCAAGTCGCCGATCTGGATGCCTTGTCCGATCTGCGGCGCGTCGCCGGTTTCGGCATGGACCGGCAGCAAGGCCGACAAGCCGGCCAGACTCAAGGCCAAAGCCAACGGTTTACAGCGAAATTTACGGAAGTGTTGCATGAGGTGGGCTCCCAAGGCGGTTTGATGAGCCGGGGATTATAGGAACGGCACAATGACAGGACGGTTAAGGTCCGGTTACAGGAAGATTGCAATTGCGCGAGTCGAGAGCAAGTCTTTGAGCGTTAGATAAGCCTGTTGCTCGAAGCCGATGGTTTTTGTGATGCAAATCTCATTTCGGCATGGATGTTGCTAGGCTTCATTTTTCTTTCGCTTTCTATATCAAATAGTTACGATTGGTCTATTATTGCGCTCTTGAATCGGCGGCTATAGGCAGTTGGCGCTAAATTGCGGATAGCGGCCGTCTCAGGCTGCGGCGGAGATACGCCGCCCGGCAGGGAAAGCGACACAATAACTATAAAAGCAAGAGGTAGGAAACATGATTAAACCCGGAGACACGCGGCGCGGAGCCCGTTCCAAAAAACCGAATCTGCTGCTGACGATTCCGACATCCCACATTTGCGAGCTGGTGCGCTGGGTCTTGGAAACCGGCGGTGTAGCTTACCGCGAACAAGGCAGCGCGCCGGTATTGCATTTGCTGCCGTTCCGTTTGGCCGGTGGCGGCGGCCAGGCCATGCCGGTATTCGTCAGCAGCGAGGCGACGCTGGATAACTGGCGCGACATCGTCGAATACATCGATGCCCGCTTGCCGGCCGAACGCCGCCTGTTTCCGGCCGGCGCCGCAGAGCGGCAAACCACCGGCGAATTGCTGGGTAAACTCGATGCGCTGGGTCTGGCGACCCGCGACTATGCCTATTCGATGCTACTGCCGCACCCGGAGATTTTGCTGCCGGCCTGGCGGCGCGGCATTGCTAGTTGGCAACAGGCCATTCTGGAAAAGGCCTATCCGTATATCCGCACGGCGATGCAGAAAAATCTGCCGGTCGGCGCCGATTACGTCCAACCCAACCGCGCCAAAATCGAAGCGCTGTTCGGCGAAATCGACGCGTTGTTAAGCGACGGTCGGGCTTATCTGAGCGGGGCGCAACCCGGTATCGCCGATTATGCGCTGGCGGCACTTGCGGCGCCGGTGATTTTTCCGGACCAATACGGCGGAGAATTTCCGGCCTTAGACAGTTTGCCTGAAGAATACCAGGCGTTTTGCCGGCAGCTGCGTACCAGCCGCAGCGGCGAATTGACCTTGAAGATGTACCGCGAACACCGGCCGCCGCGCCAAGCAGAGCTGGATCACCATCCGACTTCGACCACGCCGCAGAATTTGGCGTCTTACTATTTGGCGCGCGGCATCTCCCAATTGACCGGCGCCAAGGTACAGCGGCCACTGTTCGGTTTGCTGCGCAAACATAAGCCTGTGCTGGTGCTGGGCAAGTTCGGTATCGTCACCCGTGACGCCGACGTGCGCGAGACGCTGGCGCGCGATACCGAATTCACCATCGCCGAAATCAACGCGCCCAACATGCAGCGTTTGAACGGGCCGTTCTTTCTGGGCATGGACCGCTCCGAGCAATACAGCCGCGAGCAGGGCGCATTGCGGCGGGTGATCCAGCCCAACGAAGCCGATCTGATCCGGCGCATCGTCCGCCACCACTGCGACGAATTGGTGCAAGCCGCATTGCCGGTGGGCCGGATCGATATGGTGTCGCAATTGGCGCGGCCGGCGGCGCGGCGCTTTATCGAGGATTATCTGGGCGTGCCTGGCCCCGATGAAGTGACGATGATGCGCTGGATGCGCTCGCTGTTTCACGATCTGTTTTTGAACTTGGCCAATAACCGCGGGATTCAGCAAACCGCCGAGCAATCCTTCCGGGAAATGGGGCCGTATCTGTTGAATCTGATCGCCGAGCGCCGGCAGCGCCTGCAAAACGGCGAAGTTTTCGAAGACTTTTTGTCGCGCCTGATCAAAATGGGCCTGGACGGCCAGCACGACCTGGACGACGACGCCATCCGCCGCAATATCTCCGGTCTGATCGTCGGTGCGTTGGACACCACCTCGATGGCCAGTACCCTGATCGTCGAACAATTCCTAGCCAAGCCGGACGTGTTGGCGCTGGCCAAGCAAGCGGTCGACGACGAAGACAAGCTGCTGCACCTGTGTTTCGACGTGTTCCGCTTCAACACGATGGCGGCAGCGATGCGGCGGCATTGCAAAAACGGCGCGGAAATCGCCGGCGTCAAAATTCCGCCAGGCAGCGAAGTATTCGCCTTCACCGCGTCGGCGATGTTCGACGAAAGCGCCTGGCCGGAGCCGTTCAGCGTCCGCGACGACCGGCCGTTGGACCGATACCTGCATTTCGGCGATGGCATGCACCGCTGTTTCGGCGAGTACGTCAACCGGATCCAGATTCCGTTGATCGTAGGCAGTTTGCTGAGATTGAACAATCTCAGGAAATGCGGTTGCCTGCTGTACGACGGCCCGTTCCCCGATCAATTCGTGCTGGCGTTCGATCGGTAATTTCTACCAGACCATAATAATTTCAAGAGGACTTTGCTATGCAACAGAATCCGATGACCGTTATCACGGAAATTTTGCCGGACAAGCTGGAGGCGCTGAAAACCTATCTGGAACCGATCGGGCTGGATATCAAGAATAAGAAGAGCCAAGAGATATCTTTTGCCGCCTACGAGCATCTGCATTACTGCACCTTCTTCGTCATACCCGGCGACCATCCCTCGCCGGGCAGTTCGCCGGCGCCGGCCTTGCTGGCGTTCGAGGCCAATATCGACGGCGAAGTTAAAGATTTCGTCAACGAATTGATTGCGAGGAATCCTGATTTCGTCAACAAAGTCTATAGCTGCTGCGCCGATTATCCGGGCAGCGACGCCGGCCAGTTGGCGGCTTACCTGTTGGCTAACGACCAGGGCGCCAATGCGTTCTACGTCGCCCATCCCGGCCAGAACCGCAATACGATTTACCGGCAGCGGGAAATCCGCGGCCATATCGAAAAATTCATCGACGACAAGCGCAGCGAATTGGTCGGCCAGACTGAAGCGCAGATCCAGGCCGCGGTGGTGCAGCATTTGCAGACGGTATATCCGGCCGGCATTCCCAAGATCGCGGCGCAACCGTTTTTGACGCTGTACGGCGACAAGTTATTCAATGCGCTGCTGGCGCTGGTAGGCATCGTTCTGGTCGGCGGTTTTTTCGGCTGGTTCGGGCCGTTTACCGAGTTTCTGGCGACGCTGGCCGTGCTGGGTGCGGTGGCGTTCGGCGTGGTACTGCGCTGGCACGAAATGCGCGACAAGCAAGACGACAAGCCTTGGGTGGTGTCCGAGCAAATGCAGGCGATTCAGCGCGTGGAAGACCGCCAACTGCAAAACCATTTGACCAGCGTCATCGAAATCAAGCCCGGCAACTTCCGGTTTTATACGTTGAAAGTGGTGTTGGCCGGTATCAATCTGGTCGCCAAACTGGTGGCGACCAAAGGCAATTTGAGCGGCATCGTCACGATCCATTTCGCCCGTTGGGTGATCCTGCCCGGCAATGCCGGCGGCCGCCGGCGTCTGCTGTTCATGAGCAACTACGACGGCAGTTGGGAAAACTACCTGGGCGAATTCATCGACCACGCCAGCGTCGGTTTGACCGCGGTCTGGAGCAACACCCAGCAAGCCAAGGACAGAGGTTTTCCGGATACGCAGTGGTTGGCGTTGCGCGGCGGTTCCCGCGACGAGCAGCGTTTCAAAAACTTCGCCCGTAACAGCCAGTTGCCGGAATTGGTCTGGTACAGCGCCTATACCGATCTGTCGGTGAAAAACATCGAAAACAACCGCCGCATCCACGCCGGCCTGTTCTCCACCACCGATCTGGCCGCCTGGCTGAAATGCTTATAAGGACTCGAACCATGACAACGATAAAACTAGACGAAGTGCAAGGCATCGTATTCAGTGGCTACAACAAATACATGGCCAATGCCAGTTACTATCTGCTTCGCATCGAAGACGCCGGCAAAACCAAAGCCTGGTTGAAAAATCTGGTCGACAGCGGCCGAATCAGCCACGGCGCCGAAAAACCGGACGACACCACCGAAAACCGCCTGAACTTGGCGATCAGCTATCCCGGCTACTGCAAATTGGAGGCGGACGCAGCCAAGCGTTACAGTTTCGAACTGTCGTTTCGCGAAGGGATGAATTCCGAACACCGCTCGGCCTTACTCGGCGACCGCGGCCCCAACGATCCGGGCAAATGGAGCTGGGGCAACGGCAATAAGGAAGTCGACATTCTGCTGATACTGTTTTCCAAGGACGACGCGATTCACGCCGCCAGTTGCAGCAGTTTCGAAAAAGGCTTCAAAGCGGCAGGCTTAAGCAAAATCGACCGGCTGGATGCCGGCGCCAAGGTGCAAAACCAGCACGGTTTCGTCCGCGAGCATTTCGGCTTTGCCGACGGCATTTCCGATCCGGTGGTGGACGGCTTTCCGACCGTGACCGGCGCCGGCGAAATCGCGACCGGCGAATTTTTGCTGGGTTACCCGAACCAGTACGACGGCAAGAAAACCCAAATGCCGGTCAGCGAGCAGTTCGGCGCCAACGGCACTTACCTGGTGTTTCGCCAGCTCAAACAAAACGTCGGCGAATTCTGGCAATTTATCAACGACGAGGCAGCTCGGCAGGGTATCGATCCGGAATATCTGGCGGCCAAGTTTGTCGGCCGCTGGAAAAGCGGGGCGGTGGTGGCGCCGGGGGAAAAGACCGACCCCGATAAAATCGACAACAGTTTTACTTTTGCCAACGACAAGGACGGCACCGGCTGCCCGTTCGGCTCCCATATTCGCCGCGCCAATCCGCGCGGGGTCGGTTTAGGCGAAAACGAGGCCGAATCGCTGAAAGTCGCCAATCGCCACCGTATCTTGCGCCGCGGCCGCAGCTACGGCAGCTTCCTCGAAGACCCGAGCCAGGACACCGGCAAGGACGAACGCGGTCTGCTGTTCATCTGCCTGAACGCCAATATCGAACGCCAATTCGAATTCGTGCAACACACCTGGATCAATAACCTCAAATTCGCCGGTTTGTACGACGAAGACGATCCGTTGATCGGTAGCGCACTGGAAACCGACCGCAAGTTTACGATCCAGGACGAACCGTTACGCCGCCGGGTGTGCGGCTTCCAACAGTTCGTCACGACCCGCGGCGGGGCTTATTTCTTCCTGCCCAGCTTGACGGCGCTGGGCATGTTGGCCGCGTCCTAGCCATTGCCGCAGGCGGCAGCGGACACCGCTTCCGCCTGCAAGCCGCTAATCTGCGCCAATCCCCGGCATGGCGACGTATCCGGGCAATTCCCGGATACGCTGCATCCAGGCCAGTACGGCCGGGAACTCGGCCAATGCCACACCGCCCTCCGGCGCCAAGGCCACGTAAGGATAACAAGCGATATCGGCAATGGTCGGCTGGCTGCCGGCCAGCCAGGCGTTAGTCGCCAATTGCCGTTCCAGCACTTGCAAGCCCAGTCTGCCGTGTTGCTGGCATTGCTCGATATCCCAGGGCCGGTTGAATTTTTTCGCGGCCCGCGCTCGAGCCAAGCCGTATAGCAGTTCGTTTTGCGCCAGACTAAGCCACTGCATCACCTCCGCCATCGGTTTGGCCGCCAACGGCAGCCATTGTTCGCCGCCGTATTGTCGCGCTAGATACAGCAAAATTGCCGAAGAATCCCAGATCAGTGCGCCGGCGTCCTCTAATACCGGGATCTGGCCGCGCGGATTCAGGCGCAGGAAATCCTCGGTTTTATGCTGGCCTTGCATCAGATCGACCGGTACCCGTTCGTAATCGATACCCAGCAAGCCGCATAGCAGGCGGATTTTGTAGCAATTGCCGGATAACTCCATGTCGTACAGTTTCATGATGTCGTTTCCTATCGTTTGTCGAGCGATTGTAAACGATTGGCCGGTTCCCCGCGGCGCCGGGTTCGGGGTGGCACGGGTTCAGGCTCGCTGGTTGGCTTATGCCGCGTAGGCGTAGAAACGGACGGTATTTCGTGCCGCCTACTAAATACCGTCCGCTGTCGGCGCCGGATTTACTTCTAAGTTGCTGTGCCGAAGCGGTCGGCCATGAAAAAAACCTTTAACTTACAAATCGTTAGTTTTTTTTCGGCGGAAGCACAGCCGTTGGCTCGCAAATTGAACTGCTTGAGTTCAGGGTGGATTAAGGCCGCGCGATGCGGTGGCCGACCCGTAACGGCGCATCCGGCGCATCCGGCGCTATCGCTATTTACTACGAGGGTTTTGCAATGCCAACATACAGTTATCCGCACAACAATGTGCAAGCGTTATTTTCCTTGGCCGCCGACGGGCCGGACGTGAAGCACGTACTGGAATCGCTGCGAATTTTTTTGTCGCAGTTGGCCGACGACTACATCGACCTGCGGCCGGAAGTGGCCGAATTGGCTTTAGATGTGCGCGATTCGCCGGAGAGTGACGTCTTCGGATACTTATCCAAATTTCTCACGACAAATCGAGCCAAGGAACCGTTCGTAAAAGTCAGTTATGCAAAATTAAACGAGATGCTGACGAATCCTTTTTTGCAAATAAAAGTCGGCTACAGCGGCTGTAATTCGATTATGGTCGTGCTCGGTAAAAACGCGGCCGATGATCTGGAGATTTTCGTGAAAAACGGCGAACTCAGCCGAGCCGGGCTCATTCCGAAGCCGCCCGGACACGGCGGGCAACGTAGCTTTGCTTCGCCGACGCCGCCCCCGCCGCCTTTGCCGGCGATGCCGTGCGATAGCAAGATTCAGAAATACATGCCGCCGCCGTTACCGGCCCCACCGGTCGCGGCCAAGCTGCAAAAATACTTGGCAAGGTAATCTCGATTTGCCGCCGGCGTTTGCGACGGCCGAACTTGGCGGCAATCGCGGTGCCGGCTCGGTGGGCATTCCCAAGTAAAACGCTCGGGATTCGACTCCGGCGCGGAAATCATGCAAACTGCCGGCAACAGTTTTAAGCAGCGCCGTTTCGGCAAGGAGTCAAAGCTATGAATACCGATCCCTGCACCTATGTGATCTTCGGCGCCACCGGCAATCTGGCGCGGCTGAAATTGATGCCTGGGTTTTACCATTTGCAACTGGAGAAAAAACTGCCGGACGACACCCGGATTGTGGCGGTCGGCCGCCGGCCCTGGGACCGGGCGACTTGGTTGGCGGAAGTGAAAACCCTGTTGCAGGAGCAATCGAAAACGCCGCTGGACGAAGCCGAATTCGCCCGCTTCGCCGAGCGCCTGGATTACCACCGCGGCGATCTGGACCAGCCCGAATGCTACCGGACGCTGGCCGAAACCCTCGGCAACCGGCCGCAGTTTTCCCGCAATGTCGCGTTTTATCTGGCGATAGGCCCCGGCGATTTCGGTAACGTGATCGAGTCCCTGAGCGGCGTCGGCCTGCTCAACGAAGAATACGGCTGGCGCCGGGTCGTGATCGAAAAGCCGTTCGGTTACGATTTGGAGAGCGCGCAAGCGCTGCAAAAACGTCTGAGCCGCTATTTAAGCGAGGACCAGATTTACCGGATCGACCACTACCTGGGCAAGGGCATGGTGCAGAACGTGTTGGTGTTCCGTTTCGCCAACGTCATGCTGGAACCGTTGTGGAACCGCAATTACATCGACCACGTGCAAATCACCCACGCCGAAGAACTGGGTATCGGCAGCCGCGGCGAATATTACGACAGCGCCGGCGCCTTGCGCGACATGGTGCAAAGCCACCTGCTGCAACTATTGACCCTGGTGGCGATGGAGCCGCCGGTATCGATGGACGCCGAATCGCTGCGCGACGAAAAAGTCAAAGTCCTGAAATCGATCCGGCCGATTCCGAAGTCGGCCGTACACGCCCACGCTTTCCGCGGCCAATATGGCAAGGGCAGCATCGGCGGCCACAAAGTCCCGGCCTATCTGGAAGAACCCAATATCCCGGCCGAAAGCACCACCGAGACCTATGCCGCGGTGAAATTGCTGATCGACAACTGGCGCTGGCGCGGCGTGCCGTTTTATCTGCGCACCGGCAAGCGCATGGCCAAGGGGCAGTCGTCGATTTCGATTTGTTTCCGCCATCCGCCGCTGCAATTTTTCCGCGACACCCAGGTGCACTGCATGACGCCAAACTGGGTGCTGATGGGCATCCAGCCCGACGAATGCATCCGGATGGAAATGACGGTCAAGGAAGCCGGCCTGGAGATGCGTACCCGCACCACCAGTCTGGATGCCAGCTTCCGCCAGCCCGACGAGCGTCGGGTCGACGCTTACGAAGACTTGCTGCTGGACGTCATGAAAGGCGACCGCTCGCTATTCCTGCGCTTCGACGAAGTGGAATACGCTTGGCGCATCGTCGATCCCATCCTGCAAAACTGGGCGATCGAACGCGACTATATCCCCACCTATCCGGCCGGTTCCTGGGGGCCGGAGGAAAGCCGGCGCCTGTTCGAGAAGGAAGACCAGTATTGGCGCACTTCTCTGCTGCCGGAGTGCCATCCGTAGACCTGCCGGCAAAACATTAGTCCAATGCCACCGGTCCCCAAAGGCCGGCGCCCGCCGGCGCTAAGTTGACCAGTTTCTCGTTGGCGAACTCGTAGAAACCGCGCTCGGCCAATTCGCGGCCGAAGCCGGAGTTTTTGATGCCGCCGAACGGCAGTTCCGGTGCGGTCCACACCGGTTGGTTGACGAATACCATGCCGCAGTCGATTTGCGCGGCAAGCGTGCGGCCGCGTTCGATGTCGGCCGTGAATACCGAGGCGCCGAGGCCGTAGGGCGTGGCGTTAGCTAATGCAATTGCCTGTTCGGCGTTGTCGACCGCGTGGAACGCTGCGACCGGCCCGAACAGTTCCTGGTTAAACGCCGGATTGCGTTCGTCTATGTCCGTAATCACGGTCGGTTGCAGAAAGTAACCGGGCCGGGCGAGGCGTTTGCCGCCCAGCGCAATGTGCGCGCCGGCTTGCCGGGCTTGGCCGATTTGATCCAGCAACCGGTTCAAGGCTGTTTCCGACGCCACGGGTGCCAGCGTCGTTTGCGGATTCATAGGATTGCCGGCCCGAAGCGCCGCTAACCGCTCGACGAATCCGTCCAGAAAAGCCGCGGCGCGCTGGCGGCCGACCACGATAATCCGCTTCGAGCCGACGCAGCATTGGCCGTTGTTGAACATCCTGCCGAATACCGCACCGTCCAGCGCCGCTGCCAGCGGCGCGTCTTCCAGCACGATCAGCGGATCGCTGCCGCCCATTTCAGCGACGACTTTTTTCAATGCCCGGCCGGCGCGTTCGGCCACAGCCGCTCCGGCGCGTTCGCTGCCGGTGATCGTGACGCCGCGAATGCGCGGGTCGGCAATGGCTCGGCCGATTTGCTCGATACCGGCAAACAGATTGGTGTATACACCATTCGGCGCGCCGGCGTCCGCGAACAACTGCGCCAAGGCCAGCGCCGCTTGCGGCACGTTTTCGGCGTGCTTCAGCAACAGTACGTTGCCGGCCATCAACTGCGGCCCGGCTACGCGAACTACCTGGTAATACGGGAAGTTCCACGGCGCTATGCCCAGAATCGTGCCGATCGGTTCGATCGACACTTGGGCATTCGGCGCATTCGGCAAGGTTTTGGGTTTTAGAAAGGTCGCGGCATTGTCGGCGTAATAATCCAGGATCGAGGCGGCAAGCTCGACTTCGGCTTGGGCTTCCTCGATCAGTTTGCCCATTTCCAACGTCAAATACTGCGCGTATTCGGTTTTGCGCGCCCGCAGCAGCGCGGCTGCTTTGGCGACGATGCCGGCGCGTTCGCCGACCGGGCGGCGGCGCCAGTCGCTTCGGTAAGCACGGTCCGCGTCGGCGATGGCGCGCTCCAGTTCGGTATCGGAGACTTCGGGAAAGGAGGCGATCAGTTCGCCGCTGGCGGGGTTGATGGATTGGTAAGTCATGGGCGAATCCTGGGTGAAAACGGCGAAAGGCCGGCCCGTACGGGGCCGGCGGCGTGGTTTAGGAACGGTCGGTCACGCCCGGCGTCAGCATCAGGTTAACCGGCAGCTTTTCCTGCAGCGTGTACGGGCTGGCCTGGTTTTCCGCCACCCAGCGTTTTTCGGCGACCGATTCGAACGGCGGCGGTAATTCGCCCTGCAACGACCACAAGTCGAACGGCGTTTCATCGATAGATATTTCCCAGTCGTAGCCACGTTCCTTGACGTACGGCGCGACCACGGCATCCAGCGTGCGGATCCACCACTCTCGTAGGATAGCTCCGGGAATGGTCCTGGCGATCTGGTCCACCTTGAAGCGGACGAATTTGTTATGCGGCTTGCCGCCGACGAAGCAGTTACCCTTATCAATCTCCTCGAACAGGATCACGACGTAAAACTTGGGTATCGGCACGCCGGCATATATGCCGGTGATGCGTTCTGCCAGTTCTTGTTTGTCTTCGGCGCTGAAGGCGCCGGTCGGATGGTAGACTTTCCACAAAGGCATGGTGATTCTCCTGAATTTGAAGCATAGGGACCGGCCGGTTTGAGGCCGTTAAAATCCGAATCCGGCCGCCTGGCGCCGGCAGCGAGCCGAACTCGGGTGACGCGCCGTGTGCTCGGGTTTTGCGAACCCCTTGGGAGGAATATGAGCCCAACGGCGGCGTCGGGGCTTACTCTAGGCC
Source organism: Methylomonas sp. DH-1 (assembly GCF_046097555.1). Lineage (NCBI taxonomy): Bacteria > Pseudomonadati > Pseudomonadota > Gammaproteobacteria > Methylococcales > Methylococcaceae > Methylomonas > Methylomonas sp. DH-1. The sequence goes on along the minus strand of NZ_CP143089.1, from coordinate 4,056,210 downwards.
GGCGGCAGCCGTGGGTAAAATGGCGAATTTTCATGCGCTGATGAATATTTTCGATGCCGGTTTTTGAAGCGTGTTCGCTAACATGCGGCGCTAAAACTTTGTGGGAATCCAGCCATGGCCGATTTACGAAGCTTCGATTTGAATTTACTGGTCGCTTTCGATTGGCTGATGCGAGAACGCAGTGTGTCGCGGGCGGCGGAGCGGATGTTCATCAGCCAATCGGCGATGAGCCATGTGTTGCAGCGCTTGCGCCAGCAGTTGGAAGATCCGTTGCTGGTGAAGACCCCGGCCGGCATGGTCCCGACCGCGCGGGCCTTGGCGCTGGTCGAGCCGGTAGCGGCGGTATTGAAGGAGGTGGAAGGCTTGATCAAGGCGCCGGCCCCGTTCGATCCGGCTGGCAGCCGGCGCGCGTTCGCGATTGCCGCCACCGATTACGTCGAAGCCGTACTATTGCCGAAACTGGCGCCGCGCATCGCCCGCCAGGCGCCGGGGGTGAACATCCATTTCAAACGCACCAGCAGCCGATTTCCGCTCGAAGCGCTGGAGCAGGGCGAAATCGATCTGGTTTTGGGTTTCGAAGTGATGCTAAACCCGCCCAAGCATCTGCATTGCCAGACCTTGTTCGACGACTGCATGGTGTGCGTGGCGCGGATCGGCCATCCGGTCGTGCATCCGGACATGACCCTGGAGCAATACATCGGTTTGCCGCACATCCTGCTGTCCCGCACCGGCGCCGGCAGCGGCCAGGTCGATAGCTGGCTGGCCGAGCGCGGCCTGGAGCGGCGGGTGGCGCTGACGGTTTCGCATTTTTTGTCGGCGCCGTTGATTGTGGCGCAAACCGATCTGGTCATGGCCTTCCCTAAGCGTACCGCCGAGCAAATCGCACAAAGCCAGCCTCTGCAATGGGTGCCGTTGCCGCTCGATTTGCCGGATTACGCCACGGTCATGGTCTGGCATCCGTTGCAAGACCAGGAGCCGGCCAATGTTTGGCTGCGCGGCGAAATCCGCGCCGCCTGCGCCGAGCTGGGCGCTTAACCGAATTGCGGTTCGCCCAGTTCCGGAAAATAGCGCAGTTGCATGCGCCGGCAATATTCGGTCAAGGCCGGTTGCGCCAGCGCATAGTCCTTGACCGGCGAGGCAACCGGGCAGGCCAGCAGGTTAATCAAAATACCGTAGGCGGAAGCGTCGACGCCGGCGGGTTGGTCGCCGAGCAGGTAGGCTTGGCCCGCCAGCGCGACGGCCAACGCGGCTACGTCCTGCCGGCCCAACTCGAATGCCTGTGCCGCCGGCAAGCGGCCGATGCCGTGGCCGCGAATCTGGCTTTTGATGCGCAGTCGGTAAAGGCTGGCGACACTATCGGCCAGCAGCGGCGGTAGGCCCTGAAAAATCGCTTGCTTGTTGATGCGCCAATTCTCCGGCCCGGTCTGCCAGCGGCTGTACATGCAAACCCAGTACAAATGCTCTTCCAGCAGGCGTTGCCAAGCCAGGGCTTGGGCTTTTTGCCGCGCGGTGAGGGTTTGGTCCGGCCCGTCGCTGAAACGCTGTTGCAGATAGCCGATAATGATCCGGCTATCGGCGATTTTGCGGCCGTCGTGTTCTATGTAGGGCAGTTTGCCCAGCGGTGCGGCAAGCGGCAGCGTTTCCACTATCCGGTACTCGATTTCGGCCATGCGCAGATAAGTTTCCAGCTTGACGCAAAACTGGCTGGGGTTCGGAATATGCCAAGCTCTGCGAAATTGATGCAACGTGACCATCGGTATTTCTCCGCTAAGCAAACAAGCCGTTAAAGGGGTAAACTCGGATTGACGCAAACTCGGCATTATCGGGGTTCGGCGGCGGTATAGAAACACCGCGAGTTTCTAATTTCGCTACAGCGGCAAGTAAAGCAGCGGAGAGAGTTTTCGATGGTAAACCGCAAGTTGTTGACCGACGTTCACTTTGCGCAAAATTGCGCCATCGCCCGCGCCTTGACCAGACGTTACGCTGTCGCATTAATGCTGGTTGCCGCGCTGTCCACCGCGGCGTGGTTTAGCTTACGTCTGGTTATTACGGAGCAGCAAAGTACCGCCGCGATTGTCAATGTCAGCGGCCGCCAGCGCATGCTTAGCCAACGTACCGCATTGTTCGCCAATTTACTGGCGATGACGCCGCCGCCGGGGCGGCCGGCCATCCGCAGCCAACTGCAGGAAGCGGTCGATTTGATGGAGCGTTCCCATCGGGGCTTGACGCGCGGCGATCCGGCCATGGGTTTGCCCGCCAGCCATTCGCCGAAGGTGCATGCCATGTATTTCGACGCTGGCGGCGGAGTGGACGCCCAAGTGGCTGCGTATATCCAAGCGGTTCGGCAACTGCTGCAACTGAGCGACGAGGTTTTGACCGCAGACAATCCGTTATTGCTTCAAATTACCCGTACCGCACCGACCAGGCTGGTGGCAGCTCTGGACGCCATGGTCAAACAGTACCAAGCCGAGGGTGAAGCCAATGTCAGACGGGTCGAAACTACCGAAACCGCGTTGTGGCTGTTGACGTTGGCCTTGCTGGCGCTGGAAGCCGGCTTGATCTTTCAGCCGTTTGTCAGACATATCAATCGTGTCGTCGGCAAACTGCAACAGGCTACCGGCGAATTGCAGCTACACCGCGACCATTTGGAAGAACTGGTCCGGCAGCGCACTGAGGAGTTGCAGAGCAAAAGTGCGGAATTGGCCGAGAGCATGGAAAAATTTCGGCTGATCAGCTCGGCGGCCCAGGATGCCATCGTTATCATCGGCAAAGATGCCGAAGTGGTGCATTGGAATCGGGCGGCGGAACAGCTATTCGGATACAGCGAAGCCGAAGCGCTGGGCCGGAATCTGCACGAATTGATCGTGCCGGCGCCGATGCGCGATCTTGCCCGGGCCGGTTACCAAAAGTTCGAGCAGACCGGACAGGGTATCATGATAGGTAAAACCATTCAGGCCTCGTCGCTGAGAAAAGGCGGAGACGAGTTTCCGATCGAGCTGTCGATTTCCGCGGTCAAACTGCAAAATTCCTGGCACGCGCTGAGCATCATCCGCGACGTTACCAAGCGCAAGGGCATCGAAGACACCTTGCGCCGCAGCGAGGAACAGCTCCGCTTCGTGTTGGAAGGTGCCGAATTGGGTTTTTGGGACTGGAATATCCGGACCGGCGAGGTGCTGCGCAATTCGCGGTGGGCGGAAATGCTGGGATACAGCCATGACGAAATCCGCCATACCACGCAGCAATGGACCGATTTCGTCCATCCCGACGACCGGGAGCAAGCCTGGCAGTCGATTTTGGACGTGATCGAAGGCCGTTCGCCGGCGCATAAATTGGAATACCGGATGCTGCATAAGGACGGCAGCATTCGCTGGATTTTGGATCAAGCCAAGGTCATGCAGCGCGACGCGGCTGGTAAGCCGATCAGGATGAGCGGTACCCATTCCGACATTACCGAGCGCAAGCGGCTGGAAGCGGAACTTACCCGGCAGGCGCGTACCGACCATCTGACCGGCGTCAGCAGCCGCGGTTACTTTATGGAGCAGGCCGAACAGGAGCTTGCCAGCGCGCTGCGCTACCGCAATCCGCTGGCGATGTTGATGATGGACATCGATTTCTTCAAGCAGGTCAACGATATACACGGCCACAAGGCCGGCGACGCAGTGCTGAAGAAATTGGCCGACGTATGCCGGGAAACCTTGCGCGAAGCGGACATCATCGGCCGCCTGGGCGGCGAGGAGTTCGCAGTTTTGCTGCCGCAGACCGATAAAGGCAACGCAATCGACGCGGCGGAGCGGTTGAAAGAGGCGCTTGGGAAGGCCAGGGTGCCGCTCGATGGGGCTATGCCGCTGAGTTTCACCGTTTCGATCGGCGTGGCCGCATTAAGCGCCGGCGACGGCGGTGTCGATGCGTTGCTGAATCGGGCCGACCAGGCGCTGTACCGGGCCAAACACAGCGGGCGCAACCGGGTCTGCGTCGCGGCCGGCGAATCGGGTCCGCGTTTCTAATCCGCTTTCAAGCTCGCGTGCTGATTGCGGCGGATTAAACCCGGTCGCCTCGCAAATCCGGTATTGTCGAGACGATACCGGCTTATAATCCGATCCCGGCCGATGCCGATTACGGTGTGGCGGGCAAAGCGAAAGTGTCCGGCAGGGCGCGCCTGGTATCGGGCACGGCCAGAGGTGCCGCCACACGGAAAAAATAGTGCTTGACTCGGGGCGGTTAGGCATCCATACTCCTGCCAGCTCCAAAATTAAGATTTACCCTGCTGATTACCATTTCGATGCCGCTTCCACCGAAGCCGCAACTCGCTCTGATTTCATAAAGTAAGTTCCAATTTTACCGGCTACACCTGCCTCATAGGCAATATTTTAAATTTTTTCAAGGACTTACTTATGTCTACAATCACGACTGGCACCGTAAAATGGTTTAACTCCGATAAAGGCTTCGGCTTTATCGAGCAACAATCCGGCCCCGACGTTTTCGTTCACTTCAAAAACATCATCAATTCCGGCGGTTACAAAACCCTGGAAGAAAACCAAAAAGTCGAATTCAGCATCGGCCGCGGCCCTAAAGGTCTGCAAGCTGAAAACGTAAAAGTCATCTAATCGATTGGCTCTACAGGTTGCGAGTCGCTTGACTCGGCAACCTGTAGTTAAACGCCGAACCATTACGCACGGAACACGAATCAACCGAATCCAAGCGTTATCGCTCCCGTTCCGGCCCCACCTCAAACATGCAAAACGGCAGTTTTGAGGTATCCCTGCTGAGAGGGCCATTGTTTTCCAACAGTTTCCCCCAGCGCACTGATTTTCCTGCGTCCGATCAAGGCCCGGAAAGTTCAATAACCTCTTTTCCGTTAGCGCTCTGCTCGAAACAGCAGTCGCATAACGCCCACCTCAACTCAGGACACATTTTGAAAAGAATATTTGTCGGCAATCTGCCCAGCGACGCGACCGAAACCACTGTCACCGCTCTGTTCTCCGAATTTGGCAGAGTGCATTCCATCGAACTCGTGATCGACATGTTCAGCGGCAAGTGCCGCGGCTTCGGTTACATCGGTATGGAAGGCCATGAAGCCAGAGCGGCGATAGCCAAACTGAGTGGCTTCCAATTCGGCGGCAATATGCTCAGAGTCGGTTTTGAAAGTGCCGGCGGCAAACAGGGTAGACGCCGTTAACCGAGACCCTATCCGGACCCGACTTCAAACAGGCACCGATGCATCGGTGTCTTACGCTTTTCGCTAATCGGTTTCGCCGGTTAGACATAATCCATTTATTAACGGGATTTCGCTCCCGCATATCGAGAATTTTTCATGCCATTTTCTAAGCTCGGCTTGGCCGAACCTTTAATACGCGCTGTCCGTGAAGCCGGATATAACGCACCGACACCGATTCAACAACAAGCGATTCCGCTGGTGCTGTCCGGCCGCGACATGCTTGCCGCCGCCCAGACCGGCACCGGCAAGACCGCCGGCTTTACCTTACCGATTTTGCAACGTCTGGCCCCCGCCGCTAACGGTCGAAGTCGGCCGGTCAGGGCGCTGATATTAACGCCGACTCGCGAATTGGCGGCGCAAGTGGCCGAATCGGTTGCCAAGTACGGTGTCCATCTGCAGCCACGGTTGAAATCGGATGTCGTTTTCGGCGGTGTCAAAATCAATCCGCAAATGCAGCGTTTGCGCGGCGGCGTCGACATTCTGACCGCGACGCCGGGCCGCTTGCTCGACCTGGTCGCCCAGAATGCCGTCAAGCTGAACCAGGTCGAAATGCTGGTGCTGGATGAAGCGGACCGCATGCTGGACATGGGGTTTATCCGCGACATCAATAAGATTTTGGCCTTGTTGCCTAAAACCCGGCAGAACCTGCTGTTCTCGGCCACCTTTTCCGGCGACATTCGCCGATTGGCGCAAACGCTATTGCGCAATCCGGCCCAAGTCGAAATCGCAGCCGAAAACTCAGCGGCCGACAGCATCGAACAAATCGCCTATGCCGTGGAGAAGCCGGCTAAAGCCGGAGTATTGGCGCATTTGATTAAAAGCAACGACTGGCGCCAAGTTCTGGTTTTTACCAGCACCAAACACAATGCCAACCGCTTGACCGACAAACTGAATGCCGCGCAAATCAGCGCCAAGGCGATCCACGGCAATAAAAGCCAGGGTGCCCGCACCAGCGCCTTGGCCGATTTCAAGACCGGCGGCATTCGGGTGTTGGTCGCGACCGATGTAGCCGCTCGCGGCATCGACATCGCCAAACTGCCGCATGTGGTTAACTTCGAGTTGCCGCGTTCTTCCGCCGACTACGTGCACCGCATCGGCCGCACCGGTAGAGCGGGTTTGAGCGGACTCGCGGTATCGCTGGTCTCCGCAGAAGAAAACCAAGCTTTGCGCCAAGTCGAAAAGCTGATTGGCAGTAAAATCGCCTTCGGCGCTATTACCGGTATCGTCCCCGCAAATACCTCAGAAGCGAAGCCTAATCGATCCGGTTCCGCAAGAAAATAAGCTGGCCGTTTACCACCGAAACGGCATTATCGGCGATGGCGATTGTCGAACCGTATCTCCCCGCCGCTGGGGATCGAGCTCTTGTTTTACGATCTAACTTGCCGGGGGTAAGCTCTGGCAACAGTCGCGCACCTCGCTGGAAAGCTGGATAGGGATTGTTGTACCGCTTGGACGCCGGCGCAGTTGTTGGCCTCGGCGGTCCGACGTTTTCCCGCTACGCAACGTGGCGGCCTAAATGTCTTTTCTTCATCAAGGCTTGCGGTCTTGCGGATTCCTTGCAAATCCAGTCCATCCCGTAACTGGCGAGCGGCCATAGCCAAGGTCACAAGCGAACGGATGTTCCAAAGTTAGTTGACCCAAGCACTTCATCATAACCATATCGTGCTTTGCAATCGGTTTGGGCAACGAATACACGCTACCGTTCAATCCCCGGCCGCATTCAAAGGTCGGAATCGGAAAAACCAAATTTGTCGGAAAGCCTGAGCAATACGAATACCGCTCCTGAGCCGCCGGATTTCGGTGGCGCCGAGCAGAAAGCCAGCACATCCTGGTGTTGCCGCAGCCATAAATTGATATCGTTCTTTAAAACCGGTTGGTTGTCGGGCGAGTTATAGCCTTTGCCGTGAATGATATGGGCACACCTGATGCCGTTTTCGACGCAATCGTGTAGAAAGTTCAGCAGCCGTTGTTTGGCGGCGCGACTGGTCAGGCCGTGCAGGTCGATTTCCGCATCCAGGCCGTACTGTCCCTTGCGCAGTTTCTTTAACACGTTTTTTTGCAGGCCGGGCGCCAGAAACGCTATACGGTCCTCCTGGAACAAAGTGTCCAATTCGCCGGAAATATCGTTTCGCAACGGGTCTACTTGTTCCAGCGGTTTGCTTTTCGGAAATGGGCGTGGCTTACCGGCCGGCTGCAGATTGACGGTATTGGTATCGATAGCTTTGACTTGGCCTACCGTGTTTCTGAACAGCGCGGAGTCGTCCGGAGAAGTGGTTTTTTTTGTCACGTAAGCTGCTGGTTTTGCGGTTTTTTTGCTAAGATGCGGCAATTTTAATGCGTTTTAATGCAGTATGCACATTCTGATCAGTAACGACGACGGCTATTTGGCGCAAGGGATTAACACGCTGGCGCAAGCGTTGAGCCGTTACGCCGAGATTTCGGTCGTCGCGCCGGATAAAAACCGCAGCGCCGCAAGCAATTCGTTGACGTTGGATATGCCGTTACGGGCTACGGCCTGCGATAACGGCTTCGTGCGTGTGGACGGCACGCCGACCGACTGCGTTCACCTGGCGATCACCGGCTTGTTGAAATCCGAGCCCGACATGGTGTTTGCCGGTATCAACCACGGCGCCAATTTGGGCGACGACGTTCTATATTCCGGAACGGTCGCGGCCGCAACCGAGGGCCGTTTTTTGGGTTTGCCGGCGGTCGCCATTTCGTTGGCGTCGGCCGATCCTAAACATTTCGAAACGGCCGCCCAGGTTGCCGTCGAGCTGATGCAGAAGATACTGGCCCACCCGCTGCCGGAGGACACCTTGTTGAATGTAAACGTACCCGATGTACCGTTACAGCAATTGAAGGGATATCAAGCCACGCGCCTCGGCCAACGGCATAAAGCCGAAGCGGTGGTTCGTGCCAGCGATCCGCGCGGGCATACCATTTACTGGGTGGGCCCGCCGGGTAGCGAGCAGGATGCCGGTCCGGGCACCGACTTCGATGCGATCCGGAACGGTTTTGTATCGGTAACGCCGCTACAATTGGATTTGACCCGTTATGAGCGTTTGGCAGGCCTGAGCGAATGGTTGGCATTGGAGGCATAGGTATGAGTCGGCGTCTACAAGGCATCGGCATGACTTCGCGGCGCACGCGCGAGCGCATGATTGCCCGGCTGCGGCAGCAGGGTATCACTAACGGCAGCGTGTTGGCGGCGATGGCGGAAACGCCGCGGCACATCTTTGTCGACGAGGCGCTGGAGAGTCGGGCTTACGAAGATACGGCGCTGCCGATCGGCCATAACCAAACCATATCCCAGCCCTATATCGTTGCCAAAATGACCGAATTATTACTGGAATACGGCCCGCGGCATAACGTGTTGGAAATCGGCACCGGTTGCGGTTACCAGACCGCGATTCTGGCCAAATTGGTCGGCCAGCTTTATTCGGTCGAGCGGATTGCGCCGTTGATGAAAAAAGCCAGAGATACGTTGTGGGAGCTGGGCATAAAAACGGTCGGTTTCAAGCATAGCGACGGCGGTTGGGGCTGGCCGGAGCATGCGCCGTTCGACGGTATCTTGGCGGCTGCGGCGCCGCCGGAAATTCCGTCGGCATTATTGGAACAGCTTGCCGTCGGCGGCGTCATGGTCATCCCGGTCGGCCTGGAAGGCATGCAGGAGTTGCACCGGATCACGCGTACCGAACACGGTTTCGAAGACGAAGTCATCGAACGGGTAAGCTTCGTGCCGTTCTTGTCGGGCGTCAGCCGATAGTTTCGGCTGTTTCCGATGCCCAAATAGCCGCCGTAGCGGAGCGGCAAGATTAGCGATTGGCCCTGGCGTTCCACATCGACCGCATGGCTTGCGCAAAATGCTCGGCAAATTGCCGGCCGGCGAATAACGGCGAATGCTCCAGCCGTTCCCGTAACTCCGCGCGTAACCGGCAAAGCCGGCCCGGATCGGCGGCAAAACCGACGGCTTTCCGCAGGTAATCCGGCTGGTCTGCCGCGATCCAGTCCGCCAAGCCGGCGTTGGTGGCGATCGATTCTCCGGCGCGCGCCAGTAGGCCGTTGCCACGTAAAGTTAACACCGGAACCCCCATCCATAACGCTTCCACGCTGGTCGTTACGCCAGGATAGGGGAACGTATCCAACGCTATATCAATTGACCGGTAAGCCGCCAAATGTTGCGCCCGATCGCTAAACGGCGGGCTCAACACCAACCTGTCCCCGTCGATACCGTGGCCGGCAAAGCGAGCGACGGTTCGCTCCCGTACCGAGGCCTCGCTCAACTGGCTGGCTTTCAGGAACAGTTTGGCATCGGGGAGCACGCGCAATATTTGAGCCCAGAGCGCCACCGTATCGTCGCTGATTTTGGTCAGATTGTTGAAGCTGCCGAAGGTGATATAACGGTTTTGCAGGGCCGGTAACGATCCGACCTCGACAGCCTGTTGCGGCGGCGTAAAACATAAACAAGTCTGCGGCAGGCGCCAGACCGCCTCGGTGAAGAGCTTTTCGTCTTCGGCCAGAATCGAGTAAGGGTCGCTGAGTACGTAATCGATGGCCGGGAGGCCGGTCGAAGCCAAATATCCGAGCCAACTGATCTGGACCGGCGCCGGCTTCCAGGCGAATAAGGGCAGCCGATTGTGGGCGCTGTGCCCGGCCAGATCGATCAGGACATGCACCGCATCGCGGCGAATCAGCTCGGCAGCGGTTGCGTCGGTCAAGCCGCCGATGTTTTTCCATTCGCTTAGATAGGGTTGCAAGCGCAGCGAATAATGGTCCAATCCGGGCTGGGTCGCGTAGGCGATGAATTCCACCCGCTGCGGCTCGCTGTTGCGCAACAACGCCAACAAAAAATGTCCGACCGGATGGTCGCGTAAATCCCCGGACACCAGGCCGATCCGTAACCGCTCCGGTGTTTCCGAGCACAGCCAATCGCTAAACGGCCGCGCCGCCCGCTCGGCCATTGCCGCAAATTTCCGCGCTTCCTCCCGGTAATTGCAATTGCGGTCGTGTGCGTTGTAGTTCAAATGAAACAACAGGCCGCTTTGCGTGGCGATCTGGTCCGGATTCAGAGCCAGGCTATTGCGCCAGCAGGCTTCGGCTTCGGCGATACGGCCCTGGCTTTGTAAATTGATGCCAAGATTGGTTACGGCGTCGATATAAGCCGGATTCAGTGCGAACGCTTGGCGGTAGGCGGCTTCCGCTTCGGCCAAGCGCCGCTGCATTTGTAAAGTGGTACCAAGATTGTTCAGCGCTTCCGGATAAGCGGTTTGCCTGGCCAACGCGTTGCGAAACTGGATTTCGGCCTGCACCAAATCGCCGGCTTCGTAATACAGCGAACCCAACAGACAAAACGCTTCCGCATAATTCGGGTTCAGTTCCAGCGCTTGCCGGCATGTAGCCAGAGCCTCGGTTGTTTTGGCTTGGCGTTTCAGCACCAGCGCTAGCTGGTAATAGGGTTCGGCTTGGAACGGCGCTAGCGCCAGTGCCTTGCGGAAAACCTGCTCGGCGGCGGCGAGTTGGTTTTGCGCTTGTTGGCAGAGGCCGAGCCGCACCCAGGCTTCGATTGCGGCGGGATTTAAGTCCGTCAGGCGGGCAAAGCAGGTCTCGGCTTCGCGGTAGCGGCCCAAATTGTAGAGCAGGCTGCCCAGATTGGCATACGCGGCCGCGTTGTCCGACTCGAGTTGCAAGGTGCGGCGGTAGGCGTCGATGGCTTCGGCAAATCGGCCTTGGCCGTGCAACGCCGACGCGTAATTCAAATGGGCCTCGGCGTCGTCGGGCAGCAAATCGGCGGCGCGGGCCAGGGCCTGCAGCGCGTCCGGGAAAAATTGCTGTTGCAGCAAGAACAAGCCCAAGGTTTTCCAAACGATCCCCGACTCGGGAAACAGGGCGAGTAAGCGGCGAGCGAGTTGTTCGCCCTCGGCATAACGGCCTTGCTGGAAGTTTGCGTACAACAATTGCAGATCCGCCGGGGCCGGGGCGGCCAGAACCTGTTCCAAAGCCGCGATATCCGGCCCTTGGCTGCCATAACGTTGTTTAGCGTCCTGTAATGCTTCGCGCGCTTGCGAATAACGCCCGGCCTGAACCAGCGCCTGCAGATAACTCAGCCAGAACTTGGGCTGTGCCGGATTGGCCGCCATGGCGCGTTCGAGGTGGTTCAACGCAACGTCGAATTGGCCTACCTGTAATGCCAGAATCCCCATGTTGTGGTGGGTGTCGGCATGCTCGGGCTCGAACTGCAATACCTGAAGGTACAGCCCTTGCGCCTGGGCCAGTTGCCCGGCTTGGTGCCGGGCAATGGCGTCTCGCAGCGTCTGCTGCAGTTTGTCGTCGGCCATCGCCGTTACGCGTTGGTTACACCGGTCCGCGCGGATTTGCAACGATCTCGCACAACGTCTGTTCCAGATTGCGGCAGAACAGTTCGGTGTCGAACAAAGGGTAGGATTTTTGATTCTCGAGCAGTTTGGCTTTGATGTCGGCCAGATAAGCGCTGTCGTTGGCCAGTTTCAATGCCAAAGTCTCGTACTCTTGCAGCGAGTGTGCGATCAATTCGGGCAAACCGATTGCATGCAACAAACTTGCCGCGACGCGGCCGGAAAAGGTATTGCCCAGGTAAGTTACCACCGGCAGTCCCACCCGCAACGCGTCGCTGGCGGTGGTGTGTGCGTTGTAAGGCGTGGTATCCAGAAACATGTCGGCTAGCCGATAGCGGGCCAGATGGTCTTCCACCGCCGGGACGCGAGTGGCGAACACCAGCCGGTTCGGGTCGATACCGCGTTGTTCCGCTTCCCGCCGCAAATTACGTTGCGCGGGTTCGTTCAATTTCATCAGCCACAACACGCTGCCGGGTACTTGCCCGAGCAGACGCATCCAGATGTCGAACATCGGCGGATTGATTTTGTAATCGTGGTTGAACGAGCAAAAGATGACGCCGGTTTCCGGTAAGCCCATTTCGGCGCGGGTTGGCGTACGTTCGGCAATTTTCAGATTCGAGTCGGTCGGTAGATAAGCGTTGGGCAGATAGGCGACTTTCTCGCTGTAATATTGTTGATGGCCTTCCGGGATGACGACGCGGTCGGCCAGGATATAGTCCATATAATCAAGACCTAACGAGCCGGGGTAGCCCAGGAAATTGACGTGGATCGGGGCCGGCCGGTAACTGAAAATATCGGTGCGGGAGTCGGCGGTATAGCCGGCCAAATCGATCAGCACGTCCACTTTCAGGCTGCGGATCAATTCCGCGATTTCCCAGGATTTTTTGCCGCGCACGTCGATAAATCGGCCGAATGCGCTTTCGAAGCGTTGCCGCAATGCGCCTTTGTCGTCCAAACCGAGCGAAATGGCAATGGTCTCGAATTTGGATTGGTCGTGGTGCTCAATGATGCCGGCCATCAAATGCCCGACCGGATGCTCGCGAAAATCGGGCGACACGTAGGCCAGACGGATTTTATCGTGCCGGTAGCGTTCGCCGTTCCATAACGCCTTGTTTTTCGGCGGAAACAAATGCTCTGCGAAAATCTTGACGCATTGCAGCAAATCTTCCGGCGAGTTGGACAAGGACATGAACGGCAGCGTTTTGCAGACCTTGCGCCCGGCGCGGACGCCGGTTTCGATAATATCGCGGCTTTCCTCGAACCGGCGCCAGTCGCAGCAATGTTGTTCGGCGTGAAACAGCAAACCTCGGCCGTAATCGAATTCCGGATTGGCCGCCAACAGTTGCTCGAACAGCGGAATCGCGTCTTCGTAGCGGTTCATTTCGGTCAGGATAATTCCCAAACCGGCCAGTGCCTTATCGGACTTAGGATTGACTTTTAGAGCTTCGTTAAAGCTTTCTATTGCTTTGACGTGTTGTTTGATCTCGTAGTACAGGTTGCTGCGGTTGATCATTGCGCTTTCGTAGGCCGGGTCCAGCGCAATCGCCTGTTGGTAGGCCGCCAACGATTCGTCGAAACGACCCAAAGATTGCAGTACCACGGCCTGCACGAAATGCGCCGGCGCATAACTGCGACCGGTGTCGCTGGCGATGGCTTTGCCGATCCAGTCCAACGCCTCCTGTTGTTCGTCGGCTTGCGACGCAAGCACCGCCAGCGAGTACAGCGCCGGAAAGTTTTGCGGTTGCAGTTGCAACACTTCCAAAAACAATTGCTTGGCTCCAGGAGCGTCGTTGCTGTTTTGCAACTCCAACGCTTTCATGGTTTTCTGCTGGACGACGGTGGCATCGTTGGCGCTAAGCAGCGTGGCGGTCGGCGTCGTCAGCGCAAAATGGCTGGGTAGGTTGTTGGTGTATAGCTCAGCCAACTGCGAGCCTTCTCTGCGGTCCAGCTCTTTCAGTACCAGCAGGCAAAAATCGGGCGACTGCACCACGCTGTCCAATATCGCCGCAAGTTTGCGCAATTGCAGGTTGCTGAGCCGGTCCAGTTTTTGAAAGTCTCGCACGAACACCGCGTCGGACCAGATCGCCTGTTTGATGCCGGCGTAGGGGTTGTCTTTCAGAACCAGCGGTTTGAAACTGCGCGGTACGATGCCGGTGAAGCAGTGGAACATAAAACCTTGCGAGCGCAGGAATTGTTCGACTTCGGCAAACAACGGTTGGCCTTCGTATAGCTCGACGAATTCGACTTCGGTCCAAATCACCAAGGTGTCGGCCAGCGCTTTGGCGCCGCCTTTGAACACGTCGAGCTCGCCGCCTTGGACGTCGATTTTGACCATATCGACGTTGCCCAAGTCGCTGAGTTGGTCCAGGCTGACCGTTTCGACCGGGTGTTCGGCAACCAACTGCACCACGTCGCCGAGTTGGAAAAACGCGTCCAATAACGGTTTATTCGGTTTGTACAACGAGCCGGTCATGAACCAGTTGGTCTCGTAGTAAGTCGCCGGACCGCCTTTGCCGACGAAATAGGGCAGGTAGCGGTAGGATTCATTGCCGGCGTAAATCTCGCATAACTTGGCATGCGCCTCCGGATCGGGCTCGAATCCGACCACGGTCGCCAAATCGGCTTGCATCAACGGTGCGTAAGGTTCGGTCAATTGGCCGTGAGAACTGGCGCCGATATCGACGATATTGACCCGCAACGGCTGAGCTTCGGTTCTTAATAAGGCGTCGAGCAGGTTGAAAGTCTGCGGCAGGTTTAACAGGCTCCGCCAAATGCTTATGTTGTTGCGATTGTTTTGGACGATCAGTTGCTTGATATGTTCGGGAATCGGTTTTTGCCGACGCAAGCTGGCCAGCACATAACGGCGGGCGATGCCGACCGATAAATTCGGGCTGTTTTGGATCAATTCCAGCACGCTCAGCGGATCGGCCAAAAAATAGGAAGAAAAACTGCGCTTGGTCTCGTAGAACTCGATCAGCAGGCATTTCAACCATTCGCCGACCGACCCGACAACCGGGCGTTTCAAGTCCCGGCTCAGCGGCGGCAGAAACGGGTGGTGGAAGTCGGTCAACACGTTGATGTTTAACAATAATGTGGCTGCGGTCGACAACGCGGCCGCACGCATGCCCAATTTGTAGTAAACGTAGACCAGCATGACCAGCCAGGGCGTCTTTTCCGACTCGGTCGCTATGTTCAGCGTGTTGTGCGGCTCGGCTAAAATTCTGGCTTGCTGCAGCAAGTTCAACTTTTCGCCCGCAGTGCGGTTGCCCCATTCGTAGGCGGCGCAAAGCATCAGTAGTTGCCGAAAATCCGGCGCCAATTCGCCGCTGTCGAGCGGCAGGCAATAGCGGGAGTAATCGCAACCGGCAAAAAATGCGCCGGCGTCGAAGTTGTCGAACGTTACGGTCGGTTGCGGGATAGCATCCAGTAACAAACCGCGTTGGCGCAATATTTCCGCCCGATCCGGTTTGCAGGCGAACAGGTTTAAGGTCTCGCTATGTTGAGTGGCATCGAACTCGACCAAGACGTTGGGCTCGGCGATCAAGCGGTAAATGCCGAAACCGAATTGGCGGACGGCGTCGATCAAGCCGTGATTGATTTGGCTGCCGTGCATTAACTCGAACATCAACAGCGGCGACTGTTCGCTGAAAAAGCGTTGGCCGCCTTTCAGCACATTAACCTCTTCGCCTTCGGCGTCCATTTTGACGAAATCGACCGTTACGCCTGGAGCATATTCGGCCAAGCTGTCATCCAGGGTGCGTAACTGGATGGTCTCCTTATTTTGGCCGCTGCCGCTCAACGAGTTCAGTTCGCTGTTGGCCGATACGCTGATTTCCGCTTGCCGGGTGGTATCGGATAAGCCGAAACGCAGCAGGTGGACTTTACCGGTAAAGGCGTTCAGCTCGATGCTGCGCTGCAACATTGTTCCCGGCGCCGAGGTCGGTTCGAACGCCCAGACCCTGCCGCTGTCGAGCAGTTTGCCGATGCTTAGTGCATATACCCCATGATTGGCGCCGATATCCAGACTGTTCATGCCCGGCTCGATGTAGCTCCGGATAAAATCCATTTCGTCTTCGAACCAATCCTCCTGTTCCAGCAACACGTAGGGGGTCATCAAATTGATGTCGCTGGCCGCGCATACGCTAACGCCGTTCTCGATATCGATCGGCCAAAAAGGGGTTTTCTCCATGTATCTACCTTGTTTTGCGTTGTGGTTGCGAGTTTCGGGAATCGTAGGCAATAAAAATTCGATTCCGGCGGCTCGGGGCTGCCGCTGTGCATGCAAAACTGCTGAGTTGCCACGGCGGCCGTATTCTGGAAATTATAGACTGCCGGCAGTGTTTTTATTTGCCAGGCATTAAGGCTTGCCGAATAACGCCAATAAAAAAGCCGTCCCCGCTCGCGCAGGGGACGGCTTTAGGGCTTGCGGCTAGAGCTTACCCGATCAGGATGTCGTTTGCTCCGGTACCGGAGGTTGCCAACGCGTCTGCCGCGGCGACACCGGTCAATTTGATCAACAAATCGCCGCCGGTGTTTTCCTGGAACACGTATGTGTCGCCGCCGAAGGCGAAGGCACTGGTTTCCCCGTCTGCTGTGGTCATCAGTTTGGCTACTTCAACCCATTCCGCCAGAGTATCGATGTCGGCAGCGTCGGCACCTCCCAGCGTAATGACGCCGTCCGTGCTGTCGGCCGTCAGTACTTTCGTGTTGTCAACTCCGCTAATAGCTTCCACCACGTTCTTGCCGGCAATGTCTGCAATTATGGTTGGTGTGCCGACTAAGTCCAGAGTGTCGGGGCCAGTACCGTCTGCCAGCACGAACCCGTTTACCGTATCGAAGCTGCCGCTCTGAATGTTACCGCTATCGCCAGCGGCGAAGACGAAGGTATCCGCGCCGGCGCCGCCAGTCATCGTATCAGCACCTGCTCCTCCAGTGATTTTGTCTGCCAAGCTGGTGCCGGTAATGGTGTTGGCATCGGCATCTCCGTTGATGTTGACCAAGTCGGTGCCGGTATCGAAAGCATTGCCGGAGCCGAATGCGGTGAAGGTTAGGCCCGCCAAGCTCACGGCGGTGCCGCCGACGACATTGACTTGCAAGGTCGCTGCACCAGCCGCGGTGGCGTTCACCAGCAAGGTCGAGCCGGTCAGTTGCGCACCGGTGAAAGTGGCTGTTTCGCCTGAGGTAATAATCAACTGCTCTACATTAGTGATACCGCTATTACCTGCCCCGGTAAAGTCGGTATCGGTCACGACTTTCAGGGCATCCCAATCTGCGCCGCCATCGATGGTTTCGCCGAAACTGACGTCGCCGGTATCGAACACAAAGGTATCGTTGCCTGCGCCGCCGGACAGGTCATCCGCACCGGCATCGCCATCAATGGTTTGAGCGCCGTCGCCGCCGACAATCACGTCTGCCACATCAGTGCCCGTTACTGTCGAAGTAGTTTCGATGCCCACTGTGTCGACCGTGCTGTAACCCAGCGTTGCCAGTCTGGTGACCTGGGCGCCGGTCAGGAAATCGAGCT
The DNA here is from genome assembly GCF_046097555.1 of Methylomonas sp. DH-1. NCBI lineage: Bacteria > Pseudomonadati > Pseudomonadota > Gammaproteobacteria > Methylococcales > Methylococcaceae > Methylomonas > Methylomonas sp. DH-1. The sequence goes on along the minus strand of NZ_CP143089.1, from coordinate 4,039,100 downwards.
GGTTGGCGGTGATCGCACCGACTTGGGTCGAAGTCAACGCATCGAGCTGGCTGGTGGTCAGTACCGCAAACTGCGCTTCGGTCAACGCCTGGATATCCGAAGTCGACAACGCGTTCAATTGAGTTGCCGTCAGTTTTGGCAATTGGACTGTGGTTAACGCTTCCACTTGGGTGGTTGTCAAAGCGTCGATTTGCGCAGTCGTTAACTTATCGATCACGTTGGTGGAAATCGCCGCAATTTGGGTTGTCGTCATTTTTTGCAAATCGGCGACTTCGATCGAGGCAATTTGGTCCGAGGTCAACGCTCCGACTTGAGTGGTACTCAACTGGCTGATTTGCGACGTGGTTAGCGATGCGATTTGGCCGCCGGCGCCGGCAGACAAGGCCGCAATCTGGGTAGTGGATAGCGCGGCCAACTGGGTTGTATTCAAAGCCTGAACTTGCGATGAAGTCAGTGCGGTCAAGCCGCCGGTAGCCAATAAGCCCTCCATGTTGACGAAAGCCATGTCGCCGGCTTCGATTTTGGCGACTTGCGCATTCGACAGTGCCGACACTTGGGCCGATGTCAGCGCCGAAACTTGCAAGGTATCCAAGGCCACGACTTGGTCTGTGGTTAGCGCCCCCATTTGGTCTGTCGTCAATGCATTGATTTGCGTCAGCGACAGTTTTTGCAAGTCAGCGGTTTGGATCGCTTCGATTTGCCGTGTGGTCAGTTGTGCTATTTGCGTTGCCGACAGTGCCGCGAACTGGGCCGAAGACAACGTTGCAATCTGGCCGTCCGTTCCCAGCGTCAAAGCTTGCAATTGGTTGGAAGTCAAAGCCCGCAATTGGTCGGTCGTCAACGCCGCGATTTGGCCGTTGGTTGCCGTGGTCAAGGCTTGCAGAGCCAAAATCGACAAGCCTTTGATCGCGTCGGTGGTAACCGCTCGCAAGTCGGCGGTTTCCATTTTCACGATTTGGTCGGCACTCAGCGCACCCAACTGGGTCGAGCTAAGCGCTTGCACTTGGCTGCTGGTCAGTTTTTCCACTTGCGAAGTCGTCAACGCCGAGATTTGGGTAGAGGTGAACGCCTCGATTTGCGTGGTTTTCAATGCCGCCAAGTCTGCCGTTTCCAGAGCTTGAATCTGATTGGTGGTTAGTTTTTGCAATTGGTCACTGGTTAACGCCACGGCTTGTTCGGTGGTCAGAGCGGCAACTTGGCCGCCGGCTCCCAGAGTCAATGCCTGAATTTGCGTTGTCGTCAGTGCCGCAACTTGTGCCGTCGTCAACGCTGCGATCTGGCCATCGGTTGCCGTGGTCAGCGCTTGCAAGCTATCGGTAGTCAGGCTTTGCAGCGCCGTTGCGGAAATCGCGCGCAAATCGGCGGTTTCCAATCCGGCTATCTGACCCGGGGTTAGAGCGGCAACTTGGGTGCCGCTTAAATTCGCAGCTTGGTCGGAAGTCAGCGCCGTCACTTGCGATGACGTCAAAGCGGCGACTTGAGCGGTGGTCAACGCCTGGATTTGCGGAGTCTTCAAGGCTGCTATGTCGGCAGTTTCCAAGGCTTGGATTTGCTTGGTAGTTAATTTGCTCACTTGGGTGGTGGTCAAATTGGCTACTTGATCGGTCGTCAGAGAAGCGATTTGACCATCGGCTTCGACGGTCAAAGCCGTCAGTTGCGTCGTGGTCAAGGCTGCAACTTGGTTTGTGGTCAACGAGGCGATTTGGCCGTTGGTGCCGGTGCTCAGAGCCTGCAGCGCGTCGGTGGTCAGACTTTGAATTGCGGTGGTGGTAACCGCACTCAAATCCGCGGTTTCCAAGCCGGCTACCTGGCCCGGCGTCAAAGACGCCACTTGCGTACCGCTCAATTTTGCCGCTTGATCGGAGGTCAATGCGGCAACTTGGGTGGAGCTCAAAGCGGCAACTTGGCCGGTTGCGCCAGTGGTCAAGGCTTGAATCTGAGCCGCTTTCAGCGCCGCTATATCCGCCGTTTCCAATGCCTGGATTTGGTCGGTAGTCAGCGACGCAATCTGGCTGGCTTGCAGATTCAACACTTGGGTTGAAGTCAAAGCCGCAATCTGGCCGCCGGCGCCGGCAGTCAGCGACGTGAGCTGGCTACTGGTCAGTTCGGTCAGTTGCCGGGTAGTTAAAGCGGCAATTTGGCCGTCGGTTGCCGTAGTTAAAGCTTGGATCGCCGAACTCGACAAGCCTTTGATGGCATCGGTCGTTACTTGCGCCAAATCCTCAGTTTCCATCGCAGCAATTTGGTCCGCCCGTAACGACGCCAGTTGCGCAGAGGTCAGCGCCCCGGCCTGGGTTGTAGTCAGTTTTTGCACTTGGGTGCTGGTCAATGCCGCGATTTGGCCGTCTGTGCCGGTTGTCAGGGCCTTGATTTGGTCTACCGTCAGTTTTTGCAAATCGGCGGTTTCGATCGCAGCGATCTGATCGGGCAACAATTGAGAAATCTGAGTGGTGGTCAGTTTTTGGATCTGCTCGGTGGTCAGCGCGGCGATTTGGCCTGCGGTGCCGACCGACAATGCCTGCAACTGGTCGGAGGTCAGCGCCTTGATTTGCGAGGTGGTCAAACCGGCGATTTGGTTGCTGGTCAGTGCCGAAATTTGGTCGGTCGACAAGCCGCCGATCGCTGTTGAAGCGAGATAAGCCAAGTCGCCGGAATCCAATGCGGCAATTTGGGCATCGCTCAACGAAGCGATTTGGCTGGAGGTCAACGCTTCGACTTGGCTCGTGGTCAGGCTCTGTACTTGGGCTGTCGTTAGAGCGGCAATTTGCCCGGTTGCGCCGGTAGTCAGTGCGGCGATTTGAACCTTGCTCATCGCTACCAAATCGTTGGTTTCCAGTGCCGTGATTTGCGCAATTCTCAAAGCGGCGATCTGTGTCGTACTCAATTGCTGGACCTGATCGGCGCTTAAGCTAGCGATTTGGCCGGCTGTGCCTTCGGTCAATGCCTGCATTTGGGTAGTGGTCAACGCCGCGATCTGGTCCGGCGTCAATGCGGCAATTTGTACCGTCGACAATTCGGTAATCTTGTCGGTCGATAGAGCCTTCAGCGACGTGGTCGACATGTTGGCGATGACGTTGGTGGTCAGCGCTGCAAAGTCTACCGCCTGCATGTTTTCGATTTGGGTAGAGGTAAACTTGTTGAACTGGGTGTAAGTCAACGATGCGGCTTGGGCTGTAGTCAGGGCTTGAATCTGATTCGCGTTCAGAACGGCTATCGCATCGGTGGCCAGCTTGGCCAAAGCACCGGTGGCCCCGGTGGTCAGTGCGGCGAAAGATGGTGTCGGCATATTGGCGACTTGGGTCGCGGTTAATTTCGACGCCTGGTCCGCGGTTAAAGCTGCGGCTTGGGTGGTCGTCAACGCGGCAATTTGCTGCGTAGTCAGGCCTTGCAATTGGGTGCTGGTCAACGCGGCGATGGCATCGGTTTTCAGTGCCGAAATATCGGAAGTCTCGATCTTCGCCAACTGAGTGACGCTGAATTTAGTGACTTGGTCCGAAGTTAAAGAATTGACCTGCGCGGAGGTGAATTTAGCGATCTGAGATGTGGTCAGGGCGGCAATTTGCGCAGAAGTCAAAGCCGCAACTTGACCAGTCGCGCCGGTGGTCAGAACCGCGATTTGGTCAGTAGCCAGCGCTTGCAAGACCGCAGTTGCCAAACCTTTGATGGCCGCCGTGGATATGGCCGTAAAATCGGTCGATTCCATGATCGCTATTTGGGCCGAGCTCATTTTGGCGAGTTGAGTCGATGTCAAAGCAGCCGCTTGCTCCGAACTGAATTTTGGCAATTGGCTGGTCGTCAGCGCGGCAATTTGAGTCGTGGTCAGACCGGCAACTTGGTCTGTGGTTAGGTCGGCGATCTGGGTAGTAGACAACGAGGCTATCACGCTTGAACTCAAGCCCTTAATCGCATTGCTGCTCAATTTTTGGAAATCGGCGGATTCGAGGTTGGCGGCTTGGGTCGTAGTCAGGCCGGTCAGTTGGCTGGAACTGAACGATGCTGCTTGCGAGGTGGTCAACGCGACAATCTGGTCAGTGGTTAAGGCCGCGACTTGCAGGCTGGTCATGCCGGCAATCTGGCCGGCACTGCCTGTGGTCAGCAATTGGATTTGGTCGGTGGTCAGATTGGAAATTACCCCGGTCGACAAGCCTCTGATACCGATGGACGAGAAGTTGACGAAATCGGCGGAATCCGTGGTTTCGCTGATCAACACGCTGAATTGGCTGGTACTAAGTGCCGCCACCTGAGCCGATGTCAGAGAAGCTTCCTGGCCGGAGCTTAAGGCTTCCAATTGCGTCGAAGTCAAGGCCGCGATTTGGGCGGTCGACAAACCGGCCAACAAGCCGGTCGCGCCGGTGGACATGCTGGCAATCTGGGCGGTAGTCAAACCGGCGATCGTTGCGGTGGATAGGCCTTTGACGCCGGCCGGAGACAATTTTGCGAAATCCGCGGATTCCATCGACGCAAATTGATCGGAGGTGAATTTGGCGACTTGAGTCGATGTCAACGATGCGGCTTGATCGGTGGTAAGCGCGGCAATTTGGCCATTAGTGCCGGTAGTCAACACGGCAATTTGAGCGGTGGTCAGTGCCGCGATCTGGCCGTTAGTGCCGGTGGTCAGACTGGCGAATTGCGTGGTAGTCAGGTTCGCTACGATTGCGGTTGAGAGGCCTTTGATGCCTAATGACGTGATCGCGGCAAAATCCGTGGCTTCCATCGACGCAAACTGGGCTGTGCTCAAGATTGCGACTTGGCTGGATGTTAAAGAACCCGCTTGTGCAGTCGTCAGAGCTTCGATTTGTGTCGGCGTCAATGCCTGAATTTGGGCGGTGGTCAACGCAGCGATTTGCCCGGTTGCTCCGGTGGTCAGTGCCTGAATTTGCGAGGTAGTCAATGCGGCCAAGGCGTCGGTCGTCAGGCCTTTGATGCTGGCAACTTTGATTTTCGCCAAATCGGCGGTTTCGAAACTGGTGATTTGATCTGAGCTGAATGCGGCCATTTCGGCGGATGTCAGCGAAGCGGCCTGATTGGTTGTCAGTGCTGCTATCTGGCCGGTCGCGCCAGTGGTCAACGCCGCGATTTGTGCGGTGGTGAAGCCTGCTACCGCAGAGTTGGACAATTCGGCAAAATCGGCGGTTTCGATGGCTTGAACTTGACCGGTCGACAGTTTGGAAATTTGGGCTGCAGTCAACGCCGGTGCTTGTGTCGTGGACAGTGCGGCAATTTGGCTGGTGGTCAACGACGAGATGTTGGTGGTGGAAATGCCGGCGATTGCGCTGGAACTCAGCGCCGCGAAATCGGCCGTTTCCATGTCGCTCAATTGGTCGGAGTTGAATTTGCCGACTTGGGCCGCAGTCAACGAGGCGGCTTGGCCGGTAGTCAAAGCTCTAATGTGGCCGCTGGCGCCGGTGGTCAGTGCCGTGATTGCGTTGGTCGTCAATTTGGCCAGGGCGCCGTTGGCGCCCGTGGTCAAGGCGGCGAAATCCTCGGTTTCCATATTGGCTACTTGGGTCGAGGTCAATGCCGCGGCTTGAGCGCTGGTCAAAGAACCGGCTTGCGACGAACCGAAAGCCACGATTTGGTCGCTGGTCATCGTCGCGATTTGCGCGGTCGTCAGTCCGGCCACTTGGCCGTTGGTGCCGGTGGTCAGTTTCTGGATTTGCGTAGTGCTCAGCGAGGTCAGCACGGAGGTGGTCATGCCTTTGATCGCGCTGCTGGAAATCGCGACTAGATCGGTCGATTCCATGGCCGAAAACTGGCTGGAAGACAATGCCGCAATTTGTGCAGAAGTGAATGCAGCGGCCTGCTGCGTCGACAAGGCCACGATTTGGCCGTCGGTTGCGGTGGATAATGCCGCAACTGCGGCGGTCGACAAACCACGGATAGCATCGGAATCCAATGCGGCAAAGGCGGAGGTCGACAAATTACTGATTTGAGTCGAGTTAAGCGCTGCAGCTTGAGCCGAAGTCAAGGCCGCGGCTTGGGCGGAGGTCAAGGCGTCGATTTGGGTTGACTTCAGTGCTGCAACTTGCAAGGTGGTCAAACTGGCAACTTGGCCAGCGCTGCCGGTGGTCAGCGCCGCCACCTGAGCGTCGGTCAAACCCGCCACGGCGGACGCTGTCAGGCCTTTGATCGCGGCGGTGGTGATACTCGCCAGCGCATCGGTCGAGATTTGCGCCACTTGCGCCGAGGTTAATTTAGCGACTTGCAGATTGGTTAAACCGTCGGACTGGGCGGAGGTCAGGTTTTGAATCTGCGTCGTCGTGATCGACGAGATGGCGGAGGTAGTCAATTGGCCAATCGTGGAGTCCTTTAGCGCGCCGAAATCTGCGGCATCCAATGCTGCGACTTGGGCGCCGCTGAGGTATTTGGCTTGGTTGGGAGTCAATGCGCCAACCTGGTTAAAGTCGAGTGCTTTGACCTGAGCGGTGGTTAAAGCGGCAATTTGGCCGGCATTGCCCGAGCTGAGGCTGGCGACTTGGCCTGTTGTCAACACTGCTATTTGCGAAGTGGCTAGGTTGCTGAGGACAGTGGTCGTCAATCCCGATATTGCCGTTGTGGATATTGCACTGAAGTCATCAGTTTGCATTGCACTAACTTGCGCGGAGGACAATTTGCTGACCTGAGTGGCCGATAGCTTATTGATGGCCTCGGTTGTGAAAGCCGGCATTTGTTCGATTGTTAGCGCGGTGATATGTGCCGCGCTTAACGATGGAATTTGCGTTGTCTGTAAGGATGCTATCTGGTCCGTCGTCATGGCGGCGATTTGGGTCGTCGTCAACGAGGAAATTTGGGGATTTGTCAGCTCGCTAATTTCCGTGGTGGTTAAGGTTGTGATGTCTGTTGTGCTAGTGATTGTTACGGCCATAAGATTGTCCTATTGATATTTTGAATTATTCATTGCTACTGAGCGCCGGTTGACTAACTTGCGAGCGCGAACGTTATCGGTGAGGTCTTTCTCTGACTTATCGGTAACAGACGAAAAAACCTTAATCGGTTTTTACTGGCGATGAGTTATAGCAGCATCTACGCTAATTAAATATCAGCCCTGTTTGACGCTTGTCACAGTTTGGCCAATTGTCACGAAGTGTAGACACAAAACTGAGTTGCGCATCGAAATTTGCCGGTCCGGCAAATGCGACGGATTTGGTGGGGCGCTGGCGAGTGTGTGAAAATTGTGCCGTTTTCGGGAACTTTGAGCCGCAACCAAGGATATGAACACCCCCCAATCCGATTTAGTTGAAGCGTTGAGGCTGTGCAAGGGCGCGTTTATCTCCGCTGCCGGTTTTAGTTTTGTAATCAATGTATTACAACTGGTGCCGACCATCTACATGCTGCAGGTTTACGACCGGGTGGTGCCGACCGGCAACCTGACGACTCTGTCGCTGTTGACGTTGATTTTGATGGTGTTGTTCGTAACGATGGGCGTGTTGGAATGGGTGCGCTCGCAGATATTGGTCAGAGTCAGTACTCGCATTGAGGTACTGCTCAGCGAACGATTGTTGAAAGTGGCTTATAAAATGGCCTTGTATTCGAACGGCCAGCGCGCCAGCATCCAACCGCTCGACGACTTGACCTCATTACGCCAATTCATGACCGGCAGCGGTTTGTTCGCCTTTTTCGATGCGCCCTGGTTGCCGATCTATTTGGCAGTGATGTTTATGTTCCACCCCTGGTACGGTTGGGCTGGCGTCGTCACGGCAATTCTGCTAGTCATCGTCGCTTACGTGCAGGAAAAAACCACCAGCAGGATGTTGAGCGAAGCCAACGGTACGGCGATGAATGCCCGCAATCTGGTCAGTAAAAACCTCAGAAACGCCGAGGTGCTGGATGCGATGGGCATGTTGCCCAACATCCAGAGCCGCTGGCTGAACAGCGTGCATAAGGTGCTGCGGCTACAGGCCATCGCCAGTTCCCGGGCCGGTCTGATCAATGCCGTTTCCAAATTGGTACGCTTGTCGTCGCAATCGTTGATACTGGCGCTCGGCGCCTATCTGGTCATCGAAAACGAGATATCCTCCGGTTTGATGATCGCCGGTTCCATCTTGCTGGGTCGGGCGTTGGCGCCGATCGATATCGTGATCGGCACCTGGAAAGGTTTTATCAACGCCCGCGGCCAATATAACCGGCTGAACGAGTTGTTGGTGCAGATGCCGGCCGAATCGAAGAAAATGACCTTGCCGGATCCGGTCGGTGCCTTTCAACTCGATGTGGCGCAGGTGACGCCGCCGGGCGCGAAAACTCCAGTCATTAAAGGCATCAGCATGGCCATCGCCAAAGGCGACGTGGTCGGCGTGATCGGCCCCAGCGGTGCCGGTAAATCGACCTTCGCCAGAGCCTTGCTCGGTATCTGGCCAACCTCCAGCGGCACGATTCGGCTGGACGGCGCCGAGATTTTCAATTGGAACCGCGACGAACTCGGGCCGCATATCGGCTATCTACCGCAGGACATCGAATTGTTCGAAGGCAGCATCAGCCAAAACATCGCTCGCTTCGGCGACGTCGATCCGGAGAAAGTCGTCGCCGCGGCGAAGATGGCCGATGTCCACGAACTGGTGCTGCATTTGCCGGACGGCTACAACACCCTGATCGGCGCCAATGGCGGCAATCTGTCCGGTGGCCAGCGCCAACGCATCGGTTTGGCTAGGGCTTTGTACGGCAATCCGGTTGTCGTGGTGTTGGACGAACCCAACTCCAACCTGGACGAACAGGGCGAAGTCGCGTTGGGCCGCACCATTCAACGCCTCAAAGCCAACAAAGTCACTGTGATCGTCATCACCCACCGCAACAACGTTTTGAACAATGTCGACAAATTGCTGTTGCTCAGCGACGGCCAACTGTCGGTGTACGGACCGAAGGACCAGGTTGTGGCCCACTTGCAAAAGGTCGCGTTGCAAACCGCGCAGCAACAACGGGCCGAACAAGCCCACGCCGGAGCCTAATCGATGAGCCAATCTTCGGAACTGGAAGCCGTCTCCTTAGTCACCGACGACCGGCCGATCCGCAATATCGGCCACGCCGTCATTTTCGCCACGCTCGGCATCTTCGGCGTCTGGAGTTATTTCGCGCCGCTCGACAGCTCGGCGATGGCGCCGGGCTACGTTGCGGTGAAATCCCACCGTAAAACCGTGCAGCATCTGGATGGCGGCATCGTCAGCGAGTTACTGGTTAAGGACGGCGATTTCGTCAAGGAAGGCGACGTGATGATCCGGCTCGACGATACCGCAATTCGTGCGGAACAGGATATCCTGCGCAGCCAGCAGATTACTTTGTCGGCCCAAGTCGCCCGGCTTAGCGCAGAGCGCGATCTCAAGCCGGCCGTCGAATTTCCGGATACGTTGCAGGATGACGCCGACGCTCGTACGCTGGAAGCCAAACAGGCTGAGAGCCGGATTTTCCTGGCGCGAAAACTTTCCCACGAAGGCGAAATATCGGTGCTGAAGCAACGCAGCACGCAGTTAGCCAGTCGGGTGGAAGGCTTGCGCGGGCAGCGCGCCGCCAAACAGGCTTTGGTCGAATCGTATAAAGACGAGCTGAAAGATTTACGCGAATTGCTGGCCGAAGGCTTTACCGGCAAGCAACGAGTGCGCGATATCGAGCGCAACCTGACCCTGTCTGCCGGCGAAATTGCCGCGCTGACCGCCGAAATTGCCGGTAACGAAATGCAGATCGGCGAAACCCAGTTGCAGATTTTGCAACTGGAAAAACAATTCCAGGAGGGCATCGCCGGCAAGCTGGGCGAGGCGCAGGCCCAACTTTTCGACGTTACGCAGCGCTTGACCGCGGCCCGGGAAAGACTGGCCAGAACCGAAATTCGGGCGCCTGGCGCCGGCCGCGTGCTGGGGATGACGTTACATAACGTCGGCAGCGTGGTCGGGCCGGGACGGCCGATTCTGGACTTGGTGCCGCAAAACGAAGATCTGATCGTCAACGCCCAGGTGTCGACGATGGACATCGACCGGGTGCACGAAGGCCTGAAAGCCGAAGTCCGCTTCAGTTCGTTCAAACAATCGGTAGTGCCCAAGCTCGACGGTATCGTTACCAATCTGTCCGCCGACCGGCTCAGCGACGAAAGATCGGGCATGGCCTATTACCAGGCCCAGATCGAATTGACCCCGGACAGTTACGCCAAACTGGGCGAGGTGGAATTGTTGCCGGGCATGCCGGCCGAGGTGTTGATCACGACCGGAGAACGCACCGTGTTGGAATATTTGCTGCAACCGATCACCAACGCTGTGGCGCGTGCCTTCAACGAAGACTGATGAAATCGGCTTGGAGTTTTGCCTTAGTGTTGGCGGTATCGGGTGTCGGTAAGGCGGTTGCCGACGATTTGTTGACCGTCTATCAACAGGCGCTGGGCGGCGATCCGAAATTGAAAGCCGCCGGTTTGAAACTGAATATCGGCACTTCCCAAAAAGAACAATCCTTCGGCGAGTTCTTGCCGCAAGTCACCGCAACCGGCAACTGGTCGCATAACGACCAGACCATCAGCGGCGGCGCGCGCGAGGTCAACACCACCTATCCCGGCAAGCGCTATTACATTTCGGTCAACCAATCGCTGGTCGATCTCGCCAAATTCTGGAATTGGCGCCGGGCCAAGGAAACCGAGAACGTCTATATCGAAGAGCAGCTAGAGGCCGAAAACGCGCTGATCGACGATGTGGTCGAACGTTACTTCGACCTGCTGCAAGCCGAGGACCAATTGAATTTGCTGCGCGGTGAAACCGAAGCGCTGACCATGCAGCACGAACAAATCAAACGCCAATTTGCCAAACAACTGGTCAAAATTACCGATCTGTACGAAGTCGAGGCCAGGCTAGACCAATTGCAGGCCAGCCAGATCGAAGCGGAGACCGTATTGGTCAAAGCCCGGGAAAATTTGCGGGAGATGACCAATAACCTGCCGCAAGACTTGGCGCGGCTGCGGGAAGATATCGAGTACCGGCCGCTGGAGGGCAATCTGGAGGATTGGATTGCAGTGGCGAAAAGCGAAAATCCGCTGCTGCGGGCGCAACTCAGCGCAATCGAAGCGGCCAGCGACGACGTGGCGATGCAACGCGCCCGGCATTTGCCGGTGGTCGATTTGCAATTCAATTATTTCAACAGCGATACCGGCTACCAAAGTTCGCGCACGCCGCAAACCGAAGTGCAGACTGCCGCCATCAACGTCAGCGTGCCGATTTTCAGCGGCGGCGTGATTTCCGAGAAAACCAACGAAGCGCAGCATAGGCTGGAGTTGGCAAAAAACGAAAACGAAAGCAAAATCCGCGGTTTGGTCAAGGAAATCAGCGACGCCTTTTTGACCTCCAACGCCAGCGTGCGGCGGATTGCCGCGTCGGCTAAAGCCTTGGAGTCGGCGAAAAAATCGCGCGAAGCCAAGGAAAAAGGCTTTAAATTCGGTCTGGAAACGGTTGGCGATGTGCTGGATGCACAGCAAGCCGAATTCCGCGCCAAACGCGATTTGGCGCTGGGCCGTTACAGTTACGTTAAAAGCCGGATGCGATTTTTACACGCGGTCGGCGTAATCTCGCCGCAGAACCTGCAAGAAGTCAACGAATGGCTGTACCAGCCGCAATCCACCAGCCCGAACTAACGATTTTGAATACCTCAGCCAGCCAATATTTAGTCGGTATCGATCTCGGTACCACCCATACCGTAGTGGCCTATGCCGCTGCCGGCGATCCGCAAAAGACCATTCGCTTGTTCGAAATACCGCAGATGACCGCGCCGGGCGAAGTCGCGGCGAAACCGCTGCTGCCGTCGGTGCGCTACCATCCGGCGCCGGGCGAGTTGAGTGCCGGCGCCGGTTTCCTGTTGGCCGAGGACGGCGCCGTGCTGGGCGAGGCCGCCCGAGCATTGGGCGCCAAATCCCAAGGGCGGCTGGTAACCAGTGCCAAGAGCTGGCTGTCGCACACGGCGGTCGACCACACGGCTCCGATTTTGCCGTGGGGTAGCGACGAGTCGGTATTCAAAGTATCGCCGCTGGCGGCGAGCGCGAGTTATTTGCAGCATGTGCGTACCGTTTGGGAACAGCGCTTTCCCGATGCGCCGTTGGCACGACAAACCATCGTCGTCACCGTGCCGGCTTCGTTCGACGAATCGGCGCGGTCGTTAACGCTGGAAGCGGCGAAATTGGCCGGTCTGGCCGACGTGCGGCTGCTGGAAGAGCCGCAGGCCGTCTGCTACGACTGGTTGCGGCGCCATGCCGGCAGTATTGAGCCTAGCCTGGCCGGCAGCCGCTTGATGTTGGTGTGCGATGTCGGCGGCGGTACCACCGACTTGACTCTGATCAAGATCGAATACGGCGCCGGCGAACCGCAATTGACCCGGATCGGCGTCGGCGACCACTTGATGCTGGGCGGCGATAATATCGATTTGGCCTTGGCTCATCTGGCCGAGAATCGGCTGCGCGGCGCCGAACGCAAATTGTCCAGCGCCGATTTGGCGCAACTGCTGGAGCAATGCCGGATCGCCAAAGAGCGCTTGTTGGCGGACGATGCGCCGGAGCAGGTCGCCGTGACTTTGCTGGGCGGCGGCTCCAAATTGATCGGCGGCAGCAAGAGCGCGGCTTTGAGCCGGGAAGAGGTCAGGCAGATTGCACTGGACGGTTTTTTGCCCTTGTCCGGTTTGCAGGAACTGCCGGACAAGAAGCGTAGCGGCGTGGTCGAATTCGGCCTGCCTTACGCCGCAGAGCCGGCGATCAGCAAGCACATCGCCGGCTTTTTGCAGTCGCATGCCCATGCCGCGCAACAGGCGCTCGGCGAGTCCGGTATTGTGCCCGATGCGCTGTTGTTGAACGGCGGCGTCTTCCGCAGCCGGGCACTGGTACAGCGGGTAACCGCGTTGTTGTCGGCTTGGCGCGGCGGCCGGGCGCCGACCGTGTTGGATAATCCGGACCCGGAATTGGCGGTCGCCTACGGTGCGGTCAGCTATGCCATCGCCCGCCGCGATAAAAAATTGCGGATCGGCGGCGGCGCGGCGCGCAGTTACTTTTTACTGATCGACGGCGCCGGGGAAAACCGGCGCGGCGTCTGCATTCTGCCGAAAGGCAGCGAAGAGGGGCATGAGCTATTGCTGGCCGGCCGCCACTTTGCATTACGCGTCGGCCAACCGGTGCGATTCCATTTGCTGTCCGCCAGCGGCGACGGCGATTACCGCTCCGGCGATCTGGTCGAGCTCGACGACGACCGTTTTCATAGCCTGCCGCCGTTGGCGGTGGCGTTCGAAGGCCAGCAAAAAGCCGAAGTCGCCGTGCAGTTGTCGGCAACCTATACCGAAGTCGGCACCCTGCGTTTGCAATGCGTCGCGCTCGACGGCGAGGGCCAGCGTTGGGACGTCGAGTTTCAGATCCGCAAAGCCAAATCCGCGCTGGTGAACGCCGATTTGCCTGTACAACTGCCGCAAGCTTTGGAAAAAATTCAGGCCGTGTTCGGTGCCAAATCCAAACAAGTCGACCCGCAGGCGGTAAAAATCCTGCGTGCCGATTTGGAAAAAGTGTTGGCTGCGCCGCGCGGCGATTGGCAAACCCCGCTGCTGCGCGAATTGTGCAATGCTTTGTTGGACGGCAGCAAATACCGCCGGCGTAGCGAGCAGCACGAGCGGTTGTGGTTCAGCCTGGCCGGATTTTGCCTGCGCCCCGGTTTCGGTTATCCGCTGGACGATTGGCGAGTCGAACAATTGTGGAAGCTGTATCCGGAAGGCCTGCAGTTCGTCAACGAAAAACAAAACTGGGCCGAATGGTGGACCTGTTGGCGGCGGGTCGCCGGCGGCTTGCCGGCCGAGGCGCAGCAGCGCATCTTTAACGACATCGGCAAGTTCATCAACCCGGCCTCGGCGCGCCAGCCGGGACTGGCAAAACAAATCGCCACCCGCGGTTACGAAGATATGTTGCGGTTGGCGGCGTCGCTGGAGCGCTTGGCCGTGGCGGATAAACTGCAACTGGGCGAATGGCTGTTAAAGCGCTTGGCCAAAGCCGGCGAACCGGAGCAAAGCTGGTGGGCCTTGGGCCGGATCGGGGCGCGGATACTGTTTCACGGCAATAACCACGACGTGATTCCGCCGACACAGGCGGCCGCTTGGTTGCAACAGTTGCTGGCGGTCGATTGGAAGAAGCAGGCCCAGGCCGGCTTTGCCGCGACCTTGCTGGCGCGGCGCTGCGACGACCGCGTCCGCGATATCGACGATGCCTTACGCCAGCAAGTGTTGGAAAAATTGAAGCAGGCCAAAGCCCCGGCGTCTTGGCAGGAGATGGTTGCCGAATACAAGGTGCTCGACGAAAGCCAGGAAAAACAAATCTTCGGCGAAGCCTTGCCGCCGGGTTTGAGGTTGATTTAAGGGGAGCCCGGCATGGCGGAGGCATTGGATTTATTGATGGTAGTGCCGGCGCGCAGCGGCTCCAAAGGCTTGCCGGACAAAAACATCCGGCCGTTGGCCGGCAAACCGTTATTGAGCTGGACCGCGCAAACCATCGGCGAGGCCGGGTTGCCCAAGGCCTTGGCCGTGTTGTCCACCGACTCGGAACAGTATGCCGAAATCGGCCGCGGCAGCGGACTGGCGGTGCCGTTTTTGCGTCCGGCCTGCCATGCCACGGATGCCGCATCGTCGCTGCAAGTGGTGGAACATGCCTTGGGCTGGTTTCGCCAGCATTACGCTTATCTGCCGGCCTGGGTCATGTTGTTGCAACCGACCTCGCCGTTCCGCAGCCCGGCTATACTTCGCCAGGCGATGGCATTGGCTAACGGCGGTAACGTCGCGGCGGTAATCGGCTGCAAGGAAATTCAGCGCAACCTGACCACCTTATTCCAATTATGCGACGGCTTTATGCAGGCGCTGGACAACCGGCAACCGACTCAAGCCAGCCGGCAACAAAGCCGGCCGTTACTGACGCCGAATGGCGCGATGTATTTGTGCCGGACCGATTTTTTGTTGACGCATAAGTCGTTTTACCCGCCGCAGACCGTGCCGTTGGTGATGAACGCCATTCAGAGTCTGGATATCGACACCGAGGAGGACTGGGCGATTGCCGAGGCCTTCGTCAAACAAGGTTTGCTATGAATAAAGTTTTAGTGACCGGCGCCGACGGTTTCATCGGCTCCCATTTGACCGAAATGCTGGCGGCGCGCGGCTGCGAAGTGCGCGCCTTGGCCCAGTACAATTCGTTCAATTCCTGGGGCTGGTTGGATGACGTCGCCTGCAAGAACGGCATCGACGTGGTGTGCGGCGACGTGCGCGACCCGGCGTTGTGCCGCAGCCTGTGCCAGGGCATCGATACCGTATTCCACTTGGCAGCGTTGATCGCGATTCCGTATTCCTACGCGGCGCCGGACAGTTACGTCGATACCAATATCCGCGGCACCCTGAATATTTGCCAGGCGGCGCGCGATGCCGGCGTCGGCCGGGTGATCCATACCTCGACCAGCGAAGTTTACGGCACTGCCCAATACGTGCCGATCGACGAAAAGCACCCGCTGCAACCGCAGTCGCCGTATAGCGCCTCGAAGATAGCCGCCGATGCGATGGCGATGAGTTTCTTCAATGCCTTCAATCTGCCGCTGACGATTGCCCGGCCGTTCAACACGTATGGTCCGCGCCAATCCGCCAGAGCGGTGATTCCGACCATCATCAGCCAGATCGCCGCCGGCAAGAAGCAAATCCAATTGGGCGACGTGTCGCCGACCCGCGATTTCAATTACGTCGAGGATACTTGCCGCGGCTTTATCGCGTTGGCCAAGTCCGACAACACCGTCGGCGAAACGGTCAATATCGGTTCCAATTTCGAAATTTCGGTCGGCGACACGCTGAACTTGATCAAGCGCATCATGGCCAGCGATGTCGAATTTCTGCTCGACCAGCAGCGCTTGCGGCCGGAAAAATCCGAAGTCAACCGGCTGTGGTGCGATAACGCCAAGATCAAGGCCTTGACCGGCTTTACCCCTCAGGTGCCGTTGGAAGAGGGCCTGCGCCGTACCGTGGCCTGGTTTAGCGAAGCGGGCAATCTGAAAAAGTACAAAACGGATATTTACAATGTTTGAGCGCTTCGTCGGTTTCGTCCGCGAGATTTACCAGACCGACGCCTTCATTCCGTTGCACGAACCGCGCTTTGGCGGCAACGAAAAACGCTATCTGAACGACGTGATCGATAGCACGTTCGTGTCCAGCGTCGGGCCGTACGTGACGGAGTTCGAAAACAAGATTGCCGAGTATTGCGGCGCCAAACATGCCGTCGCTACCGTCAACGGTACCGCGGCGTTGCATATCGCCTTGTTGCTGGCCGGTGTCCGCCCAGGCGACGAGGTCATTGCCCAGGCAGTGACTTTTGTCGCCACTTGCAACGCGATCCATTACTGCGGCGCCGAGCCGGTGTTCGTCGATGTCGATTGCGCGACTTTGGGCTTATCGCCCGCGGCGTTGGCGGCGTTTCTCGAGCAACACGGCGAACGCCGCGCCGACGGCGTTTACAACAAAACCAGCGGCAAACGCATCGCCGCCTGCCTGCCGATGCACACCTTCGGCCATCCCTGCGATATGGCCGGTTTGCTGGAGGTTTGCGAGGCTCACGATCTGCCGATGGTCGAAGACGCAGCGGAGGCGTTGGGTAGCGGGATTTTTCATGATGTAGGCCGGAATCAGCCCGCTGCAGCGGCAGCCGAGCCGCATTTATTCCAGCCTAATGAACTAACCAAGCCTAAGCACTGCGGCACCTTCGGCAAGCTCGGCGTGATCAGTTTCAACGGCAACAAAATCATCACCACCGGTGGCGGCGGCATGATTTTGACCGACGACGACGATCTGGCCCGGCAGGCTAAGCATTTGACCACGACCGCCAAATTGGCGCATGCCTGGAAATTCGAACACGACCAAATCGGCTTTAACTATCGGATGCCGAACTTAAATGCGGCGCTGGGTTTGGCGCAACTGGAGCAATTGCCGGCTTTCGTCGTAGCCAAACGCAAACTCGCAGCCCGCTATTTGGCTTGGGGCGCGGCGAACGGCGTCAGCGTTCTGCAAGAGCCGGAAACTGCACGTGCCAATTACTGGCTCAACGCTCTGATGCTCGACGATCTTGCCCAGCGCGACGCCTTTCTGGCATACAGCAACGCCCAAGGCGTGATGGCCCGGCCGCTGTGGGAATTGATGCCGAACTTACCGATGTACCGGCATTGCCAATGCGACGGTCTGGAAAATTCGCGCTGCCTGGCCGACCGTGTGGTTAACGTGCCCAGCAGTGTGGTGTTTTGATGGCCGAGCCACGCAAAATCTGCGTCGTTACCGGCTCGCGGGCCGAATACGGCTTGCTGTATTGGCTGATGAAAGAGATTGCCGGCGATCCCGAGCTGGCGTTGCAATTGATCGCCACCGGCATGCACTTGTCGCCGGAGTTCGGTTTGACTTGGCGCCAAATCGAAGCCGACGGTTTTACGATAAACCGCAAGGTGGAAATGCTGCTGTCGTCGGATACCCCGGTCGGCATCAGCAAGGCGATGGGCCTGGGTTTGATCGGCTTCGCCGATGCCTTGGCCGAGTTGCAGCCGGATATCGTCGTCGTGCTAGGCGACCGTTTCGAAATTTTCGCGGCGGCGCAGGCGGCGGTGAATTTACGGATTCCGCTGGCCCATATCCATGGCGGCGAGCTCAGCGAAGGCGCGGTCGACGACGCGATCAGGCATGCGTTAACCAAATTGTCACATATGCATTTCACCGCCGCCGAAGTCTACCGGCAACGGGTGATTCAACTCGGCGAACAGCCGGAGCGGGTATTCAACGTCGGCGCGCCGGGCCTGGACCAAATTGTCCGCTTGCCGCTGTTGTCGCGTACCGAATTGGAAGCAGCCATCGGTTTCAAGTTGGCCGAGCGCAATCTGTTGGTAACCTTTCATCCGGCGACCTTGGAGCAAGCTAGCGCTGCCGAGCAATTCGACCAACTACTGTTGGCCTTGGACGAATATCCCGAGGTTCATGTCATTTTTACCTACAGCAATGCCGACGCCGACGGCCGCGTCATCGCTGAATTGATCGAAGGCTACCGCCAGCGTTGGCCGCAGCGGGTAGTGGCCTTCGTCTCGTTGGGTTCGCTGCGTTATTTATCGGCGATGCGCCAGGTCGATGCGGTGGTCGGCAATTCGTCCAGCGGTTTGTTGGAAGCGCCGGCCTTCAAGATTCCTACCGTCAATATCGGCGACCGCCAGCGCGGCCGTTTGTGCGCCGCCAGCGTACTGCATTGCCCGCCACGAGCCGATGCGATCAAAACCGCGCTGGAACAAGTCTGGTCCGGCGAATTGGCGCCGGTATTGGCGAATTTGCAGCATCCTTACGGTAGCGGCGGCGCATCGGCCGCGATCAAACAGGTGTTGCAAAGCACCGATTTGAATGGATTATTGAAAAAGCGGTTTTACGATTTGGAACGGCCTGCATGAGCCACTGGTTTTACGATTTCCTGGCGGCGCTTGGCTACAGCCATCCGCTGCATCCGGTGCTGGTACACGTACCGGCCGGTATGTCAATCGGCGCGTTGGGGTTTTCGATATTGGCGGCGCTGACCAAACAGGCGGCCTTTCGCGCTACGGCCTACCATGTGGCGGTGTTTGCGCTGGCGTTTACCCTGTTGGCGATTCCGGTCGGCATTTTCGATTGGCAGCGTTTTTACGGCGGGGCCTGGTTTTTCGAGATTCAAATCAAGGCTGTGTTAGCTGCACTGTATCTGCTGCTGATCGCCAGCGCTGCGGTGATTGGCCGCCGGTGCCTTGAGTCGAGAGCGTTGCCGGTATTGTATTTTGCTAGCGTAGTCACGGTAGCCGGCCTGGGCTTTTTCGGCGGCCAGTTGGTCTATCACGGCTTTACGCCGGAAGCGCCGGTGCAATTCAAAATCGGCCGCCAGGTGTTCGACAGCCATTGCTCCGGCTGCCACCGCCGCGGCGAAAACATCATCGAACCCAACATGCCGCTGCGCAATGCGCCGCAATTGCACGATTTCGCCGAGTTTTTGGCGTTTATCCGCAATCCGCGCATGCCCGACGGCTCGCCGGGTGTGATGCCGCAATTCGGCAGCGATCGGATCAGCGATCCGAATGCCCGGGAACTGTTCGATTATCTGAATTTTGCCTTCGTTGCATCGAACCGGCTGGCTTCGGCTCAGTAACGCTGCGCCATTGCGCTGAGCGGCAGCGGTTTGATCTTGCCGGCGTGGCCGGCGCAGCCGAAGGCTTCGTAACGTTCGCGGCACAAAGCCTGCATTGCGTCGCGCGCCGCGGCATAAGTTTTGCGGGCATCCAGTTCCGCTACGTGCTCCGGTTGCGCCAGAAAGCGGCGCATTGCCCCGGTCGAGGCCATGCGCAGGTCGGTGTCGATGTTGACCTTGCGCACGCCGTATTTGATACCCTCGACGATTTCCGCGACCGGCACGCCGTAAGTTTGCGGAATCTCGCCGCCATGGGCGTTGATGACTTCCAGCCATTCCTGCGGTACCGAGCTTGAGCCGTGCATGACGAAATGCATGTGCGGCAGGCGCTGCTGCAATTCTTTCAAGCGCTTGATCACCAATACTTCGCCGGTCGGCGGTTTGCTGAATTTGTAGGCGCCGTGGCTGGTGCCGATCGCGACGGCCAGCGCGTCGACGCCGGTAAGTTCGACGAATTGTGCGGCTTCGTCGGGATCGGTCAATAGTCGGCTGTGGTCGGCGCCGGATTTGGCTTCCAGCGAACCCAGACAACCGATTTCGCCTTCCACCGACACGCCGCAGGCATGGGCCATGTCGACCACTTTGCGCGTGACTGCGACGTTGTATTCGAACGAGGCCGGGGTTTTCATGTCCTCCAAAAGCGAGCCGTCCATCATCACCGAACTGAAGCCGTTTTGGATCGCTTGGGCGCAAATCGCCGGACTGGGCCCGTGGTCGCGGTGCATCACGACCGGAATATGCGGATATTGCTCGACGGCGGCCTGGATCAAATGGCGCAGGAAGATTTCGCCGGCATAGCGGTTGGCGCCGGCCGAACCCTGCATGATCACCGGGCTGTCGCAAGCGTCGGCCGCCTGCATGATGGCCTGTACCTGTTCCATGTTGCTGATGTTGAAGGCCGGGACGGCAAAGCTGTGTTCGGCGGCGTAGTCGAGTAGTTGTTTCAGTGAAATGATGGCCATATTCGATTTGCTGGAGTGGTCTGAATGGCGGGTTTACCCGTTGGGCCGGCTGCTAGCGTGCGGTCCGGCTCGAGCGGCGGATTGCCCAGGCGCAATTTTACACGTTTAACACCGATACCCGGCAGGGTACAGACAGAGACGGTTTCAGTTGCCGTTTGGTAACGAAGCTTGGCTGGTCGAGTCCGGTAGTGGCAAGCCAACGTCCAATGTTGGTGTCGAAAAATTTTACAAGTCTTGGCGGCGCCGCCGGCCGAGTAGGAATAACTTTTTGAATAAAAAGCAATATTCGGTTTGGTGCACTTCCTGCTTGAAAAAACGGTTGGTCTTTAAAACCAAGGGCCGCGCGATTCAAAATATTTTAGGAGTTCGATTATGAAAGATCATTTTGGCTGTTTACGTCGAGTGTGTTTGGCCGGGTTGTTGGCGTTTTCTTCCGCCCAGGCGAATGCGTCTTACCAAGTACTGAACGTGGCTGGGACGGCCGGCCCGTGGGTGTGGGAAGTCGGCGGTTTGAACGACGCTTACCGTTACGGCGTCGGTGCGGACGGCAGCGACGCGATTCCGGATTACACCGCGCCGGCCCGGCTGAAATTGTCCGATATCGGCGTCGGTGCGGGCGATGTGCTGCACATTTTCTTTCTCGGCGGTTTGACCAATGCGTTCGGCGATATACCCGATGTCAATAACAACGGTTACGTCGGCAGCGTTTTTAAAGACGACGAGTTGGGCGCGAGCGGACAGGTATTTCCCAGTTACTACTACGAAAGCGAATGGGGCAAAACCCAGAATCCAAGCGATCCGGCGCCTTACGGCTTGTTTTTGCAGGCCTTGCTCGGCGCATTGACCGATGACAACGGCGGTATCATCGAATTGTTGACGTTGGGTACCGTGGTTTATACCGGCGAAGGACAGGGCTTTTTGGTCGGGTCCAGTTTCGGCATTCCGGACGGAGCCACCCACATACAGTTCGGTTTCAACGACGATATCTTCGGCGACAATACCGGCGCGCTGAACGTCTGCGTTAGCAGCGAAGACAACCAATGCGCGCCGCCGGTGCCGCTGCCGGGCGCGGTCTGGTTTTTCGCCAGCGGCATCGCCGGCTTCCTGGCCTATCAGCGTAAACGCCGGGCTTAGACCCAATCCCGTTTCGGAGCAGGAACCGGTTATCCGCACCGAATTCCGCTCCGAACCCCCCATCGGCTCGACCATACCGCTTCGCTTGGTGCGGCCGCGCCTGTATCCTGTTCAAGCAATCGTTTAAAGCCTTTCTTCGCCGCCATTTCCGCGTTCGAGGCAGCAGGCCGTTGCCGATTGGGCTAACCTTTACGCTTTAGCCAGTCATGGCCGGATGCGGCCGGGGAGTCAAGAAAGGCATGAGCCGGGTTTTTATCATCGCCGAGGCGGGCGTCAACCATAACGGAAGTCTGGAAACTGCGATGCGCCTGGTGGACGCGGCGGCGGCGGCAGGTGCCGATGCGGTTAAGTTCCAGACATTCAAGGCCGAAAAACTGGTCACGCAAGCGGCAGCCAAAGCCGAGTACCAAAAGCAAACCACCGATGCCGGGGAAAGCCAGCTCGACATGCTGCGTAAGCTGGAGTTGAAGTACGAATTTCATGTCCAATTGCGCGATTATTGCCGCCGCCGCCATACCGAGTTTTTGTCTACTGCCTTCGATTTCGACAGTTTGCGGTTTTTGGCCGACGAAGTCGGGGTCGCCAAACTGAAAGTTCCGTCCGGCGAAATCACCAACGGCCCGTTCTTATTGGCGCATGCCGAGACTGGTAAAGACATCATTCTTTCCACAGGCATGGCGACGTTGGGCGAAGTGGAAACCGCGTTGGGCGTGCTGGCCTTCGGTTATCTGGGCTGGGAGCGGCCGGGCTTGGCGCGGTTTCGCGAAGCTTACGCATCGGCGCCAGGGCAGGCCATGTTGCGGCAAAAAGTGACGCTGCTGCATTGCACCAGCGAATATCCGACGCCGCCCGAACATGTAAATTTAAAGGCCATGGACACGTTGGCCCAAGCTTTTGGCTTGCCGGCTGGATATTCCGACCACACCGAGGGCTTGGCGGTGCCGATTGCCGCGGCGGCGCGCGGCGCGGTATTGATCGAGAAACATTTTACGTTGGACCGGAGGGCGAAAGGTCCCGACCATCAAGTGTCGCTGGAGCCGGATGAGCTAAAGCAAATGGTCGCGGCGGTCAGGAGTATCGAACGGGCGCTCGGTTCGCCGCTAAAAATACCGCAGCCGGTCGAGTTGCAAACGCGCGAGGTGGCCCGCAAGAGCCTGGTTGCGGCAGCGCCCATCGCAGCGGGCGAATTGTTTAGCGTCGAAAATTTGGCGTGTAAACGTCCCGGCACCGGACTGAGTCCGATGGAATATTGGCGTTTTTTGGGTACTGCCAGCTCGCAAAACTATGCCATCGACGATTTGCTTGGCGATCGGCGGGAGCTGCTATGAGAAAGCCGGTGGTGTTGCTCGGTAGCGGCGGCCATGCCAAAGTGTTGTTGGGCATGTTGCAGCGTTGCGGCTACGAAATAGCCGGCGTGACCGATCCGGCGCGCGTACCCGGCAGCGAATGGCTGGGCTGCCGGATTCTGGGCGGAGACGAGGCGGTAAGCGGCTTCGATCCGGATCGAGTGTTATTGGTCAACGGCATGGGCTCTTTGCCGCGCGACGGCGGCTTGCGGCGAAAGCTGTTCGACGACTTCACGGCCGCCGGCTACCGCTTCCAGAGCGTGTTGGACCCGGCGGCGTTTGTGGTCGACCAGGTACGTTTGGCCGCCGGAGTCCAGGTCATGGCCGGAGCTGTGATTCAAGTTGGCGTGTTAATTGCTGAGAACTGTATCATCAACAGCGGAGCGGTCGTCGACCATGAATGCCGGATCGGCCGGCACGTGCATATCGCGCCGGGAGCGGTTTTGAGCGGCGGTGTGGAAATCGGTGACGGCGCCCATATTGGCACCGGTGCGGTCGTGATTCAGGGCATCCATATTGGCAGCGGCAGCATCGTTGGTGCCGGCAGCGTCGTGACAAAGGACATCGGCGCGCAACAGATCGTGTATCCGGCTCGTTCTCAGATTCAGGATTTATAGAAGAGATGAAACAACATTGGCAACAGGTATTGATCAGGCCGGAAGCGAGCCTGCGGACGACAATAGAAGTGATCGACCGCGGTGCGCTGCAAATTGCGCTGGTGGTGGACGACCAGGAAAAATTGGTCGGCGTCGTCACCGACGGCGATATCCGCCGGGCGCTGATCCGCGGTTTGTCGTTGGAGCATCCGGTGGCCGAAGTCATGAACAAGCGGCCGAAGGTGGCGAATCTGCTGGATAGCAAAACTCAGTTGATTGCGATGATGGAGGGGCACCACCTCTACCAATTGCCGGTGGTCGACGAACAAGGCCGGGTGGTGCGGCTGGAGTCGCTGCAGGCTTTGTACAAGCAACCGTCGTTTCCGAATCCGGTATTTTTGATGGCGGGCGGTTTCGGCAAGCGTTTGCGGCCTTATACCGACGATTGCCCGAAGCCGTTGCTGGAAATCGGCGGCAAGCCAATTTTGCAGACCATTATCGAGAATTTCGTCAAATCCGGCTTTCGCCAGTTTTTCATTGCGGTGCACTACAAGGCCGACCAAATCAAAAACTATTTCGGCGACGGCGGCCGCTGGGGGATTTCGATCAGTTATATCGACGAGGCCGAGCCGATGGGCACTGCCGGTGCGATCGGCTTGCTGCCGGTAGAATTGCCGGACGTGCCGTTGATCGTGATGAACGGCGATATTCTGACCCAGATCGACTTTTCCCGGCTGTTGGCTTACCACAACGAACAGCAGGCAATCGCCACGATGTGCGTCAGGCAATACGAGTACCAAATTCCTTACGGCGTGGTCTCGGCAGAGCAGCAACGCATCGTCGGTATTGAGGAAAAACCGCTGCAGAGCTGTCTGGCTAACGCGGGAATTTATGTGTTAGATCACAGTTTGATCAAGAGCATTGCCGAGCAAAAAAAGCTGGACATGCCGACTCTTTTCAATCAGCAAATCGCTCTAGGCGAGACGGTGTCTATGTTTGCGGTCAACGACTACTGGCTGGACATCGGCCGCGAAGCCGATTTTTTGCGCGCCCAGGGCGAATTTGCCCAATATTTTTGAAACTGCGGGGTTAAAGTTATCCAAAACGACGCCGATACATCCTTCGAGTTCGAAATGAAACATTTTTCTTCAGTCACTTAACCAACATCAGTCGTTTCCGCTTATGCAGCAGGGCGTACTAGGAGGATAACATCATGTCAATGGTCATCAATACCAACGTAGCTTCCTTAACCAGCCAACGGTTATTGAGCAACACAACCAACTCGCTGAAAACCTCGATGGAGAGATTGTCTTCCGGTTTGCGGGTTAACTCTGCCAAAGACGACGCTGCCGGTTTGGCGATCAGCGACGGCATGACCTCGCAAATCAGAGGTATGACGGTTGCGATCCGCAATGCCAACGACGGTATTTCAATGGCGCAAACCGCGGAAAGTGCGATGGGTTCCATCACCGAAACCATGCAACGGATGCGGGACTTGGCGGTCCAGGCTTCCAACTTCGGTGCGGTAAGCTCTAGCGACCGGGAAAAACTGCAAACCGAATTCAAACAATTAGGCGACGAGATCGGCCGTATCATTAAAAATACCGAGTTCAACGGTAAAAAAGTGTTGAACGGATCGCTGCAAAACGTTAACTTCCAAGTCGGCGCCGGTACTTCGGCCAATAACCAGATTTCGATTAACGTCAGTGATTTGGCGACCGCTTCCGGTATACAATCGCTGTTCAGTACCAATGCGGTCTCGATCGGTTCCGGCGCGGCTTCTGCCGATACCCGAAATGCAATAGACGCCATTGATAACGCGATCAAGAAGATCGATAATTTCCGCTCGACTCTGGGTGCGATCCAAAACCGCTTCACCACGACCATCGGTAATTTGCAGTCTTCTATCGAAAACCAAAGTGCAGCCCGGTCCAGAATCATGGATGCCGATTTCGCATCCGAAACGTCTAACCTGAGCCGTACCCAAATTCTGCAACAAGCCGGTACCGCGATGCTGGCGCAAGCTAACCAATCATCGCAAACAGTGCTCAGCTTGCTTAGATAAGGTTGAGAGGAAGGCTGCTTGATGCGGCCTTCCGTCATGTTTAATTAAACAAGGGTTAATGTCATGAACAGTGAAATTACAAATGTGTTGAAGCTGGTTCCTGTGACTACCGTAAAAACCGATAAGCAAGAGACTGGTAAAGTACCGCCTCAAAACGCGAAGGCAGCAACCGATCGGGGCGACAACAATGTCGCCGCTTTATCTCAAGACAAGCAAAGCGCCACCAATGCTTTGTCCGGTAACGAGAAAAAAGACAAAGCCGATCAGAAGCCGCCTTTAGAGGTGGTCCGGCAAGCCGCAAAAGAGGGAAACTCCATACTGCAAGCGACTCAACGTAACTTGCAGTTCAAAGTCGACGACGACACCAAGGAAGTTGTAGTCAAAATCGTCGATAGCGAGAGTGGAGAACTGGTGCGGCAAATTCCATCCGAAGAAATGTTGGCTTTTATTAGGCGGATGCAGGAACTGCAAGGCGACCAGGGTTCGGTGATTCAGGATCGAGCCTAGTCAAGCTTGGGAGAGTGTCATGAGCATAGTGTCTTCGACTGGCCTTGGTAGCGGTATCGACATTCAGTCGCTGGTAACGCAACTCGCAACGGCCGAAACCCAGCCGCAATTGAATGCGATACAGCGGCATCGGGATACGGCCAGTGCCCGGCTGAGTGGATTGGGGACATTAAAGAGCGCACTATCGGACTTTCAAACGGCAATCAATGCGTTGAAAGACGGTAGTGCCTTTCGCGCGCATACCAGCTCGTCTTCGGATGAGTCCAAGCTCAAAATTACGGCGGACGCGTATGCGGCTACCGGAACGTATTCGTTGGAAATCACGCAGTTGGCCAAAGCGAAAAAAGCGGTTGCCAATGTCGAGTTTACCGGCGGCGTGACGAGTGCTTTGAACTCGGGCACGCTATCGTTTTCTGCGGCCTCGGGCGATAGCTTCGATGTTACGGTAGACAGTAGTAACAATACCTTGGAAAAACTGCGCGATGCGATCAATAAAGCCGACGGCAATACCTTTGTCTCGGCCAGTATCGTCAACGTCGATAATGCGACGCATACCGGAACGGTTTCGAAACTGGTGTTGACCGCAAAAAATACCGGTACCGCAAGCGGCTTTACCGTAAGCGGCACCGATGACGGTACTATCGGCGGCAACGTCAGCCTGTCCCAACTTTCCGACGCTAACCTGGATATAAAAACCCCGGCGCAGGACGCGGTGATCTCCATCGACGGCCAAGTTGCTACCAGAAGCAGCAATAGCATTACCGATGTATTGCCCGGCGTCACATTAAATTTGGCGGCGCAAACCGAGGTCAATACTCCGGTGACTATCAATGTTGGAGTCGATAACGATGCGATAGCGAATAGCATCAATGCCTTCGTCACCGCGTACAACAAATTGAATTCCACGGTGAAAAACCTTGGCAAATACGGTGGTAGCACCGATGGCAGCGGTAGCGGCAATGGCGCATTGATCGGCGATTCGACTTTGCGTTACGTAGCGACTCAAATCCGGCAGAATACGACCGGAACGGTTTCTTCCGCCAGCGGCAATTTCAACTCGTTGGCGATGATCGGGGTTTCCATCGATAAAGCCGGCGTGATGTCGTTGGACAGTGCCAAATTGAAAACCGCCTTGGCTGCGAATTTTCAATCGGTCAGCGATGTGTTTTCGTCTACCGACGGCGTCGCGACCCGCTTGGCTGGCAAGCTGTCGGGGCTGTTGCAATCCGGCGGCTCGATAGACAGCCAGCAAACCTCGTTGAACAAAACCATTTCCAAGCTGGACGACCAAAAAGACGACGTCAATGTCAGGTTCCAGCGGGTGCAGGCGGCTTTACAGAAACAATTTATCGCAATGGACAGTGCGGTCGGGCAATTTAAGAGCACGGGTTCTTTTCTGACCAATTGGATTAACTCGTTGTAATAGGGGAATAACATGTACGCAATGGCGAAAACTCGAAACGGTGCAAGGCAATACGCGGATGTGCATACCTCTAGCGGTTTGGGAGAGGAGTCTCCGCACCGGTTGATACAAATGCTGATGGAAGGCTTTCTGGCTCGAATCAATTCCGCCAAAGGCGCGATTGCCCACGGCGATCTGGAAGCCAAGAGCGTCTACATCTCCAAAGCCATGGGCATCATCGGCGGCTTGAACGAGGCGGTCGACATCGAACAGGGCGGCGATATCGCTGCCAATCTGAATCAGTTGTATAACTATATCAACCTGCGTTTATTGCAAGCCAGCGGCGAGAATAGCGAGCAGATCTTGGACGAAGTCGCGTCATTGATGAAAGATATCAAAGAGGCGTGGGATGTCATCGGCTGAGGCGGCAGGCGACGAACCCGACCGCAGCATCGACAATTACGCGGCGGTGCTGCTGGATTTCAAAAGCCGGATCCAACAATGCCTGGCAAAAGCCGAATGGGACGAGCTTCCGGGCATTTTGGCTTCCAGGCAGGCTTACTTGGAGCACATCGCCAGCCAGCCGATACCCGACGAGCGTCGGGAATGGGTCAAGCAAATTGCCTTGTCCACATTAGCCGACGATGCCGAATTCTTGAGCAAGGTCGAAGCCGACAAATCGGCGATGGCAAAACAACAGCAATCGCTGGAACGCGGAATCCGCGCCACCCAAGCTTACAAAAGCACCTGACATCCCCGTTGAATCGCCACTGATTTCTCGCAGGCTCGGACCTTTGAGAGAGTGGAGCGACTAAAGAGTCCCGCCCCAAAAAATAATATTCCCCGGAAATCCGGGCGCCTGCCGTCCGCATCTAGCGGCAACATCCAAGCGAATACCAGTAAGGGTTGGGCTGCGATTCAATCGATTTCGGCTAAGTTTTGCTGCGCGGCGAAAACTTGCGCAGCCGGATCGGCCGTTCGGAAACCGGCTACGGCACAACCAAAGCCCTAGCGGATGCCGATCCAAGCTTTATTGCCTGAACCAGTATCGTTTTATTTCACAACGCGCAGTTGCGGTTTTTGCGGCGGTTTGGGTTCGGTGGGGGCCGGTGGGGTTTCGTCGTCGGTATCGTCCGGATCGAAGATCATGCCTTTGCCGTTTTCTTTGGCGTAAATCGCCAGTACGGCTTTGCAGGGGGCGACGATACGCATGGCTTTGCCGGCAAAGCGGGCGTTGAATTGTATTTCGTCGTTACCCAAATTTAGCCCTTGAATGGCCTCCGGCCGGATGTTCAGCACGATGCGGCCGTCCTCGACGAAATCGGTCGGTAGCACGACACCGGGATATTCGGCATTAACTAATAAATGCGGAGTCAGGCTGTTGTCGACGATCCATTCGTAAATGGAGCGGATCAGATAAGGTTTTAATGGGGTCATTTGCTTGCAAGTTGCATCATGTCTTTTTCTTCGCGGCTCAAGCTTTCCTGGAAGGCTTTGCGGCCGAATAAACGATTGGCATAGGCCGTGATGCCTTTGCCGAGTCCGGCGATGTCGATGCCGATGCTCGGCAGGCGCCACAAAAACGGCGCCATCGCGCAATCGATCAGGGAATATTCTTCGCTCATAAAATAAGGCGTGGCTTCGAAGACCGGCGCCGCCGCGATCAAGCTTTCCCGCAACAGTTTCTTGGCTTTTGCCGCTTTCTTATCGCCGTGAATCTGGACTTCCTCCAGTAACGGGTACCATTCCTGGTCGATGCGTTTGATCAACATCCTGGCGTTGGCGCGGGACACGGGGTCCATCTGGTGTAGGGCGGGGTGGGGGAAGCGTTCGTCGAGGTATTCCATGATGATGCGGGCGTCGTACAGAACCAGATCGCGTTCGACGAAGGTGGGCGCGTTGCCGTTCGGGTTCAATTCCAGCAAGTCTTCCGGCGGATCGTTCGGGTCGAAAAATTCGATGTCGGCCGGTACGCCTTTCTCATGCACCACCAGCCTGGCGCAGTGGCTCATTATGCAATTGGCCGAGCTGAAAAGAGTCATTGCGGATTTTCGGCTGGAGATGTTTGCCACGAATTGAACCTCTTTGAGAAACGGTATTTGAATCGCGGCTGATTGTAGCATGGATGATCGGGCTTTTGGGTTGGGCGGCCCGGCCCGGAAGCGGCGTATTTCGCCGGTTTCAGCTTGGCTGGCCGGTCCGGTCCGGGTCAAACTCAACCGAGTTTGACGATGATGTCTTCCATTACGTTGGCGGTGGCGTGGACCTTGTCGGCGGCATTGGAAAGATGGCGGTAGAGCTCGCGTTGTTTAAACATATTCAAATAATCGTCGCCCTGGAATAAGTCGGCGATGGCCTTGCGGTACATTTTCTCGATGCGCCGCTCCGAATGGCGGGCG
Source organism: Methylomonas sp. DH-1 (assembly GCF_046097555.1). Lineage (NCBI taxonomy): Bacteria > Pseudomonadati > Pseudomonadota > Gammaproteobacteria > Methylococcales > Methylococcaceae > Methylomonas > Methylomonas sp. DH-1. The sequence goes on along the minus strand of NZ_CP143089.1, from coordinate 4,009,518 downwards.
GCAAAGGCATGCGGCTCGGCGCCGCGCGGTTGCTTTCCCAGCACTGCAAAGCCTTTTTCCAAGGCGTTGATGCCGACTTGCAACTCCTGCACCATGGCCAGCGAATGCCGGTCCGGCTCCAGTTGCAGCGCCTGCATTTCGTTGTAAGTGCTTTTGCAATAGGTGACGATGCTGTCCAGCGCCGCAATCGCCCGGTAAATGTCTTCGCGGTCCATCGGCGTCGCGAACGAGCTGTTAAGCGCGTGCAAATTGCGCATCCGCAGACGGTCGGCTTCGTGTTCGTCTTCCTTCAACATCTCGCCGGCGGCTATGCATTCGCTGGCCATGAACCGGGCCAGGTTATCGACCGTGACGCATACCTGGCGGCATTGCTCGTGCAATAGCAGGTAAAAATCGGCAGTTTTCGGGAAAATCCGTTGCAGGATGCGTGAAATGACAGACGTGTTTCGGCTTGGCATGGCGGTTTAAAGTCCCAATGCGGGCAAATGGCTGATCGCCGTAAAACTCAAGCCGGCGATCAGCGCCGAACCCGGAATTGTGATCAGCCAGGTTTCCAATATTTCCCAGGCTTTGCCCCAATGCACGGTGCGCGGCCGCTCCGAGGCGCCGATGCCCATGATCGACGCCGCTACGACATGGGTTGTGGACACCGGCGCACCGCACAACGAGCCGGCGAATATGGCGCCGCAGGCGCTCAATTGCGAATTCAAGGCATGAATCGGTCGGATTTTGTAGATCGAGAAACCCAGCGTGCGGACGATGCGCCAACCGCCGGTCAGCGTGCCGGCCGTCATTGCGCCGGCGCAGAGCAAGATCACCCACCCGGGTACCCGAAAACTATCGATGGCGCCGCCGAGCAACAGCACCAACGTCAAAATACCCATGCTTTTTTGGGCGTCGTTGCTGCCGTGAGCGAAGGCCAACGCCGCAGCGGTCAACCATTGGCTTTGTTGCAAATATTTGTTGATGCGCGGATGGGCGGCGCGCAGTAAAAACATGGTCAGCCGCTGCAGCACGAAGCCGGCGAAAAAGCCCAAAAGCGGCGATAGGCACAAGGCCAGCAAAACTTTACTGAAGCCGTCGAATTCTCCGTGGCGCAGCTCTGCGAATCCCCAATAAACCGGTTCGGCGCCGGCCGACACCACTACCGCGCCTATCAATCCGCCCACCAGTGCGTGCGATGAGGACGAGGGCAAGCCCCGCCACCAGGTGAACAAGTTCCAGGCGACTGCGGCGAATAAGCCGGAGATGACGATGGGCAAGGCTTGGCCTTTGGGAAGGTGCGATAGATCGATCAGGTTGCCCAGTGTGTTGGCGACTGCCGAGCCGCCCAGAACCGGCCCGAGAAACTCGCCGCAAGCCACGACCAGGACGGCTTGGAGCGGAGTCATCGCCCTGGAGGCGACGACTCCTGCAATGATATTGGAGGCGTCGTGAAAGCCGTTGGTATAGTCGAATACCAGCACGATCGCGGCGGCGAGCACAATGAGCGGTAGCAAGCCCTCCAATGCCGGTTACAGCCGTGCCGTTAGTTGATGACGTTGTGGCCGCGTTGCCGCAAGCAGTTGCGGTAAGCGTTCTTGTAGCTGTCGTTGGAATGGATGCCTTGCTGTGCCGCGCCGCCGATACCACCCGCGGCCGCGCCTATGGCGGCGCCTTTGCCGGCGTTGCCGGTTGCCGCACCGATTGCTGCGCCGCCGGCCGCACCGATCAGGCCGCCGACGCCGGCGCCGATTGCGGTATCCTTATAGGTACTTGCGGATTGCGATGCCAACTGTTGGCATTCCTGCATGTCCTGGTTCAATCGGTAAGCATTACGGTCGTTGTAGGTGTCTACGGTCGGTGTCCAGCCGGTGGTGGTCGCGCAGCCGGAAACCAGTAAGCCGGTTGCCAGCAACGATTTCAGCGATAATTTTTGCATGTCATTTCTCCCTATGGTGTCCGCCTTGGCGGAAGTGAGCCAGAGATTAGCCGATTTTGCACCAATTTGGAATCGGCAAGTTGAATTGACAGTGGCGCGCCGCTTCACGTATGATTCGCAGCCTTTTTATCCGTTATCAATCAGGGCAGTACCTCATGAAAAGAACATACCAACCCAGCAAAATCAAACGCGTCAGAACTCACGGTTTTCGCGCCCGGATGGCTACCGTCGGCGGCCGCAAAGTAATTAACGCGCGCAGAGCCAAAGGCCGCGCTTCGTTGACGGTTTAATTGTCGGCGGAAGGTTTTGGCTTTCCCGATCAGTATCGGCTAGGGACGCCCGCTGAGTATAAAAAAGTATTCGCCAACCCGGTAAAATCGACCGACAGGTATTTTACGGTATTGGCGGTAAGCAATTGCCTGGCCCATTCGCGTTTGGGCCTGGCCATCGCCAAAAAAACGATAAAAAAAGCAGTCGCACGGAACCGCATTAAAAGGGCTGCCAGGGAAAGTTTCAGATTGCAGCGTCAACACATCGTCGGCATTGATATTGTCGTTTTGGCGCGGGGCGACGCGGCTAGCGCAGCCTCGCCGATATTGAGGAAGTCATTGGAAAGGCATTGGCTGAAACTGGTAGAGCGATGCGATTCCTGCTCATAACCCTGATCAAGGTTTACAAATACTTCATAAGTCCTTTGCTGGGACCGAGATGTCGTTTTTATCCCAGCTGTTCAAGTTATGGCTTAGAGGCAATCCAGCTTCATGGTGCTTTCAAAGGCTCTTACCTCACGCTTCGCCGATTATTGAAATGCCACCCTTTTCACGAGGGCGGCATTGATCCTGTTCCGGAAAAATTGAGTAAATAACAATGGATAACATAAGATTTGTCTTGGTCATGGCGATGTTGATGATCTCCTACATGTTGTGGGAGTCTTGGCAGATCGATTACGGACCGAAGCCGCAAGCGATCATTTCCGACAAGCCCGTGATCGCGGGAGACGCGACGCCAGCTACAGCCGGACAGGCCGCCGAAACCGGGCAAAACGCCGCAAATCCAGCCGTTGTTCAAGCTCCTGCCGATAAAGTCATCAAAGTCAAAACCGACGTTTTCGCATTGGAAATCGATATCCAAGGCGGCACGTTGCGCAATCTCGATTTACTGAAATATCCCCACGAAAAAGTCAACACCGTTGTCGACAAGGCCTACGCCCTGATCGGCATGACGCCGCCGGAAAAAAATCTTAACCCGATCCGCCTGTTCGACAGCAATCCGGAAAGCCTCTACCTGGCGCAAAGCGGTTTGATCGCCAACGCCAATTCGGCGCCGGCTCCCGACCACAGAAGCGTGTTCAGTGCCGAAAAACACGAATACCAATTGGCGGAAGGCCAGGACGAATTGCGGATTCCGTTGACTTGGACCAACGACCAGGGTTTGACCGTCACCAAAACCTATACCTTCAAACGCGGTAACTATGCCATCGGTTTGGAGCAAAAGGTCAGCAACCGCACCGCCCAGGATTGGTCCGGCAAGCAATACAACCAGTTGCTGAGAACGCTGTACAGCGATAAAAGCAACAACAGCTTCATCAGAACCTTTTCCGGCGGCGTGGTTTACACCGAAAAGGACAAGTTCCAAAAAATCAAATTCGAGGACATGGCCGACGACAAATACGACGTCAAAGCCAAAGAAAACGTCCATAGCAAAGGCGGTTGGAGCGGTATCATCCAACACTATTTCGCTGCGGCCTGGATTCCGCCGGCCGATCAGGACGCCCAGTTCTACACCAACGATTTGAAGGATACCCGCTATCAAGTCGGCTCGCTGTCGCCGGATTTGATCGTGCCGGCCAACGGCGAAGCCTCGTTCAGCAGCCAATTGTTCGCCGGCCCGAAAATCCAGCCTGTGATGGAAGCCTTGGCGCCCGGCCTGGAATTGACCGTCGATTACAGCTGGCTGACGCCGATCGCCAAAGGCATTTACTGGCTGCTTAACCAAATCTACGGTTTCGTCGGCAACTGGGGCGTGGCGATTCTGGGCGTGACCTTCGTCATCAAAGCCTTGTTCTTCAAATTGTCCAAAGCCAGCTTCCAGTCGATGGCGAAAATGCGCAAGATTCAGCCGCGCCTGAAAGACTTGCAGGAGCGTTACGCCGACGACCGCCAGAAGTTCAACACCGAAATGATGGCAATGTACAAAAAGGAGAAGGTCAACCCGCTCGGCGGCTGTTTGCCTATCCTGGTGCAGATTCCGGTGTTCATTTCGCTGTATTGGGTATTGATCGAAACCGTCGAAGTGCGCCAGGCCGACTTTGCCTTGTGGATTCAGGACTTGTCGGCGCAAGACCCGTTCTACCTGTTGCCGATCCTGTACGGTATCACGATGAAGATTCAGCAAAGCTTGAATCCGGCGCCGATCGATCCGCTGCAAGCGCAGGTCATGAAAATGTTCCCTATCGTGTTCACCGTGTTCTTCCTGTTCTTCCCGTCCGGTTTGGTACTGTACTGGATTTGCAACAACAGCCTGTCGATCATTCAACAGTGGTACATCACCAAACACGTGCTGGAAGAGGATGCGCACAAGCATAGCGTAGTACCTTAATGCTAGACGGCGACACCATAGCCGCCATCGCCACGCCGCCGGGTAACGGCGGCGTCGGCGTCATCCGCATCTCCGGGCCTGCCGCGCCCGGCATCGCCGGCCAACTGACCGGCAAACCGCTCCCCCAACCCCGCTACGCCCAATTCGTATCCTTCCTGGAAGCCGACGGCCGCGCCATCGACAGCGGCCTGCTGCTGTATTTTTGCGCCCCAGCCTCGTTTACCGGCGAACACGTCGTCGAACTGCACGGCCACGGCGGCAGCGTCGTGTTGGATATGCTGCTGCGGCGGGTACTGGCACTGGGCGCCAGGCTGGCCGAGCCGGGCGAATTCAGCCGCCGCGCCTTCCTCAACGACAAAATCGATTTGGCCCAGGCCGAAGCGATTGCCGACCTGATTACCAGCAGCACCGAACAAGCCGTGCGCTCGGCGCAGCAATCGCTGCAAGGCGTGTTTTCCGAGAAAATCGCCGAACTGATCGACGAATTGATCGAGCTGCGGGTATTTATCGAAGCCGCCATCGATTTCGTCGACGAAGAAATCGACTTTCTCGGCGACGGCGTCGTTGCCGGTCGGATAGCACGTTTGCAAAGCCAGATCGGCGAAATCCGCCGCAGCGCCGAACAAGGCCGGCTGTTGCACGACGGCATGACTGTGGTGTTGGCCGGCAAACCCAACGCCGGCAAATCCAGCTTGTTGAACGCCCTGGCCGGCCACGATGCGGCCATCGTCACCGACATCGCCGGCACCACCCGCGACGTGCTGCGCGAGCGGATTCAACTGGACGGCATGCCGCTGCACGTGATCGATACCGCCGGCCTGCACGACAGCGACAATCCGGTCGAACAGGAGGGCATCCGCCGCGCCCGCCAGGAAATCGCCAAGGCGGACCGGGTGTTGCTGTTGATCGACAGCAGCGACGCCGCCGGTGCCGACTTGGATAGCGAGTTGCCGGCCGGTATCGCCGTGACCAAAGTGTTCAACAAAATCGACTTAGTCGGCGGCCAGCCTCGAATCGAGGACGGCCCGCAAGGTACCGAGATTCATTTGTCGGTTAAGCAAGGCCAGGGTTTGGATTTGTTGAAGCAACATCTGAAGCTCAGCATGGGCTTCAGCGAGGGCGCCGATAACGTTTACGTCGCCAGAGCCCGCCATATTCAAGCCCTGCAACTGGCCGCTCAGGCCGTGCAAAACGCCGCCGAACAATTGCAACACCAGGCCCACGAACTGGTCGCCGAAGAACTGCGCCAGGCCCAAACCAGCCTGGCGGCAATCACCGGAGAATTCAGCTCCGACGACCTATTGGGCGAGATTTTTTCCAGTTTTTGTATTGGAAAGTAATTGTTTTGCTTTCCGGTCCTTGCCGCAGACTACAACAAATCTGATTGACGAGTTTTAATTCCAATTTGGTATTGCCGAATTGGGCTCTAACTTCATAGAGCCTTATCGACCCTTTGCGGTAAATCTTTCGCAGTGATTCGATGGTAAGATCAGGCCGTTACCGGCCATTCTTTCTGATCACCGAATGATATGCAGATAGGAAAATCCTATTCTAACCAAATAGCTATCGTAAAAGTCAATCGTGTTTTGGTGATATACGGAATAAATAATGGGTTTTAAATTAAAATGAAGGGACGTATAACAGACATATTCCTTAGCAGGCTGGTGAAAAACCCACTGATATTTCCCCTTACCCACGGTTGCCGTGATTTTTTCGTGTTGAAATCGGTCATGACATCGAGTTTCAAGCGTTTTGCCCCTGTTTCAAGGGCTTTTTATTCGCCTGAAGCCGTCTGTGGACGGTTTTCAGGCGTACTTCACCCTAGGTGGGCGCACTCCACGCCGGTTTCGGCGTGAACACCAATAGGTTGAGCAAGCGCGTCAGGTTGTAGGCGGCGAAGCAAAACAAGGCTTGGCCAGCGACTTTGGCTAAGCCGATGTGACGGGTTTTGCGCAGGCCGCCGACCGTTTTGACCCAGCCAAAGGCTTCTTCGACGATTTTGCGGCGCTTGAGGCTTTGGGCGTAACCTTTGCCGCGCGCGGTGCGGCCATCGACGGCACTGCCGGTCTTTTTCCGGGCCACATGGGCTTTGATGTCTTGCGCCTTGAGTCCGTTGACGAAAGCCGGTTGGTCATAGCCTTTGTCGGCACCGACGCTACCGCCTTTGGGCACACGGCGTTTGATCATTGTTTGCGCGGCTTCGATTTCGGCGGTGCCGGTGGCTTGGGTGGTTTCGACATCGACAATCAGGCCGTTGCGATTCTCGGACAAGGCATGGGTGATGTAACGCAGTTTGGCCTCGGTGTATTCGCCTTTCTTGTAGAGCCGCGCTTCCGGGTCTGTCGTGCTTTGGTGGGTGGCGTTGCTGCGCTTTTCGCCGCTGAAGTCGACCTCGGGATTGCGGCCGGCGGGTTTGTCCGGGCCGCTGCCGTCTTTCTTAACGAAGCTTTTGTGCGAGGCCCAGGCTTCAATGAGGCTGCCGTCGACACTGAAGTGTTCGTCGGACACCAGGTTTTGCCATTCGGCTATGGCCAGTACCCGCTCAAAAAATTCGCGACTCAGCGCTTCGGACAGCAGCCGTTCGCGGTTGGCGCTGAACACGCTGCGTTCCCAGACAGCATCGTCGATGCCCAGACCGACAAACCAGCGAAACAGCAGGTTGTAGTCCAGCTGTTCCATCAACTGGCGTTCGCTACGAACGGTGTACAGCACTTGCAACAGCAAGGCGCGCAGCAGTTTTTCGGGCGCAATCGACGGGCGGCCAGTGTGCGAGTAACGCTCGGCAAAGACGGCATTCATAGAGGTCAATACGCCATCGACGAGTAGACGTAAACGACGCAACGGATGCTGTTTGGGAATACGTTCTTCCAGGCTAACGTAGCTGAACCAGCTACTTTGAATGGCATCGTGTCCGCGCATTGAAAGGCTCCAAATTTAGGTAGCCTATTTTAACAGTTGGCGGCTCATCTATGCCTTAGCCTACTTGGCTTTTCGAGTTTTTCACCAGCCTGTTAGGTGCTTGGATTCCTACATCAACCCAAAAATTGAGAACCGGGTTATCTATGGTGCATTAATATCTGGTATCAGTTTAATACTGGCTCCAAATCTACTAGATCTTTTGGGCAACATTTCCATCAAGTCAGAAAACTATGAAATAAATATAAAAAACAACCAGTTTGATGATGTCGGGATTGTCTTAGGTTTCATGCTTATTCTAATCTCGTCATTGACACTTTACATTTTTAAAATACACAAGCGGCCGGAATTTGTTATTGAGAGTGATTCACCAACTGCAAAACTGTGGGAAAAATATGGTTACTCTTTTCAGGGTAAAACGCTGATCAACCCTTTGCTACTCAAGGATTTGGTTGGTTGGGTTTCTGATACCGGAAGGCAAATAGTTTCAATCGATATATCGGGGTCGAATTCCAGCAATAGGTATTTGGGTGAGATCTTAGTGCGCGAATTTGAAGGAAAAAGATTTGTGGAAGTGGAGGAAGTTGAAAGCAGAGAGGTATTTGGTTATGAATATCTCGGCACATCGGAATCTGGTATTCATGTGGTTCATGCTTATCACCAAACGACTGGTTCTGCTACATTTAATTGGGTATTGTTATTACAGATCGAAGAAAGCAGTGTTCTTGAATATGAAGATAGTAATCCCAAAAAAGAGAGAACACCGATACTAAAACTGGTTGGCAGACTTAGCCTTGGAGACCGGTATAACGGAAAGGTCTCAATGGAGCGCGGCACTATACGCATAAGCAAAGATGACAGCCCTATGCCAGATCACGTGATTAATTCAAGTAAACATATTCTAGTAAAATGAACGCCAAAATTACCAAACGGCTGAAACTCGTAAACTTAGCCCCGTAGGCCGGAATAAGCGCAAGCGTTTCCGGCAAATCTAAATAGTCAGAAACACCTGTCGGCGTAGTTTTCCCCCTTGAATATGCCGGCCTACGAATTTCGCCGACAATATTCCCGCCGCTGCAAACCTTCATTCCCCCGCATTTCTTCCCCCCGCCGCATAAACCAAGGCCGCTGCCGATTTCAGCAAGCCGGCCCGGCTGTCGATTTCGGTGTAGCGGGCGCGGGCTAAATCCTTTTGTGCCGACAATAATTCGATCACGGTGGAGAAACCGTGGTTGTACGATTCCTGGGTGGCCGCGAACGACTCTTCGGCGGCGCGCAACAGCGCCAAGGCGAATTCGCGTTTTTCCAGCGCGGTTTTGGTGTCGGCATAGGCCTGCCAGATGTCGCGCATGATGGCCAGGCGCAAGCTTTCGACTTCGGCCTGGCTGGCCTGTTGTTTGGCTTCGGCTTCCCTGACCGCGCTGCTGCGCTCGAAACCGTCGAACAATTTCCATTCCAGATTCAGCATGGCGCTGCCGACCAAGTCGTCGGCCGCATAGTTTTGCCGGCTGGCCGGCCGGGTATGGACGTCGCCCCAATACTGGTTGCCGACGTTGCCCTTCACCGACAGTTTGGGCCAGAACTCGGCGCGGGCTTTTTTGACTTCGGCTTCGCGGGCGCGCAATTCGGCCAGTTGCGCCATCAGGTCGGGCCGTTGCGCCAAGGCGTCGTCGACGATGTTTTCGACCGACGCCGCCAATTTGTCAGGCAGCGCCACCTGGCTCAAATCAGCCAGTTGTAGGGTTTGCGCCGGCGAAATGCCGATGTTGGCGGCCAGCTCGGCCCGAATCTGGGTCACCGAACCGCGCGCGTCCTGCAAATCGTAATTGGCCTTGGCTTGTTCCTGAATCGCCAACAACAGGTCGGGACGGGTGGCAAAGCCGCGTTGCAGTTTGGCTTTGACGGCCGCGGCGTTGGTTTCCGCGGCCGCAAACGTCTGCTGGGCGGCATTGACTTTGGCCAGCATCGCCTGGTAACTGAAAAAGCTGGTCGCGACCCGGTAAGCGATTTGCTGGTGTTTGCGCGTCAACGCGAATTGCGCCGCATCCAAACGTTGCAGGCTGGCATCGACCAAGGCTTCGCGGCGGCCGAAATCGAACAGGGTCCAGGCCAGTTCCAGGCCGGCGAAGCTGCCGTAGCCGTGGCTGACCAGCGCGCTTTCCGGGATCGGAATGCTGGTTTTGAAATACTGGCCGAAGGCCAACGCGGTCAGCATCGGGTACCAAGCGCTACGTTGTTTATCGACGCGGGCGGCGGCGGCTTTGGCCTCTGCCCAACTTTGCCGGGTTTCCGGATGGGTCTGCAAGGCCAGATCGACCAGGGCCGGCAAATCGTAGCTTTGCCCAGGTTTCGGCGTCGCGGCTTCAGCGTCGGGCGCCATGGCGGACGTTGCGGCCTTGGCCTCCCGGTACTCCGCCCAACTCACGCTAGGCGGCGGCGTAGAGGCGGCAGGCGCCGCTTCGCTGCGCAACGGCGCTGGCGGCGCGCAGGCCGCTAACGGCAATGCCAAAGCCAGGGCGGCAAACCTCAGGTCGGGCCGTAACCAAGCTCGGCGCGGCTGGCGCGGCCGCGGAGCGTTTGCCAGCCACGCGTTGCGTAAAAATAGCGTCATCAAGGCAGGTCTTCTCCAGAAGAAAATGCTGATATAGTAACGTAGTCGCCTAACCAAATTGGTGCAACAAATTGACAACAGGCAGCAAATAATAAGCTTGTCCGATCGGGGTTAGAATAGTCCTGCATCGGCTTCGCGTCGGATATTGCGCGGACGCCGGTTGTGCACCCAGCCCGTAACGTCTGCCGGATAGGCAGCGGCCGCGGGCCGTATCGATTTTCCGCTATTTCCGGAGGCCTCCATGAAGCCGATTGCAACCCAGCCCAAAGCGGCCGCACTCCTTGCCGCGGCGTTATTCGTGACCGGCTGCGATCCGATGTTGAGCCTGCAAGGCTCGTTCTGGCCGGCCTGGATCGTCTGCATCATGGCCGGATTGGCCGCCAGCATGCTGCTGATGTGGCAATTGGTCCGCCTGCGGCTGGCGCCGCATCTGGGGCCGCCGCTGCTGGTTGCGCCGAGTTTGTGGGCCTTGTGCACCTTCAGCATTTGGTTGTTGTTTTATTCTCGCTAGGATTTCGATGGAAACTCCGCAAAATCCCGATCTTCCGCAACGCCGGGTTCTGATCGGCCGCATCCTCGGCATTTTGATCGTACTCGGTGCGATTGTCACCGGCAGCATGGTCTGGCGCATCAATTACCAGCATCCGCGCACCAACGATGCGATGGTGCGCGCCAACATCGTCGGCATCACCGCCGAAGTCAGCGGCCGCATCACCGAATTGCACGTCGAAGATAACCAGTTCGTGCGCAAGGGCGAGTTGCTCTACGTCATCGATCCGCGGCCTTACCAGGCCAAGCTGGACCGGGCCAAGGCCGAATTATTGTTGGCGGAAAAAGACGTCGAATCGCGACGGGCGTCCGGCAGCTCGGCGCAAAGCGCGGTCGAACGCCTGCGCCACCAACGCGCGGCGGCGGCGGCCGAGATCAAACGCATAGCCGCCGAGGACGAGTATCTGCACCACCGTTTGCAGGAACTGGAACCGCTGGCCGACAAACAATACGTGACCGGCGACCAACTGCGTCAGGCCCGTTCCCGGCTGGATGCGTCGCGCGCCGAATTGGCCGACGCCGTGGCCAAAGAGCAGGCGGTGGCCAGCGCGATTGCGGAAGCCGAGAGCGAAAGCAGCCGCGCCCAATCGTTGATCGCCCAGGTCGGCGATATCAACGCCCGGGTCGAAGCGGCCAAGGCCCAAGTCACCGCCGCCCAACTGGATTTGGAATATTGTTTCGTGCGGGCGCCGTTCGACGCCTACGTCACCAATTTAAACACCCGCGAAGGCGAATATGCCAAGGCCGGCAGCCAGTTGTTCGCCTTGGTCGACGACCGCCACTGGTATGCGATTGCCGACTTCAAGGAAACCTATTTGCAGGCTATCCAGCCCGGCCAGGAGGCCGAAGTGTTTCTGGTCGGTTATTCCGGCAAGCGCTTTCGCGGCGTCGTCACCGGCATCGGTTGGGCCAATTCGCCGGACAACGTCAAACAGCAAGGCGTGTTGCCGGAGGTGCAGCGCAGCTTGAATTGGGTGATGTTGGCGTCGCGGTTTCCGGTGCGGATCGAAATCCTCGACCGAGACCCGGCGCGGCCGTTGCGAATGGGCATGACCGCCTTCGTCACGGTGCTGGACCGCCCGGCGGCTAGCGATAGCCAAGCCGCGCCAGTGCCGCGATGAAGCCACACGACGGCCATTCCGGCCATAGCCGGTTTTGGTTCGGTACCGGTCTGGCGCAATTTCTCAGCGCCGAACTGAAAGACTTTCCCGGCCGCCGAGTCGCTGCGGCCCGCTTGTTTGCAGTAACCCTGATCATCGCGCTGGCTAGCCAGACCTTGCACATCCCGCCGTTGGGGGCACTTTCGATTCTGGTCTGCCTCAGTTACGACGCCTACGCCAACGCCGGCCAATCGTTGGCGTTCGGTTTACGCCAGTTGTATTACCTGTTCGTTACCGTGCTGATCGCGGTATTGACTTTGGTGCTGGCCGGCAACGATCCCTGGCTGCTGCTAAGCCTGTCGTTCGTGATTATGGCGCTGGCCTTGTTTCATGCCCGCCTGATCGCCTGGCCGACCGGCATTGCGTTGTGGTATTCAATCCCGGTGCTGTACAGCCCGGCCGCGCCGGACGCCGCCATCCACAGTGCTTTGTGGAATATCCCGATCATCGGCGTGCTCGGGTTGGGCACTTGGACTCTGGTGCATCTGAGCATCAAACCGCAGGACCCGCGCCGATTGTTAGTCGCAGGTCTTGCCGAGGAACTGGCCGCGGTGGCCGCGATATTCGGCGGCCGTCTGGCCGATGCCGGCGTCGCCGGGCAGCAAAAACCGCCGCACAAGCCGGCGGCCGGCGGCCATTTCGCCAAGCTGAGAGCGCTGCTCGGCCATGCCGAACTGCTGCATCCGGCCATGCGCCGGCAGCACGACACCTATCTGGCCTTGTTGTTGGAGATCGACGGTCTGCGCCAGTTGGCGGCCTGGCTGGATCAAAGCCTCACGGCCGATTATCGCGCCCAACCGCTCAGCCCGGAAAAATTGGCGGTGTATCTGGCGTTGCAAAACGCTTGCGTTGGGCTGCGACATAGCTTGGCGGCGGCGACCGGTTCCGGCGCCAATCCCGACGCAGTCGCGCTCGACGAAGCCATATTGGCCGGCTATTCCCAAGCCGGCCAGCCGTCGGTGATGACCGCTTTCTGGCGCGCATTGCAACGGATAGCGGTATTGGCCGGCCAATTGCAGCGCGACCAAGCCGATACCGGCCGCAAAACCGCCGAAATAGGCGACGAGGCGATGGCGCAATGGCGGCCGGCCTGGCTCGATTACCCATTTTGGGCCGAGCACGCCGACAGCTTGCAATACGGCATCAAATTCTCGCTGGGCGCGATTCTGTGCATGCTGATCGTGCAAGCTTTGGACTGGCCGGATATCAACACCGCGATCCCGACTTGCCTGGTCGCGGCGCAGACCAGTCTCGGCGCCGATTATCGGCTGTCGTTGTTGCGCATCTCCGGCGCCGCTATCGGCGGGCTGTGCGCCTATGTTTACGTGTTGGTGTTGCAAGCGCAGTTCGATACCGTGATCGGTTTTACCTTGGCGACGACGCCGTTTTGGGCGCTGGCGGCCTGGATCACCGCCGGCAGCGACCGCATCGCTTATCTGGGCCGCCAGCTCGGTTTTTCCTTTGCCTTGTTCGTATTGCACGATTTCGGCGCCGTCACCGATTTGTATCTGCCGCGCGATAGGGTCATCGGCATTTTGCTGGGCTTGCTGGTGATGGGCGTGCTCGATTATGCGCTGTGGCCGCGGCGCTCGTCGGTATTAGCGCGCCGGCATTGCATCGGCGCATTGCGCACCTTGGCCAAATTCACGGTGCGCCTGCCCGATCCCGGCCATCTGATCAGTTATACGCTGCCGCTACGCTTGGCGGCGGAAAAGGATTTGGCCGCAGCGCAGGATCTGCTGGCCCACGCCGTGTTGGAACCGGACGCCCGTCTGCCGGACAAGCTGCGCGAGCGCGCGGCATTGCGGGCCATTATTCGCGATGCGGAGCGCTTGTCGTCTTTATTGCAGATCAGAAAACGCTACCGCTTGTTGAGCGGCCAGCAATTCGGCCGGTTTCCGGAGCAACTGCAGCAGCACAGCCTCGGTTTCGATGCGGCGCTGGCGCAGGCGCTGGAGCAGACTGCGCAGATATTGCAAGGCGAGCGGCACGATAGCGCCAAACAGGCGGCGCAACGCCAAGCCCAGCTCAAGCAAAGCTATGTCGAGCATCATCGGATCGACAGCTTGCCGGCCGATTGGGTGCTGGAATGGGAACTGCGCTTTATGCTGGACGAGCAAATCACGGAGTTGCTGGGCAGTATCCAAACTTCGGCATTGAATGCATTGCCCTAGTCGCTTCGGCTAACAGTGGCGCGCGAGAAAGCCATCGATATCGCATAACACCGCCAAGGCTTGGCTAATGGCAGTTTCCGAGTCCGCGTTCCTTCTCACGTAGACGTCCCAGCAGGTGTAATCGAAGATGATTTCTCCCGGATCGGACGTACTGCTGTCGTCGATATCCTCCAGGAACAGTTCGTACTTATCGAATCCGGTGGCGGCGTAAAGTTTCGGCATCAGCGAATCCAAGACTTCGAATGGCGCATTCACGCACTTGATCGCGCAGATGTCGTGAAATGTCCAGCCGGATGAATGTAACTTAGCTTTTAGCTCGTTTTCGGTAATTATGGCCATGGTGCGATATGGATTGTCTCGAGTGGTGAAAAGGCCGGCAGCGTCAGAAGCTGCCGGTTTTTAGCGATAAACATGCGCTGTAAGTGCCCTGCTAGCAAGCGAGAAGCAAAATCAATGCCCGATTCGAATGACCTGTAATCCGCGGCTTCGACTTAATATCCCGGCGGCACTTGGTTGATTTCGCCTGCGGGATTGCCCGGGCCGGTGCATATTCACCATGCCTGGAGCGGTAAGGTTCTGGAAAACGCGTTCGGCAAAGCCGCCTTAAACTCGCCGGTTTGGGTGTATATTGCCTGTACGCGAATGGGCGCAGACGCTAACGAGGTGACGCTATGCTGGATACCATGAGAAAGCCGTTTTTTGCCGTCGCGCTGGTGCTGCTGGCGCTGGCGTTTTTTATCGACATCGGCGCGTCGTTTCTGGATTTTGCTAAAGCCGACGGGCAAAAATCCCTGGGCGATCTGGCGCGGCCGGGGCTGGGCATTCGCTACTTGGCCCTGATCGACGGCCTGCTGCTGTACACGGTGGGTTTGATCGGCGTGTCGCTGTTGGTGCCGGAACGCATCCACGGCCGGATTCAAGGGATCGCAACCTTCATCGTCGGTCTGCTCAGTTTGATCGCATCGATTGGGATGATTATGTCCGCTATCGCTTTGTTGGGGGTCATGGTATCGCTGCTGTTGGCGGTGCCGTTCGGCACCGCGCTGTATTTCGCCGGATTCGCCGATTTTGCCAAGGCCGCGGCGGCCTCCACCCTGGCGCTGATCATGCTGTTGAAGCTGGGTTTTTGCGGATTTCTGGTCGCTGCCCAACAGCAATTCCTACAGAACAAGGGCTTGGTGCTGTTGATACTGACTGCGTTGCTGGCGAATTTCCTGGTCACGTTCCTGCACGGCCTGGTGCCGAGTTTTTTGGTCAGCATCACCGATTGCATCGCCGCGCTGGTGATCGGTGTGCTGGGTGCGATCTGGAGCCTGGTGTTGCTGATCGGTTCGCTGCCGGCCATCGTCAAGGCTTTGCGGGTGGACCGGGCGCTGGCCTGAGCTTATTCCAAGGCTAAGCGCGCGGTTTGCCCATCGCTGCAGGTTTCGCAGGTCAGCGTCAAATTGGCGCCTTTAGCCAACACCGGCGCTTTGAAATGCTGCGGATCGCGGGCCGGTTTCCAACATAGCGGTTCTTCCCACTTCGAATCGGCTTCGTTCAATTCGAATTTGACCCGGACTCGGACCGGCGCCGAATTTTGCGGACAAGCCTCCCCGGCGTCGACCGGAATCAACAATTGGTAATTGTTGGCGCCGCGCAGATGCAAGGTTCTGCGTTCGGCTTTGGCCGGGGAGATTTTGATCAGACAGGACGAGCCGGCGCTGAGCGACAACGTACCGCCGTCGCGCCGGCAATGGTTATCCAACGCCTGAATTTCGGCCGGTTTGACCGCCGGCGCCAACGGCGCCAGCAGGTCGTCCATCCCACTTAGCCAACTGTCCTTACTTAGGCGCGAGGCTTCCCGGTTTTGCGAACGCGCATCGGCCGGTTTGTCGTTGGCTCGCGGGCGAAACCCCAAAGCCAACGCCAGCGCAAACAGGCACAGCAACAAAACCAAGCCAATAATCACGCCTTTGTTCTGCTCCATCGATCGAGACTCCGAAATTCAATCCGTTTTACTGTTCCGCCGGTTCGATGCCGCGCGGCATGATTTTGAAGATTTGCTTTTGTTTGGTCATCAACTTGGTCAAATCCCGGTCCCAGATAATCACCGGCCGAGTCGGCTTGGTCGCCACGGTCAATGTGATCGGCGTACCTTTGTCGACCGCCTGGCCGGGTGCAGGGTTTTGATCGATCACGGTTTGCTCCGGTTTGGCATCGGTCGGTTGCGATTTGGCTTCGCCGAGCGCCAGGTTGTTGTTGGACAGGGTTTGCGCGGCGGCAAGCAGCGTTTTGCCTCTCAGGTCCGGCACGGCGATGCCGGGAAAGCTCAACACCACGGATACCGTCGTTTCCGCTTCGGCCGGCGTACCCGCCGACGGTGCTTGATCCAGCACGATGGGATCGCGCTTGCTCGGATCGAATTTGAAGCTGGTTTCGAATTTACTGAGGCCGGCCTGCTTCAGACGTTGCTGAGCTTCGTCCCAAATCATGCCTTTCAAATCCGGCACTTTGGCTTTTTCGACCACCGGACCGCTGTCGTCGGGCTTCATTATCAGCCAAACCGCTACGCCGACCGTCAACAGCACCACCAGCACCAACGCCACAATCCACCAGGGGAACGGTTTGGGCGGGGGCGGTGGGGCCACCGCGTTTTGGATTTGCAAATAAACCGGTTCGCCGTCCTTGAAGTCGTCGTCCGGCCTGTCCACCGAAAACACCTGCAAATGGAAGCTGTATTTGCCGTCGGCAACCGATTTCGGGACTTGAAAATTGACCGAGACTTCCTCGGTCGCGCTCGGCGCCAGTTTCCAGTCGGTGGAAATGGCGCCGGCGGTAGGTTTGGCGTTGGCCCCGGCCTGAATCGAGTTGAACCACTTTTCGTCCGCGCCGCTGCCGGCGACGATCCGGGCTTTGAGCAGCAATTGCCGGTCGTTGTAGGCATTGGTGACGAAAAACTTGCAACTGCCGTTGCCGTTGCTGTCGCAACCCACCTTGTCTGACGCTTGTTTGATACTGACGATTGCGGTCATTGTAGTTATCTCCACTGATGTTGATGTAAAGCGAATAAGGCCCGGCCGTTGCCAACATCGGCGCGGCGGGCAGATTCAAGCGCGTTTCCCCGATTGCGGCATCAGGCGTCGCCGTCGGCGACAAAACAGACTTCGCTGGTCGCATAAGCCGGCTTTTCCTGGTCCACTATCCTTTCGATCAAGCCGCGGTGCGGGCGTAACCGCTCCGGCGCCAACACGCACAAATGAAACGGCCGCACGCTGCCGTCAGCGGTTGCGTTTTCCCGCAATTCGAAGCCGGCGTCGCCGGTCGCGGTTTGTAAAAACAATTTCAGGCCGTAGGCGGTGCCGCGCCATTTCGACAGCAAGGTGGCCGACGCGATCAGTTCGCGCAAGCGCTCGAAGCCGGTGGAAATCGGCGCTGCGCCGTTCGGGCGGCCGGCGGCGGACAACGGCGCCAGCCGGTCCAGATCGACCCAAGCGGCCAGCATCGGCACGAAACGTTCGTCGGCCAGATACGGGTTGAAGCAGGTTTCGACGTTTGCCAGCATCGCTTCGGCCGGCGCATGCAGCGCTTCCATGATCTCCAGAATGGCGAACAGCGGCGTCTGCGGCGCCAGGCCGCGCTGGAATATGCCCGGCAGCAGGCGTTCAATCGCTTGGCGTTTCATCTTCGCTGACCACTTCGAGTGCGTGGGCGCCGGAACACAGCAACCAATTACACGGCACGGTGACGATGTCGGGAAAGCTGTCGGCGGAACAATTGCGGAAGTCGCCGGCCGCACCGCGCAGATAAAGCCCTTCTACGCCGCCGCACATTAACGGCGCTTTGCCGGGCGCTGCGGCAATCGCATCGACAGCCTGGAACCGGCCCACATCGCGCACCGGCAAGCCGCATTTGGCGTCAGGCGCTTTCCAGGTGGGCGCGGCGGAATTGGTGTTCAGGCTCAATACCCCCAGGCGCTGGCTGGCGGCGAATACTTCTTCGCCGACGAAGGCGAGGCCGTTGCAACTGCCGGCTTGCCAGCCGGCCTGAAAGCCTTTCCAGCCTTCGTTGTTATCGCTGGTACCGGTCAGCCGCCAACGGAAGCAGCCTTTGCCGGGGTCTGTCCCCGGTGCGCCGATCCCGGCCCACAAATAGCTATGTCCGCCCTGGTTTTGCACCGCCAGCAGCCGGACCAGCTCGCCTTTCAAGCCGATGGCGCTGAAGCTGCCGGAGCGGCCGCCGTTGTTCGACAGGTAAATGCCGCGGTTATTGCCGGCCGCCAGCGCCACGTTGACCAAGCCCGACGGGTCGGCGGAGACGGTGACGGCATATAACGGAATTTCGTTGTCCTCGGTATCGAACTGAACCGGTTTCGGACCCGCCGCCGGGTCCCACGGCACGCCAAGTTCGAATAAGCCCTTCTCGGTGGCCAGCAACAGCGCCAGTTTGGCGTCGCGCTCGATCCAGGCCATGTCTTCCACCAAAAAATTGGTTTGCACATAATCCAGCCAGCTTTCGCCGCAGTCGAGCGAGACCCTGACCCGGCTGGCGCCGGCGCTGCCGGGCAGGCGCGAACTGATTGCCAGCAAGCCGGCGTGGTTCGGATCGGCGCCGGCTTCTTTCGGCCAGGCCTTGATCGCGTCGATTTTTTCGCCGGCAAACGCTTCGATCAATTCCCAGCCCTCGCCGTCGTTCGACGAGCGGAACAGCCCGGCCGGCGTTGCCGAATACCAGGTTTTGCTCTGGAAGGCGTCGGCGCACAGCGCGCCGACATCGGCATTAGGGGCATGTTCGACCGACAGCCGCACGTCGTTGACCGATTTGACGCCGGGGTCGTCGCCCAGGATTTTGTATACGTCGAACACGCGCAGCGGCTGGCCGAACGGCCAGGGTTGCGCCGAGTTGGCTTCTATCGGGTTGATGCCGCGGTACAGTTTGCGCAGCAGGCGGTCTTTTAAGTTTTGCGGATCTTCCTCGCGGTGGGTGACGATTTGCGCCCGCACCGTGGCGTTTTTGTAGCGCGCCCAACTGACTTGGCATTCGGTACCCAGCGGCCGGCGTTCGGCCAGTGCGTTTTGAATCCGCAGCCGGGCTTCCTCGCTTTCCAACGCATAGAGTTGTTCGGCGGTCAGCGGCGCGCTGTAGTCGTCCGGCGCCGGCAGGTTGGGCACGATCAAGACTTCGACGGTACCGGGCCGGGCGTGGCTCCAGATGTCGGCGCGGGTAAAGGCTTTGGCCCGGTTGGCCGCGCCGGAGCAATGCACCGCCAGCAAAGCGTAATCGCGCGCCGTGACCACCCGTTCCAGCGAGTGGATTTGTTGCGGGCCGCGGATCAACGCGTTTTCCAAAGTTTCGGCGGCTTTACCGCCGGCAGCGGGTTCCGGGTTGGTCACCACAATGCCGACGATGGGATCTTTCAGCGTGTTCAACGTGTTCGCCGCCAGATTGCCCTCGGCGCCGCCGCCGCGCCGGTACCAAAGCCGGATTTCCCGGCCGGCCGGCGGAATTTGCGCCAGGGTTTGCAGCGGCGTCATGCCGCCGGCCGGATCGGGCAGGCGCAGCGCCGGCGTAAACATGATTTTCCCGGTCAAGCGGTCGACCAGATAAACCCGGCCGTCCGAACCCGGATTGGCGAAGTTCTCGGCTTCGCGCCAGACGATGTAGGATTTGCCGTCGTACTCCAGCGCCGAGGTGTGGTCTTCGATTTCGTCCGGCCCGGCCTCCACGGCCACCACCAGATCCAGGCCGTCGCGGTTCGGAGCGACGATGGGCGGCCGTTTGGCACTGACGAAAAAGCCCGGCAGGCCGCTGCTTTTGCCGGCCAATTCGCCGCGCACCCAGTCGCAGTGGTAGGCGAGACTTTCGGTGTTGGTGCTGCCGGCCGGAATCGTCACCGCCTCGCTGGTGGTGAAAATCGGCGGTTCCCGGCCGGAGCCGGCGCGGCCCAAGGTCACTCGCACGCCTTTCGGGATTTCCACGGCGTGGCCCAACGGTTTCGGGATCGAAAACACCAATTTGGTGACCGCGGCGGCGGGCGGCTGCAAACATACGCCGATCAGATTCAAAAACTCGATATAAGCCTTTTCCGGCAAGCGGTTCAAGCGGTAGATCATCACCTCGGTCAGATGGGCAAAGGCTTCCAGCAGCACCATGCCCGGGTCGCTCGGACTCAGATCGGTCCAATCCGGGCATTGCTGGCGGATGCGGTCGCGGGCTTCCTGCAGTAAATCGGCGAAGCGGCGGTCGTCGAGGTTGGGCGGTGTCAAGTAAGTCATGATTAACCTGCCACGAGTGGGTAGCCAAATAATAATTGATCGCGGCCTAGCGTCCGCCGCACCCGGTAATCCAGAAAAATATCGATTCGGGTCGGGTCGTCCGGATTGCTGCCGGCGTCCAGTTTCAGGATTTCGATGCGCCGTTCCCAGCGCTCCAGGGCCTGACGCACGAAATGGATCGCCAGGCCGTGGGTGGTGGCGTCGTTGGGCATGAAGGCCAGTTTGTCCAGACTGCAGCCGTATTCGGGACGCATCACCCGCTCGCCGGGCACCGTGGTCAATAGCATTAGGATCGCCTGGCGTACCGACAAATCCTCGCTGACCATGCGAATGCCGCCGCCGGCGGAGATTTCCAGGCCGGTCGGGGCGTTGGGATGCAGAAAATCGGGGTGGGCGAAACTCCAGGCCCGGAATCTGGCTGTGCTGGCCATTAGCGTTCCTCCACAAAAAGTTGGCCCGGTTGGCGCACCTTGTATAGCACGGTGCCCGGCGGGGTGCCGTCGGTCAATCCGGTCACGCTGTCCAGGCAAACCCGTTTACCGCCGATTTTGATCCAGCTCGAATAGCCGTGCTTCACCGCCAGCGTACTGGTACAGGGCTTAATCGCCGGGCCGGCATTCGGGCAGCCGACGATCGGCCGTTGCTCCGGATTGGTCTCGACCAATACTCGGCGGCCATTGACGGTAACAAACGACTGGGTTGGGACAATACCGACCAAACCCAACTCGTGGGCGCAAACCAGCGTGGCGTCTTCGGTTAACAGTTTCATGATTTCTGCTCGAAATTAATGGCCCGGCCGCGAATCGTCACGGTGCGGCCCGGCGCCTCGATGTCCAGATCGGCCTCGGCATGCAGCCGGGTGCCGTTATCGGCCAGTTCGAAAAAACTGCCGGAATCCAGTTGCAGGCGGATCTTGTCCGGCTGCAACTCCACCCGTTGGCCGGATTGGGTTTGCAGCCGGATCGAGCGTTCGGCATCGTCCAGGCTAATGCGTTGGCCGCCCGGCGTGGCCAGAAAATAACGGCCGATGTCGCCGTCCACCACGGCATCGTCCGGCAGCGGGCTGTCGCCGTACAAGCCGCCGATGACGATAGCCTGGGCCGGGTCTTCCCGAATCAGCGCCAACAACACTTTATCGCCCAGTCCCGGCAGCAGTAGCAGGCCTTTGCCCTTGCCGGCACCGGCGCACGCCACGCCGATCCAGCCGGTTTCCAGATCGCCGTAGGACGGCAGCATGGCCTTGATCCGGCCCAGACCTTCCGGGTCGTCGACCCGGGTGACGACGCCGATGCTGGCCAGCGTGGCGCGTTTGCGCGGTTTTAGCGGCGGCGGCGCCGAATCCAGTTCGCAGACATAGCCTTGGCGGCTGTCGAAGCGGTGGGTCACGGCGCTGAGCACATACTGGCCGTTCACCGGTCCCGGTAGGCCGTCGAGCCGTACCGCCAAGCCGGGCATCAGCTCGGCATCGCCGGCGGCGATGCCGCGGAACGTCGTTGCCGACGCGGTTCTGTGGTCCAACTGCGCCTGGGCAAAGGCTTCGGCCTGATTGTCGTCCTGTACGCTATCGTCGGTCGAGGTGAATTCCGGGGCCGATTCGGCGTGAAAACCGGATTCGGCGCCGGCCGGCCGGCGGGCCGTGTCGGCGCGGCCGCTGCGGGCGGCGGCCTGCCACGGATCCCAAGCCAGATTGGCGACCGCTTGCCGGCGTTGGCCGCTATTGGCTTCGATTCTGGCCTCGAGCAGATTCTCGCCCAGTTTTAACACCGCAGTGGCGGGGCGGCCGGCCAGACTGGAGAATTGCAATACCGAATCGCGCAAATGGAAATACAAACCGGCGCGTTCGGCAAATTCGGCCAGCAACTCCAGATCGGATTGCTCGTGTTGCATGATCAGCCGCCACACCGGTCCGGTTTCGTCGGCGGCGACCGCAAGGTCCAGATCGGCGGCCAAGGTGGCGGCTAACTCGGTCACGGTCAGATCGACGTAGCTGCGCGGCGCCTGGCGCAGCCGCAAACCATGCAGTTTGTCGTAAGCGCGGATGCGCAGGCCCAGATGGTTGGCCGGCGCAAATTCGTATTCCAGCGCGGTGACGCTGCCTTGAAACAGGCTGCGGTCGCGGCCGATGCGGATGGTCAGTGCGCTGCCGGCGGCGGTAGCGGCCAGCTCGCCGAGCAAATCCGGCAGGCCGTGAAACGCCAGTTCGCACTGGCTGGGCAGCGACAGGCGTTCGCTGACTTTCAATTCGGTCAAATATTGGGCGTCGCCGGCCGCCAACGGCTTGCCGGCCAATTCGATCTGCACCTGCGGCGGCGTCAGCAGCGCTTCCATGGCTATTGCTCGGCGGCGGCCGGACCGATTTCCAGCACGGTTCCGGGGGCGATGTTTAACGGGTCGGCGACGAAGGTATGGCTAAACAATTCCCGCCAGCGCCCCGGATCGCCGAAATATTGGAATGACAACAGGTCGGGCCGCTCGCTGCCGCCATCGCCGGCTGCGGCGTTTTCGATTTCGGTTTCGGCCGCGGCGATCAAGACTTGCAAACCGCCCTCGGCCAGCGGCGTGTTGCCGGGATAGGTGAAATTCTCGATATCCATCGCGTCGGAAAAATCGGCGTCGGCCGGCGCCGGCGGTTCGTTGACCCGCAACAGCCGCAGCCGCAACCAGGAGCGTTGCGGCACGCCGTCCTGGTTGAAATGTTCCAAGCGTTCGGCAACCGCGGTAACCACGCCGGGAATGTTCCAACTTTTGCCCCAGACGAAGCGGCACACCGGCACTTGGCCGCTGCCGCCGGCTTTGGCGTTGTTTTCGGCCAGATTCCAGAACGGCCGGGTCAGGTCGCGCACGTCTTCGCTGCCGATAGTCGAGCCGGCGATATTGATGTCGAACAGCAAGTCCAGCTCCAAGGTGGTGGTGCCGCCGCCGGTCTGGATATAGCAATCGTCGGCCAGACCGTGGCCGGTCAGGATAGCGGCGGAGGATTGCCGGGGCTGAATGCCGGCTTTGCGGCGCATCACCAGGGTTTCCGGGTTTAACAGGCAACGCAGTTGTTCGCCGCTGTCTTCCAGCACAAACGCTACTCGTTCCATGCCAACCCCCTTTGTTCGCGCACCAGCCGCCGGTTACGCTCCAGTTCGCGGGCCAATGGCTCGGCGTATTGCTGCGGTTGGGGGCCGGTTGCGGTTTGTTGATCCGGCAATTCCGGCCAGTGCCGGGTTTGGGTTGGCACCCGATCCGCCGCTTCGTCCGGTAATTGTGGCCAGTGCTGGCGCTGCCAGCCCGCGGGGTTCGCCGCTTCGGTTTGCTGCGGGATGCGCTGTTGCACCGGCTGGGCTGGAACGGTGGCGTTAAGCGTAGGCCGCGCCAGCGTCGGTTGCTTGTGAGCGAATGTGGCCGAGTGCACCGGGTGTGGGGCACCGGTCCGGGGCGGCTCGGTCGGCAGCGGACGTGGCGGCTGTGCGGCCTGGGCAATCAAGCGGCGGCGGCCGGCCGGCGGATTTTGCCTTACCGGGTTGCCTTCGGCTTGCGTTGGGCCGGCGAATGGCTGGGTGTCCGCCGTCGGCTCCGTTGCGACCGGATTCGGGCACGGCGCCGGTTTCGCACCGAACGGAGCGCCGGCCAGCAGGCGTTGCTTGCGGCCCGCCGCCGGCGTCTGCGGCGTGCGGCTTTCGATCAGCTGCCGAGCGGCTGTCGCCGTCGGCCCTGGCGCATCCGTGTTGGCCGAAATGGGTTTGGGTTCGGATTCGGGGCAGGCCGACTGGCGGGGCCGCGCAGTTTCGCCTGGCCGGGCCCGATTAGCGTTCGCTACGGCATCTGCGGCCGGCAGCGCGGACCGCTCGACGCGTCTGGTCGGGTTGGCCGGCTCGTCCCGGTGCAGCCGGGGGGTGGCCGATGCCGGTGCTGGCTGCGGTTGGCTGCGGCGATGCGCGGCTGCCGTTGCCGCCGGCGGCCGGCGGCCGGGTAACGGCGCGGCGGACGCTGGCGAAACCGGCGGTTGCGGCGCTTGGTTTGCCGCGGGCGTTACTGTGCGGCTCGGTTTAGCGTGGGCGGCAACCGGGTCGGTTTCGGTTTCGCGTCGAACCGGATCGGTCTGGGATTCTGTGCCGGGTGCGGTTTGATACGCGTCGGTGTCGGGCCAAGCGTAATCTTCCAACAACCATGGCGCTTCGTCTTTGACCAGTGCCACCCAATGCGGCGGCGCGGCGGCAGTGCCGGGCGGCGCCGGCTGCCGTTCCGGCGTAGGCGGCATCTCGCCGGCCGGCTGGTAGCGCTCGACCAGGCGATTGCCCCAGCTTTGCAGCCAATGTCCCAGATGAATCAGCAGCGTGCGTCGCATAGCCGTTCCCGTTTAGCGTTGTTCCAAGCCTTCGTGGGCGATTTCCAGCGTCTGGATCGCCACGCCCTGGCCCAACGATTCCAGCCGGGCGCCTTTCCATTTGCAAGGCCAGGCGTTGTGCAGGTTCCAGCGGGTGGCTTCCTCGCTCTGGCCGTAGGGTTTCAGCAAAATGATCGATATTTCCCGGCGGTCGGCCTTGCCGCGCATCGATTGCATCAGCCAGTTCCAGACATCCTTGTTGTCGGACACCCCCCAACGCAGTATCACGTTGCCGTAGGCGACCCGGCCTTCCAGTTTGCGCACCGCCGGTGCGGCGCCGCCTTCGCGGTAGTCGATGGTCTCGACATCGATGCTGAGCCCGTCGATTTCGGTGAAATACGCGCCGTTCTGGCCGCCCCAGTCGAGGATGAAATTGTAATTACGGTAAATCTCCGCTTCTGCCATGGTCGTTCTCCTGGTTGCTTAGTCGCTGATTGATCTATGCCGCGTTTTGCGGTTCTACCGGCGTGGCGCCGGCCCATTGCCCGATGCGGAAGATGATGAATTCGGCCGGCTTGACCGGCGCGATGCCGATTTCGATGATGAGCTGGCCGGCGTCGATGACTTCCTGCGGATTGGTTTCGGCGTCGCATTTGACGAAGAAGGCTTGTTCCGGCGTCGCCCCCTTCAAGGCGCCGCTGCGCCACAACCGGGTCAGAAAGGCCGAAACGTTGCGTACCACCGAGTTCCACAGAATGCGTTCGTTGGGTTCGAACACGGTCCACAGCGTGCCTTTGGCCAGCGATTCTTCGACCGAGTTGAACAGGCGGCGGACGTTGACGTAGCGCCATTCGCTGCGCGAACTCAAGGTGCGGGCGCCCCAGACCCGGATGCCGGAGGTCGGAAACGAACGGATGCAATTGACGCCGAGCCGGTTCAATTCGCCCTGTTCCTGGTGGGTCAGCATGTAGGTCAAACCCAGCGCGCCGTTCAAGACCTGGTTGGCCGGGGCTTTGTGGACGTCGGTTTTGGCGTAAATGCCGGCCATGAAGCCGGACGGCGGCGTCGCCACTTTTTGCGCCGGATTCAATGGGTCGGCGGCGACCACCCACGGGAAGTAAAGCGCGGTGAAGCCGCGGTCGGAACCGCTCGGCAACAGGCCTTTCACGGCCGGGGTGTCGGCCGGTTTGGCGGCGGCGTCGCTGGCTTCTTCGCTACCGACTTGTTTCAGCGCGTCGATGTTCTTTTCGGCGTCGCGCGCTGCGTCGAGGATGGCGACCACGTCTTGCCGGGTTTCGCAAAAGGTTTTCAACGCCTCTTGCGTGGTTTTGTCGGTGTAACCGGGCGCGGCGACGATGGCGATTTCGTCTATCGGTTCCAGGCAATACAGGCCGGTGCGTTTGCGGGCGTCGCCGACCACCGAGCCGCCTTTGCCGACGTTGACCACGTAACAGCGCGAACCGCCGTTACAAAAGAAGGCGTAAACCGACCGGGCCAGGTCGGTACTCTCGCTGTCCTCGGCGGTAAATTCGCGGACGAACTGTTGCCAGTTGTTACAGGCGAAGGCTTCGTTCAGGTGTTTGTTGGCGGCGGGCGCCACGCCCAGGAAAGCGGCGACTTCGGATCCCACCATTTCGATAGAATTCGATCCGGTCGAGAGCTCTTCGATATAAACGCCCGGTGTCAGATAGGTAGCCATGTCAGATCTCCAATTGCTCGAAATGTATTACTACGGGGTCTTGAGTCGGATTAGCGGTGTCCACTAGCAACTCGTGTCGTTTGGCGCGGATCAGGTATCCGCGCTTATGTTGGTTCGGGTCGATGCCGGCAAAGCTGAAATTGCCGGCGGCATCGGTGCGGGTGTAACGGCCGGCGGCGACCAATTCGACGTCGGTGTCGGCCAACGGAATCTCGCCGGGGCCGAGCAGGCGGCCGCTGAAGGTCGCGACCGGGCCCATCCTGACTTGCGGCGGCGCTTTGATGCGCGGCGGCGTCCGCTCGGTTACCGGCAGCGCCACCGGGAGTTTGATGGTAAAGGCCGGCGCCGGTTTGGCGGCGAAGGCGAGCCAGGTCTCCAGCGGCGGCGGCGCCAGCTCGAATTCGAATTCGGTTTGTTGTACGACCGCGGCGACCAAGGTTCCCAATAATTTATGCGCCGCGGCTTGATCGGCGGCCTGCACCGTGACCAGATAGTTCAACAGCAATTGCGGCTGCGGGCTGCGTGCGGCCGGCGTCGAGGTCAGGCGTTTGAAATCGAGCAGGTACAGCACCACGGTCGGTTCGGCGGCCGCCGTGCCGGGCGGCTCGAACGAAATCTTGGCATCGGCCGCGACGGTGCCGACCCAGGCCGAGAGTTTTTGGTCGCTTTGTTCGAACATTCAGTACCTCCCCGACCCGGCTAGGGCGCGGTTCTCTGCGGTCCGCAAGCTGGGCCGAAAATAAAATTGGCCATCCGCATCGCCGGCGCCTTGAATCGGACCGTACAGCGGCCGTTGCGGATGGCCGAGCCGGGACGATTGGTCGTAAACCGCTGCTTCGATCTGGCCGTAAATAGTGTCGGCCGAGAGCGGTTCGGGTTTGTTGTAGTTTTTTAGAAAATCGATGAACGCGGCGGCGAACACCGAATGGTTGCCGCGGCCTTTATCCAGCACCGGTTCGTCGCCGCCCGAGGTTAGGAATTTGCGCGAAATCGACGACGATTTCAGCTCGATAATAGTTCTGGGTTGGCCGGCCGTGACGGTCGGTTGCGCTGCCGATACCAATCCGGTGTTGCGTATCGTTCCGGAAAAGCAGGAGTCGGCCACGATCAGCACGTGTCTGGCGCGCATGTCTTGCCAGGCGGTGTTTACCGCAATTTCGTAATCGCTGATCCAGGTGTATTTGTGCGGCGGTTTGTCGGCATCCACCGGCAGCCAGAAACCTTCCCTATCTTCCTTCTGGCCGTGGCCGGCAAAATAAATCAACAGGTTGTCGTTTTCGGTCAGTTGCTGGCGCAGTCCGATTAGCGCATGCCAGATTTGGACGCGGGTGGCCTGTTGATTCAGCAGCAATGTGACCGAGGCGAAGCCGAATTTACTTTGCAGCAGTTCGGCTACCGCTTTGGCGTCGTTGACCGGGGTTTGCAATCGGTTCATCGCGGTGTAATCGTCTATGCCGATCACCAGTGCAAAATAACGGCCGACCGGGGCAGAGGCCGTCGTTTCGGATTCCACGCCTTGGCCGCGCAATCGGGTTTCGGTTTGGGCGATTTGGGTTTGCAGCTTGGCGATCTGGTCCTGGTCGGCTTGGGCTTTTTGCTCCAGTTCGGCGATGCGTTGTTGCAATTGCCGGTTACGCTGCTGTTCGGCCGGATCGGGTTGCGCCGGCGGTGGTTTGATTTGCAACGACAGCGCTTGCTTTTCCGCCATCTGTTGCCTCAGCCCGGCTTGGGCCTGGTCCAGCAATTGGTTCGCTCTGGCTAAATCGGCCCGCAATTGGCTGACTAAGGCGCTATCGTTGGCTGCGGCCGCGTGAGCCGGTAAACCCGAGGCTTTGCGGTACCATTCCTGCGACGCAGCCGGGTCTTTGGCAACTCCCAGGCCTTTAGCCAGCAGGAAACCCAGGTTGGCCTGGGCGCGCGGATAGTCTTGCTCGGCCGCCTTGCGGTACCAAATGGCGGCATTGGCGTAATCGGCGACCCGCTCGTAGAACTCGCCGAGATAGGTCTGGGCAATCTTATCGCCGGCTTCGGCACAACCTTTCCAGACGTTTTCCACCTTTTGCAAGTTGGCGGCGTCGAAGGCCATTTGTTTGCCGCCGCCGACCCGGCATTGCCACACGCTGGTCCGGGCCGGGCGCGGCGGCGAGGTGTAGAAAATGCCGTCGCCGATTTCGTACTGTATGCCCGGCAGTTCGCAATCGACAATGATCTGCTCTTCGGCGCTGCGGGTGCTGCCTGCCGCCGGATCGACGCTGCGGCTGGCGTTGACCGGACAGCCGGCCAGTTGCATGCCGCCGCTACGCGACATGCCGCCGGCGCAACCGGCCAGCAACGCAACGCAGCCTAGCCACACCGCGAATTGGCCGATTCCCGCGGTGTTTGCCGACATCGAACGATAAATTTGCCGTCGCATGTTTGCTCTCCTAAATTCGCTCGAGTCCATGTCAGCCGACCAGCACGAAAGGCGCCCAGTAGTACGGGTGGCGGTAATCGGCCGGCGCGGCGTCGCTGTCGACGGATACGCCGCGGCTGCTTAGCGCCTTGAGCCGGCCGGTTTTAATCGCCTCGGGTTCGAGTGCCTGTAAATAATTCTGCGCGGCCTGCAGCGCTAGGCCAGGCGCGGCACCGGCCTTTAGCTGACGGTAAAACTCGGCCATCAGCAAGCTGGTCGCCAAATCGTCCACCGGCCACAGGCTGACGATTGCGGCGCGGGCACCGGCCGCCAGCAAGCCGCGGCTGAAACCCAGCACATCGTCGCCGCCGGCGGTTTTGCCCTGGCCGGTGCGGCAGGCGCTCAACACCACTAAATCGGCGTTCAAGCGCAAGCCGATCAAATCCTGCACCGTCAAGGCGGCGCCGTCGGCCAGCAGTATCGACGACAGCAGCGGCGCGGTTTCCGCCAAGATGCCGTGGGTGGCAAAGTGCAGCACATTGCAATCGGGTAAGGCCTGCTTTACCGCCGCCAGCGTCGCCTTCGGGCCGATCAGCTCCCGGTTTTTGTCGAATAAGCTGGCGATGTAGGCCGCTTCAGTGGCCGCCGCCGGCAGCGCCGGCTGCGCGGTCGCGGTTTCGGCAAACGGCGCTTGGTAGGCCATATTCGCCGGATTGCCGACGGCCAGTACCGCCGGTTCCGCTTTGGGACTGTTACCGGGCTGGGCCAGAAACTGCAGGATGCTGGCGCTGGGCAGATAGGACACGCGGTGGCCGGCGATCAGTGGCCGGTCTTGCCAGGGCAGAGCATGGAACGGTAGGCCGTGGGTCGTGCCGTAGGGGACAATCAGCAGTTGGCTATGCTCGGCCAGTGCCGCCGCAAACGGTTTTAGCAGCAGTGCGCTGAGTTGCTCGCCGGATTGCCGGTAATCGCCGCGGCGTTCGCAGGCGGTATGGAAGTCGCGGACCAATAAGTCCAATTGCTTGGCGTTGAACTGTTGCCGCTCCGCCGCCAGCAGGCCTTGGCTACCGATGGCCCAGGCCAACAGGTCGTCGCCGAGAAAGGCGTATTGCAGCAAGGCCGTGCCGGCCGGCAGCAGTGCGGCTATTTGGCCGACGTCGGCGATTGGCGCCTGGCGGTTGACCGAGCGGTAGAAATTCGGGCTGGCTGCGGCCAGTTGGGTTTCGGTCTGGCGTAATTGCGTTTCCGCCGCGGCAATTTTTTGTTCCAGATAGGAAATCCGGCCGGCATCCGGCGTTTGCTCGCCGCGCTCGGCGGCCAGTAGGCTACCCCAGGTCGCTAATTTGGCCGTGTCCTGCAGCCAGAGACGCACGCTTTCGTCGCCAGCCGCGTCGGTGCGGTTGGCGCCGCCGGCCATCAAATCCAGCAGTGCGCGGGCTTTGCCGCGTTCGGCATAGCGGTAGGCGGTTTGTTGGTGTTCGCTGGCCGCCGCCGGTTGCAGCGCTGCCAGTTTCAGAGCGTTTCTGGCCGGCAAAAAATACAGGTATTGCGAGCTGGAGCCGGACGACAAGGCGGTTTTGAAGTTATCCCGCCGCAGCAATTGCCGGGAACGTTCGAAATGGTCCAGCGCTTGAGCGTAGTGGGCGGCGGCTTCCGGATAATTCTCCAGGCCTTCGGCCACTTCGCCGTAGGTTTGCAGACTCTCCCAGGGCTTATCCTCGCTTTGCCACCAGTTTGCGCCGAAGCGGTTTTCCAGTTGGCGCAGGTGGCTGGCCGCGTCGGCGTAAGCCTTGACCGCGCAGAAAAAACTCGCGGCCTGTTGCTGGCTGTAGCGCCATTGTTGTTGGGCGTTGGCAACGAGTGCTTCAGTGCCTAATTGCGCGGCCAGCGTTTCGATGGTTTGGCTCAGCGGCGAGGCGGCGTTCTGCTGCGGCAAATAGCGGCGGTAGGCAGCGGCGGCGGCCGGGTAGTCTTTGCGCTGGGCGTGGACGATAGCCAATTGAAAGTCGCGGTGATGGCCGGCTGTGTTTTTGGCGGCCGCCAGCGCCACGGCAAACTGGCGCTCCGCTTCGGCCCGGTCGCCGGCGTTGCGCGCGCTGACTGCCCGGTAACACGGGGCGTTGACTCGGGTGTATTCGATGGCTTCCTGGGCCAGTTGCGTCACCAACAGGTTGCCGCCCGGGATGTCGGCCGCCGGATGGGTCTGCAGCCACTCGATTTGGCTTCGCAGTTTGCCGGCGATTCTTTCCATGCCGTCGGCATCCATTCCGTCCAGATAGGCTTGCCACAGCCCGTGTAACGACAGCAGCAAGCGCAACGGCGCATTGGCATCGAGCGCGGCCGAGGTTTGCGCCGCCGATTGCAGTGCGACTGCCTGTTCCAGTTTGACGACGGCGGCGTCGCGTTCGCCCAGCTTACGCATCACGTAGCCTTGGTCCATGATGCTTTGCGCCTGCCGCGGCGTCGAACCCAAACCGGCATGAAGCGCTTCCGCCAAACGAAAGCAGGCCAGCGCGCGTTCGAAATCGGCATCGCGCAACAGCCAGTGCCAGCCGACGCGGCTGTGCATAAAGCCCAGGCCCAGCGCGTAACTGAACGAACCGGCGGTCTTACCCCATTCGCCGATGCCGGCGGCCACGTCGCGCGCTTCCGGTATTTGGCCGTCGGCGATTTTCAGCAATGCCGAATGGGCGGCGGCGGTCCAATAGCCGTAAAAGTCGCCGGCAGCTTGGAATTGTTCGGTTGCGCTGCGCGCCTTGGCCAAGGCAGCGGCCGTGTCGTTTGCCAACCCGGCCAGATAGGAACGGCGCAATGCCAATGCGGCTTCGGCGCGGGGACAGCCGCCGGCGGCGGCATATAAAGCCTCGGCTTCGTTATAAGCTTCGGCCGCCCGCCGGCTATCGACGGCGGAACGGTCCAGTTCCCGATCCATTACCAGCGACGACAGGCTGCTTTCGGCGTTGGGCGGCGGGTTCAGCGCGGTGTTGAACACCAGCGGCGACGATAACGGCGCGGCATAGGCGTCGCCTTCGTCCAGCCAGCAGGCGCCGGCGCCGGCTTTATCGCCGATCTGTAAATAACGTTGTTTGGCTTGCTCCAGATAAACCAAGGCCGTTTGGCGGTCGCCGCCGCGGCGGTAGAGATCGGCCCGGTTACGCAAGGACGCGGCGTGCCATGCCGGCGGGTAAGCGGTTTGGCTGTCCGCGGCCGACGTCAGCATTCCTACGACTTGGTTGAGCAGTTGCAGGCGCTGTTGCGGGCTCATCGGTAGCGTGGCCGCCGAATCCAGCGCCGATTGCAACGATTTGGTGCCGTCCAGCTCTTCGCCGACGAAGGCGTTTTCCTGCAAAGCCGGCTGCGCCGAAACTTGGGCGCGCAGCGCCGCTTTACGTTTTCCGGTCTCCGCCAGCAGCGCCATGAAGCGTTGAGTTTGCACGGTTTCCATATCCGCGACGCTGCCGCCGCTGTCGTTCGGAAAGTGGTTGTATTGTTGGTAAGCGGCCATCTCGTTAAAGGTGGCCGCGCGCAATTGCCGCAGCGGATCGGCCGGCAGCAAGGTTTCCAGTTCGCGGAAATGGGCGGCGGCCGCGGCCGGCTCGCCTTGCAACAACTTGACAACGCCCAACGCCAGCAAAGCGTCGGCCAGCCGCTGCGGATCGGCTACTTGCCTGGCGGCGGCGGTTTGGCTTTCCGCCTGCGCTCTGGCTTGGGCGAAATCGTCTTTGAATTCGGCGTAGACGATGGAAGCCAAGGGTAGCGATCCGGCCGCGTCGGCCATTGCCGTCTGCCAGCCCCATAGCGCGACGTTGCCGGCATACGCGGCAAGCGCGGCGGCGTATTTCAGAAAACTGCGCCGGTCGAGATAGAGTGGGCTGGGGCTCATGGCTCTGGTCCGTTCAGTTGCCGCAGCGGCTCTTGATGTCGCAGGCTTTGGCCAGGGCTTTGATGCCCGGCAGGCCGCGGGCGCTGCGGGCTTCCTCGCCGAATTTGCGGTAGCGCCAGCAAGCCTTTTGCCGCATGGTTTTGCGGTCCCAGCGCTCCCAGTCTTTTTTGTATTTGATTAACTGGTATTCGACGCCGATATCGGGTTTGACTTTCAGATCCTTGGCGTTGCCGTCGTAGCCGTGCGAACCCCAGGCGATGCGTTTTTGCGGATCGACCACCATCACCACGTGGCCGTCGCCGCGTGTCGGATCGCGGTAGACCAACAGGTCGCCGGTTTGCAGCGGTTCGCTGTCGCAGCGTTCGAAATGCTGGGCCAGCGGGCTGGCGGATTTGACCATATCGGCGGTGTTCAGGTATTTGTCGCCGGCGTTATAGGGCAGGCCGGCGCGGGTGAAGGCAAACCAGATTGCCCGCGAGCAATCGATGCCGCGTTTCAAATTGTCCAGATCGCTTGCCGCGTTCCAGGCGTGGCCTTTGTAACCGAAGCCGTCGCCGGCGGCCGCTTGCGCCAGCCAGTCGGCTTTTTGCAGGACTTTGTACAGTGCGGTTTGGTTGTCGTCGGGCAGGTAAGGGCGAATGTCGAAATGCGGGATCGTGAATTCGCGGGTCCGGCTGAACCCGGCCAGGCCGCGGTCGCCGGATTTTTGAAAGCGGGAATTGGCCTCGACCCGTAATTTGATTTTGCTCAAGGTCCAGGTCGTATCTTCCGCGCTATCGCTATCCAGCGCCTGGCCGCGGGTACCGGTCAGATAGCGGTCCAGCGCCCGGTACAATCCGGTTTTGGCCGGGTCCGCGGCGCGGGTGCGCGCGCTCTGCGTCAACAAGTCCCAGCGCACCGGATTTTTTTCCTTGGTGCCGAACACGATCAATTGGTCCCAAACGTCCAGCGGCAAACCGGCGCGGA
The DNA here is from genome assembly GCF_046097555.1 of Methylomonas sp. DH-1. NCBI lineage: Bacteria > Pseudomonadati > Pseudomonadota > Gammaproteobacteria > Methylococcales > Methylococcaceae > Methylomonas > Methylomonas sp. DH-1. Next base: position 3,976,083 of record NZ_CP143089.1, on the reverse strand, counting down.
AGGTTTCGCCGCTGGCGTTGAACGTGGTCGACTCGCCCGGTTTCAATAGTTCGCGGCGGCCGTCGGCCGGAAAACCGTAGCTGCTACCGTCGGTGGACAACACCACGCCGCCGACCAGAAGCGGCGCGGGAGCGTTCTTGTCCAGTGTAACTTTGACGTTCCAGCGGTGGCACAAAGGCATGATTTGGTCGGCATTCGGCGCGGCCGCTTCCCAGACGCCTTTGGCGCAGTCGTCTTGTCTGGCCGACGGAACCACTTCGACTTGCAGGCTCTGGTTGTCGCTAAACTCGCTGCCGCCTTCGCCGCGCAGTTGCAGTAAACCTTTTTGGCGGGCGTGCTGCCACAGGTTGTGGGCGGCGTCGCTATCCTGGCCGAACACGTTGCGCACCCGGTTTTCCGGGCCTTTCAGTTGCAATAAACCGTCGGAGGTCAAACTCAATTCGAAGTCGCCGGGGCCGTCGCTTACGTTGAGCAGAGATTTGGCATCCGGATCGTCGGTTATCGCTTGTTTGATTGCGGCGGCACGGTCCGGCGGCACGCCGCCGGGTTCGGATTCGGGTTTGATACGGACATTGATGCGCACGTAGTCGTCGGCCGGACGTACCGGCACGGCGATGTCGCCGACCGCCATTGCGGCAGCCGATGCATTTTTGCCGACGACATTAGCTGTTGCCGTCAGGCCGGTCAGGCTGTCGAGCACCACGCTGGCCTTGGCTTTGGCCGGATCGCGGGTATCGGCGCCGCTCAGCGCGCCGTCGTAAATTCTGAGTTCGGCACCAGCGCCCAGGCCCGGCAACGGCGGTCCGGCCAGTTTCAGCGGCGGCCCCAATTCGGTGACTTCCCAGGCCACCGGCGCCGTGCGCAAGCTGTTGCCGAACACCGGCCGCTCCAGGTTGCCTTGGAAATAGGGGATTTGGTAACTGCGGGCGGCGACCAGGGCCGGGATTTGGCGGGCGGCCTGGGCGTAAGTCAGAGCTTGGCTGCTACCCTGGCCGAGCACCTGCAGCAGCGCGTCGGTAAAGACGCCGCGTCCGGCTTGCTCCAGCGCGCTGGTGCCGTCGCTGGCCGCGGTCAGCGCGATCAGATTCGGCATCGATTCCGGCGCTAGTTCGCCCGCACCGTCGCCGACACCCTCGGCCAGCAGGTCTTCGACTGGATCGGCAGCCGGTTCGACGAAGCGGGCCACCATGGTTTCCCGGTCGCCGCGGGTTGCGGTGCCGGAATTGCAGGAGTCGAGGATGACGGTGACGTTGTTGCTTTTTTTATAGACCTTGGCCAGTAGGCCGTTCAAGCGGTCGTCGATGAAATCGCCGAGTTTGCGGCCGTTCTGTTCGGTACGCGAATCGTGCAAGACCAAGGTTTCGTCCTGGCCGTCGGGTTCGTCGCCGTTTTTATCGGCGGTCTGCGAGCCGTGGCCGGCGTAATAGAACACGACGATGTCCCGTTCTTTTAAGCGCGGCAGCAGAAAGTTGTCGAACGCGTCCTGTAGATTTTGCAGCGTGGCTTGGTCGTCCAGCAGCAGGCAAACGTTTTCTTTCGGGAAGCCGTAACCGTTCTTGCCGGACAATATTTCCAGCATGCGGCGGGCGTCTTCCGGCGGGCCGGCCAGATCCGGCACCTTGTCGGAAATGTATTGGCCGACGCCGACGACGACGGCCAGTTTTCGGATGCCGCCGGTTTCCGTGGTTTGCTCGATGGCGCAGCCCGGAAGCTGTGGGATCGCGGCTTGGCACGGGCTTGCCGGCGCCAGGGCTAAGCCCAGCAGGCCGTAACAAATCCCGAACCCGAGGCGGTTGCAGCGTTTCATGGTGTGACTCCCGGCAAAAACGGTGGTCGGCGGCTGTGCCGGGCAGGCGCCCGGCATCGGCTTATTTCAACTTGTCGACGTTGTGTTTAAGTTCGTCGCGGAAGGTTTGCAGCGCTTCGGCGGCTTTGGCTTGGCCTTGCTCGCGCAACGCTTGCTGCTTGGTCAGCAATTCCTTTTCGATCTCGTCGTAATCTTGAAATATCTGTTTGCTTTGCTCGCCGGCTTCGCCGCGGATCGCTTCCATCTCCTGAACCAGTTTTTGGTAGCGGTCGCGGATTTCGGTTTCGGTGGTTTGTGCGTCCTGCTGCCATGCCGCCAGCGACTCGTTCATTTTCTGTTTCGAGTCGGCCCATTCCTGGTTGGCGTCTTTGAAATAGTCGCCGAAGTCTTTGGCGGCTTGGCTGACCGCTTGTTTCACGTCGGAAATCGCCCCCAAAATCGCGTCGAATCCGGTTTTCGGTTCCAGCGCCGTCAGTACGCCGCCGTCAACGACGGGCGGTGCCGATTCCGGCGGGTTGCTGATGACGATTTTGGCCGGCGGCGGCTCGACGGCGATAGCGGCCTGGGCATTGGCTTGTACCGGTGCGGCTTTGGCTTTTTCCAGCGCCAGCGCAACGGTCACGCCGTTGCTGATTGGGGTTAAGCCGCTGACTTTGCCGATCACGGCGCCGTTGAATTCGACCGGATCGTCGGGTTTGATGGTTTTGGCGTCTCTGAAATTTACCGTGACGTTGATCCAGGACGGAAACAGGTCGCAGCCGGCCAGTGCGGTAACGGCGGCTAAGATCAGCCATTTGAAATGGGTGGTTGCCATGGGATTCTCCTAACCCGCGTTATCGCGGCGCAGTGCAAACGTTGAATGGAAAGTGGGGTTACTGCCGGATTTCGCCGACGCGAATATCGATTTCCGGTAATTCCGCCTCGGCTTCCGGCAAGGCGCGCGGCACGCCGATGCCGTCGAAAAACAGATCGATCCGTTTCTCGTTGCGGATCTTCAAGCCCTTGATGACCCGGCCGTTGGCTTTACTCCAGCGGCGGAATTGGGCCGGTACCCGGTCGAATTGCTGCTTGTTGACCGCCGATAACAGCGTCGATTTGGCAAAGTTGCCGGTGCCGACGTTGTAGACGAAATCGCACAGCGCGGCGTATTGGCCTTCGGACAACGGCACTTTGGTTTTGGTCAGCACCGCAATTTGCGCTTGTTCCATATCGCCGACCAGTATTTCCGAGCCGCGCGGTTCGCTGATGCCGTTGCGGAATTCGGCCGGTTCGCTGCCGTTGCAGCGGGCTTGCTTGATCAGGTGGCCGTAACCGATGGTGCAAAAGTGGGCCACGTCATGGTAGGGCAGGCTTCTAAAGCCTTCCATGAACTTGGTCAGGTCCAGGCCCTTGTCGTAAATCGGCCGCAGTTCCATGCCGGGCGGCAATACCGCGCGCTCTTCGGGTTCCAGGAAAATGCCGGCCGTGATTTTTTCTTCGTCTTCGGCCCATTCCTGAGGCTGGGTGGCACAGCCGGCGATACCGAATACCAGCGCCAGCGGCAGTAACATTTTGGGCGCAGCGGTATGTCGGAATATTGCCAAGGCGGCAGGTTTCGATTTGCCGGCCCGTGGCTTGGTAACGGTTGCGGACTCCGGGCGAGGTTCGGCCGGCCGAATGGCTTGGTTGCGCATGATTCCCCCTGCAGCGTTGACGCTCGATTTAGTGGCCGGTAACGGCTTACCGGACCTTTGTTATTGTCGGCAGGGCTCCGGCCGGCGGCTTGGTGCCGATTCCGACCCGGCCCGCGGTTCAGGCTTAAAACCGAATTTTTACGCCGCCGGAAACGATCTGGTTGCTGCCGTTTTCGATCAATAAGGCTTCGTAGTCGATGAAGGCGACGATGTCTTGCGGCAGCTGCATTTGCAGGCCGGTAGCCAGGTTGAGCCAGTTGCGTTCCGGTGCTGCCGTTGCCAGCCCTATCAACGGAATGCCCGCTAAAGAGGCGTCGATTTGCCGGCTGCGGTTTTCGAATTCGTGCACCCATTCGGCTCGGAAGCGCGGGATGAATACGGTGTATAAGCTGGGCACAGTGAAGGCGCGGCTGATTTCGGCGCCGACTGTGGTCGTAAACGAATCTATGGTCTGTCCGTTCATATTCACCGTTACCGAGCCGCCATTGGTGCTCATGATGCCGCCGGTTTCCTGATAACCGTCGATTTCGGTATGGCTGTAATCGCCGCGAATGAACCCGCGTAAATTGAACCATTCCATTTGCTCAACGTAACCGGTGCCGAGACTGGTGAAAAACTGGTCGGCGCCGTAGCTGGCCGCCGCACCGCTAATCGATATGGAATTGTCAGCGAGTCCGGCGTTGACATTGCGCAGGGAATCGAACTCCAGCCGGCTATAGCCGGCCAGAAGGCTGACGTAGCTTTTAGCGGATGGCGAGTAAACCAAAAACGGAGCGACTCGGTAGGCATCGGAGTTCAAATAGCCACTATTGAAATTCAAGTCCCGGTCGGAGTGCAGATAGCCCAAAGACAGGCCGCCGGCAAATTGCTCGTCGAACCGGTAATCCAGAATGGCGTTCGCGTGTTGGGTATTAATGTCGAAGCCGGTTTGGCCGCGGGCGTCGTTGCGGTCGCCGAAGCCGCCGCCGCCGCTGATCGAAATGCCGAACGGGCCGATGTTACTGCTGTCTCCGCTACCGTTACCTTTTTTTCGGCAGTCTTCCCGGCTTTTGGCCGATTTATTGGTATCGTCGCAATCGTTTATGCGTTGAATGCGATTGTTGATTTTCTTGACGAAATCGTAGGGAGACGAAATCGCGATCGAGTCGGCTTGCATCGAGGCCTGAGGCGATAGTTGCTGAGCGGCTAAGTTTGATGAGTTGCCGCTGCCGCATAAGGCGCCTAGGGGATTAGCAGTAAAGCAAGCGGCGGATATAGCCCGATACACGGCTTGCTGGCCTAGGCTACCGTTAGCAAGCGGCGTAATTGGTGGATTGAATGATCCGCCGCTAATACCGCTATCGGCATCACTCTGAGGTACTGCGGCTAGAATCAATGTGAAGCAGGCCGGCAGAAGCCGGATAAATTTGTTGAGCCAAGCGATGGTATTCATAATTCCCCCTTGACAATGACTTAATCCGCAGTCTCGTGCTTGGTTATGGTAGTCCCGATTTGGCGATTGTCAAACATAATAAATCGACGATTGCAATTGTCCGTTCGATCGAGTCGGGCGGCGATGCAATACGGAATAGGTTAGGCGTGGAATGGAAGGCTTGTTGGCGGGTTGAAATCGTGATACCAGGCAAGGCCGTTTGCCTGTTGCTGTTGCGGAGCGTTAGCGGTCTGCGGCAAATAGGGCGGGAGCGGCGGCATCATAGTACCGTCGTGCGCGCCGGACGCGGGCATCCAGCGCCATGGACAGTAGCCTTGCCGCCTGGATGTACTACGCGGTTAGGGTTTCGTCTATCCCGGCATGATGGCGGTTAGCGGACAAGGATGTGTATAACGAATTGGAGCGGCGCCGGGGCGAGCCGCTCGCGGGTAAGCGATGGCGCACCGGCCGCGAGCGGGCCCGGCGCGCGGCGGGGGGATTACTCGGCGGAACTGTCGTGCACGATCGCTTCCAGGACCGGCGGGCGGGCTGCGAACACTTCGGCCATCAATTCCAGCGGTTTGGCGAAACCGGGCAACGCCGGAATTTTCCAGGCCTTGCCGACGAATTTGGCCAGGATGTTCTGCAACCAGGGCCGGTCGGAGCGCGCGCTGTGCAGAATGAAGCGGTAGCTTTCGCCGTCGTTGAACACGGCAAAATCCTCCAACACCACGTCTATCGTGAAATCCTCGCCGTACAAACGGCTTTGCACGTAAACCTTGCGCGCATCCAAATCGAAATTGAACTGGGTCAATTCGGCGATGCCTTTCATGACGTGGTTGGCGACCCAAACGATCAGCGAGTTGGGCGTTATTTTGATGGCGAAGCGGATGATGTTGGCTGCGATGCTCATAGGATGCCTGCGACGGTAGACGAAATTAAGCCGACGATTCTAATCGCTATCGACCGGCTTGGCCGCGAAATATTTCCCGGACGCTCTATCCGTTTTCGGGCGCAGGCGACGCCGATTGCGCCAGATGCGCATAGGCCGGCAGCGTCTGCAGCCGGTTATCCTCCAGCGGCTCGCCGACCGTGAAATGGTACAGGCTTTGCCAGGTTTGGTCCTGCAAGCCCAGCACGCCGTGTACCGCATCGTCGAAGAAACAACCGATGCCGGTGCCGCGCACGCCGGCCGCTTCCGCTTCCAGATACAGAATCTGCCCCAATAGTCCGCACTCCCAAAACAGCCGCCGGTAGCGCCAGGCCTCGGCCGAGACGTTGTCGGCGAAGCGGGCCAGCATGCCCAGGCTGAAGGCGCTGTCGCTGGCAATCGGTTGGTGGCAGGACAAGGTCTTTGCCGCTTGGCGCACGTTGCCGGCTTGCAGCCGGTAAAGCTCGAACGGCGCATCGACGCGCTGCCAGACGTAGTCGGTGGCACAGGCGGGGCGGATTCGGTCGGCGGCTTCCGCATTGCGCGGCAGGAAATACAAGCCCGGCTCGATGCCGTCGACCCGGTGCACGAACAAGACGATATGTACCTGCGCCGGCCAATTCCAGGCCGTGAACGGCGGCTTGGCAGCGGGGAGCAGTGCGGCGAGGATTCGATAAAAGTCGGCCAGCGGCAGCGGCGCCGATTTGCCGTTGAAATGTTGCGCGCTGCGGCGCTGGCGAATCAAGCGGCTGGCCGCCGGATTCCGGCTGGGCGGCGCCAATTCCAGGGCCGGCAGGGTAAGCCGTTCGACCGGCGTTAGCGGTTTCAATGTATGCTCGGCCACTTGGTCGATGATCGGCCAACGGTAGAAGTGGCGGCCGCTTAAGCGTTTGGCGCTGCCGAACCATTCGCCGCTTTGTAAAGCTTGTGACAATGCCGGACCGGAAAATTCGCCCTCGGCGCCGGCGCCGGTATCGATCCGGCAAAACAGGTCCGGCGTCTCGCGCTCGTCGGCAACGAAATCCGCGGCGCGGTCCAAGCCCAGCCAGGCGCCGATCTCGGCGTCGCCGGCTTCGCTGAGCAGTTCGACGCGCCAGCCCAGGCCAGCGGCGGCATAACTCAACGCCGCCAGGGCATGGCCTATGTCGTGCTGGCAATAGCGGAAGGCGCGTTCGCCGTATTTCCAAGCTTCCCGCCAGTGGATGGAGGACAAGCCCAGGTAAAGGCCGGCGGATTGCCCGGCGGCATCGAACCGGCAACGCCGTTCCAGATGGTGGTCGTGGCTGACGTAGTGGTAAACGCCGGCCGCCAGTAGACCCGGATCGGTGCAAAGCAGATAGGCTTCGGTCGGATGCAGGTTGCCGCTGGACGGGTTGCAACGCAAGGCCCAACGGTCGGGGCCAAATTGCTTCCAGGCCGACAGGCCGAAAGACAACTCCAGCAAAAGGCCGACGTTGGCCAGCGTCAATGGCTGGGCCGGGATCGTTTCCGGCCGGTCCAGATCGGCGTAGCGGTAGTCCAGTTCCGCGCCCGGCTGCGGCAGCGCCACGGTTTCGCAGTCGTCGAAGCGGCGGAACGGACTGGGCTGATCGTCCCAATCCAGCGAGGCCGGGCCCTTGGCGTAGCCATTCAGTTGGTGTTTGGTGCGCTGGTGGTAATCGAGTACCGCGCCGGAATCGTCGCTCATAGCCATTTCATAGGGTATTAAATGAGGCCGGGGCTGCCGGCGTTGCGGGTATGACTATACCCGGTATGCGGCCGGTTTGCCGGTGCCGGGTCAATGCGTCGTTACCGGTTCCATATCCGGCGCGACCAAGTCCTCGGTCCAGCAACCGATCGGCCGGCCCAGGTTAAGCTCGCGGTCTTCGAACCGCACCAGAAATACCGTCAACGCCGGGTCTTCCTCGACGTGGCCCTTCATCACTATCACGCCGCGGGCGCCGGCTTCGGCCAGTACCGTGCCTTCCTCGCCTTCCGGCATGCTGCCGTCGTCGATAATCTCGTGCGCCGCGTATACCACGTCGCCCAAATCCAGATCTTCTACGTTCATACATTTTCTCCTGTGAATGTTTTGTAGCAAAGCCGACAAAGTCCGATGCATTGTTGGGAAACGGCTCGCCGCGGATAGTTGGCCGGCAGCCGCAACCCCATTGATTTCAGCGCGTTAACCGAAAAAAACGCGTATGGCATGCTGGTTGCTTTAACTGATTACAAGATCAATGCCAAACCGTTTCAGGAGAGTTGAAGATGATTACATTAACCGAAAGCGCCATTAAAGCCGTGGGCCGTTTTATCAGCAGTTCCGACAAGCCTACCGGCGGTTTGCGCATCGAAGTGACCGATGGCGGCTGTTCCGGCCTGTCGTACGGCCTGCGCCTGGAAGCGAAAGAAAACGAAGCCGATACCGTGATCGACTGCGGCGAAGTCAAAGTCTTCGTCGACCCGTTGAGCATGCCAAAGTTGGACGGCATGTCTATCGATTTCGTCGATAGCCTGGAAGGTTCCGGCTTTAAATTTACCAATCCCAACGCGGTGAAAAGCTGCGCCTGCGGCTCGTCGTTTACCACCGGCGACAACGGCGGCGCCCCTAAATCCTGTTCTTAAGTTTGCGAGGTTATTGCCATGTGGGATTATTCAGAAAAAGTTAAAGACCATTTCTTCAATCCGAAAAATGCCGGTGCGGTCGCCGGTGCCAATGCGATTGGCGAAGTGGGTTCCATCAGTTGCGGCGACGCTTTGCGTTTGACCTTGAAAGTCAACGAAGACACCGAAGTGATCGAAGACGCCGGCTTCCAAACCTTCGGCTGCGGTTCGGCGATTGCGTCGTCGTCGGTATTGACCGAAATCATCAAAGGCATGACGCTGGACCAAGCCTTGAAAGTCACCAACCAGGACATCGCCGCCGAACTGGACGGCCTGCCGCCGGAAAAAATGCACTGTTCGGTAATGGGCCGGGAAGCGTTGCAAGCCGCCGTCGCCAACTACCGCGGCGAAGAATGGAAGGACGACCATGAAGAAGGCGCGCTGATTTGCAAATGCTTCGGTATCGACGCGGCAATGATCGAGGAAATGGTGTGGGCCAACAAACTGCGTACCGTCGAGGACGTCACCAACTTCACCAAAGCCGGCGGCGGCTGCGCTTCCTGCCATGAAGATATCGAAGGCATCCTGGAAAAAGTCCTGAAAGAGCGCGGCGAAAGCTTCGATCCGAACGCTGCTCCAGCCGCCAAACCGGCGCCGGTAGTGGTCGAGAAAGGGCCGATGACCAACTTGCAGCGGATCAAGAAAATCGAGGAAGTGATCATGTCGTTCCGGCCGCAATTGATGGCCGACGGCGGCGACGTCGAGTTGGTCGAAGTGGTCGGCAACACCGCTTACGTCAACATGACCGGCGCCTGCAGCGGTTGCCAGATGGCGGCGATGACAATAGCCGGCATTCAGCAACGGCTGATGGAAGCGCTCGGTGAGTTCATCAAGGTGGTGCCGGCCTCGCAAATGCCGACGCAATTGGTCAATATCCAGGAGGCCGGCCATGCCTGATATCTATCTGGACAATAACGCCACCACCAAGGTGGATAGGGCCGTCGTCGATGCGATGATCCCGTATTTCACCGAATACTTCGGCAACCCGTCGTCGATCCACCGCTTCGCCGACGGCGTCGCGCGGGCGATCAAGAAGGCCCGCGGCCAGGTGCAGGAATTGCTCGGCGCCGAGCACGATTCGGAGATTATTTTTACCTCGTGCGGCACCGAATCCGATTCGACTGCGATTCTGTCGGCGATCAAATGCCAGCCCAACCGCAAGGAAATCATCACCACCGCGGTCGAGCATCCGGCGATTTTGAACCTGGTCGACAACCTGGAAAAAGAAGGCTACACCATCCACCGCCTGCCGGTAGACAAGCGCGGCCGGATCAATCTGGAAGCTTACCAAGCCATGCTGTCGGATAACGTCGCCATCGTTTCGGTGATGTGGGCCAACAACGAAACCGGCACGATTTTTCCGGTCGAGAAAATGGCCGAAATGGCCAACGCCGCCGGCGTGATGTTCCATACCGATGCGGTGCAGGCGGTCGGCAAGATTCCGATGATGCTGGCCGATACCAAGATCGACATGTTGAGCCTGTCCGGTCACAAATTGCATGCGCCGAAAGGTATCGGCGTGTTGTATCTGCGCCGCGGCACCCGATTTCGTCCGCTATTGCGCGGCGGCCACCAGGAACGCGGCCGCCGGGCCGGCACCGAAAACTCCGCGTCTATTGTCGGCTTGGGCGTAGCCTGCGAACTGGCGCTGCAGCATATGGAATTCGAAAACACCCAGGTCAAAGCCATGCGCGACAAGCTGGAGCAAGGCATCGTCGAAGCGATTCCGCACTGCTTTATCACCGGCGACCTGAACAACCGCTTGCCGAATACCACCGACATTGCCTTCGAATACATCGAAGGCGAGGCGATCCTGATGCTGTTGAACAAGGCCGGCATCGCCGCGTCGAGCGGCTCGGCTTGTACTTCCGGTTCGCTGGAGCCGTCGCACGTCATGCGGGCGATGGATATTCCTTATACCGCCGCCCACGGCACGATCCGCTTCTCGTTCTCGCGTTACAACACGATGAGCGAAGTGGACGAGGTGTTGAAAGCGATGCCGACCATCGTCGCCAACCTGCGTAAATTGTCGCCGTATTGGGACAGCGTCAACAATTGTCCGGTGGCCGATCCGGAGCAAGCCTTCCAGCCGACCTACGCCTGATGGCGAACACCGCGGCACCGCTTTGATTGGCGGTGTTGCGGCGGTTCGTAAGTAATGCTGATTTCTGAAGGCCGGAAGGCGTTTCCGGCGCAAAGCGTGCCGGAAACGCTTGCGCTTATTCCGGCCTACGGGGTGAGACAGCTTCAACAATTGCCCGGTGGCCGATCCGGAGCAAGCTGCCACCGTCCTAAATCGTTTGGATATTCCGATTTACTTGGAAACGAACTCCACCGTATTCAAATCCAACTCAATTCTAATCTGGCTGTTGAGCTGCTCCAGCACTTGGCTGAGTCGGATTTTGACCTGGCCGCCGTAGATCGAGCGCACCAGCAATTGGTCGTCTTCGCCGGTACGCTCGGCCAGGAAATTGTCCAGGTCGCGGCCGGGTTCGAATTCGCCGCCGACCCAGCGCAGCGCGTCCACGCAGCGGCGGAAGATTTTCGGATACACCAACACGCCGGTTTCCGGGCCGAGGTCGTCCAGCGTCGAGACGGTGAAGCGTCTGCTGCGGTCCAAGCGCCAGATGCCGAGCCGTGCGGTTTTGGCCTGTTGGTAGGCGGCGATCAGCCGGGTTTGGGTGTCGAAGGACAGGCCGCCGGAATACAAGCCCAGATAGGCCAGTCCGCTGGCGGCAGCGTGGTAGTTGTAGGTTTTGCCGAGTAGCGCCTTGGTCAATTTTACGTCTGCGCCGTCCTTGATTTTCTGCCTGGGCAACACAAAGGCAATCGGCCGGCCGTGGCCCTCGAAGCCGTCGCACAATATCGCGGCCTCGGTTTCCCAGGCAAAGCCGCTGGGAGCGACGGCCCAGTCCCAGCCGGCGGGATCGACGCCCAGCCATTCCAGCAGGCCGTTGCGGCTTTCCAGGCCGTGCGGTTGTTCGGCGCCGCCATAATGCAGCTCCGGTGAGTCTATCGCTTGAAAGCGCAATTGGTAGCTTTCCTCGCCGCCGGCCTCGCTGGGCCGGGCGAAGCGGGGCAGGCCCTTGAACAGCGCCATGTCGTCGGCGATGAAACGCATGCTGTCGCCGTCCGGCGATTGCCGTTGCCGCACCACAAGGCGGCCTTTGATGTAGCGGTAATATCCCAATGACATAACAACCTCGCTGCAGGATTTGCGGCCGGTACGCTCGGCGCCCGGTCTGGTGGCTGAATGGGTTGGCGTGCGGCCCGGATCATGCGCCGAATTCGGGCGGTGGGCAAATTTTTTACGGGGCTTGTCGGAGGATTGGTGATGTTGCAGGCGCTTGCCGGAAGCGCAGCGGTGCAGGGTGAAGACGATCCGTTGCCATTCGCTCAGGCCCGGTTACGCAAACGAGGGGGCGAGTGGTGCATTTCTTCGTTCCACCGTTTTGTAGGCGGAGTGTTTGTGCTGCAAATGGGCTGGGGATAATTTTTCGGCTTTAGCTATCGCGTCTCGCCCGTGGCCCGTCGCTTTTGGCTTGCTTGCATATAGGCACAGGCCGCTAACAACAGGCATCTACGGGATTGAACCTTAACCGATTGGCTACTACACTGGTCAGCCAGTTAGTCAGAAGAGGTGGTTTATGCAATCCTGGCCCGTACAAGACGCCAAAGCGCGCTTCAGCGAATTATTGGATGCGTGCCAACACGACGGTCCGCAAATGGTCACCAAGCGCGGTAAACAAACCGCCGTGCTAGTGCCGGTGGCAATCTGGAACCGTCTGCAAGCTAACGCTCAACCCTCGTTGAAACAACTACTGCTATCCGATGAAGCCCGCGCCGAATTGATATTGCCCGCGCGCGGCCAAGCCCGCCGCCGTCCGGTCGCCGAAGCGGATTAATTCGAATGTACTTGCTCGATACCAACATTGTGTCGGAACTGCGCAAACCAAAACCGCACGGCGGCGTGGTCGCGTGGTTACAGGCTATCGACGACCGGCAACTGTTTATTTCCGCGGTCACCATCGGCGAAATTCAGGCCAGCATCGAACTAACGCGCGACCAAGACCAAGACAAAGCCCGCCAAATCGAAAACTGGCTGGATTTACTCGCCGGCGTTTACCAAGTGCTGGCGATGGACGCCGCCGTGTTCCGCTGCTGGGCCAAGTTAATGCATAAGACCTCGGACACGCTGTACGAAGACGCGATGATCGCCGCCACCGCCCGAATACACGGCCTGACGGTCGTCACCCGCAACGTGGCCGACTTTCGAGGTTTTGGCGTTGGCTTGTTAAATCCGTTCGAACAGTCTTGACGAAATTGGGAATGTATAGCGGCGGAATTCGGAGATGAAGACCGGATTCCCTGGATTTCATTGCATTTCATCCAGGCTACGCTGGTTGCCAATGGCAAATATCCAGCGGGCGTAGGGTATGGTGAGTTTACGAACCACACCAATCGCGAACGATGCGGTGCACGCTGTTTACCGCATCCTACGAGCTGTGGGTGCTACGCATGCAAATCGGCTATCCTGCCGATTTGTCCGCCCAAACCCTCCGGTGCTCGGCGCGGCATCAGGGGAGAAAACCATCGCCAATTAGACTTCTCAACCATTCATTAATGGCTGAAAATCGAAAAAAATTTCGTAGGATGTGCCGAACAACGTGAGGCGCATCGTTCGCGACCGATGCGCTTCGTATTCACTCAGCACATCCTATGCGGGCTGTTAGTGATTAATATTTAATGCACGTGAAAGTTTTAACCTTCTTTTCTGATATTGAAAGCACGCCATCCTTTTGGTTTTTTTTCAATCCTAAAACTCACTTTATCACCTTCGGCTAATATTTTATCGTCTCCTTCAATTTCTTGATAAAAGAAGAAAACATCCTTACCTTGTTGTCGCTGGATAAATCCAAATCCTTTAAAAACATCAAAGGTCTTTATTATTCCGAAATGACGATCATCCATTTTATTCCCAAATCTCTTTGTTGCTTGGTTTGTCGGCGTATACTGTACTTAACTGTAACCGTAGTGACCTAGCAAGTGCTTTATTGTTTCTAGATAATATGCCTAATTTATTAATTAGAGAATTTACTCTTTTGATGTTGCCTGGTCTTTTGCTTTGCGGTAGTGATAAGGTAATTAATTTTTTTGTTTCGTGAGTAAGTTGTTTTTCCATGTTTTCATCATACAAAGGCAAAATCAGTCCTAATCTTTTTCGTAGATTTTTAGCCTGCTGATGTTCTAACCTCTGTAATTTAGCGACTTTCCCAGAAACTTCGTTCCAACGTTCATGATATTCTTTCGTATAAGGACTAACTTTATACTCTCGCTCACACATGAAGACTAATTGCCTTACAAATCTCCGCTCTTCTTTTCGTGCCTTAGGCTTTTTGTGACCAATCCAAAGACCAGTAACTTCAAAGCTTACGTCAGAATTTGAACGATGCTCTATACGTTTCTTTCCACTGTGCATGGAGAGACCATATTTTGTGAACATTGCTGAAATTTTTCTAATGAAAAATTCTTCTTGTTCTTTAGTGAAATCTTTTTCTGCAGAAAGAGTTATGTCATCCAATAGACGAGAATACTTAACACTATGCTTTCGCAGCTCAGAAACCAATAAATACTCTGTATCATAAAAAATGAGATTAGCGATATATGAAGAAGTACAGCCACCCTGAGGCACAGCTCCACGATAAGTTACCAATTTTGCCAGCATTTCAGAAACTTCTTCTGGAAATTTAAAAAAATACTTAAATATATTTTTTACATGCGGAATTTTTATACTGGGATAAAACTGCTTAATATCAATGCAAATTATTTGATTGGCGTGGGCATGGATTTGAGCATTAGCAACATAATCACGGGGGCTTTCTTCATCCCTAATTCCGCCCTGCAAATATAAAGGGTATTCTACTTTTTCAAATATTCGCGAATTTATTCTTTTTTGTAGCTTTTTTAGTTCAAATTTTGGCTCACAAACAGTTCTGTCTTTTACCTCGCCTTTTCTATTTTTGGAGGTAATTAAGAAATCAGTATAGGAGTCATCAGCTTTATTTGCCAAGTCTTGCAAAAGTTTTGGATGAATTCCTAGAGTGGTCGCCAATGCCTCGATAGAGGCAATGGGATTATGCGGGTAGTGTGGTTTTAACTTCATGTTTGCCGAAGCAATGGGTTAAAGAGTCAGTTACCAGCCCAACTTATCAGAAATAAATTCAATAAGTTTTAGTAATAAGGCTAATAACCAAGGTGAAATTGCTCTAAGAGACAACTTCTTACCTTGATCCAAATCAACTTGTTGTTTCGTTTGCAAAGCGTGGGGCTGTTGCAAACTTATACTCTTGACTTCATTAATTACTACGTTAATGTGAATGTCACATTTCATTGCTATCTCCTTGGTTAGGGTTAAAAAATGCCAGACCAATAACTAAGGAAACGAGAATATTGAGATTGATTATTTGGACGACTCTTAACCTTTACGCCAGACAACTGTCGCCCCCATATACACGCCGCACTCGGCGCGCTTGGACAGGCCCCAGCAGCCCGGTCATGAACCCGAAGGTTCGCCTCGAAAGGCACCGCTTTCTCGCTAGAACATACGTAGTAATTTAAAAGAGCAAAACAAACGGGCGACTAACACCCGCCGCTGATGATGTTAGTTAATTTAATAGCAATTAGTCAACCTAAAATTACCCAACTATCATTAATTTCGCGGCGGTTTTCTCCCGTTTTGCCGCGCCGAACACCGGAGGATTTGGCGAGAGTTGCCCGCAGGGGAGCGGCAGGGATGCCGCTCGTTTTCGGAGGGCTAGGAAAGCCCTTCCGAAAACCCTCGTCAAATCCTTCGGAGCGCAGGATCAAAGCGGCATCCGGGCCGCCTTTCTTTTGGATACTTTTCTTTGGCGGAGCAAAGAAAAGTATCTCGGCTGTCGGGCCGAGACCCGACATCAAAATCAAGCCGTCGTGCCAGCGACACCAAACGAATCAAGCCGCCGGATGCCTCTCGACATATTCCAAAGCCGCTTTGGCCAGCAATCCGGAACGGGTATCGCCGAATCGCGCAGCGGCTTGGTCGATGGCGGCCAGCACCCGTTCCGGCAGCGTGATATTGACCCGCTTGGCTTTGCCGGACAGTTTGGACAGATCCACTTCGACGACCGCCCAAATCCAGCCGGCGAATTCCGGGTCGGCCTGATGCTTGGCAATCGGCGCGGCTTCCGGAATGGCTTCGCCGTCTTCGATGACCGTCTCCATCCATAGTTCGATGGCCTCCTTGGCATTGGCTATCGCTTCGTCCAAACTGTCGCCTGCGGAAAAACAACCGGGCAAATCGGGCACCACGACGCCGTAGGCGTGGGTTTCGTCGCCGCTTTCTATCGCTATCGGGTATCTCATTTCAAACCTGCCTGTTTCAGTAGTTTGTTGACCAGTCCCTGGCCCAAGTCCTTACGCGGATGCGGCACGCTGATGTGCCCAGTCTTGGATGGATGGGTAAAAACGTGATGCGATCCTTTTACGCCCCGCAATAGCCAGCCATCGTTTTGCAATCGCTTGATGAGTTCCGCGCTATTCATGGTGTGTATTATACATACTCATTATTCCGAAATAGTTCGGCCGGATGTGGTAGGCAATTTGCGTCGCATTTTGGCCGTCAAGCATTCGGCGCATGACGCTATTGCTAATGCGCCCTAAAAAACCTCGCAAATATTAGACGCTGTCCGATTTCGCGGCGGGGTTTTCTCCCGTTTTGCCGCGCCGAGCACCGGAGGATTGCCCGTCAGGGGCGATGCAAGGATGCATCGCGTTTTCCGCAGGGGCTGGGATGCCTCTTCGGAAAACCCCGCTCAAATCCTTCGGAGCGCAGGACAAATCGGAAGGATAGCCGATTTGCATGCGCAGCACCCGAAGGGCGAGGCACAAGGATGTGCCGAGTGAACTAAGCGGCATCCGGGTGTCTTTTCTTTTGGTTTCTTTTCTTTGGACAAGCACAAATTCGCCGGGAGCGAATTTGAACAGTCATTGGCTAGCCCGAAGGGCGAAAACCAGGGATGGTTTTCGTAGCGAAAGTAACCCGCCCGCCGGTGCGGGAACCGGTATTCAAACAAGCCGTCGCGCCAGCGGCACATTTTATCCCCTCACCCCAACCCTCTCCCGCAAGGAGAGGGCGCTAAAAAATCACTCCAACCAATTCTCCATCAACAACCCCGGCACTCGCTCGAATTCTCGCAGATTATTGCTGACCAAAATCAAGCCATGGCTGCGGGCATGAGCGGCGATGTGCAGGTCGTTGACACCTATCGGCTGGCCGATTTTCTCCAACGCCGCGCGTATGCCGCCGTAATGCATCGCGGCGCTGTCGGTGTAAGGCAATACTTGTAAACGGCTGCAAAAGTCTTCCACCGTAGCAAGGTTGCGGGCGGGGAATTGGCTCTTTTCGGCGCCGTGGATCAGTTCAGCCAGCGTAATCGCGGAAATCGCCATGCGGCCGTGATGCCGGTTGAAGGTCGCCAATAGTTCGATCGGCCGTTGTTTGATCACATAGATGACGATGTTGGTGTCGAGCAGATATTTCAACATGCGCGCTTAAAAACTCTCGCGCTCGCCTTGCTGCTGGCTCGGGCGTTCGTTTAAAAAATCGTCGCTGACGCTCGGGCCATCGAGAAAAAAGCTGTCCCACGCCGCGTCCGCCGGGGCAATGATACGTTCCTGCCCGACGGCACGAACCTCAACCTTTTTGACGTTGTCGGGAAAACGCATGTCGGCGGGTAGGCGCACGGCTTGGCTGCGGTTGTTGGTAAATACGGTGCTGGTCGCCATGGGCGCCTCCGGAATGCTATATACAAGCAATATATCCCCGCGTCCGTATCACGTCAATCAAGCCTGCGAAAGACCGTAAGTCGCAATCCGTAGGGCGTCAGTAGGCGTAAGCCGTATCTTGGCCTTCTCAAACATTCGGCGCATGACGCTATCGCCCATGCGCCCTACAAAACCTCGCAAATATTAGGCGCTTCCGATTTCATGGCGGAGTTTTCTCCCGTTATGCCGCGCCGAGCACCGGAGGATTTGAGCGGCGTTGCCTGCCACGGGCGATGCGAGGATGCATCGCGGCTGTCGGTCCGCGAACCGACATCAAAATCGAGCCGTCGCGCCAGCGACACCAAAACACATCAACCCCAAACAGGGACGAGCTGAACAACGTACACCTCATCGCGATTGATGCGCTTCGCTAGCGCTCAGCACATCCTACGTTTAGTACGAAGCGGCATTTGAAGAACAATTGCGCCGAAAAATTACCGCTCATCCGCCCAATCCTCGACGGCCAACCCCTCAATTCGCTCGAATTCCCGCACGTTATGCGTGACCAAGCGGGCGCCAATCGCCAGCGCATGGCAGGCAATCCACAAATCGTTGGCGCCTATCGGCGTTCCGGCCGTTTTTAGCCGGGTAAATTGGCTGGCGTAGTATCGACATAACGCACCGCCAACGGCATATTCGACCGGTACGATCCGCAGCAATTGTTCCAACTGCGCCAACACTTTTTCCTTGCGTAGGCTGCCCTCAGCACCCTTCAACAACTCGGCATAAGTGACGAACGACATGCACAGCGCGCTATTCTCCGGGAGGTTGTTGATGCGTTCGGCTACAGAAGGCGGCTTGTTTTTGATTAGATAGATCAACATGTTGGTATCCAACATATAGATCATAAAGACTCGCGCTCCTGCATCGGGACTTGCTCGCGGGAGTTTTCGAGCAGTTGTTCGGCAAAGTCGTCGTCGAAACCTTGCAAAACCGCCAGCAACGCCGCGCCCCGGTCGGCCGGCACCGGATGAATCAGCAAATCGCCATTGGGGCAACGACTGATTTCCACTTGGCTAACCTCCAGCCGAAATTCCTGCGGAATTCTGACCGCTTGGCTGTTGCCGTTTTTGAAAATGCGAGTGGTCAAAGTCGTCATGTTATTACCTTCTGTGTGTACATCGCGTATGTATTATTCTCCGCTTGCCATAGCGACACAAGCCATGCCGGTTCGAATCGATAAATTTCTATCGATAGGCTTGCCCGCAGCGTTTGCGCTCGATGCGCTCCGCTAGCGCTCAGCACATACCACTAAAAAGTCATCCCAACCAATTCTCCATCATCATAATCGTCCCCGGTACCCGCTCGAATTCCTACAAGTTATTACTGACCAATATCAATCCCCGGCTGCAGGTATGTGCGGCGTTGTTGGTGCAAGGCAATAGCAGCGGGTTGGCCAAAGTCAATGCAGCCGGGGTTAGCCGGGCGATTTAATTTTGTCTACATCCACAGGAGACTGGCGCGGTTAAGGCAGCGCGCACGAAATTGCCGCTTCCGCCAATTCGCTATAATGCGGGCCTGCTTTCTAAAACAAATCTTTTTCATGCCCAATTCCACCAGAGACCAGGATATCCGCCGCGCGGCGGAGGCGCCGCCTTTGCCTTGCCACCCCTGGCGTTTCGTATTGTTTTGTCTGCAGCCGTTCGGCTGGCTGCTGCTGTTGATGCTGGTGTTGGAAACCGGCCAGGCTGCCGGCAGCATTCTGGTGCCGTATGCGATCAAAGCCTTAATGGACGCGGTTGCCGCGCAGACGGCGCCGGTCGGCGATTGGCTGGAAACGTTCAAACAGCCGCTGTTGATTCTGGTGGGCTTGAACGTGGCCGAGATCGTTTCCAGCCGGGCCAGCGGCGCGGTGTTGATCATGATGGGGCCGCGCTTGCGCCAACGCACCACCCGGCTGTTATTCGCCTATCTGCAATGCCACGCACCGCGTTATTTCGGCAACCACTTTGCCGGCGCGCTGGCGCACCGCATCAGCGAAACGGCGATGAGCGTCAACCATACCACCTGGGCCGTGATTTGCGATTTCTGGCCGATCGGCGTGACTTTTTCGGTGTCGGTGGTGTTGCTGCTCAACGAACACCAAGGCCTGGGCTTGTTCGTCGCCGGCTGGGTCGCCGCTTACGTGTTGATTTCGTATTGGCTGGCGACGCGCTGCCAACCTTATGCCCAGGAATTCGCCGCCACCCGCAGCATGGTCAACGGCAAGATTGTCGATGCCGTGACCAATATCCTGAATGCCAAATTGTTCACCCGCTTGCACCACGAGCGCGAATACCTGGACGGCTTTCTGGCGACCGAACTGAACAGCGCGCGGCGTACTTTCTGGTACATGGAGCGGGTGCGCTGGTTTCAGTTTACCGCCGCCGCGGTCCTGAAAATCGGCACGATCGGCTATGCCTTGCAACTGTGGCAAGCCGGCGAAATCAGCGTCGGCGCGTTTGCGATGAGCGCCGGCCTGGCGCTGTTGGTGATCGGCGACGCCCGCAACCTGAGCCGGCGTTTCCTGGAATTCTTCGAGTACGTCGGCAACGTTGCCAACGGCGTCGAGACCATCGTCAAAAGCCACGAGATCGTCGATAGCGCCGACGCCAAACCTTTGCAGATAGGCCGCGGCCGAATCGAATTCAGGAACGTCGATTTCTGCTACGAACCCGGCCGGCCGGTGTTTCGAAACTTGAATTTGGCCATCGAACCGGGCCAACGCGTCGGCTTGGTCGGCTTTTCCGGTTCCGGCAAATCCACCTTCGTCAACTTGATCCTGCGCCATTTCGAACCGCAAAGCGGGCAGATCTTGATCGACGGCCAGGATATTTTGCACGCCACCCAAGACTCGTTGCACGAGCAGGTCAGTCTGATACCGCAAGATCCAAGTCTGTTCCATCGCAGCTTACGGGAAAATATCGGCTACGGTCGCTTGGATGCCGATATGGCCGAGATCGCCGAGGCCGCCCGCCTGGCGCATGCCGACGCATTTATCGATGCCATGCCGCAGGGTTACGAATCTCTAGTCGGCGAGCGCGGCGTCAAATTGTCCGGCGGCCAGCGCCAGCGCATCGCCATCGCCCGGGTCATGTTGAAGGATGCGCCGATTCTGATTCTGGACGAAGCCACCTCCAGCCTGGATTCGGTCACCGAAAAAACCATCCAGGAAAATCTGGACCGGGTCATGGGCCGCAAAACCGTCATCGCCATTGCCCACCGCTTGTCGACCATTGCCCATCTTGACCGGATTCTGGTGTTCGACCAGGGCCGCATCGTCGAGGACGGCAGCCACCAGGAATTGCTGGATAAGCAGGGGTTTTATTACCGGTTGTGGACCATGCAGGCCGGCGGCTTCTTACCGGAGGAAGTGGCGTAGCGGCGGTCGCGCTCGCGGCGTTCAGGCGTATTTGCCCGGATTGTTTCGCTCTGCCGCGGACGATAAGCTGCCGATGAACGATGGCAGCGGTTCGGCACCGATAAAAACCTTGGGCAGGCTCAGCCTCTGTGTTAACGTCGTTGCGCCATCGTGACGATTTTGTAACGTTTTTCGGCCGAACCAGGGCCAAATTATGTTCCGGCGCGAATCTTTTAATGCAGCGGCAGTGGTGCAAGGGGGCGGGCATGAACGGTCATAGCGACGGTCAACCGAAACCGGATTTCTCGATGCGGTTTCAGGTTTTTGCGATTTTGCTGATGGCGTGGTGCGGCGGCGCAGCCTATGCCCAGGAGCCGAGCTTGAGGCAACGGGCGTTGGCGCCGCGGGTGCAGCCTTTGACGACCGAAACCCAACAACCCAGCCAGAACCAGCCGCAACCGGCGGCGAGCCAAGCGGCGCCGCGGGTAGACGACAAAGTGTCGCAACCCGCGATTCAGCGTTTGCCGGAACGAGCCACCGTGCAAGCGCCGCAGTTGTCGCAAAAACAGTTCCAGCTAAGGAAACAACTGGAAGAACTGAACCGGCGGAAAAAGTTGTTGGAACAACAAGCCTCGACTTCCAGAATCCAGCTCGATCAAAAGCAGGCGCAATTGCAGCAAGCCAACCAGCCGCAGCTCAAACAAAGGTTGCAGTTGCAGATAAATCAGCTCAATGCCCATTTGATCGATCTGCAACGGGATTTGGAAGGTTTGGACCAGGAAAGGCAAACCCTGATGATGCAAATGACCGACAGCAGCGATTATCAGGACGACGCCGAACATTTACCGTCCGACCAACAGACCGGCGGCGCAGACCCCAAGCGCTGGAATCCTGAGGGCCGGCAAAACATGTGTTTCATCGCCACGGCGGCTTACGGCAGCCCGCTGGCATCCGAGGTGGTGGCGCTGCAACGCTTTCGGGACCGGTATTTGCTGCCGTATCCGTTGGGGCGCGCGTTCGTGGAGCTTTACTACGAATACTCGCCGCCGCTGGCCGGTTATATAGCCGAACACCCATCCGCCCGGATCGCGGCGCGGATGCTGCTGTGGCCGCTGGTCTCGGCGCTGAAACACCCTACGCTATTTTTATTGAGCCTGATGCTGGTGCCGGCGGTCTGGTTTAAGTTGCAGCGCAAACCGGCGGTTACCGCCGCGGCCTGACCGACGCAATGTCCGCCGCGCCCGGCCGGTCCGGTTTGCCTCGCGCCTTCTTGGCTTTGGCGCTATGCTGGCTCGCCAGCGGATGTAATTTGCTGCAAACCAGCGATAACGCCGATTATCCGGACGATGCGGATGCGTCCGCAGTTGCCGGAAGTGTCTGGCTTAGCCCGGCGCAACGTCTGCGCGAGCGCGGCTATCTGGAATATCAAGCCCAAAACTATGTTCTGGCGTTGAGCCATTATCGGCAAGCGCTGGATTTGGCGGCTAACACCGAGTCTGCCGCATTCGCCGGCGATTTGTTTTACAAAATCGGCCGCACCCAGCTAAAGCTCCAGCAATTCGAACAGGCCGCCGCCGCCTTCGAAAACGGCCTGCAGCAATTCGATAGCACGCACGACAGCGAGCTGGCGATATTGCACAACATGTTGGGGACCACTTATAGAAAGTTAGGTCTGATCGATAAAGCCCGGACGCATTTGGACCAGGCGTTGGCGCTGCGGCGGCGAGTGGCCGACGGCTTGGGCGAGGCCAGGACCCTCGGTAATTTGGGTCTGACTTATCTGGCACAGGGCCGTTACGCCAAGGCGCTGGAAATCTACCGCCAAGCCCAGCAACGGTTTGCCGAATTGGATCGGGTGCCGGCGCACGATGCCGGCACCATCCTCAACAATATCGGTTCGGTGTATGCCGAAATGGGCCAATACGGCAAGGCGTTGGCCTACCAACAGCAAGCCTTGGCGCTGTTTCAAAGCGCCGGCGGCGAGGCCGATATCGCTGCCGCCTACCACAACCTCGGTTACGTCTACGCCGAGCAAAACGACCATCAGGCCGCCATCGAGGCCTTCGAGCGCGCCATCGCCATTCGGAGTCAACTCGACGACCGTTTCGGCGTCGCGGAAACCCGCAACAATCTCGGGCTGGCGCTGAGCGACCGGCAAAACCACCAGCAAGCCTTAGCAGTGCTGGCGAGCGCGCTTGAGGTATTGCAGCAGCTCGGCACCCGCAAGCCGATCGGTGCCACTTACGACAGCATCGGCAGCGTCTACGCTCGCAGCGGCGATTTCGCGGCGGCGTTTAACGCCTATCTGCAAGCCCTGGCAATCTGGCGCGAAACCGACGACCGGGACAATGCGCGCATCACACTGGGCAACATCGGCGCTCTTTTCGAACGCAGCGGCCAGCCGGCCTTGGCTATCGCGTTCTATAAGCAGTCGGTCAATATCAGCGAACGGATACGCAGCGACTTGAAGACCCTGCCCGAACAGGACCAAAAAGCCTATCTGGCCCGAGTACAGGGGTTTTACCGGAGTCTGGCCGATTTATTGTTGCGCCAGGATCGCGTTATCGAAGCCCAGCAGGTACTGGATTTATTGAAAGTGCAGGAAGCGGCGGATTTTCTCGGCCCGGTGCGCGGTAACCAAACCACCGGTCAAGGCGTCGCGGAATTGCCGGCGGAACAAGACATTCTGAAAAACTACGCCGCGTTGGAGCGGCAGGCCATAACGACCGGGCAGGCTCTGGCGGCCTTGGACAAGCTCGACCGCGCCCGCTGGAGCCCCGAGCAGCAGCAGCAATGGCAGGAATTGGATCGGCAACAACGCAGTCTGCAAAGAGCCTTCGCCAATTTCATCGAAAGCGACGACATCCGCGCCTTGGTCGGCCAGCTCGGCCGGGAGGCGCGCAGCCAGATGCCGGCGTTGGCCCAATTGCGGCCGCTGCAGGACAATCTGGCCCGCCTGGGAGGGCAGACGGTATTGCTGTACCCGTTGGTGCTGCCGGACCGTTTGGAAATCGTGCTGGCCAATGCATTCAGTCCGCCGTTGCATGTCTCGGTGCCGGTGAGGCATGAAGTCTTGAACCGGGCGGTCGCGGATTTTCGCAGCGCTTTGTCTCGGCATCAGGGGGATGTCGAGCAACGCGCGCAAGCCTTATAC
Source organism: Methylomonas sp. DH-1 (assembly GCF_046097555.1). NCBI lineage: Bacteria > Pseudomonadati > Pseudomonadota > Gammaproteobacteria > Methylococcales > Methylococcaceae > Methylomonas > Methylomonas sp. DH-1. Next base: position 3,952,262 of record NZ_CP143089.1, on the reverse strand, counting down.
GCGTGGCTGGTAAAACCGATAGAGCGGCACCTGCAGCAAATCGGCGCCAAAACCCTACTGTATGCCCCGGACGGCGTGTTGCGTTACATCCCGTTGGCCGCTTTGCACGACGGCCGCCAATGGCTGGCCGAACGCTTCAACAGCGTCAACATTACCGCATTCTCTCTGGCCGAGCTGGAGACGCGGCCGATTCGCGAGCCTAAGTTGCTGGCCGCGGCCTTCGCCAGCGGCGATTACGACTTCACGCTGGGAGACCGCCATTTCGCCTTCGCCGGATTGCCGTTTGCCGGCGCGGAGGTCAACGACTTGGCGGCGCTCTATCCGGGAGCGCTGAAATTGGTCGACCGCAATTTCAGCACCGACGCGGTGGTGCCGGAACTGAACCGTTACAACATCGTGCATTTCGCCACCCATGCCGCACTGGTTTCCGGCAAGCCCGACGAATCGTTCATCCTGTTCGGCAACGGCGAACGGGTCACGGTCGACCAGGTCAAGTACGAATGGTCGCTACGCAATGTCGATCTGATCGTGCTCAGCGCCTGCGAAACCGCGGTGGGATCGTTGTTGGGCCAGGGCGAGGAAATTTTGGGCTTGGGTTTTTTGATGGAAAGCGCCGGCGCGCGCGCCACGCTGGCTTCGCTGTGGTCGGTCGACGACGGCGGTACCCAAGCCTTGATGAACCGGTTTTACCGGGCCTTGAAACAATCAGGCGCCAGCAAAGCCGAAGCCTTGCGCCAGGCGCAGTTGGCCATGATTACCGGCGCGGCCGGCGGCCAAGCCGGGGACGGGCGCGGTGTGCAACTGGACGGCGGCGGCTCGGTTTCCTTTAAACACCCTTACTATTGGGCGCCCTTCATCCTGATCGGCAACGGCCTTTGATTTCTACGCTAGGTTCGGGTGTTGCCAAGTCTGCGCGCGAATCGGCTTGGCTTTGGCGTTGTTCGCCAGGCGATCTGAAATTAGTCGGCGGCGGACGGCTTGCACCAATCTGGTAGAGTTTTGCGCTATAATCGAGCGCAAAATTGGGTGCGGTTAACCGGCGCTTAGGCTAACAAATTGATTTATAAGGGGACCGTATGTTGGCACAATTAATGTTATAGATAACAACGAAACACGTGAGGCGCGATCATAAAAGCGCCTTAACAAAATGGTGACTAGGGTTCCGGTTCGATTTCGAACGTCAGCGACCGAGAGTTGCCGGCTTCTTTCGGGGAGCTACACGGCGGGATAAAAGCCCGGGAGGTCAGACGGTTTTATAAACCGATCCGCCTCTACGTGTAGCTTTTCAACCCGACCGGAGCTAGCCATGACCTCAACTTTTCCCCGCATCTTCTCCCGCTTTTCGGCGCTGTTTCTGGCCGCTGCATTCTCTTGCTTGTCCATTCCGGCCCGTGCCGAAATCAAGGTCGGGGTCAGCGACTGGCCCGGCTGGGTGGCCTGGTACGTCGCCGAACACAACGGCTATTTCAAAAAGTACGGCGCCAAGGTCAAACTGGTCTGGTTTGCCAATTACACCGACTCGATCTCGGCCTTGTCCGCCGGCCAGTTGGACGCCAACTGCCAGACCTGGTCCGACACGATGGCACCGCTCAGCAAGAACGTGCCGGTCAAAGCCATCCTGGTCAACGATAATTCCGACGGCAACGACGCCTTGATGGTCAATCCCGCCATCAAAAGCTTCGCCGACCTGAAAGGCAAAACCATCGCCCTCGAACAATATTCGATTTCCCACTTCGTGCTCGCCACCGCGCTGAGCAAGAACGGCTTGAGTTTCAACGACATCAAAACCGTAAACCTGTCGGCCGGCGACGCGGCGGCGGCATTCTTGAGCGGCCGGGTCGACGCCACCGTGGTGTGGAATCCTTGGGTCAACAATATCCAGGCCAGCGGCAAAGGCACGGCCTTATTCACCTCCAAAGACATGCCCGGCCTGATCCCGGATTTGCTGGTGGCTCGGGTTAAAGCCATCGAAACCCACCGCGCCGAACTGGTCGGCATGATCAAGGCTTGGCAGGATACCCAGCGCTTTATCCGCGAGCAGCCCGACCAAGCCGTCACCGTCATGGCCAAAGTGGTCGGCATGAAACCGGATGCCTACAAAGTGTTTCTGCCCGGTACCCGCTTCTTCACACTGGAAGACAACCTGAAAGCCTTGGGACCGGCTAGCGAACCGGCGTCGTTAGCGGCGGTCGGCCCCACCATCGCCGCCTTTTTGAAAGACAACCGTTTGATCGAAAGCGTGCCGGATTTGGCGGTCGGTGTCGATGCCTCATTGGTGGCCGAAGCGCTCGCCGCTCGCTAACTTAGGGTGGCAACGATGACTGGCAATTTAAATCCGCGCCGACCATTGTGGGCGATACGCGGCAGTTTGGAACGGCGCACGCATTGGCTGATTGCAATCAGCGGTTTGCTGTCGGTGCTACTCGGTTGGTGGTGGGCCTCTGCCGGCGGCGCGATAGATCCGGTGTTCCTGCCGACACCGCCTTTGGTGTTGGACAGTGCCTGGGAATGGCTGCGCGACGGCGATCTGCTGGGGGACGTGGCGATCAGCGTTTACCGGGTCGTGGCCGGGTTTTTATTGTCTGCGGTATTGGCCTTGCCCTTGGGCGTACTGGTCGGTACCTATGCGCCGGTCAAAGCCCTGTTCGAACCCTTGACCGACTTCATCCGCTACATGCCGGCGGCCGCCTTCATCCCGTTGGTGATGCTGTGGGTCGGCATCGACGAGGGCGCCAAGATCGCGATTATTTTCATCGGCACCTTCTTTCAAATGCTGCTGATGATCGCCGAGGACGTGCGGCGAGTGCCGATGGAGCAAATCGAAGCGGCGCAAACCATGGGCGCCGACCGCGACGAAATCGTGATGCGGGTGATCATGCCGTCGGCCAAACCGGCGATTCTGGATACCTTGCGGGTGACGATGGGCTGGGCCTGGACTTATCTGGTGGTGGCCGAACTGGTTGCGGCCAACTCCGGACTGGGCTTTGCTGTGCTGAAGGCGCAACGTTTTCTGCAAACCGACAAAATCTTCGCCGGCATCATTTTGATCGGATTGTTCGGGCTGGCTACCGACCAATGCTTCCGCTGGGCGCATCGCCGCAGCTTCCCTTGGCTGTACCGGAGATAGCGCGATGACGACTCCCATCATTCAAATCCGCCAATTGCAAAAACGCTTTGCCGCCAACGGCGCGGACATTGTCGCCTTGCTGGATGCCGATCTCGACATTGCGCCCGGCGAGTTCGTTACGCTGGTCGGCGCCTCCGGCTGCGGCAAATCGACCTTGCTGCGCATCGTCGGTGGCCTGGAGCCAGCCAGCGGCGGCAGCATCGACGTTAACGGTTCACCTATTGCCGGTCCCGGCATCGACCGGGCCATGGTGTTCCAGCATTACAGCTTGTATCCCTGGTTGAGCGTGACCGACAACATAAAGTTCTGCCGGCAATTGAAAGTGCACCGCGACGTATCGACGCTGAGCGACGTCGAGTCCGCCGAAGGCCGGGCCGACGCCCTGATCCGCTTGATGGGGCTAAGCCACGTCGCCGACGCCTATCCGAAACAGTTGTCCGGCGGCATGCAGCAGCGGGTGGCGATTGCCCGGGCTTTGATGGCGCGGCCGCGCATCCTGCTGATGGACGAGCCGTTCGGCGCGCTGGACGCCCAAACCCGCGAGGTCATGCACGATCTGATCCTACACGTTTCCATCCTGGAAAAGACCACGGTGCTGTTCGTCACCCACGACGTGGAAGAAGCGATTTATCTGGCGCACCGGGTGGTACTGATGGCGCCGCGGCCGGGACGCATCGCCGCGGTCCACACCGTGCCGTTGCCGGACCATCGCGACCAGGACATGAAGCAGACCCCGGACTTTATCGCTTTAAAAAAACAAATTTTGGCCGGCATCCGCGACACGTCCGGCATGCAGACCGACTACGAACTGCTCGAGCGCCTGGGCCAGGTTCCGGCGCCATAAACCTATTAGGAGACCAACATGACTTTAGCTGCAATCAATCCCGCAGACCTGCTTTGGAGCGAGACTCTGCCTGGCGGCGCCCATACTTCGTTTCGGATGCGGCGCGGCAACCGGCTGCGCCTGACCGACAGCGAAGGCGGCGCCAACTTGTCGGCTTTGTTCGTCAATGACGACGAACGCACCGAACGCTACAACATGGCCGACACGTTAAAAGCGCAACACACGTTTCATCTCACCGAAGGCTTTGTTTGCTACTCGGACATGGGCCGGGTGTTGTGCTCGCTTACCGCCGACACGCTGGGTTGGCACGACACGGTGTGCGGTGTGTCCGACGCCGCGCAAGTGCTGGCCAAATACGGCACGGCCAATTACCAAAGCCACCGCAATGCGATGTACCGCAACGGCCGCGACAGCTTGTTGATCGAACTGGAGAAATGGGGACTGGGCAAGCGCGACTTGGTCGCCAACGTCAATTTCTTCAGCAAGATCACAGCCGACCGAGACGGCAATCTGCAATATCAAGTTGGACATTCCGTCCCCGGTAGCCAAGTCGAATTGCGCTTCGAAATGAACACGCTGGTGGTGCTGAGCAGTTGCCCGCATCCGTTGGACCCCAATTCGCATTACCAGCCCAAACCGGTGTTGCTGGAGGCCTATCGCGGCACCTTGCCGGACCAAGACGACAAATGCCGCAATTTCCGCCCGGAAAATGGCCGCGGCTTCAGCAATACCGAACGCTATTTTTTGTAATCACCGATCTAACGAGGACGAAACCATGCCCATCGTCGAGAGCACGCTCGATCCGAGCAACGCCATTTACGATTACACCTTGCCGGCCGGCGAACCCTGGCTGCATACCATCACACAAGGCCAGACCTTCCGCATTCTGGACCTGGAAGGCAACCAGGCCGTCGATACGCTGTTTTACAGCGCCGCCGACCATGAAGAACGTTACAGCGCCAGCGACACGATACGCCACCAAGGCAATTTGTACCTGAGCGCCGGCACTAAGCTGATGTCCGGCGAGGGCCAGGTGTTGCTGACCATCGTCGCCGACACCTGCGGCCGCCACGATACGCTGGGCGGCGCTTGCGCCGCCGAAAGCAACAGCGTGCGCTACGCCCTGGACAAGAAACACATGCACAGTTGCCGCGACAGCTTTTTGCTGGCCGTCGGTCATGCCGACTGCGGTCTGGCCAAACGCGACATCGCCAGCAATATCAATTTTTTCATGAACGTGCCGGTCACAGCCGATGGCCAATTGACCTTTGCCGACGGCATTTCCGCGCCGGGCAAGTATGTGGAAATGCGGGCGGAGATGGACGTCATCGCGCTGATTTCCAACTGCCCGCAACTGAATAATCCGTGTAACGCCTATAACCCGACGCCGGTGCGCCTGCTGATCTGGGACTGACCCATAATCCGCGCCGGGACGGCCCGGCGCTGGCAAAGCAAGGCGGGACGGCCCGCCAGAAGAGGATTCATGTTTAACAAGGTATTGATCGCCAATCGCGGCGAGATCGCCTGCCGCATCATTCGGACCCTAAATCAATTGGGTGTCGCCAGCGTCGCGGTGTATTCCGAAGCCGATGCCCATGCCCAGCACGTGCAAGAAGCCGACGAAGCGGTTTGCGTCGGCGGCGCGGCGGCGGCCGACAGCTATTTGCGCGGCGAGCGGATTTTGGCAGCGGCATTGAGCACCGGCGCCCAGGCCATTCATCCCGGCTACGGCTTCTTGAGCGAGAATGCCGAATTCGCCGAGCAATGCGCCGCGGCCGGCATTGTCTTCATCGGCCCGACGCCGGAACAGTTGCGGCGCTTTGGCTTGAAGCACACCGCCCGCGAGATCGCCCAAGCTTGCGGCGTGCCCTTGCTGCCGGGCACCGGTTTGCTGGCGGACATAGAGCAGGCTGTGCAGGCGGCCGCCGGCATCGGCTACCCATTGATGCTGAAAAGCACAGCCGGCGGCGGTGGCATCGGTATGCGCCTGTGCCGCAACGATGCCGAACTCAGCGAGGCATTTGCCGTAGTGCAGCGCTTGAGTGCGGCCAATTTCAAGGACAGCGGCCTGTATCTGGAGAAATTCATCGAACGCGCCCGCCATATCGAGGTGCAGATTTTCGGCGACGGCGCGGGCCGGGTGATTCATCTGGGCGAGCGCGATTGTTCGGTACAACGCCGCAACCAGAAAGTAATCGAGGAAACCCCGGCGCCGGGCCTCAGCGAGGCGACGCGGGAGGAGCTCTATCGCCATGCCCTGGCGCTGGCCGAAGCGGTGAATTACCGTTCCGCCGGCACCGTCGAATTCGTTTACGACCAGGACAGCGGCGAATTTTATTTCCTGGAGGTCAACACCCGGCTGCAAGTCGAACACGGCGTGACCGAGCAAGTCACCGGTACCGACCTGGTGGCCTGGATGCTGCGGCTGGCGGCCGGCGATAGTACGTTTCTGGATCAGTACCGGCACGCGCCGCAGGGTTGGGCTATGCAGGTCAGGGTGTACGCCGAAGACCCGAACAAGAACTTCCAGCCCTCGGCCGGCTTGTTGACCGATTGCCGTTTTCCGGCCGGCGTCCGGGTCGATCATTGGCTGGAGAACGGCCTGGAGGTCACCCCGCATTATGATCCCTTGCTGGCCAAGGTCATCGTCCACGCCGGCGACCGCGAACAGGCGCTGGCGCAAATGGATGCGGCCTTGGCCGAAACTCGTTTGGCCGGCATCGAAACCAATCTGGCCTATTTGCGGCAGATCGTCGCCGACGAGGTGTTTCGCAGCGGCCGCCAGATCACTGCTTATTTGGCCGGCCTGACTTACCTTCCGCGCACCCTGGACGTGCTGGAAGCCGGCACGCAAAGCATGATCCAGGATTATCCGGGCCGCTTGGGTTATTGGGACGTCGGTGTGCCGCCGTCCGGACCGATGGATATGCTGGCCTTTCGCTTGGCGAACCGGATTTTGGGCAACCCGGAACACGCGGCCGGTCTGGAGATGGCCATCAACGGCCCCTGCCTGCGCTTCAATTTCGCTACCCGCATCGTATTGGCCGGCGCGGCGATGACGGCCGAATTGAACGGTCAGGCCGTCGCATTCTGGCAAGCCATAACAGTGTCCGCCGGCGATGTGTTGAAACTGGGCACTATCGCCGGCCAGGGTTGCCGTGCTTATCTGGCGATCCAAGGCGGCTTCGACGTGCCGGAATATCTGGGCAGTCGCGCCACATTTACCTTGGGCCAGTTCGGCGGCCACGGCGGTAGGGTGTTGCGGGTCGGCGACGTGTTGCCGGTCGTAGCGGATGCCGCTATGGCCGAGGAAGTCGTGCCGAATCCGGCCGCGCTACCGGTTTATTCCGAGCACTGGCAGATCGGCGTGCTGTACGGCCCGCACGGCGCGCCGGATTTCTTTACCGACGAAGACATCGCCGAATTCTTCGCGACCGACTGGGAAGTGCATTACAACTCCAACCGCACCGGCATCCGCCTGATCGGCCCGAAACCGCGCTGGGCGCGCAGCGACGGCGGCGAAGCCGGTTTGCATCCATCCAACATCCATGACAACGCCTACGCCATCGGCGCGGTGGATTTTACCGGCGACATGCCGGTGATATTGGGGCCGGACGGTCCCAGCCTAGGCGGTTTCGTCTGCCCGGCCACCGTGGTCGCGGCAGAATTGTGGAAGCTGGGCCAATTAAAGCCGGGTAATACCGTGCGTTTTATCCGCCTGAACCGCGAACAGGCCGCGAGTCTGGATGCCCAAGTCGAGCGAGCTTTAGCCGATCCGGCCCATGCCGTGTTACCGGAACTGCCGGTAACAGCAAGCTTTGAGGAAAGCTGCATCCTTGCTCAGGTGCCGGCCAATATCGAGCAGGTTGCAGTGACCTATCGCCAGGCCGGCGACCGCAATCTGCTGGTCGAATACGGTCCGTTGATACTGGACATCAATCTGCGTTTTCGGGTGCACGCCTTGATGACTTGGCTGCAACAGCGCGGTATTTCCGGCATCGTCGACCTGACGCCGGGTATACGTTCCTTGCAGGTGCATTACGACCGGCATTTGAAGCTGGACGACTTGATGCGGATTCTGGCGCAGGCCGAAGCCGAATTGCCGGCCATCGAGGACATGGAAGTGCCGACCCGCATCGTCCACCTGCCGCTGTCCTGGGACGACCCGTCCACCCAATTGGCCATCGAAAAATATAGGCAGTCGGTGCGCAAGGATGCGCCGTGGTGCCCAAGCAATATCGAGTTCATCCGGCGCATCAACGGCCTGGACAGCATCGAACAGGTCAAGGACATCCTGTTCAACGCCAGTTATCTGGTGATGGGCTTGGGCGACGTCTACCTCGGCGCGCCGGTGGCGACGCCGATCGATCCACGTCACCGGCTGGTGACCACCAAATACAACCCGGCCCGCACCTGGACGCCGGAGAACGCGGTCGGCATCGGCGGCGCTTACCTGTGCGTTTACGGCATGGAAGGTCCGGGCGGCTACCAGTTCGTCGGCCGCACCGTGCCGATGTGGAACCGCTACCGGCAAACCGCTGATTTTCGCGACGGCAAGCCGTGGTTGCTGCGCTTTTTCGACCAAATTCGGTTTTATCCGGTATCCGCCGAGGAATTGCTGCGTTACCGGCAGGACGTGATCAGCGGCAAGGCGAAGCTGGATATCCGCGAGGAAACCTTCAGCCTGCGCCAATACAATGACTTTCTGCGCGCACACGCCGACGAGATCGCCGCCTGCAAACAGCGCCAACAGGCGGCCTTCGACGCCGAACGCGAACGCTGGGCGCAAGCCGGACAAGTGTATGCGGACGACCAGACGGTCGCGGCGGCGGCCATCGATACCGAACTGGATTTGCCGGCCGGTGCCAGAGCCGTGGCCAGCCATATCGCCGGCAACGTCTGGCAGGTTTTGGTCCAGGCCGGCGATAGCGTCAAGCAAGGCGATGCCTTGGTGGTGGTCGAATCGATGAAAATGGAATTTCCGGTAACGGCGCCGGCAGATGGTACGGTCTGGAAAGTGTTTTGCGCCGAAGGCGCTCAAATCAGCGCCGGCCAGGATTTGCTGGTGCTGCAGGTCGGGGAGGACTTATGAAGACCTGGACCGAATTACCGGAGGTACTCAGCATCGCCAGCCTCAGCCAGGCTTATCGGGACGGCGCGCTGACGCCGACGGCGCTGGTTGAAATGCTCTGGCAGCGCCTGGAATCCGCGCCGGCGCGCGGCGTCTGGATCAGCCGTTTGCCGTTCGAACGCATGCTGGCTTACGCCGCGGCGCTGGCGGAGCAGGCGCAGGACGACTTGCCCTTGTACGGCATCCCTTTTGCGATCAAGGACAATATCGATTTGGCCGATCTGCCCACCACAGCGGCTTGTCCGGCTTACGCCTACCAGCCGCGGCAGTCGGCTTTCGTGGTGCAGCAATTGATCGCCGCCGGGGCGATTCCAGTCGGCAAGACCAATCTGGACCAATTCGCGACCGGCTTGGTCGGCACCCGCTCGCCCTATGGCGTGTGCCGCAACAGCTTCGATCCAGATTACATCGCCGGCGGCTCCAGCTCGGGTTCGGCGGTCGCGGTGGCGACCGGTTTGGCCAGCTTTGCGCTGGGCACCGACACCGCCGGCTCCGGCCGAGTGCCGGCCGCGTTCAACAACCTGGTCGGCGTCAAACCGACGCGGGGCTTGTTAAGCACGGCCGGCGTGGTGCCGGCCTGCCGCAGCCTGGATTGCGTGTCGATCTTCGCGTTGACGGCCGCCGACGCGGAACGGGTGCTGCGGGTCGCCAACGTTTACGACGCGGAAGACGCCTATAACCGGCCCGATCAGCCTTTGCCGCTGCCGCCGGGCTTTGCCGGCCGTTTCCGTTTTGGCGTGCCGAAACCGGAGCAACTGCAATTTTTTGGCGACCATGCGGCGGCAGCCTTGTTTGCCGCGGCCGTTGAGCAACTGGTGGAACAAGGCGGCTGCGCCGTCGAAGTGGACATCCAGCCTTTGCTGGGCGCCGCCGGTTTGCTCTATGCCGGGCCGTGGCTGGCCGAGCGTTATTTGGTGGCCGGCGAACTGTTGCAGACCAACCCCGAAGCCTTATTTCCGGTGACGCTAGGCATTCTTGCCAAAGGCGCGGACTTGTCGGCCGCCGACGCCTGGCGCGCGTTTTACCGCTTGCAGGAATTGAAGGTGCGAAGCGACGCGCTCTGGAGCCAAATCGATGTATTGGTGACGCCGACCACCGGCACCATCTACCCGATTGCCGCCGTCGAAGACCAGCCGGTCGAATTGAATAGCCGCTTGGGCTATTACACCAATTTCATGAATCTGCTCGACCTCAGCGCCATTGCGTTGCCGGCCGGTTTTCGCGGCAATGGCCTGCCGTTCGGCATCACCTTGTGCGCGCCAGCCTTTGCCGACCGGGCTTTGCTGGCCTTGGCGAAACGGCGCGAGCAATGGGTGCCGCATAAGTTGGGCGTCTCCCAAATCTTAAGCCCCGAATTTCCCGACGCGGACAGCGACGACGCGGCAGGCTTCGTTCAGGTAGCGGTGTGCGGCGCGCATCTGTCCGGCTTGCCGCTGAACCCTCTGTTGACCGGCCGTGGCGGCATCTTGTTGCAAAGCACGCACACCGCGCCAACCTACCGGCTTTACGCATTACCGGATGGCAAGCGGCCGGGCATGGTGCGCGACGAAACCGGCGCGGCGATTGCCGTCGAGGTGTGGGCTTTGCCGATTGGCCGTTACGGCGAATTCGTCGCCGAAATTCCGCCACCCTTGGGTATCGGCAGCGTGCAATTGCATGACGGCACTGTTGTGCAGGGCTTTGTCTGCGAAGCGGCCGCCGTGCGTGAGGCACTGGACATTACCGATTACGGCGGCTGGCGCGCCTATCTTGCTCGTCCCGACTAAACCGCCGGTTTTAGCCGTTTAAATTTTCATAACCCCAACCATTTAAGCCGGATTTTCCGGCTGGCGGGAACGCTTGCGCCCGAAAAACTTCGACGATTCATTTTCCGACAGGAGAACACCATGCCACACTCATCTTTCCGAACCCGCGAATGGCTGTATGCCGCACCGTTACTGTTGGCGATGTCGCCGTTGCCGGCCGAGGAACGCGCCGGTTTATTGAACGGCTTGCCGCTGATTAACGATTTGCCCTGGATGAAAGCCGCCGGTTTGCGCGTCCACAGTTGGGCCGATGCCGGTATCGTTTACAACGCCAACGATCCTGGCGACGGCTACAACGGCCCCGTGGTGTTTGCCGACCGGGCCAACGAATTTAATCTGCACCAACTGGGCGGCGAGTTGATCCGCGACGTCAATACCGGCGGCGACCATTGGGACATAGGCGGCAAGCTGACCTTGATGTACGGCAGCGACGCCCGCTTCAACACCATCAATCCCTACGTGTAACGGCTTGCAATCGAAAACGCGCAAACGTGCAATCAGCGCAATTTTCGACCAGAATTAAATGCAACTGACGGGCGCTCAAACCAAGATTATTTGCAACTGAACCAGCAATCATCTGCTCCGACCTGCAATCGTCCGCCGCAAACCAGGATTATTTGCAAGTGAAATATGTCGCCGGGCATCGGCGGCAGTCGGCCACTATCCATAGCGGCCACAAGCGGTCTGTGAAAAATACAAAAAATCAGTTCTCCGAATGGCTAGTTTATAGCGATCATTTGACACCTGCGTTTTGCTCATTTTCTAAACGCTTGAAATTCGCTAAACAGCATTGACCTGACGGGTTTCTAATTTCACAAGCACATTCCCCGGCTTTGGTGCGCTGCATCACAAAGTCTTTTATCGGTTCCGCACGTTGGACTTTTAACGCCGACAAATACTGCTCGGCGTCAATATCAAAACAGTAACAAAGCTCGTCGTTTTGAATGGCTTGATAGCTTCGTAAATGCTGTTTTGGAATGATGTTGGCCGCACTGGAAAAGTACCCAACTGGGCATGTTTTGGCAGGGCAAAAATAATAGCTGTCGGTGATGATTGACTGATTCTCGGGAAACCTGACCTGATGATAAAGCGTAGACATACCGACACTTTTACAAGTGGAGCCACACTCAGAACAAATCTGTTTGGTTTTGGTGGATGTATTTTGGCAGCAGCAATCAGACATAGACCGTATTCTCGGCTTTATCGAGAAACAGGTGTGCCTAGGGAACCCGGATAACCAGCATCTGTCGTGGCTTTGATCAAGGCTGCACTATCGGTTTTTTGGCTGTCGAAAATAATCACGGCCGTTTTGGTATCGTAATCGACAACCACATTTTGTACTCCTTCGACTTTTTGTAAGGCTTTTTTGATGGTGACTGTACACATCGCGCAGGTCATGTTTTCTATATTCAGCGTCACCGCTTGCTGTTGGTTTGGCTGTGAAACAGTTGTTTCAGCGTGGGCCACCGGCATCCACAGAGCGGTTGATGACAAGCTCAAAATTAACAAACCGGTTTTAATAGTCATATCGATTTCTCTTAAGCGATGAAAAATGGCGCCAACCAGGGAAAGGCTAGCAGTATCAAAATGAACGAGGAACCCAGCCAAAACAGTAGGCGCTGTCGGCGTTGGTTGTCGGATGTGGAGCAGATTTCACCTACCGCACAGCGATCAGGTGTTAGATAGAGTTTTCGAAAGCCGAGTCCTATAAAAATCAGGGTAAGGATAATGAAAAATGGCCGGGCCGGTTCCAGTGCCGTCAAGGTGCTTATCCAAGCACCGCCAATACCCATCGACAACAGCAAAAAAGGCCCAACACAACAGGCCGAAGCCCCTACAGCGGCCAAAATAGCGCCGATGCCTAACCATGATGGGGTTTTTATGGGTGTTTCAGGGTCTGTATTCATAGCAATCTCCTAAGCCAAACCATGCTTAATGTTGGCAAGGAGTCTAAACCCTGTTGTTTAGAACAGAGTCAAGTCTGAGATTTAGAATCAGGGTTGGGGTGATGCATCATCGCTAAACGCATCGAGAATAGCGCAATGAGCGGTTGGAGCTGTCTGCTGACAGTCGTTGACCAAGCTTTCCAATACCTGCCGGAGAGCGGTTAAATCTCTGATATGTTGATCGATCTGCTGGCATTTTTGCTCGGCGAGTTGCCTCACATCGGCACAGTGCGCCCCGTCAAGCGATAGCAAGGTGGCAATTTCTTTCAAGGTAAATCCGGCCTGTTGAGCGCGTTTGATAAAACGAATTCGGGCAATCGCATCTGTTGAATAAACGCGATAACCGCCATCGGGCTTCGCTGGCTCTGTCAGTAAACCAATGCGTTGATAATGACGGATGGTCTCGATAGTGACTTCGGTTTGTTTGGCAAGTTTGCCGATGGTTAAAGGTCGCATTTTTAGGCTTTCTCCCTTAAGAGCGCCAGTATTGGGTTGATTTCAGTATTTCCTGACAGCTATAGCGTAGCATCCATGACGTCAACCTGATACATTGACCCTTAGCGTACAATTCTTTCCGAATTCTATATCTATCCCTACGCGGTTGAATATGTACTCAATGTAATTCACTAAACCAGACTTCGGTGCGATTGTTTTATTGATGACCGAGGCTTTTTCTGGTTGAAAAGGGTTCGTTTATGCCAGCCCCTATAATTAAACTATGTTAAATGACATATTTTTAGTGCGTCCTCTACTGGCATTGGCTATATAATCACCTCATTACCTTCGGATAAGTCGCCTAGTCGGGCTTACCGAACTTTCAACGATAGGATAACAGCCAAGTTTCAATCTCTTTAAATAAGTTCTATACCTTAATTATTTTTATTGGCCCCCCTTGATGCAGCCTAACCAATCCATTCAGCAATCAGATTCAAGACACAATCGTCGTCTATTGCTCTCTTTTGGATTGTCGTTTTTGTTGGTACTCATTTTTGCAGGCTTCCAATTTATCGATTTAGATAGCATTGGTTGGAGTCATGGCTTTAGTCATCCGCTATCTGGCTGGGATCATCTTGTCACTATGTTGGCCGTTGGCATCTGGGCGGCCCAATTGCGTGGCCAGGCCGTTTGGATGTTGCCGCTTGCATTCGTTGGGGTCATGAGTTTAGGGGGACTTGCCGGTGCAACAGGTTTGGCCATTCCCAGCGTGGAAGGCATCATCCTGTTATCTTGCGCTGTTTTCGGTGTATTAATTACCCGTAAAATCCGTTTTAGCGCCAAAATCAATGTCATGATTGTGGCGTTTTTTGCTTTCTTCCATGGCTTTGCCCATGGTCAGGAAATTTCCACGTCTGCTAGTCTGATTTCTTATACGTTGGGCTTCATGCTGGCAACATTGCTGCTGCATGGCGCCGGCATATTGGTTGCCAAACTCGTGGTATTCACTATTAGTTGTTTGTTGACGGTTATGTTTTCGAGTGCCTCGCTGGCCGAAACCATTGGATCGACTAAAGACGACAATGTAAAAAATGCTTCGCTGAATCAAAACGCTCGGATTTCTCTGATCGCGCCGAGTTGCTTGGCAGTTGGCCAAACGCGCTTCTCTGCTAACCGCGATGCGCATCTGTTTCCTCAAGAGCTCTTACAGGTCAGTCATTCTATTGACTCTCAGGTGTTTAGCGTGAGGTCGCAAACCAAGATCGATTTAGAAAAAAACAGCGTAGGTAGCAACGGTTTTGGCTTACTATTGAAACATCTCTCGTTTCATCGTTTGACAGATTTGCAGCACAAGTGGCTAGTTGAATCGGCTTCGGTCAGTCACGACTGTCTCAGTTTCAAACATTATTTTCCCGATATTAACCATACGCCTGGCAAACAGTTGTTAAGCAACGGTGTGGGCCTGACCTCGCCGCCAAGTTTGCTTGCCAATGCCTCACTCCCGAAAGTCTCTTCCGATCTCCGCAAGACCTCGATTCAATCCATTGAAGAACTTTATCTTCAATTGATCTTTGCCAAATTCACTATTGGCATTTTCCAGCTAAAAGCGATCTACAACAACTGGCTGGACTGTAATCCTCGCAATGCCTCGCACCGCGCTGTAACGCCTATCCGTTATCGAAACCATTTCTCGTTCGATTTATTAGCGCCCGTTGGCTCAAGCGATTCAAGCAGTGCCGCCATGAGCGCAATCTTCCGATTTCATTCGTTGTTTGCAAACCGACAAAACTTGCCGCTGGCAATGATAAAAACATGGCCCGTTAGGCCCCATCTCCTCCTGACATAACAATAAAAATCAATCCGACATCGTTTAAAAGAAAACCTATGAGCCTTTACAATACAATAATAAAAAAGAAGCCTTTGATCATCAGCCTTGAAATCATCTTGGGCTTAAGTTGCGCCAATCTTCAAGCGGCACCGAATACGGATGTAGCCGAAGTGGTGGCGCAAGCCGATCAAATTGAAACCGAAGACAAAGCGGCCAAGAATAAACCCTCAAAAAAAACCAAATCCTCTGCCAAACAGGAAAAAGCGGAAGAGTTGGAGACAGTCGAAGTCGAAGATTTTGGACGTTCAAGAGACTTAGTCGGTATCGCCGAAAGTGCCTCGCAAGGCCATGTTGGCCAAGAACAGCTTAAATACCGTCCAATCAGTCGTCCGGGCGAGATATTGGAAACCGTACCAGGTTTAATTGCCTCGCAACACAGTGGTGAGGGTAAAGCCAATCAGTATTACCTTCGCGGTTTCAACCTCGATCACGGTACCGATTTTTTAACCCAAATCGATGGCGTTCCGGTTAATTTAACCACCCATGCACACGGTCAAGGTTGGACGGATACCAACTTTCTGATCCCTGAATTAATTAAAACGGTTAACTATCAGAAGGGAAACTATTATGCAGAAAACGGGGACTTTTCCAGTGCAGGTGCCGCGAATATTCAATACTTTGATGGTATGCCTAACACATTGGTGAAATTTACGGGCGGCATGTTTGATTACTATCGCGGACTAACTACCGGTTCTCATAAATTGGGCGACGGTAATCTGCTGTACGCCGGTGAAATCGTCAACAACGGTGGTCCGTGGACAGTTAGCAACAATTATCAAAAATATAATGGTGTACTTCGTTATAGCGAAGAACATGGCGAAACTGGCTGGAATGTTACCGCCATGGCCTATAAAGCGGATTGGAATGCCACTGACCAAATAGCAAAACGCGCCGTCACTTCAGGGCTTATCGGTCGTTATGATGCCCTTGATCCTACCGATGGCGGTGCGAGTGAACGTTACAGCCTGACTGCCGAATGGCACCGTAATACCAATACCAGTGCAACAAAGGTCATGGCTTACGGGCTTTATTCAAAACTTAATTTATTCTCGAACTTCACGTATTTTCTGAATGATCCGGTTAATGGCGATCAATTCAATCAGCCTGATCAACGCTCGCAAACTGGATTCAAGGCCAGTCATACCATTTATCACAAGCTTGCAGGTGCCGAGTCGGAAAGCACTTTTGGCTTACAAGTGCGGAATGACAATATCGATAATGGCTTGTATTTAACCAAAGCGCGGCAACGCCTATCGACGGTCCGCCAAGATTCCGTATGGGTGACTAGTGCCAGTCCCTATGCCGAAAATAAAACGCGCTGGAATGATTGGTTTAGGACTACGCTTGGGGTGCGCTTTGATGGTTTCCGTTTTAATGTCACCAACAGCAATATCGCCGCTAACCAAGGCGAGCGTTACGATGGTTTAGTGAGCCCTAAATTGGGCATGGTCTTTGGCCCATGGGCTGATACCGAGTTTTACTTGAACGGTGGCTTGGGTTACCACAGTAATGATGGTCGTGGCGTTAATACCCGCATCGATCCTAGCTCTGGCGAAAATGTGAAATCCGCCGTGCCGCTTGCACGAACCTACGGTTCTGAAATTGGTGCACGTACCACTTGGATAAAAGGTTTGCAAAGTACATTAGCCATCTGGTGGCTGGATATTGATTCAGAGCTGCTGTTCTCGGGTGATGCAGGAACCACCGAACCCAGCCGACCCAGTCGCCGTTACGGTTTGGAATTTGCCAATTATTACTCACCGACCGACTGGTTAACACTTGACGCCGATTTTAGTTATTCCAAATCGCGCTTTATGGGCAATGACCCAGCGGGTAACTATATTCCGGGTTCCATTGAAACGGTCGTCGCCACCGGCGCTACGGTCCATGATTTCTACGGTTTCTTTGGCGGTCCAAGACTGCGTTACTTTGGGCCTCGCTCTCTGATTGAAGATAATAGTGTGCGGTCAAAACCGACTATCATGCTCTCGGCGATGCTGGGCTACGAATTCAATAAAACCTGGACCTTACAAGCGGAAATGTTCAATTTGCTCAATCGTACAGACAGTGCGATTGACTATTACTATACCTCTCGCTTGCCGGGCGAAGACCCTGCCGGCGTGAATGACATTCACTTTCATCCGGTTGAGCCGATCAATTTCCGTATGACATTGTCGGCAAAGTTTTGAGCGATTTAGGATATTGTTGTCCAATAGCAGGCTTGTTACTGGCGACGTATACAAAATTTCATCTACAATAA
Source organism: Methylomonas sp. DH-1 (assembly GCF_046097555.1). Taxonomy (NCBI): domain Bacteria; kingdom Pseudomonadati; phylum Pseudomonadota; class Gammaproteobacteria; order Methylococcales; family Methylococcaceae; genus Methylomonas; species Methylomonas sp. DH-1. The sequence continues at coordinate 3,934,826 of NZ_CP143089.1, read as the reverse complement.
TAAAGATCAGTTAGATTAAGGCAATATGATGCAACACCGCCTCACCACCATTCTGTTAGTGCTCATGGCTATCATGCCTGTAGTGGTGGCGTTTGCTCATTATTCTGCACTCACCAGCCAGTTAGCGGTTGCGCAAATGGTCGTTGCTGCCGATGAAATGAATGATGACGGGGGAGTGGTGCCCACACACGCCGATCATTGCCAATCCGCCACAGCCAAACCGCACTTGGCTAGTTGCAGCTTTCATGTTTGCGTCGATTGCGGGATCACGTCATCTTTCAGGTTTATTCCAATCCAGGTGTCCAATAGCTATGGCTTTGGGGAAAAATCTAATTCCGCCTCGTTTCTTGCACCTCCCGACATAAAACCGCCGATTTTTAGCCTCTAAGCCGTTCAACGGTGGTGTTTCACTGTAAGAAATAACCGCCCGCCCTGATGACGATCAACATCGGCCAAAGTCCGGCTGTTGTTGGTTCGTCGTGGTTATCACGAGTTTACGAGGATCATCATGTCATCCTTTTTTCAATCAAGGCGTCTGCTGATGGCGACGCTGTTTATCGTCTGCCGCATGGCCGCCGCTGATGAGCAACCGCTATTGACGCTTGAGGCGGCCACCCAAAAAGTCGTTCAGGACAATCCTGACCTGGCGCAAACCCTGGCCCGTGCCAAGGCGATGGCCGCCATACCGTCGCAGGAAGGCAGCCTGCCCGACCCGCAAATCAGCTTCAATGCGATGAGCTTGCCAACCAATAGCTTTAGTACCCGGCAAGAGGACATGACACAAATCGGTTTCGGGCTTTCTCAAGGAATTCCCTTTCCCGGCAAATTGGCGCTACGCGAGCAGGCGGCCATCTATGAAGCGGAATCCGCCACGCTGAATGCCGATGAATTGCGCCTGCGTTTGCTCAGTGATGTCAAAACGCTGTGGTGGCAGGTTTTTTATCTGGATCGGACGCTGGAGATTGTCGATAACAATCACAAATTATTGCAACAATTCGTCGACATCGCTCGCAGCAAATACGAAGTGGGCGAAGGCTTGCAACAGGACGTATTGCTAGCCCAACTGGAACTCTCCAAGCTATTGGATCAAAAGATCAGCCTTGATGGCATGCGACGCAGTACCGTCGCCAAACTCAATGCACTGTTGGATCAACCTGCCAACAACCCCGTGCAATTACCCGCCACGCTGTCAATACATCTACCGGAAATCAGGCGGGAAGACCGTCTCTATCAACAAGCGGAAACCTCAAGGCCGATGTTGGAAAGCGACCGCCAAAGCATCCATGCGGCGCAATCGAAACTGGAACTGGCGCATAAAGATTTTCTACCGGATTTCAACGTCGAAGCGGCATATGGCGCCCGCAATAATATGCTCGACGGCACCCAGCGTTCGGATTTGCTGAGCTTGGGCGTCAGTATGAACGTGCCGATTTTTGCCGCCAGCAAACAAGCCAAAGCTGTCGATCAGCGTACCAGTGAACTCATGCAACAACGCTACGCACTGCAAGATCGATGGAACGCGGTTCGCTCTGAAATTACCCAAAGTCACAGCGATTACCAGCGGGCCAAACAGCAATTCGTATTGTTCGATACCGGCATCATTCCGCAAGCCCGGCAGACTGTCGCCTCGATGCTGGCCGGCTATCAGGTCAACAAGGTCGATTTTTTGAATCTGGTGCGCAGCCAGATCACCTTGTTCGAATACGAAACCCAATACTGGAAAGCCTTTACTGAAGCCCAACAGGCATTGGCGCAACTGTGCGCGAATGTGGGCGAGGACGATATTTATGAATAAGCAGCTTTTGTTAACGGCTACGGTAACGCTGGGAATAGGCTTGGCGGGCGGTTATTGGTTGGCTCAGCAATCCAAACAGGAATCGGCGGTGCAATCGACTGAGGGCAGGAAGCCTTTATTTTACAGAAGTGCCATGAATCCATCGGCAACTTCCCCGGTACCCGCCAAGGATGCCATGGGCATGGACTATGAACCGGTGTATGCCGAGGATAATGCGCCCAAACAACCCAAAATTTTGTTTTACCGCAATCCGATGAATCCATCGGTGACGTCGCCTGTGCCCGCTAAGGACAACATGGGGATGGATTATCTGCCTGTGTATGCGGACGAGGAGGATAAAACCGACGAGTCGGCTGGTGAAGTAAAAATTGATGCAGCCACTGTGCAAAACATCGGTGTGCGCACCGCATTTGCCAAAAAGACCTTGCTCTCGCATGTGGTTCGAGCCGTCGGCCGGGTGGCCTATGACGAAGAACGTATCGTTCGCCTGCACCCCAAAACCGAAGGCTGGATCGAAACCTTGCATGCGGACAAGACCGGTGAACAAGTCAGGAAGAATCAAGAACTGTTGAGCATCTATTCGCCGCAGTTGGTGGCCAGCCAACAGGAATACGTATTGGCCATCAATAATCTCAAAGTTCTGGAAAAAAGTCCCATCGAAGACATCCGCCGTGGTGCGGAAGAACTGGTGAAAAGCTCCCGAGAACGTTTGAAATTGCTGGATGTGCCCGAGCATCAGTTGCATGAACTGACCGACAGCCGGTCCATCAAAAAAAGCCTGCATATCCATACGCCGGCGGACGGTATCGTCATCAACATCGGTGCCCGTGAAGGACAGTATGTGACGCCGGAAACCGAACTGTACATGATCGCCGACCTATCCAAAGTCTGGGTGTACGCGGAAATTTACGAATACGAACTGCCCTGGGTGAAAGAAGGCGACCCGGTCGATATGCAATTGGCCGGTATCCCGGGGCGCACGTTCAAGGGCCATCTGACCTTTATCTATCCGTATGCCGAAGCCAAGACGCGGACTATCAAAGTGCGTTTGGCCTTCGATAATCCAGGTTTGTTGTTAAAACCCGATATGTTTGCCGAAGTGACGATATTGGCCGGCAAACAGGTCGATGCCATCGTGATTCCCTCGGAAGCGGTGGTGCGTTCCGGTGCGCATACCCAGGTTTTCGTGGTGCGAGCCCCCGGCAAGTTTGAACCCCGTGCGGTGACAGTCGGTTTGGCGTCCAACGGCGATGTCTCGATTCTTCAAGGCCTCGGTGTCGGCGAGGAAGTGGTGACCTCGGCGCAATTTTTGATCGATTCGGAATCCAAGCTGAACGAAGCCACATCCAAAATGATGGAGCCTTCGGCGACGCCGGCATCCGAGCCGAGCCGTTTGCAGATCGAGCAGGGAGCGCATCGCCATGACTGATTTCATCATCAATAGCGTCTTGAAGGACCGCTTCATGGTGTTGCTGGGGGCGATTATTCTGGCCATCGGCGGGATTTGGTCGTTCAAGAACATGCCGCTGGACGCCATCCCGGATTTATCGGATGTGCAGGTGATCATCTTCACCGACTATGCCGACCAGTCGCCGCAGGTGGTCGAAAACCAGGTGACTTATCCCTTGACCACCGCCATGCTGGCCGTGCCGCATGCCAAGGTGGTACGCGGTTATTCCTTCTTTGGCTTGTCGTTCGTCTATGTCATTTTCGAAGACGGCACCGATATGTATTGGGCCAGGTCTCGGGTGCTGGAATACCTCAACTATGTGAAAAACCGCCTGCCGCAAAGCGTCACGCCAGCATTGGGTCCGGATGCGACCGGCGTTGGCTGGGTTTACGAATATGTGCTGGTGGACAAGACCGGCAAGCATGACCTAGCGCAACTGCGCTCGATTCAGGACTGGTATTTACGCTATCCCTTGCAGACCGTGCCCGGCGTATCCGAGGTGGCCTCGGTCGGCGGCTACGTTAAACAATACCAAGTGGAAGTCGATCCCAATGCGTTGCAGGCCTATGAGATCCCGTTATCCACGGTGATGATGGCCATCAAACGCTCCAACAACGACGTGGGTGGCCGTTTACTGGAGCTCGGCGAAACCGAGCACATGGTCAGGGGCTTGGGCTACATCAAATCGATCAACGACCTGAACACCATACCGGTGGGTGTCGATGCCAACGGCACGCCCGTCCGCTTGCAGGATGTCGCCCATGTGCAGATTGGCCCGGAATTACGGCGCGGCGTCACCGAATTGAACGGCGAAGGCGAAGTGGCCGGCGGCGTGGTGGTGATGCGTTTCGGTGAAAACGCCCTGGCCACCATCGAGGACGTGCGGGCGAAGCTGGATGAACTGAAAAAAGGCCTGCCGGAAGGCGTGGAAATCGTCCCGGTCTACGACCGGGGCAGTTTGATCGAGCGAGCGGTGGACACCTTGAAAGAGGCATTAAGCCAGGAGCTGATCATCGTCTGCGCCTTGGTCGCCTTGTTTTTGCTGCACCTGCGTTCATCCTTGGTGATCGTGCTCACCTTGCCCTTAGGCATCCTGATGGCCTTTATCGTCATGAAATGGCAAGGCATGAACGCCAACATCATGTCCTTGGGCGGCATCGCGCTGGCGATTGGCGATATGGTCGATGGCGGCGTGGTGATGGTGGAAAACGCTCATAAACACCTGGCCGAAGCGGCCGAAAAAAAACAAGCCAAGTTGACTTCACAGGAACGCTGGGAAGCCATCGGCAATGCGTCCCGCGAAGTCGGCTCCGGTTTGTTTTCGTCCTTGCTGGTGATTACCGTGTCCTTTTTGCCCATCATTACCATGGAAGCCCAGGAAGGCCGTTTATTCAGCCCATTGGCGTACACCAAGACCTATGCAATGGCCGCCGCCGCGATCCTGACCATCACCTTGGTGCCGGTGTTGATGGGGTATTTCGTGCGCGGCAAGATCATTCCTGAGCAAAAAAATCCGATTAATCGATTCCTGCATGCCATCCATTCACCGGTCTTAAGGATAGCGATGCGCTGGCGAGGTGCCACGCTGGTCGTGGCGCTGCTGTTGATGGCCTCGACCTTTTATCCTTTATCCCAATTGGGCAGTGAATTCATGCCGCCCCTGGATGAAGGCGATATTTTATATATGCCCACCACCTTTCCGGGCATCTCCATCACCAAAGCCAGGGAAGTCTTGCAGCAGACCGACAAGATCATCAAGACCTTTCCGGAAGTGCATCATGTGTTCGGCAAGATCGGCCGGGCGGAAACCGCCACCGATTCGGCACCGTTGATGATGGTGGAAACCACCATCCAGCTTAAACCGCGCGATCAATGGCCAGACCCGAACAAGACCACGCGGCAAGTGATGGATGACATGGATAAGGCCATTCATTTTCCGGGATTGGCCAACGCTTGGACCATGCCCATCAAGACTCGCATCGACATGCTCTCTACCGGCATCAAGACGCCGGTCGGCATCAAGGTCTCCGGTCCCGACCTGAACGTGCTGCAATCCCTGTCCTTGCAAATCGAGCAGGCGATGAAAACCTTGCCGGACACGCTATCAGCCTACGGCGACCGGGCGGTCGGTGGCTATTTCCTGGATTTCGAGATCAACCGCGAAGCCGCCGCGCGTTACGGCTTAACGGTCGGCGACGTACAGGATGTAATCCAAAGCGCGATTGGCGGCATGAACATCACCGAGACCGTGGAAGGTCTGGAGCGGTATCCGGTCAATCTCAGGTATCCGCGCGATTTGCGTGACAATTTGGAAGCGCTTCGCCGGGTGTTGATTCCGACACCGACCGGTAGCCAAATCCCGTTGACGACGGTGGCGAACATCGATTTCAAGCGCGGTACCGACGTGATCAAAACCGAGGATGCGCGGCCCAATGCCTGGATTTATGTCGATCTTAAAACCTCCGACATCGGCGGCTACGTCGAACAGGCGAAAAAGACGTTAGCCGAAAAAGTCACGTTGCCCGCCGGTTATACCGTGACGTGGTCGGGCCAGTTTGAATACATGCAGCGGGCTGCGGAAAGGCTACGCATCGTCATACCCATCACCTTGCTACTGATTTTCATCCTGTTGTACACCGCTTTTCGCAATATCACCGAACCTACCATTGTGATGCTGGCGATTCCTTTCAGCCTGATTGGCGGTATCTGGTTCGTCTATTGGCTGGGCTACAACCTGTCGATTACCGTCTATGTCGGCCTGATCGCGCTGGCGGGTACGGCGGCGGAAACCGGGGTGATGGTGCTGAGCTTTATCGATATAGAAATCGATAAGCTTAGGGCGCAAAAACAGGCACCACTGACTGCTAAGGAAATCCGAATGGCCAGCGAAGCCGCGACGGCGTTGCGCGTCCGGCCGGTAGCCATTACCTCGCTGGCCAACATCATCGGCTTGATACCCATCATGACGGCGACCGGCACCGGCGCGGATGTTACCCAACGCATCGCTGCTCCCGCGCTGGGAGGCATGCTCACCGTATTAATATTAAGCCTTTTGGTGTTCCCGGTGATTTACAGCCTGGTGTTGCAGTTTCAAGAGCGGTTTCGATAACCAAGGGGAAACCTAAAACGATCTAAACCGATTTTGTTGCCGGCGTTTTTATAGCTAGCAACACATCGCGCTCCGCCTATGGCAGAGCTTTAAATTAAGTGTATGAAAACGAAAAACCTAACTAACGACCAATTTTAATGTGCTTCCATCCTCGAAAACAGGACTTTATTTAAGGAGATTTACTATGAACATTATGAAACTGTTATTGATTTTCACAATGCTGGGATTGTTGGTGGGCTGCGCCCAGTTGGCTTCTCATCCCATGGACATGGTCGTAGCCATTCATAACGCGAAAACAAAGACAGACCACGAAGCACTGGCCGTTCATTACGAACAAATAGCCTATGAAATGAAAGCGAAGTCCGATGACCACAAAAAACAATTGGGGGAATATCAAGCAATTCTTTCAAAAGCAGATGAGCAATATGCTCAATTCGAAGCACATTGTTTACAACTGATCAAAATATATGCTAATTCCGAGCAAGAGAACTTAGAAATGGCCCGACTACACCGTCAAATGGCTTCTGGATTACTAAACTAAAATCGGTTTCTCAGGACATCACCTATGAAAACAAAATTACTGATCACTTTGCTTTTAACGACCGGCTTACTAGTCGCCTGTAGCGAAATAACTCCGCATTCGATGGATTTGGACCTGGCCGTACAGCATGAGGCTTTGGTTAAACACTATGAAGAAACCGCTAAGGAGATGCAGGTCAAGGTCCAAGAACACAAGCTGCTTTTGAGCCAATACCAGGCAAAAAGCTATCTTTACGGCCGGCAAGCCGAAGGGTTTAAAGAACATTGCCAATCATTGATCAATGCCTACGAAAAAGCGGCTGAAGAAAATTTAGAGATGGCAAATCTGCATCGCCAGAAATAGCGAGGGGGGAAGAGCTATGACTATCCGTTGGCATAAACCAATTCTAATCGCATTCGTCGGTGTGCTTTTCTTGCTGGAAGGGTGTGCCGTTACCCAGCCCGCATTCTACCGGGCTTCGGAATTGATGCCCAAATCCATCGGTTATATTACGCTGCTGCCAGCCGTTGATGCACGAATCGACAAGCATGTCGCGGCACATCTCGAAGAACCCTTGCGCCAAAAGGCGGCAACGATCCTGAAGCGGAAAGGATACCCGGTGGTCCTGAGTGATTCGCGTGAGAGCGCTACCCTGACCAACGATAGTCTACGGGCCGCCGATCCTGCCGTGATAAAACGCCTTGGTCCGCCGGATGCACGCTGGATCATGGTCTTAGCCCTGATTGATCTCAATGTGGTTGGCAGCAACGATAAGGTGGAAGTGGCAGGCTTTCTATATGACAAAGAGAAGGGCTTGCAGCTATGGCGGGACAGTACGATTTGTTTGGTCGGGGATGGCGGGATATTGGACGGGTTAATCAACGATAACAGGGTCGATCTAGCGGTTTCTGCCGCAGTGGATTCATTGTTAGCCAGCATTCCGGAATAGGAGGCCTGCTTTGATAATCTCTAGCTGCCACCGGTCGTTATCCCTTCTGTTACCGATAATGTTAGGGGGAGGTGTGTTATGACGAACACATGGCACAAGTTATCAGCAATCGAAACCGCAGGTCTGCTTGCGACCGATATGGAACAGGGACTTTCCACCGAAGAAGCGAAACATCGACTGGCTCGATATGGGCAAAATAAGCTGCATAAGGGCAAGCGCTTTTCGGCTTTGCTGATTTTTATCAGTCAGTTTAGAAGTCTCGTTATTTGGGTGCTGATTGGTGCAGCGGCTGTTTCCGTCGCACTCGGTGAAGTTATCGACGGTATTGCCATCATCGCTATCGTGATCTTGAATGCAATAATTGGCTTTCTCCAGGAGTATCGGGCCGAGAAAGCGGCCGCCGCACTCGTTCGTTTAACAGCGCCGCATTGCCGAGTGATTCGGGATGGCCATAGTTTGGTGATTACAACCACTGAAGTCGTTCCGGGAGATTTACTGTTACTCGAAGCGGGCGATTTGGTTGCAGCGGATGCTCGCCTTATTCAAGCCTCCGTGTTTCGTGTCAATGAAGCCCCGCTCACAGGGGAATCACAAGCCGTGGCTAAGTTTACCGTTAGTTTGGTATTGGACACACCATTGGCTGAGCGAAGCAATATGGTTTTTCTCGGTACCAGTGTGACGGGAGGTTCCGCTCACGCGGTGGTGGTTAACACCGGCATGGAAACCGAACTTGGTCGCATCGCGAAACTGCTCGAATCGGCCGAAAGTGGAGAAACACCATTACAACGCCAACTGGAACGGGTTGGACGCCTTTTGTTGATGGCGTGTTTCGGCATCGTCGGCTTGATTTTCGGTCTGGGAGTATGGCGTGGCATCGCCCCCTTTGAGCTGTTCCTAAGTTCGGTGAGTCTTGCCGTCGCGGCGATTCCCGAAGGGTTGCCAGCGGTGGTAACGATTGCGCTGGCATTAGGCGTGCAACGGATGGTTCAACGGCATGCCTTGGTACGACGCTTGGCTTCGGTCGAAACATTAGGCCGTGCGCAGGTGATTTGTACCGATAAGACCGGCACGCTGACGATGGGTGAAATGACGGCCCGCAAGTTGGTTACCTCGAAAAACCTCTATCGTGTTACCGGTGAAGGTTACGCCACGGAAGGCACATTTTTCTCCGGCAACGTGGAAAGCATCCCCTCGGAAAGCCCCGAATTATTCGCCTTGCTGCGAGCATCGGCGGCATGCAACGATGCCGAACTCACGCTAATCGATGGTCGATCTACTGTAGTAGGCGATCCTACCGAGGGGGCGTTATTGGTGGTCGCCGCGAAAGCGAATATTACCCGGTCTGCCATAGAAACGGACATGCCGCGTTTGGCGGTGATCCCTTTTGATTCTGACCGCAAACGTATGAGCGTTATCCGTCGTCAGGCTAATTTCCCCTGGGCCTTTGTCAAAGGTGCTCCCGAAGTCGTTCTTAGCCGTTGCACGTTGATTCGTACCGACCAAGGTGTCAGGGCGTTGACTGAAATCGACCGCACGCATTTGTTTCAGGCCAATCGCTTACTGGCCAACGATGCTTTGCGAGTGCTGGCCGTGGCAGAGCGTCCACTAGAGGGCATCCATTTCGGCGCGGGCGTGTTCAGCAGTGATGTCGAGATCGAACAGCAGCTTATTTTGTTGGGACTCGTCGGCTTACAGGACCCGCCGCGTGGTGAAGCCAGAGAGGCCGTCAGCAAATGCAAACGGGCAGGGATCAAAACGGTGATGATCACCGGCGACCACCCTGATACTGCGCGAACTATTGGCTGCGAATTAGGGATTATGGATAAGGGCGATGAAGTTCTGATTGGTACCGAGATAGACCACTTGGACGATGCTGAGTTAAAGGAACGCGTACCGCATGTTTCGGTGTATGCACGGGTAACAGCCGAGCATAAACTGCGTATTGTGCGGGCATGGAAAGCGACTGGGGCGGTTGTCGCGATGACGGGAGACGGCGTGAACGATGCGCCGGCTATCAAAGAGGCGTCCATCGGAATCGCTATGGGCATTACCGGTACTGAAGTGACCAAAGAAGCCGCCGACATGATTGTTGCCGATGATAATTTTGCTTCCATTGTCGCCGCCGTCGAAGAAGGACGCGGCATTTATGACAACATCGCCAAAACGCTAGCTTATCTGCTGGGCAGTAGTACCGGCGAATTGTTGGTGATGTTGGGGGCGGTGCTGCTGGGTTGGCCATTACCGCTTTTACCGTTACATCTTTTGTGGATCAACTTGGTTACCGATGGTTTTGCAGCTTTGGCGCTCTCCACCGATCCGATCGATCCAGGGGTATTGAATCGCCCACCACGAAGAACGCAATCCCAGTTACTCAATCGGAATTTGTTTTATCTGACGTTATTCACCGGTATATTGGCCGCAAGCGTCACGCTGGGCGTGTTTGCCTATGAACTGCATGTGGTTGGCAATACGCTTGATCAAGCTCGCGATGCCGCCTTTACCGCTCTGGTGATTACCGGTTTGCTGCGCGCCTTCGGTGCGCGAAGCGAACAGCGCGTCATCTGGCAAATCGGCTTGTTCTCCAATCTACGCTTGTTTCTGATTGTCGCCGTGTGTTTCGGCTTACAGTTGGCGATACACCATGTTTCGATGCTACAGGCCCTGTTTCAGATCAAATCGGTGTCGTTGCATCAGTGTGTAGTCTGGATCGGGGTTGGATTTATACCCTTGACAATCTTAGAACTCAGAAAAATCCTGCTCAATCGAGCCAAAAAAATTGCTTAGAATGATGAAAACCGAGCAATCACGCCGCCGCCAGCCTAACAGAGTGAAATCGCCCCAAGCGATGTCCACCAATCGCTTTATTCACCGAAAAATTCTGGCTCGATTGTTTTTGGGTTGGTTGTTCCTGAGCGTAACAGTAGGCGGTTCCATTTTATGGCTGGAAATTAAGAGGGCCGAGCAATTGGTTCATGCCCTTGCGTTGAAGGAATCAGCGATATTCAGCGGGGCATCGGCCCATAACCTGGAACAACTCGATACCCCATCAACCGTACATCTGAGGCTACTGGCTGAACAACTGGTGAGCCAGCATTTTCTGATTGTCGAATTGTATGACCGCAACGAACAGTTAAAACTCGAAGTTGTTCGACAAGGGCAGGAAGTGGTCGAGCAGTTCATCGATCAATATCGCCATCAATTTCCAAAGGTCGACGAGTTTACGCATGACCTACATTTTATTCGGGGGCAGTTGTGGCTAGTGACACTGGTTCCGCTACGTGGCGAACAGGATTCGCCGATGGGTTATTTCGAGGGCGTTTATCAGGTTGATCCGGAAACGTTTGCCGCGTTGAAGCAAAACCTAATCCGCATGCTGGCCTTCGTGACGCTAGGCATTTTCTTTACCAGCCTCTTGATGTATCCGATTGTCCTGACCCTCAATCGAGGCGTCATTAGGCTTTCCGGCGAACTCTTACAAGGCAATCTTGAACTGATGAATGTACTGGGCTGTGCCATTGCAGAACGCGATTCGGAAACTAACCATCATAACTATCGGGTGACTTATTACGCACTGCGGCTTGGCGAAGCGATTGGGCTGCCTGAAGAAAATATGCGCGATCTCATTGCAGGGGCTTTTTTACATGATGTCGGCAAGATCGGCATCCGCGATCCGATTTTACTGAAACCGGAAAAACTGACAGTGGATGAATTCGAGGTCATGAAAACGCATGTGGCATTAGGCGTGGAAATTCTAAACAAATCGCACTGGTTAACCGGTGCGCGGGATGTCGTGGAGTTTCATCATGAGAAATATGACGGCAGCGGGTATCTGCAAGGCCTTAAAGGGGATGCCATTCCTCTGAACGCGCGAATATTCGCTATCGGGGACGTGTTTGATGCGCTGACCTCGCACCGTCCGTACAAGGACGCGTGGCCAGCGGTCGATGCTATTACCAAGCTCACTAAAGAGGGTGGCAGCCACTTTGACCCTCAACTGGTAACGATTTTTGCCAAGATTGCTCCGAGTCTTCATCAAGAGGTGAATGATTTAGACGAATCTCAACTGGAAGCAATGCTGCAACGCCTTGTTGGCGAACACTTTTTGAACACTGCGTTTAAGGCTCGAAAGGCAAGATATGAAGTTGCACGCACATAGGCTTAGGAAATTGACCCAATACGGTGCGGCAACACCTTTGTTTGCACCAGTATTGCGCAATCAGCCGTGAGAGTATGTAAAGACGAATTTAACTCATTGATTTTAATAATGGCACTATTTGTGCTTGAAATATAAAGATTTATAGAATGGATTGATGTCATTTCTAATTTTTCATCACTCCATGAGCTATAAAAACAGGACGAAATTAACGATTAATAACAACTAAATCTGGAGAAAATCTATGAAAACAAAACTATTGATTACCTTATTGTTAGGTGCTGGCATCTTAGTGGCATGTAGTGAGATGAACCCGCATCCGATGGATATGACTCAAGCCGTTCAAAGCGCAACGACCAAAGCTGATCACGAGGCATTGGCGAAACATTACGAAGAGGCGGCCAAAGAACTGCAACTTAAAGTTGAAGAGCACAAAAAACTGCTTAGCCAATATCAAGCGAAAAGCTATGTTTACGGCAAGCAACTCGACACCTTGGTAAGTCATTGTCGAGTGTTGATTAATGCCTATGAAAAGGCGGCTGAAGCCAATTTGAGTATGGCGGCGATGCATCGCCAGATGTAAATGATTTGTGCTGCTTGCCAGGATTCTTCTTGGCAAGCAGCCGCTGAACTATATTGTTCAATTTGTTAGTCGGACAGTTATTAAGAGTTCTGTCGTTGGTTTGACGGTCTGCTGTACGATGGAACAGGACTGCCGATGAGTTGGATGGCGAACGGCTGCTTGGGGTCGGTCTTTGTCGCCCAAGTCGCTGCTGATACCGGCTTCGAAAAATGACCAGTCCAGAATACGTCCGTTTTCTGGACTTTTCAACCTTCCACTTCCTGACGCCGTCTGATAAGGCTTCCAGAGTCCATAAAACTATTCCATGAAACAAATTCCAGATATACTCTGATCTTGAGACTTATTGGACTAGAGGATAGAGAAAACATGTTGATCGGTTATGCCAGGGTATCCACTGATGATCAGAATCTGGACTTGCAACGAGACGCGCTTGAAAAAGCGGGTTGCGAAAAGATTTACACCGAGCAGCAAAGCGGTGCGAGTACCGAGCGTCTCGGTCTGGCCGGTGTTATGGAAATAGCCCGCTCAGGTGACACGTTGGTGGTTTGGCGACTTGATCGACTGGGCCGCTCCTTGAAGCATCTGATCCACCTGGTTGAAAAACTGGAACAGCAAGGTATCGGACTCCGAAGCCTGCAAGAGAATATTGATACCACCACCAGTGGTGGCCGGTTAGTGTTTCATCTGTTCGGCGCTTTGGCTGAGTTCGAACGCAACCTAATTCGCGAACGCACCCAGGCGGGATTGTCGGCAGCGCGTGCGCGAGGACGGCAAGGTGGCCGGCCAAAGCTCCTTGATCCTAAAAAACGCGAGCTAGCGTTACGCCTTTATAAAGAACGTCAACATAGCATCGTGGAAATCTGCCGGATCATGGGGATTTCCAAAAGTACCCTGTATAACTATCTCGCGGAGCAGGGTGTCAATGCCCGCGACGCGGCATAGTCCCATTCCAACTGATTCGCTGTTGGCATTGCGCCAACGGCTGGATCGGCTATCGCCCAAAAGTCCGGAACGAACTACTCAGATCAAATCCGTCGCCGAACTTTACGCTGTTTCCATCGACACGGTTTATCGCGCACTCCGGGATTTACACAAACCCAAGGCCGCCCAGCGCGGCGACCGTGGCAAACCGCGTGTGCTGCCGAAAGCAGAACTGGAGCGCTACTGCGAACTCATCGCGGCATTGAAACTACGGACGACTAACAAGAAGGGCCGCCATGTTTCCACTCGCCGAGCCATCGAACTGATGGAAGATTATGGCCTGGAAACCCCACAAGGATTTATCCGTGTTCCCAAGGGTTTATTAAGTGTCAGTACGGTAAATCATTACCTTAGCTACTGGAAACTCGATCAACCGCGTTTGACCCGACAGCCGCCGGCGGTTAGGTTCCAGGCTGAATTGAGCAACGCTTGCTGGCAATTCGATATGTCGCCTTCCGAGCTTAAACATGTTAAAGCGCCATTGTGGATAGAACCCAGCCGAGGTGCGCCAACCCTGATGCTATACAGCATCGTCGATGACCGTAGTGGCGTAGGGTATGAGGAATATCGCTGTGTCTACGGTGAAGATGCTGAATCGGCGTTGCGGTTTCTGTTTAATGCCATGGCCCCCAAACCCTACATGCCGGATTTTCCGTTTCAAGGTATTCCGGACATGATCTACATGGATTGTGGCCCAGTCTCCAAGAGCCGGGTATTCCAGAATGTGATGGATGCCTTGGGTGTTATTTGGAAGACACACATGCCAGCCGGGAAAGATGGTCGTCGGGTAACTGCTCGCGCTACCGGCAAAGTAGAACGGCCGTTTCGTACCGTGAAAGAGGTACATGAAACACTTTATCATTTCCATCAGCCGCAGAATGAGGCCGAAGCCAACTTGTGGTTGCAGCGTTATTTGCTGGACTACAACCGGAAGGGGCACCGGAGCGAACCTCACACACGGCTGGAAGATTGGCTCGCCAACTTGCCGGCAAATGGTTTTCGCGAAATGTGTTCCTGGGAACAGTTCTGCCGGTTTGCTCGGGAGCCAGAGCGGCACAAGGTCGGGGCTGATGCTCGGGTTTCGGTGGATGGCACCGCCTATGAGGTCGCACCGGAACTGGCTGGTGAAACCGTGTTGCTGTTGTGGGGGTTATTCGACACCGAACTCTATGTCGAATATGATGGCGAACGCTCCGGGCCTTATGCTCCCATTTCAGGCCCCATTCCCCTTAATCGGTATCGGGCGTTCAAGAAAACGGCAATAGATGAAAAGGCTGATCGCATCAGGCAACTGGCCGATCAACTCGGGCTACCCATTGCCGCATTGACCGGTGACGCAGATTTACAATTAGAAGAGCCGACGGCATTGCCGGAAGATTTGCCACGGCATCCCTTCAACGCCGAACGCCAGGAATACCATTATCCCAGTAAGATTGCCGCGAAACTGGCTATCGCCGATGACATTGCGAAGCCGTTAGCCAAGCTCACGCCCAATGATCGCGCTTTCATCGACAGCGTGCTTGCTGAAACTCTCGAACGAAGCGTTGTGCTTGCACGTATTCGAGAATATTTTAGATGCCAAGAATCCCAAGGGGGACAACATGCGGGTTGAAGTGATGGACTATTATGGGCTGACCAAACCACTGAATCGCGCCGGTTATTACGAAACCGAACATCACAGCCAATTGTTCAAGAATATTCGCGGCGCTATCCATGAAGGCCGGATTATTGTTCTCTACGGCGTCATCGGTAGCGGCAAAACCGTCACATTACGCCGATTGCAGCAACAATTGAAAGATGAAAATAAAGTCACCGTCTCCCGCTCGCAAGCGGTGGAAAAGCACAACATTAAACTGAACACACTGATGGCGGCGCTGTTCTACGATCTTTCCACGGGAAAGAAGATTAGGATACCGTCCCGATCCGAGGACCGTGAAAGAGAATTACAGGCGCTGATTAAAAAGGGCAAACGCCCGGTAGCATTATTTATTGACGATGCTCATGCTCTAAAAGATGATGCCCTCACCGGTATCAAACGACTCATGGAAGTGATTGAAAGTGATGACGGATGCTTATCAGTCGTCCTTGCGGGTTGGCCCAAGCTGCGTAATGATTTGCGCCGCCCCAAATTGGAAGAAATCGGCTTGCGTACCGATATGTTCTCGCTGGACGGCATCACCGGCAGTCAACGCGAATATATCAAATGGTTACTCGGCCAATGCACTGAACGCCAGAAGGAAGGAGTGGAAACGCTGATGACCGCCGATGCCATTGACCTCTTGGCAAGTCGGTTACGGACCGCCTTGCAGATTGAATGGCATCTGACTCAGGCCTTTGAAGCGGGGTATCAATCAGGTGAAAATCCGGTCGGCGCTGAGTTGGTCGAAACGGTGTTATCCAAGCACTTGGACGACATGGAAGCCACCATCACCCGCCAAGGATATGGTCTGCGCGAACTGGTGCAGAACTTCGATGCCAAACCAGCAGAAATCAAAGCCCTGTTTGCCAACCAACTCGATCCAATCCGTGCCAGCGAACTACGGGATCGTATGCGCCTGGCTGGATTACCGATCTGAATTCATTATGGTTTCAGTTGCAAATAATCCTGGTTTGCTGCGGACGATTGCAGGTCGGAGCAGATGATTGCTGGTTCAGTTGCAAATAATCTCGGTTTGAATGCCCGTCAGTTGCATTTAATTCTGGTCGAAAATTGCGCTGATTGCACGTTTGCGCGTTTTCGATTGCAAGCCGTTACACCTACGGCGGCGGACATTGGGATAATCGCTTGATCGGTTCCGACGAGCGCTTTTACAAACTGGCGATTCCGAACGCTTACCTGGATATTTTTACGCCGATAGGCAAGGGCCTGACCACGCGCATCGGCCGGTTTTACACGATCATGGGTTACGAGACCGGCTTGTCGCCGGACAATTTTTTCTACACCCATCCTTCTACCTTCCAGTACGGCGAACCATTTACCCATTTCGGCATGACTACCACCTATCCGGTTCATCAAAATCTCAGCGTGACGCTGGGCGCGGTGACTGGCGGCCATACCAAATTGAACGGTGTGCTGGACGGTAACGGCGCCTGGGACGGATTCGACAAAAACATGGAGAATTGGAACTTTCTAGGCGGCGCGACCTGGACCAGCGACGATGCGGCAACCTCGTTCACCGCGACGCTGATTACCGGCGACGTCAACAGCGACAACAATCTTCGGGAATTTCAACGCCAGACCGGTATCAATAAGCGCGACAACCGCACGTTTTACAGTCTGGTTCTCCAACATAACTTTACCGAACGCTGGCATTACGTACTGCAACACGACCACGGCATCGAACAACAACACCCGCTGAATAATTTCGCCGACGCCGAATGGTACGGTATCCATTCGCAATTGAAATACGATGTATCCGATACGGTGGGCGTGGGCCTGCGCGGCGAATGGTTTAGGGATGACGACGGTGTTCGGGTGGGTCAAATGTGCCCCAGTTGTGCGGTGCTGGGGACCGGGCCGGCCAATTATTATGCGGCGACGCTCGGCGTGAACTGGAAGCCGGCCAAATGGCTGATGCTGCGCCCGGAAGCGCGTTACGACTGGTCAGAAGGCGTCGATGCTTACGACGAACGGAACAAGGACAGCCAGTTTATTTTTGGTGCCGATGTGGTGGTGACCTTTTAAGCCGGGTTACCAGACTTTGAGCCGGTAACCCAGCCCGGATTCGGTCAGCAGCAGTTTGGGCTGGGCCGGGTCGGCTTCCAGTTTTTGCCGGAGTTGGCTCATGTAAATCCGCGGGTAGTGGGCGTGTTCCTGGTAATTGGGACCCCAGACCTCGCGCAGGATTTGCTGGTGGGTTAACACCTTGCCGGCATGTTTGACCAATACCGTTAGCAGCCGGTACTGGATCGGCGTCAGGTGTACTTCCCGGTCGTCGACTTTGACTACCCGGTTGATCAGGTCGACCTGCAAATTGCCGGTGGTAAATACTTGCTCTTGCGCCGAGTCCGACGGCCGCACGGCGTGGCGCAGCGCTACCCGGATCCGCGCCTGCAATTCGCCGAAACCGAAGGGTTTGGTCAGGTAATCGTCGGCCCCGGCATCGAGCGCGTCGATTTTCTGTTGTTCGCCGCTTCTGGCCGACAGGATGATGATCGGTAGCGCAGACCAAGCCCTTACCGCCTTGATTACATCGACGCCGTCCATATCCGGTAGTCCTAAGTCCAGGATCAGCAAATCCGGCTTGCGCACACCCAATTCCACCAGGCCTTGCCTGCCGGTCTCGGCATCGAACACCTTGTAGCCGTTGCTGTGCAGACTGGTGCGCAGAAAGCGGCGGATGGCCGGATCGTCTTCGATGACGATGATGACGGGGTCGGTTTTGGACATGGTGCGGGTTTCCGTTGAGCGTTATTCCTCGGGTTCGACTTCGGGTGGCGGCTGGTCCAGAGGCAGCTTGAAGACGAATAGCGCGCCGCCGTCCGGCCGGTTGCGCGCGCTGATGGTGCCGCCGTGGATTTCGACGATGGCGCGGCAGATCGCGAGCCCCAGGCCGACGCCGCTTTGCGCCGTTTCCTGGCGGCCTTGGTAGAACTTCTCGAACAGGCGTTCCTCCATGCCGCGCGGAATGCCGGGGCCGCGGTCGGCGACGGCGATTTCGACCGAACTGTCGCCGAATTCGGCCGATATTTCCAGCGGGCTGGCCTCCGGGGTATAGCGTACTGCGTTTTCCAGCAGATTGATCAACACCTGTTCGATCATGACCGAATCGGCCAGCACCATCGGTATGCCCGGCGGCAGCTTGACCGTGACCGGCCGGCCGGCCAGTTGGGCTTGCAACTGGGTCAATGCGGTGCCCACGATTTCTTCCAGCGGGTACCATTGCTTGTTCAACTCCAACACGCCGGCTTCGAGCTTGGCCATGTCGAGGATGTTGTTGACCAGATTCGCCATGCGTTCGGCTTCGTCGACGATACCTTGGCCGAGTTCGACCAGGTCCTGCGGCGCCAGTTTTTGCTGGTTATGGGCGATGGTGCTGGCCGAACCGATGATGGTTGCCAGCGGCGTGCGTAAATCGTGGGAGATCGCGCTGAGCAGCGAGTTGCGCAGACGCTCCGCTTCCATTTGCATCTGGGTGGAACGGGCGCGTTCGGAAAAGCGGATGCGGCCGATGGCCTGGCCGATCTGGCGTAAAAAGGTTTCCAGCAGTTTTTGCTGCTCGGGCAAAAACACCCGGCGCAGATTGACCGGCAGCAAGGCCAGTACGCCCAATACCTGGTCGTCGCTATGTATCGGGAAGTAGACGGCGGAGGCGCCGGGCAGGGTATCGGTACCTTGGCCGGCGATTTCGTTATGGTCGAATACCCATTGGGCCACGCTCAAATCGGCACCCAACAACGATTCGGCGAGGGCTTTTCCTGCCGGAAATACCATGCGGCCGTTGCCATTCGGAAACAGAATCACGTTGCGGCTGCTGAATTCGGCATACAAATGCTTGACCGCAACCCGCACCACGTCGGTTTCGCTCTGGCTGCTGCCTAGCTCCCGGCTCATCGAATACAAAGCCGCGGCCCGGCGCTCCCGGTGCGCGGCCACTTTGGCTTGCGAGCGTACGTTGGCGGTCAGATTGCTGACGACGATGCCCACTGCCAGCATCGCCGACAGCGTGATCAGATACTGGCTGTCGGCCACCGAAAAACTGTAGTAGGGCTGCACGAACAATAAGTCGAAGCAGCCGACGCCGAGCACCGAGGCCAGCACCGACGGCCCGCGGCCGAAGCGACTGGCGACGAAAATCACGCCCAGCAAATACACCATTATCAAGTTGGCCGGTTCCAACCGGCCCAGCAGCAGATAGCCCGCCGCGGTAATCAACGCATTGACGGCAAACGCCCACAGGTAGCCCAGGTAACGCCGCGCGGTTTTGCTGGGAATGCGTTGCTTCAGGCCGGGTAGGGGGCTTTTGCCGAACAAAGCCAGTTCCGGGGCAGCTTGGCCGCGCTCCCGCGTTTGCGGGCTGCCGAGCAGATACAGGTTGATATTGTGGGCCCGGCTAACCAAGGTATCGACCACCGAGCCGAATAGCCAGCGCCGCCAGCCGCGCCGGCTGGGTTTGCCGATGACGATTTTGCCGATGTTGCGTTGCCGGGAAAAGCGGATCAAGGCTTCGCTCATGTCCGGTGCACTGAGGGTCACGGTTTCGGCGCCGAGCTGTTCGGCCAGGCGCAAAATGCGCAGCACGCCGTCGCGTTTTTCGGCCGGCAAACGCTGCAACTGCGGGGTTTCGACGTAGGCCACGATCCACTCCGCGCGCAGGCTGGTTGCCAGGCGTTTGCCGGCGCGCACCAGGCGCTCGGCCAGGGCGTTGGGGCCAATGCAGACCAGAATCCGTTCGCTGACTTGCCAGACTTCGCGGATGGCGTGGTCTTCCCGGTAATCCAGCATTTCGGCGTCGACCCGGCTCGCGGTCTGACGCAGAGCCAATTCCCGCAGCGCGATCAGATTGCCTTTGCGGAAGAAATGTTTGACCGCTTCCTGGGCTTGTTGCGGCAGATAAACCTTGCCTTCCTTGAGCCGGTTTAACAATTCGTCCGGCGGCAGATCGACCAGCTCGACTTCGTCGGCGTCTTCGAACACCGTGTCCGGCACCGTCTCCCAGACCCGAATGCCGGAGATTTGGCCGATGTCGTCGTTCAAACTCTCCAGGTGCTGCACGTTTAGCGCGGTGTAGACATCGATACCGGCTTCGAGCAATTCGTGGATATCCTGCCAGCGTTTCGGGTGGCGGCAGCCGGGGACATTCGAATGCGCTAATTCGTCGACCAAAATGATGGCCGGCCGCCGCTTCAATGCGGCATCCAGGTCGAATTCGTGCAGCACCGTTCCTTTATAGTCGATCCGGCGCAGCGGCAGCGTTTCCAGGCCGGCCAGCAGCGCCTGGGTTTCCTTGCGGCCGTGGGTTTCGACGACGCCGACCACGACGTCCAGATTGTCGGCACGCCGCTCGCGGGCGGCCAACAGCATCGCAAAGGTCTTGCCGACGCCGGCCGCGGCACCGAAGAATATCTTCAGCCGGCCGCGTTTGGCCCTGGCCTGGTCGCGCTCGACGCGGGCTAACAGTGCATCGGGATCGGGGCGGATATGTTGCATATGGGTTCCGAAAATCAAGGCATGTGCCGAAGTCGGTCCAGTTTACGAACAGATCGATAAAATTTTCGTAAATATTTGGCGTTATCGGGCTGTTGAGTCGGGTGGGCTATCGGCGGGTATTTCGGAGTCGTCGCGGTCTGACAATTTTGTCATGACACCTCAGTACCATTGAACCAAATGGCTCAAAAATTAAGATTTGCGAACCTCTTCAACAAATATAGGAAATGGATAACATGCAAGTGACCAAAGTTTTCAAAGCGGGCGTAGTGGCCGGTCTGCTGGCCATGTCGGATGCTAGTTCTGCAAGTGTCTGGGCACCTACCGATAACGACAGCCAGTTCGCCAACACTTACGCATTGCTGCTGAACATACCTACCGGAGAGAAGTTCGGTATTTTCGAAGACACTGCTTTGTTGAGCAGCTCTATAGGCAACGCCATTATTAATCCGGTATTGAGCTTTTTCGATGCCGCGACTGTGACCTTTACCCAAAACGGCGTCAATGTCGACATCAAGACCGGCAACTCGACCGGAGCGCTGCTCGGTTCCAGCAATTTTCAATTGGGTTGGTGGTCTCCGACCGGCTGGATCACCGAAAACTCTAGCAGCATGATCAGTCTGCTGGGTCAAACTTCCTGGAGTCTGGCATTTGTTGATCCGACTAACCACGGTGCCGGTAACGAACACCGTTTGTTCGCCTTCGACATTAAGGCTTCCCAGGCTAGCTCGGACTATCCGGGCTCCGGCGGCACTCCGGCGGCGGTGCCTCTGCCAGCCACGGCGTGGTTCATGATGACGGCTGTGCTCGGCTTTTTGGCGAAAGGGCGCCGCAAGTCGACTGTCTTGGCATAAATTCGGCCAGCCTTTGCACTCTACCGGCTTCCGCCGAGCGGGTGTAAAGGCTGATTCTGCAGCGGCAGATGGGCGGGATTTGCCTTTCAGGTTTTTGCCGAGTCGGCTGCTGATGTGTTCTGTTTGCGTTCGCAGTATCCGCTTTGCAATCCGGCTGTATCAGCCGAATCAAAACACAAAGGCCAATGCCCTATGTTGCGGAGCAGCTCAAGCCAATTGTCGCCTCGGTAAACGAAGTCTGATCGGTAGCTGTAACCAATTGATTAACTTTGATTATTAGAGGGCTTTTGTTTGGTTTCTGCACAAAAATATGCCGCTAACCCGAAAAGCGTTCAGCCATGATCCGAGCCACAAGCCCGATACGAATGGCCGTGGCTGAACCCTCTATCTTTCCATTCGCATGAATATTTGACTCACGGCTTTTGCGCGATGCGTTTGACCGCTTCGGCGACGATGTCGAGCAATTCGTTGCCGCCGTGTTGGATATATTCGACGATTTGTTTGCGCATTCTGGGCTCCCAGAAATTGCGGATGTGTTGTTCCACACCGGCTACGGCCGCATCGTGTTCCGGCTCGGATTTGAAAAAGGCGCCGATGTTGTTGGCCATTTTGATCAGATTGCTGTTATCCATGGGTCTATGCGGTTGATTCTTGAAAATGTTGTAAACGGAAGGGATGGGTGTAAATCGTATGGTTGTCGTTGCGGGTGAAACCGACCAGCGTCAGCCCGCAATCTTCCGCCAGGCTGATCGCCAATGCGGTCGGCGCCGAAATCGCGGCCAGCAAGGTGATGCCGACGCTGGCGGCTTTTTGCACCATTTCGTAACTGGCCCGGCTGGTGACCAGCAGCCAGCCGGCAGAGAAATCGCAACCGCTTTTGGCCAACGCGCCGATCAGCTTGTCCAACGCATTGTGGCGGCCGACGTCTTCGCGTACTGCGGTAATGCCGTGTTCGGGATCGAGCCAAGCGGCGGCGTGCACGGCGCCGGTCAATAAATTCAAAGCTTGTTGTTGGCGCATGGTTTCGAATGCCGCGCTCAGGCGATATGCATCCAATACTAAGCCTGTTCCAACCTTTCGTGTTGGGCGGATGGCTTGTTCCAGCGTCGTGGCGCCGCATAGGCCGCAGCCGGTGCGGCCGGTCATGTTCTTGCCCTTGCCGTGCAGATTGTTGAAGCGTTCCTCCGGAATTTGCATCCGTACTTCGACGCCTTTGGCGCGCTGAACAGTTTTGATGGACAGTATTTCGGACGGATGGCGAATGATGCCTTCGGTAAGGCTGAAACCCAGGCCGAAATCTTCCAGATTGAGCGGCGTGGTCAGCATAACGACGTGAGGTATAGTGTTGTAGACCAGCACTACCGGCACCTCTTCGGCGACGTAGTCCTGTTTGCGGCTGTGCTCCGGACCGCGCCAGCTATCGAACGTTCCGGTCCGATAGCTGGTCCAGCCTAGTTCCGCGGGTACTGGATCCATGCGCGGTTTTGCCAGGATTTAGCCGGCGGTGACGATGCGGTTATCCAGCAGCGATTGCTGGTCGTCGGAGAAGGCTTGGTATTCCTTTTGCCACTCGGACGGTTTCGCCACCTTGGCCACGTGTACCGCCGTAACTTTGTACTCGGGACAGTTGGTGGCCCAGTCGGAGTTGTCGGTCGTAATCACGTTAGCGCCGGAATGCGGGAAGTGGAACGTGGTATAGACCACGCCCGGTTGCATCCGGTCGGTGACGCGTGCGCGTAATACGGTTTCGCCGGAACGGCTTTTCACGCCGACCCAGTCGCCGTCCGCTACGCCTAACACTTCGGCATCGTGCGGATGGATCTCCAAGCGGTCCTCTTCGTGCCAAGCCACGTTCGCGGTACGCCGGGTTTGAGCGCCGACGTTGTATTGCGACAAAATCCGGCCGGTGGTCAGGATCAGCGGGTATTTGCTATTGGTGCGCTCCGTAGTCGGCACGTACTCGGTCAACAGGAAGCGGCCTTTGCCGCGCACGAACTGGTCGGCGTGCATGATCGGCGTGCCGTCCGGGTGTTCCTCGTTGCAAGGCCATTGAATACTGCCCATTTCGTCGATTTTGGCGTAGCTGACGCCGGCGAATTGCGGGGTCAGGCGCGCGATCTCGTCCATGATTTCCGACGGATGGGCGTAGTTCATCGGATAGCCCAAGGCATTGGACAGGTCTTGAGTGACTTCCCAATCTTCCTTGCCGGCCAATGGCTTCATGACCTTGCGCACCGGCGAAATCCGGCGTTCGGCGTTGGTGAAGGTGCCGTTTTTCTCCAGGAACGACGAGCCCGGCAGGAACACATGGGCGAACTTGGCGGTTTCGTTCAGGAAGATGTCTTGCACGATCAAGCATTCCAGTTCGCGCAAGGCATGGTGAACGTGGTTGATGTCCGGATCGGATTGGGCGATGTCCTCGCCTTGCACGTACAGGCCTTTGAAGCTGCCTTCGATAGCCGCGGTGAACATGTTCGGAATCCGTAGGCCGGGCTCCGAAGCCAGACTGACGCCCCATTCGGCTTCGAATTGGGCGCGAGTGGCGCCGTCGGAAACGTGGCGGTAGCCGACGAATTCGTGCGGGAACGAACCCATGTCGCAGGAGCCTTGCACGTTGTTCTGGCCGCGTAACGGGTTGACGCCGACGCCTTCGCGGCCGATGTTGCCGGTCGCCATTGCCAAGTTGGCGATGCCGATTACGGTGGTAGAGCCTTGGCTGTGTTCGGTGACGCCCAAGCCGTAATAAATCGCGCCGTTGCCGCCGGTGGCGTACAAACGCGCCGCGCCGCGCAGCAGTTCGGCCGGTACGCCGGCCAGTTCGGCGACGGCTTCCGGCGAATTTTCCGGTTTGGCGACGAAGGTGCGCCATTTGTTGAAACTCTCGACGTCGCAACGCTCGTTGACGAAGGCTTCGTCGACCAAGCCTTCGGTGACGATGACGTGGGCCAGCGCGGTAACTACGGCGACATTGGTGCCAGGACGCAATTTCAAGTGATAGTCGGCCTTGATATGCGGGCTATTGCGGACCAAGTCGATCTCGCGAGGGTCGACCACGATCAATTTGGCGCCTTGGCGCAGACGGCGTTTCATCAACGAACCGAAGACAGGATGGCCGTCGGTCGGGTTGGCGCCGATTACCAGAATCACGTCGGATTGCATGACCGAATCGAAGGTCTGGGTGCCGGACGATTCGCCGAAGGTGGTTTTCAAGCCGTAACCGGTCGGCGAATGGCAAACGCGGGCGCAAGTGTCGACATTGTTATTGCCGAAGCCGGCGCGGATCAATTTTTGTACCAGATAGGTTTCTTCGTTGGTGCAGCGGGACGAAGTAATGCCGCCAACCGCATCTTTGCCGTATTTGGTTTGAATCGCTTTCAAACGGCTGGCCGCGGTTTGAATCGCTTCTTCCCAGCTGACTTCGCGCCATGGATCGGTGATTTTGTCGCGTACCATTGGCGTAGTGATACGGTCTTTATGGGTGGCGTAACCGAAGGCGAAGCGGCCTTTGACGCATGAGTGGCCATGGTTTGCCAGTCCGTTTTTGTCCGGCACCATGCGCACCAGTTGCTCCCCTTTCATTTCGGCTTTGAACGAGCAACCGACGCCGCAATAGGCGCAGGTGGTAATGGTGCTATGCTCGGGTTGGCCGTGGTCGATCACGGCTTTTTCCATCAAAGTCGCGGTCGGGCAGGCTTGCACGCAAGCGCCGCAGGAGACGCATTCGGATTCCATGAACGGCTGGTTTTGGCCGGGAGAGACTTTGGATTCGAAGCCGCGGCCGTCGATGGTCAACGCAAACGTACCTTGCACCTCTTCGCAGGCTCTGACGCAACGCGAACAGACGATGCATTTGGACGGGTCGAACGAGAAATAGGGGTTGCTTTCGTCTTTTTCGGCCTTCAAATGGTTGTCGCCGTCGAAACCGTAACGCACTTCGCGCAGACCGACCGCGCCGACCGTGTCTTGCAGTTCGCAATTGCCGTTGGCGGAGCAGGTCAAGCAATCCAGCGGATGGTCGGAGATATACAGTTCGGCGACGCCTTTACGCAGTTTTGCCAATTTTTCGTTCTGCGTAGTCACCTTCATGCCGGCCGCAACCGGTGTGGTACAGGAAGCGGGGTAGCCGCGCGCTCCTTCGATTTGCACCAGGCACATCCGGCACGAGCCGAATGGGTCGAGGTGGTCGGTGGCGCATAATTTCGGAATGCTGATGCCGGCTTCGGCGGCCGCGCGCATTACCGAAGTGCCGGCATTGACGGTCACTTTGTGGCCGTCGATTTCCAGGGAGACTGGTTCGGCCGACGCGCTGGCCGGCGTGCCGTAGTCGATTTCGTTGTTTAATGACATAGCTACCTCCGGGAGGATAGATCAGGCTTTGGTGGGGTGTAGGCCAAAGTCTTCGGGAAAATGGTTCAACGCGCTCAACACCGGATAAGGTGTCATGCCGCCCATCGCGCACAGCGAGCCGCACAACATTGTGTCGCACAAGTCGCGTAGCAATTCGGTGTTTTTGGCTTTGTCCACATCGGCGACGATGCGATCGATGACTTCGACGCCGCGGGTCGAGCCGATCCGGCACGGCGTGCATTTGCCGCAGGATTCTTCGACGCAGAATTCCATCGCGTAGCGGGCCATGTCGGCCAGATTGGTGGTGTCGTCGTGGACGACCAAGCCGCCGTGGCCTAATACCGCGCCGATGGCGGCGAAGGCTTCATAGTCGAGCGGGGTATCGAATTGGCTTTCCGGCATGTAGGCGCCCAACGGGCCGCCGACTTGCACGGCGCGAATCGGTCGGCCGCTGGCGGAACCGCCACCGTAGTCGTACAGCAGTTCGCGCAAAGTCATGCCGAATGCGGCCTCGAACAAGCCTGGGTGTTTGATGTTGCCGGCCAATTGCAGCGGCAGCGTGCCGCGCGAGCGGCCCATGCCGTAGTTTTTATAGAATTCGCCGCCTTTATCCAGAATGATAGGCACCGAGGCCAGCGAAATCACGTTGTTGACGATGGTCGGTTTGCCGAACAGGCCGACGATGGCCGGCAGTGGCGGTTTGAAGCGCACCAGGCCGCGTTTGCCTTCCAGGCTCTCCAATAATGACGTTTCTTCGCCGCAGACGTATGCGCCGGCGCCGCTGCGTACTTCCAGATGGAAGGTTTTGCCGCTGCCTTGGATGTTTTCGCCGAGATAGCCGTTTTTGTAGGCGGCTTCAATGGCTTGGTTCAACGCGATTTTGGCATGCGGGTATTCGACGCGCAGATAGATGTAACCTTGAGTCGCGCCGACCGCAATGCCGGCGATGGTCATACCTTCGATTAAAACGAAAGGATCGCCTTCCATGATCATCCGGTCGGAGAAGGTGCCGGAATCGCCTTCGTCGGCGTTACAGACGATGTATTTTTGTTCGCCGGGGGCGTTCAATACGGTATTCCATTTGATGCCGGTCGGAAACGCCGCGCCGCCGCGGCCGCGCAGGCCGGAATCGGTGACGTGTTTGACAATCTCGGCCGGCTGTAACGCCAATGCGTTTTTTAGGCCTTTATAGCCGTCGTTGGCCAAATAATCGTCCAGGCTAACCGGGTCGGTGATGCCGACGCGAGCAAAAGTCAGCCGATTTTGGTTTTTGAAGTAGGGCAATTCTTCGATATTGCCCAGATAAAGCGGATGGGGTTTGCCTTCCAGTAATCCGGCGTCGAGCAGTCCTGCAACGTCTTCTTCTTGGACCGGGCCGTAAGCGACGCGGCCTTGCGGGGTTTCGACTTCCAGCAGCGGCTCCAGCCAGAACAGGCCGCGCGAGCCGTTACGAACGATTTGTACCGATTGGCCCCGGTCGGCAGTATGTTGGGCAAACGCGTCTGCGACTTGCTCTGCGCCCAGTGACAGCGCGGTGGAGTCGCGGGAAATAAACAGGCGGGTCATGTTAAGCACCTTTGAATTTGGCAAGCAGACTGTCGAATTTATCCGGCGTGACGCGGCCGAATACTTGGTCGTCTATTGTAATCGATGGGGAGCAGGCGCAATTGCCCAGGCAATAAACCGGTTCCAGCGAGAAGGTTTGGTCTGCGGTGGTTTCGTGGTAATCGATGCCGAGCACCTGTTTGGCGTGGTTTTCCAAGGCTTTGCTGTTCATCGATTGGCAGGATTCGGCGCGGCAGATGCGTACGGTATGCTTGCCCGGCGGAGTGTCGCGGAAGTAATGATAAAAACTAATAACCCCATGCACTTCGGCTTGCGACAAATTCAGAGAACTTGCGATATCGGCGACTGCGGCCGGAGGAATGTAGCCCAGGGTGTCCTGAATCCCGTGCAATATAGGTAACAAGCTGCCCGGCATCGTTCGGTGAGCGTCCAGTATTTCCAGCACAGTGGATTGTTGGGTTTGATAGTCTTGCATCATTGGCTCTATATATGACGAAAAGGTTATCCCGGTATTTAAGCACGAAAAAACCCGGAAGCGCAATTCGGAATCATGGCTGAATCCCGCGAATTTCCTAAGCATCGCAGGGTAATGCTATCGTTCGACCAATGATGTTTGGCTTAGTTCGGAACCTGAAAAATGCCGATAACACCGCTTTACTTTTAAATGATAATTGTTATCATTAATCCAAAATCGTTTGGAGGTTGTTATATGTACGTGTGCGTGTGCAAAGCGGTTACCGATAAGCAGGTCGCTCAGGCGATTAACCAGGGCCTTTGCAGTCGTAGACAGGTAATGGAATGTACCGGAGCGGGTGGTGTTTGTGGCAAATGCTCGTTAAGCATTAAGGCTATGCTGGATGAAAAGTGCCAGAATCGCGCGATGAGGGCGCAAGCGGCTTAATCCGCTGCAGTGGGGTTCGGTGAAGCAGGGCGGATTCCGCCCTGCATTGCCAACTCAGGCTGTTTGGTTATTTCGCTGCCGCCGGTTCCGCAGGTTTGGTTTCCGCTGCGGGGGAGGCAGGTTCGGCTGGGGCTGCCTGCTCGGCCGGTGCCGCCGCAGGTTGTTCGGCAGGAGCTGCCGGTTGGGGTGCTGCTGGCTGCGCTTCTTCCTGTTTAGGCGGTGTCGGCGGCAACATCACCTCGATTTTCGCGTTCTTACGCAAGCTTTCGATCATTGCTTGCGCTTTTTGCCGTTGCAGCATCGGCCGGATTTGTTCTTTGACGGCATCCAGCGGTGGCGGTGTCAAGGCTCTGGAGTCTTCGCGCAGAATGACATGCCAGCCGAACTGGGTCTGCACCGGTTGTTTGCTGTATTTGCCGTTTTCCAGGGCAACGACCGCTTCGGAGAATGGCGGCACCATTCGGTCGGCGGTAAACCAGCCCAGGTCGCCGCCTTCCGAGCCCATCGGGTCGATCGAGTGCTTTTTAGCCAGTTCGTTAAAGTTGCCGCCTTTATCCAGCTCGGCAATCAATTTCTTGGCCTCGTCTTCGGTTTTGACCAGAATATGGCGCGCTTTGTATTCGCTGCCCATGTTGGCCATTTTCGAATCGTATTCGGCTTTGATTTCTTCGTCGGTGACCGGGTTGGCTTTCAGGTAATCCTGTAACGCCGCTTGCGACAGCAAGGAATTTCTGACGGTTGCCATCCGCTCGATCACTTCCGGCGATTTGTCCAATTGTTTTTGCAAAGCCTGTTGAATCAACAATTCCCGTTGAATTAGCTCTTCCAATAATTGTTCTTTAGGAAAGGTTTGGCCTTGGCTGCGTTCGGAAATCTCTTTTTCCAGTGTTTCCAGGGTTTTTTTGCTGATGTAGGTACCGTTGACCGAGGCCACCGCATCTTCCTTGCTGACGGCCGGAGTTGCGGGACCTGCCTCTTTGGCTTTTTCTTCGAAGCAGCCCGGCAACAAAGCGGCGCCGGCCAGAACCAGGGGGACAAGTTTCAATTTCATATCAAGAATTTCCTTTGCTGTTTTCAGAGGGAGTTAAGGCGTTAATGCTCAAGGCGTGAATCTCCGCCTTCATCATGTCGCCCAAGGCTTGGTAGACCAGTTGGTGGCGTTGCACCAACGATTTGTTTTCGAACTGCGTTGAAACCAGTGTGACGTGGTAATGGCCGCCGCCTTGGTTTCCGGCATGTCCGGCATGCGCGGCGCTATGGTCGATAATTTCGATTAATTCCGGCTTAAAAGCCTCTTCCAGCTTGTGTCTGATGATATCGGCAGTCATTGGGGAAATACTTGTTTAAAGGGTTTGACGGTAACGCGGGCGTAAACGCCGGCGGCTAAATACGGGTCGGCTTCGGCCCAGGTCCGGGCGGCCTGCAAGTCGGCAAATTCGGCGACCACCAGGCTACCGCTGAAGCCGGCATCGCCGGGATTTTCGGCGTCGATTGCCGGATGCGGTCCGGCTAGAACCAACCGGCCTTGGTCTTGCAATTCTTGTAACCGCGCTAAATGAGCGGGCCTGGTTTGCAGGCGTTTGCTCAAGCTGTCGGCAGTATCTTCGGCAATTATCGCGTACAGCATCACTCTTTCGCTTCCGGAGACGGCACGTATTTATATAAGAAAACCATTTGCACCGCGATGAAAAGCACCATCAAACCCGGTACGCCGAAGGTCTTGAAGCTGACCCAATCGTCGGTACTGTAATGGCTCATGACGTACAAGTTCAAAAAACCGACGCCGATGAAAAACAAGGACCAGCTCAGGTTCAGCCGCTTCCAGATGCGGGCCGGCAATTCCAGATTGGCGCCCATCATGCGTTCGATGAAGGTTCTATTGCCGACGAACTGGCTGATCAAGAAGGCGCCGCCGAATAGCCATTCGATAATGGTCAGCTTCCATTTGATGAATTGCTCGTCTTGCAAATACAGCGTGGCTCCGCCCATGACCAGAATCAAACCCAGCGTAATCCATTGCATCGTTTCGACTTTGCGGTAGAGCAGCCAGTAAATGCAGACTTGAACCACTGTCGCGGCAATCACGACGCCGGTTGCTACATAGATGTCGTACAGCTTGTAGGCGACGAAAAACAAAACGATTGGGAAAAACTCTAAAAGCGGTTTCATGATGGACGGTTTAGCGGAAAGGTTAGGCGTATAGATCGATGCCGGAAAGTGTTTGGTGAAGCCGTGCCTGAACGGATTGGTTCCGGTTTTCGGTGTAGGCGTTCAGGGCTTTCAAGGCGCGCGAATTGGTTGGTGCGTTGCGGGTTTCTATCGTCAATTCGGTTTCGGCCAGTGCCGCCTCGATTTGCTCGGTGGACGAGGGTTGGCTTTGCGGTTGCCGGTTTTTTAATGCAGCGTCGGTATCGGCTAGCGGCGGCTGTTCAGGCTTGGCGTCCGCGGCTCCGGTTTGCCGATATTGATATCCGACCGGATAGAATGCCAATGATGAACTATGTATGGTGTTCACGGGGTGACGCTAGGGGTCGAAGTAACGATGCTTAATTGTAGAATCTTTGTTTGCAATTGTACATGAGCGGGGCGGCTTTGCTGCTAAAATGCCGAATTTAAAGGAGGATTTCATGGCCGATACTGATCGTACCGAGTTGGAAGCCGCTGCTTTCCGGCAACTGCTTGCCCACTTGCAACAGCACACCGAAGTTCAAAATATCGAATTGATGATACTTGCCGATTTCTGCCGCAATTGTCTGGCGAAATGGTACGCGGCGGCGGCGGCCGAACGCGGTATCGGCGTCGATTACGAGCAAGCCCGCGAGATCGTTTACGGCATGCCCTACGCCGAATGGAAGGATAAATACCAGCGCGAAGCTACTCCGGAACAATTGGCAGCCTACCAGGCCCGGCAAAAACTCAAGGAGAGTCCATGAGCGCCGATAACCCGTTCGATGCGATGTTCTCCGGCGTGATCGGCCGCGAATACGACATGCTGAAGCTAATCTGCCCGTTTGCCGCGGAAATGAGCCGCTTGGTCGGGCTCGAAGTCGCCGATTTTTGCCGGGGCCGCGACACAACACCGGAAGTAGTCGAGTTGGGCGGCGGTACCGGGATCACTACGCTGGCGATTTTGTCGGCGGCGGAGAATTGCCGGGTACTGAGCGTCGACAGCGAGCCGACCATGCAAAACCAGGCCAAACAGAATTTGCAAGACTGGGCCAACCAAGGGCGACTCGCATTTTCCGGACAAGACGCTTTCAGCGCGTTGCGCGATTTGCCCGAACACAGCGCGGATGTCGTCGCATCCGCTTACACGCTGCATAATTTCGAAGCCGGTTACCGGCGCCAGGTGCTGGCCGAGATTCACCGGGTGTTGAAACCGGGCGGCAAATTCGTCAACGGCGACCGCTACGCCCTGGACGACATCGATGAACACACCCAAGCCACGCAACGGGAAGTGGCCGGTTACTTCAGGGCATTGATCGGCATCGACCGCCTGGACTTGTTGGAACATTGGATCATTCATCTGTTCAGCGACGAGTCCGAAAACCATGTGATGCGCGAATCGGTCGCCCTGGCCCAGATGGCGGAGGCCGGATTCGGCCGGATTCAACTGAAGCGGCGGATCGACGTCAATGCTCTGGTCACCGCTGTCAAGGAAGCCGGGTAGACGCCGGACCATAATAGCGTAATTCGGGCGAGCGAGCGGCCGCCCCACCGAACCGAGAAGACTCATGGCTGAACCGACTGGCAGTAAAAGCAAAAAAACTCTGGATGCCTTCGCCGACGATCTGGATGCGATGTTGAACATCAGCGAACCGGCCGGGCGCGAAGTGGGCGAAATCGACGACGACGAAGCGATAGACCGGTTGCTGGTCGGCGAAGAAACCCTGGGCCGCGACGCGGAACAAGAAATCGACGAATTCGGCGATTTCGACAACTTGCTGGAAATCGACTTGCCGGCCGGGAAGAATCGGCCGCTGGACGATATCGACGAATTCGGCGACGAATTCGATAGCGAAATTGCCGATATTCCGATCAATCCCGGCCGGGAGGCCGAGACATTGGCCGACGAATTTGCCGATGCCGTCGGTGCCGACATTGAACGCGAATTGGCGGCGGATGAGGTTATAGCCGAAGTGGCCGAGTTGGAGCAGGTCGGCGATATCGACGAGTTCGCGGAAACCGAAGCGGAAACGGTCGTTGCCGCAGCAGTTGCCGCACCGGCCGGCGGCGACTTGGAAAACATGGCGGAAATCGACGAATTCGGCGATGAGCCGGAAATGTTAGATGGCACTGCCGATTTTCTGATGGCCGATTTCGATATCTCCGCTGACGAGGATGTTGCCGTGCCAGGTGTTGCCGCCGCGGACGAGATCGAGGCGGACATCGGAAGCCCACTGGCAGATACCGATACGATCGAGGCGGTAGCCGTTGATGCCGAAGCGGAAGCCGGCGAGGCCGAGCCCGATGCAGCGGCTCGAATCGTGGCAGAACCGGAGCCTGACGACGATGGCGATGCGCTGGCGGCCGGCGGCGCAGCGGGTTTGGCGAACGTCGCGGTTGCCGCGGCGGTCACGGCCGTAGCTGCCCCAGTGCCACCGCCGGCACCGGCGGTCGACTACAGCGGCGACATTACTGCGCTGAACCGGCAGATCGCCGAGCTGAAAAGGCAACAGCAGCAGTTGAAGCACGAATTGGCCGAAAAGCCGGAAAAAGCCCAACTCAGCGAGTGCCAGGCCGGCCTGGAAAGTTTGCAGGTCGAACAAAAGAAAGCCAAGCGCGGTTTGGATGCGTTGAGCGCCAAAAAACCGGTGGCGGCCTATGCCGCGGCCGGCATCGCCGGCGTGGCCCTGCTGGCGGGCGTGGGATTGGGCGTGCAAGGCATGATCGCCAAGTCCCAAGTCGGCGAGTTGGCGGCCATTATCGGCAAGTTGCAGGAACAGGTTAATGCCGCACCGGCCAATGATGCCGCCGAGATGGCGATGCTGCACAAGCAATTGGACGAACTAACGGTCAGCACCGGCGTGATGTCGACCCAGATCGCGGAATTGAGCAAGGCGCCGCACGCCAACGCCGCTGCCGCCCCCAGCGGCGACCAAGCCGGCAAACTGGCCGAACTGGCCAACCAAAACCTGCAAATCGGCGCGGCGCTCGAAGCATTGCAGAACAAAGTCAGCGCCCTGGAGAAGGGGCGGGTTACGGCCGTGGCGGCGGCGCCGAAACCGGAAAAGAAGAAACCGGCTCCGGTCGAGGAAAATTGGGCGGTTAATCTGGTGGCGTTCAAGCAGGACTGGTACGCCAAAAGCAAGGCGCAGGAATTCGCCGGCAAGGGCGTGCCGGCCAAGGTCAGCAAGACCGAAACCAAGGGCGAAAATTGGTACCGCTTGAGCGTCGACGGTTTTAAAACCCAATACGAAGCGGCGGCCTATGCGGCCAAAGTCAAGAAAACGCTGAATTTGGATTCGGTCTGGGTCACCCGGGTCAAGGAATAGGGCCGGCGCCATGAATAACCAGAAGTTGGTGGTCGCGGTGTCGTCGCGGGCCTTATTCGACCTAGACGAATCGCACACGATTTTCGAAACCCAAGGCAAGGAAGCCTTCTGCCGCTACCAGATCGAACACGAAAACGAAATCCTGCAACCGGGCTTCGGCTTTTCGCTGGTTAAGAAATTTCTCGATATCAACAAAGCCTTTCCCGGTTCTCCGCTGGTCGAAATCATTCTGCTGTCGCAGAACAGCGCCGATACCGGATTGCGCATCTTCAATTCGATCAACCACTACGAACTGGCGATTACCCGCGCCGCGTTCACCAGCGGCGTGTCGCCTTACGAGTATATTCCGGCATTCGGCGCCCATTTGTTCTTATCCGCCAACAACGAAGACGTTCGCAAAGCCTTGTCCGCCGGTTATGCGGCGGCGACCATTGTCTCCGGTGCGGTAGCCAACCCATCGCCGCAATTGCGCATCGCCTTCGACGGCGATTCGGTGCTGTTCTCCGACGAATCGGAGCGGATTTACCAGCAACACGGCCTGGCCGCATTCGCCGCCAACGAACGCAGCGAAGCGCATAAACCCTTATCCGGCGGGCCGTTGAAGGAATTTCTCAGCGCGTTGCACCGGATCCAGACTCACTTCGACCAAGACATCTCGCCGATCCGCACCGCGTTGGTCACCGCCCGCGCCGCGCCGGCCCACGAACGGGTGGTGCGCACCTTGCGCGCCTGGGGGATTCGGATCGACGAGGCTTTGTTTTTGGGCGGCATGCCCAAGGGCGCTTTTTTGAAGGCGTTCGGCGCCGATATTTTCTTCGACGACCAGAAAGGCCATTGCGATTCGGCCGAACAGCACCAGGTAGCGGCAGCGCACGTGCCGCACGGGGTCACGAATCAAGCGTGACGCGGAAGCGGGCGTAGTATTCGTTAAATTCCAGACAGCTTTTCAAAAGCAGGGTAGTGCCGTTTGGCAGGGCTATTTTGCTTTCCAGCGCATATTTGCCTTTCGGCAGAAATACTTCGCTATGGTTTTCGTCGGTGACCAGCACCGCTTGCACGGTTTTACCGCCGTCGCCGGCGATGTCGTGGATGGACAATTCGCCGATGACCGGTTCGAAGGCGATCAGCGAGGTATCTTCGAACGCGGCCTGGCGCCGCACCAACATCAACCGCGGTGCTTGCTGTTCCCGGCTCAACATACCGATGTCGCCGGTGCAGAACGCGCCTTCGCTGCTTTCGGCCACGACGAATTGTTTGCTGTGGTTGCGCAGCAATGTGACCGGAAAACCGGGTTGGTTATTGAAGTTGGAAACGTGGCCGGTACTGGGTTTGTAAAAGTTTTTTTCGTGCTCCAACGGCACCAGACTCATATCGCGCAGCACGTTTCTGCTTGCCGTTTGCCCGCTCAGGCGCATGATTTTCGACAATTTATCCTGGCTTGCTAAATAAGCCTGGACGCTGCCCAGGCCGGGGAAAAATCGGGCCGGCAATATCGGCGGTTTCAAGTCCACGGTCGCAAATAATTGGTCGTAACCGCACAGGTGTTGCGTCAATTTGCTCACGGTGGTTTGCGGCAATTCGCTGCTGATTTCGCCGAGCCTTAGCGCGTGGCCCAGACGTTGGGTGCAGATGGCCATCATGCCGCGCGAGGTTTGCCAATGGCCGCGTTTGGCCGGACAGGGCTCGCTGTCTTTCAACTCCCAATAGAAATCCGGCCCCTGGCTGGGTTGCATCGACGTTTCCAGCAAAGGTTGGGTGATGGCGGCAAGTTTGAATAACGGTTCGATTTCGGCGACGGCGTAGCGGTTGGGGGCGAAAATTGCGAATAACAAATTGCGCTTTACCACTCCTTCAATCGAATTCGGTTGTTTCAAATCCGCGAATTTGCCGGCGATCTCCTGCTGCAGCCAATTCTTTTTTTCGGCGATTTGGTAGAGCAGGGCGGTTTTTTTCCATAGCGTGGCCGACGGCGGTTCGTAAAACAGCGCGCTATTGCGTTGGCAATAGCCGATCAGGTGCAGGGCATGGAAGATCCCGGTCGGTACGGTTTCCGTTGCCAATTGCTTGGATTCGATCGCCCGGCACAGTGCCAGGCTCAAGTGGCGCAGCAGTTGTACCGCCAGTTTGGCGATTTTATAGGCTTTGCCTTGCGGTTCGGTGCGGGCCAGATTGGCCAGGCTGTTGGACAGGTGCAGCGCCAGCGGGCTCAGATTGATCAACAGCGGCAACAACGCATTCGCGTCGGCATCGGTGCGTACCAGTTCTTTCAACGTCAGATTGAGCTGGTTGGCGGCAACGGCCGGGGCCAGCGAGCTGAGCGATTTCAACCAGCTCGCCATCGATTCGTGGGTCAATTGGAAGGGCAGGGATGCTTTGTCGGTCATGAACGGCGAGTCGATGTGCATAAGGAAACCTCGGCAAGTTTAGAACAGATTAACCGCTTCAACAGCCACGGATTTTGAATAAGCGCACGCGGCTGCATAAAATGCCGCTCCATTTGTCCGACCGGCTGGCCCATGTCCCGAATCCTGCAGTACCGCTCCGAACTCGCCGCATTGTGCAGCGGCGGCTTATTGACCTTGGCTTTCGCGCCCTACGCCTTGCCCTATCTGGCGCCGGTCGCGCTGATCGCGCTTTATCTGGCTTGGCAACGGCAGACGCCGCGGCGGGCGGCTGCGACCGCCTATTGTTTCGGACTGGGCCTGTTCGGTTCCGGCATCTGGTGGGTGTATATCAGCATTCACGATTTCGGCGGTGCCGATCCGGCCAGCGCCGCTGCGTTGGCAGCACTGCTGGTGGCGGCCTGGGCCGGGTTTCCGGCCTTGGCGGCTTGGTTGATCGCAATGGTGCCGTGGCCTGGCGCTTGGACGCGTGCCGCCGGCGCCGCTTTGTTGTGGGTGGCGGTGGAATATTTTCGCGGCAACTACGTGCTGAACGGTTTTCCCTGGCTGCAAATAGGCTACAGCCAGACCGGCACGCCGCTGGCCGGCTTCGCTGCGCTCGGCGGCGCTTACGCAGTCGGTTTTTTGTTGGCCTTTTCCGCATTTGCTGCGGCGGAAATGGCGCAAAAAACCGTGCGTTGGCGGTCAGGCCTGGCGCTGCTGCTGGCAATCTGGGGCGCCGGCGCCGGCTTGCGGGCAGTGGCCTGGACCGAGCCGGCCGGCGCGCCGATCGCCGTCACGCTGGTGCAGGGCAACATCGGCCAGGACGAAAAATGGCTGGCCCACCAACAACTGGCGACCTTGAATCTGTACCGCAAGCTGACCGAACAGTATTGGGATTCCGACGTCATCATCTGGCCGGAGACGGCGATCCCGGCGTTTTTGGAGGATGTTAAGCCGTTTTTTATCGACCCATTGCAAGCCGAAGCCCGCGCCCGCGGCGTCGATATCGTGGTCGGTTTGCCCAGCAGCGGCCAGGGCAGGGACTATTACAACAGCGTGTTGGCGCTGGGCGAAACGCAAGCGCTGTACCACAAAGTCCATCTGCTGCCGTTCGGCGAATATTTGCCGTTGCAACCGCTGTCGGGCTGGGTGTTGGACCAACTGGCCATCCCGCTCGGCGACTTTGCCGCCGGCGGCGCCCGCCAGCCGCTGTTGCGGGCCGGCGGCCATGCCTTCGTTGCGACTATCTGTTACGAAGATGCGTTCGGCGAACTGGTCGCGCGCCAGGCGGCCGAGGCAGGCTATATCGTCAACATGACCAACGACGCCTGGTTCGGCGATTCGGCCCAACCTCACCAACATCTGCAGATGGCGCAGATGCGGGCGCTGGAAACCGGCCGCTATCTGGTGCGGGCCACCAACACCGGTGTGACCGCTTTCATCGCTCCGGACGGAGCGGTCAAACGCCAGGCGCCGTTGTTCGCTACCGTGGCCATCAGCGACAGCATCGTGCCGATGCGCGGCGCTACCCCGTATCTGTATTTGGGCGACGGCGGCGCGTTCGCTGCCATCGCGCTATTGGCGCTAGCGGTTGCCGCCGGCGAGCGCCGCTTCGGGTTAGCCGGTTAGCCGCGTATTACATTTCATCAAACCTTAACCGAGTTGACGCTTTACCTTCTTGTGAGCTGGTTAACATTGGGTGATATCCAAGTCGCCGCGGCCGCTGCAGCGGCCGGCCGATTCGGTAGAGGCTTAAGCCTCGAATTCAGCCAATCCCAATTTTGAACCAGGAGAACTCGATGTTTCGCAACACAATTGTTTCGGCCCTGTTGCTGGTGGCCGGCGCGAATGCCCACGCGGCTTTGACCACGGGCGATATCGCCTTTACCTCGTTTAATGCCGACGAAGACGGATTTTCGTTGGTGGCTTTCGTCGATATCGGTGCGAACACCACCATCCATTTCAACGACAACGAATGGAACGGCAATGCCATCGGTGCCGGCGGCGCTTTCAACAGCGGCGAAGGCGTGCTGTCCTGGAATAGCGGAGCCGCGCCGATTTTGGCCGGCACCGTGATCCGCTTCAGCAAATACGACCAGGCCTCGCGGTCGGTATCGGTCGGCTCCCTGTTCGGCGCCGGCGGCGACAACGGCATCAATGCCAGCAACGAAACCATTTACGCCCTGCTAGGCAGCAACGCCAATACGCCCACCGCCTTTTTGGCGGCTATTTCCAACGGCGGCTTCGGCAGCAACGGTACGCTGGCCAATACCGGATTGGCGGTCGGCAGCAGTGCGGTGCAATTGAACAGCGGCACCGACTATGCCGAATATGCAGGCCCGCGCAGCGGCGAAACGGCTTTCGCCGACTACCGGCTATTGGTCAACGCTAACGCCAACTGGACCAATCTGGGCGACGGTAGCTTCGCAGCGCGCGTTCCCAACACCGAAAACTTTTCGGTCGCTGCGGTACCGGTGCCAGGCGCGGTTTGGTTGTTCGGTTCCGCATTGGCAGGGTTTTTGGGCGTTTCGCGCCGCAAAGCCTGATTTGGAAAAAAACGACACAGGGACGTGGACTTAGCAAGTTGCGGCGGCATGTTCGGCATGCCGCCGTTTTTTTGCACGCTGCGATAGCGGAAGCTGGCGCGCAATCCCGCATTAGCGGATACGCTGGCAGGGCCTTTGTCTGCCAGGCAAAACCGGACCGGCCTTATTCGGGCCTGGCTGCAGCTTCGGGCAAATCGAAACCTATGGTTTTCCGTATCGGCAAGTAACAAACGCCGATATCTGCGCAGCCCTGATAAGTGACTTCCAGATTCAATGTTTCCCCAGCGGCCGAACGGCGTTGAAACGGCAATACCAGTTCCAGGCGTTCTCGAAATATTTCCACATTGCCGAATTGCGGGTCCTGCCGGTTTTGGCCGGTGGGAAACGACGGCACATCAATTACGATATCGGCGGTTTTCGCAGCGAATTTGAATTTTTGCCGGTACAGGTAATAGCCGTCGGCAATATCCCAGGACAGCGCCAGCGTATCGCGGCCAACCAGTTCGGCGGAAAATTGAAAGGCGTCGTCGGGCTGTAGCAACGGTTGCGTATCCTCGGCCCAGGTTGCAGCCAAGGCCGCAAACGCAAGGCCGAGCGCCACGGCTGATCGGGCTGGTGCAAACATATCGATTCGAGACCTCAATCGGCGCGGCTGTTTGCGAATAGCCGGTTCGGCTAAGGTTCGCCGAGCTGGCCGTTTTTGTAGACAAGGTTAGTAATTCGGCGCTTCGCGGTATGTCCACTGGATCGCCAAGTTGGCGAAGAAGCCGTCTCCGGGCTGCACCTGGGTCAAGTTAAAGCGGTTGTTTGCGCCGTAGGCAACCAGGAACGAATTCAAATCCTCGTAGATCGGTAGGCCGACCGAGCCGCGCAATTTAAAGTTGCCGCCGAAGGCGTTCATGAAGCGCCAGTCTCCGACGAAAGCCAAATTAGTCACCAAGCCGCCGCTGTTGCCGATCTTGTACCCCATATCCTCGTTTTTCTGGGTGTAGCTGGAGTCCAACTCGATACCGACCATCACGTCATAGTTTGGCGTGTAATGCAGCGCCAAGCCGCCGGTCAACACGTCGCCGAATTTGAATTGTTCGTCGTTCTCCGGATTCACGTTGTAGAGTGCGGAGGCGTGCAGCCAGAAATCTTTCCAACGTTGCGAATACAGTAAGCCGCCGGTGAAGGTGGCGACTTCTTTGCCCGACTGCAGCGCCGGGCCCATTGCCACCAGATTTCTGCCGACGATGGCATTTGCGGCGCGGGTGGCGTTGAAATCGCCGGTCGGTAACGTAGTACCCAGCAGCAAGCTGGCAAATTTGTCGTAATGGGTGCTGTGCCAGAAGTTATAGCGGCCTTCCAATGTAATATCGCCAATGCCGCTCTCGTCCTGCACGGTTTCGCTAAAGCTTTGCGCCGCGGTTGGCGCCGATTGGTTCAGGGTTTTGGTGCGGCGTTCGGCGAACGGAATGTTCATGAACAAGGCCAAACTGTCGGTCGGCGAATAGTTCAAGGTGAAGGCCTGATTGTGGATTTTGACTTCCTCCGGCGCTTGGCGTTGGCCACGGTTGCCGTGGATGAAGGTGCTCGGATCGACGCCGTTGGAGCCGTTTTTGACCGCGCTTTTCTCCATGTAACCATACACCATGCCGACGCTGAAGTTGCCGGCGCCCGGTGTGACCGCGGTCCGAATCCGGAATGGCGCGGTGGTGCCGACCGGCGACACATCTGCGAAAGCGGCAGCAAAGTCGATGATTTCGCCGCCTTCTTTAGCGGCGAAGGCTTCGGCCTCGGAGCGTTCGGCAAAGGCGATGTAATTGGGCAGCATGTCTGGAATCACCTTGCTGCCCAAGACGTAAGTTGCCGTCTCGGCGTCGACCAGTTTGCCGGACACCCAATCGGTGACCTTGGCCGACTTCAATTCGGAAATGCCGCCGGCATCGTCGATTTCCCTGAGCAAACAGGCCACGCCGCAGGTGTATTCTTTGTCGTCGTTTTTATAGGTGATGACGCCTGCGGTTTTGATGTATTGGTCTATCCACATGCCGCATACCCGGCAACTGGGGCGTTCTTTATGTTCGTGTTCGTGCGGCGATACCACGACCGGAGTCATTTGCGGCGAGTCTGCCCAAACCCAGGCCGGTAGCAATAATAATTGGCATAACAACGCTATCCGTATTATCAGTTTCGTCTTCATTGCGTTCTCCTTACTTCATGATTGTCGTAATAAGCTGCTCGTAGCCGTCCAAGCCGGCGTCGCCGACTCGCTTTTCCCGCAATATGCCGTCGGCATCGATCACGAAGGTGGTCGGTAACCCCACCACGCCGAATTTTTTGGCGGCAATGCCGCGTGGGTCGCTCAGCATCGGGTAGCTCAGTTTGGCGAAGCGTTGCCAACGTTCGTCGTTGGCGTCGTATTCGCCGACATTGACCGCAACCGGCACGAAGCCTCGGTCTTGGTATTTTTGCCGGAGCGTTTCCAGTCCCAGCAAAATGTCCTTGTCGCACAGGTGGCAGTCCAGCGACCAGAACCGTACCAGCCAGACTTTGCCGTGCAGGTCGCCCGGCAATTGCCAGGTTTTGCCCCGAAAATCCGGCAGCTCGACTTGCGGCGCCGGATCGTCTAGCTGTGGTCCGCTGCCGCGTTTGCAGGCGCCTAGTCCCAGCGCGATAAACAACAGCAACATTGGAAACCAGAGGCGATGCATCGTTAGCCCTTTCTATCCAGCGATTCGATCACGGCCGGAGTCACTTCCTGATAACGGATGATCGATTTGCCTTTATGGTCTTCCATAAATTCCTGCGCTGCTTCCTGATCCTTGAAAGGCAAAAGTTCGTGGCCCATCGGCCCCAGTACATCGGAACCGATCACGTAATAGGCGGTTTTGGCGTCGATCAACTCCACCTCGTAGTAATCGGTCACCCAAACCTCAGTCATCATTTCGGCGGTTTTGCCCGGCGTGTATTGCTGGGTATTGAAGATATGCTTGAACATGTCTTTGGCGCCGTCGTAGAAATAGGCGCTACCGTCGTTGAAATAGATTTGCGCGACCCATTTCGGGTATTTGTAAACGAACATGCCGCATACCGGGCAGCGGTCCTGCTTGGTGATTTCGATCTTCTGGTCGGCGCGGCTCTCTGGAACTGCCAGTAACCAAACTAAGCAAAATGCGCCCAGCAGCCATTGAGTTGCATCAAACTTTGTTTTCATCGTTTCCCCCGAAACTAATAAACCACCTCGTAACTCAGCACCAGGCTCGAAGTGGCGACCTCGTAGCTAACCAGGGCGGTGAACAGTGC
This sequence comes from Methylomonas sp. DH-1, assembly GCF_046097555.1. Taxonomy (NCBI): domain Bacteria; kingdom Pseudomonadati; phylum Pseudomonadota; class Gammaproteobacteria; order Methylococcales; family Methylococcaceae; genus Methylomonas; species Methylomonas sp. DH-1. The sequence goes on along the minus strand of NZ_CP143089.1, from coordinate 3,892,758 downwards.
AAACAAGGCCAGCGAGGCCAGTGTCAATTTCCGGATCAAGCCCGGTAGTTCTTGTTGTAGGCTGCCGACGTTACCGAATGCGGTCAGCAAGCCGGCGCCGATGCCGGTCACCGCTGCGCCGAACAGCAGCACATACAGCAGATAGCCGACGTAGTGGTAATCCTCCATGATGATGCAGAACGGGCAGTGGTGGGTCGGCAGCTCGTAGATGTACAGCGAAATCGCCGAGATGGTCGCCAGCAAGGCAATACCGAACATCGCCAAACTCAAGCCGGCATAAAGATAGCCGCCGCGGCCTGTGCGGTAAAACCACAGGCCGCTGCTCAAGGTGATCGTCATCGCTCCGTAGAACAGCCACAACATAGGCTTGGCCGGCAGCGCGGCAATTTCCGAACCGAGGCCGCCTTCCTTCTCGCTGCTGAACAAACTGCCGCAGCATGAGGTGATGACGTCGGCCTGCATGCCCAGAAAGTAAAAGCTTTCCAACACCGTTTCCAGCACGATGAACGGCGTGATCAGCGTCAGTAGCAGGTATTTTTTCTTGATCAGCGGGTAGTCGTAGCCTTGGTTGTCGGCGTGGTTCAGCACCAGCCACAGGCCGGCCAACAGGAAGTTGAGGATTTTCAGTTCCAGCGTCGGATAACCGAAACCGTTGACGTTCAGGGTGCCGGCCGCGCACATCGCACCGACGAAAAGCGGGCACAGCGCATCGGCGGTGAAGATGTATAAAAACAGCGACAGCAATTGCAGACCGAATACGAAACTGAGTACTGTCGAAATCAAATAAGTCTTGCGCTCCAACACCAGTTGTAATTCGTCGCCGCTTTCGATATTCCAGTGCTTCAAAATCTGCATGCCGTAGTAGGCCGCATACACCAACATGCCGCTGGACGTGTAGGAGGCCAGTAGATTGGCGATGACGGTGGGATTCAGGATCACGCCGGACTCTCGAGTTTGCCGTCGCGCAAATTGACCACGTGGTCGACGATTTGCGAGTCGTAAACTAAGGGGTCGTGGCTGGTGATGATCACCGTTTTGCCGCGGGCCTTGAACTGGTCGACGATTTCCATGAAGCGGTAGGACAATTTGGTGTCCAGATGCGCAGTCGGTTCGTCGGCGATGATGATTTGCGGGTCGTTGATCAAGGCGCGGACGATGGCCACCCGCTGTGCTTCGCCGCCGGATAACCATTCGACATGGGATACCGCCTTGTGGCCCAAACTCAGTTCGTCCAGGCTTTTCAAAGCCTTGGCTTTCAGCAGCGAGCGTTTTTCGCCCAGCGGATAAGCCGGCAACATGACGTTTTCCAGCACCGAAATGCCTTTAATCAGATTCGGCTGCTGAAATATAAAGCCGAAGGTCTTGCGGCGGATATCGGTCAAAAACCGCTCCGGCAGGCTGGTGATCTCCCGTTCCTGCAATTTCACCCGTCCGGCCGACGGCCGGCTCATGCAGCCGACGATACTCAATAGCGTGGTTTTGCCCGAGCCACTGGGGCCTTTCAACACGGTGACCTTGTTTTCGTTGATGCGCAAATCGACGCCGTTGATCGCCGAATATTCGCTGGGGCTACCGGCGTTGAACACTTTTTTGACATTGACCAGTTCGATCATGGCTATTCTCCGGTATGGCGCATCGCGCTGTCGGGGTCTATGGTTGCCGCCCGCCAGGTCGGTACGATGGTGGCAACGGTGTACGGCACCACGGTCAGGAAAAACAGCGTGGTCAACTGCTCGGCATTGACGAACGGCGTCAAGGCGAACTGCGGATACAGTGCGGACCAGCCCTTCAAGGCCGGCTCGAATACCGCGGAACCCAAGAAGAATACATGGATGTAAGCCAGAATCACGCCGCTGAAAAACGCGGTCAGCGATACCATCGCTCCTTCCCAGAATTTCATCAGGATCACGTCGGAGGTTTCCCAGCCCACGGCCTTCAGGATGCCAATCTCGCGCCGCTCGCCGGCGCTAAGGCCGGATGCCTTGTCCCAGGCGAAGATAACGAAAGCCAGCACCGCTGCGGAAAACACCACGATCATCATGCCGCCGCGCCAGTTGAAGATGGAGTCGTAGGTGCGCAGGATTTCGTCGCGGACGATAGGCCGCGAGCTGTGCAACTTCTTCTTGATTTTTTCTGCCGCTGTCGCCACCTCGCTGGGATTTTTCACCGTGACGACGGCATCGGTAACGAATTCGGGCGCGATGCCGAACAATTTGCGGAAATCCTCGCCGTTGACCAGCAGCAAGTCGGCCGACACCAGCTCCGACTCGGCCGATAGCACGCCGGCGACGCGCAGGTTCATGATTTGGCCGTCGAAGCTCATGAACGGCATGAAATCGCCGGCGCCGATTTCGCGCATTCTGGCCACGCCGTTGCCGATCACGATAGTGCCGGCCGCCGGCGGCGCGCCGTCGTAATCGTACAGCAGTTTGTTGACATCGGCGGCGTGCGGGTCGTTGGGATCGACCACGACCGTGGTCCGGGCTTTTGAGGCATTGCTGTCCACCGGTTTGGACGGTACCAGCAGCGTGTAGTTGGCTTGCACCAGGCTGTCGTAGTAATAGCCCCACAGCCGCGGCTCGACCTCGGCCACGCCGCGGATAGCCTTGATTTCGTCCACATAAGCCACCGGCAAAAGATCGTGACGGCCGGCGACGATTTTCTGCACCACGATTTCCGGCGAGCCTTGCAGGATCAACTTGGCTTCGCGCTTGATCGAGTAGGTGAAGAACATCGTCGAGGCCAGGATGAACACGATCAAGGTATACAGCGCCAGCAAGCCCAGGTTTTTCACCTTGCGTCGCAGCAGCGACGAAATCGTGAAATCGATGATGTAACGTTGTTTTTCGATCCAGGCGTTCATAGCGCCTCGCGCGGCAGGGTGGGTTGGGTAAACGAGCCGGAAGGAAAATGTTCCAGCGATAGCGGGTGGTCTTGAAAGGCGGTGTTCAAATCCGCTTGCGACAAGTGCCGGGTGTAGCGGGCTTCGGTAAACAGGCACAAGTCGGTCAGGCGCAGGTTGGTTACCAATGCGGCTTTACGGTCGAGTTGCGGATGTCGGCCGTCGGCGGCCGAATTAGCGTGTAACAGCAGCAAGCTCAACAGCGAAACCTGAGCGGCAACACTTAAAAACCATAGCGAGGAATATCGCATGACAGCCTCTTTGTAGTGGCTTGGCGGAAATTTGGGGTAGGCAAATTCTTGTCAAAATTGTCAGAAAATACTGACTTATTTTGGTGTTTTTAGCCATTATCGGGAAGATATAAACGCTTTACAAGATCGAATATTGCTATATGGCGATGCGCTAATTCGGCTCGGGCGATTTTGGCTAAATCAAGCAAAATCAAGGCGATTAATTGATAAATCGCGATGAATCAATCGGATAAAAAAATCGTTTCCGGTTTTGTTGTGGAAACTATGTTATTTGCCTTATCAAGCCTGTGGCATTTGCCGCAAATCCCTGTTTGCGCCGGCCGAAAATATTTACCCGTTTGGCATGGCGAAACTGGGGAGTCGAAGCGCTTGCCGGTTCGAAACAAACGGACCGAGGCGGAGTTGTCTGCAAAGCCGGCGCGGTTCTCTTGGTTTGGAGTCGGTCGCAACAGCCGTTGCTGAATCCGCTGAGACGGAGTAAGTGCACAAGAATCGATACATTACTTGGTTCAACTCCCAAGCCGAATACCGTCAAGCCAGCCGCAGCCTACCGCTCCGGCTGGTAAACCGGGGCCTGCATTGACTGGCGCGATCAAACAGCCGGTCAAGATGCAAGCCGGTGCCGAAAGCTTATGCTCGTCCGGTTTGCCCCGTTGCTTTTAGCCCAGAACTTTTTGCCATTGTTCGCGGAATTGGCGCAGCAGCCGTTGCGCAGCGGTCTCCTCGGGCGCCACTGCGGCGGGCGCGGCGGTTTCGGTTGCCGGTGGCGAAGTCTCTTCCACGACGATAAAGGTGCCGGGAATCATGCCCATCCAACAACTCCACGGCACAACACCGGCTTCTTTCGGCGTGAACTCGACCACCTGCGAGCCTTTCTGCAATTTGATATCCAGCCCGTAATCGGGCACGACGATTTCCTTGTTGCATTCGTTCAATTCCTTGACATCGATTACCCATTTCACCGGAATGCCTTTGCGCAACGTGAACTTGTTCGGCGCAAAACGGGATTTCAACACCTCCATATGGATGGTTTGCTCGTTATCGCAACTCGGCGATTCGGAACCGGTCGGCGCCAATTCCAGGGAAACCCGAGCAACGACCGTATTAAAATCCCAGCCGCTACCGGTTACGGATAAGCCGCGGTTGAGCATGATTAGGCCCAACGCCATCACGATCACGCCGGAGGCTTTCAGCAATTTGGGAGTTAAGTTGGCCGACAATAGACTGGTCAAAAAGCCGAAACCCATCAGTAGCGGCAAGGTGCCCAGGCCGAAGGAAAACAGAATGGCTGCGCCCTGCGACCAACTGCCGCTGCCGGCCGCCATCACGTACATGGCTTGCAGCGGGCCGCAAATGATCATCAGGCCGTTCAGCAAACCGATCACGAACGGATTGCTGTGCTTGCGGTATTCTTTGCCGACGAAACGCATGACAAAGCCCGGCGTTTTGAATTGGAAATGGTGCAAAGCCGGAAATATTTCCAACATGTGGACGCCGAACAGGATCAGGAAACAGCCGGCGGCCACGCCGATAGCGCCTTGGGTGAACGGCGTGAAAGCGACGATTGCGCCGAACGCGCCGAACAGGGCGCCGATCGAGGTGTAGGAAAGCGTCTTGCCGACGCCGTACAGCAAATGCGCTGTATGAGAATGTTGTCCGGCTTTGGCATTTTTGGCGATATAACCCAGGATCAATGGGCCGCACATGCCGACGCAGTGGAAGCTGGTCAAGAAGCCGATCAGAAACAGCAGGCCGAAATTCAGGTCGCCGGTCAAATCCGGCATGCCGGCGTGGTCCATGAACCAACTGTCCAGCCACAAGATCAGGCCGATGCCCAGTAACGCAAAACCGACGCTTAGGATTTTTCGGAAAATGTTGCCCGAACCCGGACTGGTGCTGCCCGACGTCATACTGGAGTCTCGTGCGATTGAAATTAAAGGCTAAATTTAAGGCAATTGACCGGCTATCGAAACAGGAGGAAGATTAGTGAAGACTGATATAGCGGCCAAGCCCGAGCACGATACCAGCCACCGGCCCCGGTGTCGACCCGCCGGCGCCGGCCAATTCCCGTTGCCAACACGGAGACAGTTATGAGCGACAACAACATTGCCACCAGCACGCACCCCGAAACCCGGAAAAAGAACGGTAGCAGCGGCCGTAAGACCAAACGGATGCCGCCGCCGACCCGAGGCGAGGCCTTGGTAAAGGGCGTATTCATGGGCATCGTCATTTCCGGCGTGACCCACGCCAGCAAAAGCATTACCGGCGCCCTGGTCCGCCACCCGTTGGCCTTGTTCGCCACCGGTGTGGTCGGCGGCTACCTGACCCACAAATACCGCAAGGAGATTATTATTGTCGGCAGCCGCACCGCAGAGGAAAGCAAAAATTTCCTGTTGCGGCAACGCGAGAATCTGTTGGATTTGGTCGCCGAAAGCCGCGAATATGCGGCCCGCAGCGAGCGATCCGAATGAAGTGGACATTTCGGCCCCGCCGCTAAAAAACGTTCGGCTCGAGCCTGGCGGCGAAGCTGACCGAGGTTCGCATTACTTGAATTTTTATCGTTATCGAGGTGATTGACATGGCTCACGTACACGGAGCAAAAGCGGCTGTCGAGGCCGGCAGCAAAATGGTCGGAACGGCCATGAAGATGGGAGAAGGCATGATGCATCCGGCGGTGGCCGGCGCCGTGGCGGGTGCGGTCGCCACCGGCAAAGCCGGCCTGGCCCGGAAAATCCTGCTGCATCCGCTGGTTTTGTTCGGCGCCGGTGTGGCGCTGGGCATTACGGCATACAAGTACCGGCGGGAGTTGGCCGCAAAACAGGAGCACGCGGAGTAAAGCGTCCGAAATCCGCCGGACGCCTGAGCAAAAGCCGGCTATGGATTCGCCATACCTAAACAGGAAGCGGCATGACCCAGAACGATAATGGAAATACTTTGACCCATGGCCGGTTGTTGCACCAGCTCAACAACCGGGTCCGCTTCGTGTCGCCGCTGTTGGCCAAGGACCCGGAGCGGTGTTACATCCTGGAAATCCTGCTGAAAAAGCGTCCGGGGGTTAGCGAGGTGCGTAGCGTGCCGAGCATCGGCTGCGTCGTGGTCCGCTTCGATCCGCAGAAACTGCCCGGCAGCCAGTTGTTGACGGCGTTGGACCTGATGCTGGGCAATCTCGGCCGGCGCGCTAAAGCTGCGGCGCAAGCTGCTACCGTCGGCGAAGTCGATCCGAACCAGCCGGAGCAGGAACACCATTTGTCCATCGAGGGCATGACCTGTGCGTCTTGTGCGCTACTGGTCGAGATGTTGCTGAGGCGCGACCCGCGAGTCAGCCTAGCCGAAGTCAATTTCGCGACCGAATCGGCCGTGGTCAAGGGCCGGCTGGACAAACACATCGCCGTCGCCATCGTCGAGAAAGCCGGTTACAAGGCGCACAGTTTCGACAGTCTGGCGCAGCGGCAAATGTTGATCGCTAACGAAAAGCGCCGACTGCGCGACGCCCGCAACCGTATGGTGCTGGCGGCGGCACTGAGCGTTCCGGTCATGGCCATCGGCATGGCCGCGCCGGCTTCCCGCTTTTGGCATTGGGCACAGCATTTGTTGGCGCTGCCGGTCGTGTTCTGGGCCGGCAAGCCGTTCTTCGCCAAAGCGGCCGTATTGGCCCGGCAAGGTGCGACCAACATGGACAGCCTGATCGCGATGGGCGTCGGTTCGTCCTACGGCTACAGTTTGTATTCGTTGCTGTCCGGTAGCCGCGGGCTGTATTTCGATTCGGCGACCGGCATTTTGTCCTTCGTTCTGGTCGGCCGTTATCTGGAAGAAAAAGCCAAGGGCAAAGCCCACGAAGCGATCCGCAAATTGGTCGATTTGCAGCCGCAACACGCAACTTTACTGCGCGACGGCCAGGAGTTGGTGGTCGGACTGGACGAAGTTGTTATCGGCGATATTTTGCTGGTGCGGCCCGGCGAAAAAATTCCGACCGACGGCGTCGTGCTGGAGGGGCTGTCCACCGTAGACGAGTCCATGGTCACCGGCGAAAGCCTGCCGGTCGTGAAAAAAACGGGCGATAAACTGGTCGGCGGCTGCATCAACGCCAACGGTGCCTTGCAGATGCGGGTTACCGCCGTCGGTAACGATACGGTGCTGGCCAATATCATCCGCATGGTCGACCAGGCGCAATCGTCGAAGCTGCCGATTCAAAAAACCGTCGACCGGATTTCGGCGCTGTTCGTGCCGTCGGTCATGGCTTTGTCGGCCTTGACGCTGGGCGCTTGGCTGTTGGCCGGTGCCGGTTTCGGCTTTGCCTTTACCAACGCGATTGCGGTGCTGTTGATTGCCTGTCCCTGTTCGCTGGGGCTGGCGACGCCGATGGCGATCATGGTCGGCACCGGCCAGGCGGCGAAGAGCGGAGTCTACATTCGTAACGGTAGCAGCCTGGAAACGGCCTCCCAACTGGATTACATCGTATTCGACAAGACCGGCACGATTACGGAAGGCAAGCCGAAAGTCACCGATTTTCTGCTGGCCGCCGGCCAGGACGAAATGCGGGTGCTAGCCTTGTCCGCTACGGTGGAGGAAGATTCCGAACACTTTTTGGCGCGGACCATCGTTGCCTATGCCAAGACGCGCGGCGTGGAACCCGGCAAGGTCGGCGGTTTCGAAAACCTTCCCGGCTGCGGCATCAAAGCCACGGTCGATGGCCGCGAGGTCTTGGTCGGCAACGCCGATTGGTTCCGTAGCCTGGGCATCCGTTTTAAAACCCTGGATAAAAAGGCGCTGCAATTTTCGGCGCAGGGCAAAACCCCGGTGTTTGTGGCAGTGGACGGCAAGGCGGCGGCATTGTTTGCTATCGCCGATCAGCCGCGCCAGCACGCGGCGGCGGCGATTCGACGCCTGCGCCGGCTCGGCGTCGAACCGTTGATGGCGACCGGCGATACCGAGGCCAGCGGCCGCTACATCGCGGCGCAGGTCGGCATCGATACCGTGGTTGCGCGAGCCAAACCGGAGCGAAAATTGGCCATCGTGCGCGAGCTGCAGGAACAGGGCGGCAGGGTCGGCATGATCGGCGACGGTATCAACGATGCGCCGGCGCTGGCTGCCGCCGACGTCAGTTTTGCGATCGGCACCGGCACCGACGTCGCTATCGAGACCGCGGATCTGACCCTGGTCAGCGGCGACATCGCTAAGGTCGCCGAGGTGATGGAACTGAGCGCGGCGACGCTACGCATCATCAAGCAAAACCTGTTCTGGGCCTTGGGTTACAACAGCGTGGCGATTCCGGTGGCGGCGCTGGGCAAGCTCAACCCGATGATCGCCTCCGGCGCGATGGCGATCAGCTCGATTTCGGTAGTGCTGAATTCCTTGCGTTTGCCGCGCTAGGCCCGTGCGCCGGTTAAGACCCGAACAACTCTTCCAAAATTAACAGGAGGCGGTATGAAACCTATCGAAAAAATTCGCTCGGCAATGTTGCCCGCACTCGGAATTTTACTGCTCGGTGCGGCGGCCAACGCTGCCGCCGAAGGCAATCCCGATCTGGGCAAAATAGAGTACGACAGCCACTGCGCGGCCTGCCACGGCGCTACGGCACAGGGCAACGCTGCGACCGGGAAGGACGCGTCAACCAAACCGGTGCCGGATTTGACGAAATTGTCGCGCAACCATAACGGCACGTTTCCGTTCGACACGGTTTACCAAATCATCGACGGCCGCCAGGAAATCGCGGCGCACGGTAGCCGGGAAATGCCGATTTGGGGCGCAGCCTTCAAAAGCGCGACTTCGCCCCATTTCGACCGCGACGCCACGCAGGGCGGCGAGGCCATGGTGCGTAGCCGGATTTTGGCCTTGGTGGAGTACCTGAGCCGGCTGCAACAAAAATAAGGCTATGTTTGCGTTAGCAGTTGAAACACGTCATTCCGGCATCGAGCCGGAATCCAGTATACAAGGATGGGAAAAGGCCTTCGCCATGCGTGGCTTCTGAGTCCCGGCAGTCCACTTGTGCCGTTTGGGTATGCCGGGAAGACATAAGCCGCAAATGCGAACATAGCTAAAAATAACGGCAATCCTTGCCTGAACCGGACCGAGTCGAGCTACCGGCCGCCGGCGGGGAACAATCGGCTGCGGAACCAAAACGCCACATTGACCAAGCCCACCATCACCGGCACTTCGATCAAGGGGCCGATCACGGCGGCGAAGGCGGCGCCGCTGTTGATGCCGAACACCGCCACGGCCACGGCAATCGCCAGTTCGAAATTATTGCTGGCCGCGGTAAAGGCCAAGGTCGTGGTTTGGCCGTAGTCGGCGCCTATCCATTTTCCGCTGGCAAAACTCAGCAGGAACATCACGACGAAGTAAACCATTAGCGGCAGCGCAATACGCAGCACATCCAGCGGCAACTGTACGATCAGTTCGCCTTTCAGCGAGAACATCGCGACAATCGTGAACAACAGCGCAATCAAGGTCAGCGGGCCGATTTTCGGGACGAACACGCTTTGGTACCAATCCTTGCCTTTGCTTCTGACCAGAACGTAGCGGCTGGTAAACCCGGCAATGAACGGAATCCCCAGATAAACGAATACGCTTTGAGCAATGTCGCCTATCGTGACGGCCACCAGGTTGCCGGGCAAACCAAACAGCGGCGGCAACACCGAGACGAACAGCCAGGCGTAGACACTGAAGAACAGCACTTGAAACACGCTGTTGAATGCCACCAAAGCCGCGCAATATTGGTTGTCGCCGCGCGCCAGTTCGTTCCAGACGATGACCATCGCAATGCAACGGGCCAGGCCGATCATGATCAGGCCGGCCATGTATTCCGGATAATCCCGTAAAAACAATACGGCCAGCGCGAACATCAGCAGCGGACCGATCACCCAGTTTTGCAACAGCGACAGGCCCAGCACCCGCCAGTTGCGGAACACGTCGCCCAATTCTTCGTAGTGCACTTTGGCCAGCGGCGGATACATCATCAATATCAGGCCGATCGCGATTGGGATATTGGTAGTGCCGAGCGAAACTGCGGCGTTGAAGGCTTGGACCTGCTCGGGTACGGCGAAACCGACGCCAACTCCGACGGCCATCGCCAGAAAAATCCACAAGGTCAGAAAACGGTCCAGAAACGATAAACGCGGATTGGGGCAGGGTGCTGTGGTCATAATCGATCTCTCGGCGGCGGATGCGGGCGGCGCTAACTTTACTGAGGGGAACAAGCGGATTTCGGGCCGCAGCACGACCCGGCCGGCTCCGGCGTTATGACGCCGTCGGCGCCGAACACCGGTATGCTGTGCAGGGAATGGAAGGCCTCCCAGGCGATGCCTTGCGGATCGACGCTCCAGTATTTATCCGATTCGGCATAGCAGCAAGCCGCTTGCTTTTGCTCGACCACAGGCAGTGCCGCGGCAGTCAGCGCCTGTTGCACCGCTGCCAGTTCCGCCGCCGATTCGACTTGAATGCCGAGATGGTCCAACCCGGCTTTGCCACCGCGCTGGGAAATCGCGAAATTGATGCGCGGATCGTCCAGCATCCATTTGGCGTAATCGGCATGGCGAACTGTCGGCTCGGCTTGAAACAGCCCGCTGTAAAAATGGATGTTGGCGTCGAGGTCGTCGACGGCGATGTGGATATGAAAACGTTTCATCGGCTTACTCGCTGGTCGGGTGGGTTGGAGGTTGTTCCGGCTTGCCGCTGCGGCTGCCGGATGCGCCGTTTCAAGCTTCGGATTCGGGCTGCGGCATCGAAACGCCGATCCTATCCATTTCCGCTTTCAAACGTACCGGGTCGTTTTGCAATTCGGCCAACGGTAAAGCCAGAAACTGTTCGATGCGATGGCGCAGAATCCGGTAAGCGGTTTCGAACGCGGCCTTGATTTCGGCCTCGCTGCCTTCGGCATGGGCCGGGTCTTCCACACCCCAATGGCTGCGCAGCGCCTGCCCCAAATAGGCCGGACAGGTTTCGTTGGCGGCGTTGCCGCAGACGCTGATGACGATGTCCGGTGTCAGCGGCAGATCGTTCCAGGACTTGCTGTAGTAAGCCGCGGTGGAGATGCCTTTTTCCTCCAACAACGCCACGGCGCCGGGATTCAGGCGGCCTAACGGCTTGCTGCCGGCGCTGATGGCATGCCAACCTTGCGGCGCCAGGTGGTTGAAAATCGCTTCGCCCATCAGCGAGCGGCAGGAGTTGCCGGTACAGAGAAATAGAATGTTCATCGTCAATTTTGATTGCTGTAGTTTACGTAACCTTGGTTTAAGTCCTGTCTCGGGTTTGAGGACTAAGGCTGTCGGTTCGATTTCCTTGCCGGCAAGCCGGTCGAACCGCTCTGTCAAAGCGTTTCCGCGCTTATCAGCCGAAAGTCGGCTGCAGTTTCATTCCGCTTGCGGACAGGCGGGGCGGGCAGCCGGCAAACAGTCGTGTCCGCCGCAGCAGTTCTCGCTCAAAAACGCCAATAGCTGATTCATCGCCGCGAAATTGGCCGAATAAATCACGAAGCGGCTTTCGTTGCGGGACTCGATCAAACCGGCATGGACCAGCTCTTTCAAATGAAACGACAACGAAGACGGCGCGATTCCCAGCATCTCGCTGATCTTGCCCGCGGCCAAGCCGGCCGGACCGGCTTGGACCAGGGCGCGGAACAGCGATAAGCGGGTTTCTTGCGCCAGGGCGGCGAGGGCGGTAACGGCGGTTTTATTTTCCATATTTCAAAATTAGTCGAAATATAGAATCGTGTCAACGCTTCATAAATTTGTCACATTTCATAGATAATCTGGCGGATAAAGGAAGGCCCAAAAAATTCGCGTCGATAAATGTCAGGCGAATGGTTTTTGGCGAATCTGATTGTGAGCGGTGTTTGCCGAACCAGGGCGAAGCGTGAGCGGATAGTTTTTAGAGCTGACTTGAAGCTCTCAACCCAAGGATTGACTTGTGAAGAATGCTAAATTTTCCAGATTGGCCGTGGGCTTGGTTGCCTTGGGCTGCGTATGGCCAATTGCTGCCGGGGCGCAAGACTGCCGCAGCCAGACCGATGTCTGCCGCGCGCCGCAATCGGCCAGCGATTGGTTTAAGGCCGGCAAAGCAGCCGTAGCCGCCAATAAACTGAAAACTGCCAAATTGGGCAAGGCCAAAAACGTGATTCTATTCGTTGGCGACGGCATGGGCGTATCCACCGTCACGGCGGCTCGTATTCTGGAAGGGCAATTGCACGGGCGCGACGGCGAATTCAACCGGCTCAGTTTCGAAAAATTTGCCAATACCGCATTTTCGGTTACGGCCAGCGCCAATCAGCAAACCTCCGATTCGGCGCCGACCGCAACCGCAATCGTGACCGGCGTCAAAACCAACGACGGTGCGATCTCGGTGGACCAAACTATCGTCCGAACCGAAACCAGTGCCGACGTTACCGCAGCGAAAAGCGTCAAAACCATTCTGGAGCGCGCCGAAGAACGCGGCATGGCCACCGGCGTCGTGACGACGGCCCGCTTTACCCACGCCACGCCGGCAGTCAACTACGCCCATATTTCCAACCGCGATTGGGAAGCGGATACCAACTTGCCGGCCGGCGCCACCGTGAAAGATATCGCCCGCCAATTATTGGAATTTCCCTACGGCGACGGCTTGGAAGTTGCCCTGGGCGGCGGCCGCAGCTATTTCATGCCGAATACGGCGGCCGATCCGGAATATCCGACCCAAAAAGGCCGCCGCGGCGACGCCCGCGACTTGACCGCGGAATGGACGGCTAAATACAACAATGCCGAATACGTTTGGAATCAAAGCCAATTCGATGCGGTGAATCCGGCCAAAACCGACCACCTGTTGGGCCTGTTCGAACGCTCGCACATGCGTTACGAAGCCGACCGTAAAGACGACGCGGCCGGCGAGCCTTCTCTGGCGGAAATGACCGAAAAAGCGATCAAGATTTTGCGCAAGAACCGCAAGGGCTATTACCTGATGGTCGAGGCCGGACGGGTCGATCACGCCCACCACGCCGGCAACGCCTACCGGGCGCTGACCGATGCCGTGGCACTGTCGGCAGCGGTGAAAACGGCTAAGCAACTGACCGACGACAAGGACACCTTGATCCTGGTTACCGCCGACCACAGCCATGTGTTCACCATCGCCGGCTACCCGTCGCGCGGCAATCCGATTTTGGGTAAAACTGCCGTGGACGGCGTCGAAGCGAAAGATTCATTGGGCTTGCCGTATACCACCTTGGCCTATGCCAACGGTCCCGGCTGGACCGGCGGCTTGCAGCGCAAGGAATTCAATCCGGCCAACGAAGACACCGTTTCCGCACCCTATGCCGGCAGCAAGTTGCGCCCGGACTTGAGCGCGGTCGATACCGCGAATCCGAATTACATGCAGGAAGCCACCGTGCCGATGGGCTCGGAAACCCACGCCGGCGAAGACGTGGCGATTTATGCCGACGGTCCCGGCGCCTATCTGGTGCGCGGCACGTTGGAGCAAAACGCGATTTACCACATCATGGCCGAAGCGTTGGGCTGGAGCGGCCGCCGCTAACAGCCGCCGTCATTAGTTGGCCGGGGGCGGTTAATATCCCCGGCGTTTTCGTCAATCCCGCATCGGCTTATTCATGGCATCACTCGTCAACCCGCTTTTCAAGCCAATCTCCGTCTTCATTGCGGCGGCAATCCTGGCCGCTTGCAGCCAAAATCCCCACCACCTGGCTGCGCCGGCCGGCATGGCCGATTTGGCCACCGCCAATCTGCCGCCGGCGGCGGCCGAGTATAAAACCACGCTGACCGCCGACACCGCCGGTCACCAACACGATTCCAGCGACGCGGCAGCGGCAGCCGTGGTTTGGCGATTTTGGCGCGACGGCCGGCAAATCGTCATGGAACGGCCGCAACTCGGCTTGGGCGAGCTGTGGCAACGCGACGGCAAGGCTTTGATTCACCGCAAGCTGTACCACAACGACCGCCGGGCGATAGAATTTCAGGAAGACGATTTGAAAATGCTGGGCAACAAGCCGGCTTGGCAAAAGCTGGCGTTATTGGTCGATCCGGCCGTGTTGGCACGCCTGGCCGTCGGCGGCGAGGAATGGCTGGACGGCAAGCCGGTACGCGAATACCGCGGCACCGCCGCCGGCGCCGAATGGCATGTCGTTATCAGGTTGGATCTGGGCCTGCCGGTTCTGATCGAACGTACCGCAGACGGTACAGCCGAGCATACCGAACTGCTGAATGCATATCCGCTGAGCGGCGCGCCTTGGCAGCCAACCGCCAGCGAGACTTACGAGATCATCGATTACGCCGATCTGGGCGACAAGGAATACGACCCTTTCGTCATTAAAGTCCAGAGGCAAATGGGGCACGAACACCACCATTGATGCCGAATCGAGCTTAGCCGATTCCAGCAAGGCCCGCCGGAATTCAGGCAGGGGCGGATCGGCGGTCAAGGGCTGCAACCGTTCAGCGCATCGGCACCCTGACATGCGCCGAACGAATGCCGGCGGCTGTCAGCCATGGGTACTGAAACGGCTGGTGTGTTCTTCGTCATCGAAAATCGGTTGGCCCCTGCCCATCATGCTGTCCTTACCCGCCGCGACAAAATTGACCAACGGCGTCGCCGTTTCGGCGGCAACGTTGAGTTGGGCAAGCGTTGCCCGCAACAACTCCAAGGCTACGTCGTAGACATCGTCGATAGGGTTGAGCCGCAAAAAGTGAGAATGGGCCGGACATAACAGGGTCAGCCGCGGAATCTCCGAGTCGTCGCCGACGATGTTACCGTTCATCAACGTGCCCAAAAAGGCGAAATCGCGATTGTTGACCAAGCTCGGCTTGGCGTTACCACGGGCGAAAGCCGCGGCCAATGCCGCATCGGCAAGTTCGGATAACTTCTGCGGTGCCACCGCTTCGTTTGCCAGCAATGCCCGCAGTAGCTGCTTCAATGGCGCGGTTTGCTCCGCCAACGGCCTGTCGTAAAAATAGCGGTTCGCCCGGTAGTCGTCGCGCATTTTGGCGTACCAAACGTCGACTATTTGGGCCAGCAATTGATCGTCCAAACTAATTTTCAAAGGGCTGTTCATAATTATTCTCCGCTCAGGTGATTGAACTACCGGGACTTCGCGCTTTCGCCGACCGAGCTGCTCGAACAAACCGGCCGGCCGGCTCGACGGTTATGGGGACGGGCGCAAAAATCATGGCACATAATGCGTAGAGTTCCATGGATGCGGAATAAAGCAATGACGGCGGCAGTGGGGTTGGCAAAAGGAAGCGAACCGGCGTAACAATTATTCGCGCAGCGGGCAGAAAACAGGCCCAACAGAATCGGTAGTACCATCTGCCGTTTAGTCAGAGTCGAAGATAGATGCCTAACCGTGGTTGAATTGGACGCCATCGCCGGCACCCCGGTGATCAACATCAAGCCGGTCATGCGGGAGTTTCTGCCTAGGGAGCAAGTTTGCCAGCCAAACTGGGCGGACGAATTGATGCGCGATTATTGGCGCCATGCGAAAGCGGACTCAGGCCAGACGTCGCCTTGCACTCAGATGGAACCCGATCCGCAGGAGGACAATTGAAGGTAACTCTCGAACCCTACAATCCAAGATGGCAGGACGACTTCTACCGGCACAAACTGACTATCGAGTCTGCGATTGGTCATTTATTGGGTTCGGTTGATCATATCGGCAGCACATCTTTAGGCGACATCGCCGCCAAACCCATAATCGACGTTCTGGTTGGCATAACGGATCAAAGCCTGCTTGACGAAACCATTGAGCCGATGCTCAATGCCGGTTATACCTACATCGAGAAGTTCACTCCCGGTATGCCGTATCGGCGATTCTTCGCGAAACTGATGCCACTCTCGGGCAAGCCGCTGCCTAGCATCCTTACAACAAACGACGTTTTGAGTTTCGGCGTCGATTACAACACGGTCGTCAATATTCATGCGATAGAGCGAGGCAGTTACCACTGGATGCGCCACATCGCCTTTCGGGATTACTTGTTGGCACACCCCGATATACGGATCGAATATGAACGGCTAAAGCTCGAAATCGCCAAGATCGATTTCTCCGATCCGCTCGACTACAACGCGCACAAGGAGGGATTCGTCTCCAAACATCAGGAACTGGCGGTGCGTTGGTTCTTGACTCAAAAAACAAGGAGTAAATGACAAGGATTCAATCAACGTGGTTTCCATCGGGCGAAATTCAGTTTTTGGAAAATAGCCCATCTGCTTCCGGCCATGCCGCAATGGCGTAAATGACGAAACGCGTATGGGGGAATCAGCCCGTACTCTACGATTTTCCGCCGGCCGCTTAGCCCCGGTTCATTTGTGCTTTTAAATGCTCGAGCAAAGCGTCCATCAAGCAATAAAACTCGCCGAGTCTGGCCAAAGCTTCTTGATTGCGGCCTTGAGCCTTGATGTCGATAAGCTCGGTGGCCAAGTCATGCAACTGGCGATGCGACGCGTCAATCGCCTGTAGGCTGGACGGCGAGTCCCGCCCGGCTAATCCGCCTGCGTTCAGCCAGGCGCCGAAACGGCACTGGTGATATTCCAAAGGCGGGGGCGTATCATGCACGCCGCTCAAGGATGCCTCGAAAGCCCGGGCCCAAGCGCGTATCTCGACCCCGGCATAGAGCAAGGGCAGCTCGCTACGGTTTAACGCGGCCAGCCCAAGCCAGCCAGGCGCCGGTTGCCAGACGTTTGCCCAATTTGGCAGCTCAGCGGCAGGCATCGGGCGAGCGATACCGTAACCTTGGGCCAGTTCGCAACCCAGTTGCAACAACATGCTGCCGTGCTCTACCGTTTCAACGCCTTCGGCAATAGCATGTCGGCGAAATGCGGTGGCCAGCCCCAGTACGCCTTCCAGAATCGCCAAGTCTTCGGGATCGTCCAACATGTCGCGAACGAAGCTCTGGTCGATCTTGAGTAGATCCGCGGACAGGCGTTTCAGATAGGTTAGAGAGGAATAACCCGTGCCAAAGTCGTCCAGCGCAAAGCGTACGCCAATTTCGCGGCATTCGTTCATCACGCGGCAAATTTGCGCCAAATCTGCAAATGCACTGGTTTCCAGGACTTCGATCTCCAGCGAGAACGGCGTGATGCGCGGATGCGCAGCCAACAGAGCGCGTAGCCGTTCGACGAAATTGGGCTGTTGTAGCTGGTAAGCGCCGACATTAACGCTGATCGAAATATGGAGTCCGTTGTCTCGCCAACGTTCTATCTGGGCCAGCGCGGTTTCGATCACCCATTCGCCAACTTCGACAGCCAGTGGGTTGTCTTCAATCACCGGCAGGAACAGCGCAGGCGACAAGAGCCCTCTGTCGGGATGTTGCCAGCGTATCAGAGCCTCGACGCCGATGACCGTGCCCAAGCGCATATTGACTTTGGGTTGGTAATACAAAACCAATTCGCCGTCGAACAAAGCCCGCCGAATCCGCTCCACACTTTCATGCAGGCCACGCGTCAGGCGATCCTTATCGGTATCGAAGATATAGTAATATTCTTACCGGCTAACTTGGCCTGGTACATTGCCTGATCGGCCTGGCGAAGCAATTGGTCGGCATCGACGTCTTCGCCTTGCGGGAAGAAGGTGACGCCAATGCTAGCCGATACCTGGAGCCGCAATTCATCAAAATCCACCGGTTCGGCCGCTGCGGCCAGCAGGCGGGATAGCATCGGTACGCTGGCCGCCATGTTTTCAAGATCGAGCAACACTGCGACAAATTCGTCGCCGCCCAAGCGCGCCAGCGTATCGCCTTCTCTTAAGGTATGTTTCATGTTTGACGCTACGATCATCAGCAATTGGTCGCCTGCATCGTGGCCATAGCTGTCGTTGATGGTCTTGAATCCATCCAAATCGATGTAAGCCACTGCGAGTAAGCGCTCGCGGCGCTGGGTTTGCGCCATGGTTTGCTGCAAGCGATCGGCTAACAATACTCGATTCGGTAGGCCCGTAAGTACGTCGTAGTGGGCGATATGTTCCAGATATTGTTCATGCTCCTTGATCGGCGTTATGTCCGTGGAGATGCCTAATAATCCCCAGATCGCCTTGTCTGGCGTGTCCGAATAGATGGGCGCCTTGATTTCCAGATAGACTCGGTGGCTGCCGTCGGCAAAGACGACATCGACTTCTTCCGTGGTTTGTTCGCCGGTGAAGACACGCGAATCGATCTCCCGCAAACGCTTCACAGTATTCGGCGGAAAAAAGCGGGCATCGCCGCAGCCTTCCAGTTCGGCGGCGGAAACGCCGAATAACTCCAATGTGGTGCGGTTGGCGTATACATATCGGGATTGGGTATCTTTCATGTAGACGAACGAGGTCACATAATCCAGGGCCTCGCGAAAGCGGCGGGTTTCTGCGTATGCAGCGAGCAATTTCAATTCGGCCCGTTTACGTTCGGTGATGTCGCCGGCCACTCCCCGAAGACCGATGATGGCTTGGTTTTCATCGCGTATGGCCTCAGCGCTTGCCAACATCCAACCATGTGCCCCATCGGTCTTGACCACTTCAAGCTCAAGCTTGTAGGACGTTCCCGCCGTCTTGGTATCGAGTATTGCGTCTTGCAACCGATCCCAGCTTTCCGGGGTGAACAGTCGGGCTTGCTCGCTGTAGTTGGGTGGCGGCATATCGGGCGACAAACCGAATATTCGATAAAGTTCCGGCGACCAAGCCACCCGATCGGTAGCCAAGTCCAGTTGCCAGCTACCGGTCTGAGCGATACGCTGCGCTTCTTGCAGTTCCGCTCTGCTTTGGGTTAGCTCCTGGTTCAGTTGTTTGAGCTCATGGATATCGGTGAGGGTGCCGATCATGCGCAATGGTTTGCCATCCTCGCTCCGGCGGACCACAATGCCGCGGCCAAGTACCCATTTCCAAGCGCCGTCGCGGCAACGGAGCCGGTATTCGCAGGTATAGGCCGCCGACTTGCCGTCAAGGTAGGCTTGAACGGTGGCCAGGGTTTTGCTTTTGTCGTGGGGATGTATGCGCTGTTCCCATTCGTCCTGACTGTCGGAAATTTGGTCTTCGGCAAAGCCGAGCATTTCCTTCCAGCGTTTGGAATAGAACACGGTGTTCTCGGCTAGATTCCAATCCCACACCCCATCGCCGGCGCCTTCGAGCGCGAATCGCCAGCGATATTCGCTTTCCGTCAACAATTCCTCGCGGCGTCTGATCTCTTTGGTGAGGTCGTTGGCGATGCGGGCGGCGTTGGCTTCGGTATTGGCCACTGACAACATCAAGCCGAATAACAGCACGCTGATCGCAATGCCGCCCAGCAATGTAGCCCATGCGGGTCCGTAGCCGATGCTGCCGGTCGAGCCGACCCGCTCGAACTGTAGCAACCACTCGCGGCCGTTGAATCTGATAATCCGCTGCTGCCGCAGCAACTCGCGCATATTCGGGCCTGTAACCGTTTTGGTGGCGTACAGCAGACTGGATGGCGTTGCCTCTTGGCCATCGTAGATTTGCAGGCTGATTACTTGGCCTTCGCGATGTTCCCAGTCGCCCAAGATGCCAATCATCAGGTCATTCATCCGATAGGGGCTATAGACCCATCCAATCAGCGCCGCCCGGCGTTGCTCGACCGTATCGTGAGCCAAATTGTTGCGATAGACCGGCACGTATATCAAGGTTCCGGCTTGTACATCGGCTTCCGTTTCCTGTACCAGTACCACCTTGCCGGATAACGCCGCGTCGCCGGTATCTCGCGCTTGTTCCATAGCGCTGCGCCTGACCGGCTCGGAAAACATGTCGTAACCGAAGGCGCGCAGATTGCGGTCGCGGAAAGGTTCCAGGTAGATGATGGCGCTGTAGATCTCGCGTTCACCCGGCGGACGAACGTTGTATTCGGGGAAACCTTCGCCGCGAATGCGGGCGATGTGACTGGCCAATCGATCGGGGGTAATCAGTTCGGCAAAACCAATGCCTTGAACACCGGGAATACTGTCTTGTGTCCGCAATGTTTCCACGTACTGTCGCCACTCGTGACGACTCACCGATTTCGAGCCGCCGAAAAGGGCTGCACCGCCCCTGAGCGTCAGTGCATAGGCCTTGATCCGCTCATTAATCTTGAGAGCGACCTGATCGCAGGTGAAGGCAAACTGCTGTACGGCCGTTTCTTCAATGCCCCGTTCCACCTGAAGGCTGACGAAAAGCGTGGCAGATACCCCAAATCCCAGCATCGCCAATGCGAGCAATGATTGTTTGGTGCTTGTTTTCATGGGCAACTAGGCGGGAAGCGATATTCGTGAGCAGTGCAAAACCACGATAACCAATCGGTTGAACGCTGTTACGCGGTAAGCAGTTTGGAGCATTGGGATTTTTCGGCAACGGCCTTGTCAACAATTCGCGCTGTTAAGGCGAAATCAAGGTTGGGTAGGGAAGGTTCGGCAGGCACGGGGGAAACGGAAATTGTCAAATTGGCCCCTATCCGGGTTTTCGGTTAGGAATGGTAGCCGGCTTTACTGGCCGGATGCAACCTGAATGGATATCGACTACATCACCAAGGCAACGCCGCCGAACAAGTTTGGGGCGGCCAGCCTGGCGCGAGCGCGTCGGGCACAGAAATCGCGGCCTGGCCCGGTTGCCAAAGCCGGCACTATGGTCGCAATTAACCGCAGATTAGTTGTCCTGCGCCTCCGCCAGAATCGCCCGCACCACGCGTCGGGCCGATTCCACCGCGCCGTTGGAATGGGTGTCCTCGGTAAAGTCGCCGGCGAAGTAGATCCGGCCTTGGCCGGTGCGTAGCGCATCGGACAGTTCGTCGAAGCGTGAGCGGCCTACCGGCCACGAGGCGACGGCCCGCGGATGGTAGCGGTAGAACTGCATCCGTTTGATCGCCGGCCTTATGCCGGGCCAGAGCCGTTCGAACCCGGCCAGCAATTCCTCCCGGATTTGGTCAGGGTCGCCGGCGCGGGAATTGAAGCGTTCCGCGCTGGCGCCGCTGACTAGCAGGTTCAACAAAATATCGCGGCCGGGCTGCGACCGGCCGGCATAAATCACGCCCAGCGGGCCGTCGCTGAGGATGGGCAGCACGCTTTGGCCTTGTACCGTCCAGAACCGCTCGGCGCCGGGATCGACAAACACGTGGGCTGTGAAATAAGCGCCGGCAGATTGGGTTTGAATCGCTTGTTTGCGTTCGGCGCTCAACGCCGGTTCGAACTGGATGTCGTTCAAGCGGAACAACGGAATCGCGGTAATCGCATAGTCGGCGCGGTAAACCCGCTGCCGAAAATCGCTCTGGTCGACGGCGGTGACTGCCACGCCGTCGGCGTCGGCAGCGATATGCGTTACTAATTGGTTTAACCGAATCCGCTTGCGGCCGACCGCGTCGGCCAGCTTGTCTGCGGCGCGCTGGTTGCCGCCGACGACGTGGAACGGCGTCGCGCCGTCGCCGGAGAACAAGCGCCATTCGGCGATGCCTTCCAACGCGCTGATCTTGCGCCAGGAGGTGGCGAATTCCGGTTCGGTCTCGATCCGCACCAGTTGCTGCGCCGTTTCCGGTAAGCCGCTTTCGGTTTCGATCCAGTCGGCGAACGAAATATCCTGCAAGGCGCGCAATTCGGCGCTTAACGGTTTTTGCGCCAATTGCCGCTGCAGCTCGGCGACGCGGCTATCCCAGGCTTGGTAAAGCGTCATTTGCGCCGGGTCGAGGATAGCTGCCAGAAACGCCCGGTTGGAATCCTGGGTAAACGGATACAGACGGCCCCGGTAATAAAAGCTGGAAAAACTGCTGTACGAAGTTTCCAACGGGATCTTAAGCGAGCGGAACAGCTCGACGGCCGGGTTGTTGCTCCAAAATTCTTCCAGGCCGATTTCGGCGTGCGCGGCGTCGGCATAGTGTGCGGTACGAATCCGGCCGCCGATATGCGGACTCATTTCCAACACGGTCACGCTTTTCCCGGCCTGCCGCAAATAGTAGGCGGCGCTGAGTCCGGACAAGCCGGCGCCGACGACGATGACGTCGCTGTGCCGGTTTTTGGCGGCGGCCGGCGGCAAAGCAAGTACCAGCAATAGCAGCAGGCACATCGGAATCTTGATGCTACGGCGGCGAACGGCGGGCGGATTCGAACCCATACCCGTCGCGCCGTATCCGGAAAAATCGAGCATGGCAACCCTCCCTCGATAGCGGTTTCGGTCGAGATTAGCCGGCGAATATGGCGGAATGATGACCGTCTGCGTGCGATTCGTTTCCAGACCCAGCCGTTTTCGCAGTTGCCGGCATGGGTGCCGAACGCGAAGGCAGCCGCTATATCACGCTGGCCGGCGGCGATAAAGTTTACTTCGACAATATTGGTGCTGTCGCCGGGCATCGATTTCGATTTTCCGCGCGGCATGTTGCAGTCCGGCTGGACTGACGCCAACACGCCGCTTCCGCCTTCAGCCCGATCACCGCCAACTCCGCGTCGTTTTTGACGGCCGGTTACCGCTACAACCCGGCGCTGGATGCGATGGAAAAAATCGCGGCCGCCTCCGGCGAAGCCGAACAGATCAACTCCGACAATTACAAGATGATGTTGGCGTGGGCCAATAACCTGTTTGCGGAAGTATTCTGATTAACAGTCGGTAAACCGATCCCAGTTCCTCGCTGGGCTAGCAGGGTCTGCCAAAATTGGCAGGCCCGTTTATTTTTGCGACGGCAAAAAGGGCTATGTGCATTACATGGTTGGAAATGATCTCGAAACGCGTTAAAGCCGCAGCAGCCAGTTAACAGGTTGGTGAAAAACTCTTTTTTGCAACCAATCAGACCTATATTTAGTACTACAAGATTGATTCAGCACTAAATAAAGGCTTCTTCTAGCTAAATTAGTGGCTGGAATATGGTTTTTCACCAACCTGTTAAAGCATGCTCGGTTGAAATCGTTGAGAATTTGGCGTCAATAACTTTCCTAGGATTGGTTGGAATTCTCGGTCGTTAGGCTCCTGCCGGCCATTTGCGGTCATTGGCGTTTGTAGCTTAATCTGTTCGAATGTCCGCTTTGTAGTAATATTCCCTAATTCATCCCTGCAATTCAGAAGTGGACATTTCTGAGTCGCATCTCAACCTTCGACCCTATCCCTGCCATTTACCATAAAAACTTATCATATCTATAATCTCTCTATAGCTTTTAGCAGCATAAATCATATCGTGAAACTCCGACTCATTTTGGTATCCTTGGCGATGCCATTCATTTTTCACCACTAATTCAAAAATAGTTTTTTTCATATTATCAAGTGACAACTGTACGGGTTGACTTACTATAATATCAACTACAATGGCTGGAGAGGATCGAAACCAACGAAACGGATTTAAGCTATTTCTTTCCTTTCGCACATCAATTAAGGCGTATCTGAAGCCACTGGAATCAATGAAAAAAGTATCAACTTTAAAGTTTCCTTCATCAAAATATTTTTGAGACATCAATTTTAGTTCATTTTCCGACTGAAACTTTCTAATATGAAATTTGTTAAGTCGCAGCAATGGATACTTCATGGTAGTTTCATTCCCTTATTGTTGGCATTCACAATTATTGGAAGATAGAGAGCTACTAGCTCCGCCTCCTACTAAAGAACCCTCCGCTGCTTTAGCCCAATTTGGGGTTCCATACCACCATCTTTCAATTGCGTTAAATTCATTGTGAATTTGTTGATGGATACTTCGCTTTATGGGGTTTAAATTAGCTGGATGGTTAACAATAGAATCCGGTAACAGTTTTCCCAGCGCACTACCCCTCTCAATTGCCCAATGATGAACATCTTGGGAGGCTTTTACATCGTGAAGTCTTCTATAGCGGCGACTAACATTAGCCCATTTCATAGAGCCTGACGTTAATTTAAAGGTGCCTCCTAGGCCGGCGCCACCCACTGCTCCTAAGGCACCAGAAACCCCAACCTGCATCCAATTAACACATTCAAATGATTTTCCTTCGATCATTGTTTGAAATGCTAGGTCAAGCCCCGCACCAACCAGGGCTCCAATAACTCAAAACTCGCCTGTTGGATCAGTTACATTGGTCGGGTTATTTTCGACATAGGTGTACAAATTAATCCCGCCATCCTCCGCAATCGGGTCCCTAGACAACCAGCGTCCGGTGTTCGGATCATAAGACGTAGGGTACGCATCGCGTACCATTAAAAGGCCGTCATGGTGGCGAAAGCCAGAAGGTACGCGTTGCGTACCCTTGTATCTTACTTGTCGCCATGGTTAGCTACCTTGGCACTGAGACAGAAAGAGCTTGTGCGTACCCTTAAGGTTCGACCTTGGCATGTAGATTAAGCCTTCTGTCTCGCTTCTGATGCCAACGAAGACACTGAACGGTAGCCAAGGGCAATGACCCTGTATGCACAAGGCAAGTGGGCTCGGTTGGTTTATTTTGTTTCTTCATGCTGAATCACTCTAGTTTTTTATCGGTATCGATGTTTCTAAAGCCAAACTTGATTGCAGTCTGTTATTGGATGTTGCCACTGCCAAACGCCGTGCGAAATCCGTTACCAATTCCAAAGCGGGCGTCGACGATCTGTTAGCTTGGTGTGTAAAACAACAGGCCACGCCTGACACGCTACACGCTATCCTGGAAGGAACCGGCGTTTATCACGAACAGGCTACACTCGCCTTGAGCGATGCAGGCGTCACGGTCTCGATTGTAAATCCCGCTCAAGTCAAAGACTTTGGCCGCAGCCTGGGTGTGCGCACCAAGACCGACGGCGTCGATAGTCTGGTGTTGGCTCGTTACGGCGCGTTGTTGAGCTATAACTGAATCTGGTGTTTGGTAGTTGAAGAGAAGCGGCGTATCTGGTTGATTATTTGTGACCAAACAAAACGATCAAAACCAAGGATACGCCACCATGAAGAAGAGTAATGTAATCGACCTGTCGAGTCGAGAAGAGAACGCCGATCTTTTGACCGATCTGATTCGTCAAGGCGCGCGGAAGTTAATAGCGCAAGCCATCGATGCCGAATTGGCTTCCTATCTGGAAGCCTTCAGCGAACGGAAGTTAGGCGATGGTCGGGCCGCCGTCGTGCGTAACGGATTCCAACCTGAGCGTGAGATTCAGACAGGCATTGGCCCCGTAGCGGTGAAGGTTCCCAAGGTTCGGGCAAAAGACGGCCAAGGGGCTACCTTTCGTTCGGCGTTGGTGCCACCGTATGTGCGCAAGACACGTTCCTTATCGGCTGCATTGCCCTGGTTATACTTGAAAGGTATCTCCAGCGGTGAAATGGAAGCCGCACTGGAAGTCCTGGTTGGCCCGGATGCCACGGGGTTATCAGCCAGCACCGTGGCCCGTTTGAAACGCGAGTGGGCGGCGGAATATAACGATTGGCGAACCCGTCGCCTGGACCGAGATCAGTGGGTCTATATCTGGGCTGATGGCATCTACAGCGGGCTGCGAGCGGAAGATGTCAAGCTGTGTGCCTTGATCATCATCGGGGTCAATGAGCGCGGGGAAAAACGATTTCTGGCGATTGAAGACGGTGTGCGCGAATCGACGCAGAGTTGGCGGGAAGTATTGCTGGGCTTGAAAGCACGCGGTATGAACAGTCCCAAACTAGCCATTGGTGACGGCGCAATGGGTCTCTGGGCCGCGCTGGACGAGGTTTACAGCGACACCCGACAACAACGCTGCTGGGTGCATAAAATGAACAACGTCCTGAACCGCGTTCCAAAAGCGGTGCAACCCAAGATGAAGCAGTCGCTGTACGACATTTGGCAGGCTGACACCCAAAAGAACGCCGAACGCGCCTTCGACCAGTTCGCCACGCTCTATGACGCCAAATATCCCAAGGCGGTTGAATGTCTGTATCGCGACCGGCATGAACTGCTGGCCTTCTATGACTTTCCGGCTCAGCACTGGCAAAGCATTCGAACAACCAACCCCATCGAATCAACCTTCGCCACTATTCGCCATCGCACCAAGCGTGCCAAAGGCTGTCTCGCCCGCGATGGCATGTTGCACATGCTATTCAAACTGGGACAAACGGCTGAGAAAACCTGGCGACGCCAGCGAGGATTTGATTATCTCGCCAAAGTGATTACCGGGGTTCCGTTCAAGGACGGCATTGAGCTAGAAACCGGCAATCAGATCGCCGCTTGATCAAGGCCTGAACACCAGATTTGACAATAGCTCCGCGTTGTTGAACCCCAGGCCTTGGACACCTCCAACTCCAGAAGCTCGCACCTTGCAAGCCCTGTTATCCCGCCGTGAAGCGATCGCCCAGGATTTGCAACGCGAGCGCAACCGCCTGGAAAAAGCCCAGGCCACCGATACTCCGGCACTGATTCACCAATCCCTACTCGACTCTATTACTTTCCTGGAAACTCAACTCGCTAAACTCCAGATCGACATCGACGACCATATCGATCAGCACCCTGAACTGAAGGCGGACCGGACGCTGTTAATCAGTATTCCCGGCGTCGGTCCCCAGGTTAGCAATCACTTGTTAGCGGTGATGCACAATCATCACTTTCAATCCGCCGAACAACTGGCCGCTTACCTGGGTTTGGTGCCCGTGGAGCGACAGTCCGGTTCGTCGATTCAAGGGCGGCCCCGACTATCCAAAGCTGGCCCCGCCCGTATACGCGCCATCCTTTACATGGCCACCGTGGTCGGCGTTCAATACAACCCTCATCTCAAAGCACTCTATCTGCGTTTGCAGGCACGTGGAAAAACCAAAATGTCTGCTCTCGGTGGTGCTATGCGTAAACTCGTACATTTGTGCTTTGGTGTCCTGAAAACTCGCGAGCCTTACCGGGTCGATTACGCTTTCCAAAGTTGACTTTTAAGACGGTATCTACCGGGCTAATAATCTGTTTACGGAAGTATTCTGATTAACAGTCGGTAAACCGATCCCAGTTCCTCGCTGGTCTAGCCGGGTCTGCCAAAATTGGCAGGCCCGGTTTTTTTGCGACGGCAAAAAGGGCTATGTGCATTTAATGGTTGGGAATGATCTCAAGACGCGTTAACAGGTTGGTGAAAAACTCTTTTTTGCAACCAATCAGACCTATATTTAGTACTACAAGATTGATTCAGCACTAAATAAAGGCTTCTTATAGCTAAATTAGTGGCCAGAATATGGTTTTTCACCAACCTGCTAATAAGCAGCGCATACATGCTTTTATCAATCAAACCAGAGTCTTGAATTTCATCGGCGCGAATACTGATATAGCCGCATCGTTCAACAACGGGTTTTATGATGCCGTGATATGTTTTATCAAGATCATATGTTTTTCCGGTAGAGTAATCCGTTTTCTTTCCGAACCCCATGATTGTGAAGCAAATTTTTCTCATATGCATCACACACCGCTAGGAATAGGATGGTCTAATTTGTTACAAATTTTTCTTATTATCGCAGGTGTATTAAATCCAACCGGACCACCTTCCGTATCAGCATTTTGGATAAAAGTGGGGATATTACCTGCATAACCATGTGGTTTGATGGAAAGAATTGGTTTGTTAAAGTGTGTCGCCACTTCAATTTCATACTTGCACCAATAACTGTTTGCCATCGCCATGTTGGCAAAAATTATTAAATAATTACATTGTCTGATTTGTTCTTTAAGAGCAATTTTAATTTTATTTGTTTTATCTTCATCCAATGGATCATTGATCGGAACAGAATAATCCAAGTAGCTAAAGCTATATTCTTCAAATTTGTCAACTAACTTATCGTAATCATCTGCGTATGCCCAGCGATGAGAAATGAAAATGTTTGGAGTCGTCATTTTTTGCCTTTTTTTTAATATGAAATTTCATTCGGTGATCAGAAATAGTGGCCGGTAATGGCCTGATCGCCGTCATTGAATCACTTCGTACAACAGACCGCAACGGGTCGGTTTTACTCATCCGCGTAAGCAAAAGCTGGAACGTCATCTGTTGATCGAGCTAAATTCGCGAGTTCGACCAAAGCGGCCCTCGTTGAATTCCAACCGTAGTTTGCGCGAAACAAGCCTTGCGAATCAGGTAGTGTGTCAACCCTATATTGCACAACTCGGGTAATTATCATTTCCGATGGGTGTTGGGCTATCCAACTTTAGAATGTGCATTGCAAAAAAAAGCCCGCCGTAAACCTACCGGCGGGCCAAGTGCTGCAGAGCTTTAGCCTGAAACTTATGGTGCGGGTGCCAACAAGATCCGGTTGCGTGGGCCGGGATTGACGCTGCCGTTGGCGAGGAAATAGCTTTCCAGCGCATCCAAATCCAATGCGCCGCCCAGGCGGTTGCTGCCTTGGGTCAACACGTAGTACTGATCGCCGCCGTCGGCCATGAAATTGTTGACCGTGACCCGATAGCTGGCGGCCGGGTCCACTGTGACACCGTTGATTTTGATGCTGGCCGGATCGACGTTATCGCAAGGTGTGCCTTTTTCGCTCCACCCGTAACTGAAACCGGCCGAGACTTGCAGGATGCGGTTGAACGGCTGTCCGCTAGCCGGCGCACCGACCGGATAACCTGCGGTGCAACCGGTGAATTGTTGTTCCAGTAAGGTATGGATTTGGGCGCCGGTCAGGGTCAACGTCACCAAGGTGTTGCCGAAGGGTTGCACGGTAAAGGCTTCGGCGTAAGTGACTTTGCCGTCGCCTTCGCCGGCGCTGCTGCCCGGATACGTCAAATCGGCGCGGATGCCGCCCGGATTCATGAACGACACCACGGCCTCGCCGAAACCGGCCGGGCTGGTCGCCGCCAATTGGGCGTCGGCGATCACGTCGCCCAGCGCCGATTCGCCGGCGGCGGTTGCGGTGCGGGTAATCGCGGCGCTGATCGAACCGATTACCCGGTTGGCGATTGGCGTGGCCAGGGCTTTGTAGTTATCGACGATGGTTTTGATGCCGGCATTCGGCGTGATCGCCGGGTTGTTGCGCACCACGGCGATGTTCTCGGCATTGACCGCGCTGACTTCGCCGTTAGCGGTATTGATCGTCACATCGATGTCGGTCAACACCCGGCCTTGCGAATTGGCGCTGGTCACCGAGATCAAGCGGCCGGCTTTGTTGGCGATCTGGCAGTTGTAGGCTTGGTGGGTGTGGCCGGAAATCACCAAATCCACTTCGTCGTCCAACTGGTTGACGATGGTTTTGATCGGCGAATCGGCCAGGCCGCCGTCGCAGTTGTTGATCGTCGCAACGCTCTGCGTGACCGGTATCGTACCGCCTTGGTGAATCAATACCACCACCGCTTCGACGCCGCGGGCGCGCAGTTTCGGGATCAGCGCGTTGACGGTGGCCGCCTCGTCGGTAAAGCTGAGGCCGGCGACGCCGGTGGGTGTGACGATGGTCGGGGTTTCCTTCAAGGTCATACCGATAAAACCGACCCGGACGCCGCCGACCGTTTTAATCGCATATTGCGGAAACAGGGTTTTGCCGCTGGCGGTTTCCACCACGTTGGCGGCCAGGAATTTGAATTTGGCGCCTTCGAACGGCACCGGCGTACCGACCTCGGCGCCTTTACAGCTGTTCGGATCGCTCGGATGGCAGCCGCCGTTTTGCATCCGCTTCAATTCGTCCTTGCCTTCGTCGAATTCGTGGTTGCCGACTGCATTGAATTCCAGGCCCAGCCGGTTCATGGTTTCGATGGTCGGCTCGTCATGGAATAGCGCCGAAACCAGCGGCGTGGCGCCGATAATGTCGCCGGCCGATACCACGATAGTGCTGGGGTTTTGTGCCTTCAGGTCGGCAACGTAGCCGGCCATCCAATCGACGCCGCCGAGCGGGATGCTCGAGGCCGCATCGGTCGGCAGGTTGCGGAAATTGCCCGGCGATTCCAGTTGGCCGTGGAAGTCGTTGAAGGCGACGATTTTGATGGTGGTGGCCGGGAGTGTAACCGCGTGGGCGGCTACGGCGCTGAAGCCCAAAGCAATGGCGCTGGCTAATGTTTGCAGTTTCATGACCTTAAACTCCCGATTTCGATTGGCGGCGGGCGGTCAAGCCCAGCAGGCCGGTGCCGGCCAGATACATCCAGGCGGCGGCCGGAAGCGGCACCGCGGTCAGACTGATCGCGCCGACCGTGGCATTGAGCGCGCCGGCGTTATCGTCCAACGCCGACAGGCTCAGTAAGCCGCTGATGCGGTAACTGCCTGGCCCCAGCAGGAACACGCCGCGGCTGTAACGGCCGTCGGCAAAGGCTGCGTCGAAATCCAGACCCAGCGATTCCGGGTAGTTGTTGGTTGCCGCCGAGGTTTGGCCCAGCAGCAGATTGCCGTTGAACACGTCGAACCGGTCGCCGGCAAAACCGCCGTCGACGATTCTTAAAATTGCCGAGCCGATCAGGCTAAAGTCGAAACTCAAGGCGTTGCCGTCCAGGTCTATCCATTCCAAGCCGGCAGACGCCGAGCTGGTTTCGTCGATGTCGAACGGATGCCATTGGCCGTCGGCAGCCAGTGTGGCGGCGCCGGCATCGGCGGACAGCGCCGCGCATAAGGCGGCGCTGAGAAGGTATTTTTTATTGAACATTTAAGCGGCTCCGGTTGCGGGTTAGTGCTTAGTGGCGGCCGCCGCAGCGAATGGGGGACACTGCAGCAACAAAGGTTCGTCCGATCGCCTCGCCACAAAACAAAAATCGTATTGGGTGTGCCGCAACAGTCCGTTAGTGGCCGGCACGCTGCGCACAATAGGGATTTTTTGTGATGGACTTGTGATTATTTGATGAAGATTTGGTGAAACGTATTACAAATGCCGGCGAAGCCTGATAGCGCGCCGGCGAAGGTTTCTCCTGACGGCATTCGTGTCGGATTGGCTGGCGGCTTATTTTTCGCGGTCGCCGCGATAGAATAGCCGCTGTCCGCTCCGCCGCACCGGAGCATTAAAACCGAGCTATCCTAACCGACCCGCCGACCCGATCATGCCGCCCTCATCTTCCGTTTCCCAGCGCCGCCGGCCTCCAGCCCGGCCTAAAAGCACTCAAGCAGCGCAGCCCGAAAACCTGCGGGAATATGCCGCAGCCTGGAACGATTACGAACTGCTCGATGCCGGCGGCGGCCGCAAATTGGAACGCTGGGGCGAGGTGTTGACGATCCGGCCCGAGATCAACGCCGGCGGCGCGGCATTATGGCCGCTTGCCCAATGGCGGGAACTGGCGCATTGGGAGTTTGTGGAAACCTCGCCGACCCAGGGCCGTTGGCAAAAGTTGCGCGCCGATGCGCCGGAAAGTTGGAGCATCGCTTACCGGCAACTGCGCTTTAACTTGAAGCTGACTCAATTCAAACACGTCGGCCTGTTTCCGGAACAACAGGCCAATTGGCACTTTGTCGCCGAACGGGTCGCAGTAGGCGCCAGGATTTTGAACCTGTTTGCCTACACCGGCGCGGCGTCGCTGGTGGCGCGGGCTGCCGGTGCCGAAGTCACCCACGTCGATTCGGTCCGGCAAATGCTGGATTGGGCCAATGCCAACCAAGCGTCGAGCGGCCTGACCGACATTAAATGGGTGCTGGAAGATGCGTTGAAATTCGCCGGCCGCGAACTGAAACGCGGCAAGCGCTACGACGGCATCGTCATGGACCCGCCGGCTTGGGGCCTGGGCGCCAACGGCGAGAAATGGAAGCTGGAAAACCAGTTGCCGCGGCTGGCGGAAACCGCACGCGGCCTGCTGCAGCCCGGCGGCTTCCTGGTGTTGAATACCTATTCGCCGAAAGTCGGCCTGCAGGAATTGGCCGCCGCGGCCGGGCCGCATTTTGGACAAGGCCAAAGCGAAACCAGGCAACTGTGGGCGCGCAGCCAGACCGGCAACCGCTTGTATTACGGCAATTTACTGCGCGCGGTGGTTTAAGCGGCCGCCGCAATGCCGGCTATTGGGCTAAAACCCGGTCGCAGTCCGCTGCGGCGGCTAAAGAAAATGCATTGTCTATAATCAGGCTTCGTGATTTTACTTTACTGAGCTGCCATGTCCGACAACCACTCAAGCAAAGCCATTCTTTATGCCTTCTCCGCCAATTTGGCGATTGCGCTGACCAAGACCGCGGCCGCGGTTTGGACCGGGTCCGGTTCGCTGGTGGCCGAGGCGGTGCATTCCTTTGCCGATTGCGGTAACCAAGTGTTGCTGTTCATCGGCATGAAGCGGGCCGCGAAGCAACCGACCGCGCGCCATCCGATGGGCTACGGCCGGGAATCCTACATCTGGTCGATGATGGTGGCGATCACCTTGTTCTCGGTGGGCGGCATGTTTTCGATTTACGAAGGCCTGGAGCGCTTGCACGATAACCATGCCGTGGAAAACGCCGAAATTGCGATCGGCATCCTGTTGGCCGCCGTGGTGATGGAGGCGCTGTCGTTGAAAGGCGCGTTGGGGGCAATGCGCGGCGAACAGGGTTCGCGCAGTTTGTGGCGCTGGTTCCGCGAGACTTACTCCAGCGAGCTGATGGTGGTAATAGGCGAGGATCTGGCAGCTTTGCTCGGTCTGGTCGTCGCCGCGGCGATGTTGGGTTTGACGCTGTTGACCGGCAACGCCATTTACGACGCGATTGGTTCGATGCTGATCGGCGCTTTGCTAATTCTGGTGGCGCTGGCGGTCGGCTACGAGGTGCATGCTTTGTTGCTGGGCGAGGCGGACCGCGAAATTCGCGATGCGGTCACGGATTATCTGCGCCAGCAACCGGTCGTGGTGCAGGTGTTCAACGTCTGGGCCATCAACCACGGCAACGACGTGATGCTGGCGGTCAAGGTCGAATTATTGCCGGATCTGACCGTGTCGCAGGCGGTGTCGCTGAGCAATTCGCTGGAGAAAAACATCAAAGCCGCCCAGCCGCGGGTGAAATGGGTGTTTTTCGAACTCGACAACGCCGATTAAGCGGCATGATCGATTTCTAACCGAGCTTGGCCTCAAGTCTCGAACGGCAGCTTTTCGGCGAAAGCCGCGCGCCAATCCCGCTCGAACTTATCGACGGCGGCATCGGTCGCCGGCACCTGCAACATTTGTCGGGCAATGTCCGGCGGCAACGTCGCGGAATGCACGCCCAGTTTTAACACCTCCAATACCTGGCGCACGTTCTTGAAGCTGGCGACCAGCAGTTTTGCCGGCAATTGGTAACGCTCGACGAACTGCTGCAAATCGGCGACTACGCCGATACCGTCGCAGCCCAGGTTGTCGATTCGGTTCAGGTAAGGCGCCAGATAATCCGCGCCGTTCATCGCTGCCAATATGCCTTGCTGTACGTTGTAAATCGCCGTCGCCAGCACCGGAATATTGAGTTGTTTCAGGCGTTTGATCGCCGCCAGGCCGGCGGCGTGGGCCGGAATCTTTACCACGATATCGAACGGCAGCGCATGCAGGCGTTCGGCTTCGGTAACGATTCGGTCGGTGGTATTGCTCAGCACCTGCACATGCAGCCGGCAGGCCGGACCCAAAATATCGGTAATTGCCGGCAGCAGCGCGTTCAAGCCCAAGCCGCCGGCGGCCATGATCGTCGGGTTGGTGGTAATACCGGCCAAAGGCAGAATCGCCGCTAGCGCCCGGATTTCGGACACATCGGCGCTGTCCAGATAAAGTTCGTACATAGTGCTTGCCTAAAAATGACG
This sequence comes from Methylomonas sp. DH-1, assembly GCF_046097555.1. NCBI lineage: Bacteria > Pseudomonadati > Pseudomonadota > Gammaproteobacteria > Methylococcales > Methylococcaceae > Methylomonas > Methylomonas sp. DH-1. Next base: position 3,859,183 of record NZ_CP143089.1, on the reverse strand, counting down.
TCAGGCCGGCGATTATTCAGAATGGCGCCGGTAAAGGCAACTCTAAGGCCGGCTCAACTTCCGTTTTATTTTCTCGGCCAGCGCGGCGACGCCGCGTTCGGTGACTTTGCGGTGATTGCCTTTCAGTTCGATGTCGAATTGGCCGACGGCGGTTTGGGTTTTGACGTTGACCAAATCGCCGATCAAGTACGAAAACATAAAGCTGGGTTTGCTGTGCTGACCGACCAACACCCAATCGGCACCGACTTGGCGGCCCAATTTTGCCGCTTGGTCGGCGTAACGGAACAGGTAACCGAAGCCGGCGTTGGCCGCGGCTTGTTGCTGCGGCGGAATCGGCACGATTTCGATGGCGCCGTCCCGGCTCAACGCCTGGGCCAGCAACGGGCGGATGCTGCTGGTGCGGACCAGTTCGGCCGGCGTATTCGGTAGCGAGGTTAGGTCGTTGGCTTCGAAGTCCAAAATCGCCAGCCGTTGCGCACTATGGCCGCACGGGCTCAGCAACAAGCATGCAGCGCAGCAGATCGGTCTTAACATGGCGCACCTCCGTTCAAGCCGCGGCCGAATCGGCGGCGCATTGGGCGCGGTATAACTCGGCGAAGTCGGCCATGCCCAAACTGGCGACGATTTGGCCGGCGTCGTCCAGAATCTCGTAAAACACGCCGCCGTCGCCGAGTATCTGGAACAGGACCACGGCATCGATTTCGCCGCCGCCTTCCCGGTGCGGTTCCTCCTTGGCCGGGCTGACCGTGTAGCTGCCGCAGGCGCGGATTTCCTTGATCGAGCCGTCGGCGTGGTACAGCCGGTGTTCGCCTTGCACGACGAAGGTTTTGTTCAATACCTTGTGCCGGTGCAACAGAATCTGGCGCTGGGCGGCGAATTTGAACAAGACATCGACGCTGCCGCGCGCCTCGTCCAAGTTCAGGATCGAATAGGTCAAATGCTCGAAGCCGGCCAGGGTTTGCCAGCGGATACGGCGGTCGTCGAATAAGTACGCGGTCATAGTGCTCTCCAATGGGGGTGGCGAAATAGCAGCGGATAACTGTGGCCAAAGCTTAGCGGCGGGGTAACCGCCTGTAAGCCGAAATTTGCCCGGCGGATACGGGCAAATTGCCCGACGTTTTAGCTGGGCTTTGCCGCCGCCGTCTTGGCTTTTAGAATGAAGCGACTTTTGGCGAGCCGGGCCGGCGGAATATGGCATTACATTGGCATTTGTTAACTCGAATCGTGCTGGCCGGCGGGCTGAGCTTGCTGGCAGTGCTGGCGTACGCGCTGTACCAAAGCCATAGCCTGGCGCAGCGGAACGCAGTAGAGGTGGCGGACGGCGTGGCCAGGCAGTTAGAAACGCAACTGCTGCTGATCGAGTCCGGCCTGGGGCGGGGCAGTAGCTTTCCGGATTTCGAATTATGGAAACAGGCCGGCGGCCAGGCCGGTACGTGCCTGGCCTACCTGCCGCAAGTCGGCGGTACCCCGCGCAGCCTGTGCTACGGCGGCAAGCCGATAGCGCGCATCTGGCCGTCCGGCTTCGAGTCTTTATACCGCAGCCTGTTTCAACCCGGCTTGCCGGTAGCGCGCAGCGTGCGCCGCCAGGGCGCGGTGTTCGGCGTGCTGAGCTTTACCGCCAGCGCGGAAACCGAAATCGCCGCCGCCTGGCACAACGTATGCGACCTGGCGACCTTGTCGGCGGTAACTTTGTTTGCGGTTTGCGGACTGGTGTACTGGAGCGTGCGCCGGGCGTTGCGGCCGGCGCAAACCATCGTCCGCGGCTTGGGCGCGCTGGCGAGCGGAGAGCTGGCCCATCGCTTGCCCGGCTTCGAACTCGACGAGTGGCGGCGGATCGGCATCGCGGTCAATGCCTTGGCCGAATCCCAGCAACAGTTGCTGGCGCAGCGGCGGAGACTGGCGGCGAAACTGATCCAATTACAGGAAGACGAGCGGCGTTACTTAGCCCGCGAACTGCACGACGAATTCGGCCAGTGTCTGGCCGGCATCAATGCGGTGGCCAGTTCGGTCCGCTTCGCCGCCGCCGAGCGGGCGCCGGAACTGGCTGTCGAAGCCGAACAGATCGGCGAAATTGCCGGCGGCATGTTGCAGCGGTTGCGCGGCTTGTTGCAGCGCTTACGTCCGGCCGAATTGGAAACCTTGGGGCTGGCGGCCAGTCTGCACAGCGCGGTGGCGGACTGGAATCGGCGCGCCGCCGGCAAGACCGTATACCGCTTGCAAGTGGCCGGCGACTGCCGCCGGTTGGCCGACGACCAAGCGCTGGCTTTATTCCGAATTGCGCAAGAATGCCAGACCAACATCGCCAGACACGCCGCGGCTAGCAACGTGGCGCTGGTGTTGCAAATCGAGGAAAGTAGGGCATCGCTGCAGATTCGAGACGACGGCGTGGCGCGCGAATTGCCGTTTGCCGGCAGCGGCCTGGGTTTGCTCGGCATGCGCGAGCGGGTCGCGGCCTTGAACGGCGAATTCAGCCTGGCCATCGCCGAACCGCACGGGCTGCTGGTCGCGGTGAGCCTGCCGTTAGCTCCGGCGGCGGCAGCGCAATGATCGGAATTCTGCTGGTCGACGACCATGCCGTGGTGCGGGCCGGATACCGGGCCTTGCTGGCGAAACAGGCCGACTTGCAGGTGGTGGCCGAAGCGGCGGATGCGGCCGAAGCCTACCGCAGATACCGGCAGCAGCCGGCGGATTTGGTGATTACCGACATCTCCCTGCCCGGCAGCAGCGGCTTGGAACTGGTTGCCCGCTTGCGCCAGTTGCAGGCGGACGCCAGGATTCTGGTGTTCAGCATGCATCAAAATCCGTTGTTCGCCGAGCAGGCCCTGCGCGCAGGCGCCTTGGGTTACGTCACTAAAAGCAGCCCGCCGGAGGAGTTGCTGCGTGCGGTGCGCGAGGTAGATGCCGGGCGCCGCGTATTAAGCGCCGATATCGCCCAAGCCATGGCTTTGGAGAAGTTGGGCGACGGCAACCCGGCCCTGCGCAATCTGACGGTACGCGAGTTCGAAATTCTGCGCTTGCTGGTGGCCGGCAACAGCGTCGAGTCCATCGCGGCCAGTTTGCACATCAGCCCGAAAACGGTCTGCAATTGCCATTATCTGATCAAGCGCAAACTCGGCGTCGGCAGCGACATCGAAATGACGCGTTTGGCGATTCAATGGCAGGTGCTGGATTTGGCGGAGCTGGCCGGTAAATGACGGGGAAATGCCGTTAAGCCAAACATGTTGCGTTGCTCCGGTAGGCATGCCGGCAGGGGGAACCGTTAAGGATGGCGTCGGTGTTCCAGCTTCCTGGCAGCGTCATTCCGGCGAATGCGGGTATCCTCGTTTCATGTGTGAATCTCCTAACCTGCTCCGGCGTCATTCCCGCGAATGCGGGAATCCAGTAGGGAAACAGGGCTCCCGCCCAGGCCGGAGCGACGGTCGTTAAGGGCCGGCTCGAACGGCATCGGCTAAAGGGTTAGGTCGGACGGGGGCGGCCGGCTGCGGTCCTTGTTGCGGCTGTGCGATTTTCATCAATTCTTAATTTGTTCCTAATCGGGACTTCAATTACGCCCACTAAAATTCTTAGCAACGGAATTTTATTAGGAGCGTTTTATGTTCAGAGCGGCAACTGTTGCGTTTGCGGGGTTATTGGCTGGTTCGACCGCATTGGCGGATGGTCATGGCCACGGCCATAAACATGGCCATCATCGGCACCACCATCACGACCACTACGTCGAAGTCGAGCGGGTTTATTATCCGGAGCGCGTGGTCCAGTACGTGCCGGCGCCGCAGCCGGCGCCGCGCCAGCGCAGTTACGACCAACGTTCCACCCAGGGTTTGGTCGGCGGCGCGCTGGGCAGCATGGCCGGTTATGAAATGAGTAAAGGCGATCCGTTGGGCGCCGGCATCGGCGCGGCGGCGGGAGCCTGGCTGGGTAACGGCATGAGCCGTTAGTTGGTTTGCCGCTTTCGAAAATTGCCGTCATGCCCGCCGGGTTACCCAAAGGGCACAAGCGCGGGCAGCCACTGTCAGGAAGGTCAGCATCGATCGGTCTGCGGAGCCCGGATTCGCTGCGCCGTCTATGGCTCCGGCACGTCCGGCCGGAATGTCGGTACGTTTTAGAAACTATTTAGAACCGGGCGGAATCGGTTTTAACGTGGCGGAATAGCACAGGAGTCGGAATGTCGCACAGAGTATTGGAAGGGCGCTTGAAAGCCCGCAAAGCCAGGAAAGAAACCCACAGCAGTTGCAGCAGGATAGAGCGGTTATTGAATGCGTTGCTGTTTTTCATCGCCCTCTATTACGGTTATTACGTGTTGTCGTACTCGCCACATCTGGTTTGACTTGCCGCTGCCGGTGCTTGGCTTTCGCCACAGCTCCGGCGGTAGAGCCGTAATTACTGCTTTTCCATCGTTTTAATGAAGGCGTCGGCCTCGTTAATCGATTTTTCCATTTCCACTAACAATGCCGAGACGTCGGATTTGACCGAGTCCAATTGGCCCTTCAACGAGGCGATGGCTTGGGCGTTCAGATTGTGTTTCAGGTAGAGCACCTGGTCGCGGAACACGCTCAACACCGGTTCGATTTTGGCTTCCGCTTTGCGCATCGCGGTAACCAGTTGTTGGTAATGCGCCTTGGTGGCCGTCAGCTTTTGCTGGCTGTCGCGGCGCAGGCTCGGATTGCTGTATTGGCCTAACTCGGTTTCCCATTCGCTGAACAACGCGGCGGATACGTCTTCGATGTCCGCTATCCGCTTGTTGACTTCGTTGGCCTTGGCTACGCTGGCTTCGTACTCGCTGTTCAGCTTGTTGTAGGTCGCCTCCAGGTCGCCGCCTTTGAAGTTGGTGACGAAGGTAAACTGCTCCAGCGCGGATTTGAACTGCTGCTTGGTTTCTTCCTGAGTGTCGCGGGCTTTTTCCACCCGATGCACCATCACATCCCGCTTCGGAATACCGATTTTTTCCAGGCCGCTGTAATAGATCTTGGAGCAGGCGGCGGTCGCGAGTATCGAGCAGATTAAAAACAGGCGTAAAAATTTCGGCATAAAAACTCCCAGTCAACTTGGCGGCCATTATAAGACGGCGCCGTTGCCGGACAAGCGGAAATGGGGGCGTTAGGACAATGCCGTTGAGTTAAGCCGTCGTACCGGCATCCGGAGCGCGAAGCGCGGAGGGTACCCAAAAGCGCAGCTTTAGGGTTGTCCGGTTGACCGAAATGTTAGCCATTCTTTGACCGTCGCTCAACATGATCCCTGATTAAACGCTGAACGGTTGCCAGATCGTCATCGCTCTGAATCGGATAGGGAGTCCATTTTTCGTCTGCGTTGTAGGTCGAAATCAAGAAGTTTTTTCGTCTTGGATGTAGATAAGCAACAACCCTGCCGTCGACCTTCATGGAGATCGCGTATTTCAACGGATCAACAGAAGTTCGGCCTTGCCACATATCTTTGATTTCTTTAATGGCAGATGTGGCGAGCGCGCGGGCTCCTGGATCTGTTATGTAGTTGAGACGATCATCCTGTCTGTGAACGATCGGTGCTTCGAGCACAGACGGGATGGACTGCTCAGAGAAGACAGGAACCAGTTGTTTCGAACCTTCAAGCTCTAAGCAGGAGTATGTGAAGAGAGAAATATTGACGTCCAGCCATTTACATCGATTTATAAGTGCTTGGGAAAATGAGGGCGCCATTAGGAGCATACGAACAGGTTGCGCAGGGTCAATGCCGTAGTCTGGGTGCATTCGGGCATATGTTTCGATGCCTGTATTTACATGATCGTAATAATCGAGGCACTGCATAAGCATTGCATCGTCTTCAACCACCTTCAGCTCACCAACAACCAAAGACTTTCCACTGTCAATTAGAAGCACATCAAGTCGCCCGTTCGGTAGCCAATTTTGGTGCGAGATATACGACATCCCCTCTTCAATTAACCCGCAGTGTTTACGGACAAGTTCTTCAAGATTGCGTTCTGAAATATCAATCTTCTTATGGGAGCCTCTAAAAATCCACGATTAATCAGATTCGGGGCGTAAAACGCGCTCGAAAGCTGACATTTCCAAGCGGACTACCTTCAACTCGAAGCCTTTTCAGCTCCGATGGGCGGCATCAAGACGCAGCTACCCTGCGAATGGCACAAAAACGTCGCATGTTGTACACCAGATTCATGAAGCCGATACGCACTTCGGCACGAGCTAAGCCGATGCAACGGACCGTCTTGCCACCCCATTGCGCCATCCAGGCAAACACGTGCTCGACCCGGCAACGGGTTTTGGAGCGCGTGCGATTGCCCTGTTTTTCCCGGTCGGTCAGCGGCTTGCCGCGAACCCCTTTGCGGTGAATTCGGCTGCGGTAACCTTGCGCTTTAAGGCTGGCTTCCGTAGCTTCGGATCGGTACGCACTGTCGGCCCACACCGCGTGGCTGGTGTTGCCGCTATCGAGCAAGCCGTTCAGGGCTTGGGAGTCGTGGACGCTGGCATCGGTGACCGTGTATTTGCGCACTAACTTGTGGGCGTTGTCGACGTTGATGTGGTTCTTATAGCCGTAATAGCTCTTGTCGCCTTTCTTGGTCCAGCGCGCATCGGTATCCTTCTGACTGCGTTTGGAGGCTGACCAGTCCTCGACGGTTTCGCCAGCTTTAATCCGGGCGTTCTCGTCCGGGGTATTACGCTGCACCGGCGCCTTGACGAAGCTGGCGTCAATCAGCTGGCCCTTGCGGGCAATCAGGCCGGCGCGATCCAATTGCCGGTTGAATTCGTTGAACAAGGTTTCGGTCAATTTCAACTCCTTGAGCGACTCGCGAAACAGCCAGAAACTGTTGCGATCCGGCGCGTGCTTGGCATCCGACAAACCAATAAATCGCTGGAAACTACGCCGGTCTTCGATTTGAAACTCCAGTTGCTCGTCGCTCAGATTGTAGAGGCTGGCGATGACCAACGCTTTGAACATCAACACCCCATCCCAAGGCTTACGCCCGGCAGACGATTTGCGGACTTTGTGATGGACTTGATCCAGCAACGGACGGAACGCTTCCCAATCCACTTGCGCGTCCAATTCCAACAACGGATTGCCCAAACGATCGATCCGACGATCACGATGTTCAAACAGGGAACCGAAAAGGTCGTCTTGTGCCACCGTCATCTCTGCTCTCCAAAGGTCTTTAGCTCCGACTCATTTTACTCGCCGGGCGCAATTTTTAGAGGTTCCCTTATACATAACAGATGGTATTGGAAAATGGCTAACGTAGAGCTAACCGGCGCTGCGCGGCTTTATCGCGCAGCGTCCAGCGACCGAAGGGAGCGAGGTTGAGCGCCATGTTAGCCACGGCTGAAAAACCGCAACAATGTGGATAGGAGGAAGCCATAAAGCTACCGATTTAACAATGGCCCGACTTTGATGCCCACATATTGACCCAATTGGTTGTAGTAGCAGAGATACTCTCGGTCTTCGGTATCGAATGGCTTCTCAACGGAACGAAGGGAGGCTGCGATGCATGACTTGAACTGGGCTGACTGGGCGCCACGCTGCACGAGCGACGATAGGTCGGTGGCGCACTGATTGAGTGCGACCTCCATGGGGTGTGTTACCGATGCAGGCGAAGGGTTGATAAGACGAAACTCTGGCTCGGCGCACCGAAACTTTTTGGTGTCTCGAAAAGCCGCTAGAGCTGCGAGCATGGCGTTGGCGTTGGCGTTGGCGTTGGCGTTGGCGTCGGTGTTCATTGAGTGGCTAACGCCCAGCCCACCCGACTAAAACCGCATAGCGGTTTTTGGTCGGGTGAAGCGCCGTGTTATGCGAATTTACTGCTTTCCCTTGGCCCATTCTCGTAGCTCCTGTATTTTGGTTGTTACATCCCCGTCGTTGTACAAAGGAAACGAGCCAGAGCAACCAAACACGAACCCATTTGATTCTTTCGCGAGAAAAATTACATATTCCCAACCAGGTCGAAGGCCCAGCGTGCAGTTTCCATCGGTAAATGGTAATTCCGTCAGGAAAGTTGGAGAAAACTTTTCCCCTTTAATTACTTCTATTTCTTCGAAAGAAACGCGGACATACCCTTCTCTAAACAAATCATCAGCATTGCTTAATTCACTCGCATCCCTTAATTCTGCAGCCGTGATTTTGACGTGGGCTACATAGTCGGCTTTATTAAATCGGCTTTGTTTTGTTTCACCGCTTGCACATTTGCAGGCAAAGACCTCTTCCAATGGAAGTAAAGCCAAAATAATGGCAAAAAAAATCGAAGAAATAATTTTAAGCATTGGCTTGTAGGTTGTGTGCATAACCAGTTAATAGATAGTTCGGTATATCATCCCAAATCGGATGATATCTGATTTTCGATAGTCAGGTGAAAGCTTAGGAATCAGGTGGGCACAAAAAGCCGTGCCCACCCTACGCCTCACCAGGATGACGGCCAATCCAGAATTAACGAAACAAAGCCTCAAACGTTATACGGCGTAGAAATCCAATCCCTCAGCACCGCCTCGTCTCGTTCCGGCAAGTAGGCGAAATCCCCGGAAATGTCTTTGTAGACCGACTCGGCGCTGTGGGTGGATACCAGCTTGCCTTTCAGCATGTAGAAAAACCAGGCGAAGGGGTAGCCGGCCTGGCGGTCGAAGCGGCTCAGCACGTTGCTGAGCGCGCTGCCTTTCTTGCCGGCGAAGTCTTCCAAATGCGGCAGGTGGTTTTTGTGGGTGTTGACGATTTCGACGTTGACGATTTGTTCGCCGAAGCGGCCGGTGTGGCGGTAGGGGCGGATGATCCAGTCGTCGCTCATCCGGTGTTTCTGGCCGGCGCTGCTGCGGTTCCAGTCGTCCATGAAGCGCTGCGCCGGATGCTCGCCGGGATGGCGTTCGTTAATGACTTCCATGAACAGCTTGACGTCGGTCTTGCGCCGGTAGGTGTAGCGGGAGTGGCCGAAACCGTAGCTTTCGATGCAGAACGGCTGGATCGGATCGATCAACTCTTCCAGGTCGGTCGGCGGGTTGTTTTCGTCGATTAGCATCCGGTCCGACACTTCGTAGGTTTTGTCGATTTCGATCAGCGTGAAATCTTCGGCCTTGTCGCCGGTTTGCACGACGAAATACAGGGTTTTCCCCGTCTGGCGGGTGGCGATCAACTGCAATTCGAGAGCATGGTCGATCAGGGTTTGCAGGTTTTGGCCGCACTCCAGGTAAGTGCGTTCGGCCCATTCGATGATGTCGTTGGCGATGCGGGAGCCGTTCATGTCGACCACGCCGCCGAGCTTGTACCATTCGTCGCCGATCAGCGCCAGGCGAATCGGGTAATCCGGCACCAGCGCTTGCAACTTGCTGAGCAGCAAGTCGTCGTTCTGCCCCGGAATAACTTTTTTACAGCAGTCGGTGATGTCTTGTCCGGCAAGATTGAGTTTGGCTTCAGTCATGATCGGCTTCTGGAGTAGAGGTTGATTGTAAACGTTGCCGCACCAGGTCGCGCACGTCCGGTTCCGGGTCGTCCGCCAGCGCGGCCAGTTTGGCCGGATCGGCTTTCAGCGCCGCTGTGTAACGCACCACCCAGTCGCTATCGTGCAGCAGCAATGCCGCATCCTCCGCCGGCATGCGTTCGGCGACGATGCGGCGCACGTCGGGCGCCGGGTCGTTGGCCATCAGCCCCAAACTGACCTCGGGCAGGCGTTCGGCGACGCGTTTGCGCACCTGCAAATCTTCGTCCTTGATAAAGCGGAACAGGCGGCCGGGCGGCAGGCGCTTGGCGACGGTGAGGCGGACGATGTAGTCCGGGTCGTCGGCCAGCCGTTCCAGATTGCCGGCATCGATGCGGTCGGCCACCGTCATCCGCACTTCGCGGTCCGGGTCGTCGATCAGCGCGACCAGTTGTTGCGCCGGCAGGCGAAACGCCACGGCGCGGCGCACCACTTCGTCTTCGTCGGCAATCAACGGCAATAGGGCTTTCAGCGGCGAATAGCGCACGGCGATGGCGCGGCGTTCCCAGAATTTGTCGCGTAGAAAATTGACCGCATAGACCGGGTTGACGCGGAAGAAACGGTCGATTTGGCGGCCGCTTTGGGCGGCCACGCAGGTATCGCCGGGCATGCAGCGCCCCATCAGCAAAGTCTTGCCGCGGAACGGGCAGAGGCTGCAATCGGCAATCGGTAGGCTGACGGGACGGTCCGCGTCGCTCATGCCGCCACCCTATTCCGGGATGACTTCGGCGATGACGATGCCTGACGCGTGTTCGTAGTTACGGGTCAGGCACAGGCAATGTTCGCGGCCGTCGACCAGATATAGATTAAAGCCGCTGCCTTCCAGCAACGGTTCGTGGTTGGGGATGTCGTCTTCCATGCAATAGGTGAAGTGGATGCCGGGAAATTCGCCGCGCAATTGGGTCACCACGCTTTCGCTCAGCGTGGTGCCGTTGATACGCTCGGCAATGGTTTGCAGTTGGTCTGGACTGATCATCGTTAGGACTCCTGTTCGAAACAAATGCGTGCTGCCGGGGCGATGCCCATCGACTTGGCCAACCACGGCGGCGGGGTTTGGCTCAGCACGCTTTGCAGTTGGTGGATGACTTGGTTGATCGCTTCGCCTTGCTCGGTTTTGATCGGGTGCAGGCCGTACTTGATGATTTTGGCGGCGGCCGGTCCGCCGATCGAGCCGACGTAAAGCACGCGGCAATCGGCGATCAATTGCGCGCGGTAGGCGTTTTTGTCGTCGTGGCGGCGCTGGGCTTCGCTATCGACGCTACGCACGTCGATCAGGCGCGCTTCGCCGGCCGAAACCTGGTACACCAGAAATTGGCGGCAGGAACCGAAATGGCCGACCACGCGCTGCGGGTCGTCGCTGCCGACGGCGACTAAAATCGAGCCGGGCAGGTCGGCCAGACGCGGTTGCGGCGCCGGTTGCGTTTGGCTCGCCGGGTGTTGCAGCAAATCCAGCGCGTTACGCACCGCACCGGCGTCGGTTTTTACGCCGAAATTGCCGAGCGCTTGCTGCAATTGCGCCTCGCCGAGCTGGGCGATTTTGCGTTCGTCGAGCACGGGGCCGGCGCAGGCGCGCAGCACCGAAACGAACAATTTCGGCGAGGTATCGGGCAGGGCGCGTGCGGCCAGTCCGATCCGCAGAGCCAGTTCCCGGCTTAAGCTCGACCGGTTCATCGCGCTACGCCGCTAGCGGCAGAATGCAATTGTCGATCGGGCAGACTTTGACGCATTGCGGTTCGTCGAAATCGCCGTTGCACTCGGTGCAGGTTTTTTTGTTGATTTCGAATACGATGGCGCCTTCCTTGATCGAGTCGGTCGGACACACCGGCAGGCAATCGCCGCAGGAAATACACTCTTCGGCTACGATGTAAAGGGACATGGCCTTAATCCTCCGCTAAACGTTTCGCTTGCAACGTGGTGGGTATTTTCGGGGCCGGGGACAGCGGTTCGAAATAATATTTCGAGCCGTCGCCGAGCAGGACTTCGCCGCCCCATTTGTCGGCGCTATCGAACTCCAGGGATTCTATGGTTTCTTCCAAATCTTTTTTGGCAATGTAAAACAACAGCTTACCGTCTTCGCGCTTTCTAAGCATGACGCTGGGCATGGAGATTCTCCTTTGGGATAGCGTGAGGCGGGCAATTGCCCGCCTGGCAGGAATGGCGGTGGGCGCCTGGCGGCGCCCACCCTACGAAATTCGATCTTAGCGGATCAAATCGTAGTTGTAGTCGGTGGTGCCCATGCCTTTGGTTTCTTTATCCAACTGCTCCAGAACCGCATTGACCAGCGTGGTCAGCACGTACATGCCGCCTTCGTAACCCAAAGTGGTCATCCGGTGCAGGTGGTGGCGGTCGAAGATCGGGAAACCGATGCGGATCAGCGGCACTTCGAACTCTTCGCCTTTATAGAAGGTGTCGCGTTGGATGAATTTGCCGTAGCTGTTGCCGATCATGAAGTCCGGTTTGTTGGTGAACATCAAGGAGCGGAAGTGCCACAAGTCGCGGCCGATATGCACGGTGGCGTTTTGGCCGTAAGGAGACTCGGCCAGGATCGCTTCGCAGGCTTTTTTCCAGCGTTTGTTGGCGTGGTTAACCAGCACGTCGCTGACCTCGGCGCCGAATTCCAGCAGCATTTTGGTCATACCCAGGGCAAAGTCGGCGTCGCCGTACAAAGCAAACTTTTTGCCGTGCAACCAGGCGTGCGAGTCGGTGATCATGTCCACGTAACGGCCGCGTTCTTTTTCCAACGATTCCGGAATGGCTTTGCCGCTCAGTTCGGAGATTTTCATCAGGAACTCGTCGGTCCACTCCAGGCCCATCGGAATGTTCAGCTTCGGCACTTCGTGTTTCCAGGTGTTTTCCGCGAACTTTTTGGTTTTTTCCAATTGCCAAGGTTGCAGCAGCACGGTAGTGATCGCGTTCGGCGCGTCCTTGATTTCGTCCATCGTGGTACCGCCGGAATACATGCGGAAAGTACCGTCGGCCGGGGTATCCAATACTTCGGTCGGGTCGCTGAGCAGGGTGTAGCCGACGCCCATTTCTTTCATCATCCGGTGGATGATGCGGTAGTTGCCCAAGTAGGTTTCGAAGCCGGGCACGAAGTTGATCTTGCCGTTTTGGCCCGGTGCCTTGCCTTCCATGTGGTTTAGCGTGAAGTAACGCGCCATGCCTTCGAACATATTGTCCCAGCCGGTAGTGTGGCTGCCGACGAAGCTCGGGGTGTGGGCGAACGGTACCGGGAAGTCTTGATCGACGTGGCCTTCTTTTTTGGCGTTGTTGATGAACGCGTTCAAGTCGTCGCCGATAACTTCCGCCATGCAGGTGGTCGACACGGCAATGATGTCCGGTTTATATAGGGCTTTGGCGTTTTCCAGGCCGGCGAACATGTTTTTCTGGCCGCCGAATACCGCCGCGTCTTCCGTCATCGAGTCGGAAACGCAAGATACCGGCTCTTTGAAATGGCGGTTGAAGTAAGTGCGGAAGTAAGCGACGCAGCCTTGCGAACCGTGCACGTAAGGCATGGTTTTTTCGAAGCCCAGTGCGCACAGTACCGCGCCCAGAGGTTGGCAGGCTTTGGCCGGGTTGATCGTGATCGCTTCGCGGCTGAAGTTCAGCTCTTGGTATTCCTGGGTTGTGGTCCATTGGAATACTTCGTCGATTTGCTCTTGCGGATGGCGCTCTTCGTACAGCGCCCGTTTGTTGGCAAGATTATCCTTGTATTCGTCGGTGCGGAATAAAGGATAACTCGGTTGGATATTGTCGACTTGTTGACTCATGATAATCTCCTAAACGCGCCACTAATCTGTGGTCCGGCGTTGATTGGATTGCTCGGGCCGAAGCCCGAACGATTTTCGATGGCTGAGGCGGACGGCGTACCGCCCACCCGGCACATTACGCGACTGCTTTAACCGCTTCGCTTTCGGATTCGGCTTTTTTCCAGGGCACCTGAATTTGTTTCCAGCAAGGGTTGTTCAGGGTCATGTCCATATCGCGGGCGAAGATGGCGAAGCCGTCGTAGCCGTGGTAAGGGCCTGAATAATCCCAGGAGTGCATTTGCCGGAATGGGATACCCATTTTTTGGAAAATGTACTTTTCTTTGATGCCGGAGCCGACCAAATCGGGTTTAACTTTTTTGACGAACTCTTCGAATTCGTAGCCGGTGACGTCGTCGTACAACAAGGTCGCATTGCCCATTTCCTTGATGGTACGGTCGTAGTCGTCGTTATGCCCGAACTCGTAACCGGTACCGACCACTTCCATACCCAAGTCTTCGTAGGCACCGATGACGTGGCGCGGACGCAAGCCGCCGATGTACAGCATGACTTTTTTGCCTTGCAGGCGCGGTTTGTACTTGGCGATAACCGCTTCGTACTCGGCTTGGTAGCGGGCGATCACGCGTTCTGCGCCTTCTTTGATCGTGTCGTCGAAGTGGGCGGCGATTCTGCGCAAGCTTTCGGCGATTTTGGTCGGGCCGAAGAAGTTGTACTCGATCCAGGGGATGCTGTACTTCTCTTCCATGTGCCGGGCGATGTAGTTCATCGAACGGTAGCAGTGAATCAGGTTCAGCTTCACTTTCGGAGTTTTTTCGATCTCGGCGATGGTACCGTCGCCGGACCATTGCGCTACGACGCGCAGACCCATTTCTTCCAACAAGGTACGCGAGGCCCAAGCGTCGCCGCCGATGTTGTAGTCGCCGATCACGGCTACGTCGTACGGAGTGGTCGGGAAGCTATCGTCGCCGTCGCGTTTGTCCAGCACCCAGTCGCGGATCGCGTCGTTGGCGATATGGTGGCCCAAAGATTGGGATACGCCGCGGAAACCTTCGCAACGCACCGGCACCACGGTTTTACCGATGTCTTTGGCTTTGTTTTTGGAAACGGCCTCGATGTCGTCGCCGATCAGACCGATCGGGCACTCGGATTGCACGGAAATCCCTTTGTGCAACGGGAACAAGGCTTCGATCTCGTCGATACATTTGGCCAGCTTTTTGTCGCCGCCGAAGACGATGTCTTTCTCTTGGAAATCCGAAGTGAAGTTCATCGTACCGAAGGTGTTGACACCGGTGGTACCGACATAATAGTTACGGCGGCCGGCGCGGGAATATTGGCCGCAACCGACAGGGCCGTGGGAAATGTGGATCATGTCCTTGATCGGTCCCCAAACCACGCCTTTCGAGCCGGCGTAAGCGCAACCGCGGATGGTCATCACGCCCGGCAGGGATTTGCGGTTAGAGGTAATGCATTTATTGGATTTTTCTAAGCTTTGATCGTTGACCGCCAAGTGCTTGGCGCGGTCTTTCTTGGCTTTCTCGGGATAGACTTCCAGCACTTCTGCGATCAGCGCTTCCGTCTCTTCTCTTGTCATGGCTGCCATGATGGTTCCTCCTAATGTCGTGGGTAATCCCCCAACTGACAGTGTTTGGGAATGAAAGGCGGACGGCCTGGACCGTCCGCCGCTAACGCGTAAGGCCTATTCTTCGGCGGCGGTTTTACCGACCAAGTTCTCGTCTTCTTCTTCCATCAGACCGAAGTTCATCAACAACTCTTCCAACTCGTCCATGCTGATCGGAGTTGGGATCACCAGGTTTTTGTTGTGCAGAACTTTTTGAGCCAAGGCGCGGTATTCGTCGGCTTGTTTCGCGGTGGGTTCGTACTCGATAACCGTCATACGACGGATTTCGGCCCGT
Source organism: Methylomonas sp. DH-1 (assembly GCF_046097555.1). Classification (NCBI taxonomy): domain Bacteria; kingdom Pseudomonadati; phylum Pseudomonadota; class Gammaproteobacteria; order Methylococcales; family Methylococcaceae; genus Methylomonas; species Methylomonas sp. DH-1. Next base: position 3,844,064 of record NZ_CP143089.1, on the reverse strand, counting down.
TGTACAACGTTGTCGCGCGGTACGAAGTGGATCATTTGCGTGCCCATTTGTCTTGCCAACTCCATGATCAGTTCGTCTTCGCGAGCTGTTTGGCGAGAGTTGCAGATCAAGCCGGCCAAACGCACGCCGCCTGAGTTGGCGTACTTGACGATACCTTTAGCGATGTTGTTGGCCGCGTACATAGCCATCATCTCGCCTGAGCAAACGATGTAAATTTCTTGGGCTTTGTTTTCGCGGATAGGCATCGCGAAACCGCCGCAGACTACGTCGCCCAATACGTCGTAGAACACGAAGTCGAGGTCTTCGTCGTAAGCGCCTTCTTCTTCCAGGAAGTTGATCGCGGTGATAACGCCACGGCCGGCGCAACCGACTCCTGGCTCAGGACCGCCCGATTCAACGCATTTGACGTCGCCGTAGCCGACTTTCAACACGTCTTCCAATTCCAAATCCTCGACGCTACCGGCTTCAGCAGCCAAGTGCATGATGGTGGTTTGAGCTTTTGAGTGCAGGATCAAGCGAGTAGAGTCGGCTTTAGGGTCGCAGCCGACGATCATCACTTTTTTACCGGCTTCCGCCAGAGCGGCAACCAGGTTTTGGGTAGTGGTGGATTTACCGATACCACCTTTACCGTAAATAGCGCATTGACGTAGTTTCGCCATGGTCTTCTCCTCTTGAGTGGGTGTTGTTAATAACAACCTGATAAGAGCAATGGCCGTGCCAATGTGGTTTTTTGCTTTAAGCTATTGAAATTAAATGTGAAAAATACGGGGATTCCGATTTTGGCTTGGTGGGGTTGGCAACATTGTTTGTAGGGTCTTGTTATTTAACCAACATAGAAAGCGGGGTTTTTGGCGGGAGGGGGTATTTCAAGGGAATTGAGCCGCCGTCCGACGGATACTTTGCGTTTTGTGTTCGGGGGAATTCGGCTACAACAGACGGCATACATCGAATAGCTAACGGTTTCTCCGGCGAAACCATGCCACTCGCCTCCGCCAGACTCAGCCTCTGGCGGTTTCGGCAATTCGCAGATCGCGGATCCTAAATGGGCGATCAGTCCGGAGCGAGCGTTGCGGGGAATTTTTAGCCATAACGGCGCGGGTACGCCAGTAATCCCAGCCCGGCGCCGTACAACCAGATTGCCGCCGGAACCGGCACTGCCGCAACATCGCCGTCGCGTACGGCCCAGGCGTGAGGTTCGAAACTGGATTTATTCACGTAAATCTGGACGCCGCCCATTCCGAATGTCCAGGCCGTTTGGCCAAGCGGATCGCCGGAAAACTCCGTAGCGGACCAATAACCGGAAATCCGGATATTGGAAAACAAATCGTAATTGTCGTTGTGCGAATCGGAGATCGCGATTGTGGAACTGCCGCCGAGAACGTTATAAAACAAGTTGCCCAATTCGCTACCTTCGCAGTTGTTGCCCAGCGAAGCGCCAAAGGCTTGTACGCCGCAACTGGCATCGGGTTGCTGAGTGTAAGGCAAATGCCACCCGGTCACGCCGGCAATATTCAAGCCGGCGGCCCAAGCATTCGCTTGGTCCCAGGTCATCAGGCCATCGTTGTCGTAGCCTGAGGTCTTGGCATAATCGGCATCCGCCAGCCAAGTAATACCCGCGTCGGTATCGTAATAGGCAAGTCCGCCGAGCCGAGATAACAACTCGGCTTGTGCTGGGGCGACGGAAAAAGCGGCCAGAACCGCAATTGAACACAGATTCCGAGGTTGCATGGTATTAGCTCCTATTGGTCGGTCGAAGCCTGAGTATGCCAAACCTTTGATTCCAATGGAACAACAACCAATCTTGTTACACGGTAGGCGGCAATAGTTTATTCGGCAGCGGCGGACTCAATCACCATAAATCGCTTCGACGAGGCGGCCATTTTCGGAAAAACGCAGGCCGAGCCTGCCTACCTGCAACAAACCGTCCTTTTCGAACGGATGGCTCGATGGCCATGCATTTTGCGCTGCCTGAATGACTTGTTGGCGCGAAGCATCACAGTTGCCCAGCACTTTAACGATGGCCAGCGCTTGGGCAAGAGCCTGTTGGTTTTCCTCAAGCGATACGCCTTGATAGGTATATGAAATGCCAAAGTCCAACGCGCGGTAGGCCCAGAACAGGTTGGATACGACAAGTCCGATGGCAAGTAACGTAATGGGCGCAGTGGCTCTATGCATGGGCTCGCCTGGGTTGCTGCACGGTATAAGCTGCTTGAAGGCTTCCCAATCAACGCTGCTGCCACCCCGACCCGGTATCGACAAACTGGCCCGGCGCGGCTTGGTTGATGACTTTTTGCGCGGTCAGTTTTGCCACTTCGTCGGCGGTGACGCCGTTCTTGGCGGCGATGCGTTGGTATTCGGCCTGACGCTGGGCGTTGATATTGTCGACGAAGGCTTTGACGTCGGCCGGAGCGTCGGGTTTGACCAGGCCGAGCAGACCGTTGCTGCGTTCGCCGACAACGCCGGCGGCTTTCAGTTGCGCCAGATCGGCGGCGGTGGCTGAGCTAAGCAACAGCAAGCTCAGGGCCAGGGCGGACAATAGGGAACGTGCGAATTTACCTAACATGGGACTCTCCTTAAAACAGGCCTTTTTGGCTGGAAATTAAATCGTCGACGTCTTTTTCCACTTTCAAGCGGATTTCGTGTTCGATCTTGACGTTCATATTGATCTCGATCGGTTTGTCCGGGGCTTCGAGTTTGACGGACGGCGAGCATCCCGCCAGTGCCCAGACGGCCCAGATCGGCAGTAGGTACTGCGTTGCGAATTTCATGTTATCTCTCCTCTCGGCCGCCGGCGGCAGCGATGGTTATGGTTTCCCAGCGGGCTGGGCGGGTGGCGTTTCGGCCGGTTGTTGGCCGACTTGTTCCAGTATCGCGCGTTCGAAATTGCCGGTCACCAGGCCGCGGCGCAGCAGCTCCGGCAATTGGCCGCTGATGTTCAGGTTAAAAGCCAGCGGGTGGCCGGACAGGACTTCCGGGTTGTGGCCTTCCAGACGCAGGCCGATCCGGTAATCGCCGCTGGGCTGGTAGTTTAATTGAGCTTGCAAGCGATGGTAAACCAAGTTGCGCAGCGCTTGAAACGCCAGGTTGCCGTCGTCGGCCGGGCTTTGGTAACGCAAGGTGCCGGGACGGGTGCCGCGCAACGCGCCGTCCTGCAGTTCTATGCTGCCGGTCGCCAGTTTTAACGGCAGTTCGCCGTCGACGCTGCCGGTTCCGGACAGTTGCGGATAGTGCAGGCTGGCCAACAGTTGCGCCAGATCGATTTGCTGCGCTTTCAGGGTCAAGGCTAGCGGCATTTGGCTGATGTCGAAGTTGCCCGGCACCAGCTCCAGTTGGCCGCCGAAGATGGCGAGACGCGCCCGCTTCAGCGCCAACTCGGGCTCGCGGTAGGCGGCGTCGAGTTCCAGGTCGCGGCCGGTCAAGCCCTCGCCCAATTCCAGCGTTCGAATCCGGGCGCTAAGTTCGGCGGCGCCGTCGGCAAGTTCCGGGACGGCCAAATGGATATCGCTGTGCTGCAAGCGCGCCGGTCCCGCGGTTAACGACAGATCGCCGATATCCAGGTTGGCTGTGCCGCGCTTGAGCTGCGTTTGCCAATGCAGTTGCCAAGCGGCTGCGATCTCGCCTGAGGCGACGCTCCAACTGCGGGCGGTTTCGGGTAGCCACGGTTTGGCCAAGTCGAAGGCTTCGCCGGCGGATAGCGCCAATCGGCCGGCAATGTCGGCGGCGGGCTGCGGCGGCAGGCTGATCGCGGCTTTGGCTTCCGCCAGAACGTTTTTATCGCGGGTCAGCGACAACTTGGCCTGGCTGTGGGCGAAGCCGTCGGTGCTATGCAATTCCAGGTTTAATCGGCTATTGCCGAGTTGCGCGGCCAAGGCCGCCGGCGCGCCGGTCGGCCGCAGCGTGGCCGGCAGCAGCGGCGTGCTTTGCAGCCAGGCGGCGATGTCGCCGAGTTTGCCGCTCAGGTTCAGCTTGGCGTCCGGGCCGCCGAGGCCGGAGCCGTCCAGCGCCAGAATCCGGGCGCCGTTCGCGCTCGCTAAAGCCAAGCCGAAATCGGCGCCGTCGGCGGCCGCATTCAGGGTCAGACTTTGCCGGCCGTCTTCGAGCGTCAATTGATACGCCGTTTGCTGGCTTGGTCCGAACTGAGCGCGGCCGTTGAAACGGCTGTCGCCCCAGGGCGTGGCGATTTGCAAGTCCAGGTTGGCGACGCGCAGCGGCGGCAGCGGCAAGCGGCCGGTGCTCTCGTCCGCAGCGGCGTTGGTTGCGGTATCGGCAGCTTGGTAGTCCAGTTTCAATACCGCGTGGCCGATGTCGATGGCTTCCACGCTTAGCGGTTCGAGCCGATAGCCGGCGGCGACATTTTGTAGCGTGACTTGCAACGGGCCGGCGGACGTTTCCAGCCTAAAACCGAACCGTTCCAGTTGCACCTGCTTGCCGTCGAAGCTCAGGCCGGACAATTCCGGCGCGGCCAGCGGGCTAAATTGCAAGGCGTGGAGCAATAGCCGTTCGCCAAGCGGATGGCGCTGGCTCCAGACCGTGGCCCCGACAATTATCAGTAGCGCCGGCACAAGCAGCCGCCTGTAGCGTTTGCCAGGTTTGCGGGTTGACGGCGAATCGGGCACGGGATTCATCGCTTTGCCTGTTTGGCGTTAAAACCGATTAGCGGTGCCAGCAGGAACGCGCTGCCGACGCCGGCGGCCAAAGTTACGCCGAAGGCGTGGACGATAGCGGTCGAGCTGGTTGCCAACAAGCCATACCCCAGCAACGTCGTGAACGCCGACAAGGCCACCGCCAGCGTGGTGGTGTCGCGTTTGCCGATAGTATCGGCGGAGGCCGCCGCCATCCGGAAAAACACCGCATAGTCGACCGCAACTTCCAGTACCAGCAGTAATGCGAACAAATTGAACAGCGTGAACAATTCGCCGAGCCAGCCTAAGGTGGCCAAGGCGGTCAGCATCGCCAACACCGGCACCGCCATCACCTGTAAGCCGTGGCGCCAGCCCAGCCGGTAAATCAGAATGCTCAGGATCAAGCCGCATACCCCGGCCAGCAGTAGCGTCACCCGCTGCCGGTAGCGTTGGAATAACTCCGACAACTGCGACACGTGGTCCACCCAAGTCACGCCCGGCAATTCCGCCAGGGCTTCGAGCGGCGCCAGGTCAGAGATGCCGGTCAAACTCACGATGCTGCGGCAAGCCTCGGCGTTGCAGCCCAGCCACTGCTGGCGCAGATTGGCGTTGGCGCTTGCCAGCCAGTCGTCCAGGCTCAGGGTTTGGCCGGCCGCCGCCGCGAAGTTGCGGATTTCGTTATCGATGGCCGTTTGCTCGAATCCCAGATTCCGCATGTAGCCTTGCAAAAAATCCGGCCGGTAAACCCCGGTTTGCAGCAAGCGGTAATCGGCGGCTTGCTGGGCCGGGTCGGGCCAGTGTCGGCTGACGGCGTCGTATTGCCTGAGCTTGGCTTGCTCGCGCAGCGGCGCCAAGGCCGACAACAGACGCTGCTCGTTTTGGTACCACTCGCTGGGATTGGCACCGGTCACCAGGACGAATTGGTTATCGCGGCCGATAGGCAACAGCCGCCGGATTTCGGCGTCCGCCGCGGTAATGGCCGTTGGGGCGCTTTGCAACAGGCGAACGTCGTCCTGCGCCTGCAACTGGCTCAAGCCGCCGATCAGCAGCAGGGCGAAAGCGGCGGAGAGGCTTAGGCGATGGCGGTTTAGCCGTTCCGGCCAACTGCGTTGCCAGTATCCGGCCAGACTCAGCATGCCGAATTGGTGCTGTGGCTGGAAGCGGGCCAGCAGAACCGGAAACAGCATGACCACGGTCAGCCAGGATACGACTAAGCCCAGGGCCGAGAACACGGCCATTTCCCGCAAGCCCGGAAACGGCGAAAAGCCGAGGCCGGCGTAACCCAATAAACTGGTCAGCAAGCCGAAGCCGATGCCCGGCAGCACGTAACTCAAGCCACGGCGCGGGGTCCAGTGCGGCAGGCCGAGGCCGTCGCAAAAAAAATGCAATGCGTAGTCGACCACCACGCCGATCAGGCTGGAGCCGAATACCAAGGTCATGATGTGCAGTTTGGGGAAAATTTGCAGACTCAGACTCCAGGCTGCCAGCAAGCCGCTGGCGACGGCCAGACAGCACAGCAGCAAAGGCCTGGGGCTGCGGAAGGTCAGCCAGAGCAGTAGGACCACGCCCAGCGTCGAGCCGATGCCGATGGTCGATATTTCCTGTTGAGCGGAGTGGGCGCCGTACGCGGTAAATAAGGGCAGCCCGGTCGCCAGCAGCTCGCCGCCTTGTTGACGCGCTTGGTGTTGCAGCGTTTGGTTCAGACCTAGCAATTGCTCGAGTTTGTCGAGCTTCAAATCCCGGTCGGGCAATTCGCCGATCAGCAGCGCCCAGGCTCTTGGTCCGTCATGCACCACGATGGCATCGTGTTCGATATTCAGTTGCAGCGGGTTTTGCGCGGCGAAGTAACGGCTGAACAGCAATAGCGGGTCGCGTTCCAGATTGGCGGCCTGCCACTGGCCGAGCGGGCTGTATAGCGTTTCCAGATTTTCTTGCACCAAACGCTGCGGGTCTTGCTGCAAGCTTTGCCGGGTCCGGCTGTCCAACAGTTGGTAGCGGTAGGCGAACAGTTGTTGGTAGCTTTGCCGGTACTGCTGCTGCGAAATTTGCAGCGTTAAATCGGCAAACAGGCCGCTGGCGGCAAGGCCGGTCTTGACCGTTTCGGCCAACGCTACGGCTTGGCCGGCGTTGGCGGCGCCGACCAGCCAGACTACTTTGCGGTTGACGGCCTGGTTATGGCGGTCGATGGCGTTTGCCACCTCCGGGCGTTGTTCGGCTTGCGGCAGTAAGGCCAGAAAGCCGGTCTCCAGCCAATCGCGCTTTAGGTTTTGCAGACTGAGCCAGGCCAGGCCCAGCATGCCCAGCAGCCACAGCGCCGCGTACAGTTTAGGGCGATAAACGCGCAAATTCGGCCGCCTGTTCCGGGCTGAGTTGGACGGGGTGGCTGATGCGGTCGAAGCCGATCATCGAGCTGTTGCCGTTGGTTTCCCGGATTTCCACGCTGCGCAATTCGCTGTCGCCGGCCAAGTAAATGGCGGCGATGGCTTTGCCGAGCAGCGCATCTTTCGGAAGTAGGGTTAGTCGCCAGGAATCGGATTGCAATTCGGCGCTGGTGCTGAAGTCTTCGCTTAACGCCGCCAAGTCGCCGCCGAGCATGGCCGGAAACACCCGGCCGAAACTGGCCGGCAGGGTTTGTTCGCCCTGGCTGGTCAATAAACGGTTATCGCCGACCAGTAGTGTCGATTCGACCGGGCTGACGGTTTTCCAGATCACGCCGCGCTGCTGTTGGAAGGTAAATTCGCCCTCCGAAATTAACGGCCTGCTCAGAAACTTCAGATGTTTTTCCTGGCGGAAATGGCCGTGGACGATAGCCGCCGGCGCCAGCCGCGATTTGATAGCCGCCAAAGTATCCGCGGCTTGGGTTGCGGCGGCGTACAGCCACAGGATTAAAGCTGGTAAGGGTTTCATGGTTTAGCGATTCCGAGTTTGCCGAACAAAACCGGCGGCGATTCGAAGCGCATTTCGCCGGTCTGGACCGCCACCGCCACCTGCACGCTGTGGCCCTTGCACAGCCGGCTGCCGCTGGCTGCGTCGCGGATTAAATAGTCGATCTTCAACCGGTTTTCCCATTCCGTCAGCGTGGCCCGCACCAGAATGCGTTGGCCGAAGCGTGCCGGTTTGATGAAACGCAGGCGCAGGTCGATGATAGGCCAAAAATAACCCGAGTCGCGCATTTGCCGGTAGTCGTAATCGATGCTTTCCAGCAATGCACAACGGGCGATCTCGAAATACTTGCAATAGTGGCCGTGCCACACTACTTCCATCATGTCCACGTCGTGGAACGGAATCTGCAGTTCGACTTCGCGGTGCAAGTTTTCGGGCATGGTGTTAAGGGTACAGTTGCCAGCGTTGCTGCCGAATCGATTCCAGACAGCGGCGCAAATCGGGTTCCAACCCGCGGTCGCCGCTGAGAAACGCCGATTGTTCCCGCACCTGCTTTAACGTGGCTTGCAGTGCCGGCCCGGCTCGCACCGCATCGCCGCGCAGTTCCAGCGCCTGGCAACCGGCAATCAACAATGCCGCGGCGACTTGTTCGGCCAATTCCAGAATGCGGATGCAATCGCGGGCGGCGATGGTACCCATGCTGACCTTGTCCTGATTGTGGCATTCGGTGGAACGGGAAAACACGCTGGCCGGCATGGTTAGTTTCAAAGCCTCCGCGGTCCAGGCCGAAACGCCGATTTGCAACGCTTTCAGCCCGTGGTGCAAAGGTGCTTGGTCGCCTTGCGCACCGCTCAGATTGGCCGGCAGGCCGTGGTTGAATTTGGGGTCGACCAGTTGCGCCAGTTGCCGGTCCATCAGGTCGGCCAAGTTGGCGACGGCGGTTTTCAAGGTATCCATCGCCATCGAGATGTGGCCGCCGTAAAAATGGCCGCCGTGCAACACATGCTCGCCGTCGGCGTCGATCAGCGGATTGTCGTTGGCGCTGTTCAATTCGGTTTCGATCAGTTGCCGCAGCCAGGGCAGGGCGTCTGCCAGGGCGCCGATCACATGCGGCGCGCAACGCAGCGAATAGCGGTCCTGCAGGCGGTTGTCGTTGCGCGGGGCTTCGCCGCTGATTTGCAAATCGGCGCGGATGCGTGCCGCCACCTGCATCTGGCCGGGATGCGGCTTCAACGAAAACAATTTGGCGTCGAAATGGTAGGCGTTGCCCTGCAAGGCCACCACCGCCAAGCTGGTGATGCGGGTACACAATTCGGCCAGATAGCGGGCGCGGTCGAAAGCCAGGCAGGCCAGGCCGGTCATCGCGGCGGTGCCGTTCATGATCGCCAGCGCCTCTTTGGGTTGGAAACGTAAGGAATCGATGCCCAATTCGGCAAACACCTCGGCAGTTGCACGCCGTTGTCCGCGGTACCAAACCTCGCGTTCGCCGGCCAGCACCGCCGCCAGATAGGACAACGGTGTCAAATCGCCGCTGGCGCCCACCGAACCTTCCTGCGGGATCAACGGCACGACGTCGTGTTGCAGCAACGATGCGATTTGTTGCAACAGTTTGAATCTGACTCCGGAATACCCCTGGGCCAGACTGGCAAGGCGCGCGGCGATGATGGCGCGGGTTTGTTCGAGATCGAAATGATCGCCGAGACCGCAGCCGTGGAAGGTGTACAGATGAATCGGCAATTGCCCGACCCGGTCGGCCGGAATGGCGACCGTGCAGGAGTCGCCGTAGCCGGTGGTAACGCCGTAGACGCAGCCTTCTTCCCGTAGCAGTTGCTCGACGAAGGCGGCGCCGCGGTCGATGCGGGCGGCGAAATCCGGGTTGCCGCTCAACGCGGCGCGCCGCCGCCGGCGCGCCAGTTCGGCAATCGGTTCGATGGTTAACGGCGAACCGTCAAAGATGATGGGGGGCTGTTCGGTCACGGCGTCGGTCGATTGGAGGAGTTCAGCCGGAAATCGGCCGGATAGCGTAGCAATGAAATAGGCATGCCGGGTGCGGAAATCAAAACGTCCGGAATTTTCGCACATCCCACGGCCCAGGGTTTAACGAACTTTGCCTGCGGCAGCGGACGGCCGGTTTTGCAGACCGACTCACTAAAAGGCCGCAGCCGGTTCCGGCATCAGCGGAAGTTAGAGCTATTTCAAAGTATCCGGGCGTTTGCCTCGTAACAATAAGGCGTGCTGAAAACAAACCCTGGGTTTTGGCTTTTCCGTGCATTCCATTAACTTGACGGCAATAACGTAAAGCCGTCACTTCGACAGGTTGGATCGGTTGGTGTGCCTGTTGAAGTTCGCATGATATATAAGGTGACCGATATGAAAACGCTCAATAAGATAGCAGCGGGCATTATTGCCATTGCTGCAAGCTCCGCCTCTCTGGCATTCGCCGCAGATACCTCCCAGTTGCTTGGCAAAGATCTCGACCAAAACCGCGAGCTGGTCAATAGCGTCATGCAAGGCCGCAACTACATGGTTCAAGTGGACCAGGCCGGCAAAATCAAGCAAATCATCGATACCGGTGCCAACGGCGACGGCAGCGATCCTTTAAAAACTGCGGCTGCCGGCGGCGCGATACAGGCCGCAGTAGCGTCCGTCGAGTTGCCGATCAATTACGAAGGGCAACAAGCCATCGATTTTTTAGGTGCTGAATTGCCGAAAGTGGCCGGCGGTTACGGCTTGGCACCGGAAAAATTGCGGGAAATGTTGCTAAGCGACGATTCGTTGCGGATCGACGGCAATAACCGGATGTTCTACGTCGACCAAGACTCCGGCAATCCCGGCGCCGGCGAACCGGAAACCGCCGGCGGCGCCACGACCGCGACTACCAGCAATACCACGGTGCCGATCGCTTCCACCGCCCAATTGGCGAATGCCTTTAAATTGCACAGCAAACCGGGCGCCAGCAAAACCATTTATCTGAACTTCGTCGGCTATACGGCCAGCAAAACCGCTTGGAGCAGTTCGACCATCGCTGCGCCGGCCTACGATTTAAGCGGTAACCCGGCGGTGTTCGACGACAACGAGCGCAGCAATATCATCAGCATCTGGAATCGGGTAGCCGAGGATTACATTGCCTTCGACGTCGACGTTACCACCGAACCGCCCAGCAGCGATGCGTTGCTCCGCACCAGTTCGGCCGATACCAGTTACGGCACCCAAGTGGTGATCACCAAAACCGGCACCATTAGCTGCAACTGCGGCGGTATTGCCTACGTCGGCGTGGTATCGATGGTCAACAACACCTATTACCAACCGGCATGGGTGTTCCAACAATCGCTGGCCAACAACGAAAAATACATCGCCGAAGCGGTATCGCACGAGGCCGGCCATACTCTGGGCTTGCTGCACGACGGCCAAAAAACCGGCACGACCACGGTAGGTTATTACAGCGGCCACGGTAGCGGAGATACCGGCTGGGCGCCGATCATGGGGGTTGGTTACTACAAAAATGTCACCCAATGGAGCGCTGGCGTTTATCCCGGAGCGAATAACCAGCAAAACGATTTGGCGGTGATGGCATCCGCCGGTTTCACCCAGCGAGCCGACGACTTCGGCAATGCGTTCGGCACGGCCAGCTCTTTGAATAACACCGCAACCGGCGCAACGGCAAATATCAGCACGTTCGGCGTGATCGAAACGGCTGCCGATGTCGATATGTTTATCGTCAATACTGCCGGCGGTTTGGTGAATCTGAGCGTTAAACCGGCGGCGAAAGGGCCGAATCTGGACGTTAAAGCTACGCTATTCAAAGCGGACGGCAGCGTGGTTGCCACCAGCGCTGCGGAAACTTCATTGGCGGCTACGATCAGCAGCACGGTACCTGCCGGCGTTTACTATTTGGCCGTCAGCCCCAGCGCCCATGCCGCTGCCGGAACCGACTACGGCTATTCGGCCTACGCCAGCTTGGGCCAATACAGCGTTACCGGCGCGTTTCCGGTTGCCAATGCCGGCGCTGCTGCACCGGCAGCGGTAATCGGCGCTTCCACATTGAGCGGCCCCAGCGCATTGACCGTGAATTTCTCGGCTAACAAATCGGTCGGTAACGGCAACATCACCAAGTACCAATGGAGCTTCGGCGACGGCGGCAGTTCGACCAGCGCCAACCCGGTCTACACCTACAAAACCGCCGGTACTTTTACCGCAAAATTGACCGTGACCAACCAGTACAATTTGACCGATACCAAATCGGTACAAGTTGTCGTCACGGCTCCGCCGGTGAAATCGGTAGCCGCAGGCTCCGCCAGCATGATGGTGGCCAGAGGTACGACCGCGACCGGCATGATATTGCTCAGAGTGGTAGACGCTCAAGGCCGCCCGGTACCGAATGCTGTGGTGACCGGAACCTGGTCGGGCGCTTTGTCCGGTACTTCCGTTGCCAAAACCGGAACCGACGGCGTGGTGATACACACCTCCAAACCGTCGAAACAAGTCAAAGCCGCATCCGGGGTTTATACCTTGAACAGCATTTCCGCTACCGGTTATACCTATGCGCCGGCGAAAAACGTTAAATCGGTATTTACTCTGACTTGGTAACCGGCTTTGCCGCCTGGACACCGGAATCGGTGTTCAGGTCGGCCGGCTTGGCAAGCAACCCGGCCGCCGTTCGTAAGAATGGCGGCTTTTTTATGTTTGCCAGAAATCGTAAAAATTGAACCACTGCAGCGGCGCACTAACCGTATGCGTCTGTAAACGTTGGGCATAGCGGCAGGCGGCTTGCCGGACGGCAGCATCCCGCTGCTCGCGCCGCCAACTCAGCGCATCGCCGGCTCGCTCGAATACGATGCGGTGCCGGTTATCCTGTTTTATACAAAACAGGTAATAGACCGGGCATTTCAGCAGGCCGGCCAACACGAACGGCCCGATCGGTAGTTTCGCCGCTGCGCCCAGGAAATCGACGCTCAGCGTACGGCCGCCGTTGACCGGCGTGCGGTCGGCGGCAATCACGACCAGTTCGCCTTGCTCGATCTTTTCCGCCAACAACATGGCCGTGGCGGCATTGATTTCGGTGACTTGCAGCAAATTCATCGCACTGCCCGGATTGTAACGGCGGAGCAGGCGATTGAATTTTGCGGCGTGCTTGGTATGCACCAATACCGTAATCTTCACCGCTGCGTCGCGGTCGGCCATAACCCGGCAGACTTCCGGATTGCCCAGGTGGCTGGCCAGCAATAAGGCGCCGCGGCCGGCGCCGAGGTCGGCCAACAGTTGTTCCCGGCCCGCGAATTCGACATCGTTTATATCGATCAAGCCCGACCAGGCGGCCAGCTTGTCGATGATGGCGTTGGCGAAATTTAGAAAATGGCGGTAGCTATGGAACAGGCTGGCCGATAACTTTAGATCGGGCTCGAACGCTGCCAATCTGGCCAGATAATCGCGGCTGGCGCGCCTGGCCTCGGCGTTTGCCAGCCAGTAATAGCTTACGACCGGATAGAGAAATACTTGCAGCATCCGCCGCCCGCACAACCGATATACCGCAAACAGCAGACGCATGCCCCAGTCCAGGCTCCAGTCCTGCATTTGCGACCAGTGGCGTTGGCCGGTCATCGCCAATGCCGAGCCAGCAGGCGGGGAATGCGCGGCAGCATGCCGCAGAACAGGCGGGCGTGGGTCGCCGAAATCTTGACGTTGTCGCGCCATAGATCGAAATGTGAAACCCCGTCCAGCGGATAGCGCACCGGCGTTAGCAGATTGACCGCGTCCAACCCCTGCCAGTAAAGCCTTACCGCAATGTCGATGTCGAATGCCATGCCGGGGGCGAGCCGGCTGCCGGCCAGCAATTGCGCGACCGCTGCCAACGGGTACAGGCGGAATCCGCACATGCCGTCGCCTATCGCCCGCGACAAGGTATTGACCGTAACCCAGAAGTTGGTGATTTTTCGGCCATGGACCCGGCTTTTCGGTGCGTCGGCCTGGTATTGCGGCGCTCCCAGTATCATCTTTTCCGGGTTCTGGCGGCCTAATTGCAAAAACTTGGGAATGTCGTCGACTCGATGCTGGCCGTCGGCATCGATTTGCAGCGCGTGGCTGTAGCCTTGGCCGATTGCCCAGCGAAAACCGTCGACCACTGCTGCGCCCTTGCCGCCGTTGGCCGGCCGCCGTAGCAGCGACACCCAGCTACTGTGCCGGGCGGCGCAGTCGCTTAGGACTTGCCGGCAGGCCGGGCTGCTACCGTCGTCCACCAGAATGCAGGGCAAACCGAAGGCTTGCAATTGCGCCAGCAACGGCACGATGGCGCGCTCGTGGTTATAAACCGGTATCAGCAAACAGGGTTTCACGCTGCGCTCGCCGCGTAGACCAGACGTCCGGAACTGTAGACTTGCTCGGCTTGGCTGAAGCGGAAATTCAGTTTGTTGCTGCCGCTACGCCAATCCAGCGTTAATTGCAACTCGTAGTCCGGGCGGATCGGTTTGACGAATTTGACCGTCTCCAACCGGTTGAATGGCGCATCGATGGCAAATAGTAGCTTGCCGAAATAATCGGCCCAGCCGATCTGCACCACGCCGGGCAGAATCGGATAACCGGGGAAATGGTCGGCAAAATAAATAAGCTGCTGCGGTACTTTCAAACCGAGTTCCGCGCGCTCGGCTGCCAATTCCGCCGTTTGCAGCAGCGGCAGCCGGGCGTCGCCGCTGCGCATCAAGGTTTGCAGCAACAGGCGGTCGAGCTTGGCTTGCGCCGTGGTCGGCAAGGCGGACAGAAACAACCATTTGCGCGGGATTAGTACCGCTTCGAACCAGGGCTGCAAAGCCTCCCGCAAATGACCGATCAAGGCTTTGCGGCCGCGTTCGGCCATTGCGGTTTTGCCGGCTTCCGACAACACCGCGCATACGCCCAACAGATCGCGGCTGCCGCTCAAAGTCAGGGCGTGGACCTCGCTCAGCCATGGGGTGGCGGTTAACCGTATTTCCAACTCGTTCAGCGACAGGCGTTTTTCTTCGATCTTGACGATGCGGTCGCGGCGGCCGTGCAAGCTAAACCGGCCGTCGGCCGCCAATGCCAGATCGTCGTCCAACGCCATCGGTTTGTCGTCGGGCAAGTAAGGTGAGTTCAGATAAGCTTTGTCGTCGGCTATCGATAGACTCAACCCGGCGAACGGGCGCCAAAGCGGCTCGGGGTGCCGGCGCCAGCCGATGCCGCCGGTCTCGCTGCTGCCGTAGATTTCCCACGGCGCTTGGCCGCAGCCTTGGGCAATGTGCGCGGCGGCATCGGCTGCCAGCGGGCCGCCGGAGCTGAAAATCGCGGAAAGTCCGGCCAGACCGGCCCATGGCGCAGCAGCATCCAGCCGCTTCAAATGGGCCGGACTGGCAACCCAGCAGGCCGGGCCGGCGCCGGCTTGCGCAACCAGATGTTCGGCGTCGAGCGCGGTTTGGCTGTGGAAACAACGGCCGGCCGCCAGCGGCCATAACACCCGGAACAACAGGCCGTAAATATGTTGCTGGCTGACGGTCGCCAGAATCCGGCTGTCGGCCAACGTCTTGCCCCACAACTTTTCCAGCGTATCGACTTCGGCTTGCAATTGGCTCAGGTTTTTGACTATCGATTTTGCCGCGCCGGTCGAACCTGACGTAAAAATCTCCAGCCGGACTGGCTGCGTTTGCAAACGCGAAAATGCCTGCCGGAAGTTTAGATTTTGCTCCAACCGGTAATCGAATCCGGCCTCCCAATCGCCGATCAAGCGGCAGCCGGCTTGTCGCAACTGCTGTGCGGTGCCGGGGCGGTTGTTGGCGGCCAGCGTGACTTGTTTGCCGCAGTGCCATAAAGCGAACAACAACACGGCAAACGGGTAGGCGTCGTGGCAGAACAGCGCGTATCGGGTCTCGGCTTGGTCGGCCAATAATTCGCACCAATGGCCGACAGTTGCCCGAAATTCGGCGAAGCCGTAATCGCGGCCGCCGTGGCGGGCCACTGCGCCGCTTCGCTCGGCGTTGAGTAAATCGGCGAGGTCGGTCACGGCTTTATTCCGGCTTCATCACGCGTTGCCGGAGCCAATACTCGCCGACAAACAGCAATCCCATCAGCAGATATGCGATCAGGCCGTTGTACAGGCTCCAGACCTGGAAACTGCTCCACAGCGCAGTGGCGGCGGCGATAGCGCCGTTGACGACAAAAAAACCGCACCAAATCTGGGTCACGCGCCGGGTATACAACACGCCTTGCGCCGGCAAATCGGGTTGCTGCAGCCGTGCCAGGCGTTCGACGATGGTGGGCGGATAAAACAGGCTGGCGGCGAAAATGGTGAGCATCGCCGCATTGACCAAAGCCGGATAAAAACGCAAGGCAATGGCCTGGTTGCTCCAGACCGCAAAGCCGGCGTAGGCCACGCCGGCCAACAATAACGGTTTGCTCCAATCCGTGCGCAGCAAGGCCAAGCGCAACAGCAGCAATGCGGCCAGGATTAGTGCGATCAAACGGGGTTGCAGGTACTGCAAACCGAAATACACTGCCGCCGGATACAAAGCGGTTAACAGGCCGATCAGCGCATTCAAACCCCGCGCCATGTCAGTCCTGCATCAGGCGGTACACGGCCTCCACGACGTCGCCGATGCTGCGCGCGGTTTTAAAGTCCTCGGGTTTTACCATTTTTCCGGTCAACTCTTTCAGGCGCACAATCATATCGACCGCATCAATGCTATCGAAATCCAGGTCTTCGTAAAGCCGGGCTTCCGGCTTGATGCTGGCCGGGTCCATTTCGAACATCTCCACCATGATGTCTTGGATGGCGGCCAAAATTTGTTCACGATTTTTCATAAGGTATTAACTGCGCGCGGAATCGATAAATTGAGCCAGAGCCGCCACCGATGCAAAGATCTGCGCCACGTCATCCTGCTCGGCGTCGATTTTAACCCGGTATTGCTTGCGTATCGCTACGCCCAATTCCAGTGCATCGATGGAATCCAGCCCCAGTCCGGCGTTAAACAGCGGTGCCGAGCTGTCGATGTCGTCGGGAGCGACGTCTTCCAAAGCCAGGGTATCGACGATCAGGCGCTTTAATTCAGATTCAGTGTTGCTCATAGCGTAGGCGTTGTTCGGTAAAGTAATCCAATAAAGACTGGGTTAACCGGCGCACCGCAATCGAATGCGGTTGCATTTGCCGGTAAGGGGCAAGATCGATGTCGTCGCCGACCTCCATCCGCAAATGAAACCGCCGCGGCGGGATGCGGTACCAGGCTAGGTTCTTGGTCAGCGTGCTGGGGGTGCAGGTCAACGTCACCGGCGTCAGCACGCAGTCGGCGGCCAGAGCAATCGCCGCGGCGCCGCGCTGGAAGCGGTAGGCTTGGCCCGGCACCGTGCGGGTGCCTTCCGGGAATACGATCAGGCCGCCGCCGCCGTTCAGCCAGGCTGCGCAATCTTCTATCATGGTTGCCGAGTCGGCGTTGCTGATGTAGCCGGCATTCAGGATCGAACCGCGCATGGCCGGATTGCGCCACAGGCTGGCCTTGACGATGCAACTGGCTTGTTCGATGCGGCTGAGCAGAAACACCACGTCCACCAGCGTCGGATGGTTGGCGACGACCAGTTGGCCGGGGCGGTTCAGTTTTTCGCCGCCGCAGATTTGGTAACTCATCACGCCCAGCCTGTGCATCAAGCCGATGAAGGCGTAGAAACTCAGATGGACCATGGTTTGCGCCCGACAGGCTTTTCGGCGGCGGTCGCCGGGCGCCAGCGCCAGCAACGGGAACACCACCAGCCACAACAGCACGCCGCCGATGCCGAAACAGGCGAAACTGATTGCGGTTGCGGTTAGCCGCCAAAGGTAGTCGATGTTGTGAATCAGAGTTTTCGCCATTGCCACCCGCGGCCGCCGTTGCCCAAATCCAAATGGCTTCGGTCGCCGGCCAGGAATTCGATAAAGGCCGGCAATTGTAGCGGCTGCTCGCCGTCCTGACGAGTCG
Source organism: Methylomonas sp. DH-1 (assembly GCF_046097555.1). Classification (NCBI taxonomy): domain Bacteria; kingdom Pseudomonadati; phylum Pseudomonadota; class Gammaproteobacteria; order Methylococcales; family Methylococcaceae; genus Methylomonas; species Methylomonas sp. DH-1. The sequence goes on along the minus strand of NZ_CP143089.1, from coordinate 3,826,612 downwards.
AGTCTGCCGGCGCAAACGCCAACGCCAGCCCCGGCCCGTCCAGCGCCAGCCGCAATGCCGCCGCACAAGGGTAGGCTAATGAACTGGCGTAACCGGGTGTCGGAAAAAAATTCGGCAGCACTGTATCGTAAAACACCAACAACACGTCGTCATGGCCGGAGTGCAACAAGCCCAGGGCTTCGATAAAGCCGGGGCCAAGCCCGGCGGCGGCCGGTGCCAGGCAATTGATTTCCAGTTGGTTGGCGTAGGCGATCGAATACAGGCCGGCAATGGCATTGTGCACCGACAAACTGAATGCGGTCGGCGACAATTCCTCGCCGTGCTGCAAGTCTTGCAGCATGTCCAGGCAACTGCCGATCTCGCCGTGCGACGAACTGAACACGGCAGCAAGCCGTTCGCCGGGCGCCAGGCATTGCTCGATGACGAAAAACGCCGCCCGCGCCAGCGGGCTGAGCCGACGTTGCAGCGGCTTAGGCGTGTATTGCAGCGCAGGCGGCGCCTGATCTTCCGTCGGCCGCCGGCCGGCTGCCGGGGATTGCCAGTCGGTCTGGTCCAGCAAGCCCGGCGCCCAGGCGCTCCAACGGCGAAGAATGAAAGGGTGGGCCATAGTGCGGAAGACGGTTAGACGCTGGCGCCGTAGCGGCGGGGCGCCAATTATAGCGGAAGCGCGGGATCGAAATAAAAGGTGAACGCCTTGATGCAAGGTATGGACATCGACGCGGTGTATTGCCAGCCCAATACCGGTAAGAAAATGCCAGGGCACGGGATTTATCCTTATTTGCTGTTCGGTATCACCGTTGACCGGGCTAGTCAGGTGTGGACACTGGACGCGACCTATATTCCGATCGGTAAAGGCTTTGCGTACCTGACTGCTGTAGCCGATTGGGTCAATCGCAAAGTTCTGGCCGCATCAGGCGTATTACGACTTACGGCCAATCGGTTACAAAGGCAGCCTAACCAACAGCAAGGATTTCACGTTAATTTTGGATTCTACTGTTCAAACGACTGGGGCCACTTCAGTCCGGCATGCGGGCCGCGGCTGCGGCGGAAGCGGCGATATCGGCCGGCGTGCCTTGTAACAGTGCCTGCGCAAAGCGGGTAGCGGCGGCCAAATTGGTTTGGGCCGCCGGGCTCAACGCTGCGCCCAGTTCGAAACTGCGGCCGCCGATGCCGAGCAGGTAAGCTGGCGGCGGCTCGCCGTGGAGCGAGCGGTATACGCCCAGCAGCGCGGCCGGGCTCAGGGCGTGGCTGGTATGGCTGAGGGCCGCAGCCGGCGTCAGCCGGGTGAATTCGAACGTTACGTCGCACACCGACGCATCGGCAAAAATGACACATTGCCGGTCTTTAAGGTCCAGCGTGTGTTCGATGTGCAGTTGAAAGTCCACGATGCATTCAACGGTTTGCGGATCGATCTGGTCCGCTAGCGCGTCGAGCAATAGCGGACCCAAGGCGTCGTCGCCCCGGCTGGGATTGCCGCAGGCCAGCAACAATATCGGCGCGACCGCCATCAATCGGCGTTGCCGCGGGCGAATTCGCCGTTGCCGTGCCGAGTCAAGCGATCGACGACCTGGCCGGCGGCATCGACCAATTCCACCTGCAGCGGCATCTTGCCGACCGCATGCGTGGCGCAGGACAGGCAGGGATCGTAAGCGCGGATCGCCACTTCCAACTGGTTCAGCAGCGGTTCGGTCAATTCCCGGCCCGACAGGTATTCGGCGGCGACCTGGCGCACCGATTCGTTCATGCCGGTGTTGTTGCTGGTGGTGGAAACGATCAGATTGGCTTTGGTGACGATGTCGTTGTCGTCGATTTGGTAATGGTGGAACAAGGTGCCGCGCGGCGCTTCGATGACGCCAATGCCTTCGTAACGCTTACTGCCTTGGGCCACCAGTTCGCCACTGAGCAAATCCGGGTCGTGCAGCAAGGCTTGAATGCTCTCGGCACAGTGCAGCAGTTCGATCATGCGCGCCCAGTGGAATGCCAGCGTGCTGTGTACCAACCCCTGGTCGGCCAGATGTTGTTTGAATTCGACCCGCGCCGCTTCGGCCAACGGCGTGTCGATGAAGTCGCAGTTGTTGATTCTGGCCAGCGGCCCGACCCGGTACCAGCCGTCGGCCTTGCCCAATGCGGTCAGGTAGGGGAATTTCATGTAAGTCCAGGAACGGACTTCCTCGCGGATCAATTCCGGGTAGGCGCAATAATCGTAATGGTCGAACAGCGTCGCGCCGTCGGCATTTTTGGCGCGAATGCCGCCGTGGTAAAGCTCCAGCGCGCCGTCGGCTTTAACCAGGCTCAGGTAATTGCTGCGGATTGTGGCGAAGGCGTCGTTGAAGGCCCGGTCGGCGCCATGCACCTGCTTGATCAAGGCCACCGCGGCCTGCGCCCAGTCGACGATCTGACCGATGTCCTGCAACAGATAATTGCGCTCTTCGCGGCTTAGTACCTTGTTCATGCCGCCCGGAATCGCGCCGGTGCCGTGCACCCGCTTGCCGGATACCATCCGGATCACTTCCTGGCCGTATTTGCGCAACTTGACGCCCTGCAGGCCGATATCGGGATAGTCGGCCAGCACGGCGACAACGCTGCGCTTGCCGATTTCGCTATCGAAACCGAACAGCAAGTCCGGGCTGGATAGATAAAAAAAATGCAGCGCATGCGATTGCAGTACCTGGCCGAAGTGCAGCAGGCGGCGTAATTTGTCGGCGGCCGGCGGCAAATCGGCCGGATCGATGCCGACCAGTTGGTCGATGGCCTTGGCCGCCGCTAGGTGGTGGCTGACCGGACAAATCCCGCACAAGCGTTGCACCAGCACCGGCAACTCCCAATAGGGCCGGCCCTGGATGAATTTTTCGAAGCCGCGAAACTCGACGATGTGCAGCCGGGCTTGGTGGATGCGGTTCTCGGCATCCAGCAACAAGGTGACTTTACCGTGGCCTTCGACCCGGGATACCGGATCGACGACGACCCGCTTCAGGCCGGCGGGATTGGCGGCGGTTTCCAGATGTTCGTACATAAGGGGTCCTTATCAGTCGTAATGCACCAGTTCGTAGGGCAATTTTGGTTCGCGGCCTGCGATCAGCGCGCTCAGGAAGGTCCAGAACACGTCGGCCGACGGCGGGCAGCCGGGCATAAAGTAATCGACTTTGACGATTTCGTGGATCGGATGCACTTTGTCCAGCAACAACGGCAACTCCGGATCGCTGGGGATTTGCGGATTGTCGATGCCGATACCGTCGCGGTAGGCCTCCAGCAAACATTCTTCGACCGAAACGAAGTTTCTTAAGGCGGGTAGCCCGCCGTTGATGGCGCAGGCGCCGACCGCGACCAGGGTTTTGCAGTTTTTGCGGAATTCGCGCAGCACATGCACGTTTTCCGAATTGCAAACGCCGCCTTCGATCAGGCCGATGTCGCACGGCCCGCAATGTTCGATGTCGGTCAGCGGCGAGCGGTCGAATTCGACCACCTCCGCCAACTCGGTAATCCGCTCGTCGATATCCAGAAACGACATATGGCAACCGAAGCAGCCGGCCAGCGAGGTGGTGGCGATTTTGATTTTAGCGCTCATGGCTGTCTTCCTTGCCCAGCGCCAGTTCGCTGATCGGCTGCCGGTCGTACCAGCGCTCGCCGATCGGTACTTGGTAGCCGGTGCGTTTGACCAGAATCGCCCCGGTCGGGCAAACCTGGGTCGCCTGGTCGTCAATGCTGATGTCGCTGTCTTTGAGCTGGCCGCTGGCCGAATTGACGATCAGCCGTTTGTTGATGCCGCGCCCGGCGATGGCGAACACGTTTTTGCCGTCGTGATCGCGGCTGGCCCGCACGCACAAGTTGCAGAAAATGCAGCGGTTATGGTCCAGCAAAATGTCCGGATGCGAGGCATCCACTTGCCGTTGCGGGTAGAAATGCGGGTAATGATTGTCCAGCATCCGCAGGTGGTAGGCCACGCCTTGCAGTTGGCAATTGCCGGATTTTTCGCAGGACGGGCAGAAATGGTTGCCTTCGACGAACAGCATCTGGGTCAGGCGCAGCCGGTCCTGTTGCAACTCAGGGGTGTCGCTGACCACGTTTTGGTCGGCTGCGGCCGGATAGGTGCAGGCCGAAGTTTTCCGGCCGTTGACGAACACCGTACACAGTTTGCAACTGCCGTGCGGCGCGTAGCCCGGCTTGTGGCACAGGTGAGGGATGTAGATGCCGGCGCAACGCGCGGCTTCGATCACGCTCTGGCCTGCCGCGAACGGAATGGTCTTGCCGTCTATGGTCAGGGTGCCGCTCATGTCAGTTCTCCACTTGATTCAAATGCGCCGCCGGGTCCTCGCGCTGAGCCAGGCGGCGGGCCGCCGCCAAGGTTGCATCCAGATCGAAAGCCGGCGCGAACTCTTGGTATTGCAGTTGTTGTAAATACAGCTCCGGATAGCTGAGCAACGTGGTCAATATCGGATTGGCGGCCGATTCGCCCAAGCCGCAGTGGCTATTGTTTTTAACGACCTCGCACAACGCGCTGAGTTCTGTCAGGTCTTCGGCGGCGCCGAGGCCGTCGGCAATTTTAGCCAACTGGTTTTTCAGCAACGAAGTGCCGACTCGGCACGGCGTACAGAAGCCGCAGCTCTCGTGAGCGAAAAAATCGGTAAAGTTTTGAGCGATGGCGAAAAGGTTGCGCGAACGGTTGAACACCATGAACGAACCAGCCGTGGACAGGTCTTCGAACGCCACCACCCGATCCAGTTCCCGGTTCGAGATAAAGGTGCCGGACGGGCCGCCGACTTGCACGCCCATCACGTCCTCGGCGCCGCACTCTTGCAGAATGCTGCGGACCGGCGTGCCGAACGGGTATTCGTAAATGCCCGGCCGCTGGCAGTCGCCGCTGATGCTGAGCAACTTGGTGCCGGTCGATTGCGGCGTACCGACCGCAGCGAACCACTGGCCGCCTTGAATGGCGATATGGGTGGCGGCGAAAAAGGTTTCCACATTGTCGACCACGGTGGGTTTGCGCTGGTAGCCGCAGACCACCGAATTGGGCGGCTTGGTGCGCGGGATGCCAGGCTTGCCTTCCAGCGACTCGATTTGCGCCGAAGCCTCGCCGCAGATGTAAGCGCCGGCGCCCATGCGGATTTCGATGTCGAAATCGAAACCCTCCCGGCCCAGGATTGCCTTGCCGAGCAAGCCTTGCTCGCGCCGGGCCTGCAGCACTGCCAGCAGTTTGTCGCGTAGGAACAGGTATTCCGCCCGCAGGTAAACCAGGCCGTGGTTGGAGCCGATGATCGCGGCGCAGACCGTCATGCCTTCGAAAATCTGATCGGCGTAAAGGTCGAGCAGCATGCGGTCTTTAAAGGTGCCCGGCTCGCCCTCGTCGGCATTGCAAATCACGTAGCGCGGCGTGGCCGCTTGCTGCGAGCAACTGCGCCACTTCAATGCGGTTTTAAATCCGGCGCCGCCGCGGCCGCGCAAATGGGAAGTATCCAATTCGGCCAGGGTTTCGGTGAGGCCGCGCGCGAAACTGGCTTGGATCGCCGCGCCGTTTGCGAAGGGTTGGTTTAGCAGTAGGTCCGGCCGGTAAATCGGTTCTTCGACGCGAAACATTTCGGCTGGCCACGCGTTTAGCGGGACTTGTTTTTCGATCAGCTCTGCCAGTGCATCGATTTTGGCCGGGCTCAGGCGCGGCAGCGGGTAGCCGTTTACCAAGCCGGCCGGCCCCTGGTCGCACATGCCGGTACAGGCCGTGCGGTTCAGACTGACCAGACCGTCGCTGCGCACGCCGCCGACCACGACCTGCAGTCGCGCGGATAGTGCGTCGAGTACTTGCTGGTTGCCAAGCATGCGATCGGTGATCGAATCGGCGATGTACAGTTCGTAGCGGCCTTGCGGCTCCAGATGCAGGAAGCTGTAAAACTCGGCCACCGCGATGATCTGCGTACGCGGAATTTGCAAGCCGGCGGCGATCGACTCGATGGCCGGCTCCGGAATGTGGCGGAATTCGGCTTGCACCGCGCGTAAAACTTCCAGCAATCGCGCCGGCTGAAATTCGGCCTGCGCTAGAACCTTGTCTACAAAAGTTTTCATTGTCAGTTTTTTACTTCCTGTTAACGGCCATCGCGTGCGAAACGGGTTTGCCAGATCAAGGCCGAGTCCGGCGTCGCGGCAAGCGGGTGCCAACCCAGGTTGGCCCGACGGACAATTTATCGAAATCGGCGCCATTAATAAACCAGCGAATTCGGCAATAGACTATATGTCGGTTTGGAACTGCTGCGGCCTTTGTCTTCCGTATTGCTGCGCGCCATGCCGACCTGTTCGGCGTTGACCGGGCCAGCCAATTCGGGCTAATAATGTCGGGGACGTTCCATAAACAGGTAGGTGTATATGAATCCGTGGTTGTTATTAGCCGTGGCGATCGGCAGCGAGGTGGTGGCGACTTCGGCGCTGAAAGCCAGCGACGGCTTTACCCGGTTTTGGCCGGCGCTGATCGTGGTGGCCGGCTACGCGGTGTCTTTTTTCTGCCTATCGCTGGCCTTGCGCTCTATCCCGATCGGTATCGTCTACGCGGTCTGGGCCGGCGTCGGCATCGTTTTGATTGCGTCGCTGGGTTGGCTGTTGTTCGGCCAGCGGTTGGATATTCCGGCGCTGGCCGGCATGTTTCTGATCGTGTCCGGCGTGGTCGTGATCCGGGTGTTTTCCAAGGCTGCCAGCCTGTAAACCCTCCATTGCTGGCCGAGCCGAGCCCGGTTTATTCGTCGTCCTGACAGCCGAAGTGGTATTGGTAATCGGCTATGGCTCGCTTGATCACTTCATGGGCTTCTTCGCGGTTGTAGACGTGGGTGATTTCGCAGACGTTCTTTTCGCTGGGCAAATGTTTGTAGGTCAGAAAATAATGTTTCAGCCGGTTGATGTAGGACTCCGGACAGTCCGACACGTCGCGCCATTGCCGGTAAAACTCGTCGCCTTTCATCACGGCGATGATCTTGTCGTCGGCCTCGCCGCCGTCCAGCAGCCGGAAGCCGCCGATCGGAATCGCCTGCAGCAAAATGTCGCCGTGGGTCACGCTACGTTCGCTCAATACGCAAATATCCAGCGGGTCGCCGTCGCCCTTGGTCACTTCGCGGCCGGAACGGCTGGCGGCAAATTCGGCAATCCGTTCCGCACAATAACTGCGCGGAATGAAGCCGTATAGCGTCGGAATCATGTTGGAAAACTTCTGCGGCCGGTCGATCTTCAGATAACCGCTTTCCTTGTCGATCTCATATTTGACCGTGTCCGACGGCACGATTTCGATGAAGGCTGTGACGATGTCCGGCGCATTGTCGCCGGGATGGATGCCGTGCCAGGGGTGTGCTTTGTGTTTAATGTTCATCAGGGTTTTGTGGCTAGGGGGAAACGGATCGCCGGGCAGATTCACCCGGATAGGGAGAATGCGCAGCCGGCGAATGTTGGTGCGGGTTGCCGATAAACCTGGCCCGGCCGGCTTATTCGGCGGCGACGGTGGCCGGTTTGCGCTTCAAATCTTTATTCAGCCGCTGCAGGCGTTTGACCATCTCCTTTTTCATTTGCTCGCGGCCGATCGAATGTTTCAGGCTGCTGCCGATCCCGGCCACCTGGTCGGTGGAACTGCGGATCGAATAAAACACCAGGGTACCGTCTTGGTAGGGCAGGCCGCCGGCGACGACCTGGCTGGAGTTATAGGAATGGCCGACGTAAAACTGGCGGGAGATGACAATACCGCCGGTTTCGCCAACGGCGATGACGCGATGGTTCAAAATCGGCGTCGGCCGGTCTTCGACCCGGCGGTTCAACCAGATGAATTGCTCGGATGCGTTGCCAGGCAACGCGGCCGGATAGTTCAGCCAGGCTTGTTGCAGTTCCGGAAAATAACGGGCCCAGGCCTTGCTGTTGACCGCATCGGTGCGCAATTCGGCGGCCGGATCGGCGCTGCCGCCATCGCGGGCGTATGGGGCGATGCCGTTCAGGCCGTTTTTCTTGTACGCCGACAAACGCTGTAGCAAGAATTCGCGGTACTTCTGGTTTGCCGTTTTCAACAGCGTCTTGTCGTCGGCGTCTTCCAGTTCTGCTTGCAGGCTTTTCAAGCTGGCCAATTCGGCGTTGGAAAGATTGAATTCGTCGCCGGCTTCGGCGGCCAGAAAGGCTTTGGCTTCGTCGAGTTGTTTGTCGGTGTAGGCGAATTTTTTAAAGCTGTCGCTGCTCGGGTTCGGGCCGAGCGTGGCGCTGGCTACGATGTCGCTTTCGATCGCATTCATATGGCCTTTTTTGATGTAATCGGCAATCTGCGCCAACGGCACCGGCAATAGCATCGCCACGCCTATCGCCAATTCTTTTTGGCTGGTTTCGCTGACGTCGTAACCGACGATTTCGCCGCGTTGCAACTGGACGATCTGTTCGGCGCCGATACCGAAACTCTGCAAGGCCTGTTGCGGGGACGGCGCATCCTGGGCCGCAGCCGGTGCGGCAGCCAGAAAACTGGCCAGTAGCATTACGGCAACGACTGGCGTTTTGATCGGAATAATCGGCATGTAAGCTCCTTTGCGGCCGGGCGCCGGGTTGCCGCCCGTTTCTGCGCTAAGTGTCGGCCATCGGCCGCAGTTTGACAACCGTCAATCGCGGCGTTGTTCGCCGCCGAACAATTTGGCGATGCTGGAATCGGCGCGGGCGGCGGGTGCTGTTTGCCCGGCCAACAGGTTGGTGCCGAACAGGTGCACGAATTCTGCGGCCGCTAACGGTTTGGAAAACAGGTAGCCCTGGCCGAAATCGCAACCGGCTGCGCGCAACAGCTCCATTTGTGTTTGGGTCTCGATGCCCTCGGCTACCACTTTCAGGCCCAGTTTGTGGGCCATCACGATGATCGCTTCGCACAGAATCAGGTCGCTGGTATCCGAATCCAGGTTGCGCACGAAACTTTGGTCGATTTTCAGATAATCGATGTCGAATTTTTTAAGGTAAGACAGCGACGAATAACCGGTGCCGAAGTCATCGATCGCCACCTGTACGCCGGCGTCGCGGTAAGCGTACAAATGGTCGCGGACCGCGTGGTCGGCATCCAGCAGCAGGCCCTCGGTGATTTCGATGACGATGGCCTGGCCGGCCAGCCCCAGCGATTGCATATAAGCCAGCCACTGGCTGTCGCCGCGGTTGTGGCGGGCGAATTGCACCGGCGATTTGTTGACGCTGATTTTGAAATCCGGCGCATGGCTCGCGCGCCAGCGGGCAATTTGTTGGGCGGCGACGCGGAACACCCAGTCGCCAATGTCGACGATCAGGCCGGTTTCTTCGGCCAACGGAATGAACTCGGCCGGACTGACCATGCCGCGCTTGGGATGGCGCCAGCGCAACAGCGCTTCGGCTTTGTGCATGAAACCGGTGGCCAGGTCCACGACCGGTTGGTAGTTCAGTTCGAATTCGCCGTTGACCAAGGCTTGGCGCAGATCGTTGGTCAGCCGCATCCGGTTTTGCGCGACTTGTTCCATTTCGGCAGTGAAGTAGCTGTAGCGGTTGCGCCCCTGCTGCTTGGCGTTGTACATGGCCTGGTCGGCGTTTTTCATCAATTGCTCGGGAGTTGCAGCGTCCTGCGGATACAGGGTGATGCCGATACTGACCGAGACGTACGCCAATTCCTCGCCGAGGCGGAACGGTTCGCTGAGGCGATGCAGAATCGCTCGCGCCACCCGGTCGGTATCGGATTCCGATTCCAGTTCGCCGAGGATGATGGTGAACTCGTCGCCGCCGAGGCGCGCCACCGTATCGACTTCGCGGACGCAGTCGAGCAGGCGTTTGGCGGCTTCCTTCAGCAGTACGTCGCCCATGTCGTGGCCCAAGGTGTCGTTGACTTCCTTGAACCGATCCAGGTCCAGCAGCATCACCGCCAGGCTGTTGCGGTCGCGCGCGGCTTTTTTGATTTCCTGGTTCAGCCGGTCCTGGAACATGCGGCGGTTGGCCAGATCGGTCAGCGGATCGAAATTGGCCTGGCGCCAGATGGCTTGTTCGACGTGTTTTTGCTCGGTGATTTCCGAGAACATCGCTACCCGCCGCTCCAGTTCGCCGCGTTCGTTATAGATGCTGTTGATCACCAGCCATTCGTGGTAAATCTCGCCGTTCTTGCGTTTGTTCCAGATTTCGCCTTGCCAGTGGCCGGTCTGCAGCAGCGAATGCCACATATGCTGGTAGAAATCCGGGCCGTGGCGGCCGGATTTCAAAATATCGGTGGATTTGCCGACCACTTCCTCTTCGGTGTAACCGGTTAGCTGGGTGAAGGCGTCGTTGATCGCGAGAATCCGGTTGTCGGCGTCGGCCACCATCACCGCTTCGCCGATGGCTTTGTGGATCATTGCCATCAACTGCATATCCCGTTCCAGCCGTTTGCGCTCGCTGATGTCGTGTATCGAAACTAAGACGGCGCGCTGGTTGTTGACCTCAAGCGGGTTCAGGCTGATTTCGACCGGAAACTGGCTGCCGTCCGCGCGCAGTGCCGATAATAAGCTGTTCGCGCTCATCGGCCGGGCTTTGACTTCGCGCATGAATTTTTCGCGCAACGCGGCATGGTTCAGGCTGGCCGGAAACGGCACCAAATCGTCGACGTTACGGCCCAGCAAACCATCGAGCGTGTAGCGGAAAACCGTCGCCGCCGGTTGGTTGGCAAGCAGGATGGAGCCGTCGCCCGCGACCAGCAGTGTCGGTTCCGGTGAGCCGACGACGATTTTTTCCAATTGCAGCCATTGCAATTGCTTGCGTTCGGAGATATCGGTCTGGGTGCCGATCATGCGCAACGCCTTGCCGTTGGCGTCGCGCTCGATGACCAAACCGCGGGTCAGGATCCAGCGCCAACCGTCGCCGAAGCGGACCCGGTGCTCGTTGCTGAAGCGTTCGCTCAAATTGTCCAGATGCGTTTGTAAATCGGCCATCAGTTTCGGACTGTCTTCCGGATGGATCGTGGTTTCCCATTCGCGGAAATTGTTGCGGCTGTCCTGCTCGCTGAAGTTCAGAATCTCCATGCAGCGCGGCGACAAAAACACTTTGCCGCTGGTCAGATCCCAATCCCAGACGCCGTCGCCGCCGCTTTCCAGCGCAAATTTCCAGCGGCGTTCGCTTTCCTTGATCAACTTCTCGGCGGCCTTGCGTTCGCTGATGTCGGTAGAAATGCCGCACACTGCGTAAAGGTCGCCTTCGGGATTGAGTAGCGGAAACTTGTGCGACAGATAAATGTGTTCGGTTCCGTCGCGATGCTGGATTGTTTCTTCGAATATCAAGGGCTGCCGGGTTTGCTGCACCATACGGTCGTTGTTGCGCAAAGTCTGGGCGATGTCGGCCGGGAACAGATCGTTGTCGCAACGGCCGCGGATATCGGCTTCGTTCATCCCGAAGATAGCGGCGAATTGGCGGTTGACCATTTGGTAAATGCCGTCCCGCCCCTTGGTGAAAATCACGGTCGGGGTGTTGTCCAATATGCTTTTGAAACGCGCTTCCGAGGCCGACAGCGATTGGCCGAACTGGATTTGGGACGATTCGTCCTTGACCAATTCCAGTACGCCGACAATGTTATTGTCCGCGTCGCGTAGCGGCGTCTGCACCGAACTGAGCCAGCGGCCGTCTGTGGACTGGAACGGTGCGTGGTGGACGGTTTCGCCTTGCAGTGCGCGGGTTATCCCGGCCGGAATCTCGGTGCGCGCCAGCCACGGGAATATTTCCAGCGGCATTCGGCCCAGGCAGTCGGCTTCCGTGATGCCGGTCATGGCTTGCATGAAACGGTTCCAGAGTTTGAAGCGGCCGTACTCGTCGTAGACGATTACGCCTTCCAGCAGCGACTCCAGAATCTGCCGGTTGAATTCGCCCAGCGATTTGGCGGCCCGCTCGGCGCGTTGGTGGTTTTCGATGGCTAAAGCCAACAGGATGCCCAGCACGGCGGTGATCAATAAGTACGACCATTCCAGGTACAGGCCACTATGCGGGTCGGTATCCGCGAAATAGCCGATGCCCAGTGCGACACTGAATGCCGCTTGCAGCGCCATTGCCGCAACCAACGGCAACACGCCGGGCAGGCCGAAATTCAACGCGCCGTAACCGATGAAGGCGAATAGGTAGAACGCTTTGCCGAAATCGCCGGGGTGCAGCGGCCAATGCAGAAAAATAATGTGGCCGGCCATAATGGCGGCGGCCAGATAAGCCGCGGCGTGGCCTAAGCGCCATGCGCTCCAACCCGTGGCGGGCCGGTAGTGCCGCAGTAGCAGGATCGGGCTGGCGATGGCGATGCCGAGCACGTCCGCCAACCACCAGTTCAGCCAATTGTCCGCCCACTGTGCGGGCGGAACCAGCCCGAAAATCCGTAGTGTGGTAGCGCCGCAGAAGGCCGAGATGACCGAGGCCAGACCGCCGCACAGCACTAACCGTAAATAATCCTGCGGCGTCTGCAACCAGGTCGCCGCAGGGTTTCGCAACAAAGCGTGGCCGGCTAGTGCCGATAGCGTCGCGCCGCCGGCGATGAAAAATGCCGCCGGTGCCGGGCAGCCGGCCCAAATATTGCCGGCCAGTGAGCCGGCGAAGACGGCGGGCCACCATTTTTTGCCGCCCAGCAATAAACCGCCCAAGGCAATGCCGCTGGCCGGCCAGATGACGGCAACCGCGCGGTGGAGCGTAAAAAAATCGAGTGCCAGTTTTGCCGTCAGCGCGTACGCCAGTGCCAGGCTGGTTGCCGCGGCCAGATTGCCGTTAAATGAGAGGGTTAGACGTTGCAAACAATTACCTTGGGTTAAAGCGAGAGGCCGAGGCCGGGATTGCCGAAGCCCGTCGTTTATCTCATAAACCGCAAGGTTTTGCCATCGGCCGCAGCGGTAAATCTGCAGGGCGTCCCGGAGGAAAATCGGCGGCCGCGGCGACCGGCAGGGCGCACGTTAGTCGGGCGGTGCCAGCTAGATGTATCGAAACGCTACGATTTGAGCGGTTTGCTGCGCGCTGGGTCCGGGCAGCGGCGGTGGCGGTTAAGTTAGAGGCCGAGGTTTTCCACTTCGACGCTGACGCTCAATTCGTGGTCCTGGCCACCGAAAATGACGCCTTTCAACGGCGTGACGTCGCTGTAATCGCGGCCCCAGGCGACGACGATATGCCGGTCGCCGGGCGTCTGGTTGTTGGTCGGGTCGAAGTCCATCCAGCCCAGGTCCGGCAAATACACCGAAAACCAGGCGTGGGAAGCGTCGGCACCGACCAGTTTGGCTTGGCCGGGCGGCGGTAACGTTTCGATGTAACCGCTGACGTAACGCGCCGCCAGCCCCTGCGAGCGGATGCAACCGATGGCCAGATGGGCAAAATCCTGGCAGACGCCGCGGCGGTGCTCCAACACCGTTGCCAGCGGCGTAGCCAAATTGGTGAATTCCGGATCGAAAGTGAAATCGCGGTGGATGCGCTGCATCAAGTCGTGTATCGCTTCCGGCAGGGATCTGCCGGGCACAAACGACGGTTGCGCATAGGCTGCCAGGTCGGGATCGGCATTGACCAGCGGCGAATCCAGCGTGTACTGGCGGGCGTCGACGGCCGAATCGCCGGTGGCGCTACGCAGTATCTCCCTGGCCGTTTCCCAGCCGATGCCGTGGCCCAGGTCCGTTTGCGCCGGTTGGCGGATGACCCGAACTTCGCTGACCGCGGTGACTTGAAAGGTCAAGTGCGGTTCGCGGATCGAAAACCAGGCCACCTGGTTGCCGAAAAAATCGGTGCGTACCCGGTAGTCGCACGGCGCCGGCGAAATCTGCAATTTGGTGTCGATGACCTGTTGGTTCGGACTCGGCCGCGGCAGCATCCGCACTTCGTTGTAGGACAGGCCTACCGTTTGCTGGTAGTTGTAAGCGGTGGTATGGGTGACCCGGTAGCGCATGGCAAGCCCTCAAGACAGCGATTGCGGCGCAGCGCCGTGGCGGAAATAGGTTGCCGTCAACGTTTCCGACAGGTTGGCCAACAGCCCGTATATCTTGCCGAGTTGGCTGTCCAGCGCTTCGCGGCTGCCGTCTTCGGCAACAGTCTGCAATTCTTCGATATTGGCGATGTGCAGGATGCAACTGGCTTCCAGCAACAGCCGCTCCTCGGCGCTGATGCGCCGGGTTCCCACCTCGCGCGGCAACTTGCCGACGTGCTCCTGCAGCCGGGCGATTTGGTAGGCCAGCGAACGCGGGTTGTTCGGGTCTAGCAACAGCAATTCCAGGAAAGGCGCCAGCTCCAGGTTGGCGCGGTAGTGTTGCCGGTAGCAGATCAGATTGTCGCTGCTGTCCAGCAAGGATTCGATCAATCGGGTTTCGGCGGCTTCGCTTTGCGCTTCCGCAAAGGCCGTGCGCAACAGCGATACTAGTTGCAGGCCGCGTTCCAGGCGGCGGCCGATATCCAGAAACAGCCAGCCGTCGCCGCGGGTCATGCTCTCCATTGCCAGCCCGCTGAACGCGGACAAGGTGGTGACCAGTTGGTCCATTTGTTCCTGCATCGACCAGAGCCCGGATTTGCGCAGGCGTTGCGCGGCGGCGATTTGCTCTTCGATTTCGTCGACCACCCGCCAGGTATCCGACGACCACAGGTCGCGCACGGCATAGGCCGACTGCGCCATGCGGTTGATGGTGTCGGGCAGGCTGCCGATGCGCTCGGCGTCGGTGGCCAGGGCCAGCAACTCGGCTTCCGGCGCCTTCAGCAAGTCTTCGGCGTCTTCGCCGAAGAAACCGGGGTAGGCGCCGGTGGTGCCGGTCACGCAGCGCAGCAGGGTATGCATGCTGCGTTGGTAATCGGGATTGTCGCGTTCCGGGTTGATGAATAATTTTTTGATCGTGGCCCGCATCAGGCGAATGCCGCCTTCGGCGCGTTCGGCGTTGCGGCCGACCCAGAAAATATTGTCGGCGGCGCGGCTGGGCAGCGCGCTGGCGTGGCCGCTGAGGCCGCTATCGCCGGCTTGCGGTAGCGAGCCGAGCTGCGGTTCGCTGGCGATGACCCAGGTATCCTTGCTGATGCTGCCCATTTGGTTGGTGATCAGCATTTCGCCGTAGCTGCGGGCGCTGCGGGTCAAGCCGCCCGGCATCAAGGTATAGCCGTCGGCTCTGGCCACCATGAAACAGCGCAATAACGACTGCCGCGGCTGGTAGCCGCCGTCGGCCAGGCTGGGTGCGGTGGAAAAGCTTTCGTATTCCTGGCCGACGTAAAAGGCCGGCCGGGCCTGAATCCGCTGGCGCCAGGCCGCGAGTTCGGCTTTGCTCAATTTATGGCCGAACACGGCGTGCTCGCCGGGTTTGCGGTAAATCGGCTTGATCACCAGCCGCGGCAGATTGGCCAACACGTAGCTCAATTCGCGGCTTTGCCCGCACCACCAGGTCGCAATCGAATTCAATTTCAACGGTTGGCCCAGGAAGTATTCGGCGATACCGGGCAGGAAGGCCATCAGGCCCGGGTTTTCCAACACGCCGCTGCCCAACGGGTTGGCGATGGCGACGTTGCCGCGCCGGACCACGTCCAATAATCCGGGCACGCCCAACCGGGAATCCTCGCGCAGTTCCAGCGGATCGCAGTAATTGTCGTCGACCCGGCGCAGGATCACGTCCACCCGCTGCAGGCCGGTCAAGGATTTCAGCCAGACGCAGCCGTCGCGTACGGTCAGGTCGTCGCCCTGCACCAGCGCATAGCCCAGGTAGGCGGCCAGATAGGCATGTTCGAAAAAGGTTTCGTTCAACGGCCCCGGCGTCAATACCACGACCCGCGGCAATTCGCTGCGCTTCGGCGCCACCGCGTTCAGGCCGGCGCGCAGCGATTGGAAGAAACGCGCCAGCCGGTGTACCTGGTTGTCGCGAAACAGGCTGGGCAGTACCCGCGACATCGCCAGCCGGTTTTCCAGCGCGTAGCCGGCGCCGGACGGAGCTTGGGTGCGGTCGCCCAGTACCCACATCTTCCGGTCCGGGCCGCGCGCCAGATCGGCGGCGTACAAAATCAGTTGGTGCTGGCCGGCCAGGCGTACCTGATCGCACACCCGCAAGAAGCCGCCGTGGTTGTAGACTAGCTCCAGCGGCAACAGATTTTTTTTGACCAGTTGCCGCGGGCCGTACAAGTCGGCCAGGATTAGATTCAGCAATTCGGCGCGTTGCAACAGGCCGGCTTCGATGTCGAACCATTCGTCGCTGGAGACCAGCAGCGGCACCGGGTCCAGCCGCCAGGGCCGGCTGGCGCCGTCCGGGTCGCCGTAGACGTTGTAGGTGACGCCATTCTCCCGCAACAGCCGCAGCGCTTCGCGGTGGCGCTGGGAAACTTCGTCGGGGCCGAGCTGGATCAGAGCTTGCATTAGATGCAGCCAATGCGCGCGAATCCGGCCGGTTTCGTCCAGCATTTCGTCGTAGCCGTCCGGCTCCAGGCGGTATTCGGATGCGAAAGATTCTGGCAGGCTGAAAGTGGTCATGTTTTGAGTTTGCCGGTTTAGCGCAAATTACGCAATCGATAGTAGCCTGCTCGGCGTGCTGGCCGGTACCGCCAAAATCGCCAGCAAGAGCCGTGCCGCGCGCCGGCTTCGGAACGGATTTCGCGGACGGGGTCAGGGCAGGAAGCCGCTGGCTGTGCGGGGCCGGAGCGGGGCAAGCCGGTTGCAGCGAGCGGGGCGGGAGTCGGCGGCAATGGCGGATGTTTGCACGGCTTTGGCGCGCGGCGC
Organism: Methylomonas sp. DH-1; assembly: GCF_046097555.1. Taxonomy (NCBI): domain Bacteria; kingdom Pseudomonadati; phylum Pseudomonadota; class Gammaproteobacteria; order Methylococcales; family Methylococcaceae; genus Methylomonas; species Methylomonas sp. DH-1. Next base: position 3,809,973 of record NZ_CP143089.1, on the reverse strand, counting down.
ACCATAAGCGGCAGATGTCGGCGCGGTGGGGTATAGGCATCGCGGCCGGCGGCCGCAGCGGCGATGCGTGGGTTTGCCAAGGCTGCGCCAATCCGGACCGCTACGCTCAAGATCGGGACGGCCCGGCGGCAGCCGCCGGGTGCGGCTATTCCGGTTTCAGTAGCGGTAACCGAATTCGCAATTGCCGCCGAGGCGCTCGCTGAGCTGGGTACCGCCGACGGTATTTTCGTTCAAATCCATATTGCAGGCGACATCGACCTTGGATTTGCGGTTTTTGCCGGCGGCAATCAGGTTTTGCTCGCGGTTATCAGCCAATGTCGGGCCGCTTTGCGGCTGTTCGCCCAGCCAGCGGTCCGACGGCATGCTCAGAATCAATTCCGGGCGCGATTCCGCTGGCGGCGCCGATTTGGGGGCGGCGTGGGCGGCGAGAGGGCAGGCTGCGGCCAGAACGATGGCGGCCAACAGTCCGGCGGGGCGGGAAGCAGGTAGTGTGTTCATGACACTCTCCTCAAGCCCGGAGGGCCTGGATCACGAGTTCTACAGTGTAAAAGGCTTAAAAAACGGCCTGTAACGCACGGAAAAGTATAGGCAAATTTTTCGATTTGCGTAGGGGTTCTCGGAAATTTTTTTTCGGCCGTCAGCGCGGCGGACAAGCCGGGCTAACTGCAGGTTGGACCGGGTGCGGGGCGGGCAAATATTCGGTTGGGCGGAGCGGTAGCGGCGGGCGCCAGCCGGCGCCCGGATTGGACGGTCAGCAACTCACCGGCAGCGGCCGGGAATCGTCCTTGCTGAATTGCGGCAGCGTGGCGAATGCTTCCTTCAGTTTTTCGTGCCACATGCGCCGGAGTTGGATCAAATACTCGTTGTCTTCCTGGAAGCAGTAATACTCGTCCAAGGCCAGGCTGTCCTTGTGGTAAATCAGCAGTTCCACCGGCGCGCCGACGCTGGCGTTGCTGCGCATGGTCGAGTCCATCGAAATCAGGCAGCAGCGGCCGGCTTCGTGCAGCGAGGTATCGATTTTCAGAAACCGGTCCAGCACCGGTTTGCCGTATTTGTTTTCGCCGATCTGCAAATAAGGGGTTTGGCGGGAGGTGGTGATGCAATTGCCTTCCGGATAGACCAGATAGGCGCCGTGCGGCTCCTGGCCGATCTGTCCGGCCAAGATAAAAGTGGCCGACGGGTTAAAGCTGCTTTGGCCGGAATCCGCGTGGCGGCGCTGTTTTTCGACGCTGATGTGGCCGAGGTAGTCGGCCGCTTCGGACAAATAGGTAACGCTGTCCAGATTGACTTCGGCCTGCTCTTTAATGTCTCGCTTCAATTGGTCGATCACCGCCTGCGTGGTGGCCAGATTGCCGGCGCTGAGCAAGATGATCTTGCGGTCGCTGGCCGTGGTGAACGCATGCATCTTGCCGTAGGTGCTGACGTTGTCGATGCCGGCGTTGGTTCTGGAATCCGAGGTTAATACCAAGCCGTCCTTCAGAGAGACGGCGATACAGTAAGTCATGAGCGCAGAGTCTGAAACATTAGGTTAACCGCAGTGTACTAGAGATAAACCGCAAAGGCCAACGCCGGCCGCGGCCGATTGAGGCCGAGAGCCAGGCGGCGGCCCTAACGGAACATTTATTGTTTCCAATGCCCTAATGTTCGCGAGCATGCTTCTCGTCCCAAAAAGTAGCGCTCGGGGAACCGGCCGCGAATCCGGCCGGTTTATGGTTATAGTCGATTGCGGAGGGTCGCAATATGTCGCAACAACCCAACTCACAAACCTTGATTCGCCAAAGCCTGGCTTTGGTTAAAACCTCGTTCAACCACGTCCTGATCGGGATTTTGGCGGTTTTGCCGGTTTACATCGTGGTGCAGATCTTCGTCTGGCTGGTCGATTTTGTGCTCCAGACCGTCTTCGATATCAGGGGATGGATCGGGCATTACTGGCTGGCCGCGGTCGTTTTCGCCGCGGTCTACGCCCTGCTGGCGTACATCGGCAATGAGATTGCCAAGCATCGGCAGTCGTTGGTCATCTCCATATTCGATATGCTGATCGAACGGGTACCGTTCCTGCGCGGAGTTTACCGGGTCAGCAAGAAGGTGATCGAAATGTTTCGCGGCCAGGGCGATAACCGGATCCGCGAGGTGGTTTACGTGGAATATCCTAAGGACGGCGTCTGGGTGCCGGCCTACGTTACCAACCGCGAAGGCAATCGATATGTGCTGTATATCCCGACTTCGCCGAATCCGACCAACGGCTTTACCGTCATCGTCGACGAATCGAAGGTCGTGAAATCGGAACTGAATTTGGAGGACGTCACCAGTTTCGTCGTCAGCATCGGCTCCGATTTTCCCAAGTCGCACGAATCCTTGAGCTTGCCGCGTTAGGCGCCGCGCTTGAAAATCCGATCCGCGGATTGCAGAGCCATGCTGCGGCGTAGCGCCCGCCTGGCGGCGGCCCTACTGCTTTGTGCTGGATGCTCCGGGCCGGTAAACCCAACGCCCGCAGTTGGCGACGCCACACTGCCGGTTTATCTGGTCGGCCACGGCTGGCATGCCGGTATTGCATTGCCGCGAACCGGCTTGCTGCTGGAAAGCGCCGATTTTCCCGGCGCGGATTATCTGGAATTGGGCTGGGGCGACCGGGATTATTACCAAGCGAGCGACCCCGGCGTTTGGCTGTTATTGCAAGCCGCATGCTGTTCCGCTGCCGGCGTGTTGCATGTCGAGGGCATTCACGGCAGCGTCGGCGAGCGCTTTGCCGGGGTCGAGATGGTTCGGTTGCAGGTTCCGCGCGATCGCTTCTTAAAACTGGTCGCCTTCATCCATGGCAGTTTCCGACGCGAAGCAGGGATGGCCAAAGCCCTGGCGCTGCGGCGCGGCTTGGCGGCTGACAGTCTATTTTATGCCGCCGGCGGCGGATTCCACCTGTTCAACAACTGTAATACCTGGGTAGCCTCTGCCCTGGAGTCCGCGGGGTACGCCATGGGCTGGCCGCCGCCGTTCACGACCGGCCAGTTGCTGGCACGGGCGCGGCGGCTGGAGTCGGCCGCGCCGCGCCGGTAATAGCCGCCGCAGCTTGCCCGTTCTGGAGCCGCAAGCCGGCCGTCACAACACGATGTCGTCGTCGGCCGCGATCTGTAAACTCTGTTTGGTTTCCTGCACCGTGTTCTCGCGGGTTTTGTCCAGATAGGCTTTGGTCTTGTCGATTTCGGTGCTCAGCGCCGCTACGGTTTGTTTCATGTTGGCGAGGGCGTCCAGTTTGTAATTGGCCACCATGTCCATCGTGTCGTAGATGTTTTTGAACGCCGTGGCCAGTTGGTCCAGGCTGACGGCGGCGGTGCCGGCTTGCTGGTGGATTTGCCCGGCCTGTTGCTTCAATAGCACGGAGGTGGCTTCGATCAGATTGCCGGTGGTGGAGCGCAAGGCGCCGATCTGATCCAACACCAGTTTTTGGTTGGCCAGCGCCTGCGCCACGATCACGGCGGTGCGCAAGGCGGCGACGGTGGTCGTGGTGGCCCGGTCCACGCCCTTGATCAGTTCCAGATTGTTCTTGCGGATCAAGTCCATCGCCAGATAGCCCTGGATGGTCACGGCGAGCTGGGTCATCAGGTCCTGCACCTTCTGCCGTAAGTAAAACAACATTTCTTCGCGAATGATGCGGGCTTTTTCCGGATCGGCCGGTTCGATTTCGGCCAGCTTAGCCTCCAACGCCGCGTCGATGCCGCGGCCGACGTGGATGTACTGCTCCAGCTTTTCCATGGTATGCCAGGCGTTGACTTTTTCTTCTTCGATGGCCGCGTTGTCCTTGCGCAGCTCGTCCTGGCCGCCGTAAAGGGCGACGATGATGGCGTCGATATGCTGTTGCGCCGATTGGTATTGCTGGAAATAATCGTGCAGCCGGTTGCCCCACGGAATCAATCCCAGCAATTTGCGCGGTTGCAGCAAGTCGCCCTGGCGGGTGGGATCGAGCGCTTCCACTTGATTGCGTAGATCGACCAGCGAACGGGAAATTTTGGAGCCGTCGTTGAACACGCCGGCATCCAGCGCTTGGGTCGGACGTGCCAGTAGCCGGTTGGAAATGGCGGCAGCCTCCCTGATTTCGCTGGCGCCCAGATTATGAACGCTTTCCACTTTGGCTTTGAAGGCCGGGCTTTGGCTGGATTCGGCCAATACCGTATCGATGAATTCGGCGACGCGCACATCCAGCTTGGCGACGGTCTCGGCCGGCAGTTTAACCATGGCAACCGCTTGCTCCTTAGCGATAGGCGGCACCGGGGTCGGTGCGGCCAGGGTTTCCGGCGGGGTCAATTCGGGGATGTCGCTCATCGTAATCTCCAGGGTTCTGTCGTTATCCGCGCGCCGGTTCGGAACGGCAATCGAAACTTGCAGCGTCGCCTAGGGTCGGCGAGCGGCCTCGGGAGCTATGATAACCCATTAGCTTCGGGCCTTTCGGCGCCGCCTTACCTCCGGCCGTGGTTCCTGCGGCAAATTGCAGTCTCGGCGCGTTTCTGCCATGCTCAGCGGAACATCGTTTGTTTCGAGGGCTACATGCGCTTTTTCCCGGAATCTTCCGCAACCCGCAAACTCGAGCGGGACCTCGACCGGCGCCGGCTGGGCGGCGTCTGCAGCGGTTTGGCGCGTTATACCGGCATCGGCGTCAGCGCCGTTCGCTTCATTTTCCTCGGCTCCGTCTTCTTCAGTTTTAGCCTGACGTTCTGGCTTTACCTGGTACTGTGGATAGTGCTGCCGGGGCGGCGCTCTTCGGTTTCGGAACTCTCCTGGCGCCTGCGGCGCAAGGCCCGGCACCTGGAAAAATTGATCGATAACGCCCAGGCGCGGTTGAGCCAGCCTGCGGCCCGGTCCGCGCTGGAGCAGATCCATCAACTCGTGCTGAGCTTGCTGCCGGATTTCGATGGCCTGTCCCGTCGCGATGGTAACGAACTGGCCGCGGCCAAACGCGCCGTATTGGAACAGTTGCCGACCCTCCTCGAACACTATCTACGGCTGTCGCCGGCCTATGCGGAGGAGGCGGGCGGTGCCACAGCCGAGGAACGGTTGGCGCAGGAATTGAACCGGCTGGAAAACCTGTTGCGCGGCGTGGCCGAACAACGCTTTTACCAGCGGATCGAGGCAGCCGCGGCAAATTCGGGCACGCCCGAGGCTACAGCACAGCACGCAGTGCCGTTGCCGGTCCGCCAGCAACTGGAGTCGCTGCAGCGCCGCGTGGCCGGCAGGGTCGACGCCGCCGTGGCCAGCAAAATCTCCGGCATCGTCGAGGCCTTGCTGACCCTATTGTCCCGCCTGCCGCAGGACGCCGACCCCAGCGATCCCAATCTTTACAATCTGCGGCAAATCGCCCACGACTACCTGCCGGGCGCCATCGAACGCTACCTGGCGCTGCCGCCCGCATTGGCCCGCACCGAACCGGTGAGCCAGGGCAAAACCGCGCATGCCTTATTGGCGGAACAATTGGACGTGCTCGACCGGACCCTGCGCGACATGCTGGCCAGCCTGTATCGGCACGACGCCCAAGGCTTGCTGGTACACGGCCGCTTCCTGCGCGACAAATTTGTGGAACATGCCGACGATTGGTTGAAATGAGCGGGTGGCGACTAGGCTCGCCAGCCGCCTATAGTTTCAAGCCAAACCAACCGGAAAACGCACGCGCAATAAATTTTTCAGTTGCGACCGCGACACTTCTCAGTCAAATCCCGGTAATCAACAAATCCACCGCCGCCAAAATTTCGCCTCGTAACGTTTCCAGCTCAGTCACTTTGGCGCCGAGATTATTGACCGGAATGGCGGCCATTTCCTGCACCACCAAAAAGTATTGCTGTTGTTCGAATTCAAAAACCGGATTCAACCGGGTAATGGGCTTTTGCTCGGCCAGTTTGATGGCAGGAATCACCAGCCGGGTTTTCAGCGTGTCGAGCAAGTCGCTCTGGATATCGAGCAGATATGGGTAACGGCTTTGGGTTTGCCGGTTGGCATTGCGATACAGGGAGCACTGCGCCATCAAAAATTCCGCAAGCTGTCGCTGAAACAACCTTCCGCTTCGATGCGCTGATTGTAGTCTTCGATGGATTGGCCATTTTCTTGCAGCCATTGCTGCCGTTGCTTTTCGCGTATGGCTTCGGCCAAGGCGCGCTCCAGCGTGGCGGATAAATTGATATGCAAAGCCTTGGCTTGGTTTAACAGCTCGCTGTTGATACTGAGATTGGCGGCTTTTTTGGTGGCAATTTTGTTGGCGGCGGTTTGCATGACGATACCTCACGTATTTTTTATGCGCACAGTCTATGCGCAAACGAATGGCTTTGGCTATTCAATTTCCGAGACAGTCCCTGTAGATGCGGTGAGGAACGAACCGCATCAATCGAGAAAGGAGCTAAATAACAACGATGACAGACTACCGCCGCTTTCAATATCCCGGAGCCACGTGGTTTTTTACGGTCAATCTGGCTGAGCGTCATGGCAATCGATTGTTGACGGACAGGATCGATCCACTACGAACCGCCTTCGCCCAGGTTAAAAGCCGCCACGCTTTTGAAATTGACGCGATAGTTGTGCTGCCAGAGCATTACATTGCATTTTGACCTTGCCGGTTGGCGATTCCGATTTTTCTACCCGCTGGGGATTAATCAAAGCCAATTTTTCCCGGCGAGTCGCCAAAGGCGAGAGAATATCGAAAAGTCGAGAAAAACGAGGCGAACGGGGTGTGTACCCGAGGGCATAAATGGCAGAGACGATTCTGGGAGCATCTGATTCGCGATGAAACCGACTACCGGCAGCATATCGATTATATTCATTGGAACCCAGTCAAACATGGCTGGGTTTAGTTAGTCAAAGATTGGGCTTATTCCAGCTTTCATCGTTATGTGAAATTAGGTTTGTATGCCGAGAATTGGGGGCATGAAATCGAGTTATCGAAGATAGCGGCGAGAGAGTGCGCGATCGATGCGGTTCACGTTGTTCACCGCATCCTACGTGCTGGGAATGATCGTTGGGTTTCAGGTTGTTCAACCCAGCCTTTCATCGTTATGTGAAATTGGGCTTCTATGCCGAGAATTGAGGTCATGAAATCGACTTATCGAAGATAGCGGGGAGAGAGTGACGCGATCCATGCTATACGGAAAAAATTATATGTCTAACAAAGAGTTGATTGAGTTGAGGTAAACATATTAATAATATCAAATGAACAATTACTTTTTTGAAATCCCTGTATATCGAATTTCTGAAGTCAAATATAACGAGCAGATGGATGATTTTATCCGAAAAAGCGTGCCGACCTACGAAGGTCACGAGAAATTGCTTCAATATAATTTGAAAAATCCAGGAAATATTCATCCAGAGTTATCATTAGTCGGAGTGTGTTGTCGAGAATTTGGTGGCCCGTGGTTGTACAACGAAATAGTTGGTTATTTGCGTTTATATCTATATCACAGTCAAATCCGTGTTGAATATTGGCAGCATGATGTTAAGAGAATAAAGAAGTCAAGGAAAAAGTTGTACTGTAGAAAGAACCCGAAAATTATTGAAGAAATAAATATCAAAGATCGAGGCTCTAAATCAGAGCTTAAAGAAGCAATAGAGGCTGCTGTAAATTTATGTGAGTGTAAATTTAAAGGTCGGTATCTAGATCTAAATTATTTCAATATGATGAAGGATCATGTTGATTGGGCAGGATTGATAGCAAATTTATCACAATAAGTTACTCTCGGGCGTTTTTATCAAATTAAGTATTTGCTGTCGCTGTCATCTTAATAATCAAAGGTATTCAAGGAGTATCAATGCAAAAGACGATAAAGATATTATTGGCCTTATCCCTATTTTTCGCTATTGCAGGATGCTCAACAATAAAAACTCAGTCTGAACGTATCCGTATTGGTATTAAAGCTAAAGATGTAATTGAAAAAGCGGAAGCTTGCAGGTCTCCTATCCAGAAAAATCCTAAATTCAGCCGGATTTACGATAAGTTAGCCGTCGCATTTGGTCAAATGCCAAGCGACACCCAATTGCATGATCAAGAAGCAATGTCTGAATCAGACATTCAATTAGGTATTGATTGGTATGGCGAATATCAATATTGCATGGCCAAGCAAATTCAAGATGCTGGAAATGTAGACCCCAGCTATGCAATCGCGTTGTCTCACGCGCTCAAAAAACAAATTTCGTTAGTAAATGAAGTTGTTTCGACTCGTCCTACATACGGACATGTTAATAACAAAATATTGCAAATGCGAAACGACCTAAAAATTGAGGTCAAACAATGGGCTGATGACTTAGAACGGCGTCTTGCACAAAAGGAGGAAAACGACTCGGATAGTGCTTTTATTTCTGAAGTTGGCAGGGTTAGCAAAAAGTTAGCTCAATCATTTTTTGAAACGGTTGGTGAGATAGCAAAAGCCGAACTTGAGTTAGCTCAAGCGATCGTTGTCTATCAGGTTGGTGAAAAACCATGTTCTGGTCACTAATTCAGATGGATCGGGCCTTTATTTAGTATAAAGATCAGCCTGTCGACACTAAATATAGACTCTATTGGTTGTAAAAAAGAGTTTTTCACCAACCTGCTATTCCGCAAATCAACCTACATATATTGTTACCAATCCTATAAGAACTACTAATTGCTCTGTTCTTGGTAATTTTGTTACATGTACAAGTTATTAATCCATATAAGGGCCGTAGGTCCGATTAGCGATAGCGTAATCGGACGCATGTTTGACGTCGTTCCTCCGATTACGCTTCGCTAATCGGAGCTACGCGGGCTGAAGATGCAAGAAGCAACATGATTTATAACAATGGCATTGTGTGGGACTGGCAACCGTTAGCAGGCTGGTGAAAAACTCGAAAAGCCAAGTAGGCTAAGGCATAGATGAGCCGCCAACTGTTAAAATAGGCTACCTAAATTTGGAGCCTTTCAATGCGCGGACACGATGCCATTCAAAGTAGCTGGTTCAGCTACGTTAGCCTGGAAGAACGTATTCCCAAACAGCATCCGTTGCGTCGTTTACGTCTACTCGTCGATGGCGTATTGACCTCTATGAATGCCGTCTTTGCCGAGCGTTACTCGCACACTGGCCGCCCGTCGATTGCGCCCGAAAAACTGCTGCGCGCCTTGCTGTTGCAAGTGCTGTACACCGTTCGTAGCGAACGCCAGTTGATGGAACAGCTGGACTACAACCTGCTGTTTCGCTGGTTTGTCGGTCTGGGCATCGACGATGCTGTCTGGGAACGCAGCGTGTTCAGCGCCAACCGCGAACGGCTGCTGTCCGAAGCGCTGAGTCGCGAATTTTTTGAGCGGGTACTGGCCATAGCCGAATGGCAAAACCTGGTGTCCGACGAACACTTCAGTGTCGACGGCAGCCTCATTGAAGCCTGGGCCTCGCACAAAAGCTTCGTTAAGAAAGACGGCAGCGGCCCGGACAAACCCGCCGGCCGCAATCCCGAGGTCGACTTCAGCGGCGAAAAGCGCAGCAACGCCACCCACCAAAGCACGACAGACCCGGAAGCGCGGCTCTACAAGAAAGGCGAATACACCGAGGCCAAACTGCGTTACATCACCCATGCCTTGTCCGAGAATCGCAACGGCCTGATTGTCGATGTCGAAACCACCCAAGCCACCGGCACCGCCGAAATCGAAGCCGCGCAAACAATGATCAAACGCCGTGTGCCCAAAGGCGGTAGCGTCGGTGCCGACAAAGGCTATGACCAACCGGCTTTCGTCAACGGACTCAAGGCGCAAGACATCAAAGCCCATGTGGCCCGGAAAAAGACCGGCAGTGCCGTCGATGGCCGCACCGCGCGCGGCAAAGGTTACGCCCAAAGCCTCAAGCGCCGCAAAATCGTCGAAGAAGCCTTTGGCTGGGTCAAAACGGTCGGCGGCCTGCGCAAAACCCGTCACATCGGCTTAGCCAAAGTCGCTGGCCAAGCCTTGTTTTGCTTCGCCGCCTACAACCTGACGCGCTTGCTCAACCTATTGGTGTTCACGCCGAAACCGGCGTGGAGTGCGCCCACCTAGGGTGAAGTACGCCTGAAAACCGTCCACAGACGGCTTCAGGCGAATAAAAAGCCCTTGAAACAGGGGCAAAACGCTTGAAACTCGATGTCATGACCGATTTCAACACGAAAAAATCACGGCAACCGTGGGTAAGGGGAAATATCAGTGGGTTTTTCACCAGCCTGTTAGGCCTTTTCAGATGAACCTGTATCTTTCAGAATTCTCCGCGACGAGCGATATTGAGCGGTCCGCTACCTACGCAGAAGCAACACATGCTGTTATTTCGTTTTGCGGCAAAAACTCTGTTCATTGTTGGCGCAGTAACGAGTTCACTGACTACACTGAGATTGAAAAGCGCATTAAAGGCTCTGACATTTTCGTCGCATTAGTAGATCAGTACTGGAATTCGTCAACTTGGAAAGGGCATGAATTTGTGTATTCAAGCGGTGGCCCAAGCATGGTTGACGGAATAAAGGGTAAACAGCTTACTAAACGGATCGCTTTTCTTGTTGATGGTATTGAGTTCCCCTCCTGCTTGCATAGGGCCCTTGAACCAATAGTGGTAGTGAGCAACATTTCAGCGTTAAACGATGCCTTGGCCCAAGCGCTGCCAGCCTAACATGACGCTCAACCTCGCTCTCTTCGGTCGCGGGGCGCCCCCTTGGTCAATTGGTCTTCCAATGCCATATCGGTTACGTTGGACTACATTAAAGTCTTAGCGCCGCACCTCCAGGATCAGGTTAAAAGGGGTTTCCGCCGCCCGGCGAATATGGGTGAAGCCCGCCTTGCGGAACACCTCGGCCAGACGTGCTTCGCCCGCCTGCGCGCCGAGTACGCGATGCCCGCCGTCCGAAACGGCATGGGCGCAGCAAATCGTGGTCGAGGCGGCATAATACAAACGCGCTATCGGCGAGATATTGTCTTCGACGCGGTCGTTGGCGAAGGGCTCTATGAGCATCACCGTGCCATCGGCCGCCAGAGTGCTGGCCGCGTGCCGGGCGGCGGCGTCCGGATCGCCCATGTCGTGCAGGGCATCGAAGAAGCAGATCAGTCCGTAGTGTTTGCCGGGGTAATCCGCGGCCCGGGCCACCTCGAAACGGACCCGCTCACCCGGGTTAGCTTCGCCGGCAAGCTGCCGCGCTTCGGCAATCGAAGCGGCGTGCGCGTCAAAGCCGTGAAAGCGGGAGCGCGGGAAGGCATCGGCCATCAACAGCGTCGAGTGGCCATGGCCACAGCCAATATCGGCCACATTGATGCCGGCCTCTAGCCGTTCCACCACGCCGTCGAGCGCCGGTAACCACGCCGACACCAGGCTGCCGCGATAGGCGTTGCGGTAGAAGGCCGCCACGCCGCAAAACAGGCGGCCGTTGTGATCGGCCCAAGCGACGCCCTGACCAGTGCGGAATGCCTCGATTGCTTTCGCTTCGTCGAACCACATCGAGGCCGGTATGTTCCAGGCGTGGGGGAGATAGACCGGGCTGTCCTCATCGGCCAGTACCATTGCCTGCTCGGCAGAAAGTTCGTAGGTTTGGCTGACGGCGTGATAATCGACGTAGCCGCCCGCGGCCTGGGAATTCAGCCACTCGCTGACGTAGCGTTCGGCGCAGGCGGTTCGTGCCGCCAGTTCCTGCGCACTGATCGGACCGGCGCCGACCATGGCCTGGTAAAGTCCGAGCTTGCCGCCCAGACTCACCATCACGCCGCCGTAGCCGGCGGACAGGTCGCCGACGGCGCGGGTGATAAAATCGTTCAGTTTCGTTTGATCGATGGCGGGTGTGTTCATGGGCTTTGTCTTCTGGGTGCGGTTGCTGGGTTGCGATCTACGCGCACAGCATCGCAAAGGCGGAGGCTTGCGCCCAGAGCCGGAATCACCCGGAATCGGTTCATTTGTGCCACACCGCGGCCGCAAACACCTGCAACAGGATAAACCACATGACCAAGCCCTTACCGCCCGCCGGACCGGACCCACGCCACGTCAGCCTGGTCGCGTTGCCCGATGCCGTGATCTCCACGCTGACCGGCATCTTCGATGTCATGAACGCCTTCGCGCTCACCGACATGTTGAACACTGGCGTAGGCGCGCGCGAGCCATTTCAGGTCGAGATCGTCGGCGAGGCTGTCGGCCCCCTTCAACTGGCCAGCGGCATCCCGATCAATGTGCAGCGCGCGTTCGCCGACATCGAAACCACGGATATTGTGATCGTGCCTTCGCTGCTGCTGCGTCCCGGTGGCTGGGAGAAGGGACGCTATCCAAAATTGCTGGACTGGGTCCGTTCGATGTACCAGCGCGGAGCGGTGTTGTGCTCGGCCTGTTCGGGCCTGTTTTTGCTGGCCGAGACCGACTGTTCGATGGCAAGAACGCGACGGTGCACTTCGGCTACGCACGGGCGTTCTCGGCCGTCTATCCCGCCGTGCCGATTCACCCGGATCGCGTGCTGGTCATCGCCGGCCGGCGCGAAGAGCTGGTGTGCTCCGGCGCATCGACGAGCTGGCACGACTTGGTGCTTTACTTGATTGCCCGCTATGCCGGCGCGACTGCCGCCCAGGAAGTTGCGCGGATGTTCGCGTTGCAGTGGCACCAGGACGGGCTGACGCCTTATATGGTTTTCGAGGGCAACAGCGATCACGGCGATGCCGAGATCCAAAGCGCGCAGCGTTGGCTGGATACGCATTTCCCGGTCGCCAACCCGGTGGAAGAAATGATCAAGCGCTCGCCGCTCGCCGAGCGTACGTTTAAACGGCGCTTTGCCAGCGCGACCGGCCTGGCGCCGATTGCTTACGTCCAGCGCCTGCGCGTGGAGGACGCCAAACGCAGGTTGGAGCGGACCGAGGCCAGCATCGACGAGATCAGTTGGCAGGTCGGCTACGAAGACCCGGCCTTTTTTAGGCGCCTGTTCAAGCGCACGACAGGCATGGCCCCCGGCGCCTATCGCAAACGCTTCCGCATGCCGGATTTCGCTCGCCGCTAGCGGCGGATCGCCAGGGCCGTAGGATGTGCCGAACAACGTGAAGGGCATCGTTCGCGATCGGTGCGGTTCGTAAACGCACCATACCTTACGGCCTGCTTTGGGCGGATCAACGCCGGGCAAAACTCAAGATGCGGTTTTGGCTGCGGAAGACTCGCAGGCAATTGCCGGTTTTAACCGCAACAAGGCGGAACGGCGCGTGCCCGCTCAACCCGGCCGGCGGCTTAACCTGGGCTTAGGCATTGGCTATACTGCTGGCTTTAGGACACAGGCCAATGCCGTTAAGTTAAGGATCGGGCCGGCTGGTTCACATCCGGTAGGAGCAGGCCATGCCTGCGACCGAAGGCGATTGGTCGCGGGCATGGCCCGCTCCTACCATCATTAACTTAACGACATTGGGACACAGGCGGGGACGGAGCGTGGCGACGAAACGAAGGTTGGCGATTATCGGCGCTTTAATCGCCGTTGGCGCGGTCGGCTTGGGCTGGCAGGGAAAACGCAACGGCGCCGACCCGGAACGGTTGCTGTTGCACGGCAATATCGATATTCGCCAGGTCGATTTGAGTTTTCGCGACCCGGAGCGGATCGAACGGGTCGAGGTGCAGGAGGGCGAGCGGGTCTCACGTGGCCAGTTGTTGGCAACGCAAGCGCTGGAGCGCTTTCAATATGCCAAGGACCAGGCGGCCGCGACGCTGGCGGTACGCCAACACCAACTCGACAAACTGTTGCACGGCTCCCGGCCGCAGGAAATCCGCAAAGCCGGCAACGACGTCAAAGCTGCCGAAGCCGCGGTGGTGCTGGCCGAAAAGGAATTGGCCCGGATGAAATCGCTGGTCACGCGCAAACTCGGTTCGGTGGAGTCGGTCGATAAGGCCAAGGCCCAGTACGACTCGGCGCGGGAGAATTTGCAGGCCTTGCAGCAGCAATACGCACTGACCGAAATCGGGCCTCGGCGCGAAGATATCCGGGCGGCCCAGGCTCAGGTCGAGGCCGACCGCGCCGCGTTGCAATTGGCCGAGAAAGCCTGGAACGACGCCCACTTGTACGCGCCGCAGGACGGCGTCGTGCAGAACCGCATCCTGGAACCGGGCGACATGGCCGGCGCGCAGACGCCGGTGTTGACGCTGGCGCTGACGCAGCCGCTGTGGGCCAGAACCTATCTGGCCGAAACCGATCTGGGCAAGGTCCGCCACGGCGCGCCGGCCAGCGTCTATAGCGACAGCTTTCCCGGCAAAGCCTATCCCGGCTGGGTGGGTTATATCTCGCCGACCGCCGAATTCACCCCGAAAAGCGTCGAAACCAGCGAATTGCGCACCAGCCTGGTCTACCAAATCCGGGTGTTCGTCTGCGATAGCCAAGACCAATTGCGGCTGGGGATGCCGGTCAGCGTCACTATCGATACCCGGCAGCCGCCGTTGGCGCAACCGGGCTGCGACCCGCGGCCGTGAATTCGCCCGTTAGCGGCTTTGCACTGCGCTTTGCGGCGGTCAGCAAGGCCTTTGCCGAATCCGGCCCGGCCCTGCGCGACATCGATTTGGCCTTGCCGGCCGGCGGCATCACCGCCCTGGTCGGACCGGACGGTGCCGGCAAAACCACCTTGTTGCGTTTGGCTGCCGGCTTGTTGTTGCCTGATAAAGGCCGTATCGAAAGCTTTGGTTTGGATAGCGCAACGGCCGGCGGCCAGTTGCATAGCCTGATCGGTTACATGCCGCAGCGCTTCGGGTTGTACGAAGACCTCAGCGTGCAGGAGAACCTGCAACTGTATGCCGATCTGTACGGCATACCGCAACACGAACGCCACAGCCGCTTCGCCGATTTGATGCGGATGACCAACCTGGCCAAGTTCGGCGACCGTCTGGCCGGCCGTTTGTCCGGCGGCATGAAGCAAAAGCTGGGCTTGGCTTGCACCTTATTGAACCGGCCGCGCTTGCTGTTGTTGGACGAACCGTCGGTCGGCGTCGATCCGGTCTCGCGCCGCGAGTTGTGGCAGATCATCGCCACGCTGGTGGCCGAATTCGGTGCCACGGTGTTGCTCAGCACCGCTTACATGGACGAAGCCGAACGCTGCCAGCGTGTGGTGTTGCTGGACCGCGGCGAAATCCTGCACCAGGACGCGCCGGCCGCATTCCATGCACTGGCCCGGGATTGTAGTTTCCTGCTGTCCAGCCCCTGCACCTCGAACCGGGCCTTGCAACAACGCTTGGCGGCGCACCCCGACGTGGTCGACAGCGTGGTGCAAAGCGGCGCGGTGCGCACCGTGGTTAGACCGGGTAGCCGGCCGGATTGGTCCGAGTTGTTTCCTGGCGCCGAGACCGTGATCAGCCGGGCGGTGGCGCCGCGTCTGGAGGATGCCTTCATTTTGTTGCTGACCCGGCGCCGCAGCAACGCACCGGATGCGGAGACGGTTTGTTTCAACCCTCACGGAGCCGGCACCAAGCTTGACGGCATGCGAGCTCCGGTGATCGAAGTCGATCAGGTCGATCGTTGGTTCGGCCGGTTCCAGGCCGTAAAAAAACTGTCGTTCCAGGTCGGCCGCGGCGAAATCTTCGGTTTGCTGGGTGCTAACGGCGCCGGCAAGACCACGACCTTCCGCATGCTGTGCGGCCTGCTGCCGGCCAGCAACGGTCGCTTGCGGGTGGCGGGGCTGGATTTGCGCAGCGCCGCGTCGCAAGCGCGGGCGCGGCTGGGTTATATGTCGCAAAAATTCTCGTTGTACGGCCAATTGTCGGTGCAACAGAATCTGGAATTCTTCTCCCGGGCCTACGGCCTGCATCAAGGCCGGCGGCGGGAGCGGATCGCTTGGGCGGTGGCCCAGTTCGGTTTGCAAGACTTTTTGGAATATAACAGCGCCGATCTGCCCTTGGGCTACAAGCAGCGCCTGGCCTTAGCCTGCGCCTTGATGCACGAACCGGAAATCCTGTTTCTGGACGAACCGACGTCCGGCATCGACCCGCTGGCGCGTCGCGAATTTTGGGCCAGGATCAACCAATTGGCGGCGCAGGGGGTGACGGTCTTGGTCACGACCCATTTCATGGAAGAAGCCGAATATTGCGACCGCTTGTTGATCATGCGCGAAGGCGACATTTTGGCGGCCGGCACGCCGGCCGAGATCAAGCAGCGCAGCCGGATGGGGGGCGCCGAGCCGGTGGCGACGATGGAAGACGCCTTTATCCGGCTGGTCGAAGCCGGCGGCGGGCAAAGCGGATGAACGGTTTCGGCTTGCGTTTGCGCGGTTTGATGCGCAAGGAGTTCCTGCAAGTCTGGCGCGATCCCAGCAGTCTGGCGATTGCGTTCGCGATGCCGGTATTTCTGCTGCTGCTGTTCGGTTACGGCGTCTCGCTCGACGCCAAGCAGGTGCCCATCGGACTGGTCATCGAGCAAACGTCGCCGGCCGCGCGCGAATTCGCCGGCGGTTTCGAGCAATCCGACTATTTCGCGCCGCGTTATTTCGCCAATCTGCCCGAGGCCGAAGCGGCCTTGTTGGCCCGGCAAATCAACGGCATCGTTCATCTGCAGAGCGACTTTGCCCGGCGCTTGCAGGTGAATGCGCCGGCGCCGATTCAAGTGATTCTGAACGGCGTCGACGCCAATACTGCCAGGCTGGTGTCCGGTTACGTGCAGGGTGTGTGGGACAAATGGCTGGCCGCCCACGCCGAACGCAACGGCCAAGCCGGCAACCGCGCCGTGCAACTGGAAGCGCGGGTCTGGTTCAATAGCGCGTTGCGCAGCCGCAATTTTCTGGTGCCGGGTCTGATCGCCGTAATCATGACGCTGATCGGCGCGTTGTTGACCGCGTTGGTGGTGGCGCGGGAATGGGAGCGCGGCACGATGGAAGCGCTGATTTCGACGCCGGTGACGGTGCGCGAAGTCTTGCTGGGCAAACTGCTGCCGTATTACCTGCTGGGCATGGGCGGTATGTTGCTGTCTATCGGCATGGCGGTGTTTTTGTTTCAGGTGCCGCTGGCCGGCTCGCTGTGGGTGCTGCTGCTGGCCGGTACCTTGTTCTTGTTGGCGGCGTTGGGCATGGGTCTGCTGATCTCGATTGCCGCGAAAAACCAGTTCGTCGCCGGCCAGATTGCGATCATCGTTACCTTTCTACCGGCTTTCATCTTGTCCGGTTTCATTTTCAACATCGACAGCATGCCGCCGGCGGTGCAACTGATTACCCATCTGGTCGCGGCGCGTTATTTCGTCGCGATACTGCAAACGGTATTTCTGGCCGGCGACGTTTGGGAGGTGATCCTGCCCAATGCGCTGGCCTTGTTGGCGATGGCCGCGGCCTTTTTGGCTCTGGCCTTGTGGCGCGCGCCGCGCCGCTTGGAGTAAGCCATGTGGTGGCGGGTTTATGCATTGTTGGCCAAGGAGTTTTTGAATCTGCTGCGCGATAAGAAAAGCCGCTTCGTGCTGATCGTGCCGCCGCTGGTGCAATTGTTCGTGCTCAGTTACGCCGCCACCTTCGATTTGAATCAAATGCCGATTGCGATTTACAACGAAGACAGTGGCCAAGCGTCACGGGATTTGATCGCCCGCTTTACCGGCGCGCCGGCGTTTCGTGAAGAGCTGCGGATCACCCGGCAGGAACAGATCGCCGCGGCGCTGGACAGCAGGCAGGTGCTGCTGGTGCTGCACATCGGCCGCAATTTCAGCCGCGATCTGCTAGGCGGGCGGCAGCCGGCCAGTTTGCAAGTATTGCTGGACGGGCGCGATTCGAATACCGCCCAAATCGCCCAAGGTTACCTGCGCTCGGTGCTGAGCCGGTTCAACAGCGATTGGGCGGCCAGCCGCGGCCAGACCAGTCCGCCCGCGGAACTGGTGCTGCGGGCCTGGTTCAACCCGAATCTGGAAAGCCGCTGGTTTATCGTGCCGGGCATCGTCGGCCTGTTGACCCTAGTGGTGACGATGACGGTGTCGGCCTTGTCGGTGGCGCGCGAGCGGGAGCAGGGCACCTTCGACCAGTTGCTAGTGACGCCGTTTACCCCGACCGAAATTCTGCTGGGCAAGGCGATACCGGGCCTGATCATCGGCGTGCTGGAAGCCTCGCTCAGCATTTTTTTCGCCGTGTTCTGGTTCCGGGTGCCGCTGTTGGGCAGTCTGCCGGCGCTATATCTGGGGATCGTGCTGTACGTGTTTTCGGTGATCGGTGTTGGCCTGATGATTTCGTCGCTGTCGCTGACCCAGCAACAAGGCTTGCTCGGCGGCTTTCTGGTGATCGTGCCCGGCGTCATTTTGTCCGGCTACGCCACGCCGATTGAAAACATGCCGGAACTGGTGCAGCAATTCACGCTGATCAACCCGCTGCGCTATTTTTTGGTCATCATCCGCGGCGTGTTCCTGCAAGGCTTGCAAACGGCCGATTTGCTCGACCAATACTGGCCGCTGGCGATCATCGGCCTGTTCTGCCTGAGCTGCGCCGGCTGGCTGTTTCGCAAGCGGCTTTACTAATCGCATTGGCCGGGAAAAACTCCTGAAATTTCCCGGAATAAGAGTATTCCCTTTAATTGGGAAGAATTCCTGCGTAGTGAAATAAGAGAATGGGTTGGCATTTTTTTATTCACGTCACCTTCAGGAGTTTTTATGAAATCTGCCGTTTTCCGTGCCGTCGGCTCCCTGAGCCAATGCATCGATTTGGCTCCGGCGCATCCGGCCAACGCAGCCAGTCTGGATATTGACTTCTCCTACCTGTAATGGCTTGCAATAAAAAAACCGCGAATCAGCAATAGGCGCAATTTTCTAGCGGAATTAAATGCAACTGACGGGCATTCAAATCGAGAGTATTTGCAACTGAAATATGTCGCTGGCCATCGGCGGTAGCATCGACTGCCCGTCTGACATAGTTTTGGACAAATACAATCGCTGGGCGACTAAGCCAGTGCATGCCCTGGGATGACGGAGCGCCATTTTCGAAGGGATGAAGTCGGAGCCGGACGATGCCAGCCTGATAGCCGCGCCCACCTCGACCAAAAACAAAAACCAGCCGCCTGACCCTGAAATGCATTCCAGCAAAAAAGCAATCAATGGTATTTCGGCAAAAATTTCACATTGGTGTCGATCACGAAACCGGCTTGGTACATACGCTCCAAATTACCTCAGGCAATGTCAGCGATGTCGCTGAAGTCATCGACTTATTACTACACAGCGATGCGGGCTATCAAGACTTGGCCAACGGTCCGAAATGCCGACCGGAAACCCTCTCGCCTGCGCCGTTGCGCGGCGTTCCGGGCAAACCGGCCAAAGCCCACGAAAGGGGATTGCGAACAGGCCCTATTACTGCGTGAGGCGGCTCACGAGCCGGCCAGCCGCCGCGCCAAAGTCGAGCACGTGTTTTGTGCAATTTGGCCTCAAACAATGCTTTTTATTGTCGGTATTACGTTTTAGTTCTTACGTTATTAGACAAGGCAAAAGTTGGCGTAAACCGGAATTTATGCGATCCAAACGAGGATGTTAAGTCAATTAAAAATTTTAATCGTTTAGTTGTATTCATAAGCGCATAAATTCGCGCAAAGGCCGGAGAATGAATGAGGACTGGCTTATCTGCGGCTACATATATTATGAAAAAGTATTTTATTGCAGGTATTGTGTTTTATAGTGGAATTAGCGCTACGTTGTTTTCTTTTAAAGCAAAGGCAAATGAAAGTGCAGACGTTGAGGCAGAAGCTATAGTTTTGGAAAGCGGGCAATTACCCCTTGAAAAACAAACGCAAGGCTCACAACAGCCCCCAAAGCCAGAAGCGGAACCTGAAGCTCCGCAATACTCGGAGCCGCCAAATCAAATACCGGATAACTCAACTGATCAGCAAAAAGATATTACTCAATTAGAAGACGTTGTAGTTACAGAGCGTCGTCTTCGCATTATCAAGCCTCTACCGGGATTGGCAATCGATCGCGGTATGTCAACCACCAATATACAAAGTGCATCTGGTAAAGAATTGGCCGAATCCAAAGCTCTGAATGTAACAGAGTTTTTGAATAGTCAAATGCAATCGGTTAGCCTCACGGACTATGCGGGCAATCCTTTTCAGCAGGATCTCAATTTTCGCGGGTTTACTGCATCACCTGCTATCGGAACGCCTCAAGGCATTTCGGTTTATATGGATGGTGTGCGCATTAACGAGCCATTTGGCGAGATTGTAAATTGGGGATTAATTCCCATGAATGCATTAGCCAGTTTGGATTTGATTCCCGGGACCAATCCCATGTTTGGGTTAAATACTTTAGGCGGTGCCTTGGCATTAAGAACCAAAACCGGCTTCAGTGACGAACATGCCAGAGCGCAAATACTGGGGGGGAGTTGGGGCAGGCTGCAAACGCAGATTTCTAACGGCATAAATAACGGCACTTTCGGGTTATTTACTGCCTATAACCACTTCAAAGAAGACGGTTGGCGCGATAATTCGCCTAGTAATATCCGGCAATTGTATAACCAGCTAACACTTAGATTACCTTTTGGCGAGATGAATGTCAGTGCGCTTAATGTAGATAACAAACTAGTCGGTAATGGCTTGATACCATATGAATTGGCTGAAATAAATCGAGAAGCCGTGTTTACCTCGCCCGACGAATCCATAAATGACATGGGGCACTATAACGTTAATGCGCAAGCTTATTTAAGTGATGCCATCAGTCTGTCAGGTATGGCCTATAAACGTAAGATAAAGCAATCGGCGGTTAATGGTGATATTTACGATACTTACAATGCTTTGCAAGGGCGTGTGGCGGATGTCGAATATATAAACGGCGTATTCAATTTATCTAATTTAAAGCAAAATTCTGAAGGTTTGGCCTTGCAAATCACATTCGATTCAGAAAAACATCAAATGGTGCTTGGCGCAACATTGGATAAAAATAAAATTCAATTTTTACAGGGGCAAAAGTATGGCGAGATTAACGATACATCGCATGTCGTGACACCGGTCAGAGACGAGGCTTATTCCATCGCGGGTTTGTATGCGGCAAATTTTCCTGTCATTAGAAACGATCTAAATGGCCAAAGTACAACAAAAAGTATCTTTTTTACGGATACCTGGTCACCGCTTGATAGCTTACATATTACTTTTGGCGCACGTTATAACTGGACTAATGTAACCAATAACTTGAAATCAGATCGCGGCAACGATTTATACCAATTTGAAGTTGACCCGAATCGGCCTAATCGAGGATTGCTAGACCCCCTCCGACAACGTTGCGCCGTAAATTCAGCTGATTTTCGTGGCCGCTTTATTTGTAGTGAGGGAGATTACAATTATGAAAGCTTCAACCCTGCTATTGGTATTGCCTGGGAAGCGAAGCAGGATTTGACTGTTTATGCCAACGTCAGCAGAGGCGCAAGAACGCCTAGTGTCATTGAATTGGGCTGTGCTAACGATAAAACCAAAGACAATAGTCTCGGCAGCACCAACTATCAATATGGTTGTTCGATTCCCACCGCATTATCATCTGACCCTTATTTAGAGCAGGTGCGCTCCACTGCATTTGAGGCAGGTTTTCGCGGTGCTACCGACATGTTGCAATGGAACGTGGGCTGGTTTCGTACCGATTTAACAAACGATATTTTATTTGTGCCGCTTGGCCGCAAAAACCGGGGTTTATTTGATAACTTCGGGGAAACCAGGCGTGAAGGCCTTGAGATGGGGCTGGATTGGACGTTAGATAAAGACAAGCTGCATTTGAGCTACACATTTTTAGAAGCGACCTTTGAATCTGCTGCGCGCACTATCAATGAAAGCAATAGTAGCAACACCGCGCCAATAACCTTGCAGGCTTATAACCAAATAGAACCTGGTGATTCTTTACCAGGCCTGCCTAACCATATCATTCAAGCGGCTTGGAATCATCAGTTTAACGACAAATTCGACTTCACAATTAGCATGATTGCGCACTCATCAGCCTTTGTGCGCGGCAACGAAAACAATGAGCATCAACCAAGAGCCGCCAGTAACGCCATTGGTGGTGGCTTTAATCGCGACCCAAACGACTATATCGGTGGAGGTCAAACCGCGGGTTATATCGTATTTAACTTGCGAGCGAATTATAAGTTTAATAAAAGCATTACCCTGTTTGCCAAAGTAGACAATTTGTTTAATAAAAAATATGCCACTGCAGGTGATTTAGGTCGCAATAGCTTTGACGCAGCCGGTAACTTTATTACTGATTCCGATTCGTGGAATAAAACCACCTTTATTGGGCCTGGCGCGCCTCTGGCAACGTGGATAGGGTTTGATGTCGATTTGGACTGGGCAGAGTTTAAATAAAAAATAAGGGATTCTATTCAACACCTTTTTATAAAAGGCAATTGAAGGGAATTTATTCAAACAATTCTCACATCAGCAATCCAAGTATTGCCATGTCGCCATCAATGAGGGGAGAGGTAGACCGGTCATCCCAAGGAAATTGGAATGCCGGTCAAAAGAAGATGGTAAAAAATAAACCGAGAACGAAGTCTTAACCGACCTTACCAGCCCTTAGCAAACCCATACCGAGCAATCCGCTAACAAATAGTGGTAACGCTGCTGGAACGGGTACGGGGGCTAATACGTCAAGACGATACGAGTTCGAGGTGCTCACTGAATTGCCCCAAAAGCCGCTCGCGGCAACACCGCGTAAGGAAGGATCAGTGTTGGTCGTTCCACGAATTTTGATCCAGGCGTAAGCATCCGGCAAACTCGGATTATTGCTATTGGCGACCGGATTGCCAAGCAGGCTAGCCACACTGATATTAGTTAAACCGGCCCCATTGAAGATATCAATGGTGGAACTCTTGCCCTGGGTCAGGCTGTTGCCATTAAATGAGGTTCCGCTGAAGTTGTATTCCTGAGCAAAAAACTGCCAACCATTGGTAGCGCCGCCTTCTTGCCACTCGATGCCTCCACTCAAAGGTGTGCCGCTGACGTTTGCCCAACGATTTCCGACACCTGCACTGTCGTATCCATTAAGGCCATTCTCTTCGTTATCCATAGTGCCCGGAAAATTCAGCTCGAAAGCGCCGATCCAGGTGGTGGTGCCTGCCACACCGCTACCGAACTGATTCGTTCCAAGATTTGTGATTGTTGCTCTAACGCCCCCAGAGCCCTCCCCCGCTGCGGCCAGTTGAGTCGGCGTGAGTATGTCTGCAAGGTCTGTAATGGTCAGTGAGGCGACAGGAGATACGCCCGCACTGCCATGCGTATTGGTGGCAATATAATTGAAGTTTAAGTTAACCGTGGCTGACCATGCACTGGGGACATTTAAAGCAAACCCGCCAATCAAGGTTAAATATTTAATCGAATTTTTCATGACTGCTATTTATGAGTTAGTTATCTGGAATAACGAATGTTGTTGAACAAGATTGTTCGCGCGCAATTTTCAGGAAATTTAAAACCAAAGACCAGGGAATATTTCCTTTTTTTGGGTTTTGCAGAGGAAAATCATTGTCATCTTAATCCGCGTCTCAATAGCTACAGGAAAAAATCCTTATTTTATTACTGTCCATTCCCCGCGCTCTCAAGCCTAGTTACTGTTTAGTGTCGGGAAAAATTCCTTTTTGCTTTCTCGGTAACATGCTTGCGCAATCTCAAGGGGGTGTTTGTGGTAATTTAAGGTCCGCATATTCAGTAATATAGTCTTATTTTAGAGCTCTATTTTTATGCGGGAATTTTTTTTGTTCTGATCACAAATTTCACTCAATATAATGAGTTTTGCAATTTACTTATTTGTGAATGAATCAATAGTGATAAAGAGCGATTAATAAAGAATTTTAATTTATTACAAACAAAGTGGTCATTGATTTTTTAGGAGACGTCCATGAAAGTGAAGTTAAAAAACTTAGGCATGCAGGCCTTACTAGCAACAGCGTTTTTTGCAGGTTCAGCAACATCTCAAGCGGGTACTTTTGTGCCTTTAACTAGTGGCCTTAACGGCAGTTTAACCACAGCTAATGGCGGCATAATAACTGGCGCAACTAATTTAAATGCGGATAAATTGTATTTAGACACCCTTTCTGCGACCTATCTAAGCGGTTTTGATCCTACGAATTTATCAGGTGAAGTGGTAGCCACTTCGCTGAACTATCGCGCATTTAAATCAGGCGCCCAAGATATTTTGGGTACCTTGACTTTATTGGACTGGCGAGTAACGCGTGATGTGACACTGGCGCAGCCTAACCAATTCGATTATTTCGATTTCGTGTATCGCGACAGTGCAGACAACAAACTGGTATTTGGCACACGCGCACTCAATCAACTTGATAACAATGAGGAGGTAAACTTTCTATTCCGCTATGGCTTTTCCGGATTTGAAACAGCATCAGCCTGGACCTTTTCAACTGATAATGACTTAAGGCAGTATCAGGCGGCGCGCACTGATAGTTTAAGCACCAGTGCGACTTTACCTTTTGATGCCGATGCCGTTCGTCAACGAAGCGATATAAGCCTGTCTGAAGGTAATCCTTGGAGTGGATTGTTTCTCGTGAAAACGGATGCAACTGATTACATCTTGGGCGATAAAGCCATCGGTTTTGGCCAAGCTGGCGAAGAAGGCCAAGCGGTTGTACGAGGGTATATCGGCGGTTATATTCCAGCTGCCATTCCAACTGCCCCCGTCCCTATACCGGGAGCTTTTGCCCTGATAGCAACAGGTTTGGGTTTTTTGAGTTTATCAGCACGTCGAGGAAATAAAGCTTAGTGGTCTGATGCAATAGTTTGTGTTTGACGGGTTGGGCGTGGATGTCGGTGCGTTTGCTCATGATGCTTGGGTGCCGCGTGCCCGGGACGTAATGGGTTGACGGGGCTGGGCCAATTTGTAACCGATGTGCCGCGCCTATTTCAGCCAGTAGTCGGCTTGTTCCCGGCTGGCCAGGTCGTTGCTGGCGGCATGGATGCGGTACAGCATATATCGGGCATGCGGTTGGCCCTGGCGCGCCGCTTTCTCGAACCAGTCAGTTGGTAGTGTTCCTGGTTGACGGTGACGAACACCACTTTGTTGGCGCCGGCGACTTCGGCCAGTTTTTCGCTGTCGATTTGTTTGCCGTCTTGGGAGTTTGTCGACAACTGTTCTATTTGGTCGACGCTCATGTTGTTGGGCAGTTGGTCTTGAAAGGTCAGGTTGCCCATGCCGCCCATCTGGCTGTTGCGGCCGTCGCGGTAGCCGTAGGCGCGATTGAAGCCGTAAGCATTGCTGCCGTGCAAGCCGCCGTAGCCGCCGCCGGCACCGCCAAAACCTCCCATGCCCATGCCGCCGAAACCACCCATGCCGCTGCCCATCACTGGATTGAAGCTGAGCCGCACCCGCGGTGCATAGAGGTTTTGAATGGCCATGGCAATGGCGATGACATTGGGCGTGCGCAGTTGGAAGACTTTGATGTTGTCGTCCTGGCCCAGCATCAAGTCTTTGCTGTACTGGTCCTTGGTCATCAGTCGGTAGGTCACCCGGGCCGTCATCGTCCTAGCGATACCATAGGTCGCTGATGCGACAGATGGCGCGAATCGGGTCTTCCAGCGTGATTTTTTTCAGAAAGATGGTGACTTCTTTTTGCCGGCTTCCGGAGTGGCGACGATATAGCCAGCATCCTTTGTTATTTTTGTTAGCCGCCGGGAAGCGGGTTACGCAGGTTTGCGTTGCCTGGCTGTTTTCGCTGGGCGGAGCGGCCTGATCCGCACGGGTACGCCCAAAAAAATCCGCGGAGCAACTGAGGGTCGCAACGCAGATTTTGAAAACAACGAAGGGAACACAATTAATTCAACTACAAACTCCTGAAACGTCCTTGTCGTTACTGCTCCTGGGCAATCCGTTAAGCGGATCACATTTTAAGCGGAGAGGAATTTTGGTTATTAGGGAATAAAGCCTGAATTTGGCCGGGAAAATTTCCCATTATCGGGCGATACTAAACATTGTAATGTCCCGGTTTTAGTGCGAGTAGAGCGATAAATCCCGAATTCATACGGAATTTTTCGGAAATTTTGTCAGTATTCGGCTAGTCCGCTCCGGGTCAAGGCTTACAGTTCTGAGGCCGGCAGATTCGGGATTCCCGGCCGGTAAGGTTTCGCGGCGGTAGCATCTGCGGTTTCCGTCCCGGTTTTTTTTATTTCCATCGCAATCCGCAAGGTCCGGTTGTGGCTATCCGATTATTGGTCGTCGATTTAGAATCCGTAACAAACCGTTTCGATAGCGCTACGTTGGCGGCACAGGGCGTGCTGGCCGACGTGGCCGAATCCGCCGCTCCGGTTGCCGGTCGGCAACAGCCGGACGTGGTCTGGTTTGCCGACAGGGCCGAATGCGGCGCCATGCCGCGCATCGCCGAGATTCGGGCAATCGCGCCGGATTGCCCGGCGCTGGTGGTCGCCGGTGCCTGCGGTAGTCGGGCCTTGGCTTACTTGCAAGCCGGCGTGGTCGGCGTTGCCGATTTCGGCAGCGACCACCGGCGCCTGGCCGACATCGCCCATCGAGTCCAAAACGGTAGCTATTACCTGGACCCGGATATCGCCCAAGTGCTGGCGATCCGCCACGTCAAGCGCTTGTTGGAGCCGTTCAATGCATTGAGTTCGCGCGAATTCGACGTGTTTTGCATGTTGGCCGAGGGTTTTGCTTTACAAGACATCGCCGAGCAATTGGGCATCAGCCGCAAGACCGTTTCCAATTGCCAGACCTCGCTGAAGCTGAAACTCGGGCTGGAAGACCGGTCGGCGATGAAAAAATTTGCCGAAAGCCATGGCCTGATCTCGGCCGGAAGAGTATGATTCCCGTTGTT
The DNA here is from genome assembly GCF_046097555.1 of Methylomonas sp. DH-1. NCBI lineage: Bacteria > Pseudomonadati > Pseudomonadota > Gammaproteobacteria > Methylococcales > Methylococcaceae > Methylomonas > Methylomonas sp. DH-1. The sequence continues at coordinate 3,783,308 of NZ_CP143089.1, read as the reverse complement.
CGGGAATTTTTCCTTTTTTTTATGCGAGGTGAGTTATGAAAAAGATATCGGTAAAAACTGCGGTACTGGCCGGTTTGGGTTTGCTGTCGTTGGGCGCGATTGCGGCCGATCACGGCTTGGAAAGCTGTATTCAGGCCGTTAAAAAAGAAAAATCCGGCGATCTGATCAAGCTCGAGAAGTTGAACGTGGCCGGCAAGGGAGCCTACGAACTCGAATTGCGCGACAACAATCGCCAGGAATGGGAATTCATGTGCGACGCCGATAGCGGCAAGTTAACCGAGCGCGAATCGGAAGTCGCCGATCCTGCCAGCCAGGCCTTCAAAAAGAATGCCAAAATCACGGAAGAGGACGCCGCCGCGATTGCCTTGAAAGCCAATCCGGGCACGATAGAAGAAGTCGAGTACGAGGTGGAAGAAAACGGTGCCGCCTCCTATGAATTCGACATCGTCAACGACAAAGGCGTCGAAACCAAGATCGAAGTCGATGCGGCCAGCGGCAAGATCATCGAGACCGCCACCGAAGAATGGGAAATCGGCGAGGAAGCCGACGAACGCCGGTGAGGGCCGGCGCTTCAGCCAAACTCCCCATTTAGCCGACACGGGGCAGGGGAGATTTTTTAAACAAATCTCCTCTCAACCCCGCTGCTACGGCCGGCAGGTGCCGGCGGATGCGAACCGCATCTTGCCCCGGCCCCGGCTTCAAAACCCGGCGTTGATCGCGTGGCGGGACGTATTCTCCAGGCCCAAGGTCGTATCGTACTGTAAGAAAGCCGAGCCGCCGTAAGGCAATTGCGCCGAAACCGCCGCCCTGACATTCAGATAATCCTGGTCGACCACGTAGGATGCGGTCGTGAATTTGACGTTGGGCTGGTCGGCAAAGCCGGTTTTCATGCTGGGTAACTTGTCTATCCATTGCCGCTCGTATTCGACGTTGATTTGCGAAACCAGTACGCCGAACGGCAGGCTGAAACTGCGCATGACCACGGCGCCGACCGCGCTGGTCAGCGAGTCGTATTTCTGGTCGTCGATCACCAGATTCATGCCCAGATTGGCGCCGTGTTCCTTACGTCCGGCGATGGACATATCCGCGTATTCGCCGCGGGCGCGCAAACCGAAGGTCCATTCGCCCATCGGCAAATCGTATCCGCTGGAAAGGCTGAACTGTTGTTGCCAGCCGTCGGTTTTACTCTTCGCGGTTTCGTTGACCGCATTGCCGTTGGCGTCGGTATAGGCCGTGGTGCGGTTGGTGTGGTATTGGTTGTAACTCAGATTGGCGACGGCATCGATATACCAGTTGTCGGTCAGGTTCAGCGAACTGAACAGCGATGCGGTGTAGCCGCCGATGGACTGGTCGCCGCCGTTGTTGGCGATTTCGGCGTAGGTGTTGCCGTATCCGAGCGAAGTGCCCAATAAAAAGCGTTGGCTGAAACGGTAGTCGGCCCCGGCCGTGACGCCGTAAAGCGCCGAGCGGTAGCCGCGCTGCACCAGCGTCGAAGTACGGTCCACCCATTCGAACTGGCCGTTCAGAAAAAATCCCAGATTCTTGAACGACGACAACAGATCGGGCGGGCTGTCCGGGTCGCTTTGCAAATTGATCGACAGCGCTCCGGAGCTGGGTGCGGCGGCGGGTGCCTGGCCGGAACGTTCGCCGCTGGTTGCCGGTGCGGCGCCAGCGCCGCCGGGAGATACGCCGGAGGTAGGCGGAGCCGACGGCGCCGGGCTGCCGACGTTGGCGGAGAAGTTGGTTTGCGGCGCGGCGCTGCCGACCGCGCTAAATTGGCGTTGGTTGTCCATGCGCTGGCTGAGATTGGCAACCTGCAGTTTGCCGACCCGGTTGGTCAGGGTCTGCTCGGCCGCCAGTTGTTTCGGACTGATCTGGCGCAAGGCATTGACGAATTGGTTGACTTTGTCGGTTTCGGAGGTGCCCGCGGACAGAAACGGCTTCAGGCCGTTCAGCAGGTTTTGCAGGCTGGCCGGCGTGTTCGGGTTGCAATCGGCTTGTTGCAGGGCGCCGGCCAGCGACTGCACGTCGGCCGGAACCAGATTCGGCAACCGCGGAACGATGGTCAGCAAAAACTGCTTTTCCTGTTGGGACAACACGTACAGGTCGTCGGAGCCGGTCGGGCAGTCGACGTCGCTGTTGAAGGCGCCGCTGATGTTACCGGTAGTGGTGGTCAGAATGGCGGTTTGGGCGAAAAACTGCTGCGGGGTGAAGTTGGGTTGACTCGCCAGGCGCCGCAAGTCCAACGATGCGCCTTGCAGCGCAATGCTGCGGGCGGTGATCGAATCGGAAACCAATTGGCCGTTTTGGTCGCCGCCGAATTCGATAATCAATTTACTGCTACTGCCGAATACCAGGTCGGCATTGCTGGCGTCGATTTGGGCGATGCCGGCACCGCTCGGCGCAGGGCCGGGGGCAAAGCTATTGTTGAACTGCACGCCGCCGGCGTAGGCGCCGCTGCCGACGACCGGCCCGTTCAAAATCAGGTTGTCGCCATTGGCGCCGACCGTGCCTTGGTTGACGAAGTCGCCGCCGATGCTGCCGTTACCGCGAAAAACTCCGGCCTGGATCTCGGTCAGGGCCTGGCTCCAGTTGCCGTCGACCCGGGTGGTGCCGGCGGTCTGCCGGTAAGTGCCGCTACCTTGCAGCGCGGCATTGGCGGCGACTACCACGTTGCCGCTGTTAATCAATGTGGATTGGTTGTCCAACTGGAAATTGCCGTTCAGCAGCAGATTGGTCGAGGTGCCGCCGTTGCCGTCGATGATAAATTTGCCGGGGCCGAGCATGGAGCCGCCCGACAACGTGGCGGAAGACACTCTGAGTTCCCCCGGTCCGGACAAAATGCCGTCGGTTTGAATGTACTCGTCGACTTCGGTGACGGCCGCGGCGAAACTGACCTGGCCGCCGTTAATCACTAGAGTCTGCCCCAATACCGCCGGAGTCGATGAGGCGAAATTGACGTTGCCGCCGTTGACTGTGGTGGTGCCGCTGACGTTGTAACTTGCATTGATATCGGTAGTATCGGTGAGGCCGCCGTCGAAGGTAGCGTTGGTGGCGGTTAGCGCCGCGTTCAGGGTGTTGCTACCGCCGCTAACAGCAAACGAGGTAACCGATAAGGCTTTGTCGATGGTGTTGCTGCCGCCGCTCAAGGTCACGTTGGAAGAGGTGACGCTGGCGCCGCTGGTGATCTGGTTGGTACCGCCGCTCAAGATCAGGTTGGCGGTGGCGATGGTCGCACCGGTCGCGAACTGGTTGGTGCCGTCGGCAAATTCCAACGTGCCTGCCCCGGTATAGCTGCCGGTAAGGGTGTGGTTGCCGCTGCCGTTGAAAATTAAGGTACCGGCATTGACTTGGGTCGTACCGGTATAAGTGTTGTCGCCGTTCAGGGTAACCGTGTCGGCGGTGGTTTTGTTGATACCGAAGTTACCCGCCAGCACGGCATCGATCGAACCGGATTGCAGATTGTAGGTGGTGTTGGAGGTTAAAACCCCGCTGCCGCTGATTGTGCCGGATTGCAGCGTCACGCCAAGCACTGTGTCGCTGAAAGTGCCCATTGCCAGCGTGCCGCCGTCGACGACGATGCTGGAGCCGTCGGCCAATACGTTGCTGGCGCCCAGCGCCAACGTGCCGGCACTGACCGTGGTGGCGCCGGTATAGGTGTTGGCGCCCTTCAAAGTAACGGTGTCGGCTGTGGTTTTTTCGGCGCCTTGGGTGCCGGCCAAAATGGCGTTGACTTCGCCGGATTGCAATACGAATTTGCTATTCGACGTCAGCACCCCACCGCTGCCGCTAATCGTGCCGGATTGCAGCGTGACGCCGGCGACGGTGTCGCTGAAAGTGCCCATTGCCAGTGTGCCGCCGTCGACGACGAGGCTGGAGTTGTTATCGAATACGTTGTTGGCGCCCAAGGCCAAGGTGCCGGCGCTGATTGTGGTCGCGCCGGTATAGGTATTGGTGCCTTTTAAAGTAACGGTGTCGGCTGTGGTTTTTTCGGCGCCTTGGGTGCCGGCCAAAATGGCGTTGACTTCGCCGGATTGCAATATGAACTTGCTATCCGACGTCAGCACCCCGCCGTTGCCGCTAATCGTGCCGGATTGCAGCGTGACGCCGGCGACGGTATCGCTGAACGCGCCCATTGCCAGCGTGCCGCCGTCGACGACGAGGCTGGAGTTGTTGTCGAATACGTTGTTGGCGCCCAAGGCCAGGGTGCCGGCGCTGATCGTGGTGGTGCCGGTGTAAGTATTGGCACCGCTGAGTGTGACGGTGCCGGCTGTGGTTTTATCGGCACCGTCGTCGCCGGCCAGAACGGCGCTGACGCTACCGGATTGCAATATGAACTTGCTATCCGAAGTCAGCACGCCGCCGTTGCCGCTGATCGTGCCGGATTGCAGCGTGACGCCGGCGACAGTATCGCTGAACGTACCCATTGCCAGCGTGCCGCCGTCCACGACGATGCTGGAGTTATTGTCGAATACGTTGTTGGCGCCCAAGGCCAGGGTGCCGGCGCTGATTGTGGTGGTGCCGGTGTAAGTATTGCTGCCGCTCAACGTAACAGTGCCGGCCGTGGTTTTGTCGGCACCGTTGCTGCCGGCCAGAATGGCGCTGACCGTGCCGGATTGCAAGTCGAATGCGCTATTCGAGGTCAACGATCCCGCGCCTTGCAGCAAGGCGTTGGCGGAAGACAGCGTGAATTTTTGGACGCCGGCGGCAACGTCCAGATCCAGGTTGTCGTCGGTATTCAGCACGGCGTTGTCGCTGTTGCCCGGCACGGCGCTGCAGCTCCAGTTGCCGTCGCTGGACCAGACCGAGTCGCCGCCTTCCCAATTACAGACATCAGCAGTGGCCGGCTCCGGCACGGAGAGAAACGCTAGGCCTAACCGAAAGGAAAATCGTAAAACGCTAATCGCGGCGGGAGAACGAAACCTGTTCATAAGCGTTGGCCCAGCTCCATATTTAAGGTCTAAGACGCGTTATCCGTTGGGCTGCGGCGCAGCCCGCTGCACTGGCAGAGAAAATGTTGATTTATGTGAAGTCTATCACACGCATTATAGACTCATGCTTAAAAACAGTAGGGTTTTCAGGGCGAAGCCGCCGTGTCCGCCCTGGCGATTTTCGATAACGAGCGGCCATTTTTTCCGAAATTTCGACAATTCGGCGCGGCGGTTTGTACTCTTACAAACATCGGCATGTGATATATCCGACAAGTTGGCCTGCGTCGGATTGTAAAGCCTATAAAAATCATAGGCTTGTCTGTAAAAAATAACTGGCATGGCCTGTGCTACCTCTCTTGCAACCCATTTAAGCGAGGTGAAGATCATGGAATTGCCAGTTTTGAACGAAACTCCCGCCGCCAGCGCAGGCGGCTGCTCCTCCCACTCCTGCGGTTCATCGGACGACCAATTAGGCCATTTGTCCGACGAAATACGGGCCAAGGTGGAAAACCATCCGTGTTACTCGGAAGACGCCCATCATTACTTCGCTCGCATGCACGTGGCAGTGGCGCCGGCCTGTAACATCCAGTGCCATTACTGCAACCGCAAATACGATTGCTCCAACGAATCGCGGCCGGGCGTGGTCTCGGAATTGCTGACGCCGGAACAAGCGGTCAAGAAAACCATGGCGGTGGCGGCCAACATCCCGCAAATGACTGTGCTCGGCATCGCCGGCCCCGGCGACCCGCTGGCCAACCCGGAACGCACCTTCGAAACCTTCCGCCGTCTGAGTCAGGACGCGCCGGACATCAAACTGTGCGTCTCCACCAACGGTCTGGCCCTACCGGAATCGGTCGAGGAATTGTCCAAACACAACATCGACCACGTCACCATCACGATCAACTGTGTCGATCCGGAGATCGGCGCCCAAATCTATCCTTGGATTTTCTGGGAAAACAAACGGATCAAGGGCGTGAAAGGCGCGAAGATTTTGATCGAGCAGCAACAAAAAGGCCTGGAAATGCTGACCGCCAGAGGCATCCTGGTCAAAGTTAATTCGGTGATGATTCCCGGCGTCAACGACAAGCACTTGGCGGAAGTCAGCAAAATCGTCAAAGCCAAGGGTGCTTTCCTGCACAACGTGATGCCGTTGATCGCCGAAGCCGAACACGGCACGTTCTATGGCGTGATGGGCCAACGCGGCCCGACTCAGGACGAGTTGATGGACTTGCAGGACGCCTGTTCCGGCGACATGAACATGATGCGCCACTGCCGCCAGTGCCGGGCCGACGCGGTCGGTCTGCTGGGCGAAGACCGCGGCGACGAGTTCACGATGGACAAAATCGAAGCGATGGAGATCGATTACCAATCGGCGATGGAAAAACGCAAGGTCATCCACGAAGCGATTGCCGAGGAAATGCACAGCAAGCGCGCCGCCAAAGTCGAAAAAGCCGCCAGCCATGCCGACGAGCCCAAGCTGAACACCCGCCCGGTGTTGATGGCCATCGCCACCAGCGGCCAAGGCGTCATCAACCAACACTTCGGCCATGCCAAAGAATTTTTGATCTACGAAGCCTCGCCGGATGGCGTGCGTTTCATGAGCCACCGAAAAACCGACCTGTACTGCAGCGGCGACGATACTTGCGGCGATGGCGAGAGCGTGTTGCAGCGCACGATCCGCGCCTTGGAAGGCTGCGAAGTGGTGCTGTGTTCCAAGATCGGTTACGAGCCTTGGGACATGCTGGAGCAAGCCGGTATCCAGCCCAATGGCGAGCATGCGATGGAACCGATCGAGGACGCGGTCATGGCGGTTTACAAGGAAATGGCCGCGGCCGGCAAGCTGGATGAGAGCAACGCCGAGCAGCGCGCAACCGCTTAACAACCCCGGCCGGGTTGCGGCGACGCAAACCTGGCCATCGAATCCAATGCCGGGTTACGGCCGTAACCCGGCCTGCATAGGACGAACGTCATGGCTCTACAAATCATAGAATCCTGTGTCAACTGTTACGCCTGCGAGCCGTTGTGCCCGAGCAAGGCGATTTTTATGTCCAGCAAAGCCGGGCATTTTCGGATCAATCCGAACAAATGCACCGAATGCGAAGGCGATTACCAGGATACCCAATGCGCCAGCATCTGCCCGATCGAGGGCGCGATCCTGGATGCGAACGGTATCGCCGTCAATCCGCCCGGTTCGTTGACCGGCATTCCACCGGAAAGAATGGCCGAGGTCATGGCGGAACTCCAAGCCCACTGACGGCTATGGCTACCGTCCACTTTTACGAGAAGCCGGGATGTTTGAACAACACCCGGCAGAAACAGCTATTGAGCGCGGCCGGCCATTTGCTGGTGGTCTACGATTTGTTGCAACAGCCCTGGGCCAAGCAGCAGGCCAAACTGCGTTCGTTTTTCGGCGACAAGCCGGTCGCGGAATGGTTTAACCGCAGCGCGCCGGCGATCAAGCAGGGCTTGGTCGATCCGGAAATGCTGGACGAAGATCAGGCTATTGCCTTGATGGTCGAGCAGCCGTTGTTGATCCGGCGGCCGCTGATGGAAGCCGACCAGCGGCGGGTGTCGGGTTTCGACGAAAACGAAGTCGATGCCTGGCTGGGCTTGAAATTGCCGGCGAATGCCAAGGACCTGGAAACCTGTCCGCGCCAAGCCCGCGCCGAGGCGGGCGGGCCATGAACGGCGTCAAGCTGGAAGGCGACGACGGCACGCCGCTTGCCGTGCCACTGTCCGAGCGGGTGCATTGGGTTGGCGCCTTCGATCCCAATCTGCGCATCTTCGACATCATTTTAAAAACCGCCAACGGCACCAGTTACAACGCCTACGTCATCCGCGGCAGCGAAGGCGTCGCGGTGATCGACACGGTCAAGGAAGGCTTCGCCGCCGATTTTTTTGCCCGGCTGGAAAGCGTCGCCGACTACAGCGAAATCAAAGTCATCGTGTTGAACCACCTGGAGCCGGACCACACCGGCGCGTTGCCGGAGCTGATGCGGCGGGCGCCGCAGGCGCAGTTGTTCATCTCCCAAAAAGCCCAAACGATGCTGAAAGGCCTGCTGAAGCAGGACGCGTTGAGCTTTACGCCGGTGGTGACCGGCGATTCGGTGTCGCTGGGCGACCGCCGCCTGGAGTTTTTGCACACGCCCTATCTGCACTGGCCGGATACCCAATGCACTTACGCGCCGGAGGAACGGATGTTGTTTTCCGGCGACGTGTTCGGCTGCCATTTCTGCGACAAACGCCTGTTCAACGACCGCGTCGGCGATTTCCGCTTCTCGTTCGAATATTACTACGCCCACATCATGCGGCCGTTCAAGGAGTACGTGGTGCGGGCGTTGGAATTGATCGAACCGTTGCCGCTGACGCTGATCGCCCCGACCCACGGCCCGATTTTGCGCGACCGGCCGCAGCATTACATCCAGCGCTACCGGCAACTCTCCAGCCCGGCTTTGCACAACGAACTCAGCCCCAACCAGAAAACCCTGCTGATTTTTTACATCAGTTCCTACGGCAACACCCGGCGCATGGCCGAGGCGATTTATCAGGGCGCGATGCAGGTCGAGGACGTGCGGGTCTCGCTGTACGACCTGGAAGGCGGCGAGGTGGGGCCGTTCGTCGATTTGATCGAAGAAGCCGACGGCCTGGTGCTGGGCACGCCGACCATCAACGGCGATGCGGTCAAGCCGATTTGGGATTTGCTGTCGTCGTTGGCGGTGGTCAATTTGAAGAACAAACTGGGCGGCGTGTTCGGTTCCTACGGCTGGACCGGCGAGGGCGTGCGTCTGGTCGAGGACCGCCTGCGCGGCCTGAAATTGCGGGTGCCGATTCCGGGCTTGCGGGTGAAATTGATTCCGACCGACGACGAGATATTGGAATGCACGGCCTTCGGTTTGGAGTTGGCCCAAGAGTTGACCGGCGCCCGGTTATCGAAAGTGCTTAATTTCGCGGATCTGGCCTGAGCCGGACCGCAGCAACAGTTTTAGACATACGTCACGCGTTGAGCCGGTGCAGTAAGGCCGGCTAAGCCGATCCCCGGACGGATAGGCGAACCCCGTCGGCTTTCGAGTGGGCGGGAATCGGGAATCTTTGCGGATTCCAACACGGCAGTCCTCAGATTGGAGGTTGCCGAGATGACACTTAAATAGCGTAAGGAGTTTTTTCAATGGCCAAAGCGACCATTACATTCGAAGACATCAACGTCACCGTCACCGTACCCGCCGGCACTCGAATCATCGAAGTGTCCGAGAAGGTCGGTTCCGGCATTACCTACGGCTGCCGAGAGGGCGATTGCGGCACCTGCATCATGAAAGTGACGTCGGGCTGGAATCATCTGACCGAACCTTCGGTATTGGAAGACAAAATTCTGCGGGAAAACATGGCCGGCAAGCACAACCGTCTGGCCTGTCAGGCGCAGGTGTTGGGCGGCGAGATTTCCGTCAAACCGGTGTAAGCCGTTCAAGGAGACCCACATGGCATTAGTCACATTTTCAAGCCCTGAATACCGGGACAAAACCGTTTACGCCGTCGCCGGCAGCCACACCCAAACCGTATTGAAGCTGGCGCTGGAGAACAAAATCCCCATCAACTTCGAGTGCGAAGACGGGGAATGCGGTACCTGTCTGGTTAAAGTCACCAGCATCGACAAAAAAAACCAGCGCATGGGCGGCCCGTTGACCGAGAAGGAAAAAGCGGTGCTGAAACAGCTCGGCAAGGTCACCGGCGAAGAGCTGGAAAAAATGATCGTCGACGATTTGCCCTGCGAATGGCGTCTGGCTTGCCAGATGATCGTTAGGGACGAAGACATCCGCGTCGAGTATTAATCCGTTCCGCCACTAAACGCCGGAGGACCGAAGATGAATTGCATGCCTGCTATAGAACCGAACCAAACCATTCCGAGTCTAGCGGTTACGCCAAAGCCACGGCAGCAGATTTATCAGGAACTCGCGGCGTGCGCCGGCTGGTCGCCCAACAGCGTCTGGCTGGCGCAAATCATCGCCAGTTGGGCGGTGGGAGAGGGCGCGTTGCCGGACCGGCTGGGTTTGGCGCCGGAGCGATTCGCCGCGTTGCTGGCCAGCCATTTCCCCGGCTACGCGTTGGCCGAAACCGCGGTTTCGGGCCACACCCTGGATTACAGCCGGATGCTGGAAAAACAGGATCTGGAAACGCTATTGCGCCAATTCGCCGCGCAACCGGGCGCGGATACCGAATGGCTGATTGCGCTGATCGTCGCCGCCTGCCTGGGCAGCGACCATTTGTGGCAGGACTTGGGTTTGTGGTCGCGCGCAGACCTGTCGGCGATGCTGGCCTACAACTTTCCCGACCTGGTCGCACGTAACAGCAAGGATATGAAATGGAAGAAATTTTTGTACAAACAACTCTGCGAAGCCGAGGGCTTGTACGTCTGCCGGGCGCCGTCCTGCGAGGTCTGTAAGGACTACCAGCAGTGCTTTGGGCCGGAGGATTAAAGTTTTCGGCTTGCGAAACCGGTGTCGATAACCGGCCCCGCAAGCGGTGGCGTAGGGCTAGAATTTGTAACCGACCTGGGCAAAGAAGGTTCTTTGCGGTAGCGGGTGGTTATAAAACGCTTGGTAGTCGTTGATGTTGTCGATACCGGCGGAGACGTGGCCGGCTTTGTTGAAGCGGTATGTGGCTTTCAAATCGACGTAGACCGATTCGGTAAAGGCGCTGTAGTAGGGCAGTTGCAGATCGGAGTTATCCAATTGCGAAAACTGTCTGCCCGAGTAGCGGGTGCCGACCGAAAAATCCCAGTCGGTGCCGTAGTGGTAAGTGGTCAACAGATTCGCGCGGTAGTTCGGCATCAGCGGGAACTGCTTGCCGACATAGGCCGGGTTGCGCTCGTTGGCGATGATCTCCGCATTCAAAATCGTGGTATTCAATTTGACGTCGAAATCGGAACCGAACACCCGGTCGTGGTTGATCGTAAAATCCAAACCGTCGGTTTCCACTTCGCCGACCGACGACACCAGCGTACTCAGCACCGCGCTGCCCGGTAGGTAAATCGACTGGTTGTAGATGGCGTTACGCACGTTTTCATGGAACAGGTTCAAGCGCACGTAGCCGTTATTGAAGTCGTATTCGGCCAGCAAGTTGTGGTGCGTGCCGTCCTCCGGCTTTAAGGTCGCATCCGCCAGCGATACGTTGCCGCTGACGCCGCTGGAGTTGCCGTACAGTTCTTCAGGTAACGGAAACTTGTAGGCTTTGCCGACCGAATAACGGAATTTCCAGCGGCCCGGCTCGTAGCCCAACGAGAATTTCGGCGACCATCTCGACACTTGCCGGTCGGCTGGATTCAAAAGGCCTGTTTGTTGGGTGCTGCTCAGATTGATGCCGTCGTAACTGTTCCAACGTTCCAGCCGGGTGCCGACCGTGGCATCCCAATCCGGCATGAATCGCCAGCTCAATTGACCGAACAAGGCGTGGACATCGGTGGTGCCGCCGCTCTTCGAGTTCAGCCAGTTGGCCGCTTGGGTGTTGTTTTCGTAATTGGTCAAATTGGATTGAGTCAACAAAATTCTGGAGTGTTGGAATTCGTAACCAGTCGCGAATGATAGGTCTTTTCGCCCAAGAAATTGCTCGTTATTGAACTTCGTTGAAATGCTAAACCAGCCGGAATCGTCAAATGAACTATCTCTACCAGATTTATTTTGGTTGGGGTCTTCTGGGTTGTAATTTGAACTGATGGTTTGGTCTTTCAGGATATCGAAGAAGCTAATATTGGTATTGGTATACCAGTTGCCGACAACTCGTCCTTTTAATCCCCACCCTAAGGTCAGTGTTTCCCTGTTTTGTGTACTTACGCCAAGGGTAGTAGGTGCCGCGGTGGGGCTGGTTGAAGAAGTTCTGAGAATTCGACCATCTGTACTGTAGTTGACGAATTGAGATGGGTAAATAACTGTACCATTAACGTCTCGTAAGAAAGATTGACCAACATTTGTTCTCTCAAACTGTTGGTAAGCTGCGGTGAACATTGTGTCCAGCTCGGCATTGATGGCATAACTCGCTTTCCACTTGTACAGATTGTCAGTCGAATGTTGAATGCCGTCATCGCCATAGTTGTACCTTAAATTGCCCGTTCTCGGATTTCTCTCAAGATTGGCTCCAGTAGTTGTATTAGCGAGCCTAGCTCCAGCTGCTGCGATAGGGTTGTCAACTGTATGTTGCGGCGTCATCGGCTGGCCTTCGTTCTCGATGTGGTTGTACGAGAAGTAAGTGCTGAAATCGCCGAATTTGTCGCCGTAAGAGGCAAACGTTTTAAATCCTTGCAGATTGGTTTTGGTGCCTTCGAATTCGTAAGGCTGCACGAAATAGGTCGCTTCGGTATAGATTTCGCGCTTTTGCGGCATCAATGTGGTGTAGTTCAGCACACCGCCCATCGCGTTGCCGCTGTATTCGGCGGAAAACGGCCCTGAAAGTACGTCTATCGATTTGACCTCGCCCGGTCCGATCAAGCCCCAGCGCGGCGAACCGTTGAAGCTGATTTGCAAAGGATTCCAGATTGGCATGCCGTCCATGAATACCATGACCCGGCCGCCTTGGTAAGGGTTGGAACCGCGCATACCGATAGGCGCATTTTGGTCGCCGATGTAGCGTTGCCGGGCAAACACGCCGGATTCGAATTTCACCGCGTCCACCGTCGTTACCGCATTGGTTTTCTCGATAGCCGCTTTGGTCACTTTGGTTTTGGGCGTGGCGAAATCGGTCTTGGACGGCGTTTCCGGGCGGCCGTCTTCGGATTCATCGGACACCACGACATCCGATAACGTCGTAGCGGTTTCGGCTGCGAGCAGGCTAGCCGGCAAGGCGACGAAGCCGGGGAATAACAGTAAGGCTGACTTTATTTTAGTTTTTCTGCGCATGGGTTCGAAAAGTCTGAAGGCTGCCAATCCGGCAGGAAGCAAAACCGGTTAAGTGTAATCTTTTTGTGCAGCAAGAGTGGCGCCAGGAATTAGGATATTGATTTTATTGGTTATTTCTATTTCTAAATAAAATAAACTATGTTAAATGGCTTGATTCCATTAAAGACATGGGGGATATGCCGCGTTTACCTCGGTTTTGCGTTTGCGGTCTGGGGTAGAGCGTCGGTTCATACTGCCGAAAATGCGTGCCGGGTCGCAGGATATTCGGGGCTAAGCTGCCTGAATCGGGTGGCTGCGCTTGGGTAGCGGGTTATTGTGCGATGGATTTGTTCGTGAATGCTTCGCCGTTATCCAAGCACATAACGCTGGCTGGGACCGCCCGTTCTGTGGCCTGAATCGGGGAAATTTCGAGTAATCCGGCAACCAGGTCTGGTCGTTTCGCTGTAAAAACTATGTTAAATGACCTATTGCGACAACTCCGCTGCTGGCCGCTGCAGTCTCAACTTGAATGGCGGCGCCATAGGCGCTAATGTGCCCGGCCCAAAATTTGAATTTTCGGAAGAGCAAAGATGAAAATCCTGATCCTGTTTTTAAGTTTGGTTGCCGCCAGTCTGAACGACGCCGCCCAGGCCGACCAAACCCCGATAAAACCTTTCGTCCCCGGCAGCTACCAGCAAATTCTGGCGGCGAATGCCGGCAAACCGTTGATGTTGGCAATCTGGTCGGTGGATTGCCCGTCCTGCTTGAAGGACATGGCGGTCATCAACCAATTGCACGACAAACACCCCACGTTGAAGATCGTGATGTTGGCGGCCGACGAGGCGGAAGCGATGCCGGAGATTCAACGCATCGTCGACACGCATAAACTGGGCAACCTGGAAAATTGGGCCTTTAGCGGCGATAACCCGGAAAAACTGCGTTACGAAATCGATCCGGCCTGGTACGGCGAACTACCCAGAACCTATTTTTTCGACGCCGCCCACCAACGCGAAGCCAAAAGCGGAGCGATGACGCTGGAAGAATTCGAAGCCAAGCTCGGCAAGCTGAAAATTTAAACCGGTCTATCGCCGGCGGCGCCGATGCTAAACCGATGGAGCCGGCCGGGGCTGCTGCAATTCGCCGCGAGGCCCCGCCTTGGGTGCGGGCGTTCAAGGCCCCGGTGCGCGGTCGGCGAGGTCGGTATTTTGGTTTGCCAAGGACCAGCCGCCGCCGAGGGCTTTGTACATCAGCACTTGCGCCAGCAGGACTTCTAGCCGTGCCTGCACCCGGCTGTTTTCGGCGTTCAAATAGCTGCTTTGCGCATTGAGCAGGGCTTGGTAGTCCACCGCGCCCAGGCGGTAGCGGTCGCGGGAGATTTGTAAGGCCAGCTTGGCTTGTTCGGTAGCCAGTTGCAGCGCTTCGAGCCGGCGGCCGGAGTTGGCGTAGGTCGCCGCGGCGTCCTCCACTTCCTTGAATGCCGTCAACACCGTCTTGCGGTAGGTTTCCGCCAATTCCGCGTTCACGGCAACTGCGTTGTCGAAAGCGCCTTGCAGGCGGCCGCCCTGAAACAGCGGTTGGGCCAGGCCGGCCGCCAATGCCACGGCCACGCCGCCCGGCTGCGGCGAGGACAGCAAGCTGTTCATGCTCAATTGCAGTTTCGGATAGAACGCGGCGCGGGCGGCGGCGATGTCGGCGTTGGCAGCGATTAATTCCATTTCCAACTGGCCGATGTCGGGGCGGCGTTGCAGCAGTGCGGCCGGTTGTTCGGCGCCGATCTGCGGTATCTGTAAATCGGCGAACGCGGCCGGCGCCAACGCCAGTTGCTGCGGCGCTTGGCCGAGCAATATCGCCAGCGCGTTTTCCGCCAGAATCTGCTGTTGCACCAGCAAGTCCAGGCTGGCGCGGGCGTTGGCCTGCACGGTTTTTTGCTGGGCCACTTCCAGCGCATAGGCGGCGCCGGCGCGCTGGCGGGCTTCGATGATGCCGAGAATGGCCGTGGCCGTATCCAGAAAATCGCTGGCGATTTGCCGGCGCTCGCGGATCGCCAGCAGCGTGAAATAAGTTTGGCCGACATCGGCCATCACCACCAGTTGCAACGCATCGCGGGCGAATATTCGGCTCAGCATCCGGGCGCTGCCGGCATCGCGGCGGGCGCGGTTGGCGCCCCATAAATCGACTTCGTAGGCAATGTCGAACTGGCCGCTGGCTTTCTGGCTATCGGTCAGCTCGTTGCGGTTGTCGGTATAACTGGCGTTGAGGCCGGCCGCCGGCCACAGCCCGGCCCCGGCAATCCGGGCCTGGGCGCGGGCCTGGGCGATGCGTTGTTCGGCGGCGGCCAGATCGTTGTTGTAGGCCAGGGCCTGTGCCATCAACCGGTCCAACTCCGCGCTGGCGAATGCCCGCCACCACTGCGGATCGACCTGGGCTGCGCCGGTGGCAGCGGCCTGACGCCAACCCTCCGGCGTGTCGACCGGCGGCCGGCGGTAATCGGTTTGCAAATTGCAGCCGGCAATTGCCAGCGCCATCGCCAATCCGCCGATTCGTGCCTGCCTTTTCATTCCGCCGCCAACGCCACGACCGGGTCGAGTAGCGCCGCCTTGCGCGCCGGCAAGTAACCGAACAGCAGGCCGGTGGAGAAGGCGCAGCAAAACGCCAAGATAGCCGGCAGCGGCGAAAACAACACCGCCATGCCGAAGTAGGCCAAAACCTGGCCGGCGGCGAAGCCGAGCAAAACCCCCATCACGCCACCCAAGGTGCAGACCACGGCGGCTTCGGTATTGAATTGCAGCAGGATATCGCGGCGGCGGGCGCCGGTGGCGATGCGGATGCCTATTTCCCGAGTGCGCTCGGTGACGCTGACCAGCATGATGTTCATCACGCCGATGCCGCCGACCAACAGCGAAATCGCCGCGACGATGCCGAGCATCAGCGTCAAGGTATTCTGAGTTTCGGTGGCCGATTCGATGATCGATGCCATGTTGCGTATCCGGAAATCCTCGGTTTGGTGGCGGGCGACCAATAAATCGGTAATGGCCTGTTGCGTAGCGTCGATTTGGGCCACGTCCTCGACCCGCACCGTGATGCCGCCCAGGTATTTCTGGCCGAACAAACGGACCAAACCGGTGCTGATCGGCACGAACACGCCGTCGTCGCGGTCGCTGCCCTGGGCGTCGGCGCCTTTGGCGGCCATCACGCCGATCACCTCGAATGGAATGTTGCCGATCATGACGTAGCGGCCGAGCGGGTCTTCGCCGTCGCTAAACAGCAGTTTGCGCACCGTTTCGCCCAGTACCATGACCGGCGCGTAGCGGCGTTGGTCGCGTTCGTCGAAAAAGTCGCCGAGCGCCAGCGGCCAGTCCCGCACCTGCGGCATGCTCGGCGCCACGCCTTGCACGCTGGTGGCGTAATCGACCGCGCCGTAACGCACGGTTAGCCGACTGCTGCGCTCCGGCGAGGCCCAGGCCACGTTGTCCAGTTCGGCGATCGCCTCGGCGTCGGCTAGCGTCAAAGTGGCAACGTCGCCGCCGCCGCGAAAACCGGGGACGCCGGGGCGAATCGACAGGATGTTGGTGCCCATCGCCCGCATCTGTTCCAGCACTTTTTCCTGGCTGCCCTGGCCGACCGCCAGCATCGTCACTACAGCGGCGACGCCGATCACGATGCCGAGCAAGGTCAATGCGGTACGGAACAAGTTGGCGCGCAACGAACGCAGTGCGGTTTTGCCGGCTTCGGCCAACTCCGCCAGCAAGCCGGCGCCGCCGATACCGCGCTGGGCCGGCGGCGTCAGCCAGCGACCGTCGCGCCGGGCCGGGCCGTCGTGGACGATTTTGCCGTCGGCGATATGCACGACCCGCTGGGCGTGGGCCGCGACTTTGTCGTCGTGGGTGATCAGCAAAATCGTCCGGCCCTCGCCGTGCAACCGTTTTAGCAGCGCCATGACTTCCATGCCGCTTTGGCTATCCAGCGCCCCGGTCGGTTCGTCGGCCAGGATTACCGGCGGATCGTTCATCAAGGCTCTGGCTATCGCGACCCGTTGTTGTTGGCCGCCGGACAACTGCATCGGTTTGTGTTCGCCGCGTTCGGCCAGGCCCAGTTTGGCCAGCAATTCCAGCGCCCGCCGGTGGCGTTCGGCCTTGGCCAAGCCGGCGTACAAGGCCGGAATTTCGACGTTTTCGGCGGCAGTCGCGCTATTCAGCAGGTTGTAACGCTGGAACACGAAGCCGAAGCTTTCCCGCCGCAAGGCGGCGAGTTGGTCCGGGTCGAGCTCGGCCACGTCGCGGCCCAACACCCGATAGCTGCCGGTGTCGGCCCGGTCCAGACAGCCGATCAGATTCATCAGCGTCGATTTGCCGGAGCCGGACTGGCCGACGATGGCGACGAATTCTCCGGGCCAGACGCTCAGCGACACGTCGTCCAGCGCCCGAACCACGTTGTCGCCGTTCGGATAAAAACGGCGGATGCCGTGGAGTTCGAGTAGCGGTTCGGCGCTCATAGCCGGGGCACTCCGCCGCCGGGCAGCGGATCTTTGCGCCGGTTTTTGGACTTGTCGCCATTGTCGCTATTGGCCTGTACCCGGTCGCCTAGCGCCAGGCCGTCCAACACCTGGGCAAAACGGCGAGTACGCAGGCCGATATGCACGGTTTTTTCCTGCACGTCCGCGCCGCTAACCAGTTTGACTTTGTAGGCCTGGCCTCGGCCTTGGTCCTCGCCGCGCAGGCGTTGGCCCAGCGCGTTGACCGGCAGCAACGGTACTTGCTCGGCCTTGCCCAGTACGAAAAACATCTGCGTGCTCATGCCGGTCATCAATTGCCGGTCGCGGTTGTCGACGTCGACCAGGACGTTGTACAGCACGACGTTGTTGATCACTTCCGGCGTCGGCAGGATTTGCCGTACCTTGCCTTGCCAGCGCCGCTCGCCGGAGCCCAGCGTGGTGAAATACACCGCCATGTCCCGGCTCAGCCGCATCACGTCGGCCTCGGCTACCTGGGCCCGCACCGTCATCGTGTCGAGTTTGGCCAGTTGCAGAATGGTCGGCGTGGTTTGGTTGGCGTTCAGGGTCTGGCCTTCGCGGGCCTTCTGGTCGACCATGGTGCCGTCCATCGAAGCGAAGATTTTGGTGAAGCCGAGATTGGTCTTGTCTCCGTTCAAGGTCGATTCCACTTGTTCGATCTGCGCCTGGATCGCGGCGGCGGTAGCTTTGGCGTTTTTCAAAGTGAATTCGCTGTTTTGAAAATCCTGGACGCTGACGCCCTGGCTTTGCAATAGCTCACGGTTGCGGTCGTATTGCTGCTGGGCAAACACCACTTGCGCTTGCTGGCCGGCCAGTTGCGCCTGCAGATTCTTGATATTGGCCTCGTCGGCCGCGACCCGCGCCGCATAAATCCGCGGATCGATTTGCGCCAGTAATTGCCCGGCGCGGACGTCGTCGCCGATCTTGACGTAGATTTTTTGCAATTGGCCGGTAACCTGAGCGCCGACATCGACGTATTCTTTGGGTTCCAGTTTGCCCTGAGCCGTGACGTTTTCTTCAATGTCGCCCAGGCTGACGCTGACGGTTTCGCCCGGCTCCGTGGCTTTCTGTTCCGGCTGCAGATAGCGGTAAGCTGCGCCGGCGGCTACTGCTGCCGCCAACACCAAAATAGCGGTTCGCCGGCGGGCGGAACCAGGTTTCGATTTAACGGGCCAAAGCATGCGGGGTAAAGGTCAGGTTTTGAATAACGTGGCGGTTTCCGGCCGGGCAGTAGTGGCGATGGCTGAGACCGCGCAGGGCTGGGGCTGTGTCGTCGGTTCCGTCCAACCGAAGCGGCTGGTGGCAAGCTGCGGCTGCAGACGGGTTTCAGTGTATTATCCGGATTTTTGCTTGGCAAGCCGGGGAAAGCTTAATTTAGGTAAAGCTTGGTAAAGTTTGCCGGTAGGGCCTCGGTTTGGCTCTGGAGATGCTGCCGGCTGCAAGGGGAGGGCTTTTGTTTAATGTTGGAACTGGGTCGCGGAAACCGGACTTGGGGTGCGGCGGCAATTTTCGAATGCGGGAAACTGGCTATCATTGTGCCAACCGCTGTCCTGCCGCCGCCCGTTTATCGGCCCGCCCCGGTGGCAAAGAAGCTTACTCTAAACGTTTGGATGAATCGAATCGCATGGCTATAGCAGACTGGTGGCCGTTCCGCCGCCGCAAGAAAAAATCGCTGCAGAGTAACGTCAACGTTTACGACGTTAACCAGCGGGTTTATACGCCGGTGGCCCAGCTCAAGCTCGGCATGTACGTGATCGAACTGGACCGGCCCTGGCTGGACAGCCCGTTTCTGTTCCAGGGGTTCGAGCTGCAAACCGAGGAAGACATCCGCAAGGTACGCGAGGTCTGCGACTACGTGTACATTGACGTCACCAAAAGCCGGAAGAAGGTGGTCGAGTACAAAGGCAGCCAAGACAACCTGTCGTTGGACAGCATCGCCGATTTTCCGCCTCCGCCGAAATTGAGCGTATTCGAAAAAGAGATCGAACGCGCCGAAGCGGTGTATCAGGAAATGGGCGTGCTGGTTTCCGATTTCATGGAGCGCATCGCCCGCGGCGAGGGCGTGGATACCAAGGCCGCCAAGGCGGCGGTGGCCGAATGCGTCAATAGCATTCTGCATTCGCCGGATGCGTTTTTGTGGTTGAGCCAACTGAAAAACAGGGACCAATATACCGCTCAGCACAGTCTGAACGTTTGCGCCTTGGCTATAGTGTTGGGCCGGCACCTGAATTTTTCTGTCTCCAACCTGAATCTGGTCGGCCTGTGCGGCATGATGCACGACATGGGCAAAATGTTGATTCCGCTGGAGATTCTGAATAAACCGGGCAAACTGGACGATGCCGAAATGGAAATCATGCGTTCGCATACCTCGCTCGGCTACGAATTGCTGAAATCCAGCACGGATATGTACACCGGAGCGATCGACACGGCGCTGGCCCACCACGAAACGCTGGACGGCAAAGGCTATCCGCGGCGGATCAAGGACAAGGGTATCTCGCTGTTTACCCGGATCGTGACGATAGTGGATATGTACGACGCGATGACCAGCGACCGGGTGTACCAGAAAGGCCGCACCCATCTCGATGCGACCGGCATTCTGTCCGATTTGAGCGGCAGCCAGTTGGACGGGCGCCTGGTCGTAAAATTCATCGAAGCTTTGGGCGTTTATCCGCCGGGCAGTCTGGTGCAGATGACCAACGGCGCGGTGGCGATTGTGGTCGAAGTCAACGAACTGGTGCGGCTGCGGCCTAAAATCATCATTTTGCTGGATCCGGAAGGGCAGCCGGTCGAGGAAAGAGTGGTCAATCTGGCCGATATGGAATTGGATCGGCGCGGCCAGGTGTTAACCATCAGGAGCATCGTCCGGGCGCAGGATTACGGTATCGACATCGGCAAATACTACCGCCAGGGCGTATTGCAAAAAGGCTTCGCTCACGCCAAATTTTGAGATGGCCGGCTGGCTGAGACCGCCGGATTTTTCCGCCGCCGGCCGCTGAGCCGGTCCAGAGCCAAATACACCACCGGCGTCGTATACAGCGTCAGCAGTTGGCTGACCAGCAGGCCGCCGACAATGGAAATCCCCAGCGGCTGGCGCAATTCGGCGCCGTAACCCGAGCCCAGCGCCAACGGCAACGCACCGAGCAGTGCCGCCAGCGTCGTCATCATAATCGGCCGGAAGCGTTGCAGGCAGGCGGCGAAGATGGCTTGTTCCGGGTCCAAGCCCTGTTCGCGTTGTGCGTGCAGCGCAAAGTCGATCATCATGATCGCGTTTTTCTTGACGATGCCGATCAATAAAATCACGCCGATCAGCGCGATGATGCTGAATTCGGTATCGCAGGCCATCAGCGCCAGCAACGCGCCCATGCCGGCCGACGGCAGCGTCGACAGGATGGTCAGCGGATGGATGTAGCTTTCGTAGAGAATGCCCAGCACGATGTAGATGCTGAACAGCGCCGCGGCGATCAGCCAGGGTTGGTTGCGCAGCGATTCCTGAAACGCCTTGGCCGAACCCTGAAAGCTGCCGCGCACCTGCGCCGGCGTGCCGATGTCGCGCAGCGTGCGCTCGATCAAGCGGGTGGCGTCCGATAACGACACGCCGGGTTTCAGATTGAAGGATACCGTTGCCGCGGCGAATTGGCCTTGGTGGTTGACGGTCAGCGGCGTGTTGCCGGGGCGGAACTCGGCCAGCGTCGCCAGCGGCACCTGGATTCCGTTAGCGGAACCGACATAGAGTTGCCTTAAGGTCTGCGGATCGCGCCAATACTGCGGCGCCAGTTCCATCACCACCCGGTATTGGTTCAACGGTTTGTAAATCACCGATACCGGGCGCTGGCCGAAGGCGTTGTGCAGCGCGCTATCGATTGCCGCCTGGCTGACGCCGAGCCGGGCGGCCTTGTCTCGGTCCACCTGCAGTGCGATTTGCCGGCCTTTGTCTTGTTGGTTGGTGTTGACATCGGCCAGTTCCGGCAGCGCCGCCAACGCGGCGACGATCTTCGGCGTCCATTCCCGCAGCAGATTCAGATCGTCCGATTGCAAGGCGAATTCGTACAACGCCGCCGAGCCGCGGCCGCCGATGCGCAAGTCCTGCACCGGTTGCAGAAACAGGCTGGCGCCGGGTTCGTCGGCCAGCTTTTCCCGCAACTGGCGGTTGATTTCGGCGATGGGGCGGTCGCGCTGCTCCGGCGGCTTCAAGATCGCGAACATCAGGCCGCTGTTGCTGTTCTGCATGCCGCCGGCAAAACCGACCACGTCGTTGATCGCCGGGTCCTGGTGCAGGATTTCGGCAAAATCGCGCAACTTGCGCTGCATGGCCTGGAAGGAAATGCTCTGGTCGGCCTGGATCGTGCCGCTGAGCCGGCCGTTGTCCTGCACTGGAAAAAAGCCTTTCGGTACGATGACGTACAGATAGGCGTTGGCGGCGATGCAGGCCGCCAGCAACGCCAACATCAGCCGCGGGTGGTGCAGCGCCCAGGCCAGGCTATGCCGGTAGCCGGCGCGGATTTTGTCGAACAGTTCCGCCGTCGCCGCCGACGCTCGGCTTGGCGGCCGCGGCGGTTCCGCTTGCAGCCAGTGTGCGCACAGCATCGGCGTCACCGTCAGCGAAACCACCAGCGACACCAAAACCGCCGCGGACAGCGTCACGGCGAATTCGCGGAACAAGCGGCCGACGATACCGCCCATCAGCAGGATAGGGGTAAACACCGCGATCAACGACAAACTCATCGCCAGTACGGTAAAGCCGACTTCGCCGACGCCGCGCAACGCGGCCTGCAGTGGCGGCAGGCCTTGTTCCAGATGGCGGTTGCTGTTTTCCAGCACCACAATCGCATCGTCCACCACAAATCCGGTGGCGATGGTCAGCGCCATCAACGATAAATTATCCAGGCTGTAGCCGCACAAATACATCACGCCGCAGGCGCCGATCAGCGACACCGGCACCGCGACGATGGGAATCAGCGCGGTGCGCAGGCGGCGCAGAAATAACAGCACTACCATGATTACCAACGCGACGGCGATCAGCAGGCTGTGCTCCACTTCGGCCACCGAGGCGCGTATGGTTTGCGAGCGGTCGGAGACCACCGACAGTTCGACCGCGGCCGGCAGCAGCGCGCGCAGTTGCGGCAGCATCGCTTTGACCCTATCCACGGTTTCGATGATATTGGCGCCGGGCTGTTTGTTGACGATCAACAATACCGCCGGCTCGCCGTTTTTCAGGCCGGTACTGCGCAAGTCTTCTACCGAATCCACCGCTGTGCCCAGATCGGCAATCCGTACCGGCGCGCCGTTGCGGTAGGCGACGATCAACGGCAGATAATCCGCCGCGTGCTCGACCTGGCCGTTGGTTTGTATTTGCCAGTGGCGGCCGCCGATTTCCAGCGCGCCTTTGGGCCGGTTGGTGTTGCCGGCGGCGATGGCGCCGGCGACCTGGTCCAGGCCGATGCCGTATTTGGCCAGAGCATCCGGATTCAACTCGACTCTGACCGCAGGCAGCGAACTGCCGCCAGCCGTGACCTGGCCGACGCCGGGCAATTGCGCGATTTTCTGCGCCAACACGGTTGAGGCGGCGTCGTACATTTGGCCGCGGCTTAACGTGGTCGAGGTCAGCGCCAGAATCAGGATCGGCGAATCGGCCGGATTGACTTTGCGGTAGCTCGGCCGGTTCGGCAGATTGCTCGGTAACAGGCTGGCGGCGGCGTTGATCGCGGCCTGCACGTCGCGGGCAGCGCCGTCGATGTCGCGACTCAAATCGAATTGCAAGGTGATGCGGGTGTTGCCGAGCGAGCTGGCCGAAGTCATTTCGTTGATGCCGGCTATCCGGCCCAGCGCCCGCTCCAACGGCGTCGCCACCGTTGCCGCCATGGTCTCCGGCGCGGCGCCGGGCAAGCTGGCGCTGACCGAAATGGTCGGGAAATCGACCTGCGGCAACGGCGCCACCGGCAATTGCCAAAAGGCCAGCAGGCCGGCCAGCGCCAAGCCCAGCGTCAACAAGGTCGTGGCGACCGGGCGGCGCACGAACGCTGCCGAAATATTCACCGGTCGTCTCCGCGCAGGCGGCGGGCCCAGCGGTCCAGGCTCAGGTAGACCACCGGCGTGGTGTACAGGGTCAGCAATTGGCTGAGCAGCAGGCCGCCGACCATGGCGGTGCCCAAGGGTTGGCGCAGTTCGGAACCGACGCCCCCGCCCAACATCAACGGTAACGCCCCGAGCAGAGCGGCCAGCGTGGTCATCAGAATCGGCCGGAAACGCAGCAGACAGGCCTGGAAAATCGCTTCCCGCGCCGGCAAACCCTGATTGCGCTCGGCGTCCAGGGCAAAGTCGATCATCATGATCGCGTTTTTCTTGACGATGCCGATCAGCAGTACGATGCCGATCACGCCGATGATGCCGAGATCGTCGCCGGCGAGCAGCAAGGCCAACAGGGCGCCGACGCCGGCCGACGGCAGCGTCGACAGGATGGTCAGCGGATGGATGTAACTTTCGTAGAGCACGCCGAGGACGATGTAGACCGTGACCACGGCCGCCAGTATCAGCCACAGCGTATCGGCCAGCGACGCATCGAAGGCCAGGGCCGCGCCCTGGTAATCGAACTGGATCGCCAGCGGCAGGCCGATTTCGCGTTTGGCGGCTTCGATCTCCCGCAACGCGTCGCCCAAAGCGGCGCCGGGCGCGAGGTTGAACGACACTGTCGTTGCCGGAAACTGGTCGAGGCGGTTGACGGCCAGCGGCGCTTGCCGCTCCGACAGCCGGGCCAGCGCTGTCAGCGGTACCTGTTCGCCGCTGGCGGACGGCACCCGCAGTTGCAGCAATTGTTCCGGCCCGCCGGACTCTACGGTCGCGGCTTCCAACACCACCCGGTACTGGTTGGACTGGGTGAAAATGGTCGAAATCAGGCGTTGGCCGTAGGCGTTGTACAGGGCGCTGTCGATCGCGGCGACGCTGACGCCGTAACGCGCGGCGCTACTGCGGTCGATCTCCAGATAGGCTTGCAAGCCGCGCTCTTGCAGGTCGCTGGCAACGTCGGCCAACGCCGGCTTACTGCGCAGGCGGTCGAGCAGGCGTTGCGTCCAAAGCGCCAACTCGCCGGCATCGACGGTTTGCAGCGTGAACTGGAACTGGGTGCGGCTGATCCGGTTTTCCAAGGTCATATCCTGTACCGGCTGCAGATACAAGCCGATGCCGGCGACGCCGGCCGCGCCGGCTTGCAGCCGGCCGATAACTTCGGCGGCGCTGTCGCGTTGGCCTTGCGGCTTCAATGCAATTAAAAACCGGCCGCTGTTCAAGGTCGGATTATTGCCGTCCACGCCGATGAACGAAGCCAGATTGGCGACGGCCGGATCGGCCAGAATCCGTTGGGCCAGCGCCGTTTGCCGTTCCGCCATCGCCGAAAACGAAATGCTGGGCGGCGCTTCGGAAACGCCTTGGATCAGGCCGGTATCCTGAATCGGAAAAAAGCCTTTCGGAATCGCCAGGTATAGCGCGACGGTCAGTGCCAGCGTGGCGCCGCCGGCCAACAGCGTCAAGCCTTGGCGCTGCAATACCCATTCCAGGCTGCGGCCGTAGGCGCCGATGGTTCTGCCGATCGGATCGCGGCCGTTGCCGGATTCGGCCGGCAGCGGCCGCAGCATTTTCGCGCACATCATTGGCGTCAACGTCAGCGAAACCACGGCTGAAATCAGAATCGCCACGGCCAGCGTGATCGCGAATTCGCGGAACAGGCGGCCGACCACGTCGCCCATGAACAGCAGCGGAATCAATACCGCGATCAGCGAAACCGTCAGCGAGATGATGGTAAAGCCGATCTGGGCCGAGCCTTTCAATGCCGCCTGCAGCGGCGAAGCGCCGCGCTCCAGGTAGCGGGAGATGTTTTCGATGACGACGATGGCGTCGTCGACGACGAAGCCGCTGGCGATGGTCAGCGCCATAAGCGTCAAGTTATTGATGCTGAAACCGGCCAGATGCATTGCGGCGAAGGTGCCGACCAACGACAGCGGCACGGCAACGGCCGGAATCGCGGTGGCGGGCAGATTGCGCAGAAACAGAAAAATCACCATCACCACCAGCGCCACCGCCAGCATCAACTCGAATTGCACGTCGCGCACCGAAGCCCGCACCGTGGCGGTGCGGTCGTTCAATAGTTTCAGTTCCACGCTTTCCGGCAGCGTCGCCTGCAATTGCGGCAACAACCGGACGATGCGGTCGGCGACTTCGATGACGTTGGCGCCGGGCTGGCGTTGGATGTTGACGATGACGGCGGGGGCGGCGTCGGCCCAGGCCGCCAATTTGGCGTTTTCGGCGGCGTCTGCCGCGCTGGCGACATCGCCCAGTCTGACCGGGGCGGCGTTTTTGTAGGCGACCACCAAGTCGCGGTATTCGGCGGCCGAGCGCAATTGGTCGTTATTGTCGATGATGGCCGAGCGGGTCGGGCCGTCGAACAGGCCTTTGGGTTGGTTGACGTTGGCGGCGGCGACGGCTTGGCGCAGATCGTCCAGGCTCAGGCCGTAAGCCGCCAGCGCTTGCGGGTTGGCCTGGATTCTGACCGCCGGCCGCTGGCCGCCGCTGATGGTGACCGCGCCGACGCCCGGCAGTTGCGATATTTTCTGTACCAGCCGGGTATCGGCCAAATCCTGGACCTTGATCAACGGCAGGTTGCGCGAGCTCAGCGCCAGCGTCAGGATCGGCGCGTCGGCCGGATTGACTTTGTTATAAATCGGCGGCAAAGGCAGGTCGGTCGGCAGAAAGTTGTTTGCGGCGTTGATCGCGGCCTGGACCGATTGTTCGGCGATGTCCAGCGCCAGGCTCAAGTCGAATTGCAAGGTAATCAGCGAGGCGCCGCCGGAACTGGACGACGACATTTGCCGTAGGCCGGGTATTTGGCCGAATTGGCGTTCCAGCGGCGCGGTGATCGCCGACGTGGCGACTTCCGGGCTGGCGCCGGGGTATAGCGTCGTAACCTGTACCGTCGGGTAGTCGACTTGCGGCAAGGCCGAAATCGGCAGCAGCCGGTAAGACAGCACGCCGGCCAGCAGCAGCGCCAGCATGATCAGCGAGGTCGCGACCGGGCGTTCGACGAACCGGCGCGACGGATTGAAACCGCCGGTTTCGCTCACGGCCGGGTTGCGGCGCCGGCCGGCGCCGGCCGCTCGGCAATTTTGACCGCCGCCCCGTCACGCAGGCGATCGGCGCCGTCGACCACCAGGGTTTGCCCGGCATCGAGACCATCCAGGATGGAGACGGTTTCGCCAGACGCCGCCCCGGTTTTGACTTGCCGTACCGTCACGGTATTGTCGGCATTGACCACATAGACGTAAGCGCCGCCGGCACCTTGCTGGATAGCCGCATTCGGCGCCAACACCGCATCGCGCAGTATATCCAGCCGCATTTTGACGTTGACGAACTGGTTGGCGAACAGGGTATGGTCCGGGTTGTCGAAGATCGCTTTCAGTTTCAAGGTGCCGGTGGCCGGATCGATCTGGTTGTCTATCGCCAGCAGTTTG
Organism: Methylomonas sp. DH-1; assembly: GCF_046097555.1. Classification (NCBI taxonomy): domain Bacteria; kingdom Pseudomonadati; phylum Pseudomonadota; class Gammaproteobacteria; order Methylococcales; family Methylococcaceae; genus Methylomonas; species Methylomonas sp. DH-1. Next base: position 3,756,514 of record NZ_CP143089.1, on the reverse strand, counting down.
CCGACGGCCAGTCGTTGCTGGCCGGCGCGGTCGTATGCTTCCACTTCCAGCGCCGTGCCGGAGCGCCAACGCGCCATCACGGCCGGAGCCTGGTCTTCCGGCAGCGTGAACACTACCGAAATCGGTTGCATTTGCGTGATCACCGCCAGACCGTTGGCGTCGCTGGCGCGGACCATGTTGCCCTGGTCGACCAGGCGCAAGCCGATGCGGCCGGAAATCGGCGCACTGATTTTGGTGTAAGCCAGTTGCAATTTGGCGTTTTCGAGCTGAGCTCGGTCGATTTCGACCGTGCCGCGGTACTGTTTGACCAGGGCCGCCTGGGTCGCGGTTTGTTGGGCGGCGATCGAATCCTGTTCCAGCAGAGTCTGGTAGCGGGCCAGGTCGAGTTCGGCGTTTTTCAGTAGCGCCTCGTCGCGCAGCAATTGGCCCTGGGTCTGCTCCAACTGGACTTGAAACGGGCGCGGGTCGATTTCGGCCAGCAATTCGCCCTGGCTCACGTTGCGGCCTTCGCTGAACGCGACTTTGACCAATTCGCCGTCGACGCGCGAGCGTAGCGTTACGGTATGCAGCGGCGTGACGCTGCCGAGGCCGTGCAGGTAAATCGGTATGTCGCCGCGTCGGGTTTGTCCGGTGGCGACGCTGACCGGCTGCGGCTCGAGTTTGCCGGTTTGGCCGGATTCCTGCTGCCGGCCGGGGCGATCCGCCAGCCAGTAGGCGGCGCCGGCCACGCCAAGGGCCGTGGCTAATAGCCAGACGGTTTTTCTACGCCGGCGATCCGGATTGTGTGGTGTCTGTTGCATTGTTTTCGGTCGTGCTTGAGTGCCTGTCCGGTGTGGAGCTTCGCTCGGGCCTGTTCAAAGCAAAAAGGCATCCTAGGATGCCTTTTCGAACCATGCCTGCTGGCGGCGAGGGTCAATCGTAGTGGTAATGTTTGCGCAGCGGTTTGACGACTTCCCACTGGCTATCCAGGCCGGCGTGAAACATGACCAAATCGCCCGGCAGGATTCTGACCGGCTCGCCGCCGACCGGCGTGACGAGGATTTCGCCTTCCAGGACGTAGGCGGTTTCGGTTTCGTCGAAATCGATGGTGAAGGTAGAGATCTCTTTTTCCCAGATCGGCCAGCTGGCGACGCCGAGTTCTTGCAAACGCTCTGCGCTGGGGTTGTGCTCTACGGTAATCAGGCTCATGAAATTCCTTGTTGGCTTAAGTTGAACGAATGCCGGATTCTAGCATTGATGCGCCGGTGCCGCCTAGGAATGGGAGGGATCGTCCGGCAACGGTTTCGGGTCGTCCCAGCGCCTGAGCTGTTTGACTTCGTCGAACTCGACGTGGGCTGGGGCGTGCTGCTCGGCCAGTTCCGGACTGGCATGCTGGTAGAGCTGGAATTCGGTGACGCTGTTGATGGTCGCCAGCTCCGGTTCTTTAGCCAGGTAATCGCGTAACCAGACGACCAGCAAGGCCAGCGCCAGGCAGCCCGCGCCGGCGATTGCGGCTTGCAGCGGATAATCCGGCCGGATCGGGCTATCCGGCAACGAAGCCCAATCCACCACATCCAGTTGCGGATTGCTTTGCCGCTGTTTGACTTCGATTTCGACCAGGCGTTGCCGGGTTTGACGTTGCAATTCCTCCAGTTTGGCCAGTTCTTCCAGCATGGTTTGGTGCTGGGCGAAGCGGTTGGTGTAATCGGCCGCCCGCTGTTGGTGGCGCTCCAGGTCCTGGCGCAGGTTTTTTACGGCGCCGCGGGCCGCGTTATAGGCGTTCTCGGCCTCTTGTTCGGCGAAGCGGCTGGCGGCTTGTTCCTTTTCGGCGATTTTACGTTCCAGCTCCGCCAATTGCGATTTCACCGTGCGCAAGGTCGGATGGAAATCGATATATTCGTCGGTGTATTGGCTGCGTTGGCGTTCCAGCGTTTCCCGCAACTTTTCGGCTTGAGCGGTCAACACCGCCAGGCTTTGCGAATCGGCGTCGGCCACTACGGTCTTGCCGGCCGCCAGTGCGTCGCGGATCGCTTCGAGTTTGGCTTTGGCCTTGGCTTCCTCCTCCCCGGCAGCGTTCAAGGCGTTGTTCAACCCTTGCAGTCGGGCGTGGGCTTCGTTATCGGTGCTTTGCAGCGAGACGATGTTGTGCTCGCGACGGAAGGCTTCGACGCCGCGGCGCTGGTCTTGCACTTGCCGGTCCAGGCGCTGTAATTCGGCGTTGATGTCGGCCGTGGCTTTGTCGCTGATTTCGGCTATGTATTCGCTACGGCTTTGTTGGTAGGCTCTGATCCAGGTGTTCAAGGCCAGTTGCAGAAAATGTGGATCCTGTCCTTCGGCGCTGAGCTGTACCAGGTTGGTATCGGCGACCGGACTGACCTGAAATAGCGCTTTGAGTTGGTTGACGCCGATGGGTTCGGCGTTTTCGGCTTTATTCAAGACTGCCGCGGTGGTTTCCAGCACGTTTTGGCCCAGCAATACCTGTTTCTGGATATTGACGTGCTCCAGATCCGCCGCGGCGTGGGCTTGATCGATCTCGCCCGCCGCCGTGGTCAGTACCAGCGCCTGGCTCTGGTAGACCGGCGGTTGCAGAAAGACGTAGGTTTCGGTGGCTGCCAACGCCGGCAGCAACACCAAAAAAAACAGGTATCGGCGCCGCAATCGTTTCGGTGCCGGTTCCGGAATGAAAAAATCGTCGGTGTCGATGTGGAAATCGTTGTGGTTCAGCAGCATAACGATTCTCTCCGCGGAATTGGCCGGTGCGGCGCTGTTCTTATTATTCGCGGGCATACCGCGCCGAGTCGCCGTACGCAGCGGCGGCCGGGAGGTTGCTGCATGTCGGCGGATGCAGTGTAAACCTTTCTGAAAATCTGGCAATTGAATTATTACCGCCGGCGCTACCCGAAAAATCGGGCGCTAATTGTGACTGGCCGCATAGTTATTGGCGCAATTTTGCGGGTTAAGTGGCGAATGGCTATAGGGTAAGGCGGCGGACTGTATTAAGCTTTAGCGGTTGATTAATTTTCGAAACATCGGGACGTTTTGGCGGATATGAAAGATAAAGACGACGGCTGGTTGCGGATTCACGTCTACGAACTGAGAGTCGGCATGTGCGTATGCCGGTTGGAAGATCCGCGGCAAGACTCGCCGTTCCTGTTCGACCGCATCGTGATCGAGAACCAGGCCGATATCAAAACGCTGCAGGATCTTTGCGATTACGTTTATATCGATGTGAAGTGGCAGAAGGCGTCGGCCGGCGCGATTCCGACCCGGGGCACCGATTCCATCAAGCATCTGAGTTTCGCCCGTTCGTTCAACCAGACCGCGAATACCTTTCACCGGACCGGCAATCTGATCAAAACCGTACTGGACGACATTCGCTTCGGTAACCAGTTCAGCGTCAGCGCGGTGAAACAAGCCGTGGCCGAAACGGTGGACAAAGTCATGGAGAATCCGGATGCGATGCTGTTGCTGACCCAGCTCAAGGATCAAGACCAATACACCGCCCAGCATTCGATGAATGTCTGCGTGTTGTCGATATTGCTCGGACGCGAGTTGAAACTTTCGCTCGACGAACTGAATAAACTCGGATTCTGCGGCTTGATGCACGATGTCGGCAAAATGAAAGTTCCGCTGGAAATTCTGAACAAACCGGGGCGGTTGGAAGACGACGAAATGGCCGTCATGCGCCAACATACGCTGCACGGCCGCAACGTGCTGATGTCGGCACGCAACGCCTATCCCGGCGCGGTGGACGTGGCCTATGCCCACCACGAACATTTGGCCGGTACCGGCTATCCGCGCGGACTGGGCAAGAGCGCGTTGTCGCTGTTCACGCGTTTGGTGGCGGTGGTCGATACCTACGACGCGATTACCAGCGACCGGATCTACCAAAAGGGCAAGCCGCATTTGGAGGCGTTGGGCATTTTGGTAAAAGGCATGAACCAGCATTACGAAGCCAATTTCGTTACCCAATTCATCAACTGCATCGGGTTTTACCCGCAAGGCAATTTGGTCGAACTGAGCAGCGGCGAAGCCGGCATCGTCGTCGAACAAAACAAGGCCGACCGGCTGAAGCCGAAAATCCTGCTGATCCGCGACCATAACAATCAGCCGATGGCGGAACGCATCCTCGATCTGGCGGTGACCGGCACCGACATGAACGGTAACCGTTACGGGATCAAGCAGGTTATCCGGCCGCAGGATTACGCTATCGATTTGAGCCAATACTGCCGGGACGGTAAATTCAGCCAAGCTTACCCAGTGGTTTCCTGAAGTCCGCTCGCGGCGGCTCGGCTTGTATTAGGCAATGTCTCCCATGGTAAAAAAAATCTGCGTCAGCCAACTTCGCCAAGGAATGTACCTGTGCGGCACCGACCGCAAATGGTGGGACATACCGTTTTTAACCACCAAGTTTCTGATCAGCTCCGATGCCGAAATCGAGACCTTACGCGAGTATTGCCGCGAAGTGTTCATCGATTTGGCAAAGGGCTTGGATGTTGCAGCACCGGACGATAACGAACCCGCCAGCGTGCTGGCGGCCGAGGCCGAATCCGGGCCGTTGCCGCAATTTTACCGACGCTTCGAGTCGGTTCTGGAGACGGTTCGCGCCGGTGGCGGCATCGACTTCGGCGCTGCCGCGGAAATCGCATCCGACCTCACGTTTGCGCTGGATAACGGCGCTGTGTCGCTAGACCGGGTGGCCGGGCGGAGTCTGGCCGATCCGGCGTTGGTGCACAAATCGGTCAATGTCTGCTTGCTGGCGCTGGGCTTGGCGCGGCACTTGGCCGTGGCGCCGGATCTACTGCGGCACACGGCAATCGCCGCGCTTCTACACGATTTGGGGCTGCTCGGCCTGCCGCAATCGATTATCGGCAAAGCCGCCGAGCTGACCGGCGCGGAACGTTCGGCGCTACGGCAACATGTCTCTGCCGGCCTGGCATTGTTGCATGGCGTGCCGGGCCTGCCCACCGAAGTGCTTGAGGCGGTCGGGGATCACCACGAACGTCCGGACGGCGCCGGCTATCCGCGCGGCTTGGTCGCCGGGCAAATCGGCCTGCCGGCCCGGCTGGTGGCGGTGGCGTCGGTTTACGAAGCGTTGATTAGCGATCGCGCCGACCGGCCGGCGCAAACCAAGCTCGAAGCGCTCGGTTATTTGTACGCGGCCAGTCCGGCACAATTCGACGCCGCCTTGGTGGCCGGTTTGATCGAGGTGTTGCACGCCTATCCGCCGGGTTGTATCGTCGAATTGGCCAGCGGGGAGTTGGCGTTGGTCGGCGCCGAACCGGCTAACGACCTAAGCCGGCCGCCGTGCCGCTTGATTGCCGATGCCAACAAGCAGTTGCTGTTTCAGGAACAACGCCTTGATTTGAGCGACGCCGCGCATAAGCATCTCGCCATAGCGCGGGTGCTGGCGCGCGACGAGCCGTTTATCGAATTGCTGGCTACTTTTGCCGCGCTGGAACGGCTTTAAGGCTGCGGAGTTTCGGCCGCGGGCGCCGGCAGCAATTGTTTAGCGAGTGCCACCACTGCGGATACCGGAATTTCGCCTATCGAAAAATCGTTTTTGTTGAGTTTGAGCGGATCGACCGGCGACGGCGACTTCAACACTTTGTTGGTTTTGGTCTGGTAGACCCGGCTGATCGGCGTCGGACCGAACAAGGTAATCGAAGGCCGGTTCATGCCCCAGGCCATGTGCGTCGGCCCGGTATCGTTGCCGATAACCAAATCCGATTTGGCTATTACCGCTTTCAAGTCGTTCAGATTCATTTGCGGCAACACCCGCGCCAGACTGCGTTCCGCCAGCCACTGCGCCATCCAGTGTTCCTTTTCGTTACCCCAACAGATCAAAAAATTGGCTTCCACGCCGAAAATGACCTGCAAATGTTTTTCCAGCGGATAATTGCGGCTGGGCCAGGTCGAGCCGATCACCAGCAGGATATTGGCTTGTGTGTCGGAAAAATAATCCGCCAGCTCGATTTGCGGCGGCCGAAAAAATAGAAACGGCCGTTTTGCCAGAATTTGTTCGCTGCCGACCTTGAGTCCGAGCGGCCGGGTCAGTACCGCGACATTGCGGTCTATCGTATTGGCATCGTAAGGGTAGGCGACCGTTTGGGCGTAAAACCAAGCTGCCCACTTCTCGCGGATCGAATTACGGTCGAAGCCGGCGCAATTGGCTGCCAACAGTCGGCTGACCAAGGCCGATTTAATCAGCCCCTGCGCGTCGATCACCAGATCGTAACCGTGTTTGGCGTAACCGCGGACTTTGCCGATTTCGCCGAATAGGCGCAGTTTATCGGTTTTCACCGCCTTTAAATTAACCGGCAGCACGTGGTCGATATGCGGATTATCGGCCAGCAGCCCGGCGAAGCGCTGCTCGACTACCCAATCGATCTGCAGCTCCGGATACGCGGCTTTGATGAATTGCAAGGCCACCATCGCATGCACGATGTCGCCTAATGCCGACAATTTGACGATTGCGATTTTCATCTGTCGGCTTCGAGTGCAGCCAGGACCTGCTCGGGGCCGAGTTCGGTTAGACAGCGCGTGTGCCCGAAAGGGCAGTCGCGTTTAAAACAGGGCGAACACGCCAGTTTCAGGCTCAGAATTTGCGCGGCCGGATTTAACGGCGGGGTGAATCCAGGATCGGACGAACCGTAAACCGCGACGATTTTTTTATCCAATGCTGCGGCTACGTGCATCAGGCCGGAGTCGTTGCTGACCACCGCGTCGGCCAGCGCCAGCAAATCGACCGCTTCGGCCAGCGTGGTCTCACCTACGAAATTGCGGCAGACGCCGCCGGTCAATTCAACGATGGCGTCGGCGACCGGCCGGTCTTTGTCGGAACCGAACAACCAGACCTGCCAGCCTTCACCGATTTTGGCCTTGGCAACGGCGGCAAAATGCTCGGCCGGCCAGCGTTTGGCCGGACCGTATTCGGCGCCGGGGCACAGCGCCAGCGCTTTTTTTTCGGCATCGATCCGGAATTTTTCGCGGGCTTGTTGGCGTTGCTCTGTGCCGATGGCCAATTGCGGGATCGGATAGTCCGGCGAGAGCTTGGCGTCGCCAGCTAAACCCAGCGCGACAAAACGTTGCACCGTCATGGTCAGCCGTTTTTTGTCGAGGCGGCGGGCATCGTTCAGCAAGCCCCAGCGTAATTCGCCGAGATAGCCGGTGCGGATCGGGATGCCGGCGAAGAACGGCACCAACGCCGACTTCCAGGAGTTAGGCAAGACGATGGCTTGGTCGTAACGGCCGCGTAGTTGGCGGCCCAGACGCAAACGTGCGCCGAAACCGAATTGGCCATGGCCCAACGGCATCGCTATGCCTTGCCGCACTTGCGGCATTCTTGCCAATAACGGCAACGACCAGGCCGGAGCCAGCACGTCGATAAGGCAATCGGGAGTTTGTTGCTTGAGGGCGATGAACAGGCTTTGCGCCATCACCATGTCGCCGACCCAGGACGGGCCGACGACCAGGATGCTATGCGGGGAAGACACGCGGGCTTAGGAAACCAACGACAACCATTCCTTGTGGTCGGCGCGGCGGCCATGGACGTAGTCGAAATACAGGGCTTGCAGTTTTTCGGTAATCGGGCCGCGGCTGCCGCAACCGATATCGCGGTTATCGTATTGGCGGATCGGCGTGACTTCGGCGGCGGAACCGGTGAAGAAGGCTTCGTCGGCGACATACACTTCATCGCGGGTAATGCGTTTTTCGATCACCTCAAAACCTTGTTCGCGGGCAATCGTGATCAAGGTATCGCGGGTGATGCCTTCCAGCGCCGAAGTGGTTTCCGGAGTGTACAGCTTGCCGTTGCGAACGATGAACAGGTTCTCGCCGCTGCCTTCGGCGCAGAAACCTTCGTGGTCCAGCAGCAAAGCCTCGTCGTAACCGGTGGACAAGGCTTCCTGCAAGGCCAAAATCGAGTTGATGTAGTTACCGTTGGCCTTGGCCTTGCACATCGTGCTGTTGACGTGGTTACGGGTGTAAGACGAGGTGCGGATGCGGATGCCTTTTTCCATGTTTTCCGCGCCCAAATAAGCACCCCAAGTCCAGGCTGCGACCATGACGTGGACTTTCAGGTTATCGGCGCGCAAGCCCATGCCTTCGGAACCGTAGAAGCACATGCTGCGAATGTAGGCCGAGTCCAGATTGTTTTTGGCGACCGCGTCGCGGTGGGCCTGGTTGATCTCGTCTTTGGAATACGGCATTTTCATGTTCATGATATGCGCGGAACGGAACAGACGGTCGGTATGCTCGGCCAATTTGAAAATCGCGGTGCTGGCATCGGTTTTATAGGCGCGCAGACCTTCGAACACGCCGCAGCCGTAATGCAGGGTGTGGGTCAGGACGTGGACTTTCGCGTCGCGCCAGTCAACCCATTTGCCGTCTAGCCAAATTAACCCGTCTCTATCATCCATCGTTGCCATGTGTTGAACCCGTTCTGTTAAAAAATCGTGCGCTGCCGTTGCGGCCGAAAATTGGCTGAAATTGTACTATAAAGCCGCCCGCGGCAATACCGGCGGCGTTTATCGCCAGGGAAAGGCCCGGTCGGGAGCCGGGCGCCAGAAATCGAACAGTTCTTCGCGGCGAGCGATAAATTCGCCAAGCAGTTGGTTTTGCTGTTGCCGGTAGTGTTGCGACGCGAATTCCGGCGGATTTCCACTGTAGAAGGCGTGCAGCGCGTCGAGCATGACGACGCTGTTCTGGAGGTCGCCCATGGCGGTCAAATAGCTTTGCAGGCGTTTGTCGTGGTCGGCCGGCAAGTGCGGGACGGTGTCGGCGAAGGCGGCGATGGCATAACGCAGCTTTTTGACGGCGATACGCAGGCGGTGGATGCTGTGCAGGTCGTCGGCCGCAACCGCCGCGTAGCGCGCCGCCGCTTCCGCATAGGTTTGGTCCAGCGCACTGAGTATTGCGGTGGAAACTTGGTCCTGGCGGGGTACGGCGTGCCGAAATTGGCGTAGTGCCTTATCGACTTTTCGGCGCAGTTTGGCTTGGCGTAGGCCGGCGACGAAGGCCGGTAGCCGTTGCAATAGTTGTTGCTCGCGCCGGTGCAGATGATCCAGGAAATCGCTCAGCTCCGGCAGTTGCGGCAGTTTTCCGGCTACTTCGTAGAGCATGACTTGCACGTCGCGCAGTTCGTCGAAACCGTCGAGTTGCTGCTTCAGCGCTTGCCGTAACGGTGTCAGCGCCCCGCAAGGGGCGATTTGCCGTAACAGCCCGATCGTACTCAATAAGCGGCGGATGCCGGTACGCAAGTTGTGGACATGCTCTTCGCTGCAAGTTTGGCAGCAGGCTTTCAGGCGTTTGCGATATGAGCGCCAATGGCGGTTAAGCGCGGCGCCGGGCAAGTTACCGCCGGCGTCGCCCATCGTTCAGTTTTTACGGCTTTGCAGCCGGCGTTTGCGCATGACCAGCGTGATGATCGGGCCGGAAGCGGCGTAACCGACCGACAGCAGGAACAGCATGCGTTGCGGCTGGGCCATCACGAAGCTGATGAACAGCATCGCAATAATGGCGACGATGAACGGCACTTTGTTTTTCAGATCGATTTCCTTGAAGCTGGAATAGCGGAAATTGCTGACCATCAGCAGGCCGGTGGTAATGGTGGTCAGCAATACCAGATACTTGAAGGTTTCCACGTCGTAACCGTTCTCGACGCAAAACCACAGGCCGCCGGCCAGGATCGCCGCCGCCGCCGGGCTGGGCAGGCCTTGGAAGTAGCGTTTATCGGCCACCTCGACTTGGGTGTTGAAGCGCGCCAGCCGCAATGCGCCGCCGGCCATGTGCACGAAAGCGGCGAACAAGCCGGCTTGACCCATGCTGGACAAGGTCCACAGATACATGACGATGGCCGGCGCCGCGCCGAACGAGACCATGTCCGATAGGCTGTCGTATTGCACGCCGAACTCGCTCTGGGTATTGGTCAAGCGGGCGACGCGGCCGTCGAGGCCGTCGAGCACCATCGCGATGAACATCGAAATTGCCGCAGTTTCGAAGCGGCCGTTGATGGCCGACGTGATCGCGTAAAAACCGGCAAACATCGCACCCGTGGTGAAAAGATTGGGTAGCAGGTAGATGCCGCGGTGGCGTTTCGGTTGAGGATTTTTCAGCATGGCGTTCGCAAGCGGTAACAAGTTGGCGGCATTTTACATGCTCGGTCCGGGGCGTGCTATTGCGATTGCGTGACAGGGCGGGATTGATCGCGGTCTCGCGGGCTAGAGATAAATGGCCCGGCATTCGGGTCAACCGGGCTTTGATCAGGCTGAAGCGTTGAATCGCTTAGAATTTCCAAACCAGTAGAGCCTGCGGCACATTGTCGTGTAAACCCTTAATCCCGTATTTGTTATGCCAATATTGGTATTCCAGGCCGATAAACAGATGGCCGGCATCGCCCCAAAAATCGCCGATATCCAACCTGAGCTGGGGTTGAGCCAAAGCCTGGCGGGCAGCGGTTTGGTTGCGGCCGATGAAGTCGGCGAAGCCTTCGAAACTCCATTTGCTGCCGGCAATTTCGAACGGCAATTGCCAGACCGGCGTAATTTGCCAGGAGGTGCCGATGTCGGCGGGTTCGGTGACGCGCTGGCGCAGGAAATCGACGTTGAAATAATTGAAGCCGGGCAAATCGAAGTCGACGCTGATGCCATACAACCAGGCGCGAAAGCCGCTTTGCTTGCTGTCCATGTTCTCGCCCAGGTTGATGCCGGCGGTCAGGCCGAAGTCCTTAAAAATACCGTACGACAAATCCAGCCCGCTAATTTTGCTCAGGCTGAAAGTGCTATAGGCTTCGCCGTACAAGTTGGTTTGCGGCGGCTGGCCGGACTCGGTGAATAGCGTATCCATAAAAAAGAAATTGCGGCCGTAGGCCCAGCCGTGGCTGTGGGTGACGGTGACGATGGATTGCGCCACAGGGTTGGGATTGAAAGGCTCGTTGTAGCCGGCGCCGTGCAGGTATTGGATTTCGCTGTTGCTCCACAGCAGGGAGTCGGCGCTGGCGCTCGCGGGCAGGGCAGTAAGCAGCAAAGCCAGCCGCAACGGGCTCGGCGAAACGGGCATATCGTGGAAATCCTGCGGGCAAAAAAAAGCCCATCGTGAAGATGGGCTTTAATGCTAGCCGATAAGCTTAGTTTTTGCTTTTATCGACGATTTGGTTGGCTTTGATCCAAGGCATCATCGCGCGCAGTTTGGCGCCGACGGTTTCGATCGGGTGCTCGGCGTTCAGGCGGCGGCGGGCGGTCATTTCCGGATAGCCGGTTTGGCCTTCCAAAATGAATTGCTTGGCGTATTTGCCTTGTTGGATGTCTTCCAGGGCTTGCTTCATCGCCCAACGGCTTTCTTCGTTGATCACGCGCGGACCGGTGACGTATTCGCCGTACTCGGCGTTATTCGAGATCGAGTAGTTCATGTTGGCGATGCCGCCTTCGTACATCAAGTCCACGATCAGTTTCAGTTCGTGCAAGCACTCGAAATACGCCATTTCCGGCGGGTAGCCGGCTTCGGTCAGGGTTTCGAAACCGGCTTTGACCAGTTCCACCGCGCCGCCGCACAGTACCGCTTGTTCGCCGAACAAATCGGTTTCGGTTTCGTCGCGGAAGGTGGTTTCGATGATGCCGGAACGGCCGCCGCCGATCGCGGACGCGTAGGACAAGCACAGTTCTTTGGCTTGGCCGGAAGCGTTTTGGTGGATCGCGATCAAGTCAGGGATGCCGCCGCCTTTGGTAAATTCGGAGCGCACGGTGTGGCCCGGCGCTTTCGGGGCAATCATGATCACGTCCAGGTCGGCGCGCGGCACGACTTGGTTGTACAGGATCGAGAAACCGTGGGCGAAGGCCAGTGCTGCGCCTTGTTTGATATTCGGCTCGATTTCTTCCTTGTACAGTTTGGATTGGAATTCGTCCGGGGTCAGAATCATGACCACGTCGGCACCGGCAACCGCTTCCGGTACGTCTTTTACGGTCAGGCCGCTGTTGGTGGCTTTAGCGACGGACGCTGAGTTGGCGCGCAAGCCGACCACGACGTCAACGCCGGAGTCTTTCAGGTTGTTGGCATGGGCGTGGCCTTGCGAACCGTAGCCGATGATGGCAACTTTTTTGCTGCGGATGATCGAGAGATCGGCGTCTTTGTCGTAATAAACTTGCATAGTGTTTCTCGTTACTCTTGGTGTGAATTAAAAATTATTTTGCTAGCAGGGAACTAGCTATCTTGCGGGGCACAAGCCACGTTTGTACCCCGACGATTTTTACAGATGTAAGCCTTTCTCGCCGCGGGAAATGCCGGTCGGACCGGAGCGCGCCACTTCGATGATGCTGCCTTCCTCGAAGCCGTGAATGAAGGCATCCAGCTTGTTGGATTGGCCGGTCATTTCGACGACGTAGCTGTTCGGCGTCACGTCAATGATTTTGCCCCGGAAGATGTCGACCATGCGTTTGACTTCCTCGCGGGTGTCGTGAGTGGTTCTGATTTTGACCAGCATCAATTCGCGTTCGATATGCGCCGACTCGGCCAGATCGATCAGTTTCACCACATCGATCAGTTTGTTCAGTTGCTTGGTGATCTGCTCGATGATCTCGTCGCTGCCGCTGGTGACCAAAGTCATCCGCGACAGGCTGGGGTCTTCGGTGGGTGCCACGGTCAGCGACTCGATGTTGTAACCGCGCGCCGAGAACAGGCCGGCAACGCGCGACAGGGCGCCGGATTCGTTTTCGATCAAAATAGATATGATGTGGCGCATCAGGACAACTCCCTCTCGACCGGAGTACCGGGCGCGACGCGCAGTTTCATGTCGTGGTGGGCTTTGCCGGCTTCAATCATCGGGTATACGTTTTCGGTTCTGTCGGTAATAAAATCGAGGAACACGGTTCTATCCTTCAATTCGAATGCTTGTTTCAAGGCGTCGCGCACTTCTTCCGGCTTCTCGACGCGGATGCCGACGTGGCCGTAAGCTTCGGCCAGTTTGACGAAATCCGGAATCGTGTCCATATACGAGTGCGAGTAGCGGCTTTGGTAGGAGAATTCCTGCCATTGCCGGACCATGCCCATGTAGCGGTTGTTCAGGTTGACGATCTTAACCGGCGTGTTGTACTGCAACGCGGTGGACAGTTCCTGTATACACATCTGGATGCTGGCCTCGCCGGTGATGCAAGCGACGTCGGCATCCGGAAACGCCAGTTTGACGCCGATCGCCGCCGGCAAACCGAAGCCCATCGTGCCCAGGCCGCCGGAGTTGATCCAGCGCCGCGGTTTGTCGAACTTGTAGTATTGCGCCGCGTACATCTGGTGCTGGCCGACGTCGGACGTCACGAACGCTTCGCCGTTGGTCACTTCATACAGTTGTTCGACGACGTATTGGGGCTTGATAATCCGGCTTTCGCGGTCGTACTCCAGGCAATTCACATCGCGCCAGCTTTGAATCAATTGCCACCAGGATTCCAGTGCGGCTTTGGACGGCTTGATTTTGCTCTCCTTGACCAATTCCAGCATCTGTTGCAATACCGGTTTGACTTCGCCAACGATAGGCACGTCAACCTTAACGGTTTTGGAAATCGAGGCCGGATCCACGTCGATGTGAATGATCTTGGCGTACGGGCAGAACTCGGCCAATTTGCCGGTCACCCGGTCGTCGAAACGCGCGCCAACTGCCAGGATCACGTCGCTTTCGTGCATGCCCATATTGGCTTCGTAAGTGCCATGCATGCCCAGCATGCCGACGAACAGGTTGTCGGTGGCAGGGTAACCGCCCAAGCCCATCAAGGTGTTGGTGATCGGGTAACCCAGCAATTGGGTCAGTTCGGTCAGCTCTTCGTGCGCTTCGCCCAAAATCACACCGCCGCCGGAATAAATCATTGGCCGTTGCGCGTTCAACAGCATTTCCACCGCACGTTTGATCTGGCCCTTGTGGCCGGTCACAACCGGGTTATAGGAGCGCATGCTGACTTTTTTCGGGTACTTGTAGGGTACCTTGATGTTGGGATCGGTGATGTCTTTCGGTACGTCGACCAATACCGGTCCGGGGCGGCCGGTGGTCGCCACGTAGAAGGCTTTTTTGATCGTTTCGGCCAGATCGTTAACGTCCTTAACCAAGAAATTGTGTTTGACGCAGGGGCGGGTGATGCCGACCGTGTCAACCTCCTGAAACGCGTCGCTGCCGATCACCGGCGAAGGTACCTGGCCGGAAATGATCACCATCGGGATCGAGTCCATATAGGCAGTGGCGATACCGGTCACGGCGTTGGTAGCGCCGGGGCCCGAAGTCACCAGCACCACGCCGGGTTTGCCGGTGGCGCGCGCATAGGCGTCGGCCGAATGGGTGGCACCTTGTTCGTGCCGCACCAGAATATGTTTTACGTCGTCTTGATGGAAAATGGCATCGTAGATGTGCAAAACAGAGCCACCCGGATAGCCAAATACAAATTCGACACCTTCATCTTTAAGACATTGGACAAGAATTTGTCCGCCACTGAGTTCCAATTTTATGCCCTCGAAAAGCTAACCAAACCGTGAAATGCGGATTTTACAAAAAAGGTTGGATAAGCTACTGTCTTTGGCCGGTTTCGTCAAGGAAAACCAAGGGTTTTACTCGGTTTCGCGTTACGCGGCGACCGGCTTCGAAAAGTGAGGGATGTGTTGCGGGCGAATTTTGTTGATGTTTGGTATGCCGACCTGGAGCGGCTGGATTTGGGAGCTTTACGCGCTTTGGACGCATTGTTGCCGGATCGGGAGCGTGGTCTGGTTCAGGCCTATAAGCGCCTTGAACAGCGCCATCGCTTCGTTGCGGTGCGTGGCTTGTTGCGGCGCACATTGGCCGGCTATTTGGGTGTCGAGCCGCAGGAATTGGTGTTCGAACTGGGCGAGTTCGGTAAGCCCGCGCTTCAGGCGGCGGAGCTGTATTTCAATATTTCCCATTCCGGAGCGCATTTGCTGATTGCGGTGGCCGATTTCGGCCCTGTGGGGGTTGATGTGGAAACAGTTCGGGCTGGGCGCAATCTGCATGCGCTTGCCGGCCGCTGTTTTTCCGGACGGGAGTATCGGGATTGGGCGGCATTGCCGGCTGATCAGCAATTGCCGGGTTTTTACCGTCTCTGGGTAAAGAAGGAGGCCTTCGTCAAGGCGGTCGGCCGCGGTATCGCGGCGGGTTTGGAATTATGCGAATTTGCTGTCGAGCCGGGTGGGCAGGTCGCTGCGATCCCAGCCGAATTCGGTGTCGCCGGCGATTGGTCGGCGGTTGAATTGCAGCTTGGCGATGCCAATGCCGCCGCCGCATTGGTGGTGCCGAACAAACCCTACGCATTCAGTTGCCGCAAACTCGAACCGGGCGGGTGAGGTCACAAAATGCGGCAGGCATAAAAAAGCCGCTGGTAAGCGGCTTTTTTTCGTCGGCGGTCGCTTAACGTTTCGAGTATTGCGGACGTTTTCTGGCTCCGTGCAAGCCGATTTTTTTACGTTCGACTTCGCGGGCGTCGCGAGTGACGTAGCCGGCTTTTCTCAATGGAGAGCGCAATGATTCGTCGTATTCCATCAGTGCGCGAGTCAGGCCGTGGCGAATCGCGCCAGCCTGGCCGGACGGGCCGCCGCCGGAAACGATGATGTTGATGTCGAAATCGCCGGTTTTGCCGAGCAGTTCCAGTGGTTGTCTGGCGATCATTTCGTCGGTTTTGCGGCCGAAGTATTCGCTAACCGGACGGCTGTTAATAGTGAATTTGCCGGAGCCGACGGTGGCGTAAACACGCGCCACAGAGCTTTTGCGGCGACCGGTTCCGTAGTATTGAGCTGCCATAAACTATCTACCTGCTTAGAATTCTAAAACTTTAGGTTGTTGAGACTGGTGATTGTGTTCCGGACCGGCGTACACTTTCAATTTTTTGAACATCGCCCGGCCCAGTGGATTTTTAGGCAGCATGCCTTGCACGGCGGTGGTGATGATGCGGTCGGGGAAGGTTTGTCTCAATTTTCCCAAAGAGGCGGACTTCATGTTGCCGACATAACCGGTGTGGCGGTAGTACATTTTGTCTTTTTCTTTGTTGCCGGTAACGCCGATTTTTTCGGCATTGACGACGATGATGTAGTCGCCGGTATCAACGTGTGGAGTGTATTCGGGTTTATGTTTGCCGCGAAGACGTCGTGCAATTTCAGTAGCAAGGCGACCCAATGTCTTTCCTTCTGCATCAATCACGTACCAATCGCGCTTAACTTCTGCGGGCTTTGCACTAAATGTTTTCATCGTTGCTTTCTTAAAATCGGTTGAAGCTGTAAAAGCATGGCATTCTACTTAAAGCGGCCGCTAACTTCAAGTTGCAATTACAGCTTGATTTTTAGCGAATGCAGTTTCCGGTACAGGTGGGTGCGTTCCATGCCGATCGCAGCGGCTAACTTGGCGACGCTGCCGCCGTTTTTTTCGAAATGGTATTCCAGATAGGATTTTTCGAAATGGTCGCGGGCTTCTTTCAGCGGCAGGTTGAAAAACTCGGGCACGTTTAACCCCAGCTTGGGTTGCTCGGCGATCGAGCCCAGAGCCGCCTTGACTTCGTCCAGTTCGATGTCGTCACCGGCGCCCAGAATCATCAGGCGCTGTACCAGATTGCGCAACTCGCGGACGTTGCCGGGCCAACTGTAATTGCGCAGATAATTCTGCGCCGCCATCGAAAAGCGGCGGAACGGCAGTTTTTCGTGCACGACGAAATGGTCGACATAAAAATTCAGCAAACTCGGCACGTCTTCGCTGTGTTCGCGTAGCGGTGGAATTTCCAGCGTCACCACATTCAGCAGATAATACAAGTCCTGGCGGAAGCGGCCGCTGTTGACTTCTTCCTCCAGTGCCATCCGGGTGGAGGCGACCACGCGCACGTCGACCCGCACGGCTTGGCTGCCGCCGACACGCAGGAACGAACTCGATTCCAACGCGCTGAGCAAACGGGTTTGGGTTTCCGGGTCCATGCCGCCGATTTCGCCCAGGAATAGCGTACCGCGGTCGGCTTGCTCCAGCAGACCGCGGTAAACGCGGCCGTTGTCTTCGCGGCCGAAAAACTCGACCGCAGCGTTTTCCGGGGAGATGCTGCCAACCGAGACGTCGACAAATGCACCGTCGCGGCGGGAGCTGTTGTTGTGTAGGTAGCGGGCGTACATTTCCTTACCGACGCCGGCTTCGCCCACCAAAAGGAGGCGGGCATCGTGTTGTGCCAGGCGTTTCAATTTATCTTTGGTGCGCTCGACCACGGCGCTTTTGCCGACCGGTTCGACGCCTATCATCAATTGCTGTTTCAGGCCGGCGTTTTCCCGTTGCAACGAACTGGTTTCCAGAGCGCGCTCGACGATCAACAGCAATTTCGCCATCGACAACGGTTTTTCCAGAAAATCGTAAGCGCCGAGGCGGGTGGCTTCTACCGCCGACTCCACCGAGCCGTGGCCGGACATCATCACCACCGGACACAGCGCGCTGTCTTCGCCGACCCATTCGCGTAACAGCGTGATGCCGTCGCTGTCTGGCATCCAGATATCCAGCAAAATCAGATTGGGCTGGCGCTGGCTTTTCAGCTTCTTGGCTTCCGCTGCGTTCTCTGCCATCGCGACTTGATAGCCTTCGTCCTCCAAAATCTCCGACACCAGTTGGCGAATGTCCTGTTCGTCGTCGACCACCAAAATGTAAGGCGTTTGTTTATTCATCGATCGTTCCAAATTCAAAAACCGGTAGCTGGAGCAAAAAACCCGCCCCGCCATTATATGACGTATCGACCCAAATCACGCCGCCGTGTTCTTCGACGATTTTTTTGACGATGGCCAGACCCAGGCCGGTGCCCTTGGCTTTGCTGGTCACGTACGGTTCGAAAATGGTCTCGATCTGTTCCGAGTTCAGGCCGCTGCCGTTGTCGTACAGGCCCACTTCCACGTAATCGGTGTTGTTGCGGGTCACTTTGCCGATTCTGATACTGATGTGGCATTTTTCCGCGGTGGCCTCCTGAGCATTCTTGATCAGGTTATGCAACACCTGGCGAATGCTGACCGGATCGACTTCGACAATGACATGCTGGCTGGCGGCGGCCATCGCGAAGGTAATGCCGGACGGCAGGTACAGCGTGGTGACCTGTTGGATCAAGTCCACCAGATTGATTTTTTCGACCTGTTTTTTCGACGGGCGGGCGTACTCGGAGAAATCGTCAACCATGCGTTTCATCGCTTCCACCTGCTGGACGATGGTGCGGGTGCCGCGCTGTAGAAATTCGGCCGAACCGTCCTGCAGCTCTTTGGAAAGTTTATGTTGCAAGCGTTCGGCGGAAAGTTGGATCGGCGTCAGCGGGTTTTTGATTTCGTGCGCCAAGCGTCGCGCCACTTCGCCCCAGGCTGCGTTTTTCTGGGCCTGGATCAAGTCGGTGACGTCGTCGAATACCACCACGGCGCCGGTGCGGGCGCCGTGTTGCGAGAACAGCGGCGTACCGCGGCACAGCAATTCCTGGCGGCCGTTCGGGCCGAGAAACACGATGCGCTGCTCCCAGATGTCGTCGGCTTTTTCCAGCAGGCTTTGAATCGCCGTCAACACGTCGGCTAATTCAGGGTGCAGCCGGGCCAGGGCCGGCAGATTCTGGCCGACGAAATGGCTGACCGGAATATGCAAAATCCGGTAGGCGGCTTGGTTCGCGGTGCGGATGAAATAAGCCGCATCGAAGCTGATCACGCCGGCGGTCAGATTGGCGAGTATGGTTTCCAGGTAGGCGCGCTGGTTTTCCACCTCCAGGCCGGCGGCGCGGGTTTCGTCGCGGGAACGGGCGATGCGCCGGGTCATCTGGTTGAAGGATTCGACCAAAAAACCCAGGTCGTCCTGGCTCATGACCGGGAGTTGTTGTTGGTAGTCGCCGTCGGCGACCGCCTGGGTGCCTTTGACCAATTCCCGGACCGGAGCGACGATGTTGCGAATGCTGATAAAGGCGACCCAGATTGCCGCGAGCAAGCTCAATAGCAATACCAACAGCAGGATCAGCGAGAAACTGGTTTTCAGCGAGTCGCGCAGGAAGTTCATCTCCTGGTAGCGGATGAAGGCGAATTCGATGGAATCGGCCAAATCGGTGACCCGCACCGGAATCGGATACAGTACCTGCAAAAACCGGCTCTGGTCGGCTTCGATGGCGACGATGATGCGCACCAGCATTTCGTCGTTGTCGCCGGGATCGAAGGCGAAATATTCTTTGTTTTGCTTCAACTGCAGCCAAATTTGCTCGTCGGGCAAATGCGGCAAGATATCGCTGGGATTGATGCTGCTCGAGGCCAGAATCCGGCCCTGGCTGGTAAATACCGCCAATTCCAGCGCACCCGATTCCCGCCATAGCGAACCGACTTCCAGCGCAATCAATGTCTCCGATTTGCGCTGCAGTTGCTCGGCCATTTGCTTGGTTTGCTTGATGTGCCAATTCATGCGCTGGTTTAGCGCCGATTGGCTCAGTTCCAGCGCGTCGTCCATGGCCCGGTCGATTTCGACGTTGAACCAACTGTCGATGCCCTGATGCAGGAATTGGACGGAAAAATAGAACACGATCGCCGCCGGCGCCAGTGCCAGCAATACGAACAGCGAGACCATGCGCGTGGTCAGTCTGGAGCCGGCTTCCTTTTTCTTCAGCTCCCGCACCAGCGAGTAGGCGTTGACGACGACCAGGCCCAGCAGAATGATCGAGCCCAGGGTATTGATCACCAGCAGCCAGGAATACAGCTCGCCGAGTTCCGAAGACTCTTGGGTGGCGCTGCTCATCAGTTGCAGCGAAAGCAGCACGAAACCGAACAGAATGACGATGGACGCGCTGGCCGGCAGCTTCATTTTTGAATAGGCCATAAGCTCCAATGGCTGGAAAGAAACCAGCGGTGATCCAGATAAGCCACCGGGCGTAGCGGAATCGGCAGCGCCTCGCGGTTAAATTGGCTGCGCACCGCCAGTTGGTAATAGCGGCCGGTTTGCAGCGCTGCGGCCGGGATCGGTTGCTGGTCGCGCACGCTGGCCATGAAATGCAGCGCGGCGCTCAGCGTCAAAAACATCTCGCTGTGGTTTTGCGGGGTTTGCACCGCATATTGGTTCAATAACGCATGAAATTGCAGCCGGTAGCGTTGCTTGCTGCGGTAGGCGACGCTGTCCCATAGCCAGCCGGGCTCGCGCAATTCCATCACCACGTCCCAGGTCAACGGCACGCCTTTGTCCAGCGCCTCTTTGGCGACCGGACTCAGCCGATATTCGATCTGGCTGGCGATGGTCGCGGTATCGCCTTCGGTTTGCAGTTCGGCGTACTCGATCCGGGCGGCGTAGTTGCCGGCCTCGGCCGGCGCCGAAGCGAGCGCCAGG
This sequence comes from Methylomonas sp. DH-1, assembly GCF_046097555.1. NCBI lineage: Bacteria > Pseudomonadati > Pseudomonadota > Gammaproteobacteria > Methylococcales > Methylococcaceae > Methylomonas > Methylomonas sp. DH-1. Next base: position 3,736,224 of record NZ_CP143089.1, on the reverse strand, counting down.
CATAGCGCAAACAGGCTGGGACTAAACCGCTTTGCGCAGCTTGGCATAATAAAAGCCGTCCATTTGCCGTTCTCCGGTCAAGATTTGCCGGCCGTGCGGGCGGGGCAAGCCCCAATGCGCGTCTATCGGCAGTTCTTCGGCGTCCTTATGGGCCGCCAGAAACGCGGCGATTTGCTGCTCGTTTTCCGCTTTCACCACCGAACAGGTGGCGTAGAGCAGGATGCCGCCGGGAATCAGCAGTTGCCATGCGGCTTGCAGAATCCGGGCTTGTGTCGCCTGCAATGCGGCGATGTCTTCCGGCCGGCGCAGCAATTTGATGTCCGGGTGGCGGCGGATCACGCCGAAACCGGAGCAGGGGGCGTCTAATAGAATCCGTTGAAAACGGCGTTGCCCGGCCCAGTCGGCCGGTTGGCCGGCGTCGGCAACCAGGGTTTCGGCCTGCAAATGCAGACGCGCCAGATTGGCGTCGACCCGTTGCAGGCGCTGGGCGTCGACATCGATCGCCACCAGCCCGGCCAGTGCCGGTTGTCGTTCCAGAATTGCCGCGGTTTTGCCGCCCGGTGCCGCGCACAAGTCCAATACCCAGTCGCCGGCTTGGGCGTCGAGGAGTTCCGCAGCCAGTTGCGCGGCGCTGTCCTGCACCGAGACCCGGCCCTCCCCGAAGCCGGGCAATTGCTCGACTGCTACGGCCTGGTCCAGCCGGATCGCCGTACTACAGCAATCGAGCGGCTGGCCGGCTATGCCCTGGGCAGCCAGTTGGTCCAGGTAAGCGTCGCGCCCGGTTTGGCGTTGGTTAACTCGCAAAAACATCGGTGCGGCCTGGTCGTTGGCGTGCAGGATTTTTTCATAACGTTCCGGCCAGTCGCGGCGTAGCGTTTCGACTATCCACTGCGGATGGTTGAGCCGGGCCTGCGGGTCTTGCTCTGCGGCTTGCAGCAGGTTTTCCGCCTCGCGCAAATACTGGCGCAGCACGCCGTTGACCAAACCCCTAGCCCAGGGCTTGTGGCTGGTGGCGGCAACGGTTTCCGATACGGCGGCATGCGCTTTAACCCGCATGTGTTGCAGTTGGTAAAGACCGACCAGCAACAGGGCTTTGATGTCGCCGTCTTTGGCTTTCAAGGGCTTGCCCAGCAGTTTGCTTAACGCGAAATCCAGCGCGTAGTAGTGGCGGACCACCCCGTAACACAGGGCTTGGACGAAGGCTCTGTCCTTGGTGTCCTTCAGCTTGGGTAGGCCGTGATCCAGGGCGGCGGTCAGCGATTGGCCGTCGCCGATGACCTTAGCCAGAATTTGCGCTGCGCAGCCGCGTAGGTTCATGAGCCGAGTACGACGCCGGCGGCCGGATGCGCGTTGAGAAAATCCTTGCCGTTGATGCGTTTGCCGCCCGGCAGTTGCACCTCCAGCAGCCTGAGCATGCCCGCGCCGGTGGCGACGTCCAACGTCTGCGCGGAACTGTCTATCGTGCCGGGTGCAGCGGCGGCAGGCCGGTTCAACACTTCGCTACGCCAGACGCGCAATACTTGGCCGTTGCATGTCGTTTGCGCCACCGGCCAGGCGTTGAGGCCGCGGATTTTCCGGTCCAATTCGACCGCCGATTGCCGCCAGTCGAGCACCGCTTCCTGTTTTTCCAGTTTATGCGCGTAAGTGACCAGGCTCTCGTCCTGGGTTTCGGCCTGTAGCGTGCCGGTTTCGATCATATTCACGACTTTCAACAACGCCTCGGCGCCGAGTTCGGCCAGGCGGTCGTGCAGCTGGCTGGAGGTGGTGTCGGCGCCAATCGGGCAATCGACTTTATAAAGCATGTCGCCGGCGTCGAGTTTTTTGACGACTTTCATGATGGTGACCCCGGTTTTGCTGTCGCCGGCCATCACTGCGCGATGGATCGGCGCCGCACCGCGCCAACGCGGCAACAACGAGCCGTGCACGTTGATACAGCCGAATTTGGGAATATCCAGTACGGCTTGCGGCAGGATCAGGCCGTAGGCAACGACGACCATCAGCTCCGGTTGCAAATCGGCCAAGGCTTGGACGGCTTCCTCCGCTTTGAAGTTTTCCGGTTGGGCGACCGGAATGCCCGCTGTCAGGGCCAAGTCTTTGACCGGGCTGGCCGTCAGTTTGCGGCCGCGGCCGGCCGGCCGGTCCGGCTGGGTATAGGCTGCGACCACTTCGTGCGGCGAATCGATCAGAGTTTGCAAGGTCGGAACCGCGAATTCCGGGGTGCCGGCGAAAACGATTTTCATGATTGTCCTTATGCGCCCTGCGCGCGGTGGATTTTGTCCAGTTTGGCTTTAATCCGGTTGCGTTTGAACGGCGACAGATAATCGACGAACAGCTTGCCCTCCAGATGGTCCATCTCATGCTGAATACACACCGCCAACAGGTCGCGGGCTTCGAGTTCGAAACTGTCGCCGTTGCGGTCGAGCGCTTTGACTTTAATGTGCTCGGCACGGCTGACTTTTTCGAAAAAACCCGGCACAGACAGGCAGCCCTCTTCGGATTCTTCGACGCCGTCGCGCGCGACGATCTGCGGATTGATCAGGCAGATGGGATTGTCCTTGTTTTCGGAGACGTCCATCACGATCACTCGCTTGTGAACATTGACCTGGGTGGCGGCCAAGCCCACACCCTTGGCCGAATACATGGTTTCGATCATGTCGTCGACGAGCTTTTTGATGCCGGCGTCGACTTGTTCCACCTCGCTGGCGACAGTGCGCAAACGCTTATCGGGGAACTCCAAAATCGTAAGAATACTCACGCTTTACTCCGCATTGCTGAAATCGATGGCAGGGATTCTATCCGAAATCGGCTCGGGTTTGCATGCTGTGGCCGGGCGGAGCGGCTGCGGCGCAGCGCTGGCAATCTGCGCCAATTCATCTAAACTGTGCGGCAAATTCCATTGGCGGCCGGCGGCAAATGCGCCGGCCGGACCATATCACGCCCGGTGCCGGTTGTTGCTGCCGGGTAGATTCATTACTGGCTTCGGCAGGACAAATTTATGTTGCTTCGCACCGCTCTGGGTATCGCGTTTTCGCTATGGGTTGCCGCCGCGCGGGCCGACGAATTGCAGATCAACCCCAATCATCCCGACCAGTACACGGTGGTGAAGGGCGATACGCTGTGGGATATCTCCGGCAAATTTCTGCAACATCCGTGGCAATGGCCCGAACTCTGGCATAACAATCCGCAAGTGAAAGATCCGCACTGGATTTATCCGGGCGACACCTTGTATTTTTCTTACGTCGACGGCAAACCCAGGCTTAGTTTGACGCCGGGCGATGCCGTAGAAGAAAAGGTGTTGCCGCGGGTGCGCGAGTCGTCGATCGAACAAGCCGTGCGCATGGTGCCCAGCGATGCGATCATCCAGTTTCTGAATTCGCCGAAAGTGGTGACGGCGGAGGAATTGCAACGGGCGCCTTATGTGATCGGGTTCGTCGGCGAGCATCTGATCGCCGGTGCCGGAGACGGAATTTACGTCCGGGCGATCGAGGAACCGGAAGGCTTGGGTTATACCATCTATAGGCAGGGCAAGCCTTACGTCAGTCCGGTGACCAAAGAAATTTTGGGTTACGAGGCCCAGTTCATCGCCGATACCACCTTGCAACAGCCTGGCGATCCGGCGACGCTGGTGATCAATAAATCCGATCTGGAGGTACAGCGCGGCGACCGCTTGATGTTGACCTCCGAGGGCGAATTGGCGCTGAACTATTTTCCGCGGCCGCCGAAAGAACAAATCATCGGCAGCATCATTCGCGTCATGGGCGGCGTGTCCCAAATCGGCCAGCACGACGTGGTCGTGATCGATAAAGGCACTGCCGACGGCATCGAAGTCGGCCATGTGTTCGATGTTTACCGGCGCGGCAATTTCGTGCTGGACCGCTACCAATCTCCGGAAGGGGTAGCGGTGAAAATGCCGGACGAAATCGCCGGCGAATTGATGGTGTTCCGCACCTTCGAGCGGGTCAGCTACGCATTGGTGATGAAAGCGTCGGCGGCGATGCACACTTTGGATAGGGTGCAGACGCCTTGACCGCTGAGGCGTGGCCGTGTCCGGGCTTGGCGGCTCAGGGTTGAACGGCTCGATCGGTTGACTGCATTGGACCTGGCGCCCGATTCCGAGCTGAAATACTGGTTGGCGTTGCAGCGCATGCCGGGAGTCGGCGGCCGGACGATCCAGCGCTTATTGGAACATTTCGAACCCGAAGCTATTTTTTCCGCGTCCCGCGCCAGCCTCGGTGCGCTCGGATTCAGCGACAAATTAATCTCGGTGCTGCAAGCGCCCGACTGGCAAGCCGTCGAAACCGATTTGGCTTGGCTCGTTCAAACCGGTAACCATGCCTTCACGCTGCTGGACCCGGATTATCCCCCGCAATTAAAAGAAATCGACCGGCCGCCGCCGGTGTTGTTCGTCAAAGGCGATCCGGCCGTATTGGCCGAACCGCAGTTGGCGATCGTCGGCAGCCGTAATCCGTCGCCGGTCGGCGTCAGCACCGCACTGCAATTTGCCGAAGCGCTGGCTGCCGCCGGCTTGGTCATTACCAGCGGTTTGGCGTTGGGTATCGACGCTGCCAGCCACCAGGGCGCTTTGAACGCCAACGGCCGTACAGTCGCCGTAGCCGGCACCGGTCTGGACCGGGTTTATCCGGCCCGGCACAAAGACTTGGCGATGCAAATCGTCGAGCACGGCGCGCTGGTGTCCGAGTTTTCGCCCGGAACCGGGGCCAAGGCCAGCCATTTCCCACTCAGGAACCGGATTATCAGCGGCCTATGTCTCGGCTTGCTGGTGGTCGAAGCGGCGCAGCAGAGCGGGTCGCTGATCACGGCGCGTCTGGCGCTGGAGCAAAACCGGGAGGTGTTTGCGATTCCGGGTTCGATTCATAATCCGCTGGCGCGCGGTTGTAACGCGCTGATCCGGCAAGGCGCGAAACTGGTGGAAACCGCCGAGGATATTTTTGAAGAATTAGGCCAATATAATCAACAAAGTATGCGAACCGAACCGGAAACGGCGCAGACTGTGCTTGACCTGGAACAACAAAATCTATTGAATTTGATTCCGTATAGCCCAACAACGGTAGATGCGCTGGTTCAGGCAGGTATCTGGTCGGTCGAAGAGGTTTCTTCGATGTTGCTGGTGTTGGAGCTGCAGGGCTACGTGGCCGGTATTGCCGGCGGTAGCTACCTTCGAATCAAATAAAGGTTCTAATGAAAGAAGATATTTTTGATGTGCTGATATATCTGTTTGAAAACTATCTGGATGGCGACAGCGATAACTACCCCGATACTTCAATCATTGCCAGCGAATTGTTGGATGCCGGTTTTCAGCAGCCGGATGTCAATAAAGCCTTCGATTGGCTGGAATCGCTGGCGGAGATGGACAGCATCGCTCCGGCAGTTTCGTCGTCTTTCCGAATTTTCAGTCAGCAGGAAATCGCCGTTTTCGATTTGGAATGCCGCGACTTTTTGATGTACTTGGAACACGCCGGCATCCTGACGCCGGGTAACCGCGAGATCGCCATCGACCGGGCGATGGCCTTGAAAGACGAAAATATCACCATCGACAAGCTGAAGTGGATTGTGTTGATGGTGTTGTTGAGCCAACCCGGCGACAGTGCCGCTTTTTCCAGAATGGAAGACATCGTCTACGATCTGATACCGAATTCTTTACACTGAGGCTTTTACCGACTGTATGAGCAAAAGTTTAGTCATTGTAGAGTCGCCTGCAAAATGCAAAACCATCGAAAAATACCTGGGTAAAGATTTCCAGGTGCTTGCCTCCTACGGCCATGTGCGCGATTTGATACCCAAGGAAGGCGCGGTCGATCCCGACAACGGCTTCGCCATGAAATATCAAGTGATCGACCGCAATCAGCGCCATTTGCAGGAAATCGGCAAGGCGATCAAAAACGTCGATACGTTGTACCTGGCGACCGACCCGGATCGGGAAGGCGAGGCGATTTCCTGGCACGTCTTCGAGCATTTAAAAGAAAAAAAATTGCTGAAAGACAAGGAAGTACGGCGGGTGGTGTTTCACGAAATCACCAAAAAGGCCGTAACCGAAGCCATCGCCCACCCGACCGAGTTGTCCAACAGCTTGGTCAACGCCCAGCAGGCGCGGCGGGCCTTGGATTATTTGGTGGGCTTCAATCTGTCGCCGTTGCTGTGGAAAAAGATCCGCCGCGGTTTGTCCGCCGGTCGGGTGCAAAGCCCCGCGCTGCGGATGATCGTCGAACGCGAGATGGAGATCGAGGCGTTCAAGACCCGGGAATACTGGTCGCATACCGCCGAGGCCAACGCCCAAGGGCAAGCGTTCAAAGCCAAATTGACCCATTTCAACGGCGAGAAACTCAACCAGTTCAGTTTTACCGACGAGGCGCAAGCGCATCAGGTGCGGCAAGCGTTGTTGGATGCGGCCGATGGCGAATTGATTGTCGCCAAACTGGAAAAGAAGCAGCGCAGCAGACATCCGGCGCCGCCGTTTATCACTTCGACATTGCAACAGGAAGCCGCGCGGAAGCTGGGTTTTACCACCAAGCGTACGATGATGGTCGCTCAGCAATTGTACGAGGGCATCGATCTTGGCGGCGAAACCGTGGGCTTGATTTCTTACATGCGTACCGACTCGGTGAATCTGGCCGAGGAGGCTATTGCCGATATTCGCGGGCTGATCGCCGAAAAATACGGCGCCGAAAATGTGCCGAAAGAGCCGCGCCAGTTCAAAACCAAATCCAAAAACGCGCAAGAGGCGCACGAGGCGATAAGGCCGACTTCGGTGCAGCGCTTGCCGGATCAGGTCAAAGGCCGGCTGACGGTCGAACAGTTCAAGCTCTACGATCTGATCTGGAAGCGTACCGTGGCCTGCCAGATGATTCATGCCACGTTGAACCAGGTTGCCGTCGATTTGAACTGCGGCAGCGACCGAAATGTGTTCCGCGCTACCGGTTCCACGGTGACCAATCCCGGTTTCATGATGGTTTATTTGGAGGGGGTCGACGACAGCAAGGAGGCCGCCGACGATCAGGAGAGTATCCTGCCGCCGATGGAACAAGGGCGGCCGGTCAAATTACAAGAGATCGTCGCCACCCAGCACTTCACCGAGCCGCCGCCGCGCTACAGCGAGGCCAGTCTGGTCAAGGCGTTGGAGGAATACGGTATAGGTCGGCCTTCGACCTATGCCGCCATCATTTCCACGCTGCAAAACCGCGAATACGTAACGATAGAAAACAAGCGTTTCTATCCGACCGACGTCGGTCGGATCGTCAATAAGTTTCTGACCGAGCATTTCACCAAATACGTCGACTACAGTTTCACCGCCAATCTGGAAGACGAGTTGGATGCCGTGTCGCGCGGCGAAAAGGATTGGATTCCGTTGATGAACGACTTCTGGCGGCCGTTTACCCAGTTAATCAACGAGAAAGAAGAGAGCGTGCAACGCAAGGACGTCACGCAGGAGAGTATCGACGAGAAATGCCCGGAATGCGGCAGCGCCTTGTCGATTCGGTTGGGCCGGAACGGCCGCTTCATCGGTTGTACCAATTATCCGACCTGCTCGTACACCCGTAATCTGGGCGAAGACAATGCCGTGGCGGCCGGCGAACCGGAAGTGGTTGAAGGCCGGGTTTGCCCGAAGTGTGAATCGGCTTTGGTGATCAAGACCGGACGTTACGGCAAGTTCGTCGGCTGTAGCGCTTATCCGAAATGCAAGCACATCGAGCCGCTGGAAAAACCGCAGGACACCGGTGTCGAATGCCCGCAATGCAAGAAAGGTGCGATTTTGAAGCGGAAGGCGCGTAGCGGCAAGATTTTCTATTCCTGTTCGGAGTACCCCAAATGCGATTATGCGTTATGGGATGCGCCGATCAAGGAAGAATGCCCCGATTGCCACTGGCCGATTTTAACCTTGAAAACCACCAAGCGCCGCGGCACCGAAAAAGTCTGTCCGCAGAAGGAATGCAAATATGCAACCCCTTACGAAGGCGATGCCGAGGATGCTAACGGGCCTTAATCCGCGTCGGCAGTTGCCACGCCGGCGGGTAAGCCAAGTTTCTGGCTGACGGCGATTCCGTGCCGGTCGCTAAACCCGGCCGGTAATTCCAGCATGTACTGCGCCGGGATCTGTGAATCGTAGATTCGGCAAGGGTCTTTTCTGCAGGGCGGCAGGTTTTTCAATACGGCGGCGATTCTGGCATCTGCGGTAACAAACAGTACGTCCAGGGCGATCAACGTATTCTTCATCCACATGCTGCGCGGGCGTTGGTCCGCATAAACGAACAGCATGCCTTGGTCCGGCCCCAGTTCGCGGCGGAACATCAACCCCAATTCCCGTTGTTCGGCGGTATTGGCAATAGCCACGTAGACCGGATGTTGTTGATTTTCAAAAACCAGTTTGTGGGCAAACGGGTTTTGCTCTTCGGCCAATGCCGGGTTTGCCGTTGGCACAACGGTTAGTATCAAAGCGGCGATTGCGCCGCGCAGTCGATTGTTCATGCTGGAAGCGGTTAAACCGGTGTTGTTTTTGCAGGGGCGGCTGATTATAATGCCGCGTTCTTTTGTTTTGCGAGCGTGGCGAAATTGGTAGACGCGCTGGATTTAGGTTCCAGTGGTAACCCCGTGAGAGTTCGAGTCTCTCCGCTCGCACCATACCCGCTTCATGCGTCGCCATACGACTGTAAGCTCCCCGGATTTGAACATCGTCTACCGTTCCCCCGAATCATAAATTCCTATTTTTTAGTTATTGAGGTAAAGCAATGCAAGTTTCTGTCGAGAAGACATCAGAATTAAGCCGGAAAATGACCGTCAGTATTCCTGACGCCGTAGTTCAGGAAAAAATGGAAACTCGCTTTAAAACCCTGGCGCGCACCGTCAAAGTGGACGGTTTTCGTCCCGGTAAAGTGCCGGCCAGCATGGTGAAAAAGCTTTACGGCGACCGAGTCAGAAACGAAGTGACCGGCGACTTGATTCAATCGACTTATTTCGAAGCTTTGCAACAGCAGGAACTGAACCCGGCTGGTCATCCCCACATTCATCCCAGCGAAAAAACCGAAGGTTTCGAATACGTTGCCGAATTCGAAGTCTATCCGGAAATAGCGTTGGATGGTGTCAGCGGCCTGCAAATCGAGCGGCCGAATGCAACCGTCGAAGAAAGCGATGTCGATAACATGATCGAGAAGTTGCGGCAGCAGAAGAAAACCTGGAACGGCGTCGAGCGCGCCGCTCAAGAAGGCGACAAAGTCCTGATCCACTTCTCCGGCGTTTGCGAAGGCGAAAACTTCACCGATGGCAAGGTCGAAAATTATCAGGTCGAAATCGGCGGCAAGCAAATGATTCCCCGTTTCGAAGACGAACTGACAGGCCTCAGCGCGGGTGAAAGCAAAACCTTTAGCGTGACTTTTCCGGAAAAATACAACAGCGAAAAACTGGCCGGCAAACCGGCTGAGTTCGAAGTCGAATTAGTTAAGGTCGAAGAGCCGGTGCTGCCCGAAGTCGATGCCGACTTCATCAAGGCTTACGGGGTAGAAGACGGCGACGCGGCAACGTTCCGCGCCGATGTTCGCGCCAACATGGAGCGCGAACTGGCGCAAGGCCTGAAGACCAAGTTGAAAACTGCGGTAATGGATGCGTTGGTCGAGCATGTTCCGGTCTCGATTCCGAATGCGCTGGTCGACCAGGAAATTCAAGCGTTGATGAAGCCTTACGCGGAACGGGCCAAGAACATGCGCTTGAAACTGGAGGACCTGAATCTGCCGCGCGATATGTTCGAAGAGCAAGCCAAGCGCCGCGTGGCATTGGGCTTGATCTTGGGCGAAGTGATCCATAAAAACGAATTGAAAGTCGATGCCGATAAAGTGCGTTCGGTCATCGAGGATATGGCGAAGAGCTACGAACGCCCCGAAGATGTCGTGAACTGGTATTATGCGGACAAGTCTCGGTTGAACGACGTGCAACAAATGGTTCTCGAGGACCAGGCTGTGGCATGGATCGTAGGCCAGGCTAAAGTCGCCGACGTGACCGTCGGTTTTGATCAGGTAATGGAACGATAGTGACAATGAGGGCTTAACGTGTTTAACCAAAATGTGATTAGCGAAATGATGGCGCCGCAAGCGGCGGGCGGTCTAGTGCCGATAGTGGTTGAACAAACAGCCCGTGGGGAAAGATCGTTTGATATATACTCCCGCTTACTGAAAGAACGGGTGATTTTTCTGGTGGGCAAGGTTGAGGATTACATGGCCAATCTGGTCGTGGCCCAATTGTTGTTTCTGGAGTCGGAAAACCCGGATAAGGATATTCACCTGTACATCAACTCGCCGGGCGGATCGGTAACTGCAGGCATGGCCATTTACGACACAATGCAGTTCATCAAGCCGGATGTCAGCACCATGTGCATCGGTCAAGCTGCCAGTATGGGGGCTTTGTTGTTGGCAGGCGGCGCGGCCGGCAAGCGTTATTGCTTGCCGCATTCCCGGGTCATGATTCACCAGCCTCTGGGCGGTTTCCAAGGCCAGGCCTCGGATATCGATATCCATGCTCGGGAAATTCTGCAGATTCGGGACCGGTTGAACAAGGTATTGGCTCACCATACCGGCCAGTCCCTGCAAAAGATCGAGCAGGATACCGACCGGGATAACTTCCTGAGCGCGGAGCAGGCCGTGGATTACGGCTTGATCGATAAGGTATTGACCAGCCGTAGCGTTTAAAAAACGGCGCACCCCGGTTGCCGCGATGAGCGGGGGAGTTTACTATTGGTTTTTGAAGTATTTCATCTCTGTGATGAAGCGAAGTGAAACGGTGGAGTCAGTCTATGAGTAGAGACAAGAAAGGTAAAGACGACGAAAAGCTTCTTTACTGTTCTTTTTGCGGTAAAAGCCAAAATGAAGTGCGGAAACTGATTGCCGGGCCATCCGTTTATGTTTGCGACGAGTGTGTCGAGCTTTGCAACGATATCATCAGGGATGAATTGCTCGAAGACGAAATGGCGGTATCCGGCGGTGCGTTGCCCAAACCCAAAGAAATCAAAGCCGAATTGGATAATTATGTAATCGGTCAGGAAAACGCCAAGAAAATTCTGGCGGTGGCCGTTTACAACCATTACAAGCGCCTGCGCAGCAACAGTAAGAAAAGTGATGTGGAGCTGGCGAAAAGCAATATTTTGCTGATCGGTCCGACTGGCTCCGGCAAAACCCTGCTGGCGGAAACGCTGGCCAGATTGCTGGACGTACCGTTTACGATCGCCGACGCGACGACCTTGACCGAAGCCGGATATGTCGGTGAGGACGTCGAAAACATCATTCTGAAGATTTTGCAAAAGTGTGACTACGACGTAGAGAAGGCCGAAACAGGCATCGTCTACATTGACGAGATCGACAAGATCTCCCGCAAAGCTGACAACCCGTCGATTACCCGTGATGTGTCCGGCGAGGGAGTGCAGCAGGCGCTGCTGAAGCTGATCGAAGGCACGGTGGCTTCGGTGCCGCCGCAAGGCGGCAGAAAGCATCCGCAACAGGATTTTCTGCAAGTCAATACCGCGAACATCCTGTTTATTGTCGGCGGCGCTTTTGCCGGTCTGGATAAAGTCATCAAGAACCGCACCGAAAAAGGCGGGATCGGTTTTGCTGCCGAAGTCAAAACCAAGGACGACAACAGGAACGTCGGTGAGATTTTTGCCGATGTGCGCTCCGAAGATTTGATCAAATACGGTCTGATTCCCGAGTTCGTCGGCCGCTTGCCGGTTATCGCGACCTTGGACGAATTGGACGAAGCGGCGTTGATTCAAATTCTGACGCAGCCGAAAAATGCTCTGATCAAGCAATACAAGCATTTATTCGAGATGGAAGGCGCCGAATTGGAATTCAGAGACGAATCGTTGGCGGCGATTGCCCGCAAGTCGATGGAGCGCAAAACCGGTGCCCGCGGTTTGCGTACTATCGTCGAAAATGTATTGCTGGATACCATGTACGAATTGCCTTCCAACGACAAAATTGCGAAAGTCGTGATCGATGAAAGCGTAATTTTGGGCAACTCCGAACCGATTTTGGTCTACGAAACCGAGCCGAAATTGGCCGTGTCCGACGCCTCGTAGCGGTAACATTCGGCTGTTCGTTGAGCCGAAACGGAAATTCAGGGAGCTTTGCCGGTGCTAAGCTCCTTTTTTTTGCGCCGAATTTAAGATACTTGTTTTCTCCGGGATCGTCCTCATATAGGATTGAGTGTGTATTGACGTGCTCCGGGAGCCATTGAAATGACCGATTTGAAAAACCAAGACGAACTGATTCCGGTCCTGCCTTTGCGGGACGTGGTGGTTTACCCGCATATGGTAATCCCATTGTTTGTCGGCCGAGGCATGTCTATCGACGCACTCGACGCCGCGATCAAGCAGGATAAGCAGGTGCTGCTGGTCGCCCAAAAACAAGCCGATGTCGACGAGCCTGGCTTCGACGATTTGTACAAAGTCGGCACTCTGGCCAATATTTTGCAATTATTGAAATTGCCGGACGGCACCGTTAAGGTATTGGTCGAGGGCAGCCAGCGCTGTTCGGTAATCCAATACTGCGAAGTCGACAGTTATTGCGCCGCCAGTGTCGTTGAATTGGACGACGAACTGAACATTTCCGAACAGGAAGCGGAAGTGCTGCAACGCACCGCGATCAATTCGTTCGACCAGTACGTGAAGCTGAACAACAAGATACCGCCGGAGGTATTGAATTCGCTGTCCGGCATAGACGACCCCAGTCGTCTGGCCGATACGATGGCTGCGCATATGGCGCTGAAGGTCGAGGAAAAGCAGGCCATGCTGGAAATGGTCGATGTGGCCAAGCGTTTGGAAAATCTGATGACGCTGATGGAAGGCGAAGTCGACATCCTGGAAATGGAAAAGAAAATTCGCGGCCGCGTCAAAAAACAGATGGAAAAAAACCAGCGCGAGTACTATCTGAACGAGCAGATGAAGGCGATTCAGAAAGAGCTGGGCGAAATGGACGAGGCCAGCAACGAAATCGAAGAGCTGGAGAAGAAAATCGCCGCGGCCGGCATGTCTGCCGAAGCTAAAACCAAAGCGACCGCCGAATTGAACAAACTGAAAATGATGTCGCCGATGTCGGCCGAAGCGACGGTCGTGCGCAATTACATCGACTGGATGGTCAACGTGCCTTGGAAGAAAAAAACCAAGGTTCGCCACGATTTAAAGGTGGCGGAAGAAGTGTTGGAAGCCGAGCACTTCGGCTTGGAGAAAGTGAAGGAACGTATTCTCGAATATCTCGCGGTTCAGCAGCGGGTTAAAGCGCTGAAAGGGCCGATTTTGTGCTTGGTCGGGCCTCCGGGGGTTGGCAAAACTTCGCTAGGCCAGTCGATCGCCCGCGCCACCAACCGCAAATACGTGCGGATGGCTTTGGGCGGAGTTAGGGACGAGGCGGAGATTCGCGGCCATCGCCGCACCTATATCGGTTCGATGCCGGGCAAGATCCTGCAAAATCTGGCGAAGATCAAAACCCGCAATCCGATGTTCCTGTTGGACGAAATCGACAAAATGGCCGCCGATTTTCGCGGCGATCCGGCTTCGGCGCTGCTCGAAGTGCTGGATCCGGAACAGAACCATACATTCGCCGACCATTATCTGGAAGTCGATTTCGACCTGTCCGACGTGATGTTCGTCGCTACCGCCAACACGATGAATATCCCACCGGCTTTACTGGACAGGATGGAAATCATTCGTTTGGCCGGTTACACCGAAGACGAAAAAATCAATATCGCGATCCGGTTTTTAATCCCGAAGCAAATCAAGAGTAACGGTTTGGCCGAGTCGGAGATCCATATCTCGGAAGGGGCGGTAAAGGATATCGTGCGTTATTACACGCGGGAAGCCGGGGTGCGCGGGTTGGAACGGGAAATCTCGAAAATTTGCCGCAAGGTGGTCAAGGATTTGTTGTTGAAGTCGAAAAAGTCGCGCACCTCGATCACCGAAAAGAACCTGGACAAGTATCTTGGGGTGCGCCGTTTCAGCTACGGCATGGCCGAGGATAGCGACCAAATCGGCCAAGTGACCGGGTTGGCTTGGACCGAAGTCGGCGGCGAATTGTTGACGATCGAAACCGCGGTGATGCCGGGCAAAGGCAAGCAATTGGCCACCGGTAAGCTCGGCGATGTCATGAAAGAATCGATCGAAGCCGCAGTGACCGTGGCGCGCAGTAGGGCCAATATTCTGGGGATAGACAGCGAAGTGTTCCAGAAGAGCGACATCCACATCCACGTTCCGGAAGGGGCGACCCCGAAAGACGGGCCGAGCGCCGGTATCGGCATGTGTACGGCGATTATCTCGGCTCTGACCAAGATTCCGGTGCGGGCTGACGTGGCCATGACCGGCGAAATTACGTTGCGCGGCGAAGTGCTGCCTATCGGCGGTTTGAAGGAAAAGCTGCTGGCGGCTCATCGCGGCGGCATCGCTACCGTGGTCATTCCGGCCGAGAACGAAAAGGATCTGGCTGAAATTCCTGAAAATATCAAACGCAATCTGGCGATCAAGTGCGTCCGTTGGATCGACGAAGTCTTGGAACTGGCCTTGCAACGGATTCCAACCCCTCTCTCTCCAGCCGAACTGTCCGATGCTGCGGCCGCAAAAGTCGAAGTAAAACAGCCCGGAGTCGTGGCGCATTAAGGCTCGGTTAAAATCCTTGGAAACCGCAAAAATCACGGTTTCCAAGGTTTCCAACGCTTGACACCGATTACAGCCCGTTGATATAAATGTCGGCCTCTCGCAGAGGAGAGGCTGTAATCGGGTTGGTGGAAAATACCGGTTGGCGGGCAAAGCTTGCGTTTGTTTGCCGAGCATAATTAATACAACGACATCCTAAGGGGAAATAAATGAATAAATCGGAACTTATTGACGCTATCGCCAGTGCGTCACAGTTGACAAAAGCCGATGCTGGTAGGGCTTTAGATGGTTTTATCAAAGCTGTAGAAGACGCATTGAAACAAGGCGATTCCGTTGCCTTGGTTGGTTTCGGTACTTTCGATGTTAAAGAAAGAGCGGAACGCAAAGGCCGCAATCCGCAAACCGGTGAAGAGATCACCATTAAGGCCGCAAAAATTCCTGCATTTAAAGCTGGCAAATCTTTAAAAGATGCTGTAAACTAGCCGCTCTTTAGTCGGGTGCTTAGCTCAGCTGGGAGAGCATCGCCCTTACAAGGCGAGGGTCGGGGGTTCGAACCCCTCAGCACCCACCAGACTTTGGAGCGGTAGTTCAGTTGGTTAGAATACCGGCCTGTCACGCCGGGGGTCGCGGGTTCGAGCCCCGTCCGCTCCGCCAAAACAGAAACCTCGGGCCGTACGGTTCGAGGTTTTTTTTTGCGTGTAATTTTTATCGCCTTTAGCGATCGGGTTTAATTCTGTTTAAGGAAAGCGTTTATGCTTTTAGAAATAAGAGAAAAGGTGCATGGGGTTTTTGCATCGATCATATTGATATTTATTTGCGTGCTGTTCGGATTATGGGGCATTCAAAATTATCTCGGCGGCGGTAAAGAAGCGCCGGTCGTCACGGTGGAAGGCAAGGAGTTTTTCCAGCGCGACGTCAATCAGGCCTACCAGCAATATGCCCAAAACTTGGCGGGCATGAAATTCGATGAAGAAACGCTGAAAAAGCAGGCGCTGGAAAAATTGGTGCGCGACGAAGTATTGTTGCAGTACGTTCAGGCTGAAAACCTGATCGTCAGCGACGACACCGCCCGCGATTTCATTCAATCGCTGGAGTATTTCCAAAAAGACGGCAAATTCGATAAAACCCAGTACCAGACTTTGTTGGGTTCTCAGGGCATGTCTTCCGCCGAGTTCGTCAGCCGCATCAAAAAAGCCTTGGTCATGGAGCAGTTCCAGCGGGCGATCGTCGACAGCAGTTTCGCGACGCCGGCCGAAATCGCCGGATTCTTCAAAATCCAAAACCAAACCCGCGATATCGAATACGTCACGGTGCCGTTGGTTCCCGTCTCGCAGCAGCCCGGTGAAGACGAAATTGCCGCTTATTACCAGCAACACCAGGACGATTACCGTACCGACGAACAAGTTTCAGTCGAGTATGTCGAATTGTCGGTCGATAAACTGGCATCCGGCATTGCCGCCGCCGACGATCAGTTGAAAGCCTATTACGAAGATCAGAAAGCGCAGTTCACGACTCAGGAGCGCCGCAAAATCAGCCACATCCTGTTCGCATTCGGCAAAGACAAGGATGCCGACGCCCAGGCGCTGCAAAGAGCCGTAAAAGCCAAGCAGGATTTGCAAGCCAAGGATTTCGCCGCGTTGGCGGCCGAAGTGTCCGACGACAAACTAACGGCGAAAAACGGCGGAGATTTGGGTCTGTTCAACGTCGGGGTCATGGAAAAGGCCTTCGAGGACGCTGCCAGCAAGCTGAAGCTGGGCGAAGTTTCCGAACCGGTCCGGTCGGCCTTCGGTTACCACCTGATCAAAGTTACCGAATTGGTTCCCGGCGAAATCAAGCCCTACGAAGCGGTGAAAGCCGAAGTCGCCAAGGCTTATCAAAAGAGCCAAGCCGAAGCCAAATTCAATACCTTGGCCGAGAAGTTAGCCGAAGTCAGTTATGAAAATCCGGACAGTCTGGCGGCCGCGGCCGATTTGCTGGGTAGCCCGGCACAGAAAACCGGCGAATTTACCCGGGCAAACGGCGCCGGCATCGCCGCTGAAGAAAAAGTGCGTGCGGCCGCGTTCTCGGAAGACGTGTTGAAAGGCGGCAACAGCGAACCGATAGAAGTCGGCGGCGATAAGTTGGTAGTGCTGCGGGTAGCGTCGCATCAACCGGCGGCGATCAAGGAATTGAAAGACGTTAAAAAAGAGGTGATTGCGGCGATTCAGCGCGACAAGGCCAGCCAGCAAGCTATTGCTGTTGCGGATCAAGTCAAACAGGACCTGGCGTCCGGAAAAAACCTGGCCCAAGCGGCCGAGGCCAGAAAATTGGTGTCAAAAAAGGTGGACGGTTTGGCCCGGAATTCCATTCAACTACCGGCACCGGTTGTGCAGGAAATCTTCAAAACCGCCAAGCCGCAAGCCGGCCAACCGAGTATCTCCGTGCTGGATGACGCCGGCGGCGGCAAGTTGGTGTTGGCCATTCACAAAGTCAACGAAGGCGTGATGTCCGAGGCCGACAAAAGCAAGCAAGCTGCGATCTCGAAAAACATCGCCGCGGCTTTCGGCAAGGCGCAACTCGAAGCGGTGTTGAACGCGTTGCAGGCCAAAGCCGAGATCGAAATTCGGCCAGAGAAGCAATAATCTGGCTGGCCGGACTTGGAAAGGGAGCGTCGAGCTCCCTTTTTTATGCCTGCAACCGGCCTAACCCCGGCTGCGTCGGCGGCAAGTTCGGCGAATCGTTGGCTTTGGGCGGTCGAAGCCATTTTGCAAATTGCCGGCCTGCGGTTAAAGTAAACCCGGTTTAAGGACGGTTCCGGGCATCGGCGCAAGTCGCCGGCTCCGGCCGGTAAATAGCCCGTTCTTTCGCATCGAAACTTTCGGACAGACAACTCATGGAAAAACCATTCGCTTCTCGGGATTGGACGCTTTACAGCTTGGTTTGCTTGGCGCTCGTGCTGATCGTGCTGACCATGTACCAAATTGACCGGCAATGGCTGAAGCTCAGCGAGATGCAGGCCGCATTGGCCGAACAAGCTCAGGCGATGCGCGAATTGCGGTCATTGGCCGGCAGCGGCGCGTTGGCGGCGCAGACGCCGAACGCGCAACCCGCTAGCATCGCGCCGGCCTTCCAACGTGCCCATGCCGCCAGCAAAATGCCGGATTACGCCCAAGGCGACTGGAGCGTCGAAGCCTTCGGCACCAACTTAAAAACCATCACCCCGCTGGTCTCGACAGACGCTTACGCCTCCAACGTGCAAAGCTACGTGCAGGAAAGCCTGATCAGCCGCAATCCGGACACGCTGGCCTGGGAAGGGCTGATTGCCAAAAGCTGGGCGGTCAGCGACGACGGCTTGACGATCAGCTTCGAGTTGCGCGACGACGTGACCTTCTCCGACGGCCAGCCGTTGACCGCCGACGACGTGGTGTTCAGCTTCAATTTCATCATGACCGAGGCGATTCAGGCGCCGCGCGAACGTGCCTACTTGCAGAAGATCCAGTCGGTCAAGGCCGAGGGCAAATACCGGGTGGTGTTCACTTATAAAGAACCGTATTTCGAAGCGCTGTCGTTGGCCGGCGGTATGAACATCATGCCCAAGCATTTCTACGAACCTTATTTGAAAGAATCGCAAAAATTCAACGAATCCAAGGGCCTGTTGCTCGGCAGCGGCCCGTATAAATTGGCCGATCCGAAAAGCTGGACGCCGGACCAAGGCAACGTCGAGCTGGTGCGCAACGAACGCTACTGGGGCGACGTGCAGCCGACCTACAACCGTATTTTGTGGAAAATCATTCAGAACGACAGCGCCCGTTTGACCACCTACCGCAACGGCGATATCGACTCCTACTCGGCGCGGGCATCGGAATATAAACAACTGCAAACCGACGCCCAGATTCAGGCCAAGAGCCAGAGCTTCGAATACATGCCGCCGGTGGTCGGCTATAGCTACATTGGCTGGAACCAGATGCGCGCCGGCAAGCCGACCCGTTTCGCCGACAAACGCGTGCGCCAGGCGATGAGCTATCTGACCGATACCGGTCGCATCATCAAGGACGTGTTCCTCGGTTATGCCGAGCCGGCGGTCAGCCCGTTCGGCAATGCCAGCAAGCAGCACGACGGTGCGTTGCAGCCTTACCAGGCTAATCTGGATAAGGCCAAGGCTTTGCTGAAAGATGCAGGCTACGAAGACCGCAACAAGGACGGTGTGCTGGAAGATAAGGCCGGCCAGCCGTTCGAATTCAAACTGACTTACTTTCAGGCCAACGAAGATACCAGTCGCATGGTGTTGCTGCTGAAAGACCTGTACGCCAAGGCCGGCGTCAAGCTGGTGCCGTTTCCGCAAGAATGGCCGGTGATGCTGGAGAACCTGGATAAAAAGGACTTCGACGCCATTACCCTGGGTTGGACCAGCAGCATCGAAACCGACCTATACCAAGCCTTCCACAGCTCGCAGGCAATCAGCAAGGGCGATAATTTCATCGGCTACCAAAACCCTGAATTGGATAAATTGATCGACGCCGCCCGCCGCACCGTCGACGAAGGCAAACGCATGCCGCTGTGGCAACAGGCGGAGCGCATTCTCTATGAAGATCAACCCTATACCTTCCTGATGCGCCGCAAAAGCCTGTTGTTCGTAGACAAGCGCATTCATAACCTGCAAATGACCAAGCTGGGCTTGAATCTGGGTTCGCTGCCGCTGGAAAACTACGTGCCGCTGGCCCAGCAAAAATACACGCAATAAGCCGGAGGACGCCGGATGCTGACTTATCTGCTGCGCCGCCTGCTGTTGATGGTGCCGACTCTGCTCGGCATCACCATCGTCGTATTCACCGTGATGGCCGCCTCGCCGGGCGGCATCAGCGCGCAGACGCTGGTTGGCGGCATGGACATGAAGCCACAGGAAAAGCAGGCTTTGCTGGATTACTACAACAAGCGTTACGGCCTGGATCAGCCGGCGCCGCTGCAATATCTGCGCTGGCTGAATAACGTGTCGCCGGTCGGTTTCGTCACCGATGAACAAGGGCATAAGTCGTTTTCATTCAGCAAGGGCATGGACCTGGGCACCAGCTTTCAATACGGCCGGCCGGTGGCCGACATCCTCGCCGAGCGCATCCCGATCACCTTGTTGCTCAATTTGGTGACCATTCCGTTTACCTACGCGTTGGCGATCTGGATCGGCATGAAATCGGCGACCGAGCGCGGCGGAGCTTTCGACGTCGGCTCCAGTCTGGCGATGCTGGGTCTGTGGTCGATTCCGACTATGCTGGCCGGCGTGTTGCTGCTCGGTTTCTTCGCCAATGTTCAATACTTCCAATGGTTCCCGACCGCCGGTCTCAGCGCTCGCGAGGCGCTGGACATGCCGTTTCTGCCGCATTGGGACGAGGGCGGTTTCGTGCGCGGCTTTCTGCTGGATCGCATCTGGCATCTGGTGTTGCCGGTGATTTGTCTGTCCTACGGCGGTTTCGCGGCGTTGGCGAAATTGACCCGCACCTCGATCCTGGAAAACCTGCACGCCGACTACGCCCGCACCGCCCGCGCCAAGGGCTTGGCCGAAAATGACGTGCTGTGGAAACATGTGTTCCGCAACAGCCTGTTGCCGTTGATTACCGTCTCGGCCGGCTTGCTGCCCAGCCTGCTGGCCGGCTCGTTGATCGTCGAGAACATTTTCAGCATCAACGGCATGGGCCAATTGGCCGTCGAGGCGGTGAAGGGCAGGGACCGCGAGCTGGTATTGTCGATCACCTGGATCAGCGGCTTTCTGACCCTGATCGGCTATCTGATCGCCGATTTTTGTTACACCCTGGCCGATCCGAGGGTGAGCTATGACTAAGCCTGTTGTCAGCCGGCAATCCTTCGCCGCCCGCATCTGGCGTCGTACCCTGGACGGCGTCGGCGTCAAGTTCGGTCTGGCCTGGGTCGGCGTACTGGTGTTATTCGCGGTATTCGCGCCATTCCTCGCCAACTCCATGCCATTGCTGATGAGCAAGAACGGCGAAATCACTTTTCCTGTATTGCGCTATCTGTCGATTGAGGATGCCTGGATACTGGCGGCGTTTTTCATCGCGCTAGCGGTGTCGCGATTGCCGTTACAAGGCGGCGCTAAATTTGCGATTTTTTTGACCGGCACCGCCGTCGCCGCGTTGATTGCCAACCTGACCGTCCAGCCGCCGGCCTTGGTGATTTACGACGACTTTCGCGGCCCCGAGTACACGCAAGTCGATTGGAAAATCATGCCGCCGATTCCCTACGCGCCGGGCGATTATCTGCGCGACCTGGGCAGCAAGGGCCTGGAAGCGCCGTTTGCCAGCGAAGGCCACAGGCATTGGCTGGGCACCGAGGAAAACGGCGCCGACGTGTTGAGCCGGATGATCCACGCCAGCCGTATCGCCCTAAGCATCGGCTTCATCGCCACCGGCATCGCCTTGGCGATCGGTATCGTGGTCGGCGGGCTGATGGGCTATTTCTCCGGCGTGGTCGATATGCTAGGCATGCGCTTGGTGGAAATCTTCGAGGACATTCCGACTTTGTTTTTACTGCTGACCTTCGTCGCCTTTTTCGGCCGCAGCCTGTACATGATGATGGTCATCATCGGCGTTACCGGCTGGTCGGGCTATGCCCGCTACGTGCGTACCGAGTTTCTGAAATTGCGCAAGCAGGATTACGTGCAAGCTGCGATTGCCAGCGGCTTGCCGCTGCCGTCGATATTGTTTCGGCACATGCTGCCCAACGGCGTCGCGCCGCTGCTAGTGGCGGTCAGCTTCGGCGTCGCTGGGGCGATTCTGTCGGAAGCCACCCTGAGCTTTCTCGGCTTGGGTGTGGTCGATGCGCCGTCCTGGGGGGCGATGCTGGACCAGGCGGTCAAGTCATCCACCTTCAACTGGTGGATGGCGGTGTTTCCCGGTGGGGCGATTTTCATGACCGTGTTCGCCTACAACCTGATCGGCGAAGCGTTCCGAGATGCGATTGACCCGAAATTGTCGCGCCGTAACGGAGGCAAGTCGTGAGCCAGCCGTTACTGCAAGTCAAACATCTGCGCACCTATCTGCAAACCGGCGCCGAACCGGTCAAGGCGGTCGAAGACGTCAGCTTCAATATTCCGCAAGGCGAAACCTTTTGCCTGGTCGGCGAATCCGGCAGTGGCAAGTCGATCAGCGCGTTGTCGGTGATACGTTTGCTGCCGGACGGCATTGCCAGCCATCCGAGCGGCGAGATTCTGTTCGACGGCCGCGACTTGTTGGCATTGCCGGACGCCGATATCCGCAAAGTGCGCGGCGCGCAAATCGCGATGATTTTCCAGGAACCGATGACTTCGCTAAACCCGGTGCTGAGCGTCGGCGAGCAGATTATCGAAGCCTTGCAATTGCATTATCCGGACATGAACGCAGACGAGGCCGAGCAACACGCGGTCACGGCCCTGACTCAGGTGCAAATCCCTAATCCCGGTTCGCGCTTTCGCGACTACCCGCACCAACTGTCCGGCGGCCAGCGCCAGCGGGTGATGATCGCAATGGCCTTGGCCTGCCGGCCGAAGCTATTGATCGCCGACGAGCCGACCACCGCGCTGGACGTGACCGTCCAGGCGGAGATTCTAAGACTGATGCGGCAGTTGCAGGACGACACCGGCATGAGCATGCTGTTCATCACCCACGACTTCGGCGTCGTCGCCCAGATGGCACACTGGGTCGGCGTTATGCAGTCCGGCCGCCTGGTCGAAGCCGGCCGCTGTCGCGAGGTGCTGGGCAGTCCAAAGCATCGATACACGCAAAAACTGCTGGCTTCGCTGCCTGAGAATTTGGCCAAGCCGGAGTTTGGATGCAAACCTGTTGCGTCTCCATCACCCCTCTTTGAAAAACAGGGGCAGGGGGGAGATTTATCGAATGAATCCCCCTCGATCCCTCTTTTGCAAAGGGGGAAGCAGGCCGTGGAAGCGGGGCGTGTTGAGACTGAGCGGGCGACGATTATGGAGAGGGCCGGTCTGAAACTGCAAGCAGCATTGGATGCCGAGAATAATTTAGCGCAATCCAACCCCGACCCGGCGCAAGAGGGAGCTGCTCCGGATTTAGATCGAACGGCTACTCCAAAGCCAGGCGAAATATCATCGCCCGTCTACGAACCTTCTGTGCCGTTTCATTTGCCTGAGAATACGGTGAGTGATCGGGGCGCCGCATTTGACGGGGCAAAGCAGTCAACCTCCGGTGAAAGCGCCGCGTTGATCGAAATCCGCAACCTGAAAGTCTGGTTCCCGGTGCGCAAGGGCTTGTTGCGTCGGGTGGTCGATCACGTCAAAGCCGTCGACGACGTCAGCCTGGACATTCCGCGCGGCGAAATCGTCGCCTTGGTCGGCGAATCCGGCTGTGGCAAAACCACGCTGGGCCGTGCCGTGTTGCAATTGGAGCCGCCGACCGCCGGTAGCATCAAGATTGCTGGCCGCGAGCTAGTTGGCCTGTCGGCTAAAGAATTGCGGCCGATGCGCCGGCAAATGCAGATCGCCTTCCAGGACCCGCAATCGTCGTTGAACCCGCGCCTGCTGGTCGAAACCACGTTGACCGAACCGATGCAGGTGCACGGCATCGGCGCCAGCCGCGACGAGCGCATCGCGCTGGCAGAACAACTGCTGGACGACATGCAACTTGGCCGCGAGGCGCTGTGGCGCTACCCTCACGAATTCTCCGGTGGCCAGCGCCAACGCATCGGCTTGGCGCGGGCCTTGGCCTTGAACCCGGAATTCATCGTCTGCGACGAAATCACCAGCGCGCTGGACGTGTCGGTGCAGGCGGAAATCCTGCAACTGCTATTGGACATCCGCCGCCGCCGTAATCTGACCTTGTTGTTCATTACCCATAACATCGGCGTGGTCGAGTATTTGAGCGATCGGACGGTGGTGATGTATCAAGGGAAGGTGGTCGAGCAAGGGGCGACTGCGCAGGTTTGTGGGGCGCCGCAGCATGCTTATACGCAGAGGTTGTTGGGAGCGGTGCCGAGGTTGGTGGTGTAGGGTATTGTTATGGCGATATACAAAATATCAAATTTCGCGTTAAGTTCCAGGAGTCAATGTGCAAGTTTCAGAAGAACTAGTACGACAAAAGTTAATTGAAAGGCTTATTGAGTTAGGTTATCCGAAATCTTCCATTGTCTTAGAGGTAGGTATTAGGGTCGGAGGGAATAAAAGGGCAAGAGTTGATTTAGCTGTTAACAGGCTGGTGAAAAACCCACCGATATTTCCCCTTACCCACGGTTTCCGTGATTTTTTCGTGTTGAAATCGGTCATGACATCGAGTTTCAAGCGTTTTGCCCCTGTTTCAAGGGCTTTTTATTCGCCTGAAGCCGTCTGTGGACGGTTTTCAGGCGTACTTCACCCTAGGTGGGCGCACTCCACGCCGGTTTCGGCGTGAACACCAATAGGTTGAGCAAGCGCGTCAGGTTGTAGGCGGCGAAGCAAAACAAGGCTTGGCCAGCGACTTTGGCTAAGCCGATGTGACGGGTTTTGCGCAGGCCGCCGACCGTTTTGACCCAGCCAAAGGCTTCTTCGACGATTTTGCGGCGCTTGAGGCTTTGGGCGTAACCTTTGCCGCGCGCGGTGCGGCCATCGACGGCACTGCCGGTCTTTTTCCGGGCCACATGGGCTTTGATGTCTTGCGCCTTGAGTCCGTTGACGAAAGCCGGTTGGTCATAGCCTTTGTCGGCACCGACGCTACCGCCTTTGGGCACACGGCGTTTGATCATTGTTTGCGCGGCTTCGATTTCAGCGGTGCCGGTGGCTTGGGTGGTTTCGACATCGACAATCAGGCCGTTACGATTCTCGGATAGGGCATGGGTGATGTAACGCAGTTTGGCCTCGGTGTATTCGCCTTTCTTGTAGAGCCGCGCTTCCGGGTCTGTCGTGCTTTGGTGGGTGGCGTTGCTGCGCTTTTCGCCGCTGAAGTCGACCTCGGGATTGCGGCCAGCGGGTTTGTCCGGGCCGCTGCCGTCTTTCTTAACGAAGCTTTTGTGCGAGGCCCAGGCTTCAATGAGGCTGCCGTCGACACTGAAGTGTTCGTCGGACACCAGGTTTTGCCATTCGGCTATGGCCAGTACCCGCTCAAAAAATTCGCGACTCAGCGCTTCGGACAGCAGCCGTTCGCGGTTGGCGCTGAACACGCTGCGTTCCCAGACAGCATCGTCGATGCCCAGACCGACAAACCAGCGAAACAGCAGGTTGTAGTCCAGCTGTTCCATCAACTGGCGTTCGCTACGAACGGTGTACAGCACTTGCAACAGCAAGGCGCGCAGCAGTTTTTCGGGCGCAATCGACGGGCGGCCAGTGTGCGAGTAACGCTCGGCAAAGACGGCATTCATAGAGGTCAATACGCCATCGACGAGTAGACGTAAACGACGCAACGGATGCTGTTTGGGAATACGTTCTTCCAGGCTAACGTAGCTGAACCAGCTACTTTGAATGGCATCGTGTCCGCGCATGGGGGGCTTCTCCAATTTAGATGCGCTATTTTACTTGTTTGCTGAGGCTATGCGCCTTGATGACTGCAGCTTTGGGAGTTTTTCACCAGCCTGTTAAAGATCCAGATACAAACAAAGTATTAGCAATATTCGAAGTGAAGCGTGATACATCGAATTTTGATATGGCTGTACAACAGGTGTTTTCTTATGCCAAATCAATGCCTGATGATGTTCAAGCATTTATTTATAGCCTCAATGGGGAATTAGAAGAAATATATTCGATAAACCCAAAGAAAAATGACGTCTCACAAGTTTATGATCTACCAGCATACGATTCCTTAAAAAGTGTGAAGTCATCCAAAAATAGAGAAAGTGTGGGAGCCTCTTACTCAAGAGCAAAGAACTCAGCTAAGGCATGGTCAACTATTGTAGCTGGAATGAGTTCTTCAATAGCCGTTGCGATAACCATTGCGATGGCAACTAGTTTGTTTTTCGATGAAAAGAAGGCGCTAAATAATAGTGAATTAACAGAAAGGCTATTTTTACTGGATACGCAAAAAAATCATCTGGAAAACGAGATAAAATCGCTGAAGCTTGAGTTGTCTTCCTTAGACAAAAGCCTTCAGTCTGTTTCCACTGTACCTGATGGGCTTGGATGGAAAATCGAAGCTAGCAAAATCTCAGCAGACCTAACTATTTTATCAAATAAACTAATTGCACTTGAGACCGCACTAACAGGCTGGTGAAAAACTCGAAAAGCCAAGTAGGCTAAGGCATAGATGAGCCGCCAACTGTTAAAATAGGCTACCTAAATTTGGAGCCTTTCAATGCGCGGACACGATGCCATTCAAAGTAGCTGGTTCAGCTACGTTAGCCTGGAAGAACGTATTCCCAAACAGCATCCGTTGCGTCGTTTACGTCTACTCGTCGATGGCGTATTGACCTCTATGAATGCCGTCTTTGCCGAGCGTTACTCGCACACTGGCCGCCCGTCGATTGCGCCCGAAAAACTGCTGCGCGCCTTGCTGTTGCAAGTGCTGTACACCGTTCGTAGCGAACGCCAGTTGATGGAACAGCTGGACTACAACCTGCTGTTTCGCTGGTTTGTCGGTCTGGGCATCGACGATGCTGTCTGGGAACGCAGCGTGTTCAGCGCCAACCGCGAACGGCTGCTGTCCGAAGCGCTGAGTCGCGAATTTTTTGAGCGGGTACTGGCCATAGCCGAATGGCAAAACCTGGTGTCCGACGAACACTTCAGTGTCGACGGCAGCCTCATTGAAGCCTGGGCCTCGCACAAAAGCTTCGTTAAGAAAGACGGCAGCGGCCCGGACAAACCCGCCGGCCGCAATCCCGAGGTCGACTTCAGCGGCGAAAAGCGCAGCAACGCCACCCACCAAAGCACGACAGACCCGGAAGCGCGGCTCTACAAGAAAGGCGAATACACCGAGGCCAAACTGCGTTACATCACCCATGCCTTGTCCGAGAATCGCAACGGCCTGATTGTCGATGTCGAAACCACCCAAGCCACCGGCACCGCCGAAATCGAAGCCGCGCAAACAATGATCAAACGCCGTGTGCCCAAAGGCGGTAGCGTCGGTGCCGACAAAGGCTATGACCAACCGGCTTTCGTCAACGGACTCAAGGCGCAAGACATCAAAGCCCATGTGGCCCGGAAAAAGACCGGCAGTGCCGTCGATGGCCGCACCGCGCGCGGCAAAGGTTACGCCCAAAGCCTCAAGCGCCGCAAAATCGTCGAAGAAGCCTTTGGCTGGGTCAAAACGGTCGGCGGCCTGCGCAAAACCCGTCACATCGGCTTAGCCAAAGTCGCTGGCCAAGCCTTGTTTTGCTTCGCCGCCTACAACCTGACGCGCTTGCTCAACCTATTGGTGTTCACGCCGAAACCGGCGTGGAGTGCGCCCACCTAGGGTGAAGTACGCCTGAAAACCGTCCACAGACGGCTTCAGGCGAATAAAAAGCCCTTGAAACAGGGGCAAAACGCTTGAAACTCGATGTCATGACCGATTTCAACACGAAAAAATCACGGCAACCGTGGGTAAGGGGAAATATCAGTGGGTTTTTCACCAGCCTGCTAACAGGCTGGTGAAAAACTCGAAAAGCCAAGTAGGCTAAGGCATAGATGAGCCGCCAACTGTTAAAATAGGCTACCTAAATTTGGAGCCTTTCAATGCGCGGACACGATGCCATTCAAAGTAGCTGGTTCAGCTACGTTAGCCTGGAAGAACGTATTCCCAAACAGCATCCGTTGCGTCGTTTACGTCTACTCGTCGATGGCGTATTGACCTCTATGAATGCCGTCTTTGCCGAGCGTTACTCGCACACTGGCCGCCCGTCGATTGCGCCCGAAAAACTGCTGCGCGCCTTGCTATTGCAAGTGCTGTACACCGTTCGTAGCGAACGCCAGTTGATGGAACAGCTGGACTACAACCTGCTGTTTCGCTGGTTTGTCGGTTTGGGTATCGACGATGCTGTCTGGGAACGCAGCGTGTTCAGCGCCAACCGCGAGCGCCTGCTGTCCGAAGCACTGAGTCGCGAGTTTTTTGAACGGGTCTTGGCCATTGCCGAATGGCAGAATCTGGTGTCCGACGAGCACTTCAGTGTCGATGGCAGCCTGATCGAAGCCTGGGCCTCGCACAAAAGCTTCGTTAAGAAAGACGGCAGCGGCCCGGACAAACCTGCCGGCCGCAATCCCGAGGTCGACTTCAGCGGCGAAAAGCGCAGCAACGCCACCCACCAAAGTACGACAGACCCGGAAGCGCGGCTTTACAAGAAAGGCGAATACACCGAGGCCAAACTGCGTTACATCACCCATGCCTTGTCCGAGAATCGCAACGGCCTGATTGTCGATGTCGAAACCACTCAAGCCACCGGCACCGCCGAAATCGAAGCCGCGCAAACAATGATCAAACGCCGTGTTCCCAAAGGCGGCAGCGTCGGTGCCGACAAGGGCTATGACCAACCGGCGTTCGTCAACGGACTCAACACCCAAGACATCAAGGCCCATGTGGCCCGCAAAAAGACCGGCAGTGCCGTCGATGGCCGCACCGCTCGCGGCAAAGGCTATGCCCAAAGCCTCAAGCGCCGCAAAATCGTCGAAGAAGCCTTCGGCTGGATCAAGACCGTCGGGGGCCTGCGCAAAACCCGCCACATCGGCTTAGCCAAAGTCGCAGGCCAAGCCTTGTTTTGCTTTGCCGCCTACAACCTGACGCGGTTGCTCAACCTATTGGTGTTCACGCCGAAACCGGCGTGGAGTGCGCCCACCTAGGGTGAAGTACGCCTGAAAACCGTCCACAGACGGCTTCGGGTGAATAAAAAGCCCTTCAAACAGAGGCAAAACGGTTGAAACTCGATGTCATGACCGATTTCAACACGAAAAAATCACGGAAACCGTGGGTAAGGGGAAATATCGGTGGGTTTTTCACCAGCCTGCTAGGAGCAATCGACACTCCAAACGCGAGTTATCAGCTCCGAGTCTAACAAATTTGTTAGACCTGTTTTATCTTGGTGAGTCTGGTTAAATTGATGCCACTCAACTGGGCAGACCAAACTTCGGCAATTATAAATACTAAGCAACTCAAAGAAAATGACTTTATATGTTATCAACGCTCCTGTTTTGACGGAATACGGGTTATGGGAATTTACAGGACCATTAACAGTTTCCGATGTAAAGGAAATTCTTGGGAGGGGGTTTGTTTCAGCGATCGGCCATGATGCCAGCGCCAAAGTGCTCAGCCAGATTTTGAACATCTTAATTCCTGTTAACCGTGTTTCTATCAGAATGCAAGCAGGCGATGAGGCCATTATTTTGCGACTACTGCAACGCTTACCGGAAGGTAAGGTGCTTGACGAAACAGAACTCAACTCACTAGAGTTTGAACTCGGTTTTCTGAAGCGATTGAAATAACAATACTAAAAATGGAACCTACTTATGACGCAACCCCATGAATATCCGAAAAGAATTCTGCTGGCAGTTAGTGGCATGTCACCCCAAATCGTTACCGAAACAGTATACGCGTTGGCGGTGAGCCCAACAGAGCCCTTTGTGCCGACTGAAATTCATTTGATCACCACTCAATCCGGCGCGCGGCAGGCCAAATTGCAACTACAGGCCGAAGGCAGTGGGCAATTTTGGCAATTGTGCCGGGATTACGATTTGTCCGACATCAGTTTTCCGGAGGAAAACATTCACGTCATAGAAGATAGACAAGGCTTGGCGCTGGAGGACATCAAGACCCCGGAACAAAACGAGGCTGCAGCGGACTTTATTACTACTATTGTTAGCCAACTGACCGGCAACAACAATGCAGCGATCCATGTCTCAATTGCTGGCGGTCGTAAAACTATGGGCTATTACTTGGGCTATGCACTCAGCTTATACGGACGGCCACAAGACAGGTTGTCTCATGTCCTGGTGACCGACCGATACGAAAGCCTGAAAGACTTTTTTTACCCAACGCCGGCTAGTAAGGTGATTTACGATAAGGATAATCATGCCCTTGATGCCAAGGATGCGCAAGTGATGATGGCCGAAATTCCCTTCGTGCGCTTACGCGGTGGCATACCAGATCGGTTGTTGGACGGAAAGGCCGGTTTTAGCGAAACCGTTGCTATCGCCCGGCAGATAGAAACCGATCCGATATTGCATATCGATAGCCAGCAACATCTATTTCGGGTGGGCAATATTGAAATTCGTTTGCCGGGTGTGGAGTTTGTATTTTATTTATGGATGCTACAACGCTCGCTCGACAGTAAGCCGGTTCATCGAGATCAATACACTGACAATCTTGAGTATGCCGATGAGTTTACCCAATTATATCGGAAATATTTCAAGACGAGAGAGCGAGTGGAACGCACCTTACAAGCGTTAGAGAAGGGCATGAATACTAACTGGATGTCCGAACGCATCAGCCGGGCGAATAAAGGCTTTAAACAAGCGCTGGGCGAAAATGCGGCTAAGTCGTTCGAAATCAAAAGTGTCGGCAAAAATAACAACAAACAATACCGTATCGATTTAACGGAAGAGCAAATTCAAATAGAAGATTAGCGGATAAGTGCGAGCCGCTTATGACCGGTCCAACGATAGTTTCGATCTAAATTTCACACACAGGACTACCCATGCAAATTTTGGAAGCGCAATACGAAATCATCACGCCAATGTTTATCGGTGGCGCTCATCAAAACGATGATCCGGAAATTAGAGCTCCTTCTATCAAAGGTGCGTTGCGTTTCTGGTGGCGAGCTTCACAATGGGGCGAGTGCCTGAAGCAAAGCCAGGAAGACACGCATCAGGCTCTAAAGTTGCTTCATCAACAAGAATCTATTCTATTTGGCGCTGCGAATAGAGATGATAAATGTGGGCAGGGCTTATTCCAGCTCAAATTAAAAGCTATTGCCACCCAAGGCACTGAAAATGCCTGGCCCAAGAACAACGATGCAGGCGCCGGCTTTTTAGGTTACGGTCTAGATGGTACTCGCAAAAAACCTGAACATCGTACTGCCATTAAGCAAGGACATTTTACTGTTTGTCTCGGAATCAGGTCAAAAGCCAGCGACGAGCAAATCCAGCAACTCAAACACGCTCTGACGATCTGGGGGCTTCTGGGGGGATTAGGGAGTCGAGCCAGAAGAGGATTTGGCTCTATCGCTATCCAAACCTTGAACGACCGAACATTGAACAAACAAACATCGGACGAACAGACATTTAAGTTTAGTAGCAGTGACGGTTATTTTGCTGCCATAAAAACAGTTATCGCTAATATACAGTTAGCCCCTGAGATGCCCATTTACACTGCACTCAATGAAGCTATCGCCATAGCTAAAGCAGGGCAAGCGCAAGATCCTAGACGATTGATGGACAGATTGGGAGGGCAATATCGGGAGGCACGTAAGCAAGCAGGTAAAGGTATGGCCAAATTGCCATTTGGACTTCCTCTCTCTGGTAACAGGGGCGAATCCGACGAAAAAAATCGTCGCGGCAGTCCATTGCTGATGCACATTCATCCCATTGCCAACGAGTATATAGCTTTAGTGACGTTTATTCCCGCACACTTTCACCCCGACTACCCTAAAGGAAAGCAATCCGACTTTTATCGCCCTATTCATCGTTTTATGGACACATTGGAGAAGGTTTATCCATGACAGCACAATACTTCCACTTTACCCTGGGCCCCGTGCAAGGCTTTGTCGCCCAAGCGCGACGCACGCGGGATTTTTGGGCGGGTTCATTTTTGCTGTCCTGGCTCTCAGCTGTCGCCATGCTGGCGGTGAAAAAGCAAGGCGGCGAGATCATTTTCCCAAAAGTCAGCGATGATTACCTTGACTGGCTGGAAAAACCAGGTAGGGGAAAGCCGCCGCAACAAGGCTGCGTACCCAATCGGTTCAAAGGCGGATTGGCAAAAGTCCCCGCAGAATTCAATCCGGACTTGGTCACCGAAAGCATTAAACACGCTTGGCGAGAGTTAGCCAACAAGGTTTGGGAACAGGATTTAACTCATTGTACGTCCATTACGCGCGATATTTGGGATCGGCAGGTGAATAACTTCTGGGAAATCAGTTGGGCATTGTCAGATAACAACAGCGAAAGCAATTTGCTGGATCGGCGCAAAAACTGGCGCACTTACTTGCCGCCTGCGGAAGCTGGCGTCAAATGCATGATGATGGACGGCTGGCAGGAGCTATCGGGTATCGCCACACCCAACGCTAAAGGCTTGGAACAGTTTTGGGGCCAACTGCGGCAAATCGGCAAAAAGGGTATGCAAACCGATTTGCGCGAACACGAATACCTGTGCGCCATCGCCTTCATCAAACGCCGCTTTGCTCGTTATTTTGCCGACCTGCATGCCACGATGCCGGGAGGCTGGATCTTGAATGGCTGGGAAGTCAATGCCGCAGTGCCTTCAGTGGCTTATATGGCTGCTGCTCCTTGGTTGGCCACGGTGCTGCAACAAGCGCCGGAGGATAAATTACAGGCATTTCACGATGCCGCCAAAAAACTTACTGAAAGCTACGGAGAATATGACACCCGTTTGGATTGTATCGACAGTGCTTTAAACCAACGGCAAGACGACAAATTGTTATGGAACACCAAAAGCCTGGACGGCAATGTGTTTTTTGAAGCCGCACTCGACAACAAAAATATTTACGAAGATCAAACCCAGGCCCAAGCCGTCAAGCGTGCATTGAAAGACCTGCGGCGCTCGGTCAGCGAACCCCTGGAGCCGGTTAGTCCGTTCTATGCGGTGTTAATGATGGATGGCGATTCATTGGGTAGCCACATGAGCGACCCCAAAAAACAGGCCCATATCAGCACTGGTCTGGAAACTTTCACCAACGGCGTGCCAGCCATCGTCGATGAGCATAGCGGATTTTTGGTGTATGCCGGCGGCGATGACGTACTGGCTTTACTGCCGTTGGAATTCGCCCTCAACTGTGCCAAGGCCTTGCGCGATCACTACCTGGATTGCTTCAAGAACTTGCCGGAGAAGATAGACACTACCCTGTCCGGTGCCATCGAGTATGCCCATATCCGCATGCCATTGGGTAAAGTATTAAGCGACGCCCACCACCTGTTGGACGACATCGCCAAGGAGCAAACCGGCCGCGATGCCATTGCCGTGAGGGTGTGGAAACCCGGCGGTCAACATCTGCAATGGGCCATGCCCTGGGAAAAGGCCATAGACCAAAATACGGGGGAAGTGATCATTCATTGTCTGGCCGATGACTTTCAAAAAGACCAACAAAACATGCCGTTTTCCAACAGCTTTTTCTTCAATGTGGAAGAGCGGTTCGCCAGCCTGCAAAGTAAAAATCATCATGGAGAATTTCAGATCGACTCAGCTTTTGGCGAGGACACCATGACCCAGTTGATTGCCGCCGAATACCTCAATTCCGGCGTTAATCGTGGCGAGCTAAAGATCACCCTCAACGCTGCCCGCGACCGAATGGCTAATTTACTAAGCCAATGTTTTATCGCCAAACGCATCACGGAACACAAACCGGCTCGTATAGAGAAAACCCAAAAATTAAACCTAAGCGCACTGCAACTGGTACGTTTTTTGGCGCAAAAAGGAGTGGAACTTGGCTAAACACAAACATGGAAGCCAACAACCCAAAGTTGATCTGATGAACAAACAGACCATGGCAACGCCAACAACCGGCGCATCGAATCACATACAAAGCCTTTGCGCCGAGGATGAACTCACCCTACGATTCGAAGCCTGCGACACCTGGTTTTTTCGGGAGTCCCGTCCGCATGACGCAGTCGGCGGCAGTGAATTGGCCAGTCTGTTTCCGCCACCTGTTCGTACTTTGGCCGGCGCCTTGCGCACGTATACTGGCGAACAAATTGACATCGATTGGAAAAGTCTTACCAGCCGATTAGTTGATTTCGATTTTAGTAGCGCACTGGGTGGCGCCGATGATTTAGGCCGATTGCAACTGA
This sequence comes from Methylomonas sp. DH-1, assembly GCF_046097555.1. NCBI lineage: Bacteria > Pseudomonadati > Pseudomonadota > Gammaproteobacteria > Methylococcales > Methylococcaceae > Methylomonas > Methylomonas sp. DH-1. The sequence goes on along the minus strand of NZ_CP143089.1, from coordinate 3,702,718 downwards.
ATGGCCCGTGGATCGTGTACCAAGGCCAACGCTTGTATGCCGCGCCGCTGTATCTGATGCATAAGGAAACCGACATTCAACGCTTGCAAGTCGGCAAACCCGTACGCTGCGATTTAGGGCGTGTACGGTTACCCGAGCTCCCAGCCGGCTTATCAGGTTACAAAACAGTGGAGCAACGCTGGTTGACTGCAGCGGGGATGGCTAAGTGCCTCAACGGACAGGCGCCTGCTTCAGCAGAAATCATCAACCCGGCGCAATTGTTTAGCCACGAAGCCCGACTCGGTATAGCCCGCGACAACAAACAGCGCAAGGTACAGGATGGCAAGCTCTATCAAACCCGTCATCTACGCATACTGCCCGAAGTGCAAATCGAGCTCGACGCAAAAGGACTGGATGCCGCACTATTCCCCCACTTGAAGGCCACAAAGCTGATACGCCTGGGCGGCGAAGGCCGCATGGCCAGTATCGAGCCCGTCACCACACACGAAGTTCTGCCGTTCGCCAAGCCCAAAACTGTCGAAACTTTGTTGATTCACTTCCTGACGCCAGCGGATTTTGACGGCCAACCATACCCGGCCGGCTTCAGCAAAACCGAACGCAATAGCCAAACCGTGTGGCAAGGTCAACTAAACGGCATCGAACTCAGCATCGAATCGGCGGTGATCGGCAAAGTTCACCGTGAAGGCGGCTGGGACATGAAAAACCACCAACCTCGGCCGGTGAAAAGCTATATCCCGGCTGGTAGCGCCTGGTATTGCCGCCTGTCACAAGCAACCGATTGGCAAATCCTCAGCGATAAACTCCATGGACTCTGTGTCGGTAACGACACCGCTTGGGGGCGCGGACACATCGTACTGGGCCATTGGCAAGACTCATCGAATATATAAGGACAAAGGACATCAACATGACAAGCACAAACGCACTCATTGGCCTCTGGGCGGAAACTTCACTCCATGCAGGTGCCGGCAGTTCGGTGGATGGCATCGACCTACCTATACAACGGGAATCGCATAGTGGCTGGCCCTGTGTCTACGGTTCGGCTGTAAAGGGCGCCTTACGCGCCAAAGCCGAAGACAAACTGGGCAAGGACAAACCCAGCATCAAATGGGTCTTCGGCCCCGATTCCGATAAAGAGAACGCCTCGGAGCATGCCGGGGCCTTGCTGGTGGGCGACGCCCGATTGTTACTGCTGCCGGTACGCTCCCTGAACAGCCACTTCAAATGGGTGACTTGCCCGGCTTTACTGGAGCGCTTGCAAAGAGACGCCACACGTTTAGGCATCGGCCTGGATTTCTCGTTACCGCAACAACCCGGCAAGGAACAAGCGATGCTTCCAGAAACAGCGGGCGAAGATTTATTTCTGGAAGAATATCGCTTCAAAACCCAAAGCAGCGATCTCACGGCACTGGTTCGATGCCTCGGTAACCTCAGTGGTATCGCCGAAGCTACCCTCAAACAGCAACTGGTCATCGTGCATAACGACCAATTCAACTACTTGTCTCGTTATGCCACCGCCGTGGCGGCGCATATCGCCATCGATAACGAGCGCAAAATGGTTAAAAACGGCGCGCTCTGGTACGAAGAAACCCTGCCGCCGGAAACCGTGCTGTATGTCGCCCTCAGTGCCTATCGCGCCCGCGACAAACAAGACGGCATGCCGGCGAATGCCATCCTCAACAGCATCACCCAAGACCTGTTGGGCCCATCTCCTTACCTACAACTGGGCGGCAACGAAACCGTCGGTATGGGCTGGTGTAAAGTCACGGTCACCCAAGGTCGCGAGGCTTAATCATGACGCAAACCATTCAACAGCAACGGGCGGCTTTTGCCCTGGAACGCATCAACAATTTGCCTAAAAAGCTCAAGCCAGATGAACAAAAAGAGTTCATTAGCTACGCCAGTGGCCTACCTGCCATGATACACATGAACGGATTGGGCCAAGCCATGGCATTCTGCAAGGTCAAAGGCAAAGACCGTGAATCCTACCATCAGCTTTATCAGTTGGTTTCCGACTGGCTAAGGGAGCTTGGCCAACCCTATGCCGGTAAAGCCAATGTCCTTGAAGGCATCACCCAAGCCGATATGGCTCATTATCAACTGGCTCAAGCCGAAGCCCTGGTTTTGATGAGCTGGGTCAAGAAATTTGCCAAAGCCTTTTTAGCGGAGGGTGCTCAATGACCGCGCCGCTTTACCATAGTGACCACAGTCCGGTTAAAAAGCTCGATTATCCTCATGCCCATGCCGGATTATGGTTCGATAGATTCTTTAATGGCTTCCGGCAAACCGGTTCCGACTGGATCATACCCAAGCCGGATGATAATCAGGACGCCAAACGCGACTGGATCAAAACCGTCGCTGGCCCCGTAGGCTCATCCGAACAATTACAAACTTATGCCGAGCGAAAGGATTGCCTGGTCAAGCATCTGGGCGGCCGTAGCCAACGTTATACCACCGACTGGCATTTCGTCACCGGTATGGGCAACCCACACCCAGTGGAAAACGGTTTTAGCTGGCACCCAACTTTGGGCGTGCCGTATCTGGCCGGCTCTGCCGTCAAAGGCCTGGTGCGGGCATGGGTGGAAAGCAACGAGGATGGACTGTCAATCGCACAGCAAAAAGCCCGCCTAAAAAGCTGGTTCGGCACCGCAAGCAAGGACGAAGTCGCCGAACAGGCCGGCGGGTTTATGTTCTTCGACGCCATTCCCGATCAACGCCCGCATCTGCTGTGCGACATCATGACCCCGCACATGGGCGACTGGTACAGCGACGGCGGCCAAGGTGACCTGAAAAACCCCAAAGCGATTCCCGCTGACTGGCACGAGCCGTTGCTTGTACCATTCTTGGCGGTCAAAAACGCCCGACTGGTCTTTAGCATAGCTCCCCGGCAACCGGAATTTGCCGAACAATTGGCACAGGTGTTTACTGCCTTGACCAGCGCCCTGGAATGGCTGGGCGCCGGCGCCAAAACCGCTACGGGTTACGGCTACATGAGTCTTGATGAGCGGTTTCTCCAAGAGCAAGCCCAAGACGCCGAACGTATCGCTCAACAACAAAGGCTGTCGGCCATGAGCTCAGAGCAACAACAAATCGACGCCTTGCGTCAGAAGCTTCAGCAAAAGAAAAACAGCAAAGCCAGCGAACTAATCGGTGGGCCACTGTATACCGAATTACGCCAACTGGTTGCCCAAACCACAGATTGGCCGGCAGAAGCCAAATTGGAGTTGCTCACAGTGGCAAAAGCATTGGTCGAATTTATCGGTGCTCAGAAAAATGCCAAGGCCAAAGACCTACTCAAACAGTTGCAGTGAGCCACCAGTCATGAATCATCTCCCCGCCCACCGCTACCAATTCAATTGCCGGGTATTGCAGTCATTGAATCTCAACCTGTATTCCGGCTCCATGCTGCGCGGCGCGTTTGGCCGGGCCTTGCGTAAAAGTGTATGCGTGACGCGGGGCGACGACTGCAAAGCCTGCTTGCTGTACCGGCAATGCAGTTATCCCAAAATCTTCGAAACACCACCGCCGGCCAACGCCGCTTTTCAAGCCTTCAGCGAAATTCCCAACGCCTTCGTCATCGAACCCCCGCCGATGGGACGACGCCAGTTGCAAGCCGGCGACTGCTTCAGCTTCAATATGGTGTTGATCGGCCGGGCGCTGGATGACTTAGCCCTTGTCATTCACGCCTGGCAAAGGGCGCTGAAAGCCGGGCTGGGTGCCCGGCATGCCGAAGCGGAATTGACAGGTGTGATATTCGAGCCCGGCCAGCCTGCGGAACAATTGATTTATCCGGCCGACGCCGACCACCGCCTGGCGCCATCGCCGCCTTTCAGTCCCGACTCCCTGCCGCCCAGTGATAGCATCATGTTGCAGTTGCAAACGCCGCTACGCATCAAACGCCACGGCAAAGTGTTGTCCGGTGCCTTGCGCGGCAAGGATTTTTTACTGGCCCTGGTGCGCCGCTACTACCTGTTGCAAGAGTTTCACGGCCACGACTACCAAGCGCCGGACTTCAAAGCCCTGGCCACCGCCGCCGAAGGTATCGAAGCCAGCCACCAATTGAATTGGTGCCAATGGGAGCGCTATTCGCATCGCCAACAACAAAAAATGACTTTTGGCGGCGTGACCGGGACGCTGTGGCTCCAAGGCGACCTGATGCCATTCCTGCCCTTGCTGCTGCAAGGGCAGTGGCTGCACGTCGGCAGTAAAACCAGTTTCGGCATGGGACATTATGCCATTATGCCAACCTCCTAACCCGACAGCGGATTTCACATGTCAAAACCAGCCATTCACTTACTGATCGTCACTGGACAAGCCCAGGCTAACTTGATTCCGGTGATGAAACTCAAGCCGGAAATCGTCGCGCTCGCCATTTCCGAAGCCATGAAATCCAATGCCAAGCAGTTCGTCAAATTACTGACCAGCCTAGCCAGCATTCAACCGGATAATATTCTCGAATTTCACGATGTACCTGACGTCGGCCTAGAGGCCATCAAGGACCGGGCCATGGAAATCGAAGACGAACTGAATCAACGCTTTCCCGACGTCCCCATTACCTACCACGCCACCGGCGGCACCAAATTGATGGCGCTGGGTTTTTACGACGTGTTTCACCGCGCGCCCAACACCGTGCTCTATACCGATACCGAACACGGCCAAATTGAAGTGCTGTATCCGGAAAAGAACCAGCCGCTCGCCATCGGCAAGGTGTTGAGCCTGGACAGTTATTTGTTTTCGATGGGTAAGCAATTTCGCAAGTCGGCCGACAGCATTTGGCAGGATAATGCCAAACGGCGGCGGTCATTGAGTTTTTGGTTGGCGCAAAACGCCGAAAAGCTGGAAGGCTACTGGAGCGTCATCAACAAATTGGCTCACGAAGCCCTGGCGGAACAGAAACGCGGTCAAGCCCCGGAACTGGCTAACTCGGAGCAGTGGTTCCTCAAAGGCAAAACCCCTTTTGGCTACTGGAAAACCGCCCTGGAAAAATGTAGCGAAATCGGCATTTGTGACTGGGACAAAGAAAATCCCGAACGTTTGTATTTCAACGATGCCGACGGCGCGCTATATCTTAGTGGCGGTTGGCTGGAGGAATACACCTGGCTTACCGCTAGCGAACTGGGCTGCGACGAGGTCTACGCCAATGTTTACTTCACCGAAACCGGTAATTCCCGCAACGACATCCGCAACGAAATCGATGGCCTGATCCTGCACAACAACCGCCTGTTAATGATCGAGTGCAAAACCAGCATATTCAACGCCGACAATGCCAAAAGCGACGGCATCGTGTATAAATTGGATACCCTGGAGCGACGCACCGGTGGATTATTCGGCGACGCCTGGCTGGTATCGGCTAGACGGCTGGACGATGCGACCCGGAATCGGGCACGGGAATATAAAATCAAAATCATTGAAGGAGGAGACATCAAAAACCTGAAAACACGCATTCAAGATTGGATGAACGGTAAATTTCAATCATGAGTGTGACACCGCTTGGGAACTGTCTGTATAACCCGCTGATTCCAAGCTATTTTTTGGCTGCAAGCCATTGAATAACAGCCCTGTTCACGAAGGGATTAAGACTAACGCATATCAGAAAAAAGTAAAGTATTTTTTTATTGAATAACAGCCCTGTTCACGAAGGGATTAAGACAATAAGTAACTGGGGTAGCGATACCAACAGTAGATTGAATAACAGCCCTGTTCACGAAGGGATTAAGACCTTCCGGCTGCGATGCAAAATGATTCTTTCCAGATTGAATAACAGCCCTGTTCACGAAGGGATTAAGACAATAAATCTTGAGGTATCCAAATGGATTCTTTATTGAATAACAGCCCTGTTCACGAAGGGATTAAGACATCCCACTTATGGATAACCGCCGGAGCAGCTTCCATTGAATAACAGCCCTGTTCACGAAGGGATTAAGACTTCATATCTGTACAACCAGGGTGGTGCCTGAAATTGAATAACAGCCCTGTTCACGAAGGGATTAAGACACTTCTGGAACGACAAAACTACCGTCATCATAGATTGAATAACAGCCCTGTTCACGAAGGGATTAAGACATAGATATCCGTAAAGGTCAGTCTTTAGTATCGATTGAATAACAGCCCTGTTCACGAAGGGATTAAGACCTAACACGCCGTAGTCGTCTCTGTAGCATAATGAATTGAATAACAGCCCTGTTCACGAAGGGATTAAGACCTTTATAAAAGGCTTGGACCACATCACACCGTGTATTGAATAACAGCCCTGTTCACGAAGGGATTAAGACCAATTACGCCATCTACTTCCTTAGTTTCTAGGATTGAATAACAGCCCTGTTCACGAAGGGATTAAGACGTGTACCCTGTACCTCTTTCAGCAGATTTGAAAGATTGAATAACAGCCCTGTTCATGAAGGGATTAAGACTCGGCCATTTGCCGCATTATTTCGGCGTGTTTAATTGAATAACAGCCCTGTTCACGAAGGGATTAAGACCGAATTGAGTTACCTCGGATAGCTTTGATTGTTATTAAATAACAGCCCTGTTTACGAAGGGATTTTATATAGTTTGTTTGTCGTCCTTTGCGGTACCAATTCAATACATCAATATAAAATTCCGCAGTCGAGCCGATTTTTAAGGTGTCTCGTGAGAAGGTTTACTCCCTCATAACAAATTTGTTGTTTGCCGCTTTTTCTTGCGGCTGTGTTGCAATCTGTTCCGAGTTAAGTAACGGAGAACGATATGCAAACCTTATTTCTTGAAAAAGCCGGCGCGGAATTGCGCTACGAACGTGCCTGTCTATTGCTTTACCAGGATGGCAAGGTGGTGGGTAGCGTGCCGCTGAAAGTGCTAGAACGGGTTGTGGTATCGCCGCAAGTGGCCCTGGCTGCCGGGGTATTGGGCGTGCTGAACGAACGCGGCATCGCTTTGTTAGTCATCAATCACCGCCACCCGGAACGTTCGGCCTACCTGAGTACGCCAATGCACGGCGATGTGCATCGGCGCATGCGTCAATATGCCTTGTATCTTGATAAGGATTTTCGCGCCCGTCAGGCGCTATGCCTGGTCAAACTGAAACTGACGCGCCAATACCGCTACCTGCACCGGCAAATGGCCTTACGTCCGGATCTTCGTCATGATCTGCTGAAAGCGATGCGAACCCTGGCGACGTTATTAACGGATTTGCAAACCGGCGCATGGGAATTGGAGCGACTGCGCGGCGTGGAAGGGGCCGCCGGAGCTGCGTATTTCGCGGCGTTCAGTCGTTTGTTTCCCGCCGCACTGGGGTTTGAACACCGCCATCGCCGTCCTCCCAGCGATCCCGTCAATGCTTGTTTATCGCTGAGTTACACCTTGTTGCACCACGAGGCAGCAAACGCCTTACGAGCGGTGGGGTTGGACCCGGCGTTGGGCTGTCTGCACGATGTGTATTACCAGCGCGATTCGTTGGCGTGCGATGTGTTGGAGCCATTGCGGCCATGGATAGACGCTTGGGTGCATGGCTTGTTTCATGGCCGGCAACTCCGCGCCGAGGATTTTCATCGCGAAGGCGATGCCTGTTTGCTTCACGCTGCCGGCAAGCAACGCTTTTACGAGGCTTATCAAATCCGGGCACGCGCATTCAGACGCTTGCTGAGGCAGTACGCAAGGGCGGCGGAGCACTTGGTGACGGCCGATGAGTCACGTTAGACGCTATTTGATTTGTTATGACGTTCGCGATGCTAGGCGTTTGCGGCGTGTGCATCGCGCGATGCGGGATATTGGCGAGCCGATTCAATTTTCGGTATTCGAGGCGGAATTGAATGCCGGCGAATTACAGGCCTTGCTGGAAAAACTGGGCGAGTTGATTGATGCCCAGTTGGATAGCGTCAGCTGTTATTCGTTGACGCCGGAGTGTCAAAAAATCCAATTGGGAAAAGGCCCGATCCTGGATGGATTGATTCTGGTTTGAATAACAAATTTGTTAAGTAGCACGAATAAAAAAATATCTGTTTTAATATTTTCAACCTAACCGGCGCAATTGCAACAAATTTGTCAAATGAGTCTTTTATTGTATTTGTTGTTATTGTTTATCCGAATTATTTAGCGTTAACTTCAATTTTTCTAATTGGCTAGACAAATTTGTTAAACCGGCATTATCGTTAAATTTAAGATTTAATAGTTACCACGCTGCTACCGGCGTTATTCAAATTAGGCGCAAGAGTTTTTATTCATTTTCATCGGAGATTAATCATGTCAAATTCAAATTATTCATTTTCTTCTCGCGTCGGCAAGGAAGCCAAGCACGTCGGCGCCGCCGCCACTGCGGCCCATGCGGCCTCGCTGGTGACTGTCGGCGGAACGGTGTTCCCGCTAGCACCGGTCATGGCGCCAGTGGCGGTGGCCAGTCTGCCGGTTGTCTTGGGCGTGGGTTTGGCGACTTACGGGGCATGTAAGTTGCTGGGCCGGCTATTCGATTAGCCCTGAGCGCCGTTGTCCCCAACGAAGGACAACGGCGCGCTGCCGAAAACGGAGCGATCGGACTCGTCGGAAATAATAGCGAGCTGATTGTTAAACGCCCGATGCCGGCGTTTTAAAACCGGGGTATTGCTAATAGTGGTTATTTATTTTTTATTTAGGAGATTTGATTATGTCTGACATCAATAATGTAGTTTCATCCGTGGCGAAGGTGGTCGGCGGTTGCTTGCCTGGCAAGCATTTTTCCGGCGCGCCGTTGCCGACTCTGCCGTTACCGCCCACGGTCATCCTCCCCGTGGTTGTGGCAGGGGCCACCGTTTACGCGGCGCGATCGTTGGTCAGGCGGCTATTCGATTAGCCGTGGGAGCGGTGCCAGGGATTTGGCACCGCTCCCCCAATTTAAAAAGGCATGAGAATTAATATATCGGGAGTGGTCATGAGTTTTTGCAATGATTTTTCTTCACCATATATAAGCGTTAACAATTTCTGTTAATTAAACTATTTAATTTTTAAACATACTATTTGTCACTGATATACGGAGAAATCTCATGAAAAAATTCGCCCAAAAATCAACCATCACCACTATTTCCGGAAAAACCACTTACGAAACCAGCGTGATTAAACGCGCTGTCGAGCGTGCGGGTAGCAATCCTCACCTGAAGGGCCACATCCATGAGATTATGGTCAAGGATGCCAAAAACTTGCGCAACCTTTTCAACGGTAACACGACTGAGCTGACCAAAAGCACGACGGCGAAGACGGTTGATCTCGTCACCAAAAATGGCGGTAAAGTGGTGGAGCGCCTGCAACTGAAGGATATGCTGTCGCAGTCCGGCGTAGACAAAACCGTCAAGCAGGTACTGAATGGTCAATACCGTAGTACCCAGTTGGTGGGCACCAAAGAAACCACGGAGCTGGTTAACAAGGCTTTGGAAAAAGCCGGTTCGGCCAAAAGGATGACTAGTTCGGGGGTGTCATCCAAAACCACGACCACGTTAGCGCAACGTGCCGGCGCATCGGGTTCCGGTACATTGCAGAATGCCGTTTTGCAATCAGCCAAGGCTGGCGGTGCGCTGGGGGCTAGCATTGGTGCGGGGATTGAAGCCGCTAGCGGTATCATTGGTTTGGTTAATGGTGAGCGCGAATTTTCGGATGTCGCGTTGTCCACCGCCAAAGCCGGTGCAAAGGGTTATGTTACCGGTGCAGCCGCTACTGCGGCTGTGACAGCCGCAGGTCCGGCTATCGTTGCGGCGTCGTCCGCTATTGCCAGTGTTGGACTCGCGGCATCGGCGGTAACCTTTGCGGCTCCGGTTGCTGTTGCGATGGGGGTTGGCTTGACTGTTTCAAGCTTGTGGGACTCGATTTTCGATTGACCTTGCTTGTCTGGAAGTCTTTATCTTGGGCGCATTTTTTTGCGCCACCTAAACTTTATTTTCAGTGACATAAACCGGTACTCAAAATGGTTAGAGATTTTCAACAGTTGGAAAGACTCAATTACTTTCAGCAGTATCTTTTAATTGGTCAACATCAGTTTGTTATGGATGCCATACAGTCAATACCAACAAATGACCCAGTGGGCATCTGGTTACGTATGCATTTGCGTCAAGACATTAATGAGGAGGTCGAAGCGGAGTTGCCTGTCCACTATGCTGAACAATGGCGAGGCTGGCGAGTCTATTATCAGGGCGATTATTCTCAGGCTGCACAACATTTCATCGAAGCATGGCGAGTAATGAGCGACAAATTTTTGTCCATGGGCCAGGCTGATGTCGCCCTGGGACTTGGCAAGGTGTATACCCGCACAGGACATTGGCGGGCTGCCAGGGATTGGTTGTTGAAAGCATTGGCCATTGGGCGACAACAAAACCGTCTTTTCGACATCGTTCAGGGCTATGGTGCATTGGGTGAGCTTTTGTTGCGCGGAGGCCATCCTCAAGCGGCATATACCTGCCTTAGCACGGCATACCATATATTGCCGCCAGGTAGCGGACAGCGCCCCCGTCAATTGAATTATTTGGCGAGCGCATTGCTTAGGTGTGGAGAAACCTTACGAGCAGAATCATTACTTATGACCAGCATACATTTAGCCCATGATAAGGGTGATAGCGATAGTGTCTGGCATGCGCTGGCCCGTTTGCAATTCCTGTGTATTGACGATAATCGCAGCTCGAAAGGGCACTTTAACGATGTTACAGACGTGCTTCGAGACTATGTGCCTCAGACGGACAATAACTCGATTGCCTTGGGCTTTTTACGTGTAGGGCAAGCCTTGTTGGCTTGTCGTAGTGGTCATCAAGCGGAAGCATTGGCTAAAATTCAAGTTGCTAAATCGTTTTTCGAAACACGTTTTCCTTTTGAGCATTGGTGGGCTTTACAGTTGGAAGCGTTTTTGATGGGAAACTCGAGCGTGACTGATGCTGGGTGCCAGAAGTTGTTGGCGCTAAATCCTGTATTTTCGCCAGCGTCGCCGAATGTATTAGATATGAGTTGGCAGCGGCTTCATTTGTCGGAAACAAATGGTTTTATGTCTTTGGCAAGTGAAAAGCATGACGTTGAATCCTTGCAGACCGCGCGATACCTGTTTTTCATTTGACCCATCAAATCCAATACTAAGGAATAAATCATAGTGAATGAATCCAATTACAAGACTGTTGTTATTACTGGGGCAGCCGGTGGCATGGGAAAAGCAATATGCGAGCATTTTCTGGAACGAGAATGGTCGGTTATCGGCATTGATCATAACCAGGAAAGAATGAAAGCACTGGCCAACGATCACGTAAATTTTCATTCAGTCGTTATGGATTTAACAGATCCTTGCTTAATTGACACAGTGCTGGGTCGAACACGGAACTCACCTCCTCTGAAAGGCTTGGTGAATCTTGCCGCCATTTCTTATGGCGATAGCATTGAACGATTGGACGACGAAGCGTGGGAACGCTCTTTCGCGGTTAATGTAACACCTGCTATGCGGCTGATTCGAGCCTTGAGTCCATTGTTACGCGAAAATGGGGGTGGCAGTATTGTCAATGTTAGTTCGCCTGTAGCATTAGTCGGTGCTCGGAAAGCGAGCTATTCTGCCAGTAAAGCAGCATTACATGGATTGACGTTAAGTTGCGCGCGCAGTTTGGGTGAGGCAAATATTCGAGTTAACTTGCTTTTGCCGGGACCTACGATTACTTACATGACGAGCGATTGGAGCCAAGAACGGCAAAGCTCAATAGCCGAAGGTAGTTTCCTGAAACGGCTATGTCAGCCACACGAAATCGCTCGTGTAATTGCTTTTCTTCTGAGTGAAGATAGCAGTTATTTAACAGGGAGTACCGTTGATATGACAGCAGGCTCCATGTTCGGTCATTAAGCAAATGGCGATTATTTCTATGTCTAATCAAACACCTAAGCGGTTGGCGCTCATTGGATTGGGCAATCAAGGTCAAGAATATCTGAAGGCCATTTCTCTTTCGAAGGATGTCGAGCTAGTTGCCGTTGTGGATAGCGATGTTTGCAGATTGGAACAGGTCAAGGCCAGTTATGAGCATTTGAATCTTGCTCTCCATGATCAGATTAGTGCCTTACATCGACACGGTTTAGACGGACTCATTTTAGCGTTACCCCATCACTGTTATATCGACGTTTGGCAAGAGATCCTGGCGTTGGGATGTCCATTGCTTAAAGAAAAGCCGTTGGGGCGCACTTTGGATGAGGCTCGCGAATTACTGGCACAGGCTCGCATGCAGGAATGCCCATTGCAAACGGCTATTCAGCGCCGTCATCATCCAACTTACCTGGCACTGAAACGAAGATTGACCGAACAAGGTGCAGTCGTTAAAGAAGCCCATGCCCATCTCCACCTCGGGTTTAGCCCGCGAGGTGAAGATGATAGCTGGCGTGGCCGGCAAAGCATGGCTGGCGGCGGTGTGTTGCTTGATTCTGGTTATCACATGGTTGACTTATTGCACTATTTGATTGGCCCTTTTGATTTGGTAGCGGCTTCGTTGTGGCGAAACGGGAAGGCATTGAATGCACAGGAAATTGAAGATGAGGCCTATGTAATCGGTCGAGCTGAACAAACTTGGATCATGTTGGAGTCTCACCTTGCAGGTGAGCCATATACTGCTAACGGTAGTGGTTATCGAAAATCCGAAGGTATCAGCCTATTAACCGATCAAGGGATATTTTTTGCCGACCGGCAAGGGGTGTACCAGAATGGAATTCTGATTGAAAATCATGACAAAGAATGGCGTGTAGCCATGGCGAACCAACTTAATCAGTTTGCTCGCAATATTCAGAGCGGAAATTGGAGCGACTTTGATATTTGGGATCAGTTACCAGCGATGCAATTGATAGAGCATGCATATAAAACAGCACATCATTATTGATTATCAGTAGGTAAGTCATAAAAATTCTGCTTCAGAAATGAATTTTACATTTGACTTTCGAGATACGGCGTTCCGAGAGTCTAAAAATTTCCGATTATGTTGAAAATGTCGGTTTTTGGCAAAATCAGGCTGATTGTGCCAGCAGCTATACCTTTAAGTTATTGTATTTTTTGATAAAGATTTTATATCGAATCGCACCTTTCGCGCAAAAGGGACTTTTTCAACAAAATTTTCCTAATGCCGGCCAACGATGACGCCCTGCCATTTAGCTATTGTTTCAGACAAAAAACAAGGCACCGGCCAAAGCCAGTGCCTTGTTCACGTTGTTACTGCTCTTTTTGCACAACCAATTCGAACTTGTTGTATACGGAACCATTCGTGCTTTTTTCCTTTCCGAGTAACCTGATCAACACAAGGTCGCCGGGTTCGGCTTGTTGATACTGCATCCCGTTGCTGAGATAGTTGTTCAGAATTGCGGACACGCGTTGGCCGTTTTCCGTTTGCACAATCGCCGTTTCTTGCAGACCGAAGCGCTCATGTTCGAAGTTGCCATAACCCAGGAAGGTACCGATCAACGGTTTGTCGACCTCATGTTTCCAGATTTCCGGAAAGGATGAAGCGGCGGCGGGTTCGGATTCACCCGCTGCAATGGCTTTAAGGCGAGCAAATTTATCATTTCTAGCATTGTTGTTGCCGTTATTAAACATGGTTTGGATCTCCAAAAAAAATTAGACACGTATCGATTCAGTGCGTGTTGATGAGCCGATACGAACGAGGCGTGTGCAGACGCCATATCATCAGGACTTTTTTGGAACAGTATCGGAGCTAAGTCTTTCGCCAGGGAGACAAGTGACCGAGCCGGTGGTTCTGACCCTAACCCGGTTGGCGTCGAATCGCCAATGACCGCCGATAGCGATGGGTTAAATCGAAGGCATAGGCCATCGATCATGGTCGCGCTGCCGGTGAGGTCAACTAACTAACCAAACAAAAATTGCCCGTTTTAAGCTGTTAGTGGGCATGAAAATCGGGCTTTTCAGGAAAAAATTTTGTTTAGCAGGCTGGTGAAAAACTCCCAAAGCTGCAGTCATCAAGGCGCATAGCCTCAGCAAACAAGTAAAATAGCGCATCTAAATTGGAGAAGCCCCCCATGCGCGGACACGATGCCATTCAAAATAGCTGGTTCAGCTACGTTAGCCTGGAAGAACGTATTCCCAAACAGCATCCGTTGCGTCGTTTACGTCTACTCGTCGATGGCGTATTGACCTCTATGAATGCCGTCTTTGCCGAGCGTTACTCGCACACTGGCCGCCCGTCGATTGCGCCCGAAAAACTGCTGCGCGCCTTGCTGTTGCAAGTGCTGTACACCGTTCGTAGCGAACGCCAGTTGATGGAACAGCTGGACTACAACCTGCTGTTTCGCTGGTTTGTCGGTTTGGGTATCGACGATGCTGTCTGGGAACGCAGCGTGTTCAGCGCCAACCGCGAGCGCCTGCTGTCCGAAGCACTGAGTCGCGAGTTTTTTGAACGGGTCTTGGCCATTGCCGAATGGCAGAATCTGGTGTCCGACGAGCACTTCAGTGTCGATGGCAGCCTGATCGAAGCCTGGGCCTCGCACAAAAGCTTCGTTAAGAAAGACGGCAGCGGCCCGGACAAACCTGCCGGCCGCAATCCCGAGGTCGACTTCAGCGGCGAAAAGCGCAGCAACGCCACCCACCAAAGTACGACAGACCCGGAAGCGCGGCTTTACAAGAAAGGCGAATACACCGAGGCCAAACTGCGTTACATCACCCATGCCTTGTCCGAGAATCGCAACGGCCTGATTGTCGATGTCGAAACCACTCAAGCCACCGGCACCGCCGAAATCGAAGCCGCGCAAACAATGATCAAACGCCGTGTTCCCAAAGGCGGCAGCGTCGGTGCCGACAAGGGCTATGACCAACCGGCGTTCGTCAACGGACTCAACACCCAAGACATCAAGGCCCATGTGGCCCGCAAAAAGACCGGCAGTGCCGTCGATGGCCGCACCGCTCGCGGCAAAGGCTATGCCCAAAGCCTCAAGCGCCGCAAAATCGTCGAAGAAGCCTTCGGCTGGATCAAGACCGTCGGGGGCCTGCGCAAAACCCGCCACATCGGCTTAGCCAAAGTCGCAGGCCAAGCCTTGTTTTGCTTTGCCGCCTACAACCTGACGCGGTTGCTCAACCTATTGGTGTTCACGCCGAAACCGGCGTGGAGTGCGCCCACCTAGGGTGAAGTACGCCTGAAAACCGTCCACAGACGGCTTCGGGTGAATAAAAAGCCCTTCAAACAGAGGCAAAACGGTTGAAACTCGATGTCATGACCGATTTCAACACGAAAAAATCACGGAAACCGTGGGTAAGGGGAAATATCGGTGGGTTTTTCACCAGCCTGTTAGCGTTCTGGGTATGGCTGCTAGTAGCTTTTTTAATAGAAAGGACAGTTAATAAACGGCCCGCGTAGGTACGATTAGGTCCGTAGGATGTGCTGAACAGAGTGAAGCGCATCGTTCGCGAATCGTACGCATGATGTTTAAATTGCCATGACTTGTTTTAATGTCGGGTTCACGAAACACATCCATGTGTTTCGCCCTTCGGGTGCTCCGCATGCAAATCGGCAATCCTGCCGATTTGTCGGTCCGACAGCCGAGTTTCTTTCTAAAAGAAAGAAACCAAAGACAAATCTGCCAGGAGCAGATTTGGACGCCATCGGCGCACGGAGTGCGAGTGCCTGGATGGCACGAGTCAGTAGGCCACCCCATGCCGCTTCATCCTGCGCGCCGGCGATTTTGGCGAGGGTTTTCGGAAGGGCTGTCCTAGCCCTCCGAAAACGAGCGGCATCCCTGCCGCTCCCCTGGCGGGCTGATCTCGCCAAAATCCCCGGTGCTCGGCGCGGCATCAGGGGAGAAAACCATCCCGAATTCGCGGAGAGCCGGGTGGGCACGGTTTTTGTGCCCACGCGGCATTGAATAATTTCCGCTAACGGTGGCCAGAAAAGCGTTGCTCACTCTACGTTTTTTCGAGATTTCTTTTAAAACTTCGGATGGTTTCGGTCCTGTTATTTCGCCCCGAACATCGTAGTTTCTGGCGAGATCAGTCGAACTACTTTGCCATTCCCGACGCGAAGTAGTTCAGCGACGCGTTGCAATTCTAAACAGGCTGGTGAACAACCCGCTGATAGTTCCCCTCGCCTAGGCCGCTTCCGCTAGTCTGCCGACGGCAAGTTGTACGATACCTTTCATGCCGATCCCGCCTTGCTGCAGATGGGCGACAATTTGGCGGCGCAGACTGGGAGCTATGAATGCCTTAATATGCGCCATCACTTCCTGAACCGCTTCCTCCTCCGGGTAGGCCTCGTAAAACCGGCCGACATCGTTAAGATTGTTCAGCAGTTGTTCCAGCCCTTTACTCGCCGCCGGCGCGGAAATCAATATTTCGTACAGATCGTGTCGCATAGTCAGCGTCCTCCTCCATGGCTCGTGTATTTCGTTATGCATTTATATATATAACGTTTGTCGGATTATAGGGCCAAACGCCGGATATAAACCAGCTTAAACCGGCAGGGCGTTTGCTCACTTTGCGGAAATTTATTGTTTATCGATGTTAACGCCTAGCGCGTCGGAGGCCGGCTGGTTGCACGAATCCACTATGCTGCGGCGGGGCACCGTTGACGATTATAATGCCGGAAAGTCCTTAAAAAATAGTAGATATCGGATTCGGTCTGTGTCGTTGGCGGCGGCGGTTTGCTGGATGCGCTAGGGCCGAACGCGGTTGAACGGGCGTTGCCTGTGAGATCTGAGCCATTTTCCAGTGGTTGGAATAAAGCATGGCCGCCGTGGCCAGGGATGGAAGGTGCTTGTACTTCGTTATATACTTGTGGATACATAATGTGAGTGCATATCGGTTCGCCCGTTCCCGGCGCGCAGTTCAGCGGCCGCTTTCGTTCTGTTAACCGGAGCGCTTCGTTGTCACTGTTTTTGTAAGCCGGAGATAAACAGCTCCGGATCGGATTTTGGAGAAAATTGAATGGCGCACAAATGTGGTAACTGCGGATGCGGGAGCGATTTCGGAACCCCTGAAAAAGTCTCGGACACCTTGGTTGAATTGGAAATAGACCGCATCAAGGTCAGCGTACCGCAGGGCACCTCGTTGCTGCGCGCCGCCGCGATGGCCGGTATCGAAGTTCCCAAATTGTGCGCGACTGAGAGCCTGGAGCCCTTCGGTTCCTGCCGCCTGTGTCTGGTCCAGGTCGAAGGCCGACGCGGCTATCCGGCATCCTGCACCACGCCGGCCGAAGCCGGCATGGTGGTCAAGACCCAAACGCCGCAACTCGCCAACATTCGGCGCGGCGTGATGGAGCTGTATATTTCCGACCACCCGCTGGATTGCCTGACGTGTCCGGCCAACGGCCACTGCGAACTACAAACTATGGCCGGCCGGGTCGGCTTGCGCGAAGTACGTTACGGCTATGAAGGTCATAACCATTTGTCGTTGCCTAAAGATGAATCCAACCCGTATTTCACGTACGATCCCTCCAAATGCATCGTCTGTAACCGCTGCGTACGCGCCTGCGAAGAAATCCAGGGCACTTTCGCCTTGACGATAGATGGCCGCGGTTTCGAATCGCGGGTATCGGCGGGACAGAATCAACCGTTTCTGGATTCGGAATGCGTGTCCTGCGGTGCCTGCGTGCTGTCCTGCCCGACCGCGACTTTGATGGAAAAAAACCTGATCGAGCACGGCCAGACCGACGACCACATCGTCACCACCTGCGCTTACTGCGGCGTCGGTTGTTCGCTGGTCGCTGAGGTCAAGGGCGACCAAGTCGTCAACATGTTCCCGAATAAGGACGGCCATGCCAACCACGGCCACGCCTGCGTCAAGGGCCGCTTCGCCTGGGGTTACGCCAACCATCCGGACCGGCTGACCAAGCCGATGATTCGCGAAAAAATCACCGACCCTTGGCAGGAAGCCAGCTGGGAAGAAGCCATCCAGTTTGCGGCGGACAAATTCAAGGCCATCCAGGCCAAATACGGCAAAAACGCGATCGGCGGCTTGGTGTCGTCGCGCTGCACCAACGAAGAGGACTACTTGGTGCAAAAGCTGGTGCGCGCGGCGTTCGGCAACAACAATGTCGATACTTGCGCGCGGGTGTGCCATTCGCCGACCGGTTACGGCCTGAGCGCGACTTTCGGCACCTCGGCCGGCACCCAAACCTTCGATTCGGTGATGGATGCCGATGTGGTGATGCTGATCGGCGTCAACCCGACCGACGGCCATCCGGTGTTCGGCTCGCGACTGAAACGGCGCATCCGTCAAGGCGCGAAGTTGATCGTGGTCGATCCGCGCGAGATCAATTTGGCCAATTCCGCGCATATCAAGGCGGATTTCCATCTCAAACTGCGCCCCGGCACCAACGTGGCGATGGCTAATGCGTTGGCCCACGTCATCATTAATGAAGGTTTGTACGACGAAAATTTTATCAATGAACGTTGCGACAGCCACGAATTTGCCAAATGGAAGGGCTTCATTCTGGACCCGCGCAATTCGCCCGAGGCAATGGCGGCGATTACCGGCGTGCCGGCCGAGCTGGTACGCGGCGCGGCGCGCTTGTTTGCAAACGGCGGCAATGGCGCGATTTACTACGGCTTGGGTGTCACCGAACACAGCCAGGGCTCGACGATGGTGATCGCTATCGCCAACCTGGCGATGGCAACCGGCAATATCGGCCGGCCCGGCGTCGGCGTCAATCCGTTGCGCGGCCAGAACAACGTCCAAGGCTCCTGCGACATGGGCGCCTTCCCGCACGAATTGCCGGGCTATCGCCACGTGTCCAACGATGCGGTGCGGGCCACGTTCGAACAAGCCTGGGGCGTGGCATTGCAAAGCGAACCCGGCCTGCGCATCCCGAACATGTTCGAAGCCGCCTTCGACGGTACTTTCAAGGGCCTGTATTGCCAGGGCGAAGACATCGCTCAATCCGACCCGAACACCCAGCACGTCGAAGCCGCGTTGCGAGCGATGGAATGCATCGTCGTCCAGGACTTGTTCCTGAACGAGACCGCCAAATTCGCCCACGTACTGCTGCCGGGCGCGTCGTTCCTGGAAAAGGACGGCACCTTCACCAATGCCGAACGGCGGATTTCCAGAGTGCGCAAGGTCAAGGCACCGCTGGGCGGTTACGGCGACTGGGAAGCAACGATGATGCTGGCCAACGCGATGGGCTACCCGATGCACTACGACCATCCGTCGCAAATCATGGACGAAATCGCCTCACTGACGCCAACCTTTAACGGCGTCAGCTACCAAAAGCTGGAAGAAATGGGCAGCATTCAATGGCCCTGCAACGACAATGCGCCCGGCGGCACGCCGACCATGCACATCGACGGTTTCGTGCGCGGCAAGGGCCGCTTCATGGCGACCGAATACATCGCCACCGACGAAAAAATCACCCGCCGCTTCCCGCTGATTTTGACCACCGGCCGCATCCTGTCGCAGTACAACGTCGGCGCCCAAACCCGGCGCACCAAGAATACCGCCTGGCATCCGGAAGACATTCTGGAAATTCATCCGCACGACGCCGAGGAACGCGGCATCGTCGACGGCGATTGGGTCGGCATTCAGAGCAGGGCCGGCGAAACGGTGTTGCACGCCCAGGTCTCGACCCGGATGCAGCCCGGCGTGGTCTACACCACCTTCCACCATCCGTTTTCCGGCGCCAACGTCATCACCACCGACAATTCCGACTGGGCCACCAACTGCCCGGAATTCAAGGTCACCGCAGTGCAGGTGGTCAAAGTTGCGTTGCCGTCGGAATGGCAACAGCGCTATTTGCAATTCAAGGAAGCGCAGGAGAACTTTCTGAAGCAACCCAAAGCCGCGGCCGGCACTTAAGTATGTGGCAGCGCGATGGACGCTCTTGGTGCGTACAAGGCGACATCCGGTTGGGCAACGGCCTGGACCGGCATTTGTTCGAATTGCTGCGCGCCATCGACCGCACCGGTTCCATCAACGCCGCTGCCAAGCTGGTCGGGCTGAGTTACAAAAGCGCCTGGACCCTGATCGAACGCGCCAATAACAAGTCGGCCAAGACTTTGGTGGTTTCCGAAACCGGCGGCCAAAAGGGCGGCGGCACCATGTTGACCGGCTCCGGCCAAATCCTGCTCAAACTATTCGAATCGCTGGAACAGAAACATGCCCAATTGCTGGTGGAATTGAATCGCGCGGTCGAATCCGACACCGAAGCGTTGCGGCTGCTGAAACCGTTGACGATCAGGACGACCGCAGCCAATCAAATGTTCGGGGTAGTCTGGCTAATCAGACACGGCATCGTCGGCTCGGAAGCCGTGGTCAAACTCAAAGGCGGCGAATACGTCTGCGCCAACTTGAGCCGGCAAGAGGCGCACGCGTTGGAACTGGCGGTTGGTACCGAAGTCGCGGTATTGATCAACAACACCGAAATTACGCTGGCGACCGGACCGGAAAAGTTGCGTTTGTCGGCCAGAAACCAACTGTGGGGATCGGTCGGCAGAATCGAGCTGGACCAGGTCGAAGCGGAAATTATCGTTAATCTGAAAGGCAACGAAGAAACCTTGTCGGCCGTCATGACCCGGGCGAGTGCGGAACGCATGCGGTTGAAACCCGGTTTGCAATGCCGGGCCATCTTCAAAGCCAATGCGGTATTGCTGGCAACCTTGGCTTGCTGACTGGGACCGGTTGCTGTCGGGTGGCGCTATTCGAAATCGAATAAAGGACCGTGCGGTTCAACAAGGCTACACTGCAGCTTTCCGAACCACTAAGGAGAGTAACCATGAAAACCAGTGCAAGAAATCAATTCAGCGGCAAAGTAAGCGAAATCATCGATGGCGCCGTATACGCCGAAGTCATCGTCGAACTGGCCGGCGGGGAAAAAGTGGTGGCGTCGATCACCAAGGAATCAGTCAAGGCGCTGAGCGTCAAACCGGGCAGCGAAGTCATTACCTTGATAAAAGCCCCGCAAATCGTCATTGTTGCCGATTTCGGCGGCTATAAAATTTCGGCAAGAAACCAACTGGCCGGTACCATTACCGAGGTCAAACCGGGCGCAGTCAACACCGAAATCGATTTGGATACCGCCGGCGGCCAGCAAATTTCGGCGACCGTCACCAACGAAAGTGCGTCGTCTCTGGGTTTGAAAAAGGGTCAGACCGTTACCGCGGTATTCAAAGCCGGCGCCGTGTTGTTGGCGACAAAAGCCTGATAAGGCAATCCCCGGCCGCAACCGGCGGATAAACCGAGGGCCGCAACCGCGGCCCTTTTTATGTGCGGGGCTTTGTTGCATAAATCCGATGGAAACCCCGTGTTAAGGTCAAATTGTTAACCTAACGCCCCGAATGCCAAAGCCCCAATCCATCAAATACCGAACCACGAGCTGGCGAGACTACAACCGATACTTGAAGCAGGCTCGCTTTTACTCTGGATAGATAAAGAGATGGACTGGTTAGCCCTTGCCAGCGGAAAGCGGGGGCGAGCCGAGAAATTTTTTGATCCCGCTATTCAATTTTGCCTCATGGTTAAGAATCTATTTGGGTTGGCACTACGGCAAGTCACCGGCATGGTGGAGAGCTTATTGAAACTGTCCTGCCTGGATTGGCCGACGCCGGATTACTCCACATTATGTCGTCGCCAGCAGCGTTTGCAGGTTTGCATTGCCTATCGCCCTGATCCAAATGGCTTGCATTTGCTGGTCGATAATACCGGCGTGAAAATGCTGGGTGATACCCAAGGGCACAAGTGGAAAACCAAGAAGCATGGTGCCGAGTATCGTCGCCAGTGGCGCAAGGTTCATTGGGTATCGACGCCGAAACGCTGGAAATTCGAGCGATTGAAGTCACATCGAATCGTATCGGTGATGTCCAGGTATTGCCGGATCTGCTCAACCAGATTCCTCAAGATGAACGGATCGATTCCGTCAGCGGAGATGGTGCCTACGATACCAAGCGCGATCACACTGCGATTGCCGAACGGAACGCAGAGGCCATTATCCTAAATCCGCCTTGTGGCTTGGGGTAAGGGGCCGATTTGCTGGCTAATCGATTTATGCAACAAAGCCTCTCGTTTGCTGCCAATGTGGTGATTTTCGATTTATTAGTGCGTTTTTTAGAAACAGTTTTTTTGACGAGGAAATTGGCGAAAAACGGTGGTCTCTAAAAAATATAATGAGATGGCGAGATTCCGTTGCGAAGCGGTTTGGGGCGGTCCGGACGCAATATCGCTTTATTTGTCCGGTATTTCTCAATTCGGGTAAGGAAAAATGTAGTTATTCACGGATATTTTGTAAGAATTTTCTGACAATTATTCCATCTATAACAGCATGGAGATTCCAGCAAATGTGCGGAAAAATGGGTGAGAACGAGATTGAGAGTATGGAAAATATGATGTCCATGGCGGTTTATTTGGTGATCGCCGACACATTGGATATCGATGTCGACGAGATTTACCCCGACAGCAACCTGAAGCAGGATTTAGGTATGACATCCGCGGTTCAGCACGAACTGGACCAATCGATCATGGAGATGTTTAACAATTTTCAGGTCGACTTCAGTCGGGCGAATACCGTGCGCGACGTGGTTCAGCAGATCGCCAAAGTGACAGTTCACTGAACCATTCCGAACCCGCTCAACCAAGCCGGCCTCGCGCCGGCTTTTTTTCGAGCGGCCAAACGTCAAAGGCACCAAGCTTCGACAATTCGGCTTTCGTGGCGGCCGTCGGCCAATTCGCCCGGCGGATGAATCAGCCACGGCCAGCGGCCGATGCGTGCGGCATCGGTTGTAAACCCTTGCAGCAAGGCGCGGTAGTCGGTGCCGCTCGTCAACACCCCGTCCCGGTCGAACTGCCGGTCCTCGACTTCGGTGACCAGGCAAATCGGCACGCGCCACGCTTGCAACCAATGCAAATGGCCTTGTACCAGCGCTCGGCCGAATGCCTCGAGCGCGGATTCGTCGACTATGCGGCCGGCTAGGTAATTTAGCGGCAGCAGCGGCAATTGCGTCAGGCAGTTCACCGACGCGACCCAGCCGGGGGGTATGTCAAGTTGCGGCAACACGGGGCGGCTAAGCAATTCGGCGGGCGGCAGGCTGCGGTGTTTTGCCAGCCAATCGACGATGCCGGTGACGTCGTGGCGGCATAGCCGCAACCGCTTCGGCCAACGTTTGGCCGAAGCGCCGGGCCTCGACGCCGAAAGCAATGTCCAATAACACGATGCGGTCGAACCGGTCCATTAACTCGGCGAGCGGCAGATCGTGGACGCTGCCGCCGCCGACCAGCAAAGCGTCGCCCGAATTCGGATGGGCCAGTTCGGCGGCGCGCAGCAAGGCGGCTCGGGTGGCGGCCAAATGCGGTAACCAGGCCTCCCGGCAGCGGCGGTGGCGGGCTTCCAAGGCGGCTGCTTCGCCGGCGTAACCCAATCGTCGCGCGCCGGGATTGGTCCGTGTACCCAGGTAGTGTATGAATTCCGCGATCATCGAAGTCGTATGGGTGTCGTGCGCCTGATCGGCGGCATGCGTTGGGTTGCTGGGTAATTTTGTGACGGCCACAGCTTTTCGGTAGCAAGCGTTCGGCTCCGATTGCCGCGCAATATTGTATCTGTGATTGCCGTTCAGGTTTTTTCGGCAGACTCTTCTATAACTGTTTCCGAACTATGAGCGGAGCGGCACGACGGCGTATTCTGGAGCGAATACCCGGCGCAGCCTGAAGCGGAGTTCCCCCCTCTTTGACATTTGCCCCGGTTCTCCGGGGCTTTTTTTTGCAGGCAGCGACGGCCAGGCCAAGATTCGAAACCGGGCAAATACACGGCGAACTCATCCGCTCCGAACGGCTGTAAGCCTTAAGATTCAAGGTGTGGCAGGGTATGCGACAAAACGTCGCAGTTTTTCTGGACATCGGTTTTTTTATCCCCTACAATGCGTCCACCTTGAGTAGGTTGGCCGCTTCGCAAGAGGCGCTACCTGCCAATAGGGGGAGGGAGGAAAGCGACCAGTTATCTGGTAGAACAACAATAATAAACGCAAGCCATTAACCTGCCGTATCGCGCGGTAGGCGTCCAACACATAACAAATAAAACCGGACGAAGCCCACTTAGGTGGGCTTTTTTATGCCTGCGAACAAATCATCCGCCGTGGTAATGGGCGCGGCAACTTCGTTGGCCATCTTTCACCACGCGGCCAGGCCCTGCAATTCCCGCAATCCGGCTGCGCCAGGCCCTCTCGGCTGCGTTTCCTGCCAATCCGCTGCCAGATCCGAATACGCTGCAAGGCCGATCAAAAATCGCTTTTTCGAGTTTTACTGTTACATTACCGGCATATTCCAAAGCTATAGCTACGAAAACTCAATCGGAAACATGAGCCAGTCCAAACACATCATTATCGTCGGTGCCGGCCCGGGAGGCTTGTGCGCAGGCATGCTCCTGAGCCAGCGCGGTTTCAAAGTATCGATTTACGACAAGCATCCAGAAGTCGGCGGCCGCAACCGGCCGATTCGGCTCGACGGTTTTACCTTCGATACCGGTCCCACCTTTTTGTTGATGAAAGGTGTGTTGGATGAAATGTTCGAAATGTGCGGCCGGCGTAGTTCGGATTATCTGGAGTTCCTGCCGCTGTCGCCGATGTACCGGCTGGTGTACGACGACCGCCAGATCGAGGTGTATTCCGATCGGGAAAACATGCGGGCCGAGTTGAACCGGGTGTTCGACGAAGGCGCGGCCGGTTACGAAGCGTTCTTACAAGTCGAGCGCAAGCGTTTTAACGCACTCTATCCCTGCATCACCCGCGACTATTCCAGCCTGAGTTCGTTTTTGTCGGCGGACTTGATTAAAGCCTTACCGTGGCTGGCGTTTCCGAAAAGCGTGTTCGCCAATCTGGGTCGCTATTTCACCCAGGAAAAAATGCGCCTGGCCTTTTGTTTCCAGTCCAAATATCTGGGCATGTCGCCGTGGGAATGTCCGGCACTGTTCACCATGTTGCCGTATTTGGAACACGAATACGGTATCTACCACGTGGCCGGCGGATTGAACCGCATCGCCGCGGCGATGGCCAAAGTCGTCGTCGAAAACGGCGGCGAAATTCACACCTCGACCGGCGTGGCGTCGTTATGGGTCGAAGACGGCGCGGTCAAGGGCGTCAGGCTCGACGACGGCACTGAAGTAAGCGGCGACGAAACGGTGGTCAATGCCGATTTCGCCCATGCGATGAGCCGGTTGGCGCCGGCCGGCAGCCTAAAGAAATATGCGCCGGACAAATTGCAAAAGCTGGATTATTCCTGTTCCACCTTCATGCTCTATCTGGGGCTGGACAAGCTTTACGACCTGCCGCACCACACCATCGTGTTCGCCAAGGATTACCGGACCAACATCAGCAATATCTTCGCCAACAAGACGCTGAGCGCGGATTTGTCGTTTTACGTGCAAAACGCTTCGGTCAACGATCCCGGCCTGGCGCCGGCCGGAAAGTCGGCCTTGTACGTGTTGGCGCCGATGCCGAACAACGACAGCGGCTTGGATTGGGATGCCCATTTCCAGGCGGTACGCGAGCAGGTGTTGGATAGCTTGGGCGCCCGCCTGGGTTTGAGCGATATCCGCGACCATATCGAATGCGAAAAAATCATCACGCCGGGCGGCTGGGAGCGCGACGAATACGTTTACAAAGGCGCCACTTTCAGTCTGGCGCACAAATTCAGCCAGATGCTGTACTGGCGGCCGCATAACCGCTTCGAAGAACTGGACAATTGCTATCTGGTCGGCGGCGGTACCCATCCCGGCAGCGGCTTGCCGACGATTTACGAGTCGGCGCGGATCTCCGCCAACATGATTTCCCGAAAACACGGTGCAGACTTTGCCGACATCCAGCACAGCCGCTGGTTGAAGTCGTAAGCCTCGACCATGTTATTTCAATATTTCCGCTAACCGGATTGCCCCTGCCGTGGCGAAATTACCAGCCATTTCTCCGCTCGACGGCCGTTTGCTCGGCGAGTATCCTGCCGCTACTGCTGACGAGATAGCCCTTAAGCTGCAGCGCGCCCGTGTCGCTGCCGGCATTTGGGGCCAAACGCCGGTTCGGGAGCGTTGCCGTATTCTGGCGAAATTCGGCGAACTGGTCCTGGCCGAAATCGACTCTATCGTCGATTGCCTGCGTCTGGCTACCGGCAAGGTGGCGTGTGAGGCCTTGCTTGGCGAGATCTATCCGTTGCTGGATTTGCTGGCGTATTACCGCAAACGGGCGCCGGATATTTTGGCCGATCGTAGTGTGGCGACCTCGCCGTTTGCCTTTCCCGGTGCCACCGCCGGTATTCGCTACCGGCCCGTCGGCGTCGCGGCGATAATTTCGCCGTGGAATTACCCGTTTCAATTGTCGGTAGCGCCGCTGCTGACCGCCTTGTTTGCCGGCAATGCCGTGATTTTGAAACCGTCGGAGTTGAGCCTGCCGGTCGGCCAACTCATTGTCGATCTGTTTCAACGCCTGGAGCTGCCGCCGGACTTGGTGCAATGGCTGGCTGGCGACGGCTCGGTTGGCGCCCAGTTGATCGACGCCGGTCCGGATCTGGTTTTTTTCACCGGCAGTTTGGCGGGTGGCCGCGCGGTAATGCACCAGGCTGCGCAGCATCCGCTGCCGGTATTGCTGGAATTGGGCGGCAAGGATGCCATGTTGGTGTTCGCCGATGCCGATTTGGATCGGGCCGCAGCTGCCGCGGTTTACGGTGCGTTTAGCAACAGCGGCCAGGTCTGCGTCTCGGTCGAACGGCTCTACTTGCAGAGGCACTGCCACGACGAATTTTTGCGGCGCTTGCTCGACGCTGTGGCGGCGCTACGGGTCGGAGTCGGCGCCGATGCCGAGCTGGGGGCGATGGTTTCCGGTCGGCAAATCGAGCTGATCAAGGCGCAGTACGACGACGCCATCGCGCAGGGCGCGGCAGCCTCCGGGCCGTTAGGTTGCGACGGCAACTTCGTTCGGCCGGTGGTGTTGTGGAACGTGCACCACGGCATGCGGCTGATGCGGGAAGAGACCTTCGGCCCCTTGCTGCCGGTGATGGGTTTCGACGGCGAAGCCGATGCAGTCGGGCTGGCCAACGACAGCGAATACGGCTTGAATGCTTCGGTGTGGAGCCGCGACATCGCCAAAGCCGAGCGGGTCGCTCGGCAATTGCAGGTCGGCAATTGGGCGGTCAACGATGTGATCAAAAACATCGGCCACGCCGGCTTGCCGTTCGGCGGCGTCAAACGTAGCGGTTTCGGTCGTTACCACGGTGCGGAAGGCTTGCTGGCGTTCAGTTATCCGGTGTCGGGCTTGACCAGCCGTAGCCACTTGCCCAAGGAACCCAACTGGTTCCCGTATTCGGCACAACATTACCGGGCTTTACAAGGCTACCTCGATTTCGTCTACGGCAGCGGTTCGCTGCGGCAACGCATAAAGCGCAATTGGCCGGCCTTGCAGGCGTTTCGCGAGTATTCGGCTTTCGATCTGGCCCAGCGCTGGCATAACCTGAAATTACTGCTGACTTGGCATAGGAATTATTGATGAAGCAAAACCTTGGTAATCAAAACGTCGTCGTGGTCGGTGCCGGCCTGGGCGGTTTGTCGGCGGCGATCTCGTTGGCCACAGAAGGCTTTCGGGTACAGTTGCTGGACAAGAACGACAAAGTCGGCGGCAAGCTGAATATCATGACCCAAGCCGGATTCACCTTCGACCTGGGGCCGTCGATTCTGACCATGCCGCACGTGTTCGAGGCGTTGTTCGAGCGGGCCGGCAAACGCATGGCCGATTACGTCGCGATCGAAAAAGTCGAACCGCACTGGCGCAATTTTTTCGAAGACGGCACCGTCGTCGATTTATGCGAAGATCCGGACAACCAGCGCCGAGAACTCGATAAGCTCGGGCCGCAGGTCTACCAAGAGTTTCAACGCTTCATGGCCTATTCGCAAGAGCTGACTAGAGAAACCGAAGCCGGGTATTTTGCCAAGGGCTTGGACGGCTTTTGGGAATTGCTGAAGTTTTACGGCCCGTTGCGCAGTCTGAAATTCGATGTGTTTCGGACCATGGACCAGGGCGTCAGGCGCTTCGTTTCGGATCCGAAACTGGCCGACATTTTGAATTACTTCATTAAATACGTCGGTTCCTCACCGTACGATGCGCCGGCTTTGATGAATCTGATGCCTTACATCCAATACGGCTACGGTCTGTGGTACGTCAAAGGCGGCATGTACGGCTTGGCCAAAGCCATGGAACGACTGGCTTTGGAACTCGGCGTGACGATCCGCTTGAACGCCGAAGCCGCCGAAATCGAATGCCAAAACGGCCGGGCAACCGGCGTGCGTTTGGCCGACGGCGAGTTGTTGCCGGCCGATATCGTGGTATCGAACATGGAAGTGATCCCGGCGATGCAGAAATTGCTAAACAGCACACCGGCCGAACTGAAAAAAATGCAGCGTTTCGAGCCAACCTGTTCCGGCCTGGTGTTGCACTTGGGCGTGGACCGGATTTATCCGCAATTGGCGCACCACAACTTCTTTTATTCGGCCGACTCGCGGGCGCATTTCGACGCGGTGTTTCACAGCCACCGGTTATCGGAAGATCCGACCATTTATCTGGTCGCGCCGTGTAAAACCGATCCGGAGCAGGCCCCGGCCGGTTGCGAGATCATCAAAATTCTGCCGCACATTCCGCATTTGGACCCGGACAAGCCGTTAACCGCGGAGGATTATTGGGCGCTGCGCGAACGGGTCTTGCTGAAGCTGGAACGGATGGGTCTGACCGATCTGCGTAAGCACATCGTTACCGAGGAGTACTGGACGCCGCTGGATATCCAGGCCCGTTACTATTCGAACCAGGGCTCGATTTACGGCGTGGTGGCCGACCGCAACAAGAATTTGGGCTTCAAAGCGCCGCAACGCAGCAGCCAGTTGGCCAATCTGTATTTTGTCGGCGGCAGCGTCAATCCGGGCGGCGGCATGCCGATGGTAACGCTGTCCGGGCAATTGGTGCGCGACAAAATCCTGGCCGACATGGGGCTTTAAAGTTAGCCGGGCAACGGGCTAAAATGCGGCCGGGGCCGGTTGTCGTCGCCGGCTTGGCCCATAACCAGTCTGCCGCAACGGCATCGAGCGCTTTATGATTTTGTTTTTTAAAGATATTCCGGTTAATTCCCGGCCCAACGAACTGTACAGCCTGATTGCCTCGGCCGGTGGCGAAGCGGACAGCGGCGAGGTGTTGAAAGCCGAGGTCATGGTGATTCGGGACAAAACCACCAATGCGCTGGAACACCACGGTTTGGCCATGCTCGATTCGGAACAGTCCGGCCTCAGAGCCATAGAGCGGCTCAACGGCAAAGCCTTCAACGGCAGCGAAATCTTAGTGCGGCCCTACAATTTCCGGGACGATCTGAACGACCGCCGCCGCGGCTGCGAAGAGGATGTCGCTGCCGAGCAAAGGCAGCGTGAACGCCGGCGCGGCGACCGGATCGAAATTTTCATCGATTTATCGAATATTTTCTTCGCACCCGACCCTTTGCTTTAGCGGTCGGGTCAACCGCCGCCGATTCAGGCGTGCTTGGCTTGGCACAGCAAATTGCTGTTCGCTTCGGCGCTGTGCGCCATCTTTTCCAAATTCGACAACACCAACAAGCTGGCGTCTTCCATATTGCCGACCTCGCGCAACATGGTGTCGACGTCGCCGGCGGCGTGGGCTTTCAGCGCATTGATAGCGCTGCTGTGTACGCCGATATGCGGTTGTTCGATGTCGTGGTAACCGGGCAATTGCGAAAAACAGGCCCTGCCTTCGCCCTGGTAATACCATTTACCCAAGCGGCATTCGGTGTGTTGGGCAAAATCGTGCACCGATTTTTGCGATAAATGGAACAGCACTTTATACAGTTCGAACTTGTAAATCAGATGGTCCAGTTTCGCCAGTTCGCAAAAGCTGCGTAACGACGACGCGGCGACCACTTTCTCCATCGTCACCGAAAAATCCAGCAATTCGCGCATCGTGCCGGTGGCGCGCTGGCCGTCTTCGCTGAAGCTGCGCGACTGTTCGGCCAGCGAGTTCATCTGGTCGCGGGTGCCGCCGCTGGCGACGCGGATCGACTCGGCCAGTTTGGCGATTTTGTTGGTGGCCTCGGCAGTTCTTTGCGCCAGCGTCCGCACTTCGTCGGCGACGACGGCAAAACCGCGGCCTTGTTCGCCGGCACGGGCCGATTCTATCGATGCGTTTAACGCCAACAGATTGGTTTGGTCAGCAATATCGTGAATCAGTTTGACGACGCCGATAATTTCTCGCGAACTTTGGTCCAGCGATCCGGCCTGCTGCGCGGCGGAACTGGAGGCGTCGGCCAGGTTGGCCAGGTTTTTCGAAATGCGCTCGATGGCGTTGCTGCTGTCCAGCGAGATACCTTGCGCTTCGACGGCATTGTCTTTTTCGTCGCGCAGGCGGTTGGCCAGTGTCAGCAAACTGGCCTGCATCGTCACCAGCGACTGGCCGAAATTCTGTAAATGGCGCACGGTGCCGTTCTGGCTGTTCAACTGCTGCTCCAGGCTGGAATTGGCTTTGTCGGCTGCTTGCACACGCTGGCGCAGTTGTTCGAGTTCGCTGTTTTGTAGTTGGATGCGCTGTTCCGCTTTAGCCAGATGTTGTTGTAATTCTTCTATTTCGCGTTTGCGGCTGAATATTGAGAACATAATTCGGGTGAGAGTAATAAAAGCTTGAGTTACGGTAGCAAATGGGTTTGATCGAGCAGTCGCTGCGGCTCGTCGTTATTCATCATTATCGGCTACCCGGCCGCTTTCTGCAGCCGCCGCGACCGCCACGGTCCGGCGTTTTGCTGCCGAGTTCCGCTTTTTCGGCGGTCGCAAGCCGGGCTACGAACTGCAAGCAGGTGCCTGGAACGGCCGCAGCCGGCGCTCAATGCGACAGGCAGTCTTGGATCGCCATTTTTGCCGCTTTCCGCGCCGGGAAACACGAGGCCGCGGCGGCCAGCAGTAAGATCAGGCCCAGCCAATAGCCGGCCGCGGCGAAGTCGAAGCGATAGTCCAGACTCAGGCCGAACATGGTTTCGCCGAGCCGTTTCGCCAGCGGTGCGCCGGCCCGGTAGGCCAGCGGTACGCTGATCAGCCAGGCCAGAACGCCGTGGAACAAGCCTTCCAGCATGAACAGCCGGAACAGGGTCGGCGATGGGGCGCCGATTGCCCTTAACACGCCGATTTCCCGGCTGCGTTGCAGCACGCCGATCGCCAGCGTACCGGAAAGGCCGATGCCGCCGACCGCGGCCAGCATCGCCGCCAGGCCGGATAAGGCCCCAATCACCGGTTTAAATTGGTTGCGGGCGTATCCGCGCTGTTCCAGCCGGCCGTGTGTGTTGTAAATGTCCGCCGCGACGCCGCGTTGCTGCAGTATCTCGCTGAGCCGGCTCAGCAGCGCGGTTTCGTCCTGCAGAGTGGCGACCGGCGCCGTGACCAGCGCCAACGATGCGGTATCGCCGCCCAGGTTTTTTTCTATCGTTTCCAGCGGGGCGTATACCGGTTCCACGGCATATTGGCTGCCGGCCAGCCAGCGGTACAAACCCACGACTTGCCAAGTTTGGCGGTCTCTGCCGATCGCCGCTGCGACCGTGTCGCCGGTTTTAATGCCGTTCAAGGCCGCCGTTTCGGCATTCAGCACCAATACTGCCCGGCCGGCGTCGTCGGTTTGCAGCCAGCGGCCGCTCTCGATCCGCGGCCGGTAAGTCTCGCTGCCGGCCGGCAATGCCAGCAATTGCAGGCCCAGGCTGCCTTTCTGGCGGAAAACGCCCTGGTCGCCGCTCAGTTCCAGCGGTAGGCGGCGCCAGGTTTCGACGCTGCAGGCCGGATCGGCGGTTTTGATCGCATCCTGCAGTATTTGCCGGGGTTGGTCGCTGGCCAAGCCTAATTTCAAGGCATACCGGCTGCGCGCCATTTCGTTGTCCAAGGTCAGGTTGAGCGACGCGATCAGGCTAGCCAGGCTCAAAAACGCGACGCCGGCCACGGCCAATACGCTCTGCGTCAACAGTAACCGGGTTTTGCGGCGGAACAGATTGCCGAGCGCTGCGGCATACACGGTAGGCAACCAACGGCCGGCCAGGCCTTGTAACCGGGCGTCGAACCGGCTTTTGCCGAAATCGGCGCCGAGGCCGTAGCTTGCGATCGCGGCGCGCACCGTCATCGCCGCGCCGCGCCACACCGGCCCGACGGCGGCGGCCAGCGGCACCAGCAAGCCGCCGGCGGCCAGATACGCCAGTGCCCGGTTGGGGAGTTCGAATGTGCCGCAACCGATATCGAAGATGGCCAGCAGCCGGCACGAAGCAAAATGGGCGGCCAGCGCCGCCGGCGGCGCGGCCAGCGCGATTGCGGCAATCGCCAGCAACAAGGTTTCGCTCAGGTACAAGCCGGCGATGGCGAGATTACTGCCGCCGATCGCCTTCATCACGCCGATCTGATCGGTTTGTTGGGTGATATGGGCCGAGACGGTGTTGGCGATCAGGCTGGCGGACAGCGCCAACGCCGCCAAAGCCATGATTTCCAGCACGCCGTTGATGCCGGCCAGAAACGGCCGGCCCCAGTGCCGGTCCGGGTCTTGCAATAAAGTGGCGTTGGCCGCGACGCCGCGTTCGGCGAGCAGGCTGCGGATTTGGGACGCGGCGGCGCGAGCTTTGTCCTCGCTGTAAGGCGGCTTGACCTGTACCAGCAATTGCCGAAAACTGCGCGGGGCCAGCCCGAATAAGGCCGCATCCGCAGCGGAGGCAAAAAACACGGTCTGGCCGCCGAATTTGGGGGGTTTGACGAAGGGGTGGCGGACCACGCCATCGAGCGGAAAATTGAGTTCAGCGCGTTCGATTTGCAGTTGCAGGTTGGCACCGCTGCCAAGCCCGGTATGTTGGGCCGACAGGTTTTCGATGGCCAGTCTGCCCGCAGCCGGCCAGTCGCCGGAAACCAAGGCCGTCCTGTCGTAAAGCTGGTGGGCATAATCGGTTCTGACGATCAGGCTGGCGTTTTGCCAAGCGGCGTCCGCCGTCGAACGGAAGCGCACCGCCACCGGATTTACCCCTTCGACGCCGGCGATGTCGGGCAGCGCCGCGATCCGCTCCAGTACCGCCGAATCGGCGGCGCTGCGCAGTAGCATATTGATATGCGAAGGTTGCGATTGGCGGTGAGCGGCATCCATTTTTGCCAGCAATAAATCGATCATGCCGAAGATGGTGCCGACGCAAAACAAGCCGATGGCGATGCTGGCGACGGCGAGCAGACTGCGGCCTTTATGGCGCCACAAATCGGCGCGGAATTTGTAGGCCAGCGCGCTCAACGCGGTTCCCGGTGGCTGTCGGCGTGCAGCCGGCCGCCGCGAATTTCCAGTTTGCGGCTGGCCGCGTCGGCCAGCGCCTCGTTGTGGGTGACCATCAACAGCGTCTTGCCGCGGTCGCGCAGATGGCTGAATAAATCGAACACCGAGTCGGCGCTGGCGCTGTCCAGATTGCCGGTCGGCTCGTCGGCGACGATCAGCGGCGGGTCGTTGGCCAGGGCGCGGGCGATGGCGGCCCGTTGCTGCTGGCCGCCGGATACCTGGCTCGGCAGCCGGTCCGCTGCGCCGAGCAAGCCGACGCTGTCCAGCAATTGCAGTGCCCGCTCGCGGCGTTGCCTTTTCGGCAGCCGGCCCAGGAAGTCCATCGGCAGAATCACGTTTTGCAGCAGGCTCAGCGCCGGCAGCAGTTGGAAGAACTGGAATACGATGCCGACATGCTCGCCGCGCCAGCGCGCCAGCCGTTCGTTACCGAGGTTTTGCAGGGCGTGGCCGGCGACGATGATCTCGCCGCGGCTCGGGTGGTCGATGCCGGCGATCAGGTTCAATAACGTGGATTTGCCGTTACCGGACGGGCCGACGATCGCGACGAATTCGCCGGCGGCAATGCGTAAATCGATGCCGTGCAAGACCGTTTGCCGACCGCCGGCTTGCGGGTAATCCTTGTAAACCTGGTTCAGTTCGATAATCGGCTGCATGGCGCTAGGCAAATTGGGGTATGTTACACGAGGTAACGCGACGCGAGGCAAAGGATTCTGCCGCTAGCCGGAGGAGGGCAGGCGATGGTTTGGGTGAGGGTTTTCTGGTTTTTGGTGTTTCTGGCTTGGGTAGCGGCCGAGATCGGGCTGGCCCGGCGGCGGAGTTCGCCGGATAGCGAAATCGCCTTCGGCGAGCGGCGTTCGCAACGCCGGCTGTGGCTGTTTGTGACGCTGGGATTGTTGTCGGCGCTGGTGTTCAAACAACTGGCCTGGCTGCCGATTCCGCTGGATTATCTGCCGCGGCAGATACTGGCGTTGGCGATATTTGCCGGTGGTTTGTATTTGCGTTATGCGGCGGTGGTCGGTCTGGGCCGATTTTTTACGACGAATGTAGCGATTTTGCACGGCCATCGATTGGTCGAGGACGGGCCCTATCGTGTGCTGCGGCATCCGGCTTATACCGGTTTGTTGATTGCTTTGGCCGCGGCCGGATTGGCCATGGGCGACGGCCTGGCATTGCTCAGTGTGTTGCTGCCGGCCGCTTGGGCGCTGGCGCGGCGGATCGAGATCGAAGAGCGTTTGTTGGAGCGGCAATTCGGCGACGCATACCGGGCGTACCGGAACAACCGTTGGCGCTTGCTGCCCTGGTTTTATTGAAACAAGCCGAAGTTTTACCTTGGGATTGGCGCTGAACTGGGCGCTGCGGATGGGGCGTTTCGGGCCATTAAGACTTGGCGGGCCGCTGAGCGGATTGGTCAGGGGGCTTGAAACGGCGTTGCGGCGCCGGGCCGCAACGCAGCGGAGGGTTTAACCGAACAAATCGTCCAGGTATTTCTCTGCATCCAATGCCGCCATACAGCCGGCGCCGGCCGAGGTGATGGCTTGTTTGTAATGCGAGTCCATCACGTCGCCGGCGGCGAATACGCCCGGCACGCTGGTGGCGGTGGCGTTGCCGTGGATGCCGCTTTTAACCACGATGTACCCGTGGTCCATTTCCAATTGGCCGGCGAAAATGTCGGTGTTGGGCGTGTGGCCGATCGCGATAAAGACGCCGTGTACGTCCAGTTCCTTGGTCGAGCCGTCCTGCGTGCTTTTGATGCGCAGGCCGGTGACGCCCATGTCGTCGCCTAACACCTCGTCCAGTTCGTGGTTCCATTCGATACGCACGTTGCCGGATTTGGATTTCTCGATCAATTTGTCGGAC
The DNA here is from genome assembly GCF_046097555.1 of Methylomonas sp. DH-1. Lineage (NCBI taxonomy): Bacteria > Pseudomonadati > Pseudomonadota > Gammaproteobacteria > Methylococcales > Methylococcaceae > Methylomonas > Methylomonas sp. DH-1. The sequence continues at coordinate 3,667,660 of NZ_CP143089.1, read as the reverse complement.
AGGATTTTCTCGGAACGGAATTTATCGCGCCGATGCACGACGATGACTTCCGAGGCGATATTGGCCAGATACAAGGCTTCTTCTACCGCGGTATTGCCGCCGCCGATCACCGCGACCGGTTTGTTGCGGTAGAAAAAACCGTCGCAGGTGGCGCAAGCGGAAACGCCTTTACCTTTGAAGGCTTCTTCGGAATCCAGCCCCAAATATTTGGCCGAGGCGCCGGTGGCGATGATCAACGCATCGCAGGTGTAAACGCCGGCGTCGCCGGTCAAGGTAAACGGTTTTTGCGACAGATCGGTGGTGTGGATGTGGTCGAAAATAACCTCGGTGTTGAAACGCTCGGCGTGGCGCAACATCCGGTCCATCAATTCCGGGCCTTGGACGCCGTCGACGTCGCCGGGCCAGTTGTCGACTTCGGTGGTGGTGGTCAATTGTCCGCCTTGCTGCATGCCGGTGATCATGACCGGATTGAGGTTGGCGCGCGCGGCGTAAACGGCTGCGGTGTAGCCGGCCGGGCCGGAACCTAGGATTAAAAGTTTGCAATGCTTGGCAGCAGCCATTTTCACGATCTCCATGCGGGTTAGGATGAAAAGATTATATGGGCAATCCCCCGCGGATTAAACCGGCGGAATGCCGGGATTTTGCGGGCTGCGCCGACTGAGCTAATGTGAAATCGATTTTTATCATCTATAATCCAGTTTTCGTTACACTTTTATTGTGAGCCGTCACCCATGGTTGCTGTTGTGGAAGAGAAAGACGCGCGAGGATATCGCGAAATCGCATTGCTGGGCTGTTCCTGTTTTGCCTTGTTCTTTTTGATTGCCTTATTGACTTTTAACTCCAACGATCCGGGTTGGAGCCACAGCACGTCCTACCAATCGATCAGCAACGCTTGCGGCGTGTTCGGCGCCTGGCTGGCCGATTTCGTGTTGAGTTTTCTCGGTTTGATGGCCTATCTGATCCCGGTGATGGTGTTTTGGTACGGCTATATGGTCTATCAAGGTCCCAGCCAACAGCAAGCCAGCCAATGGTTGGTCGCGGCGCGCTCGGTCGGTTTTCTGGCGACCGTCGTTTCCGGTTCGGCCATTTTGTTCTTGCACTTGCATTTTTTGCGTACCAAAGTCGATTTGCCGGAGAGTCCTGGCGGCATTCTGGGCCGGGAAATCGGCGACGCCTTGGTGCATTTGTTAGGCAACTCCGGCTCGACGCTGTTGCTGCTGGCCATTTTCATGACCGGGGTGACGATGTTCACCGGCTTGTCCTGGCTGATGGTGATGAGTTTGATCGGAAAATGCGCGATGAGCGCCTGTTCCGTGGTCGGCCGCCAGGCTGTCACCGGTGCCGAACGTTACCGCAGCATCGAGAAACCGGTTCGCGCCGAAGCCAAAAAAGTGCGCAGCAAACCCGAAACCAAAGCGGATGCCAGAGCCGACGAGGCGCCGCGCAACAAGCCGCAAATTCAGGTTGTGGAAACCGTGCAGGCCAACGCCAGCGCGGCCGAGGTCATCAGGCCGGCGCGGCGCAAGGACAGCAAGGTGCTGGAAAATCTGGACGACAGCGCATTCCTGAATGCCTTGCCGCCGTTGTCGTTACTCGACAAGCGCGATATCAAGGTCAAACGCTATTCCAAAACCGAGCTGGAAGAGATTTCGCGCCAGGTCGAGGACGTGCTGCAAGATTACGGCATCGCCGCCGAAGTGGAAGCGGTGCTGCCGGGACCGGTGATTACCCGGTTCGAATTGCGTTTGGCGGCCGGGGTCAAGGTCAGCCGGATCAGCAGTCTGGCCAAAGACTTGGCGCGCGGCCTGTCGGTGACCAGCGTGCGCATCGTCGAAATCATCGAAGGCAAATCGGTAATCGGTTTGGAGATTCCGAACCAAGAGCGGGAGATGGTGTCGCTGCGCGATCTATTGGTGTCGGACGAATTCGAGCGGGCCAAGTCCAAACTCAGCATTGCGATGGGTAAGGATATTTCCGGTACGCCGGTGGTAGCCGATCTCGGCAAAATGCCGCATGCGCTGGTGGCCGGTACCACCGGTTCCGGTAAGTCGGTCGCGATCAACACCATGATTCTGAGCTTGCTGTACAAAGCCAAGCCGGAAGACGTGCGCATGATCATGATCGACCCGAAAATGCTGGAGCTGTCGGTGTACGAAGGCATTCCGCATTTGCTGACCCCGGTCGTCACCGACATGAAGGACGCCCAAAACGCGTTGCGTTGGGCCGTAGCGGAAATGGAGCGGCGCTATAAATTGATGTCCAAAGTCGGCGTGCGCAATCTGGCCGGTTACAACCATGCGGTTAAGGAAGCCGATGCGGCCGGCCAGCCGATCCGCGATCCGCTGTTCAACCCGCAAACGCCGATTCCGCTGGACGATTATCCCTATCTGACTACGTTGCCCAGTATCGTCATTATCATCGACGAGCTGGCCGACATGATGATGGTGGTGGGCAAGAAGGTCGAGGAACTGATCGCCCGGCTGGCGCAAAAAGCTCGTGCCGCCGGCATCCATTTGGTGTTGGCGACCCAGCGGCCTTCGGTCGACGTCTTGACCGGCTTAATCAAGGCCAACGTGCCGACCCGGATTTCGTTCCAGGTGTCGTCGCGGATCGACTCCCGGACCATTATCGACCAAGGTGGCGCCGAAGCCTTGCTGGGCAATGGCGACATGCTGTTTCTGCCGTCGGGCACCAGCATTCCGCTGCGCGCTCATGGCGCCTTCGTCGACGACCACGAAGTGCATCGGGTAGTCGAGTTCATGAAAAAGACCGGCCCGACCGACTATCTGGACGAGATTACCCAGGAGCGTACCGACAGCGGCGAAGTGGCGAGTGCGGACGGCGACGAGAGCGAGTCCGATCCGTTGTACGACGAGGCAGTCGCTTTTGTTACCGAGTCGCGCAAGGCGTCTATATCCAGTGTGCAGCGCCGCTTCAAAATCGGCTATAACCGTGCGGCGCGGATTATCGAAGACATGGAAAACGCCGGTGTGGTCAGTCCGCCGGAAACCAACGGCTCGCGCGAAGTGTTGGCGCCGCCGCCGCGCTGACGCGTATGAATCCGGCCATCGGTGCTTTGCTGGCTATTCTTGCCGTATCGGCCTTGGGTGGTTGGCTGCTGTGCCGCAACAAGCCCGTCGAAAAACCGGTTAAAGTCATGCTGTTCGTCGGTTATTTTTGGGGGCTGGCTTTTTCTTTACTGATATTGGCGGTGTTGGCCTATTTGGGCTGGCAACGTTTTGGCGTTTGATTTTTTATGAATTCCGATTGGATAGGCTATCTGGCCGCGGCGCTGACGACGGCCTCGTTTTTGCCGCAGGCGGTCATGACCGTCAAAACCCGCGATACTTCGTCGCTGTCTTTGGGCATGTACAGCCTGTTCACGCTGGGCGTGCTGTGCTGGTTGATTTACGGCGTGTTGCTGGCGAACTGGGCGATCATCGTCGCCAACGCCGTGACGTTTTTATTGGCCGCAGCGATACTGGCGGTTAAGTTGCATAATTCGTTGCGGAAATAGAACCGGAGTTTTTCGTTACCGCCGCAATCGGTTTGGCGGAAACCGGTAGCGGCAACAATTACTTGTTACAATGCGCGCCCTTTAACCGTAGGGATGGCGAAGGCTGCAGCATGAAAGTAAGAGAAAAACGACACGGCCTGGTATTGGTACATACCGGCGAGGGAAAGGGCAAATCGTCCAGCGCGTTCGGCATGGTGTTTCGCGCCGCGGGTTGGGGCATGAAGGTTTGCGTGATCCAGTTCATCAAGGGCCAGTGGCAGACCGGCGAACAGAAAGCGGCCGCCCGCTTCGAGGAAATCGAGTGGCACGCCCTGGGCGACGGCTTTACCTGGGATACCAAAAATCCAGAGCAGGACATTAAGACCAGCCGCGAGATTTGGGAATTTGCCAAACAGAAAATCCTGTCGGAACAATTCGATTTGGTGGTTTTGGACGAAATCAATTACTGCTGCGGCTACGGCTGGATCAGCGGCCAGGAAATCGCCGATTTCATCCGCCAACACAAGCCCGGCTGGCTGCACTTGGTGTTGACCGGGCGCAACGCGGCGCCGGAAGTGGTCGAGATCGCCGACACCGTCACCGAAATGACCCGGGTCAAACACGCCTTTCAAGCCGGAATCAAAGCCGAGCAGGGCGTTGAATTTTAAGCTGAAAAAAAACCGGGCTTCTGGCAAAATTGCCGCCTTTTTCCATTCAGGCACAGACCACTATGCAACAAGCAATCGAATTGATCAAAAAGTACTATCAAGCATTCAACGACGGCGACATGGAGACTTTCCTGAGCTTGTTGACCGACGACGTGGTGCACGACATCAATCAAGGCGGCCGCGAACAGGGCAAGGCCGCGTTTGCCGAATTCATGAAAAAAATGAATCACCACTATAAGGAGCAGTTGGTGGACATGGTGGTCATGGCCAATGCCGACGGTAGCCGCGGCGCCGCCGAATTCGTCGTGTTGGGCGAATACCTGAATACCGACGAAGGCCTGCCGGAAGCCAACGGCCAGACTTACCGCCTGCCGGCCGGCGCGTTCTTCGAAATCCGCGACGGTAAAGTCGCCCGCATCACCAATTACTACAATCTCGGCGACTGGATTGCCCAGGTCGATCCGCAGGCCTAAACGCTCCGTTGCCGGCTCATTGCCGCTACCGGCCATTTAGCTTAGAATCCGAAACCTGAGGTTTCGGATTTGCTTTGAGAATAACTACAAACAGAGGAGAGCAACAATGGGTGAAATACAAAAAGCTATGATCGCTGTACTGGGTGTATTTGTGATCGGTTTCATTCTGGTTGGCGCCAGCAAGGAGCAAAGCAACGAAGAGAAGGAAGCCGCGTCGCAGATCCGTTCTTTGGTCGCCATGCAGGAAATGGCCAACCAAAAATGCCCGAAATTGATTCAAAACAAAACCGGCACCCAGGTTTATTTCCCGTCCAAGACCGATACCGATAAAGCCACTTACGTGACGATGGAATGGGTGGGCGAACCGGGCTCCAACTTTAAAACCGCGTCCTGCACGCTGCATTTGTCGCTGGGCGGCGTATCTAAGTTGGTCATAGACGATAAGGTTTTGATCGACAAGAAAATTTGAGTGCAGACGGCGTTTATGCGCTTAAGCGTAAACGCCGTTTTCGTCTCGGTAGGTTCTGCGCGGATTATTGCCGAGGCAGACCGGGACGGTGACTTGCACTTTGCGAATTTGCCAGCCTTGCGACCCTATTCCATTTTCGCGCTTGCGGCCGGATCGATCCGGCTTAACCGCATTGTCGCGCATTTCGCCCAAAATACGGGCGACGTTAATCTGCTGCATCGGCAGCGGAGTTCCCTACAAATCCAGTTCGTAATTTAAGAGGTGAATCGATATGGCGGATAGCACCGTCCACAAAGGTGTTTTAAAAACCTGGAAAGACGACAGAGGTTTCGGCTTCATTCAGCCGGATAGCGGCGACAAGGACATTTTTATCCATATCTCTTCGCTGAAAGGCATGGCGCGGCGGCCGTTAAGGGGTGACGTGATAGTCTACCGGGTGGCTCGCGAAGCCGATGGCAAATTGAAGGCGGTTGACGCCAGCATCGAAGGCGTGGCCTATCAGGAGGCAGCCCCATCCAAGCCCGTTAAAGTCTGGCGTTGGCTGGTTGCGCTGTTGCTGGGCTTGATCAGCGCGGCGGCCGCGGCTTATTTCTACCGGTAACTCGGCCGGCCGGCGTATTACTGCACTATTTCCAGGATTTCAGAGATTACAGATGGATTGGCTACATTACCTGCTCGACGTTTTGTTACATATCGATAAGCATCTGGCCGAGTTGATCGGCGAATACGGCGCCGTGACCTATGCGATCTTGTTTGCCGTGATCTTTGTCGAAACCGGTTTTGTCGTGATGCCGTTTCTGCCCGGCGATTCCTTGCTGTTTGCCGCCGGCGCCTTCGTTGCGGTGGATGCGCTGAATCTGCCGATGCTGCTCGGCATCATGAGCGTAGCCGCCGTGTTGGGCGACACCGTCAATTACTGGATCGGCCGCAGCATCGGCAAACGCGCTTACTCGTTGAGCTGGGTCAACCGGCAACATCTGGGGCGGGCGCAAAGCTTTTACGAAATCTACGGCGCCAAAACCATCGTGCTGGCGCGCTTTGTGCCGATCGTCCGCACCTTTGCGCCGTTCGTCGCCGGCATCGGCCGCATGCCCTACGCTTATTTCATTCTTTACAATGTGGTGGGCGGCTTGGCTTGGGTCTTGATTTGCGTGTTTGCCGGCTATTTTTTCGGCAACATTCCGATCGTCAAACAGAATTTCGAGCTGGCGATTCTGGCCATCGTACTGATGTCGGTCACGCCTATTGCAATCGAGCTCTGGAAAGCGCGCAAACAACCGGAAAATTAAATCCAGCGGAGAAACGGTGTGGAAATGAGCGATTCGCAGAAGTGGTTGTTATTGGCTTTCGTTGCCGTATTCGGCGCTTTGCTCTATTTGCTGGCCCCGGTATTGATGCCGTTCGCGGTCGCCGCGATTCTGGCTTATCTGGGCGACCCCTTGGTCGACCGGCTGGAAACTTTGCAATTACGCGGCTGGCGCCTGAATCGTACCCTGGCCGTGGTTGTCGTGTTTTCCGGCATCATTTTCACGATTGCGGCGCTGCTGGTCGTCATCATTCCGGCGTTGGAATACCAGATCGGCGAGTTCATCGATAAATTGCCGTCCTACTTGAATTGGATCAACAAGGCGGTGATTCCCGATCTGCAAAAATACTTTGGCCGCAGCATCCGCCCGCTGCGCGAAGAACAGTTGCTGAACATGATCAAGAACCACTGGCAAAACGGCGGCGTCGGCGAAAATCTGCTGGAATCGGTGTCGCATTCCGGCGCGGTGTTGATCGGCTGGATCATGAATTTGGTGCTGATTCCGGTCATCACCTTTTACCTGCTGCGCGATTGGGACGAGTTAGTCAGAAGAATCCACGATTTGTTTCCGCGCCGCGCGGCCGGCACCGTGGCGAAATTGGCCGCGGAAGCCGACGACGTGTTGGGCGCCTTCATGCGCGGCCAGTTTTACGTGATGCTGGCTTTGGGCGGCATCTACAGTTTCGGTTTATGGCTGGTCGATCTGGAATTGGCTTTGGTCATCGGTATGATGGCCGGCTTGGTCAGTTTCGTGCCCTACATGGGAGCGATCACCGGCATCGTCTTTGCCTGCATGTCGGCCTTGCTGCAATTCCAGGACGCGATGCACTTGTTACCGGTGGTTGCCGTGTTTGCGGTCGGCCAAAGCATCGAAGGCATGTTGCTGACACCTTGGCTGGTCGGTAACAAGATCGGCCTGCATCCGGTCGCGGTGATGTTCGCGGTCATGGCCGGCGGCCGGCTGTTCGGTTTTTTGGGAGTGTTATTGGCTTTGCCGGTAGCATCGGTGGTGATGGTGCTGTTGCGCCACATCCACGAGCGTTACACCTTCAGCGGTTTCTACAGCAACGGTTAGCCGTCTTGCGTTTCGGGCCGGCGTTCGCGATTTTCTGCTTGGCGGCGGCGCTGCCCGCCACCGGCGACCCGCGCCGCGAACAGGATTACGCCGAACAAATCCAACGTCAGTTGGCAGCCGGCCGTGCGGTTTGGCTACAGGCCGAGAGCCGGACTTTCCTGGGGCTTTATAGCGACGCCGAAAAAACCGACAACCGCGATGCCGTTATCGTGTTGCACGATATGGGCGGCCATCCCGACCAAGGTCCGGTGGTGTGCGGCCTGCGCTCGAGTTTGCCGCAACACGGCTGGGCGGTGTTGGCCATACAAATGCCGGTGCGGGAGACCGGCGCCGGTCTTGACGAATACTTTGCACTGTTCGACGAAGCGGCAGCGCGGATCGATGCGGCCGTCGCCTACTTGCAGCAGGGCGGTGCCAAACGGATCGCCGTGGTCGGTTACGGCGTCGGTGCGGCGATGGCGCTTTACCGGCTCAGCGGCAAACCGGACGGCGTCATGGCTTTCGCCGCAATCAGCCTGCCGGTTGCCGACTATCCTCTGCCTCAGGGGCAAAGCCTGGAGCAGATCAAACGGATCGGCTTACCGTTTCTCGATGTGTATGCCGAATTCGACCTGCCCGCCGTGCTCGGCAGCGCCTGGCAACGGCGCATGGCCGGCAAGGATAACCCGGTGTACCGGCAAATCCGCGTCGAAGGCGAGGGGCATGCATATCTACAAGAACACAATCTGCTGCTGAAGCGGATTTATGCTTGGCTGGCCGTAACAGCCAACGAAAAATAACCATAACAACAGGGGAATCAGCATGTTATTCAACGAAGAACTGGTCGCGGAAATCCGATTTTTATCGCTGTTCAACTTGGCCAGCGCGCAAGAAGGCGTCAAAGTGCACGGCAATGCCGATCCGGAATTGATCGAGGCTGCCCGGCGCCTGTTCGGCAAGGGTTTGATTTCGCAGGCCGACGGCGGTTATTTGACCGACCTCGGCATCGAAGCCGCCGAACACGCTCAGCGGGCTTTGGCGATATTGTCGACGGCGCCTTAAAGGCCCAACTCGAACAGCCATTTCAGCGAGACGAAAGCGACCAGCGCTATGGCTATGCTCAATCCGACGAAACGTAGCGGCCGCGCCAGATTGTGACGCCAAAACCCGACCGCCGCGCCGCTGCTTTTCAGGGCTTGGTAATACGCCCGCTGGGTCAATGCGCGCTGGGTCTGGTAGCGGTCGAACAATTCGTTCGCCGCCGGTAGATCCTCGGCGTGGTGAAGCCAGATCGCCGCCAGCGACGTGCCCCAGGTGCCGGCCGACGTTTCGTAGAATTCGATGGCGTTATCGGCCAACAGTTGCCGGACTTCCTCGATTTCGTCGGCCGGGACGCCGCGGAGTGAAAAAAATAGTATCGCCATGGCTGCTGGGTCGGGGTTTAGGGGCTGCCATTATAAGCCAGCCGTAAACCCGCGCCTGTTGCGAATGGCAATACGCCGTTCCCGCCGAATTGGCCGAAATGTAAACGATACGTTCGATTTTCGCCGAACATGCAAACAGCAATCGTGTTTTTCCGGGATGCCGGCGCCGATGCGGAGGCCGATAATTTACAACGCCTGCTGGCCGGCCAAGGCTACGCCTGTTGGCCGGCGACATCGGTCGAGGAGGCTTTGGCTCTGGTCGAAGCGCGGCCGGCCGATCTATTGATCGCCAGTTGCCGCGATTGGCCTTGGCGGAAAATGGCCGAGCTTCGCGAAGCGGCCGACAGCTATCTGCCTATCGTCCGCATCAGCGAATCGATCAGCGATACCGTCCTGGAGCAGTGCGCCGCCGCAGACGTCGATACGGTATTGTTCAGGCCGGTCCACTTCGGCTTGTTGTTGTTCAAAATCCGCTCTTCGCTACGTTTGCGCGAACTGTACCGGCGCGAGCGCGAGCAAAAAAACCAATTGTTGGGCTACTGGCAGGCCGCCGACCTCGAGCACGAAGTGGCCGCCAAATTGTTCAACAACGTGCTTAAAGCCGATTTTCTGGAAACCGAGGCGGTTGCCGTGTCGATGTCGCCGATGGCCCTGTTCAACGGCGATCTGGTGTTGGTGGCGAAAACGCCGGAAGACCATTTGCACCTGCTATTGGGCGATTTCACCGGCCACGGCTTGGCGGCGTCGATTGCAACGCCGCCGCTGGCGGACATGTTTTACGGCATGTCCCGCAAAGGCTTCGATATCGAAGACATCGCCGCGGAGATCAACGCGAAACTGTATCGGTTGCTGCCGGCCAATCGCTTCCTGGCGGCGACGCTGGTCGCACTGTACCCCGAGGGTTCGACGCTAAAAACCATCGCCTGCGGTTTGCCGGACCATTATCTGGTCAACCGTATCGATAAAAGTTACCGGACCATAACCTCCAACAATATCCCGCTCGGGATCCAGCCGGCGATCCGGCCCAATCCGCAACTGCACCGGGTCGGCGAGCACGAAAGTTTGTATTTGTTGACCGACGGCGTTTTCGAGGCGGAAAACGCGCTGGGCGAATTGTTCGGCGCCGAACGCGTATTGCAGGCCATCCTGCAAAGTCCGGCCGGCGACTTCGAACTGCTGCAAAGCCGGCTGTCGGAACATACCGGCGGCGGCCTGCGGAAAGACGACAACACGATGGCGATTCTGCATTGCGCGGTCGACAGCGCACCGTGGCGTAGCAGCCGGGACCGCACTGCCGGCAATAGATTGGCGGCGATGGCCTGGAAACAGATGATGGAGTTCGATATCGACAGCCTGCGCAGCAGCAACCCGGTTCCGCTGCTGGTCAATACTTTGTTGGAGCTTCAGTGCTTGCAGGCCCATCGCCAGGCGATATTCATGATCGTCAACGAGTTGTTCAGTAACGCTTTGGACCATGGCCTGCTGCAACTGGATTCCGCCGACAAGGATAGTCCCGAGGGTTTCCTGCGCTTTTACGAATTGAAACAGCAACGCTTGCAAACCCAGGCGCACGGCAAAATTCGCCTGTTGTTTGCCCACCAACCCACCGCGGCCGGCGGGCGGCTGACGATCAAGGTCGCCGACAGCGGCAGCGGCTTCGACTGGCGCCGGTGCCGTACCGAGTTGCAACACAATTTCGGCTACAGCGGGCGCGGCATTGCCCTATTGGAAAAGCTTTGCAGCAGCGTGACCTACCACGGATGCGGTAACCGGGTCACGGCCGTGTTCGATTGGCAGGCTTAAGCCGAAGCTCAGCACTGGCAGCGGCCGCAGTAATAACTGGCGCGTTGGCCGATTTTCAAATGCCGGACCGGTTCGGCGCAGGTTCGGCAGGGTTCGCCGCCGCGGCCGTAGACGGCCAATGCCTGTTTGAAATAGCCGGGTTTGCCCTCGGCGTTGGTAAAGTCGCGCAGCGTGGTGCCGCCTTGTTCGATGGCTTTGCCCAGTACGGTTTTGATCGAGGCCGCCAGACGTTCGAACTCTGCCGTTTGCAAACTTCCGGCCGCGCGCGTCGGCAGCACGCCCGCCAGAAATAACGATTCGCTGGCGTAAATATTGCCGACGCCGACCACAATGTGGCTGTCCATGATCAGGCTTTTGATGCACGCTGAGCGTTGGCCGGCGCGCCGTTGCAAATATGCCGCGTCGAATTCGGCCGATAACGGCTCAGGCCCCAGCTCCGCCAGCAGCGGGTGCTGCAGCGGATCGGCAGAAGTCCACAGCGCCGCGCCGAATTTGCGCTGGTCGTTGAACCGCAACACCGTATCGTCGGCAAATACGAAATCGACGTGGTCGTGTTTGCCGGGCAACTGGTCGGGCGCCGTGATCCGCAAATTACCGGACATGCCCAGATGCAGAATCAGCGTTCCGGTTTCGGCGCCGAGCAACAGGTATTTGCCGCGGCGCTCGACCGAGCGCAGAGTTTGGCCGGGCAGAACCGCGCCGATTTCGGCCGAAACCGGCCAGCGCAAGCGCGGCTCGCGTACCTCGACCGCCTTGAACGTTTTGCCCAGAATATGCGGCGCGATGCCGCGCCGGCTGGTTTCGACCTCGGGTAATTCCGGCATCGCGGCGCTTCAGATTTGGGTTAACAGGAATTGGGCTTCGTGGCGGATTTTCTGCCGGGCCAACAACAATTTCCAGCGGCTACCGCCGCACTGGCGCCAGAGGTGAGCGGAACGGATGCCGGCCAGCAGCACGGCGCGAATTTTGTTGACGGTGCCTTGGTTGCCCAAATGCTGCGGATCGCCCTGGACCATGATCCTCGGCTGCAGCGTGCTGATCGTGCTGTGGTAAACGTCGGCCAGATTGGCCAGTACGTTTTCGTGCAATACGCCGAAATGCTCGGCCTGGGCCTGGGCCCGGCCGACTCCGGCCCGGATGCTGTCCAACATCTCCGGCTTGCCGGCCAGCCGCTTTTGCAGGTAGACCAGTTGCGCGGCATAGCGGGCTTGTTCCGGATTGGCCAAGGCCCTGCTGCCCAATTGGGTCTGCAATTGCTCCAGGCCGTGGCGGACGCCGGCCAGACCGCCGTAAACATCGGCGACGCTATCCGAGTCGATTTTCAACAGGCTGCCGATGCTGGCTTCCAAAGCGGTGCTTTGGCAGGCGCCGGCCGTCGCCAGTTGCTGTACCAGCGAACAGGTCTGGGCGATGCCGGCCAGCGCGATGGTCTGGTTGGTGAGCGTGTACAGCGCCATATCAGTTGCAGGCGCTGGCTAGGCAATCCGGCGCTACCGGCCGGCCGGAACGGATCCAGGACTGGATGCCGTTGTTCAAATGGTAAACCTTGGCCATGCCGGGCTGTTCGCTCAGCATTTTGCCGACTTTGGCGCTGCGGTTGCCGGAGCGGCACACCAGAACCACCGGTTGGTCGGGCGAAGTTTTCAATTTCTCCAGGTCGGCCAGCCATTTTGCCTGGTCGAATTTACCGTCGGCATCGAACGATTGCAGCTTGTGGCTGCCCGGAATCAGGCCGGTGGCCTGCCATTCCTGCGGCGTGCGGATGTCTACCACCAGCGCGCTTTGGTTTTGTTGCATCGCGCCGAGTTGTTCGGTGTCGAGTTCGCCGAGTTCGGCGGCGTGCAGGCTGGCCGACAACAACGCGGCCAGGCAGAACAGGGGTAATTTGCGTTTCATAGTCGATACATACCAGTCAATGAAGTGTTATCCGGCCAGTAACGGCGATATGTGGGTCGCCCACCAGTCGATGCTTTCCAAATAAATGTTGGCGATGCGCTCCGGCGCGATGTTGCGGTAAGCGCTCAGGCCGGGTTCCCAGCGTTCGTACGCGATGCAGAATTTTAACGCTTCGCCGGCGGGGCCGCGATGGTGCAGCACGGCGTCGTTGATTTCCTGCGCCAGCGGCAATTGTTCCAGCAATTTCGGCAAAGGCGAATCCATCAGGCTGTCCAGGCCGGACAGCATGCCGATCAAGAAATAATGTTCGCTGTCGTCTTTGGCTTCCTTGGCCAGCAGTTCGCACATTTTGGCCCGGATCAGCACGTTCTGCAGCACCGACGACGGCTTGTCCGACAACGCCGACAAGGTCAGGATGTTGATCCAGCGCTTGATTTCGACCAGGCCTAAACAGACCACGGCGTGTTGGATCGACTCGATTTTCTGCGGCAGCGCGAAAAACGCCGAGTTCAGGTAGTGCAGCAACTTGAAACTCATGCTGACGTCCTGCGAGATGATACCGCTGATTTCGGCGAAACTGACATCGGGTTTATTGACCGTGGCCAGCAATTGCAAGGTTGCGGTCTGGCTGACGCCGAGGCGTTTGCCTTCCACCAGATTGGGTTTGCTGAAGAAAAAACCCTGGAATAACTGGCAACCCCAATCGCGCAGGGTTTCGAACTGGCTGTGGGTTTCGACTTTTTCCGCCAGCAAGGTCAGGTTGTAAGGTCGGAGCTGGTCTATCAATGTGCGGGTCGCCTCCAGCGTGTCGGCCATCACGTCGATCTTGATGATGTCGGCGAATTCGAGCAGCGGCAGCCATTCCGGCGCCAGCACGAAGTCGTCCAGCGCCAGCGTGTAGCCGAGTTGCGACAGTTCCCGCAAGTTGGCGACGATCTCGGCGTCGACCGCCACGCTCTCCAGCACTTCGACCACGATGCGGTCTTTCGGCAGATGCAACGGCACTTTATCCAGAATATTCTGAGTCGTGAAGTTGATGAAGGCCTTGTGCGGGCCGACCAAGTCGTTCAGACCGATTTCCAGTAGCGTGTCGCTGATGACTTGTTTGGTGGCGTTGGCGGCCCCATCTTTCAAGTTGAGGTCGAAATCGGTGCCGCGGAACAGAATTTCGTAAGCGAAGGTATTCAGTTGCCGGTCCAGTATCTGTTGCCGGCCAATCAGAAAATCTGTCATTTATTTACGGGCTCCCGATCATTGCACTATGATGCTGCTACGTCGCGCCTTATATCACGTAAGCCGAGATTTAGTCGAGATTGAGGCTGGACGCGTCTTTACCAACCACAGGAGGAACAATGTCCGAATCAGCAACGTTAACCATCACCGGCATGAAATGCGGCGGTTGCGAAAATACCATCGTCAGCAAGGTTTCGGCGCTGCCCGGCGTCAAATCGGTCAAGGCATCGCACCAGGACAAGCAGGTAGGCGTCGAATTCGATCCGGACCAGACCAGTCTCGACGAGATCGAAGACACCATCGTCGACGCCGGTTTCAAGGTCGAATAATTTTCTACTGGCAGCAGGCGACGCTGCCGGCGCTCGAGGAGGCAGCATGACAGACGCCCAACACCCAGAAATCAGCCAAACCCGGGAGATACGCCTATCGATATTGGGCATGCGCTGTGCAGGTTGCGTCAGCGCCGTCGAAACCGCCTTGCAAGGCGTGCCGGGCGTGGTTTCGGTCGCGGTCAACTTTGCCGACCATTCCGCGACGGTGGTCGGCGATCCGGATCGGCAGGAGATGAAGCAAGCCTTGAAAGACGCCGGTTACGACGCGGCGGTGATGGAAGGCTTGGAAGACCCGGCGGAAGAGGAGGCCCAGGAAGGACAGCGTTACCGCGATTTGATGCGTAAAGCCGGGGTCGCCGGCGCGTTGGGTCTGCCGCTGATGCTGGGCGCCCATATCGACCTGTTCCCGGCGATGGGCACCGCAGCCGGTACGGTGTTTTGGTCCGAAGTCGCGCTGCTGACCCTGGCGGTGTTGTATTACTCCGGCGGCCATTTTTTTCATAGCGCATTGAAACTGCTGGCCGTGAAGCAGGCCAACATGGATACCCTGATTGCGTTGGGCACTGGTTCGGCCTGGTTTTATTCCTGCATCGTCATCGATTATTCCGCACAATTGCCGCCGCTGTCGGCCCACGCTTATTTCGAAGCCTCGGCCGTGATTCTGGCCTTCATCAATCTGGGTAGCGCCTTGGAGACTCGGGCGCGCGGCAAGACTTCGGCGGCGATCAGAGCCTTGATCGGCCTGCAACCGCGCACGGCCAGAGTCGTGCGCGACGGCAAAGAGATCGACGTGCCGATCGAGGAGGTCGGTTTGGGCGAGACGCTGCGGGTAAGGCCGGGCGAAAAGATCGCGGTCGATGGCACGGTCGCGGAAGGCCATTCCAGCGTCGACGAATCGATGCTGACCGGCGAATCGATGCCGGTCGAGAAAAACGTCGGCGCCAGCGTCGCCGCCGGTTCGATCAACGGCCAAGGCAGTTTTTTGTTCACGGCCACCCATATCGGCCGCGATACCGCCTTGGCGCATATCATTCAGAGCGTGCGCCAGGCGCAAAACAGCAAGCCGGCCATTGCCAAATTAGCCGATAAAATTTCTGCGGTATTCGTGCCGGCGGTCGTTGCGGTTTCGGTATTTACCTTCCTGGTCTGGTGGGCGATAGGGCCGGATCCGGCCTTCGGATATGCCTTCGTCACCTCGATGACGGTCTTGGTAATCGCTTGCCCTTGCGCTTTGGGTTTGGCGACGCCGATTTCGGTGATGGTCGCCGTCGGCCGCGCGGCGCAGATCGGAATTTTGATCCGCAAAGGCGAAGCCCTGCAGACGGCCGGTAAATTGACCTGTCTGATACTGGATAAGACCGGCACGGTAACCGCCGGCAAGCCGGCCTTGGCCGAAGTGCTGGCGTTCGGCGACTATAACGGCAGCCAAGTGCTGCAGTTCGCCGCCAGTCTGGAATCCGGATCGGAGCACCCGCTGGCCGCGGCGATTTTGGCGGCTGCCGAACAACGCGGACTGGCTTTGGAAAAAGTTCGCCGGTTTCAGGCCGTGGCCGGGCACGGCGTTACCGGCCGCATCGGCGACCGGCAATGGCTGTTCGGCAATGCCGCGCTGATGGCCGAGCACGGCATCGATACCGGCGTGTGCCGGGACAAGCTGGCCGAGTTGGCCGGAAAAGGCCAGACGCCGATGATGCTGGCGGTCGATCAGGCCGTGGTCGGCGTGGTGTCGGTAGCCGACCCGATCAAACCCGACTCGGCCCAGGCCGTGCGCGAACTGAAACGGCGCGGCGTGCGGGTGCTGATGGTGACCGGCGATAACGAAATCACCGCCAAGGCCATCGCCGCCCAGGCCGGTATAACCGAATTTCGCGCCCAGGTGTTGCCGCAGGATAAGGCCGAAACGGTCAAAGCCTTGCAGCAGCAGGGCGAGTTGGTGGGTATGGTCGGCGACGGCATCAACGATGCGCCGGCCCTGGCCCAGGCCAATGTCGGTTTTGCGATGGGTGCCGGTACCGACGTGGCAATCGAAAGCGCGGATATCGTCCTGTTGCAAGGTTCCTTGCTGAAAATTCCGGAGGCGATCGCGCTGTCGCAATTGACCGTCGCCAATATCCAGCAGAACTTGTTCGGCGCCTTTATCTACAACACCATCGGCATTCCGGTGGCAGCCGGCTTGTTGTACCCCTTGTTCGGCATTTTGTTGAATCCGATGATCGCCGGTGCAGCGATGGCGATGTCTTCGGTCACGGTGGTCAGCAACGCCAACCGCTTGCGCTGGATCAAATTGGACAGTGGCGGTTAAGGAACTCGCCCCAATAGCCTAAAAGTAGCCTCGGAGCACGAATAGCCTGGGAACAGGATGGGGATGGGAGGGGGGTTAAATAATCTCCCCCTGATAACGAAAAAATTATTCTGGAACGAAAAATAGAATTCTTTATTTAGAACATTAGCTTAATTGTTTTTTGCAGGGTCCGAAAATATGCGACGGGTGTTTAGGTTGGCAACCCTATTTCGGACCCATAGTGTAGTGGTCTAATAAAACTGGACACCGGAATAGGTTGATAAACTATCAATCCCTCAAGGTGGACACAATGAAACGAGAAAGGCGAAGTTTTGATGCGGCGTTCAAGCTGCAAGTGGTCAAGATGATTCAGGACCAGGGGCTGTGTAGAACGTCAAACCTGATCTGACAGTTACTGGATTTTTAGAAGTGTCTGTTAGGTTAAATTCAGCCTAGAAGTTTTTTTCTTTCCAGACTTGTTTGCCATCGATCAATGTGGCCATGGGTGTTCGTCCACAGCACATCTTGCCCTGATGGGTTCGATGATTATTGTACTCATCCAGCCAGTTGTCCAAATCGCGTTGCAATGAGGGCAAGTCCTCGTACAGGGTTTTTCGCAGCGCCACCTGGTAAAACTCCTGCAAGATGGTTTTATGGAAACGCTCGCAAATGCCATTTGTTTGCGGCGATCTGACCTTGGTCTTGCTGTGTTCGATGTCGTTGATTGCCAGATAGAGCTGATAATCGTGAGTTTCCGCGCGTCCACAGTATTCGCTGCCTCGATCCGTCAGAATGCGCAACATCGGCAAATCATGTTCGGCGAAAAACGGTAAAACCCTATCGTTGAGCAAGTCCGCTGCCGCAATCGGCGTCTTCGTGGTGTAGAGTTTGGCAAACGCCACCTTGGAATAGGTATCGACAAAGGTTTGCTGATAAACCCGACCCACGCCTTTGAAGGTGCCGACATAGAAGGTATCTTGCGAGCCCAGATAGCCAGGGTGCGCCGTTTCAATTTCACCGCTAAATTCATCATCCTGTTTTTTCTCTTGCGCCCTATGGGTATTTCCAAGGCCACGACTTGGGCTTCGGTCAGAATCAAGCCTTGCTCGGCCACTTTAACTTCCAAAGCTTTGAGGCGATCCTTAAAACTAGCCAGACCATGGCGCAGCCATATGCTGCGCACCCCGCTGGACGAAACGAAAATACTGCCTTTACGCAGTTAGTTACTGACGCGTAATTGACCGTACGCAGGAAAATCGAGCGCATAAGCCAACACCGCTTGCTCCGTGACATCGTCAACGCGATTTTTCAGATTAAGCTGCCGACGGCTTTTGTCGAATAGGTTTTCAATGCCACCAGATTCTACCGCCGCCTTGTAGCGATAGAACGTATCGCGTGGCAGTCCGCCGAATCCCCCCAAAACCCATCACCACCCCACTAACAAACAGCAATAAGGAAGCCGGCACCGGCACCGCGGTAATCTCAAACCCACGGCTGGCATTAATCGCCACCTGCCCCTGGTTCAAAAAGATCAGACCCTGATTGAAGTCGGACAAATCGGATGCGATCGCCAACGTAACTTGGCCGGCAGCCAGGGCTTTGAAATGTAATGTCGCCAAATTGAACGACAGCGCGGTCGACGGATCGCTGGTTATACCGGGAAAGGCCGAGCCGGCCGCCTGCAGGTCGACCAGCAAGCTGTCGTCGGAAAACAGCGGATTGACCGTGCTGCCTTGAAATTGCAATAGGCCTGAAATCGAGCTGGCGGCGTTCAAGCCGAAAGCCAGTAGCTCATCGCTGTTGTCGCCGGCGAACAGGTCGTGCACGACCACGTCGATCTCGAATACATCGCCGACACGGATTGGATTGGCTGTGGTTTCCAGACTGAAAGAGATGGCCGCAGCTTGGCAATCGGCTGCGGTCAGCAGCAAGCTGGCGCACGATAGCGCCAGAACATGAATCAAATTTTTCATATCGTTATCCTAAAAAATGTATCCATAGCCACCGGCACACGGTTTGCCGGTGGCTAAGTTAAGGTTATTGAGCGGTTAAGGACGCGGTGTAGCCGGTGAAATGGCCGTACCAGATTCGATAATCGGCGTAAGTCACGCAGCCGCTGCGGTCGTAGTCCGCTTCCGGATTGAAACCGGTCTTGCCGTTGCATTTGCCGACTTGAGCCTTGATCGAATTGGCATCGTTGCCGTCCACATCGCCGTCGTTATCCAGGTCGCCCGGCACGAATAACTTGATCAGCAGCGGATCATGATCCGATGAGCGATAGGCATCCGCCGCGTAAAATCCGGCTATTTGGCCGACGGTTTTGAACTCGGTGTTGTAATCCAGCGCGCGCGGCTCGTCGGCGTTGATGTGCCATTCGGTTGCGCTTTTGACTTGCGCCGCCAAAGCCGATCCAGCCAAGGCGTGATCCAGATAGCCGGCCGCGCCGTCGAACACGTAGCTATACGCCGCTTGGTTGCCGACCATCGTTTCCAGCAGGTTGCGGTAGCCGGCGTTCTTCAGTGCGCTGATCGGGTCTTCCTGGGCGTAGCTGTTCAGGTCGCCAATGATCAACGTGTTGGCGGCGCCTTGCTGGGTCGGGTCGCCGGCCAGCCAGTTGGCCAGCGCCGTTGCGGCGGTGGTGCGGGTCAGGTTGCAGTTGCCCTGGCCGTCGCCGGTGTCCGGGTCGTTGATGTCGTCGCAAGCCGAACCTTTGGATTTCAAATGGTTGACGGCGACGGTCAGCAGCTTGTTGGACGCTTTATCCAAAAAGGTCTGGGCCAATGCCGGCCGGTTTTTGGTGTCCAGAAACTGCGGGTCGACGCTGCCGTCCAGGATAGCGGCGGCGCCGGCCAAGCCGACTTTGCCGGGTTTGTAGATCAAACCCACCGCGATTTCGTCGCTGCCGATTTTGCCGCGGCCAGGATTGACGAAGGCGTAACTGCCGGCGCCGGCCAGTTGGTTCAAACCGTTGACCAGATCGGCAATCGCGCTGGTGCCGGCGTAGCCGTCGTTTTCGATTTCCATCAAGCCGATCACATCGGCATTCAACGCATGGATGGCGGGTATGATTTTGGCGCGTTGGCGGTTGAATTCCGCCAGGGTATTGGCGCCGCGCGCAGTCGGGAAGCCGCCGCCCAGGCCGTTGCCGTTGAAATAGTTCAGCACGTTAAAGCTAGTAACTTTCAGCGAGCCCGGACCGTTAGGCGCCGGGTTGGCCGGGCGCGGGTTGCCGGCGGTAAACGTCAACGGCTGAGTCGGTTGCAAACGGTAGACGCCGAAATCGTAAGCCAACACGCCGCTGGCGCCGGCTACCGTAGCGCCGGAGCGTAGGCTGTTGGCCGCGCTCAAACCCGCCGGTTGCGGATAGATCACCGGATCGGGGTTTTGCTGATTGCTGCCGTCATCGACCAATAGCTGGTTCAAGGCATTTTGCGCGGCAACGTCGTTGGCGGCTTGGCCGGGCGTGGCGACTTGAGTTGGTGTTAATAAGCGGCCGCCGGATGACAACAGGAATTCGCCGTAGCGGGCCAGATTGTAGTTTTCGGTGACGGTCAGGGGTTGCGGTAAATGTACCAGCATGCCTTCCCAGCGTTCCGGGTCGTTGCCGGCGCTATCGAACGGCAGATTGACTTCTACCGCCGCGGGCAGTGCGTTGCCGCTGGAGCAGATCTCGACGCTGCTGAGGTTTTCCAGGCGGGTCATGCCGTAGGTTTCGGCGACGCTGCCGACCAAGTGGACCCGGTCGCCAACGTTGACCGGCGTGTTGGCGGCCACGAACAGGCCTTCCGAGGTCGCCGGATTGGCGTCGGCATCGCTGCCTTGCTGAACAAAGAAACCGTTCAAGTTGCCGCTGCCTTGAAAGTCGGCGCTGACCACGGCTTCGACGTGTTGCACAGTGCCGTTCAGTGGGCTGACGCCGCCGCTGCCCTGGATGGCGCTAATCAAGGTTGCCGGCTGGCCGCATTGCGATACCGGCGGTGGTGGCGGTGTCACGCTGCCGAAGGTTTGGCCGGCGTTGATGTTGCCGAACGACGCGTCCGATTCGACGGCCCAGGTGAAGTCTTCGTAATTCGAGCCGCTGCCTTTTAGTTGCAGCGACTGGCCGGCCGCGCCGCTGCCGGATTCGAGGACGCCGATGTCGACGCTGGCCATGCCGTTAGCCGGACCGTTGCTGGCGGTAAACGTACCTTCGTAACTGAGGAACTGCACTACGGCGTTGCCGGCGTCAACCAAGGCGATGCCGTCCGGCGCACCGTTTTGCAAACCGGAAATGGCGCAACTGACGCTACCGAAGCCGTTGTTTTGATTGGGGATGCTACCGCTCAGATTGCAGACCGGGGTGTAGCTGGCGCCGCCGCTGCCGTTGTAGGGCACGATTTTCCAGCCGCTGAGGTCGGTGCCGGCCGGTCCGGCGATTTCGACGGCTTCGCCACTGTCGCTGTCGGCGTTGTCGTAATGGATTTCGTTGATAAACACGGCGTTGCGGCTTCGGCGTTAGCGCCGATTGCCGCCATTGCCGCCAGCAACGGCAAGCGGCCAAATTGGTTTGCGATCATGGTCGGAGAGTCTCTGTAATGGTAAAAACAGCGAACAGGCCGAAAGCCTGGCCGACCCGCAGAAAAATCCCGCCGCCGATTCAAGGGGGTAGCGCCGAGGCGGGACCGGTTTTGGCAACCGATTCTGCAAGTCCGGTCACATTTTGCGGGATAGGCCGGAGCGGCAGGTTAAGAAACCGTGACGGTTTGCGGACGTTTTGGTGAAACGTATTACACCGGGGCGGCTGGGTAATGCGGTTAAGTTAAGCAACCAACCGGCTTTTGCGAATCCTGTAGGGGCAGGCCATCCTTAACTTAACGGCATTCGGTGGATCGGAGATTCCCTGCGAATCCGCAGCCACAGACGCGATTACTTGCGCAGTCCGGCGGTTCGCAATAGGGTTTTGACGCCGCGTTTCAGGCGTTGGCCGAGGATGTTGCGGGCGGCGTGGTAATTGCCGGCGGCCGTGGCCGGGTTGAACGCCATCACGCCGTAATAGTCGCGGGCCTGTTTCATCCAGCCGCCCTTGTAATCCTCGACGCCGAAGCCGAAGTCTATGCTTGCCGCCCGGTCCCGGTCCAACGCGTGGGCGATCATGAAGTTGGTCAACACCACGCCGACCGCCAGATGCTTGTACTCTTCCCGATAAGCCAGGCGGACGCAGTGGGCGACGCCGCGGTCGAACAGCCAGAATTGCACCGCGGCGGCCTGTTCGCCCAGGCGCAAAATACCCAGCCGCAGGCAGCCCAACTCCGCGGCCAGCCGCATCATGTCCTGAATTTCTTTGTTGAACATGGTTTCCGGCCGTTTCCAGCTAGTCATCGACACGGCGATATAGTCGGACAGCGCTTGCTGCAACTGTTCCGGCGTGGTGTACAACTCCAGTTTGAGTTGGCCGGTTTTTTCCAAGGCCCGTTGCCGGCGGCGTACGCTGTAACGCAAGTTGGCGCTGCGCGCGGCGAAATAGGCGGCGTAGTCCAGGCCGGCGGTGGTTTCGTAGCGATTGTAGGAATTGGCGTAGCGTTGGCAACGGAAGCCGGCTTGCTGTAAAGCCGAAACCAGAGCTTGCTCCAGTTCCGCACCGTCCGCCAACGGCCACAGACGCAGCGCGTCGCAGCGGCCGCGGCCGTTGCCTAGCGGCGTGGCCTGCAGGTGGCGGAACAGGGCAGTCAATAATCCCTGGCGGTCGGATGCGGCGGGATGAAACAGCAACGGCGTTTCGGCGAAGTTTTCCGGATGGCTGAGCGCGGCCAAGGTGTCGGCGCCGGTCGCGGCTGAGTCGAGCACGGTGTGGCGCAACACTGCCAACAATAGGGTGCGGCCGCAGCCGGCATCGGCGACGGCGTAGATGCGCAAGGTGTCCGTGTCGGCAAACAGGCTGCGTTGCAGGATTTCGAACCACTGCGGCCGGTAAAAGAAGCCGCAATCGTGCAGCCAGGTGCAGTCCTGTGGGAGTTCGGCGAAGTTTGGGTAGTGTTCGATCGTATACATGGTTGGGGCAACGGTTCCAATCGGCGAGCGGTTACAGTAACATCGCCGCGATAGCCGCGGCGCTGCCAATCTATAAGCACAGGCGCGATCGCGCAATACCCGCCGGCCGAGCGGCGACCTTTTTCATAAGAGCGGACCGAGTCCGCCGTTACCGATGTTTAGATGAAACTTTGCCAGTTGGCCGAATTTCCGGACTTGCCGCGATGGCCGCAGATTGCGGGCGGCATGCCGACCCAGACTCACGCCTGGATGCAGGCCCGGGCCGGTTTGTTGCCGCCCGGTTTGCCTATCAGATTGTATGCGATCGAATCCGGCGGCCGATTGCAGGCGCTGGCGCCGTTGTGCGCTGCCGGTGGCTGGCTGCGCGAATTGCCGGCCATGTTCGAACCCAGCGATCTGATTGCCGCAGATGAGCCCGGTTTGGCCGTTCTGGCGGACGGGCTGGCGGCGCAGCCTTTGCCGCTGTATCTGGAACGGCTGCCGCTGGACTCGCCGACGCTGCCGGCTTTGCGCCGGGCCTACCGCCGGCGCGGTCTGGTGCAGATCCAACCGGCCATGCCGACGCCGCTGATCCGGTTGGAGCGGCAGATTGCCGATGTCGATGCGCTGTTCAACGCGCGGCGGCGGGCGGATTTTCGCCGTGCGGAACGGCGGGCGGCCCGATTCGGCGATTTGCGCTACCAGATCCAGGCGCCGGCCGACGCGGCCGAGTTGACCCGGCTATTGGCCGAGGCTTACGCGATGGAGGCGAAAAGTTGGAAGGCCGCCGCAGGCACCGCCTTGAGCACCGACTGGGTCCCGGGCGAATTTTTCCGGCGCTTCTGCCGGGCGGCGATGCAGGAAGGTATGTTGCGCATCGCCTTGCTGCGTCTCGGCGACCGCACCGCGGCGATGCAGATTGCCTGCGAGTGGCGGCAACGCTTCTGGCTGTTCAAGATCAGCCACGATTTGGCTTTTGCCGACTGTTCGCCGGGCCAATTATTGATGCGGCATACGCTGCAATACGCGGCTGGCGGCGGATTGCATGCTTACGAATTCATGGGCGGCATGGACGGCTGGACCCGGCTATGGACCCGCGACGTGCGCGAATATTGCCAGGTGCGGGCGGCGCCGTTCGGCTTGGCGGCAATGAAAATGGCGGCGAAAAGCGCGGTGCGCACATTGCGCGGCCGTTTGTAACCGATTGGGGGAATTGATGGTTAAGACTTGGGGACGGCGCATCGTAGGCAAAGGCTTGCGCCTGGTATTGCGGATAGCCGGCCGGGTATACGTGCCGGGCTCCCGGCTGGAGGACGCGATGCGGGTGGCGCGCCGGCTGTCGGCGCAGCAGCTCGCGTGCACGCTGGGCTACTTTCATAATTGGTTGGAACCGCAACGCCAGGAAACGCCGGAACAGGTTGCCGCGGTCTGCCGGCGGATTATCGCCGCCATTGCCGAATTGCCGGGCCAAGCTTACTTGTCGGTCAAGGCGCCGGCCTTGGCTTACGATGCCGGATTACTGGACCAAATCGCCGGCGCGGCGCGCGACGCCGGAATGCTGCTGCATTTCGATTCGCACGAGCCGTTGACGGCCGATGCGACACTGGCCTGCGTGCGCAACGCGCTGGCCGAGGGCGCGGCGGTGGGTTTGAGTGTACCGGGGCGCTGGCGGCGCAGTTTGGCCGACGCCGATCTGGCCTGCGAGTTGGGAGTGCGGGTGCGGGTGGTGAAGGGCGAGTGGCCCGATCCGCTGGACGCCGATATGGATATGCGCGAGGGTTTTCTGCGCGTGGTCGAGCGGCTGGCCGGCCGGGCGGCGTCGGTGGCGCTGGCCAGCCACGATCCATGGTTGGTGCGCGAAGCCTTGCTGCGCTTGCGCGCGGCCGGCACCCCTTGCGAAATCGAATTGCTGCACGGTTTGCCCAAGCGCCGTTTGCTGGCGCTGGCCCGCGAATTTTCGGTGCCGGTCCGGGTTTACATCCCGTTCGGTATCGCCTGGCGGCCGTATGCATTGGCCAAGGCCGCCGACAATCCGCGCCTGCTGTGGTGGGTAATCCGCGACAGCGTCGTCGGCTTATTGCTGTCGCTGCGGCGCTTGCCGGGCAGAATCTGGAGTTAACCGAATCCCGCCTTGCCGGTCGGCGGATCTTGCTAACTTGGCGGTATTCAGACTCAGCCGGGGTGGGGCAGGCCGGTTTCGGCTTGAGTTTCCGGGCTCGGTTTTTCCTGTTTCAACCAGTGCACCAGTTCCAGGCGGCCGTCGTTATGTTCGACGATGGCGGTGCAGCTCTCGACGAAGTCGCCGGTGTTGACGTAGGTGAAACCTTCGATGTCCTTGATTTCGGCGTGATGGATGTGGCCGCAGATCACGCCGTCCAGCCCCTGGTTTCTGAGGGTGCGGACGATGCTTTCCTCGTAGTCCGAAATAAATTGCACGGCATTTTTGACTTTGAATTTGACGAAGGCGGCCAACGAAAAATGCGATTGGTAGCCGATCAGTTTCCGGCATAGGCGTAGGAAACGGTTGATCTCGATCAGCCAGTCGTAGCCGACGCTGCCGATCTTGGCCAGCCAGCGGTGGTGCCTGGCGATGGTGTCGTATTCGTCGCCGTGCACGATCAAAAAGCGTTTGCCGGCAGCGGTGGTGTGGATGTCGGAACGCTTGACCACGATGTCGCCGAATACGTAATCGTCGTATTCGCGCACGTTTTCGTCGTGGTTGCCGGGCACGTAAATGATTTGGGTGCCGTGCCGGGCTTTGCGCAGAATTTTCTGGATGATGGTGTTGTGCTCCCGCGGCCAGTACATCTTTTTCGACAACGCCCAAAAGTCGATGATGTCGCCGACCAGATACAGCTTTTCGCTATCGTTGTGTTTCAGAAAATCCAGCAGCGCGTCGGCGTGGCATTGGGTGGAGCCGATGTGCAAATCGGAAATCCAGATGGTTCGGTATGTAGAGGCAGTCATAAGTACGCTGGGTATGGATAGCGGATGGGGGTATTTTTCTGGCTGTTTATGACAGCAGTATGACGCTTGCCGCAAGCGGGTGGCGGACAAGCCGATTTTGCCGCCCGCGTCCGCTTGTCACAATTCCGTCATCCCCGGCGTGCGGCCCGGCCGGAGCTGGCTTGTAGCTGCTGCCATGTCACATTCCTGTCACTTTGGGCCGTTAAACTCCGGGCCTAAAAACTTGCGCGTTAACCCGATAGAGACTTGGTTATGATCACTCCGACAGACACCGGCGGCAATCCGCATACGCTGCACGAATACGACAACGAGCTGAGCCATTTGTACGGCCTGCTGCTGGAAGTTACCGACTTGTTGATTTACCAGTTCGAGCAGGCCATGCAAGCCATGGATTACGGCGACGCCGAGCTGGCGCAGAAAGTCATTTCCCGCCACAAGAAGCTGAAACATTACGAAAGCAAAATCGACGACGGCGTGTTGAGCGTGATTGCCCGGCATTGCCCGGTGGCCAACGATCTGCGCCTGGTGTTGTCGGTATCGAAAATTTCGGCCGAGTTTTCCAAAATCGGCGACGAAATCGGCGAATTCGCCCGGCTGGTCACGGTGTTGTTCGATCCGAGCACCAGCGACCCGAACGAAAAATTGCTGGCCGATATCGTCAAAATGGGCGGCTTGGTCAAGGCGATTCTGGACAAGCTGATGGTGGTGTTCGAGAACCGCGATTCCAAACAGGCTTATGCGCTGTTGCAATGCGACCAACTGTGCGAGAAAGAATTGCAGGAAGGGATCAAGCACCAATTGGCCTATGTGCTGCACGACGCCCGCATGATCCGCCGGGCGCTGGATATCATGCAAATGATGAAGATTTTGGAGCGTTGCGCCGAGCATTGCCGGGTCGTCGCCGAGCATGCCGTGTTCATGCTGGACGGCGTCGATATCCGCCACGGCGGTCTGCTGCGCCAGCAAACGCCTAGCCAGGGCAACGCCTGACCGGCCGTTTTTACAATTACGATTCGGAGTCCAGCCATGGGGCCGACATTGCCGTTTCCGTATTACGGGTTTGCCGATTATTGCAACGAGCTCAAGGCTTTGGGTATCGATCCCGGCTACGTGATGTATACCGACCGCCACGCCAACAACGGCCAGCCTAGCGCCAGATTGGTGCCGGCCGAGCATTTGCCGGCGGCGCTGGCCTATATCGAAGCCCCCAGCGACGCGGCGTTCGTCGATTTGGTGCAAGCCGGTGTGCTAGTGGACACCGAATGGGAGCGGCATACCACCGGTTGGCTGGTCGTGTCGTTTACCGGCTGGGAAGTCCTGCACAAGGCCTTCAGCCGCTTGAACGCGAAGCTGGACCATGCGGTGTTGGATATGGCGGGGTGAGGGCGGTGAGTTTGTCCGGTTGCATAGTCTGCATGCTGGCGATGGCGAGTGAGAGTTTGCTTGCTTCCGGTTTGGCCAATTTTATTTTGTAGGCCGGAATGCCGAAGCCACTTTTATGACATTTCATTCGTAATGAGAGCTGGATTTTAAGCTTAACCGACACATACAAAAAAGCCAGGCTAGGCCTGGCTTTTTTAGGTTCGATGGCGCAGCGGCAGCTATTGGTGAATTTCCAAATGCAAGGCGCGGTATTCTTCGGTCAGTTTGTGCGATGGGGCGTAGTGCACCAGCGGTTGGGCATCGCTGTGCGATTCGCGGACTTTGACCGAGGTCGAGATTTTGGTTTCCAGCACCGGCAAGCCTTCGGCGATCAGGTCTTCGACCAATTGCCGCGGCAGGTTGGCTTGTTTTTGGTATTGGTTGACGACGACGCCTTCCACTTCCAAATGCGGGTTGTGGTCGGCCTTGACTTCGGTGATCGCTCGCATCAGCGTGTACAAGGCTTCGCGGGCGAAGGTGTCGCAGTCGAATGGGATTAGGCATTTTTCGGCGGCGATCAAGGCTGACAGGCTGTAGAAGTTCAGAATCGGCGGCGTGTCGATATAGATGTGTTCGAAGCCTTCCAGCCGTTCCAGCGCTTCGCGCAGTTTGTAGATTTTATGCCTGGATTCCAGCCGGCTTTGCAGGCCTTCCAGGTCGGAATGCGACGGCAGCACGTACAGGTTGGGGAAGGGCGTTTCGTGGATCAGGCCGTCCAAGCCTTCCTTGCCGCCGCCGAACAGGCCCAGTCCCAGGCTGTCTTTGAAGAAGTGGGCAATGGTTTTATCGGAATCGGCGACCTTGCTGCCCAGCAGGTATTGCGTCGAGTTGCCTTGTACGTCGAGGTCGATCACCAGGGTTTTTTTGCCTTCGACGGCACTGATCGCCGCCAAATTGCAGGTAATGGTGGATTTACCGACGCCGCCTTTCTGATTGAAAATCACCCTGCGCATAATCGCCCTCGATCAAGGAAAAAATAAAGCCCGCATTATAAGGTTTGAGCCCGCAATATCAACAACGGCTGAAACTGCTGCCTTTGCATTCCGGGCAGGCCGGGATGATGCTGGTGGATTTGAAGGCGATTTGCTTGCCGCAAGCGTCGCAGGTGAAGGTGCCGGGGCCGGCCACTTCGCCGCTTTGGTAAGGGTGGTACAGTTTGGCTTCCATTTCCAGCGCCGCCAGTTTGACCCGGGTTTTGTCGGCGATGTCGAGAAAGGCTTCCAGCGCGAAGTTTTCGATCAATTCGATGTCGAACTTCAGCCATTCCGATAGCGAGTCGTTTTCGTGTTTCAGGTCTGGCGATGTGGCGACGTGTTCGACGTCGCGCATCACATAGTCGGCGATTTTGTTGATTTCTTCCTGGGTGTGGCCACCCAGCGCGGCGGTTTTCTCTTTGGCGATTTCCAAAGCGTCGGCCACCGAATGCAGCGTGTCGTCCATCGCTTCGTAGAGATGGCCCATCAAGTCGTCGTATGCTTTGATCAGTTTATTTTCGCCCATGCTTACTCCCGGTATTTATAGTATTCGCGCTTTAGATTTAAGCGCCTGTAAGGTATTCTAGCGCCTTTTTACAGCAAAAGACGAACAGGATGGAAGAGCATTACAACCCCGCGGCGATCGAAGAAAAAGTCCAAGCCGATTGGGAAAAATCAGGCGTGTTTACCGCAACCGAGGATACCGGCAAGGAAAAATACTACTGCTTGTCGATGTTCCCCTACCCGAGCGGCAAGCTGCACATGGGCCACGTCCGCAACTACACCATCGGCGACGTGATCAGCCGCTTCCAGCGCATGCAAGGCAAGCACGTGTTGCAACCGATGGGATGGGATGCCTTCGGTTTACCGGCGGAAAACGCTGCGATGCAAAACAAGGTGCATCCGGCCGATTGGACCTATTCCAACATCGACTACATGCGCGACCAGCTCAAACGCCTGGGCTTCGGTTACGACTGGAGCCGCGAGCTGGCGACCTGCGACCCTGAGTATTACCGCTGGGAAC
This sequence comes from Methylomonas sp. DH-1, assembly GCF_046097555.1. Lineage (NCBI taxonomy): Bacteria > Pseudomonadati > Pseudomonadota > Gammaproteobacteria > Methylococcales > Methylococcaceae > Methylomonas > Methylomonas sp. DH-1. The sequence continues at coordinate 3,638,832 of NZ_CP143089.1, read as the reverse complement.
AATGGTTCTTCATCCGTCTGCTGGAAAAGGGCCTGGTTTACAAAAAAACCGCGCCGGTCAACTGGTGCCCGCACGACCAAACCGTACTGGCCAACGAACAGGTGATCGACGGCTGCTGCTGGCGTTGCGACACCCAAGTCGAGAAAAAGGAAATCTCGCAGTGGTTTTTGAAAATCACCGCTTATGCCCAGGAATTGCTGGACGACCTGCAAAAACTGCCGGGCTGGCCCGAACAGGTGCGGACGATGCAGGCCAACTGGATCGGCCGTTCCGAAGGCGTGGAGATGGATTTTGCCGTGGAAGGTTTCGAGTCGCCGATTCGAATTTACACCACCCGTCCCGACACGGTGATGGGCGTGACTTACGTCGCGGTCGCCGCCGAGCATCCGGTCGCACTGAAAGCCGCCAAAACCAATCCCGCGATTGCCGCGTTCATCGAATCCTGCAAGCAGATGGAAACCTCGGAAGCGGCGATGGAAACCATGGAAAAACGCGGCATCGCCTCCGGTTACAGCGCGATTCATCCGCTGACCGGCGAGTCGGTGCCGGTGTGGATCGCCAACTTCGTGTTGATGAGCTACGGTACCGGTGCGGTGATGTCGGTCCCGGCCCATGACCAGCGCGATTACGAGTTTGCCAAACGCTACGGCATCGCCATCAAGGAAGTCATTGCCTCAGCGGACGGTAGCGACGACAGTGTGGCCGACAAGGCTTTCACCGACAAAGGCGTTCTGAAAAACTCCGGCGAATTCGACGGTCTGGATTTCAAACAAGCCTTCGACGCCATTGCCGCCAAACTGGCCAGCCTGGGCAAAGGCGAGCGCAAAACCAATTTCAGATTGCGCGACTGGGGCGTGTCGCGCCAACGTTACTGGGGCGCGCCGATTCCGGTGATTTATTGCGACGACTGCGGTACGGTACCGGTACCCGACGAGCAACTGCCGGTGACCTTGCCGCGCGACGTAGTGCTGGACGGCTCGCAATCGCCGCTGGCCGCGCATCCGACCTTCCCGCATGCCGACTGCCCGAAATGCGGCAAACCGGCCCGACGCGAGACCGACACCTTCGACACCTTCATGGAATCGTCCTGGTACTTCGCCCGTTATGCCAGCAGCGATTGCCACACGGCGATGCTGGACCAGCGCGCCAATTATTGGCTGCCGGTCGACCATTACATCGGCGGTATCGAGCACGCGATTCTGCATTTGCTGTACTCGCGCTTCTACAACAAATTGCTGCGCGACGAAGGCTTGCTGGTTTGCGACGAGCCGTTCAAGAACCTACTGACCCAGGGCATGGTCGTCGCCGAGACGTTTTACCAATTCGACGAACACGGCCATAAAAAATATTTCAACCTGACCCAGATCGAGGTCGAGCGCGACGCCAAAGGCAAGATCGTCGGCGCCAAATTATTGGAAGACGGCTCGCCGGTCACGGTCGGCGCCATCGAAAAGATGTCCAAATCCAAGAACAACGGCGTTGATCCGCAGGTGCTGATCGACAAATACGGCGCCGACACCGTGCGCTTGTACACGATGTTTACTTCGCCGCCGGACCAGTCCTTGGAATGGAACGACGCCGGCGTCGAAGGCGCATTCCGTTTCCTGAAACGCTTGTGGCGCCAGGTTTACTTGCATATCGAGACCGGTTTGCCGCAAACGGCGCTGGATAAAGCGGCGCTGACGGACGATCAAAAAGCCTTGCGTCGCCAGTTGCACCAAGCCTTGCAGAAAGTGACCGACGATATGGCGCGCCGCCACACCTTCAACACCGCAATCGCCGCGAATATGGAGCTGGTCAACGCCTTGAACAAATTCGAGGACGACAGCGCCAACGGCCGGGCGGTGCGCCAGGAAGTGTTGGAAGCCATCGTGCTGATGTTGGCGCCGATCATTCCCCACGCCGCGCAGCAACTCTGGAACGACCTGGGCCGCGACAGCGACATCGTCGCCGCGGCGTGGCCGGAATTGGACGAGTCGGCGTTGGTGCAGGACAGCATCGAAATGGTGGTGCAAGTCAACGGCAAATTGCGCGGCAAGTTGGCGGTTGCGGTCGCTGCTTCCAAGGAGCAGATCGAAACCTTGGCGCTGGCCGATGCCAACGTGCAGCGTTTCCTTGAGGGTAAGCCGGTGAAAAAGCTAATCGTGGTACCGCAAAAACTGGTCAATATCGTTGTTTAACTGGGTTAGTGTAATGCCGATGAAACGCTGGTCCCGATTCCTGGTCTTGGCGGCCGTGCTGATGCAAGCCGGTTGCGGCTACCATTTGCGCGGCTCGATAGAGATGCCTGCAGCGTTGAAAAGCCTTTACATATTCGGCGCTTCCGGACCGTTGCAAAACGAAATGCAGCAGATTATGCGGGCGTCTAAAGGCAAATTGGCGCCGACCCCGGACGATGCCGGCGTCGTCATCAAAGTGTTGAAGGAAGACATGCGCAGCCGGGTGTTGTCTATCGGTTCCACCGGTAAATCCAGCGAGTCCGAGCTGGAATATTATCTGCGCTTCCAGTTCTTCGACGCGAAGGAGACGGCGATGATGGACGAACAGGTCATCGAATTGTCCCGGGAATTCTTCAACGACCAGACCGCCGTATTGGCGAAAACCAACGAAGAGCAGTTGATACGCAGCGAAATTTATAAGCAGGCGGCCCGGATGATCTTGGCCCGCGCCCGCGTGGCGATCGACAACCAGAAGTAAAACACGTGCGCTTGAAAGTCGAGCAGTTGGCCGCGGCGTTGCAAAAAGCCGTGGCTCCTGTCTATCTGGTCAGCGGCGACGAGCCTTTGCAGTTGGGCGAAGCCGCCGACGACATCCGTAAGGCAGCGCGAGCGGCCGGCTACACCACCCGCGAAGTGATTTCGGTCGAGTCCGGCCACGAATGGCCGCAACTTGGCCTGGAAGCCGATTCGCTGTCGATTTTTTCCGACAAAAAATTAATCGATTTGCGCCTGCCTTCGGCGAAGCCGGGAACGGAAGGCAGCAAAGCCCTGATCGCCTATTGCCAGCGTTTACCGGAAGATACCGTGTTGCTTGTGACGGCGGGCAAACTAGAGTCAGCGGCGCAAAAGTCGCAGTGGTTTCAGGCTGTGGACGGCGTTGGCGTCATCGTCCAGGTTTGGCCATTGCAAGGGCAGGAATTGCGGCAGTGGTTGCAACGCCGCGCCGAGCGCAAAGGCATGCGGCTGGACCAAGATGCCTTGAAAAGTTTGGCGGTCCGGGTCGAGGGCAATCTGTTGGCGGCCGCACAGGAGATCGAAAAGCTTTATATCCTGCACGGTGCGACCTTGGTCGGCAAAGCCATGGTCGAGGACGACGTTGCCGACAGCGCCCGTTTCGACGTGTTCAAATTGACCGAGGCCTTGCTGGCCGGAAAATTGAACCGAGCGTTAAAAATACTGAATGGCTTACGGGCCGAAGGAACCGCCAGTTCCATCGTGTTGTGGGCGCTGAGCCGGGAAACCAGGATGTTGCTGCACGTCAAAAGCGAGTTAGGCCGCGGCGGCAACCCGGACGCGGTGTTTAAGAAATATCAGGTTTGGGATAAACGCAAGCATCTGGTGCAAGAAGCCGTCCAGCGTTTGAAAACCGAGCAGTTGCAAGCGATTCTGCGGGCCGGGGCGGAAATCGACCGCAGTATAAAGGGGCAATCCGCCGGGGACGAGTGGGAAGGTTTGTTCGGTTTGTGTGTGCGGTTTTCGGGAATGGCGGGGCTGTGACCGCGCCTTTTGCTAAGTAAGCTAAGTTCTCCGGCGTAGGGGCCGGGAACTTAGCTCGGTAAGCGCTAGCGCCGCAAATTACGCGCTGGCTTTTTTGCGTTGGCCAACGCCCAATAAGCCGGCCAGACCTGCGCCGAACATCCATACCGCCGGCGGTAACGGTACCGCGGTCAGGTTGATGGAGCCATCGACGGCCGCCAACGCCCCTTCGCTTTTGTTGTGGCCCAGGACGCTATCGATGCCGGGCAACAAGGTCGAGTTTTTCAAGTCGATAGAGAACAACGCGCTGCCGCCGCCGATTGCCTGGCTATAAACATTGGCGTCCGAATTGCCGAAAATTCCGGAAAAATTCAGATCCAGTTGCTCTATGCCGGTACCTGACGCCAAGGATATAAAGCCGCCGCCGCCGGTTATAGTGCCGGTCAGAATTGCTGAGCCGTCGTTAAATCCGTTGTCGGCGCCGAAGTTGAAGTCCGGAGTTGTGTCGAAATACAGGCCGACGTTGCCCGCAGTCAGCGAGAAGCTTTGCAAGCCGCCCGGCAGGACGGAATAGGTGCCGCTGAAACTGGCGACCACGGTCAGTTCGAAGCCGCTACCGCTACCGGAAGCGCCGCTGACGTTCAATTGCGGCACGTTGATGCCGCCGGAATTGGTCAGAATGTGGTCGTTGACATAGGTCTGAAAATAACCGTTCAGCGTACCGTCGTTGTTGACTTTTACCAAGCCGACACCCAAACCGAAATCGTAGGTGTCGAACTGGCCGACCACGGCTTCGTCGCCTGCGGCTCCCGGCGCAGCAGTGTAGTCGGCCATGCCGCTCCATGGCAATGCCGCCGATGCGATAGGCGTTGCCATTGCCAAACCGAGCAGCAAAAGGCTTTGTTTAACATGATGCGAGATTGCGTAGTGTTTCATTTCAGTCCCTCAATAAAGTAAAAAATATCGTTCCCCCTTGCGCCGCGTTTATACTCGTTTCTGTGAAATAATTCAAATTACAATTCAATTACCTAGCTCGCGGGCCATGGCATTTTCGGCGCCGGCCATCGGCGTTTGTCGGCGGAAAGTTGGCGGCGGTAAGCCGAGAAACCGGGGTGATTCCTTCCAATATTCGTGGTTTTTTGCCGGGCGAGCATAGGCTACAATTTCGCCCGTTTATTAAACGTCGTTACAACCGAGGATTAAACAATGGCAGAATTCAGAAGATACAAATGCAAAACCTGTGGACATATTTACGACGAGGAGCTGGGTGACCCGCGTAACGGCGTTGCCCCCGGCACCCGTTGGGAAGACGTGCCTGAAGATTGGGGTTGCCCGAAGTGCGGCGCGATCAAAGCGATGTTCACGTTAATGCGCTAACGGCGTACACCAGCAGGTAAGAAAAAGGGCGCCAGGGCGCCCTTTTTTGTTGGCTGGAATTGGCCCGGTTTTACGCCAGTTTGGCTTTGATAAAACCGACCAATTCTGAAAAAGGCACTTCCTGGCTGTCGTGGTCGGTGCGGCCCTGGTATTCCACCGTACCGGAGTCCAGGCCGCGGTCGCCGATGACAATACGGTGCGGAATGCCGATCAATTCCATGTCGGAGAACATAAAGCCGGCCCGCACCTTGCGGTCGTCGAGCAAGACTTCGATGCCGGCCTCGGTCAGCTCCCGGTACACTTTTTCTACGGTATCGACCAGGCGATCGGATTTGTACATGTTCATCGGACAGATCGCGACCTGGAACGGTGCCAACTCGTTAGGCCAGATGATGCCGCGCTCGTCGTGGCCCTGTTCTATCGCTGCGGCGACGACGCGGGAAATGCCGATACCGTAACAGCCCATGACCATGATTTGGTTCTTGCCGGCTTCGTTGACGATGGCGGCGTTCATCGCTTCGCTGTACTTGGTGCCGAGCTGGAAGATGTGGCCGACTTCGATGCCGCGGGCGATGGTGATGTTGCCGACGCCGTCCGGGCTGGGGTCGCCTTCGCCGATTTGACGAATGTCGTGCAGCCATTCGTCCATTAAGGGGCAATCCCGTTCCCAGTTAACGCCGGTATAGTGGTGGCCGGCTTCGTTGGCGCCGCAGACGAAATCGCTCATGTTTTCTACCGCATAGTCGGCGATGATTCGGCCGAGGAAAGGTTTGTCTCGTTCGGTGATCGGTCCGATGTAACCCGCACGGCAGCCTAGGGCTTCCTCGACTTCATCGTCCTTGGCAAAATCGAAGTTGCCGATGATTTTGCTCAATTTGATTTCATTCAATTCGTGGTCGCCGCGCAGTAACACCATGTAGTACACGTTTCGCGCTGCGCTGTTTTGCGGATCGGCAGGGCGTTGTACCAAAATCAGGGTTTTCAGCACGTTGCTGGCGCTGGCGCCTAAGAATTCGCAGACTTCGGCGATGGTTTTTTTGCCCGGCGTTGGCGTTTTTTCCAGATTGCGGCTGGGTGCTGGCCGATTCAGCGGCGGGCGGCGCACCTCGGCTTTTTCGATGTTGGCGGCGTAATCGCTGGCGTCGGAAAAGGCGATGGCATCTTCGCCGGAGGCCGCCAGAACGTGGAATTCATGCGATACCGCGCCGCCGATGGAGCCCGAGTCGGCCATCACGGCGCGGAATTTCAAGCCGAAACGGTTGAAGATGTTGGTGTAGGTTTGATACATCACATCGTAAGTGGCTTGCAGCGATTCCTGGTCGAGATGGAAGGAATAAGCGTCCTTCATGACGAATTCGCGCGAACGCATTACGCCGAAGCGCGGACGGATTTCGTCGCGGAATTTGGTTTGGATTTGATAGTAGGTGATCGGCAGTTGCTTGTAGCTGCGCAATTCGTTACGGGCCAAATCGGTAATGATTTCTTCGTGGGTCGGGCCGAGGCAGAAGTCGCGCTCGTGGCGGTCTTTCATTCGTGCCAGTTCCGGGCCGTATTTTTCCCAGCGCCCGGTTTCCTGCCAGAGCTCCGCCGGTTGCAGGGCCGGCATCAATACTTCCAAAGCACTGGCTTTGTTCATTTCTTCGCGGACGATGTGTTCAACCTTGCGCAGTACCCGTAATCCCAGCGGCAGCCAGGTGTAGACTCCGGCGGCCAGTTTGCGGATCAGGCCGGCGCGTATCATCAACTGGTGGCTGGCGATTTCGGCGTCGGCGGGTATTTCTTTTACAGTGCTGAGAGGAAATTGGGAAGTGCGCATGGCGACCTTTGGTTTGGTTGATCAAAAGCGCTATTTTAACGGTTATTCGGGGAAACGACGCAGGTGCGAGCGGGATTAACTCTTTTAGATGCCGCTTGCCGTTGCCGTTGGAAAGGAAATTTGGGAAACTTGACCGGATAAAGATCGTTGCAAAGGAAGTTATGATTAAAGTTTTACTCGTTGACGACCATGAATTGGTCAGGAGCGGTATCGAGGCGCTGTTGGCTGCGGAGCAGGATATTTCCGTGGTCGGCGTATGCAATTGCGGAGAACAGGCGTTGCAACTGGTTGCTCAGGACCCACCGGACGTGGTTTTGATGGATATCAACATGCCGGGCATGGGCGGGTTCGAAGCTTGCCGCCGCCTGTTGCAAACCCAGCCGAACGCCAAGATCATTGCATTGTCGGTACATAACGACGGTCCGATTCCGCAACAATTGCTGAAACTGGGCGTGGTCGGTTTCGTGTCTAAAGCGTCGCCGGTCAACGAAATGGTCGCGGCGATTAAAACTGTCATGTCCGGGAAACGTTACTTGTGCCAGGATGTGGCCAGCAATCTGGCATTTCAATTTTTGCCGGGCGCCGACGTTTCGCCGTTTTTGCAATTGTCTCAGCGCGAGGCCGAAGTGGTGCGGATGATTCTGAACGGCAAAAGCATACAGGAAATGTCGGAAGCGCTGGCGCTCAGCGACAAAACCATCAATACCTACCGCTACCGGGTATACCGGAAATTGCAGATCAAAAACGATGTGGAATTGACCAGACTGGCGGTGAAATTCAATTATCTGGACGCCGTCTGAGGAATGGCGAGGGTTGGGTCGTTGGCCCAACCCTCGGCGGCGTTCAGACCAGAGTGCGGGCTTTGACGAAGGCTTCGCGGAAATCCAGAAACAGCGGGGTTTCGGTTTCCAACATCAGTTTCAACAGTTCGTGCTGGAGTTGGTACTTAACGTTGCCGACGGCCAAGGCACCGACGCCGACCGCATTCGGCGAATGCGCCGCAGCAGCCAATGGCGCCGCGAAATCGTTCAATTCTATGCCTTCGATGCCCAGCGGCGGTACCGCGTTGACGTCGCCGGCGACTTTGAGTTGTTTGGCTTGCGCCAGCACGGCAGAGTTGATGACGCGGATGCCGGCTTTCGCGGTGCAGAACACGATGTCGGCATCGGCAACCAGTTGGGCCTTCTCTTCGTCGTTGCGCGCCACGGCCGCACCCATACTGGCGCCGAAGCGCCGGTTGTATTGTTTGGCTGCGTCCTTGGCGCTATCGATCGACAAATGGTCCACCAGCAAGGTTTCGGCACCCTGTAGCGAAGCGATGACGCCGGTGGCGATCCCGACCGGGCCGGTGCCGCCGAATACCAACGCCTTCAGGCCTTTCAATTCCCGGCTATGGTGGTCCTTCAGCGCCTTTTCCACGCAGGCCACCAGCGCGGCGGCGGTGGTGCAGGCGCCGCTGGGGTCGGCAAATACCGAGACTTGAAACGGCGGAGCCATCGCCGGTTTGGTGGCTTGCAGCATGTCGATGGCCAGCCCCATATCGCGGCCGCCGATGAACAGCGCGGTGCGTTTGTTGCCGGCCGGACTCCGCGAAAATACCGCATCCTGCGTCAAATTGTGTATGTTCTCCAGTTTGACGTTGGCGTAAGGAACGAGCACGTCAAAACCGGCGTCGAGCGCCATGTTGATGTCAAACGGGCTGTTGTTCGGCATTGGGTCGAACATGTGGAGTATGCTGCGTTTTGCCATTGGTACCTTACCCTGTGTATGGTGGCGGACTGGACTTGGAGTCGGTTACTTGCTGGTTTTGATGAATTCGCGCGCGACTTCGAATGCATGCTCGAAGTGCAAAAACAGCGGCTGGTCGCTTTCCAGCATCCGTTTCAGCAAGCGGCTTTGCGCCTGGTACTTGATGTTGCCGATTGCCAATGCGCCGATGCCGACCGCACCGCTGGCCGAGCCGGCGATCGGTTTGCCGTTATCGAACGCGTCGACTCCGGCAATACCGGACGGCGGCACTGCGTTGACGTCAGCCGCGACCTTCAGTTGCGGCGCGCTCGCGATCATTTCGGCGCTGAGCAGCTCGATACCGGCCGCGCCGGTGGCGAACACGACGTCGGCGGTTTTAATGTATTCGGCTTTATCGGAATCGGCGCCGGCGGCAATCGAGATCTTACCGTCGCCGAATTCTTCGCTGCACAACTCGGCAGTGCGCTCGGCTCTATCCAGTTGGCGGCCGATGATTCGGACGTTGGCTCCGGCCTGGGCAGCGATCACCGCTGCGGCTTGGCCGACCGGGCCGGTGCCGCCCAGGGCCAGAACGTTTTTGCCCTGCAGCGTCGTGCCGAATTTATCGGCCAGTTCTTTTTCGACGGCGGCTACCATGCCGGCGGCAGTGGTGAAGGCGCCGCTGGGATCGGCGAATACCGAGACTTCGAACGGCGGAACCATGGAGTTTTTCGCCATTTTCAGCATGTCCATGGCTTGTTTGGTTTCGCGGCCGCCAATGAAAATCGCGGTGCGCAACAAGCCTTTCGGGCTGCGCGAGAAAATAGCGTCTTGAACCAAGCCCCGGACTTCGCTCGGTTCGACGTTAATATAAGGCACCGCTGAAATCCAGCCTGCATCCATCGCCATATTGACGTCGAACGGGCTCAGGTTTTTGGCTGTTGTCAGCATGTGTAGAATGAACGGTTTTTCCATGGTGGCCTCTTAGATTTTGATTAGCCGGTAAGTATAAAAGAAAAGGCGAAGCGATAACAATTTTAGGCTAAATGCGAAATTACGCCTTATTTCAGGCGGGCGGGTACATGCGGCTCGATGATTTGATACATCAATTGGTGCATTTTCGGATTGCCGGTGATGATGTTTCCGGACTGTAAGTATTTGTCGTTGAAAGAAAAATCGGTGGCGACGCCGCCGGCTTCCTGTACCAGCAACACGCCGGCGGCAATGTCCCATTCCTTGACGCCGATTTCCCAGTAAGCGTCCAGCCTGCCGCAGGCGACATAAGCCATATCCAGCGCGGCGGCTCCGGCGCGGCGGATGCCGGCGGCGTCGGCGCAGACGGCCTTGAACATGCCGAGATACGGCTCGATGTTTTCCATGGTCTTGAATGGAAAGCCGGTGCCGATCAAAGCCCCGCGCATCGTGTTTTGTTTGGTAACGCGGATGCGCCGGTTGTTCAGCATCGCTCCGCCGCCGCGTTCGGCCGTGAACAGTTCGTCGCGGGTCGGGTCGTAAATAACGCCGATCTCTAATTTATTCTTGTTTTTCAATGCGATCGAAACGGCATAGTGCGGGAAGCCGTGTAAAAAATTGGTGGTGCCGTCCAACGGGTCGATGATCCAGGTGTAATCGTTACCTTTAGTCTCGCCGCTTTCTTCCGCCAGGATGCCGTGGTCGGGAAATGCAGTGCGGATGACTTTGATAATTTCCTGCTCGGCTGCGCGGTCCACTTCCGAGGCGTAGTCGTTGCGGCTTTTTTGGTCTATCGTGAGCTTTTCGATATTGAGTGAGGAGCGTTGGATCAGATCGCCGGCGTTCCGCGCTGCGCGGACGGCTATGTTGAGCATCGGATGCATAATCGAGTTGAAAATGAGCAGTTGGAAAACGCCGATAGGATAGCAAACTTTGCTAGAATCGCCGCTTTTTCAAGTGCGGCAGGTGGGCATTGCTGTCTAATTTCAAAGTGGTTTTGGTCGAGACTTCCCATCCCGGCAACATCGGTGCCGTGGCGCGCGCCATGAAAAATATGGGCATGGATCAGTTGCGTCTGGTGTCGCCCAAGTATTTCCCTCATGCCGATGCCACCGCCAGGGCCTCGGGAGCCGACGATGTGTTGCGCCATGCCGGTTGTTTTGCTTCGTTGCCAGAGGCGTTGGCCGATTGCCAGATTGTTTTCGGCGCCAGTGCCAGAGACAGAACCATCAGTTGGCCCAGTCTGACCGCGCGCGAGCTGGCCGAAACCTGGGCGGCAACCGACGATGTTGCGCAGCCTAACATCGCTTTGGTGTTCGGCCGGGAAAATTCCGGCTTGAAAAACCACGAACTGGATTTATGCCATTACCTTTTGCGGATTCCGTGTAATCCCGACTACAGTTCGTTGAATCTGGCCGCGGCGGTGCAAGTGGTGTGTTACGAGCTGTTTGTGGCTGGCGGCAGGCAATCCGCCAGTACGATCGGCGACCGCGGCGAAGCGCCCCTGGCCACAGCGGTGCAAATGGAAGCGTTTTACGAACACCTGCAGCAAACCATGGCCGATATCGGTTTCTTGCATCCGGAACGGTCGCGTTCGATCATGCGCCGGTTGCGCCGGATTTTCAACCGGACTCAGCTCGATACCAAGGAGTTGGATATCCTGCGGGGTATTCTGCGGTTCTCGCAAAACCATAACACCAAGTAGGCGTATGTTCTCCCGACTAAAAGAAGATATCCAATGCGTGTTTGCGCGCGACCCCGCCGCACAATCGGTGTTCGAAGTCGTTACCACGTATCCCGGGTTTCATGCGGTGCTGATCCACCGTCTCAGCCATTGGCTATGGGGGCGCGGTTTTCGCTGGGCGGCGCGTTATGTTTCTTTCCTCGGCCGTTGGTTGACCGGGATCGAAATTCACCCCGGCGCTCAAATCGGCCGGCGTTTTTTTATCGACCACGGCATGGGCGTAGTGATCGGCGAGACGGCCGTGATCGGCGACGATTGCACGCTTTACCACAGCGTTACGCTGGGCGGTACTAGTTGGGATAAGGGCAAACGCCACCCGACATTGGGTAACGGCGTCGTCATCGGGGCCGGAGCCAAAGTGTTGGGGCCGATCGACATCGGCGACGGCGCCAGAGTCGGCTCGAACTCGGTGGTGGTGAAGCCGGTGCCGCCCGGCGTCACGGTCGTCGGCATTCCGGCGCATATCGTCGATGCCAAGGCCAAGCAAGACAAGGCGCGTCGAGATGCGATGGCGCAGAAAATCGGCTTCGATGCTTACGGTGCCACGGCCGATATGCCGGACCCGATTGCCAATGCCATCAATTTGATGTTGGACCATATTCATCATCTGGATCAGCAGTTGGATGACATGCAGAAAGTCTTGAGCGATGCCGGTATCGATTGCCGCCGCCACCAGGTGCCGAAGCTGGACGACTGCGAAATCAAGGATCAACCCTAGCCGCGTTGCCGGGCGGAGCTGCCGGGGGCGGAAGCGCAGCTAAAAACAGCCTGCAGACAAATACTTGACCAATTTAGTGGGTTTATTTATAGTCGCCTTTATTTTCATTAGTTTATAAGGGGTTTGGCATGCGGCTCACGACAAAAGGGCGTTACGCGGTTACCGCGATGTTGGATCTGGCTTACCACAGCCAGTCCAATCCAGTCACGTTGACCGACATTGCGACTCGGCAAACCATTTCGTTGTCTTATCTGGAGCAACTGTTCGCCCGCTTGCGCAAAGCCGGTATGGTCAAAGGCGTCAGGGGGCCGGGCGGCGGCTACACGCTGAGCCGCGGCGCCCGCGACATCAACATCGCCGAAATTATCGAAGCGGTCGACGAGCCGGTCGATTCGACCAAATGCGGCGGTAAAGCCAATTGCCATAACGACCAACCCTGCTTGACTCACGATTTGTGGATGGGTCTCAGCGAGCAAATTCGGGCTTATCTGAAAGAAATCAGTCTGGGGCAATTGTTGGAGCGGGACTTTGTCAGCGACGTCGCCAAGCGCCAAGGCCGGCAAGTCGAACACGTGATCGAATTGCAAACTCGCCAGGAAAAACGCAGCGCTTGATGATTTATTTCGATCACAACGCGACGACGCGTTGCGACGAACGCGTCGTCGAGGCTATGGCGCCCTATCTGGGCGCCATGTACGGCAATCCCTCCAGTCTTTATAAGCTCGGGCGTTTCGCCCGCACTGCAATCGACACCGCCCGAGAGCAATTGGCGGCGTTGATCGATGCTCCTGCAGAGCGCATTGTGTTTACCAGCGGCGGTACCGAAGCCAACGCCTTGGCTTTGGCCAATGCCCGCGGCCGCCGCTTGACTATTTCGGCGATAGAGCATCCGTCGGTATTCGAGAATGCAACTGCAAACAGACTGCACTACCCGGAATTGCGAACCGTCGCCGTCGGCGCCAACGGCCAGGTCCCGATTGGTAGCCTATTGGATTTGAATTGGCAGCCGGGCGATTTTTTGTCGCTAATGCTGGCCAATAACGAAACGGGGGCCTTGCAACAAGTCGCGGAGGCGGTGCAGGGATTAGGCCGTTTCGGAGTCAACCTGCACACCGATGCCGTGCAGGCTTTAGGCAAGTTGCCGATATCGTTCAGGCAACTTGGCGTCAAGCTATTAACGGTGTCCAGCCATAAGATTTATGGGCCTAAAGGTTGCGGGGCGCTGGTTGCCGCCGAAGATTTCGATCTTACCGCGTTGCAACGCGGTGGCGACCAGGAGCGTGGCTGGCGCGCCGGCACCGAAAACGTCGCGGCCATCGTCGGTTTCGGTAAGGCGGCCGAATTGGCAAAAGCGGAAATGGAGGCGCGTTCGGCCAAGCTGGCAATGCTGCGGCAGCGCCTGGAGCAGCGCTTAAAAACGATACCCGGGTTGGTAGTTTTCGCCGAAACAGCCGAACGATTACCGAACACCGTGCAATTCGGCATTGCCGGACTAAACGGCGAAATGCTGTTGATGCAATTGGATCAGCACAACATCGCCGTATCCAGCGGCTCGGCGTGTTCGGCGGCGTCAGGCGAAACCAGCCCGGTTTTGGCGGCCATGGGCATAGCGCCCGATTTGGCCAAATCGGCGATACGGGTCAGTTTGGGCAAGGATAATCACGAAACCGAGATCGATCGCTTTGTCGAGGCGTTGAACGCCTCGCTGGCAAGACAACAGGAGAGTTAATTCATGAGCATTACCGTTACAGAGAATGCCGCAAGGCAAATTCAAAAACAGTTGCAAAAGCGTGGCACTGGCGTGGGCTTGCGCTTGGGGGTCAAGGCGTCGGGTTGTTCCGGTTACGCTTATGTATTGGATTACGCCGACCAAGCCGAAGCCGATGACGTGGTATTCGACCAACACGACGTGAAAGTGCTGGTTAAGCAGGCGGATTTGGATAAATTGGCTGGTATTCAGTTGGATTATGCCAAAGAAGGTTTCAACGAAGCCTTCAAATTCAGCAATCCCAACGTCAAGGCAACCTGTGGTTGCGGGGAAAGTTTTTCGGTTTGAAAGTTGAAGGCGCCGGTGTCGATTTACCGGCGCCGCCGGCGCTTACTTCATATTGGCGCCGCAGTTTCCTTCCATTTTTTTGCCTTCCGCAGCTTTGTCGGCAGCCGGTGCGGGTTTGTTGCCGGCGCATTTGCCTTCGGTAGCGGCTTTGGTGTCGGTACTTTTTTTCATCATCGCCGCGCCGCATTTGCCTTCGCCGCAAGCGCCGTCTTTCATCTTGTCGGCGCCGGCCTCAGGTTTGGCTTCGGCAGTCACCATATAACCGGAACTCAATTCTGACAACGCAAACGGGTTGCTGTCGGCTTGCGCAATGCCGCCGGCCAGAGTGGGCAGTAAGCTGGCGCCCATTGCTACGGCCAACGGGGTTTTGTTTAATTTTTTCATAGTATCTCCAGTGGGAAAGCGTGGTTTTGTTTGATGGCTAATAGCCGGAAACTCGATCTTTCGGCTCGGGCTCGTCGGTAATATCACAAAAAAGCCCTGCAAAGTAAAGACGAGTGGATTCCCATCAACAGCAGTATACTTGGGCTCGAAATAAACCTGTTCCGCCAGATACCAGGGCCAAATTTGCCGCAGTTATGACTGAAAATAGACAGATACAACAGTTGGGAGCCGAAGTGTTGCGCCAACAGGCCGCGCCGATTGACGACTTTAACAGCTCTGAGTTCCGCGAACTCATAGAAAATATGCGTAGTGCAATGCTGGCCGCCAATGGCGTAGGCATTGCTGCGCCGCAATTGGGCGAATCGAAGCGGGTGGTCATCGTCGCCTCGCGCCCGACGGCGCGTTACCCGTTGGCACCGGAAATGGCGCCGGTTGTGATGGTTAATCCGCGTTTCGATGTGGTGGACGCTGCGATGGTTAAAGATTGGGAAGGCTGCTTGAGCGTGCCGGGCGTCAGAGCCTTGGTGCCGCGTTACCGTGCGGTCGAAGTGGAGTTTTGCAACGAATCCGGCCAATCCTGCCGTTTGACGCTACAAGATTTTCCGGCGCGGGTGTTCCAGCATGAGTTCGACCATTTGCAAGGCTTGGTTTACTTGGATCGGGTGGAAACCAACCGCGACATCATTGCCGAAGCCGAGTTTTTTAAGCGGATAGCGGGTCAGGAGCAAGCGGCATGAGATGGTTTGGCCTTGTATGCGGAATGGCATTGAGTTTCGCGGCGCAGTGCGCGCCGTTGTTGAAAGTGGAACAGGTTGCTCCCGGCATTTATCTGCATCTATCGGAACATCACTGGCCGGATCGCGAAAACCACGGCGAAATCGCCAACATCGGTTTCATCGTCGGCGACCGTTGCGTCGCGGTGATCGATAGCGGCGGCAGCCCGCAGCAGGGCATTGCCTTGCGCAATGCGATCAAGCAGACTACTGCAAAGCCGGTGTGTTACGTCATCAATACCCATGTGCATCCCGACCATATTTACGGCAATCGTGCTTTTAAAGAACCCGGGGTGCAATTCGTCGGCCACCATAAACTGGCCAGAGCAATGGCGGCCCGCGGCGACCATTACTTGAGCCGAGCTGCCGAACTGTTGGATATCCACGTCAACCGGGACAACATCATTCCGCCGGACTTGCAAGTCAAACAGACCATGGCATTGAATTTGGGGAATCGCGAGTTGTTGCTGACGGCACATTCGAGCGCCCACACCGACAACGATTTAAGCGTTTACGACAAAACTACCGATACGCTTTGGCTGGCGGATTTATTGTTTCTGGAGCATATTCCGGTCATCGACGGCAGCATCAAGGGCTGGCTGGCTGAATTGGAGAAGCTGGAAAAAAATAACTATAAGTTGGTGATTCCGGGGCATGGGCGCCTGGTTAGAGATTGGCCGGCGGCGATGTTGCCGCAGAAAGCGTATTTGTCGGAGTTGGTTACCGAGATCCGTGCCATGGTCAAGCAGGGCAAAACCTTGGAACAGGCCGTGGAGCAGGTCGGTTTGGCCGCAAAAAACCGTTGGCAGTTATTCGAGCAATTCCATCGCAAGAACGTGACGACGGCGTTTGCCGAGCTGGAATGGGAAGATTAAATCTATCGGGAGATTGATGCATGCATAAGTTTATAGCGTTGTTGTGTTTGAGCATTGCCATGGCGCTGCTGGCGCCGGGAGTCCGCGCCGAGGGCGACGACGAAACCTGGAATGCGGTGTTGAAAAGCCAGTTTTTCGCAGGCAAAACCATCGACGAGAACAACGCCGTGATCGAATTGGATGCGCCTTACCGGGCGGAAGATCCGGCGATCGTGCCGGTCAAGGTGGTCAGCAAGTTCCCGCAGAGCAAAGACAAATACATCCGCAAGGTCTGGTTATTCGTCGATAAGAACCCGTTTCCGTTCGTCGGCGAATTCGAGTTTTTCCCGGAAAGCGGCAAAGCCGATCTGGCAATGCGGATACGGGTCAACACTTACAGTAATATCCGTGCCATCGCCGAAACCAACGACGGCAAATTAACCATGACCAAAAAATTCGTTAAAGCCAGCGGCGGTTGCTCGGCGCCGATCGGAGCCGACCTCGACGAGGCGATGAAGCGGTTAGGCAAGGTCAAGTTCCGAATCGACGACGCTCTGCAAGCCGGCCAGCCGGCCCAAACCCAATTGATGATCAGCCATCCCAATTTGACCGGTATGCAGATGGATCAGATGACGCGGTTTATCCGGAAGTCGCACTTCATCGACCAGTTGAAAGTCACGTTCAACAACAAGCCGGTGCTCAACGCCAAAATCGATATCGCTATCAGCGCCGACCCGAACTTCAGATTTTATTTTGTTCCGGATAAGGCGGGAGAATTGAAGGCCGAATTTAGCGATATTTCCTGCGAATCCCCGACCAGCCGCAATGTCTGTAGCAAAGGTAGCGGTTATTCGCAAAGTTACGCCGTGAATCCTTAACAGCAATGCGTTACGTGCATATCAAGCCGATGCTTTTCGCCGCGTTCGCTCTGCTGGTTGCCGGCGATGTCCTGGCAATGCGCTGCGGACACCGTTTGGTTCAAGTCGGCGATTACAAAACGGAAGTATTGGAAAAATGCGGCGAGCCCGACTCGGTGGAACAGCGTCGGGCGATACGCGGTAGCCGTTTGCGCCATCCTTACGGCGCGCTGCAGATAGACCAGTTCGAAGAGGTGTTGATCGAAGAGTGGACATATAACTTCGGCCGGCGAAAATTCCAGAAATTGTTGGAGTTCGAAGATGGCGAGTTAAAGAAAATTCGCGACTTGGGATACGGTTATTAACTGCTGGAGCAAGCACTCCCAGCCAATCTAAGGGATTTGGTTTAAATCGGTGATCGCGTCGATTACCATTCCGCTGCCGATTGCGATCATCAAAATATCGGACGCTACTCGAGCCAATCTGTAACCTGTCGGTAGTGGGCCGATCAGATGTGGCGGTACTTCGTAATAGATCACATCTCTGGGTAACGGCCGGCCAATGGCCCATTTTTTTGCTTGTCCGGGCGGTAAGCAGCCGTTACGTTTTTTCTTGAGCCCCGGCGGGCAATTGGCGCTACGGTATTGTTGCGCGTAATATTCCCTTATGGCCCGGCGATCGGCGTCGCTGAATCGGTAGCCTTGATATTGGTAGGCTTCGTGTCCGCCTGAGCGGTCTTTGGCATGTTGATGTGTACTGGTGTGGGGGGGATGGCCGCGGCCATGCCTGGCATTTTCTGCGATTACACCGGGCGCGGAAACTAAAAGGCATGCTGCTAACAAGTGCGTCAGTTGCTTCGTAGCGTTTGGAATAATATGCATGTGGTTCGCTCCATTGTGCAAAGGTATCGGACAAAGCCCGAAGTTTGGATTAAGATAACCGAGCGGTTAGAGTGTGTGCCGAGCCGGTCAGCCGGAGAAAGAGAGCTTTGGTTAACAAGCGATACTTTTCCGGCATGAACGAAAGGATAATATAAAAGCGCTAATATATTTTGCTTCCATTTTTCGGGAAAAAGAATATAATTGTCGATTCGAGTATGTGGCAGTAACAAGCGCATTAACAATGTAGGGAGATAGTATGCTTATCTTGACTCGTAGAGTGGGAGAGACCTTGATGATTGGTGACGATGTTACTGTTACGGTTCTCGGGGTAAAAGGTAACCAAGTAAGAATTGGGGTTAATGCGCCCAAAGACATCTCGGTTCACAGGGAAGAGATTTACGAAAGAATTAAGAAAGAACAATCCGAGGCGGGCAGCGTCGAGGGTTGATGCAGTTTTAGGAGAGATGGCCGAGAGGCCGAAGGCGCTCCCCTGCTAAGGGAGTATGTGCCAAAAGCGCATCGAGGGTTCGAATCCCTCTCTCTCCGCCACTAATTAAGAAAGTAAGTAACAAGAAAATAAAGTTTGACACGGAGTTTAAAAAAAATAATAATAGGCGGCTCAACAAAGCGCCCGTAGCTCAGCTGGATAGAGTACTCGGCTACGAACCGAGCGGTCGGGAGTTCGAATCTCTCCGGGCGCGCCATTATTGAGAAGTTTAAAGATATTAATCCCCTGTAGCTCAGTCGGTAGAGCGGGTGACTGTTAATCACTAGGTCGGCGGTTCGAGCCCGTCCGGGGGAGCCAAATAAATCAAAGGCTTGCTGCGATGCAGGCCTTTTTTTTGTTCGCTCGGGACATTGGTGGGACAATTATTGGCAACAAATCATAGAAATTCATAACATTTGGCTGTGTGCCTAAATTGACTGGCTATGATGAACCTTACCTATTCACACCCTCCGCTATCGCTTTGTTTAGATAAATCGTCGATGTAGCCAGCATTGGTGAGATCGGCAAGGTGTTCAGCGGTTTTCAAAAATACCTGTATTACGAGTTCAAAGCTGTACCGTAATTCTCATCGCTTTCATACCGATATCATCTCCTTGATCCCGCTCCGGCAGGATTACCCGCCGTTTTCGTCTGAGATACGGCGCCTTTCTGTTCTCGCGTCTTGATTTGTCCGTTTTTGATGGTGGGGATCGCCGCCGCGCACCTCAAGCCGCCGTACTTTTAATAATCCCCTGCCGGCTGGCGAGCAAAGTCATTTCCGACATGGTTTTCACGCCCAGCTTTTCTTTGATCGCCGTGCTGTGGTTGCAGACGGTTTTGTAGCTCAAACATAGTTTCTCCGCCGCTTCGCGGGTGCTGAGGCCGTTGGCCAGCAGGCAGAAAATGTCGAATTCGCGCGGTGAAAGCGATTTGATCTTGTAGGACTCGTCCTGGCCCACCGCCATGTTTACCGCCAATTGCTGGGCCAGGTCTGGGTCGATGTAGGTGTTGCCTTCGGCGATGGCGCATACCGCGGTGACCAGCGTGTCCGGCTCGTTGTTTTTGGTGATGTAGCCCCTGGCGCCGGCTTTGATGGCGCGGGTGACGTAGACCAGTTCGTTGTGAATGCTAAAGATCAGGATGCGGCAGGCCGGGTGCCGGCTCAGCAGGCGCCTTACCGATTCCAGGCCGCCCAGGCCGGGCATAGACAAATCCATCACGACGACATCCGGCGTATGCCGGGAGTAAATCTGGCAGGCGGTTTCGCCGCGGTCGGCTTCGTAGATTTCGCCGATGCGTTCGGACAGCGACAGGTAGGTCTTGTAACCGGCTCGGACCACGGCGTGGTCGTCGACCAATAACACGCTGATTTTGTTTGCCACAGGCAATACTTCCTCTTTCGCGGATTGTGTAAAAGCTGGTCCGGTAACCCGATGGGGCGGACCTGCTTTTCATAATGCCGCGTTTTCGCCCCTGAAACCATGGGAGCTTTTCCCGAATATGCCGTTTGCGGCGCTGCCGCGTTCTGGGAAAGATTCCAGGCGTTTTTCCGCGATTTTCCCGTGTTTTTCATGGATTATTCCGTAACGCCGGGCCGGGCGGTTTCTTTACCATTTCCCGCCAGCATGGCCCGGTAGGTCTAAGTCAATGATGTGTGCGAATTGATCGAGACTGCTGATCTGAAAAAGTCAGGAGATTGCCGGATTGCGGCATCTCGCGTTAACGGATAAACGCCAAAATCAATGCGCATCTTGCTATTGATTTTGCCCGGATACGCCGGGTGCGTATCCGCTTTTAACGGAAGGCTCCCCTAACCAACCGATTTGCCGGGCCATGCACTCTAATAAACAACTTAGGAGGATTCATGCAAATTTCACGGTTTGCCAAGCACGTGGCGACATCGGCCGTATTGACCGGGGCAGCGTTGAGCGTGCCGCAGTCGGCGCAAGCGAATAAAGAGCTGGAGCAACTTTCCAAACAAAACACCAATTGGGTGATGCAGACCAAGGATTACGGCTCTACCCATTTCAGCGAGATGATCGACATCAACGCCAATAACGTCAAAAACCTGAAAGTGGCATGGTCTTTCTCGACCGGCGTACTGAACGGCCACGAAGGCGGCCCGCTGGTGGTGGATGGCATCATGTACGTGCATACCCCGTATCCGAACAATGTGTTCGCGATCGATTTGAACGAACCGGACAAAATCCTGTGGCAATTCAAGCCCAAGCAAAACCCGGCGGCCCGTGCCGTCGCCTGTTGCGACGTGGTCAACCGCGGTTTGGCCTATGCGCCGGCCGGCAAGGATTATCCGGCCACGATCTTTTTGAACCAGTTGGACGGCCATGTCGTCGCGCTGAACGCCAAAACCGGCGAGCTGCGCTGGAAAATGGAAAACTCCGACATCGCCATGGGCTCTACCTTGACCGTGGCGCCGTTCGTCGCCAAGGATAAGGTCATCGTCGGTTCCTCCGGCGCCGAGTTGGGCGTGCGCGGTTACGCTACCGCTTTCAACATCAAGGACGGTAAACAAGAGTGGCGGGTGTATGCCACCGGTCCCGACGAAGACATCAAATTGTCCAAAGACTTCAACAAAGCCAACCCGCATTACGGCCAGTTCGGTCTGGGCCTGAAAACCTGGGAAGGCGACGCCTGGAAAATCGGCGGCGGCACCAACTGGGGCTGGTACGCTTACGACAGCGACCTGGAAATGCTGTACTACGGCTCAGGTAACCCGGCACCGTGGAACGAAACCATGCGTCCCGGCGACAACAAATGGACCATGACCATCTGGGGCCGCGACATCAATAGCGGCGAAGCCAAATTCGGCTACCAAAAAACCCCGCATGACGAATGGGACTATGCCGGCGTCAACTATATGGGCTTGTCCGAGCAAGTAGTGGACGGTAAAAAGCGCAAGCTGCTGACTCACCCGGACCGCAACGGCATCGTCTACACCCTGGACCGCGAGAACGGCGATCTGATCAATGCCTTCAAAATCGACGACACCGTCAACTGGGTCAAGAAAGTCGATCTGAAAACCGGCCTGCCGGTGCGCGATCCGGAATATTCGACCCACATGGACCACCAAGCCACCGGTATCTGCCCGTCGGCGATGGGTTACCACAACCAGGGTATCGAGTCTTACGATCCGAACAAGCAATTGTTCTTCATGGGCGTCAACCACATCTGCATGGATTGGGAACCGTTCATGTTGCCTTACCGCGCGGGTCAGTTCTTCGTCGGCGCGACTTTGAACATGTATCCGGGGCCTAAAGGCACGCTGGGTCAAGTCAAAGCGATGAACGCGGTGACCGGCAAAATGGAATGGGAAGTTCAGGAGAAATTCGCGGTCTGGGGCGGCACCATGGCCACCGCCGGCGACTTGGTGTTCTACGGCACCCTGGACGGCTACATCAAAGCCCGCCATTCCAAAACCGGCGAAGAGCTGTGGAAGTTCAAACTGCCTTCCGGCGTCATCGGCCACCCGATCACCTATAAACACAACAACAAACAATACGTTGCGATTTATTACGGTGTCGGCGGCTGGCCCGGCGTTGGCTTGGTGTTCGACCTGGCCGACCCGACCGCTGGCTTGGGCGCGGTGGGTGCGTTTAAAGAGTTGGCGCATTACACCCAAATGGGCGGCGGCGTGATGGTGTTCTCGCTGTAAATCACCCTCAACCCAACCCCTCTCCCTGGGGGAGAGGGGCTCAATCCTCGGTTGCTGATAGGCGTTTTCATTCAGCCACTATTTCCGGCGAAACGAGTGCCTAAAGCACCCCTCTCCCGCTGGGAGAGGGTGAGGGGACTGAGAGAGGTAGGGTACGCATCGCGTACCGGTTTAGATATTGTGATTGTTAAGTCGAACAAGGTACGCGATGCGTACCCTACAACTGGACATATATCCGTGAAAAAAAAGATACACATTTTTACCGCTTTGGCGTTGGGTATAGGTTTCGCAACGGCCCAAGCCGAGCAACCGGCGTTGAAAGTCTGCACCGCCGAAAACGAAATGCCTTATTCCAATAAAAACGGCGAAGGTTTCGAAAACAAACTGGCCCAATATGTCGCCGAGCAGTTGGGCCGTAAGCTGGAAACGGTAAGCTGGACCGATCCGCGCTACTTCATCCGCGATTACCTGGATAAAGGCTTGTGCGACGTGGTGATGGGCGTCGATGCCGGCGACCCGCGCTTGCTGACGACGGCGCCGTACTACCGCTCCGGCTACGTTTTCATCAGCCGCGAGCAGGACGGTTTGGATTTGCAGAACTGGGACAGTCCGGCGCTGAAGACCGCCAAACGCATCGCCTTCGCGCCCGGCAGCCCGGCTGAAACCATGCTGAGGGCAATAGGCCGCTACAACGACATGTTCAACTACCAGCAGGAATTGGCCGGTTTCAAGTCCAAGCGTAACCAATACGTCAAGTACGACAACGACAAACTGGTCAACGAAGTCGCTTCCGGCAAAGCCGAAATCGCCATTCTGTGGGGGCCGGCGGCGGCGCGTTACGTCAAAGCCGCGGCGACGCCGCTGACGATGACGCTGATTCCGGACTCCGCCAAACGCGCCGACGGCGAAAAAGTCGGGTTCCACTACAGCACCGCAATCGGCGTGCGCAAAGGCGATACCGCATTACTGGAACAGTTGAACAAAATCGTGCGCGACAAACAGGACGATATCGAGGAGCTGCTGGAAGCGGAGGGTATTCCGCTGCTGGACCAACCCGAAACCGCCTTGTCCATGAACTAACAGGAATCATTAAATGAAATTGAAGACATTTTTCAACGGCGTTGCACTGACTCTGTCGCTGGCCGCGATTTCCGCAGCCCAGGCCGACATTACCCTGCGCCACGCCTTGACCGGGGAAACGCTGGATTTGAGCTTCGCCAAGAAGGGCGGCAATACCGACAAATTCAAGCAATTCATGCAAACCGGCAAGAACCCGTACAACGGCGACGCCGAAGCCGCCAAGAAAGGCGAGAGTCTGTACATGACCGGCTGTTCCGGTTGCCACGGCCACGAAGCCGAAGGCAAATTGGGCCCCGGTCTGGCTGACGACTACTGGACTTATCCGCGCGGCCTGACCGACCAGGGCTTGTTCGAAATCCTGTTCGGCGGCGCCAACGGCATGATGGGTCCGCAGTACGTCAACTTCAGCACCGACGACATGCTGCACATCATGTCCTTCTTGCGCAGCATTTATAAAGGCGATCCGAAAAAGGCGGAGTGGTTGAAATAATCACCCTCGCCGCGGCCCCTCGCCCAAAGGGAGAGGGAAGGTTGGTAGGGTCCGCAATGCGTACCCTACGGCCGCTAGAGCACGACGGTTATCCAATAAATTATCAGGAGATCAACATGAACAAATTAGTATTGTTAGGCACTGTGTTACTGGCATTGGCTTTGTCCGGCACCGCTAAAGCCTATGACGGCACCAAATGCAAAGAAGCCGGCAACTGCTGGGAACCGAAACCGGGTTATCCGGCACAAGTGGCGGGCAGCAAATACGACCCCAAACACGATCCGAACGAGCTGAACAAGCAAGCCCAGTCGATCAAGGAAATGGAAGCGCGTAACGCCAAGCGGACGGAAGTTCTGGCTAAAACCGGAAAATTCGTTTACGACGTGGAAGGTCAATGAGCTCAACGATGAACCGCAGGCCGATTTAGGCCGATAAGCGTTGTCGGCATGTTCATCGCGCAGGCCGCCGGCAAAACGGCGGGCTTTAACGAACCCTTAGGAAGCCGCCAGGGACGGCGGGGCCTAATTCCCGCGATTGCCGATCATAAACCTGTTAAGCCGGTTACTGTTATCCGGTTCAGGCTGAGCGTAGCGAGCAGCCGTAGGCCGGAATAAGCCGCCAGGCGTTTCCGGCATTTCGGCACAGTCCGAAACGCGACGCTGATTCCGGCCGGCCTCCCCAAGCGTTTTCGGCAACGGAATGTTCGGCAAATGCATCCCTAGAGGATAGAAATACTCCGCTCCGGCAAAGCAATGCGCCGGGGCTTTTTTACGATTATGAATTCAGAACATCAACTCAGCGACCGCTGCGAACAGGCCCTCAATTTCGAGCGGCACATCAACCGCATCGTGATCGGCCAGCAGGCCGCAGTACGCAATCTCATCATCGCGGTGTTCGCTCGCGGCCACGTGTTATTGGAGGGCCAGGTCGGCGTCGGCAAAACCACCTTGCTGCGTACCGTGGCCCAGGGTTTGGGCGGCCGCTACCAGCGTATCGAAGGCACGATAGATTTGATGCCGTCCGACCTGGTGTACTACACCTATCTGGATCAGGACGGCCGGCCGCGGGTCGACCCCGGACCGTTGCTGAAGCAGGGCGAGGAACTGGCGGTATTCTTCTTCAACGAAATCAACCGCGCCCGACCGCAAGTGCATTCGCTGCTGCTGCGGGTGATGGCCGAGCGCGCCGTCGGCGCCTTCAACCGCGAATACCGGATGCCGCATATGCTGGTATTCGCCGACCGCAACCGGGTGGAGCGGGAAGAAACCTTCGAATTGCCGGCCGCCGCCCGCGACCGTTTTCTGATGGAAATCAACATCGCTGCCCCCGGCGACGACGCGGTACTGGACCAATTGATGTTCGATCCGCGTTTCCACGACGTCGATGCCTTGATCGGAACGATGCCGGAATCGGCCATCGGCTACCAAAACCTGAACGCGCTGGCCGAGTCGATTCAACAGCGGGTGCAGGCTGCGCCGGCGCTGCACAAATACGCGCTGGAGCTGTGGCAAGCGACGGCCGAGCCGCAGGCTTACGGCATCAGCGTCAGCGACGTCGACATCGGCCAACTGCTGCAGTCCGGCGCCAGTCCGCGCGGTATGAGCTACCTTATTCGCGCCGCCAAGGTCAGAGCCTGGCTGGAAGGCCGCGACAATTTGTGGCCGGAGGACTTGCAAGCGGTTTATGCGCCGACCATGAGCCACCGCCTGTTCTTAAACCCGATTTACGCCTATCGCCGGGAGGTTTTGCTTCCGGAACTGGTCAACCAAATCTTGCAGCGCATCGCCGCACCTTAAACTTATGGATTGGAAACGATTTTTACGGGCGCTGGTCCCGCATGCCGGGCTTGGCCATCTGCTGGAAACCTATTTGACCTGGTCCGGGGTCGGCATCATCAGTTCGCTGATTGCCAGCGCGTTGGACGCGTATTCGGAAATTCCCTACGCCGCCTATTACACCAGCGCACTGAACGACGCGGTCGGCTTCAAGTTCTGGATCTTGTTGTCGGTGATCGGCATTTTGTTGTTTTGCGCCAGCGTGCCGGTGTTGTACCTGTCCTTGCGGCTGCCGCAACTGGCCGGGTTTTCGCTGCGTTTGCGCCGCTTTACCTACACCTTCTTCCTGGTCGCCTTCGACGAAGGGGCGTTGATGATCGGCATCTTGACCGCCAACTTTTTCGATACCAACGAACGCATCTCGTTGCTGGCCAGCAAGTCGTTTTTATTCAGCGACGTCGGCTTCTTCACGATTATCGCGTTGTTGATTCTGGACTCGCTGCTGTGGCTGTTCGGCGAAGCGATTTACAGCCAGAATCAGCGCGGTTACTCCGGCGTGGTCGAAATGCTGGTCAATGCACCGCTGAAATATGCCATACCGGGCTATTTGCTGGTGACCGGGCTGGTGGTGCAGGTCGTCGTCGCCCAGTAGCGGCTGCATTCCTTGAACAATTCTCCGGCTAAGCGCACCATGGCCTCCCGCATCGAACCTTTTTCCTATCGCTTGCCCAGGCCGGCCGTCGAGGTCTACCCCGGCGCCCATCCCGGCCAGATGGTCGGCAACGGCCAGTTATTCAAACGCCACGAGGCCTTGTTGGCGCGGCCCGATCCGCGCCGGCTGGATTTGCGCGCCAGCGTGCTCGACCCGTTCGGCCAATACCGGGTCAGGGCCTACCAGGAACACGACCGGGTCGAAGTCATGGTGCTGGCGGACCTGTCGGCGTCGTTGGCTTACGCCGGCCGCTTCGATAAGCGCGAAGTATTGGCCGACCTGGTTAAAGCGATTGCCGCATCGGCGCTGGCTTGCGGCGACCGGGTCGGTTTCGCCGGTTTCGGCGACGGCGAAAAGCCTTTGTTGTATGCGCCGCCCGGCACCGACTTGAGCTGGTTGCCTTCTCTGAGCGGCCTCCTGAAAAAATTACCGCAGCAACGCGGCTGCGCCGGCCTGTGGCAGGCCGGTGCGTACCTGCCGCAGCGGCGGGCCTTGTTGTTTTTGCTTGGCGACGGCCATTGGCCGTTAGCCCGATTGCCCGGTTTGTTGGCGACCTTGGGCCGCCACCAACCGGTGCCGTTATTGATTTGGGACGAAGCCGAATACCGTGGCTTGCCCGATTGGGGCTTATTGGCGCTACAGGATTTGGAAAGCGGTCGCCGCCGGCGGTTATGGTTGCGGCCTGCCCTGAAACGGCGCATCGAACAGGCTTATAGCGCACGGCGCGAACAACTGCGCCGCCTGTTCCGTGCCGCCGGCTGCGAGCCGATGTTCATCGAACAGGGTTACCGGGTCGAACAATTCAATCGCTATTTCCTGGAGCGGACAGCGTGACGCGGCGCCGACACCTAGTCAAAGTCTCGCGTTTGGCGGCGTTGGCGATTGCGGCAACGTTGGCGGCGGCATGTGCCGGCGGTCCGAGTCGGCCGGTCGAGGCCTTCAATCTGGAAACGCCGCGGCCGTTCGGTTACCAGATCGGCGATACCATTCCGATGCGCGTCGTGGTGCAGACCCGGCCCGGCGTGCAATTGCAGCCGGCCAGCCTGCCTAAGCCCGGCCCGCTGAACCGGTGGCTGAATCTGCGTCGGATCGAGCTGGCCGACGCCGGCGACGGCGAGTACCGGATCGAGCTGGAATACCAAGCGTTTTACGCGCCGCTGGAAGTGAAAGCCTTGACCATACCGGGTTTTGCCCTGCGCTTCAGCCAATACGGCCAAACCGTCGAGGAGAGCGTGCCGCCCTGGCAATTCACCGTCGCGCCGCTGCGCGAATTGATCGCCCGCCAGGGCGAGGCCGGCGAATATCTGCGGCCGGATCAGGCGCCGGCGTTGTTGGCGACCGCTAGCGTGCGCACCAACTTGGCATTGTCGCTGTTGGCCGCAGCGATGTTGGGCTTGAAGCTGGCGCGACAGTACGGTTATCTGCCATGGTTTGCCCGGCGCAGCCCGTTCAAAACCGCCGAAAGGCGCTTGCGGCAGTTGCCGCCGGGCGAATTGGCCGCCGGGTTGGCCGCACTGCACAGCGCGTTGAATGCGACTCACGGAACGCCGGTGTTCGGCCACCGCTTGCAGGATTTTCTGAGCGCACATCCTGAATTCGGCCAAGCTAGCGCCGAGCTGGCCTGGTTTTTCGACTATTCCAACCGGTATTTTTTCTCCGGGCAGCGCGACGAGGCCGACACCGACTTAGTGCGCCTGCAAAAGCTGTGCAGCCTGTGCCGGGCGATAGAGCGGGGGAGCCGATGAATTTGGCGGTGGAACAGCCCTGGCTGTTGGCCGGCCTGCTGCTGTGCGGCTTGCCCTTGCTCAGATACGGCCAACGTCTGGCCGGCCATCCGGCCTTGGCCCTGTTGCCGCCGGACCGGCTGTCGCTGCTGGCCGACGCTCTGATCCGCTTGCTGGGCGCATTGGCGCTGGCCGCCCTGGTGTTGGGTATGGCCGGGATGTACCGCACCGAACAGCAGGTCGAACGCATTGGCCACGGCGCCCATATCGTGTTGCTGCTGGACCGCAGCAACAGCATGGACCAGACCTTTGCCGGGACCTCGGCGGAGGCCGGCGGCGCCGAGAGTAAGGCCGCCGCGGCCCGGCGCTTGCTGAGCCAATTTGTCGAACGCCGCACGCACGACTTGATCGGCGTCGCCGCCTACAGCACCTCGCCGCTGTTCGTCACGCCGCTGACCGAAAACAAGCAGGCGGTAGCCGCGGCCATCGCCGCCACGGCGCGGCCGGCGCTGGCCTATACCAACGTCAGCAAGGGCTTGGCGCTGGCCTTGTCTTATTTCGACCAACGCCCGGCGGTCGGCGCCCGCATCGTCTTGTTGGTGTCGGACGGCGCCGCGGTGATCGATCCGGACAGCGAAGCCAAGCTCAGAGAGTTGTTTCAGCGCCAGCAAGTGCGCCTGTACTGGGTATTCTTGCGTACCGCCAATAGCCCCGGCTTGTACGACGTGCCGAACGATCCGCGCGACGACAATGCCCAGGCCATGCCGGAGCGCTATCTGCATTTGTTTTTTTCCAGCCTGCATATCCCTTACCAGGCCTACCAGGCGGAAGACCCGGGGGCGATGCGGCAGGCGATCGAAGACATCAATCGGCTGGAGCAGCAACCGCTGCATTATTTCGAACGGATCCCGAAACAGGATCTGGCGCCGCTGTGCTACCGGAGCGCGGCGCTGCTGCTGTTGCTACTGATCGGGCTGAAAGCTTGCGAGGCCAAATGTTAATCCGACGTATCAAACACGGTTTCTGGTGGACCGCGCTGGCCGCCGCATTGTTGGTGGCGCTGAGCCAGGCCTGGCTCTGGGCCGGCATTGCCGGGCAAAACCGGCTGATCGGCCAATTGCTGGCCGGGCGCGACGTTGCGGTCGAGGACTTGGCCCATTCCGATCCGGCGGTGCGCTTGGCGCGGGCGGTGTATTTACGCCAAGCCGGGCGTTACGACGATGCGTTGGCGACCTTGAACCTGTTGTTGCAGCAAGCGCCGGCGGCCTTGCGCGCCCAGGCGCGTTACAACCTGGGCAATCTGTATCTGGCCCAAGCTCAGGAAAAACTCGGTCAGGGCAGTGTGGATAGCGCGACGCCGCTGGTCGCATTGGCCAAACAGGCTTACCGCGCAGCGCTGGGCGCCGATCCCGGTTTTTGGGATGCCAAATACAATCTGGAAGTGGCGATGCGCTTGCTGCCGGAAATGGACCGGATCGACAGCGGCAACCAGGAAGACGACGGCTCGCAAAAGGCCGAGCTGTGGACCACGTTGCCCGGATTCCCGCGCGGTTTGCCGTAAACATGGCATCCGCTAACCCGTCTGCGCCGTTTCCGCGCCGGAGCTATCGGTCATGACGCTATTGAAAGACTTCCGCTTCTGGCTGTTGGCCGCGGCGTTGGCGTTGGCCCTGATCGCCGCGGCCGGGCCGACCCGCGGCGTGCGCCAGCCGCTGTATCGGCTGGTGTTCGTCGTCGACATTACCCGCAGCATGAACACCGAGGATTACCAAATCGGCGGCCATGCCGTCAGCCGGCTGGACTACGTCAAGCAGGCGCTACGCCGGCAGTTGCTGGCGCTGCCTTGCCAATCGCACGTCGGTTTGGGGGTGTTTACCGAGCGGCGGTCAGTGGTGTTGTTCGAGCCTATCGAAGTCTGTGCCGGCTTTGCCGAAATCGATGCGGCCATCGCGGCATTGGATTGGCGTATGGCTTGGGCCGCGGACAGCCGAATCGCTGCCGGACTGGCGACGACGCTGGCAACGTTCAAAAACAGCCGGGATGCTTTGGTATTCTTCAGCGACGGCCAGGAAGCTCCGCCGCCGAATCCGCGTTACCAGCCGGATTTGACCGCATTCAAAGGCCAGGTCAAAGGCTTGCTTGTCGGTGTCGGCGGCGATCAAGCCACGCCGATTCCCAAGTTCGACGCCAACGGCAAGCGTTTGGGATTTTACCGGCCGGAAGACGTGCCGCACCGTTCCACGTTCGGCGAGTCGGACCTGAACCCGGAAAAAATCGAAGGTTACGACGCTCGCAACGCGCCGTTCGGTAGCCGGGCCGCGACCGGCGACGAGCATCTGAGCCGCTTGCACGAAGACTATCTGCGCAAACTGGCCGGCGACAGCGGCTTGCGCTACCGGCGGCTGACCGACGCCGACAGTCTGGGCCTTGCATTGCAAGATTCCGAATTTGCCGAACCGGGCCGGGCCGAGACGGCTATCGCCTGGCAATTCGCCGGTCTGGCCGTTTTGCTCGTATCGGTTCTGTACTGGCGGCGTTAGGGTTTAGTCTGCCGGCGGGCAGTCGGCGGCAATCGCCAAGGCCCGGCCGATTTCGTCCAGCGAATTGTAAAAATGCGGCGAGAAGCGCACGCCGCCGCCGCGCAACGCGCAGACCACGCCGTGTTGCTGCAGATGCCGATACAGCGTTTCGTTGCCGGCCTGACGGTGCTTGAACACGACGATGCCGGACTTTAATCTGGGCGCGGCTTCGGACAGTAACAGCAGATTCGGCTGGTTTCGAATGGCTTGGCGTAAAAAGTCGCTGCGTTCCAGCACCAGAGCTTCGACCGTGTCCATCCCGGTTTCCAGCAACAGCGACAGGCTGGCCGACAAGGCTTGAATGCCCAGCATGTTCGGGCTGCCGCATTCGAAGCGGCGCGAGCCGGGATGGATTTCCCAGGGCCGGTTCTCGTAGTTGTGGATGTCCTTCATCATATGCCAGCCGTACTGGCTCAGTTTCAGCCGCTCCCTGGCGTCCGGCGTGGTATAGAACACGCCCAATCCCTCCGGGCCGAACAGCCATTTATGGCCGTCGGCCATCGCAAAATCGGCCTGGCAGGCCTGCACGTCGAATTGCACCGCACCCAGGCTCTGAATCGCGTCGACGCAAAATAAAATACCGTGCCGCTTGCAAAATTCGCCGATGCGCACCAAATCCATTCTGAGGCCGGAACCGAACTGGATCGAACTGACCGTTAGCAGCCGGGTGTTTTGGTCTACCAGCGCAAACAGCGCGTCTTCCGGCGTGGCCGCGCTGCGCAGGTCGGCCTCGCGGAATTCCACGCCCTGGGCCGACAGCGCTTGCCAGGGCAGGCGGTTGGAGGGGAATTCCTCGTTGCTGGAGACGATGTTGTCGCCGGCTTGCCAGGGCAGGCCGCAGGCGACGAAGGACAGCGCTTCCGAGGTATTTTTGACCAGGGCGATATCGTCCGCGGAAGCGGCGTTGAGCAAGTCCCTTAGCTGGCGCCGAATCAGTAATTCTTTTTTCAGCCAATCCGGGTAGTAATGCGAGCCCCAGTCGCGGTTTTGTTCGGCGAAGGCGATCACGGCGGCGCTGGTGCGTTTCGGCCACGGCGCCACGGCGGCATGGTTCAAGTAAATCAACTCGTAGCTGAGCGGAAATTCGGGATGTTTCATGATAGGCATTCCGGCTGGAGGTAAAAATGCCTCGCGAACGGGCTACGGGGCGCTTGGCTTACGGCCAATCATAACGGGGCCGGCGCCGCAAATTCAATCGATAATCCGTTGCGGCCGGCCTCCGCAAACAGCAGATATCGGCCAAGCCGTGTTATAAAACATACAGGCGTTGCGGCAAATGCATCGAGGCCGCCGCCAATCGTGTCAATTTATTTTTCGTAATTTTAGAGATGATGGAATTAATTTGGATCAGTGCAGCGTATCTGACCGGCCTGCTCGCCAGCCGGCTGTCTTTTCCGCCCTTGGTAGGCTATTTGGCTGCCGGCTATGCCCTGAATGCGCTGGGCGTCGCGCCGTTGGCCGATCTGAACCACATTGCCGAGATCGGCATAGAGTTGCTGTTGTTTTCGGTGGGATTGAAGTTGAAACCGGCGTCGTTGATCCGGCGCGAAGTGGTCAGCGTCGGCGGCGCCCACTTACTGATGACGACCCTGATTTCGGCCCTGGTGTTTTTCTGGCTGGAACAACATATCACCGGCGGCTTGGTGCTCGGCGTCAGTTTGGCCTTTTCCAGCACCGTGCTGGCGATCAAGGTGCTGGAAGACAACGGCGAACTGTCGTCGTTACATGGCCGGGACGTGATGAGTATTTTGATTTTGCAGGATATCGTCGCCATCGGCCTGTTGGCCGTGGCGGAGCGCAAGCAACCGACGCAATGGGCGTTGGCCTTATTCCTGTTGCCGTTGCTGCGGCCGCTGGCGCATCGGATATTGGCTGCCAGCCGTTCTTCCGAGCTGTTGCTGCTGTTGGGCGTGACGTTGGCCTTGGCCGGCGGCGTTGCCGCCGAAAATTCGGGGATTTCCGCCGACATCGGCGCGCTACTGACCGGCGTGATGCTGGCCAACCACACCAAAATCAACGAATTGACCGACCGCTTATGGGGGCTGAAAGAATTGTTCCTGGTGGCGTTTTTTCTGCAGATCGGCGTCAGCGATTTGCCGAGCCAGGAGCAGGTGTTCCAGGCGCTGCAGTTATTGGCCTTGCTGCCGGTTCAAGGTGCGCTGTTTTTCGGGTTGTTCCTGTTCGCCGGCCTGCGCGCCCGCACCGCCTTTGTCTCGACGCTGGCCTTGACCACCTACAGCGAATTCGCCTTGATTACCACCCGCGCCGTGGTCGATGCCAAACTGCTGCCGGCCGAATGGAATGCGGTGATCAGCCTGGCGGTGGCCGGTTCGTTGGCGATCGCGGCGCCGTTGAACCGCTATTCGCATGTCTTGTTCTCTTGGTTCGAACCGTTTCTGGTGCGCTTCGAGAAGAAAACCGGCAATCCCGACCGGCTGCCGGAATCCTTCGGCGTCGCCGAATGGCTGGTGATCGGTATGGGCCGGACCGGCGTCTCGGCCTACCAAGCCTTGTCGGCTCAGGAGCAGCGGGTGGTCGGCCTGGATGCCGACCCTACCGTACTGGAAAATCTGTTGGCCGAAGGCCGGCGCGTGGTCTACGGCGACGCCGAGGATAGCGAACTGTGGAGCGGATTGCGCCTGGAGCGGATGAAAGGCATCGTCATCACGGTACCGGACGTCGAAACCCGCTTGCTGGCGATCGCCCAGTTGCGCAAACGCGGCTTCAAAGGCCAGATCGGCACCTTGTGCTACCACTACGAGGAAGAGCAGGAACTGAAGCGGGTCGGCGCCGATTATGTAATCCATCCTTTGGTGGAAGCCGGCAACCAATTGGCCAAGCATATGCTGGGGGTCGGAAATTGAGCGGAGGCAAGTCGATCCAACGCGACGGATGTATTCCGCAATGCCCATGTCCGCTCAATGTAT
The DNA here is from genome assembly GCF_046097555.1 of Methylomonas sp. DH-1. Taxonomy (NCBI): domain Bacteria; kingdom Pseudomonadati; phylum Pseudomonadota; class Gammaproteobacteria; order Methylococcales; family Methylococcaceae; genus Methylomonas; species Methylomonas sp. DH-1. The sequence continues at coordinate 3,605,530 of NZ_CP143089.1, read as the reverse complement.
AAACCGCTATTGGCAGACCGCAGCATCGCGCCTCACTCGCATTCGTAACGCAGACCCCGTCTAGGTACATCCCTGTGCAATTCACCGAATTGCACAGGTCCATTTCGACCGACGCATTGTCCGCGTATTGCGGGTGAATTAGCCTCTCCGAAATCGATCCTGGGCTAAGAGCGGAATTCAATCCGCTAATTGTTCGCAATTTATTCAGTGGGTTACGAACGATCGGCAGATTATTTCGATTCTAAAGGCCGTGTTTCCACCTAGTTGGCCGGATCAAGCAGTCCGGTCATCAACCGCCATCCGGCAGCACAAATCGTAGCGGACGAGTTCCAATCTTCGCCCCAGTGACCGCGTCTATGGCCACCGGTTTAATATCCTCTCCGGTTTCGACATCCTGAATGCGCACCAACGGGCCGCCGCCGCGATACTGATGGCCCCAAGCGCCGAGCATGACCAGCACCGGCAGAAAATCGCGGCCGGCGGCGGTCAACACATACTCCTCGCGCGGCGGCCGCTCCGAATACAGCCGCTTTTCCAACATGCCTTCCTCCGTCAGCGTCGCCAGGCGCCGGGTCAACATCGTCGGCGCGATACCTAGACTTTTTCGAAATTGGTCGAAACGGGTCAGACCAATATGGGCGTCCCGCAAAATCAACAAGCTCCATGCGTCGCCGAGAAAAGCCAGGCAACGCGCTATCGGGCAAGGGTCGGCGCAAATATTTTTATCGTTCATACGTTTTTAGTAGTGACTTAATATTAAATTGATAGTAACATTGCTATCGAAATGATAGTAACACTTAGACGATAGACAATCCACCCCACGGGAGACTTGATATGAACAATAAAGACAATGCCGTCGCTTTGATTACCGGCGCATCCTCGGGCATTGGGCTGGTAACGGCCAAGGCCCTGCAACGAGCGGGATACCGGGTATTCGGTACCAGCCGCAGGGCAGGGGCAAGCCCTGACGGCATCACGATGCTGAGCTGCGACGTAACCGACGAAGCGTCGGTAAACGACATGGTCGCCGAGGTCTTGCAACAGGCCGGGCGCATTGATCTGCTGGTCAACAATGCCGGCGTCGGCCTACTCGGCGCCGCGGAAGAATCGTCTACCGCGCAGGCCCAGGCCTTGTTCGACGTCAACCTGTTCGGCATCACCCGCGTCACCAATGCCGTGCTGCCGACCATGCGCAACCAAGGAAAAGGCAGAATCGTCAATATCAGCTCGGTAATGGGCTTGATCCCGGCGCCGTACAACGCGCTGTATGCCGCGACCAAGCATGCGGTCGAGGGCTATTCCGAATCGCTGGACCACGAACTGCGCGGCTTCGGCATCCGGGTGGTGCTGGTTGAACCGGCATTCACCCGCACCGCCTTCGAAGCCAGCCTAACCAAGCCCGATCAGCCGCTTGCCGTCTATGACTCGGTGCGTGCCGGTATGGCAGTGCTGATGCGCAATGGCGTGAATGCGGGCGACGCCCCGGACGTGGTGGCCGATACGGTGTTGAAAGCCGCGGCCGCCTCGGTTCCCAACAGGCGCTATACCGCCGGAAAACAGGCAAGCCAGGTGCGTTTCCTGCGCCGTTTCATGCCGGAAGCCTTGGTGGACAAGAGTTTGCGCCAGTTCAACCAGCTGCCGATAGTCTGAATATTAGAAAAATAACGCCATGAACCATGCCTCGGCACCATCGGCGCCGTTGCTATTCGGGCGACAAGCTAAGTGCAGGCCATTCCTTGGGAGCTATGAACAACGATGTCGATTAAAACCGCAAACGCTCGCGAACGAATCTTGTTGGCAGCTAAAACGCTCTTCTCCAGCCAAGGCATTAGAGCTACAAGTGTCGATAGCGTCGTCAAATCGGCCAATACCCACAAGATGACGCTTTACAAGCACTTCTGCTCCAAGGAAGCGCTAATCGTTGCTTACTTAGACAAACACAGTGCCAAATTTTGGGCTTGGTTCGTCGCGCAAATTGAACGCAAAGCGCAGACGCCGAAAGACCAGCTGTTAGCCATTTTCGATGTCCATGCCGGATGGTTGGCCAGTCCTGATTTCCAAGGCTGCCCATTGATCAAGGCAGCCGCGGAATATCCCGAGCAAAGCCATGCGGTGAATCGAGCATCCGCCGCGTTTTACCGCAGGCTCCAACACCATATGACCGATCTTTCGGCACGGGCCGGCGCGTGGTCGCCGGAACGGCTGGCCGGGCAACTGTGTGCCTTGTTCCAGGGTGCCGTCGTCTCCGCACAATTGCCGCGCCATTCCGGCGCGGGCGTCGATGCCAGGTTGGCCGCCGAGATACTGATGGGAGCCTCTAAAAATCCACGATTAATCAGATTCGGGGCGTAAAACGCGCTCGAAAGCTGACATTTCCAAGCGGACTACCTTCAACTCGAAGCTTTTCAGCTCCGATGGGCGTCATCAAGACGCAGCTACCCTGCGAATGGCACAAAAACGTCGCATGTTGTACACCAGATTCATGAAGCCGATACGCACTTCGGCACGAGCTAAGCCGATGCAACGGACCGTCTTGCCACCCCATTGCGCCATCCAGGCAAACACGTGCTCGACCCGGCAACGGGTTTTGGAGCGCGTGCGATTGCCCTGTTTTTCCCGGTCGGTCAGCGGCTTGCCGCGAACCCCTTTGCGGTGAATTCGGCTGCGGTAACCTTGCGCTTTAAGGCTGGCTTCCGTGGCTTCGGATCGGTACGCACTGTCGGCCCACACCGCGTGGCTGGTGTTGCCGCTATCGAGCAAGCCGTTCAGGGCTTGGGAGTCGTGGACGCTGGCATCGGTGACCGTGTATTTGCGCACTAACTTGTGAGCATTATCAACGTTGACGTGGTTCTTGTACCCGTAATAGCTCTTGTCGCCTTTCTTGGTCCAGCGCGCATCGGTATCCTTCTGACAGCGTTTGGAGGCTGACCAGTCCTCGACGGTTTCGCCAGCTTTAATCCGGGCGTTCTCGTCCGGGGTATTACGCTGCACCGGCGCCTTGACGAAGCTGGCGTCAATCAGCTGGCCCTTGCGGGCAATCAGGCCGGCGCGATCCAATTGCCGGTTGAATTCGTTGAATAACGTCTCGGTGAGTTTCAGTTCTTTGAGTGACTCACGAAATAGCCAGAAACTGTTGCGATCCGGCGCGTGCTTGGCATCCGACAACCCAATAAAACGCTGAAAACTGCGCCGATCTTCGATTTGGAACTCCAATTGCTCGTCGCTCAGGTTATAGAGACTGCCCAGCACTAATGCCTTGAACATCAACACTCCATCCCAGGGCTTTCGCCCGGCAGACGATTTGCGGACTTTGTGACGCACTTGATCCAGCAACGGACGGAACGCTTCCCAATCCACTTGCGCCTCTAATTCCAACAACGGATTACCCAAACGATCGATTCGACGATCTCGATGTTCAAACAGGGAACCGAAAAGGTCGTCTTGTGCCACCGTCATCTCTGCTCTCCAAAGGTCTTTAGCTCCGACTCATTTTACTCGCCGGGCGCAATTTTTAGAGGTTCCCTGATCAAAAACAGCATCGAATGACTATTTCAAATATCACCGAACCTTTTACCGAAGGAGGCAGCCACATGCCGAAACCAAAAACTCCGTTTAGATCGAACGCCCTTGACCGGCTGCAATTTCGATTCACCAACAAAGGCTGGCTACTGGCTGGGTTGTTGCCGCTTATGATGAACGCCGGCTGCAGCGACCAGGACAAACCCACGCAATCGGTTGTCCGTCCAGTGAAGGTGTTTCGCATCGAGCAGAGCGCGGTAGCCGGTGCCAGAAGCTTTGCCGGGGAAGTCCGGGCCAGAATCGAGACGCCCTTATCCTTCCGGGTGGCCGGTAAACTGCTGGAGCGAAAAGTGGACGTTGGCGACTCCGTGCGTAAAGGCCAACTGCTGGCGATACTGGACGGCAACGATTACCGCCTCGCCGTGCAGGCCCTGAAGGCTCAGTTGGCTTCCTCCCAGGCCGACAGCAATTTCCTGCGCGACGATTTGGCGAGATACCGCGACTTGCTGGCTCAGCAAGTCATCAGTCCGCCGGAGTTCGAACGGCATGAAACCGCTTATACCACGGCGCGGGAGCGGACGGCGGCGCTGGAAGCGCAATTGGCCGAAGCAAACAACCAGCTGAGCTATACCGAATTGCATGCCGACCGCGACGGCGTGGTCACGGCCTTGGCTGTCGAATCTGGGCAGGTGCTGGCTGCCGGTCAGGCCGTGGTGACGTTGGCCCAGCTCGACGAAAAGGAAATCCATTTCGACGTTCCCGAGCATCGTCTACAAGAAATTCAGCGCCAACAAGAAGTTAATGTCGCGTTGTGGTCCGACGACGAACGGCGGTTCAAAGCCAGAATCCGCGAAATCGCCTCGGCCGCCGATCCGGCTAGCCGTACTTACCGGGTCAAAGCCAGCTTGCTGGAAGGTCTGGAGGCCGCGCAATTGGGCATGACGGCGACTGTTCATATCGATGCTCACACCGCTTCCGGCATCGCCATCCCGCTTTCCGCCGTCTATACCCCGCAAAACCAGCCCGAGCATCCTTTGGTCTGGCTGATCGACGAGCAGGCGGCCACCGTCAAGTCGATGCCGGTTAAGTTGGGCGAAACGCTGCCCGGCGAACGCATTGCCGTCGAGGGCATCTCCGCTGGTCAATTGCTGGTCAGTGCCGGCGTTCAGCGTCTCGCCGAAGGGCAGTCTGTCCGCTTGCCGGAAGAAAATGCCTTGGCTAAGCATGGTGCAAAAGAGGGACAACTATGAAAGCGTTCAACCTCAGCGAATGGGTGCTCAAACACCGTTCCTTCACCGGCTTCATGCTGGCATTGGTGGTGCTCGGCGGGGTGTTCGCGTATCACATGCTAGGGCAGCAAGAAGATCCTCCGTTTACCTTCCGTATCATGGTCGTCAAAACCCTTTACCCCGGCGCCACCGCGCTGGAAGTCGAGCAGCAGTTGACCGACAGGCTGGAAAAGAAAATCCAGGAGCTGCCCGACCTGGATTATCTGCGCAGTTATTCCAAACCCGGCGAATCGGTGATTTTCGTCACGCCCCGCGAGGATACGCCGCCCAAGGAAATCCCCGAACTTTGGTATCAGGTGCGCAAGAAGGTCGATGACATTCGGATGACGCTGCCGCCCGGCAGCATCGGGCCGTTCTTCAACGATGAATTCGGCGATACTTATAGCCTGATCTACGCCTTTTCCGGCGACGGCTTTAATTATGCCGACCTCAAACTGGCGGCCGATTCGGTGCGCCAGCAGCTGTTGCGGGTCAAGGATGTCGAGAAGGTCGATCTGATCGGCGTCCAGGATGAAAAGATTTTCGTCGAGTTTTCCGACAAGAAGTTGGCCGAACTGGGTCTGGATACGGCTGCGGTGGCTCAGGCCTTGCAGGCTCAGAACGGCATGGCGCCGGCCGGCACGTTGTTTTCCCCGCAGCGCAATCTGCCAATACGCCTGACCGGCTCGTTCGAGTCGGAAGACAGCGTCGCCAATATGGCGGTACGCATCGGCAATCGAACCTTCAAGGTCAAAGATTTCGCCCAGGTGACGCGCGGCTATGTCGATCCCGCAGAATTCAAGATGCGTTTCAACGGTAAACCGGCGCTCGGTCTCGGCGTGACGATGAATAAGAAAGGCAACGTGATAGCCCTGGGAAAAAACTTGGGCGACACGTTGGCCGGCATCAAAAACGAGTTGCCGCTAGGTATGGACGTGGAGCAAGTCGCCAATCAAGCGCATGTGGTGAAAAACCAGATGGCGGAATTCGGCCAAACCTTCTTCGAAGCCTTAGCCACCGTGTTGGTGGTCAGCTTCTTGAGCTTGGGCTGGCGCACCGGTTCCGTAGTGGCGCTGACCGTGCCGCTGGTGCTGGCCGCGACTTTGTTGGTCATGCTGCTGTGCGGCATCGATTTGCAACGGATTTCCTTGGGCGCTTTGATTCTGGCGCTGGGCCTGCTGGTGGACGACGCGATGATTGCCGTCGAGATGATGGCGCGCAAGCTGGAAGAAGGCTGGGACCGGATGCGCGCCGCGACCTATGCCTATACCGCCACCGCCTTTCCGATGCTGACCGGCACCTTGATCACGATTGCCGGTTTCCTGCCGGTGGGTTTGGCGCAATCCTCGGCCGGCGAATATACCGTGGCGATTTTTCAGGTGGTCGGCATATCTTTGATACTGTCCTGGATAGGCGCGGTGGTGTTCACCCCGTATTTGGGATTCTTGATTCTCAAAGTACACGCCAACGCCGATGGCCCGATTCACGATTTGTTCGATACGCCGTTCTACAACCGCTTGCGCCGCTGGGTGGATGCCTGCGTGGCGCACCGCACGAAAGTGATTATCGCCACGCTGTCTTTGTTCGGCCTCGGCGTCGTGGCGTTAACCCACGTTCCCGAACAGTTCTTCCCGCTGTCCAACCGGCCGGAAGTCATCATCAACCTGTGGCTGCCGGAGGGCAGTGCCTTCGAGCAAACCGAAGCCGCCGCCAAGCGGATGGAAGCGCTGTTAGCCAAGGACGAAGACGTGGAACACGTCGCCAGCTATGTCGGCAGCGGTACACCGAGGTTTTTCATGTTGATCGTGCAGCAATTGGCGAATACCAATCTGGCTGAACTGGTAGTGATGACCAAGGATAACAAGGCGCGCGAACGGGTGATGCAGCGCGTCCGCCAGATTCTTGAGACCGACTTTCCGAATGTCAGGGGCCGGGTCAAGCGGCTGAATGTCGGGCCGCCGATGGATTATCCGCTGGCGTTCAGGGTACTCGGCGAAAACCCCAACATCGTGCGCGGCATTGCCGAGCGGGTGGCCGAGGTCGTGCGCAACCATCCCGGCACCGTGGACGTCAACGACGACTGGCATGACCGCATGCCTTCGTTCCGGCTGATGTTGGATCAGGACAAGGCGCGGGCTCTGGGTGTTTCGACAGCCAGCCTGTCGCAAGCCTTGCAGGCGCATTACACCGGCATCCCGGTCGGACAACTGCGCGAGCAGGATAAATTGATCGACATCGTCTGGCGGGCCAGCCCCGAGCTGCGCACTGCCGCCGACGAATTGCCGGATGTCGCGGTGCGCACGGCCAATGGCAAGTCGGTACCGCTGTCGCAGTTCGTCAAGTTCGAAACCGTGTTCGAAGACGGCGTGCGCTGGCGGCGCAACCGCTTCCCGACCATTTCGGTGCGCGCCGACGTGGCCGACGGCAAGATGGCCCCGGACGTGGCGGCCGAAATCGTCCCGAAACTTAAACCGATACAGGACAGCTTGCCGGCCGGTTATTTCATCGAAACCGGCGGCTCCAAGGAAGACGCGGTGAACGCGCAAAAGTCCATCCTGATCTGGATTCCGCTGGTGCTGATCGTCACGCTGATCTTGTTGATGATGCAATTGCAGAATCTGTCGAGGACTTTCATGGTGTTCAGCACCGCGCCGCTGGGCGTGATCGGCGCGGCCTTCGCCTTGCTGCTGTTTCGGGCGCCGTTCGGCTTCGTGGCGCTGCTCGGCATCCTGGCGCTGGCCGGCATGATCATGCGCAACTCGGTGATTCTGGTGGATCAGATCGATCAGGATGAACAGTCAGGCCTCGACACCTGGTCGGCCATCGTCGAATCGACGGTGCGGCGTTTCCGGCCAATCATGCTGACCGCGGCGGCGGCCATCCTGGCGATGATCCCGTTGTCGCGCAACGACTTCTTCGGCCCACAGGCTATCGCCATCATGGGCGGCCTGACGGTGGCGACTGTGTTGACGGTGTTCTTCCTGCCGGCGCTGTATGCGGCTTGGTTCAGGGTGGAGCGTGTGGCGGCGGATGCATCATAAAGAAGGCCGTAGGGTACGCATTGCGTACCCTTTTAAAACCTCTGCAATTATTTAAGCCCAGAAGGTACGCGGTGCGTACCCTTGTATCTTACTTGTCGCCATGGTTAGCTACCTTGGCACTGAGACAGAAAGAGCTTGTGCGTACCCTTAAGGTTCGACCTTGGCATGTAGATTAAGCCTTCTGTCTCGCTTCTGATGCCAACGAAGACACTGAACGGTAGCCAAGGGCAATGACCCTGTATGCACAAGGCAAGTGGGCTCGGTTGGTTTATTTTGTTTCTTCATGCTGAATCACTCTAGTTTTTTATCGGTATCGATGTTTCTAAAGCCAAACTTGATTGCAGTCTGTTATTGGATGTTGCCACTGCCAAACGCCGTGCGAAATCCGTTACCAATTCCAAAGCGGGCGTCGACGATCTGTTAGCTTGGTGTGTAAAACAACAGGCCACGCCTGACACGCTACACGCTATCCTGGAAGGAACCGGCGTTTATCACGAACAGGCTACACTCGCCTTGAGCGATGCAGGCGTCACGGTCTCGATTGTAAATCCCGCTCAAGTCAAAGACTTTGGCCGCAGCCTGGGTGTGCGCACCAAGACCGACGGCGTCGATAGTCTGGTGTTGGCTCGTTACGGCGCGTTGTTGAACCCCAGGCCTTGGACACCTCCAACTCCAGAAGCTCGCACCTTGCAAGCCCTGTTATCCCGCCGTGAAGCGATCGCCCAGGATTTGCAACGCGAGCGCAACCGCCTGGAAAAAGCCCAGGCCACCGATACTCCGGCACTGATTCACCAATCCCTACTCGACTCTATTACTTTCCTGGAAACTCAACTCGCTAAACTCCAGATCGACATCGACGACCATATCGATCAGCACCCTGAACTGAAGGCGGACCGGACGCTGTTAATCAGTATTCCCGGCGTCGGTCCCCAGGTTAGCAATCACTTGTTAGCGGTAATGCACAATCATCACTTTCAATCCGCTGAACAATTGGCCGCTTACCTGGGTTTGGTGCCCGTGGAGCGACAGTCCGGTTCCTCGATTCAAGGACGGCCCCGACTATCTAAAGCCGGGCCGGCCCGTATGCGGGCCATCCTCTATATGGCTGCCGTAGTCGGCGTTCAATACAACCCTCATCTCAAAGCACTCTATCTGCGTTTGCAGGCACGTGGAAAAACCAAAATGTCCGCTCTCGGTGGTGCTATGCGTAAACTCGTACATTTGTGCTTTGGTGTCCTGAAAACTCGCGAGCCTTACCGGGGCGATTACGCTTTTCAAAGTTGACTTTTAAGACGGTATCTACGCGACGCCCACGGAGTTTTACAATGAATAACCAATACCTGAATCCGTGTTCGCACTAACGTAAACGCCTCCAAATGCGCATGAGTGCATTTTTTTACATGCCGCATCCTTGCAACGTTGTTTTTTATCATCCAGCGGACGATTTTTTCGCCCAAAAGCGGTCCGCCCAGGCTCGATTAGCCCGTTTGAGTGGGCAATACCCCAAAGGGCGGCAAGCCCGGGGGGGTAATCCGCCGGGAGTGAGCCGAGTCATTGTGTGTTTCGGTCCGCGTTTATCCCGGCGTAGCGTTCGGCTGAACCACCAACCGCTGCTGCAAATACTCAAACAGCCGGGCGACTGGCGAAGCCTGCCCCAAATCCAGCCACCACTGCCGGGCTTTGTGGATGACTTGCCCGGCGCGATACATGATTTCCTGCAACACGGTTCTGATGCGCCGCCGCTTGGCGGGGTGTCGGATCGGCGCCAAGTCGCCGAGTAGGCCCAGTTGGCCCAACAAGCGTAAGCAGTTGTAGGCCAGCATGCCTAAGCGCAGGATGACGTCGTTGGTGTCGAATTTGCCGGACGGTAGCCGCTCCAGGTCGAGGTCGGTCTTGAACTCGGAATGAAATTGCTCATGGGTGCCATGGTCGCGGTAGCGTTCGATGACCATGGCTTCCTCGTCGTCCAGACTGGTCCACCAGCCTTCCAGTTCGATGTCGGGCAGCAGCAAGTGCTGCCCGCGCTTGTCGATGGTGCGTTCGATCAGGCGTAGCACCAGACGAAACGGGCGAGTTTGTTTGCCAAAGCGGCGTTCAACGTTGATCGACCAGAGTGCTTCGCGTTTGCCTGCACGTTTTTCGACGAAGGCACCCACCGCTTCGGCTTGCGCCACCCACTGGTCTTTGTCCTGCCGACGCGGATTCCATTTCACCAGATAATCGAACGACCGCCCCATCGCGGCCCAGCGGTCTTTTTCCTCGGCGGCTTTGAATAACAGCTTGGCGCTGTCGAACCCGGAGTCCTTGCGCATCAGCACCGCTTGTTCGGCTGGCACCAGACGTTCGACGCGCGGCAACAGCCGTTCCAGAAAATACTCGATCCCCAGCGACGAATGCCAGCGCCCGGGCCTCAGCTCCAGGCCAACGCACCAGCCCTCGTTGCCCAGATAGGCTGCCACCGGCGTATAACCGTCCACGCCCTGATAAGTACGGCTGACCTCTTCCTTCTGGCTGCCGCTTTGATCCATCACAAAGGTATCCATGTCCAAACAGACGTAACCTTTGTGCGGCGTAATCGGCGCGGCGGCGCCTTCGAGCAGGCGAACCGACATCTCGTCCAACGGCTCGCGCAGCGGGTCACTGACGCGGTCCAGGCGCTGCCGCAACCAAACGCTGCCCGGCACTTTGCGCAGGTTGAGCGCCTGCTTGAAAAAACGGTCTTCCCGAAACGGCTCAATCGCCTCGAAGTCGCTCTTGCCGATGCTGAGCAGGCCCGTCGCCGATTTCACGAGGTCGGACGTCTTGATGCCTTGCGAAACCGGTATCCGCCCATCGACAACCGCTTCAACATTGATGATGTCCAGACATTGACCCACCAAGGCCAAACCCGCATACGAGGTGAATTCCTTTTTGGAAGCTTTCAGCTTGAAGCGACGCATGATTATTTTGGGTGAACAAATAAGACACCTATTATCCCTTTTTTATCAGCCATTTATCCGGCTTTTGTTGGGCGAGAACACGGACTTAGGCAATATTTAACACCGCTAGCCATTCTATCCATGGCTAGTCTAATCGCCTGCACGCCAACCCGCGTCGGCGACCAGGTGGCGCTCAATAGCCCGGCAACCTGGCAACATGCGCCCAGTGCCCAAACCCCCGAAACAGCGGACCTGAAAACCTGGTGGCAAGGTTTCAACGATCCCTTGCTGAACGAGTTGATAGACCGAGCCTTGGCCGCCAACCACGATCTGAAAATCGCCACCGCTCGGGTCCGCGAAGCCAGCGCGATGGTGACCGTCGCCGAAGCGGCGTTGTATCCCAGCCTGGATTTCTCGCTGTCCGGCGGCCGGGAAAAGCGCATCGACCGCATCGTCGGCGTACCGGACGGACAAGGCATGAAATTGATTACGCCGACCGCCGATGCCGTCAGCGGCGGCTTGGCGGCGCGCTGGGAAATCGACGTGTTCGGCGGCCGGCATCTGGAAGCAGAAGCAGCCGCCGCGCAAGCCGAAGGCAGCCAGGAAGGCTTGCATGCGGCGCAAGTCGGCCTGTTGGCCCAGGTGGCGACCAACTATCTGGAGCTGCGCGGCGTGCAGCAACGCATCGGCATTCTGCAAAAAAATATTGATTTGCAGCGCGAACGACTGCGGACTTTGCAGGCATTTGTTAAAGCCGGACTGGCAAACGAGGCGGACCTTGCCCGCCAGCAAACGCTGTTGCAGGGCACCGAAGCGACGCTGCCGCAACTGACTAACGCCGAGCAAAACCTGATCCATCGCTTGGGCGTATTGCTGGGCGAGCCGCCGGAAAACTTGGGAACGCGGCTGGCCGCCGCCGGCCCGTTGCCGAAGCAAGCGCCGGCCATGCCCAAGCTGCTGCCGGCCGATTTGCTGGCGCAACGTCCCGATTTACGTCTGGCGCAAACCGAAGTCAGCGCGGCGGCGGCCAGTCTGGGTTCGGCGCGGGCCGATCTTTATCCCAAGATCGTTTTGTCGGCCAGCGGCGGTCTCGGCGCGATAGCGGTCGGCGGTTTTCCGAGTCTGGCCGAGAGCGTTTACGCGTTGGGTTCCGGCCTTTCGGCGCCGATATTCAACGCCGGCCGCATCCGCGCCCAGATTACCGCCGCCGATGCGCGGCTGGAGCAAGTCGCCGCCAATTACGAGAAGACTTTTTTGCTGGCCCTGGAGGACGTGGAAAACGCCTTCGTCGCCCATCGTTCCGCTAGCGATAGCTTTGGACGATTGAGCGAAGCGGAAGCCTCGGCGGAAAAAGCCTACCGGCTGGTCGATGCCTTGTATAGTCGCGGAGCGGCGAATTATCTGGCGGTGCTGGATGCTCAACGCGGCAAGCTGGCCGTCAGTGACGATCGCGCCAAAGCCGAAACGGCGGTCAGCGTGGCGATGGTGTCGTTGTACCGGGCATTCGGCGGCGGCTGGATGGCTAATTCGGCGAACAGCGCTGTCGATACAGCCTTTATGCCTTGATCGGCGCAGCATACAGGACTGCACTGAAAGTACTTGGAAAAGCAATCAAAACCATCGCCGGGTTCCGCATTCATCAAGTATTCAGCGTTTTATGCACCCAAGCCAATCGCGGCGATCACCGCATGTTTTAATCGTTAATTTGACCTTTTCCGAAAGGATAAAACAGCGTTTATCGTTTGTTTTCGCTTAAAGATTCGGTGCACGGTAGCTATCGCAGAAGCACTAAATTAGAACGTTGAACGCAAAGAATCCGAATGTTATGAATTCGCTGAATCCTCAAACTGGACGGTTTACGATGTGCATTTTTGACGATAGCGGCTCGCTTTCGGCGAAAGCCAATGTAACTGCACCCAGCCGCGAGGCAATGTATGTCTCGAATGGAACTCGACGGCGCTGCTTGGTGGACGGCCAGGGGAATCGCGGTTTGTACGGCATCGAGGCGAATGGTTGTTTTCCCTCTCCGGCCTGCGCGGTTTTTCTTGGTAAGCTATGCAGCCATTTCAACCAACGCGTGCCAACGGAGATAAAGATGACTACGATTTTTCGCCTTACCGCTGTCTGTTTGTTAAGCCTGAGCGCCGATATCGCTTACGCCTACGGCAGCAGCCAAAGTTCGAGCCACTGCGATAAGCCGACGTTTTCCGAGTTTCAACCGGCGGCCAACAAATATTTGCAGTCGTTTCAGGAGTTTTCGCTGTCGGCTTCCGCCAACACGACGCCGACGTCCATTGTCGTGCATGTCGGTGCCGGCGATATCAAATACGAATACACGGCCAAGGAGTTATACATTAGCCAGCACAAGAGCGGACGCTACGAGGTGCGCGGCAAGATAGAGCGGCCGATCGAGCACGGTTTCGTCCGGGTCAGCGTCACGGCCCACAGCAAGCCGGGCTGCGAGAAAACCGACGGCTATCTGGTCAGGATTCAATAAGTCGCCAGCCGGCCGGTTCTCAGGGCTTGGCCTGCAACTGCTTCAGTGCCGCCGCCACTTTTTGCGCATCCAGCGCCGGGTCGACGTCGTCGTCGATGCGGCGCACCTTCAACTCCGGATCGATGATGAAGGTCCAGCGTTTGGCCATGGTTAACACCGGCATTTTCGCGCCGTAAGCCTCGGTGACCTTGGCGTCGGGGTCGGACAGCAGCGTGAAGCTGAGTTTATGTTCGCGGTGGAAGTTGGCCAGTTCGGTCACGCTATCGGTACTCAGGCCGTAAACCTCGGCGCCCTGCTGGCGGATGGCTTGTATCGCATCGCGGAAGGCGCAGGCTTGGGCGGTGCACCCCGGCGTTCCGGCTTTAGGATAAAAATACAATACGGTCCAGCCGTTGCCGCGTCGCGCATTCAAATCGAAATCGTCGCCGCTGTGGGTTTTGGCTTGAAACGCCGGGGCGGAATCGCCAACCTGCAATTGCTCGGCAGCCGCCGATGGCAGCCGGCATAACAGCAGCAGAAGCGGGATCAACACGGTAATGGGGGTTTTCATCTGATCGTCCTCGGAAGTCTGGTGGAGCTGGGGTTGGCGTCGGCCATTGTCGATCAATCAATGCGGTTACGGTAGCATTTGTTGGCCGGCGCCCAAAAAAGTTGTGCCTCGCGGCTAAAAACCGGGAGCGGAGACGCGGCGGCGTAGCCGGCAGTGTGGAATAATCGCCTCGTTCGCAGTACAAGTCCCGCCGGCGGCGTTGGGTTCGCCCAGTGTCGCAGGGATTACCACTAAGGAATAAGCCTATGATTTGGCAGCGCCGTCATTCCCGCCTATCGAATAGCCTCTGGCTCAGCGCGTTGGCCTTGCTGTTGCTTGCCGGTTCGGTTTTCTATTGCATCGGCAACGAAAACCGGATTGGCCGTGACTACCGGCTTGGGCTGGACGCATACCGTCTGGTCGACGAGTTGGATAAGGCATCCGGCGAAGCTTGGCGGATGGCGCTCGGCTACATCGTCAGCGCCGATCCGGAGTACCGGCGCCGATACCGGGAAGCGGCGGAATTGCGCGGCGGCGACCGGCCGGATGCGTGGCAAGACGCCGGGTTTACCGTCGAAGAACTGGCGAAACTGGCCGAAGCGAAAGCCAAAGCCGGCGAACTGGCGGCCATCGAGCTCGCCGCGATGCAACTGGCCGAAACCGCCGACCCGGCGGATGCCGCCAACCGCTTCCGGGCGGCGTCTATGCTGGATAACCCGGCTTACCGTCGGGCCAATGCGGAATGGGCTCGCAGCATCGGCGAGGCGCGCGGCATGGTGAAGATGCGCAGCGAGCGCTCGGCTCGACAACAGGCCGAAATGGCTTGGCTGCTGCGGATTAGTATCGCCGTCGCCGGTCTGCTGCTGGTGCTGGGTTTGTGGTGGGTCTACCGCACCGTCTACGCCATCCTCGGTGCATCGCCGGAACAAGTGCACCAGCAAATCGCCGAATTGGGCCGCGGCGATTTTAGCCAGCCCGTAGCGGTGCCCGCCAACTTGCACAATAGCGTGATGGGATGGTTGTCGGAAACCCAGCGCCAATTGGCCCGAATCGACGCCGACCGCAGAAGCGCCGAAGCGAAAACCCTGCGCCTGACCCAGCTTTACGCCGCGTTGAGCCAATGCAACCAGGCGATTGTGCGTTGCAATTCCGAAGCCGAGTTGTTTCCGCAAATCTGCCGCGATGCCGTCATGTTCGGCGGCATGAAAATGGCTTGGGTCGGCATGCTCGACCCCAGCGGGCAAACGGTGGTGCCGGTGGCGAGTTACGGTAGCGGCGTCGAATATCTGGCCGGCATCGCGATCGGTGTCGATGCCAAGTACGGTAACGGTTGCGGCCCGACCGGAACCGCGCTGCGGGAGGATAAGGCCTACTGGTGCCAGGATTATCTGCACGATCCGACTACGGCGGCTTGGCACGAGCGCGGCGCCCAATTCGGTTGGCGGGCGTCGGCGGCATTGCCGTTGCACAAAAACGGCGTGCCGGTCGGAACGCTGAATTTATACGCCGATAGCGTAAACGCTTTCGATTTTGCCGCCCGCAACTTGCTGCTGGAAATGGCGATGGACATCGACCACGCCTTGAAGGGTTTCGAACGCGAGGCCGAGCGCCGGCACGCCCTGCAAATGGAAATCTTGCGCACCTTCATGCTGGAGCGGCTGAATAGCGGCGGTTCGTTGCGGGAATTACTGGACGAGGTGGTACGCAAGCTGGAAAGCGCCATGCCGGATTGTATTTGTTCGGTATTGCTGCTGGACGAAGGCGGGCGACATTTGCGCGTTGCCGCGGCACCCGGGTTGCCCGATTTTTACAACCGGGCGATCGACGGCGCCGAGATCGGGCCGGGAGTCGGTTCTTGCGGCAATAGCGCATTCACCGGGCAACGTACCGTCGTCGCCGACATCGCCCGGCATCCGTACTGGGAGAATTATAAAGCCCTGGCCGAGCAAGCCGGACTCGGCGCTTGCTGGTCCGAGCCGATCTTGGGTGCCGCCAAAAAGGTGCTGGGCACCTTCGCCATTTACCAGCGCTATCCGGCGTCCCCGGACAATTTCGCCTTACGCCTGCTGGATATGGTTGCCCATTTCGTGGCGTTGGCTATCGAACGCAAGCAGGCCGAGGAACACATTTACCAGTTGGCCAATTACGATCCGTTGACCGGACTGCCCAACCGCGGCCAGCTTAATAACCATTTGAAGTATGCGTTGGGTCTGGCCAGGCGCACCAATGGCCAACTGGCACTGATGTTTCTGGATATCGACCACTTCAAGGACGTTAACGATACCTTGGGGCACAGCATCGGCGACGCCTTGCTGGTCGAATTGGCCAATCGGTTGCGCGCCGCGCTGCGGGCCGAGGATATCGTCACCCGGCTGGGCGGCGACGAGTTCATCGTCTTGTTGCCCGGAGCCAACGCCAACGCTGCCGCCTATATTGCCCAAAAATTGCTGGACGCGATTTCCGCACCGTTCCGCATCGAGCATTACGATTTGAACATGAGCGCATCGATCGGCATCGCGCTGTATCCGAACGACGGCGAGGATCTGGAAACCTTATCGAAAAGCGCCGATACCGCAATGTACCGGGTGAAGCTGGAAGGCCGCCACGGTTGCCGCTTCTTCACGCCGGAAATGCACGCCAATTCGGCGCGCAATCTGCAGTTGGTCAACGGCCTGCGCCATGCGCTGGAGCGCGGCGAACTGGAGTTGCACTACCAGCCGCAATTGTCGCTGAAAACCGGCAAGGTGACCGGTGCCGAAGCCTTGTTGCGTTGGCGGCATCCGGAGTTGGGCCAGGTGTCGCCGGCCGAATTCATTCCGGTGGCCGAGGACAGCGGTTTGATCCTGCCTATCGGCGAATGGGTGATCAGAACCGCGGTGCGCCAAGCCAGGCAGATTATGGCGGACGGGTTGGAGCCGCTGGTTATGGCCGTGAATTTGTCGGCGGTGCAATTCAGCCAACCGACATTGCCGGATTTGGTGGGTAGCATTCTGGACCAGGAAGGGTTGCCGCCGGAATATCTGGAACTGGAATTGACCGAACGGGTGGCGATGAACCAACCGCATGCCGCGATTGCGGCGATGGATAATCTGCACCGGCGCGGCATCCGGATGTCTATCGACGATTTCGGCACCGGCTATTCGTCGTTGAGCTACCTGAAGAAATTCAAAGTCTACAAACTGAAAATCGACCAGTCCTTCGTGCGCGATATCAGTACCGACGCCGAAGACAAGGCAATCGTCAGCGCAGTGATCAGCCTGGCCGACAGCCTGGGCTTGGCAACCATCGCCGAGGGCGTCGAAACGTCGGAGCAGAAAGCCTTCTTGCAACAGCAAGGTTGCGACGAAATGCAGGGCTATCTGTTCAGCCGGCCGTTGACCGCCAGCCAATTGCTGGAGTTTTTGCGCTAAGCTTGTCGCCATGGGCCGCTGTGTTGCGGCCGCTGCGCTGCGGAGCTTACCGATGAACGATTCCCGATCCATTTTCGAACGCTGGCCGCAGCCGCTGCCGGTTCCGCCGTTGGCGGTACTGTTGGGCATCGGCGGTCTGATTGCCGCCAGTACCTGCTTCTATACCATCCCGGCCGAATCCGAAGGCATCGTGTTACGCTTCGGCGAATTTACCGACAAGGTGCCGTCCGGCTTGCACGCCAAACTGCCGTTCGGGGTCGACGAGGTGATCGAAGTGCCGACCCAGCGCCAACAAAAGCTGGAGTTCGGCTTTGCCTCGCCCGGTTTTACCAATCCGGATCAGGCCGGCCAGGAACCGGAGCTGGAACGGGCCATGGTGACCGGCGATTTGAACTCGGCCTTGGTGGAATGGATCGTGCAATACCGGATTACCGATCCGGAGAAGTACCTGTTCGATGTGCGCGATCCCGGCCTGACCTTGCGCGACATTTCCGAAGCGGCGATGCGGGAAGTGGTCGGCGACCGTACCGTCGACGAAATCATCACGATCGGCCGCCAGGAAATCGAGGAAACCGTGCTGGCGCGGGTGCGCGAATTGGCCGAGCGCTACCGCTTGGGCGTGACGATCAACCAAGTGCAGCTGAAAAACGTCAACCCGCCGGAACCGGTACAGCCCTCGTTCAACGAAGTCAATCGGGCGCAGCAGGACCGGGAGAACGTGATCAACCTGGCTAACGGCGAATACAACAAAGCCGTGCCGAAAGCGCGCGGCGAGGCGGACCAAAGGATACGCGCCGCCGACGGCTACCGCTTCAAACGCATCAACGAAGCCGAAGGCGACGTCACGGCTTTTAACCAGGTGCTGGAACAATACCTGAAAGCGCCGGAAGTCACCCGCACCCGGATTTATCTGGAGACGATGGCCGCAGTGATACCGCAAGCCAAACAGCAAATCATCGTCGACGATTCGGTGCAACAGATTCTGCCGCTGCTGGCGCCGCCCAGCCCGCAAGTTGTCGAGGTGGCAAAATGAATGGTTTCGGCAAGCCGATAGGCGTCATCGCCATAATGCTATTTTTGCTGCTTGCTTGCAGCTACACCGTTAACCAGACCGAGCAAGTCATCATCACCCAATTCGGTCGGCCGATAGGGTTGCCGATTACCGATCCCGGCCTGCATTTCAAGTTGCCGTTCGTGCAACAGGTCAATAGTTTCGACAAACGTTACCTGGCCTGGGACGGGCCGATGGTGGAGATGTCGACCAAGGACAAAACCTATGTCCAGGTCGATACCTTCGCCCGCTGGCGCATCACCGATCCGATGCGCTATTACCTGCGCTTGCGCGACGAACGCAGCGCCCAGTCGCGGCTGGAAGACATTTTGGGCAGCGAAACCCGCACCGCGATTGCTCGCCACGAGTTGATCGAGGTAGTGCGTAACGATAAGCAGCGGAAACCGTTGCAGGACGAGAGCTTGGCCGGTCTGGCCGGCGAGGAGGCCGGAATCGGCGTGTTGCGGCCGATTCGGGTCGGACGGGCCGCCATCGAAAACGACGTCTATGCGGCAGCGGCGCCGAAACTGGCCGAGTTCGGCGTCGAACTGTTGGATGTCCGTTTCAAACGCATCAACTACAACCGGCAGGTGCTGGAACGGATACACCAGCGCATGATCAGCGAACGCCTGCAAATCGCGCAACGCTTCCGGTCCGAGGGTGAAGGCGAAGCCGCGCGCATCCACGGCAACAAGGAGCGCGATATCAACGAGATCGAATCCGCGGCGTACAAGCGGGTGCAGGAAATTCAAGGCGAGGCCGATGCCAAGGCCGCCGAAATTTACGCCAAAGCTTACGCGCAGAAGCCGGAAGCGGCCGAGTTCTATAAATTCCTGAAAAGCATGGAGACTTACCGGAGCGTGATCGGCAGCGAGGCCAGTCTGGTGCTATCGACCGACAGCGAGTTATTCGGTTGGTTGAAACGGGCGGAAACCAAAGGGCGTTGACCGCGCTAACGGCCGCCGGCCGCGGTTAAGTTGGAATTAAGCTGCCGCTCGCATCATGCAGCCCGACACGATCATTTTGCGAAAAGGAGCTTTGATATGTGGAATAAAACCCTAATTGCCGTTTTGAGTTTGGCGTTTTCGTCGGCTGCATTGGCCGATCACGATGACTGGGGCCACCATGGGGGCCATCACCGCCACCATCACCACCATGGGCATTACCCGGAATACCGGGAGCGGGTGATTTATTACCAACCCGCCCCGCCGCCGGTGGTGGAATACGTGCCGGCACCGGCCTATTACGCGCCGGCTCCGCAGCCGCGTTATTACCAATACGACCAGCGCAACCCACAAGGTTTGGTGGGTGGCATGGTCGGTAGTGCGATGGGCTACCACTTCGGCGGCGGCGATCCGCTGGCGGCCGGCATCGGCGCCGCGGCCGGCGCGCTGTTAGGTAACGGCATGTACTGATCCGGCTGCCGGGTCCGCTCGGCCGTCAGCGACCGTGGCCTTAATAAGTAAGCAGTTGGAAAAAGCTTTTCGGCGCGCCGCAGATCGGACATTGCCAGTCGTCCGGGATGTCCTCCCAGCGCGTGCCGGGGGCGATGCCGCTGTCCGGGTCGCCTTCGGCTTCGTCGTAAATGTGTTCGCATTCGCGGCAATGGTATTTTTTGTAATCGGCCATAGGTTGTTCTCTCCCGGTCAACGTGTTAAATCCCGCAACAAGCGGTCGAAGGCCGCCGCCATCTGCGGCAGAATGCTGAGTAAACGGTGGTCCGCGTCCAGCATGTGCAAGCGGGCGCGATGCTCGCGGCAAAAGCGCCAGGCGTTTTCGGGCGGCACCACGTCGTCTTGCCAGCCGTGAAATACTTCGATGTTTTCGGTACCGGGGGCGAAGCGGTCGCGGGCATAACCGGGCAGGTAAAAAGCCGGCGCGATCAAAAACAGGCCTTGCGGCTTGATCGTTTCGGCGGCGACGGTCGCCACGTAAGCGCCCATGCTGGAGCCGGCCAGTACGATCCGCTCGTAACCGCGCAAATCCAGCGCTAGCAGTTGTTCGACCCGCCAATCCGGATCGTTGCTGGCCTGATAATCCGGACTGACGAACTCGAAACCGCGGCCTTTGGCTACTTCGGCCAAGGCCAAGGCTTTTTCGCCCCACGGAATACTGTCCTTGCCGTGATTGTATACCACCAGGTTCTTCACCACTTCCTCCTTCATTTTCGAAAAAACAGATTCGCCAGCACGGTGATCAGCACACTGGCCACGATCATCGACGTGATCGGAATGAACACAAAGCTGCTTTTGCTCTGAATGCGGATGTCGCCTGGCAATTTGCCGAACCAACTGACCAGCCACGGCGCGTAGTTAAGCACCAAGCCCACGGCCAGAAGCAGAGCGCCTATGCTTATCAAGGCTTTGCCGGGTTCCATGCTTGCTCCTCTTTTTAAAACGCACGGGGTCTATTCTATGCCGTCCGGGCTTGTCGTGCAGCGTCAAGCGCGGATGGAGTCGTTCCAGGAAAGGCTAAAATAACGAGTTGTGCGGAATGCGCCCGAACCCGACCGGGAGGTCATTGTTGTTTGAAGCGTGCGTGGTGGGGAAAATCGGTTAGGATAAACTTGCATGCAAGTTCGATTGGCTAAAGCCGACCCGTTGCTGACTATCGCTCGATTTGATTCAATGGCAGCATTCTAGCCGTTACCACTCATTATTTCACTGTAGGATGATATGCAGAAAGGAAGATCATATGCTGATCAATAAATTATCGTGCCAAAGATCATTTTTCTGTAGATATACAGAAACTATCTAATTCGTTGTTAGACCTCTTATGTCGAATCTCGCCATCTTTCTCCGCCAAGTCCGCAGCCGTTCGCTTGAGCATCAGCGAGCAATGGATCTTCTCGCCGGTGCCAGACTTGCAGGGCAAATGGTCTCTGTGTTGCGGCAAGAGCTGGATTCAATGGTTCGCGTGATTTACTTGCTCACGCAAAGTCCAGAGCGTCGGGAACTACTCATCGACGCTTCAGTGCGCGGCGAGAAATGGTCGCAGGAAGCTTCGCGCGCGAAGGTCACCGATAAAGAAATGGTTGAGCTTGCTCAGGCGCTTCAAGGCTGGACACAGTCCGTGTACAAATTCGGGTGTGCGTTTATCCATCTGTCTGGCCTTCACGACTACAACGACCGCGATCCGCTGTCACAACTACCTACCGAGGAGCGCAGGGACATCTTGGAATACTGCCGTTACTACCACGGCGGCCCCGCTCCTGCCGCCGAACGTTTTGAAGATCTTGTTCCGTATCTGCCCCGCGTTCTTGAGAAAATCGCGGGAAATCTTGAGTGCTACCTTGAGTCTTTGGAAAACGACGAGGTGCTCAATGCCAACGAGGTCTAACATGGCGGTCGACCTCGCTCCCTTCGGTCGCTGGACGCTGCGCGATAAAGCCGCGCAGCGCCGGTCACCTCTACGTTATGTGTCATTGGAGACAAATCGTGAACGATGAGCAATTTTCTCGAACTCTTCAATCTGTAGGACAAACATGCTTTGTGAGATTCTTTGGTGAATTTTCTTCCAAGACACTTTCACGTGAAGGCATCATTGAAAAGCTGAAGTCTGAAACTAACTACACGGAAGGTTCTTGTGTCTCTCGCACAGGCCATGCACGAAGCATTATTAATGCAGGGTTATCCAAAAAAGCATTGGAAACTGTAATTTCGTCGGATTCACCAAAAGTTTCAGCGGAAACTCGGGAGCAGGCAAGGCGTTGGCTCGAACAATTAAGCACATAACAAGGCAAATTAACTCGGACCGCAAATTCCGCTGCGCTCCATTTTCGTCCAGCTAAGTAGGGTACGCAACGCGTACCTTCTGGCTTTCGCCACCATGACGGCCTTTTAATGGTACGCGATGCGTACCCTACGTCTGGATTATTAGACAAATCAGATAATTGACTGGACACAGATGGTTTGCCGCCATTGGTTGGTGTGCATTCTATGACTGTAAATGGCCGAACCTAGCCAAACCCAACATCGCCCAAATTTCATGCCCCTCAAAATCTCCGCCATTCACGCCGACATTACCGAGCTGGCCGTCGATGCCATCGTCAATGCCGCCAATTCATCGTTGCTCGGCGGCGGTGGGGTGGATGGGGCGATTCATCGTCAGGCGGGACCGGAATTATTGGCCGAGTGCCGGAGCCTGGGCGGTTGTGCGACCGGGGACGCCAAGTTGACCAAAGCTTACCGCTTGCCGGCCAAATACGTGATTCATACCGTGGGGCCGGTCTGGCGCGGCGGCCGGGAAAACGAGGCCACGCTGTTATCGGCCTGTTACCGAAATTCGCTGCGGCTGGCGCTGGCGCATCGGCTTCAGAGTCTGGCCTTTCCTTGCATCAGTACCGGTATTTACGGTTATCCGCCGCGCGAGGCTGCCGCAATTGCGGTCGATAGCGTTGTGGGGTTTTTAGACGGACAAGCGCATCGGCTGGCCGTGACCTTTTGCTGCTTCTCGGAAGCGGATTTGCAAATCTACCGCGCCTTGCTGAAGCGGCCGGTTTAAGGCGTAACCACCACCTGGGCGAAACCGCCGCCCGGCGTACGGAAATTGGTGGTCTGGCCCTGGTAGAGTCGGGCGCAAACCAGTTGGGTTTGGCCGCAGTAGACGAAATGGCGCAAATCCAGTTTCAAATCGCCGACATCCAGTTGCCGCTCGCTGGGCTTGACCAGCGCCTGCGCCACATAATCGTGGCGCAGAATCTCGTCGAACACCCGCAAGGTCAGCTTGTCGCCGCGGTAGGCCGCCTTGCTGCCGTAGCCTTTGGCCGGTTTGAAGAACAACTGCTTGCGCTGCTGCCAGAACCACTCGGCGTTTTGCGCTTCAACGATGCGGGTTTCGGCGATACCGCGGCGGAGAATATCGCGGCTGGCAGCGGCTATGCCGATTTCGGCCAGAAAATCCGCATCGCCGAGCAGGGCCAGATTTCGTTTGTCGGCATACAGCGCATGGTTGCGCGGATGCGGCGTCAGCACCACGTCTGCGGCCAGATAGGCTTGCAACAAGGGCTGTTGTTTGGCGTGTTCCAAACCGAAGTCGGTCAACCGGTTGTAAACCAGATCGATCTTGATATCGCCGTGCCATAACGCCGCGTCGCGGTAGCTCAATTCGGCCGGATCGCAAATCAGCGCCCGGATGCCGTGGCGCTCGAACAGCGCCTGAAACAGCAGAAATTCCGGCCATAGGTATTGGTTTTGCGGGTCTTCGTCGACGATGGCGACGGTTTGCAAGGCTTGCGCGCCGCGTTCGCATCGCCATTCTTCGGCGAACATTTGCATGAACAAGGTTTCCGGTGCGGTTCCGGCCGCCGCCGGTCCGTCGCCGGGGCGTTGGCTGTCGGCTGCTTCGCAGCAACGCAGTTGCGCCCGGATCGCGACGGCGTTCAACAACCCGCCGCCGGCGTTGGAGTTGATCTCGATCAGCTTGGGGCCGTCCGGGCTTAAATGAAAATCGTAGCCGACGAACACGCCGTGTGCCTTGACCGGAAAGCGTGCCGATTCCGGCGCATAGCGCAACACCCGTTCCTGAAACGCCGGGTTGGCGATGGCCGTTTCGGCGGCGGCGATGACGGCCAATTGCGCCTGCAAGTTGGCCCGGTCCAGGAATACCGGCGCCTCGGCAAACAAATAAGGCCTTTCCTCGCCGACCATGCGGTATAAATCGTGGGTAGCGTCCCAATCGGCCAGTTCCCGGCGTAAAAGATCCCTGCTCAGCGAGGCGCAACGGCAGCTTCGGTTGAGTTGTTCGGCGCTGGCGGCCGGTTGCGGCAGGGGGGTAATAGTCATGAAATGGGCGGCGATGGCGAATTGGTTAGCGCTATTTTAACGCGGCCAACGGCGAGGCCCGGAAAAGTTTCGGCGGCGGCAAACCCATCGCGCCCGCCGTTGTGCCGAGTTTGGCCGGCTGCAAAACTTGTGTGAGAAAATGTAAATTGATGAAAATGCCTCAGCGGGCGATAACGCTTGCGCAGAGCCGAAATTCGGCTCCGGCCCGCTTAACCTATTGCACTGCAGCCATGTATTGTCCGATTTCTTTGTTCCGTTTTATGCCGCGTTTATTGGCGGTTTTGCTAATTTGCCATTGGGCCGTTGCCGGCGCGGACGAAACCGACGCCGGCAAGGCAATCGAGACCTTGCTGAACAGCGGCCGCCTGCCGTTGCTGGCCCGAGCGGACTTTTCCGAGCAACGCCCGGCATTGGCCCGCTTGTACGGCGCCAACGGCAACCGGCCATTGTGGTTCGGCGCCGCCAATCCGGCGCAGAATCGGGAACAGGCGCTGGCCGTGTTGCGCAATGCCGCCGACGACGGGCTTGATCCGCGCCATTACGACGCGGAACGCTTGGCCGAATACGCCCGCCAGGCCGGCTCCGCCCCGGCAGATGCCGTGGCCGGTTACGATGTGGCGTTGACCGTGGCGTTGCTGCGTTATGCCGACGACCTGCATTCCGGGCGGGTCGATCCGCGGAAACTGGATTACCCGGCGCAACTCGGCACATTGCGGCCGCAACCCGATTTGGCCGCGGTGTTGCAGCGTCATTTGCACATGCAAAGTCTGGCGAAACTGCCCGCCGAACTGGCGCCGGATAACGAACAATATCGATTGCTGAAGCGGGCCTTGGCCGATTTTCGCCGGCAAACGCCGAATGCCGCAGCCGGTTTGGCCTTCGCCAGATCCTTGCATCCCGGAGACCGAGACGCCCAGTTGCCCGAACTGCGCCGGCGGCTACGCGAGCTGAGCCTATTGGGCAGTCCGGCTGCGGCCGATGCCGGCCAGACTGGCGATGAATACGACCCGGCCACGGTCGCCGCAATCATGCAGCTTCAGGACCAGCAAGGCTTGAAGGCGGACGGCGTTATCGGCCGGCAAACCCTGGCTTTGCTGAACCAATCGGTGCCGGAAAAAATTGCCGCCATCGAATTGGCGATGGAACGGATTCGCTGGCTGCCCAAGTCCGCCGGCGGACCGCATATCGTGGTCAATATCCCGGCGTTCCAGCTTTGGGCGTTCAAGGATACCCAGGACCAGCAACCGCTGCGGATGAAGGTCATCGTCGGCAAGGCACCGGAAAATTTGACGCCGATGCTGGCCGAAGACATGAAATATCTGGAGTTCATGCCGTATTGGAATATTCCGAAAAGCATCATGGACAAGGAAATTTTGCCGAAACTGGAAGGCGACGAAGCCTTTCTGGACGACCAGGACATCGAGCTGGTCGAGCGTTTCAGCGACGACGAACAGGCCGAAGATATCGTCGCCGATCTGCGCCAAGGCCGGCTCCGCGCCCGGCAACGTCCCGGCGCGAAAAACCCATTGGGGCGGGTGAAGTTCGTGTTTCCGAACAAGGCCGACGTTTACTTGCACGATACGCCGGGCAAGGCCGCGTTCAACCGCGACCGGCGCGACCTGAGCCACGGCTGCGTCCGCGTCGCCGAAGCCGAAAAGTTGGCCGAGTTCGTGTTGGACGGCCAGGAAGGCTGGAGCCTGGAAAGCATCAGGCAAGCGATGGCCGGCCCCAAAACCCAGCGCGTCAGCTTGAAAAAGTCGGTGCCGGTTTTGTTTTTCTACGCCACGGCATTCGTCGACCGCGACGGCCAGCCGCGCTTTTATCCGGATATCTACGGTTACGACGCCGCGCTACGCAATGCGCTGAACAAGCTGGCGCCGGAAAATGGCGCGCAATTGACCAGCAAGGGCAACGCCACCTCGGGCGGTTAAGCCGGCTGGGCGGCGATAGCGCCGGCCGCGCCGCGCCGCAATCCGCTGCGGCATATCCGCGTATGCCGCAGGCGTCGCTTCGCCGCGCTTGACACTTCCACAACAAAAATTTTGCGGTAAATTCAGGGGTTCGGGGCGCCGCGCTCGTTGTCTTCGGACCGTCATGAAAGTCTATTATCTTTACCGCAAACAAGCCTTGGCTTTATCCGCCGACCAGGCCTGGCAGTTTTTTTCGTCCCCGCACCACTTGAACCGCATCACGCCGGATTTTTTTCATGTCGACATCGCTTCGCCGGTGCCCGACGACATTTACGGCGGCTTGCTGATTTGTTACCGGATGCGGGCGGTGTTCGGTTGGCCGATGGTTTGGTTATCGGAAATCAGCCATTGCGACAAACCGCGCCGCTTCGTTTACCAGCAAAAGGTGGGGCCGTTCGCGTTCTGGAGCCACGAAGTGGCAATCAGCGAAGCGGCCGGCGGGGTCGAGGTGGAAGACATCGTGTTTTATGCGATGCCGTGGGGCTGGTTCGGCAGGCTGATGCACGGTTTGTTGATCGGCAGCAAATTGCGGCAAATTTTCGATACCCGGCGCGATTATCTGGAGCGGCATTGGGGCGTTGCCGCGGCCGAACCGCGCTGATTCGCCTAATTGACATTTACCCCGGCCAAGCATTTAATCCCGACTACAAATTCAACCTACAGGAGGCTGATATGGCTGAAGAATCAGGTTATTTGGACCCATCCGGCGACCGGGTCGCGGCAATCGTGCAGAATCTGGACCGCGACGTGGAGCGCGGCGAAGACACCATCATGTTGGGCTACGGCCTGGTGCTATTGGCGCCGGCCTTCGCGCCGCTGCTGCCGCCCAGTATTCTGTTGCCGTTGATGGCGATTACCTTTGCCGTTTCGGCCAGCGCCGCGCGTTGGCATTTCTACAAGATGGCGCGTAAATTGGCGTATGCCATGGCGGTATTGGAATATTCGGAACAGGCGAAGCTGAAGCCGATTGCCCAGGTGTTCGAAGACCACCCCCAGCAAACCTTGGCCGTCGCTTTCAATCCGCTGAAAAACCTGAAACGCACTTGGAAAAGCATTTTGGGCGGGCTGATGATCAACCCGTTCTGGGGGCCGATTTTTTACATGCTGGGCGTGCAGTTTGTCGAAGACAAACATTTTTTCGTACTGAATAAAGCCGTGATCAGCGTCGAGCAAAAAATCATGCCTATCCTACTCCGCGACGAATAAGCCCGTTTGGCGATACTGCCGCTTAGTCAAAGGCTTAGCGGTCGGTTTGCCCAGCGGCGAGTCCGTTTTAGTTGGATTCGGACACGGGATGTCCGTAGCATACCTATCGGACGAAAGTACAGTTATGCACAGAAACTGTGGATAAAGTTGTGGCCAAGTCGTGGGCAAACTGCCCGAAAGCCCGTCCCATTTGTAACGTTTTTAAATTGGATAAAATTTAGCCAGCCGATTTTTGGCTATGCTTATTCCCTATAGAGCACAAGAGCCGTCGGTTGGCCCCGAACGGCCGTTCGTAACACACTGAAAAGGTCGCGCCATGCCCAAGCAAACCCTGACCATCGACGGCAACCAGGCCGCCGCCAGCATCGCCTACAAACTCAACGAAGTCATTGCCATCTACCCGATTACCCCGTCTTCGCCGATGGGCGAATGGGCCGACGAATGGGCCTCGCGCGGCCAACCCAACTTGTGGGGTACCGTGCCGCAAGTGGTCGAATTGCAGAGCGAGGCCGGCGCCGCCGGTACCATTCACGGCGCGTTGCAGGCCGGCACGCTGGCGACCACGTTCACCGCCTCGCAAGGGCTGTTGTTGATGCTGCCGAATATGTACAAAATCGCCGGCGAACTCAGCCCGGCCGTGTTCCACATCGCCGCCCGCTCGTTGGCGGCCCAAGGCTTGTCCATTTTCGGCGACCACAGCGACGTGATGGCGGCGCGGATGACCGGTTTTGCCATGCTGTGTTCCAATTCGCCGCAGGAAGTGCAGGATCTGGCCTTGATTAGCCACGCGGTATCCTTGCAGAGCCGGGTGCCGTTCATGCACTTTTTCGACGGTTTCCGTACCTCGCACGAAGTCGCCAAAATCGTCGAAATCGACGATAGCGTGATACGCGCCATGATCGACGACGCCTGGGTTGCCGAACACCGCGGCCGAGCCTTGACGCCGGATAAACCGGTGCTGCGCGGCACGGCGCAAAACCCGGACGTGTATTTTCAGGGGCGGGAGTCGGTCAACCCGTTTTACGCCGCGTTACCGGAAATTGCCCAGCAAGCGATGGACCGTTTCGCCGGCCTGACCGGTCGCCAATACCGTTTGTTCGAGTATGTCGGCGCCGCCGATGCCGAACGGGTGATCGTGTTGATGGGCTCCGGCGCCGAGGCGGTCGAGGAAACTCTGGATTATTTGAATCGGCAGGGCGAAGCGGTCGGCTTGCTGAAAGTGCGCTTGTTCCGGCCGTTTTCGCCTGAGCATTTGATCGCGGCGTTGCCGGTCGGCGTCCGTAACATCGCGGTATTGGACCGCACCAAGGAACCCGGCGCCGACGGCGAGCCGCTGTATAAAGACGTGCTGGCTGCGGTGGCGCAAGCCTTCAGCCAGGGCGAAAAATTCAGCCGGATGCCGCGCGTGGTCGGCGGCCGCTACGGCTTGTCGTCCAAGGAATTCACGCCGGGCATGGTCAAGGCGGTTTACGACGAGCTGAAACAAGACAAACCCAAAAACCAGTTTACGATCGGCATCCACGACGACGTCAGCCATACCAGCCTGGCCTGGGATGCCGCTTACCGCACCGACGCCCACGACCAAACCTTTCAAGCCATGTTTTACGGCTTGGGCAGCGACGGTACGGTCGGCGCCAACAAGAACACCATCAAAATCATCGGCGAAGAAACCGATTTGTACGCCCAGGGGTATTTCGTCTACGACTCGAAAAAGTCCGGCGCGGTGACGGTATCGCATCTGCGCTTCGGACCGCAGCCGATTCGCTCCAGCTACTTGATCGGCGAAAACGACGCCCAATTCATCGGCTGCCACCAGGCGGTGTTTCTGGAGCGTTACGACATGCTGGCCAATGCGGCCGCCAATGCCGTGTTTTTATTGAACAGCCCGGCCCCGGTCGACCGCGTTTGGGAAACGTTGCCGCGCAAGATGCAGCAGCAGATGCTGGATAAAAACATCCGTTTTTACCTGATCGACGGCAATGCGGTGGCCGAGAAGTCCGGCATGGGCAAGCGCATCAATACCATCATGCAGACCTGTTTTTTCGCGATTTCCGGGGTGTTGCCGCAGGAACAAGCCATCGACGCGATCAAACACGCCGTGCAAAAAACCTACGGCAAAAAAGGCCAGCGCATCGTCGATTTGAATTTCAAAGCCATCGACGAGACGTTGGCGGGACTACAGCAAGTGCCGTTGCCGAAACAAGCTACGAGTGCCTTCGACATCGTGTCGCGGATCGGCGATAGCGCGCCGGACTTTATCAAACGCGTCACCGCCGAAATCATCGCCGGCCGCGGCGACGCGCTGCCGGTCAGCGCCATGCCGGCCGACGGCACCTTTCCGACCGGCAGCGCGGCTTACGAAAAACGCAATCTGGCCTTGGAAATTCCGGTCTGGGAAACCGATCTGTGCACCCAGTGCGGCAAATGTCCGATGGTGTGCCCGCACGCGGCGATCCGCAGCAAAATCGTGCCCAACGAAGCCTTGAGCGACGCGCCGGCCACGTTCAAACATGCCTCAATGCTGGGCAAGGATTTCCCGGCCGGCTTGTCGATCAGTTACCAGGTGGCGCCGGAAGACTGTACCGGTTGCGGCTTGTGCGCGGACATTTGCCCGATTCGCGATAAAACCAACGCCAGCCGCAAGGCCTTGAACATGGCGCCGCAAGCGCCGCTGCGCGACCCGGAAAGCAAGAACTGGGAATATTTTCTGTCTTTGCCGGAATACGACCGCCGACTATTGAAAACCAATACCATCAAAGGCTCGATGGTGTTGCAGCCCTTGTTCGAATTCTCCGGCGCCTGCGTCGGCTGCGGCGAAACGCCTTACGTCAAACTGGTGTCGCAATTGTTCGGCGACAGGATGGTGGTGGCCAATGCCACCGGCTGCTCGTCGATTTACGGCGGCAACCTGCCGACTACGCCGTGGACCAAAAATGCCGAGGGCAGGGGGCCGGCCTGGAGCAATTCGCTGTTCGAGGACAACGCCGAATTCGGCTTGGGGATGCGGGTGGCCATCGACAAGCAGGCCGAGCATGCCGCCGAACTGTTGGTGTCGCTGCGGGAAACCTTGGGCGGCGAGTTGGTCGATGCGATTCTGCACGCCGACCAAGCCGACGAAGCCGGAATTTACGAACAGCGTCAACGCGTTGCCGCGCTCAAACAGCAGCTGCCGTCGTTAAGCCAGCCGGAGGCGCAAATGCTGTTGCCGCTGGCCGACTACCTGTGCAAGAAAAGCGTCTGGATCATCGGCGGCGACGGCTGGGCTTACGACATCGGTTACGGCGGCCTGGATCACGTGCTGGCCAGCGGCCGCAACGTCAACATCCTGGTGTTGGACACCGAGGTTTATTCCAACACCGGCGGCCAGACCTCCAAATCGACGCCGATGGGGGCGGTGGCCAAATTCTCGGCCGGCGGCAAGCCGACCGCCAAGAAAGATCTGGCCTTGCTGGCGATGGACTACGGCAACGTCTACGTCGCCCACGTCGCCTATGCCGGTAAGGATACCCAGACGCTGAGCGCGTTTTTGGAGGCGGAAGCCCACAACGGCCCGTCCATCATCATCGCCTACTCGCCGTGTATCGCCCATGGCGTGGATTTATCCAACAACCACCGCCAGCAAAACCTGGCCGTGAAAAGCGGGCATTGGCCGTTGTTTAGGTTCAACCCGGCCAAGATTCAGCAGGGCAAGAACCCGATGCAACTCGATTCGGCCGAACCGTCGATTCCTTACCGCGACTTTGTCATGACCGAAACCCGCTTCAGCATGTTATGGCAGAGCCATCCGGACCATGCCGAGGCTTTCTTGAAACAAGCCCAGCACGACGTCAAAAACCGCTACCGTTATTACCAACAATTGGCGGCTTTGGACTGGAGCGACGCGACCAGCGTGGCCGCCGCCAAAGCCCAAGTCAAAGCCGATCTGGCCCAGGAGCAAAGCAATGGTTGATTTAGCCACCGAATATTTGGGCCTGAAGCTGGCGCATCCTCTGGTGCCGTCGGCTTCGCCGTTGAGCAAGGACTTGGACGGCGCCCGCCGTCTGGAAGATGCCGGCGCGGCAGCCATCGTGTTGCCGTCGTTGTTCGAGGAAAAAATCGAAGCCGAGCAACAGCAGATGGAGCGCTTTTTATTCGGACAGGGCATAGGTTACGGCGAGGCCGACTCGTTTCATCCGTTGCCGCCGCAAATTTTGACCTACCAGGAACAATACCTGGAACACCTGCAACGCCTGAAAGGCGCATTGCAAATTCCGGTGATCGCCAGCCTGAACGGTACTTCTGTCGGCGGCTGGATCGAATACGGCAAAGCCTTGCAGGACGCCGGCGCCGATGCCTTGGAACTGAATATCTACCATCTGGCGGCCGACATCGCCGAAAGCAGCGAGACGGTGGAAAACCGCTATCTGGACATCGTTCGCGAATTGAAACGGCAGATCAACATTCCGCTGGCCGTGAAACTGTCGCCGCAATTCAGCTCGCCGCTGCATTTCGTGCAACGCCTGCAACAGGCCGGCGCCGACGGCGTGGCCTTGTTCAACCGCTTTTACCAGCCGGATATCGATCTGGAAACGTTGGAAGTGGTGCCGAAACTGCAATTGTCGACCCCGGCCGAAGCCTTGTTGCGGGTGCGCTGGACCGCATTGATGTATGGCCGGGTGCCATTGTCGCTGGCGGTGACCGGCGGCTTCCATCAGGCCGAAGACGTGATCAAGGCCTTGCTGGCCGGCGCCGACGTTGTGCATCTGTGCAGCGTGTTGCTGGCGCAGGGCGTCGGCAAACTGGACGAGATTCGTAACGAGCTGGCGCATTGGTTGATCGAACACGAATACGAGTCGGTCGCCCAAATGAAAGGCAGCGTCAGCCGCCAGCACGCCATCGACCCCGGCGCTTACGAACGGGCCAATTACATCCACGTACTGGACAGTTATACCCCGGCGCCGGGCGTGTTGCGTTAGCCCAGCGATGCGGGATTTGGACGAACTGTTCGCCGGCTTGGCCAAATCCCGGTTTCGCAGCCGGTTTAACTTGAATGCCAAAGACTTGCAGTACCTGCAAACCAAGGGCATCGAAACCATCCTCAGCCACGCCGACGATTTCATCGGTAAGCGCCTGGCCCCAGCCCAACCGCTGAACGACGGCCAACAAACCCCTTACCGCGGCCATCCAGTGTTTGTCGCCCAACACGCGACGGCCTGCTGCTGCCGCGGCTGCCTGGAAAAATGGCACCGGATAGCGCAGGGAAAAGCACTGGATGCCGAGCAACGCGCTTATATTCGCCGCGTACTGGAGCGCTGGTTGCGCGACCGATTGTGACGGCGCCGAAGCGCAACGTTTTGCCGGGGCCTGCCGCCGGCGAGAATCCCGGCTAATGCCCGCTACGGCACGACCGGCAATCTAACGGCCGTAAAGCTGATCGACCAAATCTTTAAACCACGCCGGCCGAAACAGCATCACGTACAAAATCGTCAGTTCCAGTATCGGCAGCGGGATGATGTGCAACACGATCAAAACCAGCAATACCAAGCAGCAAACCAGCAATTTCGGAAAGAAGGGGGCTGTATTCATGATGATCTCCTACGAAACGGCTTCCGGATTTGTTCTCCGCTAAGCCGGGCGGTTAACGCCATTTAAATACCAATACGGTGATATCGTCCGCGAATTTTTCGGTACCGCAGAATCTGCGCAAGGAGTCGAGTAAGGCGTCGATTATCCCTTGCGGCGGCAAGTCGGCGTTGGCGGCAATTTCGGATTTGACCCGTTCCAGACCGAAAAAGCCGTGCTCGCTATGCTCGGCTTCGACCAGGCCGTCGGTATAAAGCACAACCATGTCGCCCGCGGCCAATTCGACGGTTTTGCGTTCGAAGCGAACGTCTTGGCGCAAACCGACGATCAGGCCGTCGGCATCCAATTCGGCGAACTGCCGACTATGGCGGTTGAACAACAGTGGCGGCGGGTGGCCGGCATTGGCGAAGTGCAGTTGCCGGCGTTCCGGGGCGACTTGCAGGTAAAACAAAGTCAGAAAGTAATCGGCCCGATTCAAATCGTTGAATAAAAACCGGTTCAGGGCCGACAGCACCGCTTCCGGCGCCGCTTCGCTACTGCTTTTCATCCGGATCGCGCTACGGGTTTCGACCATGAACAAGGCCGGACCGATGGAATGGCCGGAAACGTCGGCGATGACGATGTCGAGCCGGCCGCCGTCGCGGTAAAAATAATCGAAATAGTCGCCGCCGACCTTGTCCGCCGGCAGGCAAACCCCGGTGATCTCGAATTCGCCGGTTTTCAACGGCGCGGCCGGCGACAGGCCGGCCTGGATTTGCTGGGCGATTTTCAGCTCGTTCTGCGCCACCGCCAATTCCACCTGAGCTTGGCGAATTTGCCGTTCCGCCGCTTTGCGGCCGGAGATGTCGTGGATGAAAGCGCTGAAAATGTAGCTGTTGCCCAGTTTCAACGGCGCAACGCTGAGTTCGACCGGAAACTCGCTGCCGTCGCGCCTGAGCGCGACCTGCTCGGTCTGGCGGTTTAGAATCGGGCCGCTGCCGCTTGCCAGAAACCGGCGCATACCGCTGCGGTGCGCGGTGCGAAACCGGGGCGGTATGATCAAATCGTCCAGGCGAGCGCCGATTGCCGCATCCGCCGGCCAACCGAACATTTGTTCGGCGCGCCGGTTCCAATCGGTGACGATACCGTGGGCATCCATGATGATGATAGCGTTGATCGAGCTTTCGATGATCAGCCGGGTGCGTTTTTCCGATTCGATCAGGGCATTCTGAAACTGCATCCTGGCAGTAATGTCCCTATCCACTCCGCGCCATTTCACCAGATTGCCGGCGGCATCGAGCAACGGCAATCCGGTCGATTCGGTAATGACCGGATGGCCGTCCCGATGCCGGTAATGGTTGACCAGGGCGTGAAACGACTGCTGGCTGGAGGACATGCCGACATGGGCTTGCTGGTCTTGCGCGGTCAGCAGTTCGGTGTAATGTTTGCCGATGATTTGCGCCGGCGTCAGCCCCAGAATTTGTTCGACCGCGATGCTGCTGTACAGGTAGTAACCCTTGGGGTCCTGTTCCCACAGCCATTCGCCGGACAAATCGGCCATTTGCCGGAAGCGCTGTTCGCTTTCGGCCAGGGCCGATTCCACGGCTCTGCGCCCGGTAATGTCCTCGGCGACCGCCAAATAGTGCGTGGTGTTGCCCTGGCTGTCCTTGATCGCGCTGATGCTTTCCGCGACCCAGTATTCCCGGCCGTTTTTGTGGCGGTTGCAAATTTCGCCCTGCCATTCGCCGCTTACCGCCAATTGCCGCCACAACTCTTGGTAATCCTGTTGCGACATCTTGCCGGATTGCAGCAAATTGGGGTTTTGGCCAAGCAACTCGGCTTCGGTATAACCGCTCAGCGCCGAGAAGCGGGGATTGACGTAGACGATGCGGCCGCTGTGGTCGGTCACCATCATTGCGCTGGCGCTCTGCTCGATGACTCGGCGCATCACCAAAAAGTCGCTGGCCGGATCGATGGCTTGGATCAACAACATGGCTTTGGCGGTGCCCGGCCGTGGCGGTAGCGAACTGGCCGTGACCAGGGCCTGAAAGCTATGGTTTCTGGCCACCAATTCCGCTTCGAAGCATTCGGCGGCATCTCGTTGCCGAGCGCGCGTCAACGCCGCCCGGCAAAGCGCCAGGCTGGACGGTGCCAGGATCCGCTCCAGCGGCAAACCGGCCAGCTCGTGGGCGCCGTAGCCGAGCAGCCCGGCGGCGGCCCGATTCGCGCTGTCGATGGTCGGGCTCGCCGGTTCGCCGTCGCCTGTCGGGTAGCCGACAAGCAGCAGATTGAAGGTCAGGCTATCGATCAGTTGCCGCATGGTTAGTCCGGTAGCGCCAGGCCTCAGACCCGGCTATGCAAATGCGCCGCCAGCCGCTGCATCGCGGCCGAGGCGTCGGCGGGATCGAGGCGGACGTTGATGATGCTGGGCGAGCTGCGGTTTTCCAGTGCCGCTACCAGCGCCGCCTCGAACGCTTCCTCGGTGCTCGCGGCGTAGCCTTGCAGCGGGCCGAACACCTCGCCGAGCCGGTCGAAGCGCCAATCGCCGATGTCGTTGAACGGGCCCTCCAGAATGAAGCGCTCGGTACTGTAACCGCGGTTGTTGAAGACGACCACAATCGGGTCCAGGCCCAGGCGGGCGAAAGTGGCCAGTTCGGTGCCGGTCATCTGAAACGCGCCGTCGCCGACCAAAACCAGGGCCCGGCGGTCGCGGCGGGCGATTTGGGCGCCCAGCGCCGCCGGCACGGCAAAGCCCATGCTGGTGTAAAAGGCGGACGACAGGAATTCCGACTGTTCGTGCACTTGCAGGTCTATCGTCGCAAACAGGCAGTCGCCGACGTCGCAGACCACGATGAATTCGGGGCCGAGGGCTTGGTTCAAGCGGCCGACCAGACGGGAGGTGGTGATGGCGCGATCCGGCGCCGGAAAATCCGGCGCGGTCACCGCCGCCGGTGCGGCAACGAATTTTTCCGGCCGCACCGGTACCGACTTGGCCAACGCGTGCAGGAAATCCTTCAACAATACCCGCGGGTAACGGTGCGAGCTGATCACGACTTCGTCCTGCGCCGCTCTGACCATATGCTGCGGGTCGAGCTTGGCCGTATAAATGCCGGTATCGACGTCGTTCAACGTCACGCCCAGCATCAGCAACAAATCGGCTTGTTCGACCAGATAACGGGTGTATTCGGCGCTCATGGCGCCTTCGTAGATGCCGAGATAGGCCGGGTGCCGTTCGGCGATCACCGATTTGCCGGTCAGCGTTGCCGCAACCGGCAGGCCGGAGCGGTTCACCAAATCGACCAGCACGCCTTGCAAGCCGCGGCGGTGGATTTCCACCCCGGCGACGATGATGGGCGAGCGCGATTTCTCGCCCAACTCCATCGTTTCCGCCACCGCTTCGGCCAATGCGGTTTCGTCGCTGCCGAACGCTTCCTGCGCCGGCTCAGGAATCGGGTAGCCGGCCACTCTGACCCGGTCCCGCGGAATTTCGATGTAGACCGGTTTGGAATAGTGGCGGGCGGCGGCCAGCGCCTGGTCGATTTGGCGGCAGGCGATCACAGGGTCGTTCAGCACCACGCTGGCGCAAGTGATGCGTTCGAAGATTTCGCGCTGAAAGGTGAACGGCCCGAAGCGGTGGTGCAGCAACGGGTCGTTGCGTTGTTCTTCCACCCCCGGCGCACCGCTGATTACGACCACCGGCGACGACTCGGCATGGGCGCCGGCAACGGCGTTGACCGTATTCAGCGCGCCGACGCCGTATGTCACCGCGACCGCGCCCAACCCGGAGCAGCGGGCATAACCGTCGGCGGCAAAGGCCGCGGTGTCCTCGCGGGTGGTGCCGATGTGGCGGATCGGGCTGTGCACCATTTGGTCGTAGAAACCGAGGATGTAATCGCCCGGTACGCCGAAAATGTCTCTGACGCCCAGGGCGTACAGCCGCTCGAGCAGGTATTGGCCGATACTTTCGGCGGATTGGCTGGACATGGTGGCCTCCCGTAATGGTTTGGCTGAAAGTGTTTCCGGCGCCGGCGCCGAAATATCCGGGTAAAGTTTGAACGTAAGACTAGATTAAATATCGAAGTTTCCGCGGCGGCAATCGCGGCCCGATATTCGGTAGCCGTCAATTGCTGCTAGACTGCGGCCGAACCGGCGCGCGAAAACGTAAATCCCCAGCGTTATTTATGAAATTAGAACTCGAAAAACAGCATGGCCTTAACGTGGTAACCATCCGCGAGCCGCGGGTCGACGCCCACAACTCGGCGGAATTGAAGGACTATTTGGCGCAATTGATCGAGAGCGGCGAAAACCGAATTTTGGTGCAACTGGCCGAAGTCCGTTTCATCGACAGCTCCGGGCTGGGCGCGCTATTGTCGGCCTACAAAAGAACCGCGGCCGATGCCGGGCAGTTCGCGCTGAGCAACGTGCAGCCGCAGGTGTTGTCGATGTTCGAAATTACCCGGCTGAACCGCGTGTTCGAAATTTACGCCGATGCCAAGGACGTGGCCCCGAATTAGCCGACGAGGTTGCCTATGTGTCACACCTCCATCCAAATCGATGTCGTCATCCCGACTCACACCAAATATCTCGATCTGATCGGTAGCATCGGCGAGCGCGTCGTCAAGGAGTTGGACGGCTTTGCCGGCGACCGGGAAGCCTTGGCCTACCAATTGAACCTGGTATTGACCGAAGCGGCGGCGAACGTGATCAAGCACGCTCACGACGCCGCCAGCAAAGATAAAGTGCGGGTCACGATCCAACTGCTGGACGATACGCTGACGCTGAAGGTTTACGACCACGGCCAGGGCTTCGATTTGGATACGGTACCCAGCCCCGATTTCGCTGCCGCGCCGGAAAGCGGCATGGGCTTGTTTCTGATCCGGTCGGTGATGGATAAGGTCAGTTACACCCGCCAAGCCGACTACAACGTGCTGGAACTGGTCAAATATTTGAAATGATCCGGTGCCGTGGCATCCTGGATCATCGAGCCGAACCGCGTTGGCCTGCGCGGCGTCCGGCCTAACTCCCCTCTCTAACCGGCAGCCGCCGCCAACCGTAGGACATCGACCATGCAGAATCAGGACCGGTCCTGGAACGAAGAGCTTTTCGGCGCATTGCAACAGGCGCTCGGTGGCGAGCACGCGGCGGCGCTGTGGCGCAACTATGCCGCCGCCTTTCCGTTCGATTACCAGGCGCTAATCGCGCCGCAGCATGCCGTCCGGGATCTGCTGAATCTGGAACGCTTGTCCGGGCCGGCGGCGCAAACCGCCGAGTTGCTGGAACCGGCCAACGCGGCCGACGCCTACCGCCTGCATTTTTACGGCACCCGGCAACGTTATCTGGACGAGTTCATACCGGTGCTGGAGAACCTGAATTTGCGGGTGTTGGACCAGGTCCAGTTCGTGTTGGGCCTGGAGCGGCAAACGGTTTATCTGAAAAGTTTCAGCGTCAAGCCGGCCGCGACCGATTGCGCGCCGCTGGAGCGGGTCAAACCGCAGTTGCTGGCGACGATACAAGCGGTGATGGCGGGCGGGGTCGAGAACGACGGCTTGAACCGGCTGGTGACCTTAACCGGCATGGATTGGCGCGACTGCGACCTATTGCGTACCTACCGCAACTATTTCCTGCAACTGCATAACTGGGCCAGCAAAGCCACCATCCACCAGGCCTTGGCCGCCAATCCCGCGGCCGCGCAAGGCTTGTTCAACTATTTCGAAGCCCGGTTTCGCCCCAATCCGGAATGGCAGGATTATGCGGTCAGAGACGAACAGATGTTGTTTCCGTTGCGCATGCAACTGCTGCAAACCATGGCGGCGGTGGCGAATATCCAGCACGACCGGATCTTGCGCGGCCTGTTCAATCTGATCGACGCCACGGTGCGCAGCAATTTCCACTTGCGGCGCGAGGCCGCGGATCACTTTATCGCGATCAAGCTCAACAGTCTGGGCGTGATCGATATGCCGGCGCCGCGGCCGCAATACGAGATTTACGTGCACGCCGCCGATATGGAAGGCATCCATCTGCGCGGCGGCCGGGTATCGCGCGGCGGCATTCGCTGGTCGGACCGGATCGACGATTTCCGTACCGAAATCCTGGATCTGATGCAGACCCAAATCAGCAAGAACGCGTTGATCATCCCAACCGGCGCCAAGGGCGGTTTCGTCGTCAAGCCCGGTGCGGCGGGCCTGGATGCCAAACAAGCCGGGCAGCAGGCCTATCGCCGCTTGATCTGTGGCTTGCTGGATTTGACCGACAACCTGCAGGACGGCATTGCCGCCAGTCCGCCGCAGTTGGTGGTGCACGACGACCCCGACCCGTATCTGGTGGTGGCGGCCGATAAAGGCACGGCTAAATTCTCCGATATCGCCAATGCCGTCGCCGCCGAATACCGGTTCTGGCTCGGCGATGCCTTTGCCAGCGGCGGCTCGCACGGTTACGATCACAAGGCATTGGGGATTACTGCCCGCGGCGCCTGGGAATGCGTCAAACGCCATTTCCGGGAAATGGGCAAGGATATTCAAACCGAAGCTTTCAGCGTGGTCGGCATCGGCAGCATGGACGGCGACGTGTTCGGCAACGGCATGTTGCTGTCGCCCTGCATTCGCTTGCAGGCGGCGTTCAGCGGCCTGCACATCTTCATCGACCCGAATCCGCCGGCCGACGAAACCGCGTTCAACGAGCGCAAACGCTTGTTCGAACTGCCCGGTTCCAGTTGGCAGGATTACGACCGGAATTTGATCTCGGCCGGCGGCGGCGTCTATAGCCGCAGCGATAAGGACATTCCGGTGTCGCCGGAGCTGAAGAGCTGGCTGGGTATCCGCTACCGCAGCATAGACGGCGAAGCGCTGATTCAGTACCTGCTGAAGGCGCCGGTGGAATTGTTGTGGCTGGGCGGCATCGGTACCTACGTCAAGGCCGCTGCCGAACGCCATGCCGACGTCGGCGACCGCGGCAACGACAACGTGCGGGTCGATGCCGGCGAATTGCGGGCGCTGGTGGTCGGCGAGGGCGCCAACTTGGGTTTTACCCAGGCCGCCAGAATCGAGTACGCCTTACGCGGCGGCCGGATCAACACCGATGCGGTGGATAATTCCGCCGGCGTCGACACCTCGGACCATGAAGTCAATTTGAAAATCTTGCTGGCCGGTCTGCACAAGCAAAACCTGGTCGACGACTGCCAAACCTTATTCGAAAGCTTGACCGAGGCGGTCTGCGCCGATGTCTTGCAAGACAACATCGAGCAAAGCCTGTGCTTGTCGCTGGATCAAATCCGCTGCCAGGCCGATCCGGCCCTGTTCATGCAGGTGGCGGAACGGCTGGAGGCGGCCGGTTTCCTGGATCGGAGCGTTGAATCGTTTCCGGAGGCCAAAGACGTGATGGCCCGGCCCGGCCAAGCCTTAACCCGTCCGGAGCTGGCGGTACTGATGGCGGCGGCGAAAATGTTTCTGGTGCGGCAGTTGCAAAAGCGGCCCGAGCATCTCGATGCAGCTCGCTACCAGCCTTATTTGGCGGCCTATTTTCCGGCGCCGCTGCGCGAGCGGTTCGGCGCGAATCTGGCCGAACACCCGCTGGCCGCCGAGATCAAAGCTACCGTGATTGCCAATCGGATCGTCAACCAGGCCGGCAGCGGTTTTCTGGCCTTGGACGACGGCGAAAACGGCGGCATTCTCGGTGTCGTCGACGCTTACCTGGCGTTCGACCAGGCTTTGGCTGCCGAGGCGTTGCGGGCAAGGCTGGCGGCGGTGGGGCCGGAGCTGGCTGCCGAACTCCGTTACCAATGCTTGCTGCAGTTGGAGCAGGCCTTGTCCGGATTTTGCCTGTGGGCGGCAGCCCGGCAGCCCGCCGTCGCGGCCGACGCCGACACGGTAAGCCTTTTTCGCGGGCTATTGGCCGAATACCGGCGTTACCAGTTTGCCGACGGCGAGATTCCGCAGGCGGCCAAATATGTACAAGCCGGCATGCCGGCCGAGTTGGCGGCGGAGATCGGCTTTGTCGAAAATCTGCCGAATTTTTTGTGGCTGGCGGGATTGGTCGAAGAGAGTGGACGCGATTTCGCCAGCGTCGACCGCTTGCTGCAATCGGTCGATCAAACCTTGGCCATCCGCCCGTTGGCGCAGCAATTGGCGCAGATCCCGCAACGCGACTACTGGGTCAGAAGCGTGTGCGCCGCGCTGCAGGCGGATTTGCGCCGCTGCGCCGGTGCATGGGTCAAGCAAATGCTGGCGCACGGTTGCAGTTCTTGTGCCGAGTATGTGGAACTGAAGCAATTGCGGCCCGGCTTGAACCGCTACCGCAAAATTCATGCGGAAAGCCGTAAATTGATGTCGTTGAATCTGCTCAGTTATGTCGTGCTGGTGCGGGCGCTGGGCGCGGTGTTACCGGCGCAAGTCAATTCGGGCTGAAAACGTCCGTTGACCGCCGTCGGCTGCCGACAGTCCGATTTTTTGCGGTTTTTGCATTCTAGGGTTGGAACGCAGATCGGTTCCTGTTTTTAATCTGGGCGGTTTTAGGCAAAACTTGGTTGGGGGCAATGTTGGATACCGGCCATTTACAGCCTTAGAATGCACGCCAACCAATGGCGGCAAACCATCTGTATCCAGTCAATTATCTGATTTGTCTAATAATCCAGATGTAGATACCGTCTTAAAAGTCAACTTTGAAAAGCGTAATCGCCCCGGTAAGGCTCGCGAGTTTTCAGGACACCAAAGCACAAATGTACGAGTTTACGCATAGCACCACCGAGAGCAGACATTTTGGTTTTTCCACGTGCCTGCAAACGCAGATAGAGTGCTTTGAGATGAGGGTTGTATTGAACGCCGACCACGGTGGCCATGTAAAGGATGGCGCGTATACGGGCGGGGCCAGCTTTGGATAGTCGGGGCCGCCCTTGAATCGACGAACCGGACTGTCGCTCCACGGGCACCAAACCCAGGTAAGCGGCCAGTTGTTCGGCGGATTGAAAGTGATGATTGTGCATCACCGCTAACAAGTGATTGCTAACCTGGGGACCGACGCCGGGAATACTGATTAACAGCGTCCGGTCCGCCTTCAGTTCAGGGTGCTGATCGATATGGTCGTCGATGTCGATCTGGAGTTTAGCGAGTTGAGTTTCCAGGAAAGTAATAGAGTCGAGTAGGGATTGGTGAATCAGTACCGGAGTATCGGTGGCCTGGGCTTTTTCCAGGCGGTTGCGCTCGCGTTGCAAATCCTGGGCGATCGCTTCACGGCGGGATAACAGGGCTTGCAAGGTGCGAGCTTCTGGAGTTGGAGGTGTCCAAGGCCTGGGGTTCAACAACGCGCCGTAACGAGCCAACACCAGACTATCGACGCCGTCGGTCTTGGTGCGCACACCCAGGCTGCGGCCAAAGTCTTTGACTTGAGCGGGATTTACAATCGAGACCGTGACGCCTGCATCGCTCAAGGCGAGTGTAGCCTGTTCGTGATAAACGCCGGTTCCTTCCAGGATAGCGTGTAGCGTGTCAGGCGTGGCCTGTTGTTTTACACACCAAGCTAACAGATCGTCGACGCCCGCTTTGGAATTGGTAACGGATTTCGCACGGCGTTTGGCAGTGGCAACATCCAATAACAGACTGCAATCAAGTTTGGCTTTAGAAACATCGATACCGATAAAAAACTAGAGTGATTCAGCATGAAGAAACAAAATAAACCAACCGAGCCCACTTGCCTTGTGCATACAGGGTCATTGCCCTTGGCTACCGTTCAGTGTCTTCGTTGGCATCAGAAGCGAGACAGAAGGCTTAATCTACATGCCAAGGTCGAACCTTAAGGGTACGCACAAGCTCTTTCTGTCTCAGTGCCAAGGTAGCTAACCATGGCGACAAGTAAGATACAAGGGTACGCATCGCGTACCATTAAAAAGCCGTCATGGTGGCTTTGAGCGGTTCACAACATAAAGCCCCCGGCTTTGCCGGGGGATATTTACTCTAGCGGTGGATGGAAGACCATTTTTCCCAGTTGTAAAAATTGAGCGGGCTCGGAGCCG
The DNA here is from genome assembly GCF_046097555.1 of Methylomonas sp. DH-1. Lineage (NCBI taxonomy): Bacteria > Pseudomonadati > Pseudomonadota > Gammaproteobacteria > Methylococcales > Methylococcaceae > Methylomonas > Methylomonas sp. DH-1. The sequence goes on along the minus strand of NZ_CP143089.1, from coordinate 3,562,797 downwards.
GCAAAACCAATGCCGGCCTAGGCAAACCCCAAAAATACCGCCAATGCTCGGTTGACCGCCAACAGGGTTTCGTCATCCACATGTCCGATAACGGCGCCGATTTTACTGCGCGACACGGATTGCGGCTTATCCACCATCACTTGCGAAGGCTTGCTAAGCCCGGTATGTTCATTGGCCGCCAAGGGGATTCGAAACAACGGTGCATCGCGTAACTCGCCGGTAACCGGCAAAATCGTCACGGATGGGTGCGCGTCGAACAAGTCGGACTGAATCAGCAGCGCCGGTCTGGGTTTGCCAAGATCGCCCTGTAACGCGACCGTCACTAGATCGCCGCGCCTCATTGCCAGCCGTCGTGGTCAGCCACCGCTTCCAGCCACATACAAGTCTCCTGATCCGCGGCATCATCACGAATCAGCAAGGATTGCCGCCGGCATTCGTCGGCAAAACCATTACGCCGGGTATCGGGCACCCAAATTTGCAGGGGGCGCAACCCCGCCTCCCTTAATGACTGGCGATGTTTTTGCACACGTGCCGAAGTACTGATACTCATCATAATCTCCCGTTGCATGTAACAAAGCGCATCATAAACACCACTCACGTTACATGCAACAGACTTGCGCATAGGAACAGAATTACCTGAACCTGATATTCAGCAGGTCCGAAGGATTCTCAATCTGTCTGTACGGTTTCATTACCTCCAGACTAATTTGCAAACTTTGGGACGGGGTTACAAGCTTCGTGCCGCTCGGTTTCGTCGTAGCATTCCATCATCGTCCACCCCGGATTTCGCTGACTCTCCATCCAGGCTAAGTGTTCACCAATATCGATTCATTGCTTTCACCAAGTTCTTGATCCAAAAATTCGCCGACACCCGCCCAATTCTCTGGCAAAAGCCCATGGCGAACGTATCGATGAAAGGTCGAATAAGGCCAATCTATCAATTGTTTAACGTAACCGTGTTTCATTGGGTTCCAATGGCAGTAATCGATATGCTTGGAATAATCGGGATTGTCGCGAATTGCATGCTCCCAAAAACGCCGTTGCCAGATGCCACGTTCCTGGCGTTTACGACGCGTCGCCGATAAACGTTCGGTGTGCGGCAAACCTTTGGCGAACAATAATTTCATCAGCCGTAAGCGAACAGGGAAATCGTCGGCATCCACGGCAAGGTCAACACCATATGCATGTGATCCGTCAGCACTACCCAAGCATCGATTTCAAATAGATACAACCGTTTGACCCGGCGCACCGAATCGATATGGTCGGTCAGCAACGTCAAGCGTCGTTCCAGCAGATTCACCGTGAAGAAATAACAACACCCGCAACAAAACAACGTCGATAATTTGGCACCGCCACCCCCCGCCAACAAAAATGGTTAATCCAACAACTCACCAACCCAAATCAAGGGGTTAGCGTAGGGCGGATTTGGAGCGCAGCGACAATCCGCGAAAACCCTATTCAATCGCAAGATCAAGCAGGGCGGATATATCGAAAGTCATCCATGGTGGATTGCTTCGCGAATCCACCTTACGCCAACCGTTTATCCGTCGTACGGCCGTCAGGCAAGCTAACGTCTATACAACTGTTTTTCAACAACCTGTTAAAGACCTTTCCCAAGAATGTACCTTTTAAAATTCTCTGAACGGATAATTCTATTTTTTCTATCATTAGTGCCTGAATACATTGCGTGGTAAAAAACTCCATGGTCTGTGTTTTTTTCGTTTTTTTTAGCAATTACCATTGCGTCAAACTCGTTTAATCGGTCAACAATATTGCCCGGTAGGCTATCCACTTCAGATAGCTCTACTACCATTGTGAAAAAACAAGACTTTCTGAACCATATAGAGTCAAGAGGAAGATTGAAGCTCTGTATAAAAGATATTGATTTTAGTATCTTAGATTTTACTTTATGAGCATTAGGGTATTCTTCGTTAAATTCTGCAATACAATTTTCAACTTCATTATCTCTAGGGAAATAGCCTTGACGCTCAATAGTTGACATCACTAATAAAAAGAAGTGCACATCAGCCATTCGTGTGAGTTCAGATTCGTAGAAAATCTCAAAGTCTTCAAGCGAAACCTCATTCGCAAGCTCTTTTGCCACTTGGATAAAATGGCCGTCGTAAATTGCGTTGTGTATTTCAATATCTTCAAGCTTGAATTTAGTAAGATTTATTCTTCTAAATATTTCTCTTACCAAGTCATCATTAACCCTTCCAATGTCGCGCACAACAACCTGATAAGACAGAAAATGATCTCGTTCATTCTCATCTAGCGAATCAAATGGACGGACAATTTTTAGCTCTTTTTTGAAATTATTTTCTATATAATTTTTTATCGTGGTAAGGCGTTGCTGCCCATCGATAACTTTTTGTGATGTTCTAAGTTTTTTAGTGTCGGTTTCTCCTTGACAAACATAGATCTCAGGAAATGGATAACCATTCAAAATGGTGTCTAGAAACTCTTCTTGGTGCTCCTGCGTCCATACAAACTTTCTCTGAAATTCCGGGGAAATAATCAATCGGTTATTATCAATTTTTTCGTAAATGTCAGCAATTGTAGGATTAGTTACAGATGGTTTAATTTGATGTGCCATTGACTCTCTCGATGGACCTTTGTCCTTTTAAATCTTTGATGCCTAAAAATGTGTAAGTTTCTAAGTGGTGATAGCTTTTAAATACGCCGGCGTTTACTTGGTAATTTCCAACCTCTGATTTTCCATTAGATATACTTCTGAAAAAATCAAACCAGTCATCCTTGAATGTTCTCATCTGAAATGAGACAGGAAGTTTATCTGGTCTTATCCAACCTAAAGCTACGTACTCCAGAAACTCATGATACATTCTCAACTCTCTTTCACGGACTACCGCTCTATTTTTTCGGAATTGCATCTGATAATAACCAATGTCAAACATTATTCTTTCAAATAACTGAGGAGAAACTAGTGCAACATCAATATCTGAATCGTAATCAAATATCTTATCCTTAAAAGGACTGAAACCAAGTTTTGCTGATCCAGTGATGTATATTTCGTAGAAAGGAACGTTAAATTTTTCGCCGATTCTTTTGCGAAATTCATAAAAGTCTTCATCTTTTGATCCGAACACGTAAGGGGTTCCATGCAGAATGAACTTTCTACAAAAGTCTAATATTTCTTCTTCAGATGACTTTTTATGTAAGTCTTCAAAGAACGAGTCTATGTCCATCGATTATCTCTAGCAGGCTGGTGAAAAACCCACTGATATTTCCCCTTACCCACGGTTGCCGTGATTTTTTCGTGTTGAAATCGGTCATGACATCGAGTTTCAAGCGTTTTGCCCCTGTTTCAAGGGCTTTTTATTCGCCTGAAGCCGTCTGTGGACGGTTTTCAGGCGTACTTCACCCTAGGTGGGCGCACTCCACGCCGGTTTCGGCGTGAACACCAATAGGTTGAGCAAGCGCGTCAGGTTGTAGGCGGCGAAGCAAAACAAGGCTTGGCCAGCGACTTTGGCTAAGCCGATGTGACGGGTTTTGCGCAGGCCGCCGACCGTTTTGACCCAGCCAAAGGCTTCTTCGACGATTTTGCGGCGCTTGAGGCTTTGGGCGTAACCTTTGCCGCGCGCGGTGCGGCCATCGACGGCACTGCCGGTCTTTTTCCGGGCCACATGGGCTTTGATGTCTTGCGCCTTGAGTCCGTTGACGAAAGCCGGTTGGTCATAGCCTTTGTCGGCACCGACGCTACCGCCTTTGGGCACACGGCGTTTGATCATTGTTTGCGCGGCTTCGATTTCGGCGGTGCCGGTGGCTTGGGTGGTTTCGACATCGACAATCAGGCCGTTGCGATTCTCGGACAAGGCATGGGTGATGTAACGCAGTTTGGCCTCGGTGTATTCGCCTTTCTTGTAGAGCCGCGCTTCCGGGTCTGTCGTGCTTTGGTGGGTGGCGTTGCTGCGCTTTTCGCCGCTGAAGTCGACCTCGGGATTGCGGCCGGCGGGTTTGTCCGGGCCGCTGCCGTCTTTCTTAACGAAGCTTTTGTGCGAGGCCCAGGCTTCAATGAGGCTGCCGTCGACACTGAAGTGTTCGTCGGACACCAGGTTTTGCCATTCGGCTATGGCCAGTACCCGCTCAAAAAATTCGCGACTCAGCGCTTCGGACAGCAGCCGTTCGCGGTTGGCGCTGAACACGCTGCGTTCCCAGACAGCATCGTCGATGCCCAGACCGACAAACCAGCGAAACAGCAGGTTGTAGTCCAGCTGTTCCATCAACTGGCGTTCGCTACGAACGGTGTACAGCACTTGCAACAGCAAGGCGCGCAGCAGTTTTTCGGGCGCAATCGACGGGCGGCCAGTGTGCGAGTAACGCTCGGCAAAGACGGCATTCATAGAGGTCAATACGCCATCGACGAGTAGACGTAAACGACGCAACGGATGCTGTTTGGGAATACGTTCTTCCAGGCTAACGTAGCTGAACCAGCTACTTTGAATGGCATCGTGTCCGCGCATTGAAAGGCTCCAAATTTAGGTAGCCTATTTTAACAGTTGGCGGCTCATCTATGCCTTAGCAGGCTGGTGAAAAACCCACCGATATTTCCCCTTACCCACGGTTTCCGTGATTTTTTCGTGTTGAAATCGGTCATGACATCGAGTTTCAACCGTTTTGCCCCTGTTTCAAGGGCTTTTTATTCGCCTGAAGCCGTCTGTGGACGGTTTTCAGGCGTACTTCACCCTAGGTGGGCGCACTCCACGCCGGTTTCGGCGTGAACACCAATAGGTTGAGCAAGCGCGTCAGGTTGTAGGCGGCGAAGCAAAACAAGGCTTGGCCAGCGACTTTGGCTAAGCCGATGTGACGGGTTTTGCGCAGGCCGCCGACCGTTTTGACCCAGCCAAAGGCTTCTTCGACGATTTTGCGGCGCTTGAGGCTTTGGGCGTAACCTTTGCCGCGCGCGGTGCGGCCATCGACGGCACTGCCGGTCTTTTTCCGGGCCACATGGGCTTTGATGTCTTGCGCCTTGAGTCCGTTGACGAAAGCCGGTTGGTCATAGCCTTTGTCGGCACCGACGCTACCGCCTTTGGGCACACGGCGTTTGATCATTGTTTGCGCGGCTTCGATTTCAGCGGTGCCGGTGGCTTGGGTGGTTTCGACATCGACAATCAGGCCGTTACGATTCTCGGATAGGGCATGGGTGATGTAACGCAGTTTGGCCTCGGTGTATTCGCCTTTCTTGTAGAGCCGCGCTTCCGGGTCTGTCGTGCTTTGGTGGGTGGCGTTGCTGCGCTTTTCGCCGCTGAAGTCGACCTCGGGATTGCGGCCAGCGGGTTTGTCCGGGCCGCTGCCGTCTTTCTTAACGAAGCTTTTGTGCGAGGCCCAGGCTTCAATGAGGCTGCCGTCGACACTGAAGTGTTCGTCGGACACCAGGTTTTGCCATTCGGCTATGGCCAGTACCCGCTCAAAAAATTCGCGACTCAGCGCTTCGGACAGCAGCCGTTCGCGGTTGGCGCTGAACACGCTGCGTTCCCAGACAGCATCGTCGATGCCCAGACCGACAAACCAGCGAAACAGCAGGTTGTAGTCCAGCTGTTCCATCAACTGGCGTTCGCTACGAACGGTGTACAGCACTTGCAACAGCAAGGCGCGCAGCAGTTTTTCGGGCGCAATCGACGGGCGGCCAGTGTGCGAGTAACGCTCGGCAAAGACGGCATTCATAGAGGTCAATACGCCATCGACGAGTAGACGTAAACGACGCAACGGATGCTGTTTGGGAATACGTTCTTCCAGGCTAACGTAGCTGAACCAGCTACTTTGAATGGCATCGTGTCCGCGCATGGGGGGCTTCTCCAATTTAGATGCGCTATTTTACTTGTTTGCTGAGGCTATGCGCCTTGATGACTGCAGCTTTGGGAGTTTTTCACCAGCCTGTTAGCCTACTTGGCTTTTCGAGTTTTTCACCAGCCTGCTAGAGGATGATGCGTATTCCAGGGCCGTAGGCTGGGTTGAACAACGTGAAACCCAGCGATCATTCCCAGTTTTGTTCGATTAAGTCCGGCAGAGCAGCCCAATTTTCGGTGTAAATCCCTAATTTAATCCAGCGGTGGATGGAAGAATAACGCCAATCCACTGCTTTATCGACATAACCATGTTTCACCGGATTGTAATGAATATAATCCAAATGTCGCTGATAATCCGTTTCGTCCCGGATTTGGTGCTCCCAATATCGCCGTTGCCATACCCCACGTTCGTTTTTCCGTAATCGACTATCGGAAACGAATTCGTTCTTTTGAATCTGTCTGGAAAAATGTGATTTAAGCAAGCGCCAACGCATCGGATAATCGTCGTCACCTTCGGGTAAGCGCCAAATGCAATGTAAATGTTCCGGCAGTACCACCATAGCTTCAATAACCATGGGATGGCTCTGCTTGGTATAGCGACACGCATTGCGTAATTCGTCGATACACCTAATCAGTAAATCATTTTGGTGTCTTTGAGCAAGATTGACGGTAAAGAAATATGCGCCGCCTTTTAAATGACTACGAATGTATGTACGCATCAGCGTTTCCCTTAGAAGCTGGGTTTCATTATCATTCAACCCAGCCTACTTCCACAAACGCGGATTCAGCTTATTATCCATTTGCGGTTATTGTAAAGCGCAACCGACTGTCGCCTTAGCAGGCTGGTGAAAAACTCCCAAAGCTGCAGTCATCAAGGCGCATAGCCTCAGCAAACAAGTAAAATAGCGCATCTAAATTGGAGAAGCCCCCCATGCGCGGACACGATGCCATTCAAAGTAGCTGGTTCAGCTACGTTAGCCTGGAAGAACGTATTCCCAAACAGCATCCGTTGCGTCGTTTACGTCTACTCGTCGATGGCGTATTGACCTCTATGAATGCCGTCTTTGCCGAGCGTTACTCGCACGCTGGCCGCCCGTCGATTGCGCCCGAAAAACTGCTGCGCGCCTTGCTGTTGCAAGTGCTGTACACCGTTCGTAGCGAACGCCAGTTGATGGAACAGCTGGACTACAACCTGCTGTTTCGCTGGTTTGTCGGTCTGGGCATCGACGATGCTGTCTGGGAACGCAGCGTGTTCAGCGCCAACCGCGAACGGCTGCTGTCCGAAGCGCTGAGTCGCGAATTTTTTGAGCGGGTACTGGCCATAGCCGAATGGCAAAACCTGGTGTCCGACGAACACTTCAGTGTCGACGGCAGCCTCATTGAAGCCTGGGCCTCGCACAAAAGCTTCGTTAAGAAAGACGGCAGCGGCCCGGACAAACCCGCTGGCCGCAATCCCGAGGTCGACTTCAGCGGCGAAAAGCGCAGCAACGCCACCCACCAAAGCACGACAGACCCGGAAGCGCGGCTCTACAAGAAAGGCGAATACACCGAGGCCAAACTGCGTTACATCACCCATGCCCTATCCGAGAATCGTAACGGCCTGATTGTCGATGTCGAAACCACCCAAGCCACCGGCACCGCTGAAATCGAAGCCGCGCAAACAATGATCAAACGCCGTGTGCCCAAAGGCGGTAGCGTCGGTGCCGACAAAGGCTATGACCAACCGGCTTTCGTCAACGGACTCAAGGCGCAAGACATCAAAGCCCATGTGGCCCGGAAAAAGACCGGCAGTGCCGTCGATGGCCGCACCGCGCGCGGCAAAGGTTACGCCCAAAGCCTCAAGCGCCGCAAAATCGTCGAAGAAGCCTTTGGCTGGGTCAAAACGGTCGGCGGCCTGCGCAAAACCCGTCACATCGGCTTAGCCAAAGTCGCTGGCCAAGCCTTGTTTTGCTTCGCCGCCTACAACCTGACGCGCTTGCTCAACCTATTGGTGTTCACGCCGAAACCGGCGTGGAGTGCGCCCACCTAGGGTGAAGTACGCCTGAAAACCGTCCACAGACGGCTTCAGGCGAATAAAAAGCCCTTGAAACAGGGGCAAAACGGTTGAAACTCGATGTCATGACCGATTTCAACACGAAAAAATCACGGAAACCGTGGGTAAGGGGAAATATCGGTGGGTTTTTCACCAGCCTGTTAGGTGCGTAACAAAACAATCACGCCTTGCCCTAACAAACGGCGAAGTTCCTCAGAACCGAAAGCCAGCCAAAATAACGTGGCTCAACATTAAACCCAGCGGCTTTCATTCCAACCTGGGAATGCAAATAGCCAATTTTTGTTGTACTAACGCACCTACCCAGGCTACTATCACGGCCCATGTTATTCGCTAATCCGCTTTTTCTCGCCAATAAACGCCGCTGGCTATGGGGCTTACCTATCGCTGCGGTGTTTGCGTTTTTCTAAAAAAACTTTCAAGCAACCGCGGGCTTGCCGCAGTTGCTTTGCCATTTGCCCCAGGCCCGCACCAACCCAGGAGGTCTGATGGCAACACCCGTTTCCACCCACTCAACAGAACACAGGCGCTGGCTCGGCTTCGGCTTGGCGATTTTGGCCGCTATCGGTTTTTCCGGCAAAGCCATTTTCGTCAAATTGGCTTACAGCGAGGCGGTCGACGCCGTGACTTTGCTGGCGTTGCGGATGCTGTTTTCGGCACCGTTTTTCCTGGTCGTGGCTTTGCGCCATGCCTGGCAAAAACCGGCGCAAAGCTTGGGTCGGCGCGATTACGTGGCGTTGTTGCTATTGGGTTTGTTGGGTTATTACCTGTCCAGCCTGTTCGACTTCATCGGCTTGCAATACATATCCGCCGGTCTGGAGCGCCTGATTTTGTTTTTGTACCCGACCCTGGTCGTGGTGTTGTCGGCGTTACTGTTGCATAAACCGTTCGGCCGTAAAGAAGTCGTGGCGTTGCTGCTCAGTTATGCCGGCATCGGCGTGGTGTTCGGCGATCAAGTGACCTTGCAGGCCGAGCATTTGTGGCTGGGAGCCGGGTTTGTGTTCGCCAGCACGCTAACCTACGCGGCTTATCTGATCGGTACCGGCGAAACGGTGGCCAGGATAGGCGCGTCGCGCTTTACCGCCTATGCGATGTTGGTGGCGTGCGCGGCAACGCTGATCCAATTCCTGTTGACCCATCCGCCGCAGGCGCTGTTGGTCTCGGCGCGGGTGTATCAATTGAGTTTGTGGATGGCGCTTGTGTCGACCGTGTTGCCGGTGTTCATGCTATCGGCGGCGATCCGGATCATCGGCTCCGGCCATGCCTCGCTGATCGGTGCGCTGGGGCCGGTAGCGACGCTGTTTCTGGCCAATGTGTTTCTCGGCGAACAATTGAGCGCCGGGCAAATGGCCGGCGCTGGATTGGTGTTGATCGGCGTGTTGAGCCTGTCGCGCAAATAACGCCTTAGCCGGCTGCGTCGGCGGCCCCGCCCGAAGCCAGCATTTCCCGGGCGTGGGCCAGCGTGTTTTCGGTGATGGTGACGCCGCCCAGCATCCGCGCCACTTCCTGCACCCGTTCCTCCTCGCTCAGCCGGCGCACGCTGGACGAGGTGACGGCCGCCTTTTGGTTTTTGGCGACGAACAAGTGCTGGTGGGCTTGCGCCGCGACTTGGGGCAGGTGGGTTACGCACAGTACCTGGCGGTTGCGGCTGAGCCGGCGCAGCTTTTGGCCGACGATTTCGGCGATGCCGCCGCCGATGCCGGAATCGACCTCGTCGAATATCATGGTCGGCGTGGTTTTGTCGGTGCTGGTCGTGACCTGGATCGCCAGACTGATGCGCGACAATTCGCCGCCGGAGGCAACCTTGGCCAGCGGCTTGGCCGGCAGGCCGGGGTTGGTGCTGACCAAAAATTCGATCTGGTCCAGGCCGTTGCGTTGCGGTTCGGCGTTTTCCGGCGTTTGCAGTTTGACGATGAATTCGCCGTGCGGCATGCCCAATTCCTTGATCGCGGCGGAAATCCGTTGCTGCAATTCGGCGCCGGCCTGGGCCCGGCTGGCGGACAAGTCGGCGGCCAGTTGGCGGTATTGGTTCAGCAAGCGTTCGCAGTCGGCGTGCAGCGCTTCGATGCGCTCGCTGCTGTGGCTGAGGTTATGCAGTTCTGCGCTGAAGCGGCCGGCCAGTGCCGGCAGTTCCTCGGGCTGGACTTTGTGTTTGCGGCTCAAGGATTGAATCACGCCGATCTGGTTTTCCAGCCAGGCCAGTTGCTGCGGATCGGCTTCCTGGTTTTCCAGGAAGCGGCGCAATTGTTGGGTGGCTTCGCCGATCTGGATTTCGGCGTCGCCGAGCAGTTCCGCCACGCCGTTCAATTCGGCAGCGTACTGGCTCAGCTCCTGCAGCGCGTGGATCACGTGGCCCAGCATGTCGGCGACCGATTGCTGGTCGTTGTCGTACAGTATGTCGAGTTGTTGCTGGCCGACGCCGAGGATTTTGCCGAGGTTGGCCAGTTTGTGGTGTTCGTCGGCCAGGGACTGGTAATCGAAATTTTCCAGGTCCAATTGCTGCAGTTCCTCCAATTGGTAGCGCAGCAATTCCTCGCGCTCGGCCTGGTCGCTGCCGGCCTTTAACAGTTGCTGCAATTCTTTGTGCGCCTGGCGCCAGTTTTGGTAACAAGCGTTGAGTTGTTCCAGCAAGGCCTGGTTGCCGGCAAAACCGTCCAGCAGCCGGCGTTGTTCTTCGCCGTCCAGCAAGGTCAGATGGGCGTGCTGGCCGTGGATTTCCACCAATTGCCGGCTCAGCGCCTGTAGGGTTTGCAGATTGACCGGGCGGTTGTTGATGTAAGCTTTGGAGCGGCCGTCCTCGCTGACGGTGCGGCGGATCAGACACTGGCTGTCGTCGTCCAGTTCGTGGTCGGCCAGCCATTGTTTGACCAGCGGCGCTTTGCTCAAATCGAATTCGATGTTGATCTCGGCCCGCTTGCTGCCGGGACGGACGTAGCCGGAATCGGCGCGGTCGCCGAGTGCCAGGCCCAGTGCGGTTAACAGGATGGACTTGCCGGCGCCGGTTTCGCCGGTCAACACCGACATGCCGGGGTCCAGATCCAGATCCAAGGCGTCGACCACGGCCAGGTCGAGAATGTTCAGGTTTAGCAGCATGGGTTCAGGCGGGGTAGCCGCTCCAGTTGAGTTTGCTTCTCAGGATGTGGAAATAGTCGTGGTCTGCCGGATGCAGGATTTTAATCGGTTTCTCGGCCTTCTTGATCACGATCTTGTCGTTGATGCGCACGTCCGGAATTTCCAGATGGTCGCAAGTGACCAGCGCATTGATTTGTTTGGCGCGGCTGAAGCGGACTTCGATGGTGACGTTGTCGTCGATCACCAGCGGCCGGTTGGATAAGGTATGCGGGTTCAGCGGCACCAACACCAGCGCGTGCAAGGCCGGATGCAGAATCGGGCCGCCGGCCGACAAAGAATAGGCGGTGGAGCCGGTCGGCGTGGCGACGATCAGGCCGTCCGAGCGTTGCGTGTTCAGATAAACGCCGTCGATGCTGGTGACGATCTCGATCATGCTCGGTGTCACCCAGCGGTGTATCACGACTTCGTTGACGGCGGTTTGCTGGTGGATCAGCGTGCCGTCGCGGATGATGGCCGCATTCAACAAATGGCGTTGTTCAGTAATGTAGTGGCCGGCCAGAATCTGTTCCAGGCTGCCCGAGAGCTGTTCCGGCGAGATATCGGCCAAAAAACCGAGCCGGCCCAGATTGACGCCGAGCAACGGCACCTCGTAATCTGCCACCGCCCGCGCCGCGGCCAGGAAGGTGCCGTCGCCGCCCAACGCGATCATCAGGTCGCAATGTTCCGGTAAACGCTCGATATAGACGCCGGTAAGATCGGCGTTGTCGATCAATTCGGCGCTTTGGCTTTCCACCGTCACTTGAAAACCCCGGCGCAGCAGATAGCGGTAAAGTTGGTTCAGCGTCGGCGCGATGCCGGGGTCGCCGAACTTGCCGACGAGGCCGATGCGCTGGAATGGGCTTGGCATGGAATAGGTTGAATTGGCTGTGTTGGCCGGATTATACAAACAGGTAGGCCGAAAGTCTTCGCGCAAGTTTTGGCGGCCGCGCGCAGCCGGTGCCGGTCTAGGTATTTGGGCCTATAGACAAACCAAAGGATGCGGCTAGAATCCGAAAATTTTCCGGCGCGCCGCGTTAACGAAAGTCAACCGATTCAATCCGATTCCATGAAATTCGACAGAGTGATCCTAGTCGTCGATGCCGACATCTCCTCATACAAAGGCATTTTGCGGATGGCCGAACGGCTGGCGGCCGAGGTCGTGCATTTTGCCTGTAGCAGCGAATTAAACCGGTGGGCCGGCGACAAGCGCTTGCGTTTCGGCCCTGCCAATCTGGCGTTGTGCGTGGTGTTCGATCCGGAGTTTCTGGACGTTTTCGAGCGTAAGCCGGGAGACGATGTTTTCGGCCAATGGCCGCGTATCTGTATCAGCCGGGCCGGACGCATGTCCAAAGCACTGCAGGCGATCAACTCCGGCGTTTTCGATTTTATCGAGAAGCCGTTTCGGCTGGACCAGATGCGATTGGCCTTAGAACGGGCGTTGGATACCTTCGAACGCGATACCCGGCGGCTCAGCGAATTCAAGACGCTGACCCGCAGAGAATTGCAGACGTGCGAGATGGTGGTCAGCGGCCTGACCAACCGGGAAATTTCCGAACAATTGGACATTTCCATCAAAACGGTCAAGGTCCACCGTGCCAACCTAATGCGCAAGGTGCGCGCCAAATCGGTCACCGAGCTGTTGCGCGGCTACGACGAATTCAAGGCCTCGGGTAACGGCGCCCATGGCGCGGCGAAAAAGTTTTCCGCCGACACATGAGGCAGCGACCGCCCGCATTCGCGCTTACCTAATCTCCAGCCAAACCTTCCGCCATCCCGGCTTAAACCCAACCGCTAACCGCATTCAGCATCCATGGAATTGACTTTGTTTCCCACCGTCGGCACGATTGCCCAGCGCGAAATTTTGCGCGCCACGCTCGAGACCAGCATGCGCGAGGTGTCCGAACTGCTGAGCCGCTACAACGTCAGCAGCGTCGTAATCGAGCAAGCCGACGGACACTATGTGTTTTCGGTCGAAGACTTGCTGGTCCACGTCCACGAGGGCGGCCAAACATCCGCCAAACTGGGCGACCTGCCGATCCGCAAAGTTGCCTGCATCGGCGAAAACGAACATATCCTGGCCGGCCTGGACGAGCTGGAAAAGAGCGGCGACCGCTATTTGGGCGTGGTCGGCAGCGGCGGCGAGCTGGTCGGCATTTTGACCTATACCGATATTTTGTCGGCGGTCGATCCGACCGTGCTGGTCCAGAAAAAAACCATAGGCGAGCTGATTTCCCGCACCGAACCGGTCACGTTTTCGCCGGATTGGATTCTGGAAGACGTATTGAGCCACCTGCGCAAAATGGAAGATTCCATTATCGTGGTCGAGGCTGGAATACCGGTCGGCATCATCACGACCAAGGATATTTTCCGGATTTTGTCGTCCGGCAGCGCCACGGATTTGCCGCTGGCGGAGTACATGACCAGCCCGGTCGCGACTACCCATACCGATGCGACGATACACGACGCCTTGATGCAACTGAAAACCTTGAAGATCAAACGCGCGGTGGTGGTCGATGCGAACCGGCATCTGGTCGGCGTCGTCACCCAGAGCGAGCTGGTCGGATTCGCTTACGGCACCTGGATCGATTTGGTCAAACACCACGCCAGCGAATTGAAGGAGTTGGTCGGCATTTTGGAATCGAAGGCGCTGGGTTTGGAAAAGTCCGCGCTGACCGATCCGTTGACCGGCATCGGCAACCGGCGCATGTTGCAACAACGCTTGGAGGAGGAAATTCAGCGCATGCGGCGTTACCGGTCGTCGCCGTTTTCGTTGTTGTTGATCGACATCGACCACTTCAAGCGCGTCAACGACAGTCACGGCCATCTGGTCGGCGACGAAGTCTTGAAACTGGTGGCGGCGACGCTGCGCGGCCTGGTGCGGACTGTCGACGACGTCACCCGCTGGGGCGGCGAAGAATTTGCGCTGCTGCTGCCGCATACGCCGATTGCCGCCGCAGCCGAATTTGCCGCCCGCGTGCGGCTGGCCATCGAGAATTTGGCACTGCCGCGGCAAATACGAGTCAGCATCAGCATCGGCGCCGGCGAGTTTGCCGTCGCCGAAACCGAGCAGGCGTTCTTCGAACGGGTCGATAAAGCGCTGTACCGGGCCAAGCGCAACGGCCGCAATTGCGTCGTGGCCGACGCCGGCCCGGAGGGTGTCTGACATGAAGGGCCGGATACCGTTTTGACCTACGCGGCATAGGCGCTGACTTGCGCTTGCTGGTTATGGAGCCGGCCCGGTCTACCCGGATTGGCCGTAATTAGCCGCCGCGTTGCTGGGCTGAGCCTTGTTTTAACCGTTCAGGGGACGCAGGCAATGGCAGGGCAACCAGCGCCGGGCGTTGCGGACGCTGATCGGCGCATTCGCGGCTTGCGCGCCTCGTTGCGGGATAAAGCAGCCGCAGCGCACTGGCGATAGGCGCCTCGCCCGCTAAATCCCTGGGCTAACCATTGCCGCCGTTCTGGGCCAAAAAGCTTTCCCAGTTCCGGGTTGTCACCGCCTGCAAATAGGCTGCAGCCATTTCGGCGGTGAGCAATTCGAACAATACCCGGTTTTCCAACCAAACTTCCACCACCTGAAAAATGCCGCCGCGGTCGCAGGTTAGCGCCCGCCAGCCTTCGCGCGCGGCTATCGCTTTGATCGACGCTTCGTCCAAGGCCACGGAGAGCGCGGCGTGGGTCGGCACGTAATCCGGCCGGTCGGCGTCGTATTGAAATTGCACGTCCTGCCCATCTGCGCCGGGCAGCATGACGGTACCCAGCGGATAGACCTCGACCAGCGTGGCATGGCCGTCGTCGCAGATTGCGATATGGCTACCGCGCGCGGACGGAAACGGATAAGCCTTGCCGCCGATCAATTCGGCAACGACGGCCGCGACTCGGGCCGGGTCATGAGCGGAAATCGACAAATGGTGAATCATATGCGGTTCTCGGTAGATTTTCGGTAGATTTAAGGTAAGGTTCGGCGGCGGTGTAAGCCGGCCGGCTATGTTAGCGAATTAACGGCGGAAATGTTCGGATAGATCGGATTGATTTTTACGGATACGGATGCAGGGTGCGTACCTTCTACGTGGCTATCTGCCACGTGGGAGCGCAGACGTACCGTGGCACGGTGGATTTGTGCCGCAGCGCGGCCGAGCCTTGCATTACCACGCGGCGCGTGGGAACGAGGAAAATTCAAAGTAGGGTAAGCCCGCGTACCTTTGGTTTCATTCACCACCATCGAACGTATCAAATTTTCCGGCCATATCCGAGCCCCATTTCGCAGGATAAAGCCCCTCGTTTACGAAGCGATGGAACGACGAATAAGGCCAATTAGCCACCGAGGTCACCAGGCCGTGTTTAACCGGATTGTAATGCAAGTAATCCAGATGTTTTGCGTAGTCGCGTTCGTCGCGTAATGCATGTTCCCAGAATCGACGTTGCCAGACGCCGCGCCGCCGTTGGTGTTGTTTTGATAGAGATATTGATTGTTCAGGGCCGTTCGCCGCCAACCAATGTTGGGTGAAGTGTTTTTTGATAAAGCCCCAGCGTTTGGAATAATCGGCATCGTCAGGTGGCAGTGCCCAAATCGCGTGTAGGTGATCCGGCAACAATACCAGTGCATCAACCGCAAACGGCCATTGTTGTTGGCAAGCACGAATAGCCGATCTCAGCAAATCCCGGGCCGCATCGTTCGCCAAAATCGGCGCGCGTCGTTCAGTGACCACGGTAAAAAAGTACGAGCCGCCCGGTATATAACAGCGCCTATAATTCGCCATCGCAAACCCCGTTTGTAGAAACCCATGTTGGGAATTGTGGACCGGTTTAAACCAATCGGCAATTCAAGGTAGGGTACGCACCGCGTACCGAAAGAGGGGCGTCCCAACGTTGGAAGCCAGAAGGTACGCGTTGCGTACCCTTGTATCTTGCTTGTCGCCATGGTTAGCTACCTTGGCACTGAGACAGAAAGAGCTTGTGCGTACCCTTAAGGTTCGACCTTGGCATGTAGATTAAGCCTTCTGTCTCGCTTCTGATGCCAACGAAGACACTGAACGGTAGCCAAGGGCAATGACCCTGTATGCACAAGGCAAGTGGGCTCGGTTGGTTTATTTTGTTTCTTCATGCTGAATCACTCTATGTTTTTTATCGGTATCGATGTTTCTAAAGCCAAACTTGATTGCAGTCTGTTATTGGATGTTGCCACTGCCAAACGCCGTGCGAAATCCGTTACCAATTCCAAAGCGGGCGTCGACGATCTGCTAGCTTGGTGTGTAAAGCAACAGGCCACACCTGACACGCTACACGCTATCCTGGAAGGGACCGGCGTTTATCACGAACAGGCTGCACTCGCCTTGAGCGATGCAGGCGTCACGGTCTCGATTGTAAATCCCGCTCAAGTCAAAGACTTTGGCCGCAGCCTGGGTGTGCGCACCAAGACCGACGGCGTCGATAGTCTGGTGTTGGCCCGTTACGGCGCGTTGTTGAACCCCAGGCCTTGGACACCTCCAACTCCAGAAGCTCGCACCTTGCAAGCCCTGTTATCCCGCCGTGAAGCGATCGCCCAGGATTTGCAACGCGAGCGCAACCGCCTGGAAAAAGCCCAGGCCACCGATACTCCGGCACTGATTCACCAATCCCTACTCGACTCTATTACTTTCCTGGAAACTCAACTCGCTAAACTCCAGATCGACATCGACGACCATATCGATCAGCACCCTGAACTGAAGGCGGACCGGACGCTGTTAATCAGTATTCCCGGCGTCGGTCCCCAGGTTAGCAATCACTTGTTAGCGGTAATGCACAATCATCACTTTCAATCCGCTGAACAATTGGCCGCTTACCTGGGTTTGGTGCCCGTGGAGCGACAGTCCGGTTCCTCGATTCAAGGACGGCCCCGACTATCTAAAGCCGGGCCGGCCCGTATGCGGGCCATCCTCTATATGGCTGCCGTAGTCGGCGTTCAATACAACCCTCATCTCAAAGCACTCTATCTGCGTTTGCAGGCACGTGGAAAAACCAAAATGTCCGCTCTCGGTGGTGCTATGCGTAAACTCGTACATTTGTGCTTTGGTGTCCTGAAAACTCGCGAGCCTTACCGGGGCGATTACGCTTTTCAAAGTTGACTTTTAAGACGGTATCTACGCAGCTTGGTGAGTTGTTTCAGCAGGCCATTTTCGCCCAGCAGGTCTTCAGGTTTTTGATAGCCTGACAATAAGGTATCAATTAGGTCGCTTGGGATGGCTTTTGGTAAGGTCATAGTTACTCCTCAAAGTAAGGGCAGTTTCCTGCCTAATGGCCGTTTACACAAAAATTCTTACACCCTCCTAATGACCGTTTACACAAAAATTCTTACACTCTCCGCGGCGGTGCACAGAAATAATTGGTTGGACCACTCATATCAGCAGTCACCATCGATCCATTGACAGTAGTTCTGCTCTAATTCTTTGATGCGCAATTGCATTAGCTCTTGCTGACATGCCCCAGTCATATTGAATCGAATCTGCGAAGCTCCCCCTTCAATCATATTGAGACGCGACAAGCACTCTAGCCCATAGTACTTAAGCCACGCTCTTTGGGTCTCGCGAATCGACTTTTGCTGCCGTTCGTCTGCCTTTTTTATGACTTTTTTATAAATGTTGTTGAGCTTCTTATCCAAGAACTCTAGCTCTAGAGTATTAACTAAAGTTTCTAAACATAACTCGCCTTCATTTTTGAAACAGGTCTTCCGTTCTTCAGTGTCACACCATTTTTCCTCGTGGTATTTCTTCAACTCTTTGATGCAGAGCGCTCTGTCGTCGGAATCTGCAGCAAATGTTGTGGTGGCAAATAGAGAAAACAGAAATCCAAATATCTTGTTCATAAGGAGGTAGCCTAACAAGTAATTAACCAGATCTGTATATTTCCCAAAAATACACGATACACAGTCTTAACAATAACAAAAAAGGCCGGTTTCCCGGCCTTTTTAAAATCAAACAGCTTATTTCAACAACCCCTGCAACAACCCATTCAACTTATGCACAAACGCTGCCGGATCGTCCAACTGGCCGCCTTCGCTGAGGATGGCCTGGTCGAACAGAATATGGCTGATGTCGGCAAACCGGGCGTCGTCCTGCTCGTTTTTCAGGGCTTGGACGATGGCGTGGTCCGGGTTGATTTCGAAGATCGGTTTGCTGTTGCCGCCCATGCCGAACATGCCGCCGGCGTGGCCGGCTTCTTTCATGATCCGTTCCATGTGCAGGCTCATGTCGTAAGCGCCGGTGACCAGGCAAGCCGGAGAGTCGGTCAGGCGGTGGCTGATTTTGACTTCGCTGACTTTGTCGGTCAGTACTTCTTTGAGTTGTTTAACTACCGATTCGAAGTCTTTGCTGACTTCTTCCTGGTGTTTTTTCTCTTCTTCGGTATCGAATTTATCCAGGTCCAGTTCGCCTTTGGCGATGGATTGCATGTGCTTGCCGTCGAATTCGGTCAGGCTGGAGACCAGCCATTCGTCGATGCGGTCGGTCAGCAATAACACTTCGATGCCTTTCTTGCGGAACACTTCCAGATGCGGGCTGCTTTTCGCGGCGGCGAAGCTGTCGGCGGTGATGAAATAGATTTTCTCCTGGCCTTCCTTCATCCGGCTGACGTAGTCGGCCAGCGATACGTTCTGGGTTTTGTCGTCGGTATGGGTCGATGAGAAACGCAACAGGCCGGCAATGCGGTCCTTGTTTTTGTGGTCTTCGATCGGACCTTCCTTGATGACGTTACCGAATTGCTCCCAGAATTTTTGGTATTTCTCGGCGTCGTTTTCGGCCAGGTCTTCCAGCAATCCCAAGACCTTTTTAACAGCACCGCCTTTGATGGTGTTGATCTGTTTGCTTTGTTGCAGGATTTCCCGCGAGACGTTCAGCGGCAGGCTGTCAGTGTCGATCACGCCGCGAACAAAGCGCAGATAGCGCGGCATCAATTGCTCGGCGTCGTCGGTGATGAAGACTTTTTTGATATACAGTTTCACCCCGTGTTTGGCATCGCGGTCCCACAAGTCGAACGGCGCGCGGCCCGGTACGTACAGCAGCAAGGTGTATTCGTTGGTGCCTTCTACTTTGCTATGAACGTGAGCCAATGGGTCTTGGAAGTCGTGGCCGACGTGTTTGTAGAACTCGTTGTACTGTTCTTCGGTGATGTCGTCTTTAGACTTGGTCCACAGGGCAGAGGCGCTGTTGACGGTTTCGTCTTCGACGCGGGCCGGCGCAGTTTCGTTACCTTCGTCGTCTTTTTCGGCCGGAATTTCCTTGCTCATAATGATCGGCAGGGAGATGTGGTCGGAGTATTTTTTGATGATCGAACGCAGTTTCCATTCGCTGAGGAATTCTTCTTCGCCTTCTTTCAGGTGCAGTACGATTTCGGTGCCGCGGCCGGCTTTATCGACCGATTCGATGCTGTACTCGCCCAGGCCGTCGGATTCCCAGCGCACACCCTGGTCGTGCGGCGCGCCGGCTTTGCGGGTGGTTAAGGTGACTTTGTCGGCGACGATGAAGGCCGAGTAGAAACCGACGCCGAATTGGCCGATCAGTTCGCTATCCTTGGCTTGGTCGCCGGTCAGGCGTTCGAAGAATTGCTTGGTACCGGATTTGGCGATGGTGCCGATATGGTCCTGCACTTCTTCGCGGCTCATACCGATGCCGTTATCGGTGATGGTGATGGTCTTTTTGGCTTCGTCGAAATCGACGCGGATTTTCAATTCGCTGTCGCCTTCGTACAGGCTGTCGTTGGCCAGGGCTTCGAAGCGCAATTTATCGGCGGCGTCGGAGCCGTTGGAGATCAACTCGCGCAAAAAGATTTCTTTATTGCTGTACAAGGAGTGAATCATCAAGTGCAGCAAATGCTTTACTTCGGTTTGAAAACCTAGGGTTTGTTTGTTTGCCTCAACAGTCATGTCTATACTCTTTTGGTTGTAAAGTGGACTTGGGCAAGTTGGGGATGGCCGTTAAATTTTTCAAGGCCGCGGTTGCGGCATTCGGGGCAAGCGGGGTTTATGGTTTCGTTAGTTGATTTACGCCCATGAAATTGAGTCTAGCCAGTAAGCCGATTCTGATTGTCGAGGACAATCCGGTGATTCGTAAGTCGATACGCGACATGTTGTACAGCTTGAATGCGGATACGATTACCGAAGCCGACAATGGCGTGGCCGCCATCAATGCGATGGCGAAAACCACGTTCGAGATCGTGTTGTGCGATTACAACCTGGGGCCGGGCAAGAACGGCCAGCAAGTGTTGGAGGAAGCGCGGCACCGCAAGCTGATCGATTACCGCAGTATTTTCATTCTGATCAGTTCCGAACAATCCACCAGCGCGGTATTGGGGGCGATGGACAGCAAGCCCGACGAATACCTGACCAAACCGTTCAATGCCCAGCAATTGATCAGCCGCCTGAGCCGGCATTTTGCCCGCCGCGATTATCTGGGCGGCATCGAAAAAGCCATGGCCAAGGGCGATTTGGCGCAGGCGATCCGGCAGTGCGATGCGCTGCTGGAGCGCGGCGACGTGAAGATGCGGCTGCATCTTTCGAAAATGCGCGCCGAATTGGCCATCGCCGCCGGCGATTTCGAATCGGCGCGGCGGATTTACCTGGAGGTGTTGCAGCACCGCGATTTGCCGTGGGCCCGCCTGGGCTTGGGCATCATCGATTTACAAAACAACAATATCGAACAGGCCATAGCCGGTTTTCAAAGTCTGGTCGCGGAAAATCCGATGTTGATGGAGGGTTACGACTGGCTGACTCGCGCCTACGAAGCGCTGGACCGGCATCAGGAGGTCGAGCAGGTGTTGCAGCAGGCTTTGGAATTGTCGCCGCAATCGATCTTGCGGCAGAAGAAGTTCGCCGAAACCGCCGACAAGAACGGTAATCTGGAGGCGGCCGAGAAAGCCTACAAGGCGGCGCTCAAGCTGGGCAAGCACTCGGTGCACCGGTCCTGTAGCGATTATGCCGGCCTGGCCAAGTTGTACGCCAAAACCAACGCCGGCGAAGAAGCCTTGAAGACCTTGAACGAGATGCGCCAGGAATACGCCAACCAGCCGGAAGCGGAGCTACGGGCGGCAACGCTGGAAGCCGACCTGTTCCGGGCGCAAGGCGACGACGAGGCGGCGCAGCAGGCTTTGGACAAAGCCTTGGATCTTTGCGGCCGCTTGGGCAGCAAGGCGCCGCGGGAGTTGCAGTTGGAAGTGGCCCGCTCGTGTTTTTTGAACCAACAGCACGACAAAGCCGAAGCCATCTTGCATGGCTTGATTCAGAACCATATCGACGACGAGCAATTTCTGAACAATTTGCGGGCCATGCAAAGCGGGGTCGGCATGCACAATTATTCCGAAATTCAGATTCAAAAAACCCGGCAGGCCTTGATCGCCACCAATAACAAAGGCGTGGCGCTGTACAAGCAGGGTAAATTCAAGGAGGCGTTGGATTTATTCGAGCAGGCCATCGCGACGATGCCGGAAAACAAGACCATCATCCTGAATATGTTGAAGATCATTATCCACGACCTGAAAGCGAACCCGGCCGATGCCGACAAGGAGCGCCGCGCCAGATCGCTGCTCAAGAAGGCCAGGCAATTGGGGGTGGAGCAGCATAAATTGGGCGTGCTGCAAATGGAATTCGGTAAATTGCATCGGCCGGCCGCGGCCAAGGCATGACTATGTCCGGCCGTTTCGATAACGATACGCTGTTTCCGACCATTCTGGCGTTTACCGTACACGACATCAAAAACTCGTTAGGTACGTTGTTGGAATTGATTCGCCAGTTCTCCGCCAAACTGCAGGGCGAAACCGGCGATTTGGGCCTGTTGGAATTCGAGGCCGCCCGGATCAACCACAGCCTGATGCAATTGCTGGTGCTGTATAAAGTGGGCGCCAATAAATTCAGCTTGGCCGTCGACGAATATCCGGCGCTGGATCTGCTGCAGGAAGCCGTGCATCAGCAGGCGCGGCTGTCGACCTTAAACAATGTCGAATTGCAGGTGGATTGTGCGGACGATCTGCCGGCCTATTGCGATTTCGCTAATATCGCCAATGCCCTGGCCGCCGTGTTGAACAACGCCTTGCGCTATACTCGGCATGCGGTATTGGTTTCGGCCGAGCAGGACGGCGGCTATTTGCGCATCGCGATAGAGGACGACGGCGCCGGTTATCCGCCGCATTTTTTGGCAGCCGATTTGAACAACGCCGCCGACCTGGATTGGGTCAACGGCAATACCGGCTTGGGCCTGTATTTCGTGTCGGTGATTGCCGGGTTGCACAAAAACGCTGGCCGTTGCGGTTACGTCACGATTGACAATGCGAGCCGGCTGGGCGGAGCCCGGTTTCGGCTGTTTTTGCCTTGATGCGGCCGTTACTAAGTTACAATAGCCGATAGTACGGCTAAGCGCCGATAAAACTACAATTACAAGATCCGTTGCATATGAGCATTTTAGTCACCGGCGGTGCCGGGTTTATCGGCAGCAATTTCGTTTTGGACTGGCTGGCGCAAAGCGACGAAACCGTCGTCAATCTGGACAAGCTGACTTACGCCGGCAATCCGGAAAATCTGGTTTCGCTGCAAAACGATGCCCGCCACGTGTTCGTGCACGGCGATATCGGCGATTACGATTTGGTCTTGAGTCTGCTGAAACTGCACCAGGTGCGGGCTGTGGTCAATTTTGCCGCCGAGTCCCATGTCGACCGTTCGATTCACGGACCGGAAGATTTTATCCAAACCAATATCGTCGGCAGTTTTCGTTTGCTGGAAGCGGTCCGCGAATACTGGAACAATCTGGAACCGGCCGAGCAACAGGCCTTTCGCTTGCTGCACGTTTCGACCGACGAAGTTTACGGCTCGCTGGAAAAAACCGATCCGCCGTTCGCCGAATCCAACCAATACCAGCCGAACAGCCCGTATTCGGCCAGCAAGGCCGCCAGCGACCATCTGGTCCGCGCTTACCACCACACCTACGGTTTGCCGGTTTTGACCACCAATTGCTCGAACAATTACGGCCCATACCATTTCCCGGAAAAATTGATACCGCTCTGCATCCAAAATGCCTTGTCCGGCAAGCCGCTGCCGATTTACGGCGACGGCCAGCAAATCCGCGATTGGCTGTTCGTCAAAGACCATTGCAGTGCAATTCGGCGGGTATTGGCGGCCGGCCAGGTGGGCGAGGTCTATAACGTCGGCGGTTGGAACGAGAAAGCCAATCTGGATGTGGTCAACACGCTGTGCGCGATACTCGACGAATTGCAGCCGCGCCCCGACGGCAAGTCTTACGCGGAGCAAATTACTTACGTCAAGGACCGGCCCGGACACGACCGCCGCTATGCGATCGACGCGACCAAGCTGGAGCGGGAATTGGGCTGGAAACCGGCCGAAACCTTCGAGACCGGAATTCGCAAAACCGTGCAGTGGTACTTGGATAACCAAGCCTGGGTCAACAATGTGCTGTCCGGCGATTACCAGGCTTGGCTGGACAAAAACTACGCCGGGCGGGCCGGGTGAAAATCTTATTGTTCGGTAAGAACGGACAGGTCGGCTGGGAGCTGCAGCGAAGTCTGGCGCCGCTCGGCGAATTGCTGGCCCTGGACCGCCACGACCGGCACTATTGCGGCGATTTGAGCAATCCGGAAGGTGTCGCGGCAACGGTCCGCGCCGTGCGGCCGGACGTGGTCGTCAATGCCGCGGCTTACACCGCGGTCGATAAGGCCGAGTCCGAGATCGAACTGGCCAATACCGTAAACTGCGCGGCGCCGCGGGCGATGGCCGATGCGGCGGCGGCATGCGGCGCCTGGCTGGTCCATTATTCCACCGATTATGTATTCGACGGCAGCGGCAACCGCGCTTGGCGCGAGGACGATGCGACCGGGCCGCTGAGCGTCTACGGCCAGACCAAACTGGCCGGGGAATGCGCGATCCAAGCCAGCGCTTGCCGACATTTGATCTTCCGCACCAGTTGGGTGTATGCCGCGCGCGGTAACAATTTTGCCAAGACTATGCTGCGCCTGGCCCAGGAACGCCAGCAGTTGTCGGTGATAAACGACCAATTCGGCGCGCCGACCGGCGCCGAATTGTTGGCCGACGTCGTAGCGCACGCCATCCGCAGCGCATTGCAAGCTCCCGAGCTCGCCGGCGTCTACCATCTGACCGCGGCCGGCGAGACCAGTTGGTACGAATATGCTCACTTTGCGCTGGATTTCGCCCGCCAGGCCGGTGTCGCACTGAACACGCCGAAGCAGGCCGTAACGGCTATCCCGACCAGCGCCTACCAAACGCCGGCCAAGAGGCCATTGAATTCGCGGTTGAATACCGAGAAATTGCAAACCGCATTCGATTTCCGCTTGCCGCCCTGGCAAGACGGGGTCGAGCGCATGTTGTCCGAATTGTACGGAAGGTAACTATGACTCACCGTAAAGGCATTATTCTGGCCGGAGGTTCCGGTACTCGCTTGTATCCGGTCACCAAAGCGGTATCGAAGCAGTTGCTGCCAATCTACGACAAGCCGATGATTTATTATCCGCTCAGCACGCTGATGCTGGCCGGGATTCGCGACATTCTGGTGATTTCCACGCCGCAAGATACGCCGTTGTTTCAGCAGTTGCTCGGCGACGGCAGCGATTGGGGCTTGAATTTGCAATACGCAGTGCAACCCAGCCCGGACGGCTTGGCGCAGGCTTTTATCATCGGCCGCGATTTTGTCGGTGCCAATCCCAGCGCCTTGGTTTTAGGCGATAATATTTTCTACGGCCACGATTTGTACCAGCAATTGCGGACTGCGCACCGGCGGACTTCCGGGGCAACGGTATTTGCTTACCACGTGCAGGACCCGGAGCGTTACGGTGTCGTCAGCTTCGACGCCGAGGGCAAGGCCTTGTCGCTGGAGGAAAAACCGGCGCAGCCGAAAAGCCACTACGCCGTGACCGGCTTGTATTTTTACGATAACCAGGTGGTCGATATCGCCGCCAATTTGCAGCCGTCGCCGCGTGGCGAGTTGGAGATTACCGACGTCAACCGGGTCTATCTGCAGCAGCAGCAATTGAGTGTCGAGATTATGGGGCGCGGTTACGCCTGGCTGGATACCGGCACCCACGCCAGCTTGATCGAGGCCAGCAATTTCATCGAAACCATCGAGTCCCGGCAGGGTCTGAAAATTTCCTGCCCGGAGGAAATTGCCTGGCGTAGCGGCTGGATCGGCGACGAGCAGATCGAAAAATTGGCCAAACCGCTGGCAAAGAACGGTTACGGCCAATATTTGTTGGGCTTGCTGAACAAGCAGGTTTTTTAGGATGATTTTTTGCGGCATTGAGCCGAGTCAATGCGTTTGACGATTGAGCAACGCCGGCTCATTCTGGAGACGGTCAATCGGGTTGCCGGGGAGGGCGTGGATGTTTACCTGTTCGGTTCCAGGCTGGATGACGGGGCTAAGGGCGGCGATGTCGATTTGTTCTTGGAAGCTGAAAGGCCTGTGTCGTTCCTGCAACGCGCGCAACTGAAATGGCGTTTGGAAGCGATGTTGGGTTTGCCGGTCGATTTGATTTGTAAAACCGGGGGTAACGACGCGAGTCCGTTTCAGGCCATCGCCAAAAGCCGGGCGGTAAAGTTGGGTAATTGCTGATGGCGAAAACGGCTTTGGAGTTACAGAAACAGCATCTGGCCGAATTGATTCAAGCAATACAGCGTTGTAGTTTTTTTTTGCATGCGTCCAGCGAAAAACTGGATTGGCCGCTCGGCGCCGATCTGCTAGCCGCAAAGAAAAAGGATGTTGGCTTGTTCGAAATTTTGGCGGCAATCAACGAACGGTTCGCCAAGTTGCAGGATACCTTGGCTGCCGCGATGCGGCATGCGTCGTTGTTAGCGGGCGAGCCCAGCGATAATTTTCTTAAGGTTTTGAGTTTTTACGAAAAAATGGGAGTGATAGAATCGCTGGAAGTCTGGCAATTATGTCGAGCTACGCGCAATTTGGCCGCACACGATTACGAAACCGATTATTTCGAGATTGCCGAACACTTTAACTCGCTTTACGAACTAAGCCCAACTCTGTATCGAACCGCCGGCCGCTTTGTCGCCTATTGCCGAGACACTTTAGCGATCGAAGCCAATGCCGATGATTTTTCTCTCGACTTCAGCGCCATCGCCGATATCTAATCTTTGACGATTTGACCAATAACAGTAAGCCATGCAAGCCACCCGTCTAGCCATTCCCGATGTCGTACTATTCGCGCCTAAAGTGTTCGGCGACGAGCGCGGCTTTTTTTTCGAAAGCTTCAACGCAAGGTTGTTCAGAGAATTGACCGGAGCCGAGGCCAACTTCGTGCAGGATAACCATTCCAAGTCGCAAAAGGGCGTATTGCGCGGCTTGCATTACCAACTGCCGCCGATGGCCCAGGGCAAGCTGGTTCGGGTCGTGCAGGGCGAGGTATTCGACGTTGCGGTGGATATCCGGAAAAGCTCGCCGACGTTTGGGTTATGGGTCGGCGAAATATTGTCTGCCGACAACAAGCGGCAAATGTGGATTCCGGAAGGCTTTGCCCACGGTTTCGTGACGTTGTCCGATACTGCGGAATTCCTGTATAAAACCACCAATTACTATGCGCCCGAGTACGAGCGGTCTATTGCCTGGAACGACGCGGCGGTGAAGGTGAATTGGCCTTATAGCGGTGTGCCGTTTTTGTCCGGAAAGGATCAAGCCGCCGTGCCATTGGCCGAGGCCGAGCTATTCGCTTAAACCCGGCCGGCGGCCGGCGTTATAAAACTCTTTTTTGATTAATATGCTTCGCGATAAAACCATACTGATTACCGGTGGTACCGGTTCTTTCGGCCATACTTTCGTGCCGTTGACCTTGGCCAAATACAATCCGCGCCGCTTGGTGATTTTTTCCCGCGATGAAATGAAACAGTGGGAAATGGCAAAATTGTACGGCGACGACCCGCGCGTCCGTTTTTTCATCGGTGACGTGCGCGACAAAGACCGCTTGGCCAGAGCCTTGAACGGTATCGATTATGTCGTTCACGCTGCGGCGACCAAAATCGTGCCGACTGCAGAATACAATCCGTTCGAATGCGTCAAGACCAATATCATCGGTGCGATGAACCTGATCGACGCCTGTATCGACCAGGGTGTGAAGCGGGTGGTGGCTTTGTCGACCGATAAAGCCAGCAGTCCGGCCAATCTGTACGGCGCGACTAAACTGGCCTCCGATAAGTTGTTCGTTGCCGGCAATTCGTACTCCGGCAAAAACGAAACCCGGTTTGCCGTGGTGCGTTACGGCAACGTGATGGGCTCGCGCGGTTCGGTGATTCCGTTTTTCCAATCCATCGCCCACAAAGGCGTACTACCGATCACCGATGTCCGGATGACCCGCTTCATGATCACGCTGGAGCAAGGCGTTGATTTGGTCTGGCGTGCCTTCGACGACATGGTCGGCGGTGAAATTTACGTCAAAAAAATCCCGTCGATGAATATCGTCGATATCGCCCGAGCCGTGGCTCCCGATGCGCAGCACGAAATTGTCGGCATTCGCCCCGGCGAAAAACTTCACGAACAAATGATAGGGCTGGAAGACGCGCCTTACACCTACGAATACGGCGATTACTACAAAATCCTGCCGGCGATTCATAACTGGAGTTCCGACCCCGAGCGTATCAACCGGGGCGTGCGGGTTGCCCCTGATTTTGTCTATTGCTCCGATAACAACACGGAATGGATGAGCGTGGCCGAGTTGCAGGCTTGGCTGGAACAAAACCGCGATAAAGTCGGCAAAATATGACCGAGTTTATTCCCTACGGCCGCCAGGATATCGGCGCCGCCGACATTCAGGCGGTCATCGATGTCTTGCAATCCGATTTCCTGACCCAAGGCCCGGCAGTTCCGGCTTTCGAAACCGCGGTCGCCAATTATTGCGGCGCGCGCCATGCCTTTGCCGCGAACAGTGCGACCTCGGCCTTGCATATCGCCTGTCTGGCTCTGGGCGTCGGTCCGGGCGATCTGGTCTGGACCAGCCCGATCACCTTCGTCGCCAGCGCCAATTGCGCGTTGTATTGCGGCGCTACTGTCGATTTCGTCGATATCGACCCGCGCACTTATAACCTCAGCGTCACGGCATTGGCAGAAAAACTGCAAGCGGCAGAACGCAGCGGAAGGCTGCCCAAAGTGGTGATTCCGGTGCATTTGTGCGGGCAATCCTGCGAGATGGCGGCGATTCATGCCTTAAGCGAACAGTACGGCTTTAAAATCATCGAAGATGCCTCGCATGCGATCGGCGGAAAATACCGGGACCAGCCGATCGGCAATTGCCGTTATTCCGATATCACCGTATTCAGTTTTCATCCGGTCAAGATCATCACGACCGCCGAGGGCGGTATGGCGTTGACCAACGATGCCGAGTTGGCGGAGAAGTTGGCCCTGTTGCGCAGCCACGGCATCACCCGCGACCCGTCGCAAATGACGCATCAGGCGGACGGCCCCTGGTATTACCAACAGATCGCGCTCGGTTACAACTATCGCATGACCGATATTCAGGCCGCGCTCGGATTGAGCCAGTTATCGCGGCTGGAGCAATTCGTGAAAAACCGGCACCACTTGGCGGCGCGTTACGACAGCTCGTTGGCCGGGTTGCCGGTCGGCATACCTTGGCAGCACCCGGACAACTATTCCGCGTTGCATCTGTACCCGATTACGGTTCCAGACAACATTAGATTGACCGTGTTCGAAGGCTTGCGCGCAGCCGGTATCGGCGTCAACGTGCACTACATCCCGGTGCATTTGCAGCCGTATTACCGGAAGCTGGGTTTCCAACCGGGAGACTTTCCGGAAGCGGAGCGTTATTACCGCGCAGCAATTAGCCTACCGCTCTATGCGACCTTGACCGAAGCCAACCAAGACCGCGTCGTCGCAGCGCTGAGCGCACAATTACAATGAAGATCGGTTTGGGCACCGTACAATTCGGCGTCGATTACGGCGTTTCGAATAAGGACGGCAAAACGCCGGCCGGCGAAGTCGAATCGATTTTGGCGGTCGCTCGGGAGTTGAAGGTTCGAGTGCTGGATACCGCCAGCCTTTACGGCGACAGCGAACAGGTTTTGGGTAATTGTTTGCCGGCGGCGGCCGGGTTCGATATCGTGACTAAAACCCCGCAGTTCGCCAAACCGGTTTTGGATGTCGATGACGCCGAACGATTGCAACAAGCTTTTTACGAGTCGTTAACAAAGCTGAACTGCGCTTCGGTGTATGGCTTATTGATGCATCGGGCGGACGATCTGTTCGTGCCCGGCGGCGAACGTTTGATGGCCGCGTTAACCGATTTGAAGCAGCAAAGCTTGGTCGTCAAGATCGGCGTCTCGGTTTATAACGCAGAGCAGATCGACCAAGTGCTGGATCGGTTTGCCATCGATTTGGTGCAATTGCCGATCAGCGTTTTGGACCAACGCTTGCTGCGTAGCGGCCATTTGCGGAAACTCAAATCTGCCGGAGTCGAGGTACATGCCCGCTCGGTATTTTTGCAGGGCCTGTTGCTGATGGACTTGTCCGAAATTCCGGCTTACTTCGCTCCGGTGCGGAATACTCTCGAGTCCTACCACCAATTTATTCGCGCACGCGGATTGACGCCGCTGCAGGCCGCGCTGGGCTTCGTGTCCGGCTTAAGCGAAATCGATCGAATCATCTGCGGCGTGAACAACGTGCAGCAATTGCGCGATATTTGCGACGCTGCCGACATCGAGCTCGATTGCGCAGAATTTGCCGAGTTCGCAATCGGCGAAGAAGCGATAGTCAATCCGGCTTTGTGGCGACTGGAACCAGGAAAACCATGATATTAGCGATATTGCAGGCTCGGATGTCGTCGTCCCGCTTGCCCGGCAAGGTGTTGCTGCCCTTGTTGGGAGAACCGATGTTGCTCAGGCAAATCGAGCGGCTGCGAAAAGTGCGTAACATCGACCGGTTGCTGGTTGCTACCAGCGCCGAGACGGCGGACGATGAGATAGAGAACTTGTGTAAACGGCATGCTATCGACTGCTTTCGCGGCAACCTGAACGACGTATTGGACCGGTTCTATCAGGCGGCAGTAAGTCACCACCCGGATCATGTCGTGCGCTTGACTGCAGATTGCCCGTTGGCCGATCCCGGATTGATCGACCAAGTCATCGAATTTTATCTGGCCGGCGGTTACGACTACGCCAGTAATGCGATCCAGCCGACCTTTCCGGACGGTTTGGACGTGGAAATCTGCCGATTTGCCTGCCTGGAGCAGGCTTGGCGCGAGGCCGGGCTGCCGTCGCAACGCGAACACGTCATGCCGTTCATTCACCAGCAGCCGGAACGCTTCAATATTGGCCATTTTCTCAATCGCGAAGACTTGTCGCATCTGCGCTGGACCGTCGACGAGCCCCGAGATTTCGAATTGGTTTCGCAGATTTATGCCGCTTTGTACCCGGCAAATCCGGATTTCGCGACGCCGGATATCTTGCGCTTATTGGCCGAGCGGCCGGAACTGGCTAACTGGAATACGCAGCATCAGCGCAACGAGGGTTATCTTAAATCCCTGGCCGCCGATGCGCCGCAACCGTCTAACCCAGCGAGTGAATAGCCCTTATGTCAGAACGTTACCGTAACTCCGAAACGCTACTGGAACGCGCGCTGAAAACCGTTCCGCTCGGTTCTCAAACTTTCAGCAAGAGTAAAACCCAGTACCCGCACGGCGTGTCGCCGTATTTCATCCAGCGCGGACGCGGTAGCCACGTTTGGGACGTCGACGGCAACGAGTACGTCGATTTCATTAACGGACTTTGCGCCGTCACCCTAGGCTACAACGACCCGGACGTCACCGAGGCCGTCAAGGCGCAATTGGAAGACGGCGTCATTTTCAGTTTGCCGCATCCGATCGAAATGCAGGTCGCGGAAAAAATCTGCGAATTGGTGCCTTGCGCGGAAAAAGTCAGATTCGGCAAAAACGGTTCCGACGCCACGGCCGGTGCGATTCGCCTGGCGCGCGCCCATACCGGCCGCGACCATGTCGCGGTGTGCGGCTACCATGGCTGGCAAGATTGGTATATCGGTTCCACGCTGCGTAACCGCGGTGTGCCGCAAGCCACCCGCGATTTGACGCATACCTTCGCGTATAACGACATTGCCTCGCTGGACAGCTTGTTTAAGCAATGGCCGGACCAAATCGCCGCAGTGATTCTGGAGCCGATGAATGTAGTCGAGCCGCAAGACGGTTTTTTGGAAAATGTCAAAGCATTGACCCACAAACATGGCGCGGTGTTGATTTTCGACGAAACCATTACCGGATTTCGTTATGCCAACGGCGGCGCCCAGGAATATTTCGGGGTGACGCCGGATTTAGCGACCTTCGGCAAAGGTTTGGCCAACGGTTATCCGGTTTCCGCCGTCGCCGGACGGGCGGACTTGATGCAACTGATGGAAGAAGTGTTCTTCTCGTTTACCTTCGGCGGCGAAACCTTGTCCTTGGCGGCGGCATTGGCGACGATGCAGAAATTGCAGCGCGAACCGGTCGTGGCGACGATGCACCGGCAGGGCGAAAAAATTATCCAGCGCTTGAATGCCGTCATCAGTGAACAGGGTGCCGAGCAATTCCTCAGCGTCTCCGGCCATCCTGCCTGGAGCTTTTTGTTGATCAAGGATGCCGAGCCATACACGTCTTGGCAGTTAAAAACCCTGTTCATGCAAGAAATGCTGGAGCGCGGCATTCTGGCGTTCGGTTCCCACAACATGAGTTATAGCCATCGCGACGATGATCTGGATCAATTGTTTGCAGCCTACGATGCAGTGATTCCGTTGCTGGTTGCGGCGGTCAAGGAGCGTTCGTTGCCGAAAATGCTGCGTTGCCAGGCGTTGGAACCGCTGTTCAAGGTCAGATGAGTTTGAAAGTTGCGATTCGCGCCGACGCCTCGATGCAGATGGGCAGCGGCCATGTCATGCGTTGCCTGACTTTGGCTGACGCCTTGCGCGAGCGCGGCGCCGAGGTGGAGTTTATCAGCCGCGAACATCCCGGCAACCTATTTGCGCTGATCGAGGCTTCCGGCCACCGTTTATTGCGCCTGCCGGAACCGACGGCCGTTGCTGATGATGCTCGGCTGGCCCACGCCGCATGGTTGGGAGCAACGCAAACCGAGGATGCCCAACAAACCGTTACGGCTTTACGGCAGTTTGCCGACCCGGATTGGCTGATCGTCGACCATTACGCGATTGATGAAGAATGGGAGGCAACGTTGCGGCCATTGGCTGGAAGCATCATGGTGATCGACGATTTGGCGGATCGGCGGCACGATTGCGACTTGTTGTTGGACCAAAATCTGCAAGACCAAACCGGGCAAACCCGCTACGACGGTTTGCTGCCGGCCACGGCAATCAAGCTGATTGGGCCTGAATATGCATTGCTGCGTCCCGAGTTTAAATCGTTAAGGGCGACGGCGCGGACCAGAACCGGCGCGGTCAAGCGCGTGCTGGTTTTTTTCGGCGGCGGCGATCCCAGCAACGAAACTGGGAAAGTATTGTTGGCGTTAAAGAGTCTGGCGTGCGAAGACTTGGCCATCGACGTCGTGGTCGGCGGCGCCAATCCGCATTACCCGCAATTGCTCGAATTATCCGTACAATTGCCCGGATGTAACCTGTACCGCCAAGTCGGCAATATGGCGGAGTTGATGGCAGATGCCGATCTGTCGGTCGGAGCCGGCGGCGGCGCGATGTGGGAACGCAGTTGCCTGGGCTTGCCGACCATCGCGATCAGCGTGGCCGCCAACCAACAGCCGGGATGCGAAGCCATGGCCAAGCAAGGGGCGATCCTTTACCTGGGCGCAGCCGAACGGGTTTCGGCTGAGCAAGTGGCAAGTGCGTTGCGGGTGGTGTTATGTTCGCCATGGTTATTATCCAACCTCAGTGCAGCGGCGGCTTCGGTCGTGGACGGCTCCGGCGCCGTCAGGGTTTGCAATCAACTTATCCGCCGCCGGTTGCAGGTGCGTTTGGCCGCGCCAAGCGATTGCGAGCAGGTATTCGGTTGGCGTAACGACGAAAACACGCGAAAATTCTTCTTCAATAACGAATTGGTTGCTTGGGAACGCCATCGCGAATGGTTTTCCGCCAAGTTGGCAGCAGCGGACTGCGTGTTGTTGATCGGCCAAGACGCCGACGATGCCATCGGTGTTTTGCGCTACGACATCAGGCAACAAGTTGCGACGGTTTCGATATATCTCGATCCGCAAAAGCATGGCTTAGGATACGGTTCGGCTTTGTTGGCGGCAGGCGAACTCTGGCTTAAGCAGCATCGGCCGCTGGTAACCGAATTGAAAGCGGAAGTCGTTTCCGAAAATATTGCATCGAAGCGGGCCTTCGTTAAGGCCGGCTTCGAAGAATCCGTTTTAACTTTTAGTAAAGTTTTGAGTGGCGGTTAGGTTTAACTAATAACGGTTTTGGTTTTTGGTTTTCAACGGTGATCGATTACCGGTTAAAAATGTAAAGTGGCGAATAATTAATATGGCTGAACAAGTTTACGACAATCAATTAATGGGGCGTGCCGTTTCGACGGCCAGCTTGGAAACAAGGTTGGATATGAATAAAAAATTTCAGTCCACCGATTTCGACTCCTGGCTAATGGCGCGGTTAAATCCGAAAGCCGGCGAAGATATTCTGGACGTTGGTTGCGGCACCGGTGCACAGTCGATACCGTTCCTGAAAAACGTTGGGCCGGAAGGCAGCGTTTCGGCGTTGGATATTGCCGCGGATTCGGTAGCCGAATTGATCCGTAAATCGGGGAACAGCCCCAATTTATCGGCCGCGGTTTCCGATATGGGCAAACTGGCGGACGTGGTCGACCGGCAATTTGCCGTCAAACAATACGATTTGGCCCAGTCCAGTTATGCGCTGTATTACTCGGCCGAACGTATGGCGGTGCTGGACACGATGCGTAAACACCTAAAACCCAACGGCCGCTTGGCGGTGTTTACGCCAAACGCGCCGCACGGCATGGTCGAGTTCGTACGGCAATTTGCCGATATACCGGGCGGGGTCGACGAATGCATGGAGTTCGGGCCGAATGTGCTGGAACCGTATTTCAGAAAGCATTTCTGGGATGTGACAGTGCATTTTTTCCATAACGTGGTCAGAATTCCAACCGTCGCCGATTTCGTCAGTTTTTACCGTTCGACTACTTATTACAACGCTTCAGTCGAAGAACAGTTGGGAGCGGTGGTCGAGAATAAAATCACCGAGAACGGCTTTTTCGAATACGAGAAGAATGGCTATCTGATTATCGGCCAGTCGCAATTTTAAGATGGCGAAAACGCAGATCGTATCGGTTATCGCCGCCCACCCGGACGATGAAATTCTCGGATGCGGCGGTGTCATCGCCGGCCACGTCGCCAAAGGCGACCAGGTTCATGTGCTGATTCTGGCAGAAGGCATTACCAGCCGGGACGGTATGGCCGATCGCGGCAAATGCCAGGCCGATTTATCCGAGTTGGCCAAAGCCGCCCATAAGGCCAACGATATCTTGGGGGTTACGTCGCTTACCCTGCAAAACCTGCCCGACAACAGGATGGATTCGCTGGATAGGCTGGATGTGATTAAAATGGTAGAGTCCTTCGTGCAAGCCAATTCGTCCACGATCGTCTATACCCACCATGCCGGCGACGTGAATATCGATCACCGCCGTATTCACGAGGCCGTAGTCACTGCTTGCCGGCCGATCCCCGGCCAACGCGTGTCGACCTTGCTGTTCTTCGAAGTGGCGTCCAGCACCGAATGGCAGCCGCCGGTATCGGCACCGGTATTTGCGCCGAATTGGTTCGTCGATATTTCCGCCCATTTGTCATCGAAGCTCGCAGCCTTGAATGCCTATGCCGGCGAGATGCGGCCTTGGCCTCACGCCCGTTCCGTGCAGGCGCTGGAACATCTGGCCCGCTGGCGGGGGGCAACGATAGGCGTTGCCGCGGCCGAGGCGTTTATATTGGGCCGATACATTCACAAAGCGGATCGTTAACGCATATGCAA
Organism: Methylomonas sp. DH-1; assembly: GCF_046097555.1. Lineage (NCBI taxonomy): Bacteria > Pseudomonadati > Pseudomonadota > Gammaproteobacteria > Methylococcales > Methylococcaceae > Methylomonas > Methylomonas sp. DH-1. The sequence goes on along the minus strand of NZ_CP143089.1, from coordinate 3,527,851 downwards.
ATAGCAAATAGACCTATTGGAACAGGCCATCGGCCTTTCGTGATCGCCGAAATGTCCGGCAACCACAACCAGTCGCTGGAAAGGGCGCTGGAAATCGTCGACGCTGCGGCCAAAGCCGGCGCGCATGCATTGAAAATCCAAACATATACCGCAGATACCATTACATTGGACGTCGGTGAAGGCGAGTTTTTCATTTCCGACCCGAATTCGTTATGGAAAGGAACCTCGCTGCATAAGCTGTATCAGCAAGCCTACACGCCGTGGGAATGGCATAAAGCCATTTTCGACCGTTGCCGCGAACTGGGGATGATCGGCTTTTCGACGCCGTTCGACGAGACTGCCGTCGATTTCCTGGAAGAGCTGGACGTGCCTTGCTACAAGATCGCGTCGTTCGAAAACATCCATCTGCCGTTGATTCGGAAAGTCGCGGCCACCGGCAAGCCAATGATCGTTTCCACCGGCATGGCAACCGTAGCGGAATTGGACGATACGGTGCGGGCGGCGCGCGAGGCCGGCTGCAACGATATCGTGTTGTTGAAGTGCACCAGTTCCTATCCGGCCACTCCGGAAAACACCAATATCCGAACCATTCCGCACCTGCGCGAATTATTCGGCTGTGAGGTGGGTTTGTCCGACCATACCATGGGCACCGGCGTTGCCGTCGCCAGCGTTGCGTTGGGCGCCAGCGTCATCGAAAAGCATTTTACGCTGTGCCGCGCCGACGGCGGCGTCGATAGCGCATTTTCATTGGAGCCGGCGGAAATGGCGGCATTAGTGGTCGAAACCGAACGCGCGTGGCAGGCCCTGGGCGCAATCAGCTACGGCGTAACGGAAGCCGAGAAAAAATCGCTGCAATTTCGCCGTTCTATTTACATTGCCCACGATATCGCCGCCGGCGAAACCTTGACTAGCGAGAATTTGCGCTGCGTCAGGCCCGGTCTGGGCTTGCCGCCCAAATACTACGAAACCTTGCTGGGGCGTAAGGTCAACCGCGATGTGAAAATGGGCACGCCGATGTCCTGGGACTTGCTCGGCTGAGTGATGGCGGAAAGCGAACACATTTTAGGTACGCGCTTACCTTTCGACCTCGATACAACGCTGGCCGCTGCGAATTTGAAGGCCAGGCTTTATGCAGTAGATCGCGATAGCTGGCGCAGTGCGGCCGATCGCGCTGAATATGTGCCGGTGGCTTACAGTAGAGCCATGACCGACTACCAGTTGGCTTACTGGCGCGACAGCGCGCAGGAAATATTCGACTTGTCGCTAGTGCTTTACCAGGACAAGCATCCCTGCGGGATATGGCCGCTAAGCCTTTCCGTCGCCGCTAGTGCGCGCATCGGCAGTAACGGCGATGCGCTGCTGCCGCCGCTGTTCGTTGCCGGATTGACGGCAAATGTCAGGAAAAAGCTGTTGCAAGGTTGTTTGGAAATCATCGATATGTTGGCGCGGAAATTCGATATCGGCCAATGGCAATCGGTCGATGCGTTCAGCAATCTGTCCGGCATCAGCGAATGGCAGCACTTGGCGTTGTGCCGCGGTGCCAGCGTAAATTGTAGCCACGAGTTGTTTATCGATTTGCAGCCTTCCGTAACGGAGATCAAATCCGGCTTTCGCAAGAGCTACCGGCCCCTGGTGTCGCTCGGCACCAAACTGTGGCAGATTTCGGTTTTGAACAGCCGCGACGATAATGTTTGGAGCGAATTTAAGAATCTGCATCGCGAAGTCGCCGGCAAGGTTACCCGCAGCGACGATAGTTGGCGCTTGCAACACGAAGCCATAGCGTCCGGCGATGCGTTTTTGGTGTATCTGCGCGACGCTGAGCAACGCATGGTCGGCGGCGGATTTTTTCAGGTGACCCGCGACGAAGGCGTCTATGCCGTGGCCGCTTACGATAGGGCTCTATTCGACAAGCCCTTGGGGCATGCGGTGCAGTATCGGGCCGTAGAGGAAATGAAAAATCGCGGCATCCGTTGGTACAAAATCGGCGCCCGGCCCTATCCGGGCGATCAGCCGCCGCCCAGCGCAAAGGAGTTGCGGATTGCCGAATTCAAACAGGGCTTTGCCTCGCATATTTTTCCGTGCTACCGCTTGACCTCCAGCATATGCCATTGATTTCTGCGTCCCGGAACCCGTCCTGCGCTCAAGATTTCGCCTATCGCCAGTCCATATGCACTCGATAACATTCAGCCCATTGCGTGGCAAAAACAGCGGCCGCAGTTTACCTAGCCGGCAAGGGGGGCGTTGATGGCAACTGTTTCCGTCGGCATCGTGTCGTATAACCGGCCGGAATTGCTGAAGCGGGCCATTGAATCGGCCGTGTCGCAAAGCTACCGCGATCTGGAAATTATCATCAGCGATAATGGCAGTACCGATCCGCGAGTTCGGCACATCATCGAACATTTCGCCGCTAACGACCCGCGCATCAAATGCCTGTTTCATTCGGTCAACCAGGGGGCGTTTTTCAATTTTCGTGAGGCGTTGAACGCCGCCACCGGCCGTTACTTCATCTGGCTGGCCGACGACGATTATTGGTGTTCTGAGTATTTGGCGCATATCGCGGTCCAAGCCGGACAGAGCGGCGCGGCATTGACTTACGGCCGTTGCGAGATCATCGATGCCGAGCAGGGTAGCGACGACCGTGTGGTCAAGGAAATGGCGACGGCTTCGAGCAGATTGGCGGCGATGGCCAATTTCGTGCGTCTCGACACCGATGCGGTTTTTTACGGTTTGTTTCCTACCGCATTGGGCCAGCGATTGGCCGGGTTGTTGCGATTTTGGCGAATACCGCCGAAGCTGGCCGCGGCTTGGCCGTTTCTTGAATATAATTTCGTCAGTTACGCCTTTATTTTCGGCCTGTTGAGTTCGGGCGGATATTGCAATGCCAGTAGCGAACATGCCGTGCATTTCGTCGGCGGCAGGGCGCCGTTTCCACATTCGCCCACGCTGGGTTGGCGCCATTTGTGGTTGTTTCTGATGTACGTCTCGGTTCACCTGCAAATGGCGGGCCGGTTTGCCCATGCCGCGTATTCCGCCGCCAGTTGGCCTGGCGTGCTGTTCTCGCCGGTTGCTGTGGGTTACTTGTTTTGCCGCCGGCTCGGCATGATTTTGAGCCAAAGATTAAACACACTGAAAAAGGTCTGAAATGAGCGTAAAAACCAAATTCAAGGATTGGCTGTATACAAACTATCCGGGATCGAAGCAAAAAGTGGAAAACTTCTTTGCCGATGCGCCGCTGCTGCGGAAACTGTTACGCGTCGGCTTTACCCCAACTTTTCAGGGCTGGGGCATGTCGACGTTTACCCATACGCCGTGGGGCAGCGCGACCGATTTGGGCGACATAGAGCAGGCGTTCAACGAAACCTGTAGCCAGTTAACAGAATTGGTTAAAAGCGACGGTTTCAAACTGACCCAATTCAAGCCGGCCGAACGCTTGAGTATGTTGAATTCGTTGATGTGGCGGCATTACATCGTATTTTGGAGCGCCACTTTTGCCGCCAAATACGCACCGCGCGGGACGCATAATTTCGTCGAATGCGGGGTTTGCGACGGCCTGACTTCGTTTTTTGCATTGAATGCGGCATCCCGCGGCGGCTCCGACTGGGGGGCTTACTTGTACGACGCCTGGGAGGCAATGCGCGGCGATTTGTTGTTGGATAGCGAGAAGGGCAACCAAGGCGAATATGCGTATTTGAACGTCGACGTGACTCGGGCCAATCTGGCCATGTTCGGCGAGCGGGTGCGCTTCAACAAGGGCTACATTCCGGAATCGTTTGCCGGCTCCGAGAATCCCGAGGCCATTGTTTGGATGCATATCGATTTGAATTCGGCGACGCCGACCATCGCCGCGCTCGATTTTTTCTGGCCGCGCATGGTATCGGGCGGGGTCGTGTTATTCGACGATTACGCCTGGCCCGGTTACGAAGACACCCGCAATCTGATCCTGCAATGGTTGAAAGGCAAGGACGGTACGTTGTTGCCGTTGCCTACCGGGCAAGCGCTGATCTTTAAACGCTAATCGCGGAAGCGAGCCGATGGGATACCGTTTTAAGGAGCAAAGATGCGTTTTTTAATGCTGGTTTTCAGGATCATTCCGGAAAATTGGCATCGGCGTTTTTTTGGCTTGGTCGCTTTGTATCTGCTGTTGGGCGTATTCGAGATGCTCGGCGTCGCCTCGATCATGCCCTTTGTCGCCTTATTGTCCGATCCGGCCGCGCTGGCCAAATCCTCGACCGGCCAGTTGTTCGCACTGGTCAGCCCCGTGCCGCTGGAGCAAATACCGGTACACGTGGTGGGCTTGGTCGTGCTGTTTTTATTCGTGTTCGGCAACGTGCTAGGCTTGGCGTCGATGTGGTTGTCGATCCGGTTTTCGGCGCGGTTGGGCGTCAGATTGGCCGGCGAATTATCGCTGAGCTTTTTCGCCAGGGGCTTGCCGTTTTTGCGGTCGCAGAATCCGACGATTCACGCCAACTATGTGGTCAGAGAAATCGATCGGGCCGTCTCGGGCGGCATTCTGCAATTGTGCCTGATCGTCAGTAAAACCTTTCAGGTGGCCTTGGTCGTAGTGCTGCTGGCATTGGTTTCGCCGCTGTTTTCCGCGGTCTTCGGTTTGGCGGCCATCGTCATGTACTCGTTGTTCTTTCGCGTGTTGAGAAAGAAAATGGCCGGGGCCGGCGAAGCCATTTTGCACGCTACCGGCAATGCCACCCGCGCCGCGACCGATTTGTTCGCGTCGGCCAAGGAAGTGTTGGTGCGCGGTAACCTGAATTACTTCGTCGACGGTCTGTGCGGCTGGTTGGATGAATACCACCATGCCGATCAGGTTTCCCGGGTGTATCCGATGGTGCCGAAATACCTGATCGAGCTGTTGGCGTTCTCGATGTTGTTGTCGTTGCCGATCTACCGTTCCTGGAGCGGCGGCGAATACCGTTCCTTGGTGCCGTTTATCGCGTTGTTCGCCTACGCCGGCTACCGCCTGTTGCCCAATTTGCAACAGGTTTACGCCAGTTTGAGCATACTGAAATTCAATGCTGCGGCGGTCGAGTATCTCGGCCAATGTTTGGCGGAAGCCAGGGCGCGGTCGGCGTCCGCCACTCGCATAGAACAGTTCGGACAGAGCATCGTCTTCGAAAACGTCGCTTACACCTATCCGGCCAGCGACGCTCCGGCGCTGGCCGGCGTCTCGTTAGCGATCGCTGCCGGCGAAAAGGTGGCGATCGTCGGCGTTTCCGGGAGCGGAAAAAGCACCTTGCTCGATTTGATCCTGGGATTGGTGCCGGCGGCGAGCGGCAGCATTGCGATCGACGGGGTCGAACTTGCCGATCAGCGTTTGTCCTGGGCGACCGAATTGGTCGGCTACGCGCCGCAAGCACCGCTGATTTTGGGCGCATCGGTGGCCGAGAATATCGCGTTCGGAATTCCGGCCGACATGATCGATGAACGCCGCTGCCGCGAGGTCGCCGATTTTGCAATGGCAGGCGACGTGGTCGCCAATTTGCCGCGCGGTATGGCCACGGTCCTGGGCGGAGACGGTGTGGCGCTTTCCGGCGGCGAAGCCCAACGCATATCGATTGCTCGCGCGCTGTACCACGATCCGCAAATCGTTGTGCTCGACGAGCCGTCCAGCGCCTTGGACCCGGTGTTGTCGGCCCGTCTGTTCGAAAAATTGTGCGCGACCGGCTTTAACAAAACGGTGGTCGCGGTGACCCATAACTGGGACGTCTTGCCCGGTTTCGATAAAATTGTCCTGATGGACTCCGGCCGATTGGTCGCAATCGGCAGCTACGCCGAGGTCGCGCCGCTGGTTGACGAGTTGCGCAAGCGCGAGCCGGCCGAAGTTTGACCGGCTCGGGTATCCACAAATTTCGCAGGTGAAAGCCGTCGGCCTATCGTGTATCATCCACCGTTTTTTGTTTGGCTCGCTCGCGTTGAAAAATAAAATGGTGCGCCCGTTACAGTCCCGCCGATTGGCTGCCGACCTTTTTAAAATAGATTCATGAAAGCAGTCATTCTGGCCGGCGGGCTCGGTACCCGCATCAGCGAAGAAACCGTTGCCCGACCCAAACCGATGATCGAAATCGGCGGCAAGCCGATTTTGTGGCACATCATGAAGATTTACTCCGCCCACGGCATTAACGAGTTCATCGTTTGCTGCGGTTACAAGGGCTATGTGATCAAGGAGTATTTCGCCAATTATTTTCTGCATATGTCGGACGTGACGTTCGACATGCAAAAAAACGAAATGGAAGTCCATCACCGCTATGCCGAACCGTGGCGGGTAACGCTGGTCGATACCGGCGACGACACCATGACCGGCGGCCGCTTGAAACGGGTCGCGGCCTATCTGCAAAACGAAACGGCGTTTTGTTTCACCTACGGCGACGGCGTCGCCGACGTCGATGTCTCAGCTTCAATTCGATTTCATCATAGCCACGGCAAACTGGCTACCGTGACCGCGGTGCAACCCGCCGGCCGCTACGGCGCATTGGATTTGGCCGGGACCCAGGTCAAAGGCTTCATGGAAAAACCGAAAGGCGACGGCGGCTGGATCAACGGCGGTTTCTTCGTGTTATCTCCGGAGTGCGTGCAATACATCGACGGCGATGCAACCCACTGGGAAGCCGAGCCGTTGACCCGTCTGGCGCAGCAGGGGCAGTTGATGGCTTTCGAGCACGCCGGCTTCTGGCAGCCGATGGATACGTTGCGCGACAAGAATCAGCTCGAGGAGTTGTGGCAATCCGGGGCCGCCCCGTGGAAGGTTTGGCATGAATCCTGAGTTCTGGCGCGGCAAGCGAGTGTTCGTCACCGGCCATACCGGTTTCAAAGGCGCTTGGTTGACGATGCTGTTGCATTCGTTGGGTGCGGAGGTTTACGGCTATGCGTTGCCTCCGGCCACCGAACCGTCTTTATTCGAGGAGGCCGGGGTAGAGTCGTTGCTCGCCGCGCATGTGTTGGCGGACATCCGCGATCTGCCGCGTTTGACGGCGGCGCTGGACCAAGCCCGGCCCGATATCGTCCTGCATCTGGCTGCGCAACCGCTGGTGCGTTATTCCTACCGCGAGCCGGTCGAGACTTTTCAGGTCAACGTGTTGGGGACGGTAAATTTACTGGAGGCCGTGCGCCGGCAGAGCACGGTTCGCGCGGTGGTCAACGTTACCACCGATAAATGCTACGAAAACCGCGAGTGGCTGTGGCCCTATCGGGAAAACGAAGCCATGGGCGGCCGCGATCCTTATTCCGCCAGCAAAGGCTGCGCGGAATTGGTGACGGCCGCTTACCGGGCGTCGTTTCTGGCGCAGGCCGGGGTTCATCTGGCATCGGCCCGCGCCGGCAACGTGATCGGCGGCGGCGATTGGGCGGAAGACCGCTTGATTCCGGACGCCCTGCGCGCGCTGGACCGCGGCGAAGAATTGGTGATTCGGGCGCCGAATGCGACGCGGCCCTGGCAGCATGTGCTGGAGCCGCTGTCCGGTTATCTGGCGTTAGCCGAGCATTTATTCGAGCATGGCGAATCATTCGCCGAGGGCTGGAATTTCGGGCCGCGGGAACAGGACGCCAAACCGGTGGCTTGGTTGCTGGGCGAATTGGCGAAGTGCTTCCCGGCGCTGAATTGGCGCTCCGAGCCGAGCGATCTGCACGAAGCGCATTTTCTGAGTCTGGACAGCAGTAAAGCCCGGCAGCGTTTGGATTGGCAGCCGCGCTGGCGCTTGCGGATCGCTATCGAAAAAACGGCTGCCTGGCATCAGGCCTGGCGCAATGGCGAGGACATGGCGGAGTTCAGTGCCGGACAAATTCGCGATTACCGGCAAGCACCGCATGGAGACGGTCTTGGCGCAATTTGAAGTCATCGCGACGCCGCTGGCCGGATTGAAATTGATTCGGCGGCGCTGCTCGGAAGATAGCCGCGGTTATTTTTCCCGGTTTTTCTGCGCGGCCGAATTGAACGCTGCCGGCTTTTCCGCGCCGGTCGCCCAGATCAACCAGACTCTGACTCGCCGTTGCGGTACGGTCAGAGGCCTGCATTTTCAAGCTCCGCCCCACGCCGAGATCAAATTGGTCAGTTGTCTCAGCGGACGGATATTCGACGTCGCGGTCGATTTGAGACGCGGATCGTCGACCTTTCTGCACTGGTTCGGCGTGGAATTGTCGGCGCAGAACCGCGAGTCGCTGTTGATTCCGCAAGGTTTCGCCCACGGTTTCCAGACCTTGGCGGACGACTGCGAATTGCTCTATCTGCACAGTACCGCCTATGCGCCGGCTGCGGAGGGGGCGTTGCATGCATTGGAGCCGAGAGTGGCTATCGACTGGCCGTTGGCGATTACCGAAATGTCGGAGCGCGACCGGCAGCACCCCAACTTAACATCCGATTTTCAAGGTATCGAGCTATGAAATGCCGTCATTGCGGTTCCGAACTCTCTCTGCCCTTGATCGATCTGGGTAGCGCTCCGCCTTCGAACTCCTATCTGACCGCAGACACTTTGCATGCGCCGGAACGCTGGTATCCGCTACGGGTTTTGGTGTGCGAGCAGTGCTGGCTGGTACAGACCGAGGACTACGCGCATTGCGCCGAATTTTTCTCGGCCGATTACGCCTATTTCAGTTCGTTCTCGACGACGTGGCTGCAGCACGCCGAAAATTACGTCGCGGCAATGGTTCGGCGTTTCGATTTGGATGCCGGCTCTTTAGTCGTGGAAGTCGCGTCGAACGACGGTTACCTGCTGCAATACGTGCAGGCGCGCGGGATCGGCGCTTTGGGGATCGAACCCACCGCGAGTACCGCCCAGGCCGCCCGCGAAAAAGGCCTGCAAGTGATAGAGGAGTTTTTCGGCGCACAGTTGGCCGAGCGGCTGGCGGCCGACGGCATTCGAGCCGATTTGATGGCGGCGAACAACGTGCTGGCGCACGTACCCGACATCAACGACTTTGTCCGCGGCTTTGCGCTGTTGCTGAAACCGGCCGGCGTGGCGACGTTCGAGTTTCCGCATCTGCTGAATTTGGTCGAAAGCAATCAGTTCGATACGATTTACCACGAGCATTTTTCCTACTTGTCGTTAACGGCGGTACAACGCATATTCGCCGAAAACGGTTTGACGCTGTTCGACGTCGAGGAATTGCCGACCCACGGCGGCAGCTTGCGGGTTTTTGCCCAGCGCACTGCAGATGGCGCGCAGCCGGTTGAGCCTAGCGTTGCCGAACTGTTGCGGCGCGAGGCCCAGGCCGGCATGGCCGCTACCGCTTTTTACGCCGGCTTCCAGAAGCGAGCCGATGCGCTAAAGAACGATCTGCTAAGCTTTTTGCTGGAAGCCGCCCGCAACGGCAAAAAAGTCGCAGCTTACGGCGCAGCGGCGAAAGGCAATACCTTACTGAATTATGCCGGTGTGCGTCCGGATTTGATTGGCTACGTCGTGGACCGCAATCCGGCGAAGCAGGGGAAATGGCTGCCCGGCAGCCGGATACCTATCGTCGACGAGCCGCATTTGCAACGCGATAAGCCGGATTATGTGTTGATTCTGCCTTGGAATTTACAGCGCGAAGTCATAGCGCAATTGGCTTATGTACGGGATTGGGGCGGCCGCTTCGCCATCGCGGTGCCGGAGTTAACGGTTCTCTAATGAGAATCGCGGTTACCGGCGCCGACGGCTTCATCGGCCGTTATCTACTGCCGATCTTGCTGGCGCAGGGTCACCAGGTCGCCGCCGTTTCCAGGCGGGCCGGCCACTTGCCGCAGCCCGGCCTGAGCTGGTTGCAGGCCGATTTGTTGGATGCCGGGCAAGTCAGGCAAGCGATGGCCGAAGCCGAGGCCGAGTGCTTGATCCACTTGGCCTGGTTTGTCGAGCACGGCCGATTTTGGACCGCGGCCGAAAACTTTGCCTGGTGCGATGCGACGGCCGTTCTATTGGCGGCGTTTAACGAGTTTGGCGGTAAGCGGGCGGTGTTGGCTGGAACCTGTGCCGAATACGATTGGAACTACGGCTATTGCGTTGAAGGTAAAACGCCAACCGTGCCGGCGACGCTGTACGGCAAGTGCAAAGATGCCGCCCGGCAATTTGCCGAACATTTTTGCCGCGACAACGGCATCGAGTGGGTGTGGGGGCGGATTTTTACGCCGTACGGGCCGGGTGAGCCGGCGGGGCGATTCGTGCCATCCGTGCTATCGGCCATGGGCCGGGGCGAAGTTTTGAAATGCAGCCACGGCCGGCAGTTTCGCGATTTTCTGCACGCCAGCGATGTGGCGGCGGCTTTCGCCCATTTGGCGGCAAACACGCCGGCGACCGGAGTGTTTAACATCGCCTCGGGCGAACCTATGCGACTGGCGGATATCGTGGCGATCTGCGCCGGGTTGTTCGAAGCCGAGCCGGCTGTCGAATTCGGCGCCGTACCGGTGGCCGAATACGATCCGCTGATGCTGGTCGGCTGCGCGGACAAGCTGGCCGCAACCGGTTGGGCTGCGCGGATATCGATCCGCGACGGCCTTGCCGATTACCGAATTAAAATTAACGAATTGAAGGGGAGTGAATGATGGATCCGGTAACACAGTTTGCGCTTGAAAGAGAGTCAATCCGCCAGGCTTTCGCGGCAAACAATGAGGGCGAACGGCTAACTCGCGCCTGGATGAATTTCGCTCAAGCCGGCAAATATTCATACCAATTCGACTGGATGGGGCGGCCGATCATTCAGTACCCGCAAGACATCGTGGCGATGCAGGAGTTGATTTGGTCGGTCAAGCCCGACCTGATCGTCGAGACCGGTATCGCCCATGGCGGCTCGTTGATTTTCAGCGCGTCGATGCTGGCGTTGCTGGACATGGCCGACGCGATCGAAGCCGGCGAACAGACGCTGAATCTGCGCGAGTGTCGCCGTAAGGTGATCGGCATCGATATCGACATTCGCGCCCATAACCGGGCCGCGATCGAAGCCCATCCGATGAGTGCGCGGATCGAAATGATCCAGGGTTCCAGCATCGCTCCGGAAACCGTGGCTCAAGTTAGAGCTCGCGCAGAAGGTTCGCAACGGATTTTGGTGTGCCTGGACTCCAACCACACCCACGACCACGTGCTGGCCGAGTTGGAAGCCTATGCGCCGCTAACCACGGTAGGCAGTTACTGCGTCGTGTTCGATACCATGGTCGAAGACATGCCGGCCGACCTGTTCCCGGACCGCCCCTGGGGGCCGGGCGACAATCCGAAAACCGCGGTCAGGCAATATTTGCAGTCGCATCCCGAATTCGAGATCGATAAAGGCCTGGACCATAAACTGCAGATATCGGTGGCCCCGGACGGCTTTTTGAAACGCCTGCGCTAAGCGCAGTCCGACCGCCGGCCTTGCCGATGCCCCGTTTTTCCGGTCTGCCCGTATCCATGCCTCACGCTCTTCCCGCGGCTGTCGGCCTCGACGCCGGTCCTGCGGTTGCGGTGCAACGCGGCGAGCGCATCCAAACCCTGGATTTTTTTCGCGGCATCGCCATTTTGATGGTGATTTGCGGCCATTTTCTGCCGCAGCGCTTGGTCTTCGGCGATTTGGCAGCATCGTTTGCGACCATGGGCAGGGGCGGCGTGATCGTATTCTTTTTGCTCAGCGGCTATTTGATTATCCGGAGTTTGCAGGGGTGCTCTATCGGGGCTTTCCTATGCCGGAGGTTTTTCAAAATTTTCCCGGCCTATTGGTTGAACCTGCTGGTCTTGTTCATTGCCGGGCAACTGGGTTTTGGTTTGGCGAGCCACTCCAATGCAACCTACTTGGCGAATTTTGCCATGCTGTCCGACCTGTTTAGGGTAGCCAATGTCAGCAATGTGTATTGGACTTTGTTGATCGAAGTGAAGTTTTACGTGTTTATCGCTTGCTATTTTCACTGGTTCGGAATCCGTTTCGTTTCCGCGGTGCCGTTATTGTTTACCGTGGCCAACGCTACGGTGTTTGCGCTCAGAGGCCAAGCCAGCCAGTTATTGACGTTTTTTCCGGTTTTTTTTGTCGGTATTCAGGTGTTGCTGGCCGAGAAATCGGGCTGGGCGAGATCGAACCTGTTGCGCTTGGTGTCGACCGGTCTGCTGGCCGGACTTAACATTGCCTTGTTCGACGGCATTTATCCGCTTTGGTCGATAGCCTATATCCTCGGGGGGGCTGCCGCCATGGTAGGGCTGTTGCAATCCGGATTCTCGCTGGGGTTGCTGGCCTTTTTCGGTAAGGTGTCCTATAGCAATTATTTGTACCATACCTTGGTCGGCTATTCGCTGTTTGAATGGATCGGCCGGCAACAGACCGTCGCCAGCAATCTGATCGCCGTTGCCGCCGTGGTGGTGGTATCGACGTGGGTGGCTTATCTGAGTTACATCCTGGTCGAGCTGCCGTCGGGACGGTTTTGCAAAGTTCATGAGCCGCGGTTTCTGCTGCGGTTCTCCAAGTTGCGGAGACGTTAATGTCAGCCGAAAAAACGGTTTTGGCGGTTTTGGGCACCCGGCCGGAGGCGATCAAGTTATCGCCTTTGGTTTTGGCCGGCAAACAACGCAAGCAATTCGATTTTTTGGTTTGCAACACCGGCCAGCACCGGCAGATGTCGGATCAGGTGCTGGATTTGTTCGGTTTGCAGGCCGATTTCGATTTGGATGTCATGCGAGCCGAACAAACGCTGACCGGTATCACGGTCGATATCCTGACGCGGATGCAAGATTGTCTGGACCGCTGCAGGCCGGATTGGGTCGTTGTCCAGGGCGATACGACGACCAGTTTCGCCGCGGCGCTCGCGGCGTTTTACCGCAAGATTCCGGTGGCGCATGTCGAGGCCGGCTTACGCACCGGCAATATCTATGCGCCGTGGCCGGAAGAAATGAATCGGCGCCTGGTGTCGGAATTGGCGACGCTGCACTTTCCGCCGACTCAGTCGGCCGCGGAAAATCTGCTGCGCGAAGGGATCGCTCCAGACCGCATGTTGGTGACCGGAAACACCGGCATCGATGCCTTGAAAGGCTTGGTCAAGCGCTTGGCGGACGACGCGATGCTGCGGGATAGGGCGGCCAATTTACTGAATGCGGCCGGTTTGAAAACCGGGAGTTGGTCGCAGGGCCGGCCTTATGTATTGGTCACCTGCCACCGGCGGGAAAGTTTCGGCGCCGGTCTCGAGGCGATTTGCACGGCGGTTTTGCGGCTTGCCAACCGGTTTCCGGGCTACGATTTTATCTATCCGGTACATCCGAACCCGCGGGTTCGGGAGACGGTAAACAGGCTGTTGGCTACCGGCATCGCCAATGTGCAATTGATCGAGCCTTTGGAATATTTGCCGTTCGTGCGCCTGATGGCCGAAGCCGAATTGATTTTGACCGATTCCGGCGGCGTGCAGGAGGAGGCGCCGAGCCTAGGCAAGCGCGTCGTGGTGTTGAGAGACGAGACCGAGCGAACCGAAGGTCTCGAAACCGGATTGATTCGCTTGGCCGGAACCGATCCCGAGAAAGTGGTCGGTTTTGCGCTGGACGCGCTGGAGGGACGATGGCCGCTCGCCGACAGTGCCGATGTCTACGGCGACGGCCGGGCGTCGGAACGCATAATCGACGCTATCGCCGCCCATTCCCCGCTTTAACTGCATTTTGCTATGAAAGTACTTGCCGTATCTTACGTGCTGCCGCCGAATTTGTATTCGCAGGCCATCCAAATCGGCCGCCTGCTTTACCACGCTCGATTGCCGATGGCCGCCGTTACCGGCCAAGTGGAGGCCTTGGCAAACGGTCTGGATGTTTATCCAGACTTCGACAGCCGTCTGCTGTTCAGATTGCCGGTAGCTTACCGCGCGCCGGTGTCGGGCCTCATGCACCGAATTGCGGCGAACCTGTTGCCCTTGTATGCGCGAGCGCCCGACGAATTTCTGGGTTGGGTGCCGCTGGCGGAGCGCGCCGTAGTCGAGCGTTTGGCCCAGGGCGATTTCGCGCCCGACGTTTTACTAACTTTCGGCGAGCCGATGTCCGATCATCTGCTTGGCCTGCGCCTGAAGCGCCGCTACGGATTGCCGTGGGTGGCGCATTTCAGCGATCCTTGGGCCGATAACCCGTTTCGGCGCCGATTTTTCTTGGCCAATATCCGTAACCGCCAATTGGAACGCGAGGTGATTGCCAACGCCGACCGCATCATTTTCACCTCGCAGGAAACCGTGGATTTGGTGATGGCCAAATATCCCGCGGCGTGGCGGCAAAAAGCCAGGGTCCTGCCGCACGGTTTCGAGCCCGACGCTTACGGCGACTCGCCGCGCGATCCGGATGCGCCGCTGCTGATCCGTTATTTGGGTAATTTCTACGGCCACCGTTCGCCGCAGCCGTTGTTCGAGGCTTTGGCGGCCATTCTGCGCGAGCGGCCGGACGAACTGCACGGCGTGCGGATCGAATTGGTCGGCGGAGTACCGCCCAGGATGCTGAAATCGGCAGCCTTCCGATCTTTGCCGGATGGGCTGCTGAAATTGGTGCCGACCGTCGATTATTCGGCTTCGCTGGCATTGATGAAACAAGCCGATTTGTTGTTGGTAATCGATGCGCCGGACGATTTGAGCGTGTTTCTGCCCGGTAAATTGGTCGACTATTTGGGCGCCGGTGTGCCGATTTTCGGCATCGTGCCGCCCGGCGCTTCGGCGCAGTTAATTTCCAAACTCGGCGGCGGCGTTGCCAATCCGCGCCGGCCGGCGGAAATCGCCGAATCTCTAACTCAGGCTTTGCGCAATATTCGCGAGCGCAGAGCGGCGGGAACTGGTCCGGCTTGGGGTAATCCGGAAGTGCGCGCGGCTTATAGCGCCGATGCGGTGGCAGAGCGGTTCCGTTCTATCGTTGGTGAACTGGCCGGCAGCGGTGCGGATGAATAAGCTTTTTCTGTACGGCTATTACGGCTTCGGCAACGTCGGCGACGATCTACTGTTGGCGGCGATTATCCGGCGCTTGCGCGCGGCGGTGCCGGGTGCGAGTTTTGCTGTGCGTAGCTTGCACCCGGTAGCCGAGTTGCAAAGCCGGGACATTGAATTTACTTGCCAGGAGCGGATTCTGTTGAATCCAAATCTGCCGAAGTGGCGGCGCTTGCTCGACTATCTGCTTGCCAACTGGCGGGCGCTGGCCGGTTGCCGGGCTATGGTTTTCGGCGGCGGTACGCTGTTTCATGCGCGTGGCGGCGCGTTGACCAATCTGCTGTTGATTTTTCTGGCGGTACTTCAAGCGCGGTTGCGGGGCGTCCGGGTGTTTGTGCTTGGGGCCGGTGTCGCTGAAATGCCGGGCATCGCGGCCAGATTACTGATGGCGGCGATTTTGGCGCTAAGCGACGATTTTGCCGTGCGCGATGCCTCGTCGTGGCGCCATTGCCGGCAGGTTTTCGGCGGCAAGCATGTCCGGCGCACGGCGGATCTGGTGTTTTCATTGCAGTTGCCGGCGGTGCCGGCAACCTCGGCCGGCAAAACCATCGGCGTCACGTTGGCGGCCAGCGATATTGGCTCTGCGATCGGCGCCTACCCCCAGTTTTTTACCGCCCTTGCCGCGGATTTGGCGTCTTTGCGCGACAACGGCTGGTCGATCCGGCTGTTGTCGTTTCAAGAATTGGACGATCCGCAGGCCGGCGTGTCCGACACCCAATTGCTGCAGGCCATCGGTATCGAGGGGGAGCGCGTCGAACTGCAAAGGGTATCGTCCGATCCCGAGGCATTGTGCCGGCAATTCGCCGAACTCGATATCGTTGTCGGTATGCGGTTTCACGGCCTGGTCATGGCGGCTTTGCTGGGGCTGCCGTTTGTCGGGATCGGCCGCGACAGTAAGCTTTTGGACTTTTGCCAGGATGCCGGTATGCCGTTTTTATCGCTTGCCGACGTCAACGCCGGCCAGATCGCCGAGACCATAGTGGGCGCTGCGGGGCGAATGCTGGATAGTGCCAATCTTGCCTCCTGGCAAGCCTTGTCTGCGGAAAATTTCGGCCCAATCGAGGAATACCTGAAATGAGGGTGATTTTGCACGGGTTCGGCTCGTTCCCGATTCTGTTTTACCACGTGATCGAATACGCCAGGCGCCGCTATCCGGAAGTGGAATGGGCGATCATCTTGTCTTCGCCGCACCACGAGGCGTTGATGGTGTCGCTGCTCGGCCGGGACAATGTGTTTGTACTGAACGCCAATGATGGCTCTTGCTCGGCGGCAGAGAAAGATTGGCTGTATCCGGGCAGCCTGCACCGCGATATCGACAGCGAAAAGCGCAATTTCAAATTCGCCCGCTCGCATATCCAATTGCAAAGGGCGATGAATTTGTACCGCGGCGCCAGACGCTTTATGGCCAGGTTTAAGCCCAGCCACGCCTTGGTTTCGCAGGTGGAAGGTCTGGACGGCAAGGTGTTTCTGGCCTGCGCCAAGCAGATGGGGATACCGGTCGTCGTGCCGACCCATTGCCGCAATTTGGGCGGGATATTTTTCTCGCCGGACGATTGCGAATCCTTGCCGCCTTATGCAAATGCCGCCGACTCCGCGGCGCGGCAGGCTGCGGCAAGCTTTCTTCGCGAGTTCCGGCAGGCGCCGAAAGCGCCGGCAGTCGGCCAAGGTCTTGCTGAAGACCCTATTCTGTCCGGCTTCCAAAAGCCTTTCCTGCAACGTGTGGGTGCGGCCTTACAACGCCGCTTCGACGCCAGCGAAGCTTTCGAATGGGATTACCTGCGTGCGGCCTTTTTGAATAATTTGCCGTGGTTGCGGGATGCTATTTGGAACTTGCGGCGTTGGAAAAACCAACGGTTATGCGACATTACCGGCCTGGAACAGTTGCCGGACAAGTTCGTGTTTTATCCGTTGCAGTATTCGCCCGAGTCGTCGATCAATACGCCGGCACCGTATTTCGTCGATCAGATGCGGGCGATTGATGCAATTCGGCACGCGTTGCCCAGCGACGTGGTTCTGCTGATTAAAGAACATCCGGCCTGCATTCTGCTGCGACGCGGCAGTTTCGTCCGCGAGTTGCTGCATAAGTCCGGCGTGGTAGTGGCGCATTACGCGTTGCCGTCGGCGGAAATCGTAAAACGGGCGCACGTTACGATTTCGGTGACCGGCACCGCCACCTTCGAAGCCTATCTGCTGGGCCGGCCGTCGGTTACCTTGGGCAATGCCTTTTTCTCCGAGGCTTTGGGCGGCGTCTGTAAGCTACACGATCTGCGCGCGAAAATTGCCGAACAATTGGATAGCAAAATCGACGACGCCGACATTATCGATTTTCTGGCACGCGTGTTCTCGGTACGCAAACAGATCGTGTTCGGTTCGCCCGGCATGGCCGGCGAACCGGTATTGCGCGAGCGCAATGTTGCCGCATTTGCCGAAGGCTTTATGCAACATTGCCGGGCTATCGACGGAGCGAACGAATGAATACGGCGCCGCTAGAGCAGAATCTGACCTGTCCGATTTGCGCTGCCGAGCAGTCCAGGCCTATACCGTTCCGGGACCCCGACTCCGGGCTACGGGTATTAAAATCTGCCGGTTACCATTGGCGTTTATGCGGCAATTGCGGCAACGCCTTCCCGACGCAGACCGTTTCGTTGGCGGAACTGCAGCAATACTGGGACCGCAACCGGGTCATTGAAGATACGCCTGCGGCCGACACCGAGACAGTCTGGCAAAGCCGATGGCAGGCCAGCCAAGTCTGGGCGCAGCGCACATACGATTTTCTCGCACCGTTTTTGCGCCCGGATATGCGGCGTTTTCTCGATGTCGCCTGCGGGCTCGGTGCAACCGTGGCACTATTTCGCGACAAAGGCTGGCAGGCTGAGGGGGTCGACGCCGATCCGAACACGCGGCAATTCCACGAGAAAGCCGGGATCGCGGTGACGATAGGGCAGGTGGAAAACTTGCAGCCGGGTGCGGCTTTCGATGTGATTTCGATCGCGCATGCGATTTATTTCGTCAGCCGGCCGCGGCAGTTCGTGCAGCGGGTTGCGGCGATGCTGAAACCCGACGGCCTGTTCGCCGTTATCGTTAGCGATTTGTTGTCGTCGTTGAGCGACAGTTGTCCGGGTTACGCTCACACTTGGTATCCGAGCGCCGATGCGCTGGTTTACTTGTTGCAGCAGGAAGGCTTCGTCGTGATTGCGCGCCGCTCTATGAAAGGTTCGATCATGATCTTGGCAAAACGGGGCGAAGCCGCGGCGCCGCGGGCGTTTCCGCGCCGCGACTACTGGCTGCATATGAGTCAGGCCTGGCGCTTCAAATTGTTGGGCCGGCCGTATCGCTGCTTGGTGAATAGGTTGAAAAAGCTGTTGCGGAAATAGTTTGGCGTACTTGAGCGCGATGGCAATTCGGATATCCGGCCAGTGGCCGGAGTCGGCAAATTTGGGGTGCGGTCGGTCCGCGCCGCTTTGAGATTAGGGGAGAACTGGCATGGGGCACGCGGCTGAGGTCGAGTCCGGACAACGTTTTGAATTTGGCGAGAATTGGGTGCGTTTCTTGTCCGAACTGTCGGACGAAAAAATCGCTGCGGCGGAAGCGTCGCTGAAACGGATGCTGGGCGTCGAGTCCTTGCAAGGCAAGACCTTTCTCGATGCGGGCTCCGGCAGTGG
The DNA here is from genome assembly GCF_046097555.1 of Methylomonas sp. DH-1. Lineage (NCBI taxonomy): Bacteria > Pseudomonadati > Pseudomonadota > Gammaproteobacteria > Methylococcales > Methylococcaceae > Methylomonas > Methylomonas sp. DH-1. The sequence continues at coordinate 3,509,326 of NZ_CP143089.1, read as the reverse complement.
CTTGTTTTCGCTGGCGGCGGCACGTCTAGGCGCGACGGTGCATTCCTTCGATTTCGATCCGAGTTCGGTTAAATGCACCGAACGGATCAAGCAGCTTAAATTTCCGGATTGCGAACGTTGGCGTATCGAGAGCGGATCGGTACTGGATCAAGGCTATGTCTCGGCGTTGGGCGCTTTCGACGTGGTCTATTCCTGGGGTGTGTTACACCATACCGGCGATATGGCCGGGGCATTCGCCAACATTGCCGGTTGCGTCAAACCGGGCGGTTTGCTGTTTGTCGCGATCTATAACGACCAAGGCTGGGTCAGCCGCTATTGGACTTGGGTCAAACGTTTGTACAACCGCAGCAATGTCGCCAAACCGGTATTGATTGCGTGCCACGCCCCCTATTTGCTGGGTTTACGCTGGCTGGTGCGGGCAATCAGCGGTCGGCTGTCGATCGAGCGCGGCATGACGATTTGGTACGACATGATCGATTGGCTGGGCGGGTACCCGTTCGAGGTGGCCAAGCCGGAACAAGTCTTCGCGTATTTCCGCGACCGCGGTTTTACGCTGACCGAGATGACGACTTGCGGCGGCCGCATGGGTTGTAACGAATTCGTATTCCGCCTTGCCAGCCGCTAACGCCAATCGCATCGTCGTCGTCCATGTCATCACCGGCCTCAACGTTGGCGGGGCCGAGCGCATGCTGTGGAAATTGCTGGTACATGCCGACCGGCAGCGTTTCGATATGCGGGTGGTTTGCCTGATCGGCGACGGGCCGGTCGCGGACGATATCCGTGCCTTGGGCATACCGGTATTGTGTTTGGGAGCGCAATCGCCGGCGGGAGGTTTGCAGGCGCTCGGACGCTTGCGCCGGTATTTGCGCGCGGCACGGCCCGACATTCTGCAAGGCTGGATGTACCACGGCAATTTCGCGGCCTGGGTCTGTCGCTGGCTGGCTGGTCGGCGGGTACCGTTGATCTGGGGCGTGCGGCAAAGCCTTTACGACATCAATAAAGAAAAGCCGGGCACCGCAAAAGTCATCCGACTGTGCGCCTGGTTGTCCGGGGCGGCGACCAAAATCCTATACAACTCGCAAACGGCTAGGCAACACCATGAAAACTTAGGCTACGCAGCGGAGTGCGGCGATTGGTTGCCGAACGGTTTCGACACCGACTTATTCCGGCCGGACCCGACAACGCGGACTACATTGCGGGAAGAACTTGGCTTGCAGCCGCAAGCGGCGTTGGTCGGCATGGTTGCCCGCTACGATCCGATGAAAGGCCATGCCAATTTTCTAAAGGCCGCCCAGCTATTGGCCGAGCGGCGCAACGATGTGCATTTTGTGTTAGTTGGCCGCGGCGTCGACTCGCAAACCCGCTTGTTTGCCGATGCCGAACGCGCGTCCGCTTTGCAAGGTCGGTTGCATCTATTGGGCGAGCGCCAGGATATTGCAAACATCACTGCCGCGTTGGATATCGCCGTCACGCCTTCGGTTTCGGAAGGCTTCGCCAATGCGATCGGCGAAGCGATGAGTTGCGCGGTGCCGTGCGTGGTGACCGACGTCGGCGATTCCGCAGCGGTTTTGGGCGAGGGCGGCCGCGTTGTGGCGCCCGAGGACGCGCTAGCCTTAGCTGATGCGATATGCGAGTTGCTCGATTTATCCGGAGACCGGCGGCAGGCGATTGGTATGCAGGCCCGGCAGCGGGTGTTGGCGCAATTTTCGATTCAAGCGGTGGTCGAGCGCTACCAGGAACTTTATCTGCGGTTGACGGCAACCGAGGATGCGTAAGGCATGTGTGGCATAGCTGGTTTTTTTGGCATCGGCCTGTCCGCCCCCGATGCGGTTCTGCAAGCGATGGGCGATGGGATTCGCAGCCGCGGCCCCGACGACAGCGGAATTTTCCGGAGTGCTGAGGACGGTATCGGCTTGGTGCATCGCCGGCTGTCCATCGTCGATTTGTCGCCGGCCGGGCATCAACCGATGCAGTCGTCGTGTCGGCGCTACGTCATCGTTTTCAACGGCGAGATCTACAACCATCCGGCGTTGCGCGAGCAACTCGAGCGGGCCGGGCAAGCACCGGTTTGGCGCGGACATTCCGACACCGAGACCTTATTGGCCGCCATCGCCGCCTGGGGCTTGCGCAAAGCGCTGGAGTCGGCGGTAGGCATGTTCGCGCTGGCGCTGTGGGATCAGGAAAAGCGCGAGTTATCGCTGGCGCGGGATCGCTTGGGCGAAAAGCCGTTGTATTACGGCCGCGTCGCCGGCGGTTTGGCCTTTGCTTCCGAACTGAAGGCTTTGCGCGTAATCCCGGGCTTTGTCGGCGAAGTTAATCGACAAGCCTTGGCGTTGTATATGCGCCACAATTATGTTCCCGGCCCGTTCTGCATTTATGCCGGAATCGACAAGCTAATTCCAGGTAGTCTTGTAACGTTCAACCGCCAACACATTGCCTCAGGCAATTTTCCGGAACCCGAGCGGTTTTGGTCCGCTGCGGCCGCTGCCAAAAATGGCTTGATCGAGCCGCTGCAGTTTAGTTCCGCGGACGAGGCGGCCGACGCGCTGGAACAAAAGTTACGCGCCACGTTGCGCGGCCAAATGATGGCGGATGTGCCGTTGGGCGCATTTTTGTCGGGCGGCGTCGATTCTTCGGCGATTGTCGCATTGATGCAGGCCGAGGCGCGGGCTGGTGGAGCGCCGCCGGTCAAGACTTTTACCATCGGCTTTGGCGAGGATGCGTTCGACGAGGCCCGCTATGCGCAGGCGGTGGCCCGGCATTTGGGTACCGAGCACAGCGAGCTTTACGTTACCTCTCATGACGCATTGGCCGTCATTCCGGAATTGCCGGCGATTTATGACGAACCGTTTGCCGATTCCTCGCAATTGCCGACTTGCCTGGTTTCGCGCATGGCTCGGCAGCAGGTTACCGTGGCGTTGTCCGGCGACGGCGGCGACGAATTGTTCGGCGGCTACGACCGCTATCGGATGGCGCAGAGGCTTTGGGCCAAGCTGGCAGCGGTGCCTTTGCCGTTACGCAAAGCGCTGGCCGGCATGTTACGCAGCGTGCCGGTCAACGGTTGGGATGCTTTATACGGCGTTGCCCAGCCGTTGTTGCCGGCCGGCATGCGTAGCGGTTTTCCGGGGGATAAAATCCATAAAGGGGCCGGCCTGTTGCATAGCGCCAATCCGGCCGAGTTGTATTTGAACTTGATCAGCCATTGGCAACCGGACCAGGTGGTGCTCTGCAACGATCCGGGAACGGGCTTGCTGCAACAATGGCCGGATTTGCCGGAGTTGTTCGAACAAATGATGTTGTTCGATAGCTGCAGTTATCTGCCGGACGACATTTTAGTCAAGGTCGACCGGGCAGCGATGAACGTCGGCCTGGAAACCCGGGTGCCGCTGCTCGACCACCGCTTGTTCGAGTTTGCCTGGAAATTGCCGCGGCAGATGAAAGTGCGGGACGGCGAAGCCAAATGGCTGTTACGCCGGGTGTTGTACCGGCATGTGCCGCGCGAGTTGATCGAACGGCCGAAAATGGGCTTTGCCGTGCCGCTCGAGCAGTGGCTGCGCGGGTCGTTGCGCGATTGGGCCGAAGCTTTGCTCGACCGTTCCCGGCTGAGCCGCGACGGTTATTTCGATCCGGAGCCGATCAGGCGCAAATGGGCCGAACATCTGTCCGGCCGACGCAATTGGCGATTTTTGTTGTGGGATGTTTTGATGTTCAACGCCTGGTTAGATCAGCAATGAGTTACAAATTATTGGTGGTCTGCAACGACCTGGATTTTTTTCTGCTGCACCGACTGCCGGAAACCAGCGGTGCGCTGAGACAGGGCTACGAGGTCCATGTCGCGACGCCGCCCGGAGCGCGCACGGCGGAAATCGGCAAGCTCGGTTTTATTTACCACGAATTGCTATTGACTCGGAGCGGGCAAAATCCGTTAGCCGAATTGGCGGCGCTGCGGGCGATGTATGCCTTATTCAAGCGGGTGCAACCCGACCTGGTTTACCTGATGACGGTCAAGCCGATTTTGTACGGCGGTATCGCCGCGCGCTTGGCGGGAGTCAAGGCCGTGGTTGCGGCGGTATTCGGCATGGGCTACCTGTTTACCGATACCCGGCTTAAAACCCGGATAGTCAGAGCCTTGGTGTCCCGGCTTTACCGTTTGGCGCTGGGGCATCGCGATATTCGCGTGATCTTTCAGAATCCGACCGACCGCGATCTGATGCTCGAACTCGGTGTCGTTTCTCCGGAACAAACTGTTTTGGTGCGCGGCTCCGGAGTCGATTTGCAGCGCTTCGCAGTCGCACCGGAGCCTGCCGGCAGGCTGCAGGTCTTAATGGCGGCACGCTTGCTTTACGATAAAGGCGTCAGGGAATATGTCGAGGCCGCCCGCTTGTTGCGACAGCAGGGCGTAGACGCGTGCTTTGTACTGGTCGGCGACCGGGATGACGGCAATCCATCCAGCCTGAGCCGGCAGGAGGTCGAGGCGTTGCGCGCCGATTCGAATATCGAATTCCTCGGTTTTCAAACGAATATGCCGCAACTGTTGGCCGCTGCCAATATCGTGGTGTTGCCGTCCTACCGCGAAGGCTTGCCCAGAGTGTTGGAAGAAGCTGCCGCCTGCGGGCGGGCGGTGGTCACCACCGATGTGCCGGGCTGCCGCGATGCGATAGAAGCCAATGTCAGCGGGCTGTTGGTCCCGGTACGAGACGCCGCTGGCCTGGCGGATGCGATCCGGCGTTTGTTGGAGGACGGCGAGTTGCGGCGGGAGATGGGGCGGCAGGGGCGGCAACTGGCCGAACGGCGCTATGCCGTCGCCGCCATCGTCGACGCTCATCTGGCGATTTACCGTGAATTGCTGGCCGCCAGCGGCGCCGTTGGATAGCTTCGTGCGATTGGGCGTCATGTAGTGGCCTGATTTTGCCCGAAATTTTGCTAGAATGGCCGCTATTTCCTTTTTTGTAGTTGACATGAAACACATCGAACTCCTTTCCCCGGCCGGTACCTTACGCAACATGCGTTACGCTTTTGCCTTCGGCGCCGATGCGGTCTATGCCGGGCAGCCGCGCTATAGTCTCAGAGTGCGCAACAACGATTTCCTATCTGAAAATCTGGCCAAAGGCATTGCCGAGGCGCACCGGTTGGGCAAGAAGTTTTTTCTGGCCGCCAACGTGATTCCGCATAACGCTAAGATCAAAACCTTTTTGAAGGACATGGCGCCGATTATCGCGATGCAGCCCGACGCGCTGATCATGGCTGACCCGGGTTTGATCATGATGACGCGCGAACAATGGCCGGAGATGCCGATTCATTTGTCGGTACAGGCTAACACCGTCAACTATGCCAGCGTCAGATTTTGGAAAAGCATGGGCGTGGAAAGGGTGATTCTGTCGCGCGAGCTGTCGCTGGACGAGATCGCCGAGATTCGCCAGCAATGCCCCGATATGGAACTGGAAGTGTTCGTCCATGGCGCATTGTGTATCGCCTATTCCGGCCGTTGCCTGTTGTCCGGCTACTTCAATCATCGCGATCCTAACCAAGGCACTTGTACCAATTCCTGCCGCTGGAAATACGATACCAAGTCGGCGGTGGAAAATGCCGAAGGCGATTATTTGTTGGCCGATAGCGCAGTTATTTCCATGAACGATTTGAACCAAGGGCTAAACACCGCCAGTTGCGGTGGCGCCGAGCGCCATCCTTTGGCCGACAATATCTACTTCCTGGAGGAAGAAGGCCGGCCGGGCGAGTTATTGCCGGTGATGGAGGACGAAAACGGCACTTACATCATGAACTCGAAAGACTTGCGTGCCATCGAGCACGTGCAGCGGCTGGTGGAAATCGGCGTCGATAGTTTAAAGATCGAGGGCCGCACCAAATCGCATTTCTACGTAGCGCGTACTGCTCAGACTTACCGCCAGGCCATCGACGATGCGCTGGCCGGGCGGCCGTTCCAGCCGGAATTGCTGGGCATACTGGATAATCTGGCTAACCGCGGTTACACCGACGGTTTTTACCAGCGCCACCATACCCACGAACACCAAAACTACCTGTCCGGTTATTCCAAAAGCCACCAGCAACAGTTCTGCGGCGAGATTACCGGCTTCGATACCTCGACCGGCATGGCCGACGTCAGCGTCAAAAACAAGTTTGCGCTGGGCGACAAATTGGAACTGATTCTGCCGAGCGGCAATCGGGATATCGTCGTGGAACGCATGGTCGATAAGTACGGCCAGCCGATGCAGGAAGCGGCCGGCGGCGGCTACGAAGTGAAGATTCCGCTACCGACCGCGGATTGCGATTTCGGTTTGTTGGCGCGTTATTACTGATTCGCGGAGGCGAGCATGAGTTTCGATACGGCGGATTTATGCGACCGTTTTGGCCAAAGCGACAGTTTTCAGGTCGCGGAACCCGTGCTGCGCCACTTCGGCGGCTCGCGCCGGTTCTGCGGCCAAATCACGACGTTAAAAGTGTTCGAGGATAATTCGCTGGTCCGCGCCACTTTGGCGGAAAAAGTCGACGGCCGAGTGCTGGTGGTCGATGGCGGCGGTTCCAAGCGTTGCGCGCTGATCGGCGATACCCTGGCCGGCTTGGCACTGGATAACGGTTGGCAGGGTATCGTGGTCTACGGCAGCATCCGCGGCTCCGAACTGATCCGGCAACTGCCGATCGGCGTGATGGCGCTGAACACCAATCCGTTGCGCAGCAACAAGCACGGCCACGGCGACCGCGACGTGATGATCACTTTTGCCGGCGTCAATTTCAAAAAAGACCATTATTTATATGCCGATGGCGACGGAATTATCGTCGCGGATGCGAAATTGGATTAGAATTGCCTCGTCTTAACCTAGTAAAAAAGTCAAGAATATGCAAATAGTACTCGCTAACCCCCGTGGATTCTGTGCCGGCGTCGACCGGGCCATCGAAATCGTCGATCAAGCGATAGACACTTTCGGCGCGCCGATTTACGTGCGCCACGAAGTGGTGCACAACCGCACCGTCGTCGATGGCTTGAAAGAAAAGGGTGCCGTTTTTATCGAAGAACTCAGCGACGTGCCGGTCGGATCGTATCTGATTTTCAGCGCGCACGGCGTATCCAAAGCGGTACAGAAAGAAGCCGAGGAACGTCAGTTGACGGTATTCGATGCCACCTGTCCGTTGGTGACCAAGGTGCACATGCAGGTCGCCAAACACGCCAAACAAGACCGGGAAGTGATTCTGATCGGCCACGCCGGCCATCCGGAAGTGGAAGGCACCATGGGCCAGTACGATAAATGCACCGAACACGGCGACATTTATCTGGTGGAAACGCCGGAAGACGTCAAAAACCTGAAGGTCAACAATCCTGACAATCTGGCCTACGTCACGCAAACCACGTTGTCGATGACCGACACCAAAGTCATGGTCGACGCACTGCGCGAACAATTTCCGTCGATCAAGGAACAGAAGAAAGACGACATTTGCTATGCCACGCAAAACCGGCAAGACGCGGTGCACGATCTGGCCAGAATCTCCGATTTGATCCTGGTGGTAGGTTCGCCGAACAGTTCCAATTCCAACCGTTTGCGGGAAATTGCCGAGCAACTGGGCAAACCGGCCCACCTGATCGATACTTACAAGGACTTGAAACAGGAATGGTTGGACGGTATCGATGTGGTCGGCGTTACCGCCGGCGCCTCGGCACCGGAAGTGCTGGTGCAGGAAGTGATCAACCAATTGAAGGAGTGGGGTGGCGAAAATACCACCGTGCGCGAAAACAAAGGTATCGAGGAAAAAGTGGTGTTTTCGATTCCTAAGGAATTGAAAAAAGCCATGGAAGCCTGATTTTTAGGAGAAATTTATGCCAATCACAGCTCAGGAACTGGTTGCTGCCGCCAAGCAGCAGATTACCGAAATCGACGTCGCGGCGGCCCAAGCCAGGCTGTCCGGCTCCTTGCTGCTGGACGTGCGCGAGCCGGCCGAATTCGCTGCCGGCCACTTGCCGGGGGCGGTCAATATTCCGCGCGGCGTATTGGAATTTCAAATCGGCGGCCATCCGGCCTTTCAAGGCAAACAGGATGCCGGCATTGTCGTGTACTGCCAGGGCGGTGGCCGCTCGGCGTTGGCAACCCAAGTCCTGAACCAGTTGGGATATTCCGGCGCGGTCAGCATGGCCGGGGGCTTTAAGGCTTGGGCGGAGAGCGGGCTCAAGGTTGAATGAGCTAGGCCAAATCCGCATCGACAAATGGCTGTGGGCCGCGCGGTTCTTCAAAACGCGCGGTCTGGCGGCCGATGCCGTCAACGGCGGCAAAGTCCATGTCAACGGCCAGCGTTGCAAGCCGGGTAAGGACGTCAAAATCGGCGACCTCGTCACGGTGACCAAGGATCAGTATACCTGGGAGGTGCGGGTCACCGATCTGAACAAGCAGCGGCGTCCCGCCCAGGAAGCGGCCGGGCTTTATCACGAAGACGCAACCAGTGCGGAAAAACGCCGGCAGCAAATCGAATTGCGCAAACAGCAACAGGCGCAGCAGCACCCTTCCGAACGCGAGCATAAACCCAATAAAAAGCAGCGCCGGCAAATCCACCGTTTCAAGCAGGACTCGTTGTAAGCGGACGTCGCCGCGGTCGGATAAAACGATAGCCACATCGCCGACTTCAATTTATTATTCCCGGCTGAATGTAGTGAATTAAGCGCGCAAGTATTGCCTAAACTTGCGGCTTAGATTCCGTTAAGTAAGGCCTAAGCGCCAGCCGTTAGCTTGAAAACGCCGGTGCCGCCCGGCCGTCGAACGTCGCCACACTTCTTTAGGACCATTAATGCCGATCAGCCGCTTGTCAACTCTACCCGTTACGCTTATTGCCGGCAGTTTGCTCGCCGGTTGCGCCACGACCCGGCAGATCGCGGTGGACTACCCCAAAACCGAAACGGTAGCGATCAAACCCTTGCGCGGCCAGAGCGCGGTCGGTGGCGACGATTACTACGTGCAGTTGGTTTCCGATTTCGAATTCAAGGGCGACAGCGCTTTGAAAGGCGGTTGCAACGAGATGGGCGGCCATTACGAGAACGGCGACCTGTCGGCGGCTTTGGTGTTCAGCGTCCACAACGAAACCTTGAAGTTGAAACGGGAAGTCAGCGGTTTCCTCTATCAGGCCACCACCGGCAAGTGCAATTTCAAGTTGGAGACCAAAAAAGCCAACCTGACGCCGTGGTTGAGGCTGGATACCAGCAAGGATACGCTGATCGATTACAACTTTCTGACCAGCAACAGCCACGAAGCCAATCTTTCCCAGTTGGTCGAGGATGTCAATGCCGCCAGCGGCTTGTTCGCGTTGACCGGTGTCGGCGCCGGTATGGCGGTGATGGGCAAACTGGCCGGCAATTGGGTGGAAACCAGCCCGCAGGTCGTGGCGAAAACCCCGGCGGCGAGCGGAAAATACAGTTCCGAGAGTCATTCCCTGCCGGCTAGCGTGGTGTTAGCCGGCGATAGCGGCAATTTCAACCAGAGCCGATTGGCTGTGTACGAAGTGGTCGAAGGCGGGTTGAAGGCTTGGAGTTCGGAGGCCAAATTGCTGGGCGAACTGCGGATTTACCCGGAAGTCGCTACGTCGCTGTTGTTAAAAACCGCCGGAGAAACCACGCCGGATGCCCACGATCTGTCTTTGGACGAATTATGGCGGGCGCCGATCCAGACCGCCAACGGCGAAGTCAGCCTGCTGCAATTGGTCAACCAGGTCGATCCTGCCGCCAAGCCCAATTTGCAACCGGACTGGCGTAATTACGAAGAAGTGGAGAGCCAATGCCGACGGCTGAAATTGGTGATGAAGGATTTGGGTTTCAACAAATTCGACCGCAATGCCGTGTTGTATTACTTTCTAGCCAAATCGCCCGACTGGAAAAATTTCAATATCTCCGCGCAGAAGGCGATGACCGACGAAATTCGGCCGAAACTGCTCGAGCAATACCGCGCCAAGGATTTTTCCGCCTGTCTGGCGGCTGAGGACTATGCGGCTATGAAAAGCATGCGCTTGCCGGTTAACACCGGGCAGGACTGGGATAATTTGACCAGTTCCCGGCAGAAGAAGGAAGGCGTAATCAGTCCGATCCAGTCGGCGGCACGCCAATTTTTGTCGGCTTTGCAAAATCCGAATAAGGACGAAGCCGCCCGGCAACTGTATCCGCTGCTGAATACCGAAAAATCCGGCAACGGTTCGGTATTGCTGCAGAACCATTTAAGCAACTTCGGCTTGGAGGCCTTGTTGCAGGTGCCGAATATTGCCGACGACGGCGTCGTGGTCACCGCAGCGCAGTTGGCCAATGTGTTCGCAGCGCTGAACGTCGACAGTTTCAGTTGTGCCCGGCCGGCGCAGGAACAAGGCCAACCGCTGGCGAATATCGGCATCATGCTGTTCGCAACCAAACCGGGTAGCCCGCGCGAAAAGGGTGGAGCGCTGGAATTCGAGCTGGTGCAGGGCAAGATCGGCCGCTTAGCGTTTCAACACCCGTCGTTTCGCGATTTCGAACAAAATCTGGCGGATTATCCGGATCTGGGCGGCTGCCGGATAGACGCCGAATTCATCAACCGGCTACATTGACCTGAAATAAGCGATGCCGATCACGCTAAACCGGAAAAAAACCTTGATTGCCGTCGCGGCAGTATCCGCTGGCGCGGCGGCGTATGCGCTAGCCGGTTTTTATCTGCTGCCGAAAATTGCGCTGAGCAAACTTCCGCAAATCGTCAAGCAACAAACCGGGCAGACGCCGCAGTTGCAACAGATTCGGCTGAATCCGTTCAGTTGGGTGCTGGAGTTGCGGGAATTCTCGTTACCGGCCGGCGACGGCCAACTGCTGGCCGGGTTCGAAGCGTTACGGATCGATCTGGCGGCGTGGGAGTCCATCAAACTGGGCGGTGTAGTCGTCGACAGCATCGAGCTGTCCAAGCTGCAACTCAATGTCACCCGCCGCGCCGACGGCCGTTTTAATTTCGCCGACCTGCAGCCGGAACAGGCCGAAGCAGAGGCTGTCCCGGCGGCGCCGGAGGCCGATACCGGCCCGCTCAAACTGTTGATTCGTCACGCGGCAATCGCCGACGGCAAGCTTGCCTGGCTGGATGCCTCGACCGGCCAAGCCTTGGCCGAAACTCTGGTGCCGGTCAATTTAATGCTGCAGGACATCAGTACTCAGGCTGGACAGGCCGGCAACGGCAAGTTGACGCTGGGCATCGAGTCCGGCGGCAGCATCGAGTGGAGCGGGGATTTTAGTCTGCAGCCTTTGGCTTCCAAAGGCCACCTGCAGCTCGACGCCATCGGCTTGGATAAAGTTTGGCAGTTGTTTTTGCAGCAACTGCCGATACGGATAACGGCCGGCCGGGCCGGTCTGCAAATCGATTACGATTTAACGTCGGCCGATTCCGGAGTGGCCGTGCTATTGCATAACGGCGCGCTGGCTTTGCAGCAATTGGCCGTCGTCGAAAAAAACAGCGGCAAACCACTAATCGACCTGCCGGAGCTGGCCGTCGACGGCATCGGCGTCGATGTCGAGGGACAGACGGTGAACGTGGCTGCGCTGACTAGCCGCAATGCGGCGATACAGGCTTGGTTGCAGGCCGACGGTACCGTCAATTACCAAGCCTTGTTCGGCGAAGACGCCGCCGCTGCTACGGCAGGTTCGGCGCAAACTGGCGCCGGCGCTGCGGCTGCCGCCGAGTCTGGCAAGCCCTGGTCGGTTCGCTTGGGCGAACTGGCATTGCACGATTACCAAATCCATTTCACCGATTTTAGCCAAGCCAAACCCGCCGAATTCAAACTCAGCGAGTTGAATTGCAAACTGCAAAATTTCAGTTCCGATCTGGCCGGCAAGGTGCCGTTGCAATTCAGTACCCGATTGAACCAAACCGGCAGTCTGGCGTTGAACGGCGATATGCTGTTGCAACCGTTTGCGGCCGATTGGGACGTGCAAATCAAAAATCTGCAGTTAAAACCTTTCCAGCCCTATCTGGATCCGTTTTTAAAACTGGAACTGGTCGACGGCGATGTCAACCTTATCGGCAAACTGCATCTGGCCATGGCCGAGCCGTTTCAACTCACGTTTAACGGCGATGCCGACATCGACAATTTATTGACCCGCGACCAACTGAAAAACAAGGATTTTCTGAAGTGGTCGAATTTGGCGCTGGACGGCATTGCCGTCGATTTGGCCGCGCAGGACTTTAAGCTGGCGAAAGTGTTGTTGGAACGCCCTTATGTGCGCTTTAACATCAAAAAGGACGGTACTACCAATATCGACGAGATTCTGGTCGAACCAAAAGCGGAACCGGTAAAAACCGCCAAGCCCGTTAAAACGGCCGCCAAGCCGGCCGCGGCGAAAGCCAAGGCGGATGAGCCGAGTTTAAGCATCGGCAAGATAGAAATGCGCAACGGCAAGTCCGATTTTGCCGACTATTCGTTGATCTTGCCTTTCGTCGCCGAGATGAACGGCTTGAACGGCGAAGTCCGCGGCTTTTCTTCGGATCAGGATGCCGCGGCGACGATGGCCTTGAAAGGCAAGGTTTACGACATGGCCTTGGTCGGTATCAAGGGCAAATACCAGTTCCAGAGCGGCGATTCCGATATCGCTCTGAATTTTACCCATATGCCGTTGCCGTTGATTACGCCGTATATGGCGGAATTCGCCGGCTACCGGATCGAGAAGGGCCAGATGGCGCTGGATCTGCATTACAAGATCAAGCGCGGCCAGCTCGAGGTGCAGAATAAACTGTTCATCGACCAATTGACCTTGGGCGACAAGGTCGAGAATCCGAATGCGGTGTCCTTGCCCTTGCATCTGGCGATTGCCTTGCTGAAAGATGCCGACGGCAAAATCAATCTGGATTTTCCGATTACCGGCAGCCTGGAAGATCCGCAATTCAGCGTCGGAGCGCTGGTGCGCGATGTGTTGGTCAATCTGGTTAAGAAGGTGGCAATGTCGCCGTTCAAGGCCATCGCCTCGTTGTTGAGCGACGACAAGGACTTCAGCAGCGTGCAATTTACCCCGGGCAGCGCCGAATTGGCCAAGGATCAGGCGGACAAATTGGGCGAATTGAGCAAGGCTCTACTCAGCAAGCCGGAACTGACGTTGGAAATCAAGGGCATTGCCTATCAAAACCAGGATTGGCCGGCCATGCGGTTCTCGGCGTTGCAGGACGTATTGAAAAAGATGAAATCCGGCGAACTGCGCGATCAGGGCCAGAAGATTCGCCACGAATACATTCAGCTATCCGACGACGATTACAAACGCTTGCTGGCAAAATTTTTCGCCGAAGTGTTTCCGCAGGATATCGAGCGCAGCCTGCTTGGCAAGCCGCGCATCAAAAGCAATCCCGACGCCGATTTCTACACCTTGGCGCGCGAACGGCTGGAAGGGATTTTTCAGCCCGACCCGCTTAAGCTCAACGATTTGGCCGTCGCCAGGGCCAACCACATCGCCCAATACGTGACCGAGTCGGGCGGCATCAGCCGGGACCGAGTCTACATTCTGGCCACCGAGTTGAGCCAGGACGAAGCCGCCGACGGCATCAGCGCGATGTTGACATTGAACGCCGCGCCGTAAAAGTCGGCCCGGCGGTGTAAGATAGGCCTATTTTTTACCGCCGAGACAGGCATGCGGCGGCCTTTGTTAAGCGTTTTTGACCAATGGAGTAGCCATGAAAACCAAGCTTTTTCGAACGATACCGGTGTTGGCCGTTTGCGCGGCGGGCGTGTTTGCTCCGGCTCCGGTAGCGGCGCAATCGTTAGCATCCTGTACGATGACGTATAGACTCAGCGGCTGGTCTTTTGTCTACAAGCAATACGACGGTATCGGCAATATCAGTTGCAGTAACGGCCAGCGCGCGCAGGTGGCTTTGGCCTCGAAAAGTATCGGTTTTACCATCGGCAAATCGGAAATCGAAGGCACCGGCGTGTTTTCCGAAGTGAAGAATTTAAACGAAATTTACGGCAATTATGTCGCTTTGGAAGGCCATGCCGGCGCCACCAAGTCGGTGGATGCCCAAGTGCTGACCCGCGGCGAAATCTCGCTGGCATTGTCGGGCAAGGGGCGCGGGATCGATATCGGCGTGACCTTGGGGGCACTGACAATCTCGCCGCGCTGATGCCGTCCGGCGGCGACTGTTTTGGCGCATCATTAACGGCAGAGGCCGGTTAAGCATGCCTTTCGTCCGGCGCGGTGCCGACGGGACCATTTCCGGCGTAAGCGCGGGCGGCGGCGAATGGCTGGCGGCCGACGATCCGGAGTGGCTGGCATACGCCAAACTCCGGTCCGAGCAGGATGCCCGCCAAGCGTTGTCCGACACCGACAGCGAGATGGTGCGGGTGATAGACGATTTGGTGGACTTGCTGGTGGCCAAGCAAGTATTGATCTTTACCGAGTTACCGGAACGGGTGCAATCCAAATTGTTGGCCAGAAAGCAGCTAAGAAACGATATGAACGCATTGCAGAATCCGGTGGTTGACGACGAGGCGCTTTTCTAAAAAATGGAGTCTATAGTTGTTAACGTTGCCGGTTTGCCGTGGCTGCACCGGTACCGAGAGCGCGCCGAGCGCGTACATATTTTGGGCTGTTTGTGAAAAACTCGTTCTTTCTAGTCATTCCCGAGCAAAAAAGCGATCCGCAACTGCTGGCTTCGTTCGGCGACGACGCGCTGAAACAATGGATTGCCGAGCTTCCCGCCGCCAACCCGGGCTTGGCGGCGCGCTTATTCTATGAATTGTTGGGCGAATTGGTTACAGTGGAAATGCCGGCGGCAAAACGCCTGCACGCGTTGGAGATGCTCCGCGACAGTTTCTTTCTGATCGACGACTATCTGCGCTCCCGCCTGACCCGGTCCGGCTTCCCGAAAGGCGAGAACGAGAAGAAGATTTTCGGCTTGACTTGCAGCATCGAGCGCCAATTCACGATCGGTTACTGGAGCGTGGCCCGCGAATTGACCCGCCGCGAAGTGGGCTGGTTGCAGGCCAAACCCACTGTGTTGGCCATCCAGCGCACGATCAAGGGTTTGAGCCGTATCGTCGTCACCCATTACATGATGAGTTATCCGATCCCGGATTGGATCTGGATCGACTTGCATTCGTTATACAAGCTGGCCGTGAAGTTGGGTAAGGCCGACGTCAAGGTGGCCGACCAGGGCGGAATTTTCAGCAAGCAGTCGTCGATCGAGGATAGTTACAAACAAATCCTGTTGCTGAGCCTGGCGTATCCGTCCGGTTTGATGCAAAAGGAATTCCAGTTGGTTTACGAGTTCATCGAAAAAATCGCCGATTTGCTGGAGATCGAAACCAAGCCGGTCGCCGGTCAAGCCGTGCAGTGCTCGATTCTGATGGACGAGGATTTGCCGCCGGCCTTTCTGGCCAATAGCGGGCAGAGCGACCGCCGCTCGGATTCGGCGATGCTGTATCTGAATCTGAGCAAGTTGGCCAAGGTATTCAAGCATCCGGACAAATTTTCTAGCAAGGATGAAGCCCGCTTCAGCTCGCTGGAAATGGAAAAAAGCCAGCAGCAACGTCTGCCGGCGGAATTGTTCGATTATCTGCTGCAGCGCTGGCAGGGCCAGGAACCGCAAGGCTCGGTGTATTTCAGCGACCGGCTCGATCGCTACGTGGCGATTGGCCTGGAGGCCACTTTCGACTTGCTCGATACCGCGCGCGCCGGCTCAGGTTCCGGCTTGGAAAAACGCGCAGAAACCGATTCGGAGCGCGCGCTGTCGTGCAACTTCGATCAGGAAGGAGTGCTGTCCATCGGTAGTTTGGTCAGCTTCAGAAAGATCGATGCCTTGCCCCAGCAGCGGGCGTTGGGCGTGGTTTGCAAGATACTGGTGCCCAAACAGGACAGCAAGCTGATCTTCGAATTGATGGTTATCGCCGCCCAGGCCTATGCGGTGACTTATCAGGCGCTGGACGCATCGCCCGGCGACGAACGCAAGAAAGCCTTGATTTACGGCGCGAAAGACCACGAAGGCGAGAAGAGTTATATCATTATGGATTCTTTTCGTTTGAAGGACGGCGACCTGCTTAGAATGTACATGGGCAACGAGAATTTTCCGATCATCCTCAACGGCCGGCGTAACATCGGCCTGGGCTATTGGCAATTCGAGTGCCGGCGGATTCTCGACGAATCCACCATACCGCAACAGCCCAAGAAGAAAGGCTATGACTTTATCTAACCCATGCCACAAGCGTCCGATACACCGTATTGCGGGGGCGTGGCTGCCAAGCGACGGATTCAATGACCACCAATAGCGATCAACCCGCTGATTTTTCGACTTTCGTCGATCCGCATGCCGAGCGCGAAGCGGAAAAATACGAGAACCCTATTCCCAGCCGCGAACTGATTCTGGAGCTGATTCAGCAGGCCGGCAAACCGTTAAGACGCCAACAAATCGCCCAGCAATTCGGCCTGGAATCGGCCGATGCCCAGGAGGCCTTGCGCCGTAGGCTGCGCGCAATGGAACGCGACGGCCAATTGAGCTTTAACAGCCGGCAAAAATATTGTATCGGTTCCGGGCACAACACGATTGCCGGTCGAATCCTCGGCCATCCGGACGGCTTCGGCTTCCTGAAGCCGGACGACGGCAGCGAAGACTTGTTCTTGTCGCCGCGGGAAATGAAGCCGTTGATGCCGAACGACCGGGTGATCGCCCGCGTTAGCGGCGTCGACCGTCGCGGCCGGCGCGAGGCCGCGGTGATCGAAATCACCGAACGCAATACGCATCAAATCGTCGGCCGTTTTTTCAGCGAGGGCCGCGTCGCCTACGTGGTGCCGGACAACAAGAAGATCAATCACGAAGTGTTGATCGCCAAGGAGGACGTCGGCGGCGCCAAGAACGGCCAGATCGTCGTCGCCGAAATCCTGCAGCAGCCCAGTGCGCATTGCCAACCCATCGGCCGCATCGCCGAAGTGTTGGGTCTGCACATGGCGCCGGGCATGGAAATCGAAATGGCGATTCGTTCCTACGACTTGCCGAACCAGTGGCCGGAAGCCCTGTTAGCGGAAATCAAGGGCTTGAAGCCGGAAGTGCCGGAAGAAGCCAAGCAGGGTCGGGAAGACATTCGCCAATTGCCGCTGGTGACGATAGACGGCGAAGACGCCCGCGACTTCGACGACGCGGTTTACGCCCAAAAAACGCCGAAAGGTTGGAAGTTGCTGGTGGCGATTGCCGACGTGTCGCATTACGTCAAAGTCGGCACCGCGCTGGACGACGAAGCGAAGAGCCGCAGTACTTCGGTGTATTTCCCGGAAAAAGTGATTCCGATGCTGCCGGAGATCCTGTCCAACGGCCTGTGTTCGTTGAACCCGGCCGTGGATCGCTTGTGTATGGTCTGCGAGCTGTTGATCAGCAGCGAAGGCCTGGTATTGCGCACGCGCTTCTTCGAAGCGGTGATGCGCTCCCACGCCCGTTTGACCTATAGTGCTGTGGCCAGAATGTTAGTCGAAGGCGATCAAAAGCTGATCAAAAAGCATCAGGAACTGATGCCGCATCTGCAGACTTTATACGATCTGTACAAAGTCATGCGCCAGCAGCGCGAACTGCGCGGGGCGATGGATTTCGATACACAGGAAACCAAAATCGTGTTCGGTCCCGAGCGCAAGATTGCCGAGATCGTGCCGTTGGTGCGCAACGATGCCCATAAACTGATCGAAGAATTCATGATCACCGCCAACACCGCGGCGGCACGCTTCCTGAACCGCAAGAAAATGCCCAGGCTGTTGCGGATTCACGACGGCCCGAGCGCGGAAAAATTGCTGGCGCTGAAAACCTTTCTGAACGAATTGGGCCTGCATCTGGGCGGCAAGGCCGAGCCGACGCCGTTGGACTATATGCATCTGCTGGAATCAGTGCAGCAACGCCCGGACGCCCACCTGATTCAGACCTTGCTTCTGCGTTCCATGTCGCAGGCGGTCTATAGTCCGGAAACCAAAGGCCATTTCGGCTTGGCGCTGGATGCCTACGCCCATTTCACCTCGCCGATCCGGCGTTATCCCGATCTGTTGGTGCACCGGGCGATTCGGCATTGTCTGGCCGGCCATAAACCGGACACCTTTCATTACAGCCATGACGATATGGTGGTACTGGGCGAGCACTGTTCGGCCAACGAACGCCGGGCCGACGACGCCACCCGCGACGTGGTTAGTTGGCTGAAATGCGAATACATGATGGACAAGATCGGCGAGGAGTTTGCCGGGGTGATTTCCGCGGTAACCGGCTTCGGCTTCTTCGTCGAATTGCAGGCCATCTATGTCGAAGGCTTGGTGCATATCGCCTCGCTGCAGGACGACTATTTCAATTTCGACCCCGGCAAACACCAGCTTTACGGCGAACGCAGCGGTATCCGCTACCGTTTGGGCGATAGCGTGCGCATCCGCGTGATCCGCGTCAGTCTGGACGATAAGAAAATCGACTTCGAGTTGGTGCAGACCGGCAAAAAAGCCAAAACTAAAGCCCCACCCGCCAAGGAAAGCGGCAAGAAGAAGGCCAAGAAGTCCAAAGCCGAGCCGGCAAAATCCAACGCTAAAGCCAAATCCAGAAAACGCCGCCGCTCATGAATCTGACGCATCTGTTCGGCATCCACGCGGCTCAAGCCGCATTGGAATACTCGCCGCAAAAAATCCGCCGTGCCTGGGTCGATAGCCAGCGGCAGGACGCCCGCCTGAAACCCTTGCTCGACGAACTCGGCGCGCTTGGCGTCAGTCCAGAGAAAACCGAGCGCAAGAAGTTGGACAAGTTGGCCGACGGCAAGAACCATCAAGGTATCGTTATCGCCGTCGAATTGCCGGCGATGCGCAACGAGGACCGCTTGAAGAGCGATGTCGAGGCGCTAACCGAGCCGGCCTTCTATCTGATTTTGGATCAAGTCCAGGATCCGCATAATCTCGGTGCCTGCCTGCGCACGGCCGACGCGGTCGGCGCCCACGGCGTCGTCGTCACCAAGGACAATGCGGCCGGCATCACGCCCACGGTATGCAAGGTGGCCAGCGGTGCAGCCGAAACGGTGCCGGTCTACCAGGTGACCAATCTGGCTCGGACTTTGCGCTGGCTGAAGGAACAGAATATCTGGATCATGGGCGCGGCCGGCGAAGCCGGGCAGACCATTTACGACATGAAACTGGATATGCCGCTGGCTTTGGTGATGGGGGCGGAAGGCTGCGGTATGCGCCATCTGACCCGGCAACACTGCGATTTTCTGGTCAAAATTCCGATGCTCGGCCAGGTGGAAAGCCTCAACGTTTCGGTCGCTGCCGGGGTGTTGCTGTACGAGATTTTTCGGCAAAAACATTCGGGCTAGCGCTATGCGGCGGCTGCGCGGCATCGTTTACGTTCTGGCGCTTATTCCGGTACAGGAGGCGCATGCCGATTTGTCCGCCCGGGCCATAGCCATGAACTGTCTGAATTGCCACGCTAGCGGCCAGGCCGCGGCGAGCCCTTTGCCCGATATCGGCCGTCTCAGCGCCGCCGAATTGGAGCAGGCCTTATTGGCCTTCAAATACGACAGGCGCGCCGCGACGTTGATGCCGCGGCTGGCCAAGGCGTATAGCGACGCCGAGTTGGCCGCCGTGGCCGTCTATCTGGCCCGGTATTAATGGCACGCGGATTGTCGCGGCGCAGATTTCTGAAAAATTGTGCCGGATTCGGTGCCGGTCTGCTGGCAGCCTGCAGCCGCTTGCCGTTGTCGGATTCTTCCAAGCCGCGGGTGGTGGTGGTCGGCGGCGGATTCGCCGGCGCCACCGCGGCCAAATATCTGAAAATTCTGGATGGCGCCATCCATGTCTCTCTGATCGTACCCGAAGCCGGCTATATCACCTGTCCGGCCAGCAACTGGTTGTTTGCCGGACTGGGCGATATGGCGCGGCTGACCGTCGATTATCGTTCGTTGCAAAGCCGTTACGGCGTGGCCGTCGTGGCCGATTCCGCTAAGGCATTGGATTTGTCCGGCAAGCGGGTGCATCTGCAAAGTGGCGAGGTACGGTCTTACGATCGCCTGATTCTGGCGCCCGGTATCGATTTTCGCTGGGATACGATTGCGGGTTACGATGCGGCGGCTGCCGAACATTTCCCGCACGCCTGGCGGGCCGGACCGCAGACCTTAACCCTGTTGCGGCAATTGCAGGCGATGCCCGACGGCGGCGTCGTGCTGATCGCAGTGCCGGCCGACCCGTACCGCTGTCCGCCGGGGCCTTACGAGCGAGCCAGCATGATGGCCTATTGGCTGAAGCAATATAAACCGCGCGCCAAGATTCTGATCCTCGATGCCAAGCGCAGTTTTTCCAAGCAAGCGCTGTTCGAAGCCGGCTGGGCCAAACATTACGGCTATGGCACGCCGCAGAGTCTGATCGAATGGCATAGTCTGGCCGACAATCCGCTGCTGGAATTGCATGCCGATTCGAAGACGCTGGTCAGCGAGTTCGGCGACCGTTTTTCCGGCGATGTATTGAACATCATTCCGCCGCAAACGGCCGGTTCGCTTGCGCTACAAAGCGGGCTGGCCGACGCCGGCGGTTGGTGTCCGGTCAGGCCGGCTACTGCGCAATCGAGGTTCGACGACTTTGTGCATGTAATCGGCGACGCCGCCAACTATGCGCCGATTCCGAAATCGGCCTTTGCAGCCAATTCCGCAGCCAAAGCCTGCGTGTTGGCGGTGGTGTCTTTGTTGCGGGAGCAACCGCTGGCCGAAGCGCATTGGCTGAATACCTGTTACAGTCTGGTTGCGCCGGAACATGGCATTTCGGTGGCCGGAGTCTACAAGGCCGATAGCGGCGGTACCATCAGTCCGGTCGCAGGGGCGGGTGGGGTCAGTGTGGCTAAAGACGCCGAAGCGGAGCGAGCGGAAGCCGAGTATGCGCAAATCGTTTACCGCAATTTGGTCGCGGACAGTTTTGTTTGAGCGTTTTGCGGTGAAAGTTTTTTTAATTCAATGTTTTATAAGCGACTTTTTGCGGTTTGGTTTCTAATGTTTGGCTTTGCATTTGAAACCAAATAAGAAAGCAATTTTTCGGCCAAAATTAGCCAGTATTTACCCTGGAAGGCGCGGGAATAGCAAAACAGCATGTTACAATCGCGGCATTTATCGATCCTGGTTGACTGCGTGAAGAAAAACCCGCTTTTGCAAATCCTGTTGTTGAGCATGCTGACCGGCAAAGCTGTCCAGGCGAGCAGTTTCGTAGTCGAAGACATCAAGGTCAAGGGTTTGCAACGGATTTCGGCCGGTACCGTCTACAACTATTTGCCGGTCAATGTCGGCGAAACCTTCACCGAAGACAAACAGGCCCAGGCGATCCGGGCCTTGTTCAATACCGGCTTTTTCAAGGATATCGCGCTGGAACGCGACGGCGGTACTTTGATCGTCAGCGTAGTCGAGCGGCCCTCCGTCGCCAAAGTGGTGATCGAGGGCAATAAAGACATCAAAAAAGAAGATCTGACCGAAGCCTTGAAGAAGATCGGCCTGGCCGAGGGCAAGGTTTACAACAAGCAAATACTGGATAAGGTCGAGCAGGAACTGCGCCGCCAGTATTTCAGCCATGGCAAATACGGGCTGAAAATCAAGACCGAAGTCACCGAACTGACCCGCAACCGGGTCGGCATTCGCATCGACATCTCCGAAGGCCGGGTCGCCAAGATCAAGCAGATCAACATTGTCGGCAGCAAATCGTTTTCCAACGACGTATTGCGCAAGGAATTCGAGTTAAGCACCACCAATTTCTTGTCTTTCTACTCGAAAGACGACCAATATTCGAAACAGAAACTCTCGGCCGATCTGGAAAAGCTGCGCTCGTATTATCTGGACCGCGGCTATATCAATTTCTCGATCGAATCGACCCAGGTCGATATCACGGCCGACAAAAAAGAAATCTACATCACGATCAACGTCAAGGAAGGCGACGTCTACATGCTGGACAAGGTCAAATTGTCCGGCGATTTGATCGTGCCGCCGGAAGAGTTGGTCAAGCTGGTCAAGGTCGGTCCCGGCGAGATTTTCTCGCGCAAGAATGCGACCGAAACCTCCAAAGCCATTTCCGACCGGTTAGGCGACGAAGGCTACACTTTCGCCAACGTCAACATGGTGCCGGAGATCAACGAACAAAACAAAACCGTGGCGATGACGTTTTTCGTCGATCCGGGCAAGCGGGTTTACGTCCGCCGCATCAATATCAAAGGCAATACCAAGACCCGCGACGAGGTCATTCGCCGCGAAGCCAGGCAGATGGAGTCGAGTTGGGCCGCCAGCAGCAAGATCGAACGCACCAAAACCCGGTTGGACCGTTTGGGTTACTTCGAGGAAGTCGGTGTCGAAACCCCGCCGGTGGTCGGTGCCGCGGACCAGATCGACGTCAATTACACGATCAAGGAAAAAGCGTCCGGTAACTTGCAGGCGGGTATCGGTTATTCGCAGGTGCAAGGCATCATCTTCAATGCCAACGTGTCGCAGGACAACATTTTCGGCACCGGCAAACGCGTCGATTTCGCCTTCAACAACAGCAGCATCTTGACCCGTTACAATCTGGGCTTTACCGACCCTTACTACACCTTGGACGGCGTGGCGCTCGGCTACAACCTGGGTTACACCTCACGCAACGCCTATGCCGCCAACTTGGCCAGTTACAACACCAACATCACCAATGCCGGTGTCAATTTCGGTATTCCGTTGAACGAGTTCGATCGGATCGGTTTCGACGTCGAATTGAAGCGGACCGAAATCGAAAACACCACGCTGTCGTCGGATACGATTTTGAAGTTTTTGGGCTTTAACAATGGCGATCCGCTGGTAACCAGAACGAAAGGTTTCAATACCTTGTCGACTTCGGTCGGTTGGACTCACGATACGCTGGACCGGGCTACCTTCGCCCACAGCGGCGGCCAGCAACGGGTGTCCGGTTTGATCACGGTACCGGGCAGCGATCTGGAGTATTTCAAGATCGGTTACAAACACCAGCATTATTTCCCGCTGTCCAACGATTTTACCTTTCGCTTGCTGGGCGAGGTCGCGCACGGCGACAGTTACGGCGGCGCATCCGGGTTGCCGTTCTTCGAAAACTATTTTGCCGGCGGCACCAACGACGTGCGCGGTTTCATGCAGAACACGCTCGGTATAGTCGATACTAAACTATTAAATCCCAATGCCTTTAATCGTCCGGTCGGCGGTTCCACCAAAATGATCGGCAAGGCCGAGCTGTTTTTCCCGGTGCCGTTTTTGAGCGACGTCAAGTCGGTCCGGATCGGCTCGTTTATCGACGCCGGCACCTTGGCGCCCGGTCTGAATACCGGCGACCTGAAAAAATATTTCCGTTATTCGGTCGGATTGAGCGGCGAGTGGCTGTCGCCGTTCGGGGCCTTGGCCGTTAGTGTGGCTCAGCCGATGAACACCGAAGATACCGATAGAACCCAGGCATTCCAGTTCACCTTCGGTTCCGGTTTTTAGTTCAGTTCAAGCCGGTTTTGCCCTATAATCGCCGCTGCGTTTCGTCTTAAATTAAAATTTTTTAACCGGAGATGGTTTTAACCATGAAAAATAGAATTTCTTTGTTTTTAATGCTGATGATTTTTGCCGGCATCAGTCACGCGGAGCTGAAAATCGGCTTTGTTAACGTGGCTAAAGTATTGGAGAAAGCCCCGCAGGCAGCGAAAGCAAAAACCCGCTTGGAAACCGAGTTTTCACCCCGGGACAAAGCCTTGGTGAGTCAACAAAAGGAAATTAAAACCCTTGAGGAAAAATTGAGCCGCGACAGCGCCGTGATGAGCGAAGACGAACGCCGCAGACTGGAAAAAGACGTACTGGATAAAAAACGCGACGCCGCCAGAGCGCAGCAAGAATTCAGCGAAGACTTCAACATGCGCCGTAACGAAGAGTTGGGCAATCTGCAAAAACGCATCGTCGAGGCGGTCAGGGCCCTGGCTAAGGAAGAGTCTTTCGACTTGTTGCTGACCGACGGCGTGATTTACGCCAACGACCAAATCGACGTGACCAGCCGCGTCCAACAAAAGCTGGAAACATTGTCGCAGTAACTTCTTCGCGGCTTCCCCGTTTATTCTCGGAAAGCCGCCGCTCCGTTTTCGCGGGAGGCTTGGCTTTCGGCAGGCTTTCCAAGTCCACCTCCGTCGTTCAAAATCGTTATGGCCGGAACACTCGATATTCTGCAGATTCAGAAATTATTGCCGCATCGTTATCCATTCTTGTTAGTGGATAAAGTGGTCGCTTGCGAGCCCGGCGCCAGCTTGACGGCTTTAAAAAACGTCACCTTCAACGAGCCGTTTTTTCAGGGCCATTTTCCCAGCCAGCCTATCATGCCCGGCGTATTGATTATGGAAGCGCTGGCGCAGGCTACGGCGTTGCTGACTTCGCAAAGCGACGACAAGCTGGGCGAGGGTGCCGTCTATTATTTGGCCGGCATCGACAATGCCCGCTTCAAACGCCAAGTGGTGCCTGGAGACCAATTGCGCTTGCAGGTTACTTACCTGAAGCACAAGCGCCATTTGTGGTCGTTCGACTGCCGGGCCGAGGTCGACGGCGAACTGGCGGCCAGCGCGCAGATCATGTGCGCGGTGTCGGTGGCTTAAATGATCGATTCCAGAGCCATAGTCCACCCGAACGCCGATTTGGCCGACGACGTTCGCGTCGGTCCGTTTACTGTGATTGGCCCCGACGTGCAAATCGATGCCGGTACCGAAATCGGTCCCCACGTCGTGATCAAGGGGCCGACCGCGATCGGCCGCGACAACAGGATTTACCAGTTCTCTTCCATCGGCGAAGATCCACAGGACAAAAAATACGCCGACGAAATCACCCGCTTGGAAATCGGCGACCGCAACGTGATCCGCGAGTTTTGCACGATGCATCGCGGCACTCTGCAGGATCAGGGCTTGACCTTGATCGGCAGCGACAATTTGTTCATGGCGTACACCCATGTCGCTCACGACTGTGTGATCGGTGACCATGTGATCATGGCGAACGGCGCCTCCATCGCCGGCCACGTGCACTTGGGCGACCACGCCATTCTCGGCGGCTTTACCCTGGTGCACCAGTTTACCCAGATCGGCGAGTACAGTTTCTCGGCCATGGGTAGCGCGATTACCCAGGACATTCCGCCTTATGTGATGGTCGGCGGCAGGCCGACCCGGCCGCACGGCATCAACTCGGTCGGCATGGAGCGCAACGGCAAGTCCCCGGAAGTAATCCGCCAAATCCGTCAGGCCTATAAAATTCTCTACAAGAGCAATTTGCGCCTGGAAGACGCGATCGAAGAAATGGAAGGCATGGCCGGCGAAAGCAACGAACTTTCCAATATGGTCAGTTTCTTGCGTAATGTCACTCGCGGCATCCTCCGATAACTCCCCAATACTGATCGCCGGCATCGACGAAGTAGGGCGCGGCTGTATCGTCGGCCCGGTCGTTGCCGCGGCGGTCATTCTCGATCCGGCCAAGCCGATCGCCGGCTTGACGGATTCGAAAAAACTCAGCGAAAAACGCCGTACCGTATTGGCCGAAGAGATCAAAGCCAATGCTTTGGCTTGGGCGGTGGCTCGCGCGGAAGCCAGCGAAATCGACCGCATCAACATCCTGCAAGCCACCTTTGTGGCGATGCGGCGCGCATTTGCCCAATTGCCGATCAAGCCCGATTTCATCAAAGTAGACGGCAATCGCCTGCCCGGCATAGCGTGTCCCGGCGAAGCTGTGGTCGGCGGGGACGCGTTGGTTGCCGAAATTTCGGCGGCGTCGATCCTGGCCAAGGTGGCGCGCGACAGCGAAATGGCGGTGCTGGATCGGCTGTATCCAGGCTACGATTTCGCCGGCCACAAAGGCTACCCGACTAAGGTTCACCTGAGCGCATTAGCCGAACACGGCCTGACGCCGCAGCATCGTCGCTCTTACGCCCCGGTGAAAAAATTCCTCTAAGCCGATGAATCCGAACTTCGTCCATCTCCGCATCCACACCGAGTTCTCGCTGGTCGACGGTATCGTCCGCATCAAGCCGCTGGTAAAAAAACTCGGCGAATACCAAATGCCGGCTGCCGCCATTACCGAACAGAGCAATCTGTTTTCGTTGGTCAAATTCTATAAGGCCGCCCAGGGTGCTGGCATCAAGCCGATTGCCGGCGCCGACGTTTGGATTTACAACCCGGAAGAACCCGCCGCGCCGCATCGCCTGACCTTGCTGGCTCGTAACCAGCCAGGCTATGTGACGCTGACCGAATTGGTGTCGCGCGGCTATCAGGAAGGCCAGCATCAAGGTATTCCGATGCTGCAGAAAGAGTGGATCGCCGAAAACCATGTCGGATTGATCGCATTGTCCGCGGCAATGCAGGGCGACATAGGCGCCGCGCTGTTGGCGGAAAATCGCGCACAAGCTCGAGCCTGCGCCGAGTTTTGGAGCGGTTTATTCCCGGATAGCTTTTATTTGGAATTGCAACGGGTCGGTAAGGCGGACGAAGAACGCTATATCGGTTTGGCGGTGGAGTTGGCGGCCGAATTGGACTTGCCGGTCGTCGCCACCAACGATGTGCGGTTTTTGAATCCAAGCGACTTCGACGCTCACGAAGTGCGGGTCTGCATTCACCAGGGCCGGGTGCTGGACGATAGCCGGCGGCCGAAAGACTATACCAATCAGCAATATCTGCGCAGCGCCGAGGAAATGGCCGAGCTGTTCGCCGATATCCCGGAAGCGTTGCAAAACAGCGTCGAAATCGCCAAACGTTGCACCGTCGAATTGCGACTGGGCGAAAACTTCCTGCCCGATTTCGAGGTGCCGGAAGGCATGACGCTGGCCGACTATTTCAAGCAAGCCTCGCGCGAAGGATTGGAGGAGCGCCTGCAGCAGCATCCGCCGGTCGGCAAGGGCAGCTTCGAGGAGAATCGCAAGGTTTACGACGAGCGTCTGGAAATCGAGCTGAACGTCATCGTGCAGATGGGTTTTCCCGGCTACTTTATGATCGTCGCCGACTTTATCCAGTGGGCCAAGAATAACGATATTCCGGTCGGGCCCGGCCGGGGGTCCGGCGCCGGTTCGCTGGTGGCCTACGCGTTGAAGATCACCGACCTCGACCCCATCGAATTCGACCTGCTGTTCGAGCGCTTTTTGAACCCGGAGCGGGTGTCGATGCCGGACTTCGATATCGACTTTTGCATGGAACGCCGCGACGAGGTGATCGACTACGTGGCCCGCCATTACGGCCGCGACCATGTGTCGCAGATTATCACCTACGGTTCGATGGCGGCCAAGGCGGTGATTCGCGACGTCGGCCGGGTCATGGGCCACGCCTATGGCTTCGTCGACCGGCTGGCGAAACTGATTCCGTTCGAGATCGGCATGACGCTGGACAAGGCGCTGAAAGAAAGCCAGGAATTGAAAGACCTGTACGACAGCGAGGAAGACGTCAAGCAATTGATCGACATGGCTCGTGCGCTGGAAGGTATTTCCCGCAATGCCGGCAAACACGCCGGCGGCGTCGTCATCGCACCGACCAAGCTGACCGACTTTTCGCCGCTGTATTGCGAGCAGGGCGGCGGCAATCTGGTCACCCAGTTCGACAAGGACGATGTCGAGGCGGTCGGTCTGGTCAAGTTCGACTTTTTGGGACTTAGAACCCTCACCATCATCGATTGGGCCTTGCAGACCATCAACCGCCAGCGCGCCGCCAAGGGCGAACCGCCGGTCGACATTAGCCAAATTCCGCGCGACGATCAGGCCAGCTACGAATTGCTGAAAAACGCCCAGACCACGGCGGTGTTCCAGCTCGAATCTAGCGGCATGAAGGCCTTGATTAAGAAACTGAAGCCCGACTGCTTCGACGACATCATCGCGCTGGTGGCGTTGTTCCGACCCGGCCCGCTGGAATCGGGCATGGTCGATGACTACATCAACGTCAAGCACGGCGCCAAGGCCGAGTACGCCCATCCGCTGCTGGAACCGATCCTGAAACCGACCAACGGCGTCATTCTCTACCAGGAACAGGTGATGCAAATCGCCCGCGAGCTGGCCAGCTACACGTTGGGCGGCGCCGACATGTTGCGGCGGGCGATGGGTAAGAAAAAGCCCGAGGAAATGGCTAAGGAGCGGGAGAAATTCATGTCCGGCGCCGTCGCCAACCAAATCGACGCCGGCATCGCCACCTACGTGTTCGACTTGATGGAGAAGTTCGCCGGCTACGGTTTCAACAAGTCGCACTCGGCCGCCTACGCGCTGGTGGCCTACCAGACCGCGTGGCTGAAAGCGCATTACCCGGCCGCCTTCATGGCGGCGGTGATGTCGTCGGACATGGACAACACCGACAAGGTGGTGGTGTTGATCGAGGAATGTCGGGAAATGAAGTTGCAAATTTGCCCGCCCGACATCAACCTGTCCGACTTTCGCTTCACGGTCAACGACAAGGGCCAAATCGTCTATGGCATAGGTGCGATCAAAGGCGTCGGCGAAAACGCCATCGACGATTTGCTGAAAGAGCGCAACGCCAACGGGCCGTATTCCGGCCTCTACGATTTGTGCAAGCGCGTCGATTTGCGCAAGGTCAACCGCCGGGTGCTGGAAGCGCTGATCAAGGCCGGGGCGCTGGATTCCATCGACCCGAACCGCGCCGCACACATGGCCGAGTTGACCACCGCGCTGCGGGTCGCCGAACAGCACGGCAAGATGGCGCTGGCCGGCCAGAACGACTTGTTCGGGCTGGGCGTGGAAGTCGAGGAGAGCGACAACGAGGCCGACGCTTATTCCACCGTGGTCGAGCCGTGGACCGAAAAAGAAAAGCTGGAAGCGGAAAAACAGACATTGGGCTTGTTTCTTTCCGGCCATCCGATTGCCGAATACCTGCCGGAACTGAAACACATTACCCATGGCACGCTGGGCAGTCTGGAAGTCGACGCCGGTCGCAGCCGCGGCAAGATGGAAGCGCGCGTTGCCGGCCTGATCGTCGAAATGCGTACCCGCCAGACCAAGCAGGGCAAGATGATGGGCTTCGCCACGCTGGACGATCGCACCGGCCGGCTGGAGGTCGCCGCTTTCAGCGGTATTTTCGATAAATACCGCAACCTGCTGAACAAGGATACGATTTTGGTTGCGGAGGGCTCGCTGGCGATGGACGATTTCAGCAATAGCCTGCGCATGACCGCCGAAAAACTGTACGGCATGGAAGAGGCGCGCGAGGTGTTTGCGCGAGGCATTACGTTGCAGATCGATGCCGCCAACCCCGAGCTGCCGAGCGACTGGTTGGGGCGATTACAGGAAACATTATTGCCGTTCCGCGGCGGGCAATGTCCGGTCGAACTCGAATACCGCACGGCTGGCGATAAGGCCGCGTTGAAATTGGGCGACGAATGGCGGGTGCGACCGGCCGACGAACTTTTGATCCGGTTACGCCGGTTGTTGAGCGCGGAGAAGGTCGCGGTCCGCTATTGATCGCAGCGGTTTCTGCAACCGCAGTCTGCCGTAATCGACGCTAACGAACATTTGGAATTTGCCCTGATAGTGCTAGGCTGATTCGGTGTGCCGGGGGAAACCAAGCATCCGGCCGAATTCTTAAGGGGGAAACATGGCCGACTCGATTGGGTTTATCCGCCGCAGAGCCGGCGCCGTTTACCTGTTACTGTTATTGTCTGTTTTCTCCGTGCAGGCCGAGGCCGGGACAATCTCGGAAAAGCGGCGAACGCTAGTCGGCAACGCCGACCGGTCCGGCGATATTACCCTGCGAGCCGACGATAGCGGCCATTTTCGCGGAAGATTATCGATTAACGGTAGGGAGTTGCCGTTCCTGATCGACACCGGAGCGACCTTGACGGTAATACCGATGAAATTCGCTCATGAGGCGCGCTTGCCGTTCGGCAGGCAAGTCGATACGGCTACGGCCGGCGGCAGAACTTTCGACAAACTGACGGTTATCGACAGCCTGGCTATCGGCAACACTGAATTGAAGCACATCGAAGCGGCGCTGAATCAGCATCTGACCGAGATTTTGCTGGGTATGAATACCTTGAGATTCTTCAAAATGACTCAATCCGGCGACACGCTGACCTTGCGTTTGAATGAACAATTGATCGAGCAGAATCATCTGGAAGACCGGGTGGCAATGCCGCCGCCCTCGGATATCGACAGCCGGCCGCAATCCGATTATTACGTTTCGCCCAACCCGATTACCAAGTCGGTGGAGTGCGATGCGCAAAAGCATTGCGTCACCAAGTTCGGCAATTGACCGCTCGTCGCCCGCTTTCGGCCGATTTTTTCAAAGTTGGCTCTTCCATTAGAGTGTCACTTAAAACGGCCTTTTAACAGCAGGGTTTGCCAAAGGTGGCGGTCGCCGCGGCCGAAATCCGACATGCCGGCGGCTTCGCGTTCCGCTGCATCCTTGGCCTTGGCTTCTTTCAACACGTCGCGGTAGGAGCGGTTGACGCTCTTGGCGTATGCGTCTTCTTGTTTGCCGATTTCTTCCGCAATGGTTTTGGGCGGTTCCGGGTCGTAACGTTCTGTCAGTTCGTCGGCTAACGATTTCAGGTTTTGGCCGATACTCAGCAGTAATGTCGAGTTATGGGTTTTGTCGGTGTCCAGCTTGAAAGCTTTGATTAACTCGTCGCGCAGATTAAAGCCATATACCACCGGTTCGCCGTCTTTCTGCTGGAAATCGTAGGCAATGTAAAAGTCCAGCGGGTCTTTGGCGTTTTTGTCGAATACAAATTTCGCGCTTTCCATCGAGTAGTTCAGCGACTCGATAAATTGCCGGCGCGCGGCTTCCAGTTCCTCGAAAATAAAGTCGTCGCCGATCTGCTTGATAATGTATTTCATACGTTGCTCCTGGTTGGCTTTGCCTGTCTGCGTGCACTCGCCGGTTAAGTTGCGTCGCGGCTTGGCAAAAAAAAGGGAGGCCTGAGCCTCCCTTCTTGGACTACACGCTAAGGCAGCGGCTAGCGGTCGGTACGTTTGTACTCGACTCGGCGGTTGTAAGCGCGGCCTTCGTCGGTGTCGTTGCTTTCCACCGGTTTGGATTCGCCGAAGCCGACTGCGGTCAGGCGTTTGCCGTCAACGCCTTGTTTGATCAGTTCGTTTCTGACGGCGTTGGCGCGGCGCTCCGACAGTTTTTCGTTGTAGGCGTCGCTGCCGTAGCTATCGGTGTGGCCTTGAATTTCCACGGTCAGGCCGGGATTCAGTTTCATCACGTCCACTGCATTTTGGATCAGCGGGCTGTATTTGGATTTGATGTCGGCTTTGTCGAAATCGAACAGGACGCCGCGGAATGCCCAGCAGCCGTTTTTATCGACGATGGCACCCTTCGGCGTATCGGCGCATTTGTCGGCGCAATTGTTGACGCCGTCTTTGTCATCGTCCAGTTTCGAACAGTCGGCGACAGGCGTTCCGGCTTTGAAGAAAACGTTTTTGACGAAGTCGCTCATGCCGCGCGGAGTGCTGATCGCGTCGGCGGTTGTCGAGAAGCCGCAACCGGACGCGTCGGCGATGCTTTGCAGCACGGCCTGGCCGGCGGCGTCTTGGTCGTTGCCTACCCAAACCGTGTATATGCACAGCCGGTCGCCGTATTGGGCTTTCAGGGTTGCCGCGGTCGGAGCCGGAGAGCTTTCTTCGATACCGTCGCTTAACACGATCATGGCAATGTTGCCGGAGGCGTTAGCCAAATCGCGGCTGGATTCTTGCAGTGCATCGGCTAAAGGCGTACCGCCGCTGGAGCATTGCAAAGAGGTGATGGCGCTGTCGAAGCCGGCTTGGGTGTAGTTTTGCACCGGCTGGTTCAATTTGGTGGCGCTCCAGTCCAGGCAGGGGCCATAGCCGAAGCTGCGCAAGCCGGACATCAACGGAATGGACGGAATGGATTTGTTGAATTTGTTCAGCAATGCCTTTTCGACATCGAGCTTGGTGCCGCTGTAGTCTTGGGAATTGAGGTAAATTCGGCTCATGGACGAGGAGGAGTCGTTGACCACCAGGAAACTGTTGGTTTTTTGTACCAGTCTGCCCGATTTGACCAACGCATTCAGATCTTCGGCCTGGAACGGTGGGAAGTTATTGCTCGACTGGGTGGCGCAGCCGGATAATACCGCGCCGGCCAGTGCGGCCGTAATCATTAGGTTTGTTTTCATATCTCAAGTCTCCTGGTTGTTATTCTTGGGCGGCAAGGCTGGAGTGTTTGCCTTGATAGGCAAAGTCTAACATCAATCCCTTATTTTTATATAGTTCATTCAAATGGGCCAAGCGCCGTGAAATAATAGCGGTTTGGCCGTGCCATCGATTTTTTTCAGGGGGTATTTGATGCGTAAGTTGCTATGGCTGTGCCTGCTCATGGCTCAGATGAATCCGGCTTTTGCCGACAACATAAAACAGGCGGCCGAACAAGGCAACGCTTTGGCGCAAGCCAAGCTGGCGTCGCGATTCCTACTAGGCCGGGACGGCGAACCAAAAGACGAGCAGCAGGCCGCTCACTGGATGGAAAAGGCGGCCAATCAAGGTTTGGTCGATGCTCAAGTGGCGCTGGCGGCGATGTACGATCGCGGTTTGGGCGTTACCAGCGACCGTGACAAAGCCACCCAATGGTACGAAAAGGCCGCGGCCCAGGGTCATGGTACTTCTTTGGCCATTCTGGGCAAAAACGATGCCGCCAAGGGCAGCGTGCAATTCAATTACCAGGCGATGCGGCTGAGCGCGTCGCGCTCGATTCCCGGCGAATACGCTAAGAAATTTTTAATAACCCAATAATCCGATAATGAGTATAAGAACCCGATTTGCTCCGAGTCCCACCGGCTATTTACACGTCGGCGGCGCTAGAACCGCGTTGTTTTCGTGGCTGTACGCCCGCAAACACGGCGGCCGTTTTATTTTGCGGATTGAGGACACCGACCTGGAGCGCTCGAGCCAGGAATCGGTCAACGCGATTCTGGAAGGCATGACCTGGTTGGGCTTGGAATACGACGAAGGCCCGTTTTACCAAACCCAGCGATTCGACCGCTATAAAGAAGTGATTCAGCAGTTGCTCGATCAAGGCGACGCCTATTACTGTTATTGCAGCCGCGAGGAACTCGACGCGTTGCGGGAACAGCAAATGGCCAACAAGGAAAAGCCGCGTTACAACGGCAAATGCCGCCATGGCGTCTCGAATCCGAGCGGCGAGCCGGTGGTGCGCTTCAAGAATCTGGAGAGCGGCGAAGTGGTGATCGACGATCTGGTGAAAGGCCGCATCGTCGTTGCCAACAAAGAATTGGACGATTTGATCATCGCCCGTTCCGACGGTACGCCGACCTATAACCTGACCGTCGTCGTCGACGATATGGACATGGGCGTCACTCACGTCATCCGCGGCGACGACCACGTCAACAATACGCCCAGACAGATCAATATTTTGCAAGCTTTAGGCGCACCGTTGCCGATATACGCCCACGTGCCGATGATTCTGGGCCCGGACGGCGCGCGCCTGTCCAAACGCCATGGCGCGGTCAGCGTGATGCAGTACCGCAACGACGGCTATTTGCCGGAAGCGTTGTTGAACTATCTGGTGCGATTGGGTTGGTCGCACGGTGATCAGGAGTTGTTTTCGATCGAGCAAATGATCGAGCTGTTCGAATTGGAGAAAGTCAACGTATCGGCGTCCACGTTCAATACCGATAAGCTAATCTGGTTGAATCACCAATACATCATGAACTCCGATCCCGCTCACGTCGCTCGGCATTTGGCTTGGCACATGGGCGAGCGCGGCATCGATCCGGCGACCGGGCCCGCTCTGAGCGAGGTCGTCAAAGCCCAGCGCGAGCGCTGCAAGACTTTGGTGGATATGGCCAACGACAGCGTCTATTTCTACCGCGACTTTGCGGAGTACGACGATAAGGCCGTGAAGAAGAATTTCAAGGCCGGCGTCGATGACGTGTTGCAGCATTTGCGGGACCAATTCGGTGCATTGGCGGACTGGGAGGCCGATGCGCTGCATCAGGTGGTATTGGATAGCGCCGAGCGGTTGCAACTTAATTTGGGCAAAGTCGCGCAGCCGTTGCGCGTCGCCGTCTGCGGCGGCAGCGTGTCGCCGGCCATCGACGTGACTTTGAAGCTGCTGGGTCGCGAAAAAACCTTGAATCGGTTGGATAGAGCGATCGAGTTTATAAAAAAATTATAAATTCTCTGGACAAGGATCTAAATATCCGTATAATACGAGGACTCAACTACGGGGCCATAGCTCAGCTGGGAGAGCGCTTGCATGGCATGCAAGAGGTCAGGAGTTCGATCCTCCTTGGCTCCACCAAATAGTTGATTTAGTCCTAAGTCCCCATCGTCTAGTGGCCTAGGACACCGCCCTTTCACGGCGGTAACCGGGGTTCGAACCCCCGTGGGGACGCCAATCTGGCTAAAGCCGGTAGCCACCGGCAACCGCTAATCAAAAAAGCTGCAGAATTTCTGCGCACAGTCCTGAGTCCCCATCGTCTAGTGGCCTAGGACACCGCCCTTTCACGGCGGTAACCGGGGTTCGAACCCCCGTGGGGACGCCAATTCTCTTGATTTCTTCCTTCAGTGCGCTTTAGTTACCGCTGCATTGCATCGGTTTGTATCGATCCGCGCCGCAATTCAAGTCAAATGCCTGAATGCTTCTACCAAGTGCTGCTTGGCGTTCGCGTCAATGATTTCGCCGTGGGCGACGACAATGCGCCGCACATCCCAGGCGAGAATCCGTTGGGCACAGCAAGACAGGGCGGCTCGGTCTTTTATCAGCAGCTTCATGCTGCGCGACATCGCCAATCTGCGATAGACGCCAAGTAAGCGGGCGGCGATTCGTGTCGCCCAACTATTGTCGTCGCCGAAACAGAACAGTAAGTCCGTCAAAATCAGTGTGCCGCTTGGTTTATGAAACCACACCGTTTCATTGATAACCGGCAGTCCGTCGATAAACAGACTATCCAATTCAGCCGCCCACGGTGCGCAATCCGCTGCAGGGATAGTCGGAAAACCCGCCAAATCCGGCCGCTTACCGGCCAGCCCTGGAGCAATATATCCCCGTGCGTTGCGGCAGGTCTGCAGAAAAGGCAAGAAGAACAAGTGATGGCTTTTATTTGGCGCGATTACGTATTTAACCGGGCCGATTTCGGCGATTGCGCTGAGCAATTCCGGCGCGGGCGATATCGGTGAATGTACCCAGACTTCGCCGCCGGCCAGCTTGACGATAGTGGATCGGGTGGTCAACTGGAGCGGACCGAACTTAAGCGGCTGCCGCACATGCCAGATTTGGCCCGGAACCAATGTTTCCAAGTTCATCGGTCGATCCGGCCGCTGCTTTTCGGGGTTATTTGTCGATGTTGCCGCCGTGCAGGCCGCATTCCTTCTTCGCACTGTCCTCCCACCACCAGCGCCCGGCCCGCTCGTGTTGGTTCGGTAGCACCGGCCGGGTGCACGGCTCGCAACCGATGCTGATGTAGCCATGCTGGTGCAAATCGTTGTACGGTACCCGATAGGCTTCGATGTAATCCCAGACCTGGGCCGAGGACCAGTTCAGCAACGGATTGAATTTGACCAGTTGTTTGCCCGGACCGGAGAAACCGGCGTCGAGCTGTACTTCCGGGATGTCGCCGCGGGTATCCAGGCTTTGGTCCTTACGTTGGCCGGTGATCCAGGCGTCGAGCCCGGCCAGTTTTCGCCGCAGCGGTTCGACTTTACGGATCGCACAACATTGTTGGTGGCCGTCTTCGTAAAAGCTGAACAAACCCTTTTCCTTGACGAAGGCATCCAACTGATCCCGGTCCGGGCTCAAAATATCGATGGCGATGCCGTAATGTTTGCGGACTTTTTCGATGAAGCGGTAGGTTTCCGGATGCAGGCGGCCGGTATCCAGCGAGAATACCTGAATGTCTTTCCGAATGTTTATCGCCATATCGATCAACACCACATCCTCGGCGCCGCTGAAAGAAATGGCGATGTTGTCGAAATTGGCCAGCGCCGCTTTCAGAATTGTGCGCGGATTTTTGCCTTGCAGTTCGGTTTGGGCGGTGTTCAGATCGAATGCGGTCATAAATTAGCTCTGGGCGAAGTAACGGGATAAAAATTCGTCGAAGTCGAGAGTGTCGCCGGCTTCGATTTCGGCTTGTTTCCGCAGCGAGGTAGCGGCCAGTTCTTCGAATTGGCGCTGGCTGTCCGCATCCAGCGGTTCGGCGTTGAAATAGTGTTTGTGCAAGGCCGACGTATTGCTGGCAAAGCAGCCGAATTCCTGGCCGTTTTCGCGCATGCAAGCCAGTATCCTGGCCGACGGCGTCAGCGCCGGATTGTCGACCACGGCGAGCTGGTGTTGCAGGGCCAATTGGTAAGGGCGGTCCAGGCTGCCGCGGTCCAGCACGGCACAGATCGGTTGCATTGCGCACAAAATGTCGTGCGCCCAATTTTGCAGCGTTACCGGCGTGCCGTTACGGTTCAATTCCAGTCCGGGTTGGCGGCCCTGGTTGGCGACCAGCAATTGGTTGCTGTTGTTGATCTGAAATTCGTCCGGCCCTTGCGGCGGGCTGTCGTGCAGCAAGCAGTAAAGCAAGAACGCCTCGACGAAACGGGCCGTACTTTCGTCGATGCCTATCGGATTCAACAGGTTCAAATCTAACGAGCGCATTTCCACATACAGCACGCCGCGGCGTTTCAAGGCTAAAGTCGGCTTCTCGCCGGATTTGGCGATCTGCTTCGGCCGCATCGTGCTGTAAAACTCGTTCTCGATTTGCAGAATGTTGGCATTCAGCTGCTGGTATTCGCCGTCGACCTTGACACCGATCGCCTGGTACTCCGGGTAAGGTGTGTTGATCGCCGCGCTCAAGCTTTGCACATAACCTTCCAGCGAGTTGTAGTCGATTTTCAAGCCTGCCTGATTTTTGCTCTTGTAACCGATATCGCTCATCCGTAGCGAGGTCGCGTAGGGGTGGAACACGGTATGGTCGTCGAATTCCTTGAACTGTTGCATCAGTTGCGGCCGGCTCTTGAAAAAAGTCTTGCAGATGGCCGGCGAGGCGCCGAACAGATACAAAATCAGCCAGCCTTGGCGGTGGAAGTTGCGAATCAGGCCGAAATACGACTTGGAAATAAAGTCTTCCAGCGATAAGTCGCCGCCGTCGTAACCGTGCAGCGCCGGCCACAACCCTTGCGGTACCGAATAATTGAAATGGATCCCGGCAATCGCCTGCATGGTGCGGCCGTAACGGTGCCACAAGCCCTTGCGGTAGATATGTTTCATTTTGCCGATATTGGAGGTACCGTATTCGGCAATCGGAATGCTCAGGTCGCCGTCGATACCGCACGGCATGCTGGTGGCCAGCAGCATTTCGTCGCCCAGATGCGGGTAAACGAATTGGTGAATCTGGTGCATGTAATCCAGCGTTTGTTTGATGTCGGCAAACGGCGGCGTAATGAATTCCAGTAACGCTTCCGAATAATCGGTCGTGATATACGGATGGGTCAAGGCCGAACCCAATGCGCGCGGATGTGGCTTTTGCGAGATCGCGCCTTGTTCGGAAATGCGCAGGCTTTCTTTCTCTATGCCTTTCAGGCCTTGCTTGAGCAAGTACTGTTGATCGCGCGCTATCAAATATTTCAGGCGGTCGGGTAGGCAGCAGTAGTTCGTTATCATAGAAGAAAAGGTTGGCGCCGACGGCGGCGAGAGTTAGCGGGCCATTATAAGGGCTGGTACCCGGATTATTGAAATCGCAGCAGTGCTGTCCAGTCGAGATAAGGCGCGTCGCCGACTATTTCAAGACCGGCTGCAAGGACTGGCGCGCTCAGCGCTGCAGTCGCGCCGCCATCTATGGTGTAATAACGGTTATCAGTAACCGCTTATCCGCGCCAGCGAAGCTTCACCATTCGGCAAATGACCCATAATCCAGCGCTCGACACGCTCCGCAGCGTATTCGGCTACGACAGTTTTCGCGGCCAGCAGCAGCACATCATCGAACAACTGATTGCCGGCCGCGACGTCTTGGTGCTGATGCCGACCGGCGGCGGCAAGTCTTTGTGTTACCAGATTCCGGCGCTGGTGATGGACGGCGTCGGCATCGTCATCTCGCCGTTGATCGCGTTGATGCAAGACCAGGTCAGCGCGTTGCACCAACTCGGCGTCAGAGCGGCATACCTGAATTCCACCTTATCGTTGGAGCAGGTGCGCGACATTGAGCAACAGTTGCAAAACGGCGACTTGGATTTGTTGTACATCGCCCCGGAACGGCTGTCCAATCCCAGAACTCAAGCCTTGTTCAACCGCTGCAAGATTGCCTTGTTTGCGATAGACGAGGCGCATTGCGTATCGCAATGGGGCCACGACTTTCGCGCCGATTACCTGCAGTTATCGGTGTTGCACCAGCAATTTCCGACCGTGCCGCGCATTGCCTTGACCGCAACCGCCGACGAACGTACCCGCCAGGAAATCATCGCCCGCTTGGCCTTGGAACAAGCCCAAGTCTTTGTCAGCGGCTTCGACCGGCCCAATATCCGCTACCGGATCGTGCAAAAAGACAATGCCCGCCAACAGTTACTGAGCTTTATCCGCAGCGAGCATCCCGGCGATACCGGTATCGTTTATTGCCTGTCGCGCAAAAAAGTCGAGGAAACCGCCGAATGGTTGAGCCAAAAAGGCTTGCGGGCGTTGCCTTACCACGCCGGTATGGACCACCAGCAGCGGCAGAAAAACCAGCATCAGTTTTTGATGGAGGATGGCCTGATTATCGTCGCCACCATCGCCTTCGGCATGGGCATCGATAAACCGAACGTGCGTTTCGTCGCGCATCTGGACCTGCCGAAGAGCGTGGAGGCTTACTACCAGGAAACCGGCCGCGCTGGCCGCGACGGCTTGCCGGCCAATGCCTGGATGGCTTACGGCTTGCAGGACGTATTGACCTTGCGGCAGATGCTAGGCACATCCAACGCCGACGCCGCCCATAAACGGGTCGAATTGCACAAATTGGATGCGATGTTGGCCTTGTGCGAAACAGTCGGTTGCCGGCGCCAGGCCTTGCTCGGCTATTTCGGCGACGCGCTGGAGCAGGGCTGCGGCAATTGCGATACCTGCCTGGAACCGGTTGCAACCTGGGACGGCAGTCTGGCCGCGCAGCAGGCCTTGTCCTGCATCTACCGCACCGGCCAGCGCTTCGGCGCCACCTACTTGATCGACGTCTTGCTCGGTAAGGACGACGAGCGCATCAAGCAATTCGGCCACGACCGGCTATCGACTTTCGGCATCGGCAAGGCCCTCGACGAAAAACGCTGGCGTTCCGTGTTCCGGCAATTGGTCGCCAAATCGCTGGTAGAGATCGACTTCGAAGGCCACGGCAGCCTGCGCTTGGCCGACGCCTGCCGGCCGGTGCTGCGCGGCGAGCAAACCTTGATGCTGCGCAAGGACGTGCAAACCGCCAAGACCCGGCGCGATAAGTACGAAAAGCGCCAGCCGGGCGGTGCGGCGGACAGTGCCTTGTGGGAAGCGTTGCGGGCCAAGCGCAAACAGTTGGCCGACGAACAGGATGTGCCGCCGTACGTGATCTTTCACGATGCCACCTTAATGGCGATGGTGGAGGCGAGACCGCACAACCGCGAACAACTCGGGATGATTTCCGGCATCGGCCAGCGCAAGCTGGAACTGTACGGCGACGAGTTTTTGGCCGTTCTGGCCGAGTTCGATACCGCAGCCGAGCCCGGTTCCCGCTCCGATACCGTTGCCGAGAGCCTGGATTTGTTTCGCTTGGGCTATAGCGTGGAGCAGGTGGCGCGGCAGCGGGGGGTAACCGAGGATACGGTTTACAACCATATGGCGAAAGCCTTGGAATCCGGCTTGGTGGAACTGGGCGACGTGTTAAACCTGTCGCCGGCGGAACTCGGCGACATCGAAGCCGCTTTGTTGACCTTGCCGCACGAGCAACGCAATGCGTTGAAGCCGGTCTACGAACAACTGGCCGGAGCCTACAGCTACGGCATACTGCGCTGCGTCCGCGCCGCGTTACAGCGGCAGACTGGGTAGATTAGTGGGTTGAACAAAACCTTAGTTTCGGCATAGCCTGTGAAAATATCGTGGTGCAGAGACTTTGGGATGATCGTGCACGAAGATCAAAAACTAATTGAGATGCGGAAAATCAAACGGAAATTGCTAAATTGCGGTATCCCTGTGATATTGGCGTTCTTGGAGTTGTCGCATCTGAAATCGTCGGACTCAGCATCAGTAATGCCGATCCGATATTTTCATTCTCGGGTTTTTTTAGATTAAGCGTTTGATTTTTAACTAAAAGTTATACGGAGTCCCTCATGAGCACTATCTCTATTGCCGATATTCTTGAACTTCCGGTACAGCAGCGCATTCAGCTTGTTGAGCTTATTTGGGACAGCGTCGCCGCAGTACCTGAAGCCGTGGAAGTTTCGCCAGAACTTAAGGCTGAACTGGAATCACGCCTGATCGAGTTTGAGAGGAATCCGGAATCTGGTTATTCCTGGGATCAAGTAAAATCTCGCCTTAAAGATGGCTCATGGCGTACCGCTTGAAGTTTTCTGCTCGCGCATTACGCGAGACTGGCGAAGCCCAAAAATGGTACGAATCACAGAGTCCGGGCCTTGGTGAAGAATTTATCGCCGCTATGGAACTGCAACTAAAACGGCTGGAGCAAGCGCCATTGCTATTTGCCGAAGTGATTCCAGGTGTTCGCCGCGCACTTCTACCACGTTTTCCATTCGGCTTGTTTTATGTGGTGCGTGGCAATTTGGTTCATGTCTTGGCAGTATTACATGATGCCAGAAATCCGCATCGTTGGCCTAAAAGCTAACCATGCGCTCAAACGGATGCGCGCACCCGACCAGATTCTGGAGAAGTTTCAAAAGGCGAGGGCAGCGCATTAATGATGTACTCCACAGCCAGATGAGCAGGCACCATGCTGATTAGTCCACTGATGCAGCAACTCCCTGCGCAGATTGTCGCCCTCGACAGCATGCGCCCACCAGCTAGGCGTTGCCAAAACCAAGGTTTTGTGCGGGACGCTATATCAGGCTTGCGCCGTCTCGGTCCGTTGGAAGCGGTATTCGGTTTTCAGGCAATGGTCCAGCCATTTCTGCAGAAAATAGTTCAAGCGCCATTTGTAATCGCGGATTTCGATCAGATCGCCCGGGTCCTGGTAGACCTTGTCCACCGTCGGCCGGTCGTTGTCGCGGATGACTTCGGCCAGTTGGGCGTCGAGATAGATCCGGATTTTGACGGCCGGTACTAGCAGTTCGGAGCGTTGCTGGTTGAAGCAATGGGTCAGTTCTATGGTCAGCGTGTAGGGATTGCGTTCCAGAACGTCGAGATATAAAGCGGGCTTATTCTGCGTCACACCGATCGCGGCCCGGTCGAAAGAGCGCAAGTTCGGAATCAGCTTAAACAATTTCCGGTAGTTGGATTCGCATAGCTGTTCCAGGCAAAACGCGGTGTTGACCGGCTGCACCAGGCTCATTGTCAATCTTCCCGGTAGCAGGCGTTGGCGCTGGCGGTTTCCCACAGCACCACTTGGTCTACGTTGAAACCTTGCTGTTTGACGTACTGGTAAATCATTTTACTCAGCACCTCGGCGGTGGGGTGCTCGTCTATCGCCAGATATTGTTCGTTATTGGCGATCAGGGCCGGAATGATGGGGTCGTCTTTGTGCAGCAGAAAGTTATGGTCCAGCACGTCGTCGATAAAGCTCTCGACGCAGGCTTTGACGTCGGAAAAGTCGCAGACCATGCCTTGCGGATTTAGTTGTTCCTGGCGGATCGAAATACTGGCCTTGACGCTGTGGCCGTGCAGGTTGCGGCACTTGCCCGGATGGTTCATCAGGCGGTGGCCGTAACAAAAATAGACTTCTTTGGTGATGATATACATGGCGTGCCACGTCCTTGTCGTTATCTGTGGAATCCTTAATTGCCTTTGATGCTTTTGATCGAGGCGGCGATTTCGTAATTGCCGTCGCCTTGCTTGACGCTACGCACCACTTCGATGAACGCGGTCATCGGCGGCGTGATCGGCGTTTTCGGCAGAATGCTGACTTCCAGCGCCAGGCCGATCTCGAATGGGCGATTGGCGATGAACGAGACGCCGGCGCCGCTGAGCGTGGTGCATCTGCCGGTACTGACTTGATCCGAATCGGCGAGCCGGTAGGTAATGTCACAGTCGACATCCATGCGGATGTAATCGCGTTTTTCATCATGAGTCAGCATTGAGTTCCTCCGATTCGAAGTGAGCGTTGCGGGTAAGCGAACTATTGGCGGGAGTTTACTATAAAAAAATCCGGTCCAGGGCAGGAAAACACGGCAGCAGCGGCCGAGCTTCGGGTTTTGCCGGCTGGCTCCGGAATTTGGCTTGCCCGTGCCGGCTCGGCTTGGGATTCTGCGAGTTTTGTACTACGCACCGATGCGTTGGGAGCGGCGGTACCAGGGCAGGGTGTCCCCAATCCGTTTATTCGGCCAGACCGGCCGCCTGCAGATCGGCGTGGTAGGACGAGCGGACCAGCGGCGCGCTGGCGACCTGGCGGAAGCCGAGTTCGCGGGCGATCTCGGCATAACGGGCGAATTGGTCCGGGTGGATGTATTCGCGTACCGGCAGATGGTCTTTGCTGGGTTGCAGATATTGGCCCAGCGTCAGCATGCTGCAGCCATGGGCCAGCAAGTCCCGCATCACTTGCACCACTTCGGCCTCGGTTTCGCCGATGCCCAGCATCAGGCCGGATTTGGTCGGTACCTGCGGCAAGCGCTGTTTGTGCCGCTCCAGCAATTTGAGGGAAGTCGGATAATCGGCGCCGGGGCGGGCTTGCAAATACAGGCGCGGCACCGTTTCGAGGTTGTGATT
The DNA here is from genome assembly GCF_046097555.1 of Methylomonas sp. DH-1. Lineage (NCBI taxonomy): Bacteria > Pseudomonadati > Pseudomonadota > Gammaproteobacteria > Methylococcales > Methylococcaceae > Methylomonas > Methylomonas sp. DH-1. The sequence continues at coordinate 3,466,586 of NZ_CP143089.1, read as the reverse complement.
GAACACGTCGCAAGGCTGTTGTTGCAGAATGTCCAATGCGGTGTCCATCCGGCCGCGAAAATCCGGTACCAGAATTTCGATCGTGGTCTGCGGCGAACGGGCCCGGACCTCGGCGATGCAGGCGGCAAAATGGCCGGCTCCGCCGTCGCGCAAGTCGTCGCGGTTGACCGAGGTGATGACGACGTATTTCAAGCCCATCGCGGCGATGGTCTCGGCCAGATTGGCCGGTTCTTCCGAATCGAGCGGCTGGGGTTTGCCGTGGGCCACGTCGCAGAACGGGCAGCGCCGGGTGCACAAATCGCCCATAATCATGAAGGTGGCGGTGCCGTGGCTGAAGCATTCGCCCAGATTGGGGCAGGCGGCTTCTTCGCAAACGCTGTGCAGGCGGTGTTCGCGCAGCGATTGTTTGATCCGGTTGACCTGGTCGCCGCTCGGCAGCTTGACCCGGATCCAATCCGGTTTGCGCAGCGGCGGTTCGCCGGTCTGTTCGACTTTGACCGGTATCCGCGACAGCTTGTCGGCCTTGCGTTGGTGGGTTTGCGGCGTGGTACGGGACGGGGCGTTGAATGTCATGGTTCGATAGCCTTCAGCAATTGGTGGACCAGCGGTACCGCCAGTTCGTGGTTCGCTATGTTAACGCCCAGGTCGGCAAGTTGGGTGACTTGCAGTCCGGGGTAACCGCAGGGATTGATGTCTCGAAACGGGCCAAGATCCATAGCGTTGTTGATACTGATGCCGTGGTAACAGCAGCCGCGTTTGATGCGCAGGCCGAGCGAAGCGATTTTGCGGCCTGCGACATACACCCCCGGCGCATCGGGGCGTGCGGCGGCGGAGATGCCGTACTGGCTCAGCGTGGCGATGGCGGCGTTTTCCAGCAAGCTGACCGTCTGCCGCGGGCCTAGGTTCAAGCGGCGTAAATCGGCCAGCAGGTATACCACCAACTGGCCGGGGCCGTGGTAGGTGATTTGGCCGCCGCGGTCGGAATCAACGATGGGTATGCCGTTGTTGGCCAGCAGGTGTTCGCGTTTGCCGTTCAGGCCTAGCGTATAAACCGGTGGATGTTCGACGATCCAGATTTGGTCGGCACTGTCCGGCGTGCGTTCCGCCGTGTAGCGTTGCATGTCGTGCCAGACCGCGACATAGTCGCGCAGGCCCAACTGGCGCAGTTCGATATTCCGGTTCACTGCTACCGTTACAGCGCCATTAATACGTCCGGGCAGGCGGTCAGGCCCAGATAAATCGCATCCAATTGTTCGCGGCTGGTGGCTTCGATAATGACCGTGACCGCCGTGTAATTGCCGCCTTTGCTGGGTCGGCTGGTGACGGCGCCCTCGCGGATGTCGGGTACGTGGCGGCGAATGATTTCCACGACGATGGCGTCGAAATCGTCGCGGCTTTTGCCCATCGCCTTGATCGGAAACTGGCAGGGAAATTCGAGTAATGAATCGGATTCGCTCATGACAGGGAGTTCTTATAAGCTTGCAGCAATTGGTCCATGCGTTGCCACAGCGGGCCGGGTTTGCCGTCGCCGATTGCCGCGCCGTCCAGGGCTACCACCGGCACGATTTCTCGGGTGGAACTGACCACCCAAACTTCGCTGGCCTGTTGCAGCGCTTCCAGCGCGATGATGTCTTCCCGGTACGGGATTCGATGCGCTTCGGCCAATTCCAGAATCACGTCGCGGGTGATGCCGGGCAGAATGTCGTGGCCTTTCGGCGGCGTGATCAGTTCGCCGTCGATGACGGCGAACACGTTGCTGGCGGCGCCTTCGATGACGTAACCGTTTTTGACCAGAATCGCTTCGGCGCAGCCGCGGTCGACCGCTTCCTGGCGCAGCAGAATGTTGGCCAGCAGCGTGATGGCTTTGATGTCGCACAATTGCCAGCGGGTATCGTCCAGCGTAATGGCTTCGATGCCTTCGCTGCGGCCGGGGAAGGGCTGGATATCGGCAGACATTGCGAACACGGTCGGCGTAGTCTGTTGCGGAAAGGCGTGGTCGCGCTTCGGCGCCCAGCCGCGGGTGATTTGCAGATAAATGTATTGGTCGCGGCCGTCGTCGGCCAGTAAAGGCCGGAATATCGCTTCCCATTCGGCCACGCTGTGCGCCAGCGGCAAACGGATGCCGGCCAAGCTGTTGTTCAGCCTGGCGATGTGGTCTTCCAGCCGGAACAGGCGGCCTTTATAGGCTGGAATCACTTCGTAAACGCCGTCGCCGAATAAAAATCCGCGGTCCAACACCGAGACTTTGGCGTCTGCCAGCGGCAGGTACTCGCCGTTCAAATAGACTTGTTGCGTCATTCTTTCTCCAGTAAGCCGATCGCGGCGTCGTACAGGCGGCGGAATAGGCCGCCTTCGGCCACGCTATCCAATGCCACCAGCGGTTTGCTGGCGATCGCATCGCCAGCCAGCGTGACATTCAAACTGCCCACCGTGTCGCCTTTGTTAAGCGGGGCGAATACGCCTTTGTCGATCTGGGTTTCGGCTTTCAGTTCGTTGAAATGTTTGCGCGGCGCGGTCACGTAAAGGTCTTCCGCCAAGCCGACCGCCAATTTGGAAGTCACGCCCTTGCGGATGCGGGTTTCGGCCAAAGGCTTGCCGCCCTCGTACAGGCGGTGGGTTTCGAAGAAGCGGAAGCCGTAATTCAGCAACGACTGGCTTTCGTTGGAACGGGCATTGGCGCTGGCGGTGCCCATCACGACTGAGATCAGGCGCATGTCTTCGCGTTTGGCCGAAGCGACCATGCAGTAACCGGCGTCGTCGGTAAAGCCGGTTTTCAAGCCGTCGACCGACGGATCGCGCCATAACAGCAGGTTACGGTTTTGTTGGGTGATGCCGTTGTAGGTGAATTCTTTTTGCGAATCCCAGCGGTAGTATTCCGGAAACTCGCGGATCATCGCTTGCGCCAGCAGCGCCAGATCCCGCGCCGAGCTGTAATGGTTGGGGCTGGGCAGGCCGGTGGCGTTTTCGAAATGGCTGTTGGCCATGCCCAGGCGGCTGGCTTGTTCGTTCATCATCGTCGCGAAGGTTTGCTCGCTGCCGGCGACGTGTTCGGCCAAGGCCACGCTGGCGTCGTTACCGGATTGGATAATCATGCCTTGCAGCAAGTCTTCGACCCGGACTTGTTTGTTGACCTCGACGAACATTTTCGAGCCGCCGGTTTCCCAGGCGTTCTGGCTGATCGTGACTTTCTCGTCCAACGTTAAATGTCCGGCCTTCAATTCGCGGAACACCACGTAGGCCGTCATGATTTTGGTCAGACTGGCCGGGGCTACGCGTTTGTCGGCGTCTTTCTCGGCCAGAATCCGGCTGCTGTTGAAATCCAGCAGGAAGTAACTGGAGGCGGCGGCGCTGGGGGCGGCCGGGGTGAAGATCGGTCCGGCGGCCGGCAAAGACAGGCTGGTGAACAGTAACAGCAGCCCGCCAAACAGGCCGAATGTCATGCGAAGAGGTTGGCTCATGATTGCGGTATTCAAAAGTCGTTCGGGAAGCGGCCATTGTACCACCCCCGGCTCGCGCTTAGAAAAACCCGAGCGTTGCGCCAGCGGTGCGCGTCGGCAAGCCCCGGACCGCCGGCGTTCGCTGGGGCTCAGCGTTCGGCGCAGATTTTGAAGCGGCAGGCGCAATCCTGTTGTGCCATACACGCCGTTTGTTCGATGGTGCTGCCCAGTAATGTGCTGATCAGCGCCCGGTCGAATTCGCACAGCTCGGGGATTTGCTGGGCCAAGTCGTGGTAAACGCAATTCACCGCTTTCAGGCTGGGCTGGCCGTCATCGGTTTCCAACTCGGCGCGGTAGCCCAGCGTTTGCATCAATTCGACCAGGGCCTGGCGTTTCGCCTGCGGAGTTTTGCCGCTGAATTGCGGTGCCAACGATTGCGCCAGGTTAACGCCCATCCGCGCCAGCATTTGCCTTAGCGCGGTTTCGCCAAGTTCCGTCTTCAGTTCCGCCAATAATAATTGGCAGAACCAGCCGTATTGCTTGGGCAGGCGGTTGCGTCCCTGTTCCGTCAGCTTGTAGCTGCGCGCCGGCCGGCCGCCGGTACTGTTCAACGCCGCTTCGGCGACCAGTTGTGCTTTTTCCAGCCCCACCAAATGCTGCTTCACCGCATTGCGCGAAATCTGCATTGCGGCGGCCAGTTCGTCGATGCTCAGCCCGTTTGCCGCCGCTAGCAGTAAATTCAGGATTTGGTCTTGGCGGGTGCCGTTGGCTTGGGTCATGGCGCTGCTGCGAATCGTAGGCTGGAGATGGGGTAATTCTATGCCGGAATCCGGGCTTGGCAAAGTATCGGAAAGGCCGATAGCTAATATAAATAAGTTTTATAATACAAATATTGCAAAAGGCGGATGATTGGCTTATTCTGCTCCCGGCTGCTACAAGCCGTAACCGATTCATCCACTCCATATAGGCGGAACAATATGAGCGAAACCACTGCAACTCTGTACGAACAATTGGGCGGCGAAGCCGCGGTTAATGCTGCGGTCGATATCTTCTACCGTAAAGTGCTAAACGACCACCGCATCAACCGCTTCTTCGACAACACCGACATGGACAAACAGGCTGCCAAGCAGAAAGCCTTTTTGACGATGGCCTTCGGCGGTCCCAACAATTATTCGGGGGCCGATATGCGCCGGGCCCATGCCCATCTGGTGAAGAACTTGGGGTTGGACGACTCCCATTTCGATGCGGTGGTCGAAAATCTGGCGACGACCTTGCAGGAATTGAACGTGCCGGATGCCTTGATTCAGCAAGTCGCAGCGATTGCCGAAAGTACGCGTAACGACGTACTGGACCGTTAAGCGGAGATGCAGGCCATGCAGACGCACAAGATCAACCTGGGCCGGCGCGAGTTGATTTGCCAGCCTGGCGAGTCGGTGTTGGACGCTTTACTGCGGGAGCAGGTCGAGATTGCTTACGGCTGCCGGCAGGGGGCTTGCCAGAGCTGCATCGCCCGCAGTCTGGACGGGGCGCCGCCGGCTGCGGCCCAAGCCGGCTTGAAAGACGTGTTGCGCCATCAAAACCACTTCCTGGCCTGCCTGTGCTACCCGGAACGCGATATGGAGATCGGTATCGGTTCGCCGGAGCAGCGTTTTTGCCACGCTACGGTGACCGGTAAGCGCTTGCTCAATGCCGAGACCTTGTTGCTAACTTTGCGTACCGACGAAGCGCTCGACTATTACGCCGGCCAGTTCGTCAATTTGAAGCGCAGCGACGGTTTGCAACGCAGTTATTCGATAGCCAACAACCGGACCCACGCCCACAACTTGACCTTCCATATCCGCCGCTTGGCCGGCGGCCGCTTCAGCGCCTGGGCGCACGACGAACTGCAGCTTGGCGACCTGTTGGAGGTTTCCGATCCGCAAGGCCTGTGTTACTACCTGCCCAGCAATCAGCTGCGCAATTTATTGTTGATCGGCACCGGCAGCGGCCTGGCGCCGCTGGCCGGCATCGTCAGCGAGGCGCTGCACCACGGCCACGCCGGCGAGATTTATCTCTACCACGGCAGCCGGGAAATGGACGGTTTGTATTGGATCGACGAAATGCGCGAGCTGGCAGCGCAATACGCCAATTTTCATTACACGCCCTGCGTATCGCGCGGCGTTGCGGCAGATGGCGTCGCCAGCGGCCGGGCCAACGACGTGGCGATGCAGCGATTGCCGGATTTGCAGGGTTGGCGGGTCTACTTGTGCGGCCACCCGGACATGGTGCAGCAGAGCAAACGCCAGGCTTTCCTGAAAGGCGCCAAATTCGACGACATTTATGCCGACGCGTTTCATGTGGCGTCGGCCACCTTGGACTAACTGCCGAGCGCGGAATAATCCTTTTGCCGTTCGGCGGTTGCCAGGCCGCGCAGTTGAGCCAGGACTTGTTGCAGCACCGGCGAGTCGTTGTCGCGGCCGGACACCATGTAAGCCGGCAACGTGAAGCGCGGGCTGTCCGCCACCGGATGCAAGCGGCCGGATTGCAACAGCGGTGCCGCCAATCGGATCGGCAGAAAGCAGGAGCCGCTGTTTTGCGCCAGGATCAATTGCAGTGCCATCCAACCGATATTGACCACTTGCGCCGAGCGTTCCAGATTGGGAAAGGCATTGCTGTGTTGGGCGTAAAAACCCGGTGCCCAATCGACGAAAATGTAGTCGTCGTTGGGCCAGGGCCGGTCGGGGTCGGTGCTCAGCAGCAATAACGTTTCGTCGAATATGTGCTCCACCAGCAGCCCCGGGCTGTGTTGCGGCGTATACATCATGCCTATGTCCAGCGCGCCGGAAATCAGGCTGCGCATCAAGTCTTCCTCGAAGCCGATATCGGTGCGGATTGAAACATCCGGCATCTGTCGCCGAATCGCGCCTATCCATTCCGGCAACAAGCCTTCGCACAAGGCGATGCGGGCGCCGATGCTGACGCTGTCGCGGAAGCGGCTGGGTAGGCCGATATCGTGGCGGGCCTGTTCCAATGTCAGCAGCAGAGCTTTGGCGTGGCGCAAAAAGCGTTGGCCGGGTTGGGTCAGGCTGGCGCCGGCCCGGTTGCGCACGAACAAGCTGACGCCCAAGTAGGCTTCCAGGCGCTGGATCCGGGTGCTGACCGTCGATTGGGTTACATACAGGCGGTTGGCGGCTTCCAAAAAACTGCCGTTGGCGGCGACGCTTAAAAAGGTTCTGATCTGATCGATATCCATGGTGGCGTAGTATTGATAAGTTCGATATTAAAGTCCAATAAATATCGTTTGTCTTATATCAAATCGGTTTTTATAGTAGAGCTGTATCGATTCGATGGTATCTATTACACTTGGAGGGCACCATGAAGACTTTAATCGATTTGACAAAATTCGTTGCCGCTACACCCAGATGGCTGGTCGGTCTGGCCTTAACCGGTTTGATGGCGGCATGCTCCGCGCCGGCTCTGAAAGCGGTGCAAATTCCCGGCAAGCAATACCAAGCCGTGTTGATTGTGCCGGTTACGGCGCCGCCGCTGGAAGTGATTCCGGATTTGCTGGAACAACACGATGCAGCCTATCGCCATGTGCGAAATATGGCGATGAATCTGGACCTTGAAAAACAGCGCTATCGCACCGCTGGCGGCATTGTCGTCGTTGGCATGGTCGCCGGCAATCCAAGCGACGCCGAGACGCTCGGGACTTTGCCGCCGACTGCGGTCGGTGGCGAGGCAGGCGCCAGCGTCTGGACTCCGGCGAAAACCGTTGGCGAGCAACTGAAAAATCTGCTGGCCTTCGAAAACCGGGTTGCGGTATTGAGTCGCGAAGATTACCCCTTAGTGATAACCAACGACGCCAGCCTGCATGATTGGCATCGAGCGATTCAGGCTTGGTATCGCCAGGATAACAGCACCGGCGCCTACGCCAATCGCGGCCGCTACGACGCCGTGATCGAGTTGGGCGTCGGCCGTTACCGGATCTTCGAAGGGCAAACCTCGTTGCAACTGATGCTGAAGCTGATCGATCCGGCCTCCGGCCACGTGCTGGCCCGGACCCATTCCGAGAGTTTCCGGGTCGACGATGCCGCATTGGCTTCGCTCGAGCGGGACGGCGTGGCGTTCCGACGATTGATCGGCAATATGGCGGCGCCGCTGTTGCGGCAAAGTCTGGGCGATTTGGGGCTGCGCGATTTGCCGGTCGCGGACGAGAGTTGAGGCCGGTTCGGATCAGAGATGAGCGCCGATTTCCCGAAACGCCTGCGCGGTTGGCGGTTCAATTTATTCAACCTGTTGCTTGGCGGCGGCCATGCCTTGGTGATTTTCAACGCCGGCGCCTACATCGCGATGCTGCCCAGGGTGGCGGCCGGTTTGGGCGTGCCGCCCAGTTTCGGCACCTGGACCCAGACCGACTACATGATTGCGCTGGCCTTGGCTTTGCCGCTGGGCGGCTGGTTGGGGCGGCGGTTCGGCGAATATCGGCCCTTGATCTGGGCCTTTGCCGGCTTTGCTGCGGCATCCTGGCTGTGCGCGATGGCCGATGACTTTCATCTGTATCTGGCCGCGCGGGTGGTGCTGGGTTTCTGCGGCGGACTGACCTTGCCCTTGGGCCAGGCGTTGTTGCTCAAGGAGTATCCGGACAAACGCAAGTCGCTGGGTATCGGCGTCTGGAGTCTGTTTACCTTGACGCCGTTTACCTTCGGTCCGCCGCTCGGCGGTTGGGTGGCCGACAATTTGGGTTGGCGCTGGCTGTTTTGGGGCAACATTCCGTTGGCGTTGGCGATTGCCGGACTGCTGGGGGCCTTGCTGTACGGCCGCGGCGGGCCGCACTTGCGGCAACGTCTGGATATTCCCGGTTGCGTCATGGCGATACTGATTTTATTCGGCATACAAACCCTGCTGAACCAGGGCAACGACTGGGATTGGGGCAATTCCGGCTACATCAGGGGGCTAAGCATCGGCGTGGGCGTAATGCTGCTGTACTGGCTGATTTGGGAATGGGGTAGCCGGCGGCCGTTTCTGGATATTCGCTTGTTTGGCCGGCGCAATTTTACGATCGGCGTGATCGGCTTGTTCGCCGGCTTTTTGTGTTTTCAAGGTCTGTTGTCGCTGCTGATCGTGCAATTGCAACTGGCGTTGGGTTACTCGTCGTTTCTGGCCGGCCTGGTGTTTTTGCCGATGGCGATTTTCGCCAAACCGATGGCCGGTGTGTTTCACGAGATCGCCAAACGGGTCGATGCCCGCTTGCTGGCCAGTGCCAATTTGTTGGGCTTTGCCGCCACCTATTTCTGGCTGAGCCGCTTCGATGACCCGGACAGCTTTGCCCAGTTGTTCTGGCCGAAATTGCTGGAAGGTGCCTGTTTGGGCAGCTTTTTCGTGCCGTTGACGGCGTTGTTGTTGCACGGTATTCCGGCCGATAGGCATTGGCGGGCACTGGAATTGGCCAATCTGTTGCGCATTGCCGCCGGCGCGATCGGTATTGCCTTGCAGGGCGTGATTTTCTACCGGCGTACGCCGTTGCATATGACCCGTTTCGCCGAGAATCGAGATGCCTGGTCGGATGCCGGTACGGAGGCGATACAAACCTTGCTGGCTAGCGGCTTCGAAGCCGACGCCGCGCTGGCCAAATTCGCCAAACTGGCCGGCAAGGCCCAAGCTATTCGCGGCTTGAACGATGCGTTTTGGTTGGCCGGTTGCATTTTTCTCGGTTTGGCGGCCTTGGTTTGGCTGGCCGAACCGACTCGGGCCCCGGTTCGTTCCGCGCCGGCCATGCAGCGAGAGCTGGAAGAGACGTTGGCGGAGGAGGATGCCTGATGGCTGCGCTACGTCGGTTTGGCTTGGCTGTATTGGTAATAACAATCGAGGGGTGTGCTTTATTCGGCGCAGACAGCCAGCGCGCACAAATGGCACCGCTACCGGAAATCGAACAAACCCTGGCGCGCACCACTGACGAGATTGCCACGCAAGACCGTTGGCCGGAACAGCGCTGGTGGACGGCGTTCGGCAACGCCACGTTGAACGGCTTAATCGAAACCGCGCTGGCCGCCAATCCGAATCTGAAAGTCGCCGAGGCGCGCCTGCGCCAGGCCGAAACCTTGGCCGATTTCGAAGCCGCCGACCTGTATCCGACCATAGACGCCAACGTCAGCTTTACCGCGCAACGCTTTTCCGCCGATAGCGTGCAGGCCAAATTGGCCGGCCAGCATTTCCGCCATTTACTGATTAATCCGCTGGTGCTGCGCTACCATCTGGATTTTTGGGGGCGCGACGAAGCCAGTCTGCAAAGTGCCGTCGATCGCTCGCTGGCCGCCAGTGCCGAATTGGCCGACGCCCGCTTGTTGTTGGCCACGGCCGTGGCCGGAGCCTATTTCGATTTGCTGGCGGCCGCGGAAAAATGGCAACTGGCGGAACATATCGTCTCCGATTTGGAGACGCTGTTCCGCTTGGAGCAGAGTCGCCGCGCCGCCGGTTTGATCGGTGAGGCGCCGCTGTGGCAAGCCGAACGGAATTGGCATGCGGCCAAACAGACGGCGGCCGGTTTGCGCGCCGAACAGGAATTGCGCCGCAACCAGTTGGCGGCGTTGGCCGGGCAGGGCGCCGATTGGGGGATGCGGATAGCGCTTGACGCTTCGGTGGTGCCGCAAGTGCTGGCCTTGCCGGCCGATCTGCCGTTGCGGTTGCTGGCGCGGCGGCCGGACCTGCATGCCGCCCGCTTGCAGGCGAATGCCGCCGCCGAGGATATTCATGTCGCCAAAACTGCGTTTTATCCGGACGTCAATTTGCTGGCTTTCACCGGCTTCCATAGCGTCAGCCTGGTCGATATTGCCTTGCAAGGCTCGAGTTTGGCCTATGCCGTCGGCCCGTCGATCGAATTTCCGATTTTCGAAGGCGGCCGCTTGCGCGCCCAACTCGGTTACCGGGAAGCCGCCTACGACTTGGCGGTGCAGCGCTACAACGCCGGCTTGCTGCATGCGGTGCAGGATGTCGCCGACGCCTTGAGCCACTGGCACGAACTGGCCGCCAAAGCCGATGAACAACAACAAGCCTTGGCGGCCGCCGAGGCGCAAAACCGGCTCAGCGATAGCCTGATTCGCAACGGTTTGCACGATAACGGGAAGCTAGTGCTGGCGCGGATCGAAGCCAACCGCGAGCGCCTGCTGCTGGCCGGCTTGGCGGCCGAACAACGTAAGAACGCGGTCAGTCTGATCAAAGCCTTGGGTGGCGGTTACCAGGCGGCCGTAGAATCCGCACCCCAACCCTGAACACCATGCAGAAAAAAGTGTATCCCCGCGAAATTCTTCGCCAACGCCGGCGCCGGCTGCGCTGGGTCACGATTTTATTGTTGCTGGCCGCCGCCGGCTATCTGGGCTATTGGTGGCTGACCCAGCGCGAGTGGGTGCGGACCGACGACGCTTTCGTCGCCGGGCATTTGGTCGGCGTCAAGGCCCAGGTCGACGGGACGGTGGTCGAGATCCTGGCCGAGAATACCCAGGCCGTACAAAAGGGCGACGTGCTGGTGCGGCTGGACGGCAATTACGCATTAGTGGCGATGCAACAGGCCGAAGCCGAACTGGCCAAAACCGTGCGCGAGTTTTATATGTTGAAAGCCCGGCTGGAGAGTTTGCGCCAACGTTTGGCCGCCAAGCAAGCGGCAGTGATGCAAGTCGAACACGATTTGCAGCGCTTCAAAGCCGCGGCCGGCGACGGTGCGGTGTCCGATCAGCAAGTGCAGAATGCCGAAGACAAATTGCGCGAGTTGGCCGCGGCGATTCGCGAGACCAGCGCGGAGCGGGACGGCGTGGCCGCCCAGTTGCGCGATTCCGGCGTGGACGACTATCCGGCGGTGGAGCAGGCCAAGAGCCGTTTGCGCCGGGCCTATTTGGATTACCAGCGGCGCGAGGTGCGGGCGCCGGTGTCCGGTTTCGTCGCCAAGCGCAAGGTGCAGGTCGGCGACAATCTGCATGCCGGCGCGGCGCTGATGGTGGTGGTGCCGTTGGACCAAGTGTGGATCGAAGCCAACTTTCTGGAAACCCAGATTGCCGATATTCGCCCGGGCCAGGCCGCCGAGATTCGGGTCGATGCCTTTGGCGGCGAGCGCATTTACCATGGCTTGGTGCAGGGCTTGAATCCCGGTTCCGGCAGCAGTTTTGCGCTGTTGCCGACCGACAACGCCACCGGCAATTTCATTCATATCGCCGAGCGGGTGCAGGTGCGGATTGCGCTGGCGCCGGAAGAATTGCGCGCCGCGCCGTTGCAGCCCGGTTTATCGACATTGACCCGGGTGCATATCGCCGACACCGCCGCGTCGGCGTTGGCTTCTAAGGTGAATCTGGCTGATGCCGCCTACCGCACCGATATTTACCAGCACGAACTGGACGGCGTCGAGGACAAAATCCGCGAGATTATCGCGGCCAACCGTTCCTGACCGATTCGTTGCCGCTGGCTGGAAAACCTACAAAAAATGCTGCAATTCGTGGGCTGTCCGTGTATCTTTGCCCGTTGGTTAACATAACCATAACAATAAATTTAACCGCCAGCCCGACAGGGGCGGCTTTGTCGAATATTTAGCTCACGGATTAACCATGTGTTTTAGCGCCAATATGTCTTTGGGATTGGGAGTGGCCGGGCTGGTCGCGTCCAGCGTCACTTTTTTGGATAAGGACGAAACCTTTTGGGTCAGATTGGCTCGGGCCTATGCGATTTTCCATTTTTCGTTGATGGAGTTCATCCAGTATTTCGCCTATCCGGTCGCCGACCAGTGCGGCTACGGCACCAATTTACTGCTCAGCGAATTGTCGTCGGTGCATATCAGCTTGCAAGCCTTTGCCATCATGCCGGCCTTGGCCACCTATTCGACCGATCCCGGCGCGTTACGCAAAGCCTTTTTCGTCGGTAGCAGCCTGAGTGGCCTGTTTCTGATCTTTACCCGGCTGCCCAACGATTGGCAGTTGTTCGGGATCGATCCCAATTTCATCGGCCGCATGCAGTCCTGCCTGTTCATGGGGATTTACCACATCGGTTACGCGATTTCGAGCGCCTTCGGCTTGCTGGTTACCCACGGCTCGCTGTTCGCGTTGGCTTTGAGCGGGTTTGTCTGGAAAAACAATTGGCGGATCGGCACCTACCATTGCTTCGGCGCCTTGATGACCTTGTTTGTGCCGCAGTGGTTGTTCGGCGTCAGTACCGGCGAAGCGGCGGCGATGTATTGCTTCTATTCGATTCCGATTACCGCCAGCTTCATGCCCTGGTTCAAAAAAATCTTTATCGGCCGGGTCGCGGATGCGGCCGATGGCGTGCCGGCGCGGCAACAGTCCTAGCCGATCAAACTCCAGGCGGCGCTGAACTGGCGGTAAAATTCGGGGTCGCGCACCGTGGCCCCGCGCCGTCCGACGATGGCCGAGGCGAAATCTTGAGCGCGTGCCAGCGTCAACCGCAACGGCCAGCCGCGGTCGATTCCCAATAACACCACGGCGGCGAAGGCGTCGCCGGCGCCGACCGTGTCGACCACCTCAACGCTTGCAGCCGGTTGCACTTCGGCGAATTCGCCGGTTTGGGTCAATGCCAAGGCGCCATGCTCGCCGCGAGTCACCACCACACCCTGCAAATCGTAACGTTGCTGCAATAGCCGCAGCTTGCTGTCGATGGCATGCTCCTCCGGCAGCAATAAGGCCAGTTCTTCATCGTTCAGTTTCAACCAATCGGCGGCGCTCATCCACTGATGGACGGCATCCGCATCCCACCACGGCGCGCGCAAATTGACGTCGAAAAACACCGGGCCGCGCCATTGGCGTTTGATCTGTTCGAATGTTGCGAGGGATACGCCATGCCGCAGCGCCAGGCTGCCGTGGTAGAGCAAGCCCAGCTCGCTGCCGGCGGGTAATTCCATGGCCGCGATGTAATCGTAGGCTTGTTGTTCCAGAATACGGTAACTCGGCTGGCCGTTGTCGATGCTGACCGCGACACTGCCGGTCGGACGGGCAGCGTCTATCTCCACCCCATTTTGACGCATGCCGTGGTTTTGCATGGCCGCCAACAATTCCGCCCCCGCCGCATCCCGGCCAATGCGGCTGACAAATAAAGGTTCGGCGCCCAAGCCTTGCAAATGCCAGGCAACGTTGAACGGTGCTCCGCCGAGAATCCGGCTGCCGTCCGGGAAACAATCGAACAGCGCTTCGCCGAAAATGGTTATCGAATCTGCCGGCATGGTGTCCGCCTGAATTAAAGGTGTGGGGCGGCAACCTTAGCCAATCGGCCGGAAAATGGCAATCGATTGCGGCTGGCAAACGGGGCGGCGTTCGTTTTAGGGGCGGTGGCTGGTGTCTTGTGCACCGATTTGGTGCGTCTATTTCGGCTGGTGTGCGGGGCGGTATTTAACCGGCTGATAAATCAGCATTAATTTGTTTGGCATGTGGTTTGCACTGGATTAAGTCATGAATACACAAAATATTTTCGATGAAATGCGGGCCGGAGACGGCCAGGTGCGGCTGCTGTATCAACCGTTTTCCGAATGGCTGAAAGGCGTCGATCATGCGCAACTGATGCAGAAATCCCGCGAAGCGGAAATGCTGTTCCGGCGGGTCGGCATCACGTTTAACGTTTACGGCGAGGAAGCCGGCGCCGAGCGCTTGATTCCGTTCGACGTGATTCCGCGCATCCTGGCGGCCAACGAGTGGCGCCAGCTTTCGGCCGGCGTGATTCAGCGCGTCGCGGCTTTGAATGCTTTCCTGAACGACTTGTACCACGACCAGGAAATTATCAAGGCCGGCATCGTGCCGGCGACTATCCTGGAAAACGAAATGTACCGGCCGGAAATGCAGGGCGTGGACGTGCCGGGCGGCATCTACGCCCACATCGCCGGTATCGATATCGTGCGTACCGCGGAAAACCAGTTCTATGTGCTGGAAGACAATCTGCGTACCCCGTCCGGCGTCTCGTACATGCTGGAAAACCGCAAAATGATGATGCGCCTGTTTCCGGAACTGTTCCGCCGTTACGCGGTGGCGCCGGTCGAGCATTATCCGCAGGTGTTGTTGAACAACTTGCGTGCGGTGGCGCAGCCCGGCGTGCACGATCCGGTGGTGGTGTTGTTGACGCCGGGCGCCTATAACAGCGCCTATTTCGAGCACGCATTCCTGGCGCAACAAATGGGTATCGAACTGGTGGAAGGCCAGGATCTGTTCTGTAAAGACAACGCAGTGTTCATGCGCACCACCGAAGGGCCGAAACGGGTCGACGTGATTTACCGCCGCATCGACGACGATTTCCTCGATCCGTTGGCGTTCCGCGAAGATTCCATGCTCGGCGTACCGGGGCTGGTTTCGGTATACCGCAACGGCGGGGTGACCTTGGCCAATGCGATTGGCGCCGGCGTCGCCGACGATAAATCGACTTATACCTATGTGCCGGAAATGGTGCGTTTTTACCTGGGCGAGGAACCGATATTGTCGAACGTACCGACCTACAAGTTGGAAAAGCCGGACGATTTGAAATACGTGCTGGAACATTTGGCCGAACTGGTGGTGAAAGAGGTACAGGGTTCCGGCGGCTACGGCATGCTGGTCGGCCCGACTGCGTCCAAGCAGCAAATCGAAGAGTTTCGGGCGCGGATTCTGGCCGAACCGGACAATTACATCGCCCAGCCCACGTTGGCGTTGTCGACCTGTCCGACCTTGGTCGAGCAAGGCGTGGCGCCGCGCCACGTCGATTTGCGGCCGTTCGTGCTGTCCGGCAAGACCGTGACGCTGGTGCCGGGCGGATTGTGCCGGGTGGCGATGCGGGAGGGTTCGTTGGTGGTCAATTCCTCGCAAGGCGGCGGTACCAAAGACACCTGGGTGTTGAACGGAGATAAACCATGCTGAGCCGTACCGCCGATCATTTATATTGGATGGCGCGCTATATCGAGCGTGCCGAAAACATGGCTCGGGTGCTGGACGTGACCGACCGCATGTCGCTGGTGGCCAATAGCGCCTACGACGAAGCGGCGCGCTGGAAACCGCCGGTTTTGATCGCCGACGACGTTGCCGCGTTCGAGCGCGATTACGGTAGCTACACGGCGGCGAACGTGATGCATTACATGGCTTTGGACGAACGCAATCCGTCCAGCATCGTCAGCGCGCTGGGCGCGGCCAGGGAGAACGCCAGGGCGGTGCGGGTGGCGATGTCGTCGGAGATGTGGGAAACCGTCAATGCGCTGTGGTTGGAATTGCGGCAGCGGATTCGGCAGGGCCTGCGCGAAGCCGATATCGGCGAGTTCTGCGATTGGGTCAAGTCGCGCTCGCACCTGTTCCGCGGCGTGACCTTCGGCACCATGTTGCGCGACGACGGCTACAAATTCGTCCGCTTGGGCAGTTTCGTCGAACGTGCCGACAATACCGCGCGCTTGCTGGATGCCAAGTTTCAGTTGCTGTTGCCTAACGAAGACCCGACTGCCGAAATGGATTACTACGAGTGGAGTTCGTTGCTGCGTTCGGTGTCGGCGTTCGAGGCCTACCAGAAAGTCTACCGCGATACGATAGAACCGACCAAAGTGGCCGAGTTACTGGTATTGCGCGACGACATGCCGCGTTCGCTGCATGCCTGTTACGACGAGTTGGCGCCGATTTTGGAGCAACTTTGCCGCCAGCCCGGCTGCGAGTGTTTACGATTGGCCGGCGAGAACCATGCCCGGCTGCATTTCGGACGCATCAACCACATTTTCAACAGCGGTTTGCACGAGTTTTTGCAGGATTTCATCGCCCGTAACAATGCGCTCGGCATCGAGATTCAACGGGCGTTTCTGAATAGCCCGGATTAGCCGGTTTGGCCCGGCCGTCCGCAGCGTTTCTAAGCGCGGCGGCGGCCAGTACGGCCAAACCCAATGCAGGTAACGGATAGAAAGCGTTAGAGGAAACAGGATGGTTAATTCATTGATTCACCCCAAGCAGGGCGATAAGGCCAATTCGGCTTGGTTCGAGGAGTTTTTGGTCCGGTTGTTGGAAAACCGCGACCGCACCGGGTTGAGCGACATGATTCGCGAAATCGATGCGTTGATGATCACGGTCGAGCCCGGATGTTCGGCGGCTTACGTCAGCGAGTTGGCTCTGATGACGCCTTACCACTACTTGGTCACGTTGGAATCGGAGTCGCATTGGACCCATATCCTGCGCATCGATATGGAGTCGCCGGATTTGTTGGTGCGCGAGGTGCGCGATCCGGGGCGCGGCGATATTTTCCGCAGCTTGAACGAGGTGTATCCGATCGGGGCGCATAAACCCAACTCGCGCTACATGGGCGAGATTTTCCGGGTCAGCAATCTGCACGAAGTGGTGGAGCAGCAAAAAGGCCGGGAAATCCGCTTTTTCAATCAGGACCAAATCCGCAAACTGGAATTGCCCGGCAATATGGCGATCGTCAAGCCGTCGCCGTATACGCACAACGTCGTCGCTTATTGGGAGCGGCCGCCGGAAGATATGCGGGTGTATGCATTAGGCAACAGCGTGATTCTGGACGAAGTCAACCGCGGTTACCATGCCGCCAAGGCCATTCAAGAAGACTTGGGGCTGGATAAACTGATCCGGCCTATCGACCATTTGGCAACCCGCGTTTACAGCCAGAACCGGGAAGTGGCGATACTGGAGTATCTGACCCTGTCCAGTTACTACTATTGGGGGTCGTACGATATCGCCAACCAGAATTCGTCGACCAACGTCACCAAAAGCATCCATTACGCCGATGAGCGGATCAGCCCGGCCAAAGTCTTTACGGCGGCGAACCAGCCCTATTTCGTCAACCATTTGGTGGGCTTGCCGTCGCCGACCGAAAATTTCGTGCGCAATTACGGGCCGCGCCTGCACCATCTGGCTCTGGCAGTCGCCGACGGCGAGACCGGCAACCAGGCCAACATCGATTACGTGGTGGATGCGATTCGGGCTCGGGGTAAGGATTTCCTGCTGGATGTAATCGGTTCGCGCGAAGAAGGTTTGAAGCAGATTTTTTCCAGCGCATCCGAACACTCGTCGTTGATTATCGAATACGTGCAGCGGTTCGGCGATTTCGACGGTTTTTTTACCAAGCAAAACGTCGCCGAATTGACCCATGCCGCCGGCGTGGAGGAAAACTTGCGGCTATTACAGGCTGAAAGCGAAGCCGCCAATCCATTGGTGAATGCATGAGTATTCGTGTCGCGATAAACCACAAGACCAGCTATTTCTACGATAAGCCGGTGCAATTGACGCCGCACGTGTTGCGGCTACGGCCGGCCGTGCATTCGCGGACGCCGATTTCGGCCTATTCGCTGCGGGTCAAACCGGAAAAGCACTTTATCAATTGGCTGCAAGACCCGTTCGGCAACTATTTGGCGAGGCTGGTGTTTCCGGAAAAAACCCGGGAGTTTTCGATCGAGGTGGATTTGATCGCCGAAATGACGGTGATTAATCCATTCGACTTTTTCCTGGAGGAATATGCCGAGAAATATCCGTTCGCATATCCTGAGCAATTAGCCAAGGAGCTGGCGCCGTATTTGGAAGTTAGGGAGCAGGGACCGTTGCTGACCGAATTTCTGAAAGCTTTGCCGCGCAGCGAGCAGGGTGTGGTCGATTTTCTGGTGGCGGCCAACCAGGCGGTCAATCAAACGGTGGCTTACTCGATCCGGATGGAACCGGGCGTGCAAAGCTGCGAAGAAACCTTAACGAAGAAGTTGGGGTCTTGCCGCGATTCCGGCTGGCTGCTGGTGCAAGTGTTGCGCCACATGGGTTTGGCGGCGCGCTTCGTATCCGGCTATTTGGTGCAATTAGTGGCCGACGTTAAGGCCTTGGACGGGCCGTCCGGCACCGATCACGATTTCACCGATTTACACGCCTGGGCCGAAGTGTATATCCCCGGCGCCGGCTGGGTCGGCCTGGATCCGACTTCGGGGTTGTTTGCCGGCGAGGGTCACATTCCGCTGGCCTGCACCGCCGATTACGTCAGTGCGGCACCGGTTAGCGGCGGATTTGTCGGCCAGGCGGAAACGCGTTTCGAATTTGCCAACCGCGTCAGCCGGATACACGAGGATCCGCGCGTCACCAAACCTTACACCGAACGGCAATGGGCCGAGATCGATGCGTTGGGCGAGAAAGTCGACGCCGAACTGCTGGCCGGCGACGTCCGGCTGACGATGGGCGGCGAGCCGACCTTCGTTTCGATCGATAACATGGATGCGCCGGAATGGAACACGGAAGCCGACGGCTTGGAAAAACGCAAATTGGCGGGGAAATTGATTCGGCGCTTGCGCGACAGTTTTGCCCCGGGCGGTTTGTTGTACTTCGGCCAAGGCAAATGGTATCCGGGCGAGCCGTTGCCGCGCTGGCAGTTGGCGTGTTTCTGGCGCAAAGACGGCGCGCCGGTTTGGAAAAACCCAGGCTTGCTGGCCGACGAAAGCCGGGATTACGGATTCGCCCGCGAGCAGGCCGACTCGTTTGTACGCGATTTGGCGAAGCGGCTGGGCTTGAAGAGTTCGTTTATCGTGCCGGGCTACGAGGACCCGTTACATTACTTGCACCAGGAAAGTTTATTGCCGGCCAATCTGGACCCGAAGCGGGCCGATTTGACCGACGAATTGGAACGGCAGCGGCTGGCGCGGATTCTGAGCGGCGATTTGGGCGCTCCGGTAGGTTACGCGTTGCCGTTGCATTGGCGTTACAAGACCCGGTCCTGGAACAGCGCGCTCTGGTCTTTCCGCCGCGGCGAGATGTATTTGTTGCCCGGAGATTCGGCGATGGGTCTGCGTTTGCCGTTGAATAGCCTGCCGTGGGTGCCGTTCGAGCGCCGGGAGCAGCCGGTCGAGCGCAGTTTGTACGATAGCGTCGAACCGCTGGGCGATATAGATTCCGAAGTCAGTCGGCGCTACAGCCAAACTGCGAAGCAGGAATGGCATCCGCCCGAAATGGAGGCCGTGGACGAGCGCGACTCGAGCGATCCGCTGTGGATACCGCATACCGCGCTGGTGGTGGAGAGCAGGGAAGGGCGGTTGTATGTGTTTCTGCCGCCGACCAACGAATTGGAGCACTATCTGGATCTCATCGCCTCGGTTGAGGCCACTGCGGCGGCATTGAAGCTGCCGGTCGTGATAGAAGGCTACCAGCCACCGCACGATTTGCGCTTGAACCGCTTGCCGGTGACGCCGGATCCCGGTGTGATCGAGGTCAATATCCATCCCGCGGCGAGTTGGCGCGAGTTGGTCGAGAATACGGCGACGCTTTACGAAGATGCCCGCCTGACCCGGTTGAGTACCGAGAAGTTCATGCTGGACGGCCGCCATACCGGCACCGGCGGCGGCAACCATGTCACGTTGGGCGGTATTACCCCGGCGGACAGCCCGATTCTGCGGCGTCCCGACTTGCTGCGCAGTTTGGTCACTTATTGGCAACATCATCCTGCTTTGTCGTATTTGTTCTCGGGTTTGTTCATCGGCCCAACCAGCCAAGCGCCGCGGGTCGACGAAGCCCGTAACGACAGTTTGTACGAGCTAGAGATAGCGTTTCAACAAATGCCCGACGGCGAAGTGCCGGCTCCCTGGTTGGTGGACCGGCTGTTGCGCAATTTGTTGGTCGATATGACCGGAAATACCCACCGCGCCGAGTTTTGCATCGATAAGCTGTATGCGCCGGGCAGCGATGCCGGGCGGTTGGGCTTGCTGGAATTGCGGGCTTTCGAAATGCCGCCGCACGCGCGGATGAGTCTGATGCAAATGTTGCTGCTCAGAACCCTGGTGGCTTGGTTTTGGCGTCAGCCTTACCGGAAGCCGCTGGTGCGCTGGGGTACGCAATTGCACGATAAATACATGCTGCCGCATTTTATCGCCAGCGATATTCAAGATGTGGCGCGCGATCTACAGACGGCCGGTTACGATTTCAAAAGCGAATGGTTTGCGCCGTTTTTGGAGTTCCGGTTTCCGCATATCGGCAGTTTGCGCGTCGGCGATTTGCAGTTGGATTTACATCAAGCGATCGAGCCCTGGCATGTACTCGGCGAGGAAATCACCAGCGGCGGCACCGCACGGTATGTGGATTCTTCGGTCGAACGGCTGCAAGTTTCGCTGAACGGGGCGATGGGCGAGCGTTATCTATTGAGTTGTAACGGCCGGCGCGTGCCGCTGCAGCCGACGGGCAAGCAGGGCGAGATGGTGGCCGGGATTCGCTACCGGGCCTGGAATCCGCCGTCGGCTTTGCATCCAACCATCGGCGTACAGGCTCCCTTGGTATTCGATCTGATCGATACCTGGAACGGGCGTTCGGTTGGCGGATGCACCTACCATGTCAGTCATCCCGGCGGGCGCAATTACGATACCTTGCCGGTGAATGCTTATGAAGCCGAAGGCCGGCGGGTCAGCCGGTTTTTGCGACATGGTTATACGCCGAGTACCGGTTCTGCCGAATTGCCTGCCGAAGAAACGAACAGGGACTATCCGTTGACTTTGGATTTGCGCTGGAATGCCCGCTAGCTAACTTGCCGTCTCGGTGGAGGCCAAGGTTTTTTGTCAAGCGGTTTTAAAATTAATAGAATTGATATACCATCTTGAAATGGCTTGTGAAAAAGTTTCCATAGTTATTTGAACTTGTTAAACAAATTTATTAAGTGTGGTGTCGCGTGACTCAGAATCCGCATTCTTTCGATAGTTGTTTCGAGGTGTTTTTAGCCGATACCCCCGAGGCAGAGGAAATCCATTACCGCATTCGTTATCGAGTCTATTGCGACGAGTTGGGCTTCGAAGACAAGCAGCTTTTTCCGGACGGACTCGAGCGCGACGAGTGGGACGCCAACGCGGTACATTTCCTGGTCCGGCACAAATTCAGCGGCGAATGGCTCGGCGCCCTGAGGTTGGTTAGGCCGGAACGGCAGCGTTTTCCGTTCGAAGAGCACTGCGCGCCATACCGAGGCCTTGCCAAAGCCAGTTACAGTCGTGCGGTAGAGATTTCGAGGCTTTGCGTTGTTAAGGAAGCCAGACGGTTCGCATTGCGAAAACACCATTCCCCGATAGACGGTAGGCCGGGGAATGTCAGTTTTTTACATGATTATCGGAACCTGAATAGAAGTATCATGTGGGGGCTTTACCGGGCGGCGACGGTTTATTCGGCTCGAAGCGGTATCGACGATTGGTTTATTTTGGTAACACCGGCGTTGGCGTATTTTGTTAGCAAGGAAGGCTTTCGCATGCGCCAAATCGGCGATGCTTGCGATCACCGAGGACAGCGTACGCCCTACCGTTTGAGCGTCAAGCATATCCTGCAAAATCCGTTATGGCAGCAGGATTACCAACAAGATTACCGCTTGTATTCGGAATTTGCCGAAACCCGTGCGGTCCGCTACGGCGGCCGAGATTTGCGGCAAATCGGGGTAGTGTCCTTCGTGTCCGGCGCCTGATCTATTCGCTGCGAAGCCTTCGGTTAGTCTTCGGAATGGTTACGGACCAAGCCTTGTAAGCCGTATTTTTCGAACAAACCATATAGCGTAGGTCGGGTTACTCCGAGCAATTTCGCTGCTTCCGATACGTTGTTGTCTGCATAGTTCAGGGCGCGCTTGATGGCTACCGTCTCGGCCGCTTCCCGTACCGATTTCAGGTTCAAAGGCATAGTATTTTCTGCCGGCTGACCAATCTCCAGGTCGGCCGCGGTGACGAAATTGCCGTCGGACAAAATCGTTGCCCGTTTGATTTTATTCTCCATCTCCCGGATATTGCCCGGCCAGTGGTAGGCTTCCATCGCTTGGGCGGCATCGTGGGAAAAATGTTTTTCCTTCAGGTTGTTTTCCCGGCAGTAGCGTTGCAGCAAGGCGTTGGCAATGGTGGTAACGTCGCCTTCGCGGTCGCGTAGCGGCGGGATGTCGACTACGATTTCGCTCAGCCGGTAGTACAAATCGCCGCGGAATGTGCCTTGATCGATCAGGTCGGGTAATTTCCGGTGAGTCGCGCAGATAATGCGGACGTCGATTGGGATCTCTTTACGGCCTCCCAGCCTTTCTATTATCCGCTCCTGGATGAAGCGGAGCAATTTGGCCTGTAAGGCGAAAGGCAAGTCGCCGATCTCGTCCAGGAAAAAGGTACCACCTTGAGCATATTCGATTTTGCCTTTGGTTTGGGCGACCGCACCGGTAAACGCGCCTTTTTCGTAGCCGAACAATTCGCTTTCCAGTAACGTTTCCGGTATCGCTGCGCAATTCACTGCGACAAATGGCTGCTCTGACCGCGTGCTTAGCCGGTGCAACGCTCGGGCTAGCAGTTCTTTACCGGTCCCGCTTTCGCCGAGCAGTAGAACCGTGGCTTGGGTAGGGGCAATTTTCTCGACCATCCGCATCACCGCCTGCATTTGCGGGCTGGTGGCAATAACGCCGTGCAGCGGCTTTTGCTGCTGCAGATTTTGGTAGTCGCGTTCCAGCGCATCCAAATGAAAGGCGCGTTCGATGATTAAACCGAGAATGTCGGGATCGACCGGTTTTTGGTAAAAATCGTAGGCGCCCAGTGCGACGGCGTGAATTGCGTTGGCGCGATCGTCGTTACCGGTAACGACGATTATTTTGGTGGCCGGAGCCAGCGCCAGTATTTCCCGCAATGTCGCCAAGCCTTCGCTGGCATTGGTCGGATCCGGCGGTAACCCCAAATCCAGCGTCACAACGCTAGGCGTATATCTTCTGATCGCGGCGATGGCTTCGTTCCGGTTGCCGGCAATCACGACTTCGTATTGTTCGAAGCTCCATTTCAACTGTTTCTGCAACCCCGGGTCGTCTTCGACAACGAGCAATATTCTTGATTGGGTCATTGAGTCCTTGGTTTATCGGAAATGAGTTTCGCTAACGGCAGTTTTATTGTGAACGTGGTGCCCTGGCCGGGTTTGCTGTCGACATGAATCTGGCCGGCGTTTTTGGTAATGTAATCCCGAGCTTCATAGGCACCTATACCCATGCCGGCGTTACCTTTGGTGGTGTCGAACGGTTTGAACAGGCGTTCGGCTATGAACTGCTGGTCCATGCCTACGCCGTTATCCATGATCTTGATTTGAGCATAGTCCTGGTTTTTTGTTAATTCAAGCTTCACCCAGCCGCCGCTGTTCCGGGTGGCGTCCTGAGCGTTTTGTACCAGGTTGGTGAGTATATTGGTTAGTTTGATCTTATCTGCAGAGACCGGGCATTCGTCTAAATCGGTATCCAGGGTAACCGGCGGCGATCCCAGGTGTTGTTGGGCAATCGAGCGGGCGATCGCGGCGAGGTTGACCACACTATTGGCAGCGGCTTGCGGTTCGCCCTGCTTTAACTGTTCCACGATATGGTGCATTTTTTTGACGACGTTATTCAGCGTATCGATGGTGTCGTCGAAAAAGTCCGGGTTATGTTTGTGTTTTTCGGCGTTTCTGACAATCAACGAGATTTGCGCCACTAAATTTTTCAAATCGTGTACCAGGAACGCGGAGAGCCTGTGGTAGGTTTCGAATTGGCGGTTGTTAGCCAATTCTTCGCTGGCTCGGTTTAGAGCTAATGCATTGGCGAGTTGCATGCCGACGGTTTTTAGTAAGTCATGGTCTTCCCAATTCAGTTTTCTGGGTACTCTGGCTTGGGTCAATACGACAAAAGCTTCCAGTTTGTTCAGGTGAAATAACGGTACTATCAGCCAGACTTGGCTGTCTTCATAGCACCAGGGCGATAGGTCGATGTCATCGTAAACCTCGGGGGCATGGGACAGTTCAAAGAAATCTATCACCCATTGCTTATTAGCCAAGTAGAGCGGGAGGTCGCCAACGTTATGCAGGTAATCGATTTCCTGCGCCGTTAACCTCAAGTTCTGTTCGGCGGCCAGAAAAAATCTACCTTGATCGTTTTTTAACCACAATCCGCCGCCCGTACTTTCCACCAAATCGGTCAAGGTATTGATAATAAAGCCTTTCAATTCCTCCAGGGATTCAAGTTTGGCCAGCGCCTTACTGATTTTGAGCCATTCCTCGCGATAGTCGTAACTGTAGTGAAAGAAATGCTTGCTAAAGTAAACTTTGACTAAGGCCCTGATCTTGCCGGATGTAAACGGTACGACCAGTAACAACAACGCCAAAAATATGAACACGGCCTGCGCAGTCTCGCCCCATTCGGTATTGGCGCGTTTGATATAAAACCCGGCGAATGACATTAAAATTAAATAGACACCGCATCCGAATAGGATCGTGGTGTAAAAAATAGTCTTGCGGGGAGTTGTCAGGTCCTGGCCGTCACTGTTAAGCTTAAGGCGGGTAGCTGTGATTGCCAAAAATGGGGTTATCATGGCGTTTGTAACGCCCCGTGACTGCCAGAGTGCGAAGTCTAGATGGTTGAATAATAAAGATTTGCTATAAACCAGCAAGTCAACAGCAAAAACCGCTCCAAGGCTGATACACAGGAATTTCAAGTTCCACCGTTGTTTTAAGGGGGTGCTTCGGTAGAGTTGCTCCACCAGGATTAAGCCGAGAACTGCAAACACGACGTGTCCGGCAAATCTGGGGTCGGCATCTATAACAGTTGTGACCAACTTTAACGATTCCGGAAAAGACTCCAAACACAGAATTATTAAGACAAATGTTGTAATCGCAATGCTGGTGTGCCCCTTAAACAGTTGCTTGTAGTTATT
This sequence comes from Methylomonas sp. DH-1, assembly GCF_046097555.1. Lineage (NCBI taxonomy): Bacteria > Pseudomonadati > Pseudomonadota > Gammaproteobacteria > Methylococcales > Methylococcaceae > Methylomonas > Methylomonas sp. DH-1. The sequence continues at coordinate 3,441,566 of NZ_CP143089.1, read as the reverse complement.
GTAACGTTGCTTGGAAAGCAAAGCGCCTAACAGAAAAAACCAAGCGCCATTGCGTATGGTTTCGTGAGCTAGGGTGTCGGCATAAAAGTAGTGGCTGCTTTTTGTTGCAAACGTCACGCTCGTTGACCATATGGCTGAGCACAGAACTGCTATTATGAAAGGGTAATGCCGGTTTTTGTTGAAGACAACAAAAACGAATAAGGTTACGTACGCGACACTAGCAGTCAAGTAGCTGTAATAAATGTAGTTTTCCATGTTTGGTCGTTAGTGGCCGCACGCTTACTTTGCCATTATAACCAGCGAGTCAGTGTTATTGATATGGTTTGGCCTGATGATAGAAATACTTAGTGACGTTCTGAAGAATCCGCTGTTTCAAGAGGGCTGCGCTTGGCGACGATACAGACTGAGTGCGGGTGCCACTATCGTCAAGAAGGGCGATCCGGGAAAAACTTTGTTTTATTTGGAAGAAGGTCTTGTCAGGGTTCTGGGTGGGGCCGAGTTGGATGGTAATAAACGGGTTAGTCCGGGGTTGTGCGATTTGGAGGCCGGCGCAGTCTTCGGAGATGTGTGTCTTTATGAGTCGAGGGAACGCACGGCTTCGGTTATTTCGGTGACAGACGTGCAATTGCTGGAAATTCGTAGCGATATGTTGAGCGTGTATATGGACGATCATCCTATTCAAGGGTATTTGTTTTTGAAAGAGTTGTTTCAAACTATGTCCAGACGTTTAGGTTTGGCGAACGATCGTATCGAACATTTATTGGCGTGGGGTATAAAAGCTCATGATATCGATAAGTATTTGTAGTTGATAAGCAATTTATCAGAGAGCGCATAGAATGGACGTCGCACAAAAGCTGTCATTAGCGGAAAGCTTTAGTCGCTATTTTAAGGTCTCCCTAGCGGAAACTGTTGCGCAAAAACAGCAGGTTTTTCGAATAAGGTATAGGGTGTATTGCGAAGAGTTCAAATATGAATCGCAAGAGCATTTTAAAGATCAGCTTGAGATTGACGAGTATGATCAACTCTCCCGTCATTGTTTGATTACCCATATACACACTGGTTTGCCCGCTGGCTGTGTCAGATTAGTTCCTGCATTGGGGGCGGAATCTGAGGCACCGTTACCTTTAGAAAGGTACTGCAGCAACAGCCTGGATCGCAATACGCTTGCTAGTCTGCAGCTTGACAGAAACACGGTGTGTGAAATATCCAGGTTGGCTGTTGATGGCGCTTTTCGCAGAAGGACTGGTGAGAGTCTGACTCGTTTCGGCGAAATCAACGGATTACATTTCTCCGCGCAAGAGCAGAGGACTTTTTCGACTATTGCGGTTGCATGTTTTTTTGCGGCAACGGTTTTGACCGAAATCGATAGACGGACTAACGTGTTTGCAATGATGGAGCCGTTTTTACCACGAATGATGCATCGATCAGGAATTGATTTTCAGAGAGTCGGAAAAGACATCGACTATCATGGCATTCGCGCGCCTTACTTCATTACAACGCAATCGGTGTTGGCAAACATGCATGCGGAGTTGCGGGAGCTATATGCATGGATCAAACAAAGCATCGCTGAATGACGCGCACGAAATTGTAATGGCATTTTTGGAGTACTTCTAAGTGGTGATAAGAAAATATAAGGATAACGTGGATAAAGGTTTTGCGCTGGTTTGTGCGCTACTTTTGTTCGGATGTAATTCACCGGTAGAAACCGCCGATAGTCATCTACAAAAAGGAAAAGACTTTATCGAGAAAGGCGAATTGGATAAAGCTTTCTTGGAGTTGAAAAGCGCCAATCAGAGTGACGACAAAAGAGGGGAAACTTACTATTACATGGCCTTGCTGGATGAAAAATCCAATAATTACAAAGCTATGAAGCAGAATTTGACCAGGGCGTTGGAATTAGATAACGGCTTACTTGACGCTAAAATCAAGCTGGGCAAGCTAAATGTTTTATCTGGCGATTTGGATAAGGCTTTGGAGCTGGCAAAAGCGGCCTTGGCTAGTGACCCCGGCAATTTAGAAGCTCAAATTATTGAGGCTTCCGTTTACGCCAAACAGGAGAAGTCCGATCAAGCCAGTCAAATTGTCCAGCAAATTTTGAAGGATAACCAAGATAACGTCGATGTATTGTCTTTAGCTGCCGCTTTAGCTTACAAGGCCAATCGGCCGGCTGATGCTTTGGATTTAATTGGGAAAGGCTTAGATAAAGACGGCAAGAATATAGCTTTGCGTTTGTTTAGGGTGAAGATAAATGCATCTAACAACCAGGTTGACAAAGTAATTGAAGATTATAAAAGCCTTGTTGATTTATACCCAGAGAACAATAATTTTAAATTGAGCTTGGCTTCAATTTATTCCATGACGAACAAACTGGATTTGGCAGAATCTTTGCTCCGGGTTGTTATCGAAAAGGAAGGCTATAAGCCCGATTCCGAAATTACTCTGTTAGAGTTTCTTAATGCTAGGGCTAAAGACAGGGTGCCTGTCGAGTATGAGGTCATGGTAAATCGTCATCAGCGGCAGGGTGCCCCAATATTGGAATTGTCGAAGTGGATGATGGCGAATGGCTTTATCGACGCGGCCAAAAATGGATTACAGAAAGTTGTTGAATTAGAAGGAGATGGCGACTTAGGGCTAACAGCGAAAGTTTTGATCGCAGATACATCCATGCTCGCCAAGCAATACGATGTCGCAAAAAATATTGTTGACCAAGTGCTTGTGTCGAATCCTGAGTTCGTTCCTGCAAAACTCTTAAGAGCAAGGTTATTCTTGGCCGAAAGCAATCCCGATGAGGCTTTGGTTTTACTGAACAAGCTTGTATGGGATAAGGCAAATTTAGACGAGGTATATGCTCTTTTGGGGCAAGTGCACCAAGTTAAAAAGGACCGTAAGGCTGCTGATAAATATTTCAAGCAAGCGCTGGAAGTAAATCCGGTCAACTTGGTTGCTTTTAATAATACCTTTAGTTCCTATATCCAAGCGGGGCAAAGAGATACTGCAAGACAAGTTTTAGACAAAGCTCTTAAATTAAAGCCAAATCAAATTAATTTTCTTATTAGCCAGGCAGAGCTTGATATTTTAGAAAAACGTTGGGATCAGGCGCAGGATGTTGTGCATAAAATAGCTTTATTTTCCAAAGAGAAAGCTGTGCCGGTTTATCTTCAAGCCAACGTACTGCAGGGTAAAGGAAAATATTCTGATGCGATAGCATTATATGACAAGATTCTTCAAGAATTTCCAGGACATCTTAATTCTATGGTAAACCTGGCGCGAAGCTTTGATGCGTCCGGACAGAAAGAAAAAGCTGTTTCTTATTTGGAAATTCACCATGATAAGCATCCGGATGACTCTGCGATTGTTGGTGTTTTGACGGATGCTTACTTGGTCAGTAAAGATTACAGCAAAGCCAAAAAGCTACTTTCTGGGCATGTCGATAAATTTCCTAAATCAGTTTCCAGTTATTTGGCTTTGGCTAAAGTCCAAGCCTTATCCGGTGAAAATGTGGAATCAGTCAAGCAAATATATTTGAAAGGTTTGCAAGTTAATCCGGACGACGTTCAGCTAGCGTTGGCTTTGGCGGGGCTCTACGAGCAAGTCAACGAAAAACAGAATGCAAAGAAAATTTACGAAGAATTGCTTGAAAGGCATCCGGATGTCGACGTTGTTGTGAATAATTTGTCGGCTTTGCTTGTAGAGTCGGATGACCAAGATAACTTGGTCAAGGGTATGGCGCTTGCCGAGAGGTTTAAAAACTCCGATAACCCTTATTTTCAAGATACCTATGCGTGGGCGCTTGTAAGGTCCGGCAGGGTTACGGATGGACTAAAATTACTGGAAGAACTCATCATCAAGGAGCCAAAACTACCTGAATTCAGATACCATTTGGGGGTTGCCCACTACCAAAGTGGCAATAAAGCAACTGCATTATCCGAATTAAAGCAGGCTATCGCTTTATCGGATAGGCAGAAGAAAGGCTTTGCTGGACAGGATGTTGCGAAGAAGATGTTGTTCGAGATTGAACATTCTACAATTAAATAAATTAGAAATTCATAATAGGCCATGTTGATGATTTTCAAAAAATTCTTTGTTGCCTGGGTTGCGGTGCTTGCTAGTTTGTTCGTTGGCGGGTGTGCGCAGCCTTTGCTTGAAGACATACAGCAAGCTTCTGACTATACCTATCGAATCGGACCCGGAGACAGTGTCAACATATTCGTATGGGGAAATCCTGAATTATCGACATCTGCAGCGGTAAGACCTGATGGCAAAATTACTGTTCCGTTGGTTGAGGAGCTTTTAGCGAGCGGTAAAACACCTTTCGAGCTAGCCAGAGATATTGAGAAGGTGCTGTCTACCTATGTCAAAAGTCCTCAGGTCGTAGTTATGGTCGGAGGATTCAAAGGTGTTAGGGATCAGCAAATTCGAATTATAGGTAGAATCGGTGGCGGTGGCGGTGGCGGTGGCGGTGGCGGTGGCGGTGGCGGTGGCGGTGGCGGTGGAATTGGTCGCTACCAAGGAAAGTCGATACCTTACGAAAGGGGTATGACATTGTTGGATGTTATTATCCAAATAGGGCTTGATCAGTATGCCGATGGAAATAGAGCCAGTGTTATTCGGAATATTAATGGAGAGCTTAAGCCTTATGCGGTGAGAATTAATGATCTTATTGATGACGCCGATTTGACAGCCAATGTTTTGATGATGCCCGGTGATATTTTAATTATCCCAGATGCGTATTTTTAGTGTCATTTTCGGTGTGCTGGCTGGTTTTAATTGTGGGTAATTTTGGGTCTTTTAATTATGCAGCAAGATCTGTCCGAAGTTTATTTTTATTTAAAAGGCACACTTAAGTACAAGCGTGTAGCGATTTTATTTGCGCTTGCAGTTTGTATAGGTGCGTGGACTTATATTTTTTTAATGCCTGATAGGTTTGAGTCCAAAGCAAAAGTGCATATAGACTCTGCAACTGTGATTAGACCGCTTATGAGAGGGATGGTAATCGAACCGGATATATCCGCGTTAATAAGAATAATTCAGCAGTTAATGTTCACTAGGCCAAATTTGGAGAAAATTATCGAGTTATCGCAGTTAAGTCGTATTCAGGATGAGTTTGGCGGCAAGTCGGATTTAATCGAGAGGCTTAAGAAAGATATTACCATTGCGGGTGGTCGTGGAGATATCTTTGACATCGCTTTTAGCGCCAGAGATCCAGAAGTCGCTAGAAGTGTCGTACAAGCAGTTTTAACGGTGTTTTCAGAGCAAACTGAAGGTAAAGCCTTGGCGGATGCCAGCGACGCACAAAGATTCATAGAGCAACAAATTCGGGACTACGAAATCAGGTTGCAGGATGCGGAAAAGGCAAAAGAGGAATTTAAACGAACTAATATGGATTTATTGAACGACGCAGATCAATTTCAGGCGTTGCAAAAGATGAAAGAGCAGTATCAGGACGCTAATACTGCTCTCCAACAGGCCATCTCTCGCCGAGATGTTCTGGCAGAACAGGTAGCGGAAGTGCGCGACTCAGACGAGGATTGGGGTATTCCGACTGCATCGCAAGAAGTATCATCTTCCGCTGATAGCGCTAGAATCGAATCGCTCAAGGATAAACGGACAGAGTTATTATTGAAATATACCGAAAAGCACCCCTCCATCATTGAAATTGATAAATTGATAGATACATTAAAGAGTCAAGAACAACAGGAGTTAGCAAGTAAGCAAGAATTGGCTAATAAAGAAAATAAAGTCGAAGATCAAACTTCGATAGCACCTGCCAAAATGACAAATCCCTACGTTCAAGCCCTTAAAATGGGCTTTGACAATGCCCAAGCTGAAGTTGCTTCAAATGAAGCTCTGGTGGAGTCTATCCGCAAAAGAATTGCTAAGCTGGAAGAAGGCTTGAACGAAAGGTTGACTATCGAGACCGAGATGAAAAATCTAAATCGCGATTATGAAACGATCAGTGGCAAGTATTCTGAATTATTGGAAAGAAGAGAACAAGCCCACATTACAGAGCGGGTGGATGATCAAACTTCAAGGCTGAAATTCAAAATTGCCGATCCACCGAGCAAGCCAGATAAGCCCAGCTTCCCTAATAGAAAATTATTTTATTCATTGGTTTTATTGGTCAGTATTGTAATTGGATTTTGTGTTGCTTTTTTGATTTATTTTATACGCCCGGTATTTATGTCTGCAAGGCAAGTTCGAGTAGTAACGGGCTTGCCTTCTCTAGGGAGTGTATCCCTAACTTCTCAGGGTATAAATAAAACCACGAATATTGACTGGATACTGGTCTCTACTTTGCTCTTATTGGTGGCTGGCTATATCGGTATTATGGCGCTGGAAATACTTAAGTAAGGCGTAAATTATGAGTATTATTGAAAATGCGCTGAATAAAGCCGCCAAGCAAGGGCTTATAATCACTAGCGAGCGAACCGATTCAGTTGAATTGGATAGCGCTAGAGACCGCAAAATTTCTGATGCTAATTCTTTCGTAGGAGAGAAGTCGGCTGTTGACCTAGCAAGCAAGGCTGTTCCAGATAGGGTTGTAAATATCGATTGGCAGGCGCTTTCTGAAAATGGTTTTATCGATAGTAATAATGCCAAGTCTCAACTCGCAGAAGAGTTTAGAGTGATTAAGCGGCCTTTGGTTAATAATATTCAAGGGGCTGAAAGCAATGGGATTAATCGTTCGAATTTGATTTTAATATGCAGTAGTTTGCCGGGGGAGGGTAAAACATTTGTCTCCATTAACTTGGCGTTGAGTATTGCTAATGAAAGGGATAAAAGTGTTCTGCTTATTGATGCCGATGTTGAAAAGCCTAATATTGCTAAGCAGCTTGGAATTGATAATTCTCGTGGGTTGATAGAGTATTTGGAGGATGACAAAGTCACTTTTTCGGATATTTTGTTAAAAACTGATCTGCCTAATTTAAGTATCATTACCGCAGGTAAGCGACATAAATATTCAACCGAATTGTTGTCCAGTCAAAGAATGTATTTGTTCGCGGAAGAAGTAAGCCGCCGCTATAGGGACAGGATCGTAATTTTCGATTCCCCCCCTCTGTTGGTGGCGACTCAGGCTCAGATCTTGGCTGAACTTGTCGGTCAGGTTGTGCTCGTGATTGCCGCGGAGGCTACTCCACAAAGCGTTGTTAATGAATCGGTTTCCAAGTTGAGCAATTGCGATGTGGTTATGACGCTGCTAAACAAGACAAGAAAAGAAATAGATATATATGGTCATAACTACAGTTATGGTAAATATGGGCATTTTTGATTCTTGTTCTTCTCGGTTTCAGGTAGTTCCCTGTAAGCTCGTCTTCTCTAGTTTTTTAGTTTGTTTTTGCTGTCCCGGAATTGGTTATGGGCTCGATTGGCGTCTTACTCCAAGTTTGTCGGCTACCGAGACGTTTACTGATAATATAAACCTTTCTAATATCGAAAAAAAAAGCGGTTTTGTCACCGAGGTGGCGCCAGGGCTCTCTATAAATGGCTCGTCACCTTGGAGTAATTTTAATCTGAATTATCGCTTACAAGGCTTGCACAATGCCGGCGGGCGTGATGATTTAGATTTTAATCACCAGTTGAACATGACCTCTTTGTACCAAGCCGTCAGGAATACCCTTTTTATTCAGACCAGCAGCTCGATTAGCCAGCAAAATATTAGTAATACGCTAGTTACTACCGATAATATTTCCGGAGTCGGCGGACGCACTGAAAATACAAATTTCAGTATTTCTCCGTACTGGACGCCAAGGTTCGGCCAGTTTGGGAGTGGGTTGTTCAAAGTCGGTTACAGCCGATCTACTTTCGACACTTCCAGTTCTTCTCAGGCCGCGAGTTTGGTTCCGGATAATTTTGTAACCGATTCCGATACTTTTACGCGCCAAGCCCGTTTGGCGAGCGGCTCGTTTTTTAGTAGTATGAATTGGGCTCTGAATTATTCATCGAATGAGCAAACCAGGGGAACCGGGCAGGACGTTCGGTTTGAACAATACCAGGGAGATATGCGCTATTTTTTGAATAGAAAGTTTAGTGTTTTCGGGCTTGCTGGTTTCGAAAATAATGATTATCAGACCACCCAGAATAATATTCGAAATGGTTTTTTTTATACGCTGGGCGGACGCTGGAATCCTAGTCGATGGTATTCATTGGAAGTCGGTTTGGGCAATAACAAACACGCTACGGTGCAATTCAATCCGTCAAGCAATTTCAGTTCTACCATTACATACCGTAATAAAGATGTGGGGCTTAATACCGGCGATTCTTGGGACGCCAGTCTAAGATACCAATTCAAACAAGCTAATTTCGGATTTAATTATAATCAGGAAACTACTACTACACAGCAGTTGTTGACCGAGCAGGGATACTTTATCAGGGATGCGTCCGGTAACCTGAGCCAAGTGATAAATACGCAAGATTTAATAGCTCAGGGTTTTTTGATGCTGGACCCATCTGATCCCGCTGGCACTCGGTTAATTCCCGGTCCTAATTTTAACAATTCTCGGCTTGTTTCAAATCCTTTTGATCTGGTCAACGACGTTATTATTAGAAAAAGAGGGGCTTTATCATTTAGTTACCAGACGGGCAAAAGCAGTTACAACGCTTCCGTGTATAACGAAAGGCGATCTTACGAGCTAAGAGCCGGAGAGGATATGTCTTACGGTATCTCGGGAGGTTGGCAGTGGCAAGTCGAGCCAAGGTTGAATTTTTATCTTCGCCCATCTTGGCAGCATAACCAGGGTCAATTAGCGGACAACACTCGATACGACTTGGCTTTGGGCCTCAATCGTTCCATCCCGATCAATCTTGGACGTCCTTTGCTGATGGATACCCGTTTCGAGATTCGCCACATCAGCCAAAGTTCAGACACCTCCACTTTCGACTATACTGAAAACCGTGCATCAGCCAACTTTAACGTTCGATTCTGAATAATAGACAATGTACGACGGTTTTTACAATCTCACGCAAAAGCCCTTCCAGCTTAGCGCCGATCCTGATTTTTTCTTTCAAAGCTCTGTGCATAAAAGGGCTTTGGCTTACATGCATTACGGCTTAACGCAGGGCGAGGGCTTTGTGTTGGTCATCGGTTCTCCCGGTACCGGTAAGACCATGCTGGTAAAAAGCTTGATCAAAAATTTAAATAAAGACAAATTGTTGATCGGTGTGATGATGACCTCACAGGTCGGTCCTGAGGATACATTGAGAATGGCGGCATCGACTTTCGGTTTCACCTTTTCGTTAACGGACAAAGCCAGTTTACTTTCGGGTTTTGAAAAATTTATTGTTGAGAAAGCAAGAGAGGGGCGGCGATTGCTATTGATCGTCGACGAAGCGCAAAACTTGCCGAAGCAGTCGCTGGAAGAGCTTCGAATGTTGACTAACTTAGATGTAAACGGCAACCCCGTATTTCAAGTTTTCCTGGTTGGTCAAACCGAACTGAAGCGGACGATTTATGCTGCCGATATGGAGCAATTAAAGCAACGTATCGTGTCGACATTTCAGCTCGATCCGCTGGATTTGGAAGAAACCAAAGAATATATTTTGTTTCGTCTGCAGACGGCCGGTTGGGGCGGAACGCCGGAATTCGGGCCGGGCGTTTTCGATGTGATTCATGAGTTTACCGGCGGCATTCCACGGAGGATTAACTCGCTGTGCGATCGGTTATTGCTGTTCGGTTATTTGGAAGAGCTGGCGCTATTGAATGAAGAAGCCGTTAGAAAAGTGATCGTTGAGGTCAAAGAAGAAATGCTACTGGAGTCGGGCGACGAAGACACTCGTACACAGACCTTGGTTGCCGGCCGCATTTCGAACGACGATGCTAGTTTTGAGCAAAGATTGGACAGATTGGAAGCCATCGTGGATAACCTGAGAAACAGCGTAAGTAAAGAAAAAGCCTTGCTCAGAAAGGCGATCCTGTTGCAGTTGGATATGGATAGCGTTTACGGCGAAACAACGGATTCCGAATAGGTTTAATAATGTCCAAAACGATAGTCTGTGTCGTCGGCGCGCGGCCGAATTTCATGAAGATGGCGCCAATTATTCGTCAGCTGCAACTAGTAAAAGATCGGGTCGTACCTTACCTCGTGCATACCGGGCAGCACTATGATCAAACGATGAAGGACACGTTTTTTCGGCAATTGGGCATACCGGAGCCGGATCGCGATTTGGGTGTCGGTTCCGGTACGCACGCGGTTCAAACCGCTAACGTTATGCTACGTTTCGAGTCGGTTTTGGACGAAGTCAAGCCATTTGCGGTTTTGGTCGTCGGCGATGTCAATTCCACTATTGCATGCGGCCTGGTAGCCGTTAAAAAAAACATTCCTTTGATTCACGTGGAAGCGGGATTGCGGAGCTTTGACCGTGAAATGCCGGAAGAAATCAATCGGGTGTTGACGGATCAAATTTCCGATTTATTGTTTACTACTGAGCGGGCGGCGGAGGCCAATCTAGTCAGAGAAGGAATCGCTCCCGAACGCATCAAATTCAGTGGTAACGTCATGATCGATACTCTGCTTGCTAATTGTAAGCAAGCGGATTCTTTAGACCAAATTCTGCAGCGCTACGGTGTCGCATTACCAATCTACGAAAAAAAATATGCGTTGTTAACAATGCATAGGCCGTCGAATGTCGACGATCCCGATACCCTGTCGCGCTTGATTTCAGTGATTGCGGATATTAGCAATAAAGTGCCGGTAGTGTTCCCTGTGCACCCGCGGACCCAGCAAAAATTAAGCGATGCCGGTTTGTTATCCGAGTTGTCTGGTCGGCAAGTAGCCTTACTTCCGCCAGTGGGATATCTAGAGATTTTGGGATTAATGCAGTCCGCGCAACTGGTTTTGACTGATTCGGGCGGGTTGCAGGAAGAAACTACCGCTCTGGGTGTGCCGTGCGTTACGTTACGGGAGAATACCGAGCGGCCCATAACCGTAACGGAAGGTACCAATACTATCGTGGGAAGTGACCCTGAGAAAATTATGGCGTGTGTCGACGACATTATGGTTACCGGCGGTAAAACCGGCCGAGTCCCTGAATACTGGGATGGTCGGGCGGCAGTCAGAATAGTCGATGAAATTTTGCGGCATTATTTGCAGGCAGGATGACGAATCGATGAATGTAACGATCAAACCAATCAATGCAATGACAGTGGATGTCGAAGATTATTTTCAGGTTTCTGCATTCGAGCAACATGTAATGCGTGACCGCTGGGATAAGCTGCCGCATCGGGTCGAGCAAAATACTGGCCGAATTCTGGATTTATTCCAGCAACGGCAAGTAAAAGCCACTTTTTTTACTTTGGGTTGGGTCGGCGAACGTTATCCTGGCTTAGTGCGTAGAATCGTTGCCGAAGGGCATGAGCTTGCGTCCCATGGTTACCAGCACACAAGGGTTACCGAACAGACGCCGGACCAGTTTCGAGAAGACCTGCGCCTAACAGGCTGGTGAAAAACCCACCGATATTTCCCCTTACCCACGGTTTCCGTGATTTTTTCGTGTTGAAATCGGTCATGACATCGAGTTTCAACCGTTTTGCCCCTGTTTCAAGGGCTTTTTATTCGCCTGAAGCCGTCTGTGGACGGTTTTCAGGCGTACTTCACCCTAGGTGGGCGCACTCCACGCCGGTTTCGGCGTGAACACCAATAGGTTGAGCAAGCGCGTCAGGTTGTAGGCGGCGAAGCAAAACAAGGCTTGGCCAGCGACTTTGGCTAAGCCGATGTGACGGGTTTTGCGCAGGCCGCCGACCGTTTTGACCCAGCCAAAGGCTTCTTCGACGATTTTGCGGCGCTTGAGGCTTTGGGCGTAACCTTTGCCGCGCGCGGTGCGGCCATCGACGGCACTGCCGGTCTTTTTCCGGGCCACATGGGCTTTGATGTCTTGCGCCTTGAGTCCGTTGACGAAAGCCGGTTGGTCATAGCCTTTGTCGGCACCGACGCTACCGCCTTTGGGCACACGGCGTTTGATCATTGTTTGCGCGGCTTCGATTTCAGCGGTGCCGGTGGCTTGGGTGGTTTCGACATCGACAATCAGGCCGTTACGATTCTCGGATAGGGCATGGGTGATGTAACGCAGTTTGGCCTCGGTGTATTCGCCTTTCTTGTAGAGCCGCGCTTCCGGGTCTGTCGTGCTTTGGTGGGTGGCGTTGCTGCGCTTTTCGCCGCTGAAGTCGACCTCGGGATTGCGGCCAGCGGGTTTGTCCGGGCCGCTGCCGTCTTTCTTAACGAAGCTTTTGTGCGAGGCCCAGGCTTCAATGAGGCTGCCGTCGACACTGAAGTGTTCGTCGGACACCAGGTTTTGCCATTCGGCTATGGCCAGTACCCGCTCAAAAAATTCGCGACTCAGCGCTTCGGACAGCAGCCGTTCGCGGTTGGCGCTGAACACGCTGCGTTCCCAGACAGCATCGTCGATGCCCAGACCGACAAACCAGCGAAACAGCAGGTTGTAGTCCAGCTGTTCCATCAACTGGCGTTCGCTACGAACGGTGTACAGCACTTGCAACAGCAAGGCGCGCAGCAGTTTTTCGGGCGCAATCGACGGGCGGCCAGTGTGCGAGTAACGCTCGGCAAAGACGGCATTCATAGAGGTCAATACGCCATCGACGAGTAGACGTAAACGACGCAACGGATGCTGTTTGGGAATACGTTCTTCCAGGCTAACGTAGCTGAACCAGCTACTTTGAATGGCATCGTGTCCGCGCATGGGGGGCTTCTCCAATTTAGATGCGCTATTTTACTTGTTTGCTGAGGCTATGCGCCTTGATGACTGCAGCTTTGGGAGTTTTTCACCAGCCTGCTAAGTAAGCGGATTCTGGAGGATGTCTCGGGACAGAGCGTTATCGGATACCGTGCCGCCAGTTATTCGATCGGTGCCAAGAATTTATGGGCTTTGGAAATTTTGCAGGAGGAGGGATTTTCATATAGTTCCAGCATCTATCCGGTAAAGCACGATCTGTACGGCATGCCTGATGCGCCGCGTTTCGCTTACCGGCCGACTAACGCTCCCGATTTGTTGGAAATTCCGATAACGACTTTGAATCTGTTCCGGAGGAATATACCGTGCGGTGGCGGCGGCTTTTTCCGCTTATATCCTTATTCGTTCTCCAAATGGGCGTACCGCTACATTAATAATAAGGAGCAACAAGCCGGAATTTTCTATTTTCATCCATGGGAAATTGATCCTGAACAACCCAAGCAACAGGGTTTGTCTTTCAAGACCCGCTTCAGGCATTATCTGAATCTCAGCAAAATGCACGACAGGTTGGATAACCTGATAACCGATTTTGCCTGGGATACAATGCGCAATGTCTTTCTAAACAAAACAGACTGTCATCATTAACCATGATCAAATTGCTAGAGCCTGCCCAAGCAGAGCGTTGGGATAACTATGTCATGGCGGCGGCCGACGGTAGTTTTTTTCATTTGGCGGCTTGGCAACAAGTAATACAACGGGCGTTCGGGCATCCGACTTATTACTATTATTTCGAGCAGGATGGTCAAATTACCGGGGTTTTGCCATTAACACATGTTAAAAGCCTGTTGTTCGGAAATTCGTTGGTATCCAACGCATTTTGTGTCTACGGCGGCATTCTTGCCAGCAACGATCAGTCTTTTAAGGCTTTGCAATCGCAGGCCCAGCAACTAGCCAGGGATTTAGGCGTCGATTGTTTAGAGATGCGAAACCGCCATCAGGCGCATCCCGAATGGCCACATAAAGAACTTTACGTCACATTCAGAAAAGAACTCGATACCGATGTTGAAAAGAATTTGAACGCGATCCCGCGTAAACAACGGGCAATGGTGCGAGCCGGTATCAAAGCAGGTTTGGTTAGCGTAATAGATGATAACGTGGATAGGTTATACGCGGCCTATTCGGAGAGCGTTCGAAATTTAGGCACGCCTGTTTTTCCAAAAAATTACTTTCGAATACTAAAAGAAGTTTTTGGTAAAAGTTGCGAAGTGCTGAGCGTGGAACACGAAGGGCGCTTAATTGCCAGCGTCATGAGTTTTTATTTCAAGGACGAGGTTTTGCCGTACTACGGAGGCGGTGTCGACGCCGCCCGCGATTTGAAAGGCAACGATTTCATGTATTGGGAAGTTATGCGTCGGGCTGTCGAAAAAGGCTGCAAAGTCTTCGATTACGGCCGAAGCAAAATCGGTACCGGATCGTATCGGTTTAAAAAACACTGGGGATTCGAGCAGGAGCCACTATTCTATGAAATCGATTTGGTGGCTGCAAAACAAATTCCGGAAATCAATCCTTTGAATCCTAAATACCAATTGTTTATAGCAGCCTGGAAAAAACTGCCGCTGCCAGTGAGCCAATGGCTCGGACCTTGGTTAGCCAAAGATTTGGGTTAAGCATGAAGCCCAAATTGCTCTATTTGGTTCATCGGATACCCTATCCGCCCAACAAGGGCGATAAGATTCGTTCGTACCATTTTCTAAGGGCTTTGGCAGCCGAATACGAAATTTTTCTGGGTACCTTTATCGACGACCCCGACGATCGCCAGTACGTCGACACCTTGGCCGGTCTTTGTAATCAGGTCTGTTGTATCAATCTTGTGCCGCGTCTGGCAAAAGTCCAGAGCTTAGTCGGGTTGCTGACCAATGAAGCATTGAGCTTGCCGTATTACCGTAGTGCCAGACTGCAAACTTGGGTGGACGATACTATCCGTGAACAATCGATAGATCGGGCGCTGATTTTTTCATCGCCAATGGCGCAGTACGTTGCGGGATACCCTTCGCTGAAAGTTGTCGCCGATTTTGTCGATGTCGATTCCGACAAGTGGTGCCAATATGCTTTGAGTAAGACTTGGCCGGCTAGCTGGATTTATCGGCGGGAAGCCGAAAAATTGCTGCGATTCGAGCGGAGAATTGCAGCTCGCGCGAAAGCCACTTTATTCGTTTCCGAGCAGGAAGCCGATCTATTCAAATCTCTGGCACCGGAGTCCGCCGAAAAAATTACGTTTGTCAATAACGGTGTCGACACGGAGCGCTTCGATCCTGCACTCGATTACCAGCGTCCATTCTCTTTGGATAAGAAATCCATTGTCTTTACCGGAGCGATGGATTATTGGGCCAACGTCGATGCAGTGAAGTGGTTTGCTGAATTGGTTTTACCCTTGATTACGGCGAAATGTCCGGAAGTACGCTTTTATATAGTGGGGTCCAAACCGGCGCGAGAAGTGCTGCAACTAGCGGAGAACGACCCTGCGGTGGTTGTTACCGGCCGCGTAGACGATGTCCGCCCTTATTTGGCTTATGCCGATTTGATTGTGGCTCCATTACGGATTGCCAGAGGCATTCAAAATAAGGTTTTAGAGGCGCTGGCAATGAACAAGCCTGTCGTCGCATCCTCAGCAGCAATGGAAGGTATTCCGCCGGAGCAGGATTTGCATTTGGCGATAGCGGATACTCCTGACGATTATGCTAAGCATGTTTTAGCGCTTTTAGAAAACCAAACCGGTTGCAGCGAGGCTAACCGTCGCTACGTGCGGAATTATTTTGGCTGGGTGGAAAGCGGCCGCCGGTTGCTGCAAATTCTAGCTGGGACGTAAGCGTATGGCCGACGCGAAACCTCCTTTGATTGTTCATATAATTTACCGATTGGGTGTCGGCGGCCTCGAGAACGGTCTGGTTAATCTGATTAACAAATTGCCAGAAAACGCCTATCGCCACGCTATTATTTGTTTGACTGAAAGCACCGATTTCAGCCAACGCATCGGCAGGAACGATGTCGATATCTTTCAACTGCACAAACAGCCCGGCCAAGACTGGCGGTCTTTCTATGCCGTTTATCGGTTGTTGAAACAATTACGTCCGGCGATTGTGCATACTCGCAATTTAGCGGCGATCGAGTACCAGATTTGCGCCTTGTTAGCGGGCGTCGGATATCGCATTCATGGCGAGCACGGATGGGATGTGTTCGACCCCGATGGCAGCAAAATTAAGTATCAGTGGTTACGCAGAATCATCGGGACGATTATCCATCGTTTTATTCCATTGTCCCGACACTTGCAGGATTACTTACGGGATAGGGTAGGGATTCCTGCGGATAAGATTACCCGCATTTGCAATGGCGTCGACACATCCGTGTTTTATCCTGCTGGCGGCGAGAGAATAATTCCCGATGGTTGCGGTTTGGCATTGAGAGACAAGGTCGTTATAGGTACCGTGGGCCGGATGCATGGGGTCAAAGACCAAATTACCTTGGTTCGCGCCTTCATAAGAAGTTGTCAGCAGTCGCTTGAATTCGCCGCTTGTTGCCGCTTGTTTCTGATCGGCGACGGTCCGTTAAGGGCTGAGGCTATGGATCTGTTGGCTGCCGCAAATTTGGCGGATAGCGTTTGGGGGCCGGGGGAGAGAAGTGACATTCCGGCTATACTGCGTGGCATGGATATTTTTGTATTGCCGTCGGCGGCCGAGGGCATCTCCAATACGATTCTGGAAGCCATGGCCAGCGGTTTGCCGGTTATTGCCACCGATGTCGGCGGTAATCCGGAACTGGTGGCGGATGGCGAGACAGGGCGATTGGTTCCGGCGCGGGATGCCGCGAGCTTGTCTTCGATTCTGAATGAGTTGGCGTTAGACGAACAGCGTCGCCGTCGCTTCGGAGAGGCTGCGTTAAAACGGATTCTGGCGGAGTTTTCTATCGACAGTATGGTGGCTCGCTACCAGCATGTGTATGACGGACAATAATTTGGGGCGGAGAGATTTTATATGTGCGGCATAGTGGGGATTTTCGATATTCGGGGATTGAACGAAATAGACCGCAGTCTGTTGTCGCGCATGAACGAATCTCAGTTTCATCGCGGGCCCGATGAGGGGGGCCTACATACCGAGCCAGGTTTGGGCTTTGGTCACCGCCGGTTATCGATCATCGACCTGTCCAGCGGCCAACAGCCGATGCACAGTCAGGACGGAAACGTCGTCTTGACTTATAACGGCGAAGTTTACAATTTTCCGGAATTGCGATTGGAGCTTGAAGCGTTGGGGTATGGCTTTAGAACGCATTGCGATACGGAAGTGATTTTGTATGCTTGGCAGGCCTGGGGGGAGTCTTGTGTCGAACGTTTGCGCGGCATGTTTGCTTTCGCCATTTGGGACAGAGCTAAGCAAACCTTGTTCCTGGCGCGTGATCGCCTTGGCGTCAAGCCCCTGTTTTATGCGGAATTACCGAATGGGCATTTTATATTCGGTTCGGAATTAAAGGCGTTAACCCAGCACCCATTGTTGCCGAAAGATCCCGATCCAACAGCGATAGAGGACTATTTCAGTTTTGGCTATATTCCTGATCCGAAAACCATTTATCGCGGCGTCTACAAATTGGAGCCTGGTTACTGCTTGGCGATTAAGCGGGGTGATGCAAATTTTCGCCCGAAACAATATTGGGACGTGACGTTTAAACCCGTTACTTCGGCTCATGCCACCGATGTCGGCGAGGAATTAATCTCCCGCTTACGAGAAGCGGTAAAAATTCGGATGGTTGCGGATGTGCCGTTAGGTGCGTTTTTATCCGGTGGCGTTGATTCCAGCGGCGTGGTGGCGTTGATGGCCGGATTGTCGGCAGATCCGGTGAATACCTGCTCAATTTCGTTTGGTGATCCAAAATTTAATGAGTCGGAGTTCGCTGCCAGAGTGGCCGAGCGCTACCATACTTCCCATCGCGTAGAGCAGGTTGATCCGGATGATTTCAGTTTGATCGATCGGCTTTCCGGTTTGTATGACGAACCTTATGCCGACAGTTCGGCTTTGCCGACTTATCGCGTGTGCGAATTAGCCAAAAAACAGGTTACCGTCGTGTTGTCTGGCGACGGGGGCGACGAGAATCTTGCCGGGTATCGTCGCTACCGTTGGCACACCTACGAAGAACGCATGCGCTCGATATTGCCGGACGCCCTACGCGTGCCGTTATTTTCGACTCTTGGCAAGGTGTACCCGAAACTGGATTGGGCACCGAAGATATTGCGCGCCAAGACGACGTTGGAATCTATCGGTCGTGATTCGATGGCGGGTTATTTTCATAGCGTCTCGGTGTTGCCGAATGCGATGCGCGCCGAATTGTTCAGTGAACGGTTGAAGCGCGATTTGCAAGGTTATCAAGCGGTTGAAGTCTTTCATCGTTACCGTGAGACTGCTCCGGACGATCCATTGTCGATGGTTCAATATCTCGATCTAAAAACCTATTTGGTTGGGGATATTCTGACCAAAGTCGACAGAGCCAGTATGGCGCATGCTCTGGAAGTAAGAGTGCCGCTGTTGGATCATAAATTAGTGGAATGGATGGCTACTTTGCCGCCGGATTTGAAGTTAAAAGGACGGGAAGGCAAATACATTTTCAAGAAAGCATTGGAACCCTATCTGCCCTATGATGTTCTGTATAGGCCGAAAATGGGATTTTCGGTGCCGCTATCCGCTTGGTTCAGAGGTCCTTTAAAACAGCGCGTGCAAGATACCTTGCTGGGCGAAACGCTACAGAACACCGGCTGGTTTGACCGCAATTACTTGCAACATATTGTCAGCCAACATCAATCGGGCCTGCGCGATTATAGCTCTGCAATCTGGTCGTTATTGATGTTTGAAGCATTTGCCAGGAACAAGTTGGCTTAGTCTTAGTTCAATATCCCTTGTACAACTGTGCAATAGACAGAGGATAAGCGTTTTGCTAAAGTGTGATGTAATTCAAAGTTAGATCGAGGGTGAGCAGAAATGAGCGATGCAAATAACACATTGCCCGAGCATAGCGAGCAATCAACGGAAAATGTGGCAGTAGATAAATCGCGGCGCACATTTGCAAAAGCCGGTGTTGTGGCTCCGGTAATCATGACTTTAGCCAATCGTTCAGCATGGGGCGGAGGCAAAAGAAGTTGTGGCACCATTTCCGGATTTCAATCCTATGCGAAGGCCGGAAATGTTGATCCGTCCGGGACAGGAACTTATGTGCCTCCAAAGCCCAATCCTCCAAGCCACTATTGCGGACCGGGTACAGCAGGAAATTGGCCAGTTTCTAAGCCGATAAAATGTAGACCTTTTACTAAGTACCACGAGAACAATACCGGGTTAGAAGGGGGATACTGTCTCCGCGATAGGGCTGTAAGTGATGCTGTTCCGGCCAAATCAAGCTCCAGAAAAGGGAAATGGAAGACAAGAGACTATTGGGTGACAACTGAAGGTGAATCCACTGAATATGAATATAATAAAGTAGCTCAATACAAACACTCCGCCGTAAGGCAATTGGAAAATGCTACGACCTTTATCACGCTGGAATACGCTCGGAATAACGGTGTGCCAGACGACAGAAGTTTGCATGATTGTATCAAGGATTTGAATGCTGGATCGTATACAAGGGATAATTGTTTCGCTTGGTTGTTCGTAAATGCTTGCGATGACAAGAATTTTATCGGAACAACTCCAGCGGACGTCAGAAGATGTTATTCGGATTATGATGAAGAAACGGTTATTCAATTTTGCAAGCATCTTATCAGTAACTGTTAATGTATTTTGCTGGAGCTAAATTTTAGCTCTGTAGTTAGTTATCATGCGGTGGCGTAGTTTAGGAAAGGCTATCTCTCGAGATTTTGACGACGGATTGTTGGTTTATCACGAAAGCTCGGGCGAGACCCACCTTCTTGTCGGCATCTCAAAGCAATTTCTTGACTATTGCTGTTCGGGAACTATATTCGGTTTGGACGATTTGGCTGGTTGGGCCAGACGTGAAGATAACAATGGGAACAGCTATGAACTGTTGCCAAATGATTTAATACTGGCTTTAAAAAAATTATCCAATATTAACCTTATCGAACCTGTCTGTTGCGAGTACGAGAGCTAAATTCATCTGCTGTTTACCAAGCCATATCCGGGAATGGATTGAACCTTCAACTTGGTTGTTTCGTATTTTCAATTAATTCAAGAATTAAGCCTCTAGCGGCCTCCATATCTTCTCTTTATGGAGACTATGAGTTATCGGACGGCGCATTAATTGATTTCCACATCGACTTAAACGTCGTTAATCATTTAAACGCCATTCTATTTCGAAAGAAAGCCGTTTTTCTGGCAGATGGCTTCGCCCCGTTCGATCCTCTCCCACATCAGCATGCTCCGGCTTTATTTGAATGGGGAATGAACTGGTGCGTATCCAGCCAGATAAATACCTTTTTAATCATTCATGCTGCCGTTGTCGAAAAAAATGGTTACGCAGCGGTCATGCCGGCGCCGCCAGGTTCCGGCAAAAGTACGTTGACGGCCAGTCTGATTCAGGAAGGTTGGAGATTGCTATCCGACGAACTGGCCTTGCTCGACCTTCAGACCGGCTACGTTACGCCTTTTCCCCGGCCAGTCAGTTTAAAAAATGCATCTATTGATCTGATTCGACATCGCTATCCTGATGTAGTATTCGGTCCATTAAGTTCGGATACCGTAAAAGGCAGTGTTTGTCATATTAAACCGCCTTCTGCCAGCGTCGAAATGCAGCATCAAGCCTGTCCAATTGGCTGGGTGGTGTTTCCCAAGTACGAGCCGGGGATAGAGGCCGAACTCTCAAATATCGGTAAAGCCTCGACCGTTATGGCGTTGGCGGATAATTCATTCAACTATAACTTGTTGGCTAAGGCCGGTTTCAACATACTGACGCAGATTGTCGAACGAGCTGATTGTTACCGATACCGCTACAGTTTGCTGGATCAAGCAATAGCGGCGTTCGATAGTTTAGCCAATTCAAAGCGATGATCGAGCTTCCCCTTATTGTAAATGTCTTGACCGGTGAAGTATCGGCGGCCAAATTGACGTTAAAGCAATGGGAATTGTTGATCCGCCAAGCTCAAGCTTCGATGCTCGCGGGTACCTTGTGTTATCGCTTGGATGGAGCCTCGATTCCGAGTCAGGCGTTGCGCCATTTTCAATCGGCACGCATTCATTCCGATAAGCAATTCAACGATTTGCTTTGGGAAATACGGCAGCTTAAGCAGGTTGCCGCAGAGTTGGGGTTGCCATTGATTTTGCTCAAGGGCGCTGCCTACGTCGCTTCCGATTACGCGGCAGCAAAAGGCCGTTTTTTTTCGGATATTGACTTGTTGGTGCAGAAGCAACATATTCCAGAAACTGAAAAAAAATTAATGGCCCATGGTTGGGTAAGTAGTTTGCAGAATACCTACGATCAGTATTACTATCGGAAATGGATGCACGAAATACCGCCGTTGCGGCATGTTTTTCGCGGCAGCGTTATTGATTTGCACCATAATATTTTGCCGCTCACGTCTAAGGTTTGTCCGAATGCTGATTTACTCATCGAAGCGGCGGTTAGCGTGGGAGACAGTCCGCTAATTCGAGTATTGCAATTGCCGGACATGATTATTCACAGTGCGGCCCATCTTTTTTACGATGGTGAGCTGAATCACGGTCTGCGGGATTTGGTGGATCTAGACAGTCTGCTCGGAAACAGTTCCGAAGATGTTGCTATGCTTGTAGTCGAGCGAGCCTATGAATTAGGGCTGCAGCGCAGCATTTTTTATGCATTCAGATATCTACATATGATCCTACGTACTCCAATTTCAGCCGGTGCACTGGAGCGAATTAGGCAAGCTGCCCCCAGCGGTTACGGCTTGCGGCTAATGGATTTTTTGTTTTTAAGGGCGCTTATGCCTGAGCATTCCAGTTGCGGCGATCGTTGGAGCGGAGTGGCCAGATGGCTGTTATACGTTCGTTCCCATTGGCTAAAAATGCCTTGGTATTTGTTGCTTCCGCATTTGTCAAGAAAGGCTTGGCTTAGGCTGTTGGGCAAAGAAAAGCATTAGTTTGCTTGCGATCTTGGTTGTTTGCAAATGGCTCCTAATAATAAAAATAAATCATGAAGATATTGCATATATTGGATCACTCCATTCCATTACACAGTGGTTATACCTTTCGGACTCGGGCTATTTTGGAGCAGCAGCGCAAACTGGGTTGGGACACTTACCATATCACTTCCGCCAAACATCTGGGTGCTACCGCGGAATTGGAAGACGTTGACGGTTTGACTTTTTTCCGTTCGACTTCACCCAGTGGATGGTTGGCGACATTGCCGATAATCAACCAGTGGGCGATTGTTGAAACGCTGTACCGGCGTCTGGATCAAATAATCCCGCAAATCAAACCGGATATTTTGCATGCCCACTCGCCGGCGTTGAATGGCCTGGCGGCTCTGAGAGCGGCAAAAAAATATCGGTTACCATTAGTCTACGAATGCAGAGCGTTTTGGGAAGATGCCGCGGTAGACCACGGCACCACGCATGAAGGCAGTCTCCGTTATCGCTTGACCCAGTATCTGGAAACCTATGTATTCAACCGTGCGGACGCGGTGACCACTATTTGCGAGGGGTTGCGTAGCGATATTGTTAAGCGCGGGATCGACGCGGATAAAATTACCGTCATCCCTAACGCCGTAGATATCGAGAAGTTCAGTTACGGCGAACCCGCAGACCCAGAGTTGTTGCAAAACTTGGGATTAAGCGGTAACACCGTTTTGGGTTTTATCGGTTCTTTTTATGCCTATGAGGGCTTGCTGTTACTGCTGGACGCGTTGCCGGCTATTGCCAAGCAACAACCGAATGTTCGTTTGCTGTTGGTGGGGGGTGGGCCTCAACAACAGCAAATTGCCGAAAAAATTGCGGCGCTCGGTATACAACAATGGGTCGTGATGCCGGGGCGCGTTCCGCATGATCAGGTGCAGAGCTATTACAACTTGGTGGATATCTTTATTTACCCGCGATTATCGATGCGGTTAACCGATCTGGTTACTCCACTTAAGCCTTTGGAGGCGATGGCCCAAGGTCGTTTAGTGATTGCATCTGACGTTGGAGGTCACAAAGAGCTGATTCGAGATCACCAGACTGGATACTTGTTTATATCTGGCGATAAATCGGATCTTGCCCAGACTGTAATTAACGTAATGGAACTTGCCGATATTGATGGGATATGTCGGGATGCCAGAAGGTTTGTCGAGGAAGAGCGCAGTTGGATTAAGAGTGTGGCGCATTACTCTGACGTATATAGCAAGGTCCGGGCGGGGGCGTGATTGGGCTGAGCCATGTCTGATTATATAAAATTCTGGCACTATCTTAAAAAGGCCAAATTAGATAGCTTCACAGAAGCAGTTAATCTCTATTCACAATCCCTATTTAACCGATAACGTATATGCATATTGGATTGATTGGACCGCTGCCTCCACCTTTTGGAGGGATGGCAAATCAAACTAAGCAATTGAATGAGTTGCTAACTTCCGAAGGCTTAAAAGTAACTTTGGTTCGGACGAACGCGGATTATAAATGGCATTGGGTCACGGATTTAAAAGGGATAAGGGCCTTGGCTCGCTTGCTGCCTTATTTGCTGGAGCTTTGGAGAGTGGCGGGAAATGTAGAATGTATGCATGTCATGGCTAATTCTGGTTGGTCCTGGCAACTCTACGCGGCTCCGGCAATTTGGATCGGCTGGATCAGAAAAGTACCGGTTGTAGTGAACTATCGTGGTGGAGATGCCGAACGTTATTTTAAGTCTTCAATACGTTGGGTTGCGCCCTCGTTGAACAAAGCTACTGTATTAGTGGTGCCGTCAATGTTTTTATTTCAAGTGTTTGAACTGTTTGGATATAAGGCAAAAGTCATTCCAAATATCATAAACTTAGAAAGGTTTAAATTCAAACCTCACTTGATCTCCAATAATAGATCGCTTCGTTTGGTAATTACGCGCAATTTGGAAAAAATATACGGTATTGATGCCGCAATTCATGCTGTAGCTATTTTAAAATCAATATTAATTGATGTGAAACTGGTGATAGCAGGTTCCGGCCCATTGCAGGATGAATTGAAAGGATTGGCGGAAACATTGGAATTATCCCATAGTGTTGAGTTTGTGGGAAAATTAGAGCCGGAACAGATCGCTAAACTCTATTATGATGCAGATATAATGTTGAATCCGGCAACTGTAGACAATATGCCAAATTCAGTTCTAGAGGCGTTGGCATGCGGGTTACCTGTGATAACAACTAACGTTGGCGGGATACCTTTTATTGTTAAGGACAATGAAAGTGCGTTAATGGTTGAGTCGAACAACGCCCAAATGCTCGCTGATGCAATACTAAAATTAGTTAATGATTCTGATCTATATAATAAACTGGCCGTTAACGGCTTCGCTGTCGCGAACCAGTATGGCTGGTGCGTAGTTAAGGAGCAATGGCTTGGGTTGTATAAGGAGCTGGTTGATGCAAGCTGAAGGCTACACTTGGCTGTGTTCGAACATTATTTTTCCTGTTCATGAAGCCTTTAAAAGACACGATACCGTTATATTAAGAAAAAACATGGAGGTTAGCCAGTGGCTACCGGTTGATCAAATTCAAGCCAGGCAGCTAGAAAGGCTGCGGCGATTTTTGAATGATGTCAATATCAACGTTCCTTATTATCGTCGTTTATTCGAACGATTAAATTTCGATGTTGCTAATTTCAGCAATATAGACCAGTTAAGGCAATTACCCCTATTGACCAAGTCGGATATAAGAGCTTATTTAGATGAGCTTAAGGCCGACAATGCGACTGGTTTGGCAAGGTTCAACACCGGCGGCTCGAGCGGAGAGCCGCTGATTTTTTACATCGGCAGGAGTCGCGTCAGCCACGATGTGGCGGCCAAGTGGCGGGCAACTCGCTGGTGGGGCGTCGATATCGGCGATCCGGAGGCGGTGATTTGGGGCTCCCCGATAGAGTTGGGCGCGCAAGACAAAGTCCGTCTGTTACGCGATAAGTTGTTGCGGACGCATTTGATCCCGGCGTTCGAAATGTCCGCGGAAAAAGTCGACGGTTTTATCCGCCAGTTACAGCAGATCAGGCCCAAAATGTTGTTCGGTTATCCCTCGGCTTTGGCACATATTGCCAGCCGCGCGCAACAAACCGGGGTTAGGTTGGACGATTTGGGTGTCAAAGTCGCGTTCGTTACCTCGGAACGCTTGTACGATCATCAGCGCGAAAAAATAGAAAGCGTATTCGCATGTCCGGTTGCAAACGGTTATGGTGGAAGAGATGCCGGGTTTATTGCTCACCAATGCCCGCACGGCGGCATGCACATCACGGCGGAAGACATTATCGTTGAAATCGTGGATAAGGATGGTAAGCCGTTGCCCAATGGAGAGCTGGGTGAAATCGTCGTTACCCATTTAGCAACCCGCGACTTTCCATTCATTCGCTACCGTACCGGGGACATGGGGATTTTGTCGGAAATGATTTGCGGATGCGGACGCGGTTTACCGTTGTTGGAAGAGATACAGGGGCGGACGACCGACTTCGTGGTTGCGCTCGACGGCACCGTGCTACACGGTTTGGCTCTGATTTACGTATTGCGCGATCTGGAAGGCGTCGAGGCTTTCAAAATTACTCAAGAAAGTTTGGAAAAAACGACTGTGCATATCGTTAAATCGGCAAGCTACCGAGAAGATGCCGAGCAAAAAATAGTCGCCGAATTTAAAAAACGCCTCGGCCAGACGGTAACGATAAATGTCGAATACACCGATTACATTCCCAAAGAGCGTTCCGGCAAATTTCGGTATGTGATCAGCCATGTAAAACCATAATTTTCAACGGCAACTATGACAAAATTTGCGGGATGGATGGGGGCGGCTTCCAATACGGGAGCGGCGGCAGCAACACTCGGCCAAATGGCGCGAGACATTCGGGGGGCTCCCTTTACGGAGTCCGCTTGGGCTTTGCTGACCGACTCGGCGAATTGCCGGCGAAGCGGCGGCGTATTAGTGCTCGTTTTACAAACAGCTTATCCTGCCGACGGCTTAGCGTTATTGCTGGATGCCTATCTAAGCCAAGGTATCGATGGTTTGCTAAAACGGCCGGATATCGTCAACCTATTATTGATCGATGAACGCCAACAAAAAGCGTTTTTGGTCACTGATCCGATTGGGCTGAGCCATATTTACTTCGCGGAAACTAAAGATAGGCTGGTGTTTGGATCGAGCGCTGATTTCGTTGTGCGCCACCCTGATGTTAGCAATACCATATTGCCGCAGTCGGTTTTCGACTACGTCTATTTCAACCATTGTCCCAGCCCGAATACGATCTATCGGCAGGTAAAAAAATTAGAGGGCGGACAGTGTCTGCGCTACCACAATGGTCAAATCGAAATCGAACGCTATTGGCAACCGGAGTTTTCCGAAAGCGATTGCGACTTACACCAAGCCGGACGGGATTTACAGCAGTCTTTGATCGAAGCCGTCAAACAGCGGGTCGGTGCCGAAGAAAATACCGGTGCTTTTCTGAGTGGCGGCTTAGACAGTTCCAGTGTCGCCGGAGCGTTAGCACGAGTATTCCCGGGGCAGGCCAAGACGTTTTCGATGGGCTTTCAAGTCGCCGGATACGATGAAATCGAATACGCCAACATTGCCGTTGCCGCATATAACACCCGTTCGCATACTTATTACGTTACTCCGGAAGATACCGTTAGTGCCGTGCCGGCAATTGCCGCCTACTATGACGAGCCGTTCGGTAATTCGTCCGCGCTCGCAGCTTACTACTGCGCGAAGCTGGCAAAGGAAAATGGCGTTAATCGGTTATTGGCTGGCGACGGCGGCGACGAAATTTTTGCCGGCAACGAGCGCTACGCTAAGCAAATGTTGTTCGAGGCTTACCATCGACTGCCGAAATTCATGGCAAGCGGTTTGGAAGGCGTTTTGGGTTGCTTGCCCGATGCGGTTGCTAAGCAAAAAATTCCTTTCAAAATAAAAAGGTATGTCGAACAGGCCAATGCGGCGATGCCTGATCGTTTGCAAGATTACAATTTTTTGCACCGGCATGCCGCTACCGATATTTTTCAGGCCGATTTTCTGGCTCAAGTCGATCCTAAGGCGCCGTTATCGTCCCTACGGGAAAATTATTGGCGGCCGGCAAACGCCAGCACTTTGAACCGCATGTTGTACATGGACTGGAAGACTACCTTGCACGACAACGACCTAGTGAAGGTCAACCGTATGTGCGAAATGGCAGGTATAGAAGTCTGTTATCCGCTGCTCGACCAACGCATAATCGACTTATCTTGCCGAGTTCCGTCGCCAGACAAGTTGCGCGGCCAGAAACTACGCTGGTTTTACAAACAAGCGATGGCCGGTTTTCTGCCGGAACCTATTATCAATAAATCCAAACACGGTTTCGGTTTGCCGTTCGGCATTTGGCTGAAAGACCACGAGCCTTTGAAACAAATGGCATATCAAGCCGTTCGCGATCTGGGAAAACGGGAATTTTTTCAGCCGGATTTTCTGGAGCACGCGATCAAGATGCATCAAAGTGTTCACGCCGCTTACTACGGGGAGCTGATCTGGATACTGATGATGCTGGAATTCTGGTTTGTCGGTAAAGGCTATTGAATGGCTGCTCGGGGAAGTGACAAAAAACGTCAGTTTTAGCCAAAAATGCAGGTTGTCTTTTAGGCGTAACGAATCAGGGCAAGGGGAAAGTACCGGGCAATCCCCCGAGCCGCGGCAAATCTACAGTGCTAAAAACATTGGCACGCAAATTGTATTACACCCACCGAGTTTAAACCCCGTTAACTTTGAAGGAATTTTTTATGAATATACAATTACAAAAATCACAACAAGGTTTTACCTTGATCGAATTAATGATCGTAGTCGCGATCATTGGTATTTTGGCTGCAATCGCTATTCCTGCTTATCAAGACTATACTGTTAAATCGAAAATCTCCGAAGGCCCTAGTTTGGCATCTCCGGCGTTCACCGCCGCAGGTGTGGCATGTAGCGAGCAAGACTTGGGGAGCGCTACTACTACCAAAACTAACGGTTCTTACGGGCTATCTACTGCAACGGCTATTATCGGTAAGTACGTCAAATCGGTCACGCTGACATCTTCAAGTGCTAATAGTGCGACGGTATCTATCGCATACAACACCATCGGTAGTTCAGTAGTACCGGGGACTAACAATATATTGGAATATCAAGGAGCATGTTCTACCGGCTCCGGTATGAGATGGACCATAAATGGCTCAGCTACAAATACCGTGATTCAGAAATTCCAACCTAAAACCTAATTGACTTAATTTAAGGCAATCGCAAAAGGGGCTGTATAGCCCCTTTTGTATTTTTAGCATCTTTTATCCGAAGAATAAACAATGGGCTTTGTACGAGTTGTTGCCAAGCAATTTCAGTTGGGTGGTTGGGCTATTTTGGTGCTATTGGCATTGATCATTTTCTTCAGTTATTTTCCCGGCAGAAGCGGCCCGTTTCTAGGTGACGATTACCCCAACATTATTGATAACAACGGGATTGCGCTGGAGAATCTGAATGAGCAGGGATTGGCTTCGGCATGGAGCGCTAACACCAGTGGCCCATTCAAACGACCAATTGCCAGCCTTAGTTTTGCAATCAATTATTATCTTTTTGGTCAGCATTTTAATCCATCCGCTTTCAAGTTGACCAATATTGGCATTCATATTGCCAACAGTTTTCTGGTGTTTTTTTTGGGCTGCCAATTATTCTCAACGGCTGCGCCGACTTATCCTGCCGGAAAATTGGCATTTGTTGCGGCGTTAATTTGGGCCTTACATCCGCTGCAACTGACTTCTGTGCTGTATGTAGTTCAGCGTATGAATAGCATGGCCACCATGTTTATGTTGGCCGGGTTTCTAGTGTTCCTGAAGGGTAGGTTGCAACTCGAAAAACCATCTGGAATTATTCTGATGGTTTTGGGCTGCGTTTTCGGGACCGGCTTGGGTAGTTTGTGCAAGGAAAACGCGTTGCTGTTACCGCTACTCATTTTTGTCACCGAATTGACTTTATTGCCCGCTATACCTCCTGCGTCGCGGTTTAAGGTAAACGTCTATTACGCGGCCACTGCAATATTGCCGGCATTGTTTGGTAGTTTGTACCTATTGACTCATCCCGACTATATACTGAATGGCTATTTGTCGCGCGAGTTTGATTTGCCGGAAAGGTTGATGACGCAATCCAGAGTTTTATTTTATTACCTGGGATTGTTGCTTTATCCGGACAATACCGAACTAAGCTTGGCACATGACGACTTTACTCTAAGTAAAGGGCTGTTAAAGCCGATTGAAACCCTGGCAGCGATAGCAGGTATCCTTGGCTTGATTGGGTTTGCTATTCATAGCTGTTGGCACAAAAAGTACCGATTTTCGAGTTTCGCCATTCTGTGGTTTTTTGTCGGCCAAGCCATGGAATCAACCATATTTCCATTGGAGTTGGTATATGAGCACCGGAACTATTTGCCAAGCATGGGCGTGGTATTTGCACTGGTTGTCCTTTCGTATCAAGCCTTAGCCGGACGCATCGGCAAAGGTTTGCTGAATACTCTGTATGCCGGTATCGTCGGCAGCCTTGCGCTGGCGACCTATACCCGCGCTGCAGTGTGGTCGAATCTGGATAGCTTTAGTTATTTTGAAGTGCGTAACCATCCGGGCTCGGTCAGAGCCAATAGCGTTTACGCCAACAATTTGGAATTGAGGCGGGGACCGAATGCGGAAACTTATCAATATTATCTTAATGCATCCAAGCTGAATGAGTTTGAAGTTTCTACTTTGATCGAGATGTTCAAAGAGTTAAATCGATTGATATATTTTCATGGCTCCGGGAACGATAAAAATGATGTGGCGTTACCGGTTAGTTACGACGATCCGCTAATTCTCGATGGCAGATATATGGAGGCATTAAGAGAGTTGGTCCACCGCGAGATTATACGTCGGGTGGTTTACCGTTCTCACCCGCTACGCACCATGGATTCCATACGCTCTGCCGCCACGTGTTTGATCAACGGCGATTACGAATGCAAAACCATTGCGGCTTATGTTCTGGAGTGGGCGGATGCTGCGTTAGCACAGCCTAATTTTACCGATAAGCCGATAATGCATCTGATAAAAGCCAAAGTGTATTTAACCCAAGGGAATACCGAAAAAACTCACCGGGAAATGGATAAAGCGCTTGAACTGGATCCGAATAGGATGTATCTGCATGCGGAAAAAGCCTACCTTTTTATCGCTTTAGAACAATACGATACGGCCGAACAGGTGATTCGGCATGCCGAATCGTTGGGGGTGGTCAACGGTTTTGACGCCAAAGAGTTCCAGAAGCTCAGAGACGCGATAGCCTACAAAAAATCGTTGGTACAAGGTCAGCGGCCGTGAATTATTCTTCTGCGGTTACCGGCCGAATTCACTAAAATAGCCGCTTAGTGTTTTACCGATTTGCTGTTTGCGAATCGGTTGTAGCGAATTACCACTGTCTGCCCGTGGCCTGGGATCATGCGAATACTCAATATCAACTTCAAAAACATCAATTCCCTCGAGGGCGAAGGCCGGATCGATTTTGACCAAGGACCTATTGCCGATAGCGGCGTGTTTGCGATCACCGGGCCGAACGGTTCCGGCAAAACCAGTATTCTCGACGTGATTACGCTAGGACTATACGGCGAGACTTTTCGCTTGGATAAGCCGGCCGAGCACGTGATGACCAAGCAAACTAACGATAGTCTGGCGCAAGTCGAATTCATGCTCGGGGATGCACGATTTCGTTCCAGTTGGCGTGTGGAACGCATCGGCGATTCCGCGTTACAGCCTTTCATGGCCCTAACCCGGTTAGATGGAGAGCAGCAGGAGGTCTTGGCCGACACGCCGAATTCGGTCAGGGCACGTATTGCTGAATTAACCGGCATGGATTTTCATAAGTTCAGTAAGTCCATGGTATTACCGCAAGGCGATTTTGCTGCATTTATGAATGCGCTGGATAGCGAGCGCATGGACATTCTGGAAAAAATCAGCGGTACGGATATCTACCTGGAGTATCGGCAGCAAACTGAAGCCAATTACCAATCGGCCCGTGCCGGCTTAGCCCAATTGCAGCAGGATATTGAATTGATTCCGGTGTTGAGTCCGCAGGCTGTTGAAGCTGCCGAACACGACTTGCAGGATTTCAAGCAACAGGTGGACGAGTTGAAGGCTCAGCACCAGTCGGTCGACAAGCAATTGCGTGACGTGAAAAATGTCCAGGTTTTGCAAAATCGGCAAATTCAATTAACAAGCCAACTGCGCCAAATCGATGACCAGATACAGCAACTGCAGTTGGCTTTGCAGGAAGTTGCCGGCTTGCAGGATGCGGCCCAGTTTCGCGAAGAACTGAATGCGTTGGATGCGAAACAAATCCAGCTCGAACAAAGCCAAGCCAGTCTTGCGGCCTATCGCCAGGAGCTAGAAATGCTGCGGCGGCAATTGGGGGAAGAGGTTGCGAGCGTCGCGGCTTTCGAGATGGATGGCAAGTCCGTGGAAACGCAAAAGCAGGCTATCGATACGCTGAAATTGAAGATTAGCGACTTGAAATTACTTTTGCCCAGCGAATCGGAGCAGGCGCAGGCGCTGGAGTCGCAACTGGCTGAAAAGAAAACCGCGTTGGCGGAAGTCGAAGCTTGGCTGCAACAGCAGAGTCGCGATGCGCTACTGCTCAGCGATTTTCCGGATATTCCACGCTTGCGCAATCTGCGTGCGGAGCTGGCGGAATTGTCCGGTAAGCAGAAGAACCAAGCCAGTTGGACCAAGACCACTACGACGTCTTTGCAAAAGAATAAGTCGGCATTGAGCGCCACCAAAGCAGATATCTCTGAATTGGAAATCAAGGTCGACGATGCGCGTAAAGTTATGGGCGAACTTGCGCAGGGCAAAAGTTTCGATGAGCTGAAAGAATTGGCGGCGGAGCAGCAGGTAAGGGTTAACGATTTTCGGGAGCTATTGTCGATTGCCGACGTCAACGCCAAGTTCAGCAAAAAGGGTTTTTTTCATTGGTTTTCAGGAAGTGGTAAACAAATAGATTTGCCCGAAACCGATCAGTTAAAGGCGCGTTTGGACGAACTGCGCGAAGAGTTAAGCCGGGAAGACAATATCGGGAAAGCGTTGGAGCAGGCGGTTGCCAACGAGGCGCTGTTGAAGAGGTTTGCCGGCGAGCGCGGCAAGCTGGTGGAGGGGCAGCCGTGTTATTTATGCGGGTCGTTGCATCACCCGTATTCGACCAAACCGCCGGCGCAGACTAACGCAAAAAAAGCTTTGGTCGACCAGCGCGGCAAGATGCAGGCATTAAAAGCCACGATCGAAACATTGTCCGCGCAACTGGCGGCGGCGGAAAAGCGCGGGGCGCAGGTCTCTGCCCGCGAGCAGCGCTTGCAGCAAATGCGCTCCGATTGGCAGGTGCTGATTAATCGGCTGAATGTGTTTAGCCCGGAACTAACGATCGATAATCTTTCGTTGCAGAAACGTTTGCTGGCTAACGAGACTGAGGAATTGGAGAAAATAAAGAATTTGCTGGAGCAATATGCCCAATTACAGCGCAATGTGGCGAAATGGTTGGCTGACATCGAAGGCAAAAAACTGGCTTTGCAAAAACTGGCCGTGTCTGTCGGGCAATTGGAAGAGGCCTGGAATAATCGACCCTCCGAATTTGTGGAGGTCGAACAACGTTTTACCGGTCTGAAAGCCGAGGAAAAAGCGTTACTCGAGAAATTGGAGCAGCAACTTCAACAACTGGGCGAGAAGTTGCCGGCAAAAGGTAAGGAAAACTTGCTGTTCGATAAACTCAATGCCCGGCGTCAGGATTATCAGATCAGGGATATGCGAAAAAATGGTTTGTCTGAGGAAATATCCGACTTACAGGAAAAGTTGCGGGCGGCGCAGGCGAAAATCATCGAGTACCAAAACAAGCTTTCCGACTATGCAACAGGATTGCAGAGTGAAGAGTCCGTGGGTCTGCATTTGGCGGTAGTTGAAAAGCAAAAATTGATCGTTGAGTGCGAAAAGATGTTGTCGGCGCAACAAATTGAGTTCGAGGCGATGTACCGCTTGCTGGCCGGCAAGTTGGTTGGCAGTGACTTTGCCGACGTCGACGATTTACGTGCCGCTTTGACGCTAATCGATAACCGCCAGCAAATCGAAGCGGCGTTGGAGTATCAGGACGGCCTCAGAGCGTCGGTCGCGCAATCGTTGGATAAGCTAAGCGATGAGTTGCAGCGGGAAGCCGCCGCGTTAGCGATGTTGGCCTATACCGACGAAGAGAGCATGTTGATCTCATTGCAGCGGTTGGCAGGCCAAATTGAAATCGCTGAACAGGAAGTCCAAACTGTTGAAAACAAACTGGATAAACAGCAAGCCTATAGGGAGAAACTCCAGGCATTACAAGTTCGGTTGAGCGAACAACTGGCGCTGTACAGTCAGGCTGAAGCGGAAATGAAATTGATTGCCGACGAACCGGGCGGGTTGCGCAGGCGCATTCAACAATTGTTGGTCGACAAGTTGATGTCCAAGGCCAATCAGATTTTGGAGAAACTCAGCGGCCGATATTACGTCCGCAGCACAGTAAACGACCATGGTTTGGCGTTGGAAATCGAGGATACCAAGCAGAGAAACCTGCACCGCTTGCCGAAAACGTTATCGGGCGGCGAAAGTTTCGTCGTCAGTTTGGCGTTGGCGTTGGCGTTGGCGGAAATTGCCAATAACGGCAAGGCTATCGATTCCTTATTTTTGGACGAAGGCTTTGGCAATCTGGATGCCGAGGCGCTGTATTTGGCAATGAGCGCGCTGGAAGGGTTGTCCACCCAAGGCAAGACAGTTGGGGTGATCTCCCATGTCGATGCCGTGAAAAAACGCATTAAAACGCAAATAGAGTTGGTGAAAAAAGCCAACGGGTTGAGCGAATTGAAGATGGTGGCTTAAACCGGCGGCAATCGCGTATTTTCAAAGCCGCCGGAATCGGATCGGTTTATCGGTTGGGGCGAAAAGCTTTACCGTAAGTGGTTTCGGCATCGAAATTTTCCCAGACATACAGCGGGTAAACGATGGGTTGGGTCGGTATCGGTGCGGACACCAGATCCACTACGCCAACACCGATACGGCCGCCCATGTTCAGCAAGCCTTTCAAAGTCCCGCCGATAAAGCCGTAAATTACGTTGCTTTGATTATTGATGATGATGATGTTTTTTGGGATTTCCAGGGACGACGTGGCGATATTGGCCAGCCCGGTGCTCAGTTTCCGGCCGAAGGTTTGGCCGTAACTTTCCGGTTCGTCGGCTTTCGCCGGGAGGCTAAAGCAAGCGCTGGCTGATAACAACAACACTGCTGCGTTACGGGTAGCTTGTTTCATGGTATGTCCTGTAAAAATCCCATTTTGCGTTGCGGCGGGTGTTGTGTTTAGGCCCGCCGCGGGTCAGGCAAAATTATAGCAGAGCTTGACCGGATTACTTTTTCAAGGCCTTAGCGAACGCCGAGCTCATCGAGTTCTGTAAGGCAGGTTGCGGCTTCGGTTTCTGATTGTGTTTGGCTGTCTTTTCGCTACGCACGAAGTCGCTGCTATCTATGTCTTTTTTCATGCTCAATGAGATGCGCTGGCGGGCAACGTCGACTTCCAGTACCCGCACTTTCACAGTATCGCCGGCTTTGACGACACTGCGCGGATCTTTGACGAACTCGTCCGCTAAATGGGAAATATGTACCAGCCCGTCCTGATGAACGCCAATGTCGACAAAGGCGCCGAAGTTGGCGACGTTGGTTACCACCCCTTCCAGACTCATACCGGGCAGTAGGTCGGTGATCTTTTCCACGCCTTCCTTAAATTGAGCGCTTTTGAATTCCGGCCTCGGATCGCGTCCCGGTTTTTCCAGTTCCTGCAGAATATCGCTGACGGTCGGTAAGCCGAAGTCGGTATTGGTGTAGTTTGCCGGATTCAGGCCGCGTAGGAATTGGCTTTGGCCGATCAAGTCGCGGATCGATTTTCCGGTGTCGTCCAAAATAGCATTGACCACCGGATAGGCTTCCGGATGCACCGCCGAGGCGTCCAGCGGATTGTCGCCGTTCATGATCCGTAAAAATCCTGCAGCTTGCTCGAATGCTTTGTCGCCCAAGCGCGGCACTTTTTTCAATTGGCTGCGGTTGGCGAATGGGCCGTTGGCGTCGCGAAATGCCACAATATTTTCGCTGATAGTGCCGTTCAGGCCGGAAACTTGTTTCAACAATGCGGCAGACGCGGTATTGACGTCGACGCCGACCGCGTTAACGCAGTCTTCGACTACAGTATCGAGCATGCGCGCCAATTGCGATTGGTTAACATCGTGCTGGTATTGGCCAACGCCGATGGATTTGGGGTCGATTTTAACCAACTCCGCCAATGGATCTTGTAACCGGCGCGCAATCGATACCGCGCCGCGTAGCGAAACGTCGAGGTTGGGAAATTCCTTGGCCGCTAGTTCCGAAGCAGAATATACCGAGGCGCCGGCCTCGGACACGACGATTTTCTGGAAATGCAATTCCGGGTGGCGTTTGATTAAATCGGCTACCAGTTGATCGGTTTCTCGCGAAGCGGTCCCGTTGCCGATGCTGACCAACTGCACGCTGTGTTGTGCTATCAGCTTGGCCAGCGCCGCTATCGATTGGTCCCATTGGTTTTTGGGTTGGTGCGGATAAACGGTGTCGGTGGCCAACAATTTACCGGTCGGGTCGACAACGGCAACTTTTACGCCGGTGCGAATACCGGGATCCAACCCCATCGTGGTTTTTGGGCCGGCCGGTGCTGCCAGCAACAAATCGCGCAGATTGCCGGCAAAGACTTTTATGGCTTCGTGCTCCGCGGCTTCCCGCAGGCGCAGCTTCAAATCCATATCGATCCGGGTAAACAATTTGATTTTCCAGGCGAATCGAGCGGTCTCTGCCAACCAGGCGTCGGCGGGTTTAGCGGTGTCGCTGACCTGTAGACGGCGGCAGACGAACTGGGTGCAAAGCTGGTGTTCGTCTTGGTCTTGCTCGGCCGGTTTCAGCGTAAGTGTTAGTAGATCTTCGTTTCGGCCGCGGAACAGCGCCAAGGCCCGGTGGGACGGAATTTTATTGATCGCTTCGCTGTAATCGAAATAATCTTTAAATTTGGCGGCTTCGGTTTCTTTGCCCGATACGACGTTGGCGTGCAGGATGCCTTTATTCCAGATGCGTTCGCGCAGTTCGGCCAGTAACTCGGCATCTTCCGAGATTCGTTCCATAACGATTTGGCGTGCGCCATCCAAAGCGGCTGCTACATCCGGAACGCCTTTTTCCGGATCGATGTAAGTGGCGGCGGCTTGCTCCGGAATCAAATCGCGGTTTTGCAACAGGGCGTCCGCTAATGGCTCCAGTCCTGCCTCTCGGGCTATTTGTGCTTTGGTGCGGCGTTTGGGTTTGTAAGGCAGATATAAGTCTTCCAGCAGCGTTTTAGTGTCGGCATCCCGAATGGATTGTTCCAATTCGGGCGTCAGTTTGCCTTGGGAGCGGATGCTGTCGAGAATGGAGTCGCGGCGGTCGTTGAGCTCCCGTAGGTAAACCAAGCGTTCTTCCAGATTTCTTAGTTGGGTATCGTCCAAGCCGCCAGTGGCTTCTTTACGGTAACGGGCGATGAACGGAACGGTGGCGCCTTCGTCCAGCAAAGCGGCGGCGGCGGCGACTTGTTGCGGTTTTACGGAGAGTTCTGCTGCGATAACTTGGATGACATCCATCAGTGTTTTACTCGATTAGGTAAAACCGATGATTTTATCGTAGCGGTAGCGGATGAAAAAGCTGTGCAGGAGGAAAATGGCAGGCATAAAAAAGCGCCAGTTGCTGAGCAACTGGCGCTTGAAGTCTAAAGCAAATTAATTATTTTGCTTGGCTCAGTACGTCGTTGTTGAAATCTTTATGCTTAGCCAAAACTTGAGCTTCAGCAGCAGCACTGGTTTCACCGCTGTATTTCAAGTGTTTGGTTTCGTCTTGTTTCAACATTACGACGCCGGCAATAGCGATCGCAGTAACAACAGCAACTACGGTAAAGGTATTGTCTTTTTCTTGTTCAGCCATTTTCTAATCCTCATCTTGTTGTTGTAATAATTAGCCCTAAACAGGGGCAACTCGAGTTGTATGTCGAATTTAGTATTATTGTTAGTCGACGGGGCATTTTTTACACTTAAATTTGTTTTGTGTCAAAACAATATTTTTCTGCGGCAAAATTTTTGTGCGGTATCAGCGGATTTAGCGCATTCCAAGCCGATTTCGATGGTCCAGTGGGCGCAGCGAATCGATTCAGTGATCGGGGCGAGGGCATTCAAGGCCGTGATTTCCACGCGACATTCGGCGAATCGAGACCGTTGTTTCATTATTGCTATCCGGGATCGCATGTTAGCATTAGTTCCTTACGTCACAACGGCATCGAGTCTGTCGGCCGGTGCTTAATTTCCAGCAGAACATTGAAGGACGAAACAGTGGTCAAACATTTACATTTGCTTTTAGCGGCATTGGTAGCAGTCAGTTTTATCGCCAGAGTGCTTGCGACACAGGTCAAGCCCGAATTATTACAGCGTCCGTTATTAAAGATTGCTCCGCACGCGTTGGCTAGCCTATTGCTGATTAGCGGCATCGTTCTGGTGTTTCAAGGCGGTTGGTTGGCCGGGAGTTTTGGCTGGATTGTCGCCAAAGTGCTGGCGCTACCGGTTTTTATCGGGCTGGGAATGGTTGCGATTCGGCAAAGTGGGCAGCAACGTTGGTTGGCATTTTCCGGCGCAATGCTGGTTTTGTTTTATATCGCCGGGGTGGCGGTGCATAAGCAGGCGTTTTTCTTTTTATGAAGTTATTTAATATCAATCTGTTAGGGTGATTTTGTGGTGCGTGAAAATAAGTCTTGACAGGAGAAAAATACTGAGCACTAACGAAAAAAGCTTGTCATGCCACACCCGTTGGGTTAGTCTCTGAACCTCCTGTCAATACTTAACGAAAGGAGGGTAGGATGCGAAATGCGAAACGGATAGCCTTTTTAACGCTATCAGCTAGCCTAGCGTCTGTTTGCTCTGTTAGTTATGCGAAAACAGAGAAGCACGGTTTGCTTTCCATTGAACAAAGCGGCATTGCGTCGTACTACAGCGACAAAATGCATGGTCAGCGGACAGCGAACGGTGAGGTTTACGATAAAAATGCGCTTACAGCGGCGCACCCATCGTTGCCTTTCGGTTCGTTGGTACGAGTTGTTAACTTGTCCAACAACCGTAGTGTAGAACTACGCATTAATAGCCGGGCAGGGCACCGTAACAGGCGACTGTTGGATGTGTCCAAGCAGGCTGCAAAAGAGCTTGGCTTCGTGCAGGCCGGCTTAGCTAAAGTGAAGCTGGAAGTATTACGTTTCGGCGACGCTTAGTTGTTCAAATTCCTTGCTACCCGAGCAGCTTTGCTGCCGGGTAGCAGGCTATCCTAATTTATTACCAGCTAGTTTTCCGTACTGCGAATTGCTTTAAAACCAATATCGTCCCGGTAATATACGTCCTGCCAGTCAATTTCATGAGTCAAGGCATAGGCTTTACGTTGGGCTTCCGCTATATCTGCACCTAAAGCGCATGCGCATAGCACTCTACCGCCGGCAGTGACGATTTTTTGGCCTTCCATCTTTGTGCCGGCGTGAAATACTTTCGAATCGGCGGCGTTTTCAGTTGGCAAGCCATTGATCGGATGGCCTTTAGCATAAGCGTCGGGATATCCGCCTGCGGCTAACACGACACCTAAAGCCGCGCGTTGGTCCCATTCGGTATCGATTCTATCCAGCGTTTTCTGTAATGCCGCCTGGCACAGTTCGACCAGATCGCTTTTCAAACGCATCATGATCGGCTGTGTTTCCGGGTCGCCAAACCTGCAGTTGTATTCCAATACTTTGACGGTGCCGTTTTTGCCGATCATCAGACCCGCATAAAGGAAGCCGGTATATTCGTTGCCGTCTTCGCGCATGCCGCGTAGCGTCGGCATGATGACTTCGTCCATAACGCGCCGGTGGATTTCCGGAGTAACCACCGGAGCCGGAGAATAAGCGCCCATGCCGCCGGTATTCGGTCCTTGGTCGCCGTTATCGCGGGCTTTGTGGTCTTGCGATGTTGCCATAGCCAGCGCGTGTTGTCCGTCGGCGATCACGATAAAGCTGGCTTCTTCCCCCGCTAAAAACTCCTCGACCACCACTCGATGCCCGGCTTCGCCGAAACTGTTGCCGGACAACATATCCCGTACCGCATCGATCGCTTGTTCTTCGGTCTGGGCAACGATGACGCCTTTCCCGGCAGCCAAGCCATCGGCTTTGACCACGATTGGCGCGCCCTGGCTACGAATGTAGGCAATGGCCTGTTCGGTGTCGGTAAAGGTTTGGTAGGCGGCGGTGGGAATGCCGTGGCGAGCCATAAAATCTTTGCAAAACGATTTCGACCCTTCCAATTGCGCCGCTTTTGCAGTGGGTCCGAAACAGGCTAAGCCGGCGGCTTGGAATTGGTCGACGATGCCCATTACCAGCGGTACTTCCGGGCCGACAATCGTTAAATCGATGGAGCGTGCCTGGGCGAAGTTCAGCAAACCGTCAATGTCGTCAGCTTGAATGTCGACGTTGTCTATACCGGCTTCCAATGCAGTGCCTGCATTTCCGGGGGCTACGAAGACATGGGTGACTTTTGGGGATTGTTTGGCTTTCCAGGCCAGGGCGTGTTCACGGCCGCCGCTACCGACAATCAGGATTTTCATAGGATTTACCGGAGATCAGTTGGGAAAAAGGGCCGCAGTGACCGGCCCATCTCGACACGAATCGGATTCGATGCGGCGCATCAATGCCGAAAATGGCGCATGCCGGTCAATACCATTGCAATATCGTGCTCGTCAGCCGCCGCAATGACTTCGGCGTCGCGCATTGAGCCGCCGGGATGTATCACCGCGGTAATGCCGGCTGCCGCCGCGGCGTCGATGCCGTCGCGGAAAGGGAAAAAGGCATCGGATGCCATGACCGAACCTGCTACATCCAGGCCCTCGTCCGCCGCTTTAATGCCGGCGATCTTTGCCGAATAGACCCGGCTCATTTGGCCGGCGCCGATACCGATGGTCCGGCCGTGTTTACCGTAAACGATAGCGTTGGATTTGACGAATTTGGCAACCTTCCAGACGAACAACAAATCGGCCAATTCCTGCGCGGTCGGTGCGCGCTTGCTGACGACTTTCAGATCCGCCGCGGCAATATTGCCGGTATCTTTGTCCTGCACCAATAGGCCGCCGCCGACCCGTTTGAAATCCAACTGCGCGCTTTCTGAGTCGTGCCAATAACCGCAGTCCAATATTCGGACATTCGGCTTTTTGGCCAAAGCGGCTTTCGCCTCGTCAGCGATTGCCGGCGCGATAATGACTTCGACAAACTGGCGGCCGACGATTTCGGCGGCGGCGGTTGGGTCGAGTTCGCGATTGAAGGCGATGATGCCGCCGAATGCCGAGGTAGGATCGGTTGCGTAGGCCAGATTGTAAGCGTCGTAAATATCGGTTCCGACTGCCACGCCACAGGGATTGGCGTGTTTGACGATCACGCAGGCCGGTTCGGAAAACGCTTTTACGCATTCCAAGGCGGCATCGGCGTCGGCGATGTTGTTGTAAGACAATTCCTTGCCTTGTAGTTGTCTTGCCGCGGCGATGCTGCCGGCAGGCGGCGTTTTTTCTCGATAAAACGCAGCGTTCTGATGCGGATTTTCGCCATAACGCATGGTTTGTAAGCGGTGAAATTGCAGATTGAGCGTTTCCGGAAAAGCGCTGTCCAGTATTTTTCCTAAATAAGCCGAGATTGCGGTGTCGTAGCGGGCAGTGTGTTCGAAGCTTTTCAAGGCCAGTTTGAACCGGCGCTCGTGGCTCAGGGTTGCGTTACCCGTTTGCAGTTCTTCCAAAATAGCCGCGTAGTCGGCCGGATCGACCACAATTGCAACATCGGCATGGTTTTTTGCGGCGGCGCGGATCATGGTCGGGCCACCAATGTCGATGTTTTCGATCGCGGTCTCCAAATCGCAATCCGGCTTGGCGATGGCTTGTTCGAAGGGGTAAAGATTGACGACGACCATGTCGATAGGTCGGATAGCGTTTGCTGCCATCACCGCGTCATCGATTCCGCGGCGGCCCAAGATGCCGCCGTGCACTTTAGGGTGCAGGGTTTTCACCCGGCCGTCCATCATTTCCGGAAAACCCGTGTAATCCGATACTTCGGTGACGGCTATATTATGTTCGGCCAGCAATTTCGCAGTACCGCCGGTGGAGAGCAATTCGATTCCCAGGCTGTTCAGGCCGCGGCAAAACTCGAGAATGCCGGTTTTATCGGAGACGCTGACCAACGCACGGGTCACTTTTTTGTTCATGCAAACCTCAAAAAAGGAAAAAGAAGATGTTAACTGATGCCGTAATGGTCGAGCTTTTTGCGCAGGGTGCTGCGGCTCAGACCCAGAATAATTGCGGCTTTGCTTTGGTTGAAATCGCAATGTTTCAGTGTGGTTTCCAGTAGCGGCTTTTCGACTTCGGCTAAGACTAAATGGTATAAACCGGAGGAATCGTGACCGTTAAGATGTTTGAAATACTCTTCGACGCAATCGCGGACATGGTCGGACAGGGTGCGGTCGCTACCGGCATCTGTTGGGGAAGGTGGTGTTACCATCTAGGGGGCTCTTGGCGAAATTAGATTGAAAGATGCGTCGACCAGATTGAGTTGTAGCTTGGTATCTTGAGCCCGATTGATCGCCGCCTTTTGTGCGGCCGGCAATGCACCTAGGCGATCGAAATACCAACCGATGTGTTTCCGGGCGATTCTAACACCAGTGTCTTTGCCGTAGAAGCTGTATAAATTCTCCAGGTGCCTGGCGACGACGGTTTTGATTTCGGTCAAACTCAGCGTAATCGGCGCAGAACCCTGCAGGGTTGCGCTAATTTCTCTAAAAATCCAGGGCCGGCCTTGGGCGGCGCGACCGATCATCACCGCGTCGGCACCGGTATAGTCCAGGACCTGTTTGGCTTTCTCAGCGCTATCGATGTCGCCATTGGCGATGATAGGAATCGTGGTTATTTGTTTTACACTTTTGATAGTCTCGTATTCGGCATGGCCTTCGAATTTACAAGCCCGGCTGCGGCCGTGTATGGTGAGCGCCTGAATTCCGCTTTGCTCGGCTATCCTTGCAATCTGCAAGGCGTTGCGGTTTTGCGGATCCCAGCCGGTCCGAATCTTTAAGGTCACCGGTATCTCGACCGCGGCGACGACGGCGTCCAGAATCCGAGCGACCAGCGCTTCATCCCTGAGTAGCGCCGACCCCGCTGCCGTCGAGCAGACTTTTTTAGCTGGGCAGCCCATGTTGATGTCGATGATTTGGGCGCCGCGCTGTTGATTGAGTCGGGCGGCCGCGGCCATTTGTGCCGGGTCGGCCCCCAGAATTTGTACCGAGCGAAGTCCGGCTTCTGCGGAAAGATCGGCTTTTTTCAGTGTCCGTGGGTGGTTTTGCAGGGTTGTATTGGAAATCAGCATTTCCGACACGACTAAACCGGCGCCGAATTCGTTACACAATTGCCGGAACGGTTTGTCGGTGATCCCCGCCATCGGGGCCAGAATTACGTTGTTGGGAAGTGGATGTGGGCCGATCTTCATGAATCGCCGAGCTGACCGAAAAAGGCCGCAAATGATACCTTAAAACACGGCACTCGCGAAATTTGAGGGAATCGACAATATCGGTCATTTCTCGGACCAAAGGTTTTTCGGAGGCGGGGCTTGGCGGCGGCGGGGCAATCGCGATTGAAGATTGGAGATAGGTCTGTTTGTTGGCTTAATCGGGCTGGATCAGTCGGAATTTTTTATGGAGAAAGCGAGTAGTTATGGAAAGCGTGGATAAACATGTGGTTTGGCATCACGCCCGGATTAATCGAGCACAAAGGGCGGCCTTGAATGGCCACCGCTCGGCGATTTTGTGGTTCACCGGCTTATCCGGCGCCGGCAAGTCGACATTGGCGCACGCGGTCGAAGAGCGCTTGCACGAGCTTGGCTGTCGTACGTTCGTTTTGGATGGAGACAACGTCAGGCAGGGGCTGTGCGCAGATTTGGGGTTTAGCGATCAAGACCGCAGAGAAAATATCCGGCGCATCGCCGAGGTTGCCAAATTGATGTTGGAGGCCGGCATCATCACGTTGACGGCATTTATTTCTCCGTTCCAGGTGGAACGTCTGCAAGCCAGGCAACTAGTGGCTGCCAACGATTTCATCGAAATTTATTGCAGTTGCGATTTGGCTGTTTGCGAGCAGCGCGATACTAAGGGCCTTTACCAAAAAGCCAGACAGGGAGAAATCAAATGGTTCACCGGAATTTCGTCACCTTATGAAGTCCCGTTGCATCCGGATTTAATCGTAGAAACCGGTCGGGATAGTTTGGACGATTGCGTGGACAGAGTCATGGAATTTTTGGCTGTGCGGGGAGTGATCGAGCTTCCAACGACAAGATCGCTGACCGATGAATATCGACGTTTTTAACGGAGATGCCGACGGCATTTGCAGTCTGGTTCAATTGCGGTTGGCATATCCGAGAGAGTCTTTGCTGGTGACCGGAGTTAAACGCGATATCGGATTGCTTACTCGGGTGGAGGCAACGCCCGGCGACGAGGTGGTGGTGCTGGACGTATCCCTGGACCGAAACCGAGATGCGCTGATGAGGTTGCTGGATAAAGGCGTCGGAATTTTTTACATGGACCACCATTTTCCCGGCGAGATACCGCGCTATTCTGGTTTGACGGCAGAAATCGATACCGATGCCAATGTTTGCACTAGCCTATTGATGGACCGTTTTTTGGGTGCGCGCTACACCGCGTGGGCGGTAACTGGGGCTTTCGGCGACAATTTGGATGCCGCAGCCTATCGGGCGGCCGGGGCGCTGAATATGTCGGCTCAAGAATTGCATGATTTAAAGCAATTG
The DNA here is from genome assembly GCF_046097555.1 of Methylomonas sp. DH-1. NCBI lineage: Bacteria > Pseudomonadati > Pseudomonadota > Gammaproteobacteria > Methylococcales > Methylococcaceae > Methylomonas > Methylomonas sp. DH-1. Next base: position 3,397,808 of record NZ_CP143089.1, on the reverse strand, counting down.
GGAATCTGTATCAATTACAACGCATACGGTGACGATATTTGCGATCTGCATATACCTCCCGATTTGTTGTACAAAGTGCTGGTTGGCTATCGTTCGCCATTGGAGTTTATCGGCGATAAACCGCATTTGTATCGACAGCTACTGGAGGGCTATGCCCAGGACATGGATTCAGTAGCGCAAGTCCAAGCATATTTTGCAACGGATAGCGTTGCCGTATTCGTGTTGCCCGATCAAAAATGGGCTCGGCGCGTCAGTGGTGTCTGGGGGAATGAATTGGCGAATCGCTATCCGGACAGGGCGCATGCCGTTTTGAACCGGAATCGGAACGGTGGGTTTCAGGTAAGTGTACGGGCTCCTTTAAACAATAAAACGGGAGCGGATGAGTTGTGCAGACAATTCTCGGGCGGGGGGCGCAAGGCTGCTGCCGGTATTGACAATCTGCGTGCAGAGTATATCGATAACTTTATTTCGGCTTTTCAAACTACATATTCGTAATCCAAGCCGATAGTGCTTTGAAAAAGCCTAAATCATCTTGGGGGCGGCTTTCCAATAGCGTGACAAGATTTCGATATACTTAAACTAAGTTTCTATATGGCCATCGTGGTTGTCGCTGTGAGGATGGCGGGTTGAGTTCTCACGCTTTAAATGACTTTTTATTGCCTCCGTGCGGAGAACAATGTTCTATTTTCTTTATTATATTTCCGATTATTGCCTGGTGTTTTGGCTACGCCGGTTTGATAATTGTCGTCGAGCGTTTATCAATGCCTGTTCCGGTAAGCGCTGTTGCTGGGTTTTTATGGGAATTTTGGTTTCGTTTGGATTAGAAGCCAATAATCAAACCGTTAAACCGACATCGTATAAAGAAAACGCGGAAGTGAAAAATCCGGCAAATGATGTTAAGAATAACGCTGCCGACCCTTTAAATAATCAGGTTTCACATAAAGATGGGGCTGATAAACAGGGAGAGTCCGGGCCCGTTCAGAATGCTTCGCTAAGTCGGGTCGCTTTGCCGCAACAAGGATATGTAACGATAGATTCGGTGCTTGCCGGCAGAATGACTAGGCCTTCCGCGTATCAGGCTGGATTTGCTAGGGAAAGCGGCCTTGGTGTCCCGCCTTATTTTCAGTCAGGCGTGGGAACTTTTTATGAAGATGTACTCGATTCGGTTCGCGATACTATAGGCGATACGGTATACAGCAAACTCTTGTGGACGTATTACGATATCAAGGAGATTGATAACTTAATTTATGCAAAAATGGCGCAATACGATTTTAGTCGCAGTGTCGTCGCCGAAGGATATAGGGGAATTAAAGGGCTGAACCATCAATTCGGTGCGAGCATTATGGTGGGCAATTCACTAGGCGTATCGAACGGAAACGCCATGTTCCAGGATGATATGGTAAAAGCGGTGTCGGGTAGTAACGAGAAGGCGGTGTTAAATATTCCAGAGCAAAATTTTGGAAATATCGAACATGATACTATTGATAACAGTTATTTCGCCTTAATCCTAAGGATTATGACAATAACGAATATTATATATGCCATGTTGGCTGTTTTTCTAAGCGGCTTGCTCTTGCGGCTCTTCAGGTTTTTTATCAAGCAAGATCTGAGTTGAATAACAGTTATTTAATTTAGTTCGATTTTAACGTTGACTTCAAGTCCGACCGGAGCATGTAAAGGCGATTCAGGATCGATAAATACTTGAATGACGTCGATATCCTTGCGTTCGGTGGCGGTTTTGGCGAAAACGGTCTTTTTGCCCATGATTTGTTTCACTAAAGACACGCGCGCAGGAATTTCTTTATCGCCCAGTCCGCGGCCAAACAAAATCGCCTTTTGCCCGGCGCGCAACAATAAGGCGTAGTTCTCATCCACTTCCGCCCGCACCCGCAATTTGCTCAGATCGCCCAGTAATAATACCGGTTCTGGGCTGCTGGTCGAAAATGTAGACTCGCCGACGCGCAAGATATTTTCCAGTACGGTTCCGTCGATCGGCGCAACCAGAAATGTTTCAGCGAAACTCTGTTGAGCCGCTTTTAACCGCGCTTCGGCAACCGCCACTTGAGCTAGTGCCGCTTGTTTGTCCACATCGCGGACGTAGTTTGTCAGATAGCGGGTTTCCGATAGTAAACGCAGGCTGTCTGCTTGCTTGAGTTTTGCGCTGGTTTCCGCCAAGTCGCGTTCGTCTTCCGAGGCAAATTTGCTATTTTGCAGCCGATCGATCCGTTCGAGTTTACGGCGCGCATATTCCGCGTCCAAGGCAGATACCTTTTGCGCGTTTTTTTTGGCTTCGATTTCGTAGGGATTGATGCCGGCCATGACTTTTTCCAAATCGGCTTTGGCAACTGCCAATTGCGCTTCTGCTACCGTAACCGCGAGTTGCTCTTCGGCGTTTTTTTGAAGAGCAAGGATGTCGCCAGCTTTAACCTGTTGGCCCAGTTCTACTTTATATTCGCCGAGAATTCCAGGATGTTTGAATGCCACTCGGCGAATTTCGTTGGCCGGCTCGATATAGCCTATTCCTTGTATCCTCCGTGGTTCCGGTCCGGACTGATCGGCTTGAAGCAAAGGGCTGCCGAGAGTAATCAGCAAAGCAGTAATCAATGAGGCGGGGCGTCGCATATTCAAAATCCGGGAGGGTGGTCCAAATTGGTTTCAGTATAGAAAGTATTTTCCGTTGCCGCAGTCTGCTGGCGCTCGACCAGTAGGCCGTCGGCAATCGATAGGATTCTATCGAACAACGGCAGCATTCTGGTGTCGTGAGTCACTACGACCAGGACTGCGTTTTCTATACGGGCTTGTTCGAGTAATAGCTCGACTACAGTTTTACCGGTATTCCAGTCGAGCGCAGCGGTGGGTTCGTCGGCCAAAACGATAGAAGGACGATGCAGTAGTGCCCGGGCGATGGCGACACGTTGGCGTTGGCCGCCGCTTAATTGACTAGGGTATTTGTGTCTAAGCGGTTGAAGTTGCAATCTATCCAATAGCATGTTGACGCGTTGGTCAATATCGGGTTGCGCCATGCCGGCATTGCGTCCGATGACCGATAAATTATCATCGATCGTCAGAAACGGTAACAGCTGCGCTTGCTGGAATATAAAACCCAATTTCTGCCGGCGGACTTCGGTCAGGCTGCTCTTGTCGGAAAAATTGACAGGGTTGTTTTCGACCAATAATTCCCCGTTACTTGGCGCCAAAAGGCATCCCAAGATCGACAGCAACGTGGTTTTTCCGGAACCGGACGGGCCAACTAATACGGAGGCTTGCCCTTGGGAAAATTCGAGATCCACGCGCTTTAGCACCTGCTCGACCAGGTCGCCGCTGCCGTAACTCTTGGTAATGCCCCGGCAGACTAAAACGTTTTTCATCAGTGAAATACCGAGACAGGGTCCAATTTAAAAACGGCACGGATCGAAAACCAGGAGCCGGCGATGCAGCAAAGTAGAGAGAATAGTGTAAGACAAGCGGAAACTGATGGTGTGGTTTCTAATGGGATAGGACTCAGCGCAGTGAATTTGCAGGCAACTAAAAACAGCAGCGAGCCTAAGATAATGCCAAGTCCACCAAGTGTTATGCTTTGAGTAAGGATGATCTGCCTCAGCGTTTTTTGATGGAAGCCCAAGGCGAGCAAGGTTGCGTAATTAGCGATATGGTCTTGTGTGATTGAAAACAATGTCTGGCTCATGATAATAACGCCAACTAACAATCCAAGTGCAGCCGTTATGATCACAGTGATGCCAACCCCTGTTTCCAGCATCCAGTATTTGACAGAGCGGGTCGCAAATTCTTTTGTAGTCAGCACCTCGACATTGGATAATTCGCTCGAGATTCGATCTCGGATGGCTATTGGATCTTCGCCTGGTGCGACGCGAGCGAGGACGTAGGTTATGTCGTCTTCTCGATGCGCGGGTACGTATCCGAGAGCGTTATCGATCGAAGTAAACACAAATGGGGCGGCGGTAAAGGTGCGCACTCCTTTGGAAAAGCCACCAATGATGGCCCGTTTTCCTTCCATCTCGGCTTCGTCCCCGATTGAATTCACGCCCAAGGCGCTTTTTGATAATTCATCGATTAAAACCGTATCGGGCAAATGCACCGATTCGATACTTCCTACCGCGATATTCCAAGGGCCTCCTGCGTTGCTGGAATCCAAGCCAATGACCTCGACAGTGATTCGTTTACCATCGGGATGTTGCCAGTTGATCCAGATTACCAACATACCCTCAGCCCAATTGACTCCGTCAACGCTGCTGACTTGCTGAACTCGGTGCCGGGGTATCGTTGTGCCGAAGTCGAATGTTCGTGTGTTTTCTGCCATAACCCATATATCGGCCCCAGCATGTTCTATTATGGCACTATTAGTATTTACCCAGCCGACCATTAGGCCGATTTGGGCGGCCGCCAAGAAGAATGCCAGCGCTATGCCGATCACGGTCATCGCAAAGCGTAGGCGTTTGTGAATTAGCATTTGGGTGGAAAGGAGGAAAACTACCGAATTCATCGTTGAATTGAATGATTTTTTCCGATGTGGGACATTTGAATTCTGCCGACTTTATAGCTGGGTAGCGCAAGGGAAGAGGCTGGTTTAAAGTGGACAGTCTTCAGATTGAGATTTAGGTCCAGGGTGTTCGTTTGGCAGGATAACGGTAAATACATTTATAGTAGCTAGCTAAACGGCAGGTAAAAAAGCCTGTTGACAGTGTAGCATAATACTTAGTAAAACCACTGACATCTATCAGGAGCAGATCCATGACCGCATTCAATTTCGAACTGGCGTTTTCCCGCAATATAGGTTGGATCACGCAAGATGAACAGGCGCAACTTCGTGGTAAAAAAATAGCGATTGCGGGCTTGGGCGGTGTCGGTGGTAGTCATTTGCTAACACTAACCCGTTTAGGTATCGGCAGATTTCACATAGCGGACTTTGATAAATTTGAACTCGCCAATTTTAATCGTCAGGTGGGGGCTACAATGTCACATTTGAATCAGCCCAAAGTTGATGTGATGGCAGACATGGCGCACGATATTAATCCTGAGTTGACCATCGAAAAGTATTCAGACGGCGTTACTGCAAGCAATCTCGCCAAATTTTTTAGCGGGGTAGATTTATATGTTGATTCACTCGATTTTTTCGCTTTCGAAGCCAGAGAAATGGTGTTTGACTACTGTGCAGAGCATGGTATTCCTGCAGTTACGGCGGCTCCTTTAGGAATGGGGGTCGCTCTGCTGAACTTTATGCCAGGCAAAATGACTTTCGAGCAGTACTTTCAACTTAGTGGTAAGTCGCGAACTGAGAAAATTCTGCATTTCTTATTGGGATTATCCCCGGCTATGCTGCAGAGAGGGTATTTGATGGATAGAAATGCAGTCGATTTGCTAAATCATCGTGGCCCATCTACTCCAATGGCGTGCGAGTTGTGTGCTGGTGTTGTAGCGACTCAAGCTCTAAAAATTTTATTGGATCGAGGTAGGGTTATTGCTGCGCCGACAGGGCTCCATTTCGACGCTTACTGTAACAAGTTAGTTACGACTTGGCGGCCAGGCGGAAACAACAATCTGATCCAGAAGTTAAGTATTCTGCTGGCTAAGAAGCAGTTTATTGAGATGATTCAATAATAGGATTTGTTCCTCGTCGCTGATTGGCCAAAACTACAATGGAAAAGACAAAAATAGAAACAATATTGGATGCCGCTATTCGGGCTCCATCGGGAGACAACTCGCAGCCGTGGCGTTTTGACGTTACAGACGATTACTCGAGAATAGTTCTTTATAACCTTCCCGAAAAGGATGACTCTTATTATAATTATCAACAGGTGGCTTCTTATATTGCACATGGTGCAGTAATAGAAAACATTAGTGTAGCGTCGCGACATTTAGGTTTGTCTATTAACGTCAGTTTGTTTCCAAATTCGAGTAACTTTCATCAGGTTGCAGCTATTGATTTTAGGTCCGAAGAAAGTTTTCCAGTTCTTGATCCGCTTTATGAATCCATATTTAAACGTTCGACTAACCGATTTAGATATCAATCTTCTAAATCCACCATTTACGACTTAAATTTATTGGTAGAGTCAGTCAAGGAAATTCCAAATGTTGTTAGTCATTTTGTAACGGATCCGAGCATTATAGATAAACTAGCGAGGGCATTTATGATAAATGATAGTTTAGTCTTTGAGAATAAAGCTATACATAGCTTTCTATTTAGACAAATACGCTGGAATCGGGAGCAAAGCATGAATGCTGGAGATGGTATGACATTGGATGTTTTAGGCTTGAGTTGGCCCGAGAAACTATTATTTCCGATATTACGCTTTTGGCGGTTTGTGAAATTGGCCAATTATCTCGGATTGTCACGAGTGGTTGGCCTCAAGTGTTGGTACAACTTTCGTAATGTGCCCGTCATTGGTATGTTGTGCGTGGAAAAAACTGATAGAGTTGGATTTATTCAAGCAGGCCGAGCCATGCAGCGAGTTTGGCTGGAGGCTACTAGACAGGGATTGGATTTTCAGCCACTTGTCGGCTTGCCTTTGCTTTTTTATCGTGGGAAGACTGCGGACTTGTCAGCTTTCCCTGAAAAACGTCAGAAGCAGCTTTTTCAAGCTGAAGCAAAATTAAGGGAATTACTCAACGTAGGGTCATCTGAAGAGTTAGTAATCGGTTTTAGGATTGGCAAAACTTTGCGGGTTGGAGGTAAAACCCTGAGAAAACCCGTTTCAATTCATTCTTACTAAGTTATTTATTTTTCTCTGTTTGTGGAAAGAACCCTGAACCAAGGCCGCCCGCCCAGCATGGGCGGTCGCGGCGCTTGGTGGGAAATGTCTTTGTCGAGCGGCTATGGCGATCGGTCAAATACGAGCGGGTTTACCTGCATGCTTACGATTCTGTCGGCCAAGCCCGCAACTCAATCCTGGATTATTTCGAGCGGTACAACCACCGAAGGCCCCATTCCAGCTTGAACCGAAAAACGCCGCACCAGGCTTACAACGATTCGCTGCCAATCCTCAAGTTGGCCGCCTAAATCATGGCAGGGATTTTACTTTAAATCACCGATTTTTTGTTCAAATCAACGGGGCCACTCCTCTCTTTTGCATTATTTTTGTTCATGGCGTCTCTCATTGTTGCTGTTATTTCAGCAGAGGGCGCAACCTTTTTTCAAGTCAGGCTGTGCACCAGATTTAGTTATAGCTCGTCCCCACTCGCGGTGGGAATATATGAATTCTCTTTTCTATCCATAAATCCTGCCCAGGAGGGTGTCGTGTTAATAAAAAAAACTAGCTATTATTGTTCTAATAGGTTTGCAATAGCTGTGTTGACATGTGGTTTTTCTATTTCTCAGGCTTGGGCCTTGTCTGTTTATCCCGAACATAAGAGCGATCCTCTTATCGAGCAGGGTTTCGGGTTGGATGGATTAGGTTTTGGCCAAGTGCCGGGGCAGGATTATTACCGTAATACTCCGGGAATTTTCTTTCAAGATAATAGTGAACTCGTCAAACAATTCTACTATAGCGGTTTAAAGCATTTGCAAGAAGGGAATAAAGAGGAAGGCGTAAAGGATTTAGAAAAGGCCTGGAGACTGGCGCCAAATCAAATACCAACTGCCGTTGCTCTATCCAATATTTATCTTAAAGATAAAAAAGTAGAAAATTCGCTCGATATTGCTAAAAAGCTTCAGCAAGCTCAGCCAAGCGTTCCTCACGGTTTTATTATCGAGGGTTTTTCTTATCAAACTTTGGGCGACGATAAAAAAGCTATAGCCGCTTTTGAAAAAGCTCTTAGCTTAGGTAAGGGTGAACCTTCAGCATCTGCGGCACTAGCCGAATATGCATTGCGTACCAAGGATGCGCAGCGAGCTCGATCGCTGTATTTGGACGTATTGAAATATAATCCCGGACATACCAGAACTTTATTTTTGCTCGCGGGGTTAGATAAAAATTCCGGGGATACCAAGGAGGTCGAGGCGTTGGTTGCGGATGCCCTGCGCAAGGCGGCCGATGATCTTGAAACTCATAATCAGTTCGCCCAAATATACGAAGTTCTTCGAAACTATTCGCAAGGAATTGGCGAGCTTGATAAAGCGCTTAAAATTCAACCGGATGACGGCTATACGCTGTTTGCTAAAGCGCGACTATTGGCTTCCGACAGGCAGCTTGATGCGGCGCGAGACATTTTGAGCAAGTTGTCAGCTACTTATCCGAAGTCTGCCAACTCCCGCGAATTAGAGGCGCGTATAGCTTTGGAGCAAAACAAGCCGGATGAAGCAGTGGTTTTATTTCAAGAGGCGTTAAAGCTTAACGACAATACGCCACTCGCAATCGAATTGGCTGTTGCTCTGATACGGGCAGGTAAGACTGATGACGCGCTAGCGGTGTTGCGAACCCGCATCAACAGCGAGCCTACTAATGTAAGTTTGCGGGCTTTTTACGCAGAGCAATTGCGCAGAAATAAAGCCTTTGACGAAGCCTTGCTGCAGTATGAAGAAATTGTCAGACAAAATCCCGATAACATCGCCGTGCATAACAATTTGGCATGGATGTTAGGTCAAAAAGGCGATATCGATTCAGGTCTGCGTCATTCTAAGATCGCTTACGAGAAGGCTCCTAAAGATCCGAACATTGCCGACACATACGCGGAGCTATTGCTAAAAAAAGGAGCATTTGCCCAAGCGGAAGCGATTTTGCTTAAAGCTTACGAAGCATTACCGAACAGCAATAGCGTTCGCTTGCATCTCTCGGAAGCCTACTTACAGTTGAACAAGCGCGACCAAGCCAAAAAGCTCCTGACCGAATTGCTGGCTCAAAAAGGTAATTTTGACGAACGCTCGCAAGCTGAAGAGTTGCTGAAGTCGCTCTCGGTAAATTGATTCTAGGGGGCCAGTTATGAAGACCCGTCCCGTTGATTTTATCTTGTCAGGGTTTTTTACAATTTTGATTTTCAGCCTGAGTTTGTTTCCAATGTCAGTTTTTAGCAGGATTCTTACCGCACCTGCTTTTGGCGATTATCACATCGTGATCGATTCGCTATTGTTTCTCTTGCTGTATGGGTTGTGGTCGGCAGCGATTCTCAGGTTAATGATGGTGTTCAAACCGTTTCCACCGGGAGAGTATTCTATGGATGATCGCTTGTTCACTTACTGGAAATTATTTACTGTGATTTACGAGTTTGGCAAAGGGGCTTTATTGCCGTTTACAACGGTGTTCGCAAAGCCGCTTATTGCCAAGTTATTCGGCGCAAGCATAGGGCGTGATATCGCCTTGGGTGGACATTTGGTTGACCCGCAACTGATCCAGATTGGCGATGAAGCTATTATCGGTCACGATTCAGTCATCTCGGCGCATACTATAAACAGTGGAACCATCGTGCTAAAGCCAGTGGTTATTGGTGCCAGAGCGACAATTGGTGTGCATGCAGTGTTAATGTCTGGAGTAAGCGTGGGAGAGGGAGCTGTCGTTGCGGCTGGTTCCGTGGTGCCGCCGGATACTAGCATTCCTGCAAACGAACTCTGGGGAGGTATTCCGGTAAAAAAAATCAAATCGTTGTAGTCGGGTGTCGCGAAATTTTACAGTTGTTCGCGCTCGTGAGTGTTTATTATTTTAACTTTTTGAAAAATATAAATAAATAAATTTGGCACTCATATTGCTTTGTTATGGCATCACCGAGTGATACCTGTTTAACCTTAAATTTGGAGCAATGTCATGTTTAGCAAAATGAAAGTTATCGGCGGAGCCTCTTTGCTGGCTCTTAGCTTTGGAGCCAACGCTGCGCCTGTTGATTTGTTTAGTACTTCTCAAGGAATATACAGAGACGGTACTACATCAGCAGGAGATGTTGGTCCTATAGTTAACAACGGTGTGGGAGGGACAGCTGGAATCGGGGATCCTACTATTCTGGGTGGCAATAGGGATGTTTATGTAAGTAAACTTAGTGATAGCAGTCCTGCTGGAGATGCTTCTGGTAGAGAAGCACGGGTAAACATCGCTGGAGGTCAGTTTGATTTTAGTACCGATACCGGAGCGTCTGGTCGTGCTCAAATCCAATGGGACGGTGCGGAAGGTACCAACGCAATCGATTTCACCGGTTTAGGTGCGTTCGACTTGACTTTTGGTGGCACCCAAAATGCATTTGCTATCGGTGTTGTGTTTTCGGATAACGGTTTTAACTTCAAAATTACAGCTTACACTGACGCGGCTAATTACACAGAAGTCACCATCGCGGCTAACGAGCACTTGGTACCCACTACAACCACTATCCCTTTTAGCGCTTTTTTGTTGGCGTCAGGCAGCTATCTGGGTGGTACTGTAGTAATTCAGCAAAACGGTGCTGGTGGTGATTTGACTAAACTGGGTGCATTGGTGGTCGATATTGACCAATTGGGTCAAAAAACCTCTTTGGATTTGACCTTGGATCAAGTAACTACTGTTCCAGAACCTTCTGTGTTGGGTTTGATGGGTATCGGTTTACTGGCTGCTGGTTACTCTCGCGGCAAAAAAGCTAAATTGGCTGTTTAAGTTTTAGCTTAGCTGATTTAGTATTGAAGCGGTGCCCTCCTCTGGGAGGCACCGCTTTTTTATGCTTTGAGTTTTTCTGGAACGGATCAATGGTTTATCAATGAAATCTGGTGCCAAACGTGTATTGATTTTTGCCGAAGCTGTGACTTTGGCACATGTGGCCCGTTGCATCACCATTGCAGATGAGCTGTCCGCATCAGGCAAATATGAAGTGATTTTGGCGGTAGACGAACGTTTTCAAGCAGTTTCTAGGCATGCAAAATATCGGTGCGTAAGGATTGAATCCGTTTCAACCGACGAGTTTCTGAACAAACTAAATAAGGGTTCGCCGCTATATAGTGCCAACACTCTTGAAAAATACGTACAGGAAGAGCTTAAAATCTTCAGTGGACTTAGTCCCGATTTCGTCATCGGCGATTTCCGATTGTCACTAGCGATTAGCTGCAGGCTTGCTGAAATACCTTATGCGACGGTAACCAATGCTTATTGGAGTCCTTACATTAAGACTTCTTATCCGATTCCTGAATTACCGATAACAAAAATTTTCGGCGAAGCTGTCGCACAGAAAATGTTCGATTTTGTCCGTCCGGCTGTGTTTGCATTGCATTCCTTAGCTTTTAATCGAGCACGTAAAAAATTCGGCTTGCCTCCGGTAGCATACGACATGCGAGAAGTCTATACCCATGCCGATTTCACGCTATATGCGGATATTGAATCTTTGTTTTCGATGCAGGATTTGCCAACAAGTCATTTGTTTATCGGTCCGGTTTTGTGGTCGGCGGATGTTGATTTGCCTGGCTGGTGGCGGAATGTGCCGGATGATAAACCGATCGTTTTTGTGACTTTAGGTAGCTCTGGCAACGCGGCATTACTGCCGATGATACTTGAAACGTTATCTACAATGCCGTTGACCGTAATTTGCGCGACGGCGCAAAAAGGTAATATAGAAGTCCGCTATCCGAACGTGTTTATTGCCGATTTTTTGCCAGCGGAACACGCTGTGAGTAGGTGTGATTTAGTAGTTTGTAACGGCGGCAGCCCGATGGTGTATCAGAGTTTGGCATGTAACAAACCTGTGCTTGGCCTTCCGAGCAATCTTGATCAATACTTGATGATGGCAACTCTGCGGCAAAGCGGTAGGGGGCACTTAATCCGCTCAGGCCAAGCAAATCCTCTAACCATTAGAAGAGTCGTCGAGCAAGCCCTGACAAATGTTTCGCAGAATCTGGCCGACGAATGTCATTTGCATGTCGATAAAATTATCGACTTGATCGATGGAAAAATGGCCATTTAGAGGTGCGAGAGGGGAACAGTTACTGACCGATGTCTTCAGCGCTATCTGGCTCCCTTTCCCCACAAAATCACCTCAACCGTACTCAGCATTATCGTCAAATCCAGAAAAAGACTGTAGTTCTTCACGTAGTACAGATCATATTGCAGCTTTTGCCGAGTGTCGAATTCGCTGGCGCCATAAGGGTAACAAAGCTGGGCCCAGCCGGTGATTCCGGGTTTTACCCGGTGCCGTTCCTTATAATATGGGATGGTTTCTTCGAAACCTTTTACAAATTCTGGCCTTTCCGGGCGTGGGCCGACGAAGCTCATATCGCCTTTCAGCACATTCAACAGTTGCGGTAGTTCGTCGATCCGGTACTTTCTGATGAACTTGCCGACTTTGGTGACGCGGTCGTCGCTTTGGCTGGCCCATTGCGCGCCGTTTTTCTCGGCATCCACACGCATGCTGCGGAATTTGATGACGTCGAATGGCACATCGCGGTACCCGACGCGCTTTTGCCGGTAAAACACGGGGGCGCCGAAACCGCTTTCGATATAGATGGCCAGTGCGGTCAGCAGCATTAGCCACCAGCTCACGGCGAGCAACAACAGGCTAGCGATAATATCGAAACTGCGTTTGACGATGGGGCGCATACCGTTATTGACAAAACCGTCGGAAAACATCAGCCAACTTGGGCTAAGGGCGGCAAGAAACACCAAGCGTTGTTCCCGTTCGTAGAAAGTTTGCAAGTCCATTATTTGCACCCCCGACATTTTGATGTCCAACAGTTCTTCTACGGGCAGCTTTTTGCGCCTGTCGTCGACTGCGATGACGATTTCGTCGACATTCGCCGCTTCAACGATGTCGCTTAGTCTGATTTTGTCGTTTAGCGCGATGGCATGCGGCACGGCAACCGGCTCGTCCTCCAGCGTTATGTAACCGACGATTTCGAAGCCTTTGTAAACGTAACTGGAATTCACGACGCTTAACTCGCCGGCCCGTTCCCCGCAGCCGATGACCAGCACTCTGCGTTTTAGGTTTTCCAGGTTTACAAAGCGGTAGAACAGATAGCGGGTGAGCAGCAAGCCGGCAAACGAAAATAAGATCGCCGAAATCAATACGCTGCGGGCCAGCATCAGTTCCGGGATAATGTAGTAAGTAAAAGCCAGGATAAAAACGGCGACGGCAAAGCTGACGCTGATCCGTTGCAGTATGTTGTATTCCTCTTTATCCAATGTTTTGCGATAAAGACCTAATGCGGAACAACTGGTTACCATGATCAGTGAAAATACTGATGCGGAAGACGCTAATTCCGTTTGCGAATACCAAGCAGCAGTATAGAGAAAACGGACCGTAGCGCCGATGTACATCGCCGAGTAGAACACCAAAGCTTCAGCGAACAGCAGCCATAGGTATGCAGTCGATATGTAATGCCGAAATATTCTGATCATGGTTCGAGCTTTCGCGCTTTCAGGGAAAGGTTATTGGGCCGCGTTTTGGTTCAACAGTGTCTTGATGTGTTCGGAAGGAATTGCGTAAGTAATGCCGCTGGGGTTGGAAATCGCGTTTTCTTTGCTGCCCTGGACGAACACTTTGTTAATGATGCCGACGACCTTACCCGACTTTATGTCATATAGTGGGCTTCCGCTATTGCCCGGATAGGCAGTCGCGTCCAATTGAAACACGTCGAAGGGGGTTTGCAAGCGCTTTAACATATTGACATTCAATTGGTTGCTGGCAATGGCCGGGATGGCATTCGGGGATATTGCGGCGATAATACTGCGGTGCGTCACCGGGTAAAGGCCCAAGACCATGCCAATCGGATAGCCGGTGAAGGCATATTGTTCGCCCTCGCGGACACGCTGCGAATCGCCGATTTCCAATGCCGGCAGCGAGCGGCCCTCTATGCTAAGCAACGCCAGATCGTGGTCCTCGTCGGTCGCGCGAAGCTCGGCGATTTGCATTTGTTCTTTTTGATCTTCCCGGTAAAACACCGCGTAGCGTTCCAAATGACCGTCGTCCAGTTTTTTGGCGGTGACATGGGCATTCGTGATTACTTTTTTGCCATCGCCCACTGCAAAACCGGTCCCGAGAAACACGCCACGCGGATTACGGCTGGGCATATAGGTGCCGATCGCCACAATACCGGGTTTTATCCGACCCAATATTTCCGGTAGGTTAAATTCGCTTGCGTAGCCGCCGTTGGGAATTAGTAAGAATGCCAGCAAAGCGATCGGGAAATACGGTATGCAGTTTTTCATGGTCAATGGATACTTAGCCCCGCGGGACATGTTTTCACTAGAGTGTAGCGCAACTTACTGGGATTGGCATTGCGCTTGGACTGTATTCGTTTTAGCTTGCGGTCAAGGCCTTGCTGCCAGAGGGTTAAACTGTTCGTTCGCGGCTGGCGGTTGAACTTGTCGCCAATTTACCGGTCGATGCAAGCGGAGATAGTAATCCGTTTCCGGTGGTTCGACGCTAAATGCGGGAATCGCTTTCCATGCAACGATTAACGACGAGCTGCCGGATTTTTTGCTTCGATGTTTTCTTCAATAAAACTGCCGTTTTTCCAGCACAACAACCCCGCCGATTCGGGGCGCCAATCCGCCAGCACGTAACGTTTAGCCGGCAAACCGTCCAACATAAATTCGTGGAAGCCCGGCCGATGCGTATGGCCGTGAACCAGTATCCGGCAGTCATATTCGCGCATGGCGGCGATGACGGTGTCCTGGTTGACATCCATGATGTCGTAGGATTTCTCACGTTTGTGAAAGTAACTGCGCAAACGGTACCAGCGGGCGGCTATAAGCCTTAGCCAAACCGGTTTGCGCAATACTGCGTCCTGCCATTCTCGGCTACGCGATTTGATTCGGAATGCCTGATAAGCTATGTCGTCACTGCACAATAAATCGCCGTGGGTCAATAACACCCGTTGGCCGTCCAGCTCGATCACGGCGAAATCCCCCAGCAGCGAAACACCGGTGTCGGTGCAAAAGGCATTGCCTAATAGAAAATCCCGGTTGCCTTGCTGGATAAAGACTTTGACGCCGGAAGCGGTAAGCTGTTTTAGCTCGCGTTTGATGTCTCGGGCGGGCCGGGTGTTATCGTCGTCGCCTATCCAGGCGTCGAATAAGTCGCCCAATATATATAAGGCTTGCGCTTTGCTGGCCCGCTGCCGCAGAAAATGAAAAAAGCGCCGGAGAATTTCAGGTTTTTCCAGCGTCAGATGCAGGTCGGATATGAACAGTATATCTTTCACGAAGAATGCCGCACCGACGGAGGTGGAGCGGCGAGTTCCTTATTCGACAATTTCGGCTTTCTCGATCACGATATCGGTCTTAGGTACGTCTTGGTGCATGCCGCGATTGCCGGTTGCCTGTTTAGCCATCGCGTCGACCACGTCCATACCTTCGACGACTTTGCCGAACACGGCATAGCCCCAACCGCTCGGTGTCGGGCTGGTGTGGTCCAGGAAGGAGTTGTCTTTGTAATTGATGAAAAATTGCGCGGTGGCGGAATGCGGATCGCTGGTGCGCGCCATTGCCAGCGTGCCGCGTTTGTTTTTCAGGCCGTTGTCGGCCTCGTTTTTGATCGGAGAATTGGTCGTTTTCTGGTTAAACGAAGTGTCGAAACCGCCGCCTTGGGCCATGAAACCTGGAATCACCCGATGGAAAATCGTGCCGTCGTAGAAACCTTGTTTAACGTAGGCAACAAAGTTAGCGGCCGATGCCGGGGCTTTTTCGTCCTCCAACTGGATGGCAATAGTGCCGAGAGAAGTGGTTAATTTGACTTTGGTATGTGTGTTGGACATTTTATTTTCTGTTGCAAATGAAAGAGTTGAGATTGAAAACAGCATCAAGTAAACCAGAGTTGCGCGCATGACCGCTCCCAAAATTAGCTGCAAGCCTTGAATTCTATGTGTTTTTATCTTGAAAGAGAAGTTCGAATCTTGGTAGATTGCCCGGTGTTTTGCCGCCTTTACGCCTCCGTACATGTTAAAAATCTACAATACTCTAACCCGTAGTAAACAAGAATTCGTGCCGAAACAGCCTGGCAAAGTCGGCATGTACGTTTGCGGAATGACCGTTTACGATTATTGCCATATCGGCCACGCCAGGGTCATGGTTGTGTTCGATACCGTGGCGCGTTACCTGCGGCATTCCGGTTACCAATTGACCTACGTCCGCAATATCACCGATATCGACGACAAAATTATTCAGCGTGCCAACCAGAACGGCGAGGAGTTTACCGAACTCACCGCGCGCTTCATCGATGCGATGCACGAAGACGAACGGGCGCTGGCGGTATTGCCGCCCGACCGCGAGCCCAGGGCGACGCAGTCGATTTCTGACATCATCGGCATGATCGAAGCGCTGATCGCAAAGGATTACGCTTACGTCGGCGCGAACGGCGACGTGTTTTATGCCGTCGCTAAGTTTGCCGGATATGGCAAGTTATCCGGGAAACACATCGAAGACCTGAATGCCGGCGAGCGTGTCGATATCGACAATGCCAAACGCGATCCGCTCGATTTCGTGCTGTGGAAAACGGCTAAGCCCGGCGAACCGGCATGGGATTCGCCCTGGGGCGCCGGTCGCCCCGGCTGGCATATCGAATGCTCGGCGATGTCGACCTGCTGCCTGGGCAGCCATTTCGACATTCACGGCGGCGGCATGGATCTGCAATTTCCTCATCATGAAAACGAAATCGCCCAATCCGAGGGCGCCACCGGGGAAACCTTTGTCAACTACTGGATGCACAACGGTTTCGTCAGGATCAACGAGGAGAAAATGTCCAAATCGTTGGGCAATTTTTTCACGGTGCGCGAAGTGTTGAAACAGTATCGTCCGGAAGTGGTCCGTTTTTTCATTTTGTCCAGCCATTACCGCAGTCCGTTGAATTATTCCGACGAACATTTGGACGAAGCCGGCATTGCCTTGACTCGGCTGTATACCGCGCTTAGAGGAGTGGATATCGCCGATGCCCCGATGGATGCCCAGTTCAAGCACCGCTTCGAGCAGGCGATGGACGACGATTTCAACACGCCAGTGGCTTTGGCGGTGTTGTTCGACTTGGCGCGGGAATTGAATAAAGCCGAAGATAAAGCGGTGTTGGCGGTGACCTTGAAAAAGTTGGCGGCAATTTTAGGCTTGTTGCAAGACGATCCGGAACAATTTCTGAAAGGCGGAGCCGGGCAGGGCGGTTTGGACGCAGCGGAAGTCGAACGGCTGATAGAAATGCGCAAAGCCGCCAAGGCCCAAAAAGATTGGGCGCAAGCCGATGCGATTCGTGACCAGCTAAAAACGCAAGGCGTTTTGCTGGAAGACGTGGCCGGCGGCAGCACCATCTGGCGCCGGGAAAATTAGCGATGAAATAAGGCTATCGCCTGGTCCGATAAGTCTTAGCGTTTCCGCCAATCTGCTTCCGCCGGAAAGGCCTATCGGTTCGTTCCGGCCTACAACGTACAAACAGGACATGAAAGAAATTAAAGATAAATCACTCGAAATTTTCCTCGACGAACTGGCAAGCAAGCAAGCCACGCCGGGCGGCGGTAGTGCGGCGGCGGTGATGGGGGCGCAAGCCGCAGCCTTGGTGAGTATGGTTTGCAATCTGACGATAGGCAAACCCAAATATGCCGAAGTGGAGGCGGAATTGCGCGATCTGCTCGGCGAAGCCGAAGTGTTGCGGCAAACGCTGCTCGGGATGGTCAAAGCCGATGTCGACGTATTCGACAAACTGATGGCTTGTTACGGACTACCGAAAACTAACGAGCAGGAAAAGCTTTACCGTGGCGAGCAAATCCAAACTGTGCTGAAAGAAGCGACATTGGTGCCGTTGGCTTGTGCCAAAGCTTGTGCGCAGGCCATCGAGCTAAGCCGCATTGCCGCCGAAAAAGGCAATCTCGGCGTGATCAGCGATGCGGGCGTAGCGGTGATGGCCGCCTACGCCGGCCTGAAGAGTGCGGCGTTGAACGTCCAGATCAATGCGGCCGGCTTGAAAGACCGAACTTTTGCCGAAGCCCAATTGGCCGAGCTCGACGGCTTGCTGGAGTTGGCTGAAAACGCAGCCGCACAGGTTTACCAAACCGTTAAGGATAAACTTTAATCGTATATGGATATTATCCTCCCTATATCTTCCGTTACTTGTTGAATTATCAAATACGAAATAGAGGGGACTGGAGCTATTTCGGGGAAGCTCGGTTTGTATCGCCTTTGGCGCCGTCGGTCAAAAGTTTGATTAGATTTAGTATTACTTGGTATTCAGCGAGTAGGGTTTCTCAACGAAAACAAATAACAATGTTGTCGGAATTAAAGTGAGGCAAAAGCTTAGCGGAAGAAATGTCCAAAACAGCCAAGTATGTTGGCTGAGCGGGGGGTAAGCATATTTGATAATTAGGAATATGAATTTTAATGCCAGTCCGTGAAGCAGGTAATAGGAATAACTCATGTTTCCTAGCCAGCGTATGGGGTTTAATGAAAACATTCTGGCGCTAAAATTGGGCTGAGAAAAGCAGTCCAGGCAAAAAATATAAAAAAATACAAAAATTATCGGATATCGCCAGTAGTCGTTGATATTTAAATACTCGACCATCGCAACCCAGCCTATTGCCAGAAAAAGTGCCGGAATGCCGAAGCAGAAGTTTTTTTTCGGGGGATGGTAGCTGACCGTTTCGTAGAGCAATATGCCGGAAACGAACATTAGCAATCTAACATGGCCGGAATAGCGGCTGAAATAAAAGAAAAACAAAACGCTCAGCAGTAAAAATAAGGTAATCCTGAGTTTGCTTGGCCAGGATCTTAGGTTTAGGCAAAAGATAATCAGTGGGGTTATGAAATAATAGAAAAATTCGTAACTTAGCGACCAGGCAACGGTAATTATCGGCTGAATGTCGAATAGGCCGGGAATTAATAAATAGTTTTGGGCAATATAAATCGCGCCAGGCAGCAAGCCGTGCGGTATTTTCGATTCATTAGGAAAAACTGCAGACAATAACAGGTAAATAATAAATACTACGGTAAATGTCGGGTAGATCCGTTGTATTCGGCGTTTGGCATACGTTAAAAAGGGCTTTCTTTTTTTTATCAGCATGCCATATATTAGAAATCCACTCAACACAAAGAATAAATCGACACCGGTATGCCCTATGCAAAACAGATATTTCGAAGCCGTAAAAGTCAAACTATCCTGGTTAATCCAGGGTTTTGCAAGAGTGGTGTAATGAACTAAAAAAACTAAAAATACCGCGAAGCCGCGAATACCTTCCATGGAAGCTATCGTGTTATGGCCGGCATGGGTTAACGTAAATGGGTTTTTGGGCCAGTTCATGAATGTTGTTTGATATAAAATGTGAATATTTATTCTTCGGAAAGATAAGCTAGTGTAACGCCCTGAGCCAAACTTTAGTTTTGGAGAAGTCTAGAAATATAATACTACCCAGGCCTTACGCCGATTCAAGCACCTTGATTGGCATGACTTTATAACTAAGGGAGTCTCTAAAAATCCACTATTAGAGCCTGTCCTGAATTTTGTGTAAACGGGTTGGTAAAAGGCTTGGCATCCGTTCTTCAAACTGAATGCTAAACCGATTTAAAGTAGCTTTCCAGTCATGCAGCGGCATGGTCCATTTTTCACTGATATTCATCAGTGCCAGATAGAACAATTTTGACAATGCCTCATCGCTGGGGAACCAGTCGCGATTTTTGGTGATTTTTCTCAGGCTCATTTGACCGGTTCAATGGCGTTGGTCGTGAAGATAATCCGGCGTATCTCCGGCGGGTAATCGAAGAAGGGAATCATCCGATCCCAGTTACGTTGCCAAATCTGGGCGATAGAGGGGTAAGCGTCATTCCATGCAGCTCAAACTCACTTAGCTATTGATGGGCTTCCTCAGCCGTCGCCGGTTGATAGATGCGCTTGAGATCGTCAGCCACCTGTTTGCGTATTTTCCAGCCGTCATAATTCAGGCTGTTACGCACCTGGTGGACGATGCGATAAATCGATTCCAGTGGTCGCGATTGCCTGGCGTTGACTTCATCTATCACAGCGTCGGTCACCGATGAAATCAGCGTTGACGACAATTCAGAGCCATACATCTCTTCCTGATGGCTCTGGATTTCGCGCACCGTCAGGTCTCGGGCATAAAGCGAAATGATCTTGTCGTCGAAATCTGTCCAACGCGTCTACCCAAAAGCCGTAAGTGATGCTTCGCGATGATTTGCAGTTCGAATTGGCCGTGACGATCACGGGGGATTTCAATCGGCACTTCACCAAAATCGCCTCTCAGTGTCTTACGGCTCTTGCCATTGTGGGCATTACCGCTGGCTTGACGATAGGCTAATGCTTGCCGTGGCCGAGATGCTCGGTCATTTCAGCTACCAACGCCCGCTCGACCAACGCTCTGGTCAGTTGCTTCAGCAGACAGTTTTCGCCAATCAGGTCTTCAGGCGTTTGGTAGCCCGCGAGTAGGCTGTCGAGCAGTTCGAGAGAATGGGTTTTGATACGGTCATTTTTTCTCCATTTAAGGAATAGCAGTTTCCTGCCTAATAGCCGTTTACACAAAAATTGTTACACCCTCTAGAATATTTCATTATCCGTCTGACCTACCAATTGCATTCGCATTGGTTCAGATTTGTTTAACGTTAATGTTCAACGTCTGGATCCGGTAAGCGATTTGCCGCGGCGTCATGTCCAACAGGCGGGCGGCCTTGGCTTGCACCCAGCCGCTTTGTTCCAGCGCGGCGATGACCCGTTCCCGTTCGTCCATGCTCTCGTCGTGCAGGTCGATATGCTTGATCGATTGCGGCGTACGGCTGATGCCGATTTCGTTTTCCAGGCCGGTGCTGGCGATCACGTCGCGGTCGATGATGCCGTCGGCGCTCATGATCGCGGCGCGTTCCAGCCGGTTTTCCAGTTCGCGCACGTTGCCGGGCCAGTCGTGCTTCATCAGGATACGGATCGCGCTTTCCTTGATTTCCAGCGGCCGGCCGCCCTGTTGTTTGGAAATCCGGTTCAATAAAAACGCCGACAGTTCCGGAATATCTTCGATGCGTTCCCGCAACGGCGGCATATTGATCGGCATGACGTTGAGCCGGTAATACAAATCCTCGCGGAAATTGCCGTCGGCCACTTCCTGCTCCAGATTGCGGTTGGTCGCGGCGATGATGCGGACGTTGACTTTCAGCGTGCGCACGCCGCCGACCCGTTCGAATTCGCCTTCCTGCAGCACCCGCAGCAACTTGGCTTGGAACGATGCCGAGATTTCGCCGATTTCGTCCAGAAACAGCGTACCGCCGTCGGCCAATTCGAACCGGCCCTTGCGCTGGCCGATCGCGCCGCTAAACGCGCCTTTTTCGTGGCCGAACAATTCCGATTCCAGCAAGGTATCCGGCAGCGCCGCGCAGTTCAGTTTCAAAAACGGGCCGTTGGCGCAGGCCGAATTGAAATGGATCGAGCTGGCGACGACTTCCTTACCGGTACCTGATTCGCCGCGGATCAACACCGTGGTGTGCCATTTCGCTACCTGGCGAATGATGTCGAACACTTTCAGCATCGGTTCGGAGTGGCCGATGATGTTTTCGAAGCGATAGTTTTTGACCAGGGTTTGCTTCAAATAATCGCGTTCGTTTACCAGTTCGTTTTGCTTGCGCTCCATGACCCGCAGCATGTTGACGCTGTGCGCGATCAGGTTGGCGACCATTTCCATGAAGCGGGCGCGTTCGCCCAGAAAGCTGGCGTCGCAGGGTTGCGCCGCCAGAATGCCGACTACTTCGCCTTGTTCCACTGCCAGCGGCGAGCCGATGAACGGCAGGTCGGGGTCGTAAACGCCCAGGCGGCTTAAGAAACGAGGCTCGTCGGCGATACGTTCGACCACAATCGTGCTGCCTTCGTCGAGAATAGCTCCGACCAGGCCTTCGCCGGGCTGGTAACGTACCGAGCGGTCGATACCTTCGCCGTAAATCTCGCAGATGCCCATGCTGTCGTCTTCGATGTCGCGCAGGGTGATCATGCCGAAGCGCAGGCCGCTGCGTTTATGCAAAATCTCCAGAATGCCTTTCAGTTTGCTGCGTAACTCGTGGGTGCTGTTCAGCAACTGGCTGACCATATAGAGCGTGTCCAGCTCCGACTCGACCAGTAATAATCGTTCACTCATGGATGTTCACCATGGCCGAATTTTTTTGACAGGGAAAACTGAGTTTGAAACTGCAGCCGTGTTGGTAATCCGGATCGATCTCGATCATGCCGCTGTGCTGGTTGACGATTTCCTTGACCATCACCAAGCCCATGCCGGCCTGCGCACCCTTCAGATTCTGCGAGGTGGTGAAGAACGGTTCGAACACCTTGCTGCGCTGGTGAGCCGGAATCCCCGGCCCGCTGTCGGCGATACTGACGTTGACCCAGTCGCGGTCGGCCGCGGTCGTGATTTTGATCAGCCGCTCGCGGCTGCCGGCGCGGTTCATCGCATCGACTGCGTTATCGATCAGTTGTTTGAACAGCATCCGCAGTTTGTTCTCCGAGCCCAATATGCTGGGCAATACTGGATTCGGCAGCCAATCGACCACGACGCCGTTGGCCAGGAATTTATTGCTGTGCAGCAGCATGACTTCGTGCAACAGTTGGTTCAGATTGACCGGCACTACGGCCGCTTCCGGAATTTCCGGCACGCAGCGCTGCAGCGTTTCCAGGGTTTCTTCGCCCATCTTTTGCACTTGTCCGAGCAAATCGCGTAGCGGGCGGTTGCTGGCGTCGTTGCGTTGGCCCATGATTTGGATCGCCGCATTGATCTGATTCAATGGTTGGCGGATTTGGTGCATCGCTCCCAATAAGGTCTCGCGAATACTGCGGATATGTTCTTCTTCGGCCAGTATGGTTCTGAGCGACTGTACCTGCAGTTTTTCCTGCTGCCGCCTGAGCGTCGTGATGTCGTTGATCGTCAACAGTAAGTAATCTTTGGACTGGCGGGCGAAAAAACTGTCGGCGCAGACGTCGTTTTCGATAAACCAGTTGCCGGAGCAGGAGAACCAGCGGGCGCCGCGCAGGCCGCTGCCTTCGATGCGGATTTCCCGGTTGGCGAAACCGTGTTGGCGGTTGACGTTGCTGCCCCACAAATCGCCCATTTCCTGTTCCAAAGCCTCCAAAAAAAACAGCGCCGGTTCGTCCTTGTCCAGTTCGCTGATCAGCATCTTGTACATCTGGTTGTCCAGCACCACCCGTTTGTCGCTATCCAGTACCGCCATCGCCACCGGCGACGCGTTCAGCACCGATTCGATCAACTGCTTCTGGTTATTGACTTGTTGCTCGGCATAGTGTGCCTGAGTGACGTCGCGGTGCATGCCGATGTAATGGCTGATCGCGCCTCTTTCGTCCAACATTGGCGCAATCGTCAAATCGGCCAAATAACGCTGGCCCAGCTTTTGCCGGTTGACCAACTGGCCGTGCCAGACCTGTTTGCGGGAAATGGTATGCCACAAGTCGTAATAGATTTGTCGGGGCGTGGACTTGTCGGATAGCTGCGATTCGTTCTTGCCGAGAATTTCCGCTGCGTTATAGCCGGTTACTTCGGTAAACGCGTCATTGATATAAAGAATATTGGCTTTCTTGTCGGTAATCGAAATCGCCACCGGCGCCTGCTCGACGGCTTTGACGAACAACGAAAACGGCAGCGTTTTACTCGGCTTGTTAGCGGCCGCCGGCGCCGGACCGTTTCCGGCCGTCAGCAGCTCGGCGGTTTCGCTACCGATCTGGCTTTGCAGAAAGTCTGGAGTCGATTTGCTCATGCGCAGGGGTCTCGGCTGTTTTATGAATACACAAAATGTATGCAATTTGAGCGCCAAATAAGAAATTGCCCGGCACCGCCGACTAAATCCAGACGATTTGTGCGGTTTGCGACAATTTTAAACCCGGTTGTTTCGCCTCTGTGTTTTTTGGCACAGAGTTTTTCGGAGCCGTTTTTGGCGTTTTTGCACTAAAACGGTGAGCTGGCGGGCGTTTGCAGCGTTGGCACAAATGATGCTGCAGAGTAAACAAAACACCAGGTTCCAAGCGATGAGCGAATACTTACTTCTGATATTGGGTACGGCGTTGGTCAACAACGTCGTACTGGTCAAGTTTCTCGGATTGTGCCCGTTCATGGGGGTGTCCAATAAGCTCGACACGGCACTGGGTATGGGTTTGGCAACCACTTTCGTGTTGACGCTGGCCTCCGCCGCCAGTTGGGTGTTGGAACACCGCTTGCTGATACCGTTCGATATCGGCTTTTTGCGGGTGCTGGGATTTATTTTGGTGATCGCCGCCGTGGTGCAATTTACCGAAATGGTGATTCATAAGACCAGCCCGGTCATGTACCAGGTGCTGGGGATTTTCTTGCCGCTGATTACGACCAATTGTGCGGTGCTGGGTGTGGCCTTGCTCAACATCCAGGAGAAATACGATTTCGTACAAAGCCTGCTGTTCGGCTTTGGTTCGGCAATGGGTTTTACCCTGGTGATGGTGCTCTTCGCCGGTCTGCGTGAACGCTTAGCGCTCATGGCGGTACCGGCGCTTTTTTCGGGGACGCCCATCGCTTTTATCACTGCCGGCATTCTGTCGCTGGCATTCATGGGATTTGCGGGTCTTTATACTAAATAAGAGGCGCATTATGTACGTATTGTCCGCCATCGTTGTGTTGACTGCGCTGGGGTTATTACTGGGGCTGGCGCTGGGGATTGCCGGGAAGTATTTGAAAGTCGAGGCCGATCCGCTGATCGAAAAGGTGGAGGCGCTGATGCCCGGATCGCAATGCGGCCAATGCGGTTTTCCCGGCTGCCGCCCGGCTGCCGAAGCCGTCGTCTCCGGTAGCGCGCCGCTGACGTTATGCCCGCCGGGCGGCACCTCGTTGGTGGAACAATTAGCCAAATTATTGGGTGTGGAAGTCGATTTGAGCCAGACCCAAGACCAGGAGCCGATGGTGGCTCGGGTCAGCGAGGAAACCTGCACCGGCTGCACCCGCTGCTTCAAAGTCTGCCCGACCGATGCCATCGTCGGCGCGCCCAAACAAATCCATGCCGTCGTCGCCGATGCTTGTATCGGTTGCAAAAAATGCGTCGAAGTCTGCCCCACCGAATGCTTGCAGATGCATCCGATAGAGGTAACCCTGCGCAATTGGCGCTGGCCTAAGCCGCTGGTGGCCTGACGGAGATGCCCATGTTCGCATTGTTCGAAAATCCGCGCTTGCGCGGCGGCATTCACGCCGAAGAACACAAAACCGAGACCTCGGCACTGCCGATTGCGACCGATTTTCCGTTGCCGAAGAAACTGTATATCCCGGTGCAACAGCACGTCGGCAAGCCGGCCGAGCCTTTGGTTATGGTCGGCGACAAGGTGTTGAAAGGCCAGTTGCTGGCCTATAGCCAGGGCACGATTTCGGCGCCGGTACACGCACCGACCTCCGGTACTATTGTCGACGTCAAGGACTTTCCGGCGCCGCACCCGTCGGCCCTGCCGATCCGCACCGTGGTATTGGAAAGCGACGGTCTGGAGCAATGGGCCGAATTGAATGTTGCGGGCGACCCGTTTCAACTCGATCCGGAAGAAATCTGCCTGCGGGTCGGCGCGGCTGGTGTGGTCGGACTGGGCGGTGCGGTGTTTCCGTCGGCGGTGAAGCTGAATCTGGGGCGGAAGAACAAGATACATACCTTACTGATCAACGCCGGCGAATGCGAGCCCTACCTGACCTGCGACGACCGTTTGATGCAGGAGCGGGCGGCCGAAATCGTCGCCGGCATCCGCTTGATGTTGCGCGGCATGGATGCGCCGAAAGCCCTGGTCGGCATCGAAGACAACAAGCCGGACGCTTTTGCGGCGATGCGTGAGGCCAGCCGGGCGTTTTCCAATATCGTCGTTTCGCAGGTACCGACCCGCTATCCGATGGGTTGGGATCGGCAAATGCTGCGTTATCTGACCGGCCAGGAGATTCCGGCCGACGGCAGGGCCACCGACATCGGCGTTGTGGTGCATAACGTCGCCACTGCTTATGCGGTCTATAACGCCGTCTGCTTGGGTCAGCCTTTGATCAGCCGGGTGGTAACGGTGTCCGGTGCGGCACTGGCCAAGCCGCAGAACGTCGAAGTGCCGATCGGCACCTTGATGTCGGAAGTATTGGCCTACTGCGGGCTGGACAAAGCCAAACTGGCGCGGCTGGTGATGGGAGGGCCGATGATGGGCGACGCGTTGCCTATCGCGGAAGTGCCGGTAGTAAAAGCCTGCAACGGCATATTGGCGCTGTCTCACGCCGATATCGAAGAACCGGAAGTGCAGCCCTGTATTCGCTGTTCGAGCTGCGTGACGGCCTGTCCGGTCGGACTGTTGCCGTTGGAGATGGCCAGTCGGATCAAGGTCAACCAACTCGATGCCGCGGTGGATTTGGGCTTGAAGGATTGCATCAGTTGCGGCAGTTGTTCCTATGTCTGCCCGTCGAACATCCCGTTGGTGCATTACTTCAAATTCGCGTCCGGCGAGTTGGTCAAGCGCCAACAAGCCGAACATAAAGCCGAGCAAACCAAGCGATTGATTGAGGACCGCAATAACCGGATGGAACGCATGCGCCTGGAAGCCGAAGCCGAAGCTCAGCGCGCCGCCGAGGCCCGCGCCGCGCGGCTGGCCGCCCAGCAGCAGGCCAAAGCCGACGGCATCGATAAAACTACGCAGAGCGTTGCCGCCGAGGAGACCGCATGAGCAGCAAACCGATCAGCGGGCCGCATACTGCGGCCAGCCGCCGCGTGGATCAGATTATGTGGCTGGTGATCAAGGCCATGGCGCCTGCTATCGCCTGCGGCCTATTCCTATTCGGTTGGCCGGCCTTGTACTTGTTGGCAACCACAGTTGCGGCGGCAGTGTTTTTCGAAGCATTCAGTTTGAAATTGAAAGGCGTAGCGGCAATGCCGTTTGTGCGCGACGGCTCGGCCATCGTCACCGGTTTGCTGGTGGCGATGACGTTGCCGCCTTGGGCGCCGTGGTGGATAGGCGTGGTCGGCGCGGCGATCGCGATTGTGTTGGGCAAGCACGTCTACGGCGGTTTGGGGCAGAACCTGTTCAATCCGGCCATGTTGGCGCGGGTGGCTTTGCTGATTTCGTTTCCGATCGAGATGACGACTTGGGCCAACGTTTCGCCGTTATTTACCGGTCCCGGCGTGATCGATAGTCTGGCCATCACCTTCGGCGGCTTGCAAAATGCCGATGCAGTGACCGGCGCCACCACCTTGGGTTACGTCAAAACCGAATTTTCCCAAGGCCGCCTGCTGCCCGGCAGCCTTTTGGAATATTCCGGCTTCCTGGCCTTTATCGGCTGGGAACGGGGTAGTCTGGGCGAGACCTCTTCGCTGCTAATTCTGGCCGGCGGTATCTGGCTGATACGCCAGGGTGTCATCAAATGGCACATTCCGTTATCGCTGTTGCTGACCATTTTTTTGCTGTCGAGCCTGTTTCACTTGCTGGACGCCACGCACTATCTGGGGCCATGGGTGCATTTGAATTCCGGCGCGGTGATGCTGGTGGCGTTCTTTATTGCCACCGATTACGTCACGTCGCCGAATACGCCGCTGGGGCAAATTATTTTCGGTGCCGGCTGCGGCCTGTTGATTTACGTGATCCGCACTTGGGGCGGCTATCCGGAAGGCACCGGCTTTGCGATCTTGCTGATGAATGCGGTGACGCCGCTGATCGACCATTACATCCGTCCGCGCATCTACGGCCGTTACCGTAACGGCAAGCCGCTAGACATTTCCAACCCCTGAGGCCGGCCATGAGTTCCGAACCCGTAAAACCGCAGGCTAAGCCGAAAGCCGGCGAATTACTCGAGTCGGCGTTGCTACGCTGGGCTAGGTTTCGCCAGCAGTTGGCGCAGTGGCTGCAACCCGACAACCTGCAGCAATTGCGGCCGCAAGTAAAATTTCAGGCCGGTGTGCTGGCCGGGTTTGCGTTGTTGGCTGCAATATTGTTGGGTGTGGCCGACTTGGCCACCCGCGGCGTGATCGAGTTGCGGCTGCGCGAAGATCTGCAAGCCAATCTGGCGCAGGTGGTTCCGGCGGAACTGCACGACAACGATCTGCTGCAGGATAGCGTGATGCTGGATGCCAAGGACAACAATTTGGGAAGCGAGCAAATCGAAGTGTATTTGGCGAAAAAGGCCGGAATCGTCAATGCCGTCTGTTTCAAATTCATCGCGCCGGACGGTTATGCCGGGCCGATTAGCCTAGTCATGGGCGTCGACCGCACTGGCGAAATCCTCGGCGTGCGCGTCATCTCTCACGTCGAAACGCCGGGCCTGGGCGACAAGATCGAAGTGACCAAATCGAAATGGGTGCTGGGTTTCAACGGCAAGTCGCTGGATAACCTGACCGTCGAACAATGGGCCGTGAAGAAAGACGGCGGCGTGTTCGACCAATTCAGCGGCGCGACGATCACGCCGCGCAAAGTGGTGCAGGCGATCAAACGCGGTCTGGACTTTTATAAGTCGCACCGGGTGGCTTTGCTGGGTGCCGATTAGCTTGCAATGGTTCCAGTCTGCCATGTGGGGTAGCCCCGATGCCAATTGTACCCGCAGCGGCAACAGTTTTTATTTGGGAGCGTAGCTGTCATGAATCTGTCGATTCTATTCTCTGAACAATATCGAAAAATCGCCCGCGACGGGTTGTGGGACAACAATGTGGTGCTGACGCAAAATCTGGCTTTATGTCCGCTATTGGCCGTGACCGGCACCGCCACCAACGGTTTGGGCATGGGCTTGGCGACGATGGCGGTGATGGTGGCGTCCAACGCTGCGGTCTCGGTCAGCCGGCATTTGATACCGGCGGAGATTCGGATTCCGATTTTCGTGCTATTAATCGCGGCCCTGGTAACGCTGGTCGATATTTTTCTGAATGCCTGGATGCACGAATTGCATAAGGTGTTGGGTTTGTTCATCCCGTTGATCGTAACCAACTGCGTGATTCTCGGCCGCGCCGAAGCATTCGCCTCCAAACAGCCGGTAATGCCGTCGATGTGGGACGGGCTGATGATGGGCGTTGGCTTTATCGGGGCGATGGTGGTGTTGGGCGCAATGCGCGAAATCAGTTCGGCCGGCACCCTGTTTGCCAATGCCTCGGTTTTGCTCGGCGAGGGTTTCCGCTTTCTAGAGACGGTATTGATACCGGAATATAAAGGTTTTTTACTGATGGCATTGCCGCCCGGCGGATTCATCATGCTGGGGTTCATGGTAGCGCTGAAGCGGTTGTTGGACCGCCGAATCGCGGCCAGGCCGGCGCCGCTAATCCAACCGGCGGCGGACATAGCGGACGAGGACGCGGTCGTGGCGGAATAGGAGGAATCGAACATGAACGTCGGGGTATGTTACGCGCAGGCCGATCGGCAAATTTGGTTACGTCTGGAAGTGCCCGAAGGCAGCACCATCGCCGATGCTATCGAGTTGTCGGGCGTGCTGAAGCAAATTCCGGAGATCGATCTGGAAACGCAAAAAGTCGGTGTTTTCGGTAAACTAGCCAAGCTGGATGCGCCGGTCAAGGAGGGCGACCGGGTAGAAATCTACCGTAAAATTACCGCCGATCCTACGCAGGTTCAACGACGGCGGGTGGCGTAACGATGTATGTCTGCGTTTGTAAAGCGGTGACCGATAGCCAGTTGGACGCGGCGATTGCCAGAGGGCTGTGTTCGCGCAAGCAGTTATTCCATTGTTTCGGCGTTGGCGGCGACTGCGGCAAATGCAACAAGGATATCGCCAGGATCTTGACCGATAAATCTGCCGGACGCTTGCGCCAAGCGGCTAACGATCGGCAGTGACCAAACACCATAACCCAGGAGAATAGACATGCAAGGGGACAAAAAAGTTATCGAGTACCTGAACAAGGTATTGGAAAACGAACTCACCGCGATCAACCAATACTTTTTGCATGCCCGGATGTTCAAAAACTGGGGTTTGCAAAAACTCAACGAAAAGGAATACCACGAGTCGATCGACGAAATGAAACACGCCGACAAATTGATCGAGCGGGTTTTGTTTCTGGAGGGCCTGCCCAATCTGCAAAGCCTGGGCCGGTTGATGATCGGCGAGAATCCGCGGGAGATGCTGGAGTGCGACCTGAAGCTGGAGCAGTTGGCGTTGCCGCTGTTGAAAGAAGCGATCGCTTATTGTGAATCGGTCAACGATTATATTTCTCGCGAAGTGTTGGAACATATCCTGGAAAGCGAGGAAGAGCATATCGATTGGCTGGAAACCCAGTTGGATTTGATCGAAAAAATCGGCTTGCAGAACTATTTGCAATCGCAAATGTAATTTCCGTTATTCCCATGGATCGGCCTGGGCCGTCTGGCTTTTGCCGGCGCAGCCGATCCACTCCAATTAAGCCTCCTCGCACGCCTTGCTCTAAAATCCCGTTACCGCCGTTTGCCATGCCGCTTTGCCGAAATATCCGGCAGGGCAGGCGAATATTTTCCGCGCGTTGCCAACAGTTGGCGCTAATAGGTTATCCTTATTCCGGTTAGCCGAGGCGCCTTAAGTCCGGTCGAATCGAGGATGTCGTGGCGTATCGCATCCCGGCCGTTGGCCTATCGCCGCTAATGGTTGCCGATTTTTCAATCCCTATCGCCGGAATGGAGCGTATGCCGCACAGTGCCTTTACCCTGGAATCCTTGCTGGAAACTCACGACTTGCCGCTGGTCATTGTAGATGCCGAATTGAATGTGGTTGCGGTCAATCGTGCTTGGGAAACCGGTTTTGGCGCTTCCCGGCAGAGCAGGGTGGGTAAGCCTTGCTGCCCAGACAACCGCGATTGCCGCCACCGGAAAATGTTCAGGACCTTGGAGTCGTACGCCGGGGTTTATCCGGATTACAGCGACCCGGATGCGGCGTATTCGTTGAATGTGCGCGGTTTTCCGCTGCTGGATGCCGACGCCATGCTATACCTAGGCGAAGTGCAGACGCCGCTGCACAAATGCCCGTCCGCCGATTCCGCGGCGATGATGGTCGGCAAGTCGGCGGTATTCAACGAATTTAGAACCCGCTTGTGCCAAGCCGCAGAAACTCAAGCGGCAGTGATGCTGCTCGGCGAAACCGGTACCGGTAAGGAACTGGCCGCCGAGTTTGTGCACCGGAATTCGAAGCAGGCGCATGGCGAATTCGTCATTGTCGACTGCACAATCTTGGGCGAAGACCTGTTCGAAAGCGAATTGTTCGGCCACGAAAAAGGCGCGTTCACCGGAGCCACCGCGGCGAAAAAGGGCCTGTTCGAATTGGCAGACAACGGCACCTTGTTTTTCGACGAGATCGGCGATTTGCCGTTGTCGCAACAGCCCAAGCTGTTGCGCGCACTGGAAAGCGGCCAATTTCGCCGAGTGGGCGGCACCGCGATGCAAAAAGCCAAAGTCAGGGTGGTTTGCGCTACGCATCGGAATTTGGCGGAAATGGTCAAGAACGGCCAGTTTCGCGAGGATTTGTTCTACCGGCTTTCGGTATTCCCGGTGGAGGCGCCGCCGTTACGCCAGCGCAAGCAGGATTTGCCGATATTGATCGACCATTTTCTGGGGCAACTCGCTGCCGGAGGCGCCGGTTATAGCCTAACGCAACCGGCGTTGGTGAAACTGATCCAATACGACTGGCCGGGGAACATTCGCGAGTTGCGCAATTGTCTGCAATTGGCCGCCGGCCTGTGCAAGGAGCGCCAGATTCAGGATAGCGACATTCACTTTATGCAGCGCCCGGTAGGGAACGGCGAATCCGGCAGCGTCGTCGGCTGGCAGCGGGAAACGGCGCCATTGGCCGGCCTTGCCCAATACGAGGCCGAATTTATCGGCAGTTTGATGAAAAAATATCAGGGCAACCGCAAACTGATTGCCGCCGAAATGAATATCAGCGAAAGAACGCTGTACCGTAAACTTAACCGGCTGCATTTGAGCTAGGCCTCGGGATACGATGATGGAATCCAATTTAATCAACTGGACGCTAGACAACATCGGCAACCAGCAACGCAACGGTTTCACGCCGCCGCGCGACATGCGGGAAACGATTGCCCAAATCAAGGCCTTGCCGCCGCTGCCGGGCAGCGCAATGCGCATCTTGAATCTGATCGGCGACCCGCACGCCGACGTCGCCAAGTTGGCGGAAATCATAGAGCTCGACCCGCTGTTGACCGCGCAAATCATCCGCTGGGCCAGTTCTTCGTTATACGGTTACCGCGGTAAGATAACCACCGTGCACGACGCGATCAGCCGGGTGCTGGGCTTTAATTTCGTCTTGGACTTGGCGTTGGGTCTGGCGGTGTTGGCGCCTTTGAAATCGCCGAAGGAAGGGCAGATCGGTACCCGGATGTTTTGGACACACGCACTGGCCAGCACCCGTTTGATGGCGCAATTGGCGGCGGCGATGCCCGAGTCGGTGCGGCCGAATGGGCAAGAATTATTTTTGGCCGGTTTGATGCACAATATCGGTTTCCCGTTGCTGGGCCACCGTTTTCCCGACGAATTCAATTATCTGAGCGGTCTGATCAATGCAAATCCGAATCTGGCGATCTTTAATCTGGAAAATTTCGCCTTCGGTTTGAACCATACCGAAATCGGCGCTTGGTTAATGAATGTCTGGTCGATGCCGCGTGCGATCACCGATATCGTCTACCACCACCACAATCCTTGCTACCGCGGCGAACATCATCTTTTGAACTTGTTGACCTTTTACAGCGATTGCCTGTTGGGCAAACTCGGTATAGGCGATGCGGCGAACCAGTCTTGTCCCGACGAAGTGCCGGCGCTGCTGGGTCTGGACGAAGCGGTTTGCCAGCAGATTCTCGATAGCCAAAACGACGAGATCAGTTACATTCTGGCCACTGCGGAGCAACTTACGGATTAATTCGAGTCGGCCGGCATGGTTGCTTGAAGACGTTTATTCGCAGAATCCGCAAAAGAATTATTGCTGGCGTCGGTTTGCGGGTGGTGCTGGAACGAGGTTTTCGCTTTGCAATGCGTTGTTTGCTTAACCTTGCGCTCAAAACAAAGCCAGCCGCACTGTAATCTCGGCGAACCTGGCTCAAGTTGAATATTCAGCTTTGGCCCAGCGCGACCTCATCGAGTTATCGCCACCTGCACTTAGAATGAATAACCGAAACCGGCTTTCACGGTAAGGTAATTGGTCTCGCTGTCGGGTTCGTAGTAAGTCTTATTCGGTCCGGTCATTTCCGAGCGGCCGTACTCGAATCCGATGTATTCCGCACTGGCATTGATATGGCAGCTTTGGTAGAAGGAATAATCGAATCCCATACCGACTTTATAAAACACGGAGTCGCCCAGATGTAGCGTTCCAGGGCCGCCGTCCTGGCCGATACCGGTTACGAAAAGGGCTGGCGTACCCGAAGAAGCCATCGTTGAAGAAAAGGTGCTGCCGACCATTGCTGTCGTCGTGAACACCAGATTTTTGATCGGCGAATACTGCAGCATCGAGCCGAAGGCGTAATAGTAGTTGTTGTAACTTTCTTTCGAGGTCGTGTTGCCAGGGAAGAATGCCGCGATAATTGGAATCTCGGAATCGATATGCCTTTTCCAATTGTGGTGGCCTATTTCCACGAAAGGAGTCGCCATCAGCGAATTGCCTAATTCAAAACCTTTGCCGAAGCGGCCGTAAAAATCGACGAATTTAGCGCTGTTTTTTTGCCTGACGCTGCCGTAGGCATCTGCGGTCGGTCCCAGAATGCCCGGCAGAAACTGATTGCTCGATCCGATATAGTTGGTTTCGCCGTGCAACTGGCTGAATTGGAATGCGAAATAGGCATTCTCGACAATTAAGTTTTTCATGACGGATAACGAAATCCCGAAACCTGGAACGTATCCGCGTTCGGTATCGGCGATAACGCCTTCCTTCGAGATTTCGGTGTAGTCGACATCGGTCGTCACGAACTGGGCGCCGATCTGGCTGTTGGATGCAACGATGTCCGCCAAGTCCGCCTTTGCCGTCGGCACGGTTAAGTAACAGGCGCCTGCCAGCAGCAAATGGGTACTTTTCAAAATCGAATTTGCAGGATTCATGATTGGACGGCCTAAACTCATATGATGCGCAGAGGATTATAGCCGGTAATCGGGCGATATATTGGTTGTTAGCATTTAAGATGAGTGGATTTTGGTGGCGTCCAGCCGTGCAATACCCTACTTTATTGGCGTAATCAGGCTTGGGTTTATCCAAATCGCTCCGAACGCGGCTCGTTCCGTCCGGCATAGATTGTTCGAATGTTGTTACAGTAGCGTAAACTGCCGTCCCCTAGGTGCTTGCCGGCGTTCGCCGCAGCAAGAGTTTGGAGCTTGTTAGTGTTGGTGGGGGGAGGAAAAACAATCTGTCCGAGAACATGAAATCCGCGCAATCGTTGGTCTGCCTATGGGCGGCTTCGGTTACGCACATCGAATGTGCTCGAAATTCGAACTCTCGGACAGATTTTTAGGCTTAGGTTGAAGAATGGCTGGTTTCGACCAGGATTTTCAGTTTCGATCCGGGCTTTATGTCGGCTTTATTGCGCGGCACGTTGTTCCATTTGCGCAGTTCGGTGACGTTGACGTTAAACTTTTTCGAAATTTGGCCCAGGGTATCGCCCGGTTTGACGGTGTAACTGATTTGTTTGATGGCTGGAGCCGTCGATACCACCGTGATGCTGCCGCTGGTCTTTTTCAGCGTTAGTTTTTGGCCGGGTTTTAACGCGGCTTTCTTCGGCAATTTATTCCAGCTCACGATGTCGTCCTGATCGATGGCGAAATGCTGAGCCAAGCCGGACAAGGTGTCGCCTTTCTTAACCGTATAGACCTGCTTGCCGGCTTGGATTGGCGCGGCGGCTTGGAGAGCCGGTGTCGACGCGGCTAGGCTGGTCGCTTCGCCTTTTTGCGATTGGTTGGACGCCGGGATCAGCAAGATTTTGCCTTGCGCCACCGATTCGTCTTCCAGGTGGTTGACGCTGGCAATTTCTTCGACCGTGGTGTGGTGTTTGCTGGCGATGCTTTTCAGCGTCTCTTTTTTGCCTACGGTGTGGTGTTCCCAGCGGATGCGTTCTTCGTGCGGCAGTTCTGCCAGCTTTTCCTTGAATTTATCGGCTTTGTCGACCGGAATCAGTAAGTGTTGGGCGCCGTTCGGATCGGTGCTCCAACGGTTGTAGCCCGGATTCAGCTTTAAAAAATCGTCCAACGGGGTTTGCGCCAGTTCCGCGGCTTTACCCAGGTCGATCTGGGATTTGACGTCGACCAGTTCGAAATAAGGTTGGTTGGCGAATTGGTGCAAGTTGACGTTGTATTTCTCCGGATTGGCGAAGATTTTTGCGATCGCCAATAGCCGCGGTACGTAAGCGGAGGTTTCGCTGTTCAGATCCAGCGACCAGAAATCGGTAGGTTGGCCGCGTTCGACATTCCGATCCACGGCATTCTTGATGTTGCCTTTACCGGCGTTGTAAGACGCCAAAGCCAGCAGCCAGTCGTTGTTGAAGGTCTCGCTAAGTTCTTTCAGAAAAGTGGTTGCGGCCTGAGTGGATTGGACCACGTCGCGGCGGCCGTCGTACCAGCTATTTTGTTTCAGGCCGTAAAGCTTGCCGGTCGGCGGAATAAACTGCCACAAGCCGGATGCTTGTGCCGGCGACATCGCATCCGGGCGGAACGCGCTTTCCACGGCCGGTAGCAACGCCAATTCGCCCGGGATATTCTTGGCTTCGATTTCGTTCAAGATGAAATACAGATAGGGCTCCGCCCGCTGTTGTACCCGCGACAGGTAATCCGGATTTCGCAGATACCAGTTCAACTCGCGGTCGATGCGGGGATGGTCTATCTCCGGCAACGCATACAGCGACAGCATTCTGTCCCACAGCGTGTTATGTTCCTTGGCAGCCTCTTGTTTTTTAGATGAGCCTGTACCTTTGCCATTACGGGTAAATACGGAAAACTTGCTCGTCGAAGACTGGGTCAGATGGTCTTTTTGAGCTTGTTGACTACAGCCGGTAACCAGCAAAATGGGTAGTAGATAAGACAGATGACGGGCTGATTTTTTAGAAATTGAGCGGGGCATTGTCTGAACTCGCTAAAATAAAAAAATTAGATCCTAGCATGGCTTTCCGAAATAGCCAAAAAAACATAGCCTTATCGGTTGAATAGATGAAAAGACAATTCTTGTTTGCGTTGTACCAAACCCCGCGGGGTAAGCTGTTGCAAACCATGGAGGCCAGTTACCTGAAGCGTTCGATTACCGTCAGTTGCAAACAAAACCAATTGCAAATCGGCGGCTTGGGGTGGGAGAACGAGTTTGTCGATTTTTCGCTGTACCGCAATTACTTGATCCTGGACGGCAAGGCCCTGGGCGACGGCGACGCTCTTAAAGTCGCCGCCAAAGCTTTTAACTTGCCAATCCAGACCGAATCGATGGATTTGGTGATATTGCCGCATATCCTCGAGTTCGATGCGCGCCGGTTCCAGACCTTGCGTGAAGTGAACCGGGTGCTGAAGCCCGGCGGCGAACTGGTGGTACTGAATTTCAGTCCGTTCAGTCTGGCGGTGCGTTTCCAGTTTTTGTGGGATAGAAAATTGGCCGATTCCTGGCGCGCTCACTTTATAAGCAAGGCGCGGATGCTGGATTGGTTAAAATTGATGAATTTCGAGCTGTTGACGGCCGCCGAGTTCGGCCTGGATAGTTACACCATTTCCCATGGCAAGTTCCAGCTCGGCTTCGCTTCGGTGTTTGCTATGGCCTATGGCATCAGGGCGGTGAAAAGGCAATATACTCTGATCCCATTGGCCGCGGAAAAACGGCGGAAAATCAAATTAGCGGCTGCGACGGCGGGCTTGGAGTCGCGTTCACACGAGGATCGAGAGTAGATGGCGGAAACGGTCGATATATACACGGACGGCGCTTGCAAGGGTAACCCCGGCCCGGGTGGCTGGGGAGTGTGCATGCACTACAAGGCGCACCGGAAAGAGTTGTTCGGCGGCGAAGCCGAAACCACCAATAACCGGATGGAGTTGATGGCGGCGATTCAGGCCCTGGAAACGTTAAACAAACCCTGCAGCGTCAGGTTGTATACCGATTCCAAATACGTGTTGCAGGGTATCACCGAGTGGATGCCCAACTGGAAAAAACGCGCCTGGAAAACCGCAGCCAACCAACCGGTGAAAAACGTCGAGTTATGGCGGCGGCTGGATGCGGCGATTCAACGTCACCGCATCGACTGGGTCTGGGTCAAAGGCCATGCCGGGATACCCGGCAACGAACGCGCCGACCAATTGGCAAACCAGGGTATCGCCCAGTTGCCGGGTTACTAAAACACTAAAACGGGGGGTATTATGATAGGTTCGGTAGCGGCGGCATTGATTGCGATATGGTTTTACAACACGGCAGAGCGTTCCGGGCGGCCGGCGATTTCCTGGGCCGTGTCCGGTGTCGTGGTGTATTTTTTGGCAGCGGTGTTGTGGACGCTGATCGTGACGCCCGCGATCAAGGATACCGCCAGCCATACCCAAAACGGCGTACTGGTCTTCATCGTGCAATACGCCTACATCGGCTTCGGTGCGGCGGTGGCAGTCAGCATCAACGCTTGGTTGAATAAAGCGGCTTGACCCGGCGCAGGCGATGGCGGATTGGTCGGTTTACATCATCGAGTGTTGCGACGGTAGCCTATATACCGGCATCACGACCGATGTCGAACGCCGTTTTCGCCAGCATCGGGCCGGCACCGGGGCCAAATATTTCAGAGCCAAACAACCGGTCCGCATCGTCTACACGGAAACCGAGCACGATAGGGCGACCGCGAGTCGGCGCGAGGCTGAAATCAAACGCATGGGGCGGGCCGAAAAGCTGGCAATACTGCAAGCGGCCCGCTAAGCGCACCAGTTTGCGGCAAACTCGCAATCCTGCGCCGGGTACGTCCCTGTTCCCCGAAATTCCGCCGGCCCGTTATCAAAAATTGACTTTAAAACCGGCCTGGACCAAACGCGGCGAACCGGGCAGGATGCCGCGGGTTCTATCCACGATGTAGGTCTCGTCCAGCAGGTTTTTCAGCGAGACGAAGAAATCGGTATTGATCGGTTTGGCGTGGTAGGTCGTGGCCACGTTCAACACCACGTAATCGTCGATTTTGCCGATTTGACCGTTACCGTTGACGGGAGCCGTACCGGTGTTGGCAAAATCGCTGAATTGCTGGCCGACGTAAACTGTCTCCAAATGCAGGTCGAAGCCGCTGGCATGGGCATAACCGATGGTTGTGGTCAGATTGTGTTCCGGCGAGTAGGGCAGACGGTTGCCGACAAAGTTGCCGTTAGCCATTGCGATGGCCGTGGCGTTGTTGCAGTCGATGCCGGTGGCCAAACAGCGGAACGCGGAGGTCATCTCGGCAGTGCCGACCCAGGTGTAAGCCGCCTGCAGATAGACGTTATGGTCGCTGTCGAACAAGGGGCCGAAATCCTGGCGGGCGGACAACTCGGCGCCTTGGTACAAAGCCTGTCCGGCCGCCAGCGGCGTCGAGCCGCCGGCGATGCTGCCCACCGCATTTTGCTGCAGGAAGTCGGCGTGGAATAAGGTGGCATCCAATTTGGCACCTTTATAAGGTTTGGTCCTGACCCCCAATTCGTAATTCCAGCTTTTTTCCGGTCCTACGTCCACTACAGTGCCGACATTGCTCAGCGTATCCTCGGCGCGCGGGGGGGCAAAGCCGCCGTGAAAGCCGAAAAAGGTGGTGATCTTGTCGTTCGGCGAGTGCGATATGCCGAACGCCGGCAAGATTTCGGTCATAGTGGTATCGCCGGCAGCGTTAGTGAGTTTATTCAAGCGGCGAAAATCGACGTGTTCGATGCGAACGCCGGGCGTCAAACTCCAATCGCCGAGTATGAACCGGTTTTGGGCAAAGCCTGAGTAGGCATCGGTTTCACGCTCATTACGTTCGGCGATCGATGTTAACGTGCCCGTCAAAAATTGCTTATTTTCCTGAGTCCGCTGCTGTTCTTCGAAATGGGCGCGGAAGCCCATGTCGAGTTCGCTGTCGATGCCCAAAGTCTTATGGTTGACATGCAGGCGCGGTTCGACGCCGTAGCTGTAGTAATCGCGCAGCCGGCCCTGAATCGAGTTGCAACTGTTCGGATCGACCTCTACCCCGGCGAGTCTGGTGTTATTGAAACCGCATTGGTTGTCGGTCGTGGTGCTGGCTTGGCGCCACCAATCTCGGTGGAAATGCGACCAGTAGACGTTGGTAGTCAACGTGGCGTTGTTATTGATGCTGTACTGGTGGGTGACTGAAGTGCCCCAGCGGTCGGTTTTCATCGAGTCATTTTTAAACGGGTTGTAGCGAATTCCGAAGTTGCGCATTTCGGCGTCGGTGATGCCCGAATAAGTCAATTGCGAATCTTCCTGGAAATAGTTGGCGCGAATGGTCAGTGCGTTGTTGGCGTTGATGTCGTAAACGCCTTTGATGTTGAAGTCGTTGATATCCGAATGGGTATTGTCGCGGGCGCCGCGGCTTTCTTTATGGGTGATATCGAACAGGCCGCCGAAATCGCCGACTGTACCGCCGTAATTGAAATGGCCGTCGTAAAAGTCGCGGGTACCGCCGGTGAAGCTCAAATAGCCGCCGGGTTTGCTGGGCGGATTCGGCGTTAGATAGTTGATGGTGCCGCTAATGGTTTGCGGGCCGTACAAAATTTGCGAGGGGCCTTTCAGGACTTCGATGCTGGCGAAGCGTTCGATTGGCGGATGGTAATAACTGGCGTTGTCGCCATAAGGGGCATACGACAGCGGGATGCCGTCTTCCAGCAACAAGGTCTTGGTGGATCGGGTCGGGTTGATGCCGCGGATGCCGATGTTGGGCCGCATACCGAAACCTTCCTCGTCACGGGCGTTGACGCCGGGGATTTTGCGCAACGCTTCGTTGACGTTAAACACATGGCTTTCGAATAACTCTTCCTGGGTCAGTACGTTGACGGTGCCGGGAATTTTTTGCAGGGTTTCGGCGGATTCGACGATTTCGACCACCGGCATTTCCAGCTCCGCATCTTCGGTGCCGGCGGCCGCGAGCAATATCGGGGAATGGCCGAGAATCATAGCGATTTGGCCAGGTATCAATAAGCGTGAATGGATTTTCGACATGACATGAGTCCGGATTGGAAATTTCTTTAAATTAAGTAGGGGCTTTACAAAAATTAACCGAAGTATACGGTCGCTAACACTAAAGGTAAATGATAATGCATATTGTTTGCTATTTGCTTTTGGTGGCGCCGTGCCGCTTCGGGCCGGTCAGTGTGGGAATTTTTGCGGTTTTTGGGCGTGGCCTGTACCATGCCCGGTCATTTATTAAGTTTGGGGAAACCGATGAATAAACATCTACAACAAGTCAGAGCTTTTCACGACAGCTTCGGCATTGCCCAACCGGAAGAGGGCGATAGCGGCCATGTGTCGGACATGGATATCGTTCTGCGCCAGGCCTTGCTGCTGGATTGCGCCAGCGAAACCTTTAAAGCGATAGCCGCCGGCGATCTGGAAAAGATACTGGCCGGATTAGTGGATTTGGCGTTCAACGCGTTGGCGGCGATTGCGACCCGCGGCGACGATGTGGTGGCGGTTGCGGCGAACTGGCGCCAGGACGGTTCGGTGCTGTCGGTGGTCAGGGTTTTATCCGATAAGGTCAACCAATGCGCATCGGGCGAAACCGTGCACTATTCAGGTCTTTACGCGATCTGCGCCCATCTGGCGCAACGTTTCGTCAACGCCGATTTCGACCAGGCCTTTCAAATCTTGCAACGCCACTTGTTGAGCGGCCAGGGCGATGCGGTACGGATCGATTTAAGCCCGGCGTTGTTCGAATAAGCGAGCAGCGATGCTAGAGCAACGTTACAAATTGGGTTTCGCCGGCATCGGTCTGATGGGCCGGCCGCTGGTGTTGCGCCTATTGGCTGCCGGATGCGAGGTAAAGGTATGGAATCGCGACCCGGCTAAACTGCAGCCGGTCGCCGAGGCCGGCGCCGTGGTTTGCGCATCCGCCGCCGAATTGGTGCGCGAGTCGGACGTCGTGATTTTGTGTCTGGCGGATACAGCCGCGGTTGATCAAGTCGTCACTGAGCAAGTGATCGGCAACGGCGCCGTCGGCAAATTGCTGATCGATTTATCCAGTATCGATCCCGCGGCCACTCGCCGCTTGGCCGCCGAATTGAAAGCCTATTGCGGCATGGCTTGGGTCGATGCGCCGGTCTCAGGCGGCACGGCCGGAGCCGAGCAAGGCAGTTTGGCCATCATGGCCGGCGGCGACAGCGCCGACGTTGCCATTGCCCGTGAAGTGTTGCGGCCGTTGTACAGCCGCTTGACGCACATGGGGCCGGTCGGGAGCGGCCAGATCACCAAGATTTGCAATCAAATGATCGTCAGTTGCAATGTGCTGGTCATTGCCGAGATGATGGCATTGGCCAAAGCGGCCGGTGTCGACGCCGGTAACATTCCGGAAGCGTTGGCCGGCGGTTTCGCCGATTCCAAACCCTTGCAAATCGTCGGGCCGGAAATGGCTGATGAACGCTTCGAACCGGTGAAGTGGCGGGTCAAAACCTTGCTGAAGGATTTGAATATGGCCGTCGAGCTTGCCGCCAAGCAGGGCAACGCGGTGCCGATGTCCGGTTTGGCGGCGCAATTGATGCAGTTGCACGGCGGCCGCGGGTTTCTGGAGCAGGATCCTTCGACTTTGGTCAAGCAGTATCTTAAATCCTGATGTTGCAATTCTCCGCCAATCTCAGTCTGCTCTATAACGAATATCCGCTGCCGCAACGGTTCGCTGCCGCCAAGGCCGGCGGTTTCGATGCGGTGGAGATTCAGTTTCCCTATAGCCAGTCTGCTGCCGAATTGCGGCAATTATTGGATGGCAACGGTCTGCGGCTGGTGTTGTTCAATGTCGATGCCGATACCCTTTTGCAAGGCGGCGAGGGGCTTGCTGCGGTGCCGGAAAAGCGGCAGGATTTTCGGCGCGCGGTGGACCAGGCGCTGCGTTATGCCGAGCTGTTGCAACCTTGCGCGATAAACGTGTTGCCCGGCCGTTGCTTAAACGCCGATCGCCTGGCGGAATACCGCGCAACGTTTCTGGAAAACCTGGATTACGCGGCCCGAGCGTTTGCCGGCCAAGGTATCGTTACGGTTTTCGAAGCCGTGAACAGTTTCGACATGCCGGGATTTATACTCGATAGCAGCGCACAGATGCTGCAAGTGCTGCATGACTTGAACCATCCGCACTTACGGTTGCAATACGATATTTACCACATGAGCCGGATGGGCGAGGATTGCGCCGAATTTTTGCGTTGCCATATCGACCGGATCGGCCATATCCAGTTCGCCGATTGTCCGGGGCGGGCGCAACCCGGCAGCGGCAGCGTCGATTTTCCGGTTTTGTTCCAAATTATCCGCGATTCGGCTTATTCCGGCTGGACCGGCGCCGAATACCGTCCCGGCTCAGCGACTGCCGATAGCCTGGCTTGGCTGAAAAGCTACGCGGCAAGCGGAAGCGGCACGGTATAATCGCGCATCCTGTTTTTTGATCGACCTGTGTATGTCCAAGCATAACTTCACGATTCACCATGCCAGCCTCATCGTTTCCGACACCGAGCAGTCGTTGCAATTTTATCGGGACGTGCTCGACATGCAGCCCATAGAACGGCCGCCACTGCCGTTTCCGGGCGCCTGGCTGGCGATCGGCGACCAGCAAATACATTTGCTGGAGCTGGAAAACCCCGACCCGACCAGCGGCCGGCCGGCGCACGGTGGCCGCGACCGCCATGTGGCGATGCATATCGATTCGGTCGACGTGTTACGCAACGATTTGGATGCGGCCGGCGTCGCCTATACCCTGAGCATTTCCGGGCGGCGGGCTTTGTTTTGCCGAGATCGCGACGGCAATGCGCTGGAGTTCATCGAGCGGGTTTGAGCGTATGCGGTCCGGGCGCATTCTGTACGGCGGTTTGGCGATAGCCAGTTTGGCGATGCTGTTATTCGTTGCCGGTTTTTTTTGTTTTCGGCTTGGCTTGGCTTTGCTGGCCGGTCTTTTTTACGCGGTAGCCGGCAAGTTTCTGTTATTGGCCTTCTTCGGTCTGGGTTTACTTGGCCTGTTTGCCCTGGCAAAAGCGCTGTATCGGCAGTTGTGCGGCTATTTCCGGCGCGACGCTACGGAGCTACGCTGCTGGTTTGCGCTGCGTAACCAGGTTCGAGACGCCGGCTTGCGTGCCGCCGCGGAGGCTCGGCAATCGCGTTACCGCATGCAACTCCAACGCGGCCGGCTCGCGGCTGCAAACCACCGCAAGCATCTGCGGCAATTGCGCCAGGCAATCGATGGCGAATTGGCAGCGGTCCGCAATCGTCTGCCCGCCGCGACTTATAAATCCCTACGTAAATCGCTGCGGCGCCATTACAAACAGGCGGATGCGGCCGCCATGCTGGCTTTGCGCAACCAATTGCCATGTCTGTGATGCGGCGCTGGTTGGCGGAAGCCATGGGGTTTTGCCGGCGTAGCGCCGACGATCATCTGCACTGGCGCTTGTCCA
Organism: Methylomonas sp. DH-1; assembly: GCF_046097555.1. Lineage (NCBI taxonomy): Bacteria > Pseudomonadati > Pseudomonadota > Gammaproteobacteria > Methylococcales > Methylococcaceae > Methylomonas > Methylomonas sp. DH-1. The sequence goes on along the minus strand of NZ_CP143089.1, from coordinate 3,354,512 downwards.
GGCAGGGCGACCTGGCACAACTGCGCCGGGAGCAGGCCTTGGCCGAGCAGGCGCTGGTGGCGGAACTGAAGCAACGCAGCCAGCAGCTTGCGCACGAACTGGCCTTGAACAAGGCACGCCACAATAACGAATTGGCGATGCTGAAAACCCGATGCCGGCAGGACTTGCAGGATTACCAGCAATATCTGCAATCGCTGGATAAACTGAAAGACTCGCTCCGCCGCAGCTATGCGCATTTGCCGGAAGCGGTCGCATTCACGATCCACCACCACGCCAAGCAGTTGTTGAACCGGATGTGGGAGGCCGACGATCCGCAGCAGAAATTGAAAATAGAAATGCAATTGCTGCAATTCATGGCGGCCGTGCACGAAGACAGCCGGGCGTCGTTGCAGTCGGATGCGGCGGAAGGTCTGCCACAACGGGCGTTGGCCTGTATCGATGCCGATTTCGAAAGTCAAATCGGCTGAAAATATTCCTCGATATCCTTAATCAATTTTTTGTTCAACGCGAACATCACCACGTGGTCGCCTTCTGCGAACACGGTGTCGTGGTGCACCGGAATCACTTCCTTTTCCCGAATCAAAGCGCCGAGAATCACGCCGTCCGGCAGGTTGACCTGGTCCACCCTGAGGCCGACCACCGACGACGAATTCTTGCTGCGGTGGGCTATGGCTTCGATGGCTTCGGCGCTACCGCCGCAAACCGAGCTGACGCCGACTACGTCGCCTTTGCGGACGTGCTTCAGAATGCCGCCCAATGTCTCCAGTTTTGGTTGAATCGCCAGATCGATATCGCTGCCGTCCAACAGCTTCAAATAAGAGTTGTTATTGACCAGACAGATCGACTTTTTTGCGCCCAGTTTTTTGGCCAGGCCGGCGGAAATCAGGTTGATGCCGTCGTTATTGGTAATGGCGCAGAACAAATCGATGTTTTCGATCATTTCTTCCTGCAGCAACGACTCATCGGTACAGTCGCCGTGCAAAATCAGGGTATGGCGCAGATCGTTGGCGATTTCGCGGGCGCGGTTGATGTCCTTCTCGATGATTTTGACGTGGTAATTGTGCTGCAAGGCAATGCCCAGGCGTTTGCCGACGTGGCCGCCGCCGGCCAACATGATGGTCTTGATCGGCGATTCCAGTTTGTGCAGGTCGATCAGGGTTTTCAGGACTTTTTCGCGCGGGCAGACGAAAAACACCTCGTCGCCGGTGGCAATGACTGCCTCGCCGTTGACCGGAATCGCCTTGCCGTCGCGGAAGATCGCCGCGACCCGGATCATGCTGTCAGCCAATTTCTCCTTGACGGCTTGAATGCGTTTGCCGGTCAGGAAGCCGGTCGGCACGACCCGGATCGAAAATAGCCTGACCAAACCGTCGGCGAATTCCGATACGTGCAGGGCGCCGGGGTATTTGATCAGGTTGTGGATGGATTCGGTGACGACTTGCTCCGGGCTGATGACGATATCGATGCCGCCCGGTTCGAATAATTGCGGATGGTTCAGGAAGTCGATCGCCCGTACCCTGGCGATGGTTTTCGGTTTGCTGTACAGCGTGTTGATTACCTGGCAGGCCAGCATGTTGGTTTCGTCGCGGTCGGTGACGGCAATCACCATATCGGCGTCGCGGATGCCGGCCTGTTCCAAAATGCTGGGATGGGCGGCGTTGCCTTCGATGGTGGCGATATCGAGGCGGCCTTTCAACTCCGTCAACAGGCTGGGGTTTTTGTCGATGACGACAATATCGTTCTCTTCGCTGGCTAAGGCGCCGGCAACGGATGAGCCGGTTACGCCGGCACCTAGTATCACTATTTTCATAAATCAACGCCGGAAATATGGGCTTGCAGGATATTTTCCGCGAGAACGAATGCCTGTTGGGTTAAAGGCCGCGGATTATACGCCGATCGCTAGGCATGTCCACGGCAAAACCGAGGCCAGGTGTCCGTTCGACTCACTGCCGGCGTCGCGGCCGAGCGCTCAAGCGCAATAGCGGACAAACGCATCCATCGCGGCGGCCGGTCCACTGCGTTAGCCTTGTTTTCTGGTCATCGCCGCCGCATAACGTTTATAATCGCAAACTTTGGTTCACTCTCACACTGGAAGTATCATGCTGGGTAAGCTGGTTAAAATGGTAGTTGGCAGCCGCAACGACAGGCTGGTCAAGAAGAAACGCAAGCTGGTCAAGAAAGTCAATGCGCTGGCCGCCGAGTACGAAAAATTATCCGACGCCGCTTTGCAAGGCAAAACTCAGGAGTTCCGCGACCGCCTGGCCCAGGGCGAAAAACTCGACGATTTGTTACCGGAAGCGTTCGCCGCGGTCCGCGAAGCTTCCACCCGCGTGTTCGGCATGCGCCATTTCGACGTGCAGTTGATCGGCGGTATGGTGTTGCACAGCGGCAAGATCGCCGAGATGAAAACCGGTGAGGGTAAAACCCTGATGGCGACCTTGGCGGCGTACTTGAACGCATTGCCCGGCAAAGGCGTTCACGTGGTCACGGTCAACGATTACCTGGCGCGGCGCGACGCCGAATGGATGGGCCGGCTATACGGATTTCTGGGCTTGACCACTGGCGTCATCGTCAGCGATTTGACTCACGAACAGCGTAAATCGGCATATGCCGCCGACATCACCTACGGCACCAACAACGAATTCGGTTTCGACTATCTGCGCGACAACATGGCGTTCAGCCTGGAACAGAAAGTCCAGCGCGAGCTGCATTTTGCCATCGTCGACGAGGTGGACTCTATCCTGATCGACGAGGCCAGAACGCCGTTGATTATCTCCGGCCAAGCCGAGGGCAGTACCGACATTTACTTGACCACCAACAGCATCATCCCGTACCTGACCAAACAGGAAAAGGCCGAAGATCCGGAGCAGCAGGACAAAATGCCGGGCGATTACGCGGTCGATGAAAAGCAGCGGCAAATCCATTTGACCGAAGCCGGTTACGAAAATGTCGAACGCTTGCTCCACGAGCAAGGCTTGATTCCGGAAGGCTCCACCTTGTATGACCCGGTCAACATCCGCTTGATGCACTACCTGAACGCATCGTTGCGGGCGCATGTGCTGTTTCAGCGCGATGTCGATTACGTGGTCAAAGACGGCCAAGTCATCATCGTCGACGAATTCACCGGCCGGATGATGATGGGCCGGCGCTGGTCCGAGGGCTTGCACCAGGCGATGGAGGCCAAGGAAGGGGTGCCGATTCAAAACGAGAACCAGACCCTGGCTTCGATTACCTTCCAGAACTATTTTCGCCTGTACCACAAGCTGTCCGGCATGACCGGTACCGCCGATACCGAAGCGTTCGAGTTGAACAAAATCTACGGCTTGGAAGTAGTCGTGATTCCGACCCATCGGCCGATGATCCGCAAGGATATGGGCGACTTGGTCTACCTGTCGGCTCGCGAGAAATACAAAGCCGTAATCGAAGATATCAAGGATTGTACCAAACGCGGCCAACCGGTCTTGGTCGGTACCACGTCGATCGAAAATTCCGAACGGATTTCGGCGATGCTGCGCGAGCAGGGTATCAAGCACGAAGTTCTGAACGCGAAACAACACGAGCGCGAAGCGCACATCATCGAAATGGCCGGGTTGCCCGGTGCAGTGACAATAGCGACCAACATGGCCGGCCGCGGTACCGACATCGTCTTGGGCGGCAATTTGAATGCCGAGCTCGAAGCGTTGGGGCCGGATGCCAGCGAAGCCGACAAGGAACGCGTGCGCGGCGCCTGGCTGGATCGGCACGAGCAAGTCCTGGCCAGCGGCGGTCTGCACGTGATCGGTTCCGAACGCCACGAATCGCGGCGGATCGACAACCAGTTGCGCGGCCGTTCCGGTCGGCAGGGCGATCCCGGTTCCACCCGGTTTTATTTGTCGCTGGAAGACGATTTGATGCGGATTTTCGCCTCGGAACGGGTAGCGTCTCTGATGCAAAAGTTGGGCATGGAAGAGGGCGAGGCCATCGAGCATCCCTGGGTGACGCGTTCGATCGAAAGCGCGCAGCGCAAGGTCGAGAACCGCAACTTCGATATCCGTAAGGAAATTCTGGCCTACGACGACGTTGCCAATGACCAACGGAAAGTCATTTACGCCCAACGCAACGAGTTGATGGCGGCGGAAGATATCAGCGACATCATCACCGCGATTCGCGCCGACGTGTTGAACGACGCGATCACGCAATTCATCCCGCCGAAAACGATGGAAGAACAGTGGGACGTGCGCGGCCTGGAAGCTCATCTGCAGCAGGAATTCCATTTGCAATTCCCGCTGGCTGAGTGGCTGGATGCCGACCGCAGCTTGAACGAGCAGAAATTGCGCCAGTTGATCGTCGATAAGGCCGCCGAGGAAAGCCTGCGCCGCGAACAAACCGTCGGCACCCAAGTCATGCGCCATTTCGAGAAATCGGTAATGTTGCAAGTGCTGGACAACGCTTGGAAAGAACACTTGGCGGCCATGGACCAATTGCGCCAAGGCATCCATTTCCGCGGTTATGCGCAAAAGGATCCGAAGCAGGAGTACAAGCGCGAATCTTTCCAAATGTTCAACAGCTTGCTGGACCATATCAAGCATGAAGTCGTGACGATTTTGGCTCGGGTGCAAATTGCGCGGGAAGAGGACGTACAGGCTATCGACGAGCAGCGCCAGACTCCGCAGGAAATGCATTTCGAACACGCCGAGGCGCAATCGGTATTCGAAGACACTTCGGAGACACAAGCTGCGCCGGAGCCGGAAACCGGTTCGGCGGAACAACCTTTCGTTCGCCATGGCGCCAAAGTCGGCCGTAACGACCCCTGTCCCTGCGGATCGGGCAAAAAGTACAAGCAGTGCCATGGTAAGCTCGATTGATCGTGGTTGCGGTGCCGCTTAAGTGGCGGCACCGCTCAGAATCGGTGCCCGGAGTTTAGAAGTCGGCTCGCCGTTGCCAATCCCGCGGCACCAGGCTTAATCGTCCACTAGTTCCAAAGGTAATCACTATGCCGCATAGAGTTTTTCATAAAAGCAGTCCCGCCGCCGATATCACCAAACTGCCGAAACTCGGCATGGAAAAGAAGCATTTCATCGCCGATTTCAAGCATTACTACAGCCACCGGCTCGGTCGCGACGAAAATTGCCGCTCGCCCCATTATGCGTACGAGGCGCTATCGCTGGCCATCAGCGACCGCTTGGTGGAACGTTGGAAAAAGACCTACAACGTTTACCGCGATTCGGATTGTAAAAAAGCCTTTTACTTATCGATGGAATTTCTGATCGGCCGATCCTTGAGCAACGCGATGTTGAATCTGGGCGTCGATACCGTCGTCAAACAGGCTTTGTACGATTTGGGTCTGGAGATGGAAGAACTGGTGGAAAGCGAGCCGGATGCCGGTTTGGGCAACGGCGGTTTGGGCCGGTTGGCAGCCTGTTTTATCGATAGTTGCGCCACCTTGCAATTGCCGGTTACCGGCTACGGATTGCGCTACGAATACGGCATGTTTTCCCAGCAAATCGTCAACGGCGAGCAGGTCGAGCGCCCCGACCACTGGTTAAGGATGGGCAACGTCTGGGAAATCGAGCGTCCGGAATACATGCACCGGATCAAATTCGGCGGCCGCACCCAAAGCCATATCGACGAAAAAGGCCATAAACGCACTAGTTGGGTCGATACCCACGACGTGTTGGCCATGCCTTACGATACGCCGGTGCCGGGTTACAAAAACGGCACGGTCAATACCTTGCGGCTATGGAAAGCGATAGCCACAGAAGAATTCAATCTGCAGGAATTCAACGCCGGCGACTATGCCGAGGCCGTCGCCGAAAAAAATACCGCGGAAAACATCACGATGGTGTTGTATCCGAACGACGCCAACGAGAATGGCAAGGCCTTGCGCTTGCAGCAACAGTATTTATTGGCGTCCGCCAGTCTGCAGGACGTGATTGCTAACTGGGTCGGCCGCCACGGCAACAATTTTGCCAAATTCGCAGAGAAAAACTGTTTTCAGCTCAACGATACCCATCCCAGCATCGCCGTCGCCGAATTAATGCGTTTATTGATGGATATTCACGGCCTGTCCTGGAAAGAGGCCTGGAACATCACGCGCAGTACCATGGCCTATACCAACCACACGCTGTTGCCGGAGGCTTTGGAAAAATGGTCGGTTCGGCTGATGCAAACCCTGTTGCCGCGCTTGATGGAGATCATCTTCGACATCAATGCCCATTTCATGGCCGAGGTTTCGGCGCGCTGGCCGGGAGACGGCCCACGGATGGCACGGATGTCGATCATCGAGGAAGGTCCGGAAAAACAAGTACGGATGGCCTTCCTGGCTATTGTCGGCAGTTTTTCGGTCAACGGTGTCGCCGAACTGCATTCCAAATTGTTGAAGGAAGGCCTGTTCAAGGACTTTTACGAATTATGGCCGAATAAATTCAACAACAAAACCAATGGCGTAACGCCGCGGCGTTGGCTGGCCGGCTGCAATCCGGAACTGGCGGAATTGATCACAGAAACCATAGGCGACGCCTGGGTCACCGATTTGTCGCAACTGGCCAAATTACGGCCCTATGCGGAGGATGCCGCATTTCGCCAGAAATGGTACGAACTGAACCGCGCCAGCAAACAACGGCTGGTCGATTACAAGAAAGAAGAGCACGACATCGAAATCAACGTCGACGCATTGTTCGATGTGCAAGTCAAACGTATCCACGAGTACAAACGCCAGATTCTGAACGTGTTGCACGTGATTCATCTGTACGACCGGATCAAACGCGGCGATACCGCGAACTGGGTCGACCGTTGCGTGCTGATCGGCGGCAAGGCGGCACCCGGCTATGTGGTGGCGAAAAAAATCATCAAGTTGATCAACAACGTGGCCAACGTGATCAACGACGACCCCGATGTCGGCGAAAAACTGAAACTGGTTTTCATGCCGAATTACTGCGTCTCGGCCATGGAAAAAATTTGCCCCGGCGCCGATCTCTCCGAGCAGATTTCGACGGCCGGCAAAGAAGCTTCCGGTACCGGTAACATGAAGTTCATGATGAACGGCGCCTTGACGATAGGTACGCTGGACGGCGCCAACATCGAGATTCGCGAGGAAGTCGGCGCCGAGAATTTCTTCCTGTTCGGTCTGACCGAAGCGGAAGTCGAAGCCTTGCGCCCGCATTACGATCCGCAATCCTATATCAATCAGGATACCGATTTGCAGGGCGTGATGCGCTTGCTGGAATGCGGCCATTTCAACCAGTTCGAGCCGGGCATCTTCGACGACATTATCGGTTCGATCAAAAGTCCGCACGACCCATGGATGACGATCGCCGATTTCCGCAGCTATATCGATGCTCAGCGCCGGGTGGATTTGGCCTACCGCGACCAGGAACGCTGGACCAAAATGAGCATTATCAACACTGCCGCCAGCGGCAAGTTTTCCACCGACCGTACCATCAGCGAATACAACCGGGATATCTGGAAGCTGGCACCGGTCAAGGTGGAAAACTGACGGCGCAATGCTGGATATCGTCCTGTTCGAGCCGGAAATTCCGGCCAATACCGGCAATATCATCCGGCTTTGTGCCAACACCGGCGCCCATCTGCATTTAATCCAGCCGCTGGGTTTCGATTTGGACGACAAGCGTTTGCGCCGGGCCGGCCTGGATTACCACGAGTGGGTGAATATCCGCCAGTATGCGTCCTTGGCGGATTATGTGCAAAAAGCCAAGCCCAACCGCTTGTTCGCGTTAACGACCAAAGGGTCGGTCGTCTACAGCGAGGTGAGTTTCCAGTCGGGCGATGCCTTGTTGTTCGGTCCCGAGACCCGCGGCTTGCCGGCCGCGTTTCTCGGCGCCCACCCGGCCCAACTCCAACTCTACCTACCCATGCGCAAGGAAAGCCGTAGCCTGAATCTGTCCAATACGGTTGCGGTTGTGCTTTATGAAGCGATGAAGCAACTGCGATTTCCGGATGCGGTGATCAAACCGCGTCTGGTTTGAGCGTCGGCCCACGGCGTAACTGTCTCCGCTATTTTTTTGATCGGTATGTCTGCGAGCGGAGTGCGACGGCGCCTGTAGTGGTGGAGCGCCTTGTTGCTAGGCGGCGGCATTGCCGGTCCGGTTACGAAGCGCTTTATGCCTGATGCGCGGCCTCGCCGGAGTGCTGAGCCGGCATCCCGTTCGATCCCTAGTCTTTACCGTTTTTATTTTTGCGATAAGTTTGCGCCGCGTAATTCTTGGCTTGGTCTTTAGAATTTTCCGAAAAGAAATTTTTGTAAAAACCGCCGTTTCGGTCGGCGATTGCCCGGCAAACATCTTTGAACAAGCCGGTGTTGTCGATCACCGCTCGCGGGCTCAGGCCGTGCTGATTGGTCAGATAATAGGAAACGCCCATCAGATAGGCCTTTTCCCGGCCGTTGAGTTTAATCAGAAGCTTTTTTTGTTTGTCGTAAACATAATACGACGTCAACGCCAGCAGGCTCAGGCCCAGAAATTTGGTCCACAACAGGATGTAGGATTTATCTTCGAAAAGTGTTTGGCCCTTGTTCAGTATGGCTTCGGTTCTGGTCATGATTGTCCTCGTCAGAAATATCCGCCCATATTAATTTAACCGGCTGGCGCTGTCCAAATCGCCGTGCGGCCTCAGGCGGAAGCAAAACCGGCACTACCAAATTTATATGCGATATGCGGGAATAGCCACTTCGCTCGGAACGAAGATTGGTTTTGGTGCAAGGGCCGGCCGATTCTGCCTGTTTGTGGTGCATTGGGCATGCGGGATTCGTCGGATAAGCGTTGAAAGCGGCTTGGAATGGCTTGTTTTTGTTTTGGCACTAACTTTGCTTTATTGAAAGTGTGTGTTGTTACTCCTACCTGTTCTCATGTGTGGACGCTACGCCCTAATTGGACATCCAAGCAGGGCGTTTTTTTTGCGTCCGGCAAAAGCCCCGGATTAAGCCTTTTTAACGAATTCCGACTTTAATTTCATCGCGCCGATACCGTCGATTTTGCAATCGATGTCATGGTCGCCTTCGACCAAACGAATGTTTTTAACGCGGGTGCCGACTTTGACGACCAAAGACGAACCTTTGACTTTCAAATCCTTGATCACGGTAATGGTGTCGCCGTCTTGCAGGACGTTACCGTTGGCGTCTTTGACCACTTTCAGGTCGTCGCTATTTTCGTCTGCGTCTTGCGACCATTCGTGGGCGCACAGCGAACAAACGAAATTGCTGCCGTCGTGGTAGGTATATTCGGAGCCGCATTGCGGGCAATTGGGTAGTTCGCTCATTGTTTTGGCCGATTCGTGTCAGGTAAAAAGCTGAGTGGCAGCTTGGATTGATAAAAACAGACCGGACGGAAGGGCTAATCAGCAATCCGCCGGGCTTGGTTTGGGGTTTTGGATTAATTCCGTGGCCTTCGGTCGCTGCGGCGGCCGCGGCCGGGGGGTATCAACGATAGCGGACCTGCGGCTTGCCGCTGCCTGCGGCAATCTCGCCGATCGTAAAAGCGGTTTCGCCTTGCTGTTGCAGAATTTGTAGTGTGGCCGCTTCGTCGCTGGCGGCAACGCAAACGATCATGCCGATACCGCAGTTAAACGTCACCAGCATGTCTTCCTGGGCAACGTTGCCTTGTTGTTGCAACCATTGGAATATTTCCGGTAATTGCCAGCTGTTCAGGTCGATATCGGCTTGCAATCCTTCCGGCAATACGCGCGGCAGGTTCTCGGTGATGCCGCCGCCGGTGATGTGTGCCATGGCATGTACCGGCACCGTTTTCAGCAATTCCAGCAGCGGTTTGACGTAAATCCGGGTCGGAGTCAGGAGCGTTTCGCCGAGCGGTTTGCCGTTTACGGTGTCGGTCCAGGCCAATCCGCTACGCGCCACGATTTTGCGGATCAAGGAGTAGCCGTTCGAATGCGGCCCGGAGGAGGCGAGGGCGATCAGTTTGTCGCCGGCTTTGACTTGGCTGCCGTCGATGATTCGTTCTTTTTCGACGATGCCGACGCAAAAGCCGGCCAAGTCGTAATCGCCGTCGGCGTACATGCCCGGCATTTCCGCGGTTTCGCCACCGACCAACGCGGCGCCGGCTTGTTCGCAGCCCTTGCCGATGCCTTCGATGACGCTGGCCGCGGTATCGACTGCCAGTTTGCCGGTTGCGAAATAATCCAAGAAGAACAGCGGCTCCGCACCTTGCACGACGATGTCGTTGACGCACATGGCAACCAAGTCGATGCCGACGCTGTTGTGGATGTCCAAATCCAGGGCCAGTTTCAATTTGGTGCCGACACCGTCGGTGCCGGAGACCAACACCGGTTGTTGGTAACGGTCCAGAGGCAATTCGAATAGCGAACCGAAGCCGCCGAGGCCGGCCATCACGCCTGCGTTACGGGTTCTGGCGGCGATGGGTTTGATGCGTTCCACCAAAGCGTTGCCCGCTTCGATATCGACGCCGGCGCTCTTGTAATTCAGGCGGTCTTGTTGTTCGCTCAATGTTGGCCTCTTGTTAAAGTTCAGGTTGAAACGACCGATATTGTACTATATTCCGATTAATGCTGAGTCAGGGTAGGCGAGTGAGCAAGGTTTTTACGAAGCGTAAATCCGCGCGTTTATGCGTGTTGGTATTGGGTTTGCTGGGCGCAGCGATTACTGCCGATGCCGTCGAGGTGAAAGGCCTTTACGAAATCGAACTGGTTGCCCGCAGCCAGTCTGCCGAGGATCGGCTGCAAGCCATCAAGCAGGCCATGTATGCGGTTTTGAGCCGGGTGCTGGTGGCGGAAGACATTTCTAAAATTCCGGCGGTGCAGCAAGCGCTGGCCAGCGCGCAAAACTACGTCAAACAATCGCAATTTTCGTTGATCTCCGCCGACGAACAGCCGGACAACGAGGCGCGTTTGATTCGGGTGCAATTCGACGAAGACCAATTGATGCAGGTCATGCGTGATAGCCATGTCGGGATTTGGAGCGAGATTCGGCCGGAAACCTTGGTCTGGCTGGTCGTCGACGAGGACGGCGTGCGCCAGTTTTATAACGCCGATGCCATGCCGGAAGTGGAAAGCGCGTTGGCCTTCGCTGCTAGAATTAAGGGTATTCCGATGATTTACCCGATGCTGGATTTGGAAGAGCAGCAAAAGATTTCGGTCAGCGAAGTTCTGAGCGCCGATTCGCGTAATTTGTTAGCCGTCTCGGCGCGTTACGAAGTGACTTCGGTGATGGCCGGTCGCATCGCCAAAAAGGGCGGTTGCTGGCAAGGCGAATGGGCGTTTTATTTCGACGGCAAGATCAAGCAATGGAACAGCGAATGTTTGCCGTTGAAAGCGGCAGCAGTGGCCGGTGCCGAAGGGGCCTACCAAGTATTGTCCAATTATTACGGCGTCAAGCCGTCAGCCAACCAATAAGCTGTACAGGCCGTAAGCACCGCCGTAACTGGTCAAAAAATAGAAGAGAGCTACGACCAGGCCGGCCGCGTTGTTGACGCGCAATACGTCTTTGAAAATCCTGCCGACAATAATCAAATCCCACAACAGGAACAGGGCGAGCGTCATGTAGCTGGGCGTGTCTTCGGCTACGGTCGCCCAAAACAAGATCGGCGCCAGGAACAGCGCCACCACGTTCTCGCAGAACAATACCGCTGACGACACTTGGATGAAAGCGTCGATGGTCCCGTTGAGCAGCAACACCAGCGCAATGAAAGCCAAGGTTAGCGAGGTCTCCAGCAGGACCTCGAGGATGGAATCGATATCGTCAACCATGTTGAACTGGATGAAGAACACGATCGTGAAATAGAAAATCAGATTGTGTTTGAAGAAACGGGTTGATCGCGGCAGGTTCAATACCGAGACATTGAGCCAGCACAGCGGAAAATACTGTCTGATGATGTCCATGGGAGCGATACCTCGGCTTGTGGTTTATTCTTCCGTCTCGGGATAAGGATAGGCGTCGTAAGGGCCGCGGTAGTCCGCTTGCTGGACGTGGCTGAATTGGTCGTTCAAAGCCTGCACCAAATCTTTGCTTTGCTCCATCAGGCCGAGCAGGCGTTTCCCGTTTTTCTTGTTTCTGCCGACCGGCTCGGTGATAGGCAGCAGGGTTCGCCAGAACCCCAGGCTTTTTTCGAATAAACCCACCAGGTTTTCGGTCAGGTTGAGTTGGGCCTGGCGTTTCAGCAGTTGTTTGATGACGAATTTGGCATTGACCCGGCTAACGATCATGTGCAACGGCGTCATGATGGCGATCAATGCCAGCACCATGATTGGCCCGATGATGGGGTCGAACAGCAGATCGAGTATACCGACCGCGATTTCGGCAAACAGCAGTAACATGATGATGAAGCTCAGCACGATCAGCGTCGACGCATTGGAGCGTTCTTTCCAGGTATTCAGCGCATCTTCCACTTCCGGCATGATCACCTGGTCGATGGCGAGTATGCTGCTTTCCAGCGAGTCCAGGATCCGGTAAGAGCGAGCGTTATTGAGATTGCCGAAGCGCTGGTCGAAGGGTGCGGTGTCGCCGGCTTGGGACAGTACCGCGAACTGGCCGGTATGGATGCCGAGTCCGGCCAGACGGCGCTGCCAGGATGCGGCGATTTCCTGGCTTTTGGCCGGATCGATAGTGATTTCGGAATGGTCGACAACGAACAGGAATTTGTTCGAATCCTGATGGGCAACGATGGTGCTCAGCGTGTCTTTGATCAATTCGGCGTCGGCCTCGAACAAATCGGTAAACACCAATACCAGATCGGAAATGCCGATCACGTATTTGCGCAACAGTGCCGACGTCGGCGATTCCTGATTCGGATTCAAGACCGGGGTGTCTATGACCAGTTTGTTTTTCAATTTGGCGCTATTGGCGGTCACCAACTCCAGATAGGCGTTGGTTTTGCCGCCTTCGCCGGGTACGGTTTGTTCGAGTACGCGGCTGATCTGGTAGAACGGCAGGCGGTGGTCGGCGTCCAGAGCGGTTCCCGGCAGGGTGGCGGTCGTCGCTTGCGGGGTATATTGCAATACCGTGAATTTGTGGCGCGAGGTGTTCAGTTGCACACCCAGATAACGGTTGATGAATTCGGACTTAGCGGGAGAGTAGCCGCCCAGCGTGCTGACGATAGGCCACCAACTGGTTTTGCGGGCGGTGGTTTCGTCGTGGTCGATCAAGCCCAGTTCGAATTCGATTTCATCCAACTCCTGAAAGATTTTTGCGGTTTTCTGCAAAATCGGATCGTTGGCCGCGAATTGCCGTTCGAGATTGGTCAGGTGCTTGCTTACCGTTTTATCCGCCATGGTATGTGAACCTTATGCTGCTGGTTGTGGGGTGTTCATCAGACGGCGGGAGTATACACCGATGGCCTTAATAGGAGAAAAAAACCTGCCGGAAGCCGCCGGCAAGTCTGGGGCAGGGGATGGATGAAGCGCGGCCCCGTGCCGCGGCTTATTCCTTGATATCGAGCTCCTTGATTTTGCGGGTCAGCGTGTTGCGGCCGTAGCCCAATAACAAGGCGGCCTCGTGTTTACGGCCATGGGTATGGTTCAACGCGGCTTCGATCAATAGGGTTTCGACCGACGGAATCGCATGTTTGGCGATGTCGACTTTGCCGGACGTTAGCTGCTGCTTGATCCAGGTCTTGAATTGGCTTTCCCAATCGCCGCTGCCGGATTCGCTAGTAGCCGTTTCGGCGTGGCTGTGGCTCAACTCGGGAGGCAGGTCTTCGATATGGATTTCGCGCCCGGATGCCATTACTGTCAGCCAACGGCAAATGTTTTCCAACTGGCGCACGTTGCCCGGCCAGCGCAAGGTGCTGAGGAAGGCCTCGGTATCGGGTTTTAACACCTTAATTTCGGTGTTCAATTCTTTCGCGCTTTGGTACAGGTAATGCCGCATCAGCAAACCGATGTCCTGCCGCCGCTCGCGCAACGGCGGAATATGGATGCGGATCACGTTCAAGCGGTGAAATAAATCTTCCCTGAACCGGCCTTGGGCGACCAGCGCCTCCAAATCCTGGTGAGTGGCGGCAATGATGCGGACGTTGACCTTGACCGAAGTATGCGCGCCGACCGGATAAAATTCATTGTCCGCCAGCACCCGCAATAATCGGGTTTGCAATTCGGCCGGCATGTCGCCGATTTCGTCCAGAAACAGCGTGCCGTTGTTGGCTTGTTCGAAGCGGCCGATGCGGCGGGCTTGGGCGCCGGTAAACGCGCCTTTTTCATGGCCGAACAGTTCGGACTCCATCAAATCTTTCGGAATCGCCGCCATGTTCAACGCAATGAAAGGCTGGTCGGCGCGTGGGCTATGCCGGTGCAGAGCTTTCGCCACCAGTTCCTTGCCGGTGCCGGATTCGCCGTTGATCAGGACGGTAATGTGAGAACGGGCCAGGCGGCCGATGGCGCGAAACACTTCTTGCATCGCCGGCGCTTCGCCGATGATTTCCGGCGTCTCCTGCACCCGGTCCTGTTCCTGGCTATTGTCGCTGTGGCGTTGCCGGCTATGGGCGCAGGCGCGCTGTACCGTTTCGACGACTTCGGTGACATCGAAGGGTTTGGGCAGGTATTCGAAAGCGCCGCCGTGGAATGCCGAAACCGCGCTTTCCAGATCCGAGTGCGCGGTCATTACGATGACCGGCAGCTCGGGATAACTGTTTTGTATGTTGCGCAGCAATTCGAAACCGTCCATGCCCGGCATGCGGATGTCGGTAATTAGCACGTGCGGCAAACCCTGGGGCAGCGATTTCAACAATTCGCCGGCATTGGAGAAGCTCTGGGTACTGGCTCCGGCTTTCTGCAGGGCTTTTTCAAGTACCCAGCGGATGGATTTGTCATCATCGACAATCCAGACCTTGTCAGGAATTTGCATGATTTTTCTCCAAAGGTAGGTAGATGGAAAACACGGTGTGGCCGGGTTCGCTTTCGCATTCGATCAGGCCGTTATGCTGGTTGATCAAGGATTGCGCGATCGACAGGCCCAGCCCGGTTCCTTCGGCGCGGCCGGTGATCATCGGGTAAAAAATTTGTCCCATCAGCTCGGGTTTGATGCCGGGACCATTGTCGATGATGTCTATTTTTACCGTCAGCCGGTAACGTTTGCGGCCTATCGTCATATGCCGTTGCACCCGGGTCTTGATCGTAATCCGGCCGTCGTTCTGTAAGGCCTGCACCGCATTGCGGACGATGTTCAACAACGCCTGAATCAATTGGTTTTTGTCGGCGAAAATCTCCGGAATACTCGGATCGTAGTTGGTTTGCAGTACGATGCCTTTGGTCGATTCCGCCGCCACCAGATGGCGGACGCGTTCCAGCACTTCGTGAATGTTCAGCAAGCTTTTATTGGCCGGCTTGTTCGGGCCCAGCATTTTGTCCATCAGATCCTGCAAACGGTCGGACTCGGCGATGATGATTTGGGTGTATTCCTTCAGTTCCGGGTCTTGCAATTCCAAATCCAGCAATTGCGCCGCACCGCGGAGGCCGCCGAGCGGATTCTTGATTTCATGGGCCAAACCGCGCACCAGCATCCGACTGGTGTTTTGCTGGGCCAGCAATTGCTCTTCCTTGGTAATACGCAAATGCCGGTCCACCTGCTGCAGCTCTATCAAGATCTCGCTGAGTTCGCCGTCTTCCAACAACGGCGTTGCACTGAGGTTCACGGTAATCGACTGGTTGAGCCGCTCTAGGATCAGTTCTCTATCGACCAGAGGCTCCAGCATATACAAGCGCGGCAGTAATTCATTAAATAGACTGTTGTGTGCGGTTTTGAATAATTTGTGCGCGGTATGGCCAAGCAAATGCTTGGCGCTGTCCGCCAACAGCATCTCGCCCGCCGGGTTAATGTAGATCAGCCGCAAATCCTTATCGAATAGCAGGATTGCTTCGTTTAAGTGGTCGAGTATTTTTTTGTGCACTGGAAACGGATATCCTTAAAAGTCCTGACCAATTAAAGCAATATGTACGCCAACGCCCTGAATCTTAGGCCCGGCGCGCCTTTTCAGGTAAAGTGCTCGATGAGCCTGCTATTTTAGTGCATATGCTGGAGCAATAGCACCATAATGGTGCGCTCTGCTGGTGCTTGCCGATTCGTCTAGCACCGGCTCGTCGGTGCGGCGGAAATTTTTTCGGGCAGATACTGGACCGCTCAGGGTTCGGCAAACATCAGCTCGATGCAGGTTTAGGCCGAGCGCCGATTGGCCTTGTTGGTCTTGTTCTGAGGGCTGCGTGCGATAGGGTTAATCGAGGCACGGCACGAGCGGCATCCTTCATGATTGAGCGTTTGTTTGGAATCAGGGCAGGTAGTCGATGGTCAGTGGCGCGTGGTCGCTGAAACGCTGTTGCTTGTAGATTTGCGCGGCCGTCGCTTTGCCGCCGATTCCCGGTGTGGCGATCTGGTAATCGATGCGCCATCCCACATTCTTGGCCCAAGCCTGGCCGCGGTTGCTCCACCAAGTGTAACAGTCGTCGGTGGCGTCGGGATGCAAATAACGGTAAGTGTCCACCCAGCCCAATTCGTCCAGCACCCGCGTCATCCAGGCCCGTTCTTCCGGCAAAAAGCCGGAATTCTTTTGATTGCCGCGCCAGTTTTTCAGATCGGCCGGCCGATGCGCAATATTCCAGTCGCCGCAAACCACAACCTCGCGGCCGCTGCCGATTAGCTCTGCCAAATGTGGGAAAAATCGCTCCATCACGCTGAATTTGATCGCCTGGCGTTCTTCGCCGCTGGATCCGGACGGCAGGTACAGCGAGACGATAGACAAGTTGCCGACCCGGATCTCCAAATAGCGGCCTTCGCTGTCGATATCGGCGTATCCCAGGCCTTCGATAACGGCATCGGCCGGCGTTTTGCTATAAATGCCGACGCCGCTGTAGCCTTTTTTCTCGGCGTAATGGAAGTAGCCGTGCAGGCCGTCCGGATTCAGCATCTGGGCAGTTAGGTCGGCGGCTTGAGCTTTCAGTTCCTGCAGGCAAACGAAATCGGCATTCTGGTTGCGAAGCCATTGGTAAAAACCTTTATTAGCTGCGGAACGGATACCGTTCAAGTTGGCGGAAATAATGCGGAGCATGGCGGTTTGGGGATGGAGGCGGCGAGAGGCATAAAAAACCCCGCTAAGCCTTGACGCTTGCGGGGTTCTGGGAATATGCGGGACTGTCTGAAACAGTCCTACATCTTACAAGCTGTAGTACATGTCCAGCTCAACCGGGTGAGTGCTCATGCGCAGGCGGGTAACATCCTGTTTTTTCAGCTCGATGTAGCCGTCGATCACGTCGTCGGTGAATACGCCGCCGCGGGTCAAGAACTCGCGGTCTTTGTCCAGTGCATCCAGCGCTTCGTCCAGAGAGAAGGCGACTTGTGGGATGGCTTTTTCTTCTTCCGGTGGCAGATCGTACAAATCTTTGTCCATCGCATCGCCCGGATGGATTTTGTTTTGGATGCCGTCCAGGCCCGCCATCAACATGGCGGAGAACGCCAAGTATGGGTTAGCGGTTGAATCCGGGAAACGTACTTCGATACGGCGGCCTTTCGGATTGTTGACGTAAGGAATACGGATGGAGGCAGAGCGGTTACGCGCTGAGTATGCCAGCATCACAGGCGCTTCGAAGCCGGGAACCAGACGTTTGTAGCTGTTGGTTGAGGCGTTGGTGATTGCGTTCAGGGCTTTGGCGTGTTTGATGATGCCGCCGATGTAGTACAGCGCCGTTTCTGACAGGCCGCCGTACAGGTTGCCGGTGAACAGGTTGACGCCGCCTTTAGCCAAAGATTGGTGGACGTGCATGCCGCTGCCGTTGTCGCCTACCAGCGGTTTAGGCATGAAAGTCGCGGTTTTGCCGTAAGCATGGGCGATGTTGGCGATGACGTATTTCAGTTCCAACACTTCGTCGGCTTTTCTGACCAGGGTGTTGAATTTGGAGCCGATTTCGCATTGGCCGGCAGTCGCCACTTCGTGGTGGTGAACTTCGACGGTTTGGCCCATTTCTTCCAGAACCAAGCACATCGCGGAGCGCATGTCCTGGAAGGAATCGACTGGCGGGACGGGGAAGTAACCGCCTTTAATGCCTGGACGGTGGCCGATGTTACCGTTTTCGTAGACTTTTTCCGAGTTCCAGCCGGCTTCTTCGGAGTCGATTTGGTATGAGCAGCCGCCCATGCCGGCGCTCCAGCGCACGTCGTCGAAAATGAAGAATTCGTTTTCCGGTCCGAACAACGCGGTGTCGGCGATACCGGTCGATTGCATGTAAGCTTCGGCGCGTTTGGCGATAGAGCGCGGGTCGCGAACATAGCCTTGCATGTCTTTCGGTTCGATGATGTCGCAGCGCAAGATCAGGGTTTTATCGTCGAAAAACGGATCGATTTTGGCGGTGCTGGGGTCCGGCATCAGAATCATGTCGGATTCGTTAATGTGTTTCCAACCGGCGATCGACGAACCGTCGAACATGTTGCCTTCTTCGAAGGTGTCTTCGTCGATGGTATGCGCAGGGAAGGTGACGTGTTGTTCCTTGCCGCGGGTATCGCAGAAGCGGAAATCGACGAATTTGACGTCGTTTTCTTGGATGAGTTTAAGAACGTGATCTACTGACATCGGCCAAAATCTCCTAGTGGATGGTTATTGTTTTAGGGTTAAAAACACCGGCAGTTACGATAGCATCAATTGCTAGCAAGGGCCAGAAAAATCAAAGCTTCCAGGGCGCCTAACCCACCCTGGAAGCGCGTTAAAACCCGCCTGTCCGGCTTAGAAAGTCACGACCACGTCTGCGGTAAACAGGAACTGGCTCTGACGGGTGCCGTTGTCGAACGCTCTGGCGCCATCAGTGATGTCGTAGCGAACGTTCGGACGCAAGTTCAACCACTTGGCCGGTTTATAGCTGACGCCGGCGGTAATGCCGTAGTAGCTGGAGGTCAGGTCGTTGTCGGCCGTGTAGGCGCTCCATGCTGCGGTATCGCAGGCATAGTTGCCGTTGATGGTGCCTTGTTCCGCGGTTTGCGCGGCAAAGCAGCGGCCGGGGCCGCCGACTCTCAGGCCGTTGTGGTCTCTGAACCACTCGGCACGCAGGCCGGCCGAGAATTTATCCGTCACATCGTAAATCAGGTATTGGTTCAGGCCGTACCACTCGCCGGTTACTCCCGCGGTCGGCGCGTTTTCGGCGAAACCGTGGTCGTGTTGCATGATGAAATGCAATTTATCGGTAAAGTTGTGTTTGCCGACCACGCTGTACATGGCCCAGGACGAATTATTGCCTTCCGCAGTCTTGCCGGCGGTGGATGTCACTGCCAAAGAGGTTCCGGCATCGTCGCTGGTCCAGGTCACGCCACCCAGGAACGACCAGTTGCCGAGTTGGCGGTCCCAGTTACCGTCCCAGCCGCCGCTATTGCTGCCGGTGACTGCGCCGGCCGAGACGCTCCAATTCGGGTTGAAGGCGTAGCTTGCCAATACCCCGGTGTGGGTGAACGGCTCGCCGTATTGCATGGTGTACGGTTTGGTAATGAAGAAGTTATCCGGTGCGGTGACGACTTCGTAGCCGATGATGGTGTAGAAGTGGCCGATTTTGACGTCGATGCCGTTACCGATAGGCAGGTTGAGTTCGGCGTAAGCCTGCGGCAGAGCCAAGCCGTAGAAGCGTTCGCCATGCCCGCTCAGATTCAGGTCCCAACTGCCTCTGTCGATATCCGCCCACGACGTGCCGTAGGCTTGGGTGAAAATTGCATCGGTACCGTACATGATGTCGAAACGTCCACCGATATCGAAGGCGTCGCCGCTGACGTTGACAGCTTTTTGCAGATAAAGGTAAAGCTGATTCAGTTGCAATTCGCCGGTACGGTCGTTGAAGGTGACGGGGCCGTTGAAGCCGTCGCCGTTACTGTTCATGTTTGCAGAAACGCTGGAATTCAACCATCCGCCCAACTTCAGATTGTGGTCCTGCATGAATTTGGTTTCGTTGGGGTCAATGCCAGCCGCGCCCAACAAGCCGGAAGCCTGGCTCCAGGTCTCGGCGACGGCGCTGCCGCAGCACAGCGCGATGACCGCCGCCAACGAGCCGCGAATGCCAAGCGTGAGTGATGGAAAGACTTTTTTCATAGGTTTACCTCTTGGTGTGTGACTACTGCATAAAAGTTAGCATTTTTGGGGCCAATTTTATTTTTGGCACAAATCAATAAGATACGTCCGGCATATCCGATTTTTTTGATCCTAAACGGTGCGATTTTGCCTTGTCGATCCATTTTGGTGCAGCTCCCGTTCGTGCAGGCAAATCAATCAGATGAGACCACTTAGCAACGATGTTTGACTTGGAGTATCAAGATCTGAGTCGCAGTGGTGCGCCGCCTCAGCGAATGCACCATTGAGGTGCGAATCTATCTCGTTTCCGAGGCGTAATCCTTACAACCGCTTATAAATCATGGGTATAAATAGTGGCATGCATCATGCTTTGTCGGTTTCGGGATTTTACTAACTCAAGCAACGAGGTGTTTAACTATGAAACTGATCACAGCGGTGGTTAAGCCGTTCAAGCTGGACGATGTGCGCGAGGCGCTGTCGGATATCGGCGTGTCGGGCGTAACGGTGACCGAGGTTAAGGGTTTCGGCAGGCAGAAAGGCCATACCGAACTGTATCGCGGCGCCGAATACGTCGTCGATTTTTTACCTAAGGCCAAAATCGAAGTGGCGGTTGCGGACGCGCTGCTCGACCAGGCCGTCGAAGCCATAGTCAAGGTTGCCAATACCGGCAAAATCGGCGACGGCAAGATTTTTGTCACCGATTTGGAACAGGTGGTTCGAATCAGAACCGGCGAATCCGGCGAAGAAGCTCTTTAACATCAAGATGGGGAAACAAACAATGAGATATTTATCAAGCATGGCGCTACTGGCGCTGTTCGGGCTTTCTGGTGCAACGTGGGCTCAAGAAGTGGCGGCGCCCGCGGTACAGGCCACCGTCAATAAAGGCGATACCGCCTGGATGATAGTGGCGACCGTATTGGTTGCGTTAATGGTGATACCGGGACTGGCCTTGTTCTACGGCGGTATGGTGCGGGCGAAAAACATGCTGTCGATCTTGATGCAAGTATTCGTGATTTTCTCGTTGACGGCGATACTGTGGGCAACCTACGGCTACAGCGTCGCCTTCACCGAGGGCAACGCTTTCTTCGGCGGCTTCAGTAAGGCTTTTCTCAGCGGCATTACGCCGGATTCGATGGCGGGAACTTTCAGCAAAGGCATTTACGTTCCCGAATACATCTATATCGCCTTTCAGCTGACTTTCTCGGCAATCACTCCGGCACTGATCATCGGTGCGTTTGCCGAGCGGGTTAAGTTTTCCGCGGTATTGCTGTTCACCGTGTTGTGGTTCAGTTTCTGCTATCTGCCGATGGCGCACATGGTCTGGTTCTGGGCCGGTCCGGATGCCTACACCGATGCCGCCGCCGCCGAAACCGCCGGTGCCACCGCCGGCTTCCTGTTCCAAAAAGGCGCGTTGGATTTTGCCGGCGGCACCGTGGTGCACATTAACGCCGGTATCGCCGGCCTGGTCGGTTGCTTGATGATCGGTAAACGCATCGGCTACGGCAAAGAATTCATCGCACCGCACAGCGTCACGATGAACATGATCGGCGCTTCTTTGCTGTGGATCGGCTGGTTCGGTTTCAATGCCGGTTCCAACTTGGAAGCCAACGGCCTGGCGGCGATGGTATTTTTGAACACCTTGTTGGCCGCCGCCGCCGCGACGCTGGCCTGGATGGCTGCGGAATGGCTGGTGCGCGGTAAACCGAGCATGCTGGGCGCGACTTCCGGTGCGATCGCCGGTCTGGTGGCGATTACCCCCGCCTGCGGTTGGGCCGGGCCGATGGGTTCGATTGCGTTGGGCCTGGTGGTCGGCGCCGTCTGCTTCTGGTCGGTTACCTATCTGAAACATGCGTTGAACTACGACGATTCGTTGGACGCGTTCGGCGTTCACGGTATCGGCGGCATTATCGGTGCGCTGGGTACTGCCGTCGTGGCTAGCCCGGCCCTGGGCGGTGCCGGCGTGTGGGATTACGTTACCAACGCTACCGCTCCGGACTACAGCATATTGACCCAACTCGGCAGCCAAGCCTGGGGTGTCGGTGTGGCCATCGTTTGGTCCGGCGTCGTATCGTTCATTGCTTTCAAAATTGCCGACGTGGCACTGGGTCTGCGCGTCAGCGAAGCGACCGAACGCGAAGGTCTGGACGTCACCGAGCACGGCGAGACCGCTTACCACGTGTAACGCATAGACGCCGCGGTGCCGGAGCATTGACGGGTAGCTTCTCGCAGGCTGCCCGTCAACCCGGCACCGGTTTCGCGGCAGAGCTGCACCGAGCTAAATTGTGAGATGCAGCGGAATTATTTATCATGGACGGCAACTGTCACGAAACAGCTGGTTAACCATTCGAATATTGGGGATAGCATGAAACTTATTACAGCAATCATTAAACCGTTCAAATTGGACGACGTCAGAGAGGCCCTGTCCGAAATCGGCGTGGCCGGAGTCACGGCGACCGAAGTCAAAGGTTTCGGCCGGCAAAAAGGCCATACCGAACTGTATCGCGGGGCCGAGTATGTGGTGGACTTTCTGCCGAAAGTCAAATTGGAGATCGCAGTCGCGGAGCAGATCGTCGATCAGGCCGTGGAAACCATAGTCAAAGCCGCCAATACCGGCAAAATCGGCGACGGCAAAATCTTCGTCACCAATTTGGAGCAAATCATTCGGATCAGAACCGGCGAGACCGGGGAAGACGCGATTTGATCGACCGATAACACAATAAGATCGGGCGTAAGATCGGCAAAAATCGCCCTGGTCTGCGGGTAAAACGCAGACCAGGGCGATTTTGTTGTTTATAGCCCGTCAAAAAACAACACAACCATTTCGTGATAGACCATGACAACAATTATAAGAGCGTTGACGCTCATCGCCTTCACCTGGGCCATACCCGTTTCGGCTTCCGCCGATGAGTTAAACCAAGCCAATACCGCTTGGGTGCTGACTTCGACCGCATTGGTATTATTCATGACCATTCCCGGCCTGTCGCTGTTTTACGGCGGTCTGGTCAGGAGCAAAAACGTGCTGTCGGTATTGATGCAATGTTTTTCGATCACCTGTTTGGTATCCCTGCTTTGGCTGGCCGGCGTCTACAGCTTTGTCTTCGCCGACGGCAGCGACTGGCAACCGTGGTTGGGCGGCGCGTCCAAGCTATTTCTGCCGGACATGGGGATCGGCAACTTGACCGGCGACATTCCGGAAACCGTGTTTTTCATGTTCCAGATGACGTTCGCGATCATCACGCCGGCCTTGATCGTCGGCGCCTTTGCCGAGCGGATGAAATTTTCGGCCATGCTCTGGTTTAGCGGATTGTGGCTGGTATTCGTTTACATGCCGATCTGCCACTGGATCTGGGGTAACGGCTGGTTGGCGGCGCTGGGTGCCAAGGACTTTGCCGGCGGTATCGTGATCCACGTCAACGCCGGCGTTGCCTCGTTGGTGGCGGCGTTAGTACTGGGCCGGCGCAAAGGCTTCCCGAGCGTGGCGATGCCGCCGCACAACATGACGATGGTCGTGACCGGCGCCGGCATGCTCTGGTTCGGCTGGTTCGGCTTCAACGGCGGCAGCGCCCTGAAAGCGGACGGCTCGGCCGGTATGGCCATCGCGGTAACCCATATCGCCGCCGCGGCCGGCTCGCTGACCTGGATGGCCATCGAATGGCTGCGTTTCGGCAAGCCCAGCGTGCTGGGTATCGTCACCGGCATGGTGGCCGGATTGGGCACCATCACGCCTGCCTCCGGTTTCGTTGGCCCGGTCGGCGGATTGGCGATCGGCGTGGTGGCTGGCGGGGTTTGCTTTTATGCCACCCAATTCGTCAAACGCCGTCTGAAAATCGACGATTCGTTGGACGTGTTTCCGGTCCATGGCGTCGGCGGCTGCGTCGGTTCTATTTTGACCGGGGTATTCGCGGCCGAGAGTTTCGGCGGCCTGGGTTTGAACGGCGTCAGCATCGGCCACCAGGTGGCGGTCCAAGCCCTGGCGGTATTGGTAACCGCGGCCTGGAGCGCCGTTTTCAGTTACGGCCTGTTGAAAACGCTGGATCTGCTGATCGGCTTGCGCGTTACGGAAGACGAGGAACAGCAAGGCCTGGATATCGTGCTGCACGAGGAGACCGGCTACCACAATCTGTAAACGGCGGCATTGCGGGTTAAAATAGCCGGCTGATTCAAACCAGCGGGGTGTGCCAACATCCCGCTACCGACATTTTAAGCCGAGACCACCATGCCAATCACACTCCAAGCCTTGGAACCCATCATTCGCGCCGCCGGCAGCGTGGCGATGAATTATTTCAACGATCTGCCCAATCTGGCCGTCAATAAAAAAAGCGCGCGCGATCTAGTCACCGACGCCGACGTTGCCGTCGAAAACTATCTGAAACAAGCGTTGACCGAACGATGCCCGGAATACGGTTTTTGGGGCGAGGAGAGCGGCCAGACCGCCAACCAAAGCAGCCGTTGGATCGTCGACCCGATCGACGGCACCCATTCTTTTTCCAAAGGCCAATATTATTGGGGCATCAGCGTGGCGTTGGAAATCGACGGCGAACTGGTCATGGGCGTGGTCTACGGCCCGGCCTTGGACGATTACTATTGCGCCGAGAAAGGCAAGGGCGCCTGGAAAAACGGCCAACCGATCCGCGTCTCCGACGAAACCGACCTCGGTGCCAGCATGGTCTCGACCGGCTTTGCCTGTTTGCGCCAATATTTAACCGACAACAACCTGGCCCGTTTCGCCCGCATCGCCCAAGCCACCACCGGCCAACGCCGCCTGGGCTCGGCGGCATTGGACTTGTGCACCGTCGCCGACGGCCAAGTCGATGCATTTTGGGAGCAGGAGCTGAATCTTTACGACGTTGCCGGCGGCGCTTTGGTCGTGATGGAAGCCGGCGGCACGCTGACCGATTTCGCCGGCAATCCCGGCGTCTTCCCCAAACAAATCCTGGCCACCAACGGCAAATTGCTGGATCAGATCTTGCCGTTGATGTGAGCCGGCGCGGTGGCGGCGCGCCGACCGTTGCGTCGGTTTATCGGCGATAACCGGTCCGATCAGGTTTCGTTCCGGTCTGGACCGCTTTCGGTTTGCGCCAGAAATTGCTCGCAAGCCATCAACATTTCTTGCTGAGCGGTCTCTAAGCCGAAATCCCGGTAGCGTTGCTGCTCCGGCCACTCGGCCAGTGCGGCACTGAGAAAAGCGTGCGGCGACCAGGGTTGTTGTTTCAGAATCGCCAGATCGCTGCGTAACAGGCGGTCGTCTCCGGCAGTGAGGCCTTCCGGGAAGAAGAAGGCCAACACGGCATCGTCGTCGTTCAACCAAGCTTGCAACGCCAGCCATGATTGCCGATCCTGCCGCGCCAGCGGTATCCCGCGCTCGTCGAACAAACCCAGGCTGCGCGGCAATGGCTCGCCGGGGATCAAACTGCGGCGGCGGGCCAAATCCGGGCTTTCGGCTTGCTCGGTAAACCAGTCGTGGGCGGAGTAGCGGTAGCCGTATAAATCGAAAGCTTTATGGAACGCATTTTTTACATCAGCAGACAAATCGCCTGACTTCAGCTTCTTATTGCATTCTTCTAAGTGACTTAGTATTTTAAAATCGGATCGGATTTGAGGAAATGTGAGTAGTTCAGAAAAATAATCGATATTTAAAAATGACATCATCGGTAGCAGAGTGCGGAGCCAAGATCGATGCTTTGATCGGAGAATATTTACCCATCTGATGAGTGACCTTGTCCGAGATCCAACACTTTTAGTTGCAAGTGCCAGAAAATCCACTCGATAGTTGGCTCGTTCCAATTTAACTTGTATCAAGGGAAAACATTCACAGAGCAGCAAAAGATTGAACAAACCCAGTGACAATTTAGTTCGTACTGGCAATGTTTGTTTTGGATACAGTGCCGATTGTATCGAAGCCATGCCGCTATAAGAATTCTCTACATGCAGAAACCAGAAGTCAGGTGGAATTGATTCTAATATCCGTTGCCAAAGTCTACCGGTGATCGGCAATATCCCGTCA
This sequence comes from Methylomonas sp. DH-1, assembly GCF_046097555.1. NCBI lineage: Bacteria > Pseudomonadati > Pseudomonadota > Gammaproteobacteria > Methylococcales > Methylococcaceae > Methylomonas > Methylomonas sp. DH-1. The sequence goes on along the minus strand of NZ_CP143089.1, from coordinate 3,328,523 downwards.
ATTTTTAACCAAGCGCTTGTAGGGTGAGGGAAAATATCAATATCGCCATGTTTCTTCCGTTGCCAAAGTAAACGATCATTATTAATTGTAGGAATCAATATTTCCTCTAATGCTGTGTTCGGGTCGATGATTGGCATGCTTTGAGGATAATCAGCTTCTTTGCCAAGCCCCCAATTGGTATCGGAAATAAGGTTTAACAAGCTGTAAAGACGCAATGCCGGCGCCGGCTCATCCGGGTTCCATGCTTGAGTTAACCAAATTTGCCGGATTTCGGATTTTGATTCATCTGTCCAGTTTAAGTAGATGTTTTCCTTAAGTTTTGATTCTAAGACCTGCCATTGCTCTTCAGGCGTTGCCGCGAGGAAAAATAATTGGATTAATTGTTCCAAACCGGGAGATGCCAGACTGTCGCATTGACCCATGAGTTGACCTAATCCGAGATAGGGATGGCGGAGGCTAGACATCAACAATGCCGGCAGCCAAGCCCGTTGCTGTTCCGGCGTCAGTCCCAATTCCTTGCCGCAGACCGCTCTGACCAATAAGCCGACAGCGCCTACCTGGTCCGGCGGCAACACTCCCAGCAATTCCAGATGGCCTTGATCTGTACGGCTTTTTTGCATGGCCAGCAACAACATGCCGACCTCGTCCCAGCCCGGTTGGCCCAGGCGTTGTACCAAATCCTCGCGAAACACGTCGGCAAAGCGGGTGCCGGCCAACCGGCGCTGGATATCTTCCGCGCACAGGTATTCCTGAAAGCTCAAATGGGCAAAGCAAATTTCGCCTTTGCGCGGCGAGATCAGTAAACCGGCGGGGTGCAGGTAGTAATCCAGTAATTGGCTGGCGTCTTCGGCGGGGATGCCGCCCAGAGTGGCGCGCCCCAGCAGGTAATCGGCAATAAAGCTTTCCAGGTCGGCTCGTTGCCAAACAATCCGGCGCCGGTCGGGATGTGTGCCGGCGTCGGCATTTTCCGATCCCATCACTTGGCTTTGGTAGGCAATCCGGGCCAATACCCGGCGCTTTTCCTGCGTCGGCCAGTCTTTCAACTGATGGCCCTGGGTATTGCGGCGGTTTTCGTGTTGGCGGTGGCGGTCCTGGCGGTTCAGGTAGAGATCGACGATGGCTTCGTACAAATCCGCCCGGCCGTGCGGCATTTCGTTACGGGTGCAATGCACCAGTGCCATCAAGGTCAAAAAAATCGGGCGCCTAGCCAGCGTCAGCAGATAATCGCGCTGCGGATCTTTAAGTGCCTCCAGAAAGTGGGCACTGCCTTCGTTGCGTTTGATTGCCCATTCCGGCCGCAAGCGGTACCAACTGTCGATGAAATTTTCGATTTGCGGCCAGGCCAACGGTAATAAATGGTAAAGGCAGTCTTTGGTTAAGTTGATGCCAACCGTTTCGCGCCGGGTTTTAGCCCACCGAATTTTTCCGATATTGTCCGCTTCCTTCGATACCAAATAAGGGATATCCAGGCCCTCGAAGCCGCTCGGGCGGCCTGTGACGACCACCCGGTGGCCGCCATGGTTGTGCGCGGCGATTGCCATATCCAGCAGGGCTTGGCGTAGGTCGGGGCCGCCGGTTTCGTCCAGACCGTCGAACAACAACAACAACGGGAAAGCGTCGCCTTCGGTCGAGAAACTGGCGCGCAGCCGGGCAATGTCCAGGCTGTCGCTCTGTGCCGCCTGCCGCTGCAGATTGCGCCACCAAGCTTCCATCAATTCCTCGAGACTGTGGATAGTGTCGATGCCGGCAATGTCGCGCAGAACGATAGGAATCGGCGCTATGCCGCGTTGCCCTTGCAGCGTTGTGCGCAGCCGGCTCGGATGGCTGCCGCATAGCTCGCCGACCAAGGCTTTGGTCAGCGTGGTTTTGCCGCTGCCGGGGAGACCGGACAGGCAAACGAACGAACTTTCCGCAACCAAATCGAAAGCATCCTCGCCCCTGAGCCGGTCCGGGGTTTCCAATTCGACGACTTTTTCCGGCGGCGCCATGTTGGTTTCCGAACGCTTCTTACGGCTGACCCGCATCGGCACGAAGATTTGGCGCAAACTGATCGGTTCCGGCTCGTCGGTTATTTCCGCAAGTTCTGCATTACCGTAATGCTTGTTGAGCCAACGAAAATAGCCGGCTCTGGCCTGCATTCTGGCGTTTTGTTCGGCGGGGCTATTGAAATCTGCCATGGCTTAGTCGGTATCGGTGATTTGCAAATACATGGCAGGCAGGCTTTCGTTGGGAGAAACAGTCTGCTTCATCCACTCGACGAAATATTGGTCGGAGCGGCGCCGGTCCAGGCGCTCCAGGGCCTTGTCTACCGCGGCATCGAGGGATTGGCTGCGATGCAGTTTCATGTCTTTGCCATCGTCGTGTTTCAACACGTGGGCGAAGGAGCGGGAAAATATTTCGCGGGTTAGACGTAATTCGTCCGTGCTTAAACTTTTGGAGTCTATGTTCAACGGATCCGTGCTATCGGTGAATACGCGAAGCAGCAGTTGCAACAACACCGGCTCGCGTTCCAGCAGGCGCCATACCGGGCGATGGTTGACTCGCAAATACTGGAACATGACCAGACGCCGGCAGTTCTCCGCTTCCTTCATGGCCTTGCAGCGCAGCATCTGCCAGTTGATGCAGAGACTGTTCAAAAAGTTTTTCACTTTGCGCGGATTGGGTTCCAGCAGAGCTTCGATATCGTTTGCCAAGGCTTCCCTTGCGTCGGCGGGAAAGCCGTGGCTTTCCAGTTGTTGTAGGATCAACGCCCGCACCTGTTTGGGTTGCGGTTGCGGCACCGGAAGCGTGGCCTGAAACAGTTTTTCCAGATACTCGCGGTTGTTGTCGTCGCTGCGGCCTTGCCAGTGGCGTTTCAACGCGTCGCCGACCGCGACGTCGTCAACTCCCAAAATAAATACGCAGCGGCTGGTGCCCAGGTAGAGCTTGATCGCTTCCAATAAGGCCACCACAGCTTTCTCCTCGCAGCGATCCAAGTCGTCGATAAAGACGATCAGGCGGGCTTCATAGCTCAGTTTTTTGCGGCTTGAACCATTCAGGTCGTCCAACAAATTTTCGATAGCATCTTCGAACAATAGATGGAAGCGTTGGCCGTCGCTCGGTTTAGCCAGGTTTTCCGGATTGTTCTCATTCCAGGCCTTGCGCACGTTTTCGCTAACGCCGACGGCGGCTTTGACGGGTTTACCGCTGGTAAAACTGATCGCGGCGTCGATGACGTGCTCTATCAAAGTCAAAGCCGCCAATCCGCCTTGCCGGTTGAGTTGTCTGCCGTTTTCCAGAATTCGACGCTTAACTTGGTATTGAGCCCGGATTTCCTGTAACAGTGGAATTAATGGGTTAGCTGATTCCTGATGCTGCCAAGGGGAATACCATATGCTTAGACTCTGGTCCGCAACATTATGTAAGTCCGTGGTCCAATCGAGAGCGAAATTTCTCCGGCCATTTTCGAAACGGTGCCGCAAACTGTTTAATTCGGACAATGTGGTTTCATTTAACTCGATTTTGTCTTGGCCCAGCCGTAACCCTTGGCTGATCGGTTTACCACCCAGGGTAGCGAAAGCCCTGCGCATTACGCTGGTTTTGCCGCAACCCCATTTGCCGGTAATCCCGATGGTGAAAGGCGGATTGACTTCCAGGCTCATGCGCGCCAGTTCGTCGCCGGCCCGCCCCAGTCCCAGTTGGTCTTGTTGCACCCATTGGTCGTTGATATAGGTCGCTGGCATTGCCTTTCCCGGTGATTTTGGATTGGCCCAATTGTATACAGAATTCTGGGTTTGCCGCAGAGGTTGCCCGAAGATAGCGGGCAAGTGATAGTCGGGGAATAGGGAAATCGGTGGAGCAGGCCGGATTTGCCGTTACAAATCCTTCAGTCCGGTGATAGGTACTATACGGTCGTGGTCGGTAATCGAAAAGGATGGGCGTTATCCGCACCCATCCCGAATAACAATTTAAGGCTAATCCCGCAACACCGCATTGCGCCGGTCGGACTGTTTCAGCACGCCGCCCAGTATCCACATCTGGTACATCGACACGGTCCACATGAAGGCGAAGGAAATGCCGAGGCCGGCGCCGGCGACGATGACCAGCCAGGCAAAGTGCGGGTTCAGTTTAGTCAGCCACCACGAGGCGATATCGACCAGCAAAAACAAGTAGGGCATGACGATAGCCGGATATTTGTATTTACACGGTACGCCGGTACTGAAGCTGAAGATCACGCCGACGAACATGAAAATGAAGCTGATGCCGAATAAATGAATGTGCGACAAGCGGGTCAGCGACGCAAAGGTGGCGCCTTCGCTGGATTCGGAAGCCTTTTTCAAGGCTTCGAATTTGGAAAAGTCCGGCAACGAACCGGCGTTGGCATTGTGGCAGATCACGCAGTTCTTTTCGACGATCGGTTTGATGTCGGCGTTGTATTTTGCTTCGTCGGCACCGTCGCGCACCCATTGGATAATCTTGAACCGCTCCTGGTCCGGCGCGTTCATTTTCATCGATCCGTTGAGTTTGGATTCCAACACCGAACCGGAGCGGTCGCCGTAGTAGCTGTAGACGATATCGTCCAGCGACAAACCGAATTTGCCGTCGGCCATGCCGTGGGTAAATAAAATCTGGGTCAGCGCCATCAGGTAGCCGGCGCCGATCGTGACCAGGTAGCCGGTGAACAACAGTTTGATACTGGTGCCGAAGCTGATCAGGTTTGCGCCCTTGTAGGCATACTTAACGGGAATATTGGAATCGGTGGACATAAGCTATCCGGTCGCTGAATTGGCGGAGCGGGCGTAAACGGGCGGCCGCAATGTCGCGGCCGCCCGGCGCCCGGTTATTTATTGACGTTTTGGTAAAAGAAGCCCAACTCGTTGATTTCGTCTTCGCTAAGCGCTTCGGCGATTAAACGCATCCGGCTGTAGATGTCGTTATGGCGACTGCCGGTTTTGAAGGCCTTCAAGGTAGTGACCAAATACTCGGCATTTTGGCCGGCCAGGGCCGGCGTATCCATTTCCTGGCCTTGGCCGTTACCGCCGTGGCACACTTCGCACGGCGGCAATATCCGGTCGTTGCTGCCTTGGGTTACCAGCTTTTCCGCCTGTTCGTAAACCATGGGGCTGCGCGACTTGAACGCCGGCGGCCGGCTGGAAAACCAAACGGCCAAGTCGGCGGCGTCCTGCTTGCTCAACGATTTGGCCGGGCCGGACATCATCGGATTGTCGCGGCTGCCGTCGGCGTAATCGCGCAATTGCTTGTACAGGTAGGTCGGCAACTGGCCGGCCAGCGACGGCGTACCGGGCATGGTGCTGATGCCGCTTTCGCCGTGGCAGCCCCCGCAGTTTTTGGCCAGCTCCTGGCCTTTCTGCGGATTGCCGGCTTTGACAAAATTCAGCTCGTCGGCCGTCCAGGCCACTTGCGACGAAGGTTGCGCCGCTAATGCGGTCGGCAGCAGCAAGGCTGTAGTAAGTATCAGTTTTTTCATGATCAGACCCCCCATCTGCCTGAACCAAAGGTTTCCATCAAGAAGAATTGCAGAATCGGATAACCGAAGGCAATCAACATGAATACGGCGATGATGGCGTTCCACAAGCCGAAGCTGTTCAGATAGCCGGGCAAATCCTTCACGGCATGGATCGGTTCGGCGTACTCGATGTCGCCTTGATAGCTTTCCTGGCTAATCTGGGTTTTATACAAGATATAAACCAGCAAGCCGGCCGAGCCCAGCAGAATCAGGCCGCCGAATATCATCGTCACCTCGTACGGTTCCCATGACAGCGTCAGCAGGTTGTTGTAGTGCACGCTGTCGATCCGGCGCGGTTGGCCGAGCAGGCCTAAAATGTGCCAGGGCGTGGTCATGATGATCATGCCGATAAACCAGCTCCACAGTTGGGCGATTGCCAGAGACGGGCAGTACAGCGGTTTGCCGCTCAACACCGGCCAGAAGTAATAGGCGATACCGAAATACATGATCACGGTGGTGCCGCCGAAGATCAGATGGAAATGGCCGGAAATCCAGGCGGTGTTATGCACCATCGCGTTCATCGCGTAACTGGCATTGATCAGGCCGCCGAAGCCGCCGAAGATCAACATCAATAAGCCCAGGATCAAGGCCAGCACCAGCGGGTTGCTCCACGGCAGCGCCGCGATCCAGCCGAACAGGCCTTTGCCGCCGTTCAGTCTGCCGGCGATTTCCAGCGAGGCAATCACGGTAAAGCCGGTGATGAAGGTCGGCAGCGTGACGACGAAGGTGCCGACCGCGTGCAGCAGTTTCCAGCCGTGGCCTTGTTCCGGGTCCATGTACAAATGGTGGAAGCCGATCGGCAAGCTGAACACCACCAACAGGATAAAGGCGGCGCGGGCCATCTCGTCGCTGAACAGAAAGCCGCCGGCCTGTTTTGGCACCAGGCAGTAAAACGCGGTGTAGGACGGAATCAGCCAGAAGTAGACGATGGGGTGCAAGGTCCAGGCGAACAGCGTGCGAGCCAAGCCGGCATCGATGGTATCGATCCAGCCCAACGCCCACGGAATCAATTGGAACAAGACTTCCGCGGCGACGCCGGCGCTGGTCCACAACCACAGGATGGCGTTGCCGGTGGTGGCGAACATCGCCAGCGGCACCGGCACGCCGGGATTGGCTTTTTTCCATTGCACGTACATCACAATCATCGACACGCACCAGAACCAGGAGCCGACCACCAACAAGGTAGCGCCGATATAGAACAACGGATGCGCCTTCAACGGCGGGTAAAAGGTAAACAGGACCGAGGCCTGGCCGAACAGCAACGGCAGCGCGGCCATCACCACGCCGGCCAGCGCCACGCCGAAACCGGTCCAGGCGAAGGTTTTATTCCACACCGGCAGTTTCAAGCTACTGGTGGCGACGTAGTAACCGAAGCCCATGATGAAGAAGGTGGTCAACACAAAGCCCATCAGCACGCCGTGGGTGCTGACCGAGGCGTAATAGACCTCGCGCGATTCCAAAAAGCCGAAGAAGCCGCTGCGTTCGATGACTTGATACAAGCCCATCACCGCGGCCAGCCCGAAGGCGCCGAACGCAACCCAGAAATGGGTTAGCGCCAATTTTTTCTCTACGCTGTTATCCATGGTTTGCTCCCCGTTGTGTGTTGAGCGCTTCCCATTGCGCTTTGCTGACCACCTTGATATTGCTCCACATATGCGCGTGGCCCATGCCGCAGTATTCGTTGCACAGCAGCGGATAATCGCCGGCGTGGTGCAGTTCGGTTTGGACCTGGGCGACGTAACCCGGCACGATCATCGTACTCATGTTAGTCATCGGGATATGCACGCCGTGGATCACGTCCAGGCTGACCCAGCGGAACGTGAGTTTGGTTTCCGCCGGCAGGGTCAAGGTTTTCGGATAAAAACCGTAGCGCCCGGCCACCATCCGCACCGTGACGCTGCCGTCCGGGTTGGTGCTGGCGCCGAGTTTATCTTCGGCAAATTCTTCCGACAGGTGCAGTTTCGCCGAATCGATGGTCTCGACGTTGCTCGGCGCGTGGATGCCGTGAAATAGGGCGGAGCCCAGAATCACCGCGACAAAAAAGCCGGCGATGCCCAAGGCGATGCCGGCCCATCTTTTTTCCAGTTGGTCAATATGCATGGTGTCCCCCTAACCGATATGGCCGCGAGGCAGGAACACCCCGTAATACATCAGCAACCAGGCGATCACCATGCCGCCGCCGACGATCAACATCAAGGCCCAGGTGCCGACCGGCGAGCTCTCCAGGATTTTTTTGCGTTCTTCTTCAGTCAGATTGTTCATATCCTTCCTTTCTTGTATGCGGTTGTGACAGGAATTGAGTTGGCAACCAACGGCATGAACAGCACAGGCTCCGTCATTCTTGCTGATGACTTAACCAGCCGATTGCTGGGGTTATCATACTCTCAAAGAATGGCCGGCTCAAAATCGGATAACTCAAGTTTTTTATATGGTTGTGGGGCTTTCTTACAGAGAGTTACGACTTGCGTCGGCCGGACAGCGGATCGCAGTCTGATCCGGGTGGCGCTGTCGAGCAGCTGGTTATCGCGCCACTTCCCCAGACAAACCCGGATTGCGGATATGCGGCCGGCAAGCGCCATGGCCGCCGGGAAGGGCTAAGCTTTTGCCTGGGCAGTACAGTCCGGCCGTTTTTTCGGTAAGGCGGGCGGATTGTCAGTCCGGGGCGATTCGGTTATAAGGCGTCGCTAAGGACAATACCATTGTCAAATTCAGGTTAATTGCGAGATTTATCGATTGGGAACAAGCATAGTGGATTCATTACCATCAACTGAGCCGATTCGTCTGGGCTTAATGCCGCCGCTGACCGGCGTGGTGGCGATATACGGCAGCGAAATCATCCACGCCGCCCGGATCGCCTGTGCCGAAGTCAACCGCAGCGGAGGTTTGTTGGGCCGGCCGCTGGAGTTGATCGTCGAGGACGACGGCAGTTTGCCGCAGACCGCGGTGCCTGCCGCGCGGCGCTTGGTCAGCGAGCACCGCTGCGTGGCAATCATCGGCAATTTATTGTCCAGTTCCCGGATTGCCGTCGCCAGCCAAGTGGCCGAACCGGAAAAGATTCCCTATCTGAATTTCTCGTTTTACGAAGGCAGTATTTTCAGCCGTTATTTCTTTCATTTCGCCGCACTGCCGAACCAGCAGATCGACAAGATGATTCCGTACATGGCCGAGCACTACGGGCTGAAAATGTTTTTTGCCGGCAATAATTACGAATGGCCGCGCGGCTCCATCGATGCGGCCAAACGTTGCCTGCACAAACTCGATGGCGATGTGGTCGGCGAAGAATATCTGCCGATAGGCGCCAGTGGCGACGAGATCAACGCCCTGCTGGAACTGGTCGCCTGCTCCGGAGCCGATGTATTCGTACCTTATTTCGCCGGCATCGATCAACTCAAATTGTTGACCGGTTTCGCCGAGATGGGCTTGAAGAAGCACATGGCGGTAGTGATGGGGCATTTCGACGAAGTATTGGCGAGCCTGTTGCCGGCTCACGTGCGGGAAGGCTTTTATTCCAGCAACACTTATTTCATGTCGCTGGATCGCGAGGAAAATCGGACTTATTTTCAAAAGTTAGCCGCCGAACCCGGTATCGACGGCATTTGGCCGAACGGCAACGGCATATTGACTAACTTCGGCGAAGCGACCTACGTTTGCGTGAAAGCTTTCGCTAAAGCCGTCGAGCAAGCCGGTTCCACCGCCAACGAAGCCTTGGTGGATGCTTTGGAAACGGTCAGCGTTACTGCGCCGCAGGGCAACGTCAGCATGGATGCGGAAACCCATCATGCCTGGGTGAATACCTATTTGGCGCGCTGTAACGCCGACGGCAGCTTCCGTATTGTCGAGCGTTTCGAGCTGAATCCGCCGCGTATACCGGAGCGCTATAGTCGCCAAGCCGCCGAATTGCATATTTCGCCGCCGTCTCCGCAGGATACCGGCCAGGTCATGCAGGGGGCCAAGTCGGTATTGGCCCAATCGAATGCCGCGCAGCAGATATTGTCTATTGCCGATATGGCGATTCTGGCGGCCGACGAAAACGGCATCATCACCGAAGCCAACGTCAACGCCTGCAAAATGTTCGGCTATTCGGGCGCGGAAATTTTGGGTATGTCGGTGCACTTATTGCTGCCGCCGCATTTTCGCCAGCGCCACGCCGAACTGGTCAAGCGGTTTGTCGAAAGCGACGAGACGCAACGCAATATGGGTGGGCGCGGAGAACTGGCCGGTTACCGCAAGGACGGCTCGTTTTTTCCGTTGGAAGCTTCGATCGGTAAAGTCCGTTTCGGCGAGCAATGGATGTTGGTCGTGACGCTACGCGACATTTCCAGCCGCAAACAGGCCGAGGAGGAATTGCTGTGGCAGGCCACGCACGACAATCTGACCGGCTTGCCCAATCGGGCGCTGATCCGCGAACGTTTGGCCAGTGCCTTGCAGCGTTCGCGCCGGCATGGCGCCAACGTCGCGCTGTTATTTGTCGATCTCGACGATTTCAAACTGATCAACGATACCTACGGCCACGAGATGGGCGATGCGCTGCTGAAAACTATCGCCGCGCGTTTGCGGGAACTGATACGCCCGGGCGATACGCTGGCCCGTCTGGCCGGCGACGAGTTCGTGGTGCTGTGCGAACAAATCGATCAACCGACGGCACTGTCTTTGATTGCCGAGCGCATCAATGCCGCGTTACGCCAACCGATGGCGTTAAACGGACATTCCTTGTATGTGACGGCCAGTATCGGTATTGCCGCCGGCCACGGTTCCACCCATTCCACCGATGACTTGTTGCGCTATGCCGATACCGCGATGTACGAGGTGAAGCAAAAAGGCCGCGACGGTTGGCATTTCTTCAACGACAGCCTCGAACAAAAGGTTCGCCAGCGCCTGTCGGTGACTCAAGGTTTGCGGTTGGCGATAGAACGCAACGAATTGTCGCCCAGGTTTCAGCCGATAGTTTGCGCCGATAGCGGCCGGATCGTCGGCGCCGAACTTTTGCTGCGCTGGTTTCCGCAGGAGGGCGAAATTTCGCCGGCGATTTTTATTCCGATAGCCGAGATGACCGGTGCGATTGTGGCGCTGGGTTTATGGGTTTTCCGCCAGGCGTGCCGGGCCGAATTCGACTGGCGCCGGCGCTGGTCCGACTCGGCGCCGGCCTATATTTCGGTGAATGTATCGGCCCGGCAGTTGAGCGAACAAAGTCTGGCCGAGGATTTTGCCGAGATTCTGCGGGAAACCGGCGCCGACCCGCGGCGTATTTTGTTGGAAATTACCGAAACCTCGTTGATGGCCGATATCGACAACAATTTGCGCGTATTGCAACGATTGGCCGATTTGGGGATGCGGGTGGCGGTAGACGATTTCGGTACCGGCTATTCGTCGCTGGCGCAATTGACCCGGCTGCCGGTCAATGTGTTGAAAATCGATAGGGCGTTTGTGGACGGTATCGAAACCCAGTCGGAAAACCGGGCCGTGAATCGCGCCATTGTCGGTTTGGCGCGGGCCTTGGGCTTGAAGCTGGTTGCCGAAGGCGTCGAAAATATCGAGCAGTTACTGGAACTGCGCGCATTGGGCTGCGACTACATTCAGGGTTACCTATTTCATCGGCCGTTGGAAGAGCCGATGTTTATCGACCGGTTTAGCCACGAGCTCCAGGAGCAGTCGCTGGTAGGGGCCGAGCCGCCGCTGTTTTTCCTGATTTACGTCAGCAGGGCGGTCCGGCCGTTTAGCGATAGCCAATTGGACGCACTGCTGGAAAGGACCCGCGCGGCGAATAACGCCAGAAGCATTACCGGTTGCCTGTTGTACATGGATGGTTGTTTTATGCAGATATTGGAAGGTAGGCGCAAAACGGTATTGCAGTTGGTCGAGAGGATAAAGCTCGATCCGCGCCACCGAGACTTCCACTTGGTAGTGCAGGCGCCGCAGCAGCGGCGGATTTTTCCGAATTGGAACATGGGTTTTCGCGATTTATCCCGGCTCAACGGCGAACCGGATTTTTCTCCGTGGCGCAAACGCAGCATCGGTTTTTTCGAACTGGCCGAGGATGCCCGCACCTGCTACACCTACATCACCGCGTTTCGGCATGACAGCATTTAGCCGACGGATTCTGATTTGATTTCGGTCGGCTATGGCCGGCCGGTTCACCGCTGGCCGGGATATAGCGGGATCGGCCGAGTTTTTAGCGATTCCGACGTGCGCCGCGCCCTGCTCGGGCCGACAATGGTTATAATGCCCGGTTTTTCCAAATCATCGGATAGTCAAGCCGTGGATATAAAAACCTATATGCAGCAACTCGGCCGCCAAGCCAGACAGGCCGGCCGAGAAATCAGCAAAGCCGATAGCGGCCGGAAAAATGATGCCTTGCTCAAAATCGCCGCAGCGATTACCGAAGCCGGTGCCGAATTGGCCGGCGAAAACCGCAAGGATCTGGAGGCCGGCCGAGCCAACGGCATGGATGCGGCTTCGCTGGACCGGCTGGAGTTGACGCCGGCCCGCATCGGCGCCATGGTCGAGGGCTTGAAGCAAGTCGCGGCCTTGCCTGACCCGGTCGGCGAAATCAGCAACCTCGGCTACCGGCCCAGCGGCATCCAGGTCGGGCAGATGCGGGTGCCGCTGGGCGTGATCGGCATCATCTACGAATCGCGGCCCAATGTTACCGTCGATGCGGCGGCCTTGTGCCTGAAATCCGGCAATGCCTGCATCTTACGCGGCGGTTCCGAATCCATACATTCCAATCGGGCAATCGCGGCCTGCATCGCCAAAGGCTTAGCCGCGGCCGGCCTACCGGAACAGGCGGTACAAGTGGTCGAAACCACCGACCGGGCCGCGGTCGGCGAACTGGTCCGGCTGCAGCAGTATGTCGACGTAATCGTGCCGCGCGGCGGCAAGAGCCTGATCGAGCGGATCAGCGCCGAAGCGACGATTCCGGTGATCAAGCATCTGGACGGCATTTGCCATGTCTATATCGACGGCAAGGCCGATATCGATAAAGCCGTGGCGATTGCGCTGAACGCCAAAACGCACCGCTACGGCGTCTGCAACGCGATGGAAACCTTGTTGGTCGCCGAAAGCATCGCGCCGGCGGTGTTGCCGGTTTTGGCCGAAAAATTCGCGGAGAAGGGCGTCGAATTGCGCGGTTGCCTGAAAACCTGTTCGTTGGTGAAACAGGCCGTCCGCGCCAGCGAAGAAGATTGGCATACCGAGTATCTGGCGCCGATTTTGTCGATCAAGATCGTGGCCGATATCGACGAAGCGATCGACCATATCAACACCTACAGCTCGGCCCACACCGAAGCTATCGTCACCGAGGATTACACGTTGGCGCGGCGGTTCCTGCGCGAAGTCGATTCCAGCTCGGTGATGGTCAACGCCTCCACCCGGTTTGCCGACGGTTTCGAATACGGTCTGGGCGCCGAAATCGGCATCAGTACCGATAAGCTGCATGCCCGCGGGCCGGTTGGCTTGCACGGTCTGACTTCGTTGAAATACGTCGTGCTCGGCGACGGCCATATCCGCCAATAAATGATCGGCGTCTACGGCGGCACCTTCAATCCGGTCCATTACGGCCACTTACGCACGGCACTGGAAGTCAAGGAACTGTTCGGATTGCAGCGGCTGCACCTGATTCCGTGCCGGCTGCCGGCCCATCGCGGCCAACCCGAAGCCGACGCCGAGATTCGGATGCAAATGCTGGCGGCGGCGGTGGCCGATACGCCGGGATTTTTCGCCGATAGGCGCGAGCTGGAGCGCGACGGGCCGTCGTATATGGTCGATACCTTGGCGGCCTTACGCGGCGAATTGGCTGACGATACGCCGTTACTGCTGTTCATCGGCGCCGACGCCTTTGCCGGCTTGGAACGCTGGCACCGGTGGCAGCGTTTGTTCGAGTTGGCCCATGTCGTCGTGATGACCCGGCCCGGCTTCCAGCACCGGCCGTTACCGGATTTTTTGCAACAGCGGCTGGCCGACGATTCCCGGCTGTTGAGCGACGCCCCAGCCGGACGGATTTATTTCCAACCGGTAACGGCTTTGGCGATTTCCGCCACCGAAATCCGCCGTTTAATCGCGGCCGGCCGCAGTCCACAGTTTTTATTGCCTGATCGGGTTATTGCTTTGATCCGTCAGCATCAACTTTATCAAGCAACTACTGATCAATAGGAATTCGAATGCAATCAGAAGCGTTAGTGAAACTGGTCGAAACCGAACTCGACGTTCGCAAGGGCCTGAATATCAAAACCATAGACGTGCGCGGTAAGACCAGCATCACCGATTTTATGGTGATCGCCACCGGTACTTCGTCGCGCCACGCCAAATCGTTATGCGATTACGTGGTCGAAAAAGTTAAGGAGAACGGCCTGCAACCGCTGGGCCTGGAAGGCGACCAGAGTTCCGATTGGATCTTGCTGGATTTGGGCGACGTGATTGTGCACGTGATGACCGGGCAAGCCCGCGAGCTGTACCAATTGGAAAAATTGTGGTCGGTCAGCGGCGACGCCGCCCGCGCCTGAGGATTCGGCGCGGAAACGCGATTTTGCCGGCTTTGCCGCGCTAATTTTTCGGTGCTCCCCTCAAGAAAAGTCCGGCCCAGTCGATGACTTAGGCATGCTAAAGGAGGGGTTATGAAAACGTTGCGACTAATCGGTTTGGCGGCCTGTTTGGCCTTGGCGGCCTGTGCTGGCCCCGGCGCTAAAAATGCCGAGACGGCGGCGCAGACTAAAACCTTACGTGCCAGCGGCTTCAGCAATTTCGATAACAGCGGCCGGCTTTCGGTCAACCAACGCTGGTTGCAAGCGCAACAGGCGGCCAAGCTGGAGGCGTTCCGCAGCTTGGCCGACCAGCTGTACCGGGAGCCGCTGGACGGCGGCGATACGGTCGGCGCCAAAGTGATGCGCGACGAAACTTACCGCGTTTATCTCGATACCTATTTGCGCGGCGCCGCCGCATCCGACTACCGCACGGTAAAAGACACGCTGAAAGCGACATTGGAGCTGCAATTAAGCCCGCGTTTTTACCGTTGCATGAGCGGCGGTACCGGCAACGTCGACCAATGTTTGCAACAAGACAATAAAGTTCCGTTCACCCGGTTGGGCTATAAGGAGGCGACGGTAACGTCGGCCAATCTGGCTTGCGGCTCGCGGGATTGCAACGACCTGTATTACGTCAGCGGTTTCTCCAAACGACCGAACATTCTGGACGACGTTTTGCTGGATGCCGGACTTTACGACGCGCAAGGGATAGTCAATACTGGTGCACGTGGCTTTCTGCAATATTTCCTGTTCAATGGCTTCTTTAATTCGCTTTAACAGTCTGATCCTGCCGTTACTACTGGCGTTGGTGTTGGCCGCCTGCGACGGCGGCGTGTTGCATAAAAGCGGTGCCAGCGACTCTGAGGCAAACGTTTCCGGACGGCAAACCAGCGTACAAGGCGCGGCGGCCATCGGCGCCGGCGGCGTCGAGGACGCGCGGCGCGCAGCGATAGACGATGCGGTGCAGCGGGCGTCGTCGCAGTTGAAACGCAGCAATCCGGCCGGAGCCATGATCAGCGACATCAAGGTGGTCGACGAATGGCAGGACGGCGAGGTCTATCGGGTTCAGGCCTTGGCGGTATTGTCCGAGCGCCAACATTGCGCGTCGCCGTACCGCAAAAAAATCGTCGCTACCGGTTTTCCGATCATGAACGCCGAGCAGGTCAGTAGCAGCGAAAGCCAGGACTTGTTCAGCGGCATCCCGCGCGAGATCAATAACCGGTTGATGGAAACCGGCGATTTTATCGGCCGTAATCTGACCAACGCCGTGTTGTATTCCCGGCCGGATATTGCGCCCGAAATTTTGCCGACCACCGGCTCCGCCGAGTCGGTGATCGTCAACGTCGCCCGCCAATATAACGCCCAGTTTGTGCTGTCCGGCGTAATCCGCGGGTTTCGTACCGAATCGACCGAGTTCGTCAGGGGCACAGGTGTATTGGCCGAAATCAAATCGATGGCGCGCGACTTCATTGGCCGGCGCAGCATCGATTTCGACGTATTCGTCCACGACGGATTCAGCGGTGTGCTGCTGTTCCAGCAACGCTACAGTGCGTCGATCCTGGGCGATGTCTCGCTGCCCAACGGCTATAACGTCGGCAGCGAGCGTTTCAACGACACGCCGTCGGGGCATAAAATCAGCGAATTGATCCAGCAGGCCAGCGAGGATTTGCACCGCTTGTTCGGTTGTTATCCGTTTACCACCCGGGTATTGGAGTCGGCAAACAATCGCATCGTGATTGCGGCCGGCGCTCAGGACAAAATCAGGATGGGCGACAAGCTGATGGTCTACTCGGCAGCCGGCATTGCGCCCAGCGGGCGGGGCTTGAGCGACCAGGTCGGAATTTTGACGATCAATGAAGTCAGCGCCAACACTGCGGCTGGTAGTCTGGATTCCGGCGCGCAGGGCGTAGTTCGGCCCGGAGACTGGGTGAAAAGTTTCGGGTCGCCATAAGGGTTAGGCTGCGGCCAGCAAGCGCTCGATATCCTGGCTCAACGCCGACGGCGCGACGAAGGGTGCGTAACGTTTGTACACAGTGCCGTCGCGGCCGATCAAAAATTTGCAGAAATTCCATTTTATCGATTGGCTTCCCAACAAGCCCGGCGCGGCCGCTTTCAGATAACGAAACAGCGGGTCGGCATCGGCGCCGTTCACGTCCACTTTGGCAAACATCGGAAAACTTACGCCGTAGTTGGTTTCGCAAAATCCGGCAATCTCCTGGTTGGAACCCGGTTCCTGTTGGCCGAATTGGTTGCACGGAAACCCCAGTATCTCGAGTCCGCGGCTTTTGTAGGTTTGGTACAACGCTTCCAGGCCGCGGTATTGCGGCGTGAAACCGCAGCGGCTGGCCGTGTTGACCACCATAATGACTTTGCCGCGAAATTGGGCTAGCGAAATGGCTTCGCCGTGTATGTTCACGGCGGAAAATTGGTAAATATCGCTCATAGTGAAAACTTAGCTCGGAGTAAAGAACGGTAGCTTGTCGCGAGGCCATGGTTGCACACCGCCGTGGCCCGAATTGTGTCGGCCTTCCGAAAATTGGCCGGAAGGGGTATCCAAGTTCGATACGCAAGACGACAAACCGCGGCGCGAACGGCTGCAGATTACCGTTGGCCGCGGATTTGTCAACGCACACCCGGCGCTTAAGCCGACTGCATCCGTGCCAGGTATTGTTGCAGTTTTTGGGCGACGATGGTCTCGTAATGCCGTCTCAGCACAGAGTCGGACGGTTTGACCGGCAGTTCGCTTTCGATCTGATTGGCCAGGCGGGCCAAGAAATGCCGCCGCAGCACCGAATCTTGCGGAATGCCGGGTTCTGCGGCCACCGCTAACGTCGGCGGCGGGCAGGATTCGGCCACCGTCCTGGTTGGCCGGTTTTCGCCGATTCGCCCTGGAGCCGAATCGGCGCCGTGCGCGGCGGCGTAATGCCGGCGCAACACCGAATCGGTCGGATACGGGTTGGTCAGCGCTTCCTTCTCGGCCAATTTGGCGGCTTGGTAGTGGCGGCGTAATACCGAGTCTTCGGGCACGCGTTCGGTATTGGCCGTAACCGCCGGAGCCAGGCTTGGTTCTGCTTGCCTAATAGCCGGCGCGGGTGCCGGTATAGGGGTTGGCGCTGCGGGCGCCGCTTCGGTTCTGGTTTGCGGAATTGCCTGATCGGATTTGATCGGCGCTTGCGGCGGTTGCGATGTTATCGCCGATGTGGCGGCCTGGACCTTGCGGCGATGGCGGACGAAGGCCCAAATAGCAATGCCCAATAGCAGCAGCGATATGCCGAGAATCGATAAAGTTTCCAACATGACGGTCCCCCTTTGAAAGAGTGTTGTTATTTACAAAGCCGGCCCGGTTTCCCGACTGGGCGCGCTGTGTGTTTTTGTAGTGGCTGCCCGGCGTCCGCAAGCAGCGCGGCCGTCGCCGGCACCCGGCTCAAGTCCGGGATGCCGTTGCGCTGGCCCGCTCGGATTTATAGCATAATTCGTTGAAATAGTTGATTTTGGCCGGGTTTGGCTCGGCTTAGTGACGCGGTCGCGGTTATCGGCGGCCGGGTTCGGTACAATAGCCGCCTTTTATCCCGCACCCCTGGTTTGTTAATGACTGATTCAATTATCTACGCGCTGGACTTCGACGGCGTGATTTGCGACAGCGCACTGGAAACCGCGCTGACCGGCTGGAAAGCCGCTGCCACCATTTGGAGCGGCATGGCCGAAACCGCTCCGCCGGAATTGGTCGAGCAATTCCGCGCGGTGCGCCCGATCATAGAAACCGGCTACGAAGCCATCTTGGTGATTCGGCTGTTGCATGCGGGCGAAACTATCGAGTCGATTTACGCCGGTTATGGCGAAAAGGCGCAAGCCTTAATGGCGGAAGCGGGTTTGACGGTGGCGGGCTTGAAACAGTTGTTCGGCGATACCCGCGACCAATGGATAGCCGAAGACAGAGCGGGCTGGATTGCCGTGAATCCGCTGTTCGCCGGCATGGCCGAAAAACTGCGCCGTTTGGGTAGGGACCATGTCTGGTACGTGGTTACCACCAAGCAGGAGCGTTTCGTCAAGAAAATCCTGACTGCGAACGATATCGAACTGGCCGCCGACCGCATCTTCGGTTTGGATCGGAACATGAGTAAGCCGGAGGTATTGAAAGGGTTGCAGCGCTCGCACCCCGGCCGGCCGCTCTATTTTGTCGAAGATCGGCTGCCCTCGCTGCAGAACGTACGCAAGCATGCCGAGTTGGCCGATTTACGGCTCGGCTTTGCCTTGTGGGGTTACAACCTGCCGCAGGACAAAGCGTTGGCCGAGGCCGAAGGCTGCCGGCCGCTGCTGCTAGAAAACTTCCTCGAGAACGCAGCCGGATTCGGCGACGCCTGCAAGCCGGATTAAAACCTGAGCAGGCTTTGCAGGTAAAAATAATCGGTATCCGGGGTGCGCGGTGCGGACGGCGCGATTCTGGCGAATTCGCCTTTGAACAAATGGCTCCAGCCGGTTTCGAAATTCAGGCTGCTGTTCACGTCCCAGCGCGTCGTCAATTCCAATTGTTGGCCGACCGAATCGCCGCTGCGGCCGGTTTTATCCTGCAAGCCGGTGCCGGCCCAACTGTCGGTCGGCGAGGCTAGCCAGAACAAGCGGTGCGACACCGATGCCTGGACATCGCCACGCGGCGAAAACGTGATTCGAGCGCCGGGCGAGTTGACGTTGGTACGGGCGAACGCACCGTAAATGCCGGTGGCGCCGAACTCGAACCGGCGAGCGCCGTAAAGGGTATCGAACCGTTGCTCTTTATTGTCATTCGGATTGTCGTCGCCGCTGGCGTAATCGTATTCCAGTGTCAGATGCGGGGACCAGGGCGCATCGAAACTGTAGCCGACATCGGCGTGCTGGTACCAGGCGCTGTGCTGTTGGTCCAGCCCGTCGCGGGCGCCGCTGGTCGCTCTGACCGTGCCGAACTGGCCGATCGTCTCCAATTGAAAGTCGAAACTGGACTTGGCCGGTTTGCTGAATAACCGAGCTCCCGGCGTGAAATAGCGGCGGTTGCGGGTCGGATTGCGGATACTGTCGCCTTCGTCCAGATGGTACAAATAGATTTCGGCGCTGGTGTTACCTAGCAAATTGTAAAGCTCCAAGAACCCGCCGGAAAACCAGGTGTGGGTGTCTTCCTCGTCGAATTCGTGAGTTTCCTCGAGCAAATCTAATGCAGCGGTCGGATAGCGGTTGACCGGCATCGTGACGAAGCCGGTGAATTGCCAAGCGTTGTAGTCCAGCAGCCGCAATTTAACGCCGGTAAAGGTGTTGATCGTATTGCGCATCGCGTTGCGCGCCACCAGGCGCCGGCTGCCCAGATTCAGGGTTTGGCGGCCCGCCACTACTTCGAAACCGAGACCGCTGTAGAAAATATTCTGCTTGGCCCAGGCCAGGTAGCCCTGGATGAAATCGGCCTGGTCGGCGTGGGTGTTGTTGATGCCGGAACCGCTGTCGGCTGCCAAGGCTCGGGCATCCAGAAATTCCGCGCCAAGGCGGAAGGCATCGAAACCGGCCTGCAGCCAAAGGTCGCTTTGCAGCGCGATTTGCTGGTCGCCGCCTTTGCCGTTGGCTTTGAAGGCGTTATCCAGCGTTTCGTAGCGGGTACGCTGCTCCAGTCCGACCGATAGCCATTTCGGCAAGCCGAGGCTGTCGTGCAGATTCCAGACCGGCTTTTCGTATTTGTCGTTGCCCAGTAAGGCGTCCGGCATTTGGCTGGAAAAAACGGCAAACGGCGGCCGGCTGTAGCTTTTCTTCTCGGCGGCTTGCGCTACGGTCGCGGTGCCGGCCAGGTAAATGCCGCCGACGGCGATAGCCGCCCACGTGTTGCAGATTGGTAAGGGTTTCATGGTTCAACCGGATATCGAAGTTAATACGCTGCGCGTGCAGTAGTGCTAGACATCGACTTGCCGGAGCGGGCTTACGCTTCGGCCAGATAAAATCTCCGGCTAGCTTACTTGCCGTTATGTGCTCATGTAAATAACGAAAATGCGGGACTATATAATTCGGCTCAGGCAACCATGGCTGTCGGCAGCGGTAGCCAATTGCCTGCGAATCATTGTCGTATGCGTAATTGAATTGGCGCCGGCTTCTATGCCTACGGCCGAGCGAGGCCGCTGCAAATCCGGCGCGGCGTAGGTCTGTCTTAGTAGCCGGGCCACCAGCGGCAGGCGCTGTTCGGCCGGATCAGCCCTTTGTATGGTCGTAAATGCTACACAGGCGGCGGCGCGAGTCCGAAGCCAATGTCGGTTTTGCGACAATGTCGGCCGTTTCTATGCCGAATTGGTTGGTTTTGCCGCCGCACACTACGGACGCCGCCCGAATAATCTCAATCTCGATAAGGCTTTAACAAGCTGGCAAGCCTCTTGCTTTGTTCCCAAGTAACACGATTCCATTCATGCGACAGGAGACTTTTCCGATGTTATTCGAGAGCTACGACAGCCAAGGCCTTTTAAACATTACTTCCGTGCTGGGCAAGACCAGCATGGCCGGAGTTTCGGCCTGGCGCGGCGATCTGGTATTGGTCGAAGGCGTAATGCGCGAGGGCGCCACCAATCCCAACGACCGCAATCCGCCCAAGCTGCTGATCCATCAAGCCGCGATGTTGGCCGATAACGAAAAAATCCTGTTCATTAACGGCATGGTTTACCTGCTGGATTCGCTGGAAGCGTTTGTCGAGAAATACAAATCTGCGCTGACTCCGGAAACCCTGGCGTTGATTTACGTAGAAAACATCGCCGGCAATCTGGAAGTCGAAATCGGCGGCGTCAAGTTCAAATTACTGCCTTACAGCGAAGGCATGGTCTGGAACGAAACCATGGAATTGCTCTACATCGAAAAATCCGACCTGAAAGGCCAGTCGGCCGAAGATAAGGTGGTAACCGTTTACGAAGCCGCCAAAGGTTTTAAATTCAAAGCGGAAACGGTGGATTACCCAACGGCGCTGGGCAAAACCATCGAAGTCAAGCGCGAAGCCAGCTACGGTCCGGTATAACGCGGCTTGATCCAGATTGGGAGCGAGCATGAAAAACTTTAAAACGGTTTCCGTCGCCGAATCGGAGCAATTGATAGCCGCGCAGCAACCGATGATTCTGGATTGCCGCGACTTGAAGGATTACCGGGCCGGCCACATCGAAAACGCGATGCACGTGCACGAACAACTGCGCGATTCGCTGCTGCGCAAGGCCGATAAAACCAAGCCGCTGCTGATTTATTGCTATTACGGCCACGCCAGCGAACATTTGGCGGAAATGTTCGGCGATTTCGGCTTCCAAGCGGTTTACAGTCTGGCCGGCGGTTATGCCGACTGGAAAGAGCAGCACAAACTTGAAAGGTGAGGCTATGGAACAATTATCACGAGATTTGGCGTTGCGGATTGCGTTGGCGTCGCGCGTGCTGCCCGGCGTCGATGTGGCGACGCTGATCGGCATCTTGCACGAAAAAGCCGGCTCGCCGCTGACGGACGAGAAGTTGAAGTCGATTACCGTGACCAACTTAAAAACCGGCATCGGCAGCCACGACGGCGAGGAGGACGGCGAGGACATCGATATCGGCCTGGCCAACATCAAACTGGCCGTACGCTACCTGTGGGGCGAGGAAGACGGGGACGAAGGTTTGCCGGAAATCATGCCTTACAAGGACGGCGATTTGCCGGAGTCGATCCGGGTCGCGATTGCGTCGAACAGCGGCGCATTATTGAACGGCCATTTCGGCTCCTGCATCCGCTTCCTGGTGTACCAGTTGTCGCGCGACGACATGCGGCTGGTGGATATCCGCTCCACGGTCGATGCCGACACCGCCGACGACAAAAACCTGTTTCGCGCCGAACTGATCAAGGATTGCCATGTGCTGTTCGTGCAGTCTATCGGCGGTCCGGCGGCGGCCAAAGTGATCCGCGCCGACATTTACCCGATCAAGATTCCGGACGTGATCGAAGCCACCGACCAACTGCGCGAATTCCAGAAAGTGTTCGACGCGCCGCCGCCGTGGATGGCCAAGGCATTGGGCAAGAGCGCTGAGGAGCGGAAGCGCTTCGTGGCGCAGGAATAACGGGGTTAGGCGGCCGGCGATGCGCTTAACGGCGCAATTGCCGGTTTAGCCGTATCAAAAACTCGGTACCCTGTCCGGTTTCGCTGGCGAAGCTCAGCGAACCGCCGTGTTGCTGGTTGACGATGCGGTAGGCGATATGCAGGCCTTGGCCGCTGCCTTTGCCGAAGTCCTTGGTCGTGAAGAACGGGTCGAAGATGCGGTCGCGAATCGATTCCGGGATACCCGGCCCGTTGTCGGCAATCCGGATTTCGACGCAATCGCCGACCGCCGCGGTGCGGATCACGATTTTACCGCCGCCTTTTTTGCCGTCCTCGATCGCTTGCGCGGCGTTGACGATGATGTTCAAAAATACCTGGGCCAATTCTCCCGGGAAGCATTCGATAGCCGGCACGTCGCCGAAATCGGTTTCGACTTCTGCCACATATTTGTAGCTGTTGCGGGCAATCAGCAACGTATTCTCCAGCGCCAGATTCACGTTGACCCAGCCGGCATTGCTTTGTCCGCTATGCGAGAACCCTTTCATGGCTTGCACGATACGGACGATTTGAGAAATGCCTTCCAACGATTGGGCGATGGCTAGCGGCGCGTCTTCCAGGATAAATGCCAGATCGGCCTGTTGTTCCAATTGATCGATCAATTGCCGATGCTCGCCCTGTGCCGCGAGTAATTTGCGGTACTGTTCCAGCAGGCGGGTAACGCTGGCGAAGAAATCGCCGATGGCTTGCAGATTGTCGCCGACGTATTGCGCCGGCGTGTTAATTTCGTGGGCGATACCGGCGGCAAGCTGGCCGACCGCGGCCAGTTTTTCGGCTTGCAGCAGGTTTTTGTTGGCTTGTTCGATGGCCTGGGTGCGCAGCTCGATTTGTTGCTCCATATAGCGCATCACATTGTGCGACTGCCATTTGCCCAACGCGGCGTGGATTATCTGGCGCAGTTCCAGATCGCTGAACGGTTTTTCCAAGATCAACAACTGGTCGCTTTCGCCCAATTTCGCGGCAATTTGTTCCCAACTCAGCTCCTGGCTGGCACAACATAATACGACATGCAGGTCGGCATCGGCTTGCCACAGGCTGCGGATCAGATCCAAGCCTTGGGCGTCCGGCAGGCTGTTTTCGACCAATGCCAGCTGGAACACTTGTCCGGACTCGATGCCGCTACGAACGGCGGCAGTTGCTTCAGCCGCGCTGGAGCAGCCTAGAAACTGATAACTCAGATTTTCAGCAGCGAATTCCAACGATGCTCGGGCGCTGCCGTTGAACATCGCGTCGAGCCGGTTGCGCAAGGCGGGATTCGGGTCGACTGCCAGTATTTTGGAATGGTCTTCGGCTTCGACAAACATGTTCAGGCTCCGGCGTGGCGCAGCGCGGCAGTGGAGCCCGACTGCGCTGCTTTAGGTAAAAAACCGGCGCTTGCGTTCATCGGATCGTCAGAGTCTGGCAAATAAGCGGTAAATTGACTTCGGCCATCGAGATGTCGTCCGTTTGCGGCTGTTGCTGCTGGTGGATGCGCAACTGCGCCACCACCCGGTCGATACGCCTTGCTGCAGTAGGAGCGGCCGTCAGCGCGCGCTGTAAAGCCTCCGCCCCGAACAAGCCGAGATCGGCGCCGATTTGGTCGGTAACGCCGTCGCTGTAGAGAAACACCGACTCGATGTCGCCGATGTCGTAGTCGGCGATGGTGCCGATCAGGCCGGCGTCGGCGGCAATGCCGAGCGGCAGATTTGCCGAGTGTACTTTATCGGCGATGCTGCCCTGCTTGTCCAAAAAGTATATATCCGGCATACCGCCGTTCCAGACCTGCAAACGGCCTTCGGCCAAATCCAACGCCATCAGCGCGGCCGCACAAAACAAACCGGTCGGTAATTTACGGCACATTTTCCGGTTAATGATAGAGGCCAACTCGTGCAGGGGCGGACGGTCCGGACATTGTTCGTCGAAAATTTCGGTGACCAATAATCCGCCCAGCGCCGACTGCAAACCGTGGCCGGTCAAATCGCCCATCATCAGATAAAACGCCCGGCCGTCGCGGCTGACGGCGTTCAGGATGAAGTCGCCGCCCACCGCCTCCTTGGCCGAGATGAAAAAGTCCAGGCCGTCCGGCACTTGGTAACCGTATTTGCCGAATTTGCTGCAAACGATTTTGGCGGTCTCCAGCTCGTGTTCCAGGAGCGCCTGTTTTTCGGCCAGTTCGGCGTTACGTTGCAGCAATTCCAGGTTTTTCTGTTCCAGTTGTTCGCTTAATTGGCGCTTGGCGACCACCAGCCGGTATTGCGCCAGCGCGTCGGCAATGATTTTTTTGGTGACCTCCATCGGGCAAGGTTTGGGCAAGTAACGAAAGATGTGGGCTTCGTTAATCGCTTTGATGGCGACGTCCAACTCGATGTTGCCGGTCAGCACAATTTGCACGCTGTCGGGCGATATCTCGCCGGCGCGCTGCAGGAACTCCAAGCCGTTAGTGCCGGGCATGCTGTAATCGGACATGATCACAGCGATGTCGCGCTCCTGCTGCAAGATGCGCAGCGCCTCTGCGGCGGAACTTGCGGTAAACAATGCGAACTGGCGGCCCAGTGTGCGTTTGAACATGTCCAATATATTTTGCTCGTCATCTACGCACAGAATTTTGTCTTGCGGCGTATCCGCCATCTCAGCCTCCTATTTTTTTCGCGAAACTTGCCGTGACCTTCTCGGCCAGTGTCCGCCACTCGCTGATACGGTCCAGCTTGCCTATTCGCTGCAAATAGGTTTGGTCCAGCGCCATGTCGAACAAACGGCCGTAACCGGGCGCCACCGCAGGGTTGAGCAAGCATGATGCTACGTGTACTGCGGTCAGTGCGTTGACGCCGTCGTATTCGGAATCGCTCGGCGTGTTTTGCAGCAAAATCGATTCGATGATACGCGGCGGTATTTTCCATAAACTTAGCACGTAAGCGGCAGCTTCCGCGCGGGTAAAGCCGAAGATGGACAACTCCAGTTCCGCCAGCGGCTTATCGCTGTTTATGGCTTGTTCCACCAGGATTTTCAGTTTATCGCCGCAGCGCGACATAAAAATCAGCAAACCCATATTGTGCAACAGGCCGCCCAAATAAGCCTGGTCAGGCCTGTCTTCGCTTTGCCGTTCCGATAACGCAATCAGCCGCGCCAGTTCGGCCACCCGGGCGGCGTCCTGCCATAGATACTCCATGTACCGTTCCACAGCCGGATCGTTGACCGGAAAGGCGGTTTTGACGTGTACCGATAACACTAGGCTATTGAGTTTTTTCAGGCCGATCAGATTAATCGCGTCGGTCAGATTCGACACGGTTCGCTGCAAGCCGAAATAAGGCGAATTGACCAAATGCAGCAGTTTGGCGGAAAGCACCATGTCTTTGGCGAAGATATCGGCGATTTGGGTGCTGGTGGCGCGTTCGTCGCCGATCGCGGCGTTCAGCTCGTGGTAAATTTTCGGCAGGCTCGGCAATTGGCTGGCCTCGCCAACTTCCGCGGCGATACGCGGATTATTGACGCAAGCCTGGATTTTGAAGATTTGGCAGATCGTTTCCCGCAAGATTTCCGCGCTGCAAGGCTTGGCCAAATATTGATGCGCCACTTCCAGGCCGAGGCGCAAGCTGGTTTCGTCGGCATAGCCGCTGAGGATCATGCGGACCGTGCCGGGGTAGGCCGCGGCGACCTTGGCCAATAATTCGTCGCCGCGCATTTCCGGCATCATCATGTCGCAAACGATCAAATCGATGGGTTGGCGCTGCATCAGCTCCAGGGCTTGTTTGCCGGAGGTGGCGAAGTGCAGATGCCATTGCCCGCGGTAAGGGCGCAGTTGGCGTTTGATGCCGCTGATCACGTGCTCGGTGTCGTCGACGAACAGGATGTGTTTGTTGCCGTTCATGCCCGGAACCTCAGGCAGACTTTGCCCCGTACGGGGAAGTCTGTCGCGCAGCGCGCAAAAAATCGCGGGTTTCGCGTTTCGGGGTGGTGAGCATCGGTCACAATGGTCGGGTTGCTAGGAGCTTTAAGTTTAGATAAGCCGAGCCGGTTTGTCCGCCGGTAGTGGGCAAGCCGGTGCGTAATAAGGCCAAACCCCGTTTTTTCCGGCCCGGATTAAGGTTTACCCGACATTGACAAGGGTTGGGGCAACTGATAGTTTTGCTGTTGGCACTCGGCAGTGTGGAGTGCTAACGAATTTCGAAGGTACCGAATGTGGCTGGCGGACAGGATTTAAACGAACGATCGCTTTATTTGCTCAAAACCCTGGTGGAGCGTTACATCCAAGACGGCCAACCGGTCGGGTCGCGCCTGTTGTCCAAGGATCCGAATTTGAAACTAAGCCCGGCCAGTATCCGCAACGTGATGGCGGATTTGGAAGAGATGGGCTTGATCCATTCGCCACATACCTCCGCCGGGCGAGTGCCGACAGTCAGCGGTTACCGCTTGTTCGTCGATAGCCTGCTGACGGTCAGGCCGTTGGCGTCCAGCGAGCTGGACCAGTTGCAGGCCGGCTTGCTCAGCGAGACCGAGACGGCCAGCGATTTGTTGGGCAAGGCCTCCAAGCTGCTGTCCGACGTCACCAAAATGGCCGGCGTCGTAACCTTACCGCGCCGCGAAAGCGTCTCCCTGCGCCACATCGAGTTTTTGCCGATGTCCAGTACCCGGCTGCTGGTGATCTTCGTCACCGATACCGAAGAAGTGCATAACAAGATCATCCATACCGAAAAACAATTTTCGCCGGCCGAGTTGCAGCAGGCCGCCAATTATTTGAACTCGGTCTTTACCGGCCGCAGTTTGGCCAAAATTCGCGAATTGGTGGTCAAGGATCTGGAAAAAGACAGGCATTCGGTCAACCAGGGCATGATCGATGCGGTCAACATGGCGCAACTGGCCTTTGCCGAGCAGCCCAACGACGACTATGTGTTAAGCGGCGAAACCAACTTGATGGGTTTTTCCGAGCTGTCGGACATGGACCGGCTCAAACAGTTATTCGAAGCCTTCAGCCAGAAACGCGGCGTGATCCATTTGTTGGACCAATGCCTGCAGGCCGACGGCGTCCAGATTTTTATCGGCGAAGAGTCCGGCTACAGCGTGTTCGAGCGTTGCAGCCTGGTAACCGCGCCTTACTCGGTCAACGACGAAGTCGTCGGCGTGCTGGGCGTGATCGGTCCGACCCGGATGGCTTACGAGAAGGTGATTCCGTTCGTCGACGTCACGGCAAAATTATTGGGCGCGGCCTTGAATCCGAAATAAAAGCCCTTATCGTTAGCCCAACTCAAAAAATTAGAACCATGGAGAAACTATGAGTCACCAGCAATCGAGTCACGAACAGCAGACGGACGCCGAACTGATCGCCGAAGTACTGGAGCAAAACAAACCGGCCGCGGCGGAAGCCGGCGGCGAAGAGCCGGCAGCGGAAGAAACGGTCAGCATCGAATCCTTGCGCCAGCAATTGGAACAAGCCCAACAACAGGCGGCCGCTAATCTGGATAAAGCCTTGCGGACTCAGGCCGAAATGGAGAATTTGAAAAAACGGGTACAAAAGGATTTGGACGACGAGCGCAAATACGGCTTGGCTAAATTCGCTAAGGAATTGCTCAGCGTGCTGGACAGTCTGGAATTGGGGATTCAGGCCGCATCCGGCGACAGCCCGGAAGTGGTCAAGTTACGCGAGGGCAGCTTGCTCACAGTCAAACAATTCGAATCGGTATTCGCCAAATTCAACATCGAAACCATCGACCCGCTGGGCCAGCCGTTCAACCCGGAATTCCACCAGGCCATGGTTATGCAACCCAGCGAAACCGCCGAGCCGAATTCGGTATTGAACGTATTTCAAAAAGGTTACATTCTGAACGGCCGTTTGTTGCGTCCGGCCATGGTCGTGGTGGCGAAGGCTGCCGACAAACCGGCCGACGGCGCAAAAATCGATGAGCAGGCTTGAAAATCAAACGATCAACCGCATATCGCTAACAACTTTTTAACTTACCACTTATTCAAGTCTGGAGAATTTCAATGGGCAAAATGATCGGTATCGATTTAGGAACCACCAACTCCTGCGTAGCCGTACTGGAAAACGGCACCGCGCGGGTCATCGAAAACAGCGAGGGCGCCCGTACCACGCCTTCCATCATCGCCTTTACCAACGATAACGAAGTATTGGTCGGCCAATCCGCTAAGCGCCAAGCCGTAACCAATCCGGAAAACACCTTGTTTGCGATCAAACGTTTGATCGGCCGTCGTTTCAAAGAAGACGCGGTGCAAAAAGACATCAAAATGGTGCCTTACAAAATCATCGAAGCCAACAACGGCGACGCTTGGGTGGAATGCCACGGTAAAAAAATGGCGCCGCCGGAAGTGTCTTCCCGCGTGTTGATGAAACTGAAAAAAGACGCCGAAGCGTTCCTGGGCGAAGAAGTGACCGAAGCGGTCATCACCGTGCCGGCTTACTTCAATGACTCGCAGCGCCAAGCCACTAAAGACGCCGGGCGTATTGCCGGTTTGGATGTCAAACGCATCATCAACGAACCGACCGCCGCTGCACTGGCGTTCGGTATGGACAAGCCTAAAGGCGACACCACTATCGCGGTTTATGACCTAGGCGGCGGTACTTTCGATATTTCGATTATCGAAATCGCCGAAATCGAAGGCGAGCACCAGTTCGAAGTTTTGGCCACCAACGGCGATACCTTCTTGGGCGGTGAAGACTTCGACTTACGCATCATCGATTTCCTGGCCGGCGAGTTCAAAAAAGACACCGGCATCGATTTGCACAACGATCCTTTGGCTTTGCAACGTCTGAAAGAATCAGCCGAGAAAGCCAAAATCGAATTGTCGTCAGCCGAGCAAACCGACATCAATCTGCCCTACATCACCGCCGACGCCTCCGGCCCGAAACACTTGAACGTCAAATTGACTCGCGCCAAATTGGAGTCTTTGGTTGACGACTTGATCGAACGTACCAAAGGTCCTTGCCTGCAAGCGATCAAAGACGCCGGTATTTCGGCTGCAAAAATCAACGACGTGATCCTGGTCGGCGGTCAAACCCGGATGCCGAAAGTGCAGGCGTTCGTTAAAGAATTGTTCGGCAAAGAGCCGCGCAAAGACGTCAACCCTGACGAAGCGGTGGCCTTGGGTGCGGCGATTCAAGCCGGCGTATTGGGCGGCGACGTTAAAGACGTGTTGTTGCTGGACGTTACCCCGTTGTCTTTGGGTATCGAAACTCTGGGCGGCGTGATGACCAAATTGATCGAGAAAAACACGACGATCCCGACCAACGCTTCGCAAGTGTTCTCGACCGCCGAAGATCATCAAACCGCGGTGACTGTGCATGTATTGCAAGGCGAGCGGGAAATGGCGTCCGGCAATAAATCGCTGGGCCGTTTCGATTTGCAAGATATCCCGCCGGCACCGCGCGGCATTCCGCAAATCGAAGTCTCGTTCGATATCGACGCCAACGGTATCTTGAACGTCTCTGCCAAAGACAAAGCCACCGGCAAGAAGCAGTCCATCGTGATTAAAGCTTCCAGCGGTTTGTCCGACGACGAAGTCGAACGCATGATCAAGGACGCCGAAGCCCATGCCGACGAAGACCGCAAGCTGAAAGAGCTGGTTTCCGCCCGCAACGCGGCGGAAGGCATGATCCACGCTACCGAAAAATCGCTGAAAGAGCTGGGCGACCAAGTCAGCAGCGACGAAAAATCGGCGATCGAAGCGGCGATTAAAGACCTGCATGCGGTATTGAAAAGCGACGACAAAGATGCCATCGAAGCCAAAACCAACGCCCTGACCGAACTATCGGGTAAACTGGCCGAACGCGTCTATGCCCAAAAAGGCGGCGCCGAAGCGGCTGCATCCGGCAGCCACGAACACGCAGCCGGCGGCCAACAAGCCGAGCCAGACCACAATGTGGTCGATGCCGAGTTCGAGGAAGTTAAGGACGATAAGAAGTAAGGTGTAAAACTCTGGGCGGACGGAGAAATCCGTCCGCTTTTTTGTTTATATCTTAAAGATGCCTAATATGGCTTTCATTTTGTGTATAGGAGATATTAAATGGAATTCACGGACTACGAATTAGACGGTATGTTGAGAATGATTGCCGCTGAAATTGGGATTGACCCAAATCAAAACTTGAGCGCTGAAAAAATTTTCTTAGTAATAGAAGATAATTACCCTGAAGTGGCATCAGCCTTTCATGGGTACGTGTATGGAAAAGACAGGTTGAAAGCTAGATTATCAACGATAGCCCCTCAAGAAATGATTGGTAGCAATATTTCAGTTGAGGGGGAGCCCCGGTTATTGAATTGTTATAAAAAGTTGGGTGAATTATATCCTCTATTGCGAAAGGCAATTGACGATGTAAAAACACAAGTGACCAAAGTAGGGTAGTTCTGTAGGGTACGCATCGCGTACCTTTTTGTTTGAGGAGGCGATATGCAAACCGCGGTTTCTGAAGTCAAAGAATTGCTAGACAGGCTGCCTGAAGAAAGCAGTTATGAGGATATTCAATACCATTTATATGTGATTGCAAAAATACAGCAGGGGCTAGCTCGTGCAGAATCTGAAGGCGGTATTCCTCATGCTGAAGTCGAAAAACAATTTGCACAATGGCTCTCAGACTAATTTGGTCTCCCGAGGCTGTCGAAGATTTGAATTCGATTGCGGAATATATTGCAAAAGACTCGGTATTCTATGCTCGTTCAGTGGTGCGTAAAGTATTCTCTATAGCCAAAGAAATTCCGAGTTCTCCTAACATTGGCCGAATAGTTCCGGAAATCGGCAACAGTATCATCAGAGAACGGTTTGTATACAGCTACCGGTTGGTTTATAAGGCTGATGAAAAGCAAGTTACTGTCCTGGCTGTGATTCACGGTAAACGATTATTGGAAAATATCTCTGAACGTTTCAACTGACTGAATAGTTTTTTAAATAAAAAGCAATAAAAAATTCCAAAATTAAAATGGCCGCAAAAGAAGATTTTTATAAACTGCTGGAAGTGGATCGCAACGCCAGCGAAGCCGAAATTAAAAAAAGCTATCGCAAGATGGCGATGAAATACCATCCGGATAGAAATAAGGATAATCCGGAAGAGGCGGAGAAAAAATTCAAGCTGATCAAGGAAGCTTACGAGGTTTTGTCGGATTCCAAAAAACGCGCGGCTTACGACCAGTTCGGCCATGCCGGTGTCGACCCGTCGATGGGCGGCGGCCGTGGCGGTTTTACCGGGGCGGAGAGCTTCAGCGATATTTTCGGCGACGTGTTCGGCGATATTTTCGGCGGCGGCCGCCAGCAGCGTAGCAGCGTACAGCGCGGCGCCGACTTGCGTTATAACCTGGAATTGACGTTGGAAGAAGCGGTTGGCGGTACAGAAGCCACCGTCAAAGTGCCGGTATTGGTCGCGTGCGGCGAATGTAACGGTAGCGGCGCGAAAAAAGGCAGCAGTCCGGTCACCTGCACCACTTGCCACGGCCACGGCCAAGTGCGGATGCAGCAAGGCTTTTTTTCGGTACAGCAAACCTGCCCGACCTGCCGCGGTACCGGCAAGCAGATCAAAGATCCGTGCCCGAAATGCTACGGCCAAGGCCGCGTGCAGGAAACCAAAACTCTCAACGTCAAAGTTCCGGCCGGCGTGGATACCGGTGACCGGATCCGTTTGGCTGGCGAGGGCGAAGCCGGATTGAATGGCGGGCCGTCAGGCGATCTGTACGTACAGGTGCAGGTCAAAGAGCATCCGATCTTCACCCGCGACGGCGCCAACTTGTATTGCGAAGTACCGATCAGTTTCCCGATGGCCTGTTTAGGCGGAGATTTGGAAGTGCCGACCCTGGACGGCAAGGTCATGCTGAAAATTCCGCCGGAAACTCAAACCGGTCGCATGTTCCGCTTGCGCGGCAAGGGCGTCAAGCCGGTCCGGGGCGGCGCGGTCGGCGATTTACTGTGCAAGGTGCAACTGGAAACCCCGGTGCATTTGACCAAGGACCAGAAAGCCTTGATCGAGAAACTGGGCGAATCTTTGTCCGGCGGCGGCAAACACCACAGTCCGCAAGAACATAGCTGGATGGACGGTGTGAAAAATTTCTTCGACAAGTTGACAGGATAATCCATGCAAAGAATCGCTGTTGCCGGCGCTTCCGGGCGCATGGGTTTGTGTTTGATCAAGGCGGCGTTGGCTGCGCAGCAGGCCGAATTGACTGTTGCGGTATCGCGGCCGGGGAGTCTGGCCGTCGGTAAAGATGCCGGCGAATTGGCCGGCCTGGCGCCGGCCGGGGTAGTCGTGACCGACGATTTGGCCGCGGTCGCCGATCGCTTCGACGTGTTGATCGATTTCACCCGCCCCGAAGCATCGATGAATTACATCGAAATTTGCCGCCAGACCGGGAAAAAAGTGGTGATCGGCACCACCGGCTATTCCGACGCGCAGAAAGCGGCGATAGCCGCTGCTGCTGACCAGGTGGCGATGGTGATTGCGCCCAATTTCAGCGTCGGCGTCAATCTTTCGCTGAAACTATTGGAAATGACCGCGAAAGTGATGGGCGATTACACCGATATCGAGGTGATCGAAGCCCACCATCGGCATAAAGTCGATGCGCCGTCCGGTACCGCATTGCGGATGGGCGAAGTGGTCGCGGCCGCATTGGGACGCGATCTGAAAGACTGTGCGATTTACGGCCGGGAAGGCGAAACCGGCGCTCGCGACCGCAAAACCATCGGCTTTTCGACGATCCGTGCCGGCGATATCGTCGGCGAACACACCGTGATGTTTGCCGACGAAGGCGAGCGGGTCGAAATCACCCACAAGGCCAGTAGCCGCATGACGTTTGCCAACGGTGCGGTGCGCGCCGCGATTTGGTTGGCGGATAAGCCGTGCGGCCTGTTCGACATGCAGGACGTGCTGGGCTTGAAAACCTGAGCCAAGTGGCCGGACTAAGCTCCGGCCTGGTAAAATCAGCAAAATCTTATATTCTCAACGGCGTTACCGCGCCGGTCAGTTTATAATGCCGGTAGTCGGCGATAACCTGGGCGTGATCGAAAGCCAGAACGGCCGGCAAACTGTCGAATGTAAACAATCCGCAATTTTTCGCATCGTCCGCCGCCAACGGTTCGCCGTGGGCTCGCGCTAGGTAAACGGCGGTAACGGTGTGGTTGCGCGGGTCTCGGGCCGGATCGGAATACAGCCCGAGCAATGCGGTCAGTTCGACCTCCAATCCGGTTTCCTCCTTCGCTTCCCGAATCGCCGCGTGTTCGACGGTTTCGCCGACGTCGACGAAACCGCCGGGTACCGCCCAGCCGTAAGGCGGATATTTGCGTTCGATCAGCACGAACGGGCTTTGCGGATGGTCGATCAATTCGATCAGGATGTCGGCGGCAAGCAGAGGTGTAATTGGTTTCGGCATGGCGGTCACGAGGCTGGGTTAAACGTTAAAATATCGGTCGGACTCAAGTTTATACCGGTTTTTGCCGGCGGCGGAAATGTGCGTGGCCCAGCAAAACGGAGCTTTCGGTTCGGCAGCCATGCCGGCCGGACTATATTGCTATCCGGGAACCGGCCGACCCTTCGTGTCGGCACCGACTGGAAATCAACTAAAACAGAAATACATGAACGAATTTATTCCCGGCCAACGCTGGATCAGCAATACCGAATCCGAATTGGGTTTGGGCATGGTAGTCGAAGCCGAAGCCAACCGCGTCACCGTCTTGTTTTTAGCGACCGGCGACCGGCGGGTTTACGCCAAGGACAATGCGCCGTTGACGCGGGTACAGTTCAGCGCCGGCGACGTTATCGAGTCGGTGGAGTACGCCAAAATCACTGTGCAGCAGGTACAGCAACACGCCGGCCTGTTGACCTATATCGGCTTGGATGAAAACGGCCGGTTACAGCAAATCGACGAAATGGAATTGAATCACCATATTCAATTCAACAAGCCGCAAGACCGTTTGTTTGCCGGCCAGTTCGACCCGACCGCTTGGTTTTTGTTGCGCTACGAGACCTGGCGCCGGCAACAGCAACACCAGCAATCCGCGGTTAAAGGCCTGCAGGGCGCGCGTGCGGCGCTGATTCCGCACCAGTTGTACATTGCCCACCAAGCTGCCAATCGCGCCGAACCGCGCATCATGCTGGCCGACGAAGTCGGTTTGGGCAAAACCATCGAAGCCGGCTTGATCATTCAACACCGCTTGATCAACGGCCTGAGCCAGCGGGTTTTGATTCTGGTACCGGAAAGTTTGATGTACCAGTGGTTGGTGGAAATGTTGCGCCGTTTTAATTTGCGCTTCAGCCTGTTCGACGAGTCGCGCTGCATGTCGTTTGCCGACGAGGGCAATCCGTTTCAACACGAACAATTGATTCTGTGCAGCCAACAGTTCTTCGCCGATTTTCCGGAGCGGCGCGAGCAGGCGCTCGAGGCCGGCTGGGATTTGGTCGTGGTCGACGAGGCTCACCATTTGGAATGGAGCGCGGAGGCGCCGAGCGAGGAATATTTATTCGTCGAACAACTGGCCGCCGCGGCACCGGGTTTGGTGTTATTGACCGCCACCCCGGAGCAATTGGGCAAGGAAAGCCATTTTGCCCGCCTGCGCTTATTGGACCCGGACCGCTTTTACGATTTCAAGCAATTCCTGGTGGAGGAAGGCCAATTCGAGCCGGTTGCCCGCCTGGCGAATCTGTTAATCGCCGGCGAAATGCTTGACGGCGAGCAACAAGCGTTGTTGCAACGTTTGTTGCAGCACGACAATGTCGACAATTGGTTGCGCGAGGTTAATGCCGCCGAAGGCAGCGCCCGAGAGGAATTGATCAAATTGTTGCTGGACCATCATGGCACCGGTCGGATTCTATACCGCAATTCGCGGCATACCGTGCAGGGATTTCCGGACCGGCAACGCCATGCCTATCCCTTGCAGGGCGAGGACGGCGCCGATTTGGCCAATAGCCCGTATTTGCACTGGCTGGTCGGCCAATTAAAAGCACTGGGCGACGAAAAAGCCCTGCTGATTTGTAAGCGGGCCGAGACCGCGATCCAATTGGAACAGTTGCTCCGCCACCATGTCGGCCATATGGCTGCAGTGTTCCACGAAGGCATGAGCATCGTCGAACGCGACCGCGCCGCGGCGTTTTTTGCCGACGAAGAGAGCAGGGCACAATTGCTGGTCTGCTCTGAAATCGGCAGTGAAGGCCGCAATTTCCAATTTGTCCGCCATTTGATCTTATTCGACTTGCCGGAAAATCCGGACTTATTGCAGCAACGCATTGGCCGGCTGGATCGGATCGGGCAGAAGCATGTGATTCAGATTCATATCCCGTATCTGGTCGGCAGCGGCCAGCATGTGCTCTACCGGTGGTACGAAGAAGGTTTGGATGCGTTCAGGCACAACTGTTCTGGCGCGGCGCAAGTGCTGAAATTGCTCGGCAGCGAACTGCATGAGGTATTGCGCGCGCGCGATCCGGCGGCAATCGAGGTGTTGATCGCCAAGACCCGCGACTTGAACAGTCGGGTTGAAGCAGAATTGCACAAAGGCCGCGATTTATTGCTGGAGCTGAATTCCTGCCGGCCGCAGGAGGCGGCGCAGTTGGTGGAGCAGATCCGCCGCAACGAGCTGGACGGCAGTCTGTGGCCTTACATGGAGGAGATGTTCGATTGTTACGGGGTCGATGTCGAGGACCATTCCCGCGATTGTTATATCTTGTGGCCCAGCGAAAACCTGCGCATCGCCCATTTTCCGATGTTGCAGGACGACGGCCTGACGGTGACGGTGGATCGGGATATTGCCTTGGCGCGCGAGGACATGCAGTTTCTGACGGCCGAGCATCCAATGGTGCTGTCGGCAATGGACTTGGTCTTGTCCAGCGAAACCGGCAACGCCGCAGTCAGCGTGGTCAAACATCCGCAGTTGAAAGCCGGCCAATTCCTGCTGGAGCTATTGTTCGTCGCCGAATGTAGCGCACCGGCAGAACTGCAATTAGGCCGGTTTTTGCCGCACACTCCAATCCGCGTCCTGGTCGACCAAAACAAGAAAGATCTGACGGCCGTTGTCGGCCACGATAGCTTGACCGAGACCGGAGACAGCTTCGATAAACTGCAGATCGCCCAGTTTTTGCATAGCCAGCGCCAGCACATTCAGGACATGATCCAGGTGGCCGAACGCTTGGCCGCGGCGCAGATGCAAAGGTTGGTGACCGAGAGCGGCAACCGGATGATTGCGGCGTTGACCGGCGAGATCAAGCGGTTGGTACGCTTGAAAAAAATCAATCCGGGCATCAAACCGCAAGAAATCGAACAACTGAAACAGCAAACGATGCTGTCTCACGAATGCATCCAGGATACCCAGTTACGGTTGGATGCGCTGCGTTTCGTGATTACCAGTTAGCGGTTTATTGGGTTTTGATGAATACGGTGGAGTTATCCAGCTCGATGCATTCGAACATCACATCGTCGATAGAACCGTCGATGTGGTCCACGTAATGCACGCCGCATTCGGATTCGTTTTGTTGGTGTTTCAGGATGCCGTGAACGCTGAAGGTGCTGCCGGATTCGGGCAGCGTCATCGTGATTTTGATATGGCCGATGATTTCGGCGGCGATCGGTTGTTTCAGTCTAACCCGAATTCCGCTGTAGCTGATGTCCAGAATATCGGCATCCAGCGCGATTTCCTGTTCGGCGGAGTAGAAGCGGAGGCCGGCTTTCAGGCCTTTCGGTTGTAATCTCGGGTGATTGCGTTTCTCGGTCATGCGGGCCTCCGTAAAAAGAATAACTTGCCTGTTAGGGTGGTTATTTTAGATAAAAAGTTTGTGTTTGCCGATTTTTCCCGGCGATAAATCGGGTAATTGGGCATTAATGGTTTCGCGTCCGGCTCAGCGGACGCCATCTGATGGGTTGATCAATGTTATTTTCAGAACTGGGTTTGTCCGAACAATTGTTGCGGGCGGTTGCCGAACAAGGTTATCAAACGCCGACGCCTATTCAGGCACAGGCGATTCCGGTGATTCTGCAGGGTCGAGACGTTTTGGCCGGTGCGCAGACCGGTACCGGCAAGACCGCGGGCTTCACCTTGCCGTTGTTGCACATCCTGCAGCAACAGCCGATTCCGCAAAAACCGCGGCCGGTCAGGGTGTTGGTGTTGACGCCGACCCGCGAGCTGGCGATGCAGGTCTACGAAAGCGTCAGAACTTACGGCAAGCATCTGCCGCTGTTTGCCGAGGCGATTTTCGGCGGCGTCAGTATCAATCCGCAGATTCAGAAAATCCGCCGCGGTACCGATATCGTTGTCGCCACGCCGGGGCGATTGCTGGATTTGATTCAGCAACAGCACCTGGATTTGTCCCACGTCGAGCATTTTGTGCTGGACGAGGCCGACCGGATGCTGGATATGGGTTTCATCCGCGATATTCGCAAAATCATCGCGCTGTTGCCGGAAAAACGGCAAAACCTGCTGTTTTCCGCGACTTACGCGCCGGAAATCGGTGCGTTGGCCGAGCAATTGCTGAACGATCCGGTCGAGATCGCCGTGGCTAAACGCAATGCCGCCGCGGATACCGTCTCGCAATTGGTTTACGGCATTCAGCGCGAATACAAACGCGAGCTGTTGGCGTATTTGATCGGCGACGGCCATTGGCAGCAAGTACTGGTATTTGTGCGGACCAAACACGGCGCGGACCGCTTGTGTAAGCAATTGATCAAAGACGGCATCCGTTGCGCGGCCTTGCACGGCGATAAGAGCCAGGGCGCCAGGGTCCGGGCTTTGGACGAATTTAAAAATGGTGCGATTACTGCGTTGATCGCGACCGATATTGCCGCGCGCGGGCTGGATATCGACCAATTGCCGCATGTCGTCAATTTCGACTTGCCGCAGGTCGCCGAAGATTACGTGCACCGCATCGGCCGCACCGGCCGGGCCGGCGCGGAAGGGCAGGCCATTTCGTTGGTCGACCCGGAAGAGGCGCATTTGTTGGCGGCAATCGAAAAATTGTTGAAACGGCAAATTCCGCGCGTCGCCGATACCGGTTACCCTCGCGTATCGTTGGAGCCCGGCAACGGCAAGCCGCCGGCAAAGCCGATAGCGCCGCGGCCCAAACCGCAGCAAACCGGGCGCCGCGCCCAACCAAGCGGCGGCAAGTCCGATCCCGGCAAACGCACCCCTCCGCGCAAACCGCGCCGCGGCAACGTCAACGCCGCTAAACCTCGTTAGCGGCGGAATCGCCGATATGGATCGCCAGCCAGACCGTGTCTTGGTCCGGGCTGGTCCAATCGACCCGGTGCAAGCAATGCGCCGGGATCATGACATAGTCTCCCGCAACCATCTCCAGCGCCGCAGCGGTTTTAAAACTCAGCCGCGCAGCGCCTTGCAATACCAGCACCCATTCGTCCCAGGCCTGGTCGTACCAAGCGTCTTTTGGCGTGATATGCCCGCGCGAGACGATGCGCTCGATGCGCAGATTGGGCGCGGCGAACAAGGTTTGGCATAATTCAATTGGCAACTGAACTGGAATGCCTGTAAAAATAGACGAACTGCTGATGCGCATATGGCAGATCAATAATAAAAACTTGGGGGAGGTTACTAATGAATATTACGCCATTAAACAAGGTACTTGAGACGCTGATCGGCAATATACCCGATGCGATGCGGCTGTCCAGCCGCTTTTGCGATAAAGCCGGGACTCTGGATTTTCTGGCGCCTTTGCTGATCCGCCTGTATTTGGTGCCGGTGTTCTGGATGGCAGGCACCAAAAAGTTCGCCAGTTTTTCCGATACGGCGGAGTGGTTCGGCAATGCCGAGTGGGGGCTGGGGCTGCCGGCTCCTTATGTGTTGGTGTTTTTGGTGGCGTTGTTCGAGCTGGTCGGCGCCTTGTGCCTGTTGTTCGGTTTTGCGACCCGGCCGATCTGTCTGCCGTTGATGGTGATCATGGCGGTTGCCGCGGCCACGGCCCACCTGCAAAACGGTTGGCTTGCCATCGCCACCGGCAGCGGGATTTTCGCTACCGACCGGACCGTCGGTGCAATCGAGCGTCTGGAGCGGGCCAAGGAAATCCTGCAGGCGCAAGGCGATTACGAATGGATCACCGAAAACGGTGCGTTGGCGATTTTAAATAACGGTATCGAATTTGCGGCGACGTATTTCGTGATGCTGCTGGCTTTGTTTTTCCTGGGTGGCGGCCGTTTCGTCAGCGCGGATTACTGGTTGCGCCGCCATTACGGGATAGAGTGATTCAATCGGCGGGCCGGCGGCGGCAGTTGCTGTCGCCGGCTTACCCGTCGCCGACACCGTTCAGCTTCGGTAATTCTGTACCAACACCCACGGTTTAACCACCACGGCCCAGACCGAACTGTCGGCGGCGATCCAGGCGGCGGCCTGGGCGTCGGAAACATGGCCGACTTGGCCGGCGTTCAGCCATGCTTCGACCTGAGCCTTGTTGTCCAACGAAAATTGGCAAGCCACCTCGAGCAAATCCAAGTCGTCGGCGACGGCAACCGCCAGGCCGGCCGCAAAAAAACGCTGTAACTCCGACCAAGGAATCGTCGACGTTTCCAAATTGATTTTGGCTTTTTCCAGCTCGGCGAGGGTTTCGCTCATTTACTTTTCCGGTTGTGGCGGGATGTTGTAGTATGCTGCGCTATTTTATCGCAACCCGGTTTGTAAAACAGAAGTGAGGAATCTTCATGTCGTTGTTGAGTTCATTTAAGAAGCGTTCGACCTTGGATGCCGCCATCAAGCAAGTCGCTCAGGCCCGCAAAAGCGAAGGCAGCAAGGCAGAGCAACTGTACAAAGGCGCTTACCAGGGCTTCGCCAGCGTGATCGCCGACCATTTGATTGTGTCCGAAGCGCTTTACCACTGGGGATTTGCCTTACTGCACGAAGCCAGAAGCCAGCAAGCGCAACAAGCCATCGAAATATACGAGGATGCAATTTCCAAGTTTTCGTTCTGCCTGTTGACCGCACCGAACTACTTGGGGGCTGCGATCGACGGCGGCGTCGCGTTTATGGAATTGGCCCGTATCAGCCCCGATTCGGCAAAACCCGAGTTGTATAAATTCGCCGAGGATTTTTTCGAAAAAGCCGGCGCGATTCAAAAAGGCAGTGCCGCCTACAACTTGGCTTGCATCTATGCATTACGGGGCGACCAGGACGCTTGCCTGAAAGCGCTGCAAACCGCCCGCGAATTCGGCAGTTTGCCGGACGAGCAAAATATTTTGCAGGACCCGGACATGGCGGCAGTGGTCGGCAGCCAGTGGTTCAAAGATTTTCTGGAAGAACTGCGCAAACAGCCGGCAGCCGAGGACGAGATCAAAGAGCAAACGATCAATGTCGAGCCGCGTTTCAAATTGGAAAAAAAGGAAGACTTCGATTACTACTCGAAATAGTCGGGATCGCTCCGCTTAGTCGCGGGCCGGTTCGGTCTAACCCCGCAAGCGCAGGCTGGGCGGGGTTTTTTCTGGCAAATTATTCTGCGGCGCCTGCGGCGGACAGCATCTTCGCCAGTTCGCCTTTGTTGTACAAGTCGGTGACGATATCGCAACCGCCCACCAATTGGCCGTCGATATACAATTGGGGATAAGTCGGCCAATTGGAGTATTCCTTCAATGCTTCGCGCAACTCTTGGTCTTCGAAAATATTGAAGTGGCTATATTCGGCATTGCATGCCGCCAATATTTGTACCACCCGGCTGGAAAAACCGCATTGCGGAAATTCCGGCGTACCTTTCATGTACAACATCACGCGGTTTTCGGATAACTGGTTTTGAATTTTTTCGATAACGCTCATGGTTAATCTCGGTTGCTAAACGGTATTCGGATTCTATCAATCGCCATTGCGGATTAGAAGTTTAACTTTGCCGCTGCGTTGCGGCTGCGCGAATCGGTCTGGAAATTCAGCCAAGCCGCAAAGCATCCGATTCGAGTCGGCGGCGTAGGCTCCAAGTCCATGCAGAGGAGAAAGGTAGACGTTTGCCGGCAGGGCCGGCGGGTGTGGCTCTGGTTCAGCCGCTGCGGAGCGATTCCGCAGCGGCTGCCGATCAAGCTTGGTTATTTGGCTTTGGCCAATTCCGCGCGCATTTCGTCGATGACGGCTTTGTAGTCCGGTTTACCGAAGATCGCCGAACCGGCAACGAAGGTGTCGGCGCCGGCTTCCTTGATTTCGCGAATATTGGCGGTATTGACGCCGCCGTCGATTTCCAGACGAATGTCCAAGCCGCTGTCGTCGATGATTTTTCTGACTTGGCGCAATTTGGGCAATGCGGACGGCAGGAAGGACTGGCCGCCGAAGCCGGGATTGACCGACATCAACAGGATCATGTCGCATTTATCCAGTACGTGTTCCAGATAGGTCAACGGCGTGGCCGGGTTGAACACCAGGCCGGATTTGCAGCCGTGGTCGCGGATCATTTGCAGGCTGCGGTCGATGTGGCGCGAGGCTTCCGGATGGAAGGTGATGTAACTGGCGCCGGCTTTGGCGAAATCGGGAATGATGCGGTCGACCGGTTCTACCATCAAATGCACGTCGATCGGTGCGGTGACGCCGTGTTTGCGCAACGCTTCGCAGACCAGAGGACCGATAGTCAAATTAGGCACAAAATGGTTGTCCATCACATCGAAATGCACGATATCCGCACCGGCATTTAAAACATTGACGACTTCTTCGCCCAAGCGCGCGAAGTCTGCGGAAAGAATAGAAGGTGCAATCAGATTGTCGGCCATCTTTTGATCCTTATGGGTCGGGTTAAAAAGCCGCATTATAACGTTTTTCCGCGGATTGGCTAAAACCGGGATCGCGGCAGCGAAATCCGCCTCCGCCTTGCCGGCCGGTTTAAGCCGCCGGCTGCGACCGCTCCCGGCGGTAAGCCGCCAAAAATTCCGAGAACTCCAACGCACACAGCGGTGGGCTGGTTAAAAAGCCCTGGTACAAATCGCATTGGCGGGTTTTCAGAAAAGCCAACTGCTCCGCGGTCTCGACGCCCTCGGCGATAACCCGCATGCGCAGGTTTTTGGCCATGGCAATAATCGTGGCAGTGATTTCCATATCGTCGGTGTGGTGCGGGATATCTTCGATAAAACTGCGGTCGATCTTCAACACGTCCAGCGGCAGCAATTTCAGATAAGCCAGCGACGAATAACCGGTACCGAAATCGTCTATCGCCAGATGCACGCCCAAGTCGTGCAGATTGTGCAGGATTTGGATCGCCTCTTTTTCGCGTTTCATCAATGCGCTTTCGGTCAACTCCAGTTCCAGCAGATGCGCCGGGAAGCCGGTCTCGCGCAGAGTTTTGGTCACCTCGGCCCGAATGTCGCTGTGCAGGAACTGTTGCGGCGACAGGTTGACCGCCAGCCGCAACGGCGGCAAGCCGGCATCCAGCCATTCCCGGCCCTGGCGGCAGGTTTCGCGTAGCACCCAATTGCCGATTGCGGTGATCAGTCCGGTTTCCTCGGCGATCGGAATGAAGCGAGTCGGCAACACCGTTTCGCCGGTCGCCGTTTGCCAGCGCACCAGTGCTTCGGCGGCCAGAATTTCGCCGGTTTCGACATCGACCTGGGGTTGGAAGAATACCCGCAACTCTCCCAGCTCGATGGCTTGGCGCAGGCGGATCTCGATATCGATGCGCTCGCGCGCGGCCCGGGTCAATTCCTCGGAAAAGTATTTGAAACGGTTGCGGCCTTCGTTTTTGGCTTGGTACAGCGCCGTATCGGCATGTTGGATCAATTGGTCCGGGGTGTTGCCGTGTTCCGGAAACATGGAAATGCCGACGCTGACGCCAATGCGCACTTCGTTGCCGCTGGGTAGGTGCCAGGTCTGGCTCAAGGTCTTGATGATCTGCGTCGCGACGTGGGCGGCCGCCTCCGGATGGCCGACTTCTTCCAGCAGCACGACAAATTCGTCGCCGCCGAGGCGGCAGACGGTATCGGAACTGCGCAGGCGTTTGGTCAGCCGCTTGGCGACCATCTGCAATAAGTCGTCGCCGGCCAAATGGCCGAAGCTGTCGTTGACATCCTTGAAGCGGTCCAGATCCAGCATCAACACCGCCATTTGCGTCGACTGGCGCCGGGCTTTCTCGATGATATGTTGCAGCCGGGATAGAAACAGCATCCGGTTCGGCAGTTTGGTCAGCGGATCGTGATGGGCCAGAAATTCCAGCTCCATTTCCGAAGCCTTCAGTTTGGTAATGTCGGCAAACACGCCGACATAGTGGCTGATGGCGCCGTCGCCGTCGCGCACGGTACTGATGCTGAGCAGTTCCGGATAGACTTCGCCGTTTTTGCGCCGATTCCAGATTTCGCCCTGCCAATGGTCGGTGGCCTCGATGCTGCTCCACATCTCCCGGTAAAATTCGGCATCGTGCCGGCCGGAACTGAGCAGGCGCGGGCTATTGCCGATGACCTCGTCCGCGCTGTAGCCGGTTATGGTCGTGAATGCCTTGTTCACCATCAAGATGCGGCGGTTGGCGTCGGTGACCATGACGCCTTCGCGGGTGCTTTCGAATACCGCGGCGGCTTGGCCCAGCGATTCTTCTTTGGCCTTGATTTCGGAGATATCGGTAATCGTGCCGACATAACCCAGCAGATTTCCGGCTTCGTCCAACTCCGGTTCGGCCCGGCCGATGACCCAGCGCAGATGGCCGTCGATATGCTGAAACCGGTATTGCAGCGTGAAGGGTTTGGCGTTGGCGACGCACGCCGCCCACTCGGCCTTGACCCGCTCCAAATCGCCGACGTACAAGCCGGCAAGCCAGCCGTCGCCGTGAGAATGGCTGTGGCTGAGCCCGGTAATCTCGCACCAGCGCTGGTTGACGTAATCGCAACTGCCAAACTGGTCTGTGCGGAAAATGCCGACCGGAGCGATTTTCGACAAGGTATGGAATAGCAGCTCGCTTTCCTGCAGCGCAAGTTCGGCTTGTTTGCGCGCTGTGATGTCGCGTAGCGCAATTACATAGGCCTGGGCCGATTCCCAATCCAGCGGAGTGGAGCGCATTTCGGCCCAGGCGATGCCGCTGGGCCGGATCAGATTGATATCCTGGTGAGTACCTTGATCGGTGGCGGCCGGGATGGCCAAAGCCTGGCCGGTCAGCGGGCCGCGTTCCAACAGTTGTTCGGCGGCCTGGTTGGAATACAGCACGATGCCTTGCGGGTCCACCACCATGACACCGTCGGTGATCGTGTCCAATATCAGCTTCAGTTGTTTGAAGGTTTGCGGCATTGTGCGGTGCGGATCCGGCTTCAGACGATCACGGTTTGTACGCCGGTCCCCTGGGCTTGGGTGGTGATTGCGGCCATGACCGAAGACA
Organism: Methylomonas sp. DH-1; assembly: GCF_046097555.1. Classification (NCBI taxonomy): domain Bacteria; kingdom Pseudomonadati; phylum Pseudomonadota; class Gammaproteobacteria; order Methylococcales; family Methylococcaceae; genus Methylomonas; species Methylomonas sp. DH-1. Next base: position 3,284,207 of record NZ_CP143089.1, on the reverse strand, counting down.
TCCGCGACAGGTCGCCGAGCAATTTCAATACCGGCTCCGGCAAGTCGCGCACTAACATCGGTGTCGCGAAGATTTCCTTCTCCAACGCTTTTTCCGGCATCCCCAGCACCTCGACTACATCGAAAACCCATTGGCCGGGCTCGTAAATGCCGGCCAACACGGCGCTGATTTGCTCGACCAGGCGCCGGGTTTCCGGATTCAGCGATACCACATACAGCGTCAACACCAATTTGTGGTGGTTAGCGCGGCGTACCTCGTGAATTTTGGCTATATGCACGACCTGGGCGATATTGCGGATTTGCGTCGCCGACAGCGGCTTGCTGGCCAATTCGAATTGCAGGCCTTCGTCGTGGGCGCTCTTCAATTGGTCCATAAACTCGGCAGCGAAAGCGGTGACGATGTAGATGTTCAGACTTTGGTCCAGCGCTTTCAAGCGGCGCAAGGTTTCCACGCCGTCGATGCCGGGCATGCGCAGGTCCAGAAAAATCAGATCGGGGCGTTCGGCCTTGACCAGGGCGATGCCCGCTTCGCCGCTTTCGGCTTCGCGCACGTTGTAGCCTTCGTCTTCCAAAATCAGCTTGAACGCGCCGCGTACCGCCGGATCGTCGTCGATCACCAAGATGCTGTTTACCATTGTTCAGGTCCGTGAATTTCAAAGATTAATAGTGGGGAAATTTTAACCGGATGCGGCAACCCTGACCAACGCTACTTTCCACGGCAATGGTGCCACCATTGTCTTGCACCAGGCGCCGTGTCACCGATAAGCCCAGGCCGGTACCTTTGCCGGGAGGTTTGGTGGTAAAGAACGGATCGAACATACGGTTTTGCACTTCGTCGCTGATGCCGGGACCATTATCGGTTACCGTCAACTCTAGCATTTTTTCCGCCGCAGTCGCCGAGATTTCAATGACCGGCTGTTCGCGGCCGGCCAAGGCGTCGCGGGCGTTAATCAGCAGATTCAGCAGGATTTGCTGCAGGCTTTCCGCACTGCAGCCGATGTTGGGTAAACCTGCCGGCAGCTCCTTACGCACCTCCACGCCGGCCTTGCGCAGTTCCGCGCCGATCAACAGCAGGGTTTGCTCCAAGACTTCCGCCAGCGAGCAACTGCCGATTTGCGCGGTTTGGTTATGCATGAACACCAGCATGTTCGAAACGATGTTTTTTATGCGCTGGATTTGTTGCATCGCCTGCTGCAGGATGTGTTTGGATTTCGGATCTTCGCTGCGCTCGGCGGCAAATTCGACGAAATTCATCAGCCCCATCAGCGGGTTGTTGATTTCGTGGGCGACGCCGCCGACCAAAGTGCCCAAGGCGGACAGTTTTTCCATCTGCAGCATGTGATCCTGGTTTTCCTGCAATTGTTTGTAGGCTTGGCGGGTCTGTTCCAGTAAGCGGGCATTTTCCAACGAGATCGCCGCCTGGGCGGTCAGCAATTCGGTCATGCCGATTTTTTCCGGCGTGAATACGCCGTCGGCCAGCCGGTTTTCCAGGTAGAGCAAGCCGATCAGTTCGGTCTGCTTGACCACCGGCAGGCATAAAATCGAACGCAGGCCGTAAGCGGCGACCTCCGGCGCGTTTTGAAACTCGCCTTCGCTGCCGGCGTCGCGCAGCACGACTTTTTCCCGGGTCCGGTGCACATAATTGACGATGGCCCGGCAAACGCCCTGGGCTTGGTTCAGACTGTAATGGGTTTTGGCGATCGAGCGCTTTTTGCCGGCGTGCTGTTCCGCGGCAATGCACAATTCTTCGCCCTGACCGATCAGCAAATAGGCATGTTGGGCCCCGGAACTTTCCAGTACCACCGCCAAAATTTTCTGCATCAGTTGGGTCAGATCGATCTCAGCCGATAATGCCATCGCCGATTTCATCAAATAATTGATATCCAGATTCGGCAGCGTCGCCGCGGCGGGTTCCGATTTGGCGGTGTGGCGGGCGCCGGTTTCCGGGTGGACGTAGGGGTGGCGTTCCTGCAGCCGCTTGCCCAACGCATCGGCCCGGCACAACCGGTAATGGCGGCGGGCTTCGCCGTAGTAAAGCTCGGCGTCGCCCAAACGCTGTTTGACCAATAAGTCGGCTAACGCTTCGTAAAGATGGCCGGCCAACAAGCCGTATTGGTATTCCAGAGCCAGCGCGATGGCGTCCAGATATAAATTGCGCGCTTCCCGGTACTGTTGCTGGCGTAGCGCGATTTCGGCATGAATCAGCGCCAGGTAAGGTTGCAGCAGCGGCCCCAGTGCGGCCCAGGTTTCCAGTTGGCTCAGCAGCGGGGCGATCTCCCGGTCGATTTCCGGCCAATCCAGCGGTTCCGGCAGGCGCAGACGGTTCAGAATGCGGAACGCGTACCACATCCGCTTCAGCACGTTGTCGGTCAGGCCGTGCAGGTAATGTTCCACCGCCGCCAGGGATTTGGCGGCCGCGTTATAGTCGCCGAGGTAATATTCGGCAAAACCCAGCAACACGAAATAACTGCCGGAGGCCGCAACATAGTTGTTTTCCGCCCAATGCCGCAACGTGGCCTGCATGTCGATGGCCGGCCGTTCCGGTTTCAGCGGCGTCACCCAGCCGGCCAATACCGCCTCGGCCAGGCCGACCGAAAACGACAATTGGTTTTTGCCGGAAAATTGCAGGCATTCTTCCGCGGTTTCCTCGACCCAGCGCAGATTTTTGCCCTGAACTTGCAGATTCCACATCAGCGGGCCGTAGGACAGGCCGGCGTTGTACAGGTCGCCGCAGTTTTTTCCGCACTGTATGGCTTTTTGCGCATATTCGACGATTTGGGCCGGATGGCTGCGCGAATGCATATTGCACCAGACGATGCCGTTCATGCCGCGGGTGGCGCCGAACGTATTGGGGTAGTTGGCGCACAGGTCGTGCGCCAGATCCTGGTATTTAAAGGCTTGGTCGAAGCGGCCCTGTTCCCCCAGATTCAAGCCCATGATCGAAAACGAGTAAATCACCGATTCGTCCATGCCGCCTTCCAGGCAATGCAGCGTCGACTGTGCGGCTGACAAATACAGTTGCGGCACCAGGCCGCACATGTACAAATCCGGGATCAACTCGCTATAAAAAGCCAGCTCGATTTTGCTTTGCCGCTGTTCGGTGAACGGCATATTCAATATGGCTTGCCAGACGTCGCCGCATTGGTCGATGCGCGCCATCAGCTCCAACATGCGTTGCCGGGCTGCGTCGGCGTCGTCGGGGATGGATTTGCCGAAATAGGCCAAGCCGCGGTTGGCGGTGGCGATGGCTTGCTTGAAATTGCCGAACGAAGACAGCGAGGTGGTTTGCTCGGCCAAAGCCTCGGCTTTGTCCAGGTCGCTGACCGCGCGCTCGATCAAACTGTTCAGCAGCGCCTCCGAGCTCTCGTAGCGGCCGCACATCAGATGGGTTTTGGCCAGGCGTTGGTAAATCCTGAAAGTCAGCGGGTAGGCCGCTTCCCAGCTATCTTCCGGCAAATAATCGCGGGCTTTTTGGAAAAACTCGTTGGCGGCGTCGCCGGCCAGTGCATCGAGGGCTTTGTTGCCGGCCTGGAAATTGATGTCGACCAGCCAATACGCCGTTTCTTGGTCCAGTAGCTCCGGCCGGCCGCGGTTCAGGTGCGCGGCGATGGTAAACAGGTTGTCCAGGCTTTGCAGATCGCCGCCGACCGGGACGGCACGCATCAAGCGGTGGCCGATACGCCAGTGAATGTCGGGCCGGACCGCGGGATCGACCTGTTGCAACACGGCTTCTTGCACCCGGTCGTGGACGAACTGCAGATCGGCCTTGTTTTCCAGCAGCAGGCCGGAACTCAATACCGGCTTCAACGCTTCGAACAAGGCTTCGATGCGCAGGTCCATCACCAGTGCCAGTTCCTCGACGCTGAAACGGTTGCCCATACAGGCGCAATGTTGCAATACTCGCAGCGTCTCCGCCGGCAACTTGCGCACCTTGGCACCGAACAGTTCGACCACGCTGGCCGGCATCCGCGATTCGCGGATGCGCTGCATGTCCCAGCGCCAAAAGCGGTTGGCGTCGGTGTTGAGCAAACCTTCGTTATAGAGCCAGGCCAGGCTTTCGCTGACGAACAGCGGATTGCCTTCGGTCAGATGGGCGATGAATTCGGCCAGTTTTGCCGTCGCCGCCAACGGCGAATCCAGGATATAGGCCACCATTTCGTGGCAGTCGGCGTCGCTCAGCGCTTCCAGCCGGATTTCCCGCAGCGGCCCGTCCAGTTCGCGGACGTTGCGGATCAATTTGGTCAGCGGGTGGGCGCTGTCGACTTCGTTGTGGCGGTAGGCGCCGATGAAAAATAAGAAGGGATGTTCGCGGTGGTTGGCGAACAGGTTTTGCAGAAAGTCGAAACTGGCGCTATCGCACCATTGCAAATCGTCAATGAACAACACCAGCGGATTCTCGGCGCTGGCCAGACAGGCCAGGAAGCGGCCGAACAAATTGTTGAAGCGGTGGCGGGCTTCCATCGGCGGCAGATGCGCTGGCTCGGGTTGCGGGCCGATGATGAATTCCAATTCCGGTGCCACGTCGATGATCACGCCGCCGTTGTGTTCCACCGCCTCCAGGATTTTGTCGCGCCACTGGCGGAGTTGGGCGTCGCTTTCGGTCAAAAAGGTGCGGATCAGATTGCGCAGGGCTTGGATCAGCGAGCTGTATGGGATGTTCTTCTGGTACTGGTCGAATTTGCCCGATGTGAAATAACCGCGGTTTTTGACCAGCGGCTTTTGCAACTCCTGGATCAAGCGGGTTTTGCCGATGCCGGACAGTCCGGAAATGAACACCGACCGGAACTGGCCGCGGCCGACTTGTTCGTATTCGCCGCGGATCAATTCGCTTTCGGCCTGGCGGCCGACCATTTTCGAAATGAAAATCACCCGCCGGCTGCGGTCGTGTTGGCCGATGGCAAAATCGCCGACTGCGACTCCGCTAGCGTGATCCTTTTGGCAGCGCAACAAATCGGCCAGCAGGCCGGATGCGCTTTGGTAGCGTTTCTCCGGTTGCTTCAGCGTCAGTTTGGCGACGATCTCGCTCAGCGGGCGCGGTATGCCGGGGCAAATGTCGTGGACTTTGACCGCTTCCTCGGCCAGGTGGGAGTGGATCAATTCCAACGGGTCGTTGGAAAAAAACGGCAGCCGGCCGGTCAGCAACTCGTAGAACACGATGCCGAGCGAGTACAGGTCGGTCGAGAAGTCCACCCGGTAATTGATTCGGCCGGATTGCTCGGGCGAGGTATAGGCTAGCGTGTTGCGGACGAACTCCGGATCGTAGATGAAATGGCTGACGTCGCGAATGTCCAGCGGTGTGATGAAGTCGGTCAAACGCAGGTTCAGATTGCCGTTGTGGATCAGAATGTTGTTCGGCTTGATGCCGCCGTGGGTGATGCCGGCATCGTGGACCGCCTGCAGGGTTTCGGCTAGCGCGCAGGCCAGCGTGAAAAAATCGCCGAGTTGCACGGCTTGCCTTAACGCGGCCCAATGGTTGAGCGGCTGGCCGTTGAACCAGGGTTGGACGATGAATTGTTCGCCGTCGTCGGATTCCAAGGCCAGCGGCGTGCTGACCCGGGCGTCGTGCAAGACTTTCAGCCGCTCGATTTTCTGCCGCAAATGGCGGGATTGGTCTTCCCAGCTCGACAGCAGTTTCAGGCATTTGATTACCAGCGGATACTCGGGCACGTGCTTGTGGTAGCCCTTGTAAACCGCGGCTTGCAGGCTTTCGCCCAGTTTTTCGGTCAATACGTAGCTCTCCAGATAGGGAGCGCCGGCCAGCCGCGGGGTAGGTGCTGATTCGATCATAGGCGGATAAAGCTGAAATAAACCGAAACCGGTGACGGATGTTAATGCGATTCGCCGGCTAAAAACAGACCTGGCTTGTTTTATAATCGCGGCCGTTTCTCAATCCGTACAGGAGTCAATTATGGCCGCTACCGCCTCCACGATGTTGCCGCTCGGCACCATTGCCCCCGATTTCCGCTTGCCCGACAGCGTCACCGGCCGCGAGTTCGCGTTGCAGGATTTGCGCGGCGAGCGGGCGACGCTGGTGATGTTTATCTGCAACCATTGCCCCTACGTGTTGCACGTCAAACAACAATTGATCGCCATCGCCCGCGAATATGCTGCGGCCGGCGTCGCGACGATCGCCATCAGCGCCAACGACATCGCCAATTATCCGGAGGATGCGCCGGACAAAATGCAAGCGATGATGGCCGAGTGGGGCAATCCGTTTGCCGCCTACCTGTACGACGAAAGCCAGGCTGTGGCCAAGGCTTACCAGGCGGCGTGCACGCCGGACATCTATTTGTTCGATGCCGGGCTGGCCTGCGTCTACCGCGGCCGGCTGGATGCGGCGACGCCGAAGAACGCCGAGCCGGTTACCGGCGCCGATTTGCGCAACGCGCTGGATAATCTGTTGGCCGGCCGGCCGATCGGCGCCGAGCAAATCCCCAGCATCGGCTGCAACATCAAGTGGAAGCCGGCCGAATAATGCCGGCGCCGGGCTAATCCGTTTTGTCGTCGAATTGCTCGACCATCATGTCCAGTTCTTTGCTCAACTCGGATACGCTGCCGCTGGCTGCGCTGGCCAGGTTGGCGTGATTGGTGGTTTCGCGCGATAAGGTGCCAATCGCTTCCACAGTGCGGGAGATGTCTTCCGCCACGGCATGCTGCTGCTCCGCTGCGCTGGCGATTTGCACGATCATGTCGTTGATCACGCCCACCGAACGTCCGGTTTCCTGCAACAGTTGCGTCGAATTCTTGCCTTGCGCCGCGCCGGAGGCGGCCAGTTCGCGGACCTTAGCCATTTCCCGCACCGCATTGTCGGCGCCGCCGCGCAAGGCTTCGATCATTTTATGGATTTGTTCGGTCGAGTTTTGGGTGCGGCCGGCCAGGGTGCGCACTTCGTCGGCTACCACCGCGAAGCCGCGGCCCTGTTCGCCGGCGCGGGCCGCCTCGATTGCGGCATTCAACGCCAGCAGGTTGGTCTGTTCGGCAATGCCCTGGATTACATCCAATACGCCGCCGATTTGTTTGCTGCGGTCGGCCAGAACCTGGATCACCGCTTCGGCTTGGTCGACGGCGGCGGCCAGCCGATTGATCATCTCTATGCTGTCGTTGACCCGCGCCAGCGTATCGTGAGATTGGCGGTTGACGTCGTTAGTGGCTTGCGCGGCCTGGGCCGCGCTGCGCGCGACTTCGCTGACCGTCGCGCTCATTTGGTGGATCGCCGCGGCCACCTGTTCGATTTCCCCCATTTGTCGGGCCATGGCCAGATTGACGCTTTTCACGGCGCGGTCGCTGGCTTCGGCCTTTTCCGCCAACGGTTCGGTGGCTTGAATCAGGCGGCGGATGATGGTTCTGGACTTGGCTTTGAGCAATTTGATCGCCAACAGCAGTTGGCCCACTTCGCCGGCATCGTCGGTGTAGATCTGCTGCATCAACGGGTTGCGGATAATGTCGCCGGCTTCGCCGGCGGCGGCTTTTAACGGCCGCAGTGCCAACGCGCTCCAGACATAGGCCGGCACTGCCGTGGCGGCGAAGGCCATGGCTGCTGCGGTGGGCGAGATCGTGCCGGCCAAGACCAATCCGGCGCAGCCGGCGGCTTGGATCGCGGCAAAGCCCAGAGTCAGTCTGGCCGATAGGCTGGAGCCGCGGCCGGCTGCGGCGTTTTTGCCGGCGTTCAATTGCCGGTAGATGGCGTCGGCGCGGGCAACGCAAGCGGCATTCGGTTTGACCCTGACCGACTCGTAGCCGACGATGTTGCCGTTGGCGAAACGCGGCGTTACGAAAGCATCCACCCAATAATGGTCGCCGTTTTTGCAGCGGTTTTTGACGATGCCCATCCAGGGTCGGCCGCTTTTAATGGTTTGCCACAAATCGGCGAAAGCGGCCGGCGGCATGTCCGGATGGCGGACGACGTTATGGCTTTTGCCGATCAGCTCGTCTTGGCCGAATCCGCTGATTTTTAGAAAATCCTGGTTGATGTAACTGATCGCGCCGGCCGGATTGGTGGCCGAGGTGATGGTGGTTTCCGGGCTGTAAGAGATTTCCCGCTGAGTAACCGGTTGATTGTTTTTCATCGTTCTTCTTGTTATTCGGTTCCGGGTGGACAGGGCTTTTAACCGGGGGCATCGGCCGCTGCCTGCGTTGCGGCGGCTGCGGTCCGGAACCGGGGTCGAACCCGTCAGAGCCCCTTTCGGCCATTATAGGCCACGGTCTGTATTTGCCAACGCCGATTTTTTGCCAGTGCCAAGACATGCACTATGCTTGGTCCGATAATTTAACCGAAGGGGGCTTCACATGGCACAGCATCAGGCGCAGCCGCTGCCACTGCATTTCAGCGGTAGCGGCAGCGAGTATTTTCGACTTTGGATAGTCAATGTTGGCTTGAGTATCGCGACGCTCGGAATCTATTCGGCTTGGGCCAAGGTGCGGCGTAACCAGTATTTTTATCGGCACACCCGTCTGGCCGGGGCCGGTTTCGATTACCACGGCGAGCCCATAGCCATCTTGAAAGGCCGGCTGGCGGCCTTTGCCTTGTTTGCCGCTTATACCGCAGCCAGCAGCTTTGCACCAACCGCGGCGGCGTTCATTCTGATGTTGATTATGGCCTTGGCGCCTTGGCTGCTGGTGCGGTCGTTGCGGTTCAGAATGCACAATACCAGCTATCGCGGCTTGCGCTTTGCCTTTCGCGGCCGGACCGGGCCGGCTTATCTGGCGTTTTTGCTGTGGCCGCTGTTGGCCGGTCTCAGTTTGGGTTTGTTGTGGCCGTTCGCGCAGCAACGCATGGCGGCCTATACCCGCAACAACAGCAGCTACGGCAGCGCCGAATTCAGGTTTTCGGCAGGTGCCGGCGCCTATTACGCCATTTATCTAATGACGTTGATGTTGGGCGTGGTGCTGTTCGCCGGTTTGATGGTGTTGACCAGCATATTGGGCAGCAACGGCTGGTTCGCCGTGGAAGAGGGCCAATTGACGGCGATGAGCCTGTTGCTGGCTGCGCTTGGCACTTATTTGGGGTTGCTGCTGTTTGCCTATCCCTATGTCACGGCGCGTTTGCAGAATCTGGTTTGGGGGGCGACGACGCTGGGCGAGCACCGTTTCGTGGCCAATGTCAGTGCCTACCAATTGTTGGGATTGATGCTGAGCAACGTCGTGTTGGTGGTGCTGACGCTGGGCTTGTACAAACCGTTTGCCGATATCAGGCTGGCGCGTTACCGGATCGAACATCTGCACGTGCTGATGGAGGGCAATCCGGACGATTTCGTCGCCGGACTGCAGGCCGATGCTTCGGCGGCCGGCGACGAAATGGCCGAAATGTTCGATTTCGATATCGCCTTGTAAATGCGGGTAGCGGCGGTTTACTACGACGGGCGTAACGCCAAGGCCCATCCGGTCACATTGTGCCTGGAGGGCGACAAGCTGTTGCTGCAAGGTAAGGATGTGGTCCGCCGCGACGCGCTGGCCGGCCTTGACATTCAGCCGCCGCTCGGCAGCACGCCGCGCGTGGTTTTGTTCGCCGACGGCGCCCGCTGCGAGGTAGCCGACAACCGCGGGTTTGCCGAGTTGTTTCCGGGTGCCGATAGCCGGGTGGCGGCGTTGGAGAATAGCTGGCGCTGGTCGGGCTTGGCCTTGTTACTGGTGCTGGCGACGGCCGGCGCCGGCTATCTGTGGGGCTTGCCCTATGCCGCGCAAAACCTGGCGGAACGGATTCCGGCCGAACTGGCCGCGGGCCTGGACCGCGAAGTTTTGGCCGACCTGGACGGTAAAGTATTGCAGCCCAGCGGCTTAAGCCAGGATCGGCGGCGCGGACTGGAAGCCAAACTCGCGGCTTTGGTATTGCCCGATCCGTCCGTCCGTCCGGCCGGACTGCAATTTCGCGCCAGCGCCGAACTGGGTGCCAATGCCTTCGCCTTGCCGGGCGGGAGCGTGGTGGTATTGGACGCGCTGGTCGAATTGGCGGAAGACGACGCCGAAATCGTTGCGGTTTTGCTGCACGAACTGGGGCATGTCGCCGGGCGCCATGCTCTGCGTCAGATGTTGCAGGCTTCGGCGGTCGGTCTGGCGATGGCTTGGTATCTCGGCGATTTCAGCAATTTGCTGGCGGCGGCGCCGGCCTTGGCGCTGGAAACGCGCTATTCCCGCGAGTTCGAACGCGATGCCGACAATTTTGCCGCCGAAACGCTGCGGGCGAACGGGCTTTCGGCTGGCCGCTTGGCCGATATGCTGCTGAAATTGGAAACCGCCCGGCAAAGTCGCCTTGACGGAAAATTCGGCGCCGGTTTGGATTACCTGTCCAGCCACCCGAATAGCGAAGAACGTATCCAACGCCTGCGCAGCCAATGAAGCGGTTGCCGGCCATTAGAACCGCTGTGGAGACCACACTATGAAACCATTTTATGGGCTGACGCTGGCCGCTTGGCTAGCCGCGGGCTGCTCCCAGCCCGTGCAACCGCAAACCGGGGAAGCCGGCGGCAGAATGCACCACGTCGCCGTGGTCTGGTTGAAACAGCCGGGAGACCCGCAAGCCCGCCAGCGATACATCGAGGCCAGCCGGCCGCTGGCCCGATTGCCGGGGGTGGTGGCTTACGATGCCGGTACGCCGGCCGCAGTCCGGCGCAGCCGAGCCAATGCGGCGCTGGACGAAAGTTACGATGTCGCCGTTTCCGCCGTGTTCGAAAGCCGCCAGGCTTACCAGCAATTTCTGCACGATCCGGAATATCTGCGGGTCGCCCAGCAAGTGCTGCGGCCGTTGGTGGAAAAGTACAAACTCTACGAGTTCGCCGAGCCGGATAGGCCCTGAAGGTTCAGCGCTGCCGCTCCGGATCTGCCGGCTGCGCTACCCCGAGTGCCGCCGAGCCGCCGCATTCGCCGTTCAGGTCCACCCATAAGTGCGGCAGTTGCAGATCGGCCAACCAGGCCGGGCCGTCGCCTTCTTTCAGCATCGCAATCGTCGACGCGCTACCGGCTACGACGCAGAATTCGGCGACGACGGTTACCGCAGCCAGATGCCGCACCGGCCAGCCGGTCCGCGGATTCAAGACGTGGCCGTAACGCACGCCGTCCAATGTGATGCAGCGTTCGTAATCGCCGCTGCTGGCGACCGCGCCCGCCGCCAGGGCCAGCGTATCGAGCAAGCCGCCGCTTCGGTGGGGATGGCGGATACCGATTTGCCACGGGCTGCCGTCGGCGCGGGGGCCGACGACTTTGATATCGCCGCCCAAGTTGACCAGGCCGTGGCGGATGCCATGGGCCTGGCATAAGGCTGCGGCCCGGTCCGCGGCGTATTCCTTGACCACGCCGCCGAAATCGATTTCCATGCCGGCCGTGGCAAAGGCCAGCCGCGGCCGCTGCCAGCTTAGTCTGTGCCAGCCCACGCGTTGCAACAAATTGTCGATCAACGATTGCTCCGGCAATTGGCCGGAATCGAATTTCCAGGCCCGGCGCAGGATGCCGGAGGTGATGTCGAACAGGCCGCCGCTTTGCGCGTAGCAGGTTGCGGCGTAATCCAGCAGGCCGGCGGTTTCCTCGTCGACCTCGATCGCGGCGCCGCTGGCGGCGGCCCGATTGATCTCGGATAGAAAACTATCGTCGCGGTAACGCGAATAGCGGGCTTCCAAACGCCGGACGTCGGCGATGGCCGCATCGGCGACGGCCATCGCTTCGGCTGCGCCGGCTGCGAACAACTGGATTTGGCACGGCGTACCCATGGCGTTGAAATCGCGGCGGAAATAATGCAGCGGCGGTTTTTTCATGGCTCGGCTAGCCGTGCCGGCGGCGGTGATGTGGGATTGAACCGGATCGGAACAGATTGCGCTTTTCCAATCCGGACGAGGGCGACGGTCAGCGCCGCCGGAGGCTTGCGAACGGCGGCGGCTGCAGCCAACGCATCCCGCCGCCAGGCCGTTGGCCGCAGGGCGGCTCCGGCCGATTACTTTTTCAAAGCCGATGCGGCTGCGGCGCGGCGGGTGATTTCGGCCCAATCGCCGGCGTCGACCAGTTCGGCCGGCGCCATCCACGAGCCGCCGACGCAGGCGACGTTGCTCAGCGCCAAATATTCCGGCGCGTTTTTCGGATTGACGCCGCCGGTCGGGCAGAAGGTGACTTGCGGCAGCGGCCCGCCTATCGACTTCAGCATCGGAATGCCGCCGGCGGCTTCGGCCGGGAAAAACTTCATCGCGGTAATGCCTTTATCCAATAAGCGCATGACTTCGCTTGGGGTAATGACGCCGGGCAACAACGGTACGCTGGTTTCCAATGCAGCGTCCAATAAATTTTCGGTCACGCCGGGGCTGACGATGAACTGGGCGCCGGCGTCGATGGCATGGTGCAGGGTGGTGACGTTGATGATGGTGCCGGCACCGACGATCGCGCCGGGTACTTCGGCTTTGATTCGGCGAATCGCATCCAGCGCCACCGGCGTGCGCAAGGTGATTTCCAGCACTTTCAAGCCGCCTTCGACCAGGGCTTTGGCCAGCGGCACGGCGTTTTCCAGATTATTGATAACCATGACCGGCATTACCGGCGAGGTGGTCATGACTTCTTTGATAGTTACTGTCATTGATTTATCCATTAGTGGGTTTGGGTTGTAGCTTAACCCAACTGGGCTTAATTGTCGGGCCACGCTACGCTAACCCAACTCGTGTTTATCGGATAACCCGCTTTCCGGTGCCGGCGGTTAAACCGTATACGTCGTCGACGCCGTTTTGCCGCCGCGGCCGGTCCAGTCGGTATGAAAGAATTCGCCGCGGGGACTGTCGGTGCGTTCGTAGGAATGGGCGCCGAAATAGTCGCGTTGGGCTTGCAACAGGTTGGCGGGCAGGCGTTCGCTGCGGTAACCGTCGTAATAGGCCAGCGCCGAGGAAAACGCCGGCGTCGGAATGCCCAATTCGATACCCATGACCACGGCTTGGCGCCAGCCGGCGTCGGCCTGCTGCATCGCCGCGGCGAAGAAATCCGCCAGCAGCAGGTTTTCCAAGTCGGGGTTTTGTTGGTAAGCCTGTTTAATATCGTTCAAAAATTGGCTGCGGATAATGCAACCGCCGCGCCACATCAGGGCAATGTCGCCGTAATTGAGCGCCAGCTTGTATTCCTGGGCGGCTTCGCGCATCAGGCGGAAACCTTGGGCATACGAAATAATTTTGGATGCGTACAATGCCTGGCGGATGGCGTGGACCATGGCCTGACGGTCGCCGCTGAAAGCTTTATGCTGCTTGGGCAGAATTTTCGCGGCTCTGACCCGCTCGTCTTTTTGCGCCGACAGGCAGCGGGCGAAGACCGATTCGCCGATCAAGGTCAGTGGAATTCCCAAATCCAGCGCATTGATGCCGGTCCACTTGCCGGTACCTTTTTGGCCGGCGGTATCCAGAATCTTGTCCAATAGCGGCTCGCCGTTTTCGTCTTTATAGGCGAGGATGTTGGCGGTGATCTCGATCAGGTAAGAACTCAATTCGCCGCGGTTCCAGTCGGCGAAAATTGCCTGCATTTCGTCGGTGCTCAAGCCCAGGCCTTCCGACAATAATTGGTAGGCTTCGCAAATCAATTGCATGTCGCCGTACTCGATGCCGTTGTGCACCATTTTCACGTAGTGGCCGGCGCCGTTGTCGCCGACCCATTCGCAACACGGTTGGTTATCGACATGGGCGCTGATCGCTTGAAAAATCGGCTTCACCGCCGGCCACGCCGCTTTATTGCCGCCCGGCATGATGGACGGGCCGTGGCGGGCGCCTTCCTCGCCGCCCGAGACGCCGGTACCGACATAAAGCAGGCCTTTATCGGCCAGGTATTGGGTGCGGCGGTTGGTGTCGGTGAACAGCGAATTGCCGCCGTCGATGATGATGTCGCCTGGCGCCAGCAGCGGCAACAAATCGTCGATGTATTGATCGACGACACTGCCGGCCTTGACCATCAGCATGACCTTGCGAGGCGATGCCAGGCTGTCGACCAATTCCGCCAGGGAATGAGTGCCGACGACCTGGGTGCCTTGAGCCGGCCCGTCCAGGAACTCGTCGACTTTACTGGTGGTGCGGTTGTAGACCGCCACCTTGAAGCCGTGATCGTTCATGTTCAGGACTAAATTCTGTCCCATCACCGCCAATCCGATTAAACCGATATCTGCTTTCATGTTTGCCTGCCGCTGCCTGTTGCCAATATGTTAAATCCGATTCGACTTAGCGCGAAAACCGCATTGGCCGAGTCGCTTGAAATCCGGTCGTTCAATCGACAAAAAATAGATTGGTGGCGCCGGTTTCCGCCGACGACGCCTGCGCCCGCATCGCGCCGAACAATTCCCGGCCCATGCCGAAGTGGTGGCCGGTGGCGTGGTTGGGCTCGGCGGCGCGGGCCTCGAACTCGGCTTGGTCGACTTGGACGTTGACTTCGCCGGTCTGGGTGTTCAGCACAATGATGTCGCCGTCGCGCACCTTGGCCAATGGGCCGCCGTCGATACATTCCGGCCACATGTGGATGGCCGAGGGCACTTTGCCGGAGGCGCCGGACATGCGGCCGTCGGTCACCAGACCGACATGGAAGCCGCGGTCCTGCAACACGCCCAGTACCGGGGTCAGTTTGTGCAGTTCCGGCATGCCGTTGGCTTTCGGGCCTTGAAACCTTAACACCACGATGACGTCTTTTTCCAGTTCGCCGCGTTTGAAGGCGGCAACCACGTCGAGCTGATCGTCGAAGACCATGGCCGGCGCCGTTACTACCTGGTGCTTTTCGGCAACGGCGGAAATTTTCGAGACGCCGCGACCCAAGTTGCCGTGCATCACGTGCAAGCCGCCGCCGGCGGCGAAGGGTTGGGCGACGCTGCCGATGACTTCCGGATCCAGCGATTGGGCCGGGCCTTCCGCCCAGTGTAGCTTGCCGGCGCCGTCAAGCGCGGGAGCCTGGCTGTATTGGGCCATGCCCCGCTGGTCGCCGATGGTCAGAATGTCGCCGTGCAATAGGCCGTTTTCCAACAATTCCTTGATCAGTAGGCCCATACCGCCGGCATGGTGGAACTGGTTGACGTCGGCCGGGCCGTTCGGATAAATCTTGGTCAGCAGCGGAATGATTTTCGACAGTTTGTCGAAGTCGTCCCAGTTGATGATGATGCCGGCCGCGCGGGCGATGGCGATCAAATGTATCGTGTGGTTGGTCGAACCGCCGGTCGCCAACAGGCCGATAATCGCGTTGATAATGGCTCTTTCGTCGACGACGTGGGCGATCGGCCGGAAATCGTCGCCGAGTGCGGTGAATTTCAACACCTGCTTGGCGGCGGCCTTGGTCAACTCATCCCGCAGCGGCGTGTACGGATTGACGAACGACGCGCCCGGTAAATGCAAGCCCATGATTTCCACCATCATCTGGTTGCTGTTGGCGGTGCCGTAGAAGGTGCAGGTACCGGGGCTGTGGTAGGATTTGGACTCGGATTCCAGCAATTCTTTCTCGCCGATCTTGCCTTCGGCATACTTTTGGCGGGCGCGCGATTTTTCCTTATTGGACAGGCCGCTGGTCATCGGGCCGGCCGGTACGAACACGGCCGGCAAATGGCCGAAGCTGAGCGCGCCGATCAGCAAGCCGGGCACGATTTTGTCGCAGACTCCCAAATACAGTGCGGCATCGAACATATTGTGGCTCAGGCCGATGGCGGTGGACAGCGCAATCACGTCGCGGCTGAACAACGACAATTCCATCCCCGGCATGCCCTGGGTAACGCCGTCGCACATCGCCGGCACGCCGCCGGCAAACTGGGCGACGCCGCCCGCTTCGCGCACGGCTTGCTTGATCAACGCCGGATAATCCTTGTACGGTTCGTGGGCGGACAACATGTCGTTGTAAGCGGAAATGATGCCGACATTGGCTTTGGGGCCATGGGCCAGCTCTTCTTTTTCAGCCGCCGAACACACCGCAAAACCATGCGCCAGATTGGCGCAGGGCAATTTGGCGCGATGCGGGCCCTGTGCGGCCGCGGCGTCGATCCGAGCCAGATAAGCCGCACGGGTTTCGCGGCTGCGTTTCACCACGTCCGCGGTGACTTTTTCTAAAGTAGGGTGCATAGAATCTCCTGGCGGCCATTGCGCCGATTAGCTTGCGACGCGCCTATAGGTCTTGGGATCGAGCATTCTTGGGTCATGCGCGCCTAACCCGCCCTGAAATACGTTGGTTAAGGCGCCCAGTACAATTCCACCGGCGCTTGCTCCTGGTTCAACAGCGCGCGGATCGGCATGTCTTCGACCGGGCCGGGCTGTTGGGCTTGGCCGAATACGGCCAGTTTGTCCTCGCCGGTGAACAGGATCACGATGCGTTCCGACTTCAGCAGGCCGTTGCGGGTCAAGGTCAGGCGTTCGGTGTTGGGCCCGGTGACTTCGCTCTGAATCGCGTCGATTGCCGCGGTCAGTTGCGTGTTATCTTCGCTCAACGCTTCGGCCAGACCGGGGGCGTGCGGAAACAACGACGCGGTATGGCCGTCGATGCCCATACCGACGATGCTCAAGGTAAACGGCTGAGGCAATGCTTGGTAACGGCTTTCGGTTTCGGCTTGACCGGCCGCGGCGGTCGCGGCAGCGGTTTTCATGCCGACAAACTCGACATTGCGAGCGTTGTTGATCAGCAGGCTGCGGCGGATCAAGGCTTCGTTACTGGCGCTATGGTCGCTGTCCACCCAGCGTTCGTCGACTAGGGCTACTTTGATCTTTTTCCAGTTCAGGTCGGATTTGGACAGCGCTTCGTACAACGGTGCCGGCGTGGTGCCGCCGGAAACCAGCAGCACGGCATGGCCATGTTTGCTGATCGCCTCGGACAAGACGTCGTGGCATTCCGCTACCAATGCGGTGAACAAGTGGTTGCGCTGTTCGAAAAAAAATTCTCTAACCATGATCGTTTTACTCGTGATGGATTTAGATGGTTACTCTTCCCAAGCTCGGCCGTCGCGAGCCAATAACGCCACCGAGGCGATAGGGCCCCAGCTTCCGGCCGGATAAGATTTGGGCGCGCTGTGGCTGTGCGCCCAAGCGTCCTGGATCGAATCGACCCACGCCCAAGCTTGTTCGATTTCCTCGCGGCTCAAAAACAGCGTCGGGTTGCCGCGCAGGGCTTCCAGAATCAGCTTTTCGTAACCGCCAAAGATGCTGCTCTTTTTGAAAGTTTCCGAAAAGCTCAAGTCCAACTTGGTTTGCTGCAACTTGATGTTGCCGTCGATGCCGGGGATTTTGTTCAACATCACCACGTCTACGCCTTCGTTAGGCTGTAAATGGATCACCAGTTTATTGGCCGGCAAATCACGGAAACTATCCTTGAAAATGTTATGCGGCAACTGTTTGAAGTTGACGACGATTTCGGTGCGCTTGTTGGGCATGCGTTTGCCGGTACGCATGTAAAACGGCACGCCGGCCCAACGCCAGTTGTCGATGTCGACCCGGATCGCGACGAAGCTTTCGGTAGTGCTTTCCTTGTTGGCCCCTTCTTCTTCCAGATAACCCGGTACGGCCTGGCCTTTGATGAAACCGGCGGTATATTGGCCGCGTACTGTTTTTTCCTCGACGTTGCGCGCCGTGATAGGCCGCAGGGCTTTCAGCACCTTGATTTTCTCCATGTGGATGCTTTCCGCTTCCAGGTCGGCCGGCGGCTCCATCGCCACGAAGGTTAGGATTTGCAACAGATGGTTTTGCAACATGTCGCGCAACTGGCCGGTCTTGTCGAAATATTCCCAACGGCCTTCGATGCCGATGTCTTCGCCGACCGTGATCTGGATGTGGTCTATCGTGTTGTGGTTCCAGTTGGTTGTGAAAATCGAGTTGGCGAAGCGCAAAGCCAGCAGGTTTAATACGGTTTCCTTACCCAGATAATGGTCGATCCGGTAAACCTGGTCTTCGTGAAACGCGTCGGCGACGGCGTCGTTGATTTCTTTCGAGGATTTCAAATCGTGGCCGATAGGCTTTTCCATCACCATTCGCGCTTCCGGCGTCAACACGCCGCAGCTTTGCAGGCCCTGGCAAATGTTTTTGAACAAAAACGGTGCAACGGCGAAATAATTGACCATGACCCGTTTGTCCGGCTCCACGGCAGCGTTGAGCTGCAGGTATTGTTCCGGCTGAGTCAGGTCGATTTTCAAATAAGACAGGCGCTTAGAAAAACGTTGCCAGATTTCTTCGTTGATGGTGTTGTTCAGAAACGCATCGAGACTGGCGCGGGCGATTTTGACGAAGCCTTCGCTGGTCTCGTCCAGCCGGTCGACGCCGACGATGCGGGTGTCGGGCTCGAGTAATTCCGACTTTTCCAGGCGATATAAAGAAATCAACAGCTTGCGCTTGGACAAATCACCCAGCGCACCGTAAATCACTAGGTCGCAGGGTTTATAGGTGTGGTTTTTCATCAATGGTACCCAAATACGCTGAAATCCGTTCGGTGCCGGCGGCGATCCTGCCGACGGCTGCAAAATCGGCGGGCCGAAATTAGCCGAAAATGCCGCCATTATAATGTTGCAACGGCTTTTCGAACAAGAAAAAAGCCCGGAGGCCGCGAATTTACTGGGTTGTGCGGAAGCGGCGGCTCAGCCGAAGCTTTCCGTGGTGTAGCGGAAAAACCGTAGGCTGTCCGACCAATATGCGGCCGGCAGGCCGGCTTTTTGTTTCAGGTGGTTCAGAAAACGGGCCGGTTCGGGCAAATCGTCCCAAACCGCCGGCAGAAAAGTTGCCCGCCGGCCACCTTCCTGTAGGATCAAACCGTCTATGCCGGGGCGAAGTTGTTGCAGCAAATCGGCTTCCGACGCGACCGGCAGCGGTTCCGCCGGTGCCAACACCGAGATGTGCAGATCGAGTCCGGCCAGCTCGCTGTCCCGTAGCGGCGGGAAGCGCGGATCGCGGAAGGCGGCGGCAAAGGCGTTTTCCGCCACGTCTTCCGCCAACGGCCGCCGCGCTTCCAGCATGCCGATACAGCCGCGCAACTGGCCGGCGCGCTCCAGCGTGACGAAGGTGGCGCGGTGGGCGCTCAACTCGCCGGGATAGTCCGACAGCTCCACAGTAAGCGGCCGGCCGGTCTGCAGGCCGTGGCTTATTGATTGCCGGGCCAGCGCCAATAGCCGCTGCCTTTGGTCTTCAGTCAACGACATAGGCACCGTAGCCCACCACTTGCTGCTTGTCGCCGGCGGTGTCTCCGGAGTTGCGCAGGTCTATGGTTTTGATCGACAGGCCTTTTTCGCCCAGTAATTTCAACAGGCCGTTCACCGCCACTTTGCCGCAGGCATCCTCGCCGCCGATGTCCTGATAACGCAATTGCTCGATCAGTTGGCTGGTATTGCGGTCCATCCGTTGCGCGCTGGCGTAAGAGTGGTAGTGGCTGAGGTCGGAACTGACCACCAGCAGCGTTTCCGGTCCGTCCCACAGCAGGTCCAGCACTTGGCTGACCTGGTCCGGGCTGGCGTCGCCGGCTACGATAGGCACCAGGCTGAAGTCCCGCAAAACTTCTTGCAGAAATGGCAGCTGGACTTCCAGGCTGTGTTCCAGCGTATGCGCCTGCTCGATATATTCGACGAAGGGGAGTTGCAACAAGGTTTCTACCGCGGTCCGGTCCACCGGAACGTCGCCGAGCGGCGTGGTGTAGGCGTGGGTGCGGCTGACCGCCAAGCCGCGGAACGCCACCCGATGCGAGGGTCCGATCACTACCACGCGCTTGATCGATCCGGCCGCCGGCTTCAAGCGCACGTAAGCGCTGGCGGCAATCGGCCCCGAGTAAATATAACCGGCGTGCGGGGCAATAATGGCTTTGGGAACTTGTTCCGCCGGTTCGGCCTGCTGCAGAAAGCCGGCGATTTCGGCGTGGAGTTGTTGGGGTTGCGCCGGATAAAAGCGGCCGGCGACCGCGGGTTTTCTGTTCATGCGCTGATCCTTATTAGAGTTGTAATCGATCAGTAAGCCGGGGCAGCCGTGGCTGTCGAAATAACTACAGTCCGTGGCCGCTCCGGAGTTATTCTACTGCTAACTGCACCGGTAACGACCGGATTTTTTCCGCTAGGTTCAAGGAGCGTCATCATGGCTACTTTACTCAGTCCCGACACTGCCGCCACCCGCTATTGGCACCTTTTGGAAGACGGCAAAGTGCAATGCGATTTGTGCCCGCGTTTCTGCAAATTGCATGAAGGTCAGCGCGGTTTGTGTTTTGTTCGGCAAAACCTGAATCAGCAAATCGTGATGACCAGCTACGGCCGTTCCAGCGGCTTTGCCGTCGATCCGATCGAAAAGAAACCGCTCAACCACTTTCTGCCCGGCACGCCGATTCTGTCGTTCGGCACCGCCGGCTGCAATCTGGCCTGCAAATTTTGCCAGAACTGGGACATCAGCAAGTCGCGGGAAATGGATACCTTGATGAGCCGCGCCAGCCCGGAAGCGATTGCCAAGGCGGCATTGGAGCAGGGCTGCAGCAGCGTGGCGTATACCTATAACGATCCGGTAGTGTTCCACGAATACGCCGTCGATACCGCTCAGGCCTGCCGGGAACTGGGATTGAAGTCGGTGGCGGTGACGGCCGGTTACGTCTGCGCCGAGCCGCGCGCCGAGTTTTACCGGTATATGGATGCTGCCAACGTCGATTTAAAAGCCTTCTCCGAGGACTTTTACCGCAAAATCACCGGCGGCCATTTACAGCCGGTGTTGGAGACCTTGTTGTATTTGAAGCGGGAAACCCAGGTCTGGTTCGAGCTGACCACGTTGCTGATTCCGGGCGAAAACGATTCCGAGGCGGAGTTGCAGGCAATGACGCAATGGGTGGTCGAGCATCTGGGGCCCGAGGTGCCGATGCATTTCACTGCGTTCCATCCGGACTGGAAAATGGCCGACAAACCGCATACGCCGTTGTCTACGTTGCTGACGGCCCGCCGTATCGCGTTAGAAAACGGCGTGCGTTACGCCTACGTCGGTAATGTCCACGACAAGGCGGCGGAGAGCACCTACTGCCACCATTGCGGCGAATTGTTGATTGGCAGAGACTGGTATGTATTGTCCGACTGGAACCTGGATGCGGCGGGCAGTTGCCGTTTTTGCGGTACGCGCTGTGCCGGCCTGTTCCAACCCCGGCCCGGCGATTGGGGGGCAAAACGGCGGGCGGTACGTTTTTAAAAGTGCGCGGCCGACGCTCAGGTCCAGGCGTCCGGGTCGATCCGGCCGATCGCTTGAAACGCCGGTTTGCAGAACAAGTAGCCTTGGAACAGCGTCACGCCGCAAGACAGTAAGAAATCGCGCTCGGCCTTGGTTTCTATGCCTTCCGCCAAAACTTCGATTTCCAGTTCCCGGCAAATTTGAGCCACGCCGCGGACAATGGCTTGTTTTGCCTTGTTGAGGTGGATGTCCCGGATCAAGTCCATATCCAGCTTGATCAAGTCGGGCTGAAATTCGGCCAGCAGATTCAGGCCGGCGTAACCGGCGCCAAAATCGTCGATAGCGGTCTTGAAGCCGAAGCGGCGGTATTCGGTGAAGATATTGATCAAATGCGGCCGATCGGAAACGTCCTCGCCTTCGACCACTTCGAAGATGATGCGGTCTTTGGAAAAATTATATTTATGTGCCGCTTCGAAGGTCGAACGGATGCAAGCTTCGGGCTGGTAAACCGCATTCGGCAGAAAATTGATCGATAGAAATTCTTGGATGCCCAATTTTGCAGCGCCTTCCACGGCCTTGACGCGGCCGCTTTGGTCGAAGCGGTAACGGTTTTCGTCGGTGACTCTGGACAATACCGACGCGGCCGATTCGCCGTTGATCCCTCGTACCAAAGCCTCGTGGGCAAAGATGGTTCTGGCGAAAAAATTGACTATGGGCTGATAGGCGAAGCTGAAGTCGAAATCCAGTTCATCGAGATCCTGGCAACGATTGCAAGCGGGCAAATTGTTTTCGGCGGCGGGGGCGTTGGCGTTTGGTGAGGGTTGGTGCGGCATGGCGGAATCTCGGAATCAAGGTCGGTCGTATTTCATCGTTGCTGTCTCTTCTACGATTAATTATTCGGCGAGTATTAGCATCAGGTTAGCGAATTGTAGCCAAAAACCGCGCAACGCAGGTTTATTTTGGAAAGCGCCAAGCTATTGGAAACAATCATTTGCGACATGCATGCAGTGGCTCGATGTCAATTCCCGGAATCGAATTATTTGACGCAGTATCAACTTTGATTCTGCGTCTAAACTTGCATATCATAGCCAACCAGCATCCAGCCGCTGCTTGCTTAACCCGTCCCGGCAAATTTCGCGGGCTCGCGCCCAACGGAACCTAAGGAAATTGCATGAAAAAACCTCGATCGCTCGATCACGACGGCTTGGACGGCCTGCTGCCGTCCCTGGATAAAGCGCGGTTGGCGTCCGGAGAGTTGCAGGCCAAGTCGGGAAAAGCCTTGAAAAAGCCGAAGCGCGGCAATGTGCCTTGGTTGGTCGGCGTGGTCGGTTTGCTGGCCTTGGTTGCGGTGTTGGCGCCCAAACTGTCGAACCAGCCTGAACCGGCTGGCGAAACGTTGGCTCAGAATAAACCGGCGATGCCGGCCGAGCCGGCGGCCGAAAATAGTCGGCCGGCGCCGGAGATGGCGGCAGGCAATGCCGGCGCGTCGGCTAACCCCGCCGCCGCGGAACCAACGCCGCTGGCCGAGGCAAAATCCGACCCTTGGCCTGCGGCGGAGCCGGATCAGGCGAGTATCGATGGCGAACGGCAGGCAGCCGACGCGGTAGCCGAATTACCGACCGAACCGACCGCGGCGGGTGTACCCAACGCAGCGGCAGACGCTGCGGAAGTACCCCGCTTTACCGTGTATTTTAAATTCGACTCCGGCCAGCTGGCTCCGCAATCCGCTGCCGCGGCCGACGAATTGCTTGCCGCGGCGCAAAGCTGTCCTCGCCAAATCCGCTTGGTCGGCCATACTTGCAATTTGGGCACTGCTGCAGGCAATCTTGCGCTCGGCCGGATCCGAGCGAATGCGGTCAAAAAGCAGCTGGTTGCCCGCGGCATTTCGAAACAAAACATCGTTACCGCCTCGGAAGGCATGGCGCGGCCGGCAGCGCCCAACGAGACCAAAGCCGGTCAGGCGCTGAACCGCAGAGTGGAACTGCATTGCCTGGGCCATTAACCGAATCGAGGAGATGCCATGTTACAAAATACCAAATCAGACTATCAGATTGCCCAGCAGCAAATTCTCGACGGCATTATTTCCGGCCAGTTCGAAATCGAAAACCGCAACGATTTGGGGCCGTTGATTCCGATTCGCCTGTTTCAAGCGTTACGGATGGTGGCGTTGGGTTCCAACGTCGAGGATATATTGGGGCAGGGCGCGCCGTCGCTGGTTTACCATTCCGGGCAAAGTTTAGGCTTGGCTATGGGCCAGATCGCGGTAGCCAACATCGATAAAGATTTGGAGACCTATGTCGGCAAGATCAAAATGCTGTGCCGGCAATTAAGCATCGGCCTGGTGGTGCCGGATAAAGTCGATTTGGCGGCCGGCGTACTGGAATTGCGTGTCGACGAGTGCGTCTCCTGCGCCGGCATTCATAACGTCTCGGCGCCGATCTGCCATTTCGAGGCCGGCATGGTCGGCGGCATCGTCAAGACTTTTTTCAAACGCAACGTCAAGGCGACCGAGACCAAATGCAACGCGCTGGGCGATAAAACCTGCCTGATCCGCGTCGATTTGCTGTAGACGGGTCCATTACAACGATAATCAGGAGTACGGCATGAGTAGTAACGTCCAATTTCTCGATCCCCGTAAATCTCAAAACAACGAGATCGACTCGATTTTGCGCAACCTGATGAGCATTCAGGGGGTTTCGGCGGCGGCGATTGTCGACAGCGACGGTTTCGTCACCCACATTCACCGCGACTTCGAAATCAACACCGACGCCATCGGCGCCTCGGTGCAGGTGGTGTTCGGTGCCGCGGCCAGAGCCGCGCAGCATGTCGGCCACCATTCCACCAACATGGTGATTTGCGAAAACTCGGAGGGTTATATCCTATCGACGCCGATCGAGGCCGGCTTCATGTTGGCTTTGGTCACGCAACGCGAGGCGCTGCTGGGCCGGGTGCGCTTCGAATTGAAGGAGACCATTCCGGTGCTGAAGCGCTTGTTCAGCAGTTATCTGGCCAATTAAGACTGTCTCCGCAGAATCCGCATGCATTGGTTCGAAACCCAGTTGGCGGCGCTGAATCGGCTCGCCGCGGACTATCTCGCCGCGCAACGCCAATCGGGCGGCGATATCGTCAACGTCAGCGAATCCGCCAGGACTAAGCGCGCGGCCTTCATCGACGCCGTGCAGGCGCTGGTGGATAAAGTCGTCAAAATCAAAGGCATAGCCGCTTGCGCCGCTTACCACGACGGCCTGATTCTGGCGCAGTCCGCCGAGGTGCCGCATATTGACGCTTTCGGCGCGGTGATTCAGGAAACCATTCGTGCCGCCCAGCACGGCCAAGTTTCGCTGAGCTTGGGCGCCATCGAGCAGATCGTCATCGTCGGCGCCGACCACAAACTGGCCATGCTCAGCGTCGGCCCCATCATTCTGTGCATTTACAGTCCGAAACAGGTCAATCTGGCTTCGGTATTGAGCCGGCAGGCCTAGGCCGCCGGGTTAGCCTTTGGCGGGCATCACTGCTCGGCGAGGTCGCCGGCAGTCGGGTTATTGTGCGCCAGGTCGCTAATCGGCGAGTTTTGTAGGGCTTCCAACTCGCTTAATTTCTTCCAGCGGTTAATAATCAGGCAGAACAATTCGGCAGTCTGTTCGGCATCGTACAGTGCCGAATGCGCTCGGGAGTTGTCCCAGGCCAGCCCGGCCGCTTGCGCGATCTTGGCCAGTACGGTCTGGCCGTAGACCAACCCGCCCAGGGTAGCGGTATCGAAGCTGCTGAACGGGTGAAACGGGCTGCGTTTATGGTTGGTGCGGTCTATCGCGGCATTCAGGAAATTGATGTCGAACGCCGGGTTATGACCCACCAGGATCGCCCGTTTGCAGTGGTTGCGTTTAACGGCGGCCTTGATTGGCGTAAACAACTTGTTCAAAGCCTCTTTTTCTTCGATTGCCATGCGGAACGGGTGGTAGGGATCGATACCGTTGAACTTCAAGGCGGCTTCGTCGAGTTCGGAGTTTTTGAACGGGACGATATTGCAATGGTGTTTTTCGGTAACGTGCAGTAGGCCGTCCGCGTCGGGTTCGACGATTACCGCAGCAATTTCCAGTAACGGATTTTTTTTGGCATTGAAACCGGCGGTTTCGATATCGACAATGACAGGTAGATAGCCTCGGAAACGATCGCCTAACGGGTTGAAAGTGCTTTGCATCGAGCTGCGGGTTGGTAAAAAAAATGGGTTGTATGCTATGTTACGTGAGTTTTGGATAGGTATAAACAATATTCAATTTGATGAGGTTTGTTATGCAAAATAGAAATACCACTTGGCTGGTCGCAGGGTTGTTGGCTTTGGCCAATGGTTGCGCCACGGTCCATACCGTCGATCCCAAGGACCCGTGGCAAAGTTGGAACCGGAGCGTGCAGTCGTTTAACGACGGCGTCGACGACTACGTCATGAAGCCGGTGGCCAAAGGCTACCGCTGGGTAACCCCGAATTTTGTCGACCAGGGCGTGACCAATTTCTTCAGCAACATCGACGATATCGGCGTTTGCGCTAACGACGCGCTGCAAGGCAAGTTTGCCCAATCAGGCGCCGACGGTGCGCGGTTTCTGGTGAATACTACGGCCGGCGTTGCCGGCTTTGTCGATGTCGGTACTATGATCGGCTTGGCCAAACACAATGAAGATTTCGACCAAACCCTGGGTTATTGGGGCGTCCCAACTGGCCCGTATTTGGTGCTGCCGTTCTTCGGCCCCAGCTCGCCGCGCGGCGTATTCGGTTTAGTCGGCGATGCGGCGATGAATCCGTTTACCTATGCCGGCATCTACTTAAATCCGAGCTGGATCGGCGCCGCAGCCTCGATCGGGCCGGGGGCGTTGAAAGTGATAGACGCCCGTGCCGATTTGTTGGGTCTGGAAAAAGTCGCAACCGAAGCCGCTTTGGATCGGTACGAATTTTTCAAAAACGCCTATTTGTCCAGACGCAATTACCTGATTCACGACGGCAACGTGCCGGATGACGACGTGTTGAAGTTCGACGAACTGAAAGACCAAGGTTACGGGCCGTGGGATCCTAACCCGTATTAAGTTATTTTCGATGCCAAACCAAGGCCGCTGGGCGTAACGCCTTGCGGCCTTTTTTATTCGGCGAGGCTGGCGTTAACGAAGTCTGCCGCCACGGAGTCCAGCCTGGCCGGCACGATCAGGTTTTCCAAGATTCGCTCGGCGGGTACCGTACAGGCTACCCGCAAATAATTCGGGGTGTAGCCGAAATAGCGCAGCTCGCCGTTCGCCAAGGCTTCGGTCTGGCCTTCCCATAACACTGGGGCCAGGGTTCCGAGATTGCTTTCGATAAATGCCCGTTTCATCGTTTCGGCCAGTGCGTGCAATTCCCGGCTGCGTTGCCGTTTAAGCTCCTGCGAGATTTGATTCGGCAAACCGGCGGCTTTGGTGCCCTCGCGCGGCGAATAGCTGAAGATGTGGATATGGCCGAAGCCGATGCGCTGGATGTATTCGACGCTTTCCCGCCATTCCTCCTCGGTTTCGCCGGGGAAGCCGACGATGATGTCGGTGGTGACGTTGAAATGCGGAATCGCGCTCCGGGCCCGGTTCACCAGTTCGGCAAATTCGGCGGTTTTGCAACGCCGCGCCATGCGCCGCAACACGCTGTCGCTGCCGCTTTGTAGCGGCAAATGCAGGTGCGGCAGCAGGCGGGGGTTTTTGAATAGCTCGAAAAAACCGCCCGGCAATTCCCAGGGTTCCAAAGAGCCCATGCGCAGACGCGGGATTTCGGTCCGCGCCAAAATGGCTTGCACCAGTTCGGCCAGATCGCTGCCGATGTCGCTGCCGTAACCGCCCAGGTGCACGCCGGTAATGATGGCTTCGTTGATGCCTTGGGCATGCAGCGCGTTGATTTCGGCGACGACTTCGTCGATGCTGCGGCTGCGTTCTTCGCCGCGGGCGACCGTGACGATACAAAAGGTGCAGCGGTAGCGACAGCCGTCCTGGACCTTGACGAAGGCACGCTGGCGGCCGCGGCTGAACAGCGATACCTCGCCGGGTTCGGTCGACATGGCCGGCATGCTGTCCATGTTCAATTCGCTGAGCGTGCGCTCGACTAACTGGTTTTTGTCGTTGTTGCCGACGATCAGATCGACGCCCATCAATTGCGCCGCTTCGCTTTCGTTTAGTGTCGCATAACAACCGCTAACCACCAGTTTGGCCTGCGGATTATCGCGATGCACGCGGCGGATCAGTTGTTTGGATTTTTTGACCGCATCCTGGGTTACTGCGCAGGAATTGATCACGACCAACTGCGCATCGTTGACGTTGCGGGTGATGGCGTGGCCTTTGGCTTGAAAGGCTTGGGCCCAGGTCTCCAGTTCGGCTTCGTTGAGGCGGCAGCCCAGGGTTTTTAAATGTATTTGCATCTGTTGTTTGTTTCCAAATTTTGCGGCGAATCGAGCCGCCTGCTCGGCGGTTAGCCGAAAAACCAATAAGTCACCAAAACCGCGGCAACAATGCCGCCGATGTCGGCGACAATGCCGCAGGCCGCGGCGTGGCGAATCTGCTTGATGTTGACCGCACCGAAGTACACCGCCAATACGTAGAATGTGGTCTCGGTGCTGCCTTGCACTACCGAAGCCAGTCGGCCGGCAAACGAATCGGCGCCGTGGGCCTGCATCGTGTCTATCATCATCGCCCGTGCGCCGCTGCCGCTGAACGGCTTCATCAAGGCGGTCGGCAGGCCGTCGATAAAGCGGTTGTCTGCACCGTAATAATCCACCAGCCAGCGCACACTGTCGCTGATCAAGGTCAAGGCGCCGCTGGCACGGAACACGCCGAAAGCGACCAGCATCGCCACCAAATAGGGAATGATGCCGATAGCGGTTTGAAAGCCTTGCTTGGCGCCGTCGATGAACAGTTCGTAGGCGTTCAGGCCTTTGTGCAAGGCGGCGGCGATGAAGGCGACCACCAAACCGAACAATATCACGTGGCTGGCCAGCGCCGACTGCGCCAGCATCTCGGCCTGACTCAGGCCGGAGAAATAGCTCAATATTCCGGCCAGCAACGCAGTGATGCCGCCCAAATAGGCCAAAACCACTTTGTCGAGCAGGTTGATCTTTTGCATCCAGGCTACGGCCAGCAAGCCGGTCAAGGTCGAAACGTAGGTCGCGATTAAAATCGGCAGGAATACGTCGGTGGGATTGGCGGCGCCAAGCTGGGCCCGGTAAGCGAATATCGTCACCGGAAACAGCGTCACCGACGAAGTATTGATCACCAAAAACAGGATTTGCGCGTCGCTAGCTTGCTCCGGCCGCGGGTTTAGCGTCTGCATTTCCTGCATGGCTTTGATGCCCATCGGCGTGGCGGCGTTGTCCAGACCCAACATGTTGGCGGCGATGTTCATCGTAATAGATCCCAACGCCGGATGGCCCTGAGGAATTTCCGGCATCAGCCGGCTGAATAACGGGTTCAGCGCGCGGGTCAATAACGCTATGAAGCCGCTGTGTTCGCCGATTTTCATGATGCCCAGCCACAATGCCAATACGCCGCCCAGGCCCAACGAAATTTCGAACGCGGTTTTCGCCAGGTTGAACATTGCCGCGACCATTTCCGAAAACACCCGGCTGTCGCCCAATAGCAATAGCTTGAAACTGGCGACGGCGAACGCCGACAGGAAGAAAAAGACCCAGATCAGGTTGAGCACGAGGTGAGGAGCTTGGGAGCGGTAACGACAAAATTGGCGCTATTTTAGCAAGTTAGCGTTGCCGGCGGCGCGGAAAATTGGGCCGCCGCCATCCTTGCCGGCGGCGATGGTCAGCCGACGTAACGAAACGGCAAGTAGCGCGGGTGCCATTGGTTGGTGGCGATAAAGTCGGCCAAATGAGCCGCATCCAGGTCGTTGCGGCTGACCGAGCCGTCGGCGATGGCCTTGGCCAACACCCGTTCTGCGACATAGCTGCTGATTTTCTGCAAATCGGCGATAGCCGGGTAGATCGCGTCGGCAGCGGGCTCGAACTCGGCGCTGTAGTCGGCCAAAGCATAAGCCGATTCCAATACCATCGCGTCGCTGATACGGCGGCACTCGCCAAGCATGGCCGCCAAGCCCAGGCCGGGAAAGATGAAGGCGTTGTTGCCCTGGCCGATTTTATGGCGAACGCCGCAGTGTTTGACATCGGCGAACGGACTGCCGGTGGCGACGATGGCGCGGCCGTCGCTCCAGGCGATGATGTCCGCCGGCGTCGCTTCGCAATTGGCGGTCGGGTTGGATAGCGGCATCACGATAGGGTTGGCGCAGTTTGCGGTCATGGTCCGGATTAGGTTCTCACCGAACAAGCCGGCTGCACCGGTCAAGCCGATCAAGACGCTGGGTTTGGCTTGGCTGACTACCTCGAACAGCGAGGGCGGCCGATGCTCCGGAATGCCCCAGGCTTGGCTAATCGCTGCCGGTTGAGCGATGCCATGTTTGTAGTGCTCCAGTTCCTCGGTGTCGACCACCAAACCGTAAATATCCACCACAAACAGGCGTTGGCGGATTTCCGGTTCGCGCAAGCCGGCATCCACCATGCCGGCTTTGATTACGCTGGCCACGCCGATGCCGGCGGCGCCGGCGCCGGCGATGACGATAATCTGTTCGGCCAGGGTTTGGCCGAGCCGGCGGCAAGCGGAAAGGATGCCGGCCAGCGCCATCGCCCCGGTGCCCTGGATGTCGTCGTTGAAGCAGGGCACTTTTTCCCGGTAGCGGGCCAGCACGTCGAATGCCACATCCTTGGTGAAGTCTTCCCATTGGATGATGGCTTTGGGCCAGGTCCGATGCGCTGCGGCGACGAATTTATCCACCATCGCAAAATAGGCATCCCGTCCCAGGCGTTTGGCGCGCACGCCTAGATAATGTGGGTCGTCCAACAGTTCGTCGCGGTTGGTGCCCACGTCCAGATTGATCGGCAAGGTCTGGAACGGGCAGACGCCGCCGCCAACGGTATACAAGGCCAGTTTGCCGATGCAGATCGATAAGCCGCCCATGCCCTGGTCGCCGATGCCGAGAATCGCCGACGCGTCGGTGACAACGATCATGCGGATGTCGTGCCAGGGGTAGTTTTTCAAAATCGCATCGGCGCGGTCGATGTTGTTCGGCGCCAGCGTCAAGCCGCGGGCGGTACGGTATAGCGAGCTGAATTTTTGTACCGCCAAACCTATCGTCGGGGTATAGACGATGGGGACCATCTCCTCCAGATGTCGCTCCAGTATCGCGTAAAACAACACTTCGGAGCGGTCCTGGATCGCTCGCAGAAATTGGTATTTGGAAATGTCGTCGGCCTGTTGCCGGTAACTGAAATACAAACGCTCGATTTGTTGTTCCAGCGTCGTGACTTGCGGCGGCAGGAGTCCGTCCAGGCCCAAGTCGATGCGTTCCTGTTCGGTAAATGCGGTACCTTTATTACTGGCCGGCAACTTCAGTAAAGTCATGCCGCGGATAGACACCGCCAGATAAGGATTCCCGTCTTGGTCTTGGCGGTATTCGAAGTAGTCGCTGAGTCTGGTCATGGCGGGTGTGTAGTTATTCCCAAACAGCCATGCAGTCTATCCGAGCTGGCAGGCGTTTGCTGGTTTGATTATTTGTTTTAGCGACAAGCAAATGCGGTGCCAGGATTGGCGCGCTTGCGCGGCTTTGGCTGCGCACGTGGTAACTCGGCTCCGATTTCGGTCGAGCGGTGGGTTTGCTGCGCGAATGCGCGACTATCGGCGTTGTTTTCGACAAAACACGGCGGAATGGGCTTCGGTCAATGTTGCCCGCTAAGAGTCGGCAGGCATCGGAATTCGGCTGCGTAACCGGCAATACGCGCGGTCCGCACCAATAGCGGACGCAACCGGCCCCGACGCACTGAAATAGTTCGGCCTAACTCGATAGGCGAAGCGGCCGCCCGCTTCGCCGTTGAGCGGCTCGGTTAAATTTTCTTTGCTAATGCGGCGGCGTAGCCGGTGTAGCTGTGCGGCGTCAATTTCAGCAATTCGGCCTTGGCTTCGGCCGGAATCTCCAGCTTGTCGACGAAGGCGCGCATGCCGTCGCCGGTAACGCGCTGGCCGCGCGTCAGTTCTTTCAATTTCTCGTAAGGCTTTTCGATGCCGTAGCGGCGCATCACGGTTTGAATCGGTTCGGCCAATACTTCCCAGTTTTGATCCAAATCCTGGTCGAGCAAGGCAGGATTCAGTTCCAGCTTGGAGATGCCTTTCAAGGTCGATTGGATGGCGATGCTGGTGTGGGCGATGCCGACGCCAATGTTGCGCAACACCGTGGAGTCGGTCAAATCGCGCTGCCAGCGGGATACCGGCAGTTTGTCGGCCAGAAAGCCGAAAATTGCATTCGCCAGGCCCAGGTTGCCTTCGGAGTTTTCGAAGTCGATGGGGTTGACCTTGTGCGGCATGGTCGAGGAGCCGACTTCGCCGGCCACGGTTTTTTGCTTGAAATAACCCAGCGAGATATAGCCCCAAACGTCGCGGTCGAAATCCAGCAGGATGGTGTTGAAGCGCGACAGGGCATGGAAAAACTCCGCCATGTAGTCGTGCGGTTCGATCTGGATGGTGTAGGGGTTGAAGGTCAGGCCCAGCGACTCGACGAAGTTTTGTGCGAAAGCCGGCCAATCGACGTCAGGGTAGGCGACGCTGTGAGCATTGTAATTGCCGACCGCGCCGTTGATTTTGCCCAGCAATTCAACGTTGGCAAGTTGTTGGCGCTGGCGTTGCATGCGGGCGACGACGTTGGCAAATTCCTTGCCGACCGTGGTTGGGGTCGCCGATTGGCCGTGGGTGCGCGACAGCATGGGTTGATCGGCGCTGGCCAAAGCCAATTGTTTGATCGCGTCTATCGTCGCATCGATTTCCGCCAAAATCAGGCCGCGGCCTTCCTTCAGCATCAGGGCGTAGGACAGGTTGTTGATGTCTTCCGAGGTGCAGGCGAAGTGGAAAAATTCGTTGATCGCCAGCAGTTCGGCGTTTCCTTCGATCTTTTTCTTCAGAAAATATTCGACCGCCTTGACGTCATGGTTGGTGGTTTTCTCGATGTCCTTGACGGCCTGGGCGTCGGCTTCGGAGAAATCGCTGACGATTTTATTCAATACGGCGGTCGCTTCGGCGGACAAGGCCGGCACTTCGGCGATCTTGGCTTCGGCGGCCAGAGCTTGCAGCCAGCGCACTTCCACTTCGACCCGGTAACGGATCAAGCCGTATTCGCTGAAAATGGGGCGCAAGGCGTCGACTTTATTGGCGTAACGGCCGTCGATGGGGGAGATGGCGGTGAGGGTCATGGTGATTTAACCTAAAAACTATGTTTATTTAAATGTATCAGTCAACCAAGCTTCGAAGCTCGATGCTTGATTGCGGTCTAAAATATTTTTATATAAAGCTCTGGCTAGAGACGAGCCTGGTTTATCTTGCCAAGCGCGCCAACTAAATACTTTGGCTTTCGATGTGTGTAACTGAGGCTTGAATAATACTGTTGGCAAGTTGCTTATTGCTTGCTCCGCATGTTGCAAAAGCGAAGCTTGAGTGGTATCAGTAATTAGGCTTTCGATAAAGCTTTCCAGCATGCCGTCATTTTTATGATCAGGCATGATCCATAGACCAATATTGGGCAATCCGTCTGGGTGGTTAAAAATATCACCCTTCTGAAATTTTGGTGTGTTGGGGATTGTGTAGCCGACTTCTGCTAGTTTTTCCGTTACTTTTTTATAACGCTCTTGAAAGCCACCAGAGTTCTCAGGCGGATAGTCGGCATCTAAAATAATTCCAAGTTTATCAATATCGCCATTCTTTAGTTGGTTAAGGAGTAACGGTAAATTTTTAATTAAATTCGACCATCCGTCGCCAGAGTTAATGTCGAGAGTCTTTGGTGGAAAAATGTCAATTTTGTTTTTTCCAATAACCAAGCTACATAAAGCATTAAAAAAATCCTGATCATCCTTGCCTTCTACTAATAGTTTCCAACTACTCATTAACGAACCTCAAGAGCGGACGCAGTAACTGTTTTTAGTGCTTCTTCATCATAAATAGTGGCAATGATTTTTCCATTGTCGCTGGTAAGTTTACTTTTGGATACTTTTAGTAAAATGCCTTCTTCCGGGCTTGAAACAGCTGCTTTAGTAAAGCTTTCGATACAGTCCCAGCTATGGGTTGTCGCAAAGACTTGAATATTTAGGTCTTTAGCTAATTGAAAAATTATGCGCCAGACTTCTTCTTGAACGCTGTAGTGTAGGCCGTTTTCGAATTCGTCTATCAATAGGAGACCATCTTTCGCCGAAAATACAGAAAGTATAAGTTGTAAAATTCTGGACATACCATCCCCCATACTGCTTAATGGTATGCGGGTATCAGAGTTTTTTAGTTTTATGATAGCTAATCGGCCTGTTCTATTTTCGCTTTCAACAAAAGCTAGTCTTTCAATGTTTTCGTCAATTATTTTTAGAGCGTCTAAAACAATATCTTCATTAGGGCCAATTGTGATTTGATCCCACAGTTTCGCCAGAGATTCAGTGCTTGAAAAAGTAGTCGAAACGAAGCTGCATTTCAGCGAGTCGCCGGCGTTTAAAAGCCAAAAAACAGAGAGAGGTCGCTTTCTATTATCTTCGTTTAAATCAAGCAAAGTGTTTCTGCCGGATTTTAACGTGATGCGAATGGCAGGGGTAGGTAGTGATGTTTCCTCAATTGTTGAAAGTTCTGATTGATTTATTATGACCCGACGGGATGTTATATCAATAATGTCGCCTTCATTATCTATTACAGGTTCTTCCTTAATGTAGTAAAAAACATATTCTATTTTTATTAGGTTACCTTCTTCGGAAGCAATCGATATAAAGGTGTTTTCGTTTTCAGGAAACTCTCTGTTGGTAAAAAGGTTTTTTAAACCGTGCCAGTTATTGGTATTTTCTATGTTTGAATTTTGATTAAAATCGTAGTATTCGTCGTGACTAATTAATATTCTGCGCATTAACTCTGGGCTGGCTTTTCCTGTATAAAGTCTCAAAGCTTCCAGAATAGAACTTTTACCACTATTGTTTTTTCCGACAATCAAATTAACACGGCCAAGCTTTGGAATCTCCAAGTCCTCTAGCATGCGGAAGTTTCTAATGCGTAAATTGGTTAGCATTGTTTATCCTATGTGTATTTGATTTTAAGCGCTGTGCTGAAATGGCGATAAAAATTTTATCAAAAATTTAATTGATCGATATTAATGTTCAGCGCGACTGCCATTTTTTTAAGTAACGGTTTGTGGAGTTTTTTTTGATTTTCTATATCAATATATTCTGCTTCACAAACGCCCAGTTGGTGAGCAACTTCGTCTGTCGATAAATGCAAATATTCCCGCCAAGCTTTAATCGGCGTAATGTCTTGTTTAATAACGGCGCCGATCACTTCGTTAGGAATGGTGGTAGCCTCTGTGACATGATCCTTCAGATAGCCGGCATAAGGAAGCGCCACAAAAGCCGGGGTGCCGTCGAGACCATTGATAATTTGAATATTAGTATGCGCGCTCATCGCGTTTTTTCACCTCTTCAATGGAAACAACCTTGACGATGTCGTCAAACTCAAAGAATACCCGATAAGCACCGACACGCAAGCGGTAGCTGTATTCATGTTTGGTCAATTTTTTGATGCTGGCGCACTCAGGAAAGTCTTTCAGTACTTGGGATGAATCGTAAATTTGTTCGCGCAACGCTTTGTCGGCAATTTTGCGCAATTGCTTGACGGCTTTGGGACGTCATTCAATCCGGTTCATTGTACTTAGCCTCAATTATCCCTCCACCCAAGCAAACCTCCCCCTGATAAAACACCACCGACTGCCCCGGCGTGATCGCCCGTTGCGGCCGGTCGAAGCGGACTTTGACGCGTGCGCCGCCATCCAGCGGTTCGACAATACAATCCTGATCCGGCTGGCGGTAGCGGGTTTTAGCGGCGCAGCGCAGAGTTTGGGTCACGGGTTGGCTGCCGCACCAGTCCAGTTGGCCGGCTTCCAAGGTGTTGTGCAGCATCAAGGGATGGTCGTGGCCTTGGCCGACGATCAGCACGTTGTTATCCAGGTCTTTGTCCAGCACGAACCACGGTTCGTCCGGCGCGTCTTTTACGCCGCCTATGCCCAAGCCCTGGCGTTGGCCCAGGGTGTAATACATCAAGCCGTGATGCTTGCCGATGTATTTGCCTTCAGGCGTGCGCATTTCGCCGGGTTGGTGGGGCAGGTAGCGTTCCAGGAATTCCCTGAACTTGCGTTCGCCGATGAAACAGATGCCGGTGCTGTCTTTTTTGCGGCTGTTGGCGAAGCCGGCTCTGTCAGCCATCGCCCGAATCTCGGTTTTGTGCAAATGGCCGATCGGGAATAGGGTTTTGGACAAGGCTTTCTGGCCCATCGCGTACAAAAAATAGCTTTGTTCCTTGGCCGGGTCCAGGCCTTTCAATAGTTCGAATTCGCCGTCCCGTTCGCGGACGCGGGCGTAGTGACCGGTAGCGATGTATTCGGCGCCGAGGTCTTCGATGGCGTAGTTCAGGAAGGCGTTGAATTTGACGTGTTTGTTACACAGAATGTCGGGGTTGGGGGTGCGGCCGGCTTTGAATTCCGCCAAAAACACTTCGAACACTTCGTCCCAGTATTCGGCGGCGAAGTTGACTGTTTTCAATTCTATGCCGAGTTTGTCGGCCACTTGTTGCGCGTCGGCCAAATCCTGCATCGCGGTGCAGTATTCGGTGCCGTCGTCTTCCTCCCAGTTTTTCATGAACAAGCCGGTCACTTTATGGCCCTGTTCTTGCAGCGCTAATGCGGTAACGGAAGAATCGACGCCGCCGGACATGCCGACGATGATGTGTTTACTCATGCTTGGTCTAAAAATGTTTGTAACAGGCTCAGCGGGTAACGTTGGCCTTTTAGGTACTCGTCGATGGTGGTCAGCACCAACGGGCTGCGCAATTGATCGCGGCGGGCGCAAATCTCGTTGCGGCTGAGCCAATGAGTGCCGATAATGCCGTCGTCGAGCGCTTGTTCGGGATTATGGTTGCCGACGGTGCCGGCGAAGCAGAAGCGCAGAAAGCTGGGCATTTCCGGATTTCTCCGCCATAGTTGTGTCGCGATCAGGGTTTCGGGCTGAAATTCCCAGGCGGTTTCTTCCCGCACTTCCCGGATGACGGCGGCGATCAGGTCTTCGCCTTCTTCCAAATGTCCGGCCGGTTGATTGAACGCAATGCCTTGTGCCGTTGTCTCTTCGACCAGAAGAAAACGCCCGTTTTTTTCGATGACGGCGGCGACGGTAACGTGGGGTTTCCAGACCATATTGTCGGCATAAAACGTTAAAAGGCGCGCATTTTACTAGAAATGTTTTTTATATGGGTAAAGATTGAAATTTAATGTTTAAGGCGCTATTTTTAAGTTCACAGCGATTTTGCACCACAGAAGTTTATGTCCGATTTTGAACCCTTTAAAGACGTCGACGGCACCACTGCGCTGCAAGAAGCCAAGCCGCAGTTGAAAAGGCCACCGTTGTACAAAGTCATTTTGCTTAACGACGATTTCACGCCCATGGATTTTGTCGTCGAGATTCTGACCGACTTTTTTAACATGAGCCAAGAGCGGGCCACCCAAGTGATGTTGCAAGTGCATACCCAAGGCGTTGGGGTGTGCGGCACTTACACCAAGGATGTGGCCGAAACCAAAGTACATATCGTTAACGAATACTCCCGTGAACATCACCATCCGTTGATGTGCACGATGGAAGAGGCGTGAGAGGTAAGCCATGCTAAGTAAAGAACTGGAAGTGACATTGAATGCTGCTTTTACCGGGGCTCATGCCAAGCGCCACGAGTTCATCACCGTCGAGCATTTGCTGCTGGCCTTGCTGGATAACGTGACGACGATTCCGATCCTGATAGCCTGCGGTTGCAACGTCAATGCGTTGCGGGCGGAATTGACCCGGTTTATCGACGAAACCATTTCCTTGATTCCGGAAGGTATCCAACGCGAAACCCAGCCGACGTTAGGCTTCCAGCGCGTGTTGCAGCGGGCGGTATTTCATGTGCAGGCTTCCGACAAAAAAGAAGTGACCGGCGC
Source organism: Methylomonas sp. DH-1 (assembly GCF_046097555.1). Taxonomy (NCBI): domain Bacteria; kingdom Pseudomonadati; phylum Pseudomonadota; class Gammaproteobacteria; order Methylococcales; family Methylococcaceae; genus Methylomonas; species Methylomonas sp. DH-1. The sequence goes on along the minus strand of NZ_CP143089.1, from coordinate 3,247,080 downwards.
CAACCTGTTTGTCGCCTTGTTCAGCGAGCAGGATTCGCATGCGGTTTATCTGCTGAACAAGCAAGACATCACGCGTCTGGATGTCGTCAATTACCTGGCTCACGGGGTTTCCAAAATCGAACAGTTCAGAAAAGAAAGCAGCGAGGAGCCGGAAGGCGAGCGTGGCAACAACGAGAATTTGACCAGTCCGCTGGAAAAATACGCTACCAATCTGAACGAAGAGGCCTTGAAAGGCAATATCGATCCGCTGATCGGTCGGGAAATAGAGGTGGAGCGGACCATCCAGGTCTTGTGCCGGCGGCGGAAAAACAACCCGTTGTTGGTCGGCGAAGCCGGCGTTGGCAAAACCGCAATCGCCGAGGGTTTGGCGAAGCGGATTGTCGAAGAGCAAGTCCCCGAGATATTGATGAACAGCACAATTTATTCGTTAGATATGGGGGCGTTGGTTGCCGGCACCAAATACCGCGGCGATTTCGAAAAACGTTTAAAAGCGTTGATCAACCAATTGAAAAAAGAGCCGGATTCGATTTTGTTCATCGACGAAATCCATACCATCATCGGTGCCGGTTCCGCTTCCGGCGGCGTAATGGACGCTTCGAATTTGATCAAACCGGTGTTGGCTTCCGGCCAGTTGCGCTGTATCGGTTCGACGACCTATCAGGAATACCGCGGCATCTTCGAAAAAGACCATGCCTTGGCGCGGCGTTTCCAAAAAATCGACGTGGTCGAACCGTCCATCGAAGATACGGTACTGATTCTGAAAGGTTTGAAGTCCCGTTTCGAAGAGCATCACGGCCTTAAATACACCCAGGAAGCCTTGCGCATGGCGGTGGAATTATCGGCCCGCTACATCACCGATAGGCATTTGCCGGACAAGGCGATCGACGTCATCGACGAAGCCGGCGCCAGACAACGTTTGTTCACGGCCGGGGAGCGTAAAGAGACCATAGACACCGCCGAGATCGAGGAGATTGTCGCCAAGATTGCCAGGGTACCGGCGCAATCGGTGTCTGCCAACGATATCGACAAGCTGTCCAACCTGGAAAAGAACCTGAAGATGCTGGTGTTCGGTCAGGACGAAGCGATTTCCGAATTGGCCGCCGCAATCAAATTGTCGCGAGCGGGATTGCGCGATACCACCAAGACGATCGGTTCCTTCCTGTTTGCCGGTCCGACCGGCGTCGGTAAAACCGAGGTGACTCGGCAATTAGCCAAGGTGCTGGGTATCGAATTGATTCGCTTCGACATGTCGGAGTACATGGAGCGGCATACCGTCTCGCGCCTGATCGGTGCGCCTCCGGGCTATGTTGGCTTCGACCAGGGCGGTTTGTTGACCGAAGCGGTGACCAAGCATCCGCATGCGGTGTTATTGCTCGACGAATTGGAAAAAGCCCATCCGGACGTGTTCAATTTGCTGCTGCAGGTCATGGACCACGGCACGTTGACCGATAACAATGGCCGTAAAGCCGATTTCAGAAACATCATTCTGATCATGACCACTAATGCCGGAGCCGAGGAAAGTAGCCGGGCCTCGATAGGATTTACCTTGCAAAACCATGCTTCGGACAGCATGAAGGTTATCGAACGCGGCTTCTCGCCCGAGTTCAGAAACCGTTTGGATGCCATCGTCCAATTCAAGCCTTTGGATATGGCCGTGGTCGGCAGCGTCGTCGACAAGTTCATCTTCGAACTGGAAGCGGTGTTGGCGGACAAAAATGTGACATTGACGTTGGAACCTGCCGCGCGGGCATGGCTGGCGGAACACGGCTGCGATCCGAAAATGGGGGCCAGGCCGATGGCGCGTTTGATCCAGGAAAAAATCAAGAAGCCGCTGGCCGAAGACTTGCTGTTCGGGCGTTTGGCGAATGGCGGTCACGTGCGGATACACGTCGAGAATGGCGAATTGGCATTTGCCATCGAAGGCAAACAGCTAGTCGTTTCCGAATTGAATCAAGTGATGTAAAGCGGGGGAGGCAATCGCTAGCCCGGAGCGGGTTAGCGATTCCGGAACGTGATGCGGCCTTTGGTCAGGTCGTAAGGGGTCATTTCCACGCGAACTTTGTCGCCGGTCAGGATACGGATGTAATGTTTGCGCATTTTGCCGGAAATATGCGCGGTGACGATGTGGCCGTTTTCCAGTTCGACGCGAAACATCGTGTTCGGCAGGGTGTCGATGACCTTGCCATCCATTTCAATTTGATCTTCTTTTGCCATAGTAAAAGCCCATAATGTTAAAACGGCTATGTTAGCATGAATCCTCCGCCGAGCTTCTAAAAATGTCGGCGAAAGCCATGCGACAAAATCTCTAAACCTTCCGTTTTACTTCGATAATATTGGGCAGGTGGCTGATCCGGGTTAACACCGCGCTCAGTTGCGCGGTATTCTCGATCTGTATCGTCATATGCAAAATCGCCGATAAATCCTCATGCGTTTTCAGCGAGGCGTTACTGATATGGATTTTCGCGGTCGCCAACACTTGCGAGACGTCGTTCAGCAGATTTTGGGCATTGAATGCATGGATCACGATCGGCACGCTGTGGTGTACCGATTTCTGGCCGCTCCATTCCGCTTTGACCAACTGCAATTGCTGCTCCGCCGATAAATGGCGGATGTTGTCGCAATCCTTGCGGTGTATCGTAATACCGCGCTTATGCGAGATAAAGCCGATGATATCGTCGCCCTTGACCGGCGAACAGCAATTCGCCAGCGTTGTGACGACATTGTCGATATCGTCTATGGTCACGGCCGATTGCGCCGCGGTTTGGCTCGGCACCCACTTGACCGGCGTCGGTTCCAGTTCCGGAATTTTCAGCGCATTCGCCAATTGCCGGTTATTGATGGTGCCGTGGCCCAAGGCTTCGTAAAGATGCTCGGCGTCCGCTATTTTGAAGTGCTTCAGCAACTCGGCCATATCGACGCTTTTCAGGCCGAGGCGTCTGCTTTCCTTGTCCAGAATCTGTTTGCCGGCGGCAATGTTTTCGGCCTGCTGTTGCTGTTTAAACCAACTTTTTACCTTGCTGATCGCCCGCGGCGTCTTTAAATAGCCCAGGTTGGGATTCAACCAATTGTGGTTGGGCTGGCCGTTTTTGACGGTAATGATCTCGACCTGTTCGCCCGAGCTGAGTTTGTAAGTCAACGGCTTGATTTGGCCGTTGACCTTGGCGCCGCGGCAACTATGGCCGATTTCGGTATGGATCGCATAAGCAAAATCCAGCGGTGTGGCGCCTTTGACCAAATCGATCAACTTGCCGGCCGGCGTCAGCACGAACACCCGGTCCGAAAACAACTCGGTATGGAAATTCTCCAGCAGGTTATCGGTGCTGTCCTTGTCTTCCAGCAACTGGCGTAGCGAGGCGATATTCTTTTCGGTGGCCGCGTTGAATTTGCTGCCTTCCTTGTAGCGCCAATGTGCGGCGACGCCAAGCTCGGCAAATTCGTGCATGGCCTTGGTGCGGATCTGGATTTCGATCCGGTTGCCGTGGCTATCCAGTACCACCGTGTGCAGCGATTGGTAGCCGTTTTCCTTCGGGTTGGCAATGTAATCGTCGAATTCGCGCGGAATGTGCTGCCATTGGCTATGGGCCAAACCCAGCACCATATAGCAATTCGGCAACGAATCGACCACGACCCGCACCGCCAGCAAATCGTACAAATCCGCTAAAGGCAACTGTTTCCGGCGCATCTTGTTCCAGATGCTGTAAATATGTTTCGGCCGGCCGTAAACTTTTGCAGCCAAGCCATGCTCGGCCAGCAGCGCTTTCAGCTCCTGCAAAAACCGGTCGATGCTGGCCTGGCGCTGTTCGCGGTTTTCCGCCAGCGAGGCGCTAATAAAGCGGTAATTGTCCGGGTCCAGGTAACGGAAGGCCAAATCCTCCAATTCCCATTTGAACTGGCTGATCCCGAGCCGGTTGGCTAACGGCGCGTAGATATCCAACGTTTCGCGGGCGATGAAGCGGCGGATGTCCTCCTGTTCCAGCTGCAGGTCGCGCAAACGCTGTATCCGCAAAGCCAATTTGATCAAGACCGCCCGCACGTCGTGCGTCATCGCCAACAGCATGCGGCGCAGGATTTCGGCCTGGTTCGGCTGGTTGGCCATGTCCGGCGTGTAAATGCTGACCTTGTTTAGCCAAGCCACGTCTTGGCATAAGCCGGCCACGGTGACGCCGAAACGTTCGCGGACTTGCGCTTCGTCGATGCGGTCGGCAACGCGGGAATCGCTCAACAACGTCGCCAGAATGGTTTCCAGGTCGATATGCACGCCCATCAGGATCGCGGCGACATCGATCCCTTTCGGCCGCTGCGATTCGATGCGGTTGGCGCCCAATTCTTCGATCCAGGCCAAGGCCGCGTCGATCTTGGCCCGGTCGGGAGCGGAAAAGCCGGGAAACAGTGCGCCGGCGCGCGAATCGTGGTTTGTCATACCGATATTTTAAACGCGTACCGTTCCGAAAAGCACAAGTAGACAGGCGAGGCCGGGGATGGTCGGGGCATGGCGCACGGGTTAAGGCTGCAGGAAGCGGTAGAACCAGCGCTTGGCCAACTCTGCCGAAAAGATGTAAAGCATGACGATTGCGCCTAAACAGCCCAGTAACTCGGCCGGCAACGGTTCGAATCCAATCAAATCCGCCGCCGGCGAATAGGGCAGTGCCGCAGTAGCCGCTACCACGGCCATGGTCGCCCACAGCAAATATTTGCCGGGTTTGCTCCGAAAGAACGGTTTGCGGCTGCGGACGACAAACACGATCAGCGCGGCTGAAATCACCGATTCCAAAAACCAAGCGGTGCGAAATTGCTGCTCCGGCACACCCAGCCATAACAGCAGGCCGAAGGTCAGATAATCGAACAGCGAACTGACCAAGCCGAAGGTGACCATGAAGTTGCGGATAAAGCGGATATCCCAACGCCGCGGTTGCTCGATCATTTCTGCGTCTAGATTGTCCGAGGCGATGGTCATTTCCGGAAAATCGGTCAGTAAATTGGTCAACAGGATTTGTTTCGGCAGCAAAGGCAGAAACGGTAGAAACAGCGAGGCGCCGGCCATGCTGAACATATTGCCGAAATTGGCGCTGGTGGCCATGAACACATATTTCAGCGTGTTGGCGAACGTAACCCGGCCGGCACGGACGCCGCCGACCAGCACCTGCAAACTCTTTTCCAGCAATACGATTTGGGCGGCATCTTTCGCCACATCGGCAGCGCTATCCACCGAAATGCCGACGTCGGCGGCATGCAGCGCCGAGACGTCGTTAATGCCGTCGCCCATGTAACCGACGACGAAGCCGGCTTTTTTCAATGCCATGATGATGCGTTCTTTCTGGTTCGGCTCCACTTCGGCGAATAAATCGGTCTCGCCGGCTTGTTGGGTCAGAGCCTGGTCGCTGATACGGGCGATTTCCGGTCCGGTCAGAATTTTGCTGCCGCCGAGACCCAACTGTTGGCTGACCGTTTCCGCGACTAAGCGATTGTCGCCGGTGATGATTTTCAAGGTAACGCCGAGATCCTTCAACTGTTGAATAGTCGCTATGCAATCGGCCTTGGGCGGATCGAAGAAGGTCAAAAATCCCAAAAAGCGCATGTCGGATTCGTCGCCGCCGCTGACGCCGCTTTGTCCGCTCGCAAGCGGTTTGTAGGCCAGACCCAACGTCCGCAAACCTTGTTCGCTGTAGCTTTTGTAGCGTTCGAGTATCGCCGGTTTGGCTTGTTCGAGCTCGACCAATTCGCCGTCCCCATGTTCGATATGGCCGCAGACATCCAGAATATTTTGCAGCGCACCCTTGCTGATTAACAGGTGTTGGCCGGCGTCCGCTACCAACATGCTCAGCCGTTTGCGGTAAAAATCGTAGGGAATTTCGTCGAGCTTGCGGCTGGCGCTCAAGTCGAAGGTTTTGAATTGGCGTAGTGCCGCGTCGATCGGATTATTGAACCCGGTTTCGAAGGCGGCGTTCAGGTAGGCATAGCGCGCGACTCGGTCGCTAGCCGCGCCGCTGGCATCGGTGGTGGCGTGCACCTGTACGTTGCCTTGGGTCAATGTGCCGGTCTTGTCCGAACATAACACGTTCATGCTGCCCAGATTTTCGATCGAGGCTAGTTGTTTGACGATGACTTGGTGCTCCGCCATGCGTTTGGCGCCGTGGGCCAGATTGACGCTGACGATAGCCGGCAATAATTGCGGCGTCAGGCCGACCGCCAGTGCCAATGCGAACAAAAAGGAGTCCATTACCGGTTTGTGCAGATAGACGTTCACCGCGAAAATGACCATGACCAAAATCAGCGTGACTTCCATCAACAGGTAACCGAACCGGCGCACGCCGCGTTCGAACTCGGTTTCCGGCGCCTTCAGTTTTAAGCGGCCGGATAATTTGCCGAATTCGCTATTTTCGCCGGTGGCGACCACCAAAGCCCGGCCGGAACCGCTTTGCACATGGCTACCCATCCATAACGCGTTGCTGCGGCTGCTCAAAGGTGCATCGGCGGCCGCTAATCCGGGGATTTTCTCGGCCGGATAACTCTCGCCGGTTAATGCGGCCTCGTCGACGAACAGATTTGCGCTAGCGAGCAGTAGGCAATCGGCCGGCACGATGTCGCCGGCTTTCAAGTCGACCACGTCGCCGATTACGATATCTTGCGCCGGAATGTCGCAGACTTTACCGTCGCGGAGTACCGCGGAGTTGATTTGAACCATCGCTAACAATTTAACCACGGCGTCGGCAGCGCCCTTTTCCTGCCAAAAGCCAAGCAGGCCGCTGATCAAGACGATGGTCAAAATGATGGCGGCGTCGACCCGGTCGTGTAGGTAAAACGATACCCCGGTTGCGAACAACAATAACAGCACGATGGAGCTTTTGAATTGGGCCAGCAACAAACGCCAGGGGGAGTTGGGTTGCTTATGGTTCAGCCGATTCGGGCCGTATTGCCGGAGCCGTTCGTCGGCGGCAGTGGTCGTCAAACCCTGTTCGGAACTGTCCAGTTTTTTCAGATGGTCTGCGGCCGGCAAGGCCCAGAAGGGTATTTCCGGTTTGGTTTGGCCGTTCAATTTGAAGTTCATCTATGCCTCTCGCTTTGGTCGGGTTGACTTGCCCAATCCGGTCATTGCCGCCAGTAAAAGCCGCATAAGGCAATGTATTCGCCGTTGCCGGGCAGATTGGGAATTTGGACGCCGGCGGCAATTTGCCAATGTTGCGGTAGCGGATAAATCAGTTTGAACGTCGCGGCACCGACGGAATTATGGCCGGTTAAATAATCGGCGTTCAATCTGAGGCTGTCGGCGACGGGAATTTCGAGATTGACGTGCGCGCCGACGCTACGTTGGCCGGCGAGGGCGGCGTTGGCGTAATAACTGCCGATATCGATGTCGATATCCCAAGCGTCCAGATGTTGCTGGGCGTCCAAATACGCATAGTGCATGAAAACCGTTGCCTGCGGTAGGATACCGGCGCCGCTTTGATTGCCGGCGATCAATTGGCTGTCGCCGAATAACCAGTGTTTCTCAAGGTTGAACAGCAAATCCGGTTGAAATGCTGAGGCCGTGCCGAAACCGCTGTAGAACTGCGCGTTTAGCAGGCTAATGCCTATGTTCCAACCCGCGCCGGCGCCGTAGTCGAACGAGGTGTTGGAAATTCCGGCTGACGAATCCAGATTGAATTCCTGGTCGAACGCCTTTTGCCCGCTGGGCGTGGCTTCGATGTCGGGTAAATTCCGCACTCGGGCTTTGCCGGTCCGCTGCTGTTTTTCGGCGCTCGCCGGCAAGGCTGGCAATAAGCTTAAAGCCAAAATCGCCGAACCGATCAGTTTCGTTCGCAGTAATTTGTGGCCGGATGGAGCGTTGGCCGAGGTACCGGCAGCATCTGCACCGGGCGAGTGTTGTAAAAAAATAGCCATGCGCTTGCCACCCTCGGATTAATCAAAGGCTGTTATCCAGTTGAAAAGAGCGGCGGCATTGCGGGAACCGGCCGGCCGCCACGGTATAGAGGCGGCCGCGACCGGATTACAATCGATACGAAAAGGCGGAATTAGCGGCGTTCTTTGGAGGTGACCTCGCCCTTGTCGTTGACCGCTATCCGCCATTTGCCATTGGCGGAGTCGATCAACAATTCGTATTCTTCGCCTACGCCGTTCGGATTCACCACCAGCTCGGCTTTTTCGATGCGCGAATCCGGAAAATTGGCCTTGACGGTTTCGGTGACCATCGGCGGGACTTGTTGCGGATTTTCCAATACCAGTTCGCCGGTAAACAATGCGCCGTTGGAACGGAACAATTCATGCAGAACTTGGCCTTCCGCATCCTTGAAACTGACTTCCAGCAATTGTTGGCCGAAATGGGTTTCCAACTGGCCTTGCATATCGGTTGCCTGCGGATGGCGTTTCAGGACGCTGGCCCTGACCTTGTCCGAAACCGGCGCCTCTTGCGCCAAAGCCTGGCTCGCGGCGCCGCTCAAGGCAAGTGCCAGCATAACGGTTGGAAATGTACGCATGTATCCTCCTGTGAAATTATTATCGTGTGCAGGCCACGTTGATGGCCGATTGATTCATGGCGCGCAAAGGGCGCGCCTAGCACCACATTAATGCCATGATTGGCCGATAAAGTCACTAGGCGGATTCGTGCGCCTGGCTGCAAACCTCGCTGGGGCGGCCCATGCATAATCTGACGAAGACGCGGGCGGCGGCGATGCCGTTGACGACGAAGGCCAGCGTGATGGGCAGAGCAAACCACGGATGCAGCCGGGTAGCGTCGGCCAATAACAGGTCTTCGCCCAGAAACGCCGGCGTGATCGGGAAGCCGACTAAACCCAGAAAACTCAGAAACAGCAGCAAAGAAGCCCGCGGTCGGGTCTCGGCCATGGCCCGGTAGCGGAATGGCTCCTCGGCGAAGTTTTCCTGCGCCAGCATTCGGCGCAATACCAATACCCCCAATAGCCAGGACGGCAGCACGCCGCTCAGGAACAGCAACACGTCGCCGTAAACCGCTGGATCCATCATCCACACCGCAATTCCGGCCAAGCCGCAACTGGTCGCGATCGCGTTCCAGACTTTGAACGGACTGTGTTTTTGGCTGAATGCGCTCAGCGAGGCTACCACCATTGCCACGGAGATAGGGATCGACAAATAGCCGCGATCGAACCAGGTTTCGTTTTCGCCGAGTACGATCAAACCGAGCAAACCGACGATGCTGAAATACCTGAATGCAGGCCTGACCTGGTTCATGCGGGCGCCGATTTGCTTCAGCGGGTCCCACAAGGTCGAACGTACCAAGCGTTCCAGATTGCCTTCCTGCAATGCGAACACATACAGCGTGTTTTGCAGCACCGCCGGCAAGGTGTCGCGGATGGAGTTGGGCAGAAATTCCCGCATCGCGCTGGGTTTGATGACGAAGTCGGTATCGACCGAGCCTTCCACCCGCAGCAAATGGGCGACGATAGACGGCGACACCAGCAACTGGTAGCAACGCAGGAAGGCGTTGCCGAGGAAATGCACCAGAACCAAGGTTTCCAGGCCCAGCGACAATTCCATGAACATGAAGCCAACCTGGGTGATCGAGGCGTAGGCGACCTGGCCTTTGATATTGGATTGGGTTTTTTCGGACAGATTGGCGATTACGACGGTCAGCAAGCCGATCACCAACACCATGGTGCGCGGCAAATAATGGTAGGTCCAGATCGGCATGGTGCGTAACAATAGGAAAACGCCCAAATGGATCGATAACGCACCGTAAAAAATCGCACTGGACGGCGTCGGCCCTTCCATCGCCCGCGGCAACCAGAAGCAGAACGGGAATTGCGCCGATTTGCCGGAGGCGGCGATGACGATCAGCCAGGACAACACCAATAGCGACGCGTAACCGGCCGGCGGCATTGCAGCGTGCTGGAACAAATTGGCCAGTTGGCTGAAATGCTGGCTTTCGTGAAACAGCAAATGGCTCATCCAGGCGCCAAGCAGCAAGCCAACGTCGCAGAAGCGGTAAATGCTGTAAGCGCGCAAGGCATTGCGGATCGGCTGCGGCCGGTGCCGGTAAAAGGCGATCAACAAAAACGACGAAACCCCGACGATTTCCCAGCCGGCGAACAGCATGTCGATCGAACCGGACAGAATCACCAGATTCAAACCGAACGCAAAACCGAAGATCGTCAGGAAGAAACGTTTGTAACCAGTTTCGCGGTGTAGATAGACCCGGCAATAACGCACGATAATCGAGAAAATCAGCCAGGCGCAGAATAAATACACCGCGCTGATCCGGTCCAGATAAAACAGAATCGGAAAGCGGTAGCCGCCTTGCGCGTACAGATCGAACCAAACCAATTCGTGAGCCGGAAAACCGGCAACCGCCCAGGCAACCAACAGGCTCAGCACGCTGGCGCCCTTCACGCGGCTGGTCCACAGGCTGATCGTCGAAATGCGCTGCTCGCTGCTGCCGAATAGCAATATCAGCAGCATACCGAGCAGCGGAAAGAACAAACAGGCCAACATCAAGCCGTTCATACGTGCCTCCCTAACAATTGGTGTACCGGAATCGTCGCGGTTTTACCGACGATGATTTTTTCCGAATGCGCTGCGGCCGGGGGTTGCACGCTCTCCGGCAGTTCGATGCTTTCCCAGCCGTGTCTGGTGTACAACTTCATGTCGTGGCTGGCGGGGTCGTAACTGGCCAACCGGATCCATTCGCCGTCCAGCCACTGCCTCAAACCGCCGATAGCGGCCAAGGCTTTATCCACAGTGCCGGTGGCTTGTTCGATAATCATCAGCAGCCGGGCCGGTTCGTGGACTTCGATCATCTGCGACGGCAAGCCGGTACGCAAATCGCCTTCGACGCCGTTGGCGACGCCCAGCAAGCCGATCACGTTGTGCGGCAGCTTGGTGCCGGCGCCGTACACCGAATTGTCGATCCGCGAAAACAAATATTCCAAGTTGATGCCGCCGCAGACCGGAATGATCGCGGACAGAATCTTGGCCAGGATTTCGCCTTTGGCGTCGCTATCCGGAGCGTAGGAATGCAGAAACGAGCGCCGGTCCATAAACAAGTGCCGGCTCAGTTCGCGGCGGCCAACCAAGCAATACAGGTTGTTGGAATGGTTGTATTCCGGGCGCGGTTCGAAAATTGACGAGGCGCGGGCCACCACGTGTTGGTGGGCTTCCTTATTCGAATGCGATTGCGGACCCAACTCGAACCAACGGCAGCGTTCGCGCGCGTTGCGCAACAGGGCATGGTGCATGTCGTGCTTGAAGGCGTGCAGCGTTTTATGGTCGCGGTGCAGATAAGTATTCGGATCGAAATAAGTGATTTCGTCGCGGCTGGTGTTATGCAATGCCGGCACGAAATAAGTGTCGGCCGGGATGTCGATACCGCGTTCGCGCAGAATGTCCCGTACCGGTTGTTGATTCGCCATCCAGGCGAAGGCGCGGGCATTCGGCGCTCCCGGTTTGCCGGCGCAGGCCCCGCAATCGTAAGCGGCGAAATGTGGATTGTTCACGCTGCTGGAACCGTGGGCGACGATGACGACCAGCGGCGCGAAATCTTTGGTCAAGCCGATATTGCGCAACAGGCCGCCGACCCGGTCGGCCATTTCCGGAAAGGAAAAGCCCAGCAAATAGCCTTCCGGCGTCGGTTCGTCGGTCTCGCGCAGCAGGTGCAAGTGGCTATGGGCTTTGACTTCGCTGAGCTGTTCGATGTTGAGCAGGCCGGCGCCGGGACGGAACACGTTCCAGGCCAGGCGCGCCGCGTAACCGAGACCCAAGGTCTGAGTAAACAGCCAGCCGCGCAGCATCGAATGCGCCGTAAAATGCAGGCTGGACAGCTTGCCGGTTTTGGGTTTGGTTTCGGGTTGGTTTTCCGCCGCTTCGACGATCAAATGCTTGGGCGTAATCGCGCTCGGGCATTGTGCCACCGGATACACGTCGTCCAGGCCCTGGTACAGGAAATCGATGCCGAAAAAACCGACGGCGCCGAAAGTTTGAATCGCCGGATTGGTTTCTTCCAGATGCCGGCGTAACGAACATTCGCGGTCGTCGATGCAAAACAGGGCCTGGGCTTGGACGGGCGACTTGGCGGTTTGGCTGGGGCCGGGCCCCGGCTGGCGTTTGATGGCTTGCAGCAATTCGCTGTGCAGCGACCATTCCATGGCCTCGTGCCAGACTTTCAACCGCAACGGAACCTGGGTCCGCATCGCGCCGCCGTTGAAGCGCGGTACCGTGTCCAATTGTTTCAACCCGGCAATATTGCCGAAATTGACACCGCGTTTTTTCCGCAAGAATGCCAGTTCGCAAGCCAGTTCGAATGCGATCAATTGCTTCAACGAAATGTCGCGGCGGGCCAGCAAGGTTTGCGGATTCAGCTCGATCAATCTGACCATACCGGACCAGCCGGGATGGCCGAGCAGCATTTCCAGAAGGTACTGTTCGTACCAAGTTTCGACGCCGACCATGCGTTGCAAACAGTGCAGAATGACTTGATCCGGGCCGAGGGTGAGCAGGTCGCGTACGTTTTTTTCTTGAAACGGATACAACGGCAACAGGCTGTTCTGGGTTAAGCGCAATATGCAGTCCCAAAAACTCTCGTCTGCTTTCGGCAAACTCCAGCGGCTGATGCCCTGGTCCAGGAAGTTGGCCAGCAAACGGAACAGGACCGGATGCACCAGCGCATTCAAATCCACTTCCAAGCGGTTCAACCAGTGGGTGCGGATACCGTGGTTGGCCAGAGAAATCGGTGGGTAATGGCTTTGCTTGTCTGCACTAAACAGGCTGTCGCGCAGCGCTTGGCGTTGGCTGCCGTTCACGCCGGACCGTTGCAAAGCCCAGTCGATGGCATGGTCGCTAATACGACCTTCGCGGTAGCGGTTTTGGTAATCCGATAGCGGCAAATAGCTGCGCGCGCCGAATATTTTCGCCGCCAGCGCGACGCCTTCGTGAAACGGCAGGTGTTGTACCGCATGTAAGGTATTGTGGTGGATGAAGTCTTTCAGCGGGCCTTGCGTCGGCAACCAGTGCGAAACGCTGTCGATGGCGCGATTCAGGTCGAAACCGCGATCTCGGCGGTCGGAGTGGCTGTCGTTCGACTCCGCCGCATGATGGGTATGGCTAACCAGTTCCATGTACTAAACCTCGTTGGTCAAAAGAGCTTTCTACGGTTACCGGAGAGTTCAGCCTGCTGGCGGTAGCCGATGAATTGCAAGCCGGCCGGATTGGCCGGACGCGGGCCAATCTCGGCAACTGAAAACCGGAGCTTGGCCGCAACCGAGCCAATCCAGGCGGGGATGCTGATTAAGGCCTAGCATGGCGCGTGCCATTTATAGGTGTTTGATTTATATTGTGTTTATTTGGCAGTGACTTGCGGGTGGTGCAAAAAACGGATGTGGATGGTTTATTTGAACCAATCGGCGCCGAATTAACGGTGGCGCGGTTCGGTTCGCCGGCTTGCGCATGGTTTAGATCGCCGAGAGTTTTAATGAGATACCAATTGGGAAGCTAATTTGGTGTTGCGCTGCGAGCGAGTCGGCGTGTCAGCGCCAAAGCGATCGCCGATGCCCAACTGCGGTCGGGTACGGGTGGATTTCAACCAAAATACGGGTTTGTATAAACCACTGCCCGGCCGCGCTGGGCGGCATTCAGGTTTGCAGATGCCGATCTGAGCGGGTTCGCGCCGGGAGAATCGGCGGGTTTGGCAGCGTTTGGCATTGGGTGGCATGGTTCTTGTTTGAAACAGGTTTTCCAAACTCGAACGAGCGCTATTTATGTCCCAAGTATCTCAGCTTGTGTTGCCGAAAACCGGTATTCCCGGCCTGGTCGAAAACTGGCGTAGCGATTTGCTTTCCGGTTTTCTGGTGTTTTTGATTGCGTTACCGCTCTGTCTGGGCATCGCGATGGCGTCGGGCTTTCCGCCGATGTCCGGCATCATCAGCGCCATTGTCGGCGGCGTGGTCGTCTCCCGCATCAGCGGTTCGTATGTGACGATCAACGGGCCGGCGGCCGGCTTGATCGTGGTCATCGTCGATGCGGTGCAGTCGTTGGGGCAGGGCGACGCGATGGCCGGCTACCGCTACACCTTGGCGGCGATCGTCGTTGCCAGCGTATTGCAGATTCTGCTCGGCGTGTTCAAAGCCGGCAAACTCAGTGCTTTTTTTCCCAGTTCAGTGGTTCATGGCATGTTGGCGGCCATCGGCATCATCATCATGGCCAAGCAAGTTCATACCTTGCTGGGCGTGAAGCCGGAAGCCAAAACCCTGCTCGGCACGATTGCCGAGATCCCGCATTCGATCATCGAAATGAACCCGGAAGTGTCGTTGATCGGTCTGTGCGGATTAGCCTTGCTGATCGTCTGGTCCGTGATCAAACAACCGACTCTGAAAATGATCCCGGCGCCGTTGCTGGTGGTCATGGTTGGCTTGGCGTTGGGCCAATACTTCGATTTGGACCATATCCACCAATACCTGTTTTTACCGGAAGCCGAAATCCTGCCGCACCACCAATACACAATAGGCCCGACCTTTTTGGTGGCGGTGCCAGAGAATTTCATGTCCGGCTTTTATTTTCCGGATTTTGCCAAAATCGCTACCTCCGAGTTCTGGGTGGCGGTCGTGACGATTTGGCTGGTCGGTAGTCTGGAAAGCCTGTTGAGCGCATCGGCGGTGGACAAACTCGATCCTTACAAACGCAACTCCAATCTGAATCGCGACTTGGCCGCGGTCGGCGTCGGCAACCTGATCGCCGGTTCCGTCGGCGGCCTGCCGATGATCGCCGAAATCGTGCGTAGCTCGGCCAATATCAACAACGGCGCTAAAACCGGCTGGGCCAATTTTTTCCACGGTTTGCTGCTGTTGACCTTTGTGGCCTTGTTTCCACGCTTAATTCACGAAATTCCATTGTCTTCTTTGGCGGCATTGCTGGTTTTCACCGGTTTCCGGCTGGCGTCGCCGAAAGAATTCGCCAAAACCTTGTCGGTCGGTTTGGATAATTTCGTCGTGTTCGTGATTACCATCATCGGCGTTATCGCGACCGATTTGCTGGTCGGCGTCGCGATCGGTATCGTCGCCGAATTGCTGATCCACATGACCCGCGGCTTGAAACCGGGCAACGTGTTTTCGTTGGCGTACCACGTGCAGCAAACCGATCCGCGCAGCTACCATATCGCGGTCAGCGGTGCGGCGGTGTTCTCCAACTTCATCAGTTTGAAAAGTATGCTGGCCGACTTCCCGCAAGGCGAAAATCTGTTTTTCGATCTGACCGACGTCGAATTGATCGACCACACCGTGATGGAGTTTATCCACCACTACGCGGAAGAGTATCGCCACGCCGGCGGCAAATGCGAAATCGTCGGCCTCGACGATCATCACAGCTATTCCGACCACCATCTAGCGGCGCGGCGCAAGCTCAGCGTTTGACGAGCTAACCTTCCGGAGCCGCCTGTTTTTTGGGGCGGCTCCGGAGCATCATTGGCCGCCGGGCCAAACCATAATCACCGCAGACAATACTCCCGAGCCGACCCCGGATCGGCCGGCTATGCCCGAGATTTGCCTGCCAAAAACCGGAACTCGATCTCGGAGCAAAGCGATGACGCGCATTTTCTACTCAGGTAAGGTTTTAAAAATACTGTTGTTCGCCTTCACGGCCGCCGGTGCAGCGGCGCATGGCGGCGAGTTAGCCGAAGATACCGGCGCCTGGCTGCAAATCGTCGGCGAAGGCAGCTTGAAAGCGGTCGATCCGGCGTTGGCAAAAGGTCGGGTCTGGCTGGAAGGCCAGTCGCGCTTCGACGGTAACTGGGGCCATTGGTACCAGGGCATGGTGCGTTCCGCGGTGGGTTATTCGCTGAGCGACCGGGCCACGATCTGGGCCGGTTACACTTGGCTGCCGACCCAGAACATTGGCAAGCCTTATATCGCGCAACAGGATATTTGGCCGGCGTTCCGCTACATCCTTCCGACCGAAATCGGCACCTTCACCTTCCGCACCATGTGGGAGACCAATTTCCTGCGCGGCGACCAAGTCCGCGAGCGGCCGCGGCAGATGGTCAAATTCATGCATCCGTTCGATTTCGAACCGCGGCTGAGCTTCATCGCCTGGGACGAAGCGTTTTACCGGGTCAATAGCACCGACTGGGGCGGTAAATCCGGCTTCGACCAAAACCGGGCCTTCAGCGGTATCGGTTGGAATTTCGACAAAAATGTGCGGGCCGAACTGGGTTATTTAAACCAATACCTCGACGATGCCAACCACCGCGACGCCAAGATGCACCATTTGGGCATGGCGTCGTTGTTCGTCAATTTCTGAACGCTTGGCGGAGGATGAAGCATTTTTTTCTGTACAGAACTTGAACTTTTTCGGTACGACTCCATCTTAACGAATGCCGTAGCCGTTCCTCCCAGGGGGCGGCCGCGGTTTGTTTCTTCCTTAGAACCTCGTGGCTCCTGCCTGGACCGGTACGCATTGCGACTGGTCCTTTTTTTTGTTCGGCGATTGTTATGGCTAAAACTTACCTGCGCTTTCGGGATATTTCCACCAGCGAAAAAATCTTGAATACCGTATTTCTGTTGACGATAGGCCTGGGTTACTTGATGGCGCTGGTCAATTTGTATTACACCCACCAGGGGCGGGACGGCAAACGCGGTTTGTCGATAGACGATATCGTCATCATGTATCACGGTTCGACCACCCAGTCCAGGCTGGGGGCGGCCATCAACGGCATTATGGAGCCGAACTTAAAGTACAAAAGCGACAAGGAAACGATTTTGAAATGGATACAGGACGGTGCCGAACGCCAGGCCTACGAGCAAACCGTGGCGCCTATCCTGAACCGGGATTGTATCCATTGCCATAACCCGGTGGCCAACCCCAGCCTACCCAACCTGACCGAATACGCCGGCGTCGCCGAAGTTGCCCACAAAGGCGGCGCCTCGGTACCGGCCTTGGTCCGGGTGTCGCACATCCATTTATTCGGCATCGCCTTTATCCTGTTTTTTATCGGTAAAATCTTTTTGCTGTGCGATATGAATATCTACGTCAAACGGGTGGCGTTGGTCATCCCGTTTTTCGCGATGTTGATGGACGTACTGTCCTGGTTCGTCACCAAACACATTTCCGAGTTCGCTTACGTCGTCGTGCTCAGCGGTGCCTTGATGGGTTTGTCGATGGGCGTGCAAATCCTGATGAGCGTCTACCAGATGTGGTTTTACCCGAAATCGCCGCTGAAATCTTAGCCGGCGCCGCTTGCATCGCTTTGCCGGCTTCGCCTATGCTGCCGGCTTTTCAACCCGATAAGGAATCCGGACCTTAATTTTTAGCCGTCAGAGTTCGAGACCATGCCGCGATGGCCGCCGGCTGGCGGACACCCGGTTCGAGGTCCCGGCCAAAGAATTGAAAGGCGTTTCAGCTATATTTTCGAGTGCTGAGCCAAGCTTATGGCCGTATAGGGGCCGGGGCGGAGACAAAACGCCGCGGTTTACTTATCCATTGCCCAGGAATCGTTATGCACGTCACGTTAGTCCACGTTCACGTCAAACCCGAACACATCGACGACTTCATCGCCGCCACCCGCCTGAACCATCTGGCTTCGGTGCAGGAGGCCGGCAACCGCCGCTTCGACGTCCTGCAAGTGCCGGACAATCCCAGCCAGTTTCTGTTGTACGAAGTCTACGCCACGGCCGAAGACGCCGCGGCCCACAAACAAACTGCGCATTATCTGGCTTGGCGCGACACGGTCGCCGACTGGATGGCGCAGCCGCGCCAGGGCGTGCCTTACAAAGCCTTGTTTCCGGAGGCTTGAGCATGCAAAGTTTCAAACCGTTTTACATCGCTCGCTTGCCGCGGATTTTGTTCGGCCGCGGCCGTTTAAACGAAGCGCCGGCCTTGATCGCCGGCTACGGCCGCAAGGCCTTGCTGGTGACCGGCAAGCAATCGTTTTTCGGTACGCCGCGTTGGCAAAGTTTTATTGATGCGTTGGCTGGGCATGGCGTCGAATGGCGGCATTGCACGGTGTCCGGCGAACCGTCGCCGCAATTGGTCGACGATACGGTCAGCCGATTCCGCAGCGAGAACATCGAAGTCGTCGTTGCCATCGGCGGCGGCAGCGTGTTGGACGCGGCCAAGGCCATCGCCGGCTTGCTGCCCTGCGGCGATTCGGTGATGGATTATCTGGAAGGCGTCGGCCGCAACAAAACCTATCGCGGCCCCAGCACGCCGTTCATCGCCGTGCCGACCACCGCCGGCACCGGCAGCGAAGCCACCAAGAATTCGGTGCTCAGCGTGCAAGGCCCGGACGGCTTCAAAAAATCGTTCCGCGACGAATGCCTGGTGCCGGAATACGCCATTCTCGACCCGGATTTGCTGGCGACTTGCTCGCCGGCATTGATCGCCGCCGACGGCATGGACGCCTTGACTCAATTGCTGGAATCCTACGTCTCGGCCAAGGCCAATCCGTTCACCGACGCGCTGGCCTGGAGCGGCATGCAAGCGGTCAAGTCAGGTTTCTTCGCGGCCTGGCGCGGTGAAGAACCGGATGCCGGCGAGGGCAGGGCGGCGATGGCCTACGCGGCGCTGTTGTCCGGCATCACGCTGGCCCAAGTCGGCCTGGGCTCGGTACACGGCCTGGCTTCGCCGCTCGGCGCTTTCTTCCCGATCCCGCACGGCGTGGTCTGCGGCACACTGGTCGCCGCGGCCACCGAAGTCAACATCCGCGCCATGCAAGCCCGCGAGCCGGCCAATCCGGCGCTGGCCAAATACGCCCAGGTCGGCCGCCTGCTAAGCGGCGAAAACGGCCTGGACGACCAACAAGCCCGCGATGCCTTGATCGTGCTGCTGGCCGAATGGAGCGACACCTTGCAACTGGAGCGGCTCGGTGCCTACGGCATCGCCGAATCCGACTTCCCCCACATCGTTGCCAATGCCCGCGGCAGCAGCATGCAAACCAATCCTATCGTGCTGACGGATGCGGAGATTGAGGCGGTTTTGGCGAGGCGGGTTTGATTGGTCTGCCAAGCATATCGGTGGGCGATTAGGTTTTTAGCTTCGGCAGAATGAGCGGCTTGTTTAGTGATTGTTGCGAGCGTGGCGCTTATGCAGATACTGTCGCCACCGTAATAGCCAATTTAGTTCGTTTCGAACAAACTCAGCAAACGCTAGCTCGTGAAATTCCGTTACATTTGTCAGGTTAATCTGCCCTTGCGGTCAGTAGCGGAGTGGTATGATGTAGGCATAGACTTACAAAATATTGAATGCTTTGGGCCGCAACCCCGCCGCAATTAACCGATTAATGTTCACGATCCGCTTTGCCTCTCACTAGAAACCCCTGTTATTTCCCGAGTTTAGCTTGGCTTGGCCGCTCCTTGTTTTTGAGCGTCTGTTACTTTTCGTTGGGGGCGGCCGGCTTGGAGCTGGCGATTGCTCCCGGTTATGCATCGGCGGTGTTTCCGGCGGCCGGTGTGGCGTTCGGCGCGGTGTTATGTTCGGGATACCGGATGTTGCCCGGCGTCGGTTTCGGTTCGCTGGCATTGAACTTGTGGGTCGCCGGCCGGCACGGGAGTTTGGACCAAGACGGCGTTTGGGTGGCCGCGGCCATCGGCTCGGGCGCGGTTTTGCAGGCCTTTGCCGCGGCAGCGTTGGTCAAACGCTTTTTAAAAGACGCCTGGCACGTGCTGGATACCGATAAGCATATCCTGTTGCTGTTGTTGTTGGCCGGGCCGCTGAGTTGCCTGGTTTCGGCTTCGGTCGCCAAT
Organism: Methylomonas sp. DH-1; assembly: GCF_046097555.1. Lineage (NCBI taxonomy): Bacteria > Pseudomonadati > Pseudomonadota > Gammaproteobacteria > Methylococcales > Methylococcaceae > Methylomonas > Methylomonas sp. DH-1. The sequence continues at coordinate 3,227,389 of NZ_CP143089.1, read as the reverse complement.
CTGGCATTGGCCGGATTCGGCGTAATCTCGCGCGGCGAATTACTGTTCAACTGGTGGAACTGGTGGATCGGCGATTCGATCGGCACCTTGCTGTTCGGGCCGATGGCGATGATCGTACTGCAACGGCAAAACCGGATCCGGCAAGCCCGGATCAAATTTGTGGCGCTACCTGCACTGACGATTACCGCCGGTATTGTCGCCGCCTTTATTTACGTGTCGCATACCGAAACCAACCGGATCAAGCAGGAAATTTCCGCTTACGGCTCCTCTCTGAACATCCGGTTGCAAGCCAAGTTGCTCGCCTACGGCGATTTGGTAGAGTCGATCTCCAATCTGATTTATGCCTATCCGCGTTTGACCTTTGCCGACTTCGAGCGCTTTACCAGGCTCAGTTTTGCCGAACATCCCGATCTGCAGGCCTTGAGTTGGAACCCGGTGGTTCGCTACCGGGATAAAGCCGATTTCGAAGCGGCGATGCGGAACGAATTGCACTTGCCCGACATGCGCATCAGCCAACGAGACGCGTCGGGAAAGCTGGTTCCGGCCGACGAGCGCGAGGCTTATGTCGCCGTGCGCTACATCGCGCCGCTGGACAAGAACCGTTTGGCGCTGGGTTACGATATTGCGTCGGACGAATTGAGGCATGCCGCAATCGCCGAGGCGGTCAGTCGTAACGAACTGACCGCGTCGGCGCCGTTACGCCTGGTACAGGAAAGCGGCGTCAGCAGCGGGGTATTGCTGCTGCATCCGGTTTATGCCGAAGCTGCGCAGGCCGCGGCCGGCCCATTCGGGCCGAAAACTCCCAGCGGCTTTGCCGTCGGCGTGTTTCGGATCGAGGATATGTTGCAGCATCAATTGGCAGCATCGTTGCCTTACGGACTGGCTTTTAGGCTGGAAGACAACGGTGCGCCGGCCGACAACCGAGTGCTGTACCGTTACGGTGCCCCGGCCGAAGCGGATTTGGCCGAATTTAGCTGGAGCGGCGAAATTCCGTTCAACGGCCGGACATGGTTGGCCACTGTTTATCCGACTCGGGAATTCATGGCGGCCAACCGTTCGCTGCTGGCCTGGACCGTGTTGGCGGCCAGTTTGATCTTGGTCAGTTTGTTTCAGGCCTTGTTATTAGCCATCACCGGCCGCAACGCGGCAATCGAACGCCAGGTCGACAGGCAAACCAAGCAACTTCGCAACGAAAGCGAAAAAAATATCGCGTTATTGCATAACGCCAGCGACGGCATCCATATCCTGAACGCCGAAGGTAACGTGATCGAAGCCAGCAATTCGTTTTGCGAGATGCTGGGTTATCGGCGGGACGAAGTGATCGGTATGAACCTGTGCCGCTGGGACGCCCGGTTCGCAAATGCCGACCAGTTGCTTGCGGCGCTGAGGACGCAATTCGAAAATCAGGCCCGCTACCAAATCGAGACCATGCACCGGCGCAAAGACGGTTCCGTTTTTCACGTCGAAGTCAGCGGCTACCCGCTGGAATTGGACGGAAAACCGGTGTTGTTCAATTCGTCCAGAGATATTTCGCAGCGCAAGCAAGCGGACGCCGAATTGCGCATCGCCGCGGTGGCCTTCGAATCGCAGGAGGGCATGGTCGTGACCAATGCCGACGGCGACATCCTGCGGGTCAATCGGGCGTTCTCTGCCATTACCGGTTACGAGGATGCCGAAGTGATAGGCAAAAACTCCCGTCTGCTGAAATCGGGCCGGCAGGGGGCGGAGTTTTACCAGGCGATGTGGACCGCGATTGCCGAAACCGGATCGTGGAGCGGCGAGATCTGGAACCGGCGCAAGTCCGGCGAAGTTTATCCGGAGTTGCTTACGATTACCGCGGTGAAAGACAGCGCCGGCAACCTGACCCATTACGTCGCCGCGCATACCGACATCACCCATAGCAAGGCCGCCGCGGAAAAAATCGAGCGATTGGCGTTTTACGATCCGTTAACCAGCCTGGCCAACCGCCGCCTGCTGTTGGACCGGCTGAAACAGGCGCTGGTCGCCAGCGCCCGCAGCGGCTTGGGCGGCGCCTTGCTGTTTCTGGATTTGGACAATTTCAAAATTCTGAACGATACGCTGGGCCACGATGTCGGCGATTTATTATTGCTGCAAGTGGCGGAACGGCTGAAACTTTGCGTTCGGGAAGGCGATACCGTCGCCCGCCTGGGCGGCGACGAATTTGTCGTAATGTTGGAAAATCTGAGTGCGGAGGGCGTCGAAACGGCTGCTGTTGCCAAGCAGGTAGCCAACAAAATCTTGCTTACCCTGAACCAGCCCTACCGGCTCGGCAAGCACCAGCACCGCAGTACGCCGAGTATCGGCATCAGCCTGTTCAATCAGGCCGCGCGGGCGCAACAAGCCGAAGAGTTGTTGAAACAGGCCGACATCGCCATGTACCAAGCCAAGAAAACCAGCCGCAATACGCTGTGCTTTTTCGACCCGATGCTGCAGATTGCGATCGAAAAACGCGCCGCACTGGAGCGTGCCTTGAGCCATGCCGTAGCGGCCGGCCAGCTCGAACTGTATTACCAGATTCAGGTGTTGGCTTCCGGGACGGCGCTCGGCGCCGAGGCGTTGATTCGCTGGCGCCACCCGGAGCAAGGTTTGCTGCTGCCGTCCCAATTCATCCCGATTGCCGAGGAGTCCGACCTGATAATAGAGGTTGGCCGCTGGGTCATCGAAACCGCCTGCGCCCATTTGGCAGTGTGGCAATCGCATCCGCGCGCCCGCGAATTGACCTTGTCGATCAATGTCAGTCCGCGCCAGTTCCGGCAACGGGATTTTGTCGATCAGGTTAGGGCGGCTTTACGTCGGCATGCTATCCGCCGGCCGGACCTGCTCAAATTGGAACTGACCGAGAGCATGTTGCTGGACGATATCGACGGCATCGTCCCGACCATGGCCGCCTTGAAACAACTGGGCCTGCAAATCTCGTTGGACGATTTCGGTACCGGATATTCTTGTCTGCGTTACTTAAAAAGCTTGCCAATCGACCAATTGAAGATCGACCAATCGTTCGTACGCGATATCGTGACCGACGCCAACGACCGGGCGATTGTCAGTACGGTACTGGCGATGGCGAGCAGTCTGGAGCTGGACACCATCGCCGAAGGCGTCGAAACCGACGAGCAGTTCGATATGTTGTTGCATAAGAATTGCCGCTGCTTCCAGGGCTATCTGTTCGGCAAACCGGTGCCGTTCGACCGCTTCTTCGAGGCGGTCGTCAATCAAAATACCGCCGCGCTTTGCGCGTCAAGGCTGCCGCAAAACCCGCCGGCGGTGATGTCGTAGCGGTTGGCGGCGGCCTGTTTGCCGGGTTCGGGCCGGTTGGTTGATCGCGCAGCTAATCGGCGGCTGCGTTCATTTGGCGTCCAATAAGACCACACCGTTCCAGCGTTCGGGCGGGTTCCGCCGAAACTCCACGGCTTTTTGCAGATAAAACCGGCTGGGGCCGTCGTCGGCGTCAAGCTCCAAGGCGGCTTGTAAGCTCCGGATTGCCTCGGCCCAATCGCCGGCACGAAACGCGGCGAGGCCTTCTGCAAAGCGGCTGTGTGCCGGATTCGGTTCGGCGTCGCCGCGGCCGACGATTTCCACCAATTCCACCGGCTCGCTTCGGCCGATCACGCGGAAGCTGCCGATCGGGCGGCTGACGATGCCTTCCAGTTCCGCCGCGATGCTTGCCGTCGCCAGAATCCGCGTTCCCAACGGCGTATTAACGCCTTGAATCCGCGATGCGGTATTGACCGTGTCGCCGATGGCGCGGTAATGGCTGGTCCGGCCGGCCTCCAGCCGGCCCAGGGTCAGCTCGCCCTGGTGCAGTCCGATTCGAGTCGCCAACGGCGCCAGCGGCGTAGCTTGGTTGAAGGCCTCCACGGCGGCGGCCATGTCCAGCGCCGCCAGACAAGCGAGCAGTTTTTGCTTGGCCGGCGGCAGTTCGCACCAGATCGCCATCATCGCGTCGCCGGTAACGTCGGCAATCATGCCTTGATGGGAAATCACCGGATGGCCCAGTACCTGATAATAGGCGTTCAGCAATTGCCACATTTCCCGCGGCGAATGTTGGGCGGCGATTGCCGTGTAACCGGCAATATCGGTAGCCAGGCACAGGCCGCTAACGTCCCGTTCCGGGCGGGTAGGCGGCAAATGCCGCTCCGCGTGCCAAGCGCCGGGCGCTGCCGGTACGAACGTGGCCCATTGCGGAAACACTTGGCGCACGAAGTTTAATAGGCGTTTGCGTTCGCAGATCAGGTCGTAACGCGACCAGGCCAATGCCAGCAGCCATGACAACGGCAGTTGCACCAATAACGGCCCAGCCAGCGGCAGCCACCAGCGCAACGCGGCAAAGGCATAGACGGCAAATCCGGCGTAGCCCGCGGCCAACAAGGCGCTGGCCAGCAGGCCGCGGCGTTTGCGCCGGCTGTTCAGTAACCCGGCTACGGCCAGGCCGAACGGGCCGGAGACCGTCCAAAACGGTAGCGGGATTTCGATGAATGCAGCTTGGCTCAGGTTAGCGAATTGGGTCGCCATGATCTCAACCCCGGCCATTTTGCCGGTGCGCGAGTCGGAGAATGGCGTCGGGAAAAAATCGGTTTTACCCGGCGAAAACTGGCGGTTGGCGCGGCCGACGAACACCACTTTGTCGCGTAGATCGCCGATTTTGCCGGAGTAGACGTCGGCGTAAGACTCCATGCGCAGCGTTTTCGGCGGGCCGTAATAATTTAGGTAGCGGCTGTCGCCGTCGCATAGCAGTTTGTCGAAATCGGCGCCCAGGCCGGTCGGCGCCGGGCGATCTTCGGCGGCCAGGCAGTCCCGGCGCCGCTCGGTCAGCCAGGCGGAGCCGGATTGGCCGCTGTCGGCGAAAGCGGCGGCCGCTTGCCGGGTGTAAGTCCAGGCCAATACCGGCAGGCTGGGCGCGTCGGCCAGGGCGTCGAAGAAGGTCCAGACTTCGCGCACCTTGCTGTCTTCGGCATCGTTGGCCAGATAAAACGGTGCGCTGTCCAACGCCGCGGCGGCAATCTCAGGCGTCGCCCGGATTTGGCGCATCGCCACCAATTGCTCCGGCAATTCCGCGCCGGTGTCGCCTTCCAGGGCAACGGCGGTTTGTTTGTTGGTTTCCGAGCATTCTTCGCGGCCGAAAAAATCGGCTGCGCCGCGGCGGAATTTCTGCACGCATTCGCCGATCAGCACATTGCCGGCTGCCCGCATTGCAGCCGCTAACGCCGGATCGACCGCCGGGTTGGCGGCGATGAATTGCAGGTCGAATACGACCAGCTTTACGCCTTGCCGCTGCAATTGCTGAATCAGGCGGGCATGGAAGGCGCGCCAGCGCGTCAAGTCCTGGCCGACGCCGCGCTGGTTCTCCGACGCTTCGTCCATCGCAACGATGACCACATGCTCCGGCGCCGGCAGCGGTCCGCGCAGGCGGAATAGGGCGTCTTGGCTGGGGAGTTCCAGGTCAAAGAGCCAATCGAAAACAATACTGCAAAAGAACGCGATTATTCCAATTACTAGCGCCCGGAAACAAGATTGGGACATCAGTCGTCGTTCTAAAAGTTGGTGAATGTGGTTTCTGATGCCTGTTCAAAGCAACAGGAACTGAAAGGCGTGTGGATGGGAGCAAATTCGCATGTTCCGGGTGGTACAAGTCTATGTTTCCACCCGGAAAATTAGATTAGTACGAAATGCTTTGACGCTATATCGCCGTTGTTGAGTTATCTGCCTGGGCGGCGGGGGGTGGTAGTGCAGTTCTCGATTTGTTCGCCGCCGGAATAAACTACGTTACATGTTGAACCTTGATAGAGAGTAGTTACAGTAACCACAAATCGGGCAGGTTTGATATCCCCATTTTTCTTGATTTCTCCCGAAATAGGATTTTTGCTTAGCTCCAACGCGGTTCTAAGAGCAGGATTTTTTTCATCAAGAATCAATTCAACTTCGCATTGCGGTACTTGGTCGGTTTGAGTTGTTGGTTTTTTTGAGGTTTCCTTTGTTGGTCCTACTGGAATGCAAGCCGGAATTTCGTCACCTGTTTCCGGATTGACTGCTACCAATTTAGCAGTGTCGAAATCGATACCGTTTGCTAGGGCTACCCGTTTATCGAGTAGTTGCTGTATGGCTCCGTGAGATGTGCAGCCCAGGATTAGCGTGCTGCTCAAAGCTAATAAGAAACCGCTTTTTTGGAAAGCTTTTTTTTTCATTTTATTTTCCTCGATATTATCAAAAACGCCTCACCTTAATAGTTTAATAAAACAGGCTTAGCTTTACGAAAAGTTGTCTTTCTGGAACGTAGGGGCTGAGTTGCGGTCCGCTGGCATCAAAATTACTCTGATAATTAAATTTGTTGTCAAATAAATTCCTTATTTCAAAATTGATGGTCCCGAACCTTTTCGGAAAACGATATCCGATTGACGTATCGAATGTCCAAAAATCCTCGCTCCGGTATCGTAGTGGCGTACTCAATGAACTCGTCACTTCTGCGGTATGCTGGTTGACGTATGTGCCGCTTATTTTGCCGAACAAACCGCTCGAATGGAATAAATTCAAAGAAATCGGTATTAAGTGAGTGCCTATACTCTGCGGAAAATTGGTAGATGCACTGCCGGCAACAAAACTGCGGTCGATTGTTTCGTAGCGGTACTCCGTCTTGAGTGCTGCCCATTCGGCAACAGTCCAGTAGGCATAAGCCAGATGAGAAGACTCGTTTCGAGCTTGGTTTGAGACAATGCCTCTGCTTACAAACGGTTGGTTACTATCGCGCCAACTGACTTCCCCGCCTAAAAAAACGTTCTTTGCAGCTCGGTAGTCAATTCCGAAACCGTAGCGCCAAGCGTCTGCACTGTTGTTTTCGTCAAAAAATTGGTTGAATCCAGCGATCTGGGTGGGTTCTATAGTCTGGTTTGCGGCCAATCTACGGTTTAGTGTCCTGAACGCTGCACCGCGTAACGTCAAATTTTCTGAGGGGGTCCAAGTGATACCGAACTTTGGATTAAATTGTTGGCGTTTGACCAGGTTTGGAAATGGTTGGAAAGCCTCGGAAGTGCCGTCTGAAAATTGTCGAAGGGAATCGAAACTGCTGATTTGATTATTCACCGAATCGAAGCTTATACCCAAAGTAGTCACAACCCCAGGAATCAATTGGTTCCGCGAATAAATGTAACCATTGAAATGATCGGTGTCCGCCAGTTGTCGGGTGGATGCGTTTATTAGAAAAGGTGGAGGGGCAAAAAAGTTTATGTCGTCGCTAAATTTGAATCGGTTTTCCATATTTAGATACCCGAAGCCAGCGGTTAGGTCGAAATTTTCAGGGTGGAATAAATATTGTAATTCCGTTTGATAGCCTTCGCTTTCGGTTCCGGTTGAAAAGTCCCGGATAAAGCTATTTAGATCATCCAACGAATCGATATAAGTGATTTGACTGGTCGTTACATCTCTCCGCGAAGTGTAAAAAGCGGATGCGATGACATCTTGTTCAGCATCGATTCTATAGTGGCTTCCGATCCGAGCAGTGTCTTGCTTTATGAACTGTCTGAGGGTTTCATCATGAGACCCGTTTAAACGCATTGGCACGTCGCCCGCTCTGACATTTTCAGATTTCAACTCGATCTGTACGTTGATGTCCCGATTGAAAGCATACTGGGCAAACGCATCGTAGATGTTTTGCTGGTAGTCGTCGTTTTGGCGAAAACCGTCGGTTTGGTAATGGAATTGGCCCAGGCTCATCGACAGGTTGTCGTAAACCCCGGAAACGATGGCGCTGTCGGTCTTGGTGTCGCGGCTACCGTAGGCGCCGTTCAAGACGATGTGCGCACCGTTGGCGGTGTAAAGCGGATCGTATTCGTTGACCGATAGGCTGCCGGGGCCGGTGTTATTCAAAATGCCGATGTTTTCGTTGGTCAGTTGCGGTTGCACCGGGGTGATGTTGATCGGCTGCAACAATTGAGCTTGCAACAACTCGCTGGCTCTGGCTACCCTCTGGCCGGCCAAACCTTGGTAAGCGTCGGCCAGATAGCGGTGAGCGGTCGGGTCGGCCGAATTGTAGCCCAGCGCATTCCAGGCTTGTTTCAACGCCACTCTTCCAAAACCCAAGTCGTTGTATATTCTGGCCAAATTCGCGCTACGGGCCGCAGCGTCTTCGTCCAACAGTAATTTGGATCGGTAAACTCCGCGTTTGTCGTTCAATTCCACAGCACGTTGCATATCCGCCAAGGCCTCGACCGGCCGGTTGGTGGTTTGTTTGCGGATGGCGTCGTAGAAATACGGGGTTGGATCGTTCGGGTCGCGTTCCTTGGCCAGCTCGAGTTGGTCGGCGGCCAGCCGGTCGCGGCGTTCTTCATAATAGGCTTTGCCTAAGTAGCTGCGGATCAACGAGTTTTCCGGGTCCAGCACCGCGGCGATTTCCAGTTCCCGCCGGCCCTGTTCCAGGTCGCCGCCGCGGATTTTCGCCAGCCCCAGGCCCAGCCGCGCTAGCGGCGAGCTGGAATCCAGGCGGATTGCGGTTTCGAAGCTACGGCGGGCTTGGTCGATTTCGGTATCGAACAGTTGCGAGAAACCGGCTACGGTCTGCGTGCGTTCCAGGTTCGGATCGAGTTGAAATGCCTTGGCGGCGGCATCGCGGCTTTCGTGGCGCCGGCCCAGCGCCAGTCTCAACTCGGCCAGCCGCGCCCATACCAGCGCGTCTTGCGGCGCCAATGCGGCGGCTCGTTCCGCCGATGCCAGAGCTTGTTCCAAATCGAATTGGCCTTGTTGTACGTAGGACAGGGCCGAATGGGCTGCGGCCGAACCGCTATCGGCGGCAACGGCTTGCTTGGCTAGCGCATCGGCTTCGGCTTTGCGGTTTTGGCTCAGCGCCAGAATCGATTGCAAGGCCAAGGCGTCGGCATCGCCCGGGTTGGCGGCCAGCAGCGTCTGGATATCCTGTAGCGCGGTTTCGGTTTGGCCGACGCTGAGCCGCATTGCGCCGCGGATTTTAAGATACTGCAGGGATTGCCGCTCCGGCGGCAGGGCGGCCAAGGCGGTCAGCGCCAGATCGGTGCGGCCGCGGCGGAATTCCGCAATAGCCGCACGCAAGTCGGGATCGGCGGCTTGGGCCGGTTCCGGATAATTCAGCAAGGGCGGGTAGTACAAGGCCCAATTCACCGCGTCGCGCGGCTTGATGTCGATTTGCGCCCGCGGAGCTTGGCCGAGCAGGGTCTGTCCCGATTCGCCGGGCTGCAGGCGCAGTTCGCCGTAGGCATTGAAAAAACGCACGCCGCCTTCGTAGACCCACAACGAGGCGCTGGCAGCATCGGCTTGCAGCGCAAATTCGGTACCTTCCGGACCGGCGTTCGCCACCGGCGTCGTAATCTGCAATTGCTTTGGCGTGCGGCTGATGAAGTGGACGAAGCCTTTGACCAAATCCAGCAGCGTCGGGTCTTGCTGGCCGATCTTATTCAGCGACAACACGGAGCCGCCGCTCAGGCGCAAGGTAATGCCGCTAGGCAACAATAACGTGGCGCGGCTGTCCGCTTCGACCCGGATGCGGCTGCCCTCGCAAAGCGCTTGGTTCAATTGCGCCGCATGCCAGCGGCCGTGGCCGTCGGGGTCGAAATACAGGCTGCCTTGCAGCGAGACTAAAGTGGCCGATGCCGTTTGGCTGCATGCCGCTGCTGCGTCCGTATCCGCTGAACACAGTTGCGAAAATAAAAACATGAGCCAAATCACAAGACAACGCATTACTTCTCCAGGGTGGCGTTTTCTTTGCAATATAGTCGAAGTGGTCACATTAGCAAGGTAATAATTAACTTGCGAGGACTATGGTTGTTTGCTTTTGGCGCGGTTTTTGGCCGCACATCGGCGCGTCGGATCGGCGGCTCGGTCGCTTACCAGGATGCCGGTGGAGTGTGCAGAATGCGCAGGGTTTTGTCGTCGACGCTGACGTAGCCGCCCTTGGTCAATTCCTTCATTACCTTGTTGATCATCTCCCGCGACGAACCGACCATGGTCGCCAGTTCCTGCTGGGTTGGCCGGTTGTGGATTACGTAGATGTCGCCTTCTTTGTCGGCCATGTCCTGCAGAATTTTGATGGTGCGTTCGTAGACGTTGGATAGCGCCATCTGTTTGACTTTCTCGGTTAAGGCACGGACTTTTTCCGCCAACACGCCCAATAGCTCGATGGCGGCATCCGGGTATTGTTTCAGCCAGTGGATGAAGTCGGCCTTGCCAATCACGCCGCAAACCGTCTTGTCCATGGCTTCGACGCCGGCGGAACGCGGTTCGTTGCTGAGCAGAGCCAATTCGCCGAAGTAGGAGCCGGCTTCCTGGATCAACAAGGTCACCTCTTTGTCCTTGTCGTTACTGCTGAATACGCGGACTTTGCCGGCCAGCACGATGTACATCGAACTGGTATCGTCGCCCTCGGAAATAATCAGGGCTTTTTTGGCAAATTTAACGACCTTGGCGCGCGAGGCCAACGCGGCGAGCGCTTCGTCCGGCATGCCGGACAGAAACGGGATTTTACTGAGACAGGCGAGAACTTCCGATTGCATGGTTGATGAACGCTGTTTTCTAATTATTGTCGGCGGCGCCATAGCGGTTGGTTTGCAGCCAAACGGCTTGGCCTGCGCATCGGTTGGCGGGTTACCCGGTGGCGGCCGGTTTGCCGACGGCCGCCCCGAAATTCGCCGCCCTACAACATCGGGCCGGGCCGGTTCGGGCGCTCGTCGACTGAACGGCTTTCCAGTGCGGTGTTGCAGCAAATCCGTTCTGTTCAACCGGATCGCCGGTAACTCAAACCGGAGCCAATGCGCGTACTGCTGTGAAGTATTTCACATATCCCCAGCGAATCAAGTCGCCGGCGGCATTTTTTATGCGTTTAAAATAGGGGCAGAGCCGCCGTTTGTCGGGCAAAACGCGGTTGGCGGCCGGGAGACTGAGTCCGGCCGTACATGCGATTCTGCAATTGAAGGTGGGATAGAAGAGAGAAGTGTCCTTAAATCGGCCGCAACTGCGCTATAGCCAGCCGCCGCCCAGCGCTTTGTAAAGCGCGACCATCGCGCTGATTTGTTTTTGCTTGGTTTCGATCAGTTCTTTCTTGGCTTCCAACGCGTCGCGCTGGGTCAACAACACCTCCAAATAGTCCGCTCGAGCCGAGATAAACAACTGGTTGGCAACTTCGATCGATTTCACCAGCGCATCGACTTGCTGGCGTTTTAGCTGGTAGTTTTTGTCCAGGTTGTCGATATTGGATATTTGATTGGCGACTTCGGCGTAAGCGTTGATGATGCTTTGCTCGTATTCGTAGGCCGCCTGCACTTGCTTGGCGTTGGCGTTTTTGTAGTCGGCCGTAATCGCGTTTTTGTTGACCAACGGCGCCGCCAGTTCGCCGGCCACCATCGCCGCCAACGATTCCGGCGTGTTGATCAGGTATTTCAGCGCAAACGCCTGAAAGCCGACGCCGGCCTTGATGCCGAACGACGGGTAGAAATTGGCCCTAGCGACGTCGATGTTCAGATCGGCGGCCTTTAATTCCAGTTCGGCCTTGCGAATGTCGGGCCGATTTTGCAATAACTCCGACGGCACGCCAGCGCTCAAGACCTTGGGTTTGATGTCCATGAAGCCGGCCGATGCGCGCGCTATCGGTTGCGGCGTTCTGCCGAGCAGCGTATTGATCCGATTCTCGACCACGGTTATCTGTTGTTCGATTTCGTATTGCCGGGCCTGGTTTTTTGCGACCTCGGCTTCGTAACGCTTGACTGCCAGTGCCGTGGTTCTGGCGAAGGTTTGTAACTGCCTGACCACCTGCAAGCCGTTTTGCTGTAGCGCGATGTTTTGCCGCAAGTTTTCCAGCTGGTTGTCCAAGGCGATCAACTCGTAATAGGCATGCGCGACCTCGGCGACCAAGTTGGTTACCAAGAAATTACGGCCTTCGCCGGATGCCATGTATTCGTAGACCGCCACCTGGGTCGCGTTCCTGAGCTTTTTCCAAATGTCGATTTCCCAAGTCGAGAACAAACCGAACTGGTAATCGCCGAGGAAGGCAGGAAACGGTTGGCCCTTGGCGATGTTCAGATTGTCCTCGACCGCGCCGTTGCGGGTGTATTGCGCGGTCTTCTCGCCGCCGGCCGAGGCGCCGAGTTTGACGAAGGGCATATATTCCCCTTTACGCGCCTGGATTTCGTTTTCGGCGATGCTGATCCGTTGCGCCATGATGTTGATTTCCTTGTTATTGGCAACAGCGGTATCGATCAAGCTGCGCAGCTGCGGATCGTCGAAGAAATCCTGCCATTTCACGGTCGCGGAACTGGTCTGCTCGTTTACGCCGGGTTTGAATTGCTCTGGCAACTGCGTATCCGCGGTTTTCTTGGTCATGTCCGGAATGCCGCAGGCTTGCAACATAGCCGCCGCGACGGCCGCCGCTATCAAAACATTCGCTTTATTCTTCGACATCTTGGGTACCGTAATGATAGGTTTCGGTGAACGGATTGACGTCTTCGTCCTTGATCATGCGTTTGCCTTCGATCAGTTTGGCGAAGATGTAATACAAGCCTGGAATTAGCACGACGCCGAACACGGTGCCGAACAGCATGCCGCCCAACGCCGAGGTGCCGATGGTGCGGTTGCCGACCGCGCCGGCGCCGGTAGCGAAGGCCAGCGGCACCAGACCGGCGATGAAGGCGAACGAGGTCATCAGAATCGGCCGGAACCGTGCCTTGGCGGCTTCGATGGCCGCTTCCCGCACCGACAAGCCTTGTTCCTGGCGCTGTACCGCGTATTCGACGATCAACACCGCGTTCTTACCGAGTAAGCCGACCAACATCACCAAACCGACTTGGGAATAGACGTCGTTGGCCAAGCCCATGGTCTTCAGCAGTAAAAACGAGCCGAAGATGCCTGCCGGCAACGAACAGATCACGACCAGCGGCAATACGAAGCTCTCGTATTGGGCCGCCAACACCAGGTACACAAACACCAGGACCACGGCGAAAATCACCAGCGCTTCGTTTCCGCGCGCCGCTTCGTCGAAGGACAAGCCTTCCCAGGCCACATCGAATCCCTGGGGCAAAGTCGTCTTGGCCACTTCCTTGATGGCGTTGATGGCATCGCCGCTGGTGTAACCGGGCGCCGGTTCGGCGCGGATCGCCGCCGAGTTGTACAGGTTGTAGCGGGTCAGCTCGTTCGGACCTTGCTGCGGTTGCACGGTCATAAAAGCCGAGTAGGGCACCATTTCGCCGGCGTCGTTTTTGACGTAATAGTTCAAGACGTCGGTCGGGAAGCGGCGGAACTCCGGCAAGGCTTGCACGTAGACTTTGAAAAAGTTATTGAAGCGGATGAAGCCCTGCTCGTAGGTGCTGCCGATCATGATGTCCAGATTTTCCATGGCCTTATCGATATTCACGCCTTTTTGCATCGCCAATTTGTTGTCTATTTTCAACTCGTATTGCGGGTAGTTGGCGGCATAAAAGGTGAACAAGCCGGTCAATTCCGGGCGTTTGCGCAACGCGGCCATGAACTCCTGATTCAGTTTGTCGAACTGGAAATAATCGGTGCCAGTGGTCTTATCCAACAAGCGGAAGGCCAGGCCCGACGCGGCGCCGTAGCCAGGCACGGCCGGCGGTTGGAAGAATTCGATCACCGCACCGAAATCGTGGGTTTTTTCCTCTAATTGGCGAATCACGTCCTCCACCGAGACCTTGCGCTGGGTCCAATCCTTTAGATTGATGATGCAGGTACCGGCGTTGGAACCGCGGCCTTCGGTCAATACCTCGTAGCCGGCCAACGACGATACCGACTGCACGCCGTCGATTTTCTCGGCGACTTCTTCCAGTTGCCGCGCCACTTTATTGGTGACTTCGATAGTCGAGCCGGGCGGAGTTTGGATAATCGCGTAGATCATGCCCTGGTCTTCGCCGGGAATGAAGCCGGCCGGCAAAGTCTTATCGACAGTAAAAATCCCGAAACTGAATGCAACCAGGACCGCGATCGTGACGATGCGGCGGGTAACCACGACATCCAGCAATTTAACGTAGTGGCCGGTAACTTTTTCGAACAGATAGTTGAATCCGTCGATAAACAGCGCAATCGGGGTTTTGCGCTTCGGCTGGCCGTGAGTGTTTTTCAAGATCATCGCGCACAACACCGGCGCCAACGACAAGGCGACGACGGCGGAGATAATGATGGACGAGGCCATCGCAATCGAAAACTGCCGGTAAAACACGCCGACCGGGCCGTTCATAAAGGCGATAGGTACGAATACCGACACCATGACCAAGGTGATAGCGACGATGGCGCCGCCGATTTCGCCTAATACCTGCCGCGAAGCGGCATAGGGGCTGAGATGTTCGGCTTCCATTTTGGCGTGTACCGCCTCGACCACGACGATAGCGTCGTCAACGACGACGCCAATCGCCAACACCAACGCGAATAGCGTGATCAAGTTGATGGACAAACCGAAGGCCGACATCACCGCAAACGAGCCGATCAGCGACACCGGCACCGCCAGAATCGGAATCAAGGTCGAGCGCCAGTCGCCGAGGAACAGGAATACCACCAGGGTGACCAGCACGAAGGCTTCGCCGAGGGTATGCAAGACCTTGTGGATAGAGGCTTCGACGAAACGCGACACGTCGTAGTTGATCTCGTAATCCATGCCTTCCGGGAAGGATTTTTTCAATTCCTCCAACTTGGCTTTGACGTCTTCGATGACTTTGGTGGCATTGGTGCCGTAGTTTTGCTTGAGAACGATGGACGCGGACGGGAAGGAGTCTTTGTCCGAATAGATGTTGTAAAACTCGCTGTCCAAGTCGACTTTGGCGATGTCCTTCAAGCGCAGGATTTCGCCTTCCGAGTTGGCGCGGATGATGATGTCGGCGTATTGCTCCGGCGTGTTGTACCAGCCCTGGTAAATCAATACGTATTCCTTGGATTGCGCCGCCATGCCGGTACTTTGGCCGATCCGGCCGGGGCGGCCGATGATGCTTTGCTTGGCGATGGCGTCCATCACTTCTTCGGTCGAAACGCTATACGCGCGCATCCGGTCCGGGTTCAACCAAATCCGCATCGCATACTGCCGGGCGCCGAGGATTTGCGCCTGGGCGATACCGTAGATGCGCTGGATTTCCGGTATCACGTTGACGTAAGCGTAATTGAACAAGAATTTCTGGTCGGCGTTCTTATCCTTGCTGTACAGGTTGACGTACATCAGCATGCTGGGCTGGACGAAGTTGACCACCACGCCTTCCAGTCGTACCAGATTCGGCAGCCGGCTCATCACTTGGTCTACGCGGGTTTTGACGTTGACCATCGCAATATTCGGATCGACGCCCAGTTCGAACAAGACCTGGATCGTCGCCTCGCCGGCGCTGGTCGCGTCGGAGACGATGTATTTCATGCCCGGCACGCCGTTGATGGCCCGTTCGATGGTAATTAGCGAGGATTTAACCAACACGTCGGCGCTGGAGCCAGGGAAGGACAAGGAAATGGTCACGCGCGGCGGGGCGATATCGGGAAACTGCGAAACCGGCAACGTGCGGATTGCCAAAAAGCCCATGAACAGGAAACTGAGCGATAACACGATCGCCATGACCGGTCTTTTGATAAAGATGCTAAACATAATAAGTCCCTGGCTGAAGCGTTACTCGGTATATAACTGCAAATCGGCGAAAGCTTTTTCCGGCGGCAATAAATTGATTTCCACCGCATTGCCGGCATGGACTTTTCGTAATCCCTCGAGTAAGACTTTGTCGCCGTCTTTTAAACCGTCCTTGATAATGAATAAATGCGGTAATTCGGCTTCGATGTTAATTAGCCTTTGTTCCAGTTTGCCGGAGTCGTTGACGACGTAAACGTAGGTTTTGTCCAGAATTTCGAATGTGGCTTTTTGCGGAATCAATAGCGCATTTTTATATGGCTTTTTCATTAATATCGTGCCGGTTTCGCCGTGGCGAAGCAATTTGTCCGGGTTGGCAAAGGTGGCGCGGAATTCGATATTGCCGGCAGTATTATCGAAATCGGCTTCTATGGTTTCGATCACGCCGTCCTGGTTATAGGTTTTGCCATTAGCCATTCTTAATTGAACTTTGGTTATGGCCGTGTCTTTGTTATGGGTTTTGAAATCCAGATATTCGGCCTCCGGCACGTTGAAATACACCCACAATTTACCGATGTCGGACAACGTGGTGAGTAGCGCGCCGTCTTCGACCAAACTGCCGTTACGGACATTTAGATGGTCCATGATGCCTTCGAACGGGGCGTTGATATTGGTAAATCCCAAATGGGTTTCGGCCAGTTTCACCTCGGCGTTAGCCTTGTCCAGCTTGGCTTTGGCCAGGGCCAGTTCGTTGGGCGAAACGATTTTCTGGTCGGCCAAACCTTTGGTGTTCAGATATTCGATATTCATGTTATTGGCTTCGGCCTGAGCTTTTAATAACTCGGCTTGGTAGATATTGGGCATGATCTTGAACATCGGCTGGCCTTGGCGAATTAATTGGCCTTCGTCGACAAAGATATTCTGCACGTAACCCCGTTCCAGCGCGCGCACTTCGATATGGCGGAAGGCATGAATCTGGCACACGTATTCCTTGGTAACGGAAGTATCTTCCCGGATCGGTGTCGTTGCTTCCAATTTCGGCTTTTCGTCGTGAGATTCGGTATCCGCCGGTTGGCAAGCGGTTAGCAGAATCGCAATCAAGCTTAGCAAGACACGAGCTTTATTTATCATGACAGTAATCTCACGGATAATTTTTGTAAAAAATATTCGGTATTGGTATCGGAGTTTTATTGACGGCAATACCAAGACTAAAATCGGAAAAATCAGAGTTTTGATGACCGAAATACTCTATAGCGGTAGATATTCGAATCCCGATGCGGGTAATACCTGTCTTACGAACACTGGCGCTACCCGCGACCAACGGCTTATTCCCGCTTTGGCTTAGTACCCAGCAAGCTTGGTGCCAGTTTTTTGTTGTTATTAATCAATGGCTTGAAATGTGATGTGCGGGCAGTGGGTAAAATTACCCAATGGCGCCTGCTTGTCCGGGGAATATTCCCCGATGCTTGGTAAAGCGCAGTAGGGGAAGCGAGGATAAGGACTTGTCGGCGCCGTCTACGGTGGTTTGGGTTGTGCCGGCTAACTCCAGGCTCTGAAGCTAGACAATACGGCTTATCGTCAACCGGGACGCGGCTTTCATGGATTTAGGCAGGCCATGCCACGCGGTATTGAAGACTTATCGCGGCAGCGTTGGCATGGAAATCGCTCCATGGCAATAGGGCCGAATCGACACTGCAGCGAGAGGCCCGATTCCCGTGAGCCAGTCAAAGGAGCTAGCGATGAAAAATCACATCCACAACCTTGCGAAATACACCGCCTTGATATTGATCTCGGCATTGCCGCTTTCGATAGAAGCCGCGGCCGATCCGAACCAAACTGTTAAACCGGCAGGTATAGCCAGCAATTTCGACGGCGAAGCGACCGAACCGCCGTCGGTGGAAGAAAAGGAGGAATAGCCGGCCGCAAGCTCGGAAAAAAACGATTGTTCGAGCCAGCCCTGGCTCGAACGTTTGTTTGCCGGGCTGCCGAAGCGGCGGCCTGGTTACCAAATTCGCCCGTTTTGCCAACCAATGGCCAAGCTTGGTTTTTTCGGGTACGACAATAACCGGTTAACCAGCGCCACGATGCCGATTTTCTTGCAACCTAATTCCGCTTGACCTTCCAACCGTGTGAAGCTTTAGCTTATTCTCCCCGGATGCCGGCCGAATTGCGGCGGCTATCCATGACTAAAATTCGCATAATTTAAAGGAGGTTGAAATGGAATCGCATGCAATAGCCAAGCAGAAAACCGCAAGTGCCTATAACGCCGCGGCTGAACTGTTCGATCACCCGGCCAATACGTTTTGGAGCCGGTTCGGCAATACCACCGTGGAGCGTCTGGGGTTAACAACAGGCGACAAGGTGTTGGACGTTTGCGCCGGTACCGGCGCTTCAGCCTTGCCGGCGGCGCGAAAGGTCGGCCAGGCCGGCCGGGTGGTTGCCGTCGATTTGGCGGAAAAACTATTGGCGATAGCGCAAGCAAAGGCCGCGGCCGAAGGTCTGGATAACCTGGAATTTCGGGCCGATGACATGCTTGCTTTGGGCTATCCCGACGGTTATTTCGATGCTGTGGTTTGCGTGTTCGGGATTTTTTTCGTTCCCGACATGAGCGCCGCGGTCAAGGAACTGTTGCGGCAAGTCCGGCCGGGCGGGCGCTTGGCAATCACGACCTGGGGCCCCGATTTATTCGAACCCGCCAACAGCGCGCTTTGGCAAGCCATCCGCAACGAACGCCCCGAACTTTACAAAGACTTCAATCCGTGGGATCGGATTTCCACCCCGGAAGGATTGTCGGCGATGCTGCATGAAGCCGGTTTAACCGATGTGGACATCGTTGCCGAAGACGCCACCCATGCGCTGTCCGGGCCCGAGGATTGGTGGGTATTGGCGATGGGCAGCGGCTATCGGGGGACGTTGGAGCAGTTGAATGGCGAACAGTTGCGTAAGGTCAAACATGCCAATCTTCAGTATTTGGCAAGCCGCTCGGTCGACGAGATTGCGGCAAATGTGATTTATGCCGTGGCGGATAAACCGCTGGCAGATAGCGCCGCTTGCGCCGATATTGGATAACAGGCGATGAAAATCAGCCAAGCTGCGAAAATGACCGGCGTATCCGCCAAAATGATTCGCCACTACGAAAGTATCGGGCTGATCAAAAAAAGCCAGCGCAGCGCGTCGGGTTACCGCGTTTACCGCGACAGCGATTTGCAGCTGTTGCGGATGATCAAACGCGCCCGCAGCCTGGGTTTTTCGTTAGACCAAATCCGCGATCTGGTTTTGCTTTGGCAAGACCCGGTTCGGGCCAGCGCCGACGTCAAAGCGCTGGCTCAATCCCATCTCGACGATTTGAACCGGCGCATTGCCGAACTAACCGAAATGCGCGACGTTCTGGTCAGGTTGGCACAAAGCTGCAGCGGCGACGATAGCCCGGAATGCCCGATTATCGACACATTGGTGCTGGGCCAGCCGCCGATTTAAAGCCAGTCGATTGGGGATGATCGAGCAGTTTTCTGGTACGAAAGGCGAATATAACGACGAATTTATGGCCGTAAAAATTAATTTTTCACTCTTCTTATTTTAGATTGACTTTGAGTTTTTACTGAGTTGAAGGGAAACGGACCGAACGCAGCCAATCAAGATGAAGTTACTGAGCTTAACAGGTTGTTGATTTTTGAAAAATTTTACTACTATATACGGTGTTAACCAATTATTGACAATACTTTATATTGCGATTGAAAAAATGTAATATTCGATTTTTTAACGACCTGTTAAAATAAGTAATGTCGCTTTTTATAAAATTAAAAAAATTAATATCAATGCTTTAAAATTTAATGCATTATGATATTAAGTTCTAAAGAATCAGTAAAAAGACTAAAATATCAATAAGCGACCATTCCGAGTTTCAGGGGCGGATGGCTTATATAATCGCGCATTTCGAATGCCTATGTTCCTTATATTACGATATACTTAATTCTAGCGGATTGGTCGCACTGTCGAAATAGGTGTGCGTCGCTATTGCAGGGTGTATTCTAAAGCTTTTGGATATTTGTTGATTCACTAGCTCTCAACAATAGTTATCATAATCAAAGAAAAAATGAGTTTTCTCATCTAATTCATCTAATGGGAAGTATTTTTTTAGGTGGTATATTTCTGTTGTTATTCCTCTTTTATTAAACTTGATGGGGGAGGAAAAAAACTGCAATGACATTACTTTATGTTTTATGTTTTCTATAATTCTGTATATATTAAAATAGAGTGCATCTGAATCAATAGTTTTTGTTATCTCATAGTATGCTAAAACTTTTTTAAAGTTCAATACTCCATGATCTCCATAATCTTCAGAACCATTTGGCATTAGATGTAAAAATGAGTTGTGGCATAAATATGATTCGATTGCGTCAAGCGCTTTCTTATCAATATACATATTGGGGCCCGGTAGCCCTCCCTTAGTACCACTCGTCTCAATAATGTAAGCTTTTGAGAACGCTAAATTTAGCTGAAATTCTTCTGGTGAATAGATACATATTTTTTTGTCGGCAAGTTTTTTGCGTTCTGGGCTTCCGAAAAAACAGTCGCCAAATGTGGTATGTTCTCTCCATGAACTAACTCTATCTCCAAATGTCATTACGGACCTTGCGCCTGGATTTCCATATTGAATATCATGGCGATTTAGTAACCAGTGATTGGATAACGCACTATGCAGCCACCATAAAAATCGCATTGCATCATTACCATATTCTGGAAGGTCGTAGACACGTGCTAAACCGTCATTTAAGACAAATGCGACTTCTTTAGATGGGTCATTGGATTGATGCAGAGATATCTCTAAGCGATGAAGTCTCTCAAGGTTTTTACGGCAGACGGAGTTTTGCAAAGACCATTCTCCTTCCTCAAAGGCATTTCCAAACCCTAAAAGGTCTGTCCAAATGCAAAAGTTCTGGATAATTTTTTCAGGTTTCGTTCTCACAATTTAACGGGATCGACGTTAGGGTGGTACAGTTATCTTAAAAATAAAGGCCATAAGATGCGCAGATTATAGGGTGCTGCCGTCAGGCGCACCGTTCGCGATTGTTGCGCCTCGCATGGCTCGGCACAACCTATAGGTAGTCGCACCTTTTTGGGATTCCGGCCTACGAATCGGGTTTGTTGGATAGCCGATCATACGCAACGGGTAATTTTCAGAGCCTACATTTCGGTTATCCGACAAAGCAAAGCCTTCACCGCTTGTTTCCGGTTTGTAGCCATTGGCAGGAGCGTACCCTAACCACTGGATTCGGCCGATTCCAAACTAACTTCCTCCCTCATTTTCGCCGCGCCACGACATCGCCAACAGCATCAAACCGAACAGCAGCAAAATCGGCCAGGAATAAGGCGCCAGCAGGAACAGGCCGATTACCGAGCATGCCAAAACCGCGAAAAACATCAGCATGCCGGCGCCGAATAGGGCGACGACCGCCAAGACGCCGACCACGGCGACGACCGCGAGCAGGAGCGGAATCGCGGCTAAACGGAATAAGGGCTCGGCGACCGGTTGGCCGTCGATCAGCAAGCTGACGCGGCCGACTTCGGGATGGAAAAAATACATCAGACCGGCAAACAAACCGCCGAGCAGTATGATTTTGGTGAGCAGATGGCGCTTGTGCGGTTGCGGCATGGTTTGTCCCTCCGGTTAGGGTTGCTCTTCGATAAAGCCGTCTTCGTAGAGTTTGAATTTAACCGGCCGGCCGTTGATTTCGCCGACCACGTTGTAAAAATGCAGGTCCACCGATTCGGTTTCGGTAACTTTGATTCCCGGATAACGCGCTTCGATGGTTTGCATCTGCGGATAACTGAGCGCGAAGTAGGGCACCTCCTTACTTAATTTCATCAATTTGCCGCTGGCGGCGACCACGATATCCCAAGTCATCAGCTCCTGATTATTCTCGGTTTTGTCGGCCTCGATCTCGAACTGGAACAGGTTGTTGTCGCTGATGCGGTTGATTTTGCTGATCTGCGGCCGGTCCAGAATTTCCAGCACCGTTTTTTGTACCGGCTCCGGCAATTGCTCGAACGGAATCGGGCTGGATTCGGCCGCCAGGCAAGCGGCCGAGTAGCACAAGGCCGCCAACGCGACGGCGAAATAATGTCTGTTTTGCATTTGCGTTCTCCTGTGTCGAAACGAGCTGGGCGACGATGCTTGGTGTTGTCCATGAAATCTCCATGCCACATTTGATTGCCAAGCGCGATGCTGCAGCCCGAAGCAGGCAGATGGATGATCGGAGGTTGGCATAAATATCGCTGGTTGGCGTCGGAAACAATCCGCCAAACCAGGAGAAACCGTCATGAATACACGCCCGAACCAGTCCGAACCAGCCCTGATCAAGGGCTTAAGAACCCTGCGCCTGGACTTTTACATTTTTGCGGTACTGATTTTCCTGTCGATTTTAGGTGTCGGCATAGCCGACGCCTTCGAAACGCCGGCGCATTGGTATTGGATCGCGATGGTTCCGGTCTATTTTGCCGCCTGTTTTTTCCTGGAATGGCAAGCCATCCGCCACAGCGGTAAAGCCTTGCGCGATATCCTGCTTTGGCAAACCCAGCATTGGCTGGGCGTGCTGGTGGCGTTTTTTCTGGCTTTCAAACTCCGCGAAATCGGCAGTCTGGACAATCAGGCGACCGGTTTGATCTTGTTGTTATTGTTGGCTTTGGGGACTTTTCTAGCCGGCATCACCACCGGCTGGTTGTTCCGCTTGCTGGGCATCTTTCTGGGCTTCAATCTGATTATGGTGGCTTACATGGAGCACTACGTTGCGGTACTGATCGCTTCGGCCGCGGCGATGCTGGTGCTGTACCACTATCTGGCGAAAAGCCTGGATCGGGCCGTTGCCGAACGCGTGGCCGACGATTCGGTGGAATGAACTGGCCGTCTTTGCAGTGATTGAAAAACGGCAGTTTGCTGGTGAATATCAACCAATGCTGGCGGTAATTTTCCCCACTCGGCTGAAGGCGGGGGCGTCCGGTCGGTATCGGGCCGGCGGGAATTGCCAAGCATAGTCTGCGGCGGCAGTGGGGCTGGCAAGCGGCACCAATCTTGCGTCACGAATCCGTATGATTAAACCGGCTGTTCCAATTGTGGATATTCCGTTCGGGCCTGTCGAAGCTGAGGGTGGGAAGCCCTTCGACAAGCCGGTCCTGAGCACAACCGAACAGCTAGGGGCGAACGGGCAAAGCAAATAACGGCCGAATCGATGATCTGCGCGGGCTCCGGTTGCTATGGCCTGTACCGAAGCAGCGCGAACCATACCGTACGGAGGGCAGTGCATGCGGGCAGAACGGCGCGAAGCCAATTTACCGATTTGGATAACCGTCTCGTTGCTGAGCGGCTTGTTAATGATTTCGCTGATGATTCAATTGGCGATGGCCTGGCAGGCCTATCAGCGGATTCTGCCGCTGCCCAAGCACATTGCCCATTTGGAGCGGTTGCAGAGTGCGCTGTTCGATACCGAGGAAAGTCTGGCGCTTACCGATGGACAAAACGCGGCGGCCGATCCGGCCATTCAAAGCCGGTTACAACGCTATCTGCAGGAATTGTTGGAGCGCGGCAACCACTTGGCGGCGAATACGCCGGACGGCTTACGCGCGGCACTTAAGGTGCTGGCTGCCGATACGCCGGAACCGCAGTTGCGCTTGCTGCAGACGCTGAAAATATTGCGCGGGATTTTCCGCGAAGAAGCGGCTGCGCACGGCAAACTAACCGAATCGATCGCGGCGGCGGCCAAATTCGAGGTGGAATTGGGTATCGGCATTACCTTGGCTTTGCCGTTGAGTGCGGTGTTGTTGTTTTACCTGATGCGGCGGCGGATTTTTCAACCGCTGCAACAAATGGGTTACATGATGGAATTGCTCGGCGAACGCCGCTACCAGCAAATTCCGTTGGACCGGATCGATCCGGCGTTCGCGCCGATATTCGCCAATTACAACAGCATGGTGGTCCGCCTGTCGGAATTGGAAGCGGAACACCTGCAAAACCGGCAGAATCTGGAGCTGTTGGTGGAACAAGCCGCAGGCACTTTGATCGCTCAGCAGCGCAATTTGGCGCAAACCGAGCGTTTCGCGGCCTTGGGCGAGATCAGCGCCCGTTTGGTACACGAATTACGCAATCCGCTGGCCGGTATCAAGATGGCGTGCATCAACCTACAACAGCCATTGCAAATCGGCGAGGTGCAGCCGGACGCGGCCGAACGCATCGGTCTGGTGATCGCCGAAATCGAGCGCATCATCAGCACGCTGAACCGATGCCTGCAAGGCGCCAACCACGAACCGGAGCCGCTCCGGGCGGTTTTGGTCGACCAAGCCGTTAGCGAGTTATTGATGTTGGCTCGCTATCAGTTGCCGAAATCCATTACACTGGAATACCGCGGCTGTCCGGGCCTGATATGCCGCTTACCCGATACCGAGTTTCGCCAGGCCTTGCTGAACTTGATCTTGAATGCGCAACAGGCGATGGACGGCAATAGCGGTAGAATCGCAATCTCGGCGGCTACCGACGGCCGGCGCATGACGCTGGCGGTGTGCGACGACGGCCACGGTTTTTCCGGAGAGTTTTTGGAAAACGGTATCCGCGATTTCGTCAGCCGGCGGGCGGACGGTACCGGCTTGGGCTTGTCGATGGTCAAGCGCTTCGTCCGTAACCTGAGCGGCGAGATCAAACTGTATAACCGGCAGCCGCACGGCGCCTGCGTCGAAATTATCCTCAACTGCATCGCTCCACACCATGAATGACACCATTTTAATCATCGAAGACGAAGTCTTATTGGGTACGGAGTTGCAGCGTTACTACGCGCGCCTGGGCTTCGAAGCGTTGTGGGCGGCCGATTGCGGCCAGGCGCGCGCGATCCTCTACAACCCGGACCTGCGGCCGGCCTTGATTTTGTCCGACCTGAGCCTGCCGGACGGTAGCGGCCTAGATTTGTTGGAGGAGACTCGCGGCAGCCTTACCGATTGCGAATGGGTGTTTCTGACCGGTTACGGCGACGTGCCGGACTCGGTGCGGGCTTTGCGTTTGGGGGCATTCGATTTTCTGATCAAACCTTGCGTGCAGGAACAACTGGATATGGTGGTGCGCAGCGCATTGCGTAGCGCCCAGGCGCAACGGCGAATACTGACCGACTCGGTCAACGCCGGCAAGCGTTATGCGCCGGAGACTTTTCTTGGCAATAGTGCCGTCACCCGGCAGACCGCCGAGATGCTGCGCCAATTCAGCCAGGTGCCTTACAGCGCCTTGATTTTGACCGGCGAAACCGGCACTGGTAAAGGCTTGGCGGCCAGAATCCTGCATTACAACAGCGAGCGGGCCAAGGAACCCTTGATCGAATTGAATTGCGCGGCGCTGCCGAAGGACTTGTTAGAGTCGGAATTGTTCGGCCACGAGGCCGGCGCTTTTACCGGCGCCAAAGCCCGCCACCGGGGCTTGATCGAACAGGCCCATCGCGGCACCTTGTTTTTGGACGAAATCGGCGAGATGCCGCTGGATTTGCAGGCCAAATTGTTGAAAGTGCTGGAAGACCGCAAACTGCGCCGCTTGGGCGCCGAGAAGGAAATCAACGTCGACATTCGCATCATCGCCGCCACCAACCGGAATTTGCAGGACGAGGTCAAAAACGGCAGTTTTCGCTCCGATCTGTATTACCGCTTGAGCGTATTCGAACTGCGGCTGCCCAGCCTGCGCGAACGGATCGGCGATTTGGACGATTTGGTGCCGGCATTGATCGCCGAATTCAATTTGCAGGCCGGTAAAAAAGTCAGTCAGGTATCGGCTAGGGCCTGGCAGTTGCTGAAGTGTTACCGTTGGCCCGGCAACGTCCGCGAACTGCGCAACGTTTTGGAACGCAGCGTGATTTTGTCGTGCTCCCAGCAGTTGCCCGAGCAGTGGTTGCCGAACGAAGGCCTGAACGGCGGAACGGCTGCTGCCGATTTTCAGTCGTCGGCTGCCGCCGGTCTCGATGCGGCCGGCGGCGAAGCCAGGCTTGATCTGCAATTTCCCACCGACGGCAGCATGGGACTGGAAGACATGGAAAGCGAGATCGTGCGCAAGATGCTGGAAATATGTCACGGCAATGTGATGGAAGCGGCCCGCATCCTGAAAACCACGCGGGAAAAAATCCGCTACCGGATCGAAAAATACAATTTGCGCTAAGGTCGGGATCTTGGCCGAGTCGCTAAGGCAATGCCGCTCGATCGCCTCGGTTTTTGCTCAGGATAGCCTTGCGAACTATGAGCGGCTCAACCATTTGCTCTTCGGCAGCGCCCAGGGCGAAAGCTTAATCCTTATTTGCCGTGGCGGCACTTATTTATGCCGGCACTGTCCTTGCAGTGGCGGGTAAAAGGTTTAATCTGTTGCCCTGTTGTATGGTCTTGGTTGGAAGTTGTCCATGTCTGCTGTTTTAAGCTCGTCTGATTCGGTTCGCCGCTGCTTGTCGGCGTTGGTTATGGTTTTGCTGATTAGCGGCTGCGCGCCGACTTTGGTGGCGCCGGTCTCGCCGGTTGCCGATGCCGGCAGTGCCCGGTTGGAAGACCAGCGTTTCGTGACCGCCGACGGCGAAGCGCTGGGTTTGAGCGTCTGGCCGGTCGCGCAGCCCAAGGCCATCGTTATCGCCTTGCACGGCTTTAACGATTACCGCAAGTTTTTCGCGACGCCCGCGGAATTTCTGCAACAACAGGGCATTGCCAGTTACGCCTACGACCAGCGCGGATTCGGCGAAAGCCGCACGCCCGGGCTGTGGGCTGGCGACGCCACCTACGCCGACGACCTTGGCCAATTTACCCGGCTGGTGCAGGCCCGCCATCCTGGCGTGCCGGTTTACCTGTTAGGCGAAAGCATGGGTGGCGCGGTCGTGATCAATGCAATGACCCGGCCGGGCAAGCCGGCGGTGGCCGGCGTGATTTTGGCGGCGCCCGCGGTCTGGGGCAGGGATACCATGCCGTGGTACCAAACTTCTTTACTGTGGACGCTCTACCATACCGTACCCTGGATGACGCTGACCGGCAAAGGTCTGAAGATCATGCCGTCGGACAATATCGAGATGTTGCGGGCGTTGGGGCGCGATCCGCTGGTGATCAAGGAAACCCGGGTCGATGCGATTTACGGCTTGGCCAATTTGATGGATAACGCGCTGGGTGCCGCAGAAAAACTCGACGACGAGACTTTGCTGTTGTACGGGCAAAAAGACCAGATCGTGCCAGCGGAACCGACCAATCTGTTTGTCGAGGCGTTATTGTCGGGCCGGCCGGACAACAAAACTGTGGCTTACTATCAGAACGGTTACCACATGCTACTGCGCGATTTGCAGGCGCCGGTGATCTGGCGCGACATCAACGCCTGGATAGACCGTAACTTGCAACGCGCCGAGTTGCAAGCTGCCGCCAATCGGCTGTGACAGGCCGCTCTATCGCTTACTTCTTATCGTTCAATAACTGGGCGAAAAAGATGATCAAGCCAATCGCAAACACCCCCGAGTACACCGCCAAACCGGTTTCCTCGGTCTTGGCCGGGGTATGGGCGCGTTTAGCGGCCAATACCGATGCCGAGGTTCGGCCGTCGACTTCGTAACCGGTCTTGGCCGGGGCGTCGGCGGCGGCCGACGCGGCAGGCAGGCCGAGCAGCAGCGATAGGCTGAGTAAGGTTCGGGCTAATCTTGGAGAGCGGCGTTGTTGCGGCATAGCGGTTACCCGTCGGTAAGAATGAGTTGTAGGCAAACGATTGTGCCGAAAAACCTTTCCAATTAAAAGGCTTTAACGTTTGCCGCCGAATTCGTAGGCGCCGGCATCGATTGGGCCGTTGCTTGGCCGAGCCGCCAAGCCCAACGGATGGCGGTATTCGAATTCGGCCGCCAAGGCCGCGCCGGTCGCGGAGATGCCGGGATCGGTGCCCTGGTCGATTGCGCCGGCTCCGGCCCGTAAACGGTAGTCGAAACGTCCGCCATCGGCGAACAGCTCTTGTTCTGCCCAGACGTTGTGGGTAGCGCGAAACGGACCCTGGATGGTCGCGGCTTGGCCGACCAGCAGGTTGTTGATCAGCACCGCCTCGGCGACATTGTGGTTGTGCAGGAAATAGCTGCCGGCTTTGGCGTTGACCAGCGTGTTGTTCGCCAGATACAGCGTGTATGGTTCGGCTTGGTTGTGCTCGGCGGCGAAAGAAACCATCGCCGGATTCTCGCTGTCGGCCGCCTGGTACAGTTGGTTGCCGATCAGATAACTTTCGCCGCCGTCCGGCAAATCCACCAGGTAGCTCGAAGCCCGCTGTTCGTCGCCGATGCGGTTGTAGAGCAGGAAATTGAACTTGGCGCGGGATTTGACGTTATGGCCGGTCGCAGCATCGTGAATGTAACAGTTCCGCAGCGTGAAACGCTTGATATTGCCGATATAGACGTTGTGGCCCAACTTGCCGTGTAAACGGTAATCGACGGTATTGTCGTTGAATTCGGAACCCTCGATCAGGATCTCCCGCTCCGGGTCGGCACCGGTCAGCAAGCCCATCTGGTTATGGTGGATGTGGCAGTGGCGGAGGGTTAACGAACGGCCTTCGTAACGGATTCCGGCGCCGTTCAAGGCCTGCGCTTCGGCGCCGGTGAATTCGATGTTTTCGACTTCGACCCGGTCGCCCTTAATCACCCAAATCGCCTTGCCTTCGGCGTTGAGGCCGTTGGCGTGCAGCCGCGCCCAGCCGCCGCTGCCGCGTAGAGTCAGGCGATGCTGCGGCCACACTGCGACATCGCCGGAGTAGACGGCGGCATCGATATGGACCGTGTCGCCGTCCCCGGCCAAGCGGGCCGCTTGGCTGGGCAGCTTCAGCGTCCGTTGCGGCCCCACATACCAATCCTTGGCCGTTGCCGCGTTCAGCGCCAGCAGGCAAGCCAGCGCGGCGCCGGTTCGCAGCCGGAACCGCTTAGGTCTCGTAGGTTGCGGCATGGTTGAAACAGTCGAAGGCAGGATTGCAGGCCGCGCGTGGCCTCCGGCGACGGATACTCGGCAAATTTGACGCCGTAATGGTGTTTGCCGTCGATTTTCTTGTAGCAGACGATCTTGCCGTCCAAGTTCAGCGGGGGTTTGCGTCTCGAATTCCTCGATAAAGTGCTCCAACATCTCGCGCATTTTTTCGGCGACTTGGTACAGGTCGTCGCTGATGGTGCGGGTGATGGGAGCCTTGGATTCGTTTTGGCCCAGAGCTTCGAACAGCGCCTCGACCCGGGCTTGCAACTGGCCGACGTTGTCCAGTTGCGCGGCGGTGGCCTCCAAAATTTGTTGCGCGGTGTTGTGGGTTTCCTGAGTCCGTTCCCGGATCGTGCCGGTAAAACGGTCCACTTCTGCCGATACCTGACGCAACTGCTGCGTGGCTTGGCCGATCTGCTTGCTGACCGTGTCGATTTGGCGCATGTGCTTGGACAATTCGTGGCCCATGTTTTTCATGATCGCCAGCAGGCTGGTTGCGTTGCCGATGCCGCATCGAAACCGGTCTGAGGCGCTTTCATAATGGTATTGCCGGCAGCGTGGCCGTCGCGGAAGTAGGCGTCGGCTATGGGTTCGCCGACTGCGGAGGCATCGGTCAGACGGGATTTGTCGATCTCGGCGGCTACCAGCCGGTCGTGAGTGAGCCAGACGACAGCGTTGCCGACGGTCAGCGGCGCGGCAACTAACAGCCTGCGTAACGAGAATTCGCCGTTTGCCGCCGAATGTCCTTGATCGTGCATCGCCATGGTCGTCTCTAGTCGAAATTGCCTGCGACAAGCTTAGCCGGATTTGCCTAGGCCGCTAACCGCGCGCACCGATTTGGCCGTCGCGCCGGCGGCGGATAATAAAGCTGGATACCCGGCCGAATATTGATAATAATCGCTTACGGTACAGAAACCGATTCCGGCGCGCCAAGCCCGAGCCGGCGTTGTGCCGACAACAATAATAAGCGCAGGAGGTTTACCATGTTAGCCAAAATTGCGGTGGCCGATTACATGTCGGCCAAAATGATTACCGTCACTCCTGATACCGAGATTACTCAGGCCGTTAAAAAGTTATTGGACCATAAAATCACCAGTTTGCCGGTAGTGGACGAGCGCGGCAAATTGGTCGGCGTGTTTTCCGAAAAGGAAGGCATGAAAGTGTTTGTCGGCTCGGCTTACAACCAGACATTGGAGGGTACTGTCGGCGAATATATGACCAAAGACCCGCAACTCGTTAACGGCGACGACAGTCTGGTCGACGTGGCAGCCAAATTTCAGGAATCGGCTACCCGTAGTTTTCCGGTGATGCAGAACGGCGAGCTGGCGGGCATGATCAGTCGGATCGACGTGTTGCGAGCCTTGCTGGCTATCCGCTAAGGGTCTCGCTGCAAATAATTTCCCCTTTTTAAAAGGGGGCGGGGCGATTTGTTTAAAAAAATCTCCCCACAGCCCCTACGGCAACAAACTCCAAGCGTTGCCGTCCTGTATCCATGCAGCGCTGTTTGATACAAAGAACGATGCAATGGTCGGCCGATTCGGAACGATCCGACGCCTAAAAAACAAACGGCCCGAACGCATCCGCGCCGAGCCGTTTCGCTTATCGCGGCAGCGCTTATCCCGCCGGGCAAGCGCTGCTTTATTGGGGTATTAGCTTACTTCTCGCATTTATGGCCGCTGCCGCAGCAGTCCGCCATGTTGCCGCCGTGTTTTTGGCAATGTTCGGCGCCGCATTCATGCGCGGCTGCACCGTGGTGGTGGGCGCAATGGCCGGCATCGCAATGTTTGGCCGCGTCGGCTTCGTGGTGAGCGCAGTGTTCGCTACCGCATTGATGAGGCTGGGCTTTAGCATCGCCCGAACAATGTTTGGCGCAGACGGCGTCTTTGGCGTGCGGATGGTCGGCGCAATGTTTCGCGCAATCGTGGTCGGCCAAGGCTTTGTCGGCGCAGTGTTTCAGGCAGGCTTTATTTTTTTTGCCCTTGCTTTTTTTGCAATGCGCCTCGCAGTCGTGCATCGCATCGGCTTTGTGTTTGGCGCAATGTTCGGGACTTACTGCTGGCGC
The DNA here is from genome assembly GCF_046097555.1 of Methylomonas sp. DH-1. Classification (NCBI taxonomy): domain Bacteria; kingdom Pseudomonadati; phylum Pseudomonadota; class Gammaproteobacteria; order Methylococcales; family Methylococcaceae; genus Methylomonas; species Methylomonas sp. DH-1. Next base: position 3,196,796 of record NZ_CP143089.1, on the reverse strand, counting down.
GCTGTCCACGGCGGGGACCGGAGCCGGGTTCGGTGCAACGGCAGCCGGTGCCACTAGCGCCGGTTCGGCGTTGGTTTCGTCGACCGGTTTCGCCGATTCGCAACCGCTGACGGCAAACAGCGCAGGTAACACCAGGGCCAGCAATAAATGACGATTCTTCATAAGCATATCTCTATGGTTGATTAAGGTGGCGCGATTTTAGTAGCAAGCGGGCTACGCTGCAAATTAAATTACGTTATTTAACATAGTTCATTTTTTATTGCCGATTCGGTAGCTGCGGGCGGGCCATTCCTCGCGGCTCCGTTCGGCGGCAGGAAGCCGTCGCGGCGCCTGCGCATGCGGCCGGGGCGGCCGGCGTTTAGCGGGCTTTATCCTGGCAGCGGAGGGTAAATGTCACCGGGCCGTCGTTGACCAGCGACACTTGCATGTCGGCGCCGAAACGGCCGAATTGGCAATGGGGGTAGATTGCCGCGGCGCGTTGCCGGGCGTATTCGAACAATTCCCGGCCCAGTTCCGGCGGCGCGGCCGATGCGAAGCTGGGGCGGTTGCCGCTATCGGTGTCGGCGGCCAATGTGAATTGCGGCACCAACAGCAGGCCGCCGCCGATATCGCGCAAGCTCAAATTCATCTTATCGTCGGCATCGGCGAAAATCCGGTAATTCAGAATCCGTTCCAGCAGGCGGTCGGCCTGTTTGGGCGTATCGGCCTTTTCCACCGCCAATAAGGCCATGATGCCGGGGCCGATAATGCCGATATCGATGCCGTCGACCGTGACTTTAGCCTGGGTGACGCGTTGAATGACGCTGATCATGCGGTTCCTGAGTGTGGAGAAAAATAATCGCCGCCGGCTATCGCGCTCAAGCCGGCGGTCGGGCGATTGTAAAGGTAAACCCAGGCCGATAAAACCCGGCCGCCGGCCAAACGCACTGGACGGCAAACCCGGCGATATTCGTGTGGCTGCGGAAACTGCCGCGTGCATTCTTCGTAAAGATCCAACGCGGCCAATGTCCGGCGGCCGTTGCGCAGACGGTAGACTTCGCCTTGGATTCGGCCGCGGCCGGCGTCGACCGCGCCGGGGTAAGCGTCCAAGCGGTAAAGCCGGCCGGCCAGCGTCGCCGGGCCGAGCCATTCGCAGCCGGCCAACAGCGGGTGGTTGCTGCAAGCTCCGGGTTTACGGCGCAGGCTGCCGTAAACGAACAGGTAATCGCGGATTGGGTTCACCAAGTCGTTAACTGGAAATTCAGGTTGATCGGCTTGCAGCCGGCCGGCGGACAAGCGCTCCGCCGAGCCGGTAGGCGATACGGACGCCAAGCAGCACTGCCAAAACCGAAGCGAAGGCAATCGGATTGCTCAGGTCCTTTTTCACCAACCACCAATAATGCACGACGCCGCCCACCGCACACAGGTAGGCCAATCGGTGCAAACGCTGCCAATTCTTTCCACCCAGCCGGCGCAGCATATTATCGGTGGAAGTGATCGCCAACGGTACCATCGCCACGAACGCGGCAAATCCCACCGTAATATAAGGCCGCTTGATGATGTCCTCGACGATGGCGTCCCAGTCGAAGAATTGGTCCAGCACCAGATAGGTCGATAGATGCAGGCAGCCGTAACCGAATGCGAACAGGCCGAGCATGCGCCGCAGCCGGATCGGCCAATTCCAGCCCGACAGCCGGCGCAACGGCGTCGCCGCCAAGGTAATCGTCAGCATGGTCAAGGTCCAGTAGCCGGTGACGTGGGTGATCTTTTCGATCGGGTTGGCGCCCAAATCGTCCAGATAGGCATTGACGCCCAGTTTGGCCAGCGGTAGCAAGGCCAACAAAAACGTCGCGACTTTTATCCAGGCCAGGGTTTTGGCGTTCAGCGAGGGTTTCGGCATACGCTAAAAGTAGCGGGCCAAGTCCATGCCGGCGTAGAGCGGCGCGACCTGTTCGGCGTAGCCGTTGAACATCAGGGTCTTGCGCTTCAGGAATTCGCCGATGCGGCGCTCCTTGGCCTGGCTCCAGCGCGGATGGTCCACCTCCGGATTGACGTTGGCGTAAAACCCGTATTCCTGCGGGCCGGCCTGCATCCAACTGGTAGTCGGCTGCTGTTCCAGAAAACGGATCGCGACTATCGATTTGGCGCTTTTAAACCCGTATTTCCACGGCACCACGACCCGCACCGGCGCGCCGTTTTGTGGCGGCAACACGTCGCCATACAAACCCACGGTCAACAACGTTAACGGATGCATGGCTTCGTCGATACGCAAGCCTTCGCGGTAGGGCCATTCCAGCACCGGCGATTTTTGGCCGGGCATTTGTGCCGGATCGTGCAGGCTGACGAACTCGACGTATTTGGCGTTGCCGGTCGGTTCCGCGCGTTTGACCAGTTCGGCTAACGGAAAGCCAATCCATGGAATCACCATCGACCAGGCTTCGACGCAGCGCAAGCGGTAAATCCGTTCTTCCAACGGCGCCATTTTCAAGATCTGGTCGATATCCAAGGTTATGGGCTTCTTGACTTCGCCTTCGATGCTGACAGTCCAGGGCCGGGTCTTTAAGCTGCCGGCGCGGGCGGCCGGATCGTCCTTGCCGGTGCCGAATTCGTAAAAATTGTTATAGCCGGTGACCGATTTCAACGGCGTCAGCTCTTCGCCGGCGCCGAATTCCGATTTTTTCAGTTCGCCGAACCCGCCCACCGCCCACAACGGTTGCGGTAACAGTGCTGCCAGGGCCGCGCCGCCCGCCGTTTGCATGAACTTGCGCCGGGCCAGAAATAGCGGTTTCGGCGTGATTTCGCCGGCCGGGATTTTGGGATAGCGGTAGGTTTTCATAAGTGGCTTCTGGTCCGGAATTAAAATATCAGACGAATTGGGTTGATCAGTGATAAGGATTTTGCCGGCAAGTTCCGCTTAGTTTCGGCGCCCGGCTTTCGCCGCCGCCAAAAAATCCGGAACGGCGGCGTAACTCAACAGTACTGGCGGCGGATCGGTTTGGCCCAGCGCCGCCAATAACGCCGCGCCGTGGCTAGCGTCGCCTACCAAAATGTCCGGCTGGCCCCAATAGGCCAGCAGCACGTCGCACAGGCTGCGTAGCTCGCCGGAAACCATAGGATCGGCGCGAAACGCCATGGCTTGGCCGCCGCGGTTGCGGATGCGTTCCGCCAGCCGCTCCGCGGCGTCGCGCCGATCCGGGTAATGCAACATGACCCTGGCGCCGGCCAGAGCCAGCGCTTCCGCGGCGGCCTCGCCTGCGGCGCAAGTGGCGTTGATCACCAGCGCGGTTTTACCGAACAGGGGCAAGCGGGTATTGGCAATCGGCATGGCTCAGCCCGGCCGGCGCCGAAAATGCGCCCAGCAGAAATCCAGCGACCAACTGCCGGGGCCGTGAGCCATCAGCGCCAGCAACAGCAATCCCCAAATTCGATGTTGTTCCAGGCCCGCCGGTCCCAGTTCCGGGTACGACACCAGCGCGGCGATATTGAAGCCGAACAATAATGCCGCCGCCGAGCGTGCGTAAAGTCCCAGAAACAAACACAGCGGACCCAACAGTTCGATGGCGGTGGCCAGCACCGCTGCCACGGGGCTCGGTAACAGCGGCACCGCATATTCGAAACGGAACAGATACAAGGTGCTGTCCCAATTGTTTAACTTGATCCAACCGGAAATCCAGAACGCGTACCCGACCCAAGCCCGCAACAGTAAGTCGGCGAGCGGCGTCAGCACGCGGAGCAATCTCTGGGTTAATGTGTTGGCGGCTTTGCCGGGCGCGGCCGGGGCAGGATGAGAAATCAGCGTATTCATGGATTTAACCTCGGTTACGGTAACTCGATATCGGCGATCAGGCCGCTGCATAGCCCGGCCAGCAGCCAGGGTTCGACGGCGAATCCCGGATCGGCTGCCAAAGCGGTTCCGACTGCGACGGTTAGGCCTTCGCCGCCGGCCAAAGCTGCCAAACAGCGGTATTCCGCCAATGCCAACGGCCGGATTTCGACTTCCCACTGCGGCCGGAACACCAGCAAGCGGCAAGCGCCGCCATTCAGCTCGACGTGCGGGTCGCCGTCAAAATCGGCTCGGTTGCTGAGCCAGATTTGTTGTAGCGGATACTCGGATTCGATCAAACCGGCGCTGGGATGCAAGGCTACCGTCAGCTTGCCGCAATCGGCTGCAGCGACATTGGCCAAACCGGTTAAATCCGGCAGGCTGGAGTCGGCCGCGTGGTAGGCCGAGTGGCAAAGCCATTCCAAACTGGCCACGTCGGCCAAATAGGGCAGGCTGGCGGCGGCGCAGCCGGCAATCGTGTCGGCGAAATTGGCGCCGAATTCGATCAGACAAGCCGCCGCCGGCGGATGTTCGGCTAGATAGGCCCGAGCCAGCCGGTCGAAAAAACCGGCGCCGACCAGACGGTTCACCACCGGGTAGGTGTCGCGCAAGGCCTGGCTCAAACCGGTTTGCGTGTTGTTGCAGTAAACGGCCAGACGCCGTTCCGGTGCGATGCCGTTGGCGATAATGCCGTGCGGAATTTTGCCGGAATCGCCAAAAACGAAACCGGCAAAGTCGCGTTGCAGTTCATGCAGCTTGTACATAACTTTGCCTCAAATAGCGGTCGGCGCGTGCGGCTTGGCCGACCAGGGTTTGCCAATCGGGTAGGTCCGCATCCCATTCGATCAATGTCGGCCGGCTGCCGACCAGCTGTAAAACCATGCGGAACAACTGCCATACCGGTTCGGCCACCGGGCCGTTATGGCTGTCGATCAGGATAAAGCCGTTGCCGATCCGGTTGCGGCTATGGCCGGCCAAATGAAATTCGGCGATGCGCTCGGCGTCGAGGCTCAGCAGATAGTCCAACGCATCCCAGCCGTGGTTGTGGCAGGAGATGTACAGGTTATTGACGTCCAGCAATATGCCGCAGCCGCTGCGGCGGGCCAGTTGGCTCAGGAATTCGGCTTCGCTGTAGTCGCCGCACTCGAATTGCAGATAACTGGACGGGTTTTCCAGCAGCAATTGCCGGCCCAGGAAATCCTGCACCTGCGACATTCGCCGCACCCATTCGTCGAGCGCGGATTCGGTATAAGCAAGCGGCGCCAGATCGTTCAGATAGCGGCCGCCGAACGCGCTCCAGGACAAATGCTCGGACACCAAAGCCGGCTCGAAGCGGTCGATCAACTGTTGCAATCGGCGTAAATGGCGCCAGTCCAGGCTATCTGCCGATCCCAGGGACATGCCGACGCCGTGCAGGCTGAGCGGATAGTCCCGCCGCAGGCTTTCCAGAATCCGCAGCGGTGCGCCGCCGGCGCCGAAATAGTTTTCGCTGTGGACTTCGAGCCAGGCCGGTTTGGCTGGGCTGGCCAACGCGTCGCGGTAATGCGGCGAACGGAGCCCGATTCCGGCTGCAGCCGGAATCGAAGCGTTAGCGGCGCCAGAGGATAAGGTTGTGTCGGGTTGCGCCATGGCCGATCCGTATTACATGCCGGCCGGAGCTTGCAGGCTACCGCCGCTGATGCGCTCGCAGGTGCCGGCCGGCAAGGCGATGAAAGCGTCTTTTTGGTTGTCAGTCATAGCGTGGCCGGCACACGCATTGGACAAGGTTTTGCAATCGTTCTTGCCGGCCTTGGCGACGCCGTAGCATTTCTCCATATCGGTTTTTTCGGCGGCTTCGGCGCCGGACGCCAAGCCTAAGGCGCTCATGGCAAGGATGGAAGCCAAAGCGGTGCTGACGACGGTGTTTGGATTTTTCATAGGTAGTCTCCGTTAGTTAAATAGGATCGAGTACCGACAGCCTGCGCCGTCCGGCGAAATGAATATGGCAAGCGCCGTGCCAGATTGTGCTTTAGTGGTTTATTGCAATTAAATCAATCTGTTGTCTGTGTTCTGTTGTGGCGGTAGGCCGTAGCGGGTCGGATTAAGCCTCGGTATATTGCGGGTGCCGCCAAATATGGTGGCTTGGTTTGGCGGCGGGGGCTAGAATGTGGCGGGGCTGTATGCAGCCGACTCGTTACTGTCTTTTCATTCAATCTTTGCCTCACTATGCACCCGGTAGATTCCAGCGAATTTTCGGTTTTAAAGGCAGTAGTCGAAGGTACCGCCCAAGCTACCGGCGGCGATTTCATGCGCTCGCTGGTGCGTAACCTGTGCCAGGCGACCGGCGTGGCGAACGGTTTTGTCGCCGAGTTCGCCGAGGCCAAGACCCGGGTGCGCTCCCTGGCGTTCTGGATGGACGGCGATTTTCTGGACCGCCAGGAATGGGACTTGCCCGGGACGCCGTGCGAGGAGGTGTTGCGCGGCAATTTCTGCCATTACCCCTCCGGCGTCTCGCAGTTGTTTCCGCACGAGCAGGGGGTGGAAAGTTATTTGGGGGTACCGTTACGGGACGGCGCCGGTGAGGTGCTCGGCCATCTGGCGCTGTTCGACCGGCAACCGATGCCGGAGCGGGACAATCTGTTCTATGTCTTCAAAATCTTTGCTTCCCGCGCCGCGGCGGAATTGAACCGCTTGCGCATCGAGCAGCAACTGCGGCTGAGCGAACAGCGTTTTCGCGAATTGTTCGACGAGGCGCCGATTGCCTATGTGCACGAAGACAAGGACACCCGTTTTCTGCAGGCCAATCAGGCCGCGTTGCGGATATTGGGTTTGACCGCAGAGCAGGTTCCTAGCACCCAAGGCATTTCGCTGGTGCCGAATACGCCGGCAGCCCAAGCCCGCTTGCGGGAAGCCTTCGCCTCGGTCGAGAAAGGCACCGACAGCGCCGGCGTGGTACTGGAATTGCGGCGTAAGGACGACGGCCGGCCGGTTTGGATTCGGTGGTGGTCGAAAACCGATCCCAGCGGCCGGTTTCTAAGGACGATGTTCATCGACATCACCGCCCAAATCCTGATGGAGCAGGAACAGGCCAAATTGCAGGAGCAAAACCGTTACCTGCAGGAAGAAATTAAGGCCGAGCACAATTTCGAGGAAATCGTCGGCCGCAGCCCGGCGCTGCGTTCGTTGCTGAATCAGGTCCAACGCGTGGCACAAACCGATGCTTCGGTGCTGATTCAAGGCGAATCCGGCACCGGCAAGGAATTGGTCGCCCGTGCCATCCACTCCGCCAGCAAGCGCAAGCAGCGGCCGCTGATCAAAGTCAATTGCGCGGCGTTACCAGCCAGCCTGATCGAAAGCGAATTGTTCGGTCACGAAAAGGGCGCCTTCACCGGGGCGATCAACAAACGCATCGGCCGTTTCGAACTGGCCGAAGGCGGCACGCTGTTTCTCGACGAAGTCGGCGAGATTCCGTTGGAGGTGCAAGTCAAATTATTGCGGGTCATCCAGGAGCGCGAATTCGAACGGGTCGGCGGTCAGACGCCGATCAAAATGGACGTGCGGGTCATCACTGCGACCAACCGCGATTTGCTGCAGGAGGTGGCGAACAAACATTTCCGGGAAGATCTGTTCTACCGCTTGAACGTATTTCCGCTGGCTACGCCGCCGTTGCGGGAGCGGCTGGAAGACATTCCGCTGCTGGCCGATTTCCTGATCGGCAAATTCGCCCCGAAACTCGGCAAGAAAATCAACGGCATCGGCGCCGAATCGATGCGGCGCTTGCAGCGTTACCATTGGCCGGGCAACATCCGCGAACTGGAAAACATCATCGAACGCGCGATTATTCTGGCCGATGGGCCATGGCTGGAGATCGGCGCCGAGCAATTGCCGGGCAGCGTCACGGATATTTCATCCGTGACGCTTGGAAACGCTGCCGCCAGCCTGGATGCGGTCGCCCGCGACCATATCCTGCAGGTGCTGGAGCAAACCCGTTGGGTCATAGAAGGCCCGCACGGGGCGGCGCAGCGCTTGCAGATCAAACCCAGCACTTTGCGCTATCGGATGCGGAAACTGGATATTCGTAAGCCGGGCTAATCGTTGGGATCGAGTGCTAGCAAAATGCACCTTGTCTCCCGCGGTAGGGACCATGCTGTTGATTTGGGCAAAATCCAAGCCGCTGCGGCGACTTGGGAATTGGCTTTGGCAGGGGGTGGAGATGAAAGAAGTAAATCGGCAGCTTAATCCGATCGGTATATCCCGGTGGGGCCAGTTGTCGCGTGCCTTTCAGACGGCTGCTGCGAAATCGCCGGCAACGACGCTTAGTGCCGGTGGACTGTTGGCCGCTAGCGGCCGATTCGCTCAAGTGCACGGCTAACCGGTCCGGACATGGCGCATTGCCCGGAAACCGAAACCTGCGATCCGCGCGCGATTTGCCAAGCGCTGGGGATTGCCGTCGCAGCGGTCGAAGCCCGCGGCCTGCGCCTGTATCCCGCGGCGGAGCGGCTGGCCGTCGCCGATGTCGATCGCAACGGCAGGCCGTTTTTCATGACTCCGGCAGCCGGCCGCGCCTGGCAAGCAATGAAAGCCGCCGCAGCGGCCGACGGTGTCGAGATTTATTTGATTTCCGCCTACCGCAGCGTGGCACGCCAGGCCGAGCTGATCCGCGCCAAACTTGATGCAGGGGCGGCCATCGGTGACATTCTGACCGTGCTGGCACCGCCGGGCTACAGCGAACACCATACCGGCCGCGCGGTGGATTTAACCTGCCCGGATGCGCCGGCGATGCAACTCGGATTCGAACTGACCGCAGCCTGCGCCTGGTTACAGGCCAACGCCGGCCGCTTCGGCTTCGTTATGTCCTACCCGCCGGGCAACGCATCGGGTTATCGATACGAACCTTGGCATTGGTGTTTTCGGGAGTCCGAAGAGGATTTGTGGCTGGAGAAAATAAGCGGCGCCATTTGAGGCAGGCTGAGGCGTCGGCTGGCCTGAGCCGGTTCACCTTCCGGCGGTTAGCGCACTATTTCGAATGAAATATTGGCCGTCATTGGCCGGCCGATGACACTTAATAGTTCAGCGCGGCTGTAAGCCAAATATCCGGTCGCGAACGCGGCGGTGTGGGTCGTTTACAGCATCCACGGCTAATATGGCCGGTAGTTTGCCGATCCGGCAATTTTCCAGGGTTTCGGCATCGATACCCAAATGAACCTTGCGCCATTGGCGACGATACTCCGCGCCATGTTTTTTAGTTTTCCACTTGTGCCCTTGGGTATTCGCCTTTTATGCCCTTGGGTATCGCCCAGCATCTTCACGCCGGTGCTATCGACAAGCAAATGCAGGCCCTTCGGATTCGGACGATAGGCAATGCAGACCTGTAAGCGTTGCTGGCGGCGACATAAGGTCGAGTAGTCCGGCGTCGCCAATCGAGACCCGATAACTTCAACAAACTGGTCACCATCCCACTGGCTTGGCGTAATAACGCTAGACCAAACAGGTTCTTGATCATCAGGCAAAACTGTATGGCGGCATCGGAAAACTTATCTGTCCGACCTGGCTTGCCACTGCCAGGCGCAAGCCAATTCATCTCTTTATCAATCCAGAGCAACAGCGAACGGCGTTGTTTCAGGGATTGGTTGTAGTCTCGCCAGTTCGTGGTTCGATATTTCGTGGGTCGGGGCTGCGGCATCAGGGCGTTTGGTCAGTCAATTTGACCTTAACATGGGGATGTCATCGGGTTAATGCAACAAAGCCTGTCCGGCCGAAATCAGCTTTAGGGTGTCGTGAATTTACCAACCGCACCAATCGCGACCGATGCGCTTCGCGCTGTTCGGCATCCTCCGGCCCCGGTCAAGAAAACATTCCGATGGTGCGGCGACCCAAAGCGATACTGGGAACCTCCAGCAAATAGTAGCAAGCCCAGGATAGTAACAATACAACAGCCACGGATAAGCCGTAGCCTCCGAGCCACAACAGGGAGCGGTTACCGGTTACGGCTTGCATCCCATGCAGTATCCTCGGCGTAACGCACAACAGCACCAGCATATGAATCAGGTAAGCGCTGTACGAGACGCGACCGATTTGCCGCAGCAACGGCAGCGATAATAGGGCTTGTAACCTTGTCGATGCCACCGCGAACATTAACAATGCGCCAGCCCCCAATCCCGATATGGCCCAGACGATACTCTCCGGCATTTGGCTGTTCTGGTTTAGTCCGCCCGAGGTATACAGCGCAAAGCCGATCAGCAACAACAGCCTGCGCCGTAAGACTCTGGTTTTGAAATATCCGGCTATTGCTCGGTAATTTCTGGCGATCAGCAAGCCCAGCAAAAAGTGCAATAAAAAAGCCGACACGCCCAGCAGCGAAACTACTAAACAGGCAAAAAAAACTAGCCAGACCGCTCCGCGTTCCACCAATAACAGGCCGACCGGGAGCAATAAGGACAAGGCCAGTTCTATGGTCAATGTCCAAGCCTGCGGCAGTAACACGACGTTTTCCGGCAATTTCAATAGCACCGCCTCGCGCAACATATCCGTTGCGCTTAACGGATTCGCGCGCCAGGTATCGGTAAGCCAAGAACTGGGCGGTAACGCGTTATCTGTAAAAGGTACATCGGTGGCGGCGAGATATAACGCGGCACTGAGCCCCAGCACCACCAAATAGGGCGGCCACAGTCGAAACAAACGGTTGAGTGTGTAATTGACCAAGTTGAAATGTTGCAGGTCCGGATGGCAACCGAGTCGAAAATACTTCAGCGACAAGACCATCCCGCTCAGCACAAAAAACATCGAAACCGCCGCGCCGCCGTCCCACCAGAAATTGAAGGGCGGCATGTCCAACACACGCTGGCAAAGCGCATCGCGGCACGGCAAGCCGTATGCGATTATGTAATGTTCGGTAATCACTGCCATTGCCGCCAAGCCGCGGATACTGTCCAAATAAGCAACGTGGTTATTGTTCGCCACAACCCTTACCTCTGCCGCGGGCGCTAAATTTTTCGCCTATCCAGCGGATGGCTGTTAAACGCCTTACGCGCCTGCTGCCAATGCTCAATGACTGTCTCGATCCGGTTGGCATTGGTCGGTGCCAACTGAGTAAAACACTCGCTACTGCGGACGAAGGACGCCAAAAAGTCGGCCATGATGCGTTGTTGGGTAAGGTATTGGGCAATCGCATCGTGCTTGCCGGCAATCTCGGCCTGGGTCAAATCCAGGCAAACCCGGCGATGCCCGCGCGCCGGTAAATTGTCAGGCAAATGCATCGGTTCGTTACTCCAATCCTGGGCTATACCCCAATCCGAACCCTTGGGCCAATGCGGCCAGTGCACCAAGTAGGCCAACATTTTCGGGTTGCTGCGTTCGTTTTGCGTTTGCGCGCGCCATTCGTGTACGGCCAGCAAGGCAAACATACCCAAACCGGCGTGGTCGGAATCGTCCTCCATAACGTCCGGAAAACTGATGATGGTCGGCTGGGTCTCTTTCATGATCGCCACCAATTCGCCGACCAAATCTTTGCCGTCTTGGGCATTGCCCCAATCCAGGCTATCGCGGTACGGCACGTGGTCGAAGCCGGTAAATCGGGATCGAAACGGGCTGTTACGCCGCCAATGCGACACCAGGGCGGCGTAGATCGCGCCGTCGGAAAACCCCATCAAATCCAAGTGCAGGAAACTGCCGCCCAAAATCTGAGCTGCGCGGCGCGACTCGTCCAGGCGTTTCTCGCCGAACGCCAAATAATCGGCCGGCGATAATCGGCTTTTCCCGGTGTCCATTTTGACGGCATCAACGTAGGCATCGCCCGACGTGACGACGACGGCCCTTACCGATCCGCCCTTGGCAAACACGCGCTGGATCAAACCCGCGGAACTCAGGCTCTCGTCGTCCGGATGGGGTGCCAACACCAACAAACGTTCGCCGTTGCCGACTTCCAATTTCGATTCTTGCGCCAAAGCCGGCGCTATGGTCAAAACCAGCCAGCACGCGACAATGCCAAATCCGTTACCCCGTCTCATGATAAACCTCCACTGCAATCCCTAAATTACTTGATCCGGCTAATGCGTTGCTCGCGAACCGAACGTTAAATTCACCTACGCCAAACCGATTCGCCAGCACGGAACTTAAGCCTGCGAAATTTCGCCAACATTCGCCGGCTTGGATCGCCTGTTCGGAGTTTTCATAGACAAGCAATAACAGCTAAGCCATTGACGGCCTCCCAGACGGTATGTTTTCTAAGCCGGCAACCCAAGTGCATTCGATATCAACCGCAAACAGCAAAGCAAAATTTTCGCCAACTCTGTTCTGGCAGCTCGAAATACCTGATCGATTGTCCCGGCGCAATTACATTGGTATCTCGTTGTTGCGGGCCGATCTAATCGCAGCCCAGCGTGAAACGCCTTTCGAATGGCCGCCCTAATCGGACATCGACTTAATCCCGATGCGCTCCGTCCTGCTAAATGCGCGACCAATCTTCCAGAGATTGGCCCCAATTATGCCGTTTGGAATAGTGAGGTCCGGTAGCCTTTAAAACAGGTGATTTCCGCTATCCGCTACCAAATCCACCGCTTGCGGAAATAGTGATTGGTGCAGATCAACCAATAACTAGCGGTGGCCGGCATCGATAACAAATTTAGCTACTTCGTCGCCAATATTCGAACTGCCAGTTTCAGCCATGCCGGATTGAAATGATGTGAGATTGTGTGGGAGGGGGATATGCGCCAAATTGTATGGAAAACCGGCAGGATAATATTTTCGTCGAGCAGCGCGTTCGAGCGGCCGCAATCGCTGCCAACCTCCAAGCAGAGTACTTGGCGCTGGTAGCCTCGATGCCCGCAAGGATCGTCAATTTAACGCCTGGCCAAGCGATTCGTAATGCGAGAACGCATCGCGGACATCGTTGCGCAAGGCGTCGTCGTCCCAGGGCTTGGTGTGAAATTTGTAAATCTCGCCGCGATTGATAGCCTCGGTCACCGTCGACAAATCGGTGTAGCCGGATAAAACCATACGCACCGTGCGCGGATGCATGACTTTGACGCGCGCCAAAAACTCGGTACCGGTCATGTTGGGCATGCGCTGGTCGGCGATAATCACTTTCACGACATGATTGGCCATCAAATCCAGCGCCTCTTCGCCGCTGCGTGCCATCAGAACCTCGTAGCCGTCTCGATAAAACAAGCGCTTCAGTGCCGACAAGATATTCCGGTCGTCGTCGACTAACAGGATATGTTGTTTGTGTTCCGGGACAGGCAGGTCTAGCAAGGTGCCGGATTGGATTAATCGGGATACCTCGGTGGCGGGTAGCGGCCGGCTGAAGTAATAGCCCTGAATCTGGTCGCATTTCAAGGCGCGTAGGTAATTGGCCTGAGCTTGGGTTTCCACGCCTTCGGCGATCACCGTCAGCCCCATGCTGTGCGCCATCGCAATCGTGGCTTGGACAATGACGGCATCGTTGGGGTCGGTCGTGAAATGGTCGACGAAGCTCTTGTCGATCTTCAGCTTGTCTACCGAAAACTGTTTCAGATACGCCAGCGACGAATAGCCGGTGCCGAAATCGTCTATCGAGAGCTGGATACCCAAGGCCTTCAGCCTTTGCAACAGATTTTTGGTTTCGCTGACGTTGCTCATCAGCAGGCTTTCGGTCAGTTCCAGCTCCACACAGCGGGCCGGCAGCCCGAAATCGTGCAATAGTTTTTGAATCGAATCGACCAAACAACCGGTCTGCATTTGCATTGCCGAGGCATTAACCGCGATGGTGAAAAATTGGTCGGCCAATCCGGCATCCTGCCATTCCCGCATCTGGCCGATGGCCCGCTGCAAAATCCAGTCGCCCAGCGGCAGAATCAATCCGGACTCTTCGGCCAGCATGACAAATTTACCCGGCGGCAGAAAGCCTTGCACCGGGTGGTTCCAGCGCACCAAGGCTTCCAGGCCGACGATTTTGCCGGTGGCCAGGGATACTTGGGGTTGGTAATACAGCTCGAATTCGCCGCGCTCTATGCCGTGGCGCATATCGTTGGTCAGGGCAATTTTCGACAGCAACAAGTCGTTCATTTCCCGTTCGAAGAAGCGCAAACCGGAGACCTTGTCCGCCTTGGCATGATTCAAGGCAATGCCGGCGCGCTGCACCAATTGGTGGGCGGCGATGCCGTCGGTCGGATAGAAACTGATGCCGATTTTGGCTTCGAGATGAATCTCGTGTTCGGCCAACAGCACCGGCTCGGACACGGCCAACTGCAAATTCTCCGCAAACTCCTTGGCCTCCAGCACGCTCTTGACCAACGGAAAGGCGATGGCGAAGTTGTCTTTGGCCATGCGGGTGACGATACCTTCGTTGCCGGCGGTTTTGACCAGTCGGCTGGCGACAATCTTGAGGGTTTGATCGCCAATCTCATAGCCGTAGCTGTCGTCGATGGTGTGGAAGCTTTCGATATCCAGCCGCACCACGGCAATCTCATAGTCCTGGCTCGCGGCAAGATCGATCGCCGCGGACAACAACTCCTCGAAATAGGGCTGGTTCGGCAAACCGGTCACCGTATCGTAACGGGACAATTCGGTAATGCGGGCCTGCATCGCCTGGGTTTCGGTCAGATCGTTGACTATCTCCACGAACAGCGGCGGTTGGTCGGCGCTGATCTCCAGCCGCACGTCAACCGGGTAGTAACTGCCATCCTTGCGCCGATGCCGGCTGATGAAATCGCAGTGGCGCTTGCTTCCGGCGCGTAGTGGCGCGACCAACTTTTCGAAGCTTTCCGCGCTGAACTCGGGCTTGAGATCCAGCGGCGTCATCCGCTCCAATTCTTGCAGCGAATAGCCCAGATTATTGCGGGCGCCTTGATTGACGTCGATGAAGCGCAAGCTGCGGCTATCGAAGGTATAAATCTCATTGGTGGAGCGTTCCAACACCTGGCTGAAGCGGGCGGCTTTATTTTCGGCGCGCTTGCGCTGAACGATACGCCAAATTGCGCTGGCGATTAACTGGACGGTCTCGATATCCAGCTCAGAGTAATCCGTCGGCTTATCGCTAACCCCGGCCAGCATGACGACCTTGCCGTTTTCGATAACCGGCACCGAGATCAGACGCGACAGGTCGGACAGGACCGCCGCCGCGCCGTCGCTAACCGGCCTGCAATCGTTGAACACGACCGGCCGGCGTTGCCTGAGCGAATCCGCCCAAATCCCGGTCTGGCTGAGCGGATAGCGGTTACCGAGAGCGGCGGGGCAATCCGGCACCTGGGCTTGCTGCGGTCCGGCCACCCATTCGATCATCTGCTCGTCTTCATGCACAAAATGGATAAATCCGCTCCGGCTGGCCGTCAGTTGTGCCGCCAGCGCCTGGCCGTGCTGCATCAACGCGACTTCGCTGAGTTCTTCCGACGCTTTCGGTAGCTCCAGCAGGGCTTGGGCGCGCCGCGCCTGTAAAATCAGTTGTTGTTCGTTGGCGATCCGCTGGGTGACGTCGATGCCGACCCCATCCCAAACCACGCCGTTATCGGCCTGCCGTTGCGGGCTGGACTGGAACGCCACCCAACGCTGGGAACCGTCCGCCAAGTTAAACAAATAGTTGCCGCGGTAGACGCTTAACTCGAGAGAGCTCTTGGATTCCGCCGCATTGTGGTCGGCAAGCGATTCCGGCGCGATCTGGCGGGTAAACAGCGTCATGTCGTTCAGCACCTGCGCCGGCTTTAGCCCATGCAATTTTTCAAATCCGGCGCTAAGGTAGCGAAATCTGGCCTGTCCATCCGGGGTGAGTTCGTAGCGGTAGACATAGCCTTCCGGCAGGTTGTCGCCGATGGCCCGCAATTGCGCTTCGTGTTCGCTCAGTGCCCGTTCCGCTTCGAGCCGGGCGGTGATGTCGTGCAATAAGCCGTGTATCTCTACCACTTCGCCATGGGCGTTTCGAGTCAGCCGTTTAAAGTCTTCCAGCCACAGCCAGTGGCCGTCGGCATGGCGCAGCCGATACTCCTGGCGAAACTCGTCGGTTCCCGCGGCAATGTGCTCGTGGATTTCGGCATGGATCCGTGCACGGTCGTCCGGGTGGACCAATTCATCGAATGCTAAGGTTCCGTAACGCAGCTTCTCCGGCGTATAGCCCCAGGCTACGCTATTGCGGCTGACATAATTGACCGGCCAGCCTTCGACATTGCACCAGGTCATCGCGATCACCGGCGAGCGGCTGACGATCGCTTCCAACTGGCGCAGTTCGGCGCTGCGCAGCTCGACCAATTGCTCGAATTGGTGGTTGAGCCGGCTCAGTTCCAAGTGGGTGCGCACCCGCGCCCGCACTTCGTCTATATCGAAGGGTTTGGTGATGTAATCTGCGGCGCCGATCGCGAAACCGCGTACCTTGTCGGCCGTTGCATCGACCACGCTGACAAAAATTACCGGAATGCGGGTGCCGATGGCGGTGGCCTTGATCCGCCGGCACACCTCGTAACCGTCCAAATCGGGCATGACGATATCGAGTAGTACCAGGTCCGGCGGGTTGGCGCCGTTGACAATGTCCAGCGCGCGGTAGCCGTTGTTGGCGACCATGATCCGGTATTCCGTTTTCAATACCTCCGCCAATTCGTGAATGTTATCCGGGATGTCGTCAACCAGCAGCAAGGCCGGGCGCTCTTCCCGGATCGCGATGCGTTCGCTCAACGATAGCAGTGGCTTGCGGCGATAGCGGCGCAACTCGAGCTGGGTCAATATGCGTTGCTTTAGCAGGTCGGGATTGACCGGTTTGGTGATGTAATCGACGGCCCCCAATCTCAGTCCCTCGGCTTCGTCGGCGGTTTCCGACAAGGCCGTGACGAAGATCGCCGGAATGTCGGCGGTACTCGGATCGGCTTTCAGCCGGCGCAATACTTCGTAGCCATCCATGCCCGGCATTTTGATATCCAGCAACACCAGTTCCGGGCCGGGTAGGCGCGTGGCCAATTCCAGCGCCTTTTCGCCCGTAGTGGCGGCCATCACGGCGTAATCGTCGCGCAGGATGCTTAATAGCGCGTGCAGATTCTCGTTGACGTCGTCGACGATCAGAATGCGGGGCTTGCTATGGTTGGACTCTGCCATGTGATTTTTGCGATTCAATCAGTGCCGGCTAGTCAGGCGTTGTTGTAAGCCGGCCAGTAGGATCAGGGCTTGATCGATGTTAAACGCATCGACCTGAGCAGCAATCTGATTGACTTCAGATTCGAATTGTCCGCCCGCCGCAGCCAAGCGTAATTCGGCCATTAGCGCTTCGGCGGCTCCCAAATCGGTTTCCAACACGGCCGCCAGCGCATGGATTATAGCCAGTATTTCGGCCTGAGACCGCCGCGTCCCGGCCGGCGGCTCGGGCAGCGGCTGTTCGGCGAGACTGTCGATGTCGTCGATTACCTGGCCTAACAATTCCTGCAGGCGGTCGATATCGGCGTTTTCCGGAATTTGTTGCCGCTTCAGTAGGCTGTCGATTTGAGTGACGGATTCGTATAACTTGTTGGCGCCGAGATTGCCCGCCACGCCTTTCAGCGCATGGCAATAGTTTTCCGCCGCCGGCAGTTGGTTGGCTTGCAACAAGCGCCGCAGTTCCGAAACCGCATCGGCGTAATGTTCGCGAAAGCGTTTCAATTGTTTGCGGTACGCCGCTTCCTTGCCGCCGATGCGGCGCAAGCCTTCGCCAACTTGCAAGCTTTGCAGCGCCAGCAAATCGGCCGAACAAGGGCCGGTTCGCGGCGACGCAGCACTACTCGGCGTCGCATCGCCAGCCGCCTTGCTTGGCAACCATTTACGCAGGCAGGCGAACAAACGCTCCGGCTCGACCGGTTTGCTGATATGGTCGTTCATGCCCGCGGCCAGACTATGCTCGGTATCGCTGGCCATCGCCAACGCCGTCATCGCGATAATCGGCAAGCGGGCATAGTAGTCATCGCCGGTTTGCTGCGCCAATGCCCGAATCTGCCGGCTGGCTTCCAATCCGTCCATGACCGGCATCTGAATATCCATCAACACACAATCGTAACGTTGCTGCTGCACCATCCTCAGGGCTTCCTCGCCGTCCATCGCCTGATCCGCCTGTATATCCACGCTGCGTAACAACTCGATAGCAAACTCGCGGTTGATGGCATTGTCTTCCACCAACAGTACCAAACAGCCCGAAAAATTGGGGGCGGCGGCCGGCCGGCCGGCCGATGCCGTGCTATGCGCCGGTTGGTCGGGAAGGCGGCCGCGGCCGAGCACCGACAAAATGGTGTCCAGCAATGCCGAAGGCGATACCGGCTTGACTAAAAAGCCGTCCACGCCGGCTTGGCGGGCCAGCAGCATCACATCTTCCCGGCCATAGGCAGTGACCATGACGACCTTCGGTTGCCGGGCAATCGCGCTGTTGGCGTGAATGCGCAGCGTCGCTTCGTCGCCATTCATGCCGGGCATGCGCCAATCCATCAATACCAGATCGAACGGCCGGTCGGCTGCCGCTTCCAATTGCCGAATAGCCGCCAAGCCGCCGGTGGCGACACTGACCTCCAGTTGGAAATAACCCAGCATCTCCGCCAAAATTTCGCGGGAGACTTCGTTGTCGTCGACCACCAACACCCGCAGCCCTCTCAGCAAGGGACCGGTTTGCAAATACAATTCGTGGCGGTGCGCTTCGGCCTGCAACGAGACCGGCAATTGAATCGTGCAACACATGGTGGTGCCCTTGCCGGACTGCGAATCTTCGATCCAGATCCGGCCGCCCATCATCTCGACCAAATGTTTACTGATCGCCAAGCCCAGCCCGGTGCCGCCAAAACGACGGGTCGTGGATTGGTCGGCTTGGGTAAATTTTTGGAACAGCCGCCCTTGCAGTTCCCGATCCATGCCGATACCGGTATCGCGCACCGAAATTTGGATCGTCGCCACATCTTCTTTTTTGCCGAGCAATCTGAAGCCTAATTCCACTTCGCCGCGTTCGGTAAACTTGAGGGCATTGCCGCACAGGTTCAGCAAGATCTGTTTCAAGCGCAACGGATCGCCCAGTAACATGTTGGGGATGTTGACGTCGTAGCGAATCAGAAACTCCACCCCTTTTTGTTCGGCTTGCAAGCCGATGGCATCGGTGATTTGCTCGAGTACGCCGTCCAGCGCAAATTCGGTGGCTTCGAACTCCAGCTTGCCGGCCTCGATTTTGGAAAAATCCAGAATGTCGTTGATGATGCCCAGCAGCGAATGCGCCGCGCTCTGGGCTTTACTGAGATGGTTGTGCAAGCCGGCAGGCAATTCCTGCTTTAAAGCCAGATACAGCATGCCCAGAATGGCATTCATCGGCGTACGGATTTCGTGGCTCATGTTCGCCAAAAACTGGCTCTTGGCCAGCGTCGCCGCTTCGGCGGCTTGACGCGCCTGAACCAGCTCACGGGTGCGCGCCGCCACCAAATCTTCCAGATGATGGCGATACGATTCCAGCTCCTGCGCGACCCGTTTTTTCTCGGTAATGTCTTCTTTGATCGCCAGGTAATGGGTGATTTTGCCGTCCGGCTGGCGCACCGGGGTAATCTGCGCCCATTCGACGTATTCGCTGCCGTCCTTGCGCCGGTTGACCAGTTCGCCGGACCAGCTTTTGCCTTGGGTCAGCGTATCCCACATGGCATCGTAGACGGCTTGGCTGGTGTGTCCCGACTGTAAAATGCGCGGGTTTTTGCCGATTACGTCGTCGCGCTGGTAGCCGGTTACTTCGCTGAATCGGCGGTTTACATACTCGATATCGGCATTCAGGTTGGTGATCACGATGCTGTTGGGGCTCTGTTCCACCGCCAGCCACAGTTTACGCAGTTCCGATTCGGCTTGTTTCAACTCGGTGATGTCGGTAATCACCGCCACCCGGCAATTGCGCTCGGAAAAGGTAATGTCATGCGAGCGGGAGATGATGTCTATCGTCGAACCGTCCCGGCGAACATGCCGCCATTCGCCGATATTGGCATAACCGCGCAAACCGGCTGCCAAATCGGCAATGGCCTGTTTCTGTTCGTCCGGATACAGGTCGGTCAGTTTCAATGTCTGCGCCTGCTCCTGGCTGTAGCCGTACAACGCGCTGAATGCGTCGTTGACCGCCACCATGGCCAGCGAGCCGCGTTCGTAGATCAACATCGGTGCCGGGTTATGGGCAAACAGGTGGCGAAACTGCTGCTCGATTTGTTTGCGTTCGGTGATGTCCGACCAGATCAAGGACAGATGCTTGCGGCCGCGAATCTCTATCACCTGCAGGCTGACATGGACGTTACGCAGCGAACCGTTCTTATGCCGGCGCAAGGTGTCGAACTGGGCCGATCCGGCTTGCATGAAGTCGTCTGTCATCTTGGCGACGGTGTCGGCGTCGAACTCACCCTGAATATCGGGTAGGCGCAAGCGGGCAAACTCGTCGCGGCTGTAGCCCAAACTGGAACAGGCGGCATCGTTGAATTCGATGAATTCGAACGTTTGCGCATCGATCAAGGTGATGGCGTCGGTGGCCTGCGAGACAATCGAACTGAAAATGCGTTCGCGATTGCGGGCCGATTCTTCCCGCCGCCGGCGGCCGATGAAATCGCTGAGTCGCTCCGCCACCGCCTCCAACAAGCCGCGTTTATCGTCTGCAAACAAACCGGGCTGCGGCGCCGGACTTGGAACCGAACAAGCCACCGTGACGCAGCCCAGCACCTCACCGTCAATGCGAATCGGGGCGGTTTGCACCGCGAGCGGATGTTTAAAACCATCGGTGGCGTAGCGCTGGCCGTCCCATTCGATACCCGCCGCAGTGGTTTCCGGCTCGGGCCATGCCGCCGGCAAACATGCCGCGACCGCTTGCAACACGTCCGCTAGCGGTTTTTGCAAATCCTCGGTGGCACGGAACACCGCGTGCAGACACTTCTGCTCTTTGATTCGCTCGCCCAGGGCAATCTGGGTTTCTCGCAGTTGGGTAATGTCGCGCGCCATGCCCAATACCCCGATCAATTTGCCCTCGCTGTTATTCACCGGGGTCTTGATGGTTTCGTAGAGCGCGGTATGGCTGCCGTCGGCGTGGCTTAGCCATTCCTGATGGCTACTGGGCTTACCGGCGGCCAGGGCTTTCAGGTCATGCCGCCGGTAGGAATCGGCCAGATCGGGAGCGACAAAATCGTAATCGGTTTTGCCGACAATATGCTGTTCCGTAGTGCCGAACAGCGGTTCGAAACTGGGATTGCACAGCAGATAAACGCCTTCCGGGTTTTTCAACCAGACCTTGTCCGGCATGGCTTTCAGTAGGGTTCTAAGCAATTCCTCGCGGTCGGCCAGGGTTTCCAGCGCCTTGTGGCGTTCGGAAAAATAGCAAGCCAGCGCCATGCCGACCACCGACAGCACCACCATGAAAAACCAATAATTCAGCGCGTGGTTGTCGCCGAGGCCGGGGTCGATAAACCCCGAGCGTTGCCGTACTAAACCGGACATTGCTTGGCTGGCGGTAATGACCAGGATCAAGGTCGTGGCGCGGCTCCCCAACCGGACCGCCGCCCAACTGACAAACAAAAATATCCAGTAACTTTTGGCATAGCTGCCGAGGCTATCGTGGAACCAATCCAGGAATACCAATTGGCCGGCCATCACATTCATCGCCACGATCAAAACCGCCTCGAACAAGCGTGTTCGGCCATGCAGTTTGCCTGGAAGCTTGTTCCATACCAGTAGTAGCGGCGTCGTCAAAATCACGCCCAGCGTATCGCCCATCCACCAATGCAACAGAGTGGTCAGGAAATTGTGCGGGCTAATGATGCCCGAGTTCAACAAGGTCAACGATCCGACAATCGCCGGCAACGAACAGGCCAATACCCCGCCCAAACCGATCAGCAGCAAATAATCGCGCAGCGTGGGCAAACTGTGGTCGAAATTTTGCATACGGCGCAGCAACCAGGCGCCCAGCCAGGTGCCGGCGGTACTGCCGAGCGAGATCACGGCTGCTGCCAGCCATGTCTTGCCCTGCAATACATTCAGCGCCAACGCGCCCAGCAATATCGCGGAGGCATAGCGCCAGCCGCCCAGCAACAGCGCGGCTAACGCAAATCCGCTCGCCACAAAAAATACGCTGGCGGTGCCGTTCGGGGCAAAGTACAGCAAAGCCAATCTGGCCGTTAGCCAATACATTGCCGCAACCGCAAGCCACCTTAGCGGCATCGGCAACGCTATATTGCGCAAATAATCGTCGAAAGTTGGGTATCCAGCCATCAAGGTCCTTGAGTCATGGGCTCCGGAATGAAAGCAAAGCATAGCTCAGCTATCGACAGACTTTAGCAAGGAGCGCGATGAAACGGAAAGGGCAGTGGAATAAACCCCGGGTGGCGGCGAGCTTTGCGTTCCGCTTGGATTTGTTTGGAACCGCCGGCGGCATGGGAGCGACTCGGCGGAACCGCGGCAAAGCTGAGCGGCTTGCGCGGTAGAGCTTGGTCTTGGGTAAGCGCGGGACGGACCAATTTGCCGCTAGCGCAACGCCGATGGTGCATTGACCGCACCTAACCGGCATCTCAGCGCCGGTGTCTGTCAGCCACCGTCTAATTCAAGCGCTCAGTTGATTTGGTTTAACACGTCTTCTTCGGTGTAAAAGCGGTTTTCGGTAATGATATCCGCGGCGATGCGGTTGTTGAGCAGATTGTCGACGTCGTCCAGCACGCGGTCGACGATGGCCGAGATTTCGGCGCGCTCGGCCGATTTCTGCAGAGCGTTACCCCAGATCCCGACATGGCGGGTCGTGATGCGGCGCACGGCATTGTCCTTAGCCCATTCCGCGGCGATGGCGATGCCCAAACGGCGTAGTTTGGCGGCTATCTCGGGTTTGGCGGCCGGGTCGGCGATTTTGGCCGCCAAATCCTGGCTGATTCGGTTCCAGCCGGTCGGATACAGCTCCCAGCCCTGGTAAAAACGTTCGACCCAGGTCAAGTATTGTTCCAGGCTTTGCCGCTCGGCGTTGCGCCGGTCTTGCCGGTAATGCTCGGCAAACTCGGCTTGGGCCGGCAAGGTTTCCGGCCAAACGGATTGGCGCAGCGGCTCGGCGGCACAACCCCCAAGCCAGCTTATCGCCAAAAAAATTAGAACGCGCAGTGTCATGGCATCGGGTCCGGCGGCGGCAAAGCCAGGATTTTAGGAGGCGGCCATGACAGCACGATTAAGGTCCGGTTACGGTTAGTTGACGTCGGCCGGCCCGGTCAGGCTCAAAACAATTCGAAGCGGGCCAGGTAACCGAAGTGGTCCGATACGCTCGGATAAAACTCGCCGTTGAAAATAGGCGTCATTTCCCGCACGCGCAGCGGATGGCCGTTGCGTTTGAAAATGTAATCTATGCGCCGCGGCGGACTGTGGCGCCAGCCGTCGATCTGGCCGCAAAAGGTCGGCTCGTAAAACCGCTGCGGGTACAGTTCGTGGTACTGGTCTATGTATTCGCCGTTGCCGACGATGTGTTGGTAAGCCTGTTCGCCGGCCGGCGCGTTGAAATCGCCGACGATCAGGTCGCCTCTGACCCCAAAGTGGTAACGTGAGGCGATCAGCCGCTTCAGGTTGGCGTATTCCTGGTGGAAGCCGTGGTGGGCCCAGCTTAAATGCACGTTGGCGATGTGCAGCAAGCCGAAGCGGGGCAGGTCGATGCAACTGACGGTGACGTTGCGCGACATGTAGTGGTCTTTACTGCAATTGTGCGAGACGTAAGCGGAGTAATTGTGCCGCAGCGGATGCCGGCTCAAAATCGCCGTGCCTTCCCGCCACCGTTGAAAGCCGATGTGGCTCCAGTCCTGGTGGATGTAGAACCAATGCCCCCATTCCCGCAAGCGCCGGCAAATCCGAAACGCCATGTTCGACGGCGACTCGCCGTAAGGCTGGGCGATGGGGTCGTGCCGGTATTCGCCGACCTCCTGAAAACAAATCGCGTCTATGCCTTGCTGAGCCACCGCCTCGGCGATGATGTGCACCTCGCGTTCGTACAGGTGCATGGTTTCGAAACAGTTGTGGCGCGGGTGCTGCTGGTAAGTATGCAGATTCAGCGTCAACAGCGAAAACACCGGCGCTCCGACAGCCGTGCGGCTTAACCCAATTTGGCGAATTCGGTTTGCAGCGTGGCCAAAAAGGTCTCGCGCGCCACCTGGGCTATGCCTAATTGTTGTTGCAAGCGCTGGATTTCGGCATCGACGATTTGCAGATTGGCCAGTTGGGCTTTGGCCAGGTCGCTGAGGCTATCGATAGGATGGGTTTTGTCGCCTATGGTCAGGGTTGGAGTTGCGGTGTTTGCGTCGGTCATCGAAATTTTACTGAAAGTAGTCGAAAATGCCGGTCCGCTTGCTGCGCCGAACCGTATTTCAGTCTACCAGCAAAATGTTACAGCTTGGTTAGTGCGCGTTCCGGTTAAACCAGTCACTGATTCCAAGCCAAAACTGGCCAGGGATTTCAAGCGCCGAACCACCAACTATTCCGATATGATTGCGTGAGTACGACAAAAGGTTGTTGGCGGCTGAGAACTGTCGTAATCGACCTCAAGCAGACTGTCGATAAAACTTCCGAATGGCAGCAGTATGAAAGCGCAGGCATTTATAAGCACACAAGCATTTTATCCAACGTTATACAGAGGAAAATTGTCCGCATTTGACTCGAAGTAAACGTTAATTAGGTAACTACCCCAAGAATCTTCAGAAAAATAAAGGAACGGACAGGCATGAGCGGAAACCAAACCAAAAATGCAGTGTTAACAACTGCTTTAGCGTTTCATTACCAAGTGTTGATTGGCTTGGATAAGTGCTTTTCACTTAAAGACGGCCAGTCTGTGTGGTTCGAAAAAGACGGTGACGTTAGTTTGATTTCTCCAGGTGTTTTGGAATCAACACAAACCGAAGTAAAAGACTACGCTGCACCTCTTACAGACCACCACGAAAACTTTTGGAAGACGTTAAAGAACTGGCTGGCACTAGAATTTAATCACGCTCAATATGGTGTTTTGGTGCTTCACACCACCCAAGCTTTTGGAGCTACTACTCGTCTAAAAGACTGGAATTCGCAAAATGGGGAACAACGCCTGCAAGTTTTAAAAGATATTTTCTCCGAAAGAACCGAAGCTCAATTGAATGCTGAAAAGCTATCAGAAGTTATAAAACTGCAAAAAGCGGTAATGGAAGGTTCATCTGATGAGGAATTATTGGCAGTTCTAGCCAAAGTAGTGTTGCATGTTGAGTCAGAAGACCTGAATACTTTAAAAAATAGTTATTACAACAAATTAAGTGGCTACATACCTATAGTAAATAGACAGGCTTTTGCTGAAGGGTTGATTGGCTTTGTATATGAACAGGCAAATAGTACTGAATGGATAATTGAAAAGGCGGAGTTTGACCAAAAGCGAGAGGCTTTAACGGCTAAATGGGGGCCTACGCCATTTACTATTCCCAATTTTTCCCAAAGAGATGCAACGGAAGAAGAAATAGAAACTCATATCACCGCTCTTTTTGCCCAGAAAATTTGTGAGATTGAGTATGAGCGCGTCTTGCCAGAAGCTATTGGTGATTGGCTGGATTTTATAAACTCATCAATAGAAGAACTCCACGGGCATCCACAATATATGAAAATGGTTGAGCGATACCGGGAACAGTGGATTCGCGCATTTTTTGCAAAATATCGCTCGGCCAGTCGTAAGCAGGGTAGCTCAAAACTGATTTCACAATATCTGTACGATCAGGTAATTAGCGAGGCACCATTTGGTATCGATGGCTATCCAAATCCTGATTTCGTCTTTAGAAACGGCCTAATACACGACGCAATGGATGATGAAGAACGAGATTTAAAATGGAGGGTTGAGCCATGAGCAGCATTGTTGATGCCCTTTATGAGTTGAGGTACAACCCGTTCGAGTATGGGGTATATCTAGTATCGTTTTACACAGCAGTAGGCGAATCAGAAAATAATCTTTTACTTGCCCCTTTGGTAATCCCACTTTGCAGTCATCCTGTTTTTGGCCAAAAGTTATTCAACTCTAACGTTAGAAGCTCTGTCTGGTCGGTTTTTGACGATCGCATTAAACTCTATGACCTACAAGAACGAATAGATGGATTTCAAGAGTTAACAGAGCAATGCATTCAATATTGTTTAGTCAATGACTGGCTATCAATAGACGAACAAAGTTTAGCCCTTCGTGCAGTTCATGAATCTGATGCGGTATTTACCAATCAAAAAAGTGCAGAGAAGTTAGGAAGGTTATTTAGGGAGCACTCAGTGTTCGAGATTTATGCGTTTTTAGGAGTGAAACCGCGATGAAAACATTGATTCATGAAATTGGCGTTATTGATAAGCAAGGGAATAAACATCCAGTTAATTTTAAAAAGGGGCTAACAGGTTGGTGAAAAACCATATTCCAGCCACTAATTTAGCTAGAAGAAGCCTTTATTTAGTGCTGAATCAATCTTGTAGTACTAAATATAGGTCTGATTGGTTGCAAAAAAGAGTTTTTCACCAACCTGCTAAATGTCGTCACCGGAAAGTCATCGACGGGAAAAAGCGCCCTGATTGAAATTTTCGACTATTGCTTAGGTAGTTCTGAAAACACAATTCCCAAAGGGATCATAACCGCCAGCGCCGCCATTTACTATGTTGCGCTCTCGGTCAACGACCAAGATATGGTGATTGCCCGTGACCCAGAAATAGCAAGTAAGGGCTTTTTTCGCAGAGCCGAATCGTTCAATTCTGACGATATTGATCGCGATTATTTTAGTGGTATATATTTTCGTCCATTAAAAGAGTTTAAAAAGCACCTAACAGGTTGGTGAAAAACTCTTTTTTGCAACCAATCAGACCTATATTTAGTACTACAAGATTGATTCAGCACTAAATAAAGGCTTCTTCTAGCTAAATTAGTGGCTGGAATATGGTTTTTCACCAACCTGCTAACTGATTTTTTCTTAGACATGGATGATGTTGATGAGTCGTTGGCTGCTAGAGCTAACCGAAGGGCTAAAGCTGCTACTCCATCAATACGCAGCTTTTCATCGTTTATTCTTCAGCATCAAAATCTTATTGCTAATAAACATGCGCTATTTTACCGATTCGATGAAAAGGAAAAACGTGATCAAGTGACTGACCATACCAAGATATTTTTAGGGTTGGTTGATCAGAAATACTTTCACCTGTTACAAGAAAAAGAACGGTTAAGCGCCGATGTTAGACGCTTGGAGCGTCAGAAAGAGATAAGTAAACGTACCTCTGAAAACTACAAGCAAAGCGTTGGCCCTGTTTTAAGCCAGCTGTATGCTTCGATGGGGTTTAAAGATGAGCCACTATCTTTGCAACAGGTACTGCGCCACCCACAAGACGCCAAAGACCAGCTAGACGGCGTTATCGTGCCTGAAAAAATTAACTATACCTCCGATGCTGTTACTCAACGCTACAATCAACTTAAGTTGGAACGCACTCAAAAGACTGCCGAGCTTAGAAAGTTGCAGCGACAAGCTGCGTCAACTAACAAACATATTCGAGAAGAAGAACGTCTTGTTGATAACTTAAAACAGTTTAGCTCGCCAAAGCATGTCCATATATCAGCTTCAGTCTGCCCGTTTTGCCATACTGAAAAAGACACATTGCGAGAAAGTGCAGAAAAATTACGGCAAGCTATTACGAAAGTATCGGGAAACCTCGCACAAGCCCGCCCAATGAAAGCAAAGTTTGAATCGTCCTTGGTTGAAGTGCAACGTAACATTGAGGTTTTTGATAAAGAGCTTACAGCACTAAACCAGCAAATAACGGAAATAGAGAAAGCAGAAAAGCAGTTGGCTGAACAAAAAAGCCTTTATGAATGCATTTTGATGCAAAAGGCCAAGTTATATATGCTTTTAGATACGCTCAATATGGCCAATGATGTAGAGATTGAAAAGCAAATTAAGGAACTAAACAAACAGCTGGTAGCCATTAATAAAGAATTGAAGCAATATGATGTGCAAAAAGGACTAGAAAACGCGTCTGCAAAAGTAAATGAATATATGGCTGAAATTGGCAGCCATTTTGAGTTTGAAGATAGCTATAAACCTATCAATCTTAACTTTTCTTTTGAGACATTTGACCTTTACCATTTATCGCCAAATGACGAGAGAATCTACCTGCGATCAATGGGAAGCGGTGCAAACTGGTTATATTGCCATGTGACACTATTTCTGGCATTGCACAAATATTTTTCTGAGCTGGGTGATAAATGCGCTATTCCATCAATACTATTTCTTGATCAACCAACTCAGGTGTATTTCCCTAATTTTAATCGAGACAACTCGGAAACTTTTGAAGAACAAAAAACCCAAGAGGCGGAACAGCGTAAGACACTACATGTTGAACAGAATATCGATGAAGATATTAAAGCTGTCGAAAATCTATTCAGCCAGCTCTCTATTTATTGTAATGAGCTTGAGCAGAAGAACGGTTTCAGTCCACAAATCATCGTGACTGATCATGCGGACAATTTGACGTTGTCGAACGGTGTATCGTTTGAATCTTTGGTTAACGGCAACAGATGGCGAACACGCGGCTTAATTCATCATACAGAAGTATAAATACACGCTAACAAGCATATGGGGCAATTCACGCGATTGGGGGGGGGCGGATTAAAATAATGTTCGATTTTGGCCGCATTTGAACTGTTTGAGGAAGACGAAGGTGGCGTATAACATCGCTCCGCTGTCAGGCAAATACCCCGTTACTCTCCAAACTTGCCGCAGAATTGGGTGTTAGCAGGTTGGTGAAAAACCATATTCCAGCCACTAATTTAGCTAGAAGAAGCCTTTATTTAGTGCTGAATCAATCTTGTAGTACTAAATATAGGTCTGATTGGTTGCAAAAAAGAGTTTTTCACCAACCTGTTAGCGGCAGCTTTCGATGTTTAACTGCTATTCGTTTAATAATAGCGTGCGACAGCTTTTGGCCGATACCGAGCGTTCAACCCACCCCGCAAAACTCCCTCGGCGCCAGCGATAGCTAAGTAGATACCGTCTTAAAAGTCAACTTTGGAGAGCATAGTCGGCTCGGTAAGGCTCGCGAGTTTTCAGGACACCAAAGCACAAATGTACGAGTTTACGCATAGCACCACCGAGAGCAGACATTTTGGTTTTTCCACGTGCCTGCAAACGCAGATAGAGTGCTTTGAGATGAGGGTTGTATTGAACGCCGACCACGGTGGCCATGTAAAGGATGGCGCGTATACGGGCGGGGCCAGCTTTAGATAGTCGGGGCCGCCCTTGAATCGACGAACCGGACTGTCGTTCCACGGGCACCAAACCCAGGTAAGCGGCCAGTTGTTCGGCGGATTGAAAGTGATGATTGTGCATCACCGCTAACAAGTGATTGCTAACCTGGGGACCGACGCCGGGAATACTGATTAACAGCGTCCGGTCCGCCTTCAGTTCAGGGTGCTGATCGATATGGTCGTCGATGTCGATCTGGAGTTTAGAGAGTTGAGTTTCCAGGAAAGTAATAGAGTCGAGTAGGGATTGGTGAATCAGTGCCGGAGTATCGGTGGCCCGGGCTTTTTCCAGGCGGTTGCGTTCGCGTTGCAAATCCTGGGCGATCGCTTCACGGCGGGATAACAGGGCTTGCAAGGTGCGAGCTTCTGGAGTTGGAGGTGTCCAAGGCCTGGGGTTCAACAACGCGCCGTAACGGGCCAACACCAGACTATCGACGCCGTCGGTCTTGGTGCGCACACCCAGGCTGCGGCCAAAGTCTTTGGCTTGAGCGGGATTTACAATCGAGACCGTGACGCCTGCATCGCTCAAGGCGAGTGCAGCCTGTTCGTGATAAACGCCGGTCCCTTCCAGGATAGCGTGTAGCGTGTCAGGTGTGGCCTGTTGCTTTACACACCAAGCTAGCAGATCGTCGACGCCCGCTTTGGAATTGGTAACGGATTTCGCACGGCGTTTGGCAGTGGCAACATCCAATAACAGACTGCAATCAAGTTTGGCTTTAGAAACATCGATACCGATAAAAAACATAGAGTGATTCAGCATGAAGAAACAAAATAAACCAACCGAGCCCACTTGCCTTGTGCATACAGGGTCATTGCCCTTGGCTACCGTTCAGTGTCTTCGTTGGCATCAGAAGCGAGACAGAAGGCTTAATCTACATGCCAAGGTCGAACCTTAAGGGTACGCACAAGCTCTTTCTGTCTCAGTGCCAAGGTAGCTAACCATGGCGACAAGTAAGATACAAGGGTACGCAACGCGTACCTTCTGGCTTTCGCCACCATGACGGCCTTTTAATGGTACGCGATGCGTACCCTACGTCTGGATTATTAGACAAATCAGATAATTGACTGGACACAGATGGTTTGCCGCCATTGGTTGGTGTGCATTCTATGACTGTAAATGGCCGATACCCAGCCTTCAACCAAACCAGCAAAACTCCCTCGGCACCAGTAATGGTGCCGCTATCGACATTCCTGGCCGACTGTGGATTGGAGCAGCCGGCAGTTTTCACTCGGAATAGGCGGCTGGTTTAGACTGGAATAGGCCGTTAGCGTGCCGTCGTCATAAATCGGTCATCTGACGGGCGTATCCTCGCTCGGATCATTATGGCTACCGGCGCAAGCCGATTTCGAGCATGCACTATTCGGCAACCGTACACGGCAGAAGCGTTCGTTTCCCGGATTTGCGCATTTTGTTGGCTAAAGCCTCGCCCAGACGGGCAGCCGACGAGTTGGCCGGCCTGGCGGCGGAATCGGAAGTCGAGCGAGCTGTGGCTCAGCAAATTCTGGCCGACGTGCCGCTGCGCGAGTTTCTGGAGCAACCGCTTATTCCGCCGGAACGCGACGAAGTCAGTCGGCTGATTCTGGAACGTCACGATCCTGCCGCCTTCGCGCCGGTGGCGTCGTTATCGGTCGGCGAATTTCGCGATTGGCTGCTGGCCGATACCGGCGACTTGTCGGCATTGGCCGCCGGTTTGACGCCTGAAATGGTCGCCGCCATCAGCAAGATCATGCGCAACCAGGACTTGATCGCCGTGGCCCGGCGCTGCCGAGTGGTCAGCCGGTTTCGTAACACGCTGGGCTTGCAGGGACGCCTGGCCACCCGCTTGCAACCCAACCATCCGACCGACGATCCGCGCGGCATCGCCGCCAGCATTATCGACGGTTTGCTGTACGGCAGCGGCGACGCGGTGATCGGCATCAATCCGGCCACCGACAATCTGCACAACGTGCGCACCTTGCTGGCATTGCTCGACGACGCGATCCGCCGCTATGACATTCCGACCCAATCCTGCGTGCTGTGCCATGTGACGACGGCGATGGAACTGATGCAAAGCGGGGCGCCGGTCGATTTGGTGTTCCAATCCATCGCCGGTACCGAGGCGGCCAACCGCAGCTTCGGTATCGACTTGGCGCTGTTGGCCGAGGCCAAAGCGATGGCCGAGTCCCTAAATCGCGGCACGGTAGGCCAACAAGTCATGTATTTCGAAACCGGCCAGGGCAGCGCGCTGTCGGCCAACGCCCACCACGGCGTCGACGCCCAAACCTGCGAGGCACGGGCCTATGCCGTGGCGCGCGAGTTCTCGCCGTTGCTGGTCAATACCGTGGTCGGCTTTATCGGCCCGGAGTATTTGTACGACGGCAAACAAATCATCCGCGCCGGCCTGGAAGACCATTTCTGCGGCAAATTGCTCGGCCTGCCGATGGGCTGCGACGTCTGTTACACCAACCACGCCGAAGCCGACCAGAACGACATGGACAACTTATTGACCTTGCTCGGCGTCGCCGGCTGCAACTTCATCATGGGCATACCCGGCGCCGACGACGTGATGCTGGCCTACCAAAGTACCTCGTTTCACGACGCCTTGTATCTGCGCCAGGTGCTGGGCTTGCGGCCGGCGCCGGAGTTCGAAGCCTGGTTGATAAAGATGGGTATTTTCGACGGCGAAAACCGCCTGGTGGACCACGGCGCGAAAACCCCGTTGTTGAGCCGGCTTGCGGCCTTGATCGAATAATGTCCGCGCCCGACCCGTGGTTCGAACTCAGACGCTACACCCAGGCTCGCATCGGCCAGGGCCGAGCCGGCTGCGCCACGCCGAGCAAAGCGCAACTGGAATTCCAATTGGCGCATGCGCTGGCGCGGGATGCGGTACACCAGCCCTGGCAGGTCGGCGCGTTTGCCGAGGCGTTGGCGGAGAAAGGTTGGCCTAGCTTGCAACTGGCAACGCCGATCCACAGCCGCCAGCATTATTTGCAGCGGCCCGACCTGGGCCGCCGGTTGGACCAAGCCAGCCGCGCTACCCTGCAAACCCTGGCCTTGCCGGCGGCTGACGTGGCGCTGGTGGTCAGCGACGGCCTGTCGTCCACCGCGGTCGAACAGCACGGCTTGCCGTTATTGGCTGCGGTTGTCGCAGCCTACGCGGAGCGCTCGTTAAGTATCGGCCCAATCTGCTTGGTGCCGAATGCCCGCGTCGCCGTCGCCGACGAAATCGGCGCGTTGTTGGGTGCGAAAGCGGCAGCGATTATCGTCGGCGAACGGCCGGGCCTGAGTGCGGCCGACAGCCTGGGCATTTACTTGACCTACGCCCCGCAACCGGGCCGCACCGACGCCGAACGCAATTGCCTGTCCAATATCCGGCCGCCGGCCGGAATGGTTTATTCTGCGGCAGCGGCCAAATTGGCCTATCTGACTGGCCAGGCCCTGCAACGGCAACTGTCCGGGGTGGGCTTGAAAGACGACCTTAACCAAGCCGATATCGGCACAGATGCGGGCTTGGCTTGGGATAAGCCTTAACCGCAGCGTTGGGCTAACAAGGTCCGGCTAGAAATTGGGGGAGCGGCCGCAGAACAGGTAGGCCGGAGCTGAGCGGGAATGGACCCCGGATATCGGTCTCGATATCCGGGGCGAGTCGGTGCGAACGGTTCAGGCTATCTCTGCGCTGCTAACCCACAAATCGTGCTTGTTGCAAAAGCTCAGCGCATACAGCGCGCCGCTGTAGCTATCCAAGGTAAACGTCGATACCGGCACCGGCTCTTTGGCCGGGTCGAACATGTGTTCGGCCAGGAATTTGTAATCCTTGTCCAGCAGCACGTGTTTGACGATGTAATGTTCGTAGCCTTTCATTTCGTGCGGCGTCGTGACTTTCACCGTGGTTTTGCCGCCTTCTTTATTAGCCTCGATTACCGGCAAATGGGTGGCGGCTTTGCCGGCCCAGCGGCCTTGGGCGTCCTTGGTGTAGTACAGGTCGCCGGGTGGCGTCGGCACCGGGCCGGCAGCCGCCGGCGCGGTGTGGGAGAGGGCCAAACCGGCGACCGCGCCGGCCGCGCTGAATTTAATAAAATCGCGACGTTCCATAGTGATGTTCCTGGGTTGATGGTGGCTGGATGCGGGCGCTTGAGCCCGGCGGCTAACGATAAAGGATAAACCCGGCCGGGTAAACCGCTGATCCGGGCCGGATGCGGCGAGCAAAGCAGAGCTCAGTCGTCGGCGTAGACTTTGGCCACCAGTTCCTTGAACCAGCGCGGCCGAAAAATAACCACGTACAAGCCCAGCGCGCTGGTGATCGGAATCGGTCCGATGCTGAAAATAATGAATACCACGAATACGGCCGCGCATTTGAGCCGGGCGCCGGTCGATGTTTTCACCGATTTTCTCCGCCGATCCGGATACCGCCGTTCTGCGCCTGCTGCTTGGCGTCCGGTCTGCGCCAGAACGGCAGCGCCAGAATCAGGATGCACAGCAGCCAGCTCAGCAATTGCCGGTTTTGCACCACGTAACCGAGCGCGACCGGCAGGCCCTCGCCGAAGCTGGGGTGGGCCTGGATGAAGTCGTAGGCCGACATAAACGAATAGGTTTCGCCGGCGACGACGCCGAAGCTGCCGATACCCAGCAACAAGGCCAGGCGGCTGCTGTGTTTGCCGACAACGGCGTCCGAATCGGCGGCCGCTACCAGATGGTTCAGGCGCCGGCAAAACGCCAATTGGAAAATGCCCAGCGCCGGAATCGCGAATTGTTCGACCGGAAAGCTCAAATAACGGCCGTCGAACGCCAGCAAATAGGTCTT
Organism: Methylomonas sp. DH-1; assembly: GCF_046097555.1. NCBI lineage: Bacteria > Pseudomonadati > Pseudomonadota > Gammaproteobacteria > Methylococcales > Methylococcaceae > Methylomonas > Methylomonas sp. DH-1. Next base: position 3,163,051 of record NZ_CP143089.1, on the reverse strand, counting down.
AACCACGGCCAAAGCCATGAAAAACAGGTAAGCGGTTTGCAGTGCTTTGCGGTAAGGGCCGGCAACGGCGCTGCCGGCCGCCGCCGCGTGGGCCTGGACCAACAGTAACCCGGCCAGCGCCGCATTGGCGGCAACCAAGGCCAGTGAATACGCCTGCTGCCATGGACTGTAACTGGTTTCCCAGGACAGGTCGGCCAGATGCACCAGACCCGCGCCGAATAACTGGCCCAGCGCCAGGTAGGCCGCCAGTTTGGCCGCCGGCAGGCGTTGCAGGCTGCGCCAAGCGCAAGCGGCCGCCGCCAGGTTCAGCGCCGCCGCCCAGCCGAACTGCACCAGCCAGTCCGGATTTTCCCGTACCGGCCCGGTCAGCGGAAATACTGGCTCGCGGTCGATGTCGAGCAAGCCCCAATTGGCGCCGACCACGCCTTCGTTATGGCTTTTCCAGGGCTGATTGAAGGCCTCGACGATGTTGTAATCGAAGCCGTGGCGGTTGGCGACCTGGATCAAATCGCGGATGTAACGCGCCGAATTGACCACGCCGGGCACCGCCGCGCCGCGCTGTCTGCCGACCGACGGCCAACCGGATTCGCCGATCAGAATCGGTTTATCCACGCCCATGCTGTGCGCTTTGTCTTCGATCTGGCGCACGATTTTCTCGACGTGCTCCGCCGCGTGTTCTATCGCAACCGGCTCGTCTTCCCAGTAGGGCAGGATGTGGATGGTAATGAAATCCACTTCCCGGAACAGTTGCGGATATTGCAGGTAACTGGACCAAACGTCGGCATAGGTCACCGGCTGCTGCACCGCTTGTTTGACCTGGCGGATGTAGCCGATCAGCGTGTCGATGTCCATGTCCTTGCGCAGCAACACTTCGTTGCCGACGATCACCCGTTTCACCACGTCCGCATGTTGGTTGGCGGCCTGGATCAGGGTCTGGATTTCCACTCGGTTTTCCGGATGGCCGTCGCCTAGCCAGGCGCCCATCATCATGTCCAGGCCGTATTGGCGGGCGTAATCCGGCGTCGGTTGCATGCCGCCGCGCACCGAATAGGTCCGGATCGTATACGTTTTGTCGGCGATCAGCCGGGCGTCGTGCTCGATATGTTCCGGCAACGGAAACTTCTGGGCGATAGGACTGAAGCCGGCGTGGTAGGGCGCGAACGACAGGCTGCGCAACTTGCCGGACGGTACGTCCGGGCCGGCCGCTTGCGGTTGGTTTTGGTACCAGGCCAGCGCGGCGTGGGCGAGAAACACGAATAACAGGCAAAACGGAATTTTCAGCAGCGACATGCGGCAAATGCGGGTAATCAAGGGCGAAGCCGCATTATACACCGGCCGGCGCGCGGCCTGGCTTCGCCGGCAGGCGGCCAACGCGTCGGCCGCTTTGGTTGGGCTTAATCCTTACCGCCGCTGCCGGAATTGCAAACTGTGCCAAAATTAGCGGTATTCGAAGGGCTCGGGCGCGCCCGGAGAAGGCGACCTCACGTTCCGCAACCTTTCGATCATTTGCCATGGCACGAAACCCCTTTATTTTATTGGCGACAGCGGCGTATCTGCTGTTCGGCCTGGCTTGGATATTTCTATCAGACCGCCTGTTGGCGTATATCCCGGATATCGAATCGCTGGTCTGGTTATCGACCGCGAAAGGGGTGTTGTTCGTCGTCGCCACCGCCGGTTTTCTGTTTTTCGCATTGAACGCAGTGCCGCCGGCGGCGCTACCCGGTCAAACCGAAGCCCAAGCCGGTCTGGCTGCCGCGGCCGGCCGGTTTCTGGATAAACCGCGGCGCTGGCCGATGTATCTGTTTGCCGTCGGCGTGACGTTGGCGACGTTGTGGGTCAGGCAGGCGCTGGTTGTGCCGTTCGGCGAGCGGCCGATGTTGGTGTTATTCATGCTGCCGGTGGTGTTCAGTGCCTTGCTCGGCGGCAGCGGCCCCGGATTCGCCGCGACCTTAATCTCGGTCGCCTGCGTCGATTACTGGGGCTTCGCGCCGTTTCAAAGTGAGGCGGTGGCATCGGCCGTCGACGGTTTGCAACTGGCTATTTTTGCGGTGTCCGGCATTACCGTATCCTGGCTCTGCGGCCGGCTGCAGCGCTCGTTGCAGGAGGCGCAATCCACCCGCTACATGCTGCAAGCCATCGTCGACGGCACCTTGGACGCAGTGTTCGTCAAGGATGCCCAAGGCCGCTACCTGCTGGCCAATGCCGCCACCTGCGACTTGGTCGGCAAACCGTTGGAGGACATCATCGGCAACGACGATCTGGCGCTGTTCCCGCCGGAGATCGGCCAGGCCTTCATGGCGAACGATCGCGCCGCGATGCTGGCCGGCAAAACCATCATGGTCGACGAGCATTTGGAGAACCGGAACGGGCTGGTGCTGGAATTCCAGACCATCAAGGGACCGATCTTCGGCGGCAACGGCTTGCCGGTCGGCATGTTCGCCGTCGGCCGCGACGTCACCGAACGCAAGCGGTTGATCGATACCATCGAGCAACAGCGTGCGGCGTTGGCGGCCAGCGAAGCCCGCTTCCGCCAGTTATACGAACAATCGCCGATTGCCTTAGCCACCAGCAACCGCAACGGCGAATTCCTGTCGATGAACCGCGAGTTCGTCAAGCTGTTCGGCTATGCGGCGGACGAATTGGCCACGGTCCAGGCCTGGCGCGACCAAGTCATCGCCGATCCGGAACAGCGTTCGCAACAATTCGAAATCTGCGAACGACACTGGCACGATCCGGCAGAAACCGAATCGGTCCAACCCGAGTTGCCGGTGCGTTGTAAGGACGGCAGCCTGAAAACGGTATTGCTGAGCCGGGTTCGCTTGGGCGACGAAATGTTGTTGGCGGCGTTAGATATTACCGAGCGCAAGCGGGCCGAAGCCGATTTGGCGGACAGCGAAGAGCGCTTGCGGGTGCTGATCGAGCATGCGCCGGCGGCGTTGGCGATGTTCGACCGCGATATGCGTTATTTGGTCGCCAGCAAGCGCTGGCGCGACGATTACCGCTTGGGCGGCCGCCAACTTTACGGCGAGTCGCACTATGCCGTGTTTCCGGAGATCGGCGAAGATTTGAAAGCCGTGCACCGGCGCGGCCTGTCCGGCGAGGTTGTGCGTGACGACGAAGCCTATTTCCCGCGCAGCGACGGCAGCGGCCAATGGCAGAAATGGGAGGTCAGGCCCTGGCCGGCGCGCGATGGCTCGGTCGGCGGCATCGTCATCTTCACCGAGGACATCAGCGAACGCAAAGCCGCCGAAAGCGAACGCTACCGCTTGTCGGAAGCGTTGCGCCAATCCGCTGCGCCGAACCTGATTACTGCTGCCGACGGCACCATCGAGTTTGTCAACCCGGCCTTTCTGCAATTATTCGGTTACACCGAGGACGAGGTCCGCGGCCGCCATCCGAGTTTTTTGGCGCCGGACGACCCCGAGGTTCAAGCCGAACAACGCGAAATCATGCGCCAGGCCTTTGCCCAGGGCGGCTACGCCGGCGAAGTCGTGCGTCGGACCAAGGATGGCAGCCTGGTGTCGGTGTTCTTGACGGTAACCAGCATTCGTGATAAGCACGGCGTGTTTCTCGGGCTGATGACGACAATTTTCGATTTGCGCGAGATCAAAGCCAAGGAGGCGGAGTTGGCGGCTCGGGAAAATTTTTACCGCACCATTCTCGACAATGTCCCCGCGTTGATCGGCTATTGGGATCGGGAACTGGTCAACGGATTCGGCAATGCCGCCTATGCCGATTGGTTCGGCATCGATACCGCCAGCATGGCCGGCAAACATGTCAGGGAAATCCTGGCGGACGAGATGTATCAGGATAATTTGCCGCATATCGCGGCCGTGCTGCGCGGCGAAAAACAAGTGTTCGACAAGCAATATCCGGCTCGCAACGGCCGTCCCGGCCGCCATGCCCTGGTGCAATACCTGCCCGATATCCGCGACGGCCGCGTTTGCGGATTCTATGCCATCGTCTCCGACGTGACCCATTTGAAGCGGGCCGAAGCCGAACTGGAGAAACACCGCTTCCATTTGGAGCGCCTGGTCGAGGCCCGCACCGAGGAAGTCAGGCAGGCAGAACAGCGTTACCGGCAAGTGGTGGAGTCCAGTGCGGAAGGCATATTGGAACTCGACGCCCAAGGCGCGGTGCGGATGGCGAATCCGGCCGCAGTGCGCTTGCTCGGCTACCGCGCCGAGGATTTCCTCGGCCGCAACGTCCACGATCTGATCCATTACCGCCGGGCCGACCGCTCGCCGTGCGTCGCTGCCGATTGCCAATTATTCAATGCCGTGGTCGGCGGCAAGGTGTTGCGGCTGGACGGCGAAGTGTTCTGGCACGCGCAAGCGCGCGCGATTCCGGTATCGGTCGCGACTCACCCGATCTGGGATGGCGGCCGGTTGTCCGGCGCGGTGATGAGTTTTTACGACAACACCGAGCGTTATCTGGCCGACCAGGCCCGGGAGGAAGCTCGGCGCGCGGCGGAACAGTTGGCGCGGATGAAAAGCGAGTTCCTGGCCAATATGTCGCACGAGATTCGCACGCCGCTGAACGGCGTACTCGGACTGGCGCAAATCGGTTACCGCGATAGCGTCGGCCGCGGCGAAACCCAGCAGATATTTTCCCGCATTCTCGATTCCGGCAAGCTGTTGCTGACCATCATCAACGACATTCTGGATCTTTCCAAAATCGAAGCCGGCAAACTCGAAATCGAAAGCGTGCCGCTCGACCCCGGCTATCTGGTCGACGAATTGTTGCAAAATTTTGCCGCAGCCAGCGCCGCCAAGGGCTTGAAACTGTACGCCCGCAAAGATGAATTGCCCAAGGCCTGCCTCGGCGATCCGGTCCGGGTTTCCCAAATCCTGATCAACCTGGTGTCCAATGCCGTCAAATTCACCGAATCCGGCGAAATTTGCCTAGCCGCCGGCCGCGAACACGGCGAATTGGTGTTCAGCGTCCGCGACACCGGGATAGGCATCGCCGCACAGGATCAGGCGCGTTTGTTCGAAGCCTTCGAGCAGGCCGACAGTGCCACCACCCGCAAGTTCGGCGGCACCGGCCTGGGCCTGGCGATCAGCCGGCGGCTGGCGAATTTGATGGGCGGCACGCTCAGCGTGGCGAGTGCGTTAGGGCGGGGCAGCACCTTTACCTTACGCTTGCCGCTTCCGGAAAGCGACCAAACGGCCAGTTCGGCCGAGCTGCCGCGTACCTCCGGCGACCGGCGTCTCCGCGGGCTGCGGATTCTGGCGGCCGAGGATAATCCGATCAACCAAATGGTATTGGAAGACTTTTTGCGCCAGGAAGGCGCCGAGGTGCATATGGTCGGCAACGGCCTTTTGGCGGTGGCGGCCGTGCAGCAGGCTGCGCAGGATTTCGATCTGGTATTGATGGACGTGCAGATGCCGGAGCTCGACGGTTACGAGGCCACCCGCCGCATCAAACGCATTGCGCCGGCGTTGCCGGTAGTCGGCCAGACCGCCCATGCCCTGAAGGAAGAACATATGCGTTGTCTGGCGGCGGGCATGGCGGCGACGTTGACCAAACCGCTCGATATCGAAATGCTGGTGGCGGCCGTGCTCGAATACGCCGGGAAAACCGGCGGCCAGCAGCCACAGCCGGCGTTGGTGCCGGCTTTGGCCGAGCCGGTGCCGGTTGCGACCGTCGATTGGCCGGCGCTTCTGAAAAAGTTTCCTAACCAAACCGAATTCGTCGATCGGCTGGTACGGATGGCGGTCGATTGCCACGCCGGCGACGCCGAACCGTTGCGCGATGCGGCGGCAAACGGCGATTTAAAGGCGCTGGAGCGGATCGCGCATAACCTGAAAGGCATGGCCGGCAATATTTGTGCGCCGGAGCTGGAAGCGGTTTCGATCCGGGTGCTGCGCTCGGCCCGGCTTGGCGACGAACATGCGTTGCGCCAGACCGGCGAGTTGATCGACGCCTTGCAGCGGGCTTTGGCCGAATTGGCGCGGGGTCGTCCGGGTTGATGCCCGACGGCTAGGCGCCGGCGAGTACCCGGCTAGCCGAGAAAGCTGCGCATCGCGCCGATCACCTGTTGCGCCGCGCTGAGGTGCGGGAAGTGGCCGTCGGCGTCGATAAGCTGCAACACGCTGTGCTTGATTTGGCTTCGCAGATATTCGGCGGTCGCCAGCGGCACGAATAGGTCGTTGCGGGATTGTAGGATCAGGGTAGGGATGTCGAGTTGGCCGATTTCCTGCCGGTAATCGGTCTGCAGTACCGAACACAGCACGGTTAACAACCGCTCCGGCGGGTAAGCGTTCAGGCAATCGGTGAAATAACGGCCGAGTTCGGGCCGGTCCGGATTGGCCATCGCGGCGGAAGCGAAGCTTGCCAGCCAGTCGGGATAGCTTTGCGTGGTTGCGGCGTAAATCTCGTCGATGTCTTTTTGGCGAAACCGCCGATGTAACCGCCGTCGTTCAAATAGCGCGGGCTGGCGCCGAGCAGGACTAATTTCGTAATTCGCTGCGGCGCTTGCAGCGCGGCCAGCACGCCGACGATGGCTCACATCGAATGGCCGACCAGGACGGTGCCGCTAACGTCGAGATGCGCCAACACGTCGGCCAAGTCGTCGGCATAGGGTTGTAAATTCAGATAATGGCATAGCGCAAGCGCCGAGCTATCTGTCGCGCCCGAGCCGAGATGGTCCAGTAACACGATGCGGTAGGCGTCGGCGAATGCCGGCACGATTTTATGCCAAGCATTTTGATCGGTGCCGAAGTCGGGCACGAATACCATGGTTTGCCCGCCTAAATATGAAGGCAAATCACTACGCGAGCTATCGAGTCGAATCGATGAATGTGCCCAGTTTCTCTAAATCATGTGACCAAAATAGAGATAGACCGCGTTCTTGGGCTTGTTCGAGGTTTAGAACCTTAAATACGCCAGCAAGAACGGCAGAGGGCACGACCTGCGCGATACCGAATTGCTTAATCCAATATTCAGCCTTGACAGCGGCATCGTTGTTTAGGCGTTTGACACTGTTGGTCGCGCTATTCGATACCTTGCATTCAATAGCCATCAGCCGTGTGTCGTGCAATCTCACGACCACGTCTGCTTTGCGTTCGCCAAGCAGGCACTCCGCACAAAATTGCATGGCTTGCGGTCCTTTGACTATTGTGTTGATAGCCACGGGTGGTACTTCAACGAAGCCGAGTCCGCGTAGGTAATCTTTTACTTTGGTTTCCTGATTATCCTTGCCTTCATTTCGCCGTTCGGTCGCTATGCGTTGCGCGGCCAGAAGAACCGCTGACGCTAACAACGCCGCCTCACGCTCTTGGTCATTTGGTGTCCTATTCGCTTTGATCCAGGGAAAACGATGAGGATCAATGACGCGTGAGATAACATCGAAAACTTTGCGTAGCGCATCAGGGTCTTTCCGCAGCACTCCAGGCGCAAGAGAGTCAACATCGGCAATAACCCTCAGATCGTCGTCTGAAATTGGTGGGCCGGCTAGATAGCGTAATGCTTCGCCGAGTCCGAGGTGATAGGCGTCTGCCAGATTGGCATCAGTAATTGCGCTGGGATCGAGATTCCCAAGCTTGTCGAAAAGTAGCTCGAACTTGCCTCTTGCTTGATGGTAGTGGTTGTCCCATGAATCTGATACCGCCAATCGCTCCGAGCGGAATTGCGCGGCGGCAATGGAAGAGTCTTCGGCAAGTTCTTCCTCTGTCCATTGTGGCGGTGCATTCGTCATGCAAAAAACGTTTCCAGGTTTGGGATCCGTAGGCGCTCGATTTCTTTCGGTTCGAACTTGGTTAAGCCACCGGCATATGTTCTACCGCTACCGGTATGGATGTTGTTATTGAGCCAAACAACCAGATTTGCAATCACGTTTTCCGGCAGTGGCTCGCGCGGATACAAGCCATGCGCAATGTTGATATGTCTGGCTTCGCACAAGTTAATGGTAAATTGTGGCGGTCGCCGGGCCATATAAGTGCAGAGGATGGGTGCCGGGGCCTTAAGGCCGACCGACCACCAGGCTTTGCGGTGTTGGGCAATATAACCTTGGTCTGCACCCTGGGTTTTTGCCCAAGAAAGAAATTGATCGATGCACCGACGCTCTTCTTCGGTGAAATCGTCCAGTTCGGCCGGTAAATCAATGACGCGACGCAGTTGGGCGGTGGACTGTAAACGTTGGCCGGCGTCGATTAAATCCTTGGCTTTAGTGACTGCGGCGAGTTTAACGCGCTCCGGCAAACGTTCCGCGCGTTCGCCGGCAATCCAGATGCCGTTTGCGCCGGTGACCTGGCCGCGATGCACCCTAAACAGTTCGCCGAGTTCGCTCCCGCCAGTCTGAGAATGACCGGTCGGCCGAACGACGATTGACCAACGCGGCGCCGCTCTCAATTGCTCGCGCTCGACATCCTCGCCTTTGTTCAAGCCATTCAAACTGGAGAGTTCGTCGACCGAGCGAACCCTTACCGGTATCTCTTTTTCGCCAACACGAAAACAAGTAATTGCGGCTGTTGTTGCTGTTCCAGGAAATGCCTCGACCTTGGGCTCCAAAACATGAATTGCGACACCACCCAATTCGCTAAGCAGAAGCCGGCGCAAAGCCGAGCCGTAATTCACATCTAACCACTCGGCAGAAGTAATCAATGCGCCCAGATCACCGGGCTTAGCCAATAAGCGCGTTTGCAAGAAAAAGTGTAAATGTAGTCCCGCCAGGGCGCTGGCCTTAATGCCGAATTCCGCGAAACGCGATGTGTACCAAGACTTCCAGTCCTCGGCAATCTGGTGGTGGCGAACGTAAGGAGGATTACCGATAAAAGCCGTTACACCGGCACAACGGGGAAGTTTCACGGTACGGTAGTCTTTAACCAATACGGTGGCTCTTGCCGTCCAGCCGCGCACCGCTAAATTAGCCCTTAGCATTAACGCCGCCAGAGGATCTATTTCAATGGCGATGAGTTGGGCATTTGGAAACGTTTCACCCGATGCAATGATGAAGCGGCCGGACCCGGCCCCAGGGTCGACGATACGAGTGGGTATTCCTTGTTCTTTTAACCACGCCATCATGGAGTGGATGATGGGCGAGGGGGTATAGACGGCACCGATACTGCGACGATGGTGCGCGGGCCGGATTATTGAAAAGGCTTCGCCGAGGGGATCGTTTCCTTGCAAAATCGACTCGCGAATCGAGTCAATATCATGCGCAGGTAAACTTTTGGCCGAAACAAACCGTATTATTTTTCGCTCTACGCCAGATAGATTGGTGCGGTCATCAAGTAGCCCGACACAGGCAGCGATTAGTTCTAATTCAGTCCGAATTTTCACTTTGGTCTTCGCGCCACTTCTACGAATAAATCCACTTGGCCTTGTTGTTTGTCAACGAACACTCTCATAAATTCGCGCAGAACATCCGCCGCAACGCGATCTTGTTCGCGGCAAGCCGCTACGAACGCATCGCGCAGTTCCTTTTCCACCCGTATGCGCATTCCTGAATCTTTAATAGACATGTCGAAATCTTAGCAGATGGATACACGTTTGTGTATCCATACTACCTGCCCAAATTTTTCATAATTTGTGTCATTAGGTTTTCACTAACGTGGCACCTATTTCATTAATAGGTCATCCGACATTTCGGACCGACAGCCGAGTTTCTTGCTTTTGTCCGGCCTCGGCAATTGCTCCAGCATCCATGCAGTCGAAAAGAAAGAAGCCAAAGAAAAGGCCGCTCCACACCGCATTGATCCTGCGCTTCTAGAAAACCATTCCTGGTTTCCGCCCTGCGGGCCAGCCTTTTGGCTGTTCAAATTTGCTCCAGGCAAATTTCTCGGTTTTGGCGAGGGTTTTCGGAAGGGCTGTCTTAGCCCTCCGAAAATGCGCGGCCTTCTTGCCGTGCCCCATGCGGGCTTATTCTCGCCAAAGGCTGCGATGCTCGGGGCGGTGTAAGGAGACAAAAGCCATGCCTGCGGCATTTTTCGCTACGCGTTTTTCCTGCCATATGCTGGAACACGCGATAAATCCAAAGCGAGCAATTAAAACCAACGCAGTCCGATCGATAGCCACCGTCGTTGCCGTGTCGGCCGCGCTCGCAACCAACCACAGTTTACGCAGCGCGGGTTGCCGAGGCGGCAAACGGTCTGCGTCCGAACAGCGTCAACAAGCCGGCGGCGAACAGCCAGACCGCTGCCGGTAACGGCACCTGGCTGACCATGGCGTCGGCGACCAGCGCGTGCATTGCCGCCGTCGGATGGAAGTCGTCCCAGAACACGTGATTATCCGGATCGGCGCAAGCGTCGGGCAGGGCAACGCAGGCGCTGACCGCATCGCCGAAGCCGAATCCGGCCGGATTGGCGACGATAGCGTTGAATAAACCGAACGAGTCGAATTCGACGATATCGGTGGCGGCGAACTTGTTGTCGACCAGACCCAATAGACTGGCCAGGGTTTGGTTGAAGGTCAGCGAATATTCCCGCGCCGGGTCGATCACGTCCTGGCCTTGGCCGACAACGAACGGCGTCAAGCCCAAATCGGGCAGGTTAGGCACCAGAATGGTTTCCGCGCCGAATCCGGCTAAAGCGCCGACGTAACCGGCAATATTGGTTGCGGCGGTTTGCGCCGCGCTTCTGGCAACCGCGCTGGCATCGAGGCTCGGTTGCTGTGCCAACGGGATGTAGACGTCGGTCAGATAGTCGTTGGCGCCGCCCCAGACGAAATACAGCGCATTTGCGGTCGGCGTGGCGCTATTCAGATAAAAACCGATTTGCTGGGCCATGCCGGGTAGCGCGAAACCGCCGGGGGCTGACTGCGAGCCGCCGTCGCCGAAGTTACCGATGCCGCTGGTGGCGCCGGCTACCGAGTAATTGAAAAAATTGCCGGCGTTGGCGCCGCCGGGCAACAGCGCATTCGCAATCCGCTCCACAGTAGCCGGGCCGTTGGAATAGCGGCCTTCGAAATAGGGCGGACAAGGATGGCTGGCGTCGCAATTGCCGTTCGGGTTGACCGGCCCCGGATAACCGTTCAGAAAATTGTAAATGCTCCAAACCGACGAGCTGCTTTTACCGCTGTCGGACAACGAATCGCCGAAGGCGTAAACGCTGGAAAAATTGGCGGCCTCGGTGCGGCCTACGCCGACTGCGGCAAGCAGCAACAGGGCGGCGACGGATAGTTTGTTGTTCATAGGAATCTCCCTTTTGAATGTTTGGGTTAGGCCTTCCCGGCAAAGACTGCTCCTGAGTTCGTTACTGCTTAGCGATGGCGGCACCGGCTGGTTTTAGGTGTTAAACCAAGCTTTAGCTTTCCGGTTAGCTGGTACTGCACCCGTCTCCGGCCGGGCAATCCGGTGAAATTCGGCTTTGGCTAATACCCCTCATCTGCGCCTCTATCTCTATATGTCCGGTGGTTAGCCAGGCAATACAGGCGCTATCTTGACGTCGAGACGTTACCGATTCGGGCCGTCCAGCAATTCAATCCAGTGCCGCACCGGCACTTGTCCGGTTTCCCGCAGATGCAGCAGACAGCCGATGTTGGCGGTGGCGATCAACTCCGGTTGCTCGGCTTGCAGCGCCAGCAATTTGGCCTGGCGCAGGCGGTTGGACAGTTCCGGTTGCAACAGCGAGTAGCTGCCGGCAGAACCGCAGCATAAACCGGCATCGGCTACTGGCGCCAATTCGAAACCCAGGCCGGCCAGCAGGCTTTCGACGACGCCGGCCAACGGCTGGCCGTGTTGCAGGCTGCAAGGCGCCTGAAACGCGATTTTGCGCGGCGTGGCCGCCAATTTGGCCGTGTCCTCGGCTTGGACGATTTCGGCAATATCCTTGGCTGCGGCTGAAACTCGCGCGGCCTTGTCGGCATAGTCCGGGTCGTCGCGCAAAAGATAAGCGTAGTCTTTGACCATGGTCCCGCAGCCGCTGGCGGTGATAACGATGGCTTCCGCCCCGGCCTGCAACGCCGGCCACCAAGCGTCGATCCTTTGCCGAACCGCGTCCAGCGCCGCGTCGCGCTGGTCCAGATGGTGGGCCAACGCGCCGCAACACCCGCTTTGGCCTTGGATAACGCTGATGCCGAGCCGGTCCAGCACCCGCGCCGCTGCGGCATTGATGCCCGGCGCCAGCGCCGGCTGCACACAGCCTTGCAACATCAGCATCCGCCGCCGGTGGCGTAACGGCGGCCAGGTTTCCGGCGCCGGCTTGGCCGGGATTTTGGCCTGCAATACGGCAGGTAACAGCGGCTTCGCCAGCCGCGCCAGTGCGGCCAGCGGCGCCAGCCGGCGCGGGTAGGGCAGTATCGTCAGCAAGGCCCGGCGTAGCCAGCGTTGCCGCCACGGCCGGCGCAGTTGGCCGGCGGCGACTGCCCGGCCCGCGTCGAGCAAGCGGCCGTATTCGACGCCGGAGGGACAGGCCGATTCGCAGGCGCGGCAGCTTAGGCAACGGTCCAGATGGTGTTGGGTGGATGCGGTGGCGGCTTGGCCCTCCAGCAGTTGTTTGATCAGATAAATCCGGCCGCGGGGCCCGTCCAATTCGTCGCCTTGCAAACGGTAAGTCGGGCAGGCGGCATTGCAAAAACCGCAATGCACGCAGCGCTGCAGCGCGGCTTGGGCGGAGGCGATGTCGGGATGGCCGGTCAGGCTCGGATCGATTTGGGTTTGCATCGGCTTAGTCCGGATAAGTGGCGAACACGCCGAGCGGATCGAAGGCATCGCGCACCCGCTGTTGCAACGCGGCCAATTCCGGCGTTAGCGGCGCTCGGTTGGGGCTGCCGTCGCCGCGAAACAGCGTCGCTCGCGCCGCGGATGCGGCGCAGGCGCGATGCACCGAATCGGCCGATTCGGCAGTTTTCAGCCAACGTTGGGCGCCGCCCCAATCGATCAGCCAAGCGCCGGCTAGCTCGGGCTGGGTCGCGGCCAGCGCGGTAGTAACCCGCCACAAATTGCCGGGGCGCTGAAAAAACGGCAAGCGTTGTTCGCGCAGGTCTTGCCAGAATGAGTCGCCGCCAAGGTCGAACTCGCCGCCGATGTTGGCGGCCGCAGCGCGTACCGCCGCTGCGGCACCGGACAATCTGGCCCTGACCGATACCCCGTCGTAGGCCAGCGCCGACAACGGCCAGGGCCGGCCGGCCAGACGGTTCATGAATTCGATGGCGGCGGCCGGCTCGGCAATCGGAAAAGCCACGGTCGCTTCGGTTTCCGGCCTGGGCAATACCCGCAGCGAACACTGCAACAGCAGGCCCAGGCTGCCGCGGGCGCCGACCATCAACCGCGACACGTCGAAACCGGCCACGTTTTTGATGACTTGGCCGCCGAAATTCAGCTCCTCGCCGAGACCGTTGACGATTTTGCAGCCCAGCACGAAATCGCGGGCGCTGCCGGCGAAGGGCCGGCGCGGGCCGGAAAATGCGCAAGCCAGCGTACCGCCGACGCTAGCCGTAGCGCCGAAATGCGGCGGCTCGAAGCCGAGCATTTGGCCGTGTTCGGCCAGCACGGCTTCCAATTCGGCCAGACGGGTGCCGGCGCGGACCGTGACTACCAATTCGCTGGGTTCGTAATCGACGATGCCGACGTGTCCGGCCACTGCCAGCGTTTCGGCGTCTGCCGCCGTCTGGGAATAAAAGGCTTTGCTATTGCCGCCGACGATGCGCAGCGTTGCGCGGCTCGCTGCCGCCTGCTCGATATGTTCCCGCAACTCGGCGCTCAAGTCGGCGGCCATCAGAACCGCTCCAGTTCCGGGTGCGGCAGTTCGCCGCGGTGGACATGCATCCGGCCCAGCTCGGCGCAGCGGTGCAAGGTCGGTACCGCCTTGCCCGGATTGAGCAGGCCGTCAGGATCGAAAGCCTGTTTCAAACGCAGGAATTGCTGCAACTCGCCGGCGCCGAACTGCACGCACATATACGGGATTTTTTCGCTGCCGACGCCGTGTTCGCCGGTAATGGTGCCGCCGACCGCGACGCACAGTTCCAGAATTTTGCCGCCGAAGGCCTCGGCTTTGGCAAATTCGCCGTCGCTGCCGCTGTCGTACAAAATCAACGGATGCAAATTGCCGTCGCCGGCGTGGAATACGTTGACCACCGCCAGGCCGAATTCGGCCGACATCTCGGAAATTCGGCGCAATACCTGGGCCAAGTGTTTGCGCGGAATCGTGCCGTCCATGCAGTAGTAATCGCTGGCGATGCGGCCGACCGCCGGAAACGCGGCCTTGCGTCCGGCCCAGAAGCGTTTGCGCTGGTCTGCGTCGTCGGCGATCCGGATTTCGCTGGCGCCGGCAGCGGCCAATACCGCGACGGCGCGCTCGCTGTCGGCTGCCACTTGTTCCGGCAAACCGTCCAATTCGCACAGCAGCAACGCCGCAGCGTCGAGCGGGTAGCCGGCATGAACGAAGGCGTCGGTGGCGCGGATGGCCGGATTGTCCATCAGTTCCAGCCCGGCCGGCAGCAGGCCGGAGCTGATCACGGCCGCCACCGCGGCGCCGGCCTGTTCGACGCTGGGAAACGCCGCCAGCAGCACCCGCGTCGCCGGCGGCAACGGCAGCAGCCGGACCGTGGCCTCGACCACGATACCCAGCAAACCTTCCGAACCGATTGCCAGCGCCAACAGGTCGTAGCCCGGCGCGTCGAGGCCGGGGCCGCCCAGCGTCAGCAGTTCGCCGTCTATCGTCGCCAATTTCACCTGCAACACGTTGTGCACGGTCAGGCCGTATTTCAGGCAGTGCACGCCGCCGGCATTTTCGGCGATGTTGCCGCCGATACTGCAGGCGATTTGCGACGACGGGTCCGGCGCGTAAAACAGGCCGTGCGCTTTGGCGGCTTCGGAAATGGCCAGGTTTCTGACGCCGGGTTGTACGGTGGCGGTGCGGTTCAGCGGATCCAGCGCCAGGATGCGGCTCATCTTGCTCAGCCCGACCACGATGCCGCCAGCCACCGGCATTGCCCCGGCCGCCAGACCGGTGCCGGCGCCGCGCGGTACCACCGGCACCCGGTGCTCGCGGCATAAGCGCATCAAGCCTAAGACTTGTTCGGCCGTTTCCGGCAAGGCCACCAAGTCCGGCGGCGTCCGGTAGGCTGCCAGGCCGTCGCATTCGTAAACCCGCAAGCGCTCGGGCTCGGTAACGACGTTGGCGGCGCCGA
This sequence comes from Methylomonas sp. DH-1, assembly GCF_046097555.1. Lineage (NCBI taxonomy): Bacteria > Pseudomonadati > Pseudomonadota > Gammaproteobacteria > Methylococcales > Methylococcaceae > Methylomonas > Methylomonas sp. DH-1. Next base: position 3,147,979 of record NZ_CP143089.1, on the reverse strand, counting down.
GCAAGTCCAGGCATAGTTGGGTAAAGGCGGCAGATAAAGGCATGGCGGATTATAACCACAACTTGGCGAGCGGCGGCCAGGGTATGAATACGGAGGTTAGCTTCCACCTGTTTTTTGACGGATGCGGAATAGTTAGGCTTGGATTTCCTTATTTGCGGTTATCGGAGGGGGCGCAGTGGCGGTGCCGATTAGGCCGATTAGCAAACACGCAAATTCGACCTTGGCGGCGGCATCAGGCGCCTTGCTGCGCTTCGCGACTGTCCCAATCGGCCTTGATTTCCAGAATACGCGGCAGGCAGGTTTCGAATGCGGCGACCATTGTGGGGTCGAAATGGCGTCCCGCGCCGTTGCGCAGGGTTTCCAGGGCTTGTTCCAACGGCCAAGCATCCTTGTAAGGGCGTTTCATGGTCAGTGCGTCGAACACGTCGACCAGCGCGACGATGCGCGCCGATTCGGGAATGGCTTCGCCACTCAAACCATCGGGATAACCGCTGCCGTCCCACTTCTCGTGGTGGCGCAGCGCAACCTCGGCGGCCAATACGAATACCGGTGCGTCGCTGGTGGACAGGATTTCGTAGCCTATCCGGCAATGGGTGCGCATAATCGCCCATTCGTCGGCATCCAGTTGGCCGGGTTTACGCAACACCGAGTCGGGAATGCCGATTTTTCCGGTGTCGTGCATGGGGGCGGCTTGTTCCAGCAGAACGCAATCCTCCTTGGACCAACCGATCGTCTCGGCCAGATGCCGGGCGTAGGCGGCGATGCGCCAGATATGGAGGCCGGTATCGCTGTCGTTGTAATGGCCGGCTTTACCGAGCATGGCGATGGCTTCGCCGTACGTTCTCTCCAACAGTTTGGTCTGCACCAGCGATAGGTGGGTCCGCACCCGCGCCCGCACGATCCGGGGGTAAACCGGTTTGATCAAATAATCGACGCAGCCTGCGTCGAAGCCGGCTTCTTCTTTTTCCAATTCGGACAGTGTGGTGATGAAAATCACCGGGATGGCTTCGGTGGCCGGATTGGCTTTTAGGGCGCGGCAGACCGCATAGCCGTCCATGTCCGGCATCTGGATATCGAGCAGGACCAGACTGGGATGGTGCTTGCCCGCCAACTCCAGCGCTTCTAACCCGTTTCGGGCCAGCATCAGCCTATGCTCGTCTTTGAGTATTTGGTGCAGGATCGCCAAATTGGTGGGCTCATCGTCTACGATGAGGATGGGACCGTAAGGCATGGCTTACTCCGGTATCGAGAAATTCAGGCGCTGCATCAGGCTACGCACGGCAGCTTCCGCCCCGCGGAAATCGAAATCGGCCAGTAGCGCGTCCAACTCCGCCAGATGGATAGGATTCGAATGCCGCCGCAGCCGGCCCAGCCAGATTTCGGCGGCATCGGGATCGTTACGGTCCAGCGCTTCCAGCATGCCCGCGAACAACGTAGGCAAGCTGTCCCCGAGTGGCGCGGCAACCGGCTCCGGCACGGCGCCGGGATGGTCGGCTTGTTGCCAGGCGGCGACCGCCGCACATACCCGGTCGATCGCGGTTTGCAGGTCTGCCGCCAGTTTAAAGCCCGCTTCGCCCGCATTCAAGCGCATTTCTAGTTTGCATGCCAATTCCGCAACCTGGTGCAGCCGTAAGGTTCCGGCCAAGCCGCTCAATTTATGCGCCAGAGCCGCGGCGGCTTTCAGGTCGCCTTCGCCGCAGGCGTCGGCAATGGCCGATCCGCACTGCGCATAAGCGGCGACGAATTTATCCAGATAAGTGCGGTAGACGTCGAGCTGGCCCCATAGGCCGCGCGCGGCCGGCAGATCGATAGCCGGCAACTCGGGTTCGCCAGCACCGGCCGCCGGCACCGGCGGCGATGCGCTTGCTGAGCCTATGGTTGCGCTTGCGCCGCTAGCGTCCGAATTGGTCTTCTCGGCTACGCATCCGGTCCAGCGCTGGATGGTTTCCATCATCTGCGCCACGTTGAATGGCTTGGCGATAAAATCGCTCATGCCGGATTCCTGCGCCGCATCGCGCAATTCCTGGAAGGCGCCGGCGGTCAGCGCGACGATGGGTAGCTCCCGCCAGCGTTTATCCTCGCGGATAAAGCGCGTGGCGGCATAGCCGTCCAGGCGCGGCATTTGCAGGTCCATCAATACGATATCCACCGCATCGGGATGGGCTTTTAGCCATTCCAGCGCGTCCTGGCCGTCGCAGGCCGTAGCGACCAGCGCGCCATCCGCTTCCAGGACGCCTTTGGCTACTTCCCGGTTAATGTCGCTATCGTCCACCACCAGCACGCGTACGCCCGGAATGCGGCGCTTGCCGGCGGCGATAGGCGTCGGGGCCGGCAGCAAACCTCCCGGCCCAGCTTGGTGCAGCGAGTCGGCGACGGCGGAATACAGCGTTGAGGCGGTAATCGGCTTGCTGATTACCTTGGCCACTTCCGCGATACCCGGTTGGGCCAATAGGTCTTCGCGCAAATGGGCGGCGACCATGAGCAGTATCGGCGGGTCGATGTCTCGGCGTTTGTCCTTCAACGCTTGCCGTATGGCCTTGGCGGCATTCAGTCCGCCCAGCCCCGGCATTTTCCAATCCAACACGATAGCATCGTAAAAACGTTTGCCGTTCAGCCTGGTTAGCGCTTGCATCAGGGCAGCCTCGCCGGAAGCGGCGGTATCGGCCAGCCAGCCCAGGGAGTTGGCGACAACGGCCAGTGCCTCGCGCACGCTGGCGCAGTCATCCGCGATCAGCAGTTCGAGCCGGGCCAGTTCGGTAGGCCGGCGTTCCACGCGTTGGTCGCGCTGCAACGGCAGCACGAACCAGAATTCGCTGCCCTGGCCGACTTCGCTGCTTACTTGTAGGTGGCCGCCCATCAGTTCCACCAGTTGCAAGCTGATGCTCAAGCCCAAGCCGGTACCGCCGAATCGGCGGCTGATGCTGCTATCGGCTTGGCCGAAAGCCGAGAAAATCAGTTGCTGCTGTGCGCTGGTAATGCCGATGCCGGTATCGCGCACCCCAAAACGCAGCTTACATTGTTGTTTGTCCGTGGATTCCACGCTAACGCGTAACTCGACTTCGCCGCGTTCGGTAAATTTGATCGCGTTGCTGAGCAAGTTGATCAATATTTGCTGAAGGCGTAAGGCATCGCCAACCAACGCGTCGATGTCGGCGGGCGGAGTGATAACCAATTCCAAATCTTTATTATGGGCGGCTGTTGCCATGATAGCGGCGAGGTTGTCCAGCAGTTCGGTTAGCCTAAACGGCGCTCGCTCGATTTCCAGCCGCCCGGCCTCGATCTTGGAAAAGTCGAGGATATCGTTGATCAGGGATAGTAGCGTATGCCCGGCGTTGTGGATTTTGCGCACCAAGGCCAGCGATTCGGCGTCCAAATGGCGCTGTTCCAATAGATAGCAAAAACCCAGCACGGCATTCATCGGCGTGCGGATTTCATGGCTCATATTGGCCAGAAAGGCGCTCTTGGCCCGGTTGGCGGCGTCCGTCAACGCCATGGCTTGTTCCAGTTCGGCGGTTCGGCTGGCGACCAGCGTTTCCAGTTGGTCGCGGTGCTGCTTGAGCTCGTCCTGGGCGCGCTTGGTTTCGGTAATGTCTTGAATAACGCCTACGGCGACCTGGCTTTTGCCGTCGGTTCTGGTGACGCGATAGCGGCCTGCGACCATGATCCAGCGGATTTCGCCATCCGTGCGGCGAATCCGGCATTCGAATTGTTTTTCGCCACCGCCGGCAAACGCCTCCCGCAGTAATGCCGCGACCTTGGGTCGGTCTGCGTCCAGCACGTGTTCCAAAAAGTTGTCGGTCGACCATGCCGACTCGGTGTCGGTATAGCCGAAGATGCGGGCGTGTTCGATAGAGCGATAAACCGCCTGCGTTTCCAAATCGACTTCCCAGGCGCCGGTATTCGATATCTCCAACGCAAAATGCAGCCTTGCTTCGCTTTCCCGAATAGCGGTTTCGGCTTCTTTTAAATCTTGGATGTCGGTACAGGTGCCGTACCATTTTTGAATCCGGCCTTGCTCGTTTAACAGCGGCACGCCCCGGATCAGCCACCAGCGGTAAACGCCGTCCGCCCGGCGGATGCGGCATTCAATGGAATAGCTGTCGTTATTCTGGGTCGCGCGTTGCCAGGCTTCCCACGCGTAGGGCCTATCCTGCGGGTGCAACACGGAGATCCAGGCGTGGCCGTAACTTTCTTCGACTGTAAGCCCGGTATATTCCACCCAGCGTTGGTTGTGGTAGATATTCCAGCCGTCAGGCCGGGTGGCCCAGACCATTTGCGGCATCGTCTCCGCCAGCGAACGAAATTCGCGGTCGGCCTCTTGGTTGCGCAACCGCGAGATTTCAAGGCAGGCTCCTACATGCGCAAGCAAATCGCGCGCGCCGAACGGCTTGGTCAGATAGCTGTCGGCATTGTGGCGCAAGCCTTGTATGCGTTCTTCTTCTCCGGCCCGGGCCGACAGCAAAATGACCGGAATGGTACTGGTATCCCGATCTTCGCGCAGCGCGCTCAGCAAACCGATGCCATCCAGGCCCGGCATCATGATGTCGGTCAACACCAGATCGGGCCGGCGTTGGCGTACCGCGGCTAGCGCCGCTAGGCCGTCGCGAACCGCTGTAACGGCGTAGCCCTGTTTTCGTAACAGCCGGGCGACATAGCCGCGCATGTCGGCGTTATCGTCGGCAACCACGATGTGCGCGCTTATCGCGGAATTGAATTCCGGCGAGTTGTCCGTTCCGGTTTGTTGGCCGTTGTCATGTTCGTGTTCCGTTCCCAGCTCCCATCGCAATGCTTCCTCGGCAAAAAAATCGGCGCCCAGCGGATGAGCTTGCGCCGTTTGCGACGGACGGAGCTGTTCCGCCGGCAAATGTGCGGTGCCGGTAAGAATGGTTACGGAAAAAATGCTGCCGACGCCCGGCGTACTCGTTACACCGACTTCGCCGCCGTGCAAGCGGACCAGTTCCTGCACTAAAGCCAGACCGATGCCGCTGCCCTCATGGCTGCGCGAGCGCACGTTCGGCACCCGATGGAAGCGGTCGAATATCTGGCCTAGCTGATCCGGCGCAATGCCGACGCCGGTGTCGCGCACGGCCAGTTCGACCGCTGTTCCGCGCCAGCGCAGCGCCACCTCGATTTCGCCGGCAAAGGTATGTTTGTAGGCATTGCTCAAAAGATTGAGTACGATCTTTTCCCACATTTGCCGATCCACATACACCGGTTCCGGCAAGGCGGGGCAGGAGATGGTAAGCCGCAGACCTGCCTTGTCGGCGGCCGATCGAAATAGGCTGGCGAGCTCGGCGGTATAGGCGGCCAGATCGGTCGCCTCGTAAGCCGCTTCCATCCGCCCGGCTTCGATGCGGGAAAAGTCGAGCAGCGAATTGACTAATTTCAGCAAACGCAAGGCGTTTCTATGCACCAGGCTGAGCTGCTCGTATTCGCTTGCGGCAGGACTCTGGCCTTGCGGGGCAAAGCGGGCCAATAGCTCTTCCAGCGGACCCAGCATCAAGCTTAGCGGCGTACGAAATTCGTGGCTGACGTTGGCAAAAAATCGGGTCTTCAACTCGTCCAGTTCCAAGGTTTTGGCATACAGGCGCGACAATTCCTGGTTAGCCGCCTTCAACTCGGCGCTGGCGGATGCGACCTCTTTGTTGCGGGCGAACAGCTCGACTTCCATTCTGACGGCCTGGGCGCGCAAAGTGTCGTTGAGCTGGCTTTGCTCTACGCCCAATTGTTTGACGCGGATAAACTCGGTCAAATCTTCGGCCCGATGCAGCACATAGGCTACCTTGCCGTCCTTGCCGAGAATCGGGATATTGATCGGGCTCCAATAGCGCTCCTCGAACCCCTCGCCGTCGGCTCTGGGGATATCGTATTTTTGCACCGGCATCGTGTCTGGCTTGCCGGACAGCAACACCCGCTGCAATGACGCGCGTAAATTGCGTTGGCCTTCCGCGGTCGGATCGTTGGGATTGTCGGGAAATATTTGGAACATCGTTTTTCCCAAGATGTCTTCCCGCCGGGTCAGCGTGGCGCGGGTATAGGCATCGCTGACGGCGACGATTTCCAGATTCGCATTTAAGACCAGATAGAGGTCGGGCGACGATTCGAACAGTAAGCGAAAATCCAAATCGTCATGGGTTGGGATGGAAGCATTCATTATTCGTAACGCCTGTCGGATTATTCCTACCTTTATCGGAAGAACAGAATTTTAGCGGGTTATCGAAATTGTTTTATCGGAGTCTGGCCTAGACATGGTCGAAAACCAGCCGTAGCGACCGCCGCCTTGTTTAAGGTTTCGTTGCCTATCCGCCGCTGTTGGATTCGACCCGAATACGCCGCCGGCCCAAGGAATTCGCGGCGCGCAGCGATTGGACCTGCTTGTGCCGGCCGGCGCGGCGTAACGCCCGGTACCGGATCGGCGCGTAATGCAAAGCCGACAAATTGTCGGAACCGCACGCGCAAAACGGGGTTAGGTGCGGGTTATTATGGGCCGGTTAATACCTTTATTATATTACGGATAATCGCTAAATATTTGTTTTTAAACGTGTCTCGGCAGCCTTGATTGCACTGTAGGCGGCACCGAGAATTGGCCGCGAATTTGCTTGCAGTGTCGATGTTCGGGAATGCCGCTGCGCGCCTTCCCGTGGGTTTCGTTCAACTGTAAGTGGAGAAAGGCAATATGTTCGAGCACAACGCATTAGATGGCCAATGGAACCGGGTGCTGCCGGCGGCCGACAGTTTCGTTAACGGCGAGGTTTTGGAATGCCGCGATACCGTCGGCGAAGAGCCGGGGAAAATCAGCCGCCGCCAGTACGCGGTGGTCGGCGACCGCTTGGTGGAACGCTGCCTGCCGCCGGAAGCGGTCGGCGATTTCTGGAGTCACGACGTCGCCCAATTGCCGTGGTGGAGTTCGGTGATGAATCCGCCGCACGCCGGGATTCTGGCCGATTTCAACAGCCAGTTCGGCGGTTTGCACCGCAGGCAGCTGGACACGGCCCATAATGTCGTCGGTTATGCCGGCGCCGGCGAAGAGATCACGCTGGACAAGGCCGGCTATGCAGTAAAACGCGCCAGCGACGGCGCCGAACTGGTTGCCAAGTCGATGCTGGAATTGCGCAAACTGTATTACGCCTGATACGGCGGTTTTGGGTAAGTTGCGCGAACCGGTTTAAAACGCGTGACAAATAGTTTCCCGGTTTGAAAAAGGGGCAGGCGGATTGCTTTAGCGAATCCGCCTCAGCCTTTCGGCAACCATCGGATACAGCCGGCTTTAAGCGGGACCCGTTTGACGATCGAATTCTTGGCGATAGCCGGCCAACAGCTTGGCAAATTCTGCGGCCGGTAACGGTTTGGCAAACAGATAGCCTTGGGCTTCGTCACAGTGGCAGTCCAGCAGATGGCCGCGCATGGCGGCGGTCTCGACGCCTTCGGCAATTACGCGTTGGCCGAGGGCGTGGCCCATTTGCACGATGGCGTGGATGATGGCGTCGTTGGCCGGGTTGCCGATTTGGCCGACAAAGGAGCGGTCTATCTTCAAGCGGTCGACGTTGAATTTGTTCAAATACGCCAAGCTCGAATAGCCGGTGCCGAAATCGTCTATCGCCAATTTGATACCGAGCTGCTTAAGTTGGTTTAACTGGGCCAAGGTTTGCTCGACGTTTTCGATCAGGATCGACTCGGTCAGCTCCAGTTCCAGGCAGTGCGGCGGCAGGCCGGTTTGGCGCAGCACGTGTTCGACGACGCCGACCATATCGCCGCGGCGTAGTTGCAGCGCGGAGACGTTGACCGCGGTCACGATCGGGCCGAAGCCGAGCGTACGCCAAACGGCGGCTTGGGTGCAGGCTTCCCGCAGTACCCAATTGCCCAACTCGGCGACCAGGCCGGTCTGCTCGGCAATGTCTATGAACCTGCCGGGGTACACCAGGCCGTCGCGTGGGTGGTTCCAGCGCACCAGCGCTTCGGCACCCACCAACTGGCCGCTAGGGAGGCGCTGATTAAATCCCTCCGCAGGAGATGAGATAATATCCCCCATCTGATCGTACCGAGACAAGCCGATGAATGCCCCCACCCAAACCAGTTTTGCCGAACTTGAATATGCCAGCAAAAAACGCCAAACCCGGCGGGAAAAATTTCTGGCGGAAATGGAGCAAGTGGTGCCCTGGACATTACTGTTGGCCCAACTCGAACCGCATTATCCGCAGAGCGGTCGCCGCGGCCGGCAACCGATGGCATTGAATCGCATGCTCCGTATCTACTGCATGCAACAATGGTTCAGCTACTCGGACCGACAAATACCCACAGGGCACAAGTGGAAGATGCACTGTATGAAATCGAGAGCATTCGGCGTTTTGCCGGTTTTGGTAGCGTTACCGAAGCGCTGCCGGACGAAACCACGATTCTCAACTTCCGTCACTGGCTGGAGAAGCACAAGTTGACGGAGGTGCTGCTATCGACGGTCAACGACCACCTGAAAAACCAAGGCCTGTTGGTCTCCAAGGGTACGATGGTCGACGCCACGATTGTTCACGCGCCGAGCTCGACCAAGAATCAGGATCAAGCACGCGATCCGGCCATGCATCAAACCAAGAAAGGCAATCAGTGGTATTTCGGGATGAAAATCCACGTCGGCGCCGACGTCAATTCAGGGGCCGTACACAGTGTAACGGTGACCTCGGCCAACACGGCTGACATCGTGGAATTACCCAAGCTGCTCCGCGAAGACGATCAAGTCATCTTTGCCGATGCCGGCTACACCAGCGACGACTACAAAAAAGGCTCGCGGCATCTGGGACTGAGCTGGTGCGTCAACGACAAGCGCAAGCCCGGCAAAAACCTGTCGAGCCGCCAGCGTAAGCGCAACCGAAAATATTCGTCGGTCCGCGCCCGTGTCGAGCACATTTTTAGGATCATCAAGTGCCAGTTCGGCTTTCGCAAGACTCGCTACCGAGGCTTGGAGAAGAACACAGCCCAGGTGAACTGGCTGGTGGCTTTGGCCAATTTGTATCTGCTGCGCCGCCAGTTGATGGCGGCCTAGGCCGAAATCCGTCTACCGTGCGCCCAAACACGGTAGACGGGAATAAAAAACGCAGGAATTGGGGCTATTTGAACGATCCGTCAGCGCATGTTTGTAAAAAATTACGCTTGGGTCGCAAGGCGCGGCTTGCGGTTTGATTTGTTCAGCGCTTCCCTAGCCAGATCGATTTGCGGCTGAAAGTGCAGCACGAACTGTTTCAGCGACACCGCGTCGCGCAATTCGTGCGCCAGGCGCAAGAATTCGAAACTGTTGCTGTTTAACTGCTCGGTGCAGTAGCGGTAGCCGTTGCCGCCGTCTTTTTTTGCCTTGCGCCTGGCCTCGCTGGCGCGCATCACCAGGCTGTCGTATTGGCTGCCGTCGTCCGGGTAAACGGCGATGCCGACCGAACACGACAGCGATAAGGTTTGCTCGGCAATCCGGATCGGTTGCCGCACTTTTTCGATCATGCTATCGACCACGGTACTGATGGTTTCGGTATCGTTACAGCCGGGCAGTGCCAGCAGAAATTCGTCGCTGCCGATCCGGCACAGGCTATCGGTGTCGGCGATGCAGCTTTTCAGAACGGTCGCCACCCGTCTGAGCAATTCGTCGCCGGCATGCAAACCCAGCGAGTCGTTCAGCAATTTGAAGTTGTCCAGATCCAGGCTCAGCACCGCGACTTTGCCGGGGCGGTTGGCCGCCAGGGCGATGGCCTGTTGCAGCCGGTCCTTGAAGGCGGTTTGATTGGGCAAGCCGGTTAAGATGTCGTGGGTGGACAGGTATTGGATCTGTTCCTCGGCGTTTTTCAGTTCGCTGATGTCGCTGAAGATGCCGATGTAATGGGTCAGTTGCTCCGACTGGTCGTAAACGGCGGAGATCGACAGCCATTCCGGGAAAATTTCGCCGTTCTTGCGCCGATTCCAAATTTCGCCGCGCCAATAGCGTTTGGCCTCGATCTGTTTCCACATCGTCCGGTAAAAATCGGCGCCGTGTTGGCCGGAGGAAAATACTTTCGGCGTTTGGCCGCGCAACTCGTCCTGGGTATAGCCGAGAATTTTGGTGAACGTTTTGTTGACCGACAGAATCCGGATGTCGGCGTCGGTAATCATGATGCCTTCCTCGGCACCTTCGAACACTTGTTCGAACAGGCGCAACGATTCCTGCGACCGGTTGCGGTCCAGCATGATGCTGACGATAGAGGCGCCGATTTCCAGTAGCCGTAAATGAAAAGGGCTGGGCGAGCGGTGCTCGAAACTGGACAGGGCAAAGGTGCCGATGACTTTGCGTTGCCGCGAATACACCGGAACCGACCAGCACGAGCACAGGTTGAAGTTGTAGGCCAAATGCCGCAAATTCTCCCAGCGTGGATCGGTAAAGGTATTGCTGACGAATTGCGGTTGCTGTGTGTAAATCACGTTACCGCAGGAACCGCCGCCGGGTCCCGGCCGCAAACCGTTTAGTTGGGAGATGCCTTCCGGCGGTACGCTGGGCGCGGCCAGCACGTTCAGCACTTCGCCGCTGTGGTCCAGCAGCATGACCGAGCCAATCGAATTGGGTAGCAGTTGCTCTTCCAGTTTGCAAACCTGGCCGATCACGTCCAAATAGCTATCGCCATGGGTAACCGATTCCAATATCGATTGCTGCAGGCGGAGAATTTTCTCCTGCTCTGCGCCGGTCAGCGTGCAAAATTCGGCATTCGCCGCGGATAATCCATCATTCAGCATAATTGGCGCAATACGGGGCTAAAGAATCGCGAACGCGCTAACGCGATCGCCGACATTAAGTATATGCAATGTTCCGCGATGCGGCACCGGCTTTTTCCTGGTCGGCCGGTGCCTGTTCATGCCGGCGGCGGGGTGCGGCAATCGCTGCAATATGGGCCGACCAACGCTAAGCCGATGTCGTAAACCCTGCAATCCCAGCCGCGTTGTCGGGCGGAGCTTGTCGCTTGTCGCCGGACGGCGGCGGCCGTAGGCGGCCAAGGTGCAGCAGTCTTGATTTTAACGGATTGATTTTAATCCTCTATTTTCGGCGGTCGGCCTTTGCGCTAGCGTCCGGCGGCCGGCCGGAAAACTGGTCCGTATCTTGATTGGCGTTCGGTATCGCCACAAACGGATCGAACCATGAATGCTCCAGACAACGCCGGGCTTTTGCGCGGCTTCAGCCGTTTCGTCGCCGAAGCCAAACCGATATTGCACCGCGAATACCAACAGCGCCTGGCCGCCGATATGGCACGGCAACAATGGCAGGGCTGCTTTCAGCGCAACCTGTTGGCGGTATTGGCAGGGTTTTACCGGCAGGCTTTACAGCAGGCTAAAGCCATGCCGTTCGACGCCGGCCAAGCGCCGGTCGTGAACGGTATGAGTGGTTTGACCGCAGAGCTGTTGGCCGCCTTTGCCGGCTTCAGCGACGAGCTGATACTGTTTGCGGTCGATAAGCACCGCACCTCCTGCGCCTTGTCCAATTTTCCGGACGAACACAAGCCGGACCTGGATTATCTGCAGGCGACGCGCCGGGAAATAGCCGAGTTATGGCAAAACTTCGCGCTGGATCTGAACCGGCATTTGCTGGAGGAACGATGCTGAAACTGTACATGACGCCGGGTTCTTGTTCGACCGGCATCCATATTTTGCTGGAGGAATTGGAGCTGGTGTTCGAAGCCCATATCGTCAATCTGTTGGCCGGCGACCAGCACCGGCCGGAGTTTTTGGCGATCAATCCGAAGGCGACGATACCGGTTTTGGTCAAAGACGACGGTTCCGCGCTGACCGAATTCCAGGCCATCGCCTATTGGTTGGCGCGCAAGTATCCCAAGGCCGGCCTGTTGGCGGCCGATGCGGACGCGGCCGCCGCCGCGCTGGAATTGACCGGTTTTGTGGTCGGCACCCTGCACGGCCAGGGTTTCCAACGCCTGTTCGTGCCGGAAAAGTACGCTGCCGGCCCGGCCGAATACGAACGGGTCAAACGGCAGGGGACGGACATCGTCAACCAGGCTTTGGCAGTGGTGGCGCGCAGCCTGCCGGAGCAGGGCTATGCCTTGGGCGATTTCGGTATTGCCGATGCCGCGTTGTTTTACGTGGAATTCTGGGCGGATAAGTCGGGCATCGCTTTACCGGAAACTTGCCGGAAACACTACCGACTGATGTTGTCTCGCCCGGCGGTCAGGCGGGTGTTAATGGAGGAGGGGTATCGTCCGGATTGATCGGCCGGGTTTTCGCGGGCGTTTGCCGTGGCCGGCGCAAAAAGAGCCTCTATCAGGCAGCGATAGAGGCTGTAGAGTGCGCGGTGCAGGAGTTCACCGCTGTGAGCGACGGGAAGGTACGCGGATCGGTACGGCGGCAGGCGGATAGCCGGTTGGAAAATAGCCGTTGAAAACCGAGATCGCTTGCCTGAACCGGTTGGATAACAAGTTCCATAATCCGGCCATCGGGTTTGGCTGGCGTCGATGCGAAGGGTTCATGGCAAGCTCCTTATCGAACTGGGGCTGAGGTGGGTACGGCTTCACTATAGCGCGGTTGGATTAATTTACAATACCGCCTGGAATTCATTGTTTGTTTCTTTTTATAGAACAATATCGGGTGGTATTTGCCGAAGTTTATTGCTTTAATGCCGGGATTTAGCGTTTGCGTCGCGTGCGGCGGTCCGGAAGGCAATGGCAGGGTTTGCAGCATAGGCGTTGCGTTGAGAGTCGGCGGAGCCGACCTCGATCGAATTCACGCAGCAGGTTAGTTTAAAGCAACTGCCCATGGCACCAATGTCGTTAAGTTAAGCGACAAACCGGCTGGTGCAAATCCTGTAGGAACGGGCCATGCCTGCGGCCGTAGGTGCTTGATCGCGGGCATGGCCCGCTCCTACCATCCTTAACTCAACGTCATTGCCCGTGGCAATCAGCCGTACCGGTCGTCGCGGTTGGAATCGGCAGGGCGGAGAAGGCCGGTTAGGGGTTCGCGTTCACAAGCCCAGGGCGCGGAATTCGCTGCATATCCGTGCCCGTTGCCAACTCCGCTCGAATTCTTCCGCCAATTGCCGGTTTTGCGGCGGCGAATTCGGGCTCCAATGGCCTTCGTAGCGGTCGCCCTGCAATTGGAATAAATAACCGCCGCTGTCGTTGGCGATGAATGCCGGCCGAAAATTCAAATCCTCGGCCTCGACCGGCGCCCGGATCGAAATATAAGAAGGCAAGCGTTGCGCCAAATCGATCAGCGGGTGTTGTTGGCCGCGGAGCGTTTCCGGCTCCTGGACGATGATGCGCACTTCGGCGCCGCGCTGGTTGCGCAGCGCAAATTGTTTGACCGCTTCGACCGTTGCCGCTTCGCCGAACAACCGGTAGTCCAGGTTGCGGCTGTAGACGCAAAGCAGGCGCCTGGCCTGCCGGATCAACGTTAAGGTTGCATCCGCCGCGGCTTCCACTGTCTGCAGCCGGCTGGCGGCTACGCTAGCTTCCGCCGCGGCCGCGCCGTGACGCGGCAACGCTGCCGGCGCGGCGATGGCCAGGCGTATGGCGATATGCGGAATGCCGGCTTCGGTAAACTCCGACCCTACCGTCTCGAAGCCGCAGCGGCGGTAAAACCCCAGCGCGGCGGTCTGCGCATGGGCGCTGACTTCGCTCAAGCCCAAGTTGGCGGCCTGCTCGATCAGGCCGCGCAACAGCGATGCTCCGACCTTTTGCCGGCGCCATGCCGGCAGCACCGCCATCCGGCCGATTCTGCCCGCCGGCGACAGGCGGCCGCAGCCGATAGGCCGCCGCTCGGCATCGCGGGCAATGATATGCCGGCAATCCGGGTCCAACGCGTCGAATTCGATTTCCGGCGGAATGCCTTGTTCGACGACGAAGACCTCGGTTCTGAGGTATTGCAGATCGGCAAAGTCCGCCGCGTAATTGGCGGGTTCCAGATAAAAACTCGGGATATTCATGGTGCAATCGATCTCGTGGGGCGGATGGAGCCAACGCCGTCGGCGGCCAAGTCGGGGTATACGCTATGCCGCGGCCTCAAACCGGTAGCCGGTAGTGCTTGTCGCGGAACAGCGCCAGACAAGCGTCGACCGCGGCGCCATCGTATAGCGTGTTGCGCTGCGTGGCAATTTCCTGCAGTGCGGCGTCTATGCCCAGGCCGGGCCGGTAAGGGCGGTGGGAAATCATGGCTTCGACCACGTCGGCGATGGCCAGAATCTTGGCTTCCGGCAGAATCTCGGCCGCCGCCAGACCTTGCGGATAGCCCGATCCGTCCAGCCGTTCGTGGTGCTGCAATACGGTTTGCGCAATCGGCCAGGGAAAGTCGATCGATTTCAGGATTTCGTAGCCGGTTTGCGGGTGGCGTTTGATCAAGCCGTACTCCAAATCGTCCAGCCGCGCCGGTTTACACAGAATTTCGGCCGGTACTTTGATCTTGCCGATGTCGTGCACGACGCCGGCCAGGCTCAGGCCTTCGATCAAATCGCTGCCGAGCCCCAATTCTTTTGCAATCGCTGCCGCCAGGTGCGCGGTGCGGCGTTGGTGGCCGGCGGTGTAAGGGTCGCGCATTTCCACCGTCGACGCGATGGCGGTAACGAATTTCAGCATGTTGGCTTTCAATTCGGCGGTGCGTTCGGCAACCAAACATTCCAGGCCGTGGCGCAGGCGCGCCATCTCAAGATGGGTCGCGACTCGGATCAGTAATTCTTCGCGCTGGTAGGGTTTGGTAATGAAGTCGACCGCGCCCAATTTGAAACCGTCGACTTTTTCATTGGTTTCAGACAGGGCGGTGACGAAAATAACCGGCACGTCGCGGGTTTGCGGATGCTGTTTCAGACGGCGGCAGACTTCGAAGCCGTCCATTTCCGGCATGCGCACGTCGAGCAGGATCAATTCGGGCGGATTGTGCTGCGCCGATTGCAAGGCCAATTCGCCGTTGATGGCCGAGCGTACCTCATAGCCCTCCGCTTGCAGCAGTTGGGTCAATAACTTCAGCGAGGCCGGGGTATCGTCGACGGCGAGGATTTTTCCGTTCACGGGTAGCAATATCCGGTGCGGTTTACAAGTGTTTAAGGATAGTCGGATAGTCGAAGTTTTCGACCAGTTGCGCCAGGATTTTTTGTAACGGCCGATCTAATTCGCCGATCCGATCCAGGGTTTGGGCTATTCGCGGATGTTCCAGGCTTTCCAATGCCGTGCGCAGTTCCTGGCGCAATTCCGCCGGCAAGCCGGCCAACATTTCTGCGGTCAGAGTGTCATCCTGTGCCGGGCCGGGAGTGTCGCTTCGGTAAACGAATTCGAGCCCGAGCTGTTCGGCCAGGCAGGCATAAATTTCCTCGGCCCGGTAGGGTTTGCGGATAAAGCCGTCCATGCCGGCTTGCAGCATTTCCTCGCGCTGTTCCATAAACGCCGACGCCGTGACCGCGACGATCTTGACCCGGTCGCCACCGGGTAGCTGCCTGATGGCTTGAGCGGCCTGCAGGCCGTCCATTCTCGGCATGCGCCGGTCCATCCAAATCAAATGTGGCTGCCAGCTTTGGAACAGTGCCAGCCCTTGCGCGCCGTCCTTGGCCACTTCGACCTGCATGCCGATATCGGCCATCAACTGGCCGAGCAAAAGTTGGTTTTCCAATTGGTCTTCGACGATCAAAATCCGGTATTGCGGCTGTCCGGGCGCCAGCCCGACGATTTCGCCGCTCCGGTCCGCTGCGGGAACCAGGGTTTGCGGCTCGGCCGTATCCTGTAACGGCAAGTCGATACGAAATAACGAACCCTTGCCGACGCTGCTTTCCAGCGTCAGTTGCCCGCCCATCAGTTGCACGAACTGGCGGGTGATGGTCAGCCCCAAACCGGTACCCTTGCTGTCGCCTTGTTCGCCGAGCTGGACGAAGGGCTCGAAGACATGTTCGCGCTCGGTTTCGGCGATGCCGGGGCCGGTATCTTCCACTTCGATCATCAGGTGAGTGTGGCTGTTGCGATGGCTGCCCAGGCGCAGCGTGACGCCGCCTTGTTGGGTGAATTTCAGCGCATTGCCGAGCAGGTTGATCAAAATTTGCCGTAGACGGGCTTCGTCGCCGTAAATGAAACGCGGAAACTCCGACGATTGGTCGACCAACAGCTGCAACCCTTTGTCTTGCGCCCGCACCGACATCATGTCGCCGACGTCGCGGATCAGTGCGCCGAGATCGAAGCGGGTCTGCTCCAATTGCAGCCGGCCGGACTCGATTTTTGCCATTTCCAGCACGTCGTTGATCAGATTCAGTAAATGCTCGCCGCTGCGGTTGATGATGGCCAGATTCCGCTGCTGGCTTTCCGGGAATTGCGGATCTTTTTGCACCAGGCTGGAGAAGCCGAGGATGGCATTCAGCGGCGTGCGCAGTTCGTGGCTCATATTCGCCAAAAAAATGCTTTTGGCTTTGTTGGCGGCTTCGGCCTGATCGCGGGCGCGTTGCAGTTCGGCCGGACTCGGCAGTTTCAACGCACGCGGGATTACCCACCAGATCGCAAATGAAGTGGCGACGGCAACCAGCGCCGATAGCGCTTTGACGTAAGCGTCCAGCCAATACAGCGGGAGCCAGATGGTCACCACCGATAGCAGGTGGGTCGCGGCGCAAGTCAGGATGAAGGTAATAAAAAATCCGAGGTACAACCAGCGGTAGAGCAGATCCTTACGTTTCCAGACGAAATAGGCGATGCCGACCGGGTAAGTCACGTAGGCCAACGTCATCAATGCGTCCGAACTTACTGTCAACCAGAGCAGACCGGGACTCCAGGCCAGACAGTAGCCGTGCGGCATGAAGCCCTTGATCCCGAACAAATCCACCAAGCCTTGCATGCTGCTTACCTCCCAAGTTAACAGCGGGTTGGTTTCCGAGTCCGTCTGTCGGCAGACTCGCCTGGGCGAATATTACCTTAATCGAGTTAAGGTTAGCGAGCGGCCGCCGCCGGTTGCCGTACCCGCCAATGCGGAAATGCCGGTGCGCGAGCGGGATTGCGGCGCGGCTATTGCCCAGCCAAGTCGACAGTGGACCGGGCCCGGCCGCGCCCGCCGGGTTCAGGGTTTGGCCGGCTTGTTCTGCTTTTTGACGTAATCGAAATATTTCTGCGCGGTATTGGCCGATTCGGTGCCGGCGCCGATGACCAGGCCGGTTACCAGAAAACCGAACAGGCTGCCGCCTGGGTGTTGCAGAAATCCGACCGATAGCAAATCGATTTGGCCCAGCATCGCGAACAGCGTGCCGACCAGCGACGAGAAGCAAAAAATCACGGTTTTCTTGGTGACCCAGGGCCGTTTTTGGCCCCATTTCTCGGCCACGGACTCGAACCACAAATTAAACGGCTCGATTAACTGTTGGATGGCAAAGCTGAGTAAATAAATCAAGCCGATGGCGCCGGAAAAACCGTCGATCTCGTTTTTGTTGCCGCTCGCTGCCGCTGCGGCGGGCGCAGTGCCCGGAGCCGCGGCCGATACAGCGCTGCCGGCGCCGGTGTCGCTGGCGGCGAAGACGTGGCTCGGCGCCCATGCCAGCAATAAAACCAAAATGAAACCCAATAAAACTTTGTCCATAACAACCTCCGAATTCAAAGCGTTAACAGGAATTGGCGAAACGGAACTGCGCAGCCATTCAAACGCAGAAAGGCGCGCGCTGTCCAATTAAATCGACGCCAGTTCGGTAGAGGCCGGATTTAGTGGCTAACTCCGGGTTAAATGAAGCGATGTTCGGGTTAACGGTCGATGTCGTCCCGGCATCCCCATCGGGCAGGACTGCCCGGACCCGGATGCCACGGCGGGCTAAGGTCTTTTCATACGCTTGTGCGCTGGGTTCCGGCACCCGTAACCGCGCAAAAGCGAATCCATGCCAATCGGCTATGACGTTCTTTCGACTGCTAAGGAAGCGCTGAACAAATCAAACCGCAAGCCGCGCCTTGCGACCCAAGCGTAATTTTTTACAAACATGCGCTGACGGATCGTTCAAATAGCCCCAATTCCTGCGTTTTTTATTCCCGTCTACCGTGTTTGGGCGCACGGTAGACGGATTTCGGCCTAGGCCGCCATCAACTGGCGGCGCAGCAGATACAAATTGGCCAAAGCCACCAGCCAGTTCACCTGGGCTGTGTTCTTCTCCAAGCCTCGGTAGCGAGTCTTGCGAAAGCCGAACTGGCACTTGATGATCCTAAAAATGTGCTCGACACGGGCGCGGACCGACGAATATTTTCGGTTGCGCTTACGCTGGCGGCTCGACAGGTTTTTGCCGGGCTTGCGCTTGTCGTTGACGCACCAGCTCAGTCCCAGATGCCGCGAGCCTTTTTTGTAGTCGTCGCTGGTGTAGCCGGCATCGGCAAAGATGACTTGATCGTCTTCGCGGAGCAGCTTGGGTAATTCCACGATGTCAGCCGTGTTGGCCGAGGTCACCGTTACACTGTGTACGGCCCCTGAATTGACGTCGGCGCCGACGTGGATTTTCATCCCGAAATACCACTGATTGCCTTTCTTGGTTTGATGCATGGCCGGATCGCGTGCTTGATCCTGATTCTTGGTCGAGCTCGGCGCGTGAACAATCGTGGCGTCGACCATCGTACCCTTGGAGACCAACAGGCCTTGGTTTTTCAGGTGGTCGTTGACCGTCGATAGCAGCACCTCCGTCAACTTGTGCTTCTCCAGCCAGTGACGGAAGTTGAGAATCGTGGTTTCGTCCGGCAGCGCTTCGGTAACGCTACCAAAACCGGCAAAACGCCGAATGCTCTCGATTTCATACAGTGCATCTTCCACTTGTGCCCTGTGGGTATTTGTCGGTCCGAGTAGCTGAACCATTGTTGCATGCAGTAGATACGGAGCATGCGATTCAATGCCATCGGTTGCCGGCCGCGGCGACCGCTCTGCGGATAATGCGGTTCGAGTTGGGCCAACAGTAATGTCCAGGGCACCACTTGCTCCATTTCCGCCAGAAATTTTTCCCGCCGGGTTTGGCGTTTTTTGCTGGCATATTCAAGTTCGGCAAAACTGGTTTGGGTGGGGGCATTCATCGGCTTGTCTCGGTACGATCAGATGGGGGATATTATCCCATCTCCTGACGAGGGATTTAATCAGCGCCTCCCTAGCTGGGAATAACATAACGTTGTATTGCGTGGCATAAATTAGTACCTTAGTGGTAATTTCCCGGCCGCCGACTTGCCGGCACATTCCAACCCGTGTCCAATCCGTTACGATCCCGACCGATCGCCAGTTCGAAACAATCATGAAACTCAACGACGGCAGTTCGCCCGGTTCCGGCACTAACTTCACCGAATCCTTTTTAGAGCTTTTGGTCGCCCAAGGCGCGGTCGATGCCGACAAGCTCAAATACGCCCGCCGCGTGCAAGCCAAGCTGGAATCGCCCAAGCCGATTCTGGTGGTGCTGTGCGATCTGGGCTTCGTCACGCACGAGCAGTTGGTCGAGGTGTTCCGCAACCATCCGGTAAAAGTCAAATTGGGCTTGTTTCTGGTCGAATTCGGTTTTATCGGCAACACCGATTTGCAATTGGCGCTGGCGCAGCAGCAACAGGACGCCGGCCGCAAGCGTCTGGGCGAAATCCTGGTCGAACGCAACCTGATTTCCGAAGCGAAAATGCTGGAGGTGCTGGCCGATTTGATGGGGATATCGGTGATCGACCTCAGCGTCGCCAACATCGACCAAAGCCTGATGAATAAACCGATGCTGAAAGCGGCCAACAAGCATTGTTTCCTGCCGGTCGAAAAACAAGTCGATGGCGTGTTGGTGGCCTTCGGCGATCCGCTGGACCAGTCTGCAATCGAAACGGCGCGGCACGTGCTCGGCGCTGAAGTAATTCCTGCCGTCGGCCGCTATTCGCAGATCATGCGCTTTCTGCTGAATTACGAACGCAATAGCCGGTCCGACAAAGCCGCCGTCGGCGAGCAGTCCGCCGTCAGCTTGGTCAACCAGATTTTCGAGGATGCGATCCGCCAATCGGCCAGCGATATCCATATCGAACCGTTGGAACACAAGCTGCGCATCCGTTTCCGCATCGACGGCATGATGGTGCACTTCCGGGATTTTCCGATAGAGATGGCCCAGGCTTTGATCAGCCGGATCAAGGTCATGGCCGGTGCCGACATCGCCGAAAAGCGCCGGCACCAGGATGGCCGGGTGTTGTTCGAGCAAGTCGCCACCAACCACGTGGTCGACATGCGGGCGTCGTTCTTCAGCACGATCAACGGCGAGAAAATCGTGCTGCGTTTGTTGAACCGCAAGACCGAATTGCTGGATATCCACGAAGTGGGGATGGCGCCGCTGATGTTGGAGCGGTTTGTGCAGGATTCGCTGGACGTACCGACCGGCGTCGTCATCATCACCGGGCCGACCGGTTCCGGCAAAACCACGACGCTGTACAGTGCGGTCGATTATTTGAACGGTCCGGAAGTCAGTATCGTTTCGGCCGAGGACCCGGTCGAATACGTGATCGACGGCGTCGCCCAGTGTTCGATCAATCCTAAGATCAATCTGACTTACGAAGAGACCTTGCGCCATATCGTGCGCCAGGACCCGGACATCATCGTGCTCGGCGAAATCCGCGACCGCTTCTCGGCCGATACGGCGATCCAGGCGGCGTTGACCGGCCACAAGGTGCTGACCACGTTTCATACCGAAGACAGCATCGGCGGCCTGTTAAGGCTGCTGAATATGGAAATCGAGGCTTTTCTGATCTCGTCGACCGTGGTATCGGTGGTCGCCCAACGCCTGTTGCGCCGGGTCTGCCGCCATTGCGCGGAGCCGTTCCAACCCGACCCGGCCTTGCTGCGGCGCTTGAATCTGACGGCGGACGATATGGTCGGCGCCCATTTCATGTTCGGCAAGGGTTGCGACAAATGCCGCTTCACCGGTTACTCGGGACGGGTCTGCGTGTTCGAATTGCTGTCGATGAACGAGTTGGTCAAAGATGCGATCCTGCAGCGCAAGACTTCCTACGAAATCCGCCGGGTCAGCCTGGAAACCGCCGGCTTGGTGACCCTGGTCGAAGACGGTTTGGTCAAGGCCGCCGCCGGTATGACTTCGTTGCAAGAGGTGGTGCGCAATCTGCCGCGTTTCGGCAAACCCCGCCCGCTGTACGAGCTGCGCCGTTTGTTGGGCAGCCGATGAACTCTGTTAATAAAATGCCATGAGCGAAAAATCACTGACCGTTTTAATCGACGAATCCATCGCCAGCGGCGCCGGCGCATTGCCGGTGTTTCCGCGTGCCGTCACCGAGCTGCGCCAAGCCTTGCAAGACGAAAACCGTTCGCTGGATGCCATCGCCAAACAACTGGCGATGGACGCCAGCCTGGCCAGCCAGATTTTGCGGGTGGCCAATTCCTCGTTTTATGCCGGCTTGAGTACGGTCAACACGGTCAAGGATGCCGTCGTCCGTCTCGGGCTGCCGCGTATCGTCCAGATCGCGACGTTGGTGATGCAGAAGGGCATGTTTACCGCCAAAGACGCCGCTACCCAGCAATATATGCTCAAACTGTGGCAGCACAGCGTCGCAGTCGCATTGGGGGCGGAGTGGCTGGCAAAACGCTTGTCGTTCCATGCGATTGCCGAGGAAGCATTCATGGCCGGCCTGTTTCACGACATCGGCGAACTGCTGCTGTTGCGTTGTCTGGACGATTTGCGGGCCAAGGACCCGACACTGAATTTGCCGGAGGATTTGCAGCGTGAAGTGTTGATTCGCCAGCACGAAGCCAAGGGCGCCTGGCTGCTGCGTTCCTGGAATTTGCCGGAAGTGTATTGCCGCGTTGCCGAATCGCACCACCAGCCGGTCAGCGAGGAAACCGGTACCGTCGAGTTGGTGGTGCGGGTGGCCGATATGGTGGCTTACAAGTTGGGTATCGCCGCCCGGCCGCAGCCGGATTTGGTGGTATCGAGCAGCGAGGAAGCGGCCCGGCTCGGTTTGTCGGAAATCGCGCTGGCCGAATTGGAAATCGCGCTGGAAGATTCGTTGGCCCTGTCGGCCTGAAACGCCGACACGGTCGCTAACCAAGGCGGCTTTGCATTAGAATGCGCGATAGCCCGCGGATGAGGCCGCGGCTCCATCTCTCTACCAACCCGTAGGAACAATGACCATCGAATTTCTGATTAATTTTGCGATTCAGTTGCTGGGTGCCGCCGCCGCTGCGGTACTGGCCTATCGCTCGTTTCAAAAGCGGCGGATCCAGCTCGGTGCGGAACCGACCCTGCCGCAATATTTCATCCGCCGCAGCACGTACTGGACCGGAATCGGCTTGTACTGTGCGTTGATGGCGGCTTTGTTTTGTTTGCTGACTTGGCAATGGCTGCCGCTGGAGCCGTTGGTGACCTTGATTGTCAGCCATTTGCGGGCCGGCAGCCTGGTCGAACTGCTGTCCGGTTTGGACGGCAATAAGCTGTTGCCGCTGATCGCCGCCGGCACCATACTGTTTTTGATCGCGTGGGAAAGTGCGTTCAACCCGCTGCTGATTTTGCGCGATAGCATTCACGATGCGTTTGCGATTCCGACCAAAGCGGTCGAAGTCTACAACGCCTTGATCAAATCCCGGCTGTCGGCGGTGGACGACAAAATCAAGGGCCAAATCGCCGACCGCCTGCTGGTACAAAGCGTAGACGCCGGCGATTTCGACAAGGCCGGCGCCACGGTCGAATACAAATGGGCCCATAACAGCCTGTTGTTCGACCGCATCCAGCATTACGCCGACCAGTCGTCGTACCGGCGGCTGTTCAGCGAACCGTCGTTGAAATGGGGTGAAATCTGCATTTCCTACAACGCAATGTCGGAAAAGGTCGCGGTGTGGAAGGAAGCCGAGCCGCACTACACCAAGACCGTCAATTTATTGAAGGACCTGGACCGGCTCAGCGGTTTGCTGTGTCGATTGCTGGCCGCGCTGGTCGTATTCGGCAGCGCCAACGAGAACGAGATCTGGGCCACCGTCAAGGAATTGGGCGGAAACGTGCACGAGGCGCGGCTGAAGCATACCTACAAGTACTTGCTGATTTTCGCGGCGGCGACGGCGTTCGGCGTGATTTTGGGGCGCGAGGTGTCGGTGGCGCTGCACAACGTGTTTCTGTTTCCGGACAAGCCGTTGCCGCATTTCAGTTATACCACCTTGCGCTGGATCGCCTATTCGATTGCGATTTACGTGCTGCCCATCGCGCTGGTGTTCGTGTTGCGCAGCGTCGCCTTCCGCCACCAGCAGGAACCGGCCGACCGCTACTACGGTTTTTACATGGCGATGATGTTCGTCGGCTTCGTGGTCAGTACCTCGATTTCGACCTTCATCCTGGAATTGACCTTTTACCACCGCGACGATTTCAAGTTTCTGGACAGCTTCCTCGACCATGCCCGTTGGGGCATCATGCCGGCGCTGATCAGCGGTTTCGTCGCCTACCGGATGGATGCGCCGGCCAGCGATGCGGAAACCCTGAGCCAAACCGCCATCGCCGCCGCGTTGCGCTTTCTGGCCTGGGGCGGGATCGCCGTGATTTTCATGCTGTATGCGACCGACGATCTGGCGCTGGAGAAACTGAATCTGCGCTTTACTCTGGTCGGTACGGCTTTCTTCGTCACCGGCTTGTTGGGGGCCGCGGCCCGGTTCAAGACGGCAACCGACTAATCGACAAAAAGGGCCGGAATTCCGGCCCTTTTCATTTGCGCGTGGCTAAGCTCGGCAGCTTATCCAACGCTATGGCTGCCGCTGCGGGGCACAACGGCTGGCCCGCAGCGATTGGCGCCGAGTCTTATGCCGGCTCGATCAAACTCGGATCGTAATCTTCCGGCGCCTCGTAGCCCAACAAATTCAACACCGTCGCGGCAATGTTGGACAAACCCGGCGCCGCCAGATCGCTGCGCAGTTTGTAGGCCGGATCGGCCTCGCCGGACACCAAAACGAACGGCACCGGATTCAGCGTGTGCGAGGTCTTGGCCTTGGTCCGGCCTTCGGCGTCGCGGGTGACGTTGCCTTTCTTGTCCAGCTCGTACATTTCGTCGGCGTTGCCGTGGTCGGCAGTGATTAGCGCCACGCCGCCGGCTTCGATAATCGCCGGAATCAAGCGTGCCAATTGCAAATCCAGACCCTGCATCGCGGTGACCGCCGCTTCGAAATTGCCGGTGTGGCCGACCATGTCGCCGTTGGCGTAGTTGACCCGCAGATATTTGTATTGGCCGCTACGGATCGCAGCGATCAGCGCGTCGGTGATTTCGGCGCATTTCATCCATGGCCGTTGCTCGAACGGCACCACATCGCTGGGGATTTCAACATAGGTTTCCAACGCGTCGTCGAATTTGCCGGAGCGGTTGCCGTTCCAGAAATAAGTGACGTGGCCGTATTTTTGGGTTTCGCTGATCGCGTATTGCGCCACGCCGTTTTTGGCCAGGTATTCGCCCATGGTCCGACTGATTGCCGGCGGTTCCACCAAAAAGCGCGGCGGCAATTTGGTGTCGCCGTCGTATTGCATCATGCCGGCGTAGGTGACTTTCGGCAGCAGGCCGCGCTGGAACGGACAGAAGGTTTCTTCGGTGAAGGCGCGGGAAATCTCGATGGCGCGGTCGCCGCGGAAATTAAAAAACACCATGGCATCGCCGTCGCCGATTTTACCCAGCGGCTGGCCGTCTTTGGCAACGACGAAGCCTGGCAAGTCCTGGTCGATCACGCCCAGTTCGTTGCGGTAGGTCTCGATGGCTTCGTGGGCGCTGGCAAACTGGCGGCCTTCGCCTTTGACGTGGATGTCCCAGCCGCGCTGCACCATGCTCCAATCCGCTTCGTAGCGGTCCATCGTGATTTTCATCCGGCCGCCGCCGGACGCGATGGCCACGTCGAAATCGGCGCTACGCAGGCCGTCCAGATAGGCTTCGAACGGATCGACGTAATCCAAAGCAGAGGTTTCGCCGACGTCGCGGCCGTCGAGCAGGATGTGCAGCCGAACCTTGCCGACGCCTTCCTGTTTGGCGCGTTCGATCATCGCTGTCAGATGGTCGATGTGGGAATGCACGTTGCCGTCGGAAAACAACCCCAAAAAGTGCAGCGTGCCGCCCTGTTTAGCGGTGGCGACCACTTCCTGCCAAGCGTGGCCTTGCCACAGATGGCCGCTGGCGATGGATTCGGCGACCAGTTTCGCGCCCTGGGCGAACACGCGGCCGGCGCCGATGGCGTTGTGGCCGACCTCGCTATTGCCCATGTCTTCGTCGCTGGGCATGCCGACGGCCTTACCGTGCGCCAATAATTTCGTCATCGGAAAGTTTGTCATCAGCTTGTCCAGCATCGGCGTGCGCGCGGCTTTGACCGCATCGCCGTCGTCGCGCGGCGAAATGCCGACGCCGTCCAGCACGATAGTGACGACCGGGCCGGGGCAAGGGGAGAATCGGGAAGATTTTACTAATTTCATACTGTTGTCGGATCGATGGAAAAAAGAAACCGGTTGGAATAGGGTGCCCGGCGTCATGCCGGGCTAGCCGTTTGCCGAACGATACCGCTCCAGCAAACAAGCCGGATATGGTAACTCCGATAGCGCTATCAAGGAAATCGGGAAGGGGATGATGGCTGCTGGGTTGGTGCGAGTGTCGGTTTAGCAGGCTGGTGAAAAACCCACCGATATTTCCCCTTACCCACGGTTTCCGTGATTTTTTCGTGTTGAAATCGGTCATGACATCGAGTTTCAACCGTTTTGCCCCTGTTTCAAGGGCTTTTTATTCGCCTGAAGCCGTCTGTGGACGGTTTTCAGGCGCACTTCGCCCTAGGTGGGCGCACTCCACGCCGGTTTCGGCGTGAACACCAATAGGTTGAGCAAGCGCGTCAGGTTGTAGGCGGCAAAGCAAAACAAGGCCTGACCTGCGACTTTGGCTAAGCCGATGTGGCGGGTTTTGCGCAGGCCCCCGACGGTCTTGATCCAGCCGAAGGCTTCTTCGACGATTTTGCGGCGCTTGAGGCTTTGGGCATAGCCTTTGCCGCGAGCGGTGCGGCCATCGACGGCACTGCCGGTCTTTTTCCGGGCCACATGGGCTTTGATGTCTTGCGCCTTGAGTCCGTTGACGAAAGCCGGTTGGTCATAGCCTTTGTCGGCACCGACGCTACCGCCTTTGGGCACACGGCGTTTGATCATTGTTTGCGCGGCTTCGATTTCGGCGGTGCCGGTGGCTTGGGTGGTTTCGACATCGACAATCAGGCCGTTGCGATTCTCGGACAAGGCATGGGTGATGTAACGCAGTTTGGCCTCGGTGTATTCGCCTTTCTTGTAGAGCCGCGCTTCCGGGTCTGTCGTGCTTTGGTGGGTGGCGTTGCTGCGCTTTTCGCCGCTGAAGTCGACCTCGGGATTGCGGCCGGCGGGTTTGTCCGGGCCGCTGCCGTCTTTCTTAACGAAGCTTTTGTGCGAGGCCCAGGCTTCAATGAGGCTGCCGTCGACACTGAAGTGTTCGTCGGACACCAGGTTTTGCCATTCGGCTATGGCCAGTACCCGCTCAAAAAATTCGCGACTCAGCGCTTCGGACAGCAGCCGTTCGCGGTTGGCGCTGAACACGCTGCGTTCCCAGACAGCATCGTCGATGCCCAGACCGACAAACCAGCGAAACAGCAGGTTGTAGTCCAGCTGTTCCATCAACTGGCGTTCGCTACGAACGGTGTACAGCACTTGCAACAGCAAGGCGCGCAGCAGTTTTTCGGGCGCAATCGACGGGCGGCCAGTATGGGAGTAGCATTCGGCAAAGACCGCATCCATAGAGGCCAATACGCCATCGACGAGTAGCCGTAAACGACGCAACGGATGCTGTTTGGGAATACGGTCTTCCAGGCTAACGTAGCTGAACCAGCTATTTTGAATGGCATCGTGTCCGCGCATGGAGGGCTTCTCCAATTTAGATGCGCTATTTTACTTGTTTGCTGAGGCTATGCGCCTTGATGACTGCAGCTTTGGGAGTTTTTCACCAGCCTGTTAGGGCAGCGAATGGCGAAATTGGACCCGTTGCGGACTATCGCCCGATCTGATTCAATGGCAGCAGTCCGGCCGTTAACGGTCATTATTGCTCCGCCGAAGGGTATACAGAAAGGAATACCATATGCTGATCGATAAATTATCGTGTCGAAGATTATTTTGCGGTGGATATACAGATCTTTCTAATAACTAGTTAGGCACCAAAATTAAGCATGAAAAATATTTACGAACTGATAGAACTAATAAGCACGCGTACTGCAATGTATACGGGAGAGTGCAAGTTATCTAATGTTCGTTCATTTTTGGATGGGTATACTTTTGCGGTTGAGAATGAAACAACCCTAATAGATTTTCTGAGCAATTTTCAGGGGTTTCATGACTGGGTTGCAAAGAAATTCGGCTTTTATGAATCTACTGCTGGTTGGCAAAACATGATCCTAGCAATCGAAATAGGTTTATCGCCAACAAATATCAAATGGGAAGGATATTCGTGTAATGTTACAGAAGAGCAGCATAGATCATCTGTTATTAGATTTTTTGAATTGGTAAAGGAGTACAAAAATGCCTAACGATTGCGTCAACGTGACCGGTTTTCCGCTGGCGCTTCAAACCGGCCCGTTACGCTGGCGTTAAACATTGCAATGCATCCACTCGACGACGCCGATCTGCACGCAGGTTTGACTGGCCTTGAGCTTGCGACTGAATCAGTCGACCTCGGGGATGGTGTTCTTCTCGCCCCTACGCATGCCAAATTTCTGACGCCACTGACACTTTTCTGGTTCCCACGTGCTACGTGGGAACCCTCAGCTTGCCCGCGCTGCGGTGCTATTCGCCGCAGCGCGGCGAATCTGAATTACCACGCGGCGCGTGGTAACTAGGGAGCCAGCATTCTCCCTTACTTTGCTTTCTTCACAAGGCTCCACATGACTATCCAAACCCAGCACGACATCGTCGGCCTGAAACGTATCGGCCGAATAGTTTCTGGTTCCCACGTGCTACGTGGGAACCCTCAGCTTGCCCGCGCTGCGGTGCAATTCGCCGCAGCGCGGCGAATCTGAATTACCACGCGGCGCGTGGTAATTAGGGAGCCAGAATCCTCCCTTACTTTCCTTTCTTCACAAGGCTCCACATGATTATCCAAACTCAGCACGACATCGTCGGCCTAAAACGTATCGGCCGAATAGTTTCATTGGTACTTCAGCGCATGCTTGATGCAGCAGAACCCGGAATTACCACTCGGGAGCTCGACATGCTTGGCGAACGGTTGCTAGGAGAGCATGGCGCCCGCTCAGCTCCCAAGCTGACATATAACTTCCCCGGAACGACCTGCATCAGCATTAACGAACAGGCCGCGCACGGAATTCCCGGCGGTCGAATAGTTAGAGCTGGCGATGTTCTGAACATCGATGTTTCCGCGGAGTTGGACGGATATTTCGCCGATACCGGCGGAACCACTATCGTTCCCCCTACAACTCCTCAGAAGACCCGCCTATGCCACGCTACTCGCGTAGCTCTGGCGGAAGCGATGAAAAGAGCAAGAGTCGGTCAGCCGATCAACGGGATCGGTGCCGCCATAGAGCGTACAGCGAAGGCTTATGGCTTCAAGGTCATTGAGAATCTCGGCAGCCATGGGGTCGGCCGTGCGCTGCACGAGGAGCCCGAGCACATTGCGGGCTACTTCGACCCGGCTGACAAGCGTATTCTTCAGGAAGGAATGGTGATTACGATTGAACCGTTCCTGTCGACGAAGAGCCGCGTCGTAACTGAAACGGCAGATGGCTGGACGCTCGCTGGCGTACGCGGAAATCTTTCAGCGCAGTACGAGCACACAATGGTCATTACGAAGGGAGCGCCCATAGTTGTCACGCAGCACTAGATGTTTGGGGCCTAATCCTTCGTCCCAGCCGACCGCCGCTGCGGTGCAATTCGCCGCAGCCGGGGGAGGGCAAGGCGCGCTGCGTATTTTGGCCGGATAAACAATACTGATTTGGAGCAACTATCCGGCTTTAATGGCTTGTTCAACAATTCGCTGGCTACCGCGAAACTTGGTGAGGGGTTCCCTCCCGTTATTCCGCCCCGAGCATCGCAGATTTTGACGAGATTAGCCCGAAGGGGCGATGCATGGATGCATCGCGTTTTCCGCAGGGGCTGGGAAGCCCCTTCGGAAAACCCTCGGCAAAATCGAGAAGCGCAGGATTAGGGCGGAATGCCGGGTGTCGTTTCTTTTGGATACTTTTCTTTGGACAAGCAAAGAAAAGTATTCCGCTTGCCGGTGCGGGAACCGGCATTAAAAAGCATCCGTCGCGATAGCGACACCATTTTCTGGTTCCCACGTGCTAAGTGGGAACCCTCGGCTTGCCCGCGCCGCGGTGCTATTCGCCGCAGCGCGGCGAATCTGAATTACCACGCGGCGCGTGGTAACTAGGAAAACTAGGAAACGACACTGTATAGCGAAGCGTAAGCCAACATGTCGGCTGGAGCGCCGTAGGCCGGAATAAGCGACAGCGTTTCCGGCAAACCTCGACTCGCCGGAAACGCCCAAACCCTGTATATTTTCTGGTTCCCACGTGCTACGTGGGAACCCTCGGCTTGCCCGCGCCGCGGTGCAATTCGCCGCAGCGCGGCGAATCTGAATTACCACGCGGCGCGTGGTAACTAGGGAGCCAGAATCCTCCCTTACTTTCCTTTCTTCACAAGGCTCCACATGACTATCCAAACTCAGCACGACATTGTCGGCCTGAAACGTATCGGCCGAATAGTTTCATTGGTACTTCAGCGCATGCTTGATGCCGCAGAACCCGGAATTACCACTCGGGAACTCGACATGCTTGGCGAACGGTTGCTAGGAGAGCATGGCGCCCGGTCGGCTCCCAAGCTGACATATAACTTCCCCGGAACGACCTGCATCAGCATTAACGAACAGGCCGCGCACGGAATTCCCGGCGGTCGAATAGTTAGAGCTGGCGATGTTCTGAACATCGATGTTTCCGCGGAGTTGGACGGATATTTCGCCGATACCGGCGGAACCACTATCGTTCCCCCTACAACTCCTCAGAAGACCCGCCTATGCCACGCTACTCGCGTAGCTCTGGCGGAAGCGATGAAAAGAGCAAGAGTCGGTCAGCCGATCAACGGGATCGGTGCCGCCATAGAGCGTACAGCGAAGGCTTATGGCTTCAAGGTCATTGAGAATCTCGGCAGCCATGGGGTCGGCCGTGCGCTGCACGAGGAGCCCGAGCACATTGCGGGCTACTTCGACCCGGCTGACAAGCGTATTCTTCAGGAAGGAATGGTGATTACGATTGAACCGTTCCTGTCGACGAAGAGCCGCGTCGTAACTGAAACGGCAGATGGCTGGACGCTCGCTGGCGTACGCGGAAATCTTTCAGCGCAGTACGAGCACACAATGGTCATTACGAAGGGAGCGCCCATAGTTGTCACGCAGCACTAGATGTTTGGGGCCTAATCCTTCGTCCCAGCCGACCGCCGCTGCGGTGCAATTCGCCGCAGCCGGGGGAGGGCAAGGCGCGCTGCGTATTTTGGCCGGATAAACAATACTGATTTGGAGCAACTATCCGGCTTTAATGGCTTGTTCAACAATTCGCTGGCTACCGCGAAACTTGGTGAGGGGTTCCCTCCCGTTATTCCGCCCCGAGCATCGCAGATTTTGACGAGATTAGCCCGAAGGGGCGATGCATGGATGCATCGCGTTTTCCGCAGGGGCGGGAAGCCCCTTCGGAAAACCCTCGGCAAAATCGAGAAGCGCAGGATTAGGGCGGAATGCCGGGTGTCGTTTCTTTTGGATACTTTTCTTTGGACAAGCAAAGAAAAGTATTCCGCTTGCCGGTGCGGGAACCGGCATTAAAAAGCATCCGTCGCGATAGCGACACCATTTTCTGGTTCCCACGTGCTACGTGGGAACCCTCGGCTTGCCCGCGCCGCGGTTGCTATTCGCCGCAGCGCGGCGAATCTGAATTACCACGCGGCGCGTGGTAACTAGGAAATCGCCGTTCGAACCGCCGCCGTTTTGGTCGCCGGGACGGGGGCAGGCGAAGGCGGCGAAATTGCGGTCGTAGCAGACCTGCCATTCGTTAGTTCCGTAGGCCGGAATAAGCGGCAGCGTTTCCGGCAAACCTCGGCTCGCCGGAAACGCCAAAAACCCGTATATATCAAGGCGCCTTTTCCCAGCCGGCCGCAAGCGCTTGTTGGGCCGTGTCGAAGCAGCGTTCGCCTTTGCTGAAGTCGATTACCACGCCGGCATAGCCAGGATGCGAGCGGTCGAAGTAGAGTTTGCGGTTCTTGCCGGAGATGTTGCCTT
Source organism: Methylomonas sp. DH-1 (assembly GCF_046097555.1). Lineage (NCBI taxonomy): Bacteria > Pseudomonadati > Pseudomonadota > Gammaproteobacteria > Methylococcales > Methylococcaceae > Methylomonas > Methylomonas sp. DH-1. The sequence goes on along the minus strand of NZ_CP143089.1, from coordinate 3,116,771 downwards.
TGATCGGACAGGCGCCGCTATCGCCGTTCGAATCGCCGCCGCCGTTGTGGCCGCCGGGACGGGGGCAGGCGAAGGCGGCGAAATTGCGGTCGTAGCAGACCCGCCATTCCTTAGTTTTGTTGTCGAAGTAGACGCTGTCCTCAGACAGTTGCGGATTGTTTTGCGCGAACCAGGCTTTGCCTTTGGTTTCGTTGGTGATTTGTTGGTTAGGCAGGTGCAGCGCGCTATGCAGCGCCAGCGCTTTGTCGAAATAAGCCTGCGGCGTGCGCAAATTTTGGTCGATCATGCAGGTGCCGTGGTTCTCGTATTCGTGTTGCAACAGCCAGGCGCTGGGCGTCATGCACAAATATTTCGCCATCAACGCGCGGTCGATTTTGGGCTGGTCGCCGGCGCAGGCTCGCGGGTAGTCGTTGGGTTTGGCCAGCGTGCCTTGCGGCCACAAACCGTGCAGGATGTAACCGAAACGGGCTTTGCTGCCGCATTGCAGATAGTCTTTTTGGCCGGGGCCGCGTTTCTCGCCTTTCTCGGCGCAGTAGCGCGGCGCCCAGGAGTAGGACAATACGTAAAATTCGGACGGCCGGTCTTGCACGGCGTCGGCGACCTCGTTGTAGGCCTGGTAAGTGTCTTTCGGGTCGACGCAGTCGGCACGGGCAGTGAGGGCCGCGAGCGTCAGGCAAATACAGGCAAGCAGGTTGGTTCCGGACATGGGGGCGCTCCTGATTATGGTTTTAGGTATAAGCCGGCAGCGCAGCACGACGCGCGCTAGGTCGATTATGCCGTAGAGGCCGCGACAATTTGAAGACTTTTTCCCGCCCAAAGGTTGGGCTGAAGTGATTTACCCGCACCTATCTAGCCGGGCGTTCCGTGCGGGGCAAGTTGTCGCAGCCGGATACGGCTAGCCGCTTGGCAGCAGAATTTAACGCCGGGCCAATGTGGATTTTTGCGCCGATTCCGTCTTTACCGTTACCAGCCGCAGTGCGGCCCCGTAACCGAGACGAAATCAGGAGTGTTCATGTCCCACGCAACGTATTGCCGTTCGCTTATTATCTGCCGTTCGCTAGTCGCGTCGGTGGCCCTGGCATTGGCCCCGGCGGCGCAGGCGGAAAACGTCGGCGCCAAACATTATTTCGACATTCCGGCCCAAGCTTTAAACCAGGCGTTGTTGCAGTTCGGCAAGCAGAGCCGGCAGCCCTTGATTTACGGCACCGACGTCGCCGAGCATTGGCGTAGCCGGGCGGTGCAAGGCGACTATACCGACGCCGAAGCGCTGAATCTGCTGTTGGCCGATTCGCCGCTGCGGGCGCAGACCACCGGCGACGGCACCGTGACGATCCAGCCGCGGCCGGCGGAATTGCACAATCAAACCCACCCGGAGCTGATGCCGGCGATGACCGTGGTCGGCAAGCCGGTCTATGCCTGGAACGCGCCGGACAATCCGGATTACAACCGGCCCAACGCGACCACGGCCACCAAGACCGACACGCCGGTGATGGAAACGCCGATCTCGATCCAGATCGTGCCGAAAGCGGTGTTGGCCGACAAACAGACCATGACCTTGCCGGACGCCGTCAACGGCCACGTCAGCGGCGTGTTGGGGCGTACCGGCGGCGGTTATCTGTACGACAACTTCGTGATCCGCGGTTTGGCCGGCTCCGGCTTCGGCGACGCCTACCGCAACGGTCTGTTCAACCGCCAAGACATTTACGATATCGCCAACATCGAACAAATCGAAATTCTGAAAGGGCCGGCGGCGATGCTGTACGGCCGGATCGAGCCGGGCGGTTTGGTCAATTACGTGACCAAGAAACCGCTGGATACCGCGTATTACTCGTTGCAGCAGCAGTTCGGTTCCTTCGACCAGTACCGCACCTTGCTCGACGCCACCGGCCCGCTCGATGCCGGCAAGACCTTACTATACCGGTTGAATGCGTCGTATACCGACCAACAATCGTTTCGCGATTTCGTCGGCAACCAGCGCTTTTTCGTCGCCCCCAGCTTGACCTGGCGGCCGAATGCCCGTTTCGAAACCAACGTCGATCTGGAATACAAACACGATCAATTCAATGCCGATTACGGCATTCCGGCCATCAACGGCCGGCCGGCGCCGATTCCGATCACCCGCAATCTGAAGGACGGCTTCCACCGCCAAACCCTGGAAAGCACCTCGGTTGCGGTGGATTGGACCTACCGTTTCAACGACGACTGGAAAATTACCCAGCGTTATTTGTTCAAGGACTGGAGCTTGAGCGGGCCGACCTTGTTCAACTTCGCCGGACTGCGTGCCGATTTGCGCACGCTGGACCGAGTGGCGTCGAAAGGAGTGCAGGACGTCATGACCCATTCCGGCAATATCGACCTGAACGGCAAGTTCGAAATATTCGGCAGCAAACATAATCTGCTGGTCGGCTTCGACGGCTTCCATGCCTTGACCAACGCCCATTCCGCGCAAGCGCCGACCGCGCCGATCGACATTTACGCGCCGGTCTACGGCCAAGTCGATTTCGATGCGTTGGCCAGAGAGAACGCCTTCTTTTACCGGCGCGAATCCTGGGCCGGCGCCTATCTACAGGACCAGATCACCTTGTTCGACCGGTTGCACATTTTACTGGGCGGCCGTTACGACAGCGTTACCACCGGCGCGAATTTTTCGCCGGTCTCGTTGCCCGCAGCCGAATTGGGGCGCAGACCCGCCAACGACGACGCCTTCAGCCCGCGGGCCGGGCTGTTGTACCGGGCGCAGGATTGGCTGTCGCTGTACGGCAGTTACAGCGAATCGTTCAGCGCGAATAACGGCGTCAGCGCCAGCGGCGAGAAATTCGACCCGCAACGCGGCAAGCAATACGAATTGGGGATTAAAACCGAGTCGGCGGACCAGCGTTTTTCGTCGACGTTGGCGTTCTTCTATTTGACCAAGAGCAATATGTTGACCGACGACCCGAACCGGGCCGATCCCAATTTCCAAATCCTGGCGGGACAAATCAGAAGCCGCGGGATCGAGTTCGATCTGGCCGGGCAGGTCACCGACCGGCTGCATTTGTTGGGGACCTATGCGTATACCCAGGTCAATTACACCCAGGATTTCGACGGGCTGCAAGGCCACAGGCTGGAGAACGTGCCGCGCCACCAGGGCAGCCTGTGGGGCACTTGGCAGTTTAACCAGGCCTTCAAGGCCGGGCTAGGCGCGGTTGCGGTCGGGCCGCGGCCGGGAGATTCCGACAACAGCTACATGCTGCCCGGTTACGTGCGCTTGGATGCGATGGCGGCTTATACCCACAAAGTTGGCGAACACCGTTTGACCGCCCAGTTGAACATCAACAACCTGTTGGACAAGGAATACTACGCCAACTCGGCCGGCAGCAATCTCGGCGTGATCCCCGGCGCGCCGATCAATGTATTGGGTTCGTTGAAATACGAGTTTTAAACCGGTTGGCCGTTACCAGCTGGCGCGTAGATACAGCAGCGCCAGCAGCAGATACACGACAAAGCTCAATGCCAGCAGCCAGGGCCGGCCCTTGGGTTGGGCCCAGGCCGGCAGGTGCGGAGGCAATAGCCGGTAATTCAACAGATATAAAGCCAGCGGAAACATGATGGTGCCGGCGAAGCCGATCACGGCGCTGGTCAGAATCAATGGCCCCGGCGCGTCGAGCAGCATGGTAAACGAGGTGATTACGGTCAGCAGCGCCAGAAACAGGTAATACCAGCGCCGGGCCGGCCAACGCTGGGCCTTGGAAAACAGCGTCAATACGATATCGGCTTGAATCCGGCTGACCGCGTCGGCCGTTGCCAGCCAGGTATCGGTCAAAAACGCCGCGGCTACCACCAGAAACAATAGCCGGCCGATTTCGCCCCAACTGACGGCAAAGAACTGGCTTTGCACGACGGCCAATTCGTATTCCTGCGGCAGCAAGCCTTTCGGGAACAGCAGCGCGTAGGCCAGCAGGCAGGTCATCAATGTGGTCAACAGATTGCCGACGATGCCGACCAGGATGTCCGCGCTCAAAAACCGGCGCCAGGATTTCCAGTTTTGCGCGCTGCGTTCGGCATCTGCCGGTAAAAAACCGTCGCTGAGCACCGCTTCCTCGGCGCCGCCCAGGCCGGTGATGCGGCCGACCAAGCCGGCCATGCCGGCGCCCTTGTCGCGCAGCCAGTACGAGTAAAACAATATCCAGAAGCCGCCGAGGCCGGCGAAGGTGATGGCGGTCAGCAATTTGCTGGCGTCTTGGTTATCCCAAGGCCGGGGCATGTCGCCGACCGGGCCGAACAGGCCCTGGCCGAATTCCGGCAAGGCTTTCAATACGTCGGCTTGCAGGCAGGCCGACAACAGGCCGACTACGGTGACGACGGCAACCAACTTCATGAAGCGTTCGATCAGGGTATAGACCACGCCGCTGGCCAGAATCGCCGTAACGAATACCGCAATCGAGACATAGCCCCAGAACAGACTTTGCCCGCGCTGGCTCCAGCCCTGCGGCCAATGGGTCAGCTCGGCCATCGCCGTGCCGCCGGCCGAGGCAAACGCGCCGAACCATAAAAACGACACGGTCATCAGCAGCCACAAAAACACGCCGAAGCCGCGGTTCAAGCGGATGAAGCCGTGAAAAATGCTTTCGCCGGTCAACAGCGTGTAGCGGCCGATTTCCAGGTTCAACGGGTATTGCAGCAAACAGGCCGGCGCCAACAGCCACAGAAAAGTCAGGCCGTATTTGGCGACCATACATATACGGCCACCAGATTAGTTCGCCGCTGCCCTGGGCCAGCGCCATCCACACCACGCCGGGCCCCAAGGCGGCCCACCAGCCGGGAAACGCCGGGACGTTGTGGCGGGGCAGGTCGGCAAGGGCTTTGTTTTTCATCGTGTTGACTATCGGTGCGGGCTAAAAACCGCCCATTTCCGCAAATTTGCCGGGATTTGGCAAATCTCGCATACCGCGCCGGCTTGCCGGGCTCGGTCTTTACGCTTTTTTTACGCCCGCCTGCTTAGAATTCGTCGGCGATAGCCGCGGAAAAATTAAGGCGGATGGCGCGCCGGGGTTAGCGGAACGGTCCGCTTGTTCGGATCGGTTGCAAAGCAGCGTAAGGAGAAATGAGTGCGGATGATGATATCGGGCCTGCTGGGACTGGCGGCCTTGGCGATGCCGGCATTGGCTGCCGCCGCGGATACCGGCCAGGCGGCGCAAAGTCTACAACCTTTGGATTTGACCGGCCATTGGGCGGGTTACATTTCGCTGGTGGTTATGGTGGCCGCTTATGTCGCGGCGATGCTGGAAGAAGTGACCGAGCTGCGCAAATCCAAGCCGATGCTGCTGGCGGCGGCTTTGATCTGGTTCGTCATCGTGCTGGCTTACCGGGAACAGGGCCGCGACGAGCTGGCGGTCGCCGCGTTTCGCGGCAACCTGCAAACTTACATCGAGCTGTTGCTGTTCATCATGGTGTCGATGACCTATCTGAATGCGATGGAAGACATGCGCATATTCGATGCGTTGAAAGTCTGGCTGGTCACCAAGCATTTGAGTTACCGGCAATTGTTCTGGATTACCGGGTTTTTGGTGTTCTTCCTGTCTTGCGTCGTCAACGGCCTGACCGCGGGCCTACTGATGGGCGCGGTGGCGGTGGCGGTCGGTAAAGACAACCCGCGCTTCGTGTCGTTGGCGTGCATCAACATCGTCATCGCGACCAATGCCGGCGGTTCGTTCAGCCCGTTGGGCGGGATCTCGACCTTGTTCGTCTGGCAACACGGCATCCTCGGTTTCACCGAATTCTTCAAACTGTTTTTACCGTGCCTGGCCAATTTCCTGGTGCCGGCACTGGCGATGCATTTTGCGCTGCCCAAGGAAATTCCCAGCATCGAAATGGCCCAGGTCGAGCTGCCGCGCGGCGCCAAGCGCTTGTTACTCCTGTTCGGCGTGACAATCGCGTTGGCCGTGGTGTTCGATATGCAACTGCATTTGCCGGCCGCCGCCGGCATGATGGCCGGTTTGTCGTTGTTGCAGTTCTTTTATTTCTACCTGCGTAAAACCGAAAAAGCGCAAGCGTTGAGCCAGTCGGAGTTCTCGCTGTTTTTCGGCGGCGGCGATATCCACGCCGCTACGGCGAATGCGGTCCGCTTCGATATTTTCGAAAAGGTCGGCCGCCTGGAATGGGACACGCTATTGTTTTTTTACGGGGCGATGATGGGTATCGGCGGTTTGGGTTACATCGGTTATCTGGATGCCGTTTCCCACCAGCTTTACGGCCAACTCAGCCCGACCCTGGCCAATATCGCGATCGGCTTGTGCTCGGCCTTCGTCGATAACGGCACGCTGATGTTCGCGATCCTGACCATGCACCCGGATATTACCCAAGGCCAATGGCTGCTGTTGACGTTGACGCTGGGCGTCGGCGGCAGCCTGTTGGCGATCGGTTCGGCACCGGGGATTGGCTTGTTGGGCCAGGCCAAGGGACAATATACCTTCAGCAACCACATGAAATGGTGTCCGGTGATTCTGCTCGGTTATTTCGCCAGTATCGGCGTGCATTTTCTGGTCAACGCCCATTCTTTCTGACGCAGATGGCCGGCGGCAAGGGTGAGGGCGATGTTCGCTAGCGGTAACAGGCGGTGGCCGGGCAAATTCGGCCCGGACGCGCAATTGCCGGCCAGAACCCGGCGCGAACGTGTCACCGGTTACGCTTGCGGTGTCGCCGCGCCGTTTGTCTGCACGCTGGCCGCGTGGCCGTTCCGTAGCGTGTTGGAACCGGCCAGCATCCTGATGAGCTACATGCTGGGCGTGTTCCTGGTCGCCAGCCGTTACGGCCGCGGCCCGTCGCTGACCGCTTCGCTGATGAGTCCGCCGGTGTTTGCCTATTATTTCGCGCCGCCGATTTTTTCGTTTGCGATTTCCGATCTGGAGAACATTGTCGGTTTGGCGGTGATGATCGTCGTTGCCAGCCTGACCAGCAACTTGTTGGACCGCGCCCGCAGCCAAGCTGAAATTGCCCGGCAACGGGAAAACCGGGCCAACGCCTTGTACCGGTTAAGCCGGGCTCTGGCCGATGCCCACAGCCGCGAGGCGATTGCGGCGTTGGCCGCCGCGCGGATTCGCGACGAATTCGCTACCGCAGCGGCCATCCTGGCGGCCGACGATAACCGCAGTCTGCCGCTGTCGCCATTCGCGGCATGGCCGGATTTCGATCCGGAATCGGCCCGGCAGACATTCGCGGCCAACGCGCTGCGCCAGTGCCGGGACACAGTCTATTACCCGCTGGCCGGATCGCAGGCCGTATTCGGCGTGTTGCTGGTCAAGGCCGAGCCCTTCACCCGTTCGGCGCATCCGGAAGCGTTGGCCTTGTTCGAAACCTTCCGCAATCTGATCGGCCAGGCTTTGGAGCGGCTGTATCTGGCAGAGTGCGCCCGCGAAGCCGGCTTGCAGGTGCAGGCCGAGGCGTTGCGCAACGCCTTGCTCAGTGCGATTTCCCACGACCTGCGCACGCCGCTGACCCGGATTAGCGGCGCCGCCGGCGCGTTGATCGACAATGCCGACCGCTTAAGCGCGGCCGAGCGCCAGGAGTTTTACCGGGCGGTATTGGACGAGGCGCAACGGATGGCCGAATTGACCAGCAAGATTCTGGACATGGCCCGGCTCAGCAGCGGCGAAATTACGCTGCATTGCGAATGGAATGCGCTGGAGGAAATCGTCGGCAGCGCGTTGGCCCGGCTCGATAAGGCGTTGCGGGAACGGCCGGTGCGCATCCAAATTCCGGACAGTCTGCCGTTGCTTTGGGTCGATGCGGTATTGTTCGAGCAGGTGTTGGCCAATCTGATCGAAAATGCCATCAAATATACGCCGCCCGGCAGTCCGATCGATATCGGCGCGGAACTGGCGGCGGACGGCCTGCAATTGGCCGTCACCGATTACGGCGCCGGTATTCCGGACGGCATGCAGGACAAAATCTTCGACAAATTTTACCGGCTGGGCGGCGAAACCGAACCCGGCGGCGTCGGATTGGGTCTGGCTTTGTGCCGGACTATCGTCGCCGCCCACGGCGGCCGGATTCGGGCCAGTAATGCTGCCGGCAAAGGCGCGTCGCTGGTCATCGAATTGCCGCTGCGCGAGCCGCCGGCTTTGGATTGGAGCGAGCCGGAGGAGCGTGGCGGATGAACCAGGCGGCGCCGTTGATTTTACTGGTGGAGGACGACAGCCAGACCCGGCGTTTTCTGAAAACCAGCCTGGCCAACCGCGGTTGGCGCATCGCCGAAGCCGATTGCGGCAAAACCGGGCTGGCGCTGCTGAAAAGCGAGCAACCCGATTGCGTGATCCTGGATTTGGGGTTGCCGGACATGGACGGTATCGCTGTGGTGCGCCGTGTGCGGCAATTGTCCGATTTGCCGGTGCTGGTGTTGTCGGCCCGCAGCCAGGAACAGAACAAGATCATGGCGCTGGACGCCGGCGCCGACGATTATCTGACCAAACCGTTCGGCAGCGGCGAATTGCACGCTCGCTTGCAGGCCCTGTTGCGCCGGGTTGCGCGCAGTGCGGCGGCCAGCGAAAGCTTCGAAACCGGGCAATTAAAAATCGATTTGGCGCGGCGTAAAGTATTCATCGCCGGTAACGAAGTGCGGATTACGCCGATCGAATTCCGCCTGCTCGGCATCCTGGTGCGCCATGCCGGCCTGGTCGTGACCCACCGCCAATTACTCGGCGAAGTCTGGGGTGCCGAGCATGTTCACGATCAGCATTATCTACGCATCTACATGGGCCAGTTGCGGCACAAGCTGGAAGTCAATCCGGCCCGGCCGCGCTACCTGTTGACCGAAGTCGGCGTCGGTTACCGCCTGGCTGCCGACGGCGGCTGACGCTGGCGGGCAGCCGCTCAGCCGTTGGCTTTTTGCAGCTTTTTCAGAATGCTTTTGCCGATGCGGTCGACAAACTGTTCCGGGTTGTCGTAACCCTGTTTTTGGATGAAATCCACTACCGATTTGACCAACTGTTTGGTTTCGGCGATTTCCTGGTGCGAACGGCCGCAGCCTGAGCAATGAGTGCCGTCGGTGGTGCATTGGTCGACGCAAGGGCTGTATTTCATAGTATTTTCCGAAAAATTAGGTGATTGAAGGCGCGCTATTGTAAGTCTGCGTCGCCGTTTCCGGCAAAGTCGGCTTCGTGGCCATTTGCTTTTGCGACCGGCGCGATTGCACGGGCAGGGCCGCAAGGCAGCCGAAACTTTCGGCCGGAGTTGCGGCATATCACCTATTTTGGGTGTGGCAAATAGCATAGTTTCGGAGAATTCATAAAGCATTAAATTAGAAATTTATAATATTACAAAGCCTTACAATTTGGTGCGCTTGTTGCTTGACTTAATTTTGGCCGAACCCTGGCGTTCGCCCCGATTTCAGACTTTCGAAAGGCAAGCAATGAACAATTTCAATTCAAATTTCTCGGCGGATTTTCCGAACCCTCCCACGGCTAACCCATCCGGCAGCCGGCTGCGTTGCGAAACATGGCTCGGCACGGTATCGCTCTGTTTCGTAGCTTCGGCGTTGGCTGCCGAGACCGCGCCGGAACCGGCCGGAACCGAGACCGAGGTGGTGTTGGAAAAAGTGATCGTGACCGACAAGTTTCCCAGCGTTAAGAACCTGGGCGCATCGGAAATGGAAGCCGATATTCTGGAAAGTAAGCGTGCCGCAGTCAGCGATACCGCCAAGTTATTGGAGGACACGCCGGGCGTCAGTTTGTACGGGGCCGGCGGCGTGTCCAGTCTGCCGGTCATTCACGGTATGAACGACGACCGGGTCAAAATCGACATCAACGGCATGACCTTGAGCTCGGCTTGTGCCAACCACATGAATCCGCCGTTGTCGTATATCGACCGCAGCAATATCGGCAAAATCACGATTTTGACCGGCGTCACACCGGTCAGCCTGGGCGGCGACAGCATCGGCGGCACGATTTCGGTACAAACCCCGGAGCCGGTGTTCGCCGAACCGGGCAAGGATATTTTGCTGGACGGGTCAGTATCGTCGTTTTACCGCAGCAACGGCGACGCCTTCGGCGGCAGTATCGCGGCCGGGGTGGCTACGCAGAACGTGCGGCTGGACTACACCGGCTCGCATACCGAAAGCATGAATTACAACGACGGCAACGGCCAAATCGTCAACTCCACCGCTTACGTCAACCAGAACCATTCCGCTGCGTTGTCCTTTAAATCCGACAATCATTTGGTCGTGGTCCGCGGCGGGCAGCAGCACATGCCGTACCAGCTGTTCCCGAACCAGCGCATGGACCTGACCAATAACGACAGCATCTTCGGCAACATCATGCACAAGGGCAGTTTCGATTGGGGCACGCTGGAAAGTAAGTTCTACTTCGAATCGACCCAACACAGCATGGACATCGGCGACGACAAGCACAACCGCTATCTGGACGGCACCCCGGCCGGCGGCGGTTTTGCTTTTCCGAACGACAGGATGCCGATGGAAACCCGCGGCCGCAACCTGGGTTACAAGATTCTGGCGGAAATCCCCTACGGCAAGCGCGATACCTTCAGAATCGGCAACGAATACCACGCCAACAAGCTGAACGATTACTGGCCGGCGGTGCATAACGACCCCGGACCGGCCAACCCCACACCGAATCCGGCATACTGGATGATGGCGCCGCAGAATTACATCAATTTAAACAATGCGGAGAAGGAGCGGGTTGCCTTTTTCGGCGAATGGGAAGCGCGCTGGAACGAACAATGGAAAAGCTTGCTGGGTTTGCGCTACGAACACACCAGCACCGATACTGGTAACGTCAGCCCCTACAACCCGAATCTGCTCGGCACCAATGGCAATCTGGCGAACAATCCCGATCCGGCGGGGGCGAAGTTAGCCTTGACGGCGGCCAACGCTTTTAATGCCCGCGATAAAGGGCGGACCAACGACACTTTCGATGTGACGGCTCTGGTGCAGTTTACGCCTAACGACATGAGCCAGTATGAATTGGGTTATGCCCGCAAGAACCGTACACCGAACTTATACGAGCGTTACGTGTGGGGCGCGCGGAAAATGGATATGGCGATGATAGGCTGGTTCGGCGACGGCAACGGCTATGTCGGCAATATGGATTTGACCGAGGAAACCGCCCATACCGTCAGTTTGACCGCAGCCTTTCACGAGCCGCAAAACAATTTGTGGGAAGTCAACGTCACGCCTTATTTCACTTATGTCAATAATTTCATCGATGCGGATCGCTGTCTGGTAAACACCAATCCGGCTCGCGATGCCAACGGCTGCCGCACCGCGGCAACGTCATATACCGGCGGGCCCACCATCAATAACTTGACGGTGGACAATCAGTACGTCTATTTACAATACGCCAACCACGATGCGCGGCTGTGGGGTATGGACGTGTCGGGCCGCACCCGCCTGTATAAAGACCAAACGCTCGGCGAATTTGCTGCCCATACCACGATGAGCTATGTCCGCGGCGAACGCATGGACGGCGGCAACCTGTACCACATGATGCCGTTCAACATGAAACTGAGCCTGGACCATCGTTTGAGCAGTTGGCAAAGCGCGCTGGAAATGCAATTCGTCGACGGCAAATCCCATGTCCAGCAAATCCGCAACGAAGTTCAGACGCCGTCCTATATTCTGCTCAATGCCAGAACCGGTTACGAGTGGGGCAATTTCAGGCTGGACGTGGGTTTGGACAACGTACTGGATAAACAATATTTCCATCCGTTGGCCGGCTCGTATCTCGGCGACCGTTACGGCATGAATCCGACCGCCGCCCCCAACGTCACGGTGCCTTGGGGCCGAAACGTGCCGGGTATGGGCCGCTCGGCTTTCGTCGGCGTTACGATTAAGTATTGACGGATTGGCGGCTGCCGGCGTAATGCCGGCAGGTTTTGCCGTAAGTTAACAGCTGCACGTCACCCCGGCAGGGAATGCGGAGGACCAGTTGCCACGGATGACGCCGTCTCCACCTATCCTGCGAGCCGGATTCGCTTCGCGGTCTGCGCCTGAGGCTATCCCTGCCGGAACCGGCACGCTGAATTTAACGATATTTTGCGGTGCTCAGGAACCGGCGGCGGACTCGATAGCCGGCGCCGAAAGCCGGTAGACGTAAATCGTCGCGCCGATCACGGCGGCTTGGCCGATTAGCAGATTCACCAGCGGCAGCGTCAGGCCCAGGCTGGTCAGGCCGCCGAAACTCAACGCCCCCCAGCGCACTTGCTGTAAAAACTGCTTTTGCCCGGCAAACGCCAGGCCGCGCTGTTCCAGCGGGTAGGCCATGAATTCCAGCGCCATGCCCCAGGCGGCGAACCCGGCCCATAACAGCGGCGCCAACAAGTTCACAACCGGTATCGCGAACAACAGCAATAACGGCAACAGCCGCAGCAGCAGGTAGCCGATGCGGTGCAGTTCGCCGAAGAATACTTTGTCCCAGGCCAATTCCGCCGCCGGCAGCGGTTGGCCGCTGATCAGGGCCAGCGTTTTGGCGGACAGCCGGCTGTAATACGGTGCGGCGATCAGGTTGGCCAGCAACGCGAAACTGAAAAAGCCGGCCACCAGGAAACTGACGAAAAACAGCGGCCACAGAATCCAGTTCAGCCAGGACAGCCAGTCCGGGATGAACTGGTGGATCAGGGCCGATACCATGTGGTAACCCAGCACGAAACCGCCGGTGTACAGTACCATGTTGATGAACAACGGAATCAGCAGGTAATTGCGCAATTCCGGGCGTGCCAGCATGCGCACGCCTTCCCAAAGGCATTGCACCGCAAACAGCGGACTGTTGCCGTTTTTCAAATTCAACATGGTTGCAGACTCCTGACGCCGTGCTTGCCGGGATCGGTAACGGCGCCGCGTTCGGTGACGATCGCGTCGATCAGCTCGGCCGGCGTCACATCGAACACCGGATTCCAGGCGCCGACCAGCGAACCTTCGTGTAAATAGCAATCTGCCAGCAATTCGCGCGGATCGCGCTGTTCGATTTCGATGCCGGCGCCGTTTTCCAAGCTGAAATCGAAGGTGGAGGAGGGCGCGGCGACCATGACTTTGACGCCGTGTTGCTTGGCCAGCACCGCCAGCGAATAGGTGCCGATCTTATTTGCGACGTCGCCGTTGGCGGCGATGCGGTCGGCGCCGACCACGATCCAGTCGATCCGGCCGGACTTCATCAGCCAAGCCGCCGCCGAATCGGCGATCAGCGTGGCCGGGATGCCGTCCTGCGCCAATTCCCACACCGTTAGCCGGGCGCCTTGCAGCCAAGGCCGGGTCTCGTCGGCATAAACCCGCAGTAACTGGCCGCGGCGATGCAAACTACGGATTACGCCCAACGCGGTACCGTAACCGCCGGTGGCCAAGGCGCCGGCATTGCAGTGGGTCAACACGGTCGCGGCTTTGCCGATCAGGTCGGCGCCGCGTTCGCCCATGGCTTGGTTGGCGGCCAAATCGTCGGCGTGGATGGTTTGCGCCAGTTCGGTTAAGGCCGCGACCGGGTCGGCCGGGTCGCCCGCCAGCAAGCCGCGCATCCGGTCCAAGGCCCAGAACAGATTGACGGCGGTTGGCCGCGAGGCGGCCAGTTGCTCGATATCGCGGCCGACCGCAGCTTGCCAATCGGTTTGCGGATAATGTTGTTTGGCCGATAAAACCACGCCGTAGGCGGCGGCGATGCCGATCGCCGGTGCGCCGCGCACCCGCATCGAGGCGATGGCTGCGGCAACGCCGGCGGCGTCGCGGTATTCGTCGTAAGCGATGGTTTGTGGCAGCGCGCGCTGGTCCAGCACTTTCAGGCTGTGTCCGGTCCATTGCAGGGCTTGGACCGATAATTGCGATGTTGGGCTCATGTAGGTCGGTTGGTATGGTTAGGGGGCCGCCGGGCCGTCGGCGGGCGGGGTGGGCCCGAGCGCGGCGGTGATTCGGTTCAAAGTCAGCAAGGCATCGTCGAAAGCGTAGTTATCGATCTGCTGCGCCATGGTTTGCGCGGCTGCGGCATCGAGCGTACTCAGAAAAGGCCGCAAGTCGCCGAAACGTTTGCGGGCGACGATATTGCCCTGGCTCAGCTCCATTTTAAGCTGGTTCAGCACCGTGCTGGTAGCGTCCCAGTCCCGGCCGGTGTCGGAGCCGGCCGGGACGGCCTGTTCGTCGATCGCCGCCAGCCACAGGTTGATGCGGAACACGCTGCCGCCGCCGGACGTGCTGTCCAGCGTCAACTCGCCGCCCAGCAACTTGGCCAGGCGCGAGGCAATCGCCAGGCCCAATCCGATGCCTTCGAAGCGGCGGCTGGTGGTGGCGTCGAGTTGCTCGAACGCTCCGAATAGCTGGTGTTGCCGTTCCGGGGCAATGCCGCCGCCGGTATCTTCGACTTCGAAGCCCAGCAGCAGCCGGTTGTTGTTACGGTCCAGCAGCCGTGCCCGCAGTTGCACTGCGCCGGATTCGGTAAATTTGACGGCGTTGTTGGCCAGCGCTTCGAGCGCCAGTCCCAACAGATGCTGGTCGCCGAGCAGCGCCGGCAGGGCCGGGGCGCAGTCGCAGGTCAAGGTCAAGCCTTTCTGGTAGGCCGACTTGGCCAGGCGCTCCCGCAGCCGTGCCAACAGCGTCGCGGCCTGGAACGGCGCATAGTCGATATTGACTTCGCCGGCCTCCAGCCGGGAAAACTGCAACACGTCGCCGAGCAAGGCCTGCAGCCGCTTGCCGGCGGCGCCGATGCGGTTTGCCTGTTCCTTGGCTTTCGGCGGAATCTCGGCTTGCTCCAGCAAATGGGCGAAACCGAGGATCGCGTTCAACGGCGTCAACAGTTCGTGGCTGACCGTGCCGAGAAAACGGCTTTTGGCGTGGGACGCGGCTTCGGCGGCTTCCTTGGCCTGGCGCAGTTCGGCGGTGCGGATTTCCACCTGTTGTTCCAGCGTGCGGCGGTAGTTGTCCAATTCCCGGTGCGCGGCTTGCAATACGGCGTTCTTTTCGGCCAGCGCCCGGTTCTGTTCGGTCATCTGGCTGAACAGGTTGACCAGGGCATTGACCAGTACGTCGTTGGCGCCTTGCAGGATTTCGGCCTTACTGCCTTCGGTGCTTTCGTAGGCCTCGTTGGCCGCAATGCCGGCGCCGATGGCTTCCAATTCGCGGGCCATGCGCTGGTCTTCGCCCAGAATGTGGAACGCCAGCCAATTGGACAGAAACCTGAGTACTTCGGTGCCGTCGATATCGTCGCCGGATTCCACCCGCCGGCGTAACGCCAGCACTTGCCGGTGGAATTCGCCATGCATCGCTTGATGGTGTTGCAGATGGCGGCTATCGATGCCGGAGCTGGCCATGATCCGCTCCTCGGTCTGAAAATGGCCCGCGACGTAATCCAGCAGACCGTCGAGCAGCGGCAAGGCCACCTCGATGTCCAATGCCGGGCTGGCGGCCAGTTCCGGCGCGGCGTCGTTGATCATGGCGACCAGCGTTTTATGTTGCCGGTCTATCGCTTCGATGCCGGTCAGGTAATTGTCGCTCCAGGTCATGAAGGTCATAAGCGGTCCGTTCGGATTCAGGTGGCGGCAGGCTTGGCGGATTGGCTGACGTTGCCGGACCAGCCGGGATGGGTTTGCAATAGCCGGCGCAAGCTTAGCAGCGCATTCGGCAAATCGTAATTCTCGATTTGTTCGGACAAGCCGGCAAGGGCGGCTTCGCCGACCGTTGCGGCCAGTGCCGGTTTCAGGCGGCGCCAGGTTGGGGTGGCGGCGAGGTTGTCGGCGGCCAGCAGGTCTTGCAATGCGGCCAAATCGCGTTCGAGTTCGGCGGCGTCCGGCAGCGCGCCGGAGCCGGCCGCCTGCTCTGCGCCGATTTCGATCTCGGCGGCCTGGGCGGCCAGTAGCCGGGCCAGTTCGTCCAGAGGGGCATCCAGTTCCAAGCTGCTGGCGGGCGAATGGCCGATGGCGGTCTCGATCTCGGCGCTTTGGGCTTGGATTCGTTCCAGACCCAGATTCGCCGCGACGCCGCGCAGCGCATGCGCCAGCAGCTTGGCCTGTGCCAGGTCGCCGGCGCCGAGTGCGGCGGCTATCTTGCCGGCGTCGGCCGCATGGCGGGTGCGGAAGTGGCGCAGCAGGTGCGCCGCCGGTTGCCGGTGTCCGCTGCCCGGATTGGGCGGCAGCGGTGCGGCAGCGGCGGCGTCCGGCCATGCGGGGGCGGGAAGCCAGCGCGCCAACGCGGCCAGCAACAAATCCGGATCGACCGGTTTCGGCAGAAAGTCGTCCATGCCCACCGCCAGACAGTTTTCGCGGTCTTCGATAAAGGCGTTGGCGGTCATCGCCAGGATCGGCGTTCCGGTGTAAGCCGGCAGTCGGCGGAGGCGGCGGCAGGCTTCCAGGCCGTCCATGACCGGCATTTGCATGTCCATGAAGATCAAATCGTAGCGCTGGGCTTGGGCCATCTCCAGCGCCTCGCCGCCGTGGTTGGCGACGTCGGTCTGCAATCCGGCCGCTTCCAGCAGACGGCGGGCGACTTCCTGGTTGATCTCGTTATCTTCCACCAGCAATATCCGGGCGTCGCGGCGATAATCGCCGGCGGCGGCCGCTAACGCCGGTTGCTGCGGGTGCGGGTCGCGTTTCAGCGCCAAGGTCAGCCAGAAGGTGCTGCCGCGGCCCGGTTCGCTGTCGACGCCGACTTCGCCGCCCATCATCTGCGCCAGATGCCGGCTGATAGCCAAGCCCAGTCCGGTGCCGCCGTAGCGGCGGGAGGTGGAACTTTGGCCTTGTTCGAAGGCTTCGAAAATGCGCTGTTGCTGTTCCGCATCAATGCCGATGCCGCTGTCTTGCACCGAAAAGCGCACCCCGAGCTCGCACTCGGTTTCCCATTCGATGCGGATGCTGAACACGATCCGGCCGCTATCGGCGAATTTGGCGGCATTGCTTAGGTAGTTCAATAAGATTTGGCCGATGCGCAACGGGTCGCCCAACAAGGCCAGCTTGTCCAAACCCGGCGCCAAGTCCTTGACCAGCGCCAAATCTTTGCCGCGCAGCTTTTCGTAAACCATGCTGCAGACCCGGTCCTGAATCGCGGCCAGGTTGAGCGGGGTTTGTTCGATCTTCAGGCGCTTGGCCTCGATTTTGGACAGATCCAGAATGTCGTCGATCAAGCCCAGCAGATGTTTGCCGGCAGCCATGATTTTGTCGAGCTTTTCCAATTGCGCCGTATCGTTCAATTCCCGTTGCAACAGCGCGGACAGTCCCAAAATCGCGTTCATCGGCGTGCGGATTTCGTGGCTCATGTTGGCCAAAAACGCGCTTTTGGAGAGGTTGGCGGCTTCGGCCTGGTCCTTGGCCTGGCGCAATTCGATTTCCAGTTGCTTGCGGGCGGTCAGGTCGGTGTGGGTGCCGACCGCGCGCAACGGATTGCCGGCTTGGTCGCGCTCGACAACTTTGCCGCGGCTCAGGATCCATTTGTAGCCGCCGTCGCGGGTACGCATTCTGAATTCCAGTTCGTAACCGCCCTGTGCGGCCAGTTTTTGTCTGGCTTGGGCCGGAATCGACTCTTTATCCTCCGGATGCAGCAAATTCAGCCAGCAACTGTCGGCATCCCCGGCCAGTTCGTCGGGCCGGTAGCCGAGCATGGCGAAATAGGCCGGGCTGCAGAAGTTGCTGTTGTCGGCGATATTCCAGTCCCAGATGCCGTCGTTACTGGCAGCGAGCGCGTACCGGTACAATTCCTGGCTGCGTTTGAGCTGGCGGTTGGCGGCATCCAGCGCCTGGGTGCGCTCGGCGACCAGTTCTTCCAAATGTTTCCGGTAGTTGTCCAGCTCGCGCTGCGCGCGTTTTTTTTCGGTGATGTCGCGCCAGACTACGTGCAACAGATTTTTGTCCTGTTGCCGGATCACGGTCAGCAATACTTCGGCATCGAAAGGCTCGCCGCGGGCGGTCAGATGTACCCATTCGAACTGGTGGGCGCCGCAGGCCTCGGCGATTCGCATCATTTCCTGGCTTTTAACGCTGGATAATTGGCCGTCGGCTTGGAATTCCGGCGAGATTTGCGCCGGCGCCAGCGGTGCGATCTCGGCAAAATCCTGCATGCCCAACATCTGCAGCGCCGCCCGGTTGGCGTCGACGAAATAACCGTCTTCGATCAGCAGCGCGGCTTCTTTGGTTTCTTCGAACAAGCGGCGGAATCGCTCCTCGCTTTGCCGCAGCCGTTCCTCGGCCCGGTGGCGTTCGGTGATGTCCATATGGGTACCGCTGACCAACACCGGTTTGCCGTCGGCATCGCGCCGGGTGACCCGGCCGCGGTCGGCAATCCAGACCCAATGGCCTTGTTGGTGGCGCATGCGCAGGTCGCACTCGTAGTAATCGGTCTCGCCGGCCAAATGCCTTTTCAGCAGGGCATTGGCGCGTTTCAAATCGTCCGGATGCACGAATTTCTCCCAGGTACGGGTCGTGAACGGCTGCAATTGCGCCAGACGGTAACCGAAAATTTCGGCCCAGCGCTCGTTGAATAGCGCGGCGCCGGTTTGCAGATTCCATTCCCAGGTACCGGCATGGGTGCCGTCGATAATGGCTTGCAGGCGTTCGCGCTCGTTGGCCAGCGCGGTTTCGGCATTGCGTAGCCGGGTGATGTCGCGCGCCACACCCAGCACGCCGATCAAGCCGCCGTCGGCCGCCGCTACCGGCGTTTTGACGGTTTCGTACAGGGCTTGCCGATTGCCGTCGGGATGGTCCAGCCATTGTTCGTTGGCCAGCGGCATGCCGCCGGCGATGGCATCCAGATCTTGGCGGCGAAAGCGCTCGGCCAGTTCCGCGCCGATCAGTTCGTAATCGGTCTTGCCGACGATTTGGGCGCGCGGCAGTCGGCATAGCCGTTCGAAGCTGCGGTTGCACAGCACAAAGGCGCCGTCGGGATCTTTCAGCCAGACCACGTCCGGCATCGAGTCGAGCAGGGTCCGGAATAACGCCTCTTTTGCGCTCAAGCTTGCCAGCGTTCGCCGGCGCTCGCTGACGTAGCAGTTGAATGCCATGCCGACCAGCGCCAGCGCGGCCATGAATGCCCAATAATCGAGCAGAGGATCGTCGCCTAGGCCGGGAGCGGAAAACGCCCAACGCCGCCAGTGCAAGCTGGCGGCGGCCTGGGCGGCGAGGACGGCCAACACCAGCGTGGTCAGGCGTGGGCCGCCGCGTAGTGCGGACCAGGTGACAAACAGATATGCCGAGTGGCTTATGGCGTAATCGCCGATGCCGCCGTCGAATAAATTCAGGAATACCATTTGTCCGACCAGCGCGTTTGCACCGAGCAAAAACGCCGCTTCCACCGCTTGCCGTGGGCTTAGCTGCGGCAGCGGACGGCTCCAGGCCAGAATCAGCGGTGCGATCAATACGACGCCCAACGTGTCGCCCATCCACCATGGTCCGCCGCGGCCGAGGCTGTCAAGAATGTTGGCGCCGCTCGGCGAGAGCGCCAGCGTCCTGGATAAGGCCGATACCAGGCTGGCCAGGCAGCCGCCCAGCGCGACCAACGCAAGGTAGTCGCGCAGGCGCGGTAGATCCGGATTGAACTCGGGATCGGCGCGGATCAGGCGGGCGCCCAGCCAGGCGGCCGCGCTGCTGCCGGCGGCAATCGGCACCGCGAGCAAAATCGAGCCGTATTGCCAGGTATTCAGCGCGAGGGCGCCGACGAAAATCGCCCACAGGCAGGTCTCGCCGAGTAACAGTACGCAGGCCAGCGCCAAACCGCTGGGAATGAAAAACAGGCTGGATGCGCCGGCGGAAGTGAAATAAGACAACGACAGGCTGCCGCCGGCCGCGTACAGCGCGGCAATCAGCGCCAGCTTGGCCGGCCCTACTGCAGGTTGGCCGGCCATGCTGTTTCCGCGCGTCGGCGGCCGATTTCAGTTCTTGTCGGCATAACGTTCGGCGATGGTGGCGAATTGGTCGAGGCGGTTGGCGAATGCGTCGACCACTCGCGGGTCGAAATGGCTGTTCTTGCCGTCGGCGATGATGGCGGCGGCCTGTTCGATTGCCATCGGCGCTTTGTAACAGCGGCGGTTGATAAGGGCGTCGAATACGTCGGCCAGCGCCATCAATCTGGCCGGTAACGGTATCGCATCGCCGCACAGGCCGTCCGGGTAGCCGCTGCCGTCCCATTTTTCGTGGTGGTAATGGGCGATCTCGATTGCGGTATGTAAAAAGTCGAACGAGGATTGGTCGGGTTCGCCGCGAATGGCGCGGCTGATCGCTTCCGCGCCCAGTTTGGCGTGGGTGCGCATCAATTGCCACTCGTCGTCGTTCAACTTGCCCGGCTTGAGCAGGACGTGGTCGGGAATGCCGACCTTGCCGATGTCGTGCAACGGCGCGGCCTTGGTAATCAAGTCCACCGTGCGGGCGTCGAGCCGGCCGGAAAAATGGCTGCCGGCCAGTTCGTCGCAGAGCACGCCGACGTAACCTTGGGTACGCAGGATATGGTTCCCGGTTTCGTTATCGCGGGTTTCCGCCAGACTGGCCAAGGCGCGGATACTGACGTCCTGGATTTTCTGGTTTTGCTGCAGCCGCCGGGCGATTTCGCCTTCCAGCCATTGGTTTTGGTCGCGCAGGCGGTCCCTGGCTTGTTTCAGTTCCAGTTGGGCGCGGACTCTGGCGAGCACAATCGGCGGCCGAATCGGTTTAGTGATGTAATCCGCGGCACCCAGCTCGAGGCCGCGGCTCTCGTCTTCGCTGGCGTCCAGCGCGGTGACGAACACCACCGGGATATCGCGGGTTTCGGCAGATTCCCGCAGCCGGGCCAGCACCGCGTAGCCGTCCAGCTCAGGCATCATCACGTCTAGCAGTATCAGGTCGGGGCGCGGCGGCTTCATAGCCGAAGCCAGCGCGCGCCGGCCGTCGGTCGCAACTTTCACCGTGTAATACGGTTGTAGCAGTTCGCCCAGCACGGTGATGTTTTCCGGTGTGTCGTCGACAATCAGGATTACCGGCTGGGCTGGAGTCGGGTAGAGTTGGGTCATGGCTGGTCGGGAGGCGGCCGGGGGCAATAGTGTTACATTGTAGATGGTTTTTTGCCGAACAGGCGAGGACGCCGGCTTAACGGGTATAATCGCCGATTTATTACCCGGAGCAGAATATGCAAGTCGATCTCGTGATTCAGGCGCGCTGGATAATTCCGGTCGAACCCGCGGGCCAAATTTTCGAGCATTCCAGTCTGGTGGTGCACGACGGCAGGATCATCGATTTGCTGCCCGCTGCCGATGCAGCGGCGAAATATAAGCCGCGCCAACTGGAGATTCTGGAAAGGCATGCTTTGATTCCGGGTTTGGTCAACTGCCATACCCATGCCGCGATGTCCTTGTTGCGCGGCATCGCCGACGATTTGCAGTTAATGGATTGGCTGCAAAACCACATCTGGCCGGCCGAGCAAAAATGGGTCGGCGAAGCCTTCGTCCGCGACGGCGTCGACCTGGCGATTGCCGAGATGCTGCGCTGCGGCACGACGTGCTTCAACGACATGTATTTCTTTCCGGAAATTGCCGCGCAACAGGCGGTGCAACACGGTATGCGCGCCAATATCGGCTTGATCGTATTCGATTTTCCGACGGTCTGGGCCGAAAATGCCGACGCCTATCTGGCCAAAGGTCTGGCTTTGCACGAAAAACTGCGCCACGAAAGTCTGCTCAGCCTGTCGTTCGCGCCGCACGCGCCGTATACCGTGTCCGACGCGCCGTTGCGCAGCGTGCTGACCTATGCCGACGAAATGAATTTGACCGTGCATATGCATCTGCACGAAACCGCGCACGAAGTCGAAGCACAGCGACAAAAGACCGGCCAAACCCCGTTGCAGCGCTTGCGGCAGTTGGGATTGTTGACGCCGGCCTTCATCGGCGTGCATATGACGCAACTGGCCGCCGCCGATATCGCGGCCTATGCCGAGACCGGCGCCCATATCGTGCACTGTCCGGAATCGAATCTGAAATTGGCCAGCGGCTTTTGCCCGGTTGCGGCATGTCTGGCGGCGGGTATCAACGTGGCTTTGGGTACCGACGGCGCCGCCAGCAACAACGATCTGGACATGGTCTCGGAAATGCGCACGGCGGCGTTACTGGCCAAAGCGGTGGCCGGCGACGCCGGGGCGGTGTCGGCGGCCACCGCTTTGCGGATGGCAACGCTGAACGGCGCCAAAGCGCTGGGTTTGGACGCGGAAATCGGCTCGTTGACCGTCGGTAAGCAAGCCGATGTTGCCGCGATCGATTTGAGCGAACTGGAAACCCAGCCTTTGTTCAATCCGCTGGCGCAAATCGTCTATGCCGCGGACCGCCGCCAAGTCAGCGACGTCTGGGTCGCCGGCCGGCAACTGTTGAAAAACCGGCAGTTGACCACGATGGATCTGGCCGCGCTCAATGAGCGGGTTGCGGTCTGGCAGCAGCGTTTACACAGTTAACTCCCCGTTTCCGTTACGGTACTCGACAATGCGTTGCCGTTGGCGCGCAAAGCTCATGACGAATAACCTAGTAATACAGTAAACTATAGGCACTTAGATAGGGTTTGGCATTATGGCGACAGCAGATAACGTTCATCCGCACGAAATTCACAAGTTCGGCTCTTTGGCCGAGCGTTGGTGGGATACCGAGGGCGAATTCAAGACATTGCACCAGGCTAATCCGCTGCGTTTGCAGTTCGTCGGCGAATACGCCGATATCCGCGGCAAGCAGGTGGTCGACGTCGGTTGCGGCGGCGGCATTTTGACCGAAGGTTTGGCCAAGCTGGGCGCCGACGCGCTGGGCATCGATTTAAGCCAGGATTTGCTGGACGTGGCCGATCTGCACGGCCTGGAAACCGGTGTTGCCGCCAGTTACCGCAAGATCAGCGCCGAACAATTGGCCGCAGAGCAGCCGGCCGGTTTCGACCACGTGACCTGCATGGAAATGCTGGAGCACGTCCCCGACCCGGCGTCGGTCGTCTCGGCCTGTGCCACGCTGGTCAAGCCCGGCGGCACGGTGTTTTTTTCGACCTTGAACCGCGAACCGAAAGCTTGGTTGTTAGCCATCGTTGCCGCCGAGCATTTGCTGAAAATGGTGCCGAAAGGAACCCACGATTACAAAACCTTCATCAAGCCGTCGGAGTTGGGGCGGATGGCGCGTGCGGCCGGTCTGGAATTGCAGGGCATGGTCGGCATCGAATACAACCCGTTCAGCAAGGCGTTTTACTTGGGCAAAGACGTTTCGGTCAATTACATCGCCGCTTTCAAACGCGCCGATTAGATATGGCCGGTTTCAAGCTCGATTGCGTATTGTTCGATCTGGACGGCACCCTGGTGGATACCGCGCCGGATCTGATTGCCTGTTTGAACCGGACCTTGGCGGCGCACGGTTTTCCGGAAGCGGCC
Organism: Methylomonas sp. DH-1; assembly: GCF_046097555.1. NCBI lineage: Bacteria > Pseudomonadati > Pseudomonadota > Gammaproteobacteria > Methylococcales > Methylococcaceae > Methylomonas > Methylomonas sp. DH-1. Next base: position 3,093,475 of record NZ_CP143089.1, on the reverse strand, counting down.
GCAGACGGCGTGCGGCCGCTGATTTCCCACGGCGCATTGGCGATGATCCGGCACTGTGCCGAGGTGGATCAGGCCGAAGCCGAGCGGATGCTGGAATTCATGTTGAACCAATACGAGGACAACATCGCCGATTACAGCCGGCTGTTCGACGGTTTGGCGGACAGTCTGCAGGCTATCGAGGCTAAGGGTTTGAAATGGGGCGTCGTGACCAACAAAAAACGCCGTTTCACCGAACCCTTGTTGGCGGCTTTGGGGCTGCGCCAACGCGCAGCTTGCGTGATCAGCGGCGACTCGACGCCGAGTAGCAAACCTGATCCCGAGCCGATGTTCGCCGCCTGCCGCGAGGCCGGGGTGGCGCCGGAAAATTGCGTTTACCTGGGCGATGCCGCCCACGACATTACCGCCGGTAAGCGCGCGAACATGAAAACGCTGGCCGCCGTCTACGGTTATCTGAAAACCGACGACGTCCCCGAATCCTGGGGCGCCGATGGCTTGATCGAGCGGCCGCAACAACTGATGGAATGGATACAGGCTCAGATATGCCGTTAAAAGACCACGTCATTTTAATCACCGGCGCCGGCGGCGGCTTGGGCGCGACTGCGGCCTTGGCTTTGGCCCGGCACGGTGCACAAATTATTTTGCTGGACAAGAATATTCCGAAGCTGGAACGGATCTACGATGCGATTGTCGCGGCCGGTGCGCCGGAACCGGTGATGTATCCGTTCGATCTGGCCGGCGCCAGCGAGGCGCAGTATCAGGAAATGGCCGACGCGATCGAGCAACGATACGGCAGCTTGCAAGGTTTACTGCATTCGGCAGTCGAATTCAGCGCCTTCAGCCCGATCGCCAGTTACAAGACCAAGGATTGGGGGCATGCGCTGAACGTCAACCTGAACGCACCGTTCATTCTGTGCCGGGTGTTGTTGCCGTTGTTGCAACTCAGCCGGCATGCCGCCATCGTCTTCACCAGCGATTCGGCCGCGCGCAAGGCGCAAGCCTATTCCGGCGCTTACGGCGTGTCGAAAATCGCGTTGGAAGGTTTCGCCGCGATCCTGGCAGCCGAGCTGGAGGCGGGGCAAAAGATTAGAGTCAATACCTTGTGTCCCGGACCGGTCGATTCGCCGTTGCGGAAGCGGGCGTATCCGGCGGAAGACAAAACCGCGATTCCGCCGATGTCCAGTCTGGAACCGCTATACCTTTACCTATTCGGCGATGCCAGTATCGGCGTGACCGGTCAAATTATTGACGCGCAGACTTTCAAACCTTAAGAATCGTTATGGCAGACAGAGAAGTTGTTTTTCTAACCCGGGACGTCAATATCGTCACGATACCGGACGGCAACCACGGTACCTTGCAAAAGGGCCAGGAAGTGACGATACACCAATCGCTCGGCAGCAATTACACAGTCGTAACCGACTACGGCCACATGGTCCGCATCGCCGGCAGCGATGCCGATGCGTTGGGCAAGGAACCGCAACATCTGCAAACCCTGGTATCGGAAACCGACCGCCAGGCGGTGGAACAGAATTGCTGGGAAGTCATGAAAACCGTCTACGACCCGGAAATTCCGGTCAATATCGTCGATTTGGGTCTGGTTTACGGTTGCGAAGTCACCGGCAACGCCGCGGGCGGTAACGACGTGCATATCCGAATGACGCTGACTGCGCCCGGTTGCGGCATGGGGCCGGTGATTCAAAGCGATGTCGAGAAATCGATCCGCGCTTTACCCGGCGTCAGCTCGGTGCAGGTCGAAGTGGTCCTGGATCCGCCCTGGTCGCGGGACATGATGTCGGAAGTGGCTCAGGTCCAATTGGGCTTGTTTTAACCGGCCGAGATATACAGCGGCGGAAAATTGCCGCTGCGTTTTTTTGAGGTGGATATATTTTGTTTAACTATTTGTTTTTAAAAAAATAAATAGTGTTGGCACGGTGTTGGCTTGATTGGTCTCGAGCATTGATTCCAGATTCGAGGAAGCGTCATGAAAGAGAAAGCCGCCGAATTAGCCGTTGTCAGCAACAAAACCTTTGCCGCGTCGACAGCCGTTAATCTGCACCACTACGATATCAGTAGCGCGTTGCAGACCACTTTGGAGTTCGACGAGCTGATCGCGATATTTTGCAACAAGATTCAGCACACCATACCGCATAACGGCGTCGAATATACCAATCCTGAATTCGACTTGGAATACAAACGCGGCGTATTGGCCCGCCATTCCTGCTCTTATGCGTTAAAAGTGGAAGAACAACAACTGGGCGAGTTGAAGTTAACCCGCAGCCAACGTTTCAGTAAGGACGAGCTGAAACTGCTGGAAAGCCTGTTGTGCTGTTTGATCTACCCGCTGCGCAACGCCACGCTGTTTCAACAAGCGTTGAAAATGGCCTTCACCGACCCGTTGACCAAGGCCAACAACCGTACCGCGTTCAACGACAGTCTACTGCGCGAGATCAAACGCGCTCACCGCAGCGGCAGCCATTTGTCGTTGATCTTCGTCGACGTCGACCATTTCAAATCGATCAACGACCAATATGGCCACGAATGCGGCGACTTGGCCTTGGCCTCGGTGGCCGCTTGGCTGAAAGAGAGCGTGCGCGGCAGCGACGCGGTTTACCGCTACGGTGGCGAGGAATTCGTGATTCTGCTTAGCGATACCGACATCGACGGTGCCATGGTGATCGGCGAGCGGATTCGGGCCGATATCGAGTCGCATACCCTGGCCTACGGCATGGACGTGTTGAATTTGACTGCCAGCCTGGGCGTCGCTACCTTGAAAGGCGACGATACGTTCGATAGCCTGTTGAAGCGGGCCGACGCGGCAATGTATCAAGCGAAAAGGCAAGGCCGGAACCGGGTCGAAGCCGGTTTCTAGCCGGGATTTGCCGATGCGGCAAACATTGGCCGCATCGGCGTTAGCCGCTTAGTGGGCGTGAGCCGGTTCTTTTTCGGTAATCTCGTTGCGGCGCAGCACGTAACGTTCGGCCAGTTTGCCGGTGTAGAGGTTACCGGCGCTGTCCAATTGCGTCAGAAAATTGTTGCCGATCAAATACTGGTTACCGGGCGCGCCTGCGTTCTTCGGCATTAAGGTGACGGTATGTTTTTTCTCGTCCCAGGTAAATTTGCCTTTCTCAACGAACTCGCGTTCCGAGCGGCCGGAGAACGTCGTCATCAATATATAACTGCCGTTTTTGTTCAAGCCCAGTTGGGTTTTAATGCCGGCGCAATCGGCACAGGGCAGGAAACCGTTATAGACCCCCAGCCAGGGATGTTCTTTCGCGGTATGGTGGGCATGGGCTGGATCGTGGTCGGCGGCCTCTTCCGCCCGGGCCGGTGCTTGCACAGCGAACATTGCGGCCAACAGAAATAGACTCAGTTGCGGTTTGAAGTGTTGCATGTTTGCTCCTCGGCAAAAAGTGAAGGTCTTGTCGTTATCGGCGATTGCGGCTGCGCCAAGGCGAAGCCATCGCGCTTAATTTTCGAACACGTCGGCGCCCTTGGGAGGCTTAAAGTTGAACAAACTGTCGTCCAGCTTTTGGTTGAGCTGAATGTTGGAAAAATAGATCCGGGTCAGTTGGCCGAAATTGTCGCTGAGTTCCATGCCGCCGAGTTGGTTGCCGTTCATGCCGATCAGGATGTATTTGAAACCGCTGTCCTCGTTCTTCGGCGATAACTTGACCCAATTCATGCCTTCGTCCTGGCCTTGTTCCTGCAGCACGAACTTTTCCTCGATATCGACCTGGCCGGTCAATAACAGCGCCGGCGTCGAGCCCAGCGAATCGTCGAGTTTCTTGACTGTGACTTGCTCCAGATCGGCATCGTAAAACCAGACTTTACCGCTGTTGGAAACGATTTCCTGCTCGAATGGTTTTAGGTAGTTCCAGCGGAATTTCCCCGGCCGGCTCAAATAAAATTTGCCGCTGCTGGACTGGGCCGGACGGCCGCTTTTATCGAAACTGACTTGCTTGAAATCCGCAGCCAGCGACGCGCTGGCCGCCAGAAAGCTTTTCAGGCGGTTAATCGGCGCCTCGTCGGCGGCAACGTTGGCGATGGCGGCGATCGATAAAACCAGGGCGAAGCTTAAGTTACGTAGCATATTAAAAAGGGTTCAGATTATTGAGCCAGCTTTCGCCGGATTCCGCATTGGCGCCGCATTCGGCGAATTGGGTCGGCGCCGAACCTTCCACGAACGGTAGCAATTTGGCGCCGGGGCAAGTTTCGCTGCTGAGCAGGCCGGTTTCCGGATCGATCCAGGTCATTTGGATGTTATCCGGCGGTACTAGACTGACCGGTTTTTTCGAGACCTGCCGCATCATTTCCGACCAAATTTGCAGCGCGCCGCTGCCGCCGGTCAAGCCGCTGGGTTTGTTGTCGTCGCGTCCAACCCAAACCACCGACAGAAAATCGCCGCTGAAACCGGCGAACCAGCTATCGCGCAATTGGTTGGTCGTGCCGGTTTTGCCGACCAGCGCCATTTCCTTCGGCAGGTAATTATACGCAGAGTGGCCGGTGCCGGCGTACATCACTTCCTGCAAGATGGTGTTGGTGATGAAGGTAGCCGCCGGATCGACCGCCTGCCGTACCGTCAGCGGATAGCTTTGCAGAGCTTTGCCGTCCGCCGCGTTTACGGCGCGGATCGAACGCAACGGCGTGGCGAAACCGTCGCCGGCCAGGGTTTGGTAAAGTTGGGTCACTTCCAGCGGCGTCAAGGGTTGCGCGCCCAACAGGAACGACGGGTACAAGTCCACCGGCCGGCTGACGCCCATATTTTTCAAGGTGTTGGCGACCTTGGCCAAACCGATGTCCATACCGATGCGTACCGTCGCCATGTTGTAGGAATGGGTCAAAGCAGTATGCAGCGGGACGATGCCGTGTTCGCGGTTGTCGTAGTTGTCGGGCGACCAGGATTTGCGGCGCTCGGCTTCGATGCTGATCTGGGTGTCGCTGACCGGAGTAGCGATGGTATAGCGGTCCGGGTATTCCAGCGCGGTCAGATACACCACCGGTTTGATCAGCGAGCCGATAGGCCGGACCGCGTCCAATGCTCGATTAAATCCGGTGGACTCGGTTTTGCGGCCGCCGCTCAGCGCGACGATTTCGCCGCTGTCGCGGCGGGTGACGATGGCGGCGCTTTCCAGGTCGTTGCTTTTCGGGCTCTTTTCGAGTTGCTTGAGTTTATTGGCGATCGATTGTTCCAGGATGTCCTGGATTCGGGTGTCCAGCGTCGTGACGATACGCAAACCTTCCGAGGTCAGGTCTTCTTCCTTATATTCCTGCTTCAACTGGCGTTTGACCAGATCGATGAAATCCGGGTAACGGTTAGCCGAACGGTGGATCACGGCCGCGACTCCTAGCGGTTGCTTCTTGGCTTCCGTGGCCTGTTGCTCGGTAATATAGCCTTCGTTCAGCATCGAATCCAACACCAGGTTACGCCGTTCCAGGGTATGTTCCGGCTTACGGCGCGGGTCGTATTCGGACGGACCGCGCACCAAGGCGACCAGCGTTGCAACTTGGTGCAGCGACAGCGTCTTCAACGACTGGCCGAAATAAAATTCGCTGGCCAAGCCGAAGCCGTGCACGGCGCTGGCGCCGTCCTGGCCCAGAAAGATTTCGTTCAGATAGGCTTCCAGAATCTCGTCCTTGCTGTAGCGGTATTCCAGGATGAACGACATCAAGGCTTCTTTGAGCTTGCGGCGCAAGGTGCGTTTCGGCGTCAGAAAGAAGTTTTTCACCAACTGCTGGGTGATCGTGCTGCCGCCTTGCACCATGCCGCCGGCCTTCAGGTTGGACCACATGGCGCGGGCGATACTTTTCGGCGACAGGCCGAAGTGGCTGTAGAAGTCGCGGTCTTCGGTCGACAGCAGGCCTTGCACCAGCGTCGGCGGCGCTTCGTCCAGTTTGATCAGAATCCGGTCTTCTTTACGGGTCGGGTAAAAACTGCCGATTTGCACCGGGTCCATCCTTACGATCGCCAGGTTGGCGCCGGTGCCGGCGTCGGTCAGGCCGCCGATCGCAGCGCCGGCGAAGGCGACGCTGATTTTGCGGCTTTCCTGCACCGTGTCGCCGAAATTGAAGGCGCGGGTGCGGACGTTGACGACATTGCCTTTGACGCTGTAAGAGCCTTCGCCGACCAATTGCGGGTCCTGCCGGTAATGCAATTCCAGCAATAAATCCTCGAAATTCTTGGCCGAAATTTCGTAACCGGCATACAGCTCGACCGGGCTGGCATAGACTCGGGCCGGGATCGACCAGCGCTTGCCTTCGAATTGTTGGCGCACGGTGTAATCCAGATAGCCGACGTAAACCGCCAATACGGAACCGGCGATGATCACCAGCGGAACCAGCAGGCGGAATAGCCAGGATGTCCGGGATTTGGGTTTTCTGCGTCGAACGGTGGAACTGCGGGTTCTGGGTCTTCTGGCCATCAGGTCGGTTTGCTGCTTGCGCTGCGGCGATCGGCGGCGCGGATAATGGACGGGGCGGTCGCGGCGGCTTGCGCCGCGATGCGGTTGGCCTGTTATTATCTAATAAAATTGAAGGGGCTGCGACTTTGGCTGGCAGCCTTACGCTGTCGGAGAACCGTCCATGCTCGCTGCAATCCTCACGTTTCACGTGCACTCGGCCAGGCGCACCTTATGGCTCTGGCTGGGGTTACTGGCCTTGGTTTGCGCCAATTCGGCGCATGCCGCGGCAATTGCCCAAGCCGATATCGAAGCTTTCGTGCGCGACGGCTGCCCGCATTGCGAACGCGCCGAAGCGTTCCTGGCCGAGTTGCAGCGGGAACGGCCGCAGTTCAACATTCTGATCCGCAATGTCAGCCGCGAGCCTGACGCTTTGCGGCGCTTGCAAACCTTGGCAGAAGCGCAGAATCCGCCAGCCCCGCTGCAGCTGCCCGCGTTCCGGGTCGGCGCCAAGCTGGTGATCGGTTATTCGGCCGAAACCGGCAACCAGTTGTTGCGCGAGGCGTTAGCGGCTAGCCGGCCGGCGGACGCCGCCGCGGATGCAGCCGACAGTTGCGAGGTGCAAACCGAGCAAACCTGCACCGCAGGCGATGCCGCCAACCCGCCGGCGTCGGCCGAGCCGTTCGAACTGGCCGTGCTGGGGCAGCGGCTGGTGTTGGACGAGGTGGGGCTGCCGGCATTTACTGTCGCGATGGGATTGTTGGATGGATTCAATCCGTGTTCGATGTGGGTGTTGATACTGATGGTATCGATGCTGGCGCCGATGCGGAACCGGCCGCGAATGTTGGCGGTTGCCGGAGCCTTCGTGCTGGTCGAAGGGCTGGCTTACTTCGTGTTTATGGCGGCGTGGTTGAATCTGTTTTTATGGATAGGCTTGTCGCGCGCCTCGGAAATCGCGATTGCCGCGATTGCCGTTGCCGCCGGTGCGCTGAACCTGAAAGATTTCTGGGCCTTCGGCGTCGGGCCGTCGTTATCGATCCCGCAAGCGGCCAAGCCCGATATTTATGCGCGGATGCGGCGAATTCTACAGGCGGACAATCTGTGGGGAGCGTTGGTCGGCGCGGTACTGCTGGCGATATTGGTGCAAATCGTCGAATTGTTCTGTACCTCCGGCTTTCCGGCTTTGTATACGCGAATATTGACCTTGCGCCAGTTGCAAGGCTGGGACTATTACGGCTATTTGCTGCTATATAATCTGGCGTATATGCTAGACGATATTGCGGTGCTGGCAGTGGGCGTCGTAACCTTGAGCCAGCAGCGCTTGCAACGCGACCAGGGCCGCTGGTTGAAATTGGTCAGCGGATTAGTGATGGTGGGCTTGGGCGTTTATCTGTTGGTCCGCGGCGGTTGAGTCGGCCGGGCTCGTGGCCGGATCGGTACCGGCTTAAATTTTAAGCAGAATTCAGGAGAATTCGTGATAGACAATAAGCGCAGGCATCCGCGTTTAAAACATCGCGCCAAAATCAAATTGATCGCGCCCGATGTGGCGGAGAGTATCGTGGAAATGCGGGATTTTTCGGAAACCGGTTTGTTTTTGCAGTGTGACCGGGCGTTGATTCCGCCAATGGGTACGCTATTGGAGGTCCAAACCACCGAATTCGACGACGCGCCGGTGCAGTTGGTCAAGGTGGTTCGCATCGATCCCGATTCCGGTTTTGCCGTCGAGTTCTGTAGCCGGGATTGATTGTATTTTTCGCCTCCGAAAAGCTTGCGCCGATTCGGCGGCCATTCCAATCCGGCAGTGCGGCATCAGGCATTCAAGTCTAGCGTAGCGCCTGGGTTCTCTGCGCGTTGCAGGTTCAGTAATTCGCTACGGGCTTTGTTGGCCATCGCCGCGGCTCTGGCTGCGACGCTCTGGTCTTGCGCCGACGGATTGGCCGGCGCCAGCGCGGCGCGGCGGATAGTGTCGGCTTTTAGCAGCGTGGCTTGCGGATCGCCGGCCACTTCGGACACGTCGATACCGACATCGCCGCCGCTGGCGTAGCGTTGGCCGTCCGGGCCGGCCACATAATCGTAACGGGCGCCGCTGACGGCCAGATTGCCGGCGGCGCTCAGATGCGCCTGCTCGTGAGCTCGAACTTCGCGGTCGCGGGCTTTCAACTTCTCGAGCAATTGGCGTTGTTCTTGGCTTAATTCGCCGCTGGCAGTTCCGTTGCCGGACGACTGTGGTGGTGTTTTCGGCGCGGCCGGCCTTGACAGGCTTTGCGAGCCGTGCAGGTTGAATGGATTATTCGACGCGGCGGTTATCAACATGCTCGTCACCGAAAACTTTAACTGGTTCGCAAATATACGCTTTACGCGTTAAAACTCAAGCGCCAGTCAAGCGGCGCAGCGCCCAATGGATGTGCTCCGCGACCAAATCGGAAGCCTGGTGCAGACGCCGGTTTAGCGCCGCTACCACCTCCGGATCAGGCCGGCCGTTACCCAGCGCGGTGGCGATGTTGCGCAGCCAGCGCTGATGGTCGATGCGGCGAATTGCCGAGCCCTCGGTTTTCTGCAGAAATTCTGCCTCGTCCCAGGCGAACAATTCCAGCAAGGTGGCGTTATCCAAACGTTGGCGCGGCCGAAAGTCGGCTTCCGCGCTGAGTTTGGCAAATCGGTTCCACGGGCAGGCCAATTGGCAGTCGTCGCAGCCGTAAATCCGGTTGCCGAGCAAAGGCCGTAAATCTTCCGGAATCGGGCCGTGCAATTCGATGGTCAAATAGGATACGCAGCGGCGGGCATCGACCTGGTAAGGGCCGACGATGGCCTGGGTCGGACAGATATCGATGCAGGCCCGGCATAGTCCGCAATGGTTGTTTGCCGCTTGGTCTGCCGGCAGTTCCAGGTCGGTATAGATTTCGCCCAAGAAAAACCAGGAACCGGCCCGGCGGTTGATCAGATTGCTGTGTTTGCCGATCCAGCCCAGCCCGGCCTTCTCGGCGATGGCTTTTTCCAATACCGGAGCGCTATCGACGAAAGCGCGGTAGCCGAACGGGCCGATGGCTGCCGCGATGTTGTCGGCCAGTTTTTGCAGCCGGTTACGCAGCAGTTTGTGGTAATCCCGGCCCAACGCGTAGCGCGAGACGAAGGCGGCGGCCGGATCGGCCAATAAGGCCTGGCTGCGGGCCGAGGGCTCCGGCAAGTAGTCCATCCGGGCCGAGATAATGCTGCGGGTGCCTTCCTGCAACAGCGCCGGGCGGCTGCGTTTCAAGCCGTGCGCGGCCATGTAATGCATTTCGCCGTGGAAATCCTGATCCAGCCAGTTTTGCAGATGGGATTCGGCCTGGTGCAGGTCGGTGTCGCTGATGCCGATTTGCTGAAAGCCCAGCTCCAGGCCCCATTGTTTGATGCGGCAAGCTAACTGTTCGGAATCGAGAGAAACGGTCGATGGCATATTGGTTAATATCGATGCGAGTCCGGTGCCGGCGCTATGTTGCGGTGCCGGCCCGAGCCTGAATGCAAAAAGCCATTTTGGCATAACTTCGCCGATTTCCGCCGGCCAAGGCCGGTTTGGCGATAAAATGGCGGGCTATCGCCTTCGGAATCGATTATGCAGCTTTCAACCGCCGCTCTTTACTCAACCGCGCAAATTCGTGCAGCCGAACGCCAAGCCATCGACCGGCTCGGCATACCGGGGCGGGAGTTGATGCGGCGGGCCGGCGCGGCGTTATTTCGGCATATCCGGCAGCGTTGGCCCGAAGCGGGAGAATTGACGGTATTTTGCGGCGCCGGCAATAACGGCGGCGACGGTTACGAAGTTGCCCGCCTGGCAATCGAGGCAGGTTGCCGGGTGAACGTATACGGATTGGCCGACCCCGAGCGCTTGCCGGAGGATGCGCTCAGCGCTTACCGGGACTTTGTGCAGGCCGGCGGTTGCGTTTCCGGGTTCGAACCGGGCCGCTCGACGATACCAGGTATCGTCGTCGACGCCTTGTTCGGAATCGGCTTAAGTAGGCCGGTCGCGGCGGCTTACTTGCCGGCGATAGCAGCGATCAACGCCGCGGCCGGTCCGGTGGTGGCGGTGGACGTACCGTCCGGCTTGCAAGCCGACACCGGCTGCATAATGGGCGAAGCGGTCGCGGCCGAGCTGACCGTGACCTTCATCGGCCTCAAGCAAGGTTTGTTCACCGGCGCGGCGGCCGATTGCCGCGGCGAAGTGGTTTGCGACAATCTCCAGATTGGCGAAGTGTTGGAAAAACTCGAGCCTGCCTGCCGTTTGTTGACAGGCGTAGGCGTGCCCAAGCGCCCACGCAGCGCGCACAAAGGCCAGTTCGGCCACGTGTTATTGATCGGCGGCAACCAGGGCTATAGCGGCGCGATTCGCTTGGCCGCAGAAGCGGCATTGCGCGCCGGCGCCGGTTTGGTCAGCGTTGCCACCCGAGTCGCGCACAGCGGCTTGGTCAATATCGCCCGGCCGGAACTGATGTGTCGGGCGGCGGAACAGGCCGACGATCTGGATGAGTTGCTGGAAAAAGCCACGGTTGTCGTGATCGGTCCGGGCTTGGGTCGTGACGCCTGGGCCCAGGCCATGTTCGACCGTGCCTTGGCTGCCGGCAAGCCCAGCGTGGTCGACGCCGACGGCTTGAATCTACTGGCGTTGCGAAATTGCAGGCGCGACGATTGGGTGCTGACGCCGCATCCCGGCGAGGCGGCACGGTTATTGAATTGCGATACCCGGCAAGTCGGAACGGACCGGTTTGCCGCCGTTTCGGCGCTGCAGCAGCGTTATGGCGGCGTTGCGTTGTTAAAAGGTGCCGGAACTTTGATCGGCGATGGCTCTGGGTGTTATGTCGTTGCTGCCGGGAATCCGGGCATGGCCAGCGGCGGTATGGGCGATGTATTGGCGGGCTTGATCGGGGGCTTGATCGCCCAAGGTTTTCCGTTAGATAAAGCCGCACTGGCCGGCGCGCAAGTCCATGCCGCCGCGGCCGATAGTCTGGCCGCCGAATTCGGCGAACGCGGCTTGCTGGCCGGCGATTTACCGCCACGTATCAGGGAGTTATTAAATAGATGAACCTCGATTTGGAAAACAGCGAAGCCACTGAAGCTCTGGGCGCAGCGCTCTGGCAGGCCCTGCCTGAAAAATGCCTGGTGTATTTACGCGGCGAATTGGGGGCCGGCAAAACCACGCTGATGCGCGGTTTGCTGCGTGCGGCCGGCCATCGCGGTGCGGTAAAAAGCCCAACCTATACCTTGGTCGAGGAATACGCCGTCGCCGAGCGCCGCATTTTTCATTTCGACTTGTACCGCTTGAAAGACCCGGAAGAGTTGGAATGGATAGGCATCGACGATTATCTGAATGCCCAAGCCTTGGTTTGTATCGAGTGGCCGGAAATGGGGCTGGGGGTATTGCCGGCCGCGGATATCGAGGTCGGCTTGACGTATTCGCAACAGCAACGTGTCGCAAAAATCAATGTGTTAGCGGAAAGCTACGTCGGAAAAATAAAACTAAACTGGAAAAACAAAGACCTACTGCTATAATCTCAACAATCTTGTCACTAGCGGTCGCGTCGGTTATGCAGCGAATTTATCGAATTTTCTGGATTTGGGGCTTATTGTTTCCCGCTTTTACGGCGGCGGCCCCAGCCGAATTAGGCGCGGTCAACTATGCCTCGGCGGACCGTTTGGTATTCAACTTGTCCGGCCCGGTACGCCACCACGCTTTCGTTTTGAAAAGCCCGAGCCGTTTGGTGGTCGATTTCGCCGGCGCAAAAATGGCGCAAGCCATCAACCAGCCGCCGGCCGAGCATCCGTTATTTGCCGGCGCTCGCAGCGCAATGCGCGCTGGCGGCGATTTGCGGGTGGTTGTCGAATTGAAAGCCGATGCGGATGCCAAAGTCGCGGCGCAAGGCAATGCGCTGCAGATCGAGTTGGCGGCGAAGCCGCTGCCGGCTGCCGGCGAGCCTGTGGCTGCCGCCCCTGGTAAAACCGTTGCGGTAGCCGCGGCACCGGCGCAACCGGCGCCGGAAAAGTCGCCGAAACGATCCGAAGCGGCAATCAAACCGGTGGCATTGAAAACGGCTAATAGAGCAAAAGGCCGCAACATTGTCGTCGCGATCGATGCCGGCCACGGCGGCAAAGACGTCGGCGCGCAAGGCCCGAACGGCACCCAGGAAAAAGACGTGGTGTTCGCGATCGCCAAAAATCTGGAAAATCTGGTCAACGCTCAGCCCGGCATGAAGGCGGTGATGATCCGGAACGGCGATTATTTCGTCAAATTGAACGAACGCCGTCAGATTGCCCGCTCGGCCAAAGCCGATTTGTTCGTGTCCATCCATGCCGATGCCTTTAGCGACAGCCAGGCTCACGGCGCTTCGGTCTATACCTTGGCGACCAAAGGCGCTTCCAGTGCCGGTGCCGGTTGGTTGGCCGCCAGCGAGAACGCGGTCGACGGTTCTGGCGGCGGCGAAGACCGCGATGAAACCTTGGCTTCGGTGTTGATGGATTTGTCCAGCAAGGCCGCCAAAGAGGCCAGCCAGAATGTCGGCAATAAAGTCTTGAGAAGCGTCAAGGGCGTCGGCCATTTGCACCGCAGCGCCGTGCAGAAAGCCGGATTCGTCGTGTTGAAATCGCAAGAAATTCCGTCGATTCTGGTCGAAACGGCGTTTATCTCGAATCCGGAAGAAGAGCGGCGCCTGACTAGCAGGGCCTATCAATATAAAATGGCGGCGGCGGTGTTCAACGGTATCGTCGGCCACTTCAAACAATACGCGCCGGCCGATACGCTGATGGCGCAATTGAACCGTTCCGCCAAAGCGCCGCGTATGATCGCGCTCAATAAGGTACCGGACGAGCGGCCGCTTCCGGCGGCGGCCAAGCCGAGAAGCGAACCGAAAGCCTTGTTGGCTGACAACGACGCGGTGCCGGCCGAGGCAAATTCTCCGGTGGCCAGCGCCAGTGCCGCTACTCAGCATGTGATCAACCGCGGCGAGACCTTGTCCGGCATCGCCCAGCAGTATGGCGTTTCGATGCGGGCATTGCGTCTGGCCAATTCGATGAACGACGGTAACGTCCGCGTCGGCCAGGTGTTGCAAATTCCGCACGATAGCTGACGCTCGGTTGCCTATTTTCCGATCCGCTACGGGGCGAATCATTTCGCCCCGTTTCATTTCGATCCGCTAAAATACGCGCTTTTTTGCGGGCGCCACCGATGCGGATTCACGCTTTACCCACCCAATTGGTCAATCAAATCGCCGCCGGCGAGGTGGTCGAGCGGCCGGCGTCGGTGGTCAAGGAATTGGTGGAAAACTGCTTCGACGCCGGCGCCAGCCAAATTCAAATCGACGTCGAACAGGGCGGCATTCGCCAAATCAAGATTCGCGACAACGGTTGCGGCATCGTCAAGGACGATCTGGCGTTGGCTCTGTCGCGGCATGCCACCAGCAAGATCGCCTCGCTCGACGATTTGGAGCATGTCGCCAGCATGGGTTTTCGCGGCGAGGCCTTGCCCAGCATCAGTTCGGTGGCGCGCTTAACTTTGATTTCCCGTACGTCCGACGCCGACTGCGCTTGGCAAGTCAGCGCCGACGGCACCGAAAAAAATTTCGATCCGCAACCCGACCCGCATCCGCCCGGCACCACCGTCGATGTGCGCGACCTGTTTTACAACACGCCGGCCCGGCGCAAGTTTTTAAAAGCCGAAAAAACCGAATTCGGCCATATCGAGAGCCTGATTCAGAAACTGGCCTTGGCCCGCTTCGATGTTGGTTTTGCGTTAAGTCACAACCAGCGCGAAGTGCTGAATCTGAAACCGGCCGACACTCAAGTTGCTCAAGAAAAACGCATCGCCGCGATTTGCGGTGCGGCCTTTGTCGCCAACAGCGTCAAGATCGATTTTGCCGCCTCCGGCCTGCGTCTGTATGGTTGGGTCGGCTTGCCGACCTTTTCCCGCAGCCAGCAGGACATGCAGTTTTTTTACGTCAACGGCCGCCTGATCAAGGACCGTCTGGTGGCGCATGCCGTGAAGCAGGCCTATCAAGATGTGCTGTACCACGGCCGGCATCCGGTGTTTGTGCTGTACCTGGAACTCGATCCGGCTTTGGTCGATGTCAACGCCCATCCGACCAAATTGGAAGTGCGGTTTCGGGAAGGGCGGATGGTGCACGATTTTCTGTTTCAGGCCTTGCACCGTAGTCTAGCCGAGCAACGACCCGGTGCCCAGCCGTTGCCGCAGCGGATCGACACAGTTCTGGAGCTTGCGGAGCTGCCGCCATCGACCGCACCGCATAGAGCGCCGCTAAACCACCAAACGTCGTTACCGTTGACATTGCCGGAGCGAGAATCGGAGGAAAGCACTGCGCCGCGAACCGCTACGCCGGCGCAAGCTTTCGGCGCCTATCGTTATCCGCCCGAACGCGCGGTGATGCCGGATGTGTCCGAGCAAATCAAAGCCTACGGCAAGCTCTATCCGCAAGCTGGAGGCGATGGCGTGGTCCCGGCAAAGCCGGCTGTCGACGCGGCGATGCCGCCCTTGGGTTTTGCCCTGGCCCACATCCACAACATTTACATCCTGGCCGAAACCGCCAACGGCATCATTTTGGTCGATGCCCATGCCGCCCACGAGCGGGTGACTTACGAGCGCCTGAAACAGCATTACCACAACCGGGCCATCGTCTCGCAACCGCTGTTGTTGCCGATCAAATTGCAAGTTACGGCCGCCGAGGCCGATCTGGCGGAGCAGGAGCACGAATTTTTTATGAACCTGGGTTTCGAAATCAACCGTTCCGGCCCGGAAACCGTGGTACTCAGAGCCACGCCGGCCTTGCTGGCCAAAACCGACGTCGACCAATTGGTAAGAGACATTTTGGCCGATTTGGCGACTCACGGCGTCAGTCATAAAGCTCAGGAAAGCATCAATCAAGTTCTGGCGACGATGGCTTGCCACGGTTCGGTACGGGCCAAACGCAAGCTCAGCATCGAAGAGATGAACGCCTTGCTGCGCGATATGGAGCAAACCGAACGTATCGGCCAATGCAATCACGGCCGGCCAACCTGGGTGGCGCTGAGCCATCAGGATTTGGACCGGTTTTTTATGCGCGGCCAATAAATGAGCGAATCGCAAAAACCGGCCGCCATCCTGTTGATGGGGCCGACCGCCTCCGGCAAGACCGCGCTCGGCGTGGCGCTGGCGCAAGCCTTGGATACCGAAATCATCAGCGTCGATTCGGCGCTGGTCTATCGCGGCATGGACATCGGGACCGCCAAACCGACCCTGACCGAGCGCGGCGGCGTGCCGCATCATTTGATCGATATTCTCGACCCCAGCGAAAGTTTTTCCACCGGCCAATTCCGCGATCGCGCTTTGGCGTTGATGGCGGACATCACCGCGCGCGGCAAGCTGCCGTTACTGGTTGGTGGCACGATGCTGTATTTCAGCGCGCTGACCCAGGGCTTGGCGCAACTGCCGGCAGCCGATGCCGAGATTCGGCAGCGGCTGGATGCCGAGTTGCAGACCTTGGGCAAGGAAGTGCTGCATGACCGCTTGGCGCAAGTCGATCCGCAAGCGGCGGCGCGGATACATGTCAACGATCCGCAGCGGGTGCAACGAGCTTTGGAAGTCTATGAAATCAGCGGCCGGCCGTTGTCGTTTTTTTTTGACGCCGATCAACCGGCCGAGCATCCGTACCGGTTTATTAAAATCATCGTCGCACCGGAGCAGCGTAAAACCTTGCACGACAAAATTGCCGAGCGCTTCGATCTGATGTTGAAGCAAGGTTTTGTCGACGAGGTCCGAGCCCTATGGCAACGCGGCGATCTGGACGAAAGCCTGCCGTCGATCCGTTGCGTCGGTTACCGGCAAGCCTGGTCGTATCTGAACGGCGAATACGATCTGGCAACGATGCGCGACAAAGCCATCGTCGCCACCCGGCAACTGGCCAAACGCCAATTTACCTGGTTGCGTAAAGAACAGGATGCCCGGCATTTGCTTAGCGGTGCTGACGATTTACTCAACCAAGCTCTGAGTTATTGCCGCGAGTATGACTAAAGCCGAACAACGCCAAATTGCCTATGCGGCTCGCAACGCCCAAGCCGATAAGGATGCGGTCAGCGCCGAAATCTGCCGGCGTGTTTTGGAACAGTCCTGGTATCAAGCGGCGCGGACTGTGATGTGGTATCTGCATTGCCGTTCGGAAGTGCGGACGCTGTCGACCGTCGCCGCCGAATTGGCCGGTGGTAAGCGCATTGTTGTGCCTTATTGCACGGTCGATGCCGAGGGGCAAAAACAGCTAGGTTTGTGGCAGCTACAAGCCATCGACGAGTTGCAGCCGGGAATGTGGAATATTCTCGAACCGCCTCGCCAGCGCTGGCTGGAGCCGGCAAAACAAGTTAGAACCGAGGAACTGGATGTGGTCATCGTCCCCGGCGTGGCCTTTGACCGGCAAGGCGGGCGCTTGGGTAACGGTGCCGGCTACTACGACAGGTTGTTGCAAAACGTGGGTTCCGGCGCGGTGCTGGCGGCGGTCTGCTACGAAGCGCAGTTGTTGCCGAAGGTTGCGATGGAACAGCACGATGTTTATATGGATCGGGTAATTACCGAGCGGGCGATTTATCCGGGCAAAGGCCGAGCCGGATGTTGAACGCTGCCGAATTGAAACAAGGCATTTCCAGTTCCCCGGCCTTTGTGTTGGATGAACGGCAGGTGTTGGCCAATTTGCAGGCGTTGGCGGCATTGCGCGAGACAACCGGCTGTAAGGTTTTGTATGCGATCAAAGCCTTGCCGTTTGCACGTTTACTGGAATCGATTAAACACCGCGTCGACGGTTTTTCGGTTAGCTCGTTGTTCGAAGCCAAGTTGGCGCAAGAAGTGTTGGCTGGTCTAGGCAGTATCCATTTGACCACGCCGGGGATACGTCCGGACGAATTCGGCGAACTGGCCGAATTATGCAGTCACATCAGTTTCAATTCCTTGCCGCAGTACCAGCGTTTACAGGGGCTGGGCCATGGTTATTCGCCGGGTTTGCGGGTCAATCCTAAGCTGTCGTTTGCGGCGGATCGGCGGTTCGATCCGTGCCGGCCGCATTCCAAGCTCGGGGTTGATATCGAATTGCTGCGAAACGGCCTGCCGGACGGTGTCGCAGGTTTGCAGTTTCATACCGTGTTTTCGTGTCGTGATTTGGCGCCGCTGCAAACTACCGTACTAGCCTTGCGGTCTTTGCTGGAGCGCAACCGGCAACTGCAATGGCTGAATCTGGGCGGCGGCTATCTGTATCAGGATATTGCTGATCTTGAACCGCTGGCCGAATTGATCGGCGGGTTGCGCGCGGAGTTTGCCATCGACGTCTATATGGAGCCGGGTAAGGCCATAGTCGGCAACGCCGGTTATTTGTTGGCGACGGTGCTGGACCGCTTCGTCAGCGACGGTAAGGTGGTGTTGGTGCTGGATACCTCGGTCAACCACCATCCGGAGGTATTCGAATACCAAATCAAGCCGCGTTTGTTGGAGGAAATTGCCGATGGCGGTCAGTCCGCGATTTTGGCCGGTTCGACTTGTCTGGCCGGCGACGTATTCGGCGAATACCGTTTCGACCGCATTCCGGAAGTCGGTGAAAAGCTGGTGTTTGCCGAGGTGGGCGCTTATAGCTTGATCAAGGCCAATCGCTTCAACGGTTACAATTTGCCGGACGTATACACCGTGGATCAAACGGGGCTGGTATTGCAGAAACGTTACGATTATGTCGATTACCGCCAGCAGTGGGGAACCGGTTCCGTATAACGTTCGGCGCTTAGCGCTGGCCGTGTGGCGGGGCTGGCGTTGGGTCTATATCGGATAACAGCCCTTCCATTTTTTGTACGCTGGCGTCGCAACCTTCGATGCTGGATTGCACCTTAGCCTTGAATCTTAAGCCCATGCTCTCGCCGTCGGCCTCGCGTTCCGCATATTCGTTCAGCAGATGGCAGGCGTCGTGCATTGCCTGTTCGGTATCTTCGAAATTATCGGTCTCCGGTAGCAAGTCGGAGTCGCTGAGCATCATCAACCGGCTGATGATGGCGTTTTGATGGCGGAATACCGATTCGGCGTAATCTGCGAAACTGTCCATCCCGCTGTTGGCCGGCGCACTGGCGCAGCCGGCCAACGTCGCCAGCAACGGCACCCATTTCAAACGCGGTAACAACATGAACGGCTCTTTTAGTTTTTGTGCGCGGTAAAAATGCAATATTCGGTCAGTTTTTCCGTGAACAGGCGATATTGCGCCAGGCCGACCAAATAATTGGCGGTTTGGGCTTTGGAACGTAGCCCCAGCCATTGGCTGATAGTTTGGACCGGTTTCAGGCGTTTGGCTACCTTGTACATATGCTCGACGGAAGCTCGGGTTTGCGCGGTAATGTCGTGGCAGACGATATCGGAAAAGCCTTGCTGTTGCAGCAGGCCGTTGAATTCGTCGCGACTGCACAAGTTGGGTACGGCCCAGCCGTTCAGGCAGGTTACCACCGCTTGCCATTGCTCGGCGCTGAACTGGCGCTGCAACACAAAGCCGTCGCAAACCACGATGCGGCCGCCCGGTTTCAATAGCCGCCAGGCTTCCTTTAAAAAATCGCCCTTATTTAGCGCATGGCAGGAACTCTCCAAAGCCCAAACCGCATCGAACGATGCATCGGCAAACGGCGTCGCGCAAAAATCCGCCACTTGAAAGTCCACTAATTCCGACACGCCATGGCGCTTGGCGTGGTTGCGGGCGTAAGCGGCCTGTTTGGCGCTGATCGTAATGCCGGTGACACGATTGCCGTGTTGCTTGGCCATCCAGATGGTACTGCCGCCGATGCCGCAGCCGGCATCCAAAACCTGATCGCCGGGCTGGATGCCGGCTTTTTGATACAGCACCTGGTTTTTATTGAGCAGGGCCTGATGCTGGTCGTAAGGGAGGGCTGCGTCCCAATAGCCGTAATGCAAAGCCAGGTTGTCGCGGTTGCACCAGGCGAACAGATAATCGTTATAACAATCGTCGTAGTGCTTGGCGGCGTCGGCTTGCAGTTCGGCGGTGGACAGCTCGGCGCCGTGGCGTAGGCTCTGGTCGCGGTAATCCTGGTTTGGTTCTAGCGTGTAAATCGTGGCTGGCATCAATGGTTGGGTGGGCTGAAAAGCAACACGGTGGCGCGGCCTCAGCCGCAAGGCTTGCCATTATAATTCAGATCGCCGATGCGCTTCATCGCCGGCGAATGGGGCGGCAACTGCGGATCGGCGATTTTCAATCGGCTGAACACTTGTCGAATCGGCAAGTCTTTGATCCGATTCAGCTCAATGCCGAAGCGGATGCGAAACAGGCTGTGTTGTTTGCCGGACGGCAATGTCGCTAACAGTTCGGACAGGCGCCGGTCTATCAAACGCCGGGCCAACAGCAATTCCGGGCTGAGTTTGGTATCGCCGGCACTGGTTTCCGCAATCGCCGGTGTTACGGCAGGTGCAGGCGTAGCGGCGCCTAGCGCTTTTTCGCGCATTTTCCGCAGCCGGCTGCTTTGGGCAAAGCCGACCGTCAAGCCGCCGCCCCCGCTTGGTTTGTTGCTATTCATACTTGGTGTTTGTGGCTGTGGGCCGGATCGTGGATCAGATTGCGGATGACGACGGAAGCGCAGACGCCGCCGAACGCCGCCGGTAAATACGAGATCGTGCCGTAGGCCGATTTTTTGTAATTGCTGCCGTCGGTGAACATCAACGAATCTTTATTGACCACTTCCGGCGAGAACACCACTTTCACGCCACGGCTGATGCCGTGTTTGCGCAAGCGGATGCGAATGAACTGGGCGAACGGGCAGTTGTAGGTTTTGGAAATATCCACCACCTTGAGATGGGTCGGATCCATCTTCCCGCCGGCGCCCATCGAACTGACGATTTTCAATTTTCGGGTCTTGGCGGCGCGGATCAAGTGGATCTTCGGCGTCAGGCTGTCGATGGCATCGACGACGTAGTCGTAATGAGTCTCGTCGAGCAATGCGGCGGCGGTGTCCGGGGTGATGAATTCGTGCTTGATGGTGAGCTGCAAATCCGGATTGATCTCCAGCAAGCGTGCGCCCATCACGTCGGCCTTGGCTTGGCCGATGGTGGTGGCCAAGGCCGGCAACTGCCGGTTGCGGTTGCTGGTTTCGACCACGTCGCCGTCGACGATGGTCATCTTGCCGACTCCGGCGCGGCAGATGAATTCGGCGGCAAACGAACCGACGCCGCCCATGCCGACTACCAACACGTGGGATTGCTGGAGTTTGTCCAGCTTGGGGCTGCCGATCAGCAATTCGGTACGGGACAGCCAGCTTAAATCAGTCATGCAGGAATACTCTTTGAAAATTGGCAACGATACGGCGCTGCAGGGTTTGGATGTCCAAACCGAGGATTTTAGCCGCTTCACTATAGATTTCACTAATCGAAAGCTGCGTGGCGGCGTCGGTTTCCAGGAATAAACGCTCCGGCGGCGTGTGCAATAGCGCCAGTCGCGACGGATGTTCCGGTTTTAACAAGAATTTGCCGAACGAAAGGTAACAACCGTGATTCAGCAGTTGTTCGGCCAGTGCGGGTTTGCCGCTAAAACCGTGGACGATCCAGGCTTGAGTCGGTTTGGCCGATTTTTTTACCGCGATCAGCTCGTTGTGGGCGCGCACGCAATGAACGATCAACGGTTTGCCGAGCTGCTCGGCCAATTCGATCTGGCCCCGGAACACTGCCGTCTGCCGCTGCAGAGGCGTAGCTATGCATTTATCCAGGCCGGATTCGCCGACGGCAAGCACACGCGGGCCGGTACAAAGGCTGCGCTGGACGAGCCAGTCGTGTTCCGGGTCTTGCAGGCCGATATGCCAAGGGTGGGCGCCGATGCTGGCATAGCGGTGGTTGCCGGCGCGGAGTAGTGCCGGCAGTTCGGCAATTTCCGACATGTCCAGGCTGCGGATTAGCCAATCCGCGTCCCGCGGACTGCCGTGGCAATGAATGTCGATGAATGGCGCGGATACGGGCATGGAGAAGCTAATCTACCGATGCGAAGCGACATCGCTATCGGCAACGGCGGTTTCGGTTGCGGGGCGGCAAGCTGGCTGAGTTGAAATGGCCGGCTTGAATTTCCATGTGGCAAGGTATAATAGCCGTTTATTTTTTGCAACAGAGCAACAATGGCGCAATATATTTTCTCCATGAACCGGGTCGGCAAGGTGGTGCCGCCTAAAAAATACATCCTGAAGGACATCTCGCTGTCGTTTTTTCCCGGCGCGAAGATCGGTGTGTTGGGTCTGAACGGCTCGGGTAAATCGACGCTGCTACGGATCATGGCCGGCGTGGATAAGGAAATCGAAGGCGAGGCGATTCCGCTGAAAGGCATCAACATCGGCTATTTGCCGCAGGAGCCGCAGTTGGATCCGAGCAAAAACGTGCGCGGCATCATCGAAGAATCGGTGCAGCACATCAAGGATGCCTTGGCGAAACTGGATGCGGTTTATGCAGCTTATGCCGAACCGGATGCCGATTTCGACAAGCTGGCTGCCGAGCAAGCCAAACTGGAGGACATTATCAACGCCTGCGACGGCCATAATCTGGACCGGCAATTGGAAATTGCCGCAGACGCGCTGCGCTTGCCGGATTGGGATGCCGATGTGAACAAGCTCTCCGGCGGCGAGAAGCGGCGGGTGGCGTTGTGCCGCTTATTGCTGTCCAAACCCGATATGCTGTTGCTGGACGAGCCGACCAACCACTTGGACGCCGAATCGGTCGCCTGGTTGGAGCGCTTCCTGCACGATTATACCGGCACCGTCGTTGCCGTGACTCACGACCGCTACTTTCTGGATAACGTCGCCGGCTGGATTCTGGAGTTGGACCGCGGCATGGGGATTCCGTGGGAAGGCAATTATTCGTCCTGGCTGGAGCAGAAGGAAAAACGGCTGGAGTTGGAGGAAAAGCAGGAGACTTCCCGCCAGAAAGCCATGAAGGCCGAGTTGGAGTGGGTGCGGCAGAATCCGAAAGGCCGCCACGCCAAAAGCAAGGCGCGTCTGGCCCGTTTCGAGGAGTTGTCGTCGGTCGAAGTGCAACAGCGCAACGAGACCCAGGAAATTTATATTCCGCCCGGACCGCGCTTGGGCGACGTCGTCATCGAAGCCGACAACATTAGTAAGGGCTTCGGCGACCGCTTGTTGATCAACAATTTAAGTTTCAAACTGCCGCCGGGCGGCATCGTCGGCATTATCGGTCCGAACGGCGCCGGTAAAACCACTTTGTTCAAAATGATGGCCGGCATGGAGCAGCCGGATTCCGGTTCGTTCAATTTCGGCCAAACCGTGCAGTTGTCCTACGTCGAACAGTTCCGCGACGATATGGATAACAATAAAACGGTTTGGGAAGAGATTTCGGACGGCTTGGACATGATCACGGTTGGCAAGTACGAAACGCCGTCGCGTGCCTATTGCGGCCGGTTCAATTTCAAAGGCTCGGATCAGCAAAAGCGTATCGGGGAATTGTCTGGCGGCGAGCGTAACCGGGTGCACTTGGCCAAGTTGCTGAAAAGCGGCGGCAACGTGTTGCTGCTCGACGAGCCGACCAACGATTTGGACGTAGAAACCTTGCGGGCGCTGGAAGAGGCGCTGCTGGGCTTCCCCGGTTGTGCCGTAGTGATCTCGCACGACCGTTGGTTCCTGGATCGGATCGCCACCCATATGCTGGCGTTCGAAGGCGACAGCGAGGTGGTCTGGTTCGAAGGCAACTACGCCGATTACGAAGCCGATCGCCATCGCCGGTTGGGAACCGACGCCGATAATCCGCGCCGTATCAAATACAAAAAAATCGGCTAAGCCGGGGTTAAGGGTTCGCCGCCGACAATGGCGGCGGACCCGGCGGCTAATAAAGTTGGCTTTGAACTTGAAATAGCGCGGCTTTGTCCCAAACTTGAATTTAGTTTTTTATGAGGCCGCGGCTGTCCTGTTGAAATCGGCAGATGTAGCGGTTAATGTATTAATAGCGCACCGAACAATAATAAGGAGAAATAGGATGTCGAAAGCACAAAACTTGCAGGACAATTTTTTGAACGCCCTGAGAAAAGAACATACCCCGGTGTCGATTTTCTTGGTGAACGGTATCAAGCTGCAAGGTCGCGTCGATTCTTTCGATCAGTACGTTGTGATGCTGAAAAATACCGTCAACCAAATGGTTTACAAACACGCCATTTCCACCATCGTTCCCGGCAAAAACGTCAATATGCACCGTGATGCCGAGCCCAGCGACGAGAGCTAAGAGGCCTTTTTTTGTTTGAACGTCCCGATGCGGGCGAACGGGCGATACTCGTTCACCTGAATTTGCAAGTCGGACAAGAAGATCTCGACGAGCTGAAAGAACTCACCAAATCCGCCGGTGCCCAGCCGATTCATGTGGTCACCGGCAGTCGCCACCGCCCGGACCCCAAGTATTTCGTCGGCATCGGCAAGCTCGACGAAATCAAGGCTGCCGTGGTCGAACACCAAGCCGACATCATCATCGTCAACCATCCGTTGTCGCCCAGTCAGGAACGCAATCTGGAAAGGGCATTGGAGGTGAGGGTGGTTGACCGTAACGGTTTGATTCTGGATATATTTGCTCAGCGCGCGCAGACCTTCGAAGGTAAGTTGCAAGTCGAATTGGCGCAGTTGAAGCATCTTTCTACTCGATTGATTCGCGGTTGGACCCACTTGGAGCGGCAAAAAGGCGGTATCGGCTTGCGCGGCCCCGGCGAGACCCAGTTGGAAACCGACCGGCGTTTGTTGGCGGTAAGGATCAAACAAATCCAACAGCGCTTGGAAAAAGTCGAAAAACAACGCCATCAAAGCCGCAGCAAACGGAAAAAGGCGGAAATTCCGACTGTTTCGCTGGTCGGCTATACCAATGCCGGGAAATCGACTTTGTTCAACACGTTGACCGGGGCCGGGATTTACGCCGCCGACCAGTTATTCGCGACCTTGGATCCGACTTTGCGCCAGTTGCCGCTGCCTGATGGCGGCGAAATTATCTTGGCCGATACGGTCGGTTTCATCCGGCATTTGCCGCACGAACTGGTCGCGGCTTTCCGTTCTACGTTGCAGGAAGCGGCCGAGGCCGATCTGTTGCTGCACGTGATCGATTCGGCTGCTGAAGATAGAGATGACACCATCATCCAGGTCAACCAGGTGTTGGAGGATATCGGTGCCGGCAAGATAGCGCAGTTGAAAGTATTCAATAAAATCGATTTGCTAGGCGATCTCGAACCCCATATCGATTATGACGCCGAAGGGCGCCCGGTTTGCGTCTGGATCTCGGCGCAAAGCGGGGCGGGGTGCGATTTGTTGCAACAGGCATTAGGCGAATTGTTCGCCAGCAGCAAAGTGATTCGGAAATGTTATCTGCCGGCAGGGCAGGCAGGCCTGAAAGCCAAACTGTTTGCCTTCGTCAGAATAATAAGCGATGTCACCGACGATCACGGCGATTGCGAATTGACGATAGAAATCGATAAAAAGCATTTGGGCCTGCTGAAACATATCCGGGTCGAAGCGGTAGCCTGATCCCGATAGCGTTTTTCTATACCTAGTTATTTTCTCGGTTAATGGTAATTTGAGATAGAATGGCGCGCTTTCGAAAGCGGCGTGCCGTTCTCGAAACATAATTCCGGCTTTGCGCTTGTTGGCCAGCCGAATTTTGAGTTTGCAAATCCAATTTTGGAGCGTTTGGTATGTCTTGGAATGAGCCCGGCGGTGATAAAAAAGACCCCTGGAGTGGTCGCAACGAAAAGGATAATCCTCCCGATCTGGATGAAGTGATCCGGTCCTTGCAGGACAAACTGGGCGGCATTTTCGGCGGCGGCAAGCGTGGCGATAGTTCTAACGGCCCTTCGATGCAAAGCATCGGCTTTTTGGCGGCCGGCGCGCTGGTGCTGTGGGGTTTGAGCGGATTTTATACCGTGGACGAGGGAACCCGCGGTATCGTCACGCGTTTCGGCGCTTACGTGGCGACCACGCAACCCGGTCTGAACTGGCACATCCCGGCGCCGATCGAGCAAGTGCAAGTGATCAACGTCGAACAGCAACGTTTCATCGAGGTCGGCTACCGTTCCGGCGGCGGCCAGGCGATGGGCTCGGTTCCCAAAGAAGCGATGATGTTGACCAAAGACGAAAATATCGTCGACGTGCGTCTGGCTGTGCAGTACCAGGTCAAAGACGCCAAGGATTACGCCTTTAACGTGCTGGATCCGGCTTCGACGTTGAAGCAAGTCACCGAGAGCGTCCAACGCGGCGTGATCGGCCGGAGCGACATGGATTTTGTGCTGACCGAAGGCCGTAGCGAAATCGTTGCCGCAATCAAAACCGAAATCCAGTCGGTGATGGATGCCTATAAAACCGGGATACTGATCACCAGCGTGAATTTGCAGGATGCGCAGCCGCCGGAACAAGTGCAGGGTTCGTTCGAAGACGCCATCAAGGCGCGCGAGGACAAGCAACGCTTGATCAATGAGGCTGAAGCTTATTCCAACGATGTCGTGCCCAAGGCACGCGGTGCCGCTTCGCGGATCGTACAGGAATCCGAAGCGTATAAAGAAAAAGTGATTGCGCAAGCTAACGGCGACGTCAGCCGCTTCTCGCAACTGCTTGCCGAGTATAAGAAGGCTCCAGCGGTCACCAAACAGCGCATGTATATCGAGGCAATGGAACAAGTATTGGGTAAATCGAATAACGTGTTGGTGGACGTTAAATCCGGTGGCAGCATTATGTATTTGCCGCTGGACAAATTGGTGAATAAGGCCGCAGAAGACGCGGTTTCGGCGCCGGTTCCCACGCACGAACCGGTTGTCGCGCCCGCGCCTCAAGCCAAAGAGATCAGAAACGATATACGCGCATCGAGCCGCGAACGCGATGTGAGAGGACGCTAACATGGGAAACAAGATACTAGTAGCCTTCGGCGCTTTGGCGGTTATATTGTCGATGTCGGTGTTTACCGTCGGCGAGACCGAAAGAGTCATCAAGTTCCAATTGGGTGAAATCGTCGGGGCCGACTTTCAGCCCGGCATGCACCTGAAAATTCCGTTCATCAATAATGTAAAAAAATTCGACGCCCGTATCCTGACTATGGATGCGACGCCGGAACGTTTCCTGACTGCGGAAAAGAAAAACGTTATCGTCGATTCTTTCGTCAAATGGCGAATCGGCGACGTGAAAACCTTTTACACCACAGTGGGCGGCGATGTCGGGCAGGCCAATATCCGCCTGGACCAGATCATCAAGGACGCTGCGCGTAGCGAATTCAGTAAACGCGAAATCAGGCAATTGGTTTCGACCGACCGTAGTGCGATCCGCGATTCGTTGATCACCAACGTTTCGCCGCACGCTTCGCGATTGGGTATCAATATTGTCGACGTGCAGGTCAAACGCATCGATTTGCCGAACGAAGTCAGTACCTCGGTATACCAGCGGATGGAAGCCGAGCGGGCGCGGGTGGCACGCGAGTTTCGTTCCCAAGGTTCCGAAGCCGCCGAGCGGATTCGTGCCGATGCCGATAAACAGCGCGAAATCATTTTAGCCAACGCTTACCGCGATTCCGAAGTATTGCGCGGCGAGGGCGATGCCAGGGCTGCGGATATTTTCGCTAAAGCTTACGGCGAAGACAGCGACTTCTTTGCCTTTTACCGCAGTTTGATCGCCTATAAAGAGGCACTCGGCAAATCCGGCAATATTATGGTGTTGGAACCGAATTCCGATTTCTTCAAGTTTTTCAAAAACCAGAAATAAACCATCAATCTAACGCTGCACGACCGGACGCCCCGCTCTGCGGGGCGTTTGCTGTGATTGGGATAGACAAATAATGCAAAGAAAAGACAACTGGCTGTTGCCCGAAGGCATCGGCGAGGTATTGCCGGAGCAAGCCGCGCATTTGGAAAATTTGCGCAGAAAGCTGCTCGATACTTTTGCCTGTTGGGGTTATCAGCTAGTGATACCGCCCTTCGTGGATTTCCTGGATTCTCTGCTGACGGGTTCCGGCCACGATTTGGATCTGCAGACCTTCAAACTGACGGACCAGCTTAGCGGCGAAATGCTTGGCGTGCGTGCGGATATGACGCCGCAGGTGGCCCGTATCGACGCTCACCATTTGCAGCATGACGGCCCCACCCGCTTGTGCTATGCCGGTACCGTGCTGCACGCCGTGGGCGACCCGTTGGAAAAGAGCCGCAGCCCGATGCAAATCGGCGCCGAACTATACGGCCATGCCGGATTGGAGAGCGATTACGAAGTGATCCGCTTGATGCTGGAGATGCTGGCGATCAGCGGTTTGCAAAACGTGCATTTGGATTTGGGCCATGTCGCGATCTACCGGGCGCTGGCCGAGCAAGCCGGCTTGAATCAGCAGCAGGAGTCGGAATTGTTCGACGTGTTGCAGCGTAAAGCCAAAACCGAGCTGGTCGAATTGTTGGCCGGTTTTGCCATCGACGAACGCTTTCAGGCCATCTTCAACGCTTTGCCGAAGCTGAACGGCGGTTGGGACGTGCTGGACAAGGCTGACGCTGTGCTGGCGGGTTTACCGTGCAGCGGCATTATCGGCGCTGCACTGGCCGATTTGCGCGGTATTGCCGACAAACTGCGCCGCGATTTTCCCGGCTTGAGCGTCAGTTTCGATCTGGCGGAATTGCGCGGCTACCACTACCACACCGGCATGGTGTTCGCGGCATTCGTGCCGGCGTTGGGTAAGGAAATCGCCCGTGGCGGCCGTTACGACAATATTGGCGCGCGCTTCGGCCGGGCCCGGGCCGCCACCGGGTTCAGTGCCGATTTGAAAGTATTGGCGGCCATGTTCGAAGACGCCGATAGCGCACGGCAAATCGTTTATGCGCCGCTCGGCGAAGATGCCGACTTGCTGGAGGCGATCAGAGATTTACGCGCCCAGGGTGAAGTGGTAATCCAACAGTTGCCGGGACAGGCTGAGGCCGCCGCGCAAATGGGCTGTAACTCAATTTTAGAAAATCAGAATCAACGCTGGGTCGTTAAACCATTAGTTTAAGGTTGGAAAATATGGGAAAGAATGTAGTTGTTATCGGCACGCAATGGGGCGATGAAGGTAAGGGCAAGCTGGTCGATCTGTTAACCGAACAGGCTGCGGCTGTCGTACGCTTTCAGGGCGGCCATAATGCCGGCCACACCTTGGTGATTAACGGCGAAAAAACCGTTCTGCACCTGATTCCCTCCGGCGTGCTGCGCGAGGGCGTGCAATGCATGATCGGCAACGGCGTGGTGTTGTGCCCGGAGGCTTTGCTCAAGGAAATCGAGATTCTGGAGAAATCGGGCGTACCGGTCAGGAACCGGTTACAAGTCAGCGAAGCCTGCGCATTGATTCTGCCGGTCCACGTTGCGATCGACCAGGCTCGGGAAAAGGCGCGCGGCAGCAAGGCAATCGGCACGACCGGCCGCGGCATCGGTCCGGCTTACGAAGACAAAGTTGCCCGTCGCGGATTGCGCGCTGGCGACTTGCGCAACCGGGACGAGTTTGCTGCCAGGCTGAAGGAGTTGGTCGATTACCATAATTTCATGTTGGTCAATTACTACGCGGCCGAGCCGGTCAACTACGAAGAAATTCTGGCTAACACCTTGCGGTTGGGCGAAATCATCAAGCCTATGTTGACCGATGTCGGCGAGGCTCTATATAGCCACCAACAACAGGGCAACAACGTATTATTCGAAGGTGCGCAGGGCGCACTGCTGGATATCGACCACGGCACTTATCCGTATGTAACCTCTTCCAATACCACGGCGGGCGGAGCGGCAACCGGCAGCGGCGTTGGGCCGTTAGCGTTGGATTACGTTCTGGGTATTACCAAGGCCTATTCGACCCGAGTCGGCAACGGCCCGTTTCCGACCGAGTTGATGGACAGCTACGGCGAACATCTGGGCGTAAAGGGCCACGAATTCGGCGCCACCACCGGACGTAAACGCCGCTGCGGTTGGTTCGATGCGGTGTCGATGCGAAAGTCGGCCCAATTGAACAGCTTGACCGGCATTTGCTTGACCAAGCTGGACGTGTTGGACGGCCTTGATAAAATCGGCATTTGTACCGCTTATAAAATCGATGGCCAAATCACTGAAACGGCGCCGTTGGGCGCTGACCAATACGCCGTCTGCGAGGCGGTGATAGAGGAAATGCCGGGCTGGTCGGGCAGCACCGCCGGGATTACCGATTTCGCGCAATTACCGGAAAATGCCAAGGCTTACATTGCCCGTATCGAGCAATTGGTCGGCGTCAAAGTCACGATATTGTCGACCGGGCCCGACCGCAACGAAACCATCGTCTTGGAAAATCCGTTCTCGGCCTGATTCGGGAACGCTGACCAACTCCGAAAGCCGTCGGCCGGGTTTCTCCGAGACCAGGCCGGCGCATCTGCCAAGCCCTATCCAAATCCGTGACTTTGCCGTCCTTTCATCGCCGGCAATAGGCCGATTTTTGTTGCGGATCCACTCGCTCCAGGAGCCGGCGTACAATTTCGATCCGCTGAGTCCGGCGATTTCCATCGCCAGCAAATTGTGGCATGCGGTCACGCCCGAGCCGCACATATGTACCACGCGTTCCGCCGGCCACGGCGCAATCAAATCGCTAAATTGCCGGCGTAACTGGTCGGGGCTCAGGAACAGGCCGTTTCGATCGAGATTGGATTGCAATGGCCGGTTAAGCGCTCCGGGTATGTGGCCGGCCACCGGGTCGATCGGCTCGGCTTTGCCTAAGAAGCGCTCCTGGGTTCTGGCATCGATCAATCTGATGCTGCGGCTGGCCAGACCTGTTTCAATCTGGTTAGCGCTGAGCCATTGCCGGTCATCGAGATAGCTGCGAAACCCGCTGGCGGCGATTTTGGGCAATATTGCCGTGGTAGGCAGGCCTCGTTTGCGCCAGTGGCCGTAGCCGCCGTCCAGCACGGCAACCTGGGTATGGCCCATGCTGCGCAGTAGCCACCACATGCGGCCGGCAAAGGCGCCACCGGCATCGTCGTAGACGACCACCTGGCAGCGATTGTTAACTCCCCACTCTCCCAGTTTTGCAGCGAGCAACTCGAAGTTCGGTAGCGGGTGGCGGCCGGTGTAGGCTTGAACCGGGGACGACAAGTCTTTATTCAAATCGGCATAGACCGCGCCGGGTATGTGGCTCTGCCGATAGGATTGATAGCCGGCGGCGGTATCGGCCAGCGAGAAGCGGCAATCGAATATGCGCCAATGCGGATGGTCGAGGTTGGCTGCCAAGGCGGCGGCGGAAACCAGCGTGGTGTAGGTCATGCTCATAGCTCCAGAATAATTTTTCCGATGTGTTGGCTGCTTTCCATCAGCCGGTGGGCTCGGTCGGCCTCGGCCAGTGGAAACACAGAATCTATCACGGGTTTGACTTGGCCGGATTCCAACAATGGCCAGACTTTCTCGCGTAACTGCCGGGCAATTTTAGTTTTGAACTCGTCGCTGCGAGAGCGCAAGGTGGAACCGGCCAGCGTCAGACGTTTCATCAGCAGCGCGGCCAAATTGATTTCGGCCTTGCTGCCTCGCTGAATCCCGATTTGCATCAGCCGGCCGTCGCTTGCCAGCGATTTTAAATTACGTGGCAGATAATCCCCGCCTACCATATCCAGAATCACGTCGACGCCTTTACCGCCGGTAAAGTCCAATACGGCTTCGACGAAATCCTGTTGCCGGTAATTTACGGCAAGGTCGGCGCCCAACACCAGACACCGCCGGCATTTCTCGTCGCTGCCTGCCGTCGCGATGGCACGGGCGCCGAAGGCTTTGGCAAGCTGGATTGCGGTGGTGCCGATGCCGCTGCTGCCGCCATGCACCAACAGGGATTCGCCGGCTTGCAATCCGGCTCGGTCGAAAACGTTACTCCACACGGTAAAAAATGCCTCCGGGAGCGCTGCGGCCTGGGTAAAGCTGAATCCCCGCGGAATCGGTAAACAGCAGCAGGCGCTGGCCAGGCAATATTCGGCATAGCCGCCGCCGGTGACCAGCGCGCAGACCGAATCGCCGACCTCAACTTCCGTTACCGCGCTGCCGATTTCGGCGACGGTACCGGCGACTTCCAAGCCAAGAATGGGCGATGCGCCCGGCGGCGGCAGATACAGGCCTCGGCGTTGCACGAGGTCGGGGCGGTTGACGCCGGCGGCGTGGGTTTGGATCAGAACCTGATTGGGCCCCGGCGTCGGTTTCGGCCAGTCGGTCACGACGAGTTGGTCGAGGTCGGCGTTAGTTTGAATCTGAACGGCACGCATGATGTTAAGCTTTGCGGGAGGACTGTGTATTATATGCGGCCCAATTTAGCAGAAGTCTAGTTTCCACGAGAGAGTCCATGGTACGAGCAGGTATTGTCGGCGGCACGGGATACACCGGTGTCGAATTATTGAGAATTCTGGTTTTGCATCCGCAAGTTGAAGTCAGCGTCGTCACCTCCCGCGCCGACGCCGGGTCGAGGGTGGACCAGTTGTATCCCAGTTTGCGCGGCTATTGCGATTTGCAATTCAGTCCGCCGGAGCTGAAGTATTTGCAAGGCTGCGACGTGGTGTTCTTCGCCACGCCGAACGGCACGGCAATGCTGATGGCCGAAGCGTTGTTGGCGCTGGGTGTCAAAGTCATCGATCTGTCCGCCGATTTTCGTATCAAAGACCCGGCCGAATGGCAGAAATGGTACGGCATGCAGCACGCCAGTCCGGGCCTGATTGATGAGGCCGTGTACGGTTTGCCGGAGCTGAACCGGGAGCAGATCAAACAGGCGCGCTTGATCGCTTGTCCAGGCTGTTACCCGACTGCCGTGCAATTGGGCTTCCTGCCTTTGCTGGAGGCCGGGGTGGTGGATGCGAGCGGCTTGGTGGCGGATGTCAAATCCGGCGTCAGCGGTGCCGGACGCAAAGCGGAAATAGCGTCGCTAATGAGCGAAGCCGGCGAAAGTTTCAAAGCCTACGCGGTTGCCGGCCATCGCCATTTGCCGGAAATAAAGCAGGGATTGGCGCGCGTCACGGGCGGCGAGGTGGGTCTGACTTTCGTGCCGCATTTGACGCCTATGATACGCGGCATACACGCCACGCTTTATGCGCGTTTAAACGCTAGCGGCTCGGATTTACAGGCGCTGTTCGAGCAACGTTATCGGGAAGAACGCTTCGTCGACGTGTTACCCGCCGGTAGCCATGCCGACACCCGCAACGTGCGCGGCAGCAACCGCTGCCAAATTGCGGTGCATCAACCGCAGGGCGGCGATACGGTGGTGGTTTTGTCGGTGATCGACAATCTGGTGAAGGGCGCTTCGGGACAGGCGGTGCAGAATATGAACTTGATGTTTGGTTTGGCTGAGGCGGCAGGCCTTGAAACGGTTGCGCTTTATCCTTGAGGTTTAGATAAGTTCGAGCAATAAAAAACCGCCTGCTGGTTTTACCGGCAGGCGGTTCAATCGATCTTTAGTTTTCTGAATTAAGCAGCGAAAGCCTGATTTTTACGATTCAGTCTCCAACCCAGCATTCCGCTTGCCAAAAGCAATAAGCTGGTCGGCTCCGGAACGCTAGTGCCAGGGGGGGTGGTGCTTGCAGTCGAGCCAACCAGAGATACCAGTTTGAAATAATCCTTATTAGTATCGTTTTCCGCATCACCTAAGTTAGAACCCCATCTGCTGCTATAAGCGCTGATAAGCCAAAGGCTTGACGACTTATCGCTCGGATTAACGTCCTCTTGCACGTCTCCGATAGTGTTGTAACTACCTACGAATTCCCAGCCGTTGCTGAGAAGGGTGTTAATGGATTTTCCGCTAATATCCGCATCACCGCTAAGGGCGCCGGTGGTGGGCACTGCACCAGTATATCTGACAATCGAGATATCAGAATCGTAGCCGGTGGTAGCGTCCGGCCAGCCTACCGTTAGTTTATCCAAGATGGTACTGTCGTCAAATCGAAACAGTACCGCTTCTATGCGACCATTGTTGTCGATGGCATGGTCGGGATAACTGTACGTTGTCTCGGAGCCGCTCAACACGCCCAGGCCGTTAGCGCTTCCATACCACTGAAGGGTGGCGGTAGAAAATGTTGAGTAGCTCAAAGTACCGACCGAGTAAGCAGTCATGCTTTGTACTCCACCCGGTGTCACCGTGTTTGTGCCGCCTATGGTCCACAATGTGGCGTTTGCCGTTAACGGTGCCAACAACAGAGCTGCAACAGCCAAATATTTCCGGGTCATAAAATCCTCGCTATTTTTTATTCATTTCCATCATTGTCTTTGCCGGTCTGAAAATAACTATTGTACTATCGGCCAAAGGACAAAACGCTCTTATCGATAATTGACAAGCATTTATTGGGCCATGATTGTTTTTTTTTTTAAACAAATGGTTGCGTTTTGTTTTTTGTCGAATGGCTGCGGTGTTGTAAAAAAATACGACAGATGCTGTGTATTCGATTATCAGCGTAACTTTTCCAATAGTACCTTCGCTTGGTCGCGGCCGTTGAACAGCGTATTGGCTTTTAACGCTTGTTCGAGTTCTTGCCTGGCTTCGTCGTTGCGTTGCATTTTGCTCAACGCCACACCGATATGGTAGCGAATTTCCGGGTCTTGTGATTGCAGCGAATGGGCGTTACGCAAGTAATGCAGGCCTTGTTCCGCTTGGCCCGAGTTAACTAGAATCCAACCCAGCGTATCGTTGGTTGCCGCCTGACCGGGGGCCAGTTTATGGGCTTGTTCGGCTAACGAGAGCGCTTTGTTGTTGCCAAGATTCAAATAGGTATAAGCCAGATTGTTCAAGAATTGCGGTTCGTTGGGGTATTGTTTGAGTAATAGATCGTAATATTTTTCCGCTTCTTTGAAGTTTCCGCTCTTCAATAATTCGTTGGCGAATGCAGCCATTGGTACGTAGTCTTGCGAATGTTTTTTTACCCATTGTTCCAGCAAGGTAAATGCCTTATCCGGTTGGTTAGTTTTGTACAAGCTGTCGTAGAGCTGCATTAACGATGTCGTATTCGGTTCCAGTTCGAATGCGGCTTGGTAGTGGCTGTTGGCCAAGCTGAAGTTTTGGTCGTGCAGGGCAACGTCGCCCAGCAGTTGGCGCGGGAAAGCCCGTTTTGGGTAGCGTTTCATTAAGCTTTCGGCACGGCTGGCGGCAAATACCGGCTTGCCATGATTAAGTTCCATCTCGACCAACGCAATTTGCGACGGGATATGGCCTTCGTCGACCAATACGGCTTTTTTTAGGGTTTTGATGGCTTCGTAATAGTCGCCGGCGTCGATTTGGTATCGGGCTGCTTTGTAGAGCTGTTTTACGTTGAAGCGCGCTTGGTCGGCCATTCGGACGAACACGCCCAGGGCCTTTTCTCGATTGTTGCTGGCCAAGTAGCTGCGCGCCAACGCATCGATAACATGCAGGTTGTTCTTATCGAGGGCTTCTGCGGCTTGTGCGGCCGCAGTCGCTTCACTAACCTTACCCATCTTTAAATTCAAATCGACCGATGCCAAAAGCACGGGTAATGATTTTAAATCCAGCTTTTTTGCCCGCTCCAGCCAATCGCTGGCAGCGTCGAGGCGTCCGGCGCTTTGTTCGACTTTGGCCAATTCCACCAAAATATCCAGATTGTTCGGGTCCTTTTGATTCAAGGCTTGCAGGCGTTGTCGAGCTTGATCGAATTTATTTTCGCCAACGTCGAGTTTGCTTAGGTTAATTTGCGCGGCGAGAAAATTCGGATCCAATTCGATCGCTTTCTCGAAACTTTGCCTGGCTTGTTTGTATTGGCCGTGGCTGACCTGGGCTGTACCCAATAAATTAAGAAGTGTTAAATTTTTCGACGCTTTTTTATAAAGCGTTTGAGCGATTTGTAACGCGCTTTCCGAGTCGCCTTGACTCATTTTTAGGGCTACCAGCGGAATGCCGGCTTGTAATGAGTCGGGGTTTTGCTTGTAAGCTGCTTCCAAGTCTTGAGTCGCGGCTTGCTCCTGGCCCATCGCCAGCCGATTCAAGCCGATCTCGGCTTGTAGGCTTCCTTTACCATCGCCCAACGCGGCGGCCTTGCCGAACATTATGTTCGCCATGTCGTGTTTGCCTGCCTGCATAAACGCATTTCCTAATAGGTAGGCCAATCGAGAGTCTTGCGGGTTGTGGATTTGGATAGGGCGAAGTAACTCGATCGCTTGCTCCGGTTCGTTTTTTTTCAACAGAATTGTGGCTAGCAGTGTGTATGGGCCGGACTGTTCGGGGAATTGCTTGACATAAAGGCGGAGATATTCGGCAGCCAGATCGAATCGCTGTAGGCTGTAATTTACTAAGCCGGACAGCATCAAGGTCGAGCCATGCGCGGATAAGTATTCCGGCTTTATCGATGAAATTATATCTGCGGCGGCTACCAGCTCCTTGGCAGCGGCTTCCTTTTGCTTATTTTTATCCAGTAACACTGCGTTTAGGTAAGCAGCCTTGGGTTCGAACGGGTAGGCCTTCCGCACGTATTCCAAATCCTGCTTGGCTTTATCGTCCTGTTTTAAGTCCATCAACAAACCGGCCCGTGCCAAACGAGTGTCGACGTGGTCGGGATTCAGTTCGACCGCCTTGTCGTAAAACTTGAGCGCTTCCTCCAGCTCCATATTGGCATGCTTGATAGAACCTTTGGCGAACCAGGCGCCGTGGTCGTCCGGTTGGATCTGCATGGCTTTATCGGCAGCCAGATCGGCCCCTTTCCGGTCGCCGCGCTTTAACAGCGCATTGGCGCGGCCGACGACCGCGGCGACGTGGCTGGGATCGATTTGCGCCGCACTGTCGAATTCGTTCAAAGCTTCGCTGATTTGATTGAGCTGAAGATAGGCGTTTCCGCGGTAGACATGCAAAATCGGACGCAACTCATTGTTGAACTTGACCGGATCGATTTCCTTGATCAAGTCGTTGTAGCGGATTTCATACGTATAGAGTTTGACCAGATTCTCGACGATTAAAGAAGGGTCGGCGCCCAGTTGCTTGGCCAGGTTCAATTGCACTTCCGTTTCGGAAAGCGATTTTTGTTGCAAGTAGATATCGCCGAGTAACACGTGGGCAGCGACGTAACGTTCGTTCTGCTGCAGCGCGTTTTTCAGCTCGATAATGGCTGCTTCGTTGTTATGTTCCCGATAGGCCTGCAACGCCCGCTCGTAATATTGTCCGGCCAGCACGTCGTCGGCTAGAGCGTAGTTTATGGGCGCAATACCGGCAACCAATAGCCATGTGCCGAAAGTGATACGCGAGGGTAGTTTGGATATGCGCATGGGGGGGGACCGTTTTCGTTCAAAAAGTCGGCATAGGATAGCCGCAAAGCGGATTTGTCTCCAGTTAAGCGACATCCGCATTTCATAACGTCCGGCGCTGGGTTGCCGTCTGGAAGCGCGGTCCGCATTCGGCTTGCGTTTGATCGGAATGGTGTCCGTCAAAATCTTGGCATTGAGTTGTAACGCTATGTTTTTGAATTAAATATTATTGTGGTCTGCTTTTTGCTTTTCGGCGATTAAAGTAATTTGGTGAAATATCGATGAACTCTTTATCGTTTCAGCAACAGCAAAAAGCCGAACGTCTGACCGACGCGTTTCGCTTGTTCAACGAGCTTTCCGCGAATTTGACTCATTCCTACCAAGGCCTGGAAGAACAAATCGCCAGGTTGAATCGGGAACTGGCCGCCGCCCGCGACGAGCGTCTGCGCACCTTGGTCGAAAAAGAGAGGTTGGCCAGCCGTTTGCAGCAAATTCTGGCGGCATTACCGGCGGCGGTAGTGGTGTTGAATGCGCAAGGCGTCGTAGTCGATTGCAACAACCATGCGCTGGATTTCCTCGGCGAACCGTTGCTCGGCCAATTCTGGTCCGATGTCGTGGGCAGAAGTTTGCAGCCGGTGTTCGAATCTCCGCACGAACGGCAATTGCGCGACGGCCGTAAAGTCAACATTACTCACAACGTACTCGGTAACGATGCCGAGCAGGTCATCCTGCTGTCCGATGTCAGCGAAATCCGTTCGTTGCAGGAGACGCTGGTGCAGCAAAAGCAGCTCAGCGCGATGGGGGAAATGGTGGCCGGTCTGGCGCATCAAGTACGCACGCCGTTGGCGACTGCGATCCTGTATGCCTCGCAAATGAATCGGCCCGGAATTGCCGACGACAAGCGCCGCCAGTTTTCCGCAAAAATTCTGGAGCGCCTGCATTACCTGGAGCGGCAGGTCAACGACATGCTGATCTTCGCCAAGCAGGGGCGGATGGCGATGCAGGGTTTTTCATTGAACCGGTTGATGGCGCATTTGCGCGAAGCCAAGGATGGCTTTAGCGGCGAATTGGATATCGACAACTCGGTCGGAGACCTGTTGTTGTTCGGCAACCAGGACGCCCTGCGCGGTGCGTTACTGAATTTGATCAACAACGCCGCGGAAGCCGGTGCGCGAAAAATCAGCGTGCGGGCGACGGTCGGGGTTGGCGGCATCGCTATCAGCGTCGCCGACGACGGTCCCGGAATCGCACCCGAGCAACGCGCCAAATTGTTCGAGCCTTTTTTTACTACCAAATCCAACGGTACCGGTCTGGGTTTGGCGGTCGTCGAAAGCGTTGCCCGTGCCCACGGCGGCACGGTCGGTTGCCGCTCCGCGCCGGGAAACGGCGCCTGCTTTACCTTGACGCTGCCCTGCAGCAACCAAAACGCGTTGAGCCTGTCGGCCGGCGCCGCCGCTACGGAGAAGAGCCATGAAGCAGTTTGATGTATTAATCGTTGAGGACGACGCGGCGCTGTGCGAAGCCTTATGCGATACCTTGGAAATCGAGGGTTACCGCGTCGCCGCCGCCAAAAACGGTACCGAAGCGCTCAGCCAGTTAGCCAAGCATTCGGTTCGACTGGTGGTCAGCGACGTACAAATGCCGGTGATGGACGGCTTTCAGTTACTGCGCAATATGCAGCAAAAATTCGCCGATACTCCGGTGCTGTTGATGACCGCTTACGGCACGATCCCCAAGGCGGTCGAAGCGATGCAGGCCGGCGCGGCCGATTATTTGATCAAGCCGTTCGAAGCGACGGCATTGGTCGACAAGGTGGCGGCGTTGATCGCACCGTTGCCGCAGGTTGCCGTCGAGCGGGTGGTTGCCGACGATGCGATGAAAAAACTGTATGCTTTGGCCGGCAAGGTGGCGAAAACCAACGTGACGATGCTGTTGGAAGGCGAAAGCGGCGTCGGCAAGGAGATCTTGGCACGCTACATCCATAAAAATTCCCACTACCACGCCGGACCGTTCGAGGCGATCAACTGCGCGGCCATTCCGGAAAATATGCTGGAAGCCATGTTGTTCGGCTACGAAAAGGGCGCATTCACCGGCGCGATCCAGTCCGCGCCAGGAAAATTCGAGTCGGCGCAGGGCGGCACTTTGCTGTTGGACGAAATCTCGGAAATGGATATCGCACTGCAGGCCAAGCTGCTGCGGGTATTGCAGGAAAAGGAGGTCGAGCGACTCGGCAGCCAACGCAAGATCGCGCTAAATGTCAGAATTTTGGCGACCACCAACCGCAAGTTGAAAGACTATGTCCGGGAAGGCCGGTTTCGCGAAGACCTGTATTTCCGCCTCAGCGTATTTCCGTTGAAGATACCGGCCTTGCGCGAGCGGCCGGCGGATATCGTGCCGTTGGCACAGCAACTGGTGCAAAAACATACTGCGCCGGGCCGGCCGCTGTGCCGTTTCGACGACGCGGCATTGGACAAGCTGTGCTGCTACGCGTGGCCGGGCAATGTGCGCGAATTGGAAAATGTCGTGCAGCGCGCGCTGATCTTGCAAAATAACGGCATCATCGGCGCCGAAGAGCTGATTTTGGACGACGAGGCCGCGATTTTGCCGGCCCAATCTGCCGCCGGGCAAACAATTGCCGTAGAATCCTGGGCCTACGACCCGGCTATCGATATCCACGAGGCCGGCAGCTTGGGCGAGGGCGTGCGCTCCGCCGAAGAAAAAATTATTTTGCAAATGCTCCGTGACGCCAGCGGCAGCCGTAAAGCCACGGCAGCCAAGCTCGGCATCAGCCCCCGTACCTTGCGCTACAAGATTGCGCGAATGAAGGAAGCGGGGGTGGCTGTGCCTGGCTAGGAGTATTGGCCTGGAAAATGCTTGCCTAGTGGCAGGCAATACACACGAGTCAATATCATGTCAGATATCAATGTCAACCAAGTCCTGGCCCAGATACGGGCCATGTCCATCGAAGCCGGCGGCAAAGCGCAGCCGGCCGATAGCGGCGGCGATTTCGCCGCGATGCTGAAACAGTCCATCGATTCGGTCAACCAGACGCAGCAAACCGCCAACAATTTGGCGAAGTCTTTCGAAATGGGCCAGAGCGACGTCAGCCTGGCCGAAGTCATGATTGCGTCGCAAAAAGCCAGCGTGTCGTTTCAAGCCATGTTGCAAGTACGTAACAAGCTGGTCGATGCGTACAAAGACGTGATGGGCATGTCGATTTAAGCGTAGCGGAAGCCGGCCATGAGCGAGTTGGACAGAAATCTACCGATGGATTCGCGGCCGCAAGCGACGGCCGAGAACGGTAAAATGCAACAGGCGCTGATCAGCCTGAGCAAGCTGCCGGTGTCGCGCCAAGTCGGTCTGATGCTGGGATTGGCGCTGAGCGTGGCCATCGGCGTCGCAGTGGTGCTGTGGTCGCAGGCGCCGGCTTACGATTTGCTGTTCGCCAGCGTCGCCGAAAAGGATTCGGCCGAGATTCTCGATAGTCTGGCCAAATTGGGTGTGGACTACAAAGTCGAGACCGGCTCCGGCGCCATCATGGTGCCGGCCGATAAAGTCAGGGAATTGAAGCTGAAGCTGGCCGCGCAAGGTCTGCCGCGCAGCGCCAGCCTGGGCTACGAACTGTTGGACAAGGAGAACGGTTTCGGTACCAGCAAGAGTGTCGAACAAATGCGCTTTCAGCGCGCCTTGGAAGGCGAAATCGCGTTAACCATCCAAACCATTCAAAACGTCAAGGCCGCCAAAGTCTTGCTGGCGATTCCGGTGCAATCGGTGTTCGTCCGCGAACGAAAAAAACCCAGCGCATCGGTCGTGGTCGAGCTCTACCAAGGGCGCTCGCTGGAAAAAGAGCAAATCGAATCGATCGTGCATCTGGTGGCGTCCAGCGTGCCGCTGATGGAAGCCAGCCAAGTCACCGTGGTCGACCAAAAGGGCCGGCTGCTGAACAGCAAAGAAGGCGGCGAAGACATTTCGCTGTCCAGCAAACAATTCGAGTACAAGAAAAATATCGAAGAACACTTGCGCGAGCGCATCGAGAATATCCTGACGCCGCTGGTCGGCGGCGATGGCATGCGCGCGCAAATTTCGGCCGACGTGGATTTTACCGTCACCGAAAAAACCCAGGAGATGTTCAATCCGGATTTGCCGGCCTTGCGCAGCGAACAAACTCAGGAAGAAACCAATTCTTCGTCTAAAGTTCAAGGCGTGCCGGGGGCGTTGTCCAACCAGCCGCCGCCGACCGGCGTCGCGCCGGAAGTGGCCAGCGGCCAGGAAAAATCGGCGGCCGGCGAATCCGGTGCGGCCAGCAAGTCGGCTACGCGCAATTACGAATTGGATAAAACCATCACCCATACCCGCTTGGCGACCGGGGCGTTGCGCCGGCTGTCGATCGCGGTCGTGGTCGACGACAAAAAAGTGGTGCAAGCCGACGGCAAGGTCGCGCAACAAGCTTATTCGCAGGAAGATTTGAACCAACTCCGGGATTTGGTCAAACAGGCGGTGGGTTACGATAACAGCCGCGGCGACCAGGTCACGGTAACCAATGTGGCGTTCAAACTGCCCGAGGCCTTGGAAGACCTGCCTTCCGAACCGATTTGGGACCAACCCTGGTTTGCCAGCGCGCTGAAACAGTTGGGTGCGGTGTTGGTGGTGCTGCTGCTGATCATGGGCGTGTTGCGGCCGGCGCTGAAAAGTTTGATCAGCAAAGAAGAACAATTAAAGGCTCTGGAAGAAGCGCGGGCGATTGCCGAAGCCACCGGCGGCGTGGTGCGTTTCGACGAAGAGGGCCGGCCGGTCGCGGTTCCGGTCGAGGTCGACCAGGAAACCGGCGAAATTCATGCCTTGCCGAGCGCGATGGAAGACTTGTTATTGCTGGAAGCGCCGCAAAGCTACGAGAAACGTTTGGAATACGTACAAAAAATGATCGACGAAGACCCGAAACTGGTCGCGCAGGTCATCAAATCCTGGTTGAAAGACGATGGCTGAGGACGACAAGTTTAACAAAGCGCAACGCGCATCTTTGCTGCTGCTGGCGGTCGGCCAGGATAGGGCGGCGTCGGTGCTGCGGCACATGGGGCCCAAAGAAGTGCAGTTGGTCGGCTCGACCATGGCCCAGCTCGGCTCGATCACGTCCAGCATGATCGACCAGGTGTTGGAAGAATTCATCATCGAAATCAAGAATGAAACCGGCCTGGGCCTGGATTCCGACGAATACATCCGCAATATGTTGACCAATGCTCTGGGTGCGGACAAGGCGGGCAGCATCATCGACCGCATTCTGCTCGGCGCCAACAGCAAGGGTATCGAGCAGTTGAAGTGGATGGATACTCGCGCGATCGCCGATTTGATCCGGCTGGAGCATCCGCAGATCATCTCCATCATTTTGTCTTTGCTGGATGCCGACCAGGCCGCAGACGTGCTGACTCTGCTGCCGGAAAACATGCGGTCCGATATTTTGATGCGGATCGCCACGTTGGAAGGCGTGCAACCGGCGGCATTGCGCGAGTTGGACGATATCATGGAAAAACAACTGACCGGCAGCGAAGGCGTCAAGTCTTCGCAAATCGGCGGTATCGACGCCGCAGCCAACATCCTCAACTTCATCGAAAGCGGCATCAGCGATCCGATGATGCAGGATATCAACGAAATCAACGCCGATCTGGGCCAACGCATCCAGGATAAGATGTTCGTGTTCGGCGATCTGATCAACGTCGACGACCGCGGTATTCAAACCCTGCTGCGCGAAGTTTCCACCGATCAATTGTTACTGGCCTTGCGCGGTGTCGAGGCGGCGCTGCGCGACAAAGTGTTCGCCAATATGTCGCGCCGCGCCGCGGAAATGCTGCGCGACGATCTGGAAGCTGCACCGCCGGCGCGGCTCAGCGAAGTCGAGGCTGCACAGAAAGATATCCTGGCGATCGCCAAACGCTTGGCGGATGCCGGCGAATTGAGCTTGGGCGGCGGCGGCGGCGATGAGTTCGTCTAAACCCACCAAGTTTTC
Organism: Methylomonas sp. DH-1; assembly: GCF_046097555.1. Taxonomy (NCBI): domain Bacteria; kingdom Pseudomonadati; phylum Pseudomonadota; class Gammaproteobacteria; order Methylococcales; family Methylococcaceae; genus Methylomonas; species Methylomonas sp. DH-1. Next base: position 3,050,902 of record NZ_CP143089.1, on the reverse strand, counting down.
CGAAGACGAATTACAGGCTTTGAATCCCTGGACCGGCCTGCAGGATTTCAAGGCGCCACCGCATTCCGAGCCGGTGGAATTGGAACAGGCGACCGAAGTTTTGACGGTCGAACAGATCGAGGAAATCCAAAAACAGGCTTACGAAGAAGCTTTCGAGCAGGGCCGGCAACAAGGTTTTGCCGAGGGCAGGGCGGAAGGCCTGGAAGCCGGCCGCAAGCAAGGTTACGAGGAAAGCCTGCATCTGCTGCAAACCCAGGCCGCCGAATTGGCCGGTTTGCTCGACGCGTTAAGCGAACCTTTCAAAAAGCTCGACGATGCCGTGGAGCAGGAATTGGTGAAACTAGCGATTGCCATCGCCAGCCAATTGATCCGGCGCGAGCTCAAGTCCGAACCCGGCGAAATCGTAGCCGTGGTCAGGGAAGCCATCAAAGTCCTGCCGCTGGCTGCGCAGAAAGTCACCGTGAATTTGCACCCCGAGGATGCGGCATTGGTACGCAGCGCGCTGAAATTGGACGAGAGCATGCCGCCTTGGCGGTTGCAGGAAGATCCGTTGTTAAGTCGGGGTGGCTGTATCGTCGAAACCGAAGTATCCCGAGTGGATGCCAGCGTCGAAAGCCGGCTGGCGGCCGTCATCGCCAACTTGCTGGGCGGCGACCGGCGCGAGGACGCCGATAAATGATTCCGAATGCCGACCGTTCCGAGTTTTGGTTGGCGCGCTTGCGGCCTTACCGGCAGCGCTTGCACGAGCCGTTGGAAATGGTGGTCGAGGGCAAATTGTCGCGCATGGTCGGCTTGACCCTGGAGGCGGAGGGTTGTCGGGCTGCCATCGGTTCGTTGTGCCAAGTCGTCACCAAGTCCGGCAAAATCATTACCGCCGAAGTGGTCGGTTTCAGCGGCGCCCATCTTTACCTGATGCCGACCGGCGACACTCACGGCCTTGAGCCCGGCTGCCGGGTAATTCCGATGGGAAAGAACAGTCTGGCTCGGGTTGGGTTCGGCCTGCTGGGCAGGGTGCTGGATGGTTCCGGCTATCCGTTGGACAACAAAGGCCCGCTGGATACCGATGCCAAGGTGTCGTTGGCCGGCACGCCGATCAACCCGTTGAGCCGCAAACCGATCCGCGAAGCCTTGGATGTCGGCGTCAGGGCGATCAACGCCGTCCTCAGCGTCGGCCGCGGCCAGCGGATGGGCCTGTTTGCCGGCACCGGGGTCGGTAAAAGCGTGCTGTTGGGGATGATGACCAAATTTACCAACGCCGACGTGGTCGTGGTCGGGCTGATCGGCGAACGTGGCCGCGAGGTCAACGAATTCGTGTTGAAAATCCTGGGCGAGGAAGGCTTGCGCCGGGCCGTGGTGGTGGCGTCGCCGGCCGACGACTCGCCGTTGATGCGGATGCACGGTGCGATGTTGGCGACCAGTATTGCGGAGTATTTTCGCGACCAGGGCTTGGATGTTTTGCTATTGATGGATTCTTTGACGCGCTATGCCCAGGCCTACCGGGAAATCGCGTTGGCTATCAACGAGCCGCCGGCGACCAAGGGCTATCCGCCGTCGGTATTCGCCAAACTGCCGCAACTGGTGGAACGGGCCGGTAACGGCGACGAGGGCGGCGGTTCGATTACGGCTTTTTATACAGTGCTAGCCGAAGGCGACGACACCAACGATCCGATATCCGATGCGGCACGCGGCGTTCTGGACGGCCATGTCGTATTGTCGCGCAGCCTGGCGGAATCCGGCCACTATCCGGCCATCGATATCGAAGCGTCGATCAGCCGGGTGATGCCGGACATCGTCGAGGCCGAACACATGCAGATGGCGCGGGACTTACGCCGGCTGTATTCGATTTACCAGCAGAACCGGGATTTGATCAGTGTCGGCGCCTACCGCGCCGGCTCCGATCCGCGTATCGATCGCGCAGTGGCCAAGAACGCCGCGATCATGGACTTTCTGCAACAGAGCATGGACGAGTCGGTCGATCTCAGCCGCAGCATTAGCGAGCTGGCGCAATTATTGGCAAGCTGATGAAAAAGTCGCAACGCCTGAATGTGGTCATCGAACTGCAAGCCCGCCAGGAACAGGATGCGTTGGCGGCATTGGGCGCCGCTCAACAACGCTTGCGCGAACAGCAAGCGCAATTGGATAGCTTGCAGAATTACCGGGTGGAGTATTTGCAAAATTTCGCCGCGCGCCAGCAAAGCGGAATACCGGTCAGCCAACTGCTGGAGTTTAGAGCGTTTTCGGAAAAACTGGACAGCGCAATCGATAGCCAACGGCAGGTGGTGGCGCAATACGAACGCGAGGTACAACGGGCACGCAAGCATTGGGAAGATTCCCGGCAACGGACCAAAAGTTTGCGGAAAGTCAGTGAGCTGGCGTTGGCCGAAGAAGTCAAAATCGAACAAAAGCGGGAACAGGCCGAGCAAGACGACCGGGCTGCGCGCATGGTAAACGGCAATGGCACGGGAAGTGCTTGATGCCAGAAAAACGTCAGGAGAATGGTCATGAATATACAAAGCTCTAATCCGCTGTCTATGCTGGCCGCGTCAGATGCGGCGGCCGGTTTGGGCGCCGGCATGCTCGGCGACGGTACAAATGCCGGCTTGTTTTCCGCAACTTTCCTGGATCAACTGGCGCAACTGCAGCAATGTTTGGCAATGAAGGTCGCCGGAAACGGCGGCGAATTGGCGAATTTGCCGCAGTTGGGCGGTTTGTCTGCCGAAAATTTGACCGGCCGCAACCTGCAGGAATTTGCCGCTCTGTTCGGCAATAACGTGCCTGCGGCAACCAAACTCGATCAAGATATCGATTTGGACGATACGATGGCGGCTTTGGCCGACGTCTTGCAGTATTTGCAGAACCTGGATGCTGCACCGGCCGTGGCGCAAACTGTCGCTGCCGATTCCGCTGCGCCGGCCGCAGGCGCTGACGTTGAGGCCAAAGCCGATGCCGCAGCCGATGCACAGACGGCCGCTATCGTCGGCTCGCCGCTTCAGAATTTCACTAAACCGGTCGAAACGCCGATGACTCAGGAAGCGGTGTTGGACAACGCGTTGAAAAATGCCGATGCGCTGGGCCAGGCCTTGGCCGTGGTCAAGAAAAATGCGTCGGACTCGGGCGGGCAAAGCCGGCAAGACGCTACGTCGCTGCTGGGTAAAGGCGAGCCTTCGGCTGCGTCCGCTGCCGATGCCGGTCTGGCGCAGGCCGTGTCCGGCCAGAACGCCGCCGGGCAAGGTACTCAGGATAACGCCAGCAACGAACCGGCTGCCGAGCCCGATGCGCTTGCGCCGAAAAGCGCCGCGGTTTCGGCCGAGCACGGCAAGGGATTTTCGGCGCTGGCGGCCGATATCGCCCAGTTGTCGAAATCGGCCGACGCGGCCGCACCCACTGCCGCGCCGCAAATTTCCAGGCATTTGAACCATCCGGAATGGAATGCCGAACTCGGCGAAAAATTGCTTTGGATGCACAAACAGGATATCCCGTCGGCCGAGATCCGGCTTAACCCCGAACACATGGGGCCTATTTCGATCAAAATCGACGTCAACCAGGACCAAACCAGCGTGTCGTTCACCACTCAGCATGCCGGAGTCAAAGAAGCCATCGAAGCTGCCTTGCCGAAACTGCGCGAAATGTTGAGCGAGCAAAAATTGGATTTGGCGGACGTGAACGTATCCCAACAACACGCCGAACAAAAACAGGGCCGCGAATCCTACCAAATGGCCGGCGACCAGCGCCGGAGCGGCAATCAAGATCCGGATTCGAACGACACTGCGGCAACCAATGTCGCCGCGGCCAACATTCTGGACGAAATCGAAGCCGGCCGCGCCATAGCCAGCAACGGTTTGCTGAGCCTGTTCGCCTGATCCCCGACCGGCGTTGCCGCAAAAATCGCTTTGCAAAAACAACGCCGGTTTCTATAATGCCCAGCTTTTTGGGGTCTTATGGCCCCGAATCCTTGCTTCACTGCCCGCGGGCGGGAAGCTTTTCAAACCGTAAGGAGAAATCATGCGACATTATGAAATCGTCTTCTTAGTCCATCCTGACCAAAGTGCTCAGGTGCCGGCTATGGTAGAACGTTATAAATCCACCGTTGAAGAAGCCGCAGGCAAAATTCACCGGTTGGAAGACTGGGGCCGTAGACATTTGGCCTATCCGATCAAGAAAATTCACAAAGCGCACTACGTGCTGATGAATATCGAATGCGACCAAGCCACTCTGGAAGAACTGGAAGCCGGTTTTCGCTTCAACGACGCGATTCTGCGTAGCCTGACCTTGGCGAAAAAGGAAGCTATCACCGGTCCTTCCGTGATTGCCACCAGCGGCAGCGACGGCCAGAAATCCGCCGGCCGAGCCAAGGGAGAAGCCGAAGAAGAAGTGGAAGCTGAAGCTGAAGTCGAAACCAGCGACGAAGCTGAAGTAGCCGCCGATTCAGAGTAACCCAACTTAACGTAGAGAATTTTCATGGCACGTAACAATATCAGACGTAAAAAAGGTTGCCGTTTCAGCGGCGAAGACGCAATCGTGATCGATTACAAAGATCTGGATTTGCTCAGCGAATACATCACCGAAACCGGCAAAATCATTCCAAGCCGGATTACCGGTACCAGCGCGAAATACCAACGGCAGTTGACTGCAGCAATCAAACAGGCTCGTTTCCTGGCTTTGTTGCCGTTTTGCGACGCGCATAAGTAACGGATTCGCAGCGCGGAGGAAGCAGGCATGCAATTCTTGGCCGCTTTCATCATGAAGGGAAGGATGCAAGCGATGACCGTTGCATCCAGTTTGGCTTTGCTTTCCCTGCTGTTCCCTCCGATAAGTATCGTTAGTTCGGCCTCGCTCGCATTGGTCACGTTGCGGCGCGGAGCCGGCGAAGGCATGTACGTGTTGGTGTGTTCCTGCCTGGCGGCCGGGGTGTTGAGCCTGCTGTTGCTAGGTAACTACCAATACTCGTTGATGTATGGGCTGGCGTTCTGGCTGCCGGTGTGGTTGATCTCGATCGTGCTACGCGAAGGCAGGCATCTGGTCGTGGCAATCGAAATCGCCGTGTTGCTCGGAGTCGCCGCAGTATTCAGCATTTACAGCTTTCAGGAACATCCGGCGCAATTTTGGCGGCAAGTCCTGGAATTCATGATTCAGCCGATGTTGAGCGGGCAGAGCGATGCCGCCGTAGAGCAAATTCATCAATCCGCGGACACGTTGGCGCATTACATGACCGGCGTCGCGGCGGCGGGCAGCGTTTGCGGCTTGTTGCTGGGGCTGTTTTTGGCCAGATGGTGGCAGGCGGCGCTGTTCAATCCCGGCGGCTTCAGAAGCGAGTTTCTGACTTTACGAGCGCACATGCCGTTCACGCTGGTTACGCTGGCGCTGATGGCGGTGGCCTGGTTGAGTCCGGAAGGCATTGCCGAATTTTGCTGGAACGTGTTGTTGGTTGCGTTCGTGCTGTACGTCTTCGTCGGCACTGCGGTGCTGCACGCGGCTTTTGCCAGCAGTAAGGGCGGCCGGTTCATGGTGCCGTTCCTGTATATCACGCTGATGCTGGTGCCGCACGTGACTGCTGTGGTCGTGCTATGCGGCTTGAGCGATACTTGGCTGGATTTGCGAAACAAATTTAAACCCAATGGAGCGTAAAGCTCCCGATTTTTCGACATTCGAGTCGAACCAAGAGGTATAAACGATGGAAGTCATTCTTCTGGAAAAAACCGCCAACCTGGGCAACCTGGGCGACAAAGTCACCATTAAAGCGGGTTATGGCAGAAATTACCTGATTCCGCAGGGTAAAGCCGTTCCGGCAACTCCGGCTAAAATCAAGGAATTCGAAGAACGCCGCGCCGAGTTGGAAAAACAAGCAGCCGAGAAATTAGCCGCTGCCAACGCCCGCGCCGAAGCCTTAAGCAAGTTGGCTATTACGATTGCCCACAAAACCGGCGATGAAGGCCGCCTGTTCGGTTCGGTCGGTACTCAGACCATTGCCGATGCGATTGCCGCGGCCGGCGTTAACGTCGAAAAACACGAAGTGCGCCTACCGAACGGCGTGATCCGTAACATCGGCGAATACGACGTCGCGATTAATTTGCACTCCGACGTCGTCGCCACGCTGCCGATCAAAGTCGTAGCGGAGTAAACCCTTGATCATCGTAACCGGTGGCGCTGGCTTCATCGGCAGTAATCTGGTATTGGGTCTCAACGCCCGCGGTTACGATGATATCTTGGTGGTCGACCATTTAAGCAACGGCGTTAAATTCCGCAATCTGGTCGATTGCCGCATTGCCGACTATCTCGACCGCGCCACTTTTCTGGAACGCTTGCAACAAGGCGTGTTCCGGGCCGAATCGATAGAGGCCGTATTCCATCAGGGGGCCTGTTCCAGCACCACGGAATGGGACGGACGTTACATGATGGAAAACAATTATGAATACAGCAAAGCCCTGTTTCATTATTGCCAAAGCCACAAAATCCCATTCATCTATGCATCCAGCGCGGCAACTTACGGCGCCGATCTAACCTTCAAGGAAGAGCTGGCCTACGAAGGGCCGTTGAATGTGTACGGTTATTCCAAGTTTCAATTTGACCAATATCTGCGCCGCCAGACCAAGTTGACGGCGCAGGTGGTCGGTTTGCGTTATTTCAACGTTTACGGGCCGCGCGAGGCGCACAAGGGCAGCATGGCCAGCGTGGCGTTTCATTTGCATAACCAGATCCAGCAATCCGACGAGCTGAAATTGTTCGAAGGTTGCGACGGTTATGGCGACGGCGAACAACGCCGCGATTTCGTCTACGTCGGCGACGTGGTTGACGTGAACTTATGGTTTCTGGATCATCCCCAAGCCAGCGGCATCTTCAATTGCGGTACCGGCCGCAGTCAGACTTTCAACGACGTCGCCAATGCGGTGATTCGTTACTACCAACGCGGACATATCCGATACATTCCGTTTCCGGAGCATCTGAAAGGTTGCTACCAGAGTTTTACCGAGGCCAATCTGGAAAAACTCCGAACCGCTGGTTGCAACCATCAGTTTAAAGCGGTGGAAGAGGGCGTGCAGCTCTATATGGAGTGGCTGAACCGATAGCGTTAGCCCCGCTCATTCCGATAAATCCTGGTTGCGGTCGCGTTCCAAGCGCGTATGCTTATAGCGATAAGTATAAAAACAGCCAAGGAGCACCAAATGTCCCAAGACTACCGATACATTCGTTGGTTTAACCAACTGAGCATCCAGGATATCCCGCTGGTTGGCGGCAAGAACGCGTCGCTCGGCGAAATGTACCGGGCCTTGGCAGGCGAGGGCATCCGGGTGCCGAACGGTTTCGCGATCACTGCCGAAGCCTATCGCTACCTGTTGGATCAAGCCGGTGCTTGGCCGCGGTTGCACGAACTGTTGGACGATGTCGACGCCGATGACGTCGCCGACCTGGCGCGCCGCGCCCAACAAGCGCGCGAGCTGGTCTACGCCGCGCCGCTGCCGGCCGATTTACAAGCCGAAATCAACGCCGCATTTGCCGAGTTGCAGTGCGAATATGGCGCCGACATGAGCGTCGCGGTACGCAGTTCGGCCACTGCCGAGGATCTGCCCAACGCCAGTTTCGCCGGCCAGCAGGATACCTATCTGAATATCCGCGGCGGCCAGAGTTTACTGGACGCCTGCAAGCGTTGCTTTGCCAGCCTGTTTACCGACCGGGCGATCCATTACCGCATCGACCAGGGCTTCGACCATTTCAAAGTGGCACTGTCGATCGGGATCATGAAAATGGTGCGTTCGGACCTGGCCGCCAGCGGCGTGATGTTTTCGTTGGATACCGAGTCCGGATTCAAGGATGCAGTGTTCATTACCGGCGCTTACGGCTTAGGCGAAAACGTGGTGCAGGGGGCGGTCGATCCGGACGAGTTTTACGTGCACAAACCCACCTTCGCTCAAGGTTACCGCGCGGTGCTGCGGCGCAATCTGGGCGCGAAAAAAATCAAGATGGTCTACAGCGACGGCAGCACCCGCGAACCGGTGCGCAATATCGCTACTGCCAACGACGAGCGCCGCCGCTTCTGCGTCAGCGATGGCGAGGTGCTGGAATTGGCCGATTATGCGATCAAGATCGAACGCCATTACGGCCGGCCGATGGACATGGAATGGGCCAAAGACGGACTCGACGGCCGGCTCTACATCGTCCAGGCTCGACCGGAAACCGTGGCTTCGCAACGTAGCGGCAATGTGTTGGAGCAATATCGATTGTTGGGGCAGGGCCCGGTCGTCGCCCGCGGTCACGCCGTCGGTAGCAAGATTGCGGCCGGCAAGGCGCGGGTGATCGCCGGCGTTGCGCAATTGTCCAGCTTCAAGCCCGGCGAGGTGTTAGTCGCCGACATGACCACGCCGGACTGGGAGCCGGTCATGAAAACCGCCGCGGCGATTGTCACCAATCGTGGTGGCCGTACCTGCCATGCGGCGATCATCGCTCGCGAACTGGGCGTGCCGGCGGTGATCGGTTGCGAAAACGCTACGACGGCAATCGCCAGCGGCAGCGAAGTCACGGTCAGTTGCGCCGAGGGCGATGCCGGCAAAGTTTATCAAGGCCGAGTCGAATTCGACGTGTTGCGGACCGATCTGGCGCAAATGCGGCGGCCCAAGACCAAGATCATGCTGAATCTGGGCAATCCGGAACTGGCCTTTAAGCATAGCTTCCTGCCGAACGACGGCGTCGGCCTGGCGCGGATGGAATTCATCATCACCGAATATATCAAGGCACATCCGCTGGCCTTGATTCATCCGGAGCGAGTCCTTGATACCTACGAGTTGCAGCAACTAAACCAATTGACCGAGGGCTACGCCAAAGCCGAAGAGTTTTTCATCCAGCGCCTGGCCGAAGGCGTGGCGACCATCGCCGCCGCGTTCTATCCCAAACCGGTCGTGGTCAGGATGTCCGATTTCAAAACCAACGAATACGCCACGTTGCTGGGTGGGCGTTGGTTCGAGCAGGACGAACCCAATCCGATGATCGGCTTTCGCGGCGCCTCGCGTTACGTGCATCCGGCCTACGCCGAGGGTTTTGCGTTGGAATGCGCGGCGATGAAGCGGGTGCGCGAGACGATGGGATTAAGCAATCTGATACTGATGATCCCGTTTTGCCGGCGGCTGGACGAAGCCGAAAAAGTACTGGCGGCAATGGCCGGCCACGGCTTGAAGCGCGGCGACAACGGTTTGGAAATCTACGTGATGTGCGAGATTCCCAATAACGTGATTCTGATCGATGAGTTCGCCAAATTGTTCGACGGTTTTTCGATAGGGTCCAACGATTTGACCCAATTGACGCTGGGCGTCGACCGCGATTCGGAAATCGTCGCCAACGACTTCGACGAGCGCGACCCCGGCGTCAAAACCATGATCCGGCTGGCCGTGGAAGGCGCGCGTCGCAACGGCCGCCATTCGGGTTTGTGCGGCCAGGCGCCGTCGGATTATCCGGAAATGGCCGAATATCTGGTTGAAATCGGCATCGACTCGATGAGCCTGAACCCGGACACTGTGCTGGCGACGACGCAACGAGTATTGGCATTGGAACAGCGCTTGGGGCGGTAGCCAAGCGTTTTTTTTTAGATTGCTTGCATAGGCCTTTTGCCGTGCCGCCCGGCTGCGGTCTGCCGCCAATTGCCGCTTTCTGTGTGGTTGCCGGAGCCTAGGCGCAAAAACCGCGCTATGCCATTTCTCCAAACTGCGTTGTTATAATTTCCGCCTATTACTCAGGAGAACTCCATGCCGCACGCCAGGAATCCGCTACGCCGGCCGGTACGGATTAATTTGCTTATGAGAATCCTCTATACACTGCTGTTTCATCTGGCGTTGCCGATGGTGCTGCTTCGCTTATATTGGCGCGGGGCCAAAGCTCCCGAATACCGGCGGCGCTGGCGTGAACGTCTGGCTATTTATCCGTTTCGGTCACGGCAGGGCGTAGTTTGGTTTCACGCGGTATCGGTCGGCGAAGCCGAGGCGGCGTTTCCGCTGATCAAATTAATGCAGTCACGATATCCGGAGTTGCCGGTTTTAGTGACGACGACTACGCCGACCGGTTCGGCCCGGGTGCGAGCGGTTTTGGCCGAGCGTGTCGAGCATGTTTACTTGCCTTACGATTTGCCGATCGTGGTGCGACGCTTTATCGCGCATTTCCGGCCGCGCCTGGCCGTGGTGATGGAAAAGGAGATCTGGCCGAATCTGTTTGCCGCTTGTGCCGAGGCGGCCATACCGTTGTTTATCGTCAATGCGCGTTTGTCGGCGAGGTCGGCGCGCTCTTACCAAAAAATTCTGGCCTTGGTGCGGCCGGCTTTGGCCAGTGTCGTAGCGATTGCGGTGCAAACCGATGAAGATCGCGCCCGGTTCATCGAGATCGGCGCTGAACCCGGAAAAGTTCGGGTGCTCGGCAATATCAAATTCGACGTCACCATCGACCCAGCGGCGGTTGCTAAAGGGCAAAGTTTGAAGGCGCAGGCGTTTGCGGATCGCTGGGTATTAATCGCGGCCAGCACCCATCACGGCGAAGAGGATGTGCTTGCCGACTTGTATTCGCAACTCAAAGCGGCGCTACCCGAGTTGTTGTTGCTGATCGTACCGCGCCACCCCGAACGCTTCCAGCCGGTCAGAACGTTATGCGAGCAACGCGGTTTGCGCGTGGTGATGCGTAGCGAGCAGCGGCCTTGCAGCGCACAGACCGACGTTTATATCGGCGATAGCATGGGCGAATTGAAAATGCTGTATGCCGCGGCCGATGCCGCATTCGTCGGGGGCAGTTTGGTGCCGGTCGGCGGGCACAACGTGCTGGAACCGGCGGCTGTCGGCGTACCGGTAGTGTTCGGTCCGGAAATGTTCAATTTTCAGGAAATTGCCGAGCGCATGCTTGCCGCGGAAGCGGCGATTCAATGCGCCGATGCCACGGCATTGTCGGCCGCGGTATTGCGCCTGCATCGGGATGGCGAGTTTACACACCGTCTGGTGGGCAACGCCAGGCAGTTTGTTGCCGACAACCAAGGTGCGGCTGAGCGGGCCGCTGCGTTATTGGCTGAAAGTTTAAAGGTTTGAACCCGGCACGGCGGTTTGGCGGAAAGCGCGCGGTGTTTTCCGTTATAATTCGCCGGTTTTTAATTTTTTAGGTGTATAGCGGATTATGTCGGATATTAAAAAAGTGGTGCTGGCCTATTCGGGCGGTCTGGATACTTCGGTAATCTTGAAATGGCTGCAAGACGTTTACCAATGCGAGGTGGTGACGTTTACCGCCGACATCGGCCAGGGCGAAGAGCTGGAGCCGGCACGGGCCAAGGCTAAAGCAGCCGGCATCAAGGAAATCTATATCGACGATTTGCGCGAGGAATTTGCCCGCGATTTCGTATTTCCGATGTTTCGCGCCAATACCATTTACGAAGGCGAATATCTGTTGGGTACCTCCATTGCCCGGCCGCTGATCGCCAAACGTTTGATCGAAATCGCCAACGAAACCGGTGCCGACGCGATTTCCCACGGCGCTACCGGCAAAGGTAACGACCAAGTGCGTTTCGAGCTGGGCGCTTACGCCTTGCGTCCGGACATTAAAGTTATTGCGCCGTGGCGGGAATGGGATCTGAATTCCCGGCAGAAACTGTTGGATTACGCCGAACAACACGGTATCTCGGTCGAGATGAAGAAGGGCAAATCCTCGCCGTACTCTATGGACGCCAACTCGCTGCACATCTCTTACGAAGGCCGGATTCTGGAAAATCCGTGGACCGAGCCGGAAGAAGATATGTGGCGTTGGAGCGTGTCGCCGGAAAACGCTCCGGATCAAGCCACTTACGTCGAATTGGACTATCGAAACGGCGATATCGTCGCTATCGACGGCGAACCGCATACGCCGCACCAAGTCATGGAAAAACTGAATAAAATCGCCGGCGCCAACGGCGTGGGCCGTTTGGATATCGTCGAGAACCGTTACGTGGGCATGAAATCGCGCGGCTGCTACGAAACTCCGGCCGGCACCGTGATGTTGAAGGCCCATCGCGCGATCGAATCTTTAACGCTCGACCGCGAGGTGGCGCATTTGAAAGACGAATTGATGCCGCGCTACGCCTCGTTGATTTACAACGGTTACTGGTGGAGCCCGGAGCGCAAGATGTTGCAAACCATGATCGACGCCTCGCAAGTCAACGTTAACGGCAAAGTGCGGGTCAAGTTGTATAAAGGCAATGTGATTGTGGTCGGTCGCCAATCCGAAACCAATAGCTTGTTCGACGAAAATATTGCGACCTTCGAGGAAGACGGCGGCGCTTACAACCAAAAAGACGCCGAAGGCTTTATTAAGCTCAATGCGCTGCGGATGCGGATCGCCGCAAAAAAAGGCCGTTGAAGGCGAGGGCAGAAAACAGGACATTTTTATTCAAGCTTGTATAATGCCCCGATAACTTACCGCCGGCCGTAGGATTTTCTTGGCCGGCGGGCGGTAAAGCTTCCCGATTAGCAACATTAAAACAATAATGAGCGACATGCCTGAGATTAATCTGGATGAAGTCACCAGCGACAAGCGAGAGATTGTCTATTTGCGGACCGCAAACCAGCATCAGGGATTGGTAAAAGCCAACCGCGTATTGTTGCTGTTGGTGATGGGATTGATGGCGGTTGTATTCGTGCTGGGCTTTGTGTTGTTGCCCCGGCAAAACCTGCTGACCGAAATCCAAAAACATCAAGCCATTTCCGCGGTTTATGCGACTCAGAATCCGGCGTTATCGGCCGAGATCAGCGCCTTGAAAGGGCAATTGTTCGGTTTGTTGAGCGGCTCTATCGAAAGCAAATTGCGCACCTTGGAAGAGAATATCAAAAAAGGCAGCGTGGCCGATTCTTTGGATACGATACGCGATTTGAAAGGCGACGTAAAAATTCTGACGACCTATTCGATCGACTCCCCGGCTAGAGTAGACGGTGCCGCAGTTAACCAAGCCTTGATCAAGGAATTGAACGATGTGAAGGATTTGGTTTACCTGACCTTCGTCTCTTGCGGCTTGATGGTCGCGGCCATTGCCGGAGTTTGGTTGCGTAGCCGCTACGGTCTAACGCATCAACGCAGTAGCCAGACTTATCTCGGCCGAGGCGATTAGCCCACTTTTATGTAGGCAACAAAAAAGCCGCTATCCGTTTGGATAGCGGCTTTTTATTTGCCTATTGACGGCTACGATTATTTTTTCAGATATTCGTAAACAGCGTCGATAGCTTGGTCTTCAGTGTAACCGGCTTTTTTGACAGGACCGACTTCCATGATTGCTGCAGTCGCTTTAGGCATGCCGTTTTTGCCGTTTTTCAGAACGCTGGCGAACTGGTCTTTTGGCAGTTTGCCGGCTTTGATCAGTTCTTTCAGTTGTGGGTTGGAAGCGATGTCATGGCAAGCGCCGCAACCACGGCCGAAAGCGCGCTCGTAAATTTTTGCGCCGATTTCTTCCGCTTCGTTAGCTGCAACTTGGCCGCTGATCGCGATAAGAGCTGCGCCTACTAATAAACCGAATGATTTTTTCATTTTCTTCTCTCGTTGTGTTTAAAAAAAGAACTGCATATTGTTGTTTTGAATAAGCAGCTCATTGGGAAGTTAAGCGGGTAAAGGATAGGGAACTTTAGCAAAAAATTCAATCGATTTTCTGTTTCGCTCCGGCCTTTAACCCGCTTGCGGCCTGATTTTTCCAACCAAAACTTAAATTTGGCTGAAATCGGGAAATTGTCCCGCAACCGCCCATCAGACGGGTTGAAACCACTCCAATTGCTCGCGCAAGCGCACCACGGTGCCGACTATAATCAGGGTCGGCGGCTTTATATCGGCATTTTCCACTTTTTGCGGCATATCGCTCAGCGTTCCGGTAATCACACGTTGGTGGCGAGTGGTGCCTTGTTGAATCAGCGCAATCGGTTGGTCGGGCGGACAGCCGTGTTCGATCAAGGATTGGCAAATGTTTTCCAGTCCGACCAAGCCCATGTAGATCACGATGGTTTGGTTGGGGGCCGCCAATTGGCTCCAATTCAGATTGATATTGCCGTCTTTCAAATGGCCGGTAACAAAGGTGCAGGATTGGGCGTGGTCGCGATGGGTCAACGGGATGCCGGCATAGCTGGCGCAGCCGGCGGCCGCGGTGATGCCGGGTACCACTTGAAACTGAATACCCTGTTGCAGCAAGGTTTCGATCTCTTCGCCGCCGCGGCCGAAAATAAACGGGTCGCCGCCTTTCAAGCGCGCCACGCGTTTGCCGGACAAGGCCAGGTCGGCGAGGAGCTCGTTGATGGATTCCTGCGGCAGACTGTGGTTGCTGCGTTGCTTGCCGACGTAGATTTTCTCGGCGTCGCGGCGGGCCATTTCCAGAATCTCTTTGGAAACCAGCCGGTCGTAAACGACCACGTCCGCCTGTTGCATCAACCGCAAGGCGCGAAAGGTGAGCAGGTCCGGATCGCCCGGTCCGGCGCCGATCAGATAAACTTCGCCGCGGGGGAGAGCCTGCTCGGCCGCATCGAGTTTGGCCCGCAATTCGGCGGCGGCTTGGTCGCGGCGCCCGGAAAATACCAACTCGGCGATATTGCCTTGTAGCGCGTCTTCCCAAAATACTCGGCGCCGCGCCGCTTCCGGCAAGCGTTGTTTGACCAAAGATCTGAATTCTTCGGCAAATTGCGCCAGCAGGCCAAAGGCGCCGGGAATGGCTGCTTCGACCTTGGAACGCAGCAAGCGAGCTAAAACGGGCGATACGCCGCCGGAAGATACCGCGACGGTCAATGGCGAGCGGTCGACGATGGCCGGAAAGATGAAGCTGCATAAGTCCGGATTATCGACCACGTTGACCGGTATGTTGCGCGTAGTTGCCGCTTGTGCGACCGCTTCGTTGACGCTTCTGGTGTTGGTAGCGGAAACGGCCAGACACATGCCGTCCAGATCGCTAGCGGCGAAATTTCTTTGCAACAGGGTAACCCGGCCCTCGCTTGCCAACTCGGCAATGCTGTCGCCGATCTCCGGCGCGACCACGCTAATTCTGGCGCCGGTTTTTAGCAATAGCTCAATTTTCCGGCTGGCGATTTCGCCGGCGCCTACCACCAGACAAGGCTGGTCTTTGAGTTTTAAAAATAGCGGAAAGTAATCCATGGTCCTTGATTTTCGCGGTCTGGGGTTGATGTTATGATACTCGGCGTTAAATTAGGATTGAGCGAATACCGATATGATTGAATTTGATTTGGAAGTCGACGCCAGCGGCTTACAGTGTCCGTTGCCGTTGTTGCGTCTGAAAAAAGCCATCATGGAAATCAACAGCGGCTCGGTGGTCAAGGTGATTGCCACCGATCCGGCCGCTCATTTGGATTTCGGCGTTTACATCGATCAAGCCGGCCATCAATTGGTTCACAATTTAAAAGACGCCGACCGGCAAATTTTCTACATCCAAAAAAAATAACCCGCTTAGCGCAGGCTGATGATAGGCCAGTTGGCCAGCTCTGCAGCCTGGCGCAACTTTTCGTCGGGATCGACGGCGACCGGTCGGTCCACCAGATTCAACAGCGGCAGATCGTTGTGAGAGTCGCTGTAAAAACAGGAACCTGCCAGCGTTTCCGCCGATTCTGCCAACCAATCCCGCAACAGCTCGACTTTGCCTTGTTGAAAGCAGGGCGTGCCTTCGAATTTGCCGGTATAACGGCCGTCTTTGAATTCGGGCGTCGTCGCCAGCAAGTTGTCGATGCCGTAAAGTTTCACGATCGGTTCGGTCACGAACCGGTTGGTCGCGGTAATCACCAACAGCGTGTCGCCGGCCTGGCGGTGCCGGTCGATTAGTTCCCGTGCCGCCTCCAGCATGATCGGTTTAATCAAGCTGTCGATAAATTCTTCTCGCCAGCGATAAAGCTGTTCGGCATCGTGCCGCGCCAGCGGCGCCAGCGAAAAATGCAGAAATTCGACGATGTCCAGCGTGCCTTGTTTGTAATCCTCGTAAAACTTTTTATTGGCCTGCTCGTAATGGTCTTTGTCGACGATGCCGCGGTCGACCAAAAATTGGCCCCATAAAAAATCGCTGTCGTCGGCGATCAGCGTGTTATCCAGATCAAAAATCGCTAAGCTCACGGCAAACCTGTCGTCGTAAAGAAAAAGATAAGGCCTGTAGCGTCGGCCGAGTATTTGTGGAACAATTGCGGCATTAATTTTAATGGCCGCACCGTTGTTGATTTTAACATTCCGGCATTAACAACCGGGCGGCAAATGATACAGGTTTTTTACATGATAGACTCGAAAGGATACCGGCCGAACGTCGGGATTATCCTTTGCAATGACGAGGGTCGTGTGTTTTGGGCCAAGCGCAAGGGCGCAAATTCGTGGCAGTTTCCGCAGGGCGGAATCGACGGCGACGAGGACCCGGAAACCGCGATGTACCGGGAGTTGTGGGAGGAGACCGGACTGCGCGCCGAACATGTGCAATTGCTGGGTAGAACCCGTTACTGGTTGCGCTATAAATTACCCGACCGTTATATCCGCAAAAATTCCACGCCGCTATGCATCGGCCAAAAGCAGATTTGGTTCATTTTGCGCCTGAACACCGACGAGTCGATGGTGCGCTTCGATTGCGGACACAAACAGGAATTCGATAGCTGGAAATGGGTCGAGTATTGGTATCCGCTGAAAGACGTGGTCTACTTCAAACGTCGCGTTTACCGCAAGGCGATGGACGAGTTGGGCGCTTTGCTGATTGCCAACGATGTCGGCGTAAATGCCGAAAGTTATTTGTCAGGCAGATTGGAGGCCGGCTAGTAGCTGTTTAAATCCAGCCGCAATTCCGGCTGTTCGGCAGCGATCCTGTGGCAGGCCGTTTTCAGGCTGCCGTCGGCGTACAGTTCGAACACGCGGTAACCCGGGGGCTTGATATCCAATGCAAATTCGGTTGCGCCGGGCTTGAATTGGAAGCAACTGGCCGGTGCCGAGACGATTTGGATAGTCCGCTGTTGCTGGGCAATTTCCTGATGCACATGGCCGCAGGTAATGGCTTTGACTTGCGGATAGTTTTCCGCAATCCGTAACAATTCTTCGCCGTTCTCGATCATCATCGTATCCATCCACGGGCTGCCGCTGGCAACGCAATGGTGGTGCACGGCCAGCAAGGCCGGCAAAGCGCAAGCCGCCAAGGTTCGATCTAAAAAGTCCAATTCCTCGCCGGTCAAATAACCGCCGGGACTTCCCGGTTTTTGGCTGTTCAAACCGATAATTTGCCAATCCGGAAATAACCATTGCTTGCTGCAACTCAACGCGCCTGTGTTCAATTCGCGCTGCATTAACGGCCAATCGTCGTGGTTGCCGGGCAGGCACAAGCAGGGCGTAGCGTAATGGCGTAAATGGCCGGCGATACGGCGGTAACTGTCAGGAGTGGGGTCTTGGCCCAAGTCCCCAGTCAATAAAACCAAATCGAATGTGCCGTGGCTTTGAAACGCTTCGTTCAAGATTCGCGCGAAGTAATATTCGGTATCCACGCCCAACAGCGTGTCGCCGGCATGCGGCAGGACATGCAGGTCGCTTAGTTGCAGGACTTTCAGCGCGGGCATGGCTTAACGCAGATAGGGGAAATAGGCTTGGCTGTTCGGGTGTACCAAGCTCAACTCGTCGCCGGCACCGATCCATTTGTAGGCACTGTGTTGCTGAGCCGGTAGCCGGGACGACTCTATCCCCAGACTCAGTTGGTAGCCCAACACCACGTAATGGGTGCTGATGCCCGGCGCGTCGGCAAAATTGGTGTCGTATAGATGGGTAAACGCACCTAGCAAGCGGCCATCGGCAATGTCGCGGGCGTCGCCCAATTCGGTTGCAGTGATACGGCGGAAGGCTTGTTCCAGCGTTTCCGATTTGAAAATTCTGCCGCCCGGTACGAACCAATAGCCTTGGGCCGGCTGATTGACGCGTTGGCCCATCAGAATCTTGCCGTCGGTGGAGCTGACGATCAAATCGATCGACACCAGCGGTGTCAAATTAACTACGTTAAGAAAGTCCTGTTTGGCGAGCATTGATTCCCTCCGGGCAAGCGCGAATTCGAATTAAAGTACGTCTTTATACAATAACTTGGAGTTGCGTTGGTAGTTGTAGGCGCTCTGCATCGGCGCGGGCAAATCCTCGACCGAGCAGGGTGTGAAGCCGCGCTCGACGAACCAGTGCAAAGTCTGGGTAGTGCGGACGAACAGACGGCGGATGCTGCGGGTCCGAGCCTGGCTGACCAGATAGTTCAGCAGGCTGTCGCCGCGGCCGCCGTTGCGGTAGTCGTTATGGACCGCCAAGCAGGCCAATTCGGCACTGCCCGCATCGGCCATAATATGGAATGCGGTGCAGCCGATGATCAGGCCGTCGCGCTCGATGACGATGTAATCGCCGATTTCCATCTCCAGTTTTTCCCGCGAACGTTTGACTAGGATGCCTTGGGCTTCCAGCGGTTTGATCAGTTCCATGATGCCGCCGATATCGTCCAGCGTCGCCGGGCGAATGGTTTCGAAGGCGGTGGAACTGACCAGCGTGCCGATGCCGTCGCGGGTGAATAGCTCCAGCAGCAACGCACCGTCGACATGGCGGTTGATCAGGTGGGCGCGCTGCACGCCTTGCCGGCAGCTTTGCATCGCCGCCGCCAACGATCGGGCCACGGCGTCCGGTAGCGCCGGGGTTTTATTCAACAATTCAGCGGCTTGCTCGGTAGTCAGTTGCAATAGCGCTGCGCCGGACGCCGGGTCTATGCAGCTTTGTTCGGTCAATAAAATCAGTTTTTCGGCCTGCAACGCAATAGCCACTTCGGTGGCCACTTCTTCGGCCGACAAGTTGAACACCTCGCCGCTGGGCGAATAGCCGACCGGCGAAATCAGCACCACATTGTTTTGGTCCAGTTGCTGGTGAATGGCCTGGGCATCGATCTTGCGCACCGTACCGGTGTAGCAATAGTCGATACCGTCCAGCACGCCAAGCGGTTTTGCCGTGACGAAGTTGCCGGAGGCGACGCGGATTTGGGCGCCTGCCATCGGCGAACCGGAAACGCCCATCGACAACAACGCTTCGATTTCGACTCGTACCAGGCCGGCCGCCTGTTTGACATATTGCAACGTGGTGGCGTCGGTGATCCGCAAATGGTGGTGGAATTTCGGCGTATCGCCGTGTTCCGCCAACTGTTCGTCGATCTGGGCCCGAATGCCGTAGACCAGCACCAACCTTACGCCCAGGCTTTTCAACAGCGCGAAATCGTGAATCAAATTGTCGAAATCGGCTTCGCCGACCGCATTGCCGCCGAAAAAAATCACGAAGGTGCGATTGCGGTGGGCGTGGATATAGGGCGACGAATTTCTGAACCAGGCGACGAAGGTAGACTGTGGTGCCATTCGGTGGGTATCGTAAAAAAGTTAAGACTCAAGCCTATTCCGCCGGGGCGGGGCAGAATGGGAGTATCAAAAAATCCTGGGATGAATTTGCCCGATTTTCCCCGCCGGAACCCAGCCTGAGCGGGATGTCATTTACCATCAAGTGATTGGCAAATCGCAATCGGCTAGTTTAACCGTCTGCCGCAAAGGCCGCTAGCCGCACGGGCAAACCGATTACTTCAGAGATTTCCAGCGGCCGGCGACGTAATCCAGCGCTTCCTGGATATTCAGGTCGCGGGTGCCGCCGCCGGTACGGACGAAAAACTTAGGGGTGTTGGCGATGTTGAGAAACACCGGCCGCAAGGCCGGCGAAACGATCACCCGGCACACGTCTTTGTTATCGATCCGGTGAAACAGAATATGTATAAAGCGGCACAAGTCGGCACCCAAGTTCTCGGCGATCGCCGTAATCAGGGTTTGCTCGAAACCGTCCTGGTCGCTCTTTTTCAAGGTCTGAAAGTCTTGCTCAAGGCCGACGATCTCGCCGTTGTCGGCCACGCCGATCAATAAGGTTCCGCCGACGTGGCTGTTGAAAAATCCGGCCAGCGTTTTCAACACCACGCTTTCCAGGGAACGGTTGACGCGTTGCTCCTGCAAATCCCAGCGCAACGTCGATTTGAATTCCAGCAACGGCCCTTCGCCCTGGCGGATGATGGTCGGCAAGTCTTTATCCAACTCGGCTTTCAGCGCATCCAAGTCGACCAGGCGTTTATGCAGCACCTGGTAAAAACCGAGCGACAGCAAACCCAGCAGCGCGCCGATTTCGGCATAGAACAGGATTAGATTGTTCTGGTTGATCTGCCCCGTCATGACCTCGGTAAATTGGCCGATGACGAATTCGATCGACGAAATCGGATCGGCATTGCGCTCGCGCGAGCTGATGTAATCGTAACTGGGCGCCAACAGAAAAATCCCCATCCCGGCGCCGATCCAAGCGGCCAGAAAATAGATTTTCAGTTTTTGCTTCCAGATGTTCAGCAGCAGCAGGAAAAAACGTTTCACGGCGGAGTTGGGATTTTGAATCGAGTCGCGTTAGGGGAACAACAGCCGACCTTGTTCGGGAAAGCTGTGTTTGCGTAGTTGTTCTGTCGTCAAGCTCGGGCCTTGCCAAGCGTAGGCTCGGGATGCGCCGGCCATGCTGGCCAATTCGGCGAAAGCGCGAATTTCGATTTGAGTTAAGCCGCCTTCCAGCATCGTTAATGGATGCATTACGACGATGGGGCGGCGCACGAAAAAACCTAAGGGTAAAACCCGTTTGATCAGGTGCGCCAGAGTCCGTTGGGCAGCGGTGAAGTCGGTCAGCAACGTGCGTGGATGGGAGAAGCCGTTTTCGATGCGGACATTGGGCTTACCGGTTAGGTGCTTTGCCATCGATCCCACTGCAATAACTGAATCTCGGCCCCGCTTAGTCTCAATTGCCAATAACGGCGGTTCGGCCAGTTTGCGTCCGGTTTCGGCATGGGTGATTTCGATCAACTCAGGCGTTACAGCGATGTAAAGCGTATGGCGAAACAGGTAGAGCATGGCGTCGTTCAAAATTCGGCTGCGTTGGCGTTTAAAATCTGCTTATTCTACTCAACGCTGCTCAAGGGTTTGAAACCCTACAGAGTCTCAAACCCGGCTATCGCACAATTACACTGCCGCTTTGGCGAGTTCAGTCTGCTTCGAGCTTCGACAAATCCCTTACAGCACCCTTGTCGGCGGAAGTGGCAAACGCGGCATAGGCTTTTAAAGCGACAGAAACTTTGCGCGGCCGCGACTTGGCCGGTTTCCAGCCTAATTTGTCTTGTTCGGCGCGGCGTTGGGCTAGTTCATCGTCTGACAGCAAAACGTTGATCGAGCGATTCGGAATGTCGATGCGAATGCGGTCGCCGTTCTTCAGCAAACCGATGGCACCACCGGCCGCCGCTTCCGGTGAGCAGTGCCCGATCGACAGACCCGAGGTGCCGCCGGAAAAGCGGCCGTCGGTCAATAGCGCGCAGGCCTTGCCCAGACCTTTGGATTTGATGTAGCTGGTCGGATACAGCATTTCCTGCATGCCGGGGCCGCCCTTGGGGCCTTCGTAGCGCACCACGACGACATCGCCGGCCTTGACTTTGTCGGCCAGGATGTTTTCCACCGCTTCGTCCTGCGACTCGACTACATGGGCATTGCCTTCGAACACCAGCAGGCTGTCGTCGACGCCGGCGGTTTTTACCACGCAGCCGTCCAGCGCGATATTGCCGTGCAGCACCGCTAAGCCGCCTTCCTGGCTGAAGGCGTGTTCGAACGAGCGAATGCAGCCTGCGGCGCGGTCCAGGTCCAGACTCGGCCAGCGCGCGCTTTGGCTGAAGGCTACCTGAGTCGGAATGCCGCCCGGACCGGCCAGGTAAAAGGTTTTCACCGCATCGCTGGGATTGTTCATCACATCCCATTGCGCCAAGGCATCGCCCAACGTTTTGGCGTGTACGGTCGGGACGTCGGTGTGCAGTTTACCGGCCCGGTTCAACTCGGCCAGAATCGCCATGATACCGCCGGCGCGGTGTACGTCCTCGATATGGTATTTGTTGGTGTTGGGCGCCACCTTGCACAACTGCGGCACCACGCGCGACATGCGGTCGATGTCGGCCATCGTGAAATCGATATTGGCTTCTTGCGCGATAGCCAGCAAATGCAGAATGGTGTTGGTCGAGCCGCCCATCGCGATGTCCAATGCAATCGCGTTCTCGAAGGCCTTGAAACCGACCGAGCGCGGCAACACCGATTCGTCGTTTTGTTCGTAATATTGTTTGGCCAGTTCGACGATGCGGTGGCCGGCTTGTTTGAACAATTGTTCGCGGTCGGCGTGGGTAGCGACCACGGTGCCATTACCCGGCAACGACAAGCCCAGCGCTTCGGTCAGACAGTTCATCGAGTTGGCGGTGAACATGCCGGAGCAAGAGCCGCAGGTCGGACAGGCCGAGCGTTCGACCGCTGCCAAATCGTTGTCGGAGACTTTGCTGTCGGCCGCCATCACCATCGCGTCGATCAAATCCAGTTTTTTGATGTCTGCGCCTTCGGCCAGACGCACTTTACCGGCCTCCATCGGTCCGCCCGAGACGAAAATCACCGGGATGTTCAGCCGCATTGCCGCCATCAACATGCCGGGGGTGATCTTGTCGCAGTTGGAAATGCAGACGATGGCATCAGCGCAGTGGGCGTTGACCATGTATTCGACACTGTCGGCGATCAGGTCGCGGCTCGGCAGGCTGTAAAGCATGCCGTCGTGGCCCATGGCAATGCCGTCGTCGACCGCGATGGTGTTGAATTCTTTCGCTACGCCGCCGGCCAGTTCGATCTCGCGTGCGACCAATTGGCCCAAGTCTTTCAAATGCACGTGGCCGGGTACGAATTGGGTGAAGGAGTTGGCGACCGCAATGATCGGTTTGTTGAAATCGCCTTCTTTCATGCCGGTGGCGCGCCACAATGCGCGCGCGCCAGCCATGTTGCGGCCTTGAGTAGTGGTATATGAACGGTATGCAGGCATGGTGATTCCTACTAAAAGCGGAAAGCGGCAACCTTAGATTGCCGAGTTGAAAAGGGTGTCGTTAACCGCGGCGAAGCCGATGGTTAAAGCCGTTAACGATTAAAACGTATCCCAACCGCTGGAGCGGCGGCGCCAACTTATTTTTGGCAGAATGAAGCCGAGCAGTACGCCAAACAACGATAGGCCGCCGCCGTAAAGAAACCAGTCCTGGTTGGTGTTGTCGGTCAATGCCAGGTTTTCCCGCTTCAGTTGTTGCAGTTCGCGTTCGACTGCGATGACGCGTTCCTGCAACTGGTCGCGTTGTTGTTTCAGTTGGATCGCGTTGGCCGCGGTTTGTTGCAATTCGCTGAGGTCGGCACTGAGTTTATCGCGTTCTTTGCCGATTTCCTGGCTGCTGGCCTGGGAAGCTTTCAGTTGCTTGTTTTCTTCCTGCAACGCTTCCAGTTTTTTGTTCGCGGCTTCGAGTTGGTTGCGGGCACTGGGTTCGCCGCTCAAATAACGCGTCAGGATAAAGCCCTCGGAGCCGCTGCCGGTTTGGATGTAGGTATAGCCGTTCTCGGTGTTGTCGCCCAATACTGTAACCGGCGCGCCGTTTTCCAGCATCTTGACGATTTTACTGCGTTCGCTTTCGCCGCTGCGTAAGGGCACTTCGACTTTATCCGTGACGTAAGCCGTTTTGGCTAGCGCGATATTGGTGAAAAACAGGCTGGCAAACAGGCAGATAAAAGGCTTTTTCACGGTATCACTCGTCGGTCGGCTTTTGAATAAAGCGGCGATTCTAGCGAAATTATCGGCAGATGAGAAATTCCAGTAACGCTTTCTGGGCGTGCAAACGGTTCTCCGCCTCCGGAAAAACCACGCTTTGCGGGCCGTCGATCACCTCCGCGGTGACTTCTTCGCCGCGGTGTGCCGGCAAGCAATGCATGAACAGCGCGTCGGCCTTGGCCGCCGCCATGGTAGCGGCGTTGACTTGGAAGTCTTTGAACACGAATTCGCGTTTCTTTTGCTCCTCTTCCTGGCCCATGCTGGCCCAGACGTCGGTGACGACCAGATCGGCCTGATGCGCGGCCTGTTCAGGCGTATTGAAGAATGCGACCCGGTCGCCGGCCGGATCGACGATGCTTTGCAACGGGCGGTAATCGACCGGGCAGGCGATGTTCAGTTTAAAGCCGAACTGGCGCGCCGCGTTGATGTAGGAGTGGCACATATTGTTGCCGTCGCCGACCCAGGCCACGGTCTTGCCGGCGATGTCGCCGCGGAATTCGAAATAAGTCTGCATGTCCGCCAGCAATTGGCAAGGATGCTTTAGATCGGTCAGACCGTTAATCACCGGAACCCGCGAATGCTGGGCAAAGGTGGTGACGGTCTCGTGTTTGTGGGTGCGCAGCATGATGCAATCCACCATGCTGGAGATGACTTTGGCGCTGTCTTCCAACGGTTCGCCGCGGCCCAGTTGGGTATCGCGCGGCGACAAAAACAATGCCGTACCGCCGAATTGGGCCATGCCGGCCTCGAACGAGATTCGGGTCCTGGTCGAGGATTTTTCGAAAATCATCGCCAGCACTTTGCCTTTTAACGGTTGGTAGTCGGGATCGCGATGGCGTTTCAGCTCGATTGCCCGATGGATCAAAGCGATAAGCTCGGCGCTGGTTAAATCCAGCAGGCTGGTGAAGTGTCTGGGTTGCATGGCGATTTACCTGCTAAAGTCCTGAATAAGCGCCGCCAAGGTTTCGGTCAGCGTAGCGATTTGGGCGTCGTCGATGATCAACGGCGGCAATAACCGGATGGTGTTGTCGGCGGTGACGTTGATCAGCAGGCCTTGAGCCAAGGCCATGCCGACCAGTTGGGCGCAAGGCCGATCCAATTCGATGCCGATCATCAAGCCTTTGTTGCGGATCGAAACGATATGCGGATTGCCGGCCAGGGCTTGCTGCAACGCTGCATGGATTTTTTCGCCTTTTTCGGCCGCTTGGGCTATCAAGCCGGAGCCGGTCAACGTTTCCAGTACCGCCAGCGCCGCACTGCACGCTAACGGGTTGCCGCCGAAGGTCGAACCGTGGTTGCCGGCCGTCAACACCTCGGCCGCTTTGCCGCGCGCCAGGCAGGCGCCGATCGGCACGCCGTTGCCCAAGGCTTTGGCCATCGTGCAGACATCGGGCAAGATGCCGTTGTGTTGATAAGCCAAAAATTTTCCGGTACGGCCGACACCGGTCTGGATTTCATCCAGTATCATCAACAAGTTATGGCGGTCGCACAATTCGCGAATCCGGTTTAGATAATCGGCGGCCGGGATATTGACGCCGCCTTCGCCTTGCACCGGTTCCGCCATGATCGCCACAATGTTGCCATCCGCCGCGATGGCGGCTTCCAGCGCCGGAATATCGTTGTACGGCACGTGGCTGAAGCCGGCCAATAACGGTGCGAAACCTTGTTTGATCTTGCTGTTGCCGGTCGCGCTCAAGGTGCCCATGGTGCGGCCGTGGAAGCTTTTCTCCATGGTCAACACCACCGGATTGTCGATGCCGCGTTGGTGGCCGTATTTGCGGGCGATCTTGATTGCGGCTTCGTTGGCCTCGGCGCCGGAGTTGGCGAAAAACACGTTGTCCATGCCGCTCAGCGCGATCAAACGGTCGGCCAATTGCGCCTGCAGTTCCACACCGTACAGATTGGACGTGTGCAGCAGGATTTTGCTTTGCCGACACAGGGCTTCGTGGACGGCAGGATGTGCGTGCCCCAAGCTGCACACGGCAATACCGGCTACCGCGTCCAGATAGCGTCGGCCTTCGCTGTCCCACAACCACGCGCCTTCTCCGCGCGAAAAAGTGACCGACTGGCGGGCGTAAGTGGGCATGATATGGCTGGTCATTTGCAAGGCTCTGAAGGTGTTTTAAAAAACGCAGTTCGCTTGAAAAAAGCGCGCGATTATATTTTTTAAACGCTAGCGAAGCAAACAATAGTTTCAGCCTGGCTCTTTTTTCAAATTCCCGCAGTTTTCGGCAAACTCGCGCCGGTCAGCGCCGGTGCGCTGTTATAAATTTGTAATATAGATGCAGTAGAGTTCCGTCATTTAAAGCCGTTTCGGCGGCTTAGGCTTGGCAGGCTACTAACTTTCAAGGGATTTGCGTTGAACGAGAACGAGCATCTGATAGACGATAAAAAACACATCGTTTCGATAAGGCTGAATAATTCCGACCGGATTGCGGTGCGTTCGACCGCCGCCAGACTATTGGTGCGCGAATCCGAGTTGTACCGCTTTGCCGTCTACCATTTACTGAATCGTTTGCACAAACTCCACGACGACGCTTGCGTCGGCAGCGATTTATTGCCGTTGTTCATCGAGTTCAAAAACGAGCTGAATACCTACTTGGGCCTGAAGAAGCACCAGTTGTTTAAAATCTTCAATGGCCGCAATCCGGAACCGGAAAAATTCGTGTCGATGGCCGATATCGAACTGTTGCTGCTGCCGCGGCACGCCGTGCGCCAGCGCTTACAACAAATGAACGAAGCCTTGCCGCAAAAACGGGCCGATACCGACGCATGGTTGCACGCCTATTTACAGGAAAAATACCGGTTCAGCGCTTCGCTGGAAGACGGCGAGTTGACAGCGCTCGACGATAACGCTGCGGAACCCGGCGCCGTTTGAAACGGCTGCGGTCGCGGTTGCAGCCTTCGGGGCTGGCGAAGCGTTCGCTCGGACACGATAACCTAAGACCGGAATAGCCTATGGCGGCGGCGGCCGGCTGGACAGACCGCCCGCGCTTTGGCTATGCTCGAACGTTTTCAGATATCGTTCAGGAGGCGGCATGCCGATTACCCCCGTTATTTTTCCGGAGTTGGTCCGGGCTTTGATCGCCGTTATCGACGCTAACGCCGCTGAGGTTACCGAATTGGACCAGGCGATAGGCGACGGTGACCATGTCTTTAATTTGCAACGCGGTTTGCAGGCGTTACAACAGCATGCCGAGGAAATTGCGGCGCTGGATTGGCCGGCGGCCTGGCAAAAGATAGGGATGACCGTGATGTCGGCCGTCGGCGGCGCTTCGGGATCGTTGTACGCTACTCTGTTTATCGGCTTGGCCAAGCATGGCCGCGACCAAGCTGCGGACGTTCGCGGTTTTTCGGAAGCGTTGCTGCAAGCGGTGGAAGCGGTCAAGCAGCGTGGCAAGGCGGATGTCGGCGAAAAAACCATGTTGGATGTATTGGTGCCGGCCGCTCAGGCCTTGCATGCGGAGGCGGCGGCGAATAGTGCGCTGCCGACGA
Source organism: Methylomonas sp. DH-1 (assembly GCF_046097555.1). Taxonomy (NCBI): domain Bacteria; kingdom Pseudomonadati; phylum Pseudomonadota; class Gammaproteobacteria; order Methylococcales; family Methylococcaceae; genus Methylomonas; species Methylomonas sp. DH-1. The sequence goes on along the minus strand of NZ_CP143089.1, from coordinate 3,023,767 downwards.
TTTTGGCGCGTTTGCGCCAAGTCGCCGCGGACGGTGCCGAAGCGACGCGGGATATGGTGGCAACCAAGGGCAGGGCCTCGTTTCTCGGCGAACGCAGCAAAGGCCATGTCGATGCCGGTGCCAAAACCGCACAGTTGATGATCGCCGCGATCGCCGACGTGCTGGATAAGGCTGCCGCTTAAAACCGGCTGCGGGCGGGCTAACAACCCCAGCGCAGTGTCGCAGTATTGACCGGCGCGTCCCAGTAGGCCAGCATCTCGTCGTCCAGCAGGGTCAAGGTCAGCGAGCAGCCGGCCATGTCCAGCGACGTCGTGAAATTGCCGACCAAGCTGCGTTGAATGTTCAGTCCGCGTCGGTTGAACTGTCGCCAGGCCAGTTCGTAAATCGAATGCAGCTCGATCAGCGGCGTTGCGCCGAAGCCGTTGACGTGCAGCAAGGCATTTTGCCCGGCGCCAATTTGCAATTCGTCGGCAATGTGCTCGGCCAATTGGGCGACGATTTCGCTGGCCCCGGCCAGTTTGACGGTTTCCCGGCCGCGTTCGCCGTGGATGCCGACGCCGTATTCCATTTCGTCCTCGGCCAGCGCGAACGTGGGGTGGCCCAGCGCGGGTACCGTGCAACTGGTCAGCGCTACGCCCAGCGATGCGGTTGCTTGATTGACGCGTTCGCCCAGGGCCTTGCAACTGGCAAGGTCGGCACCGGCTTCCGCCGCGGCACCGACGATCTTTTCGACAATCGTAGTGCCGGCTACGCCGCGCCGGCCGATGCTATGCGATTTCGGCAGCGAGATGTCGTCGTTGACCAATACGCTGGCATTCGGCAGCGCCAGCATTTCCCCGGCCATTTCGAAATTCATCACGTCGCCGGCGTAGTTTTTGACGATGAACAATACGCCGGCGCCGCCGTCGACGGCTTCGGCTGCGGCCATCATCTGGTCCGGCGTCGGCGAGGTGAACACTTGGCCGGGGCAGGCGGCGTCGAGCATGCCGAAGCCGACGAAGCCGCTGTGCAGCGGTTCGTGGCCGGAACCGCCGCCGGAGATCAGCGCCACCTTGCCGGATTTCCGTTGTTTACGGTAGACGAAGCGCGGTTCCGGATTCAAGTCCAGGATGTCGGCGTGGGCCTTGGCAAAGCCTTGCAGGCTGGTATCGAGCAAGCTGTTGGGATCGTCGATGAATTTTTTCATGAAGTGTCTCCGCGAATATTAGAGAGGGAATCAGGCCGGTAAATCGAGCAGCATCCGGGTGACGTCGCGGATATCCGGCACGATCCAGGTCGGGCCGAAGTCGGCGGCTTCCACGTCGGCCCGGCTGGAAACGCCGCTGAGTACCATCAGGCTGCGGATGCCGGTACGCACGGCGCCGAGAATATCGGTATCCAGGCGGTCGCCGATGGCGATGGTCCGCTCTGGAGGCGTGTTCAGCAAGCCCAGAGCTTGCCGGTAGATGATCGGCTCCGGTTTGCCGATGATCATCGGCTTGACGCCGGTGGTGGCGGTTAACGCTGCCAGGATCGCGCCGTTGCCATGGGTTTCGCCGCGCTCGGTGGGTAGCGACATGTCGCCGTTGGTGCCGATGAAGTGGGCGCCGGCCCGCAAGTTCAGCGTTGCGGTAGCAAGTTTGTCCCAGCTCAGCTCGCGGTCCATGCCGCAAACCACCAAGTGTGCCCGGGTTTGCGGTTCGGTATCGTTGAGTCCGGTCAAGGTAAAGCCCAAATCGATCAAAGGTTGGCGGGCGCCGATGCCGCCGATCACAAACACCCGGGTCGATTGCGGTTGGTAGCGCTGCGCCAAATATAAAGCGGTGGCCATGCCGGAGGTCAGAATTTCGTGTACGCCAACTTCCACGTCCATGCCGGCCAGTTTGGCAACATATTGTTCGGCGGTCATACTGGCGTTGTTGGTGGCCAATACAAAGGGCAGTTGCCGATTGCGCAGGGCCTGGAAGAAATCGCCGATGCCGGTCTGGGCGCGGTCGCCGTGCCATAACACGCCGTCCATGTCGATGATTAAGCCGCGGACGTCGTTTAATTCTTGCATAACTGGTTTCGATGGTCGATGTTGGCGAAATGGCAAATGCCGGCTCGTAAACGGGTCGAAAACGAGCGGAACCGGGCTCTAAACGGCCGGCTAACAGGCGGCGAAGAATTGCATAAAAAGCCGTGTGCTGTCCAGTTCGTGGCGGAGTGCGTGTTTTTTGCTTGACGAAATGCGCATAACCTAGTTTAATGGACGGCTCTTAACGCCGCCCAGGTAGCTCAGTCGGTAGAGCAGAGGACTGAAAATCCTCGTGTCGACAGTTCGATTCTGTCCTTGGGCACCACAGATTTTTTGGATAGGCCGTAGCCCAGGTAGCTCAGTCGGTAGAGCAGAGGACTGAAAATCCTCGTGTCGACAGTTCGATTCTGTCCTTGGGCACCATTCCTAAGCGTGGTTTGAAAAACCGAAAGCCCCTTTATGGGGTTTTTTGTTTTGTGGGCTTTCGAAAACGGAATCCCAAGGCAGTGTTTGACGTTTATGGAAGAGCCTGAGGCTCTTTTTTTTTGGGTTTGAAAAGGCGAGACGGCAATGAAACAGGCTCCGGAACACTTGGTGGATTTGATCGAGCCCATCGTGGAAGGACTGGGTTACGAATGCGTGGGCATCGAATATAACCCGCATCCTTCGCACGGCATGCTGCGCGTTTATATCGACAGCGAACAGGGTATTTTGTTGGACGACTGCAGCAAAGTCAGTCACCAGTTGAGCGGTATGCTCGACGTCGAAGATCCGATTCCCGGCGAGTACCAGTTGGAAGTGTCTTCGCCTGGCGCCGACCGGCCGTTTTTCAAACTGAGCCAATTTCAGCGTTTTGTCGGCAGTAAGGTCAATATCAGCCTGTTTAAACCGATCGATAAGCGGCGCAAACTCAGCGGCGAAATCAAAAGCGTCGACGGCGAGGCGGTAGTGATTCAAGAAGGCGAAAAGTTATTCAGCGTGCCGTTTCAGGCAATGAGCAAGGCGCGCTTGGCGCCGGATTACGATTTTAATAAAGGAGGTCGCAGTGGCGAATAAAGAAATTCTATTGGTGGCGGATGTTTTTGCCAACGAAAAAGAAATCGATAAGGAAATCATCTTTCAGGCGATCGAATCGGCACTGGAAGCGGCCACCGTCAAACGTTACGAAAATCCGGTTAAAGTTCGGGTTGCGGTCAACCGCCAGACCGGGGACTACCTGACCTATCGCCGCTGGCAAGTGGTCGACGCCAATCCGGAAATCAACGGCGATGTCGAGCATCCCGGCTGGCAAATTCTGTTGGAAGCAGCCCAGCTCGACAACCCCGAGGTGCAGGTCGGCGATTACGTCGAAGAAGAGATCGAATCCGTTGCCTTTTGCCGGATTGCCGCGCAAACCGCCAAGCAGGTGATTATCCAGAAAGTGCGCGAAGCGGAACGCAAAAAAATCGTCGAGGCATACCAGGACCGGGTGGGCGAGCTGGTGACCGGCGTCGTCAAACGGCTGGAAAAAGGCAGCGTGTATCTGGATTTGGGCGGCCACGTCGAGGCTTACATTGCGCGCGAAGATATGATTCCGAAAGAGCCGGTACGCATGGGCGACCGGGTGCGCGGTTACTTGAAAGCGGTGCGTTCCGAACCGCGCGGCCCGCAGTTGTTCGTCAGCCGTACCGCGCCGGAGTTGCTGATTGCCCTGTTTCGCCTGGAAGTGCCTGAAGTGGGCGAGGGTTTGATCGACATTCTGGCTGCGGCGCGCGATCCGGGGTCGCGGGCAAAAATCGCCGTCAGGGCCAACGACCCGCGCTTGGATCCGGTCGGTGCCTGCGTCGGTATGCGCGGTTCGCGGGTGCAGGCGATTTCCAACGAATTGGCCGGCGAACGGGTGGATATCATCCTGTGGAACGCCAACGACGCCCAGTTCGTGATTAATGCCATGTCGCCGGCCGAAATCCAATCGATCGTGGTCGACGAAGATAAGCACAGCATGGATGTGGCGGTCGCGACCGACAGCCTGTCGCAAGCGATCGGCCGCGGCGGCCAAAACGTGCGTTTGGCCACCGAATTGACCGGTTGGGAATTGAATATTCTCGATGCCGCCCAGGTCGGTAAAAACCACGATGAAGCGGCCGCTAAGGCCAAGCAGCAGTTCATGGATTTGCTGGACGTCGATGAAGAAATTGCCGGCATCCTGGTCGATGTTGGATTGAATAACGTCGAGGAAATTGCCTATATCCCGGTGGACGAAATGCTGGAAATCGAAGGTTTCGACGAGGAATTGGTCGAAGCTCTGCGCAGCCGCGCCAAAGACGCATTGTTGATCAGTGCGATCGCCTCGGAAGAGAAAATCGAAACCGCCGAACCGAGTCCGGAGTTGCTGGCCATGGAAGGTATGAGCGAGGAGTTGGCTAGAGAGATGGCGGCCAAAGGCATCGTGACTTTGGACGATCTGGCAGAGCAGGCCATCGATGATATTATCGAATTTACCGGAATGACCGAAGAGCGTGCTGGTAAACTAATCATGAAAGCCCGCGAGTCTTGGTTCGCAGAGGATAAGGGCTGAGACCGGAGGATATTATGAGCGATAAAACAGTACAGGAATTAGCGGAAGTTGTTGGCATCCCTCTGGAACGTTTTTTGGAACAGCTAAAAGAGGCCGGCCTTAGTGCCAGCGCGCCGGACGACGTTATCGACGACGACGAAAAAGTTAAGCTGCTGGCCCATCTGCGTAAGCGTCACGGTAAGACCGATGTCGACCAGGAAGCGGCCACGCCGAAACGGATCACGTTGAAGCGCAGTACCAAGACCGAACTGAAACAATCGACTCCGCCCGGTGCGGCTGTCAAGACAGTCAGCGTCGAAGTCCGTAAGCAAAAAACGTACATTAAACGCAGCGATTTGCTCGGCAACGAGGAGCAAAGGCAAGCGGAGCTGGCTAAGCAGGCTTTGGAAGAGCAGCGTAAACAGCAGTTGCTGGACGAGGAAAAACGTAAGCAGCAAATCGAACTTAAAGCCGAGGAAGAAGTCGCCGCCGTCGCGGTCAGCAATGATGCGGCCGTTCCGGAGCCGGTGCCGGTTCAACCGAGCCCTGCACCGGAAGCGCAGCCGGAAGTTCCGGCGGTTGAAGCTCCGGCTCCCGCCAAGCCGGTGGAAATGACCGAAGAGCAGCGGTTGGAAGAAGAAAAGAAACAACGTCTGGAAGCGGCGGTACAACGAACTGCCGAGAAGGTCAAAAAGAAAGCCGAAGCCAAGCAGCAACAAACCCTGCACAAGAAAAAAGCCGAATTCAAGCCTTCGCGCGGACCGACGCCGGATGTCGAAGTCGGCGGCGGCGACGCCCGGCGCGGCAAGGCCAAGAAAGCGAAACCGGCGCCGCGGCGGGAAAAACCTGAGTTCGAGATCGATCTGCACCAGGGTCGGCATAAGTTCGAAAAACCGCAAGCACCCACCGTTTACGATGTCACGATTCCGGAAACCATTGTGGTGTCCGATCTGGCGCAGAAGATGAACATCAAAGCGGCGGAAGTGATCAAGCATTTGATGAAGTTGGGCATCATGACCACTATCAACCAGACCATCGACCAGGAAACGGCGGTGATCTTGGTCGAAGAGATGGGCCATAAAGCCATCATGCAGAGCGAGGACGATTTCGAGCAGGAAATGCTGGCCGAAGTGATCGGCGATGCCGGAGACGTCAAGCTGTCGTCGAGAGCGCCGATTGTCACGATCATGGGCCACGTCGACCACGGTAAAACCTCGTTGCTGGACTACATTCGCAAAACCCGCGTCGCCGCGGGCGAGGCCGGCGGTATTACCCAGCACATCGGTGCATATCAGGTTAAGACCGACCACGGCGCGGTTACCTTCCTCGACACCCCGGGCCACGCCGCGTTTACTGCGATGCGCGCCCGCGGGGCGGAAGTCACCGATATCGTAATCGTCGTGGTTGCTGCCGACGACGGCGTGATGCCGCAGACCAAAGAGGCGATCGAACACGCTCGTGCCGCGAATGTGCCTATCATTGTCGCCCTGAATAAGATCGATAAGCCGGAGGCCAATCCGGACCGGGTCATGCAGGAGTTGGCCACGCTCAACGTGGTGCCGGAAGAATGGGGCGGCGACGTCCAGTTCTTGAAAGTGTCGGCGAAAACCGGCGCCGGCATCGACGATCTGATCGAAGCGTTAATCGTGCTGGCCGAGGTGTTGGAGTTGAAAGCGCCCAAAGACGGTACCGCATCCGGCGTCTGTATCGAGTCGCGGCTGGATAAAGGCCGCGGCGTGGTCGCTACCGTGCTGATTCAGAAAGGTACGCTGAACAAGGGCGAGTTTGTCTTGTGCGGCCATGAATACGGCCGGATTCGGGCCATGTTCGACGAGAATTCGCATGCGATCAAGTCGGCCGGCCCGAGTGCGCCGGTGGAAATTCTGGGCTTGTCCGGTACCCCGGATGCCGGCGACGAGTTTCTGGTGGTGCAAAACGAGCGCGTGGCGCGGGAATTGGCGGCGCACCGGGAAGAGCGCAAACGTTCCAGCCGCCATGCCGCGCAGCATGCGTCGAAACTGGACGACGTGTTCTCCCGGATGTCGGCAGGCGAAACTTCTACCCTCAACGTCGTCATCAAAACCGACGTGCAGGGCAGTCTGGAAGCCTTGCGCGAATCTTTGGTCGGCCTGTCGACCGAGGAAGTGCAAGTCAAGTGCATTTACGGCGGGGTCGGCGGTATCAACGAGGGCGATGCCAACCTGGCGTTGGCGTCCAATGCGATTCTGATCGGCTTCAACGTTCGCGCCGATGCGGTGGCCCGCAAGTTGATCGAGGAAAAAGACATCGATCTGCATTACTACAGCATCATTTACGAAGCGATCGACGAAGTGAAACGCGCCATCAGCGGCATGCTGGCGCCGGACATTCAAGAGAAAATCGTCGGTCTGGCCGAAGTCCGCGACGTGTTCCGTTCGCCGAAATTCGGTGCCATCGCCGGCTGTATGGTCGTCGACGGCTTCGTCAAGCGCAATTTGCCGATCCGGGTGTTACGCAACAACGTGGTGATTTTCGAAGGCCAATTGGAATCGCTGCGCCGTTTCAAAGACGATGTCAACGAAGTCAAAATGGGCATGGAGTGCGGTATCGGCGTGAAAAACTATAACGACGTCAAAGCCGGCGACCAGATCGAGGTTTACGAACGTATCGAAGTCAAGCGGGAAATCTAAATATGGGTAAAGAATTCGGCCGCAGCCAGCGGGTCGCTTCGGAGATGCAGAAGGAATTGGCCGCCATCATGCTGCGCGACGTCAAGGATAGCCGGCTCGGTTTCGTGACGATCAACGATGTCGAGCTGTCGAAGGACTTGGCGGTGGCGAAAATTTTCGTCACCGTCTTGAATGCCGACGACGCCGGTAAGGCGGCTAATGTCAAAGTGTTGAACGAAATATCGCCGTTCATTCGCCACGAGTTGGCCAAGCGCATGCGCTTGCGGCATATCTCAGAATTACATTTTTATTACGACAATTCCTTCGATACCGGTATGCGGGTCGCGGCCTTATTGCACGATTTGGAAGGCGGTAAGACCGCTGCTGTTGGCGACGATACTCCGGAGCAGGACGCTTAATGGCAAAACGCAAGACCGGGCGCGATGTGCATGGCATCGTGCTGCTCGATAAGCGGCTGGGCGTGTCTTCGAACCAGGCGCTGCAGGAAGTCAAAAGATTGTTCAATGCCAACAAAGCTGGGCATACCGGGGCTTTGGACCCGCTGGCGACCGGCCTGTTGCCGCTCTGTTTCGGCGAGGCGACCAAGGTGTCGGCGCTGATGCTCGACGACGACAAACGCTATTTGGTGACACTGCAGTTGGGGGTGATGACCGACACCGGCGACAGCGAAGGTAAAGTCATTGCCGAAATGCCGGTTCCGGCCTTCGACAACGTCCGCTTGCGCGAGTGTTTAGCCGGATTTGTCGGCGAGATCGAACAAGTGCCGCCGATGTATTCCGCGCTTAAGCACCAAGGCAAGAAATTGTACGAGTTGGCCCGGGAAGGCAAGACCGTGGAAAGGCAGGCCAGGCGTATCAGAATATACGAGCTGCAGTTGATCGAAGCCGATATCTCGCATGGGAGGCTGACGCTGGACGTTTCGTGTTCTAAAGGGACTTACATCCGTTCCTTGGCCGAAGATATCGGCCACAGCTTGGGCAGTTGCGCCAGCGTAACGATGCTACGCCGGACCGCGGCCGGCATGTTTGGCATTGGCCAGGCTCATACCCTGGCGGAGTTGCAAGCGATGAACGCCGAACAATTGCAGCAGGTTTTGATCGCATTGGACCAGCCTTTGCTTGGTATGCCGGAAATTGCATTGACAGCCGAACAAGCCGAACGCATTCGCCAAGGCCAGCGCATTCGCGTGGCGGAAGCCGCGGCGGAGCGGGTCAGAATCTATTCGCCGGAATGCTTTTTGGGGTTGGGGGAAATTTCAATGGATGGTAAACTAGCCCCGAAAAAATTGTTTCATCTGGATAGCCAAACTGCTTGATTATCCGGGTAAATGCACCGTCGCTGCACCCTATTGTGGAGACGGTGCCATCCTCGCCATCGCCAGATGGTTTTTTAAATCAAAATTAATCGATAGGGATTAAGAATGTCATTAACCGCAGAACAGAAAAAAGCCGTCGTTGAAGAATACCGTTTGTCGGAATCCGATACCGGCTCCACCGAAGTCCAGGTTGCCTTGTTGACCGCCAACATCAACCAACTGACTCCGCATTTCGCTACCCACAAGAAGGACAACCACTCGCGCCGCGGCCTGCTGCGCATGGTTAACCAACGCCGCAAACTGCTGGATTATTTGAAAAACACCGATGTGGCGCGTTACCGTTCTTTGATCGAACGCCTGGGTATTCGTAAGTAGCACAATCTGGAAACGGCGCATGGGGCGCCGTTTCTGCTTTAGGGCAAAATTTTCAGCATAACCTTTAACCGAAGGAACCTTATAGTGAATCCTATCAGGAAACAATTTCAGTACGGCGATCGTCTCGTCACGTTAGAAACCGGCGAAATTGCCCGCCAAGCCAACGGCGCGGTGATTATCGACGTCGAAGGCACCACACTGTTGGTGACTGTGGTCGGCAAAAAAGAAAGCAGCGGCGGCGATTTTTTTCCGTTGACTGTCGACTATCAAGAGAAAGCCTTTGCCGCAGGCAAAATTCCCGGTGGTTTTTTCAAACGTGAAGGCCGTCCGAGCGAGAACGAAACGCTGATCTCGCGCCTGATCGACCGCCCGATTCGCCCCTTGTTTCCCGAAGGTTTCACCAACGAAGTACAGATCATTGCCACCGTACTGTCTTTGAATCCGGAGATAGACACCGAGGCGCCGGCTATCCTAGGCGCTTCCGCCGCACTGGCCGTATCCGGTCTGCCGTTCAACGGCCCGCTCGGCGCGGCGACCATCGGTTACATCGATGGCCAGTATGTGTTGAACCCTACCTTGCCGCAACTGAAGGAATCGCGTTTGCGTTTAATGGTTGCAGGTACGCAAAAAGCCGTGCTGATGGTCGAATCCGAAGCGGATTTGTTGCCGGAAGATGTGATGCTGGGCGCAGTATTGTTCGGCCACGAGCAAATGCAGGTTGCGATTAACGCGATCAACGAATTTGCTGCGGCAGCCGCGACGCCGGCAGTCAGTTGGGCGCCGCCGGCCGACAACGAAGCCTTGAAAGCGGCTGTTGCCGCCGAAGCCGAAGCGCAAATCAAAGCCGCATACCAAATCCCCGAGAAATTGGCCAGACAGGATGCGTTAAGCGCAATCCGCAGTGCGGTCGTCGAAAAATTGACCGCTGAAGGCCTTTACGATGAAAAAGAAATTCGCAACGTCATCGAAACGCTGGAATACAACATCGTGCGCGGTGCGATCCTGAACGACCGCAAACGTATCGACGGTCGCGATTTGACCACGGTGCGGCCGATTACCATCCGTACCGGCGTACTGCCCAGAACCCATGGTTCCGCATTGTTCACCCGTGGCGAAACCCAAGCGTTGGTCGTCGCGACATTGGGTACCGAGCGTGATGCGCAAATCATCGACGCGCTGGCCGGCGAATACAAAGATACTTTTTTGTTTCATTACAACTTCCCGCCGTTCAGCGTCGGCGAAACCGGCCGTACCGGCTCGCCGAAACGCCGCGAAATCGGCCACGGCCGTCTGGCCAAGCGCGGTGTGCAATCGGTGTTGCCCAACATGGGCGAATTCCCTTACGTCTTGCGCGTCGTATCGGAAATCACCGAATCCAACGGGTCCAGCTCGATGGCGTCGGTCTGCGGTAGCAGCTTGGCGTTGATGGATGCCGGCGTGCCTATCAAGGCGCCGGTAGCCGGTATTGCAATGGGTTTGATCAAGGAAGGCGACCAGTTTGCCGTGTTGTCAGATATCCTGGGCGACGAAGACCATTTGGGCGATATGGATTTTAAAGTCGCCGGTTCCGAGAGCGGCGTCACCGCGTTGCAGATGGATATCAAGATCGACGGTATCACGCCGGAGATTATGAAAGTTGCGTTGGACCAAGCCAAACAGGGCCGCCTGCATATTCTGGGCGAGATGAACAAAGCCTTGTCCAGCTCGCGTACTCAAATGTCCGACTTTGCGCCGCGTATCATCAGCTTCAAAATCGATCCAGCCAAAATCCGCGAAGTTATCGGCAAAGGCGGCGTAACGATTCGAGCCATCACCGAACAAACCGGCGCCAGCGTCGATTTGACCGACGATGGTACCGTCAATATCGCTTCGGTCGATAAGGCAGCTGGCGAAGAAGCCAAGCGCATGATCGAAGAAATTACCGCCGAAGTCGAAGTGGGTAAAACTTACGAAGGTAAAGTAGTACGGCTGATGGATTTCGGCGCGTTCGTGACTATTCTGCCGGGCAAAGACGGTTTGGTGCACATTTCGCAAATTTCCGACGAGCGCGTCGAGAAGGTTAGCGACAAATTGTCCGAAGGCGATGTGGTCAAGGTCAAGGTATTGGAAATCGATCGCCAAGGCCGGGTGCGTTTGAGCATGAAAGAAGTAGATAGCGACTGATTTGTTGCCGTTGCTGCGTCGATTGGAAAAGGGCCGTACTACGGCCCTTTTTTTTTGCGCCGCTGACGGGGTCGAATACTCGGCAGCGGATTACGCTGTGAGCGGTGGGTTATGGTGATGCGGGGAGGGGGCGTTGCGTTTTGTTGGTTTTCTGATTAGCGCCGACATCGCATATCCGGGCTTTCGACGTCGAAGCGGCAGGATTTCGTCGGCTCGGGTAAAATCAGCAAGATTTTTTTGGCTTTTGTTATGTTGGATTCGAATTGCTTTAACCAGGATTGTCGGGATTGCCAGCGTTTGGCAGGATTTCTCGATAACGTCAAGCTTAAATACCCTGATTACCACGCCCAGCCGGTTGCGCCGTTCGGCGATCCTGCAGCGCAGTTGCTGGTGGTCGGTCTGGCGCCGGGTATGCACGGCGCTAATGCCAGCGGCCGGCCTTTCACGGGAGATTATGCCGGGCTGCTGCTGTATCAAGCCTTGTACGATTTCGGTTTCAGTAATCAAGCGGATTCGGCCGCTCTAGACGATGGCTTGGTTTTGAACAATTGCCGGATCACCAATGCGGTGAAATGTCTGCCGCCGCAAAATAAACCGACCGGCGACGAAATTAAACGCTGCAATCGTTATCTGGCCGCCGAGATCGATACTTTACCGGACAATGCCGTCATTTTGGCTTTGGGTAATATCGCCCACCAAGCCGTGTTGCGCGCTTATGGCTTGAAAAGTAGTGCCGCCAAATTCGGCCATCACCAGTGTTTTCAGTTACCCGGCGGCAATGTTTTGGTCAGCTCCTACCATTGCAGCCGCTACAATGTGCAGACGAAGCGTTTGAGCATGGCGATGCTGGCCGACGTATTTGCGACCATTCGATCTTTGTTGGCGGGCCGTGACTGATAGCGACGCAGCAGGCTTCGACGCCAAGGCTTTCATCAAAACGCTGACGCAACGTCCGGGCATTTACAAAATGCTGGACGACAAAGGCGAGATTATCTACATCGGCAAAGCTAAAAACCTGAAGAACCGGGTGTCGAGTTATTTCAGGAGTAACGCCGCTTCGCCCAAACAGCAAGCGATGGTCGCTAAAGTCGCCGGCATTGAGGTCACTGTGACCCATACCGAAGGCGAAGCGCTGTTGTTGGAAAGCCAGCAGATTAAGCGCCACAAGCCGCGCTATAACATTAGTTTGCGCGACGACAAGTCGTATCCGTATGTGTTTATTTCCAGCTTTCACGACTTTCCGCAATTGACTTTTCACCGAGGCGCCAAAAAGCGGCGCGGCAGATATTTCGGGCCGTACCCGAGCGCCAGCGCCGTTAAAGAAACCTTGAAACTATTGCAGAAAATATTTCCGGTGAGGCAGTGCGAGGATTCCTATTACAACGCCCGTTCCCGGCCGTGCTTGCAGTATCAGATCGAGCGCTGTACTGCGCCTTGCGTCGGATTAGTGGCTAGGGAGCGATACGCCGCGGATGTCGACAACACTATTCTGTTTCTGGAGGGAAAGGGCGGATTGCTGATCGATCGGCTGGTCGGCAAGATGGAGGCAGCTGCAGCAGCGCTGGAGTTCGAACAGGCCGCTGCTTACCGCGATCAAATCGCGCGGTTGCGTGCGGTGCTGGAGAAACAATGCGTGGAGGGGGAGCGCGGCGATGTCGACATCGTTGCCTGCGCCGCAAAAACCGGCATGGCGTGTGTGCAAGTGTTTTACATCCGTAATGGCCAACACTTGGGCAATCGGCAGTTTTTTCCGAAGATGCTGGAGGAAAACCGTCCGGAAGAAATATTGCAGGCGTTTATTGCCCAGTATTATCTGGATAAGACGGCGCCGCACGAACTTATTGTCAGTCATGCTTTGCCGGAATCGGCTTTGGTCGGCGAAGTGCTGGCCGAGCAGGCCAAGCACGCGGTGGCGATCTCGAACAATGTGCGAGGGGAGCGATTGAAATGGTTGCAAATGGCGGTTACCAATGCCGAGAACGCGTTGGCCGCTCGTCTGGCGGATAAGCAGGGACTGTTCGGCCGATTCGCCAGTTTGCAGCAGGAGTTGGCTTGTGACGCCATTCCCGAAAGATTGGAGTGTTTCGATATCAGCCATACCCAAGGCGAACAGACCGTGGCGTCGTGCGTGGTATTCGACCGGGAGGGGCCGGTGAAAAGTGATTACCGGCGGTTCAATATCGAAGGCATAAGGCCGGGCGACGATTATGCGGCGATTTACCAGGCGGTTTCCAGACGGTTCAAGCGCTTGAAGCAAGGCGAACACCGGGCACCGGATATTCTGTTTATCGATGGCGGCAAGGGGCAGGTTGCGGAGGCGGAAAAGGCTTTGGCCGAATTGGAGATAAACGATGTTATGATAGTCGGGGTTGCCAAGGGGCCAGATCGCAAAGCCGGCATGGAAAAAATCATTCTGGTTGGTAATAGCCAGCCGTTGGATGTGACACCGGGAGCGTCCGCTTTACTATTGATTCAACAGATTCGCGACGAGGCGCATCGTTTTGCTATAACCGGGCACAGACAAAGGCGCGGTAAAGTCAATAAGCAATCGGTATTGGAGGATATCGCCGGACTGGGGCCGAAAAGAAGACAGGTTTTGCTGAAGCAGTTTGGCGGTTTGCAGGGGGTGTCCAGTGCGGGTGTGGATGCTTTAGCCAGTATAGATGGCATTAGCCGACAATTAGCGCAGCGGATTTACGATACGTTTCACCACCAAGATGGCCATTAGATTCACAATTCCGACTTATTTGACCTTGCTGCGGATCGCACTGATCCCGTTGTTGGCCGTCGTGTTTTATTTGCCTTGGCAATATTCGAATATCGCCAGTACGCTAATTTTTCTGATTGCCGGCGTTACCGATTGGTTGGACGGTTATTTGGCGAGAAAGATGAATATGCAAACGGCTTTCGGCGCCTTTTTGGATCCGGTTGCCGATAAATTGATGGTAGCGATCGTTCTGGTTTTGATTGTGCAGGAGCAAGGCAATCCTTTTTTGGCGGTGCCGGCGGCCGTTATCATCGGCCGTGAGATTGCCATAGCGTCGCTACGGGAATGGATGGCGGAGATCGGTCAACGGGCCAAGGTTAAGGTGTCGGTGTTGGGAAAGTGGAAAACCACTGCGCAAATGACTGCAGTCAGTTTGCTACTGTACCGGGAAGACTTATTCGGCTTGCCGATCAACTCTATGGGTTATTGGCTATTATATTTGTCGGCAATTTTGACGTTGTGGTCGATGGTCAATTACCTTGTAGCGGCTTTTTCCACCATCAGCGAATAAAATAATAAAGCGGTATTAATACTGCAATAACAGAGAGTAAACAGCAGGTAAAGCTGTATATAAGAGCATGGAACAAGAATTAGAATTAACATCAGAGAATACGCAGAAAAAAACGGTTAGCCAGGACGAAGTATTGCAGGCGGCGCTGAAACTGTTCGCCGAAAAAGGCTATTTCAATACGTCGTTGACCGATATCAAGAGTGCGCTGGGTATTAAAACCAACAGCGGGATTAACCAGTTTTTCAAAACCAAACAAGCCATCGCGCAGACTTTACACGAGAATATTCTCGATAGTTTAAGTATCTCGATAGACGATATTCGCCGCCGCAACCGTAAGGCGGCGGAACAATTGCGGGAAATTGTCGATTTATTGTTCCGACTAACCGACGATGCGCCTGAGGTTGTGCAGTTTCTGCTATTTGTCAATAGCGATGAGTTTTTGTCCGAACCCAAACCTTTAATCGAGGCGGCTGCATTCGTCAAAATCAAGCGTATCTTTCAGAACGGCGTTAAAGACGGTGAAATCAAGGCTATCGATCCGTTGCTAGCCTACACTTACTTTTTCGGCATCATCAACCATACTTTGGAAATGGTGTTGAAAGGGGGGCTGCCCAAGACCGCCGATAGCTACCTCTCGCAAGCTTGGTTGGTGGCGTGGGGCTGCATCGCCAAAAAATAACTCACTTAAAAAGTATCAGTCCGGCAGTGGAGGAATTAGTCGATGTTGGATAACATAAAAATTGGCATGATTGGTTTGGGCTATGTCGGATTACCATTGGCGGTCGAGTTTGGCCGTAAGTATCCGACAGTGGGTTTCGATATCAATCGGCATCGAATTGAGGAATTGCGTGCCGGGCGCGATCACACTCTGGAAGTCAGCGAAGAAGAGTTGGCTGCCGCTACAAAGCTGACCTACAGCGCCGATTTGCAGGATATAGCCGATTGTTCGGTCTACATTGTGACGGTGCCGACTCCGATAAACGAACACAAACAGCCCGATTTGACTCCGTTGCAAAAAGCCAGCGACCTGCTGGGCAAGGTTATTAAACGCGGCGATATCGTGATTTACGAATCGACAGTCTATCCCGGCGCCACCGAGGAAGTTTGCGTGCCGATTCTTGAGAAAGTTTCCGGTTTGAAATTTAACCAGGATTTTTACGTCGGCTATAGCCCCGAGCGAATCAATCCTGGCGACAAACTGCATCGGGTGACCAATATTCTGAAGGTAACTTCCGGCTCGACGCCGGAGATTGCCGAAAAAGTAGACGCGCTATATAAAAGTATCATTACTGCCGGCACCCATAAAGCCAGCAGTATCAAAGTCGCCGAAGCCGCTAAAGTGATTGAAAACACGCAACGCGACGTTAATATCGCGTTGATCAATGAGTTGGCATTGATCTTCAATAAACTGGGTATCGATACCGAAGAAGTGCTATTGGCTGCCGGCACCAAGTGGAATTTTTTGCCGTTTAGGCCTGGCTTGGTGGGCGGGCATTGTATCGGCGTGGATCCTTACTATTTGACTCATAAAGCCCAAGCGATCGGTTATAACCCGGAAGTGATTCTGTCCGGTCGCCGCATCAACGACGGTATGGGCGTTTATGTGGTATCGCAACTGGTCAAATTGATGCTGAAAAAGCGTATTCACGTCCAGGAAGCCAATGTACTGATCATGGGTTTGACCTTCAAGGAAAATTGCCCGGATATCCGCAACACCAGGGTAGTGGACATTGTTGCCGAGTTACATACTTACGGGGTTAACGTCGACGTATACGACCCTTGGGTCAATGGCGAAGAAGCGCGCCACGAGTATGGTATATCTCCTGTCGATCACCCGGAAAAAGGCAAATACGACGCAATTATTCTGGCAGTGGCCCACGACCAATTTCGGCAAATGCCTATTGCCGAGATCAGGAGCTTAGGTACGCCGCAGACCATTATCTACGATTTGAAGTATTTGTTCCCGGCCGACCAAACCGATGCAAGGTTGTAAGCGATGAGAATTATGGTGACCGGCACGGCCGGTTTTATCGGCAGCCATTTGGCGATTAAACTGCTGGAACGCGGCGACGAGGTTATCGGTATCGACAATCTCAACGACTATTACGACGTCAATCTCAAGCTCAGCCGTTTGGCTCGAATCAAAGATTATTCCGGGTTTACCGACGTCAGATTGGATATTGCCGATCGGGCAGGTATTGACGCCGCTTTCAAACGGTACCAGCCGCAAAAAGTTGTCAATTTAGCGGCGCAGGCAGGCGTGCGGTATTCGCTGGAAAATCCGCACGCCTATATCGATAGCAATATCGTCGGGTTTATCAATATTTTGGAAGGGTGCCGACACCACAACGTCGAGCATCTGGTTTACGCTTCCAGTAGTTCGGTTTACGGTGCCAATGAATCGATGCCGTTTTCGGTGCATGACAATGTCGACCATCCGTTAAGTTTGTACGCGGCCTCGAAAAAAGCCAACGAATTGATGGCGCATACATACAGCAATCTGTATCGGCTGCCGACCACAGGACTGCGTTTTTTCACAGTTTACGGACCTTGGGGGCGTCCGGATATGGCGTTGTTTTTGTTCACCAAGGCTATTTTGGCGGGTGAAAAAATCAAGGTGTTTAACTACGGCAAACACCGGCGCGATTTTACCTATATAGACGATATCGTCGAAGGCGTCATGCGTACGCTGGATCATAATGCTCAGCCGAATCCGGACTGGAACGGATTGAACCCGGACCCGGGCACCAGCAGGGCGCCCTGGCGCGTTTACAATATCGGTAACCAGAATCCGGTAGAATTGATGGCATACATCGAGACGTTAGAGCGCTATTTGGGCAAAACGGCGGAAAAAGAGTTATTGCCGCTACAACCGGGCGATGTCCCGGATACCTACGCAGATGTCGAAGCTTTAGTCAGCGATGTCGGTTATAAACCGAATACCAGTATCGAGCAAGGTATAGCGCGTTTTGTCGAGTGGTATTTAAATTATTATCAAGTGTAGAACTTCAACCCTGATCTGACAGTTATTGGGTTTTTATCTCTCCGTTTGCTGATTCCCATCAATGTCTGCTTGCCGCCCGTGGAAAGAAATGGCCCCACCAGTTTGAACTGCAGTGGTCAACTTTTATCGGACACACAAATAGGTTGTTGAACCGCCATTTTCATTTCAAAGCCATTGGGCGGCAGGTAACCCAATGACGAATGCAAGCGCCGATTGTTGTAAAAATTGACGATATAGTCGGTCACGTCGCGGATGGCCTCGGCGTGGTTGGCATATTAGCGGCGCCAGACACGCTCCATTTTCAGATTGAGAAAGACGCGCTCCATGACCGCGTTGTCCCAGCAGTTACCCTTGCGACTCATGCTGCCTTGAAAGCCGTGGCGAACCAGTAAATCCCGATACTCGTGACTGGTGGACTGCCCCGGTCGGAATGTACGATCAGGCACGGTGGTGGTGGCCGCTGGACGATGGCAATCTGCAAGGCGGTGCAGACCAGTTCCGCCGGTATGTTGGGCACCATGGCCCAACCGACGATTTTGCGCGAATACAGATCCAATACCACCGCCAGATACAGCCAGCAGCTCAGGGTTCGAATATACGTGATGTCCGAGACCCAGGCCGGGTTGGCCTCAGCTTGCTCAAACTTACGTCCAGCACATTCTCGTACACCGGCAGGTTATGGTTACTGTCGGTGGTGTGGACTGTTGGTGCCGGGCGAAAATTGACCAACCGTACCGGTTGAAATTTGACTTGGGGACGGAGCCGGTTTTTGGAGTCACCGGCTGTGGATAAGTGTAAATGAAACGGATAGCAATCGGGTAGTTTTGCCATCCGTTTCACAACAGGATTTTTAGAACGGATTCTCCTCGTACAAGATATCTTCCTGTGTTTTTCCGCTGCGTTTCGCTTTCTCTCTGGCTTGTATTCTCGCCTTGGTTTCTTCAGAACTTTGTCGGAAGCGGTAGGATTCATTGCCGGTTTCAAGTATGTAGCAATGGTGCGTGAGTCGATCCAGCAAGGCGGTGGTCATTTTGGCGTCACTGAATACACTGGACCATTCGGCAAAGTTCAAGTTGGTGGTGATCACCACACTGGTTCGTTCGTACAGCTTCGATAGGAGATGAAACAGCAAAGCGCCGCCGTCCTTGGAAAACGGCAGGTAGCCCAGTTCATCCAGAATGACCAAATCGACTTGCATCAAACGGTAGGCTAATTTACCTTGGTTACCCGCCGCCTTTTCCCGTTCCAGTTGCGTGACCAGATCGATGGTGGAGTAGAAACGGACACGTTTGCCGTGGTCGGTAACAGCCTTGACGCCCAAGGCGGTAGCCAGATGGGTTTTAACCTAAAGGTCACAAGTGCCGGTACCGGTGCCGCCGACTAACACGACGTTATGGGCGGCATCCATAAAGGCACCGCCCGCCAGTTGCTCTACCAAGGCACGATCTACTTTGCTTTGTAGAAAGTCGAAACCACCTAAGTCCCGATGCACTGGGAATCGTGCACTTTGCAGTTGGTAACGTATGGAACGAATGTGCCTGTCCTCGATTTCCGCTTGCAGCAATTGCCAGAGCAGCCATTCCGAGGATTGCAGTCTGGCACCGCCTTGGTCAGCGGCTTCGGAGTAACTTGAGGCCATGCCAAAGAGCTTGAGTGATTTCAATTCCGCTTCCAAATCATGCATCGCCGCTCTCCTCATCGACCAGGGCGATGTCGGTGCTAACACGTAATTGCTCATATCTTGCTGTATCGGCTATAGGTTCGTCATTGACGCGTAGCGCATCGGGCGTGACAACCTTTTGTGGTTCGGCGGGTGGTTGACTGCCCCCGGCGAGTGTCGATACCAGATGCTTGACGTGCTCAACATTCACAACCCCACCTGCCAGTAAATGCTCGACGGCCGTGATGACGGTAGCCAGTCCTTGCTTGGGCACGCAGGCTAAAAGATCGGCCATTGCTCGATCACCGCCAGGGCGCTTGTTTAATGCGAGTCGCAAAGAACCCAACGCTTTCGGCATCTCAACAAAGGGCGCGCCATTGCGTAACGCACCGGGTTTGCGTTCCAATAACGGCAGATAGTGTTGCCAGTCGTAGCTGACCTGATCGCGGCCCAATAGCCGCACATGGCTGGCGGTCCAGACATCGTCGGCATACAGATCAAGGTGCTCAGGGTATAAGCGAACGCTGACTCGTCGATTAGCCAAGCGGCAAGGCACCGAATAACGGTTACGCTTCACCGTCACCAAGCAAGTGCTGGAGACGCGGGCGACAAACTCGATGTAACCGTCGAACACACCGGGCAGGGGCATCAACTCCAGTTGTTCCAGTTCCAAAGCCTCTTGTACCGTCATGCCTTGCCTTTCAGTCCAAGGCAATTCGATCCAGAGCTTCCGGCAACGGGCTTCTAACCACTCATTCAGCTCGGAAAAACTGGCAAAGCATTGTTGGCTGGCATCCAGCCAAATGCGACGCCGACTATCCTGTACGTTCTTTTCGACGATTCCTTTTTCCCAGCCGGATGCTACGTTGCAAAAGTCTGGATCGAAGAGGTAGTAGGCGGTCATCGCGGAAAACCGCGTGTTTACGATGCGTTCCTTGCCTTTTTGAACCTTGTCGACTGCCGTCTTCATGTTGTCATAGATGCCGCGCAACGGCACACCACCGAATGCTTGAAACGCACGACGATGGGCGTCGAACAGCATTTCATGGCTGTAGTTTGGATAAGCAGACAGTAGAAAAGCGCGGCTCGCACAAAGTTTGGTATGGGCGACCTGAATGCGCCGATAAACACCACCGATGACCAGAGACTCTTCGCTCCAATCAAATTGAAATGCTTCGCCCCAGCGGAATTTCAGCGGCACAAAGGCGTGTTTACCCGCATCGCTACCGACACCCTGACGCCAGTTGCGGATGTAGTCGGTGAGCTGTGTGTAGCCGCCTTCATAGCCGGCTTTCTGCAACTCTTCCAATAGCTTCAAGGCTGTTCGCCGTTCTCGCTTGGGGCGATAACTATCCGTGATTAAAGCTTGTTTGAGCTGATCCTCAAACGGCGATAGTTTGGTCGATTGAGGACGACGCTTATATTTAGGGTCGGCCCCACTGGGCATTCGCAGCCACTTCTTGACGGTATTGCGGGACAGACTCGTCCGTTTGGCAATTTCATTGATGGACAACTGATCGCGGAAATACATCCGCCGTATTTTTGAAAATAAAATCACGGTCATCACCTTCTAAGCTCCTGTCTAATTTTTGGACAGGACAGGTTAATGATCCCCACCATCAAAAACGGACATATCAAGACGCCAAAAGCAGCCACAGCCAGCCGCCGAACGCGGAGCCGGCAAATGACCGGGATGACGACGAGTTTGTACCTGAACAGTGCTAACAACGCCGCCAGGCTCAATAGGGCGGAAAACAGGTCGAATCTCCCGGCCAAGCTTTGCGGCCAGAACACGTGATAGGCAAAAAACACGGCCAGATTGACGATGACGCCGACCACGGCGGCGGTGACGCCGGTTAGCGGCGCGGTGAATTTCAGATTGCCGTGGGTGGTTTCCACCAACGGCCCGCCGGCCAGGATGAATAGAAAGCTGGGCAGGTAGGTAAAGTAAGTCTCGGCGGCACCCACGCTGCCGGCTAAAAACGGCGAATCCGCGCCAAACTAGGCCTGGCCCCAGCCGGCGGCGAAGCCGACGAAGGTGTTGACCATGATTAGTGGGCCGGGTGTGGTTTCGCCCAAAGCCAATGAATCGATCATTTGCTGCGGTGTCAGCCAGCGGGAATGGGCCGGGCTACACCATGCAGTAGTTCAGCGCATGTAAATAGCGTTTTTCGCTGATCCAGCGCGGCGCTCGACCAGCTCCTGATGCATGGGCCGGCCGGGCCGCCGAAACTGATAAAGCCCAGTTTCAACCAGAATTTCGCGGCTTCGGCCAGGCTGAGGCTCGGCGGAGCTTACTGCGGATTTTCGTTCATGGCGGAGGCGTCAGGATTGGACGGTCGACGGGACGGGCGCCGGTTGACAGTTTCGCGGCGGTAATAGCCGTCAGCGCAGCCATTTTCTGACCCAGATATGGCGGCCCCAATACAAAAATACCGGGAACACGCCCCACCAGAAAAAATGTTCGAGCCGGCCGGTCGATTCGTCGCCGTAAGGCACGACGAAAGCCGGAACCGCCAGCATCCAGATCGCGGACAAAACCAGGGCGGCTTTGTTTTTGCGGTTTAACCGCCTGAACCAAGTGATTGTTCTGATCATGTCTCGTCTCCGTCGAGGCTGCGGACTTTCGAGCGCAGGAAGGTGCAAATCAACGATACCGCCACGATGGCCGCCGCAAACGCGGCGCAGGCCCACAGAAAGGATTGCACGTAACCGATAATCACCGCGCAGCCCACCAGAAAAAAGCCCAGGAAGCTGAATTCCCAGCCGACGTGGTAGCCGTCCAGCATGGCCGCCAAGCCTAAAATCAGCAGTATCATCAAGTCGGCGCTGACGCCGGATAATTGGCCGGACTTGTTCAGAAACGACGCGGCGATTACGACGACGACGGTATGCAGCCAATGCATGGCCTGCGCTTTCAAAACCCGGCCGAAATCGGCGTCACCGCTTTTGGCCTGTAACCAGGCGACGAACACCGAAAGCAAACCGAACACGAACACCATGGCCAGCCAGTAACCGTAGCCGTCGTCCGGATTGAAATCGGTAATATAGATTCCGGCCAGAGACAACAGAACCAGCAAAATAAACACGGTTTGTTCGATAACAACGTAGCGCTTGCCGGGTTCGGTTTCGGGTGTTGGCGGGTCTTGGTACATGCTTGGGCTTCCTGAAAAATGGTTCGGTTGAAGCAATAGGGTCGGTTCGACGTTGCCGTGGCGCTTATACGCCGTGCTCCAGCATAGCGCGGCATCGGCGCATACGTAAACCCGCTTCGCTGCCGCGCGCGGGGCGAACCGGTCAAAACAGTCCGCCGTTGATCGGAAAATGGGCGCCTAGGCTGGCGAGATAGTTCAGCATGGTTGCCGGCATCCCGCAATCTAAACCGGGATCGGCCGTTTATCCGCTTCGCCCGATTCTACAACTGGCGTTGAGCTACGGTTTCGGCATCCTCGCTAGCCGGGGTAGTTCCGGTTTTCAGCAATTCGCCGCTCGGCGGCGGCGCCATCGGTGGCGCTTCCGCCACGGCGGGCGGGCTTGCGCCGTCTTGGCTCCGAAGCAACAACAACGGCGTAGCGGCTGCGCAAACCAGCAAAGGCAGGGCGGCAGCTTGTTTCAGTCCTAGACCGAACCACAGCGCCGGCCGGCTCGGCTCGCGGCCGACGTTGGTCCGGTGGGCCGATTGCCACGGCTTGGTTTCCAGCCAAGCCAACAGTTGAGCGATGGCCATTAGGACGGCAATGCCGGCGAGGTTGACCGCCGCAGTAACCAGAGGCTCCCGGCCGGCCAGATCCAGCGCCATTCCGCCCAGATATGACAAAGCCATGCCGCATAAAAACACCGCCAGCGATTGCCGCCCCATATCCGCCACCCAGCGCGCCGGACCTCGTTCCAGGCGTGCCGCGATTCCGGCCGGAATTTGTCCGGCCAGATAGGCCAGCGCCAATAAATGTAGCCAGCGCAACGGGCCGAGGTGGCTTTTGTCCAGCAACCGTTCCAGGTGTGTCCGCAGTTCCAGCAATAGGCTATGGCCGGTATAGAACGGTTCGTAGGCCAACGGTACGGCCAGGACCGCCAGTAGCGCGCAGGCCCAAGCCAGACCCGGCCGATAGCCGGGTTGCGGCAGCCATCCGGCCGCGAAGGCGAAGCCGGAAAAAAACAGCAGTTGCCAGCAGAACGGATTGAAAAACCATGGCCGGCCGCCGTTCGGCTCGCCGCTCAGTTCCAGGCCGTAGTACCAGGCTAGGGCGTAAACCAGCAGCGAAGCCGCCAAAGCCAGGTATTTGCTAACCAGAGACAGACTCCAGGCCAACGGCACCCAGGCCAGTAACACCAGGTACAAGGGCAGGATGTCGAAATAATTCGGCACGTAAGCCAATGCAAATAAATCGAAAACGGCTTGCTGAGTGTTGTCGAAAAAATAAGCGATGTTCAATTGTTGAATGTAATCGGTTCCCGGCAGCCAGCGGTTGCCGAACACGCAAATGGCCGCCATCGCCAAAAACGACGCCAGGTGCGCGGCGTAAATCTGGGCGCAACGCAGGAATACCCTGACGCTGCCCAGCGCCAGGCCGGCTTGGCCGAAGCAGCGGCCGTAGGCGACGGCGGAGACGTAGCCCGATAAAAACACGAATATCTCCGCAGAATCGCTGAAGCCGAAACGTGACGGCGTGTACCAGAACCAGGGATTGCCCGGCATGTGGTTGACGAAAATAACCAACAGTGCAACGCCGCGAAAAAAGTCCAACCGCCGATTGCGCGGTTGCGCGGGCACTAATGTCGATTCCATAATGAACTCTCCGGTGTTTCGGGTATCTTGCCGTTGGCGGCTCCGGTAGCGGGAGCGGCCGGTTCGACTGCACACCCAGCGGCTGCAGCCGGTTTTAACTCCGCCACTTTACCGGCGTAACCTTTCATCAACCTTTCATTAGCGGGAACGGCGCATGAGAATTTTACTGGTCGAGGACGATCAGGCCTTGGCCGACGGCCTGTCGCACAGTTTGAGCGAATGGGGATTCGACGTCACGTTGGCGCGGACCGGCGCTTTTGCCGTCGGGGCTTTGAGTACGCAACCCTTCGAACTGGCGATTCTCGATCTGGGGCTGCCGGATATGGACGGGCGCGAAGTGTTGCGGGAATTGCGGGGACGGCGGCAGTCGCCGATGCCGGTGTTGATACTGACGGCGCGCGACGGCCTGAACGACCGGATCGGCGGTTTGCAACTCGGCGCCGACGATTACATGACCAAGCCGTTCGAATTGCTGGAATTGGAAGCGCGGGTCAGAGCGTTGTTGCGCCGCAGCCAGGGCGGCTTCGACCACGATATTCGTTTCGGCGGCCTGGTTTTGGATACCCGCCAACAACAGGTCAAGGTGCGCGGCGAGTTGCTGCCGTTGCCGCCGCGCGAGTACGGCGTTCTGGAGGCGCTGTTGTTGCAGGCCGGGCGCGTGGTCAGCAAGGACCATATTGCCCAACGCTTGGCGGCGCGTTCCGAAGAGTTGGCGGATAACGCCATCGAAGTCTACATCCACCGGTTGCGCAAGCGGCTGGAACCCTATGCCATCGGTATTCGCACCTTGCGCGGTCTGGGCTATTTGCTGGAGCAACACTGATGCGCAAACCGCAGAGTCTGAGAGCGCAGTTGCTGGCGCGGCTGACGCTGCCGTTGATCGCGGTTGTCGTGCTGGATGCGGCCGTGTCTTATTTCGTCGCGCTGCACTACGCCGACCGCGCTTACGACAGTTGGCTGCTGGATTCGGCCAAATCGCTGGCGCAGGAAGTGAAAACGCAAAAGGACAAAGTCACGTTCGATTTGCCGCCGATTGCGGTCGAAGTGTTCCGTTGGGACGCTATGGACAAGACCTTTTTCAAGGTGGAGTCGGCGGCGGCCGGATTCATTGCCGGCGACAGGGCGCTGCCCGGCCCGGCGTTGGCGGCGATGGCGGCCGATGCGCCGTTGTTCTCCGACGGCGAAATCCAGGGGCGTAAGGTCCGCATCGTTTCTGTGTTGACCGCCTCGGCCGGCGGCGATAGCGGCGACGTGCTGGTGTCGGTGGCGGAAACCTTGAACAAGCGGCGCGGCATGATGAACGAGATTTTACTGGCGGTGGTCGCGCCGCAATTGTTGCTGTTGTTGGTCACCGGGCTCCACATCTGGGTCGGCATCAATCGCGGCTTGAGCCCATTGCACGATCTGGCGACGCTGATCGGCCAGCGTTCGGCGCGGGAACTGAACCCGATTCCGGATACCAACGTGCCGCTGGAAGTGCGGTCCTTGACCCACACCATCAACGCATTGTTGCAGCGCCTGGGTTCGGCGCTGGCCGCCCAGCAGCGTTTCATCGAAAACGCCGCCCACCAATTACGCACGCCGCTGGCCGGGCTGAAAGTTCATGCCGAGCGGGCGTTGGCCGCGGACAGTCCGGATGCGATGAAACCGGCGCTGAGCCACATCAAACATTCGGCGGACCGGGTAGCGCATTTGAGTTCGCAGTTGCTGGTTCTGGCCGGTTCCGAATCGGTATCGCAGGGTTCGCGGCCGTTTCGGGGCCTGGATTTGGCCGCGCTGGCCAAAGCCTGTTGTATGGATTGGGTGTATAAAGCCCTGGAACAGGAAATTGAATTGGGATTCGACGCGCCGCGCATACCGGTTTCGATCAAAGGCGACGAAACCCTGCTGCGGGAGTTGCTGAACAATCTGTTGGATAACAGTATTTGTTACAGCAATCCGGGCGGCCGTATCAATGTAACCGTGCTGGCCGATCCGCCCGGCTGGGTGGTCAAGGACGACGGTCCCGGTATCCGGCCGGAGGAAGCGGACCGGATATTCGAGCGGTTTTACCGGATTCCGGGCAGCCGCGGCGAAGGCTGCGGTTTGGGCCTGGCCATCGTCAAAGAGATCGCCGATCTGCACGCGGCGCGGATTGACGTGGGTCCAGGCATCGACGGCAAAGGTATCGGGATTAGCGTGTGCTTCGGCCGGCAAACTCGAGCCGGCTAGGCGTTAGCGGTCGGTACGGTGGCGATCCAGCTTTTCGGCCGAGCGCCTGGCGCGGTATTTTTGCCGCCAGCGTATCACTCCGGTAACGAACAGCACCGGACAAGCCAAACCGCTCGACAACACCAAAATCCGCTCCGGCCATCCAAAAGCGTAACCGCTATGCAACGGCCATTGCCAATCCAGTAATACATCGCCGGCCGAACCGCTGCCGGCGTCATACATTTTCAGTATTTCGCCGCTGTATTGATCTATCGCGATTTCCCGGTAACCGATATATCGCCTCAGTTCGCTCACATCGCGTTTCCAGACATAGTAAATGCCTTGCCCATTCGCGGGCGCGCTTAACATCCACAATTTTCCATCCGGATACCGGTGATTGGCGATTGCCTCAGCTTGACCCGGCGTAATGGCCGTGTTACCGGGTAACGGGAATGAATTTTTGCCGATTCCATGCCTTCTCAGGCATTGGGCCGCTGCAGCGGCGAAAATTGCTTCACCAAAACATTGACCTGCTCCGGTAAGTTGAAATCCCCCCGAGAACATCACCGCCAACAGCCCGGCAAACTATCCACCAGGCTGTACTGGCCGTCGTGTTCGTCTTCTAGCGTATGGCTGGGGCGCAGGCGGACGTTTTCTTTGCGTAAATGGTCGAGCGCCAGGTTTTTCGCGATCTGGTAGAGGAAGGGCTTGGGATAGGCGACTTCTTGGTTTTCCAATGCGTGCAGCATTTTCAGGTAGGCTGCGTGCGCCAAGTCTTCCGCCGTTTGCGGGCAACCGACGATGCCGAATATCGCGCGTATCAGGGAGTCTCTATGGCTCAAAAACAAGGTATCGATATTGACGGCAAGATCGTTCATGTTGACCGGAGGCCCGACAGTTTGGCTGCAAATGGAGCGAGATCGAAGCAGGATATGTACCAGCGGCAGAAGTACGCCGGCTGCGGGCTCGAGCCCGGCAACGGCGTAAAACTGCGGTAAATGCCCTAGCGGCGCTGGCAATTGGCTTATTTTCCGGTTAATCGGCCACGGTTCCCGTCGCCGGCGGGGCCGGCCGCGGGTCGGTGTCTAGCCGTGGCCGGCCAGGGTCGAGTCGCGCGCATTTTTTCCGAAAACTGCTAGTCTTATGCGCTTGACAAAGCGGATGAGGTCGAGATTGGAAGACGATATCACTACAGAACTGCGCGTGCTGGAAAGTCATTTGGACGGCATGTTGAGTCGCGTGCAGCATAACAGTCTGACGTTGAAACGCCTGCAAAGCTACGAGATGCGTCTGCTGGCAATGAACACGCTGGCGGAGATGATCGAGTTTATTCTGGCCGAGACCAAAATCCTGTTCGGCCTGGATGTGGTCAACTTGTGGTTGGTCGATCCGAAGAACGAGATTGCGGCGTATCTGGACGGCGACCATTACGATTACAAGCGCCGCGAGGGTTTGCTGCTGATTAACCAGGAATCGCCGCTGGGCGACAGTTTCGACGGCTCCAAACAGCCGGTGCTCGGCGGCTACCGGTCCAGCGACTGCGAACGTTATTTCTCGGCGTCGTTGGCTAAAAAGCCGGCCTCGGTCGTGATTGTGCCTTTAGTGCGGCGCGATAAATACCTTGGATCGTTGAATCTGGGCAGCTACCGCAGCGACCGCTTCGTGCAAGGCATGGCAACCGATTTTATCGAGCATATCGCCTCGGTGATCAGTATCTGCCTGGAAAACAACCTGAACGTCGAGACCATGCGCCGGACCAGCCTGATCGATCCGTTGACCGGCGTCAACAACCGGCGCTTTCTGGAACAGCGGATCGAAGAAGAATTGGACCGCAGTCAACGCACTCGCGAACCTTTGTCCTGTCTGTTTTTGGATATCGACTATTTCAAACGCATCAACGACGGTTACGGCCACCAGGCCGGCGACCACGTGTTGGCCGCGGTGGCGACGCTGATCAAAAAACAGTTGCGCAACAACGACGTGCTGGCCCGTTACGGCGGCGAGGAATTCGTGGCGCTGTTGTCGCAAAGCGATAACAAACATGCCGTCGAAATCGCCGAGCGGATTCGTATCTGTATTGCCGAATTGCGGATTTTGTTTGCCGAACAAACGATTCCGGTGACGATCTCGGTCGGTGCCGCCACCTATCAACCGGCTTTTGCCTTGAAAAAGCCGGTGGCGGAGATTGCGTTGCAATTGATCCAAACCGCCGATGCCGCGCTGTACGAAGCCAAGCGCAACGGCCGCAATCGGGTCGAAAACGGCGGTCTGGTGCTGCGGATGGATGCGGCTTAGTGGTAGCCGTTCGGGTTGCGGCTTTGCCAGCGCCAGGTATCGGCGATCATTTGGGTTAAATCGCGTTCCGCCTTCCAGCCCAGTTTTTGTTGCGCCAGGCTAGGGTCGGCATAGCAGGCGGCGACGTCGCCGGCGCGGCGCGGTGCGATTTTGTAAGGCACGTCTCGACCGGTCACCTGGATAAAGGTGTTGACCATTTGCAATACGCTGTAACCGTTGCCGGTGCCCAGGTTGACCGCGTCGCAGACCGCAGCGTTTGCCGGCTGGCTCAGCAGATATTGCAAGGCTTTGATGTGGCCTTGCGCCAGATCGACCACGTGGATGTAATCTCTCACGCCGGTGCCGTCGACGGTGGGGTAGTCGTCGCCGAAGATCGACAGCATCGGCAATTTGCCGATCGCGACTTGCGACAAATACGGCATCAGATTGTTGGGGATACCGTTCGGGTCTTCGCCGATCAGGCCGCTGCTGTGGGCGCCGATCGGATTGAAGTAGCGCAGGATGGCGGTCTGCCACGGATTGGCGGACTGGTTAAGCCGGTCGGCGTTGCCGGCGTCGCGCAGAATTTCCTCGATAAACAGTTTGGTGCGGCCGTAAGGATTGGTCGCTTGCAGCGGAAAACTCTCCAGAATCGGTACCGTGTGCGGGTCGCCGTAAACGGTTGCCGACGAACTGAACACCAAACGTTTCACACCGGCTTCCGCCATCGTTTCCAGCAAAACCTGGGTGCCGTAGATGTTGTTGCGGTAATAGCTGAGCGGTTGCTGGCAGGATTCGCCGACCGCTTTCAAGCCGGCGAAATGCACGACAGCGTCGATATTGTGGTTTTGGAAGATGCGGGCAAGGGCCGCGGCGTCGGTGATATCGGCTTGGTAAAACAACGGCGCTTTACCGGTGATGGTTTCGATGCGCCGGAGCGCTTCGATTTTACTGTTGCTGAGGTTGTCGACGATAACGATATCGAAACCGTTATCCAGTAATTCGACGCAGGTATGGCTACCGATGTAGCCGGTGCCGCCCGTCACTAGGATGGTTTGTGCCATATTTCCGTTCCATGTTTAGCGTTCGAGTATGTCCAGTCCCGGCTCGTCGGAGACGACGCGGGCCAGGGTTGAGTTGGGGTCGCGGCGCAAGCCGGCAAAGTCGAACAAACCGGTATCGAGCATTTGCGACGGCGCGATGTTTTGTAGGCCGGCGAAGATGGTTTCGATCCGGCCGGGGAATTGTTTGTCCCAGCCGTTCAGCATTTGCTTCATCGCCTTGCGTTGCAAATTCTCCTGCGATCCGCACAGGTTGCAGGGAATGATCGGAAACTGTTTGAAGGCGGCGAAGCGGTTGATGTCTTTCTCTCGGCAGTAGGCTAGCGGCCGGATCACGATATTCTGCTTGTCGTCGCTGAGCAGTTTCGGCGGCATCGCTTTTAGTTTGCCGGCGTAAAACAGGTTCAGGAAGAAGGTCTCGATGATGTCGTCGCGGTGGTGGCCCAATGCGATTTTGGTGATGTTGTGCTCGCGGGCGAAACCGTACAGCGTGCCGCGCCGCAAGCGCGAGCATAGGCTGCAGGTGGTCTGGCCTTCCGGAATAATGCGTTTGACGATGCTGTAGGTGTCGTGTTCGATAATGTGGAACGGCACGCCGATCGACGTCAGGTATTCCGGCAGTACGTGTTCCGGAAAACCGGGTTGCTTCTGGTCCAGATTGACGGCGATGATTTCGAAATTGACCGGCGCGGTTTTCTGCAAATTCAACAGAATGTCCAGCATCGTGTACGAATCCTTGCCGCCGGACAGGCAGACCATGACTTTGTCGTCCGGCTCTATCATGTTGAAATCGGCGATCGCTTCGCCGACACTGCGCCTCAGGCGCTTTTGCAGCTTGTTGAATTGGGTACGGGATTTTTGGCTGGGATCGGACATGGTGCGAAGAGGGGCGGCCGGGCGGGAAGCGCAGGCCGCTTAGCAGTTAACCGTTGTAGCGTTGGAAAATCAGCGTGGCGTTGGTGCCGCCGAAGCCGAAGCTGTTCGACATCACCGTATTCAACGTCACGTTGTCCTGATATTCGCGGATGATAGGGATGCCGGCCGCGCCGGGATCGAGCTGGCTGATGTTGGCCGACGCGCTCAAGAAATTTTCTTCCATCATCAGCAGCGAATAAATCGCTTCGTTGACGCCGGCCGCACCGAGTGCGTGTCCGGTCAGGGATTTGGTCGAGCTGACTCTGGGCACGGCATCGCTGCCGAATACCGCGCGCATCGCTTCCAACTCGCGGGTGTCGCCGACCGGCGTGCTGGTGCCGTGGGCGTTGATGTAGTCGATCGGATCGTGCACGGTCGCCAGCGCCATTTGCATGCAGCGTACGGCGCCTTCGCCGGAGGGCTGCACCATGTCGTAGCCGTCGGAAGTGGCGCCGTAGCCGACTAATTCGGCGTAAATTTTCGCGCCGCGGGCCTTGGCGTGCTCGAGTTCTTCGATCACCAAAACGCCGCCGCCGCCGGAAATCACGAAGCCATCGCGGGTTTCGTCGTAGGGGCGGGACGCGGTGTCAGGGGTATCGTTATATTTGGACGACAATGCACCCATCGCATCGAACATCACCGACATGGTCCAATGCAGCTCCTCGCCGCCGCCGGCAAACACTATATCTTGTTTGCCGAGCTGAATCAGTTCCTGCGCGTGGCCGATGCAGTGGGCGCTGGTTGCGCACGCCGAACTGATCGAATAATTGACGCCTTTGATCTTGAACGGCGTGGCCAGGCAGGCGGTGTTGGTGCTGGACATGGCGCGGGTCACCATATACGGCCCGACTTTTTTGACGCCTTTAGAGCGCAGGATGTCGGCGGAATCGACCAGATTCGAGGTCGACGGTCCACCGGAACCCATTACCAAGCCGGTGCGGATATTAGAAATGTCGTTTTCGTCCAGGCCGGAATCGGCGATGGCTTGTTCCATCGCCAGGTAGTTGTAGGCGGCGCCGTCGCCCATGAAGCGTTTGATCTTACGGTCTATCGCCTCGTCCAGATCGATGTTGACCGGACCGTGGACATGGCTTCTGAAGCCCAATTCCTGGTAGACCGGAGCGTGGACGATGCCGGAACGGCCGCTCCGCAACGAAGCGACGACTTCGTCCCGGTTATTGCCGATACTGGAAACGATCCCCAAACCTGTTACAACCGCGCGTCTCATGATGGTTTCCTTAGAAATCCTGAGTGGAAGTAAATAAGCCGACCCGCAAATCGGTGGCTTCGTAGATTTGTTTGCCGTCGACTTCCATGACCGCATCGGCGATGCCCATCACCAGCTTGCGCATAATGACGCGTTTCAAGTCGATTTTGTAAGTGACTTTTTTGGCGGTCGGCAATACTTGGCCGGTAAATTTGACCTCGCCGCAGCCGAGGGCACGGCCTTTACCGGGGCCGCCGAGCCAACACAAGTAGAAACCGATTAGCTGCCACATCGCATCCAGACCCAGACAGCCCGGCATTACCGGGTCGCCTTGGAAATGGCAGGCAAAAAACCACAGGTCGGGGTGGATATCCAGTTCGGCGATGATTTCGCCTTTGCCGTATTTACCGCCTTCGTCGGAAATGTGGACGATACGGTCCATCATCAGCATGTTGGGAAGCGGTAGCTGCGCGTTTTCCGGGCCGTAAAGTTCGCCCCGGCCGGACATTAACAACTCTTCGCGCGTGAAACTGTGCTGCTTCTCCATCCAATGATTACCTGATTCGTCGGTTCAAAAACATCCGACATTATCCAATAATCGGCTTAAAAAATCAGCTCAATTTTTATCCCGGCATTACGTCGCGCAGCAGATCGTCGACTTTAAGCGAGTTCCGTTGCAGGCGTTGCTGGTAGATCAAGCTATACATTAAAACCGACGCGACGTAGCCGCGGGTCTCCTTGTAAGGGATGTTTTCGATCCAGATATCGGCCGGTTGGCTGCGGCCGCTGGGCAGCCAGCGTTTGATCTTGCTGGCGCCGGCATTGTAGGCCGCCGCCGCCAGGGCATAGTGGCCATTAAACTGGCCCAACAGTTTCTTGAAGTAAAACGCGCCGTATTTCAGGTTCAGATCGGGTTGAAACAGGCTGTCGTCGTTGCCCCAGCGGTCGCGCAGATCGGCGGCGATTTGGCGGCCGGTTTGCGGCATAACCTGCATCAAACCTTTCGCGCCGGCGGGCGAGTCGGCCTGGCTATCGAAGGCACTTTCCTGGCGGACCAAGCCGTAGATGATGGCCGGGTCCAGTTGCCGTTCCGCGGCGTTTTGGCCGATTTCCCGGCTATATTCCAAAGGGAAGCGCAATTCGAGGTCGTCCCAGTGGTTGGCTTTGGCGACGGTAGCGATCGCCAGCGCCGGCGCGTGCCAGCGTTGCGCCAGTTTGGCCGCTGCCGGCAATAAACCTTGCTCCAGTCTGGCGACGGCAAATTGCCATTGGCGTCTGGCTTCCGCCGGCCGCTTCAATGCCAGCAGTTCGCTTACCGCCTGGAAATCGGCTCTATCGCTCAAGGCTTGCAGTTCCGTTTCGGCGACCAGTAACGGCCGGTGCGCCAACGCTATTGCCTGGCCGGACTTGGCGGCGGCCAAAAATCCGTAAAAACTGCGGTTTTTCGCCAAGTCGGCAAATTCGCTGGCGGCGGTTGTGCCTTGGCCGGTTGCCGCCAATGCCCGCGCCTGCCAGTAACGCCACTTGTCGCGGATTTTTTCTTCGCCGTTCAATCGGTCGATGGCGGCCATTACCCCCGGCCAGTCCTGAATGTTCAACGCCGCCCGCACACGCCATTCCCGGCTCGATTCGTCGTCGGCTGCCAAACGCGATAGGCGTTGGTAGGCTTGGGCGTCGTGTTTCAACGCCAGCGCCATGGCCAATTGTTTTTCGATATCGGCGGCGCGTGCCGGAGCCAGCGTTTGCAAGGGCTTTTCCTGGTCCCAAAATTGCGCCGCCGCCACGGCATCGCGTTCCAGCCAGCGTTCGACGGCATGGCCGAACAAGTCCGCGGCCTGTGCCGGATGCTGGCGCCACTCGGTTTCGGTCTGCACGCTTTCCGGCTGCCGGTGCAGTTTTAGCCAGAGTCCGGCCAACTCAAGTTCGCTGCCGGCCAGATAGCGGGTCAGGTATTCGGCCAGCGCGGCATTGCCGCGTTTCAACGCGGCGTGGAAACGTTGCCAGATCAAATCGGGGGTGAAGTAGGGCGAAGCTTGGTAGGCGGCGAACAGGCCGTCGCAAGTGTTCGGCTGCGACTTGCCGCTTAGCCAAAGCGTGCGGGCCAGACCGAACGCTTCCGAGCTTTGGCCGGTTTCCAAGTAGGCCAGGCCGGCATAACATTGCAATACGCCGTCGTCGCTGCCTTGGTAATATCGCAGAAAATCCTGCCAACGTTGTTGTTCCCCCAAATAAGCCAGCCATTTCGGTTTAAGCAACCCAGCGTAGCGGCTGGCTGCGTGATCGGCCAGGAATTGGCGTATCTCGCTGTCGGCGGACAAGCGGCCTTTCAGCCACTGGTATTGCAAATACGGATACAGCGGGTAAGTTTTCAGCGTGGCGGCAAGTTGGCGGTAATCGGCTTCGCGGTCGGCGGCGATGGCTTGTTCTGCCTGAACGAAACGTTGGCGTGAATCGGCCGGCTCCGCCTCGCCGGCCGTTGCCGCCGCCGGCAGCAGGCTGCCGATCGCAGCGGCCAGCACCAAATGTAGGATAAAAGACATGACAGCTTCCCCGATAGCCGGACCATTAAGCCCGGCTATCAGTTTTGCCGCGGCCACCGGACCATTATAATGGCTAAATCTAACCGAATCCGTTTCCCGACTTTGAAAATCATCGAACCTGCAAGCCACTTCGAATACTCCTGGCGTTATATCTACGGTATCGCCCTCCAACACAAGCAGCAATTGCTGGCCGGACACCTGATGGCGATTCTGGCCACCTTGGCCAGCGTGCCAGTCCCCTTGTTGATGCCGTTGCTGGTCGATGAAGTGCTGTTGCACCATCCCGGCATGGTTTTGACGACGCTCGATCCCTGGTTGCCGGCGGAATGGCGTACACCGATGGTGTATATCGGTGCGATTTTGCTGGCCAGTTTATTGCTGCGGCTGTTCGCGTTGGTATTGAACATCAGCCAGACCCGGCAATTTTGCAACATCGCCAAGGATGTGGTGTTTCGGATCAGAGCCAGCCTGGTCGAGCATTTGCAACATATCTCGATGTCGGAGTACGAGAGCCTGGGCAGCGGCACGGTCAGTTCGCATATGGTGACCGATCTGGATACCCTGGATAACTTCATCGGTACCACGATCAGCAAATTGCTGGTCGCGGTATTGACGGTATTCGGCACTGCATTGATCTTGCTGTGGATGCACTGGCAACTGGGTTTGTTCATCATTTTCCTGAACCCGTTGGTGATTTATCTGGCCAAGGCGGTCGGCTCGCGGGTCAAGGAGTTGAAGGCCAACGAGAATAAGGCCTATGCCGCCTTCCAGCAGGCGTTGAGCGAGACGCTGGAAGCGATACACCAGATTCGCGCCAGCAACCGCGAGGAGCATTACTGCCGGCAATTGGTCAACAGCGCGCTGGCCGTGAAAAACCATTCCACGGTCTATGCCTGGAAAAGCGATGCGACGGTGCGGCTCAGTTTCCTGACCTTCTTGTTCGGCTTCGATATCTTTCGGGCGACTGCGATGCTGATGGTGCTGTATTCCAATCTCAGCATCGGCGAAATGCTGGCGGTGTTCGGCTATTTGTGGTTCATGATGGCGCCGGTCCAAGAGATCCTGAGTATCCAGCAGTCGTTCTATGCCGCGAAAGCAGCGTTGACGCGGGTCAATCAATTGGCCCGGCTGAAACGCGAACCTTATTACCCGCATCTGGCCAATCCGTTTTTGGGTAAGAAAACCGTTTCGGTCAGCGTCGAGGATTTGCATTTCAGCTATAAGGACGAGCCGGTGCTTAACGGTATCAACCTGTCGATTCCGGCCGGCGAAAAAATTGCGTTGGTCGGCGCCAGCGGCGGCGGCAAATCGACCTTGGCGCAAACGCTGATCGGACTCTATCCGCCCGGCACCGGTATGATTTATTTCGACGGCGTGCCGTTGGACCGGATCGGATTGGACGTGGTGCGCGAGCACGTGGCAACGGTTCTTCAACATCCGGCGCTGCTGAACGATACCATCCGCGCCAATTTGACCCTGGGCCGCGATATTGCCGATGCGGCCTTGTGGCAGGCGCTGGAAATCGCCCAGTTGAAAAACGTCGTGGCGGACTTGGCGGACGGCTTGGATACCGTGGTCGGCCGCCAGGGCATGCGCCTGTCCGGCGGCCAACGCCAGCGCATGGCAATTGCGCGGATGATCGTCAGCCAGCCCGCGGTGGTAATTCTGGACGAAGCCACCTCGGCGCTGGACACCGAAACCGAATATAAATTGCATCAAGCCCTGAACGGCTTCCTGGCGGGGCGCACCACGATCATCATCGCCCACCGTTTGAGCGCGGTGAAACAGGCCGACCATGTCTACGTGTTCGAACAGGGCCGAATCTGCGAGCAAGGCAAACACGAGGCGCTGATTCAGCAAAACGGTTTGTACGCCAAACTCTACGGCGATTACCAATGAGCGACTTAATCTACGATTTGCATTGCCATTCGACGGCGTCGGACGGCGCCTTACCGCCGGTCGAACTGGTCAACCGTGCCAAACTGCAAGGCGTCGGCGTCCTAGCATTGACCGACCACGACACCGTGGCCGGTTTGGCCGAAGCCCGCCAGGCGGCGCAGGAGTGCGGCATCCGTTTGGTGCCGGGCATCGAATTGTCCGCCGGCTTCGACAGCCATTGTCTGCATATCGTCGGTCTGAACATCGATCCGGCCAATAGCCGCCTGCTGGAAGGCATCGCCCGGCAGCAGGTCACGCGCGAGGAGCGTGCGCAAAAAATCGCGCAAAAGTTGGTCAAGAAAGGCATTCCGGATGCCTACCCAGACTTGCGCGCCGCAGCCGGCAACGGCGAAATCACTAGGCTGCATTTTGCCGATTTTCTGGTCAAACACGGCTACGTCGAGACCCAGCAGGACGCGTTCGACCGTTACTTGAGCAAAGGTAAACCCGGCTACGTGCCGACCGCCTGGACGGCGTTGGCCGAATGCGTGGACTGGATCCGCCAGGCCGGCGGCGTTGCGGTGCTGGCGCACCCATTGCGCTACAAGCTGAGTACGAAATGGTTGAACAGGGCATTGGCCCAGTTCGCGGCGGCGGGCGGGCAGGGGATAGAAGTCGTCACCGGCCGCGCCAGCATCGACGATATCCGCTTAAGTTACGGTTTAGCGCTAAAACACGGCTTGTATGCTTCGCAGGGCTCGGATTTTCACGCGCCGGGCAACCCGTATGTGGAATTGGGCCGGTTGGCGGTGCTGCCGGCCGGCGCCGAACCGGTCTGGAAGCTGTTCTGACCCGGTTCAGTCCGCGTCGAACAAAGCGCCGAATTCGTCCGGCGGCAACGGTTGGTTCCAATAAAAGCCTTGGGCTTTGTGGCAGCCGAGCTGGTGCAGGCGTTCGGCCTGTTCCTGGGTTTCTACACCTTCGGCCAGCGTCAGCAGGCCCAAGGTGTCGCCCAATTGCACGATGGCCTGGACGATGGCAGCGTCTTCGGCCTTGCCCGAACTCAAATCCTGGATGAAGGATTGGTCGATCTTCAGTTTGTTGACGGCGAAACGCTTCAGATAGCCGAGCGAGGAGTAGCCGGTGCCGAAATCGTCGATCGCAAAGCTGACGCCCAGCGCTTTCAGCGCGGCGATTTGCTGGATCACGGTGGCCGTGTCGAACATCAGCACCGATTCGGTCAGTTCCAATTCCAGGTATTCCGCCGCCAGTCCGGATTCGGACAAGGCCGATTTCACCGATTCCAGCAGATTGCCGCGTTTGAACTGCAACGCCGAAATATTGACCGTCACCAACAATTTGTAGCCGGCGTCGTGCCAGACCCGGTTTTGCCGGCAGGCCTCGCGCAATACCCAGTCGCCGATCGGCACGATCAGGCCGTTATCCTCGGCAATCGGGATGAATTTGGCCGGCGGAATCATCGTCCCGTTTTTCGGTTGCCAGCGCAATAAGGCTTCGGCGCCGATGATCCGGTTGTCGCGAATCGAATACTGCGGTTGGTAGTGCAGGCGGAATTCGTTTTGCTTCAACGCCGCGCGCAGGCCGTTCTCGATGTTCATGCGTTCGATCGAGGCCAGGTTCATGTCATGAGAGAAGAAGCGGAAGGTATTGCGGCCTTCGTTTTTGGCCGCATACATCGCGGTATCGGCTTTGTTCAACAAACCGTGGAAATTCAAGCCGTCGTTGGGGTAGAGGCTGATGCCGATACTGAACGAGGTACATACGGTGACGCCTTCGATCAGGAACGGCTGGTTCAGTTGGTCGAGAATTTTCAGCGCGATTTGGGCGATGGTGTCGATGTCGGGGATGTCGGTCAGAATGATGATGAATTCGTCGCCGCCTTGCCGGCAAACCGTATCGACTTCGCGGACGCATTGGCACAGCCGTTCGGCGATGCCCTGCAGCAGGCGGTCGCCGACGTCGTGGCCCATCGTATCGTTGATGTTTTTAAAATGGTCCAGATCCAGAAACAACAAGCCGACCAGGCTGCTGTTGCGCAAGGCATGGGCCATGGCCTGGTCGAAACGGTCGCGCAGCAAGGTCCGGTTCGGCAGGTTGGTCAGCGGGTCGTGGCGGGCCAGATATTCGATCTGGGCTTCGGCCGCCTTGCGCTCGGTGATGTCCGAAAAAATGCCGATGTAATGGCTGACCGCACCGTGCGGACCGCCGATCATCGAAATTCCCAGCCAGGCCGGATAGGGTTCGCCGTTTTTACGGGTGTCCCAGATTTCGCCCTGCCAGTAACCGTTTTCCTTCAAGGCTTGGCGGATGCGGCGGAAGTGGCCGCTGTCGTTGTGCTCGGAATCCAGCATTGCCGGTTTTTTGCCGAGGACTTCTTCGGCGCGGAAGCCGGTGATATTGGTGTAGGCCTGGTTGCTGGAGACGATGCTCAGGTCCGGCGCGCAGAGAAAGATCGCTTCGCCGCTGTTTTCGAATACCTTTGCCAGCAATTTCAAACGCTCGGCGGCGGTTTTGCTCTCTGTGATGTCGGTATGGGTACCGAGTATGCGCAGCGGACGGCCGGCGGCATCGCGTTCGACGATGCTGCCGATCGACAATATCCACTTCCAGCCGCCGTCGGCGCAGCGTAAGCGGTATTCGAGCCGGTATTCGCCGATTTCGCCGGCGATGTAGGCCCGGTAGCGTTCCAGCGCCGCTTGGCGGTCGTCGGGGTGCAGCCGTTCGGCCCAGGCGTCGATGTCGGCCGAAAATTCGGCGGCTTCGTAGCCGAGCATCGCAGAGTACTCGCGGTTGACGATGGTTTTGCCGGTCTGCGGGTCGATGTCGAAAAAGCCGAGTTTGGCCGCCTGCATCGACAAGCGCAGGCGCTCCTCGCTGTCGCTCAGCGCTTGTTGGGTGCGG
The DNA here is from genome assembly GCF_046097555.1 of Methylomonas sp. DH-1. Taxonomy (NCBI): domain Bacteria; kingdom Pseudomonadati; phylum Pseudomonadota; class Gammaproteobacteria; order Methylococcales; family Methylococcaceae; genus Methylomonas; species Methylomonas sp. DH-1. Next base: position 2,984,998 of record NZ_CP143089.1, on the reverse strand, counting down.
CGCACTTCGCTGATATCGTGGGCCAGGCCGTTGACGGCGATGACCTGGCCCCGCTCGTCGAAAATCGGCGTCGCATTCAGGCTTAACAGGCGGTTGCCGCCGTCCCGGCAGCGTAATTCCATTTCGTAATTGGGCGGTTTGCGGCCGGCTAAACTGGCCTGGGTATGGCTGCGCGCGGTCCGGTTGATCGGGTTATCGGTAGCCAGCGCAAAACAATCGCCCAGCAACTGCTCGGCCGGATAGCCGAGAATCTGTTCCACCGACGGCCCGAGATAACTGAACGCGCCTTGCCGGTCCAACGAGAACAGAAAATAATCCGAACTCAAACTCTCGACCAATTCGCGGTAGCGCTGTTCGCTGCGCTGCAGCAGGTTTTGCTGTTCGATCAGATTTTGCGTGGTGCGGTGGGCGCGCAATACGTATTCGATCCGGTGCGGCAGCAGCGGCCATTGCACCGGTTTGCCGATGAAATCGGTAGCGCCGAGGCGAAAGGCCTGTTCCACCGCGCCGGTATCTTCGATTGCCGTCATCATGACGATGGGCGTGGCGTCGGGCAAGGCGCGCATCTGCTGCAGGCAGGCGAAACCGTCCAGTTCCGGCATCATCACGTCCAGTAACACCAGGTCGGGTTGTTCCTGGCAAAACAAACGCAAACCCTCGCGGCCATTTTCGGCTTCCAGGGTTCGGTACTGGTGGGCGCGCAATACCTGGCCCACCAGCATCCGGACCATGGCGTCGTCGTCGACGATCAGAATTTTCGGTTGGGCTGTCATCGCGGGATAGGGTCGGCGGCCGACCGGCTATCGAACACTCTGGCAAACTCGGCGAATTCGGTGGCCGGCATCGGCCGCTGGTAAAGAAAGCCCTGCACCACCGTGCAGCCGTTATCCAGCAGAAAGTTGGCCTGGTCCTGGTTTTCGACGCCTTCGGCCACCACTTCCAAGGACAGCGCCTCGGCCAGGGCCAAAATTGCCGTGGTAATCGCCATGTCGTCTTCGTTGTGCGGTAAGTCGCGGACGAAGCTGTGGTCTACCTTCAGTTCCGATATCGGCAGTTTTTTCAAATAAGACAACGAAGAGTAACCGGTGCCGAAATCGTCGATGCTGATCCTGACGCCTAACGCCTGCAGTTCGCGCAATGTGACCAAGGCATCCTCGACGTTGTGCAGCAAGATGGTCTCGGTGAGTTCCAGTTTCAAATAGCGCGGCTCCAGCCCGATTTGCGCCAGCACTTCGCGGACGTGGCCGCCGAAACCGGGTTGGCGGAACTGGTTGGCCGAAACGTTGACCGCCATCACCAGCTCCGGACCGTCGCCTTGCCGGCGCCAGTCCAGCACTTGGCGGCAGGCGTTTTCCAATACCCAATTGCTGATCTGCGCGATCAGCCCGGAATCTTCGGCAATCGGGATAAATTGCGACGGGCCGATCAAACCCAATTCCGGGTGGCGCCAGCGGATCAGAGCTTCGCAGCCGACCACCCGGTGGCGGCGAATGTCGATCTTGGCCTGGTAATACAGCTCCAGTTCGTCGCGTTCGATGGCCCGGCGCAGGCTGTTTTCCATCGCCAGTTTGTGGAAGGCGGCCACGTTCAGCGATTTGCTGAAGAACTGGTAGTTGTTGTGGCCGTATTCGCCGGCGTGGTTCATTGCGAATTCACCGTTCTTGATGAAACTGTCTTCGTCCATGCCGTCGCCGGGGTAGACCGCGATGCCGATATTGATGCCCAGGAACAGTTCCGTGGTTTCGACCGGAAACGATTGCTGCATGATCTGAAAGATGCGCTTGGCGACTTTGACGCTGTCGCGGGTGTCTTGAACCCGGTTCAGCAACACGGTAAAGGTACTGCCGCCCAGCCGGGATACGGTCATGTTCGCCAGATCGAACTCCGACGTGGCCGATACGAAATCGCATTCCCTGACTTCGGCGACCAGCCGGTCGGCGAACATTTTCAGCACGTGGTCGCCGATTTTCGGCCCCAGCGTTTCGTTGATGCGTTTGAAGCGGGCGATACTGATGAACAGCGTCGACAACGCCGAGCCGTAGCGGTCGCAATAGGCCATGGCCTGGCCCAGAATCTCCTTGAACAGCGTGCGGTTGGGCAATCCGGTCAGCGGGTCGTAATAGGACAAGAACCGTACCCGTTCTTCGATGTTGCGGCGTTCGGTAATGTCCTGAATCGCGCCGCGGATGCGTTCGACCGTATCGTTCTCGACGATAGGCTCGCCTTGAATGTGAATCACCCGGTCGCCGCCGTCCCGGTGCGATACCGGTAATTCGATACGGAAGCTCAACTTGTTTTTCAGGCACAAGTCGATGGCTTGCTGCAGTTTTGCCGCCTCCGAAGCTTCCACCCGGTTCAACAAATCCTGCAGTTTCAACTCCCGCTGCAACGGATCGATGTCGAGAATGTTGAAGATTTCCTCGGAACATTGAGCCGAGTCGCTGGCAACGTGCCAGTCCCAACTGCCGAGCTGGGCGATTTTTTGCGCTTTGCGCAATTCGGCTTCGCTTTGGGCCAATGCCGACAACGTGGCGACCGAGCGCAGCAGGTAACGCAAGCGGTGGGGCAAGGTCGGCCAACTGATCGGCTTGGCGATAAAGTCGGTGGCGCCCAATTCGAACGCGCGGTTGACCGAATCCAGGTCGTCCACCCCGGTCAGCATTACGATCGGCAAGATCGAGTTGCCCGGCATTCGGCGGATGGTTTGCAGGCAGTCGAAGCCGTTCGAGTCGGGCAGCATTACGTCCAGCAACACCAGATCGGGTTTGCGGCTGGCGCACAGCTCCAGGCCCTGGCGGCCGTCGGCGGCGCAAACCACGTCGAACCCTTCGCGCTGCAGAATTTCCCGCAACATCAAACGCACCATGTCGTCATCGTCGATTGCCAGAATCAGATGGGGGGCGGGTGGCTGTTGCATTTACGAAGTCGCGGCGGGAAGTTGTTGCAGGATTGCTTTATAGGCGGTTTGCAAGGATTCGGCAATACGACTATCGAACGCCAGCGTGTTGTCGCGGGCCGCATGTTCGAGGTTGCGGGCCAGTTCCGCCAATGGCGCGGCGCCGATATTGGCCGCGGTCGATTTCAGGCTATGCGCGGCCTGGCGTACCTCGGCGCTTTGCCGGTTCTCGATCGCGATTTCAATCGCGCGGATCTGCTGCGCGGCGTTTTCCCGGAACAGGCGTAACACTTCGCTTACCAATTCGTCGCCGCCGATCTGGCGCAGCGAACGCAATTCGGCCGAATCGAATGCCGTCCGGCCGGTTTCGGCCTGCGCCAGGGCCGGCGCCGGGGCAGGGCCGGGCTGCGAATCGCCGATCAGCGCTCGGATTTTGTCGTGCAGGGTTTTTTGCAAAAAAGGCTTGCTCAGATAATCGTCCATGCCGGCGCGCAGGCATTTTTCCCGGTCGCCTTCCATCGCGTTGGCGGTCAAGGCGATGATCGGCGTCCGTTTACCGCCGCCGGCCTGCTCCAGCGCGCGGATGCGTTGGGTGGCGGTGTAACCGTCCATGACCGGCATCATGCAGTCCATCAGGATCAGGTCGGCCGGTTCGGTCTGGAACAGATCCAATACTTCCTGGCCGTTGCCGGCGTAGGTCAAGGTATAGCCCAATTGGCGAAGCATCGCGCTACAGATTTTCTGGTTGACCGGATTGTCTTCCGCCAACAGGATGCGCAGTCCGGGCGGCGGTGCAACCGGTTTGGTTTCCGCCGTGGCCTCGGCGCCGGGCGGCAGCAAGCGTAAAAGGGTGTCTTGCAAGGTACGCCGGTAAACCGGCTTTTGCAGATGCACGTCGCAGCCGCAACTGCGGATCTCGGCCATTTCCGCTTGGTCCGCGCTGGAGGAAATAATCACCAGCCGCAACCGGGTAAAACGGTTATCGCTGCGTATGCGCCGGGCCAATTCGGTGCCGTTGATGCCGAGCATGCGCATATCCAGCAGCGCGATATCGAAAAATTGGCCGGAACGCGCGCTCTGGTCCAAGATCTCCAGCGCGTGGCTGCCGTTTTTGGCCACGCGGAAATGCATGCCGAATTCCGCCAGGTGATTTTCCAGGATTTTGGCGTTGGTGGCGTTGTCTTCCACCACCAATACGTATTTGCCGGCTAAATTGGCCTGCGCAGCGGCCTTGGCTGGCAGCGGCGCCAGGGCGGGGCGTAGCGGCAAGTAGACGCTGAACACCGAACCGACCTGCGGTTGGCTTTCGACCTGAATTTTGCCGCCCACCAATTCGCACAGTTCCTTGCTGATGACCAAGCCCAGACCGGTGCCGCCGTATTTTCGCGTGGTCGAGCCGTCGGCCTGGCTGAAGGCCTGAAACAGCCGGGCCAAGGCGTCGCGGTTCATGCCGATGCCGGTATCGCTGATCTTGAATTCCAGGCACAGGCCGGCGGCCGTTGCACATTGTTCCGGTTCGTAGTTACGGACCTGAAGCTTGACTTCGCCGGCCTCGGTGAATTTGACCGCGTTGGACAACAGATTGGTCAGGATCTGGCGTAAGCGGTAGGGGTCGCCGCGGACCTCTTTCGGCGTGGCCGGATCGATTTCGCAAATCAGGCGAATGTTCTTGCTGCTGGCACGCTCGAAGAACAGCGTACCAAGCTGGTCGATCAAATTGCTCAGGCTGAAATCGGTTTCCTCCAGCTCCAGTTTGCCGGCTTCGATTTTGGAGAAATCCAGGATGTCGTTGATGATGGTCAGCAGCGAATCGGCCGAGCTGAATACGGTCTCGGCATATTGGCGCTGGGTTGGATTCAATTCCGAGCCGAGCAGTAATTCGGTCATGCCTAGCACGCCGTTCATCGGCGTGCGGATTTCGTGGCTCATCGTCGCCAGAAATTGGGATTTGGCGATGCTGGCGGCCTGTGCGTCCAATACCGCCTGACGCAAGTCGGCGGTGCGCAGATCCACTTCGCGCTCCAAGCAGCCGCGCTGGTTTTCCAGCTCGGCATCGCGTTGTTGGATGCGTTCGATCATCTGGTTGAAACTCCTCACCAGCTGGCCGATTTCGTCGCTGCTTTCGCCCTTGGCTCGCACCATGTAATTGTTGTCGACCGATACCTGTCTGGCCAGTTGCGACAACCGGGTCAAGGGCGCGGCGATCGAAGCGGCCAGGCGGCGGCCGAACCAGATCGCAAACATGAAGGCGGCCAGCATCGCCAGCAGAATCTGGCCGAGGTTGATGGCGACCGCCCGCCACAGTGGGCGCAAATCGATCAATACCCGCAAATAGCCGATCACTTCGCCGTTATCGTCCGGCAGCGGGTTCAACGTGATCAGGTTCAACAGCCGCATTTTTTGCCCGAGTAATTCTTCCTGGGCCTTGATTAAGGTGGGCGGGAAACTGTCCCGTGCCGCCTGGGCCGGATAATGGGCGAAAATCCCGCCGTCCCGGCCATATAGCTGCGCGGACTGAATTTCCGGTTTGCCGCGCAAGGTAGCCAGTATGTCGGAACCGGTTTTGGCGTCGCCGAACAACAATGCGGCGCCGGCGCTGAAGCCTATCATCTTGCCCAGCGAGCGGATGTCGTTGAGCAGTTCGTTTTTTTCCTGCCAGACCTGGGTGACGCTGACGATAGCCAAAGTCAACGCCAAAGCCAGCGCCAGCGTGACGGCTTGCAGGCGCTGCAGTTTGTAGGTCATCGGCATGTCGACTAATTTGTCCCGGATCATGGCTGGTTCGGTGCGGACGTTATTTGTTAAGGTTCAGGTTGCGGGCCAGTTTCAGCAATTGCGCGCTGATGCGGACGTTGGCGGCGTTGGCATTGTCCAAATTGACTTCGAAATTCAGCCGGTTGCCGTCCTGCACCAAGCCGATCGTGCCGTTCTGTTGCAAAAAGCCCGGCTTGTCGCTGACCGTGACCACCGGCGCGCCTTTCAGGTCGCGCGGAATGTCGCCGGCGTTGGCTGTGGATTTGCCGATGAATACCAGATGGCAGGTTTTCAAATCTTTGGCCGGTACGTCCTGCAGTACCGCCAAGGGTTTGCCGTTGACGGTTTTGCCCTCCAGCGCCAGCAGATTGTCGCCGAGGTCGTGCGGGGTTACCAGGCACAGGTTGAATTTGCTCTGGCTGGCCGATTCCGGCCACTCGATGAATTTGAAGAAGTTGTAGAGAAACGCGACTTTTACCGCGGCTTCGTTCGCCGTCTCCGCGGCGCAGGCCGGATGGGCGAAAATCAGAGGCAGCGCCAGCAGGGCGCCGGCCCAGCGCTTCGCTGCTGCGGCTTTTCGGCACAATTCGCCGCTGCGCTGAACGGTGCGCAGCATGGCGGTTACGAATCTGGGCCGGGTTTGCAAATGCATCGAGGTTTGCCGTCCGCGTTAAAAATGCCAGCGCAAGGTGCCGTAGACCTCGCGTTGCACGGCAGTTGCAGTGGAGAACAGGTCGGAACCGTACTCGAAATGGTAACTGTCGAGCAGATTGCGCCCGACCAGCGCCAATTCCAAGCCCGCACCCAAGTCCCAAGCCAGGCGCGCGTCCAGATCGTGGTAGCCCTGGGTGAAGCTCAGATTGGTGACGGTGGAACTGACGAAACGCCAATTCATGTCCAGTTTCAGTTGCGGCGTCAGTTGGTACATCGACCAGAGCATGGCTTTGTGGGCCGGATAGCTGCCGCCGTCGTTGACGAAGACGTTGGCCGGCGTGGCGTTGCCCGGCCGGATTCTATCTTCCTCGTAGCTGTAGTTGGCTTTTAGCTTCCATGTATCGGTGACTTGCCAATCCAGGCTGAATTCGCCGCCGTAGACTTGGCCGATACCCAAATTGCCGGTGGTCGATTTAATCAACAAGTAGCTGGCAGGCGGCAATACCGAAATGCTATTGCTGGACAAATCGTCGTAGTTGTAATGGTACAGCGCGATATCGGCGCTGAGTTGCGGCAATAATTGGCCGCGCCAGCCCAGTTCGAAACCGAGCATTTTTTCCGCCGCCATATTCGGATTGCCGACCAGACCGGTGATTTGCGGTATCGGCAAGCCGGGATTCGGCGGCTGAACGCTCAGGCTGTACGAGATATTTTGTTCCACCCAGTTCGGGGTTCTGACCGAACGCGATACCGAGGCCCAGAACGAGTGGTGTTCGTTAGGCGTCCACAGCAGGCGAGCGTTGGGCTGGACTTCGAATTCGGTGACCGGGTTGTGTTCCACTTTGCCGCCCAAGGTCAAACGCCAACGCTCGGGTACCAGGCTGATTTCGTCTTGGGCGAAGAAGCTGTAGATGCGGTCGGTACGCTGCGGCGCACTCATCGAAATTTGCGGGCTGTTCTCGAACTGGTTGATATTGAAACGCAAACCGGTTCCCCACAGCAGCAGGTGGCGCTCGTCGAGTTGGTAGTTGTGCTGAAAGTCGAGATCGAAACTGTCGATCTGGTAACGCGAGTTCAAGAACGGCGATTTGCGGCTGTGCCGGTCCCAGTACATCCTAACTACCGTGGTCGAGTCGGTGCCTTGGTGGTGTTCCCAGCGGCCTTGCAGAGAATGGCCGGAAAACTGCTGGTCGGCCGGCAGCGCCTGGGAGTAGGGCGGGGCCGCGACCGGAGTCAAATTGGCCGCCAGGTTAGGGAAATCGACCGGTGCGCCGTTGCTGTCGCCGATGAAGGCATCGCCCTGGATGCTGAGTTTGTTGGCGATATCGAAGGCCTTGTCGTAACGAAACCCGGCTTTGCTCATGTCGCCTTCGTCGCCGGCCGGGTTGGCCGAATCCCGGGTTCTGGAATCGCCGTAATCCGAGTGGCGGGCGTAGACCTTCAGGTAAGCGTCGTCGCCCAAATCGGCGCCGTAACGCACGCCGCCGCCGTGGCGCTGGGTGCCGACCTGGCCGCTCAATAACGTGCCCTGGCTGTCCTTTGCGTTTTTGGTGACGATGTTGATCACGCCGTTGACCGCGTTGGCGCCCCACAGGCTGGCGCCCGGGCCGCGGATGACTTCGATGCGGTCGATGTCTTCCATCAGCACGTCCTGCTGGTCCCACCACACGCCGGAAAACAGCGGGTTGTAGACGCTGCGGCCGTCCACCAGCACCAACAGTTTGTTGGCAAATTGAGTGTTGAAACCGCGCACCGAAACTGCCCACTTGTTGCCGTCGACTTTGGCCACGTTCAGGCCCGGCACCACCCGCAACGCTTCCGGAATCGTGGTCGCTCCGCTGCGGCGGATTTCTTCGTTGCTCAACACGTAAATCGCCGCCGGGACATGGCTGACGTCGGTCGAAGTCTTCATGACCGAGGTCACGTCCAGGTTCATCAGTTGCTCGACGCTGAGCGCAGTCAAATCCGGCAGGTTTTCGTCTTCCGGTACCTGGTTGGCGGCGTGTGCCAGCCGAGCGCCGGCCAACCCGGCCAGTGCCAGGGCCAACGTTGCCGGTATCAAAGGTCGATATGCTTTGGTTACCATCGGCGGATGCTCAAAAAGTCAGTTGCAGTTTCAAACGCAGCTCCCTGCCGTTCATGCGGATGATGTCGACCTGGTCGCTGACGCCGGGCATTTGCGGGTGGATGTCGAACAAATTGTAGATGCCGAGAGAGGTGTCGAGGCCGCGGATCAGTTTATCGGAACTCAGGTTGATGTTTACCAAATTGTAGCCGTCGGCAAAGCTGCCGGCGTAATCGAGTTTGCGCCGGTCGATAAAAATGTTTTCGATACCCAGCGTCAGGTAATCGTTGAAAAACGATTCGGCGTAATGCAATTTGAACAGGTTTTGCGGCGAATAGGTCGCCCAAGTGCCGTGGCTGTTTTCGTTGGTCAGCAGGTTGTAAGTGTAAGAGGCCTTCAGTAACCGGCCTGAGCTCCAGCGTTTTTCCGCTTCCAACTCGATGCCGTAAGCGTGGTAACGGCCGTAATTTTGCACCGAATAGTCGCCGTCGATGTCCGCGGTGGCCGGCCGGCCCATTAGCAACTGCGAAATGTCGTTGTGAAACAGCGAGCCTAGCAGCCGCAAACCGTTGGCGGAGCGCCATTCTACAATCCCTTCGTAGCTTTTGATTTGCTCTTCGCGCATGTCGGGATTGGCGACGAAACCGAATGCGTTGTAATCGCGCTCCCACGAGTTGGGGGCGCGAAACGTCGAACTGTAAAGCAATTTGAATTGGGTATTTGCCAACGGACTCCAAATCAGGCCGAGCCGCGGATTGGCTTGCATGCTGTTCAGCATGTGGTGGTAATCGACGCGGGCGCCGGCGCTGAAAATCAAATCGTCCAGGATTTGGATGTCGTCTTGCAGATAGGCTTCCAGCCGATGGCCGCTCCGCCGGCTCCGGACGTAGGAGAAGTAGGGGTCTATATCGTGGTTGGTCAGCGCTTGGCGTTGGTCGTATTGGTATTCCAGGCCCAAGATCATCCTGTGGCCGTTAATCGGCGAAAAGGTCAACTGGGCTTCGCCGCCCCACCAGCGGCCGCTGGCAAAATCATGGTTGATTACTCGGCTACCGTCCAGCAAATAAGCCTGATCGGCATGGTAATCGTAGCCCTGGTAATAGCCCTTCAGTTGTAACTTGGCGGTATCGCTGACGTTTTTTTCGTATTTGAGGTTGGTAAAAAACTGTTTGTCTTCGGTGAAAAATTGCTGGTCGTTGAAAATTCCATCGAAGGATGCGGTCGGCACCCGTTTGAAGCGGTTGACGTAACCGCCGCTCAGCGTGAATTCCTCGAATTTGAATTTGCCGAACAAGCGGTCGGCGCGCTCGTCGTCCATATTGTGGGCAACGCCGCGGTTGGTTTCCGGAGTATCGAACCCTGGGAAATACAAGTTCTCGACGCCAGCGCTGTCGAAATGCGAGGCGGAAAATAACACGTCGGCGCCGTTATCCAACGATTTGCCGTAACTGACTCGGCCCTTATAGGTGTCGAAGGTGCCGATTTCGCCGGCCACCTGGGCACCGTTGATGGCTTGGCCCTGTTTGGTGACGATGTTGATCATGCCCAAAAACGCATTGGCGCCGTAAATCGATGAGCCTGAACCGGGGACGTATTCGATATGGTCGACCAAGTCCATGTCCAGCATGAATTCCTGAGCGATATAGCCGCCGTCGTAGATGTTTTCGTTCAGACGCTGGCCGTCGATCATTAGCAAAATCCGCGAATTGTAGTCGCCGCTGCGCATGAAACCGCGCGCGCCGAGAAAACTGTAGTTGCGGTCGCTGCTGGTAAACAAACCGCGCAGGCTGTTCAACGCTTCTGCCAGCGTGCGCCAGCCGAAGGTGCGGATGTCTTTTGCGGTCAGAATGGAAACCGAAGTCGGCGCCTGGCTGGTTTTCGGCCCCAGGCGCGACGCGCTGATGATTTCCAGATTCAACAGTTCTTCGATCGACAGATTGGTGAAATCGTCCTGCGACGCCTCGCCGGCCAAGGCCGCCGAAGCGAAAAAGGACGCCGCAATCAGTTTACGCATTGGCCGCACCGGTCGATTTTGGGCAAGGTCATGGGTTAGAAAGTTAGCAATTGCGGCGTCTTTGGATTGAAGAATGCTTGATTCAGCCGAATATTGTAATAGGTATAGGTAACAGCGGCATAGTCGCCCAAGCTTGCCAGATTTCAGGCGATTGGCTAGCAGTTTCCGGTCAAATCTTGGCAGCGGCCGCAGATTTCTGCGCTCGGTCGTGGTTTCAACCCCAAAAAACGTATTGGAGCCGGCCCGAATTACTGCATCGAGTTTGAGGTTTTGGGCGGCGTGGGGAAAACTCGTGCTATCGATGACAGGTGGCAATGTGGGTATGAATCGGTTTCCGCTTGCCCAGTGTGCGTTGCAGCTAACCGCGCTGGTCGAGCGCGGTTGCGCTATGGCCGCTTTGTTCGGCAACGGCGATGATGTTGCTGCTGAAGTTCGATAGTGCCGTTGCGCTTAATTCGGCTCCGGTAACAGCTTCGGTTTGATTTGGCGCCTTTGCGCGCGAGCCACGTATAATTCCCGGCTTTTTGACGTCTTGGCGAATCATGTCCGTTCAGCAACAAATTCAATCCTTGGCGAAGCATTTGTCCGCCGCGATGAGTGCCGATAGGCATTCCCTGAAACGCCAGTTGGATAGACTGCGCAGCGAGGTGGGCAAGGGCAAGGACGTAGGCGGGCAACTCCAGCAACTGGCCGACAAGATCGAGCGCTCGGTAAGCCGTTGCAACCAGCGCCGCGCTTCGGTGCCGCCGATTAATTACCCGGATTTGCCGGTCAGCGGCAAGAAGGATGAAATTGCCGAGCTGATAAAAAACAACCAAGTCACCATCGTTTGCGGCGAAACCGGTTCGGGTAAGACCACCCAGTTGCCGAAGATTTGCCTAGAAATAGGCCGGGGTATCAGCGGCATGATAGGCCACACCCAGCCGCGACGGATCGCGGCGCGTACCGTCGCCGACCGCATCGCCGAGGAACTGGGCCAGGCCATCGGCAACACGGTCGGTTACAAGGTGCGCTTCCACGACCAGACCGCGCCGAATTCGCTGGTTAAGCTGATGACCGACGGTATTTTGCTGGCCGAGACCCAGAACGACCGCTATCTGAACCAGTACGACACGCTGATCATAGACGAGGCTCACGAGCGCAGTTTGAACATCGATTTTCTGCTGGGTTATCTGCGCTGGCTGCTGCCGAAGCGGCCGGATCTGAAAGTAGTCATTACCTCGGCGACCATCGACCCTGAGCGTTTCGCCAAGCATTTTAACGGCGCGCCGATCGTCAACGTGTCCGGCCGCACCTATCCGGTGGATGTGCGTTACCGGCCGATCGAATTGATCGAGGAAGACGACGAAACTTCCGCCGATTTGCAGCAAGCCATTCTCGACGCGGTGGACGAGCTTTATAGAGACCTGCGCGGCGATATTCTGATTTTCCTGAGCGGCGAGCATGAAATCCGCGAGACTACAGAATCCTTGCGCAAATCGCATAACAATGGCCGCTACGAGGTGTTGCCGCTGTATTCCAAACTCAGCGTCGCCGAGCAGGAGCGGGTGTTCAAACCGTCCGGCAACAAACCGCGCATTGTGCTGGCGACCAACGTTGCAGAAACCTCGTTGACCGTGCCTGGCATCCGTTGCGTGATCGACTCCGGCCACGCCCGCATTAGCCGTTATAGCGCGCGCAGTAAGATTCAAAGATTGCCGATCGAGCGCATCTCGCAAGCCAGCGCCAACCAGAGGGCAGGGCGCTGCGGCCGGGTCGCCGAGGGCATTTGTATCAGGCTATATTCGAAAGAGGATTATCTGGCGCGGCCGGAATTTACCGATCCCGAAATCCTGCGCACCAATCTGTCGTCGGTGATTTTGCAGATGGCGGCCTTGAAATTGGGCGACATCGAGGAATTCCCGTTCGTCGAGCCGCCCGACGAAAAAATGGTGCGCGACGGCAAGACCTCGTTGTTCGAAGTCGATGCGTTGGACAAGCAAGGCCAGTTGACCGAAACAGGACGGCAGTTGGCGAAGATTCCGACCGACCCGAAACTGGCGCGGATGCTGCTGGCGGCCGCGCAATTGGGTTCGCTGCACGAGGTCGCGATCATTGTCTCGGCCCTAAGCATTCAAGACCCGCGCGACAAGCCGGCTGATAAGATGCCGCAAGCCGAAGCCAAACATGCGCAATTCAAGGCCGAGGATTCGGATTTTCTGACCTTGTTGAATCTGTGGAACGCCTTCGAGGAACAGAAGAAACACCTGACCAACAGCAAGCTGCGCAAATACTGCCAGGACAACTTTTTGTCCTACATCAGGATGCGCGAATGGCACGACATCCACACCCAGATCATGCAGGTGGCGCGCGGTGATTTGGGTTTGAAGACCGCCGGCAATCCGGCCAATTACGAGCAAATCCACATGGCGCTGTTGCCGGGTTTGTTGTCGAATATCGGCTTTAGGCACGAACAATACGAATACCTGGGCGCTCGCGGCCTGAAGTTTTTCATCTTCCCCGGTTCCGGCCAGCACAAGGCGCGGCCGAAATGGATCATGGCCGCCGAGCAGGTCGAGACCAGCAAGGTTTACGCTCGCACTGTCGCCAAGATCGAGCCGGAATGGATAGAAGCCTGCGCTCAGCACCTGGTCAAACGCAACTACTACGACCCGCATTGGGAGAAGAACGCCGGCCGTTGCGGTGTTTACGAGCGCACTTTGTTGTACGGCTTGACCTTGACCGCCAAGCGCAAGGTGCCTTACGAAAACGTCGATCCCAAAGCCGCGCGGGAAATGTTCATTCGTCACGCTCTGGTCAACCAGGATTACCATTCCAATGCGCCGTTTTTTAAAGCCAACGAAAAACTGCTGGAGGAGGTCGGTTACATTCAACACAAGGGGCGCCGCGTCGATTTGATCGAAGACGAGGAGTGGTTGTATCAGTTTTACGATAAAAAGCTGCCGGCCGAGATCGTCAGCGGCATTACGCTGGACCAGTGGCGCAAGAAGGTCGAGCGCGATAATCCGAAGATATTGTTCCTGACCAAGGAAGACCTGACTCGCGCCGACGACAATCAGATCAACGATTGGGATTTTCCTGATGCTAAGAAGGTCGGCGATTTGACCATCGAGCTGCATTACCGCTTCGAGCCCGGCCATGACGAGGACGGCGTTACCGCCATCATTCCGGTGCATCAACTGAATCAGATTCGGCAAACGCCGTTCGATTGGCTGGTGCCGGGCATGCTGGAGGAAAAAGTCGTGGCCTTGATTAAGGCCTTACCCAAGCATTTGCGCAAGCATTTCGTGCCGGTGCCGAACACCGCCAAGGCCTGTCTGGAAATCGAGCCGGATTTCAAGGGGTCGGTCTACGAATGGCTGAGTAACCGCCTGCGCAAGCTGACCGGCGAAGCGATCCCGCTCAACGAATGGCAGCCGGATCAATTGCCGGAACATTTGAAAATGAATTTCCGCGTCGTCGATGACGCCGGCCGGGCCATCGGTTACGGCCGTAATCTGGCCAAGCTGCAAGCCGAACACGCGACTAAGGCCGGCGACAGTTTCGACAAGCTGGCGCAGGAAGAAATGAACTACACCGGCTGCATCGCTTGGGCCTTCGACGACTTGCCGGAAACCTGGCAGTTCATGCAAAAAGGCCAGAGCTTCATCGGCTTTCCGGCTATTGTCGATGAAGGCCAGACGGTCGGCGTGAAAATACTGGAAACCCAGCACAAGGCTGAATTGGCCCACTTCGACGGCCTGACCAAGCTGTATCAATTGGTTTGTAAAAAGGACGCGCAATACATTTTAAAAAATCACGGCGTATCGCCTGCCTTGCAACTGGCGTATAACCAGTTGCCGGTGCATCGATTGTTGAAAGAGCGCGCCGGCGGCGATTTCAAGGAAGACATTCTGTCCCAAGTCTTCGCGGCGGTATTCGTCGAAGGCCAGACCATCCGCACCCAGCAGCAGTTCGAGGCCATTCTGGCGAAGAACAAATCGGCGTTGATGGCGACCATGACGCAGGCCGGCAAGCAAATCGGAGAAATTCTGGCAAACTATCAAACGTTGAGCAGGCGTTTGCAACAGCCGTCGGTGGTGCCGGTCTTACGCGAAGATATCGAACAGCAGCTGGGTTTGCTGTTATACAAAGGTTTTTTGCGCTACACGCCGGCGGGCCAATTGCCTGCCATCTCCCGCTATTTGAAGGCAATCGAATTTCGGTTGGACAAGCAGAAGCCGGATTCGGCCGACACCCAAGGCCTGAAACGACTGAACCAACGCTATTGGCAACACATCGAGCGGCAGAGCAAGACCGTCACGCCGACGCCGGAGCGGGAATTTTTCCGCTGGGCTTTGGAGGAACTGCGGGTGTCTTTATTTGCTCAACAACTGAAAACGGCATTTCCGGTGTCGGTACAACGCCTGGAAAAGCAGTGGAACGACAGCTATTGAAGCTCGGCTGCCGGAGAAACCATAACCAAGAGGGCAACCGATGATACCGATTCGAGATTCGATACCTTGCCAGACCAAGCCTTACGTCACGTGGGGCATCATGGCCGTGTGCGTTGCGGTGTATTTGATGATGTTGTTGATGCCGGACGAGGTCGGCCAGCACTTCGCCTACATGTATGGCATGGTGCCGATTCGTTATTCCAATCCGGACTGGGCTTATGCCTTCGGTTTGCCGCCGGACCATTACTTATCTTTTCTGACCAGCCTGTTCCTGCACGGCGGGTTCTTGCACCTGCTGATGAATATGGTGTTTTTGTGGATCTTTGCCGACAACATCGAAGATTTAATGGGACACCGGCGCTTTACGGTGTTTTATATCCTGTGCGGGCTGCTTGCGACCTACGCCCAATGGTACTTTTATCCGACCATGGCGGTGCCGGTGGTCGGCGCGTCCGGCGCAATTGCCGGTGTCTTGGGGGCCTATTTCGTGCGTTTTCCTTACGCAACGGTAGTGATTTTGGTGCCGATCTTGTTTTATCCGCTGTTTTTTCAGGTGCCGGCAATTGCCTTTCTCGGCTTCTGGGTGATCGTGCAATTGGGCGATGCGTTTACAGCCGCGGTATTCGACAACGTTGCGGTCGATTCGGCTTGGTGGTCGCACTTGGGCGGTTTCGCGGCCGGGGCTTTGTTGCATCCGCTATTCATCGACAACAAACCCGCTCAGGCGGATTTAAGCGCGGAATAAGCGCTGCGGCGGGCAAAAAGTAAAGAAAACGCTAGGGGTTTTATTTTATAATGCCGGCGTTAGCAAGCGGCGGAAAATGCGATACAAATCAAGGCCGTTGCTTATAAATGCAAAAGAATCCCCATCCAATCGAGAAATATTGATCATGAAAAACCTAAATGTTGTACTGGTACGGCTGTTGCAGTTCGTGGTGTTCGCCTTGTTTACATTCATTGTGCTGGTTTACTTCGGCACGATGATTTTGCTGCCGCTGGATATCGTGGTACTGATTACCAAAGCCTTGAGCGTGCTGGGCATCGGTACTTTGTTCGGCGCCATCGTTGCGGTGCCTGCCGTGGCCTACTTGGGTAAAATCGTTTACAACACGCCGGGTCTGATTCCGATGATCGTCGAAAACGGCATTGAACTGGCTAACTTGGGCAAACAACGGGTAGAGGCTTTCAATAAAATCGCCGAAGCCGCGAAATAAGTTTTTACCGATAAGAAAAAGGGGCCGCGAGGCCCCTTTTTTATGCGCGGGATTTATAGTTCCCGCGTCGCGCTGAAGTGAATATCGGGCCAGCGTTCTTCCGTCAATTGCAGATTGACCCGGCTGGTTGCCAGATAGACCAAATAGCCGCCGCCGTCTTCGGCCAGATTTTCGAAGGCCTTATTCTTGAACTCTTCCAGTTTGGCCGGATTGTCCGAACTGATCCAGCGCACGGTATTGATCGGCGAAGCGTCGTAAACGCATTCGACGTTGTACTCGTGCTTCAACCGGTGTGCGGTGACGTCGAACTGCAGAATGCCGACCGCGCCCAGAATCAAGTCATTGTTTTTCAATGGCTTGAACAACTGGGTGGCGCCTTCTTCGGTTAATTGCACCAAGCCTTTTTGCAAGGCCTTGGCCCGCAATGGGTCTTTTAACACCACGCGGCGGAACAATTCCGGCGCGAAGTAGGGTATGCCGCCGAATTTCAAGGTTTCGCCTTGGGTAAAGGTATCGCCGACCTGGATGGTGCCGTGGTTGTGTAAGCCGATGATATCGCCGGGGTAGGCTTCTTCGACATGCTTACGGCTGTCGGCCTGAAACGTAATGGCGTTGGCGACCTGGATGGCTTTGCCGATCCGTACGTGGTGCATCTTCATGCCTTTGTCGAATTTGCCGGAGCAGATGCGCATGAAGGCGACGCGGTCGCGGTGGGCCGGGTCCATGTTGGCCTGAATCTTGAAGACGAAGCCGGTAAATTTGTCTTCCTCCGGCTTGACTTCGCGCTGCTCGGCTTGGCGCGGACGCGGCGGCGGCGCGAATTCGGCGAAGGCGTCGAGCAGTTCGACGATACCGAAGTTGTTGATCGCCGAACCGAAAAACACCGGGGTTTGCCCGCCGCGCAGGTATTTTTGCAGATCGAATTCGTGGCTGGCGCCTTTGACCAGTTCGATTTCCTCGCGCAATTCGTCGGCCTGCAAGCCAAGCAATTGGTCCAGTTGCGGATTGTTCAAGCCCTTGATTAGGGTTGACTCGGCAATTTTGCCGCCGTGCTGCGGGTTGAACAGCAAAATCTCGTCCTTGTACAACTGGTACACGCCCTTGAAGCGCTTGCCCATGCCGATCGGCCAGGTCATCGGTGCGCATTCGATTTTCAGCACGCTTTCGACTTCGTCCAGCAGTTCTATCGGTTCGCGGCCTTCGCGGTCCAGCTTGTTAATGAAGGTCAGAATCGGCGTGTCGCGCAGCCGGCAGACTTCCATCAATTTAATGGTGCGGTCCTCGACGCCTTTCGCAACGTCGATCACCATCAACGCCGAGTCGACCGCAGTCAGCGTGCGGTAGGTGTCTTCCGAGAAATCTTCGTGGCCCGGCGTGTCCAGCAAGTTGACAATCGCATCGTTATGCTCGAACTGCATTACCGACGTGGTGACCGAGATGCCGCGTTCCTTTTCCATTTCCATCCAGTCTGACGTGGCATGGCGCGCCGCCTTGCGACCCTTGACCGAGCCGGCTAACTGAATCGCGCCGCCGAACAACAGTAGCTTTTCGGTGATGGTGGTTTTACCGGCGTCGGGATGGGAGATGATGGCGAAGGTTCTGCGGCGCTTATATTCTGGGACTTCCATGGAGATTCTGATGGGTTACGCGATAAACGTTGCGTACGATCTGAACCGCACGCAATTGAAAATAGCCAAGCATTATAACTTAAGCAGCGGCGGCTCTGGACGGTTGCCGGAGCGGAGTGGCCGGCGCGCGGGGTAAAGACCGCCGGCCGAAGCGATCAGCCGGGCGAACGCTGGGCGCCGTAACGCTTGGTATACCAGTAACAAGCAAGTCCGCCGCACAAGCCGCCCAAAGTATCGGCCAACCAGTCTAATGCACTCGATTCGCGGCCGGCGACAAAGGATTGGTGCCACTCGTCGGACAGGCCGTACAGGCTGCAAAATACGGTGCCGATCAGGAGTTGCCAGTGGCGGGGAACCGAAAAGTGGGCGAAGTAGCGCCAGGCAAACACCGCCATCGCGAAGTAGGCCAGGAAATGGTCGAGTTTGTCCTGGTTTTCGATCAGTGAGTGGTCGGGCAGTTTGGCTTGGTCGGATAGCCAGAAAATCAATGCGCAATAAAGCAGCAGGGCCGATATATCCAGAATTTTGTAAATCACAGTGGCTCAGGTTTATGAGGGCGGCGGTTGCAGCGGTTTCCGGTAACTGTCGAACAGATAGCTGATTTCCTCCAGACCGTCTTCTATCGACCAGGAAACCGTCTTCGACAGCAAATCCAGCAGAATCACGCCGTTAACGGCGGCATCTTCGCTGATTCCGGCTTTTAGGCGTTGCGTCAGATGCAAATTGATGATTTGCAGGTTTTGGTAAATCTTCAGCAATTCTTCGAGTTCCAGCGAATAGGGCAAACCGTCCCGGCGCCGAAAATATTGCGCCAGCAGGAATGTGGCGGTTACCCGGTAAATGGTTTCGTCCTGGTCAGCCAAAGGCAGGTGAAAGCGTGCCATCGGCTTTAAATATTCGGTGTGCGGGCAGGGACTGGTGGCCATGATCAGACCCAAAATAGAGCTGGCGATATGTTGCGCCGTGCTTTCGCAGCTAACCGTTCTGCGGTCGGTGACGACTTCGACGCTCATCGGTTTGTGCGACACCAAATGGCCGCACAATTCCAACAGTGGAGCCAGATTGACGGCGACCGGACAATGTGGAGTTTGCGCGGCCTGCAATGGGCAATTGTGGCATTGGTGGTAGGCCAATTCGGTCCAGAACGGGTAGGGTTCCTGCGCCGCCGGAATCAGCGTCATGCTCGGTTTGTGGATTTCGATCGGAAATTCGGCGCAATCGTAATCTTCGGCCTTAAGCCGGTAGACGAAGCGCAAAACATCCTGCGGCGGATATTCGTTGGAAGTTGCGGCTTGGCTTTGCATTTGGCCTACGAGATTAACTGAAAAATTCACATAGGCGGTTTGGCGAATTCATCCGGTCGCTCGGCAAATCCCCTACAGTTGCATCAGATTGTAGGGGGTTGACCTTAGGATTGTAAATCTTTCCGAGCCTTAGCCGCGCTTGGGTCGGTTCCATCGGCGAGGCGGCGCCAACTGAAGCGGTTAAGCCCATGTTAGAATCGCGGCCGGTTATTCGGTTCGACTTAGCGGCGAGTGTGTAGTTTGGGTGCGGCAATCGCGCGCCTTTCCCGGCAGCATTTGTCGCGATGGCCCGCGGAGCGACCGATTTTTCGATATCAGAATGGGATGCCAAGCGCGCATCGCAGGATTTCACCCGGAGTGCCATGCAATCAGTGTTCGAATTTGCCGAGCGGTGTCTGTTCGACGCCGATATCGAGCAAAAACTGGCCGTTACCAGCCAGGCTGGGCAGCTATTGGCGGAAAACTGCCTGTCGTTTACGCCGGCCGGCTTAGCGTTGCCGATCGCCGCTACGCTGTTTCCCGCAAAACCCGAGTTGCTGATGCCGCGCGACATGCCGAAACGGCGATTGGATACCGTCGAAGGCCAAGCGGCTTTTTTCCATGCCTTGGCCCATATCGAATTTGTCGCGATCTATCTGGCCTGGGACATTATTTACCGTTTCCGCGGCTTGCCCGACGATTTTTACCGCGATTGGTTGCTGATCGCCGCTGAGGAAGCGCAGCATTTTCGATTGATTCGCAAACGGCTCAGACAGTTGGGTTTCGATTACGGCGACCTGCCGGCGCACGGCGGCTTGTGGTCGCATGCCGAAGATACGGCCGGCGATATATTGGCCAGATTGGCGATCGTGCCGCGCTGTATGGAAGCCCGTGGCTTGGACGTTACTCCCGGCATGCGCGACAAGCTGGCGGCGATGGGCGATGCGGAAGGCGCGGCCATATTGGAGCGGATCTACACCGATGAAATCGGCCATGTCGAGCGCGGCTCGTATTGGTTCAATACCCTGGCCCAACAGCGAGGATTGCAGCCCGAACAGCATTATAAGGATTTGATTTTGGGTTATTACAAGGGGAAACCGAAAGGGCCATTTAACCGAGAAGTGCGTATAATCGCCGGCTTCTCGGAAAACGAACTCGACTGGCTGGAGGAAAGGCTGCATGAATAACAAACCGGTTTTCGATTACCCGTTGTTTGCAATGGGCTTTCGCGCCTTCTTCGCGCTGGCGGGTTTATCGGCGCTGGCTTTGATTGCATTATGGAACTCGATGTCCAAAGGCGCGTTGCATATCGACAATTATTTTGCCGGTAGCCTGTGGCATGCCCATGAAATGCTGTTGGGTTACACCGCGGCTGTGATAGCCGGTTTTTTGCTGACCGCCGTCAGAAACTGGACCGGTTTGCAAACCGTTAATCCGGACCAGTTGGCGTCGTTAAGTTTTCTATGGATATACGGCCGGGTGTTGCCTTTTTATTCCGGCCTGTTGCCCGACGCTTTAATTGCGATTGTCGATTTGCTGTTTTTGCCGGCGGTGGCTTATTTCGTGGCCCGGCCCTTGCTGCAGACGGGCAATTTCAAAAATCTGGTTTTTATCGCTTTGTTACTGTTGCTGGCGCTGGGTAACGGTTTGATCCACGCCCAAATTCTGGCTTTGTCGGCTGCGACTGCCGGATTCGGTTTGACGCTGGTGGTTGCCGTGGTGGTGGCGATGATTTTGGTGATTGCCGGCAGGGTGTTTCCGTTTTTTACCGAGCGCGGTTTGTCGGGCGTGATTTGCATCCGCAATCCTGCTTTGGACGTGGCTGCGGTGGCCGCAGGCATGGCGGTTTTTGCGTTGCTGATGTTTGGCGTCTCCGGCGCGGCGTTGGCGGCGGCGGCAATTGCGGCGTTAATCGTCAATGTCTTGCGGGTGTCTGCTTGGTACAACGCTAGAATTTGGTATGTGCCGTTGTTATGGGTGTTATACGTCGGTTACGGGTGGTTGATACTCGGGTTCGGCCTGGTGGCGTTATCGGCGTTTGCCTGGGTTCAGCCGGCGCTGGCTATGCATGCCTTTACGGTAGGCGGAATCGGCGTATTGACGCTGGGCATGATGGCAAGAGTGGCTTTGGGGCACACCGGGCGGGCGTTGAAGGCGTCGAATGTGGTGGCGATCGCATTTTTGCTGTTGAACGTCGCTACTCTGTTCAGAGTCATGTTTCCGGCGTTGTTGCCGGCTTGGTACGGCGCCTTTGTCATGGTGTCAAGTTACTGCTGGTTGGCGGCGTTTTCCTTATTCGCTTTTTACTATGCGCCGATACTGACGTCGCCCAGGATCGATGGCCAACCCGGTTAACAGGCAATAAAAAAGGCGGCTAAAAAAGCCGCCTTTTTTGTGACCCTGGGTTAGTGGGCGCTGTAATGCGTTTCGATATAGCGCTCGACTAAGGCTTGGAATTCTCCGGCGATATTGTCGCCTTTTAAGGTGACAGTCTTCACGCCGTCTTCGAATACCGGAGCGACCGGCGACTCGCCGCTACCCGGCAAACTGATGCCGATATTCGCGTTCTTGCTTTCGCCCGGCCCGTTGACGACGCAGCCCATGACCGCGACTTCCATATTTTCTACACCTTTGTATTTGTCTTTCCAGACCGGCATTTGATCGCGCAGGTAGGCTTGAATATCTTGCGCCAGCCTTTGGAAGTAGTCGCTGGTGGTGCGGCCGCAACCGGGGCAGGCGATCACCATCGGTGTGAAGGAGCGGAAGCCCATGGTTTGCAAAATTTCCTGGGCCACGATAACCTCTTTGGTGCGTGGGGCGCCCGGCTCCGGCGTTAGAGAGACGCGGATCGTGTCGCCGATACCTTGTTGCATCAGGACGCCTAAAGCGGCTGAAGAAGCGACGATGCCTTTTGAGCCCATGCCGGCTTCGGTCAAACCCAAATGCAGGGCATAGTCGCAACGGCTGGAGATATCTTCGTAGATGCTGATTAACTCCTGCACGTTGCTGATTTTGCAAGACAGCACGATTTTGTCCTTACCCAAGCCCAGTTCGACGGCTTTGGCAGCGCTTTCCAATGCCGACAGCACGATGGCTTCGCGGGTAATTGCCGGCAGCTCTTTGGGTTGAGCCAGTTGGCGGTTTTCGTCCAGCAAGCGGGTCAATACGGCTTGGTCGAGGCTGCCGCCGTTGACGCCGATCCGGACCGGTTTGTTGTAGCGGATGGCAAATTCGATCATTTGCTGGAATTGCGGATCGCGCGCCTTGCCTTTGCCGACGTTGCCGGGGTTGATCCGGTATTTCGCCAGCGCTTGCGCACAGTCGGGATATTTTTCCAGCAGTTTATGGCCGTTGAAGTGGAAGTCGCCGATAATCGGCACCGAGAAGCCTTTTTGCGCCAAGCGGTTGACGATTTCCGGTACCGCCTTAGCCGCTTCCTCGGTATTGACGGTTACTCTAACCAGCTCGGAGCCGGCGGTGGCTAATTCCATGATCTGTTGTACGCTTCCTGCAACATCGGCGGTATCGGTATTGGTCATAGATTGGACGACGATCGGCGCGCCGCCGCCGAATTTAACGTTACCGACCAAAACCTGTTGGGTGTGTTTTCTGGGGCTAATCGACATAGAATTGTGCTTCGCAGTAACTCGAGTTGTTTAAAAATACCAAGTATTTCACTTAGGATTAAAATTATACCTCCATAGTCACGGGACGGAAAAATTTTGCGGATAAATTACTTTTCTGATGTGCACTTAGAATTCGGCGACCAAGACTTGCCCGATACCGACGCAGATATTGTCGTGGCTGCGGGAGACATCGGCGTTTTTGCTCAAGGAGTCGAATGGTTGAAGGCAATCGGCAAACCGGTTATTTACGTCGCCGGCAATCACGAATTTTACGGATACGAGTACCGGCAGACCCTGAACATGTTGCGGGAGCAGTGCGCCGGTAGTCCAATTCGGTTTTTGGAGAAAGATCAGTTTATCTTTCAAGGGATTCGGTTCTTAGGGTGTACGCTGTGGAGCGATCTGTTTGTAGAAGGATTGGATAAGGCGGAAGCGCTCGGTAGGTCGCTTAACGACTTTAGAAAAATATCGTTCGGAGATTGCCCGTTTCAACCGGAACATTTCGCAGCATTGCATTTGGATGCAAGAGTCTGGTTGGAGCAACGTTTAGCCGAGCCCTATATCGGCAAGACGGTAGTGGTGACCCACCACGCGCCGACCGAGTGGAGTTGGATTGATTCGCCCAACGTCATAAAAAAAATTGCCTACTGCAACGATCTGAAACCTTTATTTCACGAGTACGAAATTGCGGCCTGGTTTCATGGTCATGTGCATAATCTGGGCGATTACCGGATCGCTGATGCTCGAATTTTGAGCAATACCCGCGGCTACCTGGGACGGAAAACCGTTGCCGGTTTCGACATCAATAAAGTCGTCGAAATTTGATCGCGGCAACCACTTTTCAAGCGGTTTGGCAAGCGGCTTTTCCTGGCTTGCAGCTCGGGATTTATCGTTGAGAAAGCCGATAACTTGTGATGTAATGGCAAAGTTTTAAGTTTTCAACTGCTCTCGCGGATCACTGTATCCAAGGGGGCGTTTTGCTGAAATTTGTCTGGAGAGCAGGCGTATTAACTATGCAATTTACACTAAAGAAAGGTTTGGATTTGCCCATTACGGGTAAGCCCGAACAGCAAATAAGCGAGGGTAATGCCGTCAAATCGGTCGCGCTGTTGGGCGCCGATTACGTCGGGCTGAAGCCGAAAATGCTGGTTGCGGAAGGGGACAAGGTTAAAGTTGGCCAAGCTCTGTTCGTAGATAAGCAAAATCCCAGCGTAAATTTCACCTCCCCCGGTGCCGGCGTTGTCAAAGCCATAAACCGCGGCGACCGGCGGGTGTTGCAATCCGTGGTGATCGAGCTGAAAGGCGACCAACACGAAAAGTTTAGCAAGTATGCCGAGTCCGAGTTGGCCGGTTTGTCTGCCGAGCAAGTCAAGCAGAATCTGCAGACGTCCGGGTTGTGGGCATCGTTCGTGACCCGCCCTTACGGTAAAGTTCCGGCAGCCGATTCGACGCCGAGTTCCATCTTCGTCACTGCAATCGACACGCGTCCGTTGGCGGCCGATCCGGCGGTGGTGATAGCCGAAAGAGCAGGCGATTTCGCCAACGGTTTGACGGTGATATCCAAGTTGGCGGGCAAAACCTATTTGTGCAAAGCAGCCGGCGCCAATATTTCCGCTGTTGCCGGCGTACAAACCGCCGAGTTCGCTGGCCCGCATCCCGCCGGTTTACCCAGCACCCACATCCACTTTATCGATCCGGTCAACGCCCACAAGTTTGTTTGGCACATCGATTATCAGGCTGTGATAGCAATCGGTGCGTTGTTTACCACCGGCCAACTGAATGTCGAGCGCGTCGTATCCCTGGCCGGCCCTACCGTGAAAAAGCCGCGTTTGGTCAGAACCCGCGTCGGTGCCAATCTGTTGGAATTGGCGGCCGGGGAATTGGAAGACGGCGAGAATCGGGTCATTTCCGGTTCCGTACTTTACGGACACGAAGCTGCCGGGCCGTTCGCCTATTTGAGTGCCTATGCGCTGCAAGTTTCCGCGCTGAAAGAAGGCCGCGACCGCGAGTTCTTCGGCTGGATCGTGCCGGGCAAAGACAAATATTCGGCGTTGAATGTCTACGTCTCTTCCAAAGACCGTGAATCCGGACGCCTGTTTCCGCTGACGACCGATAAAAACGGCAGTAACCGGGCCATCGTCCCGGTTGGGATCTACGAATCCGTAATGCCTTTGGATATTCTCCCGACACCGCTGTTGAAAGCGATTGTCGTCGGCGATACCGATACTGCGCAAGCCCTGGGCTGTCTGGAATTGAACGAGGAAGACGTTTCCCTGTTTACTTTTGTCGATCCGGGTAAGCACGATTTTGCGCCGGTGCTCAGAGCAAATTTAACCAAAATCGAGAAGGAAGGATAAATGTCGGCTAGAGACTTATTAGATAGCATAGAGCCGCATTTTACAAAAGGCGGCAAATTCGAAAAGTATTACGGCCTGTACGAGATGGTCGATACTTTCATGTATACGCCGTCCGATGTAACGCGCGGCACCACTCACGTCCGGGACGGTAACGACCTGAAGCGGACGATGACTTTCGTGGTCATTGCAACGGCGTTCTGCATTTTGATGGCTTGGTATAACACCGGCTTTCAAGCCAATCTGGCGATGCAGAAAATCGGCGCCACCGATATCGACGGCTGGCGCAGCATTCCGATGGCCTTGTTCGGCTACAACCCGTACAACCCGTTTTCCTGCCTGGTGCACGGCATGTTGTATTTCTTCCCGGTCTATATCGTCACATTGGCGGTGGGCGGTTTTTGGGAAGTATTGTTCGCCACCGTGCGCAAACACGAAGTCAACGAAGGCTTCCTGGTATCGTCGATGTTGTACACCCTGATCTTGCCGGCCAGCATTCCGCTGTGGCAAGTGGCGTTGGGTATTTCCTTCGGTATCGTGTTGGGCAAGGAAGTATTCGGCGGCACCGGTAAAAACTTCTTGAACCCGGCGTTGACCGGCCGCGCCTTCCTATTTTTCGCCTATCCGGCTTCGATCTCCGGCGATTCGGTCTGGGTCGCAGTCGATGGCTATAGCGGTGCGACCGCGCTGTCTTTGGCTTCGGCCGGCGGTCTGGATGCGATCACCGGCAGCTTCGGCTGGTTTCAATCCTTCCTGGGCTTCATCCCCGGTTCGATGGGCGAAACTTCGACATTGGCTTGTTTGTTGGGCGCCGCCTTCCTGTTGTATACCCGCGTGGCTTCTTACCGCATCATGGCCGGCGTGATGATCGGCATGATCGGTATGTCGACCTTGTTGAACGTCGTCGGTAGCGACACCAATCCGATGTTCGCGATCCCTTGGTATTGGCACATGGTCTTGGGCGGTTTTGCCTTCGGTACCGTCTACATGGCCACCGATCCGGTTTCGGCGGCGAATACCGATGTCGGACGCTGGATCTACGGCGTGCTGATCGGCGTCATGATCATCATTATCCGCGTAATCAACCCGGCCTTTCCGGAAGGCGTCATGCTGGCGATTCTGTTCTCCAATATGTTCGCACCATTGATTGATTATTTTGTGATTCAAGCGAATATCAGAAGAAGGATCAAACGTCATGCCTAATTCCGAAAACAAGACCAATAATATTAACGAGCAGTTGTGCAAGTACTACGCGCAGTTCCGGGTTTATGCCGACCGTATCCTGGCTTTAAGCAACGATAGCCTGGAAAAAACGGTCAATGTCGCGCTGGCGCTGTGTTTGGTCTGCGCAGTATTGGTATCGATTGCCACTGTGGCTTTAAGGCCGCTGCAAGCGCACAACAAAGCTTTGGACATGAAGAAGAATATTCTGGATGTCGCCGGTTTGTTGGACGAAGGTACCGATATCGACCAAGCGTTCAAAGAACGGATCGAAGCTAAATTGGTCGACATTGCGACCGGCGAATACGTGGACGGCAACGTCGACGAATACGACCAACGCAAAGCCGCCAAGGATCCAGCGCAAAACGAAGTGATTCCGTCGGAAAAAGATATTGCCAGCATTCGTACCAAAGCCAAATTGGCCAAGGTGTTCCTGGTGAAAAACGGCGACAAACTGCAATCCATCATTTTGCCGATCAACGGTTACGGCTTGTGGTCCACCATGTACGGTTTCCTGGCGCTCGATGCCGACGGCCAAACCGTGCAAAGCATTAACCTGTACGACCAAGGGGAAACTCCGGGTCTGGGCGGCGAGGTGGTTAATCCGAACTGGCGTGCGCTTTGGAAAGGCAAGAAAGTCTACGGCGATAACGGCGAAGTGGCTTTGACTTTGGTTAAAGGCACGGTCGATAGCAGCCGTCCGGATGCTGCGACCAAAGTCGACGGTTTGGCCGGTGCGACTTTGACCAGTCGCGGCGTCAGTAACCTGATCCTGTACTGGATGGGGCCGGAAGGTTTTGCGCCTTACCTGAACAAAATCAAAGCAAACGGTTAGGAGTCGTCATGGACAAAGAAACCAAAAAAGTATTATTCGAGCCGTTGGTCGATAACAATCCGATCACCTTGCAGGTGTTGGGGGTTTGTTCGGCACTGGCGGTGACTTCGCAAATGTCGACCTCGCTGATCATGGCCTTGGCCCTGACTTCGGTCACGGCGTGTTCCAGCGCGGCGATCAGTGCGGTGCGTCAGCACACGCCCAGTAGCATCCGTATCATCGTGCAGATGATCATCATTGCGTCGCTGGTAATCGTGGTCGACCAGTTGTTGAAAGCCTTCGCATTCGACGTCAGTAAAAAACTGTCGGTGTTCGTCGGCTTGATCATCACCAACTGTATCGTGATGGGCCGCGCCGAAGCGTATGCGATGAAAAATCCGCCGCTGCAAAGCTTCATCGACGGCATCGGTAACGGTGCCGGCTACAGCTTGATTCTGATTCTGGTGGCACTGGTACGGGAAACCCTGGGCTCAGGCAAGTTGTTGGGCATCGAAATTCTGCCGTTGGTCAAAGACGGTGGCTGGTACGTGCCCAACGGCCTGATGTTGCTGCCGCCCAGTGCGTTCTTCGTCATTGGCTTGATCATTTGGGCCTTCCGCACCTGGAAGCCGAAACAAGTCGAACACAACGAGTTCAAAATTATGGCTATTGCTCACGGTGAAGGAGGGCACCACTAATGGAAGCCTATATCGCATTATTTGTTAAAGCGGTTTTCATCGAAAACCTGGCGCTGTCTTTCTTCCTGGGCATGTGTACCTTCTTGGCGGTGTCCAAGAAGATTGCCACAGCGATGGGTTTGGGCGTAGCGGTGATGGTGGTGCAAACCCTGACCGTGCCGGCCAATAACTTCATCTACCAAACTTTGTTGAAAGAAGACGCTTTGTCCTGGCTGGGGATCACCGGTGTCGATTTGAGCTTTCTGAGTTTGCTCAGCTGTATCGGTATGATCGCAGCGATCGTACAGATTCTGGAAATGTTCTTGGATAAGTTCGTTCCGGCTTTGTACAACGCGCTGGGTATCTTCCTGCCGTTGATTACCGTTAACTGCGCGATTCTGGCCGGTAGTTTGTTCATGATCGAACGCGACTACAACTTCGGCGAGAGTGTGGTTTACGGTATCGGTTCCGGTTTCGGTTGGGCGTTGGCAATCACTTTGATGGCCGGCGTGCGCGAGAAACTGAAATACAGCGATGTGCCTGCCGCGCTGCAAGGCCTGGGCATCACCTTCATCACCGCAGGCTTGATGTCCTTGGGCTTCATGGCTTTCTCTGGAATTCAATTGTAAAAGGGTATCGTAATGCTAGAAATTGCATTAGGTGTTATTTTCTTCACGGCTATCGTGATTGCGCTGGTGTTCTTGATCATCGGCGCGAAAAACAAACTGGTCGCCGCCGGGGATGTGGAAATTCTGATCAACAACGAGAAGAAGATTCACGTGCCGGCCGGTTCCAAGTTGCTGAACGCACTGTCCGACAACCAATTGTTCGTTTCGTCGGCTTGCGGCGGCGGCGGTTCTTGCGGCCAATGTAAAGTTAAAGTCCATAAAGGCGGCGGCGATATTCTGCCGACCGAACTTTCCCATATCACCAAGCGCGAAGCGGCGCACGGCGAACGCCTGGCCTGCCAGGTGGCAGTAAAAACCGATATGGAAGTCGAGGTCGAAGATAGCGTATTCGGCGTCAAGAAGTGGCTGTGCACGGTCAAATCCAACGACAACGTCGCGACCTTCATTAAAGAGCTGGTGTTGCAATTGCCGGAAGGCGAGGCCATTAACTACCGTGCCGGCGGTTACATTCAGATCGAATGTCCGCCGCACGTGTCCAAGTATGCCGATATGGACGTTGCCGAAGAGTACCGGCCGGATTGGGATAAATTCAATCTGTGGCGTTACGTTTCCGAGGTGAAGGAACCGACCTTGCGTGCCTACTCGATGGCTTCCTATCCGGAAGAGAAAGAAATCATGTTGAACGTGCGTATTGCCACGCCGCCGCCGGGCGCGCCGGAAGGCGTACCGCCGGGCATCATGTCTTCGTTCATCTTCAATCTGAAGCCGGGCGATCAAGTTTGGGTATCCGGCCCTTACGGCGAATTTTTCGCCAAAGATACCGATGCCGAAATGGTCTTCATCGGCGGCGGTGCGGGTATGGCGCCGATGCGTTCGCACATTTTCGACCAATTGCGTAGACTGAAGTCGAAACGCAAGATTACCTTCTGGTACGGTGCGCGCAGCAAACGGGAAATGTTCTATGTCGAAGATTTCGACATGCTGCAACGCGAGAACGAAAACTTCAAATGGCACGTGGCATTGTCCGATCCGCTGCCGGAAGACAATTGGAAAGGCTATACCGGCTTTATCCATAACGTCTTGTATGAAGAGTTCTTGAAAAACCATCCGGCTCCGGAAGACTGCGAATATTACATGTGCGGTCCTCCGATCATGAACTCCTCAGTGATCAATATGTTGCTGGCTAACGGCGTCGACAGAGAAAACATCTTCCTGGACGATTTCGGCGGCTAATAACAGCTTGGTCGGGTTTAAAAAACGGGGGGCGATTGGATCGTCCCTCGTTTTTTTGTTTATACGTCTTATCTAATGGGGTAATTGTTATGGGTTATTTTCTTGCGACGTTTTTATTCATGCTGATTGTGATCGCAATCATGGCGATAGGCGTTATTTTTGGCAGAAACGCGATCAAGGGGTCTTGCGGCGGCACCGGCAACTGCATTTGTACCGAGAAGTGCGATAAAAGAAAGAAATTTGAGGCCGAAAAGGCGCAAGCGGCGCCTATCGAACACTCTTGAACGGCGGTGCGGGTAGAAGAGTTTAGAAAGTCCGGTTAAGGCACGATGACTTTGCGGAAAGTCAGATTGATACGGCCGCTGCCAAGTTCGGGAACCGCCGGTAAGCTATGCTGCCAATCGCGTTGAAATTCAGGACGCATAATCAGCAATGCGCCGTCGGCCAAAAAGACCTCGCCCTTCTGGTCGAGTTTTTTATGGCGAAACGCAAAGCTTCGCGTGGTACCGAATGTTAAAGAGGCAATAAAGGGTCGCGCCCCCAATTCCCGTTCGTCGTCGGCGTGCCATCCGACATAGTCGTTGCCGTCGCGGTACAGGTTGGCCAAAACCGAGTTAAACGAAACGTTCAGACAAGCTTCGATTCGCTGCCTAATTCCGCTCAGAAGCGGCGTCCACGGTCGGGTTTCCAACAGATTGTAACGGTAACTGTAGCGGATGCCCGAATCGGCATGCCAAGTTTGTAAGCGGGGCAGGGCGAACCGGCGTCCGCTGACGGTGTAGACATTGGCCGGCCAATCGTGGTCGAGCATGAAACGTCGGTAAATCTCCTCGCATTCGGTTTTTGCGTAAAATCGCTCGATGATTTGCAGGCTTCCGTTTGCATCCACAACAGGCTACGCCCGATTCTGCCGAATATAACTCGCCAATACGTTATCCATCGTCGCCGCGTGTATAGCAAACCATCCCGGCAAACGCTCCCGGATAAAGGCTTGGCCGAAGGCGATTAGCCCCTTATCGACTCTGGATTGAAATTGTTTGAATTCGGACAAAACCCTTTGATGTTCGCCTTTGTGTTCGCTTTCCGCCGGAAATAGGCTTTGCGCCATCAATTGGTTTTCGCGTTCGAAGTGCGCCGCCATGTGTTCGTGTAATTGCCGAAAAAGCTCGGCAAACTCCAGGTTGTCGGCGTTATCCAATTGATTCAAAAGGCTAATGAACTCCGCGTGGTCGCTGTCGATTTGATCGTTGCCGGTAGCGGGAATCGTCGATTTGTCGATTAATGTCATTGTCTAGTATCCAAAGCGAAGTGCCTGGGGTTGGCTTAACCACGCGTTGGCTGCCTGATCTAAAGCAGGAGCCATGCCATACCGAACCTTCGAGAGCCCCGCTACTCGTGCTACGAGTCGGTAAATTCAATGCCCGGTTTTATAGAGGCTCGGCGCTGCGCGCCAAGTCTGCCTCGAACGGTAAGGTTAACCAATCGGACCGAAATTTAAAACCGGATTTGGAGGGGCAATCCGCTGCCGGCAAATTGAAGCCGGCCCTAGCGGATTGCTTTCGAAGCTTGCGGAAAAGCGCACTGAGCCGGATTGGCCCATTCGATCAGTAGACGTCTCTGACGTAACGTTTGTCTTTTTTCAGGCTGTTAACGTATTCCACCGCTTGAACCAGATTCATTTTGCCGTGCTCGCGCACCACATCGTGCAGGGCCTGATCGACATCCTTCGCCATCCGGTAAGCATCGCCGCAGACGAAGAAATAGCCGCCCTGTTCCAACCAAGCGAACAATTCGGCGCCGTGTTCCTTCATCCGGTCTTGTACGTAGATTTTCTCGGCTTGGTCGCGGGAGAACGCCAGATCCAGCTTGGTCAACAAGCCACTGGTTTGCATCGCTTCGATTTCTTCGCGGTAAATAAAATCGGTCGAGGCGTTGCGGTCGCCGAAGAACAGCCAGTTCTTGCCGTTGGCGTTGCGGGCTTGGCGTTCTTGCAGAAAGGCTCTGAACGGTGCGATACCGGTACCGGGGCCGACCATGATCATCGGCAGGCTGTCATCACTTGGCACCCGGAAATTATTATTCGGCGTGAAAAAAACTCTGACGTCCGAACTGTCATCCACCAAATCGGCCAAGAATGTGGAACAGACGCCTTTGTGGTGGCGGCCGTGGGCATCGTAACGGACGCTGGCCACGGTTAAATGCACGGTTTCCGGGGTCAATTTGCTGCTGGAAGAGATCGAGTAGGCCCGGTGCTGTAATGGTTTCAATAAACTCAGAAATTCGGCGGCGGAAAATTCGACGGCCGGGAATTGCAACAACAGATCGAGCGTATCGCGGCCCCATAAATAGTCGGACAACTTTTCTTTGTCTCCGGCCTGAAGGATGCCGTTGAGCTCTTGGTCGCCGGAACGTTTTGCAATTTCTTCGACGAACTCTTTACTCGGCGTTTTGATTTCAAAATGGGTGCGCAATGCTTCCGATAAGGTCATCAATTCGCCGTTGACCGGTTCGTCTTCGGTACCGGTACAACCTAAGGCTTTAACGATATCGGCGACCAATTGCGGACAATTGGTTGGTACGACGCACATCGCATCGCCGGCTTCGTAACTGAGTCCGGAGCCGGCAATGGAGATTTCGTAGTGGCGGGTTTCCTTGGACGAGTTTTCTGCGGTCAGCAACCGATTAACCAGCAATTTAGCTGGAAACGGGTTCTTGCGATTATAAGCCGGTTTGGCGGCTAGATTCTGTTCGGTATCGAGCACTGCGACCGTCGCCGCGCCTTCGGCCATCAATGGAATAACTTCGCTGAGCCACTGTTCGGCGGGTGCCTCGAAATCGACGTCGCAATCGACGCGGTCGAACAGGCGTTGTGCGCCTAAGGCTGACAAGCGCTCGTCCCAATCTTTGCCGGCCTGGCAGAACAGGTCGTAGCTGGTGTCGCCCAGCGCCAGAATCGAATATTTGACGTTTTCCAAACGGGGTGCGGAATCCGCCTTGGCGGCTTCCCATAGCATCTCGGCGTTGTCGGGCATGGCACCTTCGCCGTACGTGCTGGTAATGATCAGCAAATATTCCATTTTGGCCAATTGGCCGATATCGATTTCGTCCATGCCTTTGACCACCGGGACCAGTCCATGGCTTTTGGCGCGGTTGGCGGCATCGTGGGCCACGCTTTCGGAATTGCCGGTTTGGCTGCCGAACAAAATATGTAAGGTGCGGCTAGCGCTCTGGTTGCTGCTATTAGAGCTTTGCACCATATGGCTATGCATACCGGCAAAAAATCCGCTCAGCCAAGCACGTTGGATGTCGGAGTAGGGGGCGTTTTCGGGGATAAAAGGTGATTTCATTTCTTTACCAACTTTGGGCCGCGCCGTGGCGGCCCGTTAAACGAATAAATCCATATAGGTCGGGGGTTACCTATCCAAACGTAGGCTTCGGTATTTCCCGGCCGGCCAAGGTTATGCGGCTTCGTTTTCCAGCATTTCCTTGACGATGCTCAGGCTCTCCAGGCTAGCCAAATTCTTGTCGATGGTCGGCACGCCGGCCAGCGCTTGGCGGTTGAATCGGTCCTGCTCGATAATCCAGGCGGTGGAACCTATCGAATAAATGCTTTGGACGTCGCGCAGTTTCAACGTGGTCTTGTAGTCGTTCAAACGCTTTTCCGCCATTAGCGCCGCCAATTGTTGGTCGTCGTATTGGCTGTACGCTTCGCGAATGTTTTTCACCAGGGTGTCTTGCAATTTACGCGGACGCTCCATCAGCAGTTTGTCGGCATATTTGTCGATCAAGGTTTGCGTCAAAGGCATATTGGCTTTAGCCAACTGGTCGCGGGCGATTTGTTGGGCTTTGTCAATCACCGCATAGCTATTGATCAGTTTCAGAGTCAGCTCGCTGTCGGTTTCGCCGTATCCGGGAATGGCGCCGTTGAACAAGGCGCTACCGGTTTTATGGGCTTGCTTGATTTGCTCTATCTGGTTTTGCGCGAATGCGACCGACAACTCTTCGATCATCGCTTTGCGGTCCAGAGATTTGCTCAAATACTCCGCAGTCTGGGTACGGTTTAGCCATAGCGGCAGCGCGAATTTGAAATGCGCGCGCTGTTGCGGCCAATCGGCGAGAATCGCTTTCGCTTTCGCCGAGCCGGTGTGCTCAATGTGCTGTTCCAACATGTACAGAATGAACTGTTCGTGGCTGGCCGCCACGTCGCTGGCGTCGGTCAGGCGGTGGATGCTGACCGACGTATCGTCGTACAAGTCTTCCAGACGGTTTTCCGGGTCGTATTGGTAGGCGTTGCCGCCGGACATGCCGGTGCAGAAGCCTTTGCCGAAACCGCCCAAATTCAATACTGCGCCGTTGATCATGTATTCGCAAGCAAAATCGCCGACGCCCTCGACTACCGCCATTGCACCGGAATTACGCACCGCGAAGCGGTCGCCGGCCTCGCCTTCGATGAAGGCTTTGCCGCCCGAGGCGCCGAACAGGGCAAAATTGCCGATCAACACGTTTTCGCCAGGTTTGTTCGAACCGCCGCCGGGCGATTTGATCACGATCACGCCGCCGCAAGCGGTTTTGCCGACGCCGTCGTTGCAGGTGCCGGTATGTTCCATGCGCATGCCGTCGTTATTGAAAGCAGCGTAACTTTGGCCGGCGGAGCCGTGGGTGCGAACGATGACGGTATCGTCAGCCAGGTAGCGGCGGCCATGCTGGTTGGTGTAAACGATTTGGCTGGCAGCGATTTGCTCGGCGCTCATCCCGTAGTGCAACAAACGCTCGATATCGATCGCGGTTTGGCCGCCGACCGTTTTGTTGAGATTGTTGAGCTTGAACTCGCTGCCTTCGACCACGACTTGTTTTTTGCCTTGATCGAACAAGGCTTGTTTTACTTGGGCAAAGATCAGGTCGTCGATGGTGAAATCTTTTTCCAGATAGATCGGCTTTTCGACTTTGATTTCCTGAACTTCGGCCAACAGCCTTTGCAGATGCAATTGGCCGATCATGCTCGGATGGTTGATCAAGTGCAACAATTCGGTCTTGCCGCGGATTTCCTTCAGGCTGGTGTAGCCCAGGTCGGCCAGGATTTCCCGCACTTCGTGGGCTAGATTCATGAAAAACTGCGCCAGCACCCGCGGATCGCCTTTGAACTCCTCGTGGGCGGTGGTCAGACCGGCCGGGCAGCGGATGTTACAGTTTTTCGCCATCACGCAGCGCAGCATCATCAGCGCGGTCGTGCCGAATTCGAACGAGTCGCCGCCGAGGATGGCCGATTTGACCACGTCGGTGCCGTTTTGGTGGGCGGCGCTGCAGCGCAACGTGACTTTATCGCGCAATCCGTTAGCCGCTAGAGCTTGGTGGACTTCGGCGATGCCGATTTCCGGCGAGCGGCCGGTGTTTTTCAAACTAGTGACGGCCGCGGCGCCGGTGCCGCCGGTATTGCCGGCGACGTTGATCACGTCAGCGCCGGCTTTGGCGACACCGACTGCGATCGTGCCGATGCCTTCCGACGATACCAATTTGACCACTACGCGCACGCGCGCCGCCTTGGCGTCGTGGATCAATTGGCCCAAGTCTTCGATGGAATAGGTGTCGTGGTGAGGTGGCGGGCTGACCAGTTCCACTTTCGGCGTACCGCCGCGCAACGCCGCGATTTCCACAGAAACTTTCGGCGCCGGCAATTGGCCGCCTTCGCCCGGTTTTGCGCCCTGGCCGATTTTGATTTCGATTTCTTCCAGATTCGGGTCGGCCAAATAGCCGGCCCAGACGCCGAAACGGCCGGAGGCGAACTGCTTGATTTTGCTGGAACGGATGGTGCCGAAGCGGCTGGAGTGTTCGCCGCCTTCGCCGGAGTTGCTCATGCCGCCGGCGATATTAGTCCCTTGTGCCACGGCTTCGTGGGCTTCGGCCAACAAAGCGCCATGGCTCATCGCGCCGGAAGCGAAGGTTGGCGTGATCTCGTGCGCCGGTTGTACTTTGCTCAAATCCAGGCGTTCGCGAGCCGTGCGCAGGTTGCTCAGGTAGAAGTAAAGTACGCTGTCGGTATCGTTGATCCGTATGCTTAAGCCGTCGGTTTCGATGGCTACGGAAAAATCCTGGCCGGCGAAGCGGGCTTTGAAATGGTCTGCCAATTGCTCCAGTCGGGCTTTATTCGAATTGTTGGTTAATTCGATTTTGAACACGGCGCCGTTGGTGCGAGACACTGTCAAGCCGCGAACCAGAAAGTTGTTATTGCCGTGCAGGTTTTGGCTGCCGAGTAGGCGATCGAAATCGGCTTGGGTTTCGGCGCTCGTTATATCGATCGGAAATTCCATCACGTCGCGCAACGCGGCAGGGCGGTTGGCGCGTTCCTGAGCCAGATTGCGGCTGAAGCTGCGGTAAGCCGGGGTGATGCCGAAAGAGTCGATTTGCGCCGGCGTACGTTTTTCGTAGCCGAAATCGCGGTAAGCGTTATCGCTGGCTTCACCCGCCTGTTGCTGCGGAATGTACAGAATCGGCTCGTCGGTCATCGCTATATATTCGCGCACCGCAGCATTGCCGAAAGTATGGCCGGCGCCATCCTGGCGTTCTTTGAACAAGCCCAGGAATGGGATATCGTTTTCGCTCTGCACCGACAGTGCCTTGTGGTGCCATTCGCAGGAACTGGCAGCGATATCGGCGTAGCGGGCACCGCCGACCGACGAATTGATGTTCGGGAAATACGGTTTTAGCTTCGGCTCCTCGGTGTCCAAATAATTGGACTCGAAAAACTCGCCGCCGATGTAACTTTCCACGGTGCACAAGCCGAACTTGCCCATGGTTTTCATCAGTGATTTCTCGACGCCTTTTTGGAAGTTGTACAAGGCTTTTTTGCGGCCGGCTTCGTCGGCGTATTCGGTCATGACCCGGTTGTGCACGCTGAGCGGACAGATTGCCGAGGCGCCGAAACCCAAAATTGTCGCGACATCGTGCGGGCTGGCGGCTTGGCCGGTTTCCATGACGATGGAGGAATTGAAGCGTAGGCCTTGCTTGACCAGATGTTGGTTGGCGGCAGCGATCATCAACAAAGCCGGAATCGCCGCCCGGGTTTGATCGATGTTGGCGTCGCTCAAAATGATAATGCCGGTATGGTTGCGCGCGGCTTGCTCGACCTGTTCGCAGACAGCCAGGAACGCGTGTTCCAATGCTTGTTCGTTTCGTGCGGCATCGTCGAAATCGGGCGTGTACAGCATGTCCAGAGTCACGGTTTTAACCAGGGTCTGGCGGCGGATTTGTTCCAGTTGCGTGCGTTGCAGGATCGGAGATTCGATCATCAACTGTTTGCTGGTCGGTGGCGCGAAAGTCGGTTTTGCCCCCAGCGCGACCCTTAGCGTCATGCCGTCGCTTTCCCGCAACGAATCCAGCGGCGGATTGGTCACCTGGGCGAAGCGTTGGCTGAAATAACGCGACATGCCGCCCTCGGCCGAGCTTAGGGCGTTCGGAGTCAGGCCGTAGCCCATCGCCGAGACTTTTTCCAGGCCGGTTTGCAGGATCGGGTCCAACAGGAATTTGAAGCTTTCCTGGTTCAACGCATAAGCGGTGTGGCGTTGCTCTATGTTTAGCGTGTGTTCGTTACCGATCTCGGACAATTCCACTTTCGGCAGTTGATCCATATGCACGCAGCGGTGCGCCAGCATCGCTTTGTAGTCTTTTTCCCGGGCCAGGCGCGCCATCACCTGGTGGCTGTCGTACGACTCGCCGGTGTTATGGTCGAAATAAAGCATGCCGCCGGCTTCGATACGGCCGCGGCGCAATACTTGTTCGGGAGGGAAGTCGATTTGGCCGGCTTCCGACATGACTGCCAGATATTCCGAGGTTTCGACCGAGCGCAGCGGCCGCAAACCCAAGCGGTCCAGGCGGGCGCCGACGCGGGTGCCGTCGTTGAAGATCAACGCAGCTGGGCCGTCGTTTTTTTCCTCGTACAAACTGAAGTATTCCAACATGGCGCGAACCTCGTCGGACAAGGTTGGGTCGTTTTCCCAGGCCGGAGGCATCATTGCCAGAATCGCCGTGACGATGTCTAGTTCGTCTTCGTTGATGCGGCGGGTCAGGGTTTGGTCGAGGCGTCCGGAGTCGGATTGGCCGCACGGAAACACGATGTGTTTGTTGTTTTGCCGGGCGATGGCGTTTTCGCTCAGGCGATTTTTCTTGTCGGTGTTCAATTCGCCGTTATGCGCCATGTAACGGAATGGCTGCGCCATCATCGTCGCCGGCGCGGTGTTGGTCGAGAAGCGAGTATGGAAGAACAGCGTGCTGATTTCGTGGTCGGCATCGTACAGGTCGACGAAGTAGGGGATAACCTCGAACGAATTCAAGCGGCCTTTGTAAACCTGCGTGCGCGAGCTCATGGACAACGGGTAGAAGCCCTGCAATTCTAGACGATTGAAGCCGTCGGCCTCGATAGCCAGCAAGGCTTGCTGGATGTACTTTTCGAACGCATCGTGGTCGGCGTCTTGCAATGAAGCGGGGCGACCGAAAATCAATTGTTTGATCGGCAGTTGCGCTTTAACTGCGGC
Source organism: Methylomonas sp. DH-1 (assembly GCF_046097555.1). Classification (NCBI taxonomy): domain Bacteria; kingdom Pseudomonadati; phylum Pseudomonadota; class Gammaproteobacteria; order Methylococcales; family Methylococcaceae; genus Methylomonas; species Methylomonas sp. DH-1. Next base: position 2,946,975 of record NZ_CP143089.1, on the reverse strand, counting down.
GGCGTTCAGCACCGAGTTATCGACCGGTACTTCGCGCCATTTCAAAACCGGTAGGTCGAATTGCTTTAGGTGCTCTTCGACCATTTTTTGCGCTTCGGAATCGTAGTGGGCGTGGTCTTCCGGAAAGAAGAAATTGGCTACGCCGAATTGGCCCAATACCAAGTTTGGATTGCCGGTGACCTTGCGGAAAAACTTCAGAGACAGGTCGATATTGACGCCGGCGCCGTCGCCGATGCCTTCGGCGCTCATGCCGCCGCGGTGTGGAATCGTACAGAGCGCTTCGTGCGATTTCAGCAACAGCTCGTGGGTTTGTTTGCTGTCCTTGCGGGTGATGAAGCCTACGCCACAACTGTCCTGAGAAAGATCGGCGTCGTAAAGCATGTGTACTGAGTTGATTTTCTGGGCGTTTTTAATCATAGCTATCCAGATCCTGTCTACTGATTGAGGCGTTGCCGGTGTTTTCCTTGCCGAAAACGCTGTTTATGGTTTTTCTGCCTGCTGCGTGTTAGAGTCGTCCGGAAAAGCGGGCGAAAACGCGCGATAACTTCCGAATTTCAGTTGGCGAAACTTTCCAATGATACCACGCAGCACGGGCTCTGTCATTTCGTGAAGTCAACCTTGTCAAGTTTGCCGTTAGGCTTCTGTTTTAAAACTTTGTGACCAAATATGAAAGAACAAATTGATGTGGTGATTGTGGGTGGCGGCATGGTCGGTGCGGCGTTGGCATGCAGTTTAGGCGGCAGCCGTTTGAAGGTGGTCGTGGTGGAGGCCCAGACGCCTGAACCGTTTTCCGCCGATCAGCCGCATGACTTAAGGGTTTCTGCGCTCAGCATCGCTTCGAAAAACATCCTGGAAACCGTCGGCGCCTGGGAGGGCGTGACCTCGCGGCGCTATTGCCCGTTCCGGCGCATGCGCGTATGGGAGAATGCGGGCGATACGACCTTCGACAGTACCGATATCAGCTATCCCGAGTTGGGTTATATCGTCGAAAACCGGATTACGCAATTGGCATTACTCGATAGATTGGCCGCTTTCGATAACGTCGAGCTATTGATGCCGCAGGCTATCAAGCGAATCGATTACGACGGCGCCCAATCCGTTGTGGCGCTGGAGAATGGCCGCGAACTGCAAGCCAAGCTGTTGGTCGCTGCCGACGGCGGCCACTCCAGGGTCCGGCAGGCGGTCGGTTTGGGCGTTACCAGTTGGGACTATAACCAGCATGCGTTGGTGATTTACATCGAGACGGCATATCCGCAGCAGGACATCACCTGGCAGCGCTTTGTTTCGTCCGGACCGCAAGCGTTTCTGCCGTTAACCGGCAATTACGGTTCCATCGTTTGGTACCAATCGCCGGATGAGGTTAGGCGCTTGCAAGCCCTACCGTTCGAGCAGCTTAGGGCGGAATTGGTCGGCGCGTTTCCGGAATGTCTAGGCGAAGTCAAGCAGGTGCTCGGCGTGGCGAGTTTCCCGTTGCGGCGCCAGCATGCGCAAGCCTACGTTAAACAGGGCGTCGCCTTGGTCGGCGACGCGGCGCACATGATTAACCCGCTGGCCGGGCAGGGCGTCAATATCGGTTTGCTGGATGCCGCGGCGTTGGCTGAAGTGGTGGTCGATGCCTACAGCCGAGGTAAAAGCTTTGCCGATGTTTCGGTTCTGCGGCGTTACGAAGCGATGCGGCGTAACGAAAACCTAAAGATGATGACGGTGATGGACGTGTTTTACCGTTCGTTCAGCAACGACATTCTGCCGGTCAAGTTGCTGCGCAATCTCGGTCTGGGTTTGGCGCAGCGCATCACGCCGGCGCGGAATAAAGTCATGAAAGCAGCGATGGGGCTGGAGGGGCGCTTGCCGAAATTGGCGCGCGGCGAACGTCTGTCGGCCGGTTAGCGCGCTCAGTTTTTCAGGTCCAGGTAGCGCAGCATCGTGGTGCGCAGCTGTTGTTTTTTGTGATCGTCGTCGATCGGACGCGACTGCGGGTCGGTAATGTAGAACATATCCTCGGCGCGGCTGCCTATCGTCGTGATCTTGGCGTCGTGCAGTTGAATGTCGAGTTCGGTAAACGCGCGGCCGATAGCCGATAACAGGCCGGCATGGTCCGTCGTGACCAGTTCCACAATCGTGTGTTTATGCGAAGGATCGTCCAGAAAGGTAATGCTGGTCTCGATCGGGAAGTGCCGGGCCTGGCGGGATTGTTTGTGGATATTCTTCGAGGCTTTGGCTTTTTTGGCAATCAGGCCTTGGCGCAATGCGTTGCAGATATGGACCTCCCGGTATAGATCGTTGATCGCTTCGCCCGATTGTTCGAGCACCTGAAAGCTGTTCAAAACGTACTGGTCCGCAGTGGTAATGATCCTCGCGTCCAGGATGGTCAGGCCCAGTTGGTCCAGCGTCGCCGTGCAAATTGAGAACAACAGGGCTTCATTGCGGGTATAAATGAATATTTCGGCGCTGCCGCGTTGAGTCTGCGGCCGCAGCAATACCAGCGGCAGTTCGCTTTCCTGGCAGGCGGCGATGGCAATGGTATGCCAGGCGATTTCGTCGGCGGAGTAACGCAGAAAGTAATCGTCGCTGAGGTGTTGCCAAGACTGCTTGATCGTGGTTTTGGAAATTCCCAGTTTTAATAGTTCTTCGCGCGCCTCTTTCTTGTTCTCCTGCACCCGTTCCGAGCGGGCTACCGGATTGTGCAGGCCCCGATGCAGTGCTTGGTGGGTCGAAATGTAGAGTTCTTTCAGTAGTGCGTCTTTCCAGGCGTTCCACAGGCTGGGATTGGTGGCGCGAATGTCGGCCACGGTCAATAGGTACAGGTAGTTCAGGTATTCGATACTGCCGATTTGCAATGCGAAGGTGTGAATTACGTCCGGATCGCTGATATCTTTGCGTTGCGCGGTCATCGACATCAGCAGGTGGTGGCGCACCAGCCAGGTAATGACCTTGGTGTCGTGGTTGGGCAATTCGTGTTGCAGGCAGAAGTTGCGGGCCACGGTTTCGCCCAGTGTGGAATGGTCTCCGCCGCGGCCTTTGGCGATGTCATGGAATAATGCCGCCAGATACAGGATGTCGGGTTTAGCGATCAGCAGAAAAATGTTGTTGCAAAACGGCAGTTCGTTATTGTGCTTGGCCAGCGAGAAACGGCGTAGATTGCGGATCACGAATAGCGTGTGTTCGTCCACCGTGTAAATATGAAACAGGTCGTATTGCATCCGGGCCACGATATTGGCGAAGTCCGGCAAATAGGCGGCCAGTACGCCGTAGCGGTTCATCCGTTTCAACTGGCTGGTGATGCCGCGCGGCTGGCGTAGGATGTCCATGAACAACCGGTTGGCCTGTTTGTTGTGGCGAAAGTTTTCGTCGATCAGCGGCAAATTTTTTCTGATCAGCCGGATCGTGCTGGCGCGAATGCCTTTGAGCGACGGCGATTGCTGCAGGATCAGGAAAATTTCCAGCAAGGCCAGCGGTTGTTTTTGAAATACGTCTTTGTTGCTGACTTCCAAGTAGCCGTCTATCGACGAGAAGTTGGCGGTGATCGGTATCGGGGTCAGGCTTTCCTTGTTGCTGATCAGGCGCTCGTTGAGCAATTGCAACAGCATTTCGTTCAGTCGCTCGATGTCGACGACCGTTTTGAAGTAGAACTGCATGAACTGTTCGACGTCGGGTTGTTCGTTGCGGTCGACGTAGCCGAATTGGCTGGCAAGTTCCCGTTGGTAGTCGAATACCAAGCGGTCTTCGCAGCGGTTGGTCAAATTATGCAAAGCGAAACGCAGGCGCCACAAAATGTCGCGCGCCGTGATCAGGTTGTCGTATTCGGATTTGGGCAGAAAGCCGTATTTGATCAATTCCCGCAGCGACGAGGCATTATAGTGGCGCTTGAATACCCAGCTAATGACTTGTAAATCGCGCAGGCCGCCCGGGCCTTCCTTGATGTTGGGTTCCAGGTTGTACGCGGTGTCGTGGTATTTGGCGTAGCGTTTTTGCTGTTCCAGCATTTTTGCTGGGAAAAATTGGTCGGAAGGCCATAGTGCATCGGAACTGACACGGCTTTTCAGCTTTTCGAAAAGCTCGGTGTTGCCGCCGATCAGGCGCATTTCCAGTAGGCTGGTAAACACGGTTTGATCGTCTTGCGCGGCCGTCAGGCAGTCGTCGACATCGCGTGTGCTGAGGCCCGGTTTCAGGCCGATATCCCACAGAAAGTTGCAAAAGCCGGACAGCGAGTGTTGGTAGTCGGCCGGATCGGCGTCGGCCAGTAAAACCAGTATGTCGATATCCGAATGCGGAAACAGCTCGCTGCGGCCGTAACCGCCGGTGGCAATCAGGCAGTGCAAATCGGCTGCCGGGCCGAGGAAATGCAGCCAGCACGCGGTGAGTATGTTGTCGATGAAGCGGGCTTTTTCGGTGAGCAGGCCGGCGGTAGCTTGGTCCGGATTGAAGCGCAGTTTTAAATGGGAGTTTTCCGCGGCGATCGCGTTCTTAAACGCGGCAATCGGGTTGTCCTGTTCGAAACAACCCAAAAAGTCGCTTTCCGTGAACGGAAACGGGCTCACAATTCTTCCTGTCTCAAGGTCAATATTTCGTAGCCTTGTTCGGTCACTAGAATCGTGTGTTCCCATTGGGCCGACAAGCTGCGGTCCTTGGTTACCGCGGTCCAGCCGTCGGGAAGGATTTTCATGTGGCGTTTGCCGAGGTTGAGCATCGGTTCTATCGTGAATATCATGCCCGGCTCCATCATCGCGCCTTCGCCGCGTTTGCCGAAATGCATGACGTGCGGGTCTTCGTGGAATTTTTTGCCGATGCCATGGCCGCAAAATTCGCGCACGACCGAGTAGCGGTTGGCTTCGGCGTGCTTTTGTATGGCGTAGCCGATGTCGCCGAAATGCGCGCCTGGTTTGACTTGTTCGATACCTAAAAACAAGCTCTCCCTGGTCACGTCGACCAGGCGTTTGGCGTGCGGGCTGACGTCGCCGACACAGAACATTTTGCTGGTATCGCCGTGGTAGCCGTCCTTGATCACGGTGATGTCTATGTTAACGATATCGCCGTTTTTCAGCTTTTTATCGCTGGGGATGCCGTGGCAAATTTGGTGGTTGATCGAGGTGCATATCGATTTCGGGAAGCCCCGGTAATTTAACGGTGCCGGGATAGCTTGTTGAACGTCGACGATATATTCGTGGCAGATGCGGTCGAGTTCCTCGGTAGCGACGCCGGCGGCGACATGTGGAGCGATCATGTCCAGCACGTCGGCGGCCAGTTTGCAGGCTACGCGCATCTTCTCGATTTCGTCGGCGGTTTTGATAATTATGGTCATCGGGTCAATTTTAAGAATGAATAACGAGTGCGATTCGAGCAGGGCTTGCGGCAAAAACCGGAGTCAACCCTTGCAGGCTATGCCGCCGAGTCTATCAGACTTGAAGTTGTTGTGAAATTGTAATCATGGTATAAAGGTAAGTTCACTATGTAATCAATACTCACACTTGTCGACACGGTCGGTGGGGTGCCGAAAACCTTGGGTTTACGGTCACTGGTCGGGGCGGGTGGAGGCGTAACCCAAAGCCGAAAATTCGGCAATATTAGGAGAAGTAAATGGCAGCAGTGTCAATGCGTCAAATGCTGGAAGCGGGTGTTCACTTCGGACATCAAACCCGTTACTGGAACCCGAAAATGGCTTCATACTTGTTTGGAGCCCGTAATAAAATCCACATCATTGATTTGGAACAAACCCTTCCATTGTTTAACGATGCGATGAACTACCTTGGTCAAATGACCGCGAACAAAGGTACCATCCTGTTCGTCGGCACCAAAAAAGCCGCGCGCAAAACAGTAGCCGAAGAAGCAAAACGTTGTGGCATGCCTTACGTCAACCATCGTTGGTTGGGCGGCATGTTGACCAACTTCAAAACCATTAAAAAGTCGATCAACCGCCTGAAAGAACTGGAGGCGATGAAAGCCGACGGTACCCTGTACCAACGTTTCAGCAAGAAGGAAGCTTTGGGTATGGAGCGCGAGCTGGAGAAGCTCGAACGCAGCCTGGGCGGCATCAAAGATATGCGTGGCACGCCGGACGTGATTTTCGTCCTGGACGTCGGTTACGAAAAAAATGCGATTATGGAAGCCAAAAAATTGGGCATCCCGGTAGTAGGCGTGGTCGATTCGAACAACTCTCCGGAAAAAATCGATTACGTGATTCCGGGAAATGACGATTCCATTCGTGCAGTCACGCTGTATTGCCAAAGCGCTTCCGCCGCTATTCTGGAAGCCAAGGCACTGCGTATGGACGCTTCGGCTAAAGTCGACGAATTCGTAGAAGAAGTCGTCTCGGAAGCGTAAGTATCACAAGCTGCCCGGCGCCGCCGCCGGGCTCCTGGACCTAGCGTTCAGAACAGACTGTCTTTTAAACGCCTCCTTAGTGAGGCGTTTTTTTAGTTGATAAATTGAGGAAAAAAAACGATGAGTATTAGTGCGGCGATGGTCAAGGAACTGCGTGAACGTACCGGTTCGGGCATGATGGAATGTAAGAAAGCCTTGGTCGAAGCCAACGGCGATATGGAATTGGCGATCGAGAACATGCGTAAAGCCGGTCTGGCAAAAGCCGACAAAAAATCCGGCCGGATCGCGGCGGAAGGCGTCATAGGCGTCAAAGTATCCGACGACGGCAAAACCGTGGTTATGGTCGACGTCAACTGCGAAACCGATTTCGTAGCCAAAGGCGACGACTTTATCGGTTTCACCAACGATGTCGTCAACAGCTTGTTGAACAACAACGTCAACAGCGACGAAGAGTTGCAAGCGATGCTGCTCAGCACCGGCGTCAGTGTGGACGAGACTCGGCGGGCTTTGATCGCTAAAATCGGCGAAAACATTACCGTACGCCGGTTCGTGAAATATTCCACCACCGATGGCGGCCAAGCGGCGTATCTGCATGGCAGCAAAATCGGCGTTATCGTCGAATTGGCTAAAGCGGATGCGGAACTGGGTAAAGATGTCGCGATGCACATCGCCGCCAGCAAACCTGCTTGCATTTCCGCCGATGAAGTCGCTCCGGAAACTATCGAAAAAGAGAAAGAAATTTTCTTGGCTCAGCAAGAAGAAAAGATCAAAGGTAAACCTGCCGATATCGTCGAAAAAATGGTTTCAGGCCGGGTCAACAAATTTTTGTCTGAAATCACGTTGCAAGGCCAAGCTTTCATTAAAGACGACAGCAAAACCGTTGGCCAGCTATTGAAGGAAAAAGGCAATGCCGCGCTGCGTTTCGCCCGTTTCGAAGTAGGCGAGGGTATCGAAAAGAAAGAAGAGGATTTCGCCGCCGAAGTCATGGCGCAAGTCAGAGGTTAACCCCGCCCAGGACATAAACCCGGTTTTCCGGGTTTATTTTTCTGGATGTTTCGTTGCTTTTACCCTTTACGCTGGATATTTGAATATGAGTCAATTGATTTGTCAGAGAATTTTGCTGAAGTTGAGCGGTGAAGCACTGATGAGCGAACGGGGCGGCAGTATCGATCCCGATATTGTCCAGCGCTTGGCTCAGGAAGTGAAAGACTTGTGCGACGCCGGTATCCAGGTAGGTCTGGTAATTGGCGGCGGTAACATTTTACGCGGCGGCGAAAAGGCGTCGGAAGGTTTGAATCGGGTCACCGGCGACCAGATGGGTATGCTCGCCACCGTGATCAACGCCTTGGCCATGCAGGATGCATTGGAGTACCTGGGCCAACCGGTGCGAGTCATGACCGCCTTGAAAATCAACCAGGTGTGCGAAGACTACATTCGCCGCCGGGCGGTCCGCCATTTGGAAAAAGGCCGTGTCGCCATTTTTGCCGCCGGCACCGGTAACCCGTTTTTTACCACCGATACCGCGGCCAGCTTGCGTGCCATCGAAATCGACGCCGAGTTGATGATCAAGGCCACCAAGGTCAAGGGTGTTTATTCGGCCGATCCCGTGAAAGTACCCGATGCGGTATTTTATCCGCGTTTGACCTATGACGAAGCCATCGATCAGCGTCTAAACGTCATGGATACCACCGCTTTGGTACTGTGCCGGGATAACAATTTGCCGATGCGGGTAATGAATGTATTCGAGCCGGGCGCCGTAATGCGTTTGATGCGCGGCGAAGACATCGGCTCTCTGATCGTGAGGAATTAACAGAATGATTAGCGATATTCAACAAGATGCTGCAGCGCGGATGGTAAAAAGTATCGAAGCGTTGCAAAAAGCGTTCACCAAAATCAGAACCGGGCGCGCCCATCCTAGTTTGCTGGACCAAATTTCGGTGTCTTACTACGGCAACGAATCGCCGTTGTCGCAAGTCGCCAACGTCACAGTCGAGGACGCGCGGACTTTGAAAGTCGTTCCGTGGGAAAAAAGCATGGTGCAGGCGATAGAAAAGGCGATCATGTCTTCCGGTTTGGGTTTGAACCCGGCCACGCAGGGTACGGTGATTCGACTGCCTTTGCCGGCCTTGACCGAGGAGCGCCGCCGAGATTTGGTCAAAATCGTAAAAAACGAAGCCGAGCAGGGCCGGGTGTCGATCCGCAACATTCGCCGCGACGCCAACGCCGCAATCAAAGACGCTTTGAAAGAGAAATTGATTTCCGAAGACGACGCGCGCCAAGCGGAAGACAAGATCCAAAAACTGACCGACCAATACATCAAGGAAGTGGAAAAGCATCTGGAAGAAAAAGAAGCTGATTTGCTGTCCATGTAACCGAGAAAGACATGAATGCTGTTGATGACAAACCGGTGATTGATAACGGCAATCCGCGCCATATTGCCATCATCATGGATGGTAACGGCCGTTGGGCGCAAAAGCGTCTGATGCCGCGGATAATGGGGCACCATGCCGGGGTCAAGGCGGTGCGTAAAATCGTCGAATTCTGCGCCAAGGAAAACATCGAAGTGTTGTCCTTGTTTGCGTTCAGCAGCGAGAACTGGCGCCGGCCTAAGGACGAAGTCAGCCTGTTGATGGAATTGTTTATGTCGACCTTGCAAGCCGAGGTCGACAAACTGGACAGAAATAATATCCGCCTGAAAATCATTGGCGACAAAACCGCCTTCAACGACAAATTGCAAGATAAAATCCGCTCTGCCGAAGCGCAAACAGCGAGTAATACCGGTTTGACTCTGTTGATTGCCGCCAATTATGGCGGACGTTGGGATATCGCCAATGCCATGCGCCAAATCGTGGCCGGAATCAAAGCCGGTACCATCGATGAACAGGAAATCAGCGAAGATTTGGTAGAGCGTTATTTGCAGACCGCCGGCTTGCCGGAACCGGATCTGTTTATCCGTACCGGCGGCGAGGAACGGGTCAGTAATTTCCTGCTCTGGCAATTGGCTTACACGGAGTTTTATTTCACCGATGCATTGTGGCCGGATTTCGACCACAACGCCTTGCAACAAGCCATCGGCAGTTTCAAGCGTCGGCAGCGCCGCTTCGGCCACACCGGCGAGCAGGTTGTCGCCGGCAGAGTTGTCTAGGCATGTTTTCCATAACCATAATAATTAGAAAATCGACATGTTAGTAAAACGCATTTTAACCGCGCTGGTTTTGGCAGCGGTCGCCACGGCTGCAGTGCTGTTGCTGCCCGCCACTTATTTTTCGTTGTTTATCGCTCTGATCACACTGGCTGCCGCCTACGAATGGATGCTGTTGACCGACGTTACCAAACTCGGCAGTAAGATTCTGTTTCTGCTAGCGCTGATTGTGCCGATGCTGGGTGTGACTTACTGGACCGTGTTGTTGGAACTGACCAGCGAGGCAATGGAATGGCCGGAAATCAAGGATTATTCGGATGCTTTGGAGTGGTTTGTCATATTGCCGGTATCGTTCTGGATTCTGACGATGGTCTTGATCAGAAAGACCAGCCCGCAGTTACTGAGCATGGAGTTCAAACCCCGATTCAAGGCGTTTGTCGGCTGGATGGTGCTGCTCGGCGCCTGGATGTTCCTCAGCAAATTACGTGCTTATTACGGTACCGGCATGGTGCTTTACTTTTTGATTCTGATTTGGGCCGCCGATATTTCCGCGTACTTTGCCGGCAAAACCTGGGGCAAGGAAAAACTGGCTCCTGAAGTCAGCCCCGGCAAAACGGTGCAGGGTATGTACGGTGCGTTGGCTTCGGCAGCCTTGTGCGGCTTGGGTTTCGCTATCTACGGCTGGTTGACCGCCAACGAACCGGCCGAAGCCCAAGACAGTAGCCTGCGCTTTTTGGGCGGCCTGGTCTGGACCGATATGCTGATCTTGTCGGTGATAACGGTGTTGGTATCCATTTACGGGGATTTGTTTTTCAGTCTGGTCAAACGTAAAAAAGGCGTGAAAGACAGTGGAAACTTATTGCCTGGACACGGCGGTATCCTGGACCGGGTGGATAGCGTAATTGCCGCGGCCCCCTTCTTTTATGCCGGCATTTTACTGATCGGCAGGATTTTTTACTCATGAAAGGCATTTGCATACTCGGAGCCACCGGCTCCATCGGCGTTAGTACGCTGGACGTGGTCGCCCGCCATCCCGACCAATACAAGGTGGTCGCGTTAACCGCCAATGGCAATATCGACGCGTTGTTCGAACAATGTCTGGCGCACCGGCCGGAATATGCCGTAGTTGCCAACCCGGACAATGTCCAAGCTTTCACGGATAAACTGGCTGGCACGCCGATTGCCGACATCAAGGTCCTGGCCGGTGCCGATGCCTTGGCTCAGGTCGCGACGCTGGATAACGTGGACGCCGTCATGGCCGCCATCGTTGGCGCTGCCGGTTTGCTGCCGACTCTGGCTGCGGCGAAAGCCGGTAAAACGGTGCTGCTGGCCAATAAGGAAGCTTTGGTGATGTCCGGCCAAATCTTCATGAATGCGGTGGCCGAGTCCGGTGCCACCTTACTGCCCATCGATAGCGAGCATAACGCCATATTCCAGTGCATGCCGGCCGGATACACCGCCGGACATCGCGCCAAGCAGGCCCGTAGAATTTTACTGACCGCGTCCGGCGGTCCGTTTCGGCAAACGCCGCTGGCCGCGCTGGAGCACGTCACGCCGGAGCAGGCGGTAGCCCACCCCAAGTGGGATATGGGACGAAAAATCTCGGTCGATTCCGCGACGATGATGAACAAGGGCCTGGAGCTGATCGAAGCCTGCTTGCTGTTCGATATGGACCCTGATGCGATTCAGGTCGTCATTCATCCTCAAAGCATCATTCATTCGATGGTGGATTACGTCGACGGCTCGGTGTTGGCGCAAATGGGTAATCCGGATATGCGCACGCCGATCGCCCATGCGATGGCCTGGCCGGAGCGTTTCGATTCCGGTGTGGAACCCTTGAACATTTTTCAAGTCAAGCACATGGATTTCGAGCAACCCGACTTGCAACGTTTTCCCTGTTTGAAGCTGGCATACCAAGCGATCAAGGCCGGCGGCATCATGCCTACTGTGCTGAACGCCGCCAATGAAATCGCCGTCGACGCATTTTTGAACGAACGGGTGCGTTTCACCGATATTGCCAAAATCATCGAACGCAGCATGGCCCGTTTCGAACCGGAAGCCGCCGATACCTTGGAGCACGTTCTGGACGCCGACCGGCGTGCCAGAGAGGTTGCCGAAACCGTCATTACCGAACTGTCGCATTAGGAGTTAGATGGATACCCTGCATACCTTGTTTTACTTCATTGTCGCCATCGCAGTACTGGTGGCGTTTCATGAATTCGGCCATTTTTGGGTCGCACGCAAGGTCGGGGTAAAAGTCATCCGTTTTTCGATCGGCTTCGGCAAGCCGTTGCTGTCGTGGCGGAAAAGCGCAGACGATACCGAATTCGTCATTGCTGCGGTGCCATTGGGCGGTTATGTGAAGATGGTCGACGAACGCGAGGAGGCCGTCAAAGAGGCCGATCTGCCGTTTGCGTTCAATCGGCGGCCGTTATGGGCCAGGACCGCGGTAGTCGCGGCAGGTCCGTTGTTCAACCTGCTGCTGGCAGTGCTGTTGTTCTGGGTCGTACTGGTCATTGGCGAAGTCGGGGTCAAACCGTTGATCGGCGGAGTCGAGCCAGGTTCTCTGGCCGAGCAAGCCGGTCTGGTCGAGGGCGACGAAATCGTCGCCGTTAACGACAAGACGACGCCAACCTGGATAGAAACCTTCGACGCGTTGCTCTCGGCGGCGATTGCCGGCGAACGCGAAATCAGTATAACCACCAAATCAGCGGACGACAGCCGGCAAAGCCATATGCTGCGCTTGTCCGACCAGGATGCCGAAACGCCGGAAGGTTTGCACAAGCGTTTGGGCTTGAAGCCCTGGTCGCCGAAGATTAAACCCGTAGTCGGCAAACTGATGGACGACGGCGTGGCCAAACAGGCCGGTCTGCAAAGCGGCGATCTGCTGGTCAGCGCCGACGGCGTCGAGATCGCCGATTGGCAACAATGGGTCGAATATGTGCAGGCCCGCCCGGAAGTCGCTATTAGCTTAACGATAGAGCGTAACGGCGCCCGCTCGGAATTAACGCTAACACCGCGCCGAGAGCAGCAGAAGGACGGTAACAGCATCGGCAAGATCGGCGCAGGTGTCGAGACGCCCAAGGATTTGTTGGATTCGCTATTGGTTAAGCATGCGCTGTCCCCGCTCGATGCGGTACCGGCTGCGTTCGAAAGAACCTGGTTCTACGCCGTCAACACCCTGAAAATGATGGGTAAAATGGTGGTAGGGTCGGCGTCGGTGGAAAACCTGAGCGGTCCGATCAGTATCGCCCAGTATGCCGGACAATCCGCCGAAATGGGCCTGACCGCCTTCCTGAAGTTTCTGGGTTTGGTCAGCGTCAGTCTCGGTGTATTGAATCTTTTGCCGGTGCCGGTTCTGGATGGCGGCCATTTGTTGTTTTTTGCCGTGGAAGCGGTCAAAGGCAGTCCGGTTCCGGAGAAAATGCAGATGTATTTTCAACAGGTCGGCATGGTCCTGTTGATGCTATTGATGGCGTTAGCCATGTTTCTCGATATCGACCGGCTATTCCAATAACGCTGAACGAATCGGCGCAATCCCGGTCAACCGCTTTCCTTGACTATCTTCCATTGGTACTAGCATGAAAAAAATCTCACACCTTCTGGCCTTATCGGCCGCGATGGCCTGCGGCCAAGCGGTTGCCGACGAAGCGGCAATCAAAAAGGCGCTCAGCGAGTTTATGCCGGAAGGCAAAATCGATGCGGTTAAACCGTCCGAAATTCAGGGGCTGTACGAAGTCACGATGGGCGGCAATATTTTTTATGCTTCCGAAGACGGCAAATATTTGGTGCAAGGCCAATTATTCGACGTGCAAGCCAAGAAAAATATCACCGAGACCAAATTGGCCGGCGCTCGCAAAGCGGAATTGGACAAGCTCGGCGAACAGAAGATGATTATCTTCAAACCGGAGACTCCCAAACACACGGTCTCGGTGTTTACCGACATCGACTGCGGCTACTGCCGTAAATTGCATTCGGAAATCGATCAATATTTGGCGCAAGGCATCACAGTGCGCTATATGTTTTTCCCCAGAGCCGGTAAAGGTTCCGATTCCTACAAAAAAGCGGTTTCTGTCTGGTGCGCGGCCGATAGAAACAAAGCTCTGACCTCAGCAAAGAAAGGCGAAGGCCTGGATAGCAAAAGCTGCGAAAATCCGGTCGACGAACATATGGCCTTGGGCGAAGCGTTCGGCATGAACGGCACGCCGATGATAGTGACCCAAAAAGGGAATATTTTGCCCGGTTACGTGCCCGCTGCGCAGTTGGTCAAGATATTGGCTAGCGAATAAAACGGGGGCGGTCCGGCACCGTCCGGACCGCCGGCCGGTTTAACGGATCGTGACTTCCACTCGCCGGTTTTTCGGCTCCGAGGTTTCGTCCGGGGTTTTGATCAATAAATTCTTCTCGCCGTGCGAGGTCACGGTCACTTCCTTGACGTCCAGTTTGCTCGGGTCGAACAAACGGCTGACTTCCACAGCCCGTTCTCGCGCCAGTTTTTCGTTCTTATCCGCATTGCCGACCGTGTCGGTGTGGCCGATCACCGAGATGTCCGCTGCCGGGTGATTGCTCGCCGCTTCGACGATTTTCGGTATCAACGCTGCCGATTCCGGCGTCAGTTTGGCGCCGCCGGTCTCAAAATACAGCAGGAATACTTCCGGACGCACCGGTTCCGAGGCCAAGGCCCGGCCGAAATCTTTTTCGATGCGCTGCTGTTCCACTTTAAACACCGTCTTGTCGTTATTCAACGCGGCACCGTAACCGGCCGTTTCGACCAAGGTTTCGCCGCCGGCCCGGCTGCTGAATGTGACCTTGCCGGTGCTGCCGTCGTGGTCCTCCAACAATACCAAGTAGGATTCGGCGCAACCGGTCAACGCCAATGCGGCGGCAAATGTCAGAAATTTTTTTGATATGGGCATTTTGGTCATGGCAAATACTCGGCTTATTCGGCAATTTTGACTAGAAAACGGGTTCCTCTGACCGCGATAACGCCGGTCGGGGTGTTGAGCCTTACCGCTTCCGGCTTGAGTTTGGCGATGACTCCGGAAATATAGTGCAGGGTGCCGCTCAGCAAGCTGGCGTTCAATTCCAGCCGGTCCTGTTCCGGCAAAAATTGGTATGCCTCGATTTTCAATTCGGTGTTCGGGCCGATGGATAGCACGGTGTTGTCCTTCAGCGTCAATCCGGCAGAGCCATTGGCATCGGTCTTGATGATGTCGCCGACATGAACGGCCGATCCGAGGCCGGCCTTTGATTTATTGCCCGCTTCGATGATGGCGGTTTCATCGGTGGATGTTTTGATGTAACCGATTACGCTATCGTCCGCGAATGGGGCAGTGGAGAGCGTAAGGCCAAACCCCACGCATAACGGTAAAAACAAACGTTTCATAAGAGCCTCGGCAATCGAAAAAAAGAAGGTAGGTCGTGCCGCGTAAGGCGGCGAGGTGCGCCGGAAAAGTATAGCCGCGATTGGCGTACTGCCCAGAGACGCCGTAATAACCCTACCGGTGTTCCGTTGGGGCTGAAACTTGTCGAAGCCCGATTTGAGTGCCCGTCCGCGCGCCGAGTACCCTCCAGGCTTTAATCCCAAAGTTCTCAAAGAGCCGGGTCAATCACGGGGTGAGTCAACGCGGCGGGTTCATTTGCCAGCGGAAATTCCACCCAGAAAGTGCTGCCAACGCCCGGCGTGCTGCTGACGCCGACGCCGCCGTCCATCAGCTCGGCCAATTGTTTGGTGATGGCCAAACCGATACCGGTGCCTTCGATCTCGCTGCTTTCGGCTCCCAAACGTTGAAACGACTGGAATAGCAGCTTTTGCTCCTGTTCGGCCACACCTTGGCCGGTGTCGGTTACTGAAATACGGACCCGGTCGCCGCCGCTGAGTTGAGCGTGCAAATCGATGCGGCCTTGCGGGCTGTTGTATTTGACGGCATTGGACAGGAAATTCAACAGAATCTGCTTGGCCCGTTTCGGGTCGACTTGCAACAAGGCATCGGGGGCTAACGGATTTTGTACGGCCAAGTTCAGCCCTTTGCTGCGTGCCAACGGAGAAATCAACGCCGTACAGTCGCCAATCAAATCGGCTAGCGCCACACTTTGGATATTCATCGCGATTTTGCCCGATTCTATTTTGGCCAGATCGAGTAGTTCGTTGATCAAACCCAGCAAATGCTGGCCGGCCTTCAGGATCTCTTGCACCGAATCCAGATGGTAAGGATCCAGCGGATGCTCGGGATCGTCCATTTGCAGCAGTTGCGCGAAACCGATCACCGCGTTCAGCGGTGTCCGCAGCTCGTGACTCATTTGCGACAGGAACTGGCTTTTGGCCAGACTCATTTGTTCGGCGCGGTTAATCAATTCGCGCATTACGGCTTGCTCTTCGGTTTTCTGCAACAGCATCTTCGCCATCAGCATCCGTTCACCGATATCGTTAATGCTGATAACGGCGCCGCTTGCCACGCCCTTGCCGGCCAGTAAAGGCGCAATCCCCAGGTTGGCGGTAATTTGGTGTTGCCCGGACACGGTCAACCGGCAATGGCTGTATTTCAGCGGGGCGTTTTCGGCGATGCTTTGCCGGATCAAATCGGCGATGGCGAATGGTTTGTCGCGAATTTCCAGAGTGAAAATCCGGTCGATATTAAGGCTGCTGGAGCTGGGTGGCCTATGGCCGACGATGTCGATTGCGGCGGCGTTCATGTAGTCGATCACGCCGTCCGGCGTCGTCGTGATGACGCCGTCGGCGATTGCGTTCAGCGTGACAAATGCCCGTTTGCGTTCCGCGAACAAGGATTGGATCAATTTCTCGAAATGGCGCCAACTGCGTAGCGGATAACTGAACCACAACACGCAAAGCGCTACCGACGGCGCGAACCAATAGTGGCTCAGGCGCAGCAGCAGCCAACTCCCGCTCAGAATCGTCACGGAAAGCGCCATTATAGCCGGCGGCAGCCAGCGCGGCGAGAACCGGGTGCTTAGCCAAACCGAGCAACCGGCTATCGTCAGGCTCACCCAAAATTGCCAAATTCCCGGTAAGGGCTGCCACAGCGTTTGTTTCAACAAGCCGTCCAGGCCGGCGGCGATAAATTCGACGCCGGTCATCGGCCGGCCGCCGACCGCCAACGGTGCCGGCAATTCGCGTTCCAGGCCGCTCGCGGTTAAGCCGACCAGCACGTATTTACCGTCGAATACTCGGGCCGGGACTTTGCCGGACAATACCTCCGAATAAGAAAGGCGGGCGAAATCGCTGCTCGGATCGAAAAACGGCAGCCACACCCGGAAGTCGCCGTGCAGCGAATCGCGCGGCGTTTCGGTGCGCAGGCCGGGTAGCGCCTGCAGAAATTCCGGATGTTGCTGGGCATAGAGTGCCAAAGGCATAGCCGGCCACAGCCTGTCGCCCAAGCCGGCTTGCAAAAGTATGCTGCGGCTGATGCCGTCTTTGTCCAAATCGACGTTGGCGTGGCCGAGTGCGGCATGTTTGGCGTAGTCCGGCAGCGGCAGGGTTTCCACCAACGTTTGGCCGTTATATTCCACCACGACAGGTAGCACTACCGGTCGGGCCAAGGTTAACGCTTGAGCGAGGTGGGCATCGGCTTCGGGGTGCGATTTGTCGGCTTCGGAAAAAATAAAGTCCAAGGCTATCGCCCGCGGTTTCGAGCGAGCTAAAAACTCCAGCAACCGGGCGTGGATGTCTCGCGGCCAGGGCCAACGGCCGAAATCGGCCAGGCTTTTCTGGTCGACTTCGATGATGATGATCTCCGGCGAAGCCGGCGACGCCAGTAACGGCAATTGCATGTCGTAGATCCAACGGTCGACGCGCCACAACGCATCGCTTACGGTCAGCAGCACCGTCGATAACGCCAGAATCGAGATCAATAACGGTTTTTCGAAGCGGCGTTTCGCCATGGGATTCACATAAATAATGGCTGTCGGCTAATTATAGTCGGCTAGCGCCACGGCAAGTAAGGCCGCGCCGATTTTGGCAACCGGCCCGCCGGCGGTCTGGGCTGCGCAGCGTTGGCAACGCTTCAGGTTTTGTAGTTTTTCACCAAGCCGGCCAAACGGTATAGGGTATCCAGAGCTTGTCTGGGGCTGAGTTGGTCCGGATCGAGTTCGTCCAGCAACACCAGCGCCGGATGGCATTCCTGGCTGGTAAACAAATCGAATTGGTCGATTTCGCTACGGTCCTGCTGCTCGATGTAGGCGACGTTTTCCAATTGCGCCAGCTTGTGCTTGGCGTTGGCGATCACCGATTGCGGCACGCCGGCCAAGGCCGCGACCTGCAAGCCGTAACTCTGGCTGGCCGGGCCGTCCTTGACCGCATGTAAAAACACGATCTTGTCGCCGTGTTCCATCGCATCCAGATGAATGTTGTGGATGCCGGTTTGTTCCTCGGCCAGCGTGGTCAATTCGAAATAATGGGTGGCGAACAGGGTAAAGGCCTTGACGTTGCGCGCCAGGTAATCGGCGCAAGCCCACGCCAGCGATAGGCCGTCGAAGGTGCTGGTGCCGCGGCCGATTTCGTCCATCAAAATCAGACTGTTGGCGCTGGCGTTATGCAGGATGTTGGCGGTTTCCGACATTTCCACCATGAAGGTCGAGCGGCCGCTGGCCAAGTCGTCTGAGGCGCCGATGCGGGTGAAAATCTTGTCTATCGGCCCGCACGTTAACGATTGCGCCGGCACGTAACTGCCGATGTGGGCCAGCAACACGATCAAGGCGGCCTGGCGCATGTAGGTCGATTTACCGCCCATGTTGGGGCCGGTGATGACCAGCATGCGTCTGTCGCCGGAAAAGTCCAGGTCGTTGGCAACGAAGGGAATGCTGGACAATTGTTCGACCACCGGATGGCGGCCGGCGACGATGTGGATGCCGGGCTCTTGCGTCAAAACAGGTTGCGTCCAGTCCAGGGTTTCGGCGCGTTCGGCAAAGTTGACCAGTACATCCAGTTCGGCCAACGCCGTCGCGCATTGTTGTAAATCAATCAGGTTTTCGCCTAGCGTCACCAATAACTCGTCGTACAAGGCCTTCTCAAACGCCAACGATTTTTCCCGTGCACTGAGCACCTTGTCCTCGAATGACTTCAACTCCGGCGTGATATAGCGCTCGGCGCCTTTCAAAGTCTGTTTGCGGGTGTAATGCACCGGCACCTTGTCGGCCTGGGCGTTGGATATTTCGATGTAATAGCCGTGCACCCGGTTGTAATTCACCTTTAAATTGGCGATGCCGGTGCTGGCGCGTTCGCGCTGTTCCATATCGATCAAAAATTGGTCGGCGTTCTGGCTCAGGTTGCGCAGTTCGTCGAGTTCGGCGTTGAAACCGGGGGCGATCACGCCGCCGTCGCGGATCAACATCGGCGGATTGGCTATGATGGCGCGCTGCAACAGATCGACCAATTCCGGATGTTCGCGCAATTGCCCGCGCAACGCGTCCAGGTGCGGATTGTCGCTACCGGCCAGTTTTTGTTGCAGCTCCGGCAATACGGCCAAGGTTAGCCGCAGGGTCAGCAAGTCGCGCGGCCGGGCCGATTTCAAGGCGATACGCGAACTGATGCGTTCGATGTCGCCAACCTGGCGCAGGCTGGTTTGCAAATCGCGATACAGCTCGTTGTCGATCAGGCTGGCGATGCAGGCGTAACGGCCGTTGACGATGACTTGATCGCGCAGCGGCCGGTGCAACCAGCGCCGCAAACAGCGGCTGCCCATCGCCGTGGCGGTTTTGTCCAGCACGCCGAGCAGGGTGTATTGCAATTGACCGCTGGGGTGGCTGTCCAGCTCTAGGTTGCGGCGGCTGGCGGCGTCCAGGCTGATGCTATCGCCTTCATTCTCGACCGCGATGCCGCGGATGTGGGGTAGGGCGTTGAATTGGGTGTCGCGCACGTATTGCAGCAAGCAACCGGCCGCGCAAATCGCCGCCGGCAGCTGTTCGCAGCCGAAGCCTTTCAGATCGTGGCAGTTGAATTGCTTGAGTATCAATTGCCGGCAACTATCCAACTCGAAATGCCAGGGCGGCCGCTTGCACAGGCCTTTGCGTTCCTTGACGCCGGCAGGCAAGGCTTGGTCTTCGCTATACAGCAATTCGGCCGGATTCAGCCGTTCGATTTCGGCCAGCAGTTGGCTGTCGTTGTCCAGTTGTTGCAACACGAACTTGCCGCTGGTCAAATCCAGGCAGGCCAAGCCAATCGATTTATCGAAGCGGGCCAGCGCCACCAGCAGATTGTCCTTGCGATCTTCCAGTAGCGCCTCGTCGGTGACGGTGCCGGGTGTGACGATGCGCACGACTTTACGCTCGACCGGTCCCTTGGTCTTGCCGGGATCGCCGATTTGCTCGCAGATCGCGATCGACTCGCCTTGTTTCAACAGTCTGGCGATATAGTTTTCGGCGGCGTGGTAAGGGATGCCAGCCATCGGAATCGGCGCGCCGGCCGAGGCGCCGCGCGCGGTCAGGGTAATGTCCAGCAATTGTGCGGCGCGCTTGGCGTCGTCGTAAAACAGCTCGTAAAAATCGCCCATCCGGTAAAACAACAAAATCTCCGGATGTTGCGCCTTGATGCGCAGGTATTGCTGCATCATCGGGGTGTGTTGCGGAGCCGCTTCTTGTCTGGATTGAGTTGTTGTTCGGTTATCCATTTATAAATCAAAGATATGGGTATTAATTCAGTTAAGTTTGGTATTGTCCCGTTGAGGCGCAACCGGTCGAAATTGTCCGGCCTCGATAATGGGAACCGCGATGCGGTCCACCCAGACCAAACCGCCGAAATCCTGGTTATGCTTAACTTTCCCGGCGTGGCGCGCGCGCCGGCGCCTAGGGCAGCGGCTTGTACGCCAGCAGTTTGGCCATGGTTTCCAGCAACGCGCTACGCGGATGGGTTTTCAGCCAGACCAGCGCGATGGAACGACTGGGCCGTTGGCGGATGTCGATATAACGAATGTCCTTGTCTTCCGGTTGAATCGCAACGGACGGCATCAATGTGACGCCGACGCCGTTCTTGACCATGAAGCGCAGGGTTTCCAGGCTGGACGCCCGAAAATCGTGTTCGACGAAGCGTGCCGGATCGCATAACTTCAAGGCCTGGTCGCGCAGGCAATGGCCTTCGTCGAGCAACAGCAGGTTTTCCCCGGCGGCCAGGTTCAGGTCGACTTCCTCCAGCCCCGCGAGCGGATGGTCGGCACTTACCGCCAATGTGAACGGGTCTTCGAATAACAGCCGATATTCCAGCGCTGCGTGTTCCACCGGCAAGGCCAGCAGGGCGGCGTCCAACTTTTTGTCGAGCAGCAACGCGATCAGCGCATGAGTTTTTTCTTCGACCAACTGTAATTTCAGGTCCGGATAATGTTGTTTGATCCGAAACACGTATTCCGGCAGCACATAACTCGCCAGCGACGGAAACGCGGCGAGCGATAGTTGGTTGCGGTGCCGGGCGCTGGCATGGGCGGCAATTTGCCGAATCGAGCGAACGTCGTCAAGTATCCTGCGGGCGATGGGCAGGATTTCGCGGCAAGCGTCGGTAACGGCGATATTATTTTTGTCGCGCAGAAACAGGTCTATCCCCAGATAGTCCTCGAGTTTTTTGATTTGGGTACTTAAAGTCGGCTGGCTTATTGCACAGTGTTCAGCCGCTTGGCTGAAGTTTCTGAATTCCGCTACCGCCAGCAGATAGCTCAAATCGCGCAAAGTCATCTATCGTGCCCGCTGTTGGTTATAAGGTCGGACAAACGCTGTCCGGCGCGGAATGATACCAGCTAAACGCCGTAGCCATTGACTCGGCCTATCGGCTTATCGATGCAATCAATTTCAAATTATCGGCTCGATTCGATTGAATATAACCACCGAAGCGATCCAACAGCGGATGCGCAATCAGCCAACGGTGCTTAAACCAGTCTGGGTTTATATCCCAGGATGCAAACAAGATTCGGTAATACCCTATCGGCGGCAGCCGGCGCGCAACCTTCCGCTTCGGAAAGTTGCCGCCTAGTTTTGTCGGCCGCTGGGCTAATCCGGGAGCGGCGTCTAAACTGCAAAAGCGACGGTATGTTTTTGATTGACTAACAATAAGGAACTGAGGTGCACTATGAAAACCAAGCAATTATTCCTGGCTTCCGCATTGGCGGTAGCCATCGGCGCAGCATTGCCGACCACCGCGTTTGCCGATATGCAGCCGACGACCAACAGCTTCTGGTGGCCGGAGCAACTGGATTTGCGACCGCTACGGCAAAATTCGGCCGAGTCCAATCCGCTAGGCCAGGCCTTTAATTACGCCGAACAATTCAAAACCCTCGACCTGAAAGCGGTGAAAAGGGATATAGCCAACGCACTGCACACCTCCCAGCCCTGGTGGCCGGCGGATTACGGCAATTACGGGCCGTTTTTCATCCGCATGGCCTGGCATAGCGCCGGCGTCTATCGCATTTTCGACGGTCGCGGCGGCGCCTCCGGCGGCCAACAACGCTTCGAACCATTGAACAGTTGGCCGGATAACGTCAACCTCGATAAAGCCCGTCGCCTGTTGTGGCCGGTCAAGCAAAAATACGGCGCCAAACTGTCGTGGGCCGACCTGATGGTGCTGGCCGGCAATGTGGCACTGGAAGACATGGGTTTCAAAACCATTGGTTTTGCCGGCGGCCGTGCCGACGATTGGGAAGCCGAGAACGTCAACTGGGGCATGGAGAAGAAATTTCTGGCCGACGAACGCCACAGCGCCAACGGCGAACTGTCCAAGCCGTTGGGCGCCACGCAAATGGGGCTGATCTACGTCAATCCCGAAGGACCGGGCGGCAATCCCGACCCGTTGGCCGCCGCCAAGCATATCCGCGAAGCCTTCGGCCGGATGGCGATGAACGACGAAGAAACCGTGGCGCTGATCGCCGGCGGCCACACCTTCGGCAAGGCGCACGGCGCGCATAAACCCGACGAATGCGTCGGCAAGGAACCGGCCGCCGCCCCGATCGAACAGCAAGGCTTGGGTTGGGCCAATAAATGCGGAACCGGACACGGCGCGGACACCGTCAGCAGTGGCCTGGAAGGCGCCTGGTCGACCAATCCGACCCGCTGGACCCACGACTATCTGACCTGGTTGTACAGCTTCGATTGGCAGCAAACCAAGAGCCCGGCCGGCGCCACGCAATGGATACCGAAAGACGGCAAGGGCGACAATTTCGTGCCGGACGCCCACGATACCAGCAAGCGCCATCCACCTATCATGTTCACCACCGACTTGGCGTTGAAAATGGACCCGGACTACCAAAAGATCTCCAAACGCTTTCTGGATAACCCGAAAGAGTTCGAAGCCGCGTTCGCCAAGGCCTGGTTCAAGTTGACCCACCGCGACATGGGACCGAAGGCGCGCTATGTCGGTGCCGAAGTGCCGGCCGAGGATTTCGTCTGGCAAGACCCGATCCCGAAAGTCGACCATAAACTGATCGACGCCAAGGATACCGCCAAGTTGAAAGCAGCCATCCTGGCCTCGGATTTAACCATTCCGGAACTGGTCAGAACCGCCTGGGCCTCGGCGGCGACCTTCCGTGGCACCGATATGCGCGGCGGGGCCAACGGCGCCCGGATTCGACTAGCGCCGCAAAAAGATTGGGAAGCCAACGATCCCGCCGAATTGGCGAAGGTGTTGGCTAAACTGGAAGCCATCCAAGGCGACCTCAACCGTTCCTTGAAAGGCGGCAAGAAAGTATCGCTGGCCGACGTGATCGTGCTCGGCGGTTCGGCGGCGGTGGAAGAAGCCGCCAAGAAAGCCGGCGTCAAAGTGCAAGTGCCGTTCAAACCGGGCAGGATGGATGCCTCGCAGGACCAGACCGACGTGAACTCGGCGGCGGTACTGGAACCAAAAGCCGACGGCTTCCGCAACTTCTTTGCCAAGGATAACGCCCATTCGCCAGCGGAAATGCTGGTCGAGCGCGCCAATTTCCTGACCTTGAGCGTGCCGGAAATGACCGTTCTGGTCGGCGGCATGCGGGCTTTGGATGCCAACGCCGGTCATGCCAAACACGGCGTATTCACCAGCAAACCGGGTACGTTAAGCAATGACTTCTTCGTCAACTTGCTGGATATGGGCACCCAATGGAGCAAGTCGGCGACCGAAGGCGTTTACGAAGGCAAGGACCGGGCCAGCGGCCAACTCAAATGGACCGCGACGCCGGTGGATTTGATCTTCGGCTCCCACTCCGAGTTACGGGCCGTGGCGGAAGTCTATGCCTCCGACGATGCAAAGCAAAAGTTCGCGCAGGACTTCGCCAAGGCCTGGGCCAAGGTGATGGATTTGGACCGTTTCGACTTACGTTAACTAGCGCAGCGCTCAACTTGGCCGAAATTAGGGCCAGGTTGAGCGAACCGGTTGATCCCATTGATGGCAATAGCGTGGGGTGGTTTGGATTATCGCCAGCAATCAGACGATGGTTCGGATTGGGAGGGGCAGAATTAGAGCAACGACTCCTTGCCTTTGACGGAAAAACTGCCGATGTATGGGCCGCCGGGTTTGCCCAATACGCCACGCAGTAACGTAGCGAGCATTGGCGGCAGGGGACAAGGCGTTTAACAGCCATCCGCTGCATCGGCGAAAAATTTAACGGCGGCGGCGCGCAAGGCGTCGGCCGCTCGAAATTTAGATGATTCCGCCGCAGAGCCCGGTTACCGGGTTGTAATGTTGGCCTGGTAACGGACAGGTGATTCTGAAATTGACCGCCGGCTTGCGGTATTGGCCGATAGAATCCAGCATGAAATAGGGTACCAACGGCACCCGGCCGCTAAATTGGTAATCCAGGCCGACGCTGGAAAATGGGGCTTTGCCGCCGAGACCGACGAAGAATCCGTTTTTGAAGTCGTAGCCGCCGCCGACTTCGCCCTGCAAATAATCGGCGCCGTTAAAATATTTCAAGCGGATCTGGCCGGGTTGCAGTCCGCCCCAGACGCGAAACGAAAATGAAATGTCGCCGCCGTAGGTCTCGCCGTTCGAGCCGACGTTGGCATGGCGAAACCCGACCACCAGTTCCGGTATGAAGCTTTCTCCCAAGGTCCATTTCAGGCCGGCATAGCCGTTGTCGACATTGCGTGAGCTGCGCGAACTCGCGATCAACGGCGAGGTGTTGACGAAAGAAGCGGTCGCCGCAGTACTGAAAATCAATGCGGCCGCCAAGGCGGGTCGGTAAGAGCGTGGAGTTAGCGTTGCCATGAATGTTCTCGTTATCGTTGTTTTAGTTATCCGAACGCAAGCGCTGGATGGCACAGTATCGAAGAGGTTTACGCGAACCGACAAACGGATTCGGCAAAATAACGTCGGGCAGTCACACTTTTGCGATGAAAATGCCGACGGATGGCATCCGGAAACTAGGGTTCCAGCGGGAGAGGCCGCCATCCCCGACAACGGCGCATGGCTTGCGGGATGGAGTTTGTCTAACAGCGGCGGGCCTGGAGCGGATGGGTAGAGGATTGTTCTGCAAGCGAGATCTCGGCCAGAGCCGGGGAAATCGAATCTGAGCGGTGGGTTACTTAACGCCGGCCATCGGCGCCTATGGCCGAACACCCGGGCAAGCCGACCTGCGCTTGCCCGGTTGGACCGCTAACCGATTATTCGGTTTCGTTGGCGATCACGGCGGCGGGCCGTTGTTCGCCTTTGCCGATTTCCAGCAAATCCCAGAACAGCAAGCCGCCGCCTGCCGCTGTCATCAAGCCGAATACCATGCGCCAGACCATGGCTTGCATGAACCAGGGGTGGTTTTGCGCGGCGAAGTAGCCGGCCCAGGTCGAACCTTCGACGGCGCGTTCGATGAAGGATTGTTCGTAGCCGGCGATCAGCAATGCTACGGTCATGCCCAGCACGCCAAGATTCAGCAGAATCGCCGCCGCCTTCCAGCGCCAGCCGTTGGCCAGGTCGCCGCCCATCCAGACATTGCCGCGCGCTTGTTGCGCCGCCAAATAAAAGAAGGCGATGTTGATCGTGGCATAGGCGCCGAAGAAGGCCAGGTGGCCGTGCGAGGCCGACCATTGGGTGCCGTGGGTGTACAGGTTGATTTGCGGCAGGGTATGCATGAAACCCCAAACGCCGGCGCCGAGAAAGTTGCCGAAGGTATGGGCGATGATCCAGGCCAGGGCCGGGTGGTTGCTGTTTTTGAAGCGGTGGACGCCGGAGTCGTAGACTGAATGCACGACCATCGCTACCAGCGGGATCGGTTCCAACGCCGAGAAGAAGCCGCCGATGCTGAACCAATATTCCGGCGTGCCGATCCAGAAATAATGGTGGCCCAGGCCCAAAATGCCGGAGCCGAACATCAACGCCACTTCGATATATAGCCAGGTTTGCACGATCTGGCGGCGCACGCCGAGCAGTTTCATTAAACTCCAGGCCATGATGCAGCCGACCAAGACTTCCCAGGTGGCTTCCACCCAAAGATGGATGACCCACCACCACCAGTATTGGTCGACCGAGATATTGGTGACGTAAAACATGCCGGCCAGATACAAACCGGCCAAAGCCACCAAGTCCAGCACCAGTACGCCGGCGATGCCGGACCATTGGCCTTTGGCGAAGGTCGCGGCGACGTTATAAAAGAAGGTCAACACCACAACCACGATGCCGATGTCGGCCCAGCGCGGAGCTTCGATGTACTCGCGGCCTTCGTTGATCAGCCACAGCGAGGTGTCGTTGCCGGCGCCGAACTGGATGAACAAGTAGACCAAAACCACCAACGTGACGGCGCCGGTCAGCACCCAGAACGCCAGTTGTCCCCACTTCAGGCCGACGATTTCGACGCCGCTTTCGTCTTCCAGAAACCAATACACCGAACCGATGAAGCCGTACAACATCCACACGACCATGGCGTTGATGTGCACCATGCGGTTGACGTTGAAATCGAGGATTTCATATAAAAAGCTCGGAAACAAAAACTGCAGGCCGGCCAACAGGCCGAACAGCAATTGCGCCATGAACAGCACCATGGCGACGGTAAAGTAATGCACCGCCAGTTTCTGACCACCGCTCAAATGCGGATTGGCCATGAAATCGGCGTGGCGTTGCTTGCAGCCGGACCAGCAGGCGGCCGCTTTGTCTTGGAAAGTTGTCACTGTCATCGTGTTATTCCTCTGCGCCGAGTGCTCTGAAATTGTGCGGGAAGCCATTGGTGTCGATGGATGCCATCCATTTCAGGAAAGCGACGATGCCTTCGGCTTCTTGTGGGGTGATGTCCAGATTCGGCATCTTGCGGTTAGAACCGAAGGTGCGCGCATTTTTTTCCGGATCGAGCAGGAAATTAAGCATCATCTGTTCGCGCGATTCCTTGGCGATCCAGCCTTGATCCAGCCAGGCTTTGGTCAGATCCGGTGCGTAATAGGCGCCGTTGCCGAGCAGGGTGTGGCAATTCATGCAATTTTTGGCTTGTACGGTTTTTTTGCCCAGATCGACCAATTTTTCCGCTTCCTCTTCAGTTAAGGTCTTGCCGAATAGCGGCGCGTCGTCGCCGATCACCGGCTGGTAGCGTTGTTTGGCCTTATCGAAACGGTAACCGACATCTTTATTGATCACGCTGAAAGCCGGTACCCGCGGGCCGCCGGCGGAAATCTTGGCCAACGAGTCGAAGGTTAATACCACTAGCAGTACAAACGAGCCGCCGGTGACCCAGATTGCGGTTTTCTTCCAGAAAGTTTCCGACGCCCAGCGGGGTGGAATTTGTTCAGTCATGGTGACCTCCAGGTTGGTGAGGGTGGTGGTGGTCCGGCTGGTGCGTCGCAGCGCACAATCGCCAGATGAAACGCGGCATCCAGCCGTAACCCAGCGCCATCAGCAGCGAAAGCGCCAACCAATAGCCGCTGAAATGGTTGACGTAGCTAAATATTGCGACGCAAACCAGTAATGCGAGGTAACAGAGCCAAGCGGCGATCCCGAGCGAGCGGCGGCCGCTGGCCTTGCCCCAAGCGAATAGCGCCGCGTATAGCGTGGCGAGCAAAATGATCGATGCCGCAGTGAAAAAACTCAGAAAAAAATCGGATAAGGCCACGGGTTCGATCAACATCGGTTGCCACCGCTGGGTCAGTTTTTAAGGTGTTTTTTAAATGCAGCTTTACGGCAAGTGTAAGCGCCATTAACATTTATTTCAAATGCAGCTTTAACGAGGACTGAACATGCAACTGACTGCCCATACCGATTACGCGCTGCGCGTACTGATATATCTGAACGTCAATAACGAAAAATTGGTAACGATTACCGAGCTGGCCGATTTCTTCGGTATTTCCCGCAACCATCTGGTCAAAGTCGTGCACAAGCTGGGGGTAAAGGGTTTTATTCAGACCGTACGCGGCAAAGGCGGCGGCATCCGCTTGTCCCGGCCCGGTCGGGAAATCAGTATCGGCAGCGTGGTCCGCGAAGTCGAAGGCCGGTTTCAAATGGCCGAGTGCTTCAACCCGAAGAAACAAGGGCTATGCCCTTTGGAGTATGGCTGCGGCTTGACCGGTTTGCTGGGCAGGGCCATCGAGCAATTTTTGCAAACGCTGGATAAAGCCGCGTTAAGCGACATCAGCGTACCGGCAATGTCGGCCAAATCCGTCGCCGGTTTGGCCGAGCGGGGCCCCGACCCGCGCTAAACGCCGCCGGTTTTATTCTTGCCACAGGCAGACGCCGCCGCTGGCTTTAGTGATTTTTGCCAAACGTTGCCGATGCGCCGCCAATTCGTCGTCGCTACAGGAAATGACCTTCAACCGTGGCCGATCGGCCGGCAATCTGACGATGGCGCGTTCTAATCCGCCGTCCTGCTGGTCGCCCTCGTCCAGCAACGAGGCTTGGCCGCCGGTCATCAGTAAATAGACGTCGGCCAGAATCTCGGCATCGAGCAACGCGCCGTGCAATTCCCGGTGGCTGTTGTCGATGCCGTAACGTTTGCACAACGCGTCCAGACTATTACGGGCGCCAGGGTGTTTTTTGCGGGCGTAAGCCAGCGTGTCGAATACGCTGCTGTTGCTTTCCACGGTACGGGTTTCTCGCGGCAGCAGCGACAGTTCGTGATTCAAGAAGCCGACGTCGAACGGCGCGTTATGGATGATCAGTTCGGCACCGGCGGTAAATGCCATGAAATCGTCGACCACGTCGGCGAAGCGCGGTTTGTCGCGCAGGAATTCGTTGGTGATGCCGTGCACCTCGATTGCCCCGGCGTCGATCTCCCGGTCCGGATTCAGGTAGACGTGGAAATGGTTGCGGGTCAGCCGACGGTTGACCAATTCGACGCAGCCGATTTCGATGACTTTATGGCCCTCTTTCGGATTGATACCGGTGGTTTCGGTATCGAGGACAACTTGGCGGGTTACCGGTTTGCTCATGGTGCGGCCTCAGGCACAAAAATGTTTCAGTAGCTCGGCTTGTACTTGGTAGGGCGGATGCCGCTCGTCATTGACCCTTTGGTATTGGCCGTCGGAACCGAGCCGCCAGGCCTGGGTGTTGTCCTTCAAATAACCGTCCAGGTCGCCGAGTATGCGTTCGGCGATTTTCTTGTCGGCGATCGGGAAGCAGACTTCGACGCGGCGGAACAGGTTGCGATTCATCAGGTCCGCGCTGGAGGCAAACACGGCCCAATCGCCGCCGTTGTAGAAGGCATAAACCCGGGTATGTTCCAGGAAGCGGCCGACGATGGAGCGGACTTCGATATTCTCGGAAACCCCAGGCACGCCCGGTCGCAGGCAGCAAACGCCGCGCACGATTAATTTGATCTCGACGCCGGCCTGCGAAGCGCGGTAGAGGGCCTGGATCGCTTGTTCCTCGACCACGGCATTGACCTTGATGACGATCTTGGCCGCTTTACCCTTCTTGGCCTGTTCGATCTCTCTTTCCACCATTTTCAGTAAGCCGTGGTGTAGCGTAAACGGCGATTGCAGCAATTTATTCAGTTTGCTGACCTTGCCCAGGCTGGTCAATTGCATGAATACCCGGCGCACGTCCTCGGCCAGTTCCTTTTCGCAGGTGAACAAGCCGTAATCGGTATACAGCCTGGCCGTGCGCGGGTGGTAATTGCCGGTGCCGAGATGGACGTAATTGCGCAGCGTGTTGCCTTCCTTGCGCAGCACCATGCACATTTTGGCGTGGGTCTTGTAACCGACCACGCCATACACCACGTGGGCGGCAGCTTCCTGCAATTTGGCGGCCAGGCCGATGTTGTCCTTTTCGTCGAAGCGGGCGCGCAATTCGATCACCACCGTGACTTCCTTACCGGCGCGGGCGGCTTTAATCAGCGCGGCAACGATGGGCGAATCGACGCCGGTACGGTACAGCGTTTGCTTGATCGCCAACACATCGGGATCGGCCGCGGCCTGCTTGATGAAGTCCACCACCGGCGAAAACGATTCGTAGGGGTGGTGTAGCAGGATGTCCTGTTTACGGATGCTGGCGAAGAAGTCTTTGTTGCGGCCGAGAGCCGACGGTACGCTGGGTTTGAACGGCGGGAATTTTAAATCGGCCCGTTCGACCATGCTATAGATGGCTTGCATCCGGCTTAAATTGACCGGGCCGTTGGCTAGAAACAGCCGCTCCTGGGTTAGGTCGAAGCGGGCCAATAGAAAGCTGGTGGTTTCTTCCGGACAGTTGGCGTCGATTTCCAACCTGACCTCGTCGCCGTAGTTGCGCATCGCCAGCTCGCCTTCCACTGCCAACAGCAAATCGTCGATGGCGTCGTCGTCGACGAAAAAGTCGCTGTTGCGAGTGACGCGGAATTGGTAGCAGCCTTTGACCGTCATGCCGTTGAACAGGTCGTTGACGAAGGCATGGATGATAGACGACAGAAACACGAAATCGTGCGGGCCGCTGTCGGTTTCGTTGACCGGCAATTGAATGATGCGCGGCAGCGCCCGCGGCGCCTGCAGCACGGCGCGGCCGCTGTTACGGCCGAACGCGTCCTTTCCGGTCAACGAGATGAGGAAATTCAAACTCTTGTTCAGGATGCGCGGAAACGGGTGGGCCGAATCCAAACCCACCGGCGTCAGAATCGGCAGCAATTCCTCGTTGAAGTATTTTTCCAGCCAGGCTTTTTGCGACGGCGACCAGCGGTCGCGGCGCAGGAAGCGGATGTTTTCGCTTTCCAGCTTGGGGATCAGGATTTCGTTCAGTACCCGGTACTGTTCGGCGACCAGTTCGTGGGCTTTCTGCGAAATTCTCTCGAACTGTTCGTTGATGGTCAGGCCGTCGGCGCTGACCAGATTGGGGTCCATTTCCGCCATTTGCAACAAGCTGGCGACGCGCACTTCGTAGAACTCGTCGAGGTTGGAACAGGATATGCATAAGTAATTCAGGCGCTCCAGCAGCGGCAGCCGTTCGTCCAACGCCTGCGCCAGCACCCGTACGTTGAATTCCAGCAGGCTGTGTTCGCGGTTCAGGTAGAGTTCGGGGCTGGTCAAGTCGATGGATTCCATGTGTGCTGCGGGTTGGATTGGGGTGGCTCGATTATAAAGGAAAACTTTTAGGCTTGGGTTACAGCGGCGCCCCAGGCTTCGAACTTGCTATAATCGCCGCGATTACGCAAATCGGATGCTATTCATGAACTTTCCAACCATTGAATCTTTTGTCGGAAATACGCCATTGGTGCGCCTGCAGCGTTTGCCGGTGGCCGGCGGCAACACCGTTTTATTGAAGTTGGAAGGCAATAATCCGGCCGGTTCGGTCAAGGATAGGCCGGCGGTCAGCATGATCAAGCACGCTGAAGCCCGCGGCGAGATCAAGCCCGGCGACCGCCTGATCGAAGCGACCAGCGGCAATACCGGTATCGCCTTGGCGATGGCTGCGGCGATCAAGGGCTATAAAATGACCTTGATCATGCCCGACAACATGAGTGCGGAACGGATTGCGTCGATGAAAGCCTATGGCGCTGAAATCATTTTGACGCCGGCCAAGCAAAGCATGGAAGGTGCGATTGACCTGGCGCGGGCCATGGAGGCGCGCGGCGAAGGCCGAATCTTGGACCAATTTGCCAATCCGGATAACCCGCGCGCGCATTACGAAGGCACCGGCCCGGAAATCTGGCGCGACACCGAAGGCAAAGTGACTCATTTCGTCAGCTCGATGGGGACTACCGGTACGATTATGGGTACATCGAGGTATTTAAAGGAGCAAAATCCGGCGATTCAAATCGTCGGCGTGCAGCCGGCAGGGGAATCGAAAATACCCGGCATTCGCCGTTGGCCCAAGGAATACCTGCCGAAAATCTACGACGCCGACCGGGTGGACCGGATCATCGAAGTCGAGCAATTGGATGCGGAAAACACCACGCGCAGTCTGGCCGCCGTTGAAGGTATCTTTGCCGGCGTCTCGTCCGGCGGCGCCGTGTTCGCCGCGTTGAAATTGGCCGAGCAAGTCGAAAATGGCGTGATCGTCACCATCGTCTGCGACCGCGGCGACCGCTATTTGTCGACCGGCGTGTTTCCAACCTGAACAACCGCTTGTAACGCATCGGTTGCATTCGAATCCTGTCATGCCGGGTACGCTCTGCCGAGCTAGCCCGCCTAAGTTCTATTGATAATGGCCCACAAGAAAAAACTCCCGCTCGAACCCGTTACGGTAACCATCGAATCTTTATCCCACGACGGCCGCGGCGTCAGCCACGTCAACGGCAAAGTAGTATTCATCGACGAAGCCTTGCCCGGCGAAACTTTGGATTTCGTCTACACCGACAGCCGCCGCGATTACGCCGAGGGCAAGGTCGTCGAATTGCACGATCGCAATCCGCACCGGGTAGAACCGGCTTGCCGGCATTTTGGCAGTTGCGGCGGCTGTAGTTTTCAGCATGTCGACGATGCCGAGCAAATCCATTTCAAAGAAGAACTGTTGCGCGACCAGTTCCGCCGCATCGGTAAAGTGGAAATACCGCAAATCTGGGAGGCGCTGACCGGTCCGCATTGGGGCTATCGGCGTAAAGCCCGGATGGGCGTGAAATGGGTGGCGAAGAAGGGCAGGGTGTTGGTCGGCTTTCGCGAGTGGCGTAATCCGTTTTTGGCGGAAATCGATAGCTGCAAGGTCATGCATCCGCTGGTCGGCGAGAATCTGCTGGCCTTGGGCGAAATGATCGCCGGCCTGACGATTAAAGACAAAATTCCGCAAATTGAAGTGGCGATCGGCGATAACGAATGCGTATTGGCGGTCCGGGTACTGGAACCCCCGACCGAGGCGGACAAGCAGCGCTTGCGCGAATACGCCGCCAAGTTGGGCGTGACGATTTGCCTGCAACCGAAAGGGCCGGACAGCATCGTGCCGTTGGACGGTGCCGCCGAGGTTGTTCCGAGCTATTCGTTGGTCGAGCAGGGCGTCAAATTCAATTTTCGTCCGGCGATGTTTACCCAGGTCAACTACGAAATTAACCAAAAAATGGTGACGCGCGCGCTGGCCGCACTGGAGTTAAACCGCGACGACCGGGTGTTGGATCTATTCTGCGGCTTGGGAAATTTTACCCTGCCGCTGGCGACCCTCGCCGGCCACGTGGTCGGGGTGGAGGGCGATTTGCCGTTGGTTAATCACGCCCGGGAAAACGCCCGACTGAACAATCTGCAAAACGTGGAATTTCACGCCGCCGATTTGAGCAAAGACGTTAAGGATCAGCCTTGGAGCAAGCAGAAGTTCACCAAGGTTTTGCTCGATCCCTCCCGCGCCGGCGCTGCAGAGGTGTTGCACAATTTCAAGCACTGGCAGCCGGAACGTATCGTCTACGTGTCCTGCAATCCGTCGACGCTGGCTCGAGATGCCGGTATTTTGGTCAACGAACTTGGCTACAAACTGGTCAAGGCCGGCGTGATGGACATGTTTCCGCAGACCGCTCACGTCGAATCGATTGCGTTGTTCGTGAAATGACGGATTCGACCGGCGCATCCGGCTTGGGCCGGAACCAGGGTAACGTTCCGGGCGGAGGGCATGCGCCGGAGGTGTGTTTGATCGACGTCTCGATTGCCGAACAGCGCTTGCGTTTGGTGCAAGCCGGCGAGCTGGTTGCCGATTATCCGGTATCGACGGCCAAAAACGGTCCCGGCGAAAGAAAGGGCAGTTACTGTACGCCGACCGGCTGGCACCGGATTCGCGCCAAAATCGGCACCGGTTTGCCGATCAACAGCGTGTTCAAGGCCCGGCGTCCAACCGGCGAGATTTACAGTTCGGATTTGTCGAGACAATATCCGCAGCGCGATTGGATCTTGAGTCGGATTCTGTGGCTGGGTGGTTTGGAGCCGGGCAAGAACCGTTACGGCGAGGTCGATACCACCTGGCGCTATATTTATATCCACGGCACGCCGGACGAATTGATGAACGGACAACCCGAGTCGCATGGTTGCATCCGGATGGCCAACGCCGACGTGATCGCCTTATTCGATGCGGTGCCGGTCGGTTGCCGGGTTTTCATTCAAGGTTAATCGATGCGCAAACCGCAGTGGATAGAACACTGGCTGCATCTAAGCTCTCTCCGCGTTCGGCCGAATTTACACTTGTCTTCTAACCAATGAATCGCATCATTTTGGGCGTCGAATACGACGGCAGCGCCTACGCCGGTTGGCAATGGCAGCAAGGCAAGCGCACCGTACAAGGCGAATTGGAGCGGGCGTTGAGCAAGATCGCTTGCGCACCGATCAACGTGTTGTGCGCCGGCCGCACCGATGCCGGTGTGCACGCACTGGAGCAGGTCGTGCATTTCGACAGTCCGGTACAGCGCGATCTGCGCGGCTGGCTGATGGGGGGCAACAGTCATTTGCCGGACGATATTCGGATTACTTGGGCGCAGCCAGCGGTTGCCGACTTTCACGCCAGATACAGCGCCATTGCGCGCGCTTACCGTTATGTGATTCTAAATCGGCCGACAAAATCGGCCTTGCTGCGCAACCAAGCGACCTGGTGCTATCTGCCGCTGGACGAGCGGAATATGCACCGGGCTGCGCAGCATTTGCTGGGCGAGCACGACTTTTCTTCATTTCGCGCCCAAAGCTGCCAATCGGTCAGTCCGAACCGATTAATGTATTTCATCGACGTTTACCGCGACGAAGAGAAAGTCGTGATCGATTTATGCGCCAATGCTTTTTTGCATCACATGGTGCGCAATATCGCCGGCGTATTGATCGAAATCGGTAGCGGCAAACAGCCAGAGGAGTGGACGGCGGAATTGTTAACTGCCAGGGACCGCACTCGGGCGGCAATGACGGCGCCGCCACATGGCCTGCATCTGGCCGCGGTGTATTATCCTGACCGATACGGTATCGCCAAACATCCGCTGTTCGACAAGTTGCCGGCGGATGCCAAGCGATTTGATTGAAGCGAACGCTTTGGCGAGCGCTTGCTGGATGAGGCAATTCGTTTTTCACGAAACTGTTGACAGGTATGCTAGTGGTCTATACAATGGCGACTTCACTTGACTCAGCCGAGGTGGTGAAATTGGTAGACGCGCTAGCTTCAGGTGCTAGTGGGGGTAACCCCGTGGAGGTTCAAGTCCTCTCCTCGGCACCATTTATTTTTCACAAGTAAATGGTCTTTTTTCTGCAAAGTTCTTATCCTTTTATCTATATGGCTTACCCTTGTCAGGGTATTGACCATTCTGAGTTCACCAGCAAATAAATTTTGGATTTTCGCTTTCGCCATGGCTCATAGCGTTTGTCGGCCTATGTCTGTCAAATTGGCTCGACCGCTGTTCGGAATCTATTGGGAGCGGATTGGACGTGCGGATTATTTCAATTCGGCGAGTAGTTGCCCTGTCATCCGGGTAGCTTGGTTTAGGTAGCTGGAGCCGAACAGATTTAGATGATTCAGTATGTGGTAAAGGTTGTATAAGGTCTTACGGACTGGGTAACCCGCATCCAGCCGGTAGTGCGCTTGGTAGCCCGCATAAAATTCCCGGCCGAAACCGCCGAACAATTCGGTCATGGCGATGTCCGCTTCGCGGTCGCCGTAGTAGCTGGCCGGATCGAACATCACCGGCTTTCCCTGGCTATCGGCCGCAGCGTTGCCGCCCCATAAATCGCCATGCAACATGGAAGGGTGGGGCCGATAGTCGCCGAACAGACCGTCCAGGCGATCTAATAATTGTTCGCCCTGGTTTTGCAAAGCGCCGCAATAGCCGTTCTCGGCGGCAAATTGCAATTGTTTGCCTAGACGCTGGTCGCGCCAAAACTCCACCCAATCACGATAACGCGGATTGTATTGCGGGGTTGAGCCTATGGTGTTGTCAATTTTCCAACCGAAATAAGCTTGCGGTTGGCGGTGCATGCAGGCAAGTTGTTCGCCGAATAGCGCGGCGGCATCGGAGGACAAGGAGCGCAGCTCGATGTGCTCCAAAACCAAATAAGCGTAATGCTGATGCTGGCCGTGGCAGACCACATTCGGGATGCGAATTGCGCCGATGGCGGCGAATTCGGTTAAGCCGGCTGCTTCGGCGGCAAACATGTCGGCCAATTCCGCTCGGTTAACTTTGATAAACCAGTCGATACCCTGGCTCTGCAGTCGGTAAGCGGAATTGATGTCGCCGCCGCCGAGACTCGTCAGGCGAGATTGTTTCAGCGTATGGCCGGTGGTTTGCGCCAGATGTTGAATTAAACCTTGCAACCGGTCCGGCATCGGCAATTCCTTATTTTCCCCAGCTATCGCGTAATGTAACGGTGCGGTTGAAAACCAGCTTTTCGGGTTGGCTATCGACGTAATCTGGATAAAAATAGCCGGTACGTTCGAATTGGTAGCGCGTGTCCGGTAGCGGATTGGCCAAGCTGGCTTCCAGCCGGCAGTCGCTGAGAATTTCCAGCGAGTTGGGATTGATGCCGTCCAGGAAATTATCCAACGTGTCCGGATTGGGATGGCTAAACAGGCGGTCGTATAACCGCAGTTCTGCCGGGATGGAGTGTGCCTCGGATACCCAATGGATCACGCCTTTGACTTTCCGGCCTTCCGGGTTTTTGCCCAAGGTTGCCGGGTCGTAGCTGCAGACCAGTTCGACAACGTTGCCGGAACTGCCTTTGATTACCTCGTCGCATTTGATCACATAGGAGCCGCGCAAGCGGACTTCGCCGCCCGGTACCAGGCGTTTAAAGTCTTTGGGCGGGTTTTCCATGAAGTCGTCTTGTTCGATCAAAATGACTTTGCCGAATGGTACTTCGCGGCTACCCATTTCCGGTTTTTGCGGATGGTTGGCAATCTGATAGGTTTCGGTTTTGCCGTCTTCCCAATTGCTGATGGTGACTTTCAGTGGCCTCAACACCGCCATGGCGCGCGGTGCTCGTTCGTTCAAGTCTTCGCGGATACAGTTTTCCAGTACGCCCATTTCGATCCAGGAATCGTTTTTGGTTACGCCGATCCGTTCGCAGAAATCCCGAATCGCTTCCGGAGTGAAGCCGGCGCGGCGCAGGCCGGAAATGGTCGGCATCCGCGGATCGTCCCAGCCGGAAACGTGTTTTTCGGTAACCAATTGCAGCAGTTTGCGCTTGCTGACAATGGTGTATTCCAATTGCAGGCGGGCAAATTCGATTTGCTGCGGGTGGCTGGGCGTGTTCAATTTGTCCAACACCCAGTCGTACAGCGGCCGATGGTCCTCGAATTCCAGCGTGCAGATCGAATGAGTGATGCCTTCCAGCATGTCCGATAAGCAATGGGTGTAGTCGTACATCGGATAGATGCACCAAGCGTCGCCGGTGCGGTGGTGGTGAACCCGGCGGATGCGGTAAATCACCGGGTCGCGCATATTAATGTTAGGCGATGCCATGTCGATTTTGGCGCGCAAGACATATTGGCCATCGGCGAATTCGCCGGCGCGCATGCGCTGGAACAAATCCAGATTTTCATCGACGCTACGGTTCCGGTCCCGGCTTTCTTTGCCGGGCTGGGTTAGCGTGCCGCGGTCCTGGCGCATTTGTTCCGCGCTTGAGCTGTCTACGTAAGCGTCGCCTTGTTTGATCAATTGCACCGCATAGTCGTAGAGCTGTTCGAAATAATCCGAGGCGTGAAATTTGCCGGCCCATTTGAAGCCCAGCCAAGCGACATCGCGCTCGATCGATTCCATATATTCGATACTTTCCTTTTCCGGATTGGTATCGTCGAAGCGCAGGTTGCAGGTTCCGTTGTTTTCCAAAGCCAGCGTGAAATTCAGACAGATCGATTTGGCATGGCCGATATGCAAATAGCCGTTGGGTTCAGGGGGGAAGCGGGTGGCAACCTTGCCGTTGTTTTTGTTGGACGCCAAATCGGCGGCAATAATATGGCGAATGAAATTAGGCGCGGCGGTGCTGTTATCGTTGGCGGACATGTTCGGTTAGGGGCTGAAGTTTTAGATTTTTTGCGAGAACGCCGGTAAAGCGGGCGGCCTTCCATTTTAACGAGTTTGCTGCGAACCCGTAAAGGCGGATGAAAGCCGGGATAAAAGGCGGAAAAGCGGCTTAATTGTTTGATCTGCAATGAACTTGTTAAATTATTAGCACTCTTGGGTAACGAGTGCTAGAATTCAGCCATGTCTAATTTTTCAGAAGAGTCGAGGGTGATATGAGTAACAGCTTGGCTTTACCTATCAATTTATCGGTTGGGACGTTTGATTCATATTTAAGTTTGATTGCGCAGATGCCCAAGCTCAGCGCCGAGCAGGAACAGGATCTCGCGTTGCGTTACCGCGATCGCGGCGATTTGGAAGCCGCCCGCGAGCTGGTGATGTCCAACTTGCGATTTGTCGTGCACGTGGCGCGAGGATATTCGGGATACGGTTTACCGATGGCGGATATCGTTCAGGAAGGGAATATCGGATTGATGAAGGCAGTCAAAAGATTCGACCCCGATATGGGTGTGCGCTTGGTGTCGTTCGCGGTGCATTGGATTAAAGCCGAAATCCACGAATTCGTAATCCGTAACTGGCGTATCGTCAAGGTGGCGACAACCAAAGCGCAACGTAAGTTGTTTTTCAATTTACGTAAATTCAAAAAAGAACTGAGCTATCTGACGCGGGAAGACGCCGAAGCGATTGCCCAAAATCTGGATGTAGACGTCAAAACCGTCTATGAGATGGAGCGGCGTTTGGATGGGCGAGACGTGGGATTGGAGCCTACCGGCGACGACGGCGAGGACCAGGTTCAGGCGCCGA
Organism: Methylomonas sp. DH-1; assembly: GCF_046097555.1. Taxonomy (NCBI): domain Bacteria; kingdom Pseudomonadati; phylum Pseudomonadota; class Gammaproteobacteria; order Methylococcales; family Methylococcaceae; genus Methylomonas; species Methylomonas sp. DH-1. The sequence goes on along the minus strand of NZ_CP143089.1, from coordinate 2,908,479 downwards.
TTGCATACCTTGAGCAACACGGCGCGGATCCGGCTTTAATGCTCGAAGCTAGCGATTGGGAAGGCCGCAAGGAAGCGTTGTTGATGGATGCAATGGCCGGATTGGACGAAAGGAGCCGGGATATCTTGTCCAGCCGCTGGTTGGTCGAAGAAAAAGCGACTTTGCACGAACTTGCCGACCGTTACCAGGTCTCCGCTGAGCGCATCCGCCAGCTTGAACAAAATGCGATGAAGAAGCTCAGAGCCGCAGTGACGCTTGAGGCATGATAAAAAAACCATTTGCTATTGCTGAAAATTTCAGTATAATGACAACTTCTTTGCCGGGGTGGTGAAACTGGTAGACGCGCCGGATTCAAAATCCGGTTCCCGCGAGGGAGTGTCGGTTCGATTCCGACCCTCGGTACCACCTACTCTTCCAGAGTAGACCAAAGAAATCCAAGAACCCGCAAGCTACATGGCTTAGCGGGTTTTTTATTGTCCAAAGAAGACCAACGAAATGCAGTAACAACTTGCATTTTTTGCAGTAACTTTTACAGTAACTCAAAAGTCAGTAACAAAAGTTACTGCTTTTCTGCTGCAAAGTTACTGTAAAAATCGGGGGTTTAAGTGGCAAAACAACTACTTAAAGATATTTCGGTTCGCAATGCGAAACCAGCAGACAAGGATATTCGTCTAAACGATGGTTCCGGGCTGTATTTGCTGGTTAAGATCAACGGCGCCAAGTGGTGGCGTTTCGATTACTCCATCGATGGTCGCCGAAAAACCATTTCTCTCGGCGTCTATCCAGCAACCAGCTTGGCCGATGCCAGGCGTAAAGCCGATGAAGCCCGAGCACTCGTGGCGAATGGCGTAGATCCAAGTGATAACCGAAAAGCCGACAAGGCCGCGAGAAAAGAAGCTGTTGAACAGGATAAGCGCCTCGATGCCGGCCTGCCGCTGATCAACAGCTTCGAATACGTCACCCGAGATTGGCTGGCGTCGACTGCTCACACTGTCCGCGACATTACCCAGCAAAAGAAACAGCGCCGCTTCGAGTTGTATGTATTCCCGGCGATGGGACGAATGCCAATTGGCGACGTGAGGTCGCCGGATGTGTTCGCCATCGTGCGTCCGCTGATCCTGAAAAACCAACTGGAAACTGCTCACCGGGTGAGATCGGACATTAGCGGCGCGTTTGCCTACGCTATTGCCCACGGCTTTACCGACTACGATCCGGCTCAAGCCGTAGGCGCTCAGATCCCCGCTCAGAAAGTCACTCACAACGCCGCGATTACCGATCCCAAAGCGGTCGGCCAATTGCTGCGCGACATCGCCCATTATCAAGGCACCTTTGTTGTGCAGACCGCGCTAAGGTTGTCGCCTTACCTGTTCCAACGGCCTGGCGAAATTCGGCAGATGGAATGGAAAGACGTCGATCTTGCCGCCAGAGAATGGCGTTACTTCGTCACCAAAACCGAAGTGCAACACATCGTGCCGCTGTCGCGCCAGGCGGTGGAGATATTGGAATCCATCAAACCTTTAACCGGCGTCGGCCAGTACGTGTTTCCGTCCAGCCGTGGCGACGGTCGGCCCATGTCGGACGGCACCGTCCGCACCGCGCTGAAGTCGTTAGGTTACGAAAAAGACGTGATGAGCGCCCACGGTTTCAGAACTACGGCGTCGACCTTGCTCAACGAACAAGGCTGGTCGCCGGACGCGATCGAGCGGCAACTGTGCCACATGCCCAAGGATCAAGTCCGCGCCGCCTATAACCGGGCGCAATACCTGGACGAACGGCGGCGGATGATGCAGAGCTGGGCGGATTATTTGGATGGTCTGAGGGTTGGGGCTGATGTGATTCCGTTTAAACGAGTAGTTGCTTAGGTTAATGCCAAGACCAAGGAATACATTTAGCGATGGTAAAGGCGGAATTCGTAAAAAACGATTCCCGGTTTTTGCTCACTGGGTTGGCGATGAGGCAAAACCTTCTGACCGTGATCTTGATCCAGGCTTGGCCGCAATTGTGCAACGAGAAAGAGCTTGGCGCTATTTAATAGAGTTGATGCCTAGTCAACAGGATGTGCGCTACACATTAAATGCACTTGCAAAACTGGACGACGAAAAGCTGCCGTTGGCAGTTCGAAAGATCGATGATGTAACGAGAGTGCGGTTGGTCACCGGTGCTTATTTATACTGGAAACAACATTTTGGCGCGATCGAGGTTATCCCTGATTGGCTTGATATAGAGGATCATGCGCCGATTTTGATAAGGAAATTCATTGAAATTGCTATCCCAACAATTCCAGCCAAAGTTGGGCGGCCAAAGACATTCAATCGTGATGTTGAGTTCGCACTAGTATTGGCTAGGTACTGGCAAGGAAAGCATCACAAGAAGCCAAGCGTTGTTAAATGGGGTGATAAGGAAACGCCTTTCATGAAATGGGCAGCCGATATATTTACCCGCGCTGGAATCTCCAAGCCCAGTTCGTCACATTCTCATATTTACGATATTTTTCGAAATGCAATCAATAGCTTATAAGGTGGGGTAATTTTCCAGCCTTATGTAGATAAATTCCAATCTTAAAAAATAGGCGTCAATTGTTCAACAAAGCCCAAAGGAGGCTTGACAATGGCACCGAAAACCGCAAACGCGCAAAGCGCGACAAATAAACCCAACCGCAAACCGCGAAACAAAATCACCTACACCCCGGCACCGTTACCGGCTGAAGGCTTCGTAAGATTGCCTTCAATCATTGCGGTGCTCGGCATATCGAAAAACACGTTTCTCAACGGCGTCAAAGCGGGCAAATATCCGAAGGGAACGCTGTTGACTGCGCGTTGCCGTGTTTGGCCTGTCGCCGACATTCGAGCGCTTCTCGAAAGCCTGAGTGGTGGCGCCAATGGTTAATTCATATCAACCTCGGGCGAGCAGTCGCGATGCAAGCAATCCGCCCCGTACTCGCCGCCTGGCCGGTCCGCCTGCTCAATTCTGCAACTGCATAGCCTGCGGCGGCCACGTCAAAGCCAATCGGATTGACCCTACTGGTCGCTGCCCTGACTGCCGGGCTCTTGTTGGTTTGGCGATTGGGCTAGACGCCTATCGGCGCGTTCATGGGAGGCGATCATGATGGAAACCGTTCGTCCAGAAAACCTTGGCCTCGCGTTAGGGTTAATCAACGCTTTCGCCGCCGAGCATGTCGATATGTCGGCCGGCGGTATTCAGCAAATTTTGGCCGCTAAGCAGTTGCCCAGCGACTTGGATGCAATCCGCTTGGTGAGGCCTGTCGGTATGCTGCTTGGTCCCGCGAAAATCAATGCGCTATTGGCGCATTTAACCGCGGTGCCTTTCGAAGTGAGGGCGGTGTCATGAGGCGCGAAAGCTATGCATGTATTGAAGACGCCGCCGTCGAGTGCTGCCGAGAGGTCGGTATTACCTGGAAGCGGGTCGCGCATGACGATTTATTTCATCGCGTGCCGGTGATCGAGGCGCGTTCGTCCGGCAACCGCGATGGCGCTATCCAAATCACAACGGACGGCCAGCGGGTCCAAGCCTTCAATTTTAAAACCGGCAAAAAATCCATGCGTTTTTTGAATGGCAAGGGGTTGGACTCGATTTCTTCCGAGGAGCTGCTCCGGATCGAAGAGGAACGCCGGCAGCGGGCCGAAGAATTGGCCGGACAGCACGACCGGAAAGCCGGAATCGCAGAGCACCAGTTCTGGCGTGCCAAGCCTTGGCCGTTCGAGCCGACCGGCTACTTGCAGCGTAAGCAATTGCCATCGGCTTACTGCGCCAGGCTGGCCCGATTCGATAGGCGCGTTAAATGTCTGGATGGCGAAGTTCGCCGATTGACGGTTGCCAAAACCTTGCTGGTACCGGTGTGGAACAAGGCCGGCAAGATACGCAACGTGCAAACCATATTCGACGAGGCTCCCGAACAACTCCAGCGTGATAAAACTTTTTTGTACGGCGCCGAGATATCCGGCTGCTTTTGCCGGATCGGTGCGCCGAGTCCGACCGTTTTTCTAACAGAAGGCTTTGCCGACGCCGCTGCCGTGCATACCGATACCAAGCGGCGGGCTTACTGCGCGTTTTCCGCCGGCAATCTGCCGGCCGTGGCACAAGTCATACGCGATTTACATCCGGAAGCCGAAATCATCGTCGTCGGCGATAACGATGCCATCGGGATCGAGAAAGCCAACCAAGCCGCGGCGCTGGTCGGCGGCTCGGTCTGGTTTCCGCCCGAACCGCATAAGGATTACGCCGACTATTACCTGGCACAAAGGAGGGTGAACGATGAGCGGGGATAGCAAGGTTGTGGAGATCCAGAAAGCCGCAAAAAAGCCGAGGCCAACGGCCAAGAAGACCGGCGGCGGTGGCGGTGGTGTTGGCGGCTCCGGTGCCGATAAAGAGCATCGGTTCGGGGCCTACACCATCAAAAACGGCTGCTTTATCCAGCTTAAACCCACGTCCACCAAGGACGGCGGCTTTTCCGAGGTCGAAATTGTTTTGACCGACTTCACGTGCCGGATTCTGGAGGAAATCACCAGCGACGACGGCTTAACCGAATCCAATTATTTACGGATCGAAGGCAAGCGGGCCGATGGGCTGCCGTTGCCGGCGGTGGAGGTGCTGACCAAAAGCTTTTTCAGCAGCCAGGCCAACTGGATCGGCGAGAGCTGGGGAACGTTGGCTTTTCTGTATCCGGGGCCTGCCAAGAAAGACAATCTCAGGGCGGCGATTCAGCTCTATTCGGCTATCGACGGCGACCCGCCGCGGCGTCGGGTTTACAAGTACACGGGTTGGAAACGGATCGGAGAGGCCTGGCACTATTTGACCGGGTCGGGCGCTATCACGGCCGCCGGTCTGGTCGATAGCGTTCAAGTCGATTTGGGCGCCGGCCACATGGCCCGCTACAGCTTGCCCGCGCCATTGGCTCCGGATGCCATCAAACAGGCCGCCAGCGCCGCCTTGGGGTTGTTGGAAGTGACGCCGGCCCGGCCGCACGTCGGCGCCGCGTTGTTGTGTGCGGTAGCGCGGGCGCCGCTCGGGGAATGCCTGCCAACCGACTTTGCCATCTGGGCGCATGGTTTAACCGGCTCGCGTAAGTCGGCGCTGGTGGCGATTGCGCAAGCGTTCTTTGGCGATTTCGGCAGCGGCCGGACCTTTCCTGCGAATTGGAGCGACTCCGTTAATGATGCCGAGATGAAGGGCCACCAGGCTAAAGATGCCTTGTACACCATTGACGATTTCAAGCCTTCGGTATCGCAAGCCGAAGTGGCCAAGCTGCACGCGATGGCCGAGCGCTTAATCCGTGGAGTCGGTAACCAGTCTGGCCGGGGGCGCCGCGATGCCAACATGAGCGCCAAAGCGGCGCCGCATTGTCGGGCGTTGATGGTGGTCACGGCTGAGGACTTGCCACGCGGCCAATCGTTGCTCGGTCGATTGTTGGTGTTGGAACTAGGCCGGGCCGACGTGGATAACGCGGTTTTGTCGAGACTGCAAGACGCCGCCCGCTTCGGCTGGTTTTCCGGGTTGATGACAGCCTATTTGCAATGGCTGTGCGGGCGTATGGATCGGCTTAAAACCGAATTCCCGGCGGCAGTGCTGGCGCTGCGGGATGGCGCGATTCGAGAAGGTTTCGCCGCCTCGCATCCGCGGGCGTCCGAGATTTACGGCAACTTGCTGGCCGGATTCGAAACATTCTTGGAATTTATCGATGATGCCGGCGCCATCACCAGCGAACAGGCCAACGTGTTGTTGGCGTCGGTCGAAACCAGTTTGCGGGATGCCTTCGCCGAGCAAGGCGATTACCAGCGGGAACAAGACGAGTGCCGCCGCTTCTTCGAGCTGTTGCGGGCGGCGCTCGCCTCGGGTAATTGCCACATTGCCAACCGAATCAGTCAAGGACCGCCAGCGAACAAGCCCCACGCTTACGGCTGGCGCGATGCAGGATCTGACGCTGTTGGCGACCGCCAGTATAACGCAATGGGCGATTGTATCGGCTGGCATAGCGAAGGCGTTGGCAATCATCCGGCCGAGGTTTGGCTACAGCCGGATGCGGCTTTCAAGGTGGCCCAAGACTTTGCCCGCCGGCAGGGCGATTCGTTCTTATTGTCCGCGCCGTCGCTCTGGCGCCGGTTATGTGATCGAGGGTTACTGCTCAAGACCGAGCCGGACAATAAAAGCGGCAAGCCCCGGCCGACGGTTAAGCGCGTGGTGAACAATGCCCAGTCGGTGCGGGTGATGGTCATCAATGCCGAGCTCTTGGTCGAAACATTTACCGCCGAATCGTCCAAGCCCGATGCTGGCTAAAACCGTAACCCGCGCCCGATTACTGACCGCCAAGAGGTGGCTGTGGTCGGGCGCTTTGCTATTGCGGCTCGGTTGCCTTGGAAAAAATATAAGGGGGGCTTATATGAATTTTACGGGGAATTCGGGGAGATATGCTTCTATCCCTTATGCCTCAAGGCTTTCAGGCTCCCCGTTAGGTTAAATCTGTTGGGGATTCTCCACAAAAAACCGGGGAACGCTCTTGGCTGATTATCTGTTCATTTTTTGATCGAGGTGCCGCGTTCGGCGCCGGACGGGCCGACTCCCCTGGAAATTGCTGGGGAGTTCCCCGTGTTTTTGAAGGTGTTCGGGAGCTTGTAAGCCGCGCCGGCTCTGGGCTTGAGGCGTGTCTCCCCGAAAACCCCAGATTCAAAACATAAGAGAGGGTAGAGATATTTGGTGATGGTGTTGGCTTGATGAAGGTCGGCGCCGATATTACCGGCCGCCCCGGTCAAGGGGGGGTAGGGGCTGGTAATCCCTGGGACCTTAGTGGTGTAGACCCGTTCGCGAGCAACACTTTTTGTGCGGGTTTTTCCAATTGAAAAAGCCCACGGGCCTGGAGTTATCCACATTCGTAATCGATTCGAATCTGGGTGAATTTCACCCCGCGCCGAGGGGGTAGGGGGTGAAATTCCTTCAAGCCTATGGCCCTAGACCGCTCACGACTAGACACGTGCAGCGCCGCGAGTTTTGAAGGGGGGGTATATCGACAGGAATCGGGCATCTGGCTTGTTTTCTTGTGGATAACCCAATCAGGCCACGCGCCGCCACCCGCTTGGCGTCGTCCGGTCGGGCGCGGGGTGGTTTGTTGGTTGGTGCTGGTCGAGTGTTGCGGCCGGCGTCGATGTTGGTTGTATTTGGCCGCCGCCACCGATGCTGGCGTTATCGCTGGGCACGGGGTTGGCGGTGAGTTACTAAATTTGGGAGTGTTGAGTATGTTGAATGTTGTCGCAGAGCCGGTTTATCTGTGCCGGCCGTTAAGCCTGGCCGAAATGACGGCTGAACAAATGCAATTGGCCGCGGATCAGTTGCGAGAGTTCGCTGTGGGCGAACTGGCTTTTATCGAACGCGAGTTGGCCGAAATTGGCCCGCTGCGTGCCGATACCTTCACCGACTGGGAGCGCAAGCAGACGAAGCTGGCGGAGATCCAGGCTGAAAAATGGCGCTGGCTAGGCTTTGCGCAGGGATCTGAGATGTTTGTCGCCACCGAATGGCCCTGGGGTTATTTGGAAGCGCGGCGAAATGCACCAAGGCCGGTGAATAAGAAAAATAAGCCAGAATGCCAAGATACCTGGAGGGATAAAGCCCGTGAAATCGGCAGGAATTGGATGCTCGAACAAGAACAACGGTTTGGAGAAAGGCCGAGCCGTGAGGCTATTGCAGAGCGTTTAGAGGGGATGCTTTTTGAACTCAAAATTTACGGACCACGCGGGCCGCTCACAGCGGAAAATATTCTCCGAGAGGCACTGATTGGTATTACCAAAGATTAATCATGCGGGGATATTTCCCCTGTTGGCTTCCCCTGGCGGGGGAAAATTCCCCTTATTTATTATGACCTCCATGCTGGTCGCTGCTCTGGTGGCAGCGTTCAAGTGCGATTCTTACTGTTGGAGGTCTATTCATGAATTACGTCGTAAACAAAATAATCGCCGGTTTAAAAATCTCGAAACCGGACCGTGTCGAATTAAATAAATTTCTTGATCGCCCGGATATTCAAAAAATATTGAACGGCGATGAGGCCGACCGAATAGCGCGCAGTCGCGAATTGATTGCCAAAAAAGCCGAGTTGCCTACCGCGTTTAAAAAAGCCAAGGCCGAAGCCGAAAAAATCGCTGCTGCGGCCGCTGCCCGATTTGACGCGGCGGAAGCCGAGTTCTACGCCGCCAGAAAGGCGCGAACCGAAGCTTGGCTGGTTACAGGTGGCATCGATCACAGGCTCGGCATGGAAATCAAAGCGATCGACGAGGAATTGCGGGCCGCGGCCGATCCAAGGCTGAACGAGTATCGCGCAGAAATCGGTAACCTAGAGTCTCGCGCCAGGGTTGCCGATCAATACTGGATGGCCAAAGAAGAACGCGAAACTGAGGCGATGTTCGGCAGTAGAAAATACGTTGTCGATGTATTGGCGAACAATATGGAAGACGTTGAAGCCGCCAGGGAGGCGCTGGCGAAGACGAGAACTGACCTTGACGCGATGCAACTGGCAGCCATGACCACCGCCGAAGTCACTGCCGCATTGCGCCAAATGACTGATGACCTGATTCCTGTGCTTCGCAAGCTCGACGGCATGAATCCGCCTTGGCTGGACGAATTCAACGAAGTTCGCCCGCCAAACCAAGACGGCAGCCCCGCTTACCCGCATCCGCTTGATGCACCGCAGTATTAATTTCCCCGCAACCTTTGAAAAGGAAAAAACCATGCTTACCCCCAAAATTACCTTAACCAACGACGACAGAAATCAAACCGCCCATATCGACGCCGGCCCCGACAAAATCATGCTTCTGAAACCCGGCCAATCGGTAGAAATCGAACTTAATCCAAAATACGGCTGCTCAGTGCGCATTGCTGAAGTGGGCGAGAAGTTCTTCGGCGAAACTGCTTAATGCCCTGCCGCCCGGCTCGATTATTGGCGCCGGGCGGCTCTTTATGGAGTCAAACTCATGGATCCATTCATAGACTTAACCGCTCCAATGGCTTGCGATCCCTATCAACTGCAAACCATGGCGGCGATCACCGCCAAAACCCTAACCGCTGGCCGTTTTAATGTCGCTGCTGCCGCGCAGCGTACCCAGTCCGCCGCTAAAACCATTGGCGCCACCGCAGTTATCCCGTTGTACGGCTGGCTGCATCCTCGCGGCAACATCCGCGCTGCCAGTGTGCTGCTGAACCGTTACCTGGCGTTTGACGATGTGAAAACCATCGTGATCGAAATCGATTCCTTGGGCGGCTCGGCTTACGGCGTGCAGGAGCTAGCCGACGAGGTGTATCGGGCCCGCAGTAAAAAACGTGTGGTCGCTATTGCCAACAGCGTGGCCGTCTCGGGCGCCTACTGGATCGGCAGCCAGGCCGGCGAATTTTACGTCACGCCATCCGGCGAAGTCGGCGGCATCGGCATTTACAAGCTGCATGAAAACATCGGCAAGGCGCTGGAACAGGAAGGCGTGAAAATGACACTGGTCAGTGCCGGCGAATATAAGACCGAAGGTAACCCGTTCGAACCGCTGACCAAAGAGGGTAAGCGATTCCTGCAAAGCAGCGTCGACGTTGTCTATCGCCGATTTGTCGATTCCGTTGCTCGTGGCCGGGGTAAACCGGCTAAATCGGTCACGCAAGGCATGGGCCGGGGGCGCATTGTTGGTGCCGAAGATGCCGTTAAACTCGGCATGGCCGACGGCGTTAAGTCGTTCGCGCAACTACTGGACGGCCGTTCTACCATCGGGCAAACGCCAGCCTCACGGCGGGCCATGTTGGCTTTGATGCATTAGGAGATCCCACGATGAAACGCAACTATTCCATCATCGATCCCGACGGCCGGCTGTTGTCGCGCTTGGACATTAAACCTACCGGCGATGGCCACGAACTGGACGTGTCTTTCGACAGTAATTTCCGCCGAGCATTGACCGTTAAAAAACTCGGTCAAGCCCGGAACACGCACGACATGCTAAGGCAAGCATTTCCGGAGCGGGCCTTCGTTGTCGTGCAAATCAGCCAGCGGCGCGGCCAGTATGTGGTGGATGTGCCCGGCGAAGATCCACCGGCCTGGATGGCCAAAGCCATCGAAAGCCTCGGTGGCGTACTTACCGCTTGAATAAAGGCAAGGAGACAATCATGTCAAAAGAATTTGAATTAAAGGCCCTCATCACCGCCGTCGACAAGCTGTCGCCGACGTTAAAAGCCATGACCAAAAACCTGAATGTGTTTAAGCGTCATCTTAATATCATTGGCCAGGGGGCGCCGTTGTTCGGCGCCGGCTTTGCCGCCTCGCTGGCTATACCGGCCAAAGCCTTCGCCGACATGGAAAACGCCGGCGTCGCATTGAAAAACGTGCTGATGGACAAAAACGGCGTGTCGGCCGGCTTCGAAAAACTGAACAAGGTCGCCATGCAGTTGGGCACCCAATTACCGGGCAACACCGCCGATTTTCAGCGCATGGGGACCATAATGAAATCCAACAGCATGGATACCAATACCCTGATCGACGGCGGTTTAAAAGCGGCGGCTTATCTCGGCGTTGCCACCAAGGAGCTGGGCGAGACTTACGATACGTCGGCATTGGGAATCGCCAAAATCTCCAACGTGTTCGGCGTCGCCAACAAAGATTTCATCGCCCTGGCCGACACCATGCAGCGCGCCCGTCACATCGGCGTCGGCTTCGAAGACTTCACTTCGGCCATGTCCAAGGCCGGCGGTCCGTTGAAGGCTTTGAAAGTGCAAGGCATTGGCGTGGCCAACGCCTTGGCGCCGATGGTGGCCTTACTGACCCAAGCCGGCATTGATCCCAGCGAAGCCGGTACCGGCATCAAGGAAATGATTTCAGCCGCGGCTCGCGCCGGCAAGTTCACCACGGTCGAAAATCTGGTGAAAGATATCGAGAAGATGGGGAAACTCAATCCGGCCAAACTGTTTGCCACCTTCGAGAAGACCTTCGGCAAAGAGCATGCATCCAAAGCCATGGTGATGGCAGCCGGCGGATATTGGAAAATGGCGAAGACGTTTGCCGAACAAGGCGATGTGTACCAACGGGTCAACAACTCGCTCGGTACCTTAACCAACACCATCGAAACGCTCGGAGGCGCCCTGGAAAATACCCAGGCTCAACTGGGTGGCACCTACGCGGCGCAAATCAAGCTGCTGTCCGGATCGTTAAACGATCTGGTCGAGAAGCTGGGCCAATTCATCAACCAGCACCCGAAAAGTGTCATGACCGCCATCAAGATGACCGGCGCCTTTGTCGGCCTGAAAGTGGCGGCCTGGGGCTTGGCCGCCGGTGTCGGCGTACTGACCACCGCCTTGAAAATGAACCCGTTAATGCTGTTGGCGCAAGCCGCCATCATCGCGACACCGCTGATTGTCGATAACTTCGACAAAATCAAAGCGGCGGCGGAGGGAGTCACCAAGTCGATGATCGACATTCTCAAGCAGATTAACGACAACGAAACCTTAAAAGCCATCGGTAGCGTGCCGCTGTATCTTGGCCGATCCGTCGGCAAATTACTGCCCGATTTGCCGGATTTATCGGCGCCGGTCGGCCCCGGCATGCGTCCGCCCGGCTATCAAAAACAAAGCCTGATAGGCGGCAGTCGCGGTGCTGTCGATGTCCGGGTTAGTTTCGACAACGCGCCGCCCGGTACCCGCATCGCACCGGTACAAACCAGCGGCATCGCCCGAGCCAACGCGGTAGATGTTGGGTATCGCACCATCGGGACGGGTTACGGTATTTGATTCCTGCACACCATCCAGGCCGCCGGCAGCTTGCCGGCGGCCATTCGATTAAACCATTGTTGATTCGGAGAACTAGACATGGGATCACGTGGACCCAAAAAAATGCCAGACAACGTTCGAATTCTGACCGGTAACCGAGGCAAAAGACCGTTGACCAACAACGGGGGGATGATCGCGCTAGATATCGAGGCACCGGATTGCCCGGCGCACCTTTCCGCCGAGGCGAAAAAAGAATGGAAGCGCATCACGCCAGAGCTTTTAAAAATGCGAGTGTTAACTAAAATCGACCGGGCTGCACTCGAAAGTTATTGCGAAAATTACGCGCTTTGGGTGCGTGCTTGTATGGCTATCAACGCGCTGCAGAAAAGGCACAAAGACGACGACGGCGCCGGTCTGATCGACCTGACACCCAATGGTTTTAAACAAATGTCCGTCTGGTTGCAGATTCGAAACCGGGCTTCTCAAGACATGCGTTCGGCCGCCGCCGAGTTTGGTATGTCGCCGGCTAACCGCGTCAAGATCCAGGAGGCCCAAGTACCTGAGCAGAACGACTTATTCCAAGACGACAAGCCCGATCCCGAAAGATTCTTTGGCGGCCATCGATCATCAACCTAAAAACGGAGACAAAGCATGCCACACTGGCAGCGCGCCGGCTTTTTCAGCTACGGCGACTATTGGCGATCGAGACAATCGCAAACCAAGCCCAAAAAATAATTGACATCCCCATACACTGGCGGGCAGAATGATTCCGCCAGTTCACAGACTGGCACCGGGCGTCGAAACTCGGTCTAGCAATGGCGCAAAGTCGCCGCATTCATCGCGGTTTTTTTACGCCCAAAATTTACGCAGTATTACTGCGTCTACATTATGGCGGACTGTCTGGGCAGCGTTCGGCGCTGGCCGGCTCCATTGCCCGGTTTTCGACCCCATTCAGTCCGTCGCCCAATAGCGTCGAAACTATCGGCGGCGGTTTATCGATCTGCAATGGAGTAACCGCTATGAATACTCAAGCCCTGGGCAACGTCCGCCCAATCACCACCCATTCCGAAATATTAAAAATTCTCGGCCAGCGCTTCGAACTGTTGAAAAACGGCTACGCTGCGTTTTCTGCTTACCTTTCCGCACCGATCAAGAACGATGGCGATCAGCTTTTTTCCAGCATCGTCGAAGAGGTGGCCAAGCTTCAATGGTTATCCTTTGGCGTATCCGAAACCATTACCGACCTTTCCCTGGCGCTAAGTCCCGACAACAGCGCGACCGCTGAAGAATCGGCGGACGATGCTATGGAGCGCTTTTTTCGACAAATCGCCGAACAGGATGCCGAACGGCAAACGGTTACGACGGTTGGCCTGCCGGCGCTGACCCGGCTGGCCGCCGTTGCCGAGCGAGACACCGGCCAGGCCGGCACCGTCCGCGCTTTTTTGCTGAGCCTGTATAACGGCTATCGCTTCCCCTTCAATCTGACCAAGCTGAGAGGCTTGGATAAAGCCCTGTTCGACGATTGCCTTGCTGTGCTGGCGTTGGATGCCCGCGCTACCGCGAAAGAAATCCATCATTACCTGGACAACGGCGACGAATGTTTTCAGCGCTGGGCGCAAGGAGGTGCGGAATGAGCAACACACCTAACGCAGCCAACGCCATCCGTATGCTGTTCGACCATTGCCATGAGACCCTGCCGATTGATAGCTTAAAGTGGCTGAGCGGCCTGGATTCCGCCGCCGAGCTGGAGGCGGATAATATCGCGGCAACCTTAAACAGCCTGGCAAATGTCTTATCCGCAGACGACAAAGCCGCCACGCCCGGAAACGATAGCCTGGCGTTGATTCTGTGGGGGTTGGCCAGCCGGGCGGAAACCGTCGCCATGTTGATTCATATCAGTGGCGAGGCCGCCTATCTTGCAGGTAAGAAAGCTGCGGGAGCCGAAGCCGCCGAGACAGCCAGGGGAGGCGAACAATGAGCGCCCGTTATTCGATTTTTCGCCGTCTGGATGGTAGTGAATTACTGGCGTTAAAAAGCAAAGCTACTGCCATTTCAGACGCCAGCTACGCTATCGACGCTTGCTCGAGGCTGTTGATGGCCTTTATTGATGATGACGACAGCGAAGGCGATATGTCGTCGGATATCAAAAGCAACTATGTACGCGCCGGCTTGATTCATGCCGTATTGATCGCCGCGAGGCGCCTGGATGACGTTGGCGACTATATTCACGAACAGATCGCCAACGCAGAGCAGCCAACGCAGAGCAGGGAGGAAGGCAATGAGCATTGATAACGCATTGTGTCCGGCCCAGCAAGCCAAAGCGGTGTTGGATCTCGTGATGGCCGAGCTTGCCAAATGCGATTTAGACGACGCGGTGGTGTTTTCGCTCTATTCGGTATCGGATAACCTTGATCGGCTGCTTCACGAATTGGGCGAAATTCGCGAGGCGGATAACGCGCTGTTCATGGCCCTGACTCGGCGCGGCATTTACGATGAAGTGATGGCGGAATGCACCGGCTGCAAACCGGAGCCGGACCGGTTGTCCGCGGCTGGCCGCTTGTGGGTGCCGCTCGCCGCCGGCGACGCCGGGGAGGTGAAGCCATGAGTATCGAATACTTGAATGCTGCCTTCCAGGTTCGTTTGATGGGGGCCACTAAAGCGGTGTTGGTCGCCCTGGCGGATCGTGTCAACCGGGCCGGTTATTGCGTCGCATCGCTGGACGATATCGCGCTGCGGGCCGGGTGTTCGCCGCGCAGCGCCATCCGCGCCGTCGGCGAGCTGGAAGCGCTGGGCCTGGTGGTTGTCGTGCGCGATCCCGGCCGGGCCAATCGCTACCTGTTGATGGTCGAAAAGTTCTCAACAACCAGTGACACCAGGTCGCCGGATTTGCCGGAGATACCAACAACCCGTGACACGTCGTCACCAGAGGAAGTTATCCACACCGGTGACACTGTGACAAAAACCAGTGACATTTCAGCAAAAACCCGTGACACCATGTCATACAAACCATATAACCAAAATAACCATAACGTGCGTGCGCGCGAGGGTGGTGCCGTCCACAGCCGGGCGGCGTCGCCTTCGTCCGGGCAACCGCCGGGCCGAAGCCGGCACGTGGGCTTGTCGGCGGCCGCCTCTGGCGCTGCGCCGCCTTGTCCGCAATCGCAACGCCTAAAGCCGGCGATCAGCCGCGAGCTAACCCATATCCGGGCCTTACTGCTGGATAACCGACCAATCAGGAGCGAAAGCCATGACTGAACATGCCGAAAAAGCCAACGAAGTAGTGCCGGACTTTTCCCACAGAATTGACATGAATTTTTACGAAAGCCTGATGTACACGCTCCGACGTGTGCAAGGGCTGGCCGATATGATGGAGGTCGCCGGCGAAGAGGATCGCCGCGGTTCTTTAGGGCCGGATACCATCCGGGCCGTTTCGCACGCCATCCGTATGGAAGCTGCCGATGCTAAGGTTATGTTGGAGGCGTGGCGGGGTGGTTGGCGCTGATGGGGCCTTTGGATAGGGTAAAAGCTATAAATGCAGTAACTTTTGCAGTAACTTTTTGAAGTCTGGATTTTGTGTTTTGATTTTATTGAATAATTTCAATAAATCGATTCCGACCCTCGTACCATCTACTCTTTTAGAGTAGTCCAAAGAAGACTAAAAACCTGCAAGCCGCCTGGCTTAGCGGGTTTTTTATTGCCCAACGAAATGCAACAAAATGCAGGGGCATACACCAAAAGTAGTGACACGTTTAGTGACACGGAGTAAATTTAGGTCCAACCGTATCACTTCCGTATCACTCTTGGTGTCACTCCATGGCTAAGAATATCAACAAAGACGCGGTCTACAGAGCGGCAAAGCCTAAAGAAAAAGACTACACCATCAACGACGGCGAATGTCTTGCGCTCTTGGTCAAAGCTAACGGTTCCAAACTTTGGCGTTTCATCTACCGGTTCGGTGGAAAACAGAATCGACTGGGATTCGGCTCTTATCCGGAAACGTCACTAGAAAGCGCCCGCCGCAAAGCCGAGTCCGCCCGCGAACAAATTGCCAACGGCATAGATCCCGGCTCAATTCGAAAACAGGAAAAGGCCGACAACCAACAAGCCACCGAAGCTAAAAAGCGCCTCGATGCCGGCCTGCCGCTGATCAACAGCTTCGAATACGTCACCCGAGATTGGCTGGCGTCGACTGCTCACACTGTCCGCGACATTACCCAGCAAAAGAAACAGCGCCGGTTCGAGTTGTATGTATTCCCGGAGATCGGGCGAATGCCAATTGGCGGAGTGAGGTCTCCGGATGTGTTCGCCCTCGTGCGTCCGCTGATCCTGAAAAACCAACTGGAAACTGCTCACCGGGTGAGGTCGGACATTAGCGGCGCGTTTGCCTACGCGAGGGTGTAAGAATTTTTGTGTAAACGGCCATTAGGCAGGAAACTGCCCTTACTTTGAGGAGTAACTATGACCTTACCAAAATCCATCCCAACCGAACTGATCGACAGCTTGCTGTCAGGCTATCAAAAACCCGAAGACCTGTTGGGTGAAAACGGTCTTCTGAAACAACTGACCAAGGCCCTGGTGGAGCGGGCTTTAGAAGCTGAAATGACCGAACATCTCGGTCATGGCAAGCATGAAGCTGTCGGCAATCCTACCGGCAACACCCGCAATGGCAAGAGCCGGAAAACCCTGAAAGGCGACTTTGGCGAGTTGCCGATTGAGATTCCTCGGGATCGTCATGGCCACTTTGAGCCGCAAATCATTGGCAAACACCAATCCCGTTGGACGGGCTTTGACGACAAGATCATTTCGCTCTATGCCCGAGGTCTGACGGTCAGGGAAATCCAGAGCCATCTGGAAGAACTGTATGGCACTGAAGTTTCACCCACCTTGATCTCCTCGGTGACGGATGCCGTGATAGAAGAAGTCAAAGCCTGGCAATTGCGGCCGCTTGATCCGGTTTACCCCATCGTTTATCTCGATTGTATCCATGTCAAAGTGCGCGATACCGGTGCCGTGCGCGTCAAGGCCGTTTATCTGGCCATTGGGATTAACCTGCAAGGAGAGAAGGAAGTGCTGGGCTTATGGATCGCCCAAACCGAAGGGGCCAAGTTTTGGTTACAGGTCGTGACAGACCTGAAGAATCGCGGCGTGCAAGACATCTTCATTGCCTGTGTCGATGGCTTGAAAGGCTTTCCCGAAGCGATTGAAACCGTCTATCCACAGGCTGCCGTCCAACTGTGTATCGTCCACCTAGTCCGCAACAGCCTGAACTATGTCAGTTGGAAAATGCGCAAACAGATCGCCGGCGATCTCAAGCGAATATACCAATCAGCCAGCGTCGTTGAAGCAGAGCAACGACTGGCTGAGTTCGAGACGCAGTGGAACGAGGCCTACCCACCGATTGGCCAGATTTGGAGACGGAATTGGGATAGGATTATCCCTTTTTTCGACTATCCAACTGAAATACGTCGCATCATTTACACGACCAATGCCATCGAGTCCGTGAATATGAGTCTGCGGAAAATCACCAAAAATCGCGGCTCATTTCCCAGTGATGAAGCCTTGTCGAAATTGTTCTATTTAGCCCTGATGAATATCAGTAAAAAATGGACCATGCCGTTGCATGACTGGAAAGCTGCTTTGAATCGGTTTAGCATTCAGTTTGAAGACAGGATGCCCAATCGATAATTAAATCCCGTTTACACAAAATTCAGGACACCCTCGCCTACGCCATTGCCCACGGCTTTACCGACTACGATCCGGCGCAAGCCGTCGGCGCTCAGATCACCGCTCAGAAAGTCACTCACAACGCCGCGATTACCGATCCCAAAGCGGTCGGCCAATTGCTGCGCGACATCGCCCATTATCAAGGCACCTTTGTTGTGCAGACCGCGCTAAGGTTGTCGCCTTACCTGTTCCAACGGCCTGGCGATATTCGGCAGATGGAATGGAAAGACGTCGATCTTGCCGCCAGAGAATGGCGTTACTTCGTCACCAAAACCGAAGTGCAACACATCTTGCCGCTGTCGCGCCAGGCGGTGGAGATATTGGAATCCATCAAACCTTTAACCGGCGTCGGCCAGTACGTGTTTCCGTCCAGCCGTGGCGACGGTCGGCCCATGTCGGACGGCACCGTCCGCACCGCGCTGAAGTCGTTAGGTTACGAAAAAGACGTGATGAGCGCCCACGGTTTCAGAACTACGGCGTCGACCTTGCTCAACGAACAAGGCTGGTCGCCGGACGCTATCGAGCGGCAACTTTGCCACATGCCCAAGGATCAAGTCCGCGCGGCCTATAACCGGGCGCAATATTTGGACGAACGGCGGCGGATGATGCAAAGCTGGGCGGATTATTTGGATGGTTTAAAAGCGGGGGCTGAGGTTATCCCATTTAAGCGAGTTGTTTGATGCGAACATTTACAGCCTGTATTGAGTATGAGCAATCAGCTCTTGGCGGTGAGGATAATCCTTTTATTCTTGTAAACGAGCAAACATTGGATCTGGTTACAACTAGGTCATTAGTAATCTGGGATGCGGCCAGAAATGCAGATTCGATAATAATATTTAAGCGGATGGCCCGGCGTTGGTGGATTCACGCCGCTCAACATTCTGAGAATGAGCATGTCAAAGCGGTTCAAAAGATATTCTTTGGTGCTATTGCTGATGGTGTATCAAAGGACAATGCCGAAAAAATGGCGTTTTTTCGGCCGGTTGGTAAATGTAAACCGTTATTAGAAATGAAAGTGATGTTCACATTTCACGAATTGAAATCTGAGTATCCGTTAGAAAGTGATATTGCATTATTTCACCGTGTTTATCGTAAGCTTAGAAAGGATGGCGTTCAAAGCTGGATGAATGTCAAAAAAATTTACCAAGGAGCCAAAGGACGATACGTGTTTTGATTTGCTGAGGTTCCTTAATGATCGCAAACCAAATCCTTTCTGTGAACTGATCCAAAGTGACACCAAAATTCTAATTAGTGGCAATGTCGCCATAAAATTAATACCGTGGAATCAATAACTTGTTAAAAGCTGTAAACTTGAAAAAATCACTATATTTTTTGTAATTTATTGAATTAATTGTGTTTTTGTGGGGTTTTTCTAGCGGAGCAAGATAACAGAATCCAATAATAAAGTGCCTAGCAGGCTGGTGAAAAACTCGAAAAGCCAAGTAGGCTAAGGCATAGATGAGCCGCCAACTGTTAAAATAGGCTACCTAAATTTGGAGCCTTTCAATGCGCGGACACGATGCCATTCAAAGTAGCTGGTTCAGCTACGTTAGCCTGGAAGAACGTATTCCCAAACAGCATCCGTTGCGTCGTTTACGTCTACTCGTCGATGGCGTATTGGCCTCTATGAATGCCGTCTTTGCCGAGCGTTACTCGCACACTGGCCGCCCGTCGATTGCGCCCGAAAAACTGCTGCGCGCCTTGCTGTTGCAAGTGCTGTACACCGTTCGTAGCGAACGCCAGTTGATGGAACAGCTGGACTACAACCTGCTGTTTCGCTGGTTTGTCGGTCTGGGCATCGACGATGCTGTCTGGGAACGCAGCGTGTTCAGCGCCAACCGCGAACGGCTGCTGTCCGAAGCGCTGAGTCGCGAATTTTTTGAGCGGGTACTGGCCATAGCCGAATGGCAAAACCTGGTGTCCGACGAACACTTCAGTGTCGACGGCAGCCTCATTGAAGCCTGGGCCTCGCACAAAAGCTTCGTTAAGAAAGACGGCAGCGGCCCGGACAAACCCGCCGGCCGCAATCCCGAGGTCGACTTCAGCGGCGAAAAGCGCAGCAACGCCACCCACCAAAGCACGACAGACCCGGAAGCGCGGCTCTACAAGAAAGGCGAATACACCGAGGCCAAACTGCGTTACATCACCCATGCCTTGTCCGAGAATCGCAACGGCCTGATTGTCGATGTCGAAACCACTCAAGCCACCGGCACCGCCGAAATCGAAGCCGCGCAAACAATGATCAAACGCCGTGTGCCCAAAGGCGGTAGCGTCGGTGCCGACAAGGGCTATGACCAACCGGCGTTCGTCAACGGACTCAACACCCAAGACATCAAGGCCCATGTGGCCCGCAAAAAGACCGGCAGTGCCGTCGATGGCCGCACCGCTCGCGGCAAAGCGTACGCCCAAAGCCTCAAGCGCCGCAAAATCGTCGAAGAAGCCTTTGGCTGGGTCAAAACGGTCGGCGGCCTGCGCAAAACCCGTCACATCGGCTTAGCCAAAGTCGCTGGCCAAGCCTTGTTTTGCTTTGCCGCCTACAACCTGACGCGCTTGCTCAACCTATTGGTGTTCACGCCGAAACCGGCGTGGAGTGCGCCCACCTAGGGCGAAGTGCGCCTGAAAACCGTCCAAAGACGGCTTCAGGCGAATAAAAAGCCCTTGAAACAGGGGCAAAACGCTTGAAACTCGATGTCATGACCGATTTCAACACGAAAAAATCACGGAAACCGTGGGTAAGGGGAAATATCAGTGGGTTTTTCACCAGCCTGCTAGCGAATTGTTCAACAAAGCCCAAAGGAGGCTTGGCAATGGCACAGAAACCCGCAAACGCGCAAAGCGCGACAAATAAAACCAACCGCAAACCGCGAAACAAAATCACCTACACCCCGGCACCGTTACCGGCTGAAGGCTTCGTAAGACTGCCTTCAATCATTGCGGTGCTCGGCATATCGAGAAACACGTTTCTCAATGGCGTCAAAGCGGGCAAATATCCGAAGGGAACGCTGCTGACCTCGCGTTGCCGCGTTTGGCCTGTCACCGACATTCGAGCGCTTCTCGAAAGCCTGAGTGGTGGCGCCAATGGTTAATTCATATCAACCTCGGGCGAGCATTCGCGATGCAAGTAATCCGCCCCGCACTCGCCGCCTGGCCGGTCCGCCTGTTCAATTCTGCAACTGCATAGCCTGCGGCGGCCACGTCAAAGCCAATCGGATTGACCATGCTGGCCGCTGCCCGGATTGCCGAAGCCTTTTTAGCTTGGCGGTTGGGCTTGACGCCTATCGGCGCTCACGTGGGGGGCGATCATGATGGAAACCGCTCGTCCAGAAAATCTTGGCCTCGCGTTAGGGTTAATCGCCGCTTTCGGCGCCGAGCATGTCGATATGTCGGCCGGCGGTATTCAGCAAGTTTTGACCGCCAAACAGTTGCCCAGCGACTTGGATGCAATCCGCTTGGTGAGGCCTGCCGGTATGCTGCTTGGCCCCGCGAAAATCAATGCGCTATTGGCGCATTTACCCTCATACCACGGGCATACAGCGAAATGATCTTGTCGTCAAAACCTGTCCAGCGCGTTTACCCAAAGGGCACAAGTGATGTTTAGCGACGATTTGCGGCTCGAAGCAGCCATGGCGGTCCCGAGGATCTCAATCGGCAATTCGCCGAAGTCGCCTTTGAGGGTTTTCCGGCTTTTGCCATTACGCGCATTGCCGCTGGGATTGGTGACGGCTTCGTGCTTGGCATGGCTCAGATGTTCAGTCATTTCAGGTTCCAACGCACGTTCGACCAGCGCCTTGGTTAATTGCTTCAACAGGCCGTTTTCGCCAATCAGGTCTTCGGGTTTTTGATAACTCGATAGCAAGGAATCGAGCAACTCGGTAGGGATGGATTTTGATACGGTCATTGTTTCTCCTTGTAAGGAACGGCAGTTTTCCGCCTAATGGTCGTTTACACAAAAATTCTTACACCCTCCAAATATCCCGCAAAACTCCATCCCGACAAGTCCCAAATCTTCCGGTATAGTCCCGTAACCCATTCCAGAATAATTATTTCCTTCTCAGAAGTGGACGAGTCAGGGCTGCCGAAGGTATAAGCGCGAGCATGCAATTTCTACTGCCGGTTTGAATACTGGTATTCGAAAAAAATCGGCGTTCACAGGGGCGACTATTTGGTGTCAAATTTTTATTTTTTCCTAAATTAGAGACTCAATTGATCTCAAAAAAGAGTTTTTCACTAACCTGTTAGGCCAAAATAATCTAACGCTATTAATCTACGTTGCCTTTGTCAGCGAACAAATCCAATATTCTGAGCTACTAGAATCGCGAAAAACCATCGTGTTTTAAACAAAGTAGAGGTTTCTCACTGCTGCGGGGCGGGTTTAACCGGGTCGTTCGCAATATGTTCATCCAATAGTACTTTCAACTTATCGAATATATCCGGGAATTGATTAATAATATCCTTATATGGATCGGTTTCCAAATCATATAGCTGATAAATTGGGCCGTCATAGGTTGGAATATATATCAGCTTCCATTTTTGATTTTGTATGGATCTGTTTTTGGCATAGATAACGTCCGGGTAGAATTTCTCGTTAACGACCAATGTTCCGCTATTTTTATTAGGTATATCCAATAACTCGACAATGTTTGGATAGTATATTTGGCGTGGATGTAATCCTGGGATTTTTCCCAGCCATATCCCGGTTTCTTGGTACGCGAAAAGCTCAGGAGATGTCTGATTCTCGATATGAGGAACTAAACTGGTGCCGTCTATATTCTCTGGCCTTGGAATATTCAAAAGTTCCAGCAAGGTTGGCATTACGTCGATCGAGCGAGTAATTGGCTCGAATTCTATACCCTGTGGAATGCCTGGTCCTTTCAAAATCAATGGAATCTTACCGCTCGGGTCGTTTCCGATAAGGGTGTTTCCCTGTCCCCAGCATCCGGTTTCGAAGAAGTCGGCTCCGTGATCACTGTAGATTATGATGATTGTATTGTCTGACAAACCGGATTTATCTATGTAGTCCATGATTTTGCCAACCTCGTCATCGAATTGTTTTACGCAACTGTCGTAGAGATTGATAATTTGTGGTACGTCGAAAAACTCACTGCTTTTTTCTTGTTTGTTAATAACTTCTTCAGGGGACGCCAGTCGAGTCATTATAAATCGAGACTCCCCTTTGTAATCCCTGGAAGTGAATAAATTATAGTAGGGGTATTCGGAATTGAACGGGACGTGCGTAGTGGACGTGAACAAGTTGATAAAAAAAGGTTGTGAACTTTGTGCGCAGCGGGCCAAATATTTTCTGCACTCGCGGCCGAGTTGACTCGTTAATGTCGCTCCTGCCAAGTAATAAAATTCGGGTAGAAATCGTTTTCCTAGTGCATTTTTTGCGAACAACGATAGAACGTTTCTAATTAGAGAAGGTCCTTGGCGCAATAAAAGTTTAATGTTCCATTGGTCTTCAGCTACAGACGTTTCGGAAAAGTTAAAACTTAGTTTTGCAAAATCACCGCCGCACCAGTCGGATATTGCTGCTGTGAGATATCCATGCTGATTAAGTATATCGATCAATGATGTGTGCGGTAACTGGCAATCCGGCTCGGAGGGATAATTGTCTCGAATACGGTGGTTCTGTGGCCATAGGCCGGTAAAAAGCGATGCAATACTCGGAGCAGTTCTGGCCAGAGGGGTGATGCAAGTTTTTAATCTGACGCCTTGGATTCTTAGTTTGTCGATGTTTGGAGTGAGATCGCGTGGGTAACCGTTGCCGCCGATACGATCAGAGCGTAACGTATCGGCGCCTATCATGACAATGTTGGTTTTTTTTTGTTTGATTGATCGAATTAGCGGTGGCTCTTCTTCATGCGCGGCATAGTAAATAGATAGGTAAAAAATAGCTGTAGCTAATGTGTAAAAAAGAAACGGCGGGTCATGTTCCTGTGCAGAGAAACAAAGTGCAGTAATCCAGGTCAAAATAAAAAATGATAATAATATATGCTTTATTAATCCAATTAAACTGGGGGATAAAAGCTCCCATAAGAAAAGTAATCTTGAAAATCTATATTGGAAGGAAATTTGAATGCTTCCTGGAGAGTATAGTAGTTGGTGTAGAAAAAAATAAAATGTGATGGCTGCGCTTGAAATAAAGCAGCCGGAGTAGTTGCTAATCAAATTGAAACTTATATGAGAGGATATTTTTGAAATCGAATAAATAGCAATGCTGCCAGGTAGTGATGTTAAAATGAATATAATAAATAACCATAGCGCCAATCTTGCTATAGCAAGTACCAGGTAGTAGCCAAATTGCTTTTCAATTTCCTTTCGAATTCTGGGGCCGGTTCTTGAATAGTTGCTCGCGGCAAGTGTTATAATGGTAATCGTTAAACAGAGTGCGGTAGTGAAACAACTATAAAGAGATATTAATAAGTTTTCCATCTCTAACGAATGGCTGAGTTTAAGTTACTATCAATGGCTTGTCTTCGGTTGGTTGTTAGTTTTTCGGAGGAGAGTCTTTCTTTTTCTGAAAATTCTTGCATGGCAAATTGCTTTATTAGTACCGATATAAATATCAAATGGTATATCAGATCCCAATAGGACAAACCTAAAAAGGCGGTGCCTATCATATAGCAAATAATGGAGGTTCTGACCATTGAGCTGTAGTGAGCTACCCATTCCATGCCGTTAATCTGCTTGGCTTTTCTTTTCAATCGGGTCAAATTTACAACGCTGCCAATTATCATGGATAGCCATAATCCGAAGGCGATAAAGCCGTGTTCGGCAAGCATTTCTATGTAAGAGCTGTGCCAGTCGCGCATGGTGACATGTATCCAGCCATCGAATCCAGCGCCGGTAAATGGGTGACTCAAGACGTAGTTCCACCCGTCTGTCCAAGCCTCTATCCGTGACATTGCCGAGGCGTCTTCCTCATAGGTCTCGAGAGTATGCATGCGCCCGAACCATTCATCAGGCATGGCTGGTATCATTAAGAATATTCCTGCAATAATAATCGGTATTATCAGGTGTTTACGTCTGCTATTTGAAATCAACATAAAAGTTAATGCTATCATCGTCAAAAGGGCTCCTCGTGACCAAGAAGATAACGAGGCTGCATAAATAACTGGGATGGATAGCGTTATGCCGGTTTTAAGCCATTTTTTAGTTAATTCTTTCTCCCAAACCAATAAAAGAGGGATGGCCATAAGCATGGCTACTGCAAACAAATTATTGTCTTCGAATTGGGTATTTGGCGGGCCGTAGACGCGATGTCCGAATGCTGTCACTATTGCAAAAAGGCCGCCTTTAACAGCTACAATACCAATTGAGGCGCCTATTGTTGAAATTAGATAATAAAGCTTTTCTCTTGTATTGATTAATACCCATGTAAAATAAAAAGGTATAAATATTTTGCAAATAAACAGAAATTTTGCCCATGCGATTTCCTGTAGCGGCGCCTGAGTTGTTGTAAAAATAAAATATATCCAAAGCGCTATAAAGCTGGCGATGCGCCAGTCTCTAGGAATTGGTTGTTTATCTTTCGTTGCGAATGTACTGGCCGTTACCACTAAAAACAGAACGTAATAAACCGGCAGAGATCTTACGAATCCCCATGCGTAAGCGTGCGGATTTAGATAGCTGAATACTGCTAATGAAAGTACGCCCCACCATGGCTTTTTTATTGCAGCGATAATACAAGCTGCTAAAAATATCAGAACAACAATGTCGCGCACAAAATTATATTTTAATCGGATTGAATGGTGGTGGCTCTTGATTTATTCATTTTCCAAATAAATAAGCAACCGATGATTTGGCCGGCAGTATAGCTGATGTTCATCGCTTGTCTCAAGCCGCTTCCTGTTTTTAGTAATTGCATTAACCATTTATAGGTTTGTTTAATGCTTTGCACTATTAAAAACGGCGGTACACCAAAAATTGCCCGATTGTATTCTGGGAAGTCATTTAACGCACCGCGGTACCCGGCTAGATAATGAATTTTTATAAAATATTCTTTTTTAAGGCGCCAAGCCTCTATTGCGTGCAGAATGACCATATCCGGCCTGTAACGAATTTTATGCTTCGATTTTAGTAATTGGTTGAACATAATTAAGTCTTCGCCACCGCCTATAGTTTTGCCCTTCCGGTCGAATCTTTTATCGAATCTCAGCTCGGGGGTGTTGCGGAATAGGTTCATGTCGTAAGCGATATTTCCAGCCCAGATTGGAGTACTCGCATCTTCGATCCAAAAAGCAGAGTTTCCGTGATCCAGTGCGCCTAAAAAACCCAATAATTCGTCGCTCAGCCAATTTGGGCGTGCCAGGGTTCTAAAATCTATGTCGATGCGGCCGCCCACACATTCGGCGCCTTCGTTGATAATAGCGTCTACCGCTGCTTGCAACAGTCCGGGCTGAGGAAGTTCGTCGTCATCGATAAAAACCAGAATGTCGGAGTCGAGAGATTCGGCAATCGCCCGATTACGAGCCGCTACGATACCTTGATTCGGCTCATGTGCGTATCTAAGCTTGGGTCCCGGAAGTTTTGATATACGCTCCAAAACGCTGTGCGTGTCGTCGTCGCTGTTATTATCGATGGCCAGTATTTCGAATGGAATCGGGCATGTTTGCATACGCATTGATGCCACTAAATTCGGCAATCGCTCTGCCCGGTTGAAGGTGCAGAAAGCAAAGGTAAGTTTTCGGCCCGAGCGATTTTTATCCATTTCAATTCGATTGCGGTCGAGAATAGTAGTTTATGTTCGGTACTTGTGAGCAGTCTGGCATCGTCAAATAGCTTCCCCGTCAGGGAGGCGGCAGACCGAGTGGGTTTTTGGAATTTCGTTTAACAGGCCATTACCGATTGCAGTTGTCACTGGATACCGACATTGATGTGCAACTTGCTTAGTATGCGGCCAGTATAGTAATTCACGATTTTTTTCCAAGAAACGTCGTTGTCGGCATAGGCCAGTTTTCTAGCCAGTACGCTGGGGCTGTCGCCGGAAAATATCGCTATGCGGCGTACTAGAAAGGGGTTGTTTTCGCTTCCGAACCAACCGGGGCGGGTTGTGCAGGCGCGAGAGTAGCCCGAGCGTTCAGCAGCGGCAATCGAATCGGCGTTGAGTCTGCCAAACGGATACGCCAGGCTTGTCACTGGCGTGGACAATAAGTTCTCCAGCACTTTTTTTGCGGTTTCGAATTCGGCCAATTGCTGGTCGTAGCTAAGCAGCGATAGGTCAGGATGCGAGCATGTATGGGACGCTATCTCCATGCCTGCTGAATGCATTTCGAGCAACTGTGCGGCGTCGAGCATTTGTGTCTGCCGGGAAGTTTTGCCTAGCCAGTGGGCGTGGCCGCCGATGCAGTCAGTTGTGATAAACCAAGAAGCCTTCATGCCCTGTTCCGCCAACGGTAAAAAAGCCCCTTGGAAGTTGTCTTTGTAACCGTCATCGAAAGTCAGCACCACGCTTTTCTCCGGCAACGACTGCGCTTTGTCCAGGTCCTTGAACAGAACGGTGCTCCAGCCGTTTTGTCGCAGGTATTTTAGGTGCTTGGCGAATACTTGCGACTTTATCGAATACACCGAATCCGGCGTTTCGTCCGGGGTGCCGTGGTACATCAGAACGATGGGGCTGCGTATGTAGGACATTGTTACAACTAATTCGGTGTCGGTTTACGGCTGAGGAGGCTAAAAGTGTATTGCAAAAATCCAAATGTTTCAGTGAAAGTTGGATTGCAATTATACGAGCACGGTTTCGGCGGGCCAGAACGAGTTTTTTGACAGCAATCTGTGTGCGGCAAAATAACCAAGCTGTTTACTCGGAATTTAAAGTAGACTAAAATGGTCCTAATTTTGGAGGGCGGCGAATGTTGCGGCTGAGTAAATTAACCGATTATGCAACGGTAATCCTAAGCCACATGGCTCGGGAGGCAGATCGTTTGCACGGTACTTTTGAGCTTGCCGAGGTTACCGGGATTGCCCAGCCGACGGTCAGTAAAATTTTGAAAATTTTGACCAAGGCGCATGTCGTCGTATCGGTGCGTGGCGCTAAAGGCGGATATGCTTTGGCCCGGGAGCCGGGGAGAATTACAGTGGCCACAGTGATTAGCGCCTTCGAAGGGCCAATAGCCTTGACCGAATGCAGCGCTTCGCACAAAGGCTGCAATCAGGCCAGCGGTTGCCGAATTCAGGGTAATTGGCATCTGATAAACCAGAAAATCGCGAATGCGCTGGAATCGGTCACTCTGGCCGATATGGTGTCGCCATTTAAGCAGCCGGAAGAAGTGTATATTTCGGTTAACCAATTGTTTCGATAAGTATTAAAAGCCTATGTCCACATCCGCTCAAGAAATCGAAAACCTGATCAGCCAGGAATACAAACAAGGCTTCGTCACCGAACTGGAAGCCGATACCTTTCCGCCGGGCTTGGATGAAGACGTGATTCGCCGTTTGTCCAAGGTCAAAAACGAGCCCGAGTTCATGCTCGAATACCGGCTGAAGGCGTTTCGCCATTGGCAAACCATGCCGTCGCCGGATTGGGCGCAACTGAAAATCGACCCGATCGACTATCAGGCCATCAGTTATTACTCGGCGCCAAAATCCAAGAAAGATGGCCCGAAAAGTTTGGACGAAGTCGATCCCGAGTTGCTGGAAACCTATAAAAAGCTCGGCATTCCTTTGGATGAACAAGAGCGATTGGCGGGTATAGCGGTTGATGCCGTGTTCGATAGCGTCTCCGTTGCCACCACCTTTAAAGGCAAGCTCAAAGAAGCGGGAGTGATTTTTTGCCCTATTTCCGAAGCGCTGCAAGAACATCCGGAGTTGGTTAAACAATACCTCGGTAGCGTGGTACCGGTTGGCGACAATTTTTTCGCCGCGTTGAATTCTGCAGTGTTTACCGACGGTTCCTTTGTTTACATCCCCAAAGGCGTACGCTGCCCGATGGAGTTATCCACCTATTTTAGAATCAACGCCGCCAACACCGGTCAGTTCGAACGAACATTGATTATTGCCGACGAAGGCTCGCATGTGTCCTATCTGGAAGGCTGTACCGCGCCGATGCGAGACGAAAACCAGCTACATGCAGCGGTGGTCGAGTTGGTCGCCCTGGATAACGCCCAAATCAAATATTCCACCGTACAAAACTGGTATCCCGGCGATAAGGATGGCAAGGGAGGGATCTACAACTTCGTCACCAAACGCGCCGAATGTCGCGGTCACAATTCCAAAGTCTCCTGGACCCAAGTCGAAACCGGTTCGGCGATCACCTGGAAATATCCTAGCTGCGTGCTGTTGGGCGACGATTCGGTCGGAGAGTTTTATTCGGTGGCGTTGACCAACAATCTGCAACAGGCCGACACCGGCACCAAGATGATCCACATCGGCAAAAACACCCGCAGCACCATTGTGTCCAAGGGAATTTCTGCTGGCAAGGCCCAAAACACTTATCGCGGCTTGGTGAAGGTCGCTAAATCCGCGACAAACGCCCGCAACCATACCCAGTGTGATTCGTTGTTAGTCGGGGATAAATGCGGCGCGCATACTTTTCCCTATGTTGAAGTGAAGCAACCGACTGCGCAGGTCGAACACGAGGCGACCACATCCAAGATCAGCGAAGATCAATTGTTCTTTTGCCAGCAGCGTGGTTTATCGGCCGAAGATGCGGTGTCGATGATTGTGAATGGTTTTTGTAAGGAAGTGTTTAAGGAATTGCCGATGGAGTTTGCGGTTGAGGCGCAGGCGTTGTTGGGGATTAGTTTGGAAGGGGCGGTTGGTTAAAAGGTTTTTCTCCCGCGCCCTCTGGGAGAGGGTTGGGGTGAGGGGTTTTTGATTTTTTTGATTTTAAGGTGTCGCTGTCGCGACGGGTGTTTTCAAGTCGGGTCTCGGCCCGACAGCCGAGACACTTTCTTTTGCTTGGCCAAAAGAAAGTGTCCAAAGAAAAGGCCACCCGACATTCCGCCTTTATCCTGCGCTTCTCGCTTTTGGCGAGGGTTTTCGGAAGGGCCATCCCTGCCGCTCCCCTGCGGGCCGATCTCGCCAAAAGCTGCGATGCTCGGGGCGGAATAACGGGAATAACCCCGTCGCGGATTTAAAGTAGTTGGATGTTTTTGAATTTGGAAAGGATTTGTAGGATGTGCCGACGAAAGGAGGCGCATCGTTCGCGACAGATGCGATTCACTGCGTTGAGCATACCCTACGGGCTGTTAGCTTTTTGAAATGGTTCGAATATGAAGCTAAATATTATTGGACTATGTTTTATTATTTTGTTCTCGTCTTCAGGGCAAGCCTTTGAGTTTAAGAGCATTGAAATAGGAGGAGTTTCTACTCCAGAGAAAGTAAAAAATGCGCTGGGACATAGTGTTAACTGTTCAGATACTCCTGCATGGGCGCTACATAATGACGATGGAGATATACCATCTTATAGCTGTTCAGGTAATACTACAGTAGCCAAAGAGCCTGCTAGTGTCTTTGTTGTTATTGATACTGAAAGTATCGTTAAAGTCGTTGAAATGAAGCTTTCGCCTGATTCGTATGATAACGTAAATTTAGAGCTGATTAAAAAATACGGAGTTCCAAGCAAAATAAATAATTCTATAGTGAAAAATATTTTTGGAGTTCATTTTGAGCAGTCGATCAGTACTTGGGTTGATAAAAATGGCAACGAGATTTTTTATTCAAAATACACTTCAAGTTTAGATAAATCATACTTACGTTTTAGCACTCGATCTTATCGCGACTCCATAGAAGAGAAAAAGTTAGGTCGCGAAAAAGACATGTAGTGGCAAGGAAGGTGCTGGCGGAAGGATGAACATTGTTCGCTACAGATGCGCTTCGCTGCGTTCAGAGCATCCTGCGAGCTTAGATAATTGACAAGCCTTTGCTAGGTTTACGTTATTTATAATAACTCTACGATCCCAAGCAATTACATATTAAAGTCTGAGAAACTTATGAGAGGGAAAGCAGATAATATTAGTACGTGGTTGTATATTTTTGTGGCACTAATAGCTGTGGTAATTTTTGGCTGTTATTTTTTTTATTTTCACGATCATGTATCCGAAAAGCCAGATGTTTGGGGTAGTTTTGGAAGTTACTTTGGTGGAGTTCTTAGTCCAATTGTCGCGGGGGTTACATTTTACTTAATTACTAAGTCTTATGAAGAACAAACAAAATTGGAAGCATTAATTGCGTTGGTTGATATAAATTTATAACATATAAGTTTTTGTCAGGCTGAGTACAATCGGATTATTGGAGAGCTCTGTGTGTCTCTCGAAGATAAAAAAATCGTCCAAAGATTGCTGTATCTTGAAGATTGTCCTGGATTAGGAAATTGCTCTCCATATGATCCAGATTTAGATATTAAAATTAATAAAGCTGATGCAAAATATGCTGAATATTGTTTTTTATGCGATGAATTAGAAAGGGTGGGGCCAGAGTATATTGCTCTGTATTACAGGTTGGGAAATATAAAGAGCGATCTTTGCAATTACAACTCAGATAACGAAAGCCTAAAATTAAAGATTATTAAGCATCTGTAATATTAAAAATATTTTTTAATCTCAGTCCTCTTAGCAGGTTGGTGAAAAACTCTTTTTTACAACCAATAGAGTCTATATTTAGTGTCGACAGGCTGATCTTTATACTAAATAAAGGCCCGATCCATCTGAATTAGTGACCAGAACATGGTTTTTCACCAACCTGTTAGGTCCAATTGTGCTTCGCTAATCGAACCTGCTATTTCGATTTATAGCTTTAATTTTCGGGATGGTTTTATTCCCGTTTGCCGCGCCGAGCACCGGAGCTTTTGAGCGGATTAGCCCGTAGGGGCGCCGCATGGATGCGGCGCGTTGACGAAGGGGCAGGAAGCCCCTTTCGGCAACCCCGTTCAAAAGCGAGGAGCGCAGGGAACAAGCGGCATCCGGGTGTCTTTTCTTTTGGATACTTTTCTTTGGACAAGCAAAGAAAAGTATCTCGGCTGTCGGGCCGAGACCCGACATTAAATAAACCTTCGCGATAGCGAAACAAATTAAAAAATTGAAATGCTAGGTTTAAAAGCCTAGCCAAGCCAATGGTGACGCTGAAGCGTCGACGACTGCGTTCCCACGCCGGAGCGTGCGGACGATAAGGTTCGGAATTATTTAAAAAACTTAGGTGACTAAACGTATGCTCAGCATCAAAAATCTCCACGTAACCATCAACGACAAACCTATATTAAAAGGCCTAACCCTGGACATAAACCCAGGCGAAGTCCACGCCATCATGGGCCCCAACGGCGCCGGCAAGAGTACCTTGTCGCACGTGCTGTCCGGCAAACCCGGTTACGAAGTCACCGAGGGTAGCGTGACTTACAACGGCAAAGACTTGCTGGGTATGGCCCCGGAAATCCGCGCCCGCGAAGGCGTGTTTCTGGCGTTTCAATATCCGGTCGAGATTCCCGGTGTCAGCAATATTTATCTGCTTAAAGCCGCATTGAATGCGATGCGCAAGCACAAGGGCTTGCCGGAAGTCGATGCGATGGATTTTCTGACCATCGTCAAAAGCAAGGTCAAGCTGTTGCAGATGGACGAGAAGTTTTTGTACCGTGCGGTAAACGAAGGCTTTTCCGGCGGCGAGAAAAAGCGAAACGAAATTTTGCAAGCGGCGGTTTTGGAACCGAATCTGTGCATCCTCGACGAGACCGATTCCGGCCTGGACATCGACGCCTTGCGTATCGTTTCTGATGGCGTCAATTCCTTGCGTTCCGCCGAGCGGTCATTCCTGATGATTACCCATTACCAACGCTTGCTGGATTACATCAAGCCGGACGTGGTGCACGTGCTGGCCGATGGCAAGATTGTCAAATCCGGCGGGCCGGCGCTGGCCCTGGAACTGGAAGAGAAAGGTTATAGCTGGCTGGAGGGGCAAGCCGCATGATCGCCGCCGAACAATCCGCTTATTCGTATTTGAACGCTTACCAGGATTTGGCAGCGTCGTTGCCGGGCCAGGATTTGCCATGGTTGCAGCAACTGCGTGCCGAGGGCTTGGCCGCATTTGCCGAGCGCGGCTTTCCGAATATTCGCGAGGAAGAATGGCGTTACACCAATCTGGCGGCGTTGAACAAAACCGTGTTCGCGCCGGCCGTGGAGCAGGGCGTTGACACCGAGTGGTTACAGCAATATCGCCTGGAAGATGCTTATAGCGTGGTGCTGGTTAATGGCCGGTTTGATTCGGCCTTATCGGCATTGGCCGGTTTGAGCGATGGCGTTAGCGTCCGCAGTTTGGCCGAGGTTCTGGCGCAAAATCCCGAGTCGATTGCCGACCAATTGGGACAAGCCGTGGCCTGTAGCGAACATAACTTGATTGCGTTCAATCAAGCCTGGTTTGCCGACGGTGTGGTAATCGAAGTCGCTACCAAACAGCCATTGGATAAACCAATCCAGATTCTGCATGTGGCTACCGAAGCCAACGCGCTGGCTGTGACTCGCAACGTGTTCGTCATAAATGATCAGGCCGAAGCGGAAATCATCGAGACTTATCTCGGCAGCGCCGACAGCTATTTCACTGCGTCGGTCAATGAGTGTCTGATAGGCCGCAATGCCGGTTTGACGCTGTATAAAGCCCAACTGGAAGCCGGTAAGGCCCAACATTTTGGCGGTACTTACGTCAAACAAGCGCCCGATAGCCGTTTCACCCATCATAACTTTGCGCTGGGTAGCCTGCTGGCGCGCACTGACATACATAGCGATCTGGACAAGTCGTCGGAATGCAGCTTGAACGGCTTGTTCGTCGCCGGCGGCCGCCAGCATTTGGATAATCACACCCGCATCAACCATTTGCAGCCGCGTGGCATTAGTCGCGAGTTTTACAAAGGGGTGCTGGATAAAAAGGCACGCGGGGTGTTTCAGGGCCGGGTCATCGTTGCCGAGGGCGCGCAAAATACCGATTCGGAAATGAACAACCGCAACCTGCTGTTATCGGCCGATGCCGAAGTGGATACCAAGCCGCAACTGGAAATTTACAACGACGACGTCAAATGCTCGCACGGCGTCACCGTCGGCCAGTTGGAGGAAAAGTCGGTGTTTTATCTGCAATCGCGCGGCGTCGATGCGGAAACGGCTCGGAATATTTTGACCTTCGCCTTTGCCAACGAAATGGTCGATAAAGTAGGCCATGCCGAGCTGAGAGGCTTCCTGTTGCAGGAGCTGCTGGCGCGGTTTCCGGCGATGAGTTTGTAGGAGCGAGTTACTTCCCAATGCAGTTAAATTAAGCCGTTGGTGTTGAGCTTATCGAACTATGAACGGCTTGCCGCCCAACCTTCGACAGGATCAGTACCAAAGGGGCATAAAGGCGAACGGTATTTAAGGGCCGGCTTAATAACGCCTACAGGATGTCCGCGACGCGAACTTGAATATCCGGCAGCGAAACCAGGTTGGCGTAGTCGGTCTTGGCTAATGTACTTTGCTCCCGATAATCGCCATTTTCGGGTTGTCGGTAAATTTCCAGGCAGTTGTCGATCAGGTTGACGATCCAATACTCAGGGATTTGGTGAGCGGCATACAAACGGCGTTTTTGTTCGCGATCAAAGCGTAGTGTGCTGTCGGAAACTTCGACCAGTAATAACACGTCAGCGGCATTGGGATGACGGGTGCTATAAAAATCGGGATCGGGTTTAAGTAGTAAAAAATCCGGTTCGGGTTCGGACAGATCGCCAAGTTGAATGGGATTTTGCACGCTCACACACGCTGAACCGTGAGTGAGGAAGGTCAGGATATAGTTGAGTCGATTGACATGCCCAGCATGATTAAACCCGATAGGCGCCATGTGTAATATTTCTCCTTCAATCAGTTCCATCCGAGCTTCGGGCGGAAAAATCCCTGCCTCGCCCATGCGACGCCATTCGGCGATGTCAGTGAGGTGTTTTTGCGGAAAGACGGCGACCATAGTTTTATCCAATGAACGAATCGGCTGGACCGATTCTAGTGTTTCGTAAAGATGAAATCAATTAAACCAAATAGTTAGCAATGACCACATTTCCCATCGAACAAATCCGCGCCGACTTCCCGATCCTCGGCGAGAAAATCCGTAACAAACCCTTGGTTTACCTGGACAATGCCGCCAGTTGCCAGAAGCCGCAAGCGGTGATCGGCGCGATTGTGCATACCTACAGCCACGAATACGCCAATATCCACCGCGGGGTGCATACCCTCAGCGTCAAGGCCACCGATAAATTCGAAGCGGCGCGGGAGAAGGTCAGGGCGTTCATCAACGCCAAAAGCGATAAGGAAATCATCTTCGTGCGCGGCGCCACCGAGGCCATCAATCTGGTCGCGCAAAGCTTTGGCAAGTCTCAGTTAAAAGCCGGCGACGAAATTGTGATCAGCGCGATGGAGCATCACGCCAACATCGTGCCTTGGCAGATGTTGTGCCAGCAGATCGGCGCGGTGTTGAAAGTCGCGCCGATCAATCAACAAGGCGAATTGCTGTTCGACGAGTTCGAAAACTTGTTGAACGCCAACACCAAATTGGTGGCCATCACCCACATGTCCAACGCTTTGGGTTCGATCAATCCGGTGGAAAAAATCATCGCCGCCGCGCATGCCAAAAACATTCCGGTGTTATTGGACGGCGCCCAGGCCATTCCGCACATGGCCGTTGATGTGCAGGCTTTGGATTGCGATTTTTACGTGTTTTCCGGCCACAAATTGTACGGCCCGTCCGGCACCGGTGTGCTTTACGGCAAGCAGGCCTTGCTGGAAGCGATGCCGCCGTACCAGGGCGGTGGCGACATGATTCGGCAAGTGACCTTCGAAAAAACCACTTATGCAGGCTTGCCGCACAAATTCGAAGCCGGCACGCCGGCTATCGCCGAGATCATTGGTTTGGGCGCGGCGATCGATTACGTCAGCGCGATTGGCATGGACAAGATTGCCGCGTACGAAGCGGAACTGCTGGATTATGCGACCGAACAAGCGCGGGAAATCAAAGGACTGAACATCATCGGCCAAGCCGAGCACAAGGGCGGCATTTTGTCGTTCACGCTGGACCATATTCACCCGCACGACATTGGCACCATGCTCGACAGCCTGGGCATCGCCGTGCGCGCCGGCCACCATTGCGCGATGCCGGTGATGGATTTTTACGGTGTGCCGGCGACGGCGCGCGCTTCGTTTGCCATGTACAATACCCGGCAAGAAATCGATGTTTTGCTGCAAGGCATCAAGTCCCTAATTGAGGTGTTTGGCTAATGTTTGACGAACTACGCGACCTATACCAAGAGGTCATCTTCGACCACAACCGCAACCCGCGAAACTTCCGCATCATGGCAGACGCCAACCGGCGGGTGGATGGGTTTAATCCGCTGTGCGGCGATAAGCTGACGCTGTTTTTGAAAATCGGCGCCGACCATGTGATCCAGGATGCCAGCTTTCAGGGTTCCGGCTGCGCAATCTCTACCGCTTCGGTGTCGCTGATGACTGAAATCATCAAAGGCATGAGCGAAGACGACGCGGAAGCCTTATTCAAGCAATTTCATGAAATGACCACCGGTAAAACCGAGGACGTCAACCTGGAAGCCATCGGTAAATTGGCGGTATTGGCTGGCGTCCGCGAGTATCCAGCGCGCGTTAAATGCGCGACGCTGGCTTGGCATACGCTGGATGCGGCTTTGAAAAACCAGCAGGAAGCGGTTTCGACCGAATAGTGGTTGCAGCCAAGCTTTCCGTGTTGCGGGGCGATGACCAGCGAGATGCTAGTCTCGCGCAACATTTGGATGTCGATTTGCTGGGCATGGAGCAAGTGCTGGCTGGCGATGGAGAGATTTTCCTGACCTATCGCGACGGCTGCCTGAAACTACTCGACCGGCAAACCCTGAAAAAAGGCGGTCTCGCTGTTGAAATCGATCCTCGTCCCGGCGAACAGCATTCTTATCCGGCGCCGAAAAAAGATTTGCTGGCGCAGGCGGTCGGCAAGAAAACCCATACCATCCTCGATGCCACTTGCGGCTGGGCCCAGGATAGTCTGGCTTTGTTTCGGATGGGCTACCAGGTGACTTGTATCGAGCGCTCGCCGGTGATGGCTGCCCTGATTCAGGACGGTTTCGAACGGCTGGCCAAGAAAGACTGGGTGTTGCGACGCGAACTCAGTCCGCCCAAATTGCTGATCGGCAACGCCATCGAATTGCTGGCTAACTTGCCGGAACCGCCCGACTGCATTTACCTGGATCCGATGTTTCCCGCCAAGAAAAAGCAGAGCGCGGCGACGCGTAAATCGATGGCGATCCTGCGCGATATTCTGGGCGACGACCTGGACCGGCAAGCATTGTTCGACGCGGCCTGGGCGGCAACCGGCAGGCGGGTTGTCGTCAAAAGCCCGGATTACGCCGAACCGCTGGGCGGCAAGCCGAGCGAGAGCTTGCACGGCAAACTGTTGCGCTACGATGTGTATTTGAAATCGTAGCAGCGGCGCTTTTGTCGCGAAAGAGGCCTAGCTCGCACCGCAGGTCTTTCATTTTTCGGGGCGATACAAGCTTTCTTATGATTTTTAGAAATAACAAGCGAGAACGGCATGACTGAGTGGATTGATGTAGTCGCCGCCTCGGCCTTGGCCGACGGCGAACATGTGGTAGTGGATGTGGATGGCGACGACGTCGCGGTGTTCAACATCGGCGGCGAGTTTTACGCGATTGCCGATGTCTGCACCCACGACGGCGCCGAGATCGCCAGCGGCGAGCTGGACGGCGACGAGATCGTCTGCCCGCGCCACGGTGCCCGGTTTTGCGTCAAGACCGGCCAGGTCAAATGCGCGCCGGCCTACGAAGATATCGCCACGTTTCCGGTGCGGGTCGAGGGTGGCAGGCTTCAGGTGGCCGCCCCGACCTGAAGCCGATCCGCACAAAAGGTCGAAATTACACCAACATATAGCCGACGCTACCGGCCAAAAAGGCGAATTCGACCAACAACAATTGCAACTTCTGCAAGACCGGCAACATGTCCCAATAGGCCTGCCAGCGCTGGCGCAATCGCTCGCAGCATTGAATACAGTAGCGTTTAGCCTGCTTCAACCACAACGGCAAATGGCGCGCCATACGGTACAAAATGCCGGCGCCGATGGCGCAACTGGTGTAGAACACGATCATCTGCGCCTGGAACTTGCTGAAACCGAACACGTGCGTCAACAACTCCTCGACGGCAAAGGCCACGCTTTCATAAACGGTGTGGGCCACCCCGGCAAAAAAGTGCAAGGTCTCGACAGGGAACTTAATGCAGACGATCAACAAACCGATAAACAACAAAGCCTTGATCGTCGTCGTTCGAGAAAAATTCGCATTGTCAGATTTTCTAATCATACTCATCACCTCATTGTCCGTAATCCAAAGGTGCGGCGACCGTGGCTTGAAAGTCGGCATGAGCCTTAAACAGGCTGGCCGCCGCATCGGCCGCTTGCAGCGTCGCATCGCCGCTGGCTATCTCGCGTAAATTGACAAATAACAAAGTCGTTTCGCCCCATTCGAAGCGGGTGCGTTCGCCTTCCTCCAACTTGCGGGCGGCCTGGCGTTGCTGTTCGCTCAGCGTCAGGCGCTGGCGGGCGGCGTTCAGGGCCGACAGCACGTCCTTCACTTCGGCGTTAATCCGGTCTTCGGTGCCGGTCCGTTCCCAGCGCAGGCGGCGTAGATTGGCCGCCGCCGCTTGGGCCCGGCCGCCGGCGACCCGCTGTTGGAGCGGTATATCGACATTCAAACCCAGATAGAGTTCGTCGCGATTCAGCTTATCTTTGGCGTAGCCGATGTCGCTGGCACCCATCACCGAGAAATCCACGGCCGGGTTGCGTTGGTTGTTTTGCAACGCCAGTTCGGTTTCGGTTTGTTGGCCTTGCAGTTCCAAACGTTTTAACTCCGGACGCTGGCTGCGCGCCAAATGGGCTGCGGATTCGAAATCGGCTTCGATTTTGGGTTCGCGTTCCGGGAAACCGTTAGGCAGCAATTCGTCGGTCGGCAATTGCGGTTGGCCGTCGGCGTCGCGCCAATATAAGGACAACTGGATAGCGCTTTGTTCCAGCAAGCGCTTGGCGGCAACCAGCCGCTCGCGGCGCTCGATGATGGCGCGCTGGTTGTCCAGCGCTTCGAAATCCGGAATGTCGCCGGCGGCGACCCGCTGCAAAATGCCGTCGTTGCGTTGTTCGGCGATCTGCAACAATTGCGCTGCGGTACGGGCACGCAGGCCGGCCAACACCCAGTCCCAATAACGGTGGCTGGCTTGGCGCCGCACTTCCAGCAAGACTTGGTCGAACTCGTGGCCGGCGATCAGTTTGCCGAGTTCGGCTTGCTGCAAGCTGGCCCGGCGCCGGTCGATCTCGCGGTTGCGCCACAACGGGATATTGACGCCGATGCGGGCTTCGCCGTCGTCGGCGGTCTGGCTCTTACCTTCGTAAAGCGGATATTGGCCGGTACCGCGCCGCCAGCCGCCGAAAAAGGTCGCCCCCCAAAGACTGGTCGGTTGTTCGATCACGACATCGTAATTGCGGTTTTCGTAGATGCCGGCCACCGACCAACGGTTTTGCGATTTCAACAAGGTATCGAATCCGCCTTCTGCCGTTTGCAACTCGCCTTCGGCAACCTGTTTGCGCTGTTCCGCCGCCAATAGACCCGGAAAGGCCCGCAAAGCCGCATCCAGCACTTCCGCCAAGGCCAACGGCCGCGGTGCGGGGGCAGGCTCGGCCGAGGCCAGCAGCGGCAGCAAGAGCAAAATCAGCACAGTCGCCTTGGTCTTCATTCTTTTTTCTCGCCGCTGTCGGCTTTCTTGACGTCGCCTTTGCCGCCGTCTTTAACTTCGGGTTCCGGCAACACTAGCGGCGGAAAGCCGTTGAAGATCCGCCACAATTCGTAGCCCAGCGTGACTTGGCCCAGCAGTACCCAGCCGTTGACCCGTACGCCTTGGCGTAGAAAGCGCACTTCCGGCCAGGGAATGTCGTCAGGATCGTGCTGTACCAGGATGCGGAAATGGCCTTTGCCATCGTCGGTGGCGTCGATCAGCACCACTCGGCCGCCGAACGAGCCGATGGAAAATTCCGGCCAGCCGCCGAACTGAATGGCGGGGTAGCCTTCGAATTGCAAGCGTACCTTGCTGCCGGACACGATTAGCGGCAGGTCGTTGCCGTCGACCCATAACTCCACTGCGCGCTGGTCGGTGTCAGGCACCAGAATCGCCAACGGTTGGCCGGCCTTGACCATCTCCGCATTCGGGTTGGCCAGCAGCCTTAACACAGTGCCGTCGCGCGGCGCGGTGATGGTTTGGGTTTGCTGGCGGGCCAGCCGGGTTTCGACTTTCAGCAAATCCGCGCGTAGGTAATTTTGGTCCTCGATAGCTTTATTCAGCTCGGCGCGGGCTTTCTCGACGCCGGCCGTAGTGTCGGCGGTTAGCTTGCGCAAGTCGGCGCCCAGCGCGTCAACTTCGCTCCTGGCCGCCGCCAGCGCGGCGTGGGCGCGGTCGAGGTCGGCGCTACGCTGCGCTATTTCCAGTTGCGCCAGTTCCAGCGTGCGCCGCGAGGCCAGGCCCTTTTCCTGCAGGGTTTGCTGGCGGGTCAAATTCAACGACGAGGTCAACCGGGCGGCGCTGGCGGCTTCTGCGCCTTGCACCGCTTGGCGCTGGCGTTGCCTGGCCATTTCCAAGCGCGATTCGGCCGCAGCCAACGCTTGTGGCCGCGCTTGTTCGGCCATCCGCAATTGTTCGCGGAAGGTCTCCACCCGGTTGTCGATTGCGGTTTGCCGGCCGAGCAAGGCTTGGCGTTCGCCTTCCAGGCGTTGCAGCAACAAAGGGTCGTTATCGCGCAATTCGGCGATCACTTCGCCAGCCTTGACCTTGCTGCCTTCCTTGACCAGCCAGCGCGAAATACGGCCTTCGACCGGCGCGCCGACCGTTTGTTGGCGGTCGCCGGGAATGTAGGCCACGACGCGGCCGATACCGCGCACGTTTTGCTGCCACGGGGTCAGTAACAGCAAGAACAGCAGCGCGATCAACAGCAATATCAGGGAACGGGCGAGCTTGCCGGCGATCGGCGCGGTAATCGCATCGGTCAACAATTTCAAACGGGTATCCGGCAGCCATTCTTCGGTTTTGCCATGCATGGTTATGCTCCTTCGGTCAGCGTTTCCTGTAGCCGGCCCTCGACCAATACCGCTTGGCGCCGAAAACGGGCCAGCACCAGCGGTTCATGGCTGATTACCAGCAAGCTCCAGGGTGCATCGGCTGCGGTCAGGCATTCGAGTATACCGGGTAAGTAGCGGGCGTCGATCCGGTCCAGCGTCTTGTCGATTAGCAACAATTGCGGCTTAACGGCGATGGCACGGGCCAGCGTCAGCCGCAAGGCCTGTTCTTCGCTGAGCGGTGCGCCGTGCGGGCACAGCGCGGTATTCAAGCCGTCGGGTAGGGCCGAAATGGTTTCGAGCAGTCCGACCTGGTCGAGCGCGCGGCGCATGTCGGCCAAGGCCAGGTCGCTGCCCAAGCTCAGGTTTTCCGCAACCGTGGCCTCCACCAGTTCGGCATGGCGTACCAGGCCGATGCTGTCGCGTAGATATCGCAAACTCAGGTCGCGCAGGTCCTCGCCGTTTAACAGGATTTGTCCGGAACTCGCCGCACGTAACCCAAAAATCGCATCCAGCAGCGTGCCGCGTTCGGCACCGGTGCTGATGGCCAGGCGCTCGCCGGGTTCCAGGGTCAAGTCGAGCCGGTTGGCCGGATCGGAATACGGCGTGTCCGGCAGGCAGAGTTGTCTGATTTCGACCCGGCAGCCCTGCTCGAAATGTTGCGGTTGTCCGCCGTGGCCGGCTTCCTGCGGCAGATCCAGCAGGTAGCCGATTTTGTCGACGCTGGCGACCAGTTCGTAAAAGTTATCCAGGGTTTTGCCGAGCCGGGTCAGGCCGTAGACCATGGCGTTGACCACCAGCTCGGCGGCGATCAATTGGCCCAGGCTGAGCTGGCGTTCGATCACCATCCAGCCGCCCATACCCAATAGCGCGGTATTGGCCAGGGTATGCAATACCAGTGCGCCGATATTTTGTCTGGACAGGATCCGGAAGTGGTTAACGCAGGCGGCAAGGTAATGTCTGGCGATGCGCTCGGTCTGTTGGTTGACGAAGTCCTCGCCGCGCCGGCTCTTGCCGAGTAAGGGGTTGGCGGCGATATTTTCCAGCCAGGCGGCGGCCGTGTATTTGGCTCTGGATTGCTCGATCGCGGTCGGGATGCCTTGTTTGCCCATCACGAACAGGATCAGATACAGCGCCGCCACCAGAAACAAATCGAACGCCAGCAACAAGGGGTGGTAAAACGCCAGCAGCAACATGCCGATCAGGGTTTGCAATAAATAACCCAAGGTTTCCAGCAATAACGACGCGGCGGTTTTTTGCAGCGACACCACGTCGAAAAAGCGGTTGGCCAATTCCGGCAGGTATTGTTGGTCGCGTACCGTGATCGCCGCATTGCGCAACCGTTCGGCGGCTTCGCCGAACAGCCGGACGAACAGACGGCGTTGCAGCATTTCCACCACGTAGAATTGCAGCGCGACCAGGCTGTTGCTGAACGACAGCAACACCAGCAGAATCAGCGTCAATACCACCAATGGCTGCAACAGCGCGCCGAAGGCGATGGTATTGACCAGCGCCTGTACCGCGACCGGCGTGGCCAGCGACATCAGGCCGATACCGACGCCGTAAGCCACTAACGAGCCGATATCCTCCCGTTCGATCAGGATTAGCTGTTTCAAGCGTTGTAACGGATCGTGCGATGCCATGCTTAGCTCCTTGTGATGTTCCTAACCGGTGTTGCGCATCCCGGCGGCAATGGCGTTGATGGTGCGCAGCAAGGGTTGCATGGCCGGGATGTCGCCGTCGTTCTCGTCGGCTTGGCGTACCGCCCGCAGCAGGTCGGCCTGCAAGAAATTCAACGGCCCGAGATAATCGTTACGGCGGTTCAGCGACGCCGCCAGTTCCGGATTATCGGCCAATAGCCTGTCGCTTTCGGCGATTTCCAGAATCCAGTCCACGCAACGCCGGTGCTCGGCGGCGATCAAGCCGTGGATGCGCTTGCCGACTTCCGGATCGGCGCACAACGCGGCGTATTCGCGGGCGATGTCCATGTCCGACTTGCTCAACGCCATTTGCGCGTTGCTGAGCAGATTGCGGAAGAACGGCCAGGTGCAATATAGCTCGCGTAAGGTTTTCAGCCGCTCCGGCTTGCCGGCGCACCAGTTTTCCAGGCTGGAACCGATGCCGTACCAGGCCGGGAAGGTTTGCCGGGATTGGGCCCAGGCGAAGACCCAGGCGATGGCCCGTACCGATTTTTTCGAGCGGTCCTGTTTTTTACGGTGCGACGGCCGGGAACCGATATTAAGCTGGCCGATTTCGGTGACCGGTGTGGTTTCGTAAAAATAGTCCAAAAAGCCGGGCGTATGCTCGGTCAATTGCCGGTAGCCGCGCTCACCGATTGCCGCCAATTCGCTCATGATCGTCAGCGCTTCCGGCTGGTCGGTTGCGACGGGCCGGACCAGGCTGACACTGGCTTTCATCAGGCCGGTAATGCCCATCGTCAATTCGTAGACTGCGGTCTCCATGTTGTTGTAGCGGTAAAACAGCACTTCGCCTTGTTCGGTGAATTTGATTTGGCCGCGCACGGTGGCCGGCGGTTGCGCCAGAATCGCCTGATGGGTCGGCCCGCCGCCGCGGCCAACGGTACCGCCGCGGCCGTGGAACAAGCGGCAGGGAATGCCTTCACTGTCGCTGATTTCCATGACCAGTTGTTGCGCCCGGTACAGACCCCAGGCCGAGGCCAGAATGCCGCCGTCCTTGCAGGAATCCGAATAACCCAACATGACTTCCTGGCGTTGGCCGTACGCCTGTTGCAAGGCGCGATACACCGGTTGCGCCAGCAGGGTACGCAAAACCGTGTCGATATGGCTCAAATCTTCGATAGTCTCGAATAATGGCGAGACGCCGACGTGGCAATACCAACGCCCGCCGATGCGGCCGGCCAGGCCGGTTTGCGCGGCCAACAGCAAGACCTCCATGATGTGGCTGGCCGAGTGGGTCATCGAAATCACGTAGCGGCTGAAGCAGTCGGCGCCGATTTCCCGGCGCATATCGGCCATCACTTGAAAAACTTCCAACGTTTCCTGGGTGGCCTCGCTCAACAACTGGTTGTCGTAGCTCAAGCTGCCGGGGGCCGAGATCGCTTCGCCCAATAACTGCAAGCGTTCGGACTCTGCCAGGGCCTGGTAGTCGATTTGCAGCGCCAGCGCAAAGATTTCCGCCACCGCGTCGCTGTGCCGGGTCGATTCCTGGCGCACGTCGAGCTGCATCAGATGAAAGCCGAAGGTCTCGACCAAGCGGATCAGATCCAGCAATTCCAAGTCCGCCACCGCTTGGTCGCCGTGGCTGATCAGGGATTCGCGGATCAAATACAAATCGGCTAAAAACTGCGGGGCGCCGGCATAGGCGTGAATGTCGCCGGCGCCGGAGCTTTGTTCTATACGCTGTTCGACCCGGTTCAATGCCGCTTCCAGCCGGTATTTCATCAGGCTGAGTTTGTGCCGGTAAGGTTCCTGGCGGCAGCTACGTTCCAACGCAATGGCGACATCGCCCAGCAACTCGCGCTCGTGTTGCAGGCTTTGCAAAAAAGCGTCGGTGGGTCGGCACAAGCCGTAGGAGTAGGATAGTTGCTCGCGTAGCGCGGCTACCCGGGTGATGTAGGCTTGTAACACGGTACGGGTTTGCATGCGTAGTGCCAATGCGGTCGTTTCCGGTTTGACGTTGGGGTTGCCGTCGCGGTCGCCGCCGATCCAGGAACCGAACACGAGGAAATTGGGGATTTTGACTGCGGCGGCGTCGGTGCCGTAGACGTCGTGCAGGGCGCGCTGGAAATTGCGGTAAACCCTGGCGGTGGCTTCGAACAACGACAGCGGAAAGTAGTACAAACCGGCGTCGATCTCGTCGACTACGCCCATGCCGCGGGCGCGGACTTCGTCGGTCTTCCACAGCAATTGGATCTGGCCATGCAGCCGCTCCAGCACTTCCGCCCGGAAATAGCCTTTCAGGCGCGGGTCGTCGAGTTTCTCGTGGCTGAGGAAGATGTTGCGTAACGCGCCGCGTACCGCCCGGCGCTTGGCTTCGGTCGGATGTGCGGTCATGACCGGCATGTAGCTCAGATTGTCGAGCAAACACTGCAACTGCTCCGCATCGACGCCGGCCTGG
This sequence comes from Methylomonas sp. DH-1, assembly GCF_046097555.1. Taxonomy (NCBI): domain Bacteria; kingdom Pseudomonadati; phylum Pseudomonadota; class Gammaproteobacteria; order Methylococcales; family Methylococcaceae; genus Methylomonas; species Methylomonas sp. DH-1. Next base: position 2,863,829 of record NZ_CP143089.1, on the reverse strand, counting down.
CGTAAGTTAAGCAGCGTATCGTGGAACGAGCCCGGCCAAAAATGCTTGTCGTTTTCCGCTAGACGCCGGCGCTGGTGTAGGTTGGCCGATTCCTCGGCGATGTTGAGCAGGCTGAAGAACATGCTGAAGGCGCGGATCACTTCGGTTTGCGCTTCGGGCGGCAGCTTGTTCAGCGTGTCGGACAACTGCCGGCGCCGGCTGGGAGTGTTGTCGCGCTGCAATGCGGCGAATTGGCGTTGCAATTGCTCGACCATGCCGGAGATGTTCGGGCCGGCTTCGGTTTTGAGCACTTGCGCCAGAATTTGTTTCAGCAAGCGGAAGTAGCTGCGCAGCGCTTTATCGTCGTAGGTCTGAGCGTTGGTCATGGGCGATCTCGGAAAAAATTTGGCTTGACCAAAAGATAGGGCTTGTTAGAAAAATAGTAAAATCGGATAAATAAATTTATTTCATAGAAAATCCCGATGTAATAACGCCATGGATCGAATCAATTACCAACATTTATACTACTTCTGGGTGGTCGCCAAACACGGTAGCATCAGTGCCGCCTGCGAAGTATTGCATTTGGCTCAGCCCACTATCAGCGGCCAATTGGCGATTTTCGAGCAGGCCGTGGGCTGCCAATTGTTCGTCAAGCAAGGCCGGAAATTGGTGCTGAGCGATACCGGCCGTGCGGTATATCACTACGCGGAGGAGATATTCAGTCTGGGACGCGAGTTGACTCATATGCTGAAAGGCGGCGCCGGCCGCGGCATGCGTCTGAATTTGGGCATCAGCGATGCATTGCCGAAATTGTTGTCCTACCGCTTGGTCGAGCCTTTGCTGCGTATGGCGGAGCCGGTGCAAATCCATTGCCTGGAAGACAAGACCGAGCGCTTGTTGGCGGAACTGGCCCTGCACGGTGTCGATCTGGTGTTGTGCGACGTGCCGGCCACGCCGGCCAGCGGCGCCCGAGTCTTCAACCACTTTCTGGGCGAGTCGCAGGTGGCGATTTTTGCCGCTCCGACTCTGGCGGAACGTTACCGGCGCGATTTTCCGCGGTGTCTGAACGGTGCGCCGTTTCTGTTGCCGACCGCCAATACCGCATTGCGCCGCTCGTTGGACCAGTGGTTCGATGTCAATCAAATCAGCCCGATGGTGCAAGTCGAGGTCGAAGACAGCGGTTTGCTGAAAACCTTCGGTGCCGGCGGCAGCGGTTTGTTTTTCTCGCCGCTGGCGGTGGCGGAGGCGATCGAAAGCCAATACGGGGTAGGCATGCTGGGTATCGCCGACGGCGTGGTCGAGCGGTTTTATGCGGTGACCGTCCAACGCCGGCTGAAACATCCTTTGGTCAATACGATTCTGGAACAAGCGCAAAAAGGCCTGTTCGGCTTATTGGGCAATGCCGCGCCCGCTTCGGAATTGTCGCTGTCGGCCGGGCCGGCTAAGCGCGGCGATTAGCTCGGTGGATTTGCCCCGGTTTTTGTAACCTAGTAACCTTTACCGATCTCAAACTTGCCCATTACCGTCATGGAACACTTGATCTGGAACATCGATCCGATTCTGGTCGATTTCGGTTTTTTAAAAATTCGCTGGTATGGATTGTTGTTTGCCTGCGGCTTCGTCGGCAGCTTTTTGACTATGCAATGGATTTACCAGCGCGAAGGCAAGAATGTCGAGGAGCTGGATACCTTGCTGTGGTACATGGTGGTAGCCACCATCGTTGGCGCCCGGCTCGGGCACACGCTGATTTACGATCCGGGCTATTATCTGTCGCATCCGCTGAAAATCCTGGCGGTATGGGAAGGCGGCTTGGCCAGCCATGGCGCCACCCTGGGCATCATTTTGGCGTTGTACCTTTACCGGCGCAAATACGGCGACAGCTATTTCTGGCTGCTGGACCGGGTCAGCATTCCGACAGCGTTGGCAGGTGCTTTGATTCGGATCGGGAATTTTTTTAATTCCGAGATTTTGGGTATCCCTACGCAACATCCCTGGGGAGTGGTATTTTCCCGTGTCGACCACTTGCCGCGCCATCCGGTGCAACTGTACGAGGCGTTTTGCTATTTGCTGGTTTATGCGGTGTCGCTGAGGATTTACACCCTGCGCGGCAAACAGCCCGGTTTCACGTTCGGCAGCTTTATTGCGATGTTGTTCAGCGTGCGCTTTGTGCTGGAGTATTTCAAAACCGAGCAAGCCATGTACGACAACGGCCTGGCTATCACTACCGGCCAGTTGTTGAGCGTACCTTTTGTACTGGCCGGAATCGCTTGTATCGTTTGGTCTTTCCGCACTCGGGAATCCAAACCGGCCGGCTAATCGTTTATAATCGCCGGTTTTTTATCTGCGCCGGGTTTTACGCCCGGCGTTTTGTTTGAGCATAGGTTCATGCAAGAAATTAATCCGATCAAATACAAGATTGCCGATCTGCGCGAGCGTAGCGCCGGGTTGAAGAACTATCTAGATTTCGACAGCAAAAGCGAACGTCTGGTGGAGGTCTTGCGCGAACTGGAAGACCCGGCAATCTGGAACAAACCGGAACAGGCGCAGGCCATGGGTAAGGAACGGGCGATGCTGGAAGGTATCGTCAATACCATCAAGGACCTGGAACAAGGCCTGAACGACGCCGAGGAATTGCTGGCGATGGCGGTCGAGGAGAACGACGAGGATACTGTCGATACCGTCGCCTCCGATTTGGAAGGCTACGAGAAACAGGTCGCCAATCTGGAATTCCAGCGCATGTTCGCCGGAGAGATGGACCCGAATAACGCCTTCTTGGACATTCAGGCCGGTTCCGGCGGCACCGAGGCTCAGGATTGGGCGTCGATGATCGAACGCATGTATTTGCGCTGGGGCGAAGCCAAGGGTTTTAAAACCGAGTTGATTGAAGAATCGCCGGGCGACGTGGCCGGCATCAAAAGTGCGACCATCAAATTCGAAGGCCCATATGCCTTCGGCTGGCTGCGCACCGAAACCGGTGTGCACCGGCTGGTCAGAAAGTCGCCGTTCGATTCCGGTAACCGCCGTCACACCTCGTTTGCGTCGGTGTTTGTCTCGCCGGAAATCGACGACGATATCGAAATCGACATCAACCCGGCCGATTTGCGTATCGACGTCTACCGCGCCAGCGGCGCCGGCGGCCAGCACGTCAATAGAACGGAGTCGGCGGTGCGAATCACCCACGCCCCCAGCGGCATCGTCACCCAATGCCAGAGCGATAGGTCGCAGCACAAAAACAAAGACACGGCGATGAAGCAGCTCAAAGCCAAGTTGTACGAGATGGAAATGCTGAAACGCAGCGAAGGCTTGCAAGCGATTGAAGACTCCAAGTCCGATATCGGCTGGGGCAGCCAGATTCGTTCCTACGTGCTGGACCAATCCCGCATCAAGGATCTGCGCACCAATGTCGAAACCGGCAATACCCAGGCGGTTTTGGACGGCGCGCTGGATCAGTTTATTGAGGCTAGTTTGAAGAGCGGGTTGTAAAACGAACCTTACCTGAACCGGAGGGCGTGATGAAAAATTTTCAACGGATTACTTTCGACCCGAGTCTAATGGGGGGGAAACCTTGTATACGCAGCCTTAGGGTTACCGTTGGTACGGTGGTCGGTTTGGTTGCCAGCGGTTATTCGGTGCAGCAGATTCTCGATTTATACCCTTATTTAGAAGCTGACGATATCACCGAGGCGTTGCACTTTGCGGCTTGGAGAGCCGAAGAGATCGAATTGCCTTTGCACGCGGCGTGAAACTGTTGCTGGATATGAACCTGTCGCCGGCGTGGGTGCCAGTGTTAGTCGGCGCTGGTTTTGAAGTGCTGCATTGGTCAGAAATAGGCGCCGCAAATGCCGCTGATCACGTGTTGTTTGAATGGGCTCGTGAGAATGGCGCCGTGGTTTTTACCCATGATCTGGACTTCGGGACTTTGTTGGCGCTGACGGGTGCTGAATCGCCCAGTGTTTTTCAAATTCGCACTCAAAACATCGCACCGCAAGCGTTGGGACCGCGGGCAATCGAGTTGTTGTGCCGTTTTCATACTGAACTCGAGAACGGCGCTCTGGTTGTTGCCGACGAGTTACGCGAACGGGTGCGCTTGCTGCCGCTGGACCGATAGTTAATTTTTATTTTTGCTTTAGTTTTTAAGAACATGTCAGAATTCGAACACGACGAACAGGAACAAATTAGACAACGCCGCGAAAAACTTAACGCTTTGCGTGAAGAGGGTATCGCTTTCCCGACCGATTTTCGCCGCAATGTGGTGGCGGGGGAATTGCTCGCCGAATATGGCGATAAATCCGAAGAAGAATTGCTGGCCGAACCGGTGCGGGTCAAGATTGCCGGGCGCATGATGACCCGCCGCATCATGGGCAAGGCCAGTTTCTGCCATTTGCAGGACATGTCCGGCCAGATTCAGGTTTACGTGGCTCGTGACAATTTGCCTGAAGGCGTTTACAACGACCAGTTCAAAAAGTGGGACATCGGCGACATCCTCGGCGCCGAAGGCGTGCTGTTCAAAACCAAGGTTGGCGAGCTCAGCGTCAAGGTCGACGACATCCGCCTGTTAACCAAAGCCTTGCGGCCGCTGCCGGAAAAATTCCACGGCATCGCCGACCAGGAGATCAAATACCGCCAGCGTTATCTGGATTTGATCATGAGCGACGAGACGCGCAAGACCTTCGTGATGCGCTCGAAAATCGTCAATTACATTCGCGATTTTCTGGTTCAACGCGACTTCCTGGAAGTCGAAACGCCGATGATGCAGGTCATTCCTGGCGGGGCGACGGCAAGGCCGTTCACGACCTTCCACAATGCGCTGGACATGGAACTGTATCTGCGCATCGCGCCGGAGCTTTATTTGAAACGCTTGGTGGTCGGCGGTTTCGAGCGGGTGTTCGAGATCAACCGCAACTTCCGCAACGAAGGCCTGTCGACTCGCCATAACCCCGAATTCACCATGATGGAGTTCTACCAAGCCTATGCCGAATATGGCGACTTGATGGACTTGACAGAAGCCTTGTTGCGCGGCATCGCCGAGGATGTGGTCGGCAAAACCATCATCGAATACCAAGGTGATCAATACGATTTTGGCAAACCATTCCAGCGCATGACGGTGCTGGAATCCATCTTGCACTTCAATCCCGAATTGACCCTGGCCGATTTGACGACTCGCGAAGCGGCCGTGAAAGTCGCGGAAAATCTGAAGATTCCGGTCAAGGACAGCTACGGCCTGGGCAAAGTGCAAATCGAGATTTTCGAAAAGACAGTCGAACACCGCTTGATGAATCCGACCTTCATCACCGCCTATCCGGTGGAAGTGTCGCCGTTGGCGCGCCGCAACGACAACGATCCGCACGTCACCGACCGTTTCGAATTTTTCGTCGGCGGCCGCGAGATTGCCAACGGCTTCACCGAGTTGAACGACGCCGAAGATCAGGCCGAGCGTTTTAGAAAGCAGGTCGAGGAAAAAGAAGCCGGCGACAACGAAGCCATGCATTACGACGCCGATTACATCACCGCGCTGGAGCACGGTATGCCGCCGACCGCCGGCGAGGGCATAGGCATCGACCGGCTGGTGATGCTGTTCACCAACTCGCCGAGCATACGCGACGTGCTGTTGTTCCCGCACATGCGGCCTAAACATTGACGAAATAGTTGGCGTAATACCGGCCACGGGCGTTCCGTTGCCGGGTTTGTGCCGCCACCAATCGCGAAACTGCACGAATCTTAATCTTACGGGAAGTGACTGATCATGGGTGTCGAAGCTAAACAATTCAAAGGTGCTCTGAAATTATGGGCCAGCGGGGTAACGGTGGTAACCACCCAGAGCCGCGAAAATCAGCCCAAGGGTATGACCGCGACCGCTTTCAGCAGCGTTTCGCTGGATCCGCCGCAAATTCTGGTGTGCCTGAATCAGGCCACCGATACCGGTGCCGCGTTGCTGGAGAGCCGGCACTTTGCAGTGAATATCCTGAGCGAAGCCCAAGAAGACGTTTCCAACCAGTTTGCCGGCAGCACCACGCAGGAGCAGCGGTTCGCGGCCGTACCTTGGCAAGCCGGGGAAAACGGTGCGCCGCTGTTGAGCGACGCGCTGGCGGCTCTGGAATGCCGGGTGGTGCAGCAAATCCAGGCCGGGAGCCATTGGGTGGTTATCGGCGAAGTCGACCGCGTCGTTTGCCGCGATGGCGATCCATTGTTGTATTACCACTCCGCGTATCGGCGGGTGGCCGCGGTAGATTAATTGGCGGGCGGTTTGCCGATTTGTCGTATTGTTGGGTTTGCGACAAATTTATTAGAGTTTGTAAGGGAAAACGTTGAGCGCGGTTAGCGGGTCCCGTTAAATCGCCGCGAAAGCAGTGATATTTCGGGTTTTATAACTGGCAGAAATTTTGCTTCCATGGAAATGGATTTCATCCATTTTCAGTAATACCACGGAGTGAACAATGTCAGTAAAGGTTATTAAAGAATTTTCCGAAAAAGCCAAAGTCGATCAGGACTTGAAAGAAAAGCTCAAAGCTTGCTTGAAAATCAAAGAATTGATTTTGTTGGGTAAAGAGTACGGCTTCGATATAGACGAAGTCTCTTTGTATCCGCCGAACGAACCGCAATTCGTCGAGGAGCAATTGTCGGAGAGACTGGTTAAAGCCTTGCTCAGAGCTTGATCCACACGCCGCCTCGCTCGTTCCAGGGTGAGGCGGCAGTCTGCCGGTTCCATGCACCGGTCCCCTATATTCTCTCCGAGACGGTAAACTATCCGGCTGTCTTCGAAGAGAACCAAAGCATGTTCAATCTCAGCGATAAACCCCAATTGATGGGGATCCTCAATGTCACCCCCGACAGTTTTTCCGACGGCGGCAAATATACAGGTCTGTCTGCTGCCTTGCGTCAAGCTGAAACAATGATCGCCGAAGGTGCCGACATCATCGACGTCGGCGGCGAATCGACCCGGCCCGGTTCCGATCCGGTCGCGGCGGAAGAGCAAATTCGCCGGGTGGTCCCGGCAATTACCGCAATTCGCCAACTCAATCCGACGGTAAGAATCAGCATCGATACCATGTCCAGCCGGGTGGCCGCCGCCGCTCGCGATGCCGGCGCCGACATCGTCAACGACGTATCGGCCGGGCAGGCCGACAGCGATATGCTGGCTTTCGCCGCCCGTAGCGGCATGGCCATCGTTTTGATGCACATGCAAGGCGAGCCGAAAACCATGCAGGATCGCCCCTACTACGAGAACGTCGTCGAGGATGTCGCGGCAGCGTTGCAGCAACGCATCGATGCGGCGTTGGATGCCGGAATTGCGCCGCAGAATATTGCCATCGACCCCGGCATCGGTTTCGGTAAACGCAAGCAGGACAATTTGCAATTGTTGGCGCATCTTCAGCGCTTCGTCGGCATGGGCTATCCGGTGCTGCTGGGCGCCAGCCGCAAGCGCTTCATGGGCAATATCTGCAATGTAGAACAGCCCGCCGAGTTAGTCACCGCCACTGCGGTAACCACGGCTTTGGGCGTCATGGCCGGGGTGCGGATGTTTAGGGTGCACGACGTAACCGCCAATCGCCAGGCCATTGACGTAGCCTGGGCGATCAAAACGGCACAGTGAGCGGCCTGCATCCGCGGCTGCAAGCCTTTCAAACGCGATTGCAGCGGTCGTCGCTGACCCGGATCGACGATCCGCTTGTGTCCGAACGCGGTATCCGGCTTTGGCTGAAACGCGACGATTTGTTGCACCCCGTCGTATCCGGCAATAAATGGCGCAAACTTAAATACATCCTGAACGATGCGTTGCATCGCGGCGCCGATACCGTGCTCAGTATGGGCGGGGCCTACTCCAACCATCTGCACGCATTAGCCTTCGTTGGCCGCGCCTTAGGGTTAAATACGGTGGGCTATATTCGTGGCGAGCGGCCGCCCGAGCTGAACCCGACGCTGCTTGATTTGATCGCATGGGGCATGGAGTTGCGCTTCGTGTCGCGCCAAGACTACCGGCAGTTGCGCGGTTTTAAAACGTGCGACAGCTTGCCGGGTCTGAAACCGGGCCAATATTGGCTCGCGGAAGGCGGGGCAATGGCGTTGGCATTGCAGGGCGTCGCCGAATCGGCCGCCGAAATCGATGTCGCTTTCGATACCTTGGCGGTCGCCTGCGGCACCGGCACGACCTTGGCGGGTTTGATCGGCGCCGCGCCGGCAAGTACCCAATTGATCGGCGTCGCCGCGCTGAAAGGCGGCGGCTTTCTTACCGACGACATCGCGGCGTTGCTTAACCGCAGCGGCGGGGCGGACCGGGCCGCGTGGCGGGTGCTGACCGATTACCACTGCGGCGGCTTCGCCAAGACCACTCCGCAGTTGCTCGATTTCATCGCCGATTTTCAGCGCCGGCATGCGATCGAGCTGGAGCCGGTTTACACCGGAAAATTACTGTATGCGCTATACGATCTGATCCGGAACGGCTATTTTCCGGCCGGGCATCGCATCGTCGCCGTGCACACCGGCGGTTTACAAGGCAAGCGTAGCGAGGCTTAACCGTCGGAAAAACAAAGCGTATTGAGTCGCGGGGCAAAATGGCGATAATAACGGCTGCCGAAAATAATAACGATAGGTGGCACCGTGGCGACAGTAATCCTGACCAAATCCCAACCCGACACCGCCCGGCCGATGGCGGTGTCTTTCCGTTTTTTGCTGAGTTTGTACGCCATCGTGCCGTTGAGTCTGGCCTTGGTTTGGCTGGACAGCGCCGGATTCGACCATGCCTTGCGCGAAGCCTTGCCGACCAGCCCTAGCCATTTCCTGTTGTTTCAGGTCTTGTTCGGCACGCCGCATATCGTCGCCAGCAATTTATTGCTGGCCAGCCACTCCGACTATCTGGCGGCGTACAAAGGTAAGTTGATCGCGATGACCGGGTTTATCGTGCTGTTTTTCGGTGTCGGCAGTTTGTTTATTCCGTACCGGGTGTTATATCTGATCAGCGCCTGTTGGACCGTTTACCACGTGTTGAAACAACAGCACGGCGTCGCCAAAGCGGTGTGCCGTTTGCCGAATTGGGCGTTTCATCTGCAATTGTGGCTCAGCGTTAGCGCCGGCATCTTTACCTATATCGGCATCTTCATGCACAACAGTCTGGAGCCGGAACAGGCGGCGCAGGTGTTACAGATCGCAGTTCTGTTGACCGCGGCTTTGTGCATTTCCACCTTTGTCTGCCAACGCTATGTGCCGAACCGCTTGGGCTGGTATTTTTTGTGGGCCAATACGTTGTTGGTGGTCGCCAGTTGTTATGTCTACAGCCAACAGTATTATTTTTTGGCGATTTTGATGCCGCGCCTGGTGCACGATATTACTGCCTACAGTTTTTACGTGACCCACGACGTCAACCGCCACGGCAATCGCCCCGAAAACGCCTTGTTCCGCTTGACGGCAAGTTGTCGGATTCCGCCGGCGGTGGTGTTGCCGTTGTTATCGTTTCTGTTGACTTACCTGTTGCAGGCCTACGGCGACGATCTGGTGAATCTGCTACTGCAAACGCTGTTTGCCACCCAGGTTTACAAAGCCGTCACCTTGGGCCTGATCGGTTATCTGGCCTTGATGCATTACTACACCGAGGCTTTCGTCTGGACTGCCGGCTCGCCGTTGCGGCGTTACATCCGGTTCAGCGGTGTCTGACACGCCTTCGAAACGCTTGCTTAACGGCGGCAGCATAGGCTATGCCGTCGGCAGTTGTTCTTTGGGCGCTGTCCTGGTCGCCGGCGGCGTAAACGGCGTTTGCGCCATTGCGCTGGGCGACGTTGCCGACAGTTTGGTCCACCAATTGCGGTTGCGGTTTCGGGACGCGGAAATCGGCTACAGCAATGCCGATTGTGCGGATTGGCTGCAGCAAACCATCGCTTTTATCGAACAGCCGGTAACGGAATTGGCCTTACCCTTGGTGCTGAGCGGTACGCCGTTTCAGCGACAGGTGTGGCAGGTGTTACGCGAAATTTCGTTGGCTGCGACGTTAAGTTATCGCGCCATCGCCGGCCGTATCGGCGCGGAACGGTCGGCACGCGCGGTGGCTGCGGCTTGTGCGGCCAATACGCTGGCGTTGGCGGTGCCTTGCCACCGGGCGGTTCGCAGCGACGGCAAACTGGCCGGTTACCGTTGGGGAATCGAGCGCAAAGCCGAATTGCTGAAACGCGAACGCGAGGCCTTGGCCGCCGGCCAATAAGCGCGGCTCAGACGCCGATGTCTTCGTTCCAGAGTTCGGGGCGGGCGGCGATGAAATTGCGCATTAAATCGATGCAGCGCTGGTCTTGGGCTATTCCAGCGTTACGCCGCGTTGGCGCAGTAATTGTTTTCGCCGACGAAGGTTTGGTTTTCGCCGATGACAACGCCCGGCATGTGGTATAGCAAAATGGCGCGGCTGCAGATCGGGCAGGGCGACCAGGTGGTGTAGAGCATGTCACGCTAAACTTGAGCCGGCAAGCGGCCGGCATTTCCCAGCGCATCCATTTCGCCGTGCAGAACCGCGCTGCCGTGTTGTACCCGGCGGTTACGGCCTCCGCCGATGATGCGGTCCCGGTAAACCAGCACCGAACCGATCGGAATGTCGCCTTCCGCCAAATCCGCTTCGGCTTCGGCGATGACCGCTTGGAGAAAAACATCCATCGCCGCCGGATTCAGTCGAGCGTGTAACCGACTTTGATTGTCACCTGCCAGTGGGCGATTTTGCCGTCGGCGATATGGCCGCGGGTTTCGATCACTTCGAACCAGCGCATATTGGCCACTGATTCGCCGGCTTTGGCTACGGCGTTTTCCACCGCATTCTCAATGCTGACAGTGGACGAACCGGTCAATTCGATTTTTTGGTAAACATGGTCTGGCATGGCGGCCTCCGCAAAAATTAAAACAATGCTCGGAAACGGCGCGCGGCCTCGAACGGATCGCCGTCGAATACGCCGCCGATGACGGCCAATAAGTCTGCACCGGCAGCCAATAACTGTCCAGCGTTTTCCGGCAAAATACCGCCGATGGCGACGATAGGCACCGGCAAGCTGCGCTTGGCTTCACGTAGCGTGCCGATTTCGGCCGGCGCCGCCAACGGTTTGGAACCGGACGGAAAAAATCGGCCGAAGGCGACGTAATCGGCGCCGGCCGCGACGGCTGCGGTCGCTCTGGCGATATCGTTGTAACAGGACACGCCGATGATCGCGTCGGCCCCCAGCTTTACTCGGGCTGCCGCGATGTTGCCGTCGTCGCGGCCCAAATGCACGCCGTCGGCGCCGACCGCCAGCGCCAGCTCGACGCTGTCGTTGATAATCAGCGGGACATGGTAACTGCGGCACAGTCGTAACAGGCGGCCGGCCAAGCCTTCGCCATCCACGGCCTGTTTGTCGCGGTATTGCACCAGCACCGCGCCGCCTTTTAACGCCGCTTCGACTTCGGCGATGACTTGTTCTGCGGTTTTGCCTTCGGGTTGGGTGATCGCGTACAGGCCGCGGCGGGGAAGTTTCATGATTCCACCCAAAAAAAACGTTCCGGATTATGCTGGCCGCGGCCAGTTCGGTAGGCGGCTGCGAGGCTTTGCCACGTGTAGTCTTGCGCCTCGCTGATCGCGCTGAACGGGTCCAGGCCTTGCGCCAGTAACGCGGCGATTGCGCTGGCCAACGTGCAACCGGAGCCGTGGTAGCTGTGAGGCAGCCGTTCCCAATTGAAGGTTTCGTTAACGCCGTCGGCCAGGTACAGGCGGTTGTGTACCAATTCCGAGTCTTCGTCGGCTCCGGTGATCAAGACGTACTCCGCGCCGCTGTGTCGCAGCGCCTTGCCGCAGGCGTCGAGGTCGGCCAGCCCGGTCAGGCGGCGGGCTTCGTTGGCGTTAGGCGTTAATACCGTGGCTAGCGGCAATAGCCGGTTGTTGATGGCATCGATCAAACCCTGGCCGGCCAAGTCGCTGCCGCCGCCGGCGGCCAGCACCGGGTCCAATACCACTGGAATTCGCGGACAGCTTTGTAATACGTCGGCAATCGCCTCGGCCAGTTCCGCCGAGCCGATCAAGCCGATTTTGATGGCCGCGACCTGCATATCGGCCAGCACGGTTTGCGCTTGGCTGGTCAAGTCGGCCGCCCGCTGCGGCAACAGTTTTTTGACGTTGCGGCTGTCTTGTTCGGTCAGCGCCGTGATCACACCGGCGGCATGGCAGCGGTGGCTGGCGATGGTTTCGATGTCGGCTTGAATCCCGGCGCCGCCGCTCGGGTCGTGGCCGGAAAAACATAATACGACCGGCCGGCTCATTGCCCGTCTCCGTGCAGCAAGGCCAGAAATTCCGCCTCGCTGATCACCGTCACGCCTTTTTCGCGCGCGGTGTTGGTTTTATTGGCGCCGACGTTGTCGCCGGCTACCAGATAGTCGGTTTTGGCCGATACCGAACTGCCGACTTTGGCGCCCTTGGCTTTGGCTTGTTTGCTGAGCTCGTCGCGGCTGCCACTGTGCAGCGTGCCGGTAAATACCAGGGTTTTGCCGGCCAACGGGTGAGCGCTTTCGTCCGGTTGAGCCTGGCTGGCCTGTAGGTTAAAACCCAGCGCCATCAACTGATCGAACAAGGGTTTGATATTGGCGAAGCCTTCGGTAATCACCGCGGCGGTTTTCTCGGCAAAGCCTTCGATCGCGACAATGTCGGCTTCGCTGAGTTGGAAAATGTTTTGCAATGGATGGTGGGCCAGCAAACGTTCGCAATTGCCCAATCCCATCCGAAATACGCCGAACGCGGCCAGAAAGCGCCAGTCTTCGACTGCTTCCCGCCGGCTGCGCAATAATTGGTCGACCAGGTTTTGCGATTGTTTCGGGCCGAAGCCCATGTTTTCGAATTGCTCGGTATCGAGAGCGTAAATTTGATCGACGCGGCGGATACCGTGTTCGTAGAGGCGTTTGATCGTCGCTGCGCCGAAGCCGTCGTTGTTTTTCAACACTCTGAAAAAGTGCTCCATGCTGTTGCTGATTTGCGCCGGACAAGCCAGATTGTTCGGGCAAAGCAGATAGTCGTTATCCCATATCAAAGCATGGCCGCAACTGGGGCAGGCCTCGGGGATGTCCGGTTCGGCCGGATTGATTACGGCCTCGATTTTCGGAATTACCTCGCCGGAGCGCGCCAAGCGGATCAGTGCGCCGGGTCCGATGCCTTTGTCGACCACCATCTTGTAATGGTGGGCCGTAGCCCACGACAGGAGGGCGCCGCTGAGGCGGGTCGGTTCCAGTTCGGCTACCGGCGTGATCCGGCCCGAGCGCGAAGTTTGCGGTACGACCTGCAGAATTCTGACTTCGGCCGTTTCCAGATTTTCCTTGTAAGCCAACTGCCAGCGGTGGTGGTGGCGGGTGGCGCCGAGATAGGTTTTCAATTCCTCGTCGGCAATTTCCAGTATCACGCCGTCGACGTCGTAGTCGACTTTATGCCAGATGGTTTTGACGTGGCCTTCGAAGTCGGCGATCAATTCGGCCCAAGAGCCGGTCCAGGCAGGCAGCAATGCAAACGGATAAAACACCGCGGCATGGTCGTCGATGGCTTGTTGAGCGTGTTCGTCCAGTTCTTTTTCCTTGATGACGCTGGCTTGAAAATTCCGCGGGTTGTCGAAAAAGTCGGCCAGATTGCGGTCGAAATAACTGCGGCTGACTACGATTTCGCCGGCACCCAGCCCGCGTCGGCCTTGGTTGGCGACCTGCAAGCCGCGTTCGAATACGCGGCTGATGTCCTGGCCTTTACGGCCGTCGCCGCGGGTATAAAGCATCTGGCCGTCGTCGTAGGCGGCGTAGCCGTCCAGCTTCGGCGTGATCTTGAAGTTCAGCGCGGCAAAGTTTTTGCCCAGTTCCTCGGCCGCTTTTTCGATGCGTGCCGCCCAGCGTTCCACTTCGTCGCGGCTGTAAGCCTTGTCGGTGGACAGCATCATGACCGGCAGGTCGACGGTTTTGCCGGCGAAAGCCGGCTCCGGTTCCACCTCGTGCAACAACGGATGGTCGGGCTGGCGTTTTTTTAACTCGGCCAGAAAGATGAAATCGTAGTCACTGTCGCTGATGGCCGGCTCGCCGCCGCGGTAGAGGGCGTTAGCGATTCTCAGAAAGGCGACCAGTTCGCCGTCGCCGGCCGATTCGATTTGTTGCGGATGGCGGCACAGCTCGCAAAAGCGGTGTTCGCCGATGTCCTGCAACACGGCTCCGGCTTGGCGGAGCAGATGTGTTTGGCTGTCGCTGAGCATGCGGGGAGGATTCGGATTAGGATAGGCCGGCGATTATAGGGGGATCGTCGGGCAAAAAAAAGGCGGGAGAGGTAAACTCGCCCGCCGAGTATCTATCTTTCAAGAGGATCATGTCGACGGTAGGAAATCGTTCGACACGGCTATAGTTTAGGGGATTGCCGCTGATAAGCATTGACCTGGATCAATGTTTGTCGGCTTTTTCCGACGCTGCGGCAGAAACAGATTTACAGGATCGGCATAGGCCATGGATTTCGATGGTTTTGCGTTGCGGGACGAAGCCGGCATCGCTTAATTCTGTGCCGAGCGCACTCAATACGGCGGGGGCGGCGCGTTCTTCGACGGTATGGCAGGCGGTACAGATCAGCAATAGCTGGTCGTGCTGGGTGCCGGAGCAATGGCAGCCGACGAAAGCGTTCAGGCTTTCCACCCGGTGAATCAGTCCTTGCTCCAGCAAAAAATCCAGCGCCCGGTATACCGTCGACGGTTTGGCGGCATCGTTGACCGGACGGATTTGGTCGAGCAAATCGTAAGCTTTGACGGCTTTATGGCTGTTCCAGATCAACTCCAGAATTTTATGGCGGATCGGCGTCAACTGTACGCCGCGTGACAAGCAAAGCTGTTCCGCTACACTTATCGCATTTCGAATACACAGGTTGTGGTCGTGTTCCGGATGGCTGATACGCTCGGGTTCTGATTCGGTCATTTGCGGGAAGAGTGATAAGGTTCATTCATTTGGCGGTGCGGCTTGTTTATAGTGCCAGCATCATCAGGCCATTTCAATTCATATCGAAGTTGTCTGCTGCTATGATGTGGTGGCGTTCGCCCGGGCGCCATAGTATGGTTGTTGGATATATGGCCGGTGAGGGGCGCGGCGCAGCGGCAAGTACTTTTTGAGGCAATTGATGAGAAGGATTACGTTCCTGGTTTATGCGGTGCTATGGCTAATGCTGCTTAGCCTGAACCTATACCAGCAAGTAATGGATACTAAACAGTACGCGCAGAATATCGCCACCCGCCAAGCCGAGATGTTTTTCGACCATATCATTCTGGTCAGAAAATGGAATGCTTCGCACGGCGGCGTGTACGTGCCCGTCGACGCCGGCACTCAGCCCAATCCCTATCTGAAGGTGCCGAACCGGGATTTGGAAACCAAGGAAGGCGTCAAACTGACCTTGGTCAATCCGGCGTACATGACCCGGCAGTTGGCGGAAATGAGCCAAAGCCAAACCGGCATCAATTTTCATATCACCAGCACCGAGCCTCTGCGGCCGGAAAACGAACCCGACCATTGGGAGGCTCAGGCTCTGGCCGGGTTTCGGAAAGGTCTGAAAAGCGTCAGCGGCGCGGGCGAGATCGACGGCAAACCGTTTTACCGCTACATGGCGCCGCTGCTGGTCGAAGCGGAATGCTTGAAATGCCACGACCAGGACGGCTACAAGCTGGGCGACGTCAGGGGCGGCGTCAGCGTGAACATACCCGCTGCGACGCTGGAGAGTTTCGTCAACGAGCGGGTCGACCATCTGGTCATTACCCATACCATCGTTGCGTTGATCGGTTTGATCGTGCTGCTGTTGTCCTATTTGGCGCAGGCCCGGCTCAGCAAACGCCTGGACAAGGCGCAGAGCCGGCTGCAATTGGCCTACCTGGATTCGCTGACCTTGTTGCCGAACCGGCGCTATTACGACGCCTTCGTCAAACGCGAATGGAAACGGGCGTTGCGGCACCAATATCCGCTGTCTATGATTATGATCGACATCGATTTTTTCAAATCCTACAACGACAATCTAGGGCATCTGGAAGGCGACCAATGTCTGCGGCAAGTGGCGAGAACCTTGAAGCGCTTTTTCCGCCGACCCGGCGATTTGATCGCCCGCTACGGCGGCGAGGAATTCTGCGTGGTCGCGGCTTGCGACGCCGAACAAATACTGGTTTTGGCGGAGATATTGCGGAAGGCGGTCGAGAACATGCGGATGCCGCACCCGGATTCGAAAATTTCCGAGTTCGTCACGATCAGCCTCGGCGTTGCCACCATTATTCCGGGCCACGATCAGGCTTTCGACGGTTTGCTGTATCGTGCCGACCAAGCCCTTTACGACGCCAAAGCATCGGGCCGGAACCGGGTCGGACGTTACCGGGAATAAACAGCCGGCGCCAGTTTCCGGCGCCGGCTGTTTAAGCTTATATCGGTTTATGCTCCAGCAATTTGGCGTGGGCCGCCGCCAGCCGGGCCACCGGAATCCGCGGCGCCGAGCAGGAGACATAGTTCAAGCCCAATTTGTGGACGAAACGGATCGAACGCGGATGGCCGCCGTGCTCGCCGCAGATGCCGATCTTCAAATCCGGCCGATGTTGCCGGCCCAATTCGACCGCCATTTTCATCAGTTTGCCCAAGCCTTCGATATCCAGCGTTTCGAACGGGTTGTCTTCCAGTAACCCGGATTCTTCGTACAACGGCAGGAATTTGTTTTCGGCGTCTTCGCGGGAGAACGAGAAGGTGGCCTGGGTCAAGTCGTTGGTGCCGAACGAGAAGAAGCTGGCGGTCGCCGCCAAGCGGTCGGCCCGAGTGCAGGCCCTGACGGTTTCGATCATCGTACCGAATTTAAAATTGAGCTTAAGTTTGTACTGCGCTTCGACCTCTTCCTGAATCTGGTCGACATAGCTTTTCACCTTTTTCAACTCCTGGGCGGTGATGACTTGCGGCACCATGATTTCCGGCTCGACCGGGATGCGTTGCTTGATGCAGCGCGCCGCCGCTTCCAGAATCGAGCGGATTTGCATCTTGTAGATTTCCGGGTAGCTCATGCCCAGCCGAACCCCGCGATGGCCCAGCATCGGATTGACTTCGTAAAGCTCCAGCACTTTGTCCAGCATCATCTGCTTTTTGGCAATCGCTTCCAGAATCACGTCTTCGTTCAAGCGGTTGAACGGCGCCGGCAGATCGCCGGCATTGGCCAACGTGTCCAGCGTCACCCGCTGGCCCTTGACGACGGTCAGGTAATGTTTCAAGGCGTCCAACTCATCGGTCAACTGGTGTTCGTTGGGCAGAAACTCGTGCATCGGCGGATCCAACAGGCGCACGGTAACCGGATGCGGCGACATCGCCTCGAACAACTGTTCGAAGTCGTCGCGCTGGATCGGGAACAGTTTGGCCAGCGCCGCTTCCCGCTCTTCGGTGTTGTGGGCCAGAATCATATCGACTACCAGCGGCAGGCGGTCGGCGGCGTTGAACATGCGTTCGGTACGGCACAAACCGATACCTTTGGCACCGTAACTTACCGCCAGCCGCGCGGTTTCCGGTGTGTCGACGTTGGCGTGAACCCTTAGGCGGGCGACTTCGTCGGCCCAACCCAGCAAGATTTTCAGTTCCTCGGAAAAGCGCGGCGCGATGGTCGGAATCCGGCCCAGGTAAATATTGCCGTTACTGCCGTCTATCGTGATCAGATCGCCTTCCTTGATATGGATGTCGCCGACGATGGCCAGCCGCGCCCGTACGTCGACCTTGATATCCTCGGCGCCGGCGACGCAGGCTTTGCCCATGCCGCGGGCCACGACCGCGGCGTGCGAAGTTTTGCCGCCGCGGCTGGTCAGTACGCCTTGGGCGGCAAAGAAGCCGTGAATGTCTTCCGGTTTGGTTTCTTCCCGCAACAGGATTAGATCCTGGCCGGTTTTTGCTAGGCGGACGGCACTATCGGCGTCGAATACGCAATGGCCGCAGGCCGCGCCGGGAGAAGCCGGCAGGCCGGTGGCGATCGGTTTGTTGTTGTGGTCCGGCGCCAATTGCGGATGCAGCAATTGCTCCAACAACTCCGGATTGATGCGTAATAACGCTTGCTCTTTGTTGATCAAGCCCTCGCTGACCATGTCTATCGAGGTTTTTACCATCGCCGCCGCGTTCATCTTGCCGTTGCGGGTTTGCAGGCAGTACAACACGCCGCGTTCGATGGTGTACTCGTAGTCCTGGACTTCGTGGTAATGCGCTTCCAATTTGTTGCGCAATTCCACCAGTTGCCGGTATTGCTCCGGCATTTCTTTGGCCATCTCGTGTACCGGTTTCGGCGTGCGGATGCCGGCGACCACGTCTTCGCCTTGGGCGTTGACCAAATATTCGCCGTACATCTCGTTTTCGCCGGTGCCGGGGTTACGGGTGAAGCCGACGCCGGTGGCGCAGTCGTCGCCCATGTTGCCGAACACCATCGTCACGATGTTGACCGCCGTGCCGTTGGCAATGTCGGGCGTGATGTGGAATTCGCGGCGGTAATCGACCGCGCGCTTGCCTGTCCAGGAATTGAATACCGCGCAGATCGCAATCTCCAATTGCTGGTAGACGTCCTCCGGAAACGGCCGGCCGGTTTCTTCGTGGACGACCATCAAGAACAATTCGCTGATTTCCTGTAACTGGTCGGCGCTCAAGGCGACGTCGGCCTTGATGCCGGCGGCACGTTTGACGTTGTTGAAATGCATATCGAATTTCTCGTCGTCGATGCCGAGCGCAACCTTGCCGAACAGTTGGATAAAGCGGCGGTAGGCGTCGTAAGCAAAACGCGGGTCGGAGGTTTCCTCGATCAGACCGGCCAGGGTCTGCTTGTTCAAGCCCAAGTTAAGGATGGTATCCATCATGCCTGGCATCGAAATGGCCGAGCCGGAACGCACCGAAACCAGCAACGGATCGCTGGCGCCGCCGAAACTTTTGCCGGTCACCCGTTCGATGTCGGCGATTTGCGCCCGCACTTCGTCCATCAGGCCGTCCGGCAAGCGTTTCTGTTCCAGGTAGCTGAGGCAGGTCTGGGTGGTGATGACAAAGCCCGGCGGTACGTTGAAGCCCATTTGGGTCATTTCGCACAGATTGGCGCCTTTTCCGCCCAGTAAGGCTTTGTTTTTACCGTCGCCGGTGGTGAATGAGTAGCTGTATTGTGCAGTCATTATCGCTCTTGTCGAAGTGGTGAGGGTCTATGGCTTGCAAGCCGGCGGCGCGTGGCCTGGAGCGGCGCCGCGGCGTGCGGAGAAATGCGGTTAGAATACCCGGACTTTTTACCGATTTTTTTATGTCATTACAAGCAGTACGGAATGGATAATTCAGACGTGGTCATTGTCGGCGCCGGCGCCTCCGGTTTGATGTGCGCCATCGAGGCCGGCAAACGCGGCCGCAAGGTTAGGGTGCTCGACCACGCCAACCGGCCCGGCAAAAAGATTTTGATGTCCGGTGGCGGCCGCTGCAATTTCACCAACTACACGATAGAAGCCGAAAATTACATTTCGCATAACCCGCATTTTTGCAAATCGGCGTTGAGCCGTTACACCCAGTGGGATTTCATCGATTTCGTACAGCGGCATCGGATTCCTTACCACGAGCGATTGCACGGCCAATTGTTTTGCGACGACAGCGCCAAGGATATTCTGAACGCGTTGCTGGCCGAATGCCGGCAATACGGCGTGCTAATCGAATTGAACTGCCGGATCGACAAACTGCAAGTGGCCGCAAACGGCGGTTTTTTGCTGCACACCAGCCTCGGCGAGCGCCGGGCGGAGAGTGTCGTCATTGCCAGCGGCGGCTTGTCGATTCCGAAGATGGGCGCCACACCTTTCGGTTACCGCATCGCCGAGCAATTCGGCATCAAGGTTTGGCCGACTCGGGCCGGTCTGGTGCCGTTGACCTGGCAGGACGACGACAGCCATCGTTTTGCGCCGCTATCCGGAATTGCCGTTCCGTGCCGGGTCGATTACGGCGGGCGCAGTTTCCGGGAAAATTTGCTGTTCACCCATAGGGGTTTGAGCGGCCCGGCGATTTTACAAATATCGTCGTATTGGCGGCCGGGCGAGGCGTTAACGATCGACTTGCTGCCGGATCTGGATATCGGCGAGCGCTTGCGAGCCGAGCGTAGCGCCGGCAGCAAGGCCAAGCTACAGAATTCGCTCGGCGAATACCTGCCCAAACGCTTGCTGCAAGCCTTGCTTGACCAGAATTTGCTGGCGGCTGCGGCCGCAAACTGTTCGGACAAACAAATCGCCGCCGTCGCCGAACGCTTGCATGGCTGGAGCGTTAAACCGAACGCTAGCGAAGGTTACCGGACCGCCGAAGTGACTGTCGGCGGCGTCGATTGCGACAGCGTGTCGTCGAAGACTCTGCAAAGTTTGCAGGTACCGAATCTGTATTTTGTCGGCGAAGTGCTGGACGTGACCGGTTGGTTGGGCGGTTACAATTTTCAATGGGCCTGGTCGTCCGGATGGTGTGCGGGGCAATATGTCTGACCGGTTCTGAATACCTGTTTGGTAAAAGCGTCGTTCGGTGGCCGGTTATGCCGTTTTGCCAATTCGAAGCCGTTTAAAACTAGACAGGCGGCAAAATCTCGTAGTTTTTATCGCTTCACAAGTTGTGCGGAATCGTCGCTTGTTAGTGAATTTCAATTTGTTTTTCAGGACTGAAGCAGGCTCGAGAACAGGAAGTCGAGACGGGTATAGCCGGCATTGCCAGCAAAATAATTTTGATCGTTTGGATTCTGGCTTGCCAGACGCCAGCGGGGTGCCGAATTTCCGGAAATTAGCGACAGGCCCCGGCCGACTGCTTGCGTAATACAAGCCCCGCAGTGCGTTCAGCGATTCGAACGTAGGCAGGTGCTGCTTGAATAGTCGACAATTTCCGGTAAAACTGGGGTAGAGTAATTCGGGCACAAACATTATAACGAGGGCGAAGCTCATGATAGATAAGCAAAAAATCGGCGAGATTTACCGGCTTGCGGTCGAATGGCTAACCGCTGCCTGGGCTTGGCTGCAAGCGCGTTGGCAAGCTTTTAACGCCAAAAATGCGAATAACGCCGGCCAGTCCGGCAACGAAGCGCCGAAGCCGTCGCGGTTCTGGTTGTATCTGCTGCTGGGTATCTTCCTGTTGTCGATTTTTGCCGGCGGCGAACGCATCCAAGGCCACGAAATTCCTTACAGCCAGTTCATCGCTCTGGTCAACGAAGACAAAGTGGAAAATGCCGTGGTTACCCAGCGCTTCATCAACGGCACGTTGAAGCAGGAAGACAAGAAAATCGGCAAGCAGTTTTTCACGATACCGCTGTGGGACGAGGCCTTGGTCAAAAACCTGCAGGCGCATAAGGTCGAGTATGTGGTCAGGAGCGGCGATAACTGGGCCAGCAGCCTGCTGTTCAATTGGATCATTCCGATCGCGATTTTTGCCGGCATCTGGATGTGGCTGTTGCCGAAAATGGCCGGTGGCGGCGGCCGCGGTTTTCTGAATCTGGGCAACAAGATGCGCATCCAGCAGGAAACCTCGAAAACCACCTTCGACGACGTGGCCGGTGCCGATAGCGCTAAACAGGAACTGAAGGAAACCATCGATTTTCTAAAGGCGCCGGAAAAACTGCAAAAGCTGGGCGGGCGGATGCCGAAGGGCGTGTTGCTGGTCGGTTCGCCGGGTACCGGCAAAACCCTGCTGGCGCGGGCCGTTTCCGGCGAAGCCGGCGTGCCGTTCTTCAATATCAGCGCTTCCGAATTCATCGAGCTGTTCGTCGGCGTCGGCGCCGCGCGGGTGCGCGATTTGTTCGAACAAGCCCGGCAAAAAGCGCCCTGCATCATCTTTATCGACGAACTCGATGCGATCGGCCGCTCCCGCGGCGGGCCGGTGGTGATGGGCGGCAACGACGAACGCGAGCAGACCTTGAACCAGTTATTGACCGAAATGGACGGCTTCGACGCCGCTTCCGGCGTCGTGGTGATGGCCGCGACCAACCGGCCGGAAATTTTGGATAAGGCCTTGTTGCGGGCCGGCCGCTTCGACCGCCAAATCGTGGTCGACAAGCCCGACCAGTTGGACCGGGTGGCAATCTTGAAATTGCACAGTAAAGCCATGCAATTGGACAAAGACGTGGATTTGGCCATCGTCGCCAAGCGTACGCCTGGCTTTGTCGGCGCCGATTTGTCCAATATCGCCAACGAGGCGGCGATCCTGGCTGCTCGCGCCGGCCGCGATACCGTGAACATGGCCGATTTCGAAGCCGCAATTGATCGGGTCATGGCCGGCCCGGAAAAGAAAAACCGAGTACTCGGCCCGGAGGAAAAGCGCCGGGTGGCTTACCACGAAGCCGGCCATGCCTTGGTTGCCGAGAACGTGCCGACCGGCCAGCCGGTGCACAAAATTTCGATCATTCCGCGCGGCGTGTCGGCGCTGGGCTTTACCTTGCAACTGCCGGTCGAAGAAAAATACCTGTCCACCGAAGCGGAACTGAAAGACCAGTTAGCGATCCTGTTGGCCGGGCGGGTCGCCGAGCAACTGGCGTTGCAAAGCGTTTCCACCGGTGCCCAAAACGACTTGGAAAAAGCCAGCGAAATTGCCCGCAACATGGTGTGTTATTTGGGTATGAGCAAAAAACTGGGGCCGTTGATTTACGGCCAACGCCAACAACTGCAATTTCTGGCCGGCGATATATCGGAACAGCGCAACTACAGCGAAGAAACCGCGCGTGTGGTCGATGCCGAAATTCGCGGTCTGATCGAGGACGCCGAACGCCGGGCGCAGCAGATTCTGACCGGTAAACGCGGCCATCTGGATAAGCTCGCCGAATTGCTGCAAGACAAGGAAGTGATTCAGCGCGAGGAAATGTTGGAGTTGATCGGCGGCGTCTGACGGCCAGGCCTCCGCGTCGGTCCGGCCCGAAGCGGAGGCCGGTTTTGCCGATTTTCCGGTGTCGCCGGATCATACAAACCCGGCCTAAGCCGTATCTGCCGACTTAGAGCGTACGGCCGATTAATCGACATTAAAAGTATTGAAGTAGTTTTGTCGAAATATTTTACAACGTGTTGTTAAGCATGCGATTTGATCTTGTCTTCGGTGCCGTTAATCCGGCCGTTACCGGCCGTTTTCCAGCGAAAATTTATGCCTCTGGGTCTAGTCGGAAATTTTTACACATTGCTGTAACAGATACTTTTTGCTGTGAGCTGAATCACATAAAGTGGTTATTTTTTATTGATTATTCAAAAGGCGCACATATTTTGCTTGTTGTCGATGCGTAGGGAAAGTCTTTAAGAATTGTGAATTTAGCGATAGCGAGGCAAAGATTATGGACACCAAGAAAAACGACACGGCAAACAAAAATCACGACGGCGACTGCAGCCACTCGTCTTTGGCGAAAGAATTCGTATTGGGCTTGCCTACCGGCAATTTCGTTTGCGCCCATTGCGGTCGGCCCTTGTCGTCGATATTAAGGGCTGACAGAAGATAGGTTACCGCCGGCGCGGACGGCGGGCTAGCCACCGGCTACTGCCGAGTGCAGCCTGTCGCTCCCCCGCTGCTGCCGGCTCGCGCCGGCAAACTCCGATACCGCGTTCCGGTTAACGCCGCAACCGGTTCAACATTTTTCTCGCCGCTTTGCCACTCCAGGTTTGTATCCGCGGCCACTGCACGGCCCAGATTGCTCCGGCTTGCGTCGCGGCGTTTGCTGTTTTGCGCCGGATTTTGCCGGCCAACGCCGGCCAATCGACATGGCGGTCCGCGATCCAGCCGTGCCGATACAGCCAATGCAATAAGCCGGAAAGGAACAACAGGGCAGGGGCCAAACCGGCGCAGAACCACAAAAACCGGCCGCCGGCGCCGAAGGCTTCGCCGGTATGCAAAGGCCATAGCCAGACCGTGAACGTCTGGCCCGGCGAAAACCGGTGCGGATTGCGTACGTCTCTGATTTGGCCGCTCCAACGGTCGACCCAGACCGTGGTGAACGGGTGGTGTTGGTTGATTTCGTCGCGCTGGCGCAGATTGACGCGATATACGCCCAGTTCGCCGGCCGGGGTGGTTACCCGCCTGACCTCGGAACTGGGAAACGGTCCGCGCGCAACCAAAATTGCTTCGGCTAGCGTTACCGGCCGCTGGTTCGGCACCGCGGTACTGCGCACGTTGGAACCGGCATCGCCGTGGCCCATGCCTTCCGCCGAAGTCAGGCTTTCCAACAGCGGCGGATAAGCCAAATGCAGGCCGGTGAACGCCAGTAACAGCAAAAATCCGGCGGTCGCTAAGCCCAACCAGCGGTGGAAGTCGAATATCAGCCGGATCAGGCTACCGTCGCGGCGGAGGCGGAAAGCGCCGGCCAGATTTCGCCAGCCCGGCCACCACAGATACAGGCCGCTGACGGTAGACAGTATCAGTAAACCGCCCAGAATGGCCATCGCGTTACGGCCGGCGGCGTCCAGTTGCAATTGGGCGTGCAAGTCCAGAATCCAGGTGGCGAAGGTTCGGCCCCAAAATCGGCTGTCCAACACGGCTCCAGTGTAGGGGTTGATCGAAACCATCAACGGCGCGTAAAACGCGTCGACGCTTTCCTTGGGCTTGTCGAACCAGGCGGTAAGCGGCCGGTCCGGCGCCAGCGGCATTTCCAGAGTCCAGGCGCCGTGGCGGTCGGGATGGGCATTTCGCAACGAACCCAGAATTTTATCCGGCGGCAGCGGCACAGCATCTTGCGGAATCTCGATCCGCAACTGCGGATTGAGCAGGCTGTCCAGTTCCTCGCGGTAAACGCTGAGGCTGCCGGTCAGACCGATCAGCGCAAAAACCAGCCCCAGGCCGAGCGCCAACAGCAAATGGCATTGCCGCCAGATTTTTCTGGCGTCGACGATGAAGCGGGGGCGGACGATCAGTGGGTAATGCGGTTCGGGCATCGTTGGGTTTTCGCTAAATGGCAGTGGTCGATCGCGGCATGGCGCATGGGCCGTTACGGCGCTTTCTGTTCGTTGGCGAGTGCATCGGAAAAAAATCGGCGCAGTTTAACCCGTTTCCTGGCCGCGGTTGGCCGAAAAATCGGCTAGACTGGCCGAGTCGTTCAGCCGCGTAGATTAAATGGTAGAGTTCAACTTGCAGGCCGCTCCGAACCTCCCGGGCGGAAATCCCAGATGATCCGCTACAGCCTGGCGTTCTTTGCCGGCATTGTCGCGGTTCAGCAATTCAGCCGATTGCCGAATTCGCTGGAATGGTTCGGCATAGTGACGCTCGGATTGCTGGCCTGTGTCCGGCGCCATTATGCCGTGTTGAGTTTGTTGCTCGGCTTGGCATGGGCCTGCGCATTCGGCGCCTGGCGCTTGGCTCAACAATTACCGGACCGTTACCAAAATGCCGAAGTTGAAATCGAGGGTTATATCGCCAGCCTGCCGCAGGTTCAGGAACAGCGCACCGGTTTCGACTTTGTCGTCACTCGCGCGGCGGACGGCGTTCCGCAGAAGATCCGCCTGTCCTGGTACTCTCCGGAGTCGCTGCCGGCGGCCGGGCAGAGCTGGCGATTGCGAGTCAAGTTGCGAAAACCTCACGGCCGCTTCAATCCCGGCGGCTTTGATTACGAAGCTTGGCTGTTCTCCAATCGCATCGGCGCGACGGGTTACGTCAAGAACAAGCCGCCGCCGCAACGGATCGCCGGCACAGCCAGCCTGGGCCGTTATCTGGCGCTTTGCCGCGGACTGATTGCCGACAAGATCGCTGCGGCCTTACCCGGCAGCCCGCAACTCGGTGTGCTGCAGGCATTGACGATCGGTACCCAGAACGCGGTCAGCCAAAGCCAGTGGCAAGTATTCCGCATTACCGGCGTGGTGCATTTGATCGTGATCTCGGGCTCGCATATCGGCCTGGTGGCCGGTTGGGTCTATCTGGCGATGCGCCGCCTCTGGGCCTGGTCCGGCGTACTCGGAATCTCGCCGCCACGGGCCGCAGCGGTGGTTGCCTGGTTGTCCGCGCTGTTTTATGCCGCTCTGGCCGGATTTTCGCCGCCGACGGAGAGGGCGGTAGTCATGCTCGGCGTCGTGCTGGCGGCGATTGCTTGGCAACGCAATCCGGCGCCCGGCCAAGTACTGGTGTGGGCGTTATTGGCCGTTGTAATCGCCGATCCGTTGGCGGTATTGTCGGCCGGTTTTTGGTTATCGTTTGCGGCCGTGGCATTACTGCTGTACGTCTCGGCCGGCCGATTGGCCCGCCCCGGCTACTGGCGGGAACTGGCTGCCGCGCAATGGGCCAGCTTGATCGGACTGGCGCCGTTACTGGTATTGTTTTTTCAACAGGTGTCGTTGATTGCGCCGCTGGCGAACTGGTTGGCGGTGCCTTTGATCGGCTTGGCGGTGGTGCCGTTGGCGTTACTGGCCGTCGCGATGTTGTCGGTTTGGCCGGCCTTGGCATCGCTATTATTCCAATTGGCGGATACGCTACTGCAGGTTCTGTGGTGGTTGCTAGAGCGCTTGGCCGGGTTGCCGCTGGCGCAGTTGAGTTTGCCGCCGCCAACTGGATATGCCTTACCGCTGGCGGCGATCGGCGTGCTGCTGGCTTTAGCGCCGCGCGGGTTTCCGGGGCGGTATCTGAGCCCGTTGCTGCTGATTCCGCTATGTTTTCCGCCCGTTGCCAAGCCCAAACCGGGAGAATTCTGGTTGACGCTATTGGACGTCGGCCAGGGTTTAGCGGCGGTGGTACAGACTGCCGAACATGTTTTGCTGTTCGACACCGGCGCCAAATATTCAGAATTCAACGACATGGGCGAATCGGTGGTGTTGCCGTACTTGCGTTGGCGCGGTATTAGCCGGGTCGACGCGCTGGTGGTCAGCCACGGCGATAACGACCACGCCGGCGGCGCCGATTCGGTGCTGGCCGAGGTGCCGGTGGTAGCGCTGCTCAGCAGCGCGGCGGAATGGGCCGCGCGCAAGGATGGCAGCTATTGTCGGGCCGGCCGGGAGTGGGTTTGGGACGGTGTGCGCTTCCGCATGCTGGCGCCGCCGCAGCCGGCATTCGATAAGGAAAACGACAACTCCTGTGTCGTGCAGGTGCTTGCGGCCGGGCAGAGTGCGTTGTTGACCGGCGATATTGAACAGGCCGCCGAGCGTTGGTTGGTCGCGGCATACGGCGCAGAACTGTCCAGCCGGCTGTTGCTGGCTCCGCACCACGGCAGTAAGACTTCGTCGACGCCGTTATTTTTGGATGCGGTCAAGCCCGATTGGGTTTTGATTCCGGCCGGTTACGCCAACCGTTTCGGTTTTCCGCATAGCCAGGTAGTGGAGCGCTATCGGCGCATACCGGCGGCGGTCATGAATACCGCCAAACACGGCGCCATCGAAGTTTTCGGTAACGGCCAACCTCCGCTCGCCGAGCTGCAACGGCGCCGGCGTTACTGGCACGCGGACTAGGCGGTTTGTTAGGGCCGCAAACGCGGATCAATTGTGCCGTTTGGAGGTTTGTGCCTATACTCTGGCAAACCGAACACAGGAGTACAGATTCGTGCAAAACGAAAACCGTAGCAGAATACGTTTTAATCCGGCCGGATTGGTCGCGCATATCATTATCGATCCGCCGCCGCCGGGCGGAGAAATCGTGATCGACGGCCAAGTGGTGGACATGAGCTACAGCGGGATCAAGATTCGTTTGCGCGAGCCTTTAGGCCAGTCTATCGAAGAGGCCGAATTGCGCATCTCGATCATCTTGCCGGAGTCCGGCGTGCCGGTATCGATCCACGGCACGATCAAGCACATTCAGCAAGAACACGAATGCGGCTTGCAATACGACGCCGACAGGCACCAGGAGCACGAGCTGGACGATTTGATGTTCGAGTGCGTCAAATTCGCGCCGCACGCCGATGCGGAAACCGCTGATGAAATTTGATCCGCAGGCGTGGCTGCAGCTCTGGCGCAATTTGAACGGCGACGCGGCCTACCAACGCTACTTGCGGCATTGGCAGGCCGAGCACGCCGGCCAACAGGCCGAACCGCTCAGCCGCAAGGCATTTTTCGCCGCCGAAACCCGGCGCAAATGGAGCGGCGTCAAACGCTGTTGCTGACGCCGTCAATCGATGGTCTGGATCCAATGGCAACGTTCGTTGACGACGGGCGAGGTTTTGTCGTTGGCGATACCTTTGGCGATCATCGCCACCACCCGCTCGTCGGTATCGTAGCCGATGTGGGCATCCATCGGGTTGGCCAGCTTGCCCAAGCCGAATGCGTCGTACACCCGGGCCACGTTGATGTTGATGTTGGTGACGTTAATGCACAGCCGCGAATCCAGATACTTGTTGACGAAGTCGTGCGGGATCGCATAGCTGAGTAGATCGTTGGGGTCGCTGAACGCAATCACCGAGGTTTTCGCCAATATCCGTTCGCCGTATTTGGCGCCATCGCTATTGCAATAGGCGTCGGCTTGATTGGCGACTTCCGGCAGGGCGCGTCCCAACTGCAACATCGGTAGTTGGTTGGACATCATGTAGATCGGCACTTCCTTGTTTTTCAGGACATTGGTCAACGCGGTGTAATAGCTGGCGGTGTCACCGTTACTCAGTTTCGACGCCAGATGCTGCAGGCCGTCGATGGTGATCCGGCTGCCCAGGCTATGGGAAACGAAGGCGTAACTGTCGTTGTAAAACGGCGTCACGTTTTTGGTGGAGCAGCTTTGCTGCACGTCGTCCGGCAGGCTGTTCCAGTCGCCTTGTATCATCCAGCAAAACGACTGGGCGAAGGCCGACAAAATGTCTTCGCGTTTCTCACCCAGGTAAATGATTGGGTCCGGGCCGGTATCGTTGGAGAACTTCTTCAACAAGTCGTTGACCTCGGCGCGGCGGAATGACTGCTCCCCGGAATTGTCGTAAGACAAAACTTCCTTGTCTTTGGCGCTGATCTCGGACCAGGTCAGTTCGTAGAACAGCATTTCCTGGGTTCGGTCGGCGTTCAGATAGCGGTTGATGCGCAAATTGCCCAGCGGCCGCTCCGGGCCCTTGGCGTCGGTCAAACGGATGTTTTTCACATTCCGGGAAGTGACAGTCAGGTCCAATTCCTTTGCCAACTTTTCCATAAACTGGGTGGAATAGCCCGGCAAATGGTTGCCGACGCCGTGCACCATCAACAATTTCATTTTCCGGTTGGCGATTTCCAACTGCGGTTTGATGCCGCCGAATTTTTCGCCTTTGATCTCGCAGATGCGGGTATCTTCTTCTTCCTGTTTTTCCAGGATGGCTTCGGTGATGCCTTTGCCGATACTGGCGCAGCCGGACGATAACAGTGCCAGCGCCAATAGCGGCAGCTTCAGTTTGAGTATTTTCATGTGTTGCGTTTACGGGCAGGGTTGCTTGGTTGTTGCCGGTTGCGGGCCGGGGTTGCCGCGCCGGGTGCGCTATTTATCCAGCTTTTTCTTCGCGGCGTCGGCCTGGGCGCCGACTTTTTCCACGGTTTCCCGGTATTTGGCTTGGGCCTGGTTGGCGCTGTCGGCGATGGTGGCATTATCGGCGTTGGCCTCCTTGATCATGCACTCGAAATAGTCGCGCGACTTTTGTTGCCAGGTGTTGATTGCGGCAATGCTCTTATTGAAGGCGTCGACATCGCTGTCGTCGACGACCGGCGTTTCCGGCGGCGTACCGCATGCGGCGGGAACCCAGGTACCGTTACCTAGAGTGCCGGCTGTCGTCATGCTGCTGGATATTGCCAGCAGGGCGGTGGTCGCTAAAACGGTAATTTTCATTCGCTGTCTCCATGGCGGATTTAAACGGAAGTTTGCCGGCGGGATTATTCCGCAACCCGGCGCCAAAGCCAATCGCCGCAACCAAAAACGGCGGATTAAGTCAGCATTTGCCGGATGTGTTCGATCTCGTCCTTGGCCTGGTCGAGAATGTTGATGCTGAGATCGGCGTCCAGGTTCCCGGCCGCCAGTTTTTTGTAGGCCGGCAGTTCGTCCATCTTCGGCATTTGTTTGACGTCGACCTTGCCGATGAAACTGTGCAGTTGCGAAATCATCACGATGTCGCTGTAGCTGGCCGAGGCGCCGCTGTCGCGCCGCCAGTTTTCGGCGTGGATGACCACATCTTCGAAATCGGCCGGAAAATCCCATTTGCGCACGATCTGCACCCCGATCGGGCTGCGCAACTCGCGTACGGCTTCGGCCAGATCGCCCGGATTGTCGAGAATGTCGGGCTGGCGGTCGGCGTAAGCCAGGATCGGCACCACGCCGATGTCGTGGATCAGGCCGGCCAGCATGGCCCGGTCCGGATCGAAGCCGGGCGTCTTGTGCGCCAGCACCGCGCTGATCGCCGCGACGTAACTGCTGTGGGCCCACAGCTCCTGCATTCTGCGGCGGATCACCGGCGAACGGGCATTGAACACGGCTTTCAAGGCAAAGGCGGTGATGATGTCCTGGGCCGCTTTTAAGCCCAGCCGGGTCAAGGCTTCCGGGCAACTTTCGATGCGGCGCCGGCCGCGGTAGAGCGGGCTGTTCGATATCTTGACCAGCCGGGCGGTGATGCTGGGGTCGATTTGCACCACGCGAGCGATCTTGTTGCTGTTGGCGCTGGGTTCGTTGATCGCGCGGCGGATTTTCAGCGACACGTCCGGAATGGTCGGCAAGGCCAGCGAATCGGATTGCATGTATTTGAAGCAATCCTGGTACAAGCGGTTTTTCGCCAGCTTGGCGCTGAGCGGATGGGTTGCGGCCTCGGTCATGGACATTGCTTTATTCGGACAAGCGGCAGGGGTTTGGTTTAAAATCCGCCGCTGCATTTTTTACACACGGATACGCTATGACTATAACAGGCCCGGATGTTATTACAACCCTGAGCAGCATTCGAGATTACATCCGCTGGGCCGCCAGCCGCTTCGCCGAACACAAGGTTTTTCTCGGCCACGGCACCGTCACGCCGCTGGACGAAGCGGCAGCGATTGTGTTGCACACGCTGCATCAACCTTACGATCTGGCCGACAGCTATCTGGACAGCGTATTGACCATGGCCGAGCGCCAGCAAGTGGCCGAACTGGTAGAGCGGCGTATCGTCGAGCGCAAGCCGTCGGCTTATCTGACTCACGAAGCCTTGTTTGCCGGTTTGTCGTTTTACGTCGACGAACGGGTACTGGTACCGCGCTCGCCGATTGCCGAATTGATTGCCGAACGCTACGAACCTTGGGTCGACGAAACCCAGGTATTCAACATTCTGGATTTATGCACCGGCAGCGCCTGTATTGCCATCGCGTGCGCTTACGCCTTCCCGGAAGCGCAAGTCGATGCGGTGGAACTGTCCGACGCCGCGCTGGCCGTAGCCCGCATCAATGTCGACAAGCACCAGTTGGCGGAGCAGGTCGAACTCTACCAATCGGACTTATTCGAAAAGCTGCCGGCCAAACCCTACGACATCATCGTCAGCAATCCGCCTTACGTCGCCATTGCCGAATGGGAAAGCCTGCCGCCCGAATTTCATGCCGAGCCGGCGTTGGGTTTCAAGGGCGGCGAACACGGTCTGGATTTGGTGTTGCGGATTTTGGCCGACGCCGGACGCTACCTGGCCGAGCACGGCATCCTGGTGGTCGAAGTCGGCAGTAGCGCCCAGACTTTGCAGGACATGTTTCCGGAAGTGCCGTTCCATTGGCTGGAATTCGAACGTGGCGGCGACGGCGTGTTTCTGCTGACCGCCGAACAAGTTTCCGCTTACCATCAACTCTTTACCAACGCGCTTTAACCATGTCCGGAAATACCATAGGCAAACTGTTTACCGTCACTACCTTCGGCGAAAGCCACGGTCCGGCGCTCGGCGCCATCGTCGACGGCTGCCCGCCGGGTCTGGAACTGTGCGCAGCCGATTTGCAGATCGATTTGGATCGGCGCAAACCCGGTACCTCGCGCCATACGACCCAGCGCCGCGAGGCCGACGAAGTCAAGATACTGTCCGGCGTGTTCGAAGGCAAAACCACCGGCACCCCTATCGGTTTGTTGATCGAGAACACCGATCAGCGCTCCAAGGATTACGGCAAAATCGCCGAGAGTTTCCGTCCCGGCCACGCCGATTACACCTATCACCACAAATACGGCATCCGCGACTACCGCGGCGGCGGCCGTTCTTCGGCGCGGGAGACGGCCATGCGGGTGGCGGCCGGCGCGATCGCCAAGAAATACCTGTACCAGCAACACGGCATACAAGTACGCGGTTATTTGTCGCAACTCGGGCCGATCAAGATCGAACAATTCGACTGGAACGAAATTCCGAATAACCCGTTTTTCTGCCCCGATGCCGGCAAAGTGGCGGAAATGGAAAAATATATGGATGCCTTGCGTAAGGAAGGCGAATCGATCGGCGCCAAAATCGAAGTGGTGGCCGGCAACGTGCCGCCGGGCTTGGGCGAGCCGATTTTCGACCGGCTCGACGCCGAATTGGCTTACGCGCTGATGAGCATCAATGCGGTGAAAGGCGTCGAAATCGGCGATGGCTTCGACTGTATCGCCAGCAAAGGCACCCAATTTCGCGACGAAATTACGCCGGAAGGTTTTCTGAGCAACCACGCCGGCGGCATTCTGGGCGGCATTTCCACCGGCCAGGACATCGTCGCCCGCATTGCGTTGAAGCCGACCTCCAGCCTGCGTTTGCCGGGCCGCAGCATCAACACCAAGGGCGAGGCTATCGAAGTGGTCACCGAAGGCCGCCACGATCCCTGCGTCGGTATCCGCGCCACGCCGATCGCCGAAGCGATGGTTGCGCTGGTATTGATGGACCATCTGCTGCGCCACCGCGCCCAAAACCTGCACGTCGACTGCGGTTTGCCTGTCTTGCGTTAAATGCCCGTCCCCTATTGGCGGTTATCCGGCTTTTATTTTTGCTATTTCGCCACGCTCGGCGCGTTTCTGCCGTTCTGGAGTTTGTATCTGAAACAGGCCGGTTTCGCTGCCGAGCAAATCGGCGAGCTGACCGCGCTGATGGTGGCGACCAAAATCGTCGCTCCCAACTATTGGGGCTGGCTGGCTGACAAAACCGGCCGCAATCTGCGTTTGGTCCGATTGACGTTGCTGCTGGCGGCGTTGAGTTTTGCCGGATTTCTGCTGCGTAACGATTATCTCTGGTTCGCACTGGTCACCGTGGTGTTCAGTTTTTTCTGGAACGCGACCTTGCCGCAGTTCGAGGCGGCAACCTTGTTTCATTTGCAGTCCGAGCCGCAGCGCTACAGCCACATCCGCTTGTGGGGGTCGATCGGGTTTATCGCCGCCGTGCTAGGCATCGGCCGTTTTCTCGATTATTTCAGTATCGCCAACTTGCCGCTGATTATCGGCGGTTTGATGCTGTCGAACTGGCTGGCGGCGCTGCTGACGCCGGAAGCGCTGCCGCGCGGCGATCGCGGCCAATCCGGCCCCGGCATCTGGCAGATTTTGTTGCGCGGGGAATTGCTGGCTTTTCTGCTGGTATACCTGTTGCTGCAAGTGGCCCACGGCCCGTATTACGTGTTTTACTCGGTTTATTTAAAGCAACACGGCTACACTGCCACCGAAACCGGCCTGTTATGGGCGACCGGCGTCGCCGCGGAAATCGTGTTGTTTTTGGCGATGCGCCGCCTGCTGAGCTGGTGCCGGCCGCGCAGCCTGTTGCTGTGGGCGATTGCGCTCAGCGTCGTGCGTTGGTGGTTGATCGCCGACGGTGTCGACTCCTTGGCGTTGACCATCGCCGCGCAACTGCTGCACGCCGCTACCTTCGGCGTGGCGCATGTCGTCGCGATGCAGTTGCTGTACCACTATTTCGGCGAACGCCACCAGAGCAAGGGCCAGGCCTTGTACAGCAGCGCCAGTTTCGGCGTCGGCGGCATGGCCGGCAGCCTGTATAGCGGTTATTTCTGGGATTTGCTGGGCGGCCGCGAAGTTTACCTGATTGCCGCGCTGGTCTGCGGTGTCGCTTGGCTGATCGCCTTCGTCGGCGTGGCTCGGGAATCGCAGCCGAGATTGGGTTAAAATTGGGCCGGTTAATCAACTTGGGATAGGAAACAGTGTTCGAGGTAATCAAAAACGGCGGCTGGATGATGGCGCCGATCATTCTGTGTTCGATCGTGGCGATGGCGATCATTGGCGAGCGGTTCTGGTCGCTGCAACGTAAACGCATCCTCCCGGCTGACCTGGTGCCTTACATCTGGCAATTGCACCGCGAGCACAAGCTCGACGAAGCGACGATCCGCCGGATCAAGCTCAGTTCGCCGCTGGGCCGGATACTGGCCGCCGGCTTGTTGAACCGCAAACACGGCCGCGAGATCATGAAGTCCAGTATCGAGGAAGTCGGCCGCCAGGTCGCCCACGAACTGGAGCGCTATTTGAACGCCTTGGGCAGTATCGCCTCGATCACGCCGTTGCTGGGCCTGTTGGGCACCGTGGACGGCATTATCCGGGTGTTTTCCGACATCGCCGTCGGCGGCATGGGCGATCCGGCGGTATTGAGCGGCGGCATCTCCGAGGCTTTGATCTGCACCGCTTCCGGTTTGACCGTGGCGATCCCGAGCCTGTTTTTTCACCGCTATTTCGAACGGTTGGTCGACGACCACGTGGTACGGATGGAAGAGGAGTCGTTGCGCCTGGTCGATATCATGCAAGGCGCCAGAGAGGACGTGTGATGGAATTTCGCCGCCGCCGCCGGGCTCCGGTCGAGATCGGTTTGATCCCGATGATCGACGTGTTGCTAGTTCTGCTGTTTTTCTTCATGGTGGCGACCACGTTCCGCCACCATTCCGAACTGAAAATCAATTTGCCGGAAGCGCAGGGTAGCGATGCGGCCGAGCCTGGCAAAACCATCAACCTCTATGTCGATGCCAAAGGCGTGTATTCGCTGTCCGGCGAAGACAACCAGTTTCACGAGCTGGTCAACCAAAACCTGGACGGCCTGAAAGCGGCGCTGGCCCAGTTCGCCGGCGAAACCCGGCAATTGCCGTTCATCATCAGCGCCGACGGCAAAGCGCCGCATCAGGCCGTGGTCAGCGCGTTGGACGTAGCCAACCAACTCGGTTTCCACCACATTACTTTTGCCGTCAACCAGCCGGAAAAGCCATGAACAAAAAACTGATCAAATGGTTCGAAGACGCCTGGTACAGCGAAATGTACATCTCGGCCTGGTTCATGCCGCTATCGATGCTGTACGTCGATGCGGTGCGCCTACGCCGCTTCGCTTATCGGGTCGGCATCAAGAAAAAAACCAAGCTGCCGGTGCCGGTCATTATCGTCGGCAATATCACGGTCGGCGGTACCGGCAAAACGCCGCTGGTGGTGTGGATGGCCGAGTTTCTGCGCCAACAAGGCTACAAGCCCGGCGTGATTAGCCGCGGCTATGCCGGCGCTAAAGACCGGTCCGGTCCGCAAATGGTTACGGCGGAGAGCGATCCGGCCGTGGTCGGCGACGAGCCGGTATTACTGGCCCGGCGTTGCGGTTGCCCGGTGGCAATCGGCCGGGACCGGCCGGCGGCTGCCAAACATTTGCTGGCAAATCATCACTGCGATGTGATTATTTCCGACGACGGCTTGCAACACTATGCGCTGGAACGCGACATCGAAATCGTCGTCATCGACGGCCAACGCCGCTTCGGCAACGGCTACTGCCTGCCGGTCGGTCCGCTGCGCGAACCGCCGGAGCGGATCAAACAGGTCGATCTGGTCGTGGTTAACAGCCCGTTGGAATTGCTGGAAGGCGAGGTACCGATGCAATGCGTCGGTCAGCAATTAGTCAACTTAAAAACCGGCGAAAGCCGGCCAATAACCGAGTTTAAAGGCGTGGCGGTCCATGCCGTCGCCGCAATCGGTAACCCTAAGCGGTTTTTCAACCAATTGGCCGGGGCCGGTTTGGTCTGTAAAACCCACGCCTTCCCGGATCATCACCCGTTTAGTGCTGCCGATTTGCAGTTTAAAGAGCAACGGCCGCTGGTCATGACTGAAAAAGATGCCGTCAAATGTGCCGCTTTTGCCGCCGATGATTTCTGGTATTTACCCATCGATGCCGAATTGCCCGAGGCATTTTCTCAACAGCTGTTAAAACTACTGAAAACCAAAACCCATGGATAAAAAACTACTCGACATTCTGGCCTGCCCGTTGTGCAAAAGCTCGCTGATTTACGATAAAGACAAGCAGGAATTGATTTGCAAGGCCGACAAACTGGCGTTCCCGGTCCGCGACGGCATTCCGGTCATGTTGGAAGACGAGGCGCGCGAATTGAGTTTCGAAGAAGCCGAAGCCCTGAGAAAATGAGTACCGGCTTTAAGGTCGTGATTCCGGCTCGCTACGGTTCCACCCGTTTGCCGGGCAAGCCGCTGCTGGATATCGCCGGCAAACCGATGATCGTTCACGTCTGCGAACGGGCTTTGGCAGCGGAAGCCGAGCAAGTGGTGGTAGCGACCGACGACCGGCGTATTTTCGACGCGGTCGACAAGCTGGGGTTGCAGGCGGTGATGACCGATCCCAACCACCAGTCCGGCACCGAACGTATCGCCGAAGTGGCTAGCATCATGGGTTGGGCCGACCAGCAAATCGTCGTCAACCTGCAAGGCGACGAACCATTGATCCCACCGGCTTACATCCGCGATGCGGCACAGGCTTTGGCGGGACAAAACCGGGCCGGCATTGCCACGTTGGCGGCAAAAATTGCGGATGCGGCAGAAATCTTCAATCCGAATGCAGTGAAAGTGGTGTTGGATAAAGACGGCTACGCGCTGTATTTCAGCCGGGCGCCGATTCCGTGGAATAGGGCGACGTTTCCCGACAAGCACGATATCGCCGCCGGGGACTTACCGCATTTGCGCCACATCGGCATGTACGCCTACACCGTCGGATTTTTAAAGAGTTATTGCGATTGGCCGGCCTCGCCGCTGGAGAGCGTCGAATCGCTGGAGCAGCTCCGGATTCTGTGGCACGGCGAAAAAGTGCTGGTGAAAATCGTCGACAAGACGCCGGAGGCGGGGGTGGACACGGAGGAGGATTTGGTGAGGGTTTCTAATTTTTTGTATTCATCGTGAACGGAAAGGATTACGCATGAATAAAGTTTTAATGACGCTGTTCTTTTTTTTCGTCGTTGCTTGTTCGAGTAAACCAGTTCATGAAGCTGAGTTGACACTGAGTGAGTTAGCATCCTTAAATCAAGGCAGATTAGTTCGCCTATCAATCGGAATGAATAAGAATGAAGTAATTGCGTTGATGGGTACGGAGATGGCAAATACCAAGGACGGAGTAGTGAATAATCCCTGGATAGTAGAGGGGTTTGTTGGCGATGATGGCGGTAACTATGAAATACTTTATTACGTCACAAGACGCAATCCTCCGTTTACCCCAGTTCTTAAATCCATTACGACCCCAGTTGTTTTAAAAGATGGAAAAGTTGTTAGTTGGGGTAATGACAGCGTAAGAAAAAGATATTGATTGCTCTTGGCTGCCAGTGCTACAGATTCGATTTCATATTCATGCTGACTGCCAAGGGATAAGCAGGACTAATGTATCCCTTCAGGCAATTCTCGATAAAAACTTAAGCGCTCGTAGCGGCAAACGGGAGTGGCTGGCGTAGTCAGGGGTAGGAAGAAGTTTTCAACTGACTAAAAACTGTGGTTTTGGATTTCAAGCCGCTTAATCGGTTGAGTCGGCTTAATTATTTCTAGTACACGGCTGATTATTTTGCCCGAATCTCAAGCTATGCTCCCGGCATAAGATTTTTTAAGGATTTGATCTTTGCGTTAAACGCATTCTTCAGTGGGCTGCAGGAGCTGGAGTCTTCACTTTTGCACCCGTTCCCGCCTAGCTTCCATCGGGTTTTTTCGCAACGGCCGGTAGATTTCCACCCGGTCGCCGTCGGCCAGAACTTTATCTTTGGTACAAACCGCGCCGAAGATGCCGATGGTTTGCTGCGTCAGGTCGATGTCGGGGAGTTGGCCGGCGATGCCGGAGGCTGAAATGGCCTGGTCCGCCGTGCTGCCGAGCGGTAAAGCCAGCGGAATCAGCAATTGCCGCTCCGGCAGCGCGTAGGCGACTTCGACGTTAATGCGATCAACCGCCATACAGGGCTTTGGCGCGTTGAGTGAAGGAGCCGACCATCGTGTTGCAGATTTGGTTGAACACCGGGCCGAACGCCAAGCTGGCGAAAGCGTTGGAAATTTCGAATTCCAGGTCCAGCGAGATTTTGCTGGCGTCCTCGCGCAACGGCATGAAGCTCCAGAAACCTTCCAACGACTTGAACGGACCGTCCAGCAGACTGATTTGAATGCGGCCGCCGCGGTCGATTTTGTTGCGGGTCGTGAACGACTTGTGAAAGCCGGCTTTGGCGATGTCGATTTGGCCTTCGACGATGTCGCCTTCCCGGCGCAATACCCGGCTGCCGGAGCACCAGGGCAAGAATTTCGGATAGGATTCGATGTCGTCGACCAGATCGAACATCTGCTGCGCGGAGAATTTTACCAGCGCGCTTTTTTGTATCACCGTAATCATTTACAGCACCCCGAGTACGTGCAGGAATACTAGAAAGACCGAGGCCGGCGCGACGTATTTGATCAAAAATTGCCAGACCTGAAAACCTTGCGCCGGCATTTCCAATTCCTGCTCGGTATCGGCTTGGCGCATGGTCCAGCCGGCGAATAAGGCGATACACAAACCGCCGATCGGCAGCATCAGATTGGCGGTCAAATAATCCAGCAATTCGAACAGGTTTTTGTCGAACCATTTGTGGCCGGACCAGATGTTGAACGAAAACACCACGGCCACGCCCAAAGCCCAACAGGCGCTACCGGACCAGATGCAGGCGCGGCGGCGTTCGATGTTTTTGTTCTCGACCAGCCAGGCTACGGTCGGCTCGATCAGCGAAATCGACGAGGTCAGCGCAGCGAAAAACAGCAGCACGAAAAACAGCACGCCGAATAGCCAACCGCCGCCCATGTGGCCGAAGGCCAGCGGCAGCGTCTGGAAAATCAGCCCCGGTCCGGCCGCCGCTTCCAAGTTGTTGGCGAAGACCAACGGAAAGATGGCGATGCCGGCCAGTAGTGCGACTATAGTGTCGGCGCCAGCGATAAAGAACGTGGTTTTAGCGATCGAGACGTGGCCGGGCAGGTAGGAGCCGTAGACCATGATCGCGCCCATGCCCAAGCTCAACGTGAAGAAGGCGTGGCCCATCGCGGTCAACACCGCGTCGGCGTCGATCTTGCTGAAATCGGGGCTGAACAGGAAGTCGATGCCTCGTTCGTAGGCCCCGGAAGACATCGCGTAGGCCACCAGAATCATCAAGATGACAAACAGCGCCGGCATCAAAAAGCGGACGGCTTTTTCCAGGCCGCCCTGCACGCCGCGCATTACCACCTGCATCGTGATGAACATGAACAGCGTGTGCCAAAACAATTGCTGAAGCGGGCTGGCCATCAGGCCGTCGAACATGGCTTTGACCTCGCCGGCATCGGTGCCGAAGAAACCGCCGAAGAAGGCTTTGAAGATATAAGCCATGGCCCAGCCGGCAATCACGCTGTAGTAGGCCAGGATCAGAAAGCCGGCGATCATGCCCAACCAGCCCAGGTAATGCCAGCGCGGATCGGCGCCGGCTTCGGCGCTGAGGCGCTGCATCGTGTTGATCGGGCTTTGCCGGCCGCGCCGGCCTAACATGATCTCGGCGATCATGATCGGCACGCCGATTGCCGCGACGCAGGCCAAATACACCATGACGAAGGCGCCGCCGCCGTTTTGGCCGGTGATGTACGGAAATTTCCAAATGTTACCCAATCCCACCGCCGATCCGGTGGCGGCCAAAATAAATGCAAAGCGGGAGGACCACTCGCCGTGAATGGATCGGGTTTTATCGCTCATGTGTTGCGCCCTGTGTTTTTTAAGTCGTTATTTAACGGGTGTGTGAGTAAAATAACAAAATTCCCGTTTTCAGTCAGTCTAAAAATCCGAGCTACATGGCCGCCAAAAAATCCAAAAAGGACTCCAAAGCCAACGACAACACCATTGCCCTAAATCGGCAAGCCACCCACGAATACACGATAGACGAACAATTCGAGGCCGGCTTGGTGTTGGAAGGTTGGGAAGTCAAGAGTCTGCGCGACGGCCGGGTACAGTTGAAGGAAAGCTACGTCGAAATCAGACGCGGCGAAGCCTGGCTGTGCGGGGCGCACGTCTCGCCGCTGCTGTCGGCCTCGACCCACGTCAACCCCGACGCGGTGCGGCGCAAGAAGCTGTTGCTGCACCGGCGCGAATTGAACAAGTTGATCGGTTCGGTGGAGCGTAAAGGCTACACCCTGATCCCGCTGGCGATGTATTGGATCAAAGGCCGGGCCAAACTGAAAATCGGCTTGGCCAAGGGCAAGAAACTGCACGACAAGCGCGCGGCGGCCAAGGACAAGGATTGGCAGCGCGACAAAGCGCGCATCATGAAACACGGCTGAGCCATGTCTTCCCATCCCAATTTACTCGACGCGAATCACAGCGTCCTGCTGCTGGTGGATATCCAAACCCGGCTTAGTGCGGCGATGGCGGCGGAAGAAGCCGGGGAAATGGCGCTGCACAGCGAGCGCCTGCTGACGGCGGCATCTTTGCTGGAAGTCCCGGTATTGCTGACCGAACAGTATCCGCAGGGCTTGGGGCCGACCCAAGCTAACCTGCTGGAACTGTTGCCTGCCGCAGCGCAAGTTTTCGCCAAAACCGGATTTTCCTGCTGTGCGGCGGCGGGTTTTTGCGCGGCGTTGGCGGCGCTGGGTCGAAAGCAGATAGTGCTGGCCGGCCAAGAAAGCCACGTGTGCGTGTTGCAAACGGCGCTCGAGTTGCAGAATCTGGGGTACCGGGTACATGTAGTCGCCGATGCCGTCTGCTCGCGGCGTGCCGAACACAAAGCCTTGGCCTTGCAACGCATGCAGCAACAGGGCATAACGCTGAGCTGCCACGAGTCGGTATTGTTCGAATGGTTGCGCGACGCCAAGCACGAACGGTTTAAAACAATTTCCAGCTTATTGCGTTGAACACATTGTAGTGGGGGATAAATGATACGGACGGCATGGATCGGACCGATACTGGGAGCGTTCTTGCTGGCGGGCTGCGGCGGCGAGCCGCAGGTGCCGGTGCAGAAATTCGAGGGCTTTGCCCAAGGCACCACTTACCACGTCAGCTATTGGTCGGAGCCGGCTGTCGATGTTAAACAAGTGCAAGCCGAAGTCGACAAGACGCTGGCCGAACTGGACAAATTATTGTCGAATTACCGGCCCGATTCCGAAATCGAGCAATTCAATGTTTCTTCTGTGACGGTCGGCCAGACCGTGGATGCGCAAATCGTCGCCCTGGTCAGAGTCGCGCAAACCGTCAGCCAACTCAGCGGCGGTTGCTACGATCTGACGATCAAGCCTTTGTTCGAATTGTGGGGCTTTCAAAACGACGAATTGCACGTGCCGGAGCAGGCCGCTATCGATGCCGCTTTGGCCAATGTCGGCATGTCTAAATTGGAAATCGTCGACGACGCCCATTTGTTGAAGAAATTGCCCAATCTTCGCGTCGACTTGTCGTCCATCGCCCAGGGCTACAGTGTGGGCAAAGTTGGCGAAGCCCTGGAAAGATTGGGGCTGGACAATTATCTGGTCGAAATCGGCGGCGAATTGAAATCTCTGGGCCATAAACCCGACGGCAAAGCCTGGGTCATCGCCGTCGAGAAGCCGTTGCCCGGCGAAAGAACCATGCACAAGGCGGTGACCTTACCGAAGGATGCGCCGATGGCGGTGATGACCAGCGGCACTTACCGGCATTATTTCGATCTGAAAGGCCAGCGTTACAGTCACATCCTCGATGCGCGCACCGGCAGGCCGGTCGAGCACGATTTGGTGGCGGTCACCGTGTTTGACGAAAATCCGACGGTCGCCGACGCCTGGTCGACCGCGTTGCTCTGTCTGGGCCAGGACGAGGGTATGAAGCTGGCCGATAACGAGAAGCTGCAGGCCTTGTTTATCCAGCAGCGCGGCAGCGAATTCGTCGAGAGCAAGACGCGGGCGTTGACGACCTCGACCACCGTCACGATCAATTAAGCCAAGGCCGGAGTGCCGAAACCAGGGGGATTCATGTTGGGACTAGACAGTCAAATCCGATTTTCGATTCATGGCGGCGCCGACAGCGGCGGAGTAGCCGGCGGCGTCGACAGTCTGCTGGCGTTTTTGGAAAGCGCAGTGCGGCAATCGCCCGCCGAAACCTTTCACGGTTTATTGCCGGGCATTGCGGCATTGCAGAATTTGCATCCGTTGTTCGTGCATTTTCCGATCGCATTGTTGAGTCTGTTTTTTGCGCTGGATCTGGCCGGTAGTTTGGCCGGACGGGCGGAGTGGCGCCGGGTCGCCGGTTGGTTTTTGTATCTCGGCGTCGCCTTTGCCGGAATTACCGCGACCTTCGGGTTTATCGCGGCCGATACGGTCGCCCACGGCGGCGACGTCCACGAGATCATGGAAAACCACGAACATTTGGGGATATCCGTATTCGGCCTGGCTGCGTTTCTGGCGGTATGGCGCGGGATTGCCAAAGCCCATCCGGCCGGTCCGGCCAATGCTTTCTACTTGGCGCTAGCCGGTCTGTTGGCCGGTTTATTGGCGTTCACGGCCGATTTGGGCGGTTTGATGGTTTACAAATACGGCGTGTCGGTCGAGGCGGCTGCCGATGCGAACCGGGCTGCAGCATTGCGCCACGAACACGGCGAGCCCGATTTCGACCAACCGGTCGATCACGACGAACCCGTCGTGAAACAGGAGCTGGGCTTGGGCAGTGCGATTCATCAGGACGAGGACGGCGCGGCACATCCGCAAGCCGAGCCGGCGCCGGCGGCCGCCAGCCACCAGCACGAGCATAACCACAAACATGACCATTGAGCGGCCGAAACCGGCGCGGCAAAGGCTGGTTCGTCCGGCCTTTTTATTTGGTCGCGGACATGATTTCCCGCTGAGCTGTGGTATCCTACGCCGCCATTTTTTATGAGCTTGGCCATGCGTACCCGCGTTAAAATCTGCGGCTTTACCAATGTCGACGATGCCGTGCAAGCCGGCCGGCTGGGCGCCGATGCGATAGGTTTGGTGTTTTACCCGCCCAGTCCGCGTTACGTCGAAATTGCGCAGGCGGCGGCGATCAGCGAGGCCTTGCCGGCCTTCGTCAGCGTGGTAGCCTTGTTCGTCGATGCCGAACCGGATAGGGTCCGGGAAGTGCTGGGCCGGGTTAGGGTGGATTGCCTGCAATTCCACGGCGACGAGCCGGCGGAAGCGTGCCGGATCTACCGCAAATCCTATATCAAGGCGGTGCGGATGCGGCCGGGAATTGACGTGGCGCAGTTGGAAAGCCGATATGCCGATGCGGCGGGACTGTTGCTGGACGCTTACCACCCGGGCCTGCCGGGCGGTAGCGGCAGCGGTTTCGACTGGGATTTGATTCCGCAGAGCCGATCGTTGCCGCTTATATTGGCCGGCGGCTTGACAGCCGACAACGCCGCCGAGGCGGTGGCTGCGGTTAAACCGTATGCATTGGATGTCAGCAGCGGCGTAGAGGCCCGGAAAGGCATCAAGGATGCGGCGAAAATGGCCGATTTCATAAGAATAACTAATCGAGCGACTTGAGAATTATGACTGACACATACCCTTTGGGGGACAAGTACGATATGCCGGACGCCAGGGGCCATTTCGGTCCCTACGGCGGTATCTTTGTGGCCGAGACGCTGATGCCGGCGATTACCGAACTCAACGCCGCTTACCAGCGCTACATCGACGATCCGGATTTCATCGCCGAATTGGATGCCGACCTGCGCGACTATGTCGGCCGGCCGTCGCCGTTGTACCATGCGCAACGTTGGAGCGAACATCTGGGCGGCGCGCAGATTTATTTGAAGCGGGAAGACCTGAACCACACCGGCGCCCATAAGGTGAACAACACCGTCGGCCAAGCCTTGCTGGCCAAACGCATGGGCAAGACCCGCATCATCGCCGAGACTGGCGCCGGCCAACACGGCGTCGCCACCGCGACCGTCGCCGCGCGGCTGGGTTTGGAATGCGTGGTCTACATGGGCGCGGTCGACGTGGCCCGCCAGGCCCTGAACGTCTACCGGATGAAGTTGCTCGGCGCCACCGTGGTGCCGGTCGAGTCGGGTTCGAAAACCCTCAAAGATGCATTGAACGAAGCCCTGCGCGACTGGGTCACCAATATCGACAACACGTTTTACATCATCGGCACCGTGGCCGGGCCGCATCCTTATCCGGCAATGGTGCGCGATTTTCAGGCGGTGATCGGCCGCGAAGCGCGCAAACAATGCCTGGAACAAGCCGGCAAATTGCCCGACGCTTTGGTCGCCTGCGTCGGCGGCGGTTCCAACGCCATCGGTT
The DNA here is from genome assembly GCF_046097555.1 of Methylomonas sp. DH-1. NCBI lineage: Bacteria > Pseudomonadati > Pseudomonadota > Gammaproteobacteria > Methylococcales > Methylococcaceae > Methylomonas > Methylomonas sp. DH-1. The sequence continues at coordinate 2,819,597 of NZ_CP143089.1, read as the reverse complement.
TGTTCTATCCCTTCATCGACGACGCCGGCGTCAAGATGTACGGTGTCGAAGCGGCCGGCGACGGTATCGCCACCGGCCGCCATTCCGCGCCGTTGTCGGCCGGCCGTCCCGGTGTATTGCACGGCAACCGGACCTATTTAATGGCCGACGACGACGGCGAAATCATCGAGACCCATTCGATTTCGGCCGGTCTGGATTATCCAGGCGTCGGTCCGGAACACGCTTGGCTGAAAGACATCGGCCGGGCCGAGTATCCCAACATCACCGACGACGAGGCCTTGCAGGGTTTCCACGCGCTGACCAGGATGGAAGGCATCATTCCGGCGCTGGAATCCAGCCATGCCATGGCCTATACCATGAAGCTGGCGCCGACGATGCGCAAGGATCAGGTCATTGTCGTTAACCTGTCCGGCCGCGGCGACAAGGACATGCACACCATCATGCAACGCGAGGGAATCAGCCTATGAGCCGTTTAGCCGCCAAATTCGCCGAATTGAAAGCCTCCGGCCGCAAAGCCTTGATTCCGTTCATCACTGCCGGCGACCCGTATCCGGAATTCACCGTGCCGATGTTGCACGAAATGGTCAAGGCCGGCGCCGACGTGATCGAGCTGGGCGTGCCGTTTTCCGACCCGATGGCCGACGGCCCGGTGATCCAGCGCGCCAGCGAACGCGCCTTGGCCCACCATGTCGGCTTGCGCAAAGTGCTGGCGATGGCGATGGAGTTTCGCAAGACCGACCAGACCACGCCGCTGGTGTTGATGGGTTATTTGAATCCGATCGAAATCATGGGTTACGAAGGTTTCGCCAACGCGGTACAGCGGGCCGACGTCGACGGCGTATTGACGGTGGATTTGCCGCCGGAAGAGTCGGAAGACTGCGTCAAATTGCTGCGCGAGCGCGGTATCGACCAAATTTTTCTGTTGGCGCCGAACACGACGCCGGATCGGATTCGCAAGATGCACGAAGTCGGTAGCGGTTACCTGTATTACGTTTCGCTGAAAGGCGTCACCGGTGCCGGCCATTTGGATGTCGCCGATGTCGAAGACAAGTTAACCATGATTAAAGCCAACACCGACTTGCCGGTCGGCGTCGGTTTCGGCGTCAAGGATGCCGAGACGGCGCGAACGATTGCCGCCATCGCCGATGGCGTCGTGGTCGGTAGTGCTTTGATCAGCAAAGTCGAGGCCAATCTCGACGATCCCGAGCAGGCCAAACGCGAAATCATCGAACTGTTGAAATCCATGCGTCACGCAATGGACCACTGAGCATATAGCGGAGAACACCCCGAATGAGTTGGTTTGAAAAACTGGTCCCCTCTGCGATAAGAACCGAATCGTCGCAAAAACGCACCACCGTACCGGAAGGTTTGTGGAACAAGTGCCCGCGTTGCGACGCGATACTGTTTAATGCCGAGCTGGAAAAAAACTTCAGCGTATGCCCGAAGTGCGAACACCATTTGCGCATTTCCGCCCGGCGACGGCTGAACATTTTTCTGGACGAAGGCAATTGCCAGGAAATCGGCGCAGGGCTGAAACCGGCCGATCCGCTTAAATTCAAGGACAGCAAACGCTATAAAGACCGGATTAGCCAGGCGCAAAAGCAAAGTAACGAAAACGACGCGCTGGTGGTGATGAAGGGCACCTTGAAAGGCTATCCGATCGTCGCGGCTGCGTTCGATTTCGGTTTCATGGGCGGCTCGATGGGCTCGGTGGTCGGCGAGCGGTTCGTGCGCGGCGTCAACGAAAGCTTGCGCAGCGGAGCGCCGTTCATCGTCTTCACCGCCAGCGGCGGCGCCCGGATGCAGGAATCCTTGTTTTCGCTGTTCCAAATGACCAAAACCAGCGCGGCTTTGACCAAACTGGCGGACGCCGGCATCCCGTATATTTCTTTCATGACCGACCCGACCATGGGCGGGGTATCGGCCAGTCTGGCGATGTTGGGCGACATCAACGTCGCCGAGCCCGATGCATTGATCGGCTTCGCCGGGCCGCGCGTGATCGAACAGACCGTACGCGAGAAATTGCCGGAAGGTTTTCAGCGCAGCGAGTTTCTGCAGGAGCACGGCGCCATCGACATGATCATTGATCGCCGCGAGATGCGCGATAAAATAGCCGGCATCCTGGCGATTTTGCGCGGCGGTGTTAGCGTTTCGGCAGCCGCGGCCGGCGAAAGCGGCGATTTGGCCCAAAGTCCAGTCAGCGAAACCTTGCCGATTCAGGATTAAAGCCGGTCGAAATGGCGCGTTTCGATTCGCTGCAAGCTTGGCTGGCCTGGCAGGAACAATTACATCCGCGCTCGATAGATTTGGGTTTGGCGCGGGTCGCCGGTGTTTATCGGCAGTTGAACCCGACCCAGGCCAAGCCTTTGACCGTCACGGTGGGCGGTACCAATGGCAAGGGTTCCTGCGTGGCGATGCTGGAGGCAATATACCGGGCGCAAGGCTACAAAGTCGGCGCCTACACTTCGCCGCACATCTTGCGCTACAACGAAAGAATCCGCATCGACGGCCAGGCGGTTGCCGACGCCGACATTTGCCGGGTATTTTCCCGAATCGACGCGGCTCGCGGCGAGACCAGCCTGAGCTATTTCGAGTTCGGCACGTTGGCGGCGCTGTGCCTGTTCGCCGAAGCCGGCCTGGACGTACAGCTATTGGAAGTGGGTTTGGGCGGCAGGTTGGATGCGGTAAACATTGTCGATCCCGACGTCGCGTTGGTAACTACTATCGCGCTGGATCATGTCGATTGGTTGGGTAACACCGTGGAAGCGATAGGCCGGGAAAAAGCCGGCATTTTTCGGCAGTCGGTGCCTGCCGTGATCGGCGATGCAGCGGCACCGGCCTCGTTACGGCAGGTAGCCGAGCGGATTGGCGCCAAGGTTTACCAATTGGAACATGACTTCGCTTACCGCAAACAGGGCGAAACCTGGGAATGGCAAGGCGGCGAGCGAGCTTTCCGCGATTTGCCGGCTCCGGCGTTCAAAGGCGAGCACCAATACCGGAATGCCGCGGCGGTACTGATGGCCGTTTCGGCGTTGCAGGAGCGGTTACCGGTCGACGACGCGGCGATCCGCGCCGGTTTGCGCCAGGCCAGCCTGCAGGGTCGGTTTCAGTTGATCGCCGGCAAACCGCGCGTATTGCTGGATGTCGGCCACAATCCGCAAGCGGTCGGCACGCTGGTCGATTATCTGCGCGATTATTTTCCCGCCGCCACGATCCATGCCGTATTCGCGATGATGCGCGACAAAGATATCGCTACCGTGGTGCAGATGATGCGGGAGCGGGTGGCGCGGTGGTATCTGGCGCCGCTGGATAATCCGCGCGCCGCCGAGCCGGCATTGATCGAATCCCATTTTCGGCAGTTGGATATGGCGAACGTCGACAGCGGTTTCGCCGATTTTTCGGCCGCATTCCAAGCGGCCCGGGCAGCGGCGGGGCCGGACGAGCTGGTTCTGGTGTTCGGCTCGTTTTTTCTGGTATCCGAATATTTGGCAAAATTTTCTTAGAGGTGATCGGAATGGATCAAGAATTGAAACAGCGATTGATAGGTGCGGCGGTCATTACCGCGCTGGCCGCGATTTTCGTACCGATGTTGTTCGACGATCCTATCGACGAAACCGGTAAAAATATCAGCGAACTGAAAATTCCCGAGTTGCCTGCCAAAGCGCAGGATGTCGAAATCATGCCGCTTCCGGAAAAAGTGGAAGACGTGGCCGAGGCTCCGGCCGAAGCTGCCAAGCAGGCCCCGAAATTCGTCGAAGAAGGCGAAGCCGAAACCGAATTCGAGGCTGTGAAGCCGCAAATCAAATTGAGTGCGCGGGAAGCGGCGCCGCTAACGCCTTCCGCTGCATCGCCGGCAAAGCCGTCGCCGCGGGCCCTGGCGCCTGCCGACGAAGAGCCGGCCGAAGCGGAGGATTTGCCGATCGCGCCGAAGCCGGCAAAACCGGCCGCTCCGGTACAGCCGCTGACCAGCGTCGCGCCGGTCCCGAAACCGTTGAAACCGTTGGCGAAACCGGCCGAAGCCAAACCCGAGCCTTCGGCTCAAGCCCCGCTGGCCGCGCCGGCTGCCAAGCCTGCCGCCGCAGCCGAGGAAACCAACCGCTGGTATTTACAGGTGGGAACTTTCAGCCAGAAAGCCAATGCCGCCAGTTTGCAGGAGAGTTTGAAGCAACAGGGTTTCGCGGCAACGGTTAAGGAAGTGGCCGGCGATAAAGGCACCGTCTTCAAAGTCCGCATCGGACCCATCGTCGACAAAGCCAAAGCCCAGGCGGTCAAGGCCAAACTGGCGCAGATCAACGTCAACAGCTTCGTTTCCGCCGACGAATAATTGGTTTTGCCCGGTTTGGTTATTTCTATAGTTTACTGAGCGATGCCGGATTTGGTGCCTTGGGACAAACTGCTGTGGGTTGATTACACCATTATTGCCGTCATATCCATGTCGGCGGTGATGGGCTTGGTGCGCGGTTTTATCAAGGAAGCCTTTGCGCTGGTGCTATGGATTGCGGCAGTTTGGGTGGCGACCCACTACAGCCGCGAGCTGTCGGTGTTGCTGCAATCCACGATCAGCTACCCGTCGGCCCGCATCGCCGCCAGCTTCGGCTTACTGTTTTTCGCGACGTTGATCTTGGGCAGCCTGATCAGTTTCCTGTTGAGCCAATTGATCGAGAGAACCGGCCTGAGCGGCAGCGACCGCCTGCTCGGCATGTTGTTTGGCATCGCCCGCGGGGCCGTGCTGGTTTCCATGCTGGTGATTCTGGCCGGGGTCACGCCGCTGCCGGAAGACCCGTGGTGGAAACAGTCCGTACTCATTCCTCCGTTTCAAGCCTTGGCGGTCTGGTTGAAAAGCCAGATGCCGGCCGGTTTGGCGGATTACATTCATTATCGATAATCCGGATCAGCTATGTGTGGTATTGCCGCTATTGTTTCCAATCAAAGTGTTAACCAAGACCTGTACGATGCCTTAACCGTGTTGCAGCACCGGGGCCAGGATGCTGCCGGCATCGTCACTTGCGACGGCGGCCGCCTGCATTTGCGTAAGGACAACGGTTTGGCCCGCGACGTGTTTTCGCCCGAGCAAATGATGAAGCTGAAAGGCAACATGGGCATTGCTCACGTGCGTTATCCGACCGCCGGTTGCACCAGTTCCGCCGAGGCCCAGCCGTTTTACGTCAATTCGCCGTTCGGCTTGACGCTGGCCCACAACGGCAATCTGACCAATACCGAGGAATTGAAGCGGCAGGTGTTCGTAGACGATCAACGCCATATCAATACCGATTCCGACTCGGAAGTGTTGTTGAACGTATTCGCCCACGAATTGCAGCAATTCGGCAAACTGCGCTTGACCGTGGACGACGTGTTTCAGGCTGTCAGCGCGGTGCACAATCGCTGCCGCGGCGCTTACGCGGTGGTGGTGATGATTGCCGGTTTCGGCGTATTGGGGTTTCGCGACCCGCATGGCATCAGGCCGATCGTGTTTGGCGAGCGTCAAACCGAGGACGGCGTCGATTACATGATCGCGTCGGAGAGCGTCGCGCTGGACGTGCTGGATTTTCGCCTGATTCGGGATCTGGCGCCGGGCGAAGCCGTGTTCATCGAGGCTTCCGGCAAATTGCACACCCGCCAGTGCGCCGAGACCATCGACCATTGCCCGTGCATCTTCGAATACGTCTATTTCGCCCGGCCGGATTCGATCATCGACAACATCTCGGTTTACAAAGCGCGGATGCGGATGGGTAAAAAACTGGCCGAAAAAATCCAGCGCGAATGGCCGGACCACGACATCGACGTGGTGATTCCGATTCCGGATACCAGCCGCACTGCCGCATCGCAAATCGCTCACGATCTGGGGGTCAAGTTTCGTGAAGGCTTCATGAAAAACCGTTACATCGGCCGTACCTTCATCATGCCGGGGCAGAAGCTGCGCAAAAAGTCGGTCAAACAAAAGTTGAACGCGATTTCGCTGGAATTCGACGGTAAAAACGTTTTGCTGGTGGACGATTCCATCGTCCGCGGTACCACGTCCGAACAGATCATCCAGATGGCCCGCGACGCCGGCGCCAAAAAAGTTTATTTCGCCTCCGCTGCGCCGCCAGTGCGTTACCCCAACGTCTACGGTATCGATATGCCCGCCGCGCGCGAGTTGATCGCCCACGGCCGTAGCGAAGACGAGGTGTGCAAGGCGCTGGGGGCCGATAAATTGATTTACCAGGATCTGGACGATTTGATCGAAGCGGTCGGCCGCGGCAATCCGAAGATCGCGCACTTCGACACGTCCTGCTTCAGCCGCGACTACGTGACCGGCGATATCGACGATGCCTATTTGGCGAAGATCGAGGCCTTGCGCAACGACCACGCCCAGGAAACCCGTAAAAGCAGCAGTTTTATTATCGAAATGCAGGTGGCGAGATAATATGAACCAACCGGATTGGCAAGATTACGCCGCAGAAACCCAGGCCATACGCGCCGGCCAGAAGCGGAGCCACGAGGGCGAGCACAGTATGCCGATTTTCGCCACCTCCAGCTATGTGTTCGGCTCGGCCGAGGAAGCCTCGCTGAAGTTTACCGGCCAGCAGCCCGGCAATATCTATTCGCGCTTTACCAACCCGACGGTCGCTACCTTCCAGGAACGTCTGGCGCTGATGGAAAAAGGCGAACGTTGTCTGGCGTTCGCATCCGGTATGGCGGCCATCATGGCGGTGGGTATGGCGCTATTGAAGGCGGGCGACCATGTGGTTTGCTCGCGCAGCGTGTTCGGCAATACGGTACTGGCATTTCAAAATTATTTCGGCAAATTCGGCGTCGAAACCGATTTCGTCAAGTTGACCGATCCGGCCGCCTGGGAAGCTGCGATCAAGCCCAACACCCGCTTCCTGTTTCTGGAAACGCCGTCGAATCCGCTGATCGAAATTGCCGATATCCGGGCCTTGGCCGATATTGCTCACCGCCATGGCTGCCTGCTGGTGGTCGATAACGTGTTTTGCACGCCGATCTTGCAACAACCGCTGGCTTTGGGGGCCGACATCGTCGTGCATTCGGCGACTAAATACATCGACGGCCAGGGCCGTTGCGTCGGCGGCGCCGTGGTCGCTAACGAAGAGATCATCGAAAAGCAGGTCTATCCCTATTTGCGTACCGGCGGTGCCACGTTGAGTCCGTTCAACGCCTGGGTGTTTGCCGGCGGTTTGGAAACGCTGGCGATTCGAATGAAAGCCCATTGCGACAACGCGTTCGAATTGGCCAAGTGGCTGGAGCGTCAAGACGCCGTCGGCAAAGTGCATTATCCTGGCTTGGCCTCGCATGCCCAGCACGAACTGGCCAAACGCCAGCAAAGCCATTTCGGCGCGGTGGTCAGCTTCGAATTGAAGGGCGGTAAGGAAGAAGCCTGGCGCTTGATCGATGCGACGCGGGTGTTGTCGGTTACGGCCAATCTGGGCGACGTCAAAACCACCATCACCCATCCGGCCACGACCACCCACGGCCGGCTGACGCCGGAAGCCCGCGCCGAGGCCGGGATCAAGGACAGCCTGGTGCGGATCTCGGTCGGCTTGGAAAATATCGACGATATCAAGGCCGATTTGGCCGCCGGCTTGGCTGCGGCCTGATGCGCCGCAGGCCGGGGCAGCGAACGTAAAGCCAAAAATAAGCTATCTTTGTCCGAAATTCCCCAGAGATTCCGAGCATGTTCCAGGATAGAAAAGAGTACCGAAAAAACTTCAATGCCGAGGGTAAGCTTTACGTCGGCGGCGAAACCTTAGAGATCAATTGCTACGACGTGTCGTTGAACGGTGCGATGCTGGAAGTCATGCCGGGCGATTTACTGACCACGATTCGGGATTTCGAGGTATTGCTGGAGCAGAGCCGGCGCGCGGAAATTTTCGTCGCCGAATTGCAGTTAGCCGGGGAAGTGGACATCGTCTGGGTCAAACGCGACCGTAACCGGATCATGATGGGCTTGGAGTTCCGCGATGTGGTGCACAACGCGCAAAAACTCTGGCGCAAGCGGCGCGGTTACCGCAAGGCCGAGCGTTTCCAGGCGGAGTTGTTCGTCGAGAAGGAACGCTTTGCGGTGGAGGGTTTGGACCGTTCGGTGGAAGGCATGTGTTTGAAACTGGCGGGCAGCTCGCCAGCCATCAAAATCAACGCACCGGTCAAAGTGCAGTGCCCGGAGTTGGGTTTGAGCGCTCTGGGTAAAATCGTCTGGTACGACAGTAACGAAATCAGTACCCGCATCGGCTTGCAATTAGTCACGATGCGCTAAAAGGCCGGCTTCGGAGGCGGCGGGCGCCGCCCACGCAGGCCGGTTCCATTCAATCCTGGAGCAGCGGATCCAGTTCTTGGTTCATGTCCAGTGCGTGCAAATCGTCGAAGCCGCCGATGTGGCGTTCGCCGATATAGATTTGCGGAACCGTGCGCCGTTTGGTTTTTTCCATCATCTGTTCCCGCAAACCCGGCTCGGCGTCGACGTTGATTTCGGTATAACGGGCACCCTTACGCTCCAGCAAGCGTTTCGCCATCGTGCAATAAGGGCAAATTTTCGTGGTATAGATGATGATTTCCGGCATGGCTAAATTAATGAATGCTAATAAAGTCGCCATTCTAACGGTCGGACCGGTTTTGCTCAAGCGCCAAGGCCAGCGCCAACTGTCCGATCAATAGCTCGGCCGCTTGCCTTAGCGAAGTGCCGAACGCCACGACGCCGTCCTCGTGTCCCAGCATGGTAAATATGCCGCTCTCCGTTTTTTCCAGCGTTTGCAAAATACTTGTCACGGCGCGTGCCATTTCCGGGGTGCCGTAAGGGATGTGGGCTGCGGTATGCGCCAAGCGCAATTTTGCGGTATTGTGCCAAATTTCCGGACAATGCCCGTGAATCACGGCCTGCACGCCGGGCAATCCTTGGTAGATCACGGCGTGAGTCAAGGCTTCCGAAGACGGTTGCGCCGGGCCTTGGGCTTGCAGGTAATTCTGTTGCGGCGCTGCGGCGGTGACCCAGGCATAATGCTCCGGGCCGAGCTGCGGCAGGTGGCCGGTCTGGGTAGCGGAAACCAAAAAACCGTCCTGGCCGGGCGCGCGCCGGCTGCTGATGTTGCCGAAGCCGAGCCCATCGTATTTGCCGGCGGTGCGGCCGATCAGCCCCAGCCGGTACACGATGCTGCGCCAGGCGCTGATTTCGGCTAAATCCGCATCGCTTGGCAACGCCCGGTATTGGTGGTCGAGACGGTATTTGATCACGCCCTCGCGATCGTGCGGCATAAAGACTCCAGACGGCTAATTTCGATTTAAGCTGAATACACTAATCCATGAACGTAAAATTTTTTCTGCACGGCCTGTTTTTTTTAGCGGCGTTGCTGGCGGCCGATGCCGGCAACGCCGCCCAGCCCGCCACTGCGATCAAGGCAGTGTCGCGGGCGGATATCCAACAGCGCGTGCAATCGGTCAAGGATAAACAGAATCTGGCCGAAGACGTCAAGAACCGCATCCTGGCCGCCTACCGCGAGAGCGAGGACAACCTGAGCGAGGCCGAAGCCCAGGATGCGCAAGCCGAATCCTTCAAACAGGCGCTGAATCTGTATCCGGTGGTGGCCAAACAAATTGCCGGCCAGATTACCGAGGCGGAAAACGGCCTGAAAAACCGCAAACCGGAAAAACTGGCCCTGGTCCCGACCGACGAGTTGGAACAGCGCTTGATCATCGAAAAAACCCGGCTCAGCGATCTGGATGCCGAAATCAGCCGGATCGAAGCGCAAATCGGCGAGTTGAACGGCCGGCCGCAACTGATTCGGGAAAAAGTCGCCGAAATCAAAAACAAGCAGGCCTCCAGTTTACAGGAGCAGCAAACTTTGGCCGCACGTGCCGCCGATAATATCTACGAGCGCGAAGCGCGGCAGATCCAAGTGGATACCCGGATTCGGCTGCTGAACAGCACCTTGAAAACCTTGGAGTTGGAAAATATCAGCAGCCCGTTGCGGCTGCAGGTCGAAAAAGACCGGATGCATCTGGCCACGCTGCAGCGCGAGTTGCAAGGTCTGGCGATCGCCGATCTGGATAATTTGTTACTGGACCGGCGCCAGCAGGAAATCGACAAGGAGCAGGCCGAATTGGCGCAGGCGGAGAAGGATGCCGAGGGCAAGCATCCGTTCATCCGAGATGCGACCAAAACGAACATGCAGTACAACCACAGCCTGCAGGACATCAATAAGAACATGGAGCAGTACCTGCTGCAAAAAACCGAGATCGACGCCCGCGGCAAGCAGTTGGAAAAAGACTTTCAAAGCGCCGAGCAAAAAATCAACCTGGCCGGTTTGAGCCCGGCCTTGGGCAACTTATTGCGTGAACAACGCCGCAATGTGCCGCAGCGCAAACAGTTCGCCCAATTGGCCGACGACATCCAGGAGCAGATCGCGTTGGCCAGTCTGGAAATGTTCAAGCTCGACGAAGCCAAGAAAGAGCTGGCCGACGTCAACCAAGTGTTATTGAATCAGATCGGCCGATTGCCGGCCGATACCGACGACGCCGAAAAATTGCGGATTCGCACCGAATTGCGCATGCTGCTGAACGACCGCAAGGATCTGGTAATGCGCCTGGCCACCAGCTACAACGAATACGGCAGGCTATTGGGGGATGTCGATTTCAGCCTGCAACAAATGCTGGGCGTGGCCGACAAGTTTAGTGCCTACCTCGACCAACGCCTGCTGTGGGTACCCAGTGCGCGGGTGATCGACAAATACTATGTGAAAGACATTTTTTCGTCGCTGGTCTGGTTTTTCAGTCCCGACAACTGGTTGCGGGTGGCGGCGAATTTCGGCGAGAGCATCGCCAATTTTCCGCTATTGGTCCTGGTCGGCTTGGGCATCGTGGTGTTGCATTGGCGTTTTCGGTTAAACCTGAAACGCAGGCTGACGCATCTGCTCGACAAAAATCCGCTAGGCCATAGTTTCGGCGAAATTCTGTCGGGGATGGGCTATTTGATGTTGCTGTCGCTGTATGGTGCTTTATTGATGGCCTGGATCGGCGGCGTATTGCTATTGAACGCCCGCGCCGATTTTTTTAGCCATGCTTTCGCCGAGGGTATGGTCGCGACGGCCTTGTCGCTGTTCGTCGTGCAGTTTTTCTTTCGCCTGTTCAAACCCGACGGCATTGCCGAAACCCTGTTCCATTGGCCGGAGCATGTCACCAACTTGCTGTACGGCCAAATGAAGTGGGCCCGCTTTCTGTTGTTGCCCAGCGTGTTCATCATGTCGATGACCGGCAGCGACTTGTTTTCCGAACATAGCTATGCCTTGGGCCGTACCGCGTTGATCGTGATGATGCTGACCTTCAGCTACGTGTTTCACCGCTTGGCCCAGCCGCAAACCGGCCTGGGCCGCTATTTCTACCAACAGTCCGCCGGCTGGTTCAGCCGTTTGCGTTACGTCTGGTATGCGATTGCGCTGCTGACGCCGTTGGCGATCATCGGTTTCGCCGTGGCCGGTTATTACCAAAGCGCGTTGGAGCTGGAACAAAAGCTGATCGACAGCTTGCGGTTGGTGTTCTTCGTCTCTCTGTTTCAGGCTCTGGTATTGCGCTGGTTGCGTAATACCCAGCGCCGCTTGGCGCTGAAGAATGCCCGGCAAAAGCGCAAGCAGATCGAACAGGCTGCGGCGGCGGCAGGCACCGAGGGCGGAATTCCGCTGGATGAGGAATTGCTGGACATCTCCAAAATCAACCAGCAAGGCCACAATTTTCTGGCCACAGTAACCGGGGTAATGATCGCCGTCGGCGCCTGGCTGATCTGGAGCGATATCCTGCCGGCGTTTTCGGTGTTCGACCAAGTCGTGTTGTGGCAACACGCGCAAGTCGTGGACGGCAAGGAAGCCCTGCAACCGGTGACCTTGATCAACCTGCTGTTGTGTCTGGTCTACATCGGTCTGGCGTTTTTGTTTGTCGGTAACTTTCCGACCCTGGTCGATTTGGCGACCGCCGGCAAATTCGCCATGACCGCCGGCGGCCGCTACGCCCTGATCCAGTTGGTGCGTTATAGCTTGGTCTCGGTCGCTTTTTTGGCGGTCGCCAACGAGCTGGGCGGTAGTTGGTCGCAGGTGCAATGGCTGGTGGCGGCGCTCAGCGTGGGTTTGGGTTTCGGTTTGCAGGAAATCTTCGCCAATATGGTGTCGGGTATCATCTTGCTGTTCGAACGGCCGATTCGGGTTGGCGATACCGTCACGGTCGGCGACGTTACCGGCCGGGTCAGTCGGATCCAAATGCGGGCAACGCATATTGTGGACTGGGACCGCAAGGAATTGGTGGTGCCGAACAAAACCTTCATTACCGACCAACTGATCAACTGGACCTTGTCCGATACCGTGACCCGGGTGGTGGTGCCGGTCAGCGTATCCTACGGCACCGATATCGAGCTGGTGGAGCAGATTTTGAGTCAGGCAGTGAAAAATACCGAACAGGTGCTGGCCGATCCGGAGCCGGCGATCAGTTTCGTCGGCTTCGGCGAAAGCGCGTTGGAATTCAAAGTCAACGTATTCGTGCGCGAGTTGAGCGACCGTGCCGTCGCGACCCATAAATTGCATATCCAGATTTACGAAGCGCTGCAGGCGCACCATATCGAAATTCCCTATCCGCAACGCGACGTGCATATCCGTTCGGTCGCCAAAGGCGTGCTGAACGAGGGTGGCGCCAATTATTAGCCGATTTCAATATAACCGGGTTCTGTAATAAAATGCGGCGCTTTAAACCGAGCTCCGATTTTTAACATGCGTTGTCCGTTTTGCGCTGCACAAGACACGCGGGTGATCGATACCCGTCTGGCCGACGACGGCGACCAAGTCAAGCGCCGGCGGGAATGCGTAGCCTGCAAGGAGCGGTTTACCACGTTCGAAGTGGTCGAGTTGACGCTGCCGCGCATTATCAAACGTAACGGCGCCCGGCAAAGTTTCGACGAGCAAAAATTGCGGGCCGGCATACAACGGGCGCTGGAGAAGCGGCCGGTACAGGTCGATGCGGTCGAAGCCGCGTTGAGCCGGATCAAAAAGACGTTGACGGCCAGAGGCGAGCGGGAGATTCCGGCGCGCGAACTGGGCGAGATGGTCATGAACGAACTGAAGGCGCTGGACCACGTCGCTTTCGTGCGTTTCGCATCCGTTTACCGCAGCTTCCAGGACGTCTCCGATTTCACCGCCGTCATCGAAAATTTGCAGAAACATGACGTCTAGCCAAGACGCCGCCTTTATGGCGCGGGCCTTGAAACTGGCGCAAAACGGCCTGTACACGACCGATCCCAATCCCCACGTCGGCTGTGTGTTGGTCAAACTTGGCGAAATCATCGCTGAGGGCTGGACCCAGCGCGCCGGATACGCCCATGCCGAAGTGGACGCATTGAGCCGGGCCGGCGATGCCCGCGGCGCCACTGCCTACGTCACGCTGGAGCCCTGCAGCCACCAGGGTAAGACCGGGCCTTGTACCGAGGCGTTGATCGCGGCCGGCGTCAGCCGGGTGGTCGCCGCAATGCAAGACCCGAATCCGCTGGTGTCCGGCCGGGGTTTGCAGCAGCTCGCCGCGGCCGGGATCGAAGTCGTCTGCGGCGTGTTGCAAAGCGAGGCGGAAAATTTGAACCGCGGCTTTTTCAAACGGATGAGCCAGGGCTTGCCCTGGATTCGCAGCAAGCTGGCCATGAGCCTGGACGGGCGTACGGCGATGGCCAGCGGGGAAAGCCAGTGGATCACCTCGCCGCAGTCGCGCCAGGACGTTCAACGTTGGCGAGCGGCCAGCAGCGCGGTTTTGACCGGAATCGACACGGTGCTGGCCGACGATCCGTCGTTGAGTGCGAGAGTCGATTTCGATGTGGTCCAGCCGGTGAAAGTGGTATTGGACAGCCGGTTGCGCATGCCGCCGGCAGCGCGGATGTTGCAGGATGCTGCGGAGGTCTGGATTGTGACTTCGAGTAGCGACTCGGTAAAACGGCAGCGTTTGCTCGATGCCGGTTGTAAAGTGTTTCAAGTCGACGCTCAGGGCGGACGCACCGATTTGCACCAAGTTTGCAGGTTGCTGGCAGAGCGGCAAATCAACACGGTGTGGGTCGAGGCCGGCTCGAGTTTGAACGGTGCTTTGTTGAATAGCGGCCTGGTCGACGAATGGTTTATTTATATGGCGCCTTGCATATTGGGCGACAGCGGGCGCGGGCTGTTCCGGCTGCCGCAGTTGCAACGCCTGCAAGACAAGAAGCAACTTTATTTGGCGGAAGCGCGGCAAGTAGGCCCGGATTTACGGTTGCAATACCGGCCGCAAGCGATTTCCGATTAGGGTTATGCCGTTATGAGGATTGTTACAGTTTGTCTATTGCTATTGTTGTCGCTACCGGGCCTGGCCGGCGCGGAGGAAGACGATTCGAAACCGGCGAAAACCGTTAAAATCGAAGGCGGCAAATTCGTCGGCGAGGAACATGAGATCGAAATTTACGATTACCATAGCGGCGTCTACCAGTCGGTAACCGTTTATCGCAAGCCGCAAAAAGCCGATAAAACCCAGGAACCCGCCGCGCAACCGGCTGAACAGCCTAAACGCTGAAACTTCCTGCCAACCCGAATCATCGAGCGAAATACCATGTTTACCGGAATTGTTTTAGCCGTCGGCCGCATCGCCGCCGTGCAACCCCGAGGCGGAGATTGCCGGTTGAGTATCGACACCGGCAAACTGCCGCTGCAAGACTGCGCGCTCGGCGACAGTATCGCCGTCAACGGCGTTTGTCTGACCGCGGTCGAATTGGCCGAGCATCGCTTCAGTGCCGACGTGTCGAACGAAACCTTGTCGCGCACCACGTTAAGCCAGGCCAAGGCCGGCACGCCGGTCAATCTGGAATTGGCGCTGACGCCGTCCAGCCGGTTGGGCGGGCATATCGTCAGCGGCCATGTCGACGGCATCGGCCAGATACTGGAGAAGCGCGCCGACGGCCGCTCGTGGCGCTTCAAATTCAAGGCGCCGAACTCGCTGGCCAAATATATCGCCGAAAAAGGTTCGATCTGCATCGACGGCATCAGCCTGACGGTCAACAGCGTCGACGGCGCCACGTTCGCGGTGAATATCGTGCCGCATACTTTGCAGGAAACCACGCTCGGCCACGCCGAAGTCGGCGACCGGGTCAATCTGGAAGTCGATTTGCTGGCCCGCTACCTGGAGCGCTTGATGCAGGGCGACGCCGCCGCCCGCGGCCGGGGATCGATCACCGAGGCGCTACTTCACGACGCAGGTTTTATCCAATGAATAGCATAGAAGAAATTATCGGCGATCTGCGCCTGGGTAAGATGGTCATCATCATGGACGACGAAGACCGGGAAAACGAGGGCGACTTATTGATGGCGGCGGAATTCGTTCGCCCGGAAGACATCAATTTCATGGCCAAGTACGGCCGCGGCCTGATCTGTTTAACCTTGACCTGCGAACGTTGCCAGCAATTGCGCTTGCCATTGATGGTCAACGACAACCGCACGCCTTACACCACCAATTTCACCGTTTCGATCGAAGCGGCCGAGGGCGTTACCACCGGCATTTCCGCGGCGGACCGGGCGTTGACGGTGCAAGCCGCGGTGGCCAAGCATGCCCAACCCGGCGATTTGGTGCAGCCCGGCCATATTTTTCCGCTGATGGCGCAGGCCGGCGGCGTGTTGAACCGAGCCGGGCATACCGAAGCAGGTTGCGATTTGGCGCGATTGGCAGGCGTGGAGCCGGCGGCGGTCATTGTCGAAATTCTGAACGACGACGGCTCTATGGCCCGCCGTCCCGATCTGGAGGCGTTTGCCGAACGCCACAACCTGAAAATCGGCACGATTGCCGATTTGATCCATTACCGGATCAAGCACGAAAATACGCTTGAACGCATCAGCGAATGCGTTTACCCGACCGAGTTCGGCGATTTCCGGTTATACGCCTACCAGGATTGCAACGACGACAACGTGCATTTGGCTTTGGTCATGGGCGACGTGGCCGGCGACGAGCCGGTATTGGTCCGGGTGCATGCGCGTAACCTGATCGACGATTTGCTGTTTTCCAAGCGCAGCGATTGCAGCCTGCCGGTGCGCGAGGCGCTGAAAAACATCGCCGAGGCCGGCCGCGGCGTTTTGGTGCTGATCAGGCAGAAAGAAAACAACAAAGATTTGGTCGAATTGATCCATAGCTACCAAATGCAGGATCACGGCGTCAAACACGGCCGCGATCTCAGCGCCGATGCCGATTGGCGTACCACCGGCGCCGGCTCGCGGATTTTGTCCGATCTGGGCGTACGCCGGCTCAAGGTGATGGGCGCGCAGAAAAAATATATAGGCTTGTCCGGTTTCGATTTGGAAGTGGTCGAACATATCGATGCCGGCAACTAAATCCACGTAATTTCAATCTCTCATCCATTAGGTAAATACATGGCAACAGTGACTACCGTCGAAGGTAATTTTTCCGCGCAAGGCGGCAAGTTTTGCATCGTCTCTTCGCGCTTCAACAGCTTTATCGTCGAACAACTGGAAGGCGGTGCGATCGATGCGTTGGTGCGTCACGGCGCCGACCGCAACGATATTACGCTGGTCAAGGCGCCCGGCGCCTTCGAACTGCCGATGGTGGTGCAACGCATTGCCGCCGCCAAAAAATACGATGCGATTATCGCTTTGGGCGCGGTAATCCGCGGCGGCACGCCGCATTTCGAATACGTGGCCGGCGAATGCGTCAAAGGCATCGCCCAGGTTGCATTGCAATACGATATCCCGGTCGCATTCGGCGTGTTGACGGTGGATAGCATCGAGCAGGCGATCGAACGCGCCGGCACCAAAGCCGGCAACAAAGGCGCCGAAGCCGCTCAGTCCGCGATCGAAATGGTCAGCCTGTTCCAGGCCTTGAACGGCAACCAGGGCAGTTAATGAGCCAGGCAAAAACCAACGCCAGAAAATGTGCGGTGCAGGCCTTGTACCAATGGCAGATGTCGGGCGACAGTCTGACCCGGATCGAGACCTATTTTCTGGAAGAAGAGCATTTGAAAGGCGCCCAGAAAACCTATTTCAGCGAACTGTTCCACGGCGTGCCGAAACAACTGGACGTGATCGACGCCGCGTTGGCCGAATTCGTCGACCGGCCGGTGGAGAAAATCGATCCGGTAGAACGGGCCATCCTGCGCATCGGCGCTTACGAATTGATCAACCGTCTGGAAACGCCGTACAAGGTCATCATCAACGAGGGCGTCAATCTGGCCAAGGATTTCGGCGCCGACGGCAGCCACAAATACGTCAACGGTATTCTGGATAAGGTGGCGCAGAAGCAGCGCGCACAGGAAATCGCCGCCAAACAGCGCCACAAATCCGGCGACTGATGGCGCTCGGCGAATTCGACCTGATCCGGCGCTTCTTCGCCGGAACCGCGTTGCAACACCCGTTCAACCAACTCGGCATCGGCGACGACTGCGCTTTACTGAATCTGCCGGACAGCTACCAAATCGCCGTAACCGCCGACACCATGGTCGAGAACGTGCATTTTTTTGCCGATGTCGATCCGAATGCCTTGGGGCATAAGGTATTGGCCGTCAACCTCAGCGATTTGGCGGCGATGGGTGCGGAGCCGTTTGCGGTGACGTTGGCGTTGACCTTGCCGAAAGTCGACGAAGCCTGGTTGCAAGGTTTTGCCGATGGGTTTATGGCCCTGGCCCGGCAATACCGGGTGGATCTGGTCGGCGGCGATACTACCGCCGGACCGCTAACCTTGACGGTACAGGCCATGGGCGCAGTGCCGCGCGGCCAAGCTTTGCTAAGGTCCGGGGCTAGACCCGGCGATTTGATTTTCGTCAGCGGTCCGCTCGGCAATGCCGGCTTGGGCTTGAAGATCAGGCAGGGTTTGCCGGGCGCCGACGGCGGTTCGGCCTTGCAAAGTTTCGACCGGCCGCTGCCGCGAATCGAAATAGGCCTGGCCCTGCGCGGCGTCGCCAGCGCCTGTATCGATATTTCCGATGGTTTGGCGGCCGACCTGGGCCATATTCTGCAACAGAGCGGCGTCGGCGCTGTGATCGATTGGGACAAGCTGCCGTTGTCGGCGCCGGTGCGCGAGTACATTGCAACCAGCTCGGACTGGACCCTGCCGTTGAGCGCCGGCGACGACTACGAACTATGTTTCACCGTGCCGATGGCAGCGGCGACAATGGTGCCGGCCGGTTGCCACTGCGTCGGCGCCGTCGAGGCCGAGTCCGGTTTGCGCATTCGCCGGGCAGGGCGTATCGAGCAACTCCAGGCTAGGGGATATCAGCATTTTGCTTAGAGAATATTACGGTAACAACCGGTTAAGCGTCCGGCAAATCCTCGGTGATCCGGTATTGTTTTTGGCGTTCGGGTTCGGTTCCGGCTTGTCGAGGTTCATGCCCGGTACGTTCGGTACCGCTGCCGCGATTCCGCTGTATCTGTTATTGGCTCAAACCGGCAGCGTCGTCTACGCCGTGGGGACCATGGTCGCCATCGTGGCCGGTGTGGCAATTTGCGGCCGCGCCGCGCACAAGCTTGGCGTGCACGATTTCGGCGGTATCGTCTGGGACGAGGTTGCCGGCTTCCTGGTGACCATGCTCGGCGTTTCCCTGTCCTGGCAGAGCCTGCTGGCCGGATTCGCGCTATTCCGGCTATTCGATATCCTGAAGCCTTGGCCGATCAAATGGCTGGACCGCCAGGTCGATGGCGGCTTGGGCATCATGCTCGACGATGTCGCCGCCGGCGGCGTTGCCTGCCTGATCCTGCATTATTGGTTCTGACTCGGTTGGCTTACTTCGCTGGCCTTACGCCGGCTTTGCTACCGTCCTCGCGGACGGTTGACCCCTAATCGTTGCCGAGACTAGAATCCGAACGCGGCTGGCTTCTTGGAGTCAAGCCGGCTTTGATGGCGGCAAACGAACATTGCATTGGTTTGCCGAATCCAAATTACAACAACAATAACGAGGTAAAAGATATGAATTCGAAACTGGTACTTGGAGCTTCGCTGGCGGCATTGCTAAATGCCGGCATCGTATCGGCCGATTGGGATTTTGCAGGCGGTAAAGGTATCGGCGCCGCCTGTAAGGGGCTGCCGAGCCACGCTGCGTTGAAAACCGCGCTGGATCAGGCGGTCAGCGCCGAAACCAGCGGTTTGAATCTGCATATGTGGGCGACTATCGTCAACCGCGACGGCGTGGTTTGTGCCGTGGCATATTCCGGTATCAATCGTGCGGCGCAGTGGCCGGCCAGCCGGGTGATTTCGGCACAGAAAGCCAATACCGCCAATTCCTTGAGCCTGGATTCGTCATCGGCTTCGGCCGGTTCCGGCATGAATAAAGGTTTGGCTTTGTCGACCGCAAATTTATATTCGGCGGTACAGCCCGGCGGCAGCTTATTCGGCCTGCAAGAAAGCAATCCGGTCAATACCGAAGCGGCTTATGGCGGTAACCAGGGCCTGTACGGTACGCCGGTCGATCCGTTGGTCGGTAAAAAAATCGGCGGCGTCAACGTATTCGGCGGCGGCCTTGGTTTGTATGCGGCAGGGCAAACCCTGGTCGGCGGCGTCGGTTTGAGCGGCGATACTTCGTGTGCGGACCACAATATCGCCTGGCGGGTCAGAAACAATTTGGGTCTGGATCATATCCACGGTGTAGGTGGCGTCAGCGGCGATGCGCTACGCCCGGATAACATCGTTTACGATATCGGTGCCGATGGCAAAAGTGCCGGCGGCTTCGGTCATCCGACTTGCCTGAACAGCACCAGCGCCGCAGAATTGCCGGCCGGCATTCCTTAACGCTGCAGAGGGAGTGCCCGCAGGTTTTCGCGGGCATGGCGGTGTAGCCTAAACCGCCTTCGCTTCGCCAGGTGCCGTCGAAAACGGCACCTTTCTCGATACCCGGAGCGGATTCGTTCCGGGCCATGTTTCGGAGTTACGATGAAACGGCGTAACGTCCGACATAAGGGTTGCTGCGCATCTCGGCAGCGAAGGTCGACATCGGGCCGTGGCCGGGTATGAATTTGACGTCTTCTCCCAGCGGCCAGAGCTTGTTGACGATCGAATCGATCAGGGTTTGGTAATCGCCTTTCGGGAAATCGGTGCGGCCTATCGAGCCTTTGAACAAGACGTCGCCGACCAGCGCCAGCCGTTCAGTTTCGCTGAAGAACACCACATGGCCGGGGGTATGGCCCGGGCAGTGGATGACCTGTAACACTTCGTCGCCGACCTTAACCGTATCGCCGTCGTTCAACCAGCGTTGCGGCGTGAAGCCGGCCGATTCCGGGAAACCGAACATCCGGCATTGCTCGGGCAATAATTTGATCCAGAAATCGTCTTCCAACTGCGGGCCGATGATAGGCAGCGACAGCTTGGCGGCCAATTCGGCAGTGCCGCCGACATGGTCCAAATGACCGTGGGTCAACAGCAGCGACTCCAGTTCCACGCCTTGCTTTTGCACTTCCTCCAGCAACAAATCGATGTCGCCTCCGGGATCGACCAAGGCGGCTTTGTTGCTGTGTTCGCAGACCAGTAGGGTGCAGTTTTGTTGGTAGGCCGTAACCGGGATGATGGTGTAGCGCATGTCTGTGCGGTCCGAGAAAGGCGCCGGCGTATAACTTGCCGGCGCCGAAAGGCTAGATGTTAAGTAATAGATGCGCCGGGGCTTCCAGGCATTCCTTGATAATGCCGAGGAATTGCACCGCTTCCTTGCCGTCTACCAGGCGGTGGTCGTAAGACAAAGCCAGGTACATGATCGGGCGGATCACGATTTCGCCGTTCTCGACCACCGGCCGGTCCTTGATCGCGTGCATGCCCAAAATGGCGCACTGCGGCGGATTCAAAATCGGTGTGGACAACATCGAGCCGAAGATGCCGCCGTTGGTGATGGTAAAGGTGCCGCCGCTGAGGTCTTCGACGCTGATCGAACCGTTGCGGGCCTTGTTACTGAAATCGTGGATGCCTTTTTCGATGCCGGCGAAATCCAGTTGGTCGGCGTCGCGCAAAATCGGCACGATCAGGCCGCGTTGGGTCGTCACGGCGATGCCGATGTCATAGTAGCCGTGGTAGATGATGTCGTTGCCGTCGATCGAGGCGTTGATGGCCGGGAAGCGTTTTAAAGCTTCGATCGAAGCCTTGACGAAAAACGACATGAAGCCGAGTTTGATGTTGTGTTTGGCTTCGAAACGGTCTTTATATTGGTTGCGCAGCTCGATGACCGCTTTCAAGTTGACCTCGTTGAACGTGGTCAGCATCGCGGCGTTTTGCTGGGCCTGCAACAGCCGCTCGGCAACCTTGGCCCGCAGCCGGGTCATCGGTACCCGTTGTTCCGGCCGCAATGCGGCGATGGCCGTCGCCGAAAGCGGCGAATGGCTGGTGTCGGCCGCCGGTGCGGCAGCGGCCGGCGCCGGTTCCGGCTGCGCCTGTTGGTCGTGCATAAAGTCCAGCACATCGCTCTTCAGAATCCGGCCGTGTTTGCCGGAGCCCTGGATCGAGCTGGGGTCCAGTTCGTTTTCGGCTACCAGTTTGCGTACCGACGGGCTGAGCGGGGCATCTTCCTGCTTCGCCGCAGTCGGGGGCACCTTGGCGCTTTGCGCGTCCAGTTTGGCCAGCAATTGGCCGCCGACCACGGTTTCGCCGTCTTGAACGACGATGGCTTCCAGCGTGCCGGACTTGGGGGCCGGTACTTCCAGAATCACCTTGTCGGTTTCCAGATCGGCCAGATTTTCGCCCTCGTTGACCCATTCCCCGGTCTGTTTGTGCCATGCGACCAGTGTGGCGTCGGACACCGATTCGGGGAGGCTGGGTACCAAAATATCAAAGCTCATGTTTGTTTCCTTCGTTGTTTCCATAGAGAGCGGCATGAACTACCGCACGTTGTTCTTGTAAGTGGGTTTTGTAGTTGCCCACCGCCGGCGCCGCGCAAGGCGGGCGGCCGGCATAATGAATTGGAATGTTGTTATCCACCAAGTCGAAGAAATGGTGTTTGCTTTGGTACCAGGCGCCCTGGTTTTTCGGTTCCTCCTGGCACCAGTAGATTTGTTCCAGATTAGGGAATTTGTCAATCTCCTGTTTGAATCGGTCGTTTGGAAACGGGTAAAGTTGTTCGATACGGACGATGGCAACGTGTTGCAATCCGTCTGCGCGCCGGGTCTCCAACAGATCGTAGTAAACCTTGCCGGCGCACAGAATCAAGCGGGTGACGTGAAACGGATCGATATCGTCCTGTTCGCCGATCACGGTCTGAAATTCGCCGTTGACCAGTTCGTCCAGCTCCGACACCGCCAGTTTATGGCGCAGCAGGCTTTTCGGGCTCATCACGATCAGCGGCTTGCGGTATTCGCGCACCACTTGCCGGCGCAGCAAATGGAAGATTTGCGCCGGGGTGGTCGGTACGCAAACCTGGATATTCTGGTCCGCGCACAATTGCAGATAACGCTCCAGCCGGGCCGAGGAATGCTCCGGGCCTTGGCCTTCGAAACCGTGCGGCAACAGCATCACCAAGCCGCTGAGTTTGCCCCACTTGGTTTCGCCGGAGCTGATGAATTGGTCGATCACGACTTGGGCGCCGTTGGCAAAGTCGCCGAATTGGGCTTCCCAGATCACCAGCTTGTTCGGTTCGGTCGAGCTATAGCCATATTCGAAACCGAGCACGCCGGCTTCCGACAGCAGCGAGTTGAAGATCTGCGCCCGGCCTTGGTTTTCGGCCAGATGCTTCAGCGGGATATAGTTTTCGCCGTTGGCTTGGTTCAACAGAATGGCGTGGCGGTGGGAAAAGGTGCCGCGGCCGATGTCCTGGCCGGTCAGGCGCAAGTCGTAGCCGTCCATCAACACCGTGGCGTAAGCCATGTTTTCGGCAAAGCCCCAATCCATCGGCATTTCCCCGGCCGCCATCTTGTTGCGGTCTTCCATCACCTTGGCGACGCGCGGGTGCAATTCGAAACCCTCGGGAAACGATTGCAGGCGCTGGTTGCAGAACCGAATGCGTTCCAGCGTCACCGCGGTCTCGGACGGCATGTCCCAATGTTTGTTCAAAAACCGTTCCCAGCGTGCCGAGTAAGAATAAGCCTTGTTTTCGATGATGGGCCGCGAGACCGGCAGGCCTTCGTTCAACTGTTGCAGATAGTGCTGTTCCAGTTGGTGTACGCCGGCCTGGTCGATGACGCCGTCGGCGATCAGTTGTGCCGCATAGATTTGCGGCGGCGTCAGATGGTCGCGGATGGCTTTGTACATCATGGGCTGGGTCGCGGCCGGCTCGTCGGCCTCGTTATGGCCGTGGCGGCGGTAGCAAATCAAATCGATCACCACGTCTTTATGAAACGTGTTGCGGTAATCCAGCGCTAATTGGGTGATAAAAATTACGGCTTCGGGATCGTCGCCGTTGACGTGGAACACCGGCGCCTGAATCATGTTGGCCACGTCGGTGCAGTACAAGGTCGAGCGGGCGTCGAACGGATTGCTGGTGGTAAAGCCGATTTGGTTGTTGATGACGATATGCACGGTACCGCCGGTCGAAAACGCCCGGGTCTCCGACATGTTCAGCGTTTCCATGACAATGCCTTGGCCGGCGAACGCCGCGTCGCCGTGGATCAAGATCGGCACGATCGCATCGATGCCGCCGACGCCGTGCCTGTCTTGGCGGGCTTTAACCGAGCCTTCCACGACCGGGTTGATGATCTCCAAATGCGACGGATTGAACGCCAGCGTCAAATGGATCGGGCCGCCGGGCGTGGCGATATTCGACGAAAAGCCCTGGTGGTATTTGACGTCGCCGGTCAGCACGCCCGGCGACGAGGTGTGAGTGCCTTCGAATTCGCCGAACAGCACGGCCGGGCTTTTACCGAGAATATTGATCAATACGTTGAGCCGGCCGCGGTGGGCCATGCCGATTACGATTTCCTTGATCTTGTGTTCGCCGGCGCGCTGAATCAATTCGTCGAGAATCGGGATCAGCGATTCGCCGCCTTCCAGCGAAAAGCGCTTTTGGCCGACGTATTTGCGGTGCAGGAATTTTTCCAGGCCTTCGGCGGCGATCAAAAGCTTCAACAACCAGATGCGTTTTTCCGGATGGCTGGAGAAATCGGGTTTGGCACCTTCCAGCTTGTCCTTGATCCATCGCTTGGACTCGTCGTCAACGATGTGCATATACTCGCTGCCGATGCTGCCGCAGTAGATTTCCTTCAAGGTTTGCAGGATGGCCTTCAGCGGCAGGCGGTCGATGCCGCACAAACCGCCGGTATCGAATAGCGTGCTCATATCGGCTTCGGTCAAGCCGTAATACAGCGGATCCAGATCGGCCGGGACGGTCTTCGATTCGCGCAAAGGATTGTTGGCGGCGATTTGGTGGCCCTTGACCCGATAATGGTTGATCAAACGGGCCACCGCGGATTGCTTCTTCACGCTTTGTTCGGTGAAACCTTGCATCCGGGCCAGTTTGCCGGGTTCGGCGATAGCCAGCTTTTCGAAGCGGTCGATGATGGTACTGTGCGGCGTGTCTTCGGTCGAGCCGCTGCGGATTGCGTCGAAGCGGGCACGCCAACTGGGGTTTATCGTCTCCGGCGCGTTCAGGTATTGTTCGTACAAGTACTCGACGTAGTGGGCGTTGCCGCCGTACAGCGATGAAGACTCTTCGAATTCTTTAAGCAGGCTACTCATTGCAAACGTCCTGGTTATCGGCAGGTGGGGGTTAATTATGTTAGAGCTAAAATGCTATATTACCAAGCACCGGTTGTAGTTCCGGTTCTCGGTTTTGGCGCAGGTTCGGTTTTTATTAATAGGAAAAGGCATGGCGGATAATAGAGTCGTTATCAAAATAAATTACGATAAATCTAAAACGGCAACGCCGGCAACCGAGCCGCAGACTATTACTGTTTGGCATACGGGTAGAATTGTTATTGCCTTGGTTTTGTTAGTGTTATTTTCGCTGTTTTTGTACTTTGCGTTCAGCGGCGGCGACCGCGCCGGCAATACTCAGACTGAAATGGTCGAGAAAGTTCAAGAGCCGCAATCGAATCCAATGTCCGCAGCCAGCAACCCGCAGCAGGTGGCCGCCGAGGGCAAGGACAACAATATAAAGGTAGACTCCGCGGCCGTTTCGCCGACGCCCACGCTCGATAACGCTAAGGCTGGGCTGCAAGCCAGCAGTCCGGTCGGTATTATTTTCGATCGCCGGGTGATTCGAGCATCCTTGAATACCCGATTAAAAGACAACGAGCCGGACCAGCCGGTCCAAGGTGCGTTCGCCGTAGTGAAAGGAAAACCTTTGGAATTGTTTTATTTTACCGAGATTCGAAATCCCGGAGGGTTGGGGTTATTCCACGAATGGTTGCGAAACAAACAGGTGGTTCAGCACAAGCAGTTGGATTTAAAAGATACCCGTTCCAAGGTTTGGTCCAGTCGAGTTTTATCGTATAAGGACGTCGGAGACTGGCAAGTAAGGTTGTCGGATAAGAAAGGTAAGGTATACTCTGAAGTGAAATTTTCATTATCCGCGGAATAATAGTTTTTTTCGCTAAAAGTTAGTGATAGAATTTATTCCGTCTTTTCATTAAAGAGGAAAATATGACTGATTTTAATAAACTATCCGAAGCCGAGTTACAAGCCGTTATCGATAATGCCGAAAAAGCTTTGAAAGAAAGGCAGTCCAGCAAGCGTAAAGAAGTTATCGCTCAGATTAAGGAATTGGCCGCGTCTATCGGCGTAGTAGTCGATATCCACGATGGCGATAAAAAGTCCGAGCGAAAAGTATCCAAAGTCGCGGCTCGATACCGCAACCCGAATAATGCGGCGTTGACATGGTCAGGCAGAGGACTGGCGCCGAAATGGATGCAGGAATTGCTGGCGGCCGGCCACGATAAGTCGGAATTTGAAATCAAGTAATTTCGGATAGCTGTTGCGTCCAATCCTGCAGGCATTTAGCCACCCAAATTCCGTCATCCAGTATCAGGTCGTGACCGGCCCAAGGGTGGCTGACTAAAGGGATACTCCACCGGCTATGGATGGCCTTCGAACATTCCTGGGCGACGATTCTGTCGCCTTTTCCGTTTAGCAACAATACCGGTGCTTGCTGCCTGTAAGGGGCCGGGCGATAGCGCGATGCGGCGCATAGCTGGCGTAGCGCATTGCTGATGGTGACCGGCCGTTGTTGTTGAATATTGGCCCAGATTGCAGCCAATTCGTGATCGGATTCGCGCCGGTTACTGGTCAGGCGGATTATTGCCAACTCTCTCCGGTAAACATCTTTTTCCAGCAGAATTTGCAGAAACCGCCGATAACTCTGCCAGCGCAGCCGGTGGAAAAACGGGCTGAGCCCGGCGAAGCTGGTATTCAATAGCGCAAGGCCGGCGATATCGTCCGGATAGCGTTGCAACCATTCCCAAGCCACCATGCCGCCTAACGACATTGCCAGAATCGTCGCAGGCTGCTCCAACAAGCCGTTTGCCACCGCCCGTTGCCGCACCGATTCGGTAATCAGTTCTATCCGTTTCGGGCTGGCTTCGTCGTGGAACGTGCCGGCCCCCGGCAAATCGAGACAACGGATGCGCGCACCCGGAAATGCCGATTGCAGCAGGCTGGGAAAATCGCCCCAATGGCCGCTTTCCCGGCACAGGCCGCGCAACAGCAACCAATCTTGGGCGACACCGCTAGCCATACCATAACTCCATGGCTTGGCGCTGGTTCTCTTCCGCTTGCGGCGTATCGAGTTTTGCCCATTGCCGCGGATACAGCAGACAACGAAACAGAAAGTCGAACAAGGTCAAATGCCGGCGCAATATCCGCTGTTGCCGGTGCGGTAACAACGGATGGAATAAGCCGTGGCGTTGGAATAAATGGGTCGGGCTTTTACGCAGCCACAGCCAGGATCCCATCTCCAGCGTCAGCGGTAAAAACAGTTTGCGTTGCCGATAGCGGTCGGTGAAGTCGTCGTACAAGTAATCCCATAAATCGCCGCTGATCACGTATTCCTGGCTCATCGGCTCGATTTTATAGAAATGGTGGGGGTAGCAACGGTCAAATAACTGCTTTAAGGCATAGGCGTCGGCCAGGTCGGGAAAGGGCGTTTGCCGAGATGCGTACGGAAACCAGAGTCGGTCATGGATTCCGAAGCCGGAATGCAAGTCCACGGCAATGGCCAGCGGCGCGTCGAACAAATGGCGATGCACCACCCGACATAGCGCCTGGGCTTCCTTTTCCATCTTAGATTCGTCGCCGCGGTACCAGGGCAGTTTCGGGCTGAAGCGCTGGCCGCTGTACAAGCGGGTATTGCCGTCGCTTTCGATCGGCGAATTGCGCATCAGGTCCACGCCGTGGCCATTGCAGCGGGTGCCGCGAAACACGCCGACCGGATTGACCAGCGGCATGAACACCAAGCGCGATTTACTCAAGCGCCGGTTCAGTTCTTCGTCCCAGTCCAGCAATTCGCACAGCGTATGCAGATAGGCCAATATGACTTCGGACCCGATTTTTTCCAAGCCATGTACGCCGCCGAAGTAGGCCAGGACCGGCACATCCGGTGCGCTGGAGCCTAGCGTCAGGCAGTGGATCGGAAACCGGCGGCCGGCGTGTTCGACCGTTTCGACGATCTCGCAATGGGCACGATTGCCTAGGCGGGCGGCAATCGTTTCCAACTGCTCCAATTCCGGGAATGCGCGTTGTTTCATGAGTCGTTCGCAGGCGGCGTTTAGCCGGCCAATGATTTTTCGATATAGCGCTGGCGCTTTTTCGGTGCGATTTTATCGACTTCGACCATGATCAGGCTGTCGATGCAATTGTTGAAGTCCGGGTCGATATTGAAATCGATGAAATGGCAGCCCTTGTCCACGCACAGTTCCACGTATTGCTTGTACAAGGTCGGTACTTTGACGCCGAGCTTTTTCAATTCGCTATTCAACACTTTGAAGCTGGTCGAATAGTCGGAATTGAATTCGCTGGCGGCGAAGGCCCGGCCGGCCTCGGAAATGACGAACGGCTTTCTGGCTTTGGTCTGATGCAAATCGGCGCCGAATTGCTGGCGGTAAAAGCCTATGATCAATTCCTTGGCGGCGTGCGGATAGGCGTTGCTGATGCTGACCGGGCCGAACAGGTATTTGATGTCCGGCCGTTCCCGCAAATACGCGCCGATGCCGTACCACAAGTAATCCAGGCTATGTTGGCCCCAATAACGCGGTTGGACGAAGCTGCGGCCAAGCTCGATGCTGTTGGGCAGATAGTCCACGAACTCGCCGCGCAAATCGAATAGGGTCTGCGTATAAAAACCGTCGATGCCGTGGCTGGCCATAATGGCCGGGCCGTCGCCGATGCGGTAGGCGCCGACGATTTCCAGATCGTTGTCGTCCCACAACACGATGTGGCTGTAGTAAATATCGAACTTATCCAAGTCCAGGGCCAGGCCGGTGCCTTCTTCCACGGTGCGGAAGGTCAATTCCCGCAGCCGGGCAATTTCCTGCATGACCGGGCAGTCGTCGCGGAATTGGTACAGAAAAATCTTTTTGCCGTCGCGGGTTTCGCCCAGCATGCGGGATTGGAACAAGGCCTTTTTGACCGCCTTGGTATTGGACGGGTGGACGACGGTGGCGACGGTGTCGAACAGCGGCGCTTTGTTTTTCTTTCCCAGATTCTGCACATGTTTGCGGAAGCGCTGGCTCAGTTGTTTGTTGGTTTCGGTACTGTCGGCGAGCGCTTGATACGGCACCGGCGCGCCGACCAAGAATTTGATTTCCTGGCCTTTCTTGTTGAACATTTCCTTAACCAGCAACATCGTGCCCAACGGTTTGTAAAGCGTCGATGCGCTGTAAAACAAGGCCGAATTCTTGGCTTTGATATAAATTGGCAACACCGGCGCTTGCGTCTTGCGCGCCAGTTTGACGAAGCCGCTTTGCCAGGCGCCGTCGCGGATGCCCTTCGGCGTGATGCGCGAGACTTCGCCGGCCGGGAAGAAAATCACGGCTTCTTCGTGTTCCAGCGCATCGATCATCGTCTTGTAAACGTCCTTGAATTTCTTTTTTTCCGACAGCACGTCGACCGGTAGGAAGATCGATTGCAACGGTTCCATATGCGATAACACGCGGTTGGCGACAATTCGCACGTCGGGCCGGACCGAGCGGATCAGTTTCACCAAAGCCAGCCCATCCAGCGTGCCGATCGGGTGGTTGGCGACGATGATCAGCCGGCCTTCGGCCGGGATGTTGTTGTAGGAATCGTTACCGACCTGGTAACTGAAGTTGAAGTATTTCAGCAGTTTGTCTAAAAACGCAAAGCCGCGTAAGTGCTGGTTTTTGCGGATCACGTCGTTGAAATCGTCTTCGTGGATCAGCTTTTTCAAAGCTTTAACCACCAATTTGTTGTCCTTGCCTAATTTGAAGTCGGGGTAGGTTTCATGCAGTATGCGTTCGGCGTCGATCATCGAAGAGAGTCCAGAAAAAACGGTATGGCGCGAATTCTAGACAGCGAATATGTCAGAAATATGTCAACAGTTGCGGCGGGTTGGGAAGCGGAGAATCGGCACTATACCGAAAGGAGGGAAGGGCCGGCCTATCTTGTGGCAGACAGGCCGGTTACCGATGATGTCAACCCAGCTTCAGAAACTTGCCGATAAAACTGATTTGGCAGGGCTGGTGGGTGATCGACGAGGCTATGGTTTTTTGCGGTAAAAAATAAGAATCGAACAGCGAGGCGGCGTCGTGCGATTTTAAATTGGCGAATACTTCGTAACCTTTGTGCATTAAAAAAGTTTGGTTGATCTGTTCGGATAACGTAATGGAATACGCGGATAAGGGAGGTTCGGACATGGTGTTCTCCTGGCGGTTGAAAATGGCAAAACCATAATCCGATTAGGCGTAAAAGTCTGTTAGTCGAATAGGGTATTTAAATTAAAGATTCGGGAAATTGGCGATTATTTGAAACGGTGCGCGGATTTATTCGATGGCAGAATTTCGATCGCGCCAAAATGGGTTTGTGCAGGGTCGGATTTTTGAGTAGGCGGGGCCGGGGTTGAACTCAAGCGCTTGGGTTCCGCTTGAATCCGGCCGCGGCGAAACGCTAACGCCGCGGCCGAAGAGACTCCGTTACGGTCAGTCTTGTAAGGCTTTCAGTAAGGCCTGCAATTTATCGTTGGCGTCGCCGAACAACATCCGGGTATTTTCATGGACGAACAACGGGTTGCCGACGCCGGCATAACCCGAAGCCATCGACCGTTTCAGGACGATGGTCGTTCCGCCTTTCCAGCATTCCAGTACCGGCATGCCGGCAATCGGGCTGTTCGGGTCGTCCAAGGCCGACGGGTTGACGATGTCGTTGGCGCCGATGACGATAGAGACGTCGACGTGCGGAAAGTCCTCGTTGATTTCGTCCATCTCGAACACGATGTCGTACGGCACCTTGGCTTCGGCCAGCAGCACGTTCATATGGCCCGGCATGCGGCCGGCGACCGGATGAATCGCGAAGCGGACTTTCTTGCCGTGGCTGGTCAGATACTTGGTGATTTCGTTGACGGTGTGCTGGGCTTGGGCGACGGCCATGCCATAGCCGGGGATGATGACGATCTCTTTCGAGTCGCGCAGCAATTGTGCGGTTTCCTCGACTTCGATCGGCTGCACTTCGCCGACCACTTCCGCCGCTTCGCCGCCGCTGCTGCCGAAACCGCCGGCGATCACGCTCAAGAAGTGGCGGTTCATGGCCCGGCACATGATGTAGCTCAGAATTGCACCGCTGGAGCCGACCAGCGCGCCGGTGACAATCAGCAGATCGTTGCTCAACATGAAGCCGGTAGCCGCCGCTGCCCAGCCCGAGTAGCTGTTCAACATCGATACCACGACCGGCATGTCGGCGCCGCCGATGGCCATGACCATGTGCACGCCGAATACCAGCGCGATGGCGGTCATGATCAACAGCGGGGTCATGCCGCCGCCGTTTGCGCTGCCGTCCAGGAAGCTGCCGCCCAGGAAAAAGGTGGCGACGAACATGCCAAGGTTCAGCCAGTGCCGGGCCGGTAGCAATACCGGTTTGCCGTTGATTTTGCCGCACAGTTTACCGAAGGCGATCACCGAACCGGAGAAAGTCACCGCACCGATGAAGATGCCGATGTAAATTTCTAGCTCGTGGATCGTGCGCTCGACGCCGGTCAGCGTGTTGGAGTGGTCGAGAAAACTGGCGTAACCGACCAACACCGCCGCCATACCGACCAGGCTGTGCATCAATGCCACCAGCTCCGGCAT
This sequence comes from Methylomonas sp. DH-1, assembly GCF_046097555.1. Lineage (NCBI taxonomy): Bacteria > Pseudomonadati > Pseudomonadota > Gammaproteobacteria > Methylococcales > Methylococcaceae > Methylomonas > Methylomonas sp. DH-1. The sequence goes on along the minus strand of NZ_CP143089.1, from coordinate 2,788,434 downwards.
TTGCGTCATTTCCACTTTGGCGGCGGCGCGGGCGCCGATGGCGCCGCCGATCAGCAAGGCCACGCTCAAAATCGCATAAGCCGTGACGTTGCCGCTGAACACGGTGGCAATGATGGCGATGGCCATGCCGACCATGCCGAAATAATTGCCGCGCCGGGAAGTGTCCTGCCGGCTCAAGCCGCTCAGGCTGAGGATGAAAAGAATCGAAGCCGCAATATAGGCCATGGTTACCATTCCGTTAGACATTGCGTTTCTCCTATTTTCTGAACATGGCGAGCATGCGCCGGGTGACCAGGAAGCCGCCGGCGATGTTGATCGAGGCGATCAGGATCGCCAATCCGGACAAGCCGGCGACGATTTCGGTCGTGGACGAGACTTGCACCAGGGCGCCGATGACGATGATGCCGCTGATGGCATTGGTCACGCTCATCAATGGCGTGTGCAATGACGGCGTCACATTCCAGATCACCATGTAACCGACGAAGCAGGCCAAGACGAATACGGTGAAATGAGCCAGAAACGAGGCTGGGGCCACGGCGCCGACGCCGAATAGCGCCAGACCGGCCAACACCATCGGCAAAAACTGGCGTATCGGTTCCGGCAATAACGGTTTTTTCGGTTCCGTAGCCACTGCAGCGGATGCCGCCGCGGCCGCTTTGGGCGCTGCCGACAACTGCGGCGGCGGCGGTGGCCAGGTGATTTTGCCCTCTTTAATAACGGTAGCGCCGCGTATTACTTCGTCGTCGAAATTGACGTTCAAGGTGCCATCCTTGTTCGGACATAAGTCGGTCAGCAAGTGGCGTAAGTTGGTGGCGTAAAGCTGGCTGGACTGGTTGGCCAGGCGGCTGGGCAGGTTGGTGTAACCGATGATGGTGACGCCGTGTTTGACCACGACCTGGTTTTTCTCGGTCAGCGCGCAATTGCCACCTTGCTCGGCGGCCAAGTCGACGATGACGCTGCCCGGCTTCATCGAAGCCACCATCTCGGCCGTGATCAGTTCCGGCGCCGGCTTGCCCGGAATCAAGGCGGTGGTGACGATGATGTCGACTTCCTTGGCCTGCTGGGCGAACAAGGCCATTTCGGCTGCGATGAATTCTGCGGACATCACTTTGGCGTAACCGCCGCTGCCGGAGCCGTCTTCTTTGAAGTCCAGCATCAGGAATTCGGCGTCCATACTTTCGATTTGTTCTTTCACTTCCGGCCGGGTGTCGAAGGCGCGGACGATGGCGCCCATGCCCTTGGCGGCGCCGATCGCGGCCAGTCCGGCCACGCCGGCGCCGATCACCAGCACTTTGGCCGGCGGAATCTTGCCGGCGGCGGTGATTTGGCCGGTGAAGAAACGGCCGAAATGTTGGGCGGCTTCGACAATGGCGCGGTAGCCGGCGATATTGGCCATCGAGCTCAACGCGTCCATTTTCTGCGCCCGCGACATGCGCGGCACGCTGTCCATCGCCAATACCGTGGCGTTTTTGGCGGCCAGTTTCTGCATCAGCGCTTCGTTTTGCGCCGGCCAGATGAAGCTAATTAAATGTTGCCCGTCGCGCAGCATTTCGACTTCGTCGACGCCTAGTTGCGGATGCTGCTGCGGGGCGCGGACTTTCATGACGATGTCGCTCTGCTGCCACAGTTCCTGGGCCGTTTCGACAATCTGCACGCCGGCCGCACGATAAGCGTCGTCGGAGATATTGGCGTCGGCGCCGGCACCGCTTTCCAGCAGGATTTCGAACCCCAGCTTTATTATTTTTTCCGCGGCTTCGGGCGTCGTGGCGACGCGTTTTTCGCCGTCGTAGACTTCTTTGGGAACACCGATTTTCATGATTTCTCCTGTTATGTGGAGGGAAATTACGGATTGGATAGGCCGAAAAACCCGCGGGCGAGAATAGGTGATTGATTTGGTTTTATCAATTGTTTTCTGTGCCGAACCGGATTTAAGCTATCATCCGCAGCCTACCCGTGCCGTTGCTAATTTGACGATGAAAATTTTGGTGGTTGACGATAGCAAAGCGATCCGACAGCTCGCTGCCGAGTGTTTGCAGGACATGGGCCACGAGGTGGCATTTGCCGAAAACGGCGCCGATTCGCTGCAATACGTCGCCGACCATGATGTGGATTTAATCCTGATGGATGTCGAGATGCCGCATTTGAGCGGGTTCGAAGCCACCAAGGCGATTCGGGAACTGAAGAAAGCCGATTGGTTTCCGGTGATCTTTCTGACCGTACACGACGACGACGCGTCTTTCGTCAACGGCGTGTTGTCCGGCGGCGACGCCTATCTGGCCAAACCGTTGAATCCGCTACGCCTGCGCTACACGATAATGGCGATGGAACGGATTTACATGATGCGGGCGAAACTGCAGCAGACCCAAATGGAACTGCAGCGGGTTAACCGGGAATTGGAGCGCTTGACGCTGGTCGACCAACTCACCGGCTTGGGCAACCGCCGCCAATTCGATGTTAATTTCCCCTTGCAGTTTACGTTGGCCCAGCGTACCAAATTGCCGTTAACCCTGCTGATTTGCGACATCGATTACTTCAAGCAGTACAACGATAGCCGCGGCCATCCGCAAGGCGACGTTTGTTTGGTCGAAGTGGCGAACACTATTTCGGCCCAATTGCAGCGCGACAACGATCTGATCTGCCGTTACGGCGGCGAGGAGTTTGCTGCGGTATTGCCGGGGACGCCCTTGTCCGAGGCCAGGCGGCTGGCGGAAGCGATTCGCCGGGATGTCTGGAACAAGCAGTTGCCGCACGAAGTGGCGCCGGAGCGGCGTATCAGCCTCAGCCTGGGGCTGGCGACTTTTGTCGGGCAATACAAAACGCCGCACGCGATGCTGGAAGCGGCCGATGCCGCGTTATACAAAGCCAAACAAAACGGCCGCAACCGCGTCGAGATCGATTGAGCTCGTGTATTTAGCCAAAGACTTCGTCGAAACCGCGGAAGGCCTGATCTTTGCTGTGGTCAGCAACGGCTTGGAGCAGGGCAAGGTGCTGTGCTTTTTACGCTATCTGCGTATCGACGGCTGCTGGCGCAAAGCCGGCACCGACTTTGCCAACGATTTCCTGCGCCAATCTTATCCGCACTACCTACATTACTCGTCGGCGATCGATGCCGAGGTGCATGCGGTGCCAGCCGCGGCAGTGGTCCGCCATTACCAACCCCGCAGGCAACTGGAGGCACTGTTGCGGCAGCAGCCTACCGATGCCGTGTTGGCCGATCTGCAGCATTTGTGCCGGCTGTTTGCCGACAGCGGTTTGCAACTGGACCAATTCGGCGTCACCGGGTCGTTGCTGGTGGGTATGCAAAACCGCGATTCCGATATCGATCTGGTGTGTTACGGCCGCGACCAGTTTCACCGCGCCCGGTTTAGCGTACAGGCTTTGATTGCCCAGGACCGGATTCAGGCCTTAAACGATAGCGATTGGCTGGAGGCCTATCGCCGCCGCGCCTGCGATTTTGCGCTGGACGACTATATCTGGCACGAACAACGCAAATACAACAAAGGCATGCTCAACCAACGCAAGTTCGATTTGTCGCTGCTGTGCGCTGCCGATGTTGCCGGCGGCCGCTACCGCAAGCTGGGCTTTGCCCGGATCGAAGCCGAAGTGGCGGATGACCGATTCAGTTTCGATTACCCGGCTTGTTTCCCGCTCAAGCACGCCGAGATCGGTAGCGTGGTTTGTTTTACCGCGACTTATAACGGTCAGGCCCAAAAAGGTGAATGGATCGAAGCCGCCGGCTGGATCGAAATTGACGAACAAGGCTGTCAGCGGCTGGTGGTCGGTTCGACTCGCGAAGCCATCGGCGAATACATCAAAGTGTTGCGGTGAATAGGTTGCGGTTGGCGGCGTTGATATTCGACATGGACGGTTTGGTGCTGGACACCGAGACCACTTATTTCGCGGCTTGGCGCCGGGCGGCGGCAGATATCGGATGCGAGTTGACCGAGCAGTTTTGCGCCGGCCTATCGGGCTGTTCCGGGGAAATCGTCCGGCAACGCTTGCAGGATTATTGCGGCGCCGAATTCGATGTCGCCGCGTTTCAACAGTTGAGCGGCGTTTACTGGACGCGGCATGTAGAACGCCACGGCATAGCCGTCAAGCCGGGTTTTCGGGCGGCGCTGGCAGCGGCCGACCGCCGCGGTTTGAATTACGCGCTGGCGACCAACAGCCGCCGCGCCAATGCCGAGCGTTGCCTGCAAGCGGCTGGCTTGCAACAAGTGTTTTCCGTCATCGTGACCGCCGACAATGCGATGCAGCCCAAGCCGGCGCCGGACCTGTTTCTGCGCGCGGCGGAAGCGTTGGCCTGCCCGATTGCCGATTGTCTGGTATTGGAGGATTCGCCGGTCGGCGTCCGTGCGGCAAAAGCCGCCGGCGCGCGTTGCATTATGGTGCCGTCGGCCGCTGCGGCCGAGCCGGAGGCGGCCGAGCTGGCCGATCTGGTGCTGGCCGATTTGTACCAGGTAGCCGATTTAATCTCGGCGCAAGGCCCGCTTCCGCTATAATGCCGCCTCATTTTTGCTAAGGGAATCCTGGTGGTGAAAGCGCAATTCCAAACAGTCACGGTGACCGCTCCGGCCCGGCTGCATATGGGGTTTATCGATCTGAGCGGCGGCTTGGGACGGCATTTCGGCAGCATCGGCGTAGCGTTGAACGAAATCAACACCCGGCTCAGCGTCAGCCTCGCCGACGAATTGACGGTGAGCGGGCCGGGCGCCGAACGGGCGCGCCGCTGCGTTGGCCGGTTTTGCGAATATGCGGGTGTGCCGGACCGGTTGCATATCGAAATCGCGGCGGCCATTCCGGAACATATCGGCCTGGGATCGGGCACGCAAATGGCGCTGGCGGTCGGTGCCGCAATTAACCGGTTTTATGGCCTGGGCCTGTCGGTCCGCGAGATTGCGCAATTGTCCGATCGCGGTGCCCGTTCCGGCATCGGCATTGGAATTTTCGAAAAAGGTGGCGTCATCGTCGACGGCGGCCGCGGGCCCAATACCGCGACACCGCCGGTAATCGCGCAAATGGCGGTGCCGGAGCCGTGGCGCTTCATTCTGGTATTCGACCAGCGCGGCCAGGGTTTACACGGCGAACAGGAAGTCAGCGCGTTCAGCGAATTGCCGCCGTTTCCGCAGGCCCAAGCCGAACGCTTGTGTTATCTGTTGCTGATGCGTGGCTTGCCGGCTTTGGCGGAACAGGATTTGCCGCAATTCGGCGAAGTGATCACTCTATTGCAGCAAGCGGTCGGCGAACATTTCGCGCCGGTGCAGGGCGGCGTGTTCACCAGCCCGGAAGTGGCCGGCGCAATGGCTTATCTGGCGGAGCAGGGCGCGGTCGCCATCGGCCAGACCTCGTGGGGGCCGACCGGTTTTTGCGCCGTGGCCAGCCCGGAAATTGCGGCCGGATTGCTAACGGCATTACAGCGGAAATTTGCCGGTTCGCCGTTGAGTTTCATGGTTGCCAGCGCCAGAAACCAGCCGGCCGAGCTCATCGGCGGTTAACGGTTAAGTTCGATTCGGTGTTCGGCGCTGTCGCCGGCGCCATGGTTGTCGCGCCAGGCGACCCGCAGTACGTCGCCGTCCGCCGCCTGCTTCAGCCGAAAACTGAAGAACGGGTTCTTCGCCACACTGCCCGCCATATTCACCGTCACCAGCGGTTGCGAATTCAATGTCAGCGCTAACTGTTCGATGAAATGGGCCGGAATCAAGTTGCCTGCGGCGTCGCGGTTGCGGCCGTTTTCCATCGGATGGTCGATCAACACCTTCAGCTCGAGAAATTCCCCTTCGCGCCGGCTGCGCACCCTGATGCTGCCAGCCATCAACCGCTCCCGCAGCCGCCGCGCATCACCTTGACCCAACGGCTACAGCGCAATAACTGACCTTCGCGGCGGGCAACCAACGTCACTCGGCTGGATTCCGCCAGTTTGATGCGCGCGGTCAGATGTAGTGCAAGCAACGGCGTCAGTTCGAATTCGGCAATCAGCGGCGTCGGGTTTTTATCGGCCAATAGATAAAGCCGCTCGATGCCGTCCAGCTCGCTGCTGATTGTGACCGGCACTACGGCGCCGTCTTCGGCGATTTCCGGCAAAATCAGTTGGATAAGTTCGCTTTCGCTGACGGTTTGGTCGCCGAACAGGCTGGCGTAGCGGCCGGCAAAGTCGCCGGCGGCAAAATCCTCGGCCAAGCGCGCGGCGCGGCTATCGCTTGCTCCGGCGACTAACAGTCCGCCGGTCGCCAATACGCCGCTGGTCTTCAGAAAATTTCGCCGAGAACAGGTCATGGGTTGGCAATAACCTTACAAATATTGACGTATATCAAAATTCGGTTAGAGTCCTTTGTTATCTTGTGCCGCGTTGAAAACATTTTCAGCACCACCACTAAAAACCAGAAAAGGAAGGTACAAAATGAGTGAAGTACAAGAAAAAGATAATTTTTGGACATACATTGCTGTTGCCGTCGTATTGGTCGCCGGCGCGGTGCTGATGGTAAAAAATGCCGAGCACGATAAATATGCAACAGCAGCCAAAAATATCGCCGAAGATTCCAGCAATTCGGCTTACCGTTCCGACGTACTACATCAAGGCGGTCTCACCAAATAAGGCCTAGGAGCCGCGCCGGGGCGATCTTCTCCGCAAACGGCCGGCGCGGTTTCTCAAGCTCTTATAGGAACCGTGGGTGTCGGTTCCGACCTTTCACGGGGGGTGGCGCAATTGTCCGGGTCGCGCCAGCTCCCGTTTTTCGTTTAGCCGCCTGTCGCCGACAGTACCGTTGCCTGCAACAGCGCTATGGCATTGCTCATGCCGGTCAGCAGATTTTTTTCGATTTCGGCCATTGTAATTTCGCCTTCGCCAATGCCGGCTGCCCAGTTGGCTACCACCGAAATGTTCGCATAGGGTATTTCCAGTTCGCGGGCCAGCGCCGCCTCCGGCATACCGGTCATACCAACCAGATCGCAGCCGTCGTTGGCCATGCGCTTGATTTCGGCGACCGTTTCCAATCTCGGTCCCTGCGTACAGCCGTAGACGCCGCCGTCGTATACGTCGATTCCGGCGGATGCCGCCGCCTGTACGATCCGCCGCCTTAAGCTCGGCGTGTAGGGTTCGGTGAAATCGATATGGGTGACGTGCGCCAGGTCGTCGGCAAAAAAGCTATGTTCGCGGCCGTAACTGTAATCGATCAATTGTTCGGGAATCGCGATGCGAGCCGGACCCATTTCCGCGCCTATGCCGCCGACGGCGGCGACACCTATGATTTCCGTTGCGCCCAGTTGTTTTAAGCCCCAGATATTGGCGCGGTAATTGATTTTGTGCGGCGGAATCCGGTGTGGATTGCCGTGCCGGGCCAGAAATATCAAGGATTGTCCGTTCAGTTCGCCGAGTACATAGGGCGCGGAGGGCGCACCGAACGGCGTTTGCAGCTCGCGTTGGCCGGTAATGTTGAGTTGTTCGATTTGGGTCAGGCCGGTGCCGCCGATAATTGCCAATGTCATAACACGTCCTTGCAGGCGTATACGCCCGCTGCGTTTCTCAGATAACCCTTGTAGTCCATGCCGTAGCCGAACAAGTAGTGGTTGGCGACCGTCAGGCCGACAAAATCGGGGCTAACCGGCTTCTCCCGGTCCAGTTGTTTGTCGAACAATACGGCCGTGAATACTTGTTGAGCCCCCTGGTCCAGACAGTAGTCGGCAATGGCGTGCAGCGTATGGCCCTCGTCGAGGATGTCGTCGACGATTAGTACCGAACGTCCGGCTAGCGAAGTGGTCGGCTTGTACAGCCAATGGATGTCGCTGCCGGAAGTGGCATTGCGGTAGCGGCTGGCGTGGATACTGTCCAGGGTCAACGGAAAATTGAGCCTAGGCAGTAGTTTGCCGGCGGCGATGATGCCGCCGTTGATCACGCACAACACCAACAGATTGCTGTCGGCCAAGGTCCGGTTGATCTGCGCGGCCATATCGTCCAGCGCCGCTTCTACTTCGGCCTCGCTGTGCAACAGCAGGGCCTGTTGTTCGACCAAGCGGATTTCTTCAAGCAAGGGATTCATAAAACTCGCTGATTTGTTGAGAAAATTGGCGCCATTGCGGGTGGGCAGGCAGGTCGTCCAGGCCCAGTGCGCCGCGGCCGCGCATGGCCTGCAAGCGTTGCTCGCGTTTGTCGTTGCGGCTGGACGGCAAGCTATCCAGCACCTGTTCCGCCGCGGCCGGATCGTTGCAAACCAACAGCATGTCGCAGCCGGCTTGCAGGGCCAACCCGGCGCGTTCGTTGAAGTCGCCGATACTGGCGGCGCCGGCCATACTCAGGTCGTCGCTGAAAATGGCGCCGTCGAAGCCCAATTCCTGGCGCAGTATCCGTTGCAGCCAAATTTCGGAGAAGCCGGCCGGATAGCGGTCGACCTGCGGATATAGCACATGCGCCGGCATCACCGCTTCCAGGCCTTCGGCAATCAAACGCCGGAACGGAACCAGATCTTGGCGGCGGATATCGTCCAGGCTGCGTTCGTCCACCGGCAAGTCCAGATGCGAATCCAAGGCTACCGCACCGTGGCCGGGAAAGTGTTTGCCGGTGGCGGCCATGCCGGCGGCACGCATGCCGGCGCGGAACTTGCCGGCCAGATCCGCAGCTCGCTCCGGATCCGGCGAGAACGAGCGGTTGCCGATGATTGTGCTGACGTCGCAATCGACATCCAGCACCGGCGCGAAACTGAAGTCGGCGCCCACGGCCAGAATTTCGCTGGCCATCAGCCAGCCGGCGACTGCCGCCAGTTCCGGCCGCTCGGCATAGTGCGCCGCCGCCGGCAAGCGGGTAAAACCGGTTTGAAAGCGCTGGACGCGGCCGCCCTCCTGGTCCACGGCGATCAAAATATCGCCGTTGCGGGCCTGGCGGATGCTGCGGATCAATTCGGCAACTTGTTGCGGACTTTCGTAATTGCGGGAAAACAGGATCAGGGCGCCGGTGTTGGGATGTGCGATTTTTTCTTGGTCCAGCGCGGTCAGGCTGTGGCCTGCGATGTCTATCATCACCGGGCCGATAGCGAGTGGTTTCATCGTGATAATTGCGGAAAATGGAATATACTTTTTGGCGTTGCCATCACATTATATGAGGAATCCGTGCGAACATTTATTTTGTTGTTCTGTTTAGCGTTATCGCCCGTTCTGGCGCAGGCCAACTCGGGCGAAAAGAAAGCCGAGGAAAACGCCGGGCCGGTGATCGAATATATCGAAATGAAGCCGAAATTTACCGTGAATCTGGCTGAACCGAAAAGATACCTGATGATTAACGTGCAGTTGTTGGTCGAAGGCGCCGAGCACGTCGAAAAAGTCAAAAAACATATGCCGTTGCTGCGGCACGAAATGATCATGATGTTGAGCGGCATGCACGTTGCCGATCTGCAATCGATGGAGCAGCGCGAAGGCTTGCGCTTGAAAACCAAACAACTGCTTACCGATTTGCTGACCAAAATCCAAAACAGCGACGGTTTCAGAGACGTATTTTTTTCCGAATTCTTAATCCAATAACCATGCTCCCAGCGCTTCGCGCATCCGCGCGAGGCGCTGCTCGGGCTGGTCTCCGTTATACGGCACAGCCGGAAATTTTCCCCAGATCGGCGCCGGCCAGGCTTTATCGGTTTGATAACGCACCACGTGGTGCAAATGCAGTTGCGGCACCAGATTGCCGATTGCAGCAATATTCAGTTTGTCCGGCCGGTATTGTTCGCTCAAGGTTTCGGCCAGTAAGCACGATTCGTTAAGCAAGGTCTGCCTGTCCGCCGCGTTCAATTGGTGGATTTCTTTAATATTCGCACGCCGCGGCACCAGGATGAACCAAGGGTATTGGCTGTCGTTCATCATCAATAACTCGGACAAAGCCAGGCTGCCGATTCTAAAACAATCCTGTTGCAGTTGCGGGTGAAGTTGAAAATCGGTCATCGATGTCTCTGCTGTATTTTTGGCGAATTGCTGCGGCCGGATCGGCGGCGGCCCTTTGGAAAGGGCGGATTTCTTCGAATTGAGCCATGCTACCCAATATCCGGCGTTCCGACAAATCGAGACCATGCCGCCGCTGCCGCGGATCGGCCCAGCGCTATTCGAGTGACGGCGAAAACGGGATCAATCGCGGCAAATGCCGGTGATCCGGCTAACGATGCTGCCGTCGGCGAAGCGGGTGTCGAGCAAGTCGCCGGCGTTTAGCGGGCCGATCGACTTGACCAACTGCGGCGAGCCGTGGTGTTGGACGATGGCATAACCGCGTTCCAGCGTCGCCAGCGGGCTGACGGCGTGCAGGGTTTGCGCCGCGGCGGCATGGCGGCTTTTCAGCATCGCGATTTTGCCGTGCATCGCGGCCTGTAGCCGTTGCCGGAAAAATTGCAATTGCCGTTGCTGGTTCTTTATTGCTGCCAGCGGTTGGCTGCGGTACAGGCGCTGCTCGCGGATGGCCAATTGTTGCCGGGCATGGGCCAAGCGGTTTTGCAGGGCATGCTGCAGGCGCAGTTCCAATTCGTCCAGGCGCTGGGCGTTGCGCTGCAGCTTTTGGCCGGGATGCTGGCTGCCCAAGGCCTTCTGCAGCCATTGCAGATGCTGCTGCTGGCGCAGCAATTTTTGCTGCATCAGCCGCAGGATTTGGCGCTCGAAGCCCACGAACGCGCCGAGCAGGGTATTCGCGTCCGGCACCACCCGTTCGGCGGCAGCCGAAGGGGTCGGTGCGCGCAAATCGGCAACGAAATCGGCAATGCTGAAATCGACTTCGTGGCCGACGGCGGAGATAACCGGAATCTCGCTGGCGGCAATGGCGCGGGCGACGATTTCTTCGTTGAAAGCCCACAAATCCTCCAGCGAACCGCCGCCGCGGGCCAGAATCAGAACGTCGGCTTGCGGATCGCGGTTCGCCTTGGCCAAGGCTGCGCTGATTTCGAATTTAGCGTTGTCTCCTTGTACCGCAACCGGATACACCAGTACCGGTATCGCCGGGAAACGCCGTTTCAATACGCTCAGAATGTCGTGGATCGCGGCGCCGCTGGGCGAGGTGATGACGCCGATGCGGCTTGGCAGGGCGGGCAGCGGCTTTTTTCGTTCCTGGTCGAACAAGCCCTCCGCCAGCAATTTCTGTTTCAGGCGTTCGAAAGCCAGCCGCAAGGCGCCGTCTCCGGCTTCGGCTAAATGTTCCACCACCAATTGGTAATCGCCGCGCGGCTCGTACAAACTGACCTGCGCTGTGGCCACGACCAAGTCGCCGTTGGCCGGCTTGAAACGTAAACGTTGTTGTTGGCCCTTGAACATCGCGCAACGGATCTGCGCCTGGGTATCCTTCAAGGTAAAGTAATAATGCCCGGACGAGGGCAGGCTCAGGTTGGATATTTCGCCTTGCACTTGCACGGTTCGGAAATGGTTGGCCAATAAGCGCTTGGTCTCGCGATTAAGTTCGGAAACGCTGTATATCGATTCGGAATCGGTCATTGCACGGAGTAGGGTAGATCGTCGGGCGATAGCGCTATTTTAAGCGGTTTCCGCCGTTTCCGGTCGGCTTTCCCGGTGCGGCGGTTTTTGCCGGTGAGCTAGGTTAGAATGGTGCAATAGAGGTTTTGGTTGGACGACAAGGATTCGACTCATGCATGAACATCAACTCGGCAATTGGCAACATTCTCACGATTTCGCCCGAATCAACCGTAAAGGCGAACGCCGCACCAAATGGGTATTGGCGCTGACGTTTACTACGATGCTGGTGGAAATTGCCGCCGGCATGCAGTTCCACTCGATGGCGTTGCTGGCCGACGGTTGGCATATGGCGACCCATGTCGTTGCCTTCATGATCGCGATTTTTGCCTACCGTTATAGCCGGATCCACCAGCACGACCAGACCTTTGCCTTCAGCCCGGCTAAAGTCAGCGTATTGGGCGGTTTTGCCAGTTCCATCGCGCTGGCGATGGTGGCGTTCGTCATGGTGGCCGATTCGATCGAGCGGTTGTTGGCGCCGCAAGCCATCCATTTCGACGAAGCGATTTTGGTGGCCGAAGTGGGTTTGTTGATCAATCTGTTGAGCGCGTTGTTACTGGGCGACCATCACGACCACCACCACGGCGACCATCATCACCACGACCACGACCACGACCATGAGCATGAGCATGAGCATGAGCATGAGCATGAGCATGAGCATGAGCATGAGCATGAGCATGAAAGCCGCGGCCACCACGACCACAATCTGCGCGCGGCCTATTTGCATGTGGTGGCCGACGCTTTGACCTCGGTTTTGGCGATCGTGGCGCTGCTGTCCGGCAAATATTACGGTTGGGCTTGGCTGGATACGGTGATGGGTTTCGTCGGTGCGACGGTAATCTTGGTTTGGGCGGCCGGTTTGATTAGGGACACCAGTCCGATTCTGCTGGACCAAAGCATCGATGCCGGCTATGCCGCCAAGATACGGGCCGCTTTGGAACAGGACGGAGAATGCCGAGTCGTCGATTTGCACATCTGGCCGATCAGTGCCAACCATTACGCGGTGATTGTCGGCTTGGTGACGCAGTATCCGCAACCGCCGCAACATTACAAGCGCCTGCTGGCCGGGTTCCGCAAGTTGGACCACATCACGGTGGAAGTCAACGGCTGCGTCGGTGCAGATTGCGTTGCAGAATGATGACGTCGCTGCCGATGAATTCGATCGCGCAATCGTAACGTTCGGCCAGCCAAAACAAGGTCGGCCGCGAGAAAAAAGCGATATGGGTCGGGTCGTTCTTGTAATGCCAACGGCTGAAGGCGTCGGCACCGATCACTAATTTGGTCATGATGCCCAGCCAGCCTCCGGGGCGGATCAGTCCGAACAGCCGAGCAAACTCGGCGCCAGGCTCGCGGAAATGCTCGATGACTTCGGTGCAGGCGACAAAGTCGTATTGTCGCTGGAGAAGTTCGCGGCGATTGGCGTAAATCGGGTCGTAGAGTTTGACTCTATGTCCGTATCCCTCGAGCAAGCCGGCCAATGCCGGGCCGGGGCCGCAGCCGTAATCCAGGCCTTCCGAGCCGGGCGGTAACAGGCCGGCCAACGGTAACGCCAGCCGCGACAGAAAGTTCAGGTAGCCGGGGTCGTCGATCCGGTTTTGGTGCAGGTCGTAAACCGCTTTTTCCGCATCCGGGCTCAAATGCTGGCTGCTATCGACAAACACCAATCGACATTGCGCGCAGCGGCGGTAATCGCGTTGCCGATCGCGATGAAAATGGCCGGTTTCTTGGCTGGTGCAAAGCGGGCAGGTTAAGTTGGTCATGGTCGATACCGATTTTTTGCTTGACCGTATTTTATCAGCTCGTATAATGAGCGGCTCACCAACGCGGAGCGGTAGTTCAGTTGGTTAGAATACCGGCCTGTCACGCCGGGGGTCGCGGGTTCGAGCCCCGTCCGCTCCGCCAATCGTTTTTCTGTCCATCCCCTCCCGATTCGCAATAATTTCCGCGGATTTTTCTAGCTTGCAAAGCTGGTCCAATTTTGTATCATCGCATTTCCCGTAGAAACTATAAGGAGAAATGTCATGAGCAGCTTGAGTCCATTTGTCGGCGGTAATCTGTTTGACGAGTTGTTTCGGGATATCAGTCCGGGCTATTTGGTCCGTCCATTACACGGCGATCCGTTGCCGGCACAGATTAAAGTCGATATTAAAGAAAATCCGAACGAATATGTGGTTCACGCCGAATTGCCCGGCGCCGGCAAGGAAAATATCCACGTCCAGATCGAAGGCAACGTGGTCAGTATCCGCGCCGAAATCAGCCAGATCGATACCCAGAATAAAGACGACAAGCCGTTACGCAGCGAGCGTTATTTCGGCCAGGTATCGCGCAGTTTTCAATTGCCGGTGGATATCGACCAGAACGCCAGCAAAGCCCGCTACGATAACGGTATTCTGACATTGAATCTGGTCAAGGCCCAAAGCAAGGGCGGCCAGCGCTTGAGTATCGATTAAACTTCCGCCGGCGGAACGTGTTGCCGATAATGCCGCCAAATGATTTTGAAAGTTTCGGTCATGGTCGGGTCGTCCCTGGCGACCCGATCGTCTATGGCAGCAGGCCGGAACCAGTCGCCTTCGTCTATTTCGTCGGCAGCCAGTTCGAACGGACCGTTGTGCTCTGCCCGGTAGACCTGAATAAACTCCATGCCCAGTTGCGGGCAAGCCTGCAGTTTAAATAAAGCTTTCAAGTCGGCAGCCGCCACTCCCAATTCTTCTTTGAGCTCGCGCGGTGCACAATCGCCGTAGGTCTCGCCGGCGTCGACATGGCCGGCGGCCGAGCTGTCCCACAAGCCTCGGTTCAGATCTTTCAGCATCGAGCGTTTTTGCAGAAATAATTCGCCATGGTTGTTGAAAACCAAGATATGTACGGCGCGGTGGCGTAAGCCGGATGCGTGGATTTCCCGACGGGGGCGCCGGTCCACGGTGCAGTCGAGTTCGTCGACGACGTCGAGCAGTTCGTTTGGCATGTTTGCTATCGATTCCTGGGGCTAGGTCGTGTATCGTAACCATTTTTTGCAGTTTATCGAACGAATATGGCAAGAAGAAGCGAGCATAGTCAGGAGCAAATCCGGGAAATGGTGCTGAAGGCGGCGGAAACCATAGTCATAGAGGACGGTTTCAAGGCGTTGACAGTCAGGAAGATTGCGCTGGAAATCGGCTATACGGTCGGCAGTATTTACATGGTATTTGCCAATATGAACGATTTGGCAACCCATGTTAAAGCCAGGACTCTGGACGAACTCGCCGAGCATTTGCAGCAGGGCGGAGCGGAAGGCGGCGCCGAACGCCGGCTGATGGCGCTGGCGAACACGTATCTGCAATTTGCCGCCAGCCATTTCAACCGTTGGCGGATGATTTTCGATGCCCAGAGCGATGCGCCATTACCGGACTGGTACCAGGCCAAAGTCGAGCAAATGTTTGCGATCGTCGAGGCGCTGTTCGGCCAACTGGCCCCGGAAATCTCCGCGGAGCAAAATCGGCTGGCTTCGCGGGCGCTATGGAGCGGCGTACACGGCATCTGCATTCTGTCATTGACCGGCGAACATCAGCCCGGCGAAGTCGAAGCCGCGGGAAAGGCGGTGGAGTTGTTGGTTTGGACGTTTATTCAGGGCTGGAAGATTGCACCGAATCCGGCAAATGCCATACCACCAGAATAGTAGCCACAAGCAATATCAGCCCCAATCCGACTAAAGCGGCAACCGGAGTCACCTGTTGCGCTGCCGCCAGAGTATAGCAACCGACGGCCAGCAGCATTGCCGCGTTCTGAAAGAAATTCTGCATCGCCACCGCACCGCCGCTGCCGATACTTTGTTGGCCGATTTCCTGCAAGGCTGCATTGATCGGCACGATGAATAATCCGCCGGCGGTTCCCATGAAGAACAATACGCCGCGTGCCGGCCAAATCGCGTCGGTAAAGCTTAATGCAACAATCAGTGCGCTCATCGCATAAGCGGGTATTCGCGCCCGGCGCAAATGCTCGAGCGGGATCAACTGCGGCGCCAGCGCCGAACCGGCGATGATGCCCAGCGCCAGGAATAGCGTCAGGTTGGCGATGTCGCTGGCATTGTGCAGCATTAACACCAACGGCGCCCAGGCGATGATGATGACTCTGACGCTGGCCGCCGCCGCCCAGAACAACGAGGCGCCCAACACCGCGAACCGCGAGCGCGGTACCGACAGAAAATCTTTGACCTCGCGGTAGAACAACAGGATTTTCGAGCCGCTGCCGACCGGTTTGCGCATGCCTACCGGCAACACCAGTGTCGTCGCGGCCGAGACCGAATACAGGCCGATCGTTGCCAGCAAAGCCCAAGTCACCGAATGGTCGGCCAGTTTGGCGCCGACCAGCATACCGGTCAGGATCGCTAAAATCGTCGATCCCTCGATCCAACTGTTGGCTTTGACCAAGGCGCCGTGTCCGGCGAGCTCCGGCAAAATGCCGTACTTGGCCGGGCTATAGAGCGTAGCGCCGACGCCGACCAGACAGTAGGCCAACAAGGGTTCGACCTTGAACAACAGCAATACGGCACCGCCGGCTTTGATCAAATTGGCGATTATCAACACCCGCGATTTGGGCTGGCTGTCGGCAAAACCGCCCGCCCAGGGCGCCAATGCGACAAAAGCCACCAAGAATACGCTTTGCAAGGCCGGTACGTACCAACTGGCCGGTTCGGCTTGTTGCATCACCATGGCGATCACGGTAAATAAAATGGCGTTGTCGGCAAAGGCCGAGAGGAATTGAGCGACCAGCAACGGGTAAATGAATTTGTTCATGGTGAGGTCTAGTGTCGGAAGCGATTGCCGAGCGAATTAATGGTCTTCGTCGGCGGTATGGGTTTGCGTCAATTGCGCCGCTAACGCCGTTGCGCCCGGATAATCGGTCTTACCGGTGGCTAACACCGGCAGTTTTTCCAGCACGAACAATTTCTTCGGCAGATTGATCGCGGCGACGCCCGGCGCGGCTTCCGCCAGTTGCTTTAAGCTGCCGTCGCGTTGGGTGGTCAGCAGGATGATTTGTTCGCCCTTGCGCGGGTCGGGCAGGCTGACCGCGGCGTGTTGCGTGTCGGGCCAGGCCTGGATCGCCAATTGCTCGACCGCGGTCAGCGACACCATTTCGCCGCCGACTTTGGCGAAGCGTTTGCTGCGGCCGCGGATATGGATAAAGCCCTCGTCGTCGACGTGAACGATGTCGCCGGTATCGTACCAACCCTCGCCGTAGACCGGCGAATTGGGCGGCGTCAACACGCCGGGGTTATCCGGCAACAAGTAGCCTTTCATGATGTTGGGGCCGGCGACGTGCAGGCGGCCGGCGCCTTCTATGCCCGGGACCGGCTCCAGGTGGTGCAGCATGTCGGGCATGAACCGGCCGACGCTGCCGGCTTTGTAGTCCATCGGCGTGTTGACCGATGTGACCGGGGCGGTTTCGGTGGCGCCGTAACCTTCCAGAATCCGGATGCCGAACTTGTTCAGCCATAACGAGCGGGTGGTTTCCTGCAGTTTTTCGGCGCCGGCCACGACGTAACGCATCTTGTAAAAATCGTAAGGGTGGGCTTTTTTCGCGTAGGCAGCCAGGAAGGTATTGGTGCCGAACATGATGGTGGCGCCGACTTCGTAGGCCATTTCCGGTATCACCGCATAATGCAGCGGGGATGGGTAGAAGAAGCTGACCATGCCGTTCAATACCGACATCATCGTGCCGACGGTGAAGCCGAAGGAATGGAACATCGGCAGAAAATTCAACACCACGTCGCCCGGTCCGAAGTCGATGCGGGCGCGAATTTGTTTATGGTTGGCCAGAATGTTGGCATGCGACAACACCACGCCTTTCGGCAAGCCTTCCGAACCGGAGGTGAACAGTACCACGGCGGCATCGTCGGCATCGTAGTCGCGGCTTCTGTACCACAGCTTGGCAGTCTTGCCTTGCAACCATGCCGCCGCTTTGTCTCGACCGGTCAAACCCGTCGCCAGATCCTCCAGATACACCACGTTGACCTGTTGCGCCAACGCATCGGCTTCGGTTTGCAAATGGGCGGCTTCGATGAACTTACGCGAAGTCAGTACGGTTTTGACTTGGCCGGTACGGCAGGCGGCAGCCATACCGGCGGCACCCAGCGAGTAATTCAGCATGGCCGGCGTGCGCCGGTACAGTTGCAGCCCAAGGATTACGTTCAAGGTTTTGCAACTGTTCGGCAGCAACACGCCGACGTTTTCGCCGGATTCGGTAATGGATTTAACCAATTTGCCGACCGCGATACTGCGCGCGATCAAGGCGTCGTAACTGACCTGTTTGCGCTCCAGGTCCTCGGCAATGGCGTAGTTGCCGCCAAAAATGGTGCGGGCTTCCAGTAGCGCGGCAAAAACGGTTTGCCGGTAATGGCTGGTGGCAAACATCATTTCGCTCATGATGTCCGACAAAATATGGCCGCTATGTTTGCGGCGGGCTTTGCCGGTCACGTCGCCGTGGGTTTCGATTCGGGTGGGTGGCAGGATGTGGATGTGGATGCGCGGAAACCATCGTTGCCTGACTTTGTCGCCCAACTTGGAAAAGCGGCTGAATTCGGCGCCGTCGATCCGCACCGGCAATAGTGTGGCACCGGATTTGTCGGCGACCATGCCGGTGCCGTCGTAGATTTTCATCAAGGTCCCGGTCGTCGTGATCCGGCCTTCGGGGAAAATCACGGTCTTGGTATCTTGCTGCATGTGGTGGATCAAGGCTTTTAACGACAGCGGATGGGTCGGGTCCATCGGGAACACTTTGGAAAGCCTTAGAAACGGTTTCAACCACCAGCGTTCGGAGATGTGGGTGTTGATGGCAAAGGTGATATCGTCCGGTAGAAACACCCCCAATAACAACGGATCCAGAAACGAGGTGTGGTTGGCGACGATCAACACTCGGTTGCCGGCTGCGGCGTAATTTTCCAGACCGTTGACCTTGACCCGGTAAAGTAGGGTTAACAGCCTGCGCAATACGATTTTCAACATAAATTTCCTCCCCCGACGCAGTTTAGCAGACAGTAAAGATAAAGACCGCGGCTACTATAAAATCAAATTAAACAATGTTCAATTGAATTTTTCGGCGCCTGCTCGGCTAGGCAAAAATCCCGGCTGCTATCAGCGGAGGCGAAGCGAAGCAACGCATTTCGCATTTTTTTGCCGGATTTCATTATCATGTCGCTGCGCCGAGCAGCCGACGCCGGCGAATGGGGCCATGGCACCATTCAAAAAAACGCCGCGGCTCCCCGTTCAACGTCTATTCGAGAACCAGCATGACCCAGATTTCCAGTCCCGCGCCGACCCAGGCCATCTCCGTTTGGCTGACCAGCGCCGACCGCAGCCGTCTGTTCGAAAGCACCGACAACTCGGCGTTTTTCCAAACCGGCGCTGGCGTCGGGCCGGCCATTACCCTGGACCCGGCACAAACCCGGCAAACTATGGAGGGTTTTGGCTTTTCGTTGACCGGCGGTAGCGCCATGTTGATTAGCCGCTTGCCGACAGACGTCAAACAAAACTTGTTGAATGAGTTGTTTTTGGCCGACGCCGACGGTATCGGCGTCAGTTTTTTGCGCTTGAGTATCGGCGCGTCGGATTTGAGCGAATACAGCTACTCCTACGACGACGTGCCGGAAGGCCAAACCGATTACCAACTGGTCAATTTCGACCTCGATGCCGGCGACAGGGAGGTGGTGCCTTTATTGCGGGAAATTCTCGCATTGAATCCGGACATCAAAATCATCGCCACGCCCTGGTCTGCGCCGCGCTGGATGAAAACCAACCAGGGCTCGGTCGGCGGCAAGTTAAGGCCGGAATGCTACGCGGTTTACGCCCAATATTTCGTCAAATATCTGCTGGCGATGCGGGAGCGCGGCATCGCCGTTCACGCCATTACGCCGCAAAACGAACCGCAAAATTTCAAAAACGATCCGAGCATGGTCATGGATGCGGCCGAGCAGGCCGAGTTCGTCAAAACTTTCTTGGGTCCGGCGTTGGTGGAGGCCGGTTTGGCCGAAGTCGAAATCTTGTGCTGGGACCACAATTGCGACGTTAAAGAATATCCGTTGGCGGTGTTCGCCGACGCCGGCGCCCACAATTATTTGCGCGGCTCCGCCTGGCACTTGTATGGCGGCGATATCTCGGTGCTGTCGGAAATGCACGCGGCCTATCCCGACATGAAATTGTATTTCACCGAACAATGGGTCGGCTCGGACGGCGAATTCGGTGGCGATTTGATGTGGCATATCCGCCATGTCTTGATCGGTGCCTGCCGCAATTGGAGTAGCGTTGTGCTGGAATGGAATTTGGCGGCCGACCCGTTCTGCTGTCCACACACGCCGGGCGGCGAAGCGCGCTGCGTCGGCGCGTTGACTATCGACGGTGACCGGGTCGAACGTAACGTGGCTTACTACATCATCGGCCATGCTGCGAAAGCGGTCAGGCCGGGCGCAGTACGAATCCATTCCAGCGACGATCTGTTGCCGAACGTGGCGTTTTCGGCTCCGGATGGCAAATTGGCACTGATCGTTTTGAATGACGGCGACACGGCGGTCGGTTTCGATATTCGTTACCGAGAGCTTGCAGCCCGCGCCGAAATTCCGGCCAAGAGCGTTGCCACTTACCTTTGGCCGGCCGATTAATCCATTTCCTTGGAATCCCTTAACTAAAAAGCCATGTTGCAGTCCATCAACTCATCTTCGATACCCGATATCGCCCGGCAAAGCCGCTTGGCCGCGCGCCAATTGGCGCCGGCTTCCGACGCACAACGCAATTTGGCGCTGGCAAAAATGGCTGAAGCGCTGCAGGCTGTCAGAGCGCGGGTTTTGGCCGTCAACGCTGCAGAAGTGGCCGCCGCCTGCGATGCCGGCCAAACCGAGGCGATGGTCAAACGCCTGACCATCGACGACAAAATGTTCGACTACATGCTGTCGCGACTGAAAAAGGTCGCGCAACTGCCCGATCCGCTGAACCGCATCCTCACCGGCCATACCAATCCGGCCGGACTGCGGGTGTATAAAAAGTCTGTGCCGCTGGGCGTGATCGGCATGATTTACGAATC
Organism: Methylomonas sp. DH-1; assembly: GCF_046097555.1. NCBI lineage: Bacteria > Pseudomonadati > Pseudomonadota > Gammaproteobacteria > Methylococcales > Methylococcaceae > Methylomonas > Methylomonas sp. DH-1. The sequence goes on along the minus strand of NZ_CP143089.1, from coordinate 2,767,914 downwards.
CCGGCCGAATGTCACTACCGACGCTGCCGGGGTCTGCATCAAGAGCGGCAATGCGGTGATTCTGCGCGGCGGCTCGGAAGCCTTGCAAACCAACGCCATCCTGACCGACGCCATGGTCGAGGGCACGGTTGCCGCCGGTTTGCCGCAACACGCGATCCAGATCGTTCGCAAGCCAGGCCACGAGGCGGTCGGCGAATTGCTGCAACAAGACCGATACATCGACGTACTGATCCCGCGCGGCGGCAAAAGCCTGATCAAACGCATCGCCGAAGGCACGCGCATCCCGGTCATCAAGCATTACGACGGCATCTGCCATTTGTATTTGGCGGCCGATGCCGAGCCGGACAAGGCCGTGTCGTTGGCCGTCAATTCCAAATGCCAAAGCGTACAGGTCTGCAATGCTTTGGAAACCTTGCTGGTCGATGCCGAATGCGCAGAACAATTACTGCCGAGGCTGCACGAGGCCATGATCGCCAACGGCATCGAATTGCGCGGCTGCGAACAAACCTTGCAGCTACTGCCCGGCATCGCCGCCGCGACCGAGGAGGATTGGTCCAGCGAATACCTGGCGCCGATTCTGTCGGTAAAAATCGTCGCCGGCATCCAGCAAGCCATAGACCACATCAACCACTACGGCTCCGGCCACACCGACGGCATCGTCACCCAAAGCCTGAGTCACGCCCGGCAATTCGAGGAACAAGTGGACTCGGCGTCGGTAATGATCAACGCCTCGACCCGGCTATCCGGCGGAGGCGATTACGGCCTGGGTTCGGTGGTCGGTATCAGCACCGACAAACTCCACGTCCGGGGCCCGGTCGGCCCGGAAGGGCTAACCACTTACAAATGGGTCGCAGTAGGAGACGGGCATTTGCGGGAATAAGTACAGTGGCCGTGTCAAACGGGTTGGCGGTGGCAAATATCTCGAAACGAGAAAAGCTGTTTCGAAGCGATAACCCGTTAATTTGTTTGGTGTCCCGTCTCCGAACCTGTTCATATATTTACATTGCGTTGATCAAATCTCCCGCCAGGAGAGGGATGAACGATCCCATCAAATCGTAGCTCGGACTAGACAGCGTTGCTATAGGAAATGATATGCAGCACCGAGTCGAGCTTGGTCGCCGCGGACGAATCGGCCGCAGGCATTTCCTTATTCGGAAAAGTCAGCAAGGTTTGATCCTTGTATTGCACTGCAGTGTATTGCGGTCGATAAAACTGGTGTTGGCTGATGATGATCCGGTGGTTGGCGGTTGCCTTGATATCGCCCGATCCGGTAGCGAGGTTGGCGAATACCTCAAAATTTGAATTGCTGTCAGCCAAGCCATAAAGGGCGCAACAGATCGAAACGTCAACCTTCTGTTAAATGACATTAATTTATCACCGACCATGCGGTACTCGATTCCAAAACAACACCTGGTTTTTCTACCAAAATCCGCTATAGTAAATGACAAGGGACTTCAGCGTTAAAGCATTCCGACAACGTTTCTGATAGCCGGTAAGGCGAGGAGGTTTACGACATTGCTTCAAATTAACATTGAGAAATTCGGTCGTTGCGACCTTTTTGATTTTTGAAATCAAATATATCCAATGCATAGCTGCGAACCCCGAAAGCGCAATGCCTTCGGGGTTCGTGTAATCGGCTTCCTGCCAAATTCCAACCGCCATCAACAAAATCAATGAAGCGTGCAGAGATGGGCCTTAGCGGCCAATCGATTCGCCCGGATGCTTCGCCCGCTAACGGTAATCGGAAAAATCGGATTTGAACAATGAGGCAGGGTAGCGAAGAGTGCGAGTTGGCCGTCCGTTTAGTTGAAAGCCCAACGTTTTGTGTCCGCTAGGACTGCCGTGGCGATCTTTATTTCGGTTGTACTCGATTTCGGTCCTGCCGCAAAATAGCGAACTTCAATCATTGCCAGAATAATCAGCGGCTTCATCATGGCGTTAAATTCGGATCGAACTGTCAACATGCTTGTTCTGCTTTGCATTGCGTTAATAGCGCTGGCGATGTTTTGGCTGGACAGTAAGTTCGAAAGAATGAAAAAAGACTGCGAAATCATGGGCGGCAAGTTCTATTCGATCTCGTTCACCGAAAACATTTGCGTTGAAGGCGAACGAGTCCGGCAACTCCAATAAACCGGACAAACCGCAATTTTGCCTGCGGGCGATATCGGCGAACGGTAAATTTTGCGGCAGTTAGCACCAAATCTACCGGCTCAAATCCAAAGGCCAATATTAGCCGTTACTCAATAAATCCGGGTTATACCGCAATAGGGAGTATGATCGAGGCTTCAGGCACTTTTTGCCCGACGTTTAACGCGGGGCTTTACCGGAGTAAATTATGGCTTCACTGGATATGCACGGCGCTTACGATCTAAGCTTGGCTAAGATCGACGAATTGGTTACCAAAATCTCCCACGGCAATTATGCCTTGGGTGTCATCAATCAAAATACGCATAAATTCGTCGTCAAGTATGTCGGGCGGGCCGAAGAAGATCTCAACGTGCGTTTGAAACAGCATGTCGGTAAATACCCCAAATTCAAGTTTAGCTACGCGGCGTCGCCGCAAGCGGCGTTCGAGAAGGTATGCCGCAACTTTCACGATTTCGGCGGTACGCAAAAGCTGGGCAATACCGTCCATCCCAAGCCGCCGGTGCACGCCGATTGGAAATGCCCTTGCTGCGGTACTTCCGTCGATTGACCTCTTGTTCTTAAGCCTCAACGTTAATGTGAGGCTTTGACATAACGCTCTCCCTGAGTAGCGGCCCGCTTGCGGAAATTACTGCTTGATCCCGGCGGAAACGAAGGTGCCCAAGACATTGTCGATGCAGGTCGCGGTGATCTGGTTGCCGTCGCTGCTGACGGTGCCGCTGCAATTGCCCTGCGAGGTCCAGCCGTTTTGGTATTGAGCGAAATAGTTGTAGCTGATGTTTTGGGCGACCACAGTCCCGCTGCCTTTGGACTCGTAGCCTATGCCTTGCGGCAGCATGCCCCAACTGCTGAATTGAAAACCGGAGTTTTGCTGGACGATGCGCGAGCCGTTGGCCGGTGCGCTGGGGTTGTACCAGGTGCCGCTGATGTCGATGACCGCAGGCGACGGGACTTCGGAATTGCCGTTGGCTAATGGAATGCCATTGGGAGCTGGTTGAGGAGCGGCTGATGTTACCGGCGGCGGAGAGACTTGCGATTTGGGGAAAATTTTATCCCAATTGCTGATCACCGCGACCGAGCCGATCACGGTGATTACGGTAGCAATGATGGTGGCGTTCGAGCCGGATTCCGCCATGATGTTCTCCTGCTGGCTGTTTGCGGCGGATTATAGCGCGGCCTGCGAATTCGCTGCAGGGCCTTAGGTGCTGAACGAAGCGAAGCGCATCGATCGTGTAATCCGGTGCATGTTGTGATTGAAATGCCTCGGTTTTAATTGTGTCGCTACCGCGAAGCCAAGTTTAACGCCGGTTCGCGGACCGGCATTCAAAAAGCATTCGTCGCGAATGCGTGCGACGTTCAAGCCTTCGCCAACCAACTGGACCGTTTGCTGGCCCGAGCTGCCGGCAAGCGTTAAGCCGCCCGGTTTCGGTGTCGGCTGTCACCGACACTGGAGCGGCACAGTTTCTATAGCGTTTGATTTCGGTTTCAACCAGGAGGTGGGGATGAAAAAAATCAGTATTCTGTATCCTAACCGGGCGGGTGCCCGCTTCGATTTTGCTTATTACGTGGATTCCCACATGCCGCTGTCGATAGAACGCCTCAGCGCCCACCCAGGGTATCGCGGGGTATCGGTCGAACGAGGGTTGGGCGGTGCGGTGCCGGGTAGCCCGCCGGCTTATGTCGCCATGTGCCATTTTCTGTTCGAATCGGTGGAAGATTTTTTGGCCGCGTTTATGCCGCATGCCGCCGAGCTGCAGGGCGATATGCCGAATTACACCGATTTAGAACCGGTGATTCAGCTCAACGACGTGTTGATTTCGGCGCAAGCCGGCGACTTGACGAGACCGGATCAATGACGGCTGCGGAGGTGACTGGTCGATTGCGTTGCCATCGCTCGCTGAGCCTGCGCTTTCGTCGCAATGCGGTTGGCCGCTATTGCCGTTAGAGCGGGCGGCTAGAAAGGGTCCAACAACACCGGCGCTTTGCCGAACTCGGTCTTGTATTCGCCGTTTGGCACGTACCAACCGGCGCCTTGAGAGCCGTTCATCCAAGCCACACGCTTGCCTTCCGAGGCCCATTTCTCAAGTTTCTCGCCGCTTTTGGTCAGGTAGTTGGATGCGTAACAAACAGTATTCAGCCAGGGATCGATGATTAGCCAGGATTGGGCGATCTTGCGGTTGGTGAAATCGGCCGTCGACGCGTATCTACGCGCCGTATCCGGGATCGCTTCCTGGGAAACCAGGCAAAAGGCGTGGTCGCCTTTGTCGTGAACGATGCCAATGTAGAGTAAGTCGCGCTTGATATTGTAGATTTTCTTAGCGTAATAAGCGCTCAAGGCTGCCATTTCGCCGCAGTTGCCCGAACGGTCGGCAATGGTCATCTTGACCAATTTCTCGGCCAATTCCAAGTGCGATGTGGCGCCGTTGAGCCTGTGTTTGTCAGACTCGTACGCTTGCTGATATCGGGTCGTGCCTTTGGCGCTCATATTCACTAGAACGGCATGCCCGGCAAGGTCCACGTCGTAAAGTTTGTTACTGCACTTATGGCCTTTTTTAAAGAACTCTCTGACTAGAACCTTGATTTTCTCGCCTTCGTCCACCAGCATGGTCGCACCCTGCAAAATCTGATCCACTGCGTTTTTTAGACGCCCCGCTTACCGCCGCCGTATGCTTAGTATAACCGGATGCCTTACAGTTTATAAGGATGACTGGCATCGGACGGTAAACGGCGCATAGGCCGCGCTTTAGCGCGGCCGCTCAAAGGCGATCTATGATTTCGATACAACGCTGGAACGCACTCCGGATAATGAAGAAGGTCATCGCTAACGGAAACGATAGATAATGTTCCGGCAGCGCCAGACACACCAGCAGCAGCGCCGCAATCAAGCAGGGCGTGGCGCGGGACAGGTAAGTCTCGAAATAGCGGAAAGTTTCTTGCGATTCCCAATCGAAGCGCGGGCTGCGGTTGATAAATCCGAACAGCATCCAGGCGGCGAGCAGTGCGAAATAGACCGGAAACACGCTGAATTGCGGCGAACCTTCGCTGAATAGCGGCTTCCAGTAACCGTACCAGGCCCACAGGCAGGCGCGGGCGAAACCGTCGTGCCAGACCGCGCCGCTAAGCCGCTTCGAGCAGCCGCCCAGCAAGAATATCGCCGCGATCAGGGCTGCGGACATCCAAAAGGCGTCCAGGTTCAGAAACGGCAAGACCGGGTTTTGGGTTTCGATCAGTGTGGTAAGGATCAGGCAGCTGGCTATGAATACAGGCATCGGCGTCGTCCGGTCTAAGAGGATGCGACAGTCTGCCCTAAAATCGCGATTAACCCAAGATGCGCAACGCGGCATACCGGCCTTTGCCGGTACGCCGTTGCCGATCAAGCCCTGGTGTAACGCTCGCTCAGGCCCACATCGGTATATTGTTGCCGGCGCCGGCATTGCTGTCGGCCAAGCGTTCGGAATAGGCGTCGCCTTGGCGGAACACCCATTCGTCGACCGCGCCGAGTAAATGGAAGATAAAGCCGAAAGCGCCCAGATTCAGCGAATGCCCCGATTCATGTGCCATGTGCCAATCGCCGGAATTCATGTCGACGAAGGCGAAATTACCCATATTGAAGGCGGTGTCCCAGATGTTGAGGTTGCTGACCAGGCCGCCTTTGACGAAAATCGTGCCGGTCGGCCAATCGACGCGCAGGCCTTGCAATTTCAGATACTGCACTTGAAAACCGGTGACCGCGGCCAGCAACAGGCTGAACAACAGAAACAGCAAACCCAGCAACACGATGGGCCAGCTCATCGGCAGGCACCAGTTAGACCAGCCGATCAGTGCCTGGTACACCTCGAATTGGGAAATCCATTTGACGATCGCCAGCAGATTCAACCCGAAAAAACCGATTGCCACGCCCTGCGCCAAACCGGCATTGCCGGTCTGGCTCAGCAGTTCGAACAGGATCAGCCCGTTCAACGAGGCATTGCTGCCCACCAACATACCGCGCATGAATTCGGAAAAGCCGGTAGCGGCGGACACGGTCGTCGCGGCCAGAATGTAGAACAGCAGCATCGCCCCGGCATATACGCCGAAAGTGATGCCCATATTCTTCGCCAGGAAGAATATCAGAGCAAACAAGCCGACAGCCGTCAGGCCGCCCAGAATGACTATCCACGTTTTTATGGTCATGGCAATTCTCCTCATCAAGAATTAAACCGGCGATCCGACGGTGCCGAATCGCAGTGTCCGGGCCGGCGCTTGCCGAAATGGTATCCGGGCTGCGGCACCGGTTGTTTGGCGGCTGATTCGAGCCGTCGATTCTCCTTACTCCAATGTAACGGCTTTTGCAAACGCTTTTCTTTTTTGGAGGCCTAGCGCCGCCATCACGCCGGACAAAAACAGCCAAATACCGGCCGGCAGCGGCACGGCCGCGACCGAGTAGCTGACCACCGAGAACCGGATTTGGTCGTCGGCGAAATTAGCCAGATTCGGCACGTTGAAATCCAGCCAACGCCAGCCGGGGCCGTTAATCGCCGCCAACGACACTAAGGACCAATCGTGCAAATCCGGCGGCAGCGTATCGTGCCAGAGTTGGCCGGCAGCGTTGTCTTGGCGCAAACCGAACTGCATTGCCGGGTTGGATAGCCCGTTCCAATCGGTATTGGAAATACTAGAGCCGCCGACAATCAAACCGTCCGCCGCTAATGTGGCGGAGCCGTTTTGCTGGTCGTTTTGCACAAATAGGTTAACCGGCGCCGCCAAATGGGCGGTAAAGCCGTTGCCGAAGGCATGGCTGAACTGGCTGACGATGCCGGTGCCGACATCGTAAGTAAACGAACCCGCCAGCGTACTGCCGACATCGACGCCGTTACCGGCCAGCAAGGTGCCGATTTCGGTGACGGTGCCGGTGTAATCGACCCGTATCGACTGAGCCTGGCCGGACAGCGGCAACAACAGGCTGCTGCTGGCAATCAAAACATGGGCTAAAGTAAGTTGCATGGTAACTCCTATCGAAAGTGGCTTTGGATCGGCCTGTGGGCACCCTTAGCAGGTTGGTGAAAAACCATATTCTGGCCACTAATTTAGCTAGAAAAAGCCTTTATTTAGTACTGAATTAATCTTGTGGCACTAAATATAGGTCTGATTGGTTGAAAAAAAGAGTTTTTCACCAACCTGTTAGGCCCAATTACGGTTATGGCGCCGCCGCATGCCGATCGGCTGAATGGGTAGGAGTAATTTATCGGGCGCGGTACGGTTGAGCTGTGAGAAATTCCACTCAGCCGCGGTGGACTTGTCCGCATCGGACGCCGATTGCACCGGGTGCTTTGGCCGTTGATGCCAGTTACAAACGCAGATAGGGTTACGATGACGAAAAACATACCCGATAAGTTCGGGTCGGCAGTGTTGAACTTGCTGCTGCTTACAGCTTGCACGGCGGCCGTTCCGCCGCTCGACACTCCGACCGCTTTGCCGAACGGCCGGCTGACGCCGATTTTCGTGACCGCGGCCCGTCAGAAAGCGGAGGTTAAACCGGCGTTGGCAGCAGCCGGTTTCCGCGTTGTCGACGCATTGTCTGACGACGCACTGCTGCTGCGGGCGACGATAGGAATCGACCAAGGCGAGCAAGCCTGCGGCACGATGAATAATGTCCGGTTGCAATTGCGCCGGGAAAGCAACACTGTTGCGGAAGTTGCGGGTAAGGGTTGGACCGGGAGTTGCCAGCCTAATATACTCGACGAACTCAGCCGCAAGTTATGGCGGCAGCTTTTCGACCAACCGCTGCAATAGGAACCAGACCGATGTCATCGATATTTTGCCGTCCGCTTCGCGTTACCGTCGCCGCAATCTGCATTGGCTTGTCGGGCTGCGCTTACATCACCGAAGGCACCAAGCTGGGGCCGATTTCACCGCCGGCCAACCACATGAAGCCGATGGTGGAACATACCGTCGGGGATTTTGCCTTCACGCTGGAAGGCGGCAAGATGGCGACGTCCAATCTTGCCGGCACGCTGATTAACCAGAGCGTAATGGATGCCTGGCAGGACAAGGGCTACATTCGCGACCACGAAGCGGTGGAGCCCGGAGAGTTTACCGGTAAAGCCGATTACGAATTAACCCTGAGCGGTAGCCAATACGGCGATTCCAGCATCGGTATGCAGATTCTGAGTGGGCTGACGTTGACCCTAATCCCTTATACCGTCACGCAGAATTACGATATCCAATACACGCTGGCCGACGTCAAAACCGGTAAGAAATATACCGGTAGCATCGAAGAAGCCAACAAAGGCTACGTCGAACTATTCATGCTGTTTGCGTTGCCGTTTTCCAAGCAGAACCAAGATGCCATGTTCGAGCGGATCGGCGATCATCTGTACGACCAGCTTTACCGCAACGGCGCCTTTCAAGCGGCACCGGTCCGGTAATCGGTCGGCACCGGCCGTAATTTTTCAAGCAAACCCGGAGGTAAATGCCATGTTGGAAATCATCCTGCTCTTGGTCGCCGTAGCGTTGGCGGCATTCGCGGTGCTGGCCTGGCGCCAGCCGGACACGTTTAGCGTTAGCCGCTCGTTGGCGATGGCGGCGCCGGCATCGGCGGTGTTTGCCCAGGTCAACGATTTGCGCAAATGGGAGGCCTGGTCGCCCTGGGCCAAGCTGGATCCGAAGGCGCAAAACAGTTTCGAAGGGCCCGATGCCGGCGTCGGCGCGGTGATGCGTTGGTCGGGCAACAACCAGGTCGGGCAGGGCAGTATGGCCATCGTCGACAGCCGGCCGGACAGCTTCATCCGCTTTAGCCTGGAGTTCCTAAAGCCGTTCAAAGCCAGTAACGTCGCCGAATTCAGCTTCGCCGAGGCCGGCAGCGAAACCGTGGTGACTTGGACCATGTCCGGGCGCAATAATGTTGTCGGTAAGGCGATGAGCGTACTGATGAATTGCGACAACATGGTCGGCGGCCAATTCGAACAGGGTTTGGCGGCAATCAAGCGTATCGTCGAAGCTGGCGCCTGATACTGCGGGGGCGGGTTTTGCGGTAGTGCCCAAGCCTGGGCCTGGGCACGTGGGGTTGGAAGCCGGGCTTCCGCTTAGTTAAGCCTGGCCTGAGCTAGCTCGCCAGGCTGTCGGCCTCGAGCGATACGTCTTCCAGAAAGCTCAAACAACCCAGTTCTCTGGCGAATTCCTGAATTTCGCCAGCCATGTGAAAGTTCAAGATCGCGTTCGTTTTCAGATCGACAACCGCGTATTCGACGAGTGGATTGTCGCTTTTTAACCTTGGCTGGTATTTTAGTAATTTCTTCGATTCCTTAGCCAACTTCCGATTGATCCTGGCGGTCAGTGCCCGAATTGAAACCAATTTTTTCATGCTCAATCTCCTTAGGTTGTTAGGAGGGCTGAGTATAGTCCCGCTGGCCGCGAATTACACGCACCGATCGCAGCCGCGGCCGAACGCGCTACCGAGCCGGCTCGGCCGCCGGCGCCTCGCACTTTCCCGCCGCCGCTCCGGCAGCAATCCCGGTTCCAGTTAGCCGGGGTGCGAAAAAACCGAAATGCCGGCCGGACACCCGCGTCCGCGGCCTGGTTCGCTAGCCCGAGCCGGCTAGCCAACGTGGATTCCGGCACAGCGGAATCCGTTAGCGGGTGCGATCAAGCGATGTGGCAGGAGGTCGCACACTGCGGGCAGCCGTTAACTTGGCGGAACGATTCGGCGGCTTTTTTGACTGCGCTGGCGCAACTGGCGATGGAACCTAAATAGCGGATGCCGTCCTTGGCCGGCAACAGCGAACAAGCCGCGTTGTGAACCAGGTGATCTCCGTTTGCTTGGGCGTTAATTTCGACGTAAAACTCGGCCATGGTCTGTACCTCGTAAAGGATAGGTTTGTCGGGATCGGCTCGAGCGCCCGGCTACCGTTCTCGCAGCGGTAATTCTTTGAAATTAAACTGGAAAATGAAAGCAGGGCCAACCTCGGGCTCGATTGTGCCCGAGCAATCGGCATGCCACATTTCAGGGCGGTGTGGCCGGGGCGGTTGCGGCGCAACGGCGGTTTCGCCGGCGCAACGCCGGAAATTCGCGGCCTGCCGCGCCGTCGGCGCCGGGTGGTCATGGCTGTTGTGGTTCGCGGTTGCCGGAGCCAATCGGCGGCCTTGGCTTGTCGCATAACCGACAAAATTGCTGGGTTTTGTCGTTTGCCGCGGCAGCGCCGATTCGATGCGGCGTTTGCCACGCCACCCGGTCCGCGCAAACCGGGTGGCGTGGCATGGTGCGGTTTTTGCTGCATGCTTTCCATCCGCCACAGAGGAAAATTGCCATGCGCTACCAGCCCCATCGAGATGAAATTGCCGCCGTCCCGGAAATGTCCGACGACGAGCGGTTGGAGTACTTTTTGTACCGCGTGTTCGAGACCGACGAAGTTTGGTGTCTGAAAGATGCCGGGCAACCGGTCATACGCGACGTTGCCGGCCGGGAAACGCTGCCGGTCTGGCCCTACAAAATATTTGCCGAGGCCGCCGCCACCGGCGATTGGGAAGGGCTGCAGCCGGTGCCGGAATCGGTGGATTATTTCACCTACCAGACCCTGAACCGCGCCGCCGGCCAGGAGGTGACGCTGGAAATCATGCCGCGCGGTTCGGTGCCGGGGTGTTTGATCGCGCCGCAGCGCCTGTTCGGCATGCTGGAAAACATGATGGAGTCGCGCGATTACACGGTCGGCGACTGAGCCGGTTATCGAACCCGAACCGCCGGCAACGCCAGTGGCGGCGGTCCGTCGATAAAAGCGTGAACGGATAATGCCGAAGCGGTATAAATAGGGCTTTCGGCCATTTCTGATTTGTGCTTATGCAAGAGCTTATCTACGACGTCAACAGTCTGCTGATCGCACTGGCGCTGTTTTTCTCGATGTTGTTGGCGATAGAGATCGGCTACCGTTTGGGCCGGCGCATCATGCCGACAATGCACGACGACTTCAAGGCCCACGTTAACGCGACCTCGGCCTCGTTGCTCGGCATTCCGGCCTTGTTGCCGGGTTTTACCTTTTCGCTGTCCTTGCAGCGTTGCGATAGCCGCCGCGAGGCGCTTGGTCGACGAGGCCAACGCCAGCGCACCGAGCCCGGTTGCCACCGGCCTGTTCATTCCGGCGTTGCACGATCCGATCGACAATTTCGGCAAGCGCGATGCCGAAATGAACCGGCACGTACCGGAGTTCATGCGGTTGTTGTTGTATATTACCTTTCTGATGACCGGCGCCGTCGTCGGTTACGCCACCGGCCTGGCCGGGCACCGGGCGTCTTTCGTCACCCATATTATGGTCGGCTTGATCGTGGTCCTGGTGTTCATCATCCTCGATCCGGATCGGCCGCACTGCGGCTCGATTCGGGTCAATCAAGATAGTTCGACCGGGTTGCAGGCCTTCATGCGCGACCCGGTTACAAACGCAGGCAGCAATTGAGCGAAGGGGTTAGAGCCATGGACCCGCACGATACCGATACAGCCGACCGTGTCAGGCCCGGCCGGCTGGCGCCCAGCTTGCACTGGTTTCATTTGGTCGCGCTCGGCGTCGGCGCCATCGTCGGTACCGGCATTCTGACCTTGATCGGGGTCGGTGCCGGCAAGGCCGGGCCGGCCGTGGTCGTGTCGTTTGTATTCGCCGGCCTGGTCTGCGCCTGCGCCGCGTTGGCGTATGCGGAAATGGCGACCGCGATTCCGCAGGCCGGCGGCGCCTATACCTACGCCAGGGTCATGCTCGGCGAGCGGATCGCCTGGCTGGTAGGTTGGAGCCTGATTTTGGAATATTCGCTGGTGGTCAGCGCCGTTGCCGTGGGTTGGTCGGGTTATGCCGCACCGTTGTTGCACGAGATGTGGGGCATGCCGATGCGTTGGATGCAAGCTCCCGACGCCGGCGGCGCGCTCAACCTGCCGGCCGTAGCCATCATCGCCGCGGTGGCGGCGGCTTTGGTTTACGGCACGCGGGAAAGCGCGACTTTCAACGCGCTGTTGGTCGGCTTGAAATTAATCGCGTTGCTGCTGTTCGTCGTACTGGCGGCGCGCGAGTTCGATCCGCACAATCTGCAACCCTTCATGCCGTTCGGTTTTGCCAAACAAACCGGTGCCGATGGCGTCGAGCGCGGGGTAATGGTGGCCGCCGCCATCATTTTTTTTGCATTCTACGGCTTCGATACGATTGCTACCGCAGCCGAGGAAGCCCACTATCCGGAACGGGATCTGGCGATAGGGATCGTCGGCTCGATGCTGGTCTGCGTGGCGATTTATCTTGCCGTGGCGCTGGCCGCGTTGGGCGCGCTGAGTTACGCGCGGTTTGCCGCCAGTCCGGAACCGTTGGCCTTGGTGCTGCGCGAACTGGGCCAGCCGTTGGCGGCGCGGTTTCTGGGCTTGTCGGCCGTGGTCGCGTTACCGACCGTGATCCTGGCGTTTTTTTACGGCCAGAGCCGGATTTTCTATGCGCTGGCGCGGGACGGCCTTTTACCCGCCGCGCTGGCCAAAATCTCCCGGCGCGGCACGCCGGCCGGCGCCACGGCGTTTACCGCGCTGCTGGTCGGAGCGATTGCCGGGACGTTTCCGTTAGCCGAAATCGCGGCATTGGCCAATGCCGGAACCTTGCTGGCGTTTAGCGCGGTCGCCGCCAGCATGCTGATCGCCCGCCGGCAAGGTCCGCCGCCGCCGGGCCGCTTCGGCGCGCCGTTGCCCTGGCTGACCGGCCCGGTCGCCATTCTGGGCTGCGGCTATCTGTTCGTCAGCCTGCCTTGGCAAACCCAAGCCTATTTCCTGATCTGGAATGCATTGGGCGGTGTGGTGTACTGGATTGCCGCCAAACGCCGCCGATCTTGAATCTGCCTTAACCGGCGCCAGCCGTCCGGCTTTCCCTCGTTCCCACGCTCCGGCGCACCCGGTAGGGCATAAACGGGAATGCATACCGGCCTCCTCAGTAAAGTCCGTGATAGACAAGTGCCGTCATGCCCGCAGGACGCGGGCATCCAGTGCCACGGACGCTAGCTACTAGCGATCCTACCCGCCTGGAATCCGTGCCGGAATGACGGTTGCCTGGTTCCCACGCTCCGGCGTCGGAACGCCTAACGCTCTCGGCAACGTCCGTATTGCCACGAAACACCTTGGCAACCGCTTAACTTCCCTATTCCCCTTAACGCCATCGCCGGGCCGGCTGCTGTGAACCGGGCAATCGCCTTTCGGCCAGACTCCGGCGCCGATTTATTTTCAAGTTTAACTGAGCCGTAACATACCTCCCTTATTCTTTATCGCATTATTTGTATAAGGTGCCGCCAACGTCGTTAAACAGTCGATAAATTGCACGAAAAATTCGCCAATTTAACTGAACGTGCCGGATTTTTGCGGTGCTGGGGCGGTTCCTGTCCCATTATCTAGGCCGCTAGCCAAGCGGAGCCTATGGTACGGCCTGTTTATGCCGTCAGCGGATATGTCTGTGAAAAATTTCACGAACTTTTGGATAAGTCCGTTACTGATTCGAAGTTCCAAAAAAAATATCGTAACGCTGCATCGGCGAACGATGAATTTGTTAGGCAAACCACCCCGATCCGAAACGAAGCAATTCCTGAAGAGTAAAACCCGTGAGTAGCGATTCAATGAAAGCTGTGCCGGCTAACGAGCAAAACAAAGCAGATTCGAGCGGAGCCGGAGCGCCGATTGCCGATTTGATGGGCTTGCTGGAGTATCGCGCCGAGACTCAGCCCGATTTTCCGATTTACCGTTACCTGCGCGACGGCGAGGACGTGGCGGAAACGCTGTCGTTTGCTGAGGTTGCGTTAAAGGCAAAAACCGTGGCCGCGGCCTTGCAAGGCATTGCCGCCGCGGGCGAGCGGGTCATGCTGCTGTATTTGCCGGGTATCGAATTCGTCACCTCTTACTTCGGTTGCGTTTACGCCAAGAACATCGCGATTCCGTTGCCGCCGCCGCGCCAATCGCGGATGCTGCAAACCTTGGAAAAAGTTCTGGAAATCGCCCGTTCGGCCCAGCCGGTTGCGGTTCTGACCACCCAGGCCGTCAAGGAAAAGGCCGAAGAACATTTCGCCAGCTTGCCCGAGTTCGCGGCGATGCGCTGGCTGGCGACCGACACGCTGGACGCCGAGCTGGCCGCCGACTGGCGCCAACCGCACATCGCCGCGGACGATATCGCCTTCCTGCAATACACCTCGGGTTCGACCTCGTTGCCGAAGGGCGTGATCCTGACCCACGCCAACCTGATGCATAACATGCGCTACTTCGACCAAAGCGGGATTCATAATAAAGAGTCCCGGCTGTTGACCTGGTTGCCGCCGTTTCACGACTTGGGCCTGATATATGGCCTGCTGACGCCGGTCTATTGCGGCATGGCCTGTTACATCCTGCCCAACGCTGCCTTCGTGCAACGCCCGGCGCGCTGGCTGGAAGCGATCAGCCGCTTCGGCATCACTCATACGATGGGGCCGAACTTTGCCTTCGACCTGTGCCTGCACGGCGTCGGCGACGAGCAATTGGCCGGTCTGGACTTAAGCCGGTGGCAACACGCGTTGAACGGCGCCGAGCCGGTGCGGATGCAGACCATGCGCGCCTTCGCCGAGCGTTTCGCCGCGGCGGGTTTCGATTTGCGCGTATTCAGCCCCAGTTGGGGACTGGCCGAAGCGGCCTGCATCGTTACCGGTCTGCACTATGCCGGCAGCGGCCAGCGGCGGCGGCAGCGGCCGGCGCCGCAAGAAGTCTGGGTACTCGCGGCCGAATTGCAACGCAACCGCCTGGTATTCGCCAGCCCGGACGATCCGGCGGCTATGTCGCTGGCCGGTAGCGGCTATCCCATCGCCGATACCGAATTACTGATCGTCGATCCCGAGATCTTGGCGCCTTGCCCGGCCGACCGGGTCGGCGAAGTCTGGGTGCGTAACGGTGCGGTGTCGCCGGGCTATTGGCAAAACCCGGAACAGACCCAGGCCACTTTTCACGCCTGCGTGGCCGGCGACCCATCCGGCAAGCGCTGGATGCGCACCGGCGACCTGGGCTTTTTATACGACGGCCAACTTTATATTACCGGTCGCTTTAAGGACGTCATCATCGTCCGCGGTCAAAACCATTATCCGCAGGACATCGAATGGACGGTGGACAAGGCCCACCCGCTATTGAAGATGGGCGGTGCCGCGGCTTTCACCGTTACGGCCGACGCCGAGGAACGCCTGGTCGTCGTCGCCGAAACCTCGCGCCGTTTCAAAGCCGAACAGCATGCAGCGGAATTGTTCGCGGCGATCCGCAAGGCAGTAGCCGACGGCCACGAACTGCAAACCGCCGCCATCGTGCTGTTGCGGGAAAGTGCGATTCCGAAAACCACCAGCGGCAAAATCCAGCGCGCGGCGACTAAACGTGGCTTTCTACAACAGAGCCTGGCGCCGTTGGCGCAGTGGATCAACCGCAATCTGGAACGGCAACTGGCGCCAGACGAACCCGCTGCTGCCGCAGCCCGGCCCGATAGCGAAGCGGTATGCAACTGGTTGCGGCGGCGGGTCGCCGAAATTGCCGGGTTGGACCTAGCAGAAATCGGTTGCGATGCTGCGTTCGGCGAGTTCGGTTTGGACTCGAATGTATCGGTGCGCCTGACCGACGAGTTGGCAAAAGCCTTCGGTTTCGGCTCGCTGCCGGCCAATTTGTTGTTCGACTATCCCAGCATCAATCGGGTCGCGGACTATTTATGCCGTGGCGAAGATGCCGCGGTGGCTGCCGGCGCCGATGCGGAGCCGGAGACGGACATTGCGGTGGTCGGCATGGCCTGCCGCTTTCCCGGCGCCGATGGCACCGCGGCATTCTGGGACTTGCTGAGTTCCGGAACCAGCGCGGTGCGGCCGTTGCCGGCGGAGCGCAAGGCCTTGCTGGCCGGCTTGGCGGACGACGTCGACGCATTGGGTGTCGCCGGCTGGTTGGACGGCATCGACTTGTTCGATCCGGCACCGTTCCATATCTCGCCGAAAGAGGCGGCGATTCTCGATCCGCAGCAACGCCTGCTGTTGACTGCGGCCTGGTCGGCGTTGGAGCAGGCCGGCATTAGCCGCGAAGAATTGGCCGGTTCCGCCACCGGCGTGTTCATCGGCATCAGCGGTTCGGAATATGCTCAACTGGCCTGGCACAGCGCCAGCGGCCGAGACGGCCATGCCGGCACCGGTACCGCATCGAGCATCGCCGCGAACCGGCTGTCTTATTTTCTGGATTTGCGCGGCCCCAGTCTGGCAGTGGACACCGCCTGTTCTTCGTCGCTGGTTGCGGTGCATCTGGCTTGCCGCAGCCTGCTGGCCGGCGAATGCGACACAGCGTTGGTCGGCGGCGTCAATCTGCTGTTGAATCCGGCCTTAACGCGGGCACTGGCTAAGGCCGGCATGCTGTCGGCCAGCGCCGCTTGCCACAGTTTCGACGCCGCAGCCGACGGTTACGTGCGCGGCGAAGGCGTCGGCCTGGTGGTGTTGCGCCGCGCCGCGCTGGCCGCCGAGCGCGCTAATCCGCTGTTGGCTTTGATCGCCGGCAGCGCAATCAACCAGGACGGCCATAGTTTCGGGCTGACCGCTCCCAACGGCGTCGCCCAACGCGCCTTGTTGCGCCAAGCTTACGCCGCCGCCAAACTCGCGCCGGGCGCAGTCGATTATCTGGAAGCGCACGGCACCGGCACCGCCTTGGGCGATCCGATAGAAGCCGGCGCATTGGCGGAAGTGCTGGGCGCCGGCCGCGAGCGCCCCTGCCTGCTCGGCTCGGTCAAGGCCAATATCGGCCACCTCGAGGCTGCGGCCGGTATCGCCGGCCTAATCAAGGCCGTGTTGTGCCTGCAACACAATGCGGTACCGCCGTTGGCCGGTTTCCGCGGGTTGAATCCGCATATCCGCTTCGATCCGCACGCGCTGGAGATCAATACCCAACTGCGCCGCTTCTCCGCCGAGCGGCCGTTACGCCATGTCGGCGTCACGTCGATGGGTTTC
Organism: Methylomonas sp. DH-1; assembly: GCF_046097555.1. NCBI lineage: Bacteria > Pseudomonadati > Pseudomonadota > Gammaproteobacteria > Methylococcales > Methylococcaceae > Methylomonas > Methylomonas sp. DH-1. Next base: position 2,750,823 of record NZ_CP143089.1, on the reverse strand, counting down.
GGCGGCACCAACGCCCATGTCGTATTGCGCCGGGCGGATAGCGCCGCCGTCGCGGCTGCCGCGCCGCAACGCTCGCATTACGCCTTACTGTTATCGGCCGAGCGTCCCACGGATTTGGCGCCGCTCGCCGCGGGTTATCTCGATGTTCTGCAATCGCACCCCAAGCAATGGGCCAGCCTGTGCTACCGGGCCAATGCCGGCCGCAGCGGCTTAGCGTACCGCACCGCTTTACATGCCGCCGACGCCGGCGAAATGCTGGCCGGATTGGCGCGGCTGGCGCAAGGCACAGCAGCGGCAACCGCCTCGGTCGCCGGCACGCCGAAACCGCTGGCATTTCTGTTCACCGGCCAGGGTAGCCAATATCCCGGCATGGCCCGCGATTTGTACGCCCACGCCCCGCGGTTCCGCGCCACGGTCGACGAATGCGATTTGTTGCTGAGCGGGGCCGGCATGGCGCCGGTAGCGCCGCTGCTGTACGGCTCCGACGCGTTGGACGGCGACAGACTGGCCGAAACCGCAACCGCGCAACCGGCGTTGTTCGTGGTCGGCTACGCCCTGGCCCGCTATTTCGAAAGCTGCGGCTTGGCCCCGGCCGTCGTCGTCGGCCACAGTCTGGGCGAGTACGTCGCCGCCTGCTTTGCCGGCGCGATGTCGTTGGCCGACGCGCTGCGCCTGGTCGTGTTGCGCGCCCAATTGATGCAACGTTGTTCCGACCGGGGCGGCATGGTGGCGATGCTGGCGGACAAAGCCGCCGCGCTGGACTTGATCGGCGCCGATTCGGCACTGGCGTTGGCGGCCGACAACGGCCCGACCCAAGTGACGGTGTCCGGCCCGCACCAATCGTTGGCGGCATTGGCCGAACGCGCCAAGGCTGCCGGTATCGCCGTGCTGCCGCTGAAGGTGAAACGCGCCTTCCACAGTGCCGACATGGAGCCGATACTCGCCGAATTCCGCGCCGTCGCCGCCCAAGTGGCCTGGCAGCCGCCGCGTCTGCCGTTAATCGGCAACCTGACCGCCGCGGCGGTGGACCGCTTCGACGCCGACTACTGGGTCGAACATTTACGCCGCCCGGTGCGCTTTCGCGAATGCATCGCCGCCGCCGAGGCGCTCGGCGCCGGGATGTTTCTGGAGATCGGCGCCCAGCCGGCTTTGACGGCGATGCTGCGCCGTTTCGATCCGGCGCCGGCCGCGATAGCCAGCCTGGATGGGCAACGCCCGGACTGGCTGGCGGTCAATTCGGCAATGGCCGAACTTTGGCGCGCCGGCCACCGCGTCGATTTCCGTAAGGCTTGGGCCGGCGAAACTTTCGACCGCGTCGAACTGCCCGGCTATCCGTTTCAACCCAGCCGTTTTTGGCTCGAACCCACCACCAGGAAACCCATGACGACCGCGACCGCCACTAACCCGACCGGCGAACTTGCCCGTTTGCTTGCTCCCTTGCTGAAATGCGTACCCGAAGACATAGCTGCCAGCCGCTCGTTCCTGGAACTGGGCGCCGATTCTTTGGTGTTAGTGGAATTTCTGCGCCAGGTGCAAGGCCGTTACGGCGTGCAAGTCGCGATGCACAGTTTGTTCGAGGACTTGCGCGACCTCAGCGCGCTGGCCGCCTGGCTAGCGGAGCAGGGCGCCGACTTCGGCGATAGTCCGGCGGCGGCAGACAGCGTCGAGCCGCAGGTCGCCGGCTGGTTGCAACAGCAACTCGGCCTATTGTTGAAACGTCCGGCCGCCGAACTCGACCCGCGGCGCAGTTTCCTGGAATTGGGCGCCGACTCGCTGGTGTTGACCGAACTGCTGCGGCTGATCGGCGAACGCTACGCCGTCGATATCGGCATGGCGCGCTTGTTCGCCGAGCTGTCCAGCATCGAAAGCTTGGCCCCGGCTATCGCCGCCGTCAGCCCGAAACTGGAAACCGCGCCCGCCGCCGCGCAGCCGGCTGCGGCCGCTCGCGTGGCTCAGCCCTTGCCGGCCGCCGCACCAAATGCCGTTGCGTCCAGCGAATTGCAAGGCCTGCTGGCACGGCAATTGGACGCCTTCAACCAATTGGTGCAAGGCCAGCTCGGCTTGTTGCACGGCGCTGCCGCGCCGCTGGCGCTGGAACCGGCAGCACCGGCAGCGAGTCCGGCGCCGGCCGCAGTTCAGCCGTTAACGGCAGCAATACCGTTGCCGACCGCCGCCAAGGCCGCGGCCGGCGGTCTGAACCCGGCGCAACAGCAACACCTGAGCGAGCTGGCTGCGGCCTACCAAGCCAAACATGCCGCCTCGAAACGTTACGCCGAAACCTACCGCGAGGTATTCGCCGATTACCGCAGTTCGCTCGGCTTTCGCCAGGCCACCAAAGAAATGATTTTCCCGCTGGTGGTCAATACCGCTGCCGGTTCCCGGATCTACGATTTGGACGGTAACGAGCTGATCGATCTGACCATGGCCTTCGGTTCCAGTCTGCTCGGCTACAACCCGGATTTGATCAAACAAGCCTTGTCGGCCCAGCTCGAACAGGGTATCCAGGTCGGGCCGAAAAGCCCGTTGGTCGGCGAGGCGGCGCAATTGGTGCGGGACCTGACCGGCTGCGAGCGGGTCGCCTTCGCCAACTCCGGCACCGAAGCGGTGATGACGGCGGTGCGCATGGCGCGCGCCGTCACCGGCCGGACCCGCATCGTCCGTTTCGCCGGCTCCTACCATGGTCATTCGGATACCATGCTGGTCAAAGCCGGAGGCGAGGGCGGCAGCGGTTTGCCGATTGCGCCCGGCGTGCCGCTGTCGGTGGCGCAGGATGCCATCGTGCTGGCCTACGGCGACGATGCCTCGCTGGAAACGATACGGCGCCATGCCAGCGAACTGGCCGCAATCGTGGTCGAACCGGTGCAAAGCCGGCGCCCCGGCCTGCAACCGCGCGAATTTCTGCATAGTCTGCGGGAAATCGCCAGCGCCGCCGGTTGCGCGTTGATATTCGACGAAATCATCACCGGTTTCCGTTTGGCGCCGGGCGGCGCTCAGGAATACTTCGGCGTCCGCGCCGATCTGGTGACCTACGGCAAAGTCGCCGGCGGCGGCATGCCGCTCGGCATCGTCGCCGGCAACGCCCGTTTCATGAACGCTATCGACGGCGGCCCCTGGCAATTCGGCGACGCCTCTTATCCGGCAGCCACCGCGACCTTTTTCGCCGGCACCTTCAGCGGCCATCCGCTGACCATGGCGGCCTCGGTCGCGGTATTGCGCCACTTGCGCGATGCCGGTCCGGCCTTGCAGGCCGGCATCACCGCCAAGACTGCGCGCTTGGTGCGGGAACTGAACGACTATTTCGCCGCCGAGGGCTTTGCCATTCGGGTCAACCATGCCGGATCGTTGTTCCGTTTCGTGTTTTTCGACAATTACAGCGTCGAATTCCAACCCATCGAAGCCAATCTGTTTTTCTACCAGATGACGCTACGCGGCGTGTACATCTGGGAAGGCCACACCTGCTTCCTCAGCAGCGCCCACAGCGAGGCCGACGTCGATGCCATCGTCCGTGCCGGCCGCGAATCGGCCCAGGCTATGCGCCAGGGCGGATTCTTTCCACCGGCCGGCGGATTGCCGCCGCAACCCGGCCAAGCCAAGGCCGATGCCGCGGCGGCGGCGCAGGCACTGAACGCCTTGGCTACTGCGCTGGCGGCGCAGACCTTGCAGGACTTGCAGGTATTGCCGGCCCAGGTCGGCGGTTTGTGCAACGTCGATAAAGCCGCGGCCGCAATCGGAGTGGCGCCGAATCGCCACCGCCTGTTCGGCCGCTTGTTCGCGCTGCTGGCCGAGGCCGGCTGGCTGCGCGCCGCCGGCGACGATTGGGAGCTGCGGCAATCGGCGCCGAGTACGACCGCGAATCTGGAACGCGAGGCGCGCAGTTCGGCCGACGCCGCAGCGGTCGACTTATTGCTGCATTGCGCCGCGGCCTTGCCGGAGGTTTTGCGCGGCCGCAGCGATGCGGCGCAAGTGCTGTTCGGCGGCGAAAACTATGCCTTATTGCAGCGGCTGTACCGCCACGCTCCCGGCGCCGCAGCGGCCAACCAGGCTCTGGCGCGCGCCGCATCGGCCGCCGTCGCCAATGTCTCCGGCAAAGCCGCAGTATTGGAGGTCGGCGCCGGCACCGGCTCGGCCACCGCGCAACTGTTGCCCGATCTGAGCCGGCAGCAACTGCGCTATGTATTTACCGATCTCTCCAGCGCCTTCCTGCACCGGGCCGAACGCGAATTCGCGGCTTATCCGCAAGTCGAATACGCGACGCTGGACATCGAACGCGATCCGCTACAGCAAGGCTTTTCCGCGCAATCCTTCGATTTGATCGTCGCCTCCAACGTACTGCACGCCACCGCCGACCTGAGCCGAAGCTTACGCCATCTGCACAGCCTGCTGGCGCCGCACGGCCGCTTGCTGTTGCTGGAATGCGTCGGCCGCCAACCCTGGCTGGATCTGATCTTCGGCCTGACCGACGGCTGGTGGGCTTTCGCCGACGCCGAACTGCGCGCCGACTATCCGCTGCTGTCCGCCGCGGCCTGGACCGACCTGCTGCAACGCTGCGGCTTTACCGAGGCGGCCGCCGAAGTCCATGCCGGTTACCAGGCCGTCGTCACCGCGGCAACTGCGCCGGCCGCGGCCGCATTGCCGCTGAATAGCGCGCAGCAGGACATCCTGGTGCACCTGGAGTTGAGCGAGGAGGTGCATGCGGCTTACAACGAACTGGTGTTGTTCGAGCTGGCCGGAACCCCGGACCGCGCCAAACTGCAGCAGGCCTTTCGCGCCGTGTTGGCACGGCACGATTCGTTGCGCGCCGCGTTGAGCGAGGACCGCAAGCAGATTCTGATCGCTGCGGATGCGGACGCCACGCTGGCCGAAGCCGATTTCGCCGATTTGCCGGCGGCACTGGCCGAAGCCAAGGCGCGGGAGTGGGTGTTGGCGCGCAGTGCCGAACCGTTCGACCTGACCCGGCCGCCGCTGGTGAAAGCCTTTCTGGCGCGCCTGGCCGACGACCGCTATTGGTTGCTGTTCCTGGCCCACCACATGATTATCGACGGCATTTCCTACGGCTTGCTGATCCAGGAAGTCGTGGCGTATTACCGCCATCTGCGCGAAGGTTCGGCGTTGGCCTTGCCCAAACCGGTCACGCTGGCCGAAGCCAACCGCCGGCTTGCCGCGCAGCGGTCGCAGGACCGCGAGTTCTGGTTGCAACAGTTCGGCCAAGGGGTGCCGGCGCTGGATTTGCCGACCGACTATCCGCGGCCGTTGGAACAACGTTTCGCCGCGCAGCGCTGCTGTCTGGCCCTGGATAGCGGCGTCGCCGCAGCGTTGAAAGACCTGAGCCAACGCAGCAATGCGACGCCGTTCATGGTGATGCTGGCGGTATACCGCTTGCTGCTGAATCGATTGAGCGGCCAGCAGCGTTCGGTGGTCGGCGTGCCGGTGTCGATGCACGGCGACCGGCCCGGCGAAAGTTTTATAGGCTTCGGCGTCAACGTCTTGCCTATCGTCGGTAGCAGCGACAGCCGGCTTACTTTCGCCGACTATCTGCAGCAGGCCAAACAGGAGTTTTTGCAAGCCTTCGAGCATCGGGCTTTTCCGTTCGCCGAATTGGTGCGTGCGGTCAACCCGGAACGCGATCCGAGCCGGCCGGCGCTGGTCAGCGCAGTGTTCAACTACGAGGCAGTCGGCTCGCTGGCCGGCGGCGGTTTGCGCTGCACGCCGCTGGTGCCGCCCAGCGCGCATACCAAATACGAATTGACCTTGGACGTGGTGGCCGATGTCAGCCAAACCGTGCTGGTACTGACCGCCAACAGCGCGCTGTTCAGCGCCGAGACCGCAGAACGCCTGCTGGCCCGTTACGCCAAGCTGCTGGCGCAACTGGCATCCAAGCCGGAAACCCGCCTCGGCAGCATCGACCTGTTGCTCGACGCCGAGCGCGCCAGCCTGGGGATGAATCCGATCAAGCCTTACCACAACCGCTGCCTGCACGATCTGGTCGCAGACCAGGTTGGGCGCAGTCCGGATCGGGCCGCATTGCGCTGGCACGATAGTGAGTTGAGCTACCGGGAACTGGATGCCAAGGCCAACCGGCTGGCGCATCTGCTGCAAGGCCAGGGCGTCGGCGTGGAAGATCGGGTGGCGGTGTGCCTGGCGCGCGGCCCGGAGTTGGTGGTGGCCCTGCTGGCGGTGTTGAAAGCCGGCGCCTGCTACGTGCCGGTCGATCCGAATTATCCGGCCGAACGCCGCGAAGCGATTTTGGGCTGCGCCCAGGCCAAATTGCTGATCGCCGACGGCAACAAAATAACGGCGGCGGCCGAAGCCCCTGTGTTGAGCCCGGCCGATCCGCGCCTGGCGGAATGCCCGGACACGGCGCCGGACAGCGCGGTGCGCCCGGAACATCTGGCTTACATCATTTTCACCTCCGGCTCCACCGGCACGCCCAAAGGCGTGGCAATCGAACACCGCAACGCCGCGTCGATGATCGCATGGGCGGCGCAGGAATTCGAATTGGCGGCCGGCGACGGCATGTTGGCCTCGACTTCGGTGTGTTTCGACCTGTCGGTTTACGAAATCTTTTATCCGCTGGCGCACGGCGCCAAGGTGGTCATCGTCGATAACATCCTGCATCTGCCGGAACTGGCGCGGCAGGACGATATCGCCGTGATCAACACGGTGCCGTCGGCGATGGAAGAAATCTTGCGCCAACGGGCGGTGCCGGCCTCGGTGCGCTACATCAATCTGGCCGGAGAGGCGCTGCCGCTGGCCCTGGTGCAAGGCATCCAGCAGCACTATCCCGGCGTCGCGGTCTACAACCTGTACGGCCCGTCGGAAGATACCACCTACAGCACTTTTGTCCGTTTCCCGGACCGGTTCCAGGGGCCGGTCACGGTGGGCCGGCCGATAGCCGGCAGCCAGCTTTACCTGTTGGACGCCGATCTGAATCCGGTGCCGGCCGGTAGCAAAGGCGAGATTTATCTGGCCGGCAACGGTTTGTGCCGGGGCTATTTCGGCAATGCCGCCGCGACCGCAGCGGCCTTCCTGCCGGATCCGTTTTCGGGCGTGGCCGGCGGCCGCATGTACCGCACCGGCGACCTGGGCCGAATGACGGCGGATGGCATGGTCGAATACCTGGGCCGCTCCGATTATCAAGTCAAGATTCGCGGCCACCGCATCGAGCTGGGCGAAATCGAAACCGTACTGGCGCAAGTACCGGGCGTACAGCGCGCCATCGTTGTCGCCGACGGCGAAGCCGGCCGCCAACGCCTACTGGCGTTCTACACCGGCGCCGGCGAGTTGCAGGACGCCTTGAAGCAAGCCGCCGCGGCCAAGCTGCCGCAGTTCATGCTGCCCAGCGTCTGGACCCAACTGGCTGAATTTCCGCTGAGCCCGAACGGCAAGATCGACCGCCGCCAACTGGCGCAACTGGCACATAGCCTGGAACAGGCCGAGGCCTCGGCGGATGCGGAATTGCCGCGCAATGCGCTGGAAAGCGAAATCGCCGCAATCTGGGCCGAGCACCTGCAATTGGAGCGCATCCATATCGGCGACGACTTCTTTGCCCTGGGCGGCCATTCGCTGCTGGCCACGCAAATTCTGTACGAAATTAACCGCCGCCACGGCTGCCGTTTGCGGCTGACCGACATCATGAAACATCCGACCGTGGCCGAACTGGCGGAGTGCGTGTTGGAACAGGCGCTGCAGGATTCGCCGGAACTGCAGGAACTGCTGGCGGAACTGGCGCGCGACGGCGCCGAATTGGCCGCGTCCTAAGCGCTAGGCTTAATTGGAGACAACGAGATGGCAAACACGCAAACACTGATCGCCGAACTGAGCAACGAACAACGCCAGCGCCTGATGGCCAGGTTGCAACAACGCTCGCAGAACGACAGGACGGCGGCGCAAACCGAGTTCTACGTGCCGAAACTGCAACCGATGGGCGAGGCCCGCTTCGAACCGTTTCCGCTGACCGACATCCAGCAGGCTTACTGGGTGGGGCGGCAGGCGGCCTTCGATCTGGGCAATATCGCCGCCCACGGCTATATGGAAGTGGATTGCCGCGGTTTGGATTTGGCCCGGCTGGAAACGGCTTTCAACCGCTTGATCCAACGCCACGACATGCTGCGCGCCGTGGTCAATCCCGACGGCCGCCAACAGATTTTAAAAACGGTCCCCGACTACCGCTTCGATGTGCTGGACGCCAGTGCAGCGGGGGAGGAGAGCGACGCTAGCCTCGAGCAAGTACGCCGGGAAATGTCGCACCAGGTGCTGGATACCGCGGTGTGGCCGCTGTTCGACATCCGCGCCAGCCTATTGGCGGACGGCGTGGTGCGGCTGCATCTGAGCATAGACGTATTGATTTTCGATGCGTTGAGCTTCGACATCCTCAGCGAGGAATGGCGCCGGCTGTACCGGGGCGAGGACCTGCCGCCGCTGCAATTGTCCTACGCCGATTACGTGCACGGCCTGAGCTTGATGAAGGACACCGACGCCTACCGCGAGTCCTGCGCTTATTGGCGCGAAAAAATCAAAGACCTGCCTCCCGGCCCGGATTTCGCGTTGGCCGTGGCGCCGGAAAGCATCGCCCGCCCCGAGTTTAGAAGGCTGTCAGCCAGCCTCGACGCTGAACGTTGGGGTCAAATCAAAAGCCGGGCCCAACGCCTGGGCGTGACGCCGTCGGCGGTGTTGCTGGCCGCATACGGCGCCGTGGTCGCCCGCTGGAGCAGCCGCAAACGCTTTACCCTGAACCTGACGCTGTTCAACCGCTTGCCGTTTCACCCGCAAGTCAACGCACTGGTCGGCGACTTTACCTCGGTGGTGTTGCTGGAGCTGGATTATTCCAAGCCGGCCAGCTTCGCCGAGCGGGTCAAGTCGGTGCAGGCCCAGTTATGGCGCGACATGGACCACCGCTACGTCAGCGGCGTGCAAGTGTTACGGGAATTGACCGAACAGCGCCGCGATGCCAATGCCTCGTTGTTTCCGGTGGTGTTCACCAGCGCGATCAAACCGAATCCGGCCGACGACAGCCCGGCGGCGATGGCCTGGCTGGGCGATGTGCATTACACCATCACCCAGACGCCGCAGGTGTGGCTGGACCACCAAGTCACCGAAGACGCCGGCAAACTGGAATACGATTGGGACTCGGTGACCGGTTTGTTCCCGGACGGCTTTCTGGAAGCGATGTTCGACGCCTACCGGCAACTGGTGGCCGGTCTGGCCCACGACGACGTGCTGTGGCAACGGCCGGAACTGGATCTGTTGCCGCGCGAGCAGCGGCAACTGCTGGCCGAGGCCAACGCTACCGCGGCGCCGGTGCCGGCCGGTTTGCTGCACGAACCCTTCGTGCGCCAGGCCCACGCAACTCCGGAGCGGATCGCGGTCATCGATGCCGAAGCCGAACTCAGTTACGGCGAGTTATACCGCTTGGCCAATCTGCTGGCTCAGCGCTTGTGGCGGAGCGGCGCCGGCAGCGGCGAACTGGTCGGCATTCTGTTGCCGAAAGGCCGCTGGCAGGTCGTCGCCGCGCTGGGCATCCTCGAAGCCGGCGGCGCTTACATGCCGATAGAGCCAAGCTACGGCCAGGACCGCATCGCCCAAATCCTAGCGTTGTCCGGCGTCAAGCGGGTGGTGGCGGCCGATGCCGCCGCCGCATTGCGCTTGCCGGCCGGGACCGAAGTGCTGCCGGTCGCCGAATTGGCCGGGTCCGCGCTGCCGGTCAAAGCTTTGCCCACGCTGCGGCGGCCGACCGATTTGGCCTACGTGATTTATACCTCCGGCTCCACCGGCACGCCGAAAGGGGTCATGATCGACCATCGCGGCGCCTTGAACACCTGCGTCGATGTCAACCAACGCTTCGCGGTCGGCCCGGACGACCGGGTGCTGGGTTTGTCGGCACTGAATTTCGACTTGTCGGTTTACGACATTTTCGGCGTGCTCGGCGCCGGCGGCGCCCTGGTGTTGCCGGATGCCGACAAACAGCGCGACCCCGGCCATTGGGACGAGATGGTGCAACGCCACGGCGTTACGCTGTGGAACACCGTGCCGGCGCTGATGGACATTTACACCACCTACCTGGACGAAGTGGCGCGGCAGCCGAACCATAGCCTGCGCCTGGTCATGATGAGCGGCGACTGGATTCCGTTGCCGCTGCCGCAGGCGATTCGGCGCAGTTGCCCCAACGCGCAGCAGTTCAGCTTGGGCGGCGCCACCGAAGCCTCGATCTGGTCCATCGTCTATCCGATCGGCGAGATCAGCCCGCAATGGCGCAGCATCCCCTACGGCAAGGCCATGCTGAATCAAAGCTTTCAGGTATTGGACGAGCAGATGCAATCCTGCCCGGTCTGGGTGCCGGGCGAGCTTTACATCGGCGGTATCGGCGTGGCGATGGGCTATTGGCGCGATGCCGAGCGGACCGCGGCCCAATTCGTCAGCCATCCGCGCAGCGGCGAAAAACTGTACCGGACCGGCGATCTGGGCCGGTTGCTGCCTTGCGGCAACATCGAATTTCTCGGCCGCAAGGATTTTCAAGTCAAGATCAACGGTTTCCGGGTCGAGTTGGGCGAAGTCGAAATCAATATGGCGCGCTTCCCCGGCGTTAAAGCCGCGGTCTGCGCCGTCAGCGGCGACAGCGGCCGCGCCCGGCAGTTGATCGCTTATTACGTGCGCGATGCCGACCAGCCGGCCGCCAAAGCCGAGGACAACGCAAAAATCCGCTTTCGCCTGTCGCAGCCCGGCCTGCGCCGTTTCGGCGCCGACAGCGAGGCGACCGCGCTGGCCAGCGATGCCGCTCTGGCAGCGGAAAGCTACCGCCGCCGTTCGCAGCGGCTGTATCCGGATACGGCAGTCGATCTCGACAGCCTGGGCCGGCTATTGAGCCACTTGCGCCGCAATCCGCAGGCGGCCAGCCCCAAATACCGTTACGGTTCGGCCGGCTCGCTGTATCCGGTGCAGCTTTATCTGTACGCGGTGCCGGGCCGGATCGCCGGTCTGGCCGGCGGCATGCACTACTACGACCCGGACCAGCATCGGCTGGTGCGTTTGCCCGGCAGCGGCCGGATCGACGCCGGCTACTACGGCAGTTGGAACGCGGCCATGGTCGACAGCGCCGCCTTCCATCTGTTTCTGGTCGCTAATCTGGAGGCGATAGAACCGCTGTACGGCGCCGATGCCATGCACTTGTGCCGAATCGAGAGCGGCCTGATCACGCAAATTCTGGAACAGGAAGCGCACCGCTTCGGTTTGGCCACCTGCCAACTCGGCGGTTTCGATTTCGAACGCGCCAAGCCGCTGTTCTGCCTGGACCAGCGTTCGGCTTATCTGCATGCGCTGGTTGGCGGCGTCGAACTGAGCGACGCCGAACTGCGCGAACTGCAACTGGAACAAGCCCGTTTCGACCATTCCGACGCCGGTTTCGAAAGCCGGCTGCGGGACTATCTGAGCCAAAAACTGCCGGATTACATGGTGCCATCTGTGTTTTGCCGCTTGGCAGAGCTGCCGCTGTCGGCCAACGGCAAACTCGACCGCAAAGCCTTGCCGCAGCCGCGCAAGGAAACCGAAACCGTCGCGGCCGCGGCAGTAACCGATTCCGAATTGGCCCGGCAAATCCGCGAGGTGTGGCGCGAGGTATTGAACGTCGACAGCGTCGGCCCCAGCGACAACTTCTTCGATTTGGGCGGCACCTCGGTGGACATGATCAAGATCCATACCCGGCTGCGGCCCTTGCTGAGCAAGGACGTGCCGTTGCTGGACATGTTCTTCGTCTATCCGACCATCGCCGCGCTGGTCGACTACCTGCAACCGAAACCAGCGGACGCGCCGGCGGCCGCAGCAACCGGAGCCAGCGCGCGCCGGGAGCGGGCCGGCCGGGCGCCGCGCCGCCGCAGCGGCACCGACTAACGCCGGCTTAAGCCGCCGCCAACCTTATCGAAACATAGACAACGGAAGCAAAGCACATGCAAGCGAATCAAGCTAACACGGGCGCCATTGCCATCATCGGCCTTGCCGGCCGCTTTCCGGGAGCGAATTCGGTCAGCGAATTCTGGGACAATCTGGTCGCCGGCCGCGACGCGTTGCGGCATTACACTCAGGACGAAGTGCAGCAGGGGATCGCCGCCCACGACGTCGCCTCCATTCCCTACGTGCGCAAGCAAGTGGCGGGCGGCTCCTGGGTCGCCGCCGGTTATTACCTGGACGACGTCGACAAATTCGACGCCGGCTTCTTCGGCTATACCCCGGCCGAAGCCGAGCTGCTCGATCCGCAGCAGCGCTTGTTCCTGGAGTGCGCCTGGGCGGCGCTGGAAGACGCCGGTTACATCCCGGACGACTGTCCCGGCACGGTCGGCGTCTATGCCGGCACCGCGTTGTCGCGTTATTTCTTCAATAACATCTTCCCGAACCGGGACATCATGTTCGCCTCGTCCAAGGACTTGATCGCCGGCATCGGCAACGAACCGGATTACATCACCAACCGCACCGCCTACAAGCTGAACCTGACCGGACCGTCGATCACGGTGCAAACCGCCTGTTCGACCTCGTTGGTCGCGATCCACCTGGCCTGCCGGGCCTTGCGCGCCGGCGAATGCGACTCGGCGCTGGCCGGCGGCGCGTTGGCGACCGTACCCGGCGGCCTGGGCTACCAATACCAGGAAGGCAGCATGGCGTCGCCGGACGGCCTGTTGCGCACCTTCGACGCCAACGCCGAAGGCACCGTGTTCAGCGAAGGCGGGGTCGGTATCGTCGTGTTGAAGCGGCTGGAAGACGCGGTGGCCGACCACGACCGGATTTACGCGGTGATCCGCGGTACCGCCGTCACCAACGACGGCGCCTTCAAGGCCGGTTACACCGCGCCCGGCATCGACGGCCAAATGCACGTGATCGAGCGGGCCTTGGCCGACGCCGGCGTCGATCCCGAGCAAATCGGTTACGTCGAAGCCCACGGCACCTCGACCCCGCTGGGCGATCCGATCGAAATCACCGCACTGGCGCGGGCCTGGCGCAAGCATACCGAGCGCACCGGTTATTGCGCGCTGGGCTCGCTGAAAACCAATGTCGGCCACTTGGCGCCGGTGGCCGGCGTCGCCGCGGTGATCAAGACCGCATTGGCGCTGTGGCACCGCACCATCCCGCCCAGCCTGCATTTCGCTACCCCCAATCCGCGCATCGATTTCGAAAACAGCCCGTTCTTCGTCAACGACAGCTTGCGCGCTTGGGACTGCGCCGATACCCGTTACGCCGCGGTCAGTTCGTTCGGCATCGGCGGCACCAACGCCCATGCCATCATGGAACAGGCGCCGCCGCAGCCGGTTACCCAATCCGGCGCCAAATTGCGCACCTTCGTGCTGTCGGCCAAATCGGCCAAGGCCTTGAGCCGGGCCGCCGACAATCTGGACAATTTTCTGCGGCGCGAACCCGGCGCCGACCTGGACGACGTAGCCTTTACGCTGCAAGAGGGCCGCAAAGCCTTCCCGGTCCGCGCCGCCGTCGCCGCCGACAATCTGGCCGCGTTGCAGCAAGGGCTGGCCGCGATTCGCGACAATCCGAGCAAGGCCAAGGCGTTGCCGGCCGACGCCAAGAAGGTATTCCTGTTTACCGGCCAGGGCAGCCAGTATCTGGCGATGGGACGCGGGCTGTACCAAAATCTGCCGGTGTTCCGCCAGGTGTTCGACGACTGCTGCGACAAACTGCACGGCCACTTGGGGCTGGATTTGCGCGAGTTCGTATTGGCCGCCGACGCTAACGATGCGGCGCTGGCCGAGCGCCTGGGCCAGACCCGCCTGGCGCAGCCGATGCTGTTCGCCTTCGAATACGCGCTGGCCAAACAAATGCAGGCGCTCGGCATCGAGCCGGACGCGATGATCGGCCATAGCCTGGGCGAATATGTCGCGGCTTGCCTGGCCGACGTGTTCGATTTGGATGCGGTCTTGGGTCTGGTGGCCTTGCGCGGGGCGTTGATGCAGGCCATGCCGTCCGGGGCGATGCTGTCGGTGTCGCTGGACGAAGCGGCCGCGGCGGCCTATGTCGGCGGCGAGGTCAGTCTGGCCGCCGTCAACAGCCCCAACGCCTGCGTATTGTCCGGCCCGCACGCAGCGATTGCCGCAGTGCGGGAAAAGCTGGAAGCGGCCGGCGTCGGCTGCCGGCCGCTAATGACCTCGCATGCCTTCCATTCGGCGATGATGCAACCGATGATCGCCGACTTTACCGCCGCGGTGCGCCGGGCGGCACCGAAAGCGCCGAGCCGGCCCTACGTGTCGAATCTGACCGGCGGCTGGATGGCCGCCGCCGACGCGGTCGATCCCGATTACTGGGCCAAGCATTTGCTCGGTTGCGTCCGCTTCCGCCAGGGCATGGAAACTCTGTTGGCCGGCGGCTGCAGCTATTTCATCGAAATCGGCCCCGGCAACGTGTTGAGCACCTTTGCCCGCCATGCGATCAATGCCGCCAAATCGGCGGCGGCGGTGGTACAAACCGTGCGCCATCCCAAGGAGGCCAAAGCCGACGCGCTGGTGTTGCGCCAAGCGTTGGCCGATTTGTGGGCGGCCGGTTTGGAACTGGATTGGGAACGGGTGGATAGCGACAACCAAGGCCGGCGCATCTCGCTGCCCACCTATCCGTTCGCCCGCGAACGCCACTGGCTGGAGCCGCCTAAAGCCGGCGACGCCGGCAGCGAAAACCCGGCGCAACGCCTGGCCGATCCGGCGCAATGGTTTTATGCGCCGTCGTGGAAACGCCAGCCCGGCCGTTTGCCGGACTGCGGCGATTGGTCCGGCGAGCGGGTGTTGATCCTGGCCGAGCGCAACGGCTTGAGCCGGGCTTTGGCGCAGCGCATCGAGGCCGCCGGCGGCAGCGCGTTAATCGTCGCGCCCGGCGCCGGCTTTGCCGACGATGCCGATAAAGGCTTCAGTTTGGACATCGGCGCCGGCGCCGACTTCGAACGGTTGGCGGCCGCTTTGGATCAGGCCCAGCCGACCGCAATCGTGCATGCACTGTGCGCGACGCCGCGCTCAACCGCCGGCTTGGACAACGAAGACGATTGGCTGGAACGCAGTTTTCACAGTCTGGTGTTTCTGGCGCAGCAGTTCTCGGCCGAGGCCGGCGAACGCAACCTGCCGTTGCTGACGCTGTCCAGCGAAATCCACGACGTGCTGCCGGGCGAGCCGCTGAATCCGTTGAAGGCGGCGTTGCTGGGCGTGCATTTGTGCCTGGGCCACGAATACCGCAAATTCCGCAGCCGCAATCTGGATTTTTGCCCGGACGATCTGAACGATGCCGACGCCATCGCCGATTGCGCCTTGAGCGAATTGGCGCAATTGCGCCGCGAGACCAAACCGCTGTTGGCGCCGGCCGACCATTTCGTCGCCTGCCGCCACGGTTACCGCTGGGCCGCGCATTACGAACCGACCCGGATCGAAGCGGCGGCTCTGGATTTCAAGGCCGAAGGCGCCTATCTGGTCACCGGCGGCCTGGGCGGTTTGGGCCTGGCCGTAGCCGACTACATGGCCGCTCGCGGCGCCAAACATATCGTGCTGCTCGGCCGTTCCGGCCTGCCGGCCAAAGCCGAATGGCCGCGTTGGCTGGCCGAACACGAGGCGCAGGACCGTACTGCCGAGCGCATCCGCAAACTGATGGCGATAGAAGCCCGCGGCGCCGAAGTCGAAATATGCCGGGGCGACGTGGTCGATGCCGAGCGCATGGCCGAATTGGTCGCCGAGCTAGTGCAAAACTACGGCCGGATTGCCGGTGTGGTGCATTCTGCCGGAGTCGCCGGCGGCGGCCTGATGCAATTGAAAACCCGCGCCGCAGCCGAAACCGTGTTGCGGCCCAAGGTGCGCGGCATTTTGGCTTTGGAGCGGGCCTTCCGCGCCGCCGACGCCGAGCCCGGTTTCGTCGTGTTGTTCTCGTCTTTGTTCGCCGTGATCGGCGGTATCGGCCAGGTCGATTATTCCGCCGCCAATAACGTGTTGGACGCCTACGCCCGCGCCGGTTTCGGCGCCGGCAAGGTCGTGTCGTTGAATTTCGGCGGCTGGCGCGAAACCGGCATGGCGGTCGACGCCGGCCTGTACGCCCGCCACGAATTGCCGCCGCTACCGGCCGGCAAGACCTTGGCGCATCCGTATTTGCATTCCTGCCGGGAAAAATCGGCGCAACATGCCGCTTACACGGCCTGGTTGCGCGAGCCCGACCACTGGGCGCTGATCGAACACCGGATCGAAGGTGTCGCGACGATGCCCGGTACCGGCCTGGTGGAAATGGTGCGGGCGGCGTTCCAGGATTACCGCGGCGCCGAGCAGTTGGCGATAGACAATCTGTATTTCTACCGGCCGTTGATGGTGCCGGCAGCGGACATGGCCGAAGTGCATTGCGACTTTAACGCGTTGCCCGGCGGCGGCTACGGTTTCGAGGTCTATACCCGCGAAGCCGGAGTCAAGGCGCCGCTGTTGGCCGGCGACATTTACGCCGCCGAACTGGCGGTGGCCCGGATCGATCCGCAGGCATTGGCGGCCAGTTGCGACGGCGAACTGTTGGATTTCAGCGACGGCCGGCCGCAGGCGGTGCAGGACGATTCCGGCTTTTTGAGCCTGGGGCCGCGCTGGCAGGCGCTGCGCGAAATCCGCTGCGGCGGCGACCATTTGCTGGGCAAATTGCAGTTGCCGGAGGCCTTCGTTGGCGACCTGCAACAGTTCGTTTTGCATCCCAGCCTGCTGGATATGGCCAGCGGCCCGATCACCGGCCATCTGTTGCGGCGGCTGGATTTGGACATCGACGGCGAATACCTGCCGTTCGGTTACGGCCGGCTGACGATAGCCGCGCCGTTGCCGGCCGAGTTTCTCAGCCACGTCTGTTTCCGCGGCCTGAGCGGCGACCGCGAATCGCTCGGTTTCGACATTGCCTTGTACGACATGTCGGGCCGGCGTCTGGCGCAAATCGACGAGTTCACGTTGAAAAGAGTCCCGGCCGGCGCCTTTGCCGCGCCGCCGGCTGCGGCCGGCGACAGCCACGCCGAAGACGACAGCCTATCCACCGCCGAAGGCTTGGAGATTTTCCAACGCGCCTTGGCCAGCGCCGGATCGCCGCAATGGGTGATCAGCCCGCAGCCGCTGGATGCCTTGCTTAGCCGGATGCAGGCGCAACGCGCCGCCGACGAAGCCGGCGTGCAGGGCGGCAAGCCGAAGCTGCAGCGCGAGGACGCCGATGTTGCCCCGCCGACCAATCCCACCGAGGAAATCCTGGTCGGCATCATGGAAGGGGTATTGGGCATCGAGCCGGTCGGCATTCACGACAATTTCTTCGACATGGGCGTCGATTCGGTGATGGGGATACAGGTCGTGTCGCAAGCCAAGCGTTTCGGCCTGACCGTCAAACCCAACCAATTGTTCGAACATCAGACCGTCGCCGCGTTGGCGGCGGCCATCGGCGACGCGGCGGATGCGCTAGCCGAACCGGCTTGGCTGACCTTCGGCCAGCGCGAATTGCTGGCGGCCGGTCCGGGCTGGGACAGCTTGCATCTGGAACTGGCCGATGCGCTGGCCAGCACCGATTTGGCCGCGGCATTGGCAGCCGTCGCGGCGGACTATCCGTTGGTCAAAGCCCGGATCGAGACTGCCGGCGATGCGCCGTATTGGGCGCAAGCGGCAGCCGTCGAAATCCTGGCGCCCGGCGCGGCGGCCGCAACCGAGAGCCGGGCGGCGTTCCGGGTACTGGCCGACGGTTGTGCGCTGGTGTTGCAAGCCCGGCCGGCGCTAGGTTTGGATGCCGCCGGGTTGGGCCGAATCGGCGCCGCGCTGAACGCGCGTTTGTCCGGTGCGGCCGCTGCGGCGCCGCTGAAACCCTGGCGCCCGGCTGCCGCCGCCGATCTGGCCGCTGCGTCCGGCGAGCGCGGCGGCCCAGCCGATGCGGCCGCCTTTGCCGCGCTGCTGGAGCAATCCTTAAGCCTGGCAGCGAGCGGGGTCTGTGCCGCCGCGGCCGATGTCCGCATCGACGCCGGCCAACTCCAGGGTCTGCAACGCTTGCGCGCCGCCTTGAATCTGGACGCCGAGGACCTGCTGCTGGCGGCCTTGGCGGCCAGCGTCGGCGAATGCTTCGGTTCGGCGCCGCTAGTCTTGCGTTACGTGCAAACCCGGATCGGCGACGACTCCGGCGCGGTGATGCGCTACGGCGTTCCGCTCTGCCTGGCAGGTGACGCCGATGCGCTGGCGGCGATGACCCAGGCCAAAGCCGCACGCAAGGCCGAGCCCGACGCCGGTTTCGGTTTCGAGCGAGTAGCGGCCGAGCTGGTGCAACGGCCGGCGCTGCGCTTCACCTGGCTCGGAGACTACGGCTGCGGCCGGTTCGAGCCGGATGCCGCGCTCGCCGCCGGCGAGGCGTTTTCGGTCAGTGCCTGTCTGGCGCCGGACGGCTTGCTGTTGCGGCTGGCCGCCGATGCCGAGCAGGCCGAGCAACTGCCGCGCTTGGCGGCGGCGCTGGAGCGGACCGTAATCGCCTACCTGGCGGCGGCCGAGCAAGCCCAGGGCCGGGGCTTTACCGCCGCCGACTTCGGCGACGCCGGTTTGTCCGAAGAAGACTTCGATACCTTGTTCCAAACCATCGAATAACGAGTTAACAGAACCATGACCATCGATCGCGCCAACATCGCCGACATTTACAAGCTGACTCCGATCCAGGAAGGCATGCTGTTTCATTCCTTGAGCAGCCCCGAGTCGGGGGTGTACGTCGAACAGTTCAGCCAAACCGTGCCGTTCGGCGTCGACGCCGATCTGTGGCAGCAAGCCTGGAATCGGGTGATTGCCCACCACGACATCCTGCGCAGCGGATTTTTCTGGGAAGGCCTGGAAAAACCGGTGCAAGTGGTGCAACGCCAAGCCGAAATCCAGGTTCGGGAAACGGATTGGTCGGATCTGGCCGAAGCGGAACGCGAGCAACGGCTGCAAGCCCTGCGCGCCGCCGACGCCAAACAGCCGTTCGATTTGGCCAAGGCGCCGCTGTTGCGGCTGCAAGTGATTCGCACTGGTGCGGAACAGAGCGTGTTGCTGTGGACCTACCACCACATTCTGCTCGACGGTTGGTCCGCTTTTATCGTGCTGGACCAGGCCCTGCAAGCGTATATGGCATTGGCGGACGGCCGCGAGCCGGCGCTGCCGGCCAGTGCGCCGTATAAAAATTACTTGCGCTGGCTGGGGCAACAGGACCGGACTGCGGCGGAAACCTTCTGGCGTTCCTATCTGGCCGGCTTTGCCGCGCCAACGCCGCTCGGTCTGGTCGAGGGCAATCCGGACGCCGAGCCGGACTGTGACTACGCCGTGGTTCGCCGGGCGTTGGGCCAGGCGCGGGCGGAGCGCCTGCGCGAATTCGCCCGCGCCGCGCGCTTGACGCCGAATAGCGTGATTCAAGGCGCCTACGGCTACTTGCTGGCCTTGTACAGCGGCGAAGACGACGTCGTGTTCGGCTGCACCGTATCCGGCCGGCCGCCGGAACTGGAACACTCGCAGAATATGGTCGGCCTGTTCATTAACACGCTGCCGTTACGGCTGCGTATCCGCCCCGGCCAGCCGGTGGCGGCCTGGTTGCGCGAGTTGCAGGACGGTTTGCTGGCCTTGCGCAATTACGAACACAGCCCGTTGGTCGAGATCCAGGCCTGGAGCCCGATTGGAGCGGGGTTGCCGTTGTTCGATTCGATGCTGGCCGTGGAATCGTTTCCGCAGTCCAGCCAAGTGCAGTTGCCGGACGTGACCGTGGCGCAAAAAACCAACTATGACTTGACGCTGGTGGTCGAACCGGTGGGGGAGATGAACGTACGCGCCATGTTCGATCCGCGCCGCTATGCGCCGGCCGTGGTCGAGCGCTTGCTCGACCATTGGCAAACCGTGTTGGACGAAATGATGCTGGACGCCGAGCGGCCGTTGGCCACGCTCAGTGCGATGAACGCAGCCGAGCGCCTGCGCCAGGCGGCCTGGAATGCCACCGCCGCCGATTTTCCGCGCGAACGGGATTTGGCCGCGCTGTTCGCTGAGCAGGCGGCGCAGCACCCCGAGCGCACCGCGCTGGTGGTCGGCGCCGAGCGCTTGAATTATGCCGAATTGGATCGGCGCGCCAATTGTCTGGCCCATTTTCTGCTAGCGCGCGGCGCCGTCGCCGGCGGCCAAATCGCGCTGTTGCTGGAGCCGTCCGTCGAACTGATTATTGCGATACTGGCCGTGGTCAAAACCGGCAACGCTTACGCGCCGCTGGATCCGAAGGCGCCCGACGCGCGGCTGGCCGGCATGTTGCAAGATCTGAGCTTCGGTTTGCTGTTGAGCCACCGTGGCCGCGGCGACGGGTTGGCGGCGGACGGCTTGCAGATTATCGATCTGGACCGCAGCGGCGCCGACTGGGCCGGACAAGCGGACACCGCGCCGGCCGTGGCTATCGACACCCGCCGCCTGTTTTACGTGATCCATACCTCCGGTTCCACCGGCAAGCCCAAAGCCGCCGGCGTCTACCACGACAGTTTCATCAATTTCATCTTGTGGTGGAACCGCGAATTCGGTTTCGGCAGCGCCGACAAATGCCTGTTGATTAACAAAATTACCTTCGATTTGGCGCAGAAAAACGTCTGGGGCGCGTTGCTGACCGGCGGCGAATTGCATCTTGCCGTCGGCGACCATTTCGATCCGGAATACGTCCGGCAAACTGTGGCCGGGCAGGGCATCACCTGGATCAACTGCACGCCCAGCATGGCTTACGCACTGGTCGAAGGCGACGATATCGACTACCGCGACTTGGCGTCGCTACGTTATCTGCTGCTGGGCGGCGAGCCGGTCAATAAAGCCAGGCTGGCGCCGTGGCTGTTGTCGGAGCATAGCCGCTGCGAACTGGTCAACACCTACGGTCCGACCGAATGCACCGATTTGTGCACCACCCACCGTTTCAGCCGCGAGGAGTTAGAGCAGCCGCAGTGGCCGGTCACGGTCGGCAAAAACCTGCCCAACGTGCGCATGCTGGTATTGGACCGCTTTAACAATCCGTTGCCGGCCGGCATCGCCGGCGAGGTCATGATAGGCGGCGCCTCGCTCGGCGTCGGTTACCTGAACAATCCGGGCCTGACCGCCAGCCAATTCATTCCGCATCCGCAGCCGGAAATTGCCGGCGAACGCCTGTACCGCACCGGCGATTTGGGCTATTTCCGCGAGGACGGCAGCATCGTCGTCAAGGGCCGGGTCGATTTTCAAGTCAAGCTGCGCGGTTACCGGATCGAGCTGGAGGAAATCGATACGGTACTGCGCGGCCACGCCGACGTGCAGGACGCCGTGACCGTGGTCGGCGGCGGCGAGCGGCAACAATTGGTGAGTTACTTGGTGCCGGCGGCGGGCGCGGCGGAAGCGGCCGAATTCCGTGCCGGCTTGCGCGAATATCTGGCGCAACGGCTGCCCGATTACATGGTGCCCAGCGTCTTCGTGCTGCTGGCGGCGATGCCGTTGAACGCCAACGGCAAGGCCGACCGCTCGGCGCTGCCGGCGCCGGACGAGGCCGATGCGGTGCAGGCCGGGCCGATGCAGGCCCCGGCCGACGCGGTGGAGGAGGCCTTGCTCGGCATCTGGCAAAAAGTGCTGGGCCGCGACGACATCGGCGTCAACGACAATTTCTTTGCCTTGGGCGGCCATTCGCTGACCATCACCCAGGTTTTTTCGAGGATTCCGAAGCTGTTCGAGGTCAAGCTGGGTTTGTCCGAGTTGTTCCAACATCCGACCGTCGCTGGCCAGGCGGCACTGATTCGCAACCGGCAAGCCGGCGGCGCGGCGTCCTATCCGGCCTTGTCCCGTAAGGAACGGCCCGAGCCGTTGCCGCTGTCCTACGCCCAGAGCCGGCTTTGGTTCGTGCAGGAATTCGAACCGGGCAACCCGGCCTACCACGTGCCGAATTCGGTGGCCTTCGCCGAACCGGTCGCGGTCGAGGCGATGCGGCAGGCGTTGGTCTGGCTGACCGGCCGCCACGAGTCCTTGCGCACCCGCTTCCCGGCCGCCGCCGGCGAACCGCGCCAGGAGATTTTGGCCGACTTCGTGCCGGCGCTGGCCGTAGACGATTTGACGGCGCTGGCGGAGGCCGAGCTGGAGCAGCGCATGGCCGAGATCGCCACCGCGGAAGCGCGTACGCCGTTCGATTTGGCGGCAGCGCCGCCGGTCCGGTACCGGCTGCTGCTCGGTCGCGACAGCGCCGTACTGCTGGCGACCTTGCACCACATCGTCACCGACGGCTGGTCCACCGATATTTTCGTGCGCGAGTTGCGCACCGCCTATGCCGCGTTCCGTAACGGCGGCGAGCCCGATCTGCCGGAGCTGGCCGTGCAATATGCCGACTACGCTCTGTGGCAGCGCGAGTTTTTGCGCGGCGAAATCCGCGAGCGGCAGTTGGCCTACTGGCGCCGCGAACTGGACGGCGCAGTGCATAGCATCAGCCTGCCTTACGACTTTCCGCGCCCGGCGCAATTGTCCTGGCAGGGCGGCATGGTCCGCGACCGCTATGCGCCGGAACTGGCGCAGGGCTTGAAAGCGCTGGCCGAATCGCAGGGCGCGACCTTGTTCATGGCGCTGATGGCGGCCTTCGAGTTGCTGTTGTACCACTGGTCGGGCCAGGACGATTTCGTGCTGGGCACGCCGATCGCCAACCGCCACCACGAAGAGGTGGAGCCGGTGATCGGCTTCTTCGTCAATACCTTGCCGATCCGGGCCAGAATAGAGGCCGGCACCAGTTTCAACGACCTGTTGGCGGCGGTGAAACAAGCCGCGCACGGCGCTTACGAGCATCAGGACCTGCCGTTCGAAATGCTGGTCGACGAATTGAAGCCGGCCCGCAGCGCGGCCTACAACCCGTTCTTCCAGGTCTGCTTTGCCTTGAGTAGCGCTTACGAGGACATGTCGCTGGTCGACAGCGGCGATTGGATTGCGCGCTGGGATTTGTACGTGGTGTTCAACGAGCAGGATGGCCTCAGCGGGCAATGGGAATTCAGCCGCGCGCTGTTCCGCCCGGAAACCGTAGAACGCCTGGCGCAATCGTTCGCGGTGCTGTTGCCGCAACTGGTGGCCGATCCCGACCGGGCTTTGGCCGATTACGAGCTGTTGGACCAACGCGGTGCGGCGGAAATGCTGGCATTGGGCAAAGGGCCGCAGCTCGATTTGGCGCAACGCCTGTTTCCGGACATGTGGCTGGAACAAGTCCGCGACCGGCCGGAAGCCCCAGCGGTTCTGTTCCAGGACAGCGCTATCAGTTACGCCGAGTTGAACCGGCGCGCCAATCGCTTGGCGCATTATTTAATCCGCCTGGGCGCCGGCAGCGAACTGCGGGTCGGCCTATGCCTGGAGCGCAGCCCCGACTGGATCGTGGCGATTCTGGCGGTGTTGAAATCCGGCGCCGCCTATGTGCCGCTGGACCCGAACTACCCGGCGGACCGCCAGCAATTCATGCTGGAAGATTCCGGCTGCCGCTGGTTGCTGGGCCATAGCCATCTGGCGGAACGTATCTCGTTGCCGGCCGGCATTCGGGTGCTGGCTTTGGACGGCGCCTATCTGCAACAGGCGATTGCCGGCGAATCGGTCGAGGAACCGGACGTTGCCGCGATACTGCCGCAGCAACTGGCTTACATCATCTATACCTCCGGCTCCACCGGCCGCCCCAAGGGGACGTTGATCGAGCACCGCAACCTGGCGCTGGTCAGTGCGGCGTTGGCGCAACGCTTCGCGTTTCGCGGCGGTAGCCGCATGTTGCAATTTGCCTCGTTCAGCTTCGACGCCTCGGTCTGGGAGTGGGCCGTGGCCTTGGCCAACGGCGGCTGTTTGTGCATGGCGGCCGACGATGTGATCAAAAGCCCGGAGCGCTTGGCCGACTTTATCGCCGCCGCCGCGACCAGCCATGCTTTACTGCCGCCGTCGCTGTTGGCCTATCTCGATCCGGCGAAATTGGCTTGCCTCGACCATATGCTGGTCGGCGGCGAGGCTTACCAGCAGGCGTTGGCCGAGGCCTGGAGCCCGAACCGGCGCTTTTTCAACGCCTATGGCCCGACCGAAACCACCGTGATTTGCATGGCCGCCGATTATCGGCCGGGCGATGCCAAATTAAGCTTGGGCCATGCCGTGGCCAATACCGAGTTGTTCATCCTCGACGCCAAGCAGCGGCCGGTGCCGCTCGGCGTGCCGGGCGAATTGTGCATCGGCGGCGGCGGTGTCTGCCGCGGCTACCTAAACCGGCCCGAATTGAATAGCGAAAAATTCATCGCCCATCCGTTCCGGCCGGACAGCGGCGAGCGCTTGTACCGCAGCGGCGACTTGGTGCGCTGGCTGGCGGACGGCAGCATAGAATTCCTCGGCCGCATCGACAACCAGATCAAAATCCGCGGTTTCCGCATCGAGCTGGGCGAAATCGAAGCCCGGCTGATGGAGCATGCCCAGGTCCGCGATGCGCTGGTATTGGCGCGCGAAATCGCTCCCGGCAACTTGCAAGTGGTCGGCTACGTGCTGGCCGATGCGGCGGAAGGTTTGTCGGCCGAGCTGATGGCGCGGCTGAAACAGAACTTGCCGCAGTTCATGGTGCCGATGGCGGTGATCGTGCTGGACGCCTGGCCGATGACGGCCAACGCCAAGATCGACCGGCGCGCGCTGCCTCTGCCGGCCGAGACCGACGCCGGCGGCGGCGTTTGCGAACCGGCAGCCAACGAGCGCGAACGCTGGTTGGTCGAGCTGTGGCAGGAAATCCTCGGCGTCGATACGGTCGGCGCCACCGACGACTTTTTCGCGCTGGGCGGCCACTCGCTGAGTGCGACCCGGCTGATGGCGCGGGTGCGGGAGGAGAGCGGGCGTTCGATGCCGCTGAAAGACTTCTTCGTAGCGCCGACCGTGCGCAGCATGGCCGCCTATCTGGACGCGGCCGGATCGGAGTTGTCAGCCGACGCGGCGGAAATCGAGCTGAATTTGCCGCCGCGGCCGGTGGATTTGGAGGCCGAGTCGGCCATCGCGTTGCCGACGCCGTTGCCGCCGTCCGGCGGCATGATGCAAAACGTATTGCTGACCGGCGTTACCGGTTTCGTCGGCGCCTATCTGCTGGAACAAATGCTGGAACGCTGGCCCGGCGCCACGGTGCATTGCCTGGTGCGGGCCGATTCGGCGGAAGACGGTTTGCGCCGCATCCGCGCCAATCTGGAGGAATACGGCTTGTGGTGGGACGGTTATGCGCCGCGGATCAAGGTGGTGGTCGGCGATTTGGCCAAGCCCAACCTCGGCCTGAGCGGCGAGGTGCGCGACTACCTGGCGTCCGAGATCGACCTGATTATGCACAACGGCTCGCATCTGAACCACGTGTTGCGCTACGGCCAACTGGCCGCGGCCAACGTCGGCTCGACCAAGGCGCTGTTGGAATTGGCCGCCTACAACCGGCTGAAACGTTTCGCCTACGTCTCGACCGGCGGCGTGTTCAATACCGAGATCGGCGGCCGCCGCAAAGTCGACGAAGACACCGATTTGTCCGGCGAAGGCTTTACCGATATCGAGGGCTACAACGCCAGCAAATGGGTAGCGGAAGCGGCGGTCAGAAAGGCAGGGCGCATGGGCTTGCCGATCCAGATCTTCCGCCTGGGCCGGGTCGCGGTGGACAGCCGCAGCGGCGCCGGCCGGGCCGACGATTTTATTGCTTTGTATCTGCGCACCTGCATCCAAATCGGGGCCTACCCGGATTATCCGCTGGTGGAAAAAGCCGTGCCGGTGGATTACGCGGCGCGGTCGATTATCGCGCTGGCCGGCCAACCCGGCGGCGGCGAAGTGTTCCACTTGATGGGCGACGAGGCGTTCGACTGGAGCAAGCTGCTGGCGCGCCACGTGGCCGGCAGCGTCGGCCTGAAACGCCTCCGCGCCGACCAATGGGTGGACCGGGTCAAACAGGCTTCCACCGAAACGCCGCTGCCGTTTGCGCCCTACCTGTTTTATTGGGATACCGACCGCGGCGCGCCGGACAAACGCCGTTTGGAGATCGGTCAAGCGAAAACCCAACGCCGCTTGGCCGAGTTGGAGCTGCCGGCGCCGCGCATCGATCAAGATGCCTGGCAACGCTTCATCGGCCGCTTGTTCGTTATCGAAGGCCGCGAGGTGGCGTTCAAACGCCGCGGCTGGTTTTAGCGGCACATTTGGCCGCAGGCATTGAACTTAATTTAAGCATTGGAGAATGGTCGTTATGGCTGAAGAATTGGAAACGCGTTTCGTCGTGGTCTGCAACCACGAACAGCAACACGCCTTATGGCCGGCTTTCAAGCCGGTACCCGCCGGTTGGCAACAGGTCAAGTCTGCCGACAGCCGGGAAAACTGTCTGGATTACGTCAACCGGAGCTGGACCGACATCCGGCCGCTGAGCTTGCAAGCCTTATGAAGCCGATGAACGCTGACGAAGATTTCAACGCGCGGCCGCCGTCGCCGGTGGTGCGCACCGTCACCTTGGGGGTGAACCTGGACCCGGACCAGCCGGAGCGCGGCGCGGAAGCGGCCCGGCGTTTTTTCGGCCGGGCCGGCAACCGCCTGGCGGAAAGCGGCTTGCGCGCCCGCTGTTTCCGGCTGGCCGGACAACCGCTCGACCGCTTGCTGCACGGCCGGCGGATTCGGGCCAATGCCGCGGCCGAATTCGCGGTGCGGATGGAGAACGCGCTCGGCGATATCTGGTTCTGCATGCCCGGCCCGTTTTTCGTCGATGCCGGCGACGATCCGGAGTTGCTGGCGCTGGTGCCGGCCGTGATCGGCGCCACCCGCCACGTGTTCATGAACACGCTGGTCAGCTCGGCCGCCGGCATGCACCGCGGCGCGCTACGCCGGGCTGCCGCCGTGGTGCGCGAACTGGCGCTGTTGGACGAACAGCACCAGGCCAATTTCCGCTTTGCGGTAATGTCCAACGTCCAATCGAATACGCCGTTCTTCCCGGCCTCCTGGCACCAGGGCGAAGCCGGATTCAGTATCGCTTTGGAATTGTCGGAATTAGCCAACGCCGCGTTTTCGCAGCCGTTGCCGTTCGACGAGAAACTGGCCCTGTTTCGCAATCAGGTGCGGCGCGCGGCGCAGGAGGCAGCGGATTGCGCCGCCGTGCTGGCCGCCGAGACCGGCGTCGGTTTTCGCGGCATCGATTTCTCGCTGGCGCCTTACCCCGGCGAGGACACCAGCGCGGTCAGCGCAATCGAGGCGTTGGCCGGCAGTCCGGTCGGCAGTTTCCAATTCCTCTTTTCGCTGTATGCGGTGAATAATTTGCTGAAGCAGGGTTTGGCCGATTTTCCGCAAGTCGGCTACAACGGCACGATGCTGTCGGTGTTGGAAGACAGCCATCTGGCGCGGGCGGTCGGCAACGGTAGCGTCGATGTCAAGGATTTGCTGCTGTACTCTACGGTGTGCGGCTGCGGTCTGGATATGGTGCCGCTACCGTTGGATGTCGGCGTCGGCCAAATCTCGGCATTGATCGAAGCGATTTGCACCGAAGCCATCAAATGGAACAAACCGTTGATTACCCGCTTGTTGCCGAGCAGCGTCGGCGCCAACGGCGAGACCAATTTCAACCACCCGTTCATCGTCAATACCCGGCCCATCGCCTTGAACCGCAACGCGTTCGCGCCGGCCAACGATAGCGAGGCTTTTTTCGATCCGCAACGCTGGGCGCCGACGGCGCTGCCGGCTTAATTCCACAATTGGGCAAGACATACCGATGATTACCGACAACTGGTTTACCGATTTCAATCTGGGCGGCAGGGCACCTTATCTGCTGATTTGCTTCCCGTATTCCGGCGCCGGCGCCAACGTGTTCCGCAGTTGGGCCGGTGCGCTGGACAACGCCGACGTGCTGGCCGCGCTGCTGCCGGGCCGGGAACGCCGCATCGCCGAGCCGGCAATCGGCGATCTGGAGGAACTGGTCGCTGCGTTGCTGCCGGCGCTGCTTGCACGCCTGGACCGGCCTTATCTGCTGTTCGGCCACAGCATGGGGGCGTTGATCGCTTACCGGGTGGCGCTGGAACTGGGCCGGCGCGGGGTGCGGCCACCGAAACGCCTGATCGTGTCCGGTTATCGCTCGCCGGAATTGAGCAGCCGCAACCGCTCGTTGCATACCTTGAGCGACAGCGAATTCGTCGTCGAACTGCAACGCTACGGCGGCACGCCCAACGAAGTGTTGCAGCACGAGGAAACCATGCAGTTGTTGTTGCCGATGCTGCGTGCCGATTTTCGCATCCACGAAACCTACCGCCACGCGCCGCAACCGGCGGCGGAATTTCCGATTGCGGCCTTCACCGGCCGGGCCGACCATCTGGTGCCTGGCGAAGACATGGCGGCCTGGCGCGACAAAACCGCGGCTGATTTCCAACATCGCCTGTTCGACGGCGGCCACTTTTTTATCAGCGAGCAGCGCGAGGCCGTGCTCGCTGCGCTGCAAGACATCGTCAACGAGCATATCAAGGACGATATTTTGTTGCCGTTGGCGGGTATCACCCATGCCGCCGCCGGTTTCGTACCGGCGGTTTAATTGACGAGACTATTATTTATGACGCAACCGATCATCAAATTGGAACATATCAGTAAGTCCTACGGCCACGGCGACGGTGCCGTGACGGTGTTGCAGGACTTGAGCCTGTCGATTCAGCAGGGCGAGTTCACCTGCATTTGGGGCGCTTCCGGCAGCGGCAAATCGACGCTGCTGAACCTGATGGGCTTGCTGGACCGGCCCGAGCAGGGCCGCATCACCATCAAAAACGAGGCGGTGCTGGGCTTGAACGACAATCGCCTGGCCGATTTCCGCAGCCGCCACCTGGGCTTTATCTTCCAAAGCTTTAATCTGGTGCCGGTGTTGTCGGCCCAGGAAAATACCATGCTGCCGTTGCAAATTCGCGGCGAAGCCGACAATACCGCCCGGCGCAAGGCGCGCGATCTATTGGCGGAACTGGGGCTGGAGCGGCATTTGCACAAGCGCCCGGACGAAATGAGCGGCGGCCAGCGGCAACGGGTGGCGATTGCCCGCGCCCTGATCGGCGACCCCGATATCGTGCTGGCCGACGAACCGACCGCGAATCTGGATTCGGCCAATAGCGACGCGATCATTCTGTTGATGCAAAAGCTCAATCAAAAACGCAAAGTCACGTTTCTGTTCGCCACCCACGACACCCATTTGTTGTCCTACGCGGCGCGCTCGATCCAGGTCCGCGACGGCCGCATCGTCGACGACCGCCACAACACCTATTTGAGAGAGGCCTCCTGATGTCCATGTCACTCGCAATGCGCTGCAAACTGGCGGCGCGCAACGTTCTGAAAAACCGGCGCAGAAGCCTGGTCACCGTGCTGTCGGTGGCGATCGGCTTTCTGGCCCTGAGTTTGTTCGAAGGTTATTTCACCTACGTCTACCGGATTTTGAAAGACCAAGCCATCGTCGGCGAGCGCCTGGGCCATTTGACCGTGGTTAGGCGCGGCTTTTTCGACCAGGGCACGCTGGACCCGGAAAAATTCCAACTCGATGCCGCGGCGCTGGAACTGGTGACCCGCACCGTGCGCGAGGTGCCGGGCGTGAAATTGGTCAGCCCGCGCCTGGCCGTCAGCGGTTTGGTCAGTAACGGCACCACCTCGCACATCTTCATCGGCGAAGCGATATCGGCGGAAGACCAGATGGCGCTGCGCGGCGCCGAATACGCCTACTTGCCCGGCAAGCTGGCGCCGGGCCAGGACGATGCCGTCGTGATCGGCCAGAAAATGGCGAAAATCATGGGCTTGCAGCAGGGCAGCGACGGCGTGTTGATGGCGTCCACGCTGTCCGGCATGGTCAACGCGGTCGATTTCCGGGTCGGCGAAGTGGCCAATACCGGTTCGATGGGCACCGACGACAAGTTCGCGTTGCTGCCGTTGGCATTGGCGCGCAAGCTATACGGCAGCGACGGCGCCGACCGGGTCGTTGTGTTGCTGGATTCGGTCGAGTCGATTCCGGCCGTGAAGCCGGTGCTGCTGGAAAAATTGAAGGCGGCCGGCTTCGACGCCGAGATCAAGGAATGGAGCGAGTTGTCGGTGTATTACACCCAAGTCAAAGGTTTGTTCGACATGATGTATTTGTTCATCATGGTCGTGGTGGTGATGGTGGCGATGACCAGCGTGGTCAATACCATGACGATGGCCATCGCCGAGCGTACCCGCGAAATCGGCACTTTGCGCGCCATCGGCATGCGTTCGATGACGATCAAGAGCTTGTTCGTCATCGAAGGCGTCATCATCGTCTTCGTCGGCTCGCTGGCCGGCATGGCGCTGTCCTATGCCATCGGCGCCGGCATCAATCTGGCCGAGATTACCTACTCGCCGCCGGATTCGTCGGAACAAGCCGCGCTGGTGATCGAATTGTTGTTTAATAACATGTTCGGTTCTTTATTCACTCTGTCGGTGCTGGCCGCGGTCGCTTCTTATTTCCCGGCCCGCCACGCCACGCAAAAAACCATTGTCGGAGCCCTAGGCCATGTTTGAATACGTCCGCACCCTTTTTCTTGCCACATCCATGCTGGTTGCCGCCGCCGCCGTTGCCGAGCCGACGCCGCTGGAACTGCTGCAAGCCAGCGACCGCGCCCGCGGCGGCGAGATCGGCGGTATCACGATGACCAGTACCGTGATTGCCTACCAAGACAACGTCGAGGATAAAAGCTACACGCTGAAGATCGAGGCCGACCAGGACAATTCCCTGGTTACCTTCCTGAAGCCGGCCACGTCGGCCGGCAAGATGATGCTGATGCAGAATCGCAATATGTGGTTCCTGTCGCCAGATGTCAGCAAACCGGTGCCGATCTCGCCGCGGCAACGCCTGCTCGGCGAGGCCAGCAACGGCGATGTCGCCACCACCAACTACAGCCGCGATTACGATGCGACGCCGGCCGGCGAAGCGGAAGTGGCCGGGCAGCCGTGTTACGTGCTGGAATTGAAAGCCAAGGACGCCAACGTGGCCTACGACAAGATCAGATATTACGTCGCCAAGGACAGCCAACTGGCATTGAAAGCCGAATACATGACGGTTTCCGACAAGCATTTCAAAACGGCATCGATGGAATATGCCAACCGGATCGACTTCGCCGGCAAAAGCATGCCTTTCGTCAGCAAGATCGAAATTCAGGACGAAGTGCAAACCGGCCAGAAAACCGTATTGCTCTACGACAAGGTCGAAGCCGCCGCAGTACCGCCGAGCCGCTTCGATTTGCGGGCTTTGCTCAGCCGCTAACGGCAAATGGTTTCGGTGAACGCTCTACGCGGCTTGCGGCCGGCGTTGCTGGCCGCATCGCTGCCGGGCCTCGCCGCCGCCGCGGATAACGCCTTCGAGTTCGAACACAGCTTCATGTTGCAAAGTTTCGGCGCGATTTACGACATTGCCAAGAACAGCAACTTGAACCCGGACAACCAACTGGCGCAATTGGACAACTTTCAGCAGGGTACCCGGCTGCGCTCCAAGTTCACCGCCCGCTACGGCGGCTTCAGCGCCAAACTCAGCCCGCGCTTCGGTTACTTTTTAAGCAATCAGGCCGACGGAGGCAACGTCGTCGCCGGCGAGCATTATTTCCAGGATTGGCTGGTGCAATATGCGACCGACGACCTTAGCCTGTCGTACAGCCGCGAGCTGCTGTATTGGGGGCCGTCGCTGTTCGCCTCGCCGTCCAATCCGTTTTTCCCGAACAGCAACCAGACCAATCCCTTCATCGAACCCGGCGCCCAGGATTTCGTGCAATTGCAGTATTTTCACGATTATTCCAACACGCTGGCATTGATCGGCAGTCTGGCCCGGGGCCGTTCGACCATGGTGACGCCGGATTTCCAGCGGTCGGTGGCGGTGAAGTACGACCATCGCGGCGACGATTATTCGTTGAGCGCAATCGCCGGCTACCGCGAAACCGACGGCTTGCCGCAGGGCGGCATGTTCGGCCAGTGGACGCTGAACGATTCCACGCTGCTGTATTTCGACGTGGGCATGAAGGGCAAAAGCTACGGCCTGTATCCGCACGCCTCGGATTCGCCGTTGGGCTACGAATTGGCGCCGAACGGCGACGGCCGCGGCTGGTTCGTCGATTTTCTGGTCGGCGGTTCCTATACCTTCGGTAACGGCGACGTTTTGAATCTGGAATACCGCCACACTAACGAAGGCTACGGCGCCGCCGATTCCGCCGCCTACCGGCGCATGGCGCAGAACGCCGCCGGCTTGCTGCAAGGTGCCGATCCCAATTTGCAGGGTTTGGCCGCCGGCACCTTGGCCCAGGCCTCGTCGGTACAAATCCGCTCGTTGAACCAGAACTACCTCTACGCCAATTACCGGGTGCACGAAATCGTCGAAGACCTCAGCCTTAATGTGCTGTATTCGCAAAACCTGCAGGACGGCGGCGCACAGTTGGTGCCGATAGTCGAGTACAACCTGTTCGGCCAAGTCAATTTGGCCGCCAATCTGGTGTTCAATTTGGGCGGCAGCGATACCGAATTCGGCGGGTATCTGAATAACATCTACTTTCTCGGCGTCAAATACTACTTCGATTGATTGCCCGCCGATGCCTACAAATACCGCTACCTGCAGCCAGCCAGGAAATGTCGCGGCCGTCGGCCCAATTGGGCGCTTATCCGGCTTTAGCCCGGCGATAGGGAGCGCTTGAATGGCCGCGGCCGTTTCCGCAATAACCGAGCGCATTCCGCCGCCGGCACACGGCGAGGTGCACGTCTGGCTGGCCTGGACCGAGCGCTTTGCCGCCGCCGAAACCCTGGATTATTGCCGCACGCTGTTGGCACGGGACGAGCTGGAAAAGTGGCGCCGGTTTCATTTCGAACGCGACCGCCAACTTTACTTGGTTGCCCATGCCTTGGTCCGCCAGGTACTGGCCGCTTATCTGGCTATCGCCCCGGAACGTTTGCAGTTCGTGGCCAATCGCTACGGCCGCCCGGAACTGGTCCGCGAACCGGGTATGCCCGACCTGCGCTTCAATCTGTCGCATGCCCGTGGCTTGGCGGCGTTGGTCGTGACCCGTTCGGTGGATTGCGGTATCGATGTCGAGGCCCGGCGCGAGCTGGGCGATCTGGCGGCCATGGCCGGCCAAGTGCTGACCGCCGCAGAACGCGATTATCTTTGGCGCTTGCCGGACACGGAGCGGAATTGGGCGTTTCTGAAGCTTTGGACGCTGAAGGAAGCCTACATCAAAGCGGTGGGCAAGGGGCTGTCGTTGGCATTGCACGAATTTGAATTTGCCCTTGGCGCGGACATCTCGATCCGCTTCCAAACCGGCAGTGCCGACGCTGCCGGCGAGTGGCAGTTCGCGCAACGCTTTCCGGGGCCGGACCACGTGTTGGCGCTGGCGTTGCGTAGCGGCGACGGCCCGACGTGCGTCTACCGGGAATGGGCGCCGCAGCGGCGGGGCGGATCGGCGTGAGCCGGATTGAATTTTAGCAAGGCAATCCGGCTATCTAGCCGCCGCTTAGCGGCAGCATGGGCCGAACGAGGTGCCCCATGAGCAGCATCACCATGCGTGCGTACTTCTCCATTGATGAACGCGTGGGTAGGCTCAAGCCTTAGAAATTTTGTAAGCTGGATTGCTTGAAGCTAGTGTTCTCAATATAACGGGTGATTGACTTGATACAAAGACTCTCACTTGTTTTTTAAAAGAGCTAAAAAATCAATTGGTTGTGAGCGAAAACGATTTGATTGAGGACGACGAGCTAGATCAGCTTCTGGCTGAGCTAGAAGATAGCGGCCTTCGGCCATCACCTTCTCCGTAGCCTGAAATGCTGCGGCATAGCGTAGCTCTCAAGCACTTTAAGTGTAAATGGTAAGGTAAGGAATGATCGGATGATTTCCGAATGCACCTGCGAATCATTGCAGGCATTAATTTCAATAAGAGCCGTTTAAGGCTTAAAAATAAGTTATGGCATAAGGGAGCCTCTAAAAATCCACGATTAATCAGATTCGGGGCGTAAAACGCGCTCGAAAGCTGACATTTCCAAGCGGACTACCTTCAACTCGAAGCCTTTTCAGCTCCGATGGGCGGCATCAAGACGCAGCTACCCTGCGAATGGCGCAAAAACGTCGCATGTTGTACACCAGATTCATGAAGCCGATACGTACTTCGGCGCGGGCTAGGCCAATGCAACGGATCGCCTTACCGCCCCATTGCGCCATCCAGGCAAACACGTGCTCGACCCGGCAACGGGTTTTGGAGCGGGTACTGTTGCCTTGTTTTTCCCGGTCAGTCAGCGGTTTGCCGCGCACCCCTTTGCGGTGAATCCGGCTGCGGTAGCCTTGGACTTTTAACAGTTCTTCCACCGCTTCGGAACGATAGGCACTGTCGGCCCACACATCCCGGCTGGTGTTGCCGCTATCAAGCAAGCCGTTCAGGGCTTGGGAGTCGTGGATGCTGGCATCGGTGACCGTGTATTTGCGCACTAACTTGTGGGCATTATCAACGTTGACGTGGTTCTTATAGCCGTAATAGCTCTTGTCGCCTTTCTTAGTCCAGCGTGCATCGGTATCCTTCTGGCGACGTTTGGCGGCTGACCAGTCCTCGACGGTTTCGCCAGCTTTAATCCGGGCGTTCTCGTCCGGGGTATTACGCTGCACCGGCGCCTTGACGAAGCTGGCGTCAATCAGCTGGCCCTTGCGGGCAATCAGGCCGGCGCGATCCAATTGCCGGTTGAATTCGTTGAACAAGGTTTCGGTCAATTTCAACTCCTTGAGCGACTCGCGAAACAGCCAGAAACTGTTGCGATCCGGCGCGTGCTTGGCATCCGACAAACCAATAAATCGCTGGAAACTACGCCGGTCTTCGATTTGAAACTCCAGTTGCTCGTCGCTCAGATTGTAGAGGCTGGCGATGACCAACGCTTTGAACATCAACACCCCATCCCAAGGCTTACGCCCGGCAGACGATTTGCGGACTTTGTGACGCACTTGATCCAGCAACGGACGGAACGCTTCCCAATCCACTTGCGTCTCTAATTCGAGGGTGTAAGAATTTTTGTGTAAACGGCCATTAGGCAGGAAACTGCCCTTACTTTGAGGAGTAACTATGACCTTACCAAAATCCATCCCAACCGAACTGATCGACAGCTTGCTGTCAGGCTATCAAAAACCCGAAGACCTGTTGGGTGAAAACGGTCTTCTGAAACAACTGACCAAGGCCCTGGTGGAGCGGGCTTTAGAAGCTGAAATGACCGAACATCTCGGTCATGGCAAGCATGAAGCTGTCGGCAATCCTACCGGCAACACCCGCAATGGCAAGAGCCGGAAAACCCTGAAAGGCGACTTTGGCGAGTTGCCGATTGAGATTCCTCGGGATCGTCATGGCCACTTTGAGCCGCAAATCATTGGCAAACACCAATCCCGTTGGACGGGCTTTGACGACAAGATCATTTCGCTCTATGCCCGAGGTCTGACGGTCAGGGAAATCCAGAGCCATCTGGAAGAACTGTATGGCACTGAAGTTTCACCCA
Source organism: Methylomonas sp. DH-1 (assembly GCF_046097555.1). Lineage (NCBI taxonomy): Bacteria > Pseudomonadati > Pseudomonadota > Gammaproteobacteria > Methylococcales > Methylococcaceae > Methylomonas > Methylomonas sp. DH-1. The sequence goes on along the minus strand of NZ_CP143089.1, from coordinate 2,715,397 downwards.
CCTTGATCTCCTCGGTGACAGATGGGGTGATAGAAGAAGTCAAAGCCTGGCAATTGCGGCCGCTTGATCCGGTTTACCCCATCGTTTATCTCGATTGTATCCACGTCAAAGTGCGCGATACCGGTGCCGTGCGCGTCAAGGCCGTTTATCTGGCCATTGGGATTAACCTGCAAGGAGAGAAGGAAGTGCTGGGCTTATGGATCGCCCAAACCGAAGGGGCCAAGTTTTGGTTACAGGTCGTGACAGACCTGAAGAATCGCGGCGTGCAAGACATCTTCATTGCCTGTGTCGATGGCTTGAAAGGCTTTCCCGAAGCGATTGAAACCGTCTATCCACAGGCTGCCGTCCAACTGTGTATCGTCCACCTAGTCCGCAACAGCCTGAACTATGTCAGTTGGAAAATGCGCAAACAGATCGCCGGCGATCTCAAGCGAATATACCAATCAGCCAGCGTCGTTGAAGCAGAGCAACGACTGGCTGAGTTCGAGACGCAGTGGAACGAGGCCTACCCACCGATTGGCCAGATTTGGAGACGGAATTGGGATAGGATTATCCCTTTTTTCGACTATCCAACTGAAATACGTCGCATCATTTACACGACCAATGCCATCGAGTCCGTGAATATGAGTCTGCGGAAAATCACCAAAAATCGCGGCTCATTTCCCAGTGATGAAGCCTTGTCGAAATTGTTCTATTTAGCCCTGATGAATATCAGTAAAAAATGGACCATGCCGTTGCATGACTGGAAAGCTGCTTTGAATCGGTTTAGCATTCAGTTTGAAGACAGGATGTCCAATCGATAATTAAATCCCGTTTACACAAAATTCAGGACCCCCTCTAAAGATACTCGGTTATTACAAAGAATCTGCTGGGTTTCGCGTTGCTCAGTCCAGAATAGGGCCTGACAGGTTGGTGAAAAACTCTTTTTTACCACCAATCAAGCCTATATTTGGTGTCGACAATTTGGTTTTTACACTATAAAGGCCTGCTCCATCTGAATTAGTGACCAGAATATGGTTTTTCACCAACCTGCTAAGTTGTCATCATGAAATTCGTCGGTATTGACCTTACCTCTGCATTTTCGGCATCACCGCGTCCCATCGACGTTGCAGTGCTCGATGATCAGCTAAACGCGAGATTCTTGGCTGTGGCGTGGCCGAAGGCTGGTGCGGTAATCGACCGCAATCCGAATTTCTTAACCGAAATGCTTCAGAAAGAAGTTCCAGTCAAGTCGAGTGAGCGGATGATTCTTGCCATCGACGGGCCCCAGGGCTTGGCCGCGGTTGGGAACTCCATGCGCGCCTGCGAGCGAATCCTGGGAACGCCAGGGCGTACCCCGAGCACCTTATCCCCCGCAGAAGAAACTGGAGCGCCGTTTCAGGGCTACATCCGCAGCAGCATCGACCTCTTTGCTGGTCTCGCCGAGGCATCTCCAAATTGGCAGTTGTCAGGGCTAAACGGTGTTGGTAACTTTGAAGCCGGGCTATGGGAGGTTTTCCCTGGGGCAGAGTGGGGCGTTCTAGCAAAGCGACGGCTTCCATTGAAGACAACAATCGCGGGCCGAAAAGCACGACGGGATCTGTTCGAAGCACTCCGAGTCAAGTTTACGAGTCAAGCTCTTCCGACGCCCGCTCAGAACGATGCGCTTGTCGGGGCATATTTGGCTTGGTGCGTCCACAATCGAGCATCGTCTATTGAGTTTGTGGGAGTGGCTCCGGAGGTTACCAATGGGGAATTCCGCGAAGGATTCATTCTCCATGCAGGCAGCGCTCTCGGAGTTAATTTGTCGGCCACCGAGTCGGCAGTAGCATCAAGTGCTGGTGCTCTGGAAATGCCGCCAGAAGTCGCGAGGGACTGGAACGACGACCAGGCCTTACTGCTGATGCTAACTGATTATGGCCTGGTGCACGGCACAGAGCGTGAAAACGCATGGCTAATTCCCGGTCGGAACTATACCCTCGAAACGACGTCGCCACACGATTCGTTGCGAATCCAACTGGTCCACGCCGCTACTTTTTCGGGTGGTCAAGGCTGGCGCGTTTATCCTACCACCCGCAACATCTTGGCTCAACTTGGTTATCCAGCTCCACGGCACCTGAAACGTGAGTACGCCGTGACCTTGCGGGTTGTCATGGTCTAACTTCAAAAGACTGGCTCAGGCATTAGGTCGGCAAAGCGACAATCCATAATCGAACTTTTCTACAGTCTCTTTCAGTTCTGCAATGTTGTCGGCAATTCCGCGTGTCCAGTCGCCTCGCGCAACTTCCGAAACCTTGCCGAAACCTTCGACCTCGCCAACCTCATGCCCAGTTATGGCAAAGACGCCCTGAATTTTGTGGCGCATGGCGTGGGTAATGAAAGTGTGCCGGAATGCGTGAAAACCGGATAATCGCTCGCCTTCCGTATCATCCCGAAGGCCAATGCCTTCCAGATAACGCACAAACCACTTGGCGGCGTTCGCCGATGCCTTGCCTCCTCTTGGTTGCCATGCGGGGAAAATGATCTTGCTGTCTGTGCGCTTGATCCGTTCGCGTAGTTCAGAAAGCCCAATTCGATCAACTTGGAATGGATCGGCACAACGCGCTTTGATGAATTCGTTTTGATGGACTTGTCGACACCTTCGGCAGTTGCGCTCTCGTCGGTAATCAATAAGTAATGAATCCCGGTGGCCAAATCCTGTTTTATGTCTTCAGCGGGGTTTAGTTGGCAAAGTTCATTAATTCTGGCGCCGGTATAGAGCCCAAGTGCCGGTAACCAAAAATAATGCTCTGTTTCCAGATTCGTGGCGTATTGTCGCATTTTGGGATTATTGAACAGCTTTTGCAGCTCTGCAGATGTGGCGGCGCGCTGCTTGTTGATGCCGTCGATACGGTCGCCGCGGTAAATGGCCCCGTCAACGCGTAGAGATGGAAAACCCTGGTCTCTGTAATTCGTTTGAGCCCAACTGATAAAGATGCTCAAGCATGCCTTATAGGTGCTTTCAAACGTGCCGGCGGCAATGCAGCGCTGGCCTTCATTCGCAGCAATTATTTCTCGGATAGTCATGTTCGCAAACGCTTTTTGCTTACGCTTAACCGGTAGCTTCTGGACATTGTCAAAAAAGCCATTCAAATCAGCTTGCAAGATTTGATTTATGGGCTTGTTCGTTATCAGTTCAATCAATAACGGTAAGGTTGCCGAAAGCTTGGTGAAGGTTGCTTTGTTGTTTTGGTCGTATCGATTCAGAAAGTCGTCAACGACGACGGACAGTAACGGGGCTTGTCGTGTTTCTGGTGATGGGGCTGACTTGGGATGATGATCGGCAGGTAGTTCCTGTGTGCGGATATCCTGAATTGTTTCGCTAGACGTTAATTTCAACGGACCAAAACGAATTGCTGAACTTGTCTTGCCGGTTTTGAGATCATGCAATAGCGTTTTGAAATGCGCCGCAAGCTTAAGCGCTCTTCGCGCGGCTTCGTCGCTGTCTTGAGTTCTGAGGCTTTGGAAAATCTTGCGAGTTTTGATGATTTCGCGAAGATCGGCAGGAACGCCGAGGCGGAAATAAAAGACGTTTTTTCGTCTTACGAGGTATGGAATTTTTGCCATAACAACAGCCCCTTTGTAGCACGGTTTTGTAGCAAAAGCCGTTTCTACTCAGGGGTTATTGTTATTAATCTTTGAAAAACAAAGACTTATGTTTTGGCGGAGAAAGAGGGATTCGAACCCTCGATACGTTTCCGTATACACACTTTCCAGGCGTGCGCCTTCGACCGCTCGGCCATCTCTCCTAAATTGTTACCAGCTACATCGTTACCGGAAGCGGTTTTCGCTTTGGCATGCTGCTTGCTGATCTAAGCCGCATAGAATAATTCAAACGTTGCCTAATTGCAATCGACGCTTTTTACTCGGGATGCAATCTCGAAGCGGTCAGTTGGGGAAGCAATCGGGCCGTCCGGCCTCGCAAGCGCATTCTATTGCGGCTCTGCGGAATATTGGCTAATCTTGTTTTACGCTTCCGCCGGTTTTAAGGGGGCCGCACTTGCTCAGCCGAAACGAATCACACCTTCAATGGCCGATACCCATCCCGATAAAGCCAGAATTTTGATCGTCGACGACGTTCACGAAAATCTGCATACCTTGCTCAACATCCTGCGCGGAAAATATGCGATCCAGGCGGCGACCAGCGGCGGTAAGGCGTTGGAAATCGCCGGCCATACGCCGCCCGATTTGATTCTGCTCGATATTATGATGCCGGAAATGGACGGCTACGAAGTGTTGAAACGCTTGCGCAACCAAACCGCCACTGCCGATATCCCGGTAATTTTCGTGACGGCCGCCGGCGAAAATCAGGACGCAGCCCAAGGCTACGCAATCGGCGCCGCCGATTACGTCGCCAAACCGGTAGTCGCCGATATATTGCTGGCGCGGGTTGGCGTGCATTTGGAGCTGGCGGCCTATCGGAAACGGTACGGGCGACTATAACCAGCGGTTTCTACCCTCGACCAACCCTATCCCGATTTCAGACCGATGAGCAGAGACGACAGCGCAGTGCCGAGCGGCAGGCCGACCATTTTGGTCGTAGACGATTTGCCGGAAAATATCCACGGTCTTCTCGAAGCCTTGAAAGACGACTACAGCATTTTGGTGGCGACCGACGGTCCGAAAGCCGTGGAATTGGCGCAAGGGCCGACGCCGCCGGATCTGGTGCTGCTCGACGTGAAAATGCCCGGAATGGACGGATACGAGGTGTGCCGGCGGCTGAAAAGCAGCCCGAAGACCTGCAATATTCCGATTCTGTTCGTGACCATCGTCGACGCCTCCGGCGAAAAGATTCGCGGTTTTTCGCTCGGCGCCGCCGATTTCATCACCAAACCCTTCGATATCGACGAAGTCCGCGCCAGAGTCAAAACCCATCTCGAACTCGGCCGCTTGCGCCGGGTGTTGGAAGGCCGGGTGGAGCGGCTCAACGAATACAAGCACGCGGCGGACGTTTCCAATATTGTCTCCAGAACCGATCCCGCCGGCGTCATTACCTACGTCAACGATGCCTTCGTCGATACCTACGGTTATGCCCGCGAGGAACTGATCGGTAACACCCACCGTGTGATCGGCGATCCGAGCACGCCGCCGGGCCTGATCCGGGAAATGTGGAGCACGATTCTATCCGGGGCGACATGGCGCGGTACCTACAGCAATCTGAGCAAATCCGGCGAGGAAGTCTACGTCAACAACACCATCGTGCCGATTCTGAACGCCGACGGCAGCATTCGCGAATTCATCTCCACCAGCGTCAATGTCACTTATCTGATCAAACAGGAAGAGTTGATCCGTCAACAAACTACCGATGCCCTGACCGGCCTGCCGAACCGGGTCAAATTGATGCAGGATTTGGGCAAAGCCTCCAGCCGGGCCATGCTCGGCATGATTAATATCGACCAATTCAAGGCAATCAACGATTTTTACGGCCTGTGCAACGGCGACAAAGTGTTGCTGGAAATCGGCGATCGCCTGCAAAAAATGGCGGCCGGGCGCGCCTCGGCCTACCGGATCGGCGGCGACCTGTTCGCGCTGTTTTCCGATAACCAGGGCGACGTCGGCGGCTTCGAAAGTTCGATCGCCAGCATCGTCAACCAACTGGAATCGGTGGCCGTCGATTGCGGCGACGACAAAATCAATATCCGCGTTACCGCCGGTATTTGTTTCGGCCGCGACAACGCCTACACCCATGCCGCGTTGGCCTTGGAGCGGGCGCGGATCGAGCGCCGCGATTATTTGGTTTATACCGACCAAATGGAGATCAAGTCGCATTACAAGGACAATATCCGCTGGAGCCAGAAAATCCGTAACGCCTTGAACGACGGCCGCATCGTGCCGTTTTTCCAGCCCATCGTCGACAACCGTAGCGGAAAGGTCTGCAAGCACGAGGCCTTGATGCGGATGATAGACGAGGACGGCGATGTGATCGCGCCGACCTTTTTGCGGGCGGCCAAATTGTCCCGGCAATACGCGGCATTGACCAAAGCCATCTTCGAGCAGGCGGTGGCGGTTTTGGCCGAGTGCGCCGGCGAGGTTACCATCAACCTGACCGTGGAAGACATTCTGGACAGCAACACGGTGGCCTTCATCGACCAAAAACTGGCGCAACCCGGCATCGGCCCGCGGGTGGTTTTGGAGATTACCGAAACCGAAGGTATCGAGAATTACGAGGAAGTCCGCTTGTTCGTCGACCGGATGAAAGGTTACGGCTGCAAATTTGCGATCGACGATTTCGGCAGCGGCTATTCCAATTTCGTGCACTTGCTGCGCTTGAAAATCGATTATTTGAAAATCGACGGCTCCATCATCATGAACATCATCGACGATCCGGATTCGGAGGCCATAGCTCAAGTCATCGTCGATGCCGCCCGCCGTTTGGGAATGCGTACGGTGGCGGAATACGTCGGCAGCGCCGATATCCAAATCAAAGCCAAGCAACTCGGCATCGACTTCTCGCAAGGGTATTACCTCGGCAAACCCTTGCCCAAGCCCTTATCCGTCGGAGATGCGGGCTAAGGTCGCAGCGGTCGGCGCACGATTTTCGGCCGGCGCCGCCTAAACCGGACCGCACGATGCCGCGGCTACTGCACTGGTTAACCATGGCAACCTTATGCGGCGGATGGCTTTGCCCGCCGGCCCGCGCCGACATCAGCGCGGCGATGGTTCGCGGCCAAGTCCGGCTCGGCGCCGGCAGCGACCAAGCCGGCATCCAAATCATTGCCACCCACCTGCAACGCGGCTTCTCGACCCGCACCTTCTCCCGCGCAGACGGCTCCTATGTGCTGATGGCCTTGAAACCGGGCCGCTACCGGCTTTCGGTGCTGGCCCCAGACGGCCGGAAAGCCGAGCAGGAATTGACGCTACAGGTCGGCCAGACCGCCTTGCTCGACATTTCGCTCGATCCGAAACCCGATGTAGCCACTGCGGACGGCAATCCGGCCGAACAAAATTCGTCGGAACTGGCGACCTACCTGACGCCGGAGCAAATGCAGCGCTTGCCGCAAGTCAACCGCAATTTCCTGAATTACGCCGACCTCGCTCCCGGAGTCAACGTCGTCAACGGCGAGGAGGGCGCTACCCGCTTGCAAAGCGGAGGCCAGCGGCCGGACAGCGTCAATCTGTTCATCGACGGCGTCAGCCAAAAGAACTATGTGGTACGCGGCGGCGTGGCCGGCCAGGACTCCAGCAAAGGCAACGTGTTTCCGGAATCGGCCGTGGCCGAATACAAGGTCATCAGCCAGAACTACAAAGCCGAGTTCGACCAGGTCGCCGCCGCGGCGGTCTCGGTCCAAACCAAGTCCGGCGGCAACCGGTTCCAAGGCGAAGCCTTTTACGACCATACCAACCAGGATTTGCGGGCGGCCACCCCCAGCGAACAGCTCGCCGGCAAGCGCGACACCGAACAGGCCCAATACGGCGTGACCTTGAGCGGGCCCATCGTCCGGGACGTTGCCCATTTCTTCATGGCCTACGAACGCAAGGTCAACGACGACTTCGCCAACGTCGCCGCCGGCGACGGCGGTTCGGTCCCGGCCGCTTACCGGCCGTTGCTGGGCGCATTCAACCGGCCGTTCGAGCAGGACTTGTTTTTCGGCAAATTGGATTGGGCGATCGGCGCCAGGCATCTGCTGGAGGCCTCGTTCAAATTCCGCGACGAAACCGAAAGCTTGGGAATAGGCGGCATCAATGCCCGCACCTATGCGCTGGAAAAAGGCAACAGCGAGCACAGGCTGGACTTCAAATACCAGTACAGCGCCGAACATTGGGTCAACGAGGCCCGTTTTACCTACGAGGACGCCAACTGGCAGCAAACGCCGGCCGAAAACGCGCCCGGCGTCTTATTGCAGCGTTTGGACGGCAGCCTGAGCGGCAACACGCTGGCTAGCCGCTCGGTGTTAAACGCCGGCGGCAGCACCAATTACCAACAGAAGGGCCAGAACGGACCGGGCCTGCAAGACGATTTGACCTTCAGCGATTTGCACTGGTACGGCGAGCACGTCGCTAAAGTCGGCGTCAAACTGAAGCGGATCGAACTGAACGCGTTGGAACGCGATCCCTATCATCCGCAATTCAGTTTCAACTTGAATAATCCGGCCGGCACTCCGTACCGGGTGCGTTGGGCCTCGGCGCTGGCCGGGGCCGGCGACGGCAGCACCGCCAGCGACGTTAGCCAGTTCGGCGTATATTTGCAAGACGACTGGCAGGTGGACAAACACCTCAGTTTGAATCTGGGCCTGCGCTGGGATTACGAATACAACCCCGGTTATCTGAATTTTGTCACGCCGGCCGACGTGGCAGGGGCTTTGCGCGGCTGGAGCAATCTGCAGAACGGCAACGCCGGTTACGACATCGAAAATTTCATCAGCAGCGGCAATAACCGCAGTGCCGACAGCAACAATATCGCGCCGCGGCTGGGGTTTGCCTACGATTTGCTGGCCGACCAGCGCCACGTCGTATTCGGCGGCTTTGCCCGCGCTTACGACCGCAATATCTACGACGTGTTGCAACTGGAGCAAACCAAGGGCACTTATCCCAGCTACAGCGTCAACTTTCTGGGCGACCCGAACTACGATTGCGCCGCAGCAGCCGACTGCATCGCCTGGGCGCCGGAATACCTGAATTACTCGCCGGCGCAGTTGACGGCGCTGACCGGAGCGCAGCCGGGAACCAGCCGCGAAATCAATTTGATCCGCAACAACTTGAAAACGCCGTTCTCGGACCAGTTCAGCCTGGGCATGCGCAACCGGATCGGCAACTGGTTCACCGAAATCGCTTTTTCGCACGTGGTTAGCTACAACGGCTTGGTCGGCCTGTTGGGCGGCCGCAATGCCGACGGCAGCTTCTACCCGCCGGGCTCGGCTTTCGGCGGTACCTTCCAGGCCTTGCCGGGTTACGGCCAACTGATTCTGTTCGATAACGGCGTGCAGACCAAAACCAATTCGATCTTCCTGAAAGCCGAGAAACCCTACGACCGCGATAGCGGTTGGGGCATGACCTTTGCCTATACCTTTACCGATTCGGAAGAGAACAAACCGCAATCGTTTGCCGACAACAGCAGCTATTTGTTCGAATATCCCAATACCCATAGCGTCGGCTGGCTGGACACCGCCGGCGTGCGCAAACATAAAATCGTCGCCAGCGGCAGCGTCGATTTGCCTTGGGACCTGATTTTCTCCACCAAGCTGACCCTGGCCACGCCGGAAACCCGCTCCGGCGTCAATTGCAACGGCGGCGGCTGCCGCTTCGATACCTTCGCGCCGCGCGGCGAAGATTTCATTTTTCCCGGCAATTGGTGGGGTTACCGCCAAGTCGATGTCGCTTTGATCAAAAGTTTCGATACGCCGCACGACACGCGGATGAAACTGCGCCTGGATGTGTTGAATTTGTTCGATTTCAAAAACTACGCGGGATTTAACTCGGATTTTGCATCGCCGAATTTCGGCTCGCCGCTCGGCACCTTGGCCGGGCCGGGCCTGACGCTGAAGCTAACCGCGCGGTTGGAGTTTTGATGGCCGATTTCGCATCGATACCGCGGCGACGTTGCCGAGCGCCGGTCCGGCTGCTGGGATTGCTGCTCGGCTTGCTGCTGCAGCCCGGCCATGCCGACGATGCGGCAGAGGCCAATACCAAGGCGAACTACCTATACAACTTTACCAAGTTCGTCGAATGGCCGACGGCGGCCGACACGCTGCACATCTGCGTGGTCGGCTCCGAAGCGGTGGTTAATATCTTGAGCGACCTGGCCAGCCGCGACACCAAGGGCCGCCTGCTGCAAATCTGGTCGGGAGTCGACGACCCGCACGTCTGCCAGATTTTGTACGTCGAGCGGACCATTGCGGAATTGCCGGCGCTGATGCGCGAGGTCAGCGGCGCGCCGGTGCTGACGGTCAGCGACGCCGACGGCTTTGCCGAACAGGGCGGTGCCGTCGGTTTTTACCGCGAACAAGGCCAAGTCAAGCTCAGCGTCAATCCGGAAGCGGTGCGCAAAGCCCAATTGAAAATCAATGCCTTACTGATGGAAATAGCCCGTATCGTCCGCTGATGCTTGCGAGAAACTTGCCATGACCCATGCCAAACGCGATATGAACATTAAAACCAAGTTGGTGCTGATCATGCTGGCGACCAGTTGCGTGGCCTTGGTATTGGCCGGCGCCGGTTTTATCGCTTACGAACACATCCGGGTCAAATCCGACATGGACCGCGATATACGCTCGTTGGCGCGCATCGTCGCCAACCGCAGCACCGTAGCGCTGTCGTTTAACGACAGCGGCGTCGCTGCCGGTACTCTGGCCGCGCTCAGCATGAAAAGCAGCATCGTCTCCGCCTGCATTTACGACCGCAACGACCATTTGTTCGCCGAATACCGCCGCGAGGAGGCCTGTCCGCCGTTATATCCGGGCTTGCTGGGCGAGGGCGGCGTCGTGGTTTACGAACGCTACAGCAACGTCGGCGAAGACATCCTGTTGGATGGCCAGGTGCTCGGTAAAGTCTGGATCAAAGCCAGCCTGAACGAACTGATCGGCTTGTGGCGCCAATTCCTGCTGGCGGCGGCGGCCATCATCGCCTTGTCGGCGACGATAGCGTTGTTATTGGCTTCCCGCTTGCAACGGCTGGTGTCGGTGCCGTTGATGCAACTGAAAAAAACCGTCGAAACCATCAACAGCCAGAAAAACTACACGTTGCGCGCCGCCGTGGACAGCGACGACGAATTCGGTGCGTTGAACCGCGCCTTCAACACCATGATTGCCACCATCGAGGCCCGCGACCGGGAGTTGTTGGCCGCCAACCGGCAACTGGCCGAAAACGAAAAACAATTGGCCGGCATCAACGAAGCGTTGGAAGAACGGGTGGCGGCGCGCACCGCCGAGTTGGCCGACAGCAACGCCAAATTGGCGCACAACAGCGTGATCCTGGCGACGGTATTGGACAGCATGTCGCAGGGTTTGATCGCATTCGACGGCAAGCTGAAATTGCTGGTCTGGAACAAAAAACTCAGCGAAGTGCGCGGTTATCCGCCCGCTATGTTGCAGGCCGGGCGCGACCATGCCGAATTCGTCCGCTTCGATCTGGACCACGACACCCTGCGCTTCAAAAACCCGGACGGCGCCCTTAACCAATTGTTCGCGCAGATTACCCGGTTTCAGCCGCACCGTTTCACCCGCATCCGGCTCGACGGCCGCGTCATCGAAATCGCCGGCGGCCCCATCGCCGACGGCGGCTTCGTCAGTACTTACGAAGACGTCACGTTGCGGATTCAGGCCGAAGCGGCGTTGAAAGAGGCCCGCGACGCCGCCGAGTCTGCCACCCAGACCAAAAGCCAGTTTCTGGCCAACATGTCGCACGAGATTCGCACGCCGATGAACGGCGTGTTGGGCATGCTGCACCTGGCGCTGCAGACCGATTTGAACGCGTCGCAGCGCAACTATCTGGCCAAGGCGCACAGCTCGGCGCGGGCCTTGCTTGGAATTTTGAACGATATTCTGGATTTCTCGAAAATCGAAGCCGGCAAACTGGTACTGGAAAGCATCGAATTCCACTTCGACAGCGTCGTCGAACAACTGGCCGACATGATCGGTTACCAGGCCGGCTTGAAGGGTATCGAATTTTTGATTCGCCACGATCCGCAAATCCCGCCGATCCTGGTCGGCGATCCGCTGCGCTTCGGCCAGATCTTGACCAACCTGTGCGGCAACGCCTTGAAGTTCACCGAAACCGGCGAACTGGAACTGGCGTTTCGATGCACGGCCCAAACCGAGCAAAGCATCGACTTGCGGATCGCGGTACGCGACACCGGCATCGGCATGTCCGCTGCCGACAAAGACAAATTGTTCAAGGAATTTACCCAGGCCGACCAGGGTACCAGCCGCCGCTTCGGCGGCACCGGGCTGGGTTTGGCCATCTGTAAAACCCTGGTGGAAATGATGCAGGGCCGGATCTGGATCGAACATTCCGAACCGGGCAAAGGCACCACATTCTGTTTTACCGTGCAATTGGGCGTCGCCGGCGAAACGTTGGTGCGCCAGCAAGCGATGGAGCGCAGCATCGGCGCGTTATTGGCCGATGTCCGCGTGCTGGTGGTGGACGACAACGCCGCCTCGCGGGAAATCATCGCCGACATGTTGCGGCCGTTTCATTTGCGCATCGATAGCGCCGCCAGTGCCGCTGCCGCATTGAACCGGATCGGCCAGGCCGGCACCGAACCCTACGACGTGGTGTTGATGGATTGGAAAATGCCCGGCATGAATGGCGACGAAGCCGTGAGCCGAATTCGGGCCGATTCCGGGCTGGTGCGGCAACCGAAAATCATCATGGTCACCGCCTACGGCAGCGAAGACGTCATGCATGCGGCCGGCCGCGCCGGCATCGACGGCTTTTTGGTCAAACCGGTATCGCCGTCCTCGCTGCTGGATGCGATCCTGTCGGCATTGGGCCGCGGCCGGGTGCAGGCCATGGCCGACAAATTCAAACAAATCGGCACCGCCAACGCCGGCAACGTCGGCCATTTGCAGGGCATCCGCCTGCTGTTGGTGGAGGACAACGAAATCAACCGCGAATTCGCGTCGGAATTGTTGCGCAGCCATGCCATGCAAGTGGACGAGGCGGTCAATGGCGAAGAAGCGGTCGCCATGGTGCAACAACAGGCTTACGATGCCGTGTTGATGGATATTCAGATGCCGGTGCTGGACGGCTTGCAGGCCAGCCGCAGGATACGGGAACTGGCGGTGGCCACCGGCGATGCCCGTTACACCAAGCTACCGATTATCGCCATGACCGCGCATGCCATGGCGCGCGATGTGGAAAAAAGTTTAGAGGCCGGAATGAACGACCATATCACCAAACCGATCGACCCTGAGCGGCTGTTGTCGGCACTGTCGACCTGGGTACCGTTGCCGCAACGCGAAGCCGGCAGCCGCCAAAGCGGCCAGCCCGATTTACCGGCCGATTTGGCGGCCTTGGCTGCCGTCGACGCCGGCCAAGGCATTCGCCGTATTGGCGGCAACACCGACGCCTACCGCAAACAATTGCAACGGTTTGCGGCCCATTACCCCGGAGCGGTAACCGAGATTCGCGGCCTGGTCGACGCCGGCGAACTGAAGGCGGCCGAAGAACGCTGCCACGCCCTGAAAGGGGTTAGCGGCAACTTGGCGGCCGTGGCGCTATTCGAAGCCGCCGCCGAGGTCGACAGCCTGCTGAAACAAAACCGATGCCCCGACCCCGGCCAATTGCAGCGAATGGACACTTTGTTGGCCGAATTGTTGGCCGAAATCGGCAATCTGCCCGCCGCCGGCCATTCCGCCGCGGCAGAGGCGAGCGTAACGGCCAAACCGCAGGCGGAAATGACCGCATTGCTGGAAAAATTGGCTGACGCCTTGGAACACGACCTGGGTGCGGCGGAGGATTTGATGGAACAAGTACGCGCAAGTCTGGCCGACAGCCATTATCAGGCTATCGTTGCCGAAATCGGCAACAAACTGGACCGCTTCGCAATCGACGAAGCCCAATCCCAACTGACCGAACTGCGCCGGCTGATCGCGCAAAGTTAGCCGGTTATTACATTGCTTTTCGTTATCGCTCCAAGAGTCTCTGGTGTGAGGCCGGGGGGGCATCGTCAACCGTGCAAGCGCAGCACTCCGAGCAATGCTTCAATGAGGCCTCGGCGGGAGGCCGGGGAATGCACCGCCACCGGCCGCTTGCAGGGCGCGAAAGAATTGGCTTCAATGAGGCCCCGGCGGGAGGCCGGGGAATGCTATCTGTCATGTAAGCCCATCGCTGGCCGTTCATTTCGCTTCAATGAGGCCCCGGCGGGAGGCCGGGGAATGCCAGCGATCGCCGCGCCAATAGCGGTGATGGCCAGCAGCTTCAATGAGGCCCCGGCGGGAGGCGGGGGAATGCCCTCTAATGCAGTTTTGCGGATAGTTTCGGCATGCATGCTTCAATGAGGCCCCGGCGGGAGGCCGGGGAATGCTCCCTGGGATTCGGAGCCGGTTTTGTACTCGCGAGCTGCTTCAATGAGGCCCCGGCGGGAGGCCGGGGAATGCTTCGTGAACTGGATCAGGGTCGAGTTAGAGCTCAAGCTTCAATGAGGCCCCGGCGGGAGGCCGGGGAATGCCGACAGAGTTAATAGAAGGATTGACCGCGCTTGGCTGCTTCAATGAGGCCCCGGCGGGAGGCCGGGGAATGCGAGCCAATTGCACGTTGCTGAGCGTAGTCGCTGAGGCTTCAATGAGGCCCCGGCGGGAGGCCGGGGAATGCGCCGGCCTTGATCGCTACCTCTTCACGACCTTCTTCGCTTCAATGAGGCCCCGGCGGGAGGCCGGGGAATGCCGATTAGCCAGCTAGAAGAGGGCGCAGACATGGCAGCTTCAATGAGGCCCCGGCGGGAGGCCGGGGAATGCCAGATTTTCACCGATGGTCTGGAATTGGTCGGAGAGCTTCAATGAGGCCCCGGCGGGAGGCCGGGGAATGCCCCGACAGCCGGCGCATGGTAGTCAGCGCCTGGAATCCGCTTCAATGAGGCCCCGGCGGGAGGCCGGGGAATGCTTAGCAATCACAGCGCAGCCAAAGCCGCGCAGTTCGCGCTTCAATGAGGCCCCGGCGGGAGGCCGGGGAATGCCGTTGTTGTCGATCGGTTCGTAGTTCAGTGCGTGCAGCTTCAATGAGGCCCCGGCGGGAGGCCGGGGAATGCGGGATCAATCAGGCGTTACGCCACCCAAGGCGTGACGCTTCAATGAGGCCCCGGCGGGAGGCCGGGGAATGCGGCCATGACACCTTGCCCGTCCTTGCCGAACCATATGCTTCAATGAGGCCCCGGCGGGAGGCCGGGGAATGCAAGCAGCGGTTTGAGTTGTTGGTTGATTCGGAAATTGCTTCAATGAGGCCCCGGCGGGAGGCCGGGGAATGCGATGTTCGAGCGGTGCGTTTACGTGCGGGACGACCATGCTTCAATGAGGCCCCGGCGGGAGGCCGGGGAATGCCATCATCAGCAAAATACAGAAAAACATTACACCCTGCTTCAATGAGGCCCCGGCGGGAGGCCGGGGAATGCAATTAATTTTATTTTTTATTGTTGGATTAGTCCATTGCTTCAATGAGGCCCCGGCGGGAGGCCGGGGAATGCCCTTTCGCCACTGGCTTCTCCCGAAATCGTCGTGATTGCTTCAATGAGGCCCCGGCGGGAGGCCGGGGAATGCCCTTTCGCCACTGGCTTCTCCCGAAATCGTCGTGATTGCTTCAATGAGGCCCCGGCGGGAGGCCGGGGAATGCTTTTTTAACCTCTTCCCACGCCATCCATCGCGGTTCGCTTCAATGAGGCCCCGGCGGGAGGCCGGGGAATGCAGCTTGACGTAACGTTTCGGCTCGCAACCGGCACGTTGCTTCAATGAGGCCCCGGCGGGAGGCCGGGGAATGCTTTGCAGTAAAACTGCTGGATTTTGATCGCATTCCAGCTTCAATGAGGCCCCGGCGGGAGGCCGGGGAATGCACCAAGCGCAGATGGCGACCTTCGAATCGTTCCACCGCTTCAATGAGGCCCCGGCGGGAGGCCGGGGAATGCTCCATGTGGGATACCTGCAATTTAGAATCGAGATTAGCTTCAATGAGGCCCCGGCGGGAGGCCGGGGAATGCTGATGTTCTGGAGGGATACGGGGCTAAGCTACATTCGCTTCAATGAGGCCCCGGCGGGAGGCCGGGGAATGCCTATACCAAGGGGGGCGGCCGTCGCCGGCGAAAGTTGCTTCAATGAGGCCCCGGCGGGAGGCCGGGGAATGCTGTCGCCCCCATATACACGCCGCACTCGGCGCGCTTGCTTCAATGAGGCCCCGGCGGGAGGCCGGGGAATGCTATACACGCCGCACTCGGCGCGCTTGGACAGGCCCCAGCTTCAATGAGGCCCCGGCGGGAGGCCGGGGAATGCGTATATGGGGGCGACAGTTGTCTGGCGTAAATGGGTGCTTCAATGAGGCCCCGGCGGGAGGCCGGGGAATGCCAGACGAATCTCACGATTCTCGGTGGTGGAAACACGTCGCTTCAATGAGGCCCCGGCGGGAGGCCGGGGAATGCATCTGGCCTTGGTCTCTATCGGCGAATTGGCGGTATTGCTTCAATGAGGCCCCGGCGGGAGGCCGGGGAATGCGCGGCTAACAAAGTCTCGGTAAAGCCGCAGGCATTGCTTCAATGAGGCCCCGGCGGGAGGCCGGGGAATGCTCGCTGCGGACATGTCCGGCGCGGTGGTGCCGCCGGTGCTTCAATGAGGCCCCGGCGGGAGGCCGGGGAATGCTCAATGCGCCTTCTACACCCTGCTGATTCCACGCAAGCTTCAATGAGGCCCCGGCGGGAGGCCGGGGAATGCTCCGAACGAAATCAGCTCGTTACAAAAAATCATGGTTGCTTCAATGAGGCCCCGGCGGGAGGCCGGGGAATGCGAATTAGCCTTTTTAATACTAAACAGGCCGCCCCAGCTTCAATGAGGCCCCGGCGGGAGGCCGGGGAATGCACGACCATAAAAAGCACCTATAACAGCGACGTGACGCTTCAATGAGGCCCCGGCGGGAGGCCGGGGAATGCCATGACCAGCGGCGAATTTATCGACCACGTCAACCGGCTTCAATGAGGCCCCGGCGGGAGGCCGGGGAATGCTTGGCGGCCAGCGCGATACCGTGCTGGTCACTTTGGCTTCAATGAGGCCCCGGCGGGAGGCCGGGGAATGCAAATTGGCCGTTGTTATCCATTGAAACGCCCCCCGTTGCTTCAATGAGGCCCCGGCGGGAGGCCGGGGAATGCCAATGCCCCAGCGTTACGATTTTGCGGAACAACCGGCTTCAATGAGGCCCCGGCGGGAGGCCGGGGAATGCGATTAGGACAAGTATCTATAGTAGAGTTAGCATTATTGCTTCAATGAGGCCCCGGCGGGAGGCCGGGGAATGCTGCGTATTGATAGCGTTGGTCGTGTGTGTGGTCACAGCTTCAATGAGGCCCCGGCGGGAGGCCGGGGAATGCCAAGGCTTTGCCGAGCCTTGAAAGAGGCTGAAGAAGCTTCAATGAGGCCCCGGCGGGAGGCCGGGGAATGCCCATGACCAAAAACCTCAATTCGTTCAAACGCCAACTGCTTCAATGAGGCCCCGGCGGGAGGCCGGGGAATGCTGGGGCCTGTCCAAGCGCGCCGAGTGCGGCGTGTATAGCTTCAATGAGGCCCCGGCGGGAGGCCGGGGAATGCAGCGCGGGCTGGAGGCCTTGATTGGCGCGGCCTGCGCGGGCCGTTTGCGAGGACTGCGTAAAACGGCCGGTCAACTTTAGCGGAAAAGCCTGCGCCGCGCCAATCCAAATAGCTAAGTTCCTGATTGTTAAAGAGCTGCCGGCTTGCGAGAGCTGCCAGACTTTTGCGCGGCACTGCAGCGCTCGCGTGGTGGCGGCAAGCACCGATTAACGTTCTCAGCCACCAGTTTAAACCGGTCAATTTTCGTTCCATTCTATTGTTGCCCTGCCAAGCTTTTGAAACATACACGGTAAACCGTAATAAAATCAGACCGTGGCGATAGGAGACAGGGCGACTGTACGCCAGACCCAACCAAACCCACGAGCCGGTTTTACAGTTTGAACCGGCCACATTTGAGTGGAGATCGGCCGACATTTTACTGATCTCCTCAACATCAGACGATCACCGGCTGCCGTTCCACCACTTCGAAATCCTTGCCCAAACTGACCACCGAGGGCTTCACCGTTTCCGCCGGCCCGACATTGATGATCAGAACATGGTCGTCGCTATGATGGATGATGCCATCCAACAGCGCGATTAATTCCGCATGGCGTTTGCGGCTGAGCCGGCATTGAAAAACCGACAGTTGCAGCCAGTCGCCGTAACCTTTCATCAGCCGAAACACCCGCCGCCAGCGTTTGGTATCGCTGATGTCGTAAGTCACGATATACAGGTGTTCGAGGGCAGCCATCAGCGGGTGGTGAAGTTGGGATATTCCGGCAATTCACCGAGCAAATAGCGGCCGAACAAGCGCGCCTGAATCTCGAACACCTGCCGATAGTTGGCCTTGTAACCGAAGATGGGATGCGTTACTTCCTGGCTTAAGCGCCGCTCGAAGGCGGTGATGAAGCGCTTGCGGCCGCCCTCGTTCAGGGCCACGCTGCCGGCGGCACAGATAAAGTCGGTGGGCCGCACTTCGCCGTTGTTGATGACTTGCAATACCGTGGAGTCGGCGATGATGGGCCGAAACGGTTCCATCAAATCCAGCGCCAGCGCGGGCCGACCGTAACGCGGCTGGTGATAAAAGCCGCGATACGGGTCCAAACCAACCGCGCTCAGATTCATGGTCCAAGTGCGGACCAGCATGGCGTAAGCAAACGACAGCAAGGCGTTGACCGGATCGGTGGGCGGACGGCGGTTGCGGGTATTAAAGTCAAAACTCATCTGTTTGCTGTCGTCCGGCTTTTTGATCAATTTATCGAACGCGCCGAAATACAAGGCCGCCGCCGCGCCTTCGATACCCAACAATTGTGGTAAATCCACAGCGCGCTGCGATTTATCGGCCAGGGATTTCAGCGGTTCCAGCAATATTTCCACCGGCTCGTCGGCGCGCCAATTGCGCCGGGCCTGGGTTCGGCAATTCTGGATTTTGGCTCGCACCAGGTTGCGGGCAATTGCCAGACAGGTTTTGTCGTCGAAACTGGCTTTATATTGGGCGGTGCGCAACTCGACATTCTTATGGCCGGTGCCGATGGTGTGGCCGACAAACCAGCCGCCGTAGCTGTGCCAACTGACCGGAATCTCCCGCTTCATCAGGTCTTGCAAACACGGCGTGGTGATGTAGACGTTGCCCATCACCACCACTTGCGAAGTGTCCACCAGCCGCGCGGTTTGGACTTTTTCGTCGTCGATGCTGATTTCCAGCTCCTCGCCCTTCTTGCCGATCTTGGCCTTCCAGGCTTGCACGTAAACCGGCAAGGCTTCGTCGCGCATCACCGCCAGCGGCCGGGGTTCCAGGTCGGCGTGGCGCAGGTAATTGACTTCGTCCGGCAGACAAATACCCACCAGCGAGCAGCCGGAACATTTAGGACTGTCCTGCAAGGGTTCCGGAATATGGCCGCCGGCGGCGATCAAGCGCAGACCGTTGATGGCATTGGCGGTGAGTTGTTTCAATTCTTCGTCGAAAGCCACCCGCACCCGCTCGCGGCTTTGCACAAAGTACAAGGCGCCCTCTTCGCAGACATAGCCATGTTCCTGCAACACCATGCCCTGCACGCAAAGCTGTACCCGCTCCGGATCGTAAGCACCGCGCGCCACGTGCGGACGTTTGCCGCGTTTGTAATCGATGGGCGTGACCACGCCGTCCTCGGCTTCGATCAAATCCAGCTTGGCGATCAACCCCAAACGGTTGGAGGACAAGGTAATCGAGCGGCCGTGCAATTTTTCCGTCTCGTCCAGTTCGTCGGCTTCCGGAAAACTTTTGGACGGCTTATCCACCCGGCGATGGGCGTGATCGCCTTCCACCGTGTCGGCCGACGCCGCCCATTCGCCCTGCACCCATTCCAGATAGGCCAGACGCGGGCAGTATTGGTATTCGTTAATCATCCGCGCCGGCAATAAAGGCATGTCGCCGGATAGTTCCGGGAAAGGTAACGGCAGTTCCAGTTGAATGGGCGGGCGTTCGTCGGACATGATTCGCTCGATTGCTCTTAAAACTTAGTCAAGCCAAAAGGCTTCGATCAACCCGCCTTCGGTATCGAGCAGCCACCACTCCAAGCCTTGCTTGGTGACCATTCGATGCAAAACATACCCCGGTTGCCAATACTGTAAAACGGCTTCGAGGATCAATGCCGGAATCTCCGGATGATCCAAAGGGAAGGGGGTTTCTTCGGGCCAATCGTTTGTCGTTATGTCGCACATGGTAGAAACGCCTGGTTCGATATACGTTCTGTCATACAATCTGTCTGTCACATCGCCTTTGTAAGGAGTCCGCAATACCTACCCTCAGCCTGCGTTTACCCGAGGAAGCCAATCTCAAAGCCGAAGCCCAATTGGAAGGCAAAAGCCAATCGGAAATTGCCCGCCTGGCGATCACCGAATACCTGGCCCGCCGCCAACGCGAGCGGTTTATGGCGGAAATGGTGGCGGCGGCGGCACGCGCTTTGGCTAACGATCCGCAAGCCAGGGCAGAAGCGCTGCAAATCGCCGATGAATTCGATGCGGCCGACGACGCCCTGGACCGAGTGATTGCCGAAGAGCGCGCCGCCGGTATCGACCCCGATGAAAAATGGTGGGAATGATGAAGCGCGGCGAAATTTGGGTCGGCAACCTCAACCGGCCGCGCGGCCGCCTGTTGAAATCGTGCCAGGTCATTACCGACCAACCCCGCGCCCTGGACAGAGACCGCTTCGGCGAAGGCCCCCTCGCCACCGTCACCGCCGAGGAACTGGCGGCGGTGGAGAAGAGTTTGCGAGGGGTGATGGGGTTGTGGTGAGCAATTATTCATTGGCTTTTACTGGAGCGAACAAACCCAATCCAAAATGGCAGCCAAAGCCTAATGCCAACGGTCCGGAAACGGATTCGGCAAATGCCAGCTGCCAGAACGAACCTCGGGTATCCGGCTGCATTAGCCCCCTTTTGCTTCGAAAGCGGTGAAAGTCAATCGGCCGGAGCTCGCGACCGTGCGGCTTAATGGTCGGTAGCAGCTGGATTTCCGTCGGTTCGGCCAACTGGCGTTCCCGACATTCCCGCCGAATCTGTGCCGACACATCAAAGTCTTTTTTGCAATACCACGGATGTAGATACGGTGTTAGCGACTGCCAAACACTGGCGGATTGCACGATGGGCGAGACGTTTTCGAAATCTTCACGCTGGCCGATATGCTCCAGCATTAAGCGCCATTCCTGGCCGTCAAAGCCTTTGACCGTTTTTAACGCGCCGAAAACCCGGCGCATGTCGCCGTCAATACCGGCCGGGACGTGAATCAGTACGTGATCGAGTAGGCCGTTCGAGTTGGCTTGCGGCAGGTAAAAGGCGTGACAGTGGCGGTTATCGGCATTCAAGCCATGCCCGGACAACAAAGGCGGAATCGCGGTTTCGCCCAATGTCCACTTGGCTTTACCCATCACCGCGCGGCGCACGTGCTCGGCAAATCTGATGGTATCCAATTCGCGCATCAGCGGCTTGCCGTAAACGGCGTAACGCACCGTGTCGGCGGACGGGCTTGGTTTAGGTCTGGCGCGGCTGGCAACGCTGCTTTTCAATGCCTGAATCGGGCGCTGGTATAGCACTTTTTGCGCGGCCGGCGGTGCGCTCCAGCCGGCGTTTTGCAAGTCGGCGGTGTCAAGGCTGACCGCCTCCAACCAACTTATCGGCAGGGTTTTCTTGATGCTTTTCAATTCCGAGGTTTTCAAATTGCGTAACGCTAAGCCGGACTGCATTTGCTGCTGGAAATTGGCGTAGGCATCGGGCGTAAGCGGTGCGAACAAATGCACCGGTTCGGTCTGAATCTCGCCGGTTTCCTGATCGATTTGGGTGCTTCCTGGAAAACAGTTTGGTTCACCGTTCCAATCGCCGAGGCGCTTTGCTTCCACCCAGGATTCAGCGCGTCCGACATAGCCGATGCAGTTTAAAAGCTCGTCCAACAATGCGGTTTGTGCGTCGTTCAGTTGGCATTCGGGCCAGTGCGCGATCAGCGCTTCAGTTGGATCGATGCGGGCAAAGGCGTCGAAAATCAACGTGGATTTTTGGCGATTGGGCATGTAGTGCCGGGTATGACTGTGCACCGCCATCGGCAGCCGGTAATGCGGCGGTTCGTCCGCCAGCAATCCGAGCAAACTTGTCAGCAAAATCTCAGGGTAAAGCTGATGATCCAGTTTGCGATACCAGGTGGCAATCAAGGCGCGGGTCAAGCGCCATGGGTCGGGCGGCCAAGCCACGTCCGCTTCGTTGACGTGCCGGCCCCACGGCGTGGCGTGGTAACGCCCGCCGGGAAAGCTGAGCGATAAGGTAAGCATGGCTTATTCCTCGCTTTCCGTTTCAGCCTTGGCTTTTTTGGCTTTGCCTTTTTCCCAGGTTACGGTGGTCACGCGCGGCTCGGCAAAGCGGTTTTCGGCGGCAACGGCGGCAATCAAACCCGGTAACGCGGCTTCCAGGGTGTTACGTTTGGGTAATTCCCAGGCGGTGGGACGGGTAACGGTCAGTTTTTTGACATCCAAATCGCAGGCGGTGCGCAAGCGCAAACCGAAGTCCAGAACCGCGCGGATTTTGTAGAGCGCCAAGGCAATCAGCAATTGCTCGACCGCATTGCCCAGGCCGAAACCGCGTATTTGGGCGAGGTCGATATTGAAGTAAGCGATGATTTTAGGTGCGGTGTAGTCGCTTCGCGAATAAGGAACGTTGCCGAAACCTTTCGCGGTATCGCCGGACGGGTTTACGTGGTCGTTTTTGACGCCGCCGCTTTGCGCCAAATTGACGTCTTCCGCTTCGATGAACGAAGACACGACGCGCGGCAAGCGTAGCCGGCCGCCGGCCAATTCTTTTTTGGCAAGAAACAAGCCGTGGAGTAAGGCGTTTGCGTCGTATCTCAGAACGACTGCAGCAAGTTTTTTGAGATCTACCGCCCCCTCGTCCATATCCGCCAATTCGGCTTTCAATTTATCGAAAACTTTTTGGTCTTTACCCTCAAGGACGTATGCCGAGTTTAGGCGGTGGGCTTCCTGTACTGTGTTAGTTAAAGGTTTCCCATGATTATCAATCACCTTAATCAAGGGTAAGCCCTTTAACGCATCAACCCAATCGTCGTTCGGCGCATCCCAGCAAACGGTCTCCATTCGGTTAGCCATACTCTGCGCCGATTCCACCAGTAGTAGTCGATTACCGTTGGGGCCATCGTAAACGGCGGCGCCCAAATCCGGAAAACCGGTGGGCTGAAAACGCGCGCCTTGCAGCGGTTGCAATTCAGCCTCGATCAACAGCCTCGGGGCGGTGTGTAGAGCGGAAAAGTCGATACTCATGGTTTATCTCCTGGTAACAAAATTAAAATATGCAATTCCCTGGTTACCATGCGCTGCGTGGTAACCCGAATGCACCGCGCTGCGGTGCCTAGGCTGACCGCAGCGCGGTCAGGCCCGGTATTCCAACGCGGCGCGTTGGAACAAGGAATATCTGAGGTAAATATCATTGGGCTGGTTCGGCTTGCTGTTCTGTCGCTTTTTCACTGGCGCCCAGCGTCAGCAACAGACTTTTCAGTTGGCCGAATGCGAGCGGAAAAGCCAACGCCGCCAACAAACGCGGCCCATCGATTCCAACTGCTCTTGGTGCTTGCTGCGGGAAATGCGGCAAACCGGCGCCGACCTGGCGCAACTTGGCCCAAGCCCAATCGACGGCCTTTTGCGTTTGATTGGCGGCCAGCCAGGACAGTAATTCGCCGCGTAGCGGTAGCTGGGCATCCGCCGCCAAGAAACCGATTCTGGTCAATTCGCGATCCGGCACGAAAAACGGCTTGAGCAAGCCATAGGCGGCGGGCAATGCGGCATGGCGGGTTGTCGGCGTTTGAAGTCCGCTTGAGTTGAATTCCTTGAGCAACGCCAAGCCTTGCGCCAAGTCACTAACCCGCCACTCATCCACCGAGCCAGCCAAAAATGCGGCTATATCGGCTTGATTTGCCCCGACACCATAGGCAAAGGGTTTGTCCTTATGTGAAAGTCGTTGCGCCGCCAGCCACCGGTAACGCATAGTTTCGTTAAGATTTTGCGTCAGAGAACCTTCGCCCCAAACGGCCAGCCGCGATTCGTTGTCCCAGACATAACCTTTCTTGTCGAGTTTGATGCCGGCAAAATGTAAGCGCATAGGCAAACCGGCAGATGTCTCGAAAACCGATTCGGTAGGGCTTTCCTGCAATGCGGATTTTGTTGATCCGCCGCCAACGGCTTTTAAGCCGGCCAAAGCGCAGGCCAAACGAAACTCCGGGCTGGCATCGTCGCTGGCAACCAGCCAATGCGGGCTTAATAAAGGTATCGGTTGGTGAATATCTTCTTTCGCTTTCGGGCTGATACTGACAGCGCGTTGAATTTTGCCGAGTAACATCAAAATGTCTTGGCAAACCCGCCGATCTGCGCCGCGCGTGAGGTCAAACAAACGGTTTTCCAGTTGATGCGCCAAGGCGGCCAAGCGTGCCGGTGCTTTGTCACTGCGGGCGAAGCGGCGAATCTGGTCTAAAAAACGACTTTGCTCTAATTCATTGATGAGTTCGACATCGGGATTATTGCGAACTGCAATCCGATTAACTGGTGTCGCTAAGTAAGCATCGCCGTTACGTTTAACAAAACCATATCTTTGAAACTCATTAATCCCACGATCGACGCCGAATGCAGAAATTGCTCTCGCAAAATCTAATCCGTCTTTAGCGAAACGCCTGTCAACAGTTGCTCGTCCCTCTTGAAATAAACAGCAAATCTCTTCGAAGGATGTAAGTTTATTCCATATCGGCAACCATATTTCATTGCGAGAATTAGATTCATCTTTCTGATTACCTGCGCCGCTTCCAGCGCCAGTCATTCTTACTGTGAATGGAAAACTAAGTGTTCCACTCCCAGTATCGGAACCTAATCGCCTGACAGTATTAGTCGCGAAAAACAATCCCCCCTCTAACATCAAAACAAAATCCCAAGGATTAACCAGAGATTTCGATTCAAACCCAGACACTCCATTTGGACTGCCAGCATTTCCTGGTAAAAATTGTCCTATAGCAACATCTTTTAACATTTGTGGGGTAGGCTGAAGATAAAGTGAATCTTCCAGCCAGTTTGTTACGAAATAATTTGGCTCCCCGGTAAGCTCATTAAACAATCGCAATACACGTTGCATGTAATTATTCGTAAAATCCAAGCGCCCATCATTTCCTCCTGTACCAAGTAACGGAGGATAAGAGACTTTGTCCGAACCAATTAGTAAAACAGCATCAAGCCATTTTAGAAACTCATCTGGATAAGTATTTCTAATAATCTGTATCAGTAAGGATTTTTGGTTTTCTTTTGGGGCCTCTTCAAATCCCTTTATATCCAATATTTCACGGGTTTTTATTAGTAACTCCCTGTAACCTTTAAAGCGATCACATTGACTTTGCAATAGCTTATCTAAAGTACGCGTTGCCTCAGTATCTTTATCTCGTATACCAGTTTTAAGCTTTTTCCCTGTTTTAAGAGACTTTCCCGTCTCAGGATCAATAGCTGCAGCTTTACCTTCTTCGAAATAAAAGCCGCTCCCGCCATTCCAAGGCGCGGTAATCGGCGTAGGTCGATATTCATCCAGAAAAAACCGCAACAGGCTTTTTTTATCCAAAGTGCTTTGCAACACAAAGGCCTCGTCCCGCCAGCAGCCTTTGGCATTCGGGTCTTTCTGCTCCGCGACCAAACGCAATATGCCCAGCGCCTTCAGGTAATGGGCCAGCGGCGTTGGTGCGCAGCCTTTTAGTGCTATTTCGTGGCTCATTGCGGATTCTCCGTACCGTTTTGTTGTTCGGCTTCCGAGGCGCGCCAGTCGGCGATGCGGACCAGGGTTTCGTACCAGGCCAGCTCGAATGGGCCGTGTTCGCGTAACAGGCTTTGCACGCGTGTAGCCCACGAAGGTCCCATCACGTCG
The DNA here is from genome assembly GCF_046097555.1 of Methylomonas sp. DH-1. Classification (NCBI taxonomy): domain Bacteria; kingdom Pseudomonadati; phylum Pseudomonadota; class Gammaproteobacteria; order Methylococcales; family Methylococcaceae; genus Methylomonas; species Methylomonas sp. DH-1. The sequence goes on along the minus strand of NZ_CP143089.1, from coordinate 2,689,769 downwards.
GTTTCGCCCAGTTGCATCAATTCCAGCCGCAACTCGGTGGCCGGCATGATTTGGTCGAGGACGGCAACTTCCGGCAAACGGTCGCCTTGGTAAACGCCACGGGCATAGAGGATATGCGGTTTGTCCTTGGGCGGCTTTTCGTCCGGCATGGCTCGCAGGCTTAATCGCACTTTGCCGTGGTGGGCGACGATCAAATAAGCAATCAGGTCGCGTTGCGGGTGTTCGGGATTATTCAACAGCCAAGCCAGCATGGAGGCTAATTCGTGGCGAAAGTAACGGCGCTTTGTTTGACGCTTGGATGAAAACAAACTAAACGGGGCCTTTGCCCACAATACGTTTCTATCCAAATTCGTACCGTCTAACATCTTTTGCTGAAATTCATCATGTGCTTTACCAACGTCATGCCAAGCAGCAGCGGTAACTACCGCGTGTTTTCCAATTGCTTGGGTCTGCACCTGATCTACCAAGTGTTGGGCATGTTCGAAAACATGGCGCAAATGAGCGGGCAGTTCTATCGCCTTGGTTTTACGGCTATCTTGGTCGCCGGTATAACTATCGTCGGTTTGCGGCGTTTCCATCAGCGTAACCGGCACCGCTTGTTTTTTGATGGGATCGAAACCTGATTCCAGATCGTAGCCGCCGTACCGAGCCGACAGCAGCAAGGTCATGCCGGGAAACGGTTGATCGATCTTTTTCCAGATTTTTGCCAAGCCGTCCCAAACGAAAGCGGCTCGCTCCTTGTCCTTGAAATAGTCTTTGATCTGCCCCATCGACACCGGACAAAGCTCGCTATCCAAGGGTTGCGGTTCGTTCGGTTGCGGCGTATCGATGTCGCGCCAAAACACTCGCAGTTGCGGCATGCCTTGGTCGCGGATGAATGGGGAAATGTCGGTGTCGAAGCCGCTCAGGTCGGCATCGGTGTTGAACAAATCCAGAAAATCTTTTTTGCGTATGACTGGATGAATCGCCTGTTCGGTGGTCACTTTCGGTAGTTCGGACGGCGCGGCGCTCTCCAGACTCAGCAAATGGCTACGGCTAAGTGCAAAATCCTCAGGCGCGTAGGGCAAGGTATCGTCTTCGATGTCGATCCAGAAAATATCCGCTCCGCCGGTTTGGTTATATTCGCCGTAACGGTTACAGCGGCCGAAACGTTGGACCAACGACGACCACGGCGCAATCTCGGTAAACAAGGTCTTGCTGGAAATATCCACCCCGGCTTCGATGGCCTGGGTGGCGATGATAATTCGGCCCGCTTCCGGTGCCGCTTGCTGTAAACGCTGGTTGAGTTGCCGCCGCTCTTGCAACCGGAATCGGGCATGAACCAACAATAATTCCGCCGCCGGCTTTTGCTTTTTCAACTGAGCGTACAACTGCTGGGCGCGCTCGACCCGATTGACGATCACCAAGCTATTCGTCCCTACTTGATGCTGTTGGCTAACCAGTTCGGCGAGTTGCGCGACGTAGCTTTTTTTGGTTTCGGTGCTTAGCAGGCATGCTGCTTTGGTTAGGCGCTTTATCGCCTTAATGCGTCGTTGTACCTCTGGCAGGGTTTGTTCGGCGCGGCTCAATGGCAAGCTGATTGCCTTTGGCAAATAATCGGCAAAGTCTACTGTATTCAACCAATTGCGATTTAAGGTGGCGGAAACCCAAAGGCTTTTTGTGACGACACTGGTTGTCAGCGTACGCCGGAAGGCTTCCAGTTGTGCGCTGGTCGATAAGCCCGCACCCATCAGTTGCACTTCGTCGAACACCCACAGTGCATCGTTATGCAGCAAGGCAAAATGCACAGGCCATTGGTAACGGCTAACGCCGTAACCGCGCATCAAGGCGCGGGATAACAGCATGTCCTGGGTACCGATCAGAATGGTGTCTTTTTCCGGTTGCATCACCCAGGATTGGCTGTCTTCACCGCCCATCAAAATGTGTACATTGACTTGGTGTTGCAGATTCAGCCGTTCTAGCCAGCAATCGATGTTGGCTTGGGTTTGCTCGACCAATACCCGCATCGGTAAGCAATACACCAGGCGGCGCGGCGTGTCGGCATCATGCGCGACCTGGCGCTTATAAAGCCACGCCAATATGATTGCGGCGGTTTTGCCGAGGCCGGTTGGAATTTCCAGGAAATCCGGCCAAGCAGTTTTGGCCAGGGTTTGTTGAAACGGAAAAGGTTCCGCTAACAATGTTGCTTGTCTGAAAAATGCGCTGTAGTCGCTCATGGCAAACCTTTTGAATCAGGGTAAACGTTTTCTAACATGCCTCGGTCTCAAAAGCCGATACCGGGATTTTTTTCGTACAAATATTTTTCAAGTCATCGGTAAACCGCCAACAGCTTCTCCGCTTCTTGCCTGACCAACTCCCGCAAAAACCCCGGCGCCACTACCTCCACCTCGGCGCCGTATTTCAAAATATCCATCAGCAGTTCTTCGTGGCGGTTGAAGGGGATGCGCAGTTGGTAGTGGCCGTCGGTTAGCCATTCGTATTCTTGTTGGCTGTGCCAGGTTTCGTCGGCTACCCAGCGGCCGGCTTTGGCGGAGAAATTGAGGACGGCGGTGTGTTTAGGCGTGCCGGCGAAGATGCCGTAGGAGGAGCCAAAGTGTTGTTGCAATGCATCCGGTTCCAACAGATATGCGGCTTCGCCGCTGGCGGTGGCGGATCTGATTCGGTCCAGCGCGAAGGTGCGCGGTTCGTTGCGCTGGTGGCAGTAGGCGTCCAGGTACCAGTTGTCTTTGTACAAGACCAGGTTTTGCGGCGATACCGGTCTTTCGCTGCTTTGGTCGTCGCTACGGGCGTGGTAATGAATGATTAGCCGCTGTTGATTGAACAGGGCTTGGACCAAGGTCAGAAACAAGTCGTCGTTGCGGCTGCGATAGGCTTGGCTGAGGATTTTGATGCGGCCCAGTTGCGGGGTTTTGACGCCTGGCGAGCGGTCCAGCAGTTTTTGCAGATGGTCGCGGAGTTGGCCGATTTCATTTTGCAATAATCCCGGCGCCAGGTTGCCGAGCAGATGTTGGCAAGCAATCAAGGCTTGCAGCTCTTCGGCGCTGAGCCAGATGCCGGGCAGTTCGAACGGGTGGCGCGGGTCGTCGCGGTCGTAGTAGTAACCGCCAGCGCTACGGTCGCAGACCAGCGGCGCGTTCAGGCGGTCGCGCAGATCGGCTATCACGCGCTGGCGGGTGGCTTTAGAGCATTCCAGTTCTTTTTCTATTTCCGGGCCCGAGATTGGGGCATGGCGGCTCTTCAGCAGGTTGTGGAGTTTGACGATTTTGTCGAGGTGTTGCATCGGAGCTCTTCCTTGATCGAGTGAAAATTCTAGCGTCTTAACTGGAGGGAAAATTAGCCGATTCCCGGCCACTTAACCAGTCGGTGTCGATTCGGCTGGCGGTGTCGGTAATTTTTCGCCTGTCCAACTCCTCCATTGCCGTTGCGTTTGGGGAAGCGGGACATTTTTAATCCAACTCCTAGGCCGCCGCGCCTGCCGCGGCGGGAGGGACGCAATTTAATTTACCTGCCGCGCGCCAATATCTTACAATTCGCCGGCCCTTGGCTCTGACAATAACTATTTTTAGGAGGATGGTATGTTCAAATTTCGCCTGCTGGTTTCCGCAATTGCGCTGACCGGTTCTATGTCCGTAGCGGCGGCCGAGCCGCTGCCGAGTGTGGCCCCGGCTCCTGCCGACAACCCGACCACGCTGGAAAAAGTCACGTTGGGAAAAATGCTGTACCACGATCCGCGGTTGTCCTCCACCGGCACCGTATCCTGCGCCTCATGCCATAACACCATGTTGGGCGGCGAAGACAACCGTGCGGTGGCAATGGGCGTCAACGGCCAAACCGGCGGCCGTAGCGCGCCGACCGTCTGGAACGCCGCCTTTAATAAAGTCCAGTTCTGGGACGGCCGTGCCGACAGTTTGGAAGCCCAAGCCGCCGGTCCGGTGACCAATCCGATCGAGATGGGTATGAAGAGCTGGGACGACGTGGTCGCCCGCCTGAAAACTATCGAAGGTTACCAACACGCGTTCGAAAAAGCCTTCGGTAAGGATTCGATTTCCAAGGAAAACGCCACCAAAGCCATCGCCGCTTACGAAAGAACCCTGATCACGCCGAACAGCCCCTACGATAAATACCTCGGCGGCGATAAAGACGCGATGACCAAGCAACAAATCCGCGGCATGGAGAAAGCCGTCGAGGTCGGTTGCACCAGTTGCCACAGCGGCCCGGCATTCAACGGCCCCGGTGTGTTCCAGAAATTCCCGGTTAACTCTAACGGCTATTTCGAAGCGCAATACCACTTCCTGAAAGACAAAGGCCTGGCGGAAGTGACCAAAAAAGACAGCGACGAGCACATGTGGAAGGTACCGACCTTGCGCAACGTAGCTCTGACCGCACCTTATTTCCACAATGGTTCGGTAAAAACCCTGGATAGAGCGGTCTGGTTGATGGCCAAATTGCAGTTGAACAAAGAGTTGTCCGACGGCGACGTTGCCGACATCGTCGCGTTCCTGAATGCGTTGACAGGCGAATTCCCGACTCAAACCATGCCGCAATTGCCGGCAACTCCGGGTTCTAGCTTCAACTAAGCACGGCCGTTTACCGGTTCAGCCAAAGGGGCCTTCCGGCCCCTTTTTATTGGCTGCAGTTTCGGCGGGTACTGCCGGTGGCTGCCGGCTTTGCCAGTTTCGACGGGCGAATCGAGATTCGGACGCGGCCGGTCAACGGCCAAGGTATCGCCGAACAGCCGGTTGCGGCGTCTAAATAGCCTGGGGAGTAGGGCGTTTTCGGAATGCTGGTTCTCGCCAACTTGCTCTGCGCCAAATCGGGCAAAGGTTAAACAACCCGCATGGCGCCAACCATCGGTCAAACCGCGCGTCGGCTTTGGTAACTCTCCGGCTTGCTTACCTTATTACCGGCATCGGGTTTATTCGCCGAAGTTACCGGCAGTTCGAAATAGCGCCCTTGCACCAAACCGAAGCCGCTCTGTCTGGCTAGTGCCGCGCCGCGTTTGTCGTCGATGTCCAGCAATATGCTGCGGCCCTTGACCGACGCGACCAGGCTGTTCAGTTGCTGGATTTTGCCGGGCAATTGGCTGTCTCTGACTTGATCCAGGTTTTCGGCGGAGAGGCCGACAAAATCCGGCGCCAAGCGCGATATCAGCTCCAGCGCCGATTTTTCCAGCGACTGGATATCGAATTTCAATGCCAGTTTGTAGCCACGGCGTTGGTAGTTTTCCAGGCCTTTTTGCAAAGACGGAAAGAAGCGGGCGTAGGCGTTGCTGACGTTCAGCGCAATCGCCACATTGCCGGTTTGCAGGCCGCATTTGACGATGATTTCTTCGAAATAGGCGCCGTGGTCGGCCTTGACGCCCAGAATGTGGCGCGGGTCGACGTGGAGAAACAGCAGTTCGTCCAGATGCGACTGCGGCAGGTAATTCAGCATGTGCACGGTACGAGCCAAGCGGTCGAAGTTGATCACCGAGTCGCTATTGCCGGGTGCGCGCGGCAGATTGACCAGATTATCCAACTCGTTACCTTGCAGCGTTAGTACCGGGTTAGCCGCTACCGTCAGTTGCGCAATATGGCCGACGACGTGAGAGCTGCGCAAGGTTTCCCGAATCGGCGCCAGTACGCTGCCGACTTTGATCGGGCCGAACAAGCCGTGCGCCGCGCCGTTCTCCAGTACAAACGGCCGCACGCCGTCGTTATGTTCCTGTTCCAGGCGGTCGTTGAAATATTCCACTAATTGTTGCAACGGCATGATGAGTTCCTCGCGAAAGATGGGCGGATCGGCCAAACCGCCGTTCCGGAAATAGTGCCAGCCGCGCCCAGACTATTGGCGCTGCATTGTTTCGCTTAATGTTATGCAGCGTAGCTTGTGAAATAAAACGATATTTTTAGAATTGTTTATCTCAATTTTGGATTAACGCCGGCCGGCATGGCATATCGGCGCGGCGCTGGTGAAAGCGCCGGCTTAGGAGTAGTATTTCGGCAGGACTAATAAGGAAATTGCGCTTATGGCAACTGCATCAACAGTCCGGCAGACGGCTGCGGATCGCGCAGAGTCGACGCCGGCGGAAACAACGCGCCACTCGCAGAAACCGGTCGGCCGCATCGAGGCGGCGCAGGGGCCGGTGGTGGACGTGCGCTGCGATTATCTGCCGCCTATCGGCCAGGCGCTGGATGTCGCCAACGGCGGAAATGCCTATGTGATGGTGGTATTTCAACATCTGGAGCCGACCTTGGTGCGGGCGATAGCCTTGCATCCGGTAACCGGAATTTACCGCGGCATGCCGGTCTACGACCGCGGCGACGCCTTGCAGGTGCCGGTCGATCCGGCTTGTCTGGGGCGGATGTTGAATCTGTTCGGCGAAGCGCTGGACGGCGGATCGCCGCTGCCGAGAACGGAATTCCGCAATATTCTGGCCAAGCCGCCGCTGCTGTCGGATACCTTGCCGGCCTCGCAGATTCTGGAAACCGGAATCAAGGTCATCGACTTGCTGTGCCCATTTGTGCGCGGCGGCAAGACCGGTTTGTTCGGCGGCGCCGGCGTCGGCAAGACCGTGCTGATGATGGAATTCATGCATGCCGTCAGCTCGGGCATGCAGGGCGTTTCGGTATATGCCGGGGTCGGCGAACGCATGCGCGAAGGCCACGAGCTGTGGCACGAAATGGCCGACGCCGGCGTGTTGCCCAAGGCCTTGCTGGTCTACGGCCAAATGGACGAATCGCCCGGCGTGCGCTTCCACGTCGGCTATACCGCGTTGACCTACGCCGAATATTTACGCGATACGCTGCACGGCGAGGTGTTGTTCTTAATGGATAACATCTTTCGCTTCGTCCAGGCTGGCAGCGAGATTTCCGGACTGTTGGGGCGGATGCCGGCCACGGTCGGCTACCAACCTACCTTATTGACCGAAGTCGCTTCGTTGCAGGAACGCATCGTATCCACCCGTTCCGGCTCGATTACGTCGGTGCAGGCGGTGTACGTGCCGGCCGACGATATGTCCGATCCGGCCGTCGCCACGATATTGGGTCATCTGGATAGCGTGGTGATTCTGTCGCGGCAGCAGGCGGCCAAAGGCATTTATCCGGCGATAGACCCGCTGCGTTCCGGCAGCCGCATCATGGACCGCCACATTCTGGGCGAACGCCATTACCAGGTGGCGAGGGCGGTGCGCGAACATCTGTCGCGCTACCGCGAACTGGAAGACATCATCGCCATGCTCGGCATCGAAGAATTGTCGGTCGAAGACCGCCGCATCGTCGAGCGCGCCCGCCGCCTGCAACGTTACCTGACCCAACCCTTCGTTACCGTGGCCGACCATACCGGTTTGCCGGGCGTGCGCGTGCCGTTGCAACAAACCATCGCCGATTGCGAGGCCTTTATCGCCGGCAAATACGACCCACTCAGCGAAGCCGATTGCTACATGAAAGGAGCGATGCCGGCATGAGCGGTTTTAGCTTGACCTTGTTCGACAGCCGCGGCGTCGAATATTTCGAGCAAGTCGGCCAATTCGTCGGCGCCGACGCCGACGGCAGTTTCGGTATTTTGCCCGGCCATGTCGGCATGGTTGCGCTGCTGCGTTACGGGCTGGCGCGGTTTCGCGACCAAGCCGGCGTCTGGCGTTATCTAGCCCTGCCGGGCGGCGTGTTGCGCTTTAGCGAAAATCGGATGACGCTGACTGCGGTGCGTTATTTTCTCGGCGACGATCCGGACGCGATTTGCGAGCTATTGGCGGCGGAAATGGCGCGGATCGATTCGGAAGTGCACCGGGCGCGGGCGACGCTAACCGAAATCGAACGCTCGTTGCTACGGCGATTGGCGGAATTGAGTAACCGGGTTGCGGGGGGACGTTAACCATGAGTTTTCGTAATAAATTGATCGAATTCACCCGGCGCGATGTTCGGCGCTTGCAGGACAAACGCCGGCAATCGGCGTCCTGGCTCGGCTTGTTGCTGTACGGCGGCACGTTGGGCCTGTTGTTTGTCGTGCCCATCGTCGCCGGCGCCTACCTGGGGCGTTGGCTGGATACGCTGGCGGCCGGCTATTCGGTGCGCTGGACCGTCAGTCTGATCGTCTTGGGCATCGTGGTCGGCGGCTATAATGCCATCCGCTTTTTGCAGGAGCATTCCCGATGACCGAACCCGACGCTGCTTTACACCTCGGACCGCTGGCGATCAACGGCACGGTGTTGACGACCTGGGGGGTGATGGCCGGGTTTACCGTGCTGGCCTTACTGCTACGGTTGCCGGCGCACGGCGCATTGGCCCGGCTGCACAATGCCCTGGAAGCGGTGGTGCTGGCGATAGAAAGCGCCATCGGCGAAGTCTTGCCGGCGGCGTCGGTTCGGCGGGTGCTGCCGTTCGTCGCCACGCTGTGGTTGTTCGTGTTGGTCGCCAATTTGGTCGGTTTGATTCCGGGTTTGCATTCGCCGACCCGCGATTTATCGGCTACCGCGGCGTTGGCGGTGCTGGTGTTTGCCTCGACCCACTGGTTCGGGATTCGCGACCGTGGCCTGCGCAACCATCTGCGCCATTACATCGAGCCCAGCGTGATTCTGCTGCCGTTTCATATCATCAGCGAACTGACTCGCACCTTGGCACTGGCGATCCGCTTGTTCGGCAACGTGATGAGCTTGGAAATGGCCGCGTTGCTGGTGTTGCTGATCGCCGGCTTTCTGGTGCCGGTACCGCTATTGATGCTGCACGTGGTCGAAGCCGTGGTGCAGGCTTATATTTTCGGCATGCTGGCCTTGATTTACATCGCCGGCGCGCTGGAACCCAACGAATCCGACAATTCATCCCCGGAGAATCCGTCATGACCGATTTACACCTGTTCAGCATCATCTCCACCGGCGTGGCCGGGCTGGTCATCGCCCTCGGCACGATGTTGCCGGCCATTGCGATGGGTAAAGCCATTGCCAGTGCTTTGGAAGCCCTGGCCCGGCAGCCGGAAGCCGAGAAAACCATCACCCGCACCCTGTTTATCGGCTTGGCGATGATCGAATCGCTAGCGATTTACTGTCTGGTCGTGGCCTTGATCGTGCTGTTCCGCAACCCGTTGCTGGAATATTTCCTGAGCTAGGCTGCCGAACTATCAGTATCGCCCTCCAATCCGCCGGACCTCTGCCATGATGCAACTCGACTGGACCACGTTTATTCTGGAAATCGTCAATTTCCTGGTACTGGTGTGGATACTGCAACGTTTTCTGTACCGGCCGATGCTGGCGCTGCTGGATGCCCGTCAACAACGGATCAGCGAACAAACCGAACGCGCCGAGCAACTGCAGGCCGAAGCCGAAGCGTTGCAAAGCCAATACCAGGCCCGCTTGGCGGATTGGCAGCAACAGCAGGAAGCGGCGCGGCGGGCGCTGGACGAAGAATTGGCGCAATTGCGCAGCAGCGAATTGGCCGCGCTGCAAAAAACCTTGGCCGACGAAGAAGCCAAATTCCGGGTCAGAAACCAGGCAGCGACCGCAACCCGCGAAGCGGCCCTGGTGCGCGAAGCGGCCGGCAAGGCTTACGCCCAAACCGCAGCGATGCTGCAACGCTTGGCCTCGCCGGCATTGACCTCGGCTATCGTCGATATTTTTCTGGAGGACTTGCGGCAACTGCCGGAGCCCGAGCAGGCGGCTCTGCATAAAGCGGCTGCCGGGTTGATTACGGCGTCGGCGGTGGAAATCGCCAGCGCCCATCCGCTCGGCGCTGCCGAGCAGGGCAGTTTGACGCAAGCCCTGTCCACAGCGGCCGGCCATGAATTGACCTTTAAATTTGCCACCGATCCGACCCTGATTGCCGGCGTGTGTGCCGTGGTCGGCGAATGCCAGCTGCACGCCAATCTGGCCGATGAACTGGCCTTTTTCCGCCGCCAAATCAACCATGACTGAGCCGAGTATGCCTTACCGCTTTGGTTTGCGCTTGTCCGAGCGCGGGTGCGTGGCCGGCATCGGCGACGGCATCGCCTGGATTCGCGGTTTGCCGTCGGCCCGGCTGGACGAATTGATCGGCTTCGACGACGGCAGCTCGGGGCTGGTATTTCAGTTGGGTAAGGAGGTGCTGGGCGCGATTCTGCTGTCGCAGAGCCGCGGCGTCACTGCCGGCATGGCGGTACAGCATATCGGCCGCAAACTGGAAATCGGCGTCGGCGACGCCTTGCTGGGCCGGGTGGTCGATCCGTTGGGCAGTCCGCTGGACGGCTTGCCGCCGCCGCAAATCCGCCAGTTGCGGCCGCTGGAAGCGGCGGCGCCCAGCATTATCGAGCGCGATTTCGTCAGCGAACCGTTTTATACCGGCTGCAAGATCGTCGACAGCCTGATTCCGATCGGCAAGGGCCAACGCCAGTTGATAATAGGCGACGACGGTGTCGGTAAAAGCGCGCTGGCGCTGGATGCGGTGCTGAACCAACGCGGCCGCAACGTGTTGTGCGTGATGGTGTTGATCGGCCAGCCGCGTTCGTCGGTGGCCGGCACGCTGGAAGCCCTGCGCGCGGCCGGGGCGCTGGATTACACGGTACTGGTCGTGGCCGAAGCCAACGCGCTGCCGGGCTTTCGCTATCTGGCGCCGTTTGCCGGCTGCGCCATCGCCGAACACTGGATGCGGCTGGGCCGCGATACGCTGGTGGTCTACGACGATTTGACCCGCCACGCCCAATCCTACCGCGAGCTGTCGCTGCTGTTGCAGCGGCCGCCGGGCCGCGAGGCCTATCCGGGCGACATTTTTTATCTGCATTCGCGTTTGCTGGAACGCTCGACGGTGCTTAGTCTGGAACACGGCGGCGGCAGCATGACCGCGTTGCCGATCATCGAGACCCGCCAGGGCGAATTATCGGCCTATATCCCGACCAATCTGATTTCGATTACCGACGGCCAGATTTATTTCGAGAGCAAACTGTTCGCGGCCGGGATTTTGCCGGCCATCGACATCGGCCGCTCGGTGTCGCGGATCGGCGGCAAGGCCCAGCATCCGGCCATCAAAAACGCCGCGGCGCATATCCGGCTGGATTATCTGCAATTCCTGGAGTTGGAATTGTTCGCCCGCTTCGGCACCCGATTGGAAGCCAGTGTCGAGCAAAAATTGCAGCGCGGCCGGCTGTTGCGGGAAATCCTGAAACAAGACCGCTTGCAGCCCTTGTCCGAACAAGCGCATCTGGCTTGGCTGCTGGCTTACGGCGAGGGTTTGCTGGCCGATGTCGCGCCGGAGCAAGCCGCTACGGTGCTGGCGCAGCTACTGCAACAATTGCCGGGCAGCGCGTTGAAACTGGATTCGCCGAAACAGCAGTGGCTGGCCGCGTTGAAACAATGGCTGGCGCATAAGCCATGAGCCAGCGCCGCGAAGTCGAAGCCCGCCTGGCCTTGTTCGACGAATTGTCCGGCATCCTCGGCGCGATGCGCAGTTTCGCCTTGGCCGAGTTGCGCAAGGTCGGCAAGCGCGAAGCGTCGCAACAACAGGTGGTCGAGTCGTTGGCGGCGGCGTTGCAGGATTTGTCTGGCGCGTTGCCGGCGGCGTTTTATGCCGATAGCGCCGAAACCCGTGCCGACATCTGGCTGTTATTCGGCTCGGTGCGCGGTTTTTGCGGCAGCTTCAACGAAGACGTGATGCGGTTCTGGCAGGGGACGGCCGATGGACAAGCGCCGCTGATTCTGGTGGGCGAACGTCTGCATGGCCTGTTCGGCGGCCATGCGTCGGCCTGTTGCCTGGACGGCGCCGAAGGCGGGCTGGACGCGCCGGCGGCGATAGACCGGATTTTGGCGGCGGTTTCCGAGCTAAGGCTGGGCGGCGAGTACGGCCTGGTGGCCGGCATCCGCGACGAGCAGGGCGCCCGTAGCCAGCGGCTGTGGCCGTTGCCGCGCAGCGTCGGCCGTACGCCGGCCGAACTGCCGTTGACATATCAGCCGGCCAGAGAAGTGGCTACCGGCGTGGCCGAGCATTACCTGTTCCACAGTTTGCTGGCGCTGATGTTGCGGTCGATCCGAGTCGAAAACCATATGCGGCTGATGCAGATGGAAACCGCGCTGCGCCATCTGGAACGCGGCGGCGAGGACTTGCAACGCCAGCGCAACCGGCTGCGCCAGGAAGAAATTGTCGAGGAAATCGAACTGATGGTCGGTCGGCGTTGATGCTTTCCAAGATCCACCAAATCCGGGTTTAGCCGGCATCGGCACGGAAGGGCGGCCCGCCTTGGCCAGGGTGAGTGGCGAAATGATCGAGCAGGAGTGAATGTAAACGGCGGCCCCAGCGTCCGCCGTTTATCAGGCCTCAGGGGTTACGGCTGATCGGATTGTACTGCCGCAGCCGGGTGACGACGGCGGTTTGCCGCCAGGCCCAGCAACGCGGAACCCATCAACCAAACTGCCGGCGGTACCGGCACGGGCGCGACTGCATTCAAGTTGACCGCGCCGTTTTGGGCGCCGAGATAGGTGCCGATTTCAGCTTCGGTCGGATTGGAGTCGCTGCCGACCTTGGCTTCATGGTTTTCCGGATCGTACTCGCCGGCATATTTGTAAAACTCGTAACGGAAAATGACCGACTCGGCATTTTGGCCCAATACGTTCAGGTAACCGGCTTCGAGTTTGCCGGCGTCCGGATTGCCCGGATCGGTTTGCAGCAATTGCCATTCGATTTCGGTTTCGGCTTGTTCGATAACCGGATTACCGCCGATCAGCTCTTCGAGTTCCACTTCGCGTTCCAATTCGGTGCGGAACACTTTTACCCAAATCGCTTCGCCGAATTGGCCTTCTTGCTCGGCTTGCGGGGCGCGAATGTCGGCTGCAACTACCGGTTTGGGTTGCGGTTGGCCGGCCGGCGCCGGGTCGGCAGGGATCACGTTCCAATTCGGTGCCGGCAGCACCACTTGGCCGTTGCTGTTGGTCAGCTTGCCGCTGTTGCTGCCGTCGTCGAACAGCCAACTGTAATTGGTTTTGCTGGCGGTCTTGCTGGTGCCGACGCCGAAATGGTCGCACGGCGTGCCGGCGTTATAGCCGACGCCGCCGCCGGTCCAACAATTGTCGCCCGGCGTAATGAAGGTGCCGCTCGGGGTGCCGAATAACCAGGATTGGCTGGCGGCATCCCAGGCGCTGGCATAAGTGACCCGGGTGCCGAAGATGCTGCCGTTGGCGTACTCGGTAATGGTCGGTGCGCCGTAGCGCACTACTGCCGTGTTCGGATCGAAACCGGTGCCGCTGGGAAAGCCGCGGTTGGCGCCGCCGAAGGTGTCGGTAATATCGCTGCTGTGCAGGCCTTCCAGTTCGATTTCGAAGCCGTGGGCGGTATTTCCGGTATCGTTAACGACGTCGAAATTGCCCAGAAACCCGAGAAAACTTGCCGCAGCGATATTCGGTAACAGGGCTAACGAGAAAGTTGCAGCATAAGCCTGGAATTTAAGTTTGGTCGCCATAGTTGCTCCTGATTGGCCGGACGGAATCGAACTGAACGTGTGCAAGAAACGGGAGCGTTATAGCAAGCGAGCATGAATCCAACATTAAAAATGCGTTATTTATCGCAATTCAGGTCTTTGGCTTTGCGGCCTGTGATCATGGCTTTTACCAGTTTCTCGTGGTGTAGTTTGCTGGAGACGACCACACCCAGCACGTGGGCGGCAATCAGCAACAACATGAAATTGGTGGCGCCTTCATGAATTTCCTCCCAAAACTCTTCGGCATCGCCATCCGCTTCGGCCCGGTTGCCTTCGCGGTCTTCGGCGTGCGCGGCGCCGATCACGGTAATCATTTCGGTTCCTTGCGCCAGCGGGCCGCGGCCTTCTTCGATGGCGTAAACCTTCAAGCCGCTGATCGTCACCACGAACAGCGTGGCCAGTAACGCCAACACCATCCAGCCGCCGAGCGGGTTGTGTCCCAGATAGCGCGGTGCCGTGCCTTGGCGCAGTTGGGAAACGTAGCGAAACACGGCAGCCGGGGAACGCACGAATTCGCCGAATCGGGCGTAGCGGCCGCCGACGAAGCCCCAGACCAATCTCAGGCTGATCAAACCGAGTACCGTGTAGCCGGCGTAGATGTGCCAGGAATTTTCTTCCTCGCTGGTGGCGTAAGCGACGGCGAATGCGGCGACCAGCGACCAGTGAAATATGCGGACGAAAATATCCCAAACAGCGACCGAATTGTCATTTTGCATGGTTCAAGCTCCAGAATGGTTAAGGTGTCGGCATTGTAGTAAGGCGAAATGAAACCAATCTTAAAAATCGCCGCAACGGCGGATAAACCATTAAACTTTTGCCAATTTGCAAGCGGAGTGAGCGTCGGTTATGCGTTTATTGCTGGTGGAGGACGATCCGGGCCTGTCGAGATCATTAAAGCTTGAGCTGGAAAGCGCCGGTTTCGCCGTCGATTGCGCGACAGACGGCGAGGCGGCCGAGTTTCTGGGCTCGACCGAATCCTACGATATTGTGATTCTGGATCTGGGGTTGCCGAAAATGCCTGGCCTGGAGGTGCTACGCCGCTGGCGCCGCGCGGAGAACCACGTGCCGGTGATCGTATTAACGGCGCGCGACGCCTGGCACGAGAAAGTGGACGGCTTCAAGGCCGGCGCCGACGATTATCTGGGTAAGCCGTTTCATAGCGAAGAACTATTGGCCCGGGTACAGGCTTTGTTGAAGCGCTTTCACGGTCGGATGCAGCCGCAACTGGCCGCTTGCGGATTGGTTCTGGACGAAGACACGCAGACGGTCAGCGTCGGCGGCCGGTCGGAACAACTGACGGCCATCGAATTTCGTTTGCTGCGTTATTTCATGTTGCATCCCGGCAAAGTCTTTACCCGAACCCATTTGCTGGAGCATATCTACCAATACGACAGCGACCCCGCCAGCAACGTGATCGAAGTCTATGTCAACCGCCTGCGCCGCAAACTGGGCAACGGCCTGATTGCTACCCGCCGCGGCCAGGGCTACGTATTCGGCGAGAAGGCCTGATGTCGTTACAACGGCGTTTGAACCGCGGCTTAATGTTTATTCTGTGCACGGTCTTTGTCGGCCATTGGCTGGCGGCGGATTGGGTGATACGCGCCGTCGCCGAAAAACAGATGACGACGCGCTTGCAGCACGACGCCGATTCGTTGCTGGATACGTTGCGGCCCAATAGCGGCGGTCAGTTGGATTTCGATAGTTCGCACATCGGTACCGTCTACGGCCAGGCATTCTCCGGTCACTACTTTGTGCTGCATATCGCCGGCAAAACTTATTATTCGCAATCCCTGCAGGGCGAAACCTTGCCGATAGCCCCGTTGCCGGCCGATGCGGTGCAGTTAATCCATTATGCCGACGGGCCGCAGCACCAGCCGCTGTTGGTGTTAAACCGCGGCTGGCAACGCTTCGGTTTTCCGGTCAGTATCGCAATTGCCGAGGATTTGACCGATATCGGCCGCGATATCGACCATATCCGGTTAGCTTATTTAGCGTTGACCGTATTGGTTTTGCTGCTGGCAATCGGTTTGCAGACCGGCGACGTCCGGTGTTCTCTGCACCCGTTACAAGCCGTGCGCGGCGAGTTGGCCGAGATTGCCGGCGGCCGCAAGCAGCAAATCCAAACCAGGGTGCCGATGGAAATCAAACCGCTGGTCAGAGAGGTCAACCGCTTACTATTGTTGGTGGAGCGACGACTGCACCAGTCGCGTATTGCAATCGGCAATCTGGCGCACGCTTTGAAAACGCCGTTGGCGATGCTGTTCAGGTTGGCCGAGCATCCGGAATTGGCTGCTCATCCCGAGCTGAGGTTGCAGCTGCAACAACAGACTCAACGCATGCACGAACGCATCGAACGCGAATTGAAACGGGCCCGGCTATCCGGCAATTTGCAATCGGCCAGTATGTTTAATCCGCATGAAGAGCTACAGGCCTTAACCATGTTGTTGCGCAACATTTACTCGGAAAAGGTGCTGAACTTTCAAATCGCTGCGCCGGACCGGTTAATCAATTTCGACAGAGAAGACATGTTGGAATTGATCGGCAATCTGCTGGACAACGCTTGCAAATGGGCCGCAGGACACATCATCGTCGATATCGATTGTTCTCAGGCAATGCGGATCAGCGTCGAGGACGACGGACCGGGCTGTTCTGAGTTTGATATGCAGCAACTCAGCCGGCGCGGTTTGCGGCTGGACGAGGCGGTGCAAGGCCACGGTTTGGGTCTGGCGATCGTGCGCGATATCGCCGAGTTTTATCGGGGCAAGCTCAGCATCGAACGTTCTGCGCAGCTCGGCGGCCTGCGCGTCAGCGTGCAATTCCCGCGCTGAACGCCGGCAGCGGCAGGTATAATTGGGCTTTGTTCGATCAACCTTCCGAGTATCATGACCACCGTAAATTCCGAAAAACTCTCCAGCGCCCGCTTTGCCGAAGCCACCGACGCCTTCGTCGAGGAATTCACCGCATCGGTGAATTTCGACCAACGCATGGCGCAACAAGATATCCAAGGTTCGCTGGCACACGCGGCGATGTTGTGCAAAATCGGTATTCTGACCGAGCAGGAGTTGGCGGATATCCGCAAAGGTTTGGCACAGATCGGCGGCGAGATCGAGCGCGGCGAATTCGTCTGGTCGGTGCAGCAGGAAGACGTGCATATGAATATCGAAGCGCGCTTGACCGACTTGATCGGCATCGCCGGCAAGAAACTGCATACCGGCCGTTCCCGCAACGACCAGGTGGCGACCGATATCCGCTTGTATCTGCGCGACGAAATCGGCAACATTCTCGGCCAATTGCAGCGCTTGCAACTGGCGTTGCTGGATAAGGCGGAACAGGAAGCCGATACCATCATGCCCGGCTTCACCCATTTGCAGGTGGCGCAACCGGTCACCTTCGGCCACCACTTGATGGCTTGGTTCGAGATGCTGAGCCGCGACCGCGACCGCTTGCTGGACTGCGCCAAGCGCCTGAACGTGATGCCGCTCGGCGCCGCCGCACTGGCCGGTACCAGTTACCCGATCGACCGCTTTATGACCGCAGAATTGCTGGGTTTCAGCCGACCGTCGAATAACTCGCTGGATTCGGTCAGCGACCGCGACTTTGCCATCGAATTCGCCGCGGCCGGCAGTGTGTTGATGATGCACTTGTCGCGGTTTTCCGAGGAGTTGGTACTGTGGGCCAGCGCCCAATTCGATTTCATCGATATCCCGGACGCTTTCTGCACCGGGTCGTCGATCATGCCGCAAAAGAAAAATCCTGACGTGCCGGAACTGGTTCGGGGTAAATCCGGCCGGGTGGCCGGGCATTTGGTTTCGTTGCTGATGCTGATGAAAAGCCAACCGCTGGCCTATAATAAGGACAATCAGGAAGACAAGGAACCCTTGTTCGATACTGCCGATACCTTGATCAATTGCTTGCGCGCCTTTGCCGACATGGTGCCGCACGTCAAAGCCAAGCGCGAGAATATGTACCGCTCCGCCAAGCGCGGATTCGCCACCGCGACCGATCTGGCCGATTATCTGGTCCGTAAAGGTATGGCCTTCCGCGATGCGCACGAAGTGGTCGGCCAAGCCGTGCGTTTGGGTTTGCAGAGTGGCCGGGATTTGTCGGAGTTGACCTTGGCCGAGTTGCAAGGTTTTTCCGCGACTATCGGCGCCGAAGTGTTCGACATCCTGACGTTGGAAGGTTCGGTCGCCGCCCGCAGTCACATCGGCGGCACGGCTCCGGCGACTGTGCGTAAGGCAATCTGTGAAGCAAGACAACAAATAACCGGATAATTCGCCTGGAAATAAGCGGCCTAGCTGCTAACCTTCCGGCATCGTTTTTTTACGGAAGGTGGCAATGGCCGTGTTTCATTCCAATTTGTTTGCCGACGCGCCGCTCGGAACAACGCCTGAGAGCAGTTTCTGGCTGGACGGCGAACTGGCCGGCTTCGGTTACGATCCGGCCGCGGACCAGGCTCTGGCCGTGTTGTCGGTCAAGGTGCATAGAAAGCCGCACGATCTGGCGGCACATTTGCGGCGCATCCACAGTTGTTACCGAAATCGCCATTCGGCGGCGTTGTATGCGGCTTTGCTGGATTTGTCGATTGCGTTGCAAGGCAAGGGCGAGGCGCTTAGGCGCCGGATACTTAACGCTAGCCGGTTGCGCTTGGAACCGCGCGATTTCCAAGTCCTGTCAGCTTTGGACCGGCACGATCCGAAGAAACTCGGTAATCGCTATTCCATACTCGCTAGCGGCATCCAGGGAAGTAGCGCACTGCTCGCGCCGCGGCAAGCGCAAGCCGAAACTAGCCACGATCCGCTGGCGCTGGCTAACGACTTTATCGAATACAGCCAGTTGGATCAGGCCATCGATGTGCTGGAAAATGCGGTCGGCCTCCAGCCGCAGCGCGCCGACCTGCAACTGGCCTTATTGGAACTGTACCGCTCCACCGCCAGCCACGAGCGTTTTCGAAACGCCTGGCGCACTTTCTCCGATTTGGCCGTGCCGTTAGTTGGCGAATGGCAATCGGTTGCAGACTATTTCGACCGGCAGCTGCCATGACTAAAACCGCAAAATCCGCCAATCCCTACCGGGTTGCGTTGCACGGCATGGACAGCCGCACCTGCAAGACCATGGAAATGTACCTGAAAGGACCGTGCCGTGGTGCCGCGCAGGTTGTTGCTCCCGACGACGCCCAAATCGACATGATCGACGCCGACCACGCCAAGGCGCGGGAAATTATGGACCAGCGCAAGGCCGCGGCGCCGGGCCGGCCGATTATTTTGCTGTCGTTGCAGAGCTTGCAGATCGACAATACTTTTTTCATCAAAAAACCGGTCACTGCCGAACAAATACTCGGCGTGTTGGACAAAATCGGCTTGCTATTGAAAGCGGCGGAAAACAAGCCGGAACCGGCGCCCGCGCCGGCCGCTCCGGCAAAACCGCAGCAGGCGCCTGCCGCTCCAATCAAAACGACGCTGGACGTCTACGTCAAACCGGTCAAACCGACCAAACCGATCGACAACACGGAGCGGCAGAAGACCGGCAAACACCAATCGGCAGTGCAACTGAACGAGGGCGGCTTCACCGCGTTTCTCGGCACGGTCGGCGATATCGATTTCGACGACGAAGCGCAATTGCCCACCGCTTGCTACGATCCGCGCCAGTTTTTCCTGGGTTACGTGCAGTCGGCGGCCAAGACCGCCGGCTTGCAGGCGCGGCCGTTGCGGCTCAGCTCGATTTGGAAGCCGTTGTACCTGTTTCCCGAACAAAACGAGGTCTGGCTCGATGCCGACGACAAACAACTGCGGGCGTTTGCCGGCGTCGCCTTCAAACCCGGCACGGCCAGTAACATGAGTCTGTCGGCCCTGGACCCGGCCGCGGCCGGCGCGGAGCGGGCGCCGGAAAAGTATCAGGATCTGCAGGCGTTTATCTGGAAATTGGCAATCTGGACTTCGAAAGGCCGCTTCCCTATCGGCTTGGATATCCAGCGGCCGGTGTTCCTGCAACGCTGGCCCAATTTTACCCGTTTGGTGATTACGCCCGACGCGATGCGGATTGCCGCGTTGCTGGTGAAAACGCCGACTGCGCCGATCGCGGTTTGCCGGGTGCTCAACGTCAAGCCGCAATACGTGTTCGTGTTTATCAGCGCATGCCATGCCCTGGGGCTGTTGCGGCAGAGCGAGCGCGAAGCGGATGCGGTAATCGCCGCACCTGCGCCCGACAAACCGAAAAACGAAGGTTTGTTACGCAAAATTCTCAGTAAATTGCGCGGTACCTAGCCGCTCTCAGCAGGAATCTCGATGAGCCAATACAAAATCATTTTCACCGGGCCGGTCGGTGCCGGAAAAACCACTGCGATCAATGCCATCAGCGATACGCCGCCGGTAAAAACCGACGCGGCCGCCAGCGATATGACCAAAAACCGCAAAGCCTCGACCACGGTGGCGATGGATTACGGCGTGATGAATCTGGCCGGCGGCGAGAAGATCCATTTATACGGTACGCCGGGGCAGGAACGCTTCGATTTCATGTGGGACATTCTGGTCAACGGCGGCATCGGCTTGATTTTGCTGTTGGATAATACCCGCGCCGATCCGTTTCAGGACATGAAGTTCTTTCTGGAGGCGTTCAGCAAATTCATCAGCGATACCAGCCTGGCCATCGGCGTCACCCAAATGGATTTGAGCAACCGCCCGACCATAGACGATTACCATCTGCGCTTGCAGGAGTTCGGCATCAAACCGCCGGTGTTTGCGGTGGATGCCCGGGAAAAGAACGACGTGTCGTTACTGGTGCAGGCCCTGTTGTACTCGCTGGATCCCGGTTTGGCGGAGTAAGGCCATGCAGAACTTCACACTGGCCGAAGGCCTGTATTTATATCCGACGCCGGCCGGGGCCTATTACGCGGTGGCTTTTCCGGACTCCGACAAACCGCGGCGGTTTTTGCTGCGTTTGTTGCAGCAGGCGCAAACGCCGGCGTTGGCATTGCCGCAGTTGCAAAGCCTGATGGAGATCGAAGACGAACACAAAGCCTTGGAAATGTTGTTGCACTGCCAGAAGCTGGGCTGGGTGCAGGGCGTGGATACGCCGCTGCAAGCTCCCGCCGGCGCGTTGGAAGACGTGTTGCCCGGTCTGCTGGCGGCAATCTCCGAATCGGGTAAGGTGCTGCTGGCCGACGACCAGGGTTTTTATCTGGCCTGCAGCGGCTTTCCGCACGAGGCGGCCGAGGAATTATCGGCGTTGAGCGCCGAATTGGCCACCGTGCACAAACGCCGCTCCGGCCTGTTGAGCAACAACATGGGCATCGCCAGCCATGCCTGGGCGATAGTCGATGCCTTCGGCGCCAGCCAGATCGGTTTTTGGCCGATCTTCGTCGGCGGCCACCGTTTCGTGCTGGCCATCGCCGGTACGCCGCATTTCAACCAGGCCGAATTCGTCAGTCTGGCCTGGATTCTGACGACCCGGTACGTCAAAAAGGGCGATTAGTTTTGCCCGGCTCCCTTGTCAATTTTACTTTTAGGAGATAGCAATTATGAAAGCAGATATGCTGACCTCGGTGTTGACCGAGCTGAATGGCACTTCGGCTGATATTGAAGCATCGGGCGTGATATCCACGGACGGTTTGATGATGGCCTCGGTATTGCCGGCCGGCATGGACGAAGACCGGGTCGGCGCGATGAGTGCGGCGATGCTGTCGCTGGGCGACCGTACCGCACAGGAACTGAGCCGCGGCAATCTGGAGCAGGTGCTGATCAAGGGCGCGCGCGGCTATGTGCTGATGACTTACGCCGGCAACGAAGCCGTATTGACGGTGCTGGCCAAGCCCAACGCCAAGCTGGGCTTGATTTTCCTAGACGTCAAGCGCGCGGCGGAAAGCATTTCCGAAATGCTGTGATCCCGAAACCATGCTACGGAGCCGATCATGATTAGCGATATGAAACCCGAGGATATCGTCGGAGATTACCGGGAAGCCGAGCTGGCGTTCTACGACGGCAGCCGCCGCAAAGTGTTGTACACCGAACTGGAAACGCCGTATCCGGACGGCAAATTGATCGTGTCGACGACCACGCCGGAGGGCGTAATTCGCCAGGTGAACCGGGCCTTCGTCGAGATGTCCGGCTACAGCGAAGCCGAACTGATCGGCGCGCCGCACAATATTCTGCGCCACCCGGACATGCCGGCGGCGGCGTTCAAGGATTTGTGGGAGACAGTGCTGCGCGGCGAGAAATGGCAAGGCTACGTCAAAAATCTGCGCAAGGACGGCGGTTATTATTGGGTCAAGGCCACGGTGATTCCCAACGTGCGCGGCGGCAAGGTGGTGGGTTATACCTCGGTCCGGCGCAAACCGTCGCGGACCAAGGTCGACGAATGCGCCAAACTCTATCCGACTTTACGTTAACGGAGCCTGCCATGACATTCCTGTTTACCGTCAGTCCCGATTTCGCTCCGGACCGCCTGTCAGGTTGGTATATCTTCAACACTTGGTTGCAGAAACAAACCGATAGCGCGATCCATCTGGAAATGTACAACCATTACCAACAACTGCACCAGGCCATCGAGGCCGATAAAATCGACCTGATTTACGCCAATCCTTACGACGCGGCGATGCTGGTCAGAAACAAAGGTTTTTTGCCGTTGGCCAAGGCTCAAGGCCAGGCGGACGAAGCCATCGTCGCCGTCCACGCCGACAGCCCGGTGCAGGACGTGGCCGATTTGCAAGTCAATAGCCGGGTGGCGTTTACCGACGATCCCGACGTGCGCTTGATGGGCATGATCATGCTGGAACCGGCCGACCTGGATGCCGGCAACATCGTCCCGGTTTTGGCCGATAGCCATGTGCTGGTGGCGAAACATTTGCTGAAAGGCGAGGCCGACGCCGGTATCATTCTGGCCGAAGCCTACGACAATTTGTCCGGCGTGATTCGCAAACAATTACGGGTACTGGTGCGCAGCCAGATCAGCGTGATCCACCATTCTTTGATGGTCGGCCCGCGCTTGCAGGCAAGGCGCGGCGAACTGCGCCAGGTATTGCTCAACATGGCGGCGGACGAGAAGGGCAGTGGCGTGTTAGCCGCGTTGGGCTTCAGCGGTTGGCAAGCGATAGACGACGAGGAAATGGAATTCATGATCGATTTGATGGATACGCTGAACACCTAACCCTAACTTCTGAAGCGGAAGCGGCAACGATGGCGATAGTGACGACGGTGGATATTTTGCGGCACGGCGAAGCCCGCGGCGGTTCGCGTTACCGCGGCGTGACCGACGATGCGTTGACCGAACGCGGCTGGCGGCAGATGTACCGGCAATGCGGCGAACTGCATTGGGACGTCGTGGCCAGTTCGCCGCTGCGCCGCTGCCGCTCGTTCGCCGCCGCCTGGTGCGAACAGCAGCAGGCCGAGTTGCGCGTCGATCCGGCTTGGGCCGAATACGATTTCGGCGCCTGGGAGGGTCTGACCGCCGATCGCATCGAAAGCGAGTGGCCCGGCGCGTTGGCGGCGTTCTACCGCGATCCGGAACGCTGCCCGCCGCCCAATGCCGAAAATTTCGGCGGGTTCAACCGCCGCGTGCATGCCGCCTGGGAAAATTTGCTGGCCGATTGCGCCGGCAAAAAGGTGCTGGTAGTCAGCCATGCCGGCGTCGTGCGCAGCTTGTTCGGCCATTGCCTGCAACTGCCGCTGGAGAAGATTTTCCATATCGAGATTCCGCAGGCCGGGCTGACCCGGTTCACCGCGTTCGATAGCGAAGACGGCCGTTATCTACAGTTTAACTTTCACCGGCCGGGTTGATTTCTTTTATACTCAAGTTCCCCCCGATTTTGGCGCGCCGCAGTGACGAACCGATTCCTTCCAATCCGATTGGGCGCTCCCGGCGAAGAGATCAGTAAAAAAGATCTGCATGCGGTGACGCAGCGTTTCAAATATTTCAACCAGCAGCGGCTGCTGCACGTGCAAAGTTTGTTGCAGCCGCGGCAGCAGGATTTTCTGAAATTACTGCCGCTGTTGTTCCACCAAAACCATCCGTTATTGCCCGGCTTCGTCTCGTCGGAGACCCCGGCCGGCATTCCAGACTACGCGCCGAGCAAGCAAACCGTCGACGTCGCCAAACAGTTTTCCAAAGGTTTTGTCTACAAGCGCAAGGCGTTGCGGCAATATCCGATTCACGCGCTGTTTCTGATGGGCAGCGTCGGCAGCATGGCCTTCTCCAAAGAAAGCGACATCGATATCTGGCTATGCCACGCCGCTGGGTTGGCCGCCGACGAGTTGGAGGAATTGCGGCAAAAAGCCCGGGAAGTCGAGAAGTGGGCGGCGTCGCTGAAGATCGAGGTGCATTTTTTTCTGGTCGACGCCGAGCAATTCGTGCGCGGCGAGAATACGCCGATATCCAAGGAAAGCAGCGGCGAAACCCAGCACTATCTGTTGTTGGAGGAGTTTTACCGCACTTCGATTTACGTCGCCGGCCGCACGCCGGTCTGGTGGCTGGTGCCGCCCGACCAGGAGCGCCACTACGGCCAATATGTGCAACATCTGCTGGAGAACCGTTTCGTCGCCGAAGCCGAGGTGTTGGACTTCGGCGACCTGAGCCATATGCCGACGGCGGAATTCGTCAGTGCGACGCTGTGGCACATTTTTAAATCGCTGACTTCGCCGCATAAGTCGCTGCTCAAGCTGCTATTGATGGAAAGCTACGCCAGCGAGTTTCCGCATCCGCAATGGCTGTGCCAGGCGCTGAAGCAAGCCGTTTACCGCGGCGACTTCAGCGTGGAAAGCCTGGATCCGTATTTGCTGATGTACAGCAAGGTCGACGCCTACCTGCAGCAGGGCGGTTCCAAACAGCGGCTCGACCTGATCCGCGAGTGTTTTTACATGAAGATCATGGCCGGTTCCGGACCGATTCTGGAAAACCGGGTACGGCAATTGCGCGAAAATTTTATGCAACAAGTCGCCGGACAATGGCACTGGCCGGACGATTTACTGGACAGTCTAGCCAGCCAGCGTTATTGGGATATAAAACGCGCCAACAGCGAACATGCCGTGATTCGCGACCAGTTGCAACAGTGCTTGCGCATGATCATCAAGTTCACCGGACTGCCGGTCGACCAGGCCCAACGCGAAAACCGGGATTTACGCTTGATCGGCCGCAAGCTGCGTGCCGCGCTGGACCAGCGCCCCGGCAAAATCGAAATTCTGACGACGCGCACCGCGGTGCATACCACGCCCGATTTGCTGGTGGCCAAGGAAACCGTTGTCGAAAATGCCCCAGCGGTTTGGCGTTTGTACAGCGACAGAAACGCTGCCCAACAAGGAGCCGAGCACAGCGCCATCAAACAGGGCGACAGTTTGTTGGAAATACTGAGTTGGGCGGTGCTGAACGGATTGTATAAAAAAACCTTGAACTTACAGGTCGCTGCGGTAAACCTGAAACTGGCCGGCAACGATTTGTACCTGTTGTTCAACGAGTTGCACGCTTTTTTCCAGTCCCGCTTGCCGGGCGGCGGCGACGGTTTGGACGCCTTCGCCGCGCCGAACCGGTTATCGGCGTCGCTGTTGCTGGTCAACCTCGGCGAAAGTTTGGCCATGGACGCCAACAGCCAGCAATTGGTCATGAGCGAACGTTCCGACCCGCTGAGTTACGGCGAAACCCGCCAATGCTTCGTGCAATCGGTGCATAAACTGTCGGTGTCGAGCTGGGGCGAGGTGACCTTGCAGCACTATGCCGGATTGGAGGGCCTGCTCAACTGCCTGCTCGACATCGTCCACAACAGTGGAGCGCAAATCGCGGCCGACGCGTTACGGGTATTGTGTTACACGCCGGTGCGCGGCCGCAGCATCGTGTTGCGCACCGAGGCCTTGTTCAACAACCTGGTAAAGTGCTTCGTCGCGGCCGGCGCCGGAGCCCAGCGTTACATTATTCCGGCCGAGACCGGTTACAGCCTGTTTCGATTCAATAACGGCCGCTTGGGTTATTTCCGCTTGGATAACGCCAACCAACTGATTCAGGAGCTTTCCAAGCCGCAGCCGGAGTTCTCGGCGGTGCTGTTCGATGCTTACGTGTTGGAACAGACCTATATACCGGTGTTGTACCGGCACAATCTGGCCGACATCGTGCAGGTGTTTTACCACGCCACCAGCAAGCACGTCGCCGTTTACGTGCTGGACGAAAAAGGCTCGCTATTCGTTCGCCAGCATGCCAATGCCAATCCGGAACATGTGCTGAACCACTATTCGGTGTTCCTCGGCACCTTGCTGGCACAAGCGCAGTTGCCGGAAGGAATTGGCGTGCGCTTTTACGAGATTCAAAAAAACTCGGCCGGAGTCGTCTCCTGCCAAGCCGTGCAGGTCAAGGTTGGCGCCAGCGTGTTCGATTTGCGGGTCAGGATCGTCGGCGAGGCCGGCGGCGGCGTCGCGGTCTATTGCAACGAGCGCCGCTTCGCAATAGATGGCCTCGACAGTTTTAAGGCGGTGCGCAGCAATATCCTCGGTTACCGCAACAGCCATGACGATTATCCGTTTCACATCACCGAAATAGACGCGCCTTACCGAGTTTTGGGGGCCGAACATAGCGAGGATCTGCAAACCCTGCATTTCCTGAACTACAAGCAAAAAATGGAGGATAAATTAAACATTTAAGTTCGAGCGGATGCGGCCGATAACCGTGCGGTAACCATCCGGGCGGAGGCGTTCGCCATGATCATCGATAAATCCGCAATCCGTTTCAGCAGCCAGCACCAGCTTCAGCAAAGCGTTCGCAACCAAACCTCGTTACAGGCGTGGTCCGGCCCGGCGCCGCAGCTTGACAGCGCCGGCCGTAACAATTCGGCGGCGCCTGTCGCTAACGAGCCGACGGCACGGCAAGCGCTCGGCGACACGTTGCAACTCAGCAGCTCAGCGCGGTCGGCCGCCTCCCGCAATCGGCCGATCGATCCGGAAAACCGGCTGGATTCTCAGCACAGTCTGACGCTGCAAATCATCAAACGCATATTCAAGGAAATCACCGGCCGCGATTTCGTCTTGTTTGCGCCGGAGCAACCGGCGACCGACGCCGGAGCCGCCGGTATAACGCCGCCGCAGCAGCCTCCCGCCGGCGGCGACGCGCCGGCAGCCGGCGAGGGCGGCTTGATTTACCGGCAATCCGTTGCCTATGCCGAGAGCGAGACCTTAGATTTCGCGGCGGAAGGGACGATCAAAACCAAAGACGGCCAGAGCTTGAGTTTTAGCGTTTCGCTGTCGATGAGCCGCAGTTTTTATCTGGAATCGAATCTGGAAATCCGCGCCGGCGACGCTGTCAAAACCGATCCTTTGGTGATCAATTTCGACGGCAATGCCGCCGAGTTGAGCAATACCCGGTTTGCGTTCGATATCGATGCCGACGGCCGCTTGGAGCAAATTGCCGGCCTGAAATCCGGAAGCGGCATGTTGGCGCTGGACAAAAACGGCGACGGCCTAGTCAACGACGGTTCCGAACTGTTCGGGCCGGCCAGCGGTAACGGTTTTGCCGATCTGGCGGCTTACGACGAGGACGGCAACCAATTTATCGATGCCGGCGACGCCATTTACCAACGCTTGCGTATCTGGCAACGCCACGACGACGGCAGCCAGCAATTGCTGGCTTTGGGCGACAAAAACATCGGCGCAATTTACCTCGGCCATCTCGCCACGCCGTTTCAATACAAAGACGGCGATAACCGTTCCGTGGCGGAAGTAGCCGCCAGCGGCCTTTACCTGACCGAGCAAGGCCGCGCCGGTAGCGTACAGCAACTCAATTTCGTGGTCTGAAGCGGTCGTTTCGATCGCGCTACCCAGCAAACGCTATCCACGCCGCCGGTTGCCGTTGCCAAATCGGAAATTGGACTAAACTTGGCGTGTGAGGAAATTTCGACAAATCGAATTCGGTTTTCTCGTCTGACGAGGAGCCGCATTTTGCCGGTGCTTAGTTCGCCGTTATCGAGAGCGGCGCTGCGCGGCGGAATTGCCCCGATTCTATCGTTGCCACCCAGACTGAGCAGATTTCGGCCGGCGCGGGCAATGGAACGCCAAACCAATAGCCAGTTACACTATGAAACAGCCAATAGCCGGATTGCTGCTCGTTGCGGTGAGCCAAGCGGGTTTAGCTGCGCCGGATACGAAGGATGCGCTCGACTTGAATGTCGAGGATTTGCTCAGCGTCGAAGTGACGTCGGTGTCCAAGAAAGCGCAAGCCTTGAACGACTCGGCGGCTGCGGTATTCGTCATCACCCATGACGACATCAAACGCAGCGGCGTAACCAGTATTCCCGAAGCGCTGCGCATGGCGCCGGGGATGGACGTTTCCAGAATCGATTCCAACAAATGGGCCGTCAGCGCCCGCGGTTTCAACGGCCGCTTCGCCAATAAATTGTTAGTGTTGATCGACGGCCGCAACACCTACACCCGTTCGTTTTCCGGCGTCTACTGGGAAAACCAGGACGTGATGCTGGAAGACGTCGAACGCATCGAAGTGATACGCGGTCCGGGTGCGACGCTGTGGGGCGCCAATGCGGTGAACGGCGTTATCAACATCATCACCAAACATTCGGCCAAGACGCAGGGCGGCTTGGCGGTGGCGGGCGGCGGCACCGAGGAACGCGGCTTCGGCGGCTTTCGTTACGGCGGGCGGCTCGGCGAAGACACTACCGGCCGGGTTTACGTCAAAGGCTTCAACCGCGACGCCAACAGCCGCGCCAACGCCGAGCCGGCCGGCGACTCTTGGGATAAGGCTCAGGGCGGTTTCAGGCTGGATTCGCGCTTGTCGCTGCAAGACGAATTGACCGTGCAGGGCGATTTGTACCACAGCACCATCAACCAAACCCTGGCGATTCCGCAAATCGCCGCGCCTTACCAAAGCCAGTTCGGCGAGAGGGTCGACGCTTACGGCGGCAACCTTTTGAGCCGTTGGCAGCATACCGTTTCCACCCGTTCGGATTATTCGCTACAACTCTATTACGACTACTACCGGCGCAATGAAGCCTGGTTCAGCGAGGGGCGCGATACGCTGGATTTGGATTTCCAGCACCGCTTCGGCTTGTTCGACAACCACGAGGTGATCTGGGGCTTCGGCTACCAGTACACCCACGACCTCACCGAGGCCGGGCGCTTGCTGCGACTGAGCCCGGCCAGCCGTAACGACCAACTGTTCAGCAGCTTTATCCAGGACGAAATCGAATTGGTCGATCATACTTTGTGGCTGACCTTGGGTTCCAAATTCGAACACAACGACTACAGCGGCTTCGAAGGCCAGCCCACTGCGCGGCTGATGTGGGCACCGCACTCGCAGCACCGGTTTTGGGCGGCAGTGTCGCGTGCGGTCAGAACGCCGTCGCGCGCCGAACAAAACATGTCGATCTTGCAAACCGTGCAGCCGCCGCAAGGTTTTTTTCCGGCGGTCGCCGTGTATTTGAACGGAGACCGCAACTATCGGGCCGAGGATGTCATCGCCTATGAAATAGGTTACCGGACCACTTTCGTCAAAGCGTTATCGCTCGATGTCACCGCGTTTTATAACGATTACGACAACCTGCGCAACGTCTCGCAAGGCGGCGGAACGTTCGATCCGGTGAGCGGCGTGGTGGTGGTACCGTTGACGCTGAATAACAATTATCAAGCCAAAACCTACGGCTACGAAGTCGCCGCCGTCTGGCAAATGCTGGATTGGTGGCGTTGGGACGCCAATTACAGCCTGCTAAAATCGGATTTTGCCGCCACAACCAACTTTATCGCGGCGGCCGGCCCGCAACAACGCGTCAGCCTGCGTAGCGCATTGAGCTTGCGCAAAGATTTGGATTTCGACCTGTGGTTGCGCTATGTCGATAGCAACGCCTCCGTCGGCGTGTTCGGCCTGCAGCATATCGACGATTACGTGACGATGGATGTGCGCTTGGCGTGGCGGCCGGCGCAGAATTTGGAATTGTCGCTGGTCGGGCAAAATCTGCTCAGCGACAGCCGTTTGGAGTTTAGGCAGGAGAACCAAACCTTACCCACGTTTATCGACCGCGGCATGTACGGCAAACTGGCCTGGAGCTTTTGAACCGTTATTATTACCAATCCTCGACTAACTTTTGCAAACGGTTATTGACTTGTTATCGCGGCGAAATGTGGTAAACGCTATCGGAGCCTGTGCGCTGGCGCTATTCGCGTCGGCCGCAAGCGTCTGTGCGGCGGCGCCGGCGGCGTTCGAACAATACTCGGTGCTGGCGGCGCTGACGTTAAACTTCGCCCGTTTTACCCAATGGCCGGACAGCGCCTTCGCCGATGCGGGTAACACGCTGAACGTTTGCCTGGTGGGGGACAACGTGTTGCTGCAGTCGTTCGAATCGATAGACGGCAAGAACGTCGGCAACCGCTCGATTAAAATCGTCAACTCGGAGAGATTGCGTAATTTGAACCAGTGTCAGATTTTGTTCATCAGCGAATTGCCGAATAACGTGCTGTTGCAGGTATTCCTGGATACCAAGACGTTGCCGGTGTTGACGATGGGGGAGGATGCCGATTTCGCCGCTAACGGCGGCATGGTGGCCATGGTCAATGTCGACGGCAAAATCCAGTTGCATATCAACCTGGCCGCCGTCAAAGCCTCGGGTTTAACCATCAGTTCCAACCTGCTGCGGTTGGCGAAAATCGTCGGAGACCGTTAGGAGAGCTTAACGCATGGTGAAATGGTTCAATAACGCGCCGATCAAAATCAAATTGGTGTCGATCATGACGCTGATTGCAATGCTGACGCTGTGTCTGGCTACCACGGCGATCATCATCAACGAATACTTTGCCAAGAAGAAGGAAACCGAGCAGCAATTGGTGTTGGTGGCCAATATCATCGCCTCGAATATTTCCGCCGCACTGGTATTCGGCGACGCGGTTGCGGCCAACACCATGCTGGAGAGCATGCGGACCCGGGAAAGCATCCTCAACGCCGAGTTGTACAACAAACAGGGCGAGTTGTTTGCCGACTACCATTCCGGCAAACCCGGTATCAGCCATTGGGATGCGGAGCAAGCCATGGCTTTATTACAACAGGCGGCAAATCCCGACGCCGGCGGCAGTCTGTTCGATACCTTGGGCGACGCCGTGGCGCATTGGTACGACAGGCTGTTTCCCTACAACCGCGATACCGGCGGCGCCGGCTCGGAGCGGGACGTGTTCCAATACGACGGCGATAACAATCTGCATTTCGTGCGGCGGATCGAACTGGACCGGGAAACGGTCGGTATCCTGCATTTGGTCGACGACCAGAGCGGCTTTTACGCGATCCTGAAAACTTTTTATTTAATCATCGGCTTCATCGTGCTGTTCACGATGTTGTGTATCAGTGCGTTGACCTCCAAGATGCAGCATATCTTTCTGGCGCCGTTACTGAAATTGATGGAAGCCATGCAGTCGGTCGGCCACGAAAAAAGTTTTTCCCACCGCATCAATAAGACCAGTTCCGACGAGTTCGGCGACTTAGCCGATGTCTACAACACCATGCTCGCCGAAATCCAGTTCCGCGACGACCAATTGGCGATGCACCGCGATTCGCTGGAGCAACAGGTATTGGAGCGCACCCGGCAGTTGGCCGAGAAGAACCGGGAGTTGAACAGCAGCATTGCCGAAGCGCTGGCCGCCAAGGAGCAGGCCGAACAGGCCAGCAAGGCCAAATCGCAGTTTCTGGCGACGATGAGCCACGAGATCAGGACGCCGATGAACGGTGTGTTGGGCATGACCGAGTTGTTGATGGCCTCCGGTTTGAACGAGCGCCAAAAACGCTTCGCCGAAACCGCTTACCGTTCCGCCAATTCTCTGCTCAGCATCATCAACAACATTCTGGATTTTTCCAAAATCGAAGCCGGCAAGCTGCAATTGATTCTGCAGGAGTTCGACTTGCGGCCGATGTTGGAGGAAACCGTCGAGTTGCTAGCCGACCAGGCCCACCGCAAGGGCGTCGAATTGATTTTGAACATGCCCCACGATCTGAATTACATCGTGCAGGGCGATGCCGAGCGGTTGCGCCAGGTATTGGTCAATCTGCTCAGCAATGCGATCAAGTTTACCGAGCGCGGCGATGTCCAGCTCAAGGTGGCTCCAATCGCCGACGGCGTTGCCGCGGATAAAGTCCGGCTATTGTTCGAAGTGGTCGATACCGGCATCGGCGTGCCGGACGAACGCCAAGACGAGATCTTCGACAGCTTCACCCAATCGGACGGCAGCATTACCCGCCGTTACGGCGGTACCGGCTTGGGCCTGACCATCTCCAAGCAACTGGTGGAACTGATGGCCGGCGAACTGCGCCTGGAAAGCAAAGTCGACGCCGGCTCGCGGTTTTACTTCAGCCTGGAATTCGGCCTGGGAATACAAGCCGCCATCGAGCGGGCAGACACCGCGGATTTGCACGGCGTCAATATTCTGGTGGTGGATGATAATGCCACCAACCGCGATATTCTGACCTCGCAGCTAGCGTTATGGGGCGCCAACGCCACCAGCGTCGATAGTGGGCCGCGCGCGTTGAAAATGCTGTTGGAGGCCGCCGCGGTGCAGCAACCGTTCCAGTTGGCGCTGCTGGACTGGCATTTGCCGATCATGGACGGTTTGTCGTTGGCCAAGGCGATCCAAAGCGACCGGCGGATTCCCAAGCCGGCCATCATCATGCTCAGTTCGGAAAACGTCAGTTTCCAACCCGAACGCAGCCACGAATACGGCATCAGTTTTTTCCTGAACAAACCGGTATTCCAGCAACGGCTGTTGAACTGCTTGCGCGAGACGTTGGCGCAGGACAAGGTAGCCGAGCCGGAGTTGTCGCAAACCGGCAAACCGACTTCCGCCGCTCGCTTGCGCGGGCGGATACTGGTCGCCGAAGACAATCTGGTGAACCAGGAAGTGGTGAAAAGCTTCCTGGAAAACATGGGGTGCAGCGCCGACGTGGTCAACGACGGCGAAGCCGCGGTACTCGCCGCCGGCCGCCGCGATTACGACTTGATCCTGATGGATTGCCACATGCCGGTCATGGACGGTTTCAGCGCCACGCTGAAGCTGCGCGAACAGGAAGCCGCCGCCGGCAAGCGCCGGGTCCCGGTCATCGCATTGACCGCCGACGTGCAAAAAGGCATCCAGGACCAATGCCAGGCGGCGGAGATGGACGGCTATCTGAGCAAGCCTTTCAGCAAGGACCAATTGCGTACCTTGTTGTTGGCTTGGTTGCCGGCCGGTGGGGCATCGCGAACCGATAGCCCGGCCGCTGCGGCGGCACTGCCGGCACCGGCCGGGCTGAGCCCGATTTGCCACGCCGATATTGCCGAGTTGCGCGAAATCGTCGATGCCCAAGGCGCCAGTTTGTTCGATAAAGCGGTGGCCTTGTATCTGCAAACCGCCGCGGAACAGGTGGAGAAACTGCGCCACGCCGTAGCGGCGACCGACCTGCCGACCGTTGCCAATACCGCGCACGCGTTGAAATCGGCCAGCGCCAATTTGGGCGCGCGCGAGTTTGCCAAGACCTGTCTGGCCTTGGAGACCGCCGGCCGCCAGGGCGCAACCGAAGAAGTCGAGGTTTTGTTCGCCGCCTTCGAACGGCAATTGCCGGAGGTCGTGACCGAATTGAGCCATTTGGCCGCAGCCGGTCCGGCGGAATCGAGGGCTGCCGATGTCGATAAGGTTGCTGCGGCCCCGGCCGGCGCCGCGGTACGCTTGTTGCTGGTCGACGACGATCCGAACTTTCGGCTGATTACCGGCGAACAACTGAAATCGGCCGGTTTCCGGGTCGAGGAAGCCTGCAGCGGCGAGCATGCTCTGGAGATGTTGCAACGCGAGATTCCGGATCTGGTCATACTCGACGCGATCATGGGCGGCATAGACGGTTTCGAAACCTGCGCCCGGATGTCGGCCTTGCCGGAGATGACCGACGTGCCGATCATCATGTCCACCGGTCTGGACGATATCGAGTCGATCAACCGCGCCTTCAAAGCCGGCGCCGCCGATTTCATCATTAAACCGTTGAACCACGTGGTGCTGATTCACCACATCAAGTTTCTGCTGCGTTCCTACCGGGATACCGCCGAATTGCGTAACAGCAAGCAGCAACTGTCCGCTGCCCAACGCATAGCCGGCCTGGGCTACTGGACTTGGGACGCCAAGCAGGACAAGTTCGAGATTTCGCCTTATCTGGCCGAATTGTGCCGGACCAGCCCGGACTATTTTCAAGGCCAATTGGGCAAGTATTTGAATTTGATCGATGTTGCCGACCGCAAGCAAGTGGAAGATGTGGTCAACGCCGCCGTCGAAGGCAAGGAGGCTTGTGTCGAATACCGGTTGCTGAGCGAAAGCGACGAGCCGATCACGGTGCGCCAGGATACGGCCTTGATTAATAGCGGTGCGCAGAGCTACGTCACCGGTACGGTTCAGGATATTTCCAAACAAAAGGAATCGGAAAAAATCATCCACCGGTTGGCCTATTTCGACGAGTTGACCGGTTTGGCCAGCCGGGTGCATTACCACTCGCGGATGCAGCAAACCATTAAAGCCGCGGCGCGGGCGCAGCAAGAGTTCGCCTTCCTGTTTTTGGATTTGGACGAATTCAAGTACGTCAACGATAGCTTCGGCCACAATGTCGGCGACCAGTTTTTGAAAGCCATCGCCCAGCGGATCCAGAGCGTGGTGCGCGAGGAAGACTTTGCCGCGCGGCTGGGCGGCGACGAATTCTGCATCATCGTCAACACTATTACCGACGAATTCCAGGCCATGGATATCGCCGAACGCTGCCTGCAGGAAATTAACCGGCCGTTGATTTTGAGCGGCCACCACTTAAAGCCGCGGGTCAGTATCGGCATCGCCATTTATCCGAAAGACGGCGACAACGAACACGATTTGATGAAGGCGGCCGATACCGCGATGTACTCGGCCAAAACCGCCGGCAAACAGCGTTACGCCTATTACCGGCCGGAAATGACCGGCTTGGCGATCAAGCGCCTGCAAGACGAACAAATGTTGCGCGATGCGTTGGAGCAAGGCCAGTTCGAATTGCATTACCAGCCCCAGGTCGGCATGCGCGACGGCCGCATGGTCGGTATCGAAGCCCTGGCCCGTTGGCGCCACCCGCAGCGCGGCATTATCGGCCCCGGCGAATTCATCCCGCTGGCCGAGACCTTGGGTTTGATCGGCAAGATCGATCAATGGGCGATCCGCAGCGCCTGTTTGCAGTTGCTGAGTTGGCACAGCCAGGGCTTGCCGTTGCTGACCATGGCGGTCAACGTCGCCGCCAGCCATTTTCGCGATCCGCAATTCGTGGTTTCTCTGCGCGATATTTTGCAACAGACCGGCATGCCGGCCGAGTATCTGCAACTGGAAGTCACCGAAAGCGCGATGCAGAACCCGGCCGATATGGAGGTATTCCGTAGGGTCAAGGACGTCGGCGTCAAAATTGCCATTGACGATTTCGGCACCGGTTACTCGTCGCTGGTGGCGTTAAAGCACATGCCGGTGGATTGCTTGAAAATCGACCGCATTTTCGTCCAGGACGTATTGATCAATCCGCAAACCCCGATCTTGCTCGGAACCATCATCGGCATGGCGCATGCGATGCAGTTTTGCCTGGTGGCCGAAGGCGTGGAAACCATAGACCAAGCTATGGTGATGAGCGGTTTGGGCTGCCAGGTGGTACAAGGTTTTCTGTTCAGCGCGCCGCAGCCGGCCGCCGCATTGCCGGCCTTGTTTCGCAAGGACTTTCGTTTGGAATTCGTCGACGCCAAATCCGGCCCGTTTACTGCCCCCGACAACTGACTATGCCCCGAATCGAATTGCCGGCTTGTTTTGCCGACGTAAAACAATTGCCGGCTTTGCCGCACGACGTGCACCATTTGATCAAAGCCCTGGCCGACGACGGCCTGGATTATGCCGGCCTGGCGCGAGTGCTGGAGACGCATCCCACCATCTGCTCGCGCCTGATCGCACTGGCCAATTCGGCTTGGATCAACAACAACGGCGAGCCGGTGACGTCGATCGAACGCACCTGCTTCAAATTGGGCTTGAACATCGTCCGCGGCGTCAGCATCGGTTTGGCGGTGATGAAGCCGTTCAACGTCTACCAATGCCGCAGCTTCGACATCCGCCGATATTGGGCCAGCAGCATGTTGGCGGCGCAAGCGGCCACAGAACTGGCGCGGGCACTGCCGGATGCCGAAGTCGACGAGGCCTTCGTCCAAACCGTGCATACCGCCGGGATTTTGCATAACTTGGGGCTGTTGTGCCTGGCCGATACGATGGCGGCGCAGACCCAGGAAGCGTTGCAACTGAAACAGGCCAACCCACAGTGGCACTTGAACCAGGCCTTACGCAAAACCGCCGCCACCGACTATTGCGAGATCGGCGCCTACCTGGCCCAGTATTGGGGCATCCCGGACGCTTTGGTCACCAGCATCGAACACCACCGCCACAGCGGTTACCGCGGCGACTATTGGCGGCAGGCCCTGATTGTCGGCGCCGCCACGCGGATGGTCGGTGCGTTATTCAAGGACGGGGAAATGCCGGCTTTGGAGCTGCTGGCGGTCTTGGCTATCTCGGAAAACGCCGAACAGCGCTGCTTCGCCCACTTGCAAGCCGAGTTTGCCAAAACCCAGGAACTGGCCAAGGTTTTGTTCGGTTAAGGGCTGCGCGGTTTTGTCCAAGCCTAGCCGGGTTCAAAAGAAAAACGGCCCTGCATAAGCCGGAAACGGTTGGCCCTTACGGTCGAAAATTTCCGCGCTGCACCACGGTTTGCCTTTGCCGATATCCACCGACACCGCCATAAAAGCCTCGTCGCCGATAAAGCCTTCGCCATCGTAACGGTATTCGACACGGTCGCGACTGCGGCGGCTGCCGTCGGTCCATTGCATGAACTCCAACGTGCGGCCGCCGTAAAAATCGCTGGGGCTTTCGTGCGGATAGGGCCAGTAAAACGGCGACGACACCAGCGACGTCAGTAAAAACTGCTGGTCTTGATAACAGCGCATCCGGGCAAAGCTGGAGTTATGCACGTCGCCGGACAGGAATACCACGTCGTTGATGCCTTCGACGCGGATGAATTCCAGAATCATGCTGCGCTCGTCGTTAAAACCGGCCCATTTGTCGTCGCCGCCTTTATTGGGCTTCGGATCCGGAAAAAACGGCACGCTGGAAACGACGAATTTGACCGGGGCGGCCCGGTTTTGGTGCAGCCAGTCGAAAAATGCGTTCAGTTGTTCCCGGCCGAGCAGGGTTTTGCCGCCCACCGCATTGGCGTCGTTGATCCGTAGCGTGCGGGTATCCATCACGAAGAATGCAAACGGCCCTTTAGCGAAGCTGTACCAGAACTGGCCGTTCGGCGTGTTGGGATTATGCAGGTGCTGGTAGGAGGCATAAGCGCGCATCCGCATCGCGTAAAAGCCGCTGTCGGCTTCGCTGCGCATCTGGTCTTTGGACCAGTCGTTGCGAATTTCGTGGTCGTCCAGAATCATGTAGGTCGGTACCGTGCGCATCAGCTCGGCAATATTCGGCAACTGGAACGACTTGCGGTAAATCTCGCATAAGGCGTCGAAGTTTTTGTACTCGTATAGCTTGTTCAACGGATCGGCGTAGACCTGGTCGCCCACCGCCAGAAACAAATCCAACGGCCGCTGCCGATGCAAATTGACGATGGAACGAAAGGTCTTGTCGCCTTTCTCGGCATCGTTTTGAAACAGATTGTCCCAATACAAATAGCGGCAGGAGCCGAACACGAAATCCAGCCGGGTATCATCGCTGCCGCGGTCGGTCTTGAACGTCGCCACCGCCTTTTTGGGGCCGGTGACGATGGGGCCCGCGACCGGCACCCCGGTCTGCGGGGCGTCGGCGTCGCGCTTGTAATCCACGCCGCATTCCACTCGATATGCCGTGTTGGCCTTGAGCTGGTCGAATAATGCGACGCCGGTGAAGTCGTAGTAATCCTTCAAAAAGCAATACTGCGACGCCACCAGCTTTGCGCCGTCGTACAAATCGAACGCGCCGTAACAAAACTCCCGGCTGTTATGATTGGGTCCCTTCGCGCCGCGAATCCAGATTTTGGCGGAGGTGTCGGTGGTGTGGCCGATGATGGGGCCTAAGGTGATGGGCATGATTGGCTCCCGTTGAGTTTGCCGGTGTATCTCATTCCCACGTGTCAGCGTGGGAATGAATACGGCCTATTTTCGTCACATTTGAATGGAGTAATTACCTCGGAGGACCTTGGGAAACTGATTCTGGCTAGGCCCCGGAGGCCAGATTACTATTTTGTTTCCAGGGTTTCCAACTTGATTTTCGGATTTGGCCCTTTCAGCAATCTCTTAAACTCGAGTGTCTCGAAAATCGACTCGTTCAGAATAGGCATACTTTCGCGGGCACTTACGATAGTCCCGTCCGGTAGCGTAAATTGGCTCTTGATGTTCAAGTTGACAAGTTCTTTCATGAGTCTGCCTTCATCCGGTTTTACTGAGTAAGTAACACCTTCGCTTGATTGATTGCCAGAATTGCTAATACCTAAATTTGAGAATAGCATCCTGTGGATACAGTGTTATGTAGACTACCAACGGCACTCAAAATCAGCGGAAATTGATAATAGATTTTCGGCAGTCGTGACCCCTTTCTGCATCGCACAAGCTAAAAATGTAGCTTTAAACGCTGGCCATGCTGATGCAGGACTCGCGTAAACAGCCGCGCCGCCGCCCACACCAGCCGAAATCAATGCGCATTCCTTAACTTTCGCTTCGATATCTCCCCAAGTGGGAGCATCTAAAAAAATGCGCGTGTGATGTTCTTGAGGGGCTGTGCGAAGTGAAGTCCAGGTGAGACCAAAATCGTCCTTATAGGTGAACGGCTTGGTGCAAGGAGCTGGCACTGCAGCTCATCCGTGCCAGATTTCCTTCTTTTCGGCGAACACATTTGATGCAAAGAGGAACACAGTCGTAACAATCGCAGCTTTTAGGTTTTGCATAGATTTATCTCCAAGTTTGTGGGACTCGTAAATTACGGTGGCGCAAGTCTTCAGTCCCGTTAAGAATGACGCCAAACAACTGATAGTCGACCAATGTGGCTCAGAGCCGTTGACATGGTCAGTTCCGACAGTTTGTACAGGGCAACTTTTATCTGGTTTTCAAGCTTTCTTGGTTCTCGCGGTTGTTATAAATATCTTTATTTAATAACCGTCATTCCGGCAGGGATTGTCGGGATCCAAGCTGCAAAGATTGCTTGAAGCTACCGTCCCTGGCGTTGGATTTCCCGTCCTGCTGGCATGACGGCACTTGTATATATGAGCAGTCCTCCGTGGGAACTTGTCCAAACTTCTCGTTGAATAAGTCTGCTCTGGTACTTTGTTGATAGCCAGATGTTTTCCGTACCAGTACAAACGTACTGGATTCATTTCCAACCCGCCGGGCGTACAATCATTTCACCGTATTAGCACAGGACAACCGTGGCTGTGAATATTTTGTTAATCGACGACCATTTCTGTGCCCGCGAGGGCGTGGCATGTTTGTTGAAACAGATATACCCGGATGTGCAGGTATTCGAGGCGGAGAGTTTCAAGGCCGGCTTGGCGATTGCCAGGGAGCAGGCAGTGAATTTGGTATTGCTAGATTTGCAGTTGCCGGATCGCAACGGTCTGGACGGTTTAGCCGAGTTGAAACAGGAATTTCCGAATTTGTGCGTGGTGATGTTTTCCGGAGTGGAAGACAGGGAGGTGGTGTTTCAGGCTTTGAAATTGGGGGCGATGGGATTTGTGGTCAAAACCGTTTCGCGGCGGGCCTTTGTCGAAGCGTTGCGCGATGTGTTGTCCGGCAAGGTGTATTTGCCGGCGACGATGGCCGGTAAGCCGTCGGTATCCGCAAGCAGTGACGACTCAATGTCCGGAATTCAGCCAAAAACCAGTCCGACCAGTTTGGGTTTGACTCCACGCGAGTTCGAGATTCTGCGTTGGATTGCTTGCGGCCATACCAATAAGTCGATTGCCAAGCGGTTAAACATTCAGGAGCAGACGGTCAGGAATCATTTGCGGCCGATTTTCCATAAATTTGGGGTGTCGCGGCGGACTGAGTTGCTGGTGAAGTTGTTCGAGCAGGGGGTTGTGTTTGGTTTGCCGGGGGCGGAATTTTAGAAAATCTCCCCTTGCCGCTCTTTTTCTAAGAAGGGGAATTGGCAGCGCTTTTGCGGTTGCGTAGAGACGTAGATCCGATGGCAGGCTTAAATAAGTTGCGCATCCCCCGTCTCGCGCTCTAGCGCCTTTACCATCGTCGCCATTAGCACATCCGACTTCGCCGGCTTGCGCAACAAGTGGGTGCCGGACGGCCAGCGGGCTTTGTCCTCTTCGCCGATACCTTCCGCCGACAGCACCAAGATCGGCACCGGGCGGCAATCGGCGTGGACGGCGGCGATGATGTCGTGGCCGGTTTCCTGATTGGACAGATAAAAATCGGTGATCAACAAATCCGGGACACGCACGTTGTCGGCCAATACCATGCGGGTTTCGGCCAGCGAGCCGGCGGTTTGCACATCGCAGCCCCAGGTTTGCAATTGGCAGCTCAGGGCGTCGAGCATGCAGGCATCGTCGTCCACGATCAACACCAAGCGGCCGGCGAAATCGCCGGTGGCGGCTGGCGATTCGAATGCGGGTTGGCAGTGTGGGGCGATGGCTAAGGTCAGTTTAAAGTCGCAGCCGCGTCCGGGTTTGGAGTACAGCGCCAGTTTATGGTCCGGCAAATGTTGGATGGCCGTGGCGACGTAAGCCAGACCGATCCCCAAGCCGTGAGCGCTGGGGTCGTTGTTGCGGCGCCGGCCGCGCACGAACTCCTTGAAAATCTCGCCTTGCACGTCGACAGCGATGCCGGGGCCACTGTCGCGGACACGTATTTGCAAGCGGTCCGGGCCGGTTTTGACCGCGGCCAACACGACCCAGCCGCTATCGGTGTACTTGATGGCGTTGTCCAGCAAATTGCCGATAATCTGGCTCAAAATGCTGGCGTCGCTTTGCACGCTGTAAGGCGGGCTTTGCCGTAGATGTACGATCAGCTTAAGTCCGCGTTTGGCGGCTTGCGGGGCGAATTGGTTTTCCAATGCGGACAGCAACAGATTGATGTCGACGCTAGTCAGTAACGGACGCTGAGTGCCGTTTTCCAGATTGCCGATGTCCAGAATATGGTTGACGGCGCGGTTCAATTCGTCGATGGCAAAACCCATGCGGCCGGCGATGTGTTGCAAATGCTGGCTGGCGGGTTCGCGGCAGGCGGTTTCCATCACCGAGGCGTAGCAGCTCAAGGCCTGCAACGGTTGTCGTAAATTGTGGCTGAGCTGGCGCAGGAAACGGGTTTTGCGTTCGGCGATGATCTCGACTTTGCGTTTTTCGCGGAAGGAGTTGCGGGCGTAGGCTTCCAGTTGGCAGCGGGTGCAGACGCCAAACAGGTTGACGATCACCAAATTGAGAATCGACGGGATCAAATCCACCACACTCAAGCCCAGCCAGTAACCGGCCAGCGGCATCGCCAGCGTCGTGCTCCAGCCGAAGCCTATCGTCGCCCGCAGCGACATGAACATCTGGCCGTAACTGAAAAAATACATAGGCAACAAGGCCGGCCAGGTTTCCTGATAATAGCGTGGGTTGCCGTCGATCAATAGCACCGTGGTCAGATGGGTTGCGGACAAGCCTGCGCTGAGCTTGGCGACGCCGTTGATTTTGTCCGCCGCGTTTGGACAGTATTGCAAGTAGTGGAACAGTCCGAACAATAACAGCACGATAGGCAAGCGCAGCAAAGCGTTGGTTCGGGAAGCGCTTCCGGTATGCAGGTCGAGCAGGATATAAGCCAGGAAGGCACAGGCGCCCAAGGCCAAAGCCCATTTTAACGGGGACAGCAAAACCCGGTAACGCTCCTGCCAAAACTCCCGTTCGGTGTCGGCATCGAATTGCGGAATGGCGAACAGCCGGCTGGGCGTAACCGCCGCGCATAATTCCTTGAAATTCAGAGGAATGTAGGGCGGTGCAGCCGAGCCCCGGAAAAAGGATTTTACCGAAATGTGTTCGATGAACGGCCTGGAAATGAGCATGTTACCGATCCCTTGTGCGGTGCCGGGCAGCGGCTGATGGCGATTCGCGTCAGCGCTTGCGGCGGCGTGGCTTTATTGTTGTTATGGCTCCGGCGGCATTGTCATGGCTATTACCGGTTTAGGCAAGGTAATTTCTAACAGGCGAAACCGTTCTATCGGTTACACGGCGTGCTGCCAACGCTGGCGAACCAGATACAAAACGGCGCCGCATTGCAGGACGGCGTAGAGCAGGGCGGCGAGCGCGGAATCGGCCCATAGCGGAAAAAATAACGCGGACAGTCCACTGATGCCCAAGGCGCCGAACAGGCCGGGCAGCACGCCGTAGAGCAACACCGCGGCCAGCAAGGTAAGGTTCAACGCGCGTTGCGGATTTTTACCGTAGCAGAAGTAAACGTAAATAGCGCAGTCGCGCCAGATTAACAATAGCGCAACCAACGGGTAGCTATGCAAGGACAGTTCGAACCAAGCGAAATGGACTCGATTGACGCTAAGGTATAGCGCAAACGGTACGGCCAGGCTAAAGCTCAGCCAACTGAGCGGTAACTCTTCCGCCACCCGCCGCCAATTGCGTTGCCGGTAATAGTCCAGCAAGCGTTTGATGCCCATCGCTTCCTGGGGTTCGGCGACGAGGCCGAGATAAGTCAAGCCGCCGCAAACGCCGAATCCGGCGGTCGCCAACGCATAGCTGCCGGACGGTAGCAGTCCGCCTAGATAGACAATCAGAAATACGATGAAGCCGAGCCAAGCCGACGGCGGCTTACGTAGCCCCAGGGCTTGCGCCAGGAGCCGGTAATTGGCGGCCATGCACCAGAA
The DNA here is from genome assembly GCF_046097555.1 of Methylomonas sp. DH-1. NCBI lineage: Bacteria > Pseudomonadati > Pseudomonadota > Gammaproteobacteria > Methylococcales > Methylococcaceae > Methylomonas > Methylomonas sp. DH-1. Next base: position 2,647,536 of record NZ_CP143089.1, on the reverse strand, counting down.
CACGGCGCAGAACAGGCTGAATTGGACAAAATCGCGCTGGTTTAGCGCCCAGGCGTACCAAAAAATCCGCGGCGAAGGCCCGCCGCTAAGGCTGGCCATTTCCGCTATATCGCCTAACTGCGGCGCAACCACAGCAAAGCCGATCAGGGCCGGTAGCAGAATGGATCCGGTCTTGGTTTGGCCGCGCCTTACCGCCAGCAGGCCAAGCAATAGGGCGGCACTTTGCACCAACAACGCACCGGCAACGGCATAAATATAAAAGTGGAGCAGGTCGGTGCCGGGGCCGGCGGCGAGCGTGTATATCGCCAAGCATAAGCCGGCGCAGTACCAGACCATGCTGGTGCTGCCCAACAGTTTGCCCCAGGCCATTTGCCACGGACCCAAAGCCGACAAGCGTTGCGTATCCCAAGTGCGGTCGCGGTATTCGTCGACGATACTGTCCAGGCTCTGGCGGGCGCCCCATAGTAGCGTAATCAGCCAGAACAGGCTCAGCGCGGCGCCGGCGCTGATCGAGCCGAAGCGGTAATCGTCCAGAAAATAGCAGAGCGCGAAGATGGCGCCGAGTATCGCAGTAGCCGAGCCGAGGCGGGCCGCAGGGCATTCCAGCAGTAGTTGGCGTTCGAATTCCGGGTTCGGGTTCATGGCTGCTTATCCAGGGTTTGCAGATAAGCGTCTTGCAGATTGACCGCGGCGGGAGCGAATTCGCACACCGGCAGGCCGGCATCCAGCAACGCTTTTAGCGCCCGATGTTGGCTGAGGCCCTCGCTTTCCAGGTTAACGATGGCAAGGCGGTCCTGATCGGTTCGCACCAGTTCCAGCCCCGGTAGTTTACGCAAGATGTCGGCTAGTTGCGGTATTGCGGCGGCTAACTGCAGGCGGAACGGTTTGTGTTGCGCCGGAGCGTTGAGAGCGGCATGCTCGACGATGCGGCCTTGGCGCAGCACCAGCATGTCGCTGCTGTAAGCTTCCAGTTCGGCCAGGATGTGCGACGACACTACCAAGGTCATGCCTTGGCGCTGCAATTGCAGAAACAGCTCGGCCAGTTGGTGACGGGCTTCGGGATCTAGGCCCGAGGCCGGTTCGTCCAACAGCACTACCGCCGGTTTGTGGATGATGGCTTGAGCGATGGCTAGCCGTTGCCGCAAACCGCGCGATAATTCGCCGGGGTATTGGTCCAGGCGGTCTTCGATCTGCAGGCTGCGAGCCACATCGGCGATTGCGGCCGGGCAATCCGCTGCGGCGATGCCTTGGGCGCGGGCGACGTAGTGCAGGCATTGGCGCACGGTCAGGCGTTGGTAGAGGCCGAAAAAGTCCGATAAATAGCCGATGATGCGGTGGCAGGCGCGCGGTTGTTCCAGCACGTCGATCCCGCCAATTTCAATGCGCCCGCTGACGGGTTGCTCCAAGGCTGCCATGCAGCGCAGCAACGTGGTTTTGCCGGCGCCGTTCGGGCCGACCAAGGCTGTGACGCGGCCTTGCGGAATCGTAAAGCTGGCTCGGTCTAAAGCGCGCACGCCGGGGTATTCGAAAATCAGATTATCGACTGCGATCATCGGCAATACCGTGGCGGTGAAGTTGAAACGGATGATACCGGTAATTGCCGGCAAAAGCTTGGCTGCTAAAGCCGCGCCGGTCAAAATGCCTTGCAGTAGTGTGTCGGTACGAGATTTGCTAATGACTTTGGGAGTGCATAGCCGCCGCGTCGGCCGAGGATAAGGAATCCAGGATTGCCGGCCGTTCGGGGGCATGCCGCCCGCATGGGCCGGCGCACCGAAACGGTGTATCATGAGCACCATTTTTAAACAAAAGCAGGAGATATGAATGCACAACGTCACGTTGATCAAAGGTGATGGTATCGGCCCTTCGATTATGGAAGCCGCGGTAGCGGTGATTAACGCCTCCGGCGCGAAAATTCACTGGCATGAAGCCGACGCCGGCATGTCGGCTTACGAGCGGACCGGCACGCCTTTACCCGATGCGACGATGGAATCGATCGCCCAGACCCGGGTGGCATTCAAAGGCCCGTTGACGACAATGGTCGGCGAGGGCTTCAGAAGTATCAATGTGGAACTGCGCAAACAATACGACCTGTATGCCAACGTGCGTCCGGCGAAGAGCTGGAATGGCGTCAAGACCCGTTACGACGATGTCGATATCGTCATCGTCCGCGAAAACACCGAAGGCTTATACGTCGGCCTGGAACATTATCTGACCCCGGCCAAGGACATCGCCGAGAGTTTGGCCGTGGTCACCAAGGCCGGCTCCGAGCGTATCGTCGAATACGCCTTCAAATATGCCATCGACAACGAGCGCAAGAAAGTCACTGTCTGCCATAAAGCCAACATCCTGAAATACACGCAAGGCTTGTTCCTGAAAACTGCTCGCGAAGTGGCGGCGAAATATCCCCAAATCGAGTTCGACGAAAAAATCGTCGATGCGGCGTGCATGCACATGGTGATGAAGCCTGAGCAATTCGACGTAGTGGTCACCACCAACATGTTCGGCGATATTCTGTCCGATTTGACCGCCGGCTTGGTCGGCGGCTTGGGGCTAATTCCCGGCGCCAACATAGGCGAAGACGCGGCCTTGTTCGAAGCGGTTCACGGCAGCGCGCCGGACATTGCCGGCAAAAATATTGCCAATCCGACCGCAGTGATGATGGCGGGCGTGATGATGCTGAACCATCTCGGCGAACACGAGGCGGCGGTGCGGATGCAAAAAGCCATCGAGAAAGTCGTCAACGAAGGCGTTTACGTGACGCCGGATTTGAATCCGGCCAGTCAATACGGCACCAAGGAAATGGGTCAGGCCATCGTCGACGCGATGGAGTGATTAACCAGCGGCGGAGGCGGTTATGAGTGCGCAACCTAGATTCGATAAGCCCTGGATGTCCATCGAGGATTATCTGGCGGCGGAATTGCTGAGCGACATAAAGCACGAGTATGACGACGGTGAAGTCGTGGCTATGTCTGGCGCCAGTAAGAATCATGAGCGGATTAAGATGAATTTGGCTCGCCTGTTGGGCAATCATTTACAAGGCAAGCCCTGCGAACCGTTTTCCTCCGACGTAAAAGTCAAAGTTGGCCAATACCTGTTTTATCCGGATGCGATGGTGGTGTGCGACGATACCTCGACCCACGACTATTATGCCGAAGCGCCGGTATTGGTCGTCGAAATATTGTCCAAATCCACCCGCCGCCGCGACGAAACCATCAAACGCCGGCTATACCAAACCATTCCCAGCCTGTTGGAATATGTGCTGATCGAACAAGACATCGTCGATGTCGAGATTTGCCGGCGTAGGGAAGGCTGGGTATCCAATCATTACTTTCTCGGCGATCAAGCTCGCTTCGAATCGGTGGATTTAACCCTGGATGTCGACGAGATTTATCAGCGGGTCGATAACGACGACATGCGCACTTTTATCGCCGAACAAGCCGCCGCAGACCACGCGTCCCAAGCCCAATAATTTTCACTGGAAAACATCATGCTAGAACAATACCGAAAACACGTCGCCGAACGCGCTGCCGAAGGCATCGTTCCTAAACCGCTGGATGCCGAGCAAGTCGCGGCGCTGGTCGAACTGTTGAAAAACCCGCCGGTGGGCGAGGAAGGTTTTTTAATCGACTTGCTGGAAAACAGGATTCCGGCTGGTGTCGACGAAGCGGCTTACGTCAAAGCCGGCTTTCTGACCGCCATTGCCAAAGGCGAGGCGACGTCGCCGTTGATTACCCCGGAAAAAGCCACCGAATTGCTGGGCACCATGCTCGGCGGCTACAACGTCGCGCCGTTGATCGAATTGCTGGACAATTCCGCATTGGCGCCGATTGCTGCGAAAGCGCTGTCGCAAATTTTGCTGATCTTCGATGCGTTCCACGACGTTCAGGAAAAAGCTCAAGCCGGTAACGCTTACGCCAAACAAGTGCTGCAATCCTGGGCCGATGCGGAATGGTTTACCAGCCGCTCGGAAGTGCCGGAAAAACTCACCGTGACGGTATTCAAAGTGACCGGCGAAACCAACACCGACGACCTGTCGCCGGCGCCGGACGCCTGGTCGCGGCCGGATATTCCGTTGCACGCCAAAGCGATGCTGAAAATGCCGCGCGACGGCATTACTAATGCCGAACAGCAAATCAACGAGTTAAACGCTAAAGGCTTTCCAGTCGCCTATGTCGGCGACGTGGTCGGCACCGGCTCCTCACGCAAATCCGCGACCAACTCGGTGCTGTGGTTCATGGGCGACGACATTCCGTACATCCCCAACAAACGCGCCGGCGGGGTCTGTATCGGCGGCAAGATCGCGCCGATTTTCTTCAATACCATGGAAGACTCCGGCGCGCTGCCGATTGAGTGCGATGTGACTAATATGGCGATGGGCGACGTGATCGACATTTATCCGTATCAAGGCGTGGTCAAGCGTCACGGCAGCGATGAGGTGGTCTGCGAATTCAAACTGAAAACCGACGTGATTCTGGACGAAGTCCGCGCCGGCGGCCGGATTCCGCTGATCATTGGTCGCGGCTTGACTGACAAGGCTCGTCAAGCCCTGGGCTTGCCGGCGTCGAGCGTATTCCGCCGCTTGGGCGAAGCCGCCGATACTGGAAAGGGCTATACGCTGGCGCAGAAAATCGTCGGCAAGGCTTGCGGCGTGGCCGGCGTGCGTCCGGGCAGCTATTGCGAACCGAAAATGACTACGGTCGGCTCGCAAGACACCACCGGACCTATGACCCGCGACGAGCTGAAAGACCTGGCTTGCTTAGGCTTCTCTGCGGATTTGGTGATGCAATCGTTCTGCCATACCGCCGCTTATCCCAAGCCGGTCGACGTGCAGATGCAGCATACCCTGCCGGATTTCATCATGACTCGTGGCGGCGTGTCGCTGCGGCCTGGCGACGGCGTGATTCACTCCTGGCTGAACCGGATGCTGTTGCCGGATACTGTCGGCACCGGCGGCGATTCGCACACCCGTTTTCCGATCGGCATTTCCTTCCCGGCCGGTTCCGGCCTAGTGGCCTTTGCCGCGGCGACCGGCGTGATGCCGCTGGACATGCCGGAATCGGTGCTGGTGCGCTTCAAAGGCCAAATGCAGTCGGGTATTACCTTGCGCGATTTGGTCAACGCGATTCCTTATGCGGCTCTGAAAAGCGGCTCGTTGACCGTCGCCAAGCAGGGCAAGAAGAACGTGTTTTCCGGGCGGATTCTGGAGATTGAAGGTTTGCCGGATTTAAAAGTCGAGCAAGCGTTCGAGTTATCGGACGCCTCGGCCGAACGTTCCGCCGGCGGTTGCACGATCAAGTTAAACGAAGCGCCGATCCGCGAGTATCTGAACTCCAACATCACCTTGCTGAAATGGATGATTGCCGAAGGCTATGGCGATGCCCGAACCATTCAACGCCGGATCAAGGCTATGCAGGATTGGCTGGCTAATCCGGTATTGATGGAAGCGGACAAGGACGCCGAATATGCGGAGATTATCGAAATCGATTTGAACGAAATCACCGAGCCGCTTTTAGCTTGCCCGAACGACCCGGACGACATCAAGCCGTTATCCGAAGTCGCCGGCACCAAGATCGACGAAGTCTTCATCGGTTCCTGCATGACCAACATCGGCCACTTCCGCGCTGCCGGCAAATTGCTGGAAAAAGCTAAAGACCTGCCGACCCGTTTATGGGTGGCGCCGCCGACCAAGATGGACCAAAATCAATTGGTCGAGGAAGGCTACTATGGCACCTTCGGCAAGGTCGGCGCCCGCACCGAAATGCCGGGCTGCTCGCTATGCATGGGTAATCAGGCGAGGGTGGCGGAAGGCTCGACGGTGGTATCGACTTCGACCCGCAACTTCCCCAACCGCTTGGGCAATGGCGCCAACGTCTATCTGTCCTCGGCGGAATTGGCGGCGGTATGCTCGTTATTGGGTAAGATTCCGACGCTTGCCGAGTACATGCAATACGCGGCTAGTATCGAACAAACCAGCGCGGATACCTACCGCTATCTGAACTTCGATAAAATTGATAGCTATCAAGACAAAGCCAAGCAAGTCGCGTGATGGGCCAATAAAAAAGCCGGACTACCTGTTTTAGGTAGTCCGGCTTTCTAAGTGTAAAGTGGCTGCTGGGTTACGGGGCTGTCAAACGGCTTTTAGACCGCTTCGTTAAAGCCGATTTTATTGTCGGTGGCCTTGTTGAATACCGCTCCCAAAACGTTAGTATCTTTCAACAACGATGCGGCGTTCTTCAGTTCGTCGGTTTTGGTGTGGCCTTCTTCCACTACCAGCAGCACGCAATCCACATACGGCGAGAAGCCCAGCGTGTCGTCGTGCGACAGGATCGGCGGCATATCGAAAATGATAATCCGCGACGGATAACGGCTCTTCAATTCGTTGACCAGTCTGACCATCTTCGGCGAGCGTAGCATTTCAGTGGCATTGAACAGGGGGTTGCCTGCGGGAAGTACCACTAGCCGCTCTACGCCGGGATTGACTAGCATCGAGCTGATTTCCTTATCGTTCAACAAATAATCGCTGAGGCCGGCGTCGGTTTTGATGCCGAATAAGCGGTCTATACTCGGATTGCGCAGATTGGCATCGACCAATAATGCGGTTCTGTCCAATTCCATCGCCACGCTGATCGCCAGGTTGACTGCGGTCAAGCTATTGCCCGAGCCGCCGCTGGTGCTGGTGATGGCAACGGTTTTCCATTCCATCGCATCCATTTGTTGCATGCAGCGGGTTCGCAACATCCGGTAAGATTCCAGCCATTTGCTTGGCGAATCGGAGCAAAGAATTCGGTTTTGCTTAAGTAGGCTCTGTTCCGGTTTATGGATCCGGGTTTGGGTATAGGCGATGTTGACTTTGTCGTCGAAACGGACGTTTTCAGTAGCGGTTGCCGCAGTATTTTGAATTGAGTTCATAGCTAAAGTCCTTGGCCTTATTGGTTGCCTATCACGCGCAATAGTTTGTACCAGAATACGTCCAACGGCATGATGATCATATGAAACAAAATAGCGGCCAACAATCCAGCGGCTACGCAGCCTATGAGTAATAGTTTTCGCCTGTTACTTTGGGCTTTATTTTCCGTTTCGCTTTCCAAATAAGGGATCGCTGCTAGCGGTTCCATTCCTAGGATAGCCGTAACAGCCTTCGGGCCGTTTATGGTGGGGTCAAAGATTTCGGCCAGTGCCACTGCTCCAAAGCCGGTGCAGACAGCGACCAGCAAGCCCAAAATAAGTATTGCGATTCGGTTCGGACTAACCGGTTCCAAAGGCTCTTGAGGAGGATCGATCAGAGTAAAGCGTTCTCCCTTTCTTTCCATTTCTAATTGCTGGGATATTTGCGCTTCCATTTCTCGAGCGCTAACTTCGCGATATCGAATATTCGTATTATCTAATTCCTGCAACAAGTCGGTGTATTCCTTTTCGACCAACGGTGCTTGGCGCAAGCTGTTACGCAATTCTTCCATTTTCGCTTTAATTTGGCCGCGAGTGTAATTCAGAGATTCGATTTCGGTTTTAACGGAATCGAGTTGGGATTTTAGCGTAATAAAAGCAGGGTTGTCAGGTTGCAAAGTTGTGTTGGTATATTCGCTCTGCTTGGCATCGACCAAACTCTGCTGAAGAGCCGAAATTTGTTTTTGCAATTTTTGTATGTCTGGATGTTTTTCCGAATATTGTTTTAATAGCAATGCTAGTTCGGCTTTTTTGTCGGTCAATTCCGCGTTCATAGCGTTAATATCGGAGTTTGAACCAATTTCTTTTTGTAAAGACTCGATTTCTCGCTTTATCTTAATTACGTCAGGATGATTCGGCGAATGGCTGGATAGTACCGATGGATACTGCGATTGCAGTTCTTTTAGGCGGTCTTTCATATCGAAAACCCGATTGCCTGCGGCATTACTTGCCATTGCGTTGGGGTCGATCTGAGCTAATTCGCCTTCCAAATAAAAACGCCTATCATTTAAAGAACGTTCCTGGCTATCCAGTGACAGCAGCTGATTGCTAAGTGATGTCAACTCCTGCTGGTTAAGAGCGCTGATTTGCGGTAGTTGGTTCAGGTTGCGTTCCTTGAACGTCGCGAGGCTGTTCTGAATTTCCTGAATTTTGGCTTTAAGGCGCTTGGATTCTTCGCTCAAAAATAATGCTGCATTTTCCGCTGATTCGGTTCTGGATTTGATGTTTTCTTTCAAAAACAACGAGGTTAATTCGTTTGCAACTTTCTGAGCCAATGCCGGTGATTTGTCGTCGAATGTTAAGGTGAACGCAATCGTCGCTTGGGCCGCTGCGCCGCTGCGATGATCAGCGACATCAGCGCTGATGGTTTCAACCTTGATGCTCTTACGCATTTTTTCCAGAATTACCTCCTCTGTTTTCTTCTTACGGTCATCGGCGTAGAGATCGTACTTTTTGATGATTTCAGTCAGATTTGGTCGGGTCATGATTCGCTGGCTGATGACCTGAATTCGTTGGTCGGCGAATGTGGTGACCGTGGAGCGAACTAATTCCGAGGGAATTTCCTGAGCTTCAATCAAAATGGTGGAGGTGGAGCGGAAAATTGACGGTAATAACACAGCCAATAAAAGACTGATAAGAGCAATCAGCAAAAAAGGGATATATAAAAATTTTCTGCGCCGCTTAATGATCTTCAGATAATCCTTGATGTCGAGGGTATGATTTTCCACGCTATTTCACCTGACGATTGATTTGAGGTTGGTATGAGAACTGAAATTGCACGCTATTGCCGATTGCGGTTTGGTTGTTGGATTCAAAGTATTGTTGGCGATAAGAATAAGAGAAATCCAGATTAATCTCTGGAGTCCATTGCCAGCGGATATTAGGCGATATTGCGGCATAAGTGCGATTGTTACTTGAGCTAATATCTCCGAAAGTCGATACTGTTTCGGCGATTAAATAATTGGCGTTTATACCGGTCGACCAGCGTTCGCTCAAATTGTAATTGGCTGCTGCCGAAAATGTTGTCGATGTTTGCTGAGTTCCGGAGCTTGCCGGGTTTAATTGCTGTCCTGCGTTTAAATTTATGCTGCCCCATTCACTCTTTTGGGTTAGGTTAGCAGAGAATACGTGTCCACTGGTTCTACTGTTTTGACTGAATTCGGTTGATTGAAAAAGTGGATTGTTAAAAATTGTATGACCAACTGTTTCTGTATCGGTATTACGAATGCCCGCGGAGAATGATAATTGTAGTTGTTCGCTGAATGCATACTGTAACCCAGCCTGATAATTTAATGTAGCCGAATTTTGGTTGTAAGTTGTTGTTCCTTTTGATAGAAATGGAATAACGTCAAAACCTGCGACTTTTCTTACGGTACCAAATCCACTTATATCGCTAATGGAGTCAAACTTTGAATAACTGCCAATCAAATTAAATGATAGTCGTTGGCTGTAAGCATGAGTAGCAATTGCGCTAAATTGCTGGTTTTTGTAATCGGAGAATGCGTTGCTGCTTGCTATATTTTCTGGTCTATCAAATTTTACGTCAGTTAAGTTATAACTTAACTGTAACGAATTCTTCTCGGTCAGGAAATAAGTAAAACTAGGGGACAAAGACTTTGAAATTCGAGGAACTTGAGTTCTGAGATTGCCGGATCCTGTTTCGTCTAACTGCGTGCTTAAAGAAGATTGTTCTAAATAACTCGCCCCGAAATCCGTTTTAAAAAGTTCGTGTCTAAACTGATGGTTTAAGTTAGCTAGCTTCTCGGAAAAATTGAGTGAGGACTCTCCGTGATAAATCAACTCATTCCATCTGAATTTAGTTGTCAGGTCGTTGTTTTCGGAGATGTAACCAGATGTAAGGGCGGGAGATAGAGTGCTTACCCAGTTATCTCTAATTGGATCTGGTTGCAAACGCAAGTTATCGTCGTAGCGTTCTTTAAAACTGAAATCGGGTTCGAATAAAAGGTCCAGCGCGTAGCTGTTACCAGAGCACAAAACCAAGGCCGGTAACAAAAAATCCGTTTTAATCTTCATAGATAGTAATACCTATCTAGTTCCATTTAGGGTACGGTTACCGTATCCCCTGGTTCCAGCAGAATATTCTGTTCTAAATCTTCCCCGTTAATCACGTCGTCGTAATCGAACGGAAAGACTTTGACTTGGTCGCCGGAGCGGCGAATGATGCTGATCGACCCTTCCTTGGCGAATACCGTCAGGCCGCCGGCTAAGCTCAGCGCTTGCAATACATCGAGCCGCCGACCGGAAAATACTTGGCCGGGTTTGTTGACCTTGCCGATCACGAATACCGAATTGCCTTGGTTGTTGAGTAACTTAACGCTGACTGACGGATCGGCGATGTAGTCCGACAATCGGGTCGTCAGATTATCTTTGAGCTCGGTGATGGTTTTACCCGCCGCACCGACTGTGCCGATCAACGGAAAGATGATGGTACCGTCCGGCGAGATCAAAATCTGCAACTGTTGCAGGCCTTCTTCCTTCCAGACCGTGATTTCCAGTGCATCGCCCGGCGACAACTGGTACGAGGCGTAATTGGTTTGTTCGATGGTTACGCCCGGTGCCGGGGAGGTGGGCGATGGGCTGGGTTCCGCTTGTGGGGACTGGGATGTTGGATCGGGCTCGGCTAGCGTAGCGACCGGGAAAAACAGGCAGAAAGATAAAAGTGTAATTATCTGTTTCAAAATGTATCCCTTTATGATGTTATTGAGGTTGGAATCCGTTTGGACTGATCGGTCGTTCAGACCGGCCAGATGGTAGGCACGGAATATAACAATAATAAGACAATCCTGACTGTTGCTAAGGGTGGTGCCGAGCAACAAGGCCTCGGTCGGAATTATAACCTCTAATTGAGTCGTTTTGTGCGGTTATGGCTGTAACAAGGCGAATAATATGGGAATTTTATGAATATACCAATATCGTTGACTGATTTTCTCGATAAGTTAAAAAATAAACAAGCTATTGATTTTAAAGAGGCCATGGACGTAATTGCGAAAAATTACCATTATCGGCCAACCCGGTTCAGTAACGGTTTGGAGCCGTGTCTGGTGAATGAGGCCGGGCAGAACGAGGGTTCGTGCCGAATTTTCGCATTTGCCAAGATACACAACTTGTCGGCGGAACAAGCCTTAGCCTTGTTTGGCGATTATTACCGGCAAGATGTACTGGGCAATCCGGATGGTACTGATCACCAAAACATCCGTAATTTCATGCGCGACGGTTGGGCCGGCATCCAATTCGACGGGGAAGCATTGCAAGCCAAGTAGTCGATGGAAATCGATGTTTTGATCGTCGGCCAGGGACTCGCCGGCAGTCTTTTGGCCTGGGAATTGGCTGGCAGAGGCTTGGCCGTGTGTGTGGTCGACAATGAGCTTTGTAATGCGTCGCGGGTTGCGGCGGGTCTGGTCAATCCGGTCAGCGGCCGGCGGCTGGTGTTACAGCCTAACATCGCCGGCTTGTTGCCGGCAGCCCGGCACTGCTATGGCCGATTGGCGCGCTTTTTCGGCGACCAGTTCTTCGTCGAACGTCCGATGTGGAAAATTCTGTCCGGCCCGGCACAGAAACAACAAGCCGAACGCCGTCTGCAGCAAGCCGAATACGCCGAATATTTGCAAACCACCGATATCGGCGGCCATGGGGTAGTGGCGCCGTTTGGCATTCTGCGCCAGTTGCAGACCGGCTATCTGAAAACTGAAGCCTTGCTCGATGCCTTGCGAGCCTGGCTGCTCGCAAGCGGCGCTTACCGGCAGGCCGAATTCGATTACGCCGCTATGTGCCTGGAGCCGGATTTGCGCTGGCACGACATCAAGCCCAAACAGATCGTATTCTGCGAAGGCTACTTGGCGCAGGGCAATCCCTGGTTCGGCCGCTTGCCGTTTCAACCTGCGAAGGGCGTGATTTTGACTTGCACCAGCCAAACGCCTTTGCCTAGCCAGATCTTGAATTACGGGCATTGGTTGCTGCCGCTAACTGTCGATACATTCAAAACCGGAGCAACCTTCGATCCGCTAACTTTAAATCTTGATCCCGAACCCGCCTCCGAAAAGTCTTTGCTGGCGGATTTGCATGCAATCGTGCCTGATCTGGGCGGAATTCGGGTGATCCGGCACCAGGCAGGCATCCGGCCGGCGACGCTGGACAAGGAGCCGCTGATAGGCCGGCATCCTCGGTATTCCGGCCTCTATATATTCAACGGTTTCGGTGCCAAAGGCAGTCTGCTGATTCCCTGGTATGCGGCGCGTTTTGCCGATTACCTACAACAGCGTATGCCGTTGCCGCCAGCGTGCGATATAAGGCGATACTATGCCTCGCATTTCTCTGGTTAACGCGGCTCAGCTTGCCGTTAAATCCTGTCTGCGGCCAGGCGACATTGCCGTCGATGCGACGCTGGGCAACGGTTACGATACGGTGTTTTTGGCCGAATCTGTCGGTCCGGCCGGTCATGTTTACGGTTTCGACGTGCAGCACCGGGCCTTGGTCAGTAGCTACCAAAAACTGTTGGCCAACGACCTGCAGCGGCGGGTAACGTTACGTTTGGCCAGCCACGCCGATATGCTCGAGGTCTTGCCCGAACAGGTCCAGGGTAAGGTTGCCGCAGTCATGTTCAATCTGGGCTATCTGCCCGGTGCCGACAAAACCGTAATGACTCGCGCAGATTCCACCCTCAGAGCATTGGCGGCAGCCTGTCAAGTGCTGGCCGAATCCGGAGTCATCACGGTACTGGCTTATCCGGGCCACGCCGGCGGCGACGAAGAAACCGAGCGGTTAGCGGAATGGTTGTGCAGTATCGATCCGGGTCAGTTCAAAACCGAACTGCTGTTGAGCCAGTTCGACAAGCCCGGCGCTCCCCGGCTTTTTATTCTGCGCAAACGGGACGATCTGCTATGATTGCGCTCCTTTTTAACCAGCCCCTGCAGGAACATGTCAGAGTTCAACAACGTCACCATCGTCAAACAAGCCAACGTTTACTTCGACGGCAAAGTCAACAGCCGCACCATTCGCTTTGCCGATGGTTCTACCAAAACTTTGGGCTTCATGCAGCCCGGCGAATACACCTTCAATACCGCCGACCCGGAGTTGATGGAGATTTTGTCCGGCGAGTTGGACGTGCAATTGCCCGGCAGCGATGTTTGGCAATCGGTCGCCGGCGGCGAATCGTTCAATGTTCCTGGCAATGCCACATTCACCATGAAAGTTAAAACGGCCAGCGACTATTGCTGCTCGTTTTTGAAATAAGCCGATGGAGCGGGTGGCGATTTTTGCCGACGTGCAGAATGTGTACTACACGACGCGGGAGCGCTACCAAAAACACTTCGACTACACGGCTTTTTGGCGCCATGCCACTACCAATAGGCAAGTAGTGGCGGCCTTTGCCTATGCGATAGACCGCGGCGACAGCAAGCAGCAAGGTTTTCAAAATATCCTGAAAACGATTGGCTTCACGGTAAAGCTGAAGCCGTATATCCAGCGCCGCGACGGCAGCACCAAGGGCGATTGGGATGTCGGCATCACGATAGACGTGTTGGATTTTGCCGGGCAGGTGGATAGGGTGGTGCTGTTATCGGGCGACGGCGATTTCGCCATTCTTCTGCACAAATTGAAACGAGACTACGGTCTGCCGTGCGATGTCTACGGTGTGCGCAGTTTGACGGCTGCAGCACTGATCGATGCTGCCGACAATTTCGTCGCGATTGCCGACGCGTTGTTATTGTAAAACCGCCGCTATATATCGCGGTTTACTGCGGTTCGCCGCCGTCTTCGACTAATTCTTTGCCTTTCTCCGCCGACGGGCTGGCATCTTTGGCGTCTTTTACCGTTCTCCGCGCCATTGGATCGGGTTCGTCACCGAACAGGCCGGTAATTTTTTCCCACATCGAACGGTCCAGATCGCGTTTAGGCACGTCGACGCTGGTTTCGGTGGATTCCTTGGCCACCGGTAGCGAACTGGGCCGGAAGTCGCCTTGCACGCCAATCAGGTTGTCGCCTTCGAAGAACAAAGAGATGCGTTTTTGCATGCGGTTGTCGCCGCCGGGCTGTTCCGAATACAGGTAATCCCAGCGTTTCTCATGAAAGGCGTCGGTCAGCATCGGCGATCCCATGATGTACAGCACCTGGCGTTTGGTCATGTTCGGCCTGAGCTGGTTCACCATGCTTTGGTCGATGATGTTGCCTTGTTCGATGTCCAGCGTATAAACGCCCGGCAGATTATTCAGCACGGTGCTGCAGGCGCATAAGCCCAATCCGGTGGCAGCCGCGAGCAGAAGAGACGATTTTTTCATGACGATTGTTGGAGGTCCTGCGACAAACGGGCGTGCATTATCCCACAATTCGGCCTGCGGCTCGGTGCAAAAAACGATACAATGCCGGGATGGTTGGATTTACGAGGACAGGCGATGGAAACTCAGGATTTGCGTAACGCTGGCTTAAAAGTCACTCTGCCCAGGGTCAAAATCTTGGAGATTCTGGAAAAACAACAGGACGACAGGCATCTGTCCGCAGAGAAAGTCTATAAGATTCTGTTGGCCGAAGGCGAAGAAATCGGTCTGGCGACCGTTTACCGGGTGTTGACCCAATTCGAAGCCGCCGGTCTGGTCAATCGCCACCACTTCGAGGGCGGTAACTCGATTTTCGAACTGAACAGCGGCGGCCATCACGACCATGTCGTGTGCATGAAGTGCGGCAGGGTCGACGAATTCACCGACGAAGTAATCGAAAAGCGCCAATCGGAGATCGCCAACCGGCTGGGTTATACCTTGACCGACCACAGCTTATATCTATACGGCTACTGCGCCGCCTGCAAAAGCCCCTAACTCTTTCAGCATGTTCAAACCTCTCATCCTGTATATCGGGTTACGCTATACCCGTGCCAAAAAGCGCACCCAATTCATTTCTTTTATCACGCTAACTTCGGTGCTGGGGATTGCCTTGGGCGTTACCGCCTTGATCACCGTGCTGTCGGTCATGAACGGTTTCGAAGCCGAATTGCGCGAGCGGATTCTGGGCATGACGGCGCACAGTACCGTGACGGGCCGCTACGGCCAGTTGGACGATTGGCGGGCCTTGGAACAACGCACTCGCGAAATGCCGCACGTGCTGGGTGCGGCGCCCTTCATCCACGGCCAGGTCATGATCAACGCCGACCGCCAAGTCAGCGGTACCTTGTTGCAAGGCATCCTGCCGGAGCAGGAAGCGAAAGTCTCTGAAGTTGCCGACAAAATGATGTTCGGCAACCTTAACGATCTGCTGCCGGGCGAGTTCGGCATCGTGCTGGGCGCCGAGCTGGCCAGTTATCTGGGCGTAATGATCGGCGACAAGGTCACTATCATTACGCCGCAAATCAACTCCACGCCGGCCGGTATTCTGCCGCGCATGAAGCGTTTTACCGTAGTCGGCGTATTCAAAGTCGGCATGTACGAATACGACCGCAACATGGCACTGATGCACCTGGACGACGCCGGCAAACTGTTCCGTTTGGAGCAAGCGGCATCCGGCCTGCGGCTCAAATTGGACGATTTGTTCAACGCACCGATGATTACGCAAAGCCTGGCCGACGCCTTGGGCGACGAGTACCGCGTCAGCGATTGGACCAAGGCCCACAGCAATTTCTTCCGAGCGGTACAAACCGAGAAGCGGGCGATGTTCATCATTTTGTTGTTGATCGTTGCAGTGGCGGCATTCAACATCGTCTCGACGCTGGTCATGGTGGTCACCGACAAACGCGGCGATATTGCCATTCTGAAAACCCAGGGACTATCTAACGCTTCGGTGATGGGCATTTTCATTGTCTTGGGTTGCATCATCGGCAGCATCGGCACCTTGTTCGGCACGGTCGGCGGCGTGTTATTGGCTCTGAATGTAGAAACCATCGTCCCGGCCATCGAAAAAACCTTCGGCGTGCAATTCATGTCGGCCGACGTGTACTACATTAGCGAGGTCCCCTCCAAATTGATCTGGAACGACGTGTACTGGATTGCCGGCGTCGCCTTCCTGTTGTCATTGTTGGCAACCTTGTATCCGGCCTGGCAGGCGGCACGGGTCAATCCGGCCGAGGTGTTGCGCTATGAATAATAACGTCGTGTTGCAATGCCGGCAGCTTACCAAGCGTTACGAGCAGGGCGATCTGAACGTCGAAGTGTTGAAAGGCGTCGATTTAACCATACACGCCGGCCAGCGCGTCGCCATCATGGGCGCCTCCGGTTCCGGCAAGAGTACCTTGCTGCACCTGTTGGGCGGTTTGGACAAGTCCAGTTCCGGCACGGTGATTTTGGACGGCGCGGATTTGAACCAAATCGGTGCCGCCAAATTGAGCCAATTGCGCAACCGCTCGCTCGGTTTCATCTACCAATTTCACCATCTGCTAGGCGAATTCACGATCCTGGAAAACGTGGCGATGCCGTTATTGATCGGTAATCAGCCGATTAAATCGGCGCAACAACAAGCCGCCGAATTATTAAAACGGGTCGGCTTGGGCCATAGAATGCAACACAAGCCCGGCGAGCTGTCCGGCGGCGAACGCCAGCGCGCCGCGGTGGCGCGGGCTTTGATCAACAAACCCAAATGCGTTCTGGCCGACGAACCGACCGGCAATCTGGACAGCAAAACCGCCGAGCAGATTTACCAACTGATGTTGGAATTGAATCGGGAATTGCAGGTCAGTTTCCTGGTGGTCACCCACGACCCCGATCTGGCGGCGCGGATGGATCATGTGTTGTATATGGAAGATGGCTTGATTGTGCCGGATAGAACCCATCACAATTAAATAGTATCGGCGCATAGTCGGCCGCTGTTGCCGGCTTCGAAGCGAAGCTACCTCGGGGCGGCGAGGCGATTTTCTATCTCGCAACCTGTTAGCCGTCTGGCCGGCATCACGCCTTTTCCTTGATTTTAAGCAATCCAAATAAGCCCGACCCGTTTAACATGATCCGGCCGCAGCCCACGGCAGCGGCGTGTTATGCTGGCGTGGCTTTGCCGTTCTATCAGGAGTAAACAATGCAAAAATGGTTATCGGTTTTTTTTCTGTTGTTGTCGCTGCAATTGTCGGGTTGCGGTTACAACACCTTTCAGAGCCAGGACGAGCAGATCAATGCCAGTTGGGCGGAGGTATTGAACCAATACCAGCGCCGGGCCGATCTGGTGCCTAATCTGGTCAATACGGTCAAAGGCTATGCCGGCCACGAAAAAGAGGTACTGGAGGCGGTGACGGCGTCCCGCGCCAAAGTCGGCGCGATTCAGGCCAGCCCGGAATTGGTTAACGACGAACAGGCGTTTGCCAAATTTCAGGCGGCGCAGGGCGAATTGAGTTCGGCGCTGTCCAGGTTGCTGGTGGTTTCGGAAAACTATCCGAATTTGAAAGCCGACGCCAATTTCCGCGATTTGCAGGCGCAACTGGAAGGTACCGAAAACCGGATCACCGTGGCCCGTAACCGTTACATCGCCGCAATCAAAGAATACAACGTCACGGTGCGCTCGTTTCCGAGCAATCTGACGGCGATGCTGTTCGGCTACAAAACCAAACCGTCGTTTAGCGTCGAAAACGAGAAAGCGATTTCCAGCGCACCGGCCGTCGATTTCGGCAAATAACCATGCGCGACTGCCTTGTTCTGCGGCGACCGTGCCTGGCCTGGATGCTGGTCTTTCTTGCCCTGATCGGTCCAGCGGCGGCACAGCAGGCGCCGATTCCGGATTTGAGCCGGCGCGTCACCGATACGGTGGCAGCCCTGACTCCGGCACAGCAAACGGCGTTGGAGCAGAAGTTGGCCGGATTCGAAGCGGAAAAGGGCAGCCAGATCGCGGTATTGATCGTGGCCAGTACTCAGCCGGAAGACATCGCCCAGTATTCGATCCGGGTGGTCGAGCAATGGCGATTGGGCCGCAAGGGCGTCGACGACGGCATTCTGTTGTTAGTGGCAAAAGACGACCGCACCACGCGCATCGAGGTCGGTTACGGTTTGGAAGGCGTGGTGCCGGATGCGTTGGCCAAACGCATCATCGAAGACATCATGATCCCAAAATTTCGCCAAGGCGACTTTGCCGGCGGCGTTAACGCCGGGGTGGACAGCCTGATCGGTTTGATTCAAGGCGAGCCGTTGCCGGCGGTGCAGTCAGGGCCGGCCGGCGAGCGTCTCAGCCAGTATTTGCCGCATCTGTTCATCGCAGCGATCTTCGTCGGCGGCCTGCTACGGGCCATATTCGGTAAAGTTCTCGGCGGCCTGGCCACCGGCGGCGCGGTCGGCGCCGCGGTCTGGCTGCTTGGTGGCGGCGTGCTGCTGGCGTTATTGCTGGCATTCATGGCGTTTGTAATTTCATTAAGCGACAACCGTGGCCGCCGCGGCGGTTATCGCGGCGGCGGCTTCGACGGATTCGGCGGCGGAGGCGGCGGTTTTTCCGGTGGCGGCGGCGGGTTCGGCGGCGGCGGTGCCTCCGGGCGGTGGTAGACGCTATGGCTATGCTTCGGTTTTTAAAACACGTTTTCAGCGGCCCTTGGAGTGTGAAGCGGGCGTTTCCGCAGCGTAGCCTGGGCGCCATCGAAGCGGCAATCGCGGCCAGCGAGCAGTCGCATCTGGGCGAAGTGCGTTTTGCCGTCGAGGGCGCACTCGATATCGGCGATTTGCTGCGCGCGACGACGGCGCGCGATAGAGCCCTGGAAATCTTCGCGCTGAATCGGATATGGGATACCGAGCACAACAGCGGTGTGTTGATCTACCTGTTGCTGGCCGACCGCCGGGTGGAAATCGTCGCCGACCGCGGCATCCACGGCAAAGTCGGGGAGGCGGGCTGGCAACGGATTTGCCGCGATATGGAAAACCAGTTCCGCCGCGGCGATTTCGAGCCCGGCGTACTCGGCGGTATCGCAGCGATTACCGAGCAATTGCAACAACATTTCCCGGCCGGGATTAAGGCCAACCCCAACGAAATCGCTAACGCGCCGTTGCTGCTCTGATGCGCTGGCGGTTCAAGCTGCGAACTGGGCCTTCAACTCCAATATTTCCGGCATGATGTCCATGAACAATTCCAGCAAGCGCGGATCGAAATGGCTGCCGGCACCGCTGCGCATCGTGTCCAACACCGTCTGTAACGGCCACGATTCTTTGTAAGGCCGCTTGCTGCTCAATGCGTCGAATACGTCGGCAATCGCGACGATGCGGGCCGATTCGGGAATGGCCGTGCCGGCCAAGCCGGCCGGGTAGCCGCCGCCGTCCCAACGTTCGTGGTGGTAGAGGGCAATTTCGGCGGCCATTTTGAATACCGGATTGTCGGTCTTGCTCAGAATGTCGTAGCCGATTTGCGAATGCGATTTCATGATGTCCCAATCGCGGCCGGCCAAACCGGTTGCCGCTTTTAAAATTGCATGGGGAATGCCGATCTTGCCGGTGTCGTGGGTCGGCGCCGCTAACTTTATCATCTCAACTTGCGCCGGACTCCAGCCGGCGGCGCCGGCCAGTGCCGCCGAATACGCCGCCATGCGCCAAATGTGGTCGCCGGTGTAGGGATCGTTGTAATGGCCGGCGGCCCCGAGCATTTCGATTGCGGCCCGAGCCAGATCGTCCAATTCTTCGACCCGGACCAGCGACAAGTGGGTTTGCACCCGGCGTAGCACGATAGGGCCGGACACCGGCTTT
Source organism: Methylomonas sp. DH-1 (assembly GCF_046097555.1). Taxonomy (NCBI): domain Bacteria; kingdom Pseudomonadati; phylum Pseudomonadota; class Gammaproteobacteria; order Methylococcales; family Methylococcaceae; genus Methylomonas; species Methylomonas sp. DH-1. The sequence goes on along the minus strand of NZ_CP143089.1, from coordinate 2,627,959 downwards.
TGAATGTAATCGACGGCGCCGACGTCGAAGCCGTAGGCCTCGTTCTCGGTTTCGCCCATCGCCGTGACAAAAATAACCGGAATCTTCGCCGTCGCGGCATCGGCTTTCAGGCGAGTGCAGACTTGGTAACCGTCCATATCCGGCATCATGATGTCCAGCAAAATCAGGTCCGGGCCGTGGTCGTGGGCGGCGGCCAGGGCTTTTTCGCCGTTGATCGCAAAAATCAGTTCGTAGCGGTCTTTCAGGATTTGCTGCAACACCTTCAGATTGTTCGGTTCGTCGTCGACCAGCAGCAGTTTGTAACTGTCTTTCATGGTTGTTCTCCTCCCGCGGCATCGGCAAGTTTGGCTTGTAGCCGCCTGGCTTCGGCCTTGGCGCCGTCGAAATCGAAACTGTCCAGTTCGTAGCGGATGGCTTTCAATTCGGTGCCGGCCAGATAAGGCGCCAACTCTTGCAATACCGGTTCGACTTTTTCCGGATTCAGCGTGTCCAGATTGCGAAGCAGTTGTTGCAGCAGTTCGGCGATGCGCTCGCCGTCGAAGGCTTCCACGCTGGCTACCGGCGGTTTCTCCGGCAATTCCAGCCGGCGGATCGCGGCCGCGGCTTGGTCGAGTGCGCCGCGCAGGCGGTCGAGTTGGGTTGCGGCCAGTTCGGGGCTGCCGTTCTTCAGATCGGCGTCGATGGCGGCGGCCAACGCGGCGATGTCGGTCAAGGCCAGATTGCCGGCCACGCCTTTCAGCGCGTGTGCGCCGCGCTTGGCGGCTTCGCTGTCGCCGCTCGCCAGATTACGCTGGATTTTGTCGGCGTCGGCGCCGTGTTGGGCGGCGAAATTGAGTAGCGCGTCGGCGTAAATCAATGGGTCCAGCCAATTGCTCAGGCCTTTGCGGTAATCGGCAACCTCGGCCAGCGGCGCGAAATCGACGCTGACTTCGTTGGCGGCGACCGGCGCTGCGCCGTTGTTGGCGATGCCGAAACCGGCCGGCGTCAGGTTTTCCATCTGCGCCAGCAATTCGTCGATGTCGATCGGTTTGCCGACGATCGCATCGATGCCAGCCGCCAACGATTCCTGGCGCTCGTGGTTGAGGACGCTGGCGGTCAGGGCCAATATCGGAATGCGCCGGTCGCGGCCTTGTTCCAGTTCCCGGATGCGGCGGGTGGCCTGGATGCCGTCCATCACCGGCATTTGCAGGTCCATCAGAATTAAATCGAAGTCGGACTCTTGAAAGGCTGCGACCGCTTCGGCGCCGTTTTTGACCCAGCGTACCCGGTGGCCTTGCTGTTCCAGGCGCAGGCTGGCCAGTGTGGCGTTGGCTTCGACATCCTCGGCCAACAGAATCTTGAACCGGCGCGGCGAGTAAAAGGCCAGTTTGCGTGGCGTGGCCGATTCGTACAGGCAATTGTCGGTGGCCACCGCTTCCGGTAACCGCACCGTGAAATGGAATACCGAGCCGACGCCGAGCTGGCTTTCCACCCAAATCCGCCCGCCCATCATTTCCACGATTTGCTTGCTGATTGTGGTGCCGAGGCCGGTGCCGCCGAAGCGGCGGCTGGTGGTGGCGTCGGCTTGGGAAAACGATTCGAAAATGCGTTCGGTTTGTTCCGGGGTCATGCCGATGCCGGTGTCGGCGATGGCGAAATGCAGCATTTCCGGCTGTTCGGCCCGGCCGATGCTGACCGCGATGTAACCGGCGTCGGTGAATTTGACCGAATTGCCGACCAGGTTCAAGATCACTTGCCGCAGCCGGTTCGGGTCGCCGACAAAATGGCGGGGCAGGCCGGCTTCCAATGCCAGATCGATGCGCAATCCTTTTTCGGCAGCGCGTAAACTCATGATTTGCAGCGCTTCCTGAATCGCGACCGGCAAGTTGAAGCAGACCGCTTCCAACTCGATTTTGCCGGCCTCGATCTTGGAGAAATCGAGGATGTCGTTGATCACGCTCAGCAAATGCCGGCCGGAGCTGAGGATGGTTTTGATGTGGTTGCGGGTGGCGTTGGACAAGTTGGCGTCCTGCAGCGCGACCTCGGCGAAGCCGATCACCGTGTTCATCGGCGTGCGGATTTCGTGGCTCATATTGGCCAGGAAATTGGCCTTGGCTTTGGCGGCGGCCTCGGCAGCTTCCTTGGCCTGGCGCAGTTCCTGTTCCGCCTGTTTTTGCAGCGTGATGTCGGAAATAAAGCCGACGAAAATGTGGCGGCCTTCGGAAATGATGCCGTGGCCGACCGCCAAACTGGCCGGGAAACGGCTACCGTCCTTGCGTTGCGCGACTACTTCCCGCTCGGTACCGAGGATTTTGGATTGCCGGCCTTCCAGAAAGCGGCGAATGTAACTGTCGTGGGCCGAGGCGTCGGGTTCCGGCATCAACAACGAAACGTTCTTGCCGACGATTTCTTCGCTGCGCCAGCCGAACAGCTTTTCGGCAGCCGGATTGAACATATGGATGGTGCCGCTGCTGTCGATGGATACCACGCCGTTGACCGCGGTTTGGACGATGGCTTTGACTTCGGTGGTGGCCATCGCCACCAGTTGTTCCAGATGTTCGCGATATTCCAGCAATTCCGCTTCCGCCGCTTTGCGCTCGGTGATATCGGTGATCGAACCGACCATGCGTACCGGGCGTCCGGTTTCGTCGCGCAAGGCCTCGCCCCGGTCCAATACCCAGCGGTAACTGCCGTCGCGGTGGCGCAGGCGCAATTCGGTGGTATAGCGTTCGTTATGTTCCAAGTGGCGGGCAAAGGTCTCGCTGGCTCGGGCCTTGTCGTCGGGATGGATCAATTCGAAGAAAATCGTCTCCACGTTCGGCAGTTCGCCTGCGGCGTAACCGAGAATCTTATTCCAGCGCGGCGACAGGTAATATTCGTGGGTCAGGATGTTCCAGTCCCAGATGCCGTCGTTGACTGCGCGCTCGGCCAGGATGTAACGCTCTTCGCTGGTGCGCAGTTCCCGGGTGCGCTCGGCGATTTTCGCCTCCAGGTTATGCTGGGCGTCGGCCAGTGCGTCGGTCATATGGTTAAAGGAACTGGCCAGTTCGGCGATTTCGTCGCGCCCGGCCACCTCGGCCCGCAGACTGAAGTCGCCGTCGCGAATCCGGCGCGCGGTACAGGTCAGCCGCGCGATCGGCCCGACGATGCGCTTGGCCAGCAGATGCGAGGCAAAGCCGGTCAATACCACGAAAGCCGATACCACCAACAGCATGTTGTGCTCCAGGCTTTGGATTGGCGCCAACGCTTCATCCTGCTCAATCTGCGCCAAAATACAGCCGCCGATTTCGGCGACATGGCGGTAGCCGTAAATCACCGGCCGGCCGCGGTAATCCTTATCCGAACCCTGTACATTTTCTCCGGCTAGGCAGGCGCGCAACGGTTGGCTGGGGGAGGGCTCGATATGGCCGCGGGCCGGCGGCACGAAATTCCCGTGTTGGTCGGCCAGCAGGTTTTCGCCGGAGCGGCCTAAGTCCGGGTGAGAACCGAATAAGGCCTGGATCGGCGCAATCGGGTAAAACACCGCCAAGCGCCAGGGTTGGTCCGGTTCGCGGGCGATAGCATAAAAATAGCCGGGGCGTTCGGGCTGGGACGGGATCAGGCCGGCGATTTGGCCGCGGCGGAACTCGGCCAAATCGGCAATCGGCAGCGGCGGATTGCCGACCGCCAGCGTTTCGGCCCGATCGCTAAGGAATAACCAGGCACCGGTAGCGCCTTCGCCGTGCAGGAAATCGTTGACGGCGCCGCTGGCGCAATTCCGGTCCAGCCCGGCGCCGGCCAGGCATTTCGCCAGCACTTCGGCCATGAAGGCATCGGCGCGGTTATCGGCGCGGCGTAACACCATGGCCAATTGTTCGCGCCGGCTTTCCGCTACGCGGCCGATAGCGTCGAGGCGATTGCCGCGCATATTGTCGATGGCGAAGCGGTAAGCCATCCAGCCGGTGGCGAACGTCGGCAACAAGATCAACAACAGCAACAGTGCGATCAGTCGTTTTTGCAGCATTTGGTTTAGCCTCGCTGGGATGGCATTGCGGCCGATGTTACGCCGAATCTCGGCGGCGCTGCAATGCTTTAGCGCGCCGGCCCGGTGCAAATTAAACATGCCGCGCCGGCGGTGCTTGTCAAACCGGCGCCGGCAAGGCGTTTGTCGACGCGGCCGATTCAATCGCCGGCCGTTTTCGTATAATTCGGCGCATCCATCCACTGTGACGCCCACTATGCCCATCGTCGATTTATCCGCGGTACCTCACCATTTGCCGACCCTCGCCGCGTGGCACCAAGCCGAATGGGCCTATCTGAATCCCGGCGAAAACCTGGCCATGCGCATCGCCAGGATGCAGGCTTATTTGCAAGACGGTTTGGTTCCTTCCACTTTCGTATACGAACATCGGGGGCAGCCGGTAGGCTCGGCGGCAATCGTGGCCAGCGACATGGACGAGCGGCCGCAATGGTCGCCGTGGCTGGCTAGCGTGTTTGTCGCGCCCGAATTCCGCCGGCAAGGGATCGGCAGCCGCTTGGTGCGGCATGTCATGGCTCAGGCCGCGGCGGCCGGTCACCGGCATTTATATTTGTTTACCCCGGATCAGGCCGCCTTTTACCAAAATCTGGGCTGGCAACCGATTGCCGAAGAAAGCTACCGCGGTAGCCGGGTCAGCGTGATGCGGGCGTTGTTGGCGAGCGGTTCGGCGGCAGAGCCTTAGCGTCGAGACTGATGCCAAAAAAACCTTATTGAATAAGTGCTTGACAGCGGTATTCGGTAAATTCTAGGCTCAGTTGACTTTTGCCACAGCCGGAGTACGCCATGAAACGATTTGCGCTCAGTCTCGCCGGAGCCGTGTTAAGCGGAATGTTTGCCACCCAGACGGCAGCGGTCAGTATTACGCAGCGTGCCGGCAACAATTTCCGCACCGCCGCCAACAACCAAGAATTTTTACTGAACAAGGGTAACGTCAACGCGGACCGCTTCGGTTTGTTGCGGACTTACGATTTCAACGCCAAAGTCGAAACCCAACCTTTGGTGCTGGAAAATGCCGCCAACGGCGACGACCTGGTCATCGTTACGACGATGAAGAACGAAGTCATCGGTATCAACGCCCGCACCAATGCCACGCTGTACAACGTCAAGCTGGGGCCGGAAATCAGTTCCCAGGACATGGACATGTGGAAGCACACGCCGACCTGGGGCATATCGGCCACGCCTATCGTCGACCCGGCCAGCAATACCTTGTATGTCGCCTCCTGGCAGAAGAAAAACAACGACAACCGCTTCCGCGATTATTGGATTTACGCGCTGAATCCGGCCGACGGCAGCCAGAAGGCCGCCCCGGTGCGAATTTTCGGCCGGTCGCAGGAAGGTAACGGCTGTTGGTTCAACGACGCCGGCGCGGTTTACCGGGAAAACAATCAGACCAATCAATACGTCTATCCTAAATTGCGAGCCGGTCTGGCATTGACGGCCAATAACGGCTTGGTGCTGGCGTTTGCCGCTAACGACGAGAAACTGCTGGGCGGGCGCAAAAACCCGCACGGTTTCGTCGTCGCCTACGATACTCGCGCCCTGTTGGGGCAGCCGGGATTTTCCAAGGAGGCGGCAATATTTTGCGCGACGGCGTTCAACTCCTGGGGCGCCGGTATCTGGCACGCCGGCGGCGCACCGGTCACCGAAGACGACATGATTTACGTCGCCACCTCCAACGGTACCTCCAACAACGGCGACGTCGACTTGGCGGAAAGTATGATCAAGCTGCGCTTCAAACCCAGCGTCGGCGGCGCCAGGCCGCTTTTGGAGAAAGTGGATTACTACAAGGCATTCCTGGACGAACGCGTCGCGCCAAAGGATTGCCTGTGGCAGGACAACAACGCGGAAGTCTCCTGCGGCCGGGCCGGTGCCGGCGCTGCCGGCGCGGATTGGGATTTCGGCGCCGCCGGGCCGATGTTGGTGCCGGGCTCCAGTTTGCTGTTGCAAGGCACCAAGGACGGCATCATTTACTCGTTGGATAAATTCAATCTGGGCAAAAACGACCGCTTCAACCAGTTGCTGTCCAAGCCGCCGCTGGTGGCGACGTATTACGGCGGAGGCATCGCCGAAAACTGGGACAGGGCACAACACCTGAACCGCAGCCTGCCGTGTCCGGCCGCCGGCCACAGCGACCACGGCTGGTTCGTGCCCTGCGGCGACCCGGAAAATAATAAGATGCACCACATCCATGCTTTGGCGCTGGCACAACGCGACCAAAGCGGCGGCATCGTCTATGTTTGGGGCGAAAACTCGCGGTTGAAGGCCTACAATTTCTCGACGCTGGACGGCAAATTGCCCAGCTTCCGCGCCGAAGCCGACGATTTGGCCTCGGTCGGCGTAGCCTCTCCCGGCGGCATGCCCGGCGGTTTGCTGATGGTTTCCGGCAAGCCCGCTGCCGGCTCGGCGTTTCCGCATGCGCTCGATTTCGGCTCGGCGCTGGTCTGGGCGGTGTTTTCCAAATTCGGCGATGCAAATAAGGAGTTCGCCGAAGGCCAATTGATCGCCTACGATGCGACCTCAATCATGCCGGGCAATAAACTGAAACGCCTGTTCCGCACCGGCGACGACAATAACGGCGGCCTGGGCAAAATGTCGCGGATGATCCCGCCGGTGGTCGCCAACGGCCGGGTGTACGTGCTGATTTACCGGATCGGCACTTCCGATTGCACGGCGCCGGATAACCAGTTGCCGGTTTGTAGTCAATTGAAGGTTTTTGGATTGCTTTAGCGGATGCGGTCTAACGAGCTTTGCGGCCCCGCTCCGCTCCGCTCTGCGTTGCAGCCGGAATCGTCCGGACAGTTGTAAACTCCATATTCTCTGCGCGACTCGACAGGTCGATTACGTTACTCGTGTTTATGGCGGCGTATGTTTTGGTGCGATCGTTTTGTTTGACCACAAATAATCAACCGGATACGCCGCTTCCCTTCAACTACCAAACACCGGATCCAGTTAAAGCTCTCGACCGGCACGAGCTGCTGGCGTACTGTAATGTTCAGCGCAAAACTGGCAAAGCATCCGCACCATAACCGATTGAGGCCTCAGTTGGACCACATCAGGCTTCGAAACCGGTTTCGAAGCAGTTACGGGCGGATTCGTCGCCGTAGATCAGCGATAACTGCTGTGGGTCGGGGGCAGGTGTACGTAAGGCGGAATAGGCTGCCAGCAGCGGCGCGATATGCCTGGACGATTTCGGGCTGGTATATACCCAATAACACGAGCCGTCGTCGGTCCAATGACCGAACATCGCCATGCCGTCCGGACCGTTCCGGGCTACGTAGGCGGCGCGGAAGGCACCCATTAACACGGCGATTTCGCCGGACTGGTACTCCTGGCTGGACAATTTTATGCGGTGCCAACTGTGGATGGTTGTCGATGCCACGGTAGTCTCCGGGTTCGATTAAAGGCTGAAGGTGTTTGGTGCAGGTTACACGACGCAGGCTCGAGTCGCTATTGGTTGCTCGTGCGAGACTTGATTGACACTGCAAGCGGCACGGTTGCAGTGTCCGCCAGTCGCTGCACCGGATACTCAGGTTTCGGTGGTGACCCGCAGCACTTCTTCCAGCGTGGTCGTGCCTTGCAGCGCCTTACCGACGCCGTCTTCGTACATGGTCTGCATGCCTTCCTCGATCGCGGTTTGCTGGATGACGAAGGCTTCTTCGTGTTTCATGATTTGTTTGCGGATGGTGTCGGTCATCGTCAAAAATTCGATGATCGCCAGCCGGCCTTTGTAGCCGATGCCGTTACAGGCCGGGCAACCCACCGGTTTGTAGAACAGGATGTCGCCGCTGGGTTGCCAGCGCCGCAATTGCATTTCCTCGATCACGGCATCGGCCGCCGGATGGGCCTGCTTACAGTGCGGGCACAGCCTTCTGACCAAGCGTTGGGCCAGGATGCCGTTGATGGTCGAGCTGAGCAGGTATTCTTCCAGGCCCATGTCCTGCAAGCGGGTGACGCCGGCCGCAGCGTCGTTGGTGTGCAAGGTGGACAACACCAAGTGGCCGGTCAGCGCCGATTGCACGGCGATCTTGGCGGTTTCCAGATCGCGCATCTCGCCGATCATGATCACGTCCGGGTCCTGGCGGACGATGGAGCGCAACGCCGAGGCGAAGGTCAGGCCGATCTGCGGTTTGGCTTGAATTTGGTTGATGCCTTCCAGTTGGTACTCGACCGGGTCCTCGACCGTGATGATCTTGCGTTCCGGCGTGTTCAGGGTTTTCAGCGCGGCGTACAACGAGGTGGATTTACCGCTGCCGGTAGGGCCGGTGATCAGCAGGATGCCGTGCGGCTGGGCCAAAACCTCCATGAAGCGCTCGGCCTGCTTGCCGACGAAGCCCAGCGTTTCGAAATCCAGTACCGCGTTCTCTTTGTCCAGCAAGCGGATCACCACGCTTTCGCCGTGCAGCGTCGGAATCGTCGACACCCGCAGATCCAGCTCTTTGCCGATCATTTGCAATTTGATGCGGCCGTCCTGCGGCAGGCGGCGTTCGGCGATATTGAGCTTGGCCATTATCTTGATCCGCGACAACACTGCCGCAGTGGAGGCGACCGGCGGCGAATCAATGTCCTGCAACACGCCGTCGATGCGCAGCCGCACTTTCAGGCTTTGTTCGAACGGCTCGATATGCACGTCGGAGGCCCGGCTTTCCACGGCTTTTTGCAGGATATAGTTGACCATCTTGATGATCGGCGCTTCGGAAGCCAAGTCTTTCAAATGTTCCAGATCTTCGCTGCCTTCCTGTTCGACGTCCAGGTTGTCGCGTAGCTTATCCATCTGCGATTTGCCTTCGCCGTACTGCAACTCCAGGGCCGCATCGATTTCGGCGAGTTGGCCGATCTGCAAGGTCACGGTCTTGCCGGTGGCCAATTGCAGGGCTTGCACGACATAGTCGTCCACCGGGTCCATCACGGCGATTTCAATTTGTTGTTCGTCCGCTGTCAGGCCGACCGCATGGTGTTGCTTCAGAAACCGTTGGGAAATGTGGTCCGGCAGCGGCGAATGAGGCGGGTAGTGTGCCGCCGCCGCGCGTTGGATGCCAGTGGCCGCCACGAAATTGTTGGCGATGTCGTTGTCGGAGCACAAACCGAGTTTAATCAGCAATTGCGGCAGCGAGTCGTCCGGTGCGGTTTTCTGCATGCGCCGGACTTTACCGAGATCGGTGTCCGACAGTTTGCCGCTACCCTTTAATAGGTTGATAAAGGTTGCATATTTTGCGGAGTTTTCCGCGGTGTCCATATCCATCGGATGTACCGTCGAAAGTAGCTGAATTGGTCAAGCATTGTAGCGAGTTTCGCAGTATTCTGAAGCTCATTTCCAACAAGAGCCAGGCGCCAAGCGAACGGAGCGAAACTTATGAACGGAATTCGGGTGTTAAGTCTGACGGTTTGTCTATTGGCCGGTACCGCTTGCAGCGCCGATTGGGCGCAGCGCTTTGCCTACCACGCCGTCGAAAATGCCGGCCAATTGCAATGCCAAAAAGCCATGGCCGACGATTGCGAGCGTCGTCCCGGCTACGACCAGTATCAAAAGCAGCGCCGCGAGTTGGAGCGTTAACGGCGCTCAGATCTCGTTTAACAAGGCCAATTCGGCCGGATGCGGTTGCATGTAAAACGAGTTGTCGATGAAACTATCGGGCTGGCGGCGGAAGTGGTGGCGCAGCAGCGTCAACGGTACGATCAGCGGTACCTGGCCGATGCGGTAGTTTTCGATGGTCTCGGACAATTCCTGTTTGTCGTCGCTGTCCAGCGCCCGTTTCAAATAACCTTGAATGTGTTGCAGCACGTTGACGTGGTTGCCGCGGCTGGCGACGATCTTCAGGCAGGCCATCAATTCGGTTATGTACTCGGCGGCGATAGTCTCGATCCGGGCGTCGGTGGCGCCGGCGACTATCCTACCCAGATTGCGGGCCCGGTTTTGGTCGTGGCTCATCGCGATCAGTTTGTGCCGGCTGTGAAAGGTGATCAAGCCGTGGGCGCTGAGGCCGTCCTCGCATAGTTGCCGCCAGCGCCGGTAGACGAAGACGCGCTGGATGAAGTTTTCCCGCAAACCGGGATCGCCGAGGCGGCCTTCTTCTTCGACCGGCAGGTTGGGGAACGTGGTTTGCAGATAGCCGGCAAAAATCCCGGTGCCATTGCGCACCGGCACCTCGTGTTTGTAGACCTTAACTCGGGTCATGCCGCAACTGGGCGAGTCTTTTTTCAGGATGTAACCGCATAAGCCGCCCAGCCAACCTGCCTGGCGCGCGGCCGCATCCTGCAAACGCTCGGTGACGTCGAAGCTGTGGTCCTTGACGCCGACGCAGCGGATGCCTTCGGCGGTTTCCCGCAACTGTACGCAGGGGCGGGGGATGCCCAGACCGGCTTCGACTTCCGGGCAGAACGGTTTGAAGTCGAAATAGCGGCCCAGCGTGCGCTCGATGTAGCTGTGGTATTTGTGGGCGCCGTCGTAACGGACTTCGTGGCCTAACAGGCAACTGCTGATACCGACCGGAATATTGTGCATGGGAGTCCTTGGGTTCAATGCCGGGGCGCGGCGAAAATCAGTTGGTCGGTGGCGAAACCCAGGCTGCGGGCCTGATCAACCAGACTGTCCAGTGTCGGCTGCGCCAGATCCGGCGTGCGTGCCAGAATCCATAAATAGCTCCGGTCCGGGCCGGCGACCATGGCATATTGGTAGTTAGCCTTGTCCAGCGCGATGATGTTGTAGGCGCCGTAGAACGGCCCGAAAAACGATACTTTCAATCGGCCCAGTTCCTGACCGTCGATAAAGTAGGCCTTGCCTTCGGCACTGCGGCGTTGCTGGGTTTCAGCGTCGAAACCGCTGTTCAGTACTTTGACGCCGCCGTCTTCGCGCAGGCTGTACTCAGCGCGGATTTCGCTGAGGCCGCGTTCGAAGCTGTGATCGAGCCGGGCGATTTCGTGCCAGGTGCCTAAATAGCGCGGCAACTCGAAACCGTCGACCACGGTTAAGCCTTCCGGTATGCCGGTGCAGCCGGTCAACAGCAGCAAAGTGAATATCAGTATCGCAGGTAATCGCATCGGTTCAGGTCGGTTGGTTGGACAATAAGGTTTGGTATTGGGCTTTGATGCTGCGACTTTGCTCGGCATGATTCACCCGCGGCGGCGGATAATCGCCGGCCACTGGCGCCTTTTCCCAGTTGTGAATGGCTTTAGCCGAATAACCTTGCAGCTCCGGCAACCAGGTTTTGATGTAGCGGCAGTCTGGATCGAATTTTTTCTGTTGCAGCCACGGGTTGAAAATCCGGAAATACGGTTGCGCGTCGCAGCCGGTCGACGCCGCCCATTGCCAATTGCCGTTATTGACGCAAGGGTCGTAATCGAGTAGATGCTGGGCGAAATAACGCTCGCCCCAGCGCCAGGACACATGCAGGTCTTTGACCAGGAACGAGGCGGCGACCATGCGTAACCGATTGTGCATCCAGCCGGTCTGGTTCAATTCCCGCATCGCCGCGTCGACGATAGGGAAACCGGTTTGGCCGTTGGCCCAGGCCCAGAAATCGTCTTGGGCATTGCGCCAGCGCAGCCCGTCCAGACGGCGGTCGAAAGCATGGCCGAATACGTGCGGAAAATGGTAGGCGATATGGCTGAAAAAATCGCGCCAGTATAATTGCCGCAACAGCGCATGGTCGGGCCCAAGCTGAACTTGGATGGCTTGGTAGGCCTCGCGTACCGAGCAACAGCCGAACTTCAGATAGGGCGACAAATGGCTGGTGGTGTCCAGTTCCGGAAAATCGCGGGTCTGGCTGTAATCCCGGCATGCCGCCAATGCCGCTAAGTGTTGCAATGCCGCTTGCCGGCCGCCGGCTAGGGCATTCTGCTGCGGCTGGCTCAGGCTTTTCAGCAATTCCGGCCGGTCGGCGTCAACCACAGCTTTGTAAAAGCGCCCGCTAGCCAGGCCTTCCGCGGCAGCCACCGGATTTTGCACCGCTTTTTTGTGAAAGGCGGTAAACACTTGGTAGGGTAAGCCTTTGTCGGTCAATACCCGTTCCGGCTCGTTTAGCAACAGGTCGGCATGGCTATGGAAGCCGATGCCCAATTTTTCGCAACATAACTCTAGTTCCCGGTCGCGCTGGCGGCTAAACGGCGTGTAATCCCGATTGACGAATACCGCTTCGATACTTTGCTGCCGGTGTAGAAGTTCGACGACCGCTTCCGGCCGCTCGCCGAACAGATAGAGTCGGCCGCCGTGCGCCAGACACTGAGTTTGCAAATCGTTTAACGATTCCAGCATGAATTGCAGCGCCGGTTGGCTTCGGTAGGGGTGGGCCTCGATCTGGCGCGGATCGAAAACGAAGCAGGCCAACACCCGCTGCGAGCTTTGCAATGCCGCGTTCAATGCGGTGTTGTCTGCCAGGCGCAGGTCGCGGCGGAAAATAAATAAGGAAGTTCGGTAACGCGGTTTACTCATCGCGGTCAGCAGTCGCCCCAATGGATGGTCATCTGTTGGCAGTTGAAGAAAATGTTGGGGTAATAGCGGTAAATCACCCAACGCAGCAATAAATCCAAAAAAGCCGCGATAGTCATCAATCGGGCCAGCACCGCCCAGCGGTGCGAACCGGTTTTACCCGAACAGCGCCAGATCGCACCGGTCCAGTAAATCAACGGCATCGCCATGATGATGTGCATGGTGACCCAACTGGCGACGGTGAACTCGCCCTCCTGGACCCGGTAATCGATCAAGAACAGTACGGCGTTATACAAAATGAAGAACGGATAGAAGGCGTCCTTTAACTTCAGGTGCCCCAACCAGCTCCATTGCAGGTAAAAATACAGGCTGGGCGGTTCGCGCTCTTCCCATTCCGCGTCCGGTTCCGGCGTCAGGTAAAACACCAATAAGCCGAGGCCGATCGCCACCAACAAGGCTTCGTACCAGCGGATGAACGAGGTAAAGGCAAATAACGCTGACAGGCTGTCGATTAACATGGCATTACCATTATTTCGGGTCAGGAGGTGTGCAAAATCGCGTCGAGCGCGGGTTTGAGCCGACTATACTGAAACTGGAAGCCGTGCGCCAACAAGCGCTCCGGTTTCACCCGCTGGCTGCCCAATACCAAGGCGGACATTTCGCCGAGCAACAGCTTGAGCAATCCGGCCGGCAGCGGTAGCAGCATCGGCCGGCCCAAGGCTTCGGCGAGGGCTTGGCTGAACTCGCGGTTAGTCGCAGGTTCCGGCGCCGTGGCGTTATAGGCGCCGCTCATGGCCGGATCGGCGATCATCGCTTCGGCGGCGGCAAGCCAGTCTTCCAGATGAATCCACGACATCCATTGCCGGCCGTCGCCCAGCGTGCCGCCCAAGCCAAGCCGGAATGCCGGCAACATGCGTTGCAATAAACCGCCGCCGCGGCCTAACACCAGGCCGGTGCGGATCAGGCAGACCCGGCTGCCGTGGTCCGCCGCAGCCAACGCCGCGGCCTCCCAGTCGGCACACAATTGCTGGGCGAAATCGGCGTTGGCCGGGCTGGTTTCGCTGAGCACGCTATCGCCCTGGTCGCCGTAAACACCGATGGCAGAGCCGCTGACCAAGACCGGCGGTTTGCTGGCGGCCGCTATCCAGGCCACCAGCTCCCGCGTCAATTCGATGCGGCTGTTGCGTAAAATCTGTTTGCGCGGCCCGGTCCAGTAACGGTCGAAGATGCCGGCACCGGCCAGATTCACCACGGCGTCGAAGGCGCCGGCGTCGGCCAGGTCGGCGAAGCGGGTTGCCGCGCCGACGCCGGGACCGAATTGTTTGCGGATCTTTTCCGCGTCGCGGCCGAATACCGTCACGACAACTTGTTTGGCCAACAGGCGGCGGGTCAGGGCGCTGCCCAAAAAGCCGGTGCCGCCGGTGATTAAGATCGAGATCGGGTTCATGGTCTGTTCTCCAAATCCAAGGCTAACGGCAGCTGCGGCTCAGTCGGCGCGGTCCGGGTCGGCCGCATGCGGTTTGCTGGGCGCGGTGAGTCCGAACCGGCGGTTTTTCAACCAAACCAAGCCGCGGAAACCCAACAACATGCCCAGCACCAGCAGATAGAACAGCGGCTCTGCCAAATTGCCCTTCAACTGCCAAAAGTAATGCAAGATCGCAGCGGCTGCGGCCAGATAAATATAGCGGTGCAGTTTTTTCCAGGTTTTGCCCAGCCGTTTCTTGGCGGCCTTGGGCGAGGTAACGGCCAACAGTAGCAATATCAGGTAAGCCAGCAATCCGAACCAAAGATAACTGCTCTGCCAAAGGTCGAGGCCGATAATCGGCCAGACCCAGGCGTGGTCGGCGATCAAATAGCCGAGCAGGTGCAGGGTGGCGTAAAAAAACGCGGTCAGGCCGAACAGCTGGCGGTAATCGGTCATGCCGCGCCATTGGGTCATGGTTTGGAGCGGTGTGATCGCCAGCGTGATGCATAAAAAACGCAGCGACCAGTCGCCCAGATAAATATGCATAGCCTGAATCGGATTCGATCCCAGCCGGCTCAAACCGATATCCAGCAGCAACCACAATAGCGGCGCCACGCAAAACGCGATGGTAATGGGCCATAGCCGGCTGGTTAGCGCGTCCATTAGAAAAATTGCCTAAGGTTCATGCCGCTGTACAAACCGGCAACCTGTTCGCCATAGCCGTTGAACAATTCGGTCGGCCGCCGCGGCGTGAAAAAATCGGAGCCCAGCGGCCGCTCGCTGGCCTGGCTCCAGCGCGGATGCGGTACCGCCGGATTGACGTTGGCGTAGAAGCCGTATTCGGAGGGCGCGTAGCGGTTCCAACTGGTCAACGGCGGTTGCCGGCATAACTCGATGGCGACGATGGCTTTGGCGCTTTTGAAGCCGTATTTCCAAGGCACGACCAAACGCAGCGGCGCGCCGTTTTGCTTGGGCAGGGTTTCGCCGTAAGCGCCGACCGCCAGGATCGTCAGCGGATGGCCGGCTTCGTCGATACGCAAGCCTTCTTGGTAGGGCCAGGCCAGCATGGCTTGTTGCCGCAACCGCGGCATCGCCTCCGGCTGGCTGGCGCTGGTGAATTTGACGAATTTGGCCGACGCCAAGGGCTGCGCCAGCTTCAATAAATCGCTTAGGGCAAAACCGACCCACGGCACGACCATAGACCAACCTTCCACGCAGCGGAAGCGGTACAGGTATTCGCGTAGCGGGCAGCGTTGCAACAAATCTTCCAGATGGTAACTGGCCGGATTTTCGACTTCGCCGCCGATCGTTACTGACCACGCGTCGATGCGCAGCCGTTGCGCCAGACGGGTCGCGTCTTCCTTGTTGAAGGCGAACTCGTAATAGTTGGTGTAATTGCCGACCAATTCCGCCGGGGTAGGCTGCAAGTCGGGCGCAGGCGGATTACCGGTTTGCAGGTCGGGCCAGGTGCGGGAACGGGCGGCAACGGTGTCGCTGCCGGCAGCGCCGATAGCCAGCGCGGCCATCGCTTTCAACAATGTCCGCCGTTGTCTGAACACTGCCGGATCGGTGATCTCGTTGCTCGGAATTTGCTTATAGGTTTTGATCAACATATTTGCGGCCGACAGTTGCAGACTCTAGCGTTAAGGTTCCGCGCGGTGCGGCCTCATTTCTTGCCTTTCGGAATCCAGCCCAGCAACTGGCGGATTTTCCGTTCGGTGATGAAGGCCAGCGAAAACAACTGAATGAAGTTTTCGGCTTCGATCAGGTCCAGGCCGATATTGGCCGGAACCATTTCTTTACGGGTGCCGAACATGCGGTCCCACAGCGCCAACACGATGCCGTAGTTGCTGTCGTGCTCGCTACGCAGCTTGGAATGGTGGGTGCGGTGCAGCGACGGGGTGATGATGAATTGCGACAGCGCTTCTTCGTTGGGTACGCGGATGTTGGCGTGGTGGAAGAAAATGAAAAACAATTCGACGATTTCGATCGACAGCACCAGGTAGGCATCGACGCCGAACACCACTACGAACAAGCATTTGTAGCCTATCTCCAATAACAGGTCGAACACGTGAAACCGAAAGCCGGTGGACACGTTGAAGGATTTGTCGCTGTGGTGGATTTTGTGGAAGCGCCACAAATACTCGGATTGGTGGCTAGCGTAGTGCCAGGCGTAAATCGCCAGATCGAAGCAGGCGAACGCCAGCAACCACTTGAGCGGCCCGTTCGGCATCGAACTCAACAAACCGTAGCCGGCGAACTGTTGGGCTACCAGGAATAGGGACGAAGCTCTGAGTACCGCCAGGATCAGATTGTTGACCAGAAAGGCCATAGTGTTGGTGACGATAGACTCCTTGTAGACCTTGGGCGGAAAAAAGCGGTACGGCCGTTTCTTTTCCAGGGCCAGCAACAACACAAAAGCCAGAATCGCCAGGCCGAACAGGCCTTGGTTGAATAGCATGCCGTTTTCAGTGCCGATTGCGTTCATGGCGTCACCGGGTATGGTTGGGGGATTATGCTTTGGGCAAGGCGTTCAACAAATTAGTCAAACTCTTGATTTCGTTATCGGCGTCGACCTGCTGGGTGATGTCGTACTGCACGCCCAGGTAATAGATGACCCGTTGTTTGCGGTCGAACAACGGTACGATTTTCAGCCGGTTGTGAAATAAGCTGCCGTCTTTGCGGTAGTTGCGTAGCGTGACCTCCACCGCTTCGTGGCGCCGCATCGCGTCGGCGATCTGGAAGCGGGCGTCCTGGTCGCGGTCCGCGCCTTGCAGAAACCGGCAGTTGTGGCCGATGATCTCGTCGCGGCTGTATCCGGTCAAACGTTCGAACGCCTTGTTGGCGTAAATAATCGGCGCGTCTTCCAGGTCGGGGTCGGCGAGCGTCACGCCGTTCACGCACTCGTCGAGAATGGCCGACAATACTTGCGGAATCAAACCGTTATCTTTTTCAACGACAAAAGCCATAAATAAACTCCCCTAAGTCTGGGCTGTTGGATTGGATTCGAACAAAATTAGATGCTTGATCTGCTCGACCGTATTCTCGGCACCTTCCTCGATGGCGCAACGGATCAGTTTTTCGAACGGCCGCATGAAAATTTCCAGTTGCAGAAATTCGAAGCGGAACGTGAGCCGGGTCGGCGGGCAGTCACCCTCGGTCTGTAACAGGTAGCTTTGCCGATAGGGCTGGGTCAGGCCTTGCACGGCCAATTTGGTCAGCGGTTGGTACTCGGCGATCTCGAATACCGATTCGACTTCTTCGCCGCCGTCTTGGCGAATCTGTCTGGCCTTGGCCCCGACAAACACGTGCTCGCCGTCCAGCGGTTCGAAATCGACCAGATCGACCGCCCACTTCGGATAGTTTTCGAAAAAACCCTGGCCGACGAACTCGAACACCTGGTCTAAAGGCTGGTCGATGTCGATGCTGGCCTCCGCGGCGACCGGCCGGTTGGCATCGAACGGTAATTTGATTTGCATTTGCTGGTTCCCCCTTGTTGGCTGCGCACTGAAAGCGCCGAGTAATAAACCCGGGCTTCCGGCCCGGACTTTTAAGACCGATGCTGCGGATCGCGCAGCGCAGCGCATCCGCCGTAGAGTAAGTGCGATAGTCCGGAATAAAGCAAAAGCTGGCGGTAGTTATCGTCTACATCGATTTGGTTGATCGAGCAGTAGAACTCCAGCGCGGCGATCAATAACAACAGAAATATGCCCAACGCCGCCAAAGCCTCCGGCCGGTGGTCCAGTTTGTAGAAACTATAGACGGCAACCTGGATCAGGCATAGGTAAAACATCATCAGCCGCATGTTGTTGGCCAGCGGCCCGTATAGATCGCTGTTATCGGCAAAAAACAGCGAGTTGCCGAGTATCGTCGCCACCCCGCTGATCAGCAGCGTGATCACGGCGGCGTTAAAATTGACTTGCAAGATCAATTGCAACAAATTCAAGGTCTTGGATGTAACCGATAGGTTTTGCATAATGCTGGCCTCTGCAAAAAAATACCCTCCGCGAGTACTGCGTTCGGAGGGTACATAGAGGAGGACTATTAAGAAGCGAGTGCGCTTCCCTGACCGATTTGGCCGTCGGCGGATCCGGACAGTTCCGGCTGTTCCGCGGCGGCTTCAAGGCTGGCTTCAGGCTCAGGTTCCGGCGGCGCTATCATCCGGCCCTGCATCAATTCGTCGATTTGGAATTTATCGATGGTCTCCCAATCCATCAGCGCTTGCGCCATGTTGTGCAAGATCTCGATGTTTTCTTTCAGGATGTTTTCCGCGCGGCTGTAGTTGGCATCAATGACATGCCGGATCTCTTCATCAATGGTTTGCGCCATTTTTTCCGACATCGGTTTGGCTTGCGGCCCCATGTAGCCGCCCTCGCTGTCGCCGTAATCCATCGGACCCAGCCGCTCGGACAAACCCCACTTGGTGACCATGTTGCGGGCCAGTTGAGTGGCGCGCATGATGTCGTTGGAGGCGCCGGTGGTGACTTTGTTCTTGCCGTAGATCAGTTCCTCGGCAACCCGACCGCCGAACAAACTGGCGATCTGGCTTTCCAATTTGTCTTTGGATGCGCTGTACTGGTCGCGCTCCGGCAGGAACATCGTGATACCCAACGCGCCGCCGCGCGGCATGATGCTAACTTTGTAAACCGGGTCGTGCTCGGGCACCTTGCGGCCGACGATGGCATGGCCGGCTTCGTGGTAGGCCGTCATCAACAGGTCTTCCTTGGACATGATCATCGTGCGTTTTTCGGCGCCCATAATCATTTTGTCGCGCGCTTTGTCCAGGTCGTTCATCGTCACGACTTTCTTATTGTTACGTGCGGCGAACAGGGCGCCTTCGTTGATCAGATTGGCCAGCTCGGCGCCGGAGAATCCGGGCGTGCCACGGGCGAGATCGTTCAAGTTGACGTCTTCGGCCAGCGGCACGCGGTCGCCGTGGACTTTGAGGATTTGCTCGCGGCCTTTGATGTCCGGCAAGCCGACTTGCACTTGGCGGTCGAAACGGCCAGGCCGCAACAAGGCTTTATCCAAAATGTCGGAGCGGTTGGTGGCGGCGATGACGATAATCCCCTCGCTGCCGCTGAAGCCGTCCATTTCCACCAGCAACTGGTTCAGGGTTTGTTCGCGTTCCTCGTTGCCGCCGCCCATGCCGGCTCCGCCGCGTTGGCGGCCGACCGCATCGATCTCGTCGATAAAGATGATGCAGGGCGCGCGTTTTTTGGCTTCGGTGAACATGTCCCGCACCCTGGCTGCACCGACACCGACGAACATTTCGACGAAGTCTGAACCGGAGATGGAGAAGAATGGTACGCCTGCCTCGCCGGCGATGGCTTTGGCCAGCAGGGTTTTACCGGTACCCGGCGGTCCGACCATCAACACGCCGCGCGGAATCTTGCCACCCAAGGCTTCGTATTTGCCGGGATCGCGCAGGAAGTCCACCATCTCCACCACGTCGTGCTTGGCTTCTTCGCAGCCGGCAACGTCGCTGAAGCGGATTTTGATTTGGTCTTCGGCCATCAACTTGGCTCGGCTTTTACCGAAGCCCATTTGGCCGTCGCGGCCACCCATGGCTGCGGCCTGCTTACGCATGAAGTAAACCAGCACGGCGATCAGCAATAGGGTAGGAGCCCAGGAGATGAAGATTTGCATCAAGGTCGACGGTTGTTGCGGCTTTTCGACTTTGATTTTGACGCCGTATTCCAGCAACTCGTCGATCATGCGCGAGTCGTTGGGGTTGTAGGTCGAGAAACGGGTGCCGTTCGGGCGGCGACCGTCGACGTAATTGCCGTCGATCACGACTTCCTCCACCGCCTTGTTGCGTACGTCTTCGATAAAGTCCGAATACGAAATCTCGTAATGCGGGTCGTATTGCGGCATGCTGCGGTTGAAGATAGCCGAAACTATCAAGCCGACCGCGGCCATAATCGTCAGAACAATGAAATACTTTTTCATGGGTTGGCTCCGGCCTTATTTTTCGCTGGAAAAATACTTGAAGAAGTCCGAGTTCGGTTTCAACACCAGGGTGTCCTGAGTTTTTTCGAACGAAGTTTGGTAAGCCTGCAAGCTGCGGTAGAAGGCGTAAAACTCCGGATTCTTGCCGAAACTTTTCGCATAAATCTCGGCCGACTGGGCGTCGCCGCGGCCGCGGATGTTCTCGGCGTCGCGTTGGGCGTTGGCCACGATTACGTGTTTCTGCTTGTCCGCTTCGGCGCTTATTTGCTCGGCGCTTTCCGCGCCTTGCGAGCGGAATTCGCGGGCAACGCGTTCCCGTTCCGCGCGCATGCGCTGGAATACCGAGCTACTGACTTCCTGCGGCAGATCGATGCGTTTGATGCGGATATCGATCAGCTCGATGCCGAATTTCTGGGCGGTCGGCGACAGCTTGGCCAGCAGCGTCTCGCGCAGTTCGTTGCGGTCTTCCGAAATCAGTTGCTTGATCGTGCGCACGCCGAATTCGCTACGCATCGCGTCTTTCATGATTTGGTCGAGGCGCAGATTGGCTTGAAACTCGTCGCCGCCGACCGTGGTGTAAAAGAGGCCCACATCACCTATCCGCCATTTGGCGAACGAATCGACAATAACGTTTTTCTTTTCGGAGGTAAGAAAACGCTCGGACTTGGCGTCCAAGGTCAGCACGCGCGCATCAAACGTACTGACATTATTGATGATGGGGGCCTTAAAATGGAGTCCCGGTTTGTAGTCGGATTCGACCATTTCGCCGAGTCGAAACAGGATGGCTTTTTCGTGTTCTTTCACGTAAAAAACCGACATGTAACCGAGTACCAGCAGGGATAAACCGGCCGGAATCAAAATTTGGGTTCTGCTGCTCATTGTTTGCTCCTGCTTGGGCGCAATTCGTTGCCGGAGGTTTTACGCATGCCGTTTTTGTCGGCGTTGTGCGGTTCGACCGTCGGTTCTGCGTCATTGCTGGCGGCCGGGCTGCTGCCGTGTTGTTGAAAGGTCTGCGGCATCGGCATATACAGCATCGGGTTGGTCTGCTCCGCTTCCAGCATCACCTTGTTGGTGCTGCTATATAATTTTTCCTTGGCTTCCAGATACAGACGTTTGCGGGTGATGGCCGGGCTCTTCTCATATTCCACCAGCAACTGGTCGAAGCGTTCGGTTTCGCCTTTGGCTTTAGCGATTTTTTCCGCTTCGTAGGCTTCGGCTTCCTGGATAATCCGGGACGCGGCGCCGCGGGCTTTCGGAATCACTTCGTTGGCGTAGGCTTCGGCTTCGTTGATCAGGCGCTGTTTATCCTCACGGGCGCGGATGGCGTCTTCGAAGGCACCTTGCACTTCCTCCGGCGGCTGAGCGTCTTGAAGGTTGACGCTGGCAATGCTGATGCCGGTTTTATATTCGTCCATGCCGGCCTGGATCTGCTCTTTGATCTCGGCGACGATCTGGCTGCGGCCCTCGGTCAGGACGAAGTCCATGCTGTTACGGCCGATCACGGCGCGCTCGACGCTCTCGGTTAGTTGTTTCAGCGTGTTTTCGTTGTTTTTGACGTTGAACAGGTAATCCCTGGCGTTGTTGATCTGGTACTGCACCGCCAGCCGCACGGCAATGATGTTCTCGTCGGCGGTCAGCATCAGCGATTCCTGCGGAATCAGCGACGATTTGTTGATGCGGCTGCTGTCGGTGTAGCCGACTTCGATAAAGCGTTGTTGTTCGACGTTGACGATGGCGACGTTCTCGAACGGAACCGGAATGTGCCAGTTCGGACCGGGCATCGTAGTTTCGGAGTAGGCGCCGAAGCGGGTGACGACGCCGCGGTTGCCTTGGTCCACGATATAGAAGCCGCTGGCCAGCCAGACTACGGCCAGAGTGCCTCCCACTGCAGAGGCAACCTTGCCGGCGGAAAACATGCTTTTGTGGTCGTTAAAAAAATCGCCGGTTTTTTCCGAAACCTGCTTCCAATACTTGTCGATCTCCAGCCGCCAATCCGGCTGCGGCGTCTGCTTACTGGTGTTGTGTTTTTCTGATGACATAATCACTCCTCTTGTAGTGTTAGCCTGACCTGGGTCATTGATTGTTATTGTTAGCCATCCTTGGGTTCGAGAAATAGCATAAGGTCAAAGCCGAACTGTTGTTTCAATTTTTTTAAGGCCTCGTTCTGGATTTGACGCACTCTTTCTCGAGTAACATGCAGTTGGTCGGCAACGGCTTGCAAGGTCATTTCCGTGTGGTCGCGCAAACCGAAGCGCATCGCCAGAATCGCCGCTTGTTTTTCCGGTAACGACGCCACCGCTTTGTCGACGTATTGAGCGAGATCGTTGTCTATTAGTTCATCGAGAGGCAGACTGAACTGGTGCTGTTGCATTCTGGCCATCAGATCCAGACCGTCGTCTTCGTCGCCGACGGCAGCGTCGAGGGAGTGTGTGGATTGGTAATAGCTGCTGATGGTTTTGATTTCTTGCTCGGTCAGATCGCAGCAGGCTTTGAGTTCCGCGATGCTGGGCCAGCGTTCGGTTTTTAGATAGCAGTTGCGCATGGCCTCGAACACCACCGAGGCTTTTTCGGCCAACGCCACCGGCAAGCGCACGATCTTTTCCTGTTTGACGATCAGGCGCGATATCGCCTGTTTGATCCAATAGATAGCGTAGGTCGAAAAGCAGATGCCGCGTTCCGCATCGAACCGGTCCACTGCTTTGATCAATCCGACCAGGCCTTCCTGCATCAGATCGTCGAAGCTAAGGTTGTTGGTTTTGTATTTATGGGCCACGAAGGCGACCAAACCGGTATTGGCCGATATGGTTTGTTGGCGGATGTTTTTCAGTTCCCGAATCGCCGCTTTCAGTTCGGCTTTGTGGTCGTCGTAGCCGCCTGTTTCCGTCGGCAGGCTTTTAACTATGTCGTTGGCAGTGTCGATCAGGAACACCGGCAGCAAATGCAAGCTGTACAACAACTGGTTGACTGTACGCCGGTGCGGGTCCAATAGTTGTACAATGTTTTGCGGTTGTACAACTTCCTGTGCCGCACCGATGATCGTCGCCGGAGCTTGTACAGCGGTTTGCTGTTTGTACAACAAGTCGATCAAACGTTTGGCTTCGTCCGAATTTTTCGCAATCATCAGCTCGGAACAGTCGACGCCGCGCTGCAGTTCGTTTAATAAACGCTTGGCAAGCAGAGGGCTAACCTCTTGATTATCAAGCAACAACCGATTTAGGTGGCTGCGGGCCTGCTCCATGCGCACGCTCAGAGTGGCGGGCTCGGCATCTTCGATAGTAACTGTCTCGCTAGCAAAGGATAGTGCGGCTGTATTAGACATGATCGTTTCGCTCGTGGAATAAGTTGTTGGCAATTACGTTACTAGATTGTAGAATGTTTGTCAAAATAAATTATGTACAAAACGTGAGCAATGTACTCAATTAAAGCCATTACATCGTTAACGGGTTTGACGCCGGAAACGTTAAGAGCCTGGGAGCGCCGTTACGCCTGCGTCACGCCGGCGCGCAACGACACCGGCAGGCGTTTCTATTCGCAGCAGGATCTGGACAAGTTGACGCTGCTGGTCAATCTGACCGGGCAGGGCCACTCTATCGGCAAGCTGGCCGGCTTGAATTGGCAGCAACTCAACGACTTGCAAAACCAATCTGCCGCTCAGCAACGGCGTGAGCCGGCGCCGTTTCTGGAGCAAATCGCGGACGCCTTGCGCGAATACCGGATCGAACGTTGCGAGCAGTTGTTGAAGAAAGCGCTGTTGGTCAACGAGCCGTTGGACTACGCCCGCGACGTTTTGTTGCCGGCCATGCAAAAGGTCGGCAATTTGTGGCACCAAGGCAAAATCAATATCGCCCAGGAGCACATGTTCTCGTCCTGCGTGAAACGCATCGTGTTGAGCATGGTGAACAATTTGCACCGCCACTCGCGCAACAATCCGGCGATCATGTTGGCGACGCCCAGTGGCGAACCGCACGAATTCGGAATTTTGGTCAGTTGTTTGGTCGCGGCGGCGCAAAACTACAATTGTTATTACCTTGGCGCGGATTTGCCGGCGGAAGACATACTCGAAGCGGCGCGGCACTTGGCGCCGGAGTTGTTGGTGGTCGGTATGGTGAAAACGCCGCCGGAGGAATTAACTGTGGAGCATTTGCACCGGCTGCTGGCGGGCGCACAGCAAGGCAATTTAAAGGTTTGGCTGGGCGGAGCCGGGGCTTTGTATCTGAAAGGCGAGGGCGACCCGGCAATTGGTTCCGCCGAGGTCGTTACCGATATCGACCAATTCAACGCCAAAATCCGACAACAGCGGATTTCTCATTGAAGATCGGGAGTAGGGCGTTTTGAATAGAGCTGCTATCTAATTCTCCGGCAGAGCCGGTATGTTTCTGATAGTTGTTTATACGTTAAGAGGGTATAGACAAAGTAAAGTAAATTAACAGCTTACCTTGACTATCGCAGATGTGAGCGATGAGTCACACGGGGCGTCCCGAAAAAATCAGTGAGGCTGATCTGGAGGTTTTATGAACATTGGCCTCGGATCAGCCAGGACCTACGTGGGATGAATAGGGCAAAGCCTTGCAAGTCCGAACCGGGGTGCAGGTTTACAGCGCGACCTTGCGCAAAGCCCTGAGGACAGCAGGTAACAGAAAGTTAGTTGGTATTTGGAACCAAAACCGGCATCGATTTTATCGATGGCCTGTTCGAATTCGATGGGGGTGAAGGATTTGAACGACCGCCATTCATATTTCAGAGGGTGTTCTTAATTTTGTGTAAACGGGTTGGTTAAAGGCTTGGCATCCGTTCTTCGAATTGAATGCTAAACCGATTTAAAGCGGCTTTTATTGATATTAATCAGTACCAGATAAAACAGTTTCGATAATGCCTCGTCATTAGGGAACGAGCCGGGATTGTTGCTTATTTTCCTCAGGCTCATATTGACCGACTCGATGGCATTGGTACCCACGAGGCATAAATGGTGTAGATGATGCGGAGTATTTCGGGCGGATAGTCGAAGAACGGGATGATGCGGCTCCAGTTGCGCCGCCATATCTGAACAATCGACGGGTAATCCCCGTTCCATCGTGCCTCGAATTCAGCCAGTTGCCGCTCAGCCTCTGCCACGGTAGCCAATTGGTAAATGCGCGTGAGATCAGCGGCGATCTGTTTACGCATTTTCCAACAGACTGTTACGCACCAGATGGACGATTCAAAGCTGAACGGCGGTTTTAGACCATCATCCGGGGTGTTGATGGTACTAGTTCTCGTTTTGTTCGTTGGCATTAATTTAACATAATAACCAGAACGTATCGCCCAAAATCCCCGGCGCTAGGGAATAGGCCACAAAAAACAGCCACCCCGCTGCAATCCCCGCTTGCCTGGATGCTCTAATCCACGCCTCCTTAACTTCTCCAGTGCTACGCGCTAAAGCTGCCGCTATCAGTAGCTCTGTTCGGTCTATTCCTAATGCGTCGGCAATTTTTATAGCCGTCTCGTCTGCCATTAGGCCTCTTGATCTGATATGAGAAATTGTGGACTTGTTCACATTTAGCAGTTTTGCGGTTTTGTAATCGCTTCCGGTTTTTTTAATCAAATCATCAAGATAGCAATTCGGTGTTTTCATGGCGTTCCTTGGTTGACGTAATGGCAACTAAAAGTTGTTGACTTTATGGTCCTCCTTGGTTTCCAATGTGTCAACGGTTGCCGTTATGGCAACCTTTCAAAACGTGAAAACCATAGGGCGAGACTATGAAAATTCGAAAAGTAAAGTTATCTGTTGGCGATGTCCTTGTCGTGGCTGATTCGAAAAACAAAACTGTTTTTCGTTTGATGCTTAAAACCTTCGGGCCATCAAGCGAACTAGAGGTTGTCCTAGATTCTTGTTCTTCTGACGTTGGTTATTCAACTCGTTCGGTTGATATTCAGGAATTAGAAGACCTTATACAAAACTCGGCGGATTCTCGCTGCTCTCCTGCTAACGCCGCCGTTTTAGAAACCGCGCCGGATACTGTTGATTCTAATCAATCGATGGGAAACCCCGTGGAATCAGGGCAGGGGAGCGCTTTTTTTAGCCCTGTTGATTTCCCTCTTTCGCTTATGGCTATATGGGATCGCCATATTGCTATTAATGAACTTCGAACATCAACCCGTAAACTCGTTTTTGATATTGCCAGGATTTTCGAATATCCCCGCGCAAACGGTTTTAATCGCTTAACGCTGTCTTACGATGATATTCGTCGTGCTTCTGGCGTGGGGGCTAGCGTGTGATTATTTCCGAAAAAAACCTAAAGGATACGTGTTCCTTCCTGGTTCAGGAGCTCGTCAACGGCCGTTCTACTCATGCTGACACAATAAAATTTTTCCGTGGTTTATCTCTGCTGTTTGTTGGCTACCGCGAAAAACAGCATATTCAATCGGCAATCGATCAAATTAATGCCTACGCGGCCCGAAAACAAAAACAACCGGAGAACGCTAATGCCTAATTTTGTTACTGCTCAAATTACTACGCCTGAAACCGTCAACCCTGGCGAATGCGTCGAAGCAATCGA
Organism: Methylomonas sp. DH-1; assembly: GCF_046097555.1. Lineage (NCBI taxonomy): Bacteria > Pseudomonadati > Pseudomonadota > Gammaproteobacteria > Methylococcales > Methylococcaceae > Methylomonas > Methylomonas sp. DH-1. The sequence goes on along the minus strand of NZ_CP143089.1, from coordinate 2,601,587 downwards.
TTTAGTATTGAATGCCTCCGGCTCTTTAATGTTGGCTGTTGCTGTGTTGGTTTTTACCGTCGGTTATTTAATCGGTCGGCATAGCCAAACTGTTACCGGGTGATTTATGGCCGCAGTCATTCAAATATCTGAATATTTAACTCAATCCGTTACCGGTAACGGAAACATTAACGCCGTTCCGCCATTAATGGAGCCGGCAAAATTCGCTGAATTAATCGGGGTAAGTTATGAGTCCGTTAGACACTGGGTTAAGCGTGGACATATTCCTACTATTAAAGTTGGCGGTCGTCGCTTCATTAATTACGCTCTCTTATTTCAAACCGCTTTAAATCAGGCCTCTTAATATGAAAGCTTTTATCAAACAGCTATTCGTGATTATTAATATTCTAATCATTATGCTGTTAATCCCGTTTTATCCAATCATAAAGCCATTTCGGGCTTTATTTGTCCGTTATGTTTTACAAAAGGTCTAAATCTATGGCTGAAGAATTTCTAACCGATATGCCTCCGTTAAAAGAGGATACCGGCAAAACCCCGATGCGCGCTTTTCAAATGCGCTTGCAAACTGAAGTTTTTCTAAAACTCGAAATTGAAGCCGCTAAACGTGGCACTACCAGTTACAAACTAGCTGCCTTGGTTTTAAAAAAATACGTCGATAGGGAATTGATATTAGTGAAGCCAAACGCGGCCAATCCTTCTAATAACTCTGTCGGGGATGAATCTTGAAAGTTTACAGGGTGGGGGCCGCTCGCCGTCGCTTCGATCGCGGCTCAACGTTTCGCCGCGCCTTCCCGGTGTCCAGGGCCTCCGGGCGTAGCGTACCCTGGACACCGGGAAGGCGCGGCGTAACCTGCCGCAATTGATCGGAGCGGCGGCAGTGGTCCCTACCTAAAACGGGTGGGGGCTGTGAGCCTGAGAGAGTGAGCGGTATTAAATGGCCGCGTTAATTTGAGCCCGAATTACTACCCCGTTCGGATAACTCAGACTAGGGGTTTTTAATAATTGACTATTGAGGGTTAAAAAAATGAAAACAACAATTGATGCAAACGTTCGCATGGTTCAAAAGTACGATACCGGTGAAGCTAAAGGTATTAACGTTTTTTGTGAGGATGATAACGACGGACTGAATGAAAACTTAATCGGTCCCGTTCAATTGGTAATCGGCGGCAATATTGACCATTTCGCACATTTTAAACAATACGAACAAGAGGGCTTCTTGCCGGGTCGTTTTGAATTGTCTGTCGATATTGGTCGCGGTGCAGGTGGTAAAGCCAAATTAACGTTGTTGTCGATCAAAGATCCGCGAATGTCGAACGTTAAAAAGGTCGTCGAAAATAAACCGGCCTAATAATGAACGCCGAATTAAAAAGAATATCCCGCAAGGCTCGCCGGTATTGCACGCGGAACAAGATTAATAAACCGGCAAAGTTTACGCCGTTTGATGCGTCCAATTCCGGGCAATTCTTACGGGTTATTGAACAAGGCATTAGCCTTTAATCTCTTCGCCTTAAAAAGCGGGGTCGGTACAAATGACAGACTCGTTACTTGCTGATTTAACGACAACGATAATGATTTGTTCTTATGCGGTTATGGCTGCTCTGGGTTTCTTGTCGGGTATAAAACTCGCCTCTTTACTGAGCTATTAAAATGACTGCGGCGGATTATTCGGAATTGTTGGAATACTTAATAGGCTCGTTTGTGGTGGGTCTCTGTGCCGGTTATCTTCTGGCGGCCTTCAAAATGGCTGCTAAATCTTCAACTCGATAAGAGGAAAAACAAAATGAAAAACTTTCTGAAAAATGGTGGTTTGGTTGTCGTCGGTTCTGTCGCTGGTGTTTCTGCTGCTAATGCTGCTTTGCCAACTGCGGCGGCTACCGCGTTTACCACGCTGAGTGAAGACGTTCTCGATTTGGTCGATCTGGCCTGGACTGCGGCAATCCCGATTACTGTCGCCTTCATCATCCTGCGCATGTTCAAACGCGCTGCTAGCTCCGCTACTTAATAGCGATTCAGGCGGGGGAAACCCCGCCTTTTTAATTGGGTTGATTATGAAAAAATATCTTATTGCCGGTTGTTTAGTTGTTTTTTCACAATTGGTTTACTCGTCTGATTGGTATATATATCCGGGCTACTCTAGCGCTTGTTACGCCTTGCCTACTCCTGCTGCCGGTCCTGGTTCTACAGCTTCGGTTTGTTCCGCTGTTCGTTCTGCGTGTCAATCTAATGCGGCTAGTTATATTTCAGCTCATGGTCTGTCAAATACGGTTACTTGGTCTGTTGTATCTGCGGAAAATGGTGTTTGCACGTTTGGTATTAATGATAGTCAGGCCGCTTATCAGACTGTTTCAACATCTCTTTCTGTTGCTCCTTGTTCCCAAGGTATGTCGTTAATTAATGGGCAATGTGTTGCTGATTGTCCAGCCGGTCAAGTTCGTGCCAATACCCGGCCCGAATTAAATACTACAAGTATCGCTTGCGTTAGTGCGACCGCTCCCACGTGTGGTAGTGTCGGCATTAATCCGGCAACCGACTTTGTTCCCAAATGCTCTGAAATGATCGCCGGGCAACCGTCTATATGCCTCACGTCTGATTTGACTAATTTTTCTATTGCCGGTTGTCCGTCTATTCAATGTCCAGACGGTTCCCATGTTATTTATCCTGCAACTTGTCCTGATCCGTTAACCTGTCCCGATGGTTTCGCTAAAGCGCCTTTGGGTAATGGCATGGGCGAAACCTGCGTTAAGCCTGCGCCTGATAAAGAGGACGCGCCGTGCGTTTATATTGGTACTCAAAACGTATGTGCAAAGGATGAGGATAATTGCGTATTCCAGGGCGGTAAATTTCAATGCCTGCAAGAAAAGGAAACGCAGCCGCCCGGCTCTCTGTGCTATACCGTTAACGCTAAACTCTATTGCTTGACTACTCAGCCGGAGATTAAAACTGAGCATTCCGTGGTTACAAACCCAGATGGTTCTACCACTACAACAGAAACCACTAAGCCGGGCATTAAAGGCGCGTCGCCTCAAACTCGAACTACCACGCAAACCGCGAATGGCGCTAAAACTACCACGTCTAATTATTTATCCGATATAAGCCAAGTATTTAATTATTCTGCGGCTCAACAGTCGCAAAACGTTGATTTATCGCAAGTGAATTTAAACACGGCCAATACTGCAAAAAATACTAAGGATTTATTCGACAAATTTAATGAGTTTATGGGTTCAGCCTCGGACTATTCGAATACTACTTTTGACCATTCCGGATTAGATGCGAGCAAGGCTGCCGATGAAGGCGAATTGAATTCATTTATTCAAGGCGCTAACCCGTTCCAAAGTTATTATGATTCTCATAGTTTTGTTTCCGCTTTGATGCCATTTTTTCCAACTAATACCGGTGCCTGTACCGGTGGTATTCATCGTGAAATTTTCGGCAAACAATTCGACTTCGAACCCTGCGATAAGCTGTTGCCATTACGTGAAATACTGGCTTGGTTTTTCGCCGTTATCACTGCTTGGCAATTGGTCAATATATCAACCCGTACATTAACGAGGTAAAACTATGCCTTTATTATGGAATGCAATTAAATCCGTTTTCTTTGCGGTTGTTTCTTATGGAATTGACCGGATAGCGAAAAAGTATGCTCCCGCTATTGTTGCGCTCGGCGTTATAGTTTCCGCGATAGTCGGCGCTGTAACGGTGTATCTGAATTTCATGTTTGAAAAAATCGCTCAACTCAACGAAACCATTCCTGAAGTGGTTCTCAATGTTTGGGGCTGGGTGATGCCGGGTAATGCGATTCCGTGTCTTACTATCTTACTTACTGCCCGCGCTATGTCTTGGTTTGTCAAAATGGGCTTAAACGTTATTAACGCTAAAGCCAAAGCGGTGTCCTGATGCCTGGTTGGATAATCCAAGGCGTTAGGGGCGAGGGTAAAAGCCTCTGTGCTGTCGCCAAAATTCGAGAATACTTAGACCGTGGCTGTCCGGTTGCTACGAACCTAGATTTGTATCTCGATGCCTTGCTACCTGAGCACAATTCGACGTTAGCTTACCGGTTGCCTGATTGGCCGCGCTTTCAGGATTTCTATATGCTGCCGCCTGCCTATGATCCGGCCTATAAAGGCGAGGACAAAAACGGCTTGATTGTGCTCGATGAAATGGCGTTATGGTGTAACTCTCGGGAGTGGAAAGATAAGGGGCGAAAAAATCTCGTTTCTTGGCTTCTTCAGTCGCGTAAGGATCACTGGGATTTGATCTTACTTTGCCAGGATCACGAGATGCTAGATAAGCAAGTCAAAACCACTTGCTGTGATTATCTGGTTCAGGCATCCCGCACCGACCGCCGCAAGATTCCGTACATCGGGCCTTTGCTGGAATTCATGTTTCTTGATCCCAAAATGCCGAAGCTTCATGTTTATGACGTGTACTACGGCCTTAACGCTACCGATGCGCGGGTAGATCGTTGGACCTATTCCGGTAAATCCATTTACGACGGATACGACACAAATCAAAAGTTCAAAGACGGTATGGAGTTAGTCGGCTCCAGACTAATGGACATGCGGGCGGTCTATACCTACTTGCCTGCCTGTTACCTTACCAAGCAAATCTATATCGAACGCCTGCAAAGCCAAATCGAGGAAATAGAGCACGTCGGGCCAATTATTGAAGAGGGTGAAACAATGGCAAAGAAACGCACAATAAGCGCCGATTCCCAAAAAACCAAAATCATGTTGATGTCGATTTTCCTTGTCGGCTTCCTGGTCTGGCGGTTTGGCTTCGGTGAGGTTAAGTTACCTGGCGGAGACAAACAAGCCTTAACGGTGGCGGCTCCTGTCCAAGCGGCTCCGCCAAAGGATCAAGCTACGCCTTTGCAGGCTGCTGGTGGTGAGCAAAAAACTATCGTCTCGGTGTCCGGTGGCTCTTCGGCCTTTGTTGAGCGCCTTATTACGTCCTATCGGCCTAGGCTTGCGGGTTATCTCTACAATTCCGACAAAGGCAGCTATGGCATTATCGAGTTTTACCAGGGTGACATGATGGTTGAGCGGTTCCGGCTTTCTGACCTTCGCGCGATGGGGGTCGCCATTGTCCACAAGCCTTATGGCGTTGATGTGGTTGCCGGTTCCGGCGTCTATACTGTTTCGCCCTGGCCGCGTCCTTTTGCTAATCCGTCTAACCCGGAGAATGCAACTCCGCAAAACGGCGCTGTATCGGTCGCGCAATTGTCAACAAATGGGAAATAATCAAAAAGCTTGACAAAACAAAAAACAAATACGATGGCACGATATTTAACATTTGACAAAACTAAAGAGTTAAGTAATTAACATAAATATATTTCTTGACAATCCATAAATGCGAATAAAATCACACTATAGGTATTGACGAATAAAAATTATCATCAATGGCATGATATTTGTTTATTGACAAATGATATTTATTTGATCTAACTATCTCCAGAAAAATACCCACGCGTTCCGATTGTTCACTATTGGTAAATATTCCGGGCTGGTCCGTTCCTTTCCACTTTACACGATACCGCGCCCCAACTCACAGGGCGGGGCTGTTGCGGTGCGGCGTTTCTAAATAGGGGGAGGGGGCGCTTGCGCGAATTTGTTGTTGCGGCCTGTTAGATTGGGGGAAAACCGGCGGGGTGGGTGTGGGTAAGTTGGGTGCGGGGCGGTGGCGTCCGTTGCCTGCGGGTTGTTGTGTCGGCCTTGGTGGGTTTTTGCGCGGGGGTTCGACTGCTTGCCCCGTGCCCGGCTTATCCATGCCCACGCTTTCCCGCTGGAATTTTCCCCATTCTAATAGGCCAAATCAAAAAAAGTCGCCGCAGGCGCACACATGGCGAAGCTGAGCCGCACCGCAACAGCCCCGCCCTGTGAGTTGGGGCGCGGCAAACGTATTCCGTGAAACATGCACGGGTTAAAAATAACCTTAAATTGTTATCTCGGAAGTGTCTGTAACACTTCTGAGAGAACAAAACGAACAGGGCCAGTTTGGGCCAGTGAGGCAAGCAATGACCGATATAGCACAATTAATGAAAAAACCATCGTTTCGCTCGTCGCATCGCTGTTCGGCTGAGTCCTTGAACAGTCGAAACAACCCTTATGATTCGTCCGGCAAAATCTTTATAACCGGTGCGGCTCATATTTACGATGTTTCCAGCGTCAATATCGTTGGCGCCTTCGTCGATACCATCCGCCAGATTTACAATGGCGTTCTCGATGAAGGCTTTCTCCATATGCTTGAGACCGCTTTTCAAAAAGATGAATTGATAGAGCTAAAAACCCCGTTAGGCCAGGCCGCTTGTCATTGTCAGTGGCACGTTCAAAAAATGGGCAAAGCCTCCGGGTATCGCTATAAGCTTCAGAATTCCGATGTTGGCTTGGTTATCCTGGTCGGCTCGTACTATCAGAAAGCCGAAGTCGCCGGCTCCCATCTGAAAATCGAAGCATCTCCGCATTTTCTCAAGGCCAATAATGCTCAAATTGCTCAAACTGTTATCGATCATATTGCCTCGCTCATTCTGCACAATCCAGAACCGGCCGGTGTGGCAATCCATTTGGCGGTTGATCTGCAAGGCTGGAAACCTGCTCACGACCACTTAGAAAACTTCGTCACGTATGCGCGTTTCGTTCGAAACTATATGGGGCTGCAAACTGCCGAGATTGGCGACGGCTTCAGCGATGTTGCGTGTAAATATGGCTCCGGTGATGCTGAAACGATCACTATCGGCAAACCGACCGGCTTGCAAACGTCTATCTACAACAAAACCAAGCAAGCCAAGGTTATCGATAAAGTCGATTATTACAATTCGGAGTGGTCAATCTATAGCCTTGGTTCTTATGATCCGCAAGGTCAAGACGTGTACCGCGTCGAATACCGTTTTCATCACTCAATTGTCCGGGAGTTGGTTGTGGGTGAGCATAGCAACTGTGTAACCTATCTCCAGGCCTCTAAAATCCTCCGTAACCTGTGGCAATACGCCATCATGCGTAACCGCCTGGAAATTGAGCCTAAATTGATTCATCCGGTATGGCAAATGATGTTCGAAGACGTGGAATTTCACACTGACCATAAGGGGGTACTGCCGATGCGACAAAAAAAGCAGGATGTCTCGGCTATCAGCAAAAACTATGATTTGATGGTAGGCAATCTGATTTCTATCACGGCTCGCCAAACGTCGGATGTTAACTTCCTGATTCGGGAGTTAAAAAAGCTCCATTTCTATGATGACCTTATGCGCTATTACCGGGTTGAACGCCGGGTGGGGGAGGTCGAACTAAGGGAACGCCTCAAAAAATCCCTGCTCTTGCGGCGAATGCTTCGGAATGCTGCTTAGGTTTCCTAAGCTCTAAAGCCAGGCTTCCGACACATAAAATCAGTGGCTTTTTCTTGCTCTGCTTAATTTTTGTATGTACAATAAATCATGCAAATTACCTTCGATCCTGAAAAAGACCGGATAAACCAACAAAAACATGGCTTATCGTTGGCGGATGCTGAAAAGCTTGAATGGTCTGAGCTGTTCTTCTGGTCCGATGATCGTTTCGACTACGGCGAACCGCGTGTTATTGGCTATGCGCCTATAGGTCAAAGGCTCTATTGTGTTGTTTATGTTGATCGTGGCGACGTTCGCCGCATTATTAGCCTGCGCAAGGCTAATCCGAGAGAGGTTAAATTTTATGCCGCAAACAATTAAGGCAAAGTCGGGTAGGGTGCTTGTCTTGCCTGATGCTGAAGAGGAAACCCAAATTAACGCGGGTATTGCTGCCGATCCTGATACCTTCGTGCCTACTGATGAACAATTTCAGCAATTCCGGCGCGTTTCTCCTGGTCGGCCTCCGCTTGAAACGCCTAAAGAGCTTATTTCCATAAGGCTTTCGCCTGATGTCCTTAACGCCTTCCGTGCGACGGGTAAAGGCTGGCAAACTAAAATTGATGCCGCGCTTAAACAATGGCTTCAAGATCATCCCGAATTATCGTAACGCGTTACGCTAAAACGAAAGCCTCATTTTCCGGTGGCGCCGTTCCCGTCTGCGTTGCCTGATGCGCTGCACCGTTACCAGCGCGGCCTTGATTATGCCTAGTGGCGTGTAAATCCTTTCCATTTCGAATTCTAGCGCGCGCTTTTCTGCTATGGCTTTATCCGCCTCCAATAAAAACTCGGCGCTGAAGTGTTTCCGGTTCTTGTAAGAGAGTAGGCCGCGGGTAAAAATCCAACCCTCCCAACCTTCAACCCTGACGCGCTTTTGATCCCACAATAACAGGTAACGCTCTGCAAGCTCGTTGCCGTGCTCGTCCCATTCCTCTATTGTTTCCACCGAAACGCCTAAAATATCGGCGGCTTTCTTCTGGTTAATCATTAACTTAGACCATCGGGCATGGTAAAACCCGCTTTTCGGTCGGCGTCCTCTTTTTTTCGTTTTCTCCATCACACGTTCCTTAACCTTCAGGATCAGTTGTTAAGCGGGTTCGCAAACCTTTGCCCGTGTCTGCCTGTGATACCAGCAAATTTTTCCTGCGCTCTTGATGTAATCCCATTTCGACCGGTGTTCATTTGGCGGGTAGTCTGTGTCGGTATTTCCCTTTTGCTGTAATACTGGTGTTTTTGTCGGGTTGGTGTTGATCGTTGTGAATCGTGGTCTTGATGTTGCCGGTTGTCCTTGTTGTGGCAGCATGCTTAATACCGCGTTGTTCATGTTGCTCAAGCTCTTAAGCGCGTTTTCAAAAAAACTGGTGTACACCGTGTATTCGATTGCGCCGGCTATCGTTATAGCTACTAATCCGCCTAATGCCTTTGCTGTTGATTTCTTCATTCTCGTTGCTCCGTTCGAAGTTCTTCCTAGTTTTAGACCATCATCCCGCGTGTTGTTGGTACTGGTTCGCATTTCCGATAACGATATATTATTTTACATAATAACCATTATGCGAAATCATGGGGAGAGAGTCTGTCCGGAGTTTCGTAACGCTAAGAACGAGGATAAATTAGCCAGGAACCAAAGCGCGGGACGATTCGGCCCTTACACCCCCGCCGGTCCCCGTGCCGGCTACGCCGGCCCGCGTCCCATCGGGTCTGTAAGGGTCGAATCTACCGTAACGAATGAATGCCCGGCATTGATCCGGACTAACAATGTAAGGCGTGGCTTGTTGGGTGTAACACCGGCAGCCTTCCGGCTGCTTGCGATCGACAACACAACCGGACAAGCGCGGAAAAGACACCGGCTTAGCCAAATCGGCAAAGGCCGGCGCCGATTCCGGCACGTTGGGGAGCTTGGGGGTGTAATCGAATTTAGCCAGGCTATCAGATTGCGGCGGAGATTGATCGCTAGGAAAATGCCGGCCGGCCGAAGATTCGGTAGAGTTTCGTAACGCTAAGAAGTCATTCGGCAGGGATTCGGTCGGCGCCGAGGCTTGGGCCGTGCCGGCCGGTGCGGTAATGTCGGAAAAACGAAAGTACAACCGACCGAACAGAAAGACCAAAGCGACAATACAAGCCGCGAACAAGTACAACTGCGGCGGCATCTTCCGAATGGGCTTAGTGTGCAGCTGGCTGGACTGGTACAGCGGGAAAACATGCTTGGGCAAGGAATACGAGCTTTTAACGGCTTCGGACTTATTGGCCAGGCTGACGGAGGCTTCAGGCCATTCCCACATAGTCCGCCCCTTCCAGGAGCTGACCAAGTGAACATGTCGACCAACCAGGTTACGCAAATTGGAGTCAACCAACATCGGATGCTGAGTCGTCACAAAGAAGTCAAGCCCGCGGTGGCGGTGGGTCTCATACGCCGCCACGCAATCCGGCACTTTCGAGCCGGAAGCACGCGGCCGGTGAATGTGCTGGACTTCATCCCACCACAACACGGCACCCTTGGGTGCCCAGGTGTGCCAGTCATCGGCGGAGCGGATCCGCTTGTACACATCAAGCGGCAGCTTGGGACAGACCAGGCACGAAGGCGAATTGCATTTAACCAGCCGGTGCGGAATGGTCAGACCGCTAACGCCATGCACGAACAAGGGCCGTTTCTGAGCCAGTAAAGTCAACATCAACGTCAAAGTGTAAGCACTTTTGCCCGTGCCAGGCATACCGGTAACAAGGGTAATCATGACAGCTTGCCCAAACGCGGCAACGCAGCGACCGATACCCGAGCCACCAAGGCGGCGGCGGTAATGCCGATGGAATCCGTAAAACCGGCGAGCGAGGCCAACTGATAAGCAGCGGCCGGAAGCGAGTTCCAGGCCGACCAAGTAGCAGTAACCACCGATTGAACAGCAGTGGCAAGGCCGGCATACGTTAACCAACCGATACCGAGAGCAGCAAGCACCCTACCCGGCAAGCTAGACGACAACAAAACGAACAAATTGAACAGCGCAGAAATAATCGTGGTCATGCGTCAACCCTCACAGATCCGGAAACGATAAAAGCAGCAGCAAGGAAAGCCATAGCCAGGACAACGGGACGAATGCCGCTGGCAAAGTCGCAGGCGGGCTGCCAGGACCAGGCCAACACCTTGCCACCGGTCAAAGTGCGGGTGTAATCGGCGGGACAAGAACCGGCAACAGACGACGGCAAAGAAAGATTGACGTTCAACGGCTGAGACGTGACAGAAGGCGCGGAATCGGAAGGATTGGAACCCAACGAAGCACAAGCGGCAATTTCAGGGTGAAGCTGGCACAAGTCAGATTGTTGTTGCGGCTGCTGTGTCGTGGACGTGCCGGCGTTCTCTGTCGTGGTAGTTACTGCATCCGTGCCGGTAGTGTTGTTGTGGGCGGTCTTGGTAGTGGTGGTGGTCGTTTGCCAATCGACACCGATATCGCCGACGGTAGAGCCGCGCGGACTGGGCGTGGCTGTGGTTTGCTCGGTGCGGGTGGTGGTCGTGGTGGAGCCGTCAGGATTTGGCGTGGTTTCGATGGCGACAACTTCGGCCGGCCCGGTAACTGGGCTAGCAGATACGGTCGCGGCTTGGGTTTTAGGCATGACTTCGGCGCCAAAATCGATATTACCGGCCTTGTGTGAAAGTATGTCGTTCATTTGGGCTACAAATAAATCGTGGCTCGGCGTCGTTGAATTCTGTATAGCAGTCTGCAACTCAGATTGAGTAGGCGTGGCGGTAGTCGTAGGAGTCACAGTAGTGGCGCACTGGCCTCTTGAGTAGTCAGGTACAGCGGGCGCGGTGCACTGCAAAGAGGACTTATCCATAAAACCGTTTGACAAAGCGCAACCACCCGTAGCGGACTTTGTGGCCATGCGAGTGCCATCGTAGCTGCACCACGATGACACATAGGTGTTATAGGTCTGAATAGCAGCGAAGCAAGAACCGACCGACATAACGCCGAGACTGCTACCGCCAGTTAGCCAACATGTGCCAGTGCTAGTTGCATCGCTGTATGTAGTCGTCGGTGTTCCGGTTGTAGTAACGGTGCCATCATCATTCATTGAAATGGCGGCGGAAACGGCAGCAAATAAAGCCATTGAAGCAAGACCACCAGGCGAGGCACCTCGCAGGATTTTCGCGGCACTACTGGCGAGCGTTGCGCGAGGAACCGTAGTGGATATGGTGGCAGATAACGAGTTAGAAGCGCCGAGACTGCTTAGCAGTGAGGCTGTAACGCCTTTGGATACTTGGGCGCCGGTGGCATTGCTCACCGCCGTGAAACCGGACCACCACGACGCGGAACCGGTGTTAATCGTAGCCGGCGACACAGAGACGCCAGCGAAAGAGGACGGGCTAAGGACTAGGCAAAAAAAAATAATCGAATCATGACACTATGACCCCCACACTGCCGACGATGGCGATAAAAACCGCCCAGTAAACTAGATCAGGCATTTAGACCCCCTTCCCCATTTGTTTGAACAACCAGGCCGCAAGCAGACAAGCCGCGACTCCCCAAGAGATTTCGACCACGTCGGCAACCGTCAAAGCGGATTCAATCGGCGTCGAGGTGGTACAAGTCAAAGTAACAGGCATAAAAAAAAGGGGCGGCGAACCGCCCCACCCCCATTAGGCGCCGCGTTTCATGTACTTAAACACGACGATAGCGATCACGATAATGAGACCAGCGGCGGCGACGGTTTTAACGTCGGTAAGACCATCGGACATAGCGGTCGTCACGTTCTCAGGCACGGCGGCAACGGCGGAGCCGACACCGACAGCGGTTACACCGGCAACCTTAGCGACCAGAGAAGAACCAAAACGGCGGATTTGTTTGAACAGTTTCATAACGATAACTCCAAGTAAAAAGCCCTCGCGGGCGGGTTTATGAAATGGTGAATACATCACCGGTTCAGGCCGAACGATCAGCGAATAGCCGCCGTCCGGCGTGAATTTGGGGAACTCCATTAGGCGGCCGGCTTAACGCCAACAATGATCGTTACACCGCCCTCGCCCATCGAAGTATCAACATCAATCGGGACCGGAAGACCCTTAAACTTGCCAACGAACTGAGCTTGCAAGGCGTCAAAACAGTTATCGCCAACATTAAGCTCAATAGTGCTCAAACCAGCGCCGTTGCTCTGAAAGTTGGCGGACTGGCGGCCTGTAAAAGGGACCAGGACATTAGCGCGCGGCATGGAAAACGGATTACCGGTCTTGGAAGAGACGCCGGAATTTTTAAAGACGGAAGAGAAAATCATGGTTGGCATAAGTCACCTAATAGGCCGCTAAACGGAAAAGGAAAAAACCAAGCGGCGGCATTCACTTGGAAACAGAAAAACCGGAAGGACGGACGGGGCCGAAGAGATCGTCCAGGAAGGCAATATCTTCACGAATACGGCGACGAGCAATAAACGCGGCTTGAGATTCGACTTGACGATATACAGCCGGCAAACCAACCAAGGGCGAATCGGCGCCCGCAGAATATTGACCGAACAGAATGCAATGCTTTTCATCGTCAGTCAGCGAACAGCGAAGATTGCTTATATCCATTCGGGGAGCCGTCAGGGGCGAGAACACCGGCGCCGGCAGAAACAAGAACAAAACCATTCTTACCGTTACGAAACCCAGGCACATCAGAAAACATCAATTCGCGAAGCTGGCGGGAAACGCGTTGACGTTCGCCACCGTTCTTACGCAAGCGATAGGCGGCCTGACGGTGAGCAGAACAGCAATAGTCAGGAATGCGACCGGTGAACATGTTGTTATCGAATTCGCAGTGGCAATATTGGCAAATCATCGGATCGTCCAGGGATTCGTAACGTTAAGCCGCAATCAAGTTGCGTTCGTAGGCCCAGGCAGGCACGCCAACGGGCTTGGCTTCGATAACGCGGATCAGCGGGACCACGTTGTTATGCTCGGGCGCCAGGTGCATCGAGTTGATGTCGATACCGTATTGAAGCAAGGCAGAGCGATGGCGGTAAAACGTCGGCTTAGCGAGCAAGCCGCGAACATCGGCGCCCTGGCGCCAAAGCTGGTACGTGGCTTGGAGCCAGCGAGGCATTTTCAAAAGTTGTTCATCGATCAGGGTGGCTTGTGTAGTCATGTCGATTTTCCCCAGGTAAGCAGTAAACAGAGAATCAATAATGTCGGGGGTTACGTGGTAGCCGTGAGTAATGCCGTGCCGTTCTTCAAGTTCTTTACCGAAAAGGCGAAGCTCGGCACGGAGCTTTCCTTCTATCCAGGTTTCAAGGCCGAGGCCTTGCAGGTGTAGCGGGAGTTGGTGGGTTTTACCGCGTGCGAACATCTCGCGGAATTTGTTGTAAAACTTGAACGCCCACCTCTTGGACGACTTACCGAGATACACGGTGCCTTTATCGCGGGAGCTGCGGCCGTGCCGGCTGCGGGCGCGCATTTCGGCGGCATGTAACCAGGCTTCGACGCTGGCATCGTTACCGATGTCGTAGAGCTGGTTAATATCCAGCATCTTGACCCGGTAATCGCCTTTCTTGATCTTGGCTTTCGCCAGGTCAACACCAGCCCGTTCGCCGAAATGGTCTTGATACACCTCGACCACTTTCTTAAACGACAGCAACAGCAAGCGATTCAAATCCCGCGAACCGAACACGTTGTGACCCTGCAAGAACTTGGAAAGGTTGCCATCGATCAGCAAGGTGGTCGCCCTGCCCTGATCGTCCAGATGGCCGCCGCTTTTGACCTTCAAACTGGTTTCGTGACTAGATCGGACCTGAATCGATTTGACGCAATCCCAACCGATAGAACCGTCCGGTTCAATAGACAACACACGACCAGCCGGAAGGGGGTCGTGTAGGAAGTCAATTTCACCGCGAAACCAATCGATCATAAAAATCTAAGTTCTAAGAAACGAGTGATTTTTTACATTCTTAGAAATTAGAAGTCAAGCATTGAGGAATAAGAAAGGAAAATATTAGAACCAAAGAACGGAGAATTAGAGCAATGCCAAGCAAACACATCGACGACAAAACATGGCGAAAAATACAAGACCTAACCGTTAAAACAGTGATCGCCACGCAAAAGCCAATTAAAGAAACCGAGGTCTTGGCTTACGTGATCCAAAGAGGCCTAGAAGAGGTAAACGTTGAAGAGCTAAAAACTCTAGCGAAAGACAAATGAAGCCTAAAGAAAAGGATTGGTACAAAAAGCTAATAAAAGATAAGAAAAAGCAGAAAAGGAAAGACCCTGTAACAGAGGCGATATACAACCCGAAGGAATTCAGAAGAGACAGGAAAAAAAGAAAAGGTTGGGAAGGCGAAGCGCAACACAGAACAAAAAAAGAGAAAGTAAGCTTCGGAGAATTCTTAGGGAAAACAATAGCGCTAATAGGGGTGCTATGGTTCATCGTGAAGGTAGCGATAGACTTCAAAAAGTCTCATCCGTGAGACAAAAGGACAGTACTACTTACCCCTGTCCTTCGGAATCGGTGATTTGTTGAGAATGAATCGCAATTGAAAACCGAGAAAATCAACGTCAACAGCCTGCGCGCTACGCTTGCCCCTTCGCTACGCTACGGGATGGAGTACCGGATTGTGCATGCGGCCTGCGGCGAACCCCTAACAACTTCTAAAAACGGGAAAAAGCACCCGTTTTAAGAATTTGTAAGGGTACTGCCTGAGGCCGCGTGCACAATCCGGTTTGTTCTTGACGGCCTTCAGCCGGACCCTGCCGGGGGCCTCTCGCCGAGGGGCAACCCCCGCCCCCATGGGGGGCGGGGCGTTGCAGAGCTTACTAGGGGGGGCCGATCAAGGGGCGCTTCGCTCGAATCAAAAACAATCACGAAACCCACTTCGCAAGCTACGCGGGGCCCTCGAGATTCTTTTTAATTCGCCCTTGACGGGGAAAGCTGGCTAGAAAAAGAGAAATAAAAACAAAGACTTCGCATAATGAAGCCTATGCAAAAAAGCCCGCCTGGCTCTGCGATTTTCCAGGCGGGCTTTTCTACATAAGCTTCAACCCACATTATGCGAAATCATGGGGAGAGAGTCTGTCCGGAGTTTCGTAACGCTAAGAACGAGGATAAATTAGCCAGGAACCAAAGCGCGGGACGATTCGGCCCTTACACCCCCGCCGGTCCCCGTGCCGGCTACGCCGGCCCGCGTCCCATCGGGTCTGTAAGGGTCGAATCTACCGTAACGAATGAATGCCCGGCATTGATCCGGACTAACAATGTAAGGCGTGGCTTGTTGGGTGTAACACCGGCAGCCTTCCGGCTGCTTGCGATCGACAACACAACCGGACAAGCGCGGAAAAGACACCGGCTTAGCCAAATCGGCAAAGGCCGGCGCCGATTCCGGCACGTTGGGGAGCTTGGGGGTGTAATCGAATTTAGCCAGGCTATCAGATTGCGGCGGAGATTGATCGCTAGGAAAATGCCGGCCGGCCGAAGATTCGGTAGAGTTTCGTAACGCTAAGAAGTCATTCGGCAGGGATTCGGTCGGCGCCGAGGCTTGGGCCGTGCCGGCCGGTGCGGTAATGTCGGAAAAACGAAAGTACAACCGACCGAACAGAAAGACCAAAGCGACAATACAAGCCGCGAACAAGTACAACTGCGGCGGCATCTTCCGAATGGGCTTAGTGTGCAGCTGGCTGGACTGGTACAGCGGGAAAACATGCTTGGGCAAGGAATACGAGCTTTTAACGGCTTCGGACTTATTGGCCAGGCTGACGGAGGCTTCAGGCCATTCCCACATAGTCCGCCCCTTCCAGGAGCTGACCAAGTGAACATGTCGACCAACCAGGTTACGCAAATTGGAGTCAACCAACATCGGATGCTGAGTCGTCACAAAGAAGTCAAGCCCGCGGTGGCGGTGGGTCTCATACGCCGCCACGCAATCCGGCACTTTCGAGCCGGAAGCACGCGGCCGGTGAATGTGCTGGACTTCATCCCACCACAACACGGCACCCTTGGGTGCCCAGGTGTGCCAGTCATCGGCGGAGCGGATCCGCTTGTACACATCAAGCGGCAGCTTGGGACAGACCAGGCACGAAGGCGAATTGCATTTAACCAGCCGGTGCGGAATGGTCAGACCGCTAACGCCATGCACGAACAAGGGCCGTTTCTGAGCCAGTAAAGTCAACATCAACGTCAAAGTGTAAGCACTTTTGCCCGTGCCAGGCATACCGGTAACAAGGGTAATCATGACAGCTTGCCCAAACGCGGCAACGCAGCGACCGATACCCGAGCCACCAAGGCGGCGGCGGTAATGCCGATGGAATCCGTAAAACCGGCGAGCGAGGCCAACTGATAAGCAGCGGCCGGAAGCGAGTTCCAGGCCGACCAAGTAGCAGTAACCACCGATTGAACAGCAGTGGCAAGGCCGGCATACGTTAACCAACCGATACCGAGAGCAGCAAGCACCCTACCCGGCAAGCTAGACGACAACAAAACGAACAAATTGAACAGCGCAGAAATAATCGTGGTCATGCGTCAACCCTCACAGATCCGGAAACGATAAAAGCAGCAGCAAGGAAAGCCATAGCCAGGACAACGGGACGAATGCCGCTGGCAAAGTCGCAGGCGGGCTGCCAGGACCAGGCCAACACCTTGCCACCGGTCAAAGTGCGGGTGTAATCGGCGGGACAAGAACCGGCAACAGACGACGGCAAAGAAAGATTGACGTTCAACGGCTGAGACGTGACAGAAGGCGCGGAATCGGAAGGATTGGAACCCAACGAAGCACAAGCGGCAATTTCAGGGTGAAGCTGGCACAAGTCAGATTGTTGTTGCGGCTGCTGTGTCGTGGACGTGCCGGCGTTCTCTGTCGTGGTAGTTACTGCATCCGTGCCGGTAGTGTTGTTGTGGGCGGTCTTGGTAGTGGTGGTGGTCGTTTGCCAATCGACACCGATATCGCCGACGGTAGAGCCGCGCGGACTGGGCGTGGCTGTGGTTTGCTCGGTGCGGGTGGTGGTCGTGGTGGAGCCGTCAGGATTTGGCGTGGTTTCGATGGCGACAACTTCGGCCGGCCCGGTAACTGGGCTAGCAGATACGGTCGCGGCTTGGGTTTTAGGCATGACTTCGGCGCCAAAATCGATATTACCGGCCTTGTGTGAAAGTATGTCGTTCATTTGGGCTACAAATAAATCGTGGCTCGGCGTCGTTGAATTCTGTATAGCAGTCTGCAACTCAGATTGAGTAGGCGTGGCGGTAGTCGTAGGAGTCACAGTAGTGGCGCACTGGCCTCTTGAGTAGTCAGGTACAGCGGGCGCGGTGCACTGCAAAGAGGACTTATCCATAAAACCGTTTGACAAAGCGCAACCACCCGTAGCGGACTTTGTGGCCATGCGAGTGCCATCGTAGCTGCACCACGATGACACATAGGTGTTATAGGTCTGAATAGCAGCGAAGCAAGAACCGACCGACATAACGCCGAGACTGCTACCGCCAGTTAGCCAACATGTGCCAGTGCTAGTTGCATCGCTGTATGTAGTCGTCGGTGTTCCGGTTGTAGTAACGGTGCCATCATCATTCATTGAAATGGCGGCGGAAACGGCAGCAAATAAAGCCATTGAAGCAAGACCACCAGGCGAGGCACCTCGCAGGATTTTCGCGGCACTACTGGCGAGCGTTGCGCGAGGAACCGTAGTGGATATGGTGGCAGATAACGAGTTAGAAGCGCCGAGACTGCTTAGCAGTGAGGCTGTAACGCCTTTGGATACTTGGGCGCCGGTGGCATTGCTCACCGCCGTGAAACCGGACCACCACGACGCGGAACCGGTGTTAATCGTAGCCGGCGACACAGAGACGCCAGCGAAAGAGGACGGGCTAAGGACTAGGCAAAAAAAAATAATCGAATCATGACACTATGACCCCCACACTGCCGACGATGGCGATAAAAACCGCCCAGTAAACTAGATCAGGCATTTAGACCCCCTTCCCCATTTGTTTGAACAACCAGGCCGCAAGCAGACAAGCCGCGACTCCCCAAGAGATTTCGACCACGTCGGCAACCGTCAAAGCGGATTCAATCGGCGTCGAGGTGGTACAAGTCAAAGTAACAGGCATAAAAAAAAGGGGCGGCGAACCGCCCCACCCCCATTAGGCGCCGCGTTTCATGTACTTAAACACGACGATAGCGATCACGATAATGAGACCAGCGGCGGCGACGGTTTTAACGTCGGTAAGACCATCGGACATAGCGGTCGTCACGTTCTCAGGCACGGCGGCAACGGCGGAGCCGACACCGACAGCGGTTACACCGGCAACCTTAGCGACCAGAGAAGAACCAAAACGGCGGATTTGTTTGAACAGTTTCATAACGATAACTCCAAGTAAAAAGCCCTCGCGGGCGGGTTTATGAAATGGTGAATACATCACCGGTTCAGGCCGAACGATCAGCGAATAGCCGCCGTCCGGCGTGAATTTGGGGAACTCCATTAGGCGGCCGGCTTAACGCCAACAATGATCGTTACACCGCCCTCGCCCATCGAAGTATCAACATCAATCGGGACCGGAAGACCCTTAAACTTGCCAACGAACTGAGCTTGCAAGGCGTCAAAACAGTTATCGCCAACATTAAGCTCAATAGTGCTCAAACCAGCGCCGTTGCTCTGAAAGTTGGCGGACTGGCGGCCTGTAAAAGGGACCAGGACATTAGCGCGCGGCATGGAAAACGGATTACCGGTCTTGGAAGAGACGCCGGAATTTTTAAAGACGGAAGAGAAAATCATGGTTGGCATAAGTCACCTAATAGGCCGCTAAACGGAAAAGGAAAAAACCAAGCGGCGGCATTCACTTGGAAACAGAAAAACCGGAAGGACGGACGGGGCCGAAGAGATCGTCCAGGAAGGCAATATCTTCACGAATACGGCGACGAGCAATAAACGCGGCTTGAGATTCGACTTGACGATATACAGCCGGCAAACCAACCAAGGGCGAATCGGCGCCCGCAGAATATTGACCGAACAGAATGCAATGCTTTTCATCGTCAGTCAGCGAACAGCGAAGATTGCTTATATCCATTCGGGGAGCCGTCAGGGGCGAGAACACCGGCGCCGGCAGAAACAAGAACAAAACCATTCTTACCGTTACGAAACCCAGGCACATCAGAAAACATCAATTCGCGAAGCTGGCGGGAAACGCGTTGACGTTCGCCACCGTTCTTACGCAAGCGATAGGCGGCCTGACGGTGAGCAGAACAGCAATAGTCAGGAATGCGACCGGTGAACATGTTGTTATCGAATTCGCAGTGGCAATATTGGCAAATCATCGGATCGTCCAGGGATTCGTAACGTTAAGCCGCAATCAAGTTGCGTTCGTAGGCCCAGGCAGGCACGCCAACGGGCTTGGCTTCGATAACGCGGATCAGCGGGACCACGTTGTTATGCTCGGGCGCCAGGTGCATCGAGTTGATGTCGATACCGTATTGAAGCAAGGCAGAGCGATGGCGGTAAAACGTCGGCTTAGCGAGCAAGCCGCGAACATCGGCGCCCTGGCGCCAAAGCTGGTACGTGGCTTGGAGCCAGCGAGGCATTTTCAAAAGTTGTTCATCGATCAGGGTGGCTTGTGTAGTCATGTCGATTTTCCCCAGGTAAGCAGTAAACAGAGAATCAATAATGTCGGGGGTTACGTGGTAGCCGTGAGTAATGCCGTGCCGTTCTTCAAGTTCTTTACCGAAAAGGCGAAGCTCGGCACGGAGCTTTCCTTCTATCCAGGTTTCAAGGCCGAGGCCTTGCAGGTGTAGCGGGAGTTGGTGGGTTTTACCGCGTGCGAACATCTCGCGGAATTTGTTGTAAAACTTGAACGCCCACCTCTTGGACGACTTACCGAGATACACGGTGCCTTTATCGCGGGAGCTGCGGCCGTGCCGGCTGCGGGCGCGCATTTCGGCGGCATGTAACCAGGCTTCGACGCTGGCATCGTTACCGATGTCGTAGAGCTGGTTAATATCCAGCATCTTGACCCGGTAATCGCCTTTCTTGATCTTGGCTTTCGCCAGGTCAACACCAGCCCGTTCGCCGAAATGGTCTTGATACACCTCGACCACTTTCTTAAACGACAGCAACAGCAAGCGATTCAAATCCCGCGAACCGAACACGTTGTGACCCTGCAAGAACTTGGAAAGGTTGCCATCGATCAGCAAGGTGGTCGCCCTGCCCTGATCGTCCAGATGGCCGCCGCTTTTGACCTTCAAACTGGTTTCGTGACTAGATCGGACCTGAATCGATTTGACGCAATCCCAACCGATAGAACCGTCCGGTTCAATAGACAACACACGACCAGCCGGAAGGGGGTCGTGTAGGAAGTCAATTTCACCGCGAAACCAATCGATCATAAAAATCTAAGTTCTAAGAAACGAGTGATTTTTTACATTCTTAGAAATTAGAAGTCAAGCATTGAGGAATAAGAAAGGAAAATATTAGAACCAAAGAACGGAGAATTAGAGCAATGCCAAGCAAACACATCGACGACAAAACATGGCGAAAAATACAAGACCTAACCGTTAAAACAGTGATCGCCACGCAAAAGCCAATTAAAGAAACCGAGGTCTTGGCTTACGTGATCCAAAGAGGCCTAGAAGAGGTAAACGTTGAAGAGCTAAAAACTCTAGCGAAAGACAAATGAAGCCTAAAGAAAAGGATTGGTACAAAAAGCTAATAAAAGATAAGAAAAAGCAGAAAAGGAAAGACCCTGTAACAGAGGCGATATACAACCCGAAGGAATTCAGAAGAGACAGGAAAAAAAGAAAAGGTTGGGAAGGCGAAGCGCAACACAGAACAAAAAAAGAGAAAGTAAGCTTCGGAGAATTCTTAGGGAAAACAATAGCGCTAATAGGGGTGCTATGGTTCATCGTGAAGGTAGCGATAGACTTCAAAAAGTCTCATCCGTGAGACAAAAGGACAGTACTACTTACCCCTGTCCTTCGGAATCGGTGATTTGTTGAGAATGAATCGCAATTGAAAACCGAGAAAATCAACGTCAACAGCCTGCGCGCTACGCTTGCCCCTTCGCTACGCTACGGGATGGAGTACCGGATTGTGCATGCGGCCTGCGGCGAACCCCTAACAACTTCTAAAAACGGGAAAAAGCACCCGTTTTAAGAATTTGTAAGGGTACTGCCTGAGGCCGCGTGCACAATCCGGTTTGTTCTTGACGGCCTTCAGCCGGACCCTGCCGGGGGCCTCTCGCCGAGGGGCAACCCCCGCCCCCATGGGGGGCGGGGCGTTGCAGAGCTTACTAGGGGGGGCCGATCAAGGGGCGCTTCGCTCGAATCAAAAACAATCACGAAACCCACTTCGCAAGCTACGCGGGGCCCTCGAGATTCTTTTTAATTCGCCCTTGACGGGGAAAGCTGGCTAGAAAAAGAGAAATAAAAACAAAGACTTCGCATAATGAAGCCTATGCAAAAAAGCCCGCCTGGCTCTGCGATTTTCCAGGCGGGCTTTTCTACATAAGCTTCAACCCACATTATGCGAAATATTGTTCGCTCTGACATGCTTTGCATAACGCAAATTTGCCGTACCGATTTGTCAATATGTTATAGTGCTTATTAATGAGAACAATTATTAATTAGCCTACATGCAGACAAACTTTAAAGCATTGGCGGCTGGCGATACCGGCCGCATCGTAGGGTTCGATCAATCCGGTGGGGTTTATCGGAAAAAGCTGTTGGCGATGGGCTTGACGCCCGGTACCGAGTTTACCGTTACGCGTTTTGCGCCGATGGGCGATCCGGTTGAAATCAAGATTCGCGGCTTTTCCTTGTCGCTCCGCAAAAACGAAGCGTCGGTGCTGCTCGTAGAAAAAGTATGAGTACCGCAGTATTTACCGTTGGCGTGGTCGGCAACCCCAATTGCGGCAAAACCACGTTATTTAACGCGCTGACCGGCTCCAAACAACATGTCGGCAACTGGCCGGGGGTTACGGTCGAACAAAAGACCGGCGAATATTTTCATAAAGGTAAACAGATCGACGTTGTCGATTTGCCCGGCACTTACTCGCTGGAAGCCGACGACGACAGTATTTCGTTGGACGAAAAAGTTGCCCGAGATTACGTGGCCTCGCGCCAAGCCGACCTAATCGTCAACATAGTCGATGCTTCTAACATCGAACGCAATCTCTATCTGACCTCGCAATTGCTCGAAATGCGAGTCCCGATGATACTGGTCCTGAATATGATGGATGCCGTAAAAAAGCGCGGCATCCGCATCGATACCGAATTATTGGCGAAGCAATTGGCTTGCCCGGTCGTGCCGGTAACCGCTGCGACCGGACAAGGTATCAAGGATTTGCTTGAAGTCATCAGCAAAGCGTGCCTCGACAAACCGATTCCCCAACTCCAAGTTGCCTATCAAGCCGAAATCGAAGCGGCCGTAGCTGAGCTTGAGCCGCTATTATCGGACATTTCCGAACGCAGCCGCTGCGATAGCCGTTGGCTGGCTTTGCGCTTGTTGGAAAACGATACCTTGGCCAAACAGGTCGCCGGCCCCGAACTCAGCGAAACAGCCAGTCGTTTGCGCCGCCAAATCGAAGATCAGACTGGCGACGAGATCGACATTCTGGCCGCCGACGCCCGCTACGGACTGGTCAACCGTTTGGTGCAAGCCTCGGTCTGCAAATTAAACGAGGTGTCGCGTAACACCACCGATAAAATCGACGCCATCGTGCTTAACCGCTTTCTAGGCATCCCAATATTCCTGCTGGTGATGTACGCGATGTTCATGTTTACGATCAACGTTGGCAGCGCCTTCGTAGATTTTTTCGATAAGGCTGTCGGCGCATTACTGGTGGACGGCTTTAGCCAATGGCTGACTGCAATGGGCTGGCCGGATTGGCTGGTGGTGCTTACCAGTAGCGGCATCGGCGGCGGCATACAAGTCGTATCCACTTTCATTCCGATCGTCGGCTTTTTGTTTATATTCTTGTCCATGTTGGAAGATTCGGGATACATGTCGCGCGCTGCGTTCGTAATGGACCGCTTCATGTGCATGATCGGTCTGCCGGGTAAATCTTTCGTGCCGATGATTGTCGGCTTCGGTTGTAACGTCCCTGCCATCATCGCCACGCGCACGTTGGACAACCAACGCGACCGGATTCTGACCAATATGATGAATCCGTTCATGTCCTGCGGTGCCCGCCTGCCGGTGTATGCCCTGTTCGCCGCGGCATTCTTTCCGGTCGGCGGCCAAAATTTGGTGTTCGGCCTGTATCTGTTCGGAATTGTCGTCGCAGTATTGACCGGCCTGATCATGCGCTACACCTTGCTGCGCGGCTCCCCTACTCCTTTTTTGATGGAATTGCCCGCCTACCACTTACCAACGCTGCGCGGGGTTTACTTGAAAACCTGGGAGCGTTTGAAGACCTTCATCGTCAATGCCGGCAAAGTCATCGTGCCGATGGTATTGGTATTGAACGTGCTGAATTCGGTCGGAACCGACGGCAGCTTCGGTCAAGAAAACAGCGACAAATCGGTGCTCAGCGAAATCGGCCGGCAACTGACGCCGGCCTTTCAACCCATGGGCATCGCCCGCGATAATTGGCCGGCTACCGTCGGCATCTTTACCGGCGTACTCGCCAAGGAAGCGGTAGTTGGCACGCTGGACGCGCTGTATAGCCAGATGGCCGCCAGCGATGCCGCAACGGATGAAAAGAACTTCGATTTATCCGCGGCGCTGTTGGAAGCTTGCCAAACCGTGCCGGACAATCTGATCGCGATCGCCGACAAGTTACTCGACCCGCTGGGCCTCGGTATCGCCGCAGTAGGCGACCAAGCCAGCGCCGCGGAAAAGCAGCAAGTCAAATTGGATACGTTTGCCGTCATGCAGGCACATTTCGATGGCCGGGTCGGCGCTTTTGCCTATCTGCTGTTTATTCTGCTCTACGCGCCGTGCGTTGCCGCGACGGCGGCCATCTATAAGGAAACCAGCGGCGGTTGGGCCTTCTTCGTGGTGTGCTGGACCACATTCCTCGCTTACCTGACCGCGACGTTGTTCTACCAAGGCATGACTTTCAATCGGCATCCGCAAACGGCGTTAGTCTGGATTTCCGGCTTGACGCTGCTGTTTGCCTGCGTGCTGCTGGTGTTGCGCCATTACGGCGCCCGCCAAATTCGGAGTGTAACATCATGATATTGTCGGACTTACGCGGCTATTTGCAAGACAAACGCCGGGTTACGCTGCAAGATCTGGTATTGCATTTTCATATGGACGCCGACGCCTTGAGAGGAATGTTGGGCAAATGGATCAGCAAGGGCAAGGTTAAGCAAAGCGCGGCCGGCAGTGCTTGCGGTAGCGGCGGTTGCTGCAAATGCGACCCGCTGCTGACCGAAATCTATGAATGGGTGGATTAAAGCGTTAGCGGGCGCTAATCCCCGCTAAGCGGAAGGCCCACTTACTTGTCTGCTAACCAACCTTGCAAGGCCTCGATCAGCTCCTGAGCCTGTTTTTCGCTGGAGATGTTGAATTTGGATTTTTGTTGGTATTCGCCGTTGCGCTTTTGGTAGCGGCGGATGCTAAAACGGTCCTGGCTGTACTGGTTTTTTGCCGGTTCCCAATCCTGGTAACGGAAAATCACGGTGGCCCAAGCGCCCTTACTCAGGATTTTCTTGTCCAATTCCTTGACGGTTTCGATGCCGCCGTCTTCGTAACGAATAGTTAAATCTTCGACGTTTTCAGTCATAGTGTTCTCAACGAGTTTTAAAGCCGGCGCGCAGTCTACCACCGGAGCGGTGCCGCCTGCAAAATACGGGCGGATATTAACGCGCGATGAACTCGCCGAAGGCGCGACTGCCCTCCCCCGTGTTGATGGTATCGACCACCTTTAAGGTATTGGCGTCGATCACCGAGACGTTGTTATCGAACCAATTGGCGACGTAAATATGCCGGTCGTCCGGATGGGCACTGATACCTTCCGGCTTGTCGCCGACCGGAATCACCGCCGTTTGTTTCAAGGTGGCGGTATCGACTACCGACACGGTGCTGTCGTCCTGGTTAGTGACGAACAATAAACCGTCGTTGTTGGCCAGTGCCACCGCGTAAGGCCGAGCGCCGACTTTAATAGTTGCCAGCCGTTTCAGACTGCGCGCATCCAACACCGTGACGTCGTCGCTTTCCACATTCGCCGAATACAGGCGCTTGCCTTGGCTATCCACCGTAATGCCGAACGGATGCGCGCCGACTTTGGTGGTGTTGCGGATCGCCAATTTGCGTAAATCGATTTGGGAAATGGAATCGTCGATTCGGTTGGCGACGTAAAGCCAGCGATTGTCCGGACTGACGGTCATGCCCGAAGGCGACTTACCCACGGTAATGGTTTTCAAGCGGGCGAAATCCTTGCTGTCGAACACGGCCACCGAATTTTCGTACCAATCGGCGACGAAAATTTGTTGGCCTTTGCGGTCGGTGGTGATGCCCAAAGATGCGCCGCCAACTTTGACGTTACGCAGTTTAGTCAGTTTGTCGCTGTCCAACACCGCAAAACCGCCGCCTTCCGGGGTGCTGACGTAAATTTGTTTCAATACCGGGTTTATCGCCACACCGGCCGGTTTGCCTTCGACTTTGATCGTTTCGATGACGCGATGGTTTTGGGTGTCGATCACCGAGACCGAATTGTCCAGTTGGTTGGTGATAAATGCGCGCGGATTGGCGTAAACCGGAAGCGCGACGATGGCAAATAAATAAACAGCCTTAAACCTGAGTCGGGACATGAAAGAATTCGGGGCGGGAGAGAAAAGGTTCCCGGCACAAGGCCGGGAACGGATAAAACCGATTAACGTTTGATATCGATTTCGACGTGTGCGGCAGCGGAGCCGGCTTTTTTAGCCAGGGCTTCCAGGCCGGTTTTCAACACGTCGCTGACCGCTTTGTCGGCGGCTTCTTCGTTCAATTCCGCCGGCGGGTTATTGTTGACGTAAGCGCGGTAGTAAGTGGCAACCCACTCGATTTCGGTTTTGCCGCCTTTATCGCTGACCTGCAATTCGGCCGCATAGTTGCCGACCGGCAATACCGGCAACGGCTCGTCCTGGCCGGCGTGTTTGATGGTGCCGGTGTTGCTCATTTCGGTGATTTTATATTTGTAGCTCATTTTAGCGGCATCGTAGGCTTTCAATTCCTCGGTGATGGTGCCGCCGTTAGCCAAAGTCAGAGTGCGCACCGCGCCTTTATCGTTACTACCGCTGCCTTTAACGCTTTTGATGCCGGGATGCCAGGACATGTCGTCGTAGTTTTTGATCAAATCCCATACCTTTGCCGCGGGAGCGTCGACGGTCACGGTAGCGGTCATTTTCGCTCTGACGGGACCGTGCGCATTGGCTAAGCCGGTGAACAGCAGCAAAACGGATGAAACGAGCAGCGAGGTTTTTTTCATAACACTTTCCTATGAAGGTCACATAAAATGGAGCGGGCGATTATAGAATAATTTTCCGCCGCCAGTATCCGCAAAAGCGCGTTTGCGGAAATTTTCCCGGCCTCCATCCTGCCCATTCCGTTCATGACCGCAACTACCTTTTTCTGGCACGACTACGAAACGTTCGGCGCCGATCCGCAGCGGGACCGGCCGTGCCAGTTTGCCGGGATTCGCACCGATACCGACTTCAACGTCGTCGGCAAACCGACGATGCTGTACTGCCGTCCCGCCGACGATTACCTGCCGCATCCGGAAGCTTGCCTGATCACCGGTATCACGCCGCAACTGGCGATGGCGCAAGGCGTATGCGAAGCGGAGTTCGCCAAAACCGTATTCGACGCATTGGCCGAGCCCGGCACCTGCGGCGTCGGCTATAACAGCATCCGCTTCGACGACGAAGTTACCCGCAACCTGCTCTACCGCAACTTCTTCGATCCCTACGCCAGAGAATGGCAAAACGGCAATTCGCGCTGGGATCTAATCGACGTGGTTCGGGCCGCCCGAGCCTTGCGTCCGGAAGGAATCGTCTGGCCCGACAAGGAAGACGGCCTCCCCAGTTTCCGTCTGGAAGACTTGACCCAAGCCAACGGCTTGCTGCACGCCGCAGCCCACGACGCTTTATCGGACGTCTACGCCACAATCGCCATTGCCAAGCTGGTCAAACAAAAACAACCAAAACTGTTCGAATACCTATTTAACCAGCGCCACAAGAGTCAGGTGTTAAAGCTACTGCAATTGGGCAGTTTCACGCCGTTGGTGCACATATCGGGACGTTTGCCATCGCGCAACCATTGCTTGGCGGTGGTGTTGCCGCTAGCGCCGCATCCGGCCAATGCCAACGAAGTTATCGTTTACGATCTGGCAAACGATCCGCATGCTTTGTTGGAATTGTCCGCCGAGGAGATTCGGCAACGCTTGTTCGTTGCCACCGATGCGTTGCCGGCAGGCGTGGAGCGGATTCCTTTGAAAACGGTACATATCAACAAATGCCCGGTGCTGGCGCCGATTTCGGTATTGAAGCCGGCAGACCTGGAGCGTTTGCAGCTCGATTTGACCGTCCATTACCGGCATTTGCAACAAATCCAGGCGGCTCCGGCCCTGGATGCCAAACTAGCCGAGGTTTTCAGCCGGCGCTACGACGACACGCCGCCGAGCGACCCGGACCTGATGATCTACAGCGGCGGCTTTTTCAGCCAGAACGACAAGGCTTTGTGCTACCGGCTGAGACAAACCGACGCCGATAGCCTGGCCGATTTCGAATCCGAATTCGAAGATTGGCGCCTGCCGGAAATGCTGTTTCGCTACCGGGCCAGAAATTACCCGGGCACGCTGAGCGAGGCGGAAGCGCAGCAATGGTCGGCGTTTTGCCGCGGCCGGCTGGCAACGGAGACAACCGGCTTTACCGATTTGGCGCAGTTTCGGGCCAAAATTTCCGCATTGAAAACCAGCCACGGCCAAGACAATCCGATTTTAGCCGCGCTAACGGCTTATGCCGACCAGTTGACCGCAAAACACCATGTCTAAGACCGGCTTATGCCGTATAATGCCGACCATTTGAGTAAATTTCGACCGAGGAATCATGAGCATCACACTGTCCGACAGAGTTAAAGCGGTTAAACCCTCCCCTACCCTGGCCATTACCGCCAGAGCGGCCGCGATGCGCGCCGCCGGTAAGGATATTATCGGCCTGGGTGCCGGCGAACCGGATTTCGATACGCCAGACCACATCAAAACCGCTGCGATTAAAGCGATTAACTCCGGATTTACTAAATACACCGCAGTCGACGGCACTGCCGGCCTGAAGAAAGCCATCATCGCCAAGTTCAAACGCGACAATGGTCTGGACTACCAAGCCAACCAGATTCTGGTGTCCTGCGGCGGCAAGCAAAGTTTCTTCAACTTGGCCCAGGCCCTGCTGAACCCCGGCGACGAAGTCATTATCCCGGCACCATACTGGGTGTCTTATCCGGACATGGTGTTGCTGGCCGACGGCGTTCCGGTCATTTTGGAAACCGGCCAGGCGCAAGGTTTCAAAATCAGCCCGGAACAATTGCGTAGCGCGATTACCCCGAAAACCCGCCTGCTGGTCATCAACAGCCCGTCCAACCCGACTGGTGCCGCCTACAGCTTGGAAGAACTCAAAGCCCTGGGCGACGTGTTGCGCGACTTTCCCGACGTGCTGATCGCCACCGACGACATGTACGAACTGATCCTGTGGAACAAAGGCCAGTTCGTCAACATCCTCAACGCCCATCCCGATTTTTACAGCCGCACCATCGTATTGAACGGCGTGTCCAAAGCCTACTCGATGACCGGCTGGCGTATCGGTTACGCCGCCGGCCCGGCCGATTTGATCGAGGCCATGTGCATCATTCAGTCGCAAAGCACTTCCAATCCCACCTCGATTTCGCAAGTCGCCGCCGAAGAAGCCTTAAACGGCGACCAAGGCTGCATCGATACGATGATGGTCGAGTTTAAAAAACGCCACGACTTTGTCGTCAACGAATTGAACAGCATAGATGGCATCGAATGCTTGCCGACCGACGGTACCTTCTATGTATTCCCAAATGTCGAAAAACTGCTCGCCCGCCTGGACGGCATTAACGACGACCTGGAGTTCGCCGAATACCTGATCGAAAAAGCCGGCGTGGCACTGGTACCCGGCTCCGCCTTCGGCGGCCCAGGCCACATCCGGATCTCGATTGCGACCAGCATGGCGAATCTGGAAAACGCGCTGGCCCGGATCAAACAAGCGATCTAAACGGATGCCGCACCAGCGCCGGGTTTGCCAAGTTTCGATTGACAATTGCCGGCATTGCTTTAGAATTCGCGGCCTTCCAACACATGTTCGGAAAGCCTCGGTGGCGAAATAGGTAGACGCACGAGACTTAAAATCTCGCGACCGAAAGGTCGTACCGGTTCGATTCCGGTCTGAGGCACCATATAAAAATCAAGGATTTAGTCAATTTGGCTAAATCCTTTTTTTATGCCCAATCATTCTGCGTCATACTCACGTCACACTTGACCAAAACACGTCACAGCAAATGGCAACAAATTAGCCTGTTTGTTTGAGTCATTATGCCCACTTCGCTATTCATAGCTCTGCTTCTGATATTCTGGAGTCAACGAAGAAGCCAAGAAAGTCATTGTTGTTGATCTGCAGATGCCGTTTTTCTCTATCGTTACATTGATGGTGAAATGGGCTTTGGCGTCTATTCCCGCCATTATCATATTAGCCGTGATCTTTAGTGTCGTATCGGGTTTGATGGGCGGCCTGTTGTTCCCACGATTCTGAAAGCCTAAATCATCGCCAGTACCAAACTAGACCAGATTGGTGATAGCTCTGAGGTCATGGCAATAAAGGTTACTCACTCGGTGGGGCTAAAATGATGCGTGTTTACATCGTATCGATCAAAATATGAATTTCATTCGTCGAATTAAGACCCGTTATCTTCTGCATCGGTATCCCATACGCCACGATATTTGGCACAGTGTGGCCGAACGGTTAGTGATTTTGCATCGGTTGAGTGCGGTAGAGAAAGCGCATTTGCGCGAACTGACCACCTTGTTTTTGCATGAAAAGCGTTTTATCTGTGTTGGGATACAGCTAACTGACAAGATGCAGGTGACCATTGCCGTGCAAGCCTGTCTGCCGATTTTGCATTTAGGTTTTGGCTTGTTGTCAGGCTGGACCGATATTGTGGTTTATCCCGATGCGTTTTTCGTTAATCGCGAGCAAGTAGATGAAATTGGTGTGGTACACCAAGAAGAAAGACTACTGAGCGGTGAAGCGTGGTCCCGCGGGCCTATCGTGTTGTCGTGGTCTGATATTGAGCGCGATATAGCCGACGGTCAGCAGGGACATAATGTCATCATTCATGAAATCGCCCACAAACTCGATATGCTGGATGGCAGCAGTAACGGAATACCACCGTTGCATTTCAAGATGGTGATCCCCGACTGGACTACCGCACTGACTGAAGCCTATGCCGCATTACAACAAAGTGTTGAGCATCATGAGCGAACTTGCGTAAATGCCTACGCGGCCACCAGCCCCGCTGAATTCTTTGCTGTATTGAGCGAATACTTCTTTACCAGGCCCGAGGTGCTGTTCACCCATTACCTCGCCGTCTACCGACAATTTGAGCAATACTATCGGCAATCGCCATTCGGTCTGCACGTGAATTAACCTTTGACGCTGCCCATGTTCAAAATCTACAAACGAACTATCTGTATCGGCACATCGGACAATCCACAGCGCCGACTTGAATATCAGGTCGAAGAAAGCACAGGTTCCAGTCTATCCAAAATCCTGGCTATTCCGGCGATGATTGCCGGTGCTGTCGTCGGCACGGTAGTCTTTTCAGCGTTTTTTGCCGTTTTGTTGATTCCGATGGGCATTATCGGCTACAAAGCATGGCGATTGATGAAAACGGTTCAGCAACAAAATCTTAGGCAAGGCGAAGGCGATAGCATTAGCGCCGAATACACGGTGATGTCCGATTCCGAACCAGATAAGAAGTAAGCGAAGTCATGTCTGAAGCCTTAGCCATCACCCAACTACTGGAAACCAGTAATCAACTCAGTGCTTTTTGCACACAGAACGGCTGGATCATCAGTGACTCGATTGATTATGAAAATCCTGAGGGTGTAAGAATTTTTGTGTAAACGGCCATTAGGCAGGAAACTGCCCTTACTTTGAGGAGTAACTATGACCTTACCAAAATCCATCCCAACCGAACTGATCGACAGCTTGCTGTCAGGCTATCAAAAACCCGAAGACCTGTTGGGTGAAAACGGTCTTCTGAAACAACTGACCAAGGCCCTGGTGGAGCGGGCTTTAGAAGCTGAAATGACCGAACATCTCGGTCATGGCAAGCATGAAGCTGTCGGCAATCCTACCGGCAACACCCGCAATGGCAAGAGCCGGAAAACCCTGAAAGGCGACTTTGGCGAGTTGCCGATTGAGATTCCTCGGGATCGTCATGGCCACTTTGAGCCGCAAATCATTGGCAAACACCAATCCCGTTGGACGGGCTTTGACGACAAGATCATTTCGCTCTATGCCCGAGGTCTGACGGTCAGGGAAATCCAGAGCCATCTGGAAGAACTGTATGGCACTGAAGTTTCACCCACCTTGATCTCCTCGGTGACAGATGGGGTGATAGAAGAAGTCAAAGCCTGGCAATTGCGGCCGCTTGATCCGGTTTACCCCATCGTTTATCTCGATTGTATCCACGTCAAAGTGCGCGATACCGGTGCCGTGCGCGTCAAGGCCGTTTATCTGGCCATTGGGATTAACCTGCAAGGAGAGAAGGAAGTGCTGGGCTTATGGATCGCCCAAACCGAAGGGGCCAAGTTTTGGTTACAGGTCGTGACAGACCTGAAGAATCGCGGCGTGCAAGACATCTTCATTGCCTGTGTCGATGGCTTGAAAGGCTTTCCCGAAGCGATTGAAACCGTCTATCCACAGGCTGCCGTCCAACTGTGTATCGTCCACCTAGTCCGCAACAGCCTGAACTATGTCAGTTGGAAAATGCGCAAACAGATCGCCGGCGATCTCAAGCGAATATACCAATCAGCCAGCGTCGTTGAAGCAGAGCAACGACTGGCTGAGTTCGAGACGCAGTGGAACGAGGCCTACCCACCGATTGGCCAGATTTGGAGACGGAATTGGGATAGGATTATCCCTTTTTTCGACTATCCAACTGAAATACGTCGCATCATTTACACGACCAATGCCATCGAGTCCGTGAATATGAGTCTGCGGAAAATCACCAAAAATCGCGGCTCATTTCCCAGTGATGAAGCCTTGTCGAAATTGTTCTATTTAGCCCTGATGAATATCAGTAAAAAATGGACCATGCCGTTGCATGACTGGAAAGCTGCTTTGAATCGGTTTAGCATTCAGTTTGAAGACAGGATGCCTAATCGATAATTAAATCCCGTTTACACAAAATTCAGGACACCCTCGAAATCCTCGAACGACATTCCGACCATTTGTTGATTTATGTGACGTTTCTGGAAAGTATCATGGAAGGCTCTGGCTGCCAGTGCGATCAGAAATCTTGTTATGGTCGTATGCGGTTGAATTTGGATGTCCAAGGCAACATTATCGGCGTCGAATTGGCTTGATGAATCCCGAAGATTTAAACAAGTTAGTGACATTTGCTATGCCCTTTGGCAAATACAAAGGTCGAGTTATTGCCGATTTGCCGGGCCACTACCTTACCTGGTTTGCACGCAAAGGCTTTCCAAATGGCGAACTTGGCCGATTATTGGCACTGATGCAGGAGATTGACCACAATGGCTTGAAGCCAATACTCGATCCACTGAGAAAATAATAACGAATCAAAGGCCAACGTGATTTTTGCCGAAATGAAATACTACGAAGGCTATTGGGACTTCCACGATGAATTGGTCGCTTATCTGAAGGAGAACTTTCATAAAATCCAACAAGGTCACCAATGCGATTCATGGATTTGAATTACCGATGGCAACGAGAAAGTGGCGGTTGATACCTTTACCTCAATGAAACATCAGATCAAGTCAGCAGATCCAGCAGACCAGGCGTCGGTGTCTGGAATTTTTCGGCGATGCAATGACCATCTCATCGAGGTGAAGATGTGCCCGCAGCGATAACAGCCGATTGGCTTTAGAGCTATTGTCAAATCTGGTGTTCAGGCCTTGATCAAGCGGCGATCTGATTGCCGGTTTCTAGCTCAATGCCGTCCTTGAACGGAACCCCGGTAATCACTTTGGCGAGATAATCAAATCCTCGCTGGCGTCGCCAGGTTTTCTCAGCCGTTTGTCCCAGTTTGAATAGCATGTGCAACATGCCATCGCGGGCGAGACAGCCTTTGGCACGCTTGGTGCGATGGCGAATAGTGGCGAAGGTTGATTCGATGGGGTTGGTTGTTCGAATGCTTTGCCAGTGCTGAGCCGGAAAGTCATAGAAGGCCAGCAGTTCATGCCGGTCGCGATACAGACATTCAACCGCCTTGGGATATTTGGCGTCATAGAGCGTGGCGAACTGGTCGAAGGCGCGTTCGGCGTTCTTTTGGGTGTCAGCCTGCCAAATGTCGTACAGCGACTGCTTCATCTTGGGTTGCACCGCTTTTGGAACGCGGTTCAGGACGTTGTTCATTTTATGCACCCAGCAGCGTTGTTGTCGGGTGTCGCTGTAAACCTCGTCCAGCGCGGCCCAGAGACCCATTGCGCCGTCACCAATGGCTAGTTTGGGACTGTTCATACCGCGTGCTTTCAAGCCCAGCAATACTTCCCGCCAACTCTGCGTCGATTCGCGCACACCGTCTTCAATCGCCAGAAATCGTTTTTCCCCGCGCTCATTGACCCCGATGATGATCAAGGCACACAGCTTGACATCTTCCGCTCGCAGCCCGCTGTAGATGCCATCAGCCCAGATATAGACCCACTGATCTCGGTCCAGGCGACGGGTTCGCCAATCGTTATATTCCGCCGCCCACTCGCGTTTCAAACGGGCCACGGTGCTGGCTGATAACCCCGTGGCATCCGGGCCAACCAGGACTTCCAGTGCGGCTTCCATTTCACCGCTGGAGATACCTTTCAAGTATAACCAGGGCAATGCAGCCGATAAGGAACGTGTCTTGCGCACATACGGTGGCACCAACGCCGAACGAAAGGTAGCCCCTTGGCCGTCTTTTGCCCGAACCTTGGGAACCTTCACCGCTACGGGGCCAATGCCTGTCTGAATCTCACGCTCAGGTTGGAATCCGTTACGCACGACGGCGGCCCGACCATCGCCTAACTTCCGTTCGCTGAAGGCTTCCAGATAGGAAGCCAATTCGGCATCGATGGCTTGCGCTATTAACTTCCGCGCGCCTTGACGAATCAGATCGGTCAAAAGATCGGCGTTCTCTTCTCGACTCGACAGGTCGATTACATTACTCTTCTTCATGGTGGCGTATCCTTGGTTTTGATCGTTTTGTTTGGTCACAAATAATCAACCAGATACGCCGCTTCTCTTCAACTACCAAACACCAGATTCAGTTATAGCTCTTGGCTTTAGGCCTTATCAGTCAACCGCCTCACCGTCAGCGCAGCGCGATGCTCGATCAATTGTACGATTTGTTCAACCACCGGATTTCCAGTGAATTCATAATCTGGCGATGCCTGTAAAGTGCGCGCGACCAGCGGTAGCCGTTGACACAAGCCGAGAATGCGCTTGCGGGTTTGCGCTACCGATAAGCCCGCCGCTTGGGCAAAGCGATCCCAGTATCTTGCCTGTACTTCGTTGAATTTGTATTTGCCACCCAACTGCATCGCCATCTTGGGCGTCAGACTGGGATAAACGGCGGTTGACAAGACGTCGTATAGAGGCGCGAGAACGGCCCCCTTGTCGGCATACAAGATAGAAAAATTCTTGGCATGGGCGTCGTGATTGCCGATCAAGGCATTGAAAATTACGGCATCAAGTAGGCGAAGTATCTGCGTCGCACTGGGCCGGGTCACACGGCGGACCAAGTCAAAGCACTGTTCCAAACCCGGCCCACCCTCGTTCTGGTATTTTAATTCCGGCACCACGCCGAGTGCCTGGCAGAAATCTTCCTGATGCAACCGCGCGCGCTGGCCATTCGCATCCAGTCTTCTGTCGTAACGCTCAACCAGCAGAAATTGGCAATCACCAATGCTGCCAATTTGCGAATGTGCGGTATGAAGTTGCATTGCTCTGGCCAATGCCATGCAAAAAGCTTCGTTGCTCACACTGTCTTCCACGGCAGCGATGGCCGGTTTGAGAATGTGGCTACTGGGCGTGCCATTGCGGGGTAAGCCGATTCGTTGACCATCAAATACCACCGGCAACTTATCCTGAGCGCCCGCCAAGGACAGGCGCAAGCCATCTCGACCGGCCAGCATCGGCCGCTGCGGCAATTCATCCAGCAAGGCCAGTACTTCAGAGTCGGATAGCCAGTCAATATCGTTCACTTGTTCAGATACAGCGGGTAATCGATCTGGCGGCAATATCGAAACGGCGCCGGCGCATTCACCGCCTATATGATCGAGCAAGGCAAAATCATTTTGTCTCGAGATCTGAAACTGGCGCGCGATCAGTTGGCGTAATTTGCCTTCCGGTAACAGGCCGGCAAAGAACGGCCGCGTTTGTTGGTCGTTGAAAACCTCTTCTTGCAACGGCAACGAACAGGAGAGTGGGGCAGCGTCGGCCTGTTGCAGCCAGTCCGCGTCATAGCTAAATTGCAGCCTGCCTTCAACCAGAGTCAAATCCCCCACCCGGCGTTCGAATAAATAGACGGCAAGCAAATGGCTCATGGCGTTTCGTCAAGGGGTATTGCAGATAAGCCGTCGAGCATGATTTGTCCCCCCAATGCCTCGATCACTCGCATCACCGTTTCCAGACGCAAGGTTGGCTTGCCGGCTTCGAGATCGACGATAAAGCGCACGCCCACACCCGCCGCCAACGCCAATTCGGACTGGGTTAATCCGAGGTGTTTGCGAGCGGTGCGTAGCGCTTGGCCAAGTTGTTGTGTTGATTGGATGTTGATCATAGTATTTTTCCCGTTCGGGAAATTATTGGGCGAACACAACTAATATGCAAGTTTAATTTCCCGAACGGGAAATTTAATTTAGAATTTGCGATAGACAAGCATCGGAGTTCCCGTTCGGGAAAAATAGGCCTTTTCGGTGTCAGCTCTATTCAGTTCAGTCTGACTGTGATGGTTAGCGCTGAATAATACTGATGATATAACTTAGGGTTATTGCCAGAACGAGCCAAGTGAAAACAACCGACAGCAAATGACTACCAAACAGAAAAAATCCAACGCAACTTGGAGCGACGTTAAAGCCAAATTGGCTGACGTCGATCGTGTTGGCCTGATCGGTCTGATACAAGATTTGTACGCAGCCAATAAAGATAATCAGACGTTTCTGCACGCACGGTTTGGATTAGGTGAGGATATTCTAAAGCCTTATAAAGACACGATTTCCCGCTGGATTTGTCCTGATGTGATGCGCAACCAGCCTATTTCAGTGGCCAAAGCGAAGAAAGCGATTACCGATTACAAAAAGGCGGTCGGTCAACCTGAAGGACTGGCTGAACTGTCAATTTTCTATTGCGAAGAAGTATTTGTTTTCCTGGGTTATTGCGGCATGGACGATGAAGGTTATTTTGATGCCTTAGTGCGAATGTTCGAAAAAGCGTTGAAATATGTCATGGCATTGCCGGTAGCCGAACGATCATCGTTTATAGACAGACTCGAGCAAGTTGCGCTGCAAGGCCAGAACGTTGGCTGGGGTGTTGGCGACGACATGGAATTATTGTTAGCCGAATATGGCATCGATGACTAGCAATGCGCTATTAGCCAATCTCCAAGCTGAAAACTCAAGACTGATTGCTTCACTCGAAGCACATAACATCGAGAGGAGGCTGCCGCCAAAGTTTCCACCAAACACAGATCCGATAGAGCCAGAATTATCTGCACTGTCTACTGCCGCGGTAATCCCCCCCTGCCCCCTTTTTCAAAGGGGGGAATATCTGGGTTGTCGGTGGGTTTGGCTTCCCCCTTTTTCAAGGCTATGTTCGCGTTAGTAGTTGGCGTCGCCCCGGCATACCCAAAGGGCACAAGTGGATTGCCGGGGCCCAGAAGCCACGGATGGCAAAGTTTCAATACATCCTTGTGCCATGGATCCCGGCAATCCATGCCGGGATGACAGCTTCGATCTCATTCAACTATTAACGCGAACATAGCCTTTTTCAAAGGGGGAATATCTGGATTGTCGGTGGGTTTGGCTTCCCCCTTTGTAAAAGGGGGATTTCTCCAACCGCTCCCGCACTTCCTGTACTTTGCGACACTTGGCCACCCTTCCCGCCGCGCCAAGCGGCCACCGTACCGGCGATACGGTCAATGCCGCCTGCACCCGGCTGATCATGCTGCCCAGCATGCGGGCGTTGAAGCTGTAGGAAATGTATTTAACAAAAATCGGGCCGAGTACCAGATGTTTGTATTCGGCGGCATCCATGTTGGCGCGCAGTTTGTCGGCGGCGGCCCAGAGTGTCCGTTTAATGTCGTCAAGCATGGCTAGGTAACAAGCGATTCAAAGCCGGGCAATATCGACGTTGTTGAACACTAAGCCAATAAACACGGAACCGTGCTTTTTGACATATATATCGGGCTTACTCAATGGCGCCTTTGCCGATTTATGCTTGAAAGCGCTGTATCCTGCGAACATGCCAGCGTAGTTTCTCCGGCATCGCAATAATTATCGCGATGCCGGAGAAACCTGGAGAGGTAAAAGTGGGTTAATCGCGGTTTACATAGCCATTTCCGCATTGGTCTGCGCCATGGCCGACGATATGCCCTATTTGCGTATCGGCCGGAGCAAAGACCGGTGCTTATTTTCAGTATTTCCGGCGCTGTCGGGCGTGCCAAACCTGGTGACCGGCCTTATCGAAAAGCCATTCAGCGGCCTTGGGGGTGAACCAGGCACACCAAGCCGGTGTGCCTGAAGCTTGGCGGGTAGCGCCGGATTACTGCGCCGGTGCGGCATGGTGTTGTTGATGTCCCGGTACCGCCGCCGCACCGTGGGCAGCGGTCTGGGCGTCGAACCATTCGTGCAACGCCTGCACCAATTGCGGGTATTCGCTGCTGTAATGAATCTGCGCACCGTTGGGCAATGCTCGGTATTGGTAACGAATTTCGTCCGGTTTCGCGCTTTTCAGCGCTGCCAAGCCGGGCATGGCGGCGCCGTGTATCCGTTCGGTCGCCGAGAAATCGCCACTGGCGAAAGCGCCCGCCAACTGGCGCAGGTGCGCTTGGATGGCATCGGTCAGCTTAGCGTCGGCGCCGGCCTTGACGACCACGTGTTGCACGCCGCCGTGGACGGTTTTGCTGAAGGTTTGGACGGTGTTATCCGGCGAATACGCCGGCTTGGTTTCGCCGGCCGCAGTAGCGGCGAATGCGGCGCAGAATAGTAAAATAGCGGTGGCGATCGAGTTAAAGTTTGACATAGCGGCTCCCCTAAAAGTGTTGAACAGCCACTTCCCCGTTGTGGGTTATCGTCCTAGCCACGTCAGACAAGCAATGTGACGCACTGGTTCAGAGCGTTGGCTTAATACCAAAACCGGAAGCCGGCGACGGCTCTGACACTATGCTGGTGTTCGCGCAACGATTCCTCTTCGACGTAATCGACGCCCAGATAAGGCGCAAATTCGCGCTCGATTTCGTAACGCAGCCGCAAACCGGCTTCGAACTCGGTTACCCCGGCTTTGACCCCGCGCGATTGCAAATCTGCCGCCGCCAGATTCAGCTCGATGCGCGGCTGCAAGATCAGGCGCTGGCTCAACAGCAGATCGTAACTCAGCGTCAGACGGCCCAGCACGTTACCCTTTTCGGTGACGAACAGCGCGCTGTCCACTTCGAAAAAATACGGCGCCAAGCCCTGAAACCCGATCACCGCGTCGAACGTCCGTTCCGGTTCGAACGCGCGGCGAGCGCCGATTTGAAAGTCCCAGAAACTATCGACGTTCCGGCTGTACAACACCTGCAAATCGGCCCGGCCGAAGATGTCCTGGTCGGCAGAATAGTCGCCTTCCGTTTTCAGCCAGAGTTTGTGCTCGTCGTTGCCGAACCAATCCTGTACATCCCATTTCGCCAGATGCAAGCCGCCGTTTCCCTCGTATTCCAGGCGTTCGGCAAGGAAGCGGTTGAACAGCATGTGACCGTCTTGGGCTTGGCAGTCCGGCGCTAGCCACAGCAGCCCGATTGCCGCCGCTTTGATGCGGTTCCAGTTACTCACGATCCGGCGCCTCGACGATCAATTTACGAAACATGCCGGTATCCATGTGGTACAGCAAATGGCAATGAAACGCCCATTCGCCCACCGCATCGGCCGGCACGTCGACCACCGCAGTCGTCCCCGGCCGGACGTTGATAACGTGCTTTTTGGGGTTGTATGCGCCGGCGCCGATATCCAAGTATTGCCATAAGCCGTGGATATGGATCGGATGGTTCATCATGGTCTGGTTGACGTAACGAAAGCGGACCACTTCGCCTAACTTGACCCGAATCGGTTCGGCGTCGGCGTATTTGACGTCGTCGAACGACCAGATGTAGCGGCGCATGTCGCCGGTCAGTCGCAACTCGATTTCCCGGTCGGGCTTGCCCAGCGGCGTGGCGGTTTCGGCGCGTAAATCGCGGTAATCGAGGGTCTGATACGACGGGATTTCCGGCGGCATGGCGGCGTGATGGTGGCCGGCATGGGCGGAATGCTCCGCAGCCGGTTCGGTCGCTTCGGGATTCTCGCCAGCCTGGGAAGCATGGCCGCCGTGTTCGCCGTGTTCGGCATGTTCGGCATGTTCGGCATGTTCGCCATGTTCGAGATGATTATCCCCTTGCGCCGCGTGTCCGGCGTGGGCGCCGCCCATATCCGCCATCGTCAACAAGGTGCGCGGTGTCGGCGGCGGCACCGGCGCCAGCCAATCCGGCCGCGGCGACAGACTGGCATGGGCGTAACCGCTACGGTCCATCGCCTCGGCGAAAATGCTGTAAGCCTGTTCGGCCTGGGGTTGCACGATAACGTCGTAGGTTTCGGCAACGGCGATCCGGAATCCGTTGACGTTCAAGGGCTGCAGGTTTTGACCGTCGGCGGCGATGACCTGCATAGTCAAACCCGGCATACGCACATCGAAATAGGTCATCGCCGAGGCGTTGATGAAGCGCAAGCGCACTCTTTCTCCGGGGTTGAACAAAAAATGCTGCGCCATCTGCGGAGTGCGGCCGTTGACCAGGAAACGGTAGGTGGAGCCGTTGACGTCGGCCAGATCGGTCGGGTCCATCCGCATCTCTCCCCAGGCCAAACGATCGCTGACGGTTTCCCGCAACCCGAGCCGTTCGATGTCGGCAAAGAAATCGGCGACCGTACGCTTCTGAAAATTGTAGTAATCGCTCTGCTTTTTCAACCGCGCCAACGTGCGGTAAGGGTCGGCCTGCGGCCAATCCGACAGCAGCACCACGTAATCGCGCTCGGTTGCTGGCTGCGGCTGCGCCGGATCGATGATCAATGCGCCGAACAGGCCCTGCTGCTCCTGCATGCCGGAATGGCCGTGGTACCAATAGGTGCCGTTCTGCTTGACCGGGAAACGGTAGCTGAACCGGGCGCCGGGCGCTATGCCTTCGAAACTGATACCCGGTACGCCGTCCATCCGGTAGGGCAATTCAATTCCGTGCCAGTGTATCGAGGTCGGCTCCGACAGCCGGTTTTCGATATACAACACTACGTCTTCGCCTTCGCGCCAATGCAAGGTCGGCCCCGGCAGACCGTCGTCGGCCAGGATGGCGGTCTGCGGTTCGCCGCCGATATCGACCCGTTTCTCGGCAATCGTCAGGCGGTATTCCCCGGCCGGCGCCTGTCCGGCCAACACCATGGCCCAACCGATACCGCGGATCAATTTCGAAATACGCTTAGCCACCGAATCGGCAGGCGCGCTGCGGCTATCGGTTTGTCGGAAGTTAACGCGCATCTTCCGGCATCTGCGGTGCCTGCCACTCGCCGCGCTGGCGGGCCTCGTCGACAGTTTTCCAGCCGGCGGCGACTTCCTGTTGGGTGATGCCCAGCCGCTGCAACAACGAGTCC
This sequence comes from Methylomonas sp. DH-1, assembly GCF_046097555.1. Taxonomy (NCBI): domain Bacteria; kingdom Pseudomonadati; phylum Pseudomonadota; class Gammaproteobacteria; order Methylococcales; family Methylococcaceae; genus Methylomonas; species Methylomonas sp. DH-1. The sequence continues at coordinate 2,560,214 of NZ_CP143089.1, read as the reverse complement.
AGCAACGAATCGGCGGCAGCCGGTGCCGAAACCGGCGCGGCTTTGCCGGCAGACTTGGCGGCCGGCAGCTCGGTAATGACCAGGGCGCCGTTGATCGGTTTGACTTCGCCTTTGGCGCATTTTTCGGCGTCGTCGGTATACAAAGTCTTATTTGCCACCACGCATTTGATCGGTTCGGCCGCTACCGGCATTGCTGCCGTCAGCATCATGGCCGCACTCAGTATTTTGACGAGTTGCATCGCTGCCTCCGAAAACCGCCGCTTAGCCGTGGCCCAATCGAGCGCGGATCGCACCGCAACCGCCGGGAAACGGGTTTGGAACTTTTCCCAATCGAACCCACTCCCCCAGCCGCTGCCGGACAAAATCGCCGCTTCGGCGTAGGGGAAAGAAATGAAATTAATCGTTGCACTGATGATAGCCGCAATTGCCTACTTGGCTCTACGCCTGTTCGCCGAATTGGCCGGAGAACTGGCCGAATTCGCCGTCGAGGCCTGGCAGCATGGGCAAACGGAAAAGTAAGGCTTTTTTTATTTGGTCGTTTGGTAGGCATTTGCGCTGCCGCTCATTCGGTTGGCTTTGGCACTGGCGCATTCGCCATTGTGTTCTCGGCGGACCGCAAGGATTCCCTTACTTGCGGTTTTCGCCCAATGTAAACGAGAGCCTAGCGACGATTTGTCGATGAGAGGTACTTGGCATTTACTTCGATGGGCGCTGTTTATAAGCCCGAATTTCCCGCTTAGAAACATCGAATCAGTTTTGTTTTAAGATCGCTGCCGGCCAAAACCCGTCGGTCGGGGTTACTATCCAATTTCACAAGTTAATGCATCCAGTAACCCAGTCGAATGACCGGTATTCGGCGAGCAAATTGACATTATCACTGCCTCACTCCGTACCAACTGATATATCCAAAGGATGGAAAATTCTTTGCTATCCACTGAATATAAGCAATTGCTTTCATTCTGCGGCAGCAAACAGAGTATATCCTTATCATCTACGGTGATATGTTCTGTATCTTATTGCGCAAGTCATGAATTGGAATTCTGAAGATAACTTCGATATAAATTCATCATTAAAAGATTCAATATTTCGTCTACTGTGGTTTTTGTCCAATCTAATTTAAATAAAGTAGAGCCATAAATAGGATGATTGGCTTGATAGGATGGAGGGGATCGTAATAGCCTTAGCACTGAACGAATTTCTTTTTTACCTAGATTAATATTTCTTAAGAAATATTTTAATTCTTCAATGGACTTTGCTTGCAAAATTAGCTTTACTCCGAGACTTTGGCTTTTTAGTTCTTGTAATCGTGCTTTAAAGCGTTTTTCCACAATATAATCGCTTAAATATATGTAAAATGACAATCCAGAAAAGCCAATAATAAACGCAATTGAGTAATAAACAGGAATATTGATATCCTTGTACCCAAGCAACAGGGCTGCACCATGTGCAATAGCGCCTGGAATCAGAAAAAACACAATTAAAAAAATAAAGAACGTCGCAGTTAAAATTATTTTTCGTAAAAATTTCTGCCAGCTTAAGCCATTTAGCAGGTTGGTGAAAAACTCTTTTTTGCAACCAATCAGACCTATATTTAGTACTACAAGATTGATTCAGCACTAAATAAAGGCTTCTTCTAGCTAAATTAGTGGCTGGAATATGGTTTTTCACCAACCTGTTAGGCATCCAAAAATGTATGAAGTGTTGATTTCAGATCCAACAGAGCGAAAACCAATTAGAGATGCTATATATATCAGTATAATTATGTAAACGATAGCGAGAAATCCATAGGATGCCAAATGCTCTGAATTTATTGCAATGTCGTAAATTACCCCTATTTCTGTTTTGTCGGTTAAAGTATTGGTACACATTTGATCATTGATATAACCAATAATAAAGCATAGAAACAAAATCGGAATTAAGCTAAATAGAGTTACAAAGTCCATTATTAGATTTAATAGTCTTATCCGTTTTACATTTTTGAGTACCAAGGGGTCAAGCTCTGTGGTTGAAAATAGACGCGCTCGGTTTATTATGGTGTCAATGGAGGGGGACAAATGATTTAATAATATAGACCTCACAAAGCCAATAGGTCGTCGCAATCTATTAAGTAAGCAGCATCGACCAATAATATATTTAGCTCCAATAGCATCAGGGAGTCTTGCAGCAAGTGCCTCTAGGCGAAGTATATCAGCTTGTTTTTTTATACCTATAGCTTCATGACTAAGACGCATACGAAGCCAATTTGCTACAGTATCTGGTATAGGATTAAGGAATACGATACGTTGGAATGCTATACTTTCCATTTCTATTCCTCCATATTCAATTGCTAATCCTATATATTCAGACAGTAGATGCTGTGGCAACAAGCCACCATACTTAATCACCATCATTTGGTCATACCTATCTCCTTGTGTCCAACGTGGGCAAAGTAACTCCCCAATTTTGTAAGAAAGAATCTCTGGTATATCGTTTAATCTTCGCTCTAATCCCTCCTGTAGAATACTCAATAATGATACCGCTGGGTCATCCTTCCAATTGAAGTATTCTAAATTTCCCCCAAGCTCTTGGATTATTGAAACTTTTACACTGTTAACTGCATACTCTTCGATCAACCTAGCAGCTTCAATCATCATAGGTTCTATGGTTGCCAAGTCTTGGGTTTGGAGCAAGGTAACAGAATACTCACGCCATCGGGTATCTGTAAGAAGTTCGTAAGGTGTTAAATAATTTACTGTTCTTGCAAGATGTCGAACAAAAAGAGTCTCTTGATAGCGTCGGTGGGAAAAAGTGAAGCGACGGTCACCTGCGCGAGCTTCTTGCACATCAGATCGGCCTATTTTGACATCCTGAAGTGCACTCAACATGTTTTCAAGATTTCCTCCAGGAATAAATTTACTGGGTAACTCTGCAGCAATTTCTGTTTGAGTTGGGGCCAAACTCAGGTTTTTATTTTCAGCAAATAAAACTGCAATTTTTATTGCGCCTTCAATAAGTTGACCTGAAGTAAGACCATACTTGCGTTGAATATAATCTTCATCACGTCTAGCAAGTCGATCAATATGCCCTGATAACAAGTCATGATCGTTGATTGGAGGTTGGTTGTTATCTTTAACATACCTACAAAGCAGGGTCAGAAATAGAGGATTATTTCTTAAGCTACTTTTATTGGAAGCCATGTGTAAATGTACTATCGATTTTTGATTTGGCTCCAGAAATGAATTTTCAATTAGTTGTTCTTGTCTATCTTCACTAAGAGGGAGGATACGAATTTTCTGCCACGATAGTGCATTGGGGCCTTTAAATTCACGAGATGCAAGTACACCGCGACAGCTACTCATTCCTTCCAGAAATTGTCGAATGGCTTCTGCATATTGACGTATAACATTGCTTTCTGTGGGTGCGTGTAAAACCTCGGGTATTTCATCGAAGGAATCAAATAAGAAAAACCATATTCCACGTTCCCTATAGTCATTCCAGTGATCCTTGACATACGCAGCCGTATCAGCATCCCCTCGACGAATATTGTCGAGTATAAATTGTTTGATTAAATCGGCGTTTATTTCTGCTCCTTGCGTGGCATCAAGCTCCTTAAGGTTTATATACAAGGGTATTAAGGTTTCAGGATCATCTGATTTTATGGCGCGTTCTGCGAATTGATGGCCAAGATGACGAAGAGCAACACTTTTCCCACTTCCAGGCTGTCCTACAATCAACAAAGCTGTTTCTGTGCTTAGTTCTATAGCTGAAATCAGTGATGATACTTTACGCAATCCTTGAGAAGGGCGTTTACGCATTTTATCAAGCAAAGTGGCGTAATACCCTCCTTCTGCTTCAACTTCGGCTTCAAGATCAGTAAAGTATTGATCATTCCAGTTCTCAGCTTTAGCTAACGTCAAGAGGTCACCATTAATAACCTTGCAAAAATTTTGTCGTCGGCGTATCTGTGCTTTTTTTTCTTTGCCGAATGTAAGAGGTAAACCACTTTTTTTGTAAGCATCAATAACTTTCGCTCCACCTTCTAACAGGCTGGTGAAAAACCCACCGATATTTCCCCTTACCCACGGTTTCCGTGATTTTTTCGTGTTGAAATCGGTCATGACATCGAGTTTCAACCGTTTTGCCCCTGTTTCAAGGGCTTTTTATTCGCCTGAAGCCGTCTGTGGACGGTTTTCAGGCGTACTTCACCCTAGGTGGGCGCACTCCACGCCGGTTTCGGCGTGAACACCAATAGGTTGAGCAAGCGCGTCAGGTTGTAGGCGGCGAAGCAAAACAAGGCTTGGCCAGCGACTTTGGCTAAGCCGATGTGACGGGTTTTGCGCAGGCCGCCGACCGTTTTGACCCAGCCAAAGGCTTCTTCGACGATTTTGCGGCGCTTGAGGCTTTGGGCGTAACCTTTGCCGCGCGCGGTGCGGCCATCGACGGCACTGCCGGTCTTTTTCCGGGCCACATGGGCTTTGATGTCTTGCGCCTTGAGTCCGTTGACGAAAGCCGGTTGGTCATAGCCTTTGTCGGCACCGACGCTACCGCCTTTGGGCACACGGCGTTTGATCATTGTTTGCGCGGCTTCGATTTCAGCGGTGCCGGTGGCTTGGGTGGTTTCGACATCGACAATCAGGCCGTTACGATTCTCGGATAGGGCATGGGTGATGTAACGCAGTTTGGCCTCGGTGTATTCGCCTTTCTTGTAGAGCCGCGCTTCCGGGTCTGTCGTGCTTTGGTGGGTGGCGTTGCTGCGCTTTTCGCCGCTGAAGTCGACCTCGGGATTGCGGCCAGCGGGTTTGTCCGGGCCGCTGCCGTCTTTCTTAACGAAGCTTTTGTGCGAGGCCCAGGCTTCAATGAGGCTGCCGTCGACACTGAAGTGTTCGTCGGACACCAGGTTTTGCCATTCGGCTATGGCCAGTACCCGCTCAAAAAATTCGCGACTCAGCGCTTCGGACAGCAGCCGTTCGCGGTTGGCGCTGAACACGCTGCGTTCCCAGACAGCATCGTCGATGCCCAGACCGACAAACCAGCGAAACAGCAGGTTGTAGTCCAGCTGTTCCATCAACTGGCGTTCGCTACGAACGGTGTACAGCACTTGCAACAGCAAGGCGCGCAGCAGTTTTTCGGGCGCAATCGACGGGCGGCCAGCGTGCGAGTAACGCTCGGCAAAGACGGCATTCATAGAGGTCAATACGCCATCGACGAGTAGACGTAAACGACGCAACGGATGCTGTTTGGGAATACGTTCTTCCAGGCTAACGTAGCTGAACCAGCTACTTTGAATGGCATCGTGTCCGCGCATGGGGGGCTTCTCCAATTTAGATGCGCTATTTTACTTGTTTGCTGAGGCTATGCGCCTTGATGACTGCAGCTTTGGGAGTTTTTCACCAGCCTGCTAAGCATGTACCCAATGCCCATAAAAAGACACTTATGACTACTAGTACAATTAATACTAAAACAAATAGCCACAAACCTGTGCTTGTCCAGTTATCGAAAACTGGATGTATTAGGTATGCCCACAGTTCATGGAACATGTTCAATTTTTTTTCGTCTAGTGATAAGTTTTGCAACTTTAATTCCTTTTATTCTTGAATAATGGAGATTAGTACGAGGGTTTGAACAATCCTGTTTAAGCACAGCGAAAACAGTTGTTTTCGACAAACATTTCTGCACATAGCAGCGCCGTCACTGGGCACGCTTATTTCTACGTATCCACTATACGATGTTAAGAAAGATGGTCTAAGATCAGTAATAATACTTGTCTCTCATAAGTTTAGCGAATTTCAAAGTTCATTTTGTGCACAAATAAGTTTTTTCCTGAAAATTTAAGCTTGAAGCCAGAAATCAAGGGGTCAGAGTGACTAGACGTCATTGATTCATTGCCTGCCGAGCGATTATAAATATTTCGAATATTAACCATAAGCTAGTTTACTAACTGAATACTATGACATGCTAAATTATTTACCAAATTTGACTCGATTAATTGAAATTCGCTTAATAAATTGGCCATCTATAATAGGTTGATTGGTTTAGCTCGGCAATGGCTGCTTTGTTGCCTACCAATTCGCAGAATCTGGATTTGGTTGATTGGCCGGTATAGAGAAACGCGACAGTCTGAAATGGGTCGCTACTTGACTTTGTCGAGCCCGTCGCCGGCTTCGCGTTCGGCACTTGTAACCCAAGCCGCCTGGCCTCCAACCCCAAGCATTAAAACTAATTCGCCGGATAAGATTAGCACCGTTCTCCTTTCAGCGGGTTTAGCCAAAAGAACGCGCAGGCTCGAAACGCTTTGTGTTGGGTAACACCTGAATACAAGCTGAGAAAAATCGGCGGCTTACCCTCCACGCAAACCCTGCAATTATTGGGTTAACTCCGATTCGCTGCTATCTTGTTGGGCAACCTTTTCCATTCTCCGCGGAGGATACGCTTTATGTGGCCGAACAAATCACTGTTACTCGCGATCGTCGTTGCCGCGCTTGCCGCTTGCAGCGCGGTGCCCACCTCCGATACGCCCGCCGGAGCGGAGCCGGCGCCAAGCGCGCATTTCCGAATTCTACAGGTTAACGACTCCTACAAAATCGAGGGTTTGGAAAACGGCGGCGTCGGCGGCTTCGCCCGCTTGCGTACCCTGCGCCAACAGTTACAGGCCGATGCCACCCCAGTATTGCTGCTGCACGGCGGCGATTTTTTGTTTCCGTCGGTGATGAGCAAATACCTGCAGGCCGATGCGATGGTTCAGGTGATGAATTTGCTCGACGGCGCGCCGGCCGCGTTCGATAACGAGATGATGGCGGTGTTCGGCAACCACGAGTTCGATACGCCGGACGCCGGGGTCTTGCTGCGGCGGATCGTGCAATCCGACTTTAGCTGGATTTCGTCCAACACCCGTTTCAATTTCAGCGAAAGCGCGGCAGCGGAGCCGTTCGGCAAACGTCTGCCGCAGGTGCACGACGTGTTAGTCAAACAAATCGGCGGCGCCAAGGTCGGATTTTTCGGCATTACGCTGGATAGCCGCACACAGCCCTATATCGAATTCGACTACGACCTGCCGGCCCGGCGCAACGCCATTCGTAGCGCAATAGACCGCTTGAAAAGCCAGGGCGCGGCGGCAATCGTCGCGCTGACCCACCAGGATTTCGAGCAAGACCAATGGTTGGCGCGCGAGTATCCGGAAGTGAATTTGATCGTCGGCGGCCACGAGCACTTTTTTATCGAAAAACAGATCGGCAACACCTGGATTACCAAGGCCGACGCCGACAATAAAAGCGCCATCGTCCACGACGTTTACCTTGCCGGCGGCAAGGTCAGCAGCAGCCACCGCAAAGTCGATCTGGACCAAACCATCGCCAAAGACCCGCAGGTGGCGGCCGAAGTCGAGCGCCAGTTGCAGCGGCTGGCCGGCCTGTTCGACAAGCAAGGCAAAGACCTGAAACAGGTACTGGGCTACACCGAGCATCTGCTGGAAGGGGTGGAACCGGCGGTGCGCGGCCGGGAAACCGCGCTCGGCAATTTCCTGGCCGACACGATGCGGGAGCGGATGCAAACCGACATCGCCTTTACCAACGGCGGCGGTATCCGCATCAACGACAACATCCCGCCCGGCCCGGTCACGCTGTACGACATGGAAGGCCTGTTTTACTACGACAACAAACTGGTCAGCTTCGCGTTGACCGGGCAGCAGCTGTTGGAGGTATTGAATAATTCGGTTTCGAAAACCCATTTGGGCGACGGCCGCTTTCTGCAAGTCTCCGGTATCCGCTTCGGCTACCACGCCGAGCCCCAAGCCGACGGCGGCTTCAAGTATCGGGTAGAAGCCGGCGACGTGCGGATCAGGCCGCGCGGCGCCAAACAAGACCAGGCGCTGGCTTTGCACAAAACCTATAGCGTCGCCAGCACCGATTTCATTTGGGAACACGGTTCCAGCGACGACTATGCGATTTTCGGCAAAGGCGAAGGCAAAACCAGCCCGCGCCGGCTGGACGACGGCACGGCTATCGGTTTCCGCCAAACTGTGGAGACGGCGCTGGCCAAATTGCCGCAGCGCACGATTACCCAACGCGTCGAAGGCCGCATCGTCCGGCTGCAACCCTAACCCGCCGCTCCGCTGCCTCCAAAACCAGCCCGCTTACCGCCCACCTTGGAGAGACCATGGCCCAGCCCCGCTATTACTTCACCGACTCCGAACGCTTCGTCGTCGAGCAATACAACGACTGCACCGCGTTTGCCAGTTTCCTGCCCGGCATCGCCGGCGTATCCGGCCGACCGGCCTGGGCGTTTTACGTCAACCGCGGCCAAGCCATCGCCAGTTTCGGCGTGCGTAACAAAGACGGTGCCTTTCTGGAGTTCTTTCCGGCCGACAAGGCTTACCAACTGACCCCGTCCCGCGGCTTCCGCACCTTTTTAAAAATTTCCGGCGGCGATGCCGTTTGTTGTTACGAGCCGTTCCAGCGCGGCGCCGCGGCGGATGTGGTGCAACGGCTAAGCGTGACGCCGCACGAAGTCGGCGTCGAGGAAATCAATCCCGGCCTGGGTTTGAGTATCCGCGCCGACATGTTCACGCTGCCCGAGGCCAATGTCGCCGGCCTGGTACGCCGGGTGGAAATCGGCAATATTTCCAGCCAAAGCCAGCGCATCGAAATCGTCGACGGCCTGCCGCAAGTCTTGCCCTACGCGATGAACCAATGGATTTTAAAATTCATGAGCCGCACTTCGGAAGCTTTTATGCGCGTGGAAGGCGTCGCGGAAGATCTGCCGTTTTACCGGCTAAAAGTGTGGCCGACCGATTCGCCGCAAGTGGAACCGGTCACGGCCGGCAATTTCTTTTTCGGGTGCAGTGGCGGCCGGCTGCATCGGGTTATTGTCGATCCGGAACGGGTATTCGGCCTGGCCGGCGATTTTTCCAACGCGGAACGCTTCTTTAGCGATGTGCCGCTGGATTTGCAGAACCAGGTCGCCGGCAACCAAACGCCGGCAGCCTTTCAGACTTTGACGCTGGAATTGCAGCCGGGGCAAAGCCGGGTGTTTTACGCCGTTTACGGCCACGCCGAATCGCTGCCGGCCTATCAAGCCTTCGTCGACCAAGCCGGCTGCCGCGACCAGTACTTCGAGGCCAAACGCGAGGCTAACCGGGGTTTGATCGCGCAAATTAGCCGCAAAGCGTTTACTGCGACCGCCCTACCCTTGTTCGACGGCCACGTCCGCCAATGCTATCTGGATAACGGTTTGCGCGGCGGCTTTCCGCTGCCGGTCCCGGGCGGCAAGCTGTTGTATTTGTTCGGCCGCAAACACGGCGATCTGGAACGCGACTACAACGACTTCTTGTTGCAGGACACGCCGTATTCGGAAGGCAACGGCGACTTTCGCGACGTGTTGCAAAACCGCCGCGTCGACCTGTTTTTCGAACCGGGCTTGGCCGGGCAAAACATCCGTTATTTCTTCAACTTGATTCAACCGGACGGTTACAACCCCTGCGCCTTGCGCAACTCGCGTTTTGCCGTAACTGCGCCGCAGGATTTCGCGGCATATTTCGCCGAAGTTCCAGGGCTGGCAGCGTTACTTAATACCGAATTCAAATACGCCGAGCTCTGGCAATTGTTGGCCTGCCATGACGCGGCTGACGAAATGATCGGCGCCATTCTCGCCGTAGCGCAGGAAGTGGCTGACGCCGAATTCGACCGCGGTTATTGGTCCGACCATTGGACGTATCTGGTCGATTTGCTGCTCAATTACCGGGCGATATTCCCGGAGCAGTTGCTCGCGCTATTGCTGGAAGCCGATTACACCTTTTTCGACCCGACCCATTACGTCGCCCCGCGCGCGCAAAAATACCGGCTTACCGGCGACGGCTTACGCCAATACGGCGCCGTACAATTCAGCGCCGAGAAAAAAGCCTTGATCGAATCGCGTGGCGGCCGGCGTTACCAGGTGCGCGCCGGCCACGGCCGCGGCGGCATCGTCCGCACCACGTTGCTGGGCAAAATCCTGGCCTTGGTCGCCAACAAATTGGCGACGTTGGACCCGGACGGCATCGGCATCGAAATGGAAGCCGACCGGCCCGGCTGGTGCGACGCCTTGAACGGCCTGCCCGGCATCCTCGGCTCGGCGGTCAACGAAACCATAGAACTGAAGCGGCTTATCGATGTGACCTTGCCGTTATTGGCCGAAGTAGGCGTTAGCGAGTTGCCGCTGCCGGCCGAGCTGGCCGATTTCGTCGCCGACTTGAACCGTTTGCTGGACCAACCCGAGCTGACGCCGCACCGATTCTGGCAGGAAAGCGGCGCCGCGAAGGAGGCTTACCGCCGGCAAGTGTTCATGGGCTTTGCCGGCGCCGAAAAAGCGCTAAGTCTGGATTGGCTGCGCGGTTTTTTCGAAAAAGCCTCGGCCCATCTGGCCGCCGCTGCCGCCAGAGCCGAATCCGCCGCCGGCATCAACACTTACTATTCCTACAGCGCCGAGGACTACTGCACCCAGGCGGATGGCAGCGTCGAGGTTAAGCGTTTTCGCGCAGCGCCGCTGCCGCCGTTTCTGGAAGGTTTCGTGCACGCCTTGCGGATTGCCGATCCGCAGTCGGCCCGCCGCCTGTATCAATCGGCACGTAATTCCGAGCTGTACGACCGCAAACTGGGGATGTACCGTTTGAATGCCCCGCTCGGCGATCAAGCGCTGGAGTTGGGCCGGATCGGCGTCTTCAACTACGGCTGGCTGGAAAACGGCTCGATCTTCCTGCACATGCATTACAAATTCGTGTTGGAAATGCTGCGCGCCGGCCTGGTCGACGAGTTTTACGCCGACATCGAACGCTTGTTGGTCGCGTTTCGCCCGCCCGAAGAATACAAACGCAATCCGGTCGAAAATTCCAGCTTTCTGGTCAGCAGCGGCTTCGGCGTCGATCCGCGCCAACACGGCCGCGGCTGCGTTGCCCGCTTGTCCGGTTCGACGGTGGAACTGCTGCAACTTTGGACCTATCTGTTTTTCGGCGACGCGCCGTTCATTAGCGTCGACGGCGAGTTGCGTTTTCAACCCAAGCCGGTGTTGGCGGCCAGACTGTTTTCCGACTGCGAACGCAGCGCGGCGCCGTTCGCGACGGCAGAAACCTTGCCGGCCGCCAGCGCGGCCTGCACCTTGTTCGGTACCACGCTGGTGGTTTACCTGAATCGGCAGCGGCGCGACTGCTTCGGCCCCGACCCGGTCAAGCCGCAGCGTTACCGCTTATATTTCCGCGACGGCGGCGAAGAAACGGTGGACGCCGGCTTTTTGGGCCAGGCGGCGGCTGAAGCGTTACGCCAGAGGATGCTGCGGCGCCTGGATATCGAATTGGCTTAACGGCGGACGGCCGGATATATTTTGGTGCGCGGCAGCGCAAGTCGAACGGCGCCGCGTTTGCTAGACTGGAGCGCATATCCAACTGTTTAGGGTGGCGACCATGGCACAAAAATCTCTGATCCAGGTAGCGGGCGGCATCGCCCTGTTCGCGGCGGCATGGCTGGGCGCCAGCTTTTATCTCGGCCGCAACGCCGAACGCGAATTGGCGGAGCGGGTGCAAAAAACCGAGGCGGATTGCGGCGTGCGCCTGAACAATTTGCAACAGCAATCCGGTTTGCTGTCGGCCAGCGGCACGCTGGAGCTGCAAGTCGGCGATTTGTGCAATACCGACCCCGACGGCAAATACTGGGTCGTCGCCGACGTGCAATACAACATCAACCACTTGATCCTGCCCGGCTCGGTGATGCGCTTCAATTGGACCTTACGCCAGCGGCCGGAATCCGGCCAGGGCGGTCCAGGTTTGCAATTCAGCGGCAGCGGCCATTCGGCGTTCTCCGGCACGCTGTTTTCCGAGATTGCGTCCACCGAGCTATCCGGCGAAGCGGACGACGCAAGCTGGCGCCTGGAACCGTTGACCGGCCGGGTCGAGGCCGGCGAACGCAGCTTGAATCTGAGTTTACAAGTGCCGCGCTTCACCGCGCGCGGCGACGGCAACGCGCTGGACCTGCAAGGCGTCGGCCTGCAGCTCAATCTGCAGGACCGAGAACTGGGCCTTGGCAGTTCCAGTTTTACCATCGACAAAGTCGCGACCGGCAACGGCAGCGGCGAACGTCTGGCCGTCGCCAGCGAAACGGTCAGAAACGGCGACCGGATCGATGCCAAAATCCTCTATGCGCTGGGCGGCTTGGACGCGATGGGTTACTCCGCCCGGGATTTGGCGGTGGAAATTGCCGTGCGCGGCCTCTACGCCGAAAGCGTGAAAACCCTGGCCGAGATTGCCAGGGAATCCAAATCGTTCCGCAATCTGACGCAGGAAGAAAACAAACGCTACCGCAAGGCTGTGAAACAAGCCATTAACCGCGGCTTTTCCACCGGCATCACCAAATTGAGCGGCAGCGTCGGCAATGCGGAGCAACAAAGCGGCTTGAACGGCCAATTGACGATAGAAGTTAAACCGAATGCCGACCCCGATGCCGACATTCAACTGGCAAAAATGCTGCAGTCCTCCGGTCAAGTCAGCGTCACCGGCAACGCCATCGGCGAGGAACAGAAAAACCAGTGGTTGGAAATGGGCGTGGCCAAGGCCGGCGCCGACGGCATCCAGGCCGGATTCGACTATTCAGCCGGCATTCTGAAAACCAACGACCGTATCGTCGAGGAGCCCTGGCTACAACAAACCCTGGCCGAAACCGACGCCCAAATCAATCGCTTTCTGAACGAAGCGGATAGCGCAGCGCCGACGGCCGGCTTGGAGCACGTGATCGATTCGCCAACAGAAGCCGCAGCCGGAGACTCCGCTGCCGCGCCGCCGCAAGCGGCCGAGCCGGAACCGGGCATTCCGGCCGAACCCCAATCCGTCAGCATGGTAGGCCGCGTCAGCTATTCCGAATCCGGTGCGATGCTGGAAAGCGCCGACGGCCGGCGCCTGTATTTCGCTGTGGATTCCGAGGTCGGCCAATTGATCGTCGGTTTATGCAGCGAAGGCGAAACCTGCGCCGTCACCGCGCTGGTAGACGGCGACGGCCAAATCAAAGCCATTCAACAGCTCAGTGCCGTGGCTGCGGCCGAACCCGAGGCCGGCGCCGTTCCGGCGGTACCGGCCGCTACCGTGAATGTACAGCCCAGCTTCGATTGCGCCAAAGCCGCAAGCAAGGTCGAATTATTGATTTGCGGCTCGCACGAACTGACGGCCGCCGACGCCGAACTGACCGGCCTGTACCGCAATGCCATGGCCGCCGCTGCGGACAGCGACGCCTTGGTCGCCGCACAACGCAACTGGATCAAAACCGTGCGCAACCAGTGCGGCGACGCGCTCTGTCTAGCCGAGGCCTACCGCAACCGGATCGCGGAGCTCTCGCACTGAGGCTGGTCTAAATGCCGCTGGCCGCCTGGCCTGCACCAAACCGGCTCAGCGCGCTGCCTTTAGAAAAGCGGCGAATTGGTCGGCCGGCATCGGTTTGGCGATCAAATAACCTTGGACGTAATCGCAGCCCATTTCCAGCAGCAATTGCCGTTGCAGTTCGGTTTCGACGCCCTCGGCTATCACTTTCAAACCTAACTGGTGAGCCATGATGACGATGGCCTTGGTCAAGGCCAGATCGTCGGAATCGGCCGCCAAATGGAAGATGAAGGACTTGTCGACTTTCAGATAATCGATATCGAACTTTTTCAGGTAGGACAAGGACGAGTAGCCGGTACCGAAATCGTCTATCGCAATCTGCATGTTGTTGCGGGCGAAGTGCAGCAATTGCTCCGCCACTTTGTCGTTGGCCTCCAACAGCAGGCCTTCGGTAATTTCGATGATGACGTTGTCTTGGGAAACCCCGTGTTTCTCCAGATACACCGGCCAATGCGCCAAACAATTATCCAGCCCCTGGAATTGCAGCGGCGATACGTTAACCGAGATCTGGAACCGGGTTTGCTGTTCGGCCTGTAGCGTTTTCAACTGGCTGGCCACCTGGCAGAACACCCATTCGCCGATGTCTTGGATCAGACCGTGTTCCTCGGCGATCGGGATGAATTCGGCGGGGTTAATCAAACCCCGCTGCGGATGCCGCCAGCGGATCAAAGCCTCCGCCTTATAGATTGCACCGGTCTGGAGATTGAGAATAGGCTGGTAGTACACCTCCAACTCGCCGCGCGGTATCGCCGAATGCAAGTCGGTCAGAATCAGCATGCGTTTTTGCGAGGCTTCCTGCATGCTGGGCGTAAAATAACAAAAGCCGTTGCGGCCCTTGTTTTTCGCGGCGTACATGGCCTGGTCGGCGTAGCGCACCAAATCTTCGGCATCCTCGGCGTCGGACGGATAGACGGCAATACCGATGCTGGCCGAGACGTAGACGTGGCGGTTGTCGAAAAAATACGGCTGGCTGAGCACGTCGACAACGGCCTGGGCGATGCGGTCGACATCGCCGACATCGGCCAGCTCGCTGACGATCACGGTGAATTCGTCGCCGCCCAAACGGGCCACGGTATCGGTTTCGCGGATGCAACCGCGGATGCGCTTGGCGGCGTCGACCAGCAAGGCGTCGCCCATCCGGTGGCCGAAGGTGTCGTTGACCTCCTTGAACCGGTCCAAATCCAGGAAAAACAACACCAGATACTGTTTTTCCCGCTTGGCCTTGCGGATTTCGTGCTGCAAACGGTCGGCGAACAGGCGCCGGTTAGGCAAATTGGTCAACGGGTCGTAATTGGCCTGGAACCAGATCTGCTCTTCGGTTTTCTTCTTTTCGGTAATGTCGTAAAACAGCGCGACGCGGCGGATGACGCGGCCGTCGTCGTCGTAGACGTTGTTCAGGGTCAGCCACTGCACGTAGGTTTCGCCGTTTTTATGGCGAATCTGGATCTCGCCTTGCCAGTAGCCGGTGCGCTCCAGTTGCAACCAGACGTTTTGATAGAACTCGGCATCGTGCTTGCCGGAATCCAATAAGCGCGGATGTTTCCCCACCACCTCGTCCTGGCCGTAACCGGTAATGGTGGAAAACGCCGGATTTACCGACAGGATGTTGTGTTCCGGATCGGCGACCAGCATCGCCTCGCTACTGTTCTGGTACACCGAGCTGGCCAGGCGCAAATGTTCTTCGGCCTGTTTGCGCTCGGTGATATCGCGGGCCGCAGCGTAAATCACGCCGTCCCTGGGAATGCAGGACCACTCGATCCAGCGGTAAGCGCCGTCCAGATGCCGATAACGGTTGACAAAATCGGTCAGCGGCTGCTGTTCGCTCAGCACGCGCATCGCTTCCCGGGTTTTAGGCCAATCGTCCGGATGCACAAACTGCATAAACGGCCGGCCTTCCATTTCGGCCGAGGCGTATCCCAACACGGTCTGCCATTGCGGATTGATCTTGCGGATGACGCCGCTGAAGTCGGCAATCAGGAACAAATCCAGGGCGTAATTGAAATAATTGTCCAACTCTTCCGATTTAGCCCGCAGCTCCTCGGTGCGTTGGCCGATTTTAATTTCAAGTTCGTTATTGAAACGCAGAATCTCGGCTTCGCGCTGTTGCACCCGTTGCATCAGCAAATTGAACGCTTCGTAGAGCCGGCTGATTTCGTCGTTGGTCTGCGGTGCCGGCAGCAATAAATCGCCGCTATGGGTTTTATCGGCGCTCAAGCGGGTATGTTGTTCCAGCCGCGCGATCGGCGCCATGATGAAACGTCGCAAACTCAAGGCCAGACTGTAACTGCACATCAGCGCAATGCCCAGCACCAGCAGCATGAAGCGCAGTTCCTGCCATTGCTGTTTTTTCAGTTCGTCGAGGCGGAAGGCGCCCTTCAGAATTCCCAGTTGCCGGTCGTTTTGCATGATCGGCACTTTGAAATAAAAATGGCGCGCGCCCCAAACCCATTCCCTATTTTCCAATCCGGCCGGCAGATTTGCATCCAGTGCGTAAGGGTCGTATTTGGAGACGACGTCGCTGCCCTTGTCCAGCCGCAGATAGACGACGCGAGAATCTTTGAACAATGGGCTCAATTGTTCTTCGACGCCGGATTTGTCGTCGAAAACCAGCGGAAACACCGTAAACTCGGATACCAGCTTGGCCAATGCCAGATTGGCGTGAATGAAATCGTCGCGCTGCTGGATATTTTTTTTCCAGTATAAAAACAACAAGGTACTGGTAATCGTCGCCAATACCACGAACATGACCACCCACAGCAATCTGCGCCGTAACGGTTGTCTGCTCAGCCGGCGTTTAATTAGGGCCAACAAGGTTTGCCACCTTCAATAAATGGTAACTGGCGCTGAGGCCGCTTTTGTTCAGCGCGTTGCGGTTGACTTCCAAATTTATTTTGTTGTTGTCGATGAAAAAGTCGATGTGAGCTCCCTGCTCGGCGGCATTCTTGTTTTCCACGACCAATAGTACCGGTTGGTTCTGCACGGTCTCGACGATCGCCGGCAATTGGTCTTTCAGCTCGACGTTGACGTAAACGACTTGGCATTCGGCCACGTCGGCGGCCTTTTCGAAAACCAGCAATTTGACCGGCTTATTGGCCAAGGTTTCATTGGCGTAATAATTCTGGATTGCGGGAAGCAACGGCGCGTTGGCCGACGCGCACAACGTGAACTGTTCGCCGCCCCATTCCGGCCAGGTGATGAAGCGGGCGATCTTTTCGATAATCGAGGCCCGGATCAAATCGCTGTCTTTGACCGCCAGCGCGGCGTTGGCAACGCAGCAGCTTGGGCCGTAACCTACCGGCAACAGCAGCAAAACCTGCGCATAAACTCTCCAACGTTTGTTTCGGAATAGCATCTCGGGGTCGTACCTAAAATTCGAGCGCAATTTCGCCGAACAGCATACGCCCCGGAGAGGCGGGAACGGTGTTGATGTTTTTGCGGTTGAACTCCGGATAATAAAAATTCTCGTCCAGCAAATTATCCAGATACAAGGTAAAGGTCATGTGCTTGTTCTTGGCGACGCCCAACCAATTATTCAATTTGTAATTGGCGTTGACGCTGACGTTGTGGTAACCGCCGGCCGGCGGATTGACCAATAGCGCGGTCGGGGCGGCCTTGGCGGCGCTGAAATAGGTATCGAACACGCTGAGTTGCAAGCTGGTGCCGAAGTCGTAACTCAAGCCCAGCTTCGCCATGTGGTTGGGTAATAAAGTTTTGTTGTTGTGTTTGTTTTCGTCGCGGTTGGTTTGAAAAGTGTAAGAGCCCTTCCAGGACAAACCGGGCAACAGTTTGGCGTCGGTTTCCAGTTCCAGGCCTTCGAAGGTGGCGCTGCCGCCGTTGACGTACAGCAGCCGGGTCGGCACCGTGTTCGGAATCGGACTACGCACGATCAAGTTGGTGACCCGGCTTTCGAACGCGGTCAAGGATACCTGGTAATCGGCGTCGTGGTAAAACACCTGGGCGTCGGCCGTTTCGACCTTTTCCGGCTCGACGCCGCGGTTACCCAACACCACCGCCGAATTGGCGCCCAATTCGCCGGCGCTTGGCGCCCGGTAGGCTTGGGCGAATAACAACTTGGCGCCCCAATTCGCCGTCATTTCGTAAACCAGGCCGGCGCGGCCGACCAGGCCGTCGATTGCGCTGTCGCTGTCCGCAACACCGCTCGGCGCCGCTTTCAGGTGGTCGAAACGGTGCCATTGGCCGCCCAGGTTGAGTTTCAGATTATCCAGCAAGGCATAGCCGACGTTGGCGTAAATGCTCGATTTCAACTGCTCGTAAGGGGCTAGCGTATTCGGCTGCGACACTTGGGTCACCTGGCCCTGTTGCCATTCCACCAGCCCGCCCAGCAGCAGGCTCAGTTTGTCGTCGAAAAAGGACAGGAAATGGCTTTGTTCCAGCAACAGGTTGTTTTCCCACAAATCGGTCATGTACGGCACGCCAGCCACCGGCAGATTGTAGTTTTGGGAAAACTTGTTCAGCGTCAGATTCCATTTGCTGCGCCAAAAATCGTTGACTTGGTGGTTGTAACCGGCATCGAAAAACAAGCGGTTGTTCTCGACTTCTTGGCCGAAGCCGATAGGCACCGCCCCCCAATGTTGTTTCTGGCTGTTAACGACGTACAAATTGAAGTCGAATTCTTTCCAGCCGCCCCAGATACTGGCGCTGACGTCGCCGTCGTCATTGCGGAAATTGACGTTTTGCCGGGTTTCGTCGACCGCCGCAGCCGTCCAGCCGTCGCTGGCCCGATACCTCACCGCGCCGCTGATCGCCGCGTCGCCGTTGTTCCAGCCGAACTCGGTTTCGGCTTGGCCGGTGTTGTAACTGCCGTAACGGCCGCGTACGGTCAGCGCGTTGTCCTGTTTCTTTTTGGTGACGATGTTGATCACGCCGGTAAAGGCGTTACTGCCGTACAGCACCGAACCGGAGCCGCGCACGACTTCGATTTGTTCGATATGGTGAATCGGAAAATCGCGGAACATGGTCTCGTTCAAGCCGCCGTAGGCGCTATCGCGAAACGGCCGGCCATTGATCAGCACCAGGGTATGGTTGTTGACGTGGGTCAGCGCGTCGCCGCGCAGCGCCGCAGTACTGTTGGACCAAATGTAGGTGCTGAGCATATACACGCTGGTCACCCGGTTCAGCACGTCGGCCAGCGTGTTGGCGCCGTAACGATCGATATCGTCGCGGGTGACGATGCTGACGATGCCGGCGGCCGAGTATTGGCTTTCGGTTTTCTTCGAGACTACTTCCACACTCAAAACGTCTTCCAGCGACATTTTTTTCAGGGCTTCGATTTCGGCCGCAGCCTGATGCGCGGCAACGCTGCGGCAAGAGCTGTAGGCCAACGCAATCGCAAGAGTGGATAAATTGAGTCTGTGCATAAATCGGGAGTGACCGGTTTCCTGATGCCTGAGCGTACGAGAATCGCGCTTGCTTTAGATATGCCCAGTCTAGCGTAAATCGCGCAAATATCGATTCCGAACTTTACGCCGCAATCGGTCTAGCATGGTCCGGCCGCTGTAACCGAGTGGCTCCGGCCTTTGCCGAGAACGGCTCGGCAAAATCGGCAGATGGCGGATGAGGCGGAGCGGTAGCCTTGCGACACATTTCAAACTAAGCGCAATTAACCCCGATATTACTACGCCTTTTGGTGTATAAACCGCGCCCTCGCCTATCTGCAATAAGAAGAATAATTAAGAGATGCCGTTTATGAAAAACATCGTTTTATACAACGACAAGTTGCACAAATTCGTTTTATTGAACGAGAGCGAGCCTGGCGAAGAAGAAGGCATCCGTTCCAACCAATATTTGGTGATGCGCGACGGCGACGGCGTACTGCTCGATCCGGGCGGATTCGGCGTGATGCCCAGCGTGCTGACCGAGTTATTGCAGCACATCCGCACCGAGCGGATCAAAGCCATCGTCTTGTCGCACCAGGACCCCGACATCGTTGGCGGCCTCGCCACCTGGATCGAGCTGATCCAGGTACCGATCTACGTCTCCAGCATCTGGCTGCGGTTTCTGCCCCACTACGGCATCACCGACATGACCCAGTTCGTCGGCGTGCCGGATTGCGGCATGGATTGCGAGATCGCCCCCGGCTTCTCGTTGCAACTGCTGCCGGCGCATTTTCTGCATTCGGAAGGGCAAATCAACGTCTACGATCCGGTTTCGAAGATCCTGTTCAGCGGCGATATCGGCGCGGCAATGCTGCCCGGCGAACTCGAATACGAGTTCGTCGACGACTTCACGGCCCACCTGCCCTACATCGAAGCCTTCCATCGCCGCTACATGGGCTCGAACAAAGCCGCCCGGCTATGGGTGGACGCGGTTTCGGCACTGGATATCGCCATGATCGCGCCGCAACACGGCCCGATCTACCGCGGCCGGGCCGTGGCCGATTTTCTGGCCTGGTTTCGGCAATTGGAATGCGGCATCGATTTGATGGAAAAAAGCGGTTATTTCCGCGGGGAGAAATAGCCATGACCCATTCCGCACCCGCGACCGGCGCCGACGGCCAGGCAGACCGGTTTCCGCAGGACATGCAGCAGCTACGCAAGCTGGTCATGACCGAACTTACCGCATTACTGGAAAGCCAGACCCGCACCCGCATTTTCGCCAGCACCATCAGTAATCAGATCCTGCGCGAACACGGCGCCATGCTGGCCGAGCTCGGCGCCAGCCTGGACCGGGTCGGCGACCGCGATGCGATGAGCCGGGTGCTGCAAACCACGTTGGCGCGCTGCGCCAACCTGGACCGGGCATTCGTCAAATTGACCGCCGAACGCCAGCGGCAATGGCGAAAAAATGGCGCACAATTGCAGCGCGTCATCGACGATTTCAGCACCACCACCCAATACCTGGCCTCGGTGTTGGTGGAAAAAGACTTGTTCGAGCGGCAAAGCAGCGTGTTGGAAAGCATCATCCTGTCCCACGAAAAAGTTTCGCAGTGGAAGGAATTCGTCCAACAGATATTGAGCGGCTTTCACGCGATTTTTCCGTTCAATTTCTTTTTCATCGCCTTCGCCGAACAAAACGAGCTGTCGCTTTATTTTTATTACCTGGGCGATTACAGCGACGAGATTCGCGGCCTCGTGCGCAGCAGAACCACGCAGGATTTGTTGCGGCAACTGGCCCTGCCCGACGACGCCCCGCTGAATATCGAGGAATTCCACATTCAGGCCAAAAACAGCAAATTGGTGACGATAGAAGACGTCAAGCTGATTTCGGTCGCGGTGCCGGAGCATACGCCGGGGCTGGCGGGATTGCTGGGCGTGGCCTTCGCATCCGCGGTGCCGCTGAGCCACCAAGAACAGAGCATCATCCGCTCGTTGCTGTCGGTCATGGTCATGATCGTCGGCTCCAGCAAGGTGCTGAGCCGGACCCTGTCCGAGCTGGAATATTATTCGACCCACGATCCGCTGACCGGCATCCACAACCGGCGCTATTTCAACGACATGTTGGAATACGAAATTCCGCGTTCCGAGCGGCACAACCACGAATTCTCGGTGTTGCTGCTGGATTTGGACGATTTCAAGGATATCAACGATTCCTACGGCCACCCGGTCGGCGACAGCGTGCTGATCAAAATCGCCGCGACCATCTGTACCCGGCTGCGGAAAGGCGATATTCCGGTGCGCATGGGCGGCGACGAATTCGCCATTATTTTGCCGGAAACCTCGTTGCAGGGCGCCAAGGACGTGGCCGAATCGATCAGGAGCAGCCTGCACGGCATGTGTTTCGAAACCCCGGACGGCAAATCCTTTCACGTCAGTACTTCGGTCGGCGTCATTGGTTACCCCAGGGATGCGCAAAGCGTGTCGGACCTGATGAGCGGCGTCGACATCGCGCTTTACCGGGCCAAGCAATTGGGCAAAAACGAAGTCTGCGTGTTCGACGCCGACGCCAATACGCCGCAGGCGCTGCAAGATAGCCGCAGCTTCGTCGAAGAACTGCGCCAGTCTCTGGCCGAAGACCGGTTTCAGCCCCATTTCCAACCCATCGTCGACTGCAAGACCGGTGAAATTTTCGCTTACGAGTCGGTCGCGCGCCTGTCCCGAGCGGATGGCACCACGATGGCGGCCGGCTTGTTTATCGAAACCATCGAAAAATACGGCCTGAGCCGGGAGCTGGACCGGATCATGGTCCGCAAAGTCATCGAAGCCAACAAAGCCAACATCGACCGCTCCGGCACGCCGCAGCGCCTGTTTATTAACCTGTCGGCCCAGGAAATCCAGGGCCGAGGCATTCTCGGCTTCGCCGAACAGCTATGCGAACAACTCGGCGTACCGCCCAGCAGCATCGTCTTCGAAATTCTGGAGCGCGACGCAATCGGCGACATGAGCCACATGGGCAAGTTTCTGGCGAATCTGCGCAAACAAGGTTTTGCCTTTGCGCTGGACGATTTCGGCAGCGGCTATAACTCCTTCCACTACCTGCGGGAACTGCATTTCGAATACGTCAAGATCGACGGCGCCTTCGTCCGCAACATCGTCGATTCCAAGATCGATCTGGCCTTGGTCTCCAATCTATCGCGCCTGTGCCGGGATTTGGGGATTTTGACTATCGGCGAGTATGTCGAATCGGCCGAGATCTTGGAGGTGTTGCAGGACATCGGCATCGACTACGCCCAGGGCTTTCATTTGGGCATTCCCCAGAGTTCGCTGCCCTAGCCCGCGGTTTGCCGCGCAATGCCCACTGATCGAGCGGCCTCGATACGGCTGCGTTCGGCACTGACGCCCGGCGCGCGTTCTCCAGTTTCGGCTTTGCATAGGCAACCCGACCGGCCTGCAATACAATAGTGCCTGCCAACCCGCCGTTCAGGCCGGTTACCGTTTCGTTTCAACCCAACCGCAAATCCACATGAGTAAAGACATCCGCATCCAACGCCTCAGCGGCGAAGCCTTGGTTCAATACATCCCTGAATTGGCGCGCCTGCGCATCGAAGTGTTCCGGGATTTTCCGTACCTGTACGACGGCGATTACGAATACGAAAAAAAATACCTGCAAACCTATATTAATTGCCCGGAAAGCGTGATTGTGCTGGCCTTCGACGGCGACAAGATCATCGGCGCCTCCACCGCAATTCCGTTGAAATACGAAACCGACGAAGTCAAAAAACCGTTCGTCGACAACGGCTATAACCCGGACGACGTGTTTTATTGCGGCGAATCGGTGTTGAATAAGGCCTACCGCGGCTTGGGGATAGGTGTGAAATTCTTCGAGCAACGCGAAGCGCACGCCGCCGACCTGGGCGGCTTCAAACACATCACTTTTTGCTGCGTCGAACGCCCGGCCGACCACCCGCGCCGGCCGGCCGATTACGTGCCGTTGGACGCATTCTGGAACAAACGCAGTTATTTCAAACATCCTGAGCTGAAGACAACCTATTCCTGGAAGGATTTGGACGACAGCGAAGAAACGCCGAAACCGATGACGTTCTGGCTGAAGGAGGAACGCAATGCCTAAAATCGCCAGTGCCCAATACGACATCGGCTTCCTGGAAACCTGGGAAAACTTCGCCGCCAAGGCCAGCCGCTGGGTCAAGGAAGCCGCCGACAACCGGGCCGATATTCTGCTGTTTCCAGAATATGCCTGCATGGAACTGGCCTCGCTGTTTCCGCAGGAAATCTACGCCAGCTTGTCCGGCCAGTTGGAAGCCTTGCAAAGCCTGTTGCCGCAATACCTGGAACTATTCAAATCACTGGCCGCGCAACACCGGGTCTATATCCAGGCCGGCACCTTTCCGGTCAAACACGACAACGGCGAATTCCGCAACCACGCTTATTTCTTTACTCCGCAGGGCGAGGTCGATTATCAGGAAAAACTGACGATGACCCGCTTCGAAAACGAGCAATGGCACATTGCGCGCGGTCTGGAGATCAAGGTATTCGATACCGTATTCGGCAAAGTCGCCATCAACATCTGCTACGACAGCGAATTTCCGCATTACGCCCGCCAGCAAACCGAGCGCGGCGCCACCTTGATCCTGGTCCCGAGCTGCACCGACACCGAAGCCGGCTACTACCGGGTGCGGATCGGTTGCCAGGCCCGCGCGCTGGAAAACCAATGTTACGTGGTGCAAGCCTCGTTGGTCGGCAATGCGGACTGGTCGGAAGCGGTCGACGTCAACTGCGGCGCCGCGGCGATCTACACCCCGGTGGACCGCGGCTTCCCCAACAACGGCATTCTGGCGATCGGCGAATACAACAAAGTGCAATGGGTCTACGCCGAGCTGGATTTAGCGTCCGTGGAGACCGTGCGCAACGTCGGCCAAGTGTTCAATTACCGGGATTGGCCGAAACAGTTCGATTGCCGCTGACGGCGGATGCCGGCCGGCAACGGTGAGATATCAGCGGTCGTCTACCGGGCAAATGCCAGAAACTCGGCCTGCGGCATGGGTTTGGCGTACAGGAAGCCCTGCACGAAATCGCAGCCGACGGCCGCCAACAGGTCGCTTTGCGCCGCCGTCTCCACCCCCTCGGCAATGGTTTTCAATCCCAGCTTGTGCGCCATGACCACAATGGCTTCGGCGATGGCGCGGTCGTTGGGATCGCTTTCCAAATCGCGCACAAACGAACGGTCGATCTTCAGATAGTCGATGGGGAATTTCTTCAGATAGGCCATCGCCGAATAGCCGGTGCCGAAATCGTCCAGTGCCACTTGTATGCCGGCATTGCCGAGACGATTGATAATTTGCAGGATGTCGGGCCGGTCATCCAGAAGCAGGCCTTCGGTGATCTCGATGACGATATGTTCGGGCGGGACTCCGCTCTGCTCGAGATGGGCGAGCCAAGCGATATAGAAATCGCCCTTAATGAATTGGCGCGGCGACAGATTGACGCTGATTTGCCGCGCCTCCCGGCCATCGGCGTTCCAGCGGCGGGCGGTTTCCACCGCTTGACGGAACACCCAGTCGCCAATGTCGTGGATAAGGCCGTTTTCTTCGGCTATCGAAATGAATTGGTTGGGCGGCACCAGGCCGCGCTGCGGGTGGCGCCAACGCAGCAGGGCTTCGGCTTTGACGATGGCGCCGCCGGCGATATCGACAATCGGCTGGTAGTGGACTTGCAGTTGGCCCTTGGCCAGGACGTCGCGCAAGTCGTTGGCAAGCAGCAACCGGGTTTGCGCCTGTCGCTGCATGGCGGGAGTGAAAAAACTAAAACCGTTGCGGCCCTGCTCCTTGGCGGCGTACATGGCTTGATCGGCGCAACCGATCAAGCCGTCGGCTGTGTCGGTATCGAACGGGTAAGCGGCAATGCCGATGCTGGTGGACACATACACGGTATGCTTATCGAGACTGAATGGCTTGGTCATGGCATTGACGATGTTTTGAGCGACCCGCCCCAGGTGCGACATGTCGTCCACCCGCGGCAGGATGGCGATGAACTCGTCGCCGCCCAGCCGGGCTACGGTATCGGTTTCGCGAATGCCGGCGCGTATGCGCTGAGCGGCTTCCACCAACAGCAGGTCGCCGATTTCATGCCCCATGGTGTCATTGACTTCTTTGAAGCGATCGAGGTCGATAAACAACAACGCCAGACTTTCGCCGTTGCGCGCGGCTTTGCCGATTTCTTCGTGCAATCGGTCGCGAAACAGGCGCCGGTTGGGCAGTCCGGTCAAGTTGTCGTAGCTGGCCTGGTGTTGCATCTGCTCTTCGATCCGTTTGCGCTCGATGGCGATGGCGCTCAAATGGCTGGCATAGCGCAAGCGGCCCATATCCAGCTCGTTCGGCTCGCCGGCCTGGCCGCGGTATAGGGTTACCACGCCCAATGGTTGGCCGGACGATCCGCTAATCGGATCGGACCAACAGGAAACCATGCCGGTTTTACTGGCAAACGAGCGGCAGTTTTCCGAAACGGTGGCAAGGCGCATGTCCTTTATGATCAATGGTTCGGCGCGACCGAAGTCAACGGCGCAGCCGTTGCCTTCCTGGTCCAGGGCGACGCCTTGACTATGCGCGGGACATGGAATCGAAAAAGACGGTGCCGTCCCATGGATCAAACGATTGCCCGTTTGATCCAGCACTTGGATGCGGCAACGGCAGCCGGGGCAGGCGGACTCGACGTAAAGGGCGATCTGCGTCAGTATTTCGTCGAGGTCGCCGCCCTGCGCCATGCGCTCGAACACCCGGCGGCGTTCGACATCCAGCAGTTGCTCGCGCCTAGGCTTGGTCATGTCGAAACCCAATACCAGCAAGCCGCGGACTTCGCCGTCGCTGCCGTACTCCGGCGAAACCCGCACCAGATGGCTGTACAAGGCGCCATGGCCGCTACGCCATTCCAGCGACACATCCTCGCGCGCGCCGGACGACAGCACCCGCATCAGCAAGGCGGTGTAGGCGTCGATAGTCACATTGGTAGCGCGCCAGAATGCACCGACATGCGCGCCCAGGATTTCCGCTTCGGGCAGACCCACCGCCGCCACGAAAGCCGGATTGACGTAAGTGTGGCGCAGCGCCCTATCCAAGCGCATGACATAGGTCGGCAGGTTTTCTACCAAAGTGTGAAATTCCTGTTCGCGCTCGGCTAGCGCCAATTCCATCCGCTTACGTTCGTGGATGTTGCGAATCATGGCCATGTTGTAGCCTTGGCCGTCCGATTCAAAATAATTGGCAACCACCTCGACCGGAAAAATCCACCCATCCTTGGTCCGGTGGCGAGTTTCGAAGGTCAGCGAACCGTGGGTTTGGAGGTCCCGCCAATGATTGGGCCAGACGGCATACTGATAGTCGGGGTCGATATCCGGGATGCTCAAGCCCAGCAGTTCTTCCCTGCCGTAACCCAAGCCCTGGCAGGCATGCGCATTGACGTAATGGATGCGAGCCTGTTCGTCGATCAAGTAAACCGCTTCCTCAACGTGATCGATGGCATAGTGCAGGCGGGCCAGCTCTTGCTCGCGTCGTTTGCGCTCGGTGATGTCCAGGACGGTCCCCACCAAGAATTGTTGTCCGCGCTCGTCGTTGCAGCGGGTTTTCTTGACGATGACGGTATGGGTTTTACCCTGGCGGTCGGTAAAGGTCTCCTCGCTGACGTCCTCTTCGCCGCTGGCGAACACGGCTTCGTCTTTTATCCGAAATACGGCAGCCTCGTGTGCGGAAAAAAAATCGCTATCGCGTTTTCCCAATAAGGCTGCCATCGGCTGACCGACAAAGTCACAAAACGCTTGATTCAGTCTGACCCAGCGATGCTCGCTGTCTTTAACGAACACCGGGTCGGCGATGGTCTCGATCACCCGGTCCAGGAATTGCCGCGATTCCTGCAGCAGGCGTTCCGACTGCTCGCGCTCCAATTCGGCCGCCGCGCGGGTCTCCACCAGTTGCAGCAGCGAAGTCACCTCGGCCATGCTAAGCATCGGCTTGCCGTCCATCACCGCAATCAGGCCAACCACCCGGCCGGAGGAATTCAGCAGCGGCAGGCCGGCATAGCTCTCGACGTCCATTTCCAACAACAGTTTATCCTCCGGGAATTGCTGCCGCACCTGTTCCGGATAACAACAAAAGGCGCCCTCCATCACGTTGCCGCAAGGCGTTCCCTTAAGACCGTATTGGACGTTGGGCAATACCTGGCCCTTGGCATAAATCACCACGGTTTCGGCAACGGCCGGGTCCTTTGTCAACCGATCGATGATGACATAATCCACCGCCAGCGTCCGTCCCAGGTAGCGGGCAAGCGCGGTCAGGAACGATTCGCCATCCACCTGCCAGCCGCGCTGGGCGATGAATTGCAAGGTGTTCTCGATGCGTTTGCGCTCGGTAATGTCCAGCGACGTGCCGATGAAGCGCAACGGTTTGCCGTCGGCATCGTAGTAAGGCTGGCCGCGTTCCAGTATGTATTTGACGCGGCCGTCCGGAAACAGCAGACGATGCTCGACTTCATAGCGGCTGCCTTCAACAATCGATGCGTTATACACCTGAACGACGCGCGCTCTGTCTTCGGGATGAACCGTGTCGACGAAAGCCTCGAAGGTCGCCGCGAACTTGGTCTTGTCGATTTCCCAGATGCGGAAGGTCTCGTCCGACCAGGTCAGCACATCGTTGACGATATCCACATCCCAACTGCCGATATGGCCGATGCGCTGCGCCTCCTCCAACGCGACCCGGCTGGACTGCAAGGCTTGCTCGATGCGCTTGCGCTCGCTGATTTCGCGCACCACACTCAGACCGAACAGTTTGCCGTCGTCCTTGAAATGAGTGGCATTGATTTCCACCGGAAATATGCGCCCGCCGCTGTCGCGGTGCCAGGTTTCGAACATCAACGATTGGTTGAGCGGTGCGGACTGTATCTCCCGCAGCCATTCAGGCGTGGCGTGCGGGTTGATATCGAGCGGCGTCATGGCCAGCAGTTGTTCCCGGCTATAGCCGAGCGAGCGGCAGGCGGCGGCGCTGACATAGCGGAAGCGAAAATCCTCGCCCAACAGGAAAATGGCGTCGGACGACAGGTCTATGGCTCGCTCCAGCAATTCCAGGCGTTGCTGGGCCAGCTTACGCTCGGTGATGTCCAGCATCAGGCCGTGCCACTCGATGCCGCTGTCCGGCTCCGGTGCCGGCGCGGACTTGGCTTCCAACCAGCGGACGCCCTTGTCGGGGTGAATGATGCGAAACTCGATGTGAAACAGCCCGCGATACTGTACGGCGTCGGCGAGCGCGGCCTCGATCGCCTCGCGGTCGTCCGGGTGGGCCATGGCATGCAACAGCCCCATGTCCTCGGCCACTTGTTCCGGTTGCAAACCGTAAATGTCGCGAATGCCGCCGCTGACATAGGGGAAACTGAAACGCCCGTCCGGCGCCAAGCGGAAGGTATATACAAAACCGGGCAGATGCGCCGCCATGCGCGAAAAACGCTGCTCCAGTTCCAAGGGTAATGGCATTGGTTTAAAGCCCTCGTTTCAGGTTAGCGAAAAACCGGTAGCCACTTTTCACCCTCTTTTGGAATTTCACAAGCTTTAGCTGGAATGCGCATTGTTTAGCGCGCGGGCAAGCCGATTGGCCGGCATCTGCCCGGTAACGACCGACCCGATTTGATCTTTGCTGCGGAGTCAGCCGCGGTTCGAAAAACATACTATGCATAAACGCTGGCGTTGGGCCGTGGCACGAGTTGCCGGCACGGTGGGGAAAAGTGCCGACTCATGCAGACATTGCGCTACGCGGAGTTCCAATGTCGCTAAGTTAAGCAACAAACCGGCTTGTTGAAATGTTGTAGGAGCAGGCCATGCCTGCGACCGAAGACTTAACGACATTGCTCAGCCGTTGCTAAACCGCAATTGGCGGGCGCAACGGCTGCCGTAATAGGCGATGTACAGGTAGCAAAGCAAAGGCACGAAAAACGCGTGCTGGATGCCGATGCGGTCGGCGAACCAGCCCTGCAGCAGCGGGATCAATGCGCCGCCGACGATGGCCGAGCACAGGATACCCGAGCCCTGGCCGGTATGCGGTCCCAGACCGGTCAAGGCCAGCGAGAAGATGGTCGGAAACATGATCGAATTGCATAATCCGACCGCCAGAATGGCGAGCGTGGCGACGCGGCCGCCGGCTAACATCGCGACGCCGACCAAGCCCGCCGCGCACAAAGCGTTGAAGATCAACGCCTTGCCCGGATGAACCTTACGCATTGCTACGGCACCGAGAAAACGGCCGACCATCGCCCCGCCCCAATAGAACGAAACCAGCTTGCCGGCCTCCTGTTCGGCCAAGCCGGCAATGTGGGCTTGGCCGAGGAAATTGACCAAAAAGCTGCCGATCGCCACTTCGCCGCCGACGTAAACGAATATCGCCAGCGCGCCCAGCACCAGTAACGGAAAATGCCAAGCGCTCTGCTCGGCCTGGGTAGCGGCTATGTCGCCTTGAGCTGAGGCAGGCGCCGTGGCCGATACGCTGGGCAATTTCAGCAACGAAAATACCGCCGCCAAGCCGAACAGCACTGCCGCCAACCACAAATACGGCTGTTGCACCGCCGCCGCTTCGGCCGCCTGGTAAACCGACAATTGTTCGCGATCTAACCCGGCAATCTGGTCGGCGGTTTTCACGGCGGTAGCCAGAATCAGCAACGAGCCGAAATACGGCCCCAACGTCGTCCCCAACGAATTGAAGGCCTGGGTCATCGTTAGTCGGCTCGATGCGGTGTCCGGATTGCCCAGCACCGTCACGTAGGGATTGGCGGCAACCTGCAGTAAGGTAATGCCGGACGCCAACACGAAGAACGCGGTTAAAAATAAAGGATAGGAATGCAGTCCGGCGGCCGGATAAAACAGCAGACAGCCGCCGCCCGCCACCGCCAGGCCGACGATGATGCCGGGCTTGTAACCGACTCTGTCCACCAGATAACCGCACGGCACCGACATGACGAAATAGGCAGCAAAGAAACAAAATTGCACCAGCATCGCCTGGGTGTAATTCAGCGTAAATACGGCTTTTAGATGCGGAATCAAAATGTCGTTCAGGCTGGTCAAAAAGCCCCAGATAAAGAACAGCGAAGTTAATACCGCCAAAGCGCCGGTGTACTTGTTTTGCTGGTCGGCCATGGTCCGCTCCGCCAACTGCCGCTAGTTCAGCACGTGAAACGAAGCCGTTTCGTTGCCAACCGTGACGATGAATTCGCCCGGCTCCACCACCCGCTTCATCTCCAGGCCAATGAAGGACAGGTCGCGCGGCGTCAGTTCGAACTCCAAGGTCCGCTGCTCGCCCGGCTGCAATTCCACTTTCTTGAAGGCTTTCAATTGTTTGACCGGCCGCGTGACCGAGGCGGCGACATCGTGCAGGTAAACCATCACGGTTTCCTTGCCGGCCAGATTGCCGGTGTTTTTGACGTTGACGCTCAACTGCAGATTTTCGCCGGCCTTAATCGCAGGCTGCGCCAGCCGCAAACCGTTGGTTTCGAACGTGGTATAGCTCAGGCCGTGGCCGAAAGGATACAAAGGCCGGTACTGGTTGCTTTCGTAGGCTTCGATCGGTTTATGGTCATACGGCGTGATGTCGTTGCTATCGCGCGGATAGGAAATCGGCAGTTTGCCGCTGGGGTTAACGTCGCCGAAAAGAATGTCGGCCATTGCCGCGCCGCCTTCCATACCCGGCAAGAAGCCGAGCACGACCGCCTGGGCCTGGTTGGCAATTTCGGTGATGATGCGCGGCCGGCCGCCGAAAGTGACCAATACCACCGGTTTGCCGGTATGAAAAATCGCCCGCGCCAATTGCAGTTGCACCGGGTCCAACTGTAACGAATCGATGTTGCCCTCGGTTTCGGTGTAGGTTTTTTCGCCCAGCGCCAACACCACGATATCGTGGCGCCGCGCTTCGCTGACGGCCTGTTCGATGTTGATCTCGTCGCTGAATTGTTTGCCGCCGACGTAAGTCACGTTGCCCTCGGTTTTTTGCCGTATCGCGTCCAGCAGGGTCGGTTTGTCCTGCGGATAAAACTCCTCCTTGTTGCCTTGCCAGGTGATGGTCCAGCCGCCGTTCATCACGCTGAGCAGGTTAGCCGCCGGTCCGGTCACCAGCACACTGGCTCGTTTGCTCAACGGCAACAGGCGGTGGTCGTTTTTGGCCAGCACGATGGCTTCGCGCGCCGCCTGGCGGTTGACCGCGGCGGCTTCGGCGGTGGCGAAATAGCCGGCCTCGGGCAAGGCCGGCTCGCGCCGTTCAAATAGCCCGCTACGGTATTTGACGCGCAGGATGCGGGCCACCGCCTCGTCGATCCGGGCCAGCGGCACTTCGCCGGATTGGGCCAGATCCAGTAACAGGTAATAGAACGAATAATCGAACGGCACCATGCTCATGTCGACGCCGGCCATCACGGCGATTTTAATGGCCTCGCGCGGCGAATCGGCCAGTTTGTCGCGGCTGTAGAGGCGGATGATGTCCTCCCAATCGGACACGGTGAAGCCGTCGAAGCCCATTTCGCCGCGCAAAATGTCGTTCAGGTAGTGGCGATTGGCATGCCCCGGCACGCCATCGACTTCCGCCGAATTGACCATAACGGTCGGTGCGCCGGCCAACACGCCGGCTTCGAACGGCGGCAAAAACCATTCCCGCAGCGCCCGTTCGCCGATCCAGGCCGGGGTGCGGTCCTTACCGTTCAACGGGTAGCTATAACCGACGTAATGTTTCAAACAGGTCGGCGCTTTATCGGCCGCCGCGATGTCATCGCCCTGGTGGCCGCGGATGTAGGCGCTGCCCATCGCACTGGCCAGATGCACGTCTTCGCCGTAGGTTTCCCACAAGCGCGGCCACAGCGGTTGGCGGCCGATATCCATCACCGGCGCGAAATTCCAGTCCAAACCCGACGCCTTGACTTCGCGCGCCGTGATCTCGCCTTCCCGGAACGACAATTCGGGATTGAAGGTCGCCGCCATACTGATCGCTTGCGGAAACAACACCGCGTTTTGGGTATAAGTGGCGCCGTGAATCGCGTCGATGCCGTAAATCACCGGAATTTTCAGCCGGGTGCGGGCCGCGGCGTCGCGAATTTGCTGGGTCAGGTGCCGCCATTTGCCGATCGGTTGTGCCTTGTTATTCGGCGTGCTCGGCGCATTCAGGATCGAACCGACGTGGTACTGCAACAAGGCTTCTTCCAGCTTGGCCGGGTCGATCGGATTTTCGGCGTCCTGGCCGTCGGCGACCGAAATGACGCTGAAATCGATTTGCGTCATTTGCCCGACCTTCTCCTCCAAGGTCATTTGCGCCAACAGCGCACGGACTTGGTTTTCGACGGCCTCGTTTGATTCTTGTGCACTCACATCGGACTCCAATACGGCGGACATTAAAATAATGGCTAAATAATTTTTTATTTTTTTTGATTTATTCATTGAGTCGCTCCAGAGCCGGAACGCAGCGCGCCGAACGGCTACAAGCGGATAGTTGAAACGATCTGCGCCGGGGTAACTATCGGCGGCGCATTGGCAGGATTTTAGCTCGATATTGGCGGATGCGCACCGGCCAAGGCCCGGCCGATAGGATTAATCGGCCCCGCCCCGGTCGCAAACCATCGGCCGCATGCAAACTAGCCTTGTAACGCATCCAATTCGTCCCAGCGGCTGTATGCCGCGGCCAGTTCGGCCTCGACCGCCTGCAACTCCGCCAAGGTCGCGGCCACGGCGTCTTGCGCCTGTTTGTAGAACTCGGCACTGCCTATGGCCGCGGCCAACTCCGTCTGCCGCGTCTCCAATCGTTCGATGCGCTCCGGCAATTGCTCCAGTTCGCGTTGTTCCTTGTAACTGAGTTTTTTGCCGCTCGCCGCAGCCGCTTTGGGTTTTTCCTTTTTGCCGGCGGCTTCCGCGCTTTTTGCCGCCTGTACTTGTTGCTGTTTGTTGCGCTCGGACAAGGCGAACCAGTCGGCGTAACCGCCGATGTATTCCTCGACCCGGCCGTCGCCTTCGAATACCAACACGCTGGTCACGACGTTATCCAAAAACTCGCGGTCGTGGCTGACCAGCAGCAAGGTGCCTTGGTACTGGACCAGCTTTTCTTCCAGAATTTCCAACGTTTCCAAGTCCAGATCGTTGGTGGGTTCGTCCATCACGATCAAATTGGCCGGCTTGGTGAACAGCCGCGCCAGCAACAGCCGGTTTTTTTCGCCGCCGGACAAACTCCGCACCGGCGACCGCGCCCGCGCCGGCGCGAACAAAAAGTCGGCCAGATACGACATCACGTGGCGTTTGCCGTCCGGGGTATCCACGAACTCGCCGCCGTCCAACACGCTGTCGGCCACCGACAGCTCCGGATCGAGCTGTTCGCGCAATTGGTCGAAATAGGCGATTTGCAGATTGGTGCCCAATTCGACGCTACCCTCGCTCGGTTGCAACTGGCCCAGCAACAATTTCAGCAAGGTCGATTTACCGGCGCCGTTGTTGCCGAGCAAACCGATCTTGTCGCCGCGCTCGATCAACAACGAAAAGTCTTTGATGATGGTTTTGTCCTGGTAGCGAAAATTGACGTTGACCGCCTCGATGACTTTTTTGCCGGAACTCTCGCCCTTGTGCAGCGCCAGTTTCGCCGAGCCTTGCCCGCCGCGGCGTTCAGCGCGCTCGGCGCGCAGTTTCTTCAAAGCCCTGACACGGCCTTCGTTGCGAGTGCGGCGGGCCTTGACGCCTTGCCGGATCCAGGCCT
Organism: Methylomonas sp. DH-1; assembly: GCF_046097555.1. Classification (NCBI taxonomy): domain Bacteria; kingdom Pseudomonadati; phylum Pseudomonadota; class Gammaproteobacteria; order Methylococcales; family Methylococcaceae; genus Methylomonas; species Methylomonas sp. DH-1. Next base: position 2,526,756 of record NZ_CP143089.1, on the reverse strand, counting down.
CCTCCTTGGCCAATTTCTTATCGAATTCGGCGTTCTGGTTGGCTTCGTCTTCCAGCGCCGCGGCCTTGCGCACTAGATAATCCTGGTAATTGCCGGCCCACGAGGTCAACTGGCCGCGGTCCAGATCGATGATCCGCGTCGCCAGCTTCTGTAAAAACGCCCGGTCGTGGGTGACGAACATCACCGCGCCCGGAAACGCCATAATCTGTTCCTCCAGCCAGGCGATACTCTCGAAATCCAAATGATTGGTCGGCTCGTCCAACAGCAAGACTTCCGGATCGACTACCAGCGCCCGCGCCAGCGCCACCCGCCGTTTCCAGCCGCCGGACAGGCTGCCGACCTTGACATCGGCCGGCAATTGCAGCCGGCTCAACACGGCTTCGACCCGGGTCTGAAATTCCCAGCCATTGTCCGCTTCCAACTTGTGCTGCACTTCGCCCAGCGCTTGCAGCCCTTGTTCGCCGCCGTCCATATGGCTCAGCAATTCGTGGTAACGGGCGATCAGGCGCCCCAATTCGCCCAGGCCGCCGGCGACCGCTTCGTAGATGGTTTCGTCGCCGTTCAGGGTCGGCGACTGTTCCAGCCAGGCCAGCCGCAACTCGGGCTGTTTCCAGATTTCGCCGTGGTCGGGCGCAATCTGGCCGGCGATGATTTTCATCAGGGTGGATTTACCCTCGCCGTTGCGCCCCAATAGCCCGACCCGCTCGCCGGCGTCGAGTTGAAACGAGGCGTCGTCCAATAGGGCGTGCACGCCGAAGGCGATGGAAACATTGTTTAACCGAATTAAAGGCATGAGTGTTGAAAATAGCGTCTGAGAAGGTCCAGCGCCAACAAAGCGGCCTGGTTCTGTTTATGGATGCCCGCACCGTGCGCGGTCGATTGCCGTGAAACCACACCTTGCGGCGTAGCCAGCGCATTATAAAGGACGATGCCGCCATCCTTGTCGTCGAAGCGGCCGGAACCGACCCGGTAAAGTTGGACCAAGGCAAAATCGGTTTGCCGCTCGGCCTGCAGTTCCCGCGCCAAAGTTGCGGCATGGCTTGCGCATTGCTGGTCGGTTCCGGCCGTTTCGTTGTGCAGCCGCAACGCGGCATGCTTCAACCATTGCCGGCCTAGACATTTCGCCGCCAGCAGGCCGTGGCTGGCCGTTTCTAGGATGGCCAGCGAATGGGCGCCGGCAGCCAGGGCGGCGTCGACGACGGCGACTAAATCGCCTTTGATGTCGGGTAGGCCGTCGACCGCGAATACGCAATCGCCGATGCGGGCGGCGGCCTCCGCGGCAATCCGCCGCCGCTCGGCTTCCGGCACATCGGCCGGAAACAGCAGTTTGGCCTGCACTTCGTCCGCCGCCGCCCGAAACCCCAAAACCACGCCCGGCGGCAAAGCCAGCGACTCCAGCTTCTGCTGAATCGCCGATTCGCCCAAGCCGATACAGCGCAAAGTCACCAGCGTATCCGGCCGTAACGCAAAACGCTGCAACAAATCGGTGCGCACCCAATCGCCGAACATTTGCTTCATCTCGAACGGTACGCCCGGCAGAAACACAAACCAGCAACGCCTGAACCGCAATGCGAAACCGGGCGCGGTGCCGAAGCGGTTGTCGATACGCACTGCGCCTGCGGGCAGCAAGGCTTGTTTGCGGTTGGCCTCCGGCATCGTTCGCTGCCGCCTGGCGTAATAGGCCTGGATCGCGGCGAAGGCAGCTGCGTCGAATTCGAGCGGCAAGCCGCTGGCAACACTGACCGCTTCGGCCGTCAAATCGTCGCAGGTCGGCCCCAAACCGCCGGTACAGATACAACAATCGGCGCGGCCGGCGATTTCGCCGAACAGCTCGGCCAAATCCTGCAAATCGTCGCCGACCGCGGTATGGCGCTTCAGGGTAAAACCCAACTCGGCCAACTGCTGCGACAGCCAGGCGGCATTGGTGTCCACCGTCTGGCCGCTGACAATTTCGGCACCCTGAGAAAATATTTCGGCAATCAATGTCATAACGAATCGAACCAGAAAGGTAGGCTGAACAAGCTGCAAGCCGTGGTCAGCGTCACGGCCATCGCGTACAGGCCGCTGTCGAGCCGGTAACGGTCGCACAACACGATGCCGAGCACCATGCTGGGCATCGCGATATCGAGCACGGCCGCGGCTTTGAATTGGCCGGCCAATGCCAGATACCCGGCCAGCCACAACGCGAATAAGGGCATCAACAACAGCTTGACCAACAAAATCGGCACGACGAACGGCAGATTGCGCAAATGCACGTCGCGCCAACTCAACGCCAACCCCAGCGAAAAGATCATCAGCGGCGCCACCGCGCCGGAACAGGTGTGCAGCAACCCGGCCAACCAATCCGGAACCGCGATGCGGTTCAGGTTCAGGGCAACGGCGAGAAAAGCCGCCCAGAACGGCGGCGCATTGAAATAAGCCAATGGCGATTTGGGTTTGGCTTCTGTCGACTCGCCGTAATGGCGGGCCAAGCCGATGCCGAGCGTGAACACCAGCGGCGCCGCGGCAAACAAGTCGAGCTGAATCACGACCGAACGCGACCAGTGGCCGAAAGCCTGTTCCAGAACCGGCAGCCCCAAATAAGTCACGTTCGGAAACGCGGCGGCCAGGATCACCGCCCCGGTTTGCGGATTGCGGAACCGGCACAGCTTGCAGATCGCCCAACTCAGCCCGGCGCTAACCAGAATGCTGGCGCAGCCCAATAGGCTGAAACGTAACGATTGCCAACCGATATCGGCCCGCCACAGTACGTCCAGCACCATCGCCGGCAGAAAAAAATAGTAGACCACGCTGGTCAACACCAGCCGGGTTTGCTCCGCGGAGAGCCGGTTCGGCGTCAGGACGCGCCAACCGGCGCCGCACAGCATCAGCACGGTCATTTGCATTAAAGTGGCATTCATGCCGGCATTTTAACAGGCGCAACGCTCCGGCAGCGGCCGAAACCCGCGCCAAGCCAGATAGACCCAGACGGCCCGCCATCCGGTTTAGCCGGCCACCACCGGCAGCGCGATGCCATTTGCGAACAAAAGCTCGAACTGCTCGGCCGGCACCGGTTGCGAAATCAAATAGCCCTGGCCGTAATCGCAGCCTATCCGTTGCAACAACTGGTATTGTTCTGCGGTTTCGATGCCTTCGGCGACGACTTTGATTCCCAACTTATGCGCCATCACCACAATCGCTTCGCATAACGCCATATCGCTGGATTCTGCCACCATGCTGCGCACGAACGACTGGTCGATTTTGATGTAGTCGATATCGAACTTCTTCAAATAAGCCAACGACGAATAGCCGGTACCGAAATCGTCCAGCGCCACCTGGATGCCGGCGTCGCGGAACACCAGCAACTGTTCGCGGCTGGCGCTGGTCGCTTCTAACAGGGCACCCTCGGTAATTTCGACCACCACCGCGTCGCCGGGCAGGCCCAGCTCCTGCAGCAATGCCAGCCAGCCGTTGCCTTCGATAGCCTGCTTGCGGAACTGTACCGGCGATTTGTTGACGCTGACTTGAAACCGCGGCTGGTAGCGTTCCCGCCATTGTTTGACCTGGCGGGCGGCGACGGCGAACACCCAATCGCCGATATCGACGATGCTGCCGGTATCCTCGGCAATCGGGATGAATTCGGCCGGACTGACCATGCCCAAGTCCGGATGCCGCCAGCGCAACAGCGCTTCGGCCTTGACCAGCGTGCCGCCGCCCAATTCCACGATCGGTTGGTAATACAACAGCAGTTGGCGTTTACTTAGCGCGGCATGCAGATCGTTTGCCAGGCGCAGGCGTTGCCGCGATTGCTGTTGCATCTGCGCCGTAAAGTATTGGTAACGGTCGCGGCCCTGGTTTTTGGCGGCGTACATGGCCTGGTCGGCATTCTTCAGCAGCGCCTCGGAGTCCATGCCGTCCTCCGGATAGACGGCAATGCCGATACTGGCGGAGATATAGGCAATCTCGCTACCCAACAGGAAAGGCTGGGCCAAGCGTTGCAAAATGCCTTCGGCGATCCGGTCCACTTTATCGGTGTGGTCCAGTTCGCCGAGAATAATCGTGAACTCGTCGCCGCCCAGCCGGGCGATGCTATCGGAATCGCGCACGCATTCGCCCAAGCGGCGCGCCGCTTCCTGCAACAACACGTCGCCCATGAAGTGGCCCAAACTGTCGTTGACGTCCTTGAACCGGTCCAAATCCAAAAACATCAGCGCGACCTTTTGGCCGCGGCGAAAGGCTTTCTTGATTTCCCGGTCCAGCCGGTCCAAAAACATGTTGCGGTTGGGCAAACTGGTCAGCGGATCGAAGTTGGCTTGGCGCCAAATCAATTGTTCCGATTTTTTGCGTTCGGTGATGTCGGTAATCAAGGCCACCCGCCGGTGCACGCCGCCGGTTTCGTTGTAGATGGAGTTCACCGTGACCCAGTGTATGCAATCGTCGCCGTTTTTGCGGCGGCCGCCGATTTCGCCGGCCCAATGCCCCTGGGTATTGGTAACCCGCAACACGGTTTTGAAAAACGCCTGGTCGTGCTGCTCCGGGCTGAGCCCGTTGAACGAGCGGCCGACGACTTCGTCGGCGGTATAGCCGGTTACCTTGGTGAAGGCCGGATTCACGGTAATGATCGATCCGCTGCCGTCGGTGACCAACATGGCCTCGCTGCTGTTCAGATATACCAGCGAGGCCAGTTGCATTTCCTGCTCGGCCAATTTACGCGCAGTGATGTCGTCGTAAACGCCCAACACGCCAATCGGCCGCCGTTGCGCGTCCCGTAGCGGCACTTTCGAGGTTCTCAACCAGACCGTATTGCCGCGCGGGTCGATTTGGACTTCCTCGTAATCCAACTTCGGCGTATTGCTTTCGATGACCTGCAAGTCGTCGGTGCGGTATTTGTCGGACACATCGCGCCATGACAATTCGCTGTCCGATTTGCCGATCAATTGCTCCGGACCGGCCAGCCCCGCATCGCGGCTAAAGGCAATATTGGCGCCCAAATAACGCGAATCGAGGTCTTTCCAAAATACCCGGCTGGGAATGGTATCGATCACGGTTTGCAGCATATCGACCGTTTCCGCCAAGCGCCGCATCGCCTCCACCCGGTCGGATACGTCGTGCAGGATCAAAAAATTGTTGCCGGCCGGCGTGTTGTCCAGCATCACGTTATTGATCAATACCGTGTGCCGGCTGGCGTCCTTGGCATGAACCTCCAGCTCCTGCGGCGGCGACAATTCGCCGGATTCGTCGAACAAGCGCCGATAGTCGTGCCAACGGCCGATCACTTGCTGGCGGTACTCGGGGTCGGGATGGGCCAACCACCACCATTCGGCCAGCGTCGGAATATCGTTGCGGTCGTAGCCGAAGGTTTTGACGAAAGCCGGGTTCAAATAATCGATCCGGCCTTGGGCATCGTAGACCACATAAGCCACCGGCGATTCGTCGATGATCGCATGAAACTTGGCTTCGCTGGCCGACAAGGCCTGGTGGGCCGCATACAAGTGCTGGTAAGGCCGTTGAATGCTGTTGATGAATACCGAGCGGTAGATGAAGGCGTAGGCTACGACTTTGTAGATATGGCCAAGCAGGATATACAAGTCGGAAATACTGGCGTAAAACGCGACGAACAACTCGCTCATCGCCATCACCGCGGCGGCGGCGGCCAGTCCGGCGGCGTCGTAAGAACGGCGGTGCCGGGTTTGCCGGACGAACACCAGCGCACTCAAGCCGTAGATCGCCGCCAACAGGTATTCGCTGTTTTTCTTGAGCGGAGTCAGCCCGGCGGATTCGTCGAACGTGGCCGGCAACCAAGCCTGGTGAAAGAACACCAGCCATGCGGCAAAACCGCACAAACCCAAAACGCCGGATAGCACGATCCAACGAAACGCCGGCAGCAATTGCCGCTTGCTGGGAACCGCACCGGCAATCAAACCCAGTGCCGCGAATACTCTGGCCAGCAGCCAGAATGCAATGGCTTTCTCCGGATCGCTCTGGCTGATAAATGCCGGCATGCCCTTGAACGACAGGGTATGCAAGAAATCCAGCAAGGCCACGCCGAGAAAACAACAGGCCAGCAGCATGAATCCGGGCGAATTTTCTTTCTGGTATACGCTCCACCCCACCGCGAACACCAGTGCCGATACCACGATGGAGAGGCCTTCCATGAAATTGTGCGCGGCTAGCGAATGCGGTTGGATCTGGCGCGCCAACTCGGCGACCGGCAGCATTAGGCTAGCGAGTTGAATCAGCAGCAATGCGATGACAGCCGCCAGCAAATACCCGGTGCGCTGCGCTTCATTGCTGGGGGCTTCGGTCATTGGCAGTCCTAAGTCGGCTATGGCGGGAACTGAATCGGCGGTTATACAATGGTTAACGCAATGCGAAGGTTACGTTTGGCGGCTGACACAGATTTTAACCGTAAAACCATTTGCCTTGGCTATTTTCGGCCAGCCCAGAGTAACTGCCGCGCAAGCTTGGTAAAGCAACTGTCATTTGCCTGTTGCCCGCCGATCGGCAAAAATTGCCGGCCGCCCCTCGCCAAGCCGGCGTGGTAGCCCGAGCAGCCGCCAAATTTGCGGTTTTTGTAATTGGTTGGCGATTGGTCCACAATGTCCGGCCGGTATCGGCTTTCCACCAGCACCCTGTTCTCCCTCAGCAAGCGGCCATGGCTTTATTTTCTTACAAAGTTGTCAACAACCAAGGCGTCACCGAAGAAGGCGTGCGCGATGCCGCCGACGAAAGAGCCCTGCTGCTGGAATTGCAGAAACAGGGCCTGGTACCGATCCGTATCGAACCGGCGCGGGACAAGACTTTTCTCGGTTTCAAACTAAAGTCGGCCGCGGTCAGGCTGTCGCAAAAAGAAATCGGCATGCTGACCGGCGAACTGGCGACTTTGCTGGAATCGGGCTTGCCGCTGGACCGCTCGTTGACGATCCTGATGCAATTGACCGAGGAAAACCCGAAACTGAACAAACTGGTCGGCGAAGTGCTGGAAAAAGTCAAAGCCGGCAAAGCCCTGGCCGACGCCTTGGAAAACCAGAGCGGCGTATTTTCCAAATTTTATTTGAACATGATCCGCGCCGGCGAGTTGGGCGGCAATCTGGGCGGGGTATTGCAACGGCTGGCCGAGTACCTGGAGCGCTCGCAGGAGTTGAAGGACACGGTCAGCACCGCGCTGATATATCCGGCCATCCTGTTGGTCATGTCCTTGGCCTCGCTGTTCGTGATGCTGACTTTCGTCGTGCCGCAATTCAAAGAAATGTTCGACAGCGCCGGCCAGGCTTTGCCGGTGCCGACCCAGATCGTGGTCGGCTTGGCCGAGTTTCTGCAAAGTTATTGGTGGGCCATGCTGCTGACCGTCCTGATCGTGGTGCAAACCTTGAAAAGCCAATTGGCCGATCCGGCCGGCAAAAAAGCCTGGGACGGCCGCTTTCTGAAAATGCCGCTGTTCGGCCAGATCGTATTGAATATGGAAGTCGCCAATTTCAGCCGCACCTTCGGCACTTTGCTGGGTAACGGCGTGTCGATCCTGAAATCGCTCGGCATCGTCCGGGAAACGGTCGGCAACACGGTTCTGGCCGACTTGTTGGAACAGGCCGAGGCGCAGTTGAAACAGGGGCGGACCATGTCAGAAGCGCTGGCCCAGCAAAACCTGTTTCCCAAACTGGCGGTGCAAATGATTAAAATGGGCGAGGAAACCGGCCGGCTGGAGGAAATGCTGATGCGGGTTGCCGTGATTTACGATAAACAGTTAAAAACCACCATTCAACGGATGCTGGCTCTGCTGGAGCCGGCGTTGATCATTTCGCTGGGGTTGATGATAGGCGGCATCATCGTTTCGATACTGCTGGCGATCCTGAGCGTAAACGATCTGGCATTTTAAATAAGAAAGGAGCGACAACATGAAATTAACCCTGCGCCGCCACCGCGGTTTTACCTTACTGGAACTGCTGGTGGTATTGGGCATTATCGCGATGCTGGCCGGCATCGTCGGTCCGCAAGTCATGAAGCATATGGGCGCATCCAAAACCAAGGCAGCCAGAGTGCAAATCGAGGACCTGGCCGCGGCGCTGGACATGTACAAACTCGACGAAGGCCGATACCCGACCACGCAACAAGGCCTTGCCGCGTTGGTGGAAAAACCGGCCGAAGCCAAACGCTGGAACGGCCCTTACCTGCGCAAGGACAAGATTCCGCTGGATCCGTGGAACCAGGAATACCATTACGTTTTCCCCGGCCAACACGGCAAATTCGACTTGTTTAGCCTGGGCGCCGACGAGAAGGAAGGCGGCGAAGGCGAAGACCAGGACATCAATAGCTGGGAATAAATGGCCACCCTGCCCGCTGCGCAAACGCCTCCGCCCATCGCGTTCCGCCGGCCGCGGCGGTGTTGCGCCGGATTCACGCTGATCGAACTGGTGGTCGTGTTGCTGGTGGCCGTGCTCGGCTTCGCGGCGTTGGGCGGCAGCATCGGTTCCGGCAATAAAAGCACCCAACTGCAAGCGCTGGCCAGAGACCTGGCCAGCGCTTTACGCTACGCCCACGGCCAGGCGCTGGCGACGCAACGGCAAACCAGCGTCGCCATCGACTTGCGTAACAACAGCTACCAAATCAGCAACCGCGACAAAGTCTATACCTTCGCCGAAGAGGTCGACGTGTCGCTGGTGATCGCCGAAGAGGAATTCGGCGCCGACCAGACCGGCAGCATCCGCTTTTTCGGCGACGGCTCGTCGACCGGCGGCCGTATCACATTGGAATGGGGCAACCAATTGCGCCGGATCGACGTCAACTGGATCACCGGCGAAGTCAGGATATCGGATGCAGCGGCATAAAGGCTTTTCGCTGCTGGAAATTCTGGTGGCGTTTTCGATCATGGCGATCGCGTTGAGCGTATTGCTGCGCGTATTCGGCGCCGGCGTTAACAATGCCGTCATATCCGAGGAATACACTATCGCGGTGCAGATCGCCGAATCGTTGATGGCGCGAACCGGTGTGGAAACCCCTCTGGCGGTCGGCGACAGCGAGGGCAGCGAGGGCGACAAATACGACTGGCTGGTCCGGGTGGCGCCGGCCGCGAACCAACCGGCAAAGCGCAGCCTGCGCGAGCCCGACCCCAACAGCCAACAGCCGGCGCAATTGTACTCGGTGCAGGTCAGCGTCAGTTGGGGCGACGGCGACCAACGCCGCAGCGTGGATTTAACGACATTAAAATTGCAACAAGGCCAGGGATAGTGCTTACCCGCCGACGTAACGGCTTTACCTTGATCGAAATGCTGATTGCGATCACGCTGCTCGGCGTGATGGTGACCTTGCTGTTCGGCAGTTTACGCATCGCAGCGCAGAGTTGGCATAGCGGCGAAACCAAAATCGACCAAGTTAACCGCAAAGCCGTGGTTTACCAATTTTTCAAACACCATTTGGGTTCGGCCCGGCCGCTGCCGGAATTTACCGCGGCCGACCGCGACGAGACGCAGAACAATACCGACCAAGTGCCGCTCAAGCTCAGCTTTCAAGGCCTGCCGCAAAGCCTGCGTTTCGTCGCCGCGCTGCCGGCAGCGTCCGCGCGCAAAGGTTTGCAGGTGTTTGCGATAGAACCGGCCCGCGACCGGCCGTCGACGCTGACCGTCACGTTAACCCCCTACCGGCAACCGCTCGATGCCGAGCCGGAGCCGGTGGTATTGCTGGACGAAGTCCAAAGTTTTCGCATCAGTTATTTCGGCGCCAAAAATCCGAATGCCGGCGATCCGCCCGGCTGGCAGGACGACTGGCTGGACGCCGAACGCTTGCCTAATCTGGTCAAAATCCATATCGCCCTGAACGACGGCAGTTTTTGGCCGGATATGATTTTTCCGCTCCGCATCGACTCCACGCCGCTGGTCGGCGACATCGTCGGCCAACAAGTTCCGCCGAACGAAGATGCCAACTGAGCGTATCCCCCGCCGCCAAACCGGCTTGGCACTGGTCATCGTGATCTGGATTTTGACGCTGCTCAGCGTGATGGCCGGCAGTTTCGCGCTGACGATGCGCCGGGAAAGCAGCGTCAGCGCGGCGTTGACCGGCAACGCCCGCGCCCTGGCGCTGGCCGAATCCGGTTTGAATCTGGCGGCGTCGATGTTGCGGCAACCGGAGCCGGAACAGCGCTGGCAGGCCGACGGCAGCATCTACCGGTTGGCCGGCAGCGACAGCGAACTCAGAATCCGAATTATGGCCGAGTCGGGCAAGGTCGATATCAACGCGGCCGGCGAAGAATTGCTGACGGCGGTGTTGAGTTACGCTACCGCCGACGAAAACCGGCAGCAGCAATTGCTGGATGCGATCATCGACTGGCGCGATGCCGACGACGAGCCGCGGCCGGAAGGCGCCGAGAAAAAGCAATACCGCCAGGCCGGCCGGCCTTACCCGCCCGGCAACGCTCCGTTCCAGTCGTTGGAGGAACTGCAATTGGTGTTGGGTATGGACGACGAGTTGTTCGAGCGGATACGGCCCTGGCTTACGGTCTATTCCGGCCAAGCCGAACCGAACAAGGACCTGGCGCCGCCCGAGCTGTTGAGTGTCATCGACGCCCGGCTCAAGAAACAGAATATTCATGATGTATACTTGGAGCGGCGTCTGGCGAAACAAACAGGCGACAGCCGGCTCGACGGCGACCAGGCCGATGCGGGCTTGGCGGATCAGGAGCAAACCTTTACCATTATTTGCGAAACGCTGCTAGCCGACCAGGCCGCGGCGTCGCTGTCGGCGGTGGTAAAGTTTGAAAACCAGGATACCAGCCAGACGCCCTACCGCATCCTGGATTGGCAGCAGGGTCGACAAGAATCGTCGTTATTCGACCCGGAAAAGGAACCCCAGTTGATTACTGTGCAAGATGAGTTCACAAACAACTATTGATTTCGACCCGAAGCGGTTCTGGCAGTGGTGGAGCGGCGAATTGGCCTTTCTGCTGCCGCCCGGCCTGAAACGGCTGCTCAGCGACCGCAGCGGCGTTGCCCTATTCCGCCCCGACGCCAACGGTTTCCGCATCGAATTCCACCGCGAATCCGCCGCCGAAGATGCCGCCGTCTGGCAACTGGACGCCAATGCCGCAGACGCCTACCGAAATCTGAAACACCTGAATCCGGAGCTGGACAAGGCCGAATGCCTGTTGCGGCTAAATCCCGGACAAGCCCTGCAAAAACGCCTGTTTCTGCCCGCCGCCGCCCAAGAGAATTTGCAACAGGTGGTCGGCTTCGAATTGGACCGCTATACGCCGTTCAGCGCGGATCAGGTCTATTACGCCGCCATCGTGCTGGGCAAGACCGAATTCGGCCAAATCGAAGTCTTGCTGGTATTAACCCCTAAGCCATTGCTGGACGATTATCTGGCGCGCCTGCAAGCGCTGGACGTGCAAGCGACGGCCGTGGATTTCGGCCAAGCCGAAACGGTATGCCCGGCCCGGGTGCCGCGCTACACGCTGTTGCCGGAACAATTCCGGCCCCGGCCGAATAACTGGGTGCGGGCGGTGCATTGGAGTCTGAACGCACTATTGTTGCTGTTGCTGGCCAGCGTACTGGTCTGGCCGGTCTGGCAGGAAGGCGAAGCCGTTGACGCCTTGAAACGGCAACTGAAAACGCTGGAGAAGGAAACCACACTGATCGAAGCCCAGCAAAGCGAAATCGACGCGCTGCGCGGGCAAACCCAACGCCTGATCGGCATCAAGTCCGATGCGCCGTCGTTAGTCGCGGTCTTGAACGAACTCAGCGTGTTGTTGAAGGACGACACCTGGCTGACCCACTTCCAATACGCCGAAAAACGGCTGCAGATCCAAGGCCAGTCGCCGGCCGCATCGTCGTTGATCGGCGTGCTGGAAGCCTCGCCCTTCTTCAGTAACGTCAGCTTCGTCTCGCCGTTGACGCAAGACAAAGCCACCGGGCGGGAACGGTTTCAAATCAGCATGGACGTCGCCGCCGTGCAACCGGGCCAGGCCGAGGGCGATGCGGCCACTCCCGCAGCGGCAAGCGACGACAGCGTTGGGGAGAACCCGAATGAATGATGCCCGCTACCAGCGCTGGCTGGCCCTGGGGCTGTTGGCGGCCGTGGTAATCGTCATCACGCTGGCCGTGTTGTTGCCGTTGTTCAATAGCTGGCTCGACTACCGCGAGCAGAAAGACAAGTTGCTGTTCCGGTTGCAACGCCAACAAACCATCGCCGCCCGCCGCGACAGCGTGGCCCAGAATCTCGATTTTTTGCACCAGCAATTTCAGGAACAAGGCTATTTGAGCGATAGCGATACCGAATCGCTGGCATCCGCAGAATTGCAGAACATTATCAAAACCGCGGTGACCGATGCCGGCGGCCAACTGACCAGCACCCAGGGCTTGCCGGGCAAAGCCGAAGACGGCTTCATGCGGATTCTGGTCAAAGTGCGGATGAGTTGCAGCATGGAGGCCTTACGCGCGGTGTTGCACACGCTGGAAAGCAACGTGCCGCTGCTGCTGGTGGACCAACTGGACATCTCGCCGGTGCGCGGCACCCGCAACCGCAGCAGCAACAAGCTGGAACCCAGCTCGCAATTGAACGTGAGTTTTCAAGTCGTCAGCTTCATGCGAGCCAAAGCGCCATGAACCGGAAATTGTTACGCTTGCAGATCTTTGCCTGTGGCACGCTCGGCGCCGGCTTGATCGGCGAATGGGCCGTCAGCCGCTATGCGGCGCAACAGTTGGAGCAGCAATTGGCCGCCCGCGAACAAGTCGCGTTCGAAGCCGAACAACTGCCGACCATCGCCGCCACGCCGGCTAGCGTCGACAGCTACAACGACATCGTCGAACGGCCGATCTTTATCGAAGGCCGGCGGCCGATCGCCGAAGCCAAAACCAACGACGCCGGGCAAAACAGCGACACCAGTCAGATCGACGACTGGTCGCTGATCGGCGTTTACGACAAGGGCGGCAAACTGGTCGCGTTGTTCAGCAAGCGTAACGAAGCCAGGAAATTCCTGAAGATCGGCGAAGAACAAAGCATTTCCGGCTGGCAACTGAAACAGATTCTGGCCGACCGGGTGATCCTGCAACAAGCCGGCCAGGAAAAGCCGGTACTGTTGCGCAAGCCGCGGCCGCAACTAAAACCGGCGCCCGGCAAACCCGCGCCCCGACCCGCCCCAGCGCCGGCCAACGTCAATGCCAGACCGATAGAACCAGCACCCAATGAAATACCCGAGACACTCAATGACAACTAACAAAATTGGCCTTCCCCCGATGTTGGCGTTGGCGCTGTCCATCGCCGGCTGCGAGTATATCGGCCCGCAGTTGCACCAAAAGTTGCCGATTGCCGAAAATCAAAGGATAGGCGACGACCAACCCATTCCGGAATTGGCCAACGCGGATAAATCCGCCGAGAACCGGACCACCAAGGTCGAATTGTTCCCCAACGGCGAAGCCAGCATCACCGCCCACAACACACCCAGCACGGCCGCCAAACCCGGCGCCAAAGGCGAGTACAGCCTGAATTTCGACGATGCCGACCTCGGCGAAGTCGCCAAAGTGATACTAAGCGACATCATGGGCCGCAATTACACGATCAGCCCGCAGGTGACCGGCAAGGTCACGTTGCAAACCTCCAAGCCGCTGACCAAGGAAGAGCTGTTACCGACCCTGGACATGCTGCTGGGTTTGAATAACGCCGCGCTGACCGAACAAGGCGGAATGTATCTGATCAAACCGGCCAACGAGGCCTTGTACAGCAGTTCGATCAACTCGCTGACCAGCGCCAGGATGCCGAACGGTTACCAGGTCAGAATCATCCCGGTGAAAAACGTCGCCGCTACCGAACTTTCCGAGATACTGAAGCCGTTGATGCCGGAAAAATCGGTGCTGCACGTCGATCCGAACCGCAACATTTTGTTGGTGGCCGGTTCCGGCAGCGAAATCGCGCGGGCAATGGAAGTGGTCAATACGTTCGACGTCGATATCATGAAGGGCCGCTCGTTTGCGTTATTCACCCCGGCCAACGTCAGCGCCGGCAAGATCATCGAAGAACTGGAACAGATTTTTAACAACAAAGCCTCCAAGGAAGACGACGCCAGTTTCTTCCGTTTCATCGAAATCGAACGCCTGAACGCGGTGTTGGCCATCACCCACCAGGCCAATTACCTGAAAGACATCGAAAGCTGGGTGTTGCGTCTGGACCGGATCAATCCGGCCGCCGCCGGCGGCGTCAACGTCTACCGCTGCCAACACGTCAGTGCCGCCGACCTGGCCGATACCTTGAGCGGCATCTTCGGCAGCGGCAGCCAACGCAGCAGCAAGGCTTCGATCGCTTCGGGCCGCAAATCGCTGTCCGCGACCAACAAAAAATCCGGCGGCAGTTCGTCGAGCTCCAGCAGCATGGGCGGCAGCATCGGCAGCGCCGGCAGCAACCGGCAGCAGGATTCCGCTAGCGAGCGGACCTTGAGCGACCGTACCGACCGCTCCGCCAACCGTAGTTCCGGCGCGCTCGGCGGCAGTTTGAGCGGCGGCAGCAGCGGCGTTGGCGGCGGCAATAGCAACGATATGCCGAACGTCAAAATCCTGGCCGACGAAGGCAATAACGCGTTGATTATCGTCGCAACGGCGCAGGAATATGCGGTGATTCAGCGGGTGTTGAAACAATTGGACGTGTTACCGTTGCAGGTCTTGATCGATGCGACCATCGTCGAAGTAACACTGAACGATGACTTGAAATATGGTCTTCAATGGTTTTTCAACCACAATAATGGTGGGACAAATCAGATCACAGGCGGCTCCGATCAGGGACTGGATGTATTGAATTTAACCGAGAAGGCAGCGAAAGCGCTGTCGACCGGCGGATTTACCTATGCGTTTTCCAGCGGCTCGAAAGATATTCAGGCAGTATTGAATGCCAGCGCTAAAAACAATAATGTCAACGTAATTTCATCGCCATCTTTGATGGTGCTGAATAACCAGGAAGCATCGATCAAGGTCGGCGATTCGGTACCAATCCGTTCATCCGTTTCGACGAATTTGACATCAGGCGGAGCCAATAACACCCCGATTCAAACCAGTTCAATTCAAATGATCGATACCGGGGTAAATTTATCTGTCAGGCCCCGAGTCAACGCCGGCGGCTTGGTACTGATGGACATTTTACAAAGCGTCAATCAAGCTATTAAGACGACCACCAGCGATACCATAGACTCGCCTACGATACAAAAAAGGGAAATCGAAAGCAGCGTAGCCGTACAAAGTGGAGAAACTATCGTGCTGGGCGGCTTGATCAGGGAAAACAACGACTATTTGCGCGACGGCGTACCGCTGTTGCACGAAATTCCGCTGATCGGCCCCTTATTCGGCGGCACCACCCGAAATAAGGACAAAACCGAACTGGTGGTATTGCTGACTCCGCGCGTCATGAAAAGCCGCCAAGACGCGCAAGATATTACCCAGGAATTCAAGCGTAAATTGTCCGGCATTTATTTCCAAGAACCGTTCGAGGTCGATGTCGAGAAAGTCGAACCCAGCGTGCAATAACCCACCCGAATATCGGTAACCCGACGATGAATCCGATCTCTCCCGACCGTCTGATTTCGTATTGGTCTACCGCCCAGCTCGAGGCCAGCGCCGTGATTTTAATGAACATCGTCGGTGCGTTGTTGTTGGGCATGGTGGTCGGCTACGAACGCTCCTACCACGGCCGCGCCGCCGGTATGCGCACCTACGGCCTGGTCTGTATGGCCTCGGCGGCCGTAACGGTCATCGTCGGCTACCCGCAATTTTGGTTCGGCGGCTTGGTGCCGCTGACCGCGACGGCCGACCCAACCCGGGTGATTCAGGGCATCGTTACCGGCATCGGCTTTCTCGGTGCCGGCGTGATCATGAAGGAAGGTCTGAATATCAGCGGCCTGACTACGGCTGCGTCGATTTGGGCCTCGTCGGCCATCGGCATCCTGTGCGGTTCCGGGTTCTACTTGGCGGCCATCGTGCTGGCTTTGATTGCGTCGGCGACGATGATTTGGGGCGGCTGGATCGAAGCCGTCCTGCCCTCGCGCCACGCGATTGCGGTGTTGCTACGCTTCAAGCCCGGCCACCATCCGCAGCAAGCCGAGCTAGCGCAGCTGGCGAACAGCATGGGTTACCGGTTGGCGGAAGGTTCGATTTCGATGTCTAAAAACGAGTCCGGCGAAGAATGGCATCTGGTGTTGATCGCCACCGGCAGCCGGCAAGTATCGATTCCGAATATCAGCGAGACGCTGGAAAAGCAGGTGTTTTTGACGGGCTACCAATTGTCTTTTGCCCGAAACTGAGCGCTGGGAAGCGAGAATAGCAAGGTAATCCGGAACCGGCATAGTTGCCGCCGGAATACCTCACCTGCAACCATTCGAAAATTCACTTCAACACGTCCCTCACGCATTGGCGGATGAACGCGTCGATTGGCAGCGTATCGCTGACGTAATTGTTAAACAGGCCGTTGACATCCACCGGGTCCAAATAGGCGTAGACGCCGCAACCGGTTACGGCGATGAATTGGTGGCTCAGGTTTTCGATGAACATGGTCCGGGTGTAGCCGAGTTCGGTCATTTCGTTCAGTGCTTGCATGGCGATCACCATTAGGTTTTAGGAAAACACCATGGTTGCAGCATAGCCCGCGCCAGCCGCTCAAGTCTTATTGCCAATCAAACGCTTGCAGCTGGCCGGACGCGCGGTCGGAGCGGCCATTTTCCGACCCTACTGCCAGAACTGTCAGGCGTTCGTGCGCAAGTGTCACCCGGCTGTCAGGCCGTCGCCAGGCAGGTTTCGGCCAATCTGACCCAGTAACTGGCGCCCAGCGGCAAGATTGCGTCGTTAAAGTCGTAACTGGCGTTATGCAGGGTGCACGGGCCGGCGCCGTGGTCCGTCAAGCGGTGGTCGCCTTCGCCGTTGCCGATGAAACAATAGCTGCCGGGTACGCGCTGTAGCATGAAGGCAAAATCCTCGGCGCCCATGGTCGGTTGCTGCGCGAACACCAGTTCCTCGCCGACGATGGCGGCCATGACTTGCCGCGACACGGCGACCTGTTCGGCGTGGTTCACGGTGGGCGGATAGCTGCGGGTCAATTCGAAAGCGCCTTCCATGCCGTGCGCCAGACAGGTATGGCGCACGATTTCGGCCATTCGGGCTTCTATCAAATCCAGCAGCTCTGCGGAAAACGTCCGCACCGTACCGGCCAGTTCGCAGCAGTCGGCAATGACGTTGGTGGCTTCGCCGATATGCACCATCGTCACCGAAATCAGTCCCGCCTCAAGAGGGTTGGCGTTGCGGGTCAAAATCGTTTGCAGCGCCAAAATGATTTGTGCGGCAACCGGCGTTGGGTCTAAACCCAAGTGCGGTAGCGCGGCGTGGCAGCCTTTGCCGTTGACCGCGATGCGGAACGTATTCAACGACGCCATCACCGGTCCCGGACTGACCGCAAAACTGCCTGCCGGCAAACCCGGCCAATTATGCATGCCGAACACGGCTTGCATCGGGAAGCGGTCGAACAAGCCGTCGCGGATCATCGCGTCGCCACCGCCACCGCCCTCTTCCGCCGGCTGAAAAATCAGATACACGGTGCCGTCGAAATTACGCTGCGTAGCCAAATATCGGGCGGCGGCCAACAACATTGCGGTATGGCCGTCGTGGCCGCAAGCGTGCATTTTGCCGGGATAAACCGAGGCGTGGGCGAAGCGGTTTTGCTCGTGGATCGGCAGCGCATCCATGTCGGCTCTGAGGCCTATCGCTTTCGGCGACGCGCCGGATTTGACCACACCGACCACACCGGTTTTGCCCAAACCCCGGTGCAGCGGTATCCCCCATTCCGCCAGTTTTTCGGCAACGAAATCGGCGGTAGCGACTTCCTGGTAGCACAGCTCGGGATGAGCGTGGATACGCCGGCGCCAGGCGCTGATTTCTTCAGCGTAGCCGCCGATTTCGGGAATAATCCCTTGGTTAGGGTTGGTTTCGGCGCTTGGCTGCGCCGACAAGCTGGAATCGGGCATGTTTAATAAAGCTTGAGGCTGTGAAGTGCCTAGTCTACCACCCAATCTCGTTAAGTTAAGGACGGTGGGAGCGGGCCATGCCCGCGACCAAACGCCTACGGCCGCAGGCATGGCCTGCTCTTGCAGAATTTGAACAAGCAGGTTTGTTGCTTAACTCAACGACATTGGTCTACCACTCGACCGAGGCAACAACGCTAGCGAATAATATTAGCGGCAGTATCGGGAAATCGGGTCAGGCGGTATCCACTTTGCGCAATTTTTCTACTAGCGTGGTTCTACGCATGTTCAGCAATTTGGCGGCATGGGCGACCACGCCGTTGCACTCTTCCAAGGCCTGGCGTATCAGTTCGTTTTCCAGGTCGGTCAAATATTCCTTCAAATCGATGCCTTGCTCCGGCAACTGCACGGCGGGCGCACCGGCTATCGGTTTGGCCAAGGCCTCGCGCGCCGCCGGCCGCACAACGTGAATTTCGGGCTCGGGAAGCTGCAAATGCACGGTATCGGGCACTTCGTATGCCTGGAATTTTTCCGGCAAATCGGCGGCATCGACCGGCGAATCGGGGCTGACGATGGCCAGACGTTCGATCAGATTGGACAGCTCGCGCACGTTACCGGGCCAAGTGTGCTGCATCAGTACCGCAACCGCCCGCGGCGTTAAGGTGACGCTGCCGCGGTTGGTGGCTTCCATTCTGGCAATCAAATCGTTGATCAAATACGGGATGTCTTCCGCCCGCTCGCGCAATGCCGGCACTTCGATCGGAAACACGTTCAAGCGGTAGAACAAATCCTCGCGAAAGCGTTTTTCGGCTATTTCCTGCTCCAGATGGCGGTGGGTCGCGGCGATAATGCGCACGTCGCAGTGTATGGTTTTATTGCTGCCTACCCGCTCGAAAGTGCGTTCCTGCAACACGCGGAGCAGTTTGACCTGCATCGGCATCGGCATATCGCCGATCTCGTCCAGAAATAACGTGCCGCCTTCGGCCATTTCGAACCGGCCCTGACGGGAAGTTAACGCACCGGTAAATGCGCCTTTTTCGTGGCCGAACAATTCGCTTTCCAACAATTCGCCCGGAATCGCACCGCAATTGACCGGCACGAACGGCCGATCCCGGCGCGGCGACGCCCGATGCAAGGCTTGAGCGACGACCTCTTTACCGGTACCGGATTCGCCCAAAATCAGCACCGTCGCATCGGATTTGGCCACCTGGTCGATCAATTCCCGGGTTTTTTGTACCGCCTTGCTGACGCCGGCCAGCCCTTTGTTGGCTTGCGGCTTTTTCGAAGACGGTTCGGGTTTGGGCAGCTCGTCCAGTATGTCGATCAATACCGGATAAACGGTCGGCCATTCCAGCACTTTACTGACCAATTGCTGGATGCTGCTGAGCAACTGCTGGCTGCTACCGGCTTCCGTCAACAGAATCAGCGGCGTTTCGCCGACCGCGTCGGCAATCGCTTTGATCAGACTGGCCTGGCGTTCGCCGCTGCCGACGAACACGGCAGCGAAATCGTCGCGTTGGTTCAATGCCGTTTCATATTGGTTGCCGCTTACCGCTACCACCCGATATTCCAGAAACCGGAGCACCGTTTCGACCTGTTGTGCGCGGTTAGGGTTATCGTCGACCAGCAAAATTTCCGGCAAAGCCATGCTTATATTCTCTGCAACTACTTAATGTATACGAAGGAAGGGGACAACCGAATTTTAAGTTAAGCATCGATCCCGAGGCTTGTCAAAACCACAAGATTTCAGCCGATTGCACCGTCTAGTTGATGTAGTTTAGTTCAATCCCGGACAAATGCAGCCAGCAAGCGCGCGGTTTTCGGCTTGACAAATTTTACCCAGCATAGAAACTAAGGTCTTGTTGCACAATCCTGAGTACGTTTGTTTTGAACGACATCTCCCTAAGTATACTGTTCGGTATGCTGGCGGTATTATTGGTAATATCCGCATTTTTCTCGGGCTCGGAAACCGCTTTGATGACGCTGAACCGTTACCGGTTACAGCATCTCGTCAAAAAAAAACACAAAGGCGCCGTTAAAACCCATCAACTTCTGAAAAGGCCAGAGCGCCTGCTCGGCTTGATTCTGATCGGCAACAATTTCGTCAACATCCTCGCCGCCGCACTGACGACCGTGATTGCGATCCGTGTCGGTGGTAATCAGGCCATCCCGGCCGCCATGGCTTTGTTGACGTTAGCGATTCTGGTGTTTTCCGAGGTAACGCCGAAAACGCTGGGCACGCTGAAACCGGAATTGCTGGCCTTCTTTTCGTCTTGGCTCTACGTCCCCTTATTGAAAGTGTTCTACCCGGTGGTATGGACCATTAACTTGATTTCCAGCGGGCTGCTGCGGCTATTCGGCATCAAAACCAGCAAAGCCGGTGCGGTAGCCGAGCCTTTGAACAAAGACGAATTGAAAAGCCTGGTGTCTCAAGCCAACCACCAGCTTCCGCCCCGCTACCGAAACATGCTGATGAGCATCCTGGACCTGGAATCGGCCAGCGTGACCGACATCATGACCCACCGCAACGATATTGTCGGCATCGATTTGGAAGAGTCGATAGAAGACATCATTCGCCAACTGCAAGACAGCCCGCACACGCGGTTGCCGGTTTACAAAAAGAACATCGACCGGGTCATCGGTTTTTTGCACATTCGCACAGCTCTGTCCCGCATCAGCCACTCGACATTGGACAAGCAAAGCATAGTCAACAGTCTGGCCAAACCGTTTTTCATTCCGGCCAGTACCTCGATTCACAAGCAAATGCAGATTTTCAAGGCTGAGAAATTGCGGATCGGCCTGGTCGTCGACGAATACGGCGACGTGTTGGGCTTGGTTACCTTGGACGACCTGTTGCAGGAAATCGTCGGGGAACTGGCTTTGGAAGAGCCAGACATCAAAGCGCAGAAGGACGGCAGCTATTTAGTCGACGCCGGCGTCACCATCCGCGAATTGAACCGGGTCACCCAATGGGATTTGCCGACCGAAGGCCCGAAAACCCTGAATGGCTTGATTATCGAGTATATGGAAACCATCCCCGAACCCGGTACCAGTATCAAGCTGCACGGCCATGTCATGGAAATCGTGAAACGCGACGACAACGCGGTCAAATTGGTTAAATTCAAACCGGTGGATTAATTTCTTCGGCCAAAAAAAAGGCGATTACCGCTGGATAATCGCCTCAGAGCAATAGGAAGAAATATAACGCAACTTTTAGCTGTCAAACTAAACCGAAAAAGTTGGGTAAATCATAGTTGGCGGAATGGCGATTTTAAATGTGGCATTTTGTCGCAGTTTGTGGTTTTCAGCGGACAAATTGTGACGTACTGCGAAATTCTTATCGAAGCCAGCCTTTACGTTTGAAATATATATACGGCAACAGTACAGAAATAGTCATCAGCCCTAACGCAAACGGATAGCCCAGCATCCATTTCAATTCCGGCATATATTCGAAATTCATGCCGTAAATGCTGGCGATCAGGGTTGGCGGCAACATCGCTACCGAGGCGACCGAAAAGATTTTGATCACCTTGTTCTGGTTGATATTGATAAAACCGACCGTCGCATCCATCAAGAAATTGATTTTATCGAACAAGAATGCAGTATGGCTGTTCAAGGACTCGATATCGCGCAGAATTTGCTGAGCATCTTCCAACTGCGTCGGATTGAGCAGTTTGCGCCGGATCAAAAACGACACGGCGCGCTGGGTATCCAACATATTACGGCGGATACGGCCGTTTAAATCCTCTTCTTCGGCAATATCGGTCAATATCTCGGCCGCTTCTTCGTCGCTGATATCCTGGCTCAGTACTTTTTTACTCACGCTTTCCAACTGCTCGTAAATATTTTCCAGCGCGTCGGCCGAATATTCCGCCTCGGCACCGTATAAATCCAGCAGCATATCCTTGGAATCCGAAACAAATCCGGGCTGGGTTCGCGCCCGCAAGCGCTGAAGCCTAAATACCGGCAACTCCTCGTTGCGCACCGAAAACAACATATCGCCCGATAAGACGAAGGCCACCGGGACGCTGCGCGACTTCCCTTCCCTATCCAACAAAAAATCCGAATGGATATGGATTTCATGCTGGTCTTCGACGTAGAACCGGGCGCTGGCCTCGAGGTCGGTCAAATCCAGCGGATCGGGCAGTTCCAAGCCGAAATGTTGGCCGATCAGTTGCCGTTGCGCCTTGGTCGGCGCCAATAAGTCGATCCAAATCGGCTTGATTTCGTACAAATCGTGGCGACAGGTGATAGCCACTTTCGACAAACGGCCCTCCACCAGTTCGAATGCGCTCATTTGGCCGACGCCGCAATGCGGCTCGCGATCGCCCACCAATTGTTCGCGTAACGTATCGGAAAGCTCCCACAAAACATCGTCCTGGCGGTTTTCCTCGACCTGCTCCCAGACCAGCCGGGCGTCTTCCAACTCCAAGGCATGCAATATCTGGCCGATTTCGATGGCTGACAGCCGGGCCAGCAGGCTGCGCAACTCGACCATGTGCTGTTTTTGCACCAGAGCCGTAATTAACTTGCGGCGCGGCATCGGCTGGTTGTGCAACATGCCCTCGACGAGCTTGTGTTTTTTCAAAAGGTCGTTGACCGTTTGCAGAGACAAGAGCAACTCCGGGAAAACGAATGCCGAACGTTGTCGGATGTTATGCGAGCCGCCGCGCCAAACTGCCGCGCGGCGTTGATGGGAAATTTATCGGAGAATACTACCCAACGGCACTAGATTCGTCCGTACTGGTCTTCGTAGCGCACAATATCGTCTTCGCCCAAGTAACTGCCGGATTGCACTTCGACCATTTCCAGCGGAATCACGCCCGGATTTTCCAAACTGTGTACCACGCCCAGCGGAATGTAGATCGATTCGTTTTCCGACACCAGAATTTTTTCGCCGTTCTTTTCGACCCAGGCGGTACCTTTCACCACGACCCAATGTTCCGCGCGGTGGTGATGTTTCTGCACCGATAATTTCGCTCCGGGCTTGACCACGATACGTTTGGTCTGATGCCGGTCGCCGCTGTCGACCAAATCGTAATGGCCCCAAGGCCGGTAAACCTTGCGGTGCACGTTGGCCTCGCTACGTTTGGCTTTTTTCAGTTGATCGACGATATCCTTGACGTCTTGTACCCGGTCTTTGGCGGCAATCATCACCGCATCGTCGGTCTCGACCACGATCAAATTGTCGACACCGATCACGGCCACCAATTTGTTGCCGGAATGGATGTAGGAATTGCGGGTATCGACCGTCAGTACGTCGCCTTTGATCGCATTGCCGGTTTCGTCCTTGGCGGTGACGTCCCACAGTGCCGACCAAGAACCGACGTCGTTCCAGCCGGCGTCCAACGGAATCACCGCCGCTTTGTCGGTTTTTTCCATGACCGCATAGTCGATCGAATCGGACGGGCACGTCGCAAAAATCTGCTTGTCCAGCCGCACGAAATCCAAGTCCGGCTTGGCGGCCGCCAACGCTTCCCGGCACACGCGCAGCATTTCCGGATTGAATTTTTCCAATTCGCGCAAGAAACAACCGGCTTTGAATGCGAACATACCGCTGTTCCAAAAATATTCGCCGCTGTCCAAGTAGCGTTGCGCCGTCTGTAAATCCGGTTTTTCGACAAACGCATCGACTTTATAAGCTTCGCCATAACGCACGTTGCCGCGTTTGATATAGCCGTAACCGGTCTCCGGTTCGCTGGCGACGATGCCAAAGGTCACCAACAAATCCTGCTTGGCCAGTTGCTCGGCCTGGATTACCGCGCGATGAAACGATGGCCGGTCGGCGACGACATGGTCGGCCGGCAGGATCAATAAAACGTCTTCCTCGGAACCGGCGCTCAATGCGGCCATAGCCACGGCCGGCGCCGTATTTTTGCCGACCGGCTCCAGAATGATAGCTGCCGGCTTGATACCGATTTCCCTCATTTGCTCGGCCATCATGAAGCGGTGGTCCTCGTTACACACCGCGATGGGCGGTTGCAACCCGGCCAAGCCGTCCAGCCTGAGCATGGTTTCCTGGATCATCGTCGCACCGGAAACCAAGGGTAAAAATTGTTTGGGATATTGGCCGCGCGACAATGGCCAAAGCCGGGTTCCGGAACCGCCTGACAAAATTACCGGTATCATAAGTTTTCCTTCACAAATTTAAACAAGGGTATTGGTAGTCTAACATCCGCGCGGCCGGAACCGTCAAGCGTCGCTAGCCGTGCGTTCCGGTTTGCCGAACTCAACTGCAGCAGGCCAAGGCAATTTGCCTTAATTTATCCCGCGCCGTATCGAAATCTTGATTCGCGGTTTCGGTGTAGAGCACAACCAACAGCTCCGGTGCCGAATCCCCCCTCAGGCGCTTGACCAGTTGCCACCACTTGGCCAGATAGGCGTTGTCGGTGGTTTTGTCGCCGACTCGGAACCAGCGCCATACCAATAAGTCGCGTTGACTGTTGTTCAATACCGCCTCTTCGACGACGACGGACTCGCCTGACGCCCATGCGACCGGATGATCGCTGTCGCGCAGCATTCGCCAAATCTTGTGTTTTTGCGGGACCAAATAGTTCTGCGAGTTGACCAGCTCGCCGCCTTGGCTTTCGTCGCCGAAGTTGGCGAAGTAAAGGCCAACTAAGGCTTGCCCATCGTTCAAAAAAGTTCGCGATTCGGCAACAACGCCGTTGAAATTCGGTTCCCACCCCCAATCCGGCGCATCCGCTGGCTGCCAATTATCGAGCTGCGGCTGGCTGAATCTCACCGGAACCACCACATTGCTATTCTGCAAGCCGGACAGGCCCTGAGAAATCGGCGGCCAAATCGCCAGGCAAACTACGATGGCCGCCAAGCCGAACCAGCCATAACTAGGCTGGGAAGCAATTGCGGCAGCACCTGGGTCTTCCGGTGCATTTACTGCCAAATTGAGCGGCGCATCGTGCCAAAACGAACCGAGATAAAACAGAGCGAACATGACAATGCCGAAAAACACCCAGCCGTAAACAATGTGATCCACCCCGGTCGCCAGTTTCATGCTGCTTAAATGGCCTATCATGACGATCATATAGGCGCGAAAGCCATTTGCGATGATGGGCGCCAGAAAAGAAACTGCAATAAATACGGCGCGTTTTTTGTTACTGGTGTAATTGAGATAGGCGTAAACAGCCCCCAAGGTAAACGACGAAATCAGGTAACGTAAACCGCTGCAGCCCTCAACCACCGACCAATTTCCGGAGGTTAACGTAAAAAACAAGCCCTCCCGGTAAACGCTGATGCCGGTCAAACGCAGCAAAGTAACGACAAAAGTCGCGGTATAGTCCATCAAAGGCGGAATAAAGGCTTCGCCGAAAGGAACCATCAAAAACAAAAACAAAATCGGGAACAGCATGCTGGATATGACAGTCGTTCCCAACACCGCCCACAGGCTGCTGACCAGGATTCCAACCACGGCCCACTGCTGTACCACCAAAACATGGACCAGATCCGCCACCAACCAAAGGAAGCCCCCCGCCACCGCGCCTAACAGGCCGAACCAACTGAATTGCGCTTGCAGGTTGCGGTATTGCTGCCTTCGCAGCCAAATCAGCCATAAGCTGGTCGGCGCCACCAAAAAGCCATGGGTAAAGGTTTCCGAACGCGACCAAATTGCCACGATCGATGCCCATGTCTCGGCAAATACCAGCAACGAAAACAGCGTCACCACCAGCGTAACGGCCAGCGGTTTTCGCCAATGCAGCGGCAAACCAACCGGAGTAGTCATAAAAATGTCTCCGCCGTTCTAGCCTCTAAACCATTTTTTTTCCGCATCATGCCCTCGGATTGAACAAATAGACGATTCATAACACCATAATTGGCCGCAAAATATCAGGTACTCGTTACCGAGAGCGTCACCGGCTCGGCGAGAACGGGAATCTCTGCTAGGATGAAAAGTGTAGCGCGTTATAGTTTGCTGCCACGGCACTTTAAATTATCGATCGAAAATATGGCAATTTTGTTTATTCTGGGTTTCTGGTCGGCTTGCATCGCCGGCTTATGGTTATGGAAAAAAGAACTGTTCATATCGACCTGGAACGAAGCTTATTTTGCCGACACGCCGGTCTTGATCGAAAGTGACGATTGGGGACCCGGCGCCGAGTTTCACGCTGATCGGCTCCAACAGTTGCTGGATATGCTGGCGCGGCATCGAGATACCGCGGGACGCAACGCGGTTCTGACGGCGGACATGGTCCTGGCCGTACCCGACTTAGAGCGGATCGCCAGCGAAGGCGAATACCGCCGTAAAATGCTGGATGCCGATTTTCCGGCGATCTATCAAACATTGAAAGACGGTATAGCTCGAGACATTTTGACGCCACAATTGCACGGACTTGAGCATCTTAACGGCGCAGCTTTCGCCAGATTATACCGTCAAGACGACCCACGCCTGGCAGTGGCTAAAGCCACCGCCGACTGGTCGGACTGGGAATCGTTGGATTCGCCGCTACAAGGCCATTACGTAGACGGTAGCGCATTGCCGACCTCGCCAGTCGACTCCGCCGAGGCACAAA
Organism: Methylomonas sp. DH-1; assembly: GCF_046097555.1. NCBI lineage: Bacteria > Pseudomonadati > Pseudomonadota > Gammaproteobacteria > Methylococcales > Methylococcaceae > Methylomonas > Methylomonas sp. DH-1. The sequence goes on along the minus strand of NZ_CP143089.1, from coordinate 2,500,278 downwards.
ACATCATCGAACTTGCCGCCGCCAGCTTTCAGCGCATGTTCGGCGCCCCCAGTGTCAGTACCGTCGCGCCCTGCTATCTGTGGAGCGACAATATCGAAGCATACTGGAGTAAACAAAATATCATCGCTATCCAAACGGCAGGCTACCGTTGCACAGGCCGCGACCAATCCGGCCATTATCGGCAGGATCCACCGATTATCCGCGTCGGTAACAAAAGTCGCCTCGGCCAAACCTATTTGGTCCGTAACGTGATGTACGAACCGGTAGACGGGAAAAATACCGTAGCCAGCGCAATAGCTGAGGCCGAAATGGCCTATCTCCAAGCCGCACCGATCAGCATCTCAACCCATCGTTACAACTTTACCCGCTCGGAAACGGAATGCAGCAATGCCATTGCGGGCTTGGACCGCTTGTTATCAGCCATAACCGATAGTTTCCCGAGAGTCCGATTTCTATCTTCTGCCGAACTGGCGGAAACGTTATCAGATCAATCACTCGAAATGATCAATCGCTTCAATGGCAAGCGTTGGCCAGCCCTGAATCCGGCTCGCGGCCAGCGAAAATTGGGCGCGTTCTTATATAGGCTATACTACCGCCATAGAAAATTAGCTTTGATCGGATATATGACGGGCTTATGCCTTCCAGCTTGGATAATCTGCAAAACCGGCATTAAAAATGGGTAGCGAAATAAGCTAATGAAAATCAGCGCAGTCATCCCTGCTTACAACAGCGCAAAATTCATTAAAGCCGCAGTCGCCAGCATTGAAGCGCAGACTGAGCCGGTCGCGGAAATTATTATCGTCGACGACGGCTCAACCGACGCTACCGAAGCGGTTGTACGTTCATTGCCCGGAAACATCGTCTACTACAAACAAGCCAATCAAGGCCCCTCAGCGGCGCGCAATAAAGGCATAGAACTGGCGAAAGGAGATTGGATCGCATTTTTGGACGCCGACGACCAATGGACCGAAAACAAAATTGCCTTACAAAAAACGATATTGGAAAAGTACCCGGAACTCGTATTAGTGGCTGGAGACATGGCGGAGATAGATAATGATGACGACATTATCACCCAATCCGTCTTAGCAAAACACGGCATGCTGGAGGATTTTCGGAAACTAGCAGGCCAGGCGATACCTAATGCCCTGGCTAGATTAGTGACAAAAAACTTCATTCCGACCGGTACAGTATTGGCAAAGCGGGATATCTTGATTGCCGCGGGCGGATTCAATTCAGCTATTCGCTTTGGCGAAGATTTGGAACTATGGGCAAAAATTGCTACCCATCATCCGATCAGTTGTTTGCCACTGTGTTTAATGTTGCGCCGGCAACACGGCAATAACGCAACCTCTGCCAACGAAAGCATGCTGCTCGATCTGACAAAAGTGATGGAGTCCGTTCGCGCGTTTTCACAACAACAACTGAAACGCCAGGGCCTTGATCCAAACCAATTAGTATCGGATGCGTTTTGGACCCTTGGATATTGGTATTTCGTAAATAACCAAGCCAATTTGGCTAGAAAGGCATTTATATCGAGCTTAAAACAACAATTAACCTCGCGTTCGGTTGCCTATTTAATTGCATCGACCTTGCCGCCTTTTTTAGTTGCCCAACTACGAAAATTTAAACAAATAATTGGTTAAAGCTAAATCATGTATTATTTTTTAAACGTGTCAAAGTATAGGCGTTATGAACAACGGAGCTAAACCCAAACGGATTCTGTTTGTCGAAAACGGCATCGGTTATGGCGGGGCCATCATTTGTTTGCGACATCTAGCCAGAAATCTGGATCGTGAATTTTTTCTGCCCATGGTAATTACCGGCAGAACCGGGCCGCAATACGAAGAAATCGCCCAAGACGCGCTTTGGAAACACATACCTGATCGCCATTTTGACGCGGTAGCATGGCGCAATAAACTTAAAACGGCTACATCACTCAATAAAATCCCAGCATTCAACTTTATAGCCAATCAGATTATTGCCCGGGCGGACGATATTTTTAACTTTCTACCGTTTTTTATATCGTTACTTTGGACCGCATGGCGTTTCAAGGCCGATTTAGTCCACGCCAATAACGACCCTGTTTGCAATCGCGCCGCATTATTGGTTGCCAAAACGCTTGGCATCCCCAGCATCTGCCATATCAGAAGTAACCCTGTGCCTTTCAAGGCTGCAAAAATTTTCTACCAGTTACCGGACTTTTTTATCCCTGTGTCGAATTGGGTTGCGGAGCGGATGCGAGAATTATTGGGAATTCCCGATGCGAAAATGCAGGTGGTTTATGACGGAATAAACTTAGACCAACTCGACTTGAACGCGGACGGCCGGTTGTTCAGACAGAAATACCATATTCCAGAAGACGCCTATGTTGTCGGCTTAGTTGGCTTATTAATTCCGTGGAAAGGGCAAGATTTATTTATCGATGCCGCAAAAATTTTAAAGGAACAAATACCAAATTTAAAAATGCCTATTATCGGCGGAACGCCGGATGATTGTATAGAATATGAAAACAGATTGAGAGAACGGGTAACGACCGAAGACCTGGAAAATATAATTGTTTTCACCGGCCATACAGACAAAATGGAAGCTGTTTATAACGGCTTGGATATTGTGGTGTCCGCATCGACCGATCCGGAACCGTTGGGTACTGTAGTTATTGAGTCCATGGCCATGGGTAGACCTGTAGTAGGTCCCAATCATGGTGGCGCTGCTGAAATGCTTGAAGAAAGAACAACCGGGCTGTTATTCAAAGCCAAAGATCATCGCGACTTTTGTGATGCAGTTTTAAGAGTATTTAACGATAACAGTCTTGCCGACCAATTGGGAAAGAACGCAAAACAGAAAGCTTTTGAAATGTTTGCGATAAAGTCGCACACAAAAAAGGTGCAAATGATATACCGCGAAATATTAAGCTAAAACTTTAATCATAGCTCAACACACATATTGACGCCATGAAATCAAATTTATACATCAATATATTAAAAGTAGTATTTTATTGTAGCGGATTGATTCCAAACTTAGCGTCTGCCGAGTATCCGAAAACCGACCTGGATTACATGGGATTACCCATATTTTGCAAAGAAATGCACCAAGAAGGCAATGTGGGAACAGCACGCGCTCAAATGTGGGAAAAACGTTTAGCCGGAAATGGAGGAATACATCACTATTGCGCGGGATTATTCACGTACAACTTAGCCTGGCAAACATCGGATAAAACTGAAAGGAAATCTAGACTTAAAGGAGCGCTCGCTGAGATGATCTATCCGCTTCATCACGGAATCTCACCGAATTTCGTATTACTTCCAAAAATGTATTACGACATTGGAAAAGTTCACGAAGCCTTAGAAGATTATAAGAGCGCGATTGAGATGTACCAAAAAAGCATCGAGCGCAGTCCAAAGACCTGGATGTCCTATGCGGCTTTAAGCGATATTTATCTCAAGCTGAATAAAACTAGTGACGCAATAACTATTTTGGAGCAGGGTCTTGAAAAAAAACCGGACTCCAAACCTCTTTTGAAACGCCTTTCCAAGCTTAAAAAGCCGTCAAAATCCCAATAATATCCCGTTTAGCTGCCAACTTACGATGCTCCGTATTATAAAAAATCTTTACGACTACAGAGAACTGATTGCCGCCCTAACTTATAAAAATATCGTTATTCGATACAAGCAAGCTTATCTCGGCATTCTTTGGGCGGTATTGAAGCCTGTCATGCTAATGCTCGTATTTACGCTAGTCAAAGGCTTTGTCGGCATCGAAACCGGCGGCTTACCCTACCCTTTAATTACCTTTGCCGCATTAATTCCTTGGGTTTTTTTTCAGGAATCAGTATCGGAAGGTGTAAACAGCGTTACCTCAAACGCAGCCTTAATTAAAAAAATATATTTCCCGCGGGAAATTTTTCCTTTGACAGCCATGGTGACCAAAGTAGTAGAGCTAGCAATCAGTTTCGCGATACTAGCTGGAATGATGATCTACTACAAAATAATACCGACGGTATATGCTTTCTGGATGCCGGTTTTTGTGCTTTACACAATGGTTGTGGCATTGACAATCAGCTTTTTCGGTGCGGCAATGAATGTCTATTACCGTGACATCGCGCAAGCCATACCGATTGGCTTATCGTTATTGATGTACGGTTCCCCAGTTATTTATCCACTGAGCTTAGTGCAAAAGAAGCTATTGACGGAACGGGCAGCAGGCGAATGGTCTGAACATTTTTATACGCTCTATACCTTAAACCCATTGGTCGGAATAATCGATGGGTTTCAACGTGCTTTAATAGGGGCTACACAACCGGATTTTCAAGCACTTTATCCGGGTTTGATATTGACTTTTTCCATACTTCCATTCAGTTACTGGTTTTTTAAGCGGGCTGAAAATTGGTTTGCAGACGTTATTTAGTCAAACCAGAAAACTTCATCAAAATAAAAGTAATCTAACCTGTCCGTATGGCGATCATAGAAGTTAATCATCTAACCAAAGAATACCAACTAGGCCACCTGACAAGCCTCAAGGATACAGCTCTGAATACTTTAAGGCGCTTGACCTTTCAGCCCATTCAAGAACGTGAAAATTTCAAAGCGCTGGACGACGTTAATTTCCATATCGAGGAAGGAGAAGTAGTCGGCATCATCGGCCATAATGGTGCAGGAAAAAGCACCCTACTTAAGCACCTCGCTAATATCAGCAAACCCACCAAAGGAAATGTTGTGATAAGAGGGAGTATTGCGCCTTTAATCGAAGTTGGAGCCGGTGTAAATCCGGAGTTGACTGGCAGGGAAAATATTTTTCTGAATGGTTCGATTTTAGGCATTCCTAAAAAAACCATTCAGAAAAAGCTAGACGAAATTATAGATTTTTCTGAATTGGAACAATTTATTGACACCCCTGTAAAGCGATACAGTTCGGGCATGACCGTAAAACTGGGATTTTCGATTGCTACCAGTCTTGATGCGGATATTCTAATTATCGATGAAGTTTTGGCAGTGGGTGACTTAGCCTTTCAACGGAAATGCTTCAATAAGATGGAAGACATGATAATCCATCAGGGAAAAACCGTTTTACTAGTCAGTCATAACATTCGACAAATTGAACGAATATGTAAACGCGTTCTTCTCATGGATCATGGGAAAATAGTAGCAGATGGAAAACCGGCAGAAATATGTGGTCTTTTTTACGCTCAAAATGACGAAAAAATTAAGGAGCAAAGCCACCAATCGTTTAATAGTGCTCGTAAACAACACTCTGATGAAATTGAGTTAGTGACAATTGAAATGGTTAATGAACATGGCGACCCGATTGAAAGTATTAATACTTGTCAAAATATAGCCTTCCACTTGAATTTTAAGGTTAATACAATCCTCGAAAATCCAAATTTCGGATTTGGAATTCACACCACCGACTTCCTCTATCTTGCAACAGAAATCACAGAATCTGAATTTAAAGATAAAATCTTGCATCCTGGACAATATACATTAGAGATCAATATCCCGTCTTTTCCTTTATTACCTGGCATTTTTTCAGTGCGTGTTGGCGTCGAGGCCGGAAAAATAGCTCGTAATATTTTTTATGAGGAAGGCGTACTTAACTTTCAAGTTAGCAGCTCTAATATCGAGCGAACGCAAAGCATGACCGAAGGATTTATAAACTTAAATGGGAAATGGAGATTTCTCGACAACAATGGACAAAAAACGAAATGTATTGGCGAATTGAAAGATTAAAAATCAGAACTCAAAAAATGATTTATAACCTTGCAAAAATCGCAAGGGAATTATTGTGGCGCGCAAGAGAAAAAAATTACCCCAAAACAGAAGATGGCAGAACGCTTTTACATATCGGCTGCGGCGACATAAACTCTCCAGAATTTATCAATATTGATGCGAGAAAATCTAGCCATATCCACATAGTAACACACAATATATTCCGCTTGTGGATGATCCCGGATAATACTGCCGACTTAATATACATGTGCCATGTATTAGAGCATGTACCCAGGGAAAAGTTATCCCAAGTTATTAAAGAAATGCATCGTATATTAAAGCCCAGCGGAAAGTTAAGAATTTCGGTGCCAGACTTTGATCACATCATTGCCATATATAATGACACCGATCATCAAATAGAACTCATTTCTCCTCCGCTTATGGGAGGGCAAGACTATCCGGAAAATTTTCATTATGAGATTTATAATAAAAAATATTTAGAAAAGATATTGGTTGCACATAAATTTGGAGACGTTTTAGAATGGAATCCGTTTGACGTCCAATTTCACAATTTTGATGACTGGGCATCAAAAAACGTAATGTTTAACAACAAGGAATATCCAATCAGCCTTAATTTGGAAGCTTCTAAGCTCCAGTAGCGATTAATTAATATAGGGGCGTTTATGGGCGAGCAGTTGCCAAAAATATCGGTAATAATCCCAACATTTAATCAGGGGAATTTTATCGAAAAGACTATAGAATCTGTGATATCACAAGATTATCCTAATTTTGAATTGATAATAATTGATGGCGGGAGCACTGATAACACTGTTGATATCATCAGAAAATATGAGCAATATTTAACATATTGGGTCAGCGAACCTGACAGAGGCCAAAGCCATGCTATAAATAAAGGGATGGCCAAAGCTACTGGCGATGTCCTCACATGGTTAAATTCCGACGATTGGTATTTGCCCGGTACTCTTTGTAAATTTTCCGATTTATTTCGGAACAATCCCGGTGCCGTTATGGTAGTTGGCTCCGGCAGAATTATTGATTCAGCAGGAAACGAAATTCATTTCATAAAACCCAATCAATCTATTGATTTAGAATCTCTGTTTGATTGGTTGAACGGTGGCGATTTTTTACAACCATCAAGTGCATTTTCCCGTTTAGCCTGGGAAATGGCAGGCCCGATAGACGAATCTATCCATATTGCGTTAGATGTCGACTTATGGATAAGAATGGCGAAGAGTGGCATAAATTTTGTGTCTGTAGACTATCTTTTCTCTGAGGCGTTAAGTCATCCGAACGCTAAAACTACAGCATTCGCGAACTTAATGCTAATAGATTGTGCCATGGTAATTGCTCATCATGGAGGTAAAAAGCACGTTGAAAAAAAGCTCAATCAATTGGCAAACAAACTTTGTTGGTACGAAAAAAATTACCAAGCAATTATCGAGAATCCCATAATCAAACTGCTTCGCCCAATTATTAAACGGTTAGCGAAAAATGAAGATCAATATTGGAGCGAGTTTATTCCGCCGTGGGTAAAACAATAATACCTTTGTCATCGGAGCGGCAACGAATCATCTGTGCCCGATACATACTGATTACCAGACCAATTTACATATGAAATTACTTATCGTTTCCGACTCGTACCCGGCATTTGATCGTTCCTCATATGAACTCAGGTTTTCGCGACTGGTACAAATATTAGCGGAATCTCATCAGGTTTGCTTGTGCCCTTTGGATGTACCTTACATGGTTAACGAGTTGGGCGAGGCCTCTGTAACACTCTATCGAGAGCGATTATTAAGCCAAGGGGTTTTAATTTGCAACAACGGCTTGATCCCAGCTCTACAAGCGGACAGTTACGATGCAGTGGTATTCGTTCTATACGTGCTCGCGACAACAAAGAATATTCGCGCAGTCCGATATTGGGCGCCAACTACCAAATTGATAATAGACTCGGTGGATGTTCAGTTCGGCAGATATATGTCTCGTGCCAGATTGACTAACCAACAAAGCGATATTGAATTCGCCAATAAAGTTAAGAGAGAGGAAATTGCCACCTATCGCCAAGCTGATTTCGTAATTGTGGTATCGGAACAGGAACGCCAGTTATTAGTACCCGATCTTCCCGATAATAAACTCGCTATCATTCCAAATATTCATCCTATGGGCGAATATATTCCTACCGCAGCGCGAGATAAAAACGTGTTGATGTTCGTCGGCTGGGGCCAGTACGAACCCAACAGCGATGCAGTGTTGTATTTCGCTAACGAGATATTGCCGTTAATATTGGAACAAGCACCTCAGGTTCGTTTTAAAGTAATCGGCGAAGGCTACCCGGAAGCGGTTAAAAATCTTCACGGCGGACCGATTGAAATTTTGGGCCACGTGCCGTCCATGCATCCGTACTTGACGGAGTCCTACATTTCGTTAGCGCCATTGCGTTACGGCAGCGGAGTAAAGGGCAAAATTGGCGAAGCGCTGTCCTATGGTCTCCCTGTCGTAACCACTTCGGTCGGTCTGGAGGGCTTCGGCTTAACCCCCGGTAAACAGATTTTGATTGGCGACACGCCCCGGGAATTTGCCGATCATGTCTTAGGTTTGCTCAACGATCCCGTGCAGCATGCCGAAATCGGCATCTCCGGTAGAAACTTTCTGGAACAGAATTTTTCGGAAGCGGTGGTAAAGATAAAAATAAACGAAGTTTTTCAGCATATCGAACAAACTCCAGTTCCTTGGTTGAAGCTAAAGGGCCGTGTTCTGTGCAGCAGGTTTTACCATGCACTGAATCGTTATGTTTTATGGCGATTCAATAAATCCCATTGATGCAGATGAATGGTAATTTCGGCATTAACGTTGTCGGCTACGTCAGTAGCAACGTAAGCCTTGGCATAACCGCCAGGCACTTTATAAGATTGTTTTTAAACCGGCAAATACCGGTAGCCATTTTCGACATCGACTATAAGCGCGCGCCTAATGCCCGCGAACAAGAATACCAAGCGCTTACCGTCAACGATCCGCAGCAGCTACCGTATTCGATCAATTTGTTCTTTTTGTCGATGGGTCAATTGCCTGGGTTGTTTCTGCACCCTCCGACAGGACTGTTCGACGGCAACCGCCTTAACGTAGGGTTGATCTGGTGCGAAGAAACAGTGCTACCTCGACGCTATCGCGAAGCGCTGCGTTTATTCGACGTTGTACTGGCCGGATCGCACTTCGTTAAACATGTGTTTGATACCAACCTTTCCGACGTGTTGACACTGGATTGCATTCACCCTTTATTTCTACCTGAGGGAATTCGTGCAGACCGAGATAAGTTTGGCTTGCCTAGAGACAAGCTTCTGTTTGTCTCGAGTTTCGACCCCCACCACGATCCCGCTCGCAAAAACCCGTTCGGCGCGGTAGATGCGTTTTTGCAAGCCTTCCCCGGCATTTCGGACGACGCTGGCGCACCCCACCTCGTCGTAAAGTTGAATAACGCAGAAGTAACCACGCCGGGTTGCGATCCTATGCGCTTGGTAGAAGAGCTGAAAACGCGATGTGCCGGCAACCCCCGAGTTCACTTTATCGCCAAATCGCTGAGCTATCCGGACGTGCTAAGTCTTTACGCTAGCTGCGACATATTCGTCTCTATGCACCGCGCGGAAGGATTGGGACTTGGGCCATTGGAATGCATGGCGCTAGGCAAGCCAGTGATCGCAACCGGGTGGTCGGGCAACATGTCGTTTATGCGGCATACGAATTCGTGTCTGGTCGGGTTCGATTTGGTGCCGTACTCCGGCATGGCAGCCAACGGCCCAGACCAACTTGGAAAACGCGCGCTGTGGGCGGAGCCACATATCGACGAAGCCGCCGACTGGATGCAGCAATTAGCCTCGAACCCCGAATTACGCCAAAAAATCGGAAGCCAAGCGACCAGCGACGCCAAGGCCTATCACGCCGCCTCCGAGCAAATCACATTCATGAGCGACTTGACTTCAATTCTGGAGGAAAGAACTTTTTTATCGCGTAGACAAAAAAATAAACTGACCGATACCACGGCATTAAGAGCGGCGGAAGCGCAATTCAATTATTTCGGGCTGGCCGGTTTTAAAAGAAGATGCAAGGACATATTGGATAAACATTTACTGTGGCGTTTCAAACAAATAACTTAGATGTTTCGACATAACCATCGTAACTGCCACAGCTCACATATACTTCGCCGATTCTAACAACCTGAATTGAATTAACCTCGTGACTATCTATTATCTTTGCCCGGAACATAACACACCCGTAGGAGGCGTACGAGTCATTTATCAGCACGTAGACGTGTTGAATCGTAATGGCATACCGGCCTATGTTGTGCACAGTAACCCCGGTTTTCGGGTGAGGTGGTTCGAAAATGAAACGTCAATTGTGTATTGGCGCGGATCGATCATCGATCGTCTTCACGGTAAGATCAAACGCCGTTTCCAACCCGATCAAGTAGTAGAACTGCGTATCAAAGGGGGCAAAAGCTCGGTCATCAATTCTGAAGATATTATTGTAATTCCTGAATTGTACGGCCCCGATTTGGCTTGGGTGTACGGCAAAGGTATTAAGAAAGTCGTATTAAATCAAAATTGCTATCTAACCTTTAACGGTTATTCGTTAAACAAAGATCGCCTGATAAGCCCTTACCTCGACCCCGATACGCTCGCCACTCTCGTTAATTCGAAAGACGGTGAAGATTATTTACGGCATGCTTTTCCACAACTTTTGCTACATCGATTCAGGCTGTCGATCGATCCGAATACGTTTTATTTTCAAGCGGAAAAGAAAAAGCAGTTGTGTTTCTCCCGCATAAAAAACCAGCAGGATGCGATGCAAGTCATCAACATTCTTAAGTTTCGCGGCGTACTCGAAGACTTCGAGATTGTACCCTTCATTAACTTGCCTCAGGCCGAAGTTGCAAAAATCTACCGTGAATCGGTAATATTTTTAAGTTTCGGCTATCCCGAAGGTTTCGGTTTACCTGCCGCAGAGGCGATGGCGTCAGGCTGCGTCGTAATTGGCTTCCACGGCGGAGGCGGCAGGGAATTTTTCAACCCGGAATTTTCCTACCCTATTGAGCAAGGCGATATTCTAGGCTTTGCGAAAACAGTCGAGCACGCCATTAAAACTTATCAAAAACAACCCGAGATATTATTGGAAAAAGGACGTCTTGCGGCGCAATTTATTCGCGATACCTATTCGTTAGAACTCGAAGAAAAAGAAATCGTGTCAGCATGGCGGGCCATACTTGAAAAATTTCACTCTGTTTGAAACGTTATGAAGACCAGTCCCCGCCTTATCGCATTTCATTTGCCGCAATTTCATCCCACTCCGGAAAACGATGAGTGGTGGGGCAAGGGTTTTACGGAATGGACCAATGTTGCCAAGGCCAAGCCGCTTTATCCCGACCACTACCAGCCTCACGTACCGGCCGACCTGGGATTTTACGACCTCCGCTTACCCGAGGCGCGCCACGCCCAGGCCGAACTAGCCCGAGAATATGGTATCGAAGGATTTTGTTACTATCACTATTGGTTTGGCGACGGCAGACGTATGCTGGAACGACCGGTTAACGAAATATTGGCTAGCGGCGAACCGGATTTTCCGTTCTGCCTGTGCTGGGCAAACCATAGTTGGAATAACATATGGCAGGGTACGGCAGATCGCACCCTAATTGAGCAAACATACCCCGGCTTGGAAGATCATAGACTGCATTTTGAATGGCTACTCAAAGCATTCAAGGATCGGCGATATATTACTGTTGATGATAAGCCATTATTCTTGATCTACAATCCAACGGACATTCCGGAATTACCGAATGTCATTCTATTTTGGCGTGAGCTCGCTAAACAGGCCGGACTGGCAGGATTGTATCTGGTCGGCGTGAACTACCGTCACCGCCAGGACTGGAATCCTATTAGCGTTGGCTTGGATGCCTCGACATGGCAACCATTACCGCCTAAAGACGGGCACATTCCTCCAAGATATCGTTTAAGGAGATTGTTAAACCGTATTTTCCTCGGCAAAAAATCATCCCTTACCGTCTACGATTACGCGGATACCATTGAACAATTAACACGTAAATCTCCGCCTAATTTTCCCGATTATCCAACTGTCCTCCCCAATTGGGATAATACTCCTCGTTCTGGCGAAAACGGCTTAGTATTACACGGATCTACCCCTGAATTATTTGGCCGTGTTCTACGCCGGGGATTATCCCTAATCAGCGACAATGAACCAGAGCACCAAATTGTATTCATAAAAGCTTGGAATGAATGGGCAGAAGGAAATTATTTAGAACCTGATCAATTTCACGGCCACGGCTATTTAAACGTCGTGCGTCAGGAACTCTCGCGCTTCAGAACCGAATCAAATATCTAACAAATTAAAATGTGTGGCATAAACGGTATATTTCGCTATGGCGTAGAAACCCCGAAAATCGATATCGAACAGATAATAGCAACTCGCGACTCCATGTATAACAGAGGGCCTGACGGCGCCGGCCTTTGGTTATCTGACTGCGGATCGGTTGGATTCGGACATCGGCGCTTGGCGATAATCGAACTCTCAGAATTGGGCGCTCAACCCATGCATACAGCGGATGGTCACTTGTCCATCACGTTCAACGGCGAAATATATAACCACAACGAATTAAGAAGAAACCTAGAGTCTAAAGGGTTTTCTTTTCGAAGCCACAGCGATACGGAAGTGCTGCTTCATTTATACCGAGATATCGGCATCGAAATGGTTAATCAATTACGCGGCATGTTTGCATTTGCGCTATGGGATAACCGTAACAGAAAGCTGATAATCGCACGCGACCCTTACGGTATTAAACCGGTTTATTACTCAAATATTAACGGCGTGTTTCGATTCGCCTCGCAGGTAAAAGCCCTTGTAGCAGGAAGCGGAATCGATTGTTCGATTAATCCGGCTGCATTAATAAGTTTTCTACTCTGGGGCAGCGTATCCGAGCCATTAACGTTATATGAAAATATAAACGCATTGCCTGCAGGACATGTACTTGAAATTGATTACTTAGGCCGCCAAAGTATTTATCAATATTGGAATATCAATACTGTCATAAATACTTCTTATTCGGCCGCGTCAGCTATACCAGCGGATATAGCTAAGGAATTAGCTAAGGCGGCCATTAGAGACTCTGTCAAAGCGCACATGGTTGCGGACGTACCAGTAGGCTCTTTTTTGTCAGCGGGTCTCGATTCGGCGACTATTACCGGGCTGGCTCAAGAGCTTGTCCCCGAACCGGTTAGCGCTATAACGCTGGCTTTCGAAGAATTTAGCGGAAGGTCGCTGGACGAGGCGCCTGTCGCTACGGAAATCGCATCGATACTGGGCGTAAAGCATCAAGTGGTCACTTCGAGTATGTCCCATGTCGAAACCGAATTGGCAATGTTTCTTGACGCGATGGATCAACCAACTATCGATGGTATCAATACTTGGCTGGTCAGCAAAGCGGCTAAATCAAACGGGCTTAAGGTCGTGCTTTCTGGTTTAGGCGGAGATGAAATGCTTGGTGGCTATAATACATTCGAAGCAATTCCAGAAATTATAAACAAGCTATCACCCTACAATTCAAACCCTACTATTAATAACCTGTTTTTTTACATCCACGCTTTTATCGCAAAAAGCTTTAAAGGATTAAATCCAAATAATTCTGATTGTTTGAACATGGCAAGCAATATCACGTCTGCCTATCAGCTTCAGAAAGGTTTATTTATGCCTTGGGAGCTCCCAAATATCATCGATAGAGATTTATTAAAAATCGGCCTGTCGCAACTCACGAAAATCAATATATTTGAGTCAGTAGACGACATTCAATCCGATTTCGGCAAAATTGTGGCTCTGGAATCAAAAAAATATATGCGTAACCAATTGTTACGCGACACCGACTGGATAGGAATGGCCCACTCTCTGGAAATTCGCGTACCGTTAGTAGACCATATTTTGCTCTTTAACTTGGTCGGTTCGGCCGCGACCGGGAAACTCGGGAACAAGAAAGAAATATTACCCCAATCGCTTACTGCTAAACTCGATGATCGCATCGTCAATCGGCCAAAAACCGGCTTTACCATACCGATATGGCGCTGGCTCAATCAATCGCCGGCATTTTCTTCATGGAAACGAAACAAATATCTGACTAACAAAAACATAATACCGAACAAACGCTGGGCCTATTGTGTGCTTGAACATTTTCCTGGAGCAAATAACTATTTAAAATAACCCTATCCTCTTGTCGCTCTTAAAGAAAGTATTATCATTCGCAGGCATATCGACATTCAGGATGGCTAAAAAACGATTTCACAACATGCGGGAGTTTCTGTAATCGATGCATGGCAGATTGAACGAGTTTCTTTAATTTGATTTTGTTTTCCGGCACCTGCTTGGCCACGCGCGGCTTGATATAGCCCCAGACCTGTTCGTCGGGATTCAATTGCGCCGCATACGATGGCAAATAGGCCAATTTCAGCCGGCCTTGCAGCTGTTCCACAAAGGTTTTCACCGTCTTGGCCTTGTGAATCGGATGACCGTCGACGACCAGAATGATCGGCTGTTCGGCACCGCGCAGCAGGCGCTTCAAGAATTCAACAAATACCTCGGCAGTGACGTTGCCTTCCTGCACCATGAAGCGGAAATCGCCCCGCGCGCTGACCGCCGAGATTAGATTCAAACCATATCGGCGCCCGGTCGTCTTCACGGTGGGTGTTGGTCCGACCGGCGCCCAAGTCGTACCAGCATGAAAGTCGGAGCAGACGCCGGCTTCATCGGCAAAATAGATCACCGCACCCGTGCGTTTGGCTTCGGCTTTCAAGGCCGGAAAGTCTTCCGCCTGCCATTTTTCCACCAGCACCGGGTCTTAGCGCTTGCGTGCCTTATCGGACGGTTATCGGGAATCGAAGGCATCGTGGCTGAGCATCTTGCAGGATATGCACGCTCGCGGCTTACAGGATGCACCGAATCTGGCCACCGGCGACGGCGCATTGGGATTTTTGTACCCACAGGGCATAAAGGCGGTGCTCAACGAAGCCTGGCCAACCACACAACTGGGTGCAAAGACGGCGAATGTGTTGGCGGCGCTCCCTGATTCGATCCAAGGTAAAGCTAAGGCGGGGCTGAAAGAACTCTGGATGGCGGAAACCAAAGCCCAGGCCAATAAAGCCTTCGATACATTCTTGCGCGACTTTGCGGCCAAGTATCCCAAGGCGGTGGCTGTGTTCGAAAATCGCCGTGAATCACTCTTGGCTTTTTATGGCTTTCCCGCCGAGTACTGGATGCACATCCGGTCACAATCCAGGATTGCCCAAGGATTGCTCGATATCAGCGTTGTCCCGACATAGTCGGTTGGTGTCCAACTAATGAAAGTGTTTTTGTATGCAGAATATCAATTGGCAATTCCGTTCGATCAAATCGATTGGCGGCCCATCAATGTCGAGATGAAGCAATTCCCGGGATTACGAAAACCTGGCTGAGCAGCATCAATAATCATAACGTCGGTGGTTTTTACTAATTCGATTCGAGCGCTAACGCCCAAAATTACATCGACCGCCTGCTGCTGCCGTTTGCGAAAAAGATCAACGATAATCTGTCGGTGAAATTGTTGGACGGCGAAATTACCTGCGCAGCCAACATCGGTATGGATTCGCCATATTATCCCACCGCATAACTTACTGTGCATTTACCGGCGAAATCGCATCCATCAAATCAATTCTCGATACATATACCGATACAGCTGGCGCATACGTTGCAAATCGCTAATGCCGAAGCGGTCTGGACCGTAGCGGGCGGCTTCGAACAATTGCGTCAGTTCCTCGGCATAGGTGTGGAGGTGGCTGCGGTGTCTGCGCCGAATTTGCGCCAGATATTCCTGCGAATTGCTGAATCGGGACCTCGGTAAATCCCCCAGCGCAAACAAGCGCTCCATGGCCCGGTAATATTGGCGGGCGCCGCGCTCGCCCGCGGTGTGGCGCCCGCAACGGCACAGATACCAATAATCCCAACGGCTTGACAGCCAGATCGCCCAAGGCGTCTCCCGCAACAGGTGACGAAATGCCAGTATCACCGCCAGCATGATCAAACCCAGCAGAGCGAACATCAAATCCAGCCAGTGTTCGCGCAGCCATTGCTTCAGCCAGCGCCACCAATCGAAGACAACCAATACCACCGGCTGTAGCGTTTCGCTGAATCCGGCCAGCTCCTCAATCGCCGATTTTTGCCAGCGCGGCATATGCGGCCGCTGCGCTGCGGTGCGCATTTCCTGCGGACTGGGCCACTGCATGCCCGGCCATTGCAAACCTTGGCCGCCACTGGAACCGTTTTCGGCAGTCCCACCCTGACTTTTGGTCGCGGCGGAACCGGTCTGCCCGCCCGACTCCGCTTGTTCCAGCTCACCGCCCGGCGCGTGCGGAACGTCCTGGCCGAAACGCGATTCCAGATAAGGCCAACTGACTTGCGGCGTCAGCAGGTACAAGACTCCGCCGAGCAGCAGAATGCTTAGCGTGGCGGCAGAGCTGGCAGCGCCCTGCCCTTGGCCGCTCGACGTCCGTGCCAGACCGGTCAGGCGCAGGTCGTCGCTACGCTGGCCAATCTGGCTGGCGACCAAGGTAAACACGGCGATAATCAAATAAGGCAGGATATAAAACAGCATGGTCCAATCCGCCCGGTAGTGGGAAGCGGCAAACAGGACCAAGGCCAACGAGGTCAGAGCTATTGTCAAATCTGGTGTTCAGGCCTTGATCAAGCGGCGATCTGATTGCCGGTTTCTAGCTCAATGCCGTCCTTGAACGGAACCCCGGTAATCACTTTGGCGAGATAATCAAATCCTCGCTGGCGTCGCCAGGTTTTCTCAGCCGTTTGTCCCAGTTTGAATAGCATGTGCAACATGCCATCGCGGGCGAGACAGCCTTTGGCACGCTTGGTGCGATGGCGAATAGTGGCGAAGGTTGATTCGATGGGGTTGGTTGTTCGAATGCTTTGCCAGTGCTGAGCCGGAAAGTCATAGAAGGCCAGCAGTTCATGCCGGTCGCGATACAGACATTCAACCGCCTTGGGATATTTGGCGTCATAGAGCGTGGCGAACTGGTCGAAGGCGCGCTCGGCGTTCTTCTGGGTATCAGCCTGCCATATGTCATACAGCGACTGTTTCATCTTGGGTTGCACCGCTTTTGGAACGCGATTGAGCACGTTGTTCATTTTATGCACCCAACAGCGTTGTTGCCGAGCGTTGCTGTAAACCTCATCCAGCGCCGCCCAGAAACCCATCGCGCCGTCGCCAATGGCGAGTTTGGGGCTGTTCATACCGCGCGCTTTCAGGCCCAGCAGCACTTCCCGCCAACTCTGCGTCGATTCACGCACGCCGTCCTCAATCGCCAGAAAGCGTTTTTCACCGCGCTCATTGACGCCGATGATAACCAAGGCACACAGCTTGACATCTTCCGTCCGCAGGCCACTGTAAATGCCGTCGGCCCAGATATAGACCCACTGATCACGATCCAGGCGACTGGTCCGCCAATCGTTATATTCCGCCGCCCATGCGCGTTTCAAGCGGGCCACGGTGCTGGCCGACAATCCCTTGGCATCCGGCCCAACCAGGACTTCCAGTGCGGCTTCCATCTCACCACTGGAAATACCTTTCAAGTACAACCAGGGCAATGCGGCTGACAAGGAACGCGTCTTCCGAACATAGGGTGGCACCAATGCAGAACGAAAGGTGGCGCCTTGGCCGTCTTTCGCCCGAACCTTGGGAACCTTCACCGCCACGGGCCCGATACCTGTCTGAATCTCGCGCTCCGGTTGATAACCGTTACGAACGACGGCAGCCCGACCATCGCTCAGCTTCCGTTCGCTGAAGGCTTCCATATAGGCTGCCAATTCAGCTTCGATGGCTTGCTCAATTAGCTTGCGAGCCCCTTGCCGGATCAGGTTGGTCAATGGATCGGCATTCTCTTCTCGACTGGACAGGTCGATTACATTACTCTTCTTCATCGTGGCGTATCCTTGGAGTTGATCGTTTTGTTTGGTCACAAATAATCAACCAGATACGCCGCTTCTCTTCAACTACCAAACACCAGATTCAGTTATAGCTCACGAGGTCAGCAAGCCCAGGTGTAACTGGCGGCGGCCGGCAGTGGCGCAATTATAAGAAGCTTGCAACATCGCTAGCAGATACAGGCCGGCGCGCGGCATACCCCAGAGCGGCAAAAACGCGAACACGAATAACAGCAAACCGAAAAATAACACGAACTTCTGGGCAATGCCGCCCCAGCCGTCGACTTTCCGACTTTGGCGCCAGCCGACGGCGAGCGTGCCGCCAAGTACTACCGACCAAAACAGTATTTCCCGGCCGAAGCTGCCGTAGCCGATATCCAAAAACGCGTTGCAGGCCACCGCCAACAGTTGCGCGGCAAACAACCCGGCATACAGCGGCCCGGCAAGTTTGGTTTCGGTCACGGATTGAATACCTCGGTCAAATCGTCGCCTTTGCACACGGTCAGGTTCGGCACGCCCATCTCCAGCAGGCCCAGAGTCAAATCCCTTCGCCGCGGTGCGGTATCGACACCGGCGCCGCTCGGAAGAAAACTGTCGCGATCAAAAGTTACCGCCAGCAAATTGGCGCCTCTGGCGCGCAACAACGCCAGCGCTTGCAGTGTCGCCGCATCCCGGTGCGGCGGTTCGCTGAGCAGCAAGACCACGGTTTCGCCGCGCTGGCAATCCAGGGCGATGTCGGTCAACAGTTCTGCATACGGGGTGCGGCCGTCGCTGTCCGCCACCGCCAAGGCGTCCAAAATGTTCTGAAAGTGCAAGTCGCCTTTGCCGGAGGCGAATCGCACGGCTTGAGTCCCGTAACCCAGCAAGCGGCTATGGATGTTTTGCCGGCAGGCATATCCGGCGATGGAAGCGGCAATGCGTATCGCGTACTCCAAGGTGCTGTGTCGGCCGCGGCCGACATTGGCGTCCTTGGCCAAATCCAGTGCAATGTATAGGCAAGCCGAAGCCAGCGGTTCGAATTCTTTTACCATCAATTCGTTCATGCGCGCGGTGGTCGGCCAGTGCACGTGGCGCGGATTGTCGCCGCTGCGGTATTCGCGCAGGCCGGCGAACTCGGCCGCTCCGGCGCCTTCCGGCAAACAGTAGGCGCCGCGGTGAATTTGGCTGGGTGCGCCGAGCAAGGCCAATGTCTGGATCGGAAACAATTTGGGGTAGATCGTAAATCCTTGCGTCGTCCGCTCTCCGGCAATACGCACTTCCGCCAAGCCTAATGGAAACGACGATGCCAGGCCGACCGGCCCTAGCCGGTAAAAGCCGCGCTTTTCGCACTGCAAAGCCAATTCGAAACGGCGCCGGCCGCCGCCCGGAATATAAGCGATCCCACCCAACAGTCGCGTATCGGCTCCGGGCGCCTGTTCGGCGGCACCGACAAACGGCAGGCGGTCGGCCAGTTCTAACATAAAGCGCGGCAGCCGGCCGCGGTTATGCACTTCGAATTCGAATCTAACCGTGTCACCTTCCAAAGCCCGTTGCGGCGCGATTCGGCGAATTGCCACCCGCTTTAATAACAGGTAAGGCCAGAGCAAACCGCTGAGCAAACCGCCGCCGATCAATGCCGCCAAAAGCCAAGGCAAGCTTTGTTCGCGGGCGATAGCGCCGGCGTAGGCCGCCAACGCAAAACCGGCCAGTATCCAAAACCGGCGTTGAATCGCCACCGGGCTACACCACCGGCGGCGGCAATTGGCCGAGAATCTCGGCAAGAATTTCGCCGCCGCTGCGACCCAGCACCGCCGCCTGCGGCCGCACCAACAGCCGGTGCTCCAGCACCGCCGGAGCGATCTGTTTCACCAAATCCGGAGTGACGAAAGCTTGGCCGCGCAAATAGGCCAAACCTTGCGCGGCGCGCGCCAGCGCCAGGGTTGCGCGCGGACTAGCGCCCAAACGCAAATCGGCGTGTTTACGGCTGGCGGCGCCGATACCGACGATGTATGCCGCCACATCCGGGCTTATGTAGACATTTTTTACCTCGGCACGCGCTGCCAGAATTTGGGCTTCGCTCGTCACCGGTTGCAGGGTTTCGATCGGATGGGTTTGGGCTTGCGCCGCCAGGATTTTGATTTCCTGGTCCATGTTGGGATAGCCCATATGCAAACGTATGAAAAAACGGTCCAACTGCGCCTCCGGCAATGCGTGGGTGCCGGCCATGTCGATAGGGTTTTGCGTGGCCATGACCGTGAACAACTTAGGTAATTCGTAACTTTGGCCGTCGACGCTGACATGGAACTCTTCCATGCATTCCAACAATGCCGACTGCGCCCGCGGCGTCGCCCGGTTGATTTCGTCGGCTAACAGCAATTGGGTGAAGACCGGGCCGGGGCGAAATTCGAAATCCGCGCTTTTCTGGTTATACACCGCGACGCCGGTGATGTCCGACGGCAATAAATCCGGCGTGCATTGCAGACGTTTCATGTCGACGCGGATCGACCGCGCCAATGCCCGCGCCAACATGGTTTTGCCGGTTCCGGGCACGTCTTCCAGCAAAATGTGGCCTTTACATAGGATGGCGACGCAAGCCAGTTCGATGACCGGCCGTTTGCCGACGATGACGCGTTCTACGTTTTCGATCAGGGCGTGGATGTTTTCCATAGCGAGCGATTGAGTTGAATCAGGAATTCGGGCCGGTGCGGCCCAAGGTGATCGGCTTATCGGCAAATACGGCTAGCAAGGCGAATAGCGCGACCGCCAAAGCCGAAGCACTCGCCGCGGCTGCCGACAAGCCTAAATACGCCAGCGCCGATAGAAAAATGAAGTAAATCGACGGCACGATTCCGGATAAACCGGCGTAAATTCCGTAAACAGCAAGAAAGCTTCAGACCAGCAGATTTAGACCGACCACCCATCGCACCGGATAGTAAACCGCCCTATGTAGCCGGTCCTTATTTCTGGCCAAGGCCAGGAACACGATCAAATAGGCCAATAACAATCCGTAGCCGTAGCCGAAAAACTCCGGATTTGCCGCAACGGTTGAATCGTTGTTCAACACGTAGAGCACGCTGCCGTTCAACGTATGGGCCGGAATCAAATATTGCTGCAGATTGCGTTCCTTTCCGCCGGCGTCCGCAGCAATGTCAGGAAAACAGAACACCGCGTCCTGCGGCACGATTAACGAGCCTTGCGCCATCCGCAGTCGCGGATAGTCGGCCACCGGCTGTGCATTCACCGCCAAGGTTTGCCCGGTAAAACCGATTTGGTCGCCGGGCAAACCCTGCACCCGGGTGATTTGCAGTTGCCCGGCGGCGTCGGTATAGCGCACCAAACGCCCCCGGTTCAATTCAAGCCGATTCGACATCACCATGAATGCATTTTGAGTCAGTTCGCGATAAGCCGGATTGGCGGACGCCATGCGACTGACGGGGTGATTCAACGGCGCATGGATTAACGGAAATCCGAAAACGATGCCGGCCAATAGGCATAACAGATTCGGCCAAATTCGAGGACTGCTTGGCATGTGGCTCCTGGTTGGGGTTAATTGCAAAAATGCAGCGGCCAAACGAAGCGATTGCGCCTTGCCGGGTCTAGCGTTGTTGCTGGGTAGCGTAAACATAGTTCAAGTTTCGAATTGCGTTGCCCTGGCGAGAGACTTGGCTGTCGATCCGGAATAACGGGAGTTTGGCTATGCTTGCCGATAACTTGTTAAACTTAGGCCGACACCCGTCTCCGCTGCCGGACAGTTTTGGCCGGCGGCGGACCGATTCGAATATCAAGGAGAATGTATGCGTTATTGGCTGATGAAATCGGAACCGGAAACCTTCGGCATCGACGATTTGTGCGCACGGCCGCAGCAAACCGAGCATTGGGACGGCGTCCGCAATTACCAGGCGCGCAACATGATGCGCGACGAGATGAAAATCGGCGACCAAATATTTTTTTACCACTCCAATTGCGACGAACCCGGTATCGTCGGCATTGCCGAGGTGGCCAGAGAAAGTTATCCGGATTTCACCGCGTTCGATCCGGACGACAAGCATTTCGATCCGAAAAGCAATCCGGATAAGCCGACCTGGTTTATGGTCGACGTCAAGTTCGTGCGCAAACTGTCACGCACGATCAGTTTGCGCGAGCTGAAAACCAAATCCGAGCTGGGCGAGTTGGCTTTGTTGCGGCGCGGCAATCGGTTGTCGATCATGCCGGTCAGCGCCGAACAATGGGCGTTTATCCTGGCGCTGGAATAGCCGCTGTGCCGGCGGCAAGGTGACGCACGTGGAAATCAAATTGCCGCTGGATGCGCATCTGCAAGCCGCACTGAACAAAGTCAGCGCCGCCTTTCCGGAGTTGAAACTGAATCAGGTTCTGGAAGCCAAGATCGTTGTCAATCAAGCGCAAGCGAATTTACTGACAGTGAATCTGGCCGGCAAGGCACTGACGCTGCAAACTCCCCTGCCCTTGCCGATTGCTGTCGGACAAAGTTTGCAATTGCAAGTGGTCAAATTATTGCCGACTCCGGAATTCAAATTGATCGCACCGGCGCTGCCGGCCAATGCCAACCCGACGGCCGGCGGCGAAGCGCCGCTGCTGAAATTGGTGCCTACCCCAACGCCGCCGCAAGCGGCGGTAGCCGGCAATCCCCTAACAAACCAGCAACTCGGCCAATCAGTGTCGGCCCAAGTTGTCAGCGTCGGCAAACAGAACGTGACCCTACAACTAGCCACCGCGCCGCCGGCCGGACACACTGCAACCGATAACGCCGCTAGTCGTTCGCCGGCGCAGCCGGTGACGCTGGACAGCCGTCATCTGACCGAGGCCGATCCGGCCAAGCCGGCGCTGGTTCCAGGCAACCGGATCGAATTGCAACTGGTCAAGGTCGGATCGCAGCCGTTGTTCAGCGCCAAGCTAGCGCCGGCGGATTCCGGTGCAGAACTGGTCGCTGCCGCTTTCAAACAAGCGCTGCCGCAGCAAAGTTCTCCGCAGGTATTGTTGGATCGGCTGGATCGCGGCATCGGCGAACTGGTCGCCGATAAAACCGTCGGCGAAACTCTGAAACATTTGGCGTTGCAGATTTTGCGCGCCATCCCGGATAAATCCGCGCTGTTCCAGCCTGCTGGCTTGAAAACAGCCGTCGCCGGTTCCGGGTTGTTTCTGGAAGCAAAATTGGCGCAAGCCGGCCGGCAGAGTTCGGCGCCGCAAACGTTGATGGACGACTTCAAGCTAAGACTGGGCAAGTTTATTGCTGAACTGGCATTGGAATTAAAGCCGGCGGCGGCCGAACATCCCGCTACCTCCAGTACCGCGCTGTTAAGAGAACTGTTGCAGCAAGCCGAGGGCAGTCTGGCAAAATTGACTCTGGACCAGTTGCACTCGTTGCCCAAAGACGATGCGCCGCGCCAGGTTTGGGTGTTGGAGCTGCCTTTCCTGCAAAACGGTAAACCGGACCTGCTGGAGCTGATCGTAGAGCACGAGCGTGGCGGCAGCGGCAACCCGGCGGGCCAGAATAACTGGGTAGTGAGCATTACCATTACCCCACCGGAACTTGCTACAATACATTGCAAGCTCTCCTGTTACGACGGTAGCGTCAATACCCGTTTCTGGAGCGAATCGGCCGAAACGGTCGAAAAAATTAACGCGCGTCTCGACTATCTGAGACAGCAATTCGAAGAAAAAGGATTGAAGCCCGGTTTTATGGATGCCCAACATGGCAAACCTGCCCAAGAACACTCACCAATAGCGTCTCCGCAAAGCTTGTTAAGCGAAAAAGTCTAGCGCCCTAACCTTGAACAGCCCGCTCACGTTCAACCTTTACACTCATTTTCGCTCCGGCCTACCGGCCGCGACGCGCTCCGTTTATCCATTGGAGATACACATTCATGTCTAACCAACAAGTCACCCTTACCCAGTTCATCATCGAACAGCAGCGCGGCCTGCCGGATGCCTCGGGGACTTTTACCTTGTTGCTGAACAACATCGTCACCGCCTGCAAACAAATATCGCATCGGGTGAATTGCGGTGCCTTGATCGGCGTGTTAGGCAGCGCCGAATCGGAAAACGTCCAGGGCGAGGTCCAGAAAAAACTGGACATCATCACCAACGATATTATGGTCAAAGCCTTGGATTGGAGCGGTTCGCTGGGCGGGATGGCCTCCGAGGAAATCAACGATCCGATCAAGATTCCGAAGCAATATCCGAAAGGCAAATACCTGGTTTTGTTCGATCCGCTGGACGGGTCGTCCAATATCGACATCAATATGACCGTCGGCACCATCTTCTCTATTTTGCGCTGCCGCGAGGGCATCGAACCGGAAACCGAGGATTTTCTGCGCCGCGGCACCGAACAGGTCTGCGCCGGATTCGTATTGTACGGACCGTCGACGATGCTGGTGCTGACCACCGGCAACGGCGTCAACGGCTTTACGCTGGACCAGGACGTCGGCGAGTTCATCCTGACCCATTGCAATATGAAAATTCCGGAAGACAGCAGCGAGTTTGCCATTAACATGTCCAACCAGCGTTTTTGGGAGCCGCCGGTCAAGCGCTACATCGACGAATGCGTGGCCGGCGAAGACGGCCCGCGCGGCAAAAACTTCAACATGCGCTGGGTAGCGTCGCTGGTGGCCGAGGTTTACCGGATCCTGAACCGCGGCGGCGTGTTTCTGTATCCGCACGACTTGCGCGACCCGAGCAAACCCGGAAAATTGCGTCTGATGTACGAAGCCAATCCGATGGCGTTTATCATCGAACAGGCCGGCGGTTTATGCAGCACCGGCCGCGAGCGGATTCTGGATGTGAAACCGAATAGTATCCATCAGCGGGTACCGCTGATTTTGGGCTCGAAAAACGAAGTCGAGCGCATCATTGCCTACCATCAGCAGGAATGATTTTCAGTACAAAAAACGGACTCGGGATGAGTCGGTAGCCGGCCGAGGCCGGCGCATCTACCTTCTTTATCGGAAAATTAGCTTAACGTGACGATTAAAAATCAAGTCAATTGCGCCAACTGCGGCCTGGACAATATTTGTTTGCCGCGCGGCCTGTCGCAGAGCGAGATCAACAACATCAGCCAAGTGGTAAGAGCCCGCAAGACCTTGCAACGCGGCGATTTCATCTATCGGGAAGGCGACAACTTCCGCGGCATTCTGGCCATCAAATCCGGTAGCGCCAAACTGGTGGCGAACGACAGCCACGGCAACGAACATATTCTGAATATTCTGCTGCCCGGCGAACTGTTGGGTTTCGACGGCCTGTCGGAGGACAAACACAGTTGCGCGGCAATTGCGCTGGAAACCATGAGTTTTTGCATATTGCCGGCCGACAACATGGAAGACGTGTTCAAAAACGTGCCGAGTCTGACCCGGGAACTGTTCCGCCATACCGGCGAAAAAATGCTGGAGGACAAAAACCAGTTGGTGCTGAGCAAGCGGCCGGCCGACGAGCGTCTGGCCTACTTTTTGATCAGCCTGTCGGAACGTTTGAAACGGCGCGGTTTTTCGTCGTCGGAATTCAAGTTATCGCTGACCCGGCAGGAAATCGGCAACCATCTCGGTTTGGCGTTGGAAACCGTCAGCCGACTATTGAAAAAATTCCAGGACGACGAACTGATCGTGGTGCAGAACCGTTTTATCGCGATCAAAAATCCGATCGGCCTGCGCAACATGCTGCTACCTTTGGAATGATTCAGTTTTTGATGCCGATGCCTTTATGCAATAAATACAGGCTGAGGCTGGCCAACAGCAGGATAAAACCGGCCGTCATCGCGAACGCAAGCTGAATCTTGACGTCGCTGACCCCGATCATGCCGTAACGGAAGGCGTTGATCATGTACAGAATCGGATTGCCTTGGGCGACCTTCTGCCAAATGCCGGGCAGCATTTCCACCGAATAAAATACGCCGCCCAGGTAGCTGAGCGGCGTCAGGATGAAGTTCGGGATGATGGAAATGTCATCGAAACTGTCGGCGAACACCGCATTGATAAACCCTGCCAAAGCGAACAAGGTCGCCGTCAGCACGAATACCGCGGCAGCGATATCCCAATGCAAAATTGCGGTGTCGGTGAACACCATCGAAATGCCGGCCACGACCAAACCGACCAATACGCCGCGGGCGATGCCGCCGCAGACGTAACCGGACAAAATCACGTAATTCGGCACCGGCGCCACCAGCAACTCTTCGATGTGGCGCTGAAACTTGGTCGAATAGAAAGACGAAACCACGTTCGAATAGGAATGGCTGATCACCGACATCAAAATAATGCCGGGGACGATGTAATCCATATAGCGCACGCCGTGCACCAGACCGATCCGGTCGCCGATCAGTTTGCCGAAGATCAGAAAATACAATGCCGTAGTGATGGCCGGCGGCAGCAGAGTTTGCGGCCAGATGCGGGTGAAGCGGCGGATTTCCTTGATCAGTATCGTAAAAAAAGCCACGGAATAGTTCATTGCACCAAGTCCAGGAAAAGTTGTTCGAGACGGTTGGATTTGTTGCGCAGGCTCAAAACTTCGATCTGCCGCGCCGATAATTCCTGGAATAATCGGTTTAAACCCAGGCTTTTCGGCACGGCGACTTCCAGGCTGCGTTCCGAGACCAATTCGATATGGTAACCGGGGATCGCCGGTGCGCCGGTTAGAGTGGCTCCGACATCCAGCACGAAATGGTCGGTATGCATCCGGCCCAGCAATTGGTGCATCGCCGATTTCTCGATGATCTGGCCGTTGTTGATGATGGCGATGTGGCGGCACAGGCTTTCCGCCTCTTCCAGATAGTGGGTGGTCAGGATAATGGTTGTCCCCTGCCGGTTAACTTCCTGCATCATCTCCCACATCGAGCGCCGAATCTCGATGTCGACTCCGGCGGTCGGTTCGTCGAGAATCAACAGCCGCGGCGAATGCACCATGGCCCGGGCAATCATCAAGCGCCGTTTCATGCCGCCCGACAGCCGCCGCGACACAGTATCGCGTTTATCCCACAGCTCGACCTGGCGCAAACATTGCTCCGTGCGCTGCATCGCTAGCTTGCGCGGAATGCCGTAGTAACCGGCTTGGTTGAAAACCACGCTAAAGCAGGTTTCGAATTGGTTGAAGTTGATTTCCTGCGGAACCGCGCCGATGCAGGTTTTCGCCGCGACCGGGTCGGTATCCAGGTCGTGGTCGAAGATTCTGACCTTACCGCTGGTTTTATTGACCAGAGAACTGATGATGCCGATTAGCGTGGATTTGCCGGCACCGTTGGGGCCAAGCAGCGCGAAAAAATCGCCGCGTTCGACTTCCAAATCCACACCTTTCAAGGCTTCGAAGCCATTGCCATAGGTTTTTTTTAAGTTTTGAATGGATAAAGCCGTCATGCTCTAAGTTATAATGGCCGTCGTAGATGGCTGGCGACTGTTGGGATAGGTATCGCCGGTTAAGCTGCGGAATTCTATCAGACTCCGCCTTTTCTCCGTAGTCCGAACAGGAACAGACTCGTGCCCCAGCAAATACCGACCAGCGTCGCCGCGGTCGATCTTGGCTCCAACAGTTTCCACATGATCATTTGCAGTTTGCACGACGGCAAGTTGCAAACCCTGGATCGATTGAAAGAAATGGTGCGCCTGGCAGCGGGGCTGGATTCGCAAAAGTACCTGGACCAGGCTACGCAGGAACGGGCGCTGGCTTGTCTGGAACGCTTCGGACAACGTATCCGCAATTTTCCGCCGAACAGCGTCGCGATTGTCGGCACCAATACCTTGCGTATCGCCAAAAACTCTCACCTGTTCATCAAAAAGGCCGAACGGGCGTTGGGCCATCCGATCCATATTATTTCCGGTATCGAAGAAGCCCGTTTGATCTACCAAGGTGTGGCCCACAGTCTGGCCAGTAACGCCAATAACCGCTTCGTGATGGATATCGGCGGCAGCAGTACCGAGTACATCATCGGCCGCAACGATGTCGCCCATACCAAGGAAAGCCTGAATATGGGTTGCGTGACGGTCAGCCAGCTTTTTTTTAAAAACGGCGAAATCAATAAGAGAGCGTTCCGCAAAGCCACGCTGTTCGCCGAACAGCATCTGGAACCGTTCCAAAACACGTTCAACTCCAAGAACTGGGATGAGGCAATCGGCGCCTCCGGCAGCCTGAAAGCGATCAGCAATGTACTGCAGGCCTCCGGCTGGAGTAACAACGGCATTACGATGGCCGGGATGGAGCAATTGGTCGCTCAGCTATTGAAGCTGGATAAAGTCGAACAAATCAATTTTCCGGCGCTGAGCATCGAGCGTCGCCCGGTCTTTATCGGCGCGGTCGCTATCGTTTACGCGACGTTCAAAACGCTGAATATCGAGCAGATGACCGTGTCGGACGGCGCGTTGCGCGAGGGCTTGGTTCAGGACCTATTGGGCCGCATCTATAACGACGACATTCGTTCGCAGACCAGCAAAACCATTGCCGCCCGTTACCATACCGACCAGAAACACAGCGAGCAACTCAAAGAAACCCTGCGTTACATCGTACGCCAATTGGATCAACACCCCTGCTTCAACGACAACCTCGCCAGCCTGCAATTTCTGGAATGGACGGCGGAGCTGCACGAAATCGGTTTCGAAATCGCCCATAGCCAGTACCACAAACATAGCGCCTACATTCTGGAAAACGGCGATCTGGCCGGATTTTCCAAACAAGACCAATTGCTGTTGTCGAAATTGGTGCGCAGCCACCGGAAAAAGTTGCGCCCGGAGCGCTTTGCCGACCTGCCGGCGCCGTGGCGGCAAAACGCGCCTATTATGGCCATCGTGTTTCGACTGGCGACTGTGTTGCACCGTAACCGCCACAGCCAACGCGCCGATTTCAAGATCGAGATCGACGGCAACAAGATCAAACTCGCGTTTCCGGACGGTTGGCTGGAACAAGCGCCGTTGACCTACGCCGATTTGAAAAAAGAGATGCATTATCTGGAAGAAGCGAATTTCGAGCTGATCTTCGATCAATGTTGAAGGCTTTGTTATTCGCGCTGTTTTCGACGGCAGTGCTGTTAGCGGTAGTGTTGTTATTTGCGATAGACGACTCGCCGTTGCCCAGCCTGAATCAGGGCTTGACGCGCGAGGACATCCAACGGGCCAAACAACTGCTTTACGTGCGGCCCGAAGAACGCAACCAGTTGAAAACCGTCTATCTGGATCAAAAGGACTTGAATATCGCCGTCAGCTATCTGCTGGACCATTTCGTCGAAAACACGACCCAGGTCCATTTCGGCCAAGACCGAATCGACTGCCAGATTGCCGTATTCGTACCGGAAACTTTATTGGGCCGTTATCTGGATTTCAGCTTCAGCGTGCGCCAAGTAAACGACGCCATTCGCTTGAAGTCGTTCAAGGTCGGCGAGATATCGATCCCGGACCCGGCAGCAAATCTGGTAATTCCGGCTTTGGTCAGAAATACGCCTTTAAATGACTATTGGCAGGTTTTGGCACAGTACGTGAAAAATGTGCGAATCGGACCGCAAACGCTGGAGATCGGTTATTTGGGCTCGATTGTCGATGCCGCCAAACAATTGGTGATCCGGAAACACGCCGAGTATCCCAACCTGCATCTTTACCAACAACAAATCAACGACATCGTCGGCCGGCACGACCCAAGCTGGCGCCTGTCCTTGATCGATTTATTGCAACCTTTATTCGCCAGCGCTTACCAAAATACCCGCGAAGCCGATGCCATCCAGGAAAATCGGGCCATCATCATCGCCGTGGCCAGTTACATCTACAAGCGCGACTTGCGCCGCTATTTGCCGTTGGGTTTGGTGTACAGCAAGGAGTATCCGGTTTTCGCCTACAAACGCGTGGATATTCCGCAGCATTTCATCGCATCGGCTTTGCTGGCCGCGGTGGATTCGTCTTTATTAAGCGAAAAAATGGGGGTCGACAAAGAGTTGGGCGATGCACGCCAAGGCAGCGGTTTCAGCTTCATCGATTTATCCGCCGACATGGCCGGCACCCGCTTCGGCCGAATGGCTATTGCCTCCAAAACTACGGCGCGGAGTTTGCAAAAAGTAATGGCCGAAACCAAAGACTACTCGGCGATTGTCCCCGACGTACAAGATCTGCCGGAACAGTTGGACGAAGCGGATTTTAAACAGCGTTTCGAAAATGTCGGTAGCAAACCCTACAAAGACCTAATTTCCGAGATCGACAAGAGGCTCGATAATCTGCCGCTCTACCAGTCGCAATAGTGGGATTTGATATGTCTAACCGGCTCCCACTGTCGCAGTGGGAGCGGTTGGATGGTCGATCGGTGTGTTTTAACTGAAGATGGATTCGAAGGAATAACCGCTGCTTTCCAGGATTTCCTTCAAGCGCTTCAAGCCGTCCATCTGGATTTGCCGAACCCGTTCGCGAGTTACGCCTAATTCCAACGCGACTTGTTCCAGTGTGGCGTTTTCGAAACCGCACAAGCCGTAGCGCCGGCAAATCACCTCGCGTTGCTTCTCGGCCAATTGGTACACCCAATAGGTGACGTTGTGTTGGATGAAATCATCTTGCAGTATTTCCGCAGGATTGCGGCTTTCTTCCTCGGATATGGTTTCCAGCAACGGCTTATCGAAATCCTTACCGAAAGAAACGTCGACCGATGTCACCCGTTCGTTCAGTTTCAGCATTTTACTGACGGTTTTTGCCGGTTTGTCCAGATGTTTGGCAATTTCGTCGACCGTCGGTTCGTGGTCAAGCTGTTGCGCCAGATTCCGTTGCGCTTTCAAATAGATGTTCATTTCCTTGACGATGTGGATCGGCAAACGAATCGTCCGGGTCTGGTTCATAATCGCCCGCTCGATGGTTTGTCTAATCCACCAAGTGGCATAGGTGGAAAAACGGAAACCGCGGTCCGGATCGAATTTTTCTACGGCCCGGATCAAACCCAGGTTGCCTTCCTCGATCAAATCGAGCAACGGTAAGCCTCTGTTCAAATAGCGGCGGGAAATCTTGACCACCAAGCGCAGATTGCTTTCGATCATGATTTTTCGTGCTTGCGGGTCGCCCTGCTGGGTGCGTTTGCCGTATATTTTTTCCTCGTCGGCAGTCAATAACTGGGATTTACTGAGTTCGTTAAGATAAGCGCGCGTCGCGTCGAAGCCGCTGTCGCTCTGCGAATCGTTGCTCTCTATCTCTGCAAGTTTGAAAGTTTCGGTAGGATCGACTTCAACTACTTCGTCCTCCACATCCTCAAAAGAAATAAAATCCGGAATATCCATATCTTTTATTACGTCTAAAGTTTCTTCCATCATGATTAATCTCCCAGGTATTTTGGCTTGCCGATTCAATTATTATTTATTATCCAGCCGGATAACCGTTCTTCCTTTTTAAAACCTCTTTATGCCTTTGGCCCGAAGCGCCCTGTTTTCGTTGGTTAAGTAACTTGAAAACCCGGGTCTCCAAGTGGCCGGCCATGCTTATTGTTGGAGGGTCGATACGGCCACTGACCTTAACGGCGAGTCGCAGTATAACTTTAAAAGTTTCGTGTTATAAATTGAATTTATTGCTTTTTTTGCGGCACACATCTCTTTTTTTAATTTTATTTTAATCTGTGCCGCGTTTGCTTTTGCCACCACCGCCGACGCTAAACCGGTAAAAATTCGAGCCAGCACTAAAATATCGAAAAAAGATAGTGACGGATCTCACGCTTATCTAAAACAAGCCGTATCTCGAAAAACCAATTGCGCGGCCAGCCGGCAAGCCAAATTAGCGGCCGAGCAGGATTTTTTTAGCCAGGTTGATTTGTGCAGCCAAATAATCGGAGCCGCCGCGATCGGGGTGCATTTTGGCAATCAAGATACGGTGGGCGGCGACAATTTCCTGCTCGGTGGCGCCGGGCTTTAAACCGAGGATTTGCAAAGCCTGCTCTCGAGTCATGTCAGGCTCCGGCGCGCGGGGCGGCTGGCGACGGCGATCATCCGGACTTTCCTTGAATATCCGCCACAGCCGGTGCAGTTGCGGCGCATAGTTCAGTAGCACCGGCATGAGTCTGACTATAAATGCCAGCAGCACGCCCAACAGCGCCACTAAACCGTTCAGCTTCCCGGTCAACAATGCAACTGCCAGCAAGACGACCGCCAGAATCCAAAGAGCGCGGCGAAATTGGCGACGAAGCGCAGCCGACGGCGTCGTTGTGTACCAGCGGTAGGCCAAAACTCCGATTATCAGCGCCAACAGTATTCCGATCCGTACCATTCCAGTCTGGTCCTTTCTCTACACCGGCCGGCATAATAACTTAGAATAGCGCCGGTTAGGTTAACGACGAATTTCTCATGCCCCTTTCTTGTCCTCCGGTCCTGGGCTTTGCAGCCTTCAGCGGCACCGGCAAAACCACGCTGTTGGCAAAATTGATCCCGTTGCTGAAAGCGCATGCGCTAAGAATCGGTGTGATCAAACACAGCCACCATGATTTCGAAATCGACAAACCCGGTAAAGACAGCTTCGAGTTGAGAAAAGCCGGAGCAAGCCCGGTGCTGCTGGTCTCGCAATATCGGCGCGCAATCGTGGAAGAACTGTCGCCGACCGCCGACGTGAAATTGGCCGATCAATTGGCCGCTTTGTCCGGCATCCAACTCGATTTAGTGTTGGTGGAGGGATTCAGAGACGAAACGTTTCCGAAAATCGAGTTGCATCGACCGGCACTGGGTAAGCCCTTACTGTACCCGCACGATCCGTGGATCATCGCCGTAGCCAGCGATCGGCCGTTGCCGACTCCGCCCGACCGACCCTGTTTGGATTTAAACGATCCTAAAGCTATAGCCGATTTTATCCTGCACCCATTTTTGAGCCATTCCCAGTGAACGATATCTGCTTCCCCCCGCAAAACGCGCTGCTTTCCGCCGAGCAGGCACTGTCGCGAATCAGTCAAACCATCCAGCCGTTATCCGGCGCGGAAATCGTCGACTTGAGTCGGGCTTTAGGGCGAACCTTGGCCGAAGACGTCTTTGCGGCAATCGACATGCCGCCGCAACGGAATGCGGCAATGGACGGCTACGCCTTCGCCGCCGCCGGCCTATCCGGAGCAGCCGATTTCCGCCTGCGCATGGTCGGCACTGCCTGGGCCGGCAAACCGTTCAACGGGACGCTGGGCCTGGGCGAATGCATCCGCATATTCACCGGCGCCGTGGTTCCGGACGCGGCCGACAGCGTGGTCGCTCAAGAGCAAACCCGCGCCGAGGCCGAGCAGATTTCGTTTTTTGCGCCGTGCCTTTTTCAAAAAAATATCCGCCCGGCCGGCAGCGACTTCAAAGCCGATGAATTGCTGTTGCGGGCGCCGAAAAAGCTGACTCCGCGCGACATCGGCTTACTGGCTGCGGCCGGCATCGCTGCAGTCAAGGTCAGGCGCCGCGTGCGGATCGGCTTTTTTTCCACCGGCGACGAATTGGCGCCGCTCGGAGCCGAATTGGATGTCGGCCAAATCTACGATAGCAACCGGTATTTGCTGGCGGCCATGCTGGACGACCCGAACTTCGAAGTCCATGATCTGGGCACGGTCAAAGACGATCCGCTGGCGTTGGAGGCCACGTTGATCGGTGCCGCGGCGTACCTAGACGCCCTGGTGTCGACCGGCGGCGCGTCGGTGGGAGACGCCGATTACGTCAAGCAGGTTTTGGAAAAATGCGGACAAGTTAATTTCTGGAAACTGGCGATCAAACCCGGCAAGCCGTTGGCCTTCGGCAAGATAGGCGACTGCTGGTATTTCGGTTTACCCGGCAATCCGGTCGCGGTGCTGGTCACCTACCACAAATTTGTAAAACCCGGTCTCGACTGCCTGCTCGGCGCCCTACCTCGTCCGCCGTTACAGTTACGGGTTCGGAGCGACAGCCAACTGCGCAAAGTACCGGGCCGCAGCGAATACCAGCGCGGTATTTTGAAACAGGGCGAGAACGGCGAGCTCACGGTAGCCGCGGCCGGACCGCAAGACTCCCACCAACTGAAAGTTGCCAGTATGGCCAATTGTTTTATCGTGCTGGACGCCGACTGCGATGGCGTTAGCCGCGGCGACTGGGTGCTGGTGGAGCCGTTTACGCTCGATTTGTAACGTCTATTCTGCAAACGGCGGCAAACCTTGTGTGCGCCGTTTGCGTGGGGCCAATAAACTAAGCGCTGGCCGCCGCCAGTTCGCCTAAATAACCGTGCTTGCGGGCCAGATATTCGTCGACAAAGGCCTGCATCGGTTCGGCCTCGTAATCGCGCAAGCCGCTGACGGCCAGTTTCTTGAATCCGGAGCCGACGACCTCGCCGTTCGCCTGAATTTGAAAATACAGATAAGCCGTGGCGCGCTTGCCGTTGACTTCCATTTTCGGCTCCAGCATTTCCAGCTTGGGCTTCACGAAATCCAGCCGACTCAGGTTTAAAGTCATGCTTTCGTATATGACTAACGGCCGGTCGATGTTGAACATCACCTTTTCTTTGGCCAGCAAAGGTACCAACACGTAAGGGAAATTCTGCCCGGAGAACGCCACGTAATCGCGGATCAATGTTTCGATTAAATCGGCGTCCCGCGTCACCTCGCCGGAACGTTCGATTTGCAGATAGGTTTTTCCCTGGTTATCGGTGACATCGATCCGTTCCGCGTCGCTGTCGGGAAAATTCAACAATACGCCGTGGCCGACCATCCCGGAAAACGTGAAATGCATATTGCGGCTGAGGCCGTACTTTTCCAGCACCAAGGAAAACAGCAAATCGCCGGGTACGCAAAAACGTTTGGCATCTTCGTCGTGTAGCGGATTGAAGTCGTGCGCCACTTCTTTGGCGAACATACTGGCTTGTGCGGCGCTGATGGCGACACAGCCGTCCTGGATTGCATAGAATTCTTTTAAAAACATAAAGTTATTTTTTATTAATAGCGTGGAACTGAAGAATCGCAGACTAACGACCACGCGTCTATACCGCCGCGCAGATTGATCAAACGTTGAAAACCGGCGTGTTGCAAGTAATTGCAGGCTTGTTGGCTGCGCATGCCGTGGTGGCAAATGACGACGATATCCCGATCGGACGGTATCTCGTCCAGCCTTTGCGGTATTTGCTGTAATGGAATTAATACGCTGCCGGCAATTTTGGCATAAGCGAATTCATGCGGCTCGCGCACGTCGAGCAACATGACCGGTGCCTCGTCCTGTAAACGTTGGCGAAGTTGTTCCGGCGTGTATTGGCTTATCGGCATATGAATCGTTCCAGTCTGGTGAGCGCGGCGGCCATTCTATCGACTGAAGCGGTATATGCAAACCGAATATGGCGATTGGCCAGATGTGCGCCGAAATCCTTGCCGGGCGTTACCGCCACCCCTTCGGTTTCCAACAGGCGCTTGGCAAATTCGAAACTATCGTCGCAGAATTCGCTGCAATCGGCGTAGATGTAGAACGCACCTTGCGGTTTGCAGGCGATTTTAAAACCCAAACTCAGCAATTTATCGTAGAGAAAGTCGCGGCGCCCAGCCAACTCGTCGCGCCGCCGCAGCAGCTCGGCCATGTTTTCCGGATTGAACGACGCCAGCGCCGCATACTGGGAGTGGGTGGACGTGGCGATGAAAATATTCTGCGCCAATTTTTCCACCGCATCGACGAACTCGTCCGGCACCACCAGCCAGCCCACCCGCCAACCGGTCATGCCGAAAAATTTGGAAAAACTGTTAATGACGAAGACTTCGTCGCTGAATTGCAGAGCGCTGGCGGCCGGATCGCCGTATACCAGGCCGTGGTAAATTTCGTCGGAATAAAAGCAGCCGTCCAGCGCTCTAACTTCCGCTATCGCCGCTTGCAAATCGGTATTGCCAATCATAGTTCCGGTCGGATTGGACGGCGAAGCGATCAGCGCACCTTTACATTGCGGTTGCCAGTGCCGGCGAATCAGCTCGGCATTCAGTTGGTAGTCGGTTTCGGCGCCGACCGGGACGAAATGGGTACGGGCATCGAACAATCTGACGAAATTATCGTTGCAGGGATAGCAGGGATCGGCCATTAGAAGCCGTTCCCCGGGATTCAGGCTGGCGGCAAACGCCAGCAGGAAGGCACCGGACGCGCCGGGAGTGATGAATACCCTGCGCGGGTCCAGATCGACTCCGTATTGCGCACGGTAGAAATCGGCCACGGCGGCGCGCAGTTCGGGCAAGCCGGCCGCGGCAGTATATTTGACTTCGCCGTTGCCCAAAAAACGGTTGCCGGCCTCTAACACCAGCGGTGGCGTGGCAAAATCCGGTTCGCCGATTTCCATGTGAACGATGTCTCTGCCCTGCCGCTCCAACTCCTTGGCGCGCTGTAATAATTCCATCACATAAAACGAACTGATGCCGCGCATCCTGTCGGCGATGTGCTGTTTCATAATCCAGTATCCGGTTGGTGGCAAAGCTTTGGCATGATAACAAACTTCTTGCCTGCCCCCGGCTATTCTGATAAAAAGCCCCGATTTTTTCAGACCGCCAGGAGTCATTGGATGAACAACTCTAACCCTGCCGCAGCGGAATTTACTTTTAAGCCTTATGAGGAAAAAGAAGGCGAAGAGTACATGAACGAAGCGCAGTTAAAACATTTTTCCGCCATTTTAAACAAATGGAAGTCCGAACTGATGATGGAAGTGGACCGTACCGTTCACCACATGCAGGACGAAGCGGCAAACTTTCCGGATCCTAACGACCGTGCCACGCAAGAGTCCGAATTCAGCCTGGAGTTGCGTACCCGCGACCGCGAGCGCAAATTGATCAAGAAGATCGATGAGGCACTGAAAGAAATCGAGTCCGGCAACTACGGCTACTGCGAAACCTGCGGTATCGAAATCGGTATTCGCCGCCTCGAGGCACGCCCGACCGCGACCTTGTGCATCGATTGCAAGACATTGGACGAAATCAGGGAAAAACAATTAGGCTAGATTCCCGTTCGACCCCTCCGTATATCGGCCGGTTTGCCCCCTCGCCCACCGGCCCGCTTCATCTCGGTTCTCTATACACGGCCCTGGCCAGTTATCTCGACGCCCGCCGCCGAAACGGCCGCTGGCTGTTGCGCATCGATGATTTGGATACTCCGCGCAACATGCCGGGCGCGGCGGAACGGATTATGGACTGCCTGGCGGCTTTCGGCCTGCATTGGGACGGCGAAGCCGATTTTCAAAGCCGGCATGCGCTGCAATACCAACAAGCAATCACAGATTTACAGCAGCGCGATCTGCTCTATTCCTGCAGTTGCAGCCGCAGTTTATTGGCTGAAGCCGGTCCCATTTATCCGGGCTATTGCCGGACGCGGCACTATCCAACCGATCAACCCGCGGCGCTGCGGGTCAAGACTTCACCGGCTGAAATCGAATTCGTCGACGGATTGCAAGGCATAATCCGGGAAAATATCGCCGAACGGCACGGCGACTTTATTATCTTGCGCAAGGACCGGATCGTCGCCTACCAATTGGCCGTCGTGGTGGACGATTACCGGCAGGGCATCACCCACGTCGTACGCGGCTGCGACTTGCTCGATTCGACACCGAAACAAATATACTTGCAAAAATTGCTCGGCTACCCGGTGCCGGAATACCTGCATCTGCCGATCATCGTCGATCGCGCCGGACAAAAACTCAGTAAACAAAGCCGCGCGGAAGCGGTGGCGGCGACGTCGGCGAACCAAACGCTGTTCATGCTGCTAAGCTTACTCGGACAAAATCCGCCGCCAACGCTGAAACGGGCCGAAATTCCGGCAATATTGGATTGGGCCGTTGCCCATTGGGTACCGGAACGTTTAAGCGGAATTCGCTGCGTCGGCATCGATACGCCGCCCAGTAACCAGACTTAGCACAAGGAGTAAAACATGTCAGATCAAAAAACCTACCCAGTGCCGGCCAAGATTGCGGCCAGCGCACATATCGATGCAGCGGCATATCAGCGGTTGTACCGGCAATCGGTAGAGCAACCGGAGGTTTTTTGGGCCGAACAAGCGGAACTGTTTTTGGATTGGCAAGAACCGTGGCACAAAGTACTGCAATACGACTACCCCAAAGGCGAAATTCAATGGTTTGTCGGCGGCAAATTGAATGTCACCGTCAACTGCCTGGATCGCCACCTAGCCAAGCGCGCCGACCAAATCGCGGTGATCTGGGAAGGCGACGATCCCGCCGACAGCCGCACGCTGACCTACCGCGAATTGCACGAGCAGGTCTGCAAATTCGGCAATGTCTTGAAAGCGCAAGGAGTCGAAAAAGGCGACCGGGTCTGCATCTATCTGCCGATGATCGCCGAAGCGGCGGTAGCGATTCTGGCCTGTGCGCGGATCGGCGCGGTGCATTCCATCGTCTTCGGCGGCTTTTCGGCCGATGCGTTGCGCGATCGGATAATCGATGCCGATTGCCGCTTATTGATTTGCGCTGACGAGAGCTACCGCGGCGGCAAAATTGTCCATTCCAAGCTGAACGTCGACAAAGCCGCCGACCAGTGTCCGAATTTGCGCAAAGTCATCGTCATCAAACACACCGGCCACGATATCCCCTGGCATGAAGAACGCGATATTTGTTACCACACGGCGATGGCGACTGCTTCCGCCGAGTGCCCGCCGGAAATGATGGACGCCGAAGATCCCTTGTTCATCCTTTACACCTCCGGCTCCACCGGCCAACCGAAAGGCGTGTTGCATACCACCGGCGGTTACTTGCTGTACGCGGCAATGACGCACAAATACGTATTCGACTACCAGGAAGGCGATATCTATTGGTGTACCGCCGATATCGGTTGGATCACCGGCCATTCCTACGTGTTGTACGGTCCGTTGTGCAACGGCGCGACGACGCTGATGTTCGAAGGCGTACCGACCCATCCGCATCCGGACCGGTTCTGGCAAGTCATCGACAAGCACCGGGTTAATATTTTTTACACCGCGCCGACCGCGATCCGGGCGCTGATGGCGCAGGGCGACGAATTCGTCAATCGTACCCAACGCACCTCGCTGCGTATTCTCGGCAGCGTCGGCGAACCGATCAATCCGGAAGCCTGGGAATGGTATTACCACGTGGTCGGCAACAAGCGTTGCCCGCTGGTCGATACCTGGTGGCAAACCGAAACCGGCGGCATTTTAATCACACCGCTACCCGGTGCCACAACCTTGAAACCGGGTTCGGCCACTTTGCCTTTTTTCGGCGTACAACCGGCCATTTTGGATCAGGACGGCCACGAACTGGCAGGCGAAACCGAAGGCATCCTGGTGCTGACCCATCCCTGGCCGGGCCAGGCCCGCACTATTTACGGCGACCACCAACGTTTCGTCGACACCTACTTCAGCAAGTTTCCCGGCTACTATTTTGCCGGCGACGGCGCCCGCCGCGATCAAGACGGCTATTACTGGATCACCGGCCGGATAGACGACGTGTTGAACGTCTGCGGCCACCGCCTTGGAACCGCCGAAATCGAAAGCGCGCTGGTATTGCACGATCTGGTGGCCGAAGCCGCCGTGGTCGGTTTTCCGCATCCGATCAAAGGCCAAGGTATTTATGCCTACGTCACGTTGAACGTCGGCATCGAAGGCAGCAGTAGCCTGAAGGGCGAACTGAAAGACTTGGTTCGCGAAGAAATCAGCGCCATCGCGCTGCCCGACTTGATCCAATGGGCGCCGAGCCTGCCGAAAACCCGCTCCGGTAAAATCATGCGCCGAATTCTGCGTCAGATTGCCGCCAACGAATTTCACGATTTGGGCGATACCTCGACTTTGGCCGATCCGTCGGTGGTCGAACAATTGATCGCCAACCGCTTGAAATTACCCTAAGGTGAAGCTTCGCCTCGGTCTGGCCTATATCGGCGTGGTGTTGATCTGGACCACGACGCCGCTGGCCATCCAATGGAGCAGCATAGGCGCCGGCTTCGTATTCGGCGCCACGGCGCGGATGAGCATCGGCCTAAGCTGCCTGCTATTGTTAAGTTTAGTGTTGCGGCAGCCGATACCGTTGCACCGGCCGGCTTTGGCCAGCTATTTCGCCGTGGCGGTACAACTATACGGCAGCATGTTGGTAACCTATTGGTCGGCGCAATTTGTGCCTTCCGGCTGGATTTCGGTGATTTTCGGCCTCAGCCCGTTCATGACCGCGTTCATGGCGGCAGCCTACTTGAAAGAACGCAGCCTAGGTTGGGGCAAATTGTTCGCTTACAGCCTGGGGGTTTGCGGCCTGCTGGTGATGTTCAATTCGGCTCTGGAATTGCATCAACAAGCAATGGCCGGCCTGATCGGCGTGCTGGCCGCCACCTTCATCCACGCCGCGAGCGCGGTGTGGGTCAAACAAATCGATGCCGGTCTTGGGGCGTTGCCGTTGGTCACCGGCGGCTTATCGCTTGCGGTGCCGCTGTACCTGGCGACTTGGTATGGGATGGACGGCTTGGCATTACCGCACAAAATCCCGCCAAAGGCGCTGTATTCGATCATCTACCTCGGCGTAATCGCCACCACGCTGGGGTTTGCGCTGTATTACTTCGTGCTGAACAACATGCAGGCGACTAACGTCGCGATGATGAATCTGCTGACGCCGGTAATGTCGCTGTTTTTGGGTTATAGCGTGAATCAGGAGCCGATCACGCCGACCACTTTGGCCGGCACGGCACTGATCATGTTGGCTTTGTTGATTTACGAGACGGTAAACCGACGGCAAGCCCGGAACGGCTGCGGCTAGCCGTTCCGGACGCTACCGTCAGATTTTAGCGGCGCGTTGTTTCAGATATTGGCCGAACTCTTGGTTAATTTCCTGGTGTAACAAGCCGTACTCGACGTTGGCTAACAGGAAACCGAATTTGGAGCCGCAGTCGTAGCGGTTGCCTTCGAATTCGTAAGACAGAACTTGTTCGTCTTTCATCAGCGCGGCAATCGCATCGGTCAACTGAATTTCGCCGCCGGCGCCGCGGCCGGTGTTCTCGATTTTCTCGAAGATCGCCGGCGTCAGGATGTAGCGGCCGACCACCGCAATATTCGATGGTGCTACTTCCGGTTTCGGTTTTTCGACAATGGAACTAAGCTTGCCGACCCGCGGCGCGGTTTCGCTGTGCTCGACGATGCCGTATTTATGGGTTTCTGTAGGATCGACCCGCTCTACGCCGAGGATACTGCTTTGCTCTTTTTCGAACAAATCGACCATTTGTTTCAAACAGCCGCGGCTGCCGTCTTCTATCAGGTCGTCCGGCAAAATCACCGCGAACGGTTCGTTACCGACCACCGGTTTGGCGCAATGCACGGCATGGCCCAAACCCAAGGCTTCCGCTTGGCGCACGAATACGCAGGATACGTGCGGCGGCAGCAAGTCGCGCAACATGTTTAGCAACCCGGTCTTGCCGCTTTTCTCCAGTTCTTTTTCCAGCTCGTAGGATTTATCGAAATGGTTGGCAATGGATTCCTTGTTACGGCCGATTACGAACACCATCGTGTCGATGCCGGCCGCGACCGCTTCCTCGACCGCATATTGGATCAACGGCTTGTCGACGATAGGCAGCATCTCCTTGGCGACGGCCTTGGTTGCCGGCAAGGAACGGGTGCCTAGGCCGGCGGCGGGGAAAACGGCTTTAGTGATTTTCTGGCTCATAGTGGCTCTTTTCAGGTTTCAAGTTTGGTTTTGACGAATAAATAATGTGTGCCTAACCTTATGGCATTCTTATTTAATTAAACACTGTGGCTCCGCTATTTTAGGCGATAATGCCGTTTTATTTTTACCTGTCCGTACGAGATACCGCAATGACAAGAACGTTATGCACGCTTTTGGTGGCGTTAATCCCGGTAAAGTTGGCATTCAGCCAGGATTTGCTGGAGACCTTCCAATTGGCAAAAGCCAACGATCCCGATTTCAAAAGCTCGGATATCAACAAACTGGCGACGGCCGAACTCAAGTCGCAAAGTATTGCCCAAATGTTGCCGAATCTCTCGTTCAGCGCCAACAGCAGCCGTAACCGCCTGGAAAGTACCAGCTTCCTGGGGAACACCTTGCAGCATTACTGGGACAGCAAGCTGGGCTTCAACTTAAAACAACCGGTGTTTCACTGGGAACACTGGGTGCAATTGGATCAAGCCGACAATAAAATCGCCCAGGCCGAAGCCCAATTTCAGGCCAAATACCAGAATTTGATGCGGCGCACCGCGGAGGCCTACTTCAACATACTGGCGGCGCAAGACAACCTGGAATTTGCGGTCGCCGAAAAGAAAGCCATCGAAAAACAATTGGAACAAGCCAAGCAGCGGTTCGATGTCGGCATCATCGCCATTACCGACGTCTACGAAGCCCAAGCCGGTTACGACCGGGCGCTGGCCAGCGAAATCGAGGCGCAAAACCTGCTCGACAACAGCAAGGAGGCCTTGCGCGAAATCGTCGGCGACAACGCCGCCGAGTTGGACGGCTTACAGCCGGAAATTCCGCTATCGCCGCCGGAGCCGGAAGATTTGTCGTCCTGGGCCAATTCCGCCGAGAGCAACAATTTTTCGATCGTGGCCCAAATCAACCAGGCCGAATACATCAGAAAGAACATCGATTTGCAGGAGTCCAAGCACATGCCGACGCTGGATATCGTCGCCCAATACGGCGATATGGACACCGGTAACCGTTACGGTCTGCGCGGCAATAGCGAAAGTTTCGGCTTGCAGTTGAATCTGCCGCTGTACGAAGGCGGCGGCGTGTCGTCACGGGTACGCCAAGCCGAACATGAATACGAAGCCGCCAAGGAAGACCTGACCAAGGTCAAGCGTAGCGTGACCCGCGGCGTCAAAGACGCATTTCGTGGCATGGTTTCCAGCATCAGCCGGGTCAAAGCGCTGGATGCCACCAGCAAATCCGCAGACATGGCGGTACAAGCCGCCGAAGCCGGCTTTGAAGTCGGTACCCGCACGATGGTCGACGTATTGACCGAGCAACGCAACCTGTATAAAGCCAAAAGCGATTACGCCAGAAGCCGTTACGATTATCTAATCAACGGCATCAAATTGAAGGAAGCGGCCGGGAGCTTGAGCGAAGTCGATTTGGAAGTGGTCAACCAATATTTGCGGCAAGCAGCCGGCACGAAAAATTCCGAGTCCCGTTAAGTCCGAATCTCCCGGCGCTGGTGCCAGTGCCGGGTCAGCAAAGATCGCTGGGCCGGATCAAGCGAAAAGCGCCAGAGCCTTCTTCACCGTCGACCAAACTCCCCAGCACAGCGGCAACAAAACGTAAAGCCAGAATAACGCTACGGCCAACCGACTGGACGGTTTACTGTCTTGCGAGTCGTTCATCCTTCCCCCCGTTAGTGGTGTTAGTGGTCTGAGTTGCCGGCCGGATAAATGCCGTCCAGCTCGTCGAAATCGCCGTGTTTCATATGGTGCTTTTCATGCACCGGCCGAATCGCCAGATTGGCGGCAAATCCCGCCAACAACAAACCGGCCATGATGTACATCGTCATGTTATAGGCTTCGGCTTTGGCCACGCCCTGGCCGATCTGATATTCGCGCAGATAATTCACCAACACCGGACCCAGTACGCCGGCCGTGGACCAGGCGGTTAACAATCGGCCGTGAATGCCGCCGACGAAACGGGTGCCGAAAATATCGGCCAGATAGGCCGGAATCGTCGAAAATCCGCCACCGTACATACTCATGATCAGCGCATACAGCAACACGAACATTGCCATGTTGCCGGCCATGCCCATCGATGGAATCGTTGCGTAAAGTACCGCGCCGATCGCAAAAAAGATCATGTAAGTATGTTTGCGGCCCAAATAATCCGACGCCGACGACCAGAAGAAACGGCCGCCCATGTTGAACAAACTAAGCAAGCCGACGAAGCCCGCCGCGGCGGCCGGCGTCACCAAGCCTTTGAACATTTCTTGAATCATCACCGATGCCTGCCCCAACACGCCGATGCCGGCGCTGACGTTCAAGCACAACACCAGCCATAACAAATAAAACTGCGGCGTTTTCAGGGCCTGGTCGATATGCACGTGTTTGTCGGTAATCATTTTGTTGGCGGCGACCGGCGGCGTCCACCCCGCGGGCTGCCAACCTTCCGGCGGAATG
The DNA here is from genome assembly GCF_046097555.1 of Methylomonas sp. DH-1. Classification (NCBI taxonomy): domain Bacteria; kingdom Pseudomonadati; phylum Pseudomonadota; class Gammaproteobacteria; order Methylococcales; family Methylococcaceae; genus Methylomonas; species Methylomonas sp. DH-1. Next base: position 2,456,586 of record NZ_CP143089.1, on the reverse strand, counting down.
CGGATAGTCAGGGCGCCGATCAGCATCGAACAAAAATACAAGCCGCCCATCACCAGAAAGGCTTCCATCACGCCGACCGAAGTCGCGGATTTGAACTTATCCATCAACAACACCGATAACGGCGCACCGATCATGGCGCCGCCGCCGAAGCCCATGATTGCCATACCGGTCGCCATGCCGCGCCGGTCCGGGAACCATTTGATCAAGGTCGAAACCGGCGACACGTAACCCAGGCCCAGACCGATGCCGCCGATCACGCCGTAGCCCAGGTAAAGCAAACCGATTTGATGCAGCTTGACCCCGAGTGCCGCGATCAAAAATCCGCCGCCGAAACAGCAGGCTGCAACGAACATGGTCAGGCGCGGGCCGACTTTTTCCAGCCATTTGCCGCCGAATGCTGCAGACAAGCCCAGAAATACGATCGCCAAGCTGAAAATCCAGCCCAACTCGGTCAATTTCCAATCGTCCGAGGTCGGTGCGCCGATACCGATAATGCGCGTCAACGGATCGTTGAAGACGCTGAAAGCATAAGCCTGGCCGATACATAGCTGCACCGACAATGCCGCCGGCGGCGCCAGCCAACGGCTGTAGCCAGGCCGGGCGATAATGCGCTGTTTCGAGAAAAATCCTGCCATGTGCAAATTCCTTAATCGATTTTAAAAATCCAAGCCCGAAAGGTCGAAGACTGCGGCATTTTAACAAGGCTGCTAATTTCACTTCACCATTCTTGAGGCTTAGATGGATTGCGGAAGCCATTGGAACAATGGCAAACGTTATATAAGCCGGACAATTTCGCAAGTTCCTTCATCCGCTTGCCGAATAATGACTGATGCACTGGGCCTGCGGCGGCTTTACCGATCATAAAGCGCCGTTTCTATTACAAAAACAGTTTGTTAACCAATGATTGATTTATCTGTGCTTGCCTGATCCGTAAAACCTATATCTAGTTACCGATTCAAATTCCATCACAATATAAAGGCCTTTTTCGATTTACAGGCGTGGTCGGTCCGCAGATTCCGGCGACTTGCCCAAGCAAACGTTGTTTACATTTGTATACAACGATATACACTAAGCCGATCAACCATAAATACGGAGGGCAAAATGGCTTTTACTGGAAATCGCCGGTTATTGGTAATCGTCGGGCTATTCGTTGCCAGTCAGGCCGCCAATGCTGCCACGGCTTTAGCCGCCGTGGCGGCAAACTTCACCAAGCCGATGACCGAAATCGCCGAAGCGTTCGAGAAATCGACCGGGCATACGGCGAAATTGTCTTTTGGCTCGTCGGGGAAATTTGTCGCGCAATTCGAAAACGGCGCACCGTTCGAAGTGTTCTTGTCGGCGGACGATAAGAGCCCGGCAAAACTCGAGGAATCCGGGTTGGCCGTGGCCGGTAGCCGCTTTACTTATGCGATCGGCAAATTGGTGTTGTGGTCGGCTAATCCGGATTTTGTCGACTCCCAGGGCCAAGTATTGAATTCGGGCAATTTCAAACACCTGGCGCTGGCCGATCCTAAACTCGCTCCCTACGGTGCGGCAGCGGTTGAAACATTGCAGAACCTCGGGCTGCTGGGCAAGCTGGAGCCACTATTCGTACAAGGCGAGAATATCGCCCAGACCCACCAATTCGTCAGTAGCGGCAACGCCGAATTAGGGTTCGTCGCCTTGTCCCAAGTAATCGAAAACGGCAAGATCGGATCCGGGTCGGGCTGGACTGTTCCGGCAAAACTTTATCAGCCTATTCTGCAAGATGCGGTATTGCTTAAAAACGGCGCCGAAAATCCTGCGGCCCAAGCCTTGTTAGAGTTCCTGAAATCCGATCAGGCTTTGGCCATCATTGAAAAGTACGGCTATGCGCTGCCCCCGGCGAAATAAAACCCTTTCCGCAGCGCACCATTGAACAACCGGAATCTTCTGTGAAAACCAGTGCACGCAACCAATTTCGCGGCAAAGTCGAACAAGTACTGATCGGCACAGTTAATGCCGAGATTTACCTGAGCTTGCCAGGCGGCGCCAGTCTCGTCGCATCGATCACTAAAGATTCGGTGGCAACGCTCGGAATTGAAGTCGGCGTAGAAGTTACCGCTTTGGTGAAAGCTCCGCAGATCATCGTCGTCACCGAGTTCGGCGGTTATAAAATTTCCGCACGTAACCAACTCGCCGGAACCGTCGTTGCCGTCAAATCCGGTGCGGTCAATTCCGAAATCGACATCGAACTCAAAGGCGGCGAAATCGTCGCGGCAACGGTGACCAACGATAGCGTGGAAACTTTAGGGCTGCGCGCGGGCAAACCGGCCACGGCGATATTCAAGGCCGGCGCCGTTATTCTTGCGGTGCAAAATTGATCGAGTTCCGGCATTTTTAGGCTGAGGTCAGTATGTTGTTGGACGTAAATGTAAAACTGCGGCGCGGCCATTTCGATTTGGCCACGCAAATGTCGATAGACGATGCCAGCGTTGGTTTGCTGGGCAAATCCGGCGCCGGCAAAAGCACGCTGCTCAGCTTGATCGCCGGCACCTTGCAACCGCAAAGCGGCCACATTAGTTTGAACGGCAAAATTTTGTTCGACAGCAAGAAAGGTATCGTCATGCCGCGCGAACAGCGGCCGATCGGCGCCGTGCTGCAAACCGATTGCGCCGACTTCGCCGAAACGGTGCGCGACACGTTGCAGGCGACTTATTTTCGTACCTTAAAGCAACGGCGCTTGTTCAAGCCCGATTATCTGATCAATCTGTTGGAGTTGGGCAGCATTCTGGATAATCCGGTCCAACTACTGTACGGCGGCGAACGGCAGCGGGTGGCGTTAGCCCGTTCCCTGCTGAAATCGCCGAAATTGCTGCTGTTGGACGAAACCTTCGCCACGATTGGCGACGCTTACCGGATGCAATTGCTGCCGATACTGAAACGGCTGTTGGACGAATTCGGCCTGCCGGTGCTGTACGCCAGCCAGTCGGTCGGTGAAATCATCGAGCTTACCGACCAACTGGTGGTGCTCGAACACGGCCAAGTCATGCGTAGCGGTTCGCTGCGCGACATCGCCAAACAACACGGCGTGTTGCGCTATCTCGGCGTCCGCCAAATCGACAATATCCTGCCCATCACCATCCGCCACCATGACTTTCAAGCCGGTTGCAGTCTGGCCGACAGCGCCGGCGCCACGCTGATATTGCCGTTACGCCCGAACTTTGCGGTCGGCAGCCAAACCCAGATTTCGATTCGCGCCAACGATATTGCGTTGTCGCGCGCCTATATCGACGGCATTTCCATTCAAAACCAACTCAAGGGCCGGATCTGCGCCTTGATCCCCAACGGCGAAAGCCTGATCGTGCAAATCGATTGCGGCGGGACCTTGTTGGCGGAGATCACGCCAGGCGCTTGCTCGAGCATGGGCCTGGGCGAAGGCGACATCGTTTATTGCCTGATCAAAACCCACGCCATCGTTTATCTGGCCGAGCTGGACGATCTGCCCTACCAACGCGTCATCAGCCATGGCGACGGCTACTTTTACCTGAGTCCCGCAGCCGTCGAGCCGTTAACGCTTCCGGCGCATTAAAGCGCAACCGCGAGTCCGTCCCATCCTACCTACCTACACCACACTGAACGGCCTGTAGTGGTCTAATAAAAATGGACACCCGATTAGGTTGATAGACTATTGATTATCAACCTCCAAGGTGAATGGAATGAAACGAGAAAGGCGAAGTTTTGATGCGGCGTTCAAGCTGCAAGTGGTGAAGATGCTCCAGGAGCAGGGGCTGACGGTGTCTCAGGTTTGTCAGGAGCTCAAACTCGGCGAGACGGCGGTGCGCCGCTGGGTGAAACAGGTGCAAGCCGAGCAATCCGGTCAAGCAGGTATCGGTAAGCCGTTAACACCCGATCAGCAGCGGATACGGCAGTTGGAGCAGGAAAATCGACAACTGCGTTCAGACAATGAATTGCTAAAAAAGGCTTCGGCCCTCTTTGCAAGGGAACTGCGATGACACATCAAGTGATTCAACAGTTGACAGCAGAGAGGGCCATGACGGTGCAGCAGGCTTGTAAATTATTGGGTGTCAGCCGTTCGGGATTCTATGCCGCCAGGCAGCGAACCCGGCAACCGCCAACGGTCTGCGGCACACGCATCCGTCTACGCAGTGTATTCGAAGCGACGGGGCGTAGCTATGGCAGTCGCCGCCTGCGTCAGGAACTGGCGGAACAAGGCATCGAGATCGGACGGCATCGGGTTCGCAGCCTGATGCGAGAGCTCCAGCTCAAGCCGATCTGGAAGCCCAAATTCGTCCATACGACTGACAGTAACCATGCGTTGCCGGTATACGAGAATGTGCTGGATCGTCAGTTTGAACAACGCGAGGCTAATCGAGCTTGGGTGTCGGACATCAGTGTGCCGCAGCAAGCGGCGTAAGAGATGAGGGTAGGTCCCTCGCCATCGGCTTGCAGGAGTAGGTGGCAAACCACCGTAAGCGGCGTGCGTCAAAAGCGCGGGTCGTGAGCGTTACGGAAAAGGCGTCTTGAGGCGTCAGGTATGGATTAACGAAGGCGAACAACCGTGAACTGCCGTTCAAGTGTCGAAACCACTCAGATGACATCAAAACCGGGGAGTGATGTTGCTCCGGGATCAGTAAAGGCGAAACCTGCTTACGGCCTTTGCGGTGTCCGGCATAGAGGCAGCGCGAGCGTGATCCGGGCTCTTACGTTGAACTGCGGGAACCTTCGATGGCAATGCAAAGGGAAAGGCACAAGCTCGAAAGGCAAGGCCGATATTACCAATGTGCCGTCAAGGGACGGAGCGACTTGTAGTAGTGTTGAAGCCGCTGTAATGGCGGTGGAGCGAAGGAGTCGCGTCATCCGGTCATGGGGCTGGGCCAACTGCGTTAGCAGGAGGAGCTTAGTGTCATGAACAAGCCATATGACATTCCCAAATCATGGGTTTGGGAAGCTTATCAATGTGTGAAAGCTAATGGAGGATCAGCCGGCATCGACCGGGAAACTATCGAAATCTTCGAACAACGATTGGGAGACAACCTCTACAAACTTTGGAATCGGCTTTGCTCCGGCAGTTATTTTCCGCCGCCGGTCAAAGGCGTGCCGATCCCGAAGAAATCAGGAGGAACACGCTTGCTGGGGATTCCAACCGTTGCGGATCGCGTGGCGCAAACCGTGGTAAAACGAGTGCTGGAGCCGAAACTCGAGTCGGTGTTTCATCGTAATTCTTATGGGTATCGGCCAGGTCGTTCCGCTCACGACGCCATTGCTTTAGTCCGGCGACGTTGTTGGGACTATGACTGGGTGGTTGAGTTTGACATCAAGGGCTTGTTTGACAACATCGATCATGAACTATTGATGCGCGCAGTGCGTAAACATTGTCAGATTTCCTGGGTGTTGCTGTACATCGAGCGGTGGCTTAAAGCGCCGCTGATAACGGCGGAAGGTCAACGAATCGAACGTACCAAAGGCACGCCGCAAGGCGGTGTCGTCAGTCCGTTGTTGGCTAATCTGTTCTTACACTATGCCTTCGACCGGTGGATTAGCGAACATTTGTGTAGCGTGCGATTCTGCCGCTATGCCGATGATGGCGTGATTCATTGCAAGAGCTTAGTGCAAGCTCAGTTGGCGTTGCGGAAAGTCGCCGAGCGCTTTCGGGAATGTGGCTTAGAACTGCATCCCGATAAGACACGGATCGTGTACTGCAAGGACATTAACCGACAGGAAAACTATCCGATTACGGCGTTTACGTTTCTCGGCTATACCTTCAGGCCGCGTAAAGCGGTAGACAAGTATGGCCGCGTGTATGTGAACTTCGCGCCTGCGGTCAGTCGTGAGGCACTCAAAGCCATGCGGCAAACCATACGGGGATGGCATCTGCAGCTGAAATGCGACAAGACATTGCGGGATCTGTCTCTGATGTTCAATCCGGTTCTTCGAGGATGGCAGGGTTATTACGGTCGATTTTATGGTTCGGCCATGGCCTCTATTTGGCGGCACCTGAATGCTTACCTGGTGCGCTGGTTGATGCGTAAAAGCAAGCGACTGGCTCGGCATAAAACCCGAGCCTGGCGAACGCTGGGGCAGCTCGCAGCAAGTTTGCCACACGCATTCGTACATTGGGAGGCGGGCTATGCCCCGATGGCTGGATGATGGGAGCCGGATGAGCTGAGAGGTTCACGTCCGGTTCTGCGAGGGGCTGAGGGTGAAATTCCCTCGGTCTACTCACCCGTATATTCGCACGCTGAGCGGCTGGCTGTATCTGGCCGTGGTGCTAGATCTTTATTCGCGCAAAGTCATCGGTTGGGCCATGGCCCCCAACATGCCGGCAGAACTGGTCTGCACTGCCTTACAGATCGCTCTGGCCCAGCGCCGACCACTGCCGGGTTTGATCGTGCATTCCGATCGGGGAAGTCAATACGCCAGTCATGAATACCGGGAGTTACTGGCGCGCCATGGCTTAAAAGGCAGCATGAGCCGTAAAGGAAACTGTTGGGACAATGCGGTGATGGAGCGGTTCTTTCTGAATCTAAAAATGGAACGTGTCTGGTGTCGCCAGTATGCCAACCACGCCGAGGCCATCCGTGACGTGACAGACTACATCGTCAACTTCTACAACAGTCGACGATTGCATTCGTCATTGGGCTACCTGCCACCCAATGGCTATGAAATGAAAATGGCAGCTCAGCAACCTATCTTGGTGTCCGAAAAAAGTTGACCACTACAGCCCGATTCCGCTAAACCGGGCGGAGGGCCGACGGCTATCGGTTACAATCTTAGGTTTAAGCGGCATACGGAATAGATATGAGGCAGGCCTTTCGATCGCCATGGTGGCTGCCGGTGTTATCCGGCATTTTCATCGGTACCAGCTACATCCCCTTCCCTCCCTGGGCTTCCTTGTTCTGTTTCGTGCCGCTTTGGCGGTTTTGGCAAGACCAACAGCGGTTGCGGCCGGTCTTGCTCGGCGGAGTGCTGACCAGCTTTATTTATACCTTGATCGGCTTCAATTGGGTGACCTACACCCTGCACGAATTTGCCAATGTCAATTGGCTGGTCGCCGGCATCGGTATGCTGATCTTCGCCGCATTCGGCCACCTGTTCGTACCGATTGCCAGTTTGGCGTGGTTTTATGCTCGCCGAATACTGGGCGTTGGCAGCGGAATATCGTTAGCGCTGATGGCGGCCATCACCGCCTTAGCCGAATTTTACGTACCGATGTTGTTTAAATGGAATTTCGGCTATAGCTGGTACGGTGCCGGTTTGCCGCTGTACCAATGGGCGGAAATCGTCGGCTTCGCCGGTTTAAGCATGCTGACCGTACTGGCCAATCTGGCGGCGCTGTACGCTTGGGACAATCGGCGGCAGCGCGGCGGCAAAGCCGCGGCGCTGGCAATCGTGCTTGGCTTTGCCGGGCTGAATGCCGGCGGAAGTTGGCTGAAACAGCGGTTGCCGGTTGCCGATAGTGCGTTGGACGTATTGCTGGTGCAAGCCAATATCGGTAACCTGCAAAAACAGTCGATGGAACGCGGTAAAGGCTATCGCGCGGAAATTTTGACCCAATATTTCCAGGCCACCGACGCCGGTTTGGCGGAAAAACCAGACGTCGACTTCGTTATGTGGTCGGAAACCGCCTTCCCTGCCCTGTTGGGCGGCGAATACAACCAATCGCAGTACGCCGAACTGTTACAAACCTTTGTGCGCAATCGGCAATTGGCCCTGCTGACCGGCGCATACGCCAAAGACCAGCATAATGCCATTACCAATTCCTTGTTTGTCGTCGACGAAACCGGCAAGGTCACCGAGCCACATTACAGCAAAACCATCTTATTGGCCCTGGGCGAATACATTCCGTTCGCCGACGTGTTGCCGTGGTTGAAAACCGCGTTACCGATGGTTAGCCAATTCGGCCGCGGGCCGGGACCGACCCTGTTGCTGCACTTGAACGGCTTCGACATGGGGCCGCAAGTTTGCTACGAAAGCTTATTCCCGGAGTTTTCCAAAGGGCTGGCCGATCTGGGAGCGCAGTTTATCGTCAACGTCACCAACGATTCCTGGTACGGCACCTGGCAAGAGCCTTACCAACATTTATATATGACGTTGGCGCGCGGCGTTGAATTCAGGCGGCCGGTGCTGCGCGCCACCAACACCGGCATTTCCACGGTCGCGCTAGCCGATGGCGAGGTATTACCGTTGTCGCCTCTGAACAAAAGCTGGGCCGGCAGCTACCACGTCCCGTTCTTGAAACAACCCGCCAGCACATTTTACCAACGCCATTTCTATCTAATGCCGGGTCTGCTTTGGGGCGGTTTGATCGTGCTAACCATGGCCGGTTTATGGGAGAGGGCGGGAAAATCCGGCGTTAGCGCGGGCGAAACCTAACTGACAGGCAAAAAAAATCCGGCTGTAAGCCGGATTTGAGGGGAGGAAGTTATTGCACTGAACATCTCTGCAATGGCGCGTATATTATCAGTAATTTCTTATATTAAGAATGCGGCATATTGTCACGCGACAAGTTGCCACATTGTCCGAAAGTACAAGCTGAGGCTATTGCCCGAAATAAGCCAGCAGAAAATTGATGAACGTGGTCAACTTGGCCGGGTAGAACCGGCGTTGTAAATAAGTGGCGTATATCGCCAAGGCCGGCCGCCGGTATTCGCGCAAAATCTCGACCAACTCGCCGTTTTGCAAATGCGGCGCAACCGATAAGCGCGGTGCCTGGACGATGCCCATCCCCATCGCCGCGGCTTGGCACAATGCCCGGCCGTTGTTGGAGGCCAGCATCCAGTCGGATTTGATCCGTTTCAATTCGCCGTTCACGTCGAACAGCCAATAATCGCCGTGCGGAGTATCCACATAATGTAAGCATTGGTGGCCGCTTAATTCATCAATCGTTTGTGGACAACCTTTCTCCGCCAGATATTTGGGCGCGGCATAGGTGCCTAATTCGGTTTCCGCTATCTTCCGCGCCACCACCCCCGGATCCAGGGTATCGGTGACCAATAACGAAATATCGAAGCTGCCTACCCGCAAGTTGGGCGGCTTGTTATCCAAAGACATCAAGATTCTGACTTCCGGATACTTTTTTAAATAAGCCTCAATGGCCGGCACCATATACATGCCGCCGAAATCGATAGGCGCACTGATTTTGATGGTACCTTTGACCCGCTCCCCCAATTGCGCCGTCGACGATTCCAGATCGGCCAAATCCTCCAGCAACTGTTTGCTGCGGTGGTAATAGGCTTCGCCGGCACTAGTGAGGCTCAAGCTGCGCGTGGTCCGGTGCAACAAAACCACGCCCAACGATGCCTCCAATTGCGCGATATATTTGCTGACCATCATGGTGGAAAGCTTTAGTTCGCGGGCGACGGCGGAAAAGGTTCCCAATTCGACGATACGGCAAAATACCCGCATATTGTTAAACTTATCCATCAGCCCGGCGCTTTATAAACTTGAGGTTTATATTTTATAAACTTTTCAGCATCTTTAAACCATTTTCCCGCTTCGTTAAAATTTGCCGTGGAGATAGTTGTTACACCGTCTGGCTCAGCAGTTTCGGCCAGACGTTTTTTCACCCACCGAGGTTATTATGAGCAAAATTCACAACGAAGTACTCCTAGCCAACCGCGAATACGCGTCCAGTTTCGATAAAGGCGGTTTGGCGATGCCGCCCGCTCGCCAATTCGCCATCCTGACCTGTATGGATGCCCGCCTGGACCCGGCTAAATACGCCGGCTTATCCGAAGGCGACGCCCACGTGATCCGCAACGCTGGCGGCCGCGCCAGCGACGACGCCATCCGTTCCCTGGTGATTTCCTATAAATTGCTGGGTACTAAGGAATGGTTCGTCATTCACCATACCGACTGCGGCATGGAAACCTTCACCAACGACATCATGAGCGATTTGCTGGCCAGCAGCCTGAAAACGGCCAGCGTCGATGCCAGCGGCTGGCACGACAGCGGCGACGGTCCCGGTTCCACCGACGGCAAATACATCAACTGGCTGACAATCAAAAACCAGGCCGAAAGTGTGTTGGAAGACGTCAAACGCATCAAAGCCCACTCGCTGGTACCGAGCTACATTCCGGTTTACGGCTACGTTTACGACGTCAAAACCGGACGTTTGCTGGAAGTACCGGAAGCGACCGCCGCCGGCCAAGCCAGCTAAAGTAAAATTAGTTCGATTCAAGATAGCAGTTAAGCAACTGCTATCTTTCAACGCCCTTCTTACCCCAGATCCAATGCAAATCAAACAACGCGCGCCTGAGGTAAACCCGTAGCGATAGCCAGTTTAATCGCGTTCCTCAGCGGCCATTTGCCTGTGGTAGTCGGCCAAATGGCGGCTCTCTGCCGCGGCTTTCCCCAGATCGCGGATCATCGCTTCTGCCTGCGACTTTAAATCCTGAATACGTTTGCCATATTTCCAAGGCTTGGCCAGATATTGGTCGAGCATTTCCCGCTCTTCTTGCGCATCCGCTTCCAAGGTTCCGGCGATTTCTTCGTAATGGTTGGCAAGCCGTAAATGCGCATCGCGGCTTTCCGCGGTTTGCACCGCCTGAGCCCAGGATTGCGGCTTGATCAGCGCATCGCCGGAGCAGGCCGTCAATAAGCTCACAGCAATCATGAGTAAGGTTTTTTGATTCAGAGTCATAGTAGGTCTCCCGATAAAATTGCCGTTGTGCCAAGAGGTGCCATAGAACATATGCCGCCGCAGCGGCTCGACCCGGCAGCCGGAAAATATTCTATATAAATATCGATTCGATATGAAAGCTTTTTTCGAAGGCGAAATCCGCCAAGCCGACGGCCGAGCGGGAACTAAACCAACTGCGTTCGAAGCCTGGCAAAACCTGACCGAATTGCCGCTCAATTCAAGCCTGCTCCAGCTTGGCCGGTGGTCAAGTTGGGTTTGCACCGTTTTGACCATCATTTATCCGCACCATTGGAGTGCGGAATACCCAAACTGGTATCCGCTCTAACAGGTTGGTGAAAAACTCTTTTTTGCAACCAATCAGACCTATATTTAGTACTACAAGATTGATTCAGCACTAAATAAAGGCTTCTTCTAGCTAAATTAGTGGCTGGAATATGGTTTTTCACCAACCTGCTAAACCCTGGAGCCTAATAACAAAGGCCGCGTTTTTTGAAAAACTCTCGGCAATATATTTGCAAGACATTGTTTTAATTAATCTTTAAATTAATTTCACTGGTAACGCGAGAAATGGCACTCCTGTTGCTTAAGGTTTACCAACACCCAAAGCAGGGTTACTGATTTAACCGCTCATTGTTGAGCAAACCAGACAAAGGCGTCTTGCGTGAGGATTCTTTATCGAATCCACACGCGGACGCCTTTTTTTTGGCCCCAACTTCTTAACCGTTGACAGGAACCGACATGAAACCAGCCCAGAAGCCCGCTCCGAAGAAACTGTTTGCTGCCGTCGCCACCGCGATAGCGCTGGCCGGAATGAGTTTTTCCAATCCATTGCAGGCCGGTGCCAAACCCGAGAAAGAGGATTTGAAGTTCGGCTTTATCAAATTGACCGACATGGCACCGTTAGCGGTCGCCGCCGAGAAAGGCTTTTTCGAGGAAGAAGGCTTGTTTGTGCAACTAGAAGCACAAGCCAACTGGAAGGTTTTGTTAGACCGGGTCATCAACGGTGAACTGGATGGAGCGCATATGCTGGCCGGTCAACCCCTGGGCGCTGCCATCGGTTTCGGCACCAAAGGCGACGTCATAACCGCATTTAGCATGGACCTTAACGGCAATGCCATCACTGTATCGAACGACATTTGGAAACAGATGAAACCGAACATACCGTTGGACGGTGGAAAACCGGCCCATCCCATCAAGGCCGACGCGTTGAAACCGGTAGTCGAAAAGTACAAGGCCGAGGGCAAGCCATTCAATCTAGGCATGGTATTCCCGGTGTCGACACACAATTACGAACTGCGGTATTGGCTGGCCGCTGGCGGTATCAAGCCGGGATATTATGCGCCGCCGCAAGAAACTACAGGCCAGATTGCCGCCGACGCGTTGTTGTCGGTTACCCCACCGCCGCAAATGCCGGCAACTTTGGAAGCCGGCACGATTTACGGGTACTGCGTCGGCGAGCCATGGAACCAGCAGGCAGTAGCCAAGGGCATCGGCGTACCGGTGATTACCGATTACGAAATCTGGAAGAACAATCCGGAAAAAGTGTTCGGCGTGAGCAAAGATTGGTCGGACAAATATCCGAATACGCACAAGGCGGTGGTCAAGGCGCTGATTCGCGCCGCAATGTGGCTTGACGCCGAGAACAATAAAAACCGCAAAGAAGCTATCGAAATGCTGTCGCAAAAACAATACGTCGGCGCCGACGTCGAGGTTCTGGCGGCCAGCATGAACGGGACTTTCGAATACGAAAAAGGCGACAAACGCCCGGCGGCCGATTTCAATATCTTTTTTCGTAATAACGCAACCTATCCTTATTACAGCGATGCCATATGGTATTTGACCCAAATGCGGCGCTGGGGACAGATCAACGAATACAAGCCTGACGGTTGGTACCTGGAAACCGCAAAAAAAGTCTACCGCCCCGATATTTACCAAGCGGCGGCCAAGGAATTAGTCGCCGAGGGTAAAGCTAAGGCCAACGATTTTCCGAGCGACAACGATACCGGTATCAAACCTCCCCAAGCCGATTTCATCGATGGCATTGTCTACGACGCCAACAAACCTAACGATTATCTGGCCAAGTTCCCGATTGGCCTGAAAGGCAAGCAAACCGTCTCCGGCGGCAAAGTAGTGGATTAACCGAACCTTGGTGGGTGCTCTGAAAAGGAAGTGGTTAGTGCAAGGACGCATTTTTACCCCCGCAAGCTAAAAAATAAACCCGAATTGATTGATAACCTTTCGATAGGTAAGCGCGATGGCTAACAAACTGATTAAGTTCTTCAACATCACCGGTCTGACTTGGTTCGTGCCGCTGGTGAAAATTGCCGCCGGCGAGAATCCGGCCCAGCAAATGCGCCAATTGTTTCTGGTCATGGGCGTTCCGTTCATCGCCTTCGCCATGTTCCTGGGGCTGTGGAGCGTATCCGCGTCCGGCGTCAAAACCAGCTTGGGCGCGATTCCCGGCCCGGCCGCAGTCTGGGGCGAAGTCGGCGGCCTGATCGAAGAACACGTCTCCGAGCAGACCAAAAAAGCCGAGTTCTACCAACGCCAGGAACAACGCAATAAGGACAAACTGGCCGAAGATCCGCACGCCGAAATCAAAATTCGCCCTTACACCGGTAAGCCGACCTATTTCGACAAAATTCTGACCAGCCTGCGTACCGTATTCGCCGGCTTTGTGATTGCAACCTTGATCGCGGTACCGCTCGGCATCTTGTGCGGCATGAGCCCGGTCATCAATACCGCGTTCAACCCGCTGATCCAAATCTTCAAACCGGTGTCGCCGCTGGCCTGGTTGCCTATCGTGACGCTGGTGGTCAGCGCGGCGTACGTCACCAGCGAAGACTCCTGGTTCGAGAAATCCTTCATCACCTCGGCCATCACCGTGACGCTGTGCTCGTTATGGCCGACGCTGATCAACACCGCCGTCGGCGTATCGTCCATCGACCGCGACCTGGTCAACGTCGGTAAGGTGCTGCGCCTGGATTGGCCGACCCAAATCAAACGCATCATCCTGCCGTCCGCCCTGCCCTTCATCTTTACCGGCATGCGCTTATCGCTGGGCGTGGGTTGGATGGTGCTGATCGCCGCCGAAATGCTGGCGCAGAATCCCGGCTTGGGCAAATTCGTCTGGGACGAATTCCAAAACGGCAGTTCCAATTCGCTGAGCCGGATCATGGTGGCCGTGTTCACGATCGGCATCATCGGCTTTGCGCTGGACCGCATCATGCATTCGCTGCAAAACCTGTTCTCGTTCCAAAAAGCTTAAGGACGCCGCCATGAACGCAGCCCAAGCCAAAATCATCGAACTTTCCATGCATAAACACGCTACCGTTTCCCCGGCCAACGATCCGATCAAACCGTTGGTGGAACTGAAAAACGTCTGCAAATCCTACGGCGAGGGCAACAGCCGGACTTCGATTCTGAAAGACATCGACCTGGACATCAAGGAAGGCGAATTCATCGCCATCGTCGGTTTTTCCGGCAGCGGCAAAACCACGCTGGTGTCGCTGATCGCCGGCCTGATCTATCCGGACAGCGGCGAACTGCTGAAAAGCGGCCAGGCCATCCGCGAGCCGGGGCCGGACCGCGGCGTGGTATTTCAAAATTACTCGTTGATGCCGTGGCTGACCGTCTACGAAAACGTGGCGCTGGCGGTGGATGCGATCTTCAAGGACTGGACGCCGCAACAACGCCGGGCCCATACCGAGAAATACGTCAACATGGTCAATCTGGGCCGGGCGATGGACAAAAAGCCGTCGGAACTGTCCGGCGGCATGCGCCAACGCGTCAACGTGGCGCGTGCCCTCGCGGCTAACCCGGACATCCTGCTGCTGGACGAACCGCTCAGCGCATTGGACGCGTTGACCCGCGGCAATTTGCAGGACGAAATTCTACAAATCTGGGAACAGGACCGGAAGACGGTGATTCTGATCACCAACGACGTCGACGAGGCCATCTACATGGCCGACCGGGTGATTCCGCTGAAACCCGGTCCCGATGCCACTTTCGGCCCGGATTTCGTCATCGATTTGCAACGGCCGCGCGACCGCACCGCTTTGAACCACGATCCGGAATTCAAACGCCTGCGCGCCGAAATTACCCGCTACCTGATGGATATCGGCCTGCAAAAAACCCAAGCCGAAATCGGCGACAAACTGAAGCTGCCCGACGTGCGCCCGAACACCAGCAACGACTGGAAACTGGACACCTCTGCGCTGAAACCGAGCCAGGCCGATCTGGGCCGACCGCGCTACCTGGAGTTTTCCAACCTGTCGAAAATCTATCCGACCCCGGACGGCAACGGCACGGTCAAAGTGGTCGACGGCTTCGATCTGAAAATGAAAAAAGGCGAATTCGTCTCGATCATCGGCCATTCCGGTTGCGGCAAATCCACGGTGTTATCGATGACTGCCGGCCTCAACGACATCTCCGAAGGCGGCATTATTCTGGACAACCGCGAAATCACCGGCGCCGGCCCGGACCGCGGCGTGGTATTCCAGGCGCCCAGCCTGTTCCCTTGGTTGACCGCGTTCGACAACGTCATGCTCGGCGTCGATAAAGTCTATCCGCACGCCAGCCAGGACGAGCGCGAGGACATCGTCGAGTATTACCTGACCCGGGTCGGTCTGGCCGACAGCATGTTCAAAAAAGCCGCCGACCTGTCCAACGGCATGTGCCAGCGGGTCGGCATCGCCCGCGCCTTTGCCTTGTCGCCGAAACTGCTGTTGCTCGACGAACCTTTCGGCATGCTCGATTCGCTGACCCGCTGGGAATTGCAGGAAGTGTTGATGGAAGTCTGGGAACGCACCCACGTTACCGCCATCGTCGTGACCCACGATGTCGACGAAGCCATTTTGCTGGCCGACCGGGTGGTGATGATGACCAACGGCCCGCACGCCAAAATCGGCAAGATCCAAGAGATCGACCTGCCCCGACCGCGCAGCCGCAAAGCCTTGCTCGAACATCCGGATTATTACCGGTACCGGGAGAGTCTGTTGACCTTCCTGTCCGAATGCGACCACACCCACTGATTTTTCGCTTACTCGTTATTAATTGCCAAGGGGGCATTTATGCCATTGCAGAAAAACCAATTCCCGTCCGCCACGCTGCTGTCGATGGCCATCGCCAGCGCCAGCGCCAGCGCACCGGTATCCGCCGATCTGACCAAGGAGGTGGAAGACGCGCTGAACTTTTACCATTACGGCAGCAACGGCGCGGTAAAACTGGACTTGAACTACCGCTGGGAAAATGTCGACCAGGACCAAGGTCCGGTCATACCGGGCAAAGCGCCGCGCCGGGTCGAGACCGCCAACGCCAACACCGCCCGTCTGCGGCTGGGGTTGCTGTCGCCGACCTTCTACGACTTTCAGGCCTACGTCGAATACGAAGGCAATTATGCGTTGCAGGAAGACTACGACCAAGGCGGCACCACCACCAACCGCCACCGCGACTATTCTCTGGTCGCCGACCCCGACCGTAGCGAATTGAACCAGTTCTGGCTCAGTTACAAAGGCATCCCGGATACCTTGGTCAAAGTCGGCCGGCAACGGATTAAGTTAGACGACGACCGCTTCATCGGCAACGTCGGTTGGCGGCAAATGGAGATGACCTACGATTCGATTTTATTAACCCACAACAACCAAACCTTGTTCGGACTGACCGTCAACGCCGGTTATCTCGACCACATCCAGAACATCTTCGGCGAAACCGAAACCATCAACGCGCCGATCCTGAACCTGAACTACAAGGTCAGCGATTGGGGCAACCTGATCGGATACGGCTACTGGCTGGACTACCGGCAACGCGAGAACTACCACAAATCCTCGCAAACCTACGGCTTGCGCTTCGACGGTAAATCGCCGCAGTTTTTCGATAAATTGAATTTTCTGTATACCGCGGAATGGAGCAACCAGCTCGACTACGGCGACAACCCCAACCATTACCAAGCCGACCGCTTCAATTTCATGGGCGGTGTCAGCGGCTTCAACCTGAGTCTGCAAGGCGCCGTCGAACAGCTCAACGGTTACGGTTACACCAATAACGTCGCCAGCACCAACGGCAGCACCTACAAATCCTTCCAGACCCCGCTCGGCACCAACCATGCCTTCCAGGGTTGGGCGGATTTGTTCCTGACCACGCCGGCCGCCGGTATCCGCGACGTGTTTGCGACCGCGACCTACAAAATGATGAACGACAGTCTGATCGTCACCGGCGTCTACCACGACTTCTACGACGATACCGGCGGCATCGAGTACGGTAGCGAATGGGATTTCTCGATCCTGAAAAAATTCGGCAAACACTACACGCTGTTGGCCAAGTACGCCAATTTCAACACCGAAAACGCGGCGTTTACCGATACCCAAAAAATCTGGCTGCAAGCCAACGTCAGCTTCTAAAACCCCGGCCGAACCGGGCGTCGTCCGCCCCGGTTCGGCTATCACTTGAGTTGTTAGATAAAGTCATGAAACTGAAACTGGTAGTCATAGGCAATGGCATGGCGGGCATGCGCACCGTCGACGAATTACTGCAATTGGCGCCCGAACGCTATCAAATTACCGTGTTCGGCGCTGAGCCGCACGGCAATTACAACCGGATCATGTTGACCCCGGTGCTGTTCGGTGCCAAAAGCATCGCCGAGATCATGATTCACGACTTCGATTGGTACCGCAAACACGGCATCACACTGCATTGCGGCACCGATAAGGCGGTGGTCGGCGTCGATCGCAGCCGGCGCCGCGTGGTAGCTAAGGACGGTACCGAAGCCGAATACGATTATTTGCTGCTGGCCACCGGTTCCCTGCCGTTGATGCTGGATATCCCCGGCCGCGATTTGCGCGGCGTATTGGGCTTTCGCGACATCGCCGACGTGCAAACCATGATTGCCGCCGCCGCCAGCAAAACCCACGCAGTCATTCTCGGCGGCGGCTTGCTCGGTCTGGAGGCCGCCAACGGCCTGTTGCAACGCGGCATGCAGGTCAGCGTGGTCAACCGCGCCGGCCACCTGCTGAACAAGCAACTGGACCGGCAAGCGGCCGGATTTTTACAGCAGCAACTGGCCGGCAAAGGCATCGATTTCCATCTGGGCTGCACGATAAGCCGCATTCTCGGCGAGGACGGCCAGATCCAGGCCGTGCAACTCAGCAACGGCGAGGTACTGGCAGCCGATTTGCTGGTGATGTCGACCGGCATCAAACCGAACATCGCCTTGGCCGAACGCATCGGTTTGGAGTGCGAGCGCGGCGTCATCGTCGACGACCTGATGCAAACCAGCGATCCGCGGATTTTCTCGGTCGGCGAATGCGTACAACACCGCGGCGAATTGTTCGGCCTGGTGGCGCCGGTCTACGAACAGGCCAAAGTCTGCGCCCGCCAATTGTCGGGCCATGCCGGCAGCATTTACCAAACCCTGTCCTCGGCGACGATGCTGAAAGTCACCGGCATCGACTTGTTCTCGGTCGGCGATTTCGAAGGCGACGCCGATTGCCAAGTGTTGCAGTTGATCGACCACGGCCTCGGCGTCTACAAGAAAATCGTATTGCGCGGCGATATCGTGGTCGGCGTGATCCTGTACGGCGACACCAGCGACAGCGCCTGGTATTTGAATTTAGTCAAACAGAAAACGCCGATTGCCGCGATCCGCGACCGCCTGATATTCGGTCAGACGCCGTTAGCCGCAGCCGCTTAAGCATTAGCCAATGAGTCTTCCAACCGTCAAAACTACCTGCCCTTATTGCGGCGTCGGCTGCGGCATCGAAGCCACGGTCGAAGATCCGGCCGCACACAGGGTCACCATTAAAGGCGATCCCTACCACCCGTCCAACTTCGGCAAACTGTGTTCGAAAGGCGCCACGCTGGGCGATACCGTCACGCTGGAAAACCGCCTACTTTATCCGGCCGTCGACGGCCGGCGTTGCGATTGGGACACGGCGCTGGACCACGTCGCCGGCCGCTTCCGCCAAATCATCGCCGAACACGGCGCCGATGCCGTGGCGTTTTACATTTCCGGCCAATTGCTGACCGAAGACTATTACGTCGCCAACAAGCTGATGAAAGGCTTCATCGGCTCGGCCAATATCGATACCAACTCCCGTTTGTGCATGTCGTCGGCCGTGGTCGGCTATAAACGCGCCTTCGGCGCCGACACCGTGCCCTGCAGTTACGCCGACCTGGAACTGGCCGATTTGATCGTGCTGGTCGGCTCCAACGCCGCCTGGTGCCACCCGATTGCGTTTCAACGCATCCGCAAGGCCAAGGATAACAATCCGAATTTAAAAGTCGTCGTGGTCGATCCGCGCCGCACCGCCAGTTGCGATATCGCCGACCTGCATTTGCCGTTGAAACCGGGCATGGACGCGCTACTGTTCAACGGATTGTTGTGCCACTTGCAGCGCGACGGCCGAATCGACAAAGACTACGTCGCCAATTTCACCAACGGTTTCGCCGAGGCCTTGCACCAAGCCGAAACCGGTGCCGGCTCGGTGGCCGCGGTCGCCGCCGGTTGCGAGCTGGACCCGGCCGATGTCGGCCAATTTTTCGCCTGGTTTGCCGGCACCGAACGCACTGTCACGGTCTATTCGCAAGGCATCAACCAATCCAGCTCCGGATCGGACAAATGCAATGCCATCATCAACTGCCATCTGGCGAGCGGCCGGCTGGGCAAACCCGGCATGGGGCCGTTTTCGTTCACCGGCCAACCCAATGCGATGGGCGGCCGCGAAGTCGGCGGCCTAGCCAATATGCTGGCGGCGCATATGGATCTGGACAATCCGGCGCACGTCGACCGGGTCGGCCGGTTTTGGCACAGCAAGCGGGTGGCGGACAAACCCGGACTGAAAGCGGTGGAGATGTTCGAGGCCATCGGCGACGGCCGGGTCAAGGCGGTCTGGATCATGGCCACCAATCCGGTGGTGTCGATGCCGGACGCCGATCGGGTGAAACAGGCGCTGCAACGCTGCGAATTCGTCGTGGTATCGGATTGCATCGCCAATACCGATACGGCCCAACTCGCGCACGTGTTGTTGCCGGCCACCGGCTGGAGCGAAAAAGACGGTACCGTGACCAATCTGGAGCGGCGCATCTCGCGGCAACGGCCGTTGTTCGCCGCCTCCGGTGAGGCCCGCCACGACTGGTGGATCATTAGCCGGGTGGCGCAGCGCATGGGCTTTGGCGACGCCTTCGCCTACCAATCCAGCGCCGAAATCTTTCGCGAACACGCCGCGCTGTCGGCGTTCGAAAACGATAGCGCACACCAACTACGCGACTTCGATTTATCGGCCTTCGCCACGATCGGCCAAACCGAATTCGATAGCTTGCAACCGGTGCAATGGCCGGTGACCCGCGAGCGGCCGCAAGGCAGTCCGCAGTTGTTCGGCGACAAGCAGTTTTTTACCGCCGACCGCAAAGCCAGGTTCATTCCGGTCGCGCCGCAAGGGCCGCGGAATAAGGTCGACGCCGATTACCCGTTCACGCTGAATACCGGCCGCTTGCGCGACCAATGGCATACGATGACCCGCACCGGTTTGGCCGCCAAACTAAACGCGCACCGGCCGGAGCCCTTCGTCGAAATCCAACCGGCCGACGCCGAGCGCTTGCAATTGAAAAACCGCAGTCTGGCCCGTATCGAAAGCCGTTGGGGACAAATGCTGGCCCGAGTCGAAATCGGCGCCGGCCAACGTCGGGGCAGCTTGTTCGTGCCTATGCATTGGACCGGGCAAGTCAGCAGCCACGGCCGGATGGGGGCCTTGGTCAACCCGGTAGTGGACCCCTACTCCGGCCAGCCGGAAAGCAAACAGACGCCGGTGCGAATTTCGGCGTGGCCGGCCACTTGGTATGCGACGATATTGGCCCGGCAACCGTTGGCGATCCGGGATTGCGAGTACCAGGTCAAGATTCGCGGCGAGCAGTTTTACCGTTACGAGCTGGCCGGCAGCGGCGCCGGTAAAGACTGGCGCCAGTGGAGCCGGGAGTTGTTTAGCGAAAACGGCATCGCCGGCGTCGGCGACTGGCTGGAATACAGCGATCTGCAAGCCGGTTACTACCGCTGCGCCTATTTGGCCGGCAATCGGCTGCAAGCCTGCCTGTTGGTCGGGCCGGATTTCGAGTTGCCGGAACCGGGTTGGCTGTGCAGCCTGTTCCCGAAACCGGAACTAAGCCGCAGCGAACGCCTGGCCTTGCTTAGCGGCCAACCGCCGAAAGGCGAAGCCGATATTGGCCGAATTGTCTGTTCGTGTTTCAATGTCGGCGAAAAAACCATTCAACAAGCGGTGCAAACCCAAAAGTTACAAAGCGTGGCGGCCATCAGCGCCTGCCTGGGCGCCGGCAGCGGCTGCGGTTCCTGCGTCGCCGAATTGAAGGAGTTTTTGCCCCAGCCCGGTTAACTCGACGCGCACAAGGACCATGCCAGAAAAATCAACGCTATTTCCCTATTTTCAACCCATCATCGCGATAGCCAGCAGCAAAATCGTCGGTTACGAAGCGTTGGCCCGCCAATACGACGCCAAAGGCAACGTGGTTTCCGCCGGCGCCCTGTTCTCTTCGGCCGAGCTGGACATCAAGCGGCGTACCGAGCTGGACCGCCAGGTACGCTGGCAGGCCTTGGAGAAGTTCTCGCAACAGGCCGATAGCCAAACCTATCTGGCGCTGAATATTTCGGCGGCCTGGATCGAAAACTTGCGCCAGCTCAATGCGCTGCCGACCTTGCGCATGCTGGAAGAGTTGAATATCGACCGCCAGCGCATCGTCGTCGAAATTTCCGATGCCCACGTCGATCCGCACAAGTTGAAACAGATCGTGCAGCGCTACCGCAAACACGGTCTGCGGGTGGCGATCGGCGATTTCGGTGCCGGCTCCTCGCAACTGGAACGGGTCATCGCGATCCAGCCCGACATCATCAAAATCGATATGCGTTTGTTCAAGCGCGCCGCCAGAGGCAGCAGCATCGCCACCGACATCGTCCATCTGATGTCGCGCCTGGGCCAACGTACCGGCGCCCGCATCGTCTGCGAAGGCGTGGAAAGCGACGAGGAGTTTTTATTCGGCTTGAATTGCGGCGCCCAATTCATGCAGGGCTTTTTGTTTGCCAAAGCCAAAGCCGATTTCCTGCCCGTCAACAGTTTCGAGCAACACGCGGCCTCGTTGCGCGGCAAATTCGTCAAGAACACGCTGCCGCGGGTACAAAAGGAAATCAACGCGATCAATGCCACCAAAGCCCTGATTTACCGCTTGGCCGAAGCGCTGCAGGACGATTTCAACTTGAACGAACTGGTCAGTTGGAATTTCACCCAAAGCGGCGTGATTCGGTTTTACCTGTGCAACAACCACGGCGACCAGATTTCACCAGATTTCAATTTCAGCGAAAACCAATGGTTCACCGATCCGCGCAAGATCGGCTTCAACTGGTCCTGGCGGCCGTATTTCTTTCAAATGCTGGCGCTGGAAAACTGCGGCGACCGCGACCGGATCGTCACCTCCGAACGTTACCGCGATTTCGAAACCAGCCAGCTCTGTAAAACTCTGGCGCTGCGGCTGGACCACGAGCGCATTTTATTGGTGGATACGGTGGCCGGCGATTAGCGTCTCGCTAAGGCCGCGATCGGTGCCGCTATCCGTTTCGCCAGCCGCTTCGGTTTGGCCCTGCCGGCAGGATGCCGCGGCATGGCTTTTTACTATAATCAGTCGCACAGCCGCCAACCGGCGGGATGATACGGCGCAAGTTCCGCCGGATTCTTAAGGCGACGAAATGAGCGACGACGACAACTTATCGAAAATCCTGGTGATCGACGCCGATAGGCCGGCGATACTGGTGGTCGCTACCGATGCCGAACTGGCAATTCGTTTGAACCGGCTATTCAATCTGGCGGAAGTTGCCGATAGCGGCGAAATCGGCGGACAACCGAATTATCTGGTGCGTTGGGCCGATACGCCGGAGTGTGCGGAACAGGCCATCGCCGCAGGTTTGGCCAACAACGCCCCGTTTAACTTGGCCTTTGTGTCGCATCCGTTGCGGCAAGCGAACGGCGTGGCCTTGATAAAACGCTTGTGGGAAGCGGATTCCGGATTGAATGCCGTGCTCTGTAACGCCGATCCGGGCTTGGATTGGCCGCAGATCGCCGAAAAACTGGGCGAAAGCGACCAGTTGCTGATTTTGCAGCAGCCGGTTTCCGATTTGGTCGTGCGCCAAGTGGTAAACGCCATGGTCAGGCAGTGGCAATTGGTGAAACAAACCCAGGACGTCATGCAGTTCATCGTCATGCAAAATCGGCAGTTGGATGCGACCAACCACCAGCTGCAGGACATCCAGGCCCAGTTGCTGCAATCGGAGAAAATGTCGTCCATCGGCCAATTGGCCGCCGGCGTCGCCCACGAAATCAACAATCCGGTCGGATTCGTCAAATCCAACCTGAATACCTTGAAACGCTATATCGCCGATTTACTGGATCTGGCCGACGCTTACCAAAAGGCCGAAGCGGCCGTCGCCGACGCCGGTCTGCTGGCCGCTATCGGCGCGGTCAAGCGCCGGATCGACCTCGATTACCTGCGCCGCGATGCGCCGGAGTTACTGGAAGAATCGCTGGACGGGATCAACCGGGTCACCAAAATCGTTCAGGATTTGAAAGACTTTTCTTATCCGCAACGCAATAACGACGCCTGGCAGTGGGCCGATTTGCACGCCGGTCTGGATAGCGCGTTGAACATCGTTTACAACGAATTGAAATACAAGGCGGACGTCGTCAAACGTTACGGCGAGCTGCCGTTGGTCAATTGCCTGCCCTCGCAGTTGAATCAGGTCTTCGTCAATTTACTGGTCAACGCCGCGTATGCGATCGATAAACACGGCGTAATCACGGTTGCCACCGGCAGCGGCGGCGACAAGGTTTGGATCGAAATCGGCGATAGCGGCTGCGGGATGACGGACGAGCAATTGAGCCGAATTTTCGATGCCTTTTATACGACTAAACCGGTCGGCAAGGGCACCGGGCTGGGCTTGACGATTTCCTACGGCATCGTCAAAAAGCACGGCGGCGAAATCACGGTACGCAGCAGCATTGGCAGCGGCACGACGCTACGCATCGAGCTGCCGGTAGACGCCGAACAAACCAACGACACTGGCGGGAACGCTGATGGTTGAAGCCAGGACTGTCGTCATTACCGGTGCCACTCGCGGCCTGGGCCGAGCTATGGCCGAGAAATTCGCCGTTCTGGGCCACCGCGTCATCGGCTGCGGCCGTTCCGCCGGCGCTATTGCCGAGTTGGCTGCCGCATGCCGCGGCAACCACCGGTTCGATACGGTCGACGTCGCTGAAGACGCAGCGGTGGCGGCGTGGGCGCGAGCGGCCATCGCCGAGTTCGGCGCTCCGGACCTGTTGCTGAACAACGCGGCGGTCATCAACCCGGTGCAGCCGTTATGGCAAATCCCGGCCGCCGATTTCGATGCGCTGGTCGATATCAACATCAAGGGCGTCGCCAACGTTATCCGCCAATTCCTGCCGGCGATGCTGGAACGGCAGCGCGGCGTTTGCGTCAACTTTAGTTCCGGATGGGGGAGGAGCGTGGCGGCCGGCGTAGCGCCCTACTGCGCCAGCAAATGGGCCATAGAAGGGCTGACCAAGGCCTTGGCCGCCGAACTGCCCGCAACCATGGCGGCCGTCGCGCTGAATCCGGGGATTATCGACACCGATATGTCGCAGACCTGTTTCGGTGCCGCTGCCGCGCATTACCCGACAGCGGAAAGCTGGGTCGAGGCGGCGGTGCCGTTCTTGCTGAAACTCGGCGCCGCCGACAACGGCAAGTCGTTGACCGTTCCCGGTCATTGACCAGCCGGGGCAGCAACGTCATACCTCGGTAGTTCCCTCAATGCTTCGTCGGTCAGAAAACCTGCGAATTGCTGCGATCCGTTACCGAGTTACAACTGCTATCAATGCAATTTTTCGTCCGGCGCATGGCCGGTAGCCGCTTCCTCGGCCGGTTTGTCGCCGTCGGCGGCCGGCACCGGATTGTGCGCCGCACTGCGTTCCAACATGCCGGTAAAGTTGCGCATCGATTGCAGGTGCAGATAAATTAATTCCAATTCGTCGAGTTTGAACAAATCGATCACTTGCTCGTCGGCCAGGCGTTTCAGGCGTTCGCGGTTTACCGCGAAGAATCCGGCCAGGCGCGAACGTTGGCCGGAAGTCAAAGTAAACTCGGCCTGCATCGGCTCCAGCAAATCCAGTTCGCGCAGTTTCTGGCAAAATGCCTGGGTTCTCAGATTTTGGCCCTGGTATTCGTTGACGAAACGCAGCATGTTGTCCAGATATTGGGTTCTTTCGCCTTCGGCATCGAACAGGCGCTCGCCTTTATTTTCTTGGTTGCAGCCGACGAAATCCTCGTCGATGCACAAGGTAAACGTCGAGCGGTCTTCGCTTTCCGAGAACACGAACGGATAACGGCGGAGAAAGGCCGGCACGTATTTGGCGTCCCAGTGGTTGGCTTCGTTGACGAACAGGTTTTCCCGTTCCTTGATCCCCAGCAGCACGATAGGCATCGTGCCCTCTTCGTTACCGGCAAAAACGATGGTGTATTCGTCGGCCGCACTGGCGAACTCGACGGCCAAAATCGGCACCGAATTGACGTGTTTGGCAAAAGAATAATCGTTGCCGGCCTTGACCGACCAGCCAGTGTGGCGGTCCTTGGAAACCGGTACGACTTTTTCGTAAATCAGTAATTGCGTTGCCATTGCTCATTCTCCTGGTTAAGTAATTTTACTGCGTGTGATTTTAGCCGGACCCGCCGCCGGAATTGCTGCGGATATCGATTACAACGCCAGCGTCGCCTTGCATTTGACCCCGCCGGGCAGGTTGCCGGACGGATTGGACAAATCGGCGCGGACCTGAAACGTGCCGCTGGCGGCGTCGATGACTTGGTCCACCAGATTGATCGCCACATTATAGCGGCCCTCCAGCGGCGCTTCCGGGACGATATCGGCGCGCATCCCCGGTTTGACCCGGGTGTAATAGGCCAAAGGCAATATCATTTTCACCCGTAACGGATCGATCTGGGCCAATTTCAAAATTGTAGTCGTGGTACCGCCGACTTCGACCACTTCCCCGGGGTACATCAATTGTTCGGTGACGATACCGTCGATCGGACTATGGATTACCCGCAGCCCCAATTGGGCGTTGGCGTAGGCCAGTTCGAGCTTGGCCACCTGCTTGCTCTCGCGGGCGGACAGCAACTCCGCCTGGGCGACATTTTTTTCCGCCTCGGCGTCGTCGCGTTCCTGCGCCGAGCTGTAATTCTTCTGCGCCAGCGCG
The DNA here is from genome assembly GCF_046097555.1 of Methylomonas sp. DH-1. NCBI lineage: Bacteria > Pseudomonadati > Pseudomonadota > Gammaproteobacteria > Methylococcales > Methylococcaceae > Methylomonas > Methylomonas sp. DH-1. The sequence goes on along the minus strand of NZ_CP143089.1, from coordinate 2,430,669 downwards.
TTTCGCCGGTTCAAGCTTTGAATGGCATGGGCCAGACGGCTTTCGGCGACGGCCAATGGGCCGTTCATCGCCGCCCGGACCCCGGCCAGTTCGGCCGCGGCACGCTCGACGCTGGACTCCAGGCTGACCAACGGCGTATTGCGCTTGACCGTATCGCCGCGACCGGCGTGGACTTGGTCGATCAAGCCGGTGACCGGGCTGCGGATTTCGAGCAACTGCGACGGCTCGATCAGGCAATCGAAGGTGGCTTGCCCTGGAGCCTCGGCCGCGAACGCCGGTATCCAGGCAGCCAACAGTAATCCGGAAACCCATCGGTAACGTCCGCCCGACATCGCTGTAGCTTGCTTCATTCTCTGGTTAACCTCGTTGGTTTTGGTCATTCCGTGGCGCCGGAAAACGCCAATTGCCGGCGCATCTGCCGGTCCTGCCGCATCGTCGCCCGCCGTTGCGCGGCATTGGCCGCCTCGGCCTTGCGCTGCATCGTCCGCCTGAGCAGCTTGACCGCCGACGCCGGCGGCGATCCCGGCCATTGCAGTGCGGTCCAGTTGGCCAGCGCCGAAGCGTAATGCTGCAGCAGTTCGTCGTCCAACGCGACGATGGCGCGGCAACTGCCCGGATCGCCTTGGCGGGCGCAGCGGCCGAACAATTGCCGGTCGATCCGCGCCGACTCGTGCCATTCGCTCAGCACGACGTGTAAACCGCCGCGTTCGGCTACCGCCGGGGCCAATGGGATGTCGGTACCGCGGCCGGCCATGTTGGTGGCTACGGTAACCGCGCCGGGTTGGCCGGCCTGGGCCACCAAACTGGCTTCGTCCTCGTCTTGCAATGCATTCAGGACCTTATGGACTATGCCGGCGCCGGCCAAGGCGCGGGAAATCGCCAGCGAGGCCATCACCGAGCGCGTACCGATCAATACCGCCCTGCCCTGCGTCAAAATCTGCCGGACTTCTTCGACAATCGCCGCGTGTTTGGCCTCGGCGTCGCGCAGCAATAGGCTCGACCGTTCGATGCGCTGGCAGGGCCGGTTCGGCTCGACCCGCAAAGTCGGCACTCGGTACACCGCCGCCATCTCCGCCGCGACTTCGCGCAAGGTTCCGCTCATGCCGGCCAAACGCAGGTAACGGCCGAAAAACACTTGGTAGGTCAGCCGCGCCAGCGTCCGGTTTTGGCCGGTGGCGGCACAGCCCTCCTTAACCTCGACCAGTTGGTGCAGACCTTGCTCCCAACTGCGGTCCGGCAACAGACGCCCGGTGAACTCGTCGACGATCACGATCTTGCCATCCAGCACGACGTAATGTTGGTCGCGGCGGTAGACGTAGATCGCCCGCAACGCCTGCAGCACGTAATGCTCGCGGACCCAATCCAGCTGCCAGAATTCGTCAAGGACTTTACGCCGCGATCCTGGCTCGGCCAGGTAGTCTTCGGCCAATTGCGCCAAGTACAGGCGGCCTTCCTTGCTCAATTCCGGTATCCGCTGCGCGCCGACCAACCGGAAGTGCAAATCTTGCTGCAATCGTTCGGCAACATTCAATACCTGTGCAAACACATCCCGGTCGGCGCCGCGATCGCTCAGTGCCGACAATATCAACGGCGTGCGCGCTTCGTCGATCAATATGCTGTCGGCCTCATCGACAATCGCAAAATGCAAGCCGCGCAGCCGCAGCCGCTCCTCGCCGCGCTGCGGCTGGTGCAAACGCCGAACCGCCAGTTGCGCCGGGCTGTTGATGCCGCCGGCGTTGACCCGGTCGCGCAGGTAATCGAACACCAAATCCTTATTGGTGCAGTAGGTCAAATCCTGGGCATATTGATGTGCCCGGTCATTTTGGGCCACGCCGCCGTGGACCACGCCGACGCTCAAGCCAAAAAAGGCAAACAGCGGCAGCATTTTCTCGGCGTCGCGTTGCGCCAGATAATCGTTGACCGTCACCACGTGCGCCGGTACGCCGGCCAGCGCCGCCAGACAGGCCGCCAGCGCGGCGGTCAGAGTTTTACCTTCGCCGGTATCGAACTCGATTAAGTGCCCGCACAACAACTTCCAGGCCGCCAGCAATTGCGGCGGATGCGCCAGCAGCCCCAACCGGCGCCGGGCCGCTTCGCGCACCAGCGCCAAGGCCAGCGCTCCGCTGGCGAAATCTTTACCGACGAAGGCGTTTCTGGCCGCCTGCCGGCTTTCGCGTTGTAGCCTGGCGTCGTCCCACCGTTCCAGCCCCAGGCCTGCGGCTTCGGCTTCCACCGCGTCGCGGAAGCGGATGCGTTCGCGTTGGCGCGGGTACCAGGTGCGCAGTTTGCCTTGCCACCATCCCGTCACCCAGCGGTCCAAGCCGGAATCGGCGGTATCGGCCCGTTCCGGAAAAATACGCGCCGCCAAACGAACCTGGGCAGGCGGCCATTGCCCAACATTCGAAATCCTGGCGTCGTTCATAGTAGCGCTCCGCGGGCCGGCCGGTCAGGAGTGGAAATGCGCCAGAAACAGACGGCGTAAGCCGCGCCAAATGCGCTTGCCCACCGGCTCCAACGGATGCTCGAAACGGACGCTGACCCGGCTGCCGATCAAGCGGTAAGGAAAATCGTCGGGCAATCCCAGCTCGTATTCGAAATGGCTGGTCAACGCACGCCGGCCGCTGTCGTCGCGCGGATCGGTGGCGATTTCGCCGCCGCCGGAACGCCCCAACGCGGCGCTGGGTAGTTCGTTGGAAGCGGCCGGCACGCTGCGCAGTATCGTCGCCGGCCACAAACTGGCCGCCGCAAACGGCAGCTTAACCCGCACCGAACGGGTGTGCTCGCGGATCAGTGCTTCGTCCGACTGGTCGACGATGATGCGGACCCGCGGCGGTGCCGGCGGAATTACGTAACCGAGCACGTCGCCCTGGCGAAAGTGGCGGCCGGGCATGTCCTCGCTTTGGCTGAGCCAGAGCCGGCCGCCGCTCGCGCTTTTTACGGTCAGCCGCGCATTTCGCTCGGCCAAATGGGCCAGGGCTTTTTGTTCGCGGCGCAATTCCGCTGCATACCGTTCGCCGGCGGCCGGGTCTTCCAACCGGGCGGCATCGTAACGCACTTGCGCGGCCTCGGTGCGGGCGGTTTGTGCCGCCAATTCGGCCGCCAGACCGGGATCGGCCAATTCCAGGACGGTTTCGCCCGGCTGCAACTCGCTGTCGCTGGCCGCCGAAACCCGTTCGGCAAATCCGGTTTGGCCCGCCCTGACCACGGCACTGTCCGGCAACCATAGTACGCCATCGACTTGGGTATGGTGCGGTAACGGCAGCGCGAACAAGAACAAACCCAGCCCGGCGGCCAGCGCCAAGATCACCCGCCGCGGCCGGCTGTCGATGCCGCCGCCGGCGAAATTTCGCGCCAGCCAGGTAAGCGCCCGCCATAACGGCAGCGCAATGCTGGCCGCGATACTCCACACGGCGATCAATACGCCGACGGCAAAATATTGCCCGGCGACGAACACGGCGATGGAGAACATGACGAAGGTCCGGTACAGAAACGACAACGGCGAATACAACGTGAACCAGAGCGCTTCTCCCGGCGCTTGCACCGGCGAATCGGCGTAACGCCGGCCGAGCAAACGGCGTTCTAACAGATAGCCCCACCAACGGCCGGCGCGTTGCGCCAGATTGGGAATTTCCAGCGCGTCGCTGGCGATGTAATAGCCGTCGTAACGCAATAGAGGGTTGGCGTTGAACAACACGGTAGTAACGCTGGCCAGCACCGTGACGTCGTATGCCAGGGCTTTGGCCATACCCGGCTGCAGCCATAGCCACAGGTAGAACGCCAGCGCCGCCAGCCAGACTTCGACCAGCATGCCGGCGGCACCGACCAGTATCCGGGCGCGTTTGTCGGGAAAGGTCCAGGAACTGGAGGCTTCCAGATATGGCACCGGCAAAAACAGCAACAGCATGATGCCCAAATCGTGAACCTCGCCGCCGCCGCGCTTGCAGGCCAAGCCATGGCCGAGTTCGTGCAAAATTTTGACCAACGGGAACAGTACCGCCAGCATCAGCAGGTTATCCAGGGCCATAACCCTTTCGCCGAAATTGTTGGTCAGCTCTCGCCAATGCGACGCGGCCAATACCAGGGCCGGTAGCACACAGGCCAGCCAGAGCGCCGCGCCGCGCCAGTTCAGCAACGGCGCCAGCCGCTTGGCGGCGCGCTCCAGAAAACGGTCGGGGTCGAACAGCGGGATTCTGATCGCCAACGGGTTGAAATAGCTCGCCGCCCGCTTGCGCCATGTCTGGCTGCGGCCACGGCCGGCCAATTCGCCCAAATCCGGCAAGGTGTCGCTAGCCAATAAATCCAGGCTGTGCAATTGGCCGAGCAAACTCAGTATCTCTTCCTGGCTGGGCAAATGCTCGCCGGCTTCGGCTGCCAGTCTCAGCCACAGTTGTTGCAGCGTGGTGCGGCCGTCCAGTAAGCGGATGATGCGGTATGCCTGGCGGTCGAAACGGTGGTAGCGGGCATTGATGCGGTCTTCGACCACGTACCACAATTGCCGGCGCCAGTATTGGGGATGGATGCGCAAGGTGTCGCGCAAGCGCGGCGCCAAGCCGCCGACCCGGTACCAATGGCTGTTGACCAGCTGGCTGCCCAGCGTCGAATCGGCAGTTACCAGCCCAGTGTCCATAGCGTATACCGCGCCCAATCGAACACCCGGTGCAGCGCAATCCAGAGCAAGGTCCGCTCGCCCGCTGCCAGTTTACCGACGCCTTCCATGCCCGGCTGCACGCCTCGGTTCTCGCCCAGCACGGCCGCTTCGACCCGGAAACTGTTACGGCCGTCTTCCGCCAACGCCACCGGCGCAACCTTGTTGACCCTCAGCGCGAAACGCTCGCCGGGTAAGCCGGTCAACACCAATTCGCCCTGCTCGCCTTCGCGGACATGCACGATGTCGCGCTCGTCCACTTTCAACACCACCCGCCAGGCCGACATCGGCGCCACCTCGAACAAGACTTTACCTTGTTCGACCGGTGCGCCCTGCTGTTGCGACAGATCGCCTTTGACGATGACGCCGTCGAACGGCGCGACGACGGTGGCCCGCGCCAACTTGCTGCGCACAAAAGCCAATTCCGCCTGGGCTTCGTCGAGCTCGGCTTGCGCCAGCCTGACTGTCACGGCGATGCCTTTCGCCATCGCTTCGCGCAGTTTACGTTCGGCCAGTTCCGCCTGGGCCACCCATTGCGATTCTTCCAACCGCAATTCGCGCTCGTCCAGCCGCGCCAAGATGTCGCCCTGCTTGACCGCATCTCCGGCCCGCAAATAGGCTTCCTGGATAAATCCGGCAAACGGCGCGGCGACCACGCGTTGCACCTTGCCTTCCACTGTCGCCGGCGCCCGCACCCGAAAATCGACCGGTACCGTCGCCGCCAGCAACAAACCGATCACGGCCAAGGTGCCGGCAAATTTCAAACCCGGATGACTAGGACCCAGCCAGTCGGCCAGCATCCGCTTCAGGCTGTCGCGGCCGTGAGCCGCCAAACCGCGGGCGGCGAGCGCGTGTAAATCCAGCGCCGGCGCCAACGCCAATGCCAGCGTCCGGAAAAATTCGAGCTCGGCCGGGGCGGGTTGGGCAGCCAAGTCCAGCAGCAAGGCCCCGACCATGCGCCCGCGCTGGCTGAGCGGCAGTACTACCGCGGCCGGCGCTTCGGCTTCCCGGCAATAATCGGCGACGCCATTAAAAGAGATTGTAGCGCTATCGCCGGTTTCGGCGGCAGGATGGGCCAAGGCCTGGCCGGACAACAAGGCTTCCCGCATCGCTTCGCGCGCGGCGGCCATCAGGTTGGAACGCGGCTCGAAACTGGCGCTGGCCGACACGCTAGCCAATTCGATGTGCTGGCCGGACGCGTCGCAATGGCCGATGACAGCAAGCCGGCACGGCACCGCAGCGGCCAGACGGTTGACGATCCAGCGTGCAGCGTCATCCGGATCCGGTTCAGCCAATACGCCTAGTAGTAAATCCTGCAATAACGCGGATTGCGTCAGCCGCAAGTCTCGATCCAACAGATGGCGGCGGTCGAACAAACCCACCAACCATCCCGCGCCCCAGTGCAGCAAGCGTAACGCGTCGCGCATCGCCGCATCGCCGCCGCCGGCTACGTGCAACACGACGACGCCATAGGTTTCTTCGGCGGATAGCAGGGGATAGGCACATTGGATCAAGCCGGCGGTATCGTTGCGAACGATGCCGCGCTGTTCGACCAATGCGTCTTGGGCGATTTCGGCCAGAAACGACATATCGCGCTGCGGATCGGGCCAGACCGCGGCCGGCGCATAATTGTCGCCTTCGTCATGCAACAGCAAAATACCGGACTGCGCCCTAGGTATCCATTGGCACAGAATGCCTAACCAGGCACGGCATAATTGTTCTGAGGTTTGGGCATGGACCAACTGCGACCAAAAGTCATCGGCCGCGCCCTGTGCGGCACCGGCGCTGGAAAATCCCGAATCCGCGCGGGATTCGGGACTGACCGTTCCGACTACGGCAGCGGATCCGCGCTGGGCGGAGCCACTCATGTCCGGTTAAACTGAACGGCGGACTCGGGAAACGGCCAACATGCCTAAGCCGGACAGCATCATCAGCAAAGATGGCGGTAGCGGTACTGCCGCAACATTGGCAATTTTGGATATGGTGTCGATCGGATCCAAGTTTTCATCGCTTGCGTCCAACGTTAGCGCCACCGAGGTATCTTGACCGATCGGAAAATTGTTGTTCAGTTGGAAGCTCAACAGCAGCGAGTAGGTTCCCGACAAAGCCAGCGGCGGTAACGGTTGAAAGTTGGAATCCAATGCATACCAGGCTACGCCGATGGAGCCGTTACCCAGGTCGAAATTCGGTATCAAAGTGCCGGCAGCATCAAGCCCGTTCAGTGCATCAACCGGCGCGCCATTCTGGTAAAAATCGCCGTCCAGCAAGGTCAATAACGCAGGATCGAACACCAGACCCAAATCGAAAGAGGAAATTAAAGTGTTAGCGCCGAAATCGAAGTCGAAGGTAACGTCGACATTGCTGCCGGGAGCGCCCGCCACATCGTGTGGGGTGATGCTGATCGCGGCCCGTGCCGCCGGTGCGGCCAATACCAAGGCCGCGGCAGCTAACAGCGGAAATAACAAGGAACTGAATTTGGCATGTCTGTTAAGCATAAAAACTCCGTTTGATCGATTCTTTTGAAAAACTGGTATGGCCCGTCGGTAGCCGCTTGGCACCATTGCTCAGCATAAAATGCGCCAACTAATATCACCGCCAAAACATTAACGACTTATACCACAAAACGGCTAGCCGCCCTGCCCTAGCGGCGGTGCAGTGTAAAAATAGCCGACGCCGAGTCCGAACCGCGCCGGCGGGTTCGACCGGCAGCGCGCAACGGGACTCGAGCCAATTATGCTATTAGTGCAATTTCGATTTAATTGGACGTTTGGCCGAAATACTCCAATCGTTGGCTTTGGCCGTGTCTTTTTCCGACGGATTCAACCATTCGCTCAGCCACGGATGTTGGCCGGATTTACCGAGGTCGAAACTTCTGGCACCCTGCCGCAACGCCAGTGTCGGTTGCCGAGCCGGTGCCGGTGCGGCAATTTCGATCAGTCCGTCGGTCGGGTCGGCGCCGGCTACCGGCAACGGATCGACCGTCAGCCAGGTATCGTTCAGCCTGACCGAGACGAAATCCAAGGCCGCAGAGCCTCGCGCACTGGCGGCAACGGCGAAATTCAGCTCGAACAAGACACCATTGCCATCGGCCAAGGGTTTTAGCGCGCTGGCATCGATGCGCAGTTCGCCCGGATTATTCTGCACCACGGTGTAAACGAAGCCGGCGGTCAATGCGGTTTTTTGCACCTCGACCAAGCTCAATTTCTGCGCATCGTAACGTACGGTCATTTGTATCGACTCCAAACCGGCCGTGGTATCGATAGTGACCGGTACCGACACCCGGCTGCCGGCAATTGCCGAGACCGAGCCCAAACTGACTTTAGGGTCCGCGCCGGCGAATACCAGCGGCGGTAGGCCGGCCGGTATCGGCGGAATGTCCTTCTGCGGCGTACCGCCGATTTGGTAGGCCAGTTTCAGCGCATCCGCCGATTGCAATTTGCCGTTCGGATTGACGTCGCCGACGATCAGCGGATCGACCAGCGGCCAGGCACCGAAACCGCTGTCTTGTCGGAGCAGAACCCGATTCATGCGTTGGAAATCCAGCGTGGTGTAATTGGCGTCGCCAGTGACATCGCCGATGAAGGCCACCACATGCAGACCGTCGTCGGTTTTCAACTGCCGGGCGCCACCGTCGAGCGATACGTCGCTCAAACGTAGCATATCCTTGGCGCCGTAAACCGCCGCCGTCGGTACTGTCGCCTCCAGATTACCCAATATCAGCTTGCCGGCCGGCAATGCCACGGCCGCGTTTATCGTTACCCTCAGTTGGCCGGCTACCGTGGTATCGGTCACGACCTGACTGCCAGCCGGCAAATTGCCGCCGGAAAAACCGTTCACAGTCAGCAAAGCCGGATTGTAGTTCAACGTAAACGCCAGGCTCGTGGCGCCGGCGGCATTTTCCAGCGTGATTGGGAAATTAAAATTGGTGGCCGGATTCGCCAGGCTTTGGCCGGGGCCGCGCGCAATTTCGCCGACCGACAATACCGCCGTGTTGGCGTTTACCACCGTGAACAGCTTCAGGTAATTGTCCCCGGCCGTGCCGTCGGCGTTGCCATCCAGCAGCAGACCGTCGAAGCCTTTGAAACCGTCGATACGCGAAGCTAATGTCAGGTTGTAGTTGCCTGCCGCCAACACCCCGCCGGTACGCAGGAAACTGAAACCGGCATGGTCGCTGTCGAGCAGCAAACTACCCGCAACCGGCTTGCCGTCCGGACCGGTCAATACCAAATCGGCCGCGCCCATATTGCTCGGTTCGCCGGTGTAAAGATTCAACACGCTTACGTCGAGCGCTCGGTTGAAACGCACCGCGAATCCGGAATCGGTTTGGACGAAAGACACTACCTTCAGGCTCGCTGCCGCGGTGACATCAATCGTGACCGTGCCTTGAGCACTGCCGCCGAAGCCATCGCGGACGGTATAGCTAAAGCTGGTTTGGCCGGTAAAGCCGTTATTCGACGTAAAACTGAAATGGCCGTCCGGGAAGGCAGTGACGACGCCTTGAGTGCCGGTGATATCGATCGACTGCACCTGCAACGCATCGCCGTCGGCATCGCTGTCGTTCGCCAACAGGCCCGGCGCCGCGATGTTCAAGGTCTGGCCCGCTTGCACGCTGTAACTGTCATTACCTGTAACCGGCGCGGTATTGGTCACGCTGACCGTGACAATACCCAGGGTGCTGCCGCCGAAGCCGTCGATCAGCGTGTACTTGAAGCTGGTATCGCCGCTGAAACCGGCTGTCGGCGTGAAGCTGAAATGGCCGTCGGCGAATGCCGTGACCACACCTTGAGTGCCGGTGATATCGATCGACTGCACCTGCAACGCGTCGCCATCGGCGTCGCTGTCGTTGGCGAGCATTCCAGGCGCCGCAATATTCAAGGTTTGGCCCGGACGCATGCTGTAGCTGTCATTACCGGCTACCGGTGCGGTATTGGTGACGTTGATCGTCACCGTGCCTTGGGCACTGCCGCCGAAGCCATCGATCAGCGTGTACTTGAAGCTGGTATCGCCGCTGAAACCGGCTGTCGGCGTAAAGCTGAAATGGCCGTCGGCGAACGCGGTGACGACGCCTTGAGTGCCGGTAATATCAATCGACTGCACCTGCAACGCGTCGCCGTCGGCATCGCTGTCGTTGGCGAGCATTCCAGGCGCCGCAATATTCAAGGTTTGGCCCGGACGCATGCTGTAGCTGTCATTACCGGCTACCGGTGCGGTATTGGTGACGTTGATCGTCACCGTGCCTTGGGCACTGCCGCCGAAGCCGTCGATCAGCGTGTACTTGAAGCTGGTATCGCCGCTGAAACCGGCTGTCGGCGTGAAGCTGAAATGGCCGTCGGCGAATGCAGTAACCACACCTTGAGTGCCGGTGATATCGATCGACTGCACCTGCAACGCGTCGCCGTCTGCATCGCTGTCGTTGGCGAGCATTCCAGGCGCGGCGATATTCAGGGTTTGGCCCGGACGCATGCTGTAGCTGTCATTACCGGCTACCGGTGCGGTATTGGTGACGCTGATCGTCACCGTGCCTTGGGCGCTGCCGCCGAAGCCGTCGATCAGCGTGTACTTGAAGCTGGTATCGCCGCTGAAACCGGCTGTCGGCGTGAAGCTGAAATGGCCGTCGGCGAATGCAGTAACCACACCTTGAGTGCCGGTGATATCGATCGACTGCACCTGCAACGCGTCGCCGTCGGCGTCGCTGTCGTTGGCGAGCATTCCAGGCGCGGCGATGTTCAAGGTTTGGCCGCCGCGCACGCTGTAGCTATCGTTGCCGGCGACCGGGTTGTCGTTTACCGGCACCACATTGAGGTCGATATCGGCGCTGGTAGTACCGCCCTTGCCGTCGCTGACCGTGATCCGGAAGCTGTCGCTACCGTTAAAGTTTTGGTCCGGCGTATAAGTCAACTGGCGAGTTGCCGGGTTGAAGCCGCTCAGGCTGCCGTGTTGCGGCAAACTGGCGAAATCCACCGTCAACGCATCGCCGTCGGGATCGCCGTAGGCCAACGTAAAGGTCACGGACTGGTCTTCATTGGTGCTGGCGGTTTGGCCGGCCGGCACCACCGGCGCCCGGTTCGGCACGATAACTTTGACGGCCAACGGCGACGAAACGTAGCTGCCGTCTTCGTCGGTGGCCGTGACGGTAACCGCCATTTGTCCACCCTGCGAGTAGGTATGGCTGGCGCCTGAGACGTTACCGGCCAATGCGGTCGTCGAACCGTCGCCCCAATTGACCAGCCAAGCGGAGACGGTATCGGTACCGGGGTCGGTCGCCGAGAAAGTCACTGCGTAAGATTGCCCCAAATCCACGTTGGCCGCGCCGGTCAAGGTTAAGCTCGGCGCGACGTTGCCGACGTTGACGTCGAAGTTGGCCTCGGTCGCCAGCACACCGTCGCTGACCCGTACCATGAAGGTCTGCACGCTGTTGCCATCGGTCGGCGTCCAGCTAAATAAGCCGGTAGCCGAATCGATATTGGCTCCCGCCGGCGGCGTGCCCACCAGACTATAAGTCAGGCTGGCATTGTCCGGATCGTTGGCAGCGATATTAAAGGTCAGCGTGTCGCCTTCGGCCACGTTTTGCGCGGCGATGGCCGGTATCCGCGGCGCGTCGTTGACCGGCCGCACGGTAATCGTCACGGTGGCCGGCGCCGAAGTCAGCGAATTGCCCGGCGAACCGTCGGGATCGCCGCGGTCGGTCACGCTGTAGGTGAAGCTGTCGGTACCTTGGAAATCGGCATCGGGGGTATACGTCCACAAACCGTTACTGCCTTGGATCAGGCTGCCGTGGGCCGGCGCGCTGCCCAGCGCGTAATTCAGTTGCGGCTGTGCCGTTTCCAGATCGGCTGCCGGCAGCAGGATTTGCACTGCCGTATCCTCGTCGGTTGCGGCGCTGGCGCCCAACGCGACCGGAGCGCTGTTGACCGGCAGCACATTGACGATGACATTGCCGTCGTCGGTGCCCAGGCTACCGTCGTCGACGCGGAATTTGAAACTGTCGGTGCCGTTGAAATTGGCATTCGGCGTATAACGTACCGTGCGCGTGGCGGGGTCGAAATCCGACAACGCGCCGTACAACGGCGAGCCGACCAAACTGAAGGACAACGGATCGCCATTCGGATCGGTACCGGCCAGCGTGATCAATACGCTGCTATTTTCGTTGACGCTGGCGACCGCATCGGTTGCAGTCGGCGGTTGGTTGCCGGAGCGGTCTATCGTGAACTCGCGCAGATAATCGCCGCCGGCGACGCCGTCGGCATTGCCGTCCAGCAAATTGCCGGCCGTGTCGAAGATGCCCAAGGTGCCGGACAGGCGCAGCCGGTACTTACCTTCCGCCAATACGCCGTCGGTCAATTGCAGCGTCAAATTGGTTTCCGGGAACGAATAGCCGGGTTTGACCGCAATCCGTGTATCGTCCGGCGTGCCGAAGTTGTTGTCGGCACCGGCCGCCAACAATTCGTAGTTGGCCGGACTGCGGGCGCTGATCCGGTCCAGCGCTTCGCTGAAATCGATCTGCAAACTGCTGAATGCGGCCGAGGTGGTGCCGCCGTCGGCCGGCAATTGGCTGATCGAAACCACTTGCGGAGCGATGGTATCGTTGGAATTGCCGAGAAACTCGTAAGCACCGATATCGTAATAATTCAATCCCGGCGTAGCCGCCCACTCCAGCGAGGCCGCCGCCGACAAATCGCTGACGCCGTCGTAGGGCGCCAGCACGTAGGTTTGGCCGTTGCCCGCAGAGACGCCGACCGTCGGCGTCAAACCGCTCGCGCTCGGACCGTAATCGAAGCGGAAGCGGCCGTCGCTGAACAACGTTACCGAGAAATTGACCGGATTATTGGTGCCTTCGACCACCGCAGCCCAGCGCACGGTTAACTGGTTGGCAACCGTGGCATCGACGTAGACGTCGCGGCTAGTGTCGGCGACCGAGGTCGACAGGTTATCCCACAGCGGCGCGATGCGCACATTGTTGATTAAACCGTCCAGCGTATTACTGTTATTGCCGTTATAGGCGTTGGTCGACGAACCGAACTGGATAAAACCGTTCGAGTTGATATAGGCCGTCGTGTATGTCTTGCCGTAGAACGGGAAGGCGAACGGTATCGTGTAGGTCGTCGCGTAATCGCTTTGCCGCAGGTTGAGCTTGGTACCGACGTTGGCGAAACTGCTGCCGGCTTGGGCAGTGGCGACGTATAACGGTAAGCCATCGCCGCTGTTGGCCACGCTCGGGTCGTCGCGGCGGGCCAGACCGTCGATGTCGGTCGCGGTCGCGGTGTACATATTGGCCGCGTCGATTGCCGCTGAATTGGCGCGCAACCCGAAGTTGTCGTCGAAGCCGTTACCGGCCACCAAACCTTTCTCGCCCAGCACGTTGTCGGCGCCGTCGATGTCCAGGAACAACGGATTTCCGGCCTTGCTATTCGCATCCTTGCTGCTGGCAAGGCGCCAATCGGCCAGGCTGGCCTGTTGCGCCGCGCCCCACAAACCGGTGCGAGCGCCGGCCTGGGTCAGATGGAACAGGTTGTAGTCGGATTGCACCAGGTTGGCAACCGTCGCGGCATTGATACCGAAACCGGCATCGACCATGACGATGTTGTTGTGCAACTGCACGTTACTGCCGCCGCTGCCGATCAGAATCGCATCGCCGACCGGCTGGTACAGCGTATTGCTGCGGGTTACCTGGTTGGCGTCGCTCGCGGTATGGGTACCGGTGAACTGGATACCGATATTGGTATTAGCGTAAACCACGTTGTTCTCGATCGTGGCGTAGCCAGTATCGACCATACCGGTTGAGTTGCTGTAGACCCGGTTGCCGCGCGCGGTCGCCGAATACAGCGAGATGCCGCTCTTGGTGTTGGCGTACACCTCGTTGCCGGCCGCCACAGCGCTATAGGTAACGTTCATGCCGGCATCGTTGTGGTGGACAAAGTTGGCGCTGGCGCGGGCGCTATTAGCAATGACGATACCGTAACGGCCGTTGTTCAACTGGTTGAAAACCTCATTGCCGACGATATCGGTATTGTAATCTGCGTCTATGCCGCTGCCGGCGTTATCGTGGACCTTGTTGCCCTCGATCCGAACCGCGGTGCCGCTGCCGTTGTAGCCGCTGTAGATACCCAATTGCGCATTGCCGTAAACGTCGTTATTCAAAATCCGGGCGCCGGAAGCCAGCACGTGCACGCCGTGGTAAGTGGTGGTACCGAACACTTGCGAGCCGGACAGCGTGAAGTTGTCGTTGCCGGCGTTAATATACAAACCGTATTGGTTGTGTCCCCAGATCCGGCTGTCTGTGATCACGATGCCGTCGGAATCGGCGGAATTGCTGGCGTAAACGCCGATATTGGCGCCGGTGATACCCAGATGGTCTAGCGTGACGCCGTCCGCGCCTTGCAAATCGATGGCGTAGGCACCGGTGTTGACGTTGCCGCGGTCCAGCACGCTGGCGTGTCCGGGCTGCACTGCGCCTTTGATCGTTACGCCGCTATCCTGGCTGCCGAGGACGATGTTGGTCGCCAGGCTGTAGTTGCCGCTGTCGACGTAAATCACGTCGCCGGCATCCAGGTCGTAAGCCCGCAGCAAGGCCGCCAGGCTGGCCATCGGCCGGTTCGGGTCTTTGCCGCTGTTGGCGTTGTCGCCTACCGCCGTGGTGTATTCGTCGCCTACGGTGCTGCCGTCGTTGACGTAATAGGCCTTGCCGGCGTTGGCGATCAAAAAGCCTTCGTCGCTGGTGTCGTTGACGGTGATGCTGCCGCCAATCGGGTTGATCGTCGCGCTGATCCGCAGCAAGGCCGTGTTGCCGACGGTTTCGACGGTCGGGGTCCAGCTGGTTTGGCCGCGGCCGTAACGGTCCATGGTCAAGCCGGTGGCAACGGTGGTCCAGCTGGCGCCGTTGTCGGTCGAGGCTTCCAGGCTCAGTACCGGGTTGGCGACGCCGTTGGCGTTGGCTTGGCGCAGTTCCAGGCCGTTCAGGAAGGCGGCGTTGCTGTTGCTGCGGTTGACCAGTTCGACGTTGAGGCCTTGCCCGCCCGTTACGTTGATGTCGTAGCTCAGCACCAGGGCTTTGTTGATGCCGCCGGCCAAGGCGCGCACGTCGACGTTGCTGGCAACGGTAACGCCATTGGCGACGATGTCGAATAGCCGGCTACCGACCGCAACGTTGCTCGGTTCGGCAAAGTGCAGCACCAGTTGGTAGCCGCCGTCTTGGGCGGCAATGGTGTAGCCGAGTTTGCTGCCCACGCCGCTTTGGGTGTAGGCGTAGCTGCGGTAGACCGCTTCCGGCGCGGCATTGGCGCCGGCGCCGCTCAGGTCGATGGCGGTGCCGGCGGCAATGTTGCCGTAGTAGTTGTTGTTGCCGTCGCTGCGGTAGCCTTGTTGTGCCTGCCAGTTGTCGACGCCGGTGCCGGTGTCTTGGCCGGTATCGAGCAGGAACACGCTGTCGTACGGCAACAGGCCGTCGCTGCGCCAGTTGACGGTGACCGGCACGCCGGTTTCGAATTTCTCCAGGCCGTTCGGGCTCAGAATCTGGATCAATGGATCCGGGCTGACGTTGGCTTGGCTGGTGTTGCCGTAGGCACCCAGGTCGATCCGGCCGCCGTTCGGCCGCGGTTCGCTCAGGTTGGGGCTGTTCGGGTCGCCGCGGTCGATGGCCGGCGAGCTGTTTTGCAGGTGCAGGTCGTCGTCCTGGCCGAAGTCGCCGTTCAGGCGTTCAATCCGCACTGCGTCGGCCAGCACGATGCCGTTGGCCAGGTTGTCCAGCACGACTTTCAGGCTGGCGCCGCTGATGCGCACTACGCCCAGTACGTCCCAGTTGCTGCCGTCGGCGCTATAGCCGTTGGACGCCGAGGCGGCATTGGCATATTGGTTGACCACATCGGAGCCGACCACGACGTCGCCGTCGTAGATGCGGTAGTTGGAGTTGCCGCTGAAGCCGGGCGAGCTTTGCCATTGGTAGGGCCAGGTCGCCGCCACCCGGTAGTAGCCGGCGCTCAGGCCGTCGAAGCTCCAGCTGGCTTGGCTGCTGCCGTCGCCGGCCGCGCTGTTGCGGACGTCGCCGCCGCGCGGCTGGGTGCTGCCGTTGCTGGCCACGGTGGTCCAACTGCCGGTCGTGGCGAAGGTCGGGTCGCCGTCGTCGACGATGCGCGCGCTGCCCGTGACCACGCTGCCGTCCCAGCCGACCACGCCGTCGGCGCCGTCGATGTCGATGAAGCGGGCGTCGGCGCTCAGGCTGTTGCGGTCCTGGCCGACTTCGTAGAACCAGTCGGTGCGGTTGGCGAACGGCCGGTCTTCCCAGTAGGCCAGTTTGGCGCTGGCGCCGAGCATGAACAGGTTGTAGTCGCTCAGGTAGCCTTGTTGGCTGTCGCTGGCGACGTTCAGGGCATAGCCGCTGCCGCGCACGTCGAGGATGTTGTTGCGGATGCGGATATTGGTACTGCTGCCCTGCACTTGGATCGCCGAGGCACTGCCGGTCGCGACGATGGTGTTGTTTTCGACCCGGGTGCGGCTGCCGGATTGGTAGGCGCCGTCCAGTTGCACGCCGGCGCCGCCGTTGGCTTCGATGACGTTGTTGGTCACCAGGTTGTCGTAGGTGCTGACGTAGACGCCGGCGCCGCTGTTGCCGTAAACCCGGTTGCCTTGGGCGGTGCTGCCGTAGTACAGCGTGATGCCGGTGCCGTTGGCCCAGACCCGGTTGTCTTGCACGATGGCGTTGCTGTAGCCGTACAGACCGGTGGTGTTGCCCCAGGCTTGGTTGCCTGTGGCTTGCGCGCCGTAGTAGACGGCGATGCCGTAGGCGCTGCCCCAAACTTCGTTGCCGCGCACTTCGCTGTTGTAGTAGCCGGCGATGTTGGTGCCGCTGGCGTTGTCGAAGGAACGGTTGCCTTGCACCAGAATGCGGTTGTTCCAGCCGTTGTTGACGCTGGCGTTGATGCCGCCGCTGCTGTTGGCGTAGACGCTGTTGTTCAGCACCCGGCCGCGCGAGCCGCTGATGTCGATGCCCCAGCCGCTGTTGCGGGCGATTTCGTTGCCTTCGATCAAGGCATCGCTGCCGTTGACGTAGACGCCGCGGTTGGCGCTGTATTCGACCACGCTGCCGCTCAACACGAAGAAGTCGTTGCTGGTGTCGATGCTGATCGCGTAGTTGTTGTTCCACACCCGGCTGTCGATGAGGCTCAGGTGGTCGCTGTCCTGGCCGTTGGCCGCTTGGATGCCGCCGTAACCGCCAGTGATCGATAAGTGCTCCAGACTGACGTCGTCCGCTCCTTGCAACTCGAATACGTAAGCGCCGCTGTTCTTGTTGCCACGGTCCAAACGCGTCTCGTGTTCCACCGCGCCGCGAATCGTTACGCCACTGTCCTGGCTGCCGAGGACGATGTTGGTCGCCAGGCTGTAGTTGCCGCTGTCGACGTAAATCACGTCGCCGGCATCCAGGTCGTAAGCCCGCAGCAAGGCCGCCAGACTGGCCATAGGCCGGTTCGGGTCTTTGCCGCTGTTGGCGTTGTCGCCTACCGCCGTGGTGTATTCGTCGCCAACCGTGCTGCCGTCGTTGACGTAATACGCCTTGCCGGCGTTGGCGATCAAAAAGCCTTCGTCGCTGGTGTCGTTGACGGTGATGCTGCCGCCAATCGGGTTGATCGTCGCGCTGATCCGCAGCAAGGCCGTGTTGCCGACGGTTTCGACGGTCGGGGTCCAGCTGGTTTGGCCGCGGCCGTAACGGTCCATGGTCAAGCCGGTGGCAACGGTGGTCCAGCTGGCGCCGTTGTCGGTCGAGGCTTCCAGGCTCAGTACCGGGTTGGCGACGCCGTTGGCGTTGGCTTGGCGCAGTTCCAGGCCGTTCAGGAAGGCGGCGTTGCTGTTACTGCGGTTGACCAGTTCGACGTTGAGGCCTTGCCCGCCCGTTACGTTGATGTCGTAGCTCAGCACCAGGGCTTTGTTGATGCCGCCGGCCAAGGCGCGCACGTCGACGTTGCTGGCAACGGTAACGCCATTGGCGACGATGTCGAATAGCCGGCTACCGACCGCAACGTTGCTCGGTTCGGCAAAGTGCAGCACCAGTTGGTAGCCGCCGTCTTGGGCGGCAATGGTGTAGCCGAGTTTGCTGCCCACGCCGCTTTGGGTGTAGGCGTAGCTGCGGTAGACCGCTTCCGGCGCGGCATTGGCGCCGGCGCCGCTCAGGTCGATGGCGGTGCCGGCGGCAATGTTGCCGTCGCTGCGGTAGCCTTGTTGTGCCTGCCAGTTGTCGACGCCGGTGCCGGTGTCTTGGCCGGTATCGAGCAGGAACACGCTGTCGTACGGCAACAGGCCGTCGCTGCGCCAGTTGACGGTGACCGGCACGCCGGTTTCGAATTTCTCCAGGCCGTTCGGGCTCAGAATCTGGATCAATGGATCCGGGCTGACGTTGGCTTGGCTGGTGTTGCCGTAGGCACCCAGGTCGATCCGGCCGCCGTTCGGCCGCGGTTCGCTCAGGTTGGGGCTGTTCGGGTCGCCGCGGTCGATGGCCGGCGAGCTGTTTTGCAGGTGCAGGTCGTCGTCCTGGCCGAAGTCGCCGTTCAGGCGTTCAATCCGCACTGCGTCGGCCAGCACGATGCCGTTGGCCAGGTTGTCCAGCACGACTTTCAGGCTGGCGCCGCTGATGCGCACTACGCCCAGTACGTCCCAGTTGCTGCCGTCGGCGCTATAGCCGTTGGACGCCGAGGCGGCATTGGCATATTGGTTGACCACATCGGAGCCGACCACGACGTCGCCGTCGTAGATGCGGTAGTTGGAGTTGCCGCTGAAGCCGGGCGAGCTTTGCCATTGGTAGGGCCAGGTCGCCGCCACCCGGTAGTAGCCGGCGCTCAGGCCGTCGAAGCTCCAGCTGGCTTGGCTGCTGCCGTCGCCGGCCGCGCTGTTGCGGACGTCGCCGCCGCGCGGCTGGGTGCTGCCGTTGCTGGCCACGGTGGTCCAACTGCCGGTCGTGGCGAAGGTCGGGTCGCCGTCGTCGACGATGCGCGCGCTGCCCGTGACCACGCTGCCGTCCCAGCCGACCACGCCGTCGGCGCCGTCGATGTCGATGAAGCGGGCGTCGGCGCTCAGGCTGTTGCGGTCCTGGCCGACTTCGTAGAACCAGTCGGTGCG
Source organism: Methylomonas sp. DH-1 (assembly GCF_046097555.1). Classification (NCBI taxonomy): domain Bacteria; kingdom Pseudomonadati; phylum Pseudomonadota; class Gammaproteobacteria; order Methylococcales; family Methylococcaceae; genus Methylomonas; species Methylomonas sp. DH-1. The sequence goes on along the minus strand of NZ_CP143089.1, from coordinate 2,411,924 downwards.
GTTGGCGAACGGCCGGTCTTCCCAGTAGGCCAGTTTGGCGCTGGCGCCGAGCATGAACAGGTTGTAGTCGCTCAGGTAGCCTTGTTGGCTGTCGCTGGCGACGTTCAGGGCATAGCCGCTGCCGCGCACGTCGAGGATGTTGTTGCGGATGCGGATATTGGTACTGCTGCCCTGCACTTGGATCGCCGAGGCACTGCCGGTCGCGACGATGGTGTTGTTTTCGACCCGGGTGCGGCTGCCGGATTGGTAGGCGCCGTCCAGTTGCACGCCGGCGCCGCCGTTGGCTTCGATGACGTTGTTGGTCACCAGGTTGTCGTAGGTGCTGACGTAGACGCCGGCGCCGCTGTTGCCGTAAACCCGGTTGCCTTGGGCGGTGCTGCCGTAGTACAGCGTGATGCCGGTGCCGTTGGCCCAGACCCGGTTGTCTTGCACGATGGCGTTGCTGTAGCCGTACAGACCGGTGGTGTTGCCCCAGGCTTGGTTGCCTGTGGCTTGCGCGCCGTAGTAGACGGCGATGCCGTAGGCGCTGCCCCAAACTTCGTTGCCGCGCACTTCGCTGTTGTAGTAGCCGGCGATGTTGGTGCCGCTGGCGTTGTCGAAGGAACGGTTGCCTTGCACCAGTATGCGGTTGTTCCAGCCGTTGCTGACGCTGGCGTTGATGCCGCCGCTGCTGTTGGCGTAGACGCTGTTGTTCAGCACCCGGCCGCGCGAGCCGCTGATGTCGATGCCCCAGCCGCTGTTGCGGGCGATTTCGTTGCCTTCGATCAGGGCATCGGCGCCGTTAACGTAGACACCGCGGTTGTTGCTGTATTCGACTACGCTGCCGCTCAGCACGAAGAAGTCGTTGCTGGTGTCGATGCTGATCGCGTAGTTGTTGTTCCACACCCGGCTGTCGATGAGGCTCAGGTGGTCGCTGTCCTGGCCGTTGGCCGCTTGGATGCCGCCGTAACCGCCAGTGATCGATAAGTGCTCCAGACTGACGTCGTCCGCTCCTTGCAACTCGAATACGTAAGCGCCGCTGTTCTTGTTGCCACGGTCCAAACGCGTCTCGTGTTCCACCGCACCGCGAATCGTTACGCCGCTGTCTTGGGCGGTAACAAAGATGTTGGTGCCCAGGCTGTATAAGCCGGCATCGACCAGCACCACATCGCCCGGTTTCAAATCGTAGGTATCGAGAATTGCACGGATCGACGCCTTCGGTTGGTCCGGCGACAAGCCGTCGTTGGCGTCGTTACCGACCGCGCTGGTGTATTCGTCGCCGGTCAGCGAATTGTCGTTGACGTAGTAGTAAGTGATCGGGGCGATCACCGAGAAATTACTGTCGCTGGCATCGTCTATGGCCGGAACGTCGACCGAACTGATCCGGATTTGGTAATCGCTGGCGGCGTTGAACAGGCCGGCATTCACCGCCCAGTTAAAGCTGCCGTCGTTGGCTTCGCCGCTGGCCAGCGTGGTGAAATCGCCAGCGCTGCCGCCGCGGTATTCGATATTGACGTTGCCGCCGAAGCCGAACGAACGCCAACGGATCTCGACCGTACTGTCCTGGCCGATGCGTTCGCCGCCGTTAGGCGACAACACGGTGATGTACTGCGCCGGGCTGCGGCCGGCCTGGGCCGTGTTGCCGTAAGCACCGATGTTGATGTAACCGCCGTTCGGCGCCGGTTCGTTGGCGTAGGCGTCGCTGGCGCGGCCGCGGTCGATGGCAGCCGATTGCACGGTGGCGGTAAAAGCCGAGGCGGCAACCATGACCGGCTGATTGGTCGCGGTGCTGCGCACCGGCGCCAAACCGCTACCGCCGGCAAAGCCACCGTAAGCGCTGCTTTCGTGGAAATCATCGTCGCGGCCGTCTTGAGTGACATCGACATAACCCAACTGGTTGTCGGCACCATCGGCGTCGGCGAAATGCGGATCGGCCACCAGACTGTTGGCGTCGGTGAACGAGGCGGAGCGCCAACTGGTCAGGTTAGCCCGGTCTATGCCCTGCCATTGGCCGAATACGCCGGAGCTGCGCGGCAGGAACAAGTTGTAATCGGCTTGGAAACCGACTTGGCTGTTGGACGCCACGCTGATGGTATAACCGGTGTCCGCACCGATAATGTTATTGAACACACCGGTGTTGCTGGCGTCGCTGACCCGCAGCGCGTCGCCCAGAGGTTGCACCACGGTGTTATTGATAAAGGTAAAACGGTCGCCGCTGAGCAAGGCCCCGGCTTGGCTATTGGCGTAAATCAGGTTGTTACGGCCGGTACGCGGCGTGTTGTAGTTCTGGCCGACGCGCAAGCCGACCGCATTCGAATAAATTACGTTGCCGACCACATCCGAATTCTCGGTGCGTACGCCGTCGGCGCTGTTAGCGTAAACCCGATTGGTTTCGACGCTGCCGAACCAGGCGTAAATCCCCTGGGTATTGCCGTAGACCACGTTGGAACGAGTGGTGACGTTGCTGTAGCCGTAAATGCCCCAGGCGCCGCTGGTCAGATGGCCATAAACGGTGTTGCCGGCCACCAGCGCGCCGTAGTAGGCGTAGATGCCGCCGTCGCGGTTGTTGTAGACCAGGTTGCCGTTGCCGGCCGCCAGATCGTCGTCGCCGATCCGGGCGATGCCGGCGCTGCTGTTGCTGACGTGGATGCCGGCCCGGTTATTGTAGGACTGGTTACGGACGATGGCCGCCGCGCCCGGTTGGCTGAACTCGAAGCCCCAATCGCTATTGTTGTAGGCGATGTTTGCGCTGGCCGTTTCGATAGCGCCGCTGACGTTGAAACCGTCGCCGGTATTGGCATAAGCCACGGAATTGGTCAGCGAGCGGATGTTGCCGCTGACCACGACGCCGCCGGCCTGGTTGTTGAAGCTGGCCAGATGGTCCAGATCGCCGAACTGCGAGGCGGTGGCGATAGAGATACCCTGCTGGGCGTGGCCGCTGGCGGTCAGGTAACTGGCGCTGAAGCTGTCGGAACCGTCGTGGACGTACAGGCCGCGCTGGGCATTTTGCAAGGTCAAATGGTTAGCGCTGACGAAGTCGGCGTCGTTCAAGTCGATCAAAGCCCGGCTGCGGTCGCCCGGAATGGCCGGGAACAATTTGGCGATCAGGCTGGTGTCGGCCGGGCCGGTGATGGTGAAGCCCTCGTCGCGGCCCATGCCCGGACCCGCGACCAGACTGACGTCGACTGTGCCGGACACCGCGATCGGATCGATCATCGGGTAATCGCCGGTGTCGATATACAGCGTGTCGCCGGCTTTCAGATCGTAGGCGCGGAACACGTTGACCGGATTCGGTTTCGGCGTGGCGGCGGTCTTGCCGGTGTTGCGGTTGTCGCCGACCGCGCCCGGCGTATAGGCATCGCCGACGTTGCTTTGGTCGTCGACGTAATAATTTTGGCCGTCTTCCGGTACGCTGAAGGTTTCCTGGCTACGGTCGATCACCGCCGGCGCATTGACCAGCGAGACCTGGATGCGCAAGCCTTTGGTACCGAAGTCGATACCGCTGTTGGCCGGAATCCAGATGAAATTGCCGTCGTCCGGGGTCGACGCGACGATATTGGTCACGAGCCGCGGACCATCGGCCGTGTCTTGCAACAGATCGATGCGCACCGGCGAATTCGCCAGATTGTTCAGCGTTTCCCAACGGATCGCCACCGGTTCGTTTTTCTCCCAATCGGTGTACATGTCCGGGAAGCGCAATTCGATGCGCGGCGCGGTCGTCGTGGCCGGCTCGTGGGTGCCGGCGCCGTATGCGCCCAGATTGGCGACGTAACTGTCGGCCACCTGGTAGACAAAGCCGGTATCGAACCAAACGTCGTCGCTGCTGCCGCTGTTGCGGTCGGCGGCGAAACGCAATACCGCGAAGCGGGCGCCGACCGGCGCGGTAACTCTGGCGCCGACCAGTTCCCAGCGGTCGGCGGTATTCAACGCCTCGACATCCTGCCGGCGCAACTCGTTGCCGGCCGCGTCGAGGAAAATCAAGGACACGCTACCGGCATCGCGCGGCGCCTCGGCCGCGGCGCGGACCCGGCCGCCGAAGGCTAAGTCCAGCAGGCCGGAATCGATCTGTTGCACCGTGAAACCGGCATTGAGCAAATTGATGTTTTGCTCGGCAAAGCCTTGCTCGATATTGCCGGCGTTGAAATACTGGCTACCTTCGTAAGCCGCCGGCGAGCCGGTTTTGACGGCGCCGCCGTTGTTGACGGTCCAGCCGTTCAGACCTGCTTCGAAGCCGCTGTTGTTGATCAGATTCAGGTAATGCGGCGGTACCGCCTGGTCCAGCAGGACGTTGGAGGCGTCGAGGTCCGGGCTGGTGAAGCGCAAGCCGGCCACCACCTCGTACAAGCGGTAATCGTCGGCCGCCCGGTCGACGAAACGCGGCTCCGCCCATTTCGGATTGACCACGGTGGCGCCGATCGAATGCAAATCGTAGCGGGCCACGTCGGCCTGCCAATCCAATACGTCGGCGAAGTCTTTGGTCCAATAAACCAGTTTGCCGCTGCCGGTTTTGTACAGATTGTTGTAGTCGCTGTAGAAGCCGGATTGCGAGTCGTTGGCGACGTAAATGTCGTATCCGGCTTCCGCCCACAGGATGTTGCCCTGAATCTCGACGTTGGCGCTGGCGCCCTGAATCCGAATGTTGTCGCCGCTGGGCGCGTAGAAGGTGTTTTGGTAAATCCGGATATCGTTGGCACCGGTGATCCGCAATGCCGCGGTGGTATTGCGGTAGATCAGGTTGTGCCAGATTTTCAAACCGCTCATGGCCGAGGTCACGTCGATACCGACGCCGTTGCCGCTGATCCGGCTGTATTGGACGATACCGGTGAAATTGGCGATACCGGTAGTAGCGCCTTCGATCAGGTTGGCCAGATCCAGCGAGGTGCCGCCGATAATGCCGGAGCCGGTCACGCCGACGTTGCCGCCGCGCACGTGCTGTTGCTGGAATTGGGCGGCCACGGCCTGAATGCCGGTCGCGTTGCCGACCAAGTCGTTGACGCCGGAACCGGCCACGAAACCCAAACCGGTACTGTTGCCGGCCACCGTGGTCCGAATGCCGACCGTGTTGTTGCTGATGGTGTTGCCGGCCAATGCCGCTGCGGCATCGTAGCGCACGCCGACGCCGGCATTGGCGATCCGGTTGCCGTCGATCAAGCCGCTGAACGCAGCGGCGATATTCAGACCGGTCGCGCTGGCGCTGATGCTGTTGTCGCGGATGCGGCCGCTGGCTGCGGCGTTTAACTCGATGCCGTTGGTACCTTGGAAATTGTTACGGCTGACGGTCAAATTGCTGACCGCGGCACCGGCTTGCAGATCCAGGCCGGTGACCGCATCGATCCGGTTGGAATCGATCAGTGCAGCATTGACCGCGCCCTGCAGCGTCAGATTGCCGCTCAATTGGTTGGCGGTGATCTGGGCGTTGGCGCCGCCTTGCAGCGTTACCGCGCCGGCTTTGGATTCGGTCAAGGTAAAGCCGTTGGCGCCTTGCACCGTTACCGCGCCGGAAATGTCCAGACCTTGCAGCAGGACATTATTGGCCCCGGCCGCTACCGTCACCGAACCGACGATGCGCGAACCCGGAGCGCCGACGATGGCCACGCCGGCATCGCCGGCTGCAATCGTGACGTCGCCGTTGACGGTGCCGTTGACGACGATGAAGTCGCCGGCGGCCAAATCGTTGCCGTCCAGAATCGCCTGAATGCCGGTGACGCTATTGGCGTAGAAAGTGCGGCTTACCGTCGCGCTCATGCCGCGGGCATGAATTTCCGGCTGGCCGCTGATCGCATCCAGCCAGGCCACGCTGGTCCGGCCGGTTGCGTCGGTGGCGGCAACCAGTTGCGTGGCGATACCGCCGCTGCGGCTGAAACCGCCGGGGCTGGCTTCGCCGGGCAATTCGGCAACGAAATGGCTGCCGTTGTAGCGCATCGCGTACAGATCGGTTGGTTGATTTTCCAGCGGTTGCCGCACCCACAACAAACGCAAAGCATCGCCGCCGGCGCTGAGCGACGGCGAGGCCGGCAATTCCGGTGCGGCGATGGTATCGACCAGCGCCAGAGTGCGGGCCGGGGTATTGGCAAAGGTCGCCACCGCGACGGCGGCGCCTTGGTCGGAATGGGTTTGCCAAGCGGCGAACAACTGGCCGTTGAAATAACTCAAGCTCGGCATCGCGTTGTGGCTGATGCTGCCGGCCAAGTCCGGATCGGCGATGCCGCTGACGCCACTGCCGCTGGCCGAACCGGACAGCGCGTTCCAGGCGCCGCCGCTGAGTTCGCGCAGATAAATTTGGCGGACGCCGGACACCATCTCGCTCCAGGCCACAGCGACCCGGTTACCGTCGCTGGCCAGGACCAGATCGCGCAGATCGGCGCTGAGCGTGCCGCCGGCGATGCCGTTGCCGCTGGCCGAACCGGCCGCGCTTTCCTGCCAGACCCCGCCGACGAAGCTGCGGGCATACAGGCGCTGGGCGCCGGCACTGCCGTCCAGCCACGCGACCACCGGGCCGTTAGCGGTAACCACCAATTTGGCCGCGCCGGCAGTACCGGTCGCGGAAATGCCGGCCTCGGCCCGCGAGGTGCCCAAGGCTTCCCAGGCGCCGGCGGCGGAATTCCAGCGGGCCACGCGAATGTCGCGCTGGCCGTTGTGCTCGGCAGTCCAGGCCACGACGGGCGCGCCGCTGGCGTCTATGGCAATGCTGGGCCGCGCCGCTTCGGCGACGGTTTTGGATACACCGGCGCCGAGCGCATCGCCGCTGGCGCTGCCGCCCAGTTGTACCCAGGCGCCGCCGACCAATTGCGCCACCAAGACTTGCGGGTTGCCGCTGCGGGTGTCGGTCCAGGCAATGAATTGCGAGCCGGACGCCGCTACCGCAATCGCCGGATCGGTGGACAGTCCGCCGCTGCCGGACAAGCCGTCTTCGCCGGCGGCGCCGGCCAGATCGGCCCAGCGGCCGCGCTGCACGGCGTAATCCGGCAAGCTGGCCGCGGCCCGGCTATTGCTGTAATCGATTGCGTGCAACGCCGGGGCCGGGGTTGCAGCCGGCGCCGCGAAAGCGGCATTGTCGCCGGCATTGCCGAAATCGATCAGATTACCGGCACCGCCCGAGGTCTCGTTTTGGTTGAATCCGGCAGTACCTTCGATCAAGTCGTCGTTGCCTTCGCCGTACAGCAGGTCGTTGCCGCCCTGGCCGAACAAGCGGTCGCGGCCGGAGCCGGCTTCGTTACCGCCGGTGCCGAAGTCGCCGTACAACCAGTCGACCGCGTTGTCGTCGCCGGCGCCGCTCAGGCTATGGCCGTACAAGGTATCGTGGTCGGCACCGCCCAGCAGCACGTCGCTGCCGGCACCGCCGACGATCAAATCGTCGCCGGCGCCGCCGTCCACCATATCTTCGCCGCTGCCGGCGTCGATATTGTCGTTGCCGGCATAGCCCCAAATCCGGTCGTCGCCGGCGTTGCCGTTCATAGTGTCGGCACCGTCGTCGGAACCGTACAACAAATCGTTGCCGTCGCCGCCGTTCAGCGTGTTCAAACCATAACCGGCCAGCAAGCGGTCGTTACCGGCATTGCCGGTCAACACGTCGTTACCGTAACCGCCGTCGATATAGTCGTCGCCACCGCCGCCGACGATTTGGTCGTTGCCCCACTCGCCGTAGAGTTGGTCGAGCGCGTTGTCGTCGCCGTCGCTGACGACGGCGAAACCGTATATCAGGTCGTTGCCGAGGTGGCCGTAAATCAAATCGGCGCTCGCGCCGCCCTGTACCCGGTCGTTGCCGGCACCGGCGTCGATCCAGTCTGCGCCGTCGCCGCCCAGAATGTCGTCGGCGCCGCCCAGTGCATAAATGCGGTCGGCACCGGCGCCACCGTCGATATAGTCGCCGAAGCGCACCGCGTCGGCAAAATTGGGGTCGCTGTCGGCACCGTCGGCAGAGCCGTAAATCAAGTCGTCGCCGCTACCGCCCAACAGAACGTCGCCGATACCGCCGCCGGCCACGATCAAATCGTCGCCGTTGCCGCCGCTGATGTAATCCGCGCCTTCTCCGCCGTACAAATCGTCGGCCAACAGGCCGCCGTAGATTTGGTCGGCGCCGCCGTAACCGTAGGCCACGACGGCGATGGCGACGCCGTCGGCATCGAGCAGATCGTCGTCTTCGTCGCCGCGCAAGCGCAATGCGCTGCCGGCCAAGGTGGCGTTGCGCAGATTAACGTTGCCGCCGACGCCGCGGTCGGCGTTGCGGTGGTCGACGTTGAAGAACAGATTGGTCAGCGCCAACACGCCGCCGTTCAACAATAGCGAGTCGCCGGATTGCAGCGTGACCGAACCGACCAGCGCCGAGACCAGCTTGCCGGCCGCGACGATGATGTCTTCGCCGGCGGCGGCGCTGTCTTTGCTGGTCAACCGCAAATCGCCGGCCGTCGCGACCGCTTGGTTAACCACCAGGCTGCCGGTCATTTCCTGAATGTAAACATCGGAAGTGGCGTGGGCGGTCAGTTCGCCGGCGGCCGAATAGGCGGTATCCAATTCCAGATCGTTCAGGAACGAACCGATGGCGCCGGCCTGCGCGGTCAGCGTGATGTTGTTGCCGAGGACGTCGGCGCCGGCATCGCCCTGGGCATCGACGATGCCTGCGGCGGCGGTCAACACCACATCGTTCTGAGTCGAAGTGATGGTACCGGCGCGCAAGTTGCCTTCGGTCTCGGTCAAAATCACGTTACCGTTGGTAAAGACGTCGATCCGGCCCAGGCCGGTCAAATTGGTATTGACGGTAATGTCGATGCGGGTGCTGCCGTAATTGGCGACGACATTGATGTTACCGCCGGCTTTCAGCATGCCGACGCGCAGGTGGGTATCGACCGGAGTGTTGCCGGTACCGAAGATATTGACCGGCGCGACGAAGTCGGGTCCGCTGCCGTCCGGTTTGTAATGGTCGACGTAGGCGGTGGTGGTAGTGGCGAACGGCGCGGTATCGGGATCGGAGTTGCCGTAAACCTGGTCGTATGTCGGCTGGTATTCGGAGACATCGACCAGATAACCGGCCGGCGCGTTGGCGACGACCAGTTGTTCCAAAGTTGGCAATACCAATAGATCGATGTCGGAACCGGCTTGCAGCGTACCCAGGTTCAATTCGAACAAGCCGCCGGCCGGATCGCGGTCCAGGCCGCGCAGGCGCATACTTTGGTAGCCGCCGCTTTGGGTATTCAAATCGGTGGTACGGCCTGCGCTTTGCACCAACTCCAGGTCCAGGCGGCCGAACGAAGTCGAACCGAGCACTAACGGCGGATTTTGGCCGATGTTGCCTGCGGCCTGGATCTCGGTTTTGTTGCTGCGAATTTTGCCGGTATTGCTGCCCAACACGTCGCCGCGGCTATTGACCACGCGGGTAACGCCGATCGGATTGTCGATCAGACCGTTCAATACGATGGCCGGAGCGCCGCCCAAGCCCAGATTGGCGATGTCGATCACGGTCGGCGCGAATTCGTGGGCGATGTCGAAGCGGTACTGGTTGTCGTCGGCGTTGATCGCGACTTTGGCGCGGCCGGTACGGTCGACCGGATCGATCGCATTGACCCACAGGTCCTTGGACGACAGATTGGTCAATTCCACCGTTTCCCAGGTGTGGCGCACGCGCACGGTGCCTTGGTTGCCGTCGATGGTGCCGAAGATCGGGTTACCGTTGACATTCATCGGCGCCACGTCGAACACGGCTTTGCCGGCGTTGCCGTTGTTACTCAAATTGTTGACGACGATACGGCTGCCCTCGTCTACCGCATCGACGCCTTCGGCCACGGCGATATTGCCGTTGGCGTCTATCAACAGTTCCGGCGTCGGCGCCGACAACAAGATCACGTCGCCGTTGAAGGTAATGTGGCGGTTGAAGCTGTATTCCGGATGCACGTCGCCGCGGTCGTCCCAGACGGCCAGGGAAAATCCCGGCGCGGCTTGGTAGACCTGGTTGCGCGGACTGTAGATGCTGGCCTCGACCTTGAGGTCTTTGCTGCCGAACGCGGAGCCGGCGTCGGTGATGATGCGCGACAGATTGCGCTGGATGCCCCAGGCGTCCGCATCGGGCGCGCCGAATGCGCTGCCGCCCTCGGCATAGGCGCGGGTGTACATGCCGACGTTGTTGTGGCGGGCCACCGCGTCGAAACTGTTGACGCCGATCGCCTGGGCGCCGGCCTTGGCGGTAATCAGCGCAATCGAGTTGATCAGCGTGCGCGACTCGGCGTCGGGATCGGAATAAAAGATCGATGCGGCCGACGATTCGGTGCGGGTAGCGATATCGACGTCGGACACCAGCGCATACAGGTTCAGATTATCGTCGGCCCGGATATTCGCATTGGCATCCAGGTTGACCGTGGTGTTGATCGGCGCCGAGCTGAAATCGTTGACCGCGCCGCCGATGGACCAGAACGATTCGGCCGAACCGCCGGAACCGAGTCCGGCGTAAGCATAGGAGTCGGCCTTGACCGCGCCTTTTGCGCCCATCCGCGAGCTGATGTCGATATTGCCTTTGGCGTGCAGATTGGCGCCGCTGCCGATATTGGCCAGCGTCACTGGTAAGGCTTCGACTACCGCCTTGGCACCGGTCACCGAGACACCGGCCGCACCGCCGCCGGCGAACGAGGTACCGAACGCCGTGTGCTGGTTTTCGGCCCAGACCGCAATATTGCCGCCGGCCTCTATTGCCGAGCCGGCGCCGACGTTGGCCAGCGTATTTTGCTGCAGATTCATCCGCACGCCGGAGAAGCCCAGACTGCCCAGGAAAGCGCCGGTGGTGGCGCCGGCATAGCTCTCGGTATTACCGTAGGTCAAACCCTTGATGTTGACGTCGCCGGTGGCGGTGATGCGCGCGCCTTCGCCGGTACCGGCATCGACATCCGGTTTGACGTCGACGCCGGCGTGGGCGCCGACGCCGGAAATCAGTAATGCGAAGGACGGGCCTATGCCGTTGGCGTAGGAAATACCGTTGATGCCGTATTGGTCCGGCGTCGCGATCAAACCGCCGGCACCGGCCAGACGTTGGTTGCCGCTCAAGCCGCCGCTCAAATCGACCGCCAGATAATGCTGGCCTTGGACGCCGCCGCCGGACAGGTCGATGCCCTCGACCCCGATGTATTGCACGCCGGCAACGCCGGTGGTATTGACGTCGATGGCGGCACCGCCGGCCGAGACGGCCAATTGGAATTGATTGGCGTCTATGGTTTTGACGTAATAGGTGCGGCCGTCTTCCAGGCCGGTAATGGCTTTTTCGCCGAACCGGGTCAGCTTGTGCAAGGATTGGTCGGCGCCGCTGCTGCGGGTCAAATTGACGAACACGTCGGTACCGTCGTTTTTGATAGCCGCAGTCGACAATTTCACCGTTTCGGCATCGACCCGGTAAACGTAATAGCTGCCGCCGTTGCTGAGGCCGCCGATCGCGACCGCCGCCCGGCCGTCGACGCCGCTGACCGTGTAAGTCACGCGGTCGCCGGTCTGGAAGTCGTTGCCGTTCGGCGCCGGTCCGATGGCGATTTTCTCGGCGGCATCGTCTACCGCATAACCGTTGAAGCTGGCGGTGCGCGGCGCGCGATAAGTTACGGCCTGGTTGTTGCTGAAGCCGTGGTTGGCCAGGGTAATGACGTTACTGGCTGCGTCCACCGCGGAAACCTGGAACGACTTCAAGCCTTGCGTGACCTGGGCCAATGAAGTCCCCAATTTCACCGTCAGCGAGTCGATCACCCGCACGTAATACTTGACGCCGTTTAACAAACCGCCGATGGCGCTGGCGCCGTCGCCGAACTTGTGGCCGTACTCGAGCAGATCGCCGGTCTGCAGGCCATGCTGGGTGCTGAAACGTATCGTGTCGAACGCGTCGTTGACGTTTTCCGCCACGAACGGATTGCCCAATTTGACCACGGTATCGTTCAACACGATGACGCCGTAGCTGCGGTCGGCGACTAGGCCGCCGATAGCCGGATTGCCGTTGGTGGTATAGGTAATGCGGTCGCCGGTTTTCAGGCCGTGCGGCGCCGAGGTGGTCAGCAGGTCGGCATTGGTGTCGATGCTGGCCAGCGTACCGTCCGACATCGCCACCGGCGAACCGTGGGTGGCTTCAATGTCCACCGCGCCGGCTTTGACCACGGTCGGATTGGCGGCGCTGGAATCGATCATCGCCGCCACGTCCGGCGTCACGGTCGAATTGCCCTTGATCATGCCGAAATCGCCGCCGAAAGACAGGCCGGTGCGGCGTGCAGTGGCGTCGCCGTCGGTGATTGCCGACGCGCGCAACGTCAAATTGCCGCTGATATCCAGGTTGGCGCCCTCGCCTACCCGGGCGCCGACCGACGGATCGACCGTGGCGCTGGCGATACTGAAGCCGATATTGCCCAAACCGGAAATATCGGTGGAATCGTTGTCGGCGTCGGCATGGTCGATGCCGTTGGCCTGCAGCGACAGGCTGCCGGCTTTGATCTTGGCGCCTCCGCCGACCGTTGCCTTGTCGTCGCCGGACGCGGACGCGGTGGCGTTCAACAAGCCCATGCCGACCAAACTGACGCTGATGGAACGGCCTTTGGCCTTGGCCTGGTTGACGCCGTCGGCGCGCACGCTGGCCGAGCCGGCGATATTGAACACCGCGCCGGCGCCGATGGCGGCGCTGACATCGGCGGTGGACAGCGCATTAGCCAACGAGGCTTGCGCCGTGGCGATACCGACTGCCGGTGCCTCGGCAGTGGCGTAAGCGCCGCGCACGCCGCCGCCCGCCACCTGATGGATGGCTTGCATCGAAGCCGGATCGACGTTGTGGCCGGCGCCTATCGCCAGACTGTCGGCGGTAATTTCGCCGCCGGCACGGGCGGCAACGATGGCGTCCAGATTGGCGCGGGCCAGGCTCAAGCCGCCGGCCAGGCCGCCGACGCTGAGGCCGAATACTTCGACTTTGGCGTTGTGGTCGGTGCCGGCCAGCACTTTGATGCCGGCCGTACTGTTGATTTTGCTGCTGTCGCCTATCGTCGCGCGCACGTCGGGCGCGATATCGGCGAAGGCGAAATTGAAGGTCAGGCCGACCACGCCGCCCGACATTGCGAAAGTATTCTGGGTGACGTGTATCCGCGACGCGGCCTGTACCGTGATGGCGCCGACGCTGCCGCTGCCTTGGCCGATGCGGGCGTTGGCGCCGATACCGGCGTAGGTGTCGGTGGCATTATCGTTACCGACCGCGACCTTGCTGAACGAAGCGCCGACCGCGACGGCGCCGAACGTGGCGCCGTCGGTATCGATATCGAAACTTTGGTTGGTCGACGCCAGGATATTGATAGCCGCGGCGTTGTCTACCACCGCTCCGTCGGCGATAAAGGCATGGTTGGTGCTTTTGTCGGTGATTACCGACACCGACGCGCCCAGACCGACGAAACCGCCGCCGAACGCAAACGAAGTCTGGCCCACCTCTTCGACCAACTCGCCGTTGACCCGGATCTGGCCGCCGGCGCGAAGCGTGCCGCCGGCCGAGGCGCGGGCGTTGTTGGCGATATTCAACACGCCGATAGCGGCACCGATGCCGACGAAGCCGCCGCCACCGCCGCCGACCAAAAAGCTGGCATCGGTCACGTCTTTGGCTTCGACGACGATATTGCCGTCGGCAGTGACGATAGCGCCGTTTTCGATGTAGGCTTGGGTGCCGGACGGCACAGCGTTACTGGCGATCAAATTGCGTAACGAAGTACCGCTGGGTCCGCGGTTCGACAACGTAGTTTGTGCCGATTTGCCGATGCCGGCCATGCGTTCGTTGGCGCTGGTACGGCCGTCGTTGACGTTACCTTGCGAAAAGCCGCCGACGGTATTGCCGACGTCGCTGGTACGGGCGCCGCCCTGGTCGGCCGCCTGGTTTTGCGGATTGCCGCCGTTGCCGCTGAAGGCGCTGCCGTTCTGGCCTTGGCTGTTCTGGTAATTGGCCGACAGCGGCGTGCCCAGCGACCAAACCGAGACTGCCGCCGCGCCGCCGACGAAACCGCCGGCCGCCGAAATGGTGAAACCGTCGTTTTCGTCCAGATGGTGGGCACCGACCACAACGGAATTACGGGCGTTGACCTGAGCGCCGCTGCGGATAAAGGCGGCCGTATCGTTTTTGATGCTGCCGACATCGACCGCACCGGCGATACCGACCAGACCGCCGGCCAAGCCGCCGGCAAACGAGAAGGTGTCGACCCGGTTGCCAGCCCGCAGCGTCACGCCTTGCGCCGAGGAGGTGGTTAACGGGTTATTGTGGCCGTTGACCACGGCGTTGTTGTCAATCCAGGCCCGGGTATCGCTGTCGATCAGCGTCACGGCAACGCCGCCGGCCACGCCGACCACGCCGCCGCCGGCGGCAATCGCGATATGGGTGACGTTTTCGTTGGACAAGGCTTGCACCACGACGCCGCGGGCGCTGCCGGTATTGAAACCGGCGGTACCGTTGGCGCTACCGTCCAGGATGCCGGACACGCCGCTGCCGAAGGCGTTGGCCTGGACGTCGGCGCCGTTGCCGATCCAGGTGTTGGTGGATTTGGTCATCGACATCACGCCGACCGACGCGCCGACTCCGGCCAGACCGAAGCCGCCGGCCCCGGACACGGCCAAAATCTTGGTGTCGTCGCGCGAAGTGACCGCGACATCGCCGCCGGCGACGACGCTGGCGCCGTTGCCGATATAGGCGTTGGTGGTGTCGTTGATCACCGGCACGGTGACCGCGCCGCCGATACCGGCAATACCGCCGCCGACCGCGACGCCGATCAGCAGATAATTTTCGGCTGCCCGCGCATCGACCAACACGTCGTCGGCCGCTTTGACCGTGGCACCGGCGCCGATGAAAGCTTCGGTGGTCAAATTGTTGACCGAGACGCCGACTGCCGGCGCAATCCCGGCGTAAGGCGCAATCGCCAAAGCCCCGGCCACTTGTAGATGGTAGAAATCGTTGCCGGCGCCGACCTTGACCTGTTGGCCGGCCGCCGCGCCGCTTTGGTCGGCATTGACCGCGGCGCCGTTGCCGATATAGGCCCGCGCCGTCGAATCGAACACGTTGACCGCCGCGCCGACCGCCACCGAAACGCCGCCGGATATACCGCCGACCATGACAAAGTTACTGACGCTGTCGCGGTTGGTCGCCGTCACCGAAACGCCGCTAAAGCCATTTTGCTTTTCCAGGCCGGCAACGCGCAAGCCGCTGTACATCGGATCGCCGGCGCGGTCGTCGACGCCGTCGTCGTTGCTGTCCAGCATGCCGTCCGGGTTGTCGTCATGGTTGGCGTCGACCATGCTGCCCAGGTCGGGCGGGGCGAAGCGAGCGTCGTTGCGGGTCGGTTTGCGGCCGCCCTGCACGTCGACGTTGCCGGGTTTGTCGCCTAAGCCGGTTTCATAGCCGATGGCAAAGCCGCCGGTATCGACCGTCAGCGTGCTCTGGCCGTCTCCGGAAACGTTGGCGCCGGCGCCGATGAAGGCTTCGACCCGTTTGCTGACCACCGGTACGCCGACAGCGGCGCCGATACCGGCCGAACCGCCGACGCTGAGCGCGCCGGCCACATTAATATTGTCCAGAATATCGTTGGCGGCGACCTGGATGCTGCCGCGGGCGTGCAGATTGCCGGCGCCCAGACTGGCGACCGCATCGTCCGGATCGTCTCCGATAAAGGCCCGGGTCGTGACGTTGGCAACCAGCACGCCGACCGAGCCGCCGATCCCGGCGCCGCTGCCGACGCCCATAGACGCCGCCACCGCGACCAGATTCTCGGCGCTGTCGGACAAGACCTGAATGTCGCCGCGCACGTCGCCGGCGGCCGCCGAGCCGATAGAGGCTTCGGTGTTCTTCGCCAGCTTGTTGACGACGACGCCGGCGGTGACGCCGGCCGAACCGCCGTAGCCGGCTGCGCCGCCGACCGCAACGATGTCGGTGTTGGCGTCCGCTTCCACCCGCAGATCCGGCGTGGTCAAAGACAATCCGGGCGGCGTCACGTCGAACGCGACGCCGTTGCCGATGCGGGCGAAAGTGTTTTCGGTCAATACGTTGACCGCGACTGAACCGGCGATGCCGGCGCTGCTGCCGCCGGAACCGGCGGCCGCTATCGTCACCAAATCCTCGTAAGAGTTGGCGACTACTTCGGCGCCGCCGCCGGCACGCAAGGTCGCGCGGTCGCCGATGCGGGCTTCGACCGTATCGTTGTGCACGACCGTGGTATTGGAAATGCCGACGCCGGCGCTACCGGTGCCTATCGCCAAGGTACCGGCGACCGGAACGAAATCCAGGTTACCTTCGGCACGCACGGCCGCCTTGCCGCCGGCATCCAGCGTCGTGCCGGGTTGCAGAATGCTGCTGCCGTTCTCGGTCTCGGCCCGGGTAGTGCTGTTAATGACATAGACCGACACCGACGGCGAAGCGGCGACGTTGCTGCTGACGGCCACCGAGGCGGCCACGGAAATAATGTCCTCGCCGCCGTTGGCGTGCACAGTAATATCGTTACGTGCTTTGAGCTGCGAGCCGCGGCCCACGCTGGCACGAGTCGTTTTCGTTAACACGCCGACGTCGACGCCGGCACCGACCGCAGCGCTGCTGGAATCGAAAGAGGCTGCCAGGCCGCCGGCGATCGAAACGATGCGGGTCAGATCCTGGGCTTCGACGGTAACATCCTGGCCGGATTGCGGCGCGGCGACGTTTTGGTTGATCAGCACGTTGCGGCCGACGCTGGCCGTGGTGTTGTCGGTAAATACATTGACCACAATCGAACCGGCGACGCCCGGACCGCTATCGCTGCCGCCGACCCCGGCCGCTACCGAAGTGGCGTCGATCGAATCCGGCAACAGCGGAATGTCCTCGCCCAACGGAATCGCCAGCGGATTGATCGCACTGCGGGCGCGGATCGTGGTATCGCCGGCTGCGTCGATCTGCGCGCCGTCGCCGACGCTGGCGGTGGTGGTCGGGTTGACGATGGAAACGGCAACGCTGATGCCGACGCCGGCTTTCTTGCCGTAACCGGCGCTACCGGCCAAGCCTTGCAGGCCAATTTCGTTGTAGGCCAGCACGTTGGCGGTATTGGTCGCGTTGATGACGGCACCGGCACCGAGCGCGGCTTCGGTCACGTAACTGACCCGGTTGACGGCGACGGAGCCGGCCACGCCGTAATCCTTGCCGCCGGCTGCTGCCAGCGCCCAGGTTTTGAATTCGGCACGCTGGCCGTCGCCGTGGCGGGCTTCGACGGTTACGTTGCTACCGGACAGCACGGCGTTACTGCCGGTGCGCGCCCGGCTTTCCACGTCGGCCACGTTGACGCCGACCGCGGCGCCGACGTTGGTTTGGGTTTGCAAGTCCACCGCAGTACCGGTCGCCAGTACCGTGCCGTCGACATCGGCCAAGGCCGATACCCTGACCGCGCCGCCGCTGGAAACCAACGATACGCCGCTACCGACTTCCGCCAGGTTGTCGACCGCGGCATAAGACACGCCGATGGCGGCAGCCACGCCGACGTCGGCCGATTTGTTGCTGGATTCGCTGTCGCTTTTCTGGTTGCCTTCGCTGACGCCGTCCTGAGCCTTCGGTACCGACTTGTCGCCGCCGTTGTTCGGGTTGTTGTTGACTTGGTGGTTGGCCTCGTCGTCGGCTTTGCGGCCTTCGGATTTATTGCCCTGGGCGCTGGCGGTGACGGTATTGACGTTGCCGGCGGCAATTTGGCTCTCGACGCTGATCGCGCCGCCCGCCGCTACCGAGCGTAGCGCCTGGGCCCGAATATCGTCGGACAGGATGTTGATACCCACCGACGCGCCGACGCCGACGCTGCCGCCGGCACCGTCGCCGCCGGCTTCGGTTTGCGCCGCCGAGGCGTGGGCGCTGCGTATCGTTACGCTGCCGTTGGCGTTGAGCGTGTCGCTAGCCAGATTGCCGGCGCCCAAATAGGCGGTTTTGTCGTGGCCGACAATGGCCAAGGCCACGCCGGCGCCGACACCGACGCCATCGCCGCTACCGGAAGCGCCGGCACCGGCACCGTTTTTGGCGACCGTTTTGACGTTGTGGGCACCGACCGCCTCGATCAGCACGTTGCCGGCGGTGCCGTTCAAACCGGCGCCGTCGGCGATGCTGGCTTCGGTTTTGGTGTTGACCACGTTCAACGCCACCGAGGCGCCGACGCCGACGCTGCCGCCCTGGGCGCCGTTGTTTTCCGGCAAGGCCTGGCCGTCGGTGCGGGTGCTGCTTTCCGCCCGCACCCGCAAGTCGCCGCCGTTCAAGGTAGCCGACGCGAAGCCGGGCATGTGGGCAACCGTGTTGACGTTGGCGACGTTCAACGCGAACGAGCCGGCCACGCCGACTTTATCGGAACCGGCGCCGGAGGTGGCTTTGGCAGTGAGCGTATGTTCCGGCGTGGCTTCGTTGCCGCCGGTTTTGGCTTCCAACGTCAGGCCGGCGGCACTGATATTGCCGCCCGAACCGATGCGGGCCTCGTTGTTGACCGTGCCGACGTTGATTGCCACCGCGGCGCCAACGCCGACACTGCCGCTGTCGGAGACGGCCGAGCCGTCGGCGCTGGCGCCGGCGTCGAGATTGGCGGAGGCAGTGATCGCGACCGAACCGCTGGCGGTGACGGTGCGGTTGACGCCGGTGCTGGCTTGCACGGTGCTTTCGGCGATATTCAGCGCGACCGCTCCGGCCACCGAAATCGAATCGGAGCTGGATTGGCCGGTGGAATCGGTGTTGGCGGTTTCGGCTTTGGGATTGGCCGCGGCGCTGCTGCTGTTGCGGGCCCCTTTGCCGGCGGCGACGCTGTCGCCCACGCCGCGCTGGGCACCGGTTTGTTGGTCGACTTTGCCGTCCTGCGTGCCGTCGTCTTCCTTGCCGCCCTTAACACTGGCCTTGGCGGTGGAAGTCGAAGCCTGCTTGCTCTTGGCACTGACCGTCGCCGCGCCGGCCAATGTAGCCGAGCGATCCAGCAAGGCGCGAGTGGTATCGACCGCGGAGGCGAACGACAAGGCCATGCCGACCCCGACATTGCTGCCTTTGGCGGCGCCTTCCGCCGTGGTCGTAGCGATGCCGGTGTGCTCGGCGTTGACGATCAGGCTTTGCGCGGCCAGATTTTGGCTGGCGCTGCGCACTTCCGCCAGCGTATCGCTGGTGGCCACGGTAATCGCGGCGGCCGGCGAAATGGCGTTGCCGCCGGCAGCGCCGCCTTTGACTTCGGTGGTGACGGTATTATTGGATTTGGCGTCCAATTGGACCGCGCCGGCACCGGCCAATCGGGACGAGGTATCGGCAATCGCGCGGGAAATCGTATCGGACACGTTGATCGCGACCGAGGCGCCGACCCCGACGCTATTGTCGCCGGCATCGGTTTTCGAATATGCCTTGGCCAGATCGGTGGTTGTGGTTTGCGATTTCAACGACAGCGAAGTGTTGCCGTTCAAAGTCAAATTCGCCGTGGCGCCCAGTACCGCCTCCGCTTTGGTGACGCCGACATTGATCGCCAGCGCGCCGGCCACGCCGACGCCGGAAGCGCCGGCACCGGCCGTGGCCTGGGCGCCGAAACCGCTGCTGACCAGCGTGGCTTGGGCGTTGACCCCGCCCGGAGCGGTTAAAGTGGTCGCGCCGGAAAAGCGGACGCGGCTGGTGACGTTGGCGGTATTGATCGCCGCCGCGGCACCGATACCGGTACCGTTGTCGGACGTGTTGGAACCGTCGGCCAACGTGGTGATGCCGCCGTTCGGTGCCGCCAGCGTCGAGCCGGCATTGAAAGCCATCGTCGAACCGGTGCTCAGCGCGCCACTGGTGGAAATTTCGATCGAGCTGTCGCCGGTGACGTTGGTCACCGCTACCGCCGCCGCCAGGCCCAACGAGCCGTCGCTGGTTTTGGCGTCTTGCTGTTGCAGGGTTTGCTGGCCGGTGGTTTGGGTCGAGCCGCTGGTGGCGCCGCCCTGGGTCGATTTGGCCTGGGTGTCTATCGTGCGCAAGGCGTTGGCGGTCAGGTTGACGCTGCTGGCGCTCAACGAGGCGCTGTCGGCAATGTCGGCCTTGGTGTCGCCGCCGATCACGGCGACGGCGACGGTGCCGCCCAGCGCGGTTCCCGACGAACCGCCGGCACCGCCGTCGGCATGGGTCAGCGCGTTGACGCTGTTGTTGGCCGCGATGTTCATCGCGCCGGTCGCAGTCAACGCCGAGCTACCGCCGACTCTGATGTTGGCGCTGCTGTTGACGTGGCTGATGGCGACGGCGGCGTCTTTATCCGATTGGTTGCTGCTGCTGTCCGGCGCCGCGACCAATTTGCTGGTAACGCTGCTGGATGCATCCAAACTCAGCGTACCGGTGGCGGTCACGGTATTGGCGCCGGAAAAAGCGATGCCGGCGCTGGCGTTGGCATCGACCGCACCGATCTTGACCTGGCCGCCGAAAAGTTCGGTATCTTCGCTGTCCAGCGTGACGGTAGACTGGGCGTCGATGCCGATATTGCGTCCGGCCAGCGTGGCGCCGAACAGATTGACGCTGGTATTGGTGTTGGCCTGGATGTCGGTGCCGAGTATGCCGCCGGTGCTGCTGGCGATTGCGGCCAATCTCAAGTCGCGGCCGTTCAAATTGGCGCCGGACAGAACGTCGATTTTTTCGGCCGACTGCAAATCGATGTCGCCCACCGAACGCAATACCCCGCCCACCTGAATATCGTCGGTACTGGAGACGAATAAGCCTCCGCTCTGGTAAGTGTGCGGCCCGGCGGACTGAATGACCAATTGGTCGTCGCTCAATGCCGGAATATCGGTGCCGCCGTCGAAGTCGATCTTGATCGCGAACGGGCTAAAAGCCGGATTGCCGTCGCTGTCGGTGTAGTTCAGGTTGACGGTGAGTTTGTCGTTGAAGGCCGAACCGGTGAAAGCGACGCGGATGTTTTCGTCCAACAATTCCTGGCCGACCACCGAACCGCCATTCAACAGTTGCAAGGTCAGATTGGGGCCGCCGGTATCGACGATTTGCAAGACGGCGTCTGTGGGGCCGGTCGGCAACGCAGTGTAACTGAGCGTGGTATTGAACGCCGGTTGCGGTAGCGGCGAAGTCGACAGCAACAGGCGCTGTTCCAAGGTTTCGACGACGGGGCGCTTGCGCGGCAGCGTGTCGGCTGGCGCAGGCCGCAAATAATTCAGCAAGCGCGCCAACGGCGACGCTAGTAGCTCGTCGAGCTGTTGCGGATTGGTAACGGGCGTTTGTTGGTTAACCTGGTTGCCCCGGTTTTTTTTAGTTTTTTTGGCCATCGCTCCACCTCAACCTTCGATTCCCGCTCTGAAAAATTCCAATTCCGCTACTTCCCGATGCAAACGCTGGCTGGCAAAACCGGTCCCTCGGCCGGCCACAGTACGTCGTCAAAAACTCGGATGAAGTTCACATTACCGTCTTATTGTTTGCCAAGGCTATCGCAAATTTTTGCCATTTACAATTGTCCGAAATAACCCGGTTACCGACTGCCGAATGGCTTGGTTTACAGAGGCTTTAAAGACCTGACAGGCAAGTGAAGCATTACGCAAAAGGTTGGTCGATTTAGCCACAACGGCCGCCGTACCGGCTCGACCTGGCGGAGCAAGTGCGGCAGCCGGCCGAGATTTTCGGGTTTGCAAAGCGTTGCCGGTAAGGCCTCGAATTTCCGGATTTCGGTTCGGCGTTTTTTCGCCTGATTTTTAGGTTTACCGAACGCCGAAAACGGCGAAGCAAACGACAGCATATCCGAGGAGCGAAACGCGCCGTCCGTACATGAAGTATGCTTTATAGCTTGTTGTTATTTATTGGATATTAGCGACTTTAAGATCGCTACGGATGCTGGCGGATGCGGTAATTTTAGGTCGATCGGCTAAAGTAGCTCCCGTTCCGGCGCAGGCGCATCCCGCAACGGGAGCCGAGCCGGAACAACGACAGCGCTCCGGCGGTCAAATATGGATAAATTAATAAATATATTTCAATTATTTATAAAGCTTATCTAATAAATAACTTTACAATATTCGAGCCGCAGAAAAGCGATGCTCTTCACCGACTTGGCGCCGGCGCAGCGAATACCGCCGTTTTGATCGAAAACGTTGCCGGCAATCGATGCAGCCCTGTGGGCGGCCGGGCATCGCGCAAGCGGCGTTAAACCGTTTGCAAGCTGCCGAAGGCGGTTAAGCCGATCACGGTCAGACGGGCTGGCTATGCCATCCAGGGTATGGCCAACTTTTCCCTACTGCCGAAAACGCATAATCCGCCGGCTTCGGCAGCCGCTTTATCCGCTTGAAGTTTCACGGGAAACTCGTAACAAAACACTTTATCCGGCATTAAGTTTGCGACGTAAATTGCTTTAACAACAATCAATATCTATTTGATATAAATAAATTTTTAATTTTTATCCAGAAAAATTGTTGGTTCAGCCAATTTAGCTGCATCGGAAAGCCGAGTCGCTGCGCCAAAGCCCGGCAGATTCCGCGCCAAATGCGGCGCCGACCGGCTTGATCCATGTAAATAATTAATATCAATAGAGTTTTCGCGCAAAGTTAAGATAAACTGCACCCAGGCGAACCCAAACCGGAACCGAACACCTTGAAGCACGATTCGCGGGAGTATGTTTATGCGCACACTGTATTACAGCCATCCGGATTTTCTGGCCCACGATACCGGCCTGGCCCATCCGGAAAGCCCCGAGCGGTTGCGAGTGGTCGCCGAAGCGCTCGCGGCACCGCAATTCGCCGGCCTGACGCATTTACAGGCGGCGGTGCCCGACGATATCCAAGACAGAATCGCGCTGGTTCACGGCCGGGCCATGATCGCCAAGCTGCTGGCCGCGATTCCCGAGCAA
Source organism: Methylomonas sp. DH-1 (assembly GCF_046097555.1). Classification (NCBI taxonomy): domain Bacteria; kingdom Pseudomonadati; phylum Pseudomonadota; class Gammaproteobacteria; order Methylococcales; family Methylococcaceae; genus Methylomonas; species Methylomonas sp. DH-1. The sequence goes on along the minus strand of NZ_CP143089.1, from coordinate 2,389,167 downwards.
GGCCTGGCGAATCTGGATGCCGACACTGTGGTTTCCCCCGGTTCGCGGCAGGCGGCGCTGCTGGCCGTCGCGGCGGTATGCGATGCGGTGGATAAGGTCTGCGGCGGCGCAGCCGACAACGCTTTCTGCGCGGTGCGACCGCCCGGACACCACGCGATGCCGGACTATCCGATGGGCTTTTGCCTGTTCAATAATGTGGCGATAGCTGCCGAGTACGCCCGCACTCGCTACGGTCTGCAACGAATCGCGATCGTCGATTTCGACGTGCACCACGGCAACGGCACCCAAGCCGCGTTCTACGACCAGCCGCAAGTACTCTATATCTCCAGCCACCAGTGGCCGCATTACCCCGGTAGCGGCCATCCCGCCGAGCACGGCGTCGGCAATATCGTTAATTTGGCGCTGGCGACCGGCAGCGACGGTACGGTTTTGCGCAGCAAGTACCGCGAGACGGTATTCCCGGCACTGCGTAAATTCGTGCCGCAACTGGTGTTATTGTCGGCCGGCTTCGACGCGCACAAGGACGACCCGCTCGCCTCGTTGCGCTTAACGGAGGCGGACTACCGCTGGCTGACGGTGCAATTGTGCGAGATTGCCGAGGAGTGTTGCCAGGGGCGGCTAATTTCGGTGTTGGAAGGCGGCTACAATTTGCAGGCGTTGGCGGGTAGCGCCGCCGCCCACGTAGCAGCGCTGCTGGGATTGGCTGACGAGGGCGTGTGACCGCCCTCCGCAGAACCGGTTATTGCAGGTTAGGCAAGGTGTAAACGTAATCGGCATGTTTCATCGGCGAATGGCAGGCAAAACAAGGTGCGGATTGTTCCTTGTCGTACATTTTCAGGGTTTTGCCTTCCCAGATGCCGAAACCCCAGCCGCCGGTCTCCGCGTATTTCTTGCTGTCTTTGACCATCGCTTCTGCTGCGGTGAATTCGCCGGGCACCGAGGCTTGCTCCCAATTCGGATGTTTGCGCTCGGCCCATTTGATCTTGGCGATGATGCTGCCGTCCGGCCACGGTTTGGTCTTGCCGGCCCGCGCAGCGTTGATGGCAACGTCGTTGCCGACGATGGCGCGCATGCTGTTTTTTTCGTGGCGTAGCGACACGCCCAACAGCCGCCAATCGCGGTACTCGCCGTGCTCCGGTTTCGCCGCTGGCGCGGTTTCGGCCGCAACGCCGTTCGCAACCAATATCAAGGCCGCCGCCAGCAGCCGTCCGCCGAAAATCTTTTGGTACATACACCCTCCATAAATAGTCATGTGAACCAGCGGCACCGATTGTAACGGCTCCGCCCGGCAGCGGCCAACACTAAACCGTTGCTGCCGTCGCCGGCCCGCACCGATACGCGCGGATTCAGTGCTGAAACATTTGGTTTCGCTTGCCGGCACAGTAGCCCGCAACGGCTGGTTTGCAGGTCGGCGTGCAGACGACTTACCATATGCTGCCGGCATGGCATGCGGCGGTGCCGGTCCGCTAGCGTAGGGCCATGTTCCGCCGAATCGCCAACCTCGGCAGCGAAGCCAACCTGTGCAACGGCTCTGACCAATAATTTAAATTACCGACTGACATCACCCTTAAAGCTGCCTACCGAATTTATCCGCTGGCTCAACGTAGCGACTAGGTCAGCTTCTCCGTTAAGTACTAACCCCGATTGTTAAACCATGACGACGACAAATATTCTGGAAACCCGCGACTTGGTGGTCGATTACCAACAGCACCGGGCGATAGACCGGCTGAATTTAGCGGTACCCGCCGGCTGCGTTTACGCTTTACTGGGCGGCAACGGCGCCGGCAAAACCACGACGATCAGCACCTTTTTGGGGTTTAACCGCCCGACCGGCGGCCAAGTCCTGATCGGCGGCCGCTCGCTGCAGGACCAGCCGGACTTGGTCAAGGCCGAGCTGGCCTATCTGCCCGAGAACGTGGCGTTGTACGACCTGCTCAGCGGTGCGGAAAACCTGAGGTTTTTCTGTGCGCTGGCCGGTATCGAGTTGAGCCGGGATCAGGCCGGCGGCTTGCTGAGCGACAGCGGCTTGCAGGCCGACGCCCACGACAAGCGGGTCGGCCAATATTCCAAAGGCATGCGGCAAAAAGTCGGTTTGGCGATTGCCAGCGCCAAGCACGCCAAAGCCATGTTGCTGGACGAGCCCACCTCCGGCCTCGACCCGAGCGCGGCCAACGATTTTGCCCAACGCATCCGCGCCGCCGCAGACGGCGGCATGGCGGTATTGATGGCAACCCACGATTTGTTCAACGCCAAGCAGGTCGCAGACCGTATCGGCATCATGAAGCAAGGCCGATTGGTCGAAGAGTTCGACGCGCACAGCGTGCAACACGACGAACTGGAAACCAAATATCTGGCGCACGCCCGGGGGCTGGCATGATCGCCACCGTGATGCGCAAGGAGCTCCTCACCACGCTGCGCGACGGCCGTTTGCTGGTGCTCGGGCTGTCGCTGCTTGCCCTGTTCGCCGCCTTTTTTCTGCTTTCCACTCATCAATTGCAGGCGCAGCGCCTGGAAAAACAGCGCGTCGGGGCGACGGCCAAGGAGCAGTGGAATTCGCAGAGCGTCAAAAACCCCCATTCCGCCGCGCACTACGGTATCTACGTGTTCAAACCGGATTTGCCCGCCGCCGCGATAGACCAGGGTCTGACGCCGTTTACCGGGCAATCGTTATGGCTGGAGCCGCATAAGCGTAACTTGACCCGCTTCAATCCCAGCGCGGACGACGTGCTGGCCAACCGCTTCGGCCAGGCCGGCAGCAGTTTTGTGTTGTACGCATTGCTGCCGCTGTTGATTGTCGCGCTCAGTTTCAATTCGGTGTCGCAGGAGCGCGAACGCGGCACCTTGCGCATGTTGCACAGCTTGGGCGTGACGCCGTTGGCCTTGTTGTTCGGCAAATTGTCCGGACTGCTGGCGGCGTTTTGGTTAGTGATGTCGCCGGCCGTGTTGCTGGCGGCGCTGACCTTGGCCTGCCAATTCGATCTTACAGCCGACGATCTGATGCGGTTGAGCCTGTTGCTGGTCGGCCTAGTGGCGTATTACACGATTTTCGCTGCCTTATCGATTGCCGCATCCGCTTACTTTCGCACCAGCCGCAACACTTTGTTTTGCCTACTGGGATTCTGGATGGGCAGCGTGTTCGTCGCCCCGCGCCTGGGTGCGGTAATCGGCGACGTCGTGGCGCCCAATCCGAGTGCCAGCGAATTCTGGGATGCGATCAAGACCGATATCGCCCAAGGACTGTCTGGCGAGGGCAACAAACAACAGCGCGAAAAGGCCTTCGAGGCGCAAGTGCTCGCTCAATACGGCGTCGCCGGCAAGGAGCAGCTACCGGTAGGTTTTGTTTCGTTGAATCGGCAATTTAACGATACTTATTCCAGCAAAGTGCACCAGTTGCATTTCGACCGGCTGCGCGACAACTTCGCCAAACAACAACAGTTGGCGCAACTGGCCGGTTGGTTGGGGCCCAGCCTGGCGCTGCGCTCGCTGTCAATGGCGATTGCCGGTACCGATCTGGCGCATCAGCGCGATTTCGAGGACGCCGCCGAAGACTACCGGCGCTATTTCATCGATCTGACCGAAGAATGGGACCGCGAACGCAGCCGCGGCACCGAGCGCTCCGCCAAAGCCGAGGAAACCGACTGGCGCAGCGTACGCGACTTTGCTTATACCGTGCCGACGGTCGGATACTCGCTACGCGCCAGCCTGCTGTCGCTATCGCTGCTAAGCGCCTGGCTCTGCGCGGCACTGTGGCTGTTGGCCCAATCGGCGCGGAGATTGCAGCCATGATGAATATCGTCAAAGTGGAATGGATCAGAATCCGGCGCAATCCGCTGAACGGTGTGATATTGCTGATTTTTGCGGTTTTGCTGGGGCTGAGCGCCATTTGGTCCGGCTTTAGAGCCAGCGAGATTCGAGCCGCAGCCGCGGCGCCGCAAATCGCGCAAGCGCCGGCCAACGCCGCGGAAATGCACGACGCGCCGAAGCCGGACGATCATGACGGCGGCGACGATTCGGCCTACGCCGCCAGCAACAAGCTGCCACCGTTGCAACTGCCTTTGTTGGGCGGCTTGGCGCTGAACGTCAGCCAAGCGGATTTGGTCGGCACCTCGATCAAAGTCTCCAGCCGCAGCCGCCATACCGATGGCCGCAACAGCGACCAAATATTCAATCCGTTGAGTTACGAATTCGGTTTGCTGGACTTCGCCAGCGTGTTCGCGCTGCTGACGCCGTTGGTCGTTATCGCCTTGAGTTACGGGCTGGTGCAAGAGGAACGCGAAAGCGGGGTCTGGCGTCTGGTCTGCACCCAAACCGCGCGGCCGTGGCAATTGGTATTCTCTAGCCTGGGCTTGCGTTTGCTGTTGGTCGCGTTAATCGCCAGCCTCAGTTCGGCGTTGGCCTTTTTGCTGGATAGCGGCTCGGACTGGCCGGCACTGGCGTACTGGGCGGCGATCAGCCTGAGCTATGTCGTGTTCTGGTTCGCTTTGACCGGCTTGTTCCTGTTATTGCCGATATCGTCCGGCGCCGCCGCGATCGGCTTGCTCGGCAGTTGGCTGGTGCTGACCTTCGGCGTGCCGGCCGCGCTGCATTGGGCCGCCGACCAGAGCCAACCCAAACCGTCGCGGATGGCGGCCATCATCGAGATCCGCCGCTTGCAGGAAGCGAGCAACCAGCAACGGCAAACGGCGCTGGCGGACTGGTTCAAGGCCCATCCCGATCTGCTAGGCGACACGCCGCTCGCCAAGTTGCCGCGCGAAGTTGCCGGCCTGCCGGCCGCCATGCAGTTGGACCATCAGATTCGCCCGCTGATGATGCAATTCGAAACCCACCGCGCCGAGCGTTTCGGATTTATGCAACGCTGGTGCTGGACGTCGCCGGCCTTGGCCCTGGCCTTGGCGGCGGATCGATTATCCGGCCTGGACGCACCGCGCCACGCCGGCTTCGTCGCGGCCGTCGACGCATTCGAAGACCGCTGGCGAGAATACTTCCTGCCGCAGATCATGGCCCGCGCCGGCTGGAGCGAAGCGCAGCAAGCGGCGCTGCCACGCTTCGACTTCCGTCAGACGATGGATTATGCCGAACTGAACCGTTTGGCCGGTTGGCAGGCGTTATCGGCCGCGTCGATACTGGCTTTTCTGATTGCGCTGCGGCAGCGGTTCGCCCGATTTTAGAATCGGCCGGACTCGACACCCACCCAGCAAATCATCTTCCAGTCCGGCTTAGACTCCGGACTGGAGGACAAAGCCCCTGCAGCGAACGGCGGCGGCGTGCTACCATTTTGCGAAAACCATCACATCCCAATCCGACTTTCAGACAGGAATCGTCATGTCAGGCAGCAAGCACTCGCTTCCCATCAACCTATTCTGGGGCCTCGTCGCCCTGGCCGCGGCCGGCGCCATTGCCGGTATTGCCTTGCAGCGCGGCGAAACCATCAGCAGCATGTGGCTGATCGTCGCCGCGGTCTGCGTTTATGCGCTGGGCTACCGCTTTTACAGCGCCTTCGTCGCCGCCAAAGTTCTGGTGCTCGATGCCAGCCGCGCCACGCCGGCCGAACGCTTCGACGACGGCCGCGATTTCATGCCGACCCACAAATGGGTAGTATTCGGCCACCATTTCGCCGCAATCGCCGGCCCCGGCCCGTTGATCGGACCGACGTTGGCGGCGCAGTTCGGTTATTTGCCGGGCACCTTGTGGATCCTGATCGGCGCCGTGCTGGGCGGTTGCGTGCAGGATTTCGTCACGCTGTTTTTCTCGGTCAGGCGCGACGGCCGCTCGCTGGGGCAGATGGCCAAGGACGAATTGGGCAACATCGGCGGCGGTGCGGCAATGCTCGGCGTCATGACGATTATGGTCATCCTGATCGCGGTACTGGGTTTAGTCGTGGTCAATGCGATGAAACACAGCCCCTGGGCCACCGCCACCGTCGCCGCGACGATCCCGATCGCGATGTTGATGGGCCTGTACTTGAACAATCTGCGGCCGGGCCGGGTACTGGAAGCCACGCTGATTGGCGTGTCGTTGCTGGTTTTTGCCGTCGTGGGCGGCGGCTGGGTCGACGAAAATCCGACCCTTCGTACTTGGTTCGATTACGACGCGCCGCAACTGGCGTTGATGGTGATCGCTTATGGCTTCGCCGCCGCGGTGTTGCCGGTCTGGTTGTTGCTGGCACCGCGCGACTACCTGTCCACTTTCATGAAGCTGGGTACGATTGCCGCGCTGGCCGTCGCCATCCTGATCTTGCGGCCCGACCTGAAAATGCCGGCCCTGACTCAGTTTATCGACGGCAGCGGCCCGATCTTCGGCGGCAAGCTGTTCCCGTTCGTGTTCATCACCATCGCCTGCGGCGCCATCTCCGGCTTTCATGCGCTGATTTCGTCCGGAACCACGCCCAAGCTGCTGGCGAACGAAACCGACGCCCGCTTTATCGGTTACGGCGCGATGATGATGGAATCCTTTGTCGCCATCATGGCGATGATCGCCGCGTCGGTATTGGAGCCTGGCGTTTATTTCGCGATCAACAGTCCGGCCGGCGTAGTCGGTAAGGAAGCGGCGGAAGCGGTGGCGAAAATCAGCGGCTGGGGCTTTCCGGTGGCCGTCGAGCAAATGCAGCAACTGGCGCAGACCATGGGCGAATCGACCTTGTTCGCCCGCACTGGCGGCGCGCCGTCGTTGGCGGTCGGCATGGCCAGCTTGTTCGCCCAGGTGTTCGGCCAACATTTGCTGGCGGCCTGGTACCACTTCGCCATCATGTTCGAAGCTTTGTTTATCCTGACCACGCTGGACGCCGGCACCCGCGTCGCCCGCTTCATGCTGCAGGATATTCTGAGTAACTTCAATATCGGCAGCGGCGGTTATGCCAGCATCGTACTGACCAGCGCCGCCGTGGTCGGTGCCTGGGGTTATTTCCTGTACATGGGCGCAATCGACCCGTTGGGCGGCATCAACAGCCTGTGGCCCTTATTCGGCATCGCCAACCAAATGTTGGCGGCAATCGCGCTGTGCGTGGCGACGACGATTCTGGTCAAATCCGGCAAATTGAAGTACGTCTGGGTCACCGCCCTGCCCTTGTCCTGGCTGATTATCGTCACCAGCACCGCCGCCTGGCAGAAACTGTTTGCCGAGGATTTACGCATCGGATTTCTGGCGCATGCCGCCGATTTGTCGGCGAAAATTACCAGCGGCACGCTGCCGGCGGCGCAACTGAAAAATGCGCCGCAACTGATTTTCAACGACTACCTGAACGCCGGCCTGACCTGCCTGTTCATGTTGATCACCTGGCTGCTGCTGGCCGACATGCTGCGCGTGATTTATCGAGTAACTAGCGGCCAAAGCTACCCGCAATCCAGCGAATCGCCGCACGTACCGAGCCGGTTGGTGGAGAATTGGGTGAGGGATTGAGCGGCAAGCGAATTGGGGGGATGTTCCCATTTCAAATCGACTGCTGTTCCGATTGAAATATTAGTGGCGCTTACGGATTTTTCACGGTTTAAGGGGCTGGTATCGGCCAAAAGCGGTCATTCCCTTATATCCAATAAATTTTGGCGGTTGCTCCGTAGCGGTCATTCAGTTTTTTCGTCATCAAGCGTCAATCTGCTCTGAAATTTCCAAGGCATCATCTACTTCTATACCTAAGTAGCGAACGGTACTTTCAAGTTTGGAATGTCCGAGCAATAATTGAACTGCGCGTAAGTTTTTAGTTTTCCGATAAATCAAGGTTGCTTTGGTTCGACGCATGCTGTGAGTTCCATAACCTGCGGGATCAAGTCCGATTGATTTCACCCACTTTTCGACAAGTCGCCCATATTGTCTGGTAGACAGATGCTGCGACCCGTGGAGGCGGCTAGTAAAAAGATACTGATCAGATTTTAGGTTGGCGGAATTTATCCAGTCCTCCAAGGCAACGCGAGTATGCTCAGTAATTTCAAATTGAACGGGACGATGCGTTTTTTGTTGCATAATAATTGCCCTCGACTGCACGCGACTGGCTTGTACAACGTCACTTACCTTTAGCTTCACTAGATCGCAGCCTCTCAATTTGCTATCAATCGCCAAATTGAATAACGCCAACCCTCTCGTATCTTTCCCTAACTGCAACCGGATTCGGATTTCCCATATTTCCTTCAATTTCAACGGATGCTTTTGACCGACTAACTTTCCTTTGTTCCAAGGAATTGAAACGACCTTCCTATCGGAATTTTGCATGGTCTTGGCTACTGCTCCACCGTCACAAACGACAACCTGCCAATCCCCGAGCGCTGAGCGCTAGCCATGACCTTGGCCACCGATTCGAACACGGCTGCTTTGTCCGCCTGCAGTTGCACACTGATGTCGGGATCGTGCTCCTGCAAAGCTTTCAGCTCAGATTCCAGGTTGGACAATGGCACGGACTTGTCGTCCAGCAAAGCCTCGCCGCTGGCGGTCACGGCCAGGATGGCGACGTGTTTATCCGGTGTCGGTTCGGTCTGTTCGGTTTTCGGCAGCTTGACTTTGACCACTTGGGTCAATAGCGGTGCGGTGACGATGAATACGATCAGCAATACCAGCATCACGTCGACTAGCGGCGTAACGTTGATTTCGCTCAGTTCGCCGCCTTCGTCGTCATTAGGCAGATGCATGGACATGGTCGACTCCCTGTTTAGTTTGGTTGAGGTCATTCTGGATACAAGCACGCAGGAAATCGGTGGCGAAGTGTTCCAGTTGCGCTAATAGTGTGCGGTTCTGGCGCAGGAAGAAGTTGTAGGCGATCACCGAAGGAATCGCTACCGCCAAGCCCACCGCCGTGGCGATCAGGGCTTCACCAATGGGGCCGGCGACCACTTCCAGACTGGCGTTGCCTTGGGCACTGATGTCTTTCAAGGCATGCATAATCCCCCACACCGTGCCGAACAAGCCGACAAACGGCGCTGTGGTGCCGATGCTGGCCAGCCAGCCCAGCCCCGAGTCAAACACCGCCCGTTCCTTTTGCAGTTGCTGGCGCAAACTGCGTTCGATCAGCTCGTGCCAGGCGGCCGCGTGATGCAGGGTCTTTTGGGTTTGTAGCCGCGCTTCATCGTAGGTTTGCTGGCCGATTTGCCATAGGCGGCCGGCCGGGGTGTTCAATTGCTTGTCTTCCAGTGTGTGACTGTTAAAGCCTGCGTGCAGTAATTCATTCAGATTGATCTGCGGCATCAGGGTGCGCAAGCGGTAGCGATGCCATAACAGTTCACCGGCCTTGAGCAGAATCACACTCCAGGTCACCAGCGAAAAACAGCCCAGCAGGCAGAGAGTGCCATCTACAATGGCGGTTTCGGAAAAATGTAAGCTATGGTCCATAGGTTTCTCGTTATTGTTATGGTTCAATTCCTTGGGTAACTCAGTCATCCTTGTCGTTCGCCCGGATCATCCCTAATCCAGGCGCCCAACGTCCCTGTTGAACCCATCCCGGTAGGAGGACGGGTCAGTAACACCTCTTGGGGGGAGGTTCGTCAATCCAGTTCGAACACGATCGGCACGGTAGCCCAACTGGCTTCGGCGAAGTCTCCGCGTTTGGCCGGCACGAAGCGCCATTCGCGCACCGCATCCAATGCCGACTCGTCGAGCACATCGTGACCGCTGGAACGCTGAATATTGACTTGCTGTGCTTTGCCGTCGGCCCCGACATACACCCGCAGCAACACCGTACCCTGCCAATGCCGTTGTCGGGCTACCAGCGGATATTCCGGCTTGGGGTTGTTCAAATACGCGGCATTGCTGTCTGCCGGCACATAGGTGTCGTTGCGCGGCGCGGCCAGCGCGTTATGATTTAACGCCTGTGGCGCAACCGCAGCGGGCATCGCCGGTGCGGCCGGTTCCGGTTCCAAAACTTTACGTTCTTCGACCTGCTTGACCAGCCGTTCTGACGGTTTGGGCTTAGGCTTGGTTTTGGCCTTGGGCTTCTCCGGCTTGGGCGGTTCGAACGGTTTCGGCGGTTGCGGTGGCGCAATCGGCTGATTGACCACCGGCGACGGCGGCGCCGATAGTTCCATCGAAATCATCGGCAGTGGCGCTGCGGCGGAAAACGGCAGCGGCGCCGGCCGCGTGACGTACCAGAACAGTAAGCCGCCATGCAATAAGGCGGCGACCAGCACCGCCGATGTCACAACCGCGGAACGCCGATAGCCGTTGCCAGGCGGCGGAATGGATACCAAAAGCTGATCCGGGTCTGGTAAGCCTTGCTCCGTTTGAATAAACAAACGCGGAGTAGCAGCCAGACCGGCAGTTTGAGTAATTGAATGCCACATACCCAATGTCACCGACCACTCGTCAGATTCAGATTGGGCGTTTCACTGTCCTGAGTGGTGTTATGACTGGTCATCATGCGCTCAAAAGGACTCAACGCTTTGCTATCAAGACGGATACCTTGACCCGATCGTGACAGCCGATGTTCCAGTTGCTGTATCTGATGCTGCAACGCTTCTTGGTTACGCAACATCAACTGAATCTGCTCTTGCAAAAACTCAAAATGAATCTGGAAGTAACGCACCGCTGGAAATAACCCGGCGGCTTGTTCGGCAGGCGCCACCATTGGTGGCTCTTGTCTGGATTGGTTACAGGGTTTACTTGGCATGCGCTTTCTCCTTCCTCAGTACTCGTTATGGTTATGGGCATAGCGATCCGCAGGCTGAGCAACCGACGGACTTGGATTAATAGGGGTACTAGCAAGACGATGTGCAGAAGGCCGTACCAAAATCGCGTAACACACTGGCGTCAGAATCAAACTGGCGGCCATACCGATCAGCAAACCGGCTGATAGCGACAAGGTCATCGGAATCAGGAACTGCGCTTGCGGACTGGTTTCCAGCAAGGTGGGCAGAAAGCCGGCAAAGTTGGTTAGAAACGCCAGCAAGATGGCCCGAAAGCGTGAGCTGCAGGCATCGATGATTAGGCGTTCAACCGGTTGATCGTCCTCACCGTGTTGACGAATGTAATCCAGCAGCACCAAGCTGTCATTGACCACTACGCCGCTGGCGGCAATCATGCCAACCAACGATTCCATCGACAGTGGCAGACCGAACGCCCAATGTGCCAATACCGCCCCACACCAGGCTACCGGCGCGGCCAACAAAAAGATCAACGGTTTCGAGTAGGATTTAAACGGCACCGCAATCAATGCATAAATCACCAGCAACGCCATCAGCGTATTTTTGGCAAAAGCGGCCAACATGACTTCCTGTTCCTGGCGTTGCTGGCCGATCTTGACGGTCAAACCGGGGAAGGCCTGTTGCAACGCCGGTATCTGGCTTTGCTCCAGTTGTGCATATAGCGCGTTGGCATCGGCGAGCGTCGGATTGACCCTGGCCTGGACTTTCAATACCCGCTGCCTATCCTCACGCACCAGCAGCGAATAGCCGGGTGTCAGTTGTAAGTCCACCAACTCACCGAGCGGTGCCGTCGCACCATTGGGTAAACGGATCGGTTGTTGTTTCAGAGCATCCAGTGATTGCCGTTGATCCAGTGGATAACGCACCATGACTTTGACTTCGCTGCGACCGCGTAAAAATCGATGCACTTCGTCACCGTAATAACCGTGATGCACTTGTTCGGCCAGTTGTTCCAGTCGCAGACCCAAACGCTCGGCATTGGGCTTTAAGCTGAGTTTGATTTCCGGCTTGCCGGGTTCGCTGGAATCAACGACATCGTAAACGCCGGGCTGGGCTAGCAGTTGCTGTTTCAGTTGCTCGGCGGCTTTGGGTAATAGGTCGGCATCGGTCGCGCCTAATAGCAACTCGAGGTCATAGGGCTCATCGCCTTCTTTGTAGATAAAATCCACCTTGCCGCGACCAATGTCGCCAATGCGCTCGCGCCATTGGCGGATAAAGTCTTCCACTTTCAGGCGTTGCCGACCTTCCGCTGAAAACTCCAGCCAGATGCCGGCACCGTGTTCCCAGATCATGGTCTCGACGCCGACGATGACACTATTGGTTTGGCCGTGATCCAACTCATCCCGCAAACTGAACAAAGCCTGTTCCACTTTGGCAGCTAAAGCTTTAGCTTCGCTATACGGCGCACTTTGCGGCAACTGCATCGAAACCCAAAAGCTGTCTTTGGTAACATCGGGATTGATGGATTGCCGCACCGTATCGCTGGCGACCAGTGCTGCACAAAACAGGATCAATCCCAGGAATAACGAAGCGGTGAGATAACGCCAGGCAATAGCTGTTTCCAGAAACGGTCGGTAGCGTTGGGCAACGAAGCGATCCAAGCTATCGTTCAGGCGTTGACGAATCCGTTGCAGGCGATTGGACTGAGCGGTTGACTCCACATTGCTGACTAGATGCGACGGCAAAATCAATAACGCTTCGACCAAGGAAAACACCAAGGTCAAAATCATCACCAAGCAAATCGGCTTCATCATTTGTCCACCCCAGCCGGGCAAGAACAAACCGGGCAGAAAGGCGACCAGTACGATCAAAACTGACAGAATCACCGGCAAAGCCACATCTTGCACACCCTGAATGGTGGCTTGTAGCGGTGACAGTTTGCCTTCAACTTGATGGCTATGTACGCTCTCGCCGATGATGATGGCGTCATCCACCAAGATGCCCATCGCCAGCAAAAAGCCGAACAGCGACAGCATGTTCAATGAAACACCCAGTGCCGGCATCAACCAGAACGCCCCCAGCAACGAGGTAAAAATCCCCACGCCGGCCCATAACGCCACCCGCACCCGCAGGAACAGTGACAGCACCAAACACACCAGCAAAAACCCGCTTAAGCCGTCTTCCAATAAGGTGTCAATGCGTTCATCGTAGGCTTGTGAGTCATCCCACCAGGTAATCAGCCGCAGGCCGGGCGGCAAATGTTGACGCAGCTGTTCAACGGTCGCTTTGACTTTTCTAGCGACCGCGACACTGTCCTGCGTGGTATGCACTTCCCAACCCTGAGCGATCTCACCGTTGTGATGCCACTCGGACAAGCGTTCTTCCAGGCCGTCTTGGATGGTGGCAATTTGATCGAGCCGCACGCGATTACCGTCCGGCAGGGTTTTGACGATCAAACTGCCCAACGCATCGGCATCCTTGGCGCGTTGATTGACCCTTAATAACAACTCGCCATCGGGATTTTTGATCAGCCCGCCCGGCAAATCCACCGAGGTTTTGCGTACCGCTTGCGCGACTTCATCCAGCGTCATCTGGTATTGGCGTAGCTTTTCAGGTGAGACTTCTATCGTCAGCTCGTACGCCATTTCGCCGTAATTACGCGCCTTGCTGACGCCGGGAATTGCCGCCAGTTGTTGCTGAATGTGTTCGCCAAAGCTTTGCAGCGTAAAGGCGTCAGTATTGCCGTGCAGCGCCACCCAAATCACTCCGTCGTCGTCATTGCGATCAGCCGGCAATACCTGAATTTTTTCCAACTGCTTGGGCAATTTGGCGATGCCTTGCACCTTGCTTTGCACGCTTGCCATGACTTGTTCGCGCGACACCTCGGGGAATATCTCGACGTCGATCTTGCAGTCATCGCCGCGAATCTCAGTGTGCAAGCGCTTGACGCCGGGGATGTCGTGAATGGCTTCTTCAATGGGCACGCAGACTGACTCTTCGACTTCTGCAGTACCGGCTCCGGGGTATTGGGTATTAACGACAATCTGATGCGGGCTGAAGCGCGGGAACACTTCCTTATCGACATCAGCGATACCGAGCAAGCCGCCGCTCATGATCAGCAGCATCAACAGGTTGGCGGCGACCGGATTGGCGGCAAACCAGGCGGGCAGACTGCGGACAGTATGGTGCTTAGCAGGCTGGTGAAAAACTCGAAAAGCCAAGTAGGCTAAGGCATAGATGAGCCGCCAACTGTTAAAATAGGCTACCTAAATTTGGAGCCTTTCAATGCGCGGACACGATGCCATTCAAAGTAGCTGGTTCAGCTACGTTAGCCTGGAAGAACGTATTCCCAAACAGCATCCGTTGCGTCGTTTACGTCTACTCGTCGATGGCGTATTGACCTCTATGAATGCCGTCTTTGCCGAGCGTTACTCGCACACTGGCCGCCCGTCGATTGCGCCCGAAAAACTGCTGCGCGCCTTGCTGTTGCAAGTGCTGTACACCGTTCGTAGCGAACGCCAGTTGATGGAACAGCTGGACTACAACCTGCTGTTTCGCTGGTTTGTCGGTCTGGGCATCGACGATGCTGTCTGGGAACGCAGCGTGTTCAGCGCCAACCGCGAACGGCTGCTGTCCGAAGCGCTGAGTCGCGAATTTTTTGAGCGGGTACTGGCCATAGCCGAATGGCAAAACCTGGTGTCCGACGAACACTTCAGTGTCGACGGCAGCCTCATTGAAGCCTGGGCCTCGCACAAAAGCTTCGTTAAGAAAGACGGCAGCGGCCCGGACAAACCCGCCGGCCGCAATCCCGAGGTCGACTTCAGCGGCGAAAAGCGCAGCAACGCCACCCACCAAAGCACGACAGACCCGGAAGCGCGGCTCTACAAGAAAGGCGAATACACCGAGGCCAAACTGCGTTACATCACCCATGCCTTGTCCGAGAATCGCAACGGCCTGATTGTCGATGTCGAAACCACCCAAGCCACCGGCACCGCCGAAATCGAAGCCGCGCAAACAATGATCAAACGCCGTGTGCCCAAAGGCGGTAGCGTCGGTGCCGACAAAGGCTATGACCAACCGGCTTTCGTCAACGGACTCAAGGCGCAAGACATCAAAGCCCATGTGGCCCGGAAAAAGACCGGCAGTGCCGTCGATGGCCGCACCGCGCGCGGCAAAGGTTACGCCCAAAGCCTCAAGCGCCGCAAAATCGTCGAAGAAGCCTTTGGCTGGGTCAAAACGGTCGGCGGCCTGCGCAAAACCCGTCACATCGGCTTAGCCAAAGTCGCTGGCCAAGCCTTGTTTTGCTTCGCCGCCTACAACCTGACGCGCTTGCTCAACCTATTGGTGTTCACGCCGAAACCGGCGTGGAGTGCGCCCACCTAGGGTGAAGTACGCCTGAAAACCGTCCACAGACGGCTTCAGGCGAATAAAAAGCCCTTGAAACAGGGGCAAAACGCTTGAAACTCGATGTCATGACCGATTTCAACACGAAAAAATCACGGCAACCGTGGGTAAGGGGAAATATCAGTGGGTTTTTCACCAGCCTGTTAGCGAATTAATGCCGTTTATCTACAAGCTGCATTATGCGCTGGCCTTGGATGATGTCGGCGGTTGGGTTTTAGGTATCACCGCATCGGTCTGGACGCTAGATTGTTTTGTCGGCTTTTACCTCACGCTGCCGGCAACTAAAACCACACGCTCTACACAAAGCTCGTTAGCCACAAAAACCTTCTGGCAACGCTGGCAACCAGCTTGGCTGATCAAATGGTCTGCCTCCAAAACCCGCATCATTTTTGATTTGCACCGCGCCGGCGGTTTGTGGCTGTGGCTGGCATTGCTGGTATTTGCCTGGTCCAGCGTATATATGAATCTCGGCGGTTTTTACACCCAAGTCATGCAATCAGTCAGTGAGTACCACCAACCGTGGACCGAGTTTTCGGATCTTCCGCAACCCGTACAAAACCCGCAAGTCAATTGGCGACAAGCGCAGGACATCGCACAAGCCGAACTGAATCACTTAGCGCAAACGCAAGGCATCCGCAGCTTGGCACCCAGCGGCTTCTGGATTAACCGGGCCAAGGGTTTTTATGTCTATGCCGTTAAAAGCACGGTCGATATTCAAGACCACGGCGGCAATACTCGCGTGGTGATCGATGCCAACAGCGGCGCGGTCAAACAAGTGTTACTGCCCACCGGGCAATACAGCGGCAACACCATCACCAGTTGGCTATTGGCTTTACACACCGCGAACATCTGGGGTTTGCCGTACAAAATCTTTGTCTGCGTATTGGGGTTGGCGATCGTGATGTTGTCGGTGACCGGCGTGCTGATCTGGTTAAAAAAACGCCGCAGTAAACGCGCAAAACCGGCGTCAGTAAGTTAACCCATGCGCAACCATTCTCCATCATTTGCCAATAACACAAGACTTGGCACGCCAACCTCATGTCCATCGCATCAGGTGTTCCTGGCTTGGGCTGCGGCCATGTTATTGTGCACAGCCTGCGACACTGTGCCGGTTCGCCCCACAGATGAAATGGCTATTGTGTTACCCGAACACTGGCAAAACACGTTAACCGGTCAAGCCAGCGACAGTATGGGCTGGTTGAATACCTTTAACGATGTTGCATTAACCGATTTGGTCACGCATGGCTTATCCGGCAACTTTGATTTACGCGCCGCCGCTGCCCGTGTCGATGCGGCCAAGGAACAAGCGGTGATTGCCGGTGCCGGGCGATTGCCGCAAGCGTATTTTGCACCGGGTTATCAGCGCGGCAAAGATGCTTTAAGCAGCGAGTCCGGCCAGTTTTTGGCGTTGTTCAACTTAAGCTGGGAGCTGGATATCTGGGGGCGCATCAAAGCTTCGCAACAAGCCGCGCTGGATGATGCTGTGGCGGTAAACGAAGACTATCGGGCCGCACGCTTGTCGTTGGCTGCACGTCTTGCACAAGTGTACTTTCAATGGCTTGAGGCGCGTTTGCAGGCCGATGTGGCGGCACAGTCGGTTAAAGACCGAGGGGTCATCGTTGAATTGGTGCGCGGTCGGTTTAATAAGGGATTAACGCGAGGCCTGGATTTACGCCTGGCACTCACCGACTTGGCCAATGCCGAAGCCCAGTCCGCACAAATGCACAACGATGTGCAGATTCTGCATAAACAATTGCAGACGTTGTTGGGGCGTTATCCAGGTTCTGATACTGTCACAGCTGGCTATCCGGCGAATGAATTCGCCCCTACCAAAGCGCAACATTTACCGGAACCGCCCGCCACTCTGGCTGCCGGTTTACCTGCCGAACTGCTCAATCGTCGTCCCGATGTGGTCGCCGCCTTCAAACGCCTGCAAGCGGCCGATCAACGTTTGGCCAGCAGTGAAAAGGCTTTATTACCGCGCATCACCTTAACGGCCGCCGGGGGTAGCGTGGGTGCCGCGTTGGCTGACATCGTCGATCCGCGCGCCGCCGCCTGGCACTTGGCTGCAGGTCTTGCCCAACCCTTGTTCACCGGCGATCGCCTGCAAGCCGATATTCGCTTGAAGCAAGCCAATGTCGAAGACGCCTACAACCAATACCAAAGCGTGGCCTTGAATGCGTTCCGCGAAGCGGAACAAGCCCTGGCCGCTGAAAGCCGTTTGCGCGAACAGGAACACGCCTTGCGCGAAGCCGTTTCGCAAACCGAAGCCAGCCGTAAGTTAGCGGTGTACTCCTACCGGCAAGGTTTGATCGAGATTTTGACCTTGCTGGACAGCTACCGCAGCACGCTGAATGCGCAAAGTGCGCATCTGGCAGTACAGCGGCAATTACTGACCAACCGGATTGGTTTGTATCTAGCCTTGGGCGGTGCAGTATGAACGGGTCGTCTGTATCCCTCAAAATCCTGTTACCCGTCGCCGTGTTGCTGGCAACAGGCGTCGCTAGTTGGGCGGTGTTTGCCTTGCGTCCGCAACCCGAACCACAAGCCAGCGCGGTGAACATTCCGGAAGTTACGGTGTTACGCGTTGCGCCGCAAACCCTACGTTTGAATGTGCACTCCCAAGGCGTGGTGACGCCGCGTGAAGAAATCGATCTGGTCAGCGAAGTGGCCGGCAAAGTGGTGCAAATGCATCCCACTTTGGTGGCGGGTGGCTTCTTCAAAGCCGGTGAATTACTGCTAACCGTCGACACCCGCGATTACGACTACGCCATCACTGCCGCCCAGGCCCGCATCGCCGAAGCCAAACGGGTATTGATTGCCGAACAAGCGCAAGTCGAACAAGCGCACAGCGAATGGCAGGCGCTGGGTGAAGGTGAAGCCAGCGAACTGGCCTTACGCAAGCCGCAATTGGCCGAAGCCCAGGCTAAATTATTGGCCGCCCAGGCCGATCTGGCCAAAGCCCAACTCAACCGCAGCCGCTGCGAACTGCGGGCACCGTTCGCCGGCCGGGTGTTGAGCAAACAAGCCGGCGTCGGCCAGTTTTTATCAGCCGGTGCAGTGGTGGCGCGGATTTACGCCAGCGACAGGGCCGAAGTGCGTTTACCGGTTAGTAGCGAACATCTGGCGTTTTTGAATCTGCCCTTGGCGTTGCCGCAAGCGGATGCCCGCCTGTGGCCCAACGTGACTTTGAGTGCCGAGCTGGGCGGCAGCCAGCACCAATGGATGGGCCAAATTGTCCGAAGCGAAGCGGCCGTGTCCGAAGACAGTGGCCAGTGGTATCTGGTTGCGCAAGTGGCTAATTCTTTTCAGTCGATTGCCAATCGGCCGCCGTTGCTGAAAGGTTTGTTCGTTCACGCCGAGATTGAAGGCGCAGAACAACCTGATGTTTTTCGCCTGCCACGCAGCGCAGTCAGTCCAACCCAGACCGTGAAATTAGTCAATGCCGAACAAAAGCTGGACATTCGGCCGGTTGACGTAGTCCGTACCGAATCTGACGCCGTGATTATCCGATCAGGCCTGCATGCGGGCGAGCGGGTGATTATCTCGGAACTGCCCATGGCCATCGCTGGCACACCGGTCAAGGTGCTCAATGACTAACAGGCTGGTGAAAAACCCACTGATATTTCCCCTTACCCACGGTTGCCGTGATTTTTTCGTGTTGAAATCGGTCATGACATCGAGTTTCAAGCGTTTTGCCCCTGTTTCAAGGGCTTTTTATTCGCCTGAAGCCGTCTGTGGACGGTTTTCAGGCGTACTTCACCCTAGGTGGGCGCACTCCACGCCGGTTTCGGCGTGAACACCAATAGGTTGAGCAAGCGCGTCAGGTTGTAGGCGGCGAAGCAAAACAAGGCTTGGCCAGCGACTTTGGCTAAGCCGATGTGACGGGTTTTGCGCAGGCCGCCGACCGTTTTGACCCAGCCAAAGGCTTCTTCGACGATTTTGCGGCGCTTGAGGCTTTGGGCGTAACCTTTGCCGCGCGCGGTGCGGCCATCGACGGCACTGCCGGTCTTTTTCCGGGCCACATGGGCTTTGATGTCTTGCGCCTTGAGTTTGTTGACGAACGCCGGTTGGTCATAGCCTTTGTCGGCACCGACGCTACCGCCTTTGGGCACACGGCGTTTGATCATTGTTTGCGCGGCTTCGATTTCGGCGGTGCCGGTGGCTTGAGTGGTTTCGACATCGACAATCAGGCCGTTGCGATTCTCGGACAAGGCATGGGTGATGTAACGCAGTTTGGCCTCGGTGTATTCGCCTTTCTTGTAGAGCCGCGCTTCCGGGTCTGTCGTGCTTTGGTGGGTGGCGTTGCTGCGCTTTTCGCCGCTGAAGTCGACCTCGGGATTGCGGCCGGCGGGTTTGTCCGGGCCGCTGCCGTCTTTCTTAACGAAGCTTTTGTGCGAGGCCCAGGCTTCAATGAGGCTGCCGTCGACACTGAAGTGTTCGTCGGACACCAGGTTTTGCCATTCGGCTATGGCCAGTACCCGCTCAAAAAATTCGCGACTCAGCGCTTCGGACAGCAGCCGTTCGCGGTTGGCGCTGAACACGCTGCGTTCCCAGACAGCATCGTCGATGCCCAGACCGACAAACCAGCGAAACAGCAGGTTGTAGTCCAGCTGTTCCATCAACTGGCGTTCGCTACGAACGGTGTACAGCACTTGCAACAGCAAGGCGCGCAGCAGTTTTTCGGGCGCAATCGACGGGCGGCCAGTGTGCGAGTAACGCTCGGCAAAGACGGCATTCATAGAGGTCAATACGCCATCGACGAGTAGACGTAAACGACGCAACGGATGCTGTTTGGGAATACGTTCTTCCAGGCTAACGTAGCTGAACCAGCTACTTTGAATGGCATCGTGTCCGCGCATTGAAAGGCTCCAAATTTAGGTAGCCTATTTTAACAGTTGGCGGCT
This sequence comes from Methylomonas sp. DH-1, assembly GCF_046097555.1. Taxonomy (NCBI): domain Bacteria; kingdom Pseudomonadati; phylum Pseudomonadota; class Gammaproteobacteria; order Methylococcales; family Methylococcaceae; genus Methylomonas; species Methylomonas sp. DH-1. The sequence continues at coordinate 2,369,300 of NZ_CP143089.1, read as the reverse complement.
CATCTATGCCTTAGCCTACTTGGCTTTTCGAGTTTTTCACCAGCCTGCTAGTGGCTTACCATCAACCGTTTGCACTAACCATTGAGGATTGATTAATGCTTCTAATTCAGGCAAAAATGCCAGCAAGCTGCCACTTATACTCACCACAATTAAAAATGCAGTCATCACTAGCCCCGCGTAGCGATGCAACAGAACCCAAAAGGAACGTATTTTCATCAAACTCTCAAGAGAATTAAGGACTGTATGAGAGAAATGGTAACGATCTAATCCACCAACACGATTAAGATCAAATTCTTTTCAAACCATCGGTAGCATCATGGATAACTTACCGATGATTTGAAATATAGATACTGGATAGGTTATCTCATATTACCTCAAACCCAACATATTAGGTGAATATTAATACTCGATTTTAATAGAGCCTATAAATGTTCTTGGAGCACCATAAAGCGCTGTTCCATAGCTATAAATACCTCCTAAATACGTTTTATCGAGCAAGTTGTCGGCATTCAGTTGCGCAGTGACTCGGCTACTGCCTACTTTCCACATCTGGCTAGCCATTAAATTCAACGTTGCATAACCAGCAGTTTTCATGGTCTCCGTATAACCAATGTAGCGAGTTCCGATTGCCTGCACACCGGCACCAATTTTTAAACCACGTAACGCTTCGTCTTGAAAATCATAAGTTGTCCATAAACTACCGCTGTTCTCGGGTGTGTTATGTAACCGTTTACCCATGGTGCCTGCGCTGGGAGTATCGATTAGTGTTTTAGCATATGGCATATAACTATAAGCACCAATAACTTGCCAACCTGGCAAAATTTGACCTGTTAAATCAAATTCAAGACCTCGTGTTTCTGCTTCTCCAATTGCTCTTACTGTACCAATTGAATCTTGCATTCTCAGGTTTTGTTTTTTTAGATTGTAGTAAGCTAGCGTCGCGCTCAATTTACCGTCAAAAAGTTCAGTTTTACTTCCAACTTCCCATTGCTCAGCAGTCTGGGGATTCAGAGGTGTGGCATTAAAATTACCCTGTGATGCACCAAAGTTTTCTGTATAACTGCCGTAGAGAGAAAGCTCTGGTAAAGGCTGCCAAAGAATTCCGCCACGCGGTGAGATTTTATCGTTTGTTGTAGATGGGTATACTCTTTCAAGAGCATTAATCCCACTTTTAACAGAGCTGTTATTATCAGCAGTATCGTATCTCAATCCCGCTAATAGATGTACATGATAAGGCAATTCAATTTGATCTTGACCATATATGCCAAACCACGGCCAAGAGGTTTTTGCCGTACTGTAATCGCTAATTGCACCAAAATCTGGCGCATGAACTAGATCATACACATTTGTGCTAGGCGTGCCGGGTGGTCCAAAAAAGGCCGAAGTAATCCGCTGGTCAGAACGCATATAATCAGCACCAAAAAGGGCTGTATGTTTTACAAAACCGGTATTAAATTTTCCAGTTAACAGGCTGGTGAAAAACCCACTGATATTTCCCCTTACCCACGGTTGCCGTGATTTTTTCGTGTTGAAATCGGTCATGACATCGAGTTTCAAGCGTTTTGCCCCTGTTTCAAGGGCTTTTTATTCGCCTGAAGCCGTCTGTGGACGGTTTTCAGGCGTACTTCACCCTAGGTGGGCGCACTCCACGCCGGTTTCGGCGTGAACACCAATAGGTTGAGCAAGCGCGTCAGGTTGTAGGCGGCGAAGCAAAACAAGGCTTGGCCAGCGACTTTGGCTAAGCCGATGTGACGGGTTTTGCGCAGGCCGCCGACCGTTTTGACCCAGCCAAAGGCTTCTTCGACGATTTTGCGGCGCTTGAGGCTTTGGGCGTAACCTTTGCCGCGCGCGGTGCGGCCATCGACGGCACTGCCGGTCTTTTTCCGGGCCACATGGGCTTTGATGTCTTGCGCCTTGAGTCCGTTGACGAAAGCCGGTTGGTCATAGCCTTTGTCGGCACCGACGCTACCGCCTTTGGGCACACGGCGTTTGATCATTGTTTGCGCGGCTTCGATTTCGGCGGTGCCGGTGGCTTGGGTGGTTTCGACATCGACAATCAGGCCGTTGCGATTCTCGGACAAGGCATGGGTGATGTAACGCAGTTTGGCCTCGGTGTATTCGCCTTTCTTGTAGAGCCGCGCTTCCGGGTCTGTCGTGCTTTGGTGGGTGGCGTTGCTGCGCTTTTCGCCGCTGAAGTCGACCTCGGGATTGCGGCCGGCGGGTTTGTCCGGGCCGCTGCCGTCTTTCTTAACGAAGCTTTTGTGCGAGGCCCAGGCTTCAATGAGGCTGCCGTCGACACTGAAGTGTTCGTCGGACACCAGGTTTTGCCATTCGGCTATGGCCAGTACCCGCTCAAAAAATTCGCGACTCAGCGCTTCGGACAGCAGCCGTTCGCGGTTGGCGCTGAACACGCTGCGTTCCCAGACAGCATCGTCGATGCCCAGACCGACAAACCAGCGAAACAGCAGGTTGTAGTCCAGCTGTTCCATCAACTGGCGTTCGCTACGAACGGTGTACAGCACTTGCAACAGCAAGGCGCGCAGCAGTTTTTCGGGCGCAATCGACGGGCGGCCAGTGTGCGAGTAACGCTCGGCAAAGACGGCATTCATAGAGGTCAATACGCCATCGACGAGTAGACGTAAACGACGCAACGGATGCTGTTTGGGAATACGTTCTTCCAGGCTAACGTAGCTGAACCAGCTACTTTGAATGGCATCGTGTCCGCGCATTGAAAGGCTCCAAATTTAGGTAGCCTATTTTAACAGTTGGCGGCTCATCTATGCCTTAGCCTACTTGGCTTTTCGAGTTTTTCACCAGCCTGTTAATTCTAAAGAATTATAGAAGTTATTTACATAATCATTTCCGTCAATATTCTGAGCAAACCGAGCCCTATTAACCAAACCATTTGCACCCAAGCTAATCGGCCTAATATATCGAATCGTTTCAGGCGCAAAACTTGCATTAAATCTATGCCGCAAACTCCAATTTTCATTAAATTGATGTGCCGTATTCATAGAAAATAGTACGTATTGATCATTCGTATATGCCCACGGCTCGCTGAGATTTAATCGACGCGATTGATAAGGCACTTGCTGGCCGTTCGCATTTAATAACAATTGTGGAGCAGCTTTAGTTTTTATATCACTGTATTCTAATTTGAAGGTCGACACAGTTTTATCTGATATATTCCACCGTAACATTGGTGCCGCAAATACTCGTTCTTGACCTGCATAATTCGCAATTGAATCGTTTGTTTGATAGGCAAAATTAACCCGATAAGCCAAATCTTTATTTTTTGTTAACGGGCCAGTTGCATCGATATCAGTACGATAATGATCGTAAGAGCCAAATTGTTGACGGAGACTATAATACGGAGTGTCCAATGGCTGCTTGGTAACGAAATTAATAATACCGCCAGGCTCCGCTCGCCCATATAGGATTGAGCCCGGCCCTTTTAGTACTTCCACTCGATCAACATTGGCCATTTCTTCTGTATGATAAGCATTATTGGCAAATGGATAACCATCTCTATAATAATTCCATACATCAAATCCTCGAACAAAAAACTGCTTATCTATCCCTGAACCGTTTACAACACCACTTACATTTCGTAACGCCTGATCCATCGTTACCGCCTGCTGATCTTTCAAAACCTGCTGTGGCACAACTTTTACCGACATTGGCGTTTGCATGATAGGCGTATCGGTTTTCGTCGCAGTAGAAGACTGTGTACGGTTGTAATCAGTGTTGTAAGGATCGTTTAAATCATACGCAGCCTTCCCCAAAACCTTCACCGCCGGCAATGTCGATGCCGCATCACTTCCAGTTTCTGCAACTTTGATTGCTACCGAGTTGTCATCCGCGATGGTATAGGTCAAACCGCTGCCCGCAAGGAGTTTTCTAAAACCCTCTTCAACGGTATATTCGCCATCCAATCCCTTACTGGTTTTGCCATCGGTTAATGTGGATTCCCCGGTAAACAGGATGCCGGCATCACGCGCAAACTGGCTAAGAGCCTGTCCCAAGGAACCGCCGCTGATGTGGTAGCTTTTCCTGTTGGTTGTTTCTTCTCCATGGGCTGCGACTGAAGCGGTCAGTGCTGAGGCTAATAGAATTCCCTGTATTGCTTGGCTCAATCGGGATGGGTGAGAACCCGGGCTGCAGCGGCGGTGCGTGTTTGACATCGGTTTTTTCTCCATTTGCGGTGTTTTCATTAGCTAATACAAACGAGCCTGGAAAAACCGGAACTGCAAATTGAAGAAAATTTAATAAATTTTTTAACTGATTGTTTTGTATGATTTTATTTTTAGTGCGTTTTGAAGCGATTTTTTACAGCCATTGCCTTGTGCCAGCGCAGTATTTTCTTGCAGAACCTTTTGCTAGTAATCATAATGGTCAAATAAGCCATTTTAACCATTACCGGAAAAAATCATGATTACCATTCCCTCGACTGAAGCCAAAACCCGTTTCGGCGCATTGCTGGATACGGCGCAACGGGCTCCCGTGACCATTGAAAAGAAAGGTCGCGCCGTTGCTGTTCTGATTTCTGGATCAGAATATGAGGCCTACCAAAAACTGAAATTACAAGCCTTGCAAAATGATCTTTTGGAAGGGCTTAAACAAGCCGATCAAGGCCAGTTATTGGACAGTGAAACCGTCTTTCAAGATTTGATTTAAGGCGCTTTCAGCCATGGGGATCGTGCGGTTTACATCATTAGCCAGCAATGACCTAAAGGCTATTCGTGATTTTATAGCCTTGGATAAACCCAAAACCGCTTCCCAGTATATGGGCATACTCAAACAACATTGCCAACGTTTGGCCGATTTTCCGTTGATGGGGGTGCAACGCGCAGAATATTTCGGGCTATACCAGTTTCCCGTGGATGAGTATTTGATCTTTTACAGACCATCTCAAACAGGGATTGAGGTTATCCGCGTAATCCATAGTAGCCGCGACATTGAGGCACTCTTAAAACCGGATGAAAACGAAGCATAACCCAGATCAGCGCGGCAGGACTTTAACCCAGTAAGGTAGCGGGTGTGTGAGTTTGACGGGTAGGTTAGCCTCAAGAAACGCTAGAATTTTGTCGGTATCTTTCAGCGGGTAGGAACCGATGATCCGTAAATCGGCAATCTCGGGATCGCAGGTAATGTAGCCTGGCCGGTAACGGCTTAGTTGCAACAAAAATTCGCTGAGCGGCAAATCGTCGGCAACGATAAAGCCTTGGGTCCAGGCCGGTTTTTCCTGGCTGTGTCTGTGGATCGTCTCAATGTGGTTTGATGTGAATTGGACTTGTTGGCCGGCGCGTAGGGTCTGTTTGGCGGAATTTGTGTCAGAGGGTTGGATTTCTACGGCATCTTGAAACACGGCAACCTGTGTCCGGTTTTCGTGTTGGCTAACGCTGAAGCGTGTACCGAGTGCCTGAACTCTGCCTTGCAAGGTATCGACGACAAACGGCCGTTTCCAGCCAACGTTATCAGGTGCTGTTTCGATGTAAATTTCCCCTTTAACCAGTTGCAGTCTGCGTAAATTAACCGAGAAATCAACGTTAATTGCACTGCCGCTATCCAGAGCCACAGTGGAGCCGTCGGTTAGGGTTATGGTTTTACTTTCGCCGAGCGCTGTATGTTGATCGGCCGACCATTCCTGCCAATAGCGGCCGCGCGAAATCTGCCAGCCCGACAATCCGGCAACACCCAATAGAGCCATGCTCAACAGCATGCGTCTTCGAGTCAGATCGGGCGCATTTAACGCTTCGCTAGCGGCAAAGGCGGCCTGTGGTGGGAGTAATTTAAATTTGTCGGTATAAAACTCGACTCTGGACCAAGCCAATTGATGGTCCGGGTGCGAGGATAACCAGGCTTGCCATTGCGCGGTTTCGTCAGGGCGAACGTTGCCAGAGCTTAGAACCATAAACCATTCAGCGGCCTCCGCCACGACACGAGGATGGATCTTTTGCCGACCTCCGGAAGACATATACTGTCAGAACTCCACGCTCAAGCACAGCGCCATGGCTTGTACCATGTACTTTCTGATCATACGATCACTGACGCCGAGTTTTTCGGCGATTTCAATGTAGGTAAGTCCATCAATCTGGGACATAAAAAATGCCTTACGTGCCTTTTCTGGTAAGCGATTAAGCAATTCATCAATTTCTTGCAGGGTTTCCAGAATAAGGGCATTTTCCTCCATTGACAACGCAGTGGCTTCAGGAAGTGCTGAAATGCGCTCCAGATACACTTGTTCAAGCGTGGTACGGCGCAAGTGGTTTATCAGTAGATTTTTTGCGATGGTGGCGAGATAGGGCCTGGGTTCGCTTAAATCCGGCGAGCGACCCGACGCCATCACCCGCACAAAAGTGTCTTGCGCATGATCTTCGGCCTGCAAGCGACATTGCACTCGCTTGTTCAACCAGCCGAGCAGCCAGGAGTGATGCTCGCGGTATAGCTGGGACAGGGCTTCATTCGTCAGCAATTCCGTCGCCATTAATAACCCCTATTCATGTTTAAAGGTTGTACTCTCAAAGCGATACGCAGACTGATGGTCATAAATTTGCTTGCCTCGCTTCATCCTAAAGATTGCCGATTTTGTGTTCTCTGACGGATTAAATTTTTAGTAAAAAACTCAAGTATTTAGCAAAAAATATTCCAAAACAAATTTATCAGCATTACTTTAAAGTGCTGGATTGAAATTAAGCATTTTTTACAATTGGTTAGGCAATAGTAGAAATGATATTTTCTGCTAAAACATCAACGTTAATGGGGTTGATGATGCAAAGCCACAAACGATAGCTGTGTTAAATAATCTATTCATTATGAAAAATTAGGTGAAATGCCTTACTGGCAATCGCAAAAAGGAGCGCCATTATCCGGTTGGATAACGCGCTCTTATGCTCAAAAATTTAGCTGTATATACTTGCTGACTGAACGGATTGTCACCGAAGCCGGTTTGCCTTGCTGATCCAGTGTTGCAACGAAAGTTTTACCGTAAAGCGCAGGACGGCCGAAAAAGTTTGGCAACAGTCGCTGCATGGCATTGGCCGGATCGCTGGTGGTGTTGGCCACCACAAAAGCAACGAAGGCATCCGAATTGCTTTCGAAGGTCGATTCCTGAAATTCATCGTATTCGCTTCTGAAGCTGGCCATTTGTTGCAACACCTGAGCCGAGAATTAACGACTGATGGCGAGGAGGCGCGAAGTTCACATAGTAATTTGGTGGCTAAGCACTCTATTGATCTTCCAAGAAGCACAACCTTGAGCGTCTGCTTTTATCAAATCGGCTCTGCAAACACTTTTGAATTTGATATGTCTGGGCGTCTCCTAAGGGTCGTTTGCGTCAGTTTATAGCTGTAAAAACCTGACGCAATCATAGCGAAGAATATACAGCCGACTACCAATTGAAATCAGTTGCGGGTCTGATAGGAAAACGCTGATGCGCTGCCCTAAATAAAAAGGCGCTTCACCCAGCGCCTTTCCACTCCAATTCACAATCAACTACCAACTAAAACTAGCGCTGACTTGGCCGCTGCCGTCGTAGCTGTAACCGGTTTTGACTACCTTGCTGACCGTAAAGGCGCAAGTGCCGGAAGAGTTGGCCGGCAAGTTCGCGCTGGCGATAGTGGCGGAACCGGTGGTAACGGTAGTCGCCGAGGCCACACCGGTCAGCGTCGTCGAACCCGAATTGGTTTTTACCGAACCGCTCCAGGAACCGTAGACGGTGGCGCCGGCGACGCCCGACGTGCCGTCGTTGACGGCGACCGTTGCCACGCATTGCGCCTTATTTTTCCCAAGCAGTCTCCGCGTCAGTTTGGTGCTGCCCACCTTGATGCCGATTGCTGCCGCCGGAGCTTGTGCGACGCTAATCGTTTGCGTCGCGCTGCTTTTCAGTCCGCTGTTATCGGTCACCGTCAACGTTGCGCTATAGGTGCCGACCGCGTTGTAAACGTGGCTGGCGTTCGCGCTAGCGGCATTGGCGCTGCCGTCGCCGAAATTCCAATCGTACCCGACAACCGAACCGTCTTGGTCAACGGAACCGGAGCCATTGAAACTGACGGTCAACGGTACGCTACCGCTCGTCGGCAAGGCCGTCAGGATCGCGCTCGGTGCGAGCGTGGTGGCTGAGCTTTTCGGATAACTGCCGGTAATCCGGTATTGGCCGATGCTGGCGTAATCGGAATACCCGGTGCTTAGGTCGCCGTAGCCGGTACCGTCTACTTGCAGAAAGTACTGGCCGGCGGCCAGCGTTGCCGTCAACGTGGCCGACAAGGCATCGGCCGGGTTTGCCGAAACCAGGGTATTGCCTTGGCTGTTAAGCAACTTTAACGAAATATCCAAATTCGGAGAACTCGAACCCGAGACGGCGTTGAATTGCACGCTGCCGCCATCGGTGAAGAAGGTAAATAGATCGACGTCGGTCCGGCGCTCGATGATTCCGGTTTGCAAGACCGCACTCGAAGTTCCGGACAAGGGTGCCGCGGTGGCCGTAGTGTTGCCGAAGTCGTCGGCGCGTTGCGGCGCTCCGGCCGCGGCGATCACGGCAATGTCGTCTTGCGGATTGTTGGCGTCGGGGTATTCGCCCTTGCTCCATTGCGTCAGCGGTTGGTAATAGCCGACCCCCATGATAGGCGCCCAGCCGGTAGCGCCGCTGCCCTGGCCGGCGTAGTAACTGGTGGTGGAGGTGCCGTCGTGGGTCAAGTTCAGCGCGTGGCCGACTTCGTGGGAAACGGCATCGGCCACGTATTTCGGATAGCCCCCGCCCAATTTGTCGAAAAATACCCAGACCGGGTTGTAATAGTCCGGATTGCTGGACGAGTAGTAGGAAAACACGTTGATGTAAGACACCCCGCCGCAGGATTGACTGCAAAGCTCCGGCATCGATTGGGTAACTGCAACGCGCACGCCGTACACGGCATCGGAATTGCTGGTACGCCGTAATGCGTCGGCCGCCGGTTCCTGGGTGGTCACATCCACATCGAAGGGCGCATAGTCCTCGGCTACCCGCTGCCAGATGTCGCGTATGTTGTTCTGTTCGGCAGTGCTGAAACCGCTCGGGTTGGCGTCGGTATCGTAGGGTTTGGCCGTCAGCGTACCGCTGTACCAAGCGCTGTTGCTGGCTTGGTAGCCGTTAAAATCCAGATACACGGTACGGTTCGATCCGGGTTTGCTGTGAAGTGTAAATGGATCGGTATTCGCCGCTGCGGTGGCGGTAAACGTATCGATTCCCGCGGCAGTAGCGGCATTTGCGCGGTTAACCTCCGTAATCCGATTGTCCGGCATAACAGTCTGCTCATGCTCGGAGTCGATGTACAACAAATGCCCGCTTTGGTCGATCCAGGCGCTAGGGTCGGTGCGTAAGATCGATTGCAAACGCTCGGCCGACATGCCGTATTGTTCGGCTACCGCAGGTAATTGGTCGCCTAAAGCTTCTATCGCCGCCTGACCGTTGACTTTTTCTTTAAGCGTCACTTTCGGAAAAGGCATTTCGGTGGCTTCAGTTCCCCCTGCCCCAGCCGAGATCTGGACCAACGCGTCTCCCGCTTGAGTCCCAATAGTATTTTGCTGGCCGGAGCCGTTCAATCCGGACACGAAGGCTTGGTAGCGGCCATCGTCGAGCAGTCGTAAGCCGTAGTTATAGCCGACTAGCGTTTTTTCGGCGGCTTCGCGGGTCGGGAAATAGAGCGGCGCAGTTAAAAGATTGGCGGCAATCAGGGAAGCGGCTAATGGCATTGGATTTCCTTATTTATAGAATCGGCAGCATGCGCGTTGTAACGGCCTGATATCGCCACAGGTAAAGCGGGATATTTCCGGGCTTTCGGCATGCAGATACAAACAATCGCGCGTTATCGCGTCGGATCAAAAAGACCCCGAATCTACAGATGAAAAATGAAAGAAAACCTAGGGAAAACGTTAAGATTCGATGAAAATCATATTCGGGAGAGGCTCGATAGCCTCGACCGAAATGTCCGCAAAAGTGGAATCGAAATGAGTCAGATGACTCGGGAGAATTGTTGTTGCTTCTGCGCCAGATACTTGTCAAACACCATGCAGATGTTGCGGATCAACAGGCGGCCGGCGCTCGATACTTGAATGCCTGCGGGTGTTAGATCCAACAAACCGTCCGATTTCATCGGCTGTAGGTTTACCAGTTCAGCGGCAAAATAGTCGTTAAAGACGATATCGAATTCCCGTTCGATTTTTTCGAAACTCAGTTCGAAATGGCAAATCAGCTGGGTGATCACCGCCCGCCGGAGTTTGTCGTCGGCGTCCAGATCCACGCCGCGAAATACCGGTAATTTCCGCTGCGAGATGGCCGCAGCGTATTCGTCCAGTTCCTTGTAATTTTGCATGTAGGCGTCGCCGACCCGGCCGATAGAGGTCACGCCCAGCCCCACCAAATCGCAATCGGAATGGGTGGAATAGCCCTGAAAATTGCGGTACAGCTTGCCTTGGCGCTGGGCCACCGCCAGTTCGTCGTCCGGTTTGGCGAAATGGTCCATGCCGATGTAGACGTAGCCGGCATCGGTGAGTTTTTGCCCGACCATTTGCAGTATCTCCAATTTGGTCGCCGGCGACGGCAAGGCCGCTTCGTCGATCTGGCGTTGCACCTTGAACCGGCTCGGCATGTGCGCGTAATTGAAAACCGAAAACCGGTCCGGTGCATAGGCCAATATTTGATCCAACGTGTCGGCAAAGCTTTGCACGGTCTGCAGCGGCAAGCCGTAGATCAAATCGATGTTGGTCGAGCGGAAGCCTTCCTGACGTGCCGCGGCCAACACCGCAAAGGTTTGCTGCTTGCTTTGCAGCCGGTTGACGGCTTTTTGCACGTCCGGATCGAAATCCTGCAAGCCCAGACTGATGCGGTTGAACCCCAATGCGCGCAATTCGGCGATGGTGCGGTCGTTGGTTTCGCGGGGATCGACTTCGATGGAGTATTCGCCGCTATCGTCGGTGTGCAAGTTGAAATGAGCGCGGGTGGTGTCCATCAAGCGCCGCATTTGCTCGGCATTCAAAAACGTCGGCGTACCGCCGCCCCAATGCAATTGGTTGACCGGGCGATTCTGGTCGAACAGCGCGCCCTGCATTTCGATTTCCCGGCACAAGTTGTCCAGGTAAGGCACCGCATGCGCACGGTTCTTGGTGACGATTTTGTTGCAGGCGCAATAAAAACAGACCGTATCGCAAAACGGAATATGCAAATACAACGACAGCGGGCCGCCGGCGGCGTTGGATTTTTCGATGTGTTGGCGGTACTCGGCCTCGCCGAAGCCTTCGTGCAATTCCAGCGCGGTCGGGTACGAGGTATAGCGCGGACCGGACTTGTCGTAGCGTTTGATCAAGTCCAGGTCGAATTGAATCGATTGGTCCATCATTTCAGTTCCCGGTCTATGGTCAGGTTAACCGCTGCCGACTGCGAACCGTCCAGATTGACTTCGGCAGTGCCGATCAGATCGCCCGGCTGCGGCATCGCGTTACCCGACTTGGAAATACGGGCGACGATGCGCAGTTGCTTGAAATCGGCCAGATGGGTTTGCGGCTGCATCGCCATGCTGTCGTTCAGTACGGTCTGCAAAGGTAAGTCTTTGACTTGTTTTTTGACGATGGCCAGCGGCATTTTTGGTCCGTTCACGGCTTGGGCGTAGACGAATAGCGTATCGGCGGGATCGGCTTTGCTTTTCAGTTCGGCGGCCAGGCCGGCATCGACCTTGATCTCGACCGGCGCCGCGGCTGTCGAGGCAGTACCTGCGCCTTGCTCGGCTTCGGCCATTGCAATCATTTTTTGCAATTGCTGTTTGGTTTCGTCCTGCTCGGGCAACATCGCCGCCAGCTTTTGCCAATAGGCGATGGCTTGGCCGTAATCGCCTTCCTCAGCCTTGGCCATGCCACCCAACCACAGAGCGGTGTGGTCTTCCGGCACCAGCTTCAACGCTTGATCGACCAATTCGGCCGGTTCGCCGCGCATCTGGCCGTTGCGCGCCATCGACAAGGCATCGGCGTAATGCAGCATCACTGCCGGATCGTTGGGTTTACGCCGGTTCAATTCGGCAAAGGCTTGGGCGGCGTTATCGTATTGCTGCATGTACAGATAAGCCCGGCCCAACATCATCCAGCCTTCCAGGTCTTCCGGCCGTTGCTGCAGGCGTTGCGCCAACGCCGCCACCATATTCTGTACGTTGTCGGCTGCCTTGGCCTGGTTTTGGGCCAGTTCGGCCTTGGCCGTGGCTTCCGGCTCGCCGAGCGTCAGATAGAGATACAAGCTGAGCAACGGCAGCGCCACGCCAACCAACGGAATCGCCCAGCGCCCGCTAGCGGAGCGGGCCGGCGCTTGGGTTGGCGCGTCTTGCTGAATTTCGTCCAACAAGGCCAGTTGCAGTTCCTGGTATTGGGCGTCGAATTGGCTTTGCGACAGGATGCCGTCCTGCAGTTGTTGTTTCAGTTCGGCCAGTTGTTGCCGGGCGATGGCTTTATTGCGTTGTTCGCCGTCGGCGTCGTGCAGCGGAGCGGTTTTGAACAGGGGCGGCAACAGAATGGCCAACGCCACGGCCAATAAGCCGGCAATTGCCAGCCAAAATTCGATAGTCACGCGTCGTCACCCTGTTCCAGAATTTTTTTTAATTTCTCGCGCTCGGCAGCCGACAAGGCCTTGTCCGCGCCGGCGCCCTTGGCGCGCAAGGTCCAGACCACGGCCAAACCGGCGAACAAGAACAATACCGGCCCCAGCCAGAGCAAAAAGGTTTTTAATTTGAAGGCCGGTTTGTACATGACGAAATCGCCGTAACGTTCGGTCATGAAGTTGACCACATCCTGGCGCGACTTGCCTTGTTGCAGCATTTCGTAGACTTGGCGGCGCAGATCCTTGGCCAGATCGGCGTTGGAGTCGGCGATGGTCTGGTTTTGGCAGACCAGACAACGCAACTCGTTGATCAGGCTCTGGTAAGCCTGTTCCTGTTCCGGTTGTTTGAAGTCGCGGTATTCGATGTCGGCGCGGGCCTGAGCCGCAAACACCGATAAAATTAGGATAAACCAATATTTCATGCGGTTTCCGCCTCGAGCTGTTGAATCAGCGGTAAAAACAGTTTTTCCAGATCGCCGGGTTGAATCGGTCCGGTATGTTTGTAACGCACGACGCCGCGCTTATCGATAACAAAAGTCTCCGGCACGCCGTAAACGCCGTAATCGATGCCGGTGCGGCCGTCGCTGTCCATCACGCTGACATTGTAAGGATTGCCCTGCTTGGCCAGCCAGGCCTGGGCGGCGTCGGCTTGGTCCTTGTAGTTCAAGCCGACCAACGTGACTTTGTTCATCTTCGCCAATTGGTTCAACAGCGGATGTTCTTCCCGGCACGACACGCACCAGGACGCCCAGACGTTCAGCAGCCAGACTTTGCCTTGCAAATCGGCTTGGCTCAAAGTCCGCTCCGGCGCGGCCAGGATCGGCAACTTAAAGGCAGGCGCCGGTTTATCGATCAAAGGCGACGGAATTTCTCGCGGATTCAGTTTCAACCCTATCGCCAAAAATACCGACAAGGCGATAAACAGCAGTAACGGCAATATATATTTCATCGGTTTTCAGCGGTTTGTTTGTTGGGCAACCGATAGCGGCGGTCGCAGGCGGCCAGCATTCCACCCAGCGCCATCAACACGCCGCCCAGCCAAATCCAGCGGATAAAGGCTTTGTAATAAACCCGCAAGCTCCAGGCGCCCTGCTCGCCCAACGGCTCGCCCAAGGCCACGAATAAATCCCGAAAAATTCCGGCATCGATAGCGGCTTCGGTCATCGGCATGGTTTGCACCCGGTAGACGCGTTTTTGCGGGGCCAATTCGGCCACTATTTCGCCGTTATGGCTGACGCTGAGATGGCCCTGTTCGGCGCGGTAATTCGGGCCTTCGCTGGCAGTGACGCCGTGAAATTGAAACACGTAACCGAACAAATCCAGAGTTTCCTCCGGCGCCAGCCGCACGTCGCGTTCGATGCTGTAAACCGAGGTGAAGCTGATGCCGATCACGAACACCGCGATCCCGAGATGGGCCACGGTCATGCCGTAAAAGCCGGCTGGAATTTGTTTCAGGCGTTGCCAGGACCAGCTTTGCAGGCGTTGTTTAAAGGCAAAGGCGCTGACGGCCAGAGTCCACAAGGCCAGCGCCACGCCCAACGCGGCGCCCCACGAGTAAAACGGCATCGCCAAAGGTGCCAGCAAAGCGATGCCGATACAACCGGCAATCAACCCGCGCAGGCGTAAGCCCAGCGCATTGATGTCGTCGCTTTTCCAGCGCAGCAGCACGCCGACACCCACCACCAGAGATAACGGTGCCATCAACGGGATGAACACCGCATTGAAATACGGCGGACCGACCGACAATTTACCCAAACCCAGCGCATCGACCACCAACGGATACAGCGTACCGAGCAGAATGCTGGCGGCGGTAACGACCAACAACACGTTATTGACCAACAATACCGTTTCCTTGGACACCAATTCGAAGCGGGCGTAACTTTTTACCTGCGGCGCGCGGATCGCATAAAGCAGTAACGATCCGCCGACTACCACGCCCAAAAAGATCAGGATGAACAAACCGCGGGCCGGATCGCTGGCGAAGGCATGCACCGAGGTCAACACGCCGGAACGCACCAAAAAGGTGCCAAGCAAACTCAACGAGAAGGCGAAAATCGCCAGCAGCACGGTCCAGGTCTTGAATGCGCCGCGTTTTTCGGTGGCGGCCAAGGAATGGATCAAGGCGGTGCCGACCAGCCAGGGCATGAACGAGGCGTTCTCGACCGGGTCCCAAAACCACCAGCCGCCCCAGCCCAATTCGTAATAGGCCCACCAACTGCCCAGCGTGATGCCCAGCGTCAAAAACATCCAGGCCACGTTGGTCCAAGGCCGCGACCAGCGGGCCCAGGCCGAATCCAACCGACCTTCCAGCAGAGCGGCAATCGAAAACGCGAAGGCCACCGAAAAGCCGACATAGCCCATGTACAGCATCGGCGGATGGATCGCCAAGCCGGGGTCCTGCAACAAGGGATTCAGGTCGCGGCCTTCGGCCGGTGCCGGAAACAGGCGTTCGAACGGATTCGAGGTCAATAACAGGAACAGGATGAAGCCGACGCTGACCAAGCCCATCACGCCCAGTACTCGCGCTCGGGTCGGATCGGGAATCCGGGCGCTGAAACCGGCGACCAATCCGGTCCAGATCGACAGGGCCAATGCCCACAGCAGCAACGACCCTTCGTGCGCGCCCCACACCCCGGAGATCAGATATAAAAACGGCAAGGCGGTGTTGGAATTCTGCGCCACGTAGGCCACCGAAAAATCGTGGCTGATAAAGGCATAGGTCAAACAGCCGTAGGCCAGCGCGATGAACGCCAACTGGCCGAAGGCGGCCGGCCGGGCGACGTGTACCCAACCGCTAATTTTCTTGCCGGCGCCGAGTATCGGCAGCGTGCCTTGCACCAACGCCATGCATAGCGCCAGGATCAACGCGAAATGGCCGATTTCCGGGATCATGGCTGCGCCGCCGGTTTTTTCAGGCTGCCGGCGACTTCCGGCGGCATGTAATTTTCGTCGTGCTTGGCCAGCACTTCTTCGGCAACGAATACGCCGCGGTTATCCAAGCGGCCTTTGGCAACGATGCCCTGCCCTTCGCGGAACAAATCCGGCAAGATGCCGGAATATTCGACAGTAACTTCCTGGCTGAAATCGCTGAGTTTGAACTGCACCAGCAAGTCGGCATTGGGCCGTTGCACACTGCCTTTGACGACCATGCCCCCCAGGCGGAATACGGCGTTGTTCGGCGCCTTGCCGGCGACGACGTCGCTGGTCGAGAAGAAATACATCAGGTTTTCGTTGAATGCTTTCAACGCAAAAAAAGCCGCCAGGCCTAAGCCGGCCAACATTAACAGGATTAACAGCAGACGCTGTTTGCGGATCGGTTTCATTTGGATTGCGCGCGTTTTTGTTTGATGGCCAGTTGCCTGAAGAGTTGTTTGCGTTGCCAGACCGGCCACACCACGTTCGCCGCCAACACCAGCGCCGTAACGGCGTATGCCGGCCAGACATAGGCGGCGTAACCGCCCATGTACCAAAAGCTGTCCCAACTCATGCTTGTTTCTCCAACATATTTTTCACCCATTGCGACGCCGTTTCCCGCTTCAGCAATTCCAGTTTGGCCGCCTGCAACACCGCAATCAGGTAGTAAAACTTGAATGCTATCGCCATCAGCAACAGCGGTACCAACATCGAGACGTGGATCGACGGTTTATCCAGTTTGCTGACCGTCGCCGGCTGGTGCAGCGTATTCCACCACTCCACCGAATAATGGATGATCGGAATATTGACCACGCCGACCAGGGCCAGGATGGACACCGCCCGGGCCGCACTGCGTTTGTCTTCGATCGCGCCGTACAGGCTGATCACGCCCAAATACAGAAACAGCAGGATCAATTCGGAAGTCAGGCGGGCATCCCATACCCACCAGGTACCCCACATCGGTTTGCCCCACAACGAGCCGGTCACCAGCGCGACGAAGGTGAAACCGGCCCCGATCGGCGCGCTACTGATCAACATCACCTCGGCCAGTTTCATCCGCCAAATCAGGGCAATGCCGCCCATTACCGCCATCATCGCGTAGACGAACAACGACATCCAGGCCGCGGGGACATGAATATAAATGATGCGGTAACTGTCGCCCTGTTGGTAGTCGGTGGGCGCCAGGTATAAACCGCCGTACAAGCCGGCGCCGAGCAACAGCAGAAAAACGGCCGTCAACCAAGGGATGAAGCGGTCGGCCAGCGCGTAGAAATGCGGCGGCGAGGAAGTACGATGAAAAAACCGGCTGACCGGCGCAGGTATCCAGGACATCAATTAACACTCATTTTTAACGCAATGGAAGCCGGCAAGGGAGCCAGGGCCAGAGCCGCCAGCAACATCGCCAACAAAATATTCAATTGGGCGCCGACCGGCAGGCCGCCGGCCGCACGGTCGACCGCGCCGCTTGCGAAAATCAGCACCGGTACGTATAACGGCAATACCAACAGGGACAACAGCATGCCGCCGCGGCGCAAACCCACCGTCAACGCGACGCCGATTGCGCCGATCAGGCTCAATAACGGAGTAGCTAAGATCAACGTTAGCCATAAAGTTCCCATCGCCTGCTCCGGCAATCCCAGAAACAGGGCCAATAGCGGTGCCACCAGCAACAACGGCAGCCCGGTAACCAACCAATGGGCGACGATTTTGCCCAACACCAACACCGACAAGGCATGCGGGCTGAGCAGCATTTGTTCCAACGAGCCGTCTTCGAAATCGCTGCGGAACAAACTGTCCAAAGACAGCAAAGTCGCCAACAAGGCCGATACCCAAATTACGCCCGGCGCCATCGCTTGCAGCAAATTGGGCTGGGCGCCGATCGCCAGCGGAAACAAGGTCACCACCAACACGAAGAAAAACAGCGGATTGGCCATTTCGGCCCGGCGCCGAAACGCCAACAATAAATCGCGGCGGATGATGGCCAGAAAGGCGCGGATCAATGACATGCTTGCAGATGGATACGTTTCAGATTCAGGTCCGCCATGCGCAGATCGTGGTGCGAGGTCAAGACGGCGATACCGCCGTGGCCGATGTGGTCGGCAATCAACGATTCGATCAAGGCGATACCGTGTTTATCCAATGAGGTGAAAGGTTCGTCGAGTATCCACAACAGGTTTTGGGTAATCAACAGCCGGGCCAAAGACAGGCGCCGTTTTTGTCCGGCCGACAAGGTGTGCACCGGATTGTCGTCGAACCCGGCCAGCCGGACTTTGTCCAGAGCTTCATCGATTCGGTATTTTCCCGGAGCGCCCAACGCCAACGCAAAGTTAAGATTCTCCAACACCGTCAATTCCTTTTTGGTGCCGTCGGCATGGCCGACGTAGGCCATATCCCGATAATAGGAACTTCGCTCGGCCGGCTGCCCGCACCAGATGATTTGGCCGGAATCGGCTTCGCGCAATCCGCACAGGATACGCAACAGCGTGGTCTTACCGCTGCCGTTGGCCCCTTCCAGTAACAGCGATTGCCCGGCCTGCACCTCGAAATTCAATGCCGAGAACAACAAGCGTTCGTCGCGAAAGCAGGACAAATCCCTGACTTCCAGCGCCGCGTGTTGCAAGTTATCCATTCAACTGTTCCTAGGTCCGGTGGTTCGAGAAATAAGAGGGGCGCTATCTTAACACTAACCGCGGCCGGCTTCCCAACTTGCCGGCCGAGAAAATCCCGGCAATTATGCGATAATCGCCCGGATACGATTTATTGCAGACACCGGAGATTTTGCATGACCGCATTGATAGGCATCATCATGGGTTCCACATCCGACTGGGAAACCATGCAGCATGCTGCGCAGACCTTGGAACATCTGGACATTCCGCACGAAGTGGAAGTGGTATCGGCCCACCGCACCCCCGACAAACTGTTCCGCTATGCCGAAACCGCCGAGAGCAAAGGCCTGGAAGTCATCATCGCCGGTGCCGGCGGCGCCGCGCATTTGCCGGGCATGACCGCGGCGAAGACCGCGCTGCCGGTGCTGGGGGTACCGGTCCAATCCAAAGCCTTGAACGGCATGGATTCGCTGTTATCCATCGTGCAAATGCCGGCCGGGATTCCGGTCGGCACCCTCGCCATAGGCAAGGCCGGCGCCATCAATGCCGCACTGCTGGCCGCCGCCATCGTCAGCAACAAACACCCGCAATACCGGTCGGCGCTGGATGCCTACCGCCAGCAGCAAACCGATAGCGTCATCGCTACGCCCGATCCGCGGCAGGTGGCCGGATGAAGGTAGGCATTCTGGGTGGCGGCCAGCTCGCCAGGATGATTGCCCTGGCCGGCTATCCGCTGGGCCTGAAATTCATCGTCCTCGACCCCGACGCCAATGCCGGCGCCGCCGGCCTGAGCGAACATTTGCTCGGCGCTTACGACGACCCCGCCCTGCTGGCGGAATTGGCCGAGAAAGCCGACGTGGTGACTTACGAATTCGAGAACGTGCCGGCCCACGTCGCCGAATTTTTATCCAGCCATACGCTAGTCTATCCGCCGGCCGGCGCGTTGGCGGTGGCGCAAGACCGTTTGCTGGAAAAAAATTTCTTCCGCGAGTTGGGGATCGGCACCGCGCCGTTTGCCGCCGTCGATAGTCTGGCGGACTTAGAAAACGCCATGGCGGATATCGGCTATCCGGCCATTTTGAAAAGCCGGCGCATGGGTTACGACGGCAAGGGCCAAGCCGTGTTGCGGTCGGCGGCCGATTTGGCTGCGGCCTGGGACAGCATGCAAGGCGCCGCCGCTATCGTCGAAGGTTTTGTCGATTTCCAACGCGAGGTCTCGATCATTGCCGCCCGCAGCGCGTCCGGCGAAATTGCCTATTACCCGCTGTCCGAAAACCGCCACCGCGGCGGTATTTTGCGCATCGCCGAATGCTGCGATAAGGATCCGGCTCAATCCCTGGCCGAAGATTACGTCAGGCGTCTGCTGGAAAAACTGGATTACGTCGGCGTCGTCGCGTTGGAATTGTTCGATGCCGGCGGCACATTGTTGGCCAACGAATTCGCGCCCAGAGTCCACAACTCCGGCCATTGGACCATCGAAGGCAGCGAAACCAGCCAATTCGAAAACCATTTGCGGGCGATTCTAAATCTGCCGCTGGGCTCGACTGCACCGCGCGGTTACGCGGCGATGGTGAATTTCATCGGCGGCCTCGCCGACGACGCCCAATTGCTGAACATAGCCAACGCCCATCTACATTTATACGACAAGGTGCCGCGCAAAGGCCGCAAAGTGGCGCATGCGACGATACGTACCGACTCGGAAGCCGCTTACCGGGCCGGCTTACAGCAGTTGGCCGATCTGGCCGCCGCCGCCGATAACTCCTGATCCGCCGTTGCCTCCGGCCAGCGGCTTTCTCCGAAAGGTTTGGGCCAAACCGTTACATTTGTGCGGGTTTGGCCTATGCTGTGTATTGACTTGGCCCACCGGCCTTTTGCAGCTACACCGGCCCAAGCCGGACCACGCCCAAGGTCGCCCGAACCTTAGCCGCTCGGACGAGCCAAACTTGCAGACTCTCATTGGCCGCTACGAAATGGTGACAGAACTGAAATCGATGCCGGTTGCCGGGACGGACTCGCACTCCCGCCCGATCCGCTCTGCCAATCTAATCAAACGCATCGTATTCGGTTTGGCGGCGCTGAATCTGCTGGTTTTGGCCGGCGGCGGCATCGCTCTGTTCGAAAGCCGCGAACACGCCGTGCAATTGGCGAGCGTCTCGGCGGGTAATCTGGCGCATACGCTCGAATATTCGATTTCAGGCTTGGTCGATGCCATCGACCTGGCTTTGCAGTCCACGGCCGACGAAATCGAACATACCCCGCCAAGCCCCGGCCATTTTGCCGAGCTGTTCAGACAGCAACAAAAGCGTTTGCCAGACTTGATCAGCCTGCGGGTTTACGATGCATCCGGCGCAACGGTTTACCGTAGCGGCGCCCCGGCTCCGCCACAGGCGTCCGCCGGCGACCGTTCGATTTTCAATCGGCAGCAAGCGAACCCCGGAAGCGGCTTGCTTATCTCGCCAGCCCCGCGCGAGCCGCGCAACGGCCAAACAGCGTTGCTGTTTTCACGACCTCTAGCCGCTGCCGACGGCGCTTTTGCCGGTGCAGTCATGGCAACGCTTCGTTTGAAGGGCCTGAACGAATTGTTATTGGCAGTCGACATCGGCCGCCACGGCGAAGTCGTACTAATGGACCGCAACCTGGCGGCGATCAGTCGTTATCCGGAACCGGCCGGCGGCAATCCGGCCTTACAAAACGTATCCGCCGAATTCAGCCGGGCCTTGGAAAGCGATTCGGCAGCCGGACGTTACCGCACCACAAGCGATCGCGGCGACGGCATCGCCCGGCAACACGTTTATCTCGAATTCGAACGCTACCCGCTGCTGGTCGACGTCGGGCTGGCCGAAGACGAATTCTTGCGCGTTTGGCACAAACAACTCTGGATTTTTCTGGCCATAGCCGGCTTGTTCCTGGTCGCCTCCTGGTCGTACGCCCTGACCTTGATCCGCAGCCTGCGCCGGCAGCACGCCGACGCGGAGAAACTGCGCGGCCTGTTCGAGTTATCGCCATTGGGTATCGCCCTGAATGACTTGAACGGCCGTTTCGTCGAATTCAACGACGCTTTCTGCCGCATTTGCGGCTATAGCGCCGAGGAATTGGCCAACCTCGATTACTGGACGCTGACGCCAAGCCAATACCGCGAGCAGGAGGCGGAACAACTCGAGCAAATGCAGCGCACCGGCTATTACGGGCCTTACGAAAAAGAGTATTTGTGTAAAAACGGCAAACTGAAACCGTTGCGGCTGAACGGCATGTTGATTACCGGCAGCGACGGCCAGCGCTACATCTGGTCTATCGTCGAGGACATTACCCAACTCCGGCAGAACGAGGAGGAAATGAAGATAGCCGCTACGGTCTATCAAGCCAGCAGCGAAGGCATGATGGTATTGGACAACGGCAATCGCATCATTTCGGTCAATCCGGCGTTCACGGCGATTACCGGTTACAGCGCCGCGGAAGTGGTTGGCCACAACCCGCGCATATTGAATTCCGACCTGCACAACGACCATTTTTTTCAGGCCTTATGGCAGACCGTCGCCGACACCGGCGCCTGGCAGGGCGAGGTCTGGAACCGGCGCAAGTCCGGCGAGATTTTTCTGCAATGGCTGTCGATCAACACCGTGTTCGCTACAGACGGCGCGGTGCAACGCCGGGTCGCGATGTTCTCCGATATCACCGAAAAGAAAAAGAGCGACGATTTGATCTGGCGCCAGGCCAACTACGACAGTTTGACCGACCTTCCCAACCGGCAGATGGTGCGCGAGCGGCTGGAAACCGAAATCAAGCAGTGCAAGGCGGAGCGCAAACAGCTGGCCTTGTTGTTCATCGATCTGGACCGGTTCAAAGAAGTCAACGATACGCTAGGCCACGACGTCGGCGACTCGCTGTTAGTCGAAGCCGCCCGGCGCATGTCGGCTTGCGTGCGCGACAGCGATACCGTATCCCGCCTGGGCGGCGACGAATTCATGGTCGTGCTGTCCGGCCTGGACGATAGCGAATGCGTGCCGCGCATTGCCGGCCACTTATTGGAAGCCTTGGCGGCGCCCTACCGGCTCGACGACGAATTGGCTTACATCTCGGCCAGTATCGGCATCACGATCTACCCGACCGACGCGACCGACTTCTCGGTCCTGCTGCGTAACGCCGACCAAGCCATGTACGCCGCAAAACGCCAAGGCCGCAATTGCTACCACTATTACACCACTGCGATGCAGGATGCGGCCAACAGCCGGGCCCGGCTATCGAACGACTTGCATCAGGCCTTGGCCGACCAGCAATTTGAGGTTTATTACCAACCCATCGTCGAACTGGCAACGAATTCGGTGCATAAAGCGGAGGCCTTGATTCGTTGGCAGCATCCGACCCTCGGCCAAATCAGCCCGGCCAAATTCATTCCGATTGCCGAAGACACCGGCCTGATCGTCGAGATCGGCGACTGGGTGTTTCGCCAAGCCGCCGCGCAAGCGGTGCGTTGGCGCAGCCTGCTCCATTCGGAATTTCAAATCAGCGTCAACAAATCGCCGGTCCAATTCAGAGCCGACCACGGCAACCATCTGTCGTGGTTCGGGCACTTGCGGGAGTTGGGTTTGGCCGGCAGCAGCATCGCCATCGAAATTACCGAAGGCTTGCTGGTTGAGGCCAGCGACAAGATCCGCGGCCAGTTGCTGGCTTTCCGGGATCAAGGCACCCAGGTGGCCTTGGACGATTTCGGTACCGGCTATTCCTCGTTGGCGTATCTGAAGAAATTCGATATCGACTATTTAAAAATCGACCAGGCCTTTGTCCGCAATCTGGCCAACGACTCCAGCGACATGGCACTGTGCGAGGCGATGATCGTCATGGCGCATAAACTGGGTATTAAAGTGATCGCGGAAGGCGTCGAGACCGCAGAACAGTGCGCGTTATTGAAACAAATCGGCTGCGATTACGGCCAGGGCTACCTGTTTGCGCGGCCGATGCCGGCCGACGCCTGCGAAGCCGCGCTATTGCAGGGACGGCCCGGTCCGGCTTAAGCGGCCGGATGCGCGGTTTCAGAGTGGCTCCCGGCCAGCAACAGATAAAATGCCGGTACCACGAACAAGGTCAACAACGTGCCTATCCCCAAACCGGAGGCGATGACCAAGCCGATCGCAAACCGGCTGGCCGCACCGGGTCCGGTGGCCAGCAGCAACGGCACCATCGCCACGATCATCGCCACCGTCGTCATCAGAATCGGCCGCAAGCGGATAGCGGCCGCCTGCTCGACCGCCGCCTGCTTGGTCAACCCGGAGCGGGATTGCAATTGATTGGCGAATTCGACGATCAGAATCCCGTTTTTGGCGACCAAACCGATCAAGGTAATTAAGCCGACCTGGGTGTATATATTCACGCTGGCAAAGCCCAGCATTAGAAACACCATCGCACTGGCGATAGACAGCGGCACCGAGATCAAAATGATCAGCGGGTCGCGCCAGCTCTCGAACTGGGCTGCCAACACCAAGTAAATCACAATCAGCGCCATGAAGAAGGTGACGATCAACACGTTGCCCTGCTGCCGGTACTGGCGCGATTCGCCGGTGTAATCGAAGCCGTAACCGCGCGGAAAAACCTCATGGGCAATTTTTTCGAGGCCCGCCATCGCATCGCCCAAGCCGACTCCGGGCAGAACCATGCCGCTCAGCGTCAGGCTGTTCAATTGTTGAAACTGGCTGCGTTTACCCGGCTCCACCGAATTTTGGATTTTGACCAGCGAAGACAACGGGATCTGCGCGCCCGAACGGCTGTTCAAGTAGTAAGCGTCCAACTTGCCGATATCGATGCGGTCGGCGTCGTCCACCTGCGGTATCACCTTGTAACTGCGGCCCTGCAAACTGAAACGGTTGACATATTGGCCGCCGAGCAGCGTTGCCAGATTGTTGCCGATATCCTGCATGCTGATGCCCAAATCGGCGGCACGGTCGCGGTCTATGACCAGCGTCGATTTCGGCCGGTTGAAGCTGACGTCTTTCATCAGAAACGCGAATTGGCCGCTTTGCATCGCTTTATCCAGCACTTG
The DNA here is from genome assembly GCF_046097555.1 of Methylomonas sp. DH-1. Lineage (NCBI taxonomy): Bacteria > Pseudomonadati > Pseudomonadota > Gammaproteobacteria > Methylococcales > Methylococcaceae > Methylomonas > Methylomonas sp. DH-1. The sequence goes on along the minus strand of NZ_CP143089.1, from coordinate 2,345,140 downwards.
GTCGGCCAGTTGGTCGAGCTTGGCGTAATCGGCGTCGCTGGTGATGACGAACTGCATCGGCAGGCCGCCGCCGGAACCGGGCAGGCTGGGCGGCGGGATCACGGCGCTCTGGAATCCGGCGATGCGGTCCACCTTGCTCTGCAAATCCGGTACGACTTGGCCGACGCTGCGCCGGCGCTGGAATACCGACGGCATTTTCAAGCCGCTGAACACCATATTGGCATCGCCGCCGAAGCCCATGATCAGGAAACTCTCTTCGTGCTCAGGAATGCTCTCGAATTGCGCGATCAGTTCGCGGGCATAGGTCTGGTTGTATTTCAAGGTCGCCGTTTGCGGGGCGGTGGATACCGCGAATAAAAAGCTTTGGTCTTCGGTCGGCGCCAATTCTTTGTTGGACAGCATGAACATGAAATAAATACTGGCCAACACCAGCAGCGCAAAGGCCATCACCGCAGCCGGATAGGCCAACACCCTGTGCAGCAACGCCCGGTAACGTAGCGCCAAGCCGTCGAAGAAATGTTCGACGCCTCGTTCGAAACCGCCGGGCCGGCCGGCCGCTTGCAAAAACCGCGAACTCATCATCGGCGACAAAGTCAGCGCGACAATACCGGATATCAAAACCGCTCCGGCCAGCGAAAAGGCAAATTCGGTGAACAAGGCGCCGACCAAGCCGCCCATGAAACCGATCGGCGCGTAAACCGCGACCAGCGTGGTCGTCATTGCGACCACCGGCAACGCTAGTTCCCGCGCGCCGTCGATGGCGGCCTGAATCCGTCCGCTGCCCTGCTCGATGTGGCGATGGATGTTTTCGACGACGACAATCGCATCGTCCACCACCAAGCCAATCGCCAATACCATGGCCAGCATGGTCAGCAGATTCAGCGAAAACCCGAGCAACAGCATCAAGAATGCGCCGCCGACCAGCGATAGCGGTACGGTCACGGCCGGAATCAACGCCGCCCGCAACGAACCCAGCGACAGGAATATCACCGCCAGTACGATAGCGACGGCTTCCAGCAAGGTGCTGAAGACTTCATGAATCGAATCGTCGATGAATTGGCTGGCGTCGTAAGGCAACAGTACGTGCATGGCATCGGGCAAATCGCGTTCGATTTCCTGCAATTGCCGCTTTACCGCTTGCGCGACCGTCAACGGGTTTGCGCCCGGCGCCTGTTCGATGCCCATGAAAATGGCCATCTTGCCTTTGTACCAGTTCACCGTATCGTAATCTTCGCTGCCCAGTTCTATCGTGGCGATATCCGCCAGCCGGACCAGGCTACCGTTGCGCTTGGCGACGACCAGTTGCCGGAATTGTTGTGGGTCTACGGCATCGGTGGTCGCACTCAAATCGAGTTTGACGTAGTCGCCCTTGGTGCCGCCGACGCCGGACAAATAGTTGTTGGCGCGCAGTACATCGCTTACTTCGCCGGCAGAAACGCCGAGGGCGGCCATTCGCTGCGGGTCCAGCCAGACCCGCATGGCAAAGGTCTTGTTACCCAACATCGCCGCTTTGCCGACGCCGGGTACGGCCTGCAATTTGGGCTGGATCACCCGCAACATGTAATCGCTGAGCTGTGCGTCTTGCAAGGTATCGCTATACAGCGCGATATACATTAGCGCGGTGTCGTCGCCGGTTCGCGAGGTGATGACCGGATCTTCCGCTTCGGCCGGCAGTACGTTGCGCTGGCTGGCGACTTTGGCCTGGATTTCCGACACTGCGGCGTTCGGATCGTAATTCAGCCGCATGTGGGCTTCGATGACCGAACTGCCCTGCCGGCTGTTGGCGGACAAATAGTCGATGCCGTTGGCTTCGGCGATCGCTTGTTGCAGCGGCGTCGTGATAAAGCCTTTGATCAGATCGCTGCCGGCGCCGGGATAAGCGGTCGTCACCGTAACTACGGTATTTTCGGTCTTCGGGTATTGGCGCAATTCCAGTACTGTCAACGCGCGCAAACCCAAAATCAGAATCAACAGGCTGACCACGCTGGCCAACACCGGGCGCTGAATAAACAGATCGGTAAATTTCACTGCGCGGCCTCGCGCTCGCCGGGTGCCGGCTGGCTGTCGGCGGTAATCGGCATGCCGTTGCGCAATTTGAGCTGGCCGGCGCTGACGACCCGGTCTCCCGCCTGCAACCCTTCCAGGATTTCGACTCTGCCGCCGCGGCTTTGTCCGGTCCGCACCTGGCGGCTCTGTACCGTTAATCCATTGCCGGCCGTTACCGCCAAAAATACCGAATCGCCGTAAGGGTTATAGGTGACCGCCGTATCGGGTACCGTCAATACTTCGCTGGATTTTCCGGAATTGATCGCCACTTGGGCAAACATGCCGGGACGCAGCAATTTCTGGGCGTTGTTGAATTTCGCCTGGATGTTGACGGCACGGCTGCCCAGGTCTACGGCCGGGCTCAGAGCGGTGATAGTGCCGCTGAAACGACGCTCGGGATAAGCGGCGACGTTGATTTCGACCTGCTGGCCGTTACCCAGTAGGCCGAGTTGGCGTTCCGGCAAGCTGAAATCCAGGTAGATCGGGTCGAGTTTTTCCAGATTGACAATGGCCGAGCCTTCCGCCAAATACTGGCCGAGGTCGACTTGGCGGATACCGATCTCGCCGTCGAACGGCGCCTTGATCTGTTTTTTGGCGATAACGCTTTGCTTGGCGGCGACGGCGGCTTTGGCTTTATCCAACAACGCCAGGTTTTGATCGTAGTCGGCCTGGGAGACGAATTTCTTTTCCAACATCTGCGCACTGCGTTGGTAGTGCAATTCGGCCAGACGCAACTCGGCTTCGAGGCCCTTGAGTTCGGCTTGATCGGTGGCGCTGTCCAATTCGAGTAGTAGTTGGCCTTGTTTAACGGATTGGCCGGACTGGAAATGAATGGCTTTGATTTGTCCGGCGACCTCGTTGCTGAGGTTTATCCCGGCCACTGCACGCAGACTCCCGACACTGGCGATCGTAGCCGGCCATTGTTCGCGGCGGACCTCGGCTAACGCCACGACTGCGGGCGGCGGCGGTTGCATGTGCTCGATCGCTTGATTGATTTGCCTAAACTTCAGACCGAACAAGCCGCCGAGCAGCAGCACGGTAAACAACACTACCCACAAAATGCGCTTAATCATGCGGCGACGCCAAGCTTAAAAAAGTTGCCAGTTTATCAGAGATACAACGGCGCCATGCGCCGCCAGTAATGCCCCTGGTGGGCACGCCCCTCCCACTCGTATAACGCGTGAGCCACGCCTTTCTCGGCGAGAACCCGGCTTAGCGCATGGTTATTCGCCAGAAACGGATCTTGCTTGCCGATCACCAAGGTAATGTCCATCTGCCGGATGGCCGCCAATTGGGCTTCGCAGGCAAGATTAGGCAAAAAATGGCTCGGCGTATGGAAGTAAATATTTTCGTCGTAATAGCCGTCGAACAGGTTTTTGAAACATTCGACTTCCAGGGTCAAATCGAAGCGGCCGGAAAATGCCACCAATTTTTTGAACAATTGCGGATGGCGAAACGCGATATTGGCGGCATGAAAAGCCCCCAAACTGCAGCCGTGCGCAATGACGCAGGGATGCGGATTTTTCAGCGCCATGAACGGCATGATCTCGTTCAACACATAATCTTCGAAATACATGTGGCGTTGAATGCGGTCTTGCGGTTTTCGCCAAAAACAGTAAAAAGTTTCGTGGTCGATGCTATCGACGCAGTACAACTGCAAGTAACCGGCCTCGATCTTATTGCGCAGCCGTTCGACGATACCCAGATTTTCGTACTCGAAGAAACGGCCGTCGCGGGTCGGAAAAATCAGGACTTTGGCACCGGCGTGGCCGAATACCAGAAATTCCATGTCTCGTCCCAGTCGCGGGCTGTACCAATGGTGGTATTCGCGGTTCATAACCTAAACGGGCGATACTCCGAAAAATTGCAGCAATTCGGCAACCAATTGCCGATCCTGTTCGTGTTGGCGCGGATATTCGAAATGCCCGGCTTCCAACACGAACAAACGTTTCTCGCCGGACCAGGCGTTATAAATCGCAAATTGTCCGGGCGGCGCGACGACGGGATCGAATAATGCGACTGCCGCGTGTAACGGCTGCACGGCATGGCGCGCAGCAACCGCGGCATCGTAATAGGCCAATGTGTCAAAAATGCGAGGGTGGTGTTGGCTATGGGCCTTCAGCGCGGCCGCGCTGCCGCTGCTGGGCAGGCTCAAGCGCAACGGCTGGTTGCCGAAGGTCGGCACGTTCAAATGCAGCCGTTTGATTCTTCGGTCCCACGGCGCGGCCAACGCGCCCAGCCCGCCGCCGAAGCTGATTCCCATATAGCCCATACGCTCGGCGCATTGCGGATAAATGGCGGCGAGCACCGTTACGGCTAGCCAGATATCCTCGACGCAACCGCCAATCACGTACTGGTTCGGATCTTCTATCGCATGCAATACATGCAGGTTTGGCTGTTCCGGCAAACTACCGTTGCGGCTGCGCGAGATACCGCGCATGCACGGGAACAACAAAGCGGCTCCGCCAATTTGCAGATGGTAATCCGGTTGCTCCCTGCCGCCGTAGCCGTGGCCGACGACGATGGCTTGCGTTACCGCTTGATTTTCCGGCTCCAACAGCCAGCCGCCGATGGCGAAATCCCCGGTGGAACGGTAGCTTATATCGTAGACCCGGTAACCGGCGCGAGAGCACTGGTAGGTCAGAGCGTAATCCGCTGCGATATTGACGGCTTGCCGGTATTTGTCGCGCCAGAACCGGCAAAAATCGGGATTTTCCTCCGGCGCCGGAATTGCCAACAAATCGTCGAGGCTACAGCCGTATCCCGGATCATAGTTGTAGTGATGGTGGAATAAGCTCACTGCCGATATCTGTAAGCGGATTGGCGGCCCAAGGCCGGGATGAATTCAGGCCGTGCATTGCCGGCAGTATTGCCTTGCGTGGTGCCCGAGTCCTGCAGTAGCGGAACGAAGCCGGATGCTCCGTTCCGAATAAGGGGTTAATCGACTATTTTGTATTTTTCCCTGGAAGCATCGACCATGTCGCGCAATTCCTTTCCAGGCTTGAAATGAGGTACGTGCTTCTCCGTCAGCGAGACCGAATCTCCGGTTTTCGGATTTCTGCCCAAGCGGGCGGAGCGGTGGTGTAATGAAAAACTGCCAAAGCCTCTAATTTCGATTCGTTCGCCACTGGCCAATGTATCGCTCAAGTGATCGACAACACATCTGACCGCCAATTCCACATCTTTAAGCGCGAGATGCGGCTGTTTTCTCGCCAGCATCTCTATCAATTCTGATTTCGTCACATCCAGCCCTGAATAATCAAAAAAGGGTGGCATGAGTACACCCATGCCACCCTCGGAGATGGTTTTATTACTTGTCCATTTGTTTGAAGATGTCGCCCAATGTTGCAGTACCTGCATTTTGTTGCGAGTAATCTTTAATCGCGTTGGACTCTTCTTCCGCATCCTTCGCTTTGATGGACAAAGAAATAGACTTGGTTTTCTTATCGACGCCGACAAATTTAGCTTCGATTTCGTCGCCCGCTTTCAGCAGTTTGCTGGCATCTTCGACGCGGTCGCGCTGAATCTCGGAAGCTCGCAAATAACCTTCCACATTGTCGGCCAAGGTCACGATGGCGCCTTTGGCGTCGACTTCTTTGACGGTGCCTTTCACCAAGCTGCCTTTTTCATGCAGCGCGATGTAGTTTTGGAAAGGATCTTGCTCCAGTTGCTTGATGCCCAACGAGATGCGTTCGCGCTCGGAGTCCACCGCCAAAATAACGGTTTCGACTTCGTCGCCTTTTTTGTAGTTGCGAATCGCTTCTTCGTCGTTCTCGTTCCAGGAGATGTCGGACATATGTACCAGACCGTCGATGCCGCCTTCCAGACCGATGAAGATACCGAAATCGGTGATCGATTTGATTTTGCCGGTGATTTTGTCGCCTTTGTTATGGGTAGCGGCAAATTCGTCCCAAGGGTTGGATTTGCACTGTTTCATACCCAGAGAAATACGGCGGCGTTCTTCGTCGATTTCCAGCACCATGACTTCGACTTCGTCGCCCAACTGAACGACTTTGGATGGATTGACGTTTTTGTTGGTCCAGTCCATTTCGGAAACGTGCACCAAACCTTCGACGCCTTCTTCGATTTCGACGAAGCAGCCGTAATCGGTCAGGTTGTTGACTTTACCGAACACGCGGGTGCCGGCCGGGTAACGGCGGGCGATGTTTTGCCATGGATCTTCATCCATTTGTTTCATGCCCAAAGACACGCGAGTTTTGTCTTTGTCGAATTTCAGGACTTTGACTTTGACTTCCTGGCCGATCTCTACACACTCGGACGGATGGCGAACGCGGCGCCATGCCATGTCGGTGATATGCAGCAGGCCGTCGACGCCGCCCAGATCGATAAACGCACCGTAATCGGTGAGGTTCTTAACGATACCGGTAACGATCGCGCCGTCTTGCAGGGTTTTGACCAATTCTTCGCGCTCTGCGCTGTATTCGCTTTCGACGACCGCGCGACGTGACAACACGACGTTGTTACGTTTTTGGTCGATTTTGATGACTTTGAATTCCAGATCGCGGTTTTCCAAAAACGCGGTGTCGCGAATCGGACGCACGTCAACCAGAGAACCAGGCAGGAACGCGCGCAGTGCGCCGACTGCCACGGTGAAACCGCCGCGAACTTTGCCGTTGATACGGCCGATAACGGTTTCTTGCGTTTCGAAGGCCTTTTCCAATTCAGCCCACGCTTTGCTTTTCTTGGCTTTGTCGCGGGAAAGAAGAGTGGCGCCCAAGCCATCTTCGAACAGATCGAGAGCTACTTCGATCTCGTCACCGATATTGACTTCCAAGTCGCCGTCGGCATTCAGGAATTGCCATTTTGGAATGACACCTTCCGATTTCGCCTGTGTACTGACGATGACAAACTCGTTTTCGATGTCGACAACGGTACCGATCAACATCGCGCCAGGACGCATTTCGGTCTTGGCATAACTCTCTTCAAACAACTCTGCAAAGCTTTCGCCCATCTTTACTTTCCCAAACTTGCCACAACACCAGCAAGTTTTAACAATTATCAAAAAATTAATAAAAGCTATCGGCTCGCGCCGATAACTGCCAAAAGTCTCATTCGACTAAATTTACTACCTGATCAATCACCTGTTGAATAGACAAGCTGGATGAATCGATATAATGCGCGCCTTCAGGCACGGTGAGCGGCGCAGACGCCCGCTGGCTATCGCGACGATCACGCTCCTCTATCTCTCGAGTGATTTGCGGAAGGTTAGCATCAATTCCCTTTTCAATCAACTGTTTATATCTACGCAACGCCCTTTCTTCGGCACTGGCGGTCAGATAAACCTTGTATTTCGCTTCGGGAAAGACCACGCTGCCCATGTCGCGCCCGTCAGCGATCAAGCCTGGAAGTCGTTGAAAATCCTTTTGTTTTTGTAGCAATACCGCTCTGACCTCCGGATAGGCAGCGATAATCGAGGCGGCATTGCCGGTAGTTTCGGTCGCCAAGCGGCCGGAAATATCGCCACCGTTGAGCCGCACCACGAGTTCGTCGCCGCATTCGAATTCTAACGACATCGCTTCAGCGACAGCGCAAATTTTGGCAACGTCGTTCAAGTCCAGACCGGCATCCAAAACCGCAACCGCCAACGACCGGTATATCGATCCGCTATCCAGATAATGCCAGCCCAAAATTTTCGAGACCGCCCGACTGACGGTGCCCTTACCGGCCCCGCTGGGGCCGTCTATCGTTAAAACTGGAATCGACATCGTTATAGCGTGCCCAATTTCAGACCCAATTGCGTCGCCAACGTCGGGAATTCCTTGAACGAGGTATTGACGTTGGCGCAATCGTTAATCGTAATCGGGCCGTTGGCGCGCAGGCCGGCAATCGAGAACGACATCGCGATGCGGTGATCGCCGTGCGAGTCGACTTCGCCGCTACCCAATTGGCCGCCGTTGATGACCATGCCGTCTTTGGTCGGCTGGGCGTCGATACCGAGGATTTGTAAACCGTCCGCCATGACCTGAATCCGGTCTGATTCCTTAACTCGCAATTCCTCTGCGCCGGTCAATACGGTTTGACCTTCGGCGCAAGACGCGGCAACAAACAGCACCGGAAACTCGTCGATCGCCAGCGGCACCAAGTGTTCTGGAATATTGATGCCTTTTAAGGAAGCAGAACGCACGCGCAAATCGGCTACCGGCTCGCCGCCGACTTCGCGCTCGTTGAGTACTTCGATATTGGCGCCCATCAGACGCAAAATGTCGATCACGCCGGTGCGGGTCGGGTTGATGCCGACATGCTTCAGGGTGACGTCGGAATTCGGAGCAATGCTGGCGCCGACCAAAAAGAACGCCGCCGAGGAAATGTCGCTGGGCACGTCGATGTTGGTCGCGGTCAACTTACCTTCGCTGCTGATTTTCGCGGTGGCGCCGTCACGGATAACGGGATAGCCGAAACCAGCCAGCATGCGCTCGGTATGGTCGCGGGTCGGCGCCGGTTCGGTGACGCTGGTCTCGCCTTCCGCGTACATGCCGGCCAGTAACAAGCAAGACTTGACCTGGGCGCTGGCGATCGGCATGTCGTAATGCATGCCTTTCAACTTACCAGCCTTTCCTTTGATATGCAGCGGCGCGGTACCGTTGGGCTGGGTTTCGATTTCGGCACCCATTTCCGCCAATGGCACAGTCACCCGCTTCATCGGCCGCGATTCCAGCGACTTGTCCCCAGTCAACACGGTATCGAAGGCTTGACCGGCCAACAGACCGGACAGCAAACGCATAGAGGTGCCAGAGTTACCCAGATATAACGGTTTGTCCGGCGCTTTCAGGCCGTGCTTACCCACACCGTGGATCGTCACTTCGCCATTGACCGGACCTTCGATTTGCACACCCATTGCCCGAAACGCTTCCAAGGTGGAAATCGCGTCTTCTGCGTTCAAAAAGCCGGTGACGTGAGTGACGCCTTCGGCCAGCGAACCGAGCATGATCGAGCGGTGCGACATGGATTTGTCGCCGGGTACGCGGATTTCGCCGTTCAGGCTGCCGCCGGGTTGGACTTGGAAAATGACGTTAGTGGATGAGGACATAGTGGTTAAGTTGGATCGTCAAAAGTTTCGAGAAAACGTTGTCGGGCTTGCTTAGCATAGCTGAAGGCGTCGAACAAAGCTTGCGCGTCGTCAGCCTGCAGCATGCGTTCGAATTGGCCGAGTTCGGTTTGAAATTGTTGAATCAGCGGAATAATTTCCTGTTTATTGGCCAGACAAATATCCTGCCACATGGTCGGATCGCTTGAGGCGATGCGGCTGAAGTCCTTGAAACCGCCGGCGGCGTATTTGAAAATTTCGCGCTGCTCATCCTTGCGTCCCAGCATGCCGACCAAGGCGAAAGCCAGGATATGCGGCAAATGGCTGGTCGCCGCCAACACGGTATCGTGATGCTCGACAGCCATCACCGATACGCTGGCGCCGATACGCTGCCAGAGTTCGCTGAGTCTGTCAGCTGCTTGGGGATCGGTATTGGGCAACGGCGTAACGATTACGCGGCGGTTACGGTACAAATCGGCCATCGCCGCTTCGACGCCGCTACGCTCGGCACCGGCAATCGGATGCGCCGGCACGAAATTGCTCGGCACCTCGCCGAACACCGCTCGCGCCGCCTCGACCACACTGCCTTTGGTGCTACCGGCGTCGCTGTATATCGCTTGCGGATTCCAGTACGGTTTCAGTTGCGCAAAGATGGCCTGCATGCTGCCGACGGGCGTACAGATAATCACGCAATCGGTCCCGGCCATCGCTTGCGCGGCATCGGTGTATACCGCATCGACCACGCCTAATTCCAATGCGCGCTGCATATTCGGTAAATTCTTTTCCCGCCCTAATGCCACCACCTGCTGGCACAAGCCTTCGGCTCGGACTGCCTTGGCGATAGAACCGCCGATCAGACCGATGCCGATGATGCACAGGCGCTTAAACACCTTGCAACACCTGAGTCAAAGCGTCGATGAAGATTTGGTTTTCTCGCTGGGTGCCGATACTGACCCGCAAATGATTCGGCATTTCGTAATTGGCCACTGGCCTGACGATAACGCCTTTTTGCAATAAAGCTTGATACAGCGGCAAGGCCGGTTGCAGCATGTCCACCGACACGAAATTGCCGGACGACGGAATCCACGGCAAATCCAAAGCCTTGAAAGCGGAGGTCAATTGCGCCATGCCGGCGTTGTTGACCGCCACGGTCTCGGCCAGATAGTCAGCGTCAGCCATCGCCGCTTCCGCCGCCGCCAACGCCAGCATGTTGCCGTTGAACGGCTGGCGGACGCGATTCAGCAAATCCGCCACTTCCGGCGACGACACGCCAAAACCGATGCGCAGACCGGCCAGACCGTAAGCTTTGGAAAAGGTGCGGGCAATAATCAGATTGGGGTATTGGGCTGGCCATTGCATGGATTCGGTGCGCACTGCCGGCTCGACGAATTCGTAATAGGCTTCGTCCAGCACTAACAGCACCGATTTCGGCAGCGAGGCGACGAAATCCTGCACGGCTTGCGGTGCCAACAAAGTACCGGTCGGGTTATTCGGATTGGCGATGAATACCACCCGGGTCTTAGCTGTCACCGCCGCCCGCATTGCGTCCAGATCGTGGCCGTAATTCTTGGCCGGCACGACCACGGCTTTGGCGCCGACCGCCTGAGTCAGAATCGGATATAACGCGAACGCATGCTGAGCGAATACGACTTCGTGCTCGGGAGCGACGAAGGTGCGCATGACCAGTTCCAGAATCTCGCTGGAACCGTTGCCGAGGGTAATTTGAGCAAGGTCCACACCCCAGCGGGCCGAAATCGCGGTTTTCAAGGCGTAGCCACTACCGTCCGGATAACGGGCGATTTCCGGTAAGGTGTTCTGAATTGCCTCGGCCACCTTGCGGCCGGTACCGAGCGGATTTTCGTTGGACGCCAGCTTGATGACTTCGCTCAGACCCAGCTCGCGCTGCAATTCTTCCGCCGGTTTACCCGGCACGTAGGGCATCAATTGCTGAACACCTTCCAGGGCAAGTTGTAAAAATTGATTCATGAAACAAACGGATTAAATGACGGCTTTAGGATAGGAACCCAATACTTTCAACATCTTGACGTTGTTTTCCAGGCTGTTCAGCGCCGCGGCGACATCTGCGTCTGCGCGGTGGCCTTCGATATCGATAAAAAACACGTATTCCCACAGGCCTTGCCGCGAGGGCCGCGACTCGATATGGGTCATACTGATACCGTATTGGGCGAACGGTTGCAGGATCCGATGCAACGCGCCGGGCTGGTTGCCGGTGGAAACCAAAATCGAAGTCTTATCCAGACCGGTCGAAACCGGTTGCACCCGGCCAATGACGATGAAACGGGTCGTGTTGTTGGCTTCGTCTTCGATATGTTTTTCGATGACGTTGAGGTCATACAACTCGGCGGCGGTCAAACCGGCGATAGCGGCTTTGCTGTGGTCCAGCGAGGCCAGGCGCGCGGCTTCGGCATTGCTGCTGACCGCAGTACACGGCACACCGGGCAGGTTCGAGGTCAGCCATTGCCGGCACTGGGCCAAGGATTGCTGATGCGAGAACACCTCGCTGATGCCGACCAAAGTGTCCATCTTGCCGAGCAAGTTTTGATGCACCCGAATTTCGACTTCGCCGCAAATCTGCAGCGGGCTGTCCATGAAACGGTCCAAGGTATGGGCAATCACGCCTTCGGTCGAGTTCTCCACCGGCACCACGCCGAATTGGCAGTGCCCGGTTTCTACCGATTGAAAGATTTCGTGTATCGTCGGTACCGGGATATCTTTGACCGCATGACCGAAATGTTTGAAAGTCGCTTGCTGCGAGAAAGTGCCGGCGGGACCGAGAAAGGCGACTTCCAGCGGTTTTTCCAACGCCAGGCAAGCCGACATCAATTCGCGGAATAGATGGGCGGCGGCATCGTCGCCCAGCGGCCCAGGATTCAATTCTTTGATCCGCCGCAATACCTGCGCTTCCCGGTCCGGACGGTAAAAGCTGCCGGTCTCGCCTTCGGCTTGCTTGGTGCGCGCGACCTCAATCGCGCATTCGGCGCGCCGGTTGACCAGTTCCAGAATCTGCTGGTCTATCGCGTCTATACGATCGCGCAATTCGGACAACGGAATGATAGAGGTCATAGAGCCTAGTGGGTGCGCTCGAATTCCGCCATGAAGGCTATCAACGCATCGACGCCGGCTTCCGGCATCGCATTGTAAATACTGGCGCGCATGCCGCCGACCGAGCGGTGGCCGGCCAAAGTACTCAAGCCGCTGCGTTCGGCCAGTGCCAAAAATTCTTTGTCCAGCGCCGGATCGTGCAACACGAACGGCACGTTCATCCGCGACCGGAACGGTTTGTCGACCGGGTTACGGTATAAGCTGGAATTATCGATCGCATCGTATAACTTTTGGGCTTTGCGGATATTGCGTTGTTCGATTGCGGCAACGCCGCCCTCGCCCTTCAGCCATTGCAGGGTCAGGCCCAGCAAATACCAGTTGTAGGTGGCAGGCGTATTCAACATCGAATCGGCCTTGGCTTGCTGGGCATAGCTAAACACTGCCGGCGTATTTTTCGCTTCCAATCCGACCAAGTCGTCGCGCACGATAACGACGGTTACCCCAGACGGCCCCATGTTTTTCTGAGTGCCGGCGTAAATGATGCCGTAGCGGCTAACGTCGACCGGCCGCGACAAAATATTGGACGACATGTCGCAAACCAGCGGCAGCCCGCCTACCTCGGGTACGTCGCTGAATTCGACGCCGTGGATGGTCTCGTTGGAGGTGTAATGCAGGTAAGCGGCCTCGGTATCGATCCGCCAATCGGCGACAGCCGGAATCGTCGTAAACGAACTTGCTTCGGAACTGGCGGCAAGCCCCACTTCGCAATACTTGCCGGCTTCCTTGATTGCGGCCGTGGACCAGGCACCGGTATTGACATAGCAGGCCTTGGCTTTACCGTTCAGAATGTTTTGCGGAATCATCGCAAACTGAGCCGTGGCGCCGCCTTGCAGGAACAAGACCTGGTAACCGGCCGGTACCGCGAGCAGTTCGATCAGGTCGGCCTTCATTTGTTCGGCAATCGCCATGAAATGTTTGCCGCGATGGCTCATTTCCATCACCGACATGCCGCTACCGTGCCAATCCAACATTTCCCGTTGCGCTTGCTGCAATACCGCTTCCGGCAACATCGACGGACCGGCGCTGAAGTTAAAAACTCTTGCCATTATTCTTCATCTCCTACAACGGACGCGTTGCCGTCCTCCGCTTCCTGTTCCTGGTCGCCGATTTCATCGCCGTCTTCGTCGCCAAGGCCATCGATACGATCCACGCCAACCACTTTTTCGCCCTTGTCCAGCCGTATCACAGTGACACCCTGAGTATTGCGACCGACGACCGAAATCTCTTTGACTCGAGTACGGACTAGGGTGCCGCCGTCGGTAATCAACATTATTTCGTCGGTATCGTTGACCAATACCGCACCGACCACGGCGCCATTACGTTCCGAGGTCTGAATTGCAATCAAGCCTTGGCCGCCGCGGCGGTGCTGGGTAAATTCCTCCAACCGGGTGCGTTTGCCGTAGCCGTTCTCGGTGATGTTCAGGACCGTACCCTCGCTGGCCACAATCAGCGAGATGACTTTTTGGCCTTCCTGCAACCGAATGCCGCGCACGCCGGCAGCGGTTCTGCCCATCGAGCGGACATCGGTTTCGTTGAAACAAACCGCCTTGCCGTCGCTGCTGAATAGCAGCACGTTTTGCTGGCCGTCGGTAATCGCGACGCCGACCAGAGTATCGTTTTCGCTCAAATCGATTGCGATTTTGCCGTTACTGCGCTGGCGCTCGAATTCCGGCAACGGCGTTTTCTTGACGGTACCGGACGACGTCGCCATAAAGATGTATTTATCGGCGCTGTATTCGCGCACCGGCAACATCGCATTGATTTTTTCGCCCTCTTCCAACGGCAGCAAATTAACAAAGGGTTTGCCGCGCGCGGCTCGGCTGGCGACCGGCAGGTTGAATACCCGTAGCCAGTAGACCTTACCGGCCGACGAGAAACACAGTATCGTGTCGTGGGTATTGGCAATGATCAGTTTTTCGACGAAATCGTTTTCCTTGGTTGCCGTGGCCGATTTACCGCGGCCGCCGCGGCGCTGTGCCTTGTAATCGGTTAGCGGCTGGGTTTTGACATAACCCTCGTGCGACATGGTCACGACCATGTCCTCTTCGGTGATCAGGTCTTCCGCGGACAAGTCGGAATAATCCTGCACGATCTCGGTGCGGCGTTGGTCGGCGTACTGGCTACGAATTTCCTCCAACTCTTCGCGGATCACTTCCATCAAGCGTACGTCGCTGCCGAGGATGTGCAGATATTCGTCGATCAACGCCAGCAATTCCCGGTATTCGTTGACGATTTTTTCCTGTTCCAAACCGGTCAAGCGGTGCAAACGCAAATCCAGAATCGCCTGCGCCTGGGTCTCCGACAAACGGTAAACGCCGTCGGCCAAACCGAATTCGGGTCCCAAGTCCTCCGGGCGGGAGCGGTCGGCGTCGGCCCGGTCCAATAACGAAGCCACCAGGCCGGCGCTCCAGGTTCTGGCTAACAAGCCGGCTTTGGCCTCCTGCGGATTCGGCGAGGTTTTGATCAGTTCGATCATCTCGTCGATGTTGGCCAACGCCACCGCCAAACCTTCTAAGATATGCGCCCTTTCCCGCGCCTTGCGCAGGTTGTAAATGGTTCTGCGGGTAACGATCTCGCGCCGGTGGTCGATGAAGGCCAGCAATATGTCCTTCAAATTCATGCAATGCGGCCGGCCGTCGTACAGCGCCACCATGTTGATGCCGAACACCGTTTGCAGTTGGGTTTGTTTATACAGGTTGTTCAGCACCACGTCCGGCACTTCGCCGCGGCGCAATTCGATGACCATGCGCATGCCGTCCTTATCGGATTCGTCGCGCAAGCCGGAGATGCCCTCCAGTCTGCCTTCCTTAACCAGCTCGGCAATTTTCTCCAACAGCCGCGCTTTGTTGACCTGGTAAGGCAGTTCGGTAGCGATGATGGCCTGGCGACCGCTGTCGCCGATATCCTCGAAATGGCAGCGGGCGCGCAGATAGATCCGGCCGCGGCCGGTAGCATAGGCTTCGTAAATACCGGATGCGCCGTTGATGATGCCGGCGGTTGGAAAATCCGGGCCGGGCACGATTTGCATCAGTTCGGAGATCGATAAATCGGAATTTTCGATCAAAGCCAAACAGGCGCTGACAATTTCGCCCAGGTTATGCGGCGGAATATTGGTAGCCATACCGACCGCGATTCCGGCCGAGCCGTTGACCAGCAAGTTCGGCACCCGGGTCGGCAGCACTCTGGGTTCGGATTCCGATTCGTCGTAGTTCGGGACGAAATCGACGGTTTCCTTATCCAGATCGGCCAGAAGTTCATGGGAGATTTTCGCCATGCGTACTTCGGTATAACGCATCGCCGCCGGCGAATCCCCGTCGACCGAGCCGAAGTTACCCTGGCCGTCGATCAGCATGTAGCGTAAAGAGAACGGTTGCGCCATTCGCACGATGGTATCGTAGACCGCCGTATCGCCGTGCGGGTGGTATTTACCGATCACGTCACCAACCACACGGGCCGATTTTTTATAAGGTTTGTTCCAATCGTTACCCAGTTCGCTCATCGCGTACAACACGCGGCGATGAACCGGTTTCAAACCGTCCCGCACGTCGGGAAGCGCTCTACCGACGATTACGCTCATCGCGTAATCGAGGTAGGATTGTTTCATCTCGTCTTCGAGATTGACCGGGATAATTTCTTTAGCGAAGTCTGACATGGATCCGTGATTCTAGTGCGGTCGCCGGTTCACCCGTACGACAGGACAGCCCGATGCATCAATTCCGTTTACTCGGTGCCGGCCGGATTATAAAGCGGCGGATTATAGCAAACGCCACCCTCCGCCGTCAGGCAAAAATCTCGGCCAAAAAGTTTTGCATCGCTTGCCAGGAGCGGCGATCCGCCAGCGCTTGGTAAACCGTTCCGAAGCTCGGATTGTTGGCAACCGGATTGGTAAAGGCATGCATCGTGTTGCCGTAACTATGGACTTGCCAATCGGCACCGGCTCGGCTCAGCTCGGCCTGCAACGCCTGAACTTGCGCCGGCGGCGCCATCGGATCGTCGTGGCCGTGCAACACCAATACCTTGGCTTTAAGCCGCGGTTCCGGGATATTGTCCGGCGGCACCAATAAGCCGTGAAACGACACCACGCCGCGGATATCGGCTCCGGAACGGGCCAAATCCAGCGCGCATAACCCGCCGAAACAAAAGCCGATCGCCGCGATCTTGCCGTTATCGGCCCAAGGCAACAATTTCGCCGCCGCCAATGCGGCGTGCAGGCGTTTCTGCAATTTCGCCCGATCGGCCATGAAGGGTTGCATCAAACCGGCATTTTCTTCCGGACTCTTGCCCAGAACGCCGCGGCCGTATGTATCGGCGGCGAACCCCAAATAACCCCGTTCGGCCAGTAATTTAGCCTTTTCGGCAACGAAACCGTCGCGGCCGCCCCAAGCATGGTGAATCAGCACGACGGGGCGCGGACCGTCGATCGCATCGTCGTAAGCAAAAAAACCTTCCAAAGCCACGTCGCCGTCCAAATAACCGACCGTGTTAGACACTATTGCCATCTTTAATACCGTTCTACTTTCGAGTTACAAATCGCCTCTGGCTTGCAAGGCTTGCAAAAACCCTTCCGAGGCCTCTTCGACCAGATCCAGAACTCGCTCGAAGCCATAACTGCCGCCGTAATACGGGTCCGGCACTTCGCGCTGATTCAAGTGTGGAGCATATTCGAGAAACCGCCGGATCTTGTGTGCATGGTCTTGCGGGCAGACTTCAATCAATATCGCATGGTTATCGTCGTCCATCGCCAGAATGTGGTCGAAATTCTCGAAATCCTCGGCCACCACTTTGCGCGCTCGAATATGTTTCAACTCGATGCCGCGCTCCCTGGCCGCCTTTTGCGCGCGCAGGTCGGGCGCGTCGCCGACATGGTAGGCATGAGTGCCGGCCGAATCGATTTCAAAGCGCTCCGCCAGATTCTTTTCCGCCACCACGTTGGAAAAAACCCCCTCCGCAGTCGGGGAGCGGCAAATATTGCCCATACAAACAAACAAAACCTTGATTTTCCGCATAAGTTATAAAGTTTTCCGAGTCGTTGACGCTAAATTGTAAGCTATACTCAGCGCGTCTGTCTTGTGGGCCAAGCCACCATATACAAGCTAACTTTATAAAAAATACAACATGTTTCAGGAGCTTTAGGATGTTAATGATGAACTGGCATTCGGTGGGGGTAAAAGTGGTATCGATTACCATGTCCGTACTCACACTCGTCGGCGTGGCAATACTGATTGTGTATTCGAGCGCCGAGAAACAAAAACTGATCGACCGAGAAATAGCCGCTTCCCGCCAGCTTTTAATCCTATCCGAGTCCATTCGCGACAACGTCGTGAAAAAATGGGAAACCGGCGTCTACTCGCCGGAATTGCTGATGGATCTGATCGAACAGCACGGCCAAGCCAAAGCCCGGGATTTGGTCGTGGCGACGGTACCGACCGCAAACGCTTGGGACGTGGTCGAGTCGGAAGCCAAAGACCACGGCTTCCGCTTCAAAGCGCCTAGCCTGAATCCGCGTAATCCGCGTAACGCCGCCGACGAAATCGAGCGCAAAGCCCTGGATTATTTCAGAAGCAACCCATCCGCCAGCGACTACAGCTACATCGATGAAGAGAAAGAAGAAATTCGCTATCTGCGCCCGGTGAAAATGGTCAAGCAGTGCGAATTGTGCCACGGCGACCCGAAAACGTCGTCAACCTTATGGCGAAACGACAAAGGCGTCGATTTGCTGGGATATCCGATGGAAAACCGCCGCGCCGGCGAATTGCACGGAGCGTTCGAAATCATCACGCCGTTCAGCGTCGCATTGAACGAACTGAAGCAACACGTTTATTACGCTATCGGCTTTTTGTTGATAACGTTGGTCATCATTGGCTTCACCGGCTATTTCATGATGAACAAAATCATCATCGCGCCGCTGACGGCATTGGCCATCAAGCTGCAGGACATCGGGAGCGGCGACGGCGATTTGCGTGCCCGGTTGGATGCCAGCGGCAAGTCGGAATTCGCCTGGATCGCCTCCAGCTTCAATTCGTTCGTGCGTAAAATCGCCAAAACTATCGACCAAATCAGCGTGACCAGCGAAAAACTCGCCAGCGCGTCGCACAAATTAGCCAATATCACCCAATCCACCCAATCCGGCGTCGAACGCCAATTGCACGAAACTACGCTGGTCGCCAACGCGATGAAACAAATGACCGCGACGGTGCAGGAAGTTGCCCGAAATGCAGTACGCGCTTCCGAGGCGGCAGAAATCGCCGACAAAGAGGCCTCTTCCGGTAAAAACATCGTCAAGAACGCCGTGAACGGCATCAATAACTTGGCCTCGGAAGTGGAAAATGCGGCCAACGTGATTCACGAACTGGAAAACGACAGTAACAGTATCGGCGAAGTATTGGGCGTGATTCAGGGCATCGCCGAACAAACCAATCTGTTGGCGTTGAACGCCGCAATCGAAGCGGCCCGCGCCGGCGAACAAGGTCGTGGCTTCGCGGTAGTTGCCGATGAAGTCAGAACCCTGGCCAGCCGCACCCAAAACTCCACGTTGGAAATTCAAAAAACCATCGAACGCTTACAAGACCGGGCCAAGCAAGCCGTGGCAGTAATGGAAAACGGCAGAAGCCGCGCGACATCCAGCGTCGAACAAGCGGCATCCGCCGGCGGCTCGATTACGTCGATCAGCGAGCGCATCGACACGATCAACGACATGAACAACCAGATCGCCAGTGCCGCCGAGGAACAAACCGCGGTCGCGGAAGAAATCAACCGCAACATCAGCAATATTAGCCGCGTGTCCGAGGAGACTTCGGTCGGTGCAAAAAATACCGCCGAAGCCTGCCACGAGTTATTGGCTTTGGCCGATCAATTGCGTTCTATGGTAGGTAACTTCAAGACCTAGCTCGACCGGCGTTCCGGGGGCTGGCTTCACCACGAAGCCAGCCCCCGGAACCTGAAAAATCCGGCGACGGCCGGCTATACTTAGGGTGCACATTCCATCAAAGCACTCTAAGGATTTAGGACATGCCCACTTCGATAAACCAGTTGTTCGATCAACTTCACAAGATACCTCAAGTTCCCGAGGTCGTCAGATCCATCATCAACCAACTGAACGATCCGCATGCGGACATGCTCAACATCGCCAAGGACGTTGAGAAAGAACAAGTCATCGCACTCAAAATTCTGCGTCTGGTCAATTCGGCACACTTCGGCTTGTCGCGAAAAATCGGTTCCATCAACGAAGCCGTTGCCATGTTGGGACTCAACCAACTGAAAACCTTGGTGATTGCGTCCGGCATCGTCGCCGCGACGCCCGACATAAAAAATTTCGACATAAAACGCAGTTGGCAAAACAGTTTTCGCACTGCGGCCTATAGCAAATGGTTGGCGGAACAAGCCGGCGCGGCCGGCGATATCGCATACACTGCCGGCCTGCTCGCCAATCTGGGCAACGTGTTGATTCACATCGCCTGCCCGAGCGAAGCCAACGAAGTCGACCAACACGTCAAAGCGGGCTCCGCGCGTCCGGACATCGAGAAAAACCGTCTGGGTTTTACCAGCCACCAAGTCTGCGCCGAACTATGCCGGCGTTGGCGATTCGCCGATATATTGATCGAAACGCTCGAGCAGTCGGCAGAACCTTGGTTGGCGGAACCGCCGAGCAAATTGAGCGGCGCGGTATATCTGGCCGGCTGGATTAGCGATCGGCAAGATCGCGGTCTGGACCACGAAGAGATACTGTCCGGCCTTCCTACCAACGTTACCGCCCTATTGGAATTAGACTCGGTTCTACTGGCCGAAAAAATGCCCGCCGTTCTCGCGCAAAAATCGGAACTCGACGGGCTGCTGGATTGAAGCACCGGGCTTGGCTGAGGCCTTAACGCAGAGTCAAGCCCAGATTGACGGCGATATGCGCCAATTCGGTCGTGGTATCGACCTGTAACTTTTTCTTGATTTGCGTGGCGTAATTGGCCACGGTTTTATGGCCGAGACAGAGTTGGTCGGCAATTTTATGCACCGTCATGCCTTGCGCCAACAAACTGAAGACATCGAATTCCCGCGGCGAAAAACCGGCGATCGCCGCCTGGTGGTCCGGGCGCGGAGCATCGTTGTGATGTTGGCTTTTGATTAAACCCTGTTCGACGTAACTACCCCCGTCCATAATCGCAGCGATAGCCTCGGCCAAGATGCCGGGCGCGCTGTTTTTGGTAATGTAACCTTGCGCGCCGGCATTCAGCGCCCGGCCAACGTAAACCTGTTCGTGGTGAACGCTGAATACCAAAATTTTCGCCGCCGGATCGCGCTGGCAGATGCGGCGTATGGTTTCCAGGCCGCCGATACCCGGCATCGATAAATCCATCACCAAAATATCGGGTTTCAATTCCTGGTAAAGTTGAATCGCCTGTTCGCCGCGTTCGGCCTCGCCTATCACTTCAATTGCGTCGCCGGCCGCCAACAGCATCTTGAATCCGGCCCGCACCACCAAATGGTCGTCGACCAACAATATCTTGATTTTGCTCTTCATCACAGCGGAATCCTGGCATCCACCACCATACCTGCCCCAGGACTGGAGATAACTTTCAATTCGCCGTCCAACGACTTGATGCGCTCCTTAATCCCCAGCAATCCGAACCCCCGCTTCACCGCCTGCAGATCGCAGCCTTGGCCGTCATCCTGAACCCGCAGATGCAAACAGGCCGCCGGCGCCTCCGCACGGTCAAGATCGATGACCACCCGCTGGGCGCCGGCGTGGCGAACGACGTTGGTCAGGCACTCTTGAATCACGCGAAATATCTGCACCGTAAGATTTTTATCCAGGCGGTCGACCGCATCGCTGCAACGAATGTTCAACTGCAAGCCGGCATTCCGTTCCGACCAATGGTTGACCATTTCTTCCAATGTCGCTTTCAAGCCCAACTCGCTAAGCACTAATGGGTGCAATTGCTGCATCATCGAGCGCACCACGGTCATTAAATGATCGCAAATCTCGCTGATCGAGGCGCTGATCTTGGCCGTGTCGGCTTTTTGGTGACTAGCGGTTACGGCCATCACCTTGATGGCCGTCAAGGACTGGCCGAATTCGTCGTGCAGTTCCTGAGACAAGCGCCGGCGCTCCTCTTCCTGGATCGCCAGAGAATGCTGGGTCAGCGCCCGATTATCCTGGCGGGCTTTTTCCAGTTCCGCGGTCATATGGTTGATCGCATTGGCAATGTCATCGAATTCCTGGGTGGAAAACGGCGGCAGCTTATGCCGGTACTGGCCGGTCTCGATGACGCGCAAAGCGTCGACAATGACGGCAATCGACTGTAACGACTTGTTGAACACCAGATTCACGGCCAAAAAAGTCAATAAGGTCAGCAGCGAAATCGACGCTAAAAAAGCGACGCTTTCACCCCAGACTTCGGTAATCTCGTCCAGCGGTTGCGCCTGAATAATCAGTTTCAGCTCCTGCCCGTCTTCGGTTTTCAACTGGTGTTCCACCTGGGGATAATCGCTTTTCACCAGACCGATGAACCAGGCGGGGGGCATTTCCTCGGGATCGCTCGGCAGGGCTTCGCCGGCAAAATGAATCAACTGCCCATCCGGTTTTTGCAGCTGGATGGTCAAGTGCCGGGTCTGGCGCAGGGCGCTGAATCGCGATAAATCATTGCTTTGTTGAAATACCGGAGTGTCGGCAATCCCCAACGTAATGAGTTGCAGCGCCAAGTGTATGGAAGCGTCGACTTCTTTTGCCACTGCCTGCCGGGCCTGCCATATCGCCATTGCCCCTCCCAACAGCAAAATGCAGATCGACGACAACAACACGCGAAAGATAATCTGGTAGCGAAGACTCATTGCACCGTGACGCTCAAAACCGGATATTATCCGGCGTGGGCCGAATTGCAGCCACAGGAAAAATTCACTTTCTGGATCGCACCTATGAACCGGGCAATTCGCCATCACTACATTCGCCGACACCGGACAGCCGGAGCCCAAGTTGACATGAAAATTCGACCTTACCGGCCGGAAGACCAAGAGCCGATCATCCAGCTATGGCAGGCATGCGGACTACTGCGCCCCTGGAACAATCCATATCTGGATATCGAACGCAAGCTGGACGTACAACCGGAATTATTCCTGGTCGGCGTCGATGCCGACCAAAACATCATCGGTAGCGTAATGGCCGGTTACGATGGCCACCGCGGCTGGGTCAACTATCTTGCCGTTGCGCCGGACAAACGCCGTTCGGCGCTGGGCAGGCAGTTGATGCACGCCGCGGAAACGGAACTGGCCAAGCGCGGCTGCCCTAAACTGAACCTGCAGGTTCGCATCGGCAACGATGCCGCGCTGGCGTTTTACCAAAGCCTGGGTTACCTGCCGGACGATGTGGTCAGCCTCGGGAAAAGGCTGATTTCGGACCTCGACCCGCAGTAAATCCGGCCTGGGCGAGGCGGCCTAACCTACCCAGGCTCGGGCATTTCTGAACATCCGCATCCAGGCGCCGTCTTCGGCCCAATCGGCCGGGTGCCAGGAGTTTTGCACCGCTCTGAAACAACGTTCCGGATGCGGCATCATGATGGTGAAACGGCCGTCCGCAGTAGTCAGGCCGGTGATGCCGAGCGGCGAACCGTTGGGATTGGCCGGGAAGGCCGCGGTTACTTGGCCATAGTTGTCGACGTAGCTGAGCGCGACCTGCGCTTGCGCCGGATTCGCCGAGCCGAATTCCGCCCGGCCCTCGCCGTGGGCGACGACCACCGGCAGCAGCGAACCCGCCATGCCGGCAAAGAAAATGGACGGCGAGGCCTGAATTTTGACCATCGCCACCCGCGCCTCGAACTGCTCGGACAGGTTGCGTTTGAACGCCGGCCAATGTTCGGCGCCGGGGATGATGTCCTTCAAGCCGGACATCATCTGGCAGCCGTTGCAAACGCCCAGGCCGAAGGTATCCGGACGAGCGAAGAACGCAGCGAATTCGGCCCGGGCCTTGGCATTGAACAATATCGACTTGGCCCAGCCGCCGCCGGCACCCAGCACGTCGCCGTAGGAAAAGCCGCCGCAGGCCACCAGGCCTTTGAACTCGCTCAGACTGACCCGGCCGCCGATGACGTCGGTCATGTGTACGTCGATGGCATCGAAGCCAGCCCGGTCGAAAGCCGCCGCCATCTCGACGTGGCCGTTGACGCCCTGCTCGCGCAGAATCGCTACTTTCGGCTTGGCTTGCCCAACAAAGCCGGCGGCGATATCGTCGTTCGGATCGAAAGTCAGCTGCGCGGTCAGACCGGGATCGTTATCGTCGGCGATGCGTTCGAACTGCTGTTTAGCGCAATCCGGGTTGTCGCGCAAGGCCTGCATCCGGTAACTGACTTCCGACCAGGTTTGCTGTAACTCGGCGCGCGACGCGCTATAGAGCTCCCGACCGGCTTTGAAAATACGCAACTGCCGGCCATCGACGACTCGGCCCACCACGAAGCTGTGGTCGTCCAGACCGACCTGATCCAACAGCCGGGCGACTTGATTCAACTCGCTGTTTTTGATTTGCAACACCGCGCCCAATTCCTCGTTGAACAGCCCTGAAAGCGTATCCCCGGTCAAATCGGACAAGTCCAGATCGACGCCCTTACGGCCGGCGAACAGCATTTCCGCAACCGTCGCCAGCAAGCCGCCGTCGGCCCGGTCGTGGTAGGCCAGGATCAGGCCTTGCTCGTTTAGGGCTTGGATGGTGTCGAAGAAACGTTTGAACAGGCTGGCATCGTCCAAGTCGGGCGCTTGGCTGCCGAGCTGGTTGTAAACTTGCGCCAATACCGAGCCGCCGAGGCGGTTTTTGCCTTGGCCCAGATCGATCAACAGCAATACGCTGTCTTCGTTCTTCAGTTCCGGCGTCAGCGTGTTGCGTACGTCCAGTACCGGCGCGAAGGCGGTGATGATTAACGACAGCGGCGAGGTCATGATTTTGTCTTTGCCGCCGTCCTGCCAGACGGTTTTCATCGACAACGAGTCCTTGCCGACCGGAATCGCGATACCCAGTGCCGGACACAATTCCATGCCGACCGCTTTCACGGTATCGAACAAGGCAGCGTCTTCGCCGGGGCTGCCGCAGGCCGCCATCCAGTTGGCGGACAGTTTGACGTCGTTCAAATTGCCGATGCGCGCGGCGGCCAAATTGGTCAAGGCTTCGCCTATCGCCATCCGGCCGGAGGCCGGCCCGTCGATCAAGGCCAGCGGCGTGCGCTCGCCCATCGCCATCGCCTCACCGGTATAAGCCCGGAATCCGGATGCGGTCACCGCGACGTCGGCCACCGGCACCTGCCACGGCCCGACCATCTGGTCGCGTGCAACCAGACCGGTGACGGAACGGTCGCCGATGTGGATCAGGAAACTTTTATCGGCCACGGCCGGAAACGCCAACACCCGTTTGACCGCTTCCCCCAGCTCGACTTGATCTAAAGCCAAATCCGGCAAGGCTTTGTGTAGCCGCTTCACGTCGCGGTGCATTTTCGGCGGTTTGCCGAACAACACCGACATCGGTAGATCGATAGGCGACGATTGGCCGAACCACTCGTCGCTCAGCGTTAAATGTTCTTCGTCGGTGGCGTGGCCGATCACGGCGTATAGACAGTGCTCGCGCTCGCAAAAGCTTTGGAACAGTTCCAGCGACTCCGGCTTGATCGCCACCACGTAACGTTCCTGAGCCTCGTTGCACCAGATTTGCATCGGCGACATGCCCTTGTCGGCGTTTTGCACCTTGCGCAATTCGAAGCGGCCGCCTTTGCCGGCGTCGTGAATGATTTCCGGCACCGCGTTGGATAAGCCGCCGGCACCGATGTCGTGGATAGAGACAATCGGCGTGTCCTCGCCCAGCGAGTTACAGTGGTTGATGACTTCCTGGCAACGGCGCTGCATTTCCGGGTTTTCGCGTTGCACCGAGGCGAAATCCAGCTCGGCCGCGCTGGCACCGGAGGTTTGCGACGAGGCCGCACCGCCGCCCAAGCCGATCAGCATGGCCGGACCGCCCAGAATCACGATCAACGCACCGGCCGGAATCGGTTGTTTCTCGACCAGCATCGGCCGAATGTTGCCCATGCCGCCGGCGATCATGATCGGTTTGTGGTAACCGCGAAAATGGTTGGCTTCGCCGCTTTCGGCCGGCTGCTCGAAGCTGCGGAAATAGCCGGCCAGATTGGGCCGGCCGAATTCGTTGTTGAACGCCGCGCCGCCGATAGGCCCTTCCAGCATGATGTCCAGGGCCGAGGCGATGCGCTCCGGCTTGCCGTTGTCGGCCTCCCAGGGTTGGGCGAAACCGGGGATTTTCAAATGCGACACGCTGAAACCGGTCAGGCCGGCCTTGGTCTGCGAGCCGCGGCCGGTCGCGCCTTCGTCGCGGATCTCGCCGCCGGAACCCGTGGCCGCGCCCGGATGCGGGGAAATCGCGGTCGGGTGGTTGTGGGTCTCGACCTTCATCAAAATGTGCGCGGCTTCCTCGACGTAGCCGTATCGGTGGCTATCCGCGTGGCGGATGAAAACCTGCGCGGAGGGACCCACCAGCACCGAGGCATTGTCTTTATAAGCCGACAACACGCCTTGCGGATGCAGATTGTGGGTGTTGCGTATCATCGCGAACAGCGACTTGGCCTGTTCTTCGCCGTCTATGCTCCAACTGGCGTTGAAGATTTTGTGGCGGCAATGCTCGGAATTGGCCTGGGCGAACATCATCAACTCGACGTCGGTCGGGTTGCGGCCCAGTCGGGTGAAGCTGTCGGCCAGATAATCGATCTCGTCGGCCGACAAGGCCAGGCCCAATTCGGCGTTGGCTTGTTCCAATGCGGCCCGGCCGTTTTCGATAACGGCAACGGTTTGTAACGGCTTGGGTTCGTGCTTGGCGAACAAGTCCAACCCAGTTGGGTCCGATACAACCTGCTGGGTCATCCTGTCGTGCAATACCGCCGCTATATTTTGTTTAACTTCATCGGCCAGCGCTGCGCCGCTAAAAAACCGGTACTCGATGCCGCGCTCGATGCGCTTCACAGCGGTCAAACCACAACGCTCGGCGATTTCGGACGCCTTGCTCGACCACGGCGAAATCGTCCCCAATCGCGGCACCACCCATAGTACCCCGGCCGGTTCGAGGCCGGCGCCGGCGGCTGGCGCGTGGTCGGCGGCGTCGCCGTAGTCGAGCAAGCGCGCCAGCATGGCTTGTTGCGCCGGGCTTAAATCGGCGTCGAGTTGCACGAAATGTTGAAAGCGCGCATCGATGCCGACGATGCCGGCGTCGATAGCCTGTAAATCGCCGAGCAATTTTTCGATACGGAAACGGGACAATGCGGAGGTGCCGGGAAGGATCAACATAGTAAATTCGAAGGTTTGTAACGCAAAATAGAGGTGCTTGCCGCGCCGGCATGGCCGCCGGACGCAAACTTGGCGCAGACGGTTATTTCTCCGCCGGCGCTTCCGTGGGTTCCGTCGACAAATCCTGTTTGATGCCGTCGGTAATTAATCTGAGTAAAGAGGTGGCGACCTCGTTGGACAGCGTAGCGCCGGATTCGTCTTGCACGGTGACTTCGGCCGTTTGGGCGTCCAGCTCGTTGACGCTAATCCTGTACTCCTGCTCCCGGCTAGGGTCTTCGCCGAACAAGAAGTTAATTTCGTCCCAAAACGAGCCGTCTTCCGGTTTGACGGCATTCGGGTCGTATTTGACGAAGAAATAGCGTTTGTCGACGTTGCGTTCGACGACCTCCATTTTTTGCCGGCTCAAAGCTTTGCCCACCAGCCACCAGGCTTGCTGAGCGGATTGGTCGATTTGCAAACTGCTGACGCCGGGCGTGCCTGCCGGGCGCGGCGCCGGCGCCGGCTCCGCGGTTTCTGCCGCCTTAGCCGAGCGCACGGAAGCCCGGTTTTCGGTGTCGACCTGCTCGGCTTTGGCGGCGCTTGTTTCCGTAGTTGGCGCAGCAACCGCCTCGGCCGCTACCGGTGCCGGCGTGGTAGCGGGCCGCGTCGCCAGGGTTTTGTGTTTCAGATCATCCGGGATCACCAATTCCGGAATTTCGTTGGTAAATTGGTAATCCCGCTCTTTGTCCGGAAACCAGCTTTTGATGTAACTGCAAGCCGGCAAACCGCAGACGAAAGCGCCGGCTAACGCCAGCCGCGGAAATATCGCTAATTTCATGAGGGCAGAACGCCGGCTTGCCGCATTGCCGCCCGCACGGTATCGAAACACTCTGCGCTGAGCCAGGTCAACGGCAGGCGGATGCCCTTGCCGATCAGGCCCATTTCCGCAACGGCCCATTTCACCGGGATTGGGTTGGATTGAATGAACAGTGCGCTATGCAAACCTGCCAGGCGGGCGTCTATCGCCTCGGCTTCGGCGCGGTCGCCGCGGAGCGCAGCGGCCAACATCTGATGCAGTAGCCGCGGCGCTACGTTGCCGGTCACAGTAATACTGCCGTTGCCGCCCATCAGGCAGAATTCGCAACTGGTGGCGTCGTCGCCGGTGTAAAGCGCAAATCCGGTGCCAGCCAGATTGCGGATTTGCTCGACGCGCTCCAGTTTGCCGGTGGCCTCTTTGACACCGACGATATTGTCGATCTTGGACAATCGGCCTACCGTTTCCGGTAGCAAATCGCACCCGGTGCGGCCGGGCACGTTGTACAGAATCTGCGGGATATCCACCGCCTCCGCAACCGCCTTGTAATGCAGGTACAAGCCTTCCTGAGTCGGTTTGTTGTAATAAGGCGTGACCAGCAGACAGGCGTCCGCCCCGACTTGCTTGGCCCGCTCTGTCAAGTGAATCGCTTCGCGGGTGCAGTTGGCGCCGGTGCCGGCGATGACGGGTATCCGGCCGGCTACGCAATCGACGACGAATTTGATGACTGCGCAATGTTCGTCTTCGTCGAGAGTTGCCGATTCGCCGGTGGTACCGACCGCCACCAATGCGTCGCTGCCCTGCTCTATATGAAATTCCACCAGGTTTTTTAAGCTGGCCTCATCCACCGCACCGTCTTCAAGCATCGGGGTAATCAGCGCAACAATACTACCTTGAATCATGCAAATCTCTCGTTAAGATGAGTTAAAACCTATCCATTATAACAAGCCGGCCTTGAAAACTCAGCCTGTTAATACCGGCCGTTGTCCATGCGCAGCTACCGAAAACGTCGCCGCAGCCGACGCGAAGCGAAAAACTGCGCGGGCCTTGGTCCACCGCCGATGTCAATGTTTGGACCGTAAATATAATTTTGTGGCGCGCACGTACCAGCCGTAATACAACAGATAAGCCACCAGAAATACCAAGTAACCGGACCATAAAATATCCGACACGAAGTGGCCGCCCGATGTCATTCGGGTCAAGCCCATGGTCCAAGCCAGCGCCAAGGTCAAGCCGAAATAAAGCAGCTTGTGGCTTTGCGATAAAAAATAAAGCACAAAAAAGGTATAACCGACCGCACAATGGCCGCAAACAAAGGATTTGTCGGGAGTGTGGCCGAATTGCAACGGCGGCGTGTATTGATATTCGCCGCCGAATTGGGTGACGTGCACAGGTCTAGCCCGGCCCCAATTGTCTTTGACGATCAAATTAATCACCAAGCCCGGTCCGATGGCGATCACCAGCAAGATGTACAAAGCCCGCAAGCGGAAGCGGCGGGTGTAAGCGTTAAAATGGCCGACGACATAGACCGCCAGCGCAACGATACCCGACCAAACCGTAAACGGAAAAGCGTAGTCGTATAGTACTTCCCACAGCCCCCAATGTTGGTAGGGCCAGACGTCGCCGACCCGGTCCGGTCGGTAAAACAAAGCGGCCAGACGCAAATCCAGATCGCTGAACCAAAACGGCAGCGTGGTCAGGCTGGCCAGGATCATCCATAGTTCGAGCTCGCGGCGGGCGCGCCTAATTGTCCGATGCAACATAGCTTTCCTTGTCTGCTCTCCGTTTGGTGGGGTCCGGCCAGTATTTCAGGTTTTCGCCCAGATACAAATAATATTTGGCGCCGGGCCGATCCGGATTGGCAATTTCCGCTAAAAACCTGAATCGCTCGAAAGCGCCTACCAATTCGGCTGGAACCGACTCCGCCGTTTGTTCGGCTATGATAAAGCCGTTCTTGCCGACATATTTCACAGGCCCCGGCCAAACTTCGTATTGGCTGGACACCTCGCCGCTTGTTTCGAAGCGGTAAGCCCGCGGATGGTCCGGCAAGTAAAACGCCAGCTCGCTGGCCAGATAACGATGGCCCAATGCCAGCAAAAAGGTATCTTCGACTTGCGGCACGCTGATCAACCGTTCGAAATGCACATCGACCGCCAGTTCGCGCCAGCTTTTAAAGCGCTTGGTCGGATCCAGCGCGGTGTTTTGCAGATTGAACGCCTGCAGCAGAATCGGTAAAGCATAGGTCGTCGCGACCATCAAAAAACCGAAAGCCAGCGCGTATTTAAAACTTCTCTGCCAGTAACCGGCCCAACGCTCGCCGGCTAATAAGATCAGGCCGGTAAAATAGAACGGCATAGGCCAATTGCCCTGTGCCTTCTGTAGAAAACTCAACAGCAATACGCCCAGCAACAAGGCTGGCCCCATCAGCAACAGGAAGCGCTGCTCGGCACCAAGCTTTCCGAAATTGAACGCCGCCCGCAAGCTGCTGAGCAGCAGCAAGGCGAAAATGCCAGGGGATACCAATAACACCTGATACAACAGAAAATCTCGCGCCCATTGCAGATGTTTGGTCAGCGGCACCGGCTCAGGGTTGCCAAAATGGCTGCGGCTATGGCCGAACATGACCCAATCGTGCTGCTGGTTCCACCACAGGATCGGCACTGCAGCGATTAAAATCGGCAACAAATACAGCGGAAATTCCTTTTTCAACAAATGGCGGCGCTGGCTATCGGTCAATAAAAATACCAGCAACATCGCCGGCAAGGCCAATGCCGCCTGCTTGCTGAGCAAAGCCGCGGCGCTGGCGCATCCGGCCCACAACCAAGCCCGCGCTTGCCCGTCGAACAGTGCGCGGCGCAAATAATAAATCGCCATGATCCAGAAGCAGTACAACGGCGGATCGATCGTCATCAAAAAATTGGCCAGCACATTGATCGGCGTCGCCAAAACCAACAATAAGGCCAGGGCGCCGCCACGGGCGCCGAAAAACGCGCGAGCCGTGGCATAAAAAAACCACAGAAACACAGCCCCCAACACCAGCGCCGGCATTCGCACCGCAACGGTGAAATCGCCCAACAGCCAAGTGGAAAGGCCGATCAACCAAGCCACCATCGGCGGTTTACTGTAGTAACACCAATCCGGCCGCCGCGACCAATCCCAGTAATACGCTTCGTCGCCGATCAAATCCAGACCGTTTATCAATAAAAATCCACCGCGCACCGCCAACGCAGCCAAAATCACTGCACCGGGGTAATTCTCGATCCAACGTAGAATTTTCTCCGCCATCGGCAGGTTCACTCCAATTTCTCCAGATAATGCAACAACAGTTGCAGGCTGCGCTGGCTGCGAAACTCGTTGATGTCCAACTTATACGCCGCGTTGATTTTGCGGCAGCCGAGCCATTTTTCCGGGTGGTCGGCAAAGAAGGCAATCGCATCCAGCATTTGCCCGCTGAACGGCAGTCGCAACACGAATTTCAAATGCTGGTGACCGACGATACGGCATTGGATCACATCGAACACGCCATTAAATTCGGGCTCCGGAAAGGCTTGGCCCCACACCGCGGCCTGGCGCAAGGTTTCGGCGAATTCCAGCGTCAGATGGCGCTCGTCGAGTTCGCCGTCGGAATAAACTTTCTGCTGCAGATCGACGTTTTCCAGCTTGCCTGCCACCGTTTCGGCGAAGGCTAGAGCAAAATGCGGATAGTCGTGCAGTTTTATGGTCAAGCCCGCCGCCATCGCGTGGCCACCGAATTTAGTCAGAATCTGCGGATGCCGGGCGGCGATGTCGCTGAGCACGTCGCGCACGTGCACGCCGGCAATCGAACGGGCGGAACCTTTAATATCGCCGTTCTCGGCCGGCGCGAACGCAATCACCGGCCGGTGCACGCGGTCCTTGATCCGGGCCGCCAGAATGCCGATCACCCCCTGGTGCCAATTCGCGTCGAACAGACAGACGCCAGCCGGCACATGCTGCTCGTCCAACGCCTTCATTTCGGCCAGTACGGCCATGGCCTCGGTTTTCATTTGGCCTTCGACTTCCTTGCGGTCCTGGTTCAACGCATGCAGTTGCTCGGCAATATCCCGCGCCAAACTGGGGTCGTTGGTCAACAGGCACTGGATGCCCAAGGTCATATCGTCCATGCGCCCGGCGGCGTTCAAGCGCGGCGCGACGGCAAAGCCCAAATCGCTGGCATGTATGCTTGACAGCGATTTCCCGGCTACTTCCACCAGGGCTTTGATGCCGGGCTGGCATTGGCCGGAACGAATCCGCAGCAGCCCCTGGTGCACCAGTATCCGGTTGACCTGATCCAATGCCACCACGTCGGCCACCGTGCCCAAAGCCGCATAATCCAGAAACTGGGCCAAATTGGGTTCGGCGATGCCCCGTTTTTCGAACCAATGGGTTTCCCTTAACCGGATCCGCAACGCCATCAGGATATAAAACATCACGCCGACGCCGGCAATATTCCGACTGGGAAATTTGTCGTCCGCCAGGTTCGGGTTGACGATGGCGTCGGCTGCCGGCAATTCCGCGCCGGGCAAATGGTGGTCGGTGATCAATACGGTAAAGCCGGCGGCTTTCGCGGCTTTGACGCCGTCGATGCTGGAGATGCCGTTATCGACGGTAAGAATGATGTCCGGCTTCTGCCGTTTGACCAACTCGACGATTTCCGGGGTCAAACCGTAGCCGTACTCGAAGCGGTTCGGGACCACGAAATCCAAATTTTCGGCCCCCAGCAAAGCCAATCCCTTCAGCGCCAACGCGCAACTGGTGGCGCCGTCGGCATCGAAGTCGGCCACCACGGTGATTTTGCTTTGCCGCTCCAAGGCGGCGAGCAAGTGTTCGGCCATGGCCTTCATACCCGACAACAACCACGGCGACGGCAACCGCGCCAAACCGCGATCGAGTTGCTCGGCATTCTGCACGCCGCGACTGTTGAAAATCCGTTGCAACACCGGGTCCATTTCGCCGAAATGCGGATTTTTCACCAACTCGGGGCGTGGAACGATGACTTTTTTAACGCTTTGCAGATACATATCAGCCCATAAAAAAGCCGGCGGCAGCCGGCTTTTGCGGGAACATGGCCTGGATCACATGTTGTCCAGGATCGCTTTTTTCACCGCATCCAAGCTGGCTTCCACCGTTACCGGCAGGTCGTCCTTGCATTGGGCGATGGCCGTGTCCGGGTCCTTGATGCCGTTGCCGGTCAAGGTGCAGACGATAGTGCTGCCCTCCGGGATATTACCGTTGCCAATGTCGAACAACGCGCCAGCCAGCGAAGTCGCCGATGCCGGCTCGCAAAAGATGCCTTCGTAAGCCGATAGCATCTTTTGCGCGGCGAGAATCTGTTCGTCGCTGAACGACGCAAACCAACCGCCGGATTGTTTTTGCGCGGTCCAGGCGCCGTCCCAGGATTGCGGGTTGCCGATCCGAATCGCGGTGGCGATGGTCTCCGGATGTTCGATCGGATGGCCGGCCAGAAACGGGGCGGCACCCGCCGCTTGATAACCGCACATCACCGGCCGTTTTTTGGTCACGGCTTTATGCGTGGCGCTATCGGTGGAATATTCTTTGTAGCCCTTCCAATACGCCGTGATATTGCCTGCGTTACCGACCGGCAAGCAATGAAAGTCCGGCGCGTCGCCCAAAGCGTCGACGATCTCGAACGCGGCGGTTTTCTGGCCTTCCAGCCGGTAGGGATTGATCGAGTTAACGATGGTCACCGGCGCGTAGTCGGCGATTTCCTTGACGATGGCCATGCCGGCATCGAAATTACCTTTGATCTGAATGATCTTGGCGCCGTACATCATGGTTTGCGCCAATTTGCCCAGTGCGATTTTGCCTTCCGGAATCAAGACGAAAGCGCGGATGCCGGCACGGACGGCATAGGCCGCCGCGGCTGCCGAGGTGTTGCCGGTCGAGGCGCAGATGATGGCTTGGCTGCCCTCTTCCACCGCTTTGGTCACCGCCATCGTCATGCCGCGGTCCTTGAACGAACCGGTCGGGTTCAGGCCTTCGAACTTGACGTAAATATCGACATCCTTGCCGATCAAGCGCGGGATGTTTTGCAATTGAATCAGCGGGGTGTCGCCTTCGCAAAGGCTAATAATTCGGGTATCGTCCGAGACCGGCAAACGGTCGCGGTAACGCTCGATCAGGCCGGTGTAACGTGTCGGTTGTGCCATGGTTTATCCTAAAGTTTCCAGACGGATTCGTGCCACCTTGCCGCTGACGGTCGCCAGCGCTTCGATGTCGGCGATAGCCGCGTTCATTTCTTTTTCCAGAGTCTGCTGGGTCAGCATGATGATAGGTACCGAAGTCTCGCCTGGCGGCGGCTCTTTTTGAATCAGCGCTTCGATGCTGATGTGGTGCGCCGCCAAAATTCGGCTGACATCGGCCAGCACGCCGGGCTTATCTTCGGCGGTCAAGCGCAAGTAATACGCGGTTTTGATCGCTTCGGCCGGCAGCACCGGAATGTCGGCAATCGCATTCGGTTGAAACGCCAGATGCGGCACCCGGTTTTCCGGATCGCTGGTCATCGCTCTGACCACATCGACCAGATCGGCAACGACCGCCGATGCGGTCGGTTCGGCGCCGGCACCGGCACCGTAATATAGGGTAGGTCCGACCGCGTCGCCGCAAACCAGCACTGCATTCATGACGCCGTCGACATTGGCGATCAAGCGGCGTTTCGGAATCAAGGTCGGATGTACGCGCAACTCGATACCTTCCTCGGTTTTGCGGGCGATGCCCAGATTCTTAATCCGGTAGCCCAAGGCTTCGGCGTATTCGACATCAAGGCGGGTGATCTTGGTAATGCCTTCGGTAAACACTTTGTCGAATTGCAGCGGGATGCCGAACGCGATTGACGCAAGAATCGTCAGTTTGTGGCCGGCATCGATGCCTTCCACGTCGAAAGTCGGATCAGCTTCGGCATAACCCAGCGCTTGCGCTTCTTTTAAGACATCGTCGAAGTCGCGGCCCTTGTCGCGCATTTCGGTCAGTATGTAATTGCCGGTGCCGTTGATGATGCCGGCCAGCCATTTAATCCGGTTACCGGCCAGACCTTCGCGGATGGCTTTGATGATCGGAATGCCGCCGGCTACCGCCGCTTCGAACAACACCATCACGCCTTTTTTGCTGGCTTCGGCGAATACCTCGTTGCCGTGCAAGGCGATCAAGGCTTTATTGGCGGTGACCACGTGTTTACCGTTGGCGATTGCGCTCAACACCAGTTGTTTCGCCAAGTCGTAGCCGCCGATCAGCTCGACGACGACGTCGATTTCCGGATCGTTGACGATTTCGAACGGGTCGGCGGTCAAGGCGATGCCTTGGGTGTCGCAGATGCGGGTGCGATTCAAATCGCGCGCCGAGGCCCGCGTCACCACTATTTCGCGGCCGGCGCGGCGGGCGATTTCTTCGGCATTGCGTTTTAACACGTTGACGGTACCGCCGCCGACGGTGCCCAGCCCCAATACTCCAACTCTAACCGGCTTCAAATCCGACTCCTTTTGTTTAGCCAAAACGGCGGGCGATTATACAACGTTGTCTTTTTTCAGCATATTACGCATGCTGCGCAAGGCCTGGCGGGTACGTTGTTCGTTTTCGATCAGGCTGAAGCGAATATGGTCGTCGCCGAATTGGCCGAAGCCGATGCCGGGCGATACCGCAACCTTGGCGTCGATAATCAATTTTTTGGCGAACTCGATCGAGCCCATTTCGCGGTAGGCTTCCGGGATTTTGGCCCAAACGAACATGGTCGCTTTCGGTTTTTCGACTGCCCAGCCCATCGCATTCAGGCCGTCGCACAGCACATCGCGGCGCGATTTGTACATGTCGCAGATTTCCTGCACGCAATCTTGCGGCCCTTCCAGCGCGGTGATCGCCGCCACCTGAATCGGCGTGAAGGCGCCGTAGTCCATGTAAGATTTGATCCGGGTCAATGCCGACACCAGCGTCGGATTGCCGCACATGAAACCGATCCGCCAACCCGGCATGTTGTAGCTTTTCGACAAGGTAAAGAACTCGACCGCAATGTCCTTTGCCCCAGGCACCTGCAGGATCGACGGAGCGACGTAACCGTCGAACACGATGTCGGCGTAGGCGATGTCGTGCACGATCCAGATATTGTGTTCTTTGCAGATTGCGACGACTTTTTCGAAAAAGTCCAGTTCGACGCACTGGCAGGTCGGGTTGCCCGGAAAATTCAGAATCAGCATTTTCGGCTTGGGCCAGCACTCGTCGATGCCTTTTTGCAGTTCGGCAAAGAAATCGACCCCTGGAGTCAGCGGCACGTGGCGAATGTCGGCACCGGCAATCACTACGCCGTAGGGATGAATCGGATAAGCCGGATTCGGCACCAGTACCACGTCGCCGGGACCCAGGGTTGCCAGCGCCAGATGCGACAAACCTTCTTTCGAGCCGATGGTGACGATGGCTTCGCTGTTATGGTCGAGATCGACGTCGAAACGTCTTTTGTACCAACCGCAAATCGCCTTGCGCAAGCGCGGGATCCCTTTCGACACCGAATAGCGGTGAGTATCGCCACGTTGCGCCACTTCCACCATCTTGTCCAGGATGTGCTTCGGCGTCGGTTGGTCGGGATTGCCCATGCCGAAGTCGATGATAT
The DNA here is from genome assembly GCF_046097555.1 of Methylomonas sp. DH-1. Lineage (NCBI taxonomy): Bacteria > Pseudomonadati > Pseudomonadota > Gammaproteobacteria > Methylococcales > Methylococcaceae > Methylomonas > Methylomonas sp. DH-1. Next base: position 2,309,194 of record NZ_CP143089.1, on the reverse strand, counting down.
CGTCGCCCGCGGCACGCGCTTTGGCTTTCAGTTCATTGACGATATTGAATACGTAAGGCGGCAGACGGCTGATGCGGTGAAATTCTTCCATTAACGGCTCTTGTTGGTCAGATTTTGCGAACGGCTTTTTCGAGAAAGCCGGCTAAGTTACTGTTGTTGCCAAGCGATGTCAATTCGCCGGGCCATATCCGGAAATCGGGTGTTATTGCGGCTGAGGTTTTGCCGTAAGCTCGGAACTTGCCGGCGCCGTTTCCTGGCGTTGCTGGTGCAGGTAGGAACCGCCGACCAGAAAACCCAGCACCAACAGGTAAACGACGGCTGCGATATTTTTCACTTTTCTGTGTTCGTCTCGATCGGGGCGATTCATTTTGGTATCGGTTGCGGGTAGCTGAAAGTGGCGTATTTTAGCCGCTGCCGCGCTGGAAGAGAATGCGCCGGGGGAATTGTTACGGGATCAACGCGCCTTAACGATCACTGCGGTGCGCAAACGACTCTTGCCGAAACAGCACATCCGGTCGAAATCCTCTCGCGCCACCGGAATGAACTGGCAATCCAGCTCGCTCTGCCGGCTCTCTTCCGGATCGGGGTCGTGCATGTACAGGCAGTCTTTATCGAAACCGCTCATGACCACCCAATGCGGCGCTTTCTTGCGGTCCATCGCGAAGGTGCTGATCAAAATCAACGGAATCGCGCCCGCTTCGAACGCCGCGGTCAAATCGTTCTGGGTTATATTGGCGTAAACCACGGCGACGCCCTGCTCGGCCGTCAGTTGTTTGAAGCGGTTGTCGACCAATTCGACCACCTGTTTCTTGTCCTCGCTGCGCACGCTGTCGATAAACAACGGGCCGCTTTGGTTGATCCAAACCTCGACGGCGAATTGCCGGCGTTTCGCCGCCAGCGCCAAGCCCAACGGATGGCAGCCGCCGTGGCCGGAAGTCATGAAAATCGTCGTCGCTTCGCGCCAGATTTCGATTTCCTCTTCCCGCGACGGCAAATACTGCTTGTTTAACGCGTGCAACGCCATCATCAACGAAGCCGGTCCGCAAGTAAACGGCGTGGTTTGCCGCAGCCAGTGCACCGGCCGTTGCTGCGGCTGGTCGTGGTAGCGGCGGATGCGTTTCTGGTAACGCAAGGCATCCTTATGGTCCTGGTAATAGTCGCGGTACAGGCCGAATTTTTTATAGCCCAAAGACTCGTATAGCCCGATTGCCGGCAAATTATCGACGCTGACTTCCAGCCGCAAATACAGGCGGCCGTCGGCTTCTGCCGCTTGCTCGCCGGCCTGCATCAATGCCTTGGCAATGCCGTTACCGCGCAACTGCGGCGCCACGGCCAACGAGTAAATCCGCGCCAACCGGGTGCCGGGATGGTAAATGATTAGGATGTAACCGGCCGGCCGGCCCTCGAATTCGGCCAACAATAGCGCCCTGTGCTCGCTGGCCAACCAGTGTTTGAAGCTGCGCCGGCTCAATTTATCGGTATTGAAACTGGCGTTTTCCAAAGCGACTAAAGCCGCCAGATCGGCGTGTTGCGCCGGCCGTAACTCGATATTCAAGCCGACACTCCCTGCAAAGCCTGGGCTATGACTTGGCGGATGCGGCACAACACCATTTCCCGCCAGTCGCTAGCCGCCGGGCAAAAATGCGCCAGCATCAGTTGGCTATGCGCTTGGCGCTCGGCGCTGTTCCCGCTCTCGGCCCAGACCAGGTGGTCGCGCAGCAGGGTTTCGAACAAACAGTCGGTACTGAAAGTGCCAAACTCCAACGTGACGTAGCAGCTTTGCGGCGTCATCGCCGCGTGCCACAGGTAATCCAGCAGACCCAGCTTCGGCACCGAACTCGAGGTGCCGGCCAGCGGCAATGTAACCGAATCGCCATACCAGTCCCGAGCGACGGCCGCACCGGGGCTGTCCGGATCGTGGTCGCAAATGATTTCACCGTAACCGTAAGGCCCCAGCCCGCTATGTAGATCGATCACCGCCAGCCGCCGGCGGTCCAAGCCGTAGCGCCGGATCAGTTCTTCGCAAACTAAGCGGCCATGAGCCGGGGCGCGGCCGCCGTAAAACGGACCCGCCGGATCCGCATATTGGCCGCCGCTAATGCCTTGCTCCAACGCCTGCCGGCCGTATTGCGCCGCGTAGTCGGCGAATGCCTGGCGGCGTTGCTCGGCGTCGCGCTGAAATATGGCCTCGCGCAGGCGGTTGTAATCGGCGTTTTCCGGCATCGGCCGGGAGAAGTCGACCGCATTCCGATTCAAATCCACGCCATCGCCGTCGCAACGCCGCAACCAGGCATAGCCCCACGGCGTCAACGCGTGCACCAACAAAATGGCGCTTGCTGGCGGGATCTCGACGCGGCCGGCCGATAAAGAAGCGAGCAAATCGATTTGGCCGGCGCTACCGACAAAACCTTCGATGCCATGAGTGGCGCCCAGTACGACCACGACGTTTGCTGCGTCGGTATCGCCCAGCCAGACGCTATCGGTTACTAGCGCTTCGCCGTCCGGCCCCAAACCGGGACAGGGAAAGGCTTGCAACTGCTTGCGGCAGTCGAGCGCCGCCACTTGTTGCAGCCAACGTTGTCTGGCTTCGGCATAACTGGCGGGAAATACGTTGACGTCGAGTTCGGCGTAGCGGTTGGACATGGAACTGAATGGCCTGCTGAAATGTGTACGAACCGAATATTACTCCTTGTTTAAAAACCTGTCTGGTTTCAAAATTCAGCCTCCCCCAACCCACCGAGTTTGAGCAACATGGCAAGTACGCTGCTGGTCGTCGACAACCTTTCCGACTGGAACCCCTACTACCCCAGCGAGCAAGTCGTCAGTTTCGAGGCCTATCTGGCCATGGAGCAGACCGATCCCGACCAGCGGGTGCGGGTTATCAACCTGTGCAGCAGCTACAGCTATCTGTCCGACGGTTACTACTGTTCGCTGCTGGCCGAAGCGCGCAGCCACCACGTGATACCTTCGGTGAAAATCATCAACGACCTGGGCAAGAATGCGCTGTACCGGTTGCAGTTGGAAGACTTGAACCAGCCGCTGGCCCGTGCCTTCAAGCACCAGCACAAGGACGGCGAATACCGGCTGTACAGTTATTTCGGCACGACGCCGGAACCGGCCTTCCAGGAACTGGCCCGCTTGCTGTTCGAACGCTTCGCCTGTCCGATCCTGGAAATCACCCTGCGCTTGGAGCAGCAATGGCAAATCACCGACCTGAAAGCGGTTTCGCCCGGCCATTTGGACGACGCGATGCAAACCCTGTTCGCCGAGGCGCTGGACCGTTTCAGCAAAAAAGTCTGGCGTAAAAGCCGGACGCGCAAGAATGCCCGTTTCGATCTGGCGATCTTGATCAATCCGGCGGAAGCTCTGCCGCCCAGCAACCGCGGCGCGTTGAAGAAATTCATTTCCGTCGGCCGGCAAATGGGCGTCGACGTGGAATTGATCACGCAAAACCATTACGGCCGCCTACCCGAATTCGACGGCTTGTTCATTCGCGAAACCACGGCGATCGACCACCATACCTACCGTTTCGCGAAAAAAGCCGAAGCCGAGGGATTGGTGGTGATCGACGATCCGACCTCGATTCTGCGCTGCGCCAACAAGGTCTATTTGGCCGATCTGTTCCGCACCCATAAAGTGCCATCGCCGAAAACCTGGATACTGCACAAAGGCAATACCGAACACCTGGACAAGCTGGAAGCCATCGCCGGTTTTCCGGTCGTCGTCAAAGTCCCGGACGGCTCGTTTTCGCGCGGCATCGTCAAAGTCAATAACCGGGCGGAACTGGAAACCAAGGTCGGCGAGCTGTTCGAACAATCGGCCTTATTGCTGGCCCAGGAATTTCTCTATACCGATTTCGATTGGCGCATCGGTATTTTCAACCACAAAGCCTTGTACGCCTGCCGCTATTTCATGGTGAAAAACCATTGGCAGATTTACCGACACGGCGCCAACCGCACCGACAGCGGCAACTTCGCCACGCTACCGACCTTCGAAGTGCCGAAGCCGGTGCTGGACGCGGCCTTGAAAGCCACCCAGCCGATCGGCAACGGCCTGTACGGCGTCGACGTCAAGGAAATCAACGGCAAGGGCTATGTGATCGAAGTCAACGACAATCCCAGCATCGACAGCGGCGTCGAGGACAAATACTTGGGGGAGGAACTTTACCGCGCCATCGTCGGCGAGTTGCTGCGGCGCATGGAGAACCGCAGTAAAGGCCTGGATTGACCACTAACCGCACTTGACTATGGAAAAGACAGCGATTTTTTTGGATGTACTTTGCGTCGGCCACGCCAGCTACGACCTGGTATTCAGCGTGCCGCACCATCCCGCGGCCGACGAAAAAACCGTGGCCGACGCTTTGCTCGGCTGCGGCGGCGGCCCGGCGGCAAATGCTGCCGTCGCCGTGGCGAAGCTGGGTTACCGGGCCGGCTTCTGCGGTTATTTGGGTAACGACGTTTACGGCGACAGCCACTTACGCGAATTGCAATCCTATGCGGTAAATACCGATTGGATCGTCCGCGGCAATGCGCCGACCCCGCTATCGGCGGTATTGGTCAAACCCGACGGCAAGCGCGCGTTGATCAACTACAAAGGCGATACCGCTGCATTGCCGGCAGCAAGCCTGGACTTCGCCGATATCCGGCCGAAAGTAATTTTGTGCGACGGCCACGAGCCGCACCTCTCGCTAAAGCTGCTGGCGCAGACCACCGCCAGCGAAGTACCGTCGGTGCTGGACGCGGGTTCGTTACACGCCGGCAGCCAAGCCTTGATGGGCAAGGTGGATTATTTGGTCTGTTCGGAAAAATTCGCGGTTCAGCATTCGGGAAATGTTGGCGAAGCGTTAACGGCGTTGGCGGAAATCGCGCCTTGCGTGGTAATCACGCTGGGAGAACGCGGCTTGGTTTGGCGAATGGGTGACGAACAAGGCGAATTGGCGGCACCGCCGGTCGCGGCCATCGACACCACCGGCGCCGGAGACGCGTTTCACGGCGCCTTTGCCGCCGGCTTGGCCGCGGGTTTGGCCTGGCCCGAACTATTGCGTTACGCCAGTGCGGCGGGCGCGTTATGCTGTACGCGGATGGGCGCCCGACCCGGCTTGGCCAGCCGCGACGAACAGCTCGCGCTGCTGCGACGCTGGCGTCCGGCAGCCATGGCTTAGCGGGAACGCTTGTCCCGCTCCAGATCCAGGTATTTGTGGCGCAAATCGACGTAATTGCCGCCTATCCATTGCCAGAACGTGGCCGCCGCTTCCGGGTCGGTACTGAGCAATTTGACCGCAATCGCGCCGTTGGCGCTGATATCGATGATTTGAGCGTCGATATCGATCGAATTCCGGTTTTTGACGACGCGCTTGTCGGTTTCCACCCGAAACGTCACCGGCTCGCCGACCTTGAACACGATATCGCGTTTCAAACCGCCCAGAAATTGCAGTCGGTACTCCGGCACCGATTGGAACGGCAACACGAATTCGGCATGCCAGCGGAACGGCGGGCAATGGATAGGTCCGCTGTTTTTCGGAAAATGTACGGTGTAACCGTCGTCGACTTTGGCCTTGATTTCGCCTCTGGTGTAGATGTCGCGGCAATTGGTCAGCACCGCATCGCCGGGCTCCAAATTGTATTTGGCGGCAAACGCGGCTCCGCACAGCAAACCGGTAGCGATGGCCAACCCGTATCGGTAAAGTGTCGATCTTTTCATGGCGAGCTCCTGATTGTCGTTATTATTGGTTTACTGCGGCGAATCGAGTCTGGCTAACGCGGCGGCAGTGGCGTCGCTGGTAACGGCCCCAACAAACTGCGCGCCAAAGGATCGGTTTCGTCGATATCCACCGTCACCATATGCCCGGTATTGGTGCCGATATAGCCCTGCATCGCGGCAGCCATGTAGGGAAATACCAAGCGCAAATCGTTGCTGGCGCCGCTGCTCTGCACGCTGGTCTTCCATACCTGTTTACGTTGCTGCTGCGCCAAATACGGCCCGGTTTCGCAGGCTTCCAAGGTCAGGTAGCGGCGAAAAGTGGTGTAGGTGTCGATGCGTTGGGCATAACCGGCGCCGGCGAAGCCCGGATAAAATCCCCGGTAATAAAACGAGCGCCGGTACGGGTAGTAGTAACCCCAATCGTTCCAGACCGGTACGTCGTAGGCGTATTGGTGAACTTCCGGTTGGCCGACGCCGTAGCCGAGAAATACCACCAGATCGCTGTCCTGAGGCGTCGCCGCTTTGTTAAAACCGCGGTTGGCCAGGACCTTCTCGACATAACCTTTGAATTCGATAAATTGCAAATCCTGCTCGTTACCGCCCGGATTGCCGGGCAAGACCACGAAACGGTTGCCGACGGTTGCGCCGGAAGCGGCCAGTGCATCGATTTCGGTGCGAAACTGCAACGGCGAGTTAACGCTGCAAGCGCTTAACATCGCCATCATTACAGCAAATACCAAAACCCATCGCGTCGAATTAAGCCTCTCCATGCTCGCCTCCTGTCGGCTCTGCCAAATCGTGTTCCTGCATCAAAGTTTGCGCCCGCTGCCGCATACGAAGTTCGGCTAAGACTTCTTGCTCGTGCAATAGCGCCCGGTGCGCCAACTGGTCGCTCAGTTGCCGGCTCTCGGCGATACGTTGCCGGGCCTGGCGCTTTTCCTGGCTGATCAGCTCCGCTTCGAAGCGCATTTCCTGCAATTCGGTATCGTGCTGCAGTTGTTCGGCATGCAGCCGTTTTTCGATTGCCAGTTGCTGAGCCAATTGCTCGAATCTGTCCTCCGCCAACCGCCGCTGCTTTTCGGCTTCGAGCGCCTGCATCTGTTGTTCCAGATCGATCATACGCCGCAAATGTTCCAACTGCTGGCGCTTTTCGTGAATTTCCTCTTCTTCGATCAAACGCTGCTGCCGGGAAAGTTCCAGATTTTTGGTCTGGTTCAATTCGAAGGTTTTTTTCAGCACGTTGACGTAAACGGCATCGCGGCCCAACTGGACATCGGGAAACTCGGCGAAACCGGCGCTGAGGGTACAGACTGCTAAACACTGTATTTGCTGTTGCGACAGCAGCTCGTTGATTCGTTGCGCTATGCGTTTTTCAGCGTCGGCCAGACCGGTATTGAGCCAGGCGCCGTCGGCCAAGCCCTGCAATTCCCGATTGACGGCATCGTCGACCAAAGCGGCGTAGACGCTACGGATATGGGCGTTGATATCCGGCAACAATTCGGCGTTTTTCAGTACGTAATCGAATGTCGCCTGAAACCGCAAATCCAGCGCCAAGTCCAGCGTGCAGAAATCTTCGAACAATTTTATTTGCCGACGGAAAGGCCATGACTCGACCGGCAGCGGATACAGGGTATGGTAAAAGCGCCTAGTGAATTGCTTGGGCCGCAAATACAATTTTTGGTAGGGCCCCAACTTAACATGCACCACCTGGCGGTCGGCATCGAAGCCGGCCAACCAGTAACCGTCATCGGCGCCTACGTCATCCTGTAAATCGTTGCCGGTCAACCAGGCATCCAGTTCGGACAGCGGCTTATTCATGGCCGGCCGGCGCGGCAAGCGCCTTTTGTTTCAAAGCCGCGATTTTGTCCGACATTTTTTCAGCGACCAACGGATACAGATTGGGCGCGAATTCGACGCTACGGTGGTCCACCTTGCGCAAAAAACCCCGGCTCAGCAATAGGCCGACCACGAACATGCGCGACCAATCCGAATAGCGCCGGGCCTTTTCCAGATCGGATTTCTCGATGACCATTTCCAGTTCGTCATTCTGATTAATACGAAATTCGGTAAACTGGCGCAGGCATTCGAACACCAATTCTTCCTCCTGCATCGTCAAAGGTCCAGGAGCGGTGAACTCCAGCCGGTAGGACAGCAGCACAGTAAAAAAATCCACCATTGCCGCACAGGCGAAGGCAAACCAGGAAAATCCGCGCCACATCGCAAACGACGGTTTCACATCCTCGACGAATTGCTTGTAGGTCATCAACAACGGCGCATCGGGCAAGCCGACCCCAACGCTGCTGGCCAATTGGTTAACGTCCAACTGGATATCCTGGTAGTGCTTCAAAAATTGGGCGTAAGTGGCTTCGTCGCGGCTGGCATCCAACTGGTTCAAATGCAATTGCAGTTGGCGGATGTGTTCGTCCAACTCGCGGAAAGCTTGTTCCTGCTGTTGAACCGCCTGCTTTTTTTCCTGGTAAATCTGGTTGTAATGCCGCCAGAACGGGCCTTCTCCGACCTGGTTTTTGTAACCGGGTCCGATTTGGTTATGGGTGCCGAAATAGGCTTGGCTGGCGTCCAGCGAAGCTTTGTCCAAATCCTGTTTTTGTTGCAGCGCAATTTGGCTCTTGATCTGCAATACCGCATCCAGATAATCCTTGGTTTGCTGGCGCAACTGGTTCAGCCGGTCGATGTGCAGCGTTTCGCGCTCGGAGATCTCGTAAAACTTGAAATAGGAAAAAGTGATCGAAGCAGCGATCGCCACCGCCAACGACGCCACCACCGAAAAGTAACGGACCCGGTTGGCTTTCCAGTGGATGCCGGCCATCTCCAACGAGCAAATCACGATGATGGATTGGATCGCGACGGTGATGACCAGTGCGATCCATGGCGTGATGAAATGCGACAGGCCGTAATAAGTGGTAAAACCGGACGAGACGCTCAGCATCAGTACGATGGGTATCGTCCAGATGCGCAACATGCTGACGAATAGGGTCTGAATCCGATTCAGAAAATAGCCGGGGCCGCCGGGCGGGTGTTTGCTGCTGGTGTCGTTCATAATTATTGTTCTAATGCCCAGCGAGGAACGAAAGGAGGATTTAACTCATGCTGAGATAACGTTCGCCGGTGTCGTGGACGATGGTGACAACGGTTTTTCCGGGGCCCAGTTGCGCAGCCACCCTGACGGCAGCGCAAACGCTGGCGCCGGACGAAATGCCGGCCATGATGCCTTCCTCCTCGATCAAGCGCTTGCGCATCGCAAAGGCCTGCTCGGTACTGACCAGTTCGATGCCGTCCAACAAATCCACTTCCAAATTCTTCGGCACGAAACCGGCGCCGATTCCCTGAATCTTATGCGGCGAATGGTTGCCGCCGGAGATGACCGGCGATTCGGCCGGTTCCACGGCAATCGCCTTGAACTGCGGATTGCGGTTTTTAATCACGTCGGCCACGCCGGAAATGGTTCCGCCGGTACCGACGCCGCAGACGAAAGCATCGACTTGACCGTCGGTGGAGGACCAGATTTCCTGTGCCGTGGTTTGCCGGTGCACCTCGGGATTGGCCGGATTTTCGAACTGGTGCGGCATGTACGAACCGGGATGGTCGGCAACGATTTCCCGCGCCCTGACTATCGCCCCCTTCATCCCCTCCGCGCCCGGCGTCAACACGATTTCGGCGCCGTAAAGCGCTAGTAGCTGGCGCCGCTCGACCGACATGGTCTCCGGCATCGTCAAAATACAACGGTAGCCGCGCGCGGCGGCCACCATCGCCAAGGCAATACCGGTGTTGCCCGAGGTAGGTTCGACGATAATGCCGCCGCCGCGCAATTGCCCGCTTTTTTCCGCCGCCTGCACCATCGCCAGTCCGATTCGATCCTTGACCGACCCGCCAGGGTTTCTTGACTCCAATTTGACCAATACCGTCGCCGAGTTTTCCAGTACAACTCTGTGCAATTTAACCAGCGGCGTGTTGCCGATCAATTGGGTTACATTACTGGCGGCAGGCATTGAGTCACCTCAATTATTTTTCGATTTTGAAAGCCAAAAACACCGGGCTGCCGTTACGTTGTACCAAAAGCGCAATAGATTTATCAACCGGTAATTTGGCCACGATGCTGTTGAATTCCGCTGCATCGCGCACCACGGTATTTTGAATCCGCAAAATAACGTCTCCGGGCTGAATGCCGGCATCCAAAGCAATGCCTTTACCGACTTTTTGTACCAGTACCCCGTTCTTCTCGACTTGCAACTGTTGGCGCTGTTCCGCGGTCAGATCGGCCACCGCCAGTCCCAAGCGGTTGACTGCGGTTTCCGGGGTCGCCGATGGGCCTGCAGACGCCACGCCCTGCTGGGCCGGCAACAAGCCGATTTTTACCGTAATGTCTTGTTTGTCGCCCTGGCGAATAATTTTGACTTTGGCTTTCTCGTCGACCGGCGTCATACCTACTCTCGGCGGCAATTCGCCGGAAGTTTCGATGATTTGGCCGTTGAACTCCACGATGATGTCGCCGATCTGTATTCCAGCTTTCTCGGCCGGACCGCCGGGAATCACTTTTGACACCAAGGCCCCGTGCGGACGGTCCATGCCGAACGACTCCGCCAGTTGCCGGGTAACGTCCTGAATTTGTACGCCCAACCAGCCGCGCGATACCTTACCCTTGGATTTGATTTGCTCGACAACGTTCATCGCCACGTCTATCGGTATCGCAAACGACAATCCCATGTAACCGCCTGAGCGGCTGTAAATCTGCGAATTGATGCCGACCACCTTACCCTGCATGTTGAACAGCGGGCCGCCGGAGTTGCCGGGGTTGATCGCCACGTCGGTTTGAATAAACGGCACATAGTTGCCGTCCGGCAGGCTGCGGCCCTTGGCGCTGACGATACCGGCGGTAACCGACTGGTCGAAACCGAAGGGCGTACCGATCGCCAATACCCATTCGCCGACCTGCAATTGGTCCGGCGCACCGATTTCCACCACCGGCAGATCTTTGGCTTCCACTTTTAATAACGCCACGTCGGTACTCTCGTCCGAACCGATCAATTTGGCGATCAATTCGCGGCGGTCCTTCAGCTTGACCACAATCTCCGAGGCATTATTCACGACGTGATGGTTGGTCAGAATATAGCCGTCACGGGAGATGACGAACCCGGAACCCAACGAATTGGTTTCCCGCGGCGTATAGCCGCGGCCCGGGCCCTGGAAAAAATGGCGGAAGAATTCCTCCATTTCCGGCGGCATGTCTTGCGGCATTTGCTGCGGATCGGCCCCGGCTTGGGCATCGGGCGCTTTTTGGGTGGTGCTGATATTGACCACGGCATCGCCGTTGGTTTTCACCATTTCCGTGAAATCGGGCAATTGGGCGTAACCGGGGTTAACCGACAACAACATTATAAGAATTCCATAAAACAGCTTATTAAGCATGTAATCTCCAAACGTACGAATTGAAATGTAAAAAGACGGTTAATGGCGCAGTGCGATACCGTCGGCAATCAATTCGACGGTTTTCGCCGGCACTTCGCCGAGCACGGTGATCTGCGTGTTGTCTATCACTTTGCTGAAAGAATTTACCGATCCCAGGCTATGCAGACCTTCGATGCCTTCGGACTCTTTGGACTCCAAATACACTGAAACGGTCGAAAAGCCGTCGCTCATTAACAGATGGTCTACGGCTTTTTGCGATTGCTGGATCGAATTTCGGATAAAAAACACCGGCTCGAAGCCTTCCGGCCGGTGATTCAGAATGAAAGTGGCTTGGTCCAAAGGCTCGGCTTGAGCGCTATGTATGTGTTTGGTGTGGAACTTATCGCTTGCGTCGTTGCCGGCCGGCGCTTCGGCAACGGTTTGCGTGTTTAGCTCGGTAAACATCACTTGTTCGAGAGCATGCCCATCCAGGGCATAAATTTCGACTTTCAGCGGCAGAAAATTTTGTGTGTTTATCCAGATTTTTCTGGGGTAGCGCAGGCCATCCTTCGGTTGGGCGGCGACGATTTGCGCCGGTAGCATCGCCACCGATTCCTGGCCGGCCAGTTCCAAACTGTAAGATTTTTCCAAGGACGCCGGACTACTCGGCATGTTGATGATAAACGAACTGTCGAGCGGATGATGGTTTACCACCTTTTCGCTGGTTTCCTTGAATATGCACGTCACTTCGTTGGATTTTCGCGTCACTTCCCGCATCGGCGAGTTCAACGAGGATAAGCGCTCCTGCTCGACGCCGTGGTCGACGCTATGCCGGTATTTCATGGTTTCTATCTGGCCGTTTTTCATGAAAATCACGGTCCCCTGGTAATTCAGGGTCTTCATCGCCAGATTCATTTTGTCCAACCATTGCACCGCGGTAAGACTTTCGGCCCCAGCGGTCGCGCTGATAAAGCCGATAATAAATGCCAGTAATACTCTCACGTCCCTATTCCTGTGGATAGCCGACCACCCGCGCATAAGGTTGCGCCGCCTGCACCGTATTAACGTAAAGCGTATTGTCGTGAGCTTGCAGATAATCCTTGAAACGGGCGTGCATGTCGTCGGCCGATGTTCCGCTGTGGGCCACGACGCCAACCGAGTTAAAAGGATTGCTTTGCCTTGGTTCGACTTTACTGGCCAGCCAGACCACCGCAAGCACGATAGATGCCGCAACCGCGAGCCCGGCTTTCTGCCAATTGACCGGATTGGTTTTCGGCCGCGGCATGAAATAAATCGGCTCTTGACGGAGTTGCTGGTGGATTTTATCGGCAAAATCGCGATTCACCGCCGAGTATTCGTTACTCTTCAATATTTGGCTGGCGATTTGGTAGCGCCGCAACTTCTCCTGCAGCGCATCGTCTTCACGAATCGCTGCCAATAGCTCCAGAGATTGCGCGGCATCCAGTTCGTCGTCTATGAATTGGGATAGTTTTTGGTTAATTTGTTCTTGCATCGATACACCTTTAGTCGAGCAACGGGTTTAATTTTTGGTCAATGGCTTCGCGCGCTCTGAAAATCCGCGAACGCACTGTGCCTATCGGGCAGTCCATAGCCTCCGCTATTTCTTCGTAGCTCATCCCTTCGAATTCTCGGAGCGTGATTGCAATCCGCATTTCTTCCGGTAAATTTTCGATTGCGGATTTAATCACCGCAACGATTTGCTCGTTCATCAGCTGATGCTCGGGCGTTTCTATATCTTTAAGCTGCGGAGCGTTTTCCACTTGCTCCGCATCTTGAACGTCGATCTCGTAGTCAAAATGGCGGCGGGAACGCGACAAAAGATAATTTTTCGCGGTGTTTATCGCGATCCGGTACAGCCAAGTGTAGAACGCGCTTTCACCGCGAAAATCTCCCAAAGCCCGATATGCCTTGATGAAGGTATCCTGGGCCACGTCCTGCGCTTCACTTGGGTCTTTGACATAACGATTCACCAAGTGGACGATCTTGTGCTGGTACTTTAAAACCAGAAGATCGAAGGCCGCTTTGTCGCCCTGCTGCACTCTGTGCACAAGGCTTTGATCGACATCTTCGGTGGTGCTTATTTGTTCGTTCACTGCTCTATTTTTCTGCTGAAGTGGACAGAATTAAACCTTATTAGTTCTGGCATTACAAAAAAAATTACCGGACCGGTAAAACGAGATATTATTCGAGGCCGGGTTGAACTTTTACTTTCGCTGACCGATTTGACGACCTTGACTAACAGCCACACCGCCATAAGCGCCAAACCCTATTACGACATCTTGATTGCCGGCAGCGGCGGCGCCGGACTAAGTCTGGCACTGCATTTGGCCGACCGCTACAAGGTTGCGGTACTGGCTAAATTCGCGTTGACCGAATGTAGCACCTACTATGCCCAAGGCGGGATTTCGGCAGTATTCGACGACCGCTACGACTCGATCGAATCGCATATCGAAGATACGTTAATTGCCGGAGCCGGCCTGTGCGATCCGGACATTGTCCGCCTTACCGTCGCCCAAGGCCGAAAAAGTATCGAATGGCTGCGCTCTCAGGGCGTCAACTTTACCGAAGAACGCGACGCCGACGGCGTTAAACAGTTACATCTTAACCGAGAAGGCGGCCATTCCCATCGCCGTATCGTACACAGCGACGACGCCACCGGCAAAGCCGTATCGCTGTCGCTGATCGAACGGGCCCAAGCTCACACCAACATTAGCCTGCTGGAACACCACAACGTAGTGGAGTTAATCACGGCAGCCAAATTGGGCGCCGAGCGGCAAGGCATATGCGGCGCCTACGTGCTCGACAACAAATCCGGAAAAATCAAGACGATTGCCGCCAAAGTTGTGGTGCTGGCCACGGGCGGTGCCAATAAGGTCTATCTGTACTCGACCAATCCGCACATCTCGACCGGCGACGGCATCGCCTTGGCTTGGCGGGCCGGCTGCAGAGTGGCAAATATGGAATTCATGCAATTTCATCCGACCTGCCTGTACCACCCCACCGCCCGCTCTTTTTTGATCAGCGAGGCAGTGCGCGGCGAAGGCGGCCATTTGATCTTACCCGACGGCGAACGCTTCATGCGCCGCTACGACGACCGCATGGAATTGGCGCCCCGCGACATCGTCGCCAGAGCCATAGACAGCGAAATCAAGAAACACGGCATAGAATGCGTCTATCTGGATATCAGCCATAAATCCCGGGAATTCATCCAAAAGCACTTCCCGACCATTTACACGCAGTGTCTAGAGCTGGACATCGACATCAGCCAGCAACCGATTCCGGTGGTACCGGCCGCGCATTATACCTGCGGCGGCGTCGTTACCGACGCCAACGCCCGCACCGACATTCCGGGTTTATACGCCATCGGCGAAGTTGCCTGCACCGGCCTGCACGGTGCCAATCGCATGGCTAGCAACTCGCTTCTGGAATGCCTGGTGTTCGCCGAGCAAGCCAACCAGGATATCCGCCGAATTTTCGACCAATTACCGGAACCGCCGGCGTTACCCGCCTGGGACGAATCCAAAGTTAGCGACTCGGACGAGGAAGTGGTGATAGCCCACAACTGGGACGAATTGCGCCGCTTTATGTGGGACTATGTCGGTATCGTTCGCACCAACAAGCGCCTGGAACGAGCGATGAATCGACTAGTGCTGCTGAAAGACGAAATCGCGGAATATTACGGCCAGTTTCGCATCACCAGCGACCTGTTGGAACTGCGCAATCTGGTCATCGTTGCCGAACTGATCATTCGCTGCGCCCAACAGCGCAAAGAAAGCCGCGGCCTGCATTACACCAAAGACTACCCAGCTCCTGACGACAGCCGCACTCCGGCCAATACCATTCTGGCCCCCGACAACTCAAGCGCCAAGCGATAGCTCTGAGACAGCTCCGCCCAGCCTTCTTGGCTGGAAAAGCCGGCGCCCGGGCATAAAAAAAGGGTCTAGGACGAATCCTAGACCCTTTATTTTAAATGGTGGCGACACCGGGAATCGAACCTGGAACCTCGGGGTTATGAATCCCGCGCTCTAACCGGTTGAGCTATGTCGCCACAAATCTTGTTCAACTAAACAAGCGGCCATTATACCGGCGGGTCAAAACCTTGTCAAACATTGAACCTGAAATGCATGACGTCGCCGTCCTGCACTTTGTATTCCTTGCCTTCCAGCCGCCATTTACCGGCATCTTTTGCCCCTTGCTCGCCTTTGTAATTGACAAAATCCTGGTACGAAACGACTTCGGCGCGGATAAAGCCCTTTTCAAAATCGGAATGAATCACGCCGGCAGCTTGAGGAGCCAAGGCATTGACCGGGATCGTCCAAGCCCTGACCTCTTTTACACCCGCAGTGAAATAAGTCGAAAGATTCAATAGCTCGTAAGCCGCTCGAACCACCCGATTCAACCCAGGCTCTTCCAAGCCCAAATCCGCGAGAAATTCGACCTTTTCCGCATCGTCCAATTGCACGATCTCCGCCTCGATAGCAGCGCATACCGGCACGACTTTTGAGCCTTCGCGCTCGGCAAAACCTTTGACGTTGTCCAACAACGGATTGTTGTCGAACCCGTCGTCCTGCACGTTTGCCACGTATAAGGTAGGCTTGATCGTGATCAAACATAATTCCTTGATCAGCTTGGCCTCGTCTTCGCTTAGCCCCAAAGTCCTGATGGGTTCGCCGTTATTCAGGTGTTCCAATACCCGTTCCAGCACCTGTTTCCGGGCCAGCTCGTCTTTGTTGCCGGATTTGGAAGCCTTGGCCGATTTCTGCAACGCCTTTTCCACCGAAGCCATGTCGGCCAGGGCCAATTCGGTGTTGATGACTTCTATGTCGTTGATCGGATCGACCTTGCCGGCCACGTGGATCACGTTATCGTCGTGAAAACAGCGCACCACATGCACAATGGCATCGGTCTCTCTGATATTGCCGAGAAACTGGTTTCCCAAGCCTTCGCCTTTGGAGGCGCCGGCTACCAAGCCGGCGATATCGACAAACTCGATGGTCGTGGGCAAAACCCGCTCCGGGTTAACGATTTCGGCCAGTTTGTCCATCCGCGGATCGGGTACCGGCACCACCCCTACGTTCGGATCGATAGTGCAAAAAGGATAGTTCTCGGCGGCGATAGTCGCTTTAGTCAGCGCGTTGAACAGAGTTGATTTGCCGACGTTGGGCAGGCCGACGATTCCGCAATGAAGTGCCATAGCAATAATTTCGAATTTTGACAGGGACGTCCGGCACAAGACGGCCGGGTTGAAGAGGCGCCGGATTATACAGCGATTTTACGAATTGAGAACCGATACCCTCGCTCGGCGTGAGCGGCAGCAAAAGGTATCGGCTGAAGCAAAAGCGGTTTAGAACAAACCGGAGATCGATCTAACCAGGCCCGAGGTTAAGCTTGGAGCCGCCTCTTCATATTCCAAATTCGCCTGATTGGCGGTGCTGACAATACGCGTGCGGTATTTTTTGCGATCGCTGACTTCGGACGAAGTCTGCCGGCGCGAACCGCCGATGCCTTGTTTGGCGTCCTGTTGGCTGTCCTGTCTGATCACGACGCCGCTTTTGGCTTTTTCGGCGATTTCGATGTCGGTGACTACCATATAAGTCACGTCCTTGACGGCAGCATCGGCGATGGTTTCGATTGCGCCGCCAACGGCTGCACCGGCCAAACCGCCGATACCGGCTCCGGACCAACCGCCCAAGCCGCCGCCGATCGCCGCACCGGCCGCCGCACCGGCCAACGAGCCGCCGTATCCGGAATGTAGCGCCGATTCCGCTGCGGTCGGACTGGCTTTATCGACGCTGAGTACGTTGGCTCGCAACCAATAATGCGACGCTTCCGGATCGTTGGAGATGATGTAGCCTTTGGACTGCAAGGCCTGTTTTACCGGCAACATTACGTCGAAATTGGCTTTGTCCGAAGTATTTCGCACATCGAGAAAAATGGTGCGTTGTTCCGGCCCGACCGGGTCGAGAAATATCGTATCGCTCATCTTGGTTTGGACGTCCAGGTCCTTTTTGGCGATCGAAGTGTGTACGGCGGCACACCCGCCCAACATTGCGGCTATAGCCGCCGCACCGGCAAGTTTCATGAATGTGTTTCGAGCAATAGCCATCTGTATCTCCAAATGAAATGATCCAAAAATAAACTAGAAATCAATACGGCCAATAATAGCCGTAATAACGGTAGTAGTAGCTGCAATCGCGGTAATCGTTCCAAGAGTAACGCCGCAAATCGTTGCAGGTGTAGCCGCGGCGCCAATATTTGCTGGGTTCCGATTTCGGCGGCGTACCCCGTTTGGTCGCTTCTTCGATGTAGCTGTTGAGTTTGGCCTCGTCTTCAACGCTGAATGGCTTGGCCATGACCTGATCGTTGAGCATTTTTTGCATGTCGCTGGCCTGGTCGGCTTGCACCGACCAACTTGCCAATACCAATGCCAGCGATAACACGCCTTTCGGTAACATTTGTTTCATTCGATCTCCTCCCAGAAACCAAGGGAACCTAACGCCGCTCCCCACTTTGATGACAGTCGCTCCGATTTTAGAATCGATGATGGCGCAGAACAACCGATTTGAGCCGACAACGTTAATCGCCGCGCAATCTCTGGTCTTCGAATACGACCAATTGGTCGCGGCCATTGGCTTTGGCCTGGTAGAGCGCCGTATCGGCACAGTTGATCATTTCGTCGATGTCCGGCGCCAGACTACCGGGACAGGCGTCTGCGTTCAGGCAAAAAAGACCGATACTCAATGTGACATTGACCTTTTCGCCGCCGACGTTCCATTCCAACTTACTGATCTCCTGGCGAATCCGTTCGCCGAACGCCTTACCGTTATCGCAGGGGGTGTTGGTAAAAATCAGCACGAATTCCTCGCCGCCGAAACGCACCAGAATATCGGTGCTCCTAACTTGCCGCTTCAACGCGGAAGCCACGCCGACCAGAACCTGGTCGCCGAACAAGTGGCCGAAGCGGTCGTTGATGACTTTAAAATGATCGATATCCAGTACCAACAGGCAGAGGCTGGTGTGGTAACGCGCGTGCTGGGCAATCGCGATTTCGACTTGGTCGTAAAAAAATCGCCGGTTGTGCAGACCGGTCAATTGGTCGTGCATCGACATGCTGGCGAAATGCTCTTTCAACTGATTGGTTTCGGCGACCAGCGTTTCCAGCTCCGCCGTCCTCGACGCGATTTGCCGCTCCATTTGCCGAACCAAGCGCCTGGTGGTGATTAATTGGCCGAGGATATTTTTGTAGACTTCCAGCAAACGGATATGCCAATCGGTGAAATAGAACGGTTGCGGGTGCGATACGTTCAAGACACCGATCAGATGCCGGTTCAGAGTAAAAACCGGTACGCTGATTAAGGATCCGGGCAAGGCCGCAGCCGCCGTTTTTTCGAAACGCGGGTCTTCCGCGCAATTGCGGCAGTGCTGCAACTCGCCGCTGGCTGCCGCGGTACCGATCACGCCTTCGCCAACCTTGAACGTTAACGGTTTATCGCGGACTGCGGCCGATTGCGGCGACTCTTCCACGCTGATTCCGGTCAGGTTGGTCAGCATGCCGGCATCATCCAGCATGAAGAACGAACAACGCTCCATGTCCTGGTATTGAATCAAGCTGGCCAGCGCCTGTTTTACCAATTTCGCCTCGTCGTCGACCTGGCAATCGAGTTCCGACAACTGTTTTATCGCCGACAACGCATTGAACAAATCGATAACCAGATCGTGCACGCCACCAGGTTGCCCGAAGCTGGCGTTGGGCGTTTGCGGATTCATCGCCCCCCCATGATGCCGGCTAAACTATCCAACGCCGGTTTGTTTTCACCCAGCCACTCGACAGTGTTTTCGACCATCTCTACAGCCAATTCCAACTCATAGCAAGCTGCATCGATCGCGGCTTGGTCGATCGGCGTGCCGGAAGCGATACCGGCGCTCAGTTGGCGGGATAACCTGAGCAAAACCAGCAAAGGCCGCTCGGGACCGGAGAAGTCGAGTTGCCGGTAGTTGTGAAGCACTGATTGGTATACTGTCGGCAATTGCCACTTGTTCAGCAGCACGTAGCCAAGTTGGTAATGGCTATGCCCGAGTTGCCGGGCGATTTCGCCACCGACCGCCATCCCCGAAGCATTGCATTTGACCAAAATACCATTTATCTGGTCGGGCAACAGAAAGCCCAGCGCCAGCAAGCCGATATTCAGCAACAGGCCGCTGGTGTAAACCGTAGATGCGGAGAAGGCTTGTAGCTGCCGACAGTCCGCTGCCAGTCTTTGCGCCGCAATCGCGGTCAATAACGATTCGCTCCAAAACCGCTCGGTGTCGAATTGCTGGCATTTGCGGGTGTCGAATTGCACGTTAAACACTATTCCCAAAGCCAGCGATTTGACCAAATCCAAACCCAGCACCTGAAAAATGGCGGTACGCAAGTCGCTGACCACCGCGCCTCGGGCGAAATAAGCCGAATTCGCCAAGCCCAATAGCCGGGCCACCAGACCCGGCGACAGCGCCAGAACCGAAGTCAACTTGTCTATCGAGATATCGGGCGTGTTGACGGCAGCCAGTATTCGGACACTGGCCTCGGGTAATGCCGGCAGGTTCTTCAATGAACCGACCTGAAAAGGGATGGTCTGGGCGTTTCCGTTCATGCGTCTTAGCCAATTTCAGTAATTTTCAAACAGACCAACAGCCTGCGAAACTGGTCGGGCTGCAGCATATCCGGAAACACCACCAGCGCGCCGCGGATATCGTTTTCGCCCAGCCAATGTAGCGCCACCAACATCCGGCTAACAACCGACGTATGCCGCAAACGGATCGGCTGGAAATCGCCGCGGCCTTGCTGAACCGACCATCCCCGCTGCTGACTGTAGCGTAAAACTATAGCCGATCTATTTTCGGCCAGGACTGCCGCAACCCAACTCAAACAAACCAGCACAATTAGAACTGACCGGTAACCGAGCGGCATTGCATTGAACCAGCATCCGGCCAAGGCCGATAGGTGCGAAAAACTAACACACCAGCGGCGTCGTCTGGAAACGCCTAAACTAAAATCCACGCTCTGCTCGATATTTTTGTACACAAACCGGTCGCCTTGTTCCAGCTAGGGTAAACTAACCGGATCGATAATGGTTTTGACAGCGTTATGATTGTAGACTCTATGCCAGCCTTGGCGGCAGAACACGCGAATATTCCCGAAAAAATATACGGCGACACCGGGTTGGCCGCCATCGAAGTGACCGGCACCGATGCTGCCGTTTTTTTGCAAGGCCAATTGACCTGCAACATCGATGAGCTGAGCGACTCTCACTCCAGCATAGCCGCTCTTTGCAATGCCAAGGGCCGAGTCATCAGCACGCTATTGGTTGTAAAAACGCAGCTGGGATTTGTGCTGATATTACCCAGCGAGCTAAGAGATACAGTAGCCGATAAATTGCGCAGATACGTACTGCGTGCCAAAGTGCAATTGGCGCAGGATAAGCGGTTGACGATTTGCGGCATAAGCGGCTGCGTCGGCCCGACCGCCGGCCTGGAGTCGGCACAAACCGATTTTGGCGTGGCCTTGTCTCCCGAACCGGTGATCAAATTACCTGCTGCACCCCGGTTTTTATGGCTTTTGCCGGAAAGCCAGGCAGCCGAAAAAATGGCGGCATTGACCGAGCAGCAGGGTGTTGCACGCGGTTCCTTGGCCGAATGGCGTTACCGCGACATCGACTCCGGCTTACCTTGGTTCGGTCCGGAACAATCGGAACAGCATATTCCGCAGATGCTGAATCTGGACCGGCTCGGCGGCATCAGTTTCAACAAAGGCTGTTACACCGGCCAGGAAATCGTGGCGCGCACCCATTATCTGGGCAAAGTAAAACGGGCATTGTTTGTCGCCGATTACTCGGGCGCCGGGCTACCGCAGCCGGGTTCGACCGTGCGGGACTTGGAATGCGAAGTGGCCGGCACCGTGCTGGCGGCGGCGGCCTGGGCAGGCAGCACGCGCTTGTTGCTAGTCCTGCAAATAGTTGATGGCATGCCAAAAAACCTTATACTTGACGGCGATAACCACGCACAACTGACGCTGGTTTCAGCTCAATAACGGAAACTCATTCATGCAATTCAAATCGGTTCAAGACTTTCTGGTTCACGTACAAGAGGAATTGGACGCCAACCGCCTGGTATTGCCGACGCTGCCGGACGTGGCAATCAAAGTCAGAGACGCGGTCAGTAACGGCGACGCCACTGCGCAAAGCTTGGCCGAAATCATTGCCACCGACGCTGCGATCTCGGCGCGCTTGATCCAGGTCTCCAACAGTCCGCTGTACCGCGGCGCGGTGGAGATCAAAAACATCCAAATGGCGGTGACCCGGCTCGGCAACAACACGATCCGCACCCTGATCACCAGTTTGATTATGCAGCAAATGTTCACGCCGACCAGCGCGTTGCTGGAAACCTATTTCCGCAAGACTTGGGAACAAGGCGTCAACGTCTCTGCGATCGCCCGCGCCCTGAGCGCTTTCGTACCGCATTTGAATGCCGACGAGGCCATGCTGGCGGGCCTGATCCACCAGATCGGCAAGTTACCGATATTGACCTTGGTGGAAAAGATTCCGGAATTCCGCGACAGCCCTTCCCGGCTCGACAAACTTTTGGAAAAAGCCCATCCGCACGTCGGCAAAATCATCATGAACACCTGGAATTTTCCGGAAGAATTGAAATTGGTGCCGTCGGAATACGTCGATTTTCAACGCGATGCCGGCCCGCAAGCCGATTATGTCGATCTGGTGCAAGTCGCCTTTCTGCAAAGCATCGCCGGCACCGACCACCCCGCCTGCCGGGTCGATTGGAATACAGTCCCGGCCTTTGCCAAATTGGGCCTGCAAGCCGATGCCGAGATATTGGAAATCGAAGGCGTTTCGGAAGAAATCGAACTCGCCCAATCCATGTTTCTATAACGTAGTACCACCATGATAGACGACCAGGCTGCCGCCCGTTTCCGCCGCTTAGGCGCTTTGACCATATTTGCCGTTTATTTCGTGATTCTGGTCGGCGGCATCGTCCGCGCCTCCGGTGCCGGCATGGGCTGCCCGGACTGGCCGACCTGCTTCGGCCAATGGGTGCCGCCCACCGACGAATCGCAATTGCCGGCCAATTACCATGAAATTTACGCCGCGCGCGGTTACGAAAATACCTCGTTCAATCCGGTGAAAACCTGGACCGAATATACCAACCGCTTGGTCGGCGTGACGATAGGTTGCTTGATTTTCCTGACAGCCTGGTCTTCGCGCATTTATTTGAAAGCCGACAAGACCATTTTCTACCTGGCACTGTCGGTATTTTTATTGGTCGGTTTTCAAGGCTGGCTCGGCTCGGCGGTGGTGGCTAGCAATCTGAAACCGCTGATGATTACCCTGCACATGTTGCTGGCCCTGGGCATCGTCGCGCTGCTGATTTATGCCATCGCCCGCTCGCAGAAACCTTTGCTCCAAGCCGTGGATAGCCATTGGCTGACGCCGCGCTTCGCGACGGTGTTGAAAGTTGCGATGGGCATGACCTTATTGCAAATCGCAATGGGTACCCAGGTACGCGAAGCGGTCGACTACATCGCCCACGAGCACAGCTACATCGAACGCCAATACTGGCGCGATAGTTTTCCGATCATCTTTTACGTGCACCGCTCGTTTTCATCGATCATTCTGTTCACCAACCTGTGGCTGGTTTGGAAAATCCGCGAGCAGGCCGCCCCAGGCAGTCTGTTATTGCGCCTAGGCTATGTATTGGCCGGTTTGATCGTGACGGCTATCCTGGCCGGAGTCAGTCTGGACCGGTTAGGTTTTCCGGCCTTCGCCCAACCGGTACACCTGTTGATGGCCAACCTGATTTTTGGCGCCCAGTTTTTCCTGTTTATCTGCCTGACTTATTCGGCAAACCGGGCCGCATAGCCTATCGATTTTTTTCTGTTATTATCAATAAGTTAAGAAATATTCAACCGAACTGCGTTACAATGCCGGCCATGGCTCGCTTCCCGGCCGGCCGTTCTCTTTTCATCTACAGGTATTTTTAATGTCCGATACGCCCTCCGCAACCACGCCTTCTTTTAAAGATCTGAACCTTGCCGATCCCATTTTAAAAGCGCTGGAAAGCGTCGGTTACGAAACCCCCTCCCCGATCCAAGCCCAAATCATTCCGTTCGTGATGGCCGGCCGCGACGTACTGGGCCAGGCCCAAACCGGCACCGGCAAAACCGCCGCGTTCGCGCTACCCATTCTGAACCGCATCGACATCAAGCAAAAAGACCCGCAAGCGCTGGTGTTGGCGCCGACCCGCGAGTTGGCCATCCAGGTGGCCGAGGCCTTTCAATGCTACGCCGCCCACATCAAAGGCTTCCACGTATTGCCGATATACGGCGGCCAGGACTACACCAGCCAGTTGCGCCAACTGAACCGGGGCGCGCACGTCATCGTCGGTACGCCGGGCCGGGTCATGGACCACATGCGCCGCGGCACATTGAAACTGGACCAGTTGCAAACCCTGGTACTGGACGAAGCCGACGAAATGCTGCGGATGGGCTTCATCGACGACGTCGAGTGGATCCTGGAACAAACCCCACCGACCCGGCAGACCGCGCTGTTCTCGGCGACGATGCCGAGCGAGATCCGTAAAATCGCCCAGCAATACCTGACTAACCCGGAACAGGTCACGATCAAGGTCAAAACCGCCACGGCGGCCAATATCCGCCAGCGTTACTGGTTCGTCAGCGGCCTGCACAAGATGGATGCGTTGACCCGAATCCTGGAAGCGGAAAACTTCGACGGCATGATCATTTTCGTCCGCACCAAAACGGCAACCATCGAAGTCGCCGAGAAACTGGAAGCGCGCGGCTTTTCCGCATCGGCGATCAACGGCGACATGTCGCAAGCGCTGCGCGAACGCGCCATCGACAATCTGAAGAGCGGCAAGCTGGATATTCTGATCGCCACCGACGTTGCCGCCCGCGGCTTGGACGTCGACCGCATTACCCATGTCGTCAACTACGACATTCCCTACGACACCGAATCCTATATTCACCGTATCGGCCGCACCGGCCGCGCCGGCCGCACCGGCGACGCGATCCTGTTCGTGTCGCCGCGGGAAAAACGCCTGTTGGCCAACATCGAACAGGCCACCAAACAGAAAGTCGAGGAGATGCAGCTACCGTCGACCGAGTTCATCAACAACGCCAGGATCAACAAATTCAAACAGCGCATCACCGACACCCTGGCCGGCGAAGAGCTGAGTTTTTATACGCAATTGATTAACCAATACCAGGTCGAACATAACGTTCCGGCCATGGACATCGCCGCCGCACTGGCCAGACTGTTGCAAGGCGATACGCCGTTGTTGTTGAAAGACAGCGGCAAAAAGCCGCGCAAGGATGCGGAAACCAAGCCGCAAACCGAGCGCGGCGAACGCGGCCCGCGCCGGGAAAAAGGCAGGGTCGGTGCAGTGGAAATGGAAATGTTCCGGATCGAGGTCGGCCGCTCCGACGGCGTCAAACCCGGTAATATCGTCGGCGCCATTGCCAACGAGACCGGCATCGACGGCGACCATATCGCCCGCATTAAAATCGAGGAGCATTACAGCACCGTGGAACTGCCGGCCGGCATGCCCAAAGATCTGTTTCAGGCGTTGAAGAAGGTACGCGTCGCCGGCAAACCGCTGAACATTTCCCGTTTCGACGCGGCGTTGGTCAAGAAAGACAAAAGCAAAAAGCGCGTCGGTTCAACTTCGAAACGCAGTAAAAACCGCGAATAATCCCCGCAAATAACGCCGGCGCGAATCGCGCCGGCCGCAACTGCCGTCGCCGGACCTCATTCCGGCAAATCGATACTGCCTTCGGCAAATATCGCCGCCTGTCCGCCGACCCGAATCGTCAGATACTCCTGCTGCTTGTTGTCCATTTCCAATTGAATCAAACTGCGGCGGCCGGCGTGGTGGCCGCGCTCGACCGCAAACACATGGGTACCCTTGCGCGTGTGTTCGAAGGAACATAGATAGCTGCAAAATGCCGGCGTGGCACTGCCGACCGGAGGATCTTCGTGCATGCCGATGTTGGGCCCCAACAGCCGCAACGTGAAATCGGCTTCGGGGTTCGGCGATTTCGGCGCAAACAACAATATCTCCTGCGCCGCGGTCTGCGGCGCGCTGGATTGGCTCCAGGCCGCGTAATTGAAACGAGCCTTGCGCACCGATTCGTAATTCCACACCGGCACCACCAAATACGGAAAACCGCAGGAAACCAGACGCGGCGTATATTTTTTATGGTCCAGCTCGGCAATCTGCAAACCCAGGAACTGGGCCAGTTCCTCGTCGCGCGGCGCGAAACGGTCGACTACGGCGCTGACCCGCCGGCTGAACTGAACCAAGGTCGGTTTGCCGCCGACGCTGGATATATTGGCTTCGATCACGCCGACGTTTTGTTCCAGCAACAACGACGTCAACGGATCGGTCAGTGCGATATCGCCGCACTCGGCCAACACGTAAGCCGCGGCGACGATGGCATGGCCGCCGAACTGAATCTCCCCCAACGGCGAAAAAATCCGCATGCGCCGACCGTTAGCGCTGCTAAGGTTCGGGAACACAAATACCGTTTCCGGCAAGTTCAATTCTCTGGCGATGGCCGCCATGGTTTCCGCGTTGAGGCCGTTAGCCTGCGGCAACACGGCAATTTGGGCGCCGTTGAATATCTGCCGGGTAAATACGTCGGCAATGTAATAGCGAAATTTCATCGTTTTACTCCGGCAACTGCACTGCTACCCTGCCGCGGTCGATTCTGACCCGGTATGCAGGCGTTGCGACGCTGGGATCTTCGAAACACACGCCGGTATGTAAATGAAAATGCTGCTTATACATCGGCGACGCCACCATCGGCTCACCGCCGATATCGCCTATCATGCCACGCGACAACACGTTTGCGCGACTGAACGGGTCGAAATTGCCGATCGCGTAAACCGCTTGCCGCCGCGGCAAGAAAAATATCGCGACTTGCCGGCCGCCAACCAAAGCGCAAATGCCGGAATCCGGTTGCAAATCGTCGATACTGCAGACATCGATCCAACTGCTCATTAGGCGGCCTCCTCTACCAGTTTAAAATGTTTACGCTCGAAGTCGTTGGCCGGCCGTATTTGGCCGCGTTCCTCGACGAACACCACGTTATCGTCGGCTTGGTCGCTGTTGACGAAATGGCGGAACCGTTTCAGACGCTGCTCGTCCTGCAACGTGGTTTTCCATTCGCATTGGTAGGTGTCGACGACATGGTGCATCTGCTGTTCGAGATCGGCACCAATGCCGAGCTTGTCGTCGATCACCACCGACTTCAAATACTCCAGGCCGCCTTCCATGTTTTCCATCCAGACCGAAGTGCGTTGCAGCCGGGCCGCGGTCCGCACGTAAAAGATCAACACCCGGTCGATGTATTTGATCAGGGTTTCCTTGTCCAGATTGGTGGCTAACAGGTCGGCGTGGCGCGGCTTCATGCCGCCGTTGCCGCACACATACAGGTTCCAACCGTTCTCGGTGGCGATGACGCCGATATCCTTGCCCTGGGCCTCGGCGCATTCCCGGGTGCAACCGGATACGGCGAATTTGATTTTGTGCGGCGCCCGCAACCCTTTGTAGCGGTTTTCCAGTTCTATCGCCAGACCGACGCTGTCGTCGACGCCGAAGCGGCACCAGGTGCTGCCGACGCAGGATTTGACGGTGCGCAGCGACTTGCCGTAAGCGTGGCCGGATTCGAAGCCGGCGTCGGTCAGTTCTTTCCAGATCGCCGGCAACTGCTCCAGGCGGGCACCGAAAAAGTCGACGCGTTGGCCGCCGGTGATCTTGGTATACAGATTGTATTTTTTGCCGACCTGTCCCAGCACGATCAACATATCCGGCGTGATTTCGCCTCCGGCGATCCGCGGCACCACCGAATAAGTGCCGTCTTTCTGCATATTGGCCAGGAAAGTGTCGTTGGTATCTTGCAGGCCGATATGCGGTTTTTCCAGAATATAGTCGTTCCAGTAAGACGCCAGAATCGAGCCGACCGCCTGCTTACAGACATCGCAACCCAAGCCCTTGCCGTGTTTGTCCAGCAATTCGTCGAACGTTTTGATTTGGCCGACCATGACCAGGTTATACAAATCCTGGCGGGTGTAGGCAAAGTGCTCGCACAGGTCGGTACTAACCGCAACGCCCATCTTGCCCAATTCGCAGTCCAACACCGACTTCAACAGCGCCGAACAACCGCCGCAACCGGTAGCAGCCTTGGTCTGCGCTTTTAAATCGCCCAGCGTCAGGCAACCGGCTTCGATGGCGCCGCAGACCTGGCTTTTACTGACGTCGTGGCAGGAGCAAATTTGCGCCGACGCCGGCAACGCATCCGGCCCCAGCCCCACCGATTGGTCGGAGCGTTGCGGCAAAATCAACGAATCCGGATTTTCCGGCAATTCGATACCATTCAGGCAATACTGCAACAAAGTGCCGTAGCCGGCGGCATCGCCGACCAATACCGCACCGAGCAGATGTTTTTTATCTTGGCTGACCACCAAACGTTTATAGACTTCGGCCGAACCGTTCTGGTAGGTGTAGACCAGCGCCCCCGGCGTTCTGGCGTGGGCATCGCCGATGCTGGCGACATCGACGCCCATCAGCTTGAGTTTGGTGCTCATATCGGCGCCGGTAAAGCTGGCCGCGTCGCCGTTCAGAGCCGCGGCGACGGTTCTAGCCATGGTATAGCCCGGTGCAACCAGACCGAAAATCTGACCGTTCCACAATGCGCATTCGCCGATCGCGTAAATGTCCGGGTCGGAAGTACGGCACTGGTTATCGATGACGATGCCGCCGCGCGGGCCGACTTCCAAACCGGATTGGCGGGCGATTTCGTCGCGCGGCCGAATACCGGCCGAAAACAACACGATGTCGGTTTCCAATACCTGGCCGTCGGCGAAATTCATTTTGTGCCGGCACTGAACGCCGTCATCGATCAACGTGGTGTTCTTGTTCAAATGAACGTTGACGCCCAGCGCTTCGATTTTGTGTTTCAGCATCGCGCCGCCGCCTTCGTCCAACTGTACCGCCATCAAGCGCGGCGCAAATTCGATCACATGCGTTTCCAAGCCCAAGTCTTTCAAGGCCTTGGCAGCTTCCAACCCCAACAAGCCGCCGCCGACCACCGCACCGACCTTGGATTGCGCCGCCGCCGCTTGTATCGCTTCCAGATCTTCTATGGTGCGGTATACCAGGCACTGCGGGCGTTCGTGGCCCGGCACCGGCGGCACGAACGGATAGGAACCGGTCGCCAATACCAGTTTGTCGTAAGCAATCGTCAGGCCTTTAGCCGACGTAACCTGCTTGGCGACGCGGTCGATCGCCACCGCTTTGTCTCCCAGATGGATTTCGATGCCGTGCTCGGCGAAAAAGCCGGCCTCGACCAGAGACAAATCTTCGGCGCTTTTGCCGGCAAAATATTCCGATAAATGCACGCGGTCGTAAGCAGGGCGCGGCTCTTCGCAAAACGTGACCACCCGATAGTCCGCCATTGCCGCACTGCTCGCCAAACTGCTCAAAAAATGCTGGCCAACCATGCCGTTGCCAATCACAACCAGGGTTTGTTTGTTACTCATCTCAGGCCTCTGTCGATTCAGATTATTCCGCAAACGCCAACCCGGCCCGCGATGGGCCGGCGAAGGCAAATGGTTCCAAGCTTGTCCGGCCGCCCGGTTTTTCGGCAAAAAAAAAGGCGCCCTGATCGAATGAGCACGCTCATTCAAGCAGGACACCTTTGTCCAATTCAACACCGGGGTAAGTCTACAGACAAGACTTGATATTTTCTAAACAAAATACATGCCAATTCTTAAGACATTGAAAAATCGGCGTTAGCGTAGCTGGTGCGGCGAGCCTGGCCGCTTGGTGCACTCAAATAACGCAAATTCCGCGGCATTTTGCACCAGATTGATGCACCAATGCCGCCATAACCCTTGCCAGCCGAACGAATCACGATGGCATACAAGCTGCTTGGCAAATGCCGAATCGATAACTCCGGAATCCGCATGTCATTTACCCCGTTTAAGTTGCTCAACATGCAAGGCAAAGCCAAAGTACTGCATATGAGCTGGATCGCTTTTTTCATCAGTTTCGTCATCTGGTTCAACCATGCATCCTTATTGGTATTGATCCAGCAGGATCTGGGCATCAGCGAAACGGAGGTCGACATACTGTTATTACTTAACGTGGCCTTGACCATACCGGCCCGGGTCATAACCGGCATGCTGGTGGACCGCTTCGGCGCCAAGATCAGCTATAGCGTATTGCTGGCGGTGTGCAGCATCCCCTGCTTCATGTTCGCCAGCGCCGAAAATTTCGCCGAATTGGCCTGGTCGCGCTTCTTGCTGGGCTTCATCGGCGCCGGCTTTGTCGTCGGCGTGCGGATCATCGGCGATTGGTTTCCGGCCAGCCAAGTCGGCACCGCCGAGGGCATCTACGCCGGCTGGGGCAATTTCGGTTCGGCTTTCGCGGCGATATTCCTGCCCGGCCTGGCCTTTTATTTCGGTGCCGAACACGGCTGGCGCTCCGCCATCGCCTTGACCGGCTGCATCGCACTGGTCTATTCGGTGATTTATTACTTCAGTGTCGAGAACTTTCCTCCGGAAATCGCCGCCCTGAAGACCCGGCGGCCGGCGGCGATGGAAGTTACCAGCATTCGCGACCTGTTCTTGTACATGCTGAGCCTGGCCCCGCTGTACGCGACAATGTCGCTATTGGCCTGGAAATTGTCGACCGCGGAAACCATGATTCTCAGTTCCGGTTGTACTGCGATAGTGCACAGCGTGGTCTGGTTGTTATTTCTGATCCACTGTTACCAACTGGTCAACAGCAACGCCGACCGCCTCAGCCAACCCATCGCCAGCATTCACCATTACCGCTACAAACAAGTGTTCATTTTGGCCATCGCCTATTTGGTGACCTTCGGTTCCAAACTGGCGGTGCTGTCGATGCTGCCGATATTTTTTTACAAAACCTTCAACCAAACCCAAGGCTTGGGCATGCTGGATGCCGGCCTGCTGGCTTCCAGTTTCGTCGTGACCAATGTGATTGCCCGCCCTGCCGGCGGCTGGCTTAGCGACAAGATGGGTCGCAAACTGTCGTTGGTGCTGTTTTCGGCCGGTCTGGCCGGCGGCTATTTGCTGATGGCCTTGATATCGCCGCAATGGTCGATTGCGTTGACGGTGGTCGTCACTTTGGTCTGTTCGATTTTCATGCAAGCCGCCGAAGGTGCCATTTTCGCCTTCGTGCCGCTGGTGAAACGCGCCATTACCGGCGAAGTGGCCGGCATCGTCGGCGCTTACGGCAATGCCGGCGCCATCGTGTTTTTGATATTGCTGACTTTCGTCTCGGCAACCGCCTTCTTCCTGATTTTGAGCGCCTGCTGTTTGTTACTGCTGGGCCTGATCTATTACCTGGAAGAACCGAAAAACTACATTACCGAAATCATGCCTGACGGCTCGCTGCTGAAAATCGCATTGGATTGAACATGGCCGGATTGAACGTTTTGGTAGTCGATGAATTCGATAGCGAGCGCCTGCTCGAAGCGGCCTTACGCCAACATGGCTGCGAGGTGGTCACGCTCAGGCTGAAAGAGCTGAACATGCTGCAAATCGTGCAAACGTTGCATCCCGACGTGGTCGTATTGAACCTGTACACGCCGACCGATGCGGTGTTGCAAACCATCGTCGAAATCAACCAAAGTTTTTCGCTGCCGGTGGTGATGTTCGCCGAAGACCAGCAAACCGACACCATCAATAAAGTCATCAAAGCCGGAGTCAGCGCCTACATCGTCGACGGCCTGGAGCCGAAACGCATCAAAGCCATCGTCGACATCGCCATCGCCCGCTTCAAGGAGCAACACGCCTTGAAAGAAGAACTGAAAAAAACCAAAATCCAACTCGAAGACCGCAAATTACTGGATAGAGCCAAAGCGATCCTGATCAAATCGCAAGGCTATACCGAAGACCAGGCCTACCACGCGCTGCGCAAACTGGCGATGGACCGCAACATGCCGATCGGGGAAATGGCGAAAAACGTAATATCGATGGCGGATTTATTCAGCAAATAGCCTGAAAGGCACCGAGATGACGCCGAAAAATTGAACAGTCCTTAACCAAAAATGAAAAATCCCCCGGCTTTGCGGGGGATATTTATTGAAACTCTAAACAAGTCTGTTTTTGATATTCCAAGGCGAAGAAGCGGCTTCAACTTTGTAAGAGGGACAACGCACGAGAAGTACGCCTGGATCAAACAGTATGCAGAGGAATTCACGGTGGATGTCATCTGCCAGTTGATGGGCGTATCCCGAAGTGCCGATTACCAATGGCTGAAGCGCGGCCCTACGGCAGGCGAAAAAGACGATGCCGCCCTATCGGAGACGATCCAAAGCACATTTGACCTACGGTACGCGCCGCCTCAAGCCCGCCTTGTCCGCTCAGAACCGAACCGTCAGTCGTCGCCGTATCGGCCGACTGATGCGCGAGGCAGAGTTAGTGCTTAATTGCATAAATAAGCGACATGAAAACAAATTATAACATTTTGATTATTAAACAATTTTAGTTATCACCAATTAACGCAATTAAGCACTAGTCTGTAAAACCAAGCGCAAATTCAAAGCCAGCGCAAAGCTGCTTAGCTGTGTGTCCGGAAAAGTGCTGACGCATCAAAATTGGTTCGAAGCACGGGAAATTGTCCAAAGCCTGCGGAACCGGGGCAATTCCCCGGCCCCGTGCACGGTTAACCGCTGAAATGCGTTTTTGAACATTGCAAGCGTTTGACCACGGCGACCAAGCGGTCGATTTCGTCGTAAGTATTGTAAAACGCCAACGATGGTCTGACCGTGGCTTCCAAACCGAAGCGGCGCAAGATGGGCTGGGCGCAGTGGTGCCCGGAACGGACCGCGATGCCGGCGTCGTTCAAGGCTTTACCCACATCCTGGGTACTATGGCCGGCCAGCACGAACGACAACACGCTGGTTTTGTCCGGCGCGGTACCGATCAGCCGCACCCCCGGTATCGCCCGCAGGACATGCATGCCGTATTCCAGCAATTCATGTTCGTAACGGGCGACGTTCTCGATGCCGATCCGGTTCAGGTAATCCAAAGCCGCCCCCAAGCCCACCGCATCGGCAATGTTGCCGGTGCCGGCTTCGAATTTGGCCGGTGCCGGTTGGTAGACGGTTTTCTCGAACGTAACATCTTCGATCATGTTGCCGCCGCCCTGCCAGGGCTGAGTAGCCGCCAGCAATTCCGGCTTGCCGTACAACACGCCGATCCCAGTCGGGCCGAAGATTTTATGGCCGGAAAACACCAACCAGTCGCAATCCAGGCTTTGCACGTCCACCCGCAAATGCGACACCGATTGCGCGCCGTCCAGCAATACTTTGGCGCCGGCGCGATGCGCCAGTTCTATCATTTCCGCCGCCGGCGTGATGGTGCCCAAGGCATTGGAGACCTGGGTAAAGGAGACCAGCTTGGTTCTGCCATTCAGCAGTTTTTGGTACTCGGCTAAAATCACCTGGCCGTCGTCGTCGACCGGAATCACCCGCAGCACGGCTCCGGTTTCCTGGCACAACTGCTGCCAAGGCACGATGTTGGCATGGTGTTCCAGCCAGCTAATGACAATCTCGTCGCCTTCGCCGATAAACTGCCGGCCCCAACTTTGCGCGACCAGGTTGATCGCTTCGGTAGAACCGCGCACGAACACGATATCGTCGGCCGACGAGGCATTGATGAAGCGCGCGACGGTATCGCGTGCGCCCTCGTAAGCGTCGGTGGCCCGCGCCGCCAACTCGTGCGCCGCGCGATGGATGTTGGAGTTTTCGTGGCGGTAGAACTCCGAAATCCGGTCGATGACACATTGCGGTTTTTGCGTGGTAGCAGCATTGTCCAACCAGGCCAACGGGTAGCCGTTGACGCGTTCGGCCAGGATTGGAAAATCCTTGCGTACCGCGTGTACGTCAAAGGCAGGATGCGCCGAACCCAGACCGGGAATCTGCGCCGCTCTGGCCAAGGCCGATACGTCGTTCAGAAAGTAAAACGACGACGCGGCAGCCGGCGGTTTGGAACCAACCAAGTTGCCCGGCTTGGCGGCCAAGGCTTGCTTCAGTTCTGCTTCGCCGGGCAAACCAAAGCTGCGCGACACCAGGCCCGACAACGCATTTTGGTCGATACCGGGCAGCCGCTCGAAACCGGATGCAACGTTAGCGGCCGGAGCCAGCGTAGCCGCCGAATGCGGCACATTGTCGATGGCATCGCTGTAATGCTCGCCAAATGCGGCCGCACTCGGTGCCGTCGGCACGAAACCGTCGTCGATGCCGGGGCGGCGGTTGAAGCCGGCCGGCACCGAATGAAACGATGGCGCTGCCGCTGCCGAAACAGACACATTGTCCACCGTTGCGCCGTCGCCGGTCGGCGGGGCACTGTAGTACAGATTGGCCAGGCGGGTCAGTTCGGCGGCGTCCGGCAAACCGGCCGGCACCGCGCCGCCGCTCAGCGCGTGCTGCGCCAGTGCGGCCAAATCCGGATTAGGCGTAGTCATAGTAGTTGTCCACTTCGACGTTTTCGAGCACGCCGATTGCGTCGTCGGTCAAGATCGCCAGCGAGCAATACAGCGATACCAGATACGAGGCGATGGCTTTGTGGTTTATGCCCATGAAGCGGACCGACAGGCCCATGCTCAATTCGTCGGTCAGGTTGGGTTGGTACAAACCGACCACGCCTTGGCGGCTTTCGCCGGTGCGCAGCAACAGGATATTGGTCTTGCCGTTGGTGATTTTCAGCTTGTCGGTCGGGATCAGCGGCAGACCGCGCCAGGTGATGAACTGGGAACCGAACAGCGACACGGTCGGCGGCGGAGTACCGCGGCGGGTGGCTTCGCGGCCGAAGGCGGCAATCGCCCGCGGATGGGCCAGGAAGAAGCCCGGCTCTTTCCAGACCCGGGCAATCAGTTCGTCCAGGTCGTCCGGGGTCGGCGAGCCTTTGCGGGTTTTGACTTTTTGCGATTCGGCGACGTTATTCAACAGACCGTATTCGGCGTTGTTGATCAGCTCGCTTTCCTGGCGCTCTTTGACGGTTTCGATGGTCAACCGCAATTGCTCGTGGATTTGGTTATGCGGGCTGCTGTACAAGTCGGCGACGCGGGTATGCACGTCCAGCACGGTGTTGACCGCATTCAGGCGGTATTCGCGGCCCCACTCTTCGTAATCGACGAAGGTTTGCGGCAGCACTTTCTCGTCCAGGCTGGAACAATCGACGGCGATGCTGGTTTCGCTTTTGACTTTGTTGACCCGATAAATACCCGCTTCGACCGGCACCCACGGCAACAGGTGCACCAGCCAGCGCGGCGTAATCGTGCCCATCATCGGCACGGTTTTGGTGGCGTTCGATAAGGTACGCGCGGCGACGTCGCCTAATGCGGTATGGGCTTCATGAATGTCCGACATAACAACTCCCTAAGTGGTGTGGTGATAATTGAAAATCGCCGTGGCGATTGTTTTTGCTTCAGCCGCAGCGGAAACCGGCCTTTGCCCCTTACTTTTCTACAGGCCAAAAAAAAGCCAATGAACCTCGGCCGTGAATAAAACGGTAGAGATTCATTGGCTTCCGGTGGTCCGGTCAGCGGATGATTAATATCAAGATACTGGCTTGTGCGAAAGGCTGTCAAGCCGCGCCGGCTCTGAACCAGTGGCCGTTATCGAGTTACTGAATATGCTTATCTAAAAATAACGTTTAGCGAAATTAAGAAAACGCGTTAAACGCCGCCAATTCATTTTATCCGGTTGTTTTTTCGTAAAATTTTATTGGCAGCGCCTTGAAACGGCGTTCGGTAAAAAAGTTTTCGGTTAACAGGTTGGTGAAAAACTCTTTTTTACAACCAATAGAGTCTATATTTAGTGTCGACAGGCTGATCTTTATACTAAATAAAGGCCCGATCCATCTGAATTAGTGACCAGAACATGGTTTTTCACCAACCTGTTAAACCGTTTTTTTGTAAAAAATCTCAAATCCCGCCGCCGGTGGCGAACACTTCGGTGCGGTTTTGGCCTTGGCTGACATGGCTGCCCGGCGGCACGCTGTGGGTCAACCAGACGTTACCGCCAATGATCGAGCCCTTACCTATCGTGATCCGACCCAATATCGTCGCGCCGGCATAAATCACCACATCGTCCTCGACGATAGGATGCCGGGCATTGCCTTTGACCAGCATGCCGTTGTCGTCTTTCTCGAAGCGTTTCGCGCCCAGCGTCACGGCCTGGTAGACCCGCACCCGGCTGCCGATCACGGCGGTCTCGCCGATGACGACGCCGGTACCGTGGTCGATAAAAAAACTGTCGGCAATTTGAGCGCCGGGATGGATGTCGATGCCGGTCGCGGAATGCGCCAGCTCGGCAATCACCCGCGCCACCAGCGGCGCCCCCAAACGGTACAACTCGTGCGCGACCCGGTGGTGGATCGCGGCGGTAATACCCGGATAACACACCAATACTTCGTCCGAACTGCGCGCGGCCGGATCGCCTTCGAACGCGGCCTGAATATCGCTGTCGATCAGCAGCCGAATTTTCGGCAACTGTTTGGCAAACTCGCGGGTAATTTCGGCGGCTTGGTGTTTGACTTCGGTAGAAGTGCCATTTTGTTCGGCCACGAAACGCAGTTCCAATGCCACTTGCCGATGTAATTGGCGCAACAGGCTGTCCAGGGTCTGACCGACGAAATAATCGATGCCTTCGTCGTTCAAATCCTCCTGGCCCAGACGGTTCGGAAACAGCACCGCGCCCAAATTATCGACGATAGGCCCGAGTATGCGTCGCGACGGCAACTTCGGCGGATGTTCGCGGCGCTGGCGGTGTTCCAGCGATTTCACGCGCAGGTCGCGCAACTCGGCGACCAGCGCGTCGATACCCCAGCCACCAGCGGTATCGCTCAGACTCATACCGCCACTCCCTGGGCATCGAACAAGCCTTCGAACAACGCCGAACTCAAATAGCGTTCGCCGGAATCCGGCAGAATCACGACGATGGTCTTGCCGACGTTCTCTTCCCGCTTCGCCACCCGCACCGCGGCAGCGACCGCAGCACCGCAGGAAATACCGGCCAATATCCCCTCTTCCCGCGCCAAACGCCGGGCAAAATCGATCGCTTCGTCGTTGCTGACCCGCTCGATGTCGTCGACCAGCGACAAATCCAGAATGTCCGGTACGAAGCCGGCACCGATGCCCTGGATTTTATGCGGCGCCGGTTGCAGTTCCTGGCCGCTGCGGAACTGGGTCAGGATCGGGCTGGCTTCCGGCTCGACCGCAATCGATACGATAGGCTTGCCCTGGGTCAGTTTGATGTAGCGCGAGACGCCGGTAATGGTGCCGCCGGTGCCGACGCCGGAGACGAATATATCGATGGCGCCGTCGCTGTCGCGCCAGATTTCCGGACCGGTGGTTTGTTCATGTACTGCCGGATTGGCCGGGTTCTTGAACTGTTGCAGCAGCACGTAGCGTTCCGGATCGGAGGCGACGATTTCCTCGGCTTTGGCAATTGCGCCTTTCATACCCTTGGCGCCTTCGGTCAATACCAGTTTGGCGCCGTAGGCCACCAGCAGTTTGCGGCGTTCGATGCTCATCGTCTCCGGCATGGTCAGCGTCAGCGGAATGCCGCGGGCTGCGGCCACAAAGGCCAAGGCGATGCCGGTATTGCCGCTGGTCGGTTCGATGATTTCCTTGCCCGGCCCCAATAAGCCGCGCTGTTGAGCGTCGTTGATCATCGCCGCGCCGATCCGGCATTTCACCGAATAACCGGGATTGCGGCCTTCGATTTTGGCCAGCAGGGTCACCGGCGCGCCTTCGGTGATGCGGTTAAGTCTGACCAGCGGCGTGTTGCCGATCGATTGCGAATTGTCGGGGTACCAATATGCCATGTTCCTATCCTTGCGCCGGAGCGGCGCGAATGCCTGTAACGCGTTGAAAAAATCCCCTCTCATTGTCCGTCACGCTTTCTCAAGCCGCTGGCCGGCCGACGCCGGCATTTAACAATTCATCGATAAAGCAACGTAAATAAGTGGGTAGATACAGTTGCTTAAGATACGCCAATTTGGTCATCGAGCGTGGAATCAAATGCGCCAGATCGATGCAGACCAGATCGCTGTCGTTGCCCGGCTCATAGGACGCGCCGGAAATGATGCCTACCCCCAAACCCAGCCTGACGTAGGTCTTGATTACGTCCGAGTCGGCTGCCGACAGCGTGATATCCAGTTCCAACCCCTGCTTGGCGAAGGCTTTTTCGATATTCGAGCGGCCGGTATAGCCGGGCGAATAGGTCAATAACGGATACGAAGCCAGTTTCTCCAGCGTCACCTTGGCGGTTGCCAACGCATGGCCCTGCGGCACGATCGCGACGTGGTTCCATTCGTAGCACGGCTTGATCGCCAGTTTCTCGCTGTCTTCCATTTTTTCGGTACAAATCGCGATGTCGGCTTCGTGCCGGTACAGCAAATCGATGATCTCGCCGGGCGACGACTGCACCATGTAAATCGTCACGCCGGGAAATTGCTCGCGAAATTTGCGGATCGGTTCCGGCAGCAAATATTTAGCTTGGGTGTGCGTGGTGGCGATGTGCAGCGCACCGTTGCGGTTGGCTTGGTAATCGTCGGCGATGGTCTGGATGTTGCGTTTGGCCAGATCGATGCCCTCGATTTCCTG
The DNA here is from genome assembly GCF_046097555.1 of Methylomonas sp. DH-1. NCBI lineage: Bacteria > Pseudomonadati > Pseudomonadota > Gammaproteobacteria > Methylococcales > Methylococcaceae > Methylomonas > Methylomonas sp. DH-1. The sequence goes on along the minus strand of NZ_CP143089.1, from coordinate 2,271,349 downwards.
CATCACCCGTTCGCCCAACGGCGTAAAACCGAGGATTTTCTTGCCGTGCCGTTCCAGCAGCGGCGAGCCCAACTCCTCCTCCAGCAACTGGATATGGCGGCTGGCGGCGGATTGGACGATATTGACCTTATCGGCCGCCTTGGACAGGTTGAATTGGGTCTCCGGCAACAGGCGCAGCAGTTCCAATTGGCTGAAATTCATGGTTTGACACTCCTGTGTTTGCGCCGGCTAGCCATCAATTGAACCAGTGCGCATGCTTTATCCTCAGCGCCACGCGGTCGCCCTTCTGCAAGGCCAGCTCGCGGAACTGTTCGTTCGGCATTTCGGCGTAAATGGTCGCGCCGGAACCGTTGGCACCGTCGCGGTTCAATTCCAGCCGAATGGTGCCGCCCAAATGCTGCCAATCTTTCAGATAAACCGGCGCCTTGGCTTGATCGACCGGCTTTTCGACGCCGATATTGTGCGGGCGGACGTGGGCGACAATGCCTTTAGAGTCGTCGACGATCACGCCGCTTTGCTTGAGCCAGAAATGCTCTTCATCATCGAGCTTAAACACATTGGTCTGACCAATGAAGCGCGAGACAAAGTCGCTGGCCGGATGGTCGTAAATCTCGCTCGGCGTGCCCTTCTGCTCGATCCTGCCGTGGTTCAACACCACGATCTGGCTCGATACTTCCATCGCCTCTTCCTGATCGTGGGTGACGAAGATGCTGGTGACGTTCAGTTCGTGGTGCAAATGCCGCAACCACAGCCGTAAATCCTTACGCACACTGGCATCCAACGCGCCGAACGGTTCGTCCAACAACAATACCGACGGCTCGACCGCCAAGGCCCGCGCCAACGCGATGCGCTGACGCTGGCCGCCGGACAGTTGGTCCGGGAAGCGGTCGTGCAGCCAATCCAGTTGCACCAAATTCAACAGGTCGTGAACTTTCTTGCGGATGATGGCTTCGCTGGGCCGGTCCTTGTGCGACTTGACTCGCAAGCCAAATGCGATGTTGTCGAACACCGTCATGTGCCGAAACAAGGCGTAATGCTGGAACACGAAACCGATCTGCCGGTTTTTCACCGGTTGCTGGGTGACGTTGTCGCCTTTTAAGTAAACCTCGCCCTGGTCGGCCTGTTCCAGGCCGGCGATGATGCGCAGCAGTGTGGTCTTGCCGCAGCCGGACGGCCCCAACAGCGCAACCAACTCGCCTTCCGGGATATCCAGATTGATGTTGTCCAGCGCTTTGAAATCGCCGAATTGTTTGCTGATGTTTTGTAAGGTGATGCTCATTTTGTGCCTCTATGAGTCTGAATTGGCAAAGAGTTTGAAAGCCGACGCGCCGGGTTGCGCACGCAACCCGACCTATGCGGTATTTATTCCTTCGCCTTTTTCCGCTCTTCGTTTTGTTTCCATTCCAGCAGGGTTTTGAAGATCAAGGTCACAATCGCCAAACCGGCCAGGATCGAGGCGCCGGCGAAGGCGCCGACGAAGTCGTATTCGTTATAACTAACCTCGACGTGCAGCGGCAGCGTGTTGGTCAGGCCGCGGATGTGGCCGGACACCACCGACACCGCGCCGAATTCGCCCATCGCTCTGGCGTTACAGAGCAGCACGCCGTACAACAAGCCCCATTTGATGTTGGGCAAGGTGATCTTGAAAAAGGTCTGCCAACCGCTGGCGCCCAGCGACAAGGCGGCCTCTTCTTCCTCGTGGCCGATTTCCTGCATCAACGGGATCAATTCCCGGGCGACGAACGGAAAGGTGACGAACAAGGTCGCTAGCACAATGCCGGGCACGGCGAAGATGATCTTGATGTTGTGTTCGGCCAACAGCGGCCCCAACCAGCCTTGCGAGCCGAAGATCAGCACGTAGATCAACCCGGCGATCACCGGCGATACCGAAAACGGCAGATCGATCAACGTAACCAGCAGGCTCTTGCCGCGAAATTCGAAACGGGCAATGGCCCAGGCCGCCGATACGCCGAACACGGTGGTCAACGGCACCGTGATGGCCGCGGTCAGCAACGTCAGACGCATCGCCGCCAACGCGTCCGGGTGATGCAAACTGGTGCTGTATGCCGTCCAGCCTTTACTGAAGGCATTGATTAATACCGTCGCCAGCGGCAATACCAAAAACAGGCCGATGGTCGCCAGACTGATGCCAATCAAGACCAACCTTACCCAGTCGGCATCTTTTAGTGCCAAAGCCTGCGCCGGCTGTCCTATCGATGTGGAAATCGCGCTCATCCCTATCTCCTTAAAGTTGGCCGCTGCGGCGGCGAACCCACCATTGCAGGCTATTGATTAACAGCAACAATAGGAACGAAATCACCAGCATGGTCAGGCCTATCGCCGTGGCACCGGCGTAATCGTATTGTTCGAGTTTGGTGATGATCAGCAACGGCACCACTTCCGAGATATAAGGCATGTTGCCGGCTATGAAAATCACCGAGCCGTATTCGCCTACGCCGCGGGCAAACGCCAACGCAAAGCCGGTGATCGTCGCCGGTAGAATGTTCGGGAAAATAACTTTGACGAAGGCTTGCCACCGGCTGGCGCCCAGGCTGGCGGCGGCTTCTTCCATCGCCAGATCGAATTCCTGCAATACTGGCTCGACGGTACGCACCACGAACGGTAGGCCGATGAAGATCAACGCGAACACGATGCCCAACGGCTTAAACGCAATCTGCACGCCGGTAGCCTCGATCACCCATTTACCGATCCAGCCTTTGGGTTCGTAGATCGTCGCCAACACGATACCTGCGACGGCGGTCGGCAACGCAAACGGCAAATCGATCAGCGCATCGAAGATTTTTTTGCCGGGAAACGGATAGCGCACCAAGGTCCAGGCAATCACGAAGCCCAAGGCGGCGGCCACGGCGGCAGCGATCAATGCCGCGCCGAAACTGACTTGAAACGAGGCGATGACCCTTTTGTTGGTCAAAATCCCCCAAAACTGCTCCAGACTCAGATTCAGCGATTTCAGCAACAATGCGCTGAGCGGGATCAATACGATCAGCGTCAGGTAGAGCAAGGTGAAACCCAGAGCGGGACGAAATCCGGGCATGATGTGGCTTTGTGGCATAAGTTCGGTATCAGGCTTTAGTTAGAAAAAACAGCGGTGTGATATCTCTCATCCGTTTTTCGCGAGCCGGCGCTAAGCCGGCAACGCGGCGGGGCATCCGCCATTCCGACGCCCCGCCCCGCGCTTTAAGGCGTGTAGATCTGGTCGAAATTGGCGCCGTCGTCGAAATGCTCTTTCTGCACTTGCGCCCAACTACCGAAGCGTTCGTTAACTGTGAACAGCTCCAGTTTCGGGAAGCGTTTCAGGTCTTCGGCATCGGCGAATTCCGGATGCGACGGCCGATAGAAATGCTTGGCCACCAGTTTTTGCCCGACCGGGGTGTACAGGTAGTTCAAATAGGCTTCGGCCAAGTCTTGGGTGCCGTTTTTCTTGACCACTTTGTCGACCACCGTCACCGGCGTTTCCGCTTTGATGCTGGTCGGCGGGACCACGATTTCGTACTCGCTGGCACCGAATTCTTTCAAGGCCAGGAAGCCTTCGTTTTCCCAGGTAATCAGCACGTCGCCGATGCCGCGTTGAATAAAGGTGGTGGTCGAGCCGCGGGCGCCGGAATCCAGTACCGGCACGTTTTTAAACAGTTTTTTGACGAAATCCTTGGCGGCGTCCTTGCTGCCGAATTTTTTCTCACCGTAGGCCCAGGCTGCCAGATAGTTATAACGGGCGCCGCCTGAGGTTTTCGGGTTCGGGGTAATCACTTGCAAACCTTCCTTGGTCAGATCGCCCCAGTCCTTGATGCCTTTCGGATTGCCTTTACGCACCAGGAACACGATGGTGGAGGTATAAGGCAGACTGTTATCCGGCAGGCGCTTTTGCCAGTCTTTCGGTAGCAAATTGGCTTTTTCGGCGATTTGGTCGATGTCGTAGGACAGCGCCAAGGTCACCACGTCGGCTTCCAGGCCGTCGATCACGGCACGGGTTTGTTTACCGCCACCGCCGTGCGATTGCTGGACGTTAACGTCCTCGCCGGTTTTTTCTTTCCAGTATTTGATGAATTCCTTGTTGAAATCTTGGTAAAACTCGCGGGTCGGATCGTACGACACGTTCAGGATGGTTCGGTCTGCCAACGCAGTAGCGTTGGCCAACAGGCCTAGCGCGATCAGTGCAGATTTAACGGTGTAACTCAGCTTCATAATGGCTCCTCAAGAGATTTATTCGGTGCTCGGCCGCCGGAACGTCCCGGCTTTAACAGCTTTGGCGATATGTTACGCGGCCTTTTATCTGATTTAAAATGATAGTTTTCGAGATATTTATCTATTAATTGGATATATAAAAACGTAACTCCGCCTCGCTTGGCCCATTTGCCAGGCGTCACTGCCGGGCAGTTAAGATTTAATGGTATTTGGGTTTGCCGTCGCCGAAGGCGTTCAACGAAACTTCGAAATAGAAGAAGTTGCTCGGCTCGTTGGTAAACGGTGTACCGGTTGCTGTCGCCGACTGCTTCACCCCATTCTGCGACGTGGTGTAATCGCCCGGAGTAAAACGCGCGTAGCTCAAACTCCAATCGACATAGGCATTGAGCTTATGCCGCAAACGAATATCGAATTCGTGCCCCAAGAAGGTCTTGCCGTTCACACCGGTTAGGCCGGCCCGGTTCCAACCGCCGCCGTCGCTGGCCATCCAGTAGGCGTTGTAACCGGTGTCGATCTGCACGCCTTTGTACGGGCTGAATTCGAGCCGTGCCTTCGGCGCGTGAATGTTGTCCCAGGAAAAATAATCGTTACGCGACCATGGCTGGTTAAAACCGTAAAACGCATCGAAACGCTGATTGGAGCTATCGCCGCTGCGCTTGTCGCCGGAACCGTATCCGTAATAGGCGCTCGCCCTTGGCTTCCAGTCGTGGTCAAAGGTGTAACCCAATTCCAGCGAGTAAGCGATCGCGTCGTGCTGCTGCAAAACTTCGCCGCTGGGCTTAGTCGCATCCAACTTGCCGAAGCGGCCGAATTGTTTGTTGATATCGGTGTCGTAATCAAAAGCGGTATCCGGGATCACGCCATACACCCGCAAACCTGGCGCATAGATATCCATATCCGCCTTGCGGTTGGCGACAATCAGATTTTTCGGATCGCCGTCCACTTTACGTCCCAAGAAATACGGCTGAATCGTGACGAACTCAGACCACTGCTTAATACTCAATACCGCACCGTAAATCCAGGTGTCTTCGTCGGGCTGGTCGAATTCGTTCATGATCCGGTCTACCGGCTGCAACGCAAACGTATCCAGATCCCAATTGTTCTGCTTCTTACCGAAACGGACCCGGTAACCTTCGAAATTGTTGGTGGTATTACGAAACTGGTTGTTACCGATCAAACGCCGATCCAGCAATTCCAGGCTTTGCCGGCCGGCACGAATGCTCAACGGCCGGTTATGGCCCAACGCGTTATCGAAATACAACTCGCCGTAGCCTTGAATCAAGTCGAACTCGTTCACATCCTGACCGGTCTTGGCGTACAGGCTGTTATAACTACGCGAGTCCTGCGCCTCGACCACGAAGCGGAACGGATCGAGAATATTGTGGATACCGATATAAGCTCGGGTTCGCAACAACCAGAGGTTGTCCGGATCGTTTTTAAATTTGGAACCGGTAGGCCGGTAATCGTTTTCCCGGTATTCGTAGCGACTCCGAAAATCCAGACCGACATCCAGCCAATCCACATCGCGGAATTGCTCGAATTGCGTCTTGCTCAAGTTACGGACGTAACTCGGCGGATCCGGCTCCGGCTCGACCCGGTAGCCTTTGGTTTTTTGGTAGTAGTCCTCTGCGCTGACGGCTCCCGGCAAGCTTAACAATAAGCCGATCGCACCGGTCGCCGATAGCGCGCTGATTTGTTTTCGTTTCATGTTTAACCCGTGGTTGTGGTATCGGTTAAGGAAACAGGGTTCCTGGAACGGTAACGTCCGGCGATCCGGTCGGTTATCGGTTTATCGTTAAAGATTAATCGCCGCTGGTGCGGTAGAACTCAATGGGCGTTTGCCGCGGTTTTGACTCTGAATTTTTCGTGTTTTTCGATTTGCACAATTCGTCCGTCGTGAACCACGATTTCCACCGAACCGAAACGCAGCCCTTGCAAAATCGACACGATCTGCTCTACCAATTCCTGCTGCTGCGCCGACTTGGCGGGTTCGGTTTCGAACTGGATATCCATTTGGCCTCCTATAAATTTCAACTAGTTGTATTCGGTCCGTTGCGCAGCATGGTACGGAAAACAAATGACCATTTGAAACGGTAAATATCGATTTATTCATCTAAAAAACCGATAAGCGGCCGTCGGTTATTCGCCAAACAAGGCGAGGACGGTTGATAGAGAATGGGAAAGATTCGGCGCCGGCAGGGCGATATGGCGCCAGCTGCACAGTGGGTAAGGAAATAAGGGAGGAGATCGACGTGGCCGGCAGCAGCCCGGCCAACGAGTGAGCAAGCGGCCGGTTCGAGCCCGCCCGCCGATCGCGAAAAACCGCTTTAGCGCTCCAAATGCAGCACCGAACCACGTTTGCCGACCTGCTGCAACATGCCGTAAAGCTCGAGCTTATGGCGCAATACATTGCGGCTGATATCCAGCAATTTCGCAGTCTGTACCTGGTTCTTTTCGCAATAGCCGAAGGCGATGCGAATCACGGTTTCTTCGATTATCTCGAACAATTTCGGCGGCGCCTGTTCGCACAGCCGTTCCAACGCGGTTTCCAGCGAATCGACCGATACCGCCGGCACATGCTCCGGCGCACGCACGCCGGACAGTTTGAAGTCCTCCGGCCCAAGCCGGTTACCGGGACAGACCAGCAAGGTGCGGTGAATTGCATTTTCCAGCTCGCGGATATTGCCCGGCCAATCGTAATTCACTAAAGCCAATTCGGCGCCGGGCGATAATTTCACTTCATCGTGGCCGAGGCGCTCGCCGTAGATTTTCAGAAAATGCCGCGCCAAAGGCAGAATATCGCCGGGGCGTTCGCGCAACGGCATCAAATGGATGGTCGCGACATTGAAGCGGTAATACAAGTCGGCCCGAAAATGCTGGGCCGCCACCGCCTCTTCCAGGTTGATATTAGTCGCGGCGATGATGCGCACATCGACCGGTTTCGGTTGGCGCGAACCGACTTTAACCACCTCGCGTTCCTGCAACACCCGTAGCAATTTGGCTTGCAGACCCAGCGGCAAATCGCCGATTTCGTCCAGAAACAAGCTGCCTTTATCGGCGGTTTCGAACCAGCCTTCTTTCGATGTCAAGGCGCCGGTAAACGCGCCTTTTTCATGGCCGAACAATTCGCTTTCGATCAAATTCTCGCTCAAGGCCGCGCAATTTAGCGCACCGAACATATACTTGCTGCGTTTGCTCAACGCATGAATATGGCGAGCTACCAGCTCCTTGCCGGTACCGGTCTCGCCGATCACCAGTACCGTGGCGTCGCTCGGCGCAATCCGCTCGATTTGTTCCAATAAACGCCTGGACACCGGGTCTTCGAACACCATTGCCGTGGCGCGGGTCGATAACGCCAGCTTTCTGGATTGCGATTCGTCGAATGCCAATAACGGCGCGGCGGCATCCTCCGCCGGATTGTCGAAATCGCGGTTAAGCACTGTATCCATAACTGTTCATATAAACGTCTAAGTTGTCACTAAATGCCGCTCGCCGGCCGGGTTCTTCGGTAAGCCCAAGCAATACCGTGATCTGAATAGCAGATTCCATTCCAAAAAATCGATATCCGTATCGATTTATGCTCAAACGGAGCTTACCGCTTGGCTAGTAGGCTTGCCGAGCGGCCCGACTCGTACTCGCCAGGCCAATTCGGCGCAAGTTACTGCTTATTCGATGCTCACGAGCCAGCCTATTGGCTCGGATCAAGCAGCAAACTGACTGAATCGGAACAAAAACCCGCTGCCAAAAGTTGGAATAGCAACAGTTGCTGTTGCTTGGCTGTTGCTTTTCCGTACGTTCAATCTCAGGATCAAAACTCATAAGCCATCCTAAAATCGAGGCGTTGTTGTCCGATGTCGACGCTGCCGTGGGAATGGAACGGGTAGGCCCAGTCCAGTTCGCCGCTCAGGCGTTTCAGCAGTTGGAGGCGCAGGCCGATGCCGGCCGCGGCCAGGGTTTCGTTGGCCGGGGTCGGTGCGATCGGCGCATCGGTCCACAGGTGGGCCCAGTCGATGAAGCCGAGCAGGCGCAGGTTTTGCGCGGTGTCGATCTCGTTCGGCAGCAGGTGCGGGCTGTACAGCTCCAGCGACAGGTTGACGCCGTGGTCGCCCAGCAGCTGGGTCTGGTGGTAGCCGCGGACGCTGAGCGGGCCGCCGGCCGAGAACTGTTCGTTGCTGATCAGCTTCGCCATGCTGGCCTGGCCGCCGGCGCGGGCTTGCAGCCGAAAGTCTCCCGGCAGTTGCTGTTGGTGTTTCAGCTCGGCGGTCAGGTAGAGGAAATTGGGCGTGGCGCCGGCGCGTTTGCTTTCGAACTGCTCGGCGTCGTTGCCCAGGCCGCGGAAGCTGAAGTGGCCGCTCAGGTTCAGGCTGCTGGCGTAGCCGTCGCCGCGGCGCACGCCGTCGTAACCGGCGACGAAGGCGGCGTAGCTGATCGGGCTGCCGCTGCCGGCGAACTGGGCGATCTGCTGGTCGAAGCTCTTGTAATCCACGCCGAAGTTGAGGCTGTGCAGCACGCCGTCGCTGCCGCTGTCCAACGGCTTCACCAGGCGGGCGCCGTAGATGGAACCGGCGCCGACCACCGACAGGCCGCCGACGTTGACGCCGAGCTGGGTGCTGGAGCTGATGCCGATGCCGTACAGCGCCAGCCGGGTGTCGGCCCAGCCGGTCGGCAGCACGTAGGTGCCGGACCAGACTTCGACTTCTTCGGCGTTTTGCGGCGAGACCTGGTATTGCACCGAGGCGCTGTGGAACTTCTGCCACAGGTTGTCGTAGCGCAAGCTGCCTTGCAGCCGGGTGTAGCTGGTATGTTCCGAGTTGCGGCTGTTCAGCTCCAGGCTGCCGTGCAGCGGCAGTTCGTCCTTGACCTTCAGTTCCACTTCCATTTTGCCCGGGGTCGAGCCGGCACGGAACACCGGCGTGATCGAGCGGTCGCCGGATTGTTTGGCCAGCGCGTTAATCTGTTCCTGCACCTGCGGCATATGCGGCGCCCGGCCCTCGGCCAGGGCCGGCACCCCGGCGCGGATCTTGCCCAAGTCGAAATAGCGCGAACCGCTGATGTGCAAGGTCTCGATACTGCCCTCCACCACCTGCAGCCGCACACTGGCCTCGTTGACATCCTGCTCCGGGATCGACACCACCACGGTCGGGTAACCGGCGGCGCGGTAGGCCTCTTCCAGCGCGGCCCGGGCCTGTTCCACATCGGCCACGGTTTTCTCCGGCCCCAGATAGGGATACACCGCCTGTTCCAGGGTTTCGTCGTCGAGCAGGCTGTTGCCGTCGATCTGAAAGTCCAACAGGTCGAAGCGCGGTTGGGCTTCGCCGGCCCATTGCGTGGCGGTGTCGGCGGCGTCCTTTCCGGTACCGGCTGCGCTGTCGCCGCGGGCCGCCTCGCCGGGCGGCGTTGGTGCCGGCGGCGTCGCGGCATCGGCTGCGCTAGCGAGCAGACAGCAAGCGGCCAGCCAGGCCGGCGTTAGCGGTTGGCAGCGTTTCATTGCCCAGCCCCCCGATTGACAGGCGTTTGTGGCGATGCCACTGCGGTTGCGCTGGCCGCTTCTGCCGGCTGCCCGCCGGCGCTATCGGCGCCAGGCTCGGCGCGGGTGGCGGTGTCAATGGGCGCTGGCGCTTCCTGCGCCGGCTCGGCCGCGGTCTGGCCGGCCGGCAACGCCGCACCGGCTTCGAACGGCGTCACTTTCAACTGCTTGAGCTGATAGCGGTATTCCTCGGCCCGGTTTTGCGTATCGACCTTGGCGATGCCGGTGAGCGGTTCCAGTTCCGCCAGTTGCTGCCACAGGCCTTTTTGTTCGTAACCGTCGACCACGCGCTGGTTCAGTTCGCGCAACTGTTGGTTCAGTTGGCCGCATTGGCCGATCCACTGCTCCCGCTCCTGCACCGCCTGCACCAACAGTTGGTTGTCGTCGCGAATGGCGCGGGCTTTGGCCACCACGTCGTTGTGTTTTTGCACCAGGGCCTGTTCGCGCTGGCGCTGTTGGCTGAGCTGGCTTTCCAGGCTGGTTTTGACCGCTTCCAGGCCGTTTTTATAGCGCGCGACTTCGCCTTGCAGCGGTGCCAGTTGCGCCACGGCGGCTTCCAGGCTTTTCAGCTTGGCTTCCAGCCCGGCTTTTTCGTTAAGCCAGGCCGCTTTCTCGGCTTCCAGCGCTTGTTTTTCCTGGCTGAGCTGGCGGATCAGGCCTTGGGCCTTCTTGATCGCGTCGCCGCCGGGGGCGGCGGCTTTGGGTTCGGCGTCACTGGTTTCAATGCCGGCCAACAGCAGTAGCAGGCATAACGGCGGGACATAAATCCAGCGCCAGGGTTGTTGCTTAGCCATCGCCTGCCCTCCTAGAACCGCGCGTTCAAATCGACGTTGACGGTGTCGATGCTGTAGCGGGGGCCGTCGATGGCGTCGGTGCTGAACCAGCGCAGGTTGAGCCAGGTGCTTTTGGCCAGGCCGTATTGCAAGCCCATCACCCAGCCCTTGGCGTCGGTACCGCCCTGGTGGAAGATCGAGTCGGTAAAGGCATCCAGCACCGCGTCGCGCTGCACGTAACGGTAAGCCAGGTTGACGTTCCAGTCGGCCCAGCGCCGCAATTCCGCCGCGCCGACATCGACCCGCACCTGGTAGGCCTTGGTGCGCGGCTGCAGGTCGGTGCTGGCGAAGGCGGTGCCGAACTGGCTCAGGATTTTCTGCCGGTTGAAGCCCAGGTTTTGGGCATAATCGGCGGTGAACAGCACGTGGGTGTCGCCGAAGCCGGCGTAATCGAACATGGCCGTGGCGTTGAACACCTTGAACTCGGAGGCCAGGCCGAACAAGCAGCCGACGGTGTCGGTGCAGTTGGGCAGCAAGGTGTTGGCGTCGCTGATCGCCACCATCGAGTTGCCCTTCTGCACGAACTGCGGTGCGGTCCAGTCGTAGGCATGGCTGCCGACCGGATTGCGCCGGGCCTGGACGTTGTGGAATTCGTAATAGGACGCGGCCAGATTCAACCGCGAGTCCTGCCACACCAGCCAGTCGGCGCCGACCTGGCCGGCATACAGCCATTTGTCGTTGACCGAGACGTCGATGTCCTGCAACGGGAATACGCCCAGCGTGACGAACAGGCTGTCCGGGGTTTGTTGGCCCTGGTTGATGCCGAAGCGGGCGGTCGGGTTCGGCGTTTTGTAGCCGGCCAGTTTGTTGCTGCCGCGATTGAACGGCAAGCGGAAGCTGCCGGCCACGCCTTCGAAACTCAAATCCGGGTCGAACACCACGTCGGTGGACAGGAACGGATTGATGATGCGGCCGGCGTACAAGCTAAACCAATTGGTCTTACGTTCGTCCAGAAAATCGTATTGCAGGTAGGCGCGGTCGATGGCGAACTGGTAGGACTGGCCGGTATTGCCCAGGGTCTGGTCGTTCGAGACCGGGTTGTTGATGTTACTGGTAGCGAAGCGCACCCCGGCTTTCAAACCGTCGGCCAGGTTGGCTTCGAAGCCGAGGCGGAAGCGTTCGCGTAGCCGCAGCCGGTCTTTTTGGTTGTTAATGATGGCCTCGTTCGGGTTCAGCGAGACCTGGGTGGTCAAGCCGGCCTGGTTGCCGGTGGCGGCACGGTTGATGGCCAGCCAGTTGTAGGGGCCGACGAAGTTGCCGGCCGCATCGAGGCCGACGTTCTCGACCCCGCCGGCGTTTTCTTTACCGTAGAACTCGTCGGCGAAACGGATGCGCATGTCGAAGCTGGGATGGATCGCCGCCACCCACTCCGGCAACGCGCCGGGAATGCCCCAACCTTCGTCTTTGGCGTCGCGCTTCACATCCTGCAACACCTCGGCCTTCAGTTCGGCGCGGACCTGGTCGCGGATTTCTTTTTTGACGAACTCGGGCACGTAAGCGACGTGTTTGGTTTTGCCGGTTTTGCCCGCAACATTGGCCGGCTCGCCGGCCCACTCGGCCGCGGTTTGGGCGGCGTCCGGGGTGGCTGTGGCCGAGGTTCCGCTATTGCCGGCCGGATTAGCGCCGCGCGCGGCATTGGCCGATTCGGCTTTGGCCTGAGCGGCGACCGCTTCCTGTTCGGCGGCCTGCACCAGGCCTTGGCCTTCGTCTTGGTTAATCACGCCGCGCTGCACCAGCAGGTCGACCAGGTTGACCAGGGTGGATTTCTTGACCGGAATCACGGCGTCGGCCGGGGCCGGAGTGGCGGCTTGCGCCGCGCCGGCGTTGGCGGTCAGGCTGCCGGTCAAAACCAGGGCCAGGGATTTGCTTACGGTGTTCATAGGTTCTATTACAAGTTCTTCAAATTCAGGCCAAAGCCACTAAATGATTTCGTTTCCAAGTCGGGCAGCACCGTCCCCTTAGCCGCACCGAGCAGCGGCGGGTTTCAACAGATTTGCCAACGTAGGTTCAATTCGCGTTAGCGTCATCGGACGCCTGTGTTTTTAAGGTTTCGCTAGCGCGAAGCTTTTTTAATGTCGGGTCTCGGCCCGACAGCCGAGTGGCTTTCGCTACGAAAACCATCCTTGGTTTTCGCCCTGCGGGCCAGCCTATTGGCTGTTCAAATTCGTTCCTGACGAATTTGTGTTTGGCCAAAGAAAAGCCACCAAAAGAAAGGCCACCCGGATGCCGCTTATTCCCTGCGCTCCTCGCTTTTGAATGGGGTTGGCGGAAGGGGCTCCTGCCCCTCCGCCAACGCGTCGCATCCCTGCGACGCCCCTGCGGGCTGTTCCATTCAAAAGCTGCGGTGCTCGGCGCGGCATACGGGAGATAAAACCCTCCCACTACCGACAGACTTACCGAACAACACGGGTAAATCTTTTGTCGGGGTCGGCCCGATTACCCCCAGCGAACTCGGACGCGGGGTTTTTTAAGGCTTCGCTACCGCCACAACGATTGAATACCGGTTCGCCGGTTGTTCCCCCTTTGCCGCGCCGAGCACCGGCGGGTTTGGCAAGATCAGCCCGTCAGGGGCGCGGCAGGGAGGCCGCGCGTTTTCGGAGGGGCAGGAAGCCCCTTCCGAAAACCCTTGCCAAACCCGACGGCGCGCAGGATTCAAGCGGCAGCGGGGTCGCCTTTTCTTTGGATACTTTCTTTTGGCGACGCACAAATTCGTTTGGAACGAATTTGAACAGCCAAAGGCTGGCCCTTTAGGGCGAAAACCATGGATGGTTTTCGTAGCGAAAGTATCGCGGCCGCCGGTCCGCGAACCGGCGTTCAAACCAGCCGTCGCGCCAGCGACACCTCTTCCATGCCGCTGTGAGATGAACGGCGTTCGCTCTAAACCCTCGAACTCAACCGTATCCGAATCGGCTGCGGCATGCTCTCCGGCGGCGGCCGGCCGACGCTGGCCCGCAGCCGCGGCAAGGCCGCACGCAGGGCCTGGTCGATGTCGGCCTTACCGCTGCCGCCGGCCAATTCACTGCGGCTGATGCGGCCGTCCGGGCCGACCCAGATTTCCAGGATCACGCTGTAGCCGGCTTGCGCGGCCGGGGTGTCGGCCAGCAGGTTTTGCAGGCCGGTCTCGACCTGGCGCTGGATCTGGCCGCCGTACCACAGAATGGCGTTGCCGCCGCCACCGCCCAGGATCGAGCGGCCGCCCTTGCGGGCTTGAAGGCCAAAGCCGTCGCTGCCGGCGGTGCCGTCGGCATCCACGCCCAGGTCTTCGGCCGGCGGCGCTTCGTCGGGCTCCGGCGAAGGTTCGGGCTCGGGTTCCGGCTCGGGTTCTTCGATCTTTTCTTCCTTGATTTCCTCCGGCGGTGGCGGCGCTTGCTCCGGCGGCGGGGGTGGCGGAGGCGGCGGCTGGATCATCGTGATCTGCTGCACCTGCTTTTTGGTCTGCGGCGGCTTCTCGAACTTGTCCGCCAACCACCACACGCCCAAACCAATCAGCAGGCTCAACCCTATCCCCAACACCACCGGCAAGCGCCGCAGCCAGGCGTATTTGTTTGTCATCTCGTTTCAATCAGTCGTCGCCACAACGCCCAGTGCGCCGTGTTCTCCAATCCATCCGGCCGATACCCGGCCTGGTTTTCCCCGGTTTGATTCCGCGCCGGTTTGCTTCCGCGTGGGCGCTATTGGTGTCACCGACACGCATCGCGCCATTCCGCGTGGGCACATAAACCGTGCCCACCCTACGTCCTAAATCGAACCCAAACGTTTTGAAGGTTTTGCTACCGCCACAACGATTGAATACCGGTTCGCCGGTTGTTCCCCTTTGCCGCGCCGAGCACCGGCGGGTTTGAACGGATCAGCCCGCAGGGGCGATGCAAGGATGCATCGCGTTTTCCGCAGGGGCTGGGAAGCCCCTTCGGAAAACCCCGTTCAAACCCGACGGCGCGCAGGATTCAAGCGGCAGCGGGGTGGCCTTTCTTTTGGTGACTTTTCTTTGGCCAAGCAAAGAAAAGTCACTCGGCTGTCGGGCCGAGACCCGACATTCAATCCAGCCGTCGCGCCAGCGACACATCCTTTACTTCACCAACTTCTGCGTCACCAACCCCAACTGGCTAATCTGCAACCGGGTAACAATGTCCAAGACCTCAATCACCTTCTGGTACTGCACGCTGGCGTCGGCCTTGACCACCACCGGCAGGTCCGGCGTCGCCGCCTTGTATTGCGCCAGCCGGGTTTCCAGTTCCTGCAACGATACCGGGTAGGTGTCGAGATAAACGCTGCCGTCCGGGGTGATCGAGATCGCCTTGGTCTTGGGTTTGGACAGGCTGGGCGTGCTACTGGCCTTGGGCAGGTTGACGGTAATGCCCTGCACGGTGGCGGTGGTCATGATGATGAAGATCAGCAACAGCACGTAGGCCACGTCCAGCATCGGCGTGATGTTGATGTCGTCGTATACCTTGCCTTCTTCTTCGACTTTCATGTTGCGTCTCCTGGCTTAACGGGCGTTGGCTTGATTAGCGGCGGCCTGGCGGGCGGCGCGCATCGATAACAGGGCCAGAAATTCGTCGCTGAACACGCGCATGCCGGCGCTGATGTCTTTGATCTGGGTCAGCAGGTAGTTGTAGGCAAACAGGGCCGGGATGGCGACGGCCAGGCCGGCGACGGTGGCCAGCAAGGCGGCGGCGATGCCGGGGGCGATGGAGTTGATGTTGACGTCGCCGCTGGCGGCGATGGCGGCAAAGGTGATCATGACGCCGACCACGGTGCCGAGCAGGCCTAAAAACGGGCCGCCGGCGATGGCGATGGTCAGCAGCACCATGTGCTTGTTCAGGCGTTGGCCTTCGTGGACGATCTGGCTGTCAAGTTTGACCCGCAGGTAGTCCCAGGCTTCGCGGGTCACCACTTGGTCGGCGCCGCCTTGCAGTTTGTTCAGTTCCTGGATCGCGGTGTGGTAGAGGTGGTACAGCACCGAACTCTGGAAGTGGTCGTGTTTGCCGACCAGGGCGGTCAGCCAATCCGAGTCGGCCAGTTCGTGTTCTTCGGCGGTTTCGGCCTGGTCCAGCGCGCCGAGCGTGTTCGGGTCGAGCTGGCGGTATTGCGTCAAGAAGGCGCGGTTGTCTTTGCCGATGCGGTTGATGACCAGGGTTTTGCTGACCATGACGATGACGGCGACGATCAGCATGATCAGGGTTAAACCGATCACGACCCAGCCGTCGACGGTGACGTTTTGCACAATGACCATGAAGTGGCCGGCGTCGCCGCTGCCGTTGGATTCGTCCTGGCCGAAGCTGAGCACGGCAAAGTCGGGGCTTTGGCTGCGGTAGGCGAATTTGAGCCAGTCGGCGCTGCGGGCGGTGGCGGCGATTTGGACTTCGTCGAGCCAGCCTTGGTAGTTATCGCCCAGGCGGATGCTCGGTTGGCCGGCGGCGAGTTGGGTTTTAACGCTGCCGACCGGGACGCCGTCCAGGTAGAGTTCGACGATTTGCGGCGGGGCGTAGCTGTTGGGGTTTTCGGCGGCTTTGGCGCCGGTGTAGGCGGCCAGGGTTTCCGGGCGCAGCACCAGGGCCACGTGTTGCCATTTGCCGAGGGTCAACGTGGCGACCGGGGTGCTGGCGCTGCCGGCGACGGCGGTCAGGGCGTTGCCTTGCAGGGTCAGGCGCAAATCCAGGCCGGGGGCTTGGGCGCTGAGCACGGTGGCGGCCGGGTTGGCCTGGTCGATCTTCAACCAAGTGGTGAAGGTCCAGCCTTTGCTGGGATCCAGCGCCAGTTGCGGCGCCGGGTTGACGGTAATGGGGCCGGCGCCGCTGAATTGGGCGGCAGCGCCGATCCAGCCGGCGGCCTGGATCGCGGCTTTGGAGTCGGCGGCGTGGGAAGCATAAGCGGTGGCGTCTTGCGGCAACGTCTCGGACGCATTGAAGTGGTAGACCAGGCCTTGGGCCACGTCGTACAGGCTGTTGCTATCCGAAGCGTCCGGGGCGTTGGCGTTGCCGTAATACAGCCAGAAGTCGTCGGTGGAAACGCCACCGCGCACTTGCGGCAGCTTGACCCAAACCAAACCGATCTCGCTCAGCGCATCGACCTGCTCGACCTGGTAGGCCAGCGGCGTCTGCTCGTCTTTCAAGGCGCGAAAGTCGCGGCCGTTGTCGGCCAATTCGGCAAAGTAGCCGAAGTTGCCGGCGTGCAGCCGCACCAGCACCGGCACCTCGCTCAAGGTCTCCTGCACGTCCGCCCCGGTCGCCGAGGCGTCCACCGCCACCTGCCGCCGCGAACTCCAGTCGGCATTCCACCAGGCTTGGGCGAGCAATGGAAAACACAGAACGGCAAAACCGAACAGTAAAGACTTTTTAAACATTGAATTCTGCTATCAAAATGTAACGGCGCCACCGACAACCATGGAGCGGCAAGCGCAGTGGCTTGCTGCAAACGGCATTAGGACGCCTGATTAAAAATACCTGTCTTATGTTTTGCAGTAAGCGTGCCAATCCGTATCCCGATGAAATCAAGCACTTAGCAAGCAAACTGTTTATTGGCTGCTGCTTAATCAGCATTTGTTGCTGATCGTGTGTTGCTATTTCAGCAGTGGCTTTAGCAATGCTGATTCGGCAACAATCTTTGTTTTCCAGCCAACAGGCCGCCGTATTGCGCAAAAAAAATCCCGGCCTGAGCCGGGATTCCGCTGCGCGAGGAATAATGTGGTCAACCGCCGCAACCGGCCTTGCCGTCGCGGATATCGCCGACGCTGCACTGGCCGTAGCCGACGATATCGGTGCTGAGCACGGCAATCGGGGCTTTTTTATCGCCGCCGCCATTTTTGCCGTCGGCATCTTTATTGCCGGCGGCGGGCGCATCGCCTGCCGACTTGGCGGCACCGGTGGCGGCGCTATCGGCCCCGGTCGGCACCACCGGGGCCGCTACCGCGGTGGGTACGCCGGTCGAAGTGCCGCTGGCCTGAATGTTGGAAGCGCCGATTACCGCGGTGGCGGCGATGGTAATGTCGCCGCCGCTGATGCCGGCCTCGCCGGCGTCGACCACGCCTTGCGGCGCCGCCAGCGTGACGTTGCCGCCGCCGATGGCTTGAATCCCGCTACCGGAAATAATCGGCGGGAACACGGTGACGATATTGCCGTTGGCATCGACCGTAGTGATCGGCTTAGGCGCCGACAAGGCCGACTTCGCGCCCTTGCCGGCGTCGATGTCGCCTTTGGAAGACCAGGCCACGATATTGCCGCCGCCCAGGGTGAACACGCGAGATTGGTTCACGTTAACGTTGTCGCGGGTGAATATGTTCAGATTGCCGGCCTGCTGCACGACGATACCCAATTCGTCGGCGGCTTTTTTGCCGGTCAGGCCGACGTCGAGCTTGCCGCCCGGCACCGCGATGTTGATGGTGCCGCCGGCCAGGGTTTTCACGGCGCTGAACACCAGACTGACATCGCCGCTATATTCGGCGTTCGGGAACAAGGCCTGAATCGCATCGAAACCGCGCTTATACTGTACGGCGCGTTGGCCCTCCCCTGCCGCGGCCGCGGCTTTGGCCGATTGGTCGATTTCGGCAAACAATACCGCCAGCACGTTACCGAGATAACGCTGCTGCTCCGATAATGCCTGGCTTTCCAGACCGTTTAACCATGTGGGATAGGCCGAGCGGTATTTATCGATAAATCCGGCCAGGTCGATACCGCCGGCGGTACCGGCCAACAAATCGATGCTGGCGCCGATGTTGCCCAATCCCGAATTCAACAAATTGCCGACGGTCTGAATCCCGCCGGAACTGCCCAACACCACGTCGCCGCCGGCGATCACTTGCAAATGGCCGGGGCCGCCCAGGCGGAAGAATTGCGGATTGTTGCGGGTAAACACCACGTTGCCGTCGCTGTCGGTGACGGTATCGAAATTGATGTTGCCGCCGGCCATGATCAACGTGGCATCGCTGCTCGATAAATTCTGGCCGTTGACCGACAGGTTGTTGATATCGCGGCCGGCGATAAAACTGGCGGCCTGCGGCATATGGAACGTCGCTTCCAGCCCGGCGGCAAAGCCGATGCTGCCGGTTTTAGCCACGATCAACGGCCGAGTTTGGTCGTGCAAATGCACCGGAACCACGGCATGTATCGTCGCCGGCTTCGGCGAATTGGCATCCAATAATTGCTGGGCCTGAATGTTGCCGGACACGTAATCGCCGTCCAAATTGCGCGCCGGATTGGCAATGCCGGGCAACAAAGCCGGATCGGTATCGGACATGTTGACGCTGATCTTCTTCGCCAAGGCCACCGGCGTATCCGAGCCGATGTTGCCGTTGGCTAGCAGTTCCAGATCGCCGGCCGCATCCGGATACAGCGTCATCGAGCCGTTGATCCTGATATCGCCGCTCAATGCCGCGGCGCGCAACGTGGCCGGATAAACGAAATACTCGAATCCGCTGCCGTCGTTCGACGCCAGTTTCTTCACGGCTTTGACCGTATCGTAGTCGTTTTCGAATACCAGATTGCCGGCGGTCGAGGTCAGGTTGACGGCACTGTTGGCGGTATAGCTGAAAAACCGGCTATCGACGCCGTCGCCGGGAAAACTCGGAATTTTTTGTTTCAGCGCGGTCGGGCTCAACGCGGCGGCCAATTCGATATCGCGCCGCGCCCTGACCTGGAACTCGGCATCGCCGACATCCAGCATCACGCCGACTGTTTGCGCCGATCCCGGCACCGCACCTTTGGCGATACTGCCGCCGGCGATCAGTTCGGCGCTGCCGCGCCCGGTGTAAAACTCGCCGGCGACGATATCGTTTCCGGCAACCACGCTAAGGTCGCCGCCGCCGTTAATGTAGGTGCCGGTCTGCAACCAGCGGCCGTTTGCGTCTATCGTGCCCAGCGGTTTGCCGGTGGTCGGAATCATTACCGACAAATTGCTGATATTGCCGCCGGCGAAGACATCGACGTTACCGCCGCCCAGGGCGCCGACGTTCTGGTTGAAATAGCGGTTGGCGCCGGCAAACAGCATATTGCCGTCGGCATCGGATTCCAGTTGCTCGAAATCGCGGTTGCCGCTGATATTGATACCCCAGGCAGTGGCCTGGTTGGTATCGCTGCCGGCCTGCCATTGGCCGTCGCGCACCAGCCAATCGCCGATACTTTGCCCGGTTTGGATGCCGCTGATATCGCCGCCGGCGCGCAAACCGATGTTGCCGCCGCGAGTCGGAAACTCGGCATACAGGGCAATGCCCTGCACGATGCTGTCCTGATCCAGCAAACCGTAACGCAATACCCGATTCAGTTGCTCCTGGCTCAACCGGACCAAGTAATTTTGCACGCTCTCGCCGGCATTTTGCGCCGGGATGCCCGGAATCTCGCCGTTTAACAACTGGCTGCGGCTGTACAGTGCGCTGGTGCCCATCGTGTACACCGCGGCGGCGGCCTGGTTATTGCCGCTTTTCGGCAGGAAGCGGATACTGCCGCCGGCGTCGATGTCTATCGATCCGGTCCCGGTTCTGACTTTGACCTGCTCGCCGCCATGGGTGGCCGCCAGATTCACGTCCTGGCCGGCAATCAGCTTGTAACTCCAGGATAAACCGGGTTGCAACAAGTCCTTGGTTAGCAGTTTACTGCCCAAGGCCGCTTCCAGATCCTGTTGTTCCTGGCCGGGCAGCGAGGTATTGGCAAAAGCGTCGCTCAACGACGCGTTAACGCTCAACTGGCCGGCGGCGCGCAGGGTCAGGAAGCCGGGCAATTGGCCGTCGCCGTAACGCCAGTCCGACTGCCAGTCGATCCCGTTGTCGGCCCACTGGCCGGCCATGAAATCCCAATTATCGGCCAAAGTCAGATTGCCGCTGCTGCGGACTTCGATACCGGGCAGTAACGCCAAATCGGCGGCAGACAGACCGCTCAATGCCGGCCGGTTTTGCATGAACTGGGCGGTTTGGTCGCGCCAGGTAGCGATAAGATCGCTGGTAACGGTCGATACGCCGGTGTAAACCCTTACCGCTTCGACCGCGCTGCGCTGCGGATCGGCACCGGTAATCGTGGCATCGATCGGCGAAATGTTGACTTGATTGCCGTTGCGTCCGGTACGCAGATGCAACGCACCGCCGTTGCCGCCGGCAGCGCCCGATACGTCTATGATTCCCGCGGCCGCCGCCAAGTCCAGCAAACCGCTACCGCTATCGTCGCGGTGCAGCGTGTCCAGCGTGACCTGGCCGCCGTTCTGGCCGTTAGCGGTGGCCTGGGCCAGGATGCGGCCGGTTGCGGCCAAACTAATGCCGTTGCGGCCGTAAACGTCGATGCTGCCGGCCTTGGCAGCAGAAGCGTTCAAGGTACCCGCAATCGTCACCGCGCCCTGATCGGCCTCTAATACTAATTGGCGAGCGCTCAACGTAGTGCCGGCATTCAGCGCGATATCACCGTGGCGTTGTTTCAAAGATACCTGTTCGGCGAAGCCGGCTTGAGCCAGTTTTGCGCTCAACGTGGAAATATCGCCCAGATCTTTAACATCCAACGCCAAGCTGGCCTGCTTGAAATTAGCATCGGTGTGCAGAGCGGCTTTGCCGTCGATAGCGCCTTGCCAGTCGAATTTGCCTTGAACGGCGCTGACCCGCATTTGGCCGGCGTCGGCGGCCTGGTAAGTCGCGCCGTTCAGTGTCCGTTGGCCGCCGCCTAGATTGATTTGCGCGCCGGATTTCAGCGCCACGTCGCCGTTGCCGGCCTGCAGGGCCAAATTGCCGCCGGCGGAGTATTTCACGGTATCGGCGAAGGCCAGAGCCCGGCCGGACAAATCGACGACGCTACCGCTTTCCAGACTGACCGGACCGTTCAGCGCGTGCAGGCTCAAGCTACCGGACGGCAGCAAAAACCGGCCGCTACCTTGGATGCTGTTGCCGGCGATGGACCATTGCACGCCCAAACCCGGCGCCAAATCGGCAGGCAACGCACTGCCGGCCAGCAGATCGACCCGGTAACCGGCGGCGTCGATACTGGTCGTCGCGCCGTTATCGCCGCCGATATAGGCCGCGTCCAGCGTCAGATTGCCGGCCACCTTCAATTTGCCGGGATCGGCAAACCGGCTGTTACCGGTTGCCGGATCGACGATGCGACCGATGCCGCCGATGCCGGCGTTGGCTTTGAAATTGACGTTGCCGAAGCCGCTGATGCCGTAACTGCCGGCGCCGAGACGGATGTCGTCCGCGTTCAAATTCAAGGTGCCGCTACCGGTTCCGCTACGGTTGCTGGCGGCGCCCTGGTTGAATAGAGCTATCGAATCGGCATTGATATTCGCCGCCGCGCCCTGATTGGCAAAGCCGTTGATCGCCGCCGCCGAAATCAGCAAGTTGTCGACATTCAAATTGACGCCGCCGTAGATATCGAAATCGCCGCGGCTGTTCAGCCGCAACTCTTTCAAGTCGAAGTCCGTGTTTGCCAGCACCAGGCCGGGCGTATTGGCCGGTGCCGCGCCGATGCTGATGCGGCCGGCGTTCAGGGCCAACGCGGCGCCCGCCATATCGATGCTGCCGTCGAACACGGTGTTTTTGGTCGCATCCAGCAGCGCCGAACCGGCTGTTTTAATCAATGCGCCGGCAGCCACGACCAACTCGCCGCGGTTGCCGCTGACGGTTTGATCGCGGCTGACTTCGGCCTGCCCGCCGGCCGTGACCCGCAGCAGAGCGCCGTCGCTGCCGCCGGCCGCGTTGGAGACCAACAAGTTGCCGCCGGACAGCCCGGCCGAGCCGGCACCGATCAATTGCGCGCCGGCCGCAACCTGAACCAAATCGGTGGCGGCCAACAAAATCTCCTGGCCCTGCAACACCGCATTGCCGGCCACCGTCAGTTTATTGGTGGAGACGGTCAAGCGCTGGCCTTTGGCCTCCTTGCTGCGCTGGCCGCCCAACAACAGGCTGGGCGCGTTGAATTTGTTCAAATCGGCGGCCACCAAGCCCACCGTTCCGCTCTCCAGTCCGGCCAGATCGGCACTGTTGCCGACCACAGCCAGCCGGTTGCCGGTGATATCGACTTGGCCGCCGGCACCGCGCAAGGCCGGTTGCGCCGCCAAATCCGCCGCCAATTTCAGGCTGCGCTGCGCCGACAATACCAGACTGCCGGCATCGCGCGGCAATTGCGGCGCCGCTTCGCCGGCCGCCTCGGCTTTGTCGGCAAAGAAGCTGTTAGCGTAAAAGTCTATGTATTGCGAACGGGTGCGGGCGATGGCGCCGGGTTCGACCACAAAGCTGCTACTGCGCTGGTCGGCAATCGCGGTGCCGGCAACGCCGTAGCGGCCGACCACGACCGGACTGCCGGCGTTATTGGTGGTATTGACCACTGCATCCTGGCTGCCGGCCACCGCCGTCACCAAATAAGCCCCCGGCAACAAAGCGTAACGCGCCGGCAACAAGGTATACCAGCCCTCGGCCAGACCGCTGCCGGCCGCCAGATAAACGCTATCGCCGTTGCGCAAGCCGGCGCCGGGCGATTCCAACGGATCGTAAGGCGTCAAGCTGGAATTGAAACCGGGCAGTACCGCAAAGCTGCCGTTGCCGGCCGCCAAAGCGTCGCTGCTGCCGCCCGGGCCGGGGATGAATTCGTAGGCATAGAGATCGCCGCCGCCGGACAGGTCGATCAGCGCCCCCTGTTGCAAGTCGACATCTTGGCCGTTCAAGTGCAGACTTTTCTCCGGCGGCGCCGTAACCACGATATTGGCGGTTTGGCCGGCATCCAGCGGATACAGCCAATCGGTGCCGCCGGAACCGCGGCCGAAAGGCACCAGCAAGCCGTCCGCCGACACCGATGTCACGCTGCCGGCTGCCAACTGCAGGGTATTGGCCGCATTCAAGTTCAAACTGCCGAACGGCGCTTTCAGCGTGCCGCGCTGGTAAATATTGGCGGCATTGACGGTCAGGCTGCCGCCGGCCGAATACACCGGCGTATGCTGGCCCGCACTATTCAAGAACGTGACGGAACGGCTGCCGGCGTCGATCAGGTAATCGGTCAGCGTGCCCGGATACAGTTGATTGGCCTGCAAGGTCAAATCGCCGGCCACGTTCAAGCGGCCGACATAATCTTTTTGGGTTGAGCCGAGCAAACCGCGCAGGCGCATATCGCCGCTGCTGTTGACGCGTATCGTATCGAAGCCGTTAAAGGCTAAGCCGCCGACCAATTCGACCGCGTTGGCATTAGCGCTAAATTGGCCGCTGCCGCCGCTGGCGGCAGCGGCCAGACTGTCGCCAACCCGGCTTTGCGATGAACCCAGCGCCAGGTAGGCGCTATTGAGTTGCACCGTGCCGCCGTCGCTTTGCAGGCTGGGGGTATCGAATACGATTTGGCGGCCGCTGTGCAATTCGACGTTGCCCTTGAACAGAACGCCGCTATTCAATTGGCCGCCGACTCGCGTAGTGTCGGTTTCGAACGCCAACGAATCGAAACCGGCGGCGTTGATCAGCCGGCTGTTCAATAAGGCTCGGCCGCCGTATAGCGCCGGATCGATAGCGCTGCCGGTCGCCAAACCCGCCGGAACGTTGGCGGTGTCGGCCGCGGAGATTTCAATCCGATAAGGCTGATTCGGCTTTCTGTCGTCCGGGAATAGGCTGCCGGAGATCGGAATTTCCGGCTTGCCGCGCAAACCGCGATCCAGCGCGACCGTCAGGCTGCCGCCGGCCGCACCCGCGCCGCCGCTGGCGGCATGCAGCGCGGTGTCGGCCAGAATACCCTCGCCGGCAATCAACTCAATGCTACCGCCGGCCGAGGCAATAGACTGCCTGGCGTAAGTCAGGCGGCCGTTGCGCAGTTGCGCAATATCCAGCAACGCCGAGCTACCGGAGACATCGATCTGCGAGCCGGCTTTGCCGACGATATAACCGCGGTTGGCAGCCAACGCGACGCTGCCGCCGGCCAGCACCTGGCCGGCCAGCAGGCCGGCGGCGCTGGGTTGGCGCAGATAAGCGCCGCTGGCGCTCAAGCGGCTTTCGCTACCCAACCAGATACCTTGCGCGTCGTTGAAGCCGGTGATTAACGGCGGATTGACGATATTCAGCGCAATCCGGCCGGCCGGCGTATCTATCGTGCCGTTCAGGAAAATCGAGGTCGAGGAGTTTAAGGTCACCGAACCGCCTATGCCGGTGCGAATCGCGGCGCCGGAGCCGATGCTCAGATGTTCGTCGGGGCTGTGCTCGGCGATTTCGGCGTAGGACAGGTTAAGACTGACCGGCTAGCGCAAGTATTCGGGCAGACTGAATTCGCGGCTGACATCCACCAACTTGCTGCCCGACGCAGCGGCCCCGGACGCGGCCAGCAGTTGCCGATTGCGCGGCTGCAAATCGATCTGCACGTGATCGGCCACCTTTAGACCGTAGCGGTTGGCCACGATGTCGAAATCGGCAAAGCCGCCCTGCTGAAAAAAGCCCGGCGCCAGCAGCAGAGGTTTTGCCGTGCCGGCGCGTGGCGGCAGGTCGCTGGCGGAACCGATCACGACTTCGTTGCTTTCCAGGTGCAGTTTACCGCCCTGCGCCAAACCCCAGGCTTGCAACGAACCGTTCAGGACCAGACTGGCCGGCGTCACGCCGGCCAAATGGGTTTGCGCCCGCAAATCGATGCTGCCGGCTTGGCCGGCTTGGACATGGCTATTGGCCTTGCGCCAGGCGCCGCCGTCGGCGACGATGCGGCTGCCGGCTTCCAAGATCAAATCGCGCTGCTCGCTACGCAAACTGACGCTGCCGGCATCGATGGCAATCGGGCTTAACCCCCGGCCTTGTTGCATATCCAAGGCGTCGTTAATCCACAAACCGCTGACATCGATCAAAGCGCCGGCAGCAAAAGTAATCGACGACGGTTGCATGACCTGGCCCATCACCACCGGCTGCAAATTGACGCTGCCGGACGGCGCGACGATGCTGCCGCGCAGCTCAAAATTTCGCGCGGTCAGATTCAGGTTGCCGGCTGCCGGCAAATCGATGCGGTTGGCGTCGGCCAGCAGCAGGTCGCCGTTGGCGCGCACGGTCAGATTACGAAAGCCGGCGTTACGCAAGGTATCGGGATTGATATTCAACGCCACCGGCGCCGGATTGCCGCTGCTGCGGCGCGGAATCGGGTCGGTCGGCCCCAACGACTGCACCACGGCCCGGCTGTCGAAGGTCACGTTCTGTCTGCTGAAATCGTTGCCGTTGATCAAATCGATCAGCAAACTGGCGCCGGCCGCCCATTGTTCGGGACGGCGCTGCAAGGCGCCGGTCACGGTGCTGCCTTGCAGATTGCCTTCCAGTAAGGCTTCGTACGCGCTAATCTGTAAATCGCCGCCGGCTTTGCCTTCGACGTAGCCCGGGCTGTAATGCTGGTAATTGAACAGATTGTCGTAGGCCAAATCCGGGTCGGCATCGGCGATATTGATTATCCGATTGCCGGTTGCCAGATTCGTGGTGACGATATTGCCGCCTTGGTAGGCTACCGAGCCGCCGGATACGTCCAAGCTGCTGCCGGCTTTGGTAACCACGTCGCCGCTGGATTTCAAGTCGATGCTGCCGCCGGCGGTGCTGCGCTGGTCTATATTCTTCGCCACCCGATCGACCGCGCCTTTGATATCGGCCACTGGAATTGCAGCGCTGACCAATTTGCCGTCCGCATCGTAAACCAGATTCGCGTCGCGGATGTCGACTTTGACTTTTTTGCCGTACAACACGCCGTCGCGTTGCAGCGGCGCATCGCGCAATTCGTTTTTGCGCAATTCCACTTCGACCACATTGCTGTCGGCCGACTGCACCACGTTCTTGACGCCGGATACGTCGATCTTGGCGCCGCTATCCAGAAAAATTCTGGCGTTGCCCTTCTCCGCCGGATTCGACAAGTTATCCAGCGCCTGTAGCTCGACGTTGCCGGATTTGGCCTCGATCAGCGAACCATTGCGCATATAGACTTTGTGGGCGCTGACCTGGACGTAAGACGGCGTCTGTGCTTGGGCGTCGATGGCGGTCAGGGTTTTGTCGGCGTCGAGATCGACGCTGGTCCGGCTGTTTTCCGCCAGATCGACGGTAGCGCTGGTGCCCAACTGTTCCTGGCCGGGCAATACGCTGTTGCGCTTGGTCGATTTGCCCAGCAATTTGCCGCCGACCGAACTTGGGGTTTGGATACCTTCCCGCGCCAACAGCCGTACCGAGCCATTCAATTTTACCGACGTGGTGGCCGAGGCAATGCCTTTTTGGTTGACGGCAAAACCGATCAGGCTGGCATTGCCGCGTTCGGCGATGATTTTGCCGACGTTGTTGACGTCGCCGCCGGTACCGACTTCCACCAACAGGCCACGCACGTTCGGATCGTCGCTGGCTTCCTGCAGGTAAACCTTATCGGTCGCAGCGGCGAGCACGGTCTGGCCGTCCGGCGTTTCGATGGTACCGGCATTGGTGATGCTGGGTGCGGCCAGTATCACCCGGCCGCCTTCGCCATGGGTTTTGATGCTGGCGCCCTGTTGCACGAAAATCTCGATTTTGACCTTATTGCCGGCCGCATCTTTGACATACTCGCCGTTGGCGTTCTTCAAAAACAATTCGCCGTTGCCCTTCAAAGCCGCCGCGCTGTTGGCGAAGTTATTGGTGTTCTTGTTTAAATCGAATACCTTGGTGATGCCGTTTTCGAAATCGGCCTGACTGATGTTCAAGGTGCTAGCCACCAACGCATTGACGTTGACTTGGGCATCCTTGCCGAACAAAAATCCGTTTTGGTTAATCAGATAGACTTGGCCGTTCGCGGTCAACGAGCCGAAAATTTTACTGGCGTCCTGTTGGTGGATGTTGTTCAGCGCAATCGAGGTGGAACTGGGTTGTTTGAATTCGACGCTGTAACCTTTATCTATGTTGAACGATTTCCAATCCAGCACGGCCTTGTTGGTAGCCTGGTTGATCGTCATTGCCGTGCCGACCACCGAGGCGGTGGCCTGGCCGCTGGTTGCCAAAGCGGCCGGATTCAACGCTTCCGGCAGCGGCGAGTCGGCTACGGCCGGCGCCGCTCCGGCTCCGAACACCAAACCGCCGGCGATCAGGCTGCGTATCGCCGCGGCTAAGGGTTTGGGATGGCTGAAGGGAACGTCGGAACTCAACAAGGGCTGATGTTTCATAACTAATCGGATTCTGAAATGGCTGGCGGCCCGGTAAATCCGGACCGCATTCGAACTCGGGAAACCACAAAAATCGTTTATCCGCTAGCGGAACAATGCGCTCGGGCGAATAAGCGATTTGTGCGGACTCCCTGGCCTTGCGCCGTCCGCCTGGCACGAGCCGATACCGGCGGCGGAACAACCGGCGGTGGCCGGCAAAAATTAAGCCGCGCCGCCTGCAACTTGTAAAAGCCGAAGCCGACGCAGCCCAATAAGCTGTCCCTATCCTGTCGGCCCTCCCGGTTTCCTTGCGGCCGTTCCTGAAAAAATCCGTTTCGGGCGGCTCCTGCTCGCCCTAATCGTCCTTGGCTGGTCGGCCGTCCCTGGCCGTTATTGCTCCATAAGTTAAGCTTGCCGCTTACTTCAGCTCGATGACGGTGTTGGTGGTACCGCCGAAATCCGGGTTGGCAACGCCGTTGTTGAACGCCACCGGCGCCACGCCCAGGCTGGTATAACCTCCGGCTGACAAGTGAGACAAAGGTACGACCGGATTTTCCGGATCGAACGGCACCGATACCGACGCGGTGCTATCGGTTTTGGTGGTGGCGAATACGCCGGATTGGCCGAACGGCAGCACGGCGTTGGTGTTGACGGTTTTCAATACCGAGACGTTAGCCAAGGCGCTGGCAAAGGCTTCCAGCGCGGCGACTTTATCGGCACCGATTGCGCTGGCCGGCCGAATCAAGACTTCGCCTTCCGCCCATAACGGGTAACTACCGTTAGCCACGTTGGCGATAGTCGGCGCCGCGCCGTCGATTTTGACGTAACGCCAAGGCTGGCTGACGTTGGCGTTGCGGTCGCCGCCGTGAACGGCAAAGCCCCAGAATTTTTTCAAAGCCGGATTGAAGCCGCTGGTGTTGGTGCCGTTTTGCCAATCGACCAACAAGGCATCGGTGGCGTTGGCGCCGCCCGGATTTTTCGCAATCGGCGCGGTCGCACCGTTATCGATTGCCGCGGTATTCAAGGTCGCGGATTTAGGCTTAGTAGCACCTTGAACGTAGGGATAGCCCAGGATTTTGGCATAGGACACTGCTGAAATCGCCGCACCTTGATTACGCCGGCCGATCGCGACCTTGGTAGACTGCGGTAATGCAACGCCGGCCGCTCCAACGATAGAAGCGTCGGTCAAAGGCAATACCGGTTGGCCGGCCACGCTACGGTCGACAATTTTGACATCGCTCCAGTTTTTGACACTGCCGGCCAGCAGGCTGGCCAGAAAATCCCGGCTCAGGGACGGGATGTAGCTTTCGTCGTCGTATTTACCGATATTGGCCAGAGTATCGGCCGGCAATTGGCCGCTCTTGTATTGCGCGACTTGCAACACCTTATAAAAGTCCAGCGGTACGCCGATGCCGTAAACCAGACCGCCGGTCGGGACCCGGGCGATATTGTTGGCAGTCAACGCCGCCGGCGTCAGACTGGTGTTCCAGCCGGCGGTATTGGCGTTGGTGCTGGGCTCTTTGACCAGTTCCGGATAATTGTCGGTACCGGGCGCCAACAAGGCCGGCGCATCGACGCCGGTAAAGCCGCCGTCGGACAATGTGTTTTGCACCAGATAGTTGTTCCAGGCGGATTGGCCGGAGCTGCCGCCGGTGTTGGTGATCTCGGCTTTCCAGAATTTGGCGCCGTCGGCCTGCCAGGCACCCAACTGGCTGGAACCGAAGGTGCCGTCGCCTTTGTTGGGCAGAAAAATATCCAGATGGTCCAAACCGATATTACCGGCCAATGGCACTACGCCGTAACCGGCCGCGCCCAACGAACGTTTTTCGACGTAAATCCGTTTACCGGCCAGACCGGCCGGCAGACTGGCGGCACCGGTAAAATAAAAGCCCTGGAAGCGGCGGCCTTTGTTAGTGCCTTGCAAGTCCTGGAACACGTCCAAAGTGCCCGGCGCCGCCAAGCCGAATTTGATGGCTTCTTCGATGGCGCGGTCTTGCGCGGCGCCGCCGGAAGTAAAAATTTTGACCTCGGCCGGACCGTTATCCCACGGCGTCAGCGCGTTTGCGCTTTGCGCTACTGCCAATAACGAAACGGCCGCAGCCAGCGTTTTTATGGTGTGTGCTTGTGTCATTACTTAATCCTCAAAAATTTGATGTCCTTGTCAGGCGGCAAGACCGGGCTTGCCGCCCAAACGCTTAAACCGCCAATCCGCCGGCTTTACGGCGAGTTACGCCCAACAGGCCGGCCAGCGCCGAACCGAACAACCAGACCGCGCCCGGCACCGGTACCGCGGCAACTTGCGTACTGAAGGTCAAAGTGTTGTCGGTGCCCAGCACGAATTTACCCAACGAGGTGAACTGGTTTTTACCGTCGGCGAACGGATTGGTGGCCCAGATGAAGTCGTACTCGCCGGCGCCGGCCTTGGTCGGCACGCCAGGTAGTAATTCGCCATCCCAACCGATAACTTTGGTGTCGTAGAACGCAACTCCGTTGACAGGGTCCAGTGATGCCACGTCGGCGTCTTCGCCTTCTGCGGCGATCTTGGCGTTTACTGCGGCCAGATAGGCGCCGGTCGTGCCTGAACTACTTGGATTGCTCTCCAGCGCGGCAATCTTGTTCGGATCCAACGAGCCAACGCCAGGCGCGGTAACCAAAGCCCCCCATTGCGTGTTGTAGGAGTCTGTATACAAACCATCGAAGCCTGGCTCGACTCCCAATTTGTCGTAGTTGGAACCGGCAACGTTGTCCTTCTCGTAACCGCCCAACACCGACCAACGCAAATTGGCTACATTGCTGATGAAGCTGCCGAATTGGCTGTAGCTGCTCAGATTCCAAACCAGCTTGCCGCCGTTAGCCGTCAACGCATCGCTCAGCACCGTGGAAAAACCGGCTGCCCCCGGCTTGTTGCCGGCAAAGTCGGCGTAATTCAGGCCACTCACACCGCTCGTGGTCGCCAAGCCCAGGTTCAAAATAAAGGTTTGTTTGGTGGCATCGTCCACCGCGCTGAACACCAAGGAACCTGGTTTGGCGTCGCCGGTTGCAAAACCGAAGCCGGTGTCGATCGCCGCCGCCGCGTTACCGGCAAACAGCGCGAACGATATCGCCGCCGCAAGTTTGTACGTTGTCTTCATGTGATTACCTCAAGTCAGATTAGAAACAGGCCCGCCAGTCATTGGCAAAAACCGTAAAGCTGAAGATTTAGAAAGCGCGATTTCTCGCCAACCTGATCCTGCAGTAAGCGTGCCAACACGGTAAATGCGTGATACTTAACAGTTTTCGGAAATAGCAAAGATGGAAAGCTGCTGATATTTCAGCAAGCGCTGCTGATCGGCTGCTGATAAATCAGCAATCGGGCAAATAAAAAATATGCGGGATTAATAGGGAATTTAGGCGGCAAGGCCAAAATCGCCGGCCGGCAGGTTTGAAACAATTCAGTAATAAAACCAAACACCTGTACCTAAGTACAATGGCCTTACGCTTTCAAACAAACCCCAGATTTTGAGGCCGGACCTGATAACGGCAACATTCGCCGCCGCATCGAGCCTGCCCCGCGCCTGCTGAATGTTCAACAGCAAATGTTGCCGATCTGCTGAGAAACCAGCAATCGACCAAGCCCGGTACCGATTGACAAAGCGCATTTTTCCCGCCGGGGTCGGATTAAACCCGGCCTTGGTGCAGGCTATACCTTTATAGCCAAGCAATTTTTCTGCCTATCCCGAAATCGGCGCCGAGATTGGCACTGGTATTGCAAATTCAGTGGCGGGACTAAACAACACCCAACGCTAAAATTTCAACGAAAAGGAAAATCCATCATGAAACACAGCTTAACCATCGCAATCCTGTCGGCACTGGGTACCTGCTACGCGGCTGCGGCAGCCGCGGAAAATACCGGCAACCGTTACGGCTACCCGGTGCTTTACCATTCGGAGATCAGTTCGGCCCGCGCCTGGCTGGATGTCAGCCAGGACCGCCGGAACGAGCAAGAAGCCGGGGACCATGACGACGACGAGCACGGCCGCAAAAAACCGGTAATACTGGACGTGCGCCGGATCGAGGAATACGTCGCCGGCCACCCGGTAGGCGCTTACAGCATCCCGTTTCCGCACGTAACCGGCAGCCCAAGCGAAGCCAACGATCAAACCGATTACATCGGCTACGATATTTCGGTCGATCCGGAGGTGGGTTTTCTGCTCGACCAGTCCGCCAAGGACGGCACATTGCCGATTCAAAACTTCGTCGACTATGTCGAGTCGCTTTTCCCGGACAAGGACCAACCGCTGTACATCCTGTGCGCGACCGGCCACCGCAGCGTGCAAGCGGCGAACGCATTGGCCAAATACGGCAACTACACCAATGTTCGAAACATCTGGGAAGGTTATAACGGCCAGCCGAAATACGCTTACACCGGCGCTACGCCGACCCAACCGTTGGTTGCGCTGGATTTGAATAACGACGGCGTGGTCAACGGCGACGACCGCGACGGTTGGGCGTTCTATCAAGGCTTACCGACCGAAACCAAGCTGCAAAAAAACAAGCTGTACCGGCCGTTGTTGTCGCTATATCCGGTTAAAGCCAAACCGGGCCATAAATCCAAACGCAACGCCGACGATTAAACCGGCCGGGCGTTTTTTGACACGCATACCGATTCCCGCATTTGCGGGAATCTTTTGTTTCCCCCCGGCCCATTTGGGCTAAGCCTTGGCAGCGCTGCCAGCTTATCTGTTTCGAATCAACCAGTGCCGCAACACGCCGTCAACAGGTTTTGCGCTATCTTGACGCGGCACCTCGCCTGACCGCTCGCCGCACAGCATTACTTGGCGCTGGTTCCCTAACCTACTGTAACAGCCATTATTCAGCGGACAAAAAAAACGCCGGCCCTTGCGGGACAGCGTTTTCGGGGTGCGGCAAGCGGATTGGTTATAACTTGCCGAGCACTTCCTTGGCTTCGGCCAAGCCGTCGAACTCGACTTTCTTGTCCACCGCTTTTTGCAGATGCTCACGGGCTTTGACCGGGTCGTTCATTTTGTAATAGATCATACCCATGTGGTAATTGGCGATCGGCGACTGCGCGTCGCGCTCGATGGATTTGGCCATGATTTCCTTGGCCTTATCGAAATTGCCCTGCTTGTAAGCAATCCAGGCCACGGTATCCAGCATGTTCGGGTTATTGGTTTTCAGCAGCGGTTCGGCCAATTTCGCCGCCCGTTCCAGATTTTCCGGCGTCGCCGCAAAATCGGACAAATAGCTGGCCAGATTGTTAACCGCCACGGCCGAATCCGGATGCTGCTTATACGACGTTTCGTACAGGGCCAGCACTTCCTGGTTCTGGCCTTCGCGATGGTACAACCGGGCCAAATCGTCGACCAATTCCATTGCGCCACCGGTTTTCTCGATACCTTTTTTATAGATATCGATCGCTCCGGCTTTGTTCTTTTGCGCCAGTTCGATCAGGGCCAGATTGCGGTAAGGGCTGTACCAGTCGGGTTTGATCGACTGCGCCTTTTGGTAAGCGGTTTTGGCTTCGGCGAACTTCTGCTCGTTCAGGTAAGCGCCGCCGATCAGGTTGTAGGCCACGAAATGGTCCGGCTGTTGTTTGACCACCTGTTGCAATTTGGCCAGGGCCTTGTCGGATTGCTTCAGCACCAGATAGCTTTTCACCATCTCGGTCAAAGGCTCCACCGCATCCGGTTTACGCTCCAACGCCTTTTGAAAAGCGTCGACGCTTTCCGCCAGCTTGTTTTCCGCCTGATAGGCCAAACCCGACATGTAAAAGCCGGTGGCGTCCTTGTCGTTCAGTTCCTGGACTTGCTTGGCTGCGGCTTGGGCCTTGTCCCAATGCTTTTGCGTCACTTCCAGCTTGAACAAGGCTTCCAGGCCTTTCAGGCTTTTCGGATTGGCTTTCAGCAAGGTTTCCAATTGCTGTTTGGCTTGGTCCGGCTTGTTGCCTTTCAGAAACAGGCCGACCAAATCCAATTGCGCGGTTTCGTCGGCCGGCGTCAGCGACACGACTTTTTCCATGTTCTCGCGCGCCAGTTCGTCTTCGTTATTACGCAGATGCGCCGCCGACAGCATTTTCAACACGCCGGTGTTGTTGGGCTGGTCGACCAGCACGGCACGGAAATCGGCAATCGCGTCCGGTATCCGGTTTTCCGCCAATGCGAATTGGCCGCGCATCGTCAACGCTTCGGCATCGCGCGGGTTGTTCTCCAACACTTCCTTGATCAGGCCTTTGGCTTCGTCGCCGCGTTTGGTCAACGCATACAAGGCGGCCAGTTTATTGCGCGCGGTAATCGCACTGGGCCCCAGCTTGTCGCGGTCGACAATTTCTTTCAAAGTCGCTTCGGTCTTGTCGAATTCTTTTTTGGCCAGATGGATATTGGCCAATTTAAATTTCAATTCGTAGGCATCCGGCTTTTGCTCGATCATCGGCAACAATTCGGCAATCGCCACTTCCGGACTGCGTTTTTCCAGCAGAAAATCGATCAGATAAGTTTTGGCGGTGTCGTTGTCCGGCATTTTCGCCACGGCATCGCGCAAGGTAGCTTCGGCCTTGTCGACTTGCTGGGTGCTGACTTGGAACAGCGCCAGGCTGCGGTAATGCTGTAGTTGCTGCGGTTCGATCTTGACGATCTCGGCCAGCGTGTTTTCGGCTTCGGCCGCATTTTTGGTTTTGGCGTACAAGCCGGCCAGCATGCTGCGCAGCGGCACGTTATCGGCTTTTTTCGCAATCGCCTCTTTCAACATGGCGATGGCCTGGTCGGCTTTGTCCAGCCTTGTTTGAATCGAAGCCATCATCAGCGTGGCCGGCACGTCGTCGGGGCTTTGTTTCAAGGCCCGCTCGACCGAAGCGATGGCGCCGTCGTTATTGTTCTTGGCCGATTGCACGCCGGCCAGCAAAACCAGGGCTTCGACGTTATTGGGTTCTTTGGCCAGCGCTTCGCCGGCCATTTTCTCGGCGTCGTCGACCATCCGGTTCAGCAACAGCAATTGGCCGACCCGCACCCGCGCCATCACGTGATTTTCGTTGCCGGCCACCACGGAACTGTATTCCTTGAACGCCGCTTCGATTTTGCCTTGTTTGCTCAGCGCTTCGGCCATTTGGAAGCGGCTTTCGGCGTCTTTCGGATCGATTTGCAGCACGTTTTTAAAGGCCAATTGGGCTTTCTCGTAATCGCCCGCTTGAAACAACTGTTTACCCTCTTCCATGTATTTCGCTTTCCGATCCTCGGCGCCGTTACAGGCCACCAATCCGGTCGTCAAAACAACAATGCCCAGATTTTTCAAAAATTTATGTGTTGTCATGAGTATCTCGATGATTCTTGCGTGTGGTTGTTTCGGACGCGCCGGTCGAAGCTGGCGATTGTAGACCTGCCGCGGCAATCCTGCGCGGGATCTTATAAATCAAGATCTTATATCGACACGGTCGCACTGTTACACGCGACGCGGACATTCGATCAGCGATTCCTTAGCTGCTTTAAAAACGCTGCCGGCCCGATTTTAACTTATTTGCGCGGCCAAACTGGTACCGGGTTCGGTAATTTGTCCGGCAACCAGGTGCGACATGACGCCGCACCCCCGGCGCTGGCGAGGCTTATTGGAAGGGATTCCCGGTATCGGCGGCGGATTGTTCCGCCAGCTTGCCGGCACGCAATTTGTCTTCGTATTCCTGGACGATGTTTTCCATTTCCACGCTATTGAACTGCAACAGCGCTTCCTGCTCCAGCAAGCCGGACAACGCGCCCTTGTTCTGGTAGCGTTGCAACAACTCCTTTCCGGCCTGGTAGAGTTTCAGGTTATGGTCGCCGCAGACGTTCAATTGTTGCTCGGTGGACTGCTGCTTGCCTTTCAAAGCCGCCAACTGTGCGGCTAAATCGGCTTTGGCCTGGTTGGCCTCCCGGTTTTTTTCGAAGGCTTCCTGCAGCCGGACGTTGGTTTTTTCCAGACGTTCGCGCACTTCGCCGGCGGCGTTGCGCTGGGCCGACAATTCGCTGCCGAGTTGTTCCTTGGCAGCGACGGCGGCGGCATGATCCTTCTTCAGTTGCTCCAACTGTTGGACTTGCTCGCTCAGTTTGCCGATTTCGGCCTTGGCCGCGTCGCGCTCGGCGGTCAGGCTTTTCACCATGCCTTGCAGCTTCAAGACCGCGCCGCTGTCCTTGCCGGCCTCGCGCGGCGCGGCGGATACCGCCGCCGAAACCGCCAGCGCCAGTAACAGAGTTGCCGGCAAACGTCCGCCGATGTGGTGCCGTTTCATGTCGTCTCCTCGCCTAGAACTGGGTGTTGATATCCATTTGCAGCACGTCGACGCCCCAGGTCGGGCCGCTGATCATATCGGCGGTCAGCCAACGTCCGGTCAACCAGACGTTTTTCATCAAGCCGTAGTTGCCGCCGATGAACCAACCTTTGAAGTTGGTGCCGCCCAAATGGAAGTCGGAATCGGTAAACGCATCCAGCACCGCGTCGCGGCCAAGGTATTTGTACGCGGCGAACACGTTCCAATGGCCGGCCACTTCCGCCTTGGGCCAGCCGAAATCGGCGCGGAACTGCCAGGCTGTGGTCTTGGCGTCGACGGCGGAACCGTATAGGCGACTGACTTCCTGTTTGTCGAAGCCGATGTTTCTGGCGTAGTCGCCGCTGAAGCGCAAGTGGTAAGGCGCGAACAAGGCCATGTCGTAAGACGCGTTCAGGTTGACGATATTGAAATCGGACGCCAAACCGACCATGGCCGGCAAGGTGCCGGGCGCCAACCGGGTGCCTTCCTTACAGATCGTCGCCAGGGTATTGCCGCCCTGCATGAATTCCGGCCGCGAGGCGGTATTGGCCCGGTTATTGGTGTCGCAGGTGCCAGAAGCGGTGGTGTTTTGCTTAGCCTGCAGGTTGACGTAATCGAAGTAGGCTGCGCCCAACTTCAGATTATCCTGATTGGCGAATAGCCAATCCATGCCGGCCTGGCCGCCCAGCAGCCATTTGTCGCTGCTGAAGCTGCTTTCCTGCAACGGAAACGCCCCGACCGTCAGATAAGCCTGATGGCTCTGGTCGCCGTTGTCCATCAAGCGGTCCGTTTCGCCCAAGTGGTGGCGTAGCGTCGCCGCAAAACCCTCGAACGACAAATCGGTATCCCAGACCAGCTCGCTACCGCCGGTAAACTCGCCGCCGCCGGTATACCATGGGTTTTTGATCCGGCCGCCGCTCAGCGTCAGCCATTTGAATTTGTTGTCGTCGATCGCATCGTATTGCAGATAGGCGCGGTCGACCGTGAAATCGTAACGGTTGCCGTAATTGGCCAGATTTTGGTTGGTCGATACCGGATCGCGCTGGTTACCGGTCGCCAGCCTGATGCCGGCTTTCAGGCTGTCGGTGACGTTGGCGTCGATACCGATCCGCACCCGTTCCCGGAAACGCTGGCGGTCTTCGGTGGTGTTATAAAACGCATCCAGGCCGGCATTGGTCACGCCGCGGGCGTCGTTAATGGCCTGGTAATCCAGATAGGAGTTGGGGATATTGTCCGGCGCCTGGTAATCGTGCTGCGAACGCAAGCGGATATCGCCGGACAATTTGAATTTGCGGGTCCATTCCGGCAAGGCATTGGGTAAGCCCCATTGCTCGTTTTTGGCTTTTTGCATCACGTCGCCGACCACTTCCTCGCGCAATTCGCTACGCACTTGCTGGCGAATCTCGTCTTTGACGAAATCCGGCACGTAAGCCACCCGCACCTCATCGGCCGGCAGGGCCTCTTTCTGGCCGGCGGCTTTGGCGGCAGCAGCCTGTTGGCCGGCCTCGACTTCGGCTTGCTTGATCATCTCGTTGGCCGCCTTATCGGTCAAAATGCCCTGCTTCACCAATTGCTTGATCAAATTGGTGGTGGTGTTGCGCAGCTTCAGCAATTCTTCCTTTTCGCCGGCCTGCACGCTGCCGATCAACCCCGACAGCGCCAAGGCCATCAGCCGTGTTTTGTTCGCCATTGTTATGTTCTACCTATGGTTTTAAATTCTCGATGAAATCTTCAATTTGACCGGTTGCTGCATGCCGGGCGGCGGCGGTTCCGCGACCCGGTCGAACTTGTTCAGCAAACGGCTCAACAGCTCGTCGATCTCGGGATCGTTGCTGCCCTTGGCCAATTCGACCCGTTCCACGGCGCCGTCGGCCTTCAACCAGACCTTGACGATGGCGGTATAGCCCTTGCGCCGTAGTTCCTCGTGGTTGCCCAACAGATTGGCAATGCCGTTTTTAATCAGGCCGCCGTACCAGGCGTAAGGATTGCCGTTGCCGCCGCCGAACAGGCCGGTACCGCCTTTGCGCGCCGCCAGACCAAAACCGTCGGAACCGGCCGCGCCCTCGGCGTCCAGGCCTAGATCGCGCGGCGGCGCCTGTTCCGGCTCGGGCTCCGGTTCCGGCTCGGGTTCCGGCTCCGGTTCCTTGATTTTTTCTTTGATCTCCGGCTCGGGCGGCTTTTCCACTTTCGGCGGCGGAGGTGGTGGCGGCGGCGGTTTCAACAACGTAATCGGCTGGATTTTCTTTTCGTTTTTGGCCGGTTTGTTACCGGCGAAGTCGATGATGACTTTGACGATATAAAAAATCGCTACCGCGGCGATCAAGACGCCTAACACCATAGGTATGTAAACCCGCCAATGTTTCTTCTTCGACATGGCGCCAACTTATTTCACGAGGTTTTGCGTCACCAGACCGACCTGGGTGATTTCCAATCGGCCCAGCAGGGCCAGAATGTCGACCACGCTTTGGTATTGCACGGTGGCATCGCCCTTGACCACCACCGGCAATTCCGGATTGGCCGCCTTGTATTGCAGCAGGGTCGATTCGAGTTGTTCCATCGTCACCGGAAACGTATCCAGAAAAATGGTGCCGTCGGCAGTGACGGTGATGGCCTTGGTCTGCGGCTTGGACAAACTCGGCGTGTTGCTGGCCTTGGGCAAATTGACCTGCACGCCCTGCACTGCGGCGGTGGTCATTAGGATGAACACCACCAATAACACGTAAGCCAGATCCAGCATCGGCGTGACGTTGATTTCGTCGTAGGCGGCGTTTTCTTCTTGAACTTTCATTGGGTATTCTCGTGATTGCGTAGGGCACGCTCTGCGTACCGGCAAATGTCGGCAAGGTACGCAATGCGTACCCTGCCAATGGGGTATCAGCTATGTTGTTCGGCGAGTTTGGCGATGAATTCGTCGACGAAGACGTGCATATCGGCGGTGATTGCCTTGATCATGCTACCCAGGTAGTTGTAGGCAAACAGCGCCGGAATCGCCACGCCGAGACCGGCGACGGTCGCCGCCAAGGCTGCGGCAATACCCGGTGCGATGGCGTTGACGTTGACTTCGCCGCTGGCGGCAATCGCGGCGAAGGTGATCATGACCCCGACCACGGTACCCAGCAGACCCAGGAACGGGCCGCCGGAAATGGCGATGGTCAACAACACCATCTGCGAATTGAGTTTTTGCAGCTCGCGTACCAGCACGCCGTCCATCGACGCTTTCACCGCATTCAAGGCTTGGGCCGACAAGGCTTGGTCGTGGACATCGGCGCCGACGCCTTTTGCCAAGCGTTTGTTCATTTCCTGAACGCCGGTATGGTAAATACGGTAGATGGATGAACCGGCAAAGGCCGCGTGGTTACCGGTCAACGACAGTAGCAATGGCGATTCGTCGAAATCCGCTTGATCGTCTTCGTCCTGATGGTCGAGGTTGGTAAGGTTTTTGGAACCGAGCTGGCTGAAGGCTTCCTCGAACTTTTTGTTTTCGCTGCGGGTGCGGTTCAGAATAATCGCCTTGCTGACGATCACCAGAAAGCTAATGATGAACATCACCGCCAGAATGCCGATGATGACCCAACCGTCCAGCGTGACGTTGTCCAGCGTCGCCATCAGATAGGATTCGCCGCCCTCTTCGCTATCCGGCGTGCTGTCTTCGCCGTAGTTCAACAAGGCGGAAGACTGGCCCTGCATCAGCGCGGCGAATTGCAAATAATTTTGGTCGCGCGCCACTTTGGCGATGCCGAACTCGTCGATGGCGCCGGCGAAGCCGCGGGAACCGTCCACCGCCGCACCGATGCTGCTGTCGCCCAGCAGCGCCGAGACGCTGGCCGGCAACACACCCATCGGTTTGCCGTCGACGTATAAAGTGAAACCTTCCTTGGTGGCGCTAACGGCCAGGAATTGCCAAGTCGCCAGATTCAAATCGGTCGGACTGACCAACTCTTTACGGTTGACTTCCAACACCGGCGTCTGGCCTCTAACAGATAAGGTCAGGCCGTCGCGTTGAAAAATCACACCGTCGCTTTGCGCTTGGTCGATTTTGACCCAGGCCGACACGGTCCAGCCGAACTCCACCGCCATTTGCACGGCTGGCGTCGCCGCGATCTTCACCGCTTGGCTGCCGTTGAACGCGCCGGCGTCGCCGACGGCCCCGCCTTCGATCCGGCTCGATGTGGCGCTGGCCGGCTGATTGGCGTATGCCGTCGCGTCTTTGACCGCATCGGCCTCGAAGTGGTAAGCCACGGCTTGGGCCACGTCGAAAATGCCGGCGCCGTCCTGGGCGTCGACCGCCTTCGGATTACCGTAATACATCCAGAACATGGCCTCGTCGGCCGCGGCAATATCTTTGGGCAGTTTGACCCAGATCAGGGCCATCTCGTTGACGGTATCGATTTTCTCGATGAAATATTTCAGCGGCGTCTTGTCGTCGGCCGCCAAAAACCGCAGGTCTTTACCGTTCTCGGCCAGATCGGCAAAGAAACCGAAATTGCCGGTATGCAGCCGCACCGGCACCAAACCCTCGGCCACCGGTTTGACGCCGCTTTGCTGCAACTGCGCCGCGTCTATCGTGATTTTCTTCCGATAGCCCCAGTCGTCGTTCCACCAGGCTTGCGCCAATCCGGGCATCATCGACAGGACCAACATTAACAAGGCAATCCGCTTCATTTTCTCTCTCAAAACAAGGTACTTAGCGAATTATCCCGACTTTTCTTTACATTTTTATGACATTTTCGTGAAATTTAACGACCGCTCCAATCGCGGCCCGGACTCGCCTCGTTCCCACGTGACGGCGTGGGAATACCTACCGGCCAGTCAACTCGGTACGGGTTCCCACGGAGGGCGGTGGGAACCCACCAAGTGCCGTCATGCCCGCAGGACGCGGGCATCCAGCGCCAGGGACGGTAGCTGCAAGCGATCCTTGCAGCCTGGATTCGCTGCCGCCCGCTACGTGGCTAATCGCCGAAGCCCAACAACTCGACGCTGAGCATGCCCAGTATCGCCTTGGCGATCGAGTTGCCGTTGTCCTTGCCGACGCCGTTGTTGACCGAGCTTTCCGCCATCTGGCTGACGCCGGCGTTCAGATTGCTGGTTCCGGTCAAACCGGCGGCAACGCTGCCGGTCGCAGCGACCGGCACGCCGGTGCCGACGCCGCTGACCTGAATGTTTTGCGCGCCGAGTACCGCAGTCGCGGCAATGAACACGTTCTTGCCGCCGATACCGGCTTCGCCGGCGTCGACCACGCCCTTCGGCGCGAACAGGAATACGTCGCCCGGAGTCCGGCCGGCCGAGTTGGCCGCCGTACGGATACCGCTACCGGAAATGATGGCCGGCGGCTCGCTGGTCAAATTGCCGTTCTTATCGTAGGTCGGCTCGACCGGCGGAATCGATAGCGCGGTTTTAGCGCCGCGGCCGGCGTCGATGTTGCCTTCCGACGACCACACCAGAATATCGCCGCCGTCCAATACGAAAGCCCGCGAGGTATTGACCGAAAAGTCGTCGCGGACCATGACGTTGATATCGCCTTCGCGCCAGGCCACGATACCCAGCTCGGACTCGTCCTTCTCGCCGGCAAAGGACACTGCCAAACCGACGTTGACTTGGCCGCCCGGCGCCAGGATATTGATGTTGCCGTTATCCAGCGTATGGATCTTACTGAAGAACATGCTCAGATCGCCCTGCCAGTCGCTACCGGCAAACAAGGCGTTAATCGCATCGAAACCGCGCTGGTTACCAAGATCGCTGGTGCCGGCCGATGCCGTGCCGGACGCCTTGATTTCATCGAACAGCACCGGTAACAACGCGGCGTTCAATTGCGGTTGTATCTCGACGAAATCGCGGCTGCTCAACTCGGCGAACGCAGTCAGCGCAGCCGTTCGGTCCAGCGTATCGTCGTGCAAACGCTGGCGCATGAACGTCAAAATCACGCTGTTAGCTTTATCGAACTCGGCCGCGTATTGCGGATTGTTCAGCATGACCTTCTTGATGAAGCCGGCGTAATCCAGTTCGCCGTTGGCGCCGGCCAGGATATGCAAATTGGCGCCGCGCTCGGCCAGGCTGGTATTGAACAGATTGCCGGTGGTGGATATCCCGGACGACGCGCCCAAATCGATATTGCGGCCGGCCTTGACCAACACGTCGCCGCCGCCGGCCACTTCGATTTTGTTCTGGTTCGGGGTGAGAATGCCGGTATTCGGGCTGCGTAGCGAGCTGTAACGAATATCGCGCGCCGCTTCGATCAACGATACAGTGTCGGCAGCAACGTGCTGCGCAGCGACTGAAACGTCCAACAAGTCCTTACCGGAACTCAACAACACGTGTTTCGGCAGCGTGAAAATGATGTTTTCGATATTGCCGGTGCGCGTGACCAAACGTACCGGAGAGGTATCCGCGGCATGCACCGGCTCGGTCGCGTGCGATTCGGCGATATTGGCGCCGATGGTGGCCATCACGTCCTCGTCTTTTTTCACCGGCAACACCGCGGTCGGCAGCAGGCTAACGTCGAAATCGGACATGAACAATTGCGTGCCCTGCTCCGCGGTGATGTTTGCGCCAGCCAAAATGCCGAGCTGCGCGGCCGGTGCCGGGAACAATACGATCTTGTCGGCGATACGCACGCTGCCGGTTACCGCCACGGCATTCAAGGTCGCCGGATAAATCCGGGCCAGTTCGGCCTGGGCACTGCTGACGATGGAATCCGGCGGGCCGAATACGTTGCCGTCGGCATGCAACACCACGTCGCCGGCCAGCGACTCGACGTTGACGCCGCTATTCGCGCTGTAACTGAAAAAGTTGACATCGCCGCTGTGCAGAATCATCGGATCGGAGACGCCGGACAAATCCACGCCGGCGCGGGCACTGACATCGAGCCGGGTATCGCCGACCAACAACTTCGGACCTTTGGCAGAGGCGTCGGCCGCAGCGATCTTGCCGCCGGCGGCAATGGCGCCGCTGCCTTTGCCCAGATAGTAGTTACCGCCGACGATATCGGCGCCGGCATTGACCTGCATCGTGCCGCCGCCGCTGACTTGCACCTCGTTGGTATAAAACCGGTTCGGATTGGTGTTGTCGGTATTGTTCGGCGTTCCGACCTGCTTGCCGGTGGTCGGCATCATCACGTCCAGATTGCTGATCGAACCGCCGGCGACGACGTTGACGTTACCGCCGCCGAACGAGCCGACGTTTTGCTGGAAGAACGGGGCGTTGCCCTTGGCGACGTTATTGCCGCCGCCGGTCGTAATGTAGCCCAGCGCCACGCCCCAGGCCGTGGGCCGTTCCTGCGCATGGCTGCCTTCCGCGGTCCAATTGCCGATCCGCAGCAGCCAGTTGTTGAAGTTGTTGTCGGTTACCGCACCGTTGATATTACCGCCGGCCGCCAAGGTCAGGTCGCCGCCGTCTACCGGATACTCGGTATAAAACGCGGTACCGATGAAACGGTCTTTGAAGTTGCCGAACGGCGTGGTGTCTGTCGGCCGGCCGGCGTTGTAGACCGAAGCGGAACCGGCAGCAAAACTGATGTCGCCGGCCGCACCGATCCACATGTCGCCGCTACCGGTACGGATCACGGTGTTTTCGGCGATATTCAAACCACCGCTGCCGGCAACGGCGTTGAAATCGGCGCTGCCGCCGGCCGCACCGGCCACGATGTTGTAGGACCACGATTCGCCGCCCTGCAATTTATCGACGATACGCGCGGTGTTAGTGCCGGTACCCGTCGCGGCCGGATAGCGGAACAGCTCGGTTTTGAAGCCGTCGCTCAGCGACTGGTTCACGTTGAAATCGCCGCTGGTTTTAATCACCAAGCGGCCCGGCGTGTCGTTCCAGACGTTGCCGTCTGCCAGGTTACCGTAGCGCCAATCGGCCAAATCCCAGCGGTCTTGCAAGGCCAGATTGCCGTCGTAATCGATCTCGACGCCGGCCAGCAACTGCAAGCCCGGCGCCAGCGCGGCGACGTTTTGCATGGTCTGCGCCGTCATATAGGCCGCGGTATCCTGCTTGATTTGTTCGATGTCGGCGGCATTGATTTCGCCGTCGTCGCCCAGCGCCGAATTGCCATACACCTGGACGCCTTCGGCGTAAAACTTGGTATAGCCGGTTACCGTGCCGCCGACCTGCCGGATATCGATACCGTCCGCTGTGCGTCTGGCCCGCAGTGTAACCTCGCCGCCGGCCGCACCGTTGCCGGATACGTCGATGTTCGCGCCGGACGCAATAGCGATCCCGTCGTGATCCGCATCGGTCGAAGACAGCAATACCTTACCGCCCTTGGCGCCGTCGCCGATACCTACCGCCGACACCTCGGCGCCGCTTTTCAGCGCGATGCCGTGGCCGGCGTAAATGTTGATCTCGCCGCCATTGCCGGCCGCATCGGCATCGATGGTCCCGGCCAGGCTCACGCTGCCGTTATCGCTGGCCAACGTCACCTTGCGGGCGGCGATAACGTTGCCGGCCTGTTGATCGATATTGGCGTTGTGCACCCGGAAGTAGATGGAACGGTCGATCCCGGCATTGTTGACGATGGCCATTAACTGGCCGAAATCGGCGCTGGCATCGAAGCGGTCCACTTCGATCATGGCGCTGCCGCCGTTAGCGTGGATTTGGCCTTGCAACAGCAACGCCTGGTTCGGCGCCCTTAACACGATGTCGCCGCCTTGGGCGTTACCGCCGCCGCTGTCGGCATCGATCGCGGCGCCCTGTTGCAGCACAACCCGCCGATTGTCGGCCACGGCTTTAAAACTGCCGCCGGCGGTGTAGTGGTTTTGGTCGGCGAAACGCACGCTACGGCCGGCCAGATCGATATCGGCCTCGCTGCCTATGGTTACGTCGCCGGTCAAGGCTTGCAATTCCAGCGCACCGGAAGCCAGTACCGCTTTGGCGTTAAAGTCGATGCT
The DNA here is from genome assembly GCF_046097555.1 of Methylomonas sp. DH-1. Classification (NCBI taxonomy): domain Bacteria; kingdom Pseudomonadati; phylum Pseudomonadota; class Gammaproteobacteria; order Methylococcales; family Methylococcaceae; genus Methylomonas; species Methylomonas sp. DH-1. The sequence continues at coordinate 2,226,592 of NZ_CP143089.1, read as the reverse complement.
ATCGGCAACGGCACGAATCGCCCCGCCCAAGCCGCCGGCAACTGCAGCGTCGCTATCCAGCGCGGTGAAGACCGCATCGTGTCCGGCCGCATCCAGCGTAATCCGGCTACCGCCGTCGGCAGTCACGACGCCGGCAGCCAGATTCAGGTCGGCAGCGACTTTCAGCGTACCTTGGCCGGCCGCTCTAAATTCTTTAGCCGCCTCGACGCCGACCGCGGCAAAACCATCGATTGTGAAGCTACCGTCACCGACTTTCAGACTATCGGCGGTTAAGGCCAAGCCGCCGCTACCGCTGCCGCTGCGCAAACTTTGCGCGCCGGCGCTGTTTTGCAGCGTCAGGCTATCGGCAGACAGTTGGGCGCGGTCGCCGCTGGCGCCATATCCGGCAATGCCGGCCGCGTTCAAGGTCAAACTGCCGAAATGGATCGCACGGGTGGCGCCGTTCTCATCGAGCGCAGCCGAGCCGTCGGCGTTGACCATATGCAGATTGCCGTAGATACCGACGCTGTCGCGCGCAGTCAATACCAACTCGTCGACGGCCAGTGCAGACAGTTTGCGGTTCGACCAGTTAAGAGCGTTGGCGCCGGCCAATGCCTCGACTTCGCCGAGGTTAATGGTATTGGCGCTCAGGTTCAGCGAACCGCCGTCCATTTCCAGTTCGCCCAACAACTGGGTGGAGCGGGTCGCGCCCAACAGCATAGATTTGGCCGATTTCAGGGTAGCGCCGGCCGCAACCCGCAGTTCGCCGCTGACCGCATCGGCCGAAGTCTCGCTGCGGTTGAAGACTACTTGCTTGTCGCCTGACACGCGCAGAATCGCGCCGTCGCCGGCGATGTTCAACACGCTGTCGCCGCTGTTGGCAGCGCTGTCAGCCGCCAGCACCGCGCCGGCGCGCACGTCGATCAAACCAGTCGCGGTAGCCATGATTTCCGGGCCGCTCAAATCCACGTTCTCGCCGAACACCACCTCGCTGGCGGTGACCTGGATATCGGTTTCGCCGGCTTTGCTTTGGCTACGGCTGCGGGCGCCGCCCAGCAACAAGCTATCGACCTGCAACGCACTGAGGTCGCTGTCCAATATTTCCAGCACGCCGGCTGCCGGCGCCAGGCTGAGTTGCTCGACCACGCTGATCCGGTTGGCGGCGATATCCATCTTCGCTCCCCGTCCGCCGTTGGCCGCTTCGACCAGAAACTTGCCGTCCATGACCAATTGGTTTTGCGCGACCAACGAAATCTGGCCGGCGTCTTTCGGCAGCAGCGGCACCGCTTGTTCGTTCTTGATTGCCCGTTGCCGATAGAAATCGTTGGCAGTGTGAATGTCGTAACTGGAGCGCATGCGCACGTCGGCGCCGGTCTCGATCAAATAACCGTTGCTGCGCGCGTCGCGGATGCCGGTACCGGCTTGCACCATGTACCCAGGTACGATGGCCCGGCCGTCTATCGTGGCCTGGTTGGCGGGCAAGTCCAGGGTACCGGCTTGCGGCGTCACCAAATAAGCGCCGGGCAGCAGCGCATAACGTGCGGGCAAAATCACATATTCGCCGGCCGCCAAGCCGGAGCCGCCTTCCAGATAAATTTTGCTACCGAAGGCGTAAGGCAAATACTGGCTTTCGTAATGGTCGAACGGTGCCAGATCGGAACCCAGGCTGGGCAATACCGCAAAGCCACCTTGGTAAGACGGGCTGCCCGCTTGCAGATAATCGTAGGAACCGCCGGCTCCGGGTTGGAACTCGTAGGACAGCAAATCGCCGCCGCCGGCTACGTCCACCGTACTGCCGGTTTTGATATCGATATCGGGCGCCGACAACACCAGCCGTTTTTCCGGTGCAGTATCGAATACTAGCTTGCGGCCGGCGTCGTCCAGCGGATACAGCCAATCCAGGCCGCCCTGGGTCACGCCGAACGGAATTGTCATAGCCGCGCCGGCCACCCAGGTTTGGCTGGCAGCGTCGAATTTCATGTTGCGAGCCGAGACCGAAGTCAGGCTGTTTTGCTCCAGCGTCAATTCGCGGTCGGCTTTCAGGGTTATCGTGCCCATCGGCGCTTTGATCGCACCGGCCTGGCGAATCACCGGCGCATCGAAGGTCAACTGGCCGGCTGCAGACAGCGGCGTGTTATCGGTGTCGGTATTGTTGCCGATGATAACGATTTTGCCGTCGGCGTTGTTTTTGACCGCGAACGTGAAATTGCTCAAGGTGGTCGGATAAATCTGGCTGGCCTGCAAATACAAATCGGCGGCGGTCACCAAACCGCCGATAAAATCGCGCTGGTCGCCGGATTCGCGGATGCCGACCGCACGCAAATCGTGTTGGCTGTTCAGCGCAACGCGTTCGAAGCCGTTCCATTGGGTGGCACCGTTGAGTTGTATCCATTGCGCATTGCCGCTAAAACGGCCGTTGCCGGTGTCGGCCGTGTCGGCCACAGTCCGGTTCAACGACGAACCGATTTGCAGGAATACGGTATTCAACTCGACGTCGGCGGCCTGGCCGTCGATGCCGACTGCGTTGACCTTGGCTGCGTCGATTTTGATGCGCTCACCGGCTTGCAGCTCGACACTGCCGTGGAATACAACCTGGTCCGCGGTTAGGCTCAAGTCACTGAAGCCGCCGGCGGCGAAGCGGTCGACGCTGAGCGACATTTGCCCGTTCAGCTCCAGCGGGAAGGGCTCGCCGTAAACCGGCTCCTGGTTCGAAGAGCGCCGGGAAGATTGGCTGACATTAATTACCAGCGGATTGCTGGGGAACGGGATTTCCGGCAGCGACGGCGGGTTGCGGCGAAAACGGTCCAGCGCCAGTTCCAGCTTGCCGGCGTGGGCTAACGGCGAACCGGCGTTGGCGCGGAAATCGGCTTCCAGCACCGCGCCCTCGGCGGCGGTGACCTTGACCTTGCCGGCATTAGACGCAATGCGCTGCCGGGCGAAGTTATTCGCCAACGGATTGCCTTTTTGCTGGATATCCAGTTCGGCGCTGGTACCGGAAACGTCGATTAAAGAGCCGTTCTCCAACACCACCGCCCCACGCAACGCATCGAACACGACTTCGCCGCCGTCCAACACCACGCCGGTGCGTCGGCCGAACACGTCGGCCGGGTTCAAACGGGTGGTACCTTGCGCCAGCAATTTCGCGTGCGTACCCAACCAGATCACCTGCTTGTCGTCGTATTCCTGATCGTTGACCGAGGTCGCGGTCAAGTTGATTTTGCCGCCGTCGCTTTGCACGGTGCCGTCGACGTAAATGCTGCCGGCCGAGCTGACCAGACTAATGCTGGAACCCTTATCGGCGCGGATCGCACTGCCGGTTTCCAAAGCCACTTCGGTAAAGCCTTGCAACTTGACCGCCATCGGTTGGCGCATGTGTTCCGGCAAATCGACGATGCGGCTAAAGCCGCGCATCCCGGCCCCGGTGGCCCGGTTTTGGTAGTCGGCGCTTAATTCCAGGTTTTTGGCGCGCAGATTCAGATCTGTGGAGGATTTGACGGTGACGGCGGCCGTATTGGCGACCAGATTGACCGCATTGAAAGCGGCGAAACGCGAGGCGTCGAAGCCGCCGTGGCCGACCACAAAGGCTTGATCGGCCTCGCCGGTTGCCGGGGTACCGACCACGATCTTGCCGCTCTCCAACGTCAGACTGCCGTTCTGTTCCAGACCATAGGCGGACACTTCGCCGGCTACGCTCAATACCGGGTAGCTCAAGCCGCTGGCCGTGGCTGCCAACGTGATATCGCCGCCTTTGCCGGCCTTAAGCTCGCCGTTCAGCGCCAACCAGGCGCCGCCGTCGGCCCGAATCCGGGAACCGGCGGCGACCGTCAACTCGCCTTGCGATCTGAGCGTAGCCTTACCGCCGGCCAGCGCCAACGCATCGGTCGGTGCCGCATCGAAGCCCTTTTGCAGATCGTTGACCCATAATCCCGATACGTCCAAATCGGCTGTCTCAGCCAGCACCAATCCGCCGGAACCGGGCAACTTGGCGTTGTTGGACGCCGCCAGCGTAATACTGCCGCCGGCCGCTTTGAAATCGCCGGCAAAGTTAACGCTGCCCGCTTCCAGATTCAGGCTGCCGGTGGGCCGCATCGCAATCGCAACGTCCGCGCCGACCGTGGCACTACCCAGCGTTTTTAACGAAAACTTGCCAACACCGGATTGTTCCAGTTTGGCAGTGGAAATCAGCAAATCCGCCGGCCGGCCGTTGCCTTGCAGCGGGAAGTCTTGATCCGCCGCGATCCGAACCGCGCCGGGCGCCGTTTGCAACTTAACATCCTGCGCCGACAAAAACAGCGCCAAATCGATATTGAATTCGCCGGCTCCTGGCAGTTTCGCCAAATCGCGCTGGTAGATACCGGCTTGAGAGCCGGCCGCCAAATCGCCGTTCCAGGCCAGTTGTGCCGTCTGAATGTTCAGATTGCCGGCGCTTTTGCCTTCGCTGTAGCCGCGTTCGAACTGGGCGAAGGAGCCGGCGCCCAACAAGTTATAGGTCTTTTCCACACCCCATTTTTTGTGGGTCTGGTTCACCACACCCAATACCGCAATGTAATGGTCGTTCGGGTCGGCGTCGCCGATATCGACGATCTGGCCGTACTCGTTCATTAACTTGGTGGTATTGACGTAACCGCCGGCATAACTGACCGAGCCGCCGGATATGTCGAACTTCGCGTTTTGGTTGACGGCAATGTCGCCACCGGAGGTCAGCGTAATCGTACCGCCCTCGGCCAGCCGTTCTTGAATACTGCGGCTGATACGGTCCTTGGCGCCGGCGGTATCGACGATTTGGGTGTCGCCGCGCAAATCGACGTAAACCGTTTTGCCTTTCAACACGCCGGACTTCTGCAACGGCGCATCGCGCAAATCGAAGCTTTGTACCGACACCTCGCCGACGTTGCGTTCCATCGCCACCGCGACGTTTTTATAACCGGAAACGTCGATGACCGCGTTGCTGTCGACGCGGATGCTGCCCTTGGTACCCAAATTGGGTTTGGCCAGATTGTCGGTCGCGGTCAAGTTGACTTTACCGCTAGGGACTTTGATGCTGGCGCCACCCTCGACCACGATAGTGTTGGCCGTCGCCGCCAGATAGGAATCGGGCTGCACTTGGCCGTCGGCGGCGCTGCCGCCCTCGGCGTCGGCCACAATCTCGGTGTTGCTGTTGGCGCCGAAGGTCACGGTCGCCTTGGTACCCAGGCCGTCGCCGGCATCGGCCGCGCGGTCGGTACGGGTCGCCACCAGACGCGAACCAAGCACACCGCTCTTTTCGGCAGCTTGCAAGCGGATCGAACCGTTGACGTTGACCGAGGTAGTGGCGCTGACCCGGCCTTGCTGGTTGACGACGAAGCCGGCCATCGTCACGTTGCCCTGGCGCACGCTGATGTTACCGGACGTGGCGTTGGTGACCTTGCCGCCGGTATCCACTTCCACGATCAGACCGGCGAACGGATCGTCTTTGTTCGCCGTTTGCAAATAGACTTTGTCCTGGCTGGCGGCCAGGATGATTTGGCCCTGCTTGCCGCCGCTCAGCGTGCCGCGGTTCTCGATTTCGGGCGCGACGATGATAATGCGGCCGTTGTTATCGGTGGAAATTTTGGCGCCGGCCTCGATCAGAATTTTCGCGGTCTTCGGGTCCAATGTATCGCCCGGCGCCATCGGCTCTATCGCCAATGCCGCACTGTTGTTTTCGTCGAATACCCGGGTAATGCCGCGGTTGAATATTTCGTCGCTGATGTTCAGCGTGGTCGCGACCACGGTGTTGGTATTAATCACCGCATCCTTGCCGAACACGAACCCGTTTTTGTTGTATAGGTAGACTTGGCCGTTGGCGACGATCTGGCCGAAAATTCGGCTGGGATCGTGCTGGTTGATCCGGTTCAAAGCGATCGATTGGCTGTTCGGCTGCACGAATTGCACGGTGTTTTCCCGGCCGACGTTGAACTGGTCCCAGTTCAGAATCGCTTTGTCGGTGGTCTGGTCGATCCGCAGGGTATTGCCGATCACTTGGCTGGTCGCTGCGCCGCTGGTGACCCAGGTCGCCGCCGGAATCGGCAATTCGGCCCAAACCGGATTGGCGCCGCCAACCAGCATACCGCCGGTCAGCGCCAAGCGGACGCAGGCCACCAAAGGATTCAGTCGGAACGGTTCGCAGGATGTCTGCCGTGGAAATGCCGCGGATTTAGCCATGTCTCGGTTGCCTCGATCGGTTAAGTTCACCAGCGTACTGGCGGCAACCCGGCTGTCTCGACATCCAAGACCCGTGGCTTTCCGTCCCCGCTTCGCAACGGGTTTGGCAATTGCAATAAAAATTAAAAAACCTGCCTGAAACTTGTTCGTTCGGCTTTGTTTACGGCGTTCTGCCTAGCGCCGATTTCTCAGGCCGGTAAATCGTTTTCCGCAAAAGATTGGTTTTGGCTGAATAGCCATCCCAAACCAACTTTTATCAACTCAATATTACGAACCGGCCCGAGCTGATCCTACGAATCCGATAATTCGGATTCTCTGCTGGAAACTTCTAAAATTAAATCCCGTTCCGGCTTGTCCCAATGTCGTTAAGTTATCGACGGTAGCAGCGGGCCGTGCCCGCGATCAAACGGCTTCTGTCGCAGACATGGCCTGCTCCTACAGGACCTTTAAAAAAACAGGGATTTATTCAACACCCGATCCGAACCCTATTTTCTAAATAATCGAATCTGCAACAGCAAAGCTAAATTCAACTTTGCCAGCGCCATATATAGCCGCCGAATCGAAAACACGGCAATTCGAAAAAATCATGCCCTAACAGTTTAAATACTCAACCGGATTTAATAACTGCACCAAGGTATTAAATAATATTTATGACGAAATTATGACAATATCAAATATTTAAACTAGAAAAACATAACAGACTTCAACCGCTAAACATATATAAAAAATAGACCGCCAATAATTACCGAAATATTACAAAACTCCGGGAAATACTGTTTTAAAACTCGGTAGCAATATTAAAATGCACGCGCGGATCGCCGCTCTGCACCGGCGCCAGTGTCGTGAACGGAATACCGACATCCAGCGCTCCGCTGAGTTTGCGCCACATCTGAAACCTCACACCGAAGCCGCCGCCGCTGAGGAAATTGCTGCGGACGTTGCCCGGCAACGCATTCTTGATCCAGCCGCGGCCGACATCCAGAAAACCCAGCAACTTGAATTTGTTCAGAAACTCCCAATCGCTCGGCCCCAGATGCGGCGAGCGCAATTCCACCGACCCGAACACGCCATCGTCGGCCAACGCCTGGGTCTCGAAATAACCGCGTACGCTTTCGTCGCCGCCCAGCGAAAATTGCTCGTTACTAATCAGTGGCGTATCGGCTACCTGGGCCGCAACATGGCTGTACAGTTCCATTCCCAGCGGCAAGTCATGCTGGTATTTCAGATCGCCGGTCAAAAACATGTAATTGGCTTTGGCCAGATAGCGTTTGTTCTCGAATTCCTTCTGGTTGTTGCCCAAGCCGCGGAAGGAAACATGCAAACCCAGATCGAAGCTGGTGAACGATTCTGCACCGCGCAGACTGCCGCTGTATTGGGCCAGAAACGGCAGGTAGCTGATCGGCGTCTTGATCGAATCGGCGCTGAGCAGATTCAAATCTTCTTGAAAGTCCTTGTAGTCCATGCCCAGCGTCGCGGTATGGAAATAGTCCGCCACCGGCTTCAACGGCTTGACCAGCCGGGCGCCGTAGATGTTACCAATACCGATCACCGACAAGGCGCCGGCATTGGCGATCTGCGCATTCGACGACGAACTGACCGCATACAGCGCCAGCCGGCTGTCGCTGTCGAACAGCGGCATGGCGTAGGTGCCGGCCCAAACGTCGACTTCCGCGGTGTTTTCCGGCGACACCTGGTACATCAACGAGGCACTATGCATCTCCTGCCACAGGTTGTCGTAACGCAGCGACGACACCAAGCGCAAGCGCGAGGTGCTGGAGGTATTGCGGCCGTTCAATTCCACCTTGCCGTGGAACGGCAGTTCGTCCTTGACGTTTAAATCCACTTCCAGCGTGCCGGGGGTTTCGCCGGCGCGCAACACCGGCACGATCTGCCGGTCCGGGCTCTGCCCGGCCAGTTGCGTCAATTGCTGTTGCATAGCCTTGAAGTTGGGCACGTTGCCTTCGGCCAATTCCGGCACGCCGGACTTGATCTTGCCCAGCGAAAAATAACGGCTGTCCTTGACCCGCAAGCGAGACACCTTGCCTTCCACCACTTGCAAATAGACCACACCGTTCTTGACGTCCTGTTCCGGAATATCGACGGCGACGGTTTGGTAGCCGTTGGTCCGGTACAAGTCTTCCACCGCGGCACGGGCGGCTTCGACGTTGTCGATGCTCTTGTTGGGGCCGAGGAAGTGGTAAACGGTGCGTTCCAGTTGTTTTTTGTCGAGCAAGGTACTGCCTTTAACGCGCAATTCCAGCAAATCGAAGGTAGCCGGGGCTTGCGGTTCGGCCGCACCCTGCACCGCGGCGGCCTGCTCCGGCGCTGCCGCCGTTGTCTGTACTTCCGCTCCATTCGCCTGCGCAACCGCCAACAGGGTTGCTGTAGCGCAAACCAGCCTGAGCCATGGCCTGCGCGCTATCGTTCCGGTGTCCTGCATAAGTCGATGTCGTTTTCCAAAGCCCGGTTTTCCCGCTGAAAACCGATAACGGCAAATTCTATTGCCGCCACGTTAAAACTTTATGACAGTGCTGTTACCATTCGCTTGGACATGGATACAAATAACTTCACGGAATTCGAATTGTTCGGAATGACGCGATTATTGCCCCCTCTTTGACAAAGACGACTGCTTGGATGCAGAAGGTAGAGCAACGCATGGAGCAGTTGCCGAGGGGCTGGGGGAGATTTTTTATAAATCCCCCCTCGATCCCCCTTTTGCAAAGGGGGAAGTTATTTGTAACGAAATCCTTGCGGGGGCAGCAGCCCCTCAAAAAAGCAAAACCAGCCGTCCGAAAACGGCTGGTTTTGCAGGTTTGGAGCCGTCCCTGGCTCCGGCCGGGATTGCCCCGGCTATTTTAAAATCCCGTTACAGTTGGCCTGCGCCGCCGCCCCAGATGGTCGGTACACGGCAAGCGTTGGCCGGAGCGAAGGTGGTAGCACCGGTTTTCACAGCATGGCTGTATGGTGTTACCGGTCTAGCAGAATCGAAACTGCCGTTAACCGATGCAAAGTTGGAAGGTACCGCCAAGAAAGCGCCGTTACCGAAGGTATGAACGAAACCGCCATTCAAATCGGCCATCACCGTCGGCGCACCGGCTGATTTGATGATCGCATCGGCCAGAGTTTTCTTGTCGCCGACCAACGGAGCTGACGAAGTGTTGTTACGGTATTGGAAGGTATTTTCCGCCCAATCTTTGTATTTGCCTTCGACTACGTTAGCCAAGGTCGGCGCTACGCCATCGATTTTGACGAACTCGTAAGCTGCGTTAGCTTTTTCCAAAGACAAAATACCGATGGCCCAACGGTGACCCCAATCGTTGGTAAAGCCGGAAACCGCATCGTTACCGTTTTGCAAGTCGCGCAAGCAGGAATCCACCCGACCGGTACTGGTGTTTGAATGAATAATCGCAACACCATCACCTTCCGCGAAGTCAGCATCGGTAGCATTAGCCGGCGGCAGTGCAGTTGCAGCATCGGAACATCCGTCACCCAAAAAGATAATATTGGATTGAGCCTGGGTACCTGAACCAACGTCTCGGCGGCAGGTGTGCAGGAAAGGTGCGTCCACTGGTGCCAGATCGGCTATGGTAACGTTGCCGCCGCCAAAGGCAGGAACTGCAGTGGTTTGGGTTAAAGCCCAGTCGTGCAAGCCTGGCGCAGTTGCGCTGTTACCAACTTTCAACGCATTCCATTCGTCCCATTTACCTGCATGGATAGAAGCGATTTGCGCCGAAGTCAGGCTAGGCATACAAGTCTCAGTTCTATCGCCGATCAAGCAAGACGCCGGCAGATCGTTGGTGGATTTTTGTGCGGCTTGCAAGGTTCTATACAAATCCCAAGTTACCGGGGCGCCGAAGGTCAACGCCGCAGCGGCTTTGACGGTCAGTTTGGCAACATCGGTGGCACTGATATCGACACCGTTGATCGCATTATTACCTCTGAACTGGATCGGATCGACGTCGGACAAACCCATATCCGGGATTTGGTTGTTGTTGATATTGGTGCATTCAATATCAGCAGGAGTGCTCAAGTTACCAGCATTCTTTTCGGTGCAACCGCTAGTGATGTTCAAGAAAGCCAGAGGCGTAGCTTGAGCCACTGGGGTCACACCGGTTCCGGAACCGCCGGTGTTAACTTTATAAATCAATAGATTGGCGTTGGCCGCGCCGGTCGGCAGGCTGGGGTTCTTCACGCCGACCGCACCGGTGTTATTAGCCTTGCAATAGATCGCAAATTGTTCGGTATTGCCGGTGTCTCTGAAACGGTAGACTTGGCTGCTCGGATCGCAAATGCGGTCGGTCGCATCGACGTTGGTTGAAGTCACCAGTTTGTCGATGAAGGTCGCCGCGGCAGAAGCGCCGGAGATGTACAACACGCGGGTGTTGGCTGGGTCGATGGTCGGAATTGCCGCTTGCGCCGCCGCACCGAACATTGCCGCGGCAATAGCCGCGCCTAAAACTAATTTTTTCATGGTCATGTCTCGTGTGGATAAAAACTGGAAAGCGAGCGGCGGACAAGCCGCCGCCCGTGAAGCGGTTTACTCGGCAACCGCCCATTTACGGCGGGTCGCACGCAGCATGCCCATCAGGCCGGCGCCGAACATCCAGACCGCGCCCGGCAGCGGCACTTGGCTGACCGGGAATACTTTGTATTCCAGAGTGTTGCCGGACAGCAGCCATTGGCCGGCGGCTTTGGTTACGTTGGTGCTTTGCGCATACCAGAAATCGGCTTTTTGGCCGAAAGCGACTGCGGCAGCGGAACCGCCGGTCGTACCCCAAATGTCGTCCGGCAAGTTAGCACCGGAAGACCATTGACCGGATTTCGGCGCATCAGTGTCCGATACCAGTTTGCTGACGTTCAGCGCAGGATTATTTTCCAAACCGACGTTGATTTCTTGAGCGTGGTTAGTGATGACAGTCGCCACACCGCTGGTTGTCAGCGGCGCGTCATAAGCCGGCAAAGCATTGCCTTCTTTTTGGGTAATGAACAATTTCGAAGAGCGGCCCACTGCCAACACGTATTGCACATTAGATGGGTTGTAGCTCGCTACCGAAGTCAACGCAGTCCAGTTAGCATCGCTGCTCAAATCGCGGCTGATGTTGTAAGTCTCGCTGGTGTAGTTGTTAACCAACTCCGCCAAAGTGATACCCAAATCCAGGCTGTAAGTTTTCTTCTGAACGCTGTCGTACGCTTGAAAATACAACTCGCGACTTGAATCGTTCGAGCCCAGAACCGCGATGCTCGCGTTAGCCGCACCGGCGCCGGCCAACAGCGCGGCCGCAACCAAAGTTTTTGAGAATTTGTTCATTTTTAGCCTCATGTTTTAAAAAACTATAAATACACAAGGTGACAACCCGGCCATCTTGCCTGGCGGCAACATCCGTGGCTTTCCGTCCCCACCTCGCGACGGGTTTGGCTTTTACACGCTTCCTAAGTCCTACTTTTGCACCGAAATGGCGCCGCTCTCCCCGCTACCGTTGTTGCTACCGCTGCCTACTCCCTAACCTCTTCCCTCGCCGCTCCGTCTGCGTGCCGTCCCTGATCCCTAGCCGATCCGTAAACTCGATGAACCATCGCGCCCTGCGGCGCTGTTCCAGTTGCGGCAAATTATTCCAGTTCAAATCGGCGTTTTTCGTTACGCGTCGGTTACAGTTTGATGAAACGTAATACAAACGTATTACACGGCAGGCGGAATCGGCCGTGCCGGCGCCGGCTATGCCGTTGTATCGCTTGGCAAATCGGCTTTGCCGGCTTGAGCCGGCCGCGGTAACGGTATCTGGCGGCGAGGCTTGCCGGCCAAGTTACGCCGCTGTTACAGTGGCGAACTGACTGACCCGGCGCCGGGTCGCCGCAGACCACCAGCCCCCTACCCAAGCTTTCCGGCATGACTGAAATCGAGCTTTTGCACCAGGCCTTTCAAGGCGCGCAGCCGCAAATCGGCGATTTATCCGGCTTGGCCGGCGCGCTGAACCGCTGGTATCTGCAGCACAGCCACTGCAATTTCCTGCACCCGTGCCAAATCGACGGCCGCCCAGCCTTGGTCTGCCGGGCCGACTTGAGCCGAACCCACCCGGCCGCATTCTCGGAACTGCAAGCCATCGCCGAGCGCTATGCGCTGTATCTGAAAGAAGACGCCCGGCGCGGCGCGCAAGGTTGGGCCGACGGCAATCGCCGGCGCGGATTGGGTTTGGTATTGAGTTTTTGTATCGGCCTCAGCGCAGTGTCACGCAGCGTCGGCGCCGACGAATTGCAAGCGGTCAAGGTCGTGGCCGGCGGCCGGCAATTGCCCGCGCCGGCGCTGACCGTCCAAGCCGGGGTTGCCGGCAATAGCGGCGACGGCGTGATCCGCTTGCGCCAGCGGCGGCCGCCTTCGGCTGCTGAAGTACTGGCCGCTTACAGCCAAAAACAATCCGCCTTGCAAACCGACTCGGTAGCGGCGGCCGACATCGTCCAGTTTCTAAATCAGGTCTACCGGAAAAAATCAGGCGACCCGGCTGTACTGGGCGCCGATCTGCAAACCATCGCCGAATACTTTTCGCGTTATCCCGAGGCCGTGGCGCTGATCGAACAATTGCGCGGCCAAAAAATCGAGCTGAATTACCAATCCGGCACCTGGCAAACCGTGGCTTTTGGCAACCAATTCGGCATTGCCAGCGTCACCATCCATTTCGATACCCGCCTCGGCGCGCAATTGCTCGGCGATCCCGGCTGCGAGGCGACGCCGGCCTGTAGCATCGCGCCGGCCGACGCCTTGTTGCACGAATTGCTGCACGCCAAACTGATGCTGCTGGACAGCGAGCATTTCATCGCCGGCGGCGGTCTGGCGCCGGGGCTGTACCCGTTCGAGCACGAGCATGAAGTCATCGCCGCCGAAAACCAATTGTTCCAAGCCATGAATCAAAGCGACGGCCGGGCCCGGCCGATCCGCCACCGCCACAGCGGCGAATTGCTGCAAGTCTCCTGCCCGGCCTGCATTCCGGTTAAGCAAGTTGCATCGGGCGAATTAAGCCTGTAAAACTAGCTAAAATCGTGAACCCCATAACAAAAATAACGAGTGCAGGAGGTAGTTTATGCCGCAAATATCCAGCCGGTCCGGTGCCGATAAATGGCGTTTCGCCCAATTGGGCGGTTTCGATCAAGTCGAGTTGAAGCGGACCAGCGATTTGCTGGCGCTGCCGGAATTGGACCAGAAACTGTGGGCGGCGCTGAGTTGCCCGACCCACGGCTTGTTCTTCGATCAAAAAACCCTGGACTTGCTCGATAGCGACCACGACGGCCGGATTCGGGCGCACGAGGTGACCGCGGCGGTCAGTTGGGCCTGCCAGGTGCTGAAAAATCCTGCCGATCTGGTGCAACAAAAACCGGTACTGCCGTTGGCGGCGATCAACGACCAAGACCCGGAAGGCAAACAACTGTTGGCCTCGGCCAAGGAAATCCTGAAAAACCTGGGCAAGGCCGATGCTACGGAAATCGGCAGCGACGATCTGGCCGACATGGCCAAAATATTCGCCGACACCCGCTTCAACGGCGACGGCGTGATCCCGGCCAAAGCCGCGGCCGACGCCGCCGGCAGCGAATTGATCGAGCAGATCATGGCCTGTTGCGGCGAAGTGGCCGACCGCTGCGGCGATCCGGGTATAAATCTGGAAAAGATCGAACTGTTTTTTAAAGATGCCGCCAGTTACCACGAGTGGTGGCAGCACTGCGACGCCGAAGCCTTGCGCATCCGCAAACAAATCGCCGACACCGAGGCGGCGGCAGCCTTGTTGGACAAGCTGAAACCGAAAATCGACGATTTTTTCACCCGCTGCCAACTGGCCGAGTTCGACGCCGGCGCCGCCGCATTGTTGAATCCGGCCGATAGCCGCTACGAACAACTGGCCGGCACCGATTTGTCCGCCGCCAACGCCGAACTGGCGCAACTGCCGCTAGCCGCAATCGCTGCCGGCGCCGCGCTGCCGTTGAGCGCCGGCCTGAATCCGGCCTGGCGCGACGCCGTCGGCCAGTTCAAAACCCAAATCGTGCAACCGCTGCTCGGCGAACTCGACAGTTTGAGTTATCGGCAATGGCAGGATGTCAGCGGCCTGTTTGCCGATTACCAAGCTTGGCTACAACAAAAGCCGGTTACGGTCGTCGATAGTTTGGGGCCGGAGCGGATCAAATTCTTGCTGGAAAGCGGCGCCCAAGCGACGCTGGCCGCGCTGGTGGAACAGGACCTGGCGCTCAAAGCCGAAGCCGAGGCCATCGATTCGGTCGTGCGTTTGCAGCATTACTACCGCGACCTGTACACGCTGCTGAACAATTTCGTCTCGTTCCGCGACTTTTATTGCCCGCAACCGCACGCCATTTTCCAGGCCGGCACGCTTTATCTGGACGGCAGAAGCTGTCAGTTGTGCGTGAAAATCGACGACATCGCTCAGCACAGTAAGTTGGCCGAATTGAGCAAAATCTTTTTGGCCTACTGCGAATGCCGCCGCGCCGGCGACAACCAAAGCATGACCATCGTCGCCGCCTTCACCGACGGCGACAGCGACAATCTGCGCGTCGGCCGCAACGGCGTGTTTTACGACCGCAATGGGCTGGATTGGGACGCGACCATCGTCAAGATCATCGAAAATCCGATCAGCATCCGCGAAGCCTTCTGGGCGCCGTATAAACGCGTCGGCCGGATGGTCAACGAACAACTGGAAAAGTCGGCCTCGGCCCGCGACAAAGCCGCGCACGAAGGCGCGTTTAAAGGCGTCGCCGAAACCGGCAACCAGGCCGAACAGGGTAAAGCGCCGCCGGCGCCGTTCGATGTCGCCAAATTTGCCGGTATTTTCGCCGCAATCGGCTTGGCGATAGGCGCTATCGGTACCGCGCTGGCCGCCGTGGTCAGCGGCTTCATGGCTCTGCTGTGGTGGCAAATGCCGCTAGCAATCGTCGGCGTGCTGCTGGCGATTTCCGGCCCGTCGATGTTTATCGCCTGGCTGAAGCTGCGCCAACGCAACCTGGCGCCGCTGCTCGACGCCTGCGGCTGGGCGGTCAACGCCAAGGCCTTTATCAATATTCCGTTCGGCCATTTGCTGACCGATGTCGCCAAACTGCCGAAAGACGCGGAACGGCAACTGGCCGATCCGTTCGGCGAGAAAAAAAGCCCGTGGCCGAGTGTATTGCTACTACTGGCCTTGCTGGCCGGTGCGGCGTTTGCCTGGCATAAAGGCTATATCGGGCCAAAACCGGAAACGCCGCCGGCAGCGGCTGAAGCACAAACTAAGGCCGAACCGGCCAGCACCGAGCCCGCCGCCCCGGCTCCGGCCAAACCTGCCGACGCGAAAAAATAGCGCACAGGCCGTTTTACCTCGTTCCCACGCTCCTGCGTGGGAATGCCTACCCGCTTCGGTACCCGGTATGGATTCCCATTCATCCCCTTCGGGTACGGGCGACCGCTCGCAGTTAAACAAATCTTTGTTTGGTAACCGTCATTCCGGCAGGGATTCATGTCAGGCTGACCTGCCTGACACCCTTTTCGGGTAATGCAATCCGTTCCAGACCGATTTGTGCCGGAGCCGTAGACCGCTAAGCGAATCCAGGTTGCAAGGATAGCTTGAAGCTACCGTCCATGGCGCTGGATGCCCTCATCCTGCGGGCATGACGAGAATTGATTTATAACTGATGAGCGAAGGACCGTACCCGAATCGCATAAATGGGAGCCGGATAACCCAAAAAGTCGATTGGCCAGTTCGCCTTAACCGAAGCCCCCGCTCACGGCGCGATCATGCCGTTGTGCAGATAACTTTCCTCGTAGCTGAACACGATATTGGCATCGGGCAATACCAAGGCTTCGTTCTTGCCTTTGTAATCCAGCCGAAACAACAGATCCTTGATCAGATTGATTCGGGCCAGTTTTTTGTCGTCGGCTTTGACGATGGTCCACGGCGCCGATAAATGGTGAGTTCTGGCGAACATGATGTTGCGCGCCTCGCTATAGGCTTGCCAATGCTTTTGCGCTTCCTTGTCGATAGGGCTGATTTTCCATTGCTTTAACGGGTCTTGCTGGCGTTGCGCCAAGCGCTTTTTCTGCTCGCCCTTGCTGATATCCAGATAATACTTCAGCAACTTGATGCCGGAGCGCACCAGCAGTTGCTCGTAATGCGAAACCGTTTCGATGAACTCGTGGTATTCGTTGTCCGAACAAAAGCCCATAACCCGCTCCACCCCGGCCCGGTTGTACCAACTGCGGTTGAACAACACCAACTCCTGCGCCGCCGGCAAATGCGCGGTATAGCGTTGAAAATACCAGGTGCTGTTGTCGCGGTCGGACGGCTTGCCCAACGCGACTACGCGAATCTCGCGTGGGCTCAGATGTTGGATGATGCGTTTGATGGTGCCGTCCTTGCCACCGGCGTCGCGCCCCTCGAATAAAATCAAGATCTTGTCGCCGTGCTTGATGATGTGGTTTTGCAGCTTGACCAATTCGACCTGTAGTTGCTGCAGCACGTCCTTGTAATCGGGTTTTTCGGCTTGTTCCGGGTGTTTTTTGCTCATGTCCGCCGCCTGTTCCGGGTTTAAGTATCCACTGGAAAATAGCACGCCCGCGGATTTTTGCCGAAATGGGCTAAGCCGACGCGCCGCCGGCAAACAAGCGGTAGGCCGGATTATCGGTCTCGCGACGGTAAACCAGTTGTAACGCGTTCAGACATTGTTCGAAATGCACCGATTCCGCATCGCCGAGCTGCAAGCCGATCAACACCTTGCCGAATGCCGCGCCGTGGTTGCGGTAATGGAACAGGCTGATATTCCATTGGCTGCCCAGTGCCATCAGGAATTTCAATAACGCGCCGGGCCGTTCCGGAAATTGCAGGCTATAAACCCGCTCTTTGACATCGTACGGCGCATGGCCGCCGACCATGTAACGGATATGGTCCTTGGCCAGCTCGTTGCCGGTCATATCGGTTACGGCAAAGCCTTCTGCGGCCAGATGTTCCACCAGTTGCCTGTGGTCGGCTTCGGCGCCGCTGCTGCTGATGCCGACGAAGACCTGCGCCATCGCTGGGTCGAAATAACGGTAGTTGAACTCGGTGATGTTGCGTTTGCCGAGCACCCGGCAAAACTTGAGGAAACTCCCCGGCAGTTCCGGAATCGCCACCGCCAACAGAATTTCACGGTGTTCGCCGACCTGGGTTCGCTCGGCGACGTAACGCAGCCGGTCGAAATTGATGTTGGCGCCGCTGTCGATGGCAATCAGGGTTTGCTGCTGCAAGCCGTGGCGTTCGGCGTATTTCTTCAAGCCGGCCACGGCCAAAGCGCCGGCCGGCTCGGCCACCGAACGGGTGTCGTCGAAAATGTCTTTGATCGCGGCGCAGATTTCGTCGGTACCGACCGTGACCACTTCGTCCACCCACTGCCGGGCGATCCGAAACGGCTCCGCGCCGATTTGTTTGACCGCGACGCCGTCGGCGAATAATCCGACCTGCGCCAACACCACCCGCTGGCCGGCGCGTAACGCCTGGTTCAGACAATCGGCATCGTCGGGTTCGACGGCGATAACTTTGATCTCCGGCCGGACGAATTTGACGTAAGCGGCGATGCCGGCAATCAAACCGCCGCCGCCGACCGGCACGAAGATGGCGTGAATGTCGCCGTTGTACTGGCGCAGAATTTCCATCGCTACGGTACCCTGGCCGGCGATCACGTCCGGGTCGTCGTAGGGGTGGATGAAGGTCATGCCTTTCTCGGCGGCCAATTCCATGGCATGGGCGTAAGCGTCGTCGTAGGAATCGCCGTGCAACACGGCTTTGGCGCCGCGCGCCTTGACCGATTTGACTTTGATTTCCGGCGTGGTTTTCGGCATCACGATCAAGGCCTTGATGCCGAGCCGCTTGGCCGCCAACGCCACCCCCTGGGCATGGTTGCCGGCCGAGGCGGCGATCACGCCATTGGCGGTTTGCTCCGGCGTCAATGATGCAATCTTGTTGTAAGCGCCGCGCAGCTTGAACGAAAACACCGGCTGCAGGTCTTCGCGTTTCAAATAAACCCGGTTGTTGACCCGCTCGGACAAGGTCGGCGCGTAGTCCAGCGGGGTTTCTTCCGCCACGTCGTAAACCCGGGCCCGCAATATTTTTTCTATGTAATTCAGCATCGCTATCCTCGGTACGAGCGTCCTGTCGCACACCGCATTCCTGGCCTTAAAAACTGCTGAGCGATCAGCGTTAATCGGGTATTATCCCATACAATGACGGGTTGAAAGCCGCGTCAGGATTCATAAGAGCATAACCATCAGGACCATCACACATGACTCAAGACGAATTAAAAAAACAAGTCGCCGCCGCCGCATTGCAATACCTGAAAAACGTACCGATCATCGGCATGGGCACCGGCTCGACAGTGACGCATTTGATCAACCAATTGGCCGATTGCAACTTCAAAAACGATATCGAAGCCGCCGTGTCCAGCTCGATCAAAACCACAGAACACCTCAGATCGATCGGCATCAAAGTCATCGAATTGAACGATAGCGGCGACCTGGACATTTACGTCGACGGCGCCGACGAAGTTACCCCGCACCGCAAAATGCTGAAAGGCGGCGGCGGCGCGCTGACCCGGGAAAAAATCATAGCCGGCGCCAGCAAGAAGTTCGTCTGCATCGTCGACGAAACCAAATGCGTCGACGTGATGGGCAAATTCCCGCTGCCGGTGGAAGTGCTGCCGTTGTCGCGCAGCTTCGTCGCCCGCCAATTGGTCAAACTGGGCGGCCAACCGATCTTGCGGATGAACAAGGAAACCGGCCAACCGTACATCACCGACAACGGCTGCGAGATTCTGGACGTGCATAACATGAGCATCGTCGACCCGATCGGTACCGAACAAGCGATCAACAACATCCCCGGCGTCATCACCAACGGCCTGTTCGCGATGCGCGACGCCGACGTGGTCTTGGTCGGCAAGGGTAGCGAAGTCATCAGTTACTAAGCGCTTTATTCGGCGCGAACTCGCCGCCGCATCGGCGCGGCGGGTTCGCCGCCCGTTTTACCGCCTAACCCACCGCCCCGCAAAAACCGATAAACCTCAATATTTTTGGCGGCTTCCGCCGTTAAACCCTAAAATATCCGCCATTTGCAACGGCAGACGCGCTCGGCCGTTCCAACCCGTTTCACCATTGCATCCCAAAGTATTTCAGGAACCGGAAAACATGTCAGACATTGAAATTGCCCAACAGGCAAAAATGCGCCCTATTATCGATTTGGCCGGGGAAGCGTTCGGCATCCCCGCCGAGCATCTCGATCCCTACGGCCATTACAAAGCGAAAATATCGTTGGAATACGTCAACAGTCTGGCCGATCAACCCGACGGCAAACTGATTCTGGTCACGGCCATTTCGCCGACCCCGGCCGGCGAAGGCAAAACTACCACCACGGTCGGCTTGGGCGATGCATTGAACCGGATCGGCAAGAAAACCATCATCTGCCTGCGCGAGCCTTCATTGGGCCCCTGCTTCGGCGTTAAAGGCGGCGCGGCTGGCGGCGGTTACGCGCAAGTGGTGCCGATGGAAGATATCAACCTGCATTTCACCGGCGACTTCCACGCCATCGGCGTCGCGCATAATCTGTTGTCGGCCTTGATCGACAACCACATCAACCACGGCAACAAGCTGGACATCGACCCGCGCCGCATCCAATGGAAACGCGTCGTCGACATGAACGACAGAGCGTTGCGCAAGATCGTGGTCGGTATGGGCGGTGCGGCCAACGGTTATCTGCGCGAAGACGGCTTCGACATCGTCGTGGCTTCCGAAGTCATGGCGATTTTGTGTCTGGCCAGCAGCCGCGCCGATTTGAAGGAGCGGCTGGGCCGCATCGTCATCGGTTACAAGTCCGACAAAGTCACTCCGGTTTACGCCAGCGACTTAAAGGCGCACGGCGCGATGGCGGCGGTGTTGAAAGACGCGATCAAGCCGAATCTGGTACAAACCCTGGAAAACAATTTGGCCATTATCCACGGTGGCCCGTTCGCCAACATCGCCCACGGTTGCAACACCGTCACCGCGACCAAAACCGCGTTAAAACTGGCCGATTATGCGGTGACAGAAGCCGGTTTCGGCGCCGATTTGGGCGCCGAGAAATTCTTGGACATCAAATGCCGGATGTCCGGCCTGAAGCCGTCGGCGGTGGTATTGGTCGCCACGGTGCGGGCGTTGAAATTCCACGGCGGCGTCGCCAAGGACGAACTCAACCAGGAAAACCTGGAAGCTTTGGAAAAAGGCTTCGCCAATCTGGAACGCCATCTGAGCAACATCCAAAACCACTACGGCCTGCCCTGTGTCGTCAGCATCAACCATTTCACCTTCGATACCGACGCCGAAATCGAGCTGCTGAAAGCCAAGTGCGAGGCTTTGGGCGCTAAATGCGTGGTCGCCAAACACTGGGCCCATGGCGGCGCCGGCGCGGAAGATTTAGCCCGCGAAGTATTGAACATCGTCGACCGGCGCGAACCGGGTTTCAGCTATGTCTACAACGACGAACTGCCGTTGTGGGGCAAAATCGAAGCGATTGCCACCAAGCTGTACGGCGCGGGCAAAGTCAGCGCCAGTCCGAAAGTAATGGGCGAGATCAAAGCCTTGCAAGCCAACTACGGCCATTTCCCGATCTGCATGGCCAAGACCCAAATGTCGTTCTCGACCAACGCCAACGCCAAAGGCGCACCCAGCGGCCACACGGTCGAAATCAGCGAAGTGCGGCTGGCCAACGGCGCCGGCTTTATCGTTGCCATCGCCGGCGACATGATGACGATGCCGGGCCTGCCGAAAGTCCCGGCCGCGGAACGGATCGATATCGACGACAACGGCGTGATCAGCGGTTTGTTCTAGCCGTGGCGAATCGGTCAGTGCGGGCCGGCGGGCGACGGCTGCGCACTATCCGGCTATGCTTATGCAATCGCGTGCCTGCCGATACAGCTTTGTGCGGCGAAACAGATCGCTGATCCGAAATCCGTCGGGGGAATGCCATGTTTGACCTGCGCTCGCTGAAATTCAGCCATAAAATCGCCGCGCTTGCGTTATTACCGTTAGCCGGCTTGCTACTGATGGCATCCTTTGTGATTCGCAACCAATTGCACCAAATGCAATCGGCCGGCAACGTCGCCGCATTGGCCGGTTTTTCGGTGCTGGCCAGCGATCTGGTGCATGAATTGCAAAAAGAGCGCGGCCTGTCGGGCGGTTTTCTCGGCAGCGGCGGGCAAAAATTCAGAACCGAACTGGGGCAACAGCGGCAGGCAACCGATGTAAAACTGGCAAAGCTGGACGGTTTTCTGCAGCGTTTCGACACCCGCGGCGCGGAATTTTTTTCCGCCGGTTTGGCGGATGTCAGCCGGCGTATCGCCACCTTAAAGCAAACCCGCGCCGGCGTGGACGCTTTAAGCGCCGGCGGCGAGGCCACCGTGAACTACTATTCGGAATTGAACGCGGCCTATTTGACGATCCTGGCCCAATTGCCGAAATTGAGTGCGGATGCGAAACTCAGCCAGCAGTTAGCCGCCTATGCCAATTTTCTGAAAGGCAAGGAACAAGCCGGTATCGAACGCGCGGTGCTGGCCAACACCTTTGCCAAGAACGCGTTCGGCCCCGGCATGTACCAGAAGCTAATCGCGCTGATTGCGTTGCAAAATGCTTACCTCGACTTGTTCGCGGCGACGGCGCCGGACAATTATCTGGATTTTTCCAACAACACCCTGCGCGGCCAATTCGTCGACGAAACCGCGGCGATGCGGCGCAAAGCGCTGGCCGATAACGGCGGTCAAGGTTTCGGCGTCGACCCGGCCCACTGGTTTGCGATGCAGACCGGCAAAATCAACCAGTTAAAGCAAGTCGAGGACTATATCGCCCGCGACATCACCGCCAGTTCCAATGCGATCCAACAGGACGCCCAATGGCAACTGCTGCTGAATAGCTTATTGGTGACTGCGGTACTCGGCCTGTCGCTCGGATTATTCTGGTTTCTGCGCAAAGACATTACCGAGCAATTGGGCGGCGAGCCGGCTCACGTCAAAGCTCTGGCGGTTAAAGTCGCCGCCGGGGAACTCGCGGCACAAGACGGCCAAACGGCGGCAAACCACAGCGGCATCTTGGCGGCAATGCTGAGCATGCAGCAGCGCTTGACCGACGTTGTGATCGCATTACGCGATTGCTCGGAGCAAATCTCGCAGGCGGCGGACGAAGTCAGCCGCGCCGCGCAAACCCTAAGCCAAAGCAGTTGCCAACAGGCAGCCGGCATCGAGCAAACCAGTGCGGCACTGGAACAGTTGAGCGGCTCGGTGGAACACAATCAAC
This sequence comes from Methylomonas sp. DH-1, assembly GCF_046097555.1. Lineage (NCBI taxonomy): Bacteria > Pseudomonadati > Pseudomonadota > Gammaproteobacteria > Methylococcales > Methylococcaceae > Methylomonas > Methylomonas sp. DH-1. The sequence goes on along the minus strand of NZ_CP143089.1, from coordinate 2,204,127 downwards.
ACAACGCCCGCTCCACCGAACAAATCGCGCTGGCCGCGGCGCAGTCGGCGCAAACCGGCGAGCAGGTGGTGCGGCAAACCGTCGCGGCGATGCAAAAAATCGCCGAAAAAATCGGCTTGATCGAAGGTATCGCCTACCAGACCAATCTGCTGTCGTTGAACGCGTCGATTGTCGCCGCCAAGGCCGGCCAACACGGCGCCGGATTCTCGGTAGTGGCCGGGGAAGTCCGTAAGTTGGCAAACCGCAGCCAGTCCACCGCCACCGAAATCGGCGAACTGGCGCAAAGCGGTTTGCAAATCGCCCAAAAAGCCGGCGACATTTTCTCGGAAATGGCCCCCAGCATTGCCAACACGGCAAACCTGGTGCAGGAAATCGTAACGGCATCGGAACAACAGGCCGTCGGTGTGCATCAGATTAATCAGGCAATGGCGCAGCTCAATACGGCCATCCAGCATAATGCCGCGGCTTCCGAACAACTGGCGGCCACGGCCGAAGCGTTGAACGAGCAAAGCCAAAGCCTGGTGGCACAAATCGGATTTTTTAAAATCCGCTAATCAACCAAAATCGAGGTGGAATTTGCTATGAACCAATTTGAATGGAGCGACGATTATCTGGTGGCCGAAGAAACCATCAACGTTCAACACCGGCAACTGTTCGCGCTGGCTAACGATTTAATCCAATCCGAAAACCAACCGCAACTCCAGGAGAATGTAATGCGGCTGTACCGGCACTGCCGGGAGCATTTCGAGGCCGAAGAAACCTTCATGAAAAACAACGCTTACCCGTTAACCCAAGCCCATACCGCCTCGCACAATCTAATGCTGGACAAACTGGTCGAAGCCAGCCAAATCATCCAGCGCGGGGCCTGGCACCAAAACGATACCTTGAACTTCATGCACGACTGGATTCAGCACGTCCAAACTGAAGACAGGGCAATCGGCGAGTATTTCCGCGATAAAGGTCTGAAACTTGAAGCTTAACAAGCGTAGCCGGCGTTCCCGCCCGGGCAATGCCGAAACGCAAACGGCGGCTTTGCAGCCGCTCTACTGTGACTGTAAGCCTTCCGATCAAGGCGCAGTGCTCGACAGGTCATTGTTGGCGACAGGTATCGTCGTCGTCGAGCGTATCGGGGAGTCTTGACCGTGGCGGATCGGGCTAGTAAAGGATAGCGGCCAGCGGAGTAACTTCATCCGCGCCGGATCATTGCCATAGCGAACGCCCCGCTGCAAGCGAGTTGGCATAAGGCGAGTATTGAGCGGACTCGCGCCCAAACCAACGACGCTCGCCGCAGGTAATAGCCGATTGGCTTATCCAGTTTGCTGGGCTGACTTAGCGGCACTCACTCGGTCGGCACCGAACGTAATGCTTCGGCTGCGGTCAAGTCGCCCAGCAGGGACAGCTCCTCCAACGACAAGACCCGATCCAAAGCCAGCAGGATAATAAACACGTCGTCGATGCGCGCCATCGCTTCGATAAAATCGGTGCGGATATCGGCCCCGAAATCGGGGGCCGGTTGAATGTTCGCCGCCGGAATTTCCAGTATTTCCCGCACCTCGTCGACCAGCATCCCGACCAACTGCAGCGTTTCGTTGATCTCCATCGCGACCAGCACGATGCAACTGCGCTTGCTGACCTGAGACGGCGACCGGCTCAATCTTGCCGACAGGTCGATCACCGCAACCACGTTACCGCGCAAATTGATCACGCCGTGGATATAGTCGGGCGTCAGGGGGACGCGGGTAACGCTGGCGATCTCGATGATCTCCTTGACGTCGAGGATGCTGACGGCAAACGTTTCGCCGCCGACCAAAAACGTCAGGTATTGGCCGACCTGCTCCTGTGCAGCCACCGCAGTCGCGCTTTCTTTCCGAATCAGACTACTCATCTCATGATGCTCCGGCGGCGTTAAAAACGTTCGAAATCCGCTTCGTTAAAGTCCAAAGAACTCTCGGCGGTACCGGCGGCCGAGACATTGGGCTTAGGCGCACGCGAAGGTTTGGCGGCCGGGCGCGGCGAGCGGCCGCTCGAGTTGCCGCGGCCGGAGCCTTGGTTTTTCCTGGCATTGGCATCCAATTTGAAGAACGCCACCACCTGCTGCAACTGCGTGGCCTGGCCGTTCAACTCTTCGGCCGTGGCTGCCAGTTCTTCGGCGCTGGCTGCATTTTGCTGGGTGGCTTTATCCAGTTGCCGCATGGCGTCGTTGATTTGGTTGATGCCGCCGGATTGTTCGACCGACGCCGCGTTGATTTCCTGCACCAAGTCGGACGTTTTAACGATGTTGGGCACTACGGCCGTAATCAGATTGCCGGCTTTTTCGGCGATGGCGACGCTGTTGGTGGCCAGTTCGTTGATTTCCTCGGCGGTAATTCGGCTGCTTTCGGCCAATTTACGGACTTCGGCTGCGACCACGGCAAAGCCTTTACCGTGTTCGCCGGCGGACGCGGCTTCGATTGCCGCATTCAACGACAGTAGATTGGTTTTGTAGGCAATGTCTTCGATCAAACCGATTTTTTTGGCGATGTTTTTCATCGCGGCAACGGTTTCGGTCACCGCCTCGCCGCCCTGGCGGGCTTCGTTGGCGGATTTGGTCGCCATTTGCTCGGTGACATGGGCGTTTTCGGTATTTTGTTGCACCGACGCGTTGAGTTGCTCGATCGAAGTAGTGGTCTCTTCGACGCTGGCGGCCTGCTCGGTCGCCATCTGGCTCATCGCCTGGGCGGTGGCGCTGACTTGCTCGGATGCGCTGGACAAAGTATCGGAATTCGCCCGCACCTGGCTGACCACGCTGCTCAACTGGTCGCGCATGTCGCGCAAGGCCTGAGCCAGTTGGCCGATCTCGTCCTTGCCGTTCACATCCAGTTTTGCCGTCAAATCTCCCTCGGACAGCGATTTGGCGAATTGGACGCCGACGATAATCGGCGCAGTGATCAGATTGGCCAGGAACATCGCAATGATAATTCCCAAAATAAACGCCGCAGCTATAGTGCCTAAAATAATGGAATTGGCTTCGTCAACCAGCTTATCAGCCTCCTCGCGAGCTTTGCCCAGTTGGGCATAACCGGAATCTTCGGCCGTTTGCGCCTGTTTAATCACATTGGCGCCCAATTCAGACATTTCCTTGAGGATGACTTTCAGTTCGTCGTCGTTTTTGATCCAATTCTGGGCAGACTGTTGGTAATCGCGAGTCGCTTTGCGCGCTTCGTCAATCAGTCGCAACGCATCTTCTGAATTTACGATTTTTTGCAAATCGTCATAATAGCCCATTAATTCCGGCAGCCAGATTTGCATGTTTTTCCAGGCGTTACGATCCTTATAATTTACCTCCTCTTTCTCTGCGCGCATTATTTCCATCGCTTTTACATAAATCCGCGTGGCTCCGATATAGCGCTGCACGTAACCATCCAGCTCTTGCGCATTGGCGCCTTTTTTCATCGCTTCTTGGTATAGTCGAACTTGCCGATTCAAGAAATTATCAGCGGCTTTAGCGACGATACCGCCCTTCTCGACCATATCCTCAACCAATTTCTTATTGTTTTTTAATGCGGCGACTCCGGCACGGTACTTTTCAGCATAATTCGCGGTTCCTTCCCGTGCGACTTTCGATTGCGTCAACAACTCGGAGTTGTTGTATTGCTTTGCAATCTGATCGACCTTATCCAAATAGGCCATCAGATTTTTGACGTTTTCCTCGGCTCGTTGGTGTATTTCATCTTTTTCAAAGAGTAAATAATTCTTTTCTTCCATGATGGTCTGCAAGGCCATCCTTTCCACGCCGGTGGCGTATTCCACCGACTTGCCGTTGTTGTCGGTGATATTGAACAAGGCTCCCGCCACGTTGCCGATATAAATTTTCGACAACACCCCGAAAGCGATGGTGATGGCCACCAACAACATCGCTCCCGTCAATATCTTGGTTTTAATTTTCAAATCGTTGATGTTCATCTGCTATTCCCGTGTTGTTATTTATGAGCAATCCGCCGAAATCAGACCCGGCGTAACGCCGGTTTGTGGGCCAACGGCCTGGGCTTATGTTCGATGGCGGCTTGAATCAGACCTTGCACGTCCAAGATCAACGCGACGGTGCCGTCGCCCAAGACCGTGGCGCCGGTAATGCCTTTCAAGCGCTCGAACACCTTGCCCAGGGGTTTGATCACCGTTTGATGCTCGCCGTGTAGCTCGTCGACCACCAAGCCGGCCTCGGTCTGGCCGAACTTGACGACGACGACGCTTTCGCGCTGATTGGCGTTGCCGGCGGGCGTGCCGAAATAGTCGCCGAGCCGCAAATACGGCAACACCTTGCCGCGCAGATTGATGTAATGCTGAACCTCGTCGATCTCGCATTCGTTGGCCGACATTTCGATACATTCGTCGACCATGCTCAACGGAATGATGAAGCGTTCGGCTGCGGTTCCGACCATGAAGCCGTCGATGATGGCCAAGGTTAACGGTAGGCGGATCGAAATGGTGGTACCTTGGCCTTCCTCGCTGTCGATTTCCACCGAACCGCGCAAGGCCTCAATGTTTCTCTTGACCACATCCATGCCGACTCCGCGCCCGGACAAGCTGGTGGCTTGGTCCTTGGTACTGAGGCCGGCGGCAAAGATCAGGCTGTATATTTCCCGCTGCGACAGCCCGTGGTCTTTTTTGATCAAGCCATTCGCCAGGGCTTTTTCCAGGATTTTTTCGCTGTTCAATCCGGCGCCGTCGTCGGCGATTTGAATCACGATGTGGCCGGATTCGTGGTAGGCATTGAGTTGCACCGTACCTTGCGCAGGTTTGCCGGCAGCCAGGCGCTGTGCGGGATGTTCGATACCGTGATCCAGGGCGTTGCGGATCAAATGCGTCAACGGATCTTGGATTTTCTCCACCACGGTCTTATCCAACTCGGTCTCGCCGCCGCTGATCAGAAGTTGGATGTCCTTGTTCAATTCCTTGCTGACGTCGTGCACTACGCGGCGGAAACGCGAAAAGGTATCGCCGATTTGCACCATGCGTAATTCCAGGGCGGTATCGCGGATGCTGTTGACCAGCGAATTCATGCCGGCGGCAACATCGCTGGCATCCGACAAGCCGTGCTTTTCGACGATCAGGTTCATCGCCGCGCTGGAAATCACCAATTCGCCTACCAAATTGATCAGATGACCCAATTTCGTCGCGTCGACCCGGATGTAATTGGCCTCGCTGGCGATTTTTTGCTTGGTTTGTTCCTGCTTCTTCAACGCCTGGTCGACCAAAGGCTGCTGCACCACGTGCTGCTCCACCAGGATTTCGCCTAACGGCTTGGCTTTTGCACCAGCCTCCACTTCGCGTCCGGCACTGCCGGTTTGCGCCTGCAAGGCCGTTTCGACGTCGTGTTCGGTTAAGGCCCCGACCTGGACCAGCATGTCGCCAATTTTGCGCAAACGGGTTTCGTCCTGGGCGTCCAACAATTGCAGGTATTCGCCGATTTTGGCGTTCGGCGGCAAAATCTTGATCTCGCAATCGTCGGCGGCGAATTCGAAAACCCGTTCGATGGTTTCCTTGCTGGCCTCGCTTTGAAAGGCGATTTTGAAATGCAGATAACAACTTTCCGGGTCCATGGCCTCGCCGCTCGGCATCCCTTCGGCGACCGTCACAATCTGTTTGATATCGCCGAGAGTTTTCAAGTAGCGTAAAAACGACAACGGGTCGATGCCGTCTCGAAACGAATCTGGCTTGAACTCCAGCGATATCAGCCAATGTTCGTCGACGGCAATCTCGCCGCCGCCCTCTCTCAGCACCTGATCCTCAACGCTGTCGGGTCTTTGTTGAATCACAGTTTCTTTACCGCCGTTCAGTTGCGCGATCAGACGCAAACCGGTCGCGGCCAGTTCGGCCGGCACCGCCGTGCCGTTCGCTTTAAGGCAATGTTCGATCAACTTGGCGGCGTGGTCTTTGCTTTCCAGCAACACTGCGATCAAATTCGAATCGATCTGCCGTTCGCCCTGACGCACCTTGTCCAGCACGGTTTCGGCCTCGTGGGTAAACGCCACGATAGGATCGAAACCGAACAAACCGGAAGATCCTTTGATGGTATGCATCGCCCGAAACAAGGAATTGACGGTTTCGCCGTTGTCCGGATCGCTGTCCAGACTTAACAGCGCGTCTTCCATGTCGACCAGGAGTTCCTCGGCTTCCTGGGCGAAGATGGCTAGCGCGGTATCCATTTCGTTCATAAAGACTTCCAATCGGCGGAGATGACTATCGGATCGCCGAAATGCGTGCTCAGATTTAGCAATTCCAACACTTCGACGACGGCTTCGCTGTGCCGGGCCAGACTCAACTCGCCCCCTTTCGCTAGGGCTTCCTGCTTTAAAAACATCAATAATTGCACACCGGCGCCGTCGATTTCGGCGACGCCGGCCAGATCGAGCTGTATCTCTTTAACCGTATCCAGATAGGCCGACAAGGCCTGTCTCAATTCGGCGACGTTGTATATTGTGATATCGCCGTCGATAGCGAGATGGACGCTATCGGGCCGCTGTTGTTTGACTTCGATAGCCATGGCCGTTGCCTCCGGGGCCGCTTGGAAAACGAATTAAGGCAGTACCAATTTGGATACGGCATCCAGCAAGGTTGGCGCCTGAAACGGCTTGGTCAACCAGGCCTTGGCGCCGGCGGCTTTACCGGCTTGTTTTTTATCGTCGGCCGCTTCCGTGGTCAGCATCATGATCGGGGTAAACTTGTAGGCCGCCAATTTTTTGATTTCCTGGACCAGGCTAATGCCGTCCATGTTCGGCATGTTGACGTCGGAAATAATCAGATTGATTTTTTGCCCGGTCAATTTAGCCAGCGCGTCTTTGCCGTCGCAAGCCTCGACCACGTCGTAGCCGGCGCCCTTCAGGGCGATACCGACCACTTGGCGGATCGACGCCGAATCGTCAACAATCATGATGGTTTTGGCCATGGTTTCTTCCTTAACAGATCTTAGAAAAAGGTAATCTCTTCGCTGCCCGAGGAACTTTGCCGGTTAATCGCCGCGGACGCCGAGTGGTTCAGCAACTCCTCCGGCATCGTGTAGCTAAGTTCCATTCTGGATAAAGTCTGGCTAACATCCAGGCTATCGGCATGGCGGACTCCAGCGGCTCTGATCGCATCCACCGCACGCTGCAAATTGTTCAAGTTGTGCTCGACGTGGGACAGCATCTGGCTGACGCGGTCTTGAAATTGAAACGCAGTCAGCACGCTGTATATCTCGTCGCGAATCTGCGCGCTGTTGCCGCGCAGATTGTCGGCATCGTCTTTGAACATATCCAACGCTTTATGCAGATCGTCGAGTGCGGTGCGAATCGCCTGCTCGGCGTCGCGGATGGCTTTGTCGTCCGAAGTGCCGGACGCTTCGGACATTTTCAGCGTCGAGGCCATCGCCAAATTGATGCCTTCGATCGCCCGGCTGATCTTTTCGCCGGTTGCCGACGAAAAGCCGGCCAATTTGCGCACTTCGTCGGCCACAACGGCAAAGCCGCGGCCATTTTCCCCGGCGCGGGCGGCTTCGATCGCGGCGTTCAAGGCCAGCAAATTGATCTGTTCGGCGACCTTACGCACTTCTTGCGCCATCGAATCCAGTTGTTTGGTATGGGTAGATAATTTTCTGACCTCATCGACCACGGCGTGCTCGACGTCTTGAATTTGGCTCAATACCCGCAATACCGTGGTTAACGCTTCCCGGGTTTCGTTGAATAACACGTCGACACCCCGGTCTTCGCGGTGGCGGCTGCCGCCGGCAAGCAAACGCTCCAGTTGGGTAACCATCGCCGCGAAACGGTCGGTTAACACGGTAATTTCCTGCTCGGTATGGGTGCGCGAGGTCTGCACTTGGCGTAGCAGGATCGGCACCACCTGTAAAAACAATCGCTCCAATTCGACCACGTAAGCTTCGAGGTCTTTGAGCTTGACCTCTTCGTCGCCGCGCCACGCCCGGTTTACGTCGTTTAACGCCGCTTGTTGCTTAGCGGCCAAGACCGAACCGGCCAGAGCCCCGGCCAGTACTAACACCACCGCGCCCAGCACGCTGGCCAGGCTGAAACCGGCCAATGCGGCTGCCAATAAGCCGCCCGCCAATCCCAGGCCCACCGTTAATCCGTAGTAAGCGCGTGTATCGATATCTTTGATGGTTGGGCCGCTTGTTGTACCAGACATGTAGTTTCCATTAAATTACTGAGCCATGGTTGGGATAGTAGAGAGTTTTAGGACAGCGTTCAACCAAGCACCATATTTGGGATTTCAGTATTGTTAAATTTCCGGCATTTCGGAAAAAATATCTGAAAATACTTAACATTTAGCCACGGAGCACCTTGATTATCGGCACATCCATCATGAGCGCGGCGGAGTTCGAACGCTTCCGCGCATTAATTTATAACCATGCCGGCATTTCCCTGAGCCCGGAAAAGAAAGTCATGGTTGCCAGCCGCCTGGCGAAACGCCTGGATTATTACAATCTGGACAGTTACGGCGATTATTACGATTTTGCCTTGGGCGACGGCTATCCCCACGAGTTTCAAACTATGGTCGACATTCTGACCACCAACGAAACCTATTTCTTTCGCGAACCTAAGCACTTCGAATTCGTCCGCGAACGGATTCTGCGGCAGTGGCGCGGTGGCCCGTTTCGAGCCTGGAGCGCGGCCTGTTCCAGCGGCGAGGAAGTGTATTCTTTGGCAATGGTCTGCGCCGAAACCCTGGGCGTACAGACCTGGGAAATCGTCGGCTCCGATTTGAGCAGCCGGGTATTGGAAACCGCCCGCCACGGGCTTTACCCAATGGACCGCTTGGAACAGATGGACACACGCCTGTTGCGCAAATACTGCTTGAAAGGGGTACGCAGCCAACAGGGCTATTTCAGAGTGGACGCTAAACTGCGCGGCCGAGTCAGTTTCGAACAAGTCAATCTGATGAAACCGCCGCCAGCCAGCTTAGGCAAATTCGACCTGATATTTTTACGTAACGTATTGATTTACTTCGATCACGACACTAAGAAACAGGTCGTGGAACGTTTACTCTCGGCGCTAAAGCCAGGCGGATATTTTTTCATCAGCCATTCGGAGAGCCTGCACGGTATCAGCGGACCGCTGCAGCAGATAAGCCCGTCGATATACCGCAAACCGTGAAAATCCTTCCCTACAAAGGCACCCGCCGTATCATTCTCGACCCCGGCGAATATTATGCTTCGCGGCAAGCCGAAGTCATTTCGACCTTGCTGGGTTCGTGCGTTGCCGCCTGTTTGTACGATCCCGATAACGGCGTGTTCGGCATGAACCACTTCCTGTTGGCTTACCGGCGCAATCCCGAACACCTGCCGCTGCTGCAATCCGAGGAAGGCCGTTACGGCATCTTCGCCATGGAACTGCTGATCAACCAAATGATGAAGCTGGGCGCCGACCGGCATAAACTGAAGGCGAAATGTTTCGGCGGCGGCAACGTCTTGCATCTACGCGAAAACAACCCGGACCTAAAATCGGTCGGCGACGTCAACGTGCTTTTCATTAAACAATTTCTGCATAACGAACATATTCCGCTGGTCGGAGCCGGTTTGGGCGGCAATATCGGCAGAAACGTGCATTTTGTCGGGGAAGATTATTCGGTGTACGTCAAAAAAATCGATACCGCGCAACAACAGTGGCTGGAGCGCGCCGAACAGCGTTATTGGCAGAAAAACATCGAAGAACGCGAACGCCAGCACCGGCCGGCCGAATTTTGGTGAGGCACTGGCTTGGGCCGAGCTTGGCCCAGCTTAAGCTGCACACGCGCAAAGCGCCGGATTGCGCGCCGGATCTAGACCGTGGACAATGATCCGGCGCCGGCCGGTCAAGCGACCTGACTTGGAAATTTGGCTATGCCGGCCCTAGAACACAGCTACCCATCAAACCGGCAGGCGGCCATCATGGACAACGATACTCTGATCGATCAGGCGCGCCGGCTCTACGCCGGGTTGCTGATCAAGCGCCACACCGAAACCCAACAAAACCGGCGGCTGGAGCGGCTGTTGATCCTGGCTTACGCCCGCTACCAGCGCCGGCTGAACCGTTGCGCGATCTGTTACCGCTACCGTCTGTACGATTGCAACAGGCAGCCCGGCACCGACCACACCCCCTGCGAGCGCCGTAGCTCGGCAGCCAGCCCAATCAACCCCTCGGCGGTTTATACGGCCGAATAACACTGGTCCCCAGACAGCGCGGCAAGCTGGGCCGGCCACTGGGCGCGAACTTGCCGAATCCGGTTAAGGTCCAACTGCGCAGTCCGGCAATGCTCGCGGCACAGCGCACCTCTGAAACCCAGATAATCCGGCGCCAACGCCAGCAAACCCGGTACATCCTCGCAGCGTAAAGAACCGGCCAGACCGGTCAACATGCCCTGCCCCCGTGCCGCATCGACGAAAGTACGCAATTCGGACGCATCCATGCATTGGGTCAGGGAGCCGCGGCCCTTATCCATCGTATCCAACATTACGCCGCGAAAACCGGCTCGGCGCAGTTCGGCGATCATGGCGAAATCGGGACGAGTATCGGCAAACAATACGGCAATCAGGGCAATGCCCTGCCCGGCAACGGCTTGCAACGCTTCGAGGCAGGCCGGCCAATCGCCGCCCGGGAAAAAACCGATCTTCACATAATCGACGCCGGTGGCCGCCATTTCCCGAACCGCCGGCAGCAGCCGTTCGGGCAGCATCGGCAGATCGCCGACCGTCGCACTGATCCGGGTCGCGACAGGTAACGTAGCGACGATTTCGGCGACGCTGGCGGTCGCTAACGCTCCCAACGCGCCTTGCGCCGGTTGTTTCAAATCGATGATATCGACCGCCGCGCGTTGCACCAGCAACGCTTCCGCCAGACTGTTCACGCTGGCCAACATCCCGGTCATGCTTGGCCTCCGCAACGGTGCCGTTCGATGGCGTCCATCAACCAGCCCCACGCCTGCCGTTCGTTGTCGCCGGCGGTTTTGTCCATACCGATCCGCAAATAATCCAACTCGGCCCGAATTTTTTCCGGGGACAACATATCCAGCCGGCTGACTAAGATCGCCGCCTCCAATACCGAGTATTGCGCCCGGTTAAACCCCTGAAACGGCCGGTGGTTAACCGAGTGAACCACCTTACAAAATAATTTGGGCCGCAATTCGTCGTCCTCGACCTGCTCTAATTGCAATTCGGCATGAGCCAACGTGTCGGCCAGATAAAAACCGGCGACGCGTTCGGCCGGCCGCAACGGCCAATCCCGGCGCCCGGTCAGGCAACCGGCAAAAATCCGGACGTCGTCGCAAAAATTGATAACTGCGGTTCGGTTTAGCAACAGATTTTCCAGCGTCGCGGACGGCCGAAACGGCAGGATAATCCGCCACTCGCCGTCGATATGCACACCCATCGGTGCGATATGTACCTGGCCTTCAGCATTGGCAGTGGTTATCAGGGTTTCTTGAATCATGAGGGTTTAGGTCTATCCTGAATCGTGAATTTCGCCTGGCATCAGGCGGAGCAACGGATAATTTTAATCTTGCCGGCACCGATCGGGTCATTTTTTTGCCCGCGGCCGCCACGGCCGTTATAAAACTGAGCGCCCTACTATGCATGCCATCCACATTGCCGACCTGTCGATTCTGCTGATCGAACCGTCGCCGACGCAACTCAAAGTCATCTTGCAACACCTGCGCGGCGAAGGTATCGCCAAGGTCGAGGGCGTATCGAGCGGTGCGGCGGCGCTGGAGAGCTTGCATTGCCACCGGCCGGATTTGATTATCAGCAGCCTGTATCTGCCGGACATGATGGCGACCGCTCTGATCGAACAACTCCGGGAAGACGAAGTATTGAGCCATATCCCCTTCATGCTGATTTCCAGCGAATCCAGCTTCGAAGTGCTGGATAGCATCCGCCAAGCCGGCGTTGTGGCGATATTGCCGAAACCGTTCGCCCACGACGATTTGAAACATGCGTTGCGCTCGACGATCGAATTCATCGATCCGCAAGAGATCAGCCTGGAACATTACGATATCGAAAACGTCCGGGTGCTGGTGGTCGACGATAGCAAGCTCGCCCGCAAGCATATCGGCCGGGTACTGAACAATATGGGAATCGAGAAAATTACCGAAGCGCAAGACGGCAAGGAAGGACTGGATGTGTTCAGCCGCGACCAAAACGGCTTCGATCTGATCGTCACGGACTACAACATGCCGGTCATGGACGGCCAGCAATTGATCCGCGCCATCCGCCAGGATCTGGGCAACTCGATCATTCCGATCCTGATGGTTACCAGCGAAGACAACGAAACCCGGCTCGCCAACGTCCACAAAGCCGGCGTATCCGGCATCTGCGACAAACCCTTCAATCCGCAGACGGTCAAGGAAATGTTGTATCGGGTTTTGGAGCCCGATTGAGCCAGTATGCTACCGGCCGCCGTTTAATCGGCGTTTTCTAAACCGGCCAGACCTTTTTTGGCGATATGAGCAAAATAAACTACCCCGGCAACTGTGGCCAAAAAACCCAAGACCAAGGTGATTAACTGCGCTTGATTCAGTTCGCCTCCATTCCCGGTCAATGCCATCAAGGCGGTACCGGAAATCGAGCCGGTATAAACGTAAGCCAGTAACGCCGGCGTTGCTCCGATCGAACCCAGCATGTAGGCCATCAGGGAAATTTTAGTCAAGCCAAACGCGTAACTGGCCAAACTGAAAGGTGCCACCGGCGACAACCGCAACAACAGCACGAATATCCAACCGCGCCGGGCGATTTCCTGATCGAGATGGCGGATCGACAAGTGCTGATTCTCCCACTCGTCGATATTTGACCGATAAGCATAACGGCTCAGTAAAAACGCCATCAAAGCGCCGAAACTGGTACCTATCGTCGACAACAAAAATCCCTTCCATAATCCGTAAAGTCCGCCGCTAGCCACCGCCAATAAAGAAAGCGGAATAATTCCAGTCAGGGAGGCGACGAAAAATACCAGCAAAAATACGAGTTGGCCCTCAGTGCCGTAGCGGGTCAATAGCTCGGCCAACTGTAGAACGACAGTTGAAATTTGCTGTTTCCCGCCCAGTATTATGAAGCCTAGGATAGCCACCGATGTCAACAGAAAAATCGATACCACAATTTTCAGCCCGGTACTAGGGCCGGTTTTTCGTGAACCCGGCTTATTCATTAGACTTTATTTTTGTAATTTAATCGGGCTGAGGCTTCGTCGGAAAACAGATCGTATTTTTTAAAACCTAAACGTTGCAAGCGGAATTGGATTGACGTGTGTAAAACACCCAGGCCATAGATAACGCTACGTTTGAAGTTGATCGAAGAGGCTTCCGGAAAATAACGGGTCGGACAGGATAATTCGCCGATTCTGAAGCCTTGATAGATCGTTTGCGCCAGCATTTGGTTATCAAAAACAAAATCGTCCGAATTATTTAACAACGGCAACGATTCCAGTGTTTTCTTGCTCCAAGCCCTATATCCTGTGTGATACTCTGATAATTTGTGGCCAACCAATAGATTTTGAGTAAATGTCAAGAAGCGGTTGGCGATGTATTTATACAGCGGCATACCTCCGGCGAGCGCACCTATACCAAGAATGCGAGACGCCAATACTGCGTCGAATTCACCTTCGGCAATCATAGAAGCCATAGCAGTAATTAATTTAGGCGTGTATTGGTAGTCTGGATGCAACATTACGATAATATCGGCATCGCGTTGGAGTGCGGCTTGGTAACAGGTTTTTTGGTTGCCGCCATAGCCGCGATTTTCAGGATGTACAATCGTATGAATCCCCAACTCTCGAGCCAATTCAGCAGTACGATCGGTACTTTTATCGTCGACCAAAATCACATCGTCAACAATATTCATCGGAATTTCATTGAAAGTAGCCAACAGAGTCGCCTCAGCATTATATGCCGGCAATACGACTGCCACCCTTTTATCGTTCAACATGTTCAACCCTTAAATAATAGATTTTAGAAACTAAGACCCAACTTTAACTTCTTCCAACATTTTCCAGCCATTGCAATCCTCAGCAGTGGATCCACTTTTGATCGCGTACTGAAGCGGACGCTGGAAAACTGATGAATATAGAAACAGCCAATGCTCGTGTTCGCGCGGGATTTTGATACAAACCTTATCCCCATCCTGAATTTGCTTTAGCAACACAAAGTCAACATGTTTTTTATAATACTCTTCGAAAGAGTAAAAATAGGGCCGAACATACACGCCTTGAGTAACGATTATTACCCAACTGAGTACTGATGCAGAAATTAATCCGGCATTGCGCGAATTCAAAAATTTTGCCTGTGCAACGGAAAATGCCAGATTGCAAATCAAATAAAAATTCAACGAGACCAATACTATCATCCAGAACATATAGTATCTAAGCCGCGGCGAACTGGGCATCAAAGCGACGACCACTGACATCAAAACCATCGCAATGATGGCTAGTTTGGTCTCCTTAGCCCAATTCAAATAACTTAATCCAAGCAACAACAGAATATTTAAAATAACGTAAGCGCCGAAATATCCGCCGAATTGGTCGCCAACGGTTTCCTGGCCACCGCCAATTGACCAGCCATTAAAGTAGGGTTTTGGAATGGTTTCAAATAGCGAATATAACCACAATATCGGCCTGGCTAAATCATTACCGGGAATTCTTGGCTCCAATGGCGGGAGTTCTCTATGATTCAATTCAATTCCGGCAATTTTAACAACGACCGGATAAACCGGATTACCATGCAGAAACAGGTTTTTAATCGGCGTAGCGAATATAACCAGTAGAGCCAACGCAACTAAAAAAAATAATAACCAACTATTCCTGCCCGATTCGAAGTATACTTTTGCCGATTTTATCCATAATTGGTACCCGGTAAAACAAAGCACGACAAAAACAATCGGCACAAATTGCAAGCGCATATTGGCAGCTATCGCAGCCGAGACAAATAGTATTATCAAATCCGCCGTTGTGATCGGCTCCGATGAAACATAGCTGCGGTAGGTGGTCATAATTAAAACCGCCATAGCTATCGAACTGGGCAAATCGACATAGGAAACTGTGGCATGAATTTGTACCAGCGGAATCGCCAGCAAGCTCAACACCGACAAATGCAATGGAATTTTAAAATACTTTTTTAAAAATAAAAAATAAATCAGAAGGCTGAAATAAGCCACCAGATTGGTCGTCTCAGGCCTGCCGCTAATAAACCAGAAAAAACCTTGAAAGAATTCACCGAGCAAACCGAAACCATCAAATCTTGGCTGCCAATATCCATCCAATAAATAGGCTTCGCCGGGAATAATTCCCCATAGCTTGGCTGCAAACGGTAAATGGTAGGCCCAACTATCGAAATTTCTATCGATATCAAATACTGCTTTAAGTCCCATCGACAGCAATAGCGCACCAGCAATAAAGAGCAAGCAATAATCTAAGGCGCGACCATAATAAATGTTATTACCACTCATGATTTTAATATTCGATTCCAACTATTTCTAACAATTGAAGGCACAACTAACCATTAAATTTAAACCCATAACATATAACTGCATATTTGAAACGTTTTTCACCAACCAGCTAGCTATATTATTGCAACGGCGCACCAATCAAACCTGACTTGCCGAGCGAAACACATCAAGCCGATTTTGCAAAACGCCATGCCTGTTGCATTAAATTGAACGTAATCAGCCGCTTTATGGCAGTTGGACGGAAAAATTCAGGACCCGAACCTTAAGGGATACCTAGACATGTTCCCATTTATCTTAGCCCATAAACACTGGACTTTAAGGCAAATCGATTTTTTACCGCCAGTATAACCAGTTTTCCGATTCGCTTTGTTTAGCCTTGAGGCTGTTGCACACCAGCTCCGGCCAAAATATACTGTACATATAAACAGTATTCATAAAAACAGCATGAAACCCCTTACCCACCGCCAGCAGCAAATTCTGGACTTCATCGAGCACACTCTGGCTCGGGAAGGCTTTCCGCCGACCATAGCCGAACTCGCCGCGGCCTTCGGCATGGGTTCCGGCAACGCTATTCGCGGCCACTTGCAAGCTTTGGCCAAGAAAGGCGCGATTCAACTGACGCCGGGCGCCTCGCGCGGCATTCGTCTGCTCAAGCCCGGCACCGACCAAGGCCTGCCCCTGATCGGCCGGGTCGCCGCCGGACAACCGATTCTGGCCGAACAACATATCGAAGGCTATTGCCAGATTGGCCCCGAATTATTCCAGCAGCGGGCCGATTACTTACTGCGAGTACACGGCCTGAGCATGCGCGACGCCGGAATTTTGGACGGCGACTTACTGGCCGTGCAACGCCGGCCCGACGCGCATAGCGGGCAACTGGTGGTGGCGCGGATCGGCGACGAAGCCACCGTGAAACGGCTGCGGCTGGACGGCGATATCGCTTATCTGGAACCGGCCAATCCCGATTTCACAACCATAGGTATCAACTTGCGCCGCGATGCGTTAGCCATCGAAGGCATCGTGGTCGGCGTGATTCGCCGCATAGCGTTATGAACCCGGCCTTGGCGGATTTGTTGCGCAGCCGGGCCGGCATCTGGCGCGGCCTGCACTGCGACCATGCCGCCTGGGCCGTGGTCGGCAGCGGTTTTGCCGAGCTGGATGCGTCACTACCGGGCGGCGGCTGGCCATTAGGCACGCTGGCGGAAATCGCCAGCCCGGCGCCGGGCTGCGGCGAATTGCGCTTACTGTTGCCGGCCATCGCCGGTTTGAGCCGAGCCGGGCGCCGGATAGCCTGGATCGCGCCGCCGTATCGACCCTACGCCCCGGCGCTGTTACAAGCCGGCGTGGCATTGGGCCAACTGCTGGCCGTCAACGCCGACAAAGACCACGATATAGCCTGGTGTGCGGAAAAACTGCTGCGTAGCGGCGGCTGCGGCATGGTGTTGTTATGGCCGCGCCGGCTCGACGCCCGGCAAATCCGCCGGTTGCAATTGGCCGCCGAAACCGGCTCGGCCTTGGCGGTATTGTTCACCCTGCCCGCCCAAAGTTACTCCGGTGCGGCTTTACGTGTCGCCGTCCGTCCGAGTGCAAGCGGTTTGGCAGTGGACATTGTCAAAGCCCGCGGCAGTTTGCGCCGCGCGTCGTTGATGTTAAGCCTATAAACCGCCGATGGCCGCCACCGCCCTCGCCCTTAATCCGCAGCTGGCACCGGGTCCGGCCGCATCCGCCGGAGCATCGAAGTCCCCTGCCAAACTCTGGCTGTGCGCCTATTTCCCGGCATTGGCGTTAGAGGCGTTGAAAATCGATACGGCGCAAGCGGTCGCCGCGCTAGAAACCAGCAAAGGCCGGCCCGGCCTCTACGCCGTTTCGGCAGCGGCGCGCCAGGCCGGCGTCGAAACGGGTATGAGCCAAAGCGCTGCCCAAGCCTTATGTCCGGCATTGAGCCTGTTGCCGCGCGATCGGCAAGCCGAAAAAGCGGCTCTGCAGCAACTGGCCGGAATCGGTTTGAATTTCAGCCCCTGGGTCAGTCTGGACCGGCCGGATTGCCTGCTAATTGAAATCGGCAGTTGCTTGAAACTTTTCGGCGGCAGCGACCGCCTCGAGCAATATCTGCGCGATGCCTGCTTGGCTGCCGGTTACTCGCCGGTAATCGCGATAGCCCCGACCGCCCCAGCCGCAGAACTGTTGGCCGGTTTGGGTTTGGACATGCAAATCGGCGCACGCGCCGAGCTGCGATCGGCTTTGGGCCCTTTGCCGATCGCAGCGCTGGCATTGGACGGTAAAACCTTGGGCCGCCTGGGCAATGCCGGCGTTCGCTATCTGGTCGACCTGTGGCGCTTACCGCGCGACGGTCTGGCCAGACGTTACGGCAGCGATTTATTAAAGCGCTTGGACGGCTTGCTCGGCCTACAGCCCACTGCGCTCAGTGCCTTTCATAACCCGCCTGCCTTTGCCGCCAGCCGCGAGTTGCCGACCGAACTGACCCGACTCGAACATTTTTTCCCGGCCATCGCACAATTGGCCGCGGCTTGGGCGGAATTCCTGAAACAGCGCGACGCGGTAGCACTGGCGGTTACCCTGGACCTACACCACTATCGGCGGCCACCGACCCGACTGAAATTAAGCTTTCGCCACGGGAACCGCGACGCCGACCATTGTCTGGCCTTATTACGGGAAAAACTGGAGCGCAATCCGCTGCCGGCGCCGGTGATTGGCGTCGAACTGCTCAGCGACGAAATCGCGCCGTATCAACCGGCAGCCTGCTCGCTCTTCGCTGATGAGCCTGCTGCGGAAACCGACAGCGAATGGCAGGCCACGCTGGACCAATTGCAAAACCGGCTCGGCCATCACGCTTTGCAGCGCTTCGCCGTCGCCGCCGACCACCGCCCGGAACGCGCCCACCAAGGCAATGCAGCCGAAACCGAAACTCGGACTGCGGCGCCGCCCCGACCGCTTTGGCTGCTACCCGCTCCGGAACCCTTATCCGGCGACAGTTTCACGCTGTTGTCGCCGGCCGAACGCATCGAATCCGGCTGGTGGGACAATCAAGCGGTACGCCGCGACTATTTCATCGGCCAAGACCGTCTGGGCCGCAAACTTTGGCTGTTCCGCGAACTATCCGGGGACCGGGGCTGGTATCTGCATGGCTTGTTCGGCTGACGGCAACCCGGCGACCGACATAGGCTTTGCCGAACTGCACTGCCTGTCCAACTTCAGTTTTCTGCGCGGTGCCTCGCATCCGGAAGAACTGGTCGAAACTGCTGCGGCGCTGGGCTACCAAGCGCTGGCCTTGACCGACGAATGCTCGCTGGCCGGTGTGGTCCGTGCCCATCTGGCCGCAATCAAACACAACCTCCACTTAATCGTCGGCAGCGAATTTCGCTTGGACGACGGCTTAAAGCTATTACTGTTAGCCAGCGACCGCGACAGTTACGGCAAACTCTCAGCCTTGATTACACTGGCCCGCCGCCAGGCCGATAAAGGCCGCTACCGCTTGAGCCGGAGCGATCTCGCCGCCCATTTACCGCACGGTTGCCTGGCAATCTGGCTGCCCAGCTCCGGTTCGCCGGCAGCGGACGGCACTTGGCTGAAACAATTGTTCGGTAATCAGCTATGGCTCGGCGCCGGCCGTTTCCTATCCGGCAACGATGACGCCTGGCTGGCCGAATGCCAGCACTTGGCGCACAGCGCCGGCATCCCTGTCGTAGCCTGCAACGACGTGCACATGCACCGCCGTTCGCGACAGGCGTTGCAAGACACCTTGACCGCGATTCGCCTGGGCAGACCGCTGGCGGAGTTGGGTTACGCCTTATTCGCCAACGGCGAGCGCCATCTGCGCCCACTACCTCGGCTGACCCAGCTTTACCCAGCGGATTGGCTGCAACAATCGTTGACGATTGCCGCACGTTGCCGATTCTCGCTGGCCGAGTTGCGTTACGAATATCCGCGCGAAGTCTGCCCGACAGGTTATACGCCCACGACTTGGATGCGGCATTTGACCGAAGCCGGCGCGGCGCGGCGTTGGCCGCAAGGCGTACCCGACAAAGTTCGCGGCCAAATCGAGCACGAATTGGCCTTGATCGCCGACCTAGCCTACGAGCCTTATTTTCTGACCGTGCACGACATCGTCCGCTTCGCCCGTGAGCAAGGCATCCTTTGTCAGGGCCGCGGTTCGGCGGCCAATTCGGCGGTGTGTTTTTGCCTGGGTATTACCGAAGTCGACCCAAACCGGATGAATCTGTTGTTCGAACGTTTCCTATCGCGCGAACGCAACGAACCGCCGGACATCGACGTCGATTTCGAACACGAGCGCCGCGAGCAAGTCATCCAATACATCTACCGCAAATACGGCCGCCACCGGGCGGCGTTGGCGGCGACGGTGATCACTTACCGTTCCCGTAGCGCGGTGCGCGATGTCGGCAAGGCATTGGGCCTGAATCCGGCGCAGATCGAACGCTTGGCCGGCACGGTCGACCGCTGGGACGGTTACAAATTAATGCCGGAAGCGTTGACAGAATGCGGCTTCGACCCGGCCAGTCCGACAGTGCAACGTCTGGCGGCCCTGGTCGAACAAATCAAAGGCTTCCCGCGGCATTTGTCGCAGCATGTCGGCGGCTTCGTCATCGCCCGCGACGCCATATCGCGGCTGGTGCCGGTGGAAAACGCCAGCATGGCCGACCGCACCGTGATCCAATGGGAAAAAGACGATCTGGAAGCGATGGGCTTATTGAAAGTGGACATACTGGCTTTGGGCATGCTCAGCGCGATTCGGCGGGCCTTGGCATATCTTGACCAATACTGCCGACCGCCTGGTTTTCCTTATAGAAACAAATCCCTTCGCCCTCCAAAGGATGCCGAAAAAGTCAAAACGGGACTCTCCCCCCCCGGGAGAGAGCTGGGTGATGGCATGCAAATCAATGGTTTAACTCATTCAAAGCCCCTCACCCCAACCCTCTCCCGCGAGGAGAGGGAACATTTACGACAGCCTGCCGAGGGAGAAGGGTCTGTTTCGACCTTAATTCCAGTTACCGAAACGTCAAATTCTCCCGACTTCGCCTGGACCCTGGCCGACATCCCCGCCGAAGACCCGGCGGTTTACCGCATGCTGCAACAAGCCGACAGCATCGGCGTGTTCCAAGTCGAATCGCGAGCGCAGATGACGATGCTGCCGCGTTTGAAACCGGCCAATTATTACGATCTGGTCATCGAAATCGCCATCGTCCGCCCCGGCCCGATTCAAGGCGAAATGGTGCATCCCTATCTGGCCCGGCGCCAGGGTCTGGAAGCGGTCGACTACCCCAGTCCGGAAGTCAAGGCGGTACTGGAACGCACCTTGGGCATCCCGATCTTTCAGGAACAGGTCATGCAGTTGGCGATGGTCGCGGCCGGCTTTACCGCGGACGAAGCCGACCAATTGCGGCGGGCAATGGCGGCCTGGAAACGCAAGGGCGGCTTGGAGCCGTTCGAACGTAAACTGTTGGACGGCATGCGGGCCCGCGGTTACAGCGCCGAGTTCGCCCAGCGCATATTCCAGCAAATCAAGGGATTCGGCGATTACGGCTTTCCGGAATCGCATTCCGCCAGCTTTGCCTTGCTGGCTTACGTCTCGGCCTGGTTGAAATGCCACCATCCGGCGGCGTTTTGTTGCGCATTGTTGAACAGCCAGCCGATGGGTTTTTACGGCCCGTCGCAATTGGTACAGGATGCGCGCCGTCACGGCGTCGAGGTGCGGCCGGTGGACGTGCAGACCAGTTTGTTGGAATGTTCCCTGGAATTCGCGGCCGCAGCAGCGCCGGCCTTGCGCTTGGGATTTAATCAGGTAAAAAGCCTGGCCCCGGCCGCCGCCAATGCCATCGTCCAGGCTCGACAACAAAGCCGGTTTGCCAGCATCGCCGATCTGGCGGCACGCGCCGGCCTCAACCGGCAGGATTTGGAACATCTGGCCGCTGCCGATGCCTTGCAACCCCTAGCCGGCAACCGGCACCACGCTTTTTGGGCGGCCGGCGGCACCGAAGCGCCAACCCCAATGTTCGGCGTGCCGGCGCTTGCCGAAGCGACACCGCTGTTAAAACCGCCCAGCCTCGGCCAGGACGTGCTGGCCGATTACGCCAGCACCCGGCTGACCTTGCGCAGCCATCCATTGGCGTTGTTGCGCGAAAGCCTGCGCCGCCGAGGTGTAACGACGGCGGCATCGCTATGGCAACGCCGCAACGGCAGCATCGCCCAGGTCGCCGGCCTGGTGATCTGCCGGCAACGGCCTATGACCGCGTCCGGCGTCACATTTGTGACTTTGGAAGACGAAACCGGCCAGGTCAATCTGGTGGTCTGGCCGGCCACGGCGCTGGCCCAGCGTAAACCCTTGCTGAAAGCCCGCCTGTTGTCGGTGACCGGCACGATCCAGCAGGAAGACGGCGTACTGCATTTGGTGGCCGGCAAGCTGGAAGATTGGAGCGACTGGATCGGCGATTTGGCGATCCAGTCGCGGGATTTTCATTGATATAGGTCGGTGCAATCAATGTCCCGGCATGGATTGCACTCGATCGGCTATCTGTTCTTCAAATATCGCAAAACGTCGATCCAAATCCCGAAGCAATTGGCGTTTTTCAGCGTCGGCCAAAAATGCGTACCGAAGACTGTTGTACACCGCCTCTTTCAGTTCTTCGTAAGACGGCCGGAAGCGGCTGGTAAATTGCAGGTATTCATCGCTTAAGTTGTTGCGCGATACCCCGGCATCATCGGTGGAAATGACGAACGGCACCGCCTGCTGCCTATACAACGCAAGCGGATGGGCTTCATTTTCCACCCCCAAAATAAAGGCATTGCTGGTCAAATTGATCTCGACCGCGACATTGCGGCTTTTCATCAAATCCAACAGCTGATAGGCCGCCGCTTCATGAACGATGTCCACCCCATGCCCAATTCGGTCGGCACCGGCAATCACAACCGCTTCGTTGATGTGGTGCTTCAGACCTTCCGGCGGCACCATGCCCAACACCAATTCGCCGGCATGCAGCGCCAATTTGACGTTGGCAAAACGTTGCTTCAAAAACCGCAGCATTTTCATGTGCAGACTGTAGTCGCGCATCGCGATGTAGCCATTTTCCGGCCCGACCATATTGACGCCGACAATCAATGGACTTTGGTTGGCGGCGGCGAACGCCGCATATAACCCGGAAAACACCTTGGCCGGCTCGCTGTTGCGGGAGACGTAGGTCTGAAAGCGGAGCATAAAGCTTCCGTCGTTAATACCGACGGCCGCCTGTTCATGGGAGCGGGCGTATTCCTCGACGGCGGCTTTGGATGCCGGGTCGTTTGCCAGAAAATCGAAATAAGCCTGAAAAGCCGCCTCCGTTTCACGGTCAGAGCTGTCGGCACTTAAGGCGTTGAGTGTTTTTGCCAGAGCCGGGCTATCGATGGCCGGAGCGCTTTTCAGCATAGTCTCCAAATACAACACGTTTTCGGCTATAGCCCGCTGTTTAAGCGCCTGTAATCCTTCTTGATAGGAATAGTCCGACACCGAACCGAAGAAACCGAAGGTGTCGAAAAACTGTTGATCCGGCGGGGATTGTTCATGGAAGTGATTGGCAAAATCCTTGTCCGACCAACGTTTCAGCAGATCGCGGTAGAAAGCCGAATATTTTTTTTGGGTCCGCAGCTCGACCGCGCTTGCACAAGCACCTGACTTCCAATTTTTGACCACCTCGTATTTAGCCGCCGGCTCTGGGCCGGTTTTAGTGGCTCCTTTGCAGGCATTGTCCAAGCAAATGCAAAAATGGCTTTCATCCACCCAATCCAGATAAGTCTCCACGTAAAGCGCGCCGGAATAGTGGTGATGCAGATCGCCGCCTTTGGGCAGTTGATTGGTGAACAGGGTCAATTCGGCGATGCTGGGCATCGCGCCGGAAATAAGCTCGTGATAGTAATCACGCGTTGCCAAATAATTCAAATCCGGCACGGATTGGACTACCAGGCTTTCGCCGGGAGCCTCCGCCAAATCGGCATGATTAACGCAGCCGGAAACCAGGAAAACAGCCGCCAGAAAGGTAAATTTTAGGGTTGAGCTAATCCGCCAAATTGCCATTTTTCTATCCGCCCCGGTATCAAAACCTGCAGGAATTGGAACAAACATCAAAAGTCGTTCCATAGTAAGCCATCCTGATTTGCAAAGGCTAGCTAATTGCTTTGATGGGAATTTCATCGGCGGGGAGGCGAGCAGGATGAGTATAGGCCTGACGCTCGTTTATGCAGCGGCCAATGCCGCGTGGGCACAAAAATCGTGCCCACCCTACGACTGCGCAGCGTTGGCGTTAAAAATTCGCGATGGGTTGGTTTTCCCCCGTATGCCGCGCCGAGTACCGGAGCTTTTGATAGGAATAGCCCGCAGGGGTGCGGCATGGATGCCGCACGTTGCCGAAGGGGCAGGAAGCCCCTTTCGGCAACCCCGTTCAAAAGCGAGGAACGCAGGATAAAAGCGGCATCCGGGTGTCTTTTCTTTTGGTTACTTTTCTTTGGACAAGCAAAGAAAAGTAACCCGCCTGCCGGTGCGGAAACCGGCATTCAATAAAGTTTCGCGATAGCGAAGCATTGCTTATGCAAACCGAAATTCCGCGTGGTTACAAAAACCGTGCCCCCTACAGCTACTTAATCGAATTGGTGATTGCATCCGCGAATTTTTCAATTTCACCCCAATCTTGCTTAACAGGCTGGTGAAAAACCCACTGATATTTCCCCTTACCCACGGTTGCCGTGATTTTTTCGTGTTGAAATCGGTCATGACATCGAGTTTCAAGCGTTTTGCCCCTGTTTCAAGGGCTTTTTATTCGCCTGAAGCCGTCTGTGGACGGTTTTCAGGCGTACTTCACCCTAGGTGGGCGCACTCCACGCCGGTTTCGGCGTGAACACCAATAGGTTGAGCAAGCGCGTCAGGTTGTAGGCGGCGAAGCAAAACAAGGCTTGGCCAGCGACTTTGGCTAAGCCGATGTGACGGGTTTTGCGCAGGCCGCCGACCGTTTTGACCCAGCCAAAGGCTTCTTCGACGATTTTGCGGCGCTTGAGGCTTTGGGCGTAACCTTTGCCGCGCGCGGTGCGGCCATCGACGGCACTGCCGGTCTTTTTCCGGGCCACATGGGCTTTGATGTCTTGCGCCTTGAGTCCGTTGACGAAAGCCGGTTGGTCATAGCCTTTGTCGGCACCGACGCTACCGCCTTTGGGCACACGGCGTTTGATCATTGTTTGCGCGGCTTCGATTTCGGCGGTGCCGGTGGCTTGGGTGGTTTCGACATCGACAATCAGGCCGTTGCGATTCTCGGACAAGGCATGGGTGATGTAACGCAGTTTGGCCTCGGTGTATTCGCCTTTCTTGTAGAGCCGCGCTTCCGGGTCTGTCGTGCTTTGGTGGGTGGCGTTGCTGCGCTTTTCGCCGCTGAAGTCGACCTCGGGATTGCGGCCGGCGGGTTTGTCCGGGCCGCTGCCGTCTTTCTTAACGAAGCTTTTGTGCGAGGCCCAGGCTTCAATGAGGCTGCCGTCGACACTGAAGTGTTCGTCGGACACCAGGTTTTGCCATTCGGCTATGGCCAGTACCCGCTCAAAAAATTCGCGACTCAGCGCTTCGGACAGCAGCCGTTCGCGGTTGGCGCTGAACACGCTGCGTTCCCAGACAGCATCGTCGATGCCCAGACCGACAAACCAGCGAAACAGCAGGTTGTAGTCCAGCTGTTCCATCAACTGGCGTTCGCTACGAACGGTGTACAGCACTTGCAACAGCAAGGCGCGCAGCAGTTTTTCGGGCGCAATCGACGGGCGGCCAGTGTGCGAGTAACGCTCGGCAAAGACGGCATTCATAGAGGTCAATACGCCATCGACGAGTAGACGTAAACGACGCAACGGATGCTGTTTGGGAATACGTTCTTCCAGGCTAACGTAGCTGAACCAGCTATTTTGAATGGCATCGTGTCCGCGCATTGAAAGGCTCCAAATTTAGGTAGCCTATTTTAACAGTTGGCGGCTCATCTATGCCTTAGCCTACTTGGCTTTTCGAGTTTTTCACCAGCCTGTTAAGCACTGTCTCTGCATTTACGTCCCAAAGCCAAAGTAATTCTTCGTATAAAAGGTACACAAATTTATGATAGTTTTCGTAAAATTCGCCCAAATTAAAATCAACCCGCTGTGGATTGACATGAGATCGAAGATTTCGGACTTTTCTGAAGCGACTTCCAAATTCAACTGGAAGCTCAACTTCATATACCGAAATATGATTTTCCCAACTCGTCGTGTCTCCTCTCTGTATGCGATCTCGCCGAATTTTCAAAAGCCGATCCACCTCAATATTCATAATCTGATCGATTTGGTTCGAATTTAGCTTTTGCGGATACCTTTTATCTTGTTCAATACATGCCAAATAGAATTCATACAAGTGGGCAACAAAATCGACATATGTGTTATAGCAACTGATTTTTAATTCTTGACCAGTGACTCCAACCAATAATTTTTCGTGTAAAAAGGCATACGTGTGAAACGCAGTCTTACATCGTCTAAATTCATGCATTAGGGTTACAACCAGAGTCTTATCCCACACATGAAATCCTAAAATAAAAATAACAAAAGATTTGATTAATGTGCTTCCAACGTAAACTACGTTTTCCTTACAAGCCCACAAACTCCATCAACCCCTGCAATTCCTTAGCTTCCAGCTCATAAAACGAATGCGCCCTAACCCGCTCCGGCAAGGTCACATCGCCGTAGCGAACCCGGATCAAACGGCTGACTTTTACTCCTTGCGATTCCCATAACCTCCGCACCAAACGATTCCTCCCCTGCTTCACCGTAGCGTAGAACCATTTGTTGGCGCCCTCGCCGGCGTAGAAACTGACGTCTTCGAAATGCGCGGGACCGTCGTCCAGCTCGACGCCTTGTTTCAGGCGTTCCAGCATCGCGTCGTCGACTTCGCCCAGGATGCGTACTGCGTATTCGCGCTCCACTTCCCGCGACGGGTGCATCAAGCGGTTGGCCAGTTCGCCGTTGTTGGTGACCAGAATCAAGCCTGACGTGTTGATGTCCAGCCGGCCAACCGCGATCCAGCGGCCGACCTGCAGCCGCGGCAGTTGGGTAAATATCACCGGCCGCCCTTCCGGGTCGCGCCGCGTCACCAACTCGCCGACCGGTTTGTGGTAAACCAGTACCCGGGTCGGCTGTTCGGCGTATTTTTCCCATTTGACGATGCGGCCGTTGATTTGCAGATGGTCGCCCGGCTTCAAGTGGTAACCCAACTGTACCGGGTTGCCATTGACCAGCAACTTGCCGTCGGTTATCCAGCGTTCGATTTCCCGGCGCGAGCCCAAGCCGGCACGGGCCAGCAATTTTTGGATACGCTCGCCGCCCGCAGCTGCGGCGCTAATGGAAGGTGACGTTTTCGCCGCCGGAGCCGGTCTCGGTTTGCGAAATGGCGCCGACTTCGGTTTGCGGTTCGGGTTCGGCTCCATCGGTTTCCGGTTGTCCGGACGGGTTGACGGTTGTTTCGGTTTGGACGGTTTGCGGTCTTTCACTGTGGTCCTGCTCGGTCTGCGGTTGCGGCGGATTACCGAAATCGAAATCGGCGATTTCTTGCAAAGTCGGTAAGTCGTTCAACGAAGTTAAATTGAAATAATCCAGAAATTGTTTGGTGGTGCCGAACAAAGCAGGCCGGCCGGGCACTTCCTTATGGGCGATGACCCGAATCCACTCCCGTTCCAACAGGGTTTGGATAATGGAACTGCTGACGCTGACGCCGCGAATGTCCTCGATTTCGCCGCGGGTGACCGGTTGCCGGTAAGCGATGATGGCCAGGGTTTCCAGCAGCGCCCGCGAATAACGGGCCGGTTTTTCCTCGAACAAACGCGTCACGTAAGGCGACAGGCCTTCGCGCACCTGAAACCGGTAACCGCTGGCCAATTGCCTGAGGCCGATCGGCCGGTCGGCGTAATCGCGGGCGATGTCTTCCAGGGCCATCTGAATCGCCAAGGTATCCGGCTGTTCCAGCTCCGGAAAGGTTTCCTGAATCTGGCGTATGGTCATCGGCCGATTCGCGGCGAACAAAATGGCTTCGACGATGCGTTTGGTGTTCATGTCGCAGTCTTTGACCCGTTCCGGCGCCGGCAAATGGCGTTCGACAATGATGGCCTGATGTTCGCTGGCGCGGATGACTGCTGCCCAAGGCGCCGGCAGCCGGGTTGCCGCCCGGCGCCGCGAGACGGCATCGGGCGGCGGCGCAGCCGGTTTATCCCAGCCACCGTGCCAGGCCGGCAGCAATCGGACCGTAACGCGACGGCGCACGGGAACCGGTAAGACCGGCTGCGGCGTTTGCACCGGTTCCGACATGGCCGGTCCGCTCCGGAGTTGCTTATGCCAAGCGCCCGGAAACCGCACGGCCCGGCGCTTGACCGGCACGAAGATCTTGATAGGCTCCGGCTTGATCCGAGGTTTGCGCGGGGTTCTGGGCTTGGCGGATTGATGGGCATGATCGGCAACGCTGACGGACGGCGACGGCTCAATCGCCAGTGCTGCTATTGACTCTGAAGCGGACGTGGATGCCGGCGTAGGGCTCGGGCTGGAAGATGTCGATGACTCGTTCCTTGGAGAGCTCAAGGATGGCAAGAAACGCGACAACCACCCCGTTTTTTCCTTCACCTCGGGTAAAACACGCTGGGAAAGGGAGGATATCTGCTCTGTTAAGTTTTTCCAAAATGGCTGCCATTCGTTCACGGACTGATAGGGGCTCTTTGGTTATGTGGTGGTGGCTGAGCCGTTCCGCGCGTTTCAACACGTCCTGAAAGGCCAGCAATAGTTCCTTGAGTTCCACGTCCGGCAAGATTTGCCGAACGTTGACGGTCGAGGTGTCGACGCCGAATTCGAAGGTATCGCGTTCGTTTCTGGGTAACAGATCGATCTCTTCGGCGACTTTCTTGATCGCCTCGTATTCCTGCAATTTGCGGATCAAAAACGCCCTGGGGTCTTCCTCTTCTTCCTCGCTTTCCGGCTGGCGCGGCAACAGCATCCGCGATTTGATTTCGGCCAGCAAGGCCGCCATAACCAGATATTCGGCGGCCAGTTCCAGGCGCAGGTTTTCCATCATTTCGATGTAGGCGATGTACTGCCGAGTGATCTGGGCAATCGGAATATCGAGAATATCCAGATTCTGGCGGCGGATCAAATACAGCAGCAAATCCAGCGGCCCTTCGAAGGCGTCGAGAAACACTTCCAGCGCATCGGGCGGAATATACAGGTCTTCCGGCAGCTCCTGGAAGGGCTGGCCTTGCACCAACGCCAACGGCGGCGGCGCGGACTCGATGGCTAAAGCAGTGTCGTTCAACCTACATTCCCGCCAAACTGAAAAACAATTGCTGGGCGAAATATAACGGGTAGGCCAAGATGTATTTCAACACATCGGTCGCCAGCAAAATCAGCAGTATCACAAAACCGAACCGTTCCAGACGGTTATATTGCCAAGCCCAATAATGCGGCAACATTCCGGACAATATCCGGCTGCCGTCCAGCGGCGGAATCGGCAACATATTGATCAAAGCCAACACCAGATTGATACTGATGCCGGCCACGCCGCTATAGATGAACGGCATCGATATAAATTCTATTTCCAGCATCACGCCCAATCGGGCGATCAAGGCCCAAGCCGCGGCCATCAACAGATTGGAGACCGGTCCGGCCAAGGCTACCCAGGCCATGCCTTGCAGCGGTTTTTTGAAATTGCGCGGATCGACCGGCACCGGCTTGGCCCAGCCGAATACGAAACCGGTGAAAGTCAACAGCAACAAACCGGGAATGATCAGGGTTCCCAGGATATCGATATGCTTGAGCGGATTCACCGTCAATCGGCCTTGCGCTGCCGCGGTATTGTCGCCCAACAGTTTGGCAACCCAACCGTGAGCGACCTCATGCACGGTAATCGCAAAAATCACCGGTAAAATCCAAACCACGATGCGCTGCACCAGGGTTAATTCGTCCATCATTGTGCCGCCTCTTTCGAGAATATAGTAATTTTGGAACGCAACCAAACAGTTACCCAAGGCGTAGCCCGCATAGCCGGAGCCTCGATCCAATGGAAGGTGGCAAAACTAAGCAGCACAACGATCGGAGTAATCCCGACTATCCACAGCCAGTGGACGGATGCCGAAAATTCGGTCGCCGCCGAACTGCCGACAACGAAGTTGAACAACACGTATAACACCATACCGTGCAATAGATAAATGCTGTAAGCCATTTCGCCCAAAACCCGCGAAACCGGGTGTATCAGGATGCCGAACAGCGTGTTACCGGCAGCAATCAAGACAAAGGCGCTCGACAGCAAGAAAACCGCCCCGGCTTCCCATGCCGAATCGTAAAAAACCACCGCCCCGGCAATAAAAGCCACGACCAGCGGCGACAACGCCGTTTTAGCCGCATATCGGCAAAAAACATTGAGTCTCACCAAAAAAGAGCCGGCTATGCCGCCGAAAAAAGGCAGTAGCAGCTCAGGTTTGATCCGCCCTATGTACACAAAAACGCCAAGACAAAATAGGCTGATCAGCAAATAGGGCAGCGGCGGGATGCGCAACACCGCCAACGAAAGTATCGGCAAAGACAAATAAAACAACCACTCGTAAGGCAAGGACCAAAATACGCCGGCGACGATAATATAAGTTTGCTTTACGCCATTCAGATCCGGCGCACTCTTGATCGTAAACCCGACCCAACGCACGATGTTTTTCAACAAAATTGGCATCGGATCGTTAAGCACGCCGCCAGATACGAAATACACGATCAGCAGCAAAAGGCCGATTGCGAAAAGATACATCGGCAATAATCTCAGCACCCTGGATACCAACAATTTCAACCAGTCGACCGGCCTATGCCTACCCTCGAGTAGCTTCGAAAAAAACAAAAAACCGGTAATCATAAAGAAAAAACCGACACTGCCCTGGCCGAAGTAAACGTGTAAATTGGACGGCGGCGATGTCCAATGCCCGGTTTTCAGGTAGAAATACCAAACCGCCGAGTGGTGGATAAAAACCAAGAACGCCAGGAATCCACGCAGGCCATCGATGCTGGCATAGCGGCCTTGGTTTGCCGAAACGCCGAACCGCTTGTGCAGTAACGCAGCAGTCAGCAGAGCCGCCAACAAACTGGCGACGGCCGGTACCGGCCCTACCGGATCATCGAAACCGACCAGCCCCATCATACCGCTTCGAGCATCGGCGCAATCCCGATACCTTGCCGAACGATTTCGATGGTTTTATCGCCGCAGGCGATCACCGTGGTTGGTTGGTGTTCGATCACTCCGCCATCGATGACCAGCGCCAGTTCTTTCTCCAGGCGCTGCCTGATGTCGTAAGGATCGGCCAGCGCATCGGTTTCGCCGGGCATGATCAGGGTCGTGGTCAGCAACGGCTCGCCCAATTGCTCGACCAAGGTTCTGGCAATCGCATGGTCGGGAATGCGCACGCCGATGGTCTTCTTTTTCGGATGCTGCAGCCGGCGCGGAACTTCCCGCGTCGCATCCAGCAAAAACGTGAACGGTCCCGGCGTCAATTTTTTGATCAGCCGGTGCGCGTCGTTGCCCATTTTGGTGAAGGTCGACACCTGCGATAAATCGGTGCAAATCAACGTGAAATTATGGTTATCGTCCAACCGCCGAATAGCGCGGATGGTATCCATCGCCGCCTTGTCGCCGATCTGGCAACCCAGTGCGTAGGAGGTATCGGTCGGATAGGCGATCACGCCGCCTTCGCGCAAAATACTCAGCGTTTGTTGAATCAAGCGCGGTTGCGGATTCTTCGGGTGGATTTCGAAATATTGCGCCATGGGCAGAAAAAGTCGACTTAAAGAGCGCCATTGTACCGCACAAGCGGCGGAAAACCTTGCCGGACATTTGCTGCACCGGCCAGCCAAAACAACCTAACTGGCTGAATCCGTTAATTTATTACCTTTCCGACTGCTTTTTCGCCACCTTGTCGCGCAGGTAAACCGGTATGGCCTGCTCGACCGGCACCGCGCCGCCGTTGGCGCACAGATAAGCGCCGAGTTGGGCGATGCAAGCGGCGCGCGGCCAAATTTCTTCGGCCTCGACGGCCAGCAAACGTTGGCCCAATCGCTGCGCCAGAGGCTCGGCATATGCCCGCCAGCCGGAGCCGACGCCATAGCCGGATTCATCGCCGACCTGAATATCCGAGGCGGGCGTGACCGCTTCGGCGCCGAGCAATTCGGCCAAGCCCAATTCGCCACGCCGGTACACACCCCAAAAAATTTCGCCCATCCGCGCATCCATCGCGGTAAAGGAAATTTCGGGTTCGTTCCGCTTGTTGAACAAATCCTGGGCAATAGCAGCCAGCGTCGAAACCGGCGCTACCGGCAAATCGGCGCCGAAGGCGATACCCTGCACCACGCCGCCGGCGATGCGGACGCCGGTAAACGAACCGGGGCCGCGGCTAACCGCAACGGCATCCAACTGCTGCGGCCGCAATTGCGCTTCGGCCATCAAGCGGTCGATCATCGGCAGGATTAATTTAGTGTGTTCGCGCGGGGCGACGGCAAATTGTTCCCTAATCTCGCCGTTAATAAACAAGGCCGCCGAACAGGCGTCGGTCGAGGTTTCTACCGCTAGTAACTTCAAAGCCTTTCCTTCATGATGCAAAAAATTGGCGGACGTCAGCGATATCGCGGCTACGTTTCATGGCCGGCACGCTATCCAGAAACATTTGGCCGTAGGAGCGTTTCAACAAACGCGGATCGCAAACCATCAATACGCCGCGGTCGTTGACGTCGCGGATCAGGCGGCCCACGCCCTGGCGCAGCATAATGATGGCACTGGGCAGTTGGTGTTCGAAAAACGGGTTGCGGCCCTGCTTTTCCATCGCACTCATCCGCGCTTTCAATACCGGATCGCCCGGCGAAGCGAACGGCAGCTTGTCGATAATCACGCAAGACAACGCATCGCCGCGTACATCGACGCCTTCCCAAAAGCTGGCGGTGGCCAACAGCACCGCATTGCCGAGCTCCTTGAACTGGTCCAGCAACACGCCTTTGGACTTGGTGCCTTGCACCAACAGCGGGTGGTCGAGCTTGCCTTCCAGTAACTGCGCGGCGCGTTGCAAGGCGCGGTGGCTGGTGAACAGGAAAAACGCCCTGCCCCGACTGGCTTCCAACACCGGCAATGCAAACTCGACAATCTTATCGGTAAACTCCGGGTCGCTGGGCTGCGGCAAACCTTTGGGATGGTAGAACAGGGCCTGATTAGGGTAATCGAACGGACTGTCCCAGCTTTGGCTCAGCGCACCGCTCAGGCCCAGACTTTTGGAAAAATGCACGAAATTGTTGGCTACGCTCAATGTTGCCGAAGTAAAAATCCAGGTGGCTTTATGCCGGGCCATGAAGCCTCGGAATTCCTTGGCAATATCCAGCGGCGTCCGGCTTAACGTAAACGACTTGCTGTAAGTCTCGTACCATTTGATCCACTGGCCGTCCTTGTCGCTGATCAGCGTTTCCAGTTGCGCGTCCAGCGCCTCGGCGCGGTCGAAGCAGGATTCCAGGCCTTTGCTGCGCACCGAGGCGCGTTCCAATTGGTCGGTCAAACGCGCCAGTTGTTTTTGCAAGGATTCCAGTGCACCGGCGATCTTGGGGTTGGTTTCAATGTCCTGCCAGTCGCCGCGGCGTAATTCCAGGCCAAACGCCAGCCGCAAATCCTTCACTTCGTGTTGCAGGTCCTCGCAGGCGGTGCGCAGGTCCGGCATGTCCTTGGCGTCGGTGAAATACTCGGCCAAACTGTCATCTGCCAAATCGACCAGTTGTTTGCCGCTGATGGTCACACCCAGAAAATTGGAGGCGGTGTCGGCCAATTGATGCGCTTCGTCGATGACGACGACATCGGCGTCCGGCAGCAATTCGCCGAATCCGGTTTCGCGAATCGACCAGTCGGCGCACAGCAAATGGTGGTTGACCACGACAATGTCGGCCTCCTGCGCCTGTTTGCGGGCCTTGGTTAAAAAGCAATCGGCATAGTCCGGGCAGTTCTGCCCCAGACAGTTGTCGGTGGTCGACGTGGCGTGAAACCAGACCGGATCGCCGTCGTGCACGTCGGCCGCTTCGGAAACGTCGCCGGTTTTAGTGCGCTTGGACCAGGTTTTGATTTGCGCCAACGCCGTCGCCTCTTCGCGGCTGTAACCGAAGGCGGCATTCAGCGCCTGTTCCAAACGGTAGGTACACAAATAATTGGCGCGGCCTTTCAACAAGCTGGCTTTGAAGGGCCGCTTGGCCAAGGCTTTGCGAATCAGCGGCAGGTCTTTGTTGAACAATTGGTCTTGCAGATTTTTGGTGCCGGTCGAAACGATCACGCGTTTGCCGGACAGGATGGCGGGAATCAGATACGCAAAGGTCTTGCCGGTCCCGGTGCCGGCCTCGGCGATCAAGTTTTGTTGCGATTCGATGGCGTAGGCGATTTTTTCCGCCATCTCGATCTGGGCCGCACGCGGCGAGTAACCGGCGATGACGCCGGCCAAAGCGCCATCGCTACCAAACACTTCGGCCAGTTCACTCACGCTGAAACGGACTCCGCTAAACTCCGGGACGGTTAGTGCCCGAAAAAGCTTTCGGCCTTGGCCTTGGCTTCTTTGGCGCCCTGCGGGTTCTGTTGCATATTGCGCGCTTCGGCGATCAGTATCCAGCTTTTGCGCTTCAGGTCCAAATTGCCGCCGGCCAGCAACGCCGCCTTGCCGGCCAGTTCTTCGGCCAGTTGCGGCTTGTTTTGTTTCAGGCGCAGTTGCGCCAGTTTGTAAGTCAAAGTCGGATTACGGGCATCAATGCGCAGCGCCCGTTCCATCACGACGACGGCGGCATCCAGATCGCCGCTGCTGCGGCTGCGGTCGGCTTCGGTCACCAGCGCCAACACGGCAGGCGGCGTTCCGCTTGGGATCGCGGCATCCTCCACCAGATATTTCGGCGCCGGTACGCTGGCCAACGGCGTCGTCGGATTGACCGGAACTGCAGGTGCGGCAACCGCTCCCGGCTGTGGCGGCGGCACGTCGGCCGGCGGCATCAACGGCTCGGCCCGGAAAGCCGGTAAATTGGGCTCGACTTTGATACTGCTGGGGCCGCTGTCAATCGCATAGGTTGCGGTCGGGTTGGCGCCGGCCACCGGCTTTTTCGGAGCTGCGGCCGTTGCCGGGGCTTTTGCCGCCGGTTTTTTCGCAGTTTTTTTCGCGGGTACGCTACCGGCCACCGGCGGTTCGGACACGCTGCTACAGCCGACTCCGATAATCAACAACGGAACCAAGGCCAGCAAAGATTTATTTTTCATTAGAAATGCCAATTCAAACAGATGAAGGTTAAAACAGTTCGATTTCGTCGGGGCTGCCCTGCCGGTTTACCTGTGCAAACAACTGCAACGCCTCTTCGATACTCTTACCCTGGTGGATGGCGTCGAACATGACTTTTTCCGACTCCATCGTGTAACGGCTGCGAATGCTTTCCTGGAATTTGTGCCACTCCATCGGGTTGTAGAGCCGATGCGGGGTATCGATAATCTCGGACAAGCCCTTCAGGTTATTCGACACATGCTGTAGGCATTGCTGCATCCGGTCGTAAAACTGAAACGCCACGATCGCCTGGTTGATCTTGTCCTGCATCGATTCGCAATAGCCCAGCGCCGCCGAATTTGCCTCGTCCGGAGCTACTCGGGCCAAGAACTCCTGAATTTTCTGCATGTCGTCGACCATCAGCGTAAACGTGCTGGCCAACTCGTTGACCGATTCGTTGCCGTCTTTGATGCTGCCTTCGACTTGGGCCACCGACACGGTCAACAACTTGATCGTCTCCCTGATTTGGCTCCAATCCAAATCGGGATGGTTTGATGCTGAATAGTTCATAAAGCAATCCTGGAAATAAGTGTATCGATTCGGGATCGACAGCCAATCGCGGATATTGTAACCGACTCCGCGGCTCGGCATGGCGTCGGCTTCATTATAGAAAATTCGTCGGCGTCGGCGTGCTCGCGGCGGCCGGCGTTTGCAATTCTACGAGCAAATTGCCTTATCGCGCCGAAATCGGGCCCGGTTGACTATCACGCGCAGTATGGAGTAGAAAGACAGGCAGTAAAGCGTGTCCGCGCCGCCCGATACCAAACCGACCTCGACAAGGAAACCATGAATATACAATCCGCCGGCAAAAAATTGTTCGTCCTGGACACCAACGTGCTAATGCACGATCCGACGTCGATTTTCCGGTTTCAGGAGCACAACGTATTTATCCCGATGGTGGTGTTGGAAGAACTGGACCACGCCAAGAAAGGCCTATCCGACGTCTCCCGCAACGTTCGCCAAGTCAGCCGGTTTTTGGACGAATTGATCCGCGACGCCGACCAGCAATCGATCAAGGACGGCCTGCCGCTGTCGCGCATTGAACACGGGTTGGCCGGCGAGCGCGAATTCGACGGCCGCCTGTTTTTCCAAACCCGGCAGTTGTCGCATCTGTTACCGGCCGACCTGCCGGGCCAAATCGCCGACAATTCCATCCTCAGCATCATGCTGGCTCTGAGCAAGGAATATCCGGACGTCAACGTGATTTTGGTGTCGAAAGACATCAATATGCGCATCAAAGCCGCCGCGCTGCAAATCAACGCCGAGGATTACCACAACGACCAGACCATCGAAGACATCGACCTGCTTTACAGCGGCAGCCTGGCGCTGGACGCGGATTTCTGGGACGAAAACGGCGGCAAGATGGAATCCTGGCAGGATAACAACAACACTTACTACCGGATCAGTGGACCGGCGGTCAGCGAATGGTATCCGAACCAATACCTATACATGGAGGGCGAGGATAACTTCGAGGCCATCGTCAAAAGCTGCGAAGGCGAGACCGCGGTACTGCAATTGGCGCGAGACTTCCGCAGCAAACACAACAACATCTGGGGCATTTTCGCCAAAAACCGGGAACAGAATTTTGCATTGAATGCGTTGATGGACCCGGACGTGGATTTCGTGACCCTGATCGGCTCGGCCGGTACCGGCAAAACCCTGCTGGCGTTGGCGGCCGGCCTGTCGCTGACCTTGGAGCGGAAGCTGTACCAGGAAATCATCATGACCCGCGAAACCATGCCGGTCGGTCAGGACATTGGCTTTTTACCGGGCAGCGAAGAAGAAAAAATGGCACCCTGGATGGGCGCGCTGATGGACAATCTGGAACTGCTGGGCAGCCGGGCCGGCAACACCGAATGGGAGCAAGGCGCGTCGCAAAACGTGGTGATGAATCGGGTAAAAATCCGCTCGCTGAATTTCATGCGCGGCCGTACTTTCCTGAACCGCTATCTGATTATCGACGAAGCGCAAAACCTGACGCCCAAGCAATTGAAAACTCTGATCACCCGGGCCGGGCCGGGTACCAAAATCATCTGCATCGGCAATCTGGCGCAGATCGATACGCCTTACCTGACCGCGACCAGTTCCGGCCTGACCTACGTGGTGGACCGCTTCAAAAACTGGCCCAACAGCGCGCACATTACCTTGCGCCGCGGCGAACGTTCGCGCTTGGCCGATTTCGCCTCGGATAATTTGTAATCTATCCGGCCAAGGTTCCGTTCGCATCCCAGCGCGGCCACGCGGTTAACACGGCTTTAACCAGCGTGGCCAACGGAATTGCGAAAAAAACGCCCCAGAATCCCCACAGGCCGCCGAAGAATAAGATAGCGACGATGATCGCCACCGGATGCAAATTCACCGCCTCGGAAAACAGTAACGGCACCAATATCACGCCGTCCAGCGCCTGAATCACCGAGTAGGCGATGAACACGTACATGAACTGGTCGCCACCGCCGACGCCCCATTGCACGTAGGCCACGCCAAGTACCGGAAAAGTGACCAAGGTTGCGCCGACGTAAGGGATCACGACCGACAGGCCCATCAACACCGCCAGCAACATGGCGTAATTCAAACCCAGCCACCAAAACACCAGATAGCTGATCGCCCACAAGATGAACACTTCGACAAACTTGCCGCGCACGTAGTTGGAGATTTGTTTGTCGACTTCCTGCCAGACCCGCAGGCTCAAGCTGGTGTCCGAAGGCAGGAACTGCAGCATCCAGCCCAATAGCAGCCGTTTGTCTTTCAAAAAGAAAAACACCATCAACGGCACCAGAAACAGATAAATCACAACGGCCACCAAACCGACGAAGGACTGGGCGGAGCCGGAAATCAGATCCTGGCCGTATTTGAGCAAATCCTGCTGGATGGTGAACATGATTTCCCGAATCCGGGTTTCCGAAATCAACTCGGGATGGCGTTCCGGAAAACGCATGATTTCCGCCTGGGTTCTGGACACGATTTCCGGTATATGTTGCACCAGTTGCACGGTTTGTTCCGATACCATGGGCACCAACACGAACAATACGAAGCCCAGCGCCGCCATAAAGGCAAAAAACACCAGATGGACCGCGATCAGGCGGGCCACGCCGCGCATTTCCAATTTGGCGACTAAGCCTTCCAACAGATAGGCCAACACGACCGCGACGAATACCGGCATCAACAGCCCGAGCAGGCTGTATATCAATAAAAATCCGCCCAGCAATATGATTGCCAACGCGGCGACTTGCGAATCTGGAAAAAAACGCCGAAAAAAATGGCGGACGACGCTATAACTGGAATGGTTGCTGTACTGGTTCATGGCGGGCTGACAAAGGTCCGGCAAGAACCGGTACCCAACTGGCGGGCGGGCAAAAGTTACGGCTTAAAGCAAAGAAAACAGTTTATCGAAATTGGCGATTTCCAGAATCTTTTTTACTTCGGCGCGGGCATTTTTTATCCGTATCGCCGTTTTGTCGCCGCCGATTTTATCGCGCAGCACCAACAGCATGCCCA
Source organism: Methylomonas sp. DH-1 (assembly GCF_046097555.1). Lineage (NCBI taxonomy): Bacteria > Pseudomonadati > Pseudomonadota > Gammaproteobacteria > Methylococcales > Methylococcaceae > Methylomonas > Methylomonas sp. DH-1. Next base: position 2,165,823 of record NZ_CP143089.1, on the reverse strand, counting down.
ACGCCGAACTGTCCATATAATCGGTGCCCGCCAAATCGACTTCTATTTGTTTTAAGCCGGTTTCGGCCAATTTGATGGCTTCCCGAAATTCGTTATGCACGCCGAAATCGAATTTTCCGCTGACTTTGATATGTAACACGCCCGAGTCCACTCTTGCGTCAATCCCCATGGTTCCTCCTCATTGCAATAATGTCGGTAGCGACCGGTTTTTAAAATAAATCCACATCGCCCTCGTCCATCGACGATTGCGAGACGACGCGGGATTTAACGATCTGCCACTGTTGTTTCATCTGCCGCAAGCGGTCTGCACCCTGCCCCAGTTGGGCTTGCCAGTCTGCGCGGTTGCCGGTTTTGAACATGGCCATGCCGATGGCGACCTCGTCTTTCAACGCGGTGAAATGTTCCAGATTAGCCTGCATGTGTTCGATCAACTGGCGAGCCATATCTTCGAACTGCAACCCTCTGACGGCATTGCCGACGCTGATTTCGATCTGGCCGGTCATCTGGGAAATCTCGGCCACGTTTTTGGCTATGTTGGCATTGATGACGGCGATGTCGTCCATCATCTTGTCGATATTGGCTTTGGAACTGATCGCCACGTTCATGTCCTTCGACGCCATGACTTCGATCATGTTTTGCGCTTCGCGGATGTTGTCCTTGGAAGCCTTGACCACCACCTTGATTTCTTCGCTGAACTTATCGGAATTTTTCGATAGATTACGCACCTCGCCGGCCACGACGGCAAAGCCCCGGCCGGCTTCGCCGGCCCGCGCCGCCTCAATCGCCGCGTTCAAGGCCAGCAGATTGGTCTGGTCGGCGATCTTCTGCACGTCGCCCAATAGCTTTTCGACATGGGCCATATGCTCGCCGACGTCGTTGATCACCGCAACCATCTCCACGCTCTGTTTGCTGATTTGCAGGATATGGTCGATGAAGAATTGCAGCACCTTGTCGGTTTCGTGGGTAAATCGGGTGAAATTGATCGCCTGGCTATCCTGCTCGACGCTGTCCTCCAGATCCGACACCAACGAACCAACCACGTCCGATTGTCCGCTGGCCAAGGCATGCAAACTATTAAAACTGTTGGACATGGTCCTAACGGCATCGGCCAGCATAGACTTCAATTGTTCCAGCTCGGCCCGGAAGCGGTTGCTTTCCTGTTCGATACACTCCGCCAGATGACCCAGATAACTATCGACCGCTCTGGTCATATCCACTTCATACCGCTCGGTCTGCCCGGTTTTCCCCCGCGAGGAAACGGTTTGCGCGCGAAAGGTGCGGAACATCCACAGCAGGCTGAGCAACGCGCTCGCTCCCCAATAAATCCGGGTATCGGCAAAGAATAACGGCAGCATCAGCACCATACCGGTCAAACCGACTAACACGCCGTTATCTTTCAAGAACTGCACCATATGAATCTATTCCGCCAACACCAAAATTTTTTCCGCGATTTTGTCCAAGGATAACACATGATGCGCGGCCCCCAGCCTGAAGGCTTCGCCGGGCATACCCCACACCACGCTGGAAGCCTCGTCCTGCACAATATTGACGGCGCCGGCATCGCGCATTTCCACCATCGCCTTCGCGCCGTCGGCGCCCATTCCGGTCAGCATCACGCCGATCGCATTACCGCCGACGTTCTGCGCTACGGAGCGGAACAAAACCTCGACCGACGGTTTATGCCGATTCACCGGCGGACCGTCGTCCAGCCGGCACATGTAGCGGGCGCCGTCGCGGGCAACCAGGAAGTGGCGGTCGCCCGGCGCGATGTAAACGTGGCCCGGCAATATCGGCTGTCCGTCTTCAGCCAAAGCCACTACCATTTCGGTGGCATCGTTGACGTGCTTGGCGAACGAAGCGCTGAACGCTAACGGCAAATGCTGAGCGATAACAATCGCCGGCGCGGTCCGCGGCAAAGTCCGCACCAATTGCTTGACCGCTTCGGTACCGCCGGTGGACGAACCGAGTGCGACGATTTTATGGGTGGTCTTAAAATGTTTCTTCATAACGGTGTGTGCCGAGCCTTCCGGCTGACGGGTTATTACCTGGGCTTTAGGCGTTTCCAGAGCCTTGACCTTGGCCTGGGCGGCCATGCGGATTTTGCCGACGATTTCGTCCGCGTAAGCCTTCAAGCCTTGCGATACGTCGACTTTGGGCTTGGCCACGAAATCCACCGCTCCCAGCGCCAAAGCCTCCAACGTCACCTCGGCGCCTTTTTCGGTCAAGGTCGAAATCATCACGACCGGCATCGGCCGCAGGCGCATCAGGTTCCGTAGAAAGGTCAGCCCGTCCATACGCGGCATTTCCACGTCCAGCGTCAGCACGTCGGGATTTAAGGTCTTGATTTTATCGCGGGCAATCAACGGATCGCCGGCAGTGCCGACCACTTCGATATCGTCCGCTTCGTTACATATCTGCGTCAACATCTGCCGGATCAGAGCCGAGTCGTCGACGATCAGTAGTTTTATTTTTGCCACTCCCGCTCCTAAAACAACTCGACGCTGCCTTCGACCGGCGCGTCCTTGATGCTGTAACTGTATTGTTTCTCGCGCAAGAAAATGGTCTGGTTATGCAGATCCTTGATCTTTTTCATTCTGACGCGGCCGCTACGCGGAAAGAAATTGACTTTGCGCGGATAGATATCGCCCAAGTCGTGAGACACCAGCTTCAACGCCTCGGTATCGACATAATCCAAGACGAATTTCACGTTGCGGGCGCCGACATTGCTCAGCGAAGCGATGATCTTGCCGCCGCCGAACAATTTGACCTCCAGGTTCTTCCGTTTACCGCCGTTTTGCAAAATGGTATTGATCAGGTGCTCCATCGCATAATTGCCGTAGCGCAATGCATTACCCACTACAGCCTCGTCGCGGGCGCTCAACCGGCTATCGCTGGTTTCCGGCAACATGAAATGGTTCATGCCGCCGATTCCGGTTTCGCAATCGCGAATGCAAGCGGCGACGCAGGAACCGAGCACCGTCGTGATCATTTCATCCTGGCTGGTGACGTAATAGTCGCCCGGCATCAATTTCGCGGCGACGATTTGGTTCTCTTGGTCCCAGTAGCGGTTGACCCCCTCGAACCCGGCGATAGGCGGTTTTACTAAAGTATGAGTCAGACTCACTTGGCTGTTTTCCGGTAAATGGTGTTTCCGATGGGTTCGAAGGCCGTATCGAGCTGATGCAGCGATTCGGAATGGCCGATAAAAAGATAGCCGCCGGTTTCGAGCAGGCTGGCATAGCGTTCGGCGAGCTTGGTTTTGGTTTGCCGGTCGAAGTAAATCAGCACGTTTCGGCAAAAGATGACATCGAAACGGCCGCACATCGGCCAGTCCCGCATCAGGTTCAGTTGTCTGAACGTGACCGCCGCGCGCAATTCCGGTTTGACTCTGACCTTGTTTGCTTGCCGGCCGCGGCCTTTTTGAAACCAGCGCTTCAGCCGTTGCTCGGAAATGCCGGCGGCGCGATCGGCACTGTAAACGCCATTGGCCGCCGTTGCCAACACATTGGTGTCGAGATCGGTGGCCAATATTTTCAGGTCCCAACCGGCCGGCAGACTCTCCTTCAACGCCATCGCCAACGAATAAGGCTCCTCCCCGGTCGAACACCCAGCCGACCAGATTTTGACCTGCCTTACCGCAGCTTTCTTTTTCAACAGCTCCGGCACCACCGTTTCAGTCAAATATTCGAAATGGTGGTTTTCCCGAAAGAACGAAGTCAGGTTGGTCGTGACGGAATTGATGAATTCGGTAAATTCATCGGCGGGATGGTCGGTTAAATATTGGCAATATTCCTTGAAGCTAGCCAGCCCCAATAACCTAAGCCGCTTCGCCAGCCGGGAATAAAACATATCGAACTTATCGTCCGGTACCAAAATCCCCGAGTGCTGATTGGAAATTTTTCGCAGAATATCGAAATCAGCCTGGGTATATTCGAATTCGCGAATATTATCTTTCATGTTGAGCGCAGACTTGCTAAACCGATCCGGAACGGCCTAAAAAAAGCCGGACACGGCTGCATCGACTTCCAGCATTTCCGACACGCCCAGTAACTGCGCGGCCTCGACAAATTTCTCGGACGGAAAATCGATCGCCACCACCTTTTGTAAACCGGCGGCGGTACATTTCAACACCACCAACAATTGCAGCGTCGAGGTATCGATGCTGGTAACCGCTGAAGCATCGATATCCAGCACGTCATACTGGTTCAACATCTGCACCAACGTATGGTGCAAGCTGGCGACACCCTGAATATTGGATAAAGGCTCCAACACCACGGTCCCTTTGCCGGCCGCCTGGGGCTCAGGCTCGGATACTGAGTCTACGGACTCTGCATCGGCATTACCGGCGCCATCCCGTAACTGCGGCTGCAACGCGATGTTGCCGGCTGGCTCGACTACAGGCACCGGTACGCCGCTTAGCTCGCCGCCAGCGTCAGCCTTCATCCAGGCCAACGGATCGTAGCCAATTAAACTGTTCTCGCCGTTCTCAGCCATTACATCACCCTATTTTCCAAAAAGTCCTTGGCCAGTTCGGTGAAATCCCGCGCCGAGCGGCAGCCTGGACGATACTCAAAAATAGTCTTGCCAAAACTCGGGCATTCGGCCAGCAACGCGGTCTCGCGGATCGGTGTCGCCAGTACTTTGCCGGGAAAATAGCTTTTGACCAATTCCAATACCTCTCTGGACAAGCGCCGCGTCGGAATGTAGCGGGACATCACCAGCGAGAATCGATATTGCCGCTTCAATGCGGCTTCGAATTTCTTGATAGTACCCATTAAATGCGACAAGCCCTGCAGCACCAGATAGTCGGAGGTCATCGGAATCAAAATCTCGTCGGCGGCGAACAAGGCATTGGCCACCAGCACGCCGGAAGACGGCGGACAGTCGATAAAAACGAAATCCTGATCCAACGGGCACGACACCAAAGCCTTTTTCAGTAAATCGCCGCGGCAGGAACCGCCTTCGCTGAGTTGTTCGATTTCTTGCAAACGCGGTCCGGAAACGACTAGATTCAGATTCTTTCTTACCGGTAACAACCGGCCCTGCAACCCGCAATCGGCCAGCATGACTTCGTCGATACCGCCCTGCTGCGGCGCAACGACACCGAGGGATACTGCCAAGTGGCTTTGCGGATCCAAATCGATTACCGTCACCGTTTTGCCCATCCTGGCCAAGGCGTGGGTCAGATTCACCGAGGTCGTGGTTTTCCCGACGCCGCCTTTTTGATTCAGCACGGCTATGATTTTCGCCTTCATTGCAAACTGGCGAACTCGATAAACTCTTCAGGATTCAATAGCCTGTCGACATCCAATAGCATGACCATATTCTTCTTTCCGACATACATGCCGCGCATGTATTCGGTGTTGATTTTGGTTCCCAAGTTCGGCGCCTGTTTTATATCCGCCGGATCGATATCCAATACGTCGGAAACCGTATCGGCCACGACGCCCATCACGCTGGCACCCGCCGCAGTATCGATACTCAACACGATCACTACGGTAACGGGCGTATACTCGGCTTTTTCCATCTGAAACCGCTCGCGCAAATCGATAATCGGCACAATCGTTCCGCGTAGATTCAGCGCGCCTTTGACAAAAGCCGGCGCATTGGGAATTTTCCGGATCGGTTCCCAACCTCTGATTTCCTGGACTTTCAAGATATCGATACCGTAAGCGTCACCGGCCAACTCGAACGTCAGGAACTGTTCAACCTGTTTATTCGTTGCCATGGCTTATTTTCCTTGTGGAGAGACCGACCTGCCGCGGACTCCGATCAAAAATCCTGCCATTCGTCGTCCGTATCGTTCGATCTCGCGACAAATGCCGGTTGACTATTGGATGCCGGAGCCGAAACGGTGCGAGCCGGCTCCGTTCGCACCGCGCCGGCAGCGTGCCCGCGCTGCGCGACCGGATGTTGGCCGGCATTGTTCTCGGTCTTAAAAAACGCCAGCATTTCCACCATATTGGTGGACAAATCGCTCATGGATATACTGGCCGCCGAGGCTTCTTCGGCCAACGCGGCATTTTGCTGGGTGATTTCGTCCATCTGCGCTACGGCTTGGTTGACTTGACCGATGCCGGCAGACTGCTCGACGCTGGCGTCAGCGATTTGGGCCACAATGTCGCCGACTTTCTTGACGCCGGCGACGATTTCAGTCAGAGCCTTACCGGTTTCGTTGACGAACTCGGTACCGGCCCTAACCTTTTGCACACTGTTCTGGATTAATTCCTTACTTTCTCTGGCGGCGGTCGCGCTGCGCTGCGCCAGATTTCTGACCTCGGTAGCGACCACGGAGAAGCCTCGACCTTGCTCGCCGGCACGGGCCGCTTCCACCGACGCGTTCAGTGCCAGCAAATTGGTCTGGAATGCGATTTCGTCTATCACGCCGATAATGTCGGCGATTTTGTTGCTGCTTTCGTTGATTTCCTGCATCGCCGAGACGGCCGCTTTGACGACATTGCCGCCCTTTTCCGCCAACTCCTTGGCGTTGTTGGCCACCAAATTGGCTTGCTGGGCGTTGTCGGCATTGTTTTTCACCGTACTGGTCAGCTCTTCCATGCTCGCCGCGGTTTGTTCCAGATTGGCCGCCTGCTGCTCGGCACGTTGCGATAAATTATTGTTTCCGCTGGCAATCTCTTGCGAAGAATTGTTAATGAAGTGAGCCGACTCGCTGACTTGGCCGAAGATTTCGTTCAGTTTATCGATGGTGGCATTGATATCGTTTTTGCAATTCAAATAGACGCCCTCGTATTCGCTGGTAATCCGGTTGGTCAGATCCCCCGCGGCCATGCTTTGCATGGTACTGCCGATATCACGAAACACGTTTTCGATCACATCGGTCAGTTCGTTGATGCCCTCACTGAGTTTTTCGAAAAAGCCGCGTTTGTCGGCCAGTTCGATCCTGCTCGACAATTCGCCGGCCTTCACGGCCTCGACGATACCGGCAATTTCCTGTTCGATTTTCACTTCGTGGGTCCGGTCCAACCACTCGACCACGACGCCGATGCGCTCGTTTTCGTCGTTTCTGACCGGATTGGCAACGATATTCATATGCCTGTCGCCGATCACCAGCGCCGAGCTGAAGGTGGCGTTCAGATTTGCCAGCAGTTGGCGCTGATGGCCCGGATTTTTGTGGAATTGGTCGATATTGGCGCCCAGCAGGTTACTGGCATCGAATTTCGGCAATTGCTTGCGAATATCTTGCTGTGCATTTTGAAACATCTCCGACACGGTTTTATTCATGTAAATGATGTCCAAATCGTTATTGGCGACCATCACGCAGGACTGCACATTATCCAGCGCTTGCTTGATCCGCATCGCTTCGGAGGCGACTTGTTTGGAGAAGGCCAAATCGGAATTCAGTTTTACCTGCATACCGTACAACGCCCGATAGAAATCGCCAATTTCGTCGCCGCGATCCAGATCGATAGAGTTGCGGAACTGCTCGTCGGCCATCCGGTAGCAAATACCTATCGCCTTCTCAAATGCATTAATGACACTGTTGATTAGCATATATCCCATTACCGAAGCAAAGGTAGCAAGCCCCAAAAACAAGGACATTTCCAAATACTTTTGCTCGACATAGTGGTCGTAGATGGAGCTTAAGGTCGGTAGCAGGAAGATTAGATAGATAATTGCGACTTTTTTCCAAAACCCGATTTCCGAAATTTTTTTAATAGCTGCCACCAAGCCTTTCGGACGCATGCTGGCCTTATTGGCATTGAGTTTTTCGTAAAGCGACTCGGCCTGGGCAATTTGCTCTCGCGACGGCGCATAGCGTACCGACAGATATTCCTGCACTTTGCCGTTTTTGAATACCGGCGTGACATTGGCTTCCACCCAATAATAATCGCCGGATTTGGTGCGATTCTTGACCGGAGCGGTCCAGGGCTTGCCGTTTTTCAAACACATCCACAAATCGGCAAAAGCGGCGGACGGCATGTCCGGATGGCGGACAACGTTATGGTTGGAGCCGATCAGTTCGTCCTTGCTAAAGCCGCTGATCTCTATAAATGCATCGTTGGCATAGGTAATGACGCCTTTCAGATTGGTACGGGTAACCAAAATAGTACCCGGCTTCATCAGAACTTCGCGATCAGTCACAGGGTGATTGAGTTTCATTGCATTTCCTCCAGTACAACCCAGCCGTCAACAGCTTTTTGTTCAGCTTTCATCTTCACCATCCACGCCATCCAATTTTAATAATTTATCCACATCCAGCAGCATGACCATGCGGTCGTTGACCGAAACCAAACCGTTGATAAATTCGGTACTGACTTTGGAGCCAAAATCAGGCGCGCTTTGAATGCTTTTTCGATTGACATCCACTACATCGGAAACCGAATCGACCACAACTCCCATAATCCGGGTCTTGTCGGCCTCGCGGGCCTGCAAAACCACCACCACCGTCAACGGCGTATAAGGGCTATGCCCCAACTGGAACCGCTCCCGCAAATCGATAATCGGCACGATCGCGCCGCGCAAATTCACCACGCCTTTTTCATAGGCAGGCACATTCGGAATCCTCGATACCGGTTCCCAGCTCCGGATTTCCTGCACCCGCAGAATATCGACACCGTATTCTTCCCGGCCCAGGGTAAAACTCAAAAATTGCAGATCGCTCTCGGCTTGTTTCAAATCTTGCTGCTCCATATCGCTGACTTCGATAAGTTCTGCTCGACAGTGCTGCCGCCGGTTATTGGTTAGCCAGGCGCACCAAACCCGGTATATCCAGGATCAACGCCACCGAACCGTCGCCCAAGATGGTCGCGCCGGAGACGCCTTCGATACGCCGGTAATTGGCTTCGAGCGATTTGATCACCACTTGCTGCTGGCCGAGTAAATCGTCGACAAACAAGCCGCAGCGTACGCCTTGGCCTTCGACGACGACGATCAGGCCTTCCGTCAACTTGGTGGTTTTGGCGCCTGGCACTTTGAAAATCTCGTGGATGCGAACGATGGGCAAGTATTGGCCGCGCAGTAAAAAGGTTTCGCCTTTGCCGGCCACCCGGTTAATCCGTTCCTCCTTGATATGCAACGATTCGATGATCGAGCCCAGCGGCAATATGTAGGTTTCGTCACCCACGGCAATCGATTGGCCGTCCAAGATCGCCAGCGTCAGCGGCAAGTGGATGGCAATGGTCGAGCCCTTTCCCAGCTCGGATAAAATTTCGATATCGCCGCCCAAAGCCAGAATATTGCGCCGCACCACATCCATACCGACACCGCGGCCGGAAATATCGGTCAATTTTTCCGCTGTCGAAAAGCCGGGCATGAAGATCAATTCGTAGGTTTGTTTCTCGGTCAGCACGGCGTCGGCATCGATCAAGCCTTTCTCAATGGCTTTGGCGCGTAACTTGTCTTTATCCAATCCTTTGCCGTCGTCCGATACTTCTATCACGATGTTGCCGCCGCGATGGTAGGCCTCCAGCGTAACGGTACCGGTTTCCGGTTTACCCGCCGCGACGCGGACTTCGGGCAGCTCGATGCCATGGTCCAGACTGTTGCGAACCAGATGTACCAACGGATCGCTCAGTAACTCCACCACGGTTTTATCCACTTCGGTATTCTCGCCGACCAGTTTCAGCTCGATTTTTTTACCGAGCTTAGCGCTAATGTCATGCGCCAAGCGTGGGAAGCGGCTGAACACGAAGCTGATCGGCAACATCCGGATATTCATCACGCTTTCCTGCAGCTCGCGGGTATGGCGTTCCAACTGCGACAGGCCGTTTTTTAACTGGTCGAGCTTGTTCATCTCGAAATGGTCGCCCAACAAGCTCAGCATCGATTGGGTAATCACTAATTCGCCGACCATATTGATTAAGGTGTCGATCTTGGCGGTATCGACCCGGATAGAACTGGAACCTTTGCCGGCGGCTTTGGCCTCTTCCTTTTTAGCCGGTTTCGCATCCGTTGGCTGGTTCTCGATTTCGGCTGCGTTTTCTGCTGACTGAGTTTCCGGAATCGCAACGGCCGAAGCGCTGCCGGCTCCATCCGATTCTGGCGCAGATGCCGCCGGCCGGTTCGCCCGATAGCTCGGCTGTTTGGCCAAATCGCAGTCGTCTTCGACCCAATCGAATATCTCGTCGATTTCCCCGGCCGGAATATTTCCGGCCACCTGCAATTTCCATGACAGATGGCATTCTTCTGGATCGAGATCGTACAAGCTGGGCAAGCCTTGTAAATCGACCGTGGTCGTCAACTCCCCCAAAGCGGCCAACTCTCTGAACATCCTGACCGGTTCGTTACCGGTTTTCAGTAGATGCAGATGCGGGCTGAATGCGATCGTCCAGCCGCTGATTTCCAATGCTTCGCCAGCATCGCTCGACACTGCCTGGCGGGCGGACGACGGCTCAGCCACGGCGACAGGCTTCGTCTCGGCACCGGGATTATGCAATTCATTGTCCAGCGCCAACTTGTGCGCCGAGACGGTGGCTTGATCGATTTCCGCGCCATCGCGGATGGACTGCAACATGTCGCGTAAACAATCCACCGAGCCGAGCAAAACATCGACGGCCGGCTGGGTAACCTTGCGCCGGCCGTCGCGCATCTCGTCGAGCAAGGTCTCCATGACGTGGGTAAAATCCGAGACCGCGGTAAAGCCGAACGTTCCGCTCCCGCCTTTGATCGAATGGGCGGCACGGAAGATCGTGTTGATATCCTCGGCGTCGACGTCGCCGATATCCATGTGCAGCAAACCGGATTCCATCGCATCCAGCCCTTCGAAACTTTCCTCGAAGAACACTTGATGGAATTGCGCCATATCGATTGCCATACAACCACCCAGAATTTGCTGCCCCGACGCTAACGGAAACTTAACCCATTACCTTTTTGATCGTTTTCAGCAACTGGTCGGGATTGAACGGCTTGACGATCCATCCGGTAGCCCCGGCATCCTTGCCCTGTTGTTTTTTATCCGCGCCGGCCTCGGTGGTTAACATCAACATCGGCGTGAATTTGTAGTTGGGCAGCGCGCGCAATTCCCTGATCAATTCGATTCCGTCTTTGTTGGGCATATTGACATCGGTCACCACACAATCGAAAGCCTGTGCCTTGGCTTTATTCAGAGCATCCACACCATCGACAGCTTCCACCACACTGAAGCCAGCCCCCTTTAAAGTAAACGCCACCATTTGTCTCATCGATGCCGAATCGTCTACGGCAAGAATCGTCGCCACAATTATTTCCTCCAATTTTTAAGACTCGTTAAAAACGTAGCCGAAATTGCCGCTTTAGCCTCACCGCCAAGCTCCAGGACAATTCCGAGATGAGGGAATTGTAGCCAAGCTCGCTTAACAGTGTAGTTACTGAAATCCGATCTTGCGAGGCTCCGCCGAATTTTGTTTCAGCTCTCATAACTTTGTTTAATACTGTGCTATCTTCAGCTCCGTTTTATAAGTTTCGACGAACCGCCGTCCTGTCATTTTGGAGCCACCCCGAAAAATGAAAAGCAAATCGGCGCCATTGCTCGGCTTTACCCTCGTAGAGTTGATCATAGTAGTCGCCATCGTCGGCATCCTGGCCGCGGTGGCGATTCCCAGCTTTACGTCTGCGATCCGCAGCAGTCGTCTGACCTCCACCGCCAACCAGCTAGTTACCGCGCTGAACTACACCCGCAACGAAGCGATAAAGCGCGGCCAAATCGTCGTTGCAGCGAAAACCGGCAGCCAATGGGAAAACGGCTGGCAAGTATTTATCGATGTGGATCGGTCTAGCAATGCGAACAAAAATACCTTTAACGACGATGGTGACGGTAACCTTTGCGAATCGGACGAAGATTGCGTATTGCGTGTCTACGAAGCACTCCCGGCAAATTTCACGTTACGCTCCAACAGTTTCACTGATTACATCCATTACAAACCGACCGGTGATAGCAATACACAAGGCTCCTTTGCGATTTGCGACAATAACGACGGCAACAACATCCCGGAACCGAGAACTTCGCGCTTGGTTGTAATCGGGCCTACCGGACGTGTTGGTCAAGGGCGGGACCGCGACAACGACGGCATACCGGAAAAGAGCGACTTAGCCAGCGAACTCAGTTCATGCACCAACCCCTAATGATTATCCCAACAAAACAGTTCGCAGCATCGAGTCAACAGCACTGTGCGCGGCAGTCGGGCAGCAGCTTGATCGAAGTATTGGTTACAATGCTGATCGTTGCAATCGGTTTGCTCGGCTACGCAGGATTGTTGGCTACAACGGTAAAAAACAATAATTCCGCGTTTTTACGGAGCCAAGCCACCTTTTTAGCCAACGACGTATTGGAACGGCTCAGACTAAACCGCGCAACTGCGATAACCGGCAATTGCAACGTCGCATTCGGTGCGGCTCCGCCCAACGCTCCCAACACCTTGACCAATTGTGCCGCGGCGTTACGCTCCGATCTGGGCGACTGGAAGAATACCGTCAGTGCTGTCCTACCAGCCGGCGACGCTAGCCTGTCCGTCAACAATACCGGAGCCGCGGTCATCAACGTGCAGTGGGACGAAGACGGCGATGGCGTCGTGACCAGCTTTTCGACCCGTAGTCTGATATGAGCAGCAATTCGAACGAAAGCTACCTATCTCGCACCATCTCCAAATGTAGGGGCGTAACACTGATTGAACTGATGGTGGCCCTGACCATTGGCCTAGTTATTATTGGTGCAATCGGAAGCATATTCCTGGCCAGCAGACAAAGTTTCCGAGTACAGGAAGTGATGTCGCGCATGCAAGAGAATGCCCGCTTCGCATTCGAAGCGATGGATAGAGATATCAGGATGGTAGGATTTTCCGGCTATGTCGCCTGCACATCCTCAGAGTGCAATGACGTTACTAACACTTCGGCAACCTGGTGGAGCAAAAAATTGTTGACCCAGCCGCTCAGAGGCTACGAAGACAGCCTACCGGCAGACATGACTGCCGGCGATCGCCTGCGCGGAGATTCGTTCAGCGTGATTCGGGCCGACAAGGCGACCGAAATGACGGTCAGCAGCCATGTACCGCCGACTATTACGCTGAGTGCCGCGCATACCTTCAGCGCTGGAGACATTCTAGTCATTAGCGGCACGACCAACACAGCCATCTTTCAGGCCAGCGCCGTGACGAGTACCACAATTACTCACGGCAAGACCGGCATATCTCCAGCTAACTGTACAACGGAGTTAGGAGTAATACCGACTCCGGTCAATTGCGCCAATCCGGGTTCAGCCATAACCTTTGCTGCAAACAGCGGCGTATTCGAATTAAGCGCCAACACCTATTACATCCGCACCAACGCAGCCGGAGAACCGGCGTTGTACAGAGAAAGGCTGCGTTCCGAAATTGTCGGCGGCACACCAACTGCAAAGACAATAGCCGAAGAGTTGATCGACGGCGTAGAAAACATGCAAGTCACTTATGGTGTCGATACCACCGTTCCGGCAGACCAAAACATAGACAGTTACGTCACTGCCAACAACGTGGCTGACTGGTCTAGAGTGCTCGGCTTGCGCATCAGTCTGCTGATGGTCTCCCGCCAGGACGAAAAAGGCATCACCTCGCAAGCCCAAACTTACACTTACAACGGAGCGAGCGCGACAGCAGCAGACAATCTGTTGCGAAAAGTCTTCACTACCACCATTGCGATCCGTAATCGCCTGTGAGGCTTTGATGAAACACTTACACTACAGCCGATATCCGGGCAAACAGCAAGGGGTTGTTCTATTTACTGCATTGATTTTTCTGGTTGCATTGATGCTAATCGGTAACAACGCCGTTCAAAACAGCGGTCTGGAAGAGCGTATGGCCGGGAACACTCGGAATCGGGATATGGCCTTTCAAGCCGCGGAAGCTGCGTTGAAAAACGCCGGCAATACACTTTCTACATGGCGAGTTGGGCCATGGACCGGAACAATGCCGGCGGGATTGGTCAATAATCCTTCACACGCCAACGACAGCAGCTATTGGGGCAATATTGCCAACTGGACGAATTACAAGTCATTCACAGTAAGCGGCGTAGCGGAGAATCCGCGTTACATAATTGAAAAAATGCCCGACGTCGGAACAGTTGAACATTATCGCGTCACCGCCCGAGCTGTGGGCGGAGACACCAGCGCAGTAGTCATTCTTCAGGCGGCGTTTAGCTACACGCCAAGTCCTTGATCCAGCCGGTTTCGGTTAGGGAGTCGAATATGAAATTCTATTCAAATAAAACGCTCAGGTTTTTGACCGTTGCGCTGGCTCTTATAATCAACGCTCCAGCCAACTCAACGGACCTCGACATAGCTGATGTGCCGTTGTTCGTAACCGCAAGTATGCCGCCTAACGTGCTACTTACTCTAGACGACTCGGGCAGCATGGCTTGGAGCTATGTACCGGATAACTTGGATATTAATCAAGGTACAAAACGCTTCAAAGCCGCCAATTTCAATGCTATCTATTACAACCCAGCCGTAACCTATACTCCGCCGCCAAAATATAACGGGGGCAACTGTAAATTGGACAATACCAATCCTTCCACCTGCTATCCGAACGTCAGCTTTACCGCTGCGCCACTTAACGGTTTCGATACCAGCCTGGGTACGGTGAATTTATCTAGCAACTACCGGGTGACGCTGGAATACAATCCGAGCAGCAACTCCCAAACTTTTGCTTCGTCTCCAGCGACAGGGGGACATGCCTTCTACTATTTGTTCGATAGCACAAATGCTAGTTGCGACGGCACTAAAGGGGATGAAGATTGTTACGATTACTACGATGTCACAACTCTTTCGGCCACCGCTCAGCAAAATTTCGCCAACTGGTATTCCTATTATCGTACTCGCAATCTGGCGACAGTATCCGCGGCTATGAACGGCTTTGCCGGACTCAGTGGCAGCATTCGCGTCGCTTGGCAATCTATCAATTCTTGTAACAGTTTTGGTACCAGTTGTAACGGCTGGGGCGACCCAGGCCAAAATATCGATAACCGCATTCGCCGGCTCAACGCGGTTACCCATACCGAGACTACAAATACTGTATTGAGTAGCAACGTAACCACCACTAATTACAGCTATACCTGTACTGCGTTGTTTAATGAGAGAAACGCCCTAGGCCGCGACGACCGCATCGAACTCACCAATTGTACCCAAACATCACCTACCGCCGGAACTGGTTTTCCGCCTACGTCTGGCCAAGGTTCACCGGCCAATGCGAACTCCGGCATTATCACCGCAAGTTGCAGCAACGTAACTTATTGTAAAAATTATGTCACCACCGGAACCTCCATTAACAGCGGCGTATACCGAATCACGGTACCCAACAGCATCGCCACCGATTCTTCCAATATCTCCAACGTAGTAATCTCTTGGAACGAAACGGTGACCACTACCGTTTACGAAACCAGGGATATCACACATAAGGAAGATCTATTTAACTGGCTGTCGAGGTTTCCGGCTTTGGGCGGCACCTACCTTCTGAAAGCAGCTAATAACGCCGGCAAATATTTTCAAGGTACTGTCAACATCAACCACCCTTACGCCGAAGACCCACAAATTTTGGATGGCAGTCATTACGCCTGTCGGCGTAGCGTGCACCTGATGATGACAGACGGTAGCTGGTGTGGCGATACATCTACCGACTATTCAGGTATCGGCGACACCAACAGTACCGCAACCAGCGTTCCGTTGGGCCCTGACGGCAGCACCAACTACAGTTGGACTCCGAGTTTTCCATTCCGGGATAAGCAATCGACCAATCTCGCCGACATCGCCTTTTATTACTGGTCCAAAGATCTGCAAACAGGGATAGACAACAAACTGAGTCCATTGATTCGTGAAGCGTCTACCAATACCGACCTCGCCGCCAAAAAGTCGGAAGAATGGTTCAACCCAAAAAATGACCCGGCAACCTGGCAACATTTGAACACCTATTCGGTTGGGTTGGGTTTAAGCGGCAGCCTTATAAGTCCAT
This sequence comes from Methylomonas sp. DH-1, assembly GCF_046097555.1. Taxonomy (NCBI): domain Bacteria; kingdom Pseudomonadati; phylum Pseudomonadota; class Gammaproteobacteria; order Methylococcales; family Methylococcaceae; genus Methylomonas; species Methylomonas sp. DH-1. The sequence continues at coordinate 2,149,912 of NZ_CP143089.1, read as the reverse complement.
ATCCGAATTGGGGAGGTAATACCTTCTCAGGCGACTATGACAAGTTAGTGGCAGGCACTTCTTGCCCGACCAGTACTACAAGTTCTAGCGCGGCATCCCGCTATTGCTGGCCCTACACGGCAAACGGGGAAAGCTGCGCGGGCTATGTGGCATCAACACCCAGTAAAGTTTACGACTTGTGGCACGCGGCGATCAGCGGCAGAGGCAAATTCTTCGGCACCGAGAGTGCGGCCGACTTGGTCGACGCATTCAATAGCATCCTGCACGAAGTGGCCGACGAGAGCATGACAGCTGCAGCCTTGGCAGCCAATTCAACCGGTTTGCAAACATCAACCTTACTTTACCAAGCGCAATTCGACCCCTCCGACTGGTCCGGGCACTTTTACGCCAAGCCGATCAATCCCACTACGGGAGTACCGCTAGCAAGCGCCTGGGACGCTGCCAGCCTGATTCCGACAGCTTCTGACCGTAAAATATTTACTTATGATGGTAGTATCGGCATCAGCTTCGCAAGTTGTGCCTCTCTGAGCTCGACTCAACAAGCCGCGCTAAACAGCACGGACAATCGTTGTACAGATCGGCTTAACTGGCTGAGGGGGACAACCATCAACGATTTTCGCGCCCGTAAAAACACCGTTCTGGGCGATATCGTAAACTCCGACCCTTATTTTGTTAAAAATACCGACTTCGGTTTCACCAGTCTGCCGTCGGGTACCGCCGGACAATCCACCTATGCCACTTACGTCGCAAATAACCTGAATAGGACTCCAATGGTGTATGTCGGAGCTAATGACGGTATGTTGCACGGTTTCCAAGCCGATACCGGTCAAACCAATTCAGGAAAGGAAATTTTTGCCTATGTTCCGGCCGGCGTTTACGACCAATTAAGCGCTCTCACGAGTCCGGATTATAACCATCGCTATTTTGTAGATTCCGGCCCGAAAGCCAGCGACGCTTATTTATCTGGCGCCTGGAAAACCGTGTTGGTGGGAGGCTTGGGAAAAGGAGGCAAAACCGTTTATGCCTTGGATGTAACCGACCCTACTAACTTCGATCAAACCAAAGTGATGTGGGAGTTCCCGAACAGTGCAAATTTACTAGCGGACTCTACCATAACGACCGATTTAGGCTACACCTTTAGCCAACCGCAAATTGGTCTACTTCGTGACGGTACCAACGTTATCTGGGCAGCGATTTTTGGCAACGGTTACAACAGCCCATCCGGCAAAGCGTTCTTATACATCGTTAATTTGTCCAATGGCAGTCTGATCAAAAAGATCGCAACCAATAATGAAACCAGCAACGGTCTATCGACACCTTACCTCCTGGATGCCGATGGAGACAAAATAATCGATTCAGTCTATGCCGGCGATTTACAAGGAAATTTATGGAAATTCGATCTAAGCGCAAACAATTCCACCGCCTGGGGATTAGGTAACGGTGGCTCGCCATTATTTACGGCGATTAATAGTTCGAATCAAAGGCAGCCCATCACTTCTTCACCATTGGCCGGCGGCCATCCCGACGGCGGATTTCTGGTTTATTTCGGTACCGGTAGCTATATCACGACAACCGACGCCTCAAACACCAATGGTCAAACTTTTTACGGCATTTGGGATAAGCCGAGCACGTCCGGAACGGTGTTACGTTCGGCCTTACAGTCGCAAACCATCGTCACCACGACTACGGCATTCGGTTCGACTATTCGCTTAACGACCAGTAATTCAGTCGACTGGTCGACAAAAAGGGGCTGGTATCTCGATTTGAGTGTTGGCGAGCGAGTGAACTCCGCACCGTTAATAAAGTACGGGAGAGTCATTTTCGCTACAACCATTCCTCATTCGGATCCCTGCGAATCGGGAGGTACGACGTGGCTAAACGAAATCGATTTGGTCACCGGCGGAGCTCCAATAAACTCATCCTTCGATTTGAATAACGACACGAAATTCAACGATAGCGACAAGATCAGCATAAACGGCGTTCTATTCTCTGTCACCGGTTTACAATCCACGGTCGGCATCGCAAAAGCTCCAATATGGTTGGAAACAATTGAGGGCAGCAAATGTGTTGCATTTAAGGAAATGTCCGGCAGTAGCGGAGAAATCATGACGATTAGCAATAGTTGTGGTACTGGGGGCGGTACAGGTAGTACGGGTACCGTGAAACGGGAGTATTGGATTCAAATTCAATAACCTTATTCAAATAGCCCGGACTGATGGAGTAAACCTAACTCCAGGCTGAAGCGAGATGTAGAATCATGAAGAAACAGATCGGGTTTACTTTGATTGAACTGATGGTTACTGTAGCCATCATTGGCGTTCTAGCCGCGATTGCCATCCCCAGTTACCAGGATTATGTAATGCGCTCACGGCGTAGCGATGCAAAAGGCGCGTTACTCGGATTGGCGAATGCATTGGAGCGGCAATTCACTGCCACCAATTCGTATTGCGATGCCGGAGGAACCGGCGGAGCGGATAGTTGCGGAACCAACACCAACGACACCGGGGCGCCGTCGATTTATGCTACTCAAGTGCCCATTGACGGCGGAACGGCAACCTACAATTTGACAATCTCTGCCGCAACACAGAATTCCTACACGATCCAAGCCGCGCCGACCGGCAGGCAGACCGCAGACAAATGCGGCACCCTTATAATTAACAATATCGGTACGAAAAGCGTATCTGGAGCCAGCTTAGACGCTACCGCCTGCTGGAGTAAATAAACCCCATCAAAGCGTTGGTACCGAACCGAATTCGGTCAGAGCTGGTTGCACCGAACGGACTATCAGGTTATCAACATCGCATCGCCATAACTGAAAAAACGGTAGCGCTGTTCTATGGCATGCCGGTAAGCCGCCATTACCGCGTCGTAACCGGCAAATGCCGAAACCAGCATCAGCAGCGTAGACTCCGGCAAATGGAAATTGGTAAACAAAGCATCGACCGATTTAAACTTGTAACCGGGGGTAATAAATAAATCGGTGTCGCCGATTCCCGCCGTCAACTGCCCACCGGCGGTGGCTGACTCCAATGCTCGAACTGCAGTAGTACCTATCGCGACCACCCTGCCACCGCGCGTGCGCGCCGCTTCGACGGCGTCCACCGCATTCTGCCCAACGCTGTAAAATTCTTTATGCATGGTGTGTTGGCTCAAATCGTCCACCCGCACCGGCCGAAACGTGCCGCTGCCGACATGCAAGGTAACGAAAGTCCGCTTCACCCCTTTCCGATCCAGATTTTCCAATATCGCTTGATCGAAATGCAGGCCGGCGGTTGGTGCCGCGACGGCGCCGGCGCGGTCGGCGAACACGGTCTGATAACGCTCGAGATCGCTATGTTCATCATTGCGATCGATGTAAGGCGGTAGCGGAATGTGCCCGACTTCAGCCAACAACTCCAGCAAGCCGTTAGCGCCGGGCAAGCTTAATCGGAACAAATCCGCTTCCCTCCCCAACACTTCTAAACAGCGGCCATTTTCCAATTCGATCAAAGATCCCGACTTCGGCGACTTGCTGGCTCTGATATGGGCCAGAGCTTGCTGCGGATTCTCGATGCGTTCGATCAAAATCTCAACCTTACCGCCACTGCTTTTGCGGCCGAACAAACGAGCGGGTATTACCTTGGTATCGTTGAATACCAATAAGTCGTCTGCCGACAACAACTCGAGCAAATCGGTAAACTGGCGGTCGGATACTGCACCGCTGAGTTTATCCAAATGCAACATGCGGCTGGCGCTACGTTCCGGCAACGGGTATTGGGCGATTAATTCGTTAGGCAAGCGGTAATTGAAGTCGCTCTTTTTCATGATAAGTTCGGCAACAATAAAACACCCGGGGCATTCAGAAACCCGGAATAGGTCAGGATAGAAAACTCGGCGTTAATTCGCCGCGCCGTTAATGGTCGCGGCTTGTTCGCCCGTTTGCAGTGTGGCTGGTAAGGAGCGGATAGCGATAACCAGTTGCGCTAAAGTAGTGTCGGCCGGCAGCCGATCCGCCATTAAATATGGCACCAGTTCGGTATCTTCCAAATCCAATATGCGCAGGAACGCCTGTTGCTGTTCGGATGTTGCAGACAGATAAGCGCGCTCCAGATAGCGAAGCAACAACAAATCCAATTCGAGGGTGCCGCGCCGGCAGCGCCAGCGCAGCTTATTCAATTCACTCACAAATGGTCGCGTTCCACCAAACGCTTCTTGATTTCGGCGATCGCTTTGGCCGGATTCAAACCTTTCGGACAAGTGTCGGTACAGTTCATGATGGTATGGCAACGGTACAGCTTGAACGACTCGTCCAATTCGTCGAGGCGCTCCTGATCGTTGTCGTCGCGGCTATCCGCCAGCCAGCGGTAGGCTTGCAGCAAAATCGCCGGCCCAAGATATTTATCGCTGTTCCACCAATAACTCGGGCAACTGGTCGAACAACTGGCGCACAACACACATTCGTACAAGCCGTCCAACTTGGCCCGATCTTCCCGACTCTGCAGCCGTTCGCTGTCTGCCGGCGCTTCGCTGGAAGCCGTCAGCCAGGGTTTGATCGAAGCATACTGCTCGAAAAAATGGCTCATGTCGGCCACCAAATCTTTGATGACAGACATGTGCGGCAGCGGGAATATCTTGATGGTGCCTTGGTAGTCGCTGATAGCTCACCGGTTAACACGCGTACGTAGGGCCCGCGGTATCGATAAGCTGGATCCATAACTTCGTATAATGTATGCTATACGAAGTTATGCGGCCGCCATATGCATCCATGGTACTTAGAACTGCGATTCTTCAGTGGAGCCGGTCAGCGCTGTAACCGACGACGTGCCGCCCTGAATAATAGTCGTCACTTTATCGAAGTAACCTGTACCCACTTCCTGCTGGTGAGATACGAAGGTATAGCCATCTTTCGCGGCGGCAAATTCCGGCTGCTGCACTTTCTCAACGTAGTGCTTCATACCCTCGCCCTGGGCATAGGCGTTTGCCAGGTCAAACATGTTGAACCACATGCTGTGGATACCTGCCAGGGTGATGAACTGGAACTTGTAGCCCATATCCGACAGCTGCTGCTGGAAGCTGGCAATAGTTTTGTCGTCGAGGTTTTTCTGCCAGTTGAATGACGGCGAGCAGTTATAAGCCAGCAGTTTGCCCGGATATTTCGCGTGGATAGCTTGTGCAAAGCGACGCGCCAGTTCCAGATCCGGCGTGGAGGTTTCACACCAGACCAGGTCAGCATATGGCGCATACGCCAGGCCACGGCTGATCGCTTGCTCAATGCCCGCATGAGTACGGAAGAAGCCTTCACTGGTACGCTCGCCGGTAATAAATTCGCTGTCATACGGGTCGCAATCGGAGGTGATCAGATCCGCCGCATCAGCATCGGTACGGGCAACCAGCAGGGTTGGAACGCCCGTCACGTCAGCTGCCAGACGCGCCGCGACCAGTTTCTGAATAGCTTCCTGAGTTGGCACTAAAACTTTGCCGCCCATGTGACCGCATTTCTTCACTGACGCCAGCTGATCTTCGAAGTGAACTGCCGCTGCACCGGCTTCAATCATCGCTTTCATCAGTTCAAAGGCATTCAGGACACCGCCAAAACCGGCTTCCGCATCGGCAACGATCGGCAGGAAGTAATCGACATAGCGCGGATCGCCCGGCTCAATGCCCGCGGACCATTGGATCTGATCGGCACGACGGAAGGTGTTGTTGATCCGCTCCACCACAGCTGGCACCGAGTTTGCCGGATAGAGCGACTGATCCGGATACATGCTGGCCGCCAGGTTAGCGTCCGCCGCTACCTGCCATCCCGACAGATAGACTGCTTCAATACCCGCTTTCGCCTGTTGCAGCGCCTGACCGCCAGTCAGTGCGCCGAGGCTGTTGATGTAGCCTTTTTTCGACTCACCGTGCAGCAGACGCCACATTTTCGCTGCGCCCAGTTGCGCCAGCGTGCATTCAGGATTGACTGAACCGCGTAATTTCACCACATCTTCCGCACTGTATGGGCGAGTAATGCCTTCCCAACGCGGTTGAGTCCACTCTTTCTGTAATTCTTCAATTTGTTGTGTACGGGTTTTCATTATGACTGATCCTTCTATCAAGCTTATCGATTACCGTCGACCTCGAGGGGGGGCCCGGTACTTACGCTACAGGCGGTAGCCTGGCAGGGTCAGGAAATCAATTAACTCATCGGAAGTGGTGATCTGTTCCATCAAGCGTGCGGCATCGTCAAAACGCCCCTGGGAGAAACGTTCTTCGCCCAGTTCGCTGGCAATGACTTTCATCTCTTCGCCCAGCATCTGGCGGAACAAGGCTTTGGTCACCGGTTTGCCATTGCTCAACGTTTTTTGATGATGGATCCACTGCCAGATCGAGGTACGGGAAATTTCAGCCGTCGCCGCATCTTCCATCAGGCCATAAATCGGCACACAGCCGTTGCCAGAGATCCACGCTTCGATGTACTGCACAGCCACGCGAATGTTGGCGCGCATACCTTCTTCGGTGCGTTCACCATCACAAGGTGCCAGCAGCTGATCGGCAGTAATCGGCGCGTCTTGTTCGCGCATCACTTCAAGCTGATTTTTACGGGAGCCGAGAATGTCGTTGAATACCGCCATTGCCGTGTCCGCAAGGCCTGGGTGAGCGATCCATGTGCCATCGTGACCGTTATTGGCTTCCAGCGATTTATCCGCTTTTACTTTGTTGAGCACCTGGTTATTGTGCTCTTCATCTTTGCTCGGAATAAACGCCGCCATGCCGCCCATCGCAAAAGCACCGCGTTTATGGCAGGTTTTAATCAACAGGCGTGAGTAAGCATTCAGGAATGGTTTATCCATCGTCACTGCCTGTCTGTCTGGCAGGACGCGATCGGGATAGTTTTTCAACGTTTTGATATAGCTGAAGATGTAATCCCAACGACCGCAGTTCAGACCAACAATATGGTCACGCAGCGCGTGAAGGATTTCATCCATCTGGAACACGGCGGGCAGCGTTTCAATCAGCAACGTCGCCTTGATGGTGCCGCGCGGCAGATTAAAGCGATCTTCTGCATAGCTGAAGACTTCGCTCCACCAGGCCGCTTCCTGCCAGGACTGGGTTTTCGGCAGATAGAAATAGGGACCACTGCCCTTTGCCAACAGTGCCTGATAGTTGTGGAAGAAATAGAGCGCAAAATCAAACAGGCTGCCGGGGATTGCCTCACCACGCCAGGTGACATGTTTTTCCGGCAAGTGCAGACCGCGTACCCGACAAATCAAAACCGCTGGATTGGGCTTGAGCTGGTAAATTTTGCCTGCTTCATTAGTGTAACTGATGGTGCCGTTAACAGGTTGGTGAAAAACCATATTCTGGCCACTAATTTAGCTATAAGAAGCCTTTATTTAGTGCTGAATCAATCTTGTAGTACTAAATATAGGTCTGATTGGTTGCAAAAAAGAGTTTTTCACCAACCTGTTAACCGCATCACGCAGGTTAATTTGCCCGTCGATCACTTTGTTCCAGTCTGGTGCCAGTGAATCTTCGAAATCGGCCATAAAGACTTTCACATTGGCGTTGAGCGCGTTGATCACCATCTTGCGCTCTACCGGGCCAGTTATCTCTACGCGGCGGTCTTCTAAGTCCGCAGGAATCCCGCGAATTTTCCAATCAGCATCGCGAATGGAAGCTGTTTCCGAAATAAAATCAGGCAACGTTCCGTTATCAATATCTTGCTGCTGCTGAATGCGCGCTGCCAGAAGTTTATTGCGTTGTGGCGTAAAATGCGTCACCAGCTCAGTCAGAAATTCTACCGCTTCGGCAGTAAGAATTTGCTTCTCCTGCTCGCCATACGGCCTTGTGAAAGCCAGTTCATCGGTTGTTGTTGCCTGTTCAGTCATATTATTCCTCCTGTACCCAGCTTTTGTTCCCTTTAGTGAGGGTTAATTGCGCGCTTGGCGTAATCATGGTCATGAATCCTCCTAAGTTGTTTATTAGAGTGCATGGCCCGGCAAATCGGTTGGTTAGGGGAGCCTTCCGTTAAAAGCGGATACGCACCCGGCGTATCCGGGCAAAATCAATAGCAAGATGCGCATTGATTTTGGCGTTTATCCGTTAACGCGAGATGCCGCAATCCGGCAATCTCCTGACTTTTTCAGATCAGCAGTCTCGATCAATTCGCACACATCATTGACTTAGACCTACCGGGCCATGCTGGCGGGAAATGGTAAAGAAACCGCCCGGCCCGGCGTTACGGAATAATCCATGAAAAACACGGGAAAATCGCGGAAAAACGCCTGGAATCTTTCCCAGAACGCGGCAGCGCCGCAAACGGCATATTCGGGAAAAGCTCCCATGGTTTCAGGGGCGAAAACGCGGCATTATGAAAAGCAGGTCCGCCCCATCGGGTTACCGGACCAGCTTTTACACAATCCGCGAAAGAGGAAGTATTGCCTGTACCAATTGTACAGCTGACGGTAAACCTGCAAATGGGGGGAAAGCGGTCGATTAGCGGACATAAATGACCCTATCTTGAGTTTGAAATGATTACGGCGTCAAAAATCGACGCAGCGTCCCTTGCGCTCCCAATCGCCGAAGCGAGTGGGTTCAGGCCCTTTCGGGCCGTTGAACTCTTCTGGTTTCACCGGAGATTGCCCGGCAGGCTGAGCCGGTAACGTATCCGCCTCCTCGGCGGCGACCCGATCGGTTTTATCGTGCATTTTCTTCATATCGGTTTGATCAACGGCTGGCGTTCGCCAATCGCAACGAAATCGCGGCGCGGCGGGCCGACGTACAATTGCCGCGGCCGGCTGATCGGCGTTACGGCTTCCTCCATCATTTCCAGCCAATGCGCAACCCAACCCGCAGTACGGGCGATGGCGAACATGACGGTAAACATATCCACCGGGATATGCAGCGCTTTGTAGATGATGCCGGAATAAAAATCGACGTTGGGGTAGAGTTTTTTCTCGATGAAATACTCATCCTTCAGCGCATAGTCTTCCAAAGCCAACGCTAATTCGAACAGCGGGTCGTTGGTCTGGGTGCGGTTGAGCACTTCGTAGCAGGTTTTGCGGATGATGGTAGCCCGCGGATCGAAGTTTTTATAAACCCGATGCCCAAAGCCCATCAAGCGGAACGGGTCGTTATGGTCCTTAGCTTTAGCGATGTATTTCGGCACGTTCTCGACACTACCGATTTGCGCCAACATGTTCAATACCGCTTCGTTGGCACCACCATGAGCCGGCCCCCACAGCGCCGCGATACCGGCCGCAACGCAGGCATAAGGATTGGCGCCGGTACTGCCGGCCATTCTTACCGTCGAAGTGCTGGCGTTTTGCTCGTGGTCGGCGTGCAGAATGAACAGTAAGTTCAAAGCCTTAACCAGATTGGGGTCGATATAGTGGTTTTGGTCGATGTAGTTTTGCGAAGAGCGCGAAAACATCATGTTCAGAAAGTTTTCGCAGTAGCTTAAATCCATCCGCGGGTAGACAAAGGGCCGACCGACCGAATGCCGGTAAGAGGCAGCCGCGATGGTTGGCATCTTACCAAGCAGCCTTGCCGCGCAAATCCGCCGGCTATCGGGATCTTTGATGTTCAAATCGCTGTGGTAAAACGCCGACAAAGAACCGACCACCCCGACCAACATCGCCATCGGATGGGCGTCGTAATGAAAACCGTCGAAGAACTTACGCAACGATTCGTGGATAGTAGCCCGGTCGCTGATTTCCTCGTTAAAGTCGCGTAGCTGAGTCTGGTCCGGCAACTCGCCGTTCATCAGCAAGTAGGCCACTTCGGTAAATTCGCAGTTCTCGGCCAACTGTTCGATCGGATAACCACGGTACAACAAGATACCCTTGTCGCCGTCGATATAGGTGATTTTGCTTTTACAACTAGCGGTAGCGATAAAGCCAGGATCGTAAGTAAAACAGCCCAAATCCTTGTTCAAGGAGCGTATGTCCGCGGTATCTGCACCCAAAGACCCCTTCAACAACGGATATTCCACTTCTTTCCCGGTGGCGTTGTGCCGCACCGTTAAAGTCTCGTTTGACATGGTTTCCTCAGTATTCTGATAGCAGAAGCTTAGCAGCCAAATCCGATTATCACACAGGCCACGGCTAAGGCCAAACCGTTATCGGTCGGATTAGTTTGGGGATAAACGTTAGCTGGGTATCTTTTTAGCACTGCCCGCCAGCTCCAAAGCCCGGGACTCGGCAATCAAACGCCGTCGGGCAGTTTCGATGCCATCAGTTCCCGCCGGTCCAATTTGACGCCGTCGGCGATGAAGCTGCCGTCGCCGACGGCATGCAGGGTACGGCGTTCTTCGCGTTCATCGTCCAGGTAAGCGGCCAGCCCTTGCAGCACGACGATGTTGTGGCGTTCTACGATGTCGACTACCTGGCACTCGATGTTTGCCAGGCATTCCCGGATCAGCGGCGCCGCGACCTGTTTGCCGCGCATTGCCGTCAAACCGAATGTTGCGAATTTGTCGGTATCGGCGCCGGAACAAGTGCCTATGCCAACCACTTGGTCGATCAAATCCAATGCCGGGATCGCAATGACGCACTCGTTGGATTCGCTCAGCGCTTGGTAGGAGTGGTTCCACGGTCCGGTAGTGATGGCAAATCTGGGCGTGAAATCCATCACCATGGTCCAAGATATAGTCATGACGTTGTCTCGTTGGCCGTCGTTGGTCGTCACCAACACCACCGGGCCGGGTTCGATCAATGTGAACGCTTGGTTCAGCGGCATTGGCTTCATCTTAGTAAGCTCCGAAAGTTAAACACCGATGGCGCCGCTGCGCCGCAAAATCGTCGGCTGATCTGCGATGGTTAAAGCCCGTTTTGGCAAAAATGGCGCTAACCAAGCGGCTAACGCAACACCACCAAGTAACGGGTCAATTCCACGATCCGTAAGCCAGGCACGGCGGAACCGAGGCCGGCGACGGCTTGATCGAGGGCATCGAGCCGAAACAGGCCGCTGATCCGCTTGTCCGCCCAAGCCGAGTTTAGCAGCAATACCTTGCCGGGCCGGTAACTGTTGATACGCTCGACGGCCTCGGCTAATGGCACGCCGTCGAATTGCAGATAGCCGTCGCGCCATACCGCCATGTTTTCGGCACGGCCGGGCGCGACCGATATCCGGCCGGCGGCGATTGCTGCGGTTTGCCCGGCGGCCAACGGGTTGACCAGACCGCCGGCACGAATTTCGACCAGGCCTTCGACCAGTTCGACCTGGGTCTGCGCATCGGAGCGGCGCACGCCGAAAGCGGTACCGACGGCACGCACTTCGCCGGCATCGGTAGCCGCCAAAAACGGCCGCTGCTCATCTTTGGCCACGTCGAAGAAGGCTTCGCCGCGCAACAACTCGACCCGGCGCTGGAGCTTATCGAAACGAATCGCCAACGCGCTGTCGGCGTTCAAAATGGCGCGGGAACCGTCGGCCAGCACGACCCGGCGCTGCTCGCCCTTACCGGTCACATAGTCTGCCTGCCATAACAGCGGCGGATAAAACGTAACCACGGTCAAAGCCAACAGCGCGCACGCCGCCAGCCCCAGCGCGAACCGTTGCCGGCGGTGGCGGTTTGGCGAACGTTGCATCGGCCGAAGGCTAACCCCTGCCTCGGCGGCGGCCTGCCGGCCGCGCTCCTGCGACAGGGGTTCGGCGCCGGGAATCTGCCGGCCGCGCAATGGCTCCAGCCCTTGCCAGACCGCCTGCGCCCGTTGCCAGGCCCGTTCGTGGGCCGGCGCGGCGGCGCGCCAATTGGCCAGGCCTTGGCTGTCGGCGGCGGAAACCTCGCCGGACTGCATTTTCGCCAGCCAAGCGCAGGCCTGCTCCAACATACGCAGGTCGTCGTCCGGCATCGGTGCGGTGGTCATGGCGGTTACCTGAGTCAACGGTGAAGGCGGTATATCATAGACCAGGCGGTTAACCCGAACCAGATTGCGGCTAGGGTTGGCCCAGCGTTTGGGCGCAGTGCAGCAATGCACGTTTGATGTTGTCTTCCACGGTACGCACCGAGATGCCGAGTTGCTCGGCTATTTCCCGCTGTTTCAGGCCTTCGAAACGGTTCAGATAAAAAATGCGTTGGCACAGCGGCGATAATTGGGCCAGGCTGCCGATCAGGCTGTCCAGCGCTTGCTCGCCCAAGGCCACGGTTTCGGCGCAACGCAGATCGGGCGCATCGGGCAAGGTCGGTTCCGCCCAGTCGGCGATAGCGGCGTTACGCACGTTCTGGCTGCGGTAATGGTCGAACAGCAAATTCTGCGCGGTGCGGAACAGATAGGCCTTCAAATTGCCGACCTGGCTCAGGTCGCCGCTGCGGCACAAGCGGACGAAGGCTTCCTGGCTCAGATCGGCCGCGGTTTCCCGGCAACGCAGCCGGGCAAAAAGCGCGGCTTCCAGCTCGCCACGGCAATCGAGATAGAGCTCTCGCAGGGATTGGCTGGTGGGAAATGGCATGGGCTGCTGGTCGGGCGGTTCCGGGTGTGGGATGTCGTCGGACTTATCCGGCAGCAAAATTGACGCCGCCGGCCGAAAACCGCTTGTAATCAGCCAGCTAAGTCCGCTGCCGCTCTTGCCGGTCGCAGCGAAATCGAATGAGCTATGTTAAATCGCGCAAAAAAAGGCGCGATATCCCGCAAGCGGCGGGCCGCTTCAGCCGGCCGCGGCGTGCTTGGTCGCCGCTTCCGCCAATAACTCGTCGATGAAATAGCGGCAATAATTCGGCACGTAGAGCTGTTTCAGATAGGCAATCTTGGTGGTGGAACTGGGTATCAGGCTGGCCAGGTCTCTGGCGATCAAGTCGCTGTCCTGACCCGGTTCGTAGGACGTGCCGGCGATGATACCGACGCCCATGCCCAGCCGGACGTAGGTCTTGATCACGTCGGAATCGGCCGCAGCCAACGTGATATCGAGCGGCAAATGCGCATTCTGGAAAGCTTTTTCGATGGCGCTGCGCCCGGTAAAGCCCGGCGAATACGTCAATATCGGTTCGGCGGACAAACGCTGCAAGCTAATGTCGCCATCGGCCAGCCGGTGTCCGGCCGGCATGATCGCGACGTGGTGCCATTCGTAACACGGCTTGACCACCAATTTGTCGTCGTCGGCCAATTTTTCGGTGCAGATGGCGATATCGGCCTGGTGCCGGTGCAGCAGATTGACCAGATTATCCGGCGAGGACTGCACCATATAAATTTTGATGCCGGGGTATTTGCGCCGGAATCTGGCGATCGGCCCCGGCAACAAGTATTTGGCCTGGGTATGCGTGGTGGCGATACGGAAGGTGCCGTGGCTGTTGTCGAGAAAATCGTCGGCAATCAATTGAATATTCTTTTTCGCCTGGTTGATCAAGTCGACCTCTTCCATGATTTTTTCGCCGAGCGGCGTCAGGCCGGTCAGTTTCTTGCCCTGGCGGATAAACAACGGCGAGCCCAATTCGGCTTCGAACAACTGCAGTTGCCGGCTCACCGCCGACTGAACCACGTGCATTTTTTCCGCGGCCTTGCTCAGGTTGTAATCGGTTTCCTGCAGGTTACGCAGGAGTTCGAGCTGGTTTAAATTCATCCGCACCTCAAAAAATCGCCGCCGCCCTGGCATGTTTTCAGGACTAACCTATACTGTTAGTCGACGGCATTTAGTAATCTAATCCGAAGATATAAACATCTAATTATATCGTTTTATTGTAGAGGTTTAGCTTGCTAGCATAACAACCGGCTAGTCCAACGGCAGCGGTTGTTATCTGTGGCTAACCTCCTCCTAGCTACAGGGAAGTTGTTTATGGCGGGTTTCGCGACCCGCCATTTTTTTTTGCACAGCGCCCGCCGTGCCTCCCATTCCGCCCAAGCCGACCTCAAGCGCTGCGCTTATCCCGCAATTCTTGCAAGATTTGCTGCAACACGTCGGCCAGTTCGGTTGCCGATGCGGTCGCGGCGGCATTGCCGTCCCTGGCCGCCGCTTCGGTTTGCTGCGCCAGTTGCAGTAAGCCCTGCGCCTGAAAAATGCCGGCAAAGGCCTTCAGGTTGTGGGCGACAAACTTGATCGCCGCCAGATCGCCCTGCTCCGCCGCCAGCCTTAGTTTTTCCAGATTTTGTTGTTGGCTGCCATCGAGCGCATTGTCGATGATCTTGTCGACAAAGGCCTGGCGACCGTCGAAACGCTCCAGCATCGCTTGCCAATCGATCAACGTCGAACTCGGCGGTGCATCGGGTTTCGGGACGGTGGCTGCCGGTAATGGCGCCGACGCCGGGGCTGCTGCGGGCAACGGCACCCGGTACGGTAGCGCCTTCAGTATGGCTTTGACCAGCGCGTTTTCGTCGACCGGCTTGGTCACCCTATCCTTCATGCCGGCCTCCAGGCAGCGTTTGCGCTCGTCTTCCATGGCATGGGCGGTCAGTCCGATGACCGGCAAATCCGGCGCGATTTCCGCGAGCCGGCGTGCGGCCTGGTAACCGTCCATGACCGGCATTTGAATATCCATCAACACCAGATCGAAGGCGGTAACGCCGTGTTGTTGCAGCAAGTCCAGCACCTGCTGGCCGTTCTCGGCAAAAACCACCTCGGCGCCTTCGCTATCCAAAATGTCGGCCAACACCAGACGGTTCAATTCCACGTCCTCGGCGGCCAGAATCCGCAAACCGTGCAAGCGCAGGCCGCTCGCGGGCAACACTCCGCTCTCGCCGGTGCCGGGTTCGGCAGCCGGTAGCGGCAGCGTCAGCACAAAGGTACTGCCGGCACCGTAGCTACTCTGAACCTCGATGTCGCCGCCCATCAGCCGCGCCAGATTGCGGCTGATCGCCAAGCCCAGGCCGCTGCCGCCGAATTTGCGCGTGGTCGAGGTGTCTGCTTGTTCGAACGCGGTAAACAGGCGCGGCAACTGTTCCTCGGTCATGCCGATACCGCTATCCATCACGGCAAAACGCACGTCGCCGCCGCGGCGGCCGATCTTGACTGCCACGTAACCGCGCTCGGTGAATTTGACGGCATTGGACAATAAATTCAGCAGTATCTGCCGCAGGCGCAAGCCATCGCCGACCACCCACTCCGGCAATTCGCCGTCGAACTGCACCACCAGCGTCAATTGCTTTTCCCTCACCCGCAGATCCAGCAAGTCGCGGACTTCGCCGATCAAGTCGGCCAGTTTGAACGGATGCGGGTCCAACTGCATTTTGCCCGACTCGATTTTGGAAAAATCCAGAATATCGTTGACCACGTTCAACAAGTGCTGGCCGGCTTCGTAAATTTTTGCCACGTTGGAATTTTCGCTACCGGCATCGCGCAGATTGATCCTGGCCAAGCCGAGGATCGCGTTCAACGGCGTGCGGATTTCGTGGCTCATATTGGCCAGAAAATCGCTTTTGACCTGAGCCAAATGCTCGGCCTGCAGCCGCGCCTGCTCCTGGGCCGCCTGCGCTGCCTTCCGCTCGCTGATGTCGCGGATCACGCCGATAAAGGTACTGCCCTGGTCGTCGATCAGTTCGCTGACCGTCAACTCCAACGGAAAAGTACTGCCGTCGGTTCGGGCGCCTTCGAACTCGACGCAGCGGTTCAATATCGTGTAGGTACGATTGGCCATGTAATTGGCAAGATAAGCGTCGTGCCGGGACCGATGCGGTTCCGGCATCAGCAGGCTGACATTGCTGCCCAGCAACTCGTGTTCCTCGTAACCGAATATTTCGCAAACCGCATCGTTGACCAGCAGCACGGTACCGGTGCTGTCGATCAACACCACGCCGTCGGCCATGGTGCGCAGTATCGCCCGGTTGCGCGCCTCGCTCGCCACCAGTTCCAGCTTAGCCAGTTTGCGCTCGCTGATGTCGCGCACGGTGGCTTGCACCAGTTGCTCGTTGCCGATGGCAAGCCGGCTTAATTGCACTTCGGCGAAAAACAGCTCGCCACTGACCCGCTTGTGTTGCCATTCGAAGTGGTGCGCGCCGTCGCATAACGCCAGGCCAATGTAACGGGCGGCCAACTCGGCCGACGCCGTGCCGTTCGGTTGGTACTCCGGCGACAACGACACCGGCGTCAACATCAACAGGTGGGCCAGGTCCCGGCAACCGAACAGCTTGACCGCAGCCGGATTGGCGGAAAGGAAACCACGTTCCGGACTCAAGGTCATGATGGCGTCCAACGAAAACTCGAACAACGCACGATAGCGTTGTTCGCTGTCGAGCATCGTTGCGGCGGATTGCTTCTCCAGCGAAATATCGCGGATAAACGCGTTGAATTCGGTGGTGTCGGCCAACTTGATCGGCGTGATTGCCAATTCCACCGGGAATTCTTCGCCGCTACGGCGCACGGCGGCGACTTCGATGCGGCGGTTCAACGCCCCACCCTCGCCGCCGGCCAGATAGTGTTGCAAGCCTTGCACGTGCTCCGCACGTAAGCGCTCGGGGATAATCGTTTCGTGCAGCGGACGGCCTAAAACCTGGTCGGCCTGCCAACCGAATATCGCCTCGGCCTGGCGGTTCCAGCCGCTGATTTCGCCGCGGCCGTTCATTTGCACGACGGCGTCCAGGGCGGTATTGACGATGCTGCGCAAGCGGATCTCATCCAGTTTGCGCCCGGCCAACAGCGCCGCGAAACCGTCGGCCATGCGGTTGAAATAGCCAGCCACATGGCCAATTTCGTCGCCGGAGTCCTGTGCCAGCCTTTGCTGCAAATCGCCCTCGGCAAAGGCCTTTGCCGCTTTGGCTAAGCCGGCGATGCTGGCACTGAGCGACAAATGGGCGCCAATCGAAAAATAGGCGATCAATACCAACAGAAAGCCGGGGATGCCGACGCTCACCGCCAACGTGGTCCGCATCTCGCCAATCCGGTTGCGGATCAAGCGCTCCGCTGCAGGCAAAAATCCGGTGTAAATCCGCTCGAAACCGCTATCTATCGCCAGCGTAGCCGCGGAAAAAAAATATTCGGGGCCGACGCTAAACCGCTCTTGCAACAAGTCGTCTACCACCTGGCCGGTCAGCAGGTCGGCCGCCTGGCGCATATGCGCCAAAGTCGCCGCCATCAGCGGATACTGCGCCGGGTTATAACGTAAAAAATCCGCTGCGGTATGTTCCAGCCTGGCGATGTCGTCTGCGATCCGGCTTTGCAGCACCGCCAGTTCCAGCTTCTGCGCGGCATCGATACGTTTGGCGGCCAGAATGCCGACGGCCATTCCGCGCAAGCGGCCGACGTTATCCAGGGCTTTGGGGAGTTGCTCCACGACCACCATGACCAAATGGTAGGAATCCAGACTCGACTCCGAGACCAAGCGGCTCTCGTCGCTGATAACCCCCTCCAGATCCAGCAGCCCTGACGTTAATCGGCCGTGCGCCTGATAGTTGCGTTGCCAGTCCAGATCGGGCTGTTGCCGCAACAACTGCGCCCACTCGGCTTGCAGGTTATGGACGATTGATTCGGGTAGCGAACCGCCAGGCATGCCGGCCGCCAGTTCGCCGATCGCGGCCGTCACCTGAGCAGCCACAATGTCGCGGCGCGGCCGTAACGCTTCCATGCCGCCGGTCAGTCCGGCCGACAGGCCGCGATGCTGCTGGACCAACTGGAACACCCGCGTCGCCCGGGCAATCTGACTCAAACCGGCCAGTTCCCGTTGCGAATTGGTCAGCGAGCGGTTCAGGTTTTGGTAGAGGTTAAAAAATACCGCCAGCACCGCCAACAGCGACAATATGCCGATCACGGCGAATTTTTTGCTGAAACTTAAGCGGTTCATCACCGCCACCGCCGGCAAAAACAAGGCTCTCATCGCCCGCTCCCAGACGCTCGCAGCCAAGCGGTCACGCCGTTCCGCCATCTTCGCCGCCGGCCAACAGCGCATTCTGCTTTTCCAGGATCTGGTGCAGGCGCAACGCCAACTGGTTGTCCTTGTCGAACAATTGGTCCAATTGCGTCGTCAACTCGTCCACGTAGCCGTGCAGTAAAAATTCCTGGCTGTCGGTCAAGCCCAAATGCACGAAGGCGTTTTCCATATTGCTGCGGTGCTGTTCGGACAGGTTGACCAATTGCACGTGGTTGGCCTGTTGGTTCTGCTCGATTTCGCTCAATAAGGCATTCAGTTCGCGGATGCTCTCCAGCCTGACCTTGGCCTGCAATTGCCGCTGCTGTTCGCTGACCATCGCTTCCATCCGGGCGCTGGCGCCTTCCACCAAAATCGCCAGATGGTCGCGCAACCGGCCTATCGCATCCGGGTCGTTGACATCCAGCCCGGTCACCAACAACGTGACATAGGGAAAATTCAAAACCAACCGGTCTCCGGCCTGGTAAATCCGGCCCAATTTCATCACGTAAGTCAGAATCGAGCGCTCCAACGGCGAACAAACCGGCTCCGGGCCGAAATCGTGTTCGCCGGAAGCGTCGGCCAATTTCACCAGACCGTTGGCGCCGTATTGCGGCAGAGTCTCGATGATCAAGCGGCCCAATTGCTCCGGGGTTCGGCATTGAAACGACGTCCGCAAAAAATGCAGAATCGCGCCGGTCTCGCCCAAGCTGGACATGGCGGTGAACGCCGTTTGCCGGGCGTAATCGAGCTGGCTGCGCAAATTGCGTTTTTGCTGTTCGGTCTCTATCGCCAATTCGACCTTGCGCAGCAACACTTCCTTTTTGGCGTTTTTCGGGATGAAATCGTTGCCGCCGGCATCGAACGCGGTCAACAGGATTTCCAGGTCGTCGTGCGCGGAGACGAACATGACTTGCACCTCGTCGTTGCCCTCGGCGCGAATCTGCCGGCAGACGTCGATACCGCTCAATCCCGGCATTTCGATGTCCAACAGAATCAGATTGGGTTGCAAATCCAATGCGGCCAGACAATCGGCACCGTTGGCAAACTCGTGTATCCGGTAATTGTGGCCCTGCAATTGATCGACTATGACCAGCCGCAACAAGGCATCGTCATCCACTACAAAAATACAGAATGGGTTTTCAGTCATGCGAATTCCTTTGGATAGCGAACAAGAGTCGGGCGTTTACCAACAAGCTTAGCGAATTTCGCCCAACTCACCAGACCGCCCCGGCATCGGGCCGGGTGCGGCGCGCGACTATAACCGCTCGGCGCCGGCACCGGCGGCCCGGAATCGAAAAATGTGATGGTGCCGGCCGGCTACGGCTCAATTTTGCCGCGGCCGCCGCAGACAGCAGCGAAACCGCAGGCTGCAGCAAACAGCTACAGATCGGCGCACAGGAACGGGCGCGGCGAACTCGGCCGGACCGGATACCGGCGATAAAGCGGCCGGCGCTCGCCAGTGCCGGGCTTTTCTGCTTCAATAACCGTTTTTCCTAATATGCTGAATTCATGGACTACCCATCTGCTCTGGCCGCGGTTATCGGCGGCATCCTGATCGGCGCCTCTGCGGCGCTACTGCTGTTTAGTTACAAACATACCGCCGGCATTTCCGGAATCGCCGCCGGCCTGTTGCCGCCCTGGCCGGCCGGCAACGCCTGGCGCGTCTGGTTCCTGGCCGGCCTGGTCGCCAGTGCGCCATTGGCGACACTGGCCGGCGCCGACCCGGTAATCCAATTGCAGGCTTCGCCGGCACTACTGGCTCTGGCCGGCTTGCTGGTCGGCTACGGTTCCCGCCTCGGCGGCGGCTGCACCAGCGGCCACGGCGTGTGCGGAATCGCCCGGCTGTCGCCGCGCTCTATCGTCGCCACGCTGACTTTCATGCTTAGCGCGGGGGTCACGGTTTATCTGATCCGCCATTGGCTTTGACCCAGAGGGCCATCGACATGAAACACGGATTGATTATCTTCGGCTACGGCCTGTTGTTCGGCATCGGCTTGCTGGTTGCCGGCATGAGTAATCCGGCCAAAGTCGTCGCCTTTCTGGACGTGGCCGGCGCCTGGGACCCGAGCCTGGCACTGGTCATGGCCAGCGCACTGGCGACCTTGGGCGGCGCCCGCTATTGGCTGCACCGCAATACCGACGCCGCCGACCGCGAACAAGACAGCGGCCCGGCACCGGCCAACATCGACGTCCGGCTGGTGGCCGGCGCGGCGATTTTCGGCGTCGGCTGGGGTATCTCCGGCTTTTGTCCGGGGCCGGCGCTGGTCGGCTTGAGCGCCGGCTTGGCCGGAAATTATGCCTTTGTCGGCGCGATGTTTGCCGGCTTCTACCTGTTCAAACGCCTGCACCGCAACCATTGACACCCAACCGGCCGGCTTGCGCGTTTAACGCCGGCCGGCACCGCTTTTTGTAGGCTTTGCCACAAAACCACGGACAACCTCAGGTCGTGCCTTAAAACCGCAGCCGCTGCGGCTATATGGCCTAGCCCGGCGGGCTTCGGGCCGAACACGGGGCATTTCGGCCTATCTTCGCTAGCCGCGAATTTCTGGAACCAATCTTGCTGATTGTTTAAGTAAACGCTTTTTCCGGGAGGGGAGCTTAACAGCCCGCTGTCGGCGGGAACGCGGTACGTTTTGACTGTTACAGCAAGCTCCAGGAGAAATAACGATGAGTATATTGATTGCTTCGATGACGCCGGACCGGGCATTGGCAGACAGTGCGATCAGCCAAGCCATCACCAAAATTGCGATTGCATTGGCAGGCTATCGGCAACTGCCGGTACAAAAACGTCTGCCGTTAATCGATCTGGTGTTTATGTTGCCCGGTAGTCAGGAACGCGTGCAGTTCACCGGCTTGCGTCTCCGCGGCTTCGACCCGGCGGCGCAAAGCCTGCAATTCGAAGCGGCGGTGCCGGACAAGATGGTAGCTTCGGCCCATGCCGAGCGTTATGTGATTGCAGTGATGCAGGACGCCATCGATGCCGGCGCCGAATTCTGCCGCGAACGCCAAATCTTGTTCGATAGCGCGGAACACCTGGCTTTGAGCGAGGCGCTGGTGGCAAAACCCCACTACGCCGTCAACTGAAACCCGCCCTCCGGCCGGTTAACCGCGACGGGGAAATTCGACGGATAGGGAACGGCCGCAGCCGTCCCCGCCGAAACTTCCCCGGGTTACCAGGAAAAGCTGCCGGTCACCGAACCGCTGCCGTCGTACAGATATCCGGTTTTAAACGCGCTGCTGACGCTGAAAGCGCAACTGCCCTTGGCCGTGCTGGCGAACAGCGGACTGGTGATAGTCGCCAAACCGGTGGTGCCGGTAAAGCCTATCGCCGAGGTGGCAAGCTGGGTTTTGCTGGCACCCGCCGTCAAATCGCCGCTCCAATAGCCGTAGATCGCGGCGCCGGATACCGTCGAGTTTAAATACTTCAGCGTCACGCTGGCCACACACTGCGCCTTGCCGCCGGCCAGCGTCCGCCGCAGAATCCGGGTCGTCGCCACTTTCATGCTGGTGCTTACCGGGCTCTGCTGCGCTTGCAGGTCGACGCTGGCGCTGTTTTTCAGACCGCTGTTATCGGTCACGGTCAAGGTTGCCGTATAAGTTCCCGGCGTGTTGTAGCTGTGGTTGGCCGTCGCCGAGCGGCTGACCCCGCTGCCGTCGCCGAAATTCCATTCGTAAGCGGCAATCGAGCCATCGCGGTCGCTGGAGCCGGAGCCGTTCAATTCCACGTTCAGCGGTGCATAGCCTTGGGTCGGCAACGCGCTGACTACCGCGGTCGGCGCTTGCGCCTCGACGGCTTTCGGATAGCTGCCGCTGATCTGGTAGCGGCCCAGACTGCCGTAATCGCTGTATCCGCTGGCCAAATCGCCGAAGCCGACGCCTTCGATCTGCAGATAGTATTGGCCCGGATTCAATACCGCACTGACGCTGGCCGCCAGGCTGTCCGCCGGATTGGCTTGCTGCACCGTCGCCCCTTTGCCGTCCAGCAGTTTCAGTTGAATATCCAGATTTTGCGAGACCGAATCCGGCGCGGCGTTGAATTGCACGCTACCGCCGCCGGTGTTGAAGGCAAACACGTCGACGTCGCTGCTACGTTCGATAATGCCGCTCTGGTTGACGGCACTGGAATCGCCGGCGATAGGCCCGGCGCCGGCCGAGTTATTGGCGTAATCGTCGACCCTCAGCGGTGTGCCGGCGGCATGGATTACCGAGATGTCGTCCTGCAGATTGTTGGCGCCGGGGTATTCGCCCTTGCTCCATTGCGTGACCGGTTTGTAATAACCGACGCCCATGATCGGCCCCCACCCCGTCGCGCCGCTACCGTGGCCGGAATAGTAGGACGTCGAGGCATTGCCGTCATGGCTCAGATTCAAATTGTGGCCGACCTCGTGCGATACCGCTTCGGCGACGTATTTCGGAAAGCCGTTGCCCAATTTGTCCAGAAACACCCAGGCCGGCTGGTAGCGGTCCGGCTTGCTGGCCGAATAGTAGGAATAGACGTTGACGTAAGCCACGCCGCCGCAAGCCTGGTTACACAATTGCGGCATCGAGCGGGTAATCACGGCACGGGTGCCGTACTGGCCATCGTCGGCAGCGGTGCGAAACAATTTGTCCGAACTCGGCTCTTCCGTGGTCACGTCCACATCGAACGGCGCGTAGTCTTCGGCCACCCGTTGCCAGATCTGTTTGATGTTATTCAACTCGGTAGTGCTGAAGGCGGCCGGGTTGCCGTCGATATCGTAGGCCGGCGCCGTCAACGTCCCCGAATTCCAGGCGGTAGCGCTGGCCACGTGGCCGTTGAAATCCAGATAAATCACCCGGTTGGCACCGGCTTTGCTGTGCAACGCAAAAGCGTCGGTGCTGGAAGCGACGCTCATGCCGCCGCTGCCGGCTTCGGCCGGCGCGGTGGCGGTGGCCTCCTGGCCGCCGGCATCGCCTTGCGGCAACGAATCGATATAGAGCAAACGGCCGCTTTCGTCGATCCAGGCGGTCGAATCGCTGGCTAAAATCTCGGCCAAGCGCTCGGCCGACATGTCGTAGGCGCGGGCAACCGCTTCCAGCTTATCGCCCAAGGCGTCGATTGCCGCTTTACCGTTTTTCTTTTCGGAGATACTGATTTGCGGAAACGGGCTTTCGCTGCCGTCGCCGGGCGCAGTCGCAGCAGCAGCCGGCCCAGCCGCAACGGCGGCCTGCGCCAGCGTCATCGGATTGTCGGCGCCGGAATCGATCAGGCCGGAGACATAGGCCTGCACCTTGCCGTCCGGTAGCGCTTTTAGCACGTAGTTGTAACCGCCTAAGGCTTTTTCGGCGTCTTCCCTGGACGAGAAATATAACGGCTCGCCGGCCATCCCCGCCGCCGGACTGGGCATGGTGGCGCTGAGATCGTCGCCGACGGCGAGTTTAGGTTCGGGTTCCGTTGCGCATCCGGCCAACAAAGCCGTCAGCGCAAACGATGTGAGAAATGGTTGCTTGTTCATATGCCGCTCCCAAGGTCAGGTAAGTAGACCCAAACATTATAGCCCGGTCAACCGAGCTTTAGCGTTGGATCGAAAATTCCGGTGAATTATAGGTAATTTAATCGAGCGAATCCGGGCCGCCGGCGGCAAACTCGGGGACTGCGGGAGCCGGCATCGGCGACAGGCCGATCCGGAGTTTGAAACCGTCCGGCAATTGCCCGCGGCAAGCCGCCCTGGCCTGCATCGGCAATCGATGACTCGGCCGGCAGCGTTTCGCCGTCCGCCGCTAGATCAGGACTTCGGCGCCGACCAGGCCAATACCGCGTCGCCGCACTCGGCGAATACCGGCAGCTAATACAAAGCCTATTCGCCTTGCTGCATACCGCGTTGCGGCTCGCCTTCGCATTCCCGGCGTTCGCCGGTCTGCGCCGGCGGCGGGTAACCCAATTCGCTCTGCCCCCGATGCGCCGCGGCTTCCAATAATTTCTCGCTTTCCGCCAATAGCAAGCTCTGGCGTAAAATCGACAACAGCAACACCGATACGCCGGACACCGCCGCAACCAAAACCGCCGCCCGATGCGCGGGTTGGCCGGCAAGGCTCAGCGCCAGCGTCGCGGCGCTGACCAGCACCGCCGCGACCGGTATTGCCCGCATCACCCGAGCGTAGGTTCGGCGGCAGGCGTTTCCGTCTCCGTCGGCGCGCCACAGGTAAGCGCCGAGGCCAACCAGCAACCCGTTCACCGAAAAAGCCCAATTCAATGGCGACGCCCCCTGGTTGGTTCCGGTCAGCGCCTGCAGATTCCATTGCATCCAGACGCCGCCTTCCACCAGCAATGCCGCCGGCAGCAAACAACCGGCCCAGGCCAATTCCAGCGACAAAAACGGAATTGCCAGCAGCGCCAGGCTGGCCGCGCTGAGCAGGCCCAACGGATAAGCGGCCAGCACCGCCAGCTCCAATGCATCGGCGTTCGCCGCGTGCGGCAGATACAAGGCCAAAATGAAGCCCAGCAGCGCCAACGTCATCGCCACCGTATCGAGCTTGGCCGCCAGCAAGCGGGCCGGAGACACCTGGCGGCGCAATGCTTTCAGCAAGCCGACGCCGAAGCACGGCCCCATTGCCAGATAAAACACGTCGGCCGGCGCCGGAAACGGGTTCCAGTAAAACAGTTCTTGCAGATTCCAGCAGCACTGGCCGGCAAAATAGAGGCCGGTACCGTAGCAAAACCAACGCCGGTAGACATATTGTCCGGCAGCGCCGCGCAAGGCCCCCAGCCAGGCAATCGCCCAGGCCGCAGCGGCGCTGACGGTCCAATGCACGTTGTCCAGCAACGCCAGCCAGCTTTCGCCGGCAAACGGCAATATCGCGGCGGTCGCCAGCAATAACAGGCTGGCGCCGCTTAAAATCAGTTTCAGGTCGGCAGGCATCATCGTTTCCGGAACGGGTCGGCCTCATTCTAGCAAGTGTTCGGTTTTGCGGCCGAAATCGACCGCCACCGCGGAGCGGCAACCGGCGCTATCGATAACCGAAGGCGTCGATAAAACGCGCCAGCTGCGGCATCACCTCGCCGAACTGGGCCTGGTAAGGCCGCCATCGCGCCAGCGCCGAGTTGTACAAGGGCTGCGACACCGCGGCGAAACTGGGCGTTGCCACGTAGCGGCCGGCCGCGCGTTCGTGAAAGTGGGCCACCTCCGGCCGCCAATCGACGCCGAGCAAGTCGAATACCCGGCGGAAGCTGGCTTCGAAATCGTTGACCACGTCTTCGTAACGCAGCTCCAGCCAGGCCGGCGCAATCCTGTCGCGCAGGCTCAGCCACAAATCCATGACCGCGGCATATTGTGCGGCCACGCCTTGCCAGGACAACAGATTGACCGTGGCCGGCGACGCGGCGAAGGATTGCATCGCGCAGCTCAGGCAAACATCGCGCGGGTCGCGCAACGCAAACACGATCTTGGCATCCGGAAACAGGCAACTGATCAAGCCGGTTTCGATACTGTTCAACGCCACCTTGTTGACGAAACGTTTGCGCAAGGCCTCCGGCCCGAACTCTTCGGCCACCCGCCGCCAATAGTAGGCGCGCAATTGCCTGGCCTGATCGATGCCGATCCGGCGCAACGCCGCCGGCGTGTCTTCGCCGGCGCCGGCCAGCGCCGCCAGTTCGGCCGACAGTTCTTCGAGCAGGTGGTTTTCGTCGGAGGTCAACACTTGCGGATGGGCGGCCAGCACTTGTTCGGTCAGGGTGGTGCCGGAGCGCAGAAAGCCGATCAGAAATACCGGCGCCGGCAACGCGTCGCCCAGTTCCTCCGGCGTCCAGCGTTTCAGCAAATCGTCGCTATAGCCCCGTTTGAACAACTCGATTCTGTTGAAAATGTAATCGGCGTCGAGCGCCCGGATCTCGGGCAGTTGCCGTTGCAGTTCGCCGGCCTTGGCAAACATGGCAAAGGCCTCGGCGTAGCGTTTTTGTTTATCGTAAACCTTGGACAATTCCAGACAAGCGCGCGCCAGTTGCTTGGTGTCGGTTTCGGCGGCGACCACCTGCTCCAAGCGTTGGCGGGCGGCATCGTACTGCTTTTGGTCGAACTCCAGGATTGCCAGCAAAATATGGGAGCCGGAATCCTGCGGCACTAATTTCAATACCTTTTCCAGTGCGGCCATCGCCGCGTCGGTCCGGTTCAAACGCTGTAAACAAGCGGCCAAACCGTAATGCGCCGAGGCGTCGTCCGGCATGCTTTTCACCGCCGCCCGCGCCAATTGCAGCGCCAATTCCATATCGCCCCAGATTTGCATTTGCTCGGCAAAACCCAGCAACACCCGGCCGTCGGTTTTATCGGCCTGGCGCAGCAAGGCTTTGGCGGCGCGGGCCAGATAGCGCTTGCCTTCGGCCAGACGATGGCGCCAGCACAGGCCCTGGCCGACGCCGGCCAAGGCCTCGGCATGATTGGGTTTGAGCGCCAGCACCTGGCGGTAGCTATGTTCCGCCGCGGCGAAATCGCGGCGTTGGTAGGCATGGTGCCGTGCCGTTTCCAACAACTGCTGCAGGCCGGGTGCGCCGGCCGGCGCCGCTCGGTCCGCGCAGCAATGTTTGTATTTGCGGCCGCTGCCGCACGGGCAAATTTCGTTACGGCCCGGTTTGGCCAAAGGGTTCGAATTCATGGATCAATGTTTCGGCAAACAGCCTGCAGGATAAACGCTAAACGCAAAAACGGGAGAACCGCAACCGGCCCCCCCGTCCAGCAGATCGATGCGGTGCCGAATCAAGCGGCCGCGGTTTTGCGCCGGGTGCGCAGGCTGCAACCGGCGACGGCGCTGCCGAACAACCAGAAGGCACCGGGCAACGGCACTTGCGATACGGTGATGGTATTGCCGCTGCGGGCGAAATTCAGCGTGTCGGAACTGAAGGTAATCCGGTAATCGGCATAGTCCAGAATCGGATCGACATAGCCGCCCGGTGCCGAGAAGGTATCGCCGCTGTTGATGCCGGCCGCCGCTTCGGCGTCGGTCAAACGGTAATCGGCGATGACGTATTGGTAGGCACCAGCCGCCAACGAGATGTCGAAGGCCGGATCGCGGCGAAAATGGATGGAACCGTCGGCCGCACCCGGCGCTTGGCTCTGCGACGTCAAATTGATGGTGCCGTTGCTGACCGTCGCGCAGTTATTGGCGATGTCGTCGCAGCGGGCCAAGTGGTTGGCGGCAGACAAGGTTGCAGAACCGTCGTCGAGATACCAATGGGTGTCCGGGTCCAGCCAAGTCAGCTCGCCGTCGCCGTTCAAATCGGCCGTCGCGTAACCGGCGGTAGCCACATTATTTTGCGCGGCCTCGTAGGCGGCCAGATTCACGCTGAAGCTGCCGGCGGTTTGCATATTGATTTTCCAAACGTCGAACGTGGTCCCGCCCGCCTGGCGGAACAGGGTGCCGTCGACCACCAGGGTATTGGCTTGCGCCGGCGCGGCCGCCGACAAAATCGCCGCCAACGCGGCGGATAAAGCGTATTTGATCATTTCAGTCTCCGAATGGCCTTTGGGTTATGCCGTTACCATTAGCGCACGCGGCGGCGCCGGTTTTCAGGCCTATGGCCGGGCATACAGAATCGAGTGGAAATTGCGGCCTGCCCGCCAACCCCGGCGTTCCCTGCCGGGGCCGGACTTCCGTGTCCGTAGCCGTGCATCCTTGGGCGGTTTGACCGTTAACGTTAATTGACGGCGATATTAAGCCGCCACGGCTTGGCGCCGTTTCATGCCCAGCATGCCGAGCATTGCACTACCGAACAACCAAACCGCGCCCGGAACCGGGACCGCATTGATTTGCACGTTATACGAACCGGCCAGCCAGCCGCCGGAACCGTTGCCGGTGCCGCAATTGGTTTGGCTATAGCAACTGCCGCCGACGGCCATGATGTAGTAACCCGGCGCCAAATTCGCCAAATCCAGAGCCGCCCAATCCAGGCCGCCGCTGCTGCCGCGGCTGGACCCGGCGCTGCCGGTTCCGACCGCATAGCCGGCGCCGTTGGTAAAATTGCTGTCCGCCGCATTGCTGTTACCGTTCGAATAACCGACGAAACCGGTGACTTGAGTCGAAGCCGCCGGCGGCGTACCTGCGCCCAGACCGTTCATCCATTGGTTTTTATGGGCGCCGCCGCTGGCTTCCGGGCCGCTGACCTGGCTGTAACGGTGAGCGCCGCTGGAATGGTCGACCGGGCCGTTGACCGACCAGATCGAAAAGCCGGGGTGCAACAAGGCGTTGGCGTTATTGGCGCTGACCACGATTTTAACGTCGGTCGCGCTGGTGACTTGGAATTGGTACCAATCCGAGGTATGGCCCCAGCCGGAACCGGCCGGACCGCCGCCGTCGGCCCAGGCTTTGGCGGCAACGGTATCGTTGTGGCTGTAAGAAGATCCGGGAGTCACGTTGGCGATCTGGCCATTGGCGGTCATCGTCGCCAAGCTGAACGCGCTGGCGTGGGTGGCGGTTAACGCCAAAGCCGCGCCGGTCAACAGTTTGGCAACGGATTTTTTTGCGAATTTCATTCGAATTCCTCGTAATTATTGTCGTGGCGGCGCGCGAAATCCCCGGTTTCGCGAAACCGCACTTTTGCATCTTCCAGTGTGTTCGGCCCGGACTGGCGGCGGCATCCCTGATTCCGGCTCGACCCGCCCCTGTCCATCGTTGGCTCGTAGCCGAACCGATCAGCGTGATGCAAATCACATACCAAAATGAATAACTGAGGATTTACCGACGGCTACGCGCAAACTGACTCGACAAAAACCGCGTAATAGATAGGTGATATGACTTAGGTACTATGGCATTTGCCGCAGTTTTAGTTTCCAGGCCCGGCGCAGGCGCGGCCGGTTTAAGCGGCGCCCTTTCGCCGCGGGAGCGGTCCGGCTGCGCTCGGCGGCGCCGGTCTGTCCTTGCCCGCGCGGCTAAACCCGGCTGGCGCCCTGCCGGCCGCCGCGGGCCGATACCGCAAACCCGAGCAGCGCGGCGGAAAACAACAAGGCCGATGCCGGCAACGGTACCGGCGCCGCGGTCAGCGGTTCCATTCGCCAAGCCAGCGCGTAATCCCAGACAAAATCGGCGCTAGTGGCGGCAACCACGCGCAGTTGGTAATCGTGGCCGCCGCGCAAGGCCAACCACAGGTTTTCGCTGTTGTCGGCTCGACTGTTCGATAAACCGACGGTACGTTGCAACGTGGTATCGAACAATTCCAGATCCAGGTCGTAGAAAACCGTGGCCAAGCTGCTGTCGTCGCTGACGCCGATATTCCAAACCAAAGATGCCGCCAACTGCAGATCGCTGAGTGCGCTGATTCGGTAGCTGGCGGTCCGGTTCGAACCCAGGCCGCCGAAGGCCTGATCGAAATCGAATCCCGCCTCTGCCAATACCGCGCTGCCGCCGTCCTCGACGCTGTCCTGCTCGCCGCCGGCGATAATCCGATAACTGCCGAACACGTCGAGCTGGCCGGCACCGAAGCGGTCGTCCAAGCCGTTTGCGGTTTGGTGGCCGGCGCTGCGGTAATCGGCAATATTGGCGGAGCCGGCGGTATTGTTGGTTTCCCGCTGCGCTCCGGCCATCAACGCCGCCTTGACCGTTTCGGCCCGCTCGGCGTTGTAGACCTGGCCGATACCGGCTATCGCTTGCCCGGCTTTGGATAACTGGCCGGCGCCGCTGTGGCCGGTTTCGACCAACAAGGCCGCCGCCGCCGCGACCAGCGGCGTGGCCCCGCTGGTGGTGGTGCGCGGCGCTACCAGATCGGGCCGGCTGCGGCCGGCGCCGTAAACGCTGTCGACCGGGTCCGAGCCTCGGTCGTGGCCGCCGTCGCTACGGCCGACCGCAATCGTGTTGTAGGCGCTGCCCAATAGCGGCGAGTTGCTCGGCCCATTGTCCATGCCGACCACCTGGATGAATTCGTAACGCTGCACGACGCGGTCCACCAAGCGCAGATAGGCGCCGATATCGGCTGCCGTTTCGCTGTCGGCCCTGCCGATCCAGCTATGGTTGGCAATGCGGCTGCCCGCGGCCGAGGCTCCGGTCGCGGCGGCGACCAAACCGCTCAACCAGTCGTCGGCGTTGTAAACGGCAATGTTGGCAATACCGGGCGCGATGGAATCGTTAGCGAAAAATGCGGCGGCAACCCCGGTGGCATGGTCGGATATGCCGGTACTGGCTTGCGGCCCCGGATAACTGAAGGTTTTGCCGGCGAAGCGGCTTTGACCGGTGTCGGGCGCGTAACGGGGGTAGCGTAGCGTGTCGGCCTCAGTGACCGTCGAGGCTTCGGCGAGCACCACATTGACGCCGGCCCCAGTCGGCACGCCACTTCCCAACAACTGCTGCAATTGCCGGTAACCGATGTCGTCCCGGTAATCGGCTTGCGCCATCCCACAGCTCAGGCCGGCAATGCCCAAACCCAGCCAACTCGTCGCCTTCATCGCAACCTCCCGTTCCAAGTGCGCCAAGCCGGCGGCGGGCGTTATTTCGGTCCGGCGACTCTAACGCGCCAACCGCATCCGCTTACCGGCCAAGCTACTATAGTCCAAAAATCGCCGGCCATGCGGCTACAACCAGCCGGACCGCTTCAGCCGCCAATAAAGCCCCAGGCTGCCAACCGCCACGCCGGCCAGCACCAGCGGATAGCTGAACATCCACTCCAATTCCGGCATGTGGCGGAAGTTCATGCCGTACCAACTGAATACCATGGTCGGAATCGCCAGAATCGCGCCCCAGCCGGCCAAGCGCTTGACCACTTCGTTTTGGCGCACCGTTTCGAAGGTCAGATGCACTTGCATCGCCGCCAGCAGCATTTCGCGCATGCCCTGGATCGCCCGATCCACCCGCTTGATATGGTCGGCGACGTCGCGAAAATAAAAGCGCACGTCTTTGTGGATCAAGCCGCCGTGGAAACGCATCAACTCGTTGCAAATATCGATCACCGGATTGATCGCTCCTTCCAGCAACAGCAACTCGCGCTTCAGTTCGTACAAGCCTTCCATGGTCTGCCGGCTGGGCCGGTTTTGGAAGATGGCCGACTCCAGCACGTCGAAACGTTCCTGCAGGCCGTTGATGACCGGCATGTAGTTGTCGACGATGAAATCCATGATCGAATACAACGCAAACCCCGAGCCCTTGGCCAGCAACTGCGGCATAGCCTGGCAGCGTTCACGGACCCGGGCCAGACTGTGCGAGGCACCGTGGCGCACCGTCACCAAAAACCGGGGACCGACGAACAAATGGGTTTCGCCGAATGCGACGCTATCGTCCACCAATTGCGCGGTCTGCAACACGATGAACAGCGAATCGCCGTATTCCTCGATTTTCGGCCGCTGGTGGGCCGAACAGGCATCCTCGATCGCCAAGTCGTGCAGGCCGAACTCGATTTGGATCGCCCGCAATATCTTGCTATCGGCCTCGCGCAGCCCCAACCAGACGAAGGTATCCTCCTTCAGCAGCACTTCGCTGATGTCTGCGATGGTGACGTCGCCGATACCGACGCCTTTCTGATAAGCCACGCAACGCATGACCTTGGAATTATCGATGGCCTGGTTCAAAAGATTCTCCGCCTATTTGGCTATGGTAATGGCCGGCGCGCCTTGCTGGTTCAAATTGGCGACCGTCATCTGAAAGATTTGGCACAGCAGGCGGAAACCCTCGCGGTTCCACTGGTAGCCGGTTTCCGCCGGCAATGCGTAATTGTGCCCGCCGAACTCGACGCTGAGCTCGCCGCCGTCTCCATCCATCTCCAACGCCAGGGTCCGCACCGGATTCTCGCGCACCTCCGGCGTCGCCGGGTGCTTGTCCACCGCAAACTCGGGTTCGTCGCCCAGGCCTTGGCCGATGAAATTCAGCACATTGTGGAAACTGCGCAGGCGAAATACGCCGTGCAACGGCCATTCGCCGCCCGGATAACCGGCGCGGATGTCGACGCCGACATCGTTGTCGGCGCCCTGCCCGGCCTCCTCGTGCAGCCGCTGCCGCTCGGCGTTGCTCAATTGCGCCGGGTCGTAGTTGGTCAGCACGATACGCCCCACCACCCGTTTCTTCAGCCTCACTTGTCCGGATTGCGGCAGCAAGTCTACGGTGTAGTCTTTTTCCAGCTCGGCCAAATGTTCCGCCGCCACGGCAGCGGCCGGCAACAACCACTCGCGTTCGAACATCAGCGGTTCGGCGAACAGTTGGTGCCGGTCCTGGATCGACGACAAATGCAGCACCGCCTGGCGAAACGCCCGGTAGCCGGCGGCGTCGGCCGGCCGATTCGAATAGATGCCGTTTTGCCCGCCGCCGGCCAGCCGCAGTTCGCCGGCCAGCAAACGCAACAGCAAATCCACGTCGACGCCCTGGCGCAACAGCATCGTCAACCTGCTCTCCGGAAACGGCGTCAGCATGCGCTTGGTGAATTCCTCGCCCTCGATCGGCACGATGCTGATGGTCGGATTTTCCGAGACGGTGCCGCCGAACACCGGCGTCAACAACGAACCGTTTTCGCCGGTGGCCGCCGGCGTTGCCCCGGCATTCAGTTGAAAATTAAAGGTCGCGGCGATGTTGGAAACTCCGGTGAAATGCAGCGGCTGATGCTGGTGGGCGCGGGCGATGTTGAGCAACAACTGCCGCGACAGGGTATCGGCCGTGGCTTTGTCGTACTCGACCACCGCCCGGTCCAGCGCCAACGGCGACAAGCAACCGGCCAACAATAACGGCGCGGCGATGCCGAGGGCGGCCGGCAAGCGCCGCAAGGCGGGTAGGTGATCGAAAAAATTAGGCATCGTTGCAAACTGGTCGGCAAAAACCGGATAAGTTTGCACGCGGAGCCGGCGAAAACACAATCGCATTTTTCCGGATGCCTCGGGTAGCCTCAGCGCTCGGGCTCGTCCCCAGCGGAAAAATTTAGGTTTACACTGTTGCCGTCCGCCACTGCCGCTTGCCGCCGACCGATGAAAATCCACCATTTGACCGCCGCCGAAGCGCTGGAAAGCTTGGGGTCGAGTATGAACGGCCTCGACGACGCCATGATCGAAGGCCGCCTGCGCGAATTCGGCTTCAACCGCATCGAAGAAACCCACAAGACCTCGGCGCTGCTGCTGTTTGCCCGGGAGTTTCTGCATTTTTTCGCGTTAATCCTGTGGCTGGCGGCCGGCTTGGCCTTCTTCGCCGAAGCGCAGCAACCCGGCGAAGGCATGCAGACCTTGGCTTACGCGATTCTGGGCGTCATCGCCATCAACGGTTGTTTTTCGTTCTGGCAGCGGCGCCAGGCCGAACAAGCCATCGCCGCATTGCAAAAACTGCTGCCGCACCAGGTCAAAGTCATCCGCGACGGCGAACTGAGCCTGGTCTACGCCGACGAACTGGCGCCCGGCGACCTGCTGGTATTGCAGGAAGGCGATAACGTCCCCGCCGACTGCCGTTTGGTGGAAGCGTTTGCGCTACGGGTCAACAACGCCACCATCACCGGCGAATCGTTGCCGAAAGGCCGCGACGCCCAGCCGTCCGCCGCCGAAGACATCGGCCAAAGCCGCAACATCCTGCTGGCCGGCACCTCGGTGGTGGCCGGCGAAGGCAAGGCCGTGGTGTTCGCCACCGGCATGCACACCGAGTTCGGCAAAATCGCCCATACCCTGAAAACCACGGTAAAAAGCCAATCGCCGCTGCAAAAGCAAATCGCCCGCTTGAGCCGCTTCGTCGCCCTGTTGGCACTGGCGCTGGGCGTCGCATTCTTCTTCATCGGCCAGGCCATCGGCCTGACGTTTTGGGAAAACTTCATCTTCGCCATCGGCCTGATCGTGGCCAACGTGCCGGAGGGCCTATTGCCGACCGTGACCTTATCGTTGGCGATGGCGACGCAACGCATGGCCAAACGCAACGCGCTGATCCGCAACCTGCCGTCGGTGGAGACCCTGGGTTCGACCACGGTGATTTGCACCGACAAGACCGGCACGCTGACCGAGAACCGGATGGCGGTCAAGCAACTGTTTCTGGACGGCCGCCATTGCGGCCCGGAGCAATTGGACCGCCACAGCCTGCAACAGCACGCGGCGTTTCTGGCCTGTGCCGCGCTGTGCCACAACCTGAAGCGCATCGAAGGTAGCGCCCCGCTCGGCGATCCGATGGAAATCGCGTTGGCCGACATGGCGCACGCCCAGGGCATGCGCATCGACTATCCGAAGATCGGCGAAGTGCCGTTCGATACCGACCGCAAGCGCATGTCCACGCTGCACGACACGCCGGTCGGCACCATGCTGTTTTGCAAGGGCGCATTGGAAATGGTGCTGCCGCTGTGCCGGCAGATCGCCGCCGGTAACCGGATCGAGACGCTGGACGACGGCCACCGCCAACAGTTGGCGAAAGCGCTGCAAACCATGGCCGACCAGGGGTTGCGGGTATTGGCGCTGGCCTATCGGCCGTTGCCGGAACAACTGCCGGACGATCCGGAACAAAGCCTGATCCTGGCCGGACTGGTCGGCCTGGAAGACCCGCCGCGGCCGGAAGTCGCCGCCGCCATCGGCCAATGCTACCGGGCCGGCATCAAAGTCGTTATGGTGACCGGCGACCACCCGCACACCGCGATCGCGATCGCCCGCCAAATCGGCCTGGTGCGCAGCGAGCATCCCCAGGTCATCGTCGGCGACAAATTGAAAAAGCTGACGCCCAGCCAACTGCAAGTGGCGCTGGATGCGCCAGAGATCATTTTCGCCCGGGTCGGCGCCGACCAGAAAATGCAAATCGTCGCCGCCCTGCAACGCAAGCAGCATGTCGTCGCCGTCACCGGCGACGGCGTCAACGATGCGCCGGCCTTGAAAAAGGCCGACATCGGCATCGCGATGGGCAAGGCCGGCACCGACGTTGCCAAGGAAGCGGCCGACATGATTTTGCTGGACGACAACTTTGCCAGCATCGTCGCCGCAATCGAGGAAGGCCGCGCCGTATTCGACAACATCCGCAAATTCCTGACTTACATCCTGACCTCGAACATTCCGGAAGTAGTGCCCTACCTAGCTTTCGTACTGTTCAAAATCCCGCTGCCGTTGACCATCATTCAAATCCTGGCGGTCGATCTGGGTACCGACATGCTGCCGGCATTGGGCCTGGGTGCGGAAAAACCCGACTCGGCCGTGATGGAGCAACCGCCGCGTTCGCAAAAAGAAACCCTGATCGACTGGCGGCTGTTGGCCCGCGCCTACGGCTTTCTGGGCCTATTGGAGGCGGTCGCGGCGATGGCGGCGTTCTTTTTCGTGCTGGATCGCGGCGGCTGGGAATACGGCCAAATCCTGCACGGCCGCCAGCCCTTGTATTTGCAGGCGACGACGGCCTGCCTCAGCGCGATCATCGTGATGCAGATTGCCAACGTCTTTATCTGCAAACAGCGCCAACGCGGCCTGCTCGGCACCGCGCTACTGGACAACAAACTGATCCTGTCCGGCATCCTGTTGGAAATCGCTTTGATTCTGGGGATTGTCTACACGCCGTGGGGCAACGCCCTGTTCGGCGCCGCGCCGATCGGCGGCGAAGTCTGGCTGTTCGCGCTGCCCTTCGCACTGGGCATGCTGGCTTTGGAAGAAGGCCGCAAGTGGCTGGTGCGGCGCTTTAGATTGTTTCCGTTGCGGGCCGAACCGGCCCGGCTGCGCAAAACCGGCCGGGTCCGAACCGGCCGCTAAATACCGCTCGCCGCCGTCCCGGCCGCAACCGGAGCCAGCGCTAGCGGCGACCGAAACTCGAAAAAGCCGGCTTTGAAAGGTTATTGAAAGCTTGAACCGGTAGCATGCCGCGATGGATATCGATTGGCATGTTCCGGCATCAAATGCGCGTTATTGACTTGATTTACCCGATGGCCCTATCGCTTGCGTTGGCGTTGGCGTTGGGCTGCGACCGGCATGAAGCCGAGCCGAAAATACCTACGCCGCCGGCCGACTCCGACGTCAAGCGGCCGGTTTCGTTACGCCCGGAATCGCTGCCCTATATCACGATCCGCGAAATCCGGCCGGAAACCCACGCCGGCACGATTTCGGCACCGGCGCGGGTCGAATTTCGGGCCCAGGCCGTCTCCAGCGTCGGCACCGTCGTCGCCGGCCGGATCGGCAAAGTCCTGGTACAGATCGGCGACCGGGTCAAGGCCGGCACGCCGCTGGCGGTATTGGCCAGCGGCGAAGCAGCGCAGATGCGGTCCGACTACTCCCGCGCCGCCGCCGAATTGGCCAGGGCGCAAGACCAGTTGCGCCGCCAACTGGAAATGCAACGCACCGGCGTCGGTCTGGAAATCGAACGCGTCGCAGCGGAAACCCAAGCCAAACAGGCGCAAACCGAACTGGAACGTAGCCGCGATTTGGTCAAGCTGCTCGGCGACGGCAACGCGGCGGAAGTCGTAGTGCGGGCGCCGATGGACAGCGTGGTCCTGAAAACCCACGTTGCAACCGGCGCCGCGGTCGGTTCGGGTTCGCCGCTGTTCGATTTGGGCGAACCCTCGGCGGCGTGGGTGGTAGCCGACGTATTCGAGAAAGACTTGCTGCTGGTCGAAAAAGACGCCAAAGCCGTCATCGAACTGGCCTCGTCGCCGGAGCCCATCGTCGGCCACGTCGTCGGCGAAAGTGCGGCGATCGAGACCGAACTGCGCCGCGCCTCGGTATTCATCGAGCCCGACAACCGCCAGATCGCGCTACGGCCCGGCATGTTCGCCCGCGTCCTGATCGAAGCCTCGGCGCCGGCGCAAATCGTGGTGCCGACCGCGGCGGTTCTGATCAAGGACGGCCGCGAAACCGTAGTCTACGTCGAAACCGCGGCCAACCGTTTCGAAGCGCGGCCGGTCCAGGTCGGCCAGTCCCGCGAAGGCATGGTGCCGATTCTGAGAGGCTTATCGGCCGGCGAGCGAGTCGTGGTCGGCGGCGCGCTACTGCTGGACGGCGAAGCCTCTTTATTGTTGTAACGGCCGCAGCATGCTGAAGTTATTGATCGAATATTGCGTCCACCGCCGCATCGCCGCGCTGGTATTGACCTGCATCGTGGCGCTGCTCGGCATCCGCGCCTACCTGGAAACGCCGATAGAAGCCTACCCCGACGTCACCAACACCCAGGTCAGCGTAATCAGCCTGATGCCGGGCTACGCACCGGAAGAAGTAGAACGCCAGGTCACGGTCCCGTTGGAACGGGCGCTGAACGGTATTCCCGGCATGCTGAAAATGCGCAGCCAGAGCCTGTTCGGCCTGTCGCTGGTGACCATCACCTTCGCCGACGGCGTCGACAGCTTCCATTCCCGCACCCTGGTCGGCGAACGCCTGACCGGCGCCGAACTGCCGGACGCGGTGAAACCGGTATTGGCGCCGGATTACACGCCGCTCGGCGAAATCTATAAATTCGTCGTCGCCAGCGACCGCCATTCGCTGTACGAGCTGCGCTCGGAGATGGAATGGAACGTGTCGAGGGTGTTGCGCCAAGTGCCAGGCGTGGCCGACGTGTTGACCTTCGGTGGTTATTACAAGGAATACCACGTCGAAATCGATCCGGTGCGTCTGGATTCGTTCGGTTTGACATTGGACGAAGTCAACCGGGCCATCGCCGGCGCCAACCGCAACGTCGGCGCCGGTTTTTTGCGCCACGGCGACCAGCAAATGGCCGTTCGCAGCGTCGGCTATCTCGGTTCGGCCGAAGACGTCAAACAAATCGTGCTGAAAAGCCGGGGCGGCACCCCGGTTACGGTCGGCGACATCGCCCGGCTGGTACAGGCCTACACGCCGCGCCAAGGCGCGGTCGGCCTGGACCGCGAGCGCGAGGCCGTGGAAGGCATCGTGCTGCTGCGCCGCGGCCAGAATCCATCGCGGGTATTGGCCGGCATACACGCCAAAGTCGAGGAACTCAACAACCGCATATTGCCGGCCGGGATGAAATTGGTGCCGTTCCTGGATCGCACCGAATTGGTCGACAAGACTTTGCACACGGTTTACGGCAACCTGCTGCACGGTTTTTTGCTGGTGGCCGGCGTGGTCTGGCTGTTCCTGCGCAGCATCCGCGGCTCGCTGATCGTGGCCTGCGTAATTCCGGTCTCGCTGCTGGTGGCCTTCATCGGCCTGTACCAGCTCGGCCTGCCGGCCAATCTGATATCGATGGGCGCGATCGATTTCGGCATCATCCTCGACGGCGCCGTGGTGCTGGTGGAAAACGTTATCCACCAAGCCAACCACCGGCAGCCGAAAAACCGCCGCGACATGTTGCATTTGATCGTCGGCGCCGCCTTCGACGTGGCCAAGCCGACGTTCTACGCCATGCTGATCATCATTGCCGCGCTGCTACCGGTATTTACGTTGGAGCAGGTGGAAGGCCGCATTTTTCGGCCGCTGGCGCTGACTTACAGCTTCGCCTTGGCCGGCGGCCTGGTGTTTGCGTTGACCTTGGTTCCGGCGCTGTGCGCGATGCTGATTCGCCCCAAACACGCGATGATCGCCGAACCGCGGTTTTTGGCGAGCCTGCGCGGCGTCTACCGCCTCGCTCTGGCTTGGGCGTTGCAGCGCCGCCCGTTGGCGTTGGCCGCCGCGGCCGGCTTGCTGCTGGCCGGCGCCGTGGCCGGACAAGGTTTGGGCAGCGAATTTTTGCCGGAATTGGACGAAGGCGACGTGCATGTGTTCGTGGAAATGCCGGCCAGCATTGCGTTGGCCAAGGGCCAGGAGGTGCTGCTGGACATGCGGCAACGGCTGCTGGCGTTCCCGGAAGTCAAGAGCATACTCAGCCAGCAAGGCCGCTCCGAAGACGGCACCGATAACGAAGGCGTCAACATGAGCGAAACCTTCGTCCATCTGAAACCGCGCGAGCTATGGCGGCCCGGCCTGGATAAGGAGACCTTGGTCGATGCGATGCGCGCAGCGCTGGCGGCCATCCCCGGCGTGCGGTTCAATTTCTCCCAGCCAATCAAGGACAACGTCGAAGAAGCAGTCAGCGGGGTGCGCGGCAAAGTGGTATTGAAGATTTACGGCAACGATCTGGAAGCCATGCGCAGCGCGTTGGAACAAGCCAAGGTCCGCTTGAAAGCCGTGCCCGGCGTCATCGATCTGGACCTGTACCGCGAATCCATCGTGCCGCAACTGCAAATCAGACTGGACCGCTCCGCGCTGGCGCGGCAAGGCATCAGCGTCGACGCGGCTCAGGACACTATAGAAACCGGGCTGGCCGGTAAAGTGGCCACCGAACTATGGCAGGACGAACGGCCAATTCCGCTTAGAACTATCCTGCCCGGCGCCGAACGCAGCGACAGCGAGCAGATCGGCAATCTGCAGCTACCGACGGCTAACGGCGCGCGGATTCCGTTACGCGAAGTGGCATCGCTGCCGACCGAACGCGGCCGTACCTCGATCGAACGCGAAGCCAACCGCCGTTTTCTGGCGCTGAAATTCAACGTGGAAAACCGCGATTTGGGTTCGGTCGTGCACGATGCGATGGCGGCCGTGGAAGGCAATATCGATCTGCCGGAAGCGGCGTTTCTGGTCTGGGGCGGCGAATTCGAAAACCAGCAGCGGGCCATGGCCAAGCTCGGCGTCGTGGTGCCGATCGCGGTGCTGATCGTGTTCGGTTTGCTCTACGGCGCGCTGCAATCGGCGCGCAGCGCGTTGGCGATTCTGGCCTGCGCCCCGTTCGCGATGACCGGCGGCGCCTTCGCGTTGCTGGCCGCCGGCATCCCGCTGTCGGTCAGCGCCGCAATCGGTTTTATCGCCCTGCTCGGCCAGGTGTCGTTGATGGGGTTGCTGGTGCTCAGCGCCACCGAGCAACGCCGCCGTAACGGCTTGGCGCTAACCGACGCCATCGTCGACGGGGCCTCGGATCGCTTACGCCCGGTGTTGATGGCCTCGCTGCTGGCGTTGCTGGGTTTGTTGCCGATGGCCGTTTCCGCCGGCATCGGCAGCGAAACCCAACGCCCGTTCGCGCTAGTCATCGTCGGCGGCATGCTGACTACCTTTTTCGTGGCGATGCTGGTGCTGCCGGTCGTGTATTCCTATATCACTCCGCAGCGGCTGGTCACCCCGGAAGAAGCCGACGAACTGGCGGAGGAAGCCGAATGAAACCACCCTACCATCCCCATCTACCGATCGCGATGATCCTGCTGCTCGGCCTGCTTTGCCTGCTCTGCGCCGCATTGCATTCGAAGCCGGCGCAGGCCGAACCCGGCTCAGCGCTGCCCGAGCGGGTAACGATGGCGCAACTGCTCGCCATCAGCCGCGAGCAAAGCCCGCGCTTCGCTGCGCTGGCGCAACGCCAAGAAGCCGCCGCAGCCGAAGTCGTGTCCGCCGGGGTACTGCCGAACCCGCGCCTGAGTTACGGCCGCAACGATTTGCTGACCCGGCAAAACACCATGTACGACGGCCGGGTCCAACAACAAGTGCTGCTGGAACTACCGATACTGATCGCCGGCCAGCGCGGCGCCCGCGTCGAGGCGGCCGCCAAGAGCGAACTCGCCGCCGCCGCGGCAATCGAGGCCGAATTCGCCGAATTGCTACGCGAGGAATGGGGCTTGTTCGTCAAACAATTGGCCGACCGCCGCCGTAGCGCCGTGTTGCAGGAAACTACGGATTATCTCGGCCATTTGGCGGAAATCGTCTCCGGCCGCAACCGGGCCGGCAACGCCAGCCGCTACGATTTGCTGCGGGTGGAATTGGAACATAAAGCGCTGCAAACCCGGCTGGAAACCGTCGCCAACGATCTGGCCGCCGACGCCGGCCGGCTCGGCGTTTTGCTGGGTTTACCGGAGTGGAAACCGCAAGCCGCAGGCAAATTGGATTACCTGAACGTCTCGACCGACCTGGAACGACTGTGGGCGGAAGCGGCCAAACTGAATCCGGCACTGGCAGCGGCCCGTTTGAACGAATCCGCCGCGGACGCCGGTGTGGAACGGGCGGAACGCGAACGTTGGCCGGTACCGACCTTGCAACTCGGTTCGGCGTTTACCGACCACCCCTACGGCAACGCCAGCTACGCCGGCGTATCGGTCGAATTGCCGATTTTCGACCGCGGCCAGGGCGGGATGGCCCGCGCCAACGCCGAAAAAAGGGCGGCGACGCTGGCGCGGGAATTGTCGGGAGCCAGCATGCGCGGCGAGTTGGAGAACGCCGTCGATCAACTCGGCAAACGCCGCGCTACCCGAATCAAATTCGAAAACGAGGTGGTCGGCAAATTGAACGGTCTGAAGGCGATGGGCGAAGCCAGCTACCGCCTGGGCAAAAGCAGTTTGCTGGAATTGCTCGACGCCTCCCGTTCCCGCACCGAAACTCAGCTCACCCATCTGGATTTGATCCAGGCCGAAATCGAAGCCGAATTGGACGTGTTAAAAACCGCCGGGCTGCTGGCCGCAGCCGCAGCCGAGCGTTAAGCAAGACGGATCGATTCCAGCCGCAACCCGCATTCCGGAGCCAGCAAGGATCGCAGCCGGCGAATCCGGCCAACGTCGGCGATTGCAAAACGCCCGAGTTATCGCGCGGGGCTATCGCCATCCATTGCCCCGAAGGGTCCGCTATTGCCGGTTAGCGAATCCTAGCGCTTACCCTAGGAAGAGCGGTTGGCGTGTGTTGTGGACCGTTCGTGCAGAGCCATGTCGAAGCATGAGCGGCTCAAAACACACTCGCCCGCCGGGCGAATGAAAAATCCCGTCCATCCTTCGACGAGCGCAGGACGAACGGGATTTTTTTCGGCTCAACTACTGTTTCTAGGATTACCGTTGCTATCGAATTTCGGCAAGCCTCAGCGCCACTTATTGCGAGGCTTCGAAACCTCAAGCCTTTGCACGCCATTGCTGGTACCAATCCAGCATTGCCGCGGCCGGCATCGGTTTGGCAATGCCGTAGCCTTGCGCCAATTCGCAGCCGAGTTGCAGCAGCAATTCGCCGTGTTTCTCGGTTTCGACGCCTTCGGCAATTACCTGCTTGCCGAAGGCGGCGGCCAGGCTGATGACGCCATTGAGGATGGACAAGTCGTCCGGGTCGTCCAGCATGTCGCAGACGAAACTGCGGTCTATTTTCAACATCGCCACCGGCAAACGCTTCAAATAAGTTAAAGAGGAATAACCGGTGCCGAAATCGTCCAGGGCGAACGCGATCCCCAGCTCCTTGCAGGCATAAATCACGTTGGAGACGTGGCCGATGTCTTCGATCGCGCTGGTTTCCAGCACCTCCAGCTCCAGGCAATCGGCAGCGACTTCAGGATGGGCTACCAGCAACTGGCGCAGGCGTTCGACAAAGTCTTTTTGTTGCAATTGGCGCGCGCCGATGTTGACGCTGACCGGAATTCTCAGACCGGCTTTGTGCCAGATTTGGATTTGGGTCAGAACGCTGTCGATCACCCATTCGCCGATTTCGACCGCGAGCGGATGATCCTCGACGACCGCCAGAAATTAGCTGGGCGGCAACAGGCCTTTCTCCGGGTGATGCCAGCGGATTAAGGCCTCGGCGCCGACCAATGCTCCGCTGCGCAAATTCACTTTGGGCTGGTAATACAAAACGAATTCGCGGGCAAGCATGGCCTGGCCGATGCGGTTCAAGGATTCGTGGCGAGTGCGGATGTAACTGTCTTGGTCGGCATCGAACCGGCAAACGCAGTTTTTGCCGGCCAACTTGGCTTGATACATGGCCTGGTCGGCCTGGCGCAGCAACTGGTCGGCATC
Organism: Methylomonas sp. DH-1; assembly: GCF_046097555.1. Lineage (NCBI taxonomy): Bacteria > Pseudomonadati > Pseudomonadota > Gammaproteobacteria > Methylococcales > Methylococcaceae > Methylomonas > Methylomonas sp. DH-1. The sequence continues at coordinate 2,107,619 of NZ_CP143089.1, read as the reverse complement.
CACTTCTTCCGTCTGCGGGTAAAAGGTAACGCCCAAACTCGCCGAGACGTTGAACATTAAATCGCCGCAGTCTGCCGGGTCGGAAGCCGCCGTCAGCAACCGCTCCAGCAGCGGTATGCTCGAATCGGCATCGGCCAACTCCGGCAACACGGCGACGAATTCGTCGCCGCCGATCCTGGCCTAGGTGTCCCCTTCGCGCAAGGCTTGTTTCATTCTGGCCGAAATTGCGGTCAGCAAGCGGTCGCCGGCTTCGTGCCCATAGGAATCGTTGATGGCTTTGAACCCATCCAGATCCAAATAGACGATCGCCAAGATGTCGCCGTTGCGTTGCGCCTGCACAATCGCCTGGCGCAAGCGGTCCGCCAACAGAATTCGATTGGGTAAGCCGGTCAGGGCATCGAAGTGGGCAATATGCTCCAGTTGCTTCTCATGCTCCTTCAGCGTCGTGATGTCCGAGAACAACGACACGTATTGGCTGATATTGCCGGCGGCATCGCGTATCGAGCTGATGGACTCCATCTGCGCATAAATCTCGCCGGTTTTGCGCCGATTCCAGATTTCCCCGTACCAGTGGCCTTTCTCGACCAATTGCTGCCACATATCGGCGTAGAAACTCGGGTCGTGGCGCCCGGAATGCAGAAAGCGGGGAAACCGGCCGATAGCTTCCTCGCGGCTGTAGCCGGTGATCAGGCTAAACGCTTCATTAACGTCGATGATGACGCCATCCGTGCCGATGATCATGATGCCTTCGCGAGCGTGGGTGAACACGCTGGCGGCAAGTTGCAATTTTTGCTCGAGCTGCTTGCGTTCGCTGATATCGGTATGCGTGCCTATCATCCGTAACGCGTTGCCGGCGCCATCGCGGTTAACCACCATGCCGCGGGCGAGAATGTATTTATAGCTGCCGTCCTTGCATCGCATCCTGAACTCAACCGCATAAACCGGCGTCTTGCCCGCCAGATATTCCTCGAGGACCGCCGCGACATTGGCCCTGTCGTCAGGATGCAGCCGGTCTACCCATTCCTGTTTAAAGCCGCAAATGTCTCGATCCGAATAACCCAACATCTCCTTGTAGCGTCGGGAAAAGTTCACTTGATTGGTAACCAGATTCCAATCCCAAACCCCGTCCCCCGAGCCTTCGATGGCAAATTTCCAACGAAACTCGCTTTCGGCCAGTTGCGCTTCCGCCAGTTTGCGTTGGGTAATGTCGCGCGCCGTGGCATAAGTCACGCCGTCGTCCGGGGCGTAATACGCGGTCCAGGACAAATGCACCTGTCGGCCGTCTTTGCAAACGTAGCGGTTTTCGAAGGCCATCGATTTGTGGCCCGATATTTGGCGCGCCATTTCCTCTGCGGTCTTTTGCCTGTCCTCGTCGCAAACGAATTCCAGAAACGGTTTGGCCAGCAACTCGCTTTCGTCGAAGCCGACCAATAATTCGAAGGCCGGATTGACTTGCATAAAACAACCTTGCGGATCGGCAATGCACATCGGTTCCGTGGTGAGCCGGAAGAATCGAAAATACTGCTCTCTTTCCTGGGCAAGGCGCTCGCGTTCGACCGCTTCTCCGCGAAGCTGCGCGGCAAAATCCTGTAGCCGAGCCGTCATGCCGTTGACCGCGGCGGCAAGTTCGCTGAATTCGTCGCTACCGCTGCAGGCAATCCGGTAATCCAGATTACCCTCGGCAATGCGTTTGGCCCCCTGATGCAGCGGTAATAGCCGGGTGTTAATCAGCCGGCTCAGCCGCATCAAGCTCATAATGGTGACCAATGCCGACCACAATCCGAACAGGCCGACAATGCCGACCAAATATTGGTAACTTTTTTCGACGCGGCGGTTGCCGGCATCCAGCAAAGTATTGGCCAGGTTAAGATTATTGGCGTCGCGCAGCAAAAGCTGGCTGACCAGCCGTTTGTCCAGCTCGGCATAAACGTCCTGCCGGTCGCCGGCCTGGTTTAATAACGCGCTGTTTGCGGCGATGCGCTGAAAGATGGTTGCAGATTTGTCGAAGCTGCCGCGCAATTTGGCCAAAACCGGCGCCTCGTTGGCGAACGCGGATTGGCCGGCGACCCGGTCTAGCAACCGGTTTACGCTTTCCCTGCGGTTTTCCCAATCCGTTAGCGGCCGAGGCTCCCGGTACAGCAGATACTGGTCCCTGAAAGCGGTTAATTCGAACAAACCGCGTACCAGTTTATCGACCAGCAGGTGGCCGTCTTTTTCTTGCTGGTAATGCGCAATGGTCGAGAACAGGATCGCCAGCAGTATCGCCACCGTGGCGATAGCGGCGGCCGACAGGATTTTTAAGCGTTTGACGATGCGCATGGGCGCCTAACGCTGGATCGCTACGGCAGACGGTTTGACGCGCGCCAGACTATCGAGGTGGATGTGTTGCCGGAAATCGGGCATGGCCGCGGCATCGACCAGTCGGTTTTTCATCGCCCAGCGGGTTTCGTCTTCCAGGGTAATCAGCAACGTCTGATCGAGCGCCACCTCGTAATTGAAATTGGCCCAAACGTCCTTGACCAGGCTCAATTCCAACTGCGCCAGCTTTGCCATCAGGGTTTGAGCCGCGTCCGGGTGCTCGGCAACGAAGGTTTCGGCCTTGACCAAGGCGCGCAGCAAGCGTTCGACCGTTTCGGCGTTTTGTTCGATAAAGGCTTGTTGTGCGGCGATATTGAACGTCTCGGTATAAATATCCCGGTCGTAAAAAACCGCCGCCGCAGGACCGAGTTGCCGCTGAATTTGTATCAACGGGTAGTTCCAGGTGCACACGGCATCGACCTGCTTGAGCTCGATACTGGCCTGCATGTCTTGGGGCTGGATGGCAACCGGCTCGATTTCCGCTCTGGTCAGGCCGGATGCCGTCAAAATGGAATCCAGAAAAAATTCCGATGTGGTGCCGGCAATAAAGCCGATGCGTTTTCCTTTTAAGTCCGCGAGTTCGGCGATGCCGGCATCTGGTCTGGCTACTACAGCATGGTTACTGGAACTGGTGGCGATGTTAGCGATTACCGCGATGTGTTCGCCGCGCAATATGCCGAACATCAACGGCGTTTCGGCGACGGTGGCGAAATCGGCTTTACCGTCGACCACCGCTTGCAAGGCCGCCTTGCCGAAGCCATGCATTTGCGGCTCCACCTGCAATCCCTCCTCGCTAAAAAAGCCCTGAGCCAACGCGACATGCATCAGCACCGATTCAGGTTGGTCGGTGAAGGCTACCGTGATTTTCGACAGCAACCCGCGGCTTTGCGGCGGAGATTCTTGGCAAGCCGCCAATATCGCGCAGCAAATCGAGATAAGGAACGCTTTGGCCAGTATGGGGTTGTGCTGCGTAACATGAACCACTAATTCAACACTCTAAGATTCGATCGATTTGGCTGGCTCGGTCAAAGCGGCATCGGCGGATCGATGCTGGTCAATGACTGCGCAGAGGCACAGTTATACAACGACTCGCCGGCTTAGCCAAACCTTTTCCGAACTATGCCAATCAAGCTATCTTATTGATTAATCTAGTCGTTAGATGCATTTTTCGGACGATACCGCACGCGCGGCAATCCGCAGCGAACGGCTGGTTAACGGCGTCGGGAAAGTTGTCGCAACCATGTGCGTAACGCTTCAGTTCATACCGGGCCAGGTACGCCGGCATGACCGCGTCTATAGGCCAAACCACGGACTCTGGGTGTGACTGCCTGGTCCGGCAGTAACTCCTGCTCCCGGCGCTGGGGAGATTGTTCGAACAAATCCCCCTTGCCCCCTTTTGCAAAGGGGGGAAGCGGTTTTTTAAGGCTATGTTCGCGTTAATAGTTGGCGTCGCCCCGGCATGGATTGCCGGGGCCCAGAAGCCACGGATGGCAGAGTTTCAACACATCCTTGTGCCCTGGATCCCGGCAATCCACTTGTGCCCTTTGGGTATGCCGGGATGACGGCTTCGTTCTAATTCAACTACTAACGCGAACATAGCCTTTTGCAAAAGAGGAGTGATTTTTAACTCAAGAACAGCAATCGACCCAGCCAAAGCACTTAGCCGGCCAGCTTTGCTTCGAATCCTTTACCTCGACCTCCGCCACGGCAGGCGCGTTTTGGGTTTCGACCTTAACTGCGCCGCGGTGGGCCGTTGCGGTAAATGCCGGTATGATAAAGGCCGCCGCCGATTCCGGCTTCACGAAGGGAGTTCACCATGCTAGCCACCAAGCGATACGAATACCTGCCTATCGAGCAAATCGAGTTTCACCATACCCTGACCAACCACCGCGATCTGGACCGGGCCAAGGTCGCCCATCTGGAAAAAGACATTCTCAGCAACGGCCTGTTCGAGCCGTTGGTAGTCTGGGAGCGCAACAGCCGCTAATATTACCTGGTCGGCGGCTTTCACCGAATGGAAGCGATACAGGGCATCCGCCGCGCCAATCCGGGTTATTTCGACCGGGTCGACGTGCGCGTCGTCACCGGCGATCCGGACGAAATCAAAGCGCTGAATTTGAAACTGAACTCGGACCGGGTCGATACCCGCATCACCGATTATTTTCAAACGGTGATTTATCTGAACAACGCCAACTGGTCGAAAGAGCGCATTGCCGAGTTTTTCGACAAAAGCGTCAGTTGGATAGAAGACATCGTCCGCTTCGCGCCGCTGACCACCGAAGCGATGCGGGAAAAGCTGGCCAGCGGCGAACTGTCCTGGAACCGGGCCAGGGAAATCCTGCGCAAGGCGCTGAACGCGCCGCCCGGCAACGAAAAACAAATCATCGAACAAGAACTGGCTCGACCGGCAGCCCCCGCCACGGCCAAACCGCTACCGTTTCAAGCCACGCTGAAACGGCTGACGGCATCGATCCAGACCGCGCCGAAACAAACCTTCAAAGTCACCGGCCAGGATTTGTACGCCTTGCTGGTCACCCTGCGCGGCAAAAACGTCAGCGCGGAAGATCTGGAGCGGGTGCGCAAGGCGTTTCCGGTGTTGTGGGACCAGGAGGAATAGTCCTGCCGCCGGCGCCGTTCGGAAAGTCTCCTTGAACGAGCGCAGCTCGATTTTGTGGCTCCAGGCGCGGGAATGCTGGCAATGCAATTGCCAATAGGTTTCCGTGATCGCTTCCGTTAACAGCATGCCGTCGTCGCTTTTGGCGGCGGCGGACATTCCGATAAGGCACCAAATAGAGCTTCCTATTTTTTTTGTCTTCAATCATGACTCGACCTATGATAATCGCCAGATGAGAGCGAGGCGTGGAAATTCGGCTTCCACGTGGCGTGACTCGTAAGAGTAGACGAATGGAGGGACGGCCGGCCTCCCGCTCTCATTCCACCGCCTGATAAATCCCCCTCGAATCTTTTCCTCAATGGTTCTGGTAGCCTGACTAAAGCCGGAAACGATCATATTGACGGCCGGATTGCCTTTCTTGATGTAGTCAAACTCCACTGCCAATTTAACCCCGGCATCCTTCGATTTCATTTCTAAGCCGCCTGTGCGGCGGCGGACATGTCGTGATCGATTTTGTCGCGGATCTCAGCTTTCTAAGCCGCCTGTGCGGCGGCGGACAGCCAAAACCACCACGGGCCGGCGAGTGCTGCTTTCTAAGCCGCCTGTGCGGCGGCGGACGAATTGTTAGGCGCTGGAGAGGAAGCGGGTTTTTTCTAAGCCGCCTGTGCGGCGGCGGACGGACCGACCCGGCGGAACTGGGAACCTGATCTTTTCTAAGCCGCCTGTGCGGCGGCGGACTCAACAATTGCCCGAAGGTGATCGTTAACGGTTTTCTAAGCCGCCTGTGCGGCGGCGGACGAGTTCTCGCCGGCCATGCGCGATAAGCTGTTTTTCTAAGCCGCCTGTGCGGCGGCGGACTTGTAACCCGATTCCGGAAAGCGGATGGTGTATTTCTAAGCCGCCTGTGCGGCGGCGGACTATTACATCGGCACCGACAAGGACATGACCGATTTCTAAGCCGCCTGTGCGGCGGCGGACTCGTTGTCCGTCTCGCTGCCGTGCAGGGCGTATTTCTAAGCCGCCTGTGCGGCGGCGGACAGATTTACGCAATAGCAAGCGTTCGTCTGCTTTTTCTAAGCCGCCTGTGCGGCGGCGGACATCGAGCCACTAAGCGCCGATGCCAACAGCATTTTCTAAGCCGCCTGTGCGGCGGCGGACTCGAGCGGGTCTTTTGCCGAAATCCCGAGCTTTTTCTAAGCCGCCTGTGCGGCGGCGGACGACCTGCGCTCCATACCAAACCTTTATCGCAATTTCTAAGCCGCCTGTGCGGCGGCGGACTCGATGCCATTAGCTCCGGATGACGTGACGTTTTTCTAAGCCGCCTGTGCGGCGGCGGACTAACGTTACCAAATTCGCAGTATAACTCCCGCTTTCTAAGCCGCCTGTGCGGCGGCGGACTCGTTGCCGTCATGGGATGGCACGCCACGTTTTTTCTAAGCCGCCTGTGCGGCGGCGGACACTAAAGGTAATCCTAACGAGTGCCGTGGTGATTTCTAAGCCGCCTGTGCGGCGGCGGACGCCTTATGCTCCAAACGCGGATGCTCGATCGATTTCTAAGCCGCCTGTGCGGCGGCGGACGATAACGTGTCAAACGCTGCCATTAGCCGCGCGTTTCTAAGCCGCCTGTGCGGCGGCGGACCGGAATGCCGACATGGCCGCTTAGCCGCGACCTTTCTAAGCCGCCTGTGCGGCGGCGGACAATGCGCTGATTGACGCATATCAAGAGGCAATTTTCTAAGCCGCCTGTGCGGCGGCGGACCAACTAAATCGAGCGACGATTATTTCAACCAATTTCTAAGCCGCCTGTGCGGCGGCGGACCCATTCTTGCAAAAGAAAAAGGGCACGATTTCTTTCTAAGCCGCCTGTGCGGCGGCGGACAAAAAGGATACCACTGCTCGCCAAGCGTTTTCTTTCTAAGCCGCCTGTGCGGCGGCGGACAACGAAACGGCAACGGGCCGGTTCGATAAACTTTTCTAAGCCGCCTGTGCGGCGGCGGACGCGAGATTTCACCCTGCCACCCATCAACCTATTTTCTAAGCCGCCTGTGCGGCGGCGGACAAAAAACCATGTTTATCCGGGTCGCGTTATTCTTTCTAAGCCGCCTGTGCGGCGGCGGACGCCGATAAGCTGGCGGTCGATCCGCGCCTGTTTTTCTAAGCCGCCTGTGCGGCGGCGGACGGTTATCTTCTAGTTTGCTGCCGCCGATATCCTTTCTAAGCCGCCTGTGCGGCGGCGGACAGTTCTTCCAGTGCTTTTTTGTCGGCCATGTCTTTCTAAGCCGCCTGTGCGGCGGCGGACTCAGGTCCAATTTGGCATCAATCCACACGTCATTTCTAAGCCGCCTGTGCGGCGGCGGACGACATAAGGATCTCCTACTTCTGTTTCATATTTTTCTAAGCCGCCTGTGCGGCGGCGGACCAATCCGGTGAGCCAACAGCAGTCCAGTCGCTTTTCTAAGCCGCCTGTGCGGCGGCGGACTTTTGTCGTGAATTTTTGCGTATTTATCGCCTTTTCTAAGCCGCCTGTGCGGCGGCGGACAGAAACCGCGCCGGCAACCGAGGAACCATTGCTTTCTAAGCCGCCTGTGCGGCGGCGGACGTTGCAGTTGCCGGAGGGCCGTCGGTTTTTGCTTTCTAAGCCGCCTGTGCGGCGGCGGACGGTAAATTCGTTCCGCGAGACGTAGCACTACATTTCTAAGCCGCCTGTGCGGCGGCGGACTTCGAACCGGAAAATGGCCCGGCTGCCCATGTTTTCTAAGCCGCCTGTGCGGCGGCGGACAAATCAGGATGACTGGCCCAGGCATCAATCAATTTCTAAGCCGCCTGTGCGGCGGCGGACTGAACCGGATCTCGCTGGTCCCGACGCTGGCCTTTCTAAGCCGCCTGTGCGGCGGCGGACCGGTGGTGTTGTCCTGCGATCCGGCCTGGGAATTTCTAAGCCGCCTGTGCGGCGGCGGACTGGTTAGCGGCGGCCAGATTACGTTGGACGAATTTCTAAGCCGCCTGTGCGGCGGCGGACATCGACAAGTTTTGGCGGGCCGTAATCAGCAATTTCTAAGCCGCCTGTGCGGCGGCGGACTTGGTTGCGATGATGCGGTGTTCGCGGTTAGCTTTCTAAGCCGCCTGTGCGGCGGCGGACCGTGCGCAACTCAACGACCGGCATATCGCTGTTTTCTAAGCCGCCTGTGCGGCGGCGGACCTGGTGATGGCCGCGGAGTCGCGGACCTGCGTTTTCTAAGCCGCCTGTGCGGCGGCGGACAACCACGGCGAGCCGACGGTGGACACCAGCGATTTCTAAGCCGCCTGTGCGGCGGCGGACAACACGGCCACGCTGACTATCCCGAGCAACATTTTCTAAGCCGCCTGTGCGGCGGCGGACGCGGTTTTCCAGCAGCGGGCATTGCGCTTTCATTTCTAAGCCGCCTGTGCGGCGGCGGACGGGAAACCAATCTGCCGGCGCGGGCGTTTCTTTTTCTAAGCCGCCTGTGCGGCGGCGGACGGCATCCAATAGGGTTTCGTATATGTCAGGGTTTTCTAAGCCGCCTGTGCGGCGGCGGACGATCGAGGCGTCGTATATCGCATTTGCGCACATTTCTAAGCCGCCTGTGCGGCGGCGGACACAACGCCTTTATCCCTGACCCATCGCACGACTTTCTAAGCCGCCTGTGCGGCGGCGGACATCGAGTTGCCGATATTGCTTCGGCAGCGGCAATTTCTAAGCCGCCTGTGCGGCGGCGGACTTGCCATTTACCGAAGCGATTGATTTTTATAATTTCTAAGCCGCCTGTGCGGCGGCGGACTGCCGACGTGCATCCGGATGAAATAGCTAACTTTTCTAAGCCGCCTGTGCGGCGGCGGACTTGACGGCACGTCAACAATCGATATCTCTTTGATTTCTAAGCCGCCTGTGCGGCGGCGGACACGGACCAGGCGACGCTGTTCGAACTGGTCGATTTCTAAGCCGCCTGTGCGGCGGCGGACGGGCAGCGGGCCGTGGAGTGCGGCAAGGGGTTTTTTCTAAGCCGCCTGTGCGGCGGCGGACTCCTCGACGGTGGCTTCGCGGCCGATCCAGTTTTTCTAAGCCGCCTGTGCGGCGGCGGACGATGCCGGACATTTCCTGACCATCCTGCACCATTTCTAAGCCGCCTGTGCGGCGGCGGACCTTCTTGCGGGGTAGCCATATCGGTAGTCTCCTTTCTAAGCCGCCTGTGCGGCGGCGGACCCGGATTCGCTGGTTTGTCACCATGCGCGTATGTTTCTAAGCCGCCTGTGCGGCGGCGGACTTGCCAAGTAGTTGCAACGATGCGTCAATAAAGTTTCTAAGCCGCCTGTGCGGCGGCGGACAACAATTGCGGGGCTGGCGATGCCGATCCGTGTTTCTAAGCCGCCTGTGCGGCGGCGGACGCGCTGCCGGCGGAAAATGTAGAGTAGTTTGTTTTCTAAGCCGCCTGTGCGGCGGCGGACTCGAAAGTGTGGGACCGAGTCGCGCCTGATCTTTTCTAAGCCGCCTGTGCGGCGGCGGACACGACATGCACCGCACTGTGCTCGCCCGCCACTTTCTAAGCCGCCTGTGCGGCGGCGGACACTCCTCCATTTACGCCAATCGTCATTCAATTTTTCTAAGCCGCCTGTGCGGCGGCGGACCAATGCCAGAAAAGAGCTGGACGAACGTGACTTTTCTAAGCCGCCTGTGCGGCGGCGGACTCGCCGTTGCTGTAGCCGTTGGCGGCGGCGGATTTCTAAGCCGCCTGTGCGGCGGCGGACAAAAAGCTTATTGGCGGCGCCTTGGGTGTTGCTTTCTAAGCCGCCTGTGCGGCGGCGGACGGCCTTCAATTTGCCGGCATGGATGGCTTTCTTTTCTAAGCCGCCTGTGCGGCGGCGGACATGGCACTGTTGCTGCCGGCCGTGAGCGTGAATTTCTAAGCCGCCTGTGCGGCGGCGGACTTCGATAAATTGTCAGCCGATTTGATTCGGGATTTCTAAGCCGCCTGTGCGGCGGCGGACGTTACAAGCAATAGACACTACCTCGTTTGTTGTTTCTAAGCCGCCTGTGCGGCGGCGGACTGTCCATGGTTATCCTCTCTTGGCTTGAAAATTTTCTAAGCCGCCTGTGCGGCGGCGGACCAAAAATCAGCAAACCTTTTGTTTTACGTGACTTTCTAAGCCGCCTGTGCGGCGGCGGACGAGTCGCTGGATAAATTCCGTGCTAAGGCGGATTTCTAAGCCGCCTGTGCGGCGGCGGACCTAGCGGCGAATATCGCGGCCTGCTGGATTTTTTCTAAGCCGCCTGTGCGGCGGCGGACGCATAGGAGTTATCGATGGACAACAGATCGCTTTTCTAAGCCGCCTGTGCGGCGGCGGACTTTGCCAGATTTTTGCTGTCTGTGCGCTGGTATTTCTAAGCCGCCTGTGCGGCGGCGGACGATCCGGCGGCGTTCGCGCGGTTTTTGCGACCTTTCTAAGCCGCCTGTGCGGCGGCGGACCTGGACATCGCCGGCAACAGGGCGAGGTTGCCTTTCTAAGCCGCCTGTGCGGCGGCGGACGGCCTCGCTTTTTCCACTGCGAGGCCGCCATATTTCTAAGCCGCCTGTGCGGCGGCGGACATATCTTTGGCCGACGTACCAGAGCTGTCTGTTTTCTAAGCCGCCTGTGCGGCGGCGGACTGATTATAAATAAATGGGAAGCCGGTCGCGACAAGGGTTGCGGGCGGTTTGACCCATTTTTACCATCCGCAAAAGCCTTAACCGTAACCGGCTGATTTAATTCACATTGTTAAAGAGCGAAAAAATTTTGGGTCAAAATTCGGGTACGGTCGCGATGCTGCTCAGGCCGTAGGCGCTGAAACTGCCGGTCACCGGCGCGACCGTCTCGGTTTTGCTGATCCACAAACAAAAAGTCTGGCCGCCACTCAAGCTTTGCAAGCGGATGAACGGCAAGGCGACAGAAGGCTTGAGCATGTCGCAATAGCGAAACGACAGCGGGTACGCCGGATTCTCGCCAGCCGCGCGCAATTCAACCGTCATGTTCAGCGCGGTCGCCAGGTCCACGCCGTGGCGTCTGGCATAGCGCCGAGCCAGGCGCTCCGGGTTGGTCTTCGGCTGCACTCGCCGGTAAACCGCATACCCCAACAGTTTGTCCGGCACCGGACGGATGCCGGTGCAATGCACGTAGTCGCTAAGACGCGCCAAGCGCTGCGGCGCGGCGAAGCGTTCAAATGTTGCCTCATCGTCGGCAAACAGGCGGCATTTGTCGCCCAAACCAAGTCGCTTGCCATCGGCGCAATGTTTGGGAAAACCGACTCCGATGGCGCCGCGTTTCTCCGCATCCAGCATCTCGACAAGGCCCAGGTGCAGTTGCTGGAACACTTTGGACCACAGAAAATTCAGCCCAACTTCGGGATTTGGCAGCAAGGTGATTTCCAAGTAAAAGCGCATGACTTATTCCTTGCCGCTTTGGCCAAATACGCCGCCGCGCACCAGTACCGCCATCACGTAATGTTCTTGGTCTTTACTGCTGAGTTTTTCGCCCAAGGCAAAGCGGTCGAATAACGAGTAAAAGTCGGCTTTATCTTTCGGGGTACGGAAGGCTTTGCCCAGGTTGGTGACCGCGCCGTAAGGTTCGATGGCGATTGGACCGATGCCAATGGTGCCGTCGTCGTGGCCCGGATACCAGGTGTCGATGGTGCGGATGGCGTTGCCGATTTTTTGCGAATGCAAGGCGGCGGTGCCGTTGACGGCGTAAAGGATTTTGCTTTTGTCGCCCTTGCCGTTGCCGAGGATCAGTTCTTCGCTGGGATACACTTCCTGCGCCTTACCGACCAAGGCGTAAGCTTCGACGCTAATCAGTAAATACGGCAAACGGCCGCACAAGGCATCGGCGATTTTACCGGCCAGTTTTTGCAAATCCGGGTTAGCGGCCTTGAAATCGCGCAGGGAAAATTGCTTGGCGTCGAAGACCAGTTGCTCGCCGTCGCCGGTATCGACCACGACTTCGATTTTTTCCGCGCCAACCCGGTTACGCCACAAATAGCGGGCGTTGGCGATGTTGACAGCGTAACGTTTGGCGAGCTCGGTAAAGCCTTCTTGTTCGATATAAGTTTGGGCGACGCCGGGATAACTGGCGTTGAAATTTGGTCCGTTGCAGGCCGACGGTTTGTCAACGCCGCCCAGCACTTTCAAGGTAAAGCTCAGTTTTAACGTGTCTTGATCCTCCGCCAACGCGCAGGCGTCGACGGTTTGCAGATTGGGTTTTTCGACTTCGGCGTTGAGTTTTAACGGGTCGTTTTGCAACGCAGGTTTCAGGCGATTAGAAATCGTGCCTCGCACCGATTTTTCGTTAAGTTTTAGGGGAGTAGCTGTCGTGAATGGATCATTTCGCCCCTTCCAAGTCGTGCCGTACAGATAACCGTCGGAAGGCACCAGTTTTTTCTCGAAAGCCAATACGGTTGCGTCGTTTTTTGCTGCCATGTTTTAGTCTCCAATAAGATTTGCTGCGGTGAGGGTTCGGCAAAGGTACAGATTGCGTTCGGTATCGGCGTGATATTGCCAAAGCACGTCGTCCAAGTTACTAATCCGGTAAGGCATTTTAAATTCGCCCAGCGTGACCACACTTTCGGCGAAGCGATGCGGCGTGTCGGTGTCGCGCTGGTTGGCGGCTTGGCCCAATTCGGAAATACCCTGAAAGCCCACCGCAATCGGCACCAGCCAACCCGGCGCCTTGCGTTGGCTGCTCCAGGCAACTTTGCCGGTTTCGTCTTGCTCGCTGCGGTGCATGACTTTTAACTGATCCAGCAAAGCATCCAGTGCGTCCCGGCCCTCGTCGCGCATGGCTTGCACCATCAGTTCCCGGCGTTCGACCAGCAGATAACCGAGCATCAGGCGGTTGAGCAACTTCCTGACGCTACCGTCGTCGTCTTCATCGACGGTATGAATTTCCACCGGATTGACAGCCAGAACGTCGCCGCCGGCCCATTTCATCCGCCGCAGTTGCTGATTAAGCGTGGCTTCGAGGTGCTCCCGTTCGTCGGTGTCGAAGCCTTGTAGTTCGATCAACAGCGACACTTCCAAATGGCAGCGGGCTTCTTCGACGAAAGCTGGCCGGCCGCCGTCTTTATCCAACGGATTGGCGGTGCCGACAATGGAATGCACGAAATCGCCCTGGCCTTTGTAGGTCTGCAAATCGAAGCGATGGCAGCTTATCGCCGCGCCGGTCAATTCGATGTCGGTCAAACCCAATTGCCGTAGATGGCGCTGCAAGGCATGCACGCCGCCCAGCCAGGCGGTCATGGCCGGAAAGCCGATGGTATACGGACTGCTCATCGCGTTGGCGTTGTGAATGCGCAGATGCGGAATTAACAGAAAGCGGCGCGTCATTTGAAAAACTCCTGGTCGGCGGCAACGGCTTGCTCGGCCAACGCAGCCAACTCATGGAATTCGTCATCGCCAAGCTTGGTGCGGCTGTCCTTGCATAAGTATTCGTAAGTTCGAATGATCCAACGGGCAAAATCGCCGGCCACCTCGTTTAACCAAGCATCTGATTGCTCACGCTGTTCCAGATAGGCGTCGTCGAGCCAAATCCGTTGCGCCAGCGGTAATTCGCGGTAATGCTCGGCTTGCGACCAGCCGGGACCGGTGGCGCGAATGGCGAAGGCTAGCCGCAAAACCGCGTCGATCAGGTATTTGAGGGTGTTGCGGATGCCGTCTCGGACGTGGATGTTGTTGACGCCGCTGCGCATCAAGCGGTCCAGTGTCTGGAAGTTGTCTTGAAAACGGCGGGCGGATAGCGAGTTTCTGAAAAAATGTCGAGTCGGTAACCTCACCTGCCGCTGCTCGAAGATTGGCGGCACACTGCTTAACAAATACGCGCGGCCGGCATTCTGGTTGTTCAACACGCTGATGTTTTGCGGTTTGGTGCCACCGTACAAGGTAACGGTCAAACCCAACATGTCGTCGAAACCGTCGGCGTGATGTTCGTTTTTACGCCGGCTGTCCTTGGCCTGTTTGGTGGCTTCGGAAAAGCGCATGGCGTCGATCCGGCTTTTGGTTTGGGTTAGCATGCCGGCCGGGGTCAGAATAGACAACAGGTGATAATCGGCATCGACCGGGAAATACACTTGCTTGACCAAGCCGTCGGTCCGGTTACCGTCGTCGCTTTGTTTAACCGTCAGAAACCCGGAACGCAGACTGTCGTAGCTGGCGGTTGGTACCTTAAGCAAACGCTTGGCCTGATCGCTATCTCTCTCCAGGTGCTGTAACAGCGTTTGCGCGTCGTCCAGCGGCAGATTCAAAAACTTGTAAACATCCATCGCCGCCGCGTTGCCGAATACATCCAACTCGTAATCCACGTTGCCGGTACGCAGGTAGCCGTCGTTCGCCTGTTGGCCTTGGGCGATGACCGAACTGGTTTTGGCGCTGGGATGACTGAATTTGCCGGGATGGCTGACCATGGATAACCAGGCGGCCCGCCGCGCCGCATCGGGCAACCAAGTTGGTAGTGAAAATTTGTCCTCGGCTTCTTGTTGGATGGCGGATTGTTGGTCCGGATCTTCCGTGGCTTTTAGCTTGGCTTTCAGCCAAGCCGCTTTGCGCTCGGCGAAAAATGTTGTGATCGATTCGTGCATGGGTACTAGCCTCCTGATTAAGCGTGCCGGGTCGAATTATATTCATGGCGACAAGAACTTGTCCATAGTATTTATTTTTAATTTTTTTATTTTCAATTTTGATGCTTCGTAGCAAAGACATAAAATGCCTTTGCCGCCGAACAGGCCGCTTAGCAAATAGTCTTTATTTTTTGCCATTTGCTGCCGTACAGGCAGTTCCAGTAGGCCGGAATAAGCGCTAGCGTTTCCGGCAAAACCGATCTGCCGGAAACGCCTATCGGCTTATTCCGGCCTACCCGCTAATTCATATCTTGAAACAAACCTAACTGGTCCGAATAAAACCAAGGTTTGTCGCTGTCCGGGCGAATCATGATTTCGCCGAAACGCTCGGATGCGGCCTGCAATCGTTGTTCCGAATCGGCATCGTCCCCGGACGGTTCGGTTTCAGCGTGTTGGCGCAAGATATTTTCATAAGCTCTATCCAGCCATAATCGGGCTTGCTCTTCTAATGATGGTTGCGGCATCCGAGAGATTTTGTGGAAAGCCTGAAGGACGATAAATTGGCCGCGTTCGTCCTTCTCGCAAAACAGCGCTTTACCGTCTCGCCAAACCAAAAATAGCGAAGTTTCCGGATTGCCGGCGCGAAACGGGTTGATTTGCTGCGGCACGGCGGTCAGCCACCAGTTTTCGTATAGCCAGGCCTGCAAGGCTTGCGGGCCTTGTTGCCGGTAATCGGTCAGGCTTTGATGCAAGGCTTGGTGTTCCAGGTCGGCCAGACGCTGTTTCGGTTCCAGCTTTTCCGGGCGTTGAATGCGCGGCACGGCGTTGACGACTTGGTTCAACGCGGCTTCGTCCACCAATTGGCCGAAGTCGTGGCTGGTCAATCGCAGACTTTTGCCGTTTTCGTAACCCGGCCGGCAATAAGCCGGGCCGCCCGTTTGCCGCAAGGCTTTCAGGTTGTATTGCATCACGGCGATATTGGCATGTTCGACATCGGTCGAAATGCGGCGATGGCGTAACACCCGGCCTGCCAACTGGATGATGGAACGAAACGACGATGGTTCGATGACGGCCCAATCGAAATCGTGGTCGCGGCCGACTTCTTCCACCGGTGTCGCCACCAGAATAAACAATACGTCATCGGCTGCCGTGGAATCCAAATGCCGGCGGATTGTGGGTTCCTGAAATGCCTTCGGCGTTTGGCCCGGTTTTTCCTTGCGCTGCAAAATTTCGTCCAGATGTTTTTCCTGTTCATGACGTAATAGCAGCACTTGCCGGCTGTGGTAAGCCATGATTTTCGGCTCGATGCCGTTGCCCCAATCCGCTTGCAACAGGTAGTGTGTCAGTGCGACGCAGGGCGGAATGTTCGCCATCCGCACTACGCCGAACGAAACCCGCTTGCCGGTTTTGGCATCGACACTGTGGTGATGAGAGTGCAAATGTTCGGCAGCCTGGCGGATTTTGGCGAAATACTGTTGGCGCTGTTCAGCGGGCTGGTTCTTCAAGGCCAACAACTCGTCGCAACGTTCAATCGTGGCTTTACGTTTGACGAGTTGCTTGTGCAGATAGCCGACTCGTTTGGCAACGAACTGCCGGTGTAACAGCGCGTATTGCCGGCAACGGCTATCGGAATCCACGTTGTCCAACCGTTCGACTTGCGTACCGAACTCGTCGATCCAGGCGCAGGCCACCAGCGGATGAGCGGCTTTGAAATGGCTGTGCAATTGCCAGCCGGCCTGATAGGCATGGAAAAAACCTTCGGCCAAATCCGGTGGAATCGTGGCGGAGGAAATCATCACCTTGCGGCCCAGCATGCCGGCCAAATGGATCAACCGGCCGATGGCGATCAAATCGGTGCCATCAAAGTCATCTACTTCGTCGATCACTAGATCGGACGACAATAGGCGCAGGCACGGCAGGATGAATTTTCCGCCGCGCCGGGTTTCGGTGGCGGCGATGATGTGGTCTATCGTGCAAGCCAACACCGGCTTGTATAAAAACGCCTTGTGCTTCTCGGCCAGCTTGGGTTGATGCTTGGGAAACAGCACGTCGAGAAATTCGGCGTGCGGCATGTCGCCGAAATCCAAATCCTCCGCCAATAGTTGCTCTCGGGACTCGGAACCGATGTCTTCGTAACCCGGTGGCTGGTCTTTTTCCCGGGCAGCTTTGTCGTAAAGCTGTTTGATTGCCGCCGAGCCAATCAAAACCGCCAGATCCTGGTCCGTCAAGCCCAAGCGGTTGCGGTATTCGTTGCCGGTTTGCAAGGTCAAGGTTCTCAAACCCAAGGCCAGAACGTAACGCAGGCTGTCGCCGTCGTCCGACAGCGAGCGCATGACTTTGGCGTTGGCCACGGTTTTGCCGCAGCCGGTACTGGCCATATTCACCACAAACCAGCCGTAACCTTGTTCTTGCTGGGCTTGATGTTGAGTTTTGAAGCGGGCAATGCCATCCACGGCTTTATCCTGCCATTCGAAGCCAGCGGGACTTTTTTGCTTAAGACTTTTGATGTCGTAGGCCGCATCCATCTCGCTGCTGAAGCGCGACAAGGTTTGGCTGATTTTCAAGGCTTGATCGCCGACGCGGACCAAATGTTCGTCCAGTTTTTGCTTCAGCCGTTTTTGGCTGTCGGTGTTGGCGTAAAGGTCGATGGCCGACTGCCATTCGCCGTCGGCTTGGCAGGACGAGTAATAATGGTCGCCCAGCATCAGGCATAAGCGGGCATGGTGCAGCAACAGGCGATAGGCGCCGTTGTCGAGCAAGGCTTGGATACACGCTTGGTTCTGCAGCAATTTGCCAGACCATTTTTTCAGTTGTTTGCGCCACGGCTCGGATTGCGAAAGCAAGCCTTCCGGAAATTCGAAGCAGGCTTTCAGGCGTTTATCTTCGTCATTCGGATTTTGGTAACCCCAGTCCGCGTTCAAGCTTTTCAACATGCTCGCCAGGGTCTCGCGTTTTTGATCGCCTACATCGTTTGGCTTTAAGCGACTCGGCAAGCGGTGATGGCTCATGATCAACCAGCCGACCAATTGCGCAATCGGCGGCAAATCGGCCAACGGGTTTTTCAGGTTTTCGGCGGTAAGATTCTTTAACGCCGCTTCGTCCCAGTTGTCATCGCCCAATAGCTGCAGCCAAGCTTCGTCTTCACCGCCGGCCAGCCGCACCAAGCCGTTAAGTAACAGGCAGGAAATCCATTCGTGGCGCAGCGGATCGCCTTGGTTAGTCGAGGATTTAAGCTTACTCTGGAACAAGGCTGTGGCTTTGCCCCAATCGTGCAGTAAAGCCGCAACCGCCACCAAGGCTTTAATGGCCGGCAGATAGGTCCAATTGTTTTCCCAATGGTTGTTCAGCACATTTTTTTGGGTGCTATTCACCGGCACAATCCCCTCGGCATTGAAGCGCTTGCGATTGCCGACTATCCAAACCAATTCGCTTCGACTTCTGGACCTGATCCAATGGCAGGCCACCGCCGTATTTTTGGTGGCCGTCTTGCGCAACAGGGTTTTGACGGCGATCAGGCCTTCTTCGGTGATCACGGTTTGCCAGGTGTTGTCGCCGATGCGGTTGGCGAAGGCGTCCAGGACGCGGCGGGTGCGGGCCAACGCCTTTTTTTGGCATTGGCTGACGAAGGTGACCATCATGGTTATGTCCCCCTCACCCTAGCCCTCTCCCTCAGGGAGAGGGGACTGAGTGGTTTGCTCTTTATGAGGAGATTGAATTGCTTGTTGCTTGACTTGCTCGAACATGAAATCCAGGGCTTTATGGTCGGTGAATTTTTGCAGGATTTGCTGGCGGAATTCCTGTTCGCTCATCTTTTCCTTAGCGCAGACGAAGGCCCAGGGCAGGACGATGGCGTCCTTGACCAGATCGGCAACATCAAACACCAACGCGCCTCGGCGGGTTTTGCCGTGCATGACCGCGAAGCCGTGCGGGATGCCGAGCACCCAAAGCGTTGTTGCGGCCAGGCCGTAAGCCAGATAGTTGCCGTGGTTCAGGAAGCCGTTGGCAAGGTCGCTGGCGTCGTGGTCACGGGTGAAATCGCCGTGTTGGGTGGCTTTGGCGGCGTAGCGGTAGAGTTGTTTGGTCAATAGGGCTTCACGTTGCAGCAGGTCGCCAGTTTTTTCCACGCTACCGATGTTGCCGGCGTAATTGTCCAACGCGGCGGCGATGGCGCTGTCGTCGGCGAAGATGTTTTCGGCTTGCAGTTCGCGGTCCTTGCTCCAGACCTTGCGGATGTAATCGACGCGGGCTAGTTGAAAGGCTTTGGCGACGGTCAGCCGTTGCGTATCGTCGAACCAGAATTTCAGCCAACCCTGGATGTATTCGGTTGGCCGGTATTCGCTTTGCGGGGTTAGCCATTCGATTTCGCAACCGCTAAACAAGGGTGTGCCTCCGCCGCCGCAAAAGCCGACCAATACGCCGGCGCTGGCCAGCATGCGCATCGCGGCTTGGGTAATCGAGGTGCCGGTACCGAGCAGGATGACGGTGGTATTGGCGATGGGAATGTTCCAATACAGGTTTTCGTCCTTGGCTTGGGTCAGATACAACACGCGGCCGTCTTTTTGCATGACCCGGCATTTTTCCAGATAGTAGATGTTGGCGCGCTTGGAGTGGAGGATGGCTTTCAGGTCGGTGAGTTGTTCCATGCCGGGTTTATCCTTTTGCGGGAGCCCGGATTATTGCTGACCCTTTCCGTTAGCGTCAATCCGCGCTAAATCCGAACCGGGCCGGAAATATTTGGCTAGACTATCGCCAAACCAATCAGGAACGGCGCGCACATGCGGGAAGAAAGCAAAACCGAAGACAGAAAACTGGAGATTCAACAGGTCATCAAGTGGTTGCAGGAGGATAGGATTCTGTCGGCGCAGGATTTGCAGAAATGCCGGCAGTATGCGGTGGCCAAGATCAATCTGCACAAACATCCGCTCAAGGTGCTGGCCGAGTGCGAGCTGTCCGACCAAACCCAGCTGGGCAAGGCGCTGTCGCAGGAGGATTTGACCCAGTGGCTGGCGAAGAAGCTGGCCCTGCCCTACTACTATTTCGATCCGTTGAAAATCGACGTGCCGACCGTGACGGCCTTGTTCAGCAAGGCTTACGCCGCCAATTACAACATTTTGCCGATCAAGATCAGCGACGACGAAATCGTGGTCGCCACCGCCGAGCCTTTCATCCGAGCCTGGCAGAACGATCTGGCGAAAATGCACCACGGCAAAATTCGTTGCGTGTTCTCCAATCCCGACGAAATCAAACGCTACCTGGACGAGTTTTATAATTTTTCCAAGTCGTTGAAGGGCGCGCAAAGCCACAACGACGGCCGTGCCGCCGAGGGCCAGAATTTCGAGCAACTGGTCGAGCTAAGCAAGATGGCCGATCTGGACGCCAACAACCAGCACGTGGTCAATCTGGTGAACTGGCTGTTGCAATACGCCTTCGACCAGCGCGCCAGCGACATTCACATCGAACCGCGCCGTTTGCAAGGCAACGTCCGCTTTCGGATCGACGGCATTCTGCACAACGTCTACCAATTGCCGACGCCGATCATGAATGCGGTGTTGAGCCGCTTGAAAATTCTGGGCCGGATGAACATCGCCGAAAAGCGGCTGCCGCAGGACGGCCGGATCAAAACCCAAAACAGCAACGGCAAGGAAATCGAACTACGGCTATCGACGATGCCGACTGCGTTCGGCGAGAAGCTGGTGATGCGGATTTTCGACCCGGAAGTGTTGCTGCGCGATTACGAACAACTCGGCTTCAGCAAGCAGGAATTGGCGTTGTGGAACCGGCTGGTCGGCCATACCCACGGCATCATTCTGGTCACCGGTCCGACCGGGTCCGGCAAGACCACGACGCTGTATTCGACCTTGAAACGGCTGGCGACGCCGGAAATCAATCTCTGCACCGTCGAAGACCCGATCGAGCAAATCGAACCGGCCTTCAACCAGATGCAGGTGCAGGCCAACATCGGCCTGGATTTCGCCAGCGGCATCCGCACCTTGCTGCGGCAGGACCCGGACATCATCATGGTCGGCGAGATACGCGACCTGGAAACCGCGGAAATGGCCGTGCAAGCCTCGCTGACCGGGCATTTGGTGATCTCGACGCTGCACACCAACAACGCGCCCGCCGCGGTGACCCGCTTGCTGGATATCGGCGTGCCGGGTTACCTGATCCAGCAAACCGTGCTCGGCATCATGGCCCAACGCCTGATCCGGGTGTTATGCAGACATTGCAAAGCGGCGGTGCCGACCGACGAAAACCAGTGGCGGGCGCTGGTGGCGCCGTTCAAGGTGGCGCCGCCCAAGCAGTTATACAAAGCCGTCGGCTGCAAGGAGTGCCGCAATACCGGTTTTGCCGGCCGGGTCGGCATTTACGAGATTTTCGAAAACAGCCCGGCGCTGGAAAAGCTGATTGTGGAAGGCTGCGACACGGCGCTGCTGCAAAAACAGGCGATCAAGGAAGGCATGCGGCCGTTGCGGCTCAGCGGCGCGGAGAAAGTGGCGGCCGGCATCACCACCATCGACGAGATACTCAGGGTCGCGCCGGAGCGGATCGAGTTCTAGTCCGACCCGCTCGGCCTATTCCGTCACATCGCGAAAAAGGTACTCAGGTAGACCGCGCCCAACAGCGTGGACACCAAGCCGAGTTTGTTGGGCAAAGTCAGCGATTGCCAATACAGCTCGCATTCGGTTTTCCGCCGCACCCAGGCATTCATGGCCGCCTGCTGCAAGCGCTGCCGTATCCGCGGCAAGGCTTTCCACAACGCGTAAAGCGCCGCACTGCCCAGTGCCAACAAGATATAAAAGGTCACGATCTGGCTGCCGTGGCGCGTGGTGTGAAAGGTATGCTCCACGGCATGTTCGATACCGAGTTCGAACCATTCGAATGCCAGATGCAGCATCTCGAACAAGAAATGAGCGACACCGAAAACCAGGTCTATCGTCACGTCGTACATTGCCACACCGGCTCCGAGGCCGGCCACGGCTATTAAATCCAGATGTTGCTTAATCATGCCTGTGCCTCCTTAATCAGCGATAACTCATCGTTTCAAGTACCGGACGCAGTGAGCGCCGGCCGCAGATTGTTCGGCCGTGATGGCGTGCTGAAAGCCCGCCATCAGCGGAAAATCCGCCGGCATTCCCTTGGGGGGTGAAGTGTCTCGACGGATTCGGCATGATTGTAGTTAAATATCGATTCGATACCAAATTATTTTTTGCATCCACGCATACGGCTAGAGATGGAGCGGTTCGATTAAGTTATTAACCCGACGCTCAAATGTCGTCGCTCCCGCGTAGGCGGGAGCCCAGTTTTCACGCTGGATTCGCTGCGCGGTTTACCGGCACCCGCTTGCGCAGGAATGACAGAACCTGGGAATTTAAGAGCCTGGTTAATAAGCAATACTCCCCATTTGCAAAGGGCTATGTTCGCGTTAGTAGTTGGCGTCGCCCCGGCATGGATTGCCGGGGCCCAGAAGCCACGGACGGCAAAGTTTCAACACATCCTTGTACCCTGGATCCCGGCAATCCACTTGTGCCCTTTGGGTATGCCGGGATGACGGCTTCCATCTCATTCAACTATTAACGCGAACATAGCCTTGCCAAGGGGGGTTGCAGGGGATTTATTCCGCTAAATCCCCTGCTGCCCCTTAAATGCCTTACAGCGACTTTTTCAAAGTGGGATAGTTCGGGCGCCAACGCTTAACACATACAGGGGGCCGGTAGATCAGGAACCTTCCCCGCCCGCAGCGGCTGGCGCCGCTAAGGCCGGCGGTTCGGATGGCTGCGAGCGCCGCCGCCGAATCAGCAAGGCCGTTGCCACTATCGCGATCTCCAACGCAAACGAGCGGTGAAACAGAAAGTTCAGCCACCAGGGCTCGTACACCCGTTCCACTAGCGTCAATGAAAACGGCTTCAGCACGAACGGCGCCAGCCAATAAATATTGCTGGCCAGATAATCCAACACCATGTGCAGCAAGCCGTTGCCGGCGAATATCAAAGCCAGCACCGGCAGACGCCGGTCCGCGCTGCATCGGTAGTAAACGCCGGCCGCCAGTGCCAGCAGCAGCCAAGTCAGCGGAAAATGGCTGAAGTAACTGTGGTGCGGATGCCTGCCGCCGTCCACCAAATAGAAGTAAATCATGTCCAGATCCGGCGCCACCGCACCGAACATGCCGCAACGCAAATAGGTTTTGCCATCGACTTGCGGCATCCTGAGCAGCGGATAGGTCAGCACCGAGACGATATAGCCGGCCGGCAAATGGGCGATCAGCATGATTCCCTCCCGCTTGCTACGGAGCCAGCGCCGGTGTCGGCTAACGCATACCAATCCAGTTTGCGCGTCGCCAGCATCGCTATGCTCAGCACCGCAAATAACAGCAACGAACCCAGCATCAGCGCGTTATCTTCCGATTCCAGCAAACCGTACAGGCTGGCGAACAGGGCCGCCAGCGACACGCCGGCCGCGGCGCCCCGCGTCGCACTGCGCAAGACCGCGCTCAGGTAAACGGCAATCAACGCCACGCAAGCCCCGCTCGCCAGGCAATAAGCCACGCCGAACCGAAGATGTTCCGACAGGCTGAGCAGCAGCAAAAAGAACATCGCCAATGCCAGACCGACCAAGGCATATTGGGCCGGATGGATTGCCAGTTTTTTCAGCAGTTCGAACAGAAAAATCGCGGCGAAGGTCAGACAGACGAACAAAAAACCGTATTTGGCGGCACGATCCGACAACGAATAGACGTTGATCGGTTCGATCAGGCGCACACCAAAACTGTCGTAGCTGGCGATATGGCGTACTCCGCTCAGATTGCGGCCGACGTTGGAAGCCAAGGCGTCCACGCTCCAGGCAGCGCGAAATCCGTCGGTGCCGGTCTGCTGGCTGCTCGGGTCCGGCAGAAACCGGCCGAAAAAGCTGGGATGTTGCCAGGCCGAGGCCAGTTCGACTTGGGTATGCTTGCCGGCCGGGACGAATTCCAGCGCTTCGATGCCGCGCAGTTTCAAATCGAACCCGAACGGAATCGAGATCGGCCCGAATTCGACCGGCATCGGCTCCAGATTGGCATGCATACCGCTGGCATCCTCCAGCGGCAAATTCGAACCTTGTTCGAAGCCATAGGTTTTGCCGGCCCATTCCACGCCCGGCGCCTGCAACACGCCGCGCATATCCGACAAAGCGATGCCGAGATAAGGCGTGCCGAATTCAATGCGACCGCCGTGCAACGGCGCCGGATTGCCGTAGCCGCCGGGCAATTTGATCTCGCCTTTGCCGGACAGATTCACCACGTAAGAGCGGACCTCGAACAAGCCGCGGCGCTTGGTCTCGGTGGCCAGCTCGCCGGACAGCTTTAGTTGCTCGGGCAGGAAATACAAATAACGCGACTCGCTACGTTGCAACACCTCGCGCACCGCCGTGCGGTCGCGGATGGTTTCGGAGACTTCGCTCCAAATTTCGCGGTACGGCACCACCAACACCGGGCCGAACAATTTTTGCGGCCCGGCCGAGCTGGCGGCGATATCGTTCACCGCCTGCAACTGCCGGTTCTCGCGTTCGTTGGCCAGATCCTTGACCATGCCTATCGGGATCAATAGCAACAGCGTCAATAGCGCCATCGCCGCCAATTTTTGCCAGAGTTTGTTTCGCATCGTAGTTCTCCACAGGTTTGAATACGCTGCGTAGCATGCGCGCCGGAGGTGAAACCATGATGTCGGAATGGTGAAGCGAAGGTGAAGTTTGGCCGGCGTTGCGGATTTAGCCGGGAGGAATCGTCCTTGGCCGGGCCGGCCGCATCCTTACCGCCGGCCCGGCATCGGCGCTGGGCTGCGTCCGCTCGATGGCGCAGCCCAACGCCGTTCCTTAACTCGAAGTCGCGCCGCTAATCGGCGGAACAAACCCAGCCTTGAATACAGGCCTCCATACAGGCCGGCGTGGCGGTGAACAAACAGAATTTCTCGATTGGGGTCAGCTCCGGTACCGCATTCAAATCGGCGACGATGGTATTCAAGCTCTCCAGCCGGGCCAGACTGCGGCTGCGTTCCCGGCTGTAATACTCGGTATTCGGCAGATTGTTGATACAAGCGCGCAATTCGGCGGGCGTCGCCGCGCTCACCACGCAACTGCGCTCGTATTTGGTAATCGTCGGCAGCCGGCCGAATAGTTTGGCGATGTCGGCCGGCGCCGAAACCGCTGCGGCACTGGCGAATACGCCGAATGCAACCAATAGATAAGCTATTAGGGTTTTCATTTCGTGTTTCCTCGGTTTCGGTCCGGGGCGGAAGCGACACCCGAACCGGTTCTGATCAGGAACTTACCCCCTTCGGGCAAGGCTTCCGCTCCGCAACCGTTCAGGCCGGCTGAGATACAGCCTCGCGCCGGCCGCGCTGAGCCAGGGCCTGCAAATCGATCACCCGGTCCACCGAGGCAATGGTTTCCGGACGGTGGGCGATGATGATGCGGGTCAGTTTCAATTGCTGAATCGCGCCGTTGACCAAGCGCTCCCGCGCCACGTCCAAATGGCTGGTGGCTTCGTCCAGCACCAGAATCTTCGGCCGCTTGTACAAGGCCCGCGCCAGCAATACCCGCTGTTTCTGGCCGCCGGACAACACGGTGCCCATATCGCCGATCAGCGTGTTGTAGGCCATCGGCATCGCCACGATATCCTGGTGTACCGCCGCCAGTTGGGCGCAGGTTTCGATCCAGGCCTGGTCCGGTTCCGGGTCGAAGAAACAGATGTTGTCGGCAATCGACCCGGCGAAAAGCTGGTCTTCCTGCATCACCGCCGCGACCATGTCGCGGTAATCGCGGTTGTCGATTTGCGGCAAGCGCACGCCGCCGACCAGGATTTCGCCGGAACTCGGTTGCAACAGGCCAAGAATCAATTTGGCCAGCGTGGTCTTGCCGTAGCCGGACGGGCCGACGATGGCCACCGACTCTCCGGCCTGGATGTCCAGACTCAGATTGCTGATTACCGGCGGTTCGGACGGGGCGTAACTGAACTCCAAATCGCGGATTTGCACGCAGGCCGGCAAATCGCGCTGGCCGCAGCCCAAGCCGTTGCGCTCGGTGTCGGCCAGGGCGATATCGGCCACCCGCTCGGTATGCAGGCCCAGCATTTTGAATTCGATGCTTCTCTCGATGAAGCTGCCGACCCGATGCGTAAATTGGTCCTTGAACGACATGAAGGCAAACAGCATTCCCACCGAAAAGCCGCCGTCCAGAATGAACAGCGCGCCGAGCCAGACCACGGCGATGTTTTCCAGGCCGAACAACAGGCTGTTCAGCGCCTTGTAGACGATGCCCAGTTTTTGCACGCGGATACCGGCGTTGAAATGGTCCACCATCAGATTTTGGTAACCGGCCCGGCGCTGTAACTCGCGGTTGAATAGCTTCACGCTCTGCATGCCGCGCACCGTCTCCAGCAGATTGGTCTGCTGTTTGGCGCCGCGCAAGATTTGTTCCTCGGTCGCCAGCCTTAACGGCGTGAACAGACCGAGCCTTAATAAACCGTATAGCGCAGCCGCCAGACAGACGATGGCGGCCAGTTTCCAGCTGTAGACCAACATCATCGCCAACGTGACGATAGCCATCGCGCCATCGACGATGGCTTCCAGAAAACTGGTGGTCAGCGTGCGTTGGATCACGTTCAACGATTCGAAGCGGGAGACGATGTCGCCCAGATGGCGTTTTTCGAAAAAGCTCATCGGCAGTTGCAATAAATGGCCGAACAGATTGCTCAGCAATTGCAGATTGGCCGACGTGCTCAACACCAGGACCACCCAGGAGCGCAACGCGGTAATCGCGGTCTGGATCAGAAACAGCAACAAAAAGCCCAAACCCAGCACCGTCAGCAGATTATCGTCGCGGGACACGACCGCGTTATCGACCACCAGTTGCATAAAAAACGGCGCGACGATGGCAAACGCTTCAATGGCCGCAGCCAATAAAACGATTTGCCAAATCGCGCCGGCGGCCCCATCCAACTGGCCAATCAGGCGGGAGAGCTTGATTTGTTGACGTTCGGTTTTCGGCGTAAAGCTTTGGGTCGGCGCCAGTTCCAAAGCGATGCCGGTGAAATGTTTGGAGACTTCGCTAAACGGCAGATTCAACAGGCCTTTGGCCGGATCGTGTATCGTCGCCACACCGCGCTTGACCTGAGCCAACACCACGAAGTGGTTGAAATCCCAATGCAGAATCGCCGGCAGGCTCAGCTTGCCCAGCTCGGGCAAATCCAATTTGACTGGACGCGAGGCCAGATGCAACTGGTCGGCGATACGGATCAGATGGTTCAAAGTCGAGCCTTTCAGCGACACCGAAAACTTGCGGCGCAAGCTGGCGACGTCGAGCCGGTGACCATGGTGGGATGCCACCATCGCCAGACAGGCCAGCCCGCATTCGGCGGCTTCGGTTTGCAGAATCAGCGGGGTTTTCTTGCGGCCGGAAAAATCCAGCATGGCTTGTATGCTCATCGTTACACCCGTCCGGCAACGCTGTAGAGCGGTTCGAAGATCCAGTCGATCAAACGACGGTGGTCCAGCCAAATATCGGCATCCAGCAGCATGCCGGACTGCAACGGGATCTCCTGGCGGTAGGCCTGTACCGACTGTTTATCCAGCACCACCGTGACGCGGTATACCGCTTCCTGCAAGGTCACCGGCAAATCGGCGTCCTTCGGCGTTATCAGGGTCTTGGCGATCTCGACGATGCGGCCGCGCTGGCTGCCGAAACGCTGGTACGGAAAGGCCTGGTAACGGATCGCCACGGTTTGGCCGGTCTCGACGAAACCGACCGCGCTGGACGGCACCAGCAACTGGGCGCGCAGCTCGGCCCCGGCCGGCAGGATCGATAGCAACGGATTACCGGTGCCGGCATTCTGGCCCTGTTCGGCCAGAATAGCCGTCGCGGTGCCGTCGTGCGGTGCGGTAATGACGATGTTGCGGCGCGACTCGGATTCGGTGATGTTCTGGTTCAAGGTCGAGATACTGCGTTCGATTGCCGCGCGCTGGTTTTTAAACTTCATCTGGCTGCTGTCCACTTCCAGTTGCGTAGCGCGGATGTCGCGTTCCAACGTCATTTGCAGCCGTTGCAAGGCTTGCAGTTTGGCTTGGTGGTCCAGCCATTCGTCCTGTTTTTGCTGGGCCTGTACCGCCGAGACGAATTTGGTCGGCAGTAATTGTTGGTAGCGTTGCAACGTGGCTTCAGCGCCGGCCAGGCGTTGCTGCTGGGTCGCGATCTCGCCGTTGACTTGCTGCAGTTCGCGTTGCATGCCGTGCAAGCGGTCCAGCAAGGCACGGTATTGGATTCGGTCGATGTGTTCCTGCTGGCCCAATTCGGCTTCCAGGCTTTCCCGGCGCTGTTTCAGTTGTGCTATCGCGGCGGCCTGGGCCTGCGGCGTGTCGCGGGAACTGCTGTCGGTGGACAGCACGAACAGCGTATCGCCGGCCTTGACGGCCTGGCCTTCCTTGACGTGTTTTTCGATCAAAGTGCCGGCTTGCGGCGGGTAAACCTTGATCAAACCCATGCTCGGCGCCAAATAGCCGCTGACATGGGATTTGCGGGTATATTCGCCCCAAAAGGCGAAAGCGATCAGCAGCGCGGCGCTGCCGACCGCCAACGCGGTCAGAACGGAAAACGGCAAAGCTTCCACGCGTATCACCTCCCCCAAAGGCTTGTCTTTTTTAAAATCCAAGGCTTGTTGTCGAAATAATGGTTGTTTCATGCTGCCGTTCCCCTTACCAAGACCAAAGCGCTCAGATAACGCCGTAATCGGCCGCCAGCCGCATCTCGTCGCTGGGTTTGAGGTTATTGGTCACCACTTGCGGACATCTGAAACAGGCCGCCTTCCCCTCTTGGTTCCACCAACGGCAATCGGCGCGGATCGCGCACACCGGCAATTGCTCGGTAACCGACGGCGTGAACCGCACGACTTTTTCGGCCAAGCGGCATTTCGATTCCTCGGCGGCAAAATGGCCGCAGCCGCTGCAGGCGCAAGGCGCCGAGAAACGAAACACTTCGGCCGGCGTCACCGGACCGGCCATCGCCAGCACGTGTTCGGTGACCGGTTGCGGCGTATTCAAATACGCCATTTCCGGCCGCTCCGGGGTGCCGGCCATTACGCCGATCACCTGGGCTCCTTCCCATTCCGGCTGGGCGCTGGGGCATAACACTGCGTTATCCGAGGCCATGGCGCGCTCAACCCTGCAGGGTTGCTCCTTGAATGCCGGCCGCCAGTCCGCCGGCGGCCGGGTTGGTGGCCAAGCCGTTGACGGCTTTGAATTGGTCGAACCATGGGCCGCCGGCGATGATGCCTTTGCTCAGCACCAGGCTGGCCGAGGCGCCGCCGCTGACTAGCTCCAGCTCGGCAGCGCTCAATTCGCTGCCGGCTTCGGCGCGGGCCTGCAATGCGCGTTGCTTGCCTTGTTCGGCGAAAGCGGACAAATCGTCGGCGGAAATCCGGGTTGTTTTGTTTGACATGACTGTTCTCCAGACTGCGGTTGCAAAATCCCTAGCGCACCAGAACGTTCTGGGCCAGGGTTTTAACGTTGATCACATTCGCGCCGGGATTGATTACCGGCCAGAATTTGCGCGGAAATTGGCTCAAATCGCCTTCGGGACCGATCAGGCCGCCGGCGACCAGGTTCAACTCCTGAGCCGACAAGACCTTCAGGTCCGGGGTAAATGTTTGTGGTTTGGACATGTGCTTGCTCCATCGGAAAGAAAAATCCGGACCGGGTCCGGCGTCGGAAACATGCGGCGCGGATACAGCCATCGGGCCGTCTCGCAACCTCCCCGCCTGCGGCCGCTAGCCGGCGGCGGGTGTAGATACTTTAGAGACGCCACCCGGCCGCAGACAGTGACAAATTGCACTGCCAAGCTGTGGCGTTATTAACCTGGAGACTTGGGATGTTAGGGAAGATCGGTAAGGCTGCCGTCTGATGGGCGTTATTGTCAGTTCGACGCACAAATAGATCTGGTTAAGGCAGGACAAGCGAGATCCAGGCCGAGGCCTAGTAGCGGAAGCGCGCTTGCCGACAATAAGGGGACGTAAGGGCGATTTCGCCGTGGGCTCACTACACTGGCTTGCTAGAGGCTAGGGATGAGATTCGTTTGGAATCGGTTACTAACGGAAAGCCGGAGTGTTCCAGCCATCGTCAGCAGTGAAGTCCGGAGCAACCAACCAGAAAAATTGGCATTTCGATGGCTCTATCTAACACTGCTCATCCCAAGCAACTTCAGCCATGCAATTTACTTATCGCGTTACTCATTCGTCATGCATTACCCATTAGCAGGTTGGTGAAAAACTCTTTTTTGCAACCAATCAGACCTATATTTAGTACTACAAGATTGATTCAGCACTAAATAAAGGCTTCTTATAGCTAAATTAGTGGCCAGAATATGGTTTTTCACCAACCTGTTAGGGAGCCTCTAAAAATCCACGATTAATCAGATTCGGGGCGTAAAACGCGCTCGAAAGCTGACATTTCCAAGCGGACTACCTTCAACTCGAAGCCTTTTCAGCTCCGATGGGCGGCATCAAGACGTAGCTACCCTGCGAATGACGCAAAAACGTCGCATGTTGTACACCAGATTCATGAAGCCGATACGTACTTCGGCGCGGGCTAGGCCAATGCAACGAACCGTCGTGCCGCCCCATTGCGCCATCCAGGCAAACACGTGCTCGACCCGACAGCGGGTTTTGGAACGGGTGCTGTTGCCTTGTTTTTCCCGGTCGGTCAGCGGCTTGCCGCGCACCCCTTTGCGGTGAATCCGGCTGTGGTAACCTTGCGCTTTAAGGCTGGCTTCCGTAGCTTCGGATCGGTACGCACTGTCGGCCCGCACCGCGTGGCTGGTGTTGCCGCTATCGAGCAAGCCGTTCAGGGCTTGGGAGTCGTGGACGCTGGCATCGGTGACCGTGTATTTGCGCACTAACTTGTGGGCGTTGTCGACGTTGACGTGGTTCTTGTACCCGTAATAGCTCTTGTCGCCTTTCTTGGTCCAGCGCGCATCGGTATCCTTCTGACTGCGTTTGGAGGCTGACCAGTCCTCGACGGTTTCGCCAGCTTTAATCCGGGCGTTCTCGTCCGGCGTATTACGCTGCACCGGCGCCTTGACGAAGCTGGCGTCAATCAGTTGACCCTTGCGGGCGATCAAGCCGGCACGGTCCAATTGCCGGTTGAATTCGTTGAATAACGTCTCGGTGAGTTTCAGTTCTTTGAGTGACTCACGAAATAGCCAGAAACTGTTGCGATCCGGCGCGTGCTTGGCATCCGACAAACCGATAAAACGCTGAAAACTGCGCCGGTCTTCGATTTGAAACTCCAGTTGCTCGTCGCTGGTAATCCCCCCAAATTTAACCGTGATTAAAAGTAGAGGTTAAGCGGCGTTGGCCAATTTTTGCATAGGTGTTATTCCGCCAAGGGCCATATTGGGTCGCTGATGATTGTAAATCCATAACCATTGGTCGGCAAAGTGCTGTACCTCAGCAATCGAATCAAACAGGTGCTGGGCGAGCCATTCGTAACGTGATCCCCAGCATCAAAAACGGACAGATCAAGAAGCGAGTGATTGATAAAACTGGGTTTCAAATTCAACGGGGCTTAAAAAGCCATTGGTTGAGTGCAGTCTGACGGGATTGTAATCGGTTTCGATGTATTCAAATACCGTTTGCCGCATAGCTTTTCGTGTTAATTTCGGTTAACACGAGACAGCAATTTAACTCAAACAAACCTGACTTCCACCAACTGGTTCAATTTCGTTTTTCTCGCCTCCCAATCCTTCATGACGGAAGCCAGCAACTTATAAAACGCCTGGTTATGGTTTCGCTCTTTCAGATGGCACAGCTCATGGGTAATGACGTAATCGATGCATTCCTTTGGGGCGGCGATCAATTCCGGATTCAAAATGATCTTGCCGGATTGGGTGCAGCTGCCCCAGCGTGTGGACATCAAACGCAGTTGAAAGCCCGGCTGTAGCGGATAAATTCGAAGCTTTTCAACCAGCGCCAAACAATGCTCGTAGCGTTCGTTAAATACCGCATCCGCGCGTGATCTTAGCCACGCTTGCACGAGTGATTTCACTTTTTCACGATTCGCGGCGTCCGAGACATCGACGTTCAAATGGCCGCGCTGCAATTTCACCTGATCGTTGCTGGCTTGATTAACCCGCAATCGATACTGCCGCCCCAAATAGCGCACGCTTTCCCCTGAAACATAACGTCGCTGCGGCAACTCCGGCGGATAAGCAGCAAATTGCAGTTGTTGTTTAAAAATCCATCTCGCGCGTTTTTTGACTTTCGCGGCAATCGCCTCGTCGTTTGCGGTCAGCGGCGCATCCACCACCACGCTACCGTTGGGATAAACATGGATAGCCAGGGTTTTACGCTCGGCGCGTTGCAGCCTGTATTCGATCTGCGAATCGCCAAATTGCACACGACGATTTTCAGTTTGCGGCGACATGTCCGTTTTCAAGGCAACGGCATTCAAATCATCGCTCCCTGCGTTCGGCAATAGACAATATTTGATGGGTGATCCGCTCGATAAGCTCCAAATCCATCGCCAGCTCGTACCGGCCTTTCAGGCTATACAGGTAATCCTCGATCTCGTTCAGCATCAGGTTCTTAATGTCCTGATTTCGCGTCCAGTCACGAATTTTGTGCTCGCGGATAATCTCTTCCAGTTTTACTGCCGTTTCCGCTGCAAACACGTCGGGTGTGACACCCGGAACAGAATAAGCCGCCATAGGTTCTTGGATGACACCGTAGTAGGCTTTGGCTTCATCCCGGTGGGTCAAAATATCGGGCAACTCGGAACTCGTTTTTCCGCGCAACTCATCCAAGGTTTCTCGAATCCGTTTCAGATATTCCAGATCGGAAAGCCGTTTTGCCCGATGTTCGGCAATCGCTTCGTCGATCAGCTCGGATAGGCGTTTATACAAAGCCGGGTCTTCCTCCATCTTTTCGGTGATGGTTTTCTTCACCCTGGAAGCAATCGCATCGGCTTTAGCCGCATCGCCTTCGATAGAATCGATCTCATGCTCAAACTCATCAATCGCAAACACATTGACCGGAGAAATCAACTGTTTCACCGCATCCGCGCCGATGTATTTATTCACCATATTGCGGATTTGGGTTTCATAGGCCGAATAGTCCACCACTTCGCCAAAGCGTTGCTTCACGGCCTGACGCAGGTTCAGGAAGTATTTCAAATCGTCCTTGTAACGAGCGATTTTCATTTCCGGCGTTTCATCCTGGAACTTGGCATTCGCCAACGCCAATTGCAGGGTCTTGGCGAACAACGACAACACCTCGTAAAAGCGTTGCCGCCGATCTTCCGGCTCCAGATGCCGTTGCATGGCTTCCAAATCCTTTTGGTTTTCGACTTCCTTGAAGACTTCCCAGACATTGGTATGACGTTGCGGTAATAGCTTGATCTCTTCGCTGATGTCGGTCAGCGTGCCTTCCACATCTTCCGGATCAAACCCTTCGTTTTCTAAAGCGGCATAGGTGTCGATGGCTTCGTTCAGCTCGCCGAAAATACCCCGATAGTCGATAATCAGGCCGTAGTCCTTGCCTTCAAACAACCGATTCACACGGGCAATGGCTTGCAGGATATTGTGTTCCTTCAGGCGTTTATCCAGATACAGCACACTGTTTCTAGGGGCGTCGAAGCCGGTGAGCAGTTTGTCCACCACGATCAGGATTTCCGGGTCGTCGGAGTATTTAAAGGCATTGATGATGCTCTCTTGATATTTCTCATCATTGCCATACTTCGCCATCATCGCTTTCCAGAAGACTTGTACGTCCTCCAAGGCATCTTCATCGACGGTTTTATTGCCTTCGCGGGTATCCGGCGGCGAAATCACTACCTCCGTGGTCACATCGCCAAACTCATCAAAGTATTTTTTATAACGTAAGGCCATAGCTTTGCTGGATACGGCAAACTGGCCTTTCTTGCCAGTACCTCGGTAGTTGTCCTTAAAGTGCTGACCAATGTCATAGGCAATTTCGGCTAAACGTTGGTCGGACTTGCTCAGCTCTTCTTCGCGGCGGAATTTCTTCTTTAAATCGGCTTTCTGTTCGCTGGTCAGGTCTTTGGTGATGCGCTCAAACCATTTATCGATTTGCGCCTTGTCGCCATGCAACTCGCTCATGCGGCCTTCATACAGCAACGGGGTGACAGCGCCATCGGCAACCGCCTGGTTCATGGTGTATTTATGGATAAAGCCGCCAAACTTGGCCGCCGTGGTCTTTTCCTTTTTCAGTAACGGTGTACCGGTAAAACCGATATAGCAGGCATTGGGAAACACGTTCTGCATCTTGGCATGTGATATGCCGTATTGAGAGCGGTGCGATTCATCGACCAGGACAAAGATATTGCTGCTGGCGTCGCTGACCTTGCGTTTGCGGCTGGCAGACTCGAACTTGTCGATAATGGTGGTGATGATACTGGCCTTGTTATGGGCGATCAGTTCAATCAGATGCTCGCCGGTTTTGGCCTGTACCACCGGCTTACCGCAGGCATGGAAGGTTTTATAGATTTGGTCATCCAGATCGATGCGGTCGGTGACTAATACGATCTTGGGATTAGCGATGTCTGGTGCCAGCACCAAGGCTTTAGCCAACATCACCATCGTCAGTGACTTACCGGAACCGGTGGTATGCCAGATCACGCCTCCCGGTCGCTGGCTATCGCCTTTGCGCTGCGTAACCCGATCCAGGGTGGCGCCGACGGCAAAATATTGTTGGTAACGGCAAATCTTCTTTTCCTTGTTGTCGAAGACGATGTATTGATAAACCAGCTCCAGTAAACGTTCTGGTCGTAACAAGCTATGAAGGGCTTTATCTTGCGGTGAAGGCAGACGTTCTCCAGCCTGCCACACCGTTTCCATTGCGCGGCGTTGGCGTTCATCGCGCTCTGCAAACAACCGCGATTTAAGATTTTCACTCAATGCTTGATTGACCAACCCATGCAGATGCTTTTCCTGAGCGTGTTGATCCTCTTCCTTCCAGATCGCCCAAAACTTGGCCGGTGTCCCAGTGGTGCCGTACAAAGCCTTGTTCTGGCTGACCGTTACTAAAATCTGCGCGTAGGTAAACAGCTCCGGAATTTCATCGATGCGTTGATTGCGTAAATGCTGGCTGATGCCTTCTTCAGCGGCATCTTTCAGATCAGGACGTTTGCATTCGATCACCGCCAACGGAATGCCGTTCACAAACAGCACAATATCCGGCCGGCGGGTTTGTTTGCTGTGGCGACGCTCCAACACGAATTCATCGCAGACGTGATAGACGTTGTTTTCCGGACGCTGCCAGTCGATGTAATGCAGAGAAAAGCTCTTGGTGTAACCGTCGATGGTTTGCTCCAGGCTTTTACCCAAGGTCAGCAAGTCGTACACCTGCTCGCTGGTATTCATCAGGCTATCGAACGGAATATCGGTCAATGCCTGTACGGCTTTTTGGATGTTGCTGTCGCTGAATGCGTATTGCTGGCCTTTGAAGGTAATCGAATTGAATTTTCGCAGTTGTTCGCGTAATACGCTTTCCAAGATCAGCTTGGACGTTCTGCCACCGCGTAAGGCCAAGTTCTGTGAAGGTGTCAGGTACCGATAGCCTAACTGGTTAAGCAAGCCGACGGCAGGCAGCAGCGAGGACAAATCTTCCAGATACTCATGCGCGGCCATGCTTACCCCAGTAACGACAACACGGTGTCAAAGGCTTTGATTTCCGCTGCCATCGACAGCTGGAGGAAATCTTGATAATCGTTTTGAGTATGGGCTTTATCCAAGGCTTCGTAATAGGCCAGTCGGTCGGCGGCCTGAAAGATCATCGGTAAATAGCCTGACTTCATCAAATCGAAATTCATCAGCAACCTAGCTGTGCGGCCATTGCCATCCACAAACGGATGAATTTTGACAAAGTCCACATGCAAGCGGGCGGCGCGTTCGATGGGGTGACCGGTAAAGGCGTGATAGGCCTGCACTAACTCGGCCATCTGTTCCGGCACATGCAGAAAATCGGGTGGCCTGTGTTCGGCACCGGCAATCAACACGTTCTCATGGCGATAGACGCCCGCGTTTGGGCTGTCGATGTTTTTCAGCACCAGTTGGTGAATGGCTTTAATCAAGCGTTCGGAAAACACTTCGTCACCGGCAATCACCGCCTCGACATAGTCGATAGCGTCCTTGTGATTGATAACCTCGAAATGCTCGCGCATGGACTTGCCGCCGATGGTGATGCCTTCCAACACCACCTTGGTTTCTTTCAGCGTCAGCGTATTGCCTTCGATGGCGTTAGAGTTGTACGTCCATTCCAACACCCAGTGGTCGTGCAGGGATTTTAAGGTCTGCGGCGGCAGCGGACGGCGGGCGTCGAGTTCGGCTTTGAGTTGGTCGCAGCGTTCAAACATCGCCATCCACCTTGACCCGTTTTTTACCGGTCAGTAGTTGTTGCATCAGACCTTTCTTTTGTTCTTTCAGTGCAGCCAGTTGCTTTTGATGGGTTTCGATTTCGGTGTCGGCGGCAGTGAGGATGGAGGCGATTTTTTGTTGTTCTTCAAGAGAAATGGGACACCAAAATCTGGTCTTCTTTGCATTTTGTATCGTATAAGTACCTACTGTAGTTATTGATGCCTGTTCAATGATTTGATTCTGTACAAAGTCTGATTGAAAACTGTATTTAAAAAAATCAGACTCAATTCCTTCTCTAAGTTTGAACCAAATGACATTGCCATCTTTGAAGTAGAAGTTATCTCCAGCTTTCACTTGATAGGCTATCCCCAAAGTCCCAACACCACTAACTAAAAAGTCGCCATTTCTTGGTAAACCATATTTATCTGATAGTTCCTGAAAGAGCTCTTGAGATATATAAACCTCGCTACCAAACGGCTCATTTTTGCTTAAAGAAACCAACTCTCTAGTTCGATAAAACGGTACTCCCTCATTAGTCCAGTCTGTCTGCAAGACTCGCTTGCTAGATCCAACATCAAAGAAATCTTTAACAAATTTTAGCTCCCACTTTCCATTAAACCTAACTCCGCTCTTATCCAGCAAGCGATTTTCCCCGGTCAAAAGCTGCTGCATCAGGGCTTTTTTGCGCTTTTGCTTGGCGGCTATCAGGGCTTCCAATTTTTCAATGGCTTTGTCCCAAGTGGAAAGGATTTGGGCGATTTTTTGTTGTTCGGGGAGTGTGGGTAGAAGAACCGGAAAATCTTTTAATTGAGTAGAATTTATACTTGCTAGATTCGTGCTCTGCTTGGAACAACTCAGAAAATAAGTTTTTCCATAATGGCTTGCTGAAAGCGCCGCTAGAAAATATGAATTCAGTTTTTGCTGGTTAGGACGAACAGCGAAAACATGATTTTGGTGGAGGCATGGATTTATTTGTCCATTCCACACATCTCCACGACCTAACTTGTCAAAATCGCCGCCTTCAGTCATTAAAACATCGCCAATCTTTAAGCTGAATCGTTCAATTTGGTTTCTTTCGATTTGAATATTCTTTACATCGGATAGATCAATATAACCATCTTGAACATTAGCGACTCTCAAATAAGGCAATTCAATTGGGTCTTTAAGATTTTGCTTTCCCTTAGCGACTCCGGTTCTTACCTCTGCAACATTTGAAAGAGAGATTTTTTGCCAACCATCAGGAATTCGCATTACCCAACTCCTTCAAATAACCCGCCATTTCCTGATTGGTTTGAACTACCCCCTCCCGGCCTCCCCCTTCACAGGGGGAGGAGCTTTCTCCCTCCCCTGGCAAGGGGAGGGCCGGGGTGGGGTTGCTTTCCATCACCTTCATCAATACCCCTTCCAGATTTTGCATCACCTCTTGATTGGTAAAGCGTAAAACACGTAATCCCAGGCGCTGTAAATAAATATCTCGTTCGGTATCAGCCGTTTGCGCTTCTGGATGGAAATGACTGTCGCCATCCAGTTCGACTACCAACTTCCACTCAGGACAATAAAAATCAACGATGTAATGACCTATGCCATGCTGGCGACGAAACTTTGCACCCACTTGTTTACCTCGCACCGCTTGCCAAAAGCGTTTCTCCGGTTCAGTCGGATTTTTCCGCAGTTCTACCCGACGACCACGATATTGCGGCAGGTTGAAAATGGTTTCTTCAGATTTGGCCATCATCCAGTTCCTTCATTTATAAACATCCCCGCGACTGCCGGCCGTCATCAGAAAAATCACCAATTCCTGGTCAACGACTTGATAAATCAATCGGTATTGCCCAATCCGCAGCCGATAAATAGCATCGCCCGCGCCTTGCATGGGTTTGATGTCGAGCTGCTTAGAATCGCGTGGATTTTGGCGCAGTATTTCCAGTTTGTCGTAAAAGCGGTTTCGCCACTCGGGACTGAGCGACAGCAGAAATTTTTTAACGTGCTTATGGATTTTCAAGCGGTATGGCGTCATTGAAAATCGGCCTTTACGCTATCCCAATCTTCGAATTCAGTGTCATCACCCGCTTGCAAACGGGCTTGACTATTCGCTACGGCAATCCGTTCTTCTGCGCTCAGTGTGTCGCTGTCGTCCTCCAGAACATGTACGCTCTGGTTAGGCAGCAGTCGCAGAAAACTAATAATGTTTGGGTAGATACTTTCTTCAACTTCCAGACTGATCGTTTTCATCATGTTCACCTCTTAAATTTAATTCCCACTCTTTTTGCGCTTTTTCCGATAGCGATTCAACGGTTTCGTTTTTCCAAAGCTGGGTTTGCCATTGCGTATAATCAAATTGCTCGCGTTTTATCAACATGATAAAACGTTCGGCATCGACCATGCTCAAACTGGAAAACAAGGCTTGGAATCCGGCACCAATAATTTCGGCATCGGTTTTCATCCTTTATAACCCAACTCCTTCAAATAACTCGCCATTTCCAATTTCACGCCCTCCAGCTCGCTTTCCAACTGGCTAATTTCCGTCTGCACCGCATTGATGTCGATTTCGGCTTCTTCTTCAAAGGTATCGACATAACGCGGAATGTTCAGGTTAAAGTCGTTGTCCTTGATTTCGTCAAAGCTGGCGAGGTAGGCGTATTTATCAACGGTTTCCCGAGCTTGATAAGTGGCGACGATCTTGTCGATGTCGGATTGCCGCAGTCGGTTCTGGTTTTTGTCGTTCTGATATTCACGGCTGGCATCAATGAACAAGACGTTGCTATCGGCTTTGTTACGTTTGAACACCAACACCGCCGCCGGAATGCCGGTGCCATAAAACAGGTTAGCCGGCAAACCAATCACCGCATCCAGCAAATTTTCTTCAATCAGTTGCTGACGAATTTTGCCTTCGCTGGAACTTCTAAATAACACGCCATGCGGCACCACCACACCCACCCGACCGGAGTCCTTGGTGGTGGTTTCGATCATGTGCGAGATAAAGGCGTAATCGCCTTTGGATTGCGGCGGCAGGCCGCGATGGAAGCGTTTGTAAGCGTCGTTGCTGGCTTCGTTGTAGCCCCATTTATCCAGCGAAAACGGCGGATTGGCGACCACCACTTCAAACTTCATGGTGGTGTCGTCTTCGATCAGTTTTGGGCTGCGGATGGTATCGCCCCATTCGATACGGGCATTGTCCATACCATGCAGGAACATGTTCATCTTCGCCAAAGCCCAGGTGGCACCGGTGATTTCCTGACCGTACAGGGCAAAGTCTTTGATACCGTTTTTCAGCAACTGGTTACCGCATTTAATCAGTAAGGAGCCGGAACCACAGGCAGGGTCGGCAATACGCTCGCCCGCTTGCGGATTGACCAGTTCGGCGATCAGCTCCGAGACTTCGGCAGGGGTATAGAATTCACCGGCTTTTTTGCCGGCTCCAGCCGCGAATTTGGCGATCAGGTATTCATAGGCATTGCCGATCACATCGAGATTGCCAACCCGCGACGGGCGTAAATCCAGGCGGGTATCGTGAAAGTCTTCCAGCAGGTGTTTCAGGCGGGCGTTGCGGTCTTTGGTTTGGCCGAGGTTGGCTTCGGAATTGAAGTCGATGTTTCTGAATACGCCAGCCAGCTTTTGTTTGTTGGATTCTTCGATATGTTCCAGGGCGATGTTGATGACTTCGCCAATATTGGACTCGTTACGTTGGTTGTACAGTGCGTCGAAGCTACAGCCTTTGGGCAACACAAAGCGTTCGCGCTGCAAACGGCGCAAGATCATGTCTTCATCGTCGCCGAATTTGGTTTTGAGTTCGTCGTAATGTTCTTGCCAAACGTCGGAAATGTATTTCACAAACAGCATGACCAGGATGTAGCTTTTATACTCCGATGCATCGACGACACCGCGAAAGGTATCGCAGGCCTTCCAGAGAATGCTGTTGATTTCGTCCTGGTTGATTTGGGTGGTCATGCGTTGTCCTCTTGATACGGTTCCAATGTTTGATCGAATAGCTGGTCTAAAAATTGTTTTTTCTTGTCGATTAACTGTTCCAGCAAGGCTTTTTCCCGCAGTCGACATCGATGAGCGTTAACGATGTTGTGCTGTACGGCCAACGGCGGCAGGATGATGGGCAGGTTTTCCAAGGTCGTGCGATTGACGTGCGGCAAGGCAGTACCGGCGACATGCTGCGAGAAATAACGCTGGGCACGGCTATGGTTGATCGACCACGCCAAGAATGCCGGGCTAATCAGCCGGTGTTGTTGCGGCTTGAGTCGCAAGATAAAGAAATGCGGCCCGGCGACGGTGTTGTCCAGATCGTGTTCGATCAGCGTCGCGAATATGCGATAGCCTCGACCCATAAACAAAATATCATCCCGCCGCAGATAATCCGGCTTTTTCCGCCCGGTCAGCATGACACGAAATAAATGACTAACATCCAAGCCACGTTCCGCATCGACATCTTTCATCTGCACGACAGCTAAGTCGCCGTCCGGCACATGTTGAATACTGCCGCGTATCGGGTGACCGGCGGAAATGTATGCAAGTTGATGGATATTCATTTCTTCTGCATTTTCTACGATGCTGCAAAAGATAGGGTTAAGACCCTGTCTTGTCAATTTTTGTTTTGCATTAAATTTGAAGATGCAGATTGATTAAAGTGGCATTACGACCAATGTAATCACTTTTGCTAAAGCGGCTTAAACTAAGCGTTGCACTGATTCACTTACTCAGGAGTCTTCAAATGTCGTTATCCATGTATGCCATTACGGTAACCCCAATCGTTCGCAATTTGACGCAATTACGACAGATTCTGGAAAAGGCAGAGCTTTACGCGGAATCCAAGAAGATCGATCCGTCGGTCTTGGTCAACGCCAGACTATTCCCGGACATGTACCCATTGAAACGCCAGGTGCAGATTGCCAGCGACGTTGCCAAGGGCGCTGTTTCCCGATTAGCGGGGCAAGAGCCGCCGAAATTTGAAGATGTCGAAAACTCTTTTCCTGAGTTGATCGAACGCGTTGATAAAACACTGGCACATATCAATTCGTTTACTGCCAGCCAAATCGACGGTAGCGAAGACAACACCATTTTGCTACCCCGGCATGATCGAACATCGACCTTTACGGGTTTGGCTTACGTGACAGACTTCGTGCTGCCGAATGTGTATTTTCACGTCACCACCACCTACGTAATTCTGCGGCATAACGGGCTGGAAATCGGTAAGAAGGATTATCTCGGGGACGTGGGGTGATGAATGGTTGATGTAAAAGCGGCCTTCAGGATGTTCGGTTGACAGTGATGTTTAGACCCCTAGTTGACATTCGAAGGTTTGCGCTCGATGTCGGCAGGCAACCGATGAACTGACATTCAACGTTGGAGTTGACCGGCACGCGCCGACAGGGCGCCGCGAGGCATACGCTCACCAGAAAGTCTCGCGGAGCCCTGTCGGCGCGTGTCCGTGTCGAACGTCTTGTTAGACCTTAGCAGAGCCTGCCCGTCAACCACTTTTCAGCTCCAACCGCATCAGGGCGTTCGGAATCGCTACCCCGCGGCGTACAGGCGTGCGTTGCTCGACGACCCGAAATCCAAACCTCTCGTAGAACCCTTGGGCCGTGCGACTCACATCGGAAGTGAGCTCCAAAAGGTCGAGCGATTGGGCCTCCTTAAGAATGTGCGTCATGAGCATGGTCCCCAGTCCCCGGCCTGGGTGCGCGCCTGACACGAAGAAGTGGTCAATGTATCCATTCGCCTGTAGGTCGGCATAGGCAACCACACATCCGTCCAACTCCACCACATACGGGTTTATGTCCCTTATGCGGCGCTCCCAAAGTGCCGGATCCAAATCCGGTGGTGCCCAAGCCTCGATTTGTTCTAGAGAGTAGTCGTGCGAGGCCACCTGATGGATCGCTGAGTAGTGGACCTCGAAGAGGGCAGCCTCTTCGCCTTGCTTGAATCGTCGAATCTGCACCGTTCGTTCCTGATGTCTAACGTAGAGCTAAGGGGGCACCGTAGGCGCGTCCCAGCGACAGGAGGGAGCGAACTTGAGCGTAAGGTTAGACCACATTGGCAGCAAGAAGCCGGGAAATGTCGTCGAAGGCAGCAAGTTTCGCGAGCTCGATAGTGGGGAAATTACGTTTCGCATGAAGCACCTCTGATCCATCCAAGGGAGATAGAGTTGCAGCCCATCTGCCACTGCGAGGGTACCTACCTTCCGTCCGCACTGCACAGATGGAAACTGGCTGCCTGGACGATACTGGTGAGTGGACCATCGAGTGCTACAGGGCGCTCAGTGCCCGGCGCGCTACGTTCGGCGCTCAGAGCGCCGAGCTTCTCCCCAGCATTGAACGTCAGGATGACTGGGGCATTGTCATCGCCATAACGGTCCTTGCCACCATGCTTGACCCACGCCCATATCTGGATGCCGTCATAGTTTATGCCGCCGATGGCTGTGAAGCTTACCGCAATCGGCAGCGAGGTGCGCTGCCCGGCAGCTGTGTCGAGGTGGACTCCCGCCTTGTCTACGATGATGCGCGGCTGCTTGGTGCAATCGCCAACAGACGCATACCTACCGTAAAACTCGGGGGGAAGTTGCGGGTCGGCGGCATGCGTTGTCGAAGAAACGGAGACCGAGAGAAGGGCTATCGACGATACATTTGCTAGGTATTTACTGTGATTCATGGCATTACTTTTCTTGATACGCTTGCTCCATCTAACATGCAGGCGGCCTGACGTTGAAATTTAGGCGCGGCTTTCGATGCTCGCTGGAATGATGGTTTGGGCCGTTGGTTTTAGACATATTCGCCACACAGTCTTAGGCTGGTATGTTTACGTTATTTGCGTTGAGCTAGATCTGTAAAAACCTGAAAAATCTCCGAATAATCATGAACAGTAAGCAATAGGCGATAAGTGCGATTAGCCAAACCGGTACCATTGGTAATCCTATCATCCAAAATAGTGACCAGATTGCCGGGGAAATCCAATATGCTATGAATCCGGCCGCCGCCGCGAACAGCAAGTTCTTCGTTCCCAGAAGGCTCGCGACATTGCCAATATTTTTGATCCCC
Organism: Methylomonas sp. DH-1; assembly: GCF_046097555.1. Classification (NCBI taxonomy): domain Bacteria; kingdom Pseudomonadati; phylum Pseudomonadota; class Gammaproteobacteria; order Methylococcales; family Methylococcaceae; genus Methylomonas; species Methylomonas sp. DH-1. Next base: position 2,064,616 of record NZ_CP143089.1, on the reverse strand, counting down.
GCGACAGCGAGACCACCCCCTCCAATCAGTATCACGAATCCACCTATTAGGGAGGCAATGATTCCCATCATAGCGGGTCCTTCCTGGAAGTTTTCGACTAAATAAACTCCGAAGTAGAACAGGGCTATCCCTGTAACAAGAATGACAGTTGAGATCTTTGCGCCGAAGTCAATGCTGCCTCCTCCGACCGAAAAACTGTTACGCTTTTGAATATCAATAAACGATTGGGCTGCCGACTCCGCAGCATTTTTTGCGGGGCCAAGTGAGTCGCCATAAGTCATTCGCCGGTTGAAATCATCTAGTGGGTTGCTCATGGATCTACTCCTGTCTTTGAGAGGCATAGGGTCAGGTCTTGCAATGTTGCAATTTGTGCCTGGCGTTGATAAGTCGGCTAACAATAGAATAATGGATGCCGAATGCGTTGGCAATTTGCTGCAACGCGGCACCGACATTCGCACCATTCATGCTTTAGCAGGCTGGTGAAAAACTCGAAAAGCCAAGTAGGCTAAGGCATAGATGAGCCGCCAACTGTTAAAATAGGCTACCTAAATTTGGAGCCTTTCAATGCGCGGACACGATGCCATTCAAAGTAGCTGGTTCAGCTACGTTAGCCTGGAAGAACGTATTCCCAAACAGCATCCGTTGCGTCGTTTACGTCTACTCGTCGATGGCGTATTGACCTCTATGAATGCCGTCTTTGCCGAGCGTTACTCGCACACTGGCCGCCCGTCGATTGCGCCCGAAAAACTGCTGCGCGCCTTGCTGTTGCAAGTGCTGTACACCGTTCGTAGCGAACGCCAGTTGATGGAACAGCTGGACTACAACCTGCTGTTTCGCTGGTTTGTCGGTCTGGGCATCGACGATGCTGTCTGGGAACGCAGCGTGTTCAGCGCCAACCGCGAACGGCTGCTGTCCGAAGCGCTGAGTCGCGAATTTTTTGAGCGGGTACTGGCCATAGCCGAATGGCAAAACCTGGTGTCCGACGAACACTTCAGTGTCGACGGCAGCCTCATTGAAGCCTGGGCCTCGCACAAAAGCTTCGTTAAGAAAGACGGCAGCGGCCCGGACAAACCCGCCGGCCGCAATCCCGAGGTCGACTTCAGCGGCGAAAAGCGCAGCAACGCCACCCACCAAAGCACGACAGACCCGGAAGCGCGGCTCTACAAGAAAGGCGAATACACCGAGGCCAAACTGCGTTACATCACCCATGCCTTGTCCGAGAATCGCAACGGCCTGATTGTCGATGTCGAAACCACTCAAGCCACCGGCACCGCCGAAATCGAAGCCGCGCAAACAATGATCAAACGCCGTGTGCCCAAAGGCGGTAGCGTCGGTGCCGACAAAGGCTATGACCAACCGGCGTTCGTCAACAAACTCAAGGCGCAAGACATCAAAGCCCATGTGGCCCGGAAAAAGACCGGCAGTGCCGTCGATGGCCGCACCGCGCGCGGCAAAGGTTACGCCCAAAGCCTCAAGCGCCGCAAAATCGTCGAAGAAGCCTTTGGCTGGGTCAAAACGGTCGGCGGCCTGCGCAAAACCCGTCACATCGGCTTAGCCAAAGTCGCTGGCCAAGCCTTGTTTTGCTTCGCCGCCTACAACCTGACGCGCTTGCTCAACCTATTGGTGTTCACGCCGAAACCGGCGTGGAGTGCGCCCACCTAGGGTGAAGTACGCCTGAAAACCGTCCACAGACGGCTTCAGGCGAATAAAAAGCCCTTGAAACAGGGGCAAAACGCTTGAAACTCGATGTCATGACCGATTTCAACACGAAAAAATCACGGCAACCGTGGGTAAGGGGAAATATCAGTGGGTTTTTCACCAGCCTGTTAGGGCATAGTCGGGTACAGCCGGCATACCTGAAAAAATAGAACTTGGTGCAAACACCGGTTGCCGGGTTTGGAAACGTTCCAGGATGGCTCGGCCGGCTTGTTCATCTTGGTTTCTAGCGTATTGCAGGGCTGCGAAGAGCGGTTTGTCTGTGAGTGCTTGCATGATGATTCAAAGCGTAAAACGGCTTATCAGAACTGCAAGCCATGACAACCAAACAAGCTAGCCCTACAAATGACGCGATGGATTACTCGACTGCGCTCGAATTGAACTTTATGCACAGTTTCTGTGGATAAGACTGTGACGAAGCCTTGACCAAGCGGTGCTTTTTGTTGCGGGACAACGACTTGATTCAGATTGACCAAAAATTGGTCAATCGTCTCGGTGAACTGGCTTAGGTCGTTGGCTTGTCCGGACAAACCGGTGCATTCACTCGAAGTGAATGAGCGTTCTATTTGAACTCAATGCGCAGCAGGTAGTTCCGGACTACGCCATGCTTGTAAGACAAACTCGGCCATTTCGCTGGCGAGCAAGCGAATCAGCTGAAAACCGGCGACCAGTAAAATGGCCGCAGAAAACAGCACCGTCAAAGCCACGAGTAAAACTTTCATAGAGCCCCCTTCAAATTCATCACGTTGTCGATGGGCCGCATTTTTTCAGTTTTTCTTGGAATATCAAGTCGATACGGGGCAACAAGTTGTTGCTGGCCAATAGCGATAGCTTGAAAACTCAAGGCCTTGGCGAATAAAGCTCAGGAGAATTATTTTTTGAACTGTCTTGCGCGAAAAGCAGCGTTGAAAGTCAAAGCCCAGCGCTGTCTTCTCGAAGGCCAATCGATTCACCCGCGCGCAATGCCTTCAAAAAAAGTGGGCTACCATCCAGTAAATCGCCGCAATTTCCAAAACCACTGGCAGTAGATAAAAGCGATGGTAGTGCTTGTTGAATGTCTGCCAGGAATCGCTGACCCGGTTGGGCTTTGGCGGACATGAACGGCTCAAGGTGTCTGTAGAGCTAGAGGTCACCGCTGCCGTCGAGTAATCGCTACCGATAAAGTAGCTGTCGTCGTCGAAAATAGAGTTAAACACATCCTCCAGCCGTTTTTGGTTGTCGAATAGGCTGTTTAACACATGAGTATCGATAGCCGCGGTAGACATGACACAAACCCCCGTTTTTTGCATGTGGGGTCAGACTAACGAATACGCCAGAGCAATTCCGTGACGATGATCATGAAGCAGCGCAATGGGCCAACCGCGTATCCATCGTCCACTAGGTCGGCAATTGCACGAATCCTTGCGTATCCAACGGAAAGAATGGGTTGTAACAAACTTCCCAAACAAAGCCATCGGGATCGGCAAAATAGCCCCTGAAACCACCCCACGGGGCTTTTTCTCCAGGTCTCAGCAAGCGTCCGCCCGCGGCAACGGCCTCTGACAAGGTCGATTCCACATCGCTTTCGGACGCTACGTTATGCGCGACTGTAAAGCCGGCAAATCCCGAGCCTTCAGACGAAACATTGGCATCCTCGGCCAAGGATTCGCGACCAAACAAGGCAAAAGCAATACAGCCAACTTGGAAAAAAGCGACTTCCGCCTGGCTACTCGACGATTCAGTCCAGCCCAGCGCACGATAAAAGCGCCGGCTGCGTTCCAGATCGGTAACACCTAATGTGATGAAGCTAATCGTCTGTTTCATGACTCATAACTCATGTCACGTGTAAAGATATGCCGGGAAGTCATAGCAGATCGAACTCATAAAACGTCATTTATAGAACCTGAGAGTGGCTCGCTTTTTAGTTTGCAGGTGTTTAACAGCAAAAAACAGGCGCACCGGAATCGAAAAAGGCCATCTCCAGAGATGAGGGTGTAAGAATTTTTGTGTAAACGGCCATTAGGCAGGAAACTGCCCTTACTTTGAGGAGTAACTATGACCTTACCAAAAGCCATCCCAACCGACCTAATTGATACCTTATTGTCGGGCTATCAAAAACCTGAAGACCTGCTGGGCGAAAATGGCCTGCTAAAACAACTCACCAAGGCCTTGGTCGAGCGAGCCTTAGAAGCCGAAATGACTGAACATTTAGGCCATGCCAAGCATGAGTCAGTCTGCAACGCCACCGGCAACACCCGCAATGGCAAGAGCCGTAAAACCCTGAAAGGCGATTTTGGCGCATTGCCGATTGAGATTCCCCGTGATCGTCATGGCCACTTTGAGCCGCAAATCATTGGCAAACACCAATCCCGTTGGACGGGCTTTGACGACAAGATTATTTCGCTTTATGCCCGAGGCCTGACGGTCAGGGAAATCCAGAGCCATCTGGAAGAACTGTATGGCACCGAAGTTTCACCCACCTTGATCTCCTCGGTGACAGATGGGGTGATAGAAGAAGTGAAAGCCTGGCAATTGCGGCCGCTTGATCCGGTTTACCCCATCGTTTATCTCGATTGTATCCATGTCAAAGTGCGCGATACCGGTGCCGTGCGCGCCAAGGCCGTTTATCTGGCCATTGGGATTAACCTGCAAGGAGAGAAGGAAGTGCTGGGCTTGTGGATCGCCCAAACCGAAGGTGCCAAGTTTTACCCAAAGGGCATAAATGGTTACAAGTGGTCACTGACTTGAAGAATCGCGGTGTGCAAGACATCTTTATCGCCTGTGTCGATGGCTTGAAAGGCTTTCCCGAAGCGATTGAAACCGTCTATCCACAGGCTGCCGTCCAACTGTGCATCGTTCACTTGGTCCGCAACAGTCTGAACTATGTCAGTTGGAAGATGCGTAAACAGATCGCCGGCGATCTCAAGCGAATATACCAATCCGCCACCGTCGTTGAAGCAGAGCAAAGGCTGGCTGAGTTCGAGTCGCAGTGGAACGAGGCCTACCCACCGATTGGCCAGATTTGGAGACGGAATTGGGATAGGATCATTCCCTTCTTCGACTATCCACCCGAGATACGCCGCATCATTTACACGACCAATGCCATTGAGTCGGTGAACATGAGTCTGCGGAAAATCACCAAGAATCGTGGCTCATTTCCCAGTGATGATGCCTTGTCAAAATTGTTCTATTTGGCACTGATGAATATCAGTAAAAAATGGACAATGCCGTTGCATGACTGGAAAGCCGCTTTGAATCGGTTTAGCATTCAGTTTGAAGACAGGATGTCCAATCGATAATTAAATCCCGTTTACACAAAATTCAGGACACCCTCGTGCTATATATTTAATAACATAAAAACCAAAACTATCGCCTGATCAACTATGCCTAGTAGTCCTGGATAAAGATTCTGAATGAATGCTTGATTGCTAGTAAAACTAAAATCCGCTTTTTATATCTAGTTAGTGCAAGTTCATATGATATATAAAAATATGTGATATTAATGATCCCAATCACTAATATTTTATTTAATGACGACTAACTCAAGCGTATCTGGGACCTCAAGCACTGAATCGCCCTAGGAATCTCGGAGGTGTTAGGGGAGCCTCTAAAAATCCACGATTAATCAGATTCGGGGCGTAAAACGTGCTCGAAAGCTGGCATTTCCAAGCGGACTACCTTCAACTCGAAGCCTTTTCAGCTCCGATGGGCGGCATCAAGACGCAGCTACCCTGCGAATGGCGCAAAAACGTCGCATGTTGTACACCAGATTCATGAAGCCGATACGTACTTCGGCGCGGGCTAGGCCAATGCAACGGATCGCCTTACCGCCCCATTGCGCCATCCAGGCAAACACGTGCTCGACCCGGCAACGGGTTTTGGAGCGGGTACTGTTGCCTTGTTTTTCCCGGTCAGTCAGCGGTTTGCCGCGCACCCCTTTGCGGTGAATCCGGCTGCGGTAGCCTTGGACTTTTAACAGTTCTTCCACCGCTTCGGAACGATAGGCACTGTCGGCCCACACATCCCGGCTGGTGTTGCCGCTATCAAGCAAGCCGTTCAGGGCTTGGGAGTCGTGGACGCTGGCATCGGTGACCGTGTATTTGCGCACCAGCTTGTGGGCATTATCAACGTTGACGTGATTCTTGTACCCGTAATAGCTCTTGTCGCCTTTCTTGGTCCAGCGCGCATCGGTATCCTTCTGACTGCGTTTGGAGGCCGACCAGTCCTCGACGGTTTCGCCGGCTTTAATCCGGGCGTTTTCGTCCGGCGTATTACGCTGCACCGGCGCCTTGACGAAGCTGGCGTCAATCAGTTGGCCCTTGCGGGCGATCAGGCCGGCGCGATCCAATTGCCGGTTGAATTCGTTGAATAACGTCTCGGTGAGTTTCAGTTCTTTGAGTGACTCACGAAACAGCCAGAAACTGTTGCGATCCGGCGCGTGCTTGGCATCCGACAACCCAATAAATCGCTGGAAACTGCGCCGGTCTTCGATTTGGAACTCCAGTTGCTCATCGCTCAGATTGTAGAGACTAGCGATGACCAACGCTTTGAACATCAACACCCCATCCCAAGGCTTACGCCCGGCAGACGATTTGCGGACTTTGTGATGGACTTGATCCAGCAACGGACGGAACGCTTCCCAATCCACTTGCGCGTCCAATTCCAACAACGGATTGCCCAGCCGATCGATCCGACGATCACGATGTTCAAACAGGGAACCGAAAAGGTCGTCTTGTGCCACCGTCATCTCTGCTCTCCAAAGGTCTTTAGCTCCGACTCATTTTACTCGCCGGGCGCAATTTTTAGAGGTTCCCTTAGGAAGTTGTTGATAATTCATGACCTCGGTTTAGTCAGGCGGAATATTACCAATCGGTCCTAGCAAGCGTTGATGGTTAAACCAGTCGCCCCAGTTCACTGACGCCTCTTGTGCCATTTGGGTATGCGCAGAATCTCGTTGGCTTGGCGCAATTCACAGCCTTCCCGTTCCAGTCCAGAGGCTTGAACCGTTCCGAATCGCTACAGGAGGCTTCATTTTGCGTGCCATGCGTTTTTTGGGTTTTTCTCAGCCTGCGGTGTAACGTTTCAGCAGTAGAACCAAACTTTGCTGAAATCGACTGAATCGCCGCCCATTCCGACGGGTAGCTACAGTCACAAAAAACTGTCCGATTTCGTCTTGACTCAGTCACTAGCCGCCGCTGAAAACATCATCAATGAGCATGAACAAATCAGCCTTTCCCAGGCCGATTGGACCCTGTTTTTGGAGGCTCTGGAAAACCCGCCAGCCCAAAACGCCAAATTAACAGAAGCATTGGTATTGCATAAACAATCGGTAGTCAGAGATTGAATTGTCGCTTCTTGGCCGAACCTATTCTCTTAGACAATGAAAAACAGATTCGCCTCCTGCCTAATCATTCCTTCCATTGTTCCGCAGACAACGGCAGTTCGTTCAGCTCTGCCCGCGCCTCGTGCCATGTTGGGTAGTATTCATTCAGGATAGCGAGAAAGCATTCGTTATGGGTCGGCTCCAGCAGATGCGCCATTTCGTGCACCACCACGTATTCCAATAAATGCTTCGGCTTTTTCACGAGTTCGGTATTCAGGCGGATATGCCCGGATTTTGGGTTGCAACTGCCCCATTTGGTTTTCATCCGCTGCAAAAAATACTGCTTAACCGTTACGCCAAGCTTGGCTTGCCATTTTGCGATCAACGGCGGGATGGCCTGATGCAGTAACAACTTATGCCATTCGTGCAGCAACTCGGCGCGTTTTTTCAAGGTCGTTTCGGGCGGCAAATACATGGAAATCCGCCGATGATCGACATTCACAAACGGCTTCCTGATTGGTGATGAGCTGACGTATGCCGTCGGCCACATCCACCGAACTGCGCTTTAACTCGATCACCGCGATGGCGATGCCGTTGATGTACAGCACAATGTCCGGCCGCCGCTCGTAACCGCCCTTGAAAGTGACTTCCTCGGCCAGCGCAAAGTCGTTAACCATCACCCCAATATTCTCTAACATCAGTGCGCGGCGTCCCGCCGGTAACAATCTCACCAAGCTCAGCAACCCGTTTCATTTCCCACTCCTCACTAAACCCCGGCAAGCGGGTTTGGCCGGTGAGGAGTTGTTGCATGGCGGCTTGTTTGAGGTCGCGCTTTTTGGCGATCAGCCGCTCCAACCCGTCCAGCAACGCATCCACATCGCTCAACGCCGCCGCGATGGCTCGTTGTTCAGGGAGGGGCGGAACTGGCAAGCTTACTTTGACCAGATCTGACTTCTTCACATGCAGAAATGACGCTTTGAACCCGTGAGCCTGTTTCGCGATGTCTTCTTCAACTCTTGCGAAGACGAGCAGCGAGAACGGAAGCGTGATCTCGTCTTGATTCATATGCACCTTGAATATGTGCTGATTCAAGACACCGGATGGGCCTGTCCAAATACGTGCACCGAAGGAAGTACCCATCGTTCCAGACCAAGCAAATAACAGGTCACCAGGTTCAACACGATTTGCTTCGGCTACGGGAGCTTGTGAATAATTGAACGACGCATACGGGATCGTTCAAGTTCTGAATTCGGATGATAGGCGTGCCGCTTTGTTTCCAATCATCCGGTTTGAAAGCGCATCCGTTGATCAACCGGAAGGTCTGACCGATTGTGCGAATCCCCCCAATCCTCCGGAATAACCCCCACCTCCGTCATCTTGTAACCCGGCTTATCAAAGTCGCATTTCCAACCTGCAAGCGATAAGCCGCGCTGGCTTCGTTGACCGCCGATTGCGGGTTATCGGAACAACCCTGTTGTTTATTCATCGGCTTCCGCCTCCCGCAAGCTCAGTTCCAGTTCGCGGCGCAGGGCTTCGCGGTCGGGCAGATAGAGCTGGTATTTCTGCACAAAGAGTTGGCTGTTCATACCGTAGGTGGCGTATTCCACCAGCAATTCATCCTTGTTGCGGGAGAGGATGATGCCGATGGGCGGGTTGTCACCCTCCACGTTTTCTTCGTTGGCAAAATAGCCCAGATACAGATTCATTTGACCGATGTCGTGGTGCTGCACATCGCCCAGCTTGAGATCGATGAGTACGAAGCAGCGCAGGATGCGGTGATAGAACACCAGATCAACCTTGTAATGACTGTTGTTGATGGTCACGCGGTATTGCCGCCCCACAAAGGTGAAGCCTTTGCCAAGTTCGAGCAAAAAAGGCTGAAGGTGATCGCAGAGTACGGTTTCGAGCTGGGTTTCTGAAACCTGGTACGGCTCGGGAATTTTCAGAAATTCGAACACATAGGGTTCGCGCAACAAGTCGGCAGGCTGTTCGATCAGTTGGCCCTGCGCGGCCAGTTGCAGGATGCCGGCCTTGTCCTTGGAGGCAGCGAGGCGCAGAAACAGCGAACTGTCTTTTTGCCGCATCAACTCCCGCACCGACCAGCGTTCGCGGATCGTTTGCTGTTGGTAGAAACCACGTTCTAGCGGATCGCCGATCTTGAGCAACTCGACAATATGGGACCAGCTCAATTGGTCAGACAATGTCTGACTTTTTTGCGCATCCGGGAAGCATTGATAAAACAGGCGCATGTAAACCACATTAGATCGACTGAACCCTCGACCATGACGCAAACACAGGTCACGAGATAAATTGCTGATCAGTGCCTTGCCATATTCCGCTTTGTCCTTTCCGCCTTGCTCGAATTCGACGATGTGCCGCCCGACTTGCCAATAGGTTTCGGTGAGGTGCAGATTGACGGCCCGCACAGCCCGGGTTCTACCTTGAGTGTAGGTGTCTGAAATCCGATCCAGCAGGTTTCGGTAATCCGGGGAGGCTGTGAGGTTTTGCATATCGGTGCTCATACCGCAAAGCCCATCTTCTTCAAATGCTCATCGACACGCGCCGCCAGCAATGCCACCTCGTCTTCCAACTGCGGCAACGGCGTGGCATAGCGTTCGGCCAATTCTCGAATCCGGCCGGTCAGGGTTTGCGAGACTCTATCCAGTTCGCCCTGCACGGCTGCGGACAAGTGCGTCATCCACTTGTCGTCGATCACCAAGGTTTTGATTTCGGCTTCGCTCAGCTTGGCGTATTGGTCGTAGGCCCGTTGGTCGAGCGCGGCTTCGGCTTCCTTGACCTGCTTTTTTAAAGTGCTGATCTGATTAGCCAGTTCCAGCCACTGTTTCAACACTTTTAATTCGTCGGCGCCGTCCGGGTCTTTACCAATTTCCTTGATCCGGTCTTTAACGGCGGCGGCATTGATATTGTCGTAACCGGCAAAGATGGCGTCTTCGCCGCTGTGTTCTTCTTCCAATCCGGTTTGACTGGCGCTGGCGGTTTCCAGTTCGGCTTGTTTGGCCTCGATGGCAGCCTGTTCGTCGGCAAAATAGCGGGCGACGATGTAGGGTTTGGGAATCAAATCGCAGATCCAGCCCTTGTCCTTGGTTTTGCCTTTCTTGTCGGTTTCGATGATGCGGGCCGGTTGGGCGACCCAGCCATCGGCGGAAATCAGGTAACAATCGTCCTGCATGGTCTCGGCCCAGTAGTCCATCAGGTGCTGGTAGATGTCGTAGGCATCCAGTAACGGCGCCGGCTTGAAGGTGTTCAGCAAATCTTCGGCGATGGTTTCGATCAAGGCTTTCGGATGGCCGTCTTTGTCAAAACCGGTCAGCAGCGGCGTGGTGGCGTCGCGCCAGCCTTGAAAGCGGGCGGTGGCCTGGGCGTTGAAGGCGGCGAATTCGGCGTGACCGAAGATGGCGGGTTTGACTTCGGACAGCGCCAATTGTAGATAGCTATAACCGGGCCTTTCCCTCACCCCCAGCCCCAATGTTTCCGGGCTATCCTGCCCGGAATCCTCCGGACTGGCGTTGCCAGACCAAATCCGCTCCTGGCGGATTTGTCCCAGAGGGAGAGGGTAGAAAAGTGTGGCGCGTACACCGGGCAGCACTTGCCAGTAGTCGGCCAGCGCGTCCAGATCGCGTTCGGGGATGCCGCCGTTCAGGTGACCGTCGATGTCCTGAATATCTTCCGGCTCGCTGCTGTCGATGTAGCGCGGCAAATTCAGGTTGAAGTCGTTTTTGGGGTCGGCGATTTCGTCGAACGGCACCATGCGGGCATAACGCGGCACGTCGGCTTGTTTAGTAAAAGTGTCGACGATCTTGTGGATGTCCTGCTCGCGCAAGCGGTTTTTGTTGCCGTCTTTGATGTAGCCCTTGCTGGCGTCGATCATGAACACGCCTTTGCGGGCGGTGGCGTTTTCCTTGTCCAGAACTAAAATGCAGGCCGGGATGCCGGTGCCGTAAAACAGATTGGCCGGCAGGCCGATGATGCCTTTCAAATACCCGGACCGCACCAATTGCTGACGGATCACCGCTTCGGCATTGCCGCGAAACAGCACGCCGTGCGGCAGAATGCAGGCGGCTTTGCCGTTGGCTTTCAGGCTGCGGATGATGTGCAGCAGATAGGCGTAGTCGCCTTGTTTGGCCGGTGGCTCACCCCAAGTAAAGCGCTGGTAAGCATCGTCGCCCGGCGTCAGGCCCGTGCTCCAGGTCTTGTCGGAAAACGGCGGATTGGCGACCACGTAATCGTAGGTGCGCAAGTTTTCGCCGTCTTTGAATTTGGGCGCGGCCAAGGTGTTGCCGGACAGGATGGTGGCGGTCGGGAAGTCGTGCAGGATCATGTTCATCCGCGCCAGACCGGCGGTGGTCACGTCCTTCTCCTGGCCTTCCAAGGTAATGTGTTTGCCGGCTTCGGCGGCGACTTTCAGCAGCAAGGAGCCGGAACCGCAAGTCGGATCGTAAGCCGTCGTGGAGCCTTTGGCGTTGTCGGGCGAGATGCCGATGACTTTGGCGATGACGCGGCTGACTTCCGACGGCGTATAAAACTGGCCCTTGCTCTTGCCGCTTTCGGTGGCGAAGTGGCGCATCAGGTATTCGTAGGCGTCGCCGAGAATGTCGTCGTGCTCGGCGCGGTTTTTCGAGAAATCCAGCTCGGGCTTTTGGAAGATGCCGATCAGGTTGGAGAGCTTCTCCACCATGTCCTGGCCTTCACCGAGTTTGTTGGGGTCGTTGAAATTGGGGAAATCGCTAAGCGCCAAACGGGAGTTGGCATTGACCAGTGGCGCTATGATTTGGGTATTGATCTTGTCGCCGATGTCGGATTTGCCTTTGAGGGCGATCATGTCCTTGAAGCTGGCGCCGGGCGGAATCACCACCGGCGGCGCGAAGTCGTCGCTGTCGGCGTATTTGTCGGTGATGTATTTGATGAACAGCATGAACAGCACATAGTCCTTGTACTGACTGGCGTCCATGCCGCCGCGCAACTGGTCGCACGAGGCCCACAGGGAGGAATAGAGATCGGATTTTTTGATGGCCATTTATAGATGACGGTGTTGCGTGTTTAGTCGTTGTTATTGGAGTTTGGCGATTGACTGGCAATGGCGATGCCGTGTTGACCGCAATAATCCCGAATCAGCACTTCCACCATGTTAGCCAGCGAGCGATGCTCGCGCTCGGCCGCCAGGCGCAGCGCGTCTTTTAGCGCCGGGTCGATGCGAAAGGTTAGCGTGGTGGTTTTGGTCGTTGCCATGTCTGTTTACCCTGGATTTACGGTACTGGGAATGTACTGCAATGTACATTAGAATTCGATGCCGTCCAACTTCAATGTATGGTGCCATCCGAAGGTATACACCCATGACGAGAAACTCCCATCAAAAAGACATTGAGACAATGGCTGAAACGCGCATAGACGACAATGTTGCTGTCAAAGCCTACATTGCCTACCCCAAAGCCCTTAAACGACTTACCGCTCTTTTGGGTACAACACCAGAAGAATTAGTAGCTTGGCTATTCCTCGGCCCCAAACTCGGTGGATTGTCAGCTTATCAAAATGCTAACGAGCTTGATCGACCGCCTCGGTTCCATTTCGAGTATTTCACCGGCGAGGATTATTTGTCTCCCTTAATGGCCTGCTGGTTTTTGGAGAGCGATATCGATCAATTTGCTCCGAGTGATCGCTACATTATCTGTGCTGAACAAGAAAGTGCAGCGTTGAATATGTCTTTTAACGCAGCGCGTAAAGCATTGAGAAATACGCCTAATCCACAATGACCTGGCCTCTGCTTAGCAAATGCTAGTCCTTGCTACGCAGAGTGCATTCATAAGGGTCTGTCGTGACATAACAATTCGAAACCATGTTCAACAAGCCTCAAAGAGGCACCAACATGGTTACCAAGATTTTAAGACTTCCGTCCGTTAAAACCCGCACCGGGCTTTCCCCGTTCCACGATCTATTTACGCGTAGCCGAAGGCAGTTTTCCTGCACCGGTTTCGCTGGGCGACCGCGCGGTAGGCTGGATCGAGGCCGAGGTCGATGCGTGGCTGAATCAGCGTATCGAAGCCAGCCGTAAAGCGGTTGGTTAAGGGGGCATCATGGATATGCCTTTGACAGATTTTGATTTTATCCCCGCCGAAACCGATAAAAGCGACAAAACCGATTTGGTCAGTAATCAGGCGTTTTTGTCGGCGATCTTCGGTCTCGGGCAAAGCGATGTTCGTCCGGTCATTGTTAGTTTTGCGGGCAACCCGGCCAACGTTGCAAAAAGTGCTTGGTTTGGCCGGCCTTGGGTTGGCAGTGCCGAGAGGGATGTTTCGCTGCCTCAAGATGCCAATAACTATTTTTCATTGGCGGTATACAGCCAACCCATATCGAGGCCGAAGCCGCATTGGCAGTGCTGATTGATACGTTGGCGGAATTCAGTTTCGCTACCCCAACTGACCAAGCCGCCGCCCTGGCCGCTATCCTCACCGCCGTCTTACGGCCATGCCTGACCGTCGCGCCCATGTTTCATGTTAAGGCACACATGCCAGGCTCGGGTAAATCCTATTTGTGCGCACTGATTACAGCCTTTGCCACGCCACAGCGCGGCACGCCCACCACCTTTCCCGGTGATGACGAAGAATGTCGGAAACTGTTATTGGCCGAGTTGCTGCGGGCGCCGGCCGTGGCGGAGTTCGACAATCTGACCGGCGACCTGGTTGCCCATAAGAGCTTGTGTACAGCATTGACCGCGGAGTTTATCAGCGGGCGAATACTGGGCGTTTCCAAAACCGCCACAGTCAGCACGCGAACGCTGTTTATCTCCAGCGGCAATAACGTCGGCCCGATACAGGACATGCCCCGGCGCTGCGTGACCATCCACCTGGACCCCGGTTGCGAAATACCCGCCTCACGCAATTTCAAGCGGCCTCGTCTTATCCACGATGTCTTGCGCGAACGCGGGCGATTTGTGTCGGCGGCGTTGATTATCGTTCGGGCCTGGATTGCCGCCGGACGGCCGAAAACGAACTGCAAACCACTGGGAAATTATGACGAGTGGTCTGATCTGTGCTGCCAGCCATTACTGTGGCTGGGCTGCGCCGATCCGGTCACTTCGGTATTTGAAGCGATGGCCGAGGACCCGGACCGTGAAACCTTGGGTCGCCTGCTGTTAGCTTGGCAAGCGGTGTTTGGTAACACTGCCGCCATGGTTCGAGAGGCGATCCATAAATCGGAGTTGGCTTTCGAAGACCATCAAGAACTGCGAGAAGTGCTGGATGACATCGCCAACGAACGTGGCGAGATCAATCGGCGCAAGCTCGGGCGCTGGATCAAGCGCCATGCCGGTCGCATTGTCAATGGCAAACGCTTCGTGCGCGCGCCTGGCAATAGCTCATCCGAGCGCTGGCGGGTGGAATCGGTTTTATCGGTTTCGGAGGTTTTCTCTGGCCCGATTGTAAAAACTGTCAATCAAGCCAAAAACGATAACGCTTATGCCCGTGCTAGTCGCGGCGAATGAATTAGGAGCATCCATTTATGAACGACCTGGCAAACGAAATCGTATCTGCCAATCCGGCATTACCTTCAAGCGCCCCCTACCAAACGGTGCGCTATAACGCGATGACACACGGCATTTTGTCCAAGCATGCCGTATTGCCTCACGAGGATAAAAACGCGTTCAATGAATTACTGACGGCCTTGCAAAATGAACATCAGCCGGCCGGCATGACTGAAATGCACTTGGTGGAAGAATTGGCGGCGATCTTGTGGCGCAAGCGCCGAGTGCTTTTGGCGGAAGGCGCTTCGATCAATCGCAACCTCAGACAAGTCGCCAGCCAAACCGATAGCAGCATTGTGCCAGCGGCCGTGCCGTTCGATCCTGGCCTCAAATCCAGTCATTTATGGGTCACCGACATTATTTGCGATAGCCCGGAAGAAAACCAGGCCCGGCTTAATGAAGCCGAACTCGATCTGGCTGCCACGGAAAAAGCGGCGGCCATACTGCGTAAAGGCGGTAAAACCGCCTACGCTCGGGCCCGCAACGCTTTGATTCCGGAAAGCCGCGACATGTGGGACGACTATGTGGAAGACGAGGAATATCCGGCCACTGCGGAAGGGTTGGCAGAATTCATTCGCGACAAACTACGCCCACTTTGCCTGCAAATGCAAAAAGAGGCCCTGTATTACCAAGAAATCAAAGCTCAAACCTTGGGCGAAGGCCTCAGACCACAGCAATTGGAGAAGCTAAACCGTTACGAAGTCCACCTGGATCGTAAGTTCGAACGCACACTGGCGATGATTTTGAAGCTGAAAGACCTGCGTAGCCCTATCAATCCGACTCCTTAGTAAACGCAGTCAACGCTAGACACAGCAAGGCTTCTGGCCAATTTAGCTAAACAATCGCATCCACACTTGCCAAATGATTTAGGCAAAATCGAAGGAAAAATATGGGTGGAATCGGCAGCGGTCGCCGCTACCAAGGCGGCAAAAATACGACCAACGACATGCGGGCTCTGGATGTACGCTATTTGCAACGCCAAGGTTTGTTGACACCGGGTCGAACCTCAAGCTTGACGTGGTCCCGATCCGACACCGTGATCGGGTCGATACAAATCACAGCGCACGCGGCTCAGGTCATTCTCCAATATCGGCATCAGCGACACAACGGCCCTTGGCAAAACCTGGATTATCCCGTCTATCTGGAAAAGACCCACTGTAACTTGGGAGGATTGCGAACGTGGTTCCTATGCCCTGCACAGGGTTGCAGCAAGCGGGTGGCGATTCTTTATGGCGGAAAAATCTTTGCGTGCCGGCATTGCCATCAACTGGCTTATCAATCGACTCGAGAAAAACCGGATGACCGAGCGAGTAGAAAAGCAGACCGGATTCGTGAAAAGTTGGGTTGGGAAGCGGGAATCTTAAATCCCAACGGAATCAAGCCGAAAGGTATGCACTGGAAAACATTCCATAGGCTTCAACTAAAACACGATGTATTGGTCACTCAGTCGTTAGCCGGAATCGTTAAGCGGCTGCGTTTGTTTGATGATGAGCCGCTAATTTGAAATTAAGCAAAATCTGTTTCGCAAAATCGGGGTAACGTTGCTTGAGACGAAAAAAGTTATCCCGATTGTTATCCCGAAGCCGACTTTTTCTGATTTTGCTCAACAACTCACTTTGTAAGTCATTGATTTAATTGGTCGGGACGGCGGGATTCGAACCCACGACCACTTGCCCCCCAGACAAGTGCGCTACCAGGCTGCGCTACGCCCCGATTTAGGATAACAACTTATGTTTTGGATTTTACCACGCTTCGAAGGCAAACTACTTCAATAGTTCTAAAATATCCTCTAGTTCGCCTATCATTTGATGGATTAATTGCTTGGTGCGTAAGCTGTCTTCTTTAGCGCTGCCGCTGGCTAGATGCGCTCTAGCTCCGCCGATGGTATACCCTTGTTCGTAGAGTAAAGCGCGAATTTGTCTAATCAACAAGACGTCGTGGCGCTGATAATACCGCCGGTTTCCCCGCCGCTTGACCGGGCTCAGCTCGGTAAATTCCTGTTCCCAATAGCGCAGAACATGTGGCTTAACACCGCACAAGTCGCTGACTTCGCCAATCGTGAAATAGCGTTTGGCCGGAATAACCGGTAATTCATTGTTATTACTGGGTTCCAGCATAAGCTTCCACTCGAGCTTTCAATTTTTGCCCTGTTCTGAATGTGACAACCCGACGCGGCGTAATCGGAATTTCCTCGCCGGTCTTTGGATTGCGGCCGGGGCGGCCGTTTTTATCCCGTAACTCGAATTTGCCAAAACCCGAAATTTTGACTTGCTCGCCGCTTTCCAGACTTCTTTTGATCTCGTCGAAAAACAATTCGACGATTTCTTTGGCCTCTCGTTTGTTTAAGCCGAGATCTTCAAACAACTTTTCTGCAATATCTGCTTTGGTTAATGCCACAATCACTCCCTCAATTTTGCATTTAGTTTAGCCGTCAAAGTCTCTAACACTCTGCGAAATATAGCATCAATTTCAGCGTCGGTAAGAGTTTGCGAAAAATCTTGTAAGACCAAACTCAACGCCACGCTTTTGCTGCCTTCCGCTACGCCCTGCCCGCGATAGATATCGAAAACCGAGACATCGCGAATGGCTTGCTCATCAGATTCAGCGATGCATGCGAGAATTGCGTCGGCAGATACTTCTTCTGCCACCAACAATGCCATGTCCCGACGTACCGACGGAAATTTGGACAAAGGA
The DNA here is from genome assembly GCF_046097555.1 of Methylomonas sp. DH-1. Taxonomy (NCBI): domain Bacteria; kingdom Pseudomonadati; phylum Pseudomonadota; class Gammaproteobacteria; order Methylococcales; family Methylococcaceae; genus Methylomonas; species Methylomonas sp. DH-1. Next base: position 2,047,370 of record NZ_CP143089.1, on the reverse strand, counting down.
CTGAATTTAGGCACGTTGCGCTGCAGAATGGCTTCCTGACTCAACTCGAACAAAAATACAGGATTATCGAAGCCCAATTGTTTCTGCAACGTCGGATGCAACATACCCAGCAATCCAATCGCTTCGCCGCATGTAGTCAGTATTCGAGCGGATTGTCCGGGATGCAATGCCGGATGTTGGGTCGCTTCGAACCGCATCTTGCTCGCCGACAATCCCAGCAAGGCCTCGACATCTGCTTTCACATCGAAAAAATCGACCTTCCTCGATTTCTCCCCCCATTGTTCAGGATGAATTTGACCAAGCGCTAGCCCGGCAAGTACTTTGTGTTGTTGAATCCGACCCTCTTCATAGAAAAACCGCAGACCGGTCTCGAACAGGCGCACCCTACTCTGCTGCCTATTGATATTGTAAAGTGCGGCATTCACCAACCCGCACCACAAAGTGGTACGCATTACGGCCAATTCGGAAGAAATCGGATTCTGGATCTTAATAAACTCGTCGCCCGGCGCCATCGCATTTTGCATCGCTTCATCGACGAAACTATAGGTAATAGCCTCTTGATAACCGCGATCGACCAGGCAATCCTGCAATCGCTCTAACGCCAAAACAGATTCCGGCGCCTGACCTAATTCGGAACGCATCAACAAACTACTGCTGGGCAAGTTGTTATAGCCGTATACCCGGCCAATTTCTTCGAGCAGATCTTCCTCGATTGCAATGTCGAAACGAAAGCTGGGCGGAGTAACGTCCCAACCACCTTCGCAACGAGCTATCTGCATGCCCAAGCCGCCGAACAAATCATGGACTTGAGCATCGCTGTATTGGATACCCAGAACTTTTTCGATTCGCGCACTACGTAACTTAACCGCCGAACGGTTCGGTAAAGCTTCGCTACTAATAACTTCGGTCACCGGTCCTGGGCTTCCCCCCGCAATTGCCAAAATCAATTGCGTGGCCCGCTCGATGGCTCGACGTTGCAAATTGAAATCGACGCCGCGTTCGAAGCGGTGCGAGGAATCGGTATGCAATCCAAACTGCCGTGCCTTACCGGCAATACTAATTGGATTGAAAAAAGCGCACTCCAGAAAAATGTCGCGGGTTTCGCCATATACCGCACTGTCTTTTCCGCCCATCACGCCAGCCAACGCCAACGCTTCCCGCTGATCGGCAATAACCAAGGCCTCGCCATCGAGTTCTATCGACTGGTCGTTTAACAATGCCAAAGGCTCGCCGGCCCGACTGCGACGGACCACAACCGGCGCCGATAACTTATCAGCATCGAAAGCATGTAACGGCTGCCCCAGCTCAACCAGAACGTAGTTAGTGACGTCTACTACTGGGCTGAGACTGCGGATACCGCTGCGTCGCAGGCGCTCTTGCATCCACAGCGGCGTCTGCGCAGCGGGATTGATGCCTTTGATCAACCTCCCCAAGTAAACCGGACAGGCTTCCGGAGCCTGAACATGCACCTCCAAGGTCTGTGCATGCTGCGGCTTAATATTGGCACAATCGAATACGTTTAACTGAACGCCATTCAGCACCGCCACTTCCCTGGCGACCCCAACCACACTCAAACAATCGGCACGATTCGGCGTCAGTCCCAATTCGATCACATTGTCGTTCAACAACAAATAATCACGGATATCTCGCCCTACCGGCGCATCTGCCGGCAATTCCATCAAACCTTCCGAGCTGGCGGCCAACCCTAATTCCTTTTCGGAACAGAGCATGCCAAACGACAACTCGCCGCGTAGTTTGGATTCTTTAATCTTGAAATCGCCCGGCAATACGGCGCCGATCAATGCCGCCGGCACCTTTAAGCCGGGCCGAACGTTACTGGCGCCGCAAACGATTTGCAGCGGCTGCTCTTGGCCGACATTGACTTGGCAGACCCTGAGTTTATCGGCGTTCGGATGCTGCACGGTCTCCAGTACTTCACCGACCACTACGCCAGTAAAATTAGCGGCGACTGGCGTGACCGCATCGACTTCGAGGCCGGCCATGGTCAATTGCGCAACCAATTCGGCAGTGTCGATAGGCGGATTGACCAGTTCCCTTAACCAAGCTTCACTAACTTGCATGATTCCAATCCACCGTTACCTAAACTGTTGTAAAAATTTCAAATCGTTTTCGAAAAACATGCGCAAGTCGTTGATACCGTAACGCAGCATCGCCAGACGCTCGACTCCCATACCGAAAGCAAAACCCGAATAAGTTTGATGGTCGATGCCTACCGATTTGAAGACTTCGGGATGAATCATGCCGCAGCCCATCACTTCCAGCCAACCGGTTTGGCTGCATACCCGACAGCCTTTACCATCGCACATCACGCATTCGATATCGACTTCGGCCGATGGCTCGGTGAATGGAAAGTATGACGGGCGAAAGCGGACTTGGATGTCCTTTTCGAAGAAGGCGCGTAGGAATTCGAACACTACCCCTTTCAGATCGGCAAAGCTGACGTCGGTATCGACTAAAAAACCCTCTACCTGATGAAACATCGGCGTATGCGTCAGATCCGAATCGCAGCGATAGACTCGGCCGGGCGCAATCACTTTTAGCGGGGGCTTCTCCGATTCCATGACTCGAATTTGTACCGGCGAGGTGTGGGTTCTCAGTACAGTATGCGCATCGAAGTAAAACGTGTCGTGCATCGCACGGGCCGGATGATGCTCAGGAATATTCAGAGCGCCGAAGTTGTGATAATCGTCTTCGATTTCGGGGCCTTCGACTACATTGAAACCGACGCTGGCAAAAATTTTACTAATCCTGCGTAAGGTCGTAGTCACCGGATGCAGACCGGCGATAGCTTGTCCGCGGCCAGGCAGAGTCACATCGATAGACTCGCTCGCCAAGCGTGCAGCCAGCTCCTCACCTTCCAAGGCGAGCTTACGTGCTTCAAGCGCATCTTGGAACGTATTTTTGGCATCGTTGATCACTTGGCCGGCGCTACGGCGCTGTCCCGGATCCATGCTACCCAACTCTTTCATTTGCTGGGTGAACAGGCCTTTTTTACCCAGGTAATTGACCCGAACCTGATCCAATTGGCCTAGGTCTTTTGCCTGCGCAAGCTCATCCAATGCCTGCTTTACAATATCTTCGATACTAGCCGACACGACTCAGCTCACTTTTGTCTGTAATTGATGGGGATTTCCAAGCGATGGATACCGCCTGTTGCCGGCGGAACTCCCCATTGGGGCGGGGAGTATGCGCCATCTCGACATCGACGATATCGAGATGAAAAACAGCCTATGGCTTGCTTTGGTTGGCAATTGCCACTTTTGCAATCTCGCTGAATGCTTGGATATCTCTCACGGCCAAGTCGGCCAGCACTTTGCGGTCGATAGCTACATTGGCTTTGGTCAGACCGTTAATCAGACGGCTGTACGATATGCCGAACTGGCGGGACGCTGCGTTGATCCGCACGATCCACAAGGCGCGGAATTGGCGTTTTTTCTGTTTGCGGTCGCGATAGGCGTATTGGCCGGCTTTAATAACCGCTTGCTTGGCGACGCGATAAACCCGGCTGCGGGCACCGTAGTAACCTTTAGCCAGCTTTAAAATCTTTTTATGTCTTGCTCTGGCGGTAACACCGCGTTTTACTCTAGCCATTTTTCAATTCTCTCTGCAATGTAATTTAGTCTATCAACTGTATGGCAGCATGCGCGCTACCAATGGCGTATCTGACGGATGCAGGATGGCTGTTTTACGCAGCTGTCTTTTCCGCTTCGTGGTTTTTTTGGTCAAGATGTGGCGCTTATGAGATTGTTTGCATTTAAAACCGCCAGTTCCGGTTTTCTTGAAGCGTTTACCAGCGCCGCTATGGCTTTTCAGTTTTGGCATTTGTTTTCTCCAATGTTAAAAGTAAAGTCCCTGAGTAAAAACCCAATCAGGCAAAATGCTTGGCCCAATCGAATTTTTTCGGGTAAAACCCGACTGGCGCTGCAATCCGGCAACGCCGTACCGCTTAAAACGGCAAATTATTTTTTCTTTTTCGGCCCCATCACCATGACCATTTGCCGGCCTTCCAGCTTGGGAAACTGTTCGACCGCGGCCAATTCTTCCAAATCGGTTTCGATACGCTTCAACAGATCCATGCCCAGTTCGCGGTGAGTTAACTCCCGCCCTTTGAACCGTACGGTTATTTTGGTTTTGTCGCCTTCGTTGAGGAATTTGATCAAGCTTCGCAGTTTGACCTGGTAATCGCCTTCCTCGGTACCGGGCCTAAATTTGATTTCTTTGATCTGGATTTGCTTTTGCTTCTTTTTGGCCGCCTGGAGCTTCTTATTTTGCTCGAATTGGTACTTGCCAAAATCCATGATTTTGCAAACCGGAGGATCGGCATTGGGCGAAATTTCGACCAGATCCAGATTCACATCATAAGCAAGCTGCAAGGCTTCGTTGATTGATATAACGCCGACCTGTTCACCTTCAGCGCCAATTACCCTGACCCGTCTGGCGGTAATCTCGGTATTTAAGCGCGTTGCATCTTTTTTAGAGCTGATACCCTATCCTCCAAATTGTTATTATTTTCGATCCGCAATCTGCTTTCTCAAACGTTCGCCAAGTTCGCCAATTGACAGACTTCCCAAATCCTCGCCCTGCTGGGTACGCACACTGGCAGACCGAGTTTCTAATTCCTTGTCGCCGATAATCAATAAATACGGCACACGCTGCATGGAATGCTCGCGGATTTTAAAGCCTATCTTCTCGTTTCTCAAGTCAATTTTGGCTCTAAGACCTTGTTTTTCCAGTTCTCGGCGTACCTGCTCGGCATACTCGGCATGGCGGTCGGTGATATTCATGACCACAGCCTGCACCGGGCTTAACCACAACGGGAAGTTTCCGGCATATTGCTCGATCAAGATGCCGATAAAGCGTTCCAGCGAACCGAGAATAGCGCGGTGCAACATCACCGGAGTATGGCGTGCACTGTCTTCGCCGATGTAACTGGCCTCCAAACGGGCCGGCATCGAAAAATCCACCTGAATGGTACCACACTGCCAAACCCGGCCGATGCAATCCTTCAACGAAAACTCGATTTTAGGGCCGTAAAACGCGCCTTCGCCCGGCTGCAACTGCCAATCCAGCCCCTTATTATTCAAGGCTAATTCCAAAGCATTCTCTGCCTTGTCCCAAACATCGTCGTCGCCAACCCGATTTTCCGGACGAGTCGACAACTTAATCAGCACCTCATCGAAACCGAAATCTTTATAGACCTCGAACAATAAATCGATAAAAGTCGAAACCTCGGATTGAATCTGGTCTTCGGTGCAAAAAATATGCGCATCGTCTTGCACAAAGTTGCGCACCCGCATCAAACCGTGCAAAGTACCGGAAGGTTCGTTGCGGTGGCAAGACCCGAACTCGGCCAAACGCACCGGCAAATCGCGGTAACTCTTGATGCCTTGGTTATAAATCTGAATATGGCAGGGGCAGTTCATCGGTTTCACCGCATAATCCCGATTCTCGGAATGCGTAGTGAACATCATTGCGCTGAACTTATCCCAATGCCCGGATTTCTCCCACAAAGTGCGGTCGACAATTTGCGGCGTTCTGACTTCGCCGTAGCCATTCACCCGTAATTTGTCACGAATGTACTGTTCCACTTCTTTATAAATGGTCCAGCCCTTGTCGTGCCAGAACACCATTCCTGGCGCCTCTTCCTGGGTATGAAACAAATCCAAAGCCTTACCGATCTTGCGATGGTCGCGTTTTTCCGCCTCTTCCAGACGGTGCAGGTAAGCAGCTAATTCTTTGCCGTCGCCCCACGCTGTGCCGTAAATCCGTTGCAGCATTTCGTTTTTCGAATCACCCCGCCAATAAGCTCCAGCGATCTTCATTAACTTAAACGCCTTTAATTTGCCGGTACTCGGCACGTGAGGACCCCGACACAGGTCGGTAAAGTCGCCCTGCCGGTAGAGCGACAGCTCCTCGTTTGCCGGAATCGAGGCAATAATCTCGGCCTTATATTTTTCGCCGAGAGCGCTAAAGAATTGCACCGCCTCATCGCGAGCCATCAAAGACCTTTCCACCGGAATATCGGCCGCCGACAACTCCTGCATCTTCTTTTCGATAGCCACCAGATCGTCGGGCGTAAACGAACGCTCGTAGGAAAAGTCGTAATAAAAGCCGTTTTCCACGACTGGACCGATAGTGACTTGCGCACTCGGAAACAATTGCTTAACGGCCTGCGCCAACAAATGCGCTGTGGAATGGCGAATAACATCTACGCCGTCGGCATCCTTGGCAGTAACAATTTGCAGACTTGCATCTTCCTGAATCAAATAACTGGCATCGACCAGCTTACCGTTGACCTTGCCGGCCAATGTCGCCTTAGCCAGACCGGTACCGATAGACAGAGCCACATCCATCACAGAAACTGCGCGGTCGAATTGACGCTGAGAGCCATCAGGCAAAGTTATTACTGGCATTTTAGATTCCACAATAAAAAAAGCACCGTCATGCGGTGCTTAGTATTTTGGTAGGCGCGAGTGGATTCGAACCACCGACCCCCACCATGTCAAGGTGGTGCTCTAACCAACTGAGCTACGCGCCTGAAGTCTTGTCGTTCGATTCGGTAATTATAACGACGTTAAATTTTCGCGCAAGCTTTTTCTGACAATCCGCTCAAACCAACGAGCCATCATACCGAAGCCGAAACAATCGAACCGGCGCCGGCAGACACGGGATTCTGACTTGTCATTTCGCCTTTCAACTTGCTCAGGAACATCAATAACGACGGTTTGGTACTGCCGTTGCTAACACCCATAAGGCCAACCAGGCGATTGAAGTCCTCCGTTAAAGACTTGTATACGCCAAAATTGGCCTGACCCTCACTGGTTAAATCCGCGATTAAGTTATCCAAATTAGCTGACAAATTTCGGTAGCCGTGCCAACCCGCCGCTCTACCCCAATGCTCGTGGCCGCTACGACGACCTTCGTTATTCACACGATCCGAGCTTTGCAACAATGCCCGGCGCAATTCATGCAAAAAACTATGCAATGCCTCTCCAAAGTCGGCGACAACTGCCCGAGAAGCCGAGCTATCCGCTACAACCGCCGCCGGCGAATTGGCAGTTGCTGTCGAATTGACCTGCACCTGGCCCGAGTCAGCAACCGGGTTGGCCACAGTTGAACCGGCTGCCTTAGCGGCAACAGGCGTAAGTGCGGCGTGGCCGGCATCGTCTGCATTGTTTCCGGCAGAGGAAACAGAATCTACCGCTGCCTGCCCGATGCCGGCTCGAGCCAGAATTTGATGCAAATCCTGTAGGAATGTCGCCAACAACCTGCCCAAATCGGTCGCTTTGCTATCGGACTGGTCAAACGAGTTATTCGATGTATCTTTGTCGCCGCTGCCGCTGTTATTTCGTGGAACAGCCAAGCCAAGACCCTCCAGCGCATGCACGACGCTCTGCGCGAAAAAACCTGCGCCGCGCTGGCGGTGGCCATTAAAGCGTTCGGTTTCCGATGCCGTTTCAGAATTCACCGCGTCGGATTTGTCCGCACCGCTCGTGCTGAAAATATTGATAGTCGTCTGCGAAACATACAACGACATCGAGATTGAATTAATGCCGGCCATAAACGCCCTCCCGCCAAAACCAAACAAACAGGAAGCCATACGGCCGCCCGGTAACGGCACAAGATGCGCCGCCGCAGGAACGAACCGAGACTAACCTAACAGCACAGTTAGCGGCAGAAATTCTGTGAACTTTAGCAAACAAACGTAAAAAACAACCCCAAAAATCTTGACCGCGAGCGCGGAATTATTGAAATGCTTCGGCGAAATAACGGCTAATACAGCTACTGGCGTTTGCGGCGGCGCGACTGAAAGCATCAATCCCCGCCACCGCCTTTGCGCACCATCATGCCCTTCGACGGGTTATAGCCCAGGATCGCCGCAGCGATGAACAACAAAAACCCGGCCGCCGTGAAGATCAGCGCAGGTTGGTTGAACTGTTCGTACAGTGCGAAGCGGATCAGCTCGACTGCTTGCGAGAACGGGTTGTACTCGGCCAAAGTCGCCAGTAAGGGGCTGGATTCCTTGATCTTCCACAACGGATACAACGCCGTGGACATGAAAAACAGCGGAAAAATCACGAAGTTCATCACCCCGGCAAAGTTTTCCAGTTGCTTGATGAACGACGATAACAACAATCCCAGCGCGCCCAACATCATGCCACCCAGCACCAGCGCCGGCAAAATCCATAGATAGCCCGGCAGCGGCGCTTGTATGTCGTATAACCAGGCAATGCCGAGGAAGGCATAGGATTGCAATACCCCGACCGCGGTGCCGGCGATCAATTTGCTGCACAATAAAAACCAGCGCGGCAGCGGACAGACCATCAGCATACGCATGCTGCCCATTTCCCGGTCGTAGACCATAGACAACGAACTTTGCATGCCGTTGAACAGCAAAATCATCCCCAACAGACCGGGGGTGATGTAGACCTCGTACAGTATATAGGTTTCGTAGGGCGGGCTGATCGCAATGCCCAACGCGGCGCGGAAGCCGGCGGCGAATACGAACAGCCACACCAAGGGGCGCACCAGCGCCGAGACGAAGCGCTCGCGTTGGTGCAGGAAACGCAATAACTCCCGGCCGACGATGCCGACCAACGCCCGCCAATAATGCAACATTCTCATGCCGGCCCTCCTTTGTCGGATTGGGTAAGTTTTTGAAATACTTGGCCGGGATCGGACCAACCGGTGCTTCGCAGGATTTCGGCCAACTTACCGTTGGCCTTGACCTGGCCTTTATGCAACACCACCAGGCTGTCGTCGGCAGCGATCTCGTCGATCAAATGCGTGGCCCACAACACCGCCAACTGCTGTTGCTTGACCAAGTCGTGGACGTGCTTGACGATGGCCTGCCGGCTGGGTACATCCAGGCCGACGGTCGGCTCGTCCAGCAACAGCAGGCTGGGTTTGTGCAACAAGGCGCGGGCAATCTCGACCCGGCGTTTATGGCCGCCGTTGAGTTGCCGGACTTTTTCGGCGCGGCGCTCGAACATGTTCAGTCTTTCCAATTCTTCCTGAATCCGCCGGTCGGCTTCCTTCTTACCGATACCGTGCAAGGCGGCGTGGTAGCGCAGATTTTGAGTTACCGACAAATCCGGATCCAGCGTGGTCTGCTGAAACACTACCCCCAATTTGGCCAGCGCTTGCAGGCTTTGTTTCTTGACGTCGAAACCGCACAGCGCGATGCGCCCTTCTCTGGCGTCGTAAAGCCGCGTGATCAGCGCAAACAAGGTACTCTTGCCGGCGCCGTTCGGCCCCAACAAAATCGTGCATTCGCCCGCTGCAACTTCAAATGCGACGTTGTCCAGCGCTTTCTTGGCGCCGTAGGCGAAGCTGAGGCCTTCGATGTGCAGTGCCGCTGTCATGGTTTTACCGCAACGCCCCAGGGGTAACGGCCGACCGCGATCGATTTGGTCACTTTATGGTTTTCCAGATCGACGATAGAAATATCGTTGCTGACGCCGTTGGTGGTGTACAAACGCTTCTGGTCAGGCGAGAAGGCCAGATTCCATACACGCTGGCCGACCAGCAGATACTTCTCCAATTTATAATTTTGGGCGTCGATCACCGCGACCCGGTTGGCCGGCCCCATCGCCACGTAGCCGTAGCGGCGCTGTTTGTCGATAGCGATACCGACCGGCTGCACCAGATCGGAGCTTAGGCCGGGCACTTCCAGTTTCAGATTCTGCAAAATTTGCTTGGTGGCGGTATCGATGATGGTCAGGGTGCCGGCCATTTCCGAAGTCGCCCACAGTTGCTGGCTGTCGTCGGTAAAAGCCACAGCCCGCGGCCTGGCGTCGACCAGCGTGTTGTCTTTGATTTGCCGATCGGCGGTATCTATCCAGTGCAGCATGTTGGTGGTTTCCGACGCACTGATGCACCATTGGTTGTTGGGACTGACCGCAATGCCTTCCGGCTCGACGCCAACCTTGACTTTGCCGACTGCCTTCTTGGCGGCGATGTCGATCACCGTCACTTCGGCGTCGTCTTCGTTGGAAACGTACATCAACTTGTCGTCCGGACTTAACGCAAAGGTCTCCGGATCTTCGCCGGACGGCAATTTGCCGATTTCCTTCAAGGTCGTACTGTCCAGCATGCGAATGGTATCGTCGTCGCTGGTAGCGACGAACAGCGTCTTGGCATCGTGGCTGATGGCAATACCGCGCGGCCGTTGGCCGACCTTGACAGTCTTGACCAACTTGCCGGCCGCCGGATCGACCACGGCAATCGCGTTATCTTTCTCCAAAGTCACGAAAACGGTTTCCGCGTGTACCGCACCAGCGAAACACAACGCTGCAGCCATTCCGACCAGTTTTATCCGATGCATCATACTTATCCTTGAATAACCAAACTTGACTCGAATCGTCCCCGCTTTGCTAAAGCAGGCCAAACCGTCGCACCCGAATCGCGGCGGCGGGCAAGTGTAACCCGAAGCCAACCGGGATTTCATCCCTTTGCAAAAACGGAATTTTTCCGTTTCAGTTCCGGCAAAGCACCGAGCTTGGCTTCGGCGCCACAGCATTTACACCCGAAAAAGCCAGCCCGACTCGATCGAACCGACATCAATCGCGAACATCGGCTCGACACATAATTTACGGCTGCACCTAAGAACAATAGCCGTACCAACGGCGCACGGCGAAGATAAGCCTGATTCCGCCGAGTGTTATGTAATTCAAAAAATCCGCCAGATAGATTTGTTTGCAAATTCGATCTGTGCATAGCGATCGGCACGAGATAAAATGGAACCAAACACGGACAGCGGGGATTCAGACATGAAAATTTATTTGATAACGGACGAACAACTCGAAAATATCGAAAAAAAGCACGACTCGCTGATTAAAACCCAGACCATGTGCGATCTGATGCTGGATATTGCCCGGCAAACGGAAAATTCGGATACCTTCGCTGCGGCTATCGAATTGGCCAACGGCGAATTGGATAGGCTGGAACGGTTCTTTGATTCCTGCGACGTGGTGTTAAATCCGGAAACGCTCCCGGGCTGAGCCACCGGCGAACGCAGCCCGGCGACCGGGCTGCTTGGGTCATACTCTAAATCCACCCCGCGTCGAAAAGCTTCGGCAGCAATCCTCCCTCACCTCGCAAAGACCGCAGTCGCTTTTAAAAAGAGCTATCCCCTTTGGTCAAGGGCGCCGAACCGCAGCCACCGTCGGAATCAATGCCGATTCTGAGTCCGCCAATTCTCAACGATACCTTCCACATCCAGATCGTCTGGGCCTTCGCGCCAACTGGTGTAATAGTCGACATCGTTACTTTTCGGCTCCGGGCTGGGCCGGTAAATCTGCACCCTGGTCGGTAGCGGCGCCGCTTCGCCCAATACCAGCGCTTCTCCCCGGCCTAACGAACTCAAGATGTCGGCCAGATCGCCCTCCGCTTCCGGTACCAAACCCCGGATATATTGCTGGTCGTCCGGATTGGTGGTCCGTAAACAAATAAACGAACTGCACTGCGCTAACATCGTTTCGGACAGCTCGGTCGGCCGTTGGCTGACCACGCCGATCGATACGCCGTATTTTCGGCCCTCTTTGGCAATCCGTTCCATCATTTTCTTGGTGCCGTCGAATTGGCCGCCTTTTTCGCGCGGGATATAGGCGTGCGCTTCCTCGCAGATCAACGTGATCGGGAATTCGCGCCGGCGCGGATTCCAGTAATTGAATTCGTAGGCCAAGCGGCCGACCTGGGCCGACACTGCCGGCCGCACGTCGGTCGGCACCGAGCTGAGGTCGACCACCGTGATATTGGCTTTCTTGTCGCCCAAACCGACGAATTGGCGCAACAAACCCGCCATGCTGTCCGACGTGGTCCGTTTTTTGGGTTTCAACAAAAAATCGTAGCGCACGTCGTTAAATCGGCTCTGCATCCTGACCAAAAACTCGTCGAACTGGCCGAATAACGCGCCTTTGGTTTTACCGAAGTCTTTCCGTTCTTCGTTGGCGGCCTTAAATTGCATGTACATTTCCGCCAGCGAAAAATAAATCGGCGTATCTATCGTCACCGATGCCAAGCCTATCGCCTTGGCTTCCTTACGCTTCAGTTGCTGCAGAATTTCGCGCATGAAGGCCATCTGCATCGAGGCGCCGCTGTCGTCGCGGTCGATGAACAAATCGACCAATTCGGCATAGCTCATCATCCAGTACGGCATTTCCATGTCCAACGCATCGACATAGTTGACCTGCTCGGCCGGAAACGCCGACTCGATACTGCCGTCGGGCCGTTTCCAGCAATATTCGCCGTGCAGATCGAGCATGACCATGTGGGTTTTCGGCATGGCTTTCATGGTGTGCTGGATCAAGCTGGTGACGGTCCAGGATTTACCGGAGCCGGATTGGCCGACAATCGCAAAATGCCTACCGAACAAGGCCCGTGGATCCAGGCTCAGGTGGTAATCCTTATGGCTGGCCAACTGACCGATGAAAAATTGGTAATCGCGAAACTTGGAAAAAATCGCGTTGATCTCGCCCAAGCCCACTGCATAGACAGCCGCTCCCGGCGTCGGGTAATGGCGCACGCCGCGGATGAAAACATTGTTCTCGTTCAATTCGCCGACCGGAATCAAGGCGATAAAACGGTCCGTGGCGCGATTGCCGGCGCTATCGAAGCGATCGCATTCCCACATTTTGAAGACCAGCGCCAACACCCCGATGTGCGACTGCCGGATCACCACGTAAGAGCCGATATGGCCGGCCAGAATTTCCTCGTCGCCCAAGCGAATGATCGGCGCCGCGGTGGAATGCTCTTCGACGATGCGCGCGTCCATGCCGTCGCCGCGCACTTCGGTCAAGTGGCCGATCAGAATATTTTGGGTTTGGTTCATGAGTTCCCCTGGACTAAAGCTAACCGCTTAAGCTTAGACGATTTCTCAATCCTTTCGGCCATACGCACGCGGGGCTAAGACCCAAGCAGCCCCAACCCGGGCGACGGATTTGCGCCAAAACGACACAAAAAACCGACAATCCGAACCTGGCCGAGGCGCGAACCCGACGTAAGCGCCTGAAACTCGGCCACTTCGCCGCGGTCCATTTATTGCTATTATCCAAATCAGCTTGGTCAACATAACACATGAGGTGAACATGAAAGTCGGCATTCCTAAGGAAATCAAACCCAACGAAAACCGGGTATCGCTGGTGCCGTCCGGCGTTTCCGCGCTGGTAGCCGCCGGACACAGCGTGACCTTGCAGAGCGGCGCCGGAGTGGGCGCGGGTTTCAGCGACGAACAATACCTCGCCGCAGGCGCCGGTTTGGCCGATAGCGCCGAAGCGGTCTGGGCCGAAGCGGATATGATCGTCAAGGTCAAGGAACCGATAAAGCCCGAGTGGCCGCTGTTGCGCGCTGGGCAAACCGTATTCACCTACTTTCATTTCGCCGCCGACCGGGAATTGACCGAGGCCCACCTTACCTCGGGCGCGACTTGCATCGCCTACGAGACGGTTCAACTTGCCAACGGCGAATTGCCGTTGCTGACGCCGATGTCGGAGGTAGCAGGCCGGCTGGCCGTGCAGGAAGGCGCGCATTATCTGGAAAAACTCTACGGCGGCCGCGGCATGCTGTTGGGCGGCGTACCGGGCGTATTGCCGGCCAAAGTATTGGTTCTGGGCGGCGGAGTGGTCGGTACCCAGGCCGCCAAAATGGCCGCCGGCCTGGGCGCCCAAGTCACAGTGATGGATTTGTCGCTGGAGCGCCTGCGCCACTTGGGCGACATCCTGCCGGCCAACGTGCAATTGCTGTTTTCCAGCCGCCACGCAATCCTGGAACAACTCGCCGAGGCGGATTTAGTGATCGGCGGCGTACTGGTCACCGGTGCCGCCACGCCGAAACTGATTCGCAAGGACGATTTGAAACTGATGCAACCCGGCGCGGTGATCGTCGATGTTGCCGTCGACCAAGGCGGCTGCGTCGAAACCACCCGGCCGACCACGCACGCCGACCCGATTTATTTGGTAGACGGCGTCGTTCATTACGCCGTTGCCAATATGCCGGGCGGCGTGCCGCGGACCTCTACGCTGGCCTTGACCAATGCGACGCTGCCTTATGTCTTACAGTTGGCCAATAAAGGCTGGAAACAGGCGTTACGCGACAATCCGGCGCTGTTGCAAGGCCTCAACGTAGTCGACGGCCAAGTCGCCTACGCCGGCATTGCCGCAGCCTTCGCGATGGATCATGTCCCGGCCGAGCGCTTCATAGGCTAATGGCGGTCTATGCGATCGGCAGTATCGGCGGCAACTTCCAGGCCTTACGCACGCTGCTTGACCAAATTGGCTTCGACCCGGCGAGCGACCGGGTCTGGTTGGCCGGCAATCTAGCCGGCGACGGCGAGCAAACGCTAGAAGTTCTGCGCTTCGTAAAAAGCTTGGGCAAAAGCGCCGCCTCGGTATTGGGCGATCGCGATCTGCAACTATTGTCCGCCGCAGCCGGATTCTGCGAACCGATTGCCGGATTCGAGCCGGTCCTGGCGGCGCCGGACCGAGACGAGCTATTGAAATGGCTGCGCCAACGCGGCTTGATCCACCACGACGCCAAATTGAATTACACGCTAGTGCATGCCGGAATTCCGGCGGAATGGAGTTTCAGCCAAGCTATCACCTTTACCTACGAGGTCGAATCGGTCCTGTCGCAAAGCCAATATCAGGCGTTTCTGGAAAACCATCGCCAGGACCAGTCGCGTTGGCATGCCAAACTGCGCGGCTGGAAACGGCTGAATTTCATTGCCAACGCCTGCACCCGAATGAAATATTGTAACGCCGCCGGCAAACTCGACTTCAACGCCAGCGGCCCGGTAGCGGAGCAAAACCCCGAACTGATGCCGTGGTACCGGCTACCCGACCGCCAAGCCGGCCGACTGCGCATCGTTTTTGCCGACGACGCCGGCTTCCAAGATCAGGATTGTTCCGGCGTCTACCCACTGCCCGCCGTCTGCGCCCAAATCGCGGTTCGTCTGGCGGATCGATAAGCAAACCAATTATTGCCCGATCGGCTTAAAGCGAAAAAGACCGGGCATACGTGAATTTACAGCAGGTGCTTGATCGCCTGCCGTTCCTCTTTCAACTCCACTTCGTTTTGGCGCAAGCGCTCCAGGCTGAACTCGTTCAGATCCAATCCCTTGACGATCCGAATCTGGCCGTCTATTACCTGCACCGGGAACGAATAAACCAGCCCCTCTTCGATGCCGTAACTGCCGTCCGAAGCCACGGCCATACTGACCCAATCGCCCGGATCGGTCCCTTCCGCCCAAAGCCGCATGTGTTCGATTGCGGCATGCGCCGCCGAAGCCGCACTGGATTGGCCGCGCACTTTGATGATTTCGGTACCCCGGTATTGCACGGTCGGGATGAAATCGTTGACGAACCAATCGTGCTCGATCAGAGACAAGGCATCCATGCCTTTGACTTTAGCATGGTGCAAATCCGGGTATTGGGTGCAGGAATGGTTGCCCCACACCGTAATATTTTTGATATCCCGACTCAGTACCCCGCACTTTTCCGCGACTTGGCTGATCGCCCGTTTGTGGTCCAGCATCGTCATCGCCGCAAAACATTCGGGCGCCAAATCGGGTGCGTTGTGGATCGCAATCAGCGCGTTGGTATTGGCAGGATTGCCGGTAACCAGAACTTTGACGTTGCGGCTGGCGACCTCATTCAAAGCCTTGCCCTGATTGATGAAAATCTGCGCGTTATCCAACAGCAAATCGCTACGCAGCATGCCGGGGCCGCGCGGTTTGGCACCGACCAAAAACGCGTAATCGACGTTATCGAACGCCACTTTCGGATCGTCGGTGATAACGACCTTGTTCAACAAAGGAAACGCGCAGTCGTTCAATTCCATAACTACGCCTTGCAATTGTTTCATCGCCGGCGGAATTTCCAATAAGCGCAACACGATAGGCTGGTCCAGGCCCAACAACTCACCCGCCGCCAAATGAAACAGTAAGGAATAGCTTATCTGGCCAGCTGCTCCGGTTACAGCGATATCAACGGGGGTTTTCATCTAGGTTCCTCATTCTGAAATTGGACTGATCCGGGCCCTGGCGGCGCGGTTAGCCGTTCCAATATGACATAAAGTTTTTGCTCAAACAATCTCTAATTCCCGCTTTGTCCGGCCGGCTCCGATTGTGCAGCGGGCAAAACAAACTTCGGTATAATGCCGGCTCCCAAACGCCAGCGTCGCGGCCTTCAGCGTCTTCTACCAGGTAGGTAAATGAAAAAGTTGCTCTTCCAATTCGACACCGATGCCCACCCTTCCGTATTCGATACCGTCGTTGCCTATGACGGCGGCGCGGACCACGTGATCGGCCACGGCAATCTGACTCCGGACAATGTAGGCGCCTTGGTCGACGGCACCATCTTTACCCGCGCGCCGAAAGACAAAAAAAACACGGCGATATTTATCGGCGGCAGCAATATGGCTGCCGGCCAAAAACTATTGGCCGCGGTACAAAAACATTTCTTTCCCGGCTTTCAAGTCTCGGTGATGTTGGATAGCAACGGCAGCAACACCACCGCTGCGGCCGCCGTCGCCAAACTGGCCGGCAGTGCCCCGTTGGCCGGCAAAAAAGCCGTGGTTTTGGCCGGTACCGGTCCGGTCGGCCAGCGCGCCGCAGCGATGATGGCCTTGGAAGGCGCCGAAGTCAGCATTACCTCGCGCCATATTTTCAACGCCGAAAAAGCCTGCTTTGCGATGAAGCAACGCTTCGACGTCGACATTACGCCGGTGGAAGCCGGCGATTACGATAGCCGCGCCGCAGCAATCGCAGACGCCAACGTCGTGCTGGCAACCGGTGCCGCCGGCGTGGAACTGTTAAAGCCGGAACATTGGCAAAACAATCCGCACTTACAATTGCTGGCCGACGCCAACGCCACGCCGCCGGTTGGTATCGGCGGTACCAACGTGATGGACAAAGGCCAAGAGCGGCACGGCAAAATCGTCTGGGGCGCGATCGGCTTCGGCGCGTTGAAACTGGCCTTGCACCGGGCCTGTATCGCCAAACTGTTCGAAGATAACAAGCAGGTATTCGACGCCGAAATCATTTTCGCGCTGGCCAAGGAAATGGCATAGCTCTTTGCCGGCCGTGACTTTCGCTGCCGAATCCGCTACGCGGGCAACTGCGCTAGCCATTTTCCAAGCCGGCGTGGCGGCAGCCGATCCTGCAGCCTGCGTCGGAAATTACCTGCACACAGCGGACGACCAGCTAGCCATCGGCTGCGACGGCAACATCCGCAGCGGCAATTGGCGGCGAATCCATCTGCTCAGTTTCGGTAAAGCCGCTTGCGCGATGGCCCAGGCGGCCGTTCAAATTATTCCGCAAACCTGGCTGGCTGCTGCCGGCATCGCCGTCACCAACTACGAAAACGCCGTCGCGGTCGACAATGTCCAGGTATTCGGCGCCGGTCACCCATTACCGGACCAGGCCGGCCTAGCCGCTGCCGAAACCGTCGCCGGCCGCTTGAAAACCCTGCGCGCCGGCGATTTGGTCCTGGCCTTGATTTCCGGCGGCGGCTCGGCGTTGTTGCCCTGCCCGGTCGCCGGCGTCAGCTTGGCGGATAAAATCGCCACCACCCAATTGCTGCTGGCATCGGGCGCCAACATTAACCAAATCAACTGCGTCCGCAAACATCTATCGCGCTTAAAAGGCGGTGGACTGGCGCGTTTGGCCGCAGTCGCCGAGCTGCATGCGCTGGTGTTATCCGACGTATTGGATGACGATTTGAGTGCGATTGCCAGCGGCCCCTGCGTGCCGGACGACACGACTTTCGCGCAAGCCATCGACATTTTGCAGGCTTACCGGATCTGGCCGGAGATTCCGGATAATGTGAAAAACCACTTATTGGAAGGCAACCGCGGCCTGCATGCCGAAACGCCTAAAACCGGCGATCCCGTATTCGAAACCGCCGGCCACCACTTAATCGGCAGTAATGCTCTGAGCGTGGATGCTGCCGTCGCCGCCGCCAAATCCTCAGGCTATGCCACCGACCTGTTCAGTAAACAACTCAGCGGCGAAGCGCGAATGGTTGCCGAACGCCTATGCCTTCACGCGCAAGCGGTCTGTGCCGGCCTGGACCGCCCGCTCGCCTTGGTCGCCGGCGGCGAAACCACCGTCACACTGCGCGGCACCGGCAAAGGCGGCCGCAATCAGGAAATGGCGTTGGCTTTCGCGATTGCGGCCGAGGCGTACGGCTTAGATTGCCGCTGGACCTTTCTCAGTGCCGGCAGCGACGGCCGCGACGGCCCCACCGACGCGGCCGGCGCCATCGTCGATAACGGCAGCCTTGCCCGCATCCGTGCCGCGGCTATCGACCCGGCCGCGATGCTGAACGATAATAACGCTTATCCGGCGCTGGACGCCGCCAACGATTTATTGAAATGCGGCGCGACCGGCACCAACGTCGCCGACTTGCAAGTTCTGCTGCTGCATCCCAACGCATAACCCGAACCCTACCAGGAGACCACAATGTTTAAGCAGTCCATGACCATCGCCGGTTTTGACGACGAATTATTCCGCGCCATCGAGCAAGAACGCCAACGCCAGGAAGACCATATCGAACTGATCGCTTCGGAAAACTACGCCAGCCCGCGCGTGATGGAAGCCCAAGGCACGTTGCTGACCAACAAATACGCCGAAGGCTATCCGGAGAAACGTTATTACGGCGGCTGCGAATACGTCGATATCGTCGAGCAATTGGCCATCGACCGTGCCAAGGAACTGTTCGGCGCCGATTACGCCAACGTGCAAGCCCACTCCGGTTCGCAAGCCAATATGGCGGTGTTCATGTCGTTGATTCAACCGGGCGACACCATTCTGGGCTTGAGCCTGGCCGACGGCGGCCATTTAACCCACGGCGCCAAACCCAACTTCTCCGGCAAAATCTATAACGCGATACAGTACGGTTTGAACAAAGACACCGGCGAAATCGATTACGAACAAGTCGAAGCGCTGGCTTTGGAACACAAACCCAAGTTGATTATCGCCGGCTTCTCGGCCTATTCCCGTATCTGGGATTGGCAACGCTTCCGCGACATCGCCGATAAAGTCGGCGCTTATTTCGTCGTCGATATGGCCCACGTCGCCGGCTTGGTCGCGGCCGGTTTATACCCGAACCCGGTGCCGATCGCCGATGTCGTCACCAGTACCACCCACAAATCCCTGCGCGGCCCGCGCGGCGGCTTGATTTTGGCCAAGCACAACCCGGAACTGGAAAAAAAGATCAACTCCAACATCTTCCCCGGCATCCAAGGCGGACCGCTGATGCACGTCATCGCCGCCAAAGCGGTGGCGTTTAAAGAAGCCATGACGCCGGAGTTTAAAACCTATCAACAACAAGTCATTAAAAACGCTCAGGCCATGGCCGAAGTGTTCATTAAACGCGGCTACGACGTGGTGTCCGGCGGCACCGATAACCATTTGATGCTGGTTTCATTGATACCGAAAGGCATCACCGGCAAAGCCGCCGACGCCGCATTGGGCCGGGCCCACATCACCGTTAACAAAAACGCGGTACCGAACGACCCGCAATCGCCGTTCGTCACCAGCGGCATCCGCGTCGGCACCCCGGCCCCGACCTCGCGCGGCTTCAAAGAAGACGAGGTCCGCCAAGTCGCGCATTTGATGTGCGATGTAATGGATAACATCGAAGACGAAAGCGTGATCGATGCGGTTCGAGAGCAAGTGCATTTGTTGTGCGCCCGCTTCCCGGTGTATGCGGCGGAATGATTTTTTGATTTGAATGATCGAGGGTATGCCGTTGTCGCGACGCATACCCGTAGCGGCCGGAGTTTGCAGCGCCTCGGCTACTCAATTCCAGTAGCGCCGGCGGTAAAGCGTCCGTAGACCGCAAGCGCCGGCGGATTATTTGCCGGCCCGTTCCAGACTGGTTTGGCAGGGCAAACAATATTTGCAGGGAATAGCGGCGCGGCGCGCTTCCGGAATCGGCTCGCCGCATTCCTCGCAATGGCTGGCGGATTCGCCGGTATAAATAGCTTTACGGGTTTCGGCAACGAACAATTCGGTCATTTTTTCCATGCGTTCCGCTATCGCGTCGGCACCGCCGGCCCAGGCTGTAGACATTGTCGGTTTTCTCCCTGACGAATTTTAGGTGTGGCGTTAGTGGTTATGGCTGCTGAGCTGCAACCACGCGTTGAAATCATTGAACGGTTTGGGCTTGCTGAACCAATAGCCCTGGGCGATATCGCAGCGGTAATTGGCCAGGCGCTCCAGCACTTCCTGGGTTTCCACGCCTTCGGCCGTTACCTGCAGCCCGAGATTGTGCGCCAGGTTGATCGTGGCTTTGACGATCACGGCGTCGTTGTCGCTTTGCAACAGGTCGTAAACAAAGGATTTGTCGATCTTCAGTTCGCTGAGCGGCATCTTTTTCAAGTAGGCCAGCGAGGAATAGCCGGTACCGAAATCGTCTATCGATAATTTGTAACCCATCTCGTGCAGGCGCTGGATGGTTTCCATGGCCCGCTCCGGATCGTTCATGATCGAGCTTTCGGTGATCTCCAGCATCATCCAGGACGGCTTGATGTTGGCCGCCGCAGCAACGCCGGCCATCACGTCCGGCAAATCCGGATCGTGCAAATCCTTGGTCGACAAATTGACCGATACCACCAACTCCAAACCTTGCCGGCGCCACTCGGCGCAATCCCGGAATGCCCTTTTCAGCATCCATAGGGTCAGATGCTTGATGACGCGGGTGCGTTCCGCCATCGGAATAAACTCGTCCGGCGCAATGAAGCCGTGTTTGGGATGGGCCCAGCGTACCAGCCCTTCGACGCCGTAGATTTTACCGGTCTTGACCGATACCTTGGGCTGGTAATAAATCATCAGTTGTTCTTTTTCGATGGCCTGGCGCAGCTCGCTCATCAGCGTCAGCCGGCGCGGGCTATGGTCGTCGTATGACGGCGCGTAAATGGTGTAACCCTCGTGCGATTTGGCGGCCATGAACAAGGCCACCCCGGCTTTCTGCACCAGCGTATCGACGTCGTCGCCGTGCTCGGGAAAATTGACGATGCCGATATTGGTATGGATCGCCAGATTCAAACGCTCGACTTTGAACGCCGGGTCCAATGCCGCCTGAATATTCTTGGCCAGATTCAGCGGCGCGTCTTCGCTTTCGGTAGCCGGCAGCAGCAGGCTGAAAATATTGCTGTCGATCCGGGCCACGCTGTCGCTGCCCATCACCACGCTTTGCAGGCGGGTGGCTATCTGCCGCAGAATCATATCGCTGCTGTTACGGCCGAGGGTATCGTAGACTTCCTTGAAATTGGCGACCTCGACCAACAACACCGACAGCATTTTGCCCTGGTTGTTGGCGGCGTGTATCGCTTGTTCGACCCGGTCGTGAAATAGTATCCGGTTCGGTAAGTCGGTCACCGCATCGTGGGTGGAAGAGTAGCTGACCTGCTTCTCCAGCGTTTCGGCGCGGTTGCGCAGCTCCTGAGTCTGGTCGAAAATCATCGCGCCGGCCTGATAGGCAATCACCGAACTGGAATATTGGCCCCAGATGCCGAACAGGAACGGCAGGGCTTCCAAAATCCATAGGCCGTAATTCTCGGATTGGGCGCGGATAATGCCCGACAGCGAGATCTCGCCGGTGTAATAAAAACTCAACGCCAGCAATGCGCAAATAATGGCTATAACGGCGATTGCCACCCCTTGGTAGGTTGTTTTGGAAACCTCGCTTTTCAGTAACCTGACGTTGTCGGCGAGCAAGTGTTTGGCGGCAATCATATTATTGGGCATCAATTCTAACGATTCCTAGCGGTTGCCGGTGCGGCGATAGCAGCGGCCACCCCGTTGCCGGGCAAATTCCGGCGGTTTTAGCCGAGCGCAAATGCGTTGTTTCAACTCAATACGAAGTTTAGACGATAGCGCTAATTTGTCCGCATACTCCGCGGCTGAGTCAGACCGACATTTCCGCCTGCAGCAGTTTGATTTGGTCGCGGATGCGGGCAGCATCCTCGAATTCCAGATTCTTGGCGTGCTGGTACATCTTCTCTTCCAGTTGCTTCAGCGCCTTGGCCGCCTGCTTCGGCGTCAACGCTTTGTAGTTGCCGGCCGGTTCCGCCACCTTGGCGCGGGCGGCGCTGATCGAACCGCCGGAACCCGGTATGGCCAGTTCCAGAATGTCGGTGACCGATTTGAATACGGTGCGCGGCTGAATATTATGCTGTGTATTGAACTCGATCTGCTTCGCCCGGCGACGCTCGGTTTCGTCGATGGCCAATTGCATCGAGCGGGTGATTTTGTCACCATATAAAATCACTTTACCGTTGGCATTACGCGCGGCGCGACCTATGGTTTGGATCAACGAGGTCAACGAACGCAAAAAACCTTCCTTGTCGGCATCCAGAATCGCCACCAGCGAGACTTCCGGAATATCCAGCCCCTCGCGCAACAGATTGATGCCGACCAGCACGTCGAACACGCCCAGCCGCAAATCGCGGATAATTTCCACCCGCTCCACCGTCTCGATATCCGAATGCAGGTACCTGACCTTGATGCCGTGCTCCATCAGGTAATCGGTCAAATCCTCCGACATGCGTTTGGTCAGTGTCGTCACCAACACCCGTTCCTGCACCGCAATCCGCTTGTTGATCTCCGACAGCAAATCGTCGACTTGGCTGGTGGCCGGCCGCACGTCCACTATCGGATCGACCAAACCGGTCGGACGCACCACTTGCTCCACCACGGCGCCGGAGTGTTCCTTCTCGTAACCGCCCGGCGTGGCCGACACGTAAATCCGCTGCCCGCAAATGCGCTCGAACTCTTCGAAACGCAGCGGCCGGTTGTCCAGCGCCGAGGGCAATCGGAACCCATATTCGACCAGAGTCTCCTTGCGCGAACGGTCGCCTTTGTACATCGCCCCGATCTGCGGCACCGTGACGTGGCTTTCGTCGATGATGACCAAAGCGTCTTTCGGTAGATAATCGAACATGGTCGGCGGAGACTCGCCTTCGGTCCGATTCGACAAATGCCGCGAGTAATTTTCGATGCCGGAGCAGTAGCCGACTTCCATGATCATTTCGATATCGAACAGCGTACGCTGTTCCAGGCGTTGGGCTTCGACCAGTTTATGGTCTTCGCGTAACTGCGCCAGCCGCTCCACCAGCTCCAACTTGATTTTTTCGACCGCGCTGAGCAACTGGTCACGCGGGGTGACATAGTGGCTCTTCGGATACAGCGTAAACCGGGCCAGACGCTGGGTCACTTCGCCGGTCAACGGATCGAACATCGACAGGCGTTCGATCTCGTCGTCGAACAGTTCGATACGCAAAGCCTGCTCTTCCGATTCGGCCGGAAACACGTCGATCACATCGCCGCGCACTCGGTAAGTGGCGCGGCGCAGCTCGATATCGTTGCGGGTATATTGCATTTCCGCCAGCCGGCGCAGAATGTCGCGTTGCTTGATCATGTCGCCGCGCACCAAATGCAGCACCATCTGGAAATACGATTCCGGCTCGCCCAAGCCGTAAATCGCCGATACGGTGGCGACGACGATGGTATCGCGCCGTTCCAACAAGGCCTTGGTGGCCGACAAACGCATCTGCTCGATATGTTCGTTCAGCGACGCATCCTTGTCGATGAAGGTATCGGAAGCCGGAATATAGGCTTCCGGTTGGTAGTAGTCGTAATAGGAAACAAAGTACTCGACGCTGTTCTCCGGAAAAAACTCCTTCATCTCGCCGTAGAGCTGGGCAGCCAGGGTCTTGTTCGGGGCCATGATCATCGCCGGTCGCTGCGTCTGCTGTATCACGTTGGCGATGGTAAAAGTCTTGCCGGAACCGGTCACGCCAAGCAGGGTTTGGTGCACTTCGCCATCGTTGATGCCCTCAACCAGTTGCCGAATCGCTGCAGGCTGGTCGCCGGCCGGTTGGTAACGGCTTTGAATTTTGAACGGCTTTTGCTGTAAGCCTTTGCCTTTAACAGGCGGTTCTTCCACTGCCAGTACGCCGGATATCGCCGACTGGCTGATCTCCATCCGCCTTTTGTCGCTCATGCCGACCGCCTCGCCGAATTGATCCGATTTGTCGAAACCATGATCATTTGCAGCCCGTTTCCGGTTGGTCGAAGCCCAGCGTATCGAGTTCGGTTTTCGGGTGCAAAAAACCCTCGATCGGCGCCACCGCCACCAGCGAACGCGGCGCGGCCAGCAATACCGGTTGCCGCAACTGACCGTCCCATTTGCGGAACGACAGCGGCATGCCCTTATACCCCTGCAACGCAAAAGCATCGGACAGCAGGTAGTCCTTCAATACCGGCATTTGATTGGATTTGGTGCGGATGCTGGCTTCGCCGATGGCTCTGACCGCCAGATAAGCGGCATAATCCTGTTCGTCCATCCAGCGGCCGGCCGCCTGCTTGAAACGGTTTTGCAATTGTACCGCCCCCCATTGCTCGTGGGTGCGGTGCCAGGCCGTCGCGGTCAAGCCCTGGGTACCGATCACCGGCCGCGGTTTCCAGGTGCGATAATCCAGATATTCGCCGAACAGGCCCTGTTCGTCGGCGACCACCAGCACATCGTAATCGTCGACCTGGGTGAACACCGGCACGTCGGCCTGAGCCGTGCGGCGGGCGTCGTAATCCTGGTTCCATTCTTTCTCGGCAACCAGTTTGGTGCCGAAACGCTTGGCCGCGCGTTTGATCGCGGCGGCATAGAGTTTGTCTTCCGCGGCCGGGCCCACCACCAAAAACCAGTTCTGCCAACGCTTTTTCAACATATATTGGGCCAAGGCATCGGCGCGCATGGCCCGGCTCGGCAGTATGTGCAGCACATTGCGGCGGCAGTCGGCATTACGCAATTCGTCGCCGCTATTCGCCACGTCGAACAGCAGTTTGTTTTTTGCGGCCGGCAGGTCGGCCAGCTTATTGAGTTGGTCGGCGCCGACATTGAGCAACACCAGATCGGCATCGACGCTGTCGAACAGCGCTAACGCATCGCCGCCCACCGGCACCAGGATTTTTTTCAGTTCGTACTGCTGGCCGGTGAATTGGCCGGTGGTATTGTTGTCGCTGATCGCTAGTTCGGCTCCGACCTGGCCTTGGTTCGGAATGAACGGATCCAGGTTGGACAGTGCCGCCGGCGCGACCTGTTCCTGGGCGAAATATACGATTTTGACGAGCTGTTTCGGTGCCGGCTTGGCCGGGGCTCCGGCCGGTTTCGGTTGGGCTTTGGCGGCAGCGGCAGCCGGCTTGGCTTTGGCTGCGGCCTGGACCGGCGCGCTGAAATACAAGGGTAACAGCAGCATAGCGGCGGCGAAGCGTTCAAGTTTTTTCATGTTGTGCGGCAGTCTTTGACGATAGCGGCATTCTATCGAGAAATTCCCGGCAAGCCCAACCGATAATCGGGCCGGCTCTATTGAATTTTGCCGGTTTAAGTTCAATACTTAGCCACCCTTTCCTTGCGGCATTCGCTATGTCTGATTCGGATTTCTCCATGGATTTTCTCGATCAAGAAATCGATCTTGATAGCGAGTGGTCCAACAAACGCACGGCCGTTCGCTATCTGCGCAACGACATCAAGGCCGCGGTCAAAGTGCATAGCTTGTGGTTTCCGCGCCTGTTTCCGGTATTGTTGCGCGACATCAGCAGCCGCGGCGCCGCGATTGTCACCAGCCACAAAATCAAAAAAAAAAGCCGGGTCAGCCTGTTTCTACTGTTCGGCGACGGCCGACGGTTCCAGGTCGAAGCCGCCGTGGTCCACCACGATGCCGGCAACCAACGCTACGGTGTCAAATTCGACAATCTGAATAGCGAATTGGCGGAACACCTGCTGCACACCCAAACCGACTTGAATTTCAGCTAAACCTCTATCGATGCCGATACTTAGCCAAATCTACCTCTACCCGGTCAAATCGTTGGCCGGCTTTCAAGTTTCGCAATGGCCGGTCGATGAAAAAGGCCTGCTTTACGACCGCAAATGGATGCTGGTGGACCACGAGCGCCAGTTTCTGAGCCAACGGCGTTTGCCGCAAATGGCGCTGATCAAAACCCGGATCGAAGGCGAACGCTTGATCCTGTCCGCGCCTGGCCGGCCGGATTTGGAATTGCCGCTGCAAGCCCAGACCGACGAAACCCTGGAAGTCGCGGTCTGGCGCGACCGCTGCCGAGCCGAAGCCTGCGGCGCTAGCGCAGATGCTTGGCTCAGCGACTTTTTGCAAATTGATTGCCGCCTGGTTTATCAAGCCGCCGGCGACCGCCGCCAGGTCGATCTCAGATATGCTACGGCCGCAGACCAAACCGCGTTTTCCGACGGTTTTCCGTTTTTGTTGGTCTCCGAAGGTTCGTTGGCGACCTTGAACCAAGCCATGCAACTGGACTACGAAATGGTACGGTTCCGGCCCAATCTGGTCGTCTCCGGCTGCGACAGTTACGCCGAAGACCAATGGCGGCGGATCGACATCAACGGCATCGGCTTCCGCCTGCCCAAACCCTGCGCGCGCTGCCCGGTGCCGACCATCGATCCGGATACGGCTGTCAGCGGCAAAGAACCGTTGGCCACATTGAGCCGCTTACGCAAATGGCAAAATAAAGTGTATTTCGGGCAAAATGCGCTGCACGATAAACCGGGCAGCCTGGCGGTGGGCCAGACCGTGCGGATCGACGAAATCGGCGCACCTCAACCGCCTTTAGCTTAAGCCGGCATGTCGGCCGAAAACGGCCGCCGCCGATTTTAAGAACGATTTAAGATAACGGCGTTTAAATTCCCGGCAACCGGCGCGATGCCGAATCAGCGCCGCCGTTTTTGCATCACAACCAGGACCAAGACTATGTATAAAAAATTACTTGCCATCTCCGTCAGCGCCGCGCTGCTCGGCGCCTGCACTACCAATCCGTACACCGGCCAGTCCGGCATGAGCAATCTCGGCAAAGGCGCCGGCATCGGGGCGGCGGTCGGCGCCGGCGCCGGTACGCTGTTCGGCGGCAACGATTGGAAGAACGCCGGTTTGGGCGCTTTGGCCGGTGCGGCTGTCGGTGCCGGTATCGGTTATTACATGGATAAACAGCAGGAGGAAATGCAGCAATCGCTACAGGGCACCGGTATCGAAGTCCAACGTACCGCGGAAAACCAATTGGTATTGAACATGCCCAGCACCAGCGACGTGACTTTCGCCTTCGGTAAATCGGATTTGACGCCGGAAGCACAACATGCGCTGGATCCGGTGGCGCGGGTACTGAACAACTATCCGGATTCGACGATTTCGGTTACCGGCCACACCGACGACGTCGGCTCCGATGGCGACAACCAGCGCCTGTCCGAGGCGCGCGCAACCAGCGTCGCCAATTTCCTGTCGTCACGCGGCGTGAATCGGATGCGGATTTCGCAACAGGGCATGGGCGAAAGTTCGCCGAAAGTGCCGAACACCAGCGACGCCAACCGCGCCATCAACCGCCGGGTGGAATTGTCGATCAACGCCAACCAGAACGCCGGCGCCGCGCAGCAAAACCAACAATATCCGCAGCAGAACCAGCCTTACCAACAACAGGGCTATCCGCAGCAGCAACAGGGTTATCCGCAACAAAACCAGCCCTACCAACAACAGTACCCGCAGCAAAACCAGCCCTATCAGCAACAGCAATACCCGCAGCAGGGCTACCCGCAACAACCATACCAGCAAGGCTATCCGCAACAGCAGCAATACCAGCAGCCTTACTACCGGCAATAGCCCCGCTGCGCTGGAGACAGATACGAATAAGGCCGAAATTCCGGCCTTATTTTTTAGTGTGGGATAGAAAAACTACAGATCAAACTTCGCCGGCCCTGACGTCGAATTCGATTTTCCAGCGCTGTTGGTCGCGCCGCGACACGGCACGCAATTCCAGCGTGCCGACTTCGGTCACCGCCGCCGACAAATGCACCGGCACGATTTCGCCGACTTGGCGGCCGTCTTCGACCGGCAGCGTGATTTCGATTTCATCCAGCTCTTCCAGCTCGTCGTCGCCCCATTCATCGAGACGATCGCCAACTTTGTCCTCGCGCCGGGTCTTGGAACCGAAGAAACGGAAACGCACCGGCTCGCCGATCACCAAGCCGAATTCGTCGTTAGGCAACTCCTGCTCGCTGCCCTCTTCCATGCCGAACGGCGCGATACAAAGCGCCTCTATCGCCGGCGGCAAACCGGGTACCGCCGGCATTGCGCTTTCGATACCGACATAATAGGCTGCGGCAGTGCCGCCTTTGATCCGTACACCTTTACCTTGGCGCACGAAACCATAATAAGCTGCGCCACGGGCGACGGCCAAATCCAGATCGGCTCCTTGCAACAACCGGGCAGGAGGTGCCTGCTCCGCCTGCAACCAATTATTCAACACGGCCATCAACCGCTCAGCCAATACGCCGGCCTTCAACACGCCGCCGTTGAACAGCAACGCCGTCGGGTGCAGAAAGCTGGCGTGTTCGGGCAGCGCGATGGCATTGAACTCCTCGGTAGCCTGGCGCTGTCTGGACAAAAAGGCCGCCAGATGCCGGGTGATACCGGCGTCTTGGGCGTACGGCAGACCCACGCTGCGCAAACCGCTGCGCGGCCGCGACACCGGCTTATCGGTGGCTTGCGCATACGGCAAAAAGCCGTCCACCAATATCCGGTTCAATTCATCCCGAGTCAGTTCGCTACGCAAGGTACCGCCGATTAGCGACGAACCGCGGCCGGCCACCGCTAACGGCATACTAGCCAATTCGGACTGGTTGAACAGCTTTTCCTTGGCTTCGCGGCAGGCATGGGTTAAGGCCTGCAATTGCCACGGCTCCAATTTTTTGGCGCCGTCGGTTTCCAGCTTGGCCTTTACCGTGTACGCCAGCGCCAAATCCATGTTGTCGCCGCCGAGCAGGATGTGGTCGCCGACCGCGACCCGGGTCAACTGCAAATTTCCGTCCTGTTCGGTTACGGCAATCAACGACAAGTCGGTAGTGCCGCCGCCGATATCGACCACCAAAATCACATCGCCGACTTTGACCTGGTTGCGCCAGTCGCCGGCGCTTTTTTCGATCCAACTATACAAAGCCGCCTGGGGTTCTTCCAGCAACACGGCCTGACCCAACCCGACCTCGCGCGCGGCTTCCACGGTCAGCTCCCGTGCGGCCGGATCGAACGACGCCGGCACCGTGATAGTCAGGTCCTGCTGCTGCAACGGCTGCTCAGGAAACCTGTGGTTCCAGGCGTCGCGCAAATGCTGCAAATAGGCTTTGCTGGCGACAAACGGCGAAATTTTGGCAACGTCTTCCGGCGCGTCGACCGGCAGAATCGCCTGTTTGCAATCGACGCCGGCGTGGCACAGCCAGCTTTTAGCGCTGGCAACCAGCCGAATCGGCGTCTTACTGCCCAAGCTACGGGCGATTTCGCCGACCAGATACTCGGGTTTGGCGGTCCACGGCAAAGACGAGGCGCCCTCGGCGATTTCCGCCGGATGGGCGATGTAGGCGAACGAGGCCAATTGGGCTTTATCTTCTATCGCCCCCGGCGCAACCAGTTGCGGCGTGTAAAACACTTCCAACACCGGGTTATCGTCGCCGGCCGCCAAATCGACATAGGACATTACACAATGCGTGGTACCCAAATCGATACCGACCGAGTAGCGCGCCGTCATAATTCAACCTCGGCCGCGGCGATGATTTTTGCATTGTGGCCTTCGGTCAGTTTCGGCAAGTGCAGTTCGGTGACTTGCCAGCCTTTATGCACCAGCACGCCGGAGAACGGCGCTTCGCCGACGATATTGCCGGTCAAACGAAACGCGGCGGCATCGAAGCCTTTGTTCAAAGTCACGCGGCTGCCTTCCGCATCCGGGCTGACCGGAGCCAATTTGAAATGTTCGTTGATCACTTTGCTGCAACCCTGATGCACGACGCGGGCCGCGGCGCCAATATCGGCATCGGCAAAGGCGCTGACGTCTTCTTTGATGAAATCGATGAAACGGGCTTCCTTTTGCAACAAACTCAACAGCTGTAATGCCGCATCCGGGGTGGCTTCTTTCAGCACCACCGGTTCCGGAGCCGGTGCCTGGACGACTTTTTCCACTTCCACGATCTTCTCGACGATTTTGATTTCGGGTTGCGGGGCCGGTACCGCTTCAACCGTTCGCGGCGCGGATTTACAGCGGCGCAGGCCGAGTAAGACCGAGATCAACACGACGATCAGGATCAAAGCCAATACGGCCGCGGTTCCGGCCAGGCAAACATGCCACAAGTCGAAGGTAGTCGGGCGTAACGATAAATCTATGGTGTATGTGTTCATGAACAATGCATGGTTGGTGAAACAAAGCGTTGCACGCGGAAGCGGCTCTGCGCTGGGCGCCGGATGGCGCTTAGCTGGCCGATACGGATTATTGCGGCATGCCGGATTTTCTCGCCGCTTCGGCGTACATCAATTCCTGCAACAGATTGCGGGTGACTTGAATGCGCAGTTTTTTTAAGTGGCGGTCGGCGATAACGCCGGGAACTTGGACATCCAAATAGACTTGGCGCATTTCGCCCAAGGTCGGTTCGCACAGCTTGATAATGGCATCGGTCGCATTGCGGCTTTCCAGCTTGGCGAACTCGGGTTTTTGCATCGTATCGACCACGCATTTCTTATAGTTGAATTGCGCTTTCTGAATTTTTTCGATGGTTTCGTTGCTTAAACTGGTCTCGTTCCATTCTTCTTTGGCTTCTTCGGCGCAAGCCATGCCGGCGGCAAGCATCAGCAGGGCAAACAAACGGTATTTCATGAGTTCTTCTCCAATACGGGCATGATGTCGAACGGCGATTTTACGCGATGCCGGCGAACTTGAACAACGACGCCGGCAAATCGCGGTCCGCGCCGGCACCGGCACAGCCGCAGCCGAACCTATTCCGCCCGTCAGAAGCGCCGCCCGCGATAGGGTCTAGCGGCGTTCGGACCGGTCGCAAATATGCCGGGTTTCGCCTGGCTCCGAGTAGGACTCGGCGGCAGTTAGCTCCGGCGCCAATCCCGTCAAGCCCTCACTGCATTTTTTAGTCAGTTGCATGGCTTTGTTGCCGGCAATTTCCTGGCCGAACCGGATCGCCCGCTGTTTGGCTGCGTCGCGTTGCCCCTCCGCGCACAACTGCTTAACTTCCGCTCCCAATTGCTTGGCTTGTTGTTCCAGGGCTTTCAGAGCGGATTTGTCGACATTTTTCATGCAATTTTGCATGGCCTGGATTTTTTCCAGCATCTGTTGCATTTTTGGATTCGCGACGGGTTGGCCGCTCCGGCTATCGGTATCGTTTGCGGCCGCCAAAACCGGCGCCATCAAAACAATTATCGGCAATAGTCTTTTCATACAAAGCCTCTTGGTAGTGGTTTCCGGAGTTCCACTGTAGGGCGATCGGGTTCGATCCGCAAGTGCCGCCGCCAAAACCGGGACTCAGCGACCTGCCATGGGCGGATTTAGCAGGATTCGCGAGACAAGCGGCGGATTTTCCAGGAAAATAGTCGCTTCTTTACCGTTTGCTGCACTGCATGTACAAATACGAAGGCCTGGTCATCCACCAAAGCCATGACGACGAGGGCGTCATAGAAGTGGTCGAGAACAACGGCGAACGTGCCCTACACTTCGGCTCTCCGGCCCGGCAAAGCAGCATGTTGATTGCCGATCCGAACCGCTTGCACTCGTTTTACGCCCGGGCCATGATGGCCTTGCTGCTGTTCAACGACAACCCGCGCGACGTGCTGATGATAGGCCTTGGCGGCGGCACCATCGCCAAGTTCATGCTACACCAGTTTCCGGATTGCCGGCTGAAGGTCGTCGAATTCCGCAGCAGCGTGCTTAAAGTAGCGCGCAGCCATTTCGGCCTGCCGTTCAACCCGCGCCTTAAAATCAAAATCGGTTGCGGTGCCGATCATGTCCGGCACCAAAGTCGGGAACTATCGGAGATTCACGATTTGATCATGGTCGATGCGTATGACGACAGCGGCATGGCTCCTGAAGTTGGCAGCGAACGCTTCTTCGACGGTTGCCGAAATCTGCTGAAAAAAGACGGCGTGCTGGTGATCAATTTATGGGGCACCGACAAGCCGATGTTTCAGCAGGTTTCCTGGCACCTGGGACGGATTTTTAATTGGCGCATGCTGTATTTGCCGGTGCGTAACCGCGGTAACATCATCGGCTTCGCTTTCGGCGAAAACTTCCCGAAACCCCAGTTTAAAAGCCTGATCGCCAAAGCCAACGACCTGGAACGGCAATACCAACTGGAATTTCCGGTTTTTTTACAAGACTTTAAACGCAACAATCCCAGCATTCTGCATCGAGTTCTGAAACCATGATCCATAACGCCCCCAACATTTTCGGCTACAAAAAATACTGGGCGCACCGTTTCGGCCCGGCACCCGAATTGCCGATGAGCCGCGCGGAAATGGATGCGCTGGGTTGGGATGCCTGCGACATTATTTTGGTGACCGGCGACGCCTACGTCGACCATCCCAGCTTCGGCATGGCGGTAATCGGCCGGGTGTTGGAAGCGCAGGGCTTTCGGGTCGGTATCATCTCGCAGCCGGATTGGCACAGCGCCGACGATTTTCGGAGGCTAGGCCAGCCAACACTGTTCTTCGGCGTCACCGGCGGCAACATGGATTCGATGGTCAACCGTTACACCTCGGACAAAAAAATCCGCTCCAACGACGCCTATACCGCCGACGGTGCCGCCGGCAAGCGGCCGGACCGCGCGGTCAACGTCTACTCCCACCGTTGCCGGGAAGCCTATAAAAACGTGCCGATCATCATCGGCGGCATCGAGGCCAGTTTGCGCCGCATCGCCCATTACGACTATTGGTCGGACAAGGTGCGCAAATCGATCTTGCTGGATTCCAAGGCCGATTTACTGGTGTACGGCAACGCCGAACGCCAGATCGTCGAGATCGCGCACCGGCTGGCTAAAGGCGAGAGCATTCACGATTTGAAAGGCATCCGCGGCACCGTGCACTTCGTCAAACAAGTGCCACAGGGCTGGATCGAAAAGGATTCGACCCATTTCGACAAGCCCGGCGCGGTCATCGTGCACCAAAATCCGTATCAGGAGATGCCAAGTTGCGAATCGGCACCGGTAGCGACTGAAAATGGCCTGGCCGATAACGAAAAAGTCATCCAATTCAAACCGATCGCCAACAAGAATCGGGCGCAAACCGTGATTCGCCTGCCCGATTACGAGGCCGTGAAAGACGACCCGATCCTCTACGCCCACGCTTCGCGGGTCATGCACGGCGAAACCAACCCCGGTAACGCCCGCGCCCTGATCCAACGCCACGATAAGCGCGACGTGTGGATCAATCCGCCGCCGCTACCGCTAACCACCCCGGAAATGGACGGCGTGTTCGATCTGCCCTACTCCCGTCTGCCGCACACCGCTTACGGCAAGGCCAACATTCCGGCCTTCGAGATGATCCAGCATTCGGTGCTGATCATGCGCGGTTGTTTCGGCGGCTGTAGCTTTTGCTCGATCACCGAGCACGAAGGCCGCATCATCCAGAACCGTTCGGAAGATTCGATCATCCGCGAGATCGAAGCCATACGCGACACTTCGCCCAACTTTACCGGCAATATCTCCGACCTGGGCGGGCCGACCGCGAACATGTGGCGCCTGGCCTGCAAGGACCCGAAGATCGAGGAATCCTGCCGTAAGCCATCCTGCGTTTATCCGGGTATTTGCCACAACCTGAACACCGACCAGACTCCGCTGATCAAGCTCTATCGCCGTGCCCGCGCCCTACCCGGCATCAAGAAAATCTTCATCGCCTCGGGTTTGCGCTACGATATCGCCGTCGAAACCCCGGCCTACGTCAAGGAATTGGTGACCCACCACGTCGGCGGCTACCTGAAAATCGCGCCGGAACACACCGAGCAAGGCCCGTTGTCGAAGATGATGAAGCCAGGCATGGGCACCTACGACCGCTTCAAGGCGATGTTCGACAAATATTCTAAGGAAGCCGGCAAGGAACAGTATCTGATTCCGTACTTCATCGCCGCCCACCCAGGCACCACAGATCGGGACATGCTGAATCTGGCTTTATGGTTGAAACGCAACGGCTTTCGAGCCGACCAAGTGCAAGCCTTCCTGCCGTCACCGATGTCGATCGCCACCGCGATGTACCATTCCGGCAAGGACACTCTGCACAAAGTCGGCCGCAACGTGCCGGACATCGCCATTCCGCGCAGCATGAAGCAGCGCAAACTGCACAAGGCGTTCTTGCGTTACCACGACCCGAAAAACTGGCCTATATTAAGAGAAGCATTGAAGGAAATGGGGCGGGCAGATTTAATCGGTAACGGCAAACAGCATTTGGTGCCGAGTTTTCAGCCGAAAGCGGTTAGTCAACCTTTTTCTGCAAAATCAAAAACTAAGCAATTTAGAACCAAACGATAGTTGTATTTCCTTGATATACGATTATGCTAAGAGGTGCTCAACATTGACGTTTCTCTGTAAATATTTTTATACTTCTATCGGATAAATACAAAAACTCTTAGCATCTAATATTTTAAAAGCAACATATTACTTAGAACTTCATATCGATATTTTTTAATTGCGCCTTAACAATAGAGCCGACAAGTGAATGATAAAGAGAATCGCTTTGCCAACCTCAGTTTTGATGAATTTCGAAAACTAGCCAAAGACCCAAAATTATCAAAATATGAACGCATAGGTTTCCCCAATCATTATCGTAGCGACAAAGAGAAATATATTTTTGATGATATATTAACCAAGCTGTCACTTTTAGAAAAAGAAAGTAAGTATATTTTAGATATCGGTCCGGGGTGCAGCGATTTACCACAAATATTCATTAATTACTGCCAAAAGAAGAAACATTCTTTAATATTGATAGATGCACCTGAAATGTTGGAGCAATTGCCAGATGCGCCGCACATTAAAAAAATACCGGGATTCTATCCTGACTGCCCCGACTTAATAGAACAATTCACAGAAAAAATAGATATAATCTTATGCTATAGCGTATTGCATTATATTTTTGTCGACACATCAATTTTTCGATTCCTCGATCTTTCACTCTCTCTTTTGGCTCCGGGCGGCCAGATGTTATTGGGTGATATTCCCAATATTTCCAAGCGCAAACGTTTTTTTGCTAGCGACACAGGGATAAAATTTCACCAGGATTTCATGCAAACTACTGATATTCCTGAAGTTAAATTCAACCAGATTGAGCATAACCAAATTGATGATGCGATTGTGATGGCGATAGCCCAACGAGCTCGCCAGCAGGGTTTCGACGCATATATTCTCCCCCAAGCCGCCAATCTTCCCATGGCAAATCGTCGTGAAGACATTCTAATTATTCGTCCTTAAAAGGGGATTTCAGTGATAAAGTCCAAAAAACTAATTATTGTCGGGGACACGGCATTTGCAGAAATTGCCCTGGAATACTTTGATGCCGATTCTGATTACGAAGTAGTAGGATTTTCAGTGGAAGAAGCGTTTCTCAAGGCCCCAAAAAAGTGCGGTTTACCGGTAATGCCATTTGAACACTTGGACTCTTATTTCAGTCCTGACAATCACTATGTCTATGTAGCCATTGTATATACTCAACTCAATCGCCTCCGGACTCGTTTATCAACTACAGCTAAAAACAAAGGTTATAAACTCGCATCTTACATCAGTTCTCGGGCTTTCATTTGGCGTAACGTGGAGTTAGGCGAGCATTGTTTCATTTTCGAAGATAATACAGTACAACCTTTCGTCAAAATCGGCAAAAATGTAGTGCTATGGAGCGGTAATCATATTGGTCATCATTCTACAATTAATGACAATTGCTTTATTGCTTCCCACGCGGTCATTTCGGGTTTTTGCGATATAGGTGAGAACACATTCATTGGCGTAAATGCTACTGTTGCCAACAATATAAACGTTGGTAAAGACAATTGGCTAGGACCGAATACGGTCATTATGAAAAACACCGAATCTGGATCTCTGTTCAAAACAGAACAACCGGATCCTGCCAAAATCACAGCTAACCGTTTTTTTAAGGTCAAGGAATAAAGAATACATGCGCTGGAAAAAGCTTGGGTTGATTTATGGGCCGGATGGCAAACTACCTTGGGCAAAGTCGCACGCGATGGTACCAACACCCATTCGCTTGAATGAAGAAGTTATTCGGGTATTTGTCACATTCTGTGACGAAAATGGCACTGGCAGACCTGGATTTGTAGACATATCGGCTAAAGACCCGCTTAAAGTGCTTAGAATCTCAGAGCAACCATTGCTTGATCTAGGCAAAGCAGGCACCTTCGATGAAAACGGACTTTTAGCGTGTTCTGTAGTAGACCTAGGCAATGGAGAAATGTACATGTATTACGTCGGCTTCGAACTAGGTACGAAAATTCGTTATCGTTTATTGACCGGCTTGGCGATCAGCCGCGATGGAGGCAATAGTTTCTCTCGACATTCCTCGATACCGATACTAGAGCGCAGTGCGAGCGAACTTTATTTTCGATGCGGCCCATATTGTGTCAAAGAAGAAGGCAAATTTCGACTTTGGTATGTGGCCGGCAGCGAATGGACAGTTCTTGATTGTAAGCCTATGCCAGTTTATGACATTCGCTATGCCGAATCCCAAGACGGCATATATTGGCCAGATCATGGTGAAGTTCAGCTCGCCATCACTGGAGAAGACGAACACGGCTTTGGCCGTCCATGCGTAATACCTAAACTTGACGGGGGCTACCGAATGTTCTACTCCGTTCGCTGTCGTAGCGCTAAAGCTTACCGATTAGGCTATGCTGAATCCATTGATGGACACAATTGGCAACGTAAGGATTCGGAGTTAAATCTCGACATTACGCCAGGAAGCTTTGACTCGGATGCAATCATGTACGCGACCCCGCTAGCAGTCGATGGCAAACTTTATGTGTTTTATAACGGCAATGACTTTGGTCGCGACGGCTTCGCTATCGCCATGCAGGAGACCGATTGAATATTAGTGTCAAACCATACGATGAAAATGACGCCGAGGCCTGGGATGCTTTTTGCGCTGGGTCGCTACAAGCGACACTATTACATACTCGCCGGTTTCTTTCGTATCATGGAAACCGTTTTTTGGATAGGTCATTAATTATCAAACAGGATGGTAAATGGCTAGGTCTTTTTCCGGCGGCATTAAACCCGCAAAATGAATCCTGTGTTGTTTCACACCCAGGCATTACCTATGGAGGCGTGGTACATAGAGGGGAACTACGCGGCGAACAAATGATTGCCGCGCTGAACGCAATTCGATATCACTATTCAATGCAGAGCTATCGCGAATTATTATATAAGGCGATACCTTCGTTCTATCATCAAGCGCCAGCTCAAGATGATCTATATGCTCTTTCCAGGCTCGGTGCGGAAAGAACTCGCTGCGATTTGAGCAGCACTATTGATTTACAACACCGTTTACCAGTAAGCCAGAGACGCCGGAGAAGCTTTAAAAAAGCCATTAAAGCCGGAGTTCAAATAGCCGCGGGCCACCAACTGCTCGGCCAACTTTGGGAGGTGTTGACCGACAACCTTGCACGCAAACATCGTACAAAACCAGTACATACCTATTCTGAAATGGCAAAGCTAGCAGAGCTTTTTCCAACTAGTATAGAGTGCATTGGTGGACGATTAGGTCAGAATCTCGTTGCAGGCGTGGTTTTATTCGAGACACCAACTACTTATCACTGTCAATACATTGCGTCCAGCGAATTAGGACACGAAGTTTCGGCATTGGACTTGATACTTGAACATTGCATCGCAAAAGCAACTCAGATGAACAAGCGCTGGTTCGACTTCGGTATTAGCAATGAAAGCCAAGGACAGATACTTAATCAAAGTCTATACCAGTTCAAAAATGAATTCGGTGCAGGTGGCGCAGTTCATGAGTTTTATCAATTGAATCTATAATCTTTATATACCCAAATGGCTTTGAATGATTGCAAATTAATAAATTTGCCGAAAATTACAGACCCGAGAGGCAATCTTTCGTTTATCGAAAGCGAAGTTCACGTTCCTTTTGACATTCAGCGCGTCTACTATCTATATGACGTTCCAGGTGGATCGGATCGCG
Organism: Methylomonas sp. DH-1; assembly: GCF_046097555.1. NCBI lineage: Bacteria > Pseudomonadati > Pseudomonadota > Gammaproteobacteria > Methylococcales > Methylococcaceae > Methylomonas > Methylomonas sp. DH-1. The sequence continues at coordinate 2,009,318 of NZ_CP143089.1, read as the reverse complement.
GTTCTCATGCACATAAAAGTCTACACCAATTCATTGTGGCGATGTCTGGCAGTTTCGATGTCATACTTGATGACGGTGCGGAAAGTCAGCGCTTTCACTTGAACCGTTCCTATTATGGCTTATATGTTTGCCCAATGATGTGGCGATATCTGGATAACTTTTCGTCGGGCGCGGTCTGCATGGTTTTGGCGTCAGCACACTATAACGAGTCCGATTACATACGAGATTACGACGAATTCATCTCTCAAGCCAAACGTCTATGAATATCCCATTCTTGGATTTGAATCCTCTTCATCAAGAATTACGAGCTGAACTACAAAACGCGTTCGAACGCGTGCTAGATTCCGGCTGGTATATTCTCGGTCACGAAGTTGAACAATTTGAACATGAGTTTGCCGATTATTGCCAAGCTGATCATTGTGTTGGTGTCGGTAATGGACTTGACGCCTTGCATCTAATCTTGCGCGCTTATGGTATCGGCGACGGAGATGAAGTAATCGTTCCAGCCAATACTTATATAGCTACCTGGCTGGCAGTTAGTTATGCAGGCGCTACACCCGTGCCTGTTGAACCAGACGAACAAACCTACAACATAAATCCCTCTCTTATTGAGTCAGCCATTACGCCGCGCACCAAGGCGATCATCGCCGTACACCTTTATGGTCAACCAGCGAACATGAATGTTATCAATGCTCTCGCCACGACTCACAAACTCAAAGTCATCGAAGACGCCGCGCAAGCACATGGGGCAAAATATAGAGGCCAAAGAGTCGGCTCACTGGGCGATGCAGCAGGTTTTAGTTTTTACCCTGGCAAAAACTTAGGCGCACTTGGTGATGGCGGGGCCATTACCACCAACGACACCAATTTGGCTGACAAACTTCGAATACTTCGTAACTATGGATCAAGAGTCAAATATCTCAATGAAGTAAAAGGTTTTAATTCAAGACTGGATGAGTTACAAGCAGCGATGTTACGCGTGAAGCTGAAAAAGCTTGATGAATGGAACAGCAAACGCAAGGCCATCGCGCAAGTTTACTTGCATGAGCTAAAAAATAGCGCTCTACAGCTACCGAGTGTGCCGGATTGGGCCAATCCGGTATGGCATTTGTTTGTTGTTCGTTATCCTCTGCGAGATCAATTACGGCAAAAATTACAGGAAGCTGGTATCGGTACGATGATTCATTACCCAACCCCACCCCATCGTCAGACGGCATATGAGGAGTTGGGCTGTGCTATTAGTGTATTGCCGATTACCGAGCGAATACATCGAGAAGTCCTGAGTTTGCCGATAGGGCCGCATTTAGAGAAACACCAGTTAGAGGAAACGATACAGCTGATCAAGGAAGCTGTTTGTGCGTGAATTATGGAGCACCATTGCCCTCACCAGTGGCACAAAAATCTATTCAATGGTCATCAGTGTTCTTACGCTTTTTTTGACGGCACGATTATTGGGCCCGGCAGGACGTGGGCAAGTTGCTGCAATTATCACCTGGGTGAACATGTTTAATACATTCGCCTGTCTTAGCTTGGGCCAAGTCGCACTGCATCAAATGGCAAATGACCGGCAGCATCAACGATATGGCAATATATTAGGCAGTTTATCACTGTTGACTGTTCTGCTAACACTCACTTGTTGGCTCCTGGCATCGGGCTGGTATTTGACAGCCCCAGATACAGCATTCGCAGGACTTCCACTACTGCCTTTGGCCGTGTGTTTTTTGGGTCTACCTTTCATGCTCTGGGAATACTACGCCAGTTCGTTACTGATGGGGCTAGAGCAATTAAGCACCTACAACCGTTGGCAAGTAATCGGTCGCAGCGTGTCAATCATAGCCGTCTACGCCTTGGTTGGCGGGTTGGGATTAGGGGTTACTGGCGTTTTGGAAGCTGGGTTATTGGGACAAATAATTGTTGCGACCGGCAGCATGGGATTCCTGTTTACCTTCGCGCGCGAAAAAGGACTTACTTGTCGTCCTGAAAAAAGCGAACTCAAAGAACTATTAATCGGAGGAGCAAAGCTGCATCTCAATACCATAGGCTCCTTTCTTTTTACATCGGCGAATATCTTGATTTTAAATCAATACCATGGCCCAGAACAAACAGGCTATTTCCAATTAGCCACACAACTGCTCGGAGTATTGATGATCATTCCGCAAGCTGCCAGTATGGTCATTTTTGGTGAAGTCACTAGTCTGGGTCCAAATGGGGCTTGGCCAAACAATAAGCGAGTACTCATTCAAACCACTTCACTTATGACTATATTAAGCGTGTTTGCGGCGTATTGCGCGCCTTGGGGAATTACCTTGTTGGCTGGAGAATCGTTTCAACCGGCTGTAACTGCCTTTCAGTGGATGTCACTCGGCGTGATTGGCATGACATTTTCGACTGTTATGGCACCGCAATGGATTGGTCGAGGATACTTCTGGCAAGCAGCCGGACTAACAGTACTTGTAGGACTAATCAACTTAATCGCTAATTTCTGGCTAATACCCGCACATGGGATTCAAGGTGCAATTTATGCTTTTCTAGGCACCTATACGTTTTCGATCGTTGGAAATGGGATAATGGCCCTATATTGCAATAATGCTTCTGCCAGATAAACTTGATCTATGAATATAGCTGGGTTAGCAAAAAATATTGTTGATAATTTAAGAGCTCTTTCATTAGATTTGGCTAAAACAGATATTGAGACTGCATTATTAGTTGCGAATAGTTATGGCAAAACTCTTTCGGCTAATTATATTGGAATATTATCTGATAACGAATTCGAATTTCAACTAAGCGAATATTTTTCCGAATTACTGATAAATCGTAGGCATCAAGCTGATTATGATATTCTTCACCTGGTGACGACTGGCTATGCTTCTGGCGGGCATACACGAGTAGTTGAAAGATTTTTAAATGCTGGAACAGGGGATGGGATAGCCAGTCTTGATCCGTTACCTATTGATGTTATAAATGAGCTACCAACGAATGTAAAACTTTTTAATGGAGTTAAACAGCCAACCGGGTTAGCCACAATTTCAAAAATATTGGATATTGGGCTAAAATTTAAGAGCGTTATATTGCACATCCACCCAGACGATATTCTTAGCACAATAGCAGGAATACTTTTGGCAAAGCTGGATGTAAAGCTATTTATGTATAACCACGCAGATCACATGTTTAGCTTTGGGTATGGTGCAGCAGAAAGAATATTTGAAATCAGCAAATATGGTTGGATGTTGGGTGAAATGCGTGAAATCAAACATAAACAAAGTTATGTAGGAATTCCGGCACCAGAAATAAATATCATTAATAATAGCCATAAAAATAACAAGAAAGTCCATATTTTCATGGCAGGAAATAGCAATAAGTTTAAGCCTTGGGGAAGTTATAGCGTACCAGACTTTATAAACCAGGTTTACGAAAATGATTTTCTACGCGACAAAGTTAAGTTTTCACTTTGCGGCCCCACTGGCCGAGAGTACTACTGGAAAGAATTAAAAGCTGAAAATTTAGATAACGTCGAATTTTTAGGCTTGCAGCATCACAAGAAATTTATTGAACTACTTTCTGAGTCAGATTGCTATATTGATAGCTTCCCACAAGGAAACGGCACTGCATTTGTTGAATCCATTATGCTAAATATCCCCTCATTCGGACTAAATCTACTAGCAGGCTCTTCATATGCTGACTTACTACGATCTAATTCAACATCAGAAATAATTAACTCTTTGGTTGATTACATAAACAACAAAGACTTAATAAAAAACAATTTGATTAACGTTCGCAAAAATATAATAACCGAACAATCAATAGAAAACTGCTCAAATAGATTAACCTTGTCAATGAAAAAAGAAACATTTCTTATCCCCGACTACTTAGCATCCATGAACTACGTGCCTTTTTTCCATGAAAGACTCTGGAAAGACTCTGGAAGAATAATTATAGATTATGACTTACTATCAAAACTTTCATTAAGTAACAAACTGAAGCTCATTAAGTGCTGGAGCAATATATCATATTGTAATTACAATTCTCTGTTGACATATTTAGCAACAAGAATTAAATGCATTTTTCAGAATTTACTAAACCATATAACTACATGATAAAAAAAGCAGTTGCTATTTTATATAAAAAAGGACCATCGGAACTAATAAAATTTATATTTTTTTATATTATTAGAAGAAACCCGCATCAGGCAAAATCTTTTTCGCACTTAAAATATTTTCTGAAAGAAAAAATCGGCTTTGAAATTGGAGGACCAAGCGCTGTTTTTATGAAAAATGGGATTTTTCCTGTTTATCAAATTGCTGACAGAATTGATAATTGTAATTTTAGAAGCAAAACTATCTGGGAAGGAAATATTAAAGATGGACAAACATTTTTCTTTAACCTTAAAAAAGCACCTGGCCGACAATTTTTTTCCGAGGCAACTGATTTAGACGTCATTGAATCAGACTCTTATGATTTTATATTGTCATCACATGTACTCGAACATTGTGCAAACCCTATACTGGCCCTATCAGAATGGACTAGACTACTAAAGGAAAACGGATTACTGATTATCTTTCTTCCACGCAAAGATCACACTTTTGATCATCGGCGACCAATAACAACGATGGAGCATCTTATATCTGATTTCATCACCAACATCAGAGAAGATGATCTCACGCATATGCCTGAAATCCTTGCGCTTCATGACTTAGAGCTTGACCATGCCGCCGGCGATTTCGACTCTTTTAAGTCTCGCTCCCTGCAAAATTTTGAGAACCGCTGTTTCCACCATCATGTATTTGACACAGAGCTAATAGCCAAACTTGTGGATTATATGAACCTTCAAATCATAGCCTTAGAAATAATCCCCCCTATACACCTTTTGATTGTCGCAAAAAAAATATCGAAGGAGCTAATTAACAACTCAATATACACATTTAAATAATTAGTTGCCCCTGAAAAGCCCTAAAATTTCCACTAACACATTGAAATAAAATAAGTAATCTAATTAAGAAGCGGGCAATAATTGCAAGAAAGGGGTAAAATAGCTATTAATTTCTTGCAAATTTTTATTCAAAATGAAGCCAAAATCCCAAGAAACGAGTGGTCAAATCGATCTATTCAACACACCGCTAGCCGACCTGTTAAACCCAAAACACGAGCTTTACCAACTGGCTAATCTGATCGATTGGAAAGTCCTGGATGATGCCTTTGGCGAGTTCTTTACCGAGAATCAAGGTGCGCCTGCCTTGCCCACGCGACTGATAGCGGGACTTCATTACCTCAAACATGCCTTCGCACGCTCCGATGAAGCGGTGGTCGCGCAATGGCTGGAAAATCCGTACTGGCAATACTTTTGCGGCGAAGCGTATTTCCAACACCAGATGCCTTGCCACCCCACATCACTGACCTATTGGCGGAAACGGATTGGCGAAGCCGGTTGTGAATGGATGTTATCGGTGACGATTCAGGCTGGCGTAGATAGCAAGACCGTGAACAAGCAGGATTTTGAATCGGTGACGGTCGATAGCACGGTGCAAGAGAAAGCCATCACGTATCCGACCGATGGGAAGTTGTACGAACGCTGTCGCCAGCACCTGGTCCGCTTGGCTGAGCAGCATGAGATTTCGCTACGGCAGAACTACAACCGTAAAGCTCCGTATTTGCTGCTAATGGCGAACCGGTACAGTCATGCCAAGCAAATGAAGCGCAAACGCAAAATGCTCAAGCAGTTAAAGACTTTGGTCGGCCGAGTGTATCGAGATATTGAACGTCAATTGGACAATCAATCCGACGCCGTCAAAGGTGCGTTCAAAGAGACCCTGGAGAAGACCCAACGGATTCTGAATCAGCAACCCCAGGATAAAAACAAACTGTACAGTTTTCACGCCCCGGAAGTGGAATGCATTGCCAAAGGCAAAGTCCACAAGAAATATGAATTCGGCGTCAAAGTGGGTATCACGGTTACCAATAAAAGCAATTTCGTACTGGGCGCTCGTAGCTTTCCTGGTAATCCCTATGATGGACACACCCTGGAATCCTGTCTGGAACAGGCAGAAATACTGAGCGGTACGCGCGCCAAAGAAGCGTTTGTCGACTTGGGTTATCGTGGCGTCGAGCTGCCCGGGGTCACGATTTACAAAGCCCGGCAAAAACGCGGCGTGGATACACGACGACTCAAACGCGCACTCAAACGTCGCAACGCTATCGAACCGATCATCGGCCACCTAAAGAACGACGGATTATTGGGGCGCAACTACCTGAAAGGCGAACTGGGCGATGCGTTGCATGCCATCCTGTGCGGTGCCGGCCATAACATCCGTTTGATCCTCAGGCGGTTGAGGATTTTTTGGTCTCGTTTTTGGGCGCTACTGTCACGACTTGGGATGACTTCATCAGTCGAGCATTTTTTATCGTTCGCATGAGAGCGGTCGTCTCTGAACAATTTCGGCTTTTTCAGGGACGACGAATTAAGAGAATCACTTTCAGTAGCTCTTTTTTCAAGCCTAGTAATTTCTAGATAAGATATCGAACGAGGAAGAAAAAAAACATCTGCGACATTAATTTGTGGATTATTTTTGAAGCCATATCCGATAAATATTCCGCCAAAAATTACGGCACCCCAAATTTAAACGATTAGCATAAATGTCACAGCATTACGTTAGCACCAAAATATATTGAAAAAGTAGCATAAATATTTTATTGACATCTAATTTATAATTTCTTACAAGAGACTCAACAACGTAGCGTGAAAAAAGAAATTCAATTAAAAAAAAATCCAATAGTTGCAGTTTATTCAAAAAACACCACCACTCACGCATGCTCTGTTATTAGACTTTTACAACCAATGTTGGCTTGTAATTGGAAAATAATTTGGAACACTGAAAGAGACTGCTTAAATAAAATATTTGACATCAACACGACAAAAAATGCTGACCTAATTGTTATTCAAAGAGAATTTCCAAGCAAAAAAACATCTGAAATATTATCAATTTTATTAAAGCTAGATATTCCCATCATATACGACATCGACGACTTACTTCTTGATGTTCAACCAAGTCACGAACGATTCTTTTATTATAAAAAGATTTCACCTTATATCAAATGGGTTATAAAAGAAGTTGACTTGGTCACTGTTTCAACAATATCATTAAAAAATGAGCTAACCCCGCACACGAATCGCCCAATACTTGTAAATCAAAATCTCGTAAATTACAATTTATTTTTTAACACTGCTAGGCCACGCGGCGATAAGTTCAACATATTAATATCTGGAACATCTACCCATCAAAATGATTGGACTATTATTAGAGAACCCATTTTAGAGATACTAAAATCATATAATGACCAAGTTCGTATTATTTTTTTTGGAGATACTATCAAGGATTTTATTAGACACAAATCAGTTAGCATTGTCAAATTTGAACCAAACTATAACACTTATGCCGCGCAATTAAAAAGTCTGAATATAAATATAGCACTAACCCCCCTAATAAATAACAAATTCAATCAATGCAAAAGCAATATTAAATGGCTTGAATATTCCGCAGCAGGAATCCCAGGCGTTTATAGCGATATTGCCCCATATAACTCATGCATTATTGATAAAAAAAATGGATTATTAGCACAAAACAACCCAGAATCATGGTTTTTTGCAATAGCCAACCTATTCAACAACCAAGAAAAAGCAAATGAAATAATAAAAAACGCGCAAAAAGAAGTGCTTGAAAAATATTCAATCACTAATTGTGCGGACAAATATTTATTATCAATTCAAAACAAGTTAGGTCACAAAAAATCAGTTAGGAATTTTTCACAAACCCCACCTAAATATACTTTCTTAAGTAGCGTATACAGCATAACCGATAGAATATTAAGGGTATTTAATAAGTTTTGAATAATTTAAAGCTAATTTATTATTAATTGATTGCTTTTAAACACCACAATCATCTCCAACCTCTTACAAACTTATGTGAGTTTTTACAGATTATAATGTATTTATTAACATACGATTTATGTAACAATAAGCGCTTAACAACAAATCGCCATGCAGTAAAATAGCGAGATTTCAGAAACGATGGCGGTAGCGAGGGAATGCGGGCAGAACCCATAGAATTAAGCGAAGGTGAACGAGAGCAACTACAGCAAATCGTTAAGAAAGGCAGAGATTGGCGAGAGCGGGAGCGCGCACAAACCATTTTGATGTTATCGGAGGGGCAAACCGTTGTCGCTATTGCAGAGCGTCAAGGCGTGAAGCCGGAAGCGATTCGCGAGCGGCGCCGGAAGTGGTGGAAAACAGGACTGAACAGTTTGCCGGATCAGCCGCGCAGTGGTGCGCCGAGTAAGTTGACAGACGCGCATCGAAGCCAATTGAAAGAATGGATTGGTGCGGAACCTCTGACCTGCCGGGTATTGGTCAGTCGTCTAACGACGGAATGCGGAGTAGCGATTAGCGCTAGCACCTTGCGCAATGAGCTAAAACGCATGGGCTACGTGTGGAAGCGCACCCGATACAGTTTAAAAAAAGCGCGATCCCGAGCGCTTTGAGCAAGCACAGCGAGACATCGCAGAGCTGATCAAGCAAGCCGAAGCAGGCGAAATTGAACTGGCCTATGTGGATGAAGCCGGGTTTGCACCACAACCGCCGAATCGCTCAGCTTGGACGAAAAGTGGCGAGGTACATACCGTCACCGCAAAGCGAGCTCAACGCATGAATGTGATTGGAGCTATGCTGTCATCGGGCAGCTTAATGCTGGCTAAACTATGGCATAGCGTAAATGGACTCTGGTTCTTTGGTTTTCTGATGGCTTTGATCGAACGTATCAGCAAACCCTTGGTGGTGATACTGGATAATGCGTCGATTCATACCGCCAAGAAACTGAAGCCCCATTGGGATTTATTAGAAGAAAAAGGCATGCGATTTTATTTCCTGCCGCCCTACAGTCCCGAACTGAATCGGATTGAATTGCTCTGGCATAAGATGAAATATGAATGGCTACCTTTCAAAACATTTACGCCGGACGAACTTGAGCAAGCCATTGACGAAATTGGTCATGGGTTTGGCTCACAATACACGTTAACTTTTTGCTAGTCGCTTACATCTGTTTTCAAAGCTATAAAATACTACTAAAGATTAGAAATAGACCACCATAACCATGCTTATACAGCCAATTATTTCCATATGCATTCCCGTGTATAACGGAGCAAAGTTCCTCCAGGAAACATTAGATTCAATTTCAAGACAGAGCTATACTAATATTGAGATAATCATTGTCGACGACAACTCTACCGACAACAGTAGCATTATTATAAATAAATTCAATAGTGATATTTATAAAACCATTAAACACAAAAATGATTCAAATATTGGGCTTCACGCAAACTGTGAAAAATGCATCTCTCTTGCAAATGGAGATTGGATAAAGTTTGTTTTTCAAGACGATATTTTAGATAAAAAATGTATAGAGGAATTATTCAATACCGCAAAAAAAACAGACTCACAAATAATCTGTGGAAATAAAAGTTACTTATTTTTTGATAACCCGCCACTGAGAAAAATAATATCGTATAAGCATATTGAACTTATAAACAAAATCTTCACCAACAATTTTGAAAAAATACCACAAACACGTGTGTCTGATTTTTTTACCAAGTACTTATTAGGCAACTTCCTTGGCGAACCATCTTGCTTTTTAATTAAAAAAACAATCATCGACAAGTACGGTGGATTCAACCCGAATTTAACCCAACTGCTTGACTACGAATTTTACGCACGGACAACTCTCAATGAGGGACTTGCTTACAGCAACAAAGCGTATATATATTTCCGCGTGCACGCCAACTCAGAAACATATCGTAATACAAAAGAAAACTTATTTCGCTCTCGCGATATTGAATATATCTTAATGCTGTTGATTATTAAAAATAACGCGCATTATAAGAACTTCTTGAAATTTTTAGACCGCATCTATTTATCAAGCTATATCAACTCATTACTTGTCATCAGAGCAAAGCGCGCACAGTGTTTAGCCAAAAAAAGCAATAACAAGACTAAATCAATCTGGAACAAAGCTGTTGGCGACCATCCAGAGATTATTAAATATATAAAAAAACCATTAGTTAAAAATCTTATATTATTAACACTATGCACTCTCTGGATAAACATCCGCCACGCACTAATATTAATAAGATTTCCTGATTACCCACGACTCTCAGCAACTTACGAGTAAGTGACTAGTCCAATGAAAGCCATGAATTGACAGGAGATCGTGCGGTAATCCCCCCATTTTTAGTTGATCCTAAAAGTAGAGGTTAAGCGGCAAGAGCCAATTTTTGTTTGGGTGTTATACCGCCGATGGCCATGTTAGGGCGTTCATGATTGTAGGTCCATAACCAGCGTTCAGCAAAATCTTGAACCTGCCGGATCGATTCAAATAGGTATTGGGCGATCCTTTCGTAGCGCACGGTTCGGTTATAGCGCTCCACATAGGCATTCTGTTGAGGGTTCCCCGGTTGGAATAGTCGATCCGAACACCGTGTCGTTCAGCCCAAGATTTTAACGTTTCGCTGATGTATTCCGGTCCATTATCACAGCGAATGACACCGGGTTTTCCCCGCCATTTATGCCCTATGGATACTCGATGATGCGATCCAAGGTTCGGGTGACCCGCAGAGCCGGTAAGGAGAAATCCGCTTCAATCCCTAAGCCTTCCCGATTAAAGTCATCGATGACGTTGAGCAAACGGAAAGCCCTTCCGTCAGCCAGTTGATCATGCATGAAATCCATCGACCACACGGCATGGATGTGATCCGGGACCGTCAAGGGTTGCGGGGTTTCCCGTACCAAGCGCTTCTTGGGCTTGATGCGCAGGTTGAGCTCCAGTTCCCGGTAAATCCGATAGACCCGTTTGCGATTCCAGCAAAAGCCTTTACGTTGCGCAAATATAAAAAACATAATCCAAATCCCCAGGTACGGTGCGTGGCGGTCAGGCGTCGCAGCCAGTCGGCAATTTCGGCGTTTTCGGTCGAGAGCTTTGACTGATAGCGATAACCGCTTGGGCTGATGCCTAAGGCCAGACAGACCAGTCGTACACTGGCCCGCTTGGCCTGGAGCAGGTTCTGCGGCATCTCGCGTCGGCAAGATGGCGTTAGGCCTTTTTTTCCAGCGCCTCCTTGATGATTTCGGCTTTCAGCCGTTCTTCGGCATACATTTTCTTCAGCCGCCGGTTTTCGTCTTCCAGTTCTTTCAGGCGAACCATCAAGGACGCATCCATACCGCCATATTTGGAACGCCATTTGTAAAACGTAGCTGAACTAATGCCGTGTTCACGGCAGATCTCCGGCACCGGTGCACCGGCTTCGGCTTGTTTCAAAATCCCCAGAATCTGGCTGCCTCTAAATCTTGAGGTCTTCATGTAAAACTTCCTCCGTCTGTTACGAGAAAATTCTACTTTTACAGGATGCTTTTTTCAGGGGGGATTACCGTGCCATGAAAAAGAATCCGATCCAATTTCAAAAAGGCTTCAGTTTGACGGACTTCATGAAGCGAAATCCAGTGCGCCGAAGCGCTGTTCAGGCTCGCTGGCCGTCCGGCTTTCAATGCCCTGGCTGCGGTGGTCGCCGTTATAGCGTGATCAAGACCCGCCACTTGTATCAATGCACGACCTGCCGCCGCCAAACATCGTTGATCAGCGGGACGTTGTTCGAACAAACTAAGCTACCGCTTACGGTGTGGTTTCTGGCTATCCATTTACTGACGCAAGCCAAAACCTGTTTGTCCGCCTTGGCCTTGAAGCGGCAAATTGGTGTGTCCTACAACAGCGCCTGGGGTCTCAAGCGCAAGATCATGCAGGCCATGCAAGAGCGGGATGAACGTACACCGCTGACCGGCATCATTCAACTCGATGACGTCTATTGGGGCGGCGAGCATCGGGGTGGAAAACGCGGTCGAGGCTCCCAAAACAAGACACCATTTGTCGCGGCAGTGGCGCTAAACAAGGAACACCATCCCATCGCGATGAATTTGAATGTCGTCAAAGGCTTCCGCAACAGCGAAATCAAACGCTGGGCCGGCAAACATCTTGAGCCGGGTAGCCTGGCGTATTCCGACGGTCTAGCCTGTTTTTCCGCCGTGCTCGATCACGGCTGTCACCATTACAGCATCGTTACCGGCGGTGGCCCGAACAGCGTGACTAAAGAAGAATTCGCCTGGGTCAACACCATGATCGGCAATGTGAAGCGCTCAATCAACGGCGCTTACCATGCCATCAACTCCAACCATTTGCCTCGCTATCTGGCCGAGTTTTGTTATCGCTTTAACCACAGATTCGATCTGAAAACCATCATGCCCCGGTTCCTCATCGCTGCGGCGAATACGCCGCCTATGCCGGGCCGCTTGCTCAAATTGGCTGGGGCTTATCAGGTTGGTGAAAAACTCTTTTTTACAACCAATAGAGTCTATATTTAGTGTCGACAGGCTGATCTTTATACTAAATAAAGGCCCGATCCATCTGAATTAGTGACCAGAACATGGTTTTTCACCAACCTGTTATGGGTAATCAGGTAAGATTTTAAGTTTTTATAACATAAAAACCTGTATAGACACCAAACTCCAACCATCAATCCCCAGACAAAAGTCCATCACGAATCCCATTTATAATACTACATCTTTGATTTCTCCTATCTCTATCAAAAGTCGAAAAATAAAAAAAAGTAAATATAATCTTTAATGCCGCATTAACCCCCCATAAAATGGGCGTATATTTTGATTTAGATAGTCGAATCGCGTTCCGTACTATCGTATAGTGGCGTTCCGGGGATCTACGCGGCATGTACATCCAGCCGAATAACCAATAACGACACACACTGTCTCCCATATAGTGTATAAGATGACGCTTACTACACAACCCATAGCATTTAAGACCTAAATATCTGGCTCTCATATACCAGTCTGTTTCCACGTGATCTATAAAAAAATCTTCGCGAAAAGGACCTACAGCTTCCCAGTGCCTCAAAAAAATAAGACTGCCTGACGAATTAAGAAATTCACATTTAATGAGATTTTCGCCGTTACTTCCACACCCAACTTTTTTCCAAACACCCCATTTAAGCGAGGCAAACTTGACATAACTATTTGATCTCGGGTCATACAAGCGTGGACCGATCGCAACCGTTTGCGGCTCAATCTTCGAAAGCATATTTGCTGCGTCTAACACTTCCTCAAGCAAACCATCCTGAGGAATACTATCTTGATCTAACAAAAGCGCATATTTATGATTATCCTCCATCGCTTGATTGACGCCGATATTTAACGCTTTCGCAATACCATAGTTTTTTTCCAAACAAATCAATTTAATCTTATCAGAATACCGCTTAGACAACTCCCTTACATAACTAGTCGAATCATTGGAATGCCAATTGTCAATAATATAAATTGATACAGCCGACTTCAACAATTGTAAAATCATGGAATAAAATATATTCCTATCTGGATTGTATGTAACTATTACGCAAGCTATCTCAGCTTCGATACTTTCTTTAACTTCAAAACTCATTTGTCTCGTACCGAATTTGACTCTCCGTATAAATTAATGAATTTATCAGATATTGTTAGCCAGTCATAATCTTGTGCGGCTTTGAATGCCTTTTTGCCCAAGGTCTCTCGTAATTTCTTATCGTTAAGTAGTTGTTCAATGGCGGCGACAATTTCACTAGGTTTTCCTGGATTTATCAGGAGTCCAGTTTCTCCATGAGCTATGACAGAGCTAATTCCGCCCACATTAGTTGTAATTATCGGTAAGCGGCTTGCCATCGCTTCCAAGAGCATTACTCCTTGACCTTCAGTGTCACCTTGCTTATCGGTAATGGATGGAGCGATGAAAATATCGGCAGCAGCGTAATATTCAGGTAATTGCTGGTTTGGTATACGTCCCCAAAAACGGATCGGATTTGCAGTTTGAATGCCCATTGCCAAAGTTTCGAGTTTTTTACGTTCAGTTCCATCGCCAATAATCCATAACTCGGTTTGTTCCCGTAATATCTCTGAAAGCAAGGCGTAGGCTTTTAATAAATCCACCACACCTTTTTTTTCAACCAAACGCCCGACGAACAATAATATTAGCTTTTGCGAATCCCGCCCATTAAGCAACGCGTTGCCGTTACCGGCGGCAAACTTTTTGCAGTCGATACCCATCGGAATGATATGCGATTTTGGCAAATCGGACCCAACGGCAGCGGCTGTCGCCTTTGTATTGCTGGTCCACACCTCGCAATTTTTGATTGTCCAACGTTTGATGCTTCCAAGCAGACTTCCCTTTAGCGCAAATGCATCCCCTCCATGAGCGGTAACAATCACGGGAGTTTTGAACAATTTGCCTAACACTACAGCCACCGTGCCCTGCGGAAAAATCCAGTGAGCGTGTATCAATGATGGCTGCTGAACCAGCATAATCCACGCCGCAGTAATAAACATGGATAGAATGAAAAAAGGGATCTGAAATAGCAACCATGGCGCGGCATGCAAGTTGGGTAAAATCCCGGAACCGTAGGCTAACATTTGCCGTTTACGCGGCCAAAAATAGCGAAAATGGTGAAGGACTATACCGTTGGGCTGCGTAGTTGTTTGAACATCCGGATGATCCGGAGAAAGGATCTGCAGATTAATTTTTTGTTTTACCAATGCTTCGGCTAAATAGCGCAGGAAAACCGATGCACTGTCGTCTTTACTGCGAGGATAACTTGATGTGAGCCAAAGTACCTTAATCGGCTGGTCCTTGGCTGACTGAGCACTCATACAGAGTTTTGGCGCTAATGCACCAAACTCAACAACACCCCTGCCGCTACCGCCGAGCCGATCACGCCGGCTACGTTCGGTCCCATCGCGTGCATCAACAGGAAGTTGTGCGGATTGCTTTCCAGACCGATTTTGTTGGCGACGCGAGCCGCCATCGGTACCGCGGAAACCCCCGCCGCACCGATTAACGGGTTGATCGGCGTCGAGCTGAACCGGTTCATGATTTTAGCCATGATGACGCCGCTGGCAGTACCGATGGCGAATGCGACCGCACCAAGGCCGAGAATACCCAAGGTTTGCACTTTCAAAAACGCCTCGGCGCTAAGTTTGGATCCGACCGACAACCCGAGAAATATGGTGACGATGTTGATCAACTCGTTCTGCGCGGTCTTGCTTAAACGATCCACCACCCCGGTCGCATTCATCAAGTTACCCAGGCAAAACATACCGACCAGCGGCGCCGCCGATGGCAATAATAACGCAGTCAACATCAACAGCATCAACGGAAATACCACTTTCTCGGCCTTGCCGACTGTCCGCAGTTGCTGCATCTCAATGCGACGCTCGTCCTCGCTGGTCAACGCCCGCATGATCGGTGGCTGGATCAGTGGCACCAGCGCCATATAAGAATACGCAGCGACGGCAATGGCACCCAATAATTCGGGCGCCAGCTTGGAGGCGACGTAAATCGCGGTCGGGCCGTCGGCACCGCCGATGATCGCAATCGCCGCCGCTTCTTTCAAGCTGAACGCCATGCCCGGCACGGCATTCAAGGCCAGCGCGCCGAACAGCGTGGCGAAGATGCCGAATTGGGCGGCTGCACCGAGAAACAGCGTTTTCGGATTGGCCAGCATAGGCCCGAAATCGGTCATCGCCCCGACGCCCATGAAAATCAACAACGGAAATACGCCGGCCTTGATGCCGCCATACATGTAATAAAGGATGCCGCCTTCGTCTATCATCCCGGCAACCGGAATATTGCTCAGTACGGCGCCGAAACCGATAGGCAACAACAATAGCGGCTCGAAGCCTTTTCTGATCGCCAGATACAACAACACAAACCCGACCGCCATCATGATGATTTGCGGCTGGGTAATGTTGTAAATACCGGTGCTTTCCCACAATAGTCTGAGATTTTCCATGGCTTGATTTATTCGATTGGGTTGGCTGGCAACAAGGCTAAGGCATGCGGTCGAGTTTAGTTTGGCTATCCGGCTACCGCGCTGGGGCAACCGGAGCAAACCAACTATGAGGCGGTTACAACGTGACCAGAACGTCGCCTACCGCAACTGAATCGCCTTGGCGCACGTTGACCGCGCTGACGATACCGGCGACTTTGGCCCGAATCTCGGTTTCCATTTTCATCGCTTCCATGATTAACACGACGTCGCCTTCGGAAAGATGGGAACCGACGTTGACGTTCACTTTCAATACTACGCCGGCCAATGGCGATTCGACCACGCCGCTGCCGCTGACGATGGGGGCTGTCGAAGCCAGCATCGGACCGTTTTCCGATGCCGAGGACGGTTCCACCACTATTTCGCCGTTGCCCGGCGCGATTGCGACGTGGTAATTTTTGCCGTCCACATTCACGGTGTAGGTTTCGGCCTCGACCGCGGTTTTAACGGCAGCCGGTACCGAAACGGGGGCGGGTTCCAGACCCGGTGCCGGCTCGAATGAGGCAGGATTGCCCCGGTTTTGGATGAATTTCCAACCCACTTGCGCGAACAGCCCGTCGATCAGCGCGTCTTCTTCAACGTTATCGGCCAGCTTGACGCCGTCGGCCTGGGCTTTGGCCTGGACTTCGGCCACCAATTTGCTCATTTCCGGCTCCAACAAATCCGCCGGACGGCAACTGATAGGCTCGGCACCGTTCAATACTCGCGCCTGTAATTCTTTATCGACAGGTGCCGGAGTTGCGCCGTACTCGCCGCGCAGCACGCCGGCAGTCTCTTTGCTGATCGTTTTGTAACGCTCGCCGGCCAAAACATTCAATACCGCCTGGGTACCGACAATTTGCGACGTCGGCGTCACCAGCGGGATGTAGCCCAAGTCTTTGCGCACCAATGGAATTTCCTGCAGTACCGCGTCGAAACGGTCGGCCGCACCCTGCTCCTTCAATTGGCTTTCCATATTGGTCAGCATTCCGCCCGGTACTTGCGATACCAAGATCCGGCTATCCACGCCTTTCAAGCTACCTTCGAACTGCGCATATTTCTTCCGCACCTCGCGAAAATAAGCGGCGACTTTCTCCAGTCTGGCCAAATCCAGACCGGTATCGCGCTTTTGGCCGGCCAATGCCGCGACGATGGTTTCGGTCGGGGTGTGGCCGTAAGTCATACTCAACGAAGAGATCGCGGTATCGATATTATCGACGCCGGCTTCGATGGCTTTGATACAAGTAGCAACGCTCAAGCCGGTGGTGGCATGGCAATGCAGATGGACCGGAATCGCGACAGCCTTCTTCAATTTACCGATCAGATCGTAGGCGTCGTAAGGGGTCAGCAAGCCGGCCATGTCTTTGATGCAGATCGAATGCGCACCCAGGTCCTCAATCAGCTTGCCCTGCTCCACCCACTTCTTGGTGGTATGTACCGGGCTGGTAGTGTACGAAATGGTACCTTGGGCATGGGCATCGGTATTCAGCACCGCCTTGATGGCTCTTTCGATATTGCGCATATCGTTCATCGCATCGAAAATTCGGAATACGTCAATACCGTTGACCACGCAACGCTCGACGAATTTGTCGACCACGTCGTCGGCGTAATGGCGGTAACCCAGGATATTTTGGCCGCGGAACAGCATTTGCTGCGGCGTGTTGGGCATGGCTTTCTTCAGCAAGCGCAATCTTTCCCACGGGTCCTCGCCCAAATAGCGAATGCAAGCGTCGAAGGTCGCGCCACCCCAGGATTCGATAGACCAATAACCGATCTGGTCGAGTTGCCCGCAAATCGGCAACATGTCTTCGATACGCAGCCTGGTCGCCAGAATTGACTGATGGGCGTCGCGTAATACCACCTCAGTAATTCCCAGGGGCTTGTTTACCTTTTCCACTCTTTACTCTCCTAATGACTTTTTTGGGTCGTACCAGACCTTACCTTGTGGGTAACTATCCGTTTTTATGCTTTTTGCGGTATTGCAGAACTGCGGCGGTTATCGCGGCAACCACCGCTTTATCGTTACCGGCGACGACCGGCTGCTCGGGAAATTTGGACGGGACTTCGGGAAAATAGCGCCGGACCAGGTTGCTCATGGTATTGATCGCAACCACCAGCATAGCCAAAAAAGCGTAAACCATCCCCATGCCGATTAGCATTAATTCAATACCCGAAGACAGCATTTCGTTCATAATCGTCGTCCAAATGATTAATTAGCCTGGGCATTATCGCCCAAATAAGCAGGACTTCACAATCCTGAGCGGAATGAAGGGTTTAAGGCCGCAGTATCGAAAAGTAAAAAACCGGCAGCACCTGCGTTAGGCAAAAAAGCCGGCTGCGACCGCCGCCCGTAGCGGAAAAAATCGCGGCGCTCGGGCCTGCAAGGCCCGGCAGCCGAGGTCAGAGCGCTTGCAGAAAATCCAGCACCTCAGCTACGTGGACTTTGACCTGCACCTTACGCCATTCTTTGGCGAGAACGCCGTTCTCGTCGATCAGAAACGTGCTGCGTTCGATCCCTTGCACCTGTTTGCCGTACATATTCTTCATTTTGATCACATCGAATAAACGGCACAGGTTTTCGTCCTGGTCGGATAGCAAATCGAACGGAAACGCTTGCTTGCATTTAAAGCCTTCATGGACTTTGACGCTGTCGCGCGATACCCCCAACACCACGACATTCAACGCTGCGAATCGGTCGATATTGTCGCGGAAGGCTTGGCCTTCCTGGGTGCAGCCCGGCGTATTGTCTTTGGGGTAAAAATAAAGCACGACTTTTTTGCCGCGATAATCGCTGAGCTTGACGGCTTTACCGCCGGTAGCGGCTACTTCGAAATCGGGAACGGTATCGCCGATGGCTATGGCTGTCATGAAATCACCTTTTAACAGGTTCGAGAATGGCGTCTATATTCAAGCTGTCGCAAAAATCCAGAAACTCTTCGCGCAAAGACAGAATCCGCACCGCTGGCGGCACCAACAGGATGAATTTGGTGGAAAATACCGAAGTATTGAAAAAAGCCGCGCTGTGACGGCTGGCGGAGACTTCCTCGATACAGATGCCCCGGTCCAATAGGAAGGAGGTCACGGCAAACAGGATGTCGTTCTTGTCGACGGAGATGGTTTCCAGCGTATACGGCACACCTTCGATCGCTTGCGGTTCCTGGCTCGGCCGCAGGAAGCTCATCTGGATTTCCAGGCGAATTTTAATCGCATCCAGCATGCCTTCCAGCTTGGCGATATGGTTCCAATTGCCGTCTATCAGCAGATAGGCGGCGGTAAGCTCGGTCAAATTGGAGGTACGCAGCTCCAGCACGTTACATTGGCAGGCGCTCAACGCCGACAAAATTTCCCCAAGAAAACCGTTGGACTTCTCGCCCAACACCGTAATCGCCAGTTGCATAATCCTAAGTCCTTAAGTACGCTCCATTCAGTTTAACACCAACCGCGCTAAAAACGCAGTTGCGAAATGGCAACCGCTTCAGTCGTGGCGAATGGCGGTGATCCCGGCTTGTTCGTCGAAATGAACCGTCAATTTTTTACCGGTCCGGGCTTGACGTAATCCGGCCAAGTCGACTTTAAACGCTACGGCCAGTTGCTGGTCGGTGACCGGCGCGGTGCGTTTCGGGGCGACGACGGCATGGCGCCAAGACAGCAACAAAGTCCAGCCCAGCCATAACAAAGCGATCGCCAGCACGATCTCGCCGTACAACGCCAATAACTCCAGTAAGGTCTTGTAACCGCCGAACCAGCGAATCTCGTCCGATAGGCTTTTCAGCCCCATCAGCCAGCCGGCCAATGTCAACAACGGCCACAAAAAATACAGCCACAGTAGCCAACTGACCAGCGCCATGAACGCCGAACCGCATTTCTGCTGAAAGCTTTGCAAATGCGGTTGGTTGATAATGATTTCTTTCATTTTTGCCGCAAGCCCCTGTCCAAAGTCACCCAAACCGCGCGCTGGCCGCGTTTTTTGCGCAGAGCCTTGATGCAGCCGTTGATGGTAGTGCCGACGTTGATCAACCAGTACACGATCGGATACCAGATCATCCAATAATAATGCTGGGCCGAGCCGCCGCTTTTCTTTTCGTAAACCGAGTCTATCGTCAGACTGACCGCAAACTGCACCAAACAGGTCACGCACAGCAACATGCTGGTCCAGTGCGGCGATAAATCTTCCAACGCTTCCTGCGGTTCGCTACTGAACCATTCCAGCGGCACCGAGGCCAACATCGCCACCACTAAAAACGCCCAGCTCAGGCTGATGCAGCATTCCAGATACAACGGCCACAAGCCGCGCGAGCGCCAACGCAACAGCGGCCGGAAATAGCGTAACAGCACTTCGACCCCGCCCTGCGCCCAGCGGCTACGTTGTTTCCATAAGCCGTTCAGCGTTTCCGGCATCAACACCCAGCACAGCGCATTCGGCTCGAAACGGATCGCCCACCCGGCCAGTTGCATTTTCCAACTGATATCGATGTCCTCGGTGACCATATCCGGGCTCCAGTAACCCACGTCGTGCAAAGCGGTTTTACGGAAACCGGCAATGACGCCGGATATCGTGAACACGTGACCGTAAGCGCGCTGGGCGCGTTTGATCATGCCGACGATGGCGGAAAACTCGCCGACCTGGATCTTGCCCAGCAACGTGGAACGGTTGCGGATGCGCGGATTGCCGGTCACGGCACCGACATGCGGATCTTCCAGAAAATGTTTGACGATCCACGCCGTTGCGTTCGGCGCCAACAACGCGTCGCCGTCGATGCCGATCAGAATCTCGCTATTCGCCAACAGTGCCGCGGTGCGCAAACCGACCGCCTTGCCTTGGTTGCTGGCCAGATTGACGACGCGGATTTGGCTGTGTCGGTCGGCCAGTTCGTGCAGGATTTCCAGCGTGTTGTCTTTACTGCCGTCGTTGACGGCGATAATTTCGTAGTTCGGATATTGCTGGTGCAACAAATATTCGATGGTTTCGCGAACGTTTTCGCCCTCGTTGTAACACGGGATCAGTATCGACACCGGCGGATATTCCGCCAGCACCGGCAAGTCCGACAACACGTTGCCGCGGTTACGTTCCCAGCGAATGTAATAGAGGATGCCGCCCAGCATCCAGACGTAAGCCATCAGCAACGGATAATAAAACACGAAGCGCGACAGCCACTCGTTCAATTGCCACCAGGGCACCTCTTCCAAGCGCTCCCGGCCGATCAGCCACAAGTCGATTAAATGCTGCATCCAAGGTTGCGAGAGTAGCTGTTCCATGTCCGGTTTAATCCTTGATTTCTACCGGAAAGTATTTCTTCAACTCGGCCAGCTTGGGTTGGTCGTGAAACACGTTATCCGGGTAATAGCCGATATGCTTGGCACCGAGTTTCTTCAGCAATTGGAACTGTTCGGTAAATATCGGCATCGGAATATCCTGCTGGGTTTTCCAGTTTACCGCCTGTAACTCGAATACCATTTTGTCCAGGGCTCCGGGAGTTTGCGCGGTTTTTTCGACCAATTCGGCCAGCCATTGCTTGGGGTTCTCCGCGTCCTCCATAAACGGCATCGCTTCCACCGCCACGTAGTCGTAATGTTTCAAGAATGTCGGCAAGGACTGCGCGTACCATTCTTCGCTGTAGGGCTTCAATAGCGGCAGCGAATAGAAATTGCGTGCGGTTTTGATATAAGGCCGGTAAAAGCGGACTTTATTGGTCAAATAGTCGGTGAACTGCCCCATCAGCTCGGTTTTATACTGGGCCCAGCGCAGGCGCAACTCGCTGGACGAATGAATCGCGTCGAATTCGGCCGGCAAGCCCCAGACTTTGTGGGTAAATTCCATCGCCAGCGGCGACACGTCCTCGAAGTCCGACAAGATACCGTCGTCGTGAAACAGGATGCCGTTGAAATCGCAAGATTTCGCCAGATCCTCGTAGATCTCGCCGACGAACTGGCGGGCCTCCGGATTGAACGGCGACAAACGGGTGTAGACGTGGCGGGACAACTGCGGCTCGCCGTCGCGCCATTCTTTGACGTACCATTTCAGCGGTACATCGGCTTTGTAGGCCATCATCGGCATCCAGGCGTAGACTTTGACATCGGCGCCCTTTCTCAGCCGCAGCGAAACGTAGTTGAACAAATCCCGCCGCATCGGCAGATGTCGGTTAGGAAAATACAACTTGTCGGCGTTGCCGTCGCCATCCGGATCGGAAAAAGCTTGCAGATAGACGGTATTGGCGCCGCTGGCCTTGATCCTCTCCACCACGGCGGACAGGTTTTTCTCGGTTTGCTCCTCGTCTTCGTCGTAGATATAGTCCATGTCGACATGGGCCACCCGCAACTCGCGGCCGGTGCGCAATTTGGTGACGATGGTGGCAAAGCGCTCGGCAGTAGGGTCGTCGGTCATGATCATGCGCTTCATCACCGCCGCGTCGGCCAGTGTGTTGGCGCCGTCGTTAAGGCCCATCGTCAACGGCATGCCGGCGTTTTTCGCCGCTTCCAACGCAATCGCGTTATATTCGCCGTAAGGCCAGACCATCACCCGCGGCCGCTTGCCCAGCATTTGCAGCAATTGCTCGGAGCTTTTCTCCAGTTCCTGAAAAATCCGCTTCCGGTACTCCTCGTCTTTTTCGTATTCCTCGTATTCGCTGCTGTAAAGCCGGGTCGTGATCGCGCTTTGTTCGTTGCCCTGCGGATTGGCGACGATGCCGTGGTGAGCGTTAAAGCTGTGCGAGGCGATTTCGACCAGGCCGCTGGCGGCAACCTCGCGAATCTGCGCCGGCGTCATCAACGGCTTGTTAGTACCCGCGTGGTTATGCTGTTCCAGCCAACTGCCGACCACGGCCAGCGTGGCCGGGTATTTGTACTTTTTCAGCAGCGGCATCGCCCGGGTATAAAAACTTTGGTAGCCGTCGTCGAAGGTCAGGATGACGGCTTTGTTCGGCAACGGCTTTTTGCCTTGCATCGCGTCGAGCAAATCCTGAATCGAAATGACGCGGTAGCCGTTGCTTTTCAACCAGGCAAAATGGTCGTTCAGATGCTCCTTATTCACCGCCATCCGGTCGAACGGCGGGACCCTTTCTTCCTCCTCCAAAATATCGTGGTAATTCAGCACGATAAAACTGGAACTCGCGGAATCGGCAGCCTGCAACGGCCCGGCAATCCAGCAGGCGATTACAAAAAATATCCCGGCAATAAGGCGCATGTTCATTAAAAGTTAAATTCAGCGGAAATTGAGAGTGGAAACGGCCGGCAGCGCGAGTCGCGCGGGCCTAAAATGGAGGGCGCATTTTACCCGAACGGTCTGTTTTAGCCCGTTTTTTATTTTTCGCCGCCGCCGACGCAACGGCAGCGGCCGTACTCGGCAAATCGGATTGGCTAAGCCGGCTTGGTTTCGGCGAAAACCGGTTATCATGCCGCCACTATCCGCCCAGCGCAGGTGCGACCGGTTGCAACCGCCGGACCGTATCGCAGCGGGGCTGGCTCGCAACCCTCTATTCCGGAGCACTCATGCCAAACCGAACTAACCCAGCAAATCTTTCCGGACACGGCTCCAGTGGCGAAAAACGGCTCGGCGACCTTTATGCCGGTTTCTCCGTGTTTCTGATTGCGCTGCCGTTGTGCCTCGGCATCGCCACGGCCTCCGGTTTTCCGCCGATGTCGGGCATCATTTCCGCAATCGTCGGCGGCCTGCTGGTGTCGCGCATCAACGGCTCCCAACTCACCGTAACCGGGCCGGCGGCCGGCTTGATCGTCGTGATATTCAATGCGGTGCAAGCCTTGGGCGACGGCGACGCCTGGGCCGGTTACCGTTATACGCTGGCTGCGATTGTCGTCGCCGGCCTGCTGCAAATTGTATTGGGCTATTTCAAAGCCGGCCGTCTGGCCGGTTTCTTTCCGGCCTCGGTAGCGCACGGCATGCTCGCCGCAATCGGCATCATCATCATCGTCAAGCAATTGCCGGTGATCGCCGGGTTGCAGCTACACGGCAACGGCTTGCCGGCGGCGATAGCGCAATTACCGCAGACCTTAACCTATTTCGTACCGACGACCGGATTGATCGGCCTGGCCGGCATCGTTACGTTGCTGGCCTGGCCTTATCTGCGGCATCCGCTGTTGCGCCGCATTCCGGCTCCCATCGTCGTGATCGGCATCGGCGTACTGATGGGCAAACTGTTCGGACTTGACCGTCCGCACCTGGAATACGCTTTCGTGTTGCCGTCCGGACTCGATTTCGCAGCCAATTTTCTGGTCGCGATTCCGGCCGGCCTGGCCGACAGCCTGCAATTGCCCGATTTCGGCAAACTGGCGAGTTGGCCGTTCTGGGAGAGCGTTATCGCCATTTGCCTGATCGGCAGCCTGGAAAGCCTGCTCAGCGCGGCGGCGGTCGACAAACTCGACCCGGCCCGGCGCTATTCCGACCTGAACCGGGAGCTGACGGCGATAGGCGTCGGCAACGCGGTGTCCGGCATGCTGGGCGGCTTGCCGATGATTGCCGAAATCGTCAGAAGCTCGGCCAATATCGATGCCGGCGCCCGCAGCAGTTGGGCCAATTTCTTTCACGGCGGCTTTTTGTTGCTATTCGTCGTGCTGTTCCCGCATTGGATCGCGGCGATACCGTTGGCATCGCTGGCGGCGCTGTTGGTCTACACCGGTTACCGCTTGGCCTCGCCCAAGGTGTTCGCCAAAAGCATGGATCTGGGCAAGGAGCAATTGGCCTTGTTCCTGATCACGATCGTCGCGATCCTGGCCGGCAATCTGCTGTCCGGCGTGCTGATCGGGATCGGCGCAAAAATACTGCTGCATTTGGGCCGGGGCGTACCGCTGGCCCAAATGCTCAGCCTGTCTTACCATCTGCGGGCGGACAGCGCCGACCAATGGACGGTCAAGGTCGACGGCTCCGCATTGTTTTCCAATTTTCTGGCCTTAAAAAGCCAATTGGCGACACTCGGCGACGGAAAAACCGTGATCTTCGATTTAAGCGGCGCCGAACTGATCGACCACACCGTGATGGAATTCATCGATAGTTACCGCACCGATTACACTGCCCGCGGCGGGCGTTGCGAAATCCGCGGTTTGGAAAATCTGCAAGCCCTGGGCGAGCACGCCTTGGCGGCCCGGAAACGTGCCTGAACCGAGCAGAAAATGCTGCACGTTACGTTACCTGATGTTGTCGTCCGAGCCAGAGCGGCCTGTCGCCTGGCGAAGCGCGGCAATCCCGACCACAATCGGACCATCGCTGCCGTGCAAAGGCGATCTCGGCCGATTTATCATGTAACGAAACGCCTCAGCGGGGCTTTGCTGCCGCACCGCGCCGAAAACGATATTCCCCACGTATTGATACCGCCCATGAAACGTCCAATTTTGCTCCGCTTCCGCTTTGGCCGCGTGTTGTTTTGCCTTGGCCTGCTCTTCCCGATTTACCCTGCCCAAGCCGGATCAGCCGCTGCCGCATGGGCGGCGGTTTCCGGCCCCAGCACCGATGCCGACGGCGGGCAAAGCATCGGTACCTATAACGGCGGCTGCATTGCCGGCGCGGCGACGCTGCCGCTGCAAGGCCCCGGTTACCAGGTCATGCGCCTGTCGCGCAAACGCTATTACGGCCACCCGGCGTTGATCGGCTTCATCCAGCAGCTTGGTCTGGCGGCCGAGCGGGAACGCCTCGGTTCCTTACTGGTCGGCGATCTCGGCCAACCCCGCGGCGGCCCGACACCGAGCGGACACCGCAGCCATCAAACCGGCCTGGACGTCGACATCTGGTTTTTGCTGCTGCAGCCGGCCGAAACCCGCATCTTGAGCGAGGCGGAACGGGAAACCTGGAATGCACCCTCCGTGGTCGACAGCCGCGCCGATGCGGTCGATCGCCGGCAATGGACCGCAGCGCACGCCAGAATATTGGAAGCCGCGGCCCGGCAGCCGGAAGTGGACCGGATATTCGTCAACCCCAGCATCAAACAGGAGCTGTGCAACCGCAAATCGGCCGGCGCGTCCGATTGGCTGCGCAAAATCCGGCCGTGGTGGAAGCACGACGACCATTTCCACGTCCGCTTGAAATGTCCGCCGCATAACGGCCTGTGCCAAGCGCAAGAACCGCTGCCGGCCGGAGACGGTTGCGACGCCAGCCTGGCCTGGTGGTTTTCCGACGAAGCCAAGGCACCCGCCAAAAGCGCGCCGCAACCGGCGCCACCGTTACCGGTACAATGCGAACGCTTGCTGCGGCAGCCATGAGCCTGCCACCGGCCAGATCGGGGCATCCGGGATCCTTTCCGCTAAGCCGGGCGAGAACCGGCCAGCAGTTCCAGCAATTGCGGCCCGGCCATCGGTTCGTTGAACAGGTATCCCTGCGCGTAATCGCAACCGGCCGCGATCAGCCAGTCGCGTTGCTGTGCGGTCTCCACGCCTTCGGCCACCACTTTCAAGCCTAACTTGTGCGCCATGACGATGATCGCTTCGCACAAAGCCTCGTCCTGGGATTGCGGACTTAAGTTATTGATAAAGCTGCGGTCGATTTTGATGTAATCGATATCGAATTTTTTGATGTAGGACAGCGACGAATAACCGGTGCCGAAATCGTCGATCGCCACTTGCACGCCGGCGTCGCGAAAATCCAGCAAGCGGGCTTTGGTCAGTGTTTGCGCATCCAGCAGCAGGCCTTCGGTAATCTCGACCACCACGGCTGCGCCGTCCAACTCCAAACTCTTCAAGTAATTGAGCCAGCCGAAATCGGCGTCGGAACGCGGCCGGAATTGCACCGGCGATTTATTCACGCTGATCTGAAAATCGGCCCGGTAACGTTCGCGCAACAATTTGGCCTGCTGCGCCGCTTGGCGGAACACCCAGTCGCCGATCTCGTGGATCAAGCCGCTTTCTTCCGCCAGCGGGATGAACTGGGCCGGGCTGACCATGCCACGTTGCGGGTGCCGCCAACGCAGCAAGGCTTCGGCTTTACTGATCGCGCCGTCCGGCAATTCGACAATCGGCTGGTAATACACCTCGAGCTGGCAATTGGCCAGCGCACTGCGCAAATCGGTCACCATAGCCAGCCGGAATTGCGCGGTTTGCTGCATAGACGCCGTGAAAAAGCTGTAGCCGTTTCGCCCTCTTTCCTTGGCGGCGTACATGGCTTGGTCGGCGTTTTTGATCAATTGCTCCTGATCCAGGGAATCGTTGGGATACAGCGTGATGCCGATGCTGGCGGTGACGTAGTTCAATTCGCCGTTCAGCGGAAAAGGTTCGGCCATTTTGCGCAAAATGTTCTGGGCGACGCGTTCCGCACTTTCGCCGTTTTCCAAATCGGGCAGGATAATGGTGAATTCGTCGCCGCCCAGGCGGGAGACGGTATCGGTGTCGCGCACGCAACCGGCCAGACGCTCGGCGGCAATCTGCAGCAGGCTGTCGCCTTGGATATGCCCCAGAATATCGTTGATTTCCTTGAACCGATCCAAATCCAGAAACAACAGCGCCAGCACGCTGCCGTTGCGATGCGCTTTTCTAATCTCCCGCGCCAGACGGTCGAGAAACATGCGCCGGTTCGGTAACCCGGTCAACGCATCGAAATTGGCCTGCCGCCAAATCTGTTCTTCGGATAATTTTTTCTCGGTGATATCGGAAAACAGGCCGATGTAATGGCGGATGTCGCCGTTACTGCCCGGTAGCGTCGAAATACTCAACAGACCGGCGTGGAGTTCGCCGTTCTTTTTCCGGTTCCAGATTTCGCCGCGCCAATACCCCTGTTCGCGCACGCTTTGCCACATCTCGGCGAAAAATTCCGGGGGATGGCGGCCGGAACCCAACATACGCGGATTTTGGCCGACGGCCTCTGCCCGGGAATAACCGGTCATCGTAGAAAAAGCCGGATTGACATCGACGATGTTGCCGTCGACGCCGGTAATCATGATGGCTTCGTGCGCTTCCTGAAATACCCTGGCCGATAGCTCCAGCCGCTCCTCGGCTTTCTTGCGCTCGGAAATGTCGGTGCTGCAACCGTACCACTTCGCGATTGCGCCTTGGCTGTCGCGGTGCGGCACGGCGCGGGCCAGATGGTAGAAATACCGGCCGCTATGGTGGCGCAAACGCAATTCCGCTTCGTAGACACTGGCCGATTCCACGGCTTGCCGCCAACATGCCGATACCGCCGGCAAATCCTCGGGATGCACGTATTTCTGCCATCCGGCGCCGGCCAGTTGTTCGGCGCCGCAACCAAAATACTCGATGACCCAGTCGTTGGTGTAATCCAGCGCGCCATCGGCCGTCGCCGTCCAGACCATTTGCGGCAACAACTCGCTCAAGGCCCGGTAGCGCGCCTCGCTGTCGGCCAAACGCTGCTCGAAGCGTTTGCGTTCGGTAACGTCCCGGCTGATACCGACCACCCCCGAAGCTTGGCCGTCCGCCCCGAAAAACGGCGTTTTCACCGTGTCCAACAACACCCGTTCGCCGTCCGGGTAAGTGATCCATTCTTCGTGGCCGATGGAGCGGCCGGTTTGCAAGATTTGTATATCGTGCTGGCGAAAACCGGCGGCGGTCTCGTTGTCGAAACAATCGAAATCGGTCTTGCCGAGCAGTTCCGCTTCGGCTTTGCCGGCGTAGCGCGCGAACGCCTTGTTGCAGTCGAGATAGACGCTGTCGCGGTCTTTGAAGAAAATCAGGTCCGGCACCGCATCGATCAAGCTGCGCAGCAGAGCCTGCTCCTGTTGCAGCGATTCGCGCAGCGCGTATTCCTCGGTCACATCGCGAAACACCAGCACGACGCCGCATATTTCGCCGTTCTGGCGCCGAATCGGCGCCGCCGAATCGGCGATTTGGTATTCGGCGCCGCCTTTCGCGACCAGAACGGTATGGTTGGCCAGGCCCATGATGCAGCCGGTCGCCAGCACTTTGGCGACCGGCGCTTCGGTCGGCTGGCGGCTGTAGGCATTGATAATGTGAAACACCCGCTCCAACGGCAGGCCCGCGGCGTCCGCCAAGTGCCAGCCGGTCAATGTTTGGGCCACGTCGTTCATGAAATTGACCCGGCCTTGGGCATCGGTGGCGATCACCCCATCGCCGATCGAAAACAGCGTGACCGCCAGATTCTCCTTGCTTTCCGCCAGCTCGGCGATGGTAGCGGCCAATTCGGCCGCCATCCTATTCAAAGCGTCGCCTAGAATGGCCAACTCGCTGTTGCCGGCTAGCCGCGAGCGTACCCGGTAATCGCCGCCGGCGAAGCGCCCCACCACATCGACCAGATGCCGCAACGGCCGCTCCATCCATAGCGAAATCGCCGAGGCCATCGCAACCAGCAATAAAATGCCGATACCCCAGATCGGATACATCGAGCGCACCAGCAAATTCCAGCTTGCCGCCTTGCTGCGCGACAAATCGTAATTCAGCACCAGCAAGCCGATTTGGTTCGGCCGCAGCCTGCCGGGATCGGTGGCCATCGCCACCGCTTGGTAAGCCGTCAAACGCTGTCTGTCTGCGGAAAAATGGACCGCGGCCCGGCGCTCGCCGCGGAGCCGCTCGAATTCCGCCGGGCCGGGTTCGGTGGAAAGTTCGGCATAGTTGCGTCCGATCCATTCGAAACGGGTCGCCCGCAGCACTTTACCGCTGGCATCCAGCAACGCGGCACTGTCGATATGGCTGTCTACCGCCAGCTCGGCGATTTGTTCGGCGATCAGTTCCTGTTGGCCGTGCCGGTACAGGGTTTCGATATGCAACTCGGTGTCCGCCAACAAGCGGCGCACATCCTCCATCGCCTCGGTTTCGATGCCGAGCAACATCCGGTTATGCTGGTAAAACAGCGAAAACAGCAACAACAGGCCGAAACTGCCGATCACCAAGGCCGGCAACGCCCTACTCAAACGAAGCGTAACGATAGGCTTCACCGTTGCGGCTCCGCGACGAATTCGGCGGCGACGATATTAGCAGTAGCGACCGGATTCACGATCAAGCGATGCTGCAACATCAATTGCGCCAGCTCGGCGGCGACCCGGGTCAACTCCGGCGCGGCGCCGGCCAGCCACTCCCGGTTGGCGCTGCGGTCCGGCAATTTCAAGCCTTCGAATAACGGCAACACCCGATCCGCGGCAACGCCCAACCGCGGCGCCATGCGTTGCGCCGCATCGCTTGGGTTGGCCGAAAAATAAGCGAGCGCGGCAAAATGCGCAGCGACCAGACTCCGCAGCGCTTCTCTATGCGCCGCCAGCACGTCGGCGCGCACCACCAGCACGTCTAAAATGCGGCCGGGGATTTGCCGGCTGCTGAACAATTCGCGGGCACCGGCCGCCAATATCCGGCTGCGAAACGGTTCGAAGGTGACCACGGCATCGATACCGCCTTGTTGCCAGGCCGCCAAATGGTCGTTCACCGTCATCGGTGCAATGCTGACCTGGCCGATGTCCAATCCGGCGCTTTGCAAGGCCGCATCGAGCAACACCGCTCCGGTCGCGGTGTTTTCCACCCCGATCCGCTTCCCGCGCAAACCGGCCACGGTATCGATCCCGTCCCGCGCCAGCAATGTGTCTGCACCCTCGGAGCTATCCAGCACCAGCACCACGCGCAAATCGACACCGTCTTGCTGCATCGCGGCAATGGCTTCGTCCAGCGTTAACGCGGCCGCTTCGACGGCGCCATTCTGCAAAGCATGGGAAACCTGGCTGGCTGAGGTCATTTCCACCAGGCGTATCGGCGCCGAGCCGAACAAGCCCAAACTCCGGGCCAGGTACAAGGTTTCGTAACCGGGCCAGACGTTGGTGGCGACCCGCAATAGCGGTTGCGGAGCGGTCGCAACCCAGGAAAAAGCAGTGAGGTAAAACAGTGCGATTAAGCCGGCCAGCGTCAGTAACGGTCTTAGCTTTGCCGGCAGTGAGCGTTTAGCGGTAGGCATTAAACAACATCCGAGTATTCATTCCGAAAGGCAAAACATCCGGCCGGTTTAGGTTGGGCAGACCTCTGGGCTATGGCGTTAAGATAAGCCGCTCCCAGTGAGGCGTTGGAACTACGGCCGGCCGACCTTAGGTCCGCTGCGGCATGCCCGATAGCCAGTGCTATACAAGGCCTTAACCGACTAGCTTCGGCCTCCGGGCAGCTACGCTAACGGAAAGCCCGCAGCGCGCCGCATTGGCCATTGAAGCAACCATGGGCCGTTACGGTACAAGATTAGCGGCGACCGGCAGGATTTCAAATCGGGCGGCCCCGGACAGGCGGCCGGCCTGGGCAGGCCGGCGTTGCCGCACCATCAATGGTGGCAACCGGCGCCGTGGATGTGGCCGTGGGAGATTTCGTCGGCGCTGGCCGGGCGGACCTCGACCACTTCGACGTCGAAAGTCAACGCTTCGCCGGCTAAAGGATGGTTGCCGTCGACCGTGATGTCGTCGCCGTCGATTTCGGTGATGGTAATGATGCCGGGACCGTGGCTGACATCGGCATGAAATTGCATGCCGACCTCGAGATCCATGCCGTCGAACATTTTCCGGGAGACAACCTGGATCATGTCTTCGGAGACTTCGCCGTAGGCCTGGTCGGCGGGAATCGTCACATTGAATTTGTCGCCGGCCTGTTTGCCGGTCAGCGCCGCTTCCAAACCGGCGATGATATTGCCGGCGCCGTGCAGGTAAACCAGCGGAGCTTCGCCTCTGGAACTGTCCAACTGCTCGCCGCTGCCGTTGGTCAAGGTGTAATGGATGGAAACGGCGGTTTTGTCTGTGATTTGCATAAGGCGTCTTTACTGGTTAGAAAAGCCGACATGATAAAGCCTTTTACCGCGTATTGCGCTATTTCTGGTACTCGATCGCGTTGATGTACCAGGTGAACGTGCCGGCTTCGGTTTTGACCACGGCATCGTCGTCCACTTGTTTTTTTAACAAGGCCCGCGCCATCGGCGAATCGACCGAAATATAATCCTTGCGGTCGAAAATCTCGTCGTAGCCGGCAATGCGAAACCGCTTCTTTTCGCCGTCGTCGTTTTCGATCTCGACCCAGGCGCCGAAAAACACCCTGCCCTCCTGGTCCGGATGGTAGTCGACCACTTTCAACGTATCCAAGCGCTTTTGCAGGTAGCGCACCCGGCGGTCGATCTCGCGCAAACGCTTCTTGTTATATTGGTAGTCGGCATTTTCGCTGCGGTCGCCCAGGCTGGCAGCCCAGGTCACCAGTTTGGTCACCTCCGGCCGCTCCACCCGCCACAGATGATCCAGTTCCTGTTGTAATTTTTCGTAACCCTGCCGGGTAATCAAAGGTGTTGCCATAGTTTTGCCCGCCTCGTTTCGGGAAGTCGCAAAATTGGAGTCAATGCAATTGGTGCAATTGCAAACGGCGCAATTGCGGCGCCAGTTTTGCGGTGCCGGCTACGACCAGCAAGGTCATCGCACCGCCGAATACCACCGACGGCACCAAACCCAACAAGCGGGCCGCGACGCCGGATTCGAAGGCGCCGATTTCGTTGGACGAACCGATGAAAATGCCGTTGATGGCCGACACCCGGCCGCGCATCGCATCCGGCGTCGCCAACTGCAAAATCGTCGTGCGCATCACCACCGACACGCCGTCGCACAAGCCGGACAACAGCAGCAAGGCTCCGCCCAGCCAAAAGCCGGGCGCCAGGGCAAAGCCGATCATGCACAAACCGAAACCGGCCACGGCCGCCAGTAGCCAGCGGCCGGCGTGGGCGTCGATCGGACATCGGGCCAGGAACAAGCCCATCGCCACCGCACCGACTGCCGGCGCCGCGCGCAGGATACCCAAACCTTCCGGGCCGTAGTGGTAAATTTCATGGATAAAGGCCGGCAGCATCGCCACGGCCCCGCCGAACAGTACCGCAAACATATCCAGCGATTGCGCACCGAGTACGATCTGATTGCCGAGCACAAAGCGCAAGCCTTCGCCGATGCTGGTGAATATCGGCGCGCTCTGCGCCGGCGCCGGCTCTTCGACCCGCAACGACAACAGCGCCAGCGTGGCTACCAGACACAAGCCGGTCGCCGTTTGGTAAGCCGCCGCCTTGCCGGCCCAGGCCACGATCAAACCGCCGATGGCCGGCCCCGCCACCAGGCCGAATTGAAACGCGGAACTACCGATGCCGGCGGCGCGGGCGTAATGTTCGCGCGGCAGCACCAACGCGAACAACGCGCTGTAGCTGGGGCCGATAAAAGCCCTGGCGATGCCGGTCAACCCGACCGCGGCATAAATCCAGACCAGCGGCCGGCTGACGATCCAATTCTCCGCCACGGCAACCAGCATCAGCCCGTTCAAGGCCACCAGCAGGCAGGCGCCCAGCCCAAACCAGCGCCGGGAATAGTGGTCGACCGCATAGCCGGCGAACAGCGCGCAGCAAAAATACGGAAGCGCTTCGGCCAGACCGATCAAGCCCAAGGCCAGCGCATCGTGGGTCAATTCGTAGATATGCCAGCCCACGACGATAGCCATCATCTGGTAGGCCAGCACAATCAATAAGCGGAAACCGAGTAATTTGATAAAAGCGGAATTGAAATAAGCAGGCAGGTGCATGTAGTTTCGAAGCAAAGGGTCGCAATGCGGCGGTTGCCGCGTACCGATAAGTTTACCGCGTTTCGGGCTGCCGCAGGCCGGCCGGCAACGCGCCAAAGAGAGGCCCACGCGGCTTACGGTACACTGGTGGGCTGCCGGCAGACAGATTGAGAAATCGCCGGCTTTGGCTATTATCAAACCTAATCCGCTAGATCAACGAGGGCATCGATGAGCTTGACCGCAACTGCTAATAAGAACAACAACCGCAGGCTGGCGCTGCGCATCTACGAGCAAATCAACCTTTTCTACCAAGTACTGCCTTACGGCGAATTCTCGACGGCAAACGGCCGGCTATCCGGCCCGGAGCTGCCGGCATCGAACAGCATCGAAAACGATACGCTGCAGGCCAATATCAGCGTCAACGGCATGTCGTTCACCAGCAAGGAACGCCTGCAAAGCGGGGATTACCTGCAACTCAGAATATTATTGTTGTCGAGCATGACCACGGTCAGTACCTGCGGCCAGGTGGTGTATTGCAAACCCAGCAATCCGTATGAAGACGGCCGTTACCCGCATAGCGTCGGCGTCCGTTTCGTCAACTTGAGCGAATCCGACGCCGCATTGCTACACCGCCACGTCGAACGCCGCCGGCGGCAAAACATGGCGATTACCGCGCTGGCCGCCGTTACCATTTTGGCTGCGCTGGCCATGCCCGATCTGGCCTGGTCGCTGCTGCTCGGACTGCTGCACCATCTGTGGGCAATCGCGCTGCATCTGGCCCATCTGTTGTTCGAGTATCTGGAGATGGGGCTGGATCACGTGGTCGAACATCTGTTCCACACCGACACCCACGAGACCCAGGTCATCGTGTTTTATACCATCGTCTGTATCGGTGCCGTGGCGTTGTACTTGATAGGCCGTAAAGTACCGGCCGCCGCCAAACGCCGCTACCAGGCTTTGCGGTTGTTCGCCTCCCGCAAAAAATCCAGTTGCCTGTATTTCTGGGACCAGCAAAGCGGCCTGGACAAATTGAAAATCGTCGGCATCGGCGCCGGCGCTTTGAGCGCTTACCTTTATTTGGCGTTCTAAATTGCGTCGGCAATCCCCCCCGCCTGCGGGCCACGCCTGCGATCAAACGCCTTCGGTCGCAAGCATGGCCTGCTCCTCCAGGATTTGAACAAACCGCTCTGTGCCTTAACTTAACGACATCGCAGCGGGCCCTACCCCGGTTTTACCCGTTTTTACACTTCCGGCCGGAACGCTCCGGCCGCACTTCAGTCAGAATATTTGCTTGCATGGCAGGCAACAGCCGATGTGCAGCGGCTGCTGATTTTCAAACAGTCCGATCCGATTAATAGCAACGAACGGCTTGAACCAACGACTTTCAACCGGTGGCACGGTAAATGCTAAGTTAATATTCCAATTTCAATCGGCAATTTTAATTGCCCAGTTTGTTAAAGGACGAACAACCCCGCGCATGACCGATCTTAAAACCAAATCAGCCCGCACCCGCACCCGGCTATTGACTGCGGCTGGCCGCATCTTTGCCGAGAAAGGCTACCAGGAAGCGACGATTGCCGAAATCTGCGAACAGGCGCAAGCCAATATCGCTGCGGTAAATTACCACTTCGGCGACAAGCGCAATCTCTATCTGGAAGCCTGGCGCCATGCTTTCAACGACGAATTGGCGCGTTATCCGGCCGACGGCGGCGTCTCGCGCCTGGCCTCGGCGGAGCGGCGCCTAGCCGGCAGGATCGAGTCGATGATCCGCCGCATGGCCGACGCCCAGTCTTATTCGTTCGCCATCGTTCACAAGGAAATGGCACAACCTACCCGACTGCTAGCCGACATCCTGGAAAAGGAAATCAACCCGCAACGTTTGCAAATGTTCGCTTTATTGCGCGAATGCCTGGGTCAGAACGCCAGCGAACAACAACTGCAATATTGCCATGCCAGTATCATGGGCCAATGCTTTCAATTGCTGCGCTTGAAACAAATGCAGCAGGCCCGGCCGCAACGCGCTTATCCCAGCGATTTGAGCGATATCGACGCCTTTGCCGCCCATGTCATCGATTTCTCGCTGGCCGGAATTAGCGCCATCCGTTCGCAAAATTTACCTAAACGCATCTCCGTATGACGAATCAACCGACAACTCCGCCGGTGTCCGGCAAAAGCCGAACCTGGTTTTGGCTGGTAACTCCATTGCTTCTTAGCCTGGCCGGTGCCGGCATTTATTTCCATAACGGCGAAGCCGCGCCGGAGCAAAAAGCCGAGAAAGGCGGCAAAGGCCGGCGTTTTTTTCAGGAAGACGACGCTCCGGCGGTGGTCGCGGTCGAAACGGCACGTAGCGGCGACTTTCCGGTGTATCTGAACGCGCTCGGTACCGTAACCGCGCTGAAAACCGTCACCGTCAAACCGCGGGTGGACGGCGAACTGGTAAAAGTCCACTTCAGCGAAGGCCAGTTGGTCAAAGCCGGCGACCTGCTGGCCGAAATCGACCCTCGGCCGTTCCAGGTGCAGTTACAACAGGTCCAAGGCCAATTGCAACGCGACCAAGCCCTATTGAAAAACGCCGAGCTCGACCAGAGCCGTTACCAAACTCTGCTAGAACAGGACTCGATAGCGGCTCAACAGACCGTGACGCAGGAGTCGGTAGTCAAACAATACCGCGGCAGCGTCGAGATGGACCAAGCGCTGGTCGACAACGCCAAATTGCAACTGAATTACGCCAAATTGACCGCACCGATTTCCGGCCGGGTCGGTTTGCGCCAGGTTGACCAAGGCAATATCGTCCGCGCCGGCGACGCCAATGGTCTGGTCGTCATTACCCAATTGCAGCCGATCAGCGTCGTCTTCACATTGCCGGAAGACCAACTGCCGGAAGTGGCCAAACGTTATCGACAAGGCCAGGACATCGGTATCGAAGCCTACGACCGTAGCGGCAAGACCAAATTGGCCGCCGGCAAACTGATCGCGCTGGACAACCAGATCGATCCGGCCACCGGCACCATCAAACTGAAAGCCGAGTTCGATAACCGCGAACAAACCCTGTTCGCCAACCAGTTCGTCAATGTCAGAATGCACCTGGAAACCTTACGCGGCGTCACCCAAATCCCGGCGGCGGCGTTGCAGCACGATGGCCAAGGCCCTTTCGTCTATTTGGTAGACGGCGAAAACGTAGCCCATCTGCGCCGCATCGAACCCGGCCCGGGCAACGACGAAAAAATCGCCGTGCCGAACGCGCTGGCCGCCGGCGAAGCCTTGATCGTCAACGGCAGCGACCGGGTCAAGGACGGCGCTAAAGTCGACGTTGCCGAGCGGGACGGCCAGACGGTCGCCGCCCAGCCGAATGCCAATCCACCCGATAGCGAAGCGGGCAAACGCCGGCGGCGCGGATAAACCATGAGTTTCACCGATCCCGGCAAGGCCGGCTTTAATCCGTCCAAATTATTCATCCTGCGGCCGGTCGCCACCTCGTTGTTGATGGTGGCCTTGTTGCTGGTCGGCGTGCTGGCCTACCGGCTGCTACCGGTGTCTGCGCTGCCACAGGTCGATTATCCGACGATACAGGTCACCACGCTCTACCCCGGCGCCAGTCCTGAAGTAATGACCGCCATCGTCACCGCACCGTTGGAGCGCCAGTTCGGGCAAATGCCGGGGCTGACCCAAATGACCTCGACCAGCTCCGGCGGCGCATCGGTGATTACGCTGCAGTTCAACCTGAATCTGGACCTGGACGTCGCCGAACAAACCGTGCAGGCCGCGATCAACGCCGCGACCAATTTCCTGCCCAGCGACCTGCCGCAAGCGCCGATCTACAGCAAGGTCAATCCGGCCGACACGCCGATCATGACGCTGGCGGTCAGCTCCAAAGCGCTGCCCTTGTTCAAAGTAGAAGATCTGGTCGATACCCGCATCGCCCAGAAAATCGCCCAATTGCCCGGCGTCGGCATGGTCAGCATCAGCGGCGGCCAACGTCCGGCAGTGCGGATTCAAGCCAACCACAAAGCCCTGGCCGCTTACGGCATCAGCCTGGAAGACGTGCGCGCCGCAATCGCCGCCGCCAACGTCGCCCAGCCCAAAGGCTCGATCAACGGCCCGGCCCGCGCCGCGACGATAGACAGCAACGACCAATTGCGCTCGGCGGCCGAATACCGCGAGTTGGTCGTCACTTATAAAAACGGCGCGCCGGTCAAGCTGGCCGACGTCGCCAATGTCATAGACGGCGCCGAAAACGTGCGGCTGGCGGCCTGGGCCAACGACAATGCCGCCGTGGTCGTCAACATCCAGCGCCAGCCCGGCGCCAACGTGATCGAAGTCGTCGACCGCATCAAAGAACTGCTGCCGAAATTACAGGCCGGGCTGCCGAGCGGCGTCGAAGTCTCGGCGTTGACCGACCGCACCGTGACCATCCGCGCCTCGGTACGCGACGTACAGTTCGAATTGTTGCTGGCTGTGGCGCTGGTGGTGATGGTGATCTTCCTGTTTTTACGCAACGTCCCCGCCACGATCATTCCCGGCGTCGCAGTGCCGTTGTCTTTGGTCGGCACCTTTGCCGCGATGTACCTGGCCGACTTCAGCATCAACAACCTGACGTTGATGGCTTTGACGATTGCGACCGGCTTTGTGGTCGACGACGCCATCGTCGTCATCGAAAACATCTCGCGCTACATCGAACGCGGCGAACCGCCGTTGAAAGCCGCGCTGAAAGGCTCGGAACAGATCGGCTTTACCATTATTTCGCTGACCTTCTCGCTGGTTGCCGTGCTGATTCCGCTGCTGTTCATGTCGGACGTGGTCGGCCGGCTGTTTCGCGAATTTGCGATCACGTTGGCGGTGGCGATTTTGATTTCGGCGCTCGTGTCGCTGACCTTGACGCCGATGATGTGCGCCAAATTATTGCGCAGCGGCCACAGCGAAACCGAGGCCGGCACCGGTTGGTTCGACCGCTTGATTCGGGGCTACGGCATCACGCTGGAATGGGTCATGCGCCGGCAAACCGCGACCTTGTTGGTGTTCTTCGCCACCGTCGCGCTGACCGTGGCGATGTATGTCTGGATTCCGAAGGGATTTTTCCCAAGCCAGGATACCGGGCTGATTCAGGGCTTTTCCGAAGCGCCGCAAACGGTATCGTTTCAGGCCCTGGCCGAACGGCAACAACAATTGGCCGCATCGATCCTGGCCGATCCGGCGGTAGCGAGCCTGTCGTCGTTCATCGGCGTCGACGGCATTAATCCGACGCCGAACAGCGGCCGGTTTTTGATTAACCTGAAACCGCACGGCCAACGGCCGCCGGCGGACAAAGTCATCGCCGCGCTGCGCGAACGCCTGGCCGGCCAGCCCGGCATTGCCTTGTATCTGCAACCGGTGCAGGATTTGACGCTGGAAAACCGGGTCAGCCGCACCCAATACCAATTCACGTTGGAAGGTGCCGATCTGGACGAACTGAACCGCTGGACCGGCAAATTGGCCGACCGGCTCCGGCAGCGGCCGGAGTTCGCCGAGGTGACCAGCGACGTACTGGACCAGGGCCGACAGGTGTTCGTCAATATCGACCGGGCCACGGCCAGCCGGCTCGGCGTCAGTACCGCCGCCATCGATAACGCCTTGTACAGCGCTTACGGCCAACGCCTGGTCTCGACCATTTTCACCCAAGCCAACCAATACCGGGTGGTGCTGGAAGTCGATCCGGCCGAGCAAACCGGGCCGCAAGACTTGCAGGGATTGCGGATACCGTCGACCAACGGTAGCCAGGTGCCGCTGTCGGCCATCGCCGAGCTGTCCGAGCGGCCGACCACGTTGGCGATCAACCATCTCGACCAGTATCCGGTCACAACCGTATCGTTCAATCTGGCTCCCGGTTATGCTCTGGGCGACGCGGTCGCGGCGGTCGAAGCCGCCAAACAAGATGTCGAATTGCCGCTGGCTATCCGCAGTGCCTACCAGGGCGCCGCGCAGGCCTTCAACGCCTCGCTCGGACATACGCTGTGGCTGATTCTGGCAGCCATCGTCACGGTCTATATTGTGCTCGGCGTGTTGTACGAAAGTTACATCCACCCGCTGACGATCTTGTCTACCCTGCCCTCGGCCGGCGTCGGCGCGTTGCTGGCATTACAGCTATCCGGCGGCGATTTGGGCATCATCGGCATCATCGGCATCATTTTGCTGATCGGCATCGTCAAGAAGAACGCGATCATGATGATAGACTTTGCATTGGAGGCCGAGCGCCAACAAGGCCTGCCGCCGGAACAGGCGATTTTTCAGGCCTGCTTGCTGCGGTTTCGGCCGATTCTGATGACGACGCTGGCCGCTTTGCTCGGCGCCCTGCCGTTGATGCTGGGCAACGGCGTCGGCTCGGAATTGCGCCATCCACTGGGCATCACGATGGTCGGCGGCTTGTTGTTGAGCCAGTTGTTGACGCTATACACCACGCCGGTGATTTATTTAGCAATGGATAATCTGGCGCGGCGGGTCAAAACCGCATGCGGCGTTGTCGGCGACGGCGCAACCGAAACCGGCGGCGAATCGCGATGAATTTGTCGGCCCTGTTCATCCGCCGTCCGGTCGCGACCACGCTGCTGACCGTGGCAATCTCGCTGTGCGGCATGTTGGCGTTCCTGAATTTACCGGTATCGTCGCTACCGCAAGTGGACTTTCCGACCGTATCGGTGCAGGCGCAATTACCAGGCGCCAATGCCGAAACCATGGCCGCGACCGTCGCCACGCCGTTGGAGCGGGCATTGGGCCGGATCGCCGGCGTCACCGAAATGACTTCCAACAGCTCGCAAGGCTCGACCCAGATTACCTTGCAGTTCGACTTGAGCCGCGACATCGACGGCGCCTGCCGCGACGTGCAAGCCGCGATCAACGCCGCCGCCGGCATGCTGCCCAGCAACATGCCGAACCGGCCCAGTTATCGGCGCGACAATCCATCGGATTCGCCGATCCTGATTCTGGCATTGACTTCGGACAGCTTCAGCCGCGGCCAGATGTACGACGCGGCGTCGACGATATTGCTGCAAAAAATTTCGCAAATTCCCGGCATCGGCCAGGTGCAAATCGGCGGCGCGGCCTTGCCGGCGGTGCGGGTCGAATTGAACCCGAATGCGCTGAGCCATTACGGCATCGGTTTGGAAGACGTGCGCAATACCATCACCCAGACCAACGTCACCCGGCCGAAAGGCGTGTTGGAAAGCGCCGCTACCCGCTGGCAAATCCAGGCCAACGACCAGGCCCGCAAGGCCGCGGAATATCTGCCGTTGATCGTGGCCTACCGCAACGGCGCGCCGGTGCGGATCGCCGACCTGGGCGAAGCGGTCGATTCGGTCGAGGATTTGCGCAACACCGGCCTGCATAACGGCAAACCGTCGGTATTGCTGATTATCCGCAAACAACCGCTGGCCAACGTGATCCAGACCGTAGACCAGGTCCTGGCCGTGATGCCGCAACTGCGGGCGGCATTGCCGAGCAACATCGAATTGTCGGTGGTGGTCGACCGCTCGCTGTCGATTCGGGCGTCTATCGCAGAAGTCGAACACAGCCTGTTCGTCGCAGTGGTGTTGGTAATCCTGGTGGTACTGGTGTTTTTGCGCAATCCGCGCTCGGCGCTGGTGCCGGTCGTCGCGGTGCCGGCTTCGCTGCTCGGTTCCTGTGCCGTAATGTATCTATGCGGATTCAGCCTCAACAACCTGACGCTGATGGCCTTGACCATTGCTACCGGCTTCGTCGTCGACGACGCCATTGTCGTGGTCGAGAACACTAACCGCCATATCGAGGCGGGTGTGGCACCGTTCCGCGCCGCTTTGTTGGCAGCCAAGGAAGTCGGTTTTACCGTATTGTCGATGAGCCTGTCGCTGGTCGCGGTATTCCTGCCGATTCTGCTGATGGGCGGCGTACCGGGCCGGCTGTTTCGCGAATTCGGCGTGACCTTGTCGGCCGCGGTGCTGGTGTCTTTACTGGTGTCGTTGACGACGACGCCGATGTTGTGCGCGCGCTGGCT
The DNA here is from genome assembly GCF_046097555.1 of Methylomonas sp. DH-1. Classification (NCBI taxonomy): domain Bacteria; kingdom Pseudomonadati; phylum Pseudomonadota; class Gammaproteobacteria; order Methylococcales; family Methylococcaceae; genus Methylomonas; species Methylomonas sp. DH-1. The sequence goes on along the minus strand of NZ_CP143089.1, from coordinate 1,967,953 downwards.
GAGCAAGGACGAAAAACGGCACGGCCGGACCTACCATGCGATTGGCTCGGCCTTGGACTGGCTGCAACGGCTTTATCTGACCAGCTTGACTTGGGCCCTGCGCCACGGCCGGATCATGCTGTTGTTGCTGCTGGCGACCATAGGCTTGAACGTTTATCTGTATGGCGCGATCGACAAGGGTTTTTTTCCGACCCAGGACGGCGGCCGCCTGCTGGGCGAGATTCAGACCGACCAGAACACCTCGTTCCAGACCCTGCAGAAGCAGTTCGGACAAATCGTGGACATTCTGCTGAAAGACCCGGCCGTCGCCAACGTGGCCGGTTTCGCCGGCAGCTCGCAAAGCGCGAACAGCGCCCGGATCTTCATTACCTTGAAACCGCACGAACAGCGCGACGGCATCGAGATTGTGATGGACAGGCTGCGCAAGGCGGCCGGCCGGATACCGGGCGCCAATCTGCACATGTTCCCGGCCCAGGAACTGCGTATCGGCGGCCGGATGTCGTTCGGCCTGATCGATTACACCTTACAGTCCGACGATCTGGAACTGCTCCGGCAATGGACCCCCAAAGTCCAGGCCGCGTTCGCCAAATTGCCGGAATTGAGCGATGTCAACTCCAGCCAGCAAGACAAAGGCGAACAGATCGGTCTTACCGTAAACCGCGATCTGGCAGCCCGCTATGGTGTCAGCCAGGGTTTGATCGATACCAGCCTGAACAATGCCTTCGGCCAGCGCCAGGTATCGGTGATCTACAATCCGCTAAACCAATACCGGGTCATCATGGAAGTGGCACCGCAATATTGGCAGTCTACCGATACTTTAAAACAGCTTTACATCAGCGCTCCCGGCCAACCCGGAGCCGCCGAATCGAGCCAGCCCAAGCAAGTGCCGCTGTCGGCGCTGGCCAGTTTTGCCCCGACCAATACACCGTTAACGGTGCGCCACCAAGGCCAATTCGCGGTCGGCGAGTTGTCGTTCAACCTGAAACCCGGCGTATCGATGTCGACCGCCAGCGTCGCGATCGAGCAGGCTTTGCGCGAGATCGGCCTGCCGGCCACGATAACCGGCGGCTTTCAAGGCTCGGGCAAGGCGTTTCAGGAAGCGCTGCGCAACCAACCTTGGCTGATTTTGGCGGCCTTGATCAGTATTTACATCGTGCTCGGCGTGCTTTACGAAAGCCTGGTGCATCCGCTGACAATCCTGTCCACCTTGCCCTCCGCCGGCGTCGGCGCGCTGCTGGCTTTGATGGCCTGCGAAAAGGAATTCAGCATCATCGCGCTGATCGGCGTGATTCTGTTGATCGGCATCGTCAAGAAAAATGCGATCATGATGATCGACTTTGCCTTGCACGCCGAACGCGAGCACGGCCTGGATTCGCGCGCTGCGATTTTCGAGGCCTGCCTGCTCAGGTTCCGGCCGATTCTGATGACGACGTTGGCCGCCTTGTTCGGCGCGCTGCCGTTGGCCTTCGGCAGCGGTTACGGCGCCGAATTACGCCAGCCGCTTGGCATCGCGATCATCGGCGGGCTGATATTCAGCCAATTGCTAACTCTGTACACGACACCGGTGGTTTATCTGTATCTGGACCGATTCCGACTGTGGCTGCATAGCCGTTTTAACAACCTTAACGCCCGCCCGGCGACCCACTCCGTTTAACACTGATCTTCATGCGCTCAACAAAAAACTCCGCCACGCTCGCCTGCTTGCTGACCTTACCTTTGGCCGCCTGCACGGTCGGTCCCGATTATGTCCGCCCGCAAGCAGCGCTATCCGACGAATTCAAGGAAATCAAAGGCTGGAAACAAGCTCAACCGCGCGATAGCGGATTGCCCGGCAAATGGTGGGAAATATACGGCGACCCGTTGCTGAACAGTCTGGCCGAGCAAGTCGCCGGCGCCAACCAGTCCGTCATGCAAGCCGAGGCGCAATACCGCCAGGCGCAGCATCTGGTGCAATCGGCGCAATCGTCGCTGCTGCCGGTGGCAACCTTGACCGGTACCTTCAACCGCTTCAAAGCCGCCACCGGCCAAAACGTTGCCGTCGCCGGGGTGCGCAACCTGTTCGGCCAGGCGGTCGGTATCGCTTGGGAGCCGGATTTATGGGGCCAGGTCCGGCGGCAACTGGAAGCCAATACCGACAGCGCCCAAGCCAGCGCCGCGACATTGCACGGCTTGATTCTTTCCAGCCAGGCCGCGCTGGCGGACAACTATTTCCAATTACGCACGCTGGATGCGCAGAAGGCTTTGCTCGAGGAAACCATCGCCGCGTTTGCCAAGACCCTGGAAATCACCAAAAACCGCTACGCGGTCGGCGTCGCCGCCAAAGCCGACGTCGTCCAAGCCGAAACCCAACTCGAAACCGTCCGCGCCCAAGCCATCGATTTGGGCGTGCAACGCGCCAAACTCGAGCACGCGATTGCAGTCCTAATCGGCAAATCCCCGGCGGAACTGGCATTGGCGCCGGCGCCGCTAAACAGCCAACCTCCCGGTATTCCGGTCAATCTGCCGTCGGAATTGCTGGAGCGCCGCCCGGACATCGCCGCGGCGGAACGCCAAATCGCCGCCGCCAACGCCCAGATCGGCGTCGCCAAGGCTGCGTATTATCCGACCCTGAACCTGGGCGGCACCAACGGCTTCCAGTCCGGCGACCCCGGCAACCTGTTTACCATGGCCCGCCGCTATTGGTCGCTGGGCCCGGCCGGCCTGGCCTTGACCCTTTTCGACGGCGGCGCCAAGAACGCCCAGTACAAACAAGCCATCGACGCCTACGATGCCAGCGTCGCCGCGTACCGGCAGACCGTACTGACCGGCTTCCAGGAAGTGGAGGACAATTTGGCGGCGTTGCGCATTTTGGAACAGGAAACCCAAGTCCAGGACAAGGCGGTCGCCAACGCCAAACAAGCCCTGGCTCTAACCAACAACCAGTACCAAGCCGGCACGGTCAGCTATCTGAACGTGATGACCGCGCAAACCGCCGCGCTGGCCAACCAGCAAACCGCGGTGCAGTTATTGGGACAACGCCTGTCGGCTTCGGTGCAACTGGTCAAAGCGTTGGGCGGCGGCTGGAACGAAACCCTGCTGCCGACGGCGGACCAGGCCGGCGGCGAGCGGAAGTGGACCGATTATTTGATTCTGCCGTTGGTGGAATAAGCGGCTTGGCGACTTGAGCCGCGATAACGGATTCGATGCGGCGGCGGTGTTAATCCCGTCAGCCGGCATCGGCCAACAATACCCTGCCCAACAAGCTCTGCTTGTCGATCGCCGTTTCCGGCTCCGCCGCGCAACGCGCGACCAGCGCCTGTAACTCGGCGCACAACTCTTCGTTACGCTGCTGTTCCGAGACCAATACTTGCTTTATCTCTGCGAACACCGCGGCCAAAGCGTGTTGCAAGCCTTGGCGCAAACCTTTCAATCCAGCCTTGTACAACGACGGCTGGATTTTTTTATGCAGGAAAAACGGGATCAGCCAGCTCAAGCCGATCAACAGTACGCTGTGCACGGCAAAGTCGGTACCGAGATAGGCGCTGTGCTCGGCTGTGCTGTGGTAGTAGCCGGAAAAAACCTGGTAGCCGACCGCACCCATCGCCGCCAGCGGCAGCACGGTTTCGGCGGCTGCGGTCAATTTCAAGAGGAAACGTTGCGTGCCGTTACCGGGATGCAACATCGCCTGGCGCCCGGCCAGTTCGGTCTGTGCGGCCAAGGTCTTGCCGGCCTGCTCGCGAATGCTTTGCAGAGCGGCCTTCAACGGCTTGGTCGGCAATCCGGCTTGCGCCGCCTGCAGCACCAGTTCGTCGAGCATGTCGTCCAGCCGGTTTTGCGCCCAAGCGTCCCACAGCGCAATCTCGGCCTTATCGCCCAAGTTATCGGCCCAGAATTTGGCCAGTTGTTGCATGGCCCAGGCCAAACCGGTTTGCAATTGGGTTTCGGCTTGCTGCCACTGCGCGTCGAGGTTGGCCTGTAACGCCTGAAAATCGCGGCCGCCGAGTTCGGTAGCCAGGTGTTGCAGAGTTTGTTGCAAGCGCCGCCGACGCAGTTGCCGATTGCGGCGTTCCAACTGGGCCACGTTATGCCGGCCGGACAATTGCCGCAATTGCTCCAGCAACAGGCCGAACTCGTCGCCGTGCGGTTCGCTGCAACTGGTGCGGAAAATCAACGGATCGGCGAAACCGGCCTTGGCCAGTTGCTGCCTGAAGTCGTCGTATTGCACCGGCAGACCGCGGTCCCATTGGTTCATGACGAACAGCCAGGCGTGTTTGGCGCCTTCCGCCAGCAGCAACTGCCACGCTTTGTTGTCGCGGTAACGCTCCGGGCTGACCACGTACAACAGCACGTCGATATGCGGCAGCCATTCCAGCACCAGGCGCTGGTTGCCGAGTTCGACGCTATCGAAATCCGGCATGTCGATCCAGACGATATGGCTGTTGCGCTCGTCGTTGTGCCGGCTGATTTTGATGCTGTCCAGCGGCAAACCCTCCGGCAATTTATCGACACCCAGGCTGCTATGGTGGTACAGCGTGACTTCGCGCGAGGTCGGCCGTTCGATGCCGGCTCTGGCGATGGCTTGGCCGGCCAGCCGGTTTAACAAACTGCTTTTGCCGACGCCGGTACCGCCCATGAAAGCAACGATCAAAGGCGCGCCGTCCCGGCAGGCCTCGGCATTAAATAGCGCACCGGCTGCGGCCGGCTCCAGATTCTGCAACAATGCAGCCTGCTCGGCGCTCAACCGGCCTGCCGCAGCGGCACTTGCCGCCCATTGTTGGGCTGCGGCCAACAGCTCAGAGTATGCGTAAGCCATGTTTCTTCTCTTTCAAAGCCAGTTCCGCGGCGTGGCATTGTTGTTCGGAAATGTTGAAGCGGGTCTGGCTGTGTACGGCCAGCGGCAATTGGTACAAGCGCTGTTTCAGACAGCCGTCGAACAAGGCGTTGTTCACGGTGGCGAATTGGTGCTGTTTCAATTCGGCTTCGACCCGGTGCATGTAACTGCCGATAGCGCTTTCCGCCAGCAACGACGTGATGGTCAAGATCAACGGCGTAATCACCAGATCTTGTACACCGATGCCGCCGGCCTGAATCGCCAGCAGCATCGCCCCGGCGTCGGTGGTGGCTCTGGTCGCGCGCAGGCTGTTCAGAACCAACGGCTGGTCCTGTAATTTACGGTACAGGCGTTGCGCGGCCGCTTCGACATCCTGCTGGAAATCCTGGTGGTAGCTGTCGACGGCGCGTTGGTAGGCCAACAGAATTTCGCCGCGGCGCTGGCGCAAAGCCATCGCGTTTTCCCGCCACCAATAACTGTCCGCCGGTTCGGTTTCGGTTTTCTCCAACACCCGGTCGGCAAGCTGAATCAACAAGTGCTCGCCCAACTGCTGCAATACCGCCAGTTCATGACTGGGATTGGCGGCGGATTTGGCGTTGCTCCAATCCATCATCTTGCGAAACGGCCAGGTCATCGCTCGCCGGGTTTTACCTAATATCCGCGCCAGGCCGGGAATTTCCAATAGCGTCAGCAGATTCAACAACGCATTCTGGAAGGTTTCGTAATGGTGGGGATGGTTCAGGTAGTCGCGCCGGTAGTCGCGCAAGGCATCGGCCAGGCATTGGTCGACCAGGGTTTGCCAATGACGTTGAGCATGGTGTTCGCTGAACACCGGCTCCAGCCACGGCAGCCAGTAACGGCCGATAAGCTGTTGCTGCTTGTCGGCATGCTTGCTGCGCTGCGCTTTTTTCGCCAATTCGGCGACAAGCCGAGAGGCCTGAACCGGCCATTGCGGTTGCGCCGGCGCTTTCTGGAACAGCAGCGCCACCATCGGCGGCGGCGGGTCGCTGCGGGTTTGCCGCCATTTGTCGCGCAACGAATCCAGAATCACGGCCTCGCTGCCTTCGCTGAGTTTGTTGACGCAAACCAGGGTCGGCTGGCGGTAGGCTTCGATAAATTTCATCAAGTCCCACACCGATTGGTCGGCGTATTTTTCCTTGCTGACCACCAAAATCACGGCATCGGCCAAAGCTATCGTACGCACCACACCTTCCCGGTAATCGGCCGAATCGATCGAATCGAAATCCGGGGTATCCCACAACACGCAGTCCGGCAGCAGGCCGGAATCGGCTGCGGCCGGGCTCAGCGAATAGCAATCGTAGCGTCCCGGCCGCAACCCATCGCGTTGCAACTGCTGGAAGCGGCCGAAATACTGCTGCAGGCCGGCGCAATCTTCAATCGGTACCCGATGGCAAAAACCCTGGGCATGCACAGTATAGCCGGCCAGCGGGCTGACCCCGGCGCTCGCGCTGTTCAATAGCAGATTGACTACCGAGCTTTTGCCGGCTTGAGTCGGACCGATCACGGCAATCTGCAACGGCAAGGCCGGCTGGTTTTGCAGCAATTGGCCCTTGCGGATAAACGCCTCGGCGTGAAGTAGTTGTTCTATGCGTTGCTGGTATTCCGTAAAGCGGGAATTTTTTCGGTCCAACTGCTGTAGCACAATTTCGTAACGCTGTTTGAGAAGTTGGATAAATTCCAGCATGTGGTAAGCTTGTGTTTTTAATTACCGAGTAATTTGGTTTGTTGGGTGACCCGCATTACAACCATTATAAATACAAAAAATCGGGTTTGTTTATTTAGCCACTGGGGGGCTGCAGTATGAAAAAAGCGTCAACGGTATTGGTTTTATTGCTGTGTTCGGTGATGGCCGGTTGCAACAAAAGCAACCAGATCAACGGCAGCAGCATGAAAACCGTCAATAGGTCGATCAGCCACATCAAGGAGAAATTGCCGCTGGACCAGCGCATCGAGTTCGAAGTGTCGTTCTGGACCTTGCGCGACGAGATCCGCAGTAACCAGGAGTTCCTGGACGCGATCGACGGCAAAACTCCCGAGCAGTTGATAGAAACCGGTAAGGAGTTGTTCGCCAAACGTAAGGCTTCCGGCAATAAAGAGTACTCCCAGTACACCTCTTGGGACCAAATGATTACCCAATATTCGCAAGAACGCATCGACCAGAACCGCAAGAAAACGCCGGACGCCCGTGACAAGAATCCGCCGGCGCGGGTCGATTACAAAATGCACGCGATGTAATTATTTGCGCACGGCCACCGGGGCCGGCAGTTGCTTCTGGTCCGCGAGGACCGCAACAAACTGGCTGGCCTCGGTAATGGTTTTCTCCATCACCTCGATCAACTTCGAAATATCCACGCCAATCTCGACAAACTCGTGCCGCAACGCCGCGATGGCGTGGGCATTGAGGTTGTGCTTCAGAAACAAAACCTGGTCCTGAAACGCCGCCAACACCGGCACCATGCGGTTTTCCGCGGTTTGCAGCGCCTTGAGTAAACGGGCATATTGCTGGCGGGATTTTTTCAACTGTTGCTGGCTGCGGGCCCGTAATGCCCGGTTGCTGTATAAATCCAGTTCCGTTTCCCATTCGGCGAACAAGGCCTCGCTGACCTCCTCCACCGCTTGTATCTTCTGGCTGACGGCGTCGGCTTTACTGCGGCATAAATCGTAGCGCCGCTTCAATTGCTGGTAGCGTTGTTCCAACGAGCTCTCCGGCAAGTGCACCAGGGTTTTGAATTTATCCAACGCTTCGACGAATTGGTCGCGGCTGTCTTTCAGACTGTGGCAAGCCTGGTCGACCTGCATCACGACGATGTCGCGTTTGTGGTGGCCGAGCAGGGATTCCCGGCTCTGGTAATAGGCTTTGCGCAAGCGCCGGTTCAGAATGGCTTTCAGGAAACTAATCATGGCGAAACGGGAATTCGTCTTTATTGACTACGGTAATCTTAAAGAATGCGGCGTTAGCGAAGCGGGCAAAAGCCGGGTCGAGGATGCCCTGCCGCTGCAATTCCGGCCAAGCGGTGCCGGCGGTAATCGGCGCCGACTTGACCACGACCAACGCGTCGGCGGCGATGCGCCCGGCCAGCCAAGCGGCCAGACTATCCGAGGTGATATCCCAACTAGCCGGAATCCCGGCCGCGTCCAATTCGGCGATTTGCGGCACCCAAACCAGCGTTTTGGCGGAAACCGCTGCGGCTGCCACCGATTCGGCACCGGATACGATTTCCAGTTCGGGACACAGTCCGCGCATCAATTCGGCCATTTGCTGCATGGCCAGCAGCGCCATACGGTGTGCGGCAACCTCGCCGAAACGATATCGGCGCTGCGCCGTCCGCACCTGATCGGCAAACGGGCCGCCGCCGGGCACGATCACAGTCAGTCCCGGCAATCGCATCGCGGCCGCCAAACACAGCGGCAACGCGGCGGTTTCCAACAAACTGCCGCCCAGTTTGACGACGCGAATCATGTCCCGAATTGCGCCAACACCTGCAACAGTGCCGCCGCTTTATCGAAGCATTCCTGGTATTCCGCGTCCAGCACCGAATCGTTGACGATGCCGCCGCCGGCCCAAAAGCGGATGCTGCCGCGGTTGTGCACCAGCGTCCGGATCGCGATGTTGGTGTCCATATTGCCGTCGAAGCCGACGTAACCGATCGCGCCGCAATAGATGCCGCGCCGGTGCGGCTCCAATTCCTCGATGATTTCCATGGCCCGGATTTTCGGCGCACCGGTAATCGAGCCGCCCGGAAAACAACTGCGCAACAAATCCAACGCATGCTGGCCGGCCGCCAACTGGCCGGTGACGGTACTGACCAAATGGTGCACGGTGGCGTAGCTTTCCACCGCAAACAAATTCGGCACCCACACCGAACCTTTGCGGCAACACTTGCCCAAGTCGTTGCGCAACAAATCGACGATCATGACGTTTTCCGCCCTATCCTTGGCGCTGGCCACCAAATCCTCGATCTGAGCCTGGTCCTGTTCCGGATCGGCCCGGCGCGGGCGAGTACCTTTGATCGGCTTGGTCTCGACCGCACCGTCGGTCACTTTCAAAAATCGTTCGGGCGACGAACTCAATACCTGCACGTCCGGCAGATTTAGATAGGCGCTGAACGGAGCGGCATTGATCCGCCGCAACACCGCGTAAGCTTGCCAGGGGTCGCCGGTGCAGGCACTGCTGAAACGCTGCGTCAGATTGATCTGGTAACAATCGCCTTCTTTCAAATAATTTTTGATTTTGCCGAATGCCGCCGCGTATCCGTGCTTGTCCATGTTGGCGGCCGGCGCCTGCAACACTCGAAAAGCTTCGGCCGGCGCCGGCGGCGCTAGTTGGCTGAATTCGGCAACCAGGCGCTGCTGCAGCGCATCCGCCAGATCGTATCCGACCAGCCAGCTTTGTTGTTGCTGATGATCGACCACCACGGCCCAGCGGTAAATGCCGACGGCCATTTCGGCGATTTGCTCGGCATCTTCGGCAATCGCCGGCAATTTTTCGATGCGCCGCGCCAGATCGTAGCCGAAATAGCCGATCGCACCGCCGCAAAACGGCAAGCCTTCGATGGCCGGCAAGCTTGCGCCCAAGTGTTGCTTCAACAACTCGAACGGATCGGCGCCGCTCTCGACGACCCGGCCGTCGCGCTCGATCCGGGTGGTGTTGCCGTAGGTTTGCAAGGTGGCGACCGGCGCGTAAGCCAGAATATCGTAACGGTCCTGGCGGCTATGGGGTTGCGCGCTATCCAGGAACACCGCCCACGGCAGATGGGCAATCGGAGCGAATAATTGCGCGCTGTCCGGAAAATACGGCAGCGGATGTTTAGTGGGTTTGGCTAGAAGCATTAAACGGGGATGCAGGGCCGGCTTGGCCGGCAAGGACGTGATTGAACACCGTCAGATTTTATACCAGCCGCCGGCTTTAACCAAACCGGCCGGCCAGATAGGCCACTGCGGCGGCCGGCGCACAATCGCCGGCATCGATCTGGCCGCCCCCGCCTGCCGTCGGCAGTAAATCGGCGAAATCCCGGTAAATCAAGCCTAACTCGGCGGCGATCTGTTTGACCAGGAAGCGGCCGACACCGGCACCGAGCATGATGCAGCGTTGCGGCCGCGCCGCGGCTTGCAGCCGCCTTCGGCAAGCCTCGACAAGTTGTTGCTGCTGGCATTGTTTAAGGTGGGCAGCAAATGCCAGCCACAGCGGCCAATCGGCAGCGTCAAATTCGTAACCGGTCAAACGGGACAAACGCCGGGCGCTGGCAAGCGCCGTTTTTTCCGCACCGTCGGCGGTATCGGCCTGATCGTGGGCGTCGTTCAAGTCACCGGTCAGCCGATAGACATCGGCCGTTGTGGCGAACAGTTCGGCCATTAAACCCATGTGCCGGCCATTGAACTCGGCCTGTTGAGTAATCGCCATTACCGGCGTTCTAACCACGCCGGTATAGACCAGCTCACCGGACACCAGGCGCTGGTAATCGGTATAGCCTGCTACGCAGGGCTGGGATTGCTCGATCAACAATAAATCGGTCGTGGTGCTGCCGATATCGACGAACAACGCATCCGGTATGCGTTGGGCCGCCAGCATCACGCTGGCCAACCAATTGGCGGAGGCGATGTCCATACAATCCGCCGCAGCCACCCGCCCGGCCGCTAAAAAACCGCGCAAACCGGCGAAGACATCGATCCGGTCAGCGCCGTAATGGCGACACATCGCGTCGATAATCGCCGCGACGCCCTGCTCCCGGCTGGTAAAACAATCGACCAGTTCGCCGGTCATGGTCAACGCATGCCGGCAGGCGCTCAAATCCAGGTTGGCGGTTAGTTCGGCTATCGCGCGATGCAAGTAATCGATGCCCTTCCACAGCGGGCACGCCGCCTGACCGACGCTGACGATGTCGCCGGCGGCATTCAATAGCGCCAGCTTCAGGTGGGCGCCGCCAACATCCCAACCGGCAATCGGATAAGCTGCCGTGTGCTTCATATGGTTACCTCCACGCATTGTTGCCGGGACGGAACCGCTATCGGCTCGCCCTGCCTGAGCCGTAACACCTGCTCGGCGACATTGATGCCGGTGGCCTGGCCGATGCCGACATAGGAGCTGGTCAGGCGCGGATTGATTTCCAGCACCAACGCGGCAGATTCGCCGGTTTCGATTAGATCGATACCGGCGTAGCCCCATAAGCCCGGCAAGGCCTCAGCAATCCGGCCGACCAGATGGCGATAATCGGCTTCGCGCTGTTGGTGAATGTTGACCAAGCATCCGTGCAAACTGAATCGCTGCCCCGCCAAAACGATTTGTTGCTGATTACAGGTCAAGAAATAACCCTTGCCGTTTTTGAATAAGGCCGACAGGCTGATCGCTCGGCCCGCCACGAACGGCTGGACCACATAGTGTTCCGGCTGATCCAAATCCGCAACCGCGGCCGGCAAAGCGCCCGCTGCCACTACCCGAGTATCCTGGCAACCGGCGCCATCCCGGATTTTTACCACCGTCCGCCCAGGAAAATCCGGACATTTCTCGGCCGGGTAGGTCTCCACCGCCGGGATCGCGTGCGCGGTAAGATGGCGGTAGGTCGCCAACTTGTCGCCGCACAGCGCCAGCGTCGCTACGTCCGATAACAAGGTTTCGATACCGGCGGCCTGCGCCATTTGCGCCAACCGGCTCAAGATGCCGCCGGTTTCCGGGGCGATCGGCCAAAACAGGTCGGCTTGCGCCAACAGCTCAGGCAGCAGAGCCATGATATCCTGGCCGGCACCGATTCGGACCAACTCGGCATGCTCCGAATCGATAGCTAAATCGCAGCGTTGGTCCAAGAGGACCCGTAACCGCAGTTGCGGAATCCGCTTCAGTTCGCCCAACAAAGCCTGTAACATCATCCGGCCTTCGGCCAGCAAGGATGCAGGTAAAGCCTCGCCGGCCATACCGCCGCCGCTTATATATTCGAATACCAGAATGGTCAGTTGTTTCACCCGCTCACTCCATGCAAATTATTCCAGTCATTGATTTAAAGGACGGCCGGGTGGTTCACGCCAGCGGCGGGGACCGCAGCCGTTACCTGCCGATAGACCTGCACTCCCGCATCGTTAGCGACAGTTCGATCGAAGCGGTGGTTTCCGCCTTGTTGGCGTTGCATCCGTTTTCGGCGTTTTACATCGCCGATTTGAATGCGATCGAGCGCGACGGCAGCCACCGGCATATCATCGAACCGTTAGTCCGCCGCTATCCGGCCCTCGATTTTTGGGTCGATAGCGGGTTGCGCTACCCGAACTCGAGCCGGGACCAGCCGGATAATCTGAAGACGGTTATCGGCACCGAGACCGGTTCAGAACCATACGATTTAAGCGATTCGGCGGCGATACTATCGCTGGATTTTAAAAACAATCGGGCTTTAGGTAATCCGGCTTGGCTGGAACTGCCGCAATACTGGCCGGATACCGTCATCGCCATGACGCTGGACATGGTTGGTGCCGGCCGCGGCCCGGACTTCGCCGGACTCGCTTCGCTTCGCGGTCGCAGTCCGCATACCCGGTGGATTGCCGCCGGCGGCGTGCGCAACATCGCCGATTTGCAGCGGCTGGCAACCGCCGGCCTGTCCGGCGTGTTGGTAGCCAGCGCCTTGCACAACGGCAACATCGGCGCATCGGCGTTAAGCAAATTTTAGGCAAAAAAATACCCCGGCTAGCCGGGGTATTTTGTACAGCCTTCGATACTAAAAAATTAAACTTTGTTAGCAGCGAACGGGTGTTTAGCGTCTTTTCTGGCAGCCAATACTTCTTTAGCAGTTGGAGTGCCGGCTACAGCGCGAGCGATAGCTTCTTTGGTTGCTTTGTAGTTGAATTCTTCGATTTTCGCGTCGTCTTCAGCCAACCAGTGGATGAAAACACCCACGGAAACGAACAAGTCGTCAGCTTCGTCGGCAGGAATGGTGCCGTCTTCAACGGAATCGGCAACTGCTTGAGCAACAGCGCGTTGCGCTGGTCCGAACATTTGAACGGCTTGTTTTGAACCTTTGATGGTTACTTTGTTGAACAGGATGGTAGCCGGTTTAACCAACAGGTTAGGTGCAACCACAGCCAACAGAGTAGAGAAACCGTCTTTGTTGTTGGTCAAAGCATTTGCAAACGCGGTTTCCGCCGCTGAACCACGTGGGCCCAAGATCAGGTCGATATGGGCAATTTCGTTGCCGTCACCAACCAAAGATTCGCCTACGCGCATGTTTGTAATTTTTGCCATTTTAAATTTATCCCCTAAAGATAAGATTGAACCAAAAAATAGACACAATAATGTCCCAAAATATAGTTTCTTCGAAGTTCCCTCTATAACTCACCGGCCTGTTGTTGGCCGATAAGCTGTTCCAGAAGCACCACCAGTACTGTCGCTACAGTCATATCAGCTGTCGTACCCGGATTGATTCTTTGTGCCTTAAAAGCTTTGTCCAGTCCGTAAAGCACCGGAAAAAGCTCTTCAGGCTCAACGGTGAGCTGCATCGCCCGATCGAGCGATTCCATCTCCACCCTGATCCACTCTGAATACCGCTTTCCATACTTCCGTTCGATATGGCTATCGGAGTAGCGGGCCAACATCGCAGCAAAAACCGCTAGCGCCGCCCAACCAGAATCGCCAGACAAAACGAAAGCACGATTATATCGTAAAACTGCAAAATCAAAAATGTCTTTAAAATGGTTTGCGTATTGCAAGGCAATCCGGTCTTTGTCCGCGGCAAAACGCATCGCTTCGGTTAAAGTGACCGCGGCTTTTTGCTGAACGTCGTGTTGCTCGGACTCGCCGAGCCCGGCCGGCGCGGCCAAAACAATGGCCTCGAATACCCATTCGGCATCCTGCTGGGTAGTGGTCTCCAAAACCCGATCGAGAGCCTGACGCCAGGACTCGCCCGGCCGCGCATTCGCTGCGGCGTGAAGCAACGGTGCGCACAGCAGCACGATGCCGAGATTGGTATTGCACCCGACCGCTTCTCTAGTCGCTTTGACGGCGTAATAAATTTTTTCGCCCAAACCGAATTCGGGATCGGTAATGGGTTCGCTGCTGACCTGCGCACTGAGCCGGAAATCCTCGACCGTCATGTCGTGGGCCGGACTGTAAATACTGACATTGCCCGGTTTGAATGCCTGCAATTCGATTTCGCAGGCTTGGCGATAAGCCTCGATCAACTGCTGCCGCTTCAGCATAACTCGCCCAAATAACGCTGCAATAGGTCGGCCACCAACCACTGAGCGACATTGGCCTGGCAAACCCCTTGCAAGCCCTTCCAAGCCGGAACGCTGTTGACTTCGATGATTCGGTAATTGCCATGCCGATCTTTGATCAAATCGACGCCGGCATAGTCCATGCGCAAGGCGTCGGCGGCCGCCACGGCCAACTCGACCAATTCGGCCTCCATGGCGATAGCCTCGCAACTGGCGCCGCGGGCAACGTTGTTTAGCCAGGAAATCCCGCGCCGCCGCATCGCAGCTACCGCTTTGCCGTTCACGACGAATACACGAACGTCGGAATAGCCGTCGCCATCGCATTCGATAAAGCGTTGCAGATAGTAAATGCCGCGGCTACCGGTCAGCCATAACAAATCGGTGGACTTTTCGATCCGGCGAATGCCTTCGCCTTGCGAGCCGAACAACGGCTTGCTGATCAAATAATTGCCCTGCTGCAACTCGCGTTCTGCGATTGCCAAAGCTTGCTCGCGGTCTCGTAATACCCAGGTTGCAGCCGTCGCTAAACCGGCCCGCTGCAACAAGAAACTGGTCATACCTTTGTCTACGCTACGCTCGATAGCGCCGGCGTCGTTGTATACCGGTACACCGAGCAGTTTCAGCGTGTGCAGTACATCCAGATAAAACACCACTTCTTCCAGCGATCCGCCCGGCACGCCGCGAACAAAAGCCGCGGCCGGCAAACGATCCTCGAAACCGGGAACCAATACCGGCAGATCGTAATTATCCAGTTGTAAGCGGCAACCGGTCAGCGAAGCGTATTCGGCTGTGAAACCGCGCGCGGCAAAAGCCAAGCACAACTGCTTGCCGTGCCAGCCCGGGTCGTCGGTAAATATTACAATTCGGCGCAATGGAAAATAAGCAAAAAATTAGCGGCGCGGCGGCGGGTTTTGCCAAGCAATACCCGCCGCCGCGAGGGAAAGTCGAAGACGTTTAGGCGCCGAACGATTGATTCAGCAATGTATTGTCCAGCTTGCCGGCCCGAAAACTTTTTCCGGATTCTACGGCAGTGACGATGACCACGGCCGGGCTGAACAGCATCGCATCGATTTTGAAGAAATCGTATTCGTAAGCTTTGAAGATATCGGCAAACGGCTTGCCGTAGTCTTTGGAAGTTGAACTCGGCAATTCCTTGGCCAGTTTCTCGGCGGCCGCGTCGTCGCCTTTGACGAACAAATGCACCTGCCCGGCAAACAAAATCGCATCGTTGGTCCGGCCCATCGCCTTGACGAAATTGGGATGCGGCGGACAAATCGGCGCGCTGCCGGAACCGTCGACGATGTTTTCCAACGGAAAATGCAAGGCGTGCGCTTTATGCATCGCCACTTCCAAAACCCGTCCTACGACTTGCACGCCGCCGGCCAAACTGCTGGTCGGCGTAACTATGATGGTCAGCTTATCCGGGGCCACGCCGCAAGCGGCCGCGACTTTCTCGACGATTTCCACCGGCGGCACGGCATCGTTCTCGATGACCAATACGGTCCGTTCCGCACTATCGCGGTACTCTAACTCTTTGTACAACTCTTCCACCGGCTCAACAGCACCGTCCTTAAGCTTGGTCGCCATCGCTCGCGCCGGGCCGGAACCCAATGCATAATATTTGCCGTGCGACAGGCTCCAGCCGGCGTATTGACTACCCAGGCACGACAACACCGGGTTGGTGGCATGAACATTGATGGTCAGCGGCCAACTCTCGGTATAATTACTTTGCGAGATGGTCGCAGTACCCATGCCGCCCATGCAGATTTCGGTAATGATGCGGCCCGCTTCCAAACCGCCGGGTACTTTAATGCCAGCGTCGATGATGGTACAGCCGTTGTCGAGTTTCTCGACGCCCAACCTTAATTTGTCAGCGTTATCCAACAGCTCCTGCACCAAGGGTTGTGAAAGTTTGTTGACGCTCGCCTGATATTGCATGAATTTAACAACCTAATTTCAAAAGGGTTTGAACGATGGCCTGCCGTTGCAGCAACTGCTCGGCGACCTGCCGTGAATTTTTTCCGCCGGCAATAATACTGCATATCGGCTGGCCCACGCCAACAATCGAGCCCGCGACCGGCCGATCCACGACCCAATCCGGCCAATCCACATCCGCATCGATTTCCAGGTTTTTTGCAGCATAAACAATCTGATACGCCACCGGCTCTCTGGAGATTTTCGTAACGGAAACTTCCGTCCCGCCAAACGCCGCCAAATGCCTTAGCAACAACTCGCGACCATAGAGCTGGGCACTGGCCGAAATACGCGGGTTAATTTCCAATACGTACGCGCCACTGGCGGCGGCCATAAAATCCAGCGTGTTCAGTCCACGTAATTGGTAAGCTGCCGAAAGTTTGTTGACCGCATCGGTAAGTTGGCTGCGGACAGCCGCCGGTAGCTCGGCATGGCTGGCTATGCCGCCGAACAGGAAATGGCCTGCGGGGCCAGGTGCGGCACACCATTGGCGGTTGAATCCGATCACCTCGACTCGATCGACAAACGACATAAACAAAACCGACATTGCTTGGCCGTCGACAAAACGCTGCCAGTATCCATCGACGCCGGCCGCAGCCCTGTCGCGGCCTATACCCACACCACCTTCGCTGCGGCAGGGCTTGAAAATCCAGCCGTCACCGGGATACGACGCAACAAAGCTTACCGGCGGATGCGCGACGCCTAGTTCCGCCATCAACCCGAAAAAATAGGGCTTATCCTGAACTTTCCGAAAAACCTCCGCGGAATTTCCGAAGAGGCGCGAGTGAAATTGCAGATACTGCAGCGTTTCCGGAAAAGCTTCGAGGCCGCTGCCGTACAGAATGCCGTAGACGGTACCGGATTGCCGAACCGCCAGCAGCGCTGGGCTAACATCAGCCCAGTCTAACGATTCGACTTTAAAGACCTGCCTAGCCACTTGCCGGGTGTCGGCATCAGCATAACAATCGATTGCCACGACATCGTAGCCGATATCGACACACATCCGCGCCAGCATTCTGGCTGATTTTGCAATAACTAACAAATACTTAGAAAAAACAGGAGTACGCATACCTTCAGATCGCCCGAATCAAGCGTAAAAAAATACTAGATTCCGGAAAAACTTTCTGAAATAATACACGGCTATTGGAGAGCTGGCTGAGCGGTCGAAAGCGGCGGTCTTGAAAACCGTTGAGGGCTTATACCCCTCCTGGGGTTCGAATCCCTAGCTCTCCGCCATATTTCAAAAAAGCCTTTGATTTTTCAAAGGCTTTTTTCGTTTATAGCCTCAAAAAACAGCGTTTTGCTACGAAGAGGCTGCCATTATGGCAAAAGTCCCCTATCTGATAAGACGTCTTTTATTTTCGTCTTAGTGTTCCCGCCAAACTTCGCGAATTGGTCAAATCTCGCGAAATCATCCAAAGCCTTAGAACCCAAAACAGCAATGAAGCAGAACGCAGAGCACTACTGCTCGCAGCTGACTTCAAAACGCTTTTGCATGATCTAAAACCGGAAAAACACAGGCGTTTTGCCGCCCTGAACTCATCGGGGGCACATTGTCCGCGCTTGCAAGCGCTAAAACGGTCAACAACAGCGAACCGGTTATTTTTGCACCGACGTTCGAGCTCCGAACCGGAACGGTCGTGTCCTAAACGGCCAACCAGCGGCCTCGAACGCAGTTCACGGGGTTGAATTTGCCCTACCCTGACAAAAAAAGCCCAACGTATTCGGCGAACCGCTTAGAAACGGCGGTTCGCCCAGCGGAACCGTATTTGAATCAGTGCCGGTCGAGTTCCTTGGCGTGACCGGCGCCGTCGATGGCTTTTTCGATTAATGCGACGCTACCGCGCACCAATGACGCGAATAATACCGCCGGCACCACGAAATCGATCGGCAGCACCCCTGCCAAGCCGGCCAGTGCTAGCGCTGCGATCGTTAAACCGAAATTTCCTGCATTAGCGATTTTCATTTGGCCTCCCAGACCGTTTGCCGGTCGCAACGAAAACACGCTTTCACTATATCGGCGCATTAAAAATCTACAATACGCGATATATTCAATTTATTGTTTTAATTAATAAAACAGTACTGGAGGCAAGTGTATTATCCGAACCACGCCGGAGCGGGATAGCTTAACTGCCACTGTCGAGTCTGGCGCATCGGAGTTGGCTACCATGCTCTTGCAGGATTGGGGTTTCCGGGACCGAGAAATACCGCCAACCGAGGCCACGGCAACGCTGAATAAGCGACCTGATCGCCACGCGGCGACAAGCCTACATTTCCGTAGCTGCGACTACCGGCGGGTCAATGATGGCCTTTCAGGCATTGCTGTTCGTCGTGCGGTAGACCTGCGGCGAGTTTTCCGGCCAGATCGGTCGCTATGACTTGTTGCGGCCAGGTTTCGCTGGTGGTGACCAGTTCGGTATTACGCTCGGCCAAGCGGCGAATCACGCCGCCGCATCCATAGTGCAGCGGGTGGCGGTTACCATCGCCGCGCACGTGCCATTCGTGCAGACTGCCGAATTCGGTCAAATCCAGCGTCCAGACCAATTCCGCGCCGGATTCGTCGGCGGCATAGACCTGCCACGTCGCCGCTCTGCCGGCATACGCGGCTATCGTGCCGTCTTGATTCAGCGCCACTGCAATAATTTTCTGTGCCACCGTTCTCTCCCCCCGGTCAAAATTAGGCAAGCTTGCCGCCTGTTACAAAGCCTCTGCCGCGTTTGCTTACAACCCCAAGCGGACGCCGATAGTGCCGATGTAATTGTCGAAATAAGCGTGGCCCAACAAAGCCTCGAAATTGGCGTAAGCCTGCCAACCGTCGGCCATCACCGCCACCAGGCCGCCGCCGACATGGAAAAAATCCCGGTCGGGCCGGTCGGTTTGAAAGCCGAACGTGGTCGGCAGCGCTCGGTAGTCTTGCGCGAATTGCACGTAAACCGTGCGCTGACCGTTGTCGTATTCGTGAGTCCAATCGGCGTTGACCTGCGGCACCAATACCCCCCACGAGGTGCTGATGGCGTAAGACGCCTGGGCGCCGACGCTGGATTGTACCGAAGTCAAGCGGTCCGCCAGATAACGCAGCTCCAGGCCGGAGCTGCCCTGCTCGCTGTAGGCGTCCATTGCCGCGTGCCGGTAGCGGAGCGTGCCGCGCGGCCCCAACGTCAAACCGCCTAACGTGAAATCGTAACCGGTGGACAGATTGCCTTCGAATTGGTCGGCGCCGGGCGTGCCGCTGATAGCGCCGCCGAAATTGGTGTTGTCTTCGCGCAGGTAGTCGCGGCGATTGGCGTTACTGCCGTCTTTGCGCAGGTATTGAAACGACAAATCGGCGAAAAAGCCTTGCCAAGGAAACAACGAAGCGAACAAGGTCGGGCCGTAGGAATCGGTATCGAAACCGCCGCCGTTGAACTGGTCGCCGTGCCAATGCGAATAGTTGACGGCCAATCCGGCCACGGCCCAATCGACCGGCATGGCATCGATACCCAGGCTGAAGCCGGCTTCGTTGGAGGCATAGCCCCGCTCCAATTCGGTTTGGCGCCGGTCCAATTCGCGGTAATCGGCGTTGAAGAACAGATTCAAACCGGGCAACAACGCCCAGTCGCCGGAACCGCCGCCCTTTGCAGTTCCTAAGTCGGAATCGGCATGCCCGCGCCGCTTTTTCACGACCTGGTCGGCCTGGCCGAGGGCGGAAAAGGCCGCGCCGGCCGCGGAATTGTTCGCCGCGCCGCCGCCCGGCGCTCCGCCTACCGGCGGCGGATTGCCTGCCGGAATACTGCCGCAGAGGCTGGCCAATTGCGGCCCGAAATTCGAGGGCTGCACGCTACCGGCTTGACGCGGCGAATCGCCGACCAACTGGGCACAGCCGCGCTGGTTGCCGTCTTTTGCCAACAGTGCGCGAATCTGTTGATCCAAAGACTGTGCCGCAGCATCGGAAGTCGCCGCGACCACTAAGCCGGCCGCAACCAACAAGCGCGGTTGGCGAATGGCTGCGGAGCCGCAGTTTGGATAAGCGGCTGCCGGCTTGCGTGTGGTAGTGCAATGATTCATCGTGAGTTGGTAGGTTGGGCTGTTGTCTGTACCCGCTGTAACAATTGCTGCGCCGTTTTTTGCGCAAATAATACAGAATTATGTGATATGAATCACATAACTTATTACAAAACCCCACCCGCCCGCCAAAGGCCGGCCTGCCGGGCCGCAAACGTCGCGACCGGTTCAGTAAGTTGCCCAGCTTGCCGGCCAACGCCGGACCAGCCTGCTCCTGCCTGGTGCTGCGCTTAAATGCCGCTTACCGTTTCGCTACGCCTCAGACATGCAAGGGCCTTAGCGTCAGCGGCAAACTTAAATCGGCCGCCGCGCCGCCGCCCTCGGCGTTAGCGACCTGGATTTCGCCGCCGTGTAACGCGGCAACTTCGCGGACGAAGGCCAAGCCCAGCCCGGTGCTTTTGCGGCCGGTATCCGGCCGCGGCAGCGAGTAAAAACGCTCGAACAGTCGCGCCAATGCGTAAGCCGGGATGCCGGGACCGTGGTCGCGGATGCGCAGCCTTGCCTGCTGGTTCTCGCTCCAACCGCGGATCTCGATGGCCGATTCGGCCGGCGCAAACGCAATTGCGTTATCCAGCAAATTGGACACAGCTTGCCTCAATAGGAATTCCTCGCCCCACACCGGCAACTCGCCGGACAAATCGAAAGCAAAACTTAAGGCCTTCTGCGCCAACGCCGCAGCTTTTTCGGCCGCGACCGCGGTTACCAAGCCGGCCAAATCCAAAACTCTGGGTTCGGCCAAGTGCTGGCGTTGCTCCACTGCCGCCAGGCCCAACAAACGTTCTATCAGTTGGTCCAGCCGCTCGGCCTGCTCGCGGGCATTACCGGCAAACCGCAGCCGGTCGGCGTCCGGCAACGGTTCTTCCAGCAATTCCGCCGCACCGCGGATCGCCGCCAACGGACTCTTCATTTCGTGGGTCAGGGTTTGCACGTAACGCTCGACGTATTGCTTGCCTTCCAGCTCGCGGCGCATGGTTTCCAGCGTCTGTGCCAGCGTCGCCAGTTCGACGCTGTGCAGTTTCGGCGGCGTTGCCTTGCCGCCGGAGGTTACCGTGCGGGCATAGGCCACCAGTAATTCGATGGCGCGGGTCAGCCGCCAATTGAATATCGCGCCGAACAGCAGCGCGCCGCCGAACAGCCAGAACGCGCCACGCTGCACCGCCGACTTGCCGGCTTCGACGATGGGTTGCAGCAATGCGGTCGGATAAGCGACGGTAACGACGCCGATCAATTTTTCGCCGTCGCGTACCGGCGCCGCGACATGCATGGTCGAACTGCGTTTATCGTCCGGGTCGGCCTGGCTGGAGCGCGCGCCATAGCGGCCTTGCAGGGTCAGATAGACGTCGTTCCAGCGCGAGTAATTTTCGCCGACTGCGGTTCCGGCCGAGTCGAAGCGGACGATACCGGTCGCGTCGGTGACGTAAACCCGGTAATCCAGACTTTGTTTCGGAAAGCCGAATATCGTCGCCGACACCGGCCGCTTGCTATAGCGCCTTACCGCATCGGCGAACTGGCCGTCGGCGATGTTCCCGCGCGCCAACTCGGGCGCGGCCAACTCGGCCAGCAGATTGGCGGTGTCGACCAGGCTGGCTTCCAGCGCCATTCTGACGCCGGGGCTGATTTGTTTGACGACCAACAGCAACACCAATTGCCCGGTCGCGGCCACCAAAAAGAAATAGCCCAGAAACAGGCGTAGCGATAACCTCATCGGCTTTCCAGGCTGTAGCCCAAGCCGCGGTGGGTCCGGATCGGATCGGCGTCGGCAATGGCGCGAAGTTTGGCGCGCAGGGTTTTGATATGGGTATCGACGGTGCGGTCGAACACGTCGCCCGGATCGCGCCACACCCGTTCCAACAATTGCTCGCGGGAGAAGATGCGCTCCGGGTGCTCGATCAGCAGCTTGAGCAGCAGATATTCGTAACGGGTCAGCTCCAGCAAACGGCCGCGATAGCGGATGCGCCCTGCCCCGCCGTCCAGCTCGAAATCGCCGCCGGTACCGGCGACGGCCGTGGGCAAAGCCGGCTGCAATCGGCGCAGTATCGCCGCGACCCGCGCCGCCACTTCGCGCGGGCTGAACGGCTTGGTCACGTAATCGTCGGCGCCGATTTCCAAGCCGACGATGCGGTCGATCTCGTCGCCGTGCGCCGTTAGAAACATCACCGGGATCTGCGAGAAGCGCCGCAATTGCCGGCACAATTCGAAGCCGGAACCATCCGGCAATCCGACGTCCAGGATCGCCAACGCAAAGGTTTCGCTCTGCAGCCGCGCCAACGCGGTTTGCAGCAAGCCGGCATGCTCGGCCTGGTAGCCGCTCTGTTGCAACGCATAAATCAAGGTATCGGCGATTGCCGGCTCGTCTTCGACGATCAGAATGCGCTTGCTCACCAAGCTCTCGGCGCTCAATAACTCATGCAGGCCGCATTCAGCAAGCCCGCGGCCAGCGCAATGCCGGCCAACAGCACGGCCGGCCCGGTCTCGTCGGCGGCGATACGTTCGCATAAGTCGGCAAAAGCCAGACGCACGCCGACGAACACCAAAGTTTGCACGAAAAAAGCCACACCGGCCCAGATCAACATATCGGCAAACGACACGCTGTTAGCGATGGCGCCGGCCAGCGCCAGCGCAAACCCGAGCAAGGCGCCGCTGAAGGCCAGCGCCGGAGCGGTCTTGCCTTCCCGGATCAGTTTGAACTCGGCATAGGGCGTGATGTGCAAATAGCAGAAACCGAACAATACGCTGAGCGCGACGGCCGCCAAAAAATGCAACACGAAGCCGTTGGCTGCGGCCGCTAACTCGGCCAAATCGATGGTGGGCATAGATCAATCCTCGACGAAAAAATGCGGTACGAAGCGGCTATTGTTGCCGGTGATTTCGGTTTTGTCCTCGCGGATGCCGATGCCGGCCGGCTCTCCGCCGACGACCCAGGAGCCGATCACCGGGTAATTGCCGGCGAAATTGGGCAACGGCGTATAACGCTGGTAGATATAACCGTCGTCGCCGTAAAGGCCGGCCGATTCGACGACATGGGCGCCGCGGCGGATTTCGATGTTGGCGCCTTCCCGCGAATACAGCGGCTTGCGCACGTAATCGCCGAGCAACGGCTTATCGGCGAAACTGGCCGGCAACAAATTGGGGTGGCCTTCGAACAATTCCCACAAGATCGGCAGAATGCCTTTATTGCTGAGAATTTGCTTCCAGGCCGGTTCCAGCAGGCTGAGCTGGGCTTTGGGAAGATACGGCCCGAATTCCTCGCGCAGCAGCCATTCCCACGGATACAGTTTGAACAAGGCCCGGATCGGCCGATTTTGCAAATCGACGAATTGTTGCGCGGCCGCCTGCCAGCCGATGTCGTCGATCGCCAGCCAATGCGGGCGAATGCCGGCCTGCAGCGCAGTATCCATCAAATAAAACACGTTGCCGGCATCCTCGGCGCTGTCGGCGACACCGGCAAAATAAACCTCGGCATGGTGTTGCCGATAGCGTTGCCAAAAGGCGATCAATTTCTCGTGGATCGAATTGAACTGATCGGCACCGGGCTGGCAATCGGCCAGCCAAAACCATTGTACGACCGCCGCTTCCGGCAACGCGGTCGGCGTGTCGGCATTGTATTCCAGCATTTTCGGGTGTCCGCTGCCGTCCCAGGCTAGATCGAAGCGGCCGTACAAACTTGGCTCGCCCCGCTCCCACGACGCCGTCAGATACGGCACCGCCCAACGCGGAATCCGCAGGCGGTCGAACCAGTCGCGGCGGATCACCTCGGCGACGGCGTGCAGACACAGTCTATGCAACTCGGCGGTGGCGTCGTCCAGCACGTCGATTTGGCTGCGGTTAAAGCGGTAGCAGGCCGATTCGTCCCAATACACGGCGCCGTCGATGGTGTGGAAATCCATACCCACCGCTTCCAGCCGTTGCCGCCAATCGGCGCGCGTTTGCCGTACCAGGCGTTGCACGTCAGCCGCCGAAGAAGCCGTGCGAACCGCCGAACGAGCCGAAACCGCCGCGGCGGGTGCCGCTGTGGCCGTCGTCGCTGCCGCCGCAGTAACTCGACCCGGAACCGCCGCCGTGGCCGCCGCTATGGCTGTTATCGCATTCGGCCGGATTGGCGTTGGCGTCGGTGCAATCCTGGCGGATGCGGAAGTCGGCCGGCTGCCCGGCATACCCGGCCAGCGACAGGCCGCCGAGCAAGGCCAGCGATACTTGCAATGAGCGGCGCGGAATCGGCGCAGCGGCCGGGTTTGCCGGTGCCACTTGCAACAACTGCTCCCAATCCGACAGCCGCGGATAGAAATCGCGGTGGTAGACGCCGCCGACCAACAGCATCATGTAAAAATCCAGTTTGTTGCCGCACAACAGACACAGCGGCAAACCCAGCCAAGCCACGCCGTTTGCCAGCAACGCAGAACGCAAGGCTTGGCGATGGCCGCGCTGCACGCGCTGACTGTAATTACGCTCGGCCAGCGGCAGCCGGGCTTGCAGGCGCAACAGCGGATACGCGGCCAACGCTGCCGCGACGAACAATACCCGAATCGGCCAGACCAAGGCCGTCGGCGCATAACCGTTGAAGACCGGGTAATGCCAGGACAGGTAGGTGGCGCAGACGACGTAGATCAACAAGTACAAGATCGTCAAAATGGTAATGAAACGAAAGCTCGCCACCGCTTTTTCGAACTCGACGCAGGCCGCGCTGTTATTGCTCGGCGCCCGCGAAAAATCGCCGATCCGGTAGACCTTACGGCGGTAGGAATCCAGCCACAGCCGGTGCTCTTCCGACAGACACCAACCCGCAACCGAAATAGATTCGCGGCTATTTTTCTCGGTGCCGTGAAAAAACTGCAGAGATTCGACACCGTCTTGTTTGTTTACTTTTAGGACCAGAGCGTGGGTCGGAATTGCGGTTGCACCGAACCAGCCATTCTTGAGAATCTTGTCGGGGAAGAACGTAACCGAGCGAGTGCCCAGAGTCTCGGCAACCTGTCGAAAAATATACGCGCCGAACACTACAACAGTAACTTCCAACAAATAGAAGTTACTGCTCACACCCGCCCAAACAAACACTAAGGCAGCCGGCAAACCCAAACACAAAAACAACAACTTTTTCCAAAAGCTATAAGTGACGGTCAGTTTTTTATTGAAAGACGGCGACGGCATGGCTGGCAGGGGGTTAACGAAGTCGAGTAAGCATAGTTGCTAGATCCTAATTTGTCGGCAATACCGCCGCCAACCGCGGCCGCAGCCCGGCCTACGCCTGGGGCAGTCCGCGGTTTAACATCGCTTCGAAATCGGCTATCGGCACCGGCTTGCCGAATAAATAGCCCTGAAACGCGTCGCAACCGTGCATTTCCAGAAAGGCGCGCTGGACCTCGGTTTCGACGCCTTCGGCGATGACGTCCATCCCCAAGTTTTTCGCCATCGCGATGATGGTTTGTACGATCACGGTGTCGTCCGGATCGTCCAAAATATCCCTGACGAAACTCCGGTCGATCTTCAATTGCGCGATCGGCAGTTTGCGCAAATTCGACAACGACGAATTACCGGTACCGAAATCGTCCATCGAAAAACGCACGCCGATACCTCGCAGCGCCTGCATTTTGACGACAGTGTCCTCGATATCGTCCAATACCAGGCTTTCGGTCAGCTCCAATTTCAACTGGCTGGGATCTATGCCGGTTTCGCGGAGTATGCGCACCACGCTGTCGACGAAGTCGGCTTTGCGAAATTGCCTGGGGCTGACGTTCACGGCCAAGTGCAAATGCCGGGTCTTCGAGGACGCTTCCCATTTTTTTAGCTGCCGGCAGGCGGTTTCCAGCACCCATTGGCCGATCGGCGTGATTAAACCGATTTCCTCCGCCAACGCGATGAAATCCTTAGGTGCAATCAAACCGGATTCGGGATGCCGGCAACGAATCAACACTTCGGCACCGAATACTTCCCGGTTTTTCCCGACTTGCGCTTGGTAATGCAACACAAAACGGTTCTCGGCCAAGGCCCGGTGCAGGTCGGCTTCCAATTGCATCCGGGCGTTGATGTTGGCCTGCATTTGCGGATCGAAGAAACGCACGGTGTTTTTGCCGGCCTTTTTGGCTTGGTACATCGCGATATCGGCCTGTTTCAACAGGGTCTCGATATCGAATTCGTGCTCGCGGAACAACACCGCACCGATGCTGGGCGAGTTCCGGTATTCATGTTCGTTTAGCAAGTAGGGCTTGGCCAGCGTCGCCAGAATTTTGTTGGCCACGCTCTCGGTCTGCGCCAAGCCCTCGTGCTTTTCGTCGCCCAATTCGGTCAACATGACGATAAACTCGTCGCCGCCCAGACGGGCCACAGTGTCGCCCTCGCGCACGCAGGCCGACAGCCGGCCCGCCACGTGTTGCAGCAGTAAATCGCCCATATCGTGGCCCAGCGTGTCGTTCAACAGCTTGAAATTGTCGAGATCGATAAACAACAAGGCGCCGGGCCGGCCGCTGCGGGCGCTGATCGCCAAAGCATGCTTCAAGCGGTCCTGCAACAGCCGCCGGTTCGCTAGTCCGGTCAGCGCGTCGTAAAACGCCAGGCGTTCGATTTCTGCGGCGGCGGCTTTCAACGAGCTGATGTCGATGAAACTGGCCACATAATTTTTCAGATTCCCCTGCTGGTCGGTTACCGCGGAGATGGCCAGATGGATCGGAAATAGGCGGCCGCCGGCGGCTTGGATCGTGATTTCGCCTTCCCAGGCACCGCTGACGCCGACGGCATTCCACATCGCTGTGTAATCGGCGATTTGCCGGTTATCCAATTCCAACTCGCGCAAACTTTTGCCGACGGCAAACTCGGCCGCGTAGCCGGTAATTCGGGAAAAAGCCCGATTCACCCGCAAGATAGTGCGCGCGGAATCGAGTACCACGATACCTTCCTGAGATTCGAACGCCGTCGCCGCAATCCGCAACTCGGCATCCAACGCGCTTTGTTGCTTCAATGCCTGCTCCAGGCGGCTTTTCTGGGCCAAGCCTTCGGGCAGCGTGACCGCCAGCATATTCGCCACGCCCAATTCGACGGGACTCCACGGCGCGCTGCGGCCGCGCCATAATTCGCTCCAAATTTCGAACGACTGCCGCGGCGTCAGCCGATAGCCGCCGGCTTCGTCCTCGACCAAGCCTTTCTCGGCGCGTCCGGCCCAATGTACCGTGCGCGGTTTTTCCGCCCGAAACCAGACGATACCGTTTCTCAAGCCGGCGGACAGCGGCGTACACAGCACGCCGGCCGCCGTATCCGGGTAGTCCGCCGCCGGCGGGAAATACTTCGCCAAATGCTCGCAACTGAACGAATTGGCGCAGGCCTGGCCGCTCAGCCAAGGCAACAGGGCTTCCAATTGCGCCGCCGTTGGCGTCAGGCCGTGGCTGTGGCGCTTGCCTTCCACCAAGGCGATGACACCGTCGGCGTGCAGCAATTGCATCAGCTCCGGCAACAGCCGCTGCAAAATCGTCTCTTCCTGGCTGGTAAAGATGTAGTTCAGCAATTCGCCGACCAAATGGTTGGCGCTGGTGACGTGGCTGTGCTGGTCCACCGCTTCAATCGCCGACAGCTTGGCCGAAGTCATGCGGCTGATAAACGTCACCGCCTCGCGTTCGCTGATGGAAACCGGTTTGGGAGCATGGTGGTGGCAGGCAATCAGCCCCCAAAGCCGGCCGTTCTGCAACAGAGAAACCACCATCGAGGCGCGCACGCCGATGTTGCGCAGATATTGGATATGAATCGGCGACAGGCAGCGCAGCGCCGAATAAGCCATATCCAACGGCTCGCCCGCCAACGGGTTGACGGCCGGCAGCAGCGGCACCGGTTCCGCCTCGATATCCGCCACGACCCGCACCGGATTCAATGCGAACAAACGCCGCGCCTGAGCGGGAATGTCGCTGGCCGGAAAGTGCAGACCCAAATAGGAAGGCGCGGTTTCGATCCGGCTTTGGCTGATCACCTCGCCGTTCCACTCCGAATCGAAGCGGTAAATCATCACGCTGTCGTAACCGCACAAAGTCCGGACCAGGATCGCCACCTGGTCGAAATAGTGCAGATATTCGCGGTCGGTACCGATTTGCAGCAACGCATCCTGCATCTGCAGCAACAGCTCCGCCAGGCGCGTTTCCTGGTTGTCCGCCTGCTCCGCCATCAATTCGACGGCGATGCCGCCGTTGCTGAGGTAGACGTGGGCTTGCAGTTCCGCCGACGAACAGTCACTGGCGACGGCGAGCTTGCCGCTGGCAGTGTTGCGGCTGTGCGCGGTCGCGGCCAAGCTCTGCAATTGCTCGGCCGCCTTGGCGCCGCACAGTTCGGCGAACGGCCGGCCCAAGGCGTGTTCGGCGGCGCACGGCAAAAACCGGCTCAAATTGGCGCTGGCCTGGACCACCCGCGCTGCCGCATCCGTGGTAACCACCAGCAAAGCGCCGTGCGGCTGGATTTGGCCGATCTGGTGGATGGGTTCGGATTCGCATTTTTGCAGCGCCTGCTGCAACTGTTCCGGGGTATAGCTAACCATTGCCACCGTTCCCCGCCGGCGAGCCACGCACCACGGCACGGTCTAGCTCGGCCTCGAACAACGCGAACGTGCGGTTGGCGGCAATCTCGGCGGCTTTGCTTTGTTCGACGTCGGCGGCAATCGCTTCGGCAAACGCCAGATAATCCCGCCACCTGGCGGCGCTAGCCTCGCCGTAACCGCAATAGAACCGGGCTCCGCCGTTCGGCGTCAATCCCAAGTATTGCTGCAGGCGTTTGCTTATCAGTTGGCCGCCCAAAGTCGAGCCTTCGACCACGTAAAGCACCCCGACGTAGTCGCCCAGGCTGGCGATGGCCGGCACGGCGAGCGGCGGCGCAGACGATTCCAGCGCGGCCGGATCGATGCCGAAATAATCCAAATCCGCCTGCAACCAGGCCAGCTTGGCTCGGGCCGCATAATCGAAACCGGCAACCGGCCCGGCGGCAAATTCGGCCAGCCTGGGTTCCAATGCGCTGTATAGCCGGTACAGCGTCTGTAACAGCAGCCGGTAGTCTGCCAACGAATAGCCCGGTTGCAACAATCCAGTCAGTAACGCATGCCGGTTGAGCCGCTCGTGCTGAGCCTGGGTGGCATTGCGCAGCAATGCGCGCAGGCTGACTTGGCCGGTGGCCGCTGGTGGCGGGTTGGTTAGGGTAATTTCCATGCATGCCTGATTAGCGAATAAGCGGAATTCGCTGGAAAATATACCACTGGTTTGCCCGTACACCATCCCAAGCAGCCGCAGCGCCGCACCCCGCCGCCGGCGCAGTGCTTGTCGCCGGCATGGTTTTGGCAGATTCCGGCTTGATTCGTAAAGCAAAAACGTCGCCCGCATTCCGTTCGGTTACGAAATTTCGCGCTGCCGGCCAGCATCGGCGTCAGGCCCGGCCTTGCAACAAACCGGGATTGCCACCGATAGCGGCGGTATTGATGCTGACGGTTTGCTCGACTGCAAACCGCAACAGATAGTTGGGGCCGCCGGCTTTCGGGCCGGTGCCGGACAGACCCAGCCCGCCGAACGGCTGCACGCCGACCACCGCGCCTATCATGTTGCGGTTGACGTACAAATTGCCGACCCGGGCATGGCGCGCGACATACTGCACCGTCGACTCGAGCCGGGTGTGCAGGCCCAGCGTCAGGCCGTAGCCGCTGGCATTGATCGCCTCGACCGCCTGCTCCAGCTCGCCGGTGCGATAGCTGACGACGTGCAAGATCGGCCCGAACACTTCGCCCTCCAGCACCGCCAAACCGGGAATCCGCACCAAGCTCGGCGGAAAAAAGCAGCCGTTCGCGCAAGCGGCCGGCAACGGCGTTTGGTACAGCAGCTTGCCGACTTCGGCGATGCGCCTCAGATGGGCGTGCAACGCGGCCAAGGCGCTATCGTCGACGATAGGGCCGACATCGGTATCGAAATCCCACGGCGAGCCGACCCGCAGCAAGCGCATCGCCCCGATCAAGCGCTCGATCACCGCATCGCAGGTCTCCTCCGGCAAAAACAACACCCGCAGCGCCGAGCAACGCTGGCCGGCGCTATTGAAGGCCGATTGCAGCGCATCGCGTACCAATTGTTCGGTGTGGGCGGAACTGTCCGCCAACATCGCGTTCTGGCCGCCGGTCTCGGCGATCAGCGTCGCAATCGGCCCAGGGCGTTGGCTCAATTGCCGGTTGATCAGATTGGCGGTTGCCACCGAGCCGGTAAACGCGACGCCGGCCACGCGCGGATCGCTCAACAACCGGGCGCCGATGCCGGCACCGTCGCCCGGCAACAATTGCAACACCGGCTTCGGCACGCCGGCCCGGTGCAACAGCCTGACCGCCGCCATCGCCGTCAGCGCGGTTTGCTCGGCCGGCTTGGCGATCACGCTATTACCGGCCAACAACGCGGCGGCGATTTGGCCGACGAAAATCGCCAGCGGAAAATTCCACGGGCTGATGCAGACGAACACGCCGCGGCCGCGGTAACCCAGCCGATTGTCCTCGCCGGTCGGGCCGGGCAAGGCCTGCGGCCGGCCGAACAACGTCAAGGCGTTGGCGGCGTAATAGCGGCACAAATCCACCGCCTCGCGCAACTCGGCCAAGGCATCGCTCACGGTGCGGCCGCCTTCGCGGATACATAAAGCCAGCAACTCGGCGCGGTTGCGTTCGAATAAATCCGCGGCCGTTTGCAGACAGGCGGCACGCTTAACCACCGGTTGCAAGCACCAGGCCGCAAACGCCGATTCCGCGGTTTGCAGCGCGGCATCGATCTCGGCCGCGCCGCTTGCCAATACCTGGCCGACCGCCAAGCGCCGGTGGTACGGACTGTAAACCGGCCGGCCTTCGCCGCGCAGGCGTTTGCCATCGACCAGCGGCGAGGCCTGCCAGAGTTTGCCGGCATATTCGTCCAGTTCGCGGCGCAGATGCTGCAACACGGACGGATCGCTGAGATTGGTGCCGGCCGAATTTCGCCGTTGCGGCGAGAACAACTCCGGCGGCGGCGCCAATTCCGCGCCGGCGGCAGCATCGAGCTGCACGGCCGGATCTTGCGCCAGTTGGCCGGCGGCTATCTGCGGATTTTCGATTTGGTTGACGAAGGAACTGTTGGCACCGTTTTCCAACAATCGCCGCACCAAATAAGGCAACAAATCGCGATGAGCGCCGACCGGCGCGTACACCCGGCAAACCAACTCGGGCCGGCCCGAGTCGAGCAAGGTGTCGTACAGTGCCTGGCCCATGCCGTGCAAGCGTTGAAACTCGTAACCGGGATGATCGGCGCCGGCCATGGCTTGGACGGCGAGCACGCTATGGGCGTTATGGGTAGCGAACTGGCCGTAAAAACAGTCCGGGCACGCCAGAATCGCTCGAGCGCAAGCCAGATACGACAAATCGGTCGCGGCTTTGCGGGTGAACACCGGATAATCCTGCCAACCGTTCTCTTGGGCACGTTTGATTTCGCTATCCCAATAAGCGCCTTTCACCAGGCGGATGGGAATCCTGCGGCCGCCGCTTTGCGCCAACGCCGCCAGCCACTCGATCACGGCCGGCGCCCGTTTTTGGTAGGCTTGCACCGCCAGCCCCAAGCCCGGCCAATCGGCGAATGCCGGATCGGTAAACGCCGCCGCGAAAATATCCAGCGACATTTCCAGGCGTTCGGCTTCCTCGGCATCGACCGTCAGTTGGATATTGGCGGCTTTGGCCAGTCTGGCCAGATTCGACAACTTGTCGACTATCGCCGCCACCGCATGCCGCTGTTGCAATACCTCGTAACGCGGATACAAGGCCGACAATTTGACCGAGATGCCCGGATTTTCGAACAACCCGGCGCCGGCCGCCACGGCCAACGCGGCAATGGCGGCGGCGTAGCTGGCGTAATAGCGCTCGGCGTCTTCCAGGGTCAGCGCCGCCTCGCCGAGCATGTCGAACGAATAGCGGTAGTGCGGGCTACGCCCGGCCCGCGCCAAGGCACTGGCGATGTCCTCGGCAATGACGAACTGCTCGGCCAGGATGCGCATGGCTTGGCCGACCGCACTGCGGATCAGGGGTTCGCCCAAGCGCTCCAGCAGCGCCGCGAACGGGTCGGAATCGGCGTGCCGCAGCCAGCGCTCTATGCCGCCGCCGAGCGCCAAGGCGCCACTGGCGAGGTTGACCAGCCAGGATTCGCTATGTCCCAGGTGGCGCAGCCAATCGCCGCCGGCCAATTTGTCCTGCAAAAACCGGTTTTGCGTGGCCGGATCGGGGATGCGCAGCAGCGCTTCGGCCAAACCCATCAATTGCAACCCTTCAGCACTGTTCAGGCCGTATTCCTGCAGAAAACCCTGAAACAAATCCGCCCCGCCCCGCCGCCCGCGAATCGCTGCGATCAGATCTTCGGCCTGGGCGCTAACCTGCTGCGGGCCGTAATCGGCCAACCCGGCGCGCAGCGCCGCCACTGCCTCGGCCTCCGGCCGGGTATAGGCTCGGACTATCCCTGCCCTCAGTCTGTCCAGTTCGTGTTCCGCCGGCATCGCCGCCTCCGCTGTTGCCCGATCGAGTCGTAATCTGCCCGCTATGACACTCCGGCCCGGCATGCTTTGTCAATCGGCCGCACGGCCGTAGCTTGTTGGATCGCGGCCGGTCTGCTACTTTTGCCGGACAACCTTAATTTGACCAGGAGAGCTTATGGCCGGCGGAATCGATTTCACGATGGGGTTTCAGACCCGTGGCGCACAGCGCAAAAGCTCCGGCGGCGAAGGTTACCGGGTTTATGTACTGGGCAGTTTCTCCGGCCGCCACGAACTGGCTTGGCCGCAACGGCCGATTCGCAAAATCGACGTCGACAACTTCGCACAGGTGATGCGGCAAATCGCGCCTAGCATCGAACTCGGCCCCGGTTCGGCATTGGCATTCGAAGCCATCGAAGATTTCCACCCGGACGCCTGGATCGGGAAAATCAAGTTGTTGGCCGACCTGCAACAATTGAAACGGGATTTGCATAACCCGCATAACGCCGAACAGGCCGCAGCCAAAATCCGCGCCTTCTTTCCGGCCTCAGCTCCGGCGCCGGTCCCGGCCGAACCGGCCGGCGAAAGCCAGGAAGACATGTTGGAACGCCTGCTGGGCAAGCGGCCGGAAGCTACGTCGCCCGCTACCGATTCGGTGGAGCGGTTGATACGCGACATGGTCGCGCCGCACGTGGCAAAGTCGGTCAGCGCCGAACACCAAGCACTGGCCGCAGTGGTCGATGCCACCATCTCGCAATTTATCGCCACGCTACTGCGCAGCCCGGACTTTCGAGGGTTGGAGGCGTTATGGCTGGCCCTGCGCGACCTGTTGAACGAGGAAGGCGCCGACGCCCAGCAATGGTTTTTACTCGATCTGAGCCAGCAGGAACTGGCCCAGGCCGCGCAAAACGAACCGGACACGCTGAAACAAAAACTGGCCGCGCATATGCAAACCGCCGACGCTGGCCGGCAAGTGCTGCTGCTGGGCGATTACACCTTCAACGCCGACGGCCAAGACCGTCCCACCCTGCGCTATTGCAGCGCATTGGCCGCCGCTTGCCACGCCCGCTTTATAACGGCGGCCGGCCACGAACTGGCGGCGAACCTGCTAGATCCGGCCTCCGCAACCGGCCAACAATGGCCGGAAATCTGCGCCGAAGTCGGCGGCGAGCGTTTGATGCTGGCCTATCCCGGCATACTGCAACGCCTGCCTTACGGCGCCAAGCGCGATCCGCTGCAAGGGTTGGATTTCGAAGAATGCGGTGTCCCGCCCGATCCGGCCGAATTGCTGTGGAGCAACCCCGCCTTTCTCGCCGCCCGTTTCCTGGTCAAAGCCGAGCAAACCGTCGACGAATCCACCGGTTTTTTCGGCGACGTGCCGGCGTTCAGTTATCCGCAGGATGGCGAAAGCGTGTTGCAAGCGGCAACGGAAGTGGTATTGAACGAAAAGCAGGCCCACCAATTATGGGATCGCGGCCTGATGCCGGTGGTCAGTTTCCGCCAGCGGCGGGGCGTAAAATTGTTGGATGCAGCGACCTTGGTTTGAACTTTACTGCGCTTGAATTCGTTGCGCTGGCGCTGGTGCCGGATCGGTTGTCGCGCAACACCGTCGCCGGGCCGTGGCGCCCCCATGCCGGCGGAACCGGCCTGCAGCGCCGCACCAAATCGCCATTCCCTGGCGCCGACCGCTGCCGGCTCGAATCGCGCCTTTTGACCGGGGCAACCAATACGCCGGCCACGCATATCGCCCGGGCGATTTAGCTCAAGCCGGCATGACGGGCCAGGAAGCGATCCAATTGGTTAGCGAAGTTCTGCACATCGCGCGAACTCAACGCCGCCGGGCCGCCGGTGTCGACGCCGCTGGAGCGCAGGCCGTCCATGAAATCCCGCATCGCCAGCCGCTCGCCGATATTGTCCCGGCTGTACGCTTCGCCGCGAGTATCGATGACGTACCCACCCTTGGCGATGACCTGCGCCGCCAGCGGAATATCGCCGGTCACCACCAAATCGCCGGCCGACATGCGCTGCACGATCTCGTTATCCGCCACATCGAAACCGCCGCCGACCCGCAGCATCCGAATGTAACGCGACGGCGGCAGCGGCAAGGATTGGTTCGCCACCAGCGTCGTCGTCAATTGGCAACGTTCCGCTGCCCGAAACAGAATGTCTTTGATTGCCTTGGGGCAGGCGTCGGCGTCGATCCAGATTTGCATGGTGAGTAGGAGTGTTCGTTTATTGCTGTTTGGTTTAATGGTGTCGCTGTCGCGACGGGTTTATTTGAAGTCGGGTCTCGGCCCGACAGCCGAGATACTTTCTTTTGTTTTGCAAGCTACAGGGATGTAGCGAATGCCGAAAATGCAGGAGCAATTTTCGACCAAAAGAAAGTATCCAAAGAAAAGGCGCCCCGGCATTCCGCCTTAATCCTGCGCTTCTCGATTTTGCCGAGGGTTTTCCGAAGGGGCTTCCCAGCCCCTGCGGAAAACGCGGTGCATCCGTGCATCGCCCCTTCGGGCTAATCTCGTCAAAATCTGCGATGCTCGGGGCGGAATAACGGGAGGAAACCCCGCGGCAGCTTAAAAGTCGTCAGCGGATACCGGAAATGCCTTAGATTCCCTAATTTTCTGCACCGCAACGCGGGCAAGCCGTGGGTTCCCACGTAGCATGTGGGAACCAGAAAAATGGTTGGTTCCCCCCTATGCCTCGCCGAGCACCGGAGGGTTTTCCTGGTTACCACGCGCCGCGTGGTAACCCCGACCGAGCCGCGCTGCGGCGATCAGGCCCATAACCCGCATATACTGGACCTTCCGAGGCACCGGGAGACGATCGAAAATATGTTTATTTTCCGTTTACTGTCGCCTGTTCAACGATATGTTTTGACGCTTCTTCTAGCAAAATGAGCGTCGACGTTTCCTCGCCTCCAAAATTTCGGAAAGTCTCGTATTTGGTTCCGGGCGCAATTTCCAAGCCGGTAAACCGCTCGGCGCCATCGTAATCGACCAACAGCTTGCCGTTCTTCGTATATTTGGCGTTGTACACCAAAGATCCCCGCCCCGCGCCGAAGCCTATCGTCAAACGTAAGGCGGCATTTCCCGGATCGAACGCCGAAATCACTACATCCAGGTGCGTGGCATTCTCGTCGGTAACGACATTAAATCCTTCGGTTAGAAGTGAAGCCTGGATATAACGCGTAAGTTTATCGACAATCTCAGGATTTGCGCCGGTGACATTGAGTTTAATATCCTTGCCATAACTCGAAACAGTTTCAGACGCAGTCGTTTTCAATTGGTGAGTTGAACAGGCCGTTAAAATCAACACAGATAGAATCAAAGATAATATTTTCACATTTACCTCAGTTTTCTTTAAACAAGATCGGAATAGATTGCATTGCCCAATTGCGAGCCGTTAATTGAATCGTTCCAGGGGCGACACGATAAAACCGGCGCTAAATCAGGCCGCCGATAGCAAACCATTAAAACAACGTTACACCAGTCTGTATATGCGTCCGATTACGCTGAGGCTAATCAGTATCTGCGGGGAATGCTGACATATACATCAAGAGGTTGGTTTTCTCCCCTATGCCGCGCCGAGCACCGGAGGGCTAGGACAGCCCTTCCGAATCCCACGCTCAAACCCTTCGGCGGGCAGGGTCAAAGCGACATCGGGGTGCCTTTTCTTTTTCCTAGTAACCACGCAGCGCGGCCAAGCCGAGGGTTCCCACGTAGCACGTGGGAACCAGAAAACATGCCTATTTTTTTGATGGTATGGAATATTCATCGTCGTCAGAAAATTTATATCCGCCATCTTACCGGCATGCTGTATATCGATGCCCACGGCAACTCCGTCGGCATCAAAATCCAATATAAGTCCATCCGAAATTTCAAGGAAATCAACCGACGGTATATCCCGCAAATGGATATATAGCGAATCCGTCTCCGGGTCATAATTTAATTTCATTAGATTCGTCACCAGCCGACGTGTTTTCCCGGTTTCCTGCTTCCCAAACTCCAGTTTGGGAACTTTATCTTGAAAGCTCCAGCTTTCGTTAATTTAATCGAGAAGCAGGAGCTTCCAAGATCAGGTAACCAAGCCGGAGCTTGGTTACCAGTCAAATGCCTTAGATTTCCTAATTTTCTGGTCCCCACGCGCTGCGTGGTAATTCAGATTCGCCGCAGCGCGGGCAAGCCGAGGGTTCCCACGTAGCACGTGGGAACCAGAAAAAAACCCCGCTCAAACCCTCCGGCGCGCAGGATCAAAGCGGCATCGGGGTGGCCTTTTCTTTGGATACTTTCTTTTGGCCAACCAAAAGAAAGTATCGCGGTTGCCGGTCCGCGAACCGGCGTACAATTAGGCTTCGCGATAGCGAAACAATATCCCTGTAAGTTTTAAATTCCGCGTGGGCACAAAAACCGTGCCCACCCTACCCCAATGCCCGCCTATTCATTTTGTAAAAAGCGCCGTATTTGAAATTGCGACGATTGGCTCATCGGTGAGCGAGCCTGTTCGAGAAGCGAAGCAAAGATATTATCTTCAAAATATTATTCTCCACAGTTATTACAGACTTTCGCAGGAACCTTTTTGAATACCAAAACTGTTTCGCCAAATTCAAATGTAATGCTGGCGAAATCATCTGTCATCATGCCCAATTTGCAAATCACACACATCATCGGCGTTTTCATAAACGAATTAATTTTCCTAGTTACCACGCGCTGCGTGGTAATTCAGATTCGCCGCGCTGCGGTGAATTGCACCGCAGCGCGGGCAAGCCGAGGGTTCCCACGTAGCACGTGGGAACCAGAACGGGCCGCAACGCGGCCACACCTTTTTGCGCGAAGCGCATACCAAATCCCCTTATCAGGCTGGTGAAAAACCCACTGATATTTCCCCTTACCCACGGTTGCCGTGATTTTTTCGTGTTGAAATCGGTCATGACATCGAGTTTCAAGCGTTTTGCCCCTGTTTCAAGGGCTTTTTATTCGCCTGAAGCCGTCTGTGGACGGTTTTCAGGCGTACTTCACCCTAGGTGGGCGCACTCCACGCCGGTTTCGGCGTGAACACCAATAGGTTGAGCAAGCGCGTCAGGTTGTAGGCGGCGAAGCAAAACAAGGCTTGGCCAGCGACTTTGGCTAAGCCGATGTGACGGGTTTTGCGCAGGCCGCCGACCGTTTTGACCCAGCCAAAGGCTTCTTCGACGATTTTGCGGCGCTTGAGGCTTTGGGCGTAACCTTTGCCGCGCGCGGTGCGGCCATCGACGGCACTGCCGGTCTTTTTCCGGGCCACATGGGCTTTGATGTCTTGCGCCTTGAGTTTGTTGACGAACGCCGGTTGGTCATAGCCTTTGTCGGCACCGACGCTACCGCCTTTGGGCACACGGCGTTTGATCATTGTTTGCGCGGCTTCGATTTCGGCGGTGCCGGTGGCTTGAGTGGTTTCGACATCGACAATCAGGCCGTTGCGATTCTCGGACAAGGCATGGGTGATGTAACGCAGTTTGGCCTCGGTGTATTCGCCTTTCTTGTAGAGCCGCGCTTCCGGGTCTGTCGTGCTTTGGTGGGTGGCGTTGCTGCGCTTTTCGCCGCTGAAGTCGACCTCGGGATTGCGGCCGGCGGGTTTGTCCGGGCCGCTGCCGTCTTTCTTAACGAAGCTTTTGTGCGAGGCCCAGGCTTCAATGAGGCTGCCGTCGACACTGAAGTGTTCGTCGGACACCAGGTTTTGCCATTCGGCTATGGCCAGTACCCGCTCAAAAAATTCGCGACTCAGCGCTTCGGACAGCAGCCGTTCGCGGTTGGCGCTGAACACGCTGCGTTCCCAGACAGCATCGTCGATGCCCAGACCGACAAACCAGCGAAACAGCAGGTTGTAGTCCAGCTGTTCCATCAACTGGCGTTCGCTACGAACGGTGTACAGCACTTGCAACAGCAAGGCGCGCAGCAGTTTTTCGGGCGCAATCGACGGGCGGCCAGTGTGCGAGTAACGCTCGGCAAAGACGGCATTCATAGAGGTCAATACGCCATCGACGAGTAGACGTAAACGACGCAACGGATGCTGTTTGGGAATACGTTCTTCCAGGCTAACGTAGCTGAACCAGCTACTTTGAATGGCATCGTGTCCGCGCATTGAAAGGCTCCAAATTTAGGTAGCCTATTTTAACAGTTGGCGGCTCATCTATGCCTTAGCCTACTTGGCTTTTCGAGTTTTTCACCAGCCTGTTAGGCTTCGCGATAGCGAAACAATATCCCTGTAAGTTTTAAATTCCGCGTGGGCACAAAAACCGTGCCCACCCTACCCCAATGCCCGCCTATTCATTTTGTAAAAAGCGCCGTATTTGAAATTGCGACGATTGGCTCATCGGTGAGCGAGCCTGTTCGAGAAGCGAAGCAAAGATATTATCTTCAAAATATTATTCTCCACAGTTATTACAGACTTTCGCAGGAACCTTTTTGAATACCAAAACTGTTTCGCCAAATTCAAATGTAATGCTGGCGAAATCATCTGTCATCATTCCCAATTTGCAAATCACACACATCATCGGCGTTTTCATAAACGAATTAATTTTCCTAGTTACCACGCGCTGCGTGGTAATTCAGATTCGCCGCGCTGCGGTGAATTGCACCGCAGCGCGGGCAAGCCGAGGGTTCCCACGTAGCACGTGGGAACCAGAACGGGCCGCAACGCGGCCACACCTTTTTGCGCGAAGCGCATACCAAATCCCCTTATGCCGCGCCGAGCACCGGAGGGTTTGGGCGGATCAGCCCGGCAGGGGCGCGGCAGGGATGCCGCGCGTTTTCGGAGGGCTAGGACAGCCCTTCCGAAAACCCCGCTCAAACCCTTCGGCGCGCAGGATATAAGCGGTATCGGGGTGGCCTTTTCTTTGGATACTTTCTTTTGGCCACGCAAAAGAAAGTATCGCGGCCGCCGGTCCGCGAACCGGTGTTAAATTGGGCTTCGCGGTAGCGAAACAATATCCATGTAAATTTTAAATTCCGCGTGGGCACAAAAACCGTGCCCACCCTACCCCAATGCCCGCCTATTAATTTTGTAAAAAGCGCCGTATTTGAAATTGCGACGATTGGCTCATCGGTGAGCGAGCCTGTTCGAGAAGCGAAGCAAAGATATTATCTTCAAAATATTCTTCTCCACAGTTATTACAGACTTTCGCAGGAACCTTTTTGAATACCAAAACTGTTCCGCCAAATTCGAATGTAATGCTGGCGAAATCATCTGTCATCATGCCCAATTTGCAAATCACACACATCATCGGCGTTTTCATAAACGAATTAATTTTCCTAGTTACCACGCGCTGCGTGGTAATTCAGATTCGCCGCGCTACGGCGAATTGCACCGCAGCGCGGCCAAGCCGAGGGTTCCCACGTAGCACGTGGGAACCAGAAAGAAAAAAAGGCCGCGTAAGCGGCCACACCTTTTCGCGCGAAGCGCATACCAAATCCCCTATGCCGCGCCGAGCACCGGAGGGTTTGAGCGGATCAGCCCGGCAGGGGCGCGGCAGGGATGCCGCGCGTTTTCGGAGGGCTAGGACAGCCCTTCCGAAAACCCCGCTCAAACCCTTCGGCGCGCAGGATATAAGCGGCATCGGGGTGGCCTTTTCTTTGGATACTTTCTTTTGGCCACGCAAAAGAAAGTATCGCGGTTGCCGGTCCGCGAACCGGCGTTAAATCAAGCATCGCGTTAGCGAAACAATATCCATGTAAGTTTTAAATTCCGCGTGGGCACAAAAACCGTGCCCACCCTACCTGACTTTCTTTTGGCCACGCAAAAGAAAGTATCGCGGCTGCCGGTCCGCGAACCGGCGTTAAATTGGGTTTCGCGGTAGCGAAACAATATCCATGTAAATTTTAAATTCCGCGTGGGCACAAAAACCGTGCCCACCCTACCCGGCTACCGAGCTATTCCTGAATACAGTATTTTTCATATACTACGTATAAGCTTTCGTAGTTTTCTTTTCTAAGTTCACCATTATATTCAAGCTTATTCGCTATTGAAATTCTCTTTAAAGTGTCGTAAAAATCTGGCAGAGAACGTTCAACACATTCCTTTACCTTTGGTGTAAAGGTATTTTTAACTGAATCCTTGTCTAACTTTCCCGAAATAATTGCATCACAAGACATGCTAAGCTTTGAAAAATATAGCTGTCCTTTTGTCGCTATTGAAAAAAAATCATTCAGGTTTGGCGCTTCTTTTTTATTCGCATACGAAAACAAAGACTCACTAAATTCATTAAAAGCTTTGTCCTGTTCTTCCAATAACTTAATCGAAGTAGCAAAAAGAGAAGATTCATAATCCTTTCTCTCCTTTTTGCTCATGGTAAATCGAGAAACAATAAATCCTAAAATAAAGGTGATTATAGGAATCAATACTTTTATTTCGTCTTCAGTGAAATTAGCCATTGCCATCTGGATGTCTGTTTCTGGCTGCCGCAAGTAATGCCTCAATAGTATCTGCTTCCGAGCAATATACGACAGAATTAAAGTCCCTAAATATTATTTTTGCTGCCTGCTGTCCAGCTTCTTCTTTTGATGCCCCAGAATTAATCAGCTTTTGCGTTAATTCCAGCCATTTTACTATTTCATATTCGGTCGGATTATGCTGTAGCCCATATTTAATAAATAATGAATGCGAAATTGTCATTTGCTACCCTTTATTGCCATTTTTATATTTAAACTATACGAAATAACACGTGAGGCGAAACTCTCAGAGGTTCTGCCAAATTGACGGCATCCGCCCTACAAAATCAACCACATTTCGACTCCCCACAATTCAAACAAGTCATACACCCATCCATCAACACCATCGCCTTAGTCGAACACTTCACGCACAACACGGCCTTTTCCGGAAACGCCTGCGCATCCGACTCGCCGTGGGCGGCTTCGAATTCGCGGCGTTTTTCGGCCAAAAACTGTTTTTGGTGGTCGGTCATTTTTTCCGATTTGATCATGCCGATATGCTTCATGTGCGATTCGATGGCCGAACCGATTTCCGCCACCAATGAAGGCATGAACACGCCGCCTTTCTTGAAATAGCCGCCGCGCGGGTCGAATACCGCTTTCATTTCTTCCACCAAAAAGGTGGCGTCGCCGCCTTTACGGAACACCGCCGAGATGACCCGGGTCAAGGCCAATACCCACTGGAAATGCTCCATGTTTTTGCTGTTGATGAAGATTTCGTAGGGCCGGCGTTCCTCGTGGGCGGTGCCTTGGTTCAGGATCATGTCGTTGATCGTGATGTACAAGGCGTGCTCAGACTGCGGGGTTTTGATTTTGTAGGTCGAGCCCAGCAAGACTTCCGGCCGCTCGACGTTTTCGTGCATCGATTCCAGCGAAGGTTTTTCTTGTTCCGCCTGCGGTGCGGCTTCGGCGTTGTCTTTGCTCAGCACTTTGTAGCCGACGATTTTTTTGTTGATTTTGTGTAGGGTCATGTCGTTTGCCTAAAAAGGTTGTCGGCTCGCCAAGGTAACGAGCCGTAAATGTTCTTTAAAAACTAAGAGGCGTTTACCAGTTTTACCGAATCAAGGTACAGCGTATCCGGACAGATATCTTGCTCATGCGGCCAAACCACCGTGCCGTCAATGACTTCGGCGCGTTTGAAATACTGCCTGTCGCTCAGCTCCTTGAATACGCCGAAATCCAACAACGGTTTGCAGTCGTAAACGCCCCGGCTA
Organism: Methylomonas sp. DH-1; assembly: GCF_046097555.1. Classification (NCBI taxonomy): domain Bacteria; kingdom Pseudomonadati; phylum Pseudomonadota; class Gammaproteobacteria; order Methylococcales; family Methylococcaceae; genus Methylomonas; species Methylomonas sp. DH-1. The sequence goes on along the minus strand of NZ_CP143089.1, from coordinate 1,925,786 downwards.
CCGTCGGTGAATTCAAGCATTAACGAGTAATCGTCGCTGGCTTGTACCGATTTGACTCTCGGATTCATGGCTTACCTCAACGGCTCGATTTTGTAGGGTTGTTCGCCGGTTACCGCCAATTGCCAGTCGGCAATCAATTCGTCCTTATGCAATTCTATCCAGGCTTGCAGCAGTTTCATTTGGGCGTTAGGTATCTCGCCTTCCAAAACTTCGCCTTCGGGAATCGCAACCACGACTTCATAGCCTTGGTATTTGGCGTGGATATGCGGCAGCTTGTGCTGTTTGTTATCCAGAAAATACATGTAGACGATGATCCCGTAAAACATTGAAATTGCTGGCATGGCGTTTCTCCCAAGGCAAATCAAAACTTGCCGTAATAGCCTTCCTTCAACGCGTCGAACAAGTTGGCGGCGGTGTGGATTTCGCCGTCGTATTCCACTTCTTCGTTGCCTTTGAATTCGACGACGTGGCCGTCTTCCAGCGTGAACTGGTAGGTGGTGTTTTCCAAATCGGATTCCTTGACCAATACGCCCTGAAACACTTCCGGATTGAAACGGAAGGTGGTGCAGCCTTTCAGGCCTTGCTCGTAGGCGTATTCGTAGATCGACTTGAAGTCTTCGTACGGGTAGTCGGTCGGCACGTTGGCGGTTTTGGAAATCGAGGAGTCGATCCAGCGTTGGGCGGCGGCCTGGATGTCGACGTGCTGCTTCGGTGAAATATCATCGGCGGCGATGAAGTAATCCGGCAGTTTTTGCTTGGGATCGTCGCTATACGGCATTGCGTCCGGGTTGACCAGATGGCGGTAGGCCAGTAGTTCGAAGGAAAACACGTCGATCTTTTCCTTGGACTTTTTGCCCTCGCGGATTACGTTGCGCGAATAATGGTGGGCAAAGCTGGGTTCGATGCCGTTGCTGGCGTTGTTGGCCAGCGACAAGGAAATCGTGCCGGTCGGCGCGATTGAGCTGTGGTGGGTAAAGCGGCAACCCACTTCGGCCAGTTCCGCCACCAATTCCGGCTCTTCCTGCGCGACTTTCTGCATGTAGCGGCTGTACTTGGCGTGCAATACCCGGCCCGGCACTTGGTCGCCGAGTTTGTAGCCGTCTGTTTTCATTTCCGGGCGTTTGTGCAGCATTTCGCCGGTGACTTCGAACATCTGCTCCATGATCGGCGCCGGGCCTTTTTCCTTGGCCAGCTCCAGGCCGGTGCGCCAGCCTTCCAAAGCCAGTTCTTTGGTGACTTGCTCGGTAAACGCCAGCGACGCCTCGTCGCCGTATTTCATGCCCAGCATCGTAATGGTCGAGCCCAAGCCCAGATAGCCCATGCCGTGGCGGCGTTTGCCGACGATTTCGTCGCGTTGTTTTTCCAGCGGTAAACCGTTGATTTCCACGACGTTGTCCAGCATGCGGGTGAAGATGCGGATGGTCTTGCGGTAATCGTCCCAATCGAACGCCGCTTCCTTGCCGAAAGGTTGATGCACGAAGCGGGTCAGGTTGATCGAGCCCAACAGGCAGGAACCGTAAGGCGGCAGCGGCTGCTCGCCGCAGGGGTTGGTGGCGCGGATGTGCTCGCAGAACCAGTTGTTGTTCATCTCGTTGACTTTGTCGATCAGGATGAAGCCGGGTTCGGCATAATCGTAGGTCGAGGACATGATGATGTCCCACAAGCGGCGGGCCGGCATGACTTTAGTGATGCGGCAAGCCACCAGGCCGTCGCCGTTGACGACGTAGCCTTTTTTGTTGGGCAGATCGCGCCAGATAATCTTGCTGCTGTCGGTCAAATCCAGTTGATCGGCGTTGGCTTCGCGCTCGGTGATAGGGAACGACAGCGGCCATTGGCCGTTGCTTTTCACCGCTTCGACGAATTCGCTGGTAATCAGCAACGACAGGTTGAACTGGCGCAGACGGCCGTCTTCGCGTTTGGCGCGGATGAAATCCACCACGTCCGGATGGGCCACGTCGAAGGTGGCCATTTGCGCGCCGCGGCGGCCGCCGGCGGACGAGACGGTGAAGCACATCTTGTCGTAAATATCCATGAACGACAGCGGGCCGGAGGTATAGGCGCCGGCGCCGGAGACGTAGGCGTCGCGCGGGCGTAGGGTCGAGAATTCGTAACCGATGCCGCAGCCGGCTTTCAAGGTCAGGCCGGCTTCGTGGACCTTGCGCAGAATGTCGTCCATCGAGTCTTCGATGATGCCGGATACGGTGCAGTTAATGGTCGACGTGGCCGGTTTGTGTTCCAGCGCGCCGGCGTTGGAAACGATGCGGCCGGCCGGAATCACGCCCTTGCGCAAGGCCCACAGAAATTCTTTGTAATGTTTTTCTTGCAGGGCTTTGGTTTTCTCCACGCTGGACAAGGCCTTGGCGACCCGCTTGTAGGTATCGTCGATGGTTTCGTCGATGGCGCGGCCGTCTTTGGTCTTCAAACGGTACTTGCTGTCCCAGATGTCCAGCGAAGCGCTTTGTAGCGGAATGTCGGTATCGTTTGGCGTCACAACATGAAGTTTTGCGGTCATTCGTGGCTTCCCTTTTTATGGATTGAGTAGGTTTACGGAACGGCGTTACCGGCTGGGCCGGCACGCCGGAAAGTTCGATGCGGCAAGCGTTGCGGCATAAAATGCCCCGTGCGGCCACATACTGGATATAGTGCTTTCGAAAAATATTAACACAATATGTTGTGTTGAAAGCAGGATTTTTTACTAGCGACTCGCTATTTAAGCACTTGTTTTTTTAACTCAACGGCTTAGCAGCGAGTGTTAATTCGCAAGGCGACGATTAGCGGCAGCCACGGCCGGCCGCGAGTTAAGGCGGGGTTAATAAATCCGGCTAAAATGCCGCTACCGGCTGTGTAGTTCTAACGGGCCGGACGGCCACCCTGCGGTAGCTGCGGCGGTGGGATACCTATTTTCTCGAAGAGGCACAAATGAATACTTTTACCAAATTCGGCTTGCTGGCCGTTACGACGCTTTGCCAAACCGCCTGGGCCGACGTCGACATGCCCCGCGTCGACCGCCGCCAGGAAATCCAAGAACAACGCATAGAACAAGGTATCGAATCCGGCGAATTGACCCGGCGCGAAGCCAACCGCCTGGAACGCCAGCAAATGCGGATCGAACGCCAGGAAAACGCAGCCCAGGCCGACGGCGTGGTGACGCCGGCGGAACGCGCCCGGTTGAACCACCAGCAAAACAAGGCCAGCCGCAACATCGCCCGCAAAAAACACAATCTGCGCGGGCAATAAACTTCAGGGAGCCTCTAAAAATCCACGATTAATCAGATTCGGGGCGTAAAACGTGCTCGAAAGCTGGCATTTCCAAGCGGACTACCTTCAACTCGAAGCCTTTTCAGCTCCGATGGGCGGCATCAAGACGCAGCTACCCTGCGAATGGCGCAAAAACGTCGCATGTTGTACACCAGATTCATGAAGCCGATACGTACTTCGGCGCGGGCTAGGCCAATGCAACGGATCGCCTTACCGCCCCATTGCGCCATCCAGGCAAACACGTGCTCGACCCGGCAACGGGTTTTGGAGCGGGTACTGTTGCCTTGTTTTTCCCGGTCAGTCAGCGGTTTGCCGCGCACCCCTTTGCGGTGAATCCGGCTGCGGTAGCCTTGGACTTTTAACAGTTCTTCCACCGCTTCGGAACGATAGGCACTGTCGGCCCACACATCCCGGCTGGTGTTGCCGCTATCAAGCAAGCCGTTCAGGGCTTGGGAGTCGTGGACGCTGGCATCGGTGACCGTGTATTTGCGCACCAGCTTGTGGGCATTATCAACGTTGACGTGATTCTTGTACCCGTAATAGCTCTTGTCGCCTTTCTTGGTCCAGCGCGCATCGGTATCCTTCTGACTGCGTTTGGAGGCCGACCAGTCCTCGACGGTTTCGCCGGCTTTAATCCGGGCGTTTTCGTCCGGCGTATTACGCTGCACCGGCGCCTTGACGAAGCTGGCGTCAATCAGTTGGCCCTTGCGGGCGATCAGGCCGGCGCGATCCAATTGCCGGTTGAATTCGTTGAATAACGTCTCGGTGAGTTTCAGTTCTTTGAGTGACTCACGAAACAGCCAGAAACTGTTGCGATCCGGCGCGTGCTTGGCATCCGACAACCCAATAAATCGCTGGAAACTGCGCCGGTCTTCGATTTGGAACTCCAGTTGCTCATCGCTCAGATTGTAGAGACTAGCGATGACCAACGCTTTGAACATCAACACCCCATCCCAAGGCTTACGCCCGGCAGACGATTTGCGGACTTTGTGATGGACTTGATCCAGCAACGGACGGAACGCTTCCCAATCCACTTGCGCGTCCAATTCCAACAACGGATTGCCCAGCCGATCGATCCGACGATCACGATGTTCAAACAGGGAACCGAAAAGGTCGTCTTGTGCCACCGTCATCTCTGCTCTCCAAAGGTCTTTAGCTCCGACTCATTTTACTCGCCGGGCGCAATTTTTAGAGGTTCCCTTCAGCAAAATCCGGCCGCGGCCGGATTTTTGCGTTAGGCGTCGCCCTTCATCAAACTCAGCAGTTCGTCCGCCGACACTTTGCCGCTGACGTCGGCGCCGTCCAGCAGGCTATCGGCCAGATCGCGCTTGTGGCCATGCAGCGCAACGATTTTTTCCTCGATGGTCTGCTTGGCGATCATCCGGTAGATCGTCACCGGCCGCTGTTGGCCCATGCGGTGGGCGCGGTCGGAAGCCTGGTCTTCCACGGCCGGATTCCACCATGGGTCCATATGGATCACGTAATCGGCAGCGGTCAGATTCAAGCCGACGCCGCCGGCCTTCAGACTGATCAAAAACAATTCGCCGTCGCCGCGCTGGAAGGCGTCGACCCGCTGCTGGCGCTCCTTGGCCGGCGTGCTGCCGTCCAGATATTGGTAAGCGATGCCGCGTTGTTCGACGTATTCTTTAATCAATTGCAGATGGTCGACGAACTGGCTGAACACCAGCGCTTTGTGCTTGTTGTCCAACAGCTCGTCGACGATATCGCCGAAAGCGGCCAACTTGCTACTGGGCAAAGCCACGCCGGAATTGACTAGGCGGGTGTTGCAGCAACTGCGGCGCAATTTGCTGATCGCGGCTAAAATCTGCAATTGCTTTTGCCCGGCCGGCGCTTCGGCGCTGGCCAACGCTTCCAGACTTTCCCGGCGCAACGCTTCGTAAAACGCCATTTCTTCCGCGCTGAGCTCGACGTAAACCGGAATCTCGGTGCGCGGCGGCAATTCCTGTAGCACCTGGGTCTTGGTACGGCGCAGGATGAAGGGTTGGATCAACTTTTTCAACCGATAGCGGGCTTCGGGATTGGCGTCGCGTTCGATCGGCCCGGCGAATTGGCGGTTGAATTGCTCCAGCGATCCCAACAAGCCCGGATTGATGAAACGGAACAGATTCCACAGCTCGCCCAAATGGTTTTCCAGCGGCGTGCCGGTCATGATCAGCCTGAAATCGGCCTGCAAATTCATCGCCCCTTGCGAGCGGCGGGTGGCGATGTTCTTGATCCATTGCGCCTCGTCCAGAATCGCGGTTTGGAACCGAATCTTGGCCAGCATCTCGGCCACCGTCTCCTGCTGCAGCAAGCCGTAACTGCATATCAGCAAATCGTAAGGCCCCAGGTTGTCCAGCAAACCTTGGCGGTCGCCGCCGGCCAGAATTTGCGGGTTCAAGGTCGGCGCGAAACGCCGCGCCTCGTTTTCCCAATTCATACAGACCGAGGTCGGGGCGACGATCAGGCTCGGCCCGTCCGGTGCCCGCGCCAACAGCAATGCCAAGCCTTGCACGGTCTTGCCCAGGCCCATGTCGTCGGCCAGACAGGCGCCGACGCCCCAATGCGCCAGCCGCGCCAACCAGCGAAAGCCGGCCATCTGGTAGTCGCGTAGCTCGGCCTGGAAGGTCGACGGCAGTTGCGGCTGGTAGTCGCGCGACTGTTTCAGGCGCTGCAATTGGTTCTGCCAATGCTGGTCGGCTTGAAATCCGGCCTCGTCCTGCCAGTCTTCCAAAGTCAGCGCCGCCAACGGATTCAATCTAACTTTCTTGCCGCTCAAGTCGGCGTAAGCCCTCAAATCTTCCAGCCGGCGGCGGAATTCTTCGGTCAATGCAAAAAATTGGCCGTCTTTCAGCTTCAGGAAGCGGCCCTGGCGTTCGTCCAACAAGCCCAGCAGTTGGCGGATTTCCACCACAGTATTCTCGTCGACCCGCAACTCGCCCTGCACGCTGAACCAGTCGTTGTCGCGCCGGACCTGCATATTCAATCCGGTCCCGGCCGCTTGACCCAGCACCTTGAATTTGACGCCTTCCGGCCATTCCAGAATCGCCTGCCCTTCGGCCAGTGCCTGCAGTTGCAACAGCAATTCCAGGCATTGCTCGACGTCTTCCAGCAGATATTCCCCGGCCGCGTCCTGCTCGGCCGCAGCCAATGCCGGGCAGGCCTGCAAGACGCCGGCGGCGCGTTGTTTTTCCAGAGCCAAATCGCGTACCGCCTGCACCCGGCGGCCGTCCAGCTCGGCCAGTACGCTCTCGCCGCCGTGGCCGGGCCGGTAATAGGCGCCGCCCTCGGCTAGCGGCCGTATCAATACCGCCACCCGTAGCCCCTCGCCCAGCGGTAGCAAATGCACGCGCGGGGTATTGTCGGCCGTAACCTGCTCGGCGTTGGCGGAACTGCCGCCGATATCGGAATGCACCGTCAAAACGCCGGAAATGGCGGTCAGGGCGTGCAATACCCGTTCCTGCGCCGAAGCCGGCGCTTCCAGGCCGTTCGGTCCGAGCACGCCGTGGATTTTATGGTGTTCGGGGCTGAATTCGACCACCCGCAACCGGGTCGGCGTTTCCTTGCCGACATGAAATTTCTGTTCGTATCCGGGTTGCGGCTCCAGCGTGATCTTGATCTTGCCGCCGTCCAGTTTCTTAACCCGCAATTCGGCGTCGCCTTTCAGCACTTCCACTCTGGCGTCGGGCGTATCAGCCCAGAATAGTAACGGGTGGCCGACCAAAGCCTGGGGCATGCCGCTGTCGAAATCGAAGAAGGTGGAGCCGCCGTACCAACCGCTGTCGCGATATTCCTTAATGTGGGCGCACAGCTTCAAATCCTGTTCGCTCAGATAATCGAACTGGTCGGTCTCCTGCGCCAGCCGCTTCAACGCCACAGCCCTGCCCTTGCTCCAACTGCCCTTGGCTTGCAATTTTTGCTCGCGCGGCTCGATCCGCACCCGATGGCCGTTCTCGTCGTAAGCCAGCAGCCAGACCAAGCGGGTGGGTTTGTCTATCGCCGGCGCCGCGGCATTTTTTTTGTCGGCCAGAGGCAGATTCGCCAGCGCATCCAAAGCCAGCTCCCAATCGGCGCGGCTGGCGAACAAATCGCTCAAGGCCGGGCGGCCCTGCAGAAAACCACAATCCCACTGTTGCGCACGCGGCGGTTCCAAGGCTTTGAATACATTGGCCAGTTCAGCGGCCGGCCAGCGGTAACCGTTATCCAACAGATGCCGGTAGAGCTTTTGCGTCAGCGGCTCGACCCGCTGGAAGTGGTCGGCCTTAACCCAAAATTTGATCAACAACGACAACACGTGCAACAGCAGCGGCGGCGTATGCAAAGTCTCCGGCAAACCGCTGTCGCGGTAACCGTCGCCGATCTTGTACGGCGGTTCGGCTGCCAGCAATTGGCTGCGCAACTGCAGTTCGCCTTGCAGAAAGCGGTTGAACAAAGCCAGATCGTGGTAGACGCCGATCCAGTAACCGTCGCCCTTGATCGCTTGGTTCAGCAGCGTGCCGAGTTTGGCGCGGGTTTTGGCGTCGTTGTGTTTCAGTATCGCCAACGGGTAAAACACGCCGGCCAGACCGTAAAAATAGGCGTTACGCTGGCCGGCCAGTTTGCGCTGCGCCACCAGCGCGGCCTCGTAAAGCTTGACGGCTTCGGCATAATCGCCGCGCAGAAAGGCCAATGCCGCGGCCAAGGCCTGCAATTCCGGATCGGCCGCCGCCCGCGTCCGAGCCGCCACCGCTTCCCAGTCGCCGCGCAGCAGTTGCAATTCCAGACCGACCCGATTCAGGAAATCCAGGTTCTCGCCGGTATCGGCAAACATCAAACTTGCCAGCAGTTCGTCGAGTTTCGGATCGGCGTACAGATAGAGCAATTGGTGCAAGCCGGCGTATCCGGCCAAACCGACCAGCAACTGCGGATGGTTTTTGCTGAACCAGACGCTGTCGAGCGGATTCAAAAACCAGGACAAATACAATTCGTTGGCGGCAGGCAATTTACCCAGATAACGGGCGCCGCCCTCCAGGCATTCGTCGACCTTGCGGTAATCGCCGCGGTAAAACTGCAAGCGCGCCTCGCGAATGCAATCGTCGACGCTGCTGTAACGGTAATAGCCGATACCGGGCGGATTGGCGGCCAGTACCGCCGAGGCGTAACGCGGAAACTCGCCGGTATCGACCATTTGCCGGGCGATGACTTCCACCAGCGTCCGGCAACAACGGCTGCCGCCGGATTTGGCGTTCTCCTCGACCAGCCCGAGTTTCAACAAAGGTTTCAGGCGGCTTTTCACCGCTTCTGATTTCAGAGCTTTTCCGGCCTCTTTTATGTCTACATTAGCCAGACACTTGGCCAGATTGGTCGGCGAACTGTAGCCGTAGTACAGCGCCAACAACTTCATGACGGTTTGCTGGTCGGCGGTCAGCGATTGGTAAGCTTTGAGGCGCTCTAGTAAACGTGCGGATGGCATGTTGCGACGGAAAACAAAAACTAGCGATAGTACCAGTTTGCCCGCGTCTGATGAAGCCGCAAGCGGGCAACTGGCATAAAAAAGCCCGCGCTGGACGGGCTTTAGTCTGTCGAGGACGGAACCGGCTTAGAGTTTGGCCAGAACCTTGGCCACGGTTTCGCCCATCGCCGCCGGGGTCGGTGCGATCGTTACGCCGAATTGCTGCAGCATCTCGACTTTTTCCGCCGCCGATTCGCCGGACGCGGAAATGATCGCGCCGGCATGGCCCATGCGCCGGCCTTTCGGCGCGGTCAAACCGGCGATGTAAGCGACCACCGGTTTGCTCATGTTTTCCTTGGCGAACATGCCGGCTTCGACTTCCTGCGGGCCGCCGATCTCGCCGATCATCATCACCACCTTGGTTTCCGGGTCCTGCTCGAAGCGTTCGAAAATATCGCGGTGCGAACTGCCGTTGATCGGATCGCCGCCGATACCGACCGAGGTCGACACGCCTATCCCCAGGCGTTTCATTTGGTCGGCGGCTTCATAGCCCAGCGTGCCGGAACGGCCGACGATGCCGACGTTACCCGGCATGTAGATGTGGCCCGGCATAATCCCCAGCATCGATTTACCGGGGCTGATGGTGCCGGCGCAATTCGGGCCGGTCAGCACCATGCGCTTTTCTTTCGGAAACCGGCTCAGAAAGATTTTGACTTTCATCATGTCCTGGGTCGGGATGCCGTCGGTAATCGCCACGCAGTATTTGATGCCGGCTTCGGCCGCTTCCATGATCGAATCGGCCGCGTAAGCCGGCGGCACGAACACGATGCTGGCTTCGGCGCCGGCCTGTTCGACGGCTTCCTTGACGGTATTGAATACCGGCCGGTCCAGATGTTTCTGGCCGCCCTTGCCCGGCGTAATGCCGCCGACCACGTTCGAGCCGTAATTGATCATGTCCTGAGCATGAAAGGTACCGATCTTGCCGGTAAAGCCTTGGACGATGATGCGAGTGGATTTATCGATAAAAATTGCCATGTTGTTTCCTTATCCTCGGGCCGCGACGACTTGATTGCGTGCCGCTACGGCTTTCTCGGCGGCTTCCGCCAGCGTATCGGCGGTGATGATCGGTAAACCGCTGTCTTCGATGATTTTGCGGCCCAACTCGACGTTGGTACCGGACAGGCGCACCACCAGCGGCACTTTCATATCGATGTTTTTCACCGCTTGCACCACGCCTTCGGCGATCCAGTCGCAGCGGTTGATGCCGGCGAAGATATTGACCAACATGGCCTTGACGTTTTTGTCCTGCAATACCATGCGAAAAGCCTTTTCGGTCCGCTCCGCCGAGGCGCCGCCGCCGACATCCAAAAAGTTGGCCGGCTCGCCGCCTGCCAGTTTGATCATGTCCATCGTCGCCATCGCCAGACCGGCACCGTTAATCATGCAACCGATGTCGCCATCCAGGCCGACGTAGCTCAAGCCGCGGTCGGCCGCGGCCATTTCCCGCGGGTCTTCCTGGGTCTTGTCGCGCAGTTCGGAGATTTTTTGGCGGCGGAACAAGGCGTTGTCGTCGAAGCCCATTTTCGCGTCCAGCGCGATGATTTCACCGTGGCCGGTGACAACCAAAGGATTAATCTCGACCATATTGGCGTCCAGGTCGCGCATGGCCCGGTAGCAGCCTTGAATCAATTTAACCGCGTGCGGCACCTGGTCGGCGTCCAGGCCCAAGGCGAAGGCCATTTCCCGCGCCTGGAAATCCTGCAAGCCGACCGCCGGCTCGATATGGATTTTTTTGATCGCGTCCGGATTGGTTTCGGCCAATTCTTCGATTTCCATACCGCCTTGCGCCGAGCCGACCATAACGATTTTTTCGTGGGCACGGTCGATCAACAAGCTGAAATACAATTCCTTCGCAATGTCGGTGCCGGCTTCGACGTACAGGCGCAAACATTGTTTGCCGGCCGGTCCGGTTTGGTGGGTGACCAAGCGCTTGCCCAACAGGGCTTCGGCCGCATCCGCCACTTCTTCGTGGGTTTTGCAAACCTTGATGCCGCCGGCCTTGCCGCGGGCGCCGGAGTGAATCTGGGCCTTGACCACCCAGACGTGGCCGCCGATTTCGCGCGCCCGTTGCACCGCATCCTCCGGGCTATAAGCCAGACCGCCCTCGGCGATTTTCACGCCGTATTCGGACAGCAACTGTTTTGCTTGGTACTCATGAATGTCCACAAAATTTCCTGTTTTTCTCTAATTTGATAATTTTTAAGCTTGTTTTGCCAGTAATTCTATTAGTCCGTCTGCTATCGCATTGTAAGACTTAGAAATACTTTTAAACGACTTTGCGTATTGGTTGCCCTCGTTTTCAATATCGACGGGCACAGAATCTCTATGTGTCCTACATAACGCCTGTGTTAAAGAAACGACTGGAACTCCTGCTTTTTCTGCAATAGATCGCAGTTGAGGCGTAAAATCACAGCATTTTTGAATTACAAAAGGTTCGGAAGACTTAAAAATATCTCTAAAATCATCCTCCGAAATCGACATACCTCTTAGAATTGAATATTGATAAAACTTCTGAACACTATTATTCAAATCAGATATCCATTTTTCGGTAGACCTCGAGTATTCCGTATTGTCTTCATTTTTAAGCTGACCGCTATTGAAGCGCTTCGCCATCTGAACAACTAGACCTAAGAATTTTGGCTGGAAGCTAAGTCCATCAAAGTTTCTGGTTGTTTGATAACTCTTAAGTAATTCAATCCAGTTTTGGAAAATGGAACTTAAATTATCAACCGCTTGTAGCGAAAAAAACGATGGCGAAACTGGCGCTATAAAAAAATCGCTTGAAAGCATTATAAGGGCATTAATAATACTATTGGCACTTGGAGATGTATCTATAAATACAAAGTCATAATTTTTTTTATGCCCTCTTATAGACTTTTCAAATTTCCCAGGTATTTTTCTTGTAAACTCATTATTTTGAGTCACCACCCCATAAAGATTAGCCTCAATCATTGCGAGATTTATATCCCCAGAAATCAGATCTATTACGCCTTCTTTTCCAGTTTCTTCGTTTATCAATTTTTTCTCAAAGAAAGTCTTACCACATTCAGTTTCATTTACCTCTTTACCAATATATTCAGAGAATGAAATATATTTTTGAACGTTTTCTTTCCACTTTGAACTATCATCCATGGAGTATTCGATACTTGTCGACAAACCGTACATAGCTGCTGTCAAATTCATTTGGGAGTCTGCATCAATTAGCAGAACTCTATATCCTCTTTCAGCCAAAATAAATGCCAAGTTATGTACCAATGTCGTTTTACCAACACCACCTTTGTGATTAAAGAACGTAACTATCTTGCCCATTGTATTCTCCATAAAATCAAGCTCGATACATGGTGGTTCTGTTCTATCGCTTTTTAAAACAAAAGGGTTATTTGCTTTTCGCGGCGATCGCTTCGGCCATGCGCACGATGTTATTGGCCATGCGCTCCGAAGCCGCATCGATCAGGCGGCCGTCCAGTGCGGCGGCGCCCTTGCCTTGGGCGGCGGCTTCTTTCAACGCTTCCAGAATGCGTTTGGCTTTTTCGACTTCGGCGGCCGGCGGCGTGAAAACTTCGTTTGCCAGCGCGATCTGCGACGGATGAATCGCCCATTTGCCTTCGCAACCGAGCGCGGCGGCGCGGCGGGCGCCGGCTTTGTAACCTTCAGGATCTTTGATGTCGCCGAACGGGCCGTCGATCGGCCGCAAACCGTAGGCCCGGCAAGCCACCGTCATCCGGCTGATCGCGAAATGCCATTGGTCGCCCGGATAATCCGGATTCAAACCGCCGATGTTGACGGTACGGGCCCGATTGCTGGCCGCGTAATCGGCCACACCGAAGTGCAAGGCTTCCAGCCGGCCGCCGATTGAACCCTGTTTGGCGATATCTTCGACGTTGGCCATGCCCAACGCGGTCTCGATCAAGGCTTCGATGCCGATCCGGTTCTTCAGGCCTTGTTGCATCTCCAATTGGTTCAGCATCGCCTCGACCATATACACATCGCCGTAAACGCCGACTTTAGGCACCAGCAAGGTTTTGATCTTGCTGCCGGCCTGCTCGACCAGATCGACCACATCGCGCACCATGTATTGGGTATCCAGGCCGTTGATCCGCACCGACAGGGTAATGCCGTGGCCTTCCCAATCCAGGTCGTTGATGGCTTGGATCACGTTTTTGCGCGCTTGCAATTTGTCGTCCGGCGCAACCGCGTCTTCCAAATCCAAAAAGATGTAGTCCACACCGCTTTTCAGGGCTTTTTCGAACATATCCGGGTTGGAACCCGGCACTGCCAGTTCGCAACGTTGTACCCGTTGGGCATTGGCTTGGTAGAGGGTGTGGCTCATGAATAGTTTTCCTAAGGTCTGAGAGCGGACCGCTGAATCGGCAGTCGCTTCTTGGCTAAAAATAGCCAGCCATTTTACTTTCGGGGTGAGTAAAGTCAACGCTTACGGGCGTTTACAGCACAATTCCGGCAACCGCGGCAAGCGGTGGCGCGGTTAGCAGGTTGGTGAAAAACTCTTTTTTACAACCAATAGAGTCTATATTTAGTGTCGACAGGCTGATCTTTATACTAAATAAAGGCCCGATCCATCTGAATTAGTGACCAGAACATGGTTTTTCACCAACCTGTTATGGGTAATCAGGTAAGATTTTAAGTTTTTATAACATAAAAACCTGTATAGACACCAAACTCCAACCATCAATCCCCAGACAAAAGTCCATCACGAATCCCATTTATAATACTACATCTTTGATTTCTCCTATCTCTATCAAAAGTCGAAAAATAAAAAAAAGTAAATATAATCTTTAATGCCGCATTAACCCCCCATAAAATGGGCGTATATTTTGATTTAGATAGTCGAATCGCGTTCCGTACTATCGTATAGTGGCGTTCCGGGGATCTACGCGGCATGTACATCCAGCCGAATAACCAATAACGACACACACTGTCTCCCATATAGTGTATAAGATGACGCTTACTACACAACCCATAGCATTTAAGACCTAAATATCTGGCTCTCATATACCAGTCTGTTTCCACGTGATCTATAAAAAAATCTTCGCGAAAAGGACCTACAGCTTCCCAGTGCCTCAAAAAAATAAGACTGCCTGACGAATTAAGAAATTCACATTTAATGAGATTTTCGCCGTTACTTCCACACCCAACTTTTTTCCAAACACCCCATTTAAGCGAGGCAAACTTGACATAACTATTTGATCTCGGGTCATACAAGCGTGGACCGATCGCAACCGTTTGCGGCTCAATCTTCGAAAGCATATTTGCTGCGTCTAACACTTCCTCAAGCAAACCATCCTGAGGAATACTATCTTGATCTAACAAAAGCGCATATTTATGATTATCCTCCATCGCTTGATTGACGCCGATATTTAACGCTTTCGCAATACCATAGTTTTTTTCCAAACAAATCAATTTAATCTTATCAGAATACCGCTTAGACAACTCCCTTACATAACTAGTCGAATCATTGGAATGCCAATTGTCAATAATATAAATTGATACAGCCGACTTCAACAATTGTAAAATCATGGAATAAAATATATTCCTATCTGGATTGTATGTAACTATTACGCAAGCTATCTCAGCTTCGATACTTTCTTTAACTTCAAAACTCATTTGTCTCGTACCGAATTTGACTCTCCGTATAAATTAATGAATTTATCAGATATTGTTAGCCAGTCATAATCTTGTGCGGCTTTGAATGCCTTTTTGCCCAAGGTCTCTCGTAATTTCTTATCGTTAAGTAGTTGTTCAATGGCGGCGACAATTTCACTAGGTTTTCCTGGATTTATCAGGAGTCCAGTTTCTCCATGAGCTATGACAGAGCTAATTCCGCCCACATTAGTTGTAATTATCGGTAAGCGGCTTGCCATCGCTTCCAAGAGCATTACTCCTTGACCTTCAGTGTCACCTTGCTTATCGGTAATGGATGGAGCGATGAAAATATCGGCAGCAGCGTAATATTCAGGTAATTGCTGGTTTGGTATACGTCCCCAAAAACGGATCGGATTTGCAGTTTGAATGCCCATTGCCAAAGTTTCGAGTTTTTTACGTTCAGTTCCATCGCCAATAATCCATAACTCGGTTTGTTCCCGTAATATCTCTGAAAGCAAGGCGTAGGCTTTTAATAAATCCACCACACCTTTTTTTTCAACCAAACGCCCGACGAACAATAATATTAGCTTTTGCGAATCCCGCCCATTAAGCAACGCGTTGCCGTTACCGGCGGCAAACTTTTTGCAGTCGATACCCATCGGAATGATATGCGATTTTGGCAAATCGGACCCAACGGCAGCGGCTGTCGCCTTTGTATTGCTGGTCCACACCTCGCAATTTTTGATTGTCCAACGTTTGATGCTTCCAAGCAGACTTCCCTTTAGCGCAAATGCATCCCCTCCATGAGCGGTAACAATCACGGGAGTTTTGAACAATTTGCCTAACACTACAGCCACCGTGCCCTGCGGAAAAATCCAGTGAGCGTGTATCAATGATGGCTGCTGAACCAGCATAATCCACGCCGCAGTAATAAACATGGATAGAATGAAAAAAGGGATCTGAAATAGCAACCATGGCGCGGCATGCAAGTTGGGTAAAATCCCGGAACCGTAGGCTAACATTTGCCGTTTACGCGGCCAAAAATAGCGAAAATGGTGAAGGACTATACCGTTGGGCTGCGTAGTTGTTTGAACATCCGGATGATCCGGAGAAAGGATCTGCAGATTAATTTTTTGTTTTACCAATGCTTCGGCTAAATAGCGCAGGAAAACCGATGCACTGTCGTCTTTACTGCGAGGATAACTTGATGTGAGCCAAAGTACCTTAATCGGCTGGTCCTTGGCTGACTGAGCACTCATACAGAGTTTTGGCGCTAATGCACCAAACTCAACAACACCCCTGCCGCTACCGCCGAGCCGATCACGCCGGCTACGTTCGGTCCCATCGCGTGCATCAACAGGAAGTTGTGCGGATTGCTTTCCAGACCGATTTTGTTGGCGACGCGAGCCGCCATCGGTACCGCGGAAACCCCCGCCGCACCGATTAACGGGTTGATCGGCGTCGAGCTGAACCGGTTCATGATTTTAGCCATGATGACGCCGCTGGCAGTACCGATGGCGAATGCGACCGCACCAAGGCCGAGAATACCCAAGGTTTGCACTTTCAAAAACGCCTCGGCGCTAAGTTTGGATCCGACCGACAACCCGAGAAATATGGTGACGATGTTGATCAACTCGTTCTGCGCGGTCTTGCTTAAACGATCCACCACCCCGGTCGCATTCATCAAGTTACCCAGGCAAAACATACCGACCAGCGGCGCCGCCGATGGCAATAATAACGCAGTCAACATCAACAGCATCAACGGAAATACCACTTTCTCGGCCTTGCCGACTGTCCGCAGTTGCTGCATCTCAATGCGACGCTCGTCCTCGCTGGTCAACGCCCGCATGATCGGTGGCTGGATCAGTGGCACCAGCGCCATATAAGAATACGCAGCGACGGCAATGGCACCCAATAATTCGGGCGCCAGCTTGGAGGCGACGTAAATCGCGGTCGGGCCGTCGGCACCGCCGATGATCGCAATCGCCGCCGCTTCTTTCAAGCTGAACGCCATGCCCGGCACGGCATTCAAGGCCAGCGCGCCGAACAGCGTGGCGAAGATGCCGAATTGGGCGGCTGCACCGAGAAACAGCGTTTTCGGATTGGCCAGCATAGGCCCGAAATCGGTCATCGCCCCGACGCCCATGAAAATCAACAACGGAAATACGCCGGCCTTGATGCCGCCATACATGTAATAAAGGATGCCGCCTTCGTCTATCATCCCGGCAACCGGAATATTGCTCAGTACGGCGCCGAAACCGATAGGCAACAACAATAGCGGCTCGAAGCCTTTTCTGATCGCCAGATACAACAACACAAACCCGACCGCCATCATGATGATTTGCGGCTGGGTAATGTTGTAAATACCGGTGCTTTCCCACAATAGTCTGAGATTTTCCATGGCTTGATTTATTCGATTGGGTTGGCTGGCAACAAGGCTAAGGCATGCGGTCGAGTTTAGTTTGGCTATCCGGCTACCGCGCTGGGGCAACCGGAGCAAACCAACTATGAGGCGGTTACAACGTGACCAGAACGTCGCCTACCGCAACTGAATCGCCTTGGCGCACGTTGACCGCGCTGACGATACCGGCGACTTTGGCCCGAATCTCGGTTTCCATTTTCATCGCTTCCATGATTAACACGACGTCGCCTTCGGAAAGATGGGAACCGACGTTGACGTTCACTTTCAATACTACGCCGGCCAATGGCGATTCGACCACGCCGCTGCCGCTGACGATGGGGGCTGTCGAAGCCAGCATCGGACCGTTTTCCGATGCCGAGGACGGTTCCACCACTATTTCGCCGTTGCCCGGCGCGATTGCGACGTGGTAATTTTTGCCGTCCACATTCACGGTGTAGGTTTCGGCCTCGACCGCGGTTTTAACGGCAGCCGGTACCGAAACGGGGGCGGGTTCCAGACCCGGTGCCGGCTCGAATGAGGCAGGATTGCCCCGGTTTTGGATGAATTTCCAACCCACTTGCGCGAACAGCCCGTCGATCAGCGCGTCTTCTTCAACGTTATCGGCCAGCTTGACGCCGTCGGCCTGGGCTTTGGCCTGGACTTCGGCCACCAATTTGCTCATTTCCGGCTCCAACAAATCCGCCGGACGGCAACTGATAGGCTCGGCACCGTTCAATACTCGCGCCTGTAATTCTTTATCGACAGGTGCCGGAGTTGCGCCGTACTCGCCGCGCAGCACGCCGGCAGTCTCTTTGCTGATCGTTTTGTAACGCTCGCCGGCCAAAACATTCAATACCGCCTGGGTACCGACAATTTGCGACGTCGGCGTCACCAGCGGGATGTAGCCCAAGTCTTTGCGCACCAATGGAATTTCCTGCAGTACCGCGTCGAAACGGTCGGCCGCACCCTGCTCCTTCAATTGGCTTTCCATATTGGTCAGCATTCCGCCCGGTACTTGCGATACCAAGATCCGGCTATCCACGCCTTTCAAGCTACCTTCGAACTGCGCATATTTCTTCCGCACCTCGCGAAAATAAGCGGCGACTTTCTCCAGTCTGGCCAAATCCAGACCGGTATCGCGCTTTTGGCCGGCCAATGCCGCGACGATGGTTTCGGTCGGGGTGTGGCCGTAAGTCATACTCAACGAAGAGATCGCGGTATCGATATTATCGACGCCGGCTTCGATGGCTTTGATACAAGTAGCAACGCTCAAGCCGGTGGTGGCATGGCAATGCAGATGGACCGGAATCGCGACAGCCTTCTTCAATTTACCGATCAGATCGTAGGCGTCGTAAGGGGTCAGCAAGCCGGCCATGTCTTTGATGCAGATCGAATGCGCACCCAGGTCCTCAATCAGCTTGCCCTGCTCCACCCACTTCTTGGTGGTATGTACCGGGCTGGTAGTGTACGAAATGGTACCTTGGGCATGGGCATCGGTATTCAGCACCGCCTTGATGGCTCTTTCGATATTGCGCATATCGTTCATCGCATCGAAAATTCGGAATACGTCAATACCGTTGACCACGCAACGCTCGACGAATTTGTCGACCACGTCGTCGGCGTAATGGCGGTAACCCAGGATATTTTGGCCGCGGAACAGCATTTGCTGCGGCGTGTTGGGCATGGCTTTCTTCAGCAAGCGCAATCTTTCCCACGGGTCCTCGCCCAAATAGCGAATGCAAGCGTCGAAGGTCGCGCCACCCCAGGATTCGATAGACCAATAACCGATCTGGTCGAGTTGCCCGCAAATCGGCAACATGTCTTCGATACGCAGCCTGGTCGCCAGAATTGACTGATGGGCGTCGCGTAATACCACCTCAGTAATTCCCAGGGGCTTGTTTACCTTTTCCACTCTTTACTCTCCTAATGACTTTTTTGGGTCGTACCAGACCTTACCTTGTGGGTAACTATCCGTTTTTATGCTTTTTGCGGTATTGCAGAACTGCGGCGGTTATCGCGGCAACCACCGCTTTATCGTTACCGGCGACGACCGGCTGCTCGGGAAATTTGGACGGGACTTCGGGAAAATAGCGCCGGACCAGGTTGCTCATGGTATTGATCGCAACCACCAGCATAGCCAAAAAAGCGTAAACCATCCCCATGCCGATTAGCATTAATTCAATACCCGAAGACAGCATTTCGTTCATAATCGTCGTCCAAATGATTAATTAGCCTGGGCATTATCGCCCAAATAAGCAGGACTTCACAATCCTGAGCGGAATGAAGGGTTTAAGGCCGCAGTATCGAAAAGTAAAAAACCGGCAGCACCTGCGTTAGGCAAAAAAGCCGGCTGCGACCGCCGCCCGTAGCGGAAAAAATCGCGGCGCTCGGGCCTGCAAGGCCCGGCAGCCGAGGTCAGAGCGCTTGCAGAAAATCCAGCACCTCAGCTACGTGGACTTTGACCTGCACCTTACGCCATTCTTTGGCGAGAACGCCGTTCTCGTCGATCAGAAACGTGCTGCGTTCGATCCCTTGCACCTGTTTGCCGTACATATTCTTCATTTTGATCACATCGAATAAACGGCACAGGTTTTCGTCCTGGTCGGATAGCAAATCGAACGGAAACGCTTGCTTGCATTTAAAGCCTTCATGGACTTTGACGCTGTCGCGCGATACCCCCAACACCACGACATTCAACGCTGCGAATCGGTCGATATTGTCGCGGAAGGCTTGGCCTTCCTGGGTGCAGCCCGGCGTATTGTCTTTGGGGTAAAAATAAAGCACGACTTTTTTGCCGCGATAATCGCTGAGCTTGACGGCTTTACCGCCGGTAGCGGCTACTTCGAAATCGGGAACGGTATCGCCGATGGCTATGGCTGTCATGAAATCACCTTTTAACAGGTTCGAGAATGGCGTCTATATTCAAGCTGTCGCAAAAATCCAGAAACTCTTCGCGCAAAGACAGAATCCGCACCGCTGGCGGCACCAACAGGATGAATTTGGTGGAAAATACCGAAGTATTGAAAAAAGCCGCGCTGTGACGGCTGGCGGAGACTTCCTCGATACAGATGCCCCGGTCCAATAGGAAGGAGGTCACGGCAAACAGGATGTCGTTCTTGTCGACGGAGATGGTTTCCAGCGTATACGGCACACCTTCGATCGCTTGCGGTTCCTGGCTCGGCCGCAGGAAGCTCATCTGGATTTCCAGGCGAATTTTAATCGCATCCAGCATGCCTTCCAGCTTGGCGATATGGTTCCAATTGCCGTCTATCAGCAGATAGGCGGCGGTAAGCTCGGTCAAATTGGAGGTACGCAGCTCCAGCACGTTACATTGGCAGGCGCTCAACGCCGACAAAATTTCCCCAAGAAAACCGTTGGACTTCTCGCCCAACACCGTAATCGCCAGTTGCATAATCCTAAGTCCTTAAGTACGCTCCATTCAGTTTAACACCAACCGCGCTAAAAACGCAGTTGCGAAATGGCAACCGCTTCAGTCGTGGCGAATGGCGGTGATCCCGGCTTGTTCGTCGAAATGAACCGTCAATTTTTTACCGGTCCGGGCTTGACGTAATCCGGCCAAGTCGACTTTAAACGCTACGGCCAGTTGCTGGTCGGTGACCGGCGCGGTGCGTTTCGGGGCGACGACGGCATGGCGCCAAGACAGCAACAAAGTCCAGCCCAGCCATAACAAAGCGATCGCCAGCACGATCTCGCCGTACAACGCCAATAACTCCAGTAAGGTCTTGTAACCGCCGAACCAGCGAATCTCGTCCGATAGGCTTTTCAGCCCCATCAGCCAGCCGGCCAATGTCAACAACGGCCACAAAAAATACAGCCACAGTAGCCAACTGACCAGCGCCATGAACGCCGAACCGCATTTCTGCTGAAAGCTTTGCAAATGCGGTTGGTTGATAATGATTTCTTTCATTTTTGCCGCAAGCCCCTGTCCAAAGTCACCCAAACCGCGCGCTGGCCGCGTTTTTTGCGCAGAGCCTTGATGCAGCCGTTGATGGTAGTGCCGACGTTGATCAACCAGTACACGATCGGATACCAGATCATCCAATAATAATGCTGGGCCGAGCCGCCGCTTTTCTTTTCGTAAACCGAGTCTATCGTCAGACTGACCGCAAACTGCACCAAACAGGTCACGCACAGCAACATGCTGGTCCAGTGCGGCGATAAATCTTCCAACGCTTCCTGCGGTTCGCTACTGAACCATTCCAGCGGCACCGAGGCCAACATCGCCACCACTAAAAACGCCCAGCTCAGGCTGATGCAGCATTCCAGATACAACGGCCACAAGCCGCGCGAGCGCCAACGCAACAGCGGCCGGAAATAGCGTAACAGCACTTCGACCCCGCCCTGCGCCCAGCGGCTACGTTGTTTCCATAAGCCGTTCAGCGTTTCCGGCATCAACACCCAGCACAGCGCATTCGGCTCGAAACGGATCGCCCACCCGGCCAGTTGCATTTTCCAACTGATATCGATGTCCTCGGTGACCATATCCGGGCTCCAGTAACCCACGTCGTGCAAAGCGGTTTTACGGAAACCGGCAATGACGCCGGATATCGTGAACACGTGACCGTAAGCGCGCTGGGCGCGTTTGATCATGCCGACGATGGCGGAAAACTCGCCGACCTGGATCTTGCCCAGCAACGTGGAACGGTTGCGGATGCGCGGATTGCCGGTCACGGCACCGACATGCGGATCTTCCAGAAAATGTTTGACGATCCACGCCGTTGCGTTCGGCGCCAACAACGCGTCGCCGTCGATGCCGATCAGAATCTCGCTATTCGCCAACAGTGCCGCGGTGCGCAAACCGACCGCCTTGCCTTGGTTGCTGGCCAGATTGACGACGCGGATTTGGCTGTGTCGGTCGGCCAGTTCGTGCAGGATTTCCAGCGTGTTGTCTTTACTGCCGTCGTTGACGGCGATAATTTCGTAGTTCGGATATTGCTGGTGCAACAAATATTCGATGGTTTCGCGAACGTTTTCGCCCTCGTTGTAACACGGGATCAGTATCGACACCGGCGGATATTCCGCCAGCACCGGCAAGTCCGACAACACGTTGCCGCGGTTACGTTCCCAGCGAATGTAATAGAGGATGCCGCCCAGCATCCAGACGTAAGCCATCAGCAACGGATAATAAAACACGAAGCGCGACAGCCACTCGTTCAATTGCCACCAGGGCACCTCTTCCAAGCGCTCCCGGCCGATCAGCCACAAGTCGATTAAATGCTGCATCCAAGGTTGCGAGAGTAGCTGTTCCATGTCCGGTTTAATCCTTGATTTCTACCGGAAAGTATTTCTTCAACTCGGCCAGCTTGGGTTGGTCGTGAAACACGTTATCCGGGTAATAGCCGATATGCTTGGCACCGAGTTTCTTCAGCAATTGGAACTGTTCGGTAAATATCGGCATCGGAATATCCTGCTGGGTTTTCCAGTTTACCGCCTGTAACTCGAATACCATTTTGTCCAGGGCTCCGGGAGTTTGCGCGGTTTTTTCGACCAATTCGGCCAGCCATTGCTTGGGGTTCTCCGCGTCCTCCATAAACGGCATCGCTTCCACCGCCACGTAGTCGTAATGTTTCAAGAATGTCGGCAAGGACTGCGCGTACCATTCTTCGCTGTAGGGCTTCAATAGCGGCAGCGAATAGAAATTGCGTGCGGTTTTGATATAAGGCCGGTAAAAGCGGACTTTATTGGTCAAATAGTCGGTGAACTGCCCCATCAGCTCGGTTTTATACTGGGCCCAGCGCAGGCGCAACTCGCTGGACGAATGAATCGCGTCGAATTCGGCCGGCAAGCCCCAGACTTTGTGGGTAAATTCCATCGCCAGCGGCGACACGTCCTCGAAGTCCGACAAGATACCGTCGTCGTGAAACAGGATGCCGTTGAAATCGCAAGATTTCGCCAGATCCTCGTAGATCTCGCCGACGAACTGGCGGGCCTCCGGATTGAACGGCGACAAACGGGTGTAGACGTGGCGGGACAACTGCGGCTCGCCGTCGCGCCATTCTTTGACGTACCATTTCAGCGGTACATCGGCTTTGTAGGCCATCATCGGCATCCAGGCGTAGACTTTGACATCGGCGCCCTTTCTCAGCCGCAGCGAAACGTAGTTGAACAAATCCCGCCGCATCGGCAGATGTCGGTTAGGAAAATACAACTTGTCGGCGTTGCCGTCGCCATCCGGATCGGAAAAAGCTTGCAGATAGACGGTATTGGCGCCGCTGGCCTTGATCCTCTCCACCACGGCGGACAGGTTTTTCTCGGTTTGCTCCTCGTCTTCGTCGTAGATATAGTCCATGTCGACATGGGCCACCCGCAACTCGCGGCCGGTGCGCAATTTGGTGACGATGGTGGCAAAGCGCTCGGCAGTAGGGTCGTCGGTCATGATCATGCGCTTCATCACCGCCGCGTCGGCCAGTGTGTTGGCGCCGTCGTTAAGGCCCATCGTCAACGGCATGCCGGCGTTTTTCGCCGCTTCCAACGCAATCGCGTTATATTCGCCGTAAGGCCAGACCATCACCCGCGGCCGCTTGCCCAGCATTTGCAGCAATTGCTCGGAGCTTTTCTCCAGTTCCTGAAAAATCCGCTTCCGGTACTCCTCGTCTTTTTCGTATTCCTCGTATTCGCTGCTGTAAAGCCGGGTCGTGATCGCGCTTTGTTCGTTGCCCTGCGGATTGGCGACGATGCCGTGGTGAGCGTTAAAGCTGTGCGAGGCGATTTCGACCAGGCCGCTGGCGGCAACCTCGCGAATCTGCGCCGGCGTCATCAACGGCTTGTTAGTACCCGCGTGGTTATGCTGTTCCAGCCAACTGCCGACCACGGCCAGCGTGGCCGGGTATTTGTACTTTTTCAGCAGCGGCATCGCCCGGGTATAAAAACTTTGGTAGCCGTCGTCGAAGGTCAGGATGACGGCTTTGTTCGGCAACGGCTTTTTGCCTTGCATCGCGTCGAGCAAATCCTGAATCGAAATGACGCGGTAGCCGTTGCTTTTCAACCAGGCAAAATGGTCGTTCAGATGCTCCTTATTCACCGCCATCCGGTCGAACGGCGGGACCCTTTCTTCCTCCTCCAAAATATCGTGGTAATTCAGCACGATAAAACTGGAACTCGCGGAATCGGCAGCCTGCAACGGCCCGGCAATCCAGCAGGCGATTACAAAAAATATCCCGGCAATAAGGCGCATGTTCATTAAAAGTTAAATTCAGCGGAAATTGAGAGTGGAAACGGCCGGCAGCGCGAGTCGCGCGGGCCTAAAATGGAGGGCGCATTTTACCCGAACGGTCTGTTTTAGCCCGTTTTTTATTTTTCGCCGCCGCCGACGCAACGGCAGCGGCCGTACTCGGCAAATCGGATTGGCTAAGCCGGCTTGGTTTCGGCGAAAACCGGTTATCATGCCGCCACTATCCGCCCAGCGCAGGTGCGACCGGTTGCAACCGCCGGACCGTATCGCAGCGGGGCTGGCTCGCAACCCTCTATTCCGGAGCACTCATGCCAAACCGAACTAACCCAGCAAATCTTTCCGGACACGGCTCCAGTGGCGAAAAACGGCTCGGCGACCTTTATGCCGGTTTCTCCGTGTTTCTGATTGCGCTGCCGTTGTGCCTCGGCATCGCCACGGCCTCCGGTTTTCCGCCGATGTCGGGCATCATTTCCGCAATCGTCGGCGGCCTGCTGGTGTCGCGCATCAACGGCTCCCAACTCACCGTAACCGGGCCGGCGGCCGGCTTGATCGTCGTGATATTCAATGCGGTGCAAGCCTTGGGCGACGGCGACGCCTGGGCCGGTTACCGTTATACGCTGGCTGCGATTGTCGTCGCCGGCCTGCTGCAAATTGTATTGGGCTATTTCAAAGCCGGCCGTCTGGCCGGTTTCTTTCCGGCCTCGGTAGCGCACGGCATGCTCGCCGCAATCGGCATCATCATCATCGTCAAGCAATTGCCGGTGATCGCCGGGTTGCAGCTACACGGCAACGGCTTGCCGGCGGCGATAGCGCAATTACCGCAGACCTTAACCTATTTCGTACCGACGACCGGATTGATCGGCCTGGCCGGCATCGTTACGTTGCTGGCCTGGCCTTATCTGCGGCATCCGCTGTTGCGCCGCATTCCGGCTCCCATCGTCGTGATCGGCATCGGCGTACTGATGGGCAAACTGTTCGGACTTGACCGTCCGCACCTGGAATACGCTTTCGTGTTGCCGTCCGGACTCGATTTCGCAGCCAATTTTCTGGTCGCGATTCCGGCCGGCCTGGCCGACAGCCTGCAATTGCCCGATTTCGGCAAACTGGCGAGTTGGCCGTTCTGGGAGAGCGTTATCGCCATTTGCCTGATCGGCAGCCTGGAAAGCCTGCTCAGCGCGGCGGCGGTCGACAAACTCGACCCGGCCCGGCGCTATTCCGACCTGAACCGGGAGCTGACGGCGATAGGCGTCGGCAACGCGGTGTCCGGCATGCTGGGCGGCTTGCCGATGATTGCCGAAATCGTCAGAAGCTCGGCCAATATCGATGCCGGCGCCCGCAGCAGTTGGGCCAATTTCTTTCACGGCGGCTTTTTGTTGCTATTCGTCGTGCTGTTCCCGCATTGGATCGCGGCGATACCGTTGGCATCGCTGGCGGCGCTGTTGGTCTACACCGGTTACCGCTTGGCCTCGCCCAAGGTGTTCGCCAAAAGCATGGATCTGGGCAAGGAGCAATTGGCCTTGTTCCTGATCACGATCGTCGCGATCCTGGCCGGCAATCTGCTGTCCGGCGTGCTGATCGGGATCGGCGCAAAAATACTGCTGCATTTGGGCCGGGGCGTACCGCTGGCCCAAATGCTCAGCCTGTCTTACCATCTGCGGGCGGACAGCGCCGACCAATGGACGGTCAAGGTCGACGGCTCCGCATTGTTTTCCAATTTTCTGGCCTTAAAAAGCCAATTGGCGACACTCGGCGACGGAAAAACCGTGATCTTCGATTTAAGCGGCGCCGAACTGATCGACCACACCGTGATGGAATTCATCGATAGTTACCGCACCGATTACACTGCCCGCGGCGGGCGTTGCGAAATCCGCGGTTTGGAAAATCTGCAAGCCCTGGGCGAGCACGCCTTGGCGGCCCGGAAACGTGCCTGAACCGAGCAGAAAATGCTGCACGTTACGTTACCTGATGTTGTCGTCCGAGCCAGAGCGGCCTGTCGCCTGGCGAAGCGCGGCAATCCCGACCACAATCGGACCATCGCTGCCGTGCAAAGGCGATCTCGGCCGATTTATCATGTAACGAAACGCCTCAGCGGGGCTTTGCTGCCGCACCGCGCCGAAAACGATATTCCCCACGTATTGATACCGCCCATGAAACGTCCAATTTTGCTCCGCTTCCGCTTTGGCCGCGTGTTGTTTTGCCTTGGCCTGCTCTTCCCGATTTACCCTGCCCAAGCCGGATCAGCCGCTGCCGCATGGGCGGCGGTTTCCGGCCCCAGCACCGATGCCGACGGCGGGCAAAGCATCGGTACCTATAACGGCGGCTGCATTGCCGGCGCGGCGACGCTGCCGCTGCAAGGCCCCGGTTACCAGGTCATGCGCCTGTCGCGCAAACGCTATTACGGCCACCCGGCGTTGATCGGCTTCATCCAGCAGCTTGGTCTGGCGGCCGAGCGGGAACGCCTCGGTTCCTTACTGGTCGGCGATCTCGGCCAACCCCGCGGCGGCCCGACACCGAGCGGACACCGCAGCCATCAAACCGGCCTGGACGTCGACATCTGGTTTTTGCTGCTGCAGCCGGCCGAAACCCGCATCTTGAGCGAGGCGGAACGGGAAACCTGGAATGCACCCTCCGTGGTCGACAGCCGCGCCGATGCGGTCGATCGCCGGCAATGGACCGCAGCGCACGCCAGAATATTGGAAGCCGCGGCCCGGCAGCCGGAAGTGGACCGGATATTCGTCAACCCCAGCATCAAACAGGAGCTGTGCAACCGCAAATCGGCCGGCGCGTCCGATTGGCTGCGCAAAATCCGGCCGTGGTGGAAGCACGACGACCATTTCCACGTCCGCTTGAAATGTCCGCCGCATAACGGCCTGTGCCAAGCGCAAGAACCGCTGCCGGCCGGAGACGGTTGCGACGCCAGCCTGGCCTGGTGGTTTTCCGACGAAGCCAAGGCACCCGCCAAAAGCGCGCCGCAACCGGCGCCACCGTTACCGGTACAATGCGAACGCTTGCTGCGGCAGCCATGAGCCTGCCACCGGCCAGATCGGGGCATCCGGGATCCTTTCCGCTAAGCCGGGCGAGAACCGGCCAGCAGTTCCAGCAATTGCGGCCCGGCCATCGGTTCGTTGAACAGGTATCCCTGCGCGTAATCGCAACCGGCCGCGATCAGCCAGTCGCGTTGCTGTGCGGTCTCCACGCCTTCGGCCACCACTTTCAAGCCTAACTTGTGCGCCATGACGATGATCGCTTCGCACAAAGCCTCGTCCTGGGATTGCGGACTTAAGTTATTGATAAAGCTGCGGTCGATTTTGATGTAATCGATATCGAATTTTTTGATGTAGGACAGCGACGAATAACCGGTGCCGAAATCGTCGATCGCCACTTGCACGCCGGCGTCGCGAAAATCCAGCAAGCGGGCTTTGGTCAGTGTTTGCGCATCCAGCAGCAGGCCTTCGGTAATCTCGACCACCACGGCTGCGCCGTCCAACTCCAAACTCTTCAAGTAATTGAGCCAGCCGAAATCGGCGTCGGAACGCGGCCGGAATTGCACCGGCGATTTATTCACGCTGATCTGAAAATCGGCCCGGTAACGTTCGCGCAACAATTTGGCCTGCTGCGCCGCTTGGCGGAACACCCAGTCGCCGATCTCGTGGATCAAGCCGCTTTCTTCCGCCAGCGGGATGAACTGGGCCGGGCTGACCATGCCACGTTGCGGGTGCCGCCAACGCAGCAAGGCTTCGGCTTTACTGATCGCGCCGTCCGGCAATTCGACAATCGGCTGGTAATACACCTCGAGCTGGCAATTGGCCAGCGCACTGCGCAAATCGGTCACCATAGCCAGCCGGAATTGCGCGGTTTGCTGCATAGACGCCGTGAAAAAGCTGTAGCCGTTTCGCCCTCTTTCCTTGGCGGCGTACATGGCTTGGTCGGCGTTTTTGATCAATTGCTCCTGATCCAGGGAATCGTTGGGATACAGCGTGATGCCGATGCTGGCGGTGACGTAGTTCAATTCGCCGTTCAGCGGAAAAGGTTCGGCCATTTTGCGCAAAATGTTCTGGGCGACGCGTTCCGCACTTTCGCCGTTTTCCAAATCGGGCAGGATAATGGTGAATTCGTCGCCGCCCAGGCGGGAGACGGTATCGGTGTCGCGCACGCAACCGGCCAGACGCTCGGCGGCAATCTGCAGCAGGCTGTCGCCTTGGATATGCCCCAGAATATCGTTGATTTCCTTGAACCGATCCAAATCCAGAAACAACAGCGCCAGCACGCTGCCGTTGCGATGCGCTTTTCTAATCTCCCGCGCCAGACGGTCGAGAAACATGCGCCGGTTCGGTAACCCGGTCAACGCATCGAAATTGGCCTGCCGCCAAATCTGTTCTTCGGATAATTTTTTCTCGGTGATATCGGAAAACAGGCCGATGTAATGGCGGATGTCGCCGTTACTGCCCGGTAGCGTCGAAATACTCAACAGACCGGCGTGGAGTTCGCCGTTCTTTTTCCGGTTCCAGATTTCGCCGCGCCAATACCCCTGTTCGCGCACGCTTTGCCACATCTCGGCGAAAAATTCCGGGGGATGGCGGCCGGAACCCAACATACGCGGATTTTGGCCGACGGCCTCTGCCCGGGAATAACCGGTCATCGTAGAAAAAGCCGGATTGACATCGACGATGTTGCCGTCGACGCCGGTAATCATGATGGCTTCGTGCGCTTCCTGAAATACCCTGGCCGATAGCTCCAGCCGCTCCTCGGCTTTCTTGCGCTCGGAAATGTCGGTGCTGCAACCGTACCACTTCGCGATTGCGCCTTGGCTGTCGCGGTGCGGCACGGCGCGGGCCAGATGGTAGAAATACCGGCCGCTATGGTGGCGCAAACGCAATTCCGCTTCGTAGACACTGGCCGATTCCACGGCTTGCCGCCAACATGCCGATACCGCCGGCAAATCCTCGGGATGCACGTATTTCTGCCATCCGGCGCCGGCCAGTTGTTCGGCGCCGCAACCAAAATACTCGATGACCCAGTCGTTGGTGTAATCCAGCGCGCCATCGGCCGTCGCCGTCCAGACCATTTGCGGCAACAACTCGCTCAAGGCCCGGTAGCGCGCCTCGCTGTCGGCCAAACGCTGCTCGAAGCGTTTGCGTTCGGTAACGTCCCGGCTGATACCGACCACCCCCGAAGCTTGGCCGTCCGCCCCGAAAAACGGCGTTTTCACCGTGTCCAACAACACCCGTTCGCCGTCCGGGTAAGTGATCCATTCTTCGTGGCCGATGGAGCGGCCGGTTTGCAAGATTTGTATATCGTGCTGGCGAAAACCGGCGGCGGTCTCGTTGTCGAAACAATCGAAATCGGTCTTGCCGAGCAGTTCCGCTTCGGCTTTGCCGGCGTAGCGCGCGAACGCCTTGTTGCAGTCGAGATAGACGCTGTCGCGGTCTTTGAAGAAAATCAGGTCCGGCACCGCATCGATCAAGCTGCGCAGCAGAGCCTGCTCCTGTTGCAGCGATTCGCGCAGCGCGTATTCCTCGGTCACATCGCGAAACACCAGCACGACGCCGCATATTTCGCCGTTCTGGCGCCGAATCGGCGCCGCCGAATCGGCGATTTGGTATTCGGCGCCGCCTTTCGCGACCAGAACGGTATGGTTGGCCAGGCCCATGATGCAGCCGGTCGCCAGCACTTTGGCGACCGGCGCTTCGGTCGGCTGGCGGCTGTAGGCATTGATAATGTGAAACACCCGCTCCAACGGCAGGCCCGCGGCGTCCGCCAAGTGCCAGCCGGTCAATGTTTGGGCCACGTCGTTCATGAAATTGACCCGGCCTTGGGCATCGGTGGCGATCACCCCATCGCCGATCGAAAACAGCGTGACCGCCAGATTCTCCTTGCTTTCCGCCAGCTCGGCGATGGTAGCGGCCAATTCGGCCGCCATCCTATTCAAAGCGTCGCCTAGAATGGCCAACTCGCTGTTGCCGGCTAGCCGCGAGCGTACCCGGTAATCGCCGCCGGCGAAGCGCCCCACCACATCGACCAGATGCCGCAACGGCCGCTCCATCCATAGCGAAATCGCCGAGGCCATCGCAACCAGCAATAAAATGCCGATACCCCAGATCGGATACATCGAGCGCACCAGCAAATTCCAGCTTGCCGCCTTGCTGCGCGACAAATCGTAATTCAGCACCAGCAAGCCGATTTGGTTCGGCCGCAGCCTGCCGGGATCGGTGGCCATCGCCACCGCTTGGTAAGCCGTCAAACGCTGTCTGTCTGCGGAAAAATGGACCGCGGCCCGGCGCTCGCCGCGGAGCCGCTCGAATTCCGCCGGGCCGGGTTCGGTGGAAAGTTCGGCATAGTTGCGTCCGATCCATTCGAAACGGGTCGCCCGCAGCACTTTACCGCTGGCATCCAGCAACGCGGCACTGTCGATATGGCTGTCTACCGCCAGCTCGGCGATTTGTTCGGCGATCAGTTCCTGTTGGCCGTGCCGGTACAGGGTTTCGATATGCAACTCGGTGTCCGCCAACAAGCGGCGCACATCCTCCATCGCCTCGGTTTCGATGCCGAGCAACATCCGGTTATGCTGGTAAAACAGCGAAAACAGCAACAACAGGCCGAAACTGCCGATCACCAAGGCCGGCAACGCCCTACTCAAACGAAGCGTAACGATAGGCTTCACCGTTGCGGCTCCGCGACGAATTCGGCGGCGACGATATTAGCAGTAGCGACCGGATTCACGATCAAGCGATGCTGCAACATCAATTGCGCCAGCTCGGCGGCGACCCGGGTCAACTCCGGCGCGGCGCCGGCCAGCCACTCCCGGTTGGCGCTGCGGTCCGGCAATTTCAAGCCTTCGAATAACGGCAACACCCGATCCGCGGCAACGCCCAACCGCGGCGCCATGCGTTGCGCCGCATCGCTTGGGTTGGCCGAAAAATAAGCGAGCGCGGCAAAATGCGCAGCGACCAGACTCCGCAGCGCTTCTCTATGCGCCGCCAGCACGTCGGCGCGCACCACCAGCACGTCTAAAATGCGGCCGGGGATTTGCCGGCTGCTGAACAATTCGCGGGCACCGGCCGCCAATATCCGGCTGCGAAACGGTTCGAAGGTGACCACGGCATCGATACCGCCTTGTTGCCAGGCCGCCAAATGGTCGTTCACCGTCATCGGTGCAATGCTGACCTGGCCGATGTCCAATCCGGCGCTTTGCAAGGCCGCATCGAGCAACACCGCTCCGGTCGCGGTGTTTTCCACCCCGATCCGCTTCCCGCGCAAACCGGCCACGGTATCGATCCCGTCCCGCGCCAGCAATGTGTCTGCACCCTCGGAGCTATCCAGCACCAGCACCACGCGCAAATCGACACCGTCTTGCTGCATCGCGGCAATGGCTTCGTCCAGCGTTAACGCGGCCGCTTCGACGGCGCCATTCTGCAAAGCATGGGAAACCTGGCTGGCTGAGGTCATTTCCACCAGGCGTATCGGCGCCGAGCCGAACAAGCCCAAACTCCGGGCCAGGTACAAGGTTTCGTAACCGGGCCAGACGTTGGTGGCGACCCGCAATAGCGGTTGCGGAGCGGTCGCAACCCAGGAAAAAGCAGTGAGGTAAAACAGTGCGATTAAGCCGGCCAGCGTCAGTAACGGTCTTAGCTTTGCCGGCAGTGAGCGTTTAGCGGTAGGCATTAAACAACATCCGAGTATTCATTCCGAAAGGCAAAACATCCGGCCGGTTTAGGTTGGGCAGACCTCTGGGCTATGGCGTTAAGATAAGCCGCTCCCAGTGAGGCGTTGGAACTACGGCCGGCCGACCTTAGGTCCGCTGCGGCATGCCCGATAGCCAGTGCTATACAAGGCCTTAACCGACTAGCTTCGGCCTCCGGGCAGCTACGCTAACGGAAAGCCCGCAGCGCGCCGCATTGGCCATTGAAGCAACCATGGGCCGTTACGGTACAAGATTAGCGGCGACCGGCAGGATTTCAAATCGGGCGGCCCCGGACAGGCGGCCGGCCTGGGCAGGCCGGCGTTGCCGCACCATCAATGGTGGCAACCGGCGCCGTGGATGTGGCCGTGGGAGATTTCGTCGGCGCTGGCCGGGCGGACCTCGACCACTTCGACGTCGAAAGTCAACGCTTCGCCGGCTAAAGGATGGTTGCCGTCGACCGTGATGTCGTCGCCGTCGATTTCGGTGATGGTAATGATGCCGGGACCGTGGCTGACATCGGCATGAAATTGCATGCCGACCTCGAGATCCATGCCGTCGAACATTTTCCGGGAGACAACCTGGATCATGTCTTCGGAGACTTCGCCGTAGGCCTGGTCGGCGGGAATCGTCACATTGAATTTGTCGCCGGCCTGTTTGCCGGTCAGCGCCGCTTCCAAACCGGCGATGATATTGCCGGCGCCGTGCAGGTAAACCAGCGGAGCTTCGCCTCTGGAACTGTCCAACTGCTCGCCGCTGCCGTTGGTCAAGGTGTAATGGATGGAAACGGCGGTTTTGTCTGTGATTTGCATAAGGCGTCTTTACTGGTTAGAAAAGCCGACATGATAAAGCCTTTTACCGCGTATTGCGCTATTTCTGGTACTCGATCGCGTTGATGTACCAGGTGAACGTGCCGGCTTCGGTTTTGACCACGGCATCGTCGTCCACTTGTTTTTTTAACAAGGCCCGCGCCATCGGCGAATCGACCGAAATATAATCCTTGCGGTCGAAAATCTCGTCGTAGCCGGCAATGCGAAACCGCTTCTTTTCGCCGTCGTCGTTTTCGATCTCGACCCAGGCGCCGAAAAACACCCTGCCCTCCTGGTCCGGATGGTAGTCGACCACTTTCAACGTATCCAAGCGCTTTTGCAGGTAGCGCACCCGGCGGTCGATCTCGCGCAAACGCTTCTTGTTATATTGGTAGTCGGCATTTTCGCTGCGGTCGCCCAGGCTGGCAGCCCAGGTCACCAGTTTGGTCACCTCCGGCCGCTCCACCCGCCACAGATGATCCAGTTCCTGTTGTAATTTTTCGTAACCCTGCCGGGTAATCAAAGGTGTTGCCATAGTTTTGCCCGCCTCGTTTCGGGAAGTCGCAAAATTGGAGTCAATGCAATTGGTGCAATTGCAAACGGCGCAATTGCGGCGCCAGTTTTGCGGTGCCGGCTACGACCAGCAAGGTCATCGCACCGCCGAATACCACCGACGGCACCAAACCCAACAAGCGGGCCGCGACGCCGGATTCGAAGGCGCCGATTTCGTTGGACGAACCGATGAAAATGCCGTTGATGGCCGACACCCGGCCGCGCATCGCATCCGGCGTCGCCAACTGCAAAATCGTCGTGCGCATCACCACCGACACGCCGTCGCACAAGCCGGACAACAGCAGCAAGGCTCCGCCCAGCCAAAAGCCGGGCGCCAGGGCAAAGCCGATCATGCACAAACCGAAACCGGCCACGGCCGCCAGTAGCCAGCGGCCGGCGTGGGCGTCGATCGGACATCGGGCCAGGAACAAGCCCATCGCCACCGCACCGACTGCCGGCGCCGCGCGCAGGATACCCAAACCTTCCGGGCCGTAGTGGTAAATTTCATGGATAAAGGCCGGCAGCATCGCCACGGCCCCGCCGAACAGTACCGCAAACATATCCAGCGATTGCGCACCGAGTACGATCTGATTGCCGAGCACAAAGCGCAAGCCTTCGCCGATGCTGGTGAATATCGGCGCGCTCTGCGCCGGCGCCGGCTCTTCGACCCGCAACGACAACAGCGCCAGCGTGGCTACCAGACACAAGCCGGTCGCCGTTTGGTAAGCCGCCGCCTTGCCGGCCCAGGCCACGATCAAACCGCCGATGGCCGGCCCCGCCACCAGGCCGAATTGAAACGCGGAACTACCGATGCCGGCGGCGCGGGCGTAATGTTCGCGCGGCAGCACCAACGCGAACAACGCGCTGTAGCTGGGGCCGATAAAAGCCCTGGCGATGCCGGTCAACCCGACCGCGGCATAAATCCAGACCAGCGGCCGGCTGACGATCCAATTCTCCGCCACGGCAACCAGCATCAGCCCGTTCAAGGCCACCAGCAGGCAGGCGCCCAGCCCAAACCAGCGCCGGGAATAGTGGTCGACCGCATAGCCGGCGAACAGCGCGCAGCAAAAATACGGAAGCGCTTCGGCCAGACCGATCAAGCCCAAGGCCAGCGCATCGTGGGTCAATTCGTAGATATGCCAGCCCACGACGATAGCCATCATCTGGTAGGCCAGCACAATCAATAAGCGGAAACCGAGTAATTTGATAAAAGCGGAATTGAAATAAGCAGGCAGGTGCATGTAGTTTCGAAGCAAAGGGTCGCAATGCGGCGGTTGCCGCGTACCGATAAGTTTACCGCGTTTCGGGCTGCCGCAGGCCGGCCGGCAACGCGCCAAAGAGAGGCCCACGCGGCTTACGGTACACTGGTGGGCTGCCGGCAGACAGATTGAGAAATCGCCGGCTTTGGCTATTATCAAACCTAATCCGCTAGATCAACGAGGGCATCGATGAGCTTGACCGCAACTGCTAATAAGAACAACAACCGCAGGCTGGCGCTGCGCATCTACGAGCAAATCAACCTTTTCTACCAAGTACTGCCTTACGGCGAATTCTCGACGGCAAACGGCCGGCTATCCGGCCCGGAGCTGCCGGCATCGAACAGCATCGAAAACGATACGCTGCAGGCCAATATCAGCGTCAACGGCATGTCGTTCACCAGCAAGGAACGCCTGCAAAGCGGGGATTACCTGCAACTCAGAATATTATTGTTGTCGAGCATGACCACGGTCAGTACCTGCGGCCAGGTGGTGTATTGCAAACCCAGCAATCCGTATGAAGACGGCCGTTACCCGCATAGCGTCGGCGTCCGTTTCGTCAACTTGAGCGAATCCGACGCCGCATTGCTACACCGCCACGTCGAACGCCGCCGGCGGCAAAACATGGCGATTACCGCGCTGGCCGCCGTTACCATTTTGGCTGCGCTGGCCATGCCCGATCTGGCCTGGTCGCTGCTGCTCGGACTGCTGCACCATCTGTGGGCAATCGCGCTGCATCTGGCCCATCTGTTGTTCGAGTATCTGGAGATGGGGCTGGATCACGTGGTCGAACATCTGTTCCACACCGACACCCACGAGACCCAGGTCATCGTGTTTTATACCATCGTCTGTATCGGTGCCGTGGCGTTGTACTTGATAGGCCGTAAAGTACCGGCCGCCGCCAAACGCCGCTACCAGGCTTTGCGGTTGTTCGCCTCCCGCAAAAAATCCAGTTGCCTGTATTTCTGGGACCAGCAAAGCGGCCTGGACAAATTGAAAATCGTCGGCATCGGCGCCGGCGCTTTGAGCGCTTACCTTTATTTGGCGTTCTAAATTGCGTCGGCAATCCCCCCCGCCTGCGGGCCACGCCTGCGATCAAACGCCTTCGGTCGCAAGCATGGCCTGCTCCTCCAGGATTTGAACAAACCGCTCTGTGCCTTAACTTAACGACATCGCAGCGGGCCCTACCCCGGTTTTACCCGTTTTTACACTTCCGGCCGGAACGCTCCGGCCGCACTTCAGTCAGAATATTTGCTTGCATGGCAGGCAACAGCCGATGTGCAGCGGCTGCTGATTTTCAAACAGTCCGATCCGATTAATAGCAACGAACGGCTTGAACCAACGACTTTCAACCGGTGGCACGGTAAATGCTAAGTTAATATTCCAATTTCAATCGGCAATTTTAATTGCCCAGTTTGTTAAAGGACGAACAACCCCGCGCATGACCGATCTTAAAACCAAATCAGCCCGCACCCGCACCCGGCTATTGACTGCGGCTGGCCGCATCTTTGCCGAGAAAGGCTACCAGGAAGCGACGATTGCCGAAATCTGCGAACAGGCGCAAGCCAATATCGCTGCGGTAAATTACCACTTCGGCGACAAGCGCAATCTCTATCTGGAAGCCTGGCGCCATGCTTTCAACGACGAATTGGCGCGTTATCCGGCCGACGGCGGCGTCTCGCGCCTGGCCTCGGCGGAGCGGCGCCTAGCCGGCAGGATCGAGTCGATGATCCGCCGCATGGCCGACGCCCAGTCTTATTCGTTCGCCATCGTTCACAAGGAAATGGCACAACCTACCCGACTGCTAGCCGACATCCTGGAAAAGGAAATCAACCCGCAACGTTTGCAAATGTTCGCTTTATTGCGCGAATGCCTGGGTCAGAACGCCAGCGAACAACAACTGCAATATTGCCATGCCAGTATCATGGGCCAATGCTTTCAATTGCTGCGCTTGAAACAAATGCAGCAGGCCCGGCCGCAACGCGCTTATCCCAGCGATTTGAGCGATATCGACGCCTTTGCCGCCCATGTCATCGATTTCTCGCTGGCCGGAATTAGCGCCATCCGTTCGCAAAATTTACCTAAACGCATCTCCGTATGACGAATCAACCGACAACTCCGCCGGTGTCCGGCAAAAGCCGAACCTGGTTTTGGCTGGTAACTCCATTGCTTCTTAGCCTGGCCGGTGCCGGCATTTATTTCCATAACGGCGAAGCCGCGCCGGAGCAAAAAGCCGAGAAAGGCGGCAAAGGCCGGCGTTTTTTTCAGGAAGACGACGCTCCGGCGGTGGTCGCGGTCGAAACGGCACGTAGCGGCGACTTTCCGGTGTATCTGAACGCGCTCGGTACCGTAACCGCGCTGAAAACCGTCACCGTCAAACCGCGGGTGGACGGCGAACTGGTAAAAGTCCACTTCAGCGAAGGCCAGTTGGTCAAAGCCGGCGACCTGCTGGCCGAAATCGACCCTCGGCCGTTCCAGGTGCAGTTACAACAGGTCCAAGGCCAATTGCAACGCGACCAAGCCCTATTGAAAAACGCCGAGCTCGACCAGAGCCGTTACCAAACTCTGCTAGAACAGGACTCGATAGCGGCTCAACAGACCGTGACGCAGGAGTCGGTAGTCAAACAATACCGCGGCAGCGTCGAGATGGACCAAGCGCTGGTCGACAACGCCAAATTGCAACTGAATTACGCCAAATTGACCGCACCGATTTCCGGCCGGGTCGGTTTGCGCCAGGTTGACCAAGGCAATATCGTCCGCGCCGGCGACGCCAATGGTCTGGTCGTCATTACCCAATTGCAGCCGATCAGCGTCGTCTTCACATTGCCGGAAGACCAACTGCCGGAAGTGGCCAAACGTTATCGACAAGGCCAGGACATCGGTATCGAAGCCTACGACCGTAGCGGCAAGACCAAATTGGCCGCCGGCAAACTGATCGCGCTGGACAACCAGATCGATCCGGCCACCGGCACCATCAAACTGAAAGCCGAGTTCGATAACCGCGAACAAACCCTGTTCGCCAACCAGTTCGTCAATGTCAGAATGCACCTGGAAACCTTACGCGGCGTCACCCAAATCCCGGCGGCGGCGTTGCAGCACGATGGCCAAGGCCCTTTCGTCTATTTGGTAGACGGCGAAAACGTAGCCCATCTGCGCCGCATCGAACCCGGCCCGGGCAACGACGAAAAAATCGCCGTGCCGAACGCGCTGGCCGCCGGCGAAGCCTTGATCGTCAACGGCAGCGACCGGGTCAAGGACGGCGCTAAAGTCGACGTTGCCGAGCGGGACGGCCAGACGGTCGCCGCCCAGCCGAATGCCAATCCACCCGATAGCGAAGCGGGCAAACGCCGGCGGCGCGGATAAACCATGAGTTTCACCGATCCCGGCAAGGCCGGCTTTAATCCGTCCAAATTATTCATCCTGCGGCCGGTCGCCACCTCGTTGTTGATGGTGGCCTTGTTGCTGGTCGGCGTGCTGGCCTACCGGCTGCTACCGGTGTCTGCGCTGCCACAGGTCGATTATCCGACGATACAGGTCACCACGCTCTACCCCGGCGCCAGTCCTGAAGTAATGACCGCCATCGTCACCGCACCGTTGGAGCGCCAGTTCGGGCAAATGCCGGGGCTGACCCAAATGACCTCGACCAGCTCCGGCGGCGCATCGGTGATTACGCTGCAGTTCAACCTGAATCTGGACCTGGACGTCGCCGAACAAACCGTGCAGGCCGCGATCAACGCCGCGACCAATTTCCTGCCCAGCGACCTGCCGCAAGCGCCGATCTACAGCAAGGTCAATCCGGCCGACACGCCGATCATGACGCTGGCGGTCAGCTCCAAAGCGCTGCCCTTGTTCAAAGTAGAAGATCTGGTCGATACCCGCATCGCCCAGAAAATCGCCCAATTGCCCGGCGTCGGCATGGTCAGCATCAGCGGCGGCCAACGTCCGGCAGTGCGGATTCAAGCCAACCACAAAGCCCTGGCCGCTTACGGCATCAGCCTGGAAGACGTGCGCGCCGCAATCGCCGCCGCCAACGTCGCCCAGCCCAAAGGCTCGATCAACGGCCCGGCCCGCGCCGCGACGATAGACAGCAACGACCAATTGCGCTCGGCGGCCGAATACCGCGAGTTGGTCGTCACTTATAAAAACGGCGCGCCGGTCAAGCTGGCCGACGTCGCCAATGTCATAGACGGCGCCGAAAACGTGCGGCTGGCGGCCTGGGCCAACGACAATGCCGCCGTGGTCGTCAACATCCAGCGCCAGCCCGGCGCCAACGTGATCGAAGTCGT
The DNA here is from genome assembly GCF_046097555.1 of Methylomonas sp. DH-1. Lineage (NCBI taxonomy): Bacteria > Pseudomonadati > Pseudomonadota > Gammaproteobacteria > Methylococcales > Methylococcaceae > Methylomonas > Methylomonas sp. DH-1. Next base: position 1,887,262 of record NZ_CP143089.1, on the reverse strand, counting down.
CGACCGCATCAAAGAACTGCTGCCGAAATTACAGGCCGGGCTGCCGAGCGGCGTCGAAGTCTCGGCGTTGACCGACCGCACCGTGACCATCCGCGCCTCGGTACGCGACGTACAGTTCGAATTGTTGCTGGCTGTGGCGCTGGTGGTGATGGTGATCTTCCTGTTTTTACGCAACGTCCCCGCCACGATCATTCCCGGCGTCGCAGTGCCGTTGTCTTTGGTCGGCACCTTTGCCGCGATGTACCTGGCCGACTTCAGCATCAACAACCTGACGTTGATGGCTTTGACGATTGCGACCGGCTTTGTGGTCGACGACGCCATCGTCGTCATCGAAAACATCTCGCGCTACATCGAACGCGGCGAACCGCCGTTGAAAGCCGCGCTGAAAGGCTCGGAACAGATCGGCTTTACCATTATTTCGCTGACCTTCTCGCTGGTTGCCGTGCTGATTCCGCTGCTGTTCATGTCGGACGTGGTCGGCCGGCTGTTTCGCGAATTTGCGATCACGTTGGCGGTGGCGATTTTGATTTCGGCGCTCGTGTCGCTGACCTTGACGCCGATGATGTGCGCCAAATTATTGCGCAGCGGCCACAGCGAAACCGAGGCCGGCACCGGTTGGTTCGACCGCTTGATTCGGGGCTACGGCATCACGCTGGAATGGGTCATGCGCCGGCAAACCGCGACCTTGTTGGTGTTCTTCGCCACCGTCGCGCTGACCGTGGCGATGTATGTCTGGATTCCGAAGGGATTTTTCCCAAGCCAGGATACCGGGCTGATTCAGGGCTTTTCCGAAGCGCCGCAAACGGTATCGTTTCAGGCCCTGGCCGAACGGCAACAACAATTGGCCGCATCGATCCTGGCCGATCCGGCGGTAGCGAGCCTGTCGTCGTTCATCGGCGTCGACGGCATTAATCCGACGCCGAACAGCGGCCGGTTTTTGATTAACCTGAAACCGCACGGCCAACGGCCGCCGGCGGACAAAGTCATCGCCGCGCTGCGCGAACGCCTGGCCGGCCAGCCCGGCATTGCCTTGTATCTGCAACCGGTGCAGGATTTGACGCTGGAAAACCGGGTCAGCCGCACCCAATACCAATTCACGTTGGAAGGTGCCGATCTGGACGAACTGAACCGCTGGACCGGCAAATTGGCCGACCGGCTCCGGCAGCGGCCGGAGTTCGCCGAGGTGACCAGCGACGTACTGGACCAGGGCCGACAGGTGTTCGTCAATATCGACCGGGCCACGGCCAGCCGGCTCGGCGTCAGTACCGCCGCCATCGATAACGCCTTGTACAGCGCTTACGGCCAACGCCTGGTCTCGACCATTTTCACCCAAGCCAACCAATACCGGGTGGTGCTGGAAGTCGATCCGGCCGAGCAAACCGGGCCGCAAGACTTGCAGGGATTGCGGATACCGTCGACCAACGGTAGCCAGGTGCCGCTGTCGGCCATCGCCGAGCTGTCCGAGCGGCCGACCACGTTGGCGATCAACCATCTCGACCAGTATCCGGTCACAACCGTATCGTTCAATCTGGCTCCCGGTTATGCTCTGGGCGACGCGGTCGCGGCGGTCGAAGCCGCCAAACAAGATGTCGAATTGCCGCTGGCTATCCGCAGTGCCTACCAGGGCGCCGCGCAGGCCTTCAACGCCTCGCTCGGACATACGCTGTGGCTGATTCTGGCAGCCATCGTCACGGTCTATATTGTGCTCGGCGTGTTGTACGAAAGTTACATCCACCCGCTGACGATCTTGTCTACCCTGCCCTCGGCCGGCGTCGGCGCGTTGCTGGCATTACAGCTATCCGGCGGCGATTTGGGCATCATCGGCATCATCGGCATCATTTTGCTGATCGGCATCGTCAAGAAGAACGCGATCATGATGATAGACTTTGCATTGGAGGCCGAGCGCCAACAAGGCCTGCCGCCGGAACAGGCGATTTTTCAGGCCTGCTTGCTGCGGTTTCGGCCGATTCTGATGACGACGCTGGCCGCTTTGCTCGGCGCCCTGCCGTTGATGCTGGGCAACGGCGTCGGCTCGGAATTGCGCCATCCACTGGGCATCACGATGGTCGGCGGCTTGTTGTTGAGCCAGTTGTTGACGCTATACACCACGCCGGTGATTTATTTAGCAATGGATAATCTGGCGCGGCGGGTCAAAACCGCATGCGGCGTTGTCGGCGACGGCGCAACCGAAACCGGCGGCGAATCGCGATGAATTTGTCGGCCCTGTTCATCCGCCGTCCGGTCGCGACCACGCTGCTGACCGTGGCAATCTCGCTGTGCGGCATGTTGGCGTTCCTGAATTTACCGGTATCGTCGCTACCGCAAGTGGACTTTCCGACCGTATCGGTGCAGGCGCAATTACCAGGCGCCAATGCCGAAACCATGGCCGCGACCGTCGCCACGCCGTTGGAGCGGGCATTGGGCCGGATCGCCGGCGTCACCGAAATGACTTCCAACAGCTCGCAAGGCTCGACCCAGATTACCTTGCAGTTCGACTTGAGCCGCGACATCGACGGCGCCTGCCGCGACGTGCAAGCCGCGATCAACGCCGCCGCCGGCATGCTGCCCAGCAACATGCCGAACCGGCCCAGTTATCGGCGCGACAATCCATCGGATTCGCCGATCCTGATTCTGGCATTGACTTCGGACAGCTTCAGCCGCGGCCAGATGTACGACGCGGCGTCGACGATATTGCTGCAAAAAATTTCGCAAATTCCCGGCATCGGCCAGGTGCAAATCGGCGGCGCGGCCTTGCCGGCGGTGCGGGTCGAATTGAACCCGAATGCGCTGAGCCATTACGGCATCGGTTTGGAAGACGTGCGCAATACCATCACCCAGACCAACGTCACCCGGCCGAAAGGCGTGTTGGAAAGCGCCGCTACCCGCTGGCAAATCCAGGCCAACGACCAGGCCCGCAAGGCCGCGGAATATCTGCCGTTGATCGTGGCCTACCGCAACGGCGCGCCGGTGCGGATCGCCGACCTGGGCGAAGCGGTCGATTCGGTCGAGGATTTGCGCAACACCGGCCTGCATAACGGCAAACCGTCGGTATTGCTGATTATCCGCAAACAACCGCTGGCCAACGTGATCCAGACCGTAGACCAGGTCCTGGCCGTGATGCCGCAACTGCGGGCGGCATTGCCGAGCAACATCGAATTGTCGGTGGTGGTCGACCGCTCGCTGTCGATTCGGGCGTCTATCGCAGAAGTCGAACACAGCCTGTTCGTCGCAGTGGTGTTGGTAATCCTGGTGGTACTGGTGTTTTTGCGCAATCCGCGCTCGGCGCTGGTGCCGGTCGTCGCGGTGCCGGCTTCGCTGCTCGGTTCCTGTGCCGTAATGTATCTATGCGGATTCAGCCTCAACAACCTGACGCTGATGGCCTTGACCATTGCTACCGGCTTCGTCGTCGACGACGCCATTGTCGTGGTCGAGAACACTAACCGCCATATCGAGGCGGGTGTGGCACCGTTCCGCGCCGCTTTGTTGGCAGCCAAGGAAGTCGGTTTTACCGTATTGTCGATGAGCCTGTCGCTGGTCGCGGTATTCCTGCCGATTCTGCTGATGGGCGGCGTACCGGGCCGGCTGTTTCGCGAATTCGGCGTGACCTTGTCGGCCGCGGTGCTGGTGTCTTTACTGGTGTCGTTGACGACGACGCCGATGTTGTGCGCGCGCTGGCTGAGCAAGGACGAAAAACGGCACGGCCGGACCTACCATGCGATTGGCTCGGCCTTGGACTGGCTGCAACGGCTTTATCTGACCAGCTTGACTTGGGCCCTGCGCCACGGCCGGATCATGCTGTTGTTGCTGCTGGCGACCATAGGCTTGAACGTTTATCTGTATGGCGCGATCGACAAGGGTTTTTTTCCGACCCAGGACGGCGGCCGCCTGCTGGGCGAGATTCAGACCGACCAGAACACCTCGTTCCAGACCCTGCAGAAGCAGTTCGGACAAATCGTGGACATTCTGCTGAAAGACCCGGCCGTCGCCAACGTGGCCGGTTTCGCCGGCAGCTCGCAAAGCGCGAACAGCGCCCGGATCTTCATTACCTTGAAACCGCACGAACAGCGCGACGGCATCGAGATTGTGATGGACAGGCTGCGCAAGGCGGCCGGCCGGATACCGGGCGCCAATCTGCACATGTTCCCGGCCCAGGAACTGCGTATCGGCGGCCGGATGTCGTTCGGCCTGATCGATTACACCTTACAGTCCGACGATCTGGAACTGCTCCGGCAATGGACCCCCAAAGTCCAGGCCGCGTTCGCCAAATTGCCGGAATTGAGCGATGTCAACTCCAGCCAGCAAGACAAAGGCGAACAGATCGGTCTTACCGTAAACCGCGATCTGGCAGCCCGCTATGGTGTCAGCCAGGGTTTGATCGATACCAGCCTGAACAATGCCTTCGGCCAGCGCCAGGTATCGGTGATCTACAATCCGCTAAACCAATACCGGGTCATCATGGAAGTGGCACCGCAATATTGGCAGTCTACCGATACTTTAAAACAGCTTTACATCAGCGCTCCCGGCCAACCCGGAGCCGCCGAATCGAGCCAGCCCAAGCAAGTGCCGCTGTCGGCGCTGGCCAGTTTTGCCCCGACCAATACACCGTTAACGGTGCGCCACCAAGGCCAATTCGCGGTCGGCGAGTTGTCGTTCAACCTGAAACCCGGCGTATCGATGTCGACCGCCAGCGTCGCGATCGAGCAGGCTTTGCGCGAGATCGGCCTGCCGGCCACGATAACCGGCGGCTTTCAAGGCTCGGGCAAGGCGTTTCAGGAAGCGCTGCGCAACCAACCTTGGCTGATTTTGGCGGCCTTGATCAGTATTTACATCGTGCTCGGCGTGCTTTACGAAAGCCTGGTGCATCCGCTGACAATCCTGTCCACCTTGCCCTCCGCCGGCGTCGGCGCGCTGCTGGCTTTGATGGCCTGCGAAAAGGAATTCAGCATCATCGCGCTGATCGGCGTGATTCTGTTGATCGGCATCGTCAAGAAAAATGCGATCATGATGATCGACTTTGCCTTGCACGCCGAACGCGAGCACGGCCTGGATTCGCGCGCTGCGATTTTCGAGGCCTGCCTGCTCAGGTTCCGGCCGATTCTGATGACGACGTTGGCCGCCTTGTTCGGCGCGCTGCCGTTGGCCTTCGGCAGCGGTTACGGCGCCGAATTACGCCAGCCGCTTGGCATCGCGATCATCGGCGGGCTGATATTCAGCCAATTGCTAACTCTGTACACGACACCGGTGGTTTATCTGTATCTGGACCGATTCCGACTGTGGCTGCATAGCCGTTTTAACAACCTTAACGCCCGCCCGGCGACCCACTCCGTTTAACACTGATCTTCATGCGCTCAACAAAAAACTCCGCCACGCTCGCCTGCTTGCTGACCTTACCTTTGGCCGCCTGCACGGTCGGTCCCGATTATGTCCGCCCGCAAGCAGCGCTATCCGACGAATTCAAGGAAATCAAAGGCTGGAAACAAGCTCAACCGCGCGATAGCGGATTGCCCGGCAAATGGTGGGAAATATACGGCGACCCGTTGCTGAACAGTCTGGCCGAGCAAGTCGCCGGCGCCAACCAGTCCGTCATGCAAGCCGAGGCGCAATACCGCCAGGCGCAGCATCTGGTGCAATCGGCGCAATCGTCGCTGCTGCCGGTGGCAACCTTGACCGGTACCTTCAACCGCTTCAAAGCCGCCACCGGCCAAAACGTTGCCGTCGCCGGGGTGCGCAACCTGTTCGGCCAGGCGGTCGGTATCGCTTGGGAGCCGGATTTATGGGGCCAGGTCCGGCGGCAACTGGAAGCCAATACCGACAGCGCCCAAGCCAGCGCCGCGACATTGCACGGCTTGATTCTTTCCAGCCAGGCCGCGCTGGCGGACAACTATTTCCAATTACGCACGCTGGATGCGCAGAAGGCTTTGCTCGAGGAAACCATCGCCGCGTTTGCCAAGACCCTGGAAATCACCAAAAACCGCTACGCGGTCGGCGTCGCCGCCAAAGCCGACGTCGTCCAAGCCGAAACCCAACTCGAAACCGTCCGCGCCCAAGCCATCGATTTGGGCGTGCAACGCGCCAAACTCGAGCACGCGATTGCAGTCCTAATCGGCAAATCCCCGGCGGAACTGGCATTGGCGCCGGCGCCGCTAAACAGCCAACCTCCCGGTATTCCGGTCAATCTGCCGTCGGAATTGCTGGAGCGCCGCCCGGACATCGCCGCGGCGGAACGCCAAATCGCCGCCGCCAACGCCCAGATCGGCGTCGCCAAGGCTGCGTATTATCCGACCCTGAACCTGGGCGGCACCAACGGCTTCCAGTCCGGCGACCCCGGCAACCTGTTTACCATGGCCCGCCGCTATTGGTCGCTGGGCCCGGCCGGCCTGGCCTTGACCCTTTTCGACGGCGGCGCCAAGAACGCCCAGTACAAACAAGCCATCGACGCCTACGATGCCAGCGTCGCCGCGTACCGGCAGACCGTACTGACCGGCTTCCAGGAAGTGGAGGACAATTTGGCGGCGTTGCGCATTTTGGAACAGGAAACCCAAGTCCAGGACAAGGCGGTCGCCAACGCCAAACAAGCCCTGGCTCTAACCAACAACCAGTACCAAGCCGGCACGGTCAGCTATCTGAACGTGATGACCGCGCAAACCGCCGCGCTGGCCAACCAGCAAACCGCGGTGCAGTTATTGGGACAACGCCTGTCGGCTTCGGTGCAACTGGTCAAAGCGTTGGGCGGCGGCTGGAACGAAACCCTGCTGCCGACGGCGGACCAGGCCGGCGGCGAGCGGAAGTGGACCGATTATTTGATTCTGCCGTTGGTGGAATAAGCGGCTTGGCGACTTGAGCCGCGATAACGGATTCGATGCGGCGGCGGTGTTAATCCCGTCAGCCGGCATCGGCCAACAATACCCTGCCCAACAAGCTCTGCTTGTCGATCGCCGTTTCCGGCTCCGCCGCGCAACGCGCGACCAGCGCCTGTAACTCGGCGCACAACTCTTCGTTACGCTGCTGTTCCGAGACCAATACTTGCTTTATCTCTGCGAACACCGCGGCCAAAGCGTGTTGCAAGCCTTGGCGCAAACCTTTCAATCCAGCCTTGTACAACGACGGCTGGATTTTTTTATGCAGGAAAAACGGGATCAGCCAGCTCAAGCCGATCAACAGTACGCTGTGCACGGCAAAGTCGGTACCGAGATAGGCGCTGTGCTCGGCTGTGCTGTGGTAGTAGCCGGAAAAAACCTGGTAGCCGACCGCACCCATCGCCGCCAGCGGCAGCACGGTTTCGGCGGCTGCGGTCAATTTCAAGAGGAAACGTTGCGTGCCGTTACCGGGATGCAACATCGCCTGGCGCCCGGCCAGTTCGGTCTGTGCGGCCAAGGTCTTGCCGGCCTGCTCGCGAATGCTTTGCAGAGCGGCCTTCAACGGCTTGGTCGGCAATCCGGCTTGCGCCGCCTGCAGCACCAGTTCGTCGAGCATGTCGTCCAGCCGGTTTTGCGCCCAAGCGTCCCACAGCGCAATCTCGGCCTTATCGCCCAAGTTATCGGCCCAGAATTTGGCCAGTTGTTGCATGGCCCAGGCCAAACCGGTTTGCAATTGGGTTTCGGCTTGCTGCCACTGCGCGTCGAGGTTGGCCTGTAACGCCTGAAAATCGCGGCCGCCGAGTTCGGTAGCCAGGTGTTGCAGAGTTTGTTGCAAGCGCCGCCGACGCAGTTGCCGATTGCGGCGTTCCAACTGGGCCACGTTATGCCGGCCGGACAATTGCCGCAATTGCTCCAGCAACAGGCCGAACTCGTCGCCGTGCGGTTCGCTGCAACTGGTGCGGAAAATCAACGGATCGGCGAAACCGGCCTTGGCCAGTTGCTGCCTGAAGTCGTCGTATTGCACCGGCAGACCGCGGTCCCATTGGTTCATGACGAACAGCCAGGCGTGTTTGGCGCCTTCCGCCAGCAGCAACTGCCACGCTTTGTTGTCGCGGTAACGCTCCGGGCTGACCACGTACAACAGCACGTCGATATGCGGCAGCCATTCCAGCACCAGGCGCTGGTTGCCGAGTTCGACGCTATCGAAATCCGGCATGTCGATCCAGACGATATGGCTGTTGCGCTCGTCGTTGTGCCGGCTGATTTTGATGCTGTCCAGCGGCAAACCCTCCGGCAATTTATCGACACCCAGGCTGCTATGGTGGTACAGCGTGACTTCGCGCGAGGTCGGCCGTTCGATGCCGGCTCTGGCGATGGCTTGGCCGGCCAGCCGGTTTAACAAACTGCTTTTGCCGACGCCGGTACCGCCCATGAAAGCAACGATCAAAGGCGCGCCGTCCCGGCAGGCCTCGGCATTAAATAGCGCACCGGCTGCGGCCGGCTCCAGATTCTGCAACAATGCAGCCTGCTCGGCGCTCAACCGGCCTGCCGCAGCGGCACTTGCCGCCCATTGTTGGGCTGCGGCCAACAGCTCAGAGTATGCGTAAGCCATGTTTCTTCTCTTTCAAAGCCAGTTCCGCGGCGTGGCATTGTTGTTCGGAAATGTTGAAGCGGGTCTGGCTGTGTACGGCCAGCGGCAATTGGTACAAGCGCTGTTTCAGACAGCCGTCGAACAAGGCGTTGTTCACGGTGGCGAATTGGTGCTGTTTCAATTCGGCTTCGACCCGGTGCATGTAACTGCCGATAGCGCTTTCCGCCAGCAACGACGTGATGGTCAAGATCAACGGCGTAATCACCAGATCTTGTACACCGATGCCGCCGGCCTGAATCGCCAGCAGCATCGCCCCGGCGTCGGTGGTGGCTCTGGTCGCGCGCAGGCTGTTCAGAACCAACGGCTGGTCCTGTAATTTACGGTACAGGCGTTGCGCGGCCGCTTCGACATCCTGCTGGAAATCCTGGTGGTAGCTGTCGACGGCGCGTTGGTAGGCCAACAGAATTTCGCCGCGGCGCTGGCGCAAAGCCATCGCGTTTTCCCGCCACCAATAACTGTCCGCCGGTTCGGTTTCGGTTTTCTCCAACACCCGGTCGGCAAGCTGAATCAACAAGTGCTCGCCCAACTGCTGCAATACCGCCAGTTCATGACTGGGATTGGCGGCGGATTTGGCGTTGCTCCAATCCATCATCTTGCGAAACGGCCAGGTCATCGCTCGCCGGGTTTTACCTAATATCCGCGCCAGGCCGGGAATTTCCAATAGCGTCAGCAGATTCAACAACGCATTCTGGAAGGTTTCGTAATGGTGGGGATGGTTCAGGTAGTCGCGCCGGTAGTCGCGCAAGGCATCGGCCAGGCATTGGTCGACCAGGGTTTGCCAATGACGTTGAGCATGGTGTTCGCTGAACACCGGCTCCAGCCACGGCAGCCAGTAACGGCCGATAAGCTGTTGCTGCTTGTCGGCATGCTTGCTGCGCTGCGCTTTTTTCGCCAATTCGGCGACAAGCCGAGAGGCCTGAACCGGCCATTGCGGTTGCGCCGGCGCTTTCTGGAACAGCAGCGCCACCATCGGCGGCGGCGGGTCGCTGCGGGTTTGCCGCCATTTGTCGCGCAACGAATCCAGAATCACGGCCTCGCTGCCTTCGCTGAGTTTGTTGACGCAAACCAGGGTCGGCTGGCGGTAGGCTTCGATAAATTTCATCAAGTCCCACACCGATTGGTCGGCGTATTTTTCCTTGCTGACCACCAAAATCACGGCATCGGCCAAAGCTATCGTACGCACCACACCTTCCCGGTAATCGGCCGAATCGATCGAATCGAAATCCGGGGTATCCCACAACACGCAGTCCGGCAGCAGGCCGGAATCGGCTGCGGCCGGGCTCAGCGAATAGCAATCGTAGCGTCCCGGCCGCAACCCATCGCGTTGCAACTGCTGGAAGCGGCCGAAATACTGCTGCAGGCCGGCGCAATCTTCAATCGGTACCCGATGGCAAAAACCCTGGGCATGCACAGTATAGCCGGCCAGCGGGCTGACCCCGGCGCTCGCGCTGTTCAATAGCAGATTGACTACCGAGCTTTTGCCGGCTTGAGTCGGACCGATCACGGCAATCTGCAACGGCAAGGCCGGCTGGTTTTGCAGCAATTGGCCCTTGCGGATAAACGCCTCGGCGTGAAGTAGTTGTTCTATGCGTTGCTGGTATTCCGTAAAGCGGGAATTTTTTCGGTCCAACTGCTGTAGCACAATTTCGTAACGCTGTTTGAGAAGTTGGATAAATTCCAGCATGTGGTAAGCTTGTGTTTTTAATTACCGAGTAATTTGGTTTGTTGGGTGACCCGCATTACAACCATTATAAATACAAAAAATCGGGTTTGTTTATTTAGCCACTGGGGGGCTGCAGTATGAAAAAAGCGTCAACGGTATTGGTTTTATTGCTGTGTTCGGTGATGGCCGGTTGCAACAAAAGCAACCAGATCAACGGCAGCAGCATGAAAACCGTCAATAGGTCGATCAGCCACATCAAGGAGAAATTGCCGCTGGACCAGCGCATCGAGTTCGAAGTGTCGTTCTGGACCTTGCGCGACGAGATCCGCAGTAACCAGGAGTTCCTGGACGCGATCGACGGCAAAACTCCCGAGCAGTTGATAGAAACCGGTAAGGAGTTGTTCGCCAAACGTAAGGCTTCCGGCAATAAAGAGTACTCCCAGTACACCTCTTGGGACCAAATGATTACCCAATATTCGCAAGAACGCATCGACCAGAACCGCAAGAAAACGCCGGACGCCCGTGACAAGAATCCGCCGGCGCGGGTCGATTACAAAATGCACGCGATGTAATTATTTGCGCACGGCCACCGGGGCCGGCAGTTGCTTCTGGTCCGCGAGGACCGCAACAAACTGGCTGGCCTCGGTAATGGTTTTCTCCATCACCTCGATCAACTTCGAAATATCCACGCCAATCTCGACAAACTCGTGCCGCAACGCCGCGATGGCGTGGGCATTGAGGTTGTGCTTCAGAAACAAAACCTGGTCCTGAAACGCCGCCAACACCGGCACCATGCGGTTTTCCGCGGTTTGCAGCGCCTTGAGTAAACGGGCATATTGCTGGCGGGATTTTTTCAACTGTTGCTGGCTGCGGGCCCGTAATGCCCGGTTGCTGTATAAATCCAGTTCCGTTTCCCATTCGGCGAACAAGGCCTCGCTGACCTCCTCCACCGCTTGTATCTTCTGGCTGACGGCGTCGGCTTTACTGCGGCATAAATCGTAGCGCCGCTTCAATTGCTGGTAGCGTTGTTCCAACGAGCTCTCCGGCAAGTGCACCAGGGTTTTGAATTTATCCAACGCTTCGACGAATTGGTCGCGGCTGTCTTTCAGACTGTGGCAAGCCTGGTCGACCTGCATCACGACGATGTCGCGTTTGTGGTGGCCGAGCAGGGATTCCCGGCTCTGGTAATAGGCTTTGCGCAAGCGCCGGTTCAGAATGGCTTTCAGGAAACTAATCATGGCGAAACGGGAATTCGTCTTTATTGACTACGGTAATCTTAAAGAATGCGGCGTTAGCGAAGCGGGCAAAAGCCGGGTCGAGGATGCCCTGCCGCTGCAATTCCGGCCAAGCGGTGCCGGCGGTAATCGGCGCCGACTTGACCACGACCAACGCGTCGGCGGCGATGCGCCCGGCCAGCCAAGCGGCCAGACTATCCGAGGTGATATCCCAACTAGCCGGAATCCCGGCCGCGTCCAATTCGGCGATTTGCGGCACCCAAACCAGCGTTTTGGCGGAAACCGCTGCGGCTGCCACCGATTCGGCACCGGATACGATTTCCAGTTCGGGACACAGTCCGCGCATCAATTCGGCCATTTGCTGCATGGCCAGCAGCGCCATACGGTGTGCGGCAACCTCGCCGAAACGATATCGGCGCTGCGCCGTCCGCACCTGATCGGCAAACGGGCCGCCGCCGGGCACGATCACAGTCAGTCCCGGCAATCGCATCGCGGCCGCCAAACACAGCGGCAACGCGGCGGTTTCCAACAAACTGCCGCCCAGTTTGACGACGCGAATCATGTCCCGAATTGCGCCAACACCTGCAACAGTGCCGCCGCTTTATCGAAGCATTCCTGGTATTCCGCGTCCAGCACCGAATCGTTGACGATGCCGCCGCCGGCCCAAAAGCGGATGCTGCCGCGGTTGTGCACCAGCGTCCGGATCGCGATGTTGGTGTCCATATTGCCGTCGAAGCCGACGTAACCGATCGCGCCGCAATAGATGCCGCGCCGGTGCGGCTCCAATTCCTCGATGATTTCCATGGCCCGGATTTTCGGCGCACCGGTAATCGAGCCGCCCGGAAAACAACTGCGCAACAAATCCAACGCATGCTGGCCGGCCGCCAACTGGCCGGTGACGGTACTGACCAAATGGTGCACGGTGGCGTAGCTTTCCACCGCAAACAAATTCGGCACCCACACCGAACCTTTGCGGCAACACTTGCCCAAGTCGTTGCGCAACAAATCGACGATCATGACGTTTTCCGCCCTATCCTTGGCGCTGGCCACCAAATCCTCGATCTGAGCCTGGTCCTGTTCCGGATCGGCCCGGCGCGGGCGAGTACCTTTGATCGGCTTGGTCTCGACCGCACCGTCGGTCACTTTCAAAAATCGTTCGGGCGACGAACTCAATACCTGCACGTCCGGCAGATTTAGATAGGCGCTGAACGGAGCGGCATTGATCCGCCGCAACACCGCGTAAGCTTGCCAGGGGTCGCCGGTGCAGGCACTGCTGAAACGCTGCGTCAGATTGATCTGGTAACAATCGCCTTCTTTCAAATAATTTTTGATTTTGCCGAATGCCGCCGCGTATCCGTGCTTGTCCATGTTGGCGGCCGGCGCCTGCAACACTCGAAAAGCTTCGGCCGGCGCCGGCGGCGCTAGTTGGCTGAATTCGGCAACCAGGCGCTGCTGCAGCGCATCCGCCAGATCGTATCCGACCAGCCAGCTTTGTTGTTGCTGATGATCGACCACCACGGCCCAGCGGTAAATGCCGACGGCCATTTCGGCGATTTGCTCGGCATCTTCGGCAATCGCCGGCAATTTTTCGATGCGCCGCGCCAGATCGTAGCCGAAATAGCCGATCGCACCGCCGCAAAACGGCAAGCCTTCGATGGCCGGCAAGCTTGCGCCCAAGTGTTGCTTCAACAACTCGAACGGATCGGCGCCGCTCTCGACGACCCGGCCGTCGCGCTCGATCCGGGTGGTGTTGCCGTAGGTTTGCAAGGTGGCGACCGGCGCGTAAGCCAGAATATCGTAACGGTCCTGGCGGCTATGGGGTTGCGCGCTATCCAGGAACACCGCCCACGGCAGATGGGCAATCGGAGCGAATAATTGCGCGCTGTCCGGAAAATACGGCAGCGGATGTTTAGTGGGTTTGGCTAGAAGCATTAAACGGGGATGCAGGGCCGGCTTGGCCGGCAAGGACGTGATTGAACACCGTCAGATTTTATACCAGCCGCCGGCTTTAACCAAACCGGCCGGCCAGATAGGCCACTGCGGCGGCCGGCGCACAATCGCCGGCATCGATCTGGCCGCCCCCGCCTGCCGTCGGCAGTAAATCGGCGAAATCCCGGTAAATCAAGCCTAACTCGGCGGCGATCTGTTTGACCAGGAAGCGGCCGACACCGGCACCGAGCATGATGCAGCGTTGCGGCCGCGCCGCGGCTTGCAGCCGCCTTCGGCAAGCCTCGACAAGTTGTTGCTGCTGGCATTGTTTAAGGTGGGCAGCAAATGCCAGCCACAGCGGCCAATCGGCAGCGTCAAATTCGTAACCGGTCAAACGGGACAAACGCCGGGCGCTGGCAAGCGCCGTTTTTTCCGCACCGTCGGCGGTATCGGCCTGATCGTGGGCGTCGTTCAAGTCACCGGTCAGCCGATAGACATCGGCCGTTGTGGCGAACAGTTCGGCCATTAAACCCATGTGCCGGCCATTGAACTCGGCCTGTTGAGTAATCGCCATTACCGGCGTTCTAACCACGCCGGTATAGACCAGCTCACCGGACACCAGGCGCTGGTAATCGGTATAGCCTGCTACGCAGGGCTGGGATTGCTCGATCAACAATAAATCGGTCGTGGTGCTGCCGATATCGACGAACAACGCATCCGGTATGCGTTGGGCCGCCAGCATCACGCTGGCCAACCAATTGGCGGAGGCGATGTCCATACAATCCGCCGCAGCCACCCGCCCGGCCGCTAAAAAACCGCGCAAACCGGCGAAGACATCGATCCGGTCAGCGCCGTAATGGCGACACATCGCGTCGATAATCGCCGCGACGCCCTGCTCCCGGCTGGTAAAACAATCGACCAGTTCGCCGGTCATGGTCAACGCATGCCGGCAGGCGCTCAAATCCAGGTTGGCGGTTAGTTCGGCTATCGCGCGATGCAAGTAATCGATGCCCTTCCACAGCGGGCACGCCGCCTGACCGACGCTGACGATGTCGCCGGCGGCATTCAATAGCGCCAGCTTCAGGTGGGCGCCGCCAACATCCCAACCGGCAATCGGATAAGCTGCCGTGTGCTTCATATGGTTACCTCCACGCATTGTTGCCGGGACGGAACCGCTATCGGCTCGCCCTGCCTGAGCCGTAACACCTGCTCGGCGACATTGATGCCGGTGGCCTGGCCGATGCCGACATAGGAGCTGGTCAGGCGCGGATTGATTTCCAGCACCAACGCGGCAGATTCGCCGGTTTCGATTAGATCGATACCGGCGTAGCCCCATAAGCCCGGCAAGGCCTCAGCAATCCGGCCGACCAGATGGCGATAATCGGCTTCGCGCTGTTGGTGAATGTTGACCAAGCATCCGTGCAAACTGAATCGCTGCCCCGCCAAAACGATTTGTTGCTGATTACAGGTCAAGAAATAACCCTTGCCGTTTTTGAATAAGGCCGACAGGCTGATCGCTCGGCCCGCCACGAACGGCTGGACCACATAGTGTTCCGGCTGATCCAAATCCGCAACCGCGGCCGGCAAAGCGCCCGCTGCCACTACCCGAGTATCCTGGCAACCGGCGCCATCCCGGATTTTTACCACCGTCCGCCCAGGAAAATCCGGACATTTCTCGGCCGGGTAGGTCTCCACCGCCGGGATCGCGTGCGCGGTAAGATGGCGGTAGGTCGCCAACTTGTCGCCGCACAGCGCCAGCGTCGCTACGTCCGATAACAAGGTTTCGATACCGGCGGCCTGCGCCATTTGCGCCAACCGGCTCAAGATGCCGCCGGTTTCCGGGGCGATCGGCCAAAACAGGTCGGCTTGCGCCAACAGCTCAGGCAGCAGAGCCATGATATCCTGGCCGGCACCGATTCGGACCAACTCGGCATGCTCCGAATCGATAGCTAAATCGCAGCGTTGGTCCAAGAGGACCCGTAACCGCAGTTGCGGAATCCGCTTCAGTTCGCCCAACAAAGCCTGTAACATCATCCGGCCTTCGGCCAGCAAGGATGCAGGTAAAGCCTCGCCGGCCATACCGCCGCCGCTTATATATTCGAATACCAGAATGGTCAGTTGTTTCACCCGCTCACTCCATGCAAATTATTCCAGTCATTGATTTAAAGGACGGCCGGGTGGTTCACGCCAGCGGCGGGGACCGCAGCCGTTACCTGCCGATAGACCTGCACTCCCGCATCGTTAGCGACAGTTCGATCGAAGCGGTGGTTTCCGCCTTGTTGGCGTTGCATCCGTTTTCGGCGTTTTACATCGCCGATTTGAATGCGATCGAGCGCGACGGCAGCCACCGGCATATCATCGAACCGTTAGTCCGCCGCTATCCGGCCCTCGATTTTTGGGTCGATAGCGGGTTGCGCTACCCGAACTCGAGCCGGGACCAGCCGGATAATCTGAAGACGGTTATCGGCACCGAGACCGGTTCAGAACCATACGATTTAAGCGATTCGGCGGCGATACTATCGCTGGATTTTAAAAACAATCGGGCTTTAGGTAATCCGGCTTGGCTGGAACTGCCGCAATACTGGCCGGATACCGTCATCGCCATGACGCTGGACATGGTTGGTGCCGGCCGCGGCCCGGACTTCGCCGGACTCGCTTCGCTTCGCGGTCGCAGTCCGCATACCCGGTGGATTGCCGCCGGCGGCGTGCGCAACATCGCCGATTTGCAGCGGCTGGCAACCGCCGGCCTGTCCGGCGTGTTGGTAGCCAGCGCCTTGCACAACGGCAACATCGGCGCATCGGCGTTAAGCAAATTTTAGGCAAAAAAATACCCCGGCTAGCCGGGGTATTTTGTACAGCCTTCGATACTAAAAAATTAAACTTTGTTAGCAGCGAACGGGTGTTTAGCGTCTTTTCTGGCAGCCAATACTTCTTTAGCAGTTGGAGTGCCGGCTACAGCGCGAGCGATAGCTTCTTTGGTTGCTTTGTAGTTGAATTCTTCGATTTTCGCGTCGTCTTCAGCCAACCAGTGGATGAAAACACCCACGGAAACGAACAAGTCGTCAGCTTCGTCGGCAGGAATGGTGCCGTCTTCAACGGAATCGGCAACTGCTTGAGCAACAGCGCGTTGCGCTGGTCCGAACATTTGAACGGCTTGTTTTGAACCTTTGATGGTTACTTTGTTGAACAGGATGGTAGCCGGTTTAACCAACAGGTTAGGTGCAACCACAGCCAACAGAGTAGAGAAACCGTCTTTGTTGTTGGTCAAAGCATTTGCAAACGCGGTTTCCGCCGCTGAACCACGTGGGCCCAAGATCAGGTCGATATGGGCAATTTCGTTGCCGTCACCAACCAAAGATTCGCCTACGCGCATGTTTGTAATTTTTGCCATTTTAAATTTATCCCCTAAAGATAAGATTGAACCAAAAAATAGACACAATAATGTCCCAAAATATAGTTTCTTCGAAGTTCCCTCTATAACTCACCGGCCTGTTGTTGGCCGATAAGCTGTTCCAGAAGCACCACCAGTACTGTCGCTACAGTCATATCAGCTGTCGTACCCGGATTGATTCTTTGTGCCTTAAAAGCTTTGTCCAGTCCGTAAAGCACCGGAAAAAGCTCTTCAGGCTCAACGGTGAGCTGCATCGCCCGATCGAGCGATTCCATCTCCACCCTGATCCACTCTGAATACCGCTTTCCATACTTCCGTTCGATATGGCTATCGGAGTAGCGGGCCAACATCGCAGCAAAAACCGCTAGCGCCGCCCAACCAGAATCGCCAGACAAAACGAAAGCACGATTATATCGTAAAACTGCAAAATCAAAAATGTCTTTAAAATGGTTTGCGTATTGCAAGGCAATCCGGTCTTTGTCCGCGGCAAAACGCATCGCTTCGGTTAAAGTGACCGCGGCTTTTTGCTGAACGTCGTGTTGCTCGGACTCGCCGAGCCCGGCCGGCGCGGCCAAAACAATGGCCTCGAATACCCATTCGGCATCCTGCTGGGTAGTGGTCTCCAAAACCCGATCGAGAGCCTGACGCCAGGACTCGCCCGGCCGCGCATTCGCTGCGGCGTGAAGCAACGGTGCGCACAGCAGCACGATGCCGAGATTGGTATTGCACCCGACCGCTTCTCTAGTCGCTTTGACGGCGTAATAAATTTTTTCGCCCAAACCGAATTCGGGATCGGTAATGGGTTCGCTGCTGACCTGCGCACTGAGCCGGAAATCCTCGACCGTCATGTCGTGGGCCGGACTGTAAATACTGACATTGCCCGGTTTGAATGCCTGCAATTCGATTTCGCAGGCTTGGCGATAAGCCTCGATCAACTGCTGCCGCTTCAGCATAACTCGCCCAAATAACGCTGCAATAGGTCGGCCACCAACCACTGAGCGACATTGGCCTGGCAAACCCCTTGCAAGCCCTTCCAAGCCGGAACGCTGTTGACTTCGATGATTCGGTAATTGCCATGCCGATCTTTGATCAAATCGACGCCGGCATAGTCCATGCGCAAGGCGTCGGCGGCCGCCACGGCCAACTCGACCAATTCGGCCTCCATGGCGATAGCCTCGCAACTGGCGCCGCGGGCAACGTTGTTTAGCCAGGAAATCCCGCGCCGCCGCATCGCAGCTACCGCTTTGCCGTTCACGACGAATACACGAACGTCGGAATAGCCGTCGCCATCGCATTCGATAAAGCGTTGCAGATAGTAAATGCCGCGGCTACCGGTCAGCCATAACAAATCGGTGGACTTTTCGATCCGGCGAATGCCTTCGCCTTGCGAGCCGAACAACGGCTTGCTGATCAAATAATTGCCCTGCTGCAACTCGCGTTCTGCGATTGCCAAAGCTTGCTCGCGGTCTCGTAATACCCAGGTTGCAGCCGTCGCTAAACCGGCCCGCTGCAACAAGAAACTGGTCATACCTTTGTCTACGCTACGCTCGATAGCGCCGGCGTCGTTGTATACCGGTACACCGAGCAGTTTCAGCGTGTGCAGTACATCCAGATAAAACACCACTTCTTCCAGCGATCCGCCCGGCACGCCGCGAACAAAAGCCGCGGCCGGCAAACGATCCTCGAAACCGGGAACCAATACCGGCAGATCGTAATTATCCAGTTGTAAGCGGCAACCGGTCAGCGAAGCGTATTCGGCTGTGAAACCGCGCGCGGCAAAAGCCAAGCACAACTGCTTGCCGTGCCAGCCCGGGTCGTCGGTAAATATTACAATTCGGCGCAATGGAAAATAAGCAAAAAATTAGCGGCGCGGCGGCGGGTTTTGCCAAGCAATACCCGCCGCCGCGAGGGAAAGTCGAAGACGTTTAGGCGCCGAACGATTGATTCAGCAATGTATTGTCCAGCTTGCCGGCCCGAAAACTTTTTCCGGATTCTACGGCAGTGACGATGACCACGGCCGGGCTGAACAGCATCGCATCGATTTTGAAGAAATCGTATTCGTAAGCTTTGAAGATATCGGCAAACGGCTTGCCGTAGTCTTTGGAAGTTGAACTCGGCAATTCCTTGGCCAGTTTCTCGGCGGCCGCGTCGTCGCCTTTGACGAACAAATGCACCTGCCCGGCAAACAAAATCGCATCGTTGGTCCGGCCCATCGCCTTGACGAAATTGGGATGCGGCGGACAAATCGGCGCGCTGCCGGAACCGTCGACGATGTTTTCCAACGGAAAATGCAAGGCGTGCGCTTTATGCATCGCCACTTCCAAAACCCGTCCTACGACTTGCACGCCGCCGGCCAAACTGCTGGTCGGCGTAACTATGATGGTCAGCTTATCCGGGGCCACGCCGCAAGCGGCCGCGACTTTCTCGACGATTTCCACCGGCGGCACGGCATCGTTCTCGATGACCAATACGGTCCGTTCCGCACTATCGCGGTACTCTAACTCTTTGTACAACTCTTCCACCGGCTCAACAGCACCGTCCTTAAGCTTGGTCGCCATCGCTCGCGCCGGGCCGGAACCCAATGCATAATATTTGCCGTGCGACAGGCTCCAGCCGGCGTATTGACTACCCAGGCACGACAACACCGGGTTGGTGGCATGAACATTGATGGTCAGCGGCCAACTCTCGGTATAATTACTTTGCGAGATGGTCGCAGTACCCATGCCGCCCATGCAGATTTCGGTAATGATGCGGCCCGCTTCCAAACCGCCGGGTACTTTAATGCCAGCGTCGATGATGGTACAGCCGTTGTCGAGTTTCTCGACGCCCAACCTTAATTTGTCAGCGTTATCCAACAGCTCCTGCACCAAGGGTTGTGAAAGTTTGTTGACGCTCGCCTGATATTGCATGAATTTAACAACCTAATTTCAAAAGGGTTTGAACGATGGCCTGCCGTTGCAGCAACTGCTCGGCGACCTGCCGTGAATTTTTTCCGCCGGCAATAATACTGCATATCGGCTGGCCCACGCCAACAATCGAGCCCGCGACCGGCCGATCCACGACCCAATCCGGCCAATCCACATCCGCATCGATTTCCAGGTTTTTTGCAGCATAAACAATCTGATACGCCACCGGCTCTCTGGAGATTTTCGTAACGGAAACTTCCGTCCCGCCAAACGCCGCCAAATGCCTTAGCAACAACTCGCGACCATAGAGCTGGGCACTGGCCGAAATACGCGGGTTAATTTCCAATACGTACGCGCCACTGGCGGCGGCCATAAAATCCAGCGTGTTCAGTCCACGTAATTGGTAAGCTGCCGAAAGTTTGTTGACCGCATCGGTAAGTTGGCTGCGGACAGCCGCCGGTAGCTCGGCATGGCTGGCTATGCCGCCGAACAGGAAATGGCCTGCGGGGCCAGGTGCGGCACACCATTGGCGGTTGAATCCGATCACCTCGACTCGATCGACAAACGACATAAACAAAACCGACATTGCTTGGCCGTCGACAAAACGCTGCCAGTATCCATCGACGCCGGCCGCAGCCCTGTCGCGGCCTATACCCACACCACCTTCGCTGCGGCAGGGCTTGAAAATCCAGCCGTCACCGGGATACGACGCAACAAAGCTTACCGGCGGATGCGCGACGCCTAGTTCCGCCATCAACCCGAAAAAATAGGGCTTATCCTGAACTTTCCGAAAAACCTCCGCGGAATTTCCGAAGAGGCGCGAGTGAAATTGCAGATACTGCAGCGTTTCCGGAAAAGCTTCGAGGCCGCTGCCGTACAGAATGCCGTAGACGGTACCGGATTGCCGAACCGCCAGCAGCGCTGGGCTAACATCAGCCCAGTCTAACGATTCGACTTTAAAGACCTGCCTAGCCACTTGCCGGGTGTCGGCATCAGCATAACAATCGATTGCCACGACATCGTAGCCGATATCGACACACATCCGCGCCAGCATTCTGGCTGATTTTGCAATAACTAACAAATACTTAGAAAAAACAGGAGTACGCATACCTTCAGATCGCCCGAATCAAGCGTAAAAAAATACTAGATTCCGGAAAAACTTTCTGAAATAATACACGGCTATTGGAGAGCTGGCTGAGCGGTCGAAAGCGGCGGTCTTGAAAACCGTTGAGGGCTTATACCCCTCCTGGGGTTCGAATCCCTAGCTCTCCGCCATATTTCAAAAAAGCCTTTGATTTTTCAAAGGCTTTTTTCGTTTATAGCCTCAAAAAACAGCGTTTTGCTACGAAGAGGCTGCCATTATGGCAAAAGTCCCCTATCTGATAAGACGTCTTTTATTTTCGTCTTAGTGTTCCCGCCAAACTTCGCGAATTGGTCAAATCTCGCGAAATCATCCAAAGCCTTAGAACCCAAAACAGCAATGAAGCAGAACGCAGAGCACTACTGCTCGCAGCTGACTTCAAAACGCTTTTGCATGATCTAAAACCGGAAAAACACAGGCGTTTTGCCGCCCTGAACTCATCGGGGGCACATTGTCCGCGCTTGCAAGCGCTAAAACGGTCAACAACAGCGAACCGGTTATTTTTGCACCGACGTTCGAGCTCCGAACCGGAACGGTCGTGTCCTAAACGGCCAACCAGCGGCCTCGAACGCAGTTCACGGGGTTGAATTTGCCCTACCCTGACAAAAAAAGCCCAACGTATTCGGCGAACCGCTTAGAAACGGCGGTTCGCCCAGCGGAACCGTATTTGAATCAGTGCCGGTCGAGTTCCTTGGCGTGACCGGCGCCGTCGATGGCTTTTTCGATTAATGCGACGCTACCGCGCACCAATGACGCGAATAATACCGCCGGCACCACGAAATCGATCGGCAGCACCCCTGCCAAGCCGGCCAGTGCTAGCGCTGCGATCGTTAAACCGAAATTTCCTGCATTAGCGATTTTCATTTGGCCTCCCAGACCGTTTGCCGGTCGCAACGAAAACACGCTTTCACTATATCGGCGCATTAAAAATCTACAATACGCGATATATTCAATTTATTGTTTTAATTAATAAAACAGTACTGGAGGCAAGTGTATTATCCGAACCACGCCGGAGCGGGATAGCTTAACTGCCACTGTCGAGTCTGGCGCATCGGAGTTGGCTACCATGCTCTTGCAGGATTGGGGTTTCCGGGACCGAGAAATACCGCCAACCGAGGCCACGGCAACGCTGAATAAGCGACCTGATCGCCACGCGGCGACAAGCCTACATTTCCGTAGCTGCGACTACCGGCGGGTCAATGATGGCCTTTCAGGCATTGCTGTTCGTCGTGCGGTAGACCTGCGGCGAGTTTTCCGGCCAGATCGGTCGCTATGACTTGTTGCGGCCAGGTTTCGCTGGTGGTGACCAGTTCGGTATTACGCTCGGCCAAGCGGCGAATCACGCCGCCGCATCCATAGTGCAGCGGGTGGCGGTTACCATCGCCGCGCACGTGCCATTCGTGCAGACTGCCGAATTCGGTCAAATCCAGCGTCCAGACCAATTCCGCGCCGGATTCGTCGGCGGCATAGACCTGCCACGTCGCCGCTCTGCCGGCATACGCGGCTATCGTGCCGTCTTGATTCAGCGCCACTGCAATAATTTTCTGTGCCACCGTTCTCTCCCCCCGGTCAAAATTAGGCAAGCTTGCCGCCTGTTACAAAGCCTCTGCCGCGTTTGCTTACAACCCCAAGCGGACGCCGATAGTGCCGATGTAATTGTCGAAATAAGCGTGGCCCAACAAAGCCTCGAAATTGGCGTAAGCCTGCCAACCGTCGGCCATCACCGCCACCAGGCCGCCGCCGACATGGAAAAAATCCCGGTCGGGCCGGTCGGTTTGAAAGCCGAACGTGGTCGGCAGCGCTCGGTAGTCTTGCGCGAATTGCACGTAAACCGTGCGCTGACCGTTGTCGTATTCGTGAGTCCAATCGGCGTTGACCTGCGGCACCAATACCCCCCACGAGGTGCTGATGGCGTAAGACGCCTGGGCGCCGACGCTGGATTGTACCGAAGTCAAGCGGTCCGCCAGATAACGCAGCTCCAGGCCGGAGCTGCCCTGCTCGCTGTAGGCGTCCATTGCCGCGTGCCGGTAGCGGAGCGTGCCGCGCGGCCCCAACGTCAAACCGCCTAACGTGAAATCGTAACCGGTGGACAGATTGCCTTCGAATTGGTCGGCGCCGGGCGTGCCGCTGATAGCGCCGCCGAAATTGGTGTTGTCTTCGCGCAGGTAGTCGCGGCGATTGGCGTTACTGCCGTCTTTGCGCAGGTATTGAAACGACAAATCGGCGAAAAAGCCTTGCCAAGGAAACAACGAAGCGAACAAGGTCGGGCCGTAGGAATCGGTATCGAAACCGCCGCCGTTGAACTGGTCGCCGTGCCAATGCGAATAGTTGACGGCCAATCCGGCCACGGCCCAATCGACCGGCATGGCATCGATACCCAGGCTGAAGCCGGCTTCGTTGGAGGCATAGCCCCGCTCCAATTCGGTTTGGCGCCGGTCCAATTCGCGGTAATCGGCGTTGAAGAACAGATTCAAACCGGGCAACAACGCCCAGTCGCCGGAACCGCCGCCCTTTGCAGTTCCTAAGTCGGAATCGGCATGCCCGCGCCGCTTTTTCACGACCTGGTCGGCCTGGCCGAGGGCGGAAAAGGCCGCGCCGGCCGCGGAATTGTTCGCCGCGCCGCCGCCCGGCGCTCCGCCTACCGGCGGCGGATTGCCTGCCGGAATACTGCCGCAGAGGCTGGCCAATTGCGGCCCGAAATTCGAGGGCTGCACGCTACCGGCTTGACGCGGCGAATCGCCGACCAACTGGGCACAGCCGCGCTGGTTGCCGTCTTTTGCCAACAGTGCGCGAATCTGTTGATCCAAAGACTGTGCCGCAGCATCGGAAGTCGCCGCGACCACTAAGCCGGCCGCAACCAACAAGCGCGGTTGGCGAATGGCTGCGGAGCCGCAGTTTGGATAAGCGGCTGCCGGCTTGCGTGTGGTAGTGCAATGATTCATCGTGAGTTGGTAGGTTGGGCTGTTGTCTGTACCCGCTGTAACAATTGCTGCGCCGTTTTTTGCGCAAATAATACAGAATTATGTGATATGAATCACATAACTTATTACAAAACCCCACCCGCCCGCCAAAGGCCGGCCTGCCGGGCCGCAAACGTCGCGACCGGTTCAGTAAGTTGCCCAGCTTGCCGGCCAACGCCGGACCAGCCTGCTCCTGCCTGGTGCTGCGCTTAAATGCCGCTTACCGTTTCGCTACGCCTCAGACATGCAAGGGCCTTAGCGTCAGCGGCAAACTTAAATCGGCCGCCGCGCCGCCGCCCTCGGCGTTAGCGACCTGGATTTCGCCGCCGTGTAACGCGGCAACTTCGCGGACGAAGGCCAAGCCCAGCCCGGTGCTTTTGCGGCCGGTATCCGGCCGCGGCAGCGAGTAAAAACGCTCGAACAGTCGCGCCAATGCGTAAGCCGGGATGCCGGGACCGTGGTCGCGGATGCGCAGCCTTGCCTGCTGGTTCTCGCTCCAACCGCGGATCTCGATGGCCGATTCGGCCGGCGCAAACGCAATTGCGTTATCCAGCAAATTGGACACAGCTTGCCTCAATAGGAATTCCTCGCCCCACACCGGCAACTCGCCGGACAAATCGAAAGCAAAACTTAAGGCCTTCTGCGCCAACGCCGCAGCTTTTTCGGCCGCGACCGCGGTTACCAAGCCGGCCAAATCCAAAACTCTGGGTTCGGCCAAGTGCTGGCGTTGCTCCACTGCCGCCAGGCCCAACAAACGTTCTATCAGTTGGTCCAGCCGCTCGGCCTGCTCGCGGGCATTACCGGCAAACCGCAGCCGGTCGGCGTCCGGCAACGGTTCTTCCAGCAATTCCGCCGCACCGCGGATCGCCGCCAACGGACTCTTCATTTCGTGGGTCAGGGTTTGCACGTAACGCTCGACGTATTGCTTGCCTTCCAGCTCGCGGCGCATGGTTTCCAGCGTCTGTGCCAGCGTCGCCAGTTCGACGCTGTGCAGTTTCGGCGGCGTTGCCTTGCCGCCGGAGGTTACCGTGCGGGCATAGGCCACCAGTAATTCGATGGCGCGGGTCAGCCGCCAATTGAATATCGCGCCGAACAGCAGCGCGCCGCCGAACAGCCAGAACGCGCCACGCTGCACCGCCGACTTGCCGGCTTCGACGATGGGTTGCAGCAATGCGGTCGGATAAGCGACGGTAACGACGCCGATCAATTTTTCGCCGTCGCGTACCGGCGCCGCGACATGCATGGTCGAACTGCGTTTATCGTCCGGGTCGGCCTGGCTGGAGCGCGCGCCATAGCGGCCTTGCAGGGTCAGATAGACGTCGTTCCAGCGCGAGTAATTTTCGCCGACTGCGGTTCCGGCCGAGTCGAAGCGGACGATACCGGTCGCGTCGGTGACGTAAACCCGGTAATCCAGACTTTGTTTCGGAAAGCCGAATATCGTCGCCGACACCGGCCGCTTGCTATAGCGCCTTACCGCATCGGCGAACTGGCCGTCGGCGATGTTCCCGCGCGCCAACTCGGGCGCGGCCAACTCGGCCAGCAGATTGGCGGTGTCGACCAGGCTGGCTTCCAGCGCCATTCTGACGCCGGGGCTGATTTGTTTGACGACCAACAGCAACACCAATTGCCCGGTCGCGGCCACCAAAAAGAAATAGCCCAGAAACAGGCGTAGCGATAACCTCATCGGCTTTCCAGGCTGTAGCCCAAGCCGCGGTGGGTCCGGATCGGATCGGCGTCGGCAATGGCGCGAAGTTTGGCGCGCAGGGTTTTGATATGGGTATCGACGGTGCGGTCGAACACGTCGCCCGGATCGCGCCACACCCGTTCCAACAATTGCTCGCGGGAGAAGATGCGCTCCGGGTGCTCGATCAGCAGCTTGAGCAGCAGATATTCGTAACGGGTCAGCTCCAGCAAACGGCCGCGATAGCGGATGCGCCCTGCCCCGCCGTCCAGCTCGAAATCGCCGCCGGTACCGGCGACGGCCGTGGGCAAAGCCGGCTGCAATCGGCGCAGTATCGCCGCGACCCGCGCCGCCACTTCGCGCGGGCTGAACGGCTTGGTCACGTAATCGTCGGCGCCGATTTCCAAGCCGACGATGCGGTCGATCTCGTCGCCGTGCGCCGTTAGAAACATCACCGGGATCTGCGAGAAGCGCCGCAATTGCCGGCACAATTCGAAGCCGGAACCATCCGGCAATCCGACGTCCAGGATCGCCAACGCAAAGGTTTCGCTCTGCAGCCGCGCCAACGCGGTTTGCAGCAAGCCGGCATGCTCGGCCTGGTAGCCGCTCTGTTGCAACGCATAAATCAAGGTATCGGCGATTGCCGGCTCGTCTTCGACGATCAGAATGCGCTTGCTCACCAAGCTCTCGGCGCTCAATAACTCATGCAGGCCGCATTCAGCAAGCCCGCGGCCAGCGCAATGCCGGCCAACAGCACGGCCGGCCCGGTCTCGTCGGCGGCGATACGTTCGCATAAGTCGGCAAAAGCCAGACGCACGCCGACGAACACCAAAGTTTGCACGAAAAAAGCCACACCGGCCCAGATCAACATATCGGCAAACGACACGCTGTTAGCGATGGCGCCGGCCAGCGCCAGCGCAAACCCGAGCAAGGCGCCGCTGAAGGCCAGCGCCGGAGCGGTCTTGCCTTCCCGGATCAGTTTGAACTCGGCATAGGGCGTGATGTGCAAATAGCAGAAACCGAACAATACGCTGAGCGCGACGGCCGCCAAAAAATGCAACACGAAGCCGTTGGCTGCGGCCGCTAACTCGGCCAAATCGATGGTGGGCATAGATCAATCCTCGACGAAAAAATGCGGTACGAAGCGGCTATTGTTGCCGGTGATTTCGGTTTTGTCCTCGCGGATGCCGATGCCGGCCGGCTCTCCGCCGACGACCCAGGAGCCGATCACCGGGTAATTGCCGGCGAAATTGGGCAACGGCGTATAACGCTGGTAGATATAACCGTCGTCGCCGTAAAGGCCGGCCGATTCGACGACATGGGCGCCGCGGCGGATTTCGATGTTGGCGCCTTCCCGCGAATACAGCGGCTTGCGCACGTAATCGCCGAGCAACGGCTTATCGGCGAAACTGGCCGGCAACAAATTGGGGTGGCCTTCGAACAATTCCCACAAGATCGGCAGAATGCCTTTATTGCTGAGAATTTGCTTCCAGGCCGGTTCCAGCAGGCTGAGCTGGGCTTTGGGAAGATACGGCCCGAATTCCTCGCGCAGCAGCCATTCCCACGGATACAGTTTGAACAAGGCCCGGATCGGCCGATTTTGCAAATCGACGAATTGTTGCGCGGCCGCCTGCCAGCCGATGTCGTCGATCGCCAGCCAATGCGGGCGAATGCCGGCCTGCAGCGCAGTATCCATCAAATAAAACACGTTGCCGGCATCCTCGGCGCTGTCGGCGACACCGGCAAAATAAACCTCGGCATGGTGTTGCCGATAGCGTTGCCAAAAGGCGATCAATTTCTCGTGGATCGAATTGAACTGATCGGCACCGGGCTGGCAATCGGCCAGCCAAAACCATTGTACGACCGCCGCTTCCGGCAACGCGGTCGGCGTGTCGGCATTGTATTCCAGCATTTTCGGGTGTCCGCTGCCGTCCCAGGCTAGATCGAAGCGGCCGTACAAACTTGGCTCGCCCCGCTCCCACGACGCCGTCAGATACGGCACCGCCCAACGCGGAATCCGCAGGCGGTCGAACCAGTCGCGGCGGATCACCTCGGCGACGGCGTGCAGACACAGTCTATGCAACTCGGCGGTGGCGTCGTCCAGCACGTCGATTTGGCTGCGGTTAAAGCGGTAGCAGGCCGATTCGTCCCAATACACGGCGCCGTCGATGGTGTGGAAATCCATACCCACCGCTTCCAGCCGTTGCCGCCAATCGGCGCGCGTTTGCCGTACCAGGCGTTGCACGTCAGCCGCCGAAGAAGCCGTGCGAACCGCCGAACGAGCCGAAACCGCCGCGGCGGGTGCCGCTGTGGCCGTCGTCGCTGCCGCCGCAGTAACTCGACCCGGAACCGCCGCCGTGGCCGCCGCTATGGCTGTTATCGCATTCGGCCGGATTGGCGTTGGCGTCGGTGCAATCCTGGCGGATGCGGAAGTCGGCCGGCTGCCCGGCATACCCGGCCAGCGACAGGCCGCCGAGCAAGGCCAGCGATACTTGCAATGAGCGGCGCGGAATCGGCGCAGCGGCCGGGTTTGCCGGTGCCACTTGCAACAACTGCTCCCAATCCGACAGCCGCGGATAGAAATCGCGGTGGTAGACGCCGCCGACCAACAGCATCATGTAAAAATCCAGTTTGTTGCCGCACAACAGACACAGCGGCAAACCCAGCCAAGCCACGCCGTTTGCCAGCAACGCAGAACGCAAGGCTTGGCGATGGCCGCGCTGCACGCGCTGACTGTAATTACGCTCGGCCAGCGGCAGCCGGGCTTGCAGGCGCAACAGCGGATACGCGGCCAACGCTGCCGCGACGAACAATACCCGAATCGGCCAGACCAAGGCCGTCGGCGCATAACCGTTGAAGACCGGGTAATGCCAGGACAGGTAGGTGGCGCAGACGACGTAGATCAACAAGTACAAGATCGTCAAAATGGTAATGAAACGAAAGCTCGCCACCGCTTTTTCGAACTCGACGCAGGCCGCGCTGTTATTGCTCGGCGCCCGCGAAAAATCGCCGATCCGGTAGACCTTACGGCGGTAGGAATCCAGCCACAGCCGGTGCTCTTCCGACAGACACCAACCCGCAACCGAAATAGATTCGCGGCTATTTTTCTCGGTGCCGTGAAAAAACTGCAGAGATTCGACACCGTCTTGTTTGTTTACTTTTAGGACCAGAGCGTGGGTCGGAATTGCGGTTGCACCGAACCAGCCATTCTTGAGAATCTTGTCGGGGAAGAACGTAACCGAGCGAGTGCCCAGAGTCTCGGCAACCTGTCGAAAAATATACGCGCCGAACACTACAACAGTAACTTCCAACAAATAGAAGTTACTGCTCACACCCGCCCAAACAAACACTAAGGCAGCCGGCAAACCCAAACACAAAAACAACAACTTTTTCCAAAAGCTATAAGTGACGGTCAGTTTTTTATTGAAAGACGGCGACGGCATGGCTGGCAGGGGGTTAACGAAGTCGAGTAAGCATAGTTGCTAGATCCTAATTTGTCGGCAATACCGCCGCCAACCGCGGCCGCAGCCCGGCCTACGCCTGGGGCAGTCCGCGGTTTAACATCGCTTCGAAATCGGCTATCGGCACCGGCTTGCCGAATAAATAGCCCTGAAACGCGTCGCAACCGTGCATTTCCAGAAAGGCGCGCTGGACCTCGGTTTCGACGCCTTCGGCGATGACGTCCATCCCCAAGTTTTTCGCCATCGCGATGATGGTTTGTACGATCACGGTGTCGTCCGGATCGTCCAAAATATCCCTGACGAAACTCCGGTCGATCTTCAATTGCGCGATCGGCAGTTTGCGCAAATTCGACAACGACGAATTACCGGTACCGAAATCGTCCATCGAAAAACGCACGCCGATACCTCGCAGCGCCTGCATTTTGACGACAGTGTCCTCGATATCGTCCAATACCAGGCTTTCGGTCAGCTCCAATTTCAACTGGCTGGGATCTATGCCGGTTTCGCGGAGTATGCGCACCACGCTGTCGACGAAGTCGGCTTTGCGAAATTGCCTGGGGCTGACGTTCACGGCCAAGTGCAAATGCCGGGTCTTCGAGGACGCTTCCCATTTTTTTAGCTGCCGGCAGGCGGTTTCCAGCACCCATTGGCCGATCGGCGTGATTAAACCGATTTCCTCCGCCAACGCGATGAAATCCTTAGGTGCAATCAAACCGGATTCGGGATGCCGGCAACGAATCAACACTTCGGCACCGAATACTTCCCGGTTTTTCCCGACTTGCGCTTGGTAATGCAACACAAAACGGTTCTCGGCCAAGGCCCGGTGCAGGTCGGCTTCCAATTGCATCCGGGCGTTGATGTTGGCCTGCATTTGCGGATCGAAGAAACGCACGGTGTTTTTGCCGGCCTTTTTGGCTTGGTACATCGCGATATCGGCCTGTTTCAACAGGGTCTCGATATCGAATTCGTGCTCGCGGAACAACACCGCACCGATGCTGGGCGAGTTCCGGTATTCATGTTCGTTTAGCAAGTAGGGCTTGGCCAGCGTCGCCAGAATTTTGTTGGCCACGCTCTCGGTCTGCGCCAAGCCCTCGTGCTTTTCGTCGCCCAATTCGGTCAACATGACGATAAACTCGTCGCCGCCCAGACGGGCCACAGTGTCGCCCTCGCGCACGCAGGCCGACAGCCGGCCCGCCACGTGTTGCAGCAGTAAATCGCCCATATCGTGGCCCAGCGTGTCGTTCAACAGCTTGAAATTGTCGAGATCGATAAACAACAAGGCGCCGGGCCGGCCGCTGCGGGCGCTGATCGCCAAAGCATGCTTCAAGCGGTCCTGCAACAGCCGCCGGTTCGCTAGTCCGGTCAGCGCGTCGTAAAACGCCAGGCGTTCGATTTCTGCGGCGGCGGCTTTCAACGAGCTGATGTCGATGAAACTGGCCACATAATTTTTCAGATTCCCCTGCTGGTCGGTTACCGCGGAGATGGCCAGATGGATCGGAAATAGGCGGCCGCCGGCGGCTTGGATCGTGATTTCGCCTTCCCAGGCACCGCTGACGCCGACGGCATTCCACATCGCTGTGTAATCGGCGATTTGCCGGTTATCCAATTCCAACTCGCGCAAACTTTTGCCGACGGCAAACTCGGCCGCGTAGCCGGTAATTCGGGAAAAAGCCCGATTCACCCGCAAGATAGTGCGCGCGGAATCGAGTACCACGATACCTTCCTGAGATTCGAACGCCGTCGCCGCAATCCGCAACTCGGCATCCAACGCGCTTTGTTGCTTCAATGCCTGCTCCAGGCGGCTTTTCTGGGCCAAGCCTTCGGGCAGCGTGACCGCCAGCATATTCGCCACGCCCAATTCGACGGGACTCCACGGCGCGCTGCGGCCGCGCCATAATTCGCTCCAAATTTCGAACGACTGCCGCGGCGTCAGCCGATAGCCGCCGGCTTCGTCCTCGACCAAGCCTTTCTCGGCGCGTCCGGCCCAATGTACCGTGCGCGGTTTTTCCGCCCGAAACCAGACGATACCGTTTCTCAAGCCGGCGGACAGCGGCGTACACAGCACGCCGGCCGCCGTATCCGGGTAGTCCGCCGCCGGCGGGAAATACTTCGCCAAATGCTCGCAACTGAACGAATTGGCGCAGGCCTGGCCGCTCAGCCAAGGCAACAGGGCTTCCAATTGCGCCGCCGTTGGCGTCAGGCCGTGGCTGTGGCGCTTGCCTTCCACCAAGGCGATGACACCGTCGGCGTGCAGCAATTGCATCAGCTCCGGCAACAGCCGCTGCAAAATCGTCTCTTCCTGGCTGGTAAAGATGTAGTTCAGCAATTCGCCGACCAAATGGTTGGCGCTGGTGACGTGGCTGTGCTGGTCCACCGCTTCAATCGCCGACAGCTTGGCCGAAGTCATGCGGCTGATAAACGTCACCGCCTCGCGTTCGCTGATGGAAACCGGTTTGGGAGCATGGTGGTGGCAGGCAATCAGCCCCCAAAGCCGGCCGTTCTGCAACAGAGAAACCACCATCGAGGCGCGCACGCCGATGTTGCGCAGATATTGGATATGAATCGGCGACAGGCAGCGCAGCGCCGAATAAGCCATATCCAACGGCTCGCCCGCCAACGGGTTGACGGCCGGCAGCAGCGGCACCGGTTCCGCCTCGATATCCGCCACGACCCGCACCGGATTCAATGCGAACAAACGCCGCGCCTGAGCGGGAATGTCGCTGGCCGGAAAGTGCAGACCCAAATAGGAAGGCGCGGTTTCGATCCGGCTTTGGCTGATCACCTCGCCGTTCCACTCCGAATCGAAGCGGTAAATCATCACGCTGTCGTAACCGCACAAAGTCCGGACCAGGATCGCCACCTGGTCGAAATAGTGCAGATATTCGCGGTCGGTACCGATTTGCAGCAACGCATCCTGCATCTGCAGCAACAGCTCCGCCAGGCGCGTTTCCTGGTTGTCCGCCTGCTCCGCCATCAATTCGACGGCGATGCCGCCGTTGCTGAGGTAGACGTGGGCTTGCAGTTCCGCCGACGAACAGTCACTGGCGACGGCGAGCTTGCCGCTGGCAGTGTTGCGGCTGTGCGCGGTCGCGGCCAAGCTCTGCAATTGCTCGGCCGCCTTGGCGCCGCACAGTTCGGCGAACGGCCGGCCCAAGGCGTGTTCGGCGGCGCACGGCAAAAACCGGCTCAAATTGGCGCTGGCCTGGACCACCCGCGCTGCCGCATCCGTGGTAACCACCAGCAAAGCGCCGTGCGGCTGGATTTGGCCGATCTGGTGGATGGGTTCGGATTCGCATTTTTGCAGCGCCTGCTGCAACTGTTCCGGGGTATAGCTAACCATTGCCACCGTTCCCCGCCGGCGAGCCACGCACCACGGCACGGTCTAGCTCGGCCTCGAACAACGCGAACGTGCGGTTGGCGGCAATCTCGGCGGCTTTGCTTTGTTCGACGTCGGCGGCAATCGCTTCGGCAAACGCCAGATAATCCCGCCACCTGGCGGCGCTAGCCTCGCCGTAACCGCAATAGAACCGGGCTCCGCCGTTCGGCGTCAATCCCAAGTATTGCTGCAGGCGTTTGCTTATCAGTTGGCCGCCCAAAGTCGAGCCTTCGACCACGTAAAGCACCCCGACGTAGTCGCCCAGGCTGGCGATGGCCGGCACGGCGAGCGGCGGCGCAGACGATTCCAGCGCGGCCGGATCGATGCCGAAATAATCCAAATCCGCCTGCAACCAGGCCAGCTTGGCTCGGGCCGCATAATCGAAACCGGCAACCGGCCCGGCGGCAAATTCGGCCAGCCTGGGTTCCAATGCGCTGTATAGCCGGTACAGCGTCTGTAACAGCAGCCGGTAGTCTGCCAACGAATAGCCCGGTTGCAACAATCCAGTCAGTAACGCATGCCGGTTGAGCCGCTCGTGCTGAGCCTGGGTGGCATTGCGCAGCAATGCGCGCAGGCTGACTTGGCCGGTGGCCGCTGGTGGCGGGTTGGTTAGGGTAATTTCCATGCATGCCTGATTAGCGAATAAGCGGAATTCGCTGGAAAATATACCACTGGTTTGCCCGTACACCATCCCAAGCAGCCGCAGCGCCGCACCCCGCCGCCGGCGCAGTGCTTGTCGCCGGCATGGTTTTGGCAGATTCCGGCTTGATTCGTAAAGCAAAAACGTCGCCCGCATTCCGTTCGGTTACGAAATTTCGCGCTGCCGGCCAGCATCGGCGTCAGGCCCGGCCTTGCAACAAACCGGGATTGCCACCGATAGCGGCGGTATTGATGCTGACGGTTTGCTCGACTGCAAACCGCAACAGATAGTTGGGGCCGCCGGCTTTCGGGCCGGTGCCGGACAGACCCAGCCCGCCGAACGGCTGCACGCCGACCACCGCGCCTATCATGTTGCGGTTGACGTACAAATTGCCGACCCGGGCATGGCGCGCGACATACTGCACCGTCGACTCGAGCCGGGTGTGCAGGCCCAGCGTCAGGCCGTAGCCGCTGGCATTGATCGCCTCGACCGCCTGCTCCAGCTCGCCGGTGCGATAGCTGACGACGTGCAAGATCGGCCCGAACACTTCGCCCTCCAGCACCGCCAAACCGGGAATCCGCACCAAGCTCGGCGGAAAAAAGCAGCCGTTCGCGCAAGCGGCCGGCAACGGCGTTTGGTACAGCAGCTTGCCGACTTCGGCGATGCGCCTCAGATGGGCGTGCAACGCGGCCAAGGCGCTATCGTCGACGATAGGGCCGACATCGGTATCGAAATCCCACGGCGAGCCGACCCGCAGCAAGCGCATCGCCCCGATCAAGCGCTCGATCACCGCATCGCAGGTCTCCTCCGGCAAAAACAACACCCGCAGCGCCGAGCAACGCTGGCCGGCGCTATTGAAGGCCGATTGCAGCGCATCGCGTACCAATTGTTCGGTGTGGGCGGAACTGTCCGCCAACATCGCGTTCTGGCCGCCGGTCTCGGCGATCAGCGTCGCAATCGGCCCAGGGCGTTGGCTCAATTGCCGGTTGATCAGATTGGCGGTTGCCACCGAGCCGGTAAACGCGACGCCGGCCACGCGCGGATCGCTCAACAACCGGGCGCCGATGCCGGCACCGTCGCCCGGCAACAATTGCAACACCGGCTTCGGCACGCCGGCCCGGTGCAACAGCCTGACCGCCGCCATCGCCGTCAGCGCGGTTTGCTCGGCCGGCTTGGCGATCACGCTATTACCGGCCAACAACGCGGCGGCGATTTGGCCGACGAAAATCGCCAGCGGAAAATTCCACGGGCTGATGCAGACGAACACGCCGCGGCCGCGGTAACCCAGCCGATTGTCCTCGCCGGTCGGGCCGGGCAAGGCCTGCGGCCGGCCGAACAACGTCAAGGCGTTGGCGGCGTAATAGCGGCACAAATCCACCGCCTCGCGCAACTCGGCCAAGGCATCGCTCACGGTGCGGCCGCCTTCGCGGATACATAAAGCCAGCAACTCGGCGCGGTTGCGTTCGAATAAATCCGCGGCCGTTTGCAGACAGGCGGCACGCTTAACCACCGGTTGCAAGCACCAGGCCGCAAACGCCGATTCCGCGGTTTGCAG
The DNA here is from genome assembly GCF_046097555.1 of Methylomonas sp. DH-1. Taxonomy (NCBI): domain Bacteria; kingdom Pseudomonadati; phylum Pseudomonadota; class Gammaproteobacteria; order Methylococcales; family Methylococcaceae; genus Methylomonas; species Methylomonas sp. DH-1. Next base: position 1,852,816 of record NZ_CP143089.1, on the reverse strand, counting down.
CGCGGCATCGATCTCGGCCGCGCCGCTTGCCAATACCTGGCCGACCGCCAAGCGCCGGTGGTACGGACTGTAAACCGGCCGGCCTTCGCCGCGCAGGCGTTTGCCATCGACCAGCGGCGAGGCCTGCCAGAGTTTGCCGGCATATTCGTCCAGTTCGCGGCGCAGATGCTGCAACACGGACGGATCGCTGAGATTGGTGCCGGCCGAATTTCGCCGTTGCGGCGAGAACAACTCCGGCGGCGGCGCCAATTCCGCGCCGGCGGCAGCATCGAGCTGCACGGCCGGATCTTGCGCCAGTTGGCCGGCGGCTATCTGCGGATTTTCGATTTGGTTGACGAAGGAACTGTTGGCACCGTTTTCCAACAATCGCCGCACCAAATAAGGCAACAAATCGCGATGAGCGCCGACCGGCGCGTACACCCGGCAAACCAACTCGGGCCGGCCCGAGTCGAGCAAGGTGTCGTACAGTGCCTGGCCCATGCCGTGCAAGCGTTGAAACTCGTAACCGGGATGATCGGCGCCGGCCATGGCTTGGACGGCGAGCACGCTATGGGCGTTATGGGTAGCGAACTGGCCGTAAAAACAGTCCGGGCACGCCAGAATCGCTCGAGCGCAAGCCAGATACGACAAATCGGTCGCGGCTTTGCGGGTGAACACCGGATAATCCTGCCAACCGTTCTCTTGGGCACGTTTGATTTCGCTATCCCAATAAGCGCCTTTCACCAGGCGGATGGGAATCCTGCGGCCGCCGCTTTGCGCCAACGCCGCCAGCCACTCGATCACGGCCGGCGCCCGTTTTTGGTAGGCTTGCACCGCCAGCCCCAAGCCCGGCCAATCGGCGAATGCCGGATCGGTAAACGCCGCCGCGAAAATATCCAGCGACATTTCCAGGCGTTCGGCTTCCTCGGCATCGACCGTCAGTTGGATATTGGCGGCTTTGGCCAGTCTGGCCAGATTCGACAACTTGTCGACTATCGCCGCCACCGCATGCCGCTGTTGCAATACCTCGTAACGCGGATACAAGGCCGACAATTTGACCGAGATGCCCGGATTTTCGAACAACCCGGCGCCGGCCGCCACGGCCAACGCGGCAATGGCGGCGGCGTAGCTGGCGTAATAGCGCTCGGCGTCTTCCAGGGTCAGCGCCGCCTCGCCGAGCATGTCGAACGAATAGCGGTAGTGCGGGCTACGCCCGGCCCGCGCCAAGGCACTGGCGATGTCCTCGGCAATGACGAACTGCTCGGCCAGGATGCGCATGGCTTGGCCGACCGCACTGCGGATCAGGGGTTCGCCCAAGCGCTCCAGCAGCGCCGCGAACGGGTCGGAATCGGCGTGCCGCAGCCAGCGCTCTATGCCGCCGCCGAGCGCCAAGGCGCCACTGGCGAGGTTGACCAGCCAGGATTCGCTATGTCCCAGGTGGCGCAGCCAATCGCCGCCGGCCAATTTGTCCTGCAAAAACCGGTTTTGCGTGGCCGGATCGGGGATGCGCAGCAGCGCTTCGGCCAAACCCATCAATTGCAACCCTTCAGCACTGTTCAGGCCGTATTCCTGCAGAAAACCCTGAAACAAATCCGCCCCGCCCCGCCGCCCGCGAATCGCTGCGATCAGATCTTCGGCCTGGGCGCTAACCTGCTGCGGGCCGTAATCGGCCAACCCGGCGCGCAGCGCCGCCACTGCCTCGGCCTCCGGCCGGGTATAGGCTCGGACTATCCCTGCCCTCAGTCTGTCCAGTTCGTGTTCCGCCGGCATCGCCGCCTCCGCTGTTGCCCGATCGAGTCGTAATCTGCCCGCTATGACACTCCGGCCCGGCATGCTTTGTCAATCGGCCGCACGGCCGTAGCTTGTTGGATCGCGGCCGGTCTGCTACTTTTGCCGGACAACCTTAATTTGACCAGGAGAGCTTATGGCCGGCGGAATCGATTTCACGATGGGGTTTCAGACCCGTGGCGCACAGCGCAAAAGCTCCGGCGGCGAAGGTTACCGGGTTTATGTACTGGGCAGTTTCTCCGGCCGCCACGAACTGGCTTGGCCGCAACGGCCGATTCGCAAAATCGACGTCGACAACTTCGCACAGGTGATGCGGCAAATCGCGCCTAGCATCGAACTCGGCCCCGGTTCGGCATTGGCATTCGAAGCCATCGAAGATTTCCACCCGGACGCCTGGATCGGGAAAATCAAGTTGTTGGCCGACCTGCAACAATTGAAACGGGATTTGCATAACCCGCATAACGCCGAACAGGCCGCAGCCAAAATCCGCGCCTTCTTTCCGGCCTCAGCTCCGGCGCCGGTCCCGGCCGAACCGGCCGGCGAAAGCCAGGAAGACATGTTGGAACGCCTGCTGGGCAAGCGGCCGGAAGCTACGTCGCCCGCTACCGATTCGGTGGAGCGGTTGATACGCGACATGGTCGCGCCGCACGTGGCAAAGTCGGTCAGCGCCGAACACCAAGCACTGGCCGCAGTGGTCGATGCCACCATCTCGCAATTTATCGCCACGCTACTGCGCAGCCCGGACTTTCGAGGGTTGGAGGCGTTATGGCTGGCCCTGCGCGACCTGTTGAACGAGGAAGGCGCCGACGCCCAGCAATGGTTTTTACTCGATCTGAGCCAGCAGGAACTGGCCCAGGCCGCGCAAAACGAACCGGACACGCTGAAACAAAAACTGGCCGCGCATATGCAAACCGCCGACGCTGGCCGGCAAGTGCTGCTGCTGGGCGATTACACCTTCAACGCCGACGGCCAAGACCGTCCCACCCTGCGCTATTGCAGCGCATTGGCCGCCGCTTGCCACGCCCGCTTTATAACGGCGGCCGGCCACGAACTGGCGGCGAACCTGCTAGATCCGGCCTCCGCAACCGGCCAACAATGGCCGGAAATCTGCGCCGAAGTCGGCGGCGAGCGTTTGATGCTGGCCTATCCCGGCATACTGCAACGCCTGCCTTACGGCGCCAAGCGCGATCCGCTGCAAGGGTTGGATTTCGAAGAATGCGGTGTCCCGCCCGATCCGGCCGAATTGCTGTGGAGCAACCCCGCCTTTCTCGCCGCCCGTTTCCTGGTCAAAGCCGAGCAAACCGTCGACGAATCCACCGGTTTTTTCGGCGACGTGCCGGCGTTCAGTTATCCGCAGGATGGCGAAAGCGTGTTGCAAGCGGCAACGGAAGTGGTATTGAACGAAAAGCAGGCCCACCAATTATGGGATCGCGGCCTGATGCCGGTGGTCAGTTTCCGCCAGCGGCGGGGCGTAAAATTGTTGGATGCAGCGACCTTGGTTTGAACTTTACTGCGCTTGAATTCGTTGCGCTGGCGCTGGTGCCGGATCGGTTGTCGCGCAACACCGTCGCCGGGCCGTGGCGCCCCCATGCCGGCGGAACCGGCCTGCAGCGCCGCACCAAATCGCCATTCCCTGGCGCCGACCGCTGCCGGCTCGAATCGCGCCTTTTGACCGGGGCAACCAATACGCCGGCCACGCATATCGCCCGGGCGATTTAGCTCAAGCCGGCATGACGGGCCAGGAAGCGATCCAATTGGTTAGCGAAGTTCTGCACATCGCGCGAACTCAACGCCGCCGGGCCGCCGGTGTCGACGCCGCTGGAGCGCAGGCCGTCCATGAAATCCCGCATCGCCAGCCGCTCGCCGATATTGTCCCGGCTGTACGCTTCGCCGCGAGTATCGATGACGTACCCACCCTTGGCGATGACCTGCGCCGCCAGCGGAATATCGCCGGTCACCACCAAATCGCCGGCCGACATGCGCTGCACGATCTCGTTATCCGCCACATCGAAACCGCCGCCGACCCGCAGCATCCGAATGTAACGCGACGGCGGCAGCGGCAAGGATTGGTTCGCCACCAGCGTCGTCGTCAATTGGCAACGTTCCGCTGCCCGAAACAGAATGTCTTTGATTGCCTTGGGGCAGGCGTCGGCGTCGATCCAGATTTGCATGGTGAGTAGGAGTGTTCGTTTATTGCTGTTTGGTTTAATGGTGTCGCTGTCGCGACGGGTTTATTTGAAGTCGGGTCTCGGCCCGACAGCCGAGATACTTTCTTTTGTTTTGCAAGCTACAGGGATGTAGCGAATGCCGAAAATGCAGGAGCAATTTTCGACCAAAAGAAAGTATCCAAAGAAAAGGCGCCCCGGCATTCCGCCTTAATCCTGCGCTTCTCGATTTTGCCGAGGGTTTTCCGAAGGGGCTTCCCAGCCCCTGCGGAAAACGCGGTGCATCCGTGCATCGCCCCTTCGGGCTAATCTCGTCAAAATCTGCGATGCTCGGGGCGGAATAACGGGAGGAAACCCCGCGGCAGCTTAAAAGTCGTCAGCGGATACCGGAAATGCCTTAGATTCCCTAATTTTCTGCACCGCAACGCGGGCAAGCCGTGGGTTCCCACGTAGCATGTGGGAACCAGAAAAATGGTTGGTTCCCCCCTATGCCTCGCCGAGCACCGGAGGGTTTTCCTGGTTACCACGCGCCGCGTGGTAACCCCGACCGAGCCGCGCTGCGGCGATCAGGCCCATAACCCGCATATACTGGACCTTCCGAGGCACCGGGAGACGATCGAAAATATGTTTATTTTCCGTTTACTGTCGCCTGTTCAACGATATGTTTTGACGCTTCTTCTAGCAAAATGAGCGTCGACGTTTCCTCGCCTCCAAAATTTCGGAAAGTCTCGTATTTGGTTCCGGGCGCAATTTCCAAGCCGGTAAACCGCTCGGCGCCATCGTAATCGACCAACAGCTTGCCGTTCTTCGTATATTTGGCGTTGTACACCAAAGATCCCCGCCCCGCGCCGAAGCCTATCGTCAAACGTAAGGCGGCATTTCCCGGATCGAACGCCGAAATCACTACATCCAGGTGCGTGGCATTCTCGTCGGTAACGACATTAAATCCTTCGGTTAGAAGTGAAGCCTGGATATAACGCGTAAGTTTATCGACAATCTCAGGATTTGCGCCGGTGACATTGAGTTTAATATCCTTGCCATAACTCGAAACAGTTTCAGACGCAGTCGTTTTCAATTGGTGAGTTGAACAGGCCGTTAAAATCAACACAGATAGAATCAAAGATAATATTTTCACATTTACCTCAGTTTTCTTTAAACAAGATCGGAATAGATTGCATTGCCCAATTGCGAGCCGTTAATTGAATCGTTCCAGGGGCGACACGATAAAACCGGCGCTAAATCAGGCCGCCGATAGCAAACCATTAAAACAACGTTACACCAGTCTGTATATGCGTCCGATTACGCTGAGGCTAATCAGTATCTGCGGGGAATGCTGACATATACATCAAGAGGTTGGTTTTCTCCCCTATGCCGCGCCGAGCACCGGAGGGCTAGGACAGCCCTTCCGAATCCCACGCTCAAACCCTTCGGCGGGCAGGGTCAAAGCGACATCGGGGTGCCTTTTCTTTTTCCTAGTAACCACGCAGCGCGGCCAAGCCGAGGGTTCCCACGTAGCACGTGGGAACCAGAAAACATGCCTATTTTTTTGATGGTATGGAATATTCATCGTCGTCAGAAAATTTATATCCGCCATCTTACCGGCATGCTGTATATCGATGCCCACGGCAACTCCGTCGGCATCAAAATCCAATATAAGTCCATCCGAAATTTCAAGGAAATCAACCGACGGTATATCCCGCAAATGGATATATAGCGAATCCGTCTCCGGGTCATAATTTAATTTCATTAGATTCGTCACCAGCCGACGTGTTTTCCCGGTTTCCTGCTTCCCAAACTCCAGTTTGGGAACTTTATCTTGAAAGCTCCAGCTTTCGTTAATTTAATCGAGAAGCAGGAGCTTCCAAGATCAGGTAACCAAGCCGGAGCTTGGTTACCAGTCAAATGCCTTAGATTTCCTAATTTTCTGGTCCCCACGCGCTGCGTGGTAATTCAGATTCGCCGCAGCGCGGGCAAGCCGAGGGTTCCCACGTAGCACGTGGGAACCAGAAAAAAACCCCGCTCAAACCCTCCGGCGCGCAGGATCAAAGCGGCATCGGGGTGGCCTTTTCTTTGGATACTTTCTTTTGGCCAACCAAAAGAAAGTATCGCGGTTGCCGGTCCGCGAACCGGCGTACAATTAGGCTTCGCGATAGCGAAACAATATCCCTGTAAGTTTTAAATTCCGCGTGGGCACAAAAACCGTGCCCACCCTACCCCAATGCCCGCCTATTCATTTTGTAAAAAGCGCCGTATTTGAAATTGCGACGATTGGCTCATCGGTGAGCGAGCCTGTTCGAGAAGCGAAGCAAAGATATTATCTTCAAAATATTATTCTCCACAGTTATTACAGACTTTCGCAGGAACCTTTTTGAATACCAAAACTGTTTCGCCAAATTCAAATGTAATGCTGGCGAAATCATCTGTCATCATGCCCAATTTGCAAATCACACACATCATCGGCGTTTTCATAAACGAATTAATTTTCCTAGTTACCACGCGCTGCGTGGTAATTCAGATTCGCCGCGCTGCGGTGAATTGCACCGCAGCGCGGGCAAGCCGAGGGTTCCCACGTAGCACGTGGGAACCAGAACGGGCCGCAACGCGGCCACACCTTTTTGCGCGAAGCGCATACCAAATCCCCTTATCAGGCTGGTGAAAAACCCACTGATATTTCCCCTTACCCACGGTTGCCGTGATTTTTTCGTGTTGAAATCGGTCATGACATCGAGTTTCAAGCGTTTTGCCCCTGTTTCAAGGGCTTTTTATTCGCCTGAAGCCGTCTGTGGACGGTTTTCAGGCGTACTTCACCCTAGGTGGGCGCACTCCACGCCGGTTTCGGCGTGAACACCAATAGGTTGAGCAAGCGCGTCAGGTTGTAGGCGGCGAAGCAAAACAAGGCTTGGCCAGCGACTTTGGCTAAGCCGATGTGACGGGTTTTGCGCAGGCCGCCGACCGTTTTGACCCAGCCAAAGGCTTCTTCGACGATTTTGCGGCGCTTGAGGCTTTGGGCGTAACCTTTGCCGCGCGCGGTGCGGCCATCGACGGCACTGCCGGTCTTTTTCCGGGCCACATGGGCTTTGATGTCTTGCGCCTTGAGTTTGTTGACGAACGCCGGTTGGTCATAGCCTTTGTCGGCACCGACGCTACCGCCTTTGGGCACACGGCGTTTGATCATTGTTTGCGCGGCTTCGATTTCGGCGGTGCCGGTGGCTTGAGTGGTTTCGACATCGACAATCAGGCCGTTGCGATTCTCGGACAAGGCATGGGTGATGTAACGCAGTTTGGCCTCGGTGTATTCGCCTTTCTTGTAGAGCCGCGCTTCCGGGTCTGTCGTGCTTTGGTGGGTGGCGTTGCTGCGCTTTTCGCCGCTGAAGTCGACCTCGGGATTGCGGCCGGCGGGTTTGTCCGGGCCGCTGCCGTCTTTCTTAACGAAGCTTTTGTGCGAGGCCCAGGCTTCAATGAGGCTGCCGTCGACACTGAAGTGTTCGTCGGACACCAGGTTTTGCCATTCGGCTATGGCCAGTACCCGCTCAAAAAATTCGCGACTCAGCGCTTCGGACAGCAGCCGTTCGCGGTTGGCGCTGAACACGCTGCGTTCCCAGACAGCATCGTCGATGCCCAGACCGACAAACCAGCGAAACAGCAGGTTGTAGTCCAGCTGTTCCATCAACTGGCGTTCGCTACGAACGGTGTACAGCACTTGCAACAGCAAGGCGCGCAGCAGTTTTTCGGGCGCAATCGACGGGCGGCCAGTGTGCGAGTAACGCTCGGCAAAGACGGCATTCATAGAGGTCAATACGCCATCGACGAGTAGACGTAAACGACGCAACGGATGCTGTTTGGGAATACGTTCTTCCAGGCTAACGTAGCTGAACCAGCTACTTTGAATGGCATCGTGTCCGCGCATTGAAAGGCTCCAAATTTAGGTAGCCTATTTTAACAGTTGGCGGCTCATCTATGCCTTAGCCTACTTGGCTTTTCGAGTTTTTCACCAGCCTGTTAGGCTTCGCGATAGCGAAACAATATCCCTGTAAGTTTTAAATTCCGCGTGGGCACAAAAACCGTGCCCACCCTACCCCAATGCCCGCCTATTCATTTTGTAAAAAGCGCCGTATTTGAAATTGCGACGATTGGCTCATCGGTGAGCGAGCCTGTTCGAGAAGCGAAGCAAAGATATTATCTTCAAAATATTATTCTCCACAGTTATTACAGACTTTCGCAGGAACCTTTTTGAATACCAAAACTGTTTCGCCAAATTCAAATGTAATGCTGGCGAAATCATCTGTCATCATTCCCAATTTGCAAATCACACACATCATCGGCGTTTTCATAAACGAATTAATTTTCCTAGTTACCACGCGCTGCGTGGTAATTCAGATTCGCCGCGCTGCGGTGAATTGCACCGCAGCGCGGGCAAGCCGAGGGTTCCCACGTAGCACGTGGGAACCAGAACGGGCCGCAACGCGGCCACACCTTTTTGCGCGAAGCGCATACCAAATCCCCTTATGCCGCGCCGAGCACCGGAGGGTTTGGGCGGATCAGCCCGGCAGGGGCGCGGCAGGGATGCCGCGCGTTTTCGGAGGGCTAGGACAGCCCTTCCGAAAACCCCGCTCAAACCCTTCGGCGCGCAGGATATAAGCGGTATCGGGGTGGCCTTTTCTTTGGATACTTTCTTTTGGCCACGCAAAAGAAAGTATCGCGGCCGCCGGTCCGCGAACCGGTGTTAAATTGGGCTTCGCGGTAGCGAAACAATATCCATGTAAATTTTAAATTCCGCGTGGGCACAAAAACCGTGCCCACCCTACCCCAATGCCCGCCTATTAATTTTGTAAAAAGCGCCGTATTTGAAATTGCGACGATTGGCTCATCGGTGAGCGAGCCTGTTCGAGAAGCGAAGCAAAGATATTATCTTCAAAATATTCTTCTCCACAGTTATTACAGACTTTCGCAGGAACCTTTTTGAATACCAAAACTGTTCCGCCAAATTCGAATGTAATGCTGGCGAAATCATCTGTCATCATGCCCAATTTGCAAATCACACACATCATCGGCGTTTTCATAAACGAATTAATTTTCCTAGTTACCACGCGCTGCGTGGTAATTCAGATTCGCCGCGCTACGGCGAATTGCACCGCAGCGCGGCCAAGCCGAGGGTTCCCACGTAGCACGTGGGAACCAGAAAGAAAAAAAGGCCGCGTAAGCGGCCACACCTTTTCGCGCGAAGCGCATACCAAATCCCCTATGCCGCGCCGAGCACCGGAGGGTTTGAGCGGATCAGCCCGGCAGGGGCGCGGCAGGGATGCCGCGCGTTTTCGGAGGGCTAGGACAGCCCTTCCGAAAACCCCGCTCAAACCCTTCGGCGCGCAGGATATAAGCGGCATCGGGGTGGCCTTTTCTTTGGATACTTTCTTTTGGCCACGCAAAAGAAAGTATCGCGGTTGCCGGTCCGCGAACCGGCGTTAAATCAAGCATCGCGTTAGCGAAACAATATCCATGTAAGTTTTAAATTCCGCGTGGGCACAAAAACCGTGCCCACCCTACCTGACTTTCTTTTGGCCACGCAAAAGAAAGTATCGCGGCTGCCGGTCCGCGAACCGGCGTTAAATTGGGTTTCGCGGTAGCGAAACAATATCCATGTAAATTTTAAATTCCGCGTGGGCACAAAAACCGTGCCCACCCTACCCGGCTACCGAGCTATTCCTGAATACAGTATTTTTCATATACTACGTATAAGCTTTCGTAGTTTTCTTTTCTAAGTTCACCATTATATTCAAGCTTATTCGCTATTGAAATTCTCTTTAAAGTGTCGTAAAAATCTGGCAGAGAACGTTCAACACATTCCTTTACCTTTGGTGTAAAGGTATTTTTAACTGAATCCTTGTCTAACTTTCCCGAAATAATTGCATCACAAGACATGCTAAGCTTTGAAAAATATAGCTGTCCTTTTGTCGCTATTGAAAAAAAATCATTCAGGTTTGGCGCTTCTTTTTTATTCGCATACGAAAACAAAGACTCACTAAATTCATTAAAAGCTTTGTCCTGTTCTTCCAATAACTTAATCGAAGTAGCAAAAAGAGAAGATTCATAATCCTTTCTCTCCTTTTTGCTCATGGTAAATCGAGAAACAATAAATCCTAAAATAAAGGTGATTATAGGAATCAATACTTTTATTTCGTCTTCAGTGAAATTAGCCATTGCCATCTGGATGTCTGTTTCTGGCTGCCGCAAGTAATGCCTCAATAGTATCTGCTTCCGAGCAATATACGACAGAATTAAAGTCCCTAAATATTATTTTTGCTGCCTGCTGTCCAGCTTCTTCTTTTGATGCCCCAGAATTAATCAGCTTTTGCGTTAATTCCAGCCATTTTACTATTTCATATTCGGTCGGATTATGCTGTAGCCCATATTTAATAAATAATGAATGCGAAATTGTCATTTGCTACCCTTTATTGCCATTTTTATATTTAAACTATACGAAATAACACGTGAGGCGAAACTCTCAGAGGTTCTGCCAAATTGACGGCATCCGCCCTACAAAATCAACCACATTTCGACTCCCCACAATTCAAACAAGTCATACACCCATCCATCAACACCATCGCCTTAGTCGAACACTTCACGCACAACACGGCCTTTTCCGGAAACGCCTGCGCATCCGACTCGCCGTGGGCGGCTTCGAATTCGCGGCGTTTTTCGGCCAAAAACTGTTTTTGGTGGTCGGTCATTTTTTCCGATTTGATCATGCCGATATGCTTCATGTGCGATTCGATGGCCGAACCGATTTCCGCCACCAATGAAGGCATGAACACGCCGCCTTTCTTGAAATAGCCGCCGCGCGGGTCGAATACCGCTTTCATTTCTTCCACCAAAAAGGTGGCGTCGCCGCCTTTACGGAACACCGCCGAGATGACCCGGGTCAAGGCCAATACCCACTGGAAATGCTCCATGTTTTTGCTGTTGATGAAGATTTCGTAGGGCCGGCGTTCCTCGTGGGCGGTGCCTTGGTTCAGGATCATGTCGTTGATCGTGATGTACAAGGCGTGCTCAGACTGCGGGGTTTTGATTTTGTAGGTCGAGCCCAGCAAGACTTCCGGCCGCTCGACGTTTTCGTGCATCGATTCCAGCGAAGGTTTTTCTTGTTCCGCCTGCGGTGCGGCTTCGGCGTTGTCTTTGCTCAGCACTTTGTAGCCGACGATTTTTTTGTTGATTTTGTGTAGGGTCATGTCGTTTGCCTAAAAAGGTTGTCGGCTCGCCAAGGTAACGAGCCGTAAATGTTCTTTAAAAACTAAGAGGCGTTTACCAGTTTTACCGAATCAAGGTACAGCGTATCCGGACAGATATCTTGCTCATGCGGCCAAACCACCGTGCCGTCAATGACTTCGGCGCGTTTGAAATACTGCCTGTCGCTCAGCTCCTTGAATACGCCGAAATCCAACAACGGTTTGCAGTCGTAAACGCCCCGGCTACCGTCGGTGAATTCAAGCATTAACGAGTAATCGTCGCTGGCTTGTACCGATTTGACTCTCGGATTCATGGCTTACCTCAACGGCTCGATTTTGTAGGGTTGTTCGCCGGTTACCGCCAATTGCCAGTCGGCAATCAATTCGTCCTTATGCAATTCTATCCAGGCTTGCAGCAGTTTCATTTGGGCGTTAGGTATCTCGCCTTCCAAAACTTCGCCTTCGGGAATCGCAACCACGACTTCATAGCCTTGGTATTTGGCGTGGATATGCGGCAGCTTGTGCTGTTTGTTATCCAGAAAATACATGTAGACGATGATCCCGTAAAACATTGAAATTGCTGGCATGGCGTTTCTCCCAAGGCAAATCAAAACTTGCCGTAATAGCCTTCCTTCAACGCGTCGAACAAGTTGGCGGCGGTGTGGATTTCGCCGTCGTATTCCACTTCTTCGTTGCCTTTGAATTCGACGACGTGGCCGTCTTCCAGCGTGAACTGGTAGGTGGTGTTTTCCAAATCGGATTCCTTGACCAATACGCCCTGAAACACTTCCGGATTGAAACGGAAGGTGGTGCAGCCTTTCAGGCCTTGCTCGTAGGCGTATTCGTAGATCGACTTGAAGTCTTCGTACGGGTAGTCGGTCGGCACGTTGGCGGTTTTGGAAATCGAGGAGTCGATCCAGCGTTGGGCGGCGGCCTGGATGTCGACGTGCTGCTTCGGTGAAATATCATCGGCGGCGATGAAGTAATCCGGCAGTTTTTGCTTGGGATCGTCGCTATACGGCATTGCGTCCGGGTTGACCAGATGGCGGTAGGCCAGTAGTTCGAAGGAAAACACGTCGATCTTTTCCTTGGACTTTTTGCCCTCGCGGATTACGTTGCGCGAATAATGGTGGGCAAAGCTGGGTTCGATGCCGTTGCTGGCGTTGTTGGCCAGCGACAAGGAAATCGTGCCGGTCGGCGCGATTGAGCTGTGGTGGGTAAAGCGGCAACCCACTTCGGCCAGTTCCGCCACCAATTCCGGCTCTTCCTGCGCGACTTTCTGCATGTAGCGGCTGTACTTGGCGTGCAATACCCGGCCCGGCACTTGGTCGCCGAGTTTGTAGCCGTCTGTTTTCATTTCCGGGCGTTTGTGCAGCATTTCGCCGGTGACTTCGAACATCTGCTCCATGATCGGCGCCGGGCCTTTTTCCTTGGCCAGCTCCAGGCCGGTGCGCCAGCCTTCCAAAGCCAGTTCTTTGGTGACTTGCTCGGTAAACGCCAGCGACGCCTCGTCGCCGTATTTCATGCCCAGCATCGTAATGGTCGAGCCCAAGCCCAGATAGCCCATGCCGTGGCGGCGTTTGCCGACGATTTCGTCGCGTTGTTTTTCCAGCGGTAAACCGTTGATTTCCACGACGTTGTCCAGCATGCGGGTGAAGATGCGGATGGTCTTGCGGTAATCGTCCCAATCGAACGCCGCTTCCTTGCCGAAAGGTTGATGCACGAAGCGGGTCAGGTTGATCGAGCCCAACAGGCAGGAACCGTAAGGCGGCAGCGGCTGCTCGCCGCAGGGGTTGGTGGCGCGGATGTGCTCGCAGAACCAGTTGTTGTTCATCTCGTTGACTTTGTCGATCAGGATGAAGCCGGGTTCGGCATAATCGTAGGTCGAGGACATGATGATGTCCCACAAGCGGCGGGCCGGCATGACTTTAGTGATGCGGCAAGCCACCAGGCCGTCGCCGTTGACGACGTAGCCTTTTTTGTTGGGCAGATCGCGCCAGATAATCTTGCTGCTGTCGGTCAAATCCAGTTGATCGGCGTTGGCTTCGCGCTCGGTGATAGGGAACGACAGCGGCCATTGGCCGTTGCTTTTCACCGCTTCGACGAATTCGCTGGTAATCAGCAACGACAGGTTGAACTGGCGCAGACGGCCGTCTTCGCGTTTGGCGCGGATGAAATCCACCACGTCCGGATGGGCCACGTCGAAGGTGGCCATTTGCGCGCCGCGGCGGCCGCCGGCGGACGAGACGGTGAAGCACATCTTGTCGTAAATATCCATGAACGACAGCGGGCCGGAGGTATAGGCGCCGGCGCCGGAGACGTAGGCGTCGCGCGGGCGTAGGGTCGAGAATTCGTAACCGATGCCGCAGCCGGCTTTCAAGGTCAGGCCGGCTTCGTGGACCTTGCGCAGAATGTCGTCCATCGAGTCTTCGATGATGCCGGATACGGTGCAGTTAATGGTCGACGTGGCCGGTTTGTGTTCCAGCGCGCCGGCGTTGGAAACGATGCGGCCGGCCGGAATCACGCCCTTGCGCAAGGCCCACAGAAATTCTTTGTAATGTTTTTCTTGCAGGGCTTTGGTTTTCTCCACGCTGGACAAGGCCTTGGCGACCCGCTTGTAGGTATCGTCGATGGTTTCGTCGATGGCGCGGCCGTCTTTGGTCTTCAAACGGTACTTGCTGTCCCAGATGTCCAGCGAAGCGCTTTGTAGCGGAATGTCGGTATCGTTTGGCGTCACAACATGAAGTTTTGCGGTCATTCGTGGCTTCCCTTTTTATGGATTGAGTAGGTTTACGGAACGGCGTTACCGGCTGGGCCGGCACGCCGGAAAGTTCGATGCGGCAAGCGTTGCGGCATAAAATGCCCCGTGCGGCCACATACTGGATATAGTGCTTTCGAAAAATATTAACACAATATGTTGTGTTGAAAGCAGGATTTTTTACTAGCGACTCGCTATTTAAGCACTTGTTTTTTTAACTCAACGGCTTAGCAGCGAGTGTTAATTCGCAAGGCGACGATTAGCGGCAGCCACGGCCGGCCGCGAGTTAAGGCGGGGTTAATAAATCCGGCTAAAATGCCGCTACCGGCTGTGTAGTTCTAACGGGCCGGACGGCCACCCTGCGGTAGCTGCGGCGGTGGGATACCTATTTTCTCGAAGAGGCACAAATGAATACTTTTACCAAATTCGGCTTGCTGGCCGTTACGACGCTTTGCCAAACCGCCTGGGCCGACGTCGACATGCCCCGCGTCGACCGCCGCCAGGAAATCCAAGAACAACGCATAGAACAAGGTATCGAATCCGGCGAATTGACCCGGCGCGAAGCCAACCGCCTGGAACGCCAGCAAATGCGGATCGAACGCCAGGAAAACGCAGCCCAGGCCGACGGCGTGGTGACGCCGGCGGAACGCGCCCGGTTGAACCACCAGCAAAACAAGGCCAGCCGCAACATCGCCCGCAAAAAACACAATCTGCGCGGGCAATAAACTTCAGGGAGCCTCTAAAAATCCACGATTAATCAGATTCGGGGCGTAAAACGTGCTCGAAAGCTGGCATTTCCAAGCGGACTACCTTCAACTCGAAGCCTTTTCAGCTCCGATGGGCGGCATCAAGACGCAGCTACCCTGCGAATGGCGCAAAAACGTCGCATGTTGTACACCAGATTCATGAAGCCGATACGTACTTCGGCGCGGGCTAGGCCAATGCAACGGATCGCCTTACCGCCCCATTGCGCCATCCAGGCAAACACGTGCTCGACCCGGCAACGGGTTTTGGAGCGGGTACTGTTGCCTTGTTTTTCCCGGTCAGTCAGCGGTTTGCCGCGCACCCCTTTGCGGTGAATCCGGCTGCGGTAGCCTTGGACTTTTAACAGTTCTTCCACCGCTTCGGAACGATAGGCACTGTCGGCCCACACATCCCGGCTGGTGTTGCCGCTATCAAGCAAGCCGTTCAGGGCTTGGGAGTCGTGGACGCTGGCATCGGTGACCGTGTATTTGCGCACCAGCTTGTGGGCATTATCAACGTTGACGTGATTCTTGTACCCGTAATAGCTCTTGTCGCCTTTCTTGGTCCAGCGCGCATCGGTATCCTTCTGACTGCGTTTGGAGGCCGACCAGTCCTCGACGGTTTCGCCGGCTTTAATCCGGGCGTTTTCGTCCGGCGTATTACGCTGCACCGGCGCCTTGACGAAGCTGGCGTCAATCAGTTGGCCCTTGCGGGCGATCAGGCCGGCGCGATCCAATTGCCGGTTGAATTCGTTGAATAACGTCTCGGTGAGTTTCAGTTCTTTGAGTGACTCACGAAACAGCCAGAAACTGTTGCGATCCGGCGCGTGCTTGGCATCCGACAACCCAATAAATCGCTGGAAACTGCGCCGGTCTTCGATTTGGAACTCCAGTTGCTCATCGCTCAGATTGTAGAGACTAGCGATGACCAACGCTTTGAACATCAACACCCCATCCCAAGGCTTACGCCCGGCAGACGATTTGCGGACTTTGTGATGGACTTGATCCAGCAACGGACGGAACGCTTCCCAATCCACTTGCGCGTCCAATTCCAACAACGGATTGCCCAGCCGATCGATCCGACGATCACGATGTTCAAACAGGGAACCGAAAAGGTCGTCTTGTGCCACCGTCATCTCTGCTCTCCAAAGGTCTTTAGCTCCGACTCATTTTACTCGCCGGGCGCAATTTTTAGAGGTTCCCTTCAGCAAAATCCGGCCGCGGCCGGATTTTTGCGTTAGGCGTCGCCCTTCATCAAACTCAGCAGTTCGTCCGCCGACACTTTGCCGCTGACGTCGGCGCCGTCCAGCAGGCTATCGGCCAGATCGCGCTTGTGGCCATGCAGCGCAACGATTTTTTCCTCGATGGTCTGCTTGGCGATCATCCGGTAGATCGTCACCGGCCGCTGTTGGCCCATGCGGTGGGCGCGGTCGGAAGCCTGGTCTTCCACGGCCGGATTCCACCATGGGTCCATATGGATCACGTAATCGGCAGCGGTCAGATTCAAGCCGACGCCGCCGGCCTTCAGACTGATCAAAAACAATTCGCCGTCGCCGCGCTGGAAGGCGTCGACCCGCTGCTGGCGCTCCTTGGCCGGCGTGCTGCCGTCCAGATATTGGTAAGCGATGCCGCGTTGTTCGACGTATTCTTTAATCAATTGCAGATGGTCGACGAACTGGCTGAACACCAGCGCTTTGTGCTTGTTGTCCAACAGCTCGTCGACGATATCGCCGAAAGCGGCCAACTTGCTACTGGGCAAAGCCACGCCGGAATTGACTAGGCGGGTGTTGCAGCAACTGCGGCGCAATTTGCTGATCGCGGCTAAAATCTGCAATTGCTTTTGCCCGGCCGGCGCTTCGGCGCTGGCCAACGCTTCCAGACTTTCCCGGCGCAACGCTTCGTAAAACGCCATTTCTTCCGCGCTGAGCTCGACGTAAACCGGAATCTCGGTGCGCGGCGGCAATTCCTGTAGCACCTGGGTCTTGGTACGGCGCAGGATGAAGGGTTGGATCAACTTTTTCAACCGATAGCGGGCTTCGGGATTGGCGTCGCGTTCGATCGGCCCGGCGAATTGGCGGTTGAATTGCTCCAGCGATCCCAACAAGCCCGGATTGATGAAACGGAACAGATTCCACAGCTCGCCCAAATGGTTTTCCAGCGGCGTGCCGGTCATGATCAGCCTGAAATCGGCCTGCAAATTCATCGCCCCTTGCGAGCGGCGGGTGGCGATGTTCTTGATCCATTGCGCCTCGTCCAGAATCGCGGTTTGGAACCGAATCTTGGCCAGCATCTCGGCCACCGTCTCCTGCTGCAGCAAGCCGTAACTGCATATCAGCAAATCGTAAGGCCCCAGGTTGTCCAGCAAACCTTGGCGGTCGCCGCCGGCCAGAATTTGCGGGTTCAAGGTCGGCGCGAAACGCCGCGCCTCGTTTTCCCAATTCATACAGACCGAGGTCGGGGCGACGATCAGGCTCGGCCCGTCCGGTGCCCGCGCCAACAGCAATGCCAAGCCTTGCACGGTCTTGCCCAGGCCCATGTCGTCGGCCAGACAGGCGCCGACGCCCCAATGCGCCAGCCGCGCCAACCAGCGAAAGCCGGCCATCTGGTAGTCGCGTAGCTCGGCCTGGAAGGTCGACGGCAGTTGCGGCTGGTAGTCGCGCGACTGTTTCAGGCGCTGCAATTGGTTCTGCCAATGCTGGTCGGCTTGAAATCCGGCCTCGTCCTGCCAGTCTTCCAAAGTCAGCGCCGCCAACGGATTCAATCTAACTTTCTTGCCGCTCAAGTCGGCGTAAGCCCTCAAATCTTCCAGCCGGCGGCGGAATTCTTCGGTCAATGCAAAAAATTGGCCGTCTTTCAGCTTCAGGAAGCGGCCCTGGCGTTCGTCCAACAAGCCCAGCAGTTGGCGGATTTCCACCACAGTATTCTCGTCGACCCGCAACTCGCCCTGCACGCTGAACCAGTCGTTGTCGCGCCGGACCTGCATATTCAATCCGGTCCCGGCCGCTTGACCCAGCACCTTGAATTTGACGCCTTCCGGCCATTCCAGAATCGCCTGCCCTTCGGCCAGTGCCTGCAGTTGCAACAGCAATTCCAGGCATTGCTCGACGTCTTCCAGCAGATATTCCCCGGCCGCGTCCTGCTCGGCCGCAGCCAATGCCGGGCAGGCCTGCAAGACGCCGGCGGCGCGTTGTTTTTCCAGAGCCAAATCGCGTACCGCCTGCACCCGGCGGCCGTCCAGCTCGGCCAGTACGCTCTCGCCGCCGTGGCCGGGCCGGTAATAGGCGCCGCCCTCGGCTAGCGGCCGTATCAATACCGCCACCCGTAGCCCCTCGCCCAGCGGTAGCAAATGCACGCGCGGGGTATTGTCGGCCGTAACCTGCTCGGCGTTGGCGGAACTGCCGCCGATATCGGAATGCACCGTCAAAACGCCGGAAATGGCGGTCAGGGCGTGCAATACCCGTTCCTGCGCCGAAGCCGGCGCTTCCAGGCCGTTCGGTCCGAGCACGCCGTGGATTTTATGGTGTTCGGGGCTGAATTCGACCACCCGCAACCGGGTCGGCGTTTCCTTGCCGACATGAAATTTCTGTTCGTATCCGGGTTGCGGCTCCAGCGTGATCTTGATCTTGCCGCCGTCCAGTTTCTTAACCCGCAATTCGGCGTCGCCTTTCAGCACTTCCACTCTGGCGTCGGGCGTATCAGCCCAGAATAGTAACGGGTGGCCGACCAAAGCCTGGGGCATGCCGCTGTCGAAATCGAAGAAGGTGGAGCCGCCGTACCAACCGCTGTCGCGATATTCCTTAATGTGGGCGCACAGCTTCAAATCCTGTTCGCTCAGATAATCGAACTGGTCGGTCTCCTGCGCCAGCCGCTTCAACGCCACAGCCCTGCCCTTGCTCCAACTGCCCTTGGCTTGCAATTTTTGCTCGCGCGGCTCGATCCGCACCCGATGGCCGTTCTCGTCGTAAGCCAGCAGCCAGACCAAGCGGGTGGGTTTGTCTATCGCCGGCGCCGCGGCATTTTTTTTGTCGGCCAGAGGCAGATTCGCCAGCGCATCCAAAGCCAGCTCCCAATCGGCGCGGCTGGCGAACAAATCGCTCAAGGCCGGGCGGCCCTGCAGAAAACCACAATCCCACTGTTGCGCACGCGGCGGTTCCAAGGCTTTGAATACATTGGCCAGTTCAGCGGCCGGCCAGCGGTAACCGTTATCCAACAGATGCCGGTAGAGCTTTTGCGTCAGCGGCTCGACCCGCTGGAAGTGGTCGGCCTTAACCCAAAATTTGATCAACAACGACAACACGTGCAACAGCAGCGGCGGCGTATGCAAAGTCTCCGGCAAACCGCTGTCGCGGTAACCGTCGCCGATCTTGTACGGCGGTTCGGCTGCCAGCAATTGGCTGCGCAACTGCAGTTCGCCTTGCAGAAAGCGGTTGAACAAAGCCAGATCGTGGTAGACGCCGATCCAGTAACCGTCGCCCTTGATCGCTTGGTTCAGCAGCGTGCCGAGTTTGGCGCGGGTTTTGGCGTCGTTGTGTTTCAGTATCGCCAACGGGTAAAACACGCCGGCCAGACCGTAAAAATAGGCGTTACGCTGGCCGGCCAGTTTGCGCTGCGCCACCAGCGCGGCCTCGTAAAGCTTGACGGCTTCGGCATAATCGCCGCGCAGAAAGGCCAATGCCGCGGCCAAGGCCTGCAATTCCGGATCGGCCGCCGCCCGCGTCCGAGCCGCCACCGCTTCCCAGTCGCCGCGCAGCAGTTGCAATTCCAGACCGACCCGATTCAGGAAATCCAGGTTCTCGCCGGTATCGGCAAACATCAAACTTGCCAGCAGTTCGTCGAGTTTCGGATCGGCGTACAGATAGAGCAATTGGTGCAAGCCGGCGTATCCGGCCAAACCGACCAGCAACTGCGGATGGTTTTTGCTGAACCAGACGCTGTCGAGCGGATTCAAAAACCAGGACAAATACAATTCGTTGGCGGCAGGCAATTTACCCAGATAACGGGCGCCGCCCTCCAGGCATTCGTCGACCTTGCGGTAATCGCCGCGGTAAAACTGCAAGCGCGCCTCGCGAATGCAATCGTCGACGCTGCTGTAACGGTAATAGCCGATACCGGGCGGATTGGCGGCCAGTACCGCCGAGGCGTAACGCGGAAACTCGCCGGTATCGACCATTTGCCGGGCGATGACTTCCACCAGCGTCCGGCAACAACGGCTGCCGCCGGATTTGGCGTTCTCCTCGACCAGCCCGAGTTTCAACAAAGGTTTCAGGCGGCTTTTCACCGCTTCTGATTTCAGAGCTTTTCCGGCCTCTTTTATGTCTACATTAGCCAGACACTTGGCCAGATTGGTCGGCGAACTGTAGCCGTAGTACAGCGCCAACAACTTCATGACGGTTTGCTGGTCGGCGGTCAGCGATTGGTAAGCTTTGAGGCGCTCTAGTAAACGTGCGGATGGCATGTTGCGACGGAAAACAAAAACTAGCGATAGTACCAGTTTGCCCGCGTCTGATGAAGCCGCAAGCGGGCAACTGGCATAAAAAAGCCCGCGCTGGACGGGCTTTAGTCTGTCGAGGACGGAACCGGCTTAGAGTTTGGCCAGAACCTTGGCCACGGTTTCGCCCATCGCCGCCGGGGTCGGTGCGATCGTTACGCCGAATTGCTGCAGCATCTCGACTTTTTCCGCCGCCGATTCGCCGGACGCGGAAATGATCGCGCCGGCATGGCCCATGCGCCGGCCTTTCGGCGCGGTCAAACCGGCGATGTAAGCGACCACCGGTTTGCTCATGTTTTCCTTGGCGAACATGCCGGCTTCGACTTCCTGCGGGCCGCCGATCTCGCCGATCATCATCACCACCTTGGTTTCCGGGTCCTGCTCGAAGCGTTCGAAAATATCGCGGTGCGAACTGCCGTTGATCGGATCGCCGCCGATACCGACCGAGGTCGACACGCCTATCCCCAGGCGTTTCATTTGGTCGGCGGCTTCATAGCCCAGCGTGCCGGAACGGCCGACGATGCCGACGTTACCCGGCATGTAGATGTGGCCCGGCATAATCCCCAGCATCGATTTACCGGGGCTGATGGTGCCGGCGCAATTCGGGCCGGTCAGCACCATGCGCTTTTCTTTCGGAAACCGGCTCAGAAAGATTTTGACTTTCATCATGTCCTGGGTCGGGATGCCGTCGGTAATCGCCACGCAGTATTTGATGCCGGCTTCGGCCGCTTCCATGATCGAATCGGCCGCGTAAGCCGGCGGCACGAACACGATGCTGGCTTCGGCGCCGGCCTGTTCGACGGCTTCCTTGACGGTATTGAATACCGGCCGGTCCAGATGTTTCTGGCCGCCCTTGCCCGGCGTAATGCCGCCGACCACGTTCGAGCCGTAATTGATCATGTCCTGAGCATGAAAGGTACCGATCTTGCCGGTAAAGCCTTGGACGATGATGCGAGTGGATTTATCGATAAAAATTGCCATGTTGTTTCCTTATCCTCGGGCCGCGACGACTTGATTGCGTGCCGCTACGGCTTTCTCGGCGGCTTCCGCCAGCGTATCGGCGGTGATGATCGGTAAACCGCTGTCTTCGATGATTTTGCGGCCCAACTCGACGTTGGTACCGGACAGGCGCACCACCAGCGGCACTTTCATATCGATGTTTTTCACCGCTTGCACCACGCCTTCGGCGATCCAGTCGCAGCGGTTGATGCCGGCGAAGATATTGACCAACATGGCCTTGACGTTTTTGTCCTGCAATACCATGCGAAAAGCCTTTTCGGTCCGCTCCGCCGAGGCGCCGCCGCCGACATCCAAAAAGTTGGCCGGCTCGCCGCCTGCCAGTT
Organism: Methylomonas sp. DH-1; assembly: GCF_046097555.1. Taxonomy (NCBI): domain Bacteria; kingdom Pseudomonadati; phylum Pseudomonadota; class Gammaproteobacteria; order Methylococcales; family Methylococcaceae; genus Methylomonas; species Methylomonas sp. DH-1. The sequence continues at coordinate 1,831,332 of NZ_CP143089.1, read as the reverse complement.
TGATCATGTCCATCGTCGCCATCGCCAGACCGGCACCGTTAATCATGCAACCGATGTCGCCATCCAGGCCGACGTAGCTCAAGCCGCGGTCGGCCGCGGCCATTTCCCGCGGGTCTTCCTGGGTCTTGTCGCGCAGTTCGGAGATTTTTTGGCGGCGGAACAAGGCGTTGTCGTCGAAGCCCATTTTCGCGTCCAGCGCGATGATTTCACCGTGGCCGGTGACAACCAAAGGATTAATCTCGACCATATTGGCGTCCAGGTCGCGCATGGCCCGGTAGCAGCCTTGAATCAATTTAACCGCGTGCGGCACCTGGTCGGCGTCCAGGCCCAAGGCGAAGGCCATTTCCCGCGCCTGGAAATCCTGCAAGCCGACCGCCGGCTCGATATGGATTTTTTTGATCGCGTCCGGATTGGTTTCGGCCAATTCTTCGATTTCCATACCGCCTTGCGCCGAGCCGACCATAACGATTTTTTCGTGGGCACGGTCGATCAACAAGCTGAAATACAATTCCTTCGCAATGTCGGTGCCGGCTTCGACGTACAGGCGCAAACATTGTTTGCCGGCCGGTCCGGTTTGGTGGGTGACCAAGCGCTTGCCCAACAGGGCTTCGGCCGCATCCGCCACTTCTTCGTGGGTTTTGCAAACCTTGATGCCGCCGGCCTTGCCGCGGGCGCCGGAGTGAATCTGGGCCTTGACCACCCAGACGTGGCCGCCGATTTCGCGCGCCCGTTGCACCGCATCCTCCGGGCTATAAGCCAGACCGCCCTCGGCGATTTTCACGCCGTATTCGGACAGCAACTGTTTTGCTTGGTACTCATGAATGTCCACAAAATTTCCTGTTTTTCTCTAATTTGATAATTTTTAAGCTTGTTTTGCCAGTAATTCTATTAGTCCGTCTGCTATCGCATTGTAAGACTTAGAAATACTTTTAAACGACTTTGCGTATTGGTTGCCCTCGTTTTCAATATCGACGGGCACAGAATCTCTATGTGTCCTACATAACGCCTGTGTTAAAGAAACGACTGGAACTCCTGCTTTTTCTGCAATAGATCGCAGTTGAGGCGTAAAATCACAGCATTTTTGAATTACAAAAGGTTCGGAAGACTTAAAAATATCTCTAAAATCATCCTCCGAAATCGACATACCTCTTAGAATTGAATATTGATAAAACTTCTGAACACTATTATTCAAATCAGATATCCATTTTTCGGTAGACCTCGAGTATTCCGTATTGTCTTCATTTTTAAGCTGACCGCTATTGAAGCGCTTCGCCATCTGAACAACTAGACCTAAGAATTTTGGCTGGAAGCTAAGTCCATCAAAGTTTCTGGTTGTTTGATAACTCTTAAGTAATTCAATCCAGTTTTGGAAAATGGAACTTAAATTATCAACCGCTTGTAGCGAAAAAAACGATGGCGAAACTGGCGCTATAAAAAAATCGCTTGAAAGCATTATAAGGGCATTAATAATACTATTGGCACTTGGAGATGTATCTATAAATACAAAGTCATAATTTTTTTTATGCCCTCTTATAGACTTTTCAAATTTCCCAGGTATTTTTCTTGTAAACTCATTATTTTGAGTCACCACCCCATAAAGATTAGCCTCAATCATTGCGAGATTTATATCCCCAGAAATCAGATCTATTACGCCTTCTTTTCCAGTTTCTTCGTTTATCAATTTTTTCTCAAAGAAAGTCTTACCACATTCAGTTTCATTTACCTCTTTACCAATATATTCAGAGAATGAAATATATTTTTGAACGTTTTCTTTCCACTTTGAACTATCATCCATGGAGTATTCGATACTTGTCGACAAACCGTACATAGCTGCTGTCAAATTCATTTGGGAGTCTGCATCAATTAGCAGAACTCTATATCCTCTTTCAGCCAAAATAAATGCCAAGTTATGTACCAATGTCGTTTTACCAACACCACCTTTGTGATTAAAGAACGTAACTATCTTGCCCATTGTATTCTCCATAAAATCAAGCTCGATACATGGTGGTTCTGTTCTATCGCTTTTTAAAACAAAAGGGTTATTTGCTTTTCGCGGCGATCGCTTCGGCCATGCGCACGATGTTATTGGCCATGCGCTCCGAAGCCGCATCGATCAGGCGGCCGTCCAGTGCGGCGGCGCCCTTGCCTTGGGCGGCGGCTTCTTTCAACGCTTCCAGAATGCGTTTGGCTTTTTCGACTTCGGCGGCCGGCGGCGTGAAAACTTCGTTTGCCAGCGCGATCTGCGACGGATGAATCGCCCATTTGCCTTCGCAACCGAGCGCGGCGGCGCGGCGGGCGCCGGCTTTGTAACCTTCAGGATCTTTGATGTCGCCGAACGGGCCGTCGATCGGCCGCAAACCGTAGGCCCGGCAAGCCACCGTCATCCGGCTGATCGCGAAATGCCATTGGTCGCCCGGATAATCCGGATTCAAACCGCCGATGTTGACGGTACGGGCCCGATTGCTGGCCGCGTAATCGGCCACACCGAAGTGCAAGGCTTCCAGCCGGCCGCCGATTGAACCCTGTTTGGCGATATCTTCGACGTTGGCCATGCCCAACGCGGTCTCGATCAAGGCTTCGATGCCGATCCGGTTCTTCAGGCCTTGTTGCATCTCCAATTGGTTCAGCATCGCCTCGACCATATACACATCGCCGTAAACGCCGACTTTAGGCACCAGCAAGGTTTTGATCTTGCTGCCGGCCTGCTCGACCAGATCGACCACATCGCGCACCATGTATTGGGTATCCAGGCCGTTGATCCGCACCGACAGGGTAATGCCGTGGCCTTCCCAATCCAGGTCGTTGATGGCTTGGATCACGTTTTTGCGCGCTTGCAATTTGTCGTCCGGCGCAACCGCGTCTTCCAAATCCAAAAAGATGTAGTCCACACCGCTTTTCAGGGCTTTTTCGAACATATCCGGGTTGGAACCCGGCACTGCCAGTTCGCAACGTTGTACCCGTTGGGCATTGGCTTGGTAGAGGGTGTGGCTCATGAATAGTTTTCCTAAGGTCTGAGAGCGGACCGCTGAATCGGCAGTCGCTTCTTGGCTAAAAATAGCCAGCCATTTTACTTTCGGGGTGAGTAAAGTCAACGCTTACGGGCGTTTACAGCACAATTCCGGCAACCGCGGCAAGCGGTGGCGCGGTTAGCGGCAGGCCAAGCCGACGCGGCTTCCATGCCGGCGCGGGCGACCGGCTCAATGTCGTTAAAGTACGAAAAAATTCGCCGATCCGGCAGAGATTCGCAACCAGCCGCGCCCGGATTGGCGAAATGGAATCCGGACGAAAGGTTGATGTAAGTTTCATGTAAGCCGGGTGAAAGTTGCGGTGGCTAGAATCGATGCCACCCAACAACCCGGTAAGTGGCTGCCATGAAAAAAACCGTATTAGTACCGACCGATTTTTCGGAGCCGTCTCTGCAATTGGTCGAACATGTTATTTCCCATTCCGAAAACCGTCCGCTCGACATCGTTTTAACTTATTGCATGTCGTTACCCGATTCGATCTCCGATTTGTTGTTTTTCTCCAAGATAGAAACCATCCGCGGCCTGCGCAGCCGCGACTACGTCAATGCCTATCGCGCCATGCTGCGCAGGCATGCGGATAAAGAGGTATCGATCAGAACCGATTTGTTTACCGGTTGGAACCAAGCCGCCTTCAATAACTTTTTGGCGGGGAACTAGATCGACGAGGCGGTTATTCCGAAACATTACCGGCTGGCTCTGCACCGGAAGGACAGCTTCGACCCGATTCCGTTTATCCGGAAGAGCAAATTGAAAATCACCGAAGTCGAGATTTTAACCGCCGCTACCGCTTACCCTGCGTGAATCCCTGAGAGCTAACCATGAATTCAATCGAAAAAAACCGTTACCGACCGGCCGCCGCCAGCGACCCGGACCAGCTCGCCCATTCGGCTCCAGAGCGTTCGGCCACTCTGTTGCAACGGCTGAAAAGCTTCAACACCTTCTGGGATGACCGATTCGAAGACCTAACGCGCGAGACCTGGCTAAAAACCACCTATCGCGACCTGAGTGCGGGTTTGGTCGTCGCGCTGACGGCAATTCCAATGGCGATGGGCTTCGCCATGGCCATGGGGCTGCGGCCCGAGCAAGGGATTATTGCCGGTGCATTGGCCTGCATCATCGGCCGAACCTGGGGCGGCTCCAAATATCAGGTCTACGGACCGACCGCAGCCTTCATCCCCATCATCGCCGGACTGATGCAGAAATACGGCGAAGCCAACGGCGGCAGCTTCGTCGAAGCGCACGGCTTCCTGGTACTCGTATCGGCGATAGCCGGCGTGATCTTGATGTTGATGGGTTTATTCGGACTCGGCCGCTACGCCAAGCTGGTACCCAATTCGATCATCGTCGGTTTTACGGTCGGCATCGCCACGGCGATTGCCTTGACCAACCTGGAATCCATCCTGGGGATCGAGAGTTTCAACGAACTGCTGGGAGAGGACGAAGATATCAAAGGCGGCATGCTGCACAACCTGACGCAAGCCTTTTCCAATCTCGACAAAATCAACCTGTGGTCGGTCATGCTGGGCCTGATGACTTTTATCCTGACCAAGGGCTTGCTGCGCATATCCATCTTCATCCCCGCGCCGCTGATCGCAATCGGCATTTCCACAGCGCTGGCCGCTACGGTACTGGCAGACAAGGGCGTGATTTTGGTCCGTGACATTTACGGCTCGATTCCGAATAATTTCTTCGTTTTTACGCCGCCGGCCATGCCCGACATCACCGCCGGCGTCGTCGCCGACATTGCCTACTTCGTCGCCGCTATCGTGTTCGTTTCCGCCGTCGAAAGCCTGTTATGCTCGTCGATGGCCGACCGTCTGGCCGGGAACCGCAAAACGCCGTTCAATCCGGACAAGGAGTTCTGGGGCCAGGGGCTGGTGCAGATTATTACGCCGATGGTAAACGGCTTTCCATGTACCGGCGCTCTGGCCCGCACCGCGACCAGCATTAAGGCGGGCGCGGTCACGCCGCTGGCCGGCTACTTCAAAGGCTTGTTTAAACTGACATTGGCATATTACATTGCCGGTTATTTGGAACTGGTGCCGATGGCCTGTATCGGCGGCATTTTGTTGTGGGTCGCCTCGAACATGATCAAGGTTTCCGAAATCAAAGAGGTGTTCGGCCATAACCGTTTCCACGCCGTCCTGATGGTGTTTACCGCGGTGATGGTGCCAGCCACCGACTTTCTAACCGGGGTTCTGGCCGCGCTGGTAATCTATTTTGCGGCGCGCCGTTTCTGCGACACGCCCGCGGCAGCCCATAAGGCGGCTGAGCCAATCGAACCGGCGGCGAAACTCGCCACCCCCGCAGCGGCAGCGCTGAATTTCGATAACGTCAGCGTCGCATTGGCGCTCAGGGGCGAAGACGCCGGCTTGCTGCGCTACGTCGAGCGCCTTGCCGAGCTTGGTATCGGCAAAACCTTTTACTTTGTCCACGTCGCCAATCCGAAAGACGCGGCCGGCGATCTGCTCGAGCGCATGCGCGAGGCCGTGCAACAGCGCTTGGCCGCAAAATTGCCGAAAGCCCGAGTTCATTACCGATTGCTGCACGGCCCGAACCGGATCGATGCCTTGGTAGGACACTCGCTCGAGGCAAAATCCGACGTCACCCTGCTCGGACACCGTCCCGACCGCAGCGGCCAGCGCTCGCTGGCGCGCCGTTTGGCCATGCTGGGCCAGGGTTCCGTTTGGATGGTGCCCAACGGCAGCAATCCGGAATTCCGCCGCATATTGGTGCCTATCGACTTCTCGGCATCTTCTGCGGCCGGCCTGTCTCAGGCTGCGGCCATCGCCAGGGCTGCCGGCGTCGGCGAATGTTCGGCGATGCACGTGTTCGTTGACGACTCGGTAATTCGTTACGAAGAGCACGACGCGATCAAACGCGGCGAGGAGGAAGCTGAATTTGCCCGGTTCGTGGTTTCCGCCGATACCCGAGGCATCTGCGTCAACCCGATTTACGAAGAAGGTATCGACGCGACGCGCAGCATTCTGGAATGGGCGAAACGGCTCGACGCCAGCTTGATCGCGATCAGCACCCGCGGCCACAGCCGAGCCGCCGCCGTGTTGCTTGGCAGCACGACTACGGAAATCATGGCGAACTCCGCCATACCGGTCCTGGTCGTCAAACACGACAACGACCATGCGCCGATTCGAGACGTTTTACTGGCCAATCGTTATTGGCAACGCCACGACCCGAGAACAAATTGACGGCAGCGGCGCCCGCTCGAAATCGGCAGCCCGGCCTTACCGGCTGCCGAACGCCCACCGGCTGTTTGCGGAAACCGCCGGTGGCCGTGGGGTAGCTGCTGCCGGTTCGTTAATACACTGGGCGTTTAAACCATGAATATCCTACTCGTCGAAGACGACCCCGTATTGGCGGATGGCTTGAGCCATACCTTGAGACAATCCTGCTACGATGTGACCTCGGCGGCCACCGCAACCTATGCCGAAGGCATGTTACTGGCAAAAAATTTCGATCTGATCGTGCTGGATCTGGGCTTACCCGACATGGACGGCCAGAAATTGTTACGGAATTTGCGCACCCGCCAGGTCACCGTTCCGGTTTTGGTTTTGACCGCGCGCGATGCGCTCGACGACCGCATCGAAGCGCTGAAAAAAGGCGCGGACGATTATATGACCAAGCCGTTCGACCTCGCCGAACTGGAAACCCGGATTCATGCCCTGATTCGGCGCAGTTACGGCAATTTCAGCAAGGACATCGTCTGCGGCCGGCTTACCCTCGATACGCTGGAACATAGGGTCCTGGCCGACGGCGAACCGTTGATCCTGTTCGCGCGGGAGTACGGCATTCTGGAATCGCTGATGCTGCAAATCGGCCGTGTGGTCAGTAAGGAGAAGATCGCCCAGCGGCTGGCGACCGGAGACGACGAATTGGGCGACAATGCCATCGAGGTCAATATCCACCGTTTACGCAAACGCATCAAGCCTTACGGCGCGCGCATCCGCACCTTGCGCGGTTTGGGTTATTTGCTCGAAGAGCACTCCGGCGAAGTGTAAGCATTGCCCGCGGCGCCTGCCGGCGGGGCCGGGAACGCCAATTCGATCCGCGTGCCGCGCCAGCCTTCCTCGCCGCGGCCTACGTCGATCCGCGCCCGGTGGAGATCGGCAATTTCCTTTACAATCGCCAAACCCAATCCGCAGCCGGTACCCGGACCGAGCCGGTAAAACCGCTCGAACACCCGACCGATTTCGCCGTCCGGTATACCCGGCCCGTCGTCGGCTACGGTCAGCTTCGGCTGCGGCCGCTCCTGCAACGCGACGGAGACATTGCCGCGCTCGAATCCGTAACGAATGGCGTTATCCAGTAGATTACCCAGTAGCTCGCGCAGCAGGGTAGCGTCGCCGGCGACCAACACCGGATGCCCCGGCCCGTCGAAGGCCAGTTCCATCTGCCGTTGTAAAGCGAAAGGCGCCCATTCCATACAAATCTCGCGCGACAACGCGTGCAAATCCACCGGCTCCAACTCGGAACCGCCCTTGATCGGTTCCGATTTTGCCAGAACCAGCAATTGCGAAGTCAGGTGCGACAAACGGTCCGCGCAGTCGCGAATCTGCGCCAAGGCCGGCACGTAGGCTATCGCCCCGGGTTCGCGCAAAACCCGCTCCGCTTGGATTTTCAAGCCTGCCAGCGGCGTTCTGAGTTGATGCGCGGCATTGGCGATGAAACGGTTCTGCGTCTCGACGGCTTGGTGCAGTTGGCCCAGCAAATCGTTGATGGTATCCGTCAGCGTGCGCACTTCGATGAACGTTTCAATATCCGAAATCGGACTCAGATCGCGCGGCGAACGGCGGGCAACCTGCCCGGCCAGTACCTGTAGCGGCTGCAAGCCGCGGCGGGTTCCGGCCAACAGGTAAAAGCCCGTCAGCCCCACCAGCATCAACTGCGTCACCAAATCGACCAACAAAAAATCGCGCATCATCGTCCGGCGCTTGATTTTGGTTTCGGCGACGCAAACGAAAACCGGTTCCGCCCCGCTCCGCAGTTCAACGCGGATCGATACCACCCTGACCGGCTCCCCATTCAGGATGGCGTCGTAAATGGCCGGCACGGACCAGTCTTCGACCCGCAAAGGCGGATCCGGTACGATCGCATCGCCGGCCAACACAGTGTGGTCGGCCGAAACGATTTTGAAATGAATCTTGTCCTCTTCATCCCATTTGAACATTTCCAACGCCACCGACGGCAATTCCACCGATACCATGTCCTGCCTGACCCGGATTTCCTGAATCAGCGACTTGGCGGAATCGGTCAGCCAACGGTCATACGTTTCATTGACGTAATGCTGCGTCACGTAATACGACATTACCGAATCGGCAACGACGAAAAACAACAGCGGCAGGCTCAAACTCAATATCAGTTGGTGCTTCAGACTCCTGAGCTTATTCATCCGTACCCGCCTCCAACAGGTAGCCCAGGCCGCGCACGGTGCGAATCGCCACGCCGTAGCGACCAATGCGTTTACGTAACCGGTACAGGTAGATGTCGATGGCGTTATCGGTTTGCGTTTCGTCGTCGGCGGAAAGCAGGCGGCCTATGCGCTCCTTGGCGACGACTTTACCCGCTTGCAGCATCAGGATTTCCAACACCCTGTAGTCCCGCGCGGTCAATTCGATCGGCTCGCCGTCGGCGCTGATGCGCCGGAACTGCGCTTCCAATGTCAGACGGCCCACCGCGACGCTGCGGCCGAACGCCCCGTAACAGCGCCGCATCAGGGCATGGATTCTCGCTTCGAGTTCCTGCAGCGCAAACGGCTTAACCATATAGTCGTCTGCGCCCTGCCGGATACCCTCGATCCGGTCTCGCATCCCGTCCCGCGCGGTCAAAATCAATACGGGCAACAGGATACGCCGCTCGCGCAGCCTGCGCAGCCAATCCAGTCCGTCCATATCGGGCAGGCCCAAATCGAGCACGGCCAGCTCGAAACTCCGGTTCTGTAATAATTCTTCCGCGCCGACGCCGGTTGCCGCCCATGTCACGCGATAACCGCTTTGGCTAGCGCATGAACCAGTCCGTCCGCCAAAACGGCATCGTCTTCCACCAAAAGTATCGTCATTTTCGAGCTTCCGTTTTGCGGTTGCGGCGCCCACCGCTGGGTAGGCCGCCGGCTTGTCCGCGGGAGAAATATCGGCCGGCCTTAGCCGGAATATTCAATGGTACGGCCCGGATTTTACTAACAGCCCTGCCGGTGAGGGCAATTTAACTGCATACCGGCCGGAATTGGGACGATAGCGGGGGGACGACGATGCCGAACCCGCCAATCCGACTTGCCGAAAACAGCCTTATATGGCACCATCCCGCGGTTTTCGACGATTCTAAAATTCCAAGGAGAAGCAGATGGCGGGTCGCAATCACCTTTTTGTTCCAGGTCCAACCAATACCCCACACGAAATTCTGAGCGCGATGCACGTGCCGATGGAAGACCACCGCTCGCCGATCTTCCCCAAGCTGCTGGCGCCGATTCTGGAAGACCTGAAAAAAGTGTTCCGCACCGAAACCGGCCAATGCTTCGTGTTCCCGGCCACCGGTACCGCCGGCTGGGAAGTGGCGATGACCAACTGTTTGAATCAAGGCGACAAAGTGTTGATTTACCGCTTCGGCCAATTCGGCCACTTGTGGGCGGAAGCGGCGCGCAAACTGGGCTTCGACGTCGAAATCCACCAAGTCGAATGGGGCAAAGGCATTCCGCTGGACCATTTGGAAGCGCGCCTGAAAGAGGACAAAAACCACGAAATCAAAGCCGTGCTGGCGACGCATAACGAGACCTCGACCGGCGTCACCAGCGACATTCCCGGCGTGCGCAAAGCGCTGGACGCGGCTGGCCACCCTGCCCTGCTGTTCTCCGACGGCGTCAGCGCCATCGGCAGTATCGATTTCCGCCAAGACGAATGGGGCGTGGACGCCAGCATCGCCGGTTCGCAAAAAGGCTTTATGTTGCCGGCCGGTCTGGCGATTTTGGGCTTCAGCCAAAAAGCCTTGGCTGCAATCGACAATAGCAATTTCCCGCGTTCGTTCTTTTCGTTGAAAGACATGGCCGCCTCCAACAAGGACGGCTACACCCCTTACACCCCTTCCACGCCGATGCTGTACGGCTTGCGTAAAGCTTTGGAATTGTTGCTGGAAGAAGGCATGGAGAACGTCTACGCTCGCCACCACCGCTTGGGCGAAGGCGTGCGCCGCGCGGTATCTGCCTGGGGTTTGCAAGCGTGCGCACAAGAAGGCTGGGCTTCCGACACCGTTACCGCCATCGTCGTGCCGGCCGATAAAGACGCCCGTCACGTCATCAGCACCGCTTACAACAAATACAATATTTCGTTGGGCGCCGGCTTGAGCGAAGTGGCCGGTAAAGTATTTCGCATCGGCCACGTCGGCGACATGAACGACGTGTCCTTGCTGGGCGCCATTGCCGGCGTGGAAATGGCGATGCTGGACCACGGCTTCGACATCAAAGCCGGCAGCGGCGTCGCAGCGGCAATCGAATACTACCGCTCTACCGCGAAATAAGCCTCGCTATCGGTCCGGGCGGCGAATTCCGCTTCGCCGCCCGCTCGCAAACCGGCACCATCCCTCTCCGCCACTAGCATTTTCCTGCTCGCAGCGGTGCACAACACACCAAAATCGGTCGGAATCCGCACCAAAATCCGGCAAAAACTCCGGTCCAGCTTGGCCAATCCCCAGCCAAAAATCAATTAAACGATTGTTATTCAATGACTTTTTTACCCCGGCGCCATTTTTGCTGAGAAAAGCCGAGGACCAACTGTTATCTAACAGCCTAGGGAGGATGTCATGAAACACTCAGCACTGTTAATCGCGTTATTGGCTGCCCCGGCCCAAGTCAGCCCGACCGGCCAACCCGTCACCGGCTCCGATCCGGATTCCACAGTTTTTTACTCACCGATTCGCGACCCTTTCCACGCCATAGAAAACGACTCCGCCACCCCAGCTCTGTTTTCGGCAGCTATCGCCCGTTGCCCGGCCGATGCCGTCCGGGTCGAGCAATGCAAGCCGTTAGACTGGCCGACCGTCGATTACCTCGCGCTCAGCAGCGTGGCTTGGCACTTAATTCCCGGCGCCAGTTACCGGCTGGCAACCGGCGACTTTGCCGACGAGGCGCCGCAACGCGGGATCGCTGGCGACGTGTCGGAAACCTACAGGCTATCCGGCCTGCCGCTGGCGGGCGTGGCCTGGTTTTCGCTGGGTTGCCTGCTCGGTTCGTTGGCCTTATTGCGCCGCCGCCAAACCGGTATCGGCAACGCCATCGCCTGACCGGGCTTCGCGCGATTATTTGCGTTGTAGCCCCGAGTTGCCTATAGTCGCAGCCACCGATGATTCCATCGGCGGCTGCGGCCGGCAAACCTGCCGATACGCCGCCGCGACTCACGACAAGGCGAGAGGCCCCGGCCATGGCGAAAACTTTATACCAATTGCTAAACCTTCCTGAATCCGCGACCGCGCAACAAATCCATAGCGCCTTCAAAACTGTCGAACGCCTCTACACCGGCCGCCACGACGACGCTTCGCTGGCAAGTTTGGCCCGGGCCAGAGAGGCTTTCCTGATCCTGTCCGACCAACAGCGGCGCCTGGCTTACGACCGCAAATTGGCCATGGCGCAGGCCGCGGCCGACTCGGCCAATCCTCCGGACCGGCCGCGCCCAATTTTTCAACTAGCACCGCGGCAAGCGGCAGTGGCCGCTGCCTTGGTTACGGGGGCCGGACTCTGGCTATACCGGGATTACCAAAAAACCGAACAATTCGCCGCCACGGCCGAAGCCTTGCTGCGCCAACAAGAATCGCTAGCGCAGCAAAGCCGAATCGAGCGCGAACAAGCCCGAATCGAAGCCGAACGCAGCCTGCGCCAACAACAAATCGAAGACGCCAACCGTCTGGCGGAGCGGCAGTTGGCCAACCAACAACGGGCCCTGGAATTATTGCAAAGCCGGGTGGATGCCGAGTCGCGCTTGGACGAGCAGGATATCGCCGCCGGCCGGCTGGAAATGCAATACCGGAAACCCGAACTGGCGCTGGAACTGCAGCAGCAAAAACAGCAATACGCCGCAGCCCAACGCCAGCGCGCACTACAACAGCACGACGAGAACATCGCCAGTATCAATAGTCTGCGGGCGGCACGGATCAGAGCCTACGACCGCGAACACACCACCGGCGAGATTTCCCGTTCGAACCCGGCTTTAGACCCTTAATCCCGCCCCTGAAACTAACCGCCGGCTGGCTTATACTGGCGGTTCGAATTGCAGCCTTACAGGAAATTTTGATGAGCAAACCCAAAGTGTTGATCAGCCGGCGCTGGCCGGCTGCTGTCGAAGCCAAACTGCAGGAACTGTTCGACACGACGCTAAATAGCGACGACCGCCCGCAGAGCGCCGACGAGTTCCGCGCGGCCCTGCGGAATTACGACGCAGTCTGCCCGAGCGTCTGCGATGCGTTGCCGGCCGAGGTGCTGAACGTCGCCAACAAACGCTGCCGGATTCTGGGAAATTTCGGCGTGGGTTACAACCATATCGACATCGCCGCCGCGCGCGAGCAAGGCTTGGTCGTGACCAACACCCCCGGCGTACTGACCGAAAGCACCGCCGATATTGCCATGACCTTGTTGTTGATGACGGCGCGGCGCGGCGCGGAAGGCGACCGCTTGGTCCGCTCCGGCCAGTGGCGAGGCTGGTGCCCTACCCATATGATGAGCAGCGACGTCACCGGCGCGACGCTGGGATTGATCGGCTTCGGCCGCATCGCCCAGGCCATGGCCCGCAAAGCGCACCACGGCTTCGGCATGAAGATTTTGTATGTCAAACCCAGCCCGGCCGACCCGGAAATCGTCGCCGACCTGCAAGCGGTGCGTTGCGAAACGGTCGAAGAACTATTGCCGCAATGCGATTTCGTGTCGCTGCACTGTCCCGGCGGCGCCGATACCCGCCATCTGATCGACGAACGCCGCTTGAACCTGATGAAACCCAGCGCACATTTGATCAATACCGCCCGCGGCGACGTGGTCGACAGTAAAGCCTTGATCCGGGCGTTGCGGGAAAAACGCATCGCCGGCGCCGGCCTCGACGTTTACGAAGGCGAGCCGCACCTCGATCCCGGCTTTTTGGAATTGGAAAATGCGGCTTTATTGCCGCATTTGGGCAGCGCCACAATCGCCACCCGCACCGCGATGGGCGAAAGGGTGCTGGCCAATTTACAGGCCTTCTTCGCCGGCCAAGCCGTGCCGGACCGGGTAGTGTGACGGCTGCGGCCCGCTTCGCCCGAACCTAGCCGCAGCCGGGAAAAATCAAGCCGACTGTTCGTGACGCCGCTTTTTCAGGCCCAACATGCCGATCACGCCGGCCAGGAACGACCAGACTGCGGCCGGCAGCGGCACCGGCGACGCCTCGAGATGGTTATCCATCCGCACATCGGCGTACAAGCCGTCCACTTGCCCGGCGGCCAATTCGAAACCGAACGGGCCGCTGCTGCCGGCCAATACCACGTCCAAATCGTTAAACGCGGTATCGACCCGGTCGTAACCTTGCCACAAAAGCCCGTCGCCGTTAAAGAAATCGATAGTGACCGAGCTGGAATCAGTCTCCGCGCCGACGGCCGCGCTGAGCAGGTAATCCAGGCGCAGGCTGATCGCGTAACTGTCGCTGCCGTTATTGCGAAATTCCAAGCCGTACCAAGCCAGATGGTGGGCGTCCAGCGTACCGTTAGCCAGCGTGCCGCTGGCGGCAAAGGTGTAACTGAAAGCCGAACCGGTCGCCAAATCCGGATTGTTGGCGGCTACCGAGCCGGTGCCGTTGATTTGCACTTGCGAATATTCGTCGCCGGGATAGGCCGGAGCATCGATTTGGCGGAAATAGCCGACGATTTCCAGTCCGGATAAATCCCCCGGATTCGTCAGATTGGCGATACTTTCGATGCTGTAACTCAACCCGGCGGAACTGTTGAAACTGGTCGCAGCCGCTGCCGGCTCCGCGGCAGCCAGACTCGATCCGGCCAATATTGCCAGCGCTACCCTGCTATTGATGGAACTCTGCATAATTTAATCTCTACTTGATCATGATGTCCTGAAGGCCCGCGTCGCCAGACGCGGCGCGGGCCGCTGTTAAAACCGGCGTGCGGCCGGTCAGCGCGCCAACAACTGGTCGAACGGCAGCAACGGTTCTGCCGAACCGTTCGCGCCGACCGCCGGTACCACCAGCACTTCGTCCTTGGCCAGATCGGCTTGCAACGGATTGCCGGCGACCACCGCCTCGTGGTTGCCTTCGTGGCCGTTCGGTACGACCACTTCCGGATGGTCGAACGGCGCTTTTTCGTAGCGCACCCGGTCGTCGGTGAACGCCTTCAGGTAAGCGATCAGATCGGCCCGGTTAGCCGGCGAATTGATCGACGAAGAAATGGTGCTGACCTGAAAATGCAAATTCTCGTTATGGAAATTGCCTTGCCGGCCGTAAAACTCGATCACCTGCTCCAACGTCGCCATACTGCCGTTGTGCATATAAGGCCCGGTCAGTTCGATATTGCGCAAGGTCGGCACTTTAAAGGCCGCCTTGACCGCCACGCCCAGATTCACCGCATTGGCTTCGTCGCGCGCCGCGCTCGGCGACGGAATGAAGGCCGTCGCCGGATCGGCACAATTTTGGTTGCGCAACACGCCTTCGCGGCTGCCGTCCGCCTGCACCCCTTCCACGGCGGTGAAGTAATAAGGCTCCGGAAATTCGCTATTGATCGCGATCGAGGTGATGAAATCGCAGGCTCGAATATTCTTGACCAGACTGTCCTTGATACCCTGCGGACGGTCTTGCAGGTACTGGATATATTGCGAACTGAACGACAGCGGGTTGCCGAAATCGTCCACACCGCCTATCCCCGGATCGTTGTGGGGATCGGCGACGCCGGTGTTGACATAGCCCAAATCCATCAATAACGGCAGCACGTCGCCGTTATAGTCGCGGGTTATCGGATTGACGTACTGGGTCATGCCGGCGGCATAAGCCGCATTCCCGGGTCCGAACGCATTCGGGCCGTAGGGAATCGGCGTCGCTGCCGGGCCGAAGGATTTACCGGCTTCCGGTTTTAATAACGCGGCATTGGTCGCCACCGCGGCCAAACTTAAGCTCGGCCCGGTGTGGCACAAATTGCAGTGGTTGTTGAAAAACAAGACACCGCCGCGCTTCAAGGCTTGGCGTTTGGCATCGGTCTCGGCCGGCGTGGCGCCGAAGACGTTGGTCCAGGTCGGCCGCAGGCCGGCATCGACCGGACTCAGATCGAACGGCGACTGGTCGGATACCAAAGTCGACTGGTAAAGCTGCAGAGCCAGACCGAAGAACATCGAGAAATTGGCTTCCATCTGATTGTAAGCCGCCTGCCCCGGCGGCGCACCGAACGGGCCGATGCCGCTATAAGACCAGTATTTGGCATTGAAAGCCTGCATCACCAAATTTTTATAGGTGGTATTCAGGCCTGGCCGCAGATTGCCGATACTGCTCAAACTGTAAGGCCCGAGCACGCTGTCTTCGTAATGGACTTTCTGGTTTTGCAAGGCTTGGCGCGCCAACAGCTTGCGGCCGATATCGGCCCAAGTCCGTTTCCGGCAGCTCATCTCGGTGTCGCTCAAACCGGGTCCGGTCGCCAACGAAGCCAACGACGAGTTCTCCAGATGCAGTTTTTCCTTGGTCACCGAACGCGAATTGACCTTGACCCAGACTCCGGCATTCGGATCGCGCTCGCCCCACGGACTGCTGCCGTTGAAGATGTTGTTAGCCCGGCCGTCCCAGAAATTGCGTTGGTTGAAGACGGCGTTGATCACGGTTGGCGCGTTGCGCGGCTCGACTCGCCGGGTACCGGTTTGATTGACGTGAAACACCTCATCGACGCTACGCGAACATTGGTCGGCATTGCCGCCGGTCCGCGAAGCGCCCTTGAATTCGCCGCTGAAAGTGCCGGAAGACGCCACGACGTCGTCGGTGGAAAAGGTCACCGCACTAAATTTATCGGCCGGGTCGGCGACGCGATGCAACGGAAAATCGTCCGGACGCAAGGTATGGTTGGGCCCGCCGCCACCGGACGCCAACGTGTCGAAGGTTTGGCCGCTGGCGTTGCTACTCTTCGCCCCCGGATTCAACTGGTTTTTGACTCTGCCGTCGGCACCGGCATGAAAGTGGCACGAACCGCAGGCCATCCCGTCGCTACCGACGTTGGTATCCCAAAACAAGGCCTTGCCTAACGCAATCGCCGCCGATTTATTCACTACAATCGGATTCGAGCCGTCCAGCAATCCCGGCACCGGCGGCACCGGTACTCCTTGCAACGAGACCGGCACCGGCCCGTGGGCCGACACCGGCATCGCCGCTACTGCGGCAATCAATAAAAAATGGATTTTCGAAAAAAGATGCATGCCTGCCTCGCAAACCCCGCATACCCGCCGCACCGCAACAGCAAGAGACGGTCCGCGGGATCGGAGATGGGCCGAACGGTTGCGCGTCACAGATTGACCCGTTCGGCCGAAACTTAAGAATTGGCGCCGGCGGCAAAGACGGAAATCCCTAAAGCCGGCGACTTGTTAGAGTGGAAACGGCCGCGAGCCGGGCCGGTTTCCGCGCGATCGGCACTGCCGGTCTATTGCGCGAAAAGGCCCGGATGCTGGCCGTGCCGCTTCAAACGGCAAGCGGCTTCTTGCGGCCGAGCGCGGTAAAACCGAACAATGCCGAGCCGAACAGCCACACAGCCCCCGGCAGCGGAACAGCGCTGACGCCGGTGTTGTTAATGGTCAACCGGTATGCCTGGCCGGCGGCCGTACCGCAATTCTGGCCGTTGGCGTTGTCGTCCGGGCAGCTTCCGGCCCAGCCGATCAAGTAGTAACCTGCCTTCAAGCCCTGCAGCGTCAGCATCGCTTCGCCGGCACTCAAGCTGGCGAAACCGGTGTAGACGTAGGGCGAGTTTTGGTTGACGTTGGCCAATGCGGTACCGTTCAGCGGATCGCTAGCGCCGCCGCCGTATTGGCCGACGTTTCCCGGATTGCTCGCGCCGGCGAATAAACCTTGCACCTTGTCGCCGTCGCCGTTGGTAAAGGAGTATCCGGCGTTGGCATAACCGATCCAGCCGTCATGGCCGCTGACCAGCGTACCGCCGTTGGAATTCATCCAGCCGTTACTGCCCAAGCTCGGATTGACGCCAACCTCTTTATCATGCCCGGCCACACCGCCGTCGGACGGGCCGCGGACCTGGCTCCATGCATGGCCATAACCGCCGCCGGTGGCGGCCCCGGTAACCATCGGCGCCGAGCCGCTGGTCCAGATCGAAAAACCCGGAAAATTCATCGGCGACGCGCCGCCGTTTTGCTTCAGATTGACGGTGAGGTCGAACCGCGTGCCGGCAGCCAGGTCGGTCGAATCGCCGACCTGAAAAATCCGGAACTGCGCCGTATGGGTCCAACCGTAGTTAGACCCGGTACCGTAATCGGCCCAAGCGCGTTTCGGCGCATTGCCGGAAACCGTCGCACTATCGCCGGCGCCGATAACGCCCAAACTAGCAGGACTGATAGCGGCCGCCTGCCCGGAATATGCGGCCATGGCGCCGGCGCCGAGTACGGCAAGAATGGCTTGGCGTAAGCTGTGTTGATTGATGCCTAACATTTGGATGCCTCGATACGTGATTCAAATTAAGTAAATGCAAGTTGCCTGTTCCGGGGCAGTCAGGCCGTCTCCGTGCGAGACCCCTGAATTTCCGCATCCTCCTCACGGCAGGTTTGGCTTTTTCCCGACAGTGATATCGTTTCCATCTATCACACAGCCCTTTAAGCACAATTCATACCTATTTTTTTTGTTTTTAATTCAATAACTTGCAATAAACCAACCAAAAATTGCGGGTTTTGCCGCAGTTTTGACCCTGTTCGGGCCGCAACAATAAAACCGGCAAACGCGGAATAAAGCCAAAATATTTCAATGCTTTATAGAACATTGCCGGCTTAGGCCGGATTGCGTCTAAACCGGCTGCCGTTTTATTGTTCGATTCGATAATGGCCGATACGAAGGCGGCGCGAACGGCGTCGAAACTAAAAATTTTCTAGCTCTATATGATTGTTTTATATAGGATACTTTACGCAATAGCGCATCTGGCGCTATTGGCGCCGCGCCAACGAAACCGATCGCCGCCGGACAATAAACACACAATTTGTGTGATTTCACCTGTCGCTGCGGCATATCCCGCAGTTTGCAATTAGCCGCCGTTTCGGTTTTTCGGCCAAGCCACATGGCACCGTCCCAACTGAAAGCGGCCGGCGGAAATCGGGCAGCCTGGTGCCGAACCCGGCCCGGCCGTGCGTTTTCGGCCGCAGCCAATCCGGCGAAATTGCACGCCGAGTCGGTTTTCAAAGCCAAAGCCCCTTCTTAGCCGGCGCCAGGCCGACGAGTCGGTCTATTAAATTCAAAATATTGATTTGAAAGGATGTTGTCCAAAGCGGGCATGGCTATTGCTGACCCGGCTTACCGACTGCTCGCCCCGGCTCGGAATTTTGCGGCAACGCCCCAGTAAGGCGCTTGCGGCGATTGTTTCTCCCCTTGGGTGCAGCGGCTTTGTCAGATCGATAGTGGAATAAGCATGAAATTACCCTATAAGCGTGTGCTGGCCTTCGCGGCCGCGCTCGGCATTGGATTTATCTTGGCGCCGCAGCCGGATCCGCCGTTTACCGGCCACGGCGACCCCGCAGCGTTAACCCAGTTGTACCAACGTTGGAAAAACGCTCACGAGCAATCCGCCAGCCCGGATACGCTGCAACTTGGCTTGAGCTATTCCAAAGCGCTGTCCGCACGCTTCAGTCCGGCCGCCGGCCGGCTCCAACTCAATCTGCGTACCGGTCGCTTGCAGGCGGCAGTGTCCGATTTACCGGCAACAGGCCAATACGAACTCTGGCTGCTGGACAACCATCGCCCATCCCGGCAACGGCTGCGGATCGGGCAACTAGAGCCTACCGCTGACGGACACCGCTTGGCCGTGCAGCTCGATCCGCAGCAAATGCGCGGATTTACGCTGGACGCTGCCGCAATCGTCCAAGCCGGAACCTCGCCCGACAACGGCGGCCTGTTGTTCGGCTCGCCTAGCCTACTGCAACGCCTGTATTTCACCGAACACGACTGGCCGGGCGCGATGCTGGCCGCGGCTGGTGGCGTATCCGCGCCTGAGCGCGCGCCGTTCGAATTCCTGTTACCCAAGACCGCCCAAGCCGGCAATTTCGGCCGCGGCCCGCAATTGGCGCAGTTGATCGCCCGCGGCCAGAAGATTTTTACCGAAGAGACCTTTGGCGGTAACGGCCGCACCTGCGCCACCTGCCACCGCCCCGACAACAACCACACTATCGATCCGAATTACATCGCCAAACTGCCGAAGAGCGACCCGCTGTTCGTCGCCGAAACCCGGCCGGAACTGGCCGATTTGGAAAAACCGGCGCTGCTGCGCCAGTTCGCGTTGTTCGTCGCTAACGCCGATGGCTTCGACCGGCCGCCGGTGATGCGCAGCGCCTCGCACTTGCTGGGTCTGGCCAACACGCTGACCTTCGAACGCGCGGTCAATCCGGGCTACGGTAACGGCGAATTTACCCAGGACGAAGCCTATTTCAACAGCCACGATCCCGAAGCCCAACAGTCCGGCACCCATACCCAAGCCATCGGCTGGTCTGGCGACGGCGCGCCGGACGGCGGTTCGTTGCGCGACTTCGCCAAGGGCGCGATCAAACAGCACATGCCGAAAACGCTGATCCGGGCCGAGAACATAGATTTCAGGTTGCCAACCGAAGACGAACTCGACGCCTTGGAAGCGTATATGTTGTCCTTGGGGCGCAGCAGCGAATTGAATCTGGCCAATATGTATTTCAAATCGCCGCTGGTGCAGAACGGCTTGTTATTATTCAACACCAAAAACAATCCGAAAGCCGCGGACGGTTCGGTGGTTTTCGGCGCCACGGCCAACTGTAACGGTTGCCACTTCAACGCCGGCGGCATCAGTTCCACTACCAACGCCAATCCGACCCGCGATACCGGCGTCGAAAGAATGCGCCACCAGTTGCACCATTTGGCCGATCCGACCCTGGCTTACGACGGCGGCTTCGGCCAGCTCCAGCAAAACGATTGCGGCCCGAATTACGACGAAATCTGTTTTAGCGACGGCAGCGTCGCGCCGAGCGGTACCAGCTCGCGGCCGGCCGGACACCACGGTTTGAACCGTTTCAATACCCCGTCACTGGTCGAGGCGGCCGACACGGCGCCGTTCTTCCATAACAACAGCGTGACGACGCTGGAGGAAAGCGTCGCCTACTACAGTTCCGACGCCTTCAACAGCTCGCCCGGCGCGTTTACCTCCAGTAAAGCGAATCGGCAGGGCAAACTGGATTCGTCGCAAGTCATTGCCGTGGCATTGTTTTTACGCTCGATCAACGTGTTGGAAAATATCCGCAGCTCCAATCTGTTGGACAAAAAAGCGATGGAACAGAACGGCGAGCCAAGCTTGAAATCGCTGAAACTGGCAATAGCCGATACTCAGGACGCGGTGGAAGTGTTGCAGCAAGCAGTAATCAATCCCTATCCGGAAGCTTTGGAAAAGTTACAGCAGGCGTTGAATCTGGAGACGATGGCCGGCAACCGGTTTTATCCGGGCAGGATCGGACTATTGCGACAGGCGATAGCGTTGAAGGAACAAGCTCGCAACCTGATGGTCAGCGGCGGCTAGGCCAAGCGGGCAGAATACGATGAGATATTGCGACCTAGATGCGCGAGCATTGCCGCGGCGGGATTTTCGGCGGGCATAAAAAAAGCCGGCGAGGCGCGCCTCGTCCGGCTCTGGAAAGGCTTAAACCGGAGCTTAAGCTTGGACCAGCGTTTTCCGGCGTCCGGTGTAGAGGAAACCCAACAAAGCGCTTGTCATGAACCAGATAGAGGCGGGAAGAGGTACTACAGAACCACCGCTTTGGTCAGCAGCTGGCTTGATATCGAAGCCGTACAGCAAACTCAAGGTATTGGTCAAACCCGCTTTGGTAAAAGACAGCAAATAAGTATTGCCGCTAAAGCCATAGTTTGCATCTTCGCTAACCCACGCACCGCCAGTCCACAAACCGAATTTGAACGCGCCGGTTGGAGAATAGCTACCGACTCCGGTAAAAGAGTACAACGGAGAAGCAATGCTTAGATCGGCATTTGCTGCGAAGATACCGAAGGTATCACCACTGGGGAACGGAGATGAAAAACTCACGGACAAAAAGTTGCTGTCCCCATCAGTCGATTCCCAAATAATACCTGCCGAACTTACAGTCGAAACTGCAAACAGGCATACAGCAAGCCATAGTCTTAAAGATAAAAGCGTTTTCATGGATATTCCCCATTAATTAACGTTAACAAACGGCCATCCATATGGCCACCTAGTCCGGACTTGGAGATTTTTCCCAACTAACCGCCGCCGAACCGAGGATGAAAGCCGCAGCCTTCATCCAAAGTTAATTATACAAGAAATATGCCAAAAAAATTCAAGCATAGATTTCAACGGATTAAGTTTGCCGGATTGAAGCGAATGTAAAATTAGCCGACACTTTTCCCTGTAAATTGAGTGGTTAACGTCTCGGCTGCGCTATTTTGGCGCTAATCGCAATCCGCTGTCGGTACCCGCTGCTGCGCCACGCCGCCGGCCATGGCTCGGGAGGCGCCGAAACGGACGAATAAAGCCTGCCGAGTTTTGCTGCGCTGCCTGAGCTCGGCGCGGATGCCGCGTGCCGCAAGCTGCTCTCGAAATGACAGCGCCCTGTCCTTCTCGACAAAAACGCCCAAAGATAGTGCGCCTTTCAGCTCGCCTTCCGGAACCATCCAGATGTCGGCAATCCCTTTCGCCTGCAACATCATTTTGTTAATCCGGCTTTGTTCCGCGTCCTTGGCCGCCGGATAGTAGACTTGATAATCTGCAGGAACTGCGGTTTCCCGATAAAAAGACTGTGCGGACACCAGCGGTTTGCCTTTCAACCAACGCTGCAATTCGGCGTCGTCGGCGAACGGCCCGGCTTCGTAACAATTGATTCGAACCGGCTCGTGCTTGACGGCAGCCGGCCGCAGCGGCTTTTTCTCGGCGGCTCCGGTAACACCCGCCAACCGTTGCGGTTGGGACGGCAACAGAAGATCCGGCGCTGCCAGCCGTTGCAATGCGGCTGTATTGCGGTCCAAAACCTGTGAAATTGCCGCGCCGCGCCGCGCCGCATCGCGCTCTTCGACCAATAAAATCGGCGGCAATCCAGACGACCTATCGGTCGCCGGCGTCAACGCACCAAAATGGAACTGCCAGAAAAAAAACAGCACATTGGCCAGACACAACAGCAAAAAAACCGGCTTCATCCGCCATACTCCGCTGCAATGCAATAATGCAACAAGCCCTTGAATACCAGTTGCGAATCCAGCACCTTATCTCCCGCCAGTTGTTGCGCCAATGAGGCTGCGTCGCCCCCGGTCAAAACCAAGCGGTAATGCTGGTTTTGGCGGCGCAACGCGGTTTCGACCAATCCAGCCGCCGCCCACAGTACGCCGGAATCGATCGCCGCGTCGGTATCCGCCGCCAAACCAACCTCTCCGGCGCCGGCTGCAATCGGCAAGGCATGGGTATTGGCTGCCAATGCCTGCTTCATCAAACGCAAACCGGGGCAAATCAGACCGCCTTGGTGGCGTCCGTCGGCGGAAACGAAATCGACGGTAATGGCCGTCCCGCAATCGACAATACAATTGGCGCCGGGATAGGCGTGTCGGGCGCCTATCATGGCCAACCAGCGGTCGACGCCCAATTTTTCGGGTTTGCGATAGGCGCTGGCGACGCCGAAGGCGTTCCGTGCGGAGACCGGCCGCAGCCAGTTCGCATCCGGCCACAGTTTGCGCCCGAGCTTAAGCACATCCTCCACGACTTCGGGAGCGGCGACAGCCGCGAGCCCGATGGCCTCGGGTTCGGCCAGGCCGGCCCAAACCTCGGTTAAGCCAGCCGCGAAATTCGCCGCGCGGTAGTCCAGATAGCGGGTCTCGGCGATCCCACCTCGCTCGGCGACGGTCCACTTTAGATAGGAATTGCCGATATCCACCAACAAAATCATGATGGCCTGAGACTGACTTCGCCGGAGGCGAAGGCCCGGATCTTGCCGTTGGCCTGGCGTAATAGCAGCAAGCCTTGGGCGTCGACGCCGGCCACTTCGCCGTCGAAACGCTGCTCTCCGAGAAATACGCTGGCCGGCCGGTGCAGCATACAGTCGTAACTGCGCCATTCGTCCAAAAAATGCGCCAGCGTGCGCGATTCGAATTCGGCCAGTGCCGGCAACAAGTGGTTAAGCAATTCTGCGGCCAAGCGGTTGCGCAAAGCGTGGGCGTCGTCAGCCAGGATAGCCTGCAAATCCACCCAGGCTTGGTCGATCGCCGCCGCATGCCGGCTGGGTAAGAACACGTTCAATCCCAAGCCCATTACGGCGTGGCAAGGCCCGCCGCTTTCGCCGCCGACTTCTATCAATATGCCGGCCAATTTACGCTGGCGCCAATAAATGTCGTTAGGCCATTTCAGGCCGACTTCTGCGATCCCCAACGTCCGCAACGCCCGCACCACCGCCACGCCCATTGCCAGGCTTAGACCGTTCAAGCCCGCCGGCCCGCTCTGAAACCGCCACAGTATCGACAGGTACACGTTATGGCCGAACGGCGAAACCCATTGCCGGCCGCGCCGGCCGCGCCCGCCAGTCTGCTGCTCCGCCAGGCAAACCACGCCGCTATCGCTCGAACTGCGGGCGATTTCCAGCAAATGGCTATTGGTCGAGTGGATACGGTCGTGGATCTCGATGCGTCCGAGCAAGGCGGCAGCCCGGTTCGACAAATGCTCCAGAATCTCCTGCTCCTGCAATAGTTGCAACGGATGGCTCAGGCGATAGCCTTTGCCGGAGACGGCGAGTAATTCGACACCAGCGTCGGCCAGCGCCTGTTGGTATTTCCACACCGCCGACCGGCTGATCCCCAGGGATTGCGCCAACTCAGTACCGGAATGGAAGCGGCCGTCGCCCAACAAGCCAATCAGCTGCTTCAGTTTAGGTGCCAACGGCATTACACCGTCCGCGGCACCGCTAACGGTTTTGGACATCAGCCGCCAAGCTCAGGATTCGTTTTTGTCGCGCAATTGCTGCAACTGTTTTTTGATGACATGCTTGATCAACAGCTCCCTGTTATCTTCAGTCAGGTTGATATATTCCACGCAAATCGCGAACGGCCGCAGCGGATTGTCCTGGGAAATGTCCTTGCACTGCACTACTCTGGCGTAAGCGACGATGACCGCCATACACGATGTCAGCAGCATGCGCAGTTCGAGGATTTCGCCGACCGCTATCGGTTCTTCGTTACTGAAGGCCAGACCGGTCGCACTCAGGCTGACTTCGCGGGTATCGTGCTCGGAAAAACTATCGGTTTGGGCATTGAGCGCTTGCGCAATCAAATTGATTTTGGTGTCGAGAATCTTCAGATACTCGAACATTTCCGGATCGCGCCGCTCCAAGCGCGGCCCCAGCATCCGGGCTTCCTGGGCCAATACATCCAGCGCCGAGGCTAAGGAACAATTGCTCAATACGTCGTTGCAGACATGGCTGGCGGCGTGGAAATTCTTCTTGTCGATCACCTTGTGCAACAGGTTGATGGTGTCGTTAACCCGGAAATAACGCCGTTTTTCTTCAATTTCATCCGCCATGGCCTGCTCGATCCTCATATATGAATTGGAATTTTAAACGGCAATTCTAGCCGATGCCGCGGCGGCCGGTTGTAACGCCGGGATGTCAATCGGGAACCGCCGTGGCAAACCCGCCGATCAAAGCGTTAATTTCGCGACGGCCGATCAAGCGCACCGGCAGGATTAAATCCTCTGGGACAAGCCCCCGCTCCTGCAACGACTCTCGCTCCAGATAGAGCTCGGTGACTTCATAAAGCTCCAACGCCGTAAAAATAGCCGAGGTATCTTTCAACGCCAAACTTTCCGGCTGCTGCTGCGCCAGCAACTGCAAGACGCCGTCGTCCAACCACAGTACCGCCACCCGCTGATCGAACGCTGCCGCCGTCAGCAAAGCATCCAACGATTCCGCCAAGCGCACCCCGCTATGGGGCGGCCGGCGCATTACGAACAAAAACGAATTCATGGCCGCCTCACGCGAATACCAGACAACGGTCGGCCAGTAACGTTGCTTCCAGCCACTGCCCCAAACCGGCGATCCGAAACCCGGCCGCCAAATCGTCGTCCCGTTTGCCCTGCCTGCGCGCCTCGTCCGCGCATAGCAAGCCGCGGCGCTGGGCCGCCGAGATGCAAACTGCCAAATCGACGCCTCGTTCCAGTGCCAGTTCGGTCCATAGCCTGCCGAGCTGGATTTCGTCCTCCGGCGGACTGGCGTAGCGGAAAGCATGGTAAACGCCGTCCTTGTAGAAAAACACGCGTACCACATCGTGGCCGGAGTCGAGCGCCGCCACAATAAAGCGGTAGGCAGTCAGGCCGGCGTTGCCGGAGCAAGGGCCGGCATTAACTTGAACGGCATATTTCATCGCACTGTAGAATAGTGTCTTTGCAAACAGATAGCTGCATTTTAATACGCGCCCGCCAATCTTGCCTGTTTTGCCGCTGAGCCTTTCGCGATGGAACCAAATTCGATGCCCCCGGTCCGACCCGCCATGAGATCAATACCCTACTTGCTCGCCCTTGGCTTGAGCCTGTTTTGCCCGCCGCCTCAGGCAGTGGAAATCGAAAAAATCCAGTTGCCGGATATGGGTGATTCCGCCGGTGCCATCATTTCGCCGCTGCAGGAAAAGGAATTCGGCGAAGCCTTCTTCCGCAACCTGCACCGGCAAGCGGAAATCAACCAGGACGTCGAAATCCAACAATACATCGAAAACATAGGCCGGCAACTGGCGTCGCATAGCGATACGCCGTCGAATCCGTTTCATTTCTTCGTCGTGATGGACCAGAATATCAACGCCTTCGCCGGCCCCGGCGGCTACATCGGCGTCAATTCGGGCTTGATTCTACTGACCGAAGCGGAAAGCGAGCTGGCATCGGTCATGGCGCACGAGATCGCCCACGTCACCCAGCGCCACCTGTACCGTTCCATTGAGAAGGCCAGCAAACTGTCGATACCGACCGTTGCCGCGACGCTGGCCGCGATCCTGATCGGCACCCAGTCGCCGAACATGGGTCAAGCGGCACTAATGGCAATCCAGGCCGGCAACATTCAGTTTCAAATCGACTTTACCCGCGACCACGAGAAAGAAGCCGACCGGGTCGGCATGCAAACGCTGGCCGAAGCCAATTTCGACCCGCGAGCGATGCCGGCCTTCTTCGAAAAACTGCAACAGTCGACCCGCTATTACGGCAAGGGCGTCCCGGAATTCTTAAGAACCCACCCGGTGTCGGAAAACCGGGTCGCCGACACCCGCGGCCGTGCCGAAATTTATCCCTACCGGCAATATCCGGATTCGCTGGCCTACCAATTGGCCAAAGCCAAATTGGCTGTGGTAACGGCCAAGGACACCAAGGCGGCCATGCAGCATTTCGCCACGCTGGAAATGCAAGGCACCAGCGAACAACGCGCCGTCGCCCGTTACGGCATGGGTTTGGTGCAATTACAAAATCTGCAATTCGCGGCGGCCGGCCATATATTCCAACAGTTGGCCGAACAATACCCCAACCAACCCCAGTACATTGCCGCGCTGGCCCGTACCGCGAACGAAAGCCACGATTACGAAAAAGCCGGCAAGCTTTACGAATCCGCCCTCGGCCGTTTTCCGAACAACGACGCGTTGAAAATCGAGTATACCCGCAGCCTATTGAAAGGCGGCCGAGCCGAGCGAGCCAAACAGATTCTGCAAAGCCTGTCCGACGGCCAGAAAGACCAACCGTTTTACTACGAGCTGCTCGCGCAAATTTTCGCCGACCTAAAACAGCCCGGGGAATCTCACCGCTACACGGCCGAATACTACTACGCTAGCGGCGACACCGAATCGGCAATTATGCAAATCAGGCTGGCCAAACAGCAACCCGACCTCAGCTTCCAATTGCAAGCCATCCTCAACGAACGCTTGAATTTCTTCCTCAGCGAGGAAGAAACCCGGCGAGCCGAACGCTAAACGCACTATTAGAGTTAGCTAATTTTTGCTAAGTCTCTGTTTAAAATAATCAATTTCGAGGCGAAACTATTTCTCCGCGAAACTGGCGTTTTTTTGTTGGACACCCGGATTTTTTTAAAATACACTTCGCCCACCTTTTACGGAGTGCATTCAACCCGGCAGGGTTGTATCTTTGAGGGGGAGGGAAGCGGCCTGTAAAAAAGGCTGACAATTATAATAATAAATAGTAACTGCTTGACTAACCTGCCATAAGGCAGGCGTCCAATACAATAACAATAATAATTACAACAAACAGGACGGGCCCGCGCTGAGCGGGCTTTTTATTGTCCGCCACCCTGCCTTGCCGCGCTGCCTTTCCGTATCTGGCTTAAGACTTGCTTTTGTCTTATAATTCAGCCCTCTCCGCTTGAAGCCCTAGCGGTTTTACAAGCATCCAATCCCATAAACTCGACCAAGGTTTAATCATGGCACGCGTGACTGTCGAAGATTGCTTAGAAAATGTAGAAAACCGTTTCAAACTGGTGTTGCTGGCCAGCAAAAGGGCCCGCCAGTTGGAAAAAGGCGCGGACGAATTCGTGCCGCGTGGCAAGGATAAAGATACCGTCGTCGCGTTGCGCGAAATCGCCGCGGGCTTCGTCACCGAGGAAAACGTCGACCGCCTGCACCGCTCCAGCTACGTGTCGGAAACCCACCTGGAACTTTAAGCGGTATGCCCGAGATAGCTGCCAAGCCGACGCCAACCCTTCCGTCCATAGAGCACCCGGAAGAAAAACTGCTGCACCAGCTCTGCGACATCCTGCGCAGCTATCTCGACCAAGACCAAATCAGCGCCGTAGTCCGCGCCTACCACTTCGGCGCGGCCGCCCACTCCGGCCAATTCCGCCGTAGCGGCGAAGCCTATATCTGCCATCCGGTTTCGGTAGCGATCACGTTGGCCGGCATGCACATGGATGCCCACGGCATCATGGCAGCCATTCTGCACGACGTGATCGAAGATACCCCCATCACCAAGGATCAACTCGCGGAGCAATTCGGCGCCGAGGTTGCCGATTTGGTCGACGGCGTGACCAAACTCTCCAAGATCGACAGCCGCTCCCGCGCCGAGGCGCAAGCGGAAAACGTCAGAAAGATGTTTCTGGCTATGGCGCAAGACTTACGCGTCATCGTCGTCAAACTGGCCGACCGGCTGCACAACATGCAAACCATGGGCAATATGCCTCTGGATAAAAAGCGCCGGATCGCCAAGGAAACGCTGGAAATCTACGCGCCGATCGCCAACCGGTTAGGCATGAACGACGTTCGCCACCAGCTCGAGTCGCTAGGTTTCAAGGCCCTGTACCCGAACCGTTACGCCGCGATTAGCAATGCCGTGAAAAAATCGCGCGGCAACCGCAAGGAAATCATCGACACGATCCAGAACGCCATTCAAAACCGGTTAAAAGAATCGGGGCTGGACGGCACCGTCGCCGGACGCGAAAAAAACATCGCCAGCATTTACCAGAAAATGCTGAACAAGCGCATATCGTTTACCGACGTGTTCGACGTCTATGCGTTCCGCATTTATTGCTCGCAAGTCGACGACTGCTACCGCGCCCTGGGTTGCGTACACAATCTCTACAAACCGGTACCCGGCCGGTTCAAGGACTATATCGCCCTGCCCAAAGCCAACGGCTACCAATCGCTGCACACGATTCTGATCGGTCCTTACGGCGTGCCGATCGAGATTCAGATCCGCACCCACGAAATGCACCGCTTGTCGGAATCCGGCATCGCTGCGCATTGGCTGTACAAGTCCGACAACGACAAAAGCGAAACCATACAGGCCCGAGCCAACGAATGGCTGCGCGACCTGTTGGAAATCCAGAAGTCGGCCGGCGATTCGCTCGAATTCATCGATAACCTGAAGGTCGACCTGTTCCCGCAGGAAGTGTTCGTGTTCACGCCGAAAGGCAAGATCATCAAGCTGCCGCGCGGCGCCACCGTGGTCGATTTTGCTTACATGGTGCATACCGACGTCGGCAATGCCTGCATCTCGGCCCGGATCGACAAAAAACTGGTGCCGCTGCAAACCAAATTGGAAAACGGCATGACGGTCGAAGTGATTACCGCGACGTGGGCCCGGCCCAATCCGTTGTGGCTGAACTACGTGATCACCGCCAAGGCCCGCAGTTGCATCCGCGCCTATTTGAAGAACTTCAACCAGCAGGAAGCCATCAACTTGGGCCGGCGGCTGCTGGAAAAAGAACTCAACAGCCTGGGCATCCAATTGGAAAGCGTAGACAACACCCGGATTCTGCAAGTGCTGCAAGTATTGAAGAAGCACTCGCTGAACGAATTGCTGGAAGACATCGGTCTGGGTAACCGCATGCCGTTCCTGGTTGCCAAACGCATCAGCCAAACCGACATCAACGCCGCGGTCAAGCTGGACGACCACGAACCGCACGCGAAAACGCCGCTGATTATCAAGGGCACCGAGGGTATTGTCGTCAGTCTGGCCAAATGCTGCCGGCCGATTCCGGGCGATCCGATCATCGGTTTTTTCAACCCCGGCAAAGGCATCGTGGTTCACCACCACGAATGCCGCAACAGCAACGAAGTCCGCAAAAAGCAGACCACCTGGCTGGATGTGGAATGGAGCCCGGAAGCAAGCGGCGAATTCCCGGCCGAAATCCGGATCGAATTGCTGAACCAACGCGGCTCGCTGGCCACGATTGCCTCGACCATTTCCAGCATGGACTCGAACATAGAAAACATCAACGTCGTCAGCCAGGACGATAGAGTCTCGGTAGACCTGCTGGTGCTGGCGGTACGCGACCGGGTGCATCTGGCCAACATCATCCGCAAATTGAAAAAGCTGTCCATCGTTTTAAAAATCACCCGCATCAAGGCATAACATGAGCAAGGAAATCATCTCTACGCCGCTGGCGCCGCAGGCGATCGGCACCTATTCTCAAGCCGTCAAAGTCGACAATACCGTTTATTTGTCCGGCCAAATTCCGCTGGACCCGCAAACCATGCAGATCGTCGACGGCGACATCGGCCGGCAAATTCGCCGGGTATTCGACAATCTGCAAGCCGTCGCCGAGGCCGCCGGCGGCAATTTGAACGACATCGTCAAACTGAACGTGTTTCTGACCGACCTGAGCGATTTCCCTATCGTTAACGAAATCATGGCCGAATATTTCCAACAACCCTATCCGGCCCGCGCCGCCATCGGCGTTGCCGCACTGCCCAAAGCGGCCAGCGTCGAGATGGACGGCATTCTGGTTTTACCTAACGAATATTACTGACCTCTGCGCCGTGGCGGCGGAAGCCGTCGCCTGAGCCCCTCCCCGCCCGCAGCAACGATGCGTTCCGAACCGCAGCCTCACCCCGACCCGCGGCTGTTGCCGGTCACCGCATTGAATGGAATCGGCGCCCAATCCGCCGCCCGCCTGGAAAAACTCGGCATCCGCCATGTGCAGGACCTGTTGTTCCATTTGCCGCTACGTTACCAGGACCGCAGCCGAATCACGCCGCTTAATCAATTGCTGCCCGGTACGACGGCCTTGGTCTGCGGCCGCGTCGAATTCACCGACCAGATCCAGCGTGGCAGAAACAGCGTGATTTGCCGCATCGCCGACGGCAGCGGCGGCGAACTGTCGCTCAGGTTTTTTCATTTCTCGGTGCAACAAAGCCAACAATTGAAACCCGGCATACAGATCGGCTGTTTCGGCGAAATCCGTTACGGTTTTGCCGGGCTGGAAATGGTGCATCCGGAATACCGGCTGGTCGACGATCCGGCGCAACTGATCGAACACACTCTGACGCCGGTATATCCGTTAACCGAAGGCATTTCCCAATCCGCGTTGCGCAAAGCGGCCCGCCAGGCGCTGGCCCTCTGCCTGCAAAGCCGCAGCGCGATAAAAGACTGGCTCCCGGCTGAGCTACTGCAAAGCCGCGACTACCCTAGCCTGCAACAAGCCCTGCAGACTCTGCATACCCCGCCGCCACAGCTTTCCGGGCAGATTTTGAGCGGAACGCCGTTACCGGCGTTACGGCGTCTGGCGTTCGAGGAATTTCTGGCCCACCATCTGGCCCTATTGCAAGGAAAACTGGCTTACAAACAATGGCCGGCGCCGGTTCTGCACCTGGATGCGCCTACCAAACAAGCATTTCTGGCCGCGTTACCGTTTCGGCTGACCGCGGCGCAGCAGCGGGTAGCCGGCGAAATCGAAGCCGATTGCCGACAAAACCGGCCGATGCTGCGCCTGGTACAAGGCGACGTCGGCTCCGGCAAGACCGTGGTCGCCGCACTGGCCGCTTTGGCCGCGCTCGCGTCCGGTTACCAGACCGCGATCATGGCGCCGACCGAGTTGCTTGCCGAGCAGCATTTCCGCAATTTCAGCCATTGGTTTGCCGCCGCACCGACTCGGATATTGTTTCTGAGCGGCCAATTAAAGGGCAAAACCAGGCAACAGACGTTACAAGCGCTGGCCGACGGCAGCGCCGGTATCGTGATCGGTACCCACGCCTTATTCCAGGACAGTGTACATTTCCACAAACTGGGTTTGATCGTCATCGACGAACAGCACCGCTTCGGCGTACACCAGCGTTTGGCCTTGCGCGAAAAAGGCCAAACCGGCGGCTTGCGGCCGCACCAATTGATTATGACGGCGACGCCGATTCCGCGTACGTTGGCGATGCTGCAATATTCCGATCTGGATATCTCGGTGATCGACGAACTGCCGCCGGGGCGCAAGCCGGTCGCTACCAGCGCGATATCGTCGGAACGCCGGGCGGAAGTGATCGGCCGCATCGAACACTGGGTAGCGCAACAGCGCCAAGCCTATTGGGTCTGTACCTTGATCGAGGAGTCGGAAGCGCTGCAATGCGAGGCGGCCGAAAAGACAGCCGCCGCACTGCGTCAGGCGCTACCCAATGTCCGAATCGGCCTGGTGCACGGCCGGATGAAGGCCGCGGAGAAAGAAGCGGTGATGCAGGCTTTCAAAAACCGCGACTGCGATCTGTTAGTGGCGACGACGGTCATCGAAGTCGGGGTCGACGTCGCGAACGCCGGGCTGATGGTGATCGAAAACCCGGAGCGGCTAGGTTTGTCGCAATTGCACCAATTGCGCGGCAGAGTCGGCCGCGGCAATCAGGACAGCTATTGCCTGCTGCTCTACCAGGCGCCGTTGTCGCAAACCGGCAAGCAACGGCTGGCCATCCTGAAGCAGAGCAACGACGGTTTCGCCATCGCCGAGAAGGACTTGGAATTGCGCGGCCCCGGCGAAGTGATGGGTACCCGCCAGACCGGCCAGATTCAGTTTAAAATCGCCGACCTGGAACGCGACCGGGAACTGCTGGAATCGATTCCGGCCGCCGCGCAGACGATCCTTGACCGCCATCCCGAGATTATCCAGCCGCTAATCGAACGCTGGATCGGCCGCAGCCGCCATTACGCCGAGGTTTAAGCTTTGCCCGACAAGAGTTTCTTATTCAAACGCCCCCCGGTTTGGTCCGACCACGAAACCGCGGCACAACGCCGCTTGCCGGCCGAATTGCAATCCTGGCTCAACGAAACCGGTTCTTTGACCAAACGCTTGCGCGGGATTTACGGCAACGGCTTTGGCGTCGAGTTACTGTTCCACCGCTGGAAACCGGCATTCAACGACGAATGCCGGCTGCTGAAATTGCCGCCGGCGCGTTACCAGTTGATTCGCGAGGTTTTGCTGCATGCCGGCGGCCGACCGCTAGTGCTGGCCCGTACCGTATTGCCGGACCCGACCATCAAAATTGCCCACCGCAATCTGTCGCATCTGGGCACCCGCCCGTTGGGAGAGGTCATCTTCGCCTACCCCGACTTGCAACGCCGCCGACGCCAGTTCAGCCGGGCCGAGCCGGCCCAATGGGCAACTGCCGTGCAAGCCAGGATGCCAATGGAACCGTCGGTTTGGGGACGGCGTACCGAATACGCGATTCACGGCCATTCGTTGTTGGTCGCCGAGTTTTTTCTGCCCGCGCTTTTCGAAAGGCTTTAGCTGACCGACTTACTCGAACAATTTGAACACCACCGCGGCGATGGCTTCCAGCACCTCGGATTCACCGCCAGCGGTCCGGCCGCTGCTCGCTGCGGCGTATTCGCTGGAAAAGGCGCGTTTGGCGGTTCCGGCCCTGGCTTGGCGTTCCGCCGTCTTTTTTCGATCGAGCAACTGGCCGCCGGCTCTTTTCCATTCCAACAAATGGCTGACTTGGCCGTTATCCAGCCACACACCGTGACTTCGGCAACGGTTGACGACCACACCACTCTGGTAGCCGTAAAGCATCCGGTTCATCAACACTTGGCAGACCGGACATTTCAAATATTTGACCGCACGTTCCGGCTGGTAACGTTCGCGGTTGATGTTTTGCAGCAAAGGCAGATTGAAGTCGGCAACCTGCGCCACCGAGCCATCCAGCAAAGCCTCCAATTCGCCCGGATCGAAAAACAGACCGAAACATTGGGCACAACGCTCGATGTGTAAATCCGCCTCGCGATTCAACGCCACGGTTTGCAATCCGATTCCGCACTGCGGGCATTGGCGCCGGCCGCCGGCGTCGACGACGCGGAAGTCCTGTTTGCCATGTAAATCGATGTCGTTGCGCACGCCGCAATAACGGCACACTTGCGTATTGGCCGCCAACGGCGCCGAACAAGTTGCGCAGCGCGCCATCAGCGGTCGTCCCGGCGGCGGCCAGCTCTATTGCAGACAGAACTGCGCTCCGTTTGCCGCAGACCCGATACGCCGGCATTTGCCGGGCAGCCGCGCCGCGTTTCTTGCTTATCTGCCATCGCCACCTCGCCACACTGGAGAACGCTCGGATTATTGCGTAATATCGCCGGTCAATTATGGCAAAAATACGGAGTTGCAGTGGCAATCAGAGCTTATAAAGGTAAATCTCCCCGGATCGGCGCAAGAGTATTCATCGACGATGCCGCAATCGTAATCGGCGACGTGGAACTGGGCGACGACGTTTCGGTTTGGCCGACCAGCGTGGTACGCGGCGACGTCGAGCGCATCGAGATCGGTAGCGGTAGCAACGTCCAGGACGGTGCCGTACTACACGTCTCGCACGCTGGCGATTTCTCGCCGAACGGCCACCCGCTGACAATCGGCCGAGGCGTTACGATAGGCCACCGCGCCGTGGTCCACGCCTGCACGATAGGCGATTACTGCTTGATCGGGATTGGCGCCATCGTCATGGACGACGCCGAACTGGGCGATTATGTGATGCTGGGCGCCGGCGCGCTGGTCACGCCGGGCAAGAAATTGGAAAGCGGTTTTTTATACGTCGGCGCGCCGGCCAAACAAATTCGCGCTCTGACCGATGCCGAAAAAGAGTTTCTGGAATACTCGGCCAAACATTATGTGCGCTTGAAGGACGACTATCTCGCTTGACAACTCGAAGCTGGCGGGGCGCCAACTGTGCCCCCAGCCGGTAACCGCGCCTATAAACCCGTGCCCGAGTCGCCCGGTTGCGTGCCGGCAAGCCCAATCCGGTCGCGATCGGACTTGCCGAAATCGTGTTGAGGCCATAATATTGATACGATATTTGTTTGACAAGTCCCGCCACTTGCTTTATTGTTTCGATTCGACACCATTTGACGGATCGAAACGGCCACAAGCAGTTTCGTTGCTAGGTAACACCCCATCCGGGTAATACCGAGGCAACCGTCCAGTACAGCCGTCCGTCGGCGAATCTTTGCCGCGACCATAAGCTCCCGATGCGGCGAGTGTCAGAACGCACAGGTCCGCCCGAATGGCGCGGGCCGGTTTTAATAATCGGTTTCGGCGCTCCAGCGACCGAAGCTACAGCTAGCGAGGCGCAGCACCATGTCACAAGTTACTCAAGAAAAACCTGAAAAAGATAATTTCGTTCTCTACGTCGTGTTGGTTACCGCCGTGGTCGTCGGAGCGATTTTGGCGGTTAAGATGAGCGAGAACGAAAAGTTCGCCCCCATCAAAGACCAAATCGCCGAAGAGAATCGGCTGATGAACATCCGCGTCATCGCCAACCGCGAGGATTAATTTATGATCAAAACGACCTTCATCGGCAGCCTATTCGCCACCCTGTTATTGGCCAATCCGGTTCACGCCACCGAATACATCTATCGCGACATTATGGCGAATACGCTGGCGCCTGAGCATTGCCAAGCGGAATCCAAAGCCAAAGAAAACGCAGCGAAAAACTATAACATCGACCGTTTTAGCAAAAAGTTTTGCCAATCGCAAGGTTACGGCTGGCATGTCGACGAAGTTAAAAGCGTCGGCAATACCGTTTGCGACAGTTGCGGCACAACTCAAGAGGCCAGATGCCACCAAGAAGACGTGGTGGTGTCCTGCAAACGCATCAAACCTGGCACGGTAGGCATGCTGCCGGGTAAAGGCTAACGGAAATTGAATTCCCCGCGGGACTACTCTGCAACGTCCCGGTTTTTCCAGCCCGAAGCCGCCGAATGTTTTTTCGGCGGCTAGGCCTTAATCGTTCAGGGCTGCAACCACTCGATGATATGGTCTTCCAGGTCGACGACCTGCGATTCTTTGATGGCGTAACTCGTGATCGATACGCCCGCCTCCCTGACCGATTCGGCCGAACCGGACACCAACGGGTGCCATTCTGGTAGCGGCTCGCCATCGGCCAACAGCCGGTAAGCGCAGGTCTTAGGCATCCACCGGTACTCGGTGAAGTCGTGCTGTTTCAAATCCAGACAGTCCGGCACTAGCGTGCAGCGTTCGCTGTAACGGGTGCAGCGGCAAGTATCCAGATCGATCAAATCGCACACCACGCTGGTAAATGCAATCTCGCCGGTATCTTCGTCCTCCAGCTTATGTAAACAGCACTTGCCGCAATGGTCGCACAAGGACTCCCACTCGGCAGCGGTCATTTGCTCCAGCGTCTTGATTTCCCAAAATTTCATAGCTTATTGCGGTTTCAACTGGCGTAATTGGTAATGCAATACCGCCCAAGATCCCACCACCGCCAATGATGCCGAAATGGTCAGCAACAACAAGAACTCGGAAAAGCTCAAAAACAGCAATTCGAAGGAGCCGTTGTACAGCGTCGACAGTTTCTCCACCGGCGACTCCAGAATCAGCAACATAACCGTGACGATCAGCCAGCCCAAGAAGCCGGAGATAAAACCGAGCCAGAATCCGGTGTACAAAAACGGACGCTGGATAAAGGCATGCGTCGCGCCGACCAGTTTGGAAATAAACACTTCGTCCTGGCGATTTTGCAACTCCAGCCGGATGGTATTGCCGGTGATGAAAGTCACGGCAAACCCGAGCAGCAGGCTGACCAAAGCTACGCCGCGGCTGGCGATCAGCATGATGGTTTGCAGCCGGGCCACCCATTGCATATCGACCTGGACGAATTCCACTTGCGGCAACTGCTTGAAATCGGCCATCAGTTTCTCGATGTCGTCACTATTTTCCAGTGCATTTTTCGGCAACACCTGGATCACGCTGGGTAACGGATTGCGTTCCAAGGCGTTCAGGGCATCGCTAAAACCACTGTTGGCTTTGAACTCCTCCAACGCCTGCTTTTTGCTGATGTACTTGACTTCGGCAACGCTCGGGTTTTGCCGCAACTGTTCCAGTAACTTTTGCCCCACTGCGTCGGTGATCCCTTCGTGCAAGAACAGCGACATCTGGTTGCTCGATTCCAGATTGCCGGTGAGCTGCTGCACGTTTGCCACCACGATATAAAAACTGCTGGCCAACGACACGGCAATCGCCAATACCAACACCGTCATCGCCGAGGTAAACGGGGTCCGGGTCAAACGGCCCAGGCTGGAAAACAGGCCATGGGCGTGGTTCAGCAGATAGGCCTGAAATAATTCCACGATGCGGTTGCCGGCGTGTTTGCGGCGGATTTGCTTCATCATCAGCTTGTTACCAGATGGCCTTTGTCGAGCGTCAACACTCGGTGCTCCAGATGGTTGATCAATTCGATGTCGTGGGTAGCCACCAATACCGTAACCCCGACCTGTTTGAACTGCTCGAACATATGCATGACTTCCGCCGACAAATCCGGGTCCAAGTTACCGGTCGGCTCGTCGGCTAATATCAGTTTCGGTTTGTTGACGATGGCTCGGGCAATACCGACTCTTTGTTGCTCGCCGCCGGACAAAGCCAACGGGTGTTTGCGTTCCTTGCCGAGCAGGCCGACCTTATCCAACGAGGCCCGGACCCGGCGCGCGACTTCCTGGTGGTGATAGCCGGAAACCACCAGCGGCAATGCCACGTTATCGAACACGGTACGGTCATTCAGCAACTTGTAATCCTGGAAGATCAAACCCAGGTTGCGCCGCAGGTAAGGTATTTTCCGGTCACCGATACGGCTGATATTCTGGCCGTCCAGAAAAATATTACCGCGCGTGCATTGCTCCATCATCGCGATCAATTTCAACAAGGTACTTTTGCCGGCGCCGGAGCGGCCGGTCAAAAACGCCATCTCGCCACGTTGCAAATGAAAACTGACGTCGGTCAAAGCCTCGCCGGCATCCGGATAGCGTTTGCTCACGTGTTCGAATTTCAGCATAAGCTCAGTCTTTTACGAACAGCGCATCGACGAAGCTTTTCGCGTCGAAGTCCTGTAAATCGTCTATCTGTTCACCGACGCCGATAAAACGGATCGGCACCCGCAATTGGTTGGCCAACGCGAAAATGATACCGCCTTTGGCGGTACCGTCCAATTTGGTCAAGGCGATACCGGTCAATTCGACCGCTTCGTTGAATAATTTGGCTTGCGACAACGCGTTCTGGCCGGTACCGGCGTCGAGAATCAGCAATACTTCGTGCGGCGCGGATTCGTCCAACTTGCCCATGATGCGTTTGATCTTCTTCAACTCGTCCATCAAATTGGATTTGGTGTGAAGCCTGCCGGCGGTATCGGCGATCAACACATCGATGTTTTTGGCTTTGGCCGATTGCAGTGCGTCGAAAATCACCGAGGCCGAATCGGCGCCGGTATGCTGGGCTACCACCTGGATATTGTTGCGCTCGCCCCAAGTTTGCAATTGCTCCACCGCCGCGGCGCGGAAGGTGTCGCCGGCCGCCAGCATCACGCTGTGCCCTTGCTGCTGTAGGCGTTTGGCCAATTTGCCGATAGACGTCGTCTTGCCGACGCCGTTGACGCCGACCACCAAAATCACGAACGGCCCATCCTGTTGCGGGATCTGCAACGGCTGGCTACACGGCTGCAGCATGTCTTGCAAGTTTTGTTTCAACGTCGCAGTCAACACGTCGCCATCGCTGAGTTGGTCGCGCTCCAGGGTATCGGTTAGTTGTTTGATGATCTGCGTGGTGGTCTCGACGCCCATGTCGGCCATCAATAAATTGGCTTCCAGCTCGTCGAGCAGTTCCTTGGTTACGGCTTTTTGGCCGAATGCCAAACTGCCCAATACTCCGCTCAGCCCACTGCGGGTTTTCCGCAATTGGCTGGACAAACGCAGGTATAACGATTCCTGGCTGGCCAGCGGTGCGGCAGCCGGCTCGGCGGTGACGGCCGGCACCGGCAACTCGCCGGATTCTTCGACTTCGTCGCCGAGGCGGTAACGGCTGAACAGTAAAATCGCCAACAACGGCAGCATCAACAAAGCCGCAAATGCGTTATGCGCGACCGCCAACGGCAACGGCAGCGTGTACTTGACCGCGAATACGCCAAGAGCGATTTGGATCAACAATAGCAAACTCAGCGCGTTGCCAGCCATGCGTACCGGCTTGGGATAGCGCTCCGAGGTCGCAACCAACATCAAGCCGCTGAGCACCAGAAACGCAAATCCGGCGAATATGCGGTGTACTGCCTGGATCGCCATTTTGGCATCGGCCGACAGGGCATCGGCGTTGCCGAACAGATCGAATGCGCGTTGGTAATCGGTAGCGGGCAACCATTGGCCGTTACAACGCGGAAAATCGGTACAGGCCAGACCGGCATAATTGCTGCTAACCCATCCGCCCAAGCCGATTTGCGCCAACAGCACGAGTATCGCAAACCAGGCGAACCAGGTCGGCCCCGACTTCGCCGCTCTGGGGGTCAAACCCGGATGCAGCCGCAAGTAACTCCAGGCGATCGCCCAAAACGTGGCAAATCCCAACAGCAGATGGCTAGCAACCACGATGGGCATAGTGCCGGAGGCTACGGTCCACATGCCCAGCGCCGCCTGTGCGGCAATCAGCGCCAAAACCACACCGCTGGAAGCCAGCGCAACGCCGCGCTGGCTCTGGCGCCAGGCCACCCCGAACCAAACCAGAGCCAACGCAGCCAGGCCGCCCGCCAAATAACGGTGTGCCATTTCTTTCCAAGCCTTGGCAGTATCGAGCGCTTGTTGCGGAAAACCGGCTACGGCGTCCGCTTTGAATTCCGGACTGTCGCTGACGAAGGCTTTACCGTAACAACCCGGCCAATCCGGGCAGCCCAATCCGGCGTGGGTCAGGCGAACGTAAGCGCCGACGACGATGACTAGCAGCGCCAACAAGGCGCAGCACAGGGTGAGTTTTCTGAACATGTGATCAACCGATTTGTGAAATTCTGAGTAACTTGCTCAAGTCGTCTCTGACCTGATACGGATCGTAACCGGGCGCATATTTCATCATCAGGTTACCCAACGGATCCATGATCAGCAGGCTACCGTCCGGTAGCGGACTTGGGTTTATTGTTGTTAGTTTTTGTTGCAAGCTTGGTGCCGGCAAGGCCTTCAGCAAGCGGCCGTCATCCCGCCATTCGGCCGGCAGCGGCAGATTGCTATCGAATACCAAGGCCAAACGCCGAATCCGGGCGATGTCCTTACCCACCATCAAACCGATCTGATTCGTTTTATACAGCGCCTCGCGGCATATTTCGCCGCATGGGCCGGCTACCGGATTGACCAAGATCCAATGCCCTTTCAACTCTCCGATGTTTTCCGCGGAAAAGGCGTCGGCGCCGGAAAATTCGCCGGCTTCGGTAGCCAACGGCGGACTGATCAATTCGCCGTGGTTGGTGCCGAGCCGAACGGTGCCCGGATGTTTAGCCAGATACCAGGCAATGCCGAACGGGATCACCGACATGGCGAAAATGACCAAAATAGTAATGCGGTTTTTACGATGTTGTTTATCCACGGTGTGCTTTACGGCTGCTGTGCCAAATAAACAGAACGGTTAAGGCCAATGCCAAACCGAACCATTGTACTGCATAGGCCCGGTGTTTTTCAGGCGGGATCGCCACCGCGGTTTTCCATTCGCGGCGGTAGCCCTCCGCTTGATCCGGATTCAATTCGATTTGGTAATCCGCCAAGGGGTAACCCAACTTCTCGGCCAACAAGCCGGTATCGACGATTTGCACCCTGACCGGCCAGCTATCGCCGGGAATTTCGGCGCCCTGCAACCGGATACCGGGTTCCGGAAATCGGTTAATCCGCCCTTGCACAGTGTCTATTTGGCCGGCTATCGCCAAATCCGGCGTAATATCCCGCGAAGACCCCAAACCTATCCAGCCGCGGTTGATCAACACGGCGGCTTGGCCGTTACCGGGCAAAAACGGCGTCAACACCAGATACCCCGCTTTACCGTCCAAAATCTGATTGTCGATCAGAATCTGATGCGCTCGATCGTAGTGTCCGCGCAAAATTGCCGGCCGGTATCGGTACTCCGCCGCATCGACAAACACATCGCCGTTCAAATCCAAGGCCGGAGCGGACAACGCCGCCTGCTGCGCGTCCAATAAAACTTGCTTTTCCGCACCGCGCCGCAGCTGCCAGAAGCCCAAGTTACACAGTAACGCCAGCAACACCACGTAGCCGGCTAGCATGGGCCAAGCGAACTGAAACTCGACACCGAATAAATTGAATCTGACCATAATATTTCCCAAGCGCTGCCCCGCTATTGGCAAGCACACTTTATTCGCCGAAAATGCTTATTTTTATCCGGTTCCGCCGACATGCTCATTAAAATCCTCATCATTGCCGCATTTATCGCCATCGTCATTAGTCTCGGTTCGGCGTTGTTCCATATCGTCAAACATAAGGACGACGAGGATTCGAAGAAGGCCGCAAAAGCCTTGACCGTCAGAATCGGCGTGTCGCTGGGGGTGTTTATTTTGCTGTTTATCGCTTTTGCGACCGGCTTGATTCAGCCCCACGGCATCGGCCTGCGTATGCACGGCAGCCCCGCCGCTCCTGCCAACCCGCCGAAACCTTGATTTTGCCCCAAAAAAAAAGCGCGATCCGCACAGACCGCGCTTTTTCATGCGTAGCGTTCGAATTTACAGCAGATAAACGAACACGAACAAACCCAACCAGACCACGTCGACGAAGTGCCAGTACCAGGCGGCCGCTTCGAAGGCAAAATGGTTTTCCGGTGTGAAGTGGCCTTTCCAACTTCTGAATAAGACCACCGACAAGATGATCGCACCGACGCAGACGTGGAAACCGTGGAAACCGGTCAACATAAAGAACGTAGAGCCGTAGATGCCTGAACCCAAAGTCAAACCCATTTCGGCGTAAGCTTCGTGGTACTCGCTGGCTTGAAATGCGACGAACAAAAAGCCCAAACCGACGGTTGCCGCCAAGCCTTTGATCAATTGGCTACGATTTTTAGCCAACAAGCCGTGATGAGCCCAGGTGCAGGTTACGCCGCTGGTCAACAGAATCAGCGTGTTCAGAAACGGCAGACCGAAAGCGCCCATCGGTTCGAAATCGCCGCCGACTTTGCCGGGACCGTTGGTAGGCCATACCGCTTGGAAAGCCGGCCATAATATGTCGTGGGTGGAACGGCCCGGACCACTGGTAGCGCCGGTTTCGCCCAGCCAGGAGACGGACAGGTTACGGGTATACCACAAGGCGCCGAAGAACACGGCAAAGAACATCACTTCCGAGAAAATGAACCACATCATGCCCATCCGGTAGGAAATACCCACGCCGTGGTTATACATGCCGGATTCGCTCTCGGTGGCTTGCAACGCAAACCAAGCCCCCAGCATCGCAACGAAAACCAGAAAACCGGTAATCATCATGCCGGAACCTGCGGTATTTCCATTCAAATAGTTGGCAAAGCCCGCCAGCGTCAGCATCAAGCCGGCGGTCGCCATCACCGGCCACGTGGCTTTATGCGGGATGTAATAAGCTGC
The DNA here is from genome assembly GCF_046097555.1 of Methylomonas sp. DH-1. NCBI lineage: Bacteria > Pseudomonadati > Pseudomonadota > Gammaproteobacteria > Methylococcales > Methylococcaceae > Methylomonas > Methylomonas sp. DH-1. The sequence goes on along the minus strand of NZ_CP143089.1, from coordinate 1,789,028 downwards.
GTTTGTCGACATAACCTTCCCCTTCGTTAATTTTCAGAATTTTCAGTAATTTCAAAAAAAGTGTAAGACAGCGTAATGGTTTTATAACGCTCCGGCAGCTTGGGATCGACCACCAGGCGCACGGTCATATTTTTTTCTTCGTTCGGTTCGAAGATTTGCTCCAATTCGCAGAAGCAAATCACTTTGGTCACATATTCCTTGACCTGGCCCGGTGCATACGTCGCCACTGCCCGCACCTTCAACCGCCGGTCGCTCAGGTTCTTGGCATAAAAGCCCACCGAGTAATATTGGCCGGGATGCACCTTCAAACTGGACGTCTCGGCCTTGAACGCCATCGGCACCGACCGGTTTAACGACGTCAGAAACTCCATCGTCACTTCCCGATTTTGCTCGGGCTGGAACGCGGTTTCTTGTTTTGCCACGGTCTCGACTTTGGCGTTCTGGCCCACCAAATCGCACAGTACGTTGTACAGCGGGACCAGTGCGTAACCGAATCCGAACATCATCGCGGCGAACAAAACCAGTTTCACCGCCAAACGACTATTTTTCTTATCTAAACCGTCGTCGCTCATTGCGACATGGCCTTCATAACCGCCAACACGTAGATGGTTATCGCGATTGCTGCCAACACCACCGCCGTCAAAATATTTTTCTTTTTAATATCCATGTTGCTCCTCGCGATGCCCTGCCGGGCATTTCCCGGCAGGGCAATCAACCGGCATCGTTATTACCGACTTAGAAATGCTCTGTCGGAATTTTTTCCGGTGGAGTAGTAAAGGTGTGGTAAGGCGCAGGCGAAGGCACGGTCCATTCCAGACTGTGCTTGCTAGCGTCTTCCCAGACTTCGTCACTGACTTTTTCGCCGGTGCCGCCGCGAATCGTGTCGATCACGATGTAAACGAACAACAATTGGCTGAAACCGTAAATGAAGGCACCGATACTGGATACCATGTTCCAATCCGCGAACTGGACCGCGTAATCCGGAATCCGGCGCGGCATACCGGCCAAGCCCAGGAAGTGTTGCGGGAAGAACAGGATGTTGACCGAAATCGCCGACAACCAGAAATGCAGTTTGCCGATTTTCTCGTTGTACATATTGCCGGTCCACTTAGGCAGCCAGAAATAGCCGGCAGCCATCAGGATGAACACCGAAGCCGGGACCAACGTGTAGTGGAAGTGGGCAACGATGAAATAAGTATCGTGGTATTGAAAATCCACCGGCGCCACGGACATCATCAAACCGGTAAAACCACCCATCGTGAACAGCACGACGAACGCGATCGAAAACAGCATCGGCGTTTCGAAGGTCATCGAGCCTTTCCACATTGTCGCGGTCCAGTTGAAAACTTTCACGCCGGTCGGAATCGCAATCAGCATCGTCGCGTACATGAAGTACAACTCACCTGCCACAGGCAAACCGACGGTGAACATATGGTGAGACCAAACGATGAAGGACAGGAAAGCAATCGCACCGGTCGCATAAACCATAGAAGCGTAACCGAACAGCGGTTTACGGGCGAATACCGGAATGATGGTCGAAGCCACGCCAAAGGTCGGCAGAATCATCACATATACTTCAGGATGGCCGAAGAACCAGAAGATGTGTTGGTACAGCACCGGATCGCCGCCGCCGGCCGCATCGAAGAAGCTGGTATCGAAGAACTTATCGGTCAACAACATGGTTACCGCACCGGCGAATACCGGCATGATCGCGATCAACAGGAACGCGGTGATCAGCCAGGTCCAGACGAACAACGGCATTTTCATCAACGTCATGCCGGGCGCGCGCATGTTGAAGATGGTCGCGATCACGTTAATCGCCCCCATGATCGAAGAAATACCCAACATGTGCACCGAGAAGATCGCAAACGGAAACGCTTTTCCGGTTTGCAATACCAGCGGCGGATACAAGGTCCAGCCGGCGGCCGGAGCGCCGCCTTCCATGAACAGCGTGCTGGCCAGCAACAAGACGCCAGCGACCAACATCCAGAAGCTCATGTTGTTCATCCGCGGCAACGCCATATCCGGCGCACCGATCATCATAGGGATCATCCAGTTGGCCAAGCCGACGAAAGCCGGCATCACGGCGCCGAATACCATAACCAGCGCGTGCATGGTCGTCATCGAGTTGAAGAAGTTCGGATCGACGAATTGCAGGCCGGGTTCGAACAACTCGGAACGGATGATAAGAGCCATGGTGCCGCCGACGAAAAACATCGCCAATGCGAATACCAGGTACAGGGTACCGATGTCCTTATGGTTGGTGGTGATTATCCACCGTAAAATGCCCTTTTCCGGGCCGTGATCGTGGTGATCGTGATGATCATCATGTTCAGCTACGACAGCAGTCATACTTTATACCTCAGCAAAAAATAGAAAATGAGTTCAATGCGTGATTCAACGAATTACTCATCATCGTCCCATTTGGGTGTGATTTTGTTGGGCTGAATTTCATCACCCACGTTGTTGCCCAGCGCCGGAGCGTTTCTGATGTAGGTAATCAGCTCGGCCAATTCGTTATCCGGCAATTTGCGGAAGGCCGGCATTTTGCTGGTACCGGCTTGGATGAAGCCGATCAATTGGTCCATGTTACCGGTCACTTTGGCGCTGCCGCTCAGAGCCGGAAACCAACCCGGAATACCTTTGCCGTCGATCTGGTGGCAAGCCACGCAGTTTTTCAGGTACACCGATTCGCCGTGAGCCATCAGCGAGTTACGGGTTTGGTCGCTCAAATCGGGAGCTTGGTTTTGCTTGTCCAGGGTAGCTTTAACCCAGGCGTCGTACTGGTCTTGTTCCATCGCAATCACGACCACCGGCATGAAGCCGTGGTCGCGGCCGCACAATTCGGTACATTGGCCGCGGTAAGTGCCGGGCTTGTCGACGTAGGTCCAGGCTTCGTTGACAAATCCGGGATTGGCGTCTTTTTTCCAGCCCAGTTCGGGCACCCACCAGGAATGGATCACGTCGGCCGCGGTAAACAGGAAACGGATTTTCTTTTTGACCGGAACCACCAACGGTTTGTCGACGTTCAACAGGTAGTTGGGTACCGAGCGCGGATCCATGGTGCTGACGCGATGCACCCGTTCGCTGGCTTCGTCCAGATGGCTTTCGAAATGGATGCCGTTGTCCAGGTACTCGTAATCCCAGTACCATTGCTTGCCGGTCACCTTGATCGACATTTCCGATTCCTGGGTGCGGTCCAGATCGACTACGGCTTTGGTCGCCGGAATCGCCATGCCGACCAGAATCACGGTGGGGATGATGGTCCAGATGATCTCGACCGTGGTGTTTTCGTGGAACTGCTCGGCTTGATGGCCTTTGGATTTGCGGTGGTGGTAAATCGAATAAAACATCGTGCCGAATACCGCGATGCCGATAAAAACGCAGATCCACATGATCAACATGTGCAGGTCGTACAACTCGTTACTGAGCTGGGTCACGCCTTTCGTCAGATTGAGTGTGTAGTCCGCATGCGCCGATCCGAGCCCTAAAGCCATCAGAACCGGACATGCGAGCAGTTGCTTGGTTTTCTTCACGGAGCAGCCCCCATTGGTAGTTATAAACTTGTATGCGTTATATCGTCGTAACCTTGCCGCCCGACACCAAACAGGCAACAAACTCCCTTTACAGATAATTATCATAAATAAACTGGGCAATTTTAACCCATGACTCCCCGGCAGACCAGAAGAGCTTTTCCCGTTTGCACCGTATCGGCATAAAAAAGGCTCGCGGACATCGCTGCCCGCAAGCCTCCACGGCATTGCCGCCGATTTTTCGATTGACTTAGCTTAATACTTCTGCATAAGCCTTATCGTACGTCGGAATATGGCTGTCCAACCAGCTTTTGACCATTTGCCCCACCTCGTCGGTGACGTCGGCTTCGCCGGCATGGAATTTCTTCTGCAAATCGGCGCAAATACCGACCAGCGCATCGTGTTCGGCCTTATGCCGCTCGTAACCGCCGAAACCTTTGGCCTGCATTTCCTTTTCCTCGTGGGCGAAATGGTCGACCACATAGGCAATCAACGCATCCAATGAAGCGCCGACGGTTGCCCGTGCCGCGCCGCCGGTTGCTTCGTCGTACAACTTGTTCAACAACCCGAACAGAGTTTGGTGTTCTTGATCGGCAAAGCCAACGTTGGTGCCGTATTGTGCTGCGGTCCAAGTGATTAAAGCCATAAAACGTCTCCTGGTTATAGTTGTAATGGAGCCGTCATTCTCAACATCCGCCGATTAATTTTCTTGATGTAGATCAATATTTTGCCAGGTTGGCAACCGCAGGCCGCTTGACAAAAACTCAAAATCGCCGGTTTCCGAATAGGGCAACACGCCCAGGAACTGCGCCGGCAGCGCGGCCTGCAAATACGCCACATTTTCGGCAAAGTACGGCATATGCTCGACGATTTGCACGGCAACCCAACCGGCACAGCGCAAGCCGGATTCGGCGACGGCCTGCAACGTCAACCGCGCATGGTTCAGGCAACCGAGCCTGATACCGACCACGACCAGCACCGGCAAACCCAATATCCGAGCCAGTCCGGCATTGTCCAATGTTAAGCTCAGCGGCGAGTACCAGCCCCCCGCTCCCTCGACCAATACCACCTGCGCCCGCTGCTGCAAGGCGCCGAAGGCTGCGGAGATAATTGCCGGTCCCACGTTGGCTCCGCCGCACGCCAAATGCGGCGACACCGGCTGTTCGAAGGCATAAGGATTGACCAAGTCGTATTCCGCGCCGACCGACGCGTTTTGCATCAACAGCAAAGCATCTTGGTTCTGCAATTTGCCGCCACGCCGCTCGCAACCGGCCGCCACCGGCTTCATCCCCGCTACCGAATAGCCCTCGCGCCTGAAACGGTGCAGCAATGCGGCCGTGGCCCAAGTCTTACCGATATCGGTATCGGTCCCGGTGACGAAATAAGCCATTTTCATCGCATCGCCCGTAGATAAATAATTTCATAACTCGCAACAATCGGGCCGTCAGCCATCGCCGCCTCGTAATGCGCAATCATGCGTTGCAGAGACGCCCGGCTGGTTGGCCGGGGATTCCGGCGAATGCTGGCATTGTGGGCGCCGATTCCTTTCAGTTCCCGCATCAGCGCTAACACCGACGGATAAGGCTGGCAGACTAACTCGGCTTCCAGTTCGAAACGGCTCCACCCGGCCGCAACCAGGAACCGACGAATCTGCTCGACACTATAAAACTCGTTGACGTGGGCAAAATCGTCGACCTTGCCCCAGGCCGCCTTCAATTCCGCCAAGGTGCGCGGACCGAAAGTCGACAGAGCCAAACGACCGTCGGCGCAAAGCACTCGCCGGCAATCGGCCAGCAGCGCGCTTAAATCTTCGCACCATTGCACCGCCAAATTGGAATAGATCTGGCCAAAACTGCCGTCGCGGAACGGCAAGCGTTCGGCGTCGGCGCAGACGTAGGCAACCGGCAAACCGGTGCAGTTTCGCCGCGCGGTCTGCAGCATCGGTAGCGCGATATCCAACGCAACGCTAGCCGGCGCCCGCCCGGCCAAATGCCGGGCCAAAAAACCGGTACCGCAACCGATGTCCAACAGCGGCCGAGGCGAAGCGGCACAGGAAGATTTTGCCAACAAGGTTTCGCCGACCCGGCGCTGCAAACCGGCTAACGCATCGTAACCTTCGGCCGCAGCGGCAAACGACTGCCGGACTTTGGCCTTGTCCAATAGCGCCGAATCAACCATCGCCCAGCAAAATATCGACGAGGGCTTGCGGATGACTGAGAAACGGCGTGTGTCCGGCGCCTGGCAACACCTGTATCTGCAGCGCCGGCTGCAAATCCCGCAACGCGGCAGCCGTCGCCACAGGGACCAAGGTATCCTTATCGCCCTGGATAACCCTTATAGGCAGTTTTAATGCGGCCAATTTATCGCGCGCGTCGTGCAGCTTCAAAATCCGCAACCCACCCTGCAATGCCGCAAAATCCGGCGCATCGCACTCCGCCACACTCTGTTTCAACTGTTGCAACACGGCTTTAGCATGCTGCAAACCCTGCACTTGCAAACTCAAAAACCGTTGCAGCGTCTGTTTAGCGTCGTTACCGAGCAACTCGGCAAAACTGTCTAGCACCTCCGACTTGACTCCCGGCCAGCCGGGTTCGCGGACGAAACGCGGATTGCCCGCCAACAATGCCAAACAGCGGACGCGGTCGGGATACGCGGCGGCCATATCGATGGCGACCGTCGCGCCCAAGGACCAGCCCAACAAATCGAAGCTCGGCAGCGGAATTGCCGCCAGCAAGGCTTCGACAATCGCCGGCATTTCGAAATTCGCTATCGGCGCACTGCGGCCGTGCCCCGGCAAATCCAAACAAATCACCTGCCGCTGTTCGGCCAACTGCCGGGCAAACTCGCGCCAAATACCGCTGTGCATGGCCCAACCGTGCAGCATCACCAACGGCCAGCCCTGGCCGTGGCCGTGGACTTCGCAATGGATGCCGCTCATCGCAACACCTTGCCCAGCGCCGCCAGTAACGCGTCGACCTGTTGCAGACTATGGTGCGCGGTAAACGTGATCCGCAAACGGGCGCTACCGGCAGGCACGGTCGGCGGCCGGATCGCGCCGACCCAAAATCCCAAATCCGCCAACTGCCGACTGGCGGCTAGCGCGCGGCCGCTGTCGCCAACCACGAGCGGCTGGATCGCCGTGGCCGAATCCATTAGCTGCAAGCCCTGTTGCTCGGCGCCGCGGCGGAAATGGCCGATCAACGCTTGCAACTGTTCCCGCCGCCAGGATTCGGCTTGCAGCAACCGCAATCCGGCGCGGGTGGCTTCGGCCACCGCTGCCGGCATGGCCGTGGTGAAAACGTACGTTCTGGCTTTTTGAATCAGATACTCGATCAATTCTGCCGAACCGGCAACGAACGCGCCGAAGGTACCGAAGGCTTTGCCTAGCGTGCCCATCAGGATCGGTACTTGCTCGGCGGAAAGGCCGAAATGTTCGACCACGCCGCCGCCGGTACGGCCCAACACGCCGAAACCGTGGGCGTCGTCGATCAACAATCCGGCTTGGCATGCGTCCGCCAGCCGCGCCAACTCCGGCAAAGGCGCCACATCGCCGTCCATACTGAATACGCCGTCGCTGACGATTAACGCCCTGCCCTGAGCCCGCACAAGCTTGGCCTGCAGGTCTTCGCTGTCTGCGTGGCGGTAACGCTGAAACCGGGCGCCAGACAGTAAACCGCCGTCCAGCAGCGACGCATGGTTGAGCCGGTCCTCGAACACATAGTCGCCGCGGCCGACCAAAGCCGAGATCGCTCCCAGATTGGCCATGTAACCGGTCGAAAACAGCAACGCCCGCTCCCGGCCGGTGAACGCGGCCAATTCCTGTTCCAAGGCATGGTGCGCCGAACTGTGGCCGCAAATCAAATGCGCGGCGCCGCTGCCGCAGCCGTAACGGTCGGCGCCGCTCCGGAACGCCGCGACCACGTCCGGATGATTGGCTAGACCCAGATAATCGTTACTGCAAAAATTCAGCAAGCGGCGGCCCTCGACCTGCAATTCGACCGCCTGCGGCCCGTCGACGATGCGCCGGCGCCGATACAGATTTTGCTGTTCTAACTGCTGCAGGCTTGCGGAAAAATCGTAGAACCGATTCGACATCAGGCGTAACTGGAGCCGCCCATCCGCACGCCGAGCCTGGCGAACAACTGCTTGTCCTGGTTGGTCATCGGATTGTCGGTGGTCAGCAATTTGTCGCCGTAGAAAATCGAGTTAGCGCCGGCCAGGAAACACAAAGCCTGCATCTCGTCGCTCATTTGGGTACGACCGGCCGACAAGCGCACCCGAGATTGCGGCATCATGATCCTGGCCACCGCCACGGTGCGCACGAACACGATTGGGTCCAGCGTTTCGGTACCGTGCAACGGCGTACCCTGCACTTGCACCAACATATTGATCGGCACGCTCTCCGGATGCTTCGGCAAATTGGCCAACTGCAACAGCAATTTGGCACGGTCGGTTTCCGACTCGCCCATCCCGACGATACCGCCGCAGCAGACGTTGATGCCGGCGTCGCGCACCCGCTCCAAGGTATCCAGCCGGTCCTGGTAGGTACGGGTGGTAATGATTTCCGAATAATAATCTTCCGAGGTGTCCAGATTGTGGTTGTAATAGTCCAGCCCGCCCTCTTTCAAAGCCTGGGTTTGTTTGTCGGTCAACATGCCCAGCGTGACGCAGGTTTCCATGCCCAAGGCTTTGACGCCTTTGACCATTTCCACCACCCGTTCGATATCGCGGTCTTTCGGACTGCGCCAGGCCGCGCCCATGCAGAAGCGCGATGCACCCTCCGCTTTGGCCCGTTGCGCGGCCTGCAATACCGCATCGACCGGCATCAACGCTTCGGGCGCCAAGTCCGAATCGTAGCGCGCGCTTTGCGGACAATAACCGCAATCCTCGGAACAAGAACCGGTTTTAATACTGAGCAGGCTACTGACCTGCACTTCGTTCGGATCGAAACAGGTACGGTGCACCGTTTGCGCCTGAAAAATCAGATCGTTAAACGGCATGCCAAACAAGGCTTCGACTTCATGCAATTGCCAGTCGTGGCGAAGCGCCGCCGATTCCAAGGGTTTTTGGCTTGCAGACATTCTGTTACTCTCCGAAAAAATATGAGGCCGGGGTTTTACACCCACTTATCAACCTGATTGCGAACAAATGGTAAACAACTGGCTGAAGATTATACAACGAAACCTGATTCCGCCGCGTTGCGTGTTGTGCGGCGACGCCGGCTTTGCCGATTTGGATTTGTGCGCGGGCTGTTTGGGCGATTTGCCGCGCAATCTGTGCTGCTGTTACCGTTGTGGCGAACCCTTCGCTAGCGAGCTCGCTCTGCCGAGCTTGTGCGGGCGCTGCCTGAAACGCTCGCCGCAGTTCGACGAGACCTACGCGCCCTACCTGTACCGTTACCAGATGCCGTATCTAATCGGCCAGTTGAAATTCGGCCGGGATTATAAAAATGCCCGCCTATTGGCCATGCTGCTCGGCGAACATATCGCCGCCGGCGCCGAATTACCCGAACTGCTGCTACCGATGCCGTTGCATCCGAAACGTCACCGGGAACGCGGCTTCAACCAGTCGATCGAGATTGCCCGCCATTTGGCGCGACGGTTCGATATTCCGCTGGACTTGTACAGTGCCGTGCGCAGTCGGGATACCTTGCACCAGGCCGGCTTGCCGGCCAAACAGCGGCTGAAGAATATGCGCGGCGCGTTTCGCTTGCGGAAAACGCTGCAGGCAGACCATGTGGCGATCGTCGACGATGTGATGACCACCGGCGCCACGGTTTCGGCGCTGGCCGGCGTATTGAAGCAGGCTGGTGTCGGCCGGGTGGATGTTTGGGTCTGCGCCCGGGCTTAGCGGTCCAGTTGCGCCGGCGACACGAACGGCAGCGCGTTATCCTGCACGGTTTTGATCGCCGCCAGCAATTTCTCGCGGCGTGAACCCAGCAACTGGACACCGTGCACCAACATCGCGATTTCCTCTTGCAGATTCTGCTGATCCACCGCCATCGTATTCAAGGCTTCGACGGTCGAATTCAGCAACAATTCGTGCTGGCTTTGGTAGGGGCGTTTGAAGCGAACCTGAAACGCATCGCGTAAATTCTGCAACAGCTCTTCGAAACGTTGCTCGCTGAAGTCGTCGCTGCCAATACCGGCCAGCAAAGCCTGTTCGGCATCGAACACGTCGCGTTGGTAAGCCTGCCGGTACGCGGCGCGCAATTGCTCAATCGCGTCGCGGTGCTGTTCGGGCTGGCCCTGAACCTGGGCAACCAAGCGCGCCACCACTTCAGACAGGCTGTACATCGGCGTCTGATGGCGCATGGCGTAAAGCGCATCCAAAGTCGCAGCCAATTCCAGCAAACGCGGTGCGGCATAATTTTCTGTTTCCAACCAGCGGTAAAACAACGCCTTGAACGCCGCCGGAAAGGTGCCGAATTGCTCGCAATAGGCTTCGACGAAAGCGCCGGTAAACTGCTCCAAAGCCGGCTGGTCCAGGGCTTGGCTTTTGATATCCGCCAACAAGCGTTGCGGCGAATCGCAGCCGGCCGGCAGGCTGGGACCGCGAGCGGCGCCGCGAAACGTAAACGGCGGCTCGGCAACTGCATCGGTTTCCGCGGCTTCGGCCGCCGGCAAGGCCGGCTCAGCATCCAGCAACCGCCGCCAATAATCCGCCAAGCCCGGCGCCTCGCGGTCGCTGCCGATATGCTTGACGATGTTGTCGGCCAACGAAAACAAACAACGGCTGGCCGGCGAATTGGCGGCCAGATCGATCACCGTCATCTGCAGAGCCACGGCCTTGGGCACGTTCTCGTCGCGAACGACGAACCCGCCGTATTCGACTTTTTGTTTCAGGCATTTTTCGCTGACCGCGGCAAACCGGCGGTAGGTTTCGGTCGCCGCCGGATAATCGGCGGCCTGATTGACCACGACCCGCAAACTGCCGCGGTAATTTCTGCCATTGAGGGCTTTCAGCAGCGAAAAGCCGTCGGTCAAGGCGGCTGGATCGGCGCTGACCAACAAAAAAGCATATTTCGCTGCCTCGACAAATTGCAGGACCTTGTCGGTCAGCACGGCCGGCAAGTCGATGAAAAAATAATCGTACTGGCCTTCCAACTCCCGCACCGACCGCTCCAGATTCGCGCGTTGATCGGCTGGCACAGGCGTCGCCAGCAGGCTTTGCGCACCGGGCAATACCGCCACGCCTTCGTGGGTTTTGATGATCGCTTCCGCCAAGGTCTTTCCGCCGCCGGCCGCTTGTTCCAAGCCGAACGCCGGCCTCAAACCCAGCAAGGTAGCGGTATTGGACAGCCCGGTATCGGCGTCGATGATGCAGACCGCCGCGCCGCGCGCAGCCATCGCCGCGGCCAGGTTAGCGACCAGGCTGGATTTACCGACCCCGCTCTTGCCGCTGGCAAACACCAACACCCGCGGCGTTTTGCGAAGAACGTTGACATCCTCTAATTGTGAAACGGGACTTTCCATACTAAAACGGTAAACGCAACGGTAGCGGCGGACAACAGACGATTCCGGAAATATCCGGACAATTCGGGCCGGCATTTTACGCTTAATCCGACAATTCCCCATTGGCTAAATGGCCGATCGATCCGATAAGCCATCACCGGCCGGACAACGCACACAGCGGCCTCGGCCGCATTTGCCGAGTCTTCACGTATAATGCCGCGACCTGCAAACCAAACGAAACGCCATGACCACGCCACGCCTTGCCTGGGCTATCACCGGCTCCGGACATTACATCGAAGAATGTCTCGAATTCATGTTGACGCTCGATAACGTCGATTTATACCTAAGCCAGGCCGGCGAGGAAGTGCTGAAAATGTACGGCATCAAACTGGACGATATCCGCGCCAAAATGCCGATTTACCGGGACAAAGCCGCTTCGGCACCGCCGGTCGGGCTGTTTTACAAAGGCTATTACCACACCTTCGTGATGGCGCCGACCACGTCCAACACCATCGCCAAATGCGTGCTGGGCATCGCCGACTCGCTGGTGACCAATCTGTATTCGCAAGCCGGCAAATGCCGGGTACCGAGCATCGTCTACCCGTGCGATACCGCGCCGGAAATCGAGACCACCGCACCGGGCAAGAAAAAGTTCATGGTCTATCCGCGCCCGGTCGACCTGGAAGCCACCGATAAAATCCGCCGCTTTCCTTACACCCAAGTCGTCGACGACGTCGAACAACTCATCGTGGCGGTACACACCCGCCTGGCCGGGCTATGAGCGAAAAAATCCTGTTCATCACCGGCCGTCTGGCGGAAAAGCAGGTCAGGCAGGTGCTGGAAAAAATGCAGCCCGATTTCTTCTATAAGGTGCACGTGATGGGAGTAACGGTCGCGGCGCTAATCACCGCCGAGATGATCGCCCGCCGGCTCAGCGATACCGGCGGTGCCGACCGCATCGTGATACCGGGCCGCTGCCGCGGCGACCTGGACATGCTATCCAAGCATTTCGGCATTCCGGTCGAGCGCGGCCCGGAAGAAATCAAAGACCTGCCGCAACACTTCGGCATGGCCGCACACCATTACGACCTGAGCCAATACCAAACCAAAATATTCGCCGAAATCACCGATGCGCCGAACATCGGCGTCGATGCCGTCGTCGAACGCGCGCACTACTACAAAGCCAATGGCGCCGACGTGATCGACATCGGCTGCCTGCCCGGCACGCCGTTTCCGCATCTGGCCGATTGCATCGAGACTTTGAAGCAGGAAGGTTTCACAGTCAGCATCGATTCGCTGGAAGACGCCGACCTGCTGGCCGGTGGCCGGGCCGGCGCCGATTACCTGCTGAGCCTAACCAATAAGAGCCTGTGGATTGCCGATGAAGTAGCCGCGACGCCGATTCTGATTCCGGAAACCCACGGCGACCTCGCCACGCTGGATCGCGCCATCGAAACCTTGAGCGCAAAAAACCGCGCCTTCATCGTCGATCCGATCCTGGACCCGATCCATTTCGGCTTCACCGAATCCATCGTCCGCAATTACCGCTTCCGTCAGCGCTATCCGGACATCGAAATGATGATGGGCGTCGGCAACCTGACCGAATTGACCCACGCCGACACCTCCGGCATCAATGCGGTATTGCTGGGGATTTGCTCGGAGCTGAATATCAACCATATTTTGGCCACCGAAGTCAGCAAGCACGCCCGGCGTGCAATCAAGGAAGCCGACGTGGCCCGGCGCGTCATGCATGCGGCGAAACAGCACAACACGCTGCCGAAACACATCAGCCCGGATTTGATGACGGTACACGAGACCGCGCCGTTCCTGAACAGCCGCGAGGAAATTGAAAGCCTGGCCGGACAAATCAAAGACCCCAGCTACCGGATCCAGGTCAGCAGCGACGGCATCCACATCTTCAACCGCGACGGGCTGCACAGCGCCACCGACCCGTTCGATCTGTACCCAAAATTGCAGGTGGAGAGCGACGGCGGCCACGCCTTTTATCTGGGAGTGGAATTGGCACGCGCTGAAATCGCCTGGCAACTGGGCAAGCGTTTCACCCAGGACCAACCCTTAAGCTGGGGCTGCGCCGGCCAAGGCCCGGAGCCGACCGTGGACTTACACACCTTCAAGCCGGCCGGCAGCACTTTGAAAAAACACGATGGCTAAGGAGGCTTTATGGCCAGCCAAACCGCGCTACTGATCCTGATCGCCATTTTGAGCGCGGTATTGCTCTGGTTGTGGCAGCACTGGCGCCGCGCCGCCCGCGCCGATTTCATTCGCCGCTACGCCTTTCCCGCCGGCCTATTCGAAAAATTGCAAAAACGCCGGCCGCAGTTGGCGCGCAAGGACTGCGAATTGACCGCCCGCGCCTTGCGCCAGTTTTTTCTGGCCTATCTGCACGGCGGCCGTAACTTCGTGTCGATGCCGTCGCAACTGGCCGACGACTTGTGGCACGAGTTCATCCTCTACACCCGGCATTACGAGCAATTCTGCCGCCAAGCCTTCGGCGGCTTTCTGCACCATACGCCGGCCGTGGTGTTGAGCCGAAACCGGCGCAGCAATGCCGGCCTGCGCCGGGTCTGGTGGCAATGCTGCCGCGAGGAAAACATCAACCCGAGAAAACCCAGCCGGCTACCGCTCCTGTTTGCGTTGGACGCGAAGTTGCAGATCGCCGACGGCTTCAGCTACCTCGCCGATTGCCGCGGCCAGATCGCCCGCGCCGGCGACGACAGCCGCAGCGGCACGCCCTACTGCGGCGCCGACTTTGCCGACAGCAGTTTCGACGGCGACACCGACGGCTTCGGCGATGACAATGGCAGCGGCGACAGCAGCGGGGATGGCGATTCGGGGGGCTGCGGCGGCGGTTGCGGAGGCGGCGGCGACTAATTGCCGGCAGCGTTGCGCTGGCAACGCAGCGCCGCTTTGTCGGTTATGAACTGTCGCAAACCCGACAAGCCGTTCTCGGACCATAGCTGCAGCCAACGGCCGGCCGGGGTTGTGCGCCTGGTATCGGACTTGCTAGTCAAGTCCTAACCGCCACAACTGTTACGACGATGAAACCCAGACTGCACCCTTACCGCCCGCCCCTCGCCAACCTACCTAAGCCGGAGAAAACCTTATGCCAGCGCCGGCCTTGAAGCTCGCCGTTGCGACAAAGGACGGCATCTCGATCAACGAACATTTCGGCCACGCCAAAAAGTTCGGCATCTACTGCGTTAGCGAAAACGGCTGCCAACTGCTGGAAACCCGCGACGTCGATCATTATTGCCTGGGCCAGCACGCCGACCAATCGGCGATGGCCGGCATTCTGGAAACGATCAAGGATTGCCACGCCGTATTCGTGGCCCGCATCGGCGACGGCCCCACCGCCAAGGTTAACGCCATCGGCGTCCGCGCGGTCGCCGAATACGCCTACGCCGCAGTCGAGGAATCGTTACTGGATTATGCCCGGCGCAGCGCCGCCGGCGAGGTAATCGGATGACGCCGGAACATGTCGCGGCTTGGGCCGCCACCCATGCGTTATCGCCTATTCAAGTCGATTGCGCCGTGACGGTGATGCTGAAAATCCTGGACGGCAAATGCAAAATGCCGGAACCGGAAAAAGTGGCGATGGCCTTGCTCTACGACCGGATCAAACATCTGCCCGGCCAATTGCTGGACGCCGACATTCACCAACTGATCGAATCCGCCCGCAATTGCGCTGACGACGCGCTGAAAAATCTGATCTACGAGAAACGCCTGTTGGCCGAAACCGCGATCTCGCGGCCGGTCATGAAAGGCTTTAAAGCGCTGATCCGCGCCGAAGGCTTGCTGCCGGCGAAAACCGCAACCGACCGCAGCGACGACTGAATTTCCTCCCTCCAACCGAAAAGGGCGCCGCCGGGCCTGGGATTAGGGCATACGCCGGCCGCAATCGCCTCTGCCATAGCCGGGCGCGGCCGGCTCAATCGAAAAAATCGAAGCTCATCTGCCCGCTCGGATCGGGCTTGCGGAACAAATCGCTGCGCAACGCCGGCAAGGAGCGGTCCAGACCCAGCTTCTTGCGAGCCAAGGCAAAGCGTTGGGCAATCAAATCGGCGTAGACCCCGCTGCCGCGCAAACGTTGGTGGAAGGCCGCATCGTAGGACTTGCCGCCGCGGCTGTCGCGCACCCGGTTCATGATGTGCTCGGCCTTCAGCGGATAATGCTGGTGCAACCATTCCGCGAACAACTCGGCGGTCTCCAACGGCAGGCGCAACAATATGTATTCGACGCTGAGCGCCCCGGCCGCGCGTGCGGCAGCGGCGATCCGCTCCAGTTCGTGGTCGGTCAATACCGGAATCAGCGGCGCCACCATCACGCCGACCGGCACGCCGGCCTCGCTCAAGCGCGCCACCGCGTCCAGCCGCCGCTGCGGTGCCGAGGCGCGCGGCTCCAAGGTTCTGGCCAAACTCCGGTCCAAGGTCGTGACCGACAGGCATACCGACGCCAAGCCTTGCTTCGCCATCTCGGCCAAAATGTCGATGTCGCGTTCGATTAAGGCCGACTTGGTAACGATGCTGACCGGATGCCGGGTCTCGGCCAGCACTTCCAAAATTCCGCGCATGATGCGCTGTTGGCGTTCCAACGGCTGATAGGGGTCGGTGTTGGTGCCCAACGCCAACGGCGCACAACGGTAACTGCGTTTGCCCAGCTCTGCGCGCAGCAATTCGGCGGCATCGGCTTTAACCAGGATTTTGGTTTCGAAATCCAGACCCGGCGAATAGCCCAGATAAGCGTGGGTCGGCCGGGCAAAGCAATAAATGCA
Source organism: Methylomonas sp. DH-1 (assembly GCF_046097555.1). NCBI lineage: Bacteria > Pseudomonadati > Pseudomonadota > Gammaproteobacteria > Methylococcales > Methylococcaceae > Methylomonas > Methylomonas sp. DH-1. The sequence goes on along the minus strand of NZ_CP143089.1, from coordinate 1,773,249 downwards.
GCCGTGTTCGCAGCCGCGGTAGGGGTTAATCGAACGGTCGAACGGGATATCCGGCGAATCGTTATAGGTAATCAGCGATTTACTGGCGTCGGCGACGATTTCGGTCGGCAGCGGCGGCAGATCGTCATCCAGGCTGCCCCAGCCGTCGTCCTCGGCCTGGCCGCTTTGCTTCTCGAATCGGCCGGCGGCATTGCTAATACTGGCGCGACCTTTGTAAATCAGAGGTTTGGACATCGACTGCTCCGCAAAACCGTGGCCGGCAATGAAGCTGCCGGCCGCTGCCACCATTATACCCGGCGCCGCAGCCGCCGGAAGCGCTGGCCAGACGCCACAGCGAGCGCACAATTGCACAGTCTGCCAGTGAAATGTTCGATAGTTGGGCGGCAGCGATTTGTTTAAAGTCTGAATGGGCCGCCGCAGCGGCTAGTCCGGACGCAGGCTTCCGGCCGCTACCGCTCGCGCCCCTATGCCATTCACTATCGAAACCAGGAGACCGCCATGCACCGACATCGAAATCCCGCATTCAGCACAACCGGTACCCCAATCGCCGCAGACCAGCTCCAGCTGGTTGCCGGCGGCGAAGCAGCGATCAAACCGGCACCGCAGATTCCGCCCTACGTTCCGTTATCGCAAAGCCATCCCAAAGTCGAACGCGACCTGCCACGGGTGCCTTACCGATAAATTTCCGGCCGGCCGAGAAGCTCCCCCTGTAGCCGCCGGCCGGCTCTAGCGCGGCGCTCGGACTGACGTTCGAGAGCCGCGGCTTTTTTAACCAAAATCCGCCGCCGCCAATCCTGCAATTACCGATTCCTTAGTCCGGCCGTCCGCTCCGGCATAAAGTGCGATATATCATAAATCGCGCGACATCTCGTATCCATCCTCTGTCGCCACCCCAACCGACTCGCTGAAAAAACCCATAAAAACCAATTACTTGATTGGCAAAAACGCGCTTGGCACGCGCTTTGACTGTTGCTTATGGAAACCAATTCGGGCCCCGCCCGACACCCGACCCGTAACTACTTCGCCAAATATCAAGAGGAAAACCCGATGAAAACCGTCAATTCGCTTCATTCTGCCACCACCCACTCCGCCGCCCGTCCCGGCAAGCTCCGGTCCGGCACCCGCACAAGCCTGGCCGCCGCCGTCGCGTTGCTATTGGGCAGCCAAATCGCGCCTGCCCATGCCGCCAGCTTCGATCCGAACATCGTCATCAAAGGCTCGGCCGAATTCGACAGCACCGGTTCGCCGTTCGAGCCGATCAACGCCAGCCAAAGCGGCGAAATCACGCGGATCATGGCCGGCATCACCAGTACAACGACGTTGAACGGTGCGGCCATTAGCGGCGTCGATCCGCTGACCGGCACGCTGACCAGCATCGGCGACGGTTTCGGCATTAAATTCAACGCCAACGGCAACGCCGATAACGAACCTTCTGTGGTCAACTCCTTATTCGGCGATTACTCGCTGTCGCTGCAGAATAACTCCGCCACCGACGCCTTCCTGGTCAATCTGAGATTCGAATTCAGCCAACAAGTCGACACCACCGACTCCGTCAAATCCAATACCGATAACGGCGAATTCGCCCACGCCCAAGTCGCATTGCGCAAACAGGACAGCAGCGAATTGCTGTTCGCCAGCGCGCTGTCCGACACTCAACTAGGGAGGCGCTGATTAAATCCCTCGTCAGGAGATGGGATAATATCCCCCATCTGATCGTACCGAGACAAGCCGATGAATGCCCCCACCCAAACCAGTTTTGCCGAACTTGAATATGCCAGCAAAAAACGCCAAACCCGGCGGGAAAAATTTCTGGCGGAAATGGAGCAAGTGGTGCCCTGGACATTACTGTTGGCCCAACTCGAACCGCATTATCCGCAGAGCGGTCGCCGCGGCCGGCAACCGATGGCATTGAATCGCATGCTCCGTATCTACTGCATGCAACAATGGTTCAGCTACTCGGACCGACAAATACCCACAGGGCACAAGTGGAAGATGCACTGTATGAAATCGAGAGCATTCGGCGTTTTGCCGGTTTTGGTAGCGTTACCGAAGCGCTGCCGGACGAAACCACGATTCTCAACTTCCGTCACTGGCTGGAGAAGCACAAGTTGACGGAGGTGCTGCTATCGACGGTCAACGACCACCTGAAAAACCAAGGCCTGTTGGTCTCCAAGGGTACGATGGTCGACGCCACGATTGTTCACGCGCCGAGCTCGACCAAGAATCAGGATCAAGCACGCGATCCGGCCATGCATCAAACCAAGAAAGGCAATCAGTGGTATTTCGGGATGAAAATCCACGTCGGCGCCGACGTCAATTCAGGGGCCGTACACAGTGTAACGGTGACCTCGGCCAACACGGCTGACATCGTGGAATTACCCAAGCTGCTCCGCGAAGACGATCAAGTCATCTTTGCCGATGCCGGCTACACCAGCGACGACTACAAAAAAGGCTCGCGGCATCTGGGACTGAGCTGGTGCGTCAACGACAAGCGCAAGCCCGGCAAAAACCTGTCGAGCCGCCAGCGTAAGCGCAACCGAAAATATTCGTCGGTCCGCGCCCGTGTCGAGCACATTTTTAGGATCATCAAGTGCCAGTTCGGCTTTCGCAAGACTCGCTACCGAGGCTTGGAGAAGAACACAGCCCAGGTGAACTGGCTGGTGGCTTTGGCCAATTTGTATCTGCTGCGCCGCCAGTTGATGGCGGCCTAGGCCGAAATCCGTCTACCGTGCGCCCAAACACGGTAGACGGGAATAAAAAACGCAGGAATTGGGGCTATTTGAACGATCCGTCAGCGCATGTTTGTAAAAAATTACGCTTGGGTCGCAAGGCGCGGCTTGCGGTTTGATTTGTTCAGCGCTTCCCTAGGCAACCAGCAATTCCTGTTCACGAATAATTTTGTCAATTCGGCCAGCGGCTTGGGCGGCAAGTTGAGCGACAGCGGTTTTCTGATTCTGTCCTTCCTGTTGAATCCGGGCGAATTACTGCAATTGGGAGACGGCAATCCCGAGGTGTTGTTGCGCGGCGCAGCCGATTCCGGCTTGTTCTCCGGCGAAGTCGCAACTCTGCTCACCGTCGACTCGGTGGTCAGGCAAACCACCGAAACCGTGCCGGAACCGGCAACCTTGCTGTTGACCGGTATCGGTCTGGCTTCGCTATTGGCGTCGCAACGCCGCAATCGCGCTATCGCTTAATCACTAACCCACCCTGATTTGAGGAAACCGCCATGTCTACACCATTCAAAAAACCGTTGCTCAAACTTGCTCTGGTTGCCGCCGCCGGCTTACCGATGTCCGCCTCGGCTTGCGGCAACGAACCATTTCTAGGCGAAGTCTGCACCTTTGCCTTTACCTTTTGCCCGCGCGGCTACTTGCCGGCCGACGGCTCGCTGCTACCGATTTCCAGCAACACGGCTCTGTTCTCGTTACTGGGTACAACTTATGGCGGCGACGGCCGCAGCAACTTCGCCCTGCCCGATCTCCGTGGCCGGAATCCGGTCGGTGCCGGCCAAGGACCGGGATTGGCTAATGTATTTAACGGCCAAGAAGGCGGTGCCGAACAAGTGGTGTTGAATATCGCCCAGTTACCGGCGCACAACCATGCCGCCGCAACCAACGTCCAAGTCACCGGCACCATTAACGCCGTGAATGCCGCCGGCAATACCAGCACCCCGGCCGGCAAAGTACTGGCAGCCTCGTCCGCTCGCGACAACATTTATTCCGGCAACGTCGCCGGCGCCAGTTCGCCACTGGCCCCCGAGGCTCTGACCGCATCGGCCACCGCGTCCACATCCATCGGAATCGCCGGCGGCAACCAGCCGGTACCGCTGCGGAATCCTTACGTAGGTATGATGTATTGCATCGCGACCTCCGGCATTTTTCCTTCCCGAAACTAAACCGAAAATTCCAACCACCAACCCGGTCGAACCGGTAACGCCGACAAAAGGCAACTTAGCCCCTCGCAGCGCGAGGCGGCTAAGTCGGTTTTCCGCGGCCGGATTTCAATTTACGGAGACGATCATGAACTATTTAGTAGTAAACATTTGTGAACATACCAGGCCCAACGCGGAAACCTTGACAGCGCTGCTGGCAGGCGACCCTGACCAAATCGGCTTTGAGTTTTGCGATCTTTCCCAAGAGGACACGTTCGATGCGTACAAAACGCACATCAACCAAGCCGAAGTCTATATCGTCGGCCACGGCTCACTGGGTAAAGAAGAGGTAGTCGACGAGCAAGACCGTGGCATAGTCAATATCGCCAAAATCATGGAATGGTGCAAAACATACGGCGCGGCCGCGGTGATAGACACTTGCTGCTACCCAGAGCAACGTTTGGCCAAAGTCAAGGAGTTGAAGCTGAAAACACCTTACCACTGCAAACAAGACCTTAAAAAGCCGGTCACGCCGGGCATTTGCAAAAATGACACCGTGCCCGGATTTCTGGCGGCACAGGGGATCAAACAAATGTACCCGTAAAAATCGCCGGTTCGAGGCGTATAAAATGCAGGAGCTTGGGAGGTAACTGCCCTATAGCATGAGCACAATTTGGCGTAGAGGTTGGCACCGGTAGTTTTAATCATCTGAACTGGGACCACCTCAGAGTGATCTTTGTCGTCGAAGCCAAGCTTGCAATGAATAATCGCCTTGTTTTCCAATCAGTCCGCCGGAGGTAGCAATAAACTTGCTCGCTCATCGTGTTCCGACTTATACGACGCTCGATTCGTAAGAAATGGAGCCTTACACCTACGATTCAGGTCGCCTCGCAGCTTAATTTTCAAAAATTACGTTAAAATTAACGCACGTTATTTTTGACGTACTAAATGCAATTCAGCAGCGAGGCTACCATGAAAGCCAATCCCGGCGGCCAGATCGATTTAAACGAAATCATAGGCCGCGATCGCGTCATAGAACAGCTTTGGGAAACCCTGGAGCAGCAATCGATACGCATCAACGCCGAACGCCGCATCGGCAAAACCACCGTCATTAAAAAGCTTTGCGCATCGCCTAAAGCCGGCTGGGTGCCGATTTTCCAGGATTTGGAGCAATACCATAGCGCTATGGATTTCGCCCAAGCCGTTTACCGGGAAGTCGATACTTACCTATCGGCGCGGAAGCAGAGCGCGCGACGGGCCAAGGATTTTCTGCAGGCCATCGGCGGCACGGAAATCAAAGGCGTGCTCAAGTTGCCCGCTTTTAACGACCAAACCCCGTGGAAAACGCTGCTGACCAAATCGATCGAAGATTTGGTCGATTCCCAACAGCAGCAAAACGAGCGGCCGTTGTTGCTTTGGGATGAAGTGCCGCTGATGCTGCAAAGCATTGCCGCTCGCGAAGGCCAAGCCGCCGCGATGGAAGTTTTGGATATTTTGAGAGCGCTACGCCAGGAGTTAGGCGGTCGGGGCTTACGCATGGTCTTGACCGGATCTATCGGTTTTCACCATGTCATCGACAGTCTGAAACAGCAAGGCTACGCCAATTCGCCTTTGAACGACTTATACGCTTTCGAACTGCCGGTTTTGGACGCGAATTTCGCCCAAGAATTGGCGACAAAACTGATCGCGGGCGAAAACATCGCCACGTCGGATGCCGCCATGTCCGCCCAAACCGTCGCCGAACTGGCCGACGGCTTTCCATTTTATATTCACCACATCGTCAAAGCCGTGAAATTATCCGGGCTGGAGGCGACCGCCGAGGTAATCGACAAGCAAGTCAGCAAACAATTGTTGGACGGCAACGATCCTTGGGAACTGGCCCATTACCGCGACCGAATCGCGACCTATTACGGAGCCGTTTCCGAAGCCGCCGTTTTGGCGCTGTTGGATAGCATCGCGGTACGCGACGAGACAACGGCTGTCACCACCATACTCCATGAGCTGAAAAGCCAAGGCTTGGCTGTGGACAGGGAAGGATTGCTGAAACTGCTGAAAGCGGTCGAGCAAGACCATTACCTTGCTAAAGACGAACAAGGCCACTACCGGTTTCGTTTCCCGTTGCTGAAACGCTGGTGGCGTTTGTCTCGCGGACTTTAGGAGGCGAAGATGAACGAGTCAGCCTTTTTATCGGTATTCACGCCGAGCCGGACCGCGCCGGAAGATTTGGAAGCCATCTTCGTTCAGCGCCATGCGTTGCTGGCCGACGCGGTGGAACGGGTGCGGGAAAGCGCCGGTAGCGGCCATAAACATCATCTGTTGTTCGTCGGCCCGCGTGGCACCGGTAAAAGCCATTTTTTGACGTTACTGGTTCACCGCGTCGGCCTGGACGACAGCTTGCAAGAGTCGCTGCGGATTGCTTGGTTGAACGAGGACGAAACCAGCACCACGCTGCTCGAACTGTTGCGCCGCATCTATTTGGCGCTGAGCAAGCGTTACCCAAACGATTACCGCGCCGACGATCTGGAACCCATTTACGACTTGGATGCCAATGCTGCCGAACGGCTGCTGGCAAACTTGTTGTTGGAAAAACTGGCCGGTAAAACCTTGCTGGTTGCATTGGAAAACCAGGACGCCTTGTTCGAAGGCCTGGGCAAAGCCGGCCAACAACGCTTGCGGGCCTTCATTCAGGAACATCCGATAATGACTATCGTCGCCACCGCCCAACGTTTAGTCGACGATGTGTCCAAGCGTAACAGCACCTTCTTCGGCTTTTTTCAGACCGAAATGCTGGCGATGTTGTCGGTGGAAGAAGCCGCCGAATTACTCGGCAAAATTGCCGCGCTCAACCGCCAGGACAAAGCCGCCGCCTTTTTACGCAGCCCCACCGGCCGGTCGCGGGTGCGGGCTCTGCATCATTTGTCCGGTGGCAACCACCGGGTTTATCTGGTGTTGTCGCAATTCATTACCGGCGACAACATCGATGCTCTGGTCGAACCTTTCGCCAAAATGGTCGACGAAATGACGCCCTATTATCAGGAACGCATCCGCTGGCTGCCGCCGCAACAACGCAAGATCGTCGAATTTTTATGCGGCCGGGAACGGCCGACGCCGGTCAAGGACATGGCCCGCCACCTGTTCGCCAGCCAACAAACCATCTCCAGCCAGCTCAAGGATTTGCGCGCCAAAGGCTACGTGCAAGCGGCCCAGCGCGGCCGCGAGTCGCTGTACGAAATCGCCGAACCCTTGATGCGGATATGCGTGGAAATCAAGAAAAACCAATCACCCGGCCCGCTACGGCTATTGGTGGATTTTTTGCGGGTTTGGTATGACGGCGTACAACTAGACGAACGTATATCGGCCTGCGGCGAAGGCAGTTTAGCGCGCGGTTATTTGCAGGCGGCAATCGATAGGAATTCCGCTTTAGGGAATTTGCGGACGCAGTTGTTGGTAGAGGATTTTCGCAACGAATTAAACGACGAACAGCATGAAGAATGGATGCCGGCAATCGAAATTGCTGTGAGTGTTTCAGAGGAATTAGCGTTAGCTTGCGGGGAATTGGCCAAGGGAAATCACGAACTCGGAATGAACATCCTGGAAGAGATATGCCGGGAAACCGATATATATCCACAATCGATCATTGAAATTGCGTACGCCTTTGCCGCCCGTGGGTATTTTGAATTCGGCAAAATCGAAGCGGGCATTCGAATGGTGGATGGGCTGTTGGCATCATCAAAAGCGCCATCTGAATTACTATTAGAAACTCTCAATCTTAGAGCTTCTGTTTACGAACGTTTGGGCATGACCGAAAACGCGCTAAAAGACTATAGCCGGATCATCGAGTCGGACAATGTTGCACCGGAACAAACCGCAAAAGCGCTTTTGCAACGTGGAAGGATAAGGGGCGAACTGGGCGAAATCGAAGAAGCCTTGAGAGATTTCGTTAGCGTTACCGAATTGTATGGTGTTTCGTCGGAATCGATTGCAAGAGCGCATTACAACCGGGGGATCGCATTAAGACGGTTAGGAGACTTAGCCGGCGCGATTGCAGCCTTCACGATGGTAATCGAGTTATCTGAAAAAGCGCCAGAGACCCTGGCCAATGCTTTATATAACCGGAGTTTTCTATATTTTCTAGCCGACAGGCTGGAAGATGCCGAACGCGGTTACAGTTCAATTTTGTATATTGAGAACCTGCCAGATGACTTGTCTACCAACTCTCATTTCGCGCTAGCGTTGGTAAACTTCATGCAAGGGCGCTGGACGGAAGGAATGACGAGGCTTGCGGGCGGTCTGAGCAAACTAACTGCGGACAGCCAACCGGAAGAAGCGCTGTTTACAGCTATGGTCGGTTTTGTTTATACCGGCAGTTTATCGACAATTATCCGCAAACAATGCATCGCCGAATTAGTGTACGTTTTCGAACAGCACTATGCTTCGAATTTCTTGGGAGAAGCCTTAGTGCGTCTTTTGGGTACTATCCACCGCGATCCCGACGAAACGCCCAGTCCCGACAATCTGGAGCAATGGTATTCGGCTTGGGAAGCCGCCGGAGCTGGCTACGAAACCTTGAAATTACCGTTACGCCTATTACGCACCGGCATCGATTTCCTGAAAACCGGAGCACAGGACCGCAGCGTTTTGCTGGACCTGAACCAGGAAGAACGGCAAATTTTGGCTCAGACTTTCGCGATTGAGGAAGTTTGACCGAGCCGGTTATACCCAGAGAAACTCGCGGCTTTTTAGTACCTTTAATTTCTTTCTTCTCCGGAAATTGGCGCGGAGCGTTACCTCAACGGTGTACCGCTGCGAATGGCCGCTTTCGCCGTCGGCAGCGTTTTTTACCATATTCGGGAACGGCTTAGTCGCATCCTCGATACCGCAGGTTAACGGCGGTCATCCCGACAGGCGAAAATCGGCGGTTGCATGGATGCCCCCTGGCTGCAGATAAGCGGATTCAACCGTCGACGGCTGCCGGGAACGATTGATAAGATTCCGCCGACGGACGCGAAGGCAGACTCGTCGGCAACCGTCCCGGAACGGCAACGGCCTGACGGATCGGCGCCGGCAACCCCAACGGTCCACCGGACGACGAATAAAGCTTATAAGCGCAGAATGCAGGCAACTCTCTATGTGGCGTAAGGCAGTTAAATATTATTTTTCTTTTTTCAGTGCCTTATGCCACTTGGGCATCGCGCTGGCCTTGGGCGTTTACCTGACTAACAAAATAACCCACCATTGGCGTTGGCAGGCTTTGGTACACGCAATGAAAGGCAGGGTTGACGATAGTGCGGTTTACCCGATCAGCAGTCGCGAGCAACTCGCGGCTTTGCCGTCGCGAGTATGGACCAAAATCGATCAACAGCAGCCCGATGCCGAAGGCAGTTTCCCGCGCCAGCCAACCGCTACTTGCGCGTTCGATAGAAAGCGCAATCGTCTGCTGGTATTCGGAGCCGAGGTTAACGAAAACCCGCCCGACAATACGATCCATTACTTCGATTTGACCAAGTTGCGCTGGGAAAACGAGTACGAACCGGACCCGTTATCCAGCTATTTTTTGGATAAATCCGAATTTTTGGTGGCCGGATTTAATTTGAACCATCCGCCGGCGATGCAGGTATTCGGTGCCGGCGCATTCGACGAGAAAAACGATCAATTGGTCATCGCCAGTAGCGTAAAAAGGGAATTCTATGAAACGCGGCTGCCCAACATTCGGATCCACGAAAGCATAAGCCCCACCTGGGTCTTCGATTTTGCGTTAAATCGCTGGTATGCCGCAGCCAACGCAACCGATTTTCGCACTTATAGCGTCGCATACGATGAAGACCGTAATGTGGTAGTCGGATTTCAGCCTTACCATATCGGCGAATGGAACGGGCAAACCCGATCCTGGCAGAAAGTGGGCAGTACCACCTACCCGGCGTGGAATACCAATGCCGTTTACGATTCGGTTAATCGCGTATTCCTGTTATTTGGCGGCAGTAATTTGAGTAACGAGGTCCATGTTTACCAGGCGGGCGGCCAAAAATCGGTCAAAATGCCGACGCCCGGCATTAAGCCGCCCGGCCGGGCTGCGGTTCCGTTAGTGTTCCATAAAGGTATCGGCAAAATGGTGGCGATTATCGACCGGGATAATTATGCCGAAACCTGGACCTACGACTACCGACAAGACGAATGGCAACATTTAAGCGACAGCAAATTTCCGTATAACGTCGGTATGAATTATTGTTTAGAGTACGACTCCAGAAACAATATCATGCTCTTCGTATCCAGCCCGCCGATGGAACAAACCGCCGTTTGGGCCTTAAAGTTATGAATAAATTCATGCGTAACGGGCTTTTTTACCTGACGTTTACCGGCCTGTTGGTCCATCTGTTTGTAGCATACGGATTTTGGGGCTTGCAACGCGCCGAGCATCTGTCCGCCAGGCAGGTTTTGGTCAAGGCGGCAGAACAACTCGATATTAATAATCCGATACTATCCAAAATATTAGAACCGGAAACGAAATACCTGAATTTTCCTTTCGACGGCGAGGTAAGAAAAAGCCATCCCCGCATTTTGTTGCCGGAATCGAGTACTTGGAATAAGCGGGATGTGCACTCCGTTATCGCAGACCGGATCGCCGCCTTTCAACGCGAAAATATTAATTATCCGAACGGTTGCGGCGATAATGCATTGATGCCTGCCGTGGTTTGTTGGCTGTCGACCAACAATACCGAGGCGATCGCAATCATCAAATACCAGTTGCTGAACTTCGAATTAAATAAACCTACCGCCGACACCACCTATAGCAACGGTTGGGAATTGGCGCTGGCTTACGACTTGGCCCATCCGCTGCTGACCGACGCCGAGAAAAACCAGGTCGAACGGAAAATATTGGCCGCCTTGCAAGGGACGTTGGCGAATCTGGATGAGGATTTCGCCTCGTTATGGCACGGCAGATCGACTCACGCCGCAATTGCCTGGCTCTGCGCCATCGTGTTGTCGGAACACTATGTCGACGATTTGGATTCTTACCGGCGCCGGGCGCAGGCTCATTTCCTGAATGCCGCAGAAGGATTGGCCCACACCGAGGCCTGGCCGGATGGCTATAACTACTGGATCCAAACCCGCGCGTTTTATTTTGCCCTGGCGGCATCGGCATACCTGAACGGGTTGGATCACGCCAACAACCAGGAACGGATCAAGGACATCGTCAAAAGAGTCGGCTATTGGCATATATACGCGACTCGGCCGGATAATCGCATCGAAGGTTACGGCGACGAGGGCTCCCGGATCGATTTAAAGGATGAGACCAAGCGGGTAATAGACCTGATGGTACAAATGACGCACGATCCGGTACTAAACGGTTATTCCAAATATCTGGGTAAATTGCACCGGGACAGTTATTATTCGGGCTATGACTGGGGGATATTGTTATTCAACGATCCATCGATTCCGGCAGTTGGCGACGGCAGCTTGCCGTCGTTAGCTAAATATTTAAAAGAAGCCGAAATTTTCGGCCGAGACACGGTAAATCAAATTTATATTAGAAACGGCTGGGAGCCGAACGATACCTTTATTTCGTTCAAGGCCGGCAATTCCTACGGACACCACGCCCATTACGACGCCGGACATTTCACCATATTCAAATCTTCGCCGCTGATTACCAACAGCAGTACCTATAACGGATTTTTTCGCCCGCACCGGCTTAATTACGCAATTCGGACGATTGCCAAGAATAGTCTGGTCATCGAAAAACCGAGTGAGAAAGTCCGGCCGAATCGATTTTTCGCCAAGAATGTAGCCGACGGCGGCCAGCGCTTGACGCAGCCAACCGGCAGTTCCATTGTCAGCATCGAACAATGGTTCGAAAACTACCAGAAAGGTCTGCATTTGGAAGGCGCCCAATTATTGAAATTTGCGCGCCGCAATAACGAATACGTTTTCGTTTCGGCCGACTTAACCGCCGCCTATAACAATTCCGTCTACGACGAAAACGGCGATGGCGGCAAGGTCCGCCAAGTTATTCGCAAATTGGTTTATCTGCCGACGGAAGACAAACTGGTTGTTTACGATGCAATAAGTAAAACCAAGCCGGAATACGTCGGCAAGTGGATCATTCATTCGGTCAACAAACCGGAGATGGCCGATATTGAAGTCTTAAAAGGTTCGACGGACAACGGCATATTGGCCAGCAGCTCGAAAGATATCCAAATAAAAAATAATAACGGATTTTTGAAAGTCAATATTTTATTGCCAAGCGATGCGACGACCCGCTTAATCGGCGGCAGAGATTATCAATACTATGTCGAAACCGACGGCGACGATACCGTATTCGACGGCGAGAATTTTATTAACGGAGCTTCCGCCGATTCTTGGCACGACTTGAGCCGATGGCGAGTCGAATTGATGTCGAATAACGGCAGTAACGATACCGAGTTTTTAGTCTCTCTGGCGCCATCGGTCGATAAGCCGGTGGCCGAAGACGTGCGGAAAATCAATTCTAAAAACGGCAACGCTTATGGGGTACTGACAAACGATACGTTAATCGTATTTATCCGCGAACCGGCAGGCATGGACGACATCGTGTTCGATTATGTCGGCAAATCCAAAATTATCGTCGTCGGCCTCCCCGAATATAGAAATGTCGCTATTCGCATCGACAATAAGACCCTGTTCCAAGGAGCAGCCAAGGACGGAGTGGTGTTCTACGACAACCCGAGTTCGGCATCCGGCCAGGTCGAAATCGGCATGAATTAGTTTGTAATTCGCCGGGCCAAACCGGTTGTCGCTATGCCAGGCATACAGCCCCGCTTCAAGCCGCTACCGCCGCGACTCTCCGGCAACTTTCCAGCAACGCATAATAAGGGCGCAAGGCCGCCATCAAAGCCTGATACAGGGTAAAGGCATCGGTCGGGTCTTTGGGTTTCAGCTCGGCGATTTCGGTCAGAAACCGGTATAGCATTTTGACGAAGTTCTCTATCGTCATCGCCAGCCAAGCATCGTTGGTGATCCATTTGTCGATAAATTCGTCCAACCGGGCGAAAGTGGTTTTCAGCAGCGGATAGGCAGTTTGGGTTTCCTTGAATTCCCGCAGCAGCATATATTCGACGTAAGCCTGCTCCGACGATAAGCGCGGCCGGTTGGTGATACCGAGATAGGTGGTTTTGTACTCGGTATAGGCGGCATCGAACCGATTGCAAAATTCGGTTTCGTTACCGATTGCCAGCCAAGGTGCCAACACGGCCGTCGTCACGGCGTAGCACTCGGCTATCGCATTGCCCATTTTGTCGAATTGTGCGACGAACGCCGGTTTGGCCAATTCGGCTTTGATCAGCGTTTCGATTGCGGCCAACTCGCTTGCCGTGACGCAAACGGTGGCCAATTCCTTGGTCAATTTCAGTTCGATTGCCATAGTGGCGTTACCCGATTCCGCTATCCGAAAAAAGTCGACGCGTTGCCATGTTGCCGCGCATTACGCGGTCAGATCCACGACTTCGGCGACGCAGGCGTTGTCCTTAACCGCATGCAACGCGTTATCGAACACCATGGCCGAACTGTATAAGACGCTTTTGACGATGATGTCGCCCTTGGTATCCTTGATGACGAAGAAGGTATCGCCCTCGGCCACCTTGCCGGCGGCGATCTGGTGGCTCATCAACGAGCCGGTCCTGACTTCCTTGATGGCCTGCAGCGCTTCGTCCTTGTTACCGTAATCGGCGCTCATCAAAATCAGCTCGCCTTTACCGTTCAAAAAATGAAAGAAGTACTGGTTTTCGTCGTTGGTTTTCAGTTCGAAAGTGGCTGGCATGGTCTGCTCCGGAAGTTAACTCGGGAAATAAAAAGGTCGCCAGCCGAGTTTCCGCCCATGACTTGCTCGCCTCCGTGCCCAAAAGCCTAATGCGCGCAAACCCAAACAATTACCGGCTGGCTCTCCCAACCGAAAAGCAAGCCTTATGCCAATAAAAATTGCTTTAATATCAGTGCGATGCACAACATTGGCCATAAATTGTCGGCTTTACCACACCACATTGACGCATTCCTGATTCGAAGCGTACTCGACCTCAAATTACCCTGGCCTACCCGGTCGCCGTGCCATCTGGCCGCTAACCGAAAAAATACTCCCGCAACGCCACCATGTCGTGCGCAGAGATAATCCGCTGCTGCCGGCTGATATGTTCTTCCTGCAACCCCGGAATGTAAAACTGCCAAGCTTCCAATGCGCCGAGTTCGTTGGGTAGTACCGCATCTTTAATACCCATGCTACGCGCGCTCGGTGCCGGCCTGCCACGGTTCATTTCGACCCCAAGGTCTCGCTTACGCGGGTCGCTCCATTTCTTCTGCGGCGAATATTTGCCCCAAAAGCCGGCTGCCTGCACTTTCAAAGTAATTTCGATGTAGTTATCCAGCGCATTCCAGTCGATCGGCACCGCCGACATATACCGCACCATCGCACTCATGTCGATTTTATTGAGCTTGGCTTGCTCGAAGCGGCCCAGCGCTCCTTCGCGATCTTCTTTGAACGGCATCACCGACGACCACCACGGCGTAATGCCGTATTTGGGATCGGCGGGAGCTTCGCCCTTGGTTAACTTGAACAACCTGAATCCGGCCGGCAATTCCTCTACCCGTACCGAATTCTCAACAAACGCATCGTAATGGCTCTGCGGTATCGTCCAACCGTACCACTCCGACTTGCCGACTGTGAAATCGTAGATTGATAAATCGTCATTTACGCCCATGGTAATCGGACAGCAAAACCATGGTGCAAGTGAACAGCGAATATTTCCTGACCGTTACCAAACGCATCGGCGACAAAACCCATAAACTGGGCGAATGGCATTTCTCGTCGCGCGAGCCGGACACGCAAACCGCCGATGTCAGTTACAAACCCACCCAAGTTACCTGCCAATCCTCCAACAAACTGGAAAACGACTTTCTGACCGAAGTCGGCGCCCGTCTGCCGGCCGGCAACGTCGGCACCAGCCAGCCGGCGCCGGACAGCGTCATTGCGCCGGTTACGAAGAAAAAGTCGCGCAAATAAGCGTCTCGGCTGGAGAAACGGCGACCGCCTCTTGCTCCAGCCTCGTCGCCCGGCTCCACGCTTTCGACAAAATAAACATCCTGCAAACAACGATGTTTACCGACACCGACAAGCGCGTCGGTAGGCTGCGCTGCCGGATTCGTGAACGAAACCCGTTCGGCAAATGCCGGAAGACCTGTAAAACCAATCATTTTTGCTTGCTGCGGTTTGCCGGACAGCGGCCGTAACGGTGGCTGCCTGCGCCTCGGCCCGGCGGAGGACAGTATGCGAAACAGCGCAGCGCTACGCATCGCAAGCTTCGGCCTTAGACGAAGCGCCGATTCGGCTTTATCATGCCCCCTCCTCCCAACCGCAGAATCGCCCATGACCGAAGCCACCATCACCTGCCCCAATTGCAGCACAGCCGTGCCGCTGACCGAATCGCTGGCCGCGCCGCTACTGGCCGCCACCCGCAAGCAATTCGAACAACAACTCAAACAAAAAGACGCCGACATCGCCCAGCGCGAACAAGGCTTGAAACAGCAACAGCAACAATTGCAGGACGCCCAGCGCCAGCTGGAAAACCAGGTCAAACAGCAGGTCGACAAACAACTGCAAGCCGAACGCCAACGGATGATCGAAGAAGAAAGCCGCAAGGCCAAGCAAGCGGCGGCGGCCGAATTGGAACACAAAAACCGCGAACTGGCTGACTTGACTGAAGTGTTAAAAGTCCGCGACGCCAAACTGGCCGAGGCCCAGCAAGCCCAGGCCGAGCTGATCAAAAAGCAGCGCGAACTCGACGATGCCAAGCGCGAACTGGAATTGACCGTGGAAAAACGGGTGCAAGACAACCTAACTCAGGTGCGCGACCAAGCCAAGCGCGAAGCCGAGGAAGGCCTGAAACTGCGGGTGCTGGAAAAAGACCAGACCATCGCCGCGATGCAGCAAAAAATCGAAGAACTCAAACAAAAAGCAGAGCAAGGTTCGCAGCAATTGCAAGGCGAAGTGCAGGAACTGGAACTGGAAAATCTGCTGCGCACCAAATTTCCGTTCGACAGCATCGAGCCGGTCGCCAAGGGCGAATTCGGCGGCGACGTGTTGCAAAGGGTTAGCGGCCCGAACGGCGCGCCGGCCGGCGCCATTTTGTGGGAATCCAAGCGCACCAAAAACTGGAGCGACGGCTGGCTGGTCAAGCTGCGCGAAGACCAGCGCGCCGCCAAGGCCGAACTGGCCGTCATCGTCAGCCAGGCTTTGCCCAAGGACGTGGAAACCTTCGACGTCATCGACGGCGTTTGGGTCACCGGCCCGCGCGCCGCGTTGCCGGTCGCAACCATCCTTCGCCATACCCTGCTGGAAATCGGCCTGGCCCGCCTGGCCGCCGAAGGCCAGCACGGCAAGACCGAGATGGTCTACCAATACCTGACCGGCCCCCGCTTTCGACAACGAGTCGAAGCCATCGTCGAAGCCTTCTCGACGATGCAGGAAGACCTGGACAAGGAACGCAAAGCCATCCTGAAGCAATGGGCCAAACGCGAAGCGCAAATCGAACGGGTCATGAACGCCACGGTCGGTATGTACGGCGACTTGCAAGGCATCGCCGGCAAGTCGTTGCAGGAGATCGAGGGCTTGGAAATGCGGGCGTTGGGGGTGGATGACGATTCGGATTAAGCCATAGCCCCGCCGGTCGATCCGGCTTCCGGTTCCCAAGCTCCGGCTTCGAGTTTCAACAAAGTGGCGCAAACCAATCACAGTGTTTATACTCACGTTTAAACATCCCGAGAACACAATATGACCGAAGCCATACTCGACATCAAACAATGGGGTAACAACCTCGGCGTGCGCCTGCCCGCAGCGATTGCCAAAGCCGCCCATTTGCATAACCATCAACGGGTGCGAATTTCCGTTGAAGACGACAAGGTGATTATCACGCCGATAGCCGATGAAACCTTGACGTTGGAGCAGCGCTTGGCTCGCTTCGATCCCGGGCGGCACGGCGGCGAAGCGATGGCGGTCGCGGAAGAAATCGGTGCCGAACGTTGGTAAGCCGTAAGCAAACAACGGCCTGGGTGCCGGAACGGCAAGACATCATCTGGATAGATTGCAATCCGCAAGTCGGCCAAGAAATGCGCGACATCCATCCGTTTTTGGTGCTTTCCCCACGCATCTTCAACGAAAAAACCTCGCTGGTGATCGGCCTGCCAATGACAACTGCCGCCTACAACGCCGACAATCCGTTTGCGGTAGCGGTCGGCAAAGCCGGCGGCCGCAAAGCAGAACAAACCAGCTACGTGCTTTGCCACCAACCCAAATCGTTCGACTGGCGCTTGCGCAAAGCCAAGCCGCATCCGCTCAAATCCTTGTCGGGCGATCTGTTCGCTCAGGTTTGCGAGCGGTTGAATCAGATTATTCAGATTGGTTCGGGATGATCTAGCGATGAGCCTGGTCGATCCGGGCTAGGACTCTGGTTCCCAAGCTCCGGCTTGGGAACCCCGGCCTTGGAAGCTCCAGCTTCCAGTCTGGCTGTGGGTAGGAAGCTAGAGCTTCCGAGGTAGAGTGTTTCCAAGCTGGAGCTTGGAAACAAGAGAAACTGGAGTTTGGGAACTAGAAAAAGCTCAGGGGCGCGCCGCTTTTTGCGCGTCCCCTGGAGCGCTTGGTTGGGCAGCGGGCACGGTGACTGGACACTGCGCGGATTGAGAAGTGATTGACTCAGCGCCAAAGGCGGAAGCCAGAATATTTTCAAGACGAGCCATTTGTTTTTCGAACTTTGTACTTTCAAAGGGTGCTCCTGTTGCATAGAAACAGACCGCAACACCTTCTTCGGTGAGCATTGCCCAAACATGCGTTGGCTGCTTGGAGCACTCAAACGGGAACTGATTTGACTCTGGACATGATAGCCCCAATTCAGCAGCGAATTTACGAATGGCGTCTATCAGCACGGCGTTTGAAGAAGAATCGACGGTGAAAGAGGTATTTTCTCGTGGGGTTACATCAATGCGTCGCCAAAACCAAGCATCGCATCCGGCAATAGACAACACAAGCAAGACTATGCTGGCGTAGGCTAGTTTCATGCCGCCCAACGTAAAGATGCCCACCGATAGGACGTCCGTGTCGATCGACCTGTTAGAGCTTAGCCCCACGATATCACGCCTCTTCCTGCTCCCACTTCTTCCCATGCTTCTCCCGAGTCGTACGCTCAATTGAGCTGGAAAGCGTCTTCATTGCGGAGAGTGCTCTCTCAAAGTAGTCCCGCCGAACCTTCAGCTTATCCCCGATCTTTCCTCGGCTGTGGTCACCTGCCTTTTTAACGTAGAGATCGTTCACCACCAGAGAGTTGTGGACTATTAGGTCACGAGTCGCTTTGATCTCGAAGAACTGTCCGAAGTCGTCAAGAGGTATACCAAGCTCGGACACCGCATTAAAATAGGTGCAGTACTCCTTCGGCTCTGCGTGGAAGATTGCCTGGAGTCGAAGATCAATGACCTCATCACGGAGGGCGTCCAGGTCGTCTGCGTCCACCAGCAGCTGAATGGGCACCTGCTTCCCGGAGTCACCGCCCTTCGGCCCTATCGTGAGCTTCTTCGGGAAGTGGCGGAGAAACTCTCCAATTACATCGGAGAGATAGAACTCAAAGCGGGAGACGGACGAAACCAACAGGTTTTCGAAGAGCTCCTGATTGGCAAAGCGATTGAACAAGCCGCTAAGCTCTGTCGGATTTCGCTTAGCCGTACCAGCTTGCCCTTTTTTCCCCGGCACGCGGAAGATGATGTCTTCGCTCTCGTCGACTACCTGCCCCTTGAACTCGGAGGCTGCATCCTCGAGCAGTGGAACTGTCTTGTACGCGAAGATGTGAATGTCGTTCAGCTCGCCGTAAAGGCGCAGATGCCGTCGATAGATTTCTTCGGTGATAGTTCGACTTGTTGCCATTGCCGCCCCTGAGCTCTAACTACTGATTATCAGGCCAATATGCCTATATAACCTGATATTTCCTGTGATTTCAGGTACTTTTGCCTGCGTATTCGGAAAAGTGGGCATCTTTGCCTCGATAACTTGATATTGGCGGCCAATTCAGGCAAGTTTGCCTGCGTAAAAAATGCCGCTGACTCTATCAGGTAGAATTTTTGTGTCAACTGAAAACGCCCAACCCTAAGCCATGACCCGCAGCCGCTACCGAGTCCTGCAAAATCCCAGCCCGCACTTTATGACCGCGACGATCAACCATTGGCTGCCGCTGTTTACCCGTCCGGCGACGGTGAATATCGTGCTGGATTCCTGGCGGTTTTTGCAGCGCGACAGCGGGTTTCAGCTACACGGCTATGTGATCCTGGAAAACCATCTGCACCTGATCGCCGCGTCGGCGGATTTGAGCCGGGACATGCAGCGCTTTAAGGCTTATACCGCCAAGAAAATCATCGCTTATCTACAACAAAGCGGCTCGGCGCGGGTGTTGGAATTATTGGCGTTGTTGAAGCGGCCGCATAAGACCGAGAGCGAGTTTCAGGTGTGGGAGGAAGGCAATCATCCGCAACTGATCGAAACCGAGGCGGTGATGCGGCAGAAGCTGGATTACATCCACCGGAATCCGGTAGAGCGCGGTTACGTCGATCTGCCGGAGCATTGGCGCTACTCAAGCGCGCGGAATTATGCGGGGTTGGAGGGGCTGATCGAGGTGGTTCGGGAATGGTGATTGAGTCGGGAAGCCGGAGCTTCCGAAGGAGTGGGTTCCCAAGCTGGAGCTTGGGAACCAGAAAACCAGAAAACCAGAAAATACTGAGTGAGTTTATTCGCAAGCTGACTTCAATCTGGCCCGACGCCAATGGTTCCGCCAAGCCATTTGTCGCAAACTCGTCCCTCTGTTAGCTGAATTGTTGCCAAAACCACCAAGCGCGCTCCGTATGGCCTCAGCAACTCGGTGGCTTCTTTGGCCGGCACCTTAGCGACATACCAAAAAAAATCTTATAAATCAACGGTTAGCGGCATATCGAGCGCTTTCACCTAGGCGGACCGTAGCGCAGCCCTCCCAACGCAAGAGTGGAGTAAATTTTGCTTTGCTGATTGGGACGACAATCCGAGGCTAAACGATGAACAAAATCGGCATTTTCTACGGAACCGAACAAGGTATGACCGAGATGATGGCTCAAGTCATGTACCGAGTGTTGGGCGACGATATCGCCAGCGAACCGGTCAACGTCAATCGGGCCTCGGTCGCCCAACTTTTAAGTTACCAGGCCTTGATCCTGGGCATGCCCAGCTACGGGGTCGGCGAAATTCCCGGCCGGACCACCGGCAGCGAGGAAGGCAACTGGGAGGAATTCTTGTTCCGGCTGGACGAAGCCGATCTGTCCGGCAAACGCATTGCCTTGTTTGGCTTGGGCAATCAGCAAAAATATTACGATCGCTTCGCCGGTTCCTTAATTCATTTGTACCACTACGTGGCCGGCTACGGCGCCGAGGTGGTGGGCGCCTGGAGCACGGACGGCTACCACTTTACCTATTCCAACTCGGTGGTGGACGGCAAATTTGTCGGCTTGGTTCTGGACCACCACAATCAACCCGAGCTGACCAAATCGCGGATTCTGGATTGGCTGGATCAAATAAAACCGGCATTGCTGGAGAAGCTGGACTGTTAAAGCCTACAAACCTGTTCGCCATTACGTCCTGTAGGTATTGAGCGGGGAGCACAGCATAAGGCTTTGACAGGCTCCGCCCAAGCGGAACACTCATATCGCTGCCCCGCGCCGTTCCGAAACGAAAGAAGGATCGTTCGGCGATGGCGCGGACAGTAAACCACTATCAAGCCGCCTGATCCACCAACTCCAAGCCCCGGAACACCGAACAACGAATAAACACGTCCAAGGTCGGCGCCAGTTGCTTTTGCATGCAGAACTTGGCAACCAGCTTGGTCAAGCCTTTGATATCGCGGCCGGAGGCGCCGGGGAACAAGTCCACCAGTTGCTCGATCAGTTCGTCCGCGACCGGCAACGAGAACTGTTCGGTCATCACTTTCCAGATTTTGCGGCGGTCGGCGCTGTTGGGCGAGTGGTAGCGGATCATTGCGATGCAGCGGGAAATGATGGCTTCGTCGATGTCGTCGACCCGGTTGGTGGTCAGGAACAGCAGACCATTGAAGTATTCCAACACCCGCAGGAACACGCCGACGACGGCGTTGGAAGCCAGATTATCGGCGCGCTTTTTGATATAGACGTCGGCCTCGTCGATCAGCATCACTGCGCCCCAGCGTTGAGCGCGGATCAGAGTTTCCTTCAGGGTTTTTTCCATTTCGGCGACATTCAAACCGAGCTGGCCGGAATGCACCCGGTACAACGGCCGCTTGATGATTTCCGAATAGACCTCGGCGGTCAGCGTCTTGCCGACCCCGGCTGGCCCGGCGCACAGCACCGTGGTACCGCCGGATTTGCCTTCGACGATGTCGTCCATCAGCATGTCCATTTCGGCGGTCAAGATGTCGATCAAATCGGTTTGCTCCGGCGGCAGGATCAGTTTTTGTTTCAACTCCGGTTGATAGACGTAGGGCTGCATATCGTCGACATGGACCCAGACGTGGTGATGCAATTCCAGATGAAACAGCAGGATGTAGCCGTGCACCGGCAATTCGGTGAACAAGCCTTTGCCGACCTCGGCCTTGGCTTGTTCCATTTGGCTTTCGGTTTTGCTGTCGTAGCGCATGCTTTTGCCGGCCTTGCGCAAATAGGTGCCGAAGATGTCGCCGGAGGCTTCCAGCGTCAACGCCCGGTCGGCCAGGATGTTTTCGTCGTTGACCAGCCGGCAGGCGCCGCCGCCGGACGACAGTACCACGGTGTTTTTGCGGGTCCAGTCGCTGCTGCGGTGGCTGGCGGTCGGGTCTTCGGCGTAGACGCCGGTACCCCAGCCGGAGAATTGCTCGCCGTAACGGCCGCGCCATTCGAAATAGCGGGCGGCGGCTTCGTCGTAGCTGGCGATCAAAGCTTCGGTTTCTTTTAAATAGCCCTTGCCGGCGAAGATTTCCGGGATGGTTTTGTGGTCCAGATCCTTGCCGCGGATGATCAAGGTTTCGATGGCGATCTTGCCCTTGCTGTTGGCTTTTAATTCGATCAGGATGCGGCCGGCCTCTTCCTCGCCGGGCGGGGTGTAATCGACCCGGGTAATCAAATAAGCCAAGGTGCGGCCGCCGTGCTCGACGTGAAACAACCAACCGCGAATCGCACCGTCCAGCAAATAATGAGCGATATCCGGTAGCAATTTTTCCAGGTCGTCCGGGCCGTAGCGGCGATGATCGTCGCTGAAGGCGTGCTGCAACGCGGTCAGTAACGCGGCCTGTTGCTGCAAACTCTCGCCTTGCTGAGCGTAAATGCCGGCCAAGGTCGCCATCTCGGCGCTGCTGAGCTGGTCGTAAAACACTTGAGCCTTGCTGCCGAAGCGCAGTTGTTCGCTCAGTCCGTTCAAACGCGGATGAGCGGCCAACAATTGCTGGAGATGCGGTTTTTCTATGGACAGTTTCATCGATTTATTCCTTATCAAAGCGGCAAAATTCAAAAACTTCTGGTTCCCACGCGCCGCGTGGGAATACGAATCGGTTGCGGCGCGGCTGCTCTGGGCGTTCCCTCGCAGTAAATATCCTCTCCCTCTTGGCCCGGTCGGGCAAAGGTAGGGTACGCACCGCGTACCTTTTGCAGTCTTGCCAATCGGAGCCCCTTGAGGTCCGCATTGCCTACCCTACGTCTGAGAAGGTAAGGCGAGACAAAGTAATTCGGATAAATGCAGCGGTTTGGCAAAGCCGCCGCCGACGATTTGTTCGCGGCAGGAAAAACCGCTACCCACCAGCAAGGCATCCGGCTCGGCGCGCAGGGACGGAAACAAGGCCAGTTCGGCCATTGCCTGGGCATCGGCGTAATGCTCGGCTTCGACGCCGAAGTTGCCGGCCATGCCGCAGCAGGACGATTCGATCAGTTCGAACGACAGTTCGGGAATTTGCTTCAAGAGTTTACGCACCGCTTTAATCGAGCCGACCGTTTTTTGGTGGCAATGGCCGTGCAGCAGCACGCGGGATAGCTTAGGGATGGCCTGGAACGCCAAAGTCCAGCGCTTGGCGCTTTGTTCGCGAACGATGAACTCTTCCAGCAACACGACTTTCTCGGCCAATTGCCGCGCCGTGTCGCCCAAACCCAGTTTCAGGTATTCGCCGCGCAAACTCAGAATGCAGGACGGCTCCAGGCCGACGATGCTGCGGCCGGCCTCGATGTGTTCCGCCAGCGCGGCCAGCATGCGCCGGGCTTCGGCCCGGGCCTGGTCCAGCATGCCGTTGGAAAAATAGGTGCGGCCGCAGCATAGCGGCCGCCGGTCTTTATCGGCGGCGGCCGGCGCCGCGACGTGGACATGGTAGCCGGCCGCGGTCAACAGTTGTCTCGCGGCGTCGGCCGACGCCGGATTGAAGTAATAGTTAAACGTATCGACCAGCAGCACTACTTGCCGTTCGGCCAATTCCGGATGCAAGGCCAAGCGCGACTGGGCCGGTATCCGAAACGGCGATGGCGCCGGTAGCGGCAATTCGGCCTTGGCGCTGATGCCCAAAGCGGTTTGGGCCAGCTTGGCCAGCAGCGGCGAACGGTTGCGCCAACCGATCCAGCGGCGCAATCCCGGCCAGGCCAACAGTTTGGGCAGATGGCCCCACAGTTTGCGCCGCAGCGGCAGACCGCGCCGGGCGGCTTGCTGGGCCAGAAATTCGGCTTTGATCGCCGCCATGTCCACTTCGTTTTCGCATTCGCGTTTGCAGCCCTTGCAAGCCACGCACAAATCCATCGCCGCAACCAAGGCCGGGTCGAATAACGCTGCCGGATCGTCGGCGTTCAGCGCCGCTTTCAATAACTTGACCCGGCCGCCCGGCGACAAATCCGGATTGCCGCTGACGCGATAACTCGGGCACATCACGCCTTTGTCGACGTGTTGCTGGCATTGCTTGCTGCCGATGCACACCGCGACTGCCTTGGCAAAATCGGCGCCGTGCTTGGGAATATCGGCGTAGGCGTCGCCCATACCGGCATTGCGGTAGGACGACCAATCGAGAAACAGCTTCATAGGCGTTATGCAATCGAAAACCTATGCCAAGCAAAATCGGCGCCAGCAATGGTCAAGGCTAATGCGCTGTGCTAACCGCGGCATCGGCAAGCAAAACTACGCTATTGGGAACGGTGGAACCGGCTGCGCAAGTCATTTGCGGTTTCCGATCGGCGAAGCGCTAATGTCGCAAATCCGACAAAGCGGTGCGGCGGCGGACGCTTTACCACAGCGAAACAAGCTTAATCGACGGCAAACCGCGCCACTGGCCGCGGCAAATTCCGGCACAATATTTGCGGAAATTTGGCTTTTATTTTGCGAGGAGCATTACGTGGAATTGGATAACTGTGCCTGCCGCTATTTCATCAGCTACAGCGGCGTCAAATTACCGCTGAAACTGGTCAACGAACTGCCCGATGAAAGCCACCTGGAAAACCGCAACACCTACTTCCGCGGCTTTTTCGACGGCAACCAACGCCTGTTGCTGCTGGAAAAACTGGTCTACGGCGACGTCGAACTGCGCCACCGCTACCGTTACCACGCGAACGGCACGTTGGCCGACGCCGAAATCACCGATGCCGACGGCGAGATCGACGTACTCAGGTTCGACGAGAACGGCGCGGCCATCGCGGCCGGCTGAGCGGACACGGCGCCGCAAATG
Source organism: Methylomonas sp. DH-1 (assembly GCF_046097555.1). Classification (NCBI taxonomy): domain Bacteria; kingdom Pseudomonadati; phylum Pseudomonadota; class Gammaproteobacteria; order Methylococcales; family Methylococcaceae; genus Methylomonas; species Methylomonas sp. DH-1. The sequence goes on along the minus strand of NZ_CP143089.1, from coordinate 1,748,667 downwards.
GCTGCCCTCCCCGCCTTCAGTGCATCTCGAACTGCAAACTCGCCAGCCTGGCGTACAGCCCGCTCTGTTGGCGCAGGTCCTCCGCTGCGCCGGTTTCGACGATGCGGCCCTGATCCAGCACCACAATGCGGTCGACATTTTTTACCGTCGCCAAGCGGTGGGCGATGATCAACGTGGTGCGGCCTTGCATCGCGGCAGCCAGGCCTTGCTGAACCAGAATTTCCGACTCGGCGTCCAGCGCACTGGTGGCTTCGTCGAGAAGTAGCAGCGGCGCATTTTTCAAGATGGCGCGGGCGATGGCGATGCGTTGGCGTTGGCCGCCGGACAAGCGGGTGCCGCGTTCGCCGAGGAAGGTTTGGTAAGCCTCCGGCAAGCGCCGGATAAATTCGTCGGCGTGGGCGGAACGGGCCGCAGCGATGACCTCGGCGTCGGTGGCATAGGGCCGGCCGTAGCGGATGTTTTCCAGCGCGCTGGCGGAAAAAATCACCGCTTCCTGCGGCACCACGGCGATTTGCCGGCGCAACTCGTCCAGCGCCAAGCGCCGAATATCGGCGCCGTTCAGCAAAATCGTCCCCTGCGTGGCATCGTAAAAGCGCAGCAATAATTGAAACAACGTGGTTTTGCCGGCGCCGGACGGACCGATCAAGGCCACGCTCTCGCCGGCGCTAATCTCCAAATCGATGCCGGCCAGCGCCGCATGCTCGGGACGCGACGGATAGCGGAACTCCACGTGGCGGAATTGGACGCCGATTCGGTGTTGATCGGCCCTCGCGAATATTTCCTCGCCGCCGACGATGGCCGCTTCGCTGCGCAACAGCTCCAGCAGACGGCCGGCGGCGCCGCTGGCGCGCATCAAATCCCCCCACACTTCGGCGATGGTGCTGACGCCGCCGGATACCAGCGTGGCGTAAAGCACGAACGAGGCCAATTGGCCGCCGCTCATCTCGCCGGCCTTGACTTGGTTGGCGCCGACCCACAACACGAAAATGATGGCGCCCATCACAGCCATAATCACAAATGCGGTCAGCAAGGCCCGGAACCGGCTGCGGCGGATCGCCGTCGCGAAACTCGCCTCGGCCCGCCCGGCGTAACGTTGCGCTTCGCGGACTTCCTGGGAATACGCCTGCACCGTCGGCACCGCATTCAGAATTTCGCCGGCCAGCGCCGAAGCGTCGGCGATTTTATCCTGCGACTCGCGCGACAATTTCTTCACATAACGGCCCATCGCAATAAGCGGCAGCATCAGCAACGCGATCAGGCCCAGAATCAACGAGAACAGGTGGAAGCTGGTCACCGCCAGCATCGCCATGCCGCCGATAAACTGGAACAGGCTGCGCAGGCCCATCGATACCGAACTGCCGACCACGGTTTGAATCAGCGTGGTATCGCCGGTCAACCGCGACAGCACTTCGCCGGTTTGCAAGGTTTCGAAAAATTGCGGCGACTGCGCCAGCACCTTGCGGTAGACCGCGCTGCGCAAATCGGCCGCGACCCGCTCGCCGACCCAGGACACCGTGTAATAGCGGGCGGCTATCGTCACGGCCCACAGGCTGGCCAACGCGAACAAGGCCAAGAAGCGGCCGTTTAGGCTCAGGCCATCGGCCAAGCCGCCGTTTGCCGGCGTCTGCTTGCCGCCGAAACCGAAATCGATCAGGTCGCGGAACGCCAGCGGCACCAACAACAACGTCGCCGAACCGAGGCACAGCAAGACGAAGGCCAACGCCACCTTGGCGCGATAGGGCCGGATGAAGGGCCAAAGCCCGGAGAAGGTGGAGAAACGGGCGGGGACGGGTTTTGCGGATGGATTCATTTGGCGAAACGAACGGCAGCGATAGGGCCGCTTGTTATAGCACAGGCCGCCGGCGCACGATCCGAAACCCGCCGCGCCCGGCGCAGGCTAATGCCGGCTCAACAACAGCAAGGCCAGCACAAAGCTGCAGGCAAAGAAAAACAAGGCCGCGCTTTTCCAGAACAACAACGGATTGCGCTCGACCAACGGGATTTTGTCTTCGGTTTTCAGAAATTGCGGATTCGGCGTGGCCAGGTCGTGCAGGAATTCGGACAGCTCGTCGTAACGGCTGCGCGGCGAAATGCTGGTGGCCTTGCGCAACGCGCCGTCGATCCAGACCGGTACCATGGCATTGCGCCTGATGCTGGGGATGTAAGCCAACCGCTCCAGATTGGTCCGGTTCGGCTTTTCCGGCAGCGGGCCGAACGGCAGCTCGCCGTTCAACATTTCGTAGCAAATCACGCCCAAAGAAAACAAATCGGACTTGACCGTGCCGCGCTGGCCGAGATGGTACTCCGGCGCCGTGTAATTGCGCGTACCCAGCACATTCTCTTCGCCGGCCTGTTCCAGCGGCGTGATTTCGGCAATGCCGGCGATTTTCACCGAACCGAAATCGATGATTTTGACGCGGCCGTCGCCGGCGATCATGACGTTTTCCGGCTTCAAATCCTGGTGCAGCATTTCCATGCGGTGGAACGCACGCAGGCCCTTGGCGATTTGTTCGACCAGCGCCCTGACCTGGCGTACCTCCGGCTTCGGGTTGGCGACCATCCACTCCCGTAGCGTGCGGCCGTCGATAAATTCAGTGACGTAATACAAGCAGGACTTGGCCCGGTCGGTTTCCAGCACCTGCAACACGTTGGCGTGCTGAATCCGTTTGCCGGCCCATTCCTCGTGCAGAAAATGTTCGATGTAATGGGTGTCGTCGTCGTACAGCACCGACGGCGTCTTCAAAATCACCCGCCGCTGCTGCACGGTATCGTAGGCCCGGTAAATCTGGGTGCGCGTGCTGGCGTGCAATTCGGCTTCGACCCGGTAGCCGTCCAGCACCATGCCCGGCTGCAACGGCGGCGGAAACGGCAAATGGCCGTTGTGGCGCAGCACCTCGTCTTCCTGCAGCAACGGCAGGCCGTCGATCTCGACGATCTGGCAGGTGACGTTGTCGTCGCTGGCGTTGGCCAGCGCCAGCGCCACCAGGTTTTTGGCGATCAGCTCCGGATCGCCGGCCTCGGCCAATTGGGCGCGGATGTAAGCTTCGCCGACGAAGTCGTGCAGGCCGTCGGTGCTGAGCAGAAAACGGTCGCCCTTCTCCAACGTCAACGATTTGTAATCGATCTCCAGATGCGGCTCGATGCCCATCGCCCGGTTCAGATAGCTCTTGTCGTCGCTAACCCACAACCGGTGGTCGCGCGTGAGCTGTTCCAACTGCCCCTGCCGCCACAAATAAATGCGCGAATCGCCGACGTGGAAAATATGGGCGGTATTGGATTTCAACACCAACACGCTCAAGGTGCTGACCATGCCTTTTACTGACGCGTAGCGCATCCGGCCCTGGCTGTGCAGCCAGGAATTGGTCGCCGACAGGATTTTTTGGCCGGCCTTGGTCACCGACCAGGAATCCGGCGTGCTGTAATAATCTTCCAGGAAGGCAGTGATACAACAATGGCTGGCTTCCTTGCCGGCCTCGCTGCCGCTCATGCCGTCGGCAATCGCGACGGCTATGCCTTTTAACGTCAACTGCGGTTCGGCCGGCACCAAGGCGCCCCAGAAATCCTCGTTGTCGGCTTTGACGCCCTTGTCGCTGGCGGCGCCGATGCGCACCGCTAAGGTTTTGGCCATGCTGCGTGTTTAACTTGGTTCGGATTAACCCTCATCGGCAAGCCGGCCTGCTGCCGAACTCGGCCAGAACCTGTTGCAGTTTGGCGCTGACCAGGGCTTGGTGGTGGCGGCGCAATACCGAATCGGACGGGCGCGGCGCCAGACCGGCTTCGATCTCGTTATTGATTTGAGCCAGAAAATGCCGGCGCAATACCGCGTCTTCCGGCAGGCGGCAAACGCCGGCCGCAGCGGACATTTCGCCGGCCGGCGCCGCTTCGGCCGTCTGGCGGCAGGCGGTACGCCAGCAAAATACCATGCCCAGTGCCACGGTAGCCAATACAGCTTCAATCATGTCGGGTACTCCTATCGATCATCGCAAAATGGCCGGACACCGCCGGCCGTTCAGTTCAGTTCTATCATCGCCACGCTGCCGTCTTCCATGACTTCCGCCATGTGCCCGGCCGGTTCGGCGATGAATTGAACGCTTACTGCCACTACCGCCGCCGTGGCGGCAATGGTCAGGAAGAAGGTTTCCGGCGTCACGAACGACAGCACGGTCAAAAAGGTCACGCCGCCGACGTTGCCGTAAGCGCCGACCATGCCGGCGATTTGGCCGGTCATGCGGCGTTTGATCAGCGGCACCATCGCATACACCGCGCCGCAGCCGGCCTGGACGAAAAACGAGCACAAGAAGGTCACGGCGAAGGCCAACGCAATCGGCCAGCTCGACTCGATTTGCGACATCGCCGCATAACCGACCGCGCAACCGAGTACGCAGATAGTTAACGACAATTTGCGGCCGTATTTATCGCTGAGCCAGCCGCCGCCGGGACGCGCCACCAGATTCATGAAAGCGAAACTGGACGCCAGCAAGCCGGCTTGTACCGTGCTGATTCCGGTATGCTTGAAGGTATCGTGGAAGAACATCGGCAGCATCGACACCACGGCCAGTTCCGAGCCGAAAGTCACCAGATAGGCCAAATCCAAAATCGCCACCTGTTTGAACGGGTAGCGGTGTATCGCTTCGATGGGTTGAGCCAGGTGTTCGGCGTTAATGTGCACGATTTTGTAAACGTTGTAAGCAAACAGCGTCCAAATCGCGACGTAAGCGGCGATGGTGGCCGGCTCCGACAACAATTTCATGCCGGTCGGCGACAGTTTCCAGGCCAGCAGGGTCAATGCCGCATACAGCGGCACGCTCATCAGGATGTAAAGCGCCAAGTCGGCGTAGCTGGTGACTTCCATCGCCCCGGCCTTTTTCGGTTTGAAATAGGTCGAGCCCTTCGGCGTATCGCTGACGCTGAAAAAATACACGACCGAATACAGCAAGGCCAATACGCCGGTGGCCGCAATCGCGTAACGCCAGCCATTCTCGCCGCCGAAGGCCAGCGCCAGCGACGGCAGTACAATCGCGGCCGCCGCCGAACCGAAGTTGCCCCAGCCGCCGTAAATGCCTTCGGCGATGCCGAGCTGCCGGGCCGGAAACCATTCGCCGACCATGCGGATGCCGATTACGAAACCGGCGCCGACGAAGCCCATCAGAAACCGGGCCAGCGCCAGTTGTTCGAAATTGTCGGCCGCGGCGAACATGAAACACGGCACGCTGCCGACGGCCAGCAAGGCCGAATAGGTGCGCTTCGGCCCGAACTTGTCCACCAAAATGCCGATCGCGATCCGCGCCGGTATCGTCAGCGCCACGTTCAGAATCAAAATGGTCTTGGTCTCGGCCGGGCTGAGTTTCAGCGTTTCGGCAATCGCCAACATCAACGGCGCGTGGTTGAACCAGACCACGAAGCTGATGAAGAACGCCAGCCAGCTCATGTGCAAAATTTTCATTTTGCCGGTAAAACTGAAAAGATCGAGTGTGCTTGCAGACATAAAAAACCCAAGAACGGAGTGAATGAAACTATTGGCCGGCGGCCGCGGCGGACGGCGATGCCGCGCCGGCCGCCGCAATGCGCGGGTGGGTGGCGTTGTGCAACGCCAGAGATAAAGCGAAAACCAAAAGTGCCAGCAGCAACGACAAACCCTTCCAAAACGCCAGCGGGTTGCGTTCGATCAGCGCCGGCCGGGCCTGGCGCAGATAGGTTTGGTTGGGGTAGCGCAGGTCGTGGACGAATTCGGCGATGTCGGCGTAGCGCTGGTTCGGATCGGGATGCAAGGCCTTGCGCAACGCATGGTCGACCCACAGCGGAATCTGCGGTTGCGCGTAATGCAGCTCTTGGTAGCGCAGTTTGTATTGCGCCTGCCGGCTGCGGCACTGGCTGACTTCGGCGCCGTACGGCAAGCGGCCGCTCAGCATCTGGTAGGCGATAACCGCCAACGAATACAAATCCGAGCGCGGCGTGCCGGCCTCGCCGAGAAAATATTCCGGCGCCGTATATTGGGCCGTGCCGAGGATGGCTTGCCGCTCCGGTTCCGGCAGGATTTCGGCGACGCCGGCCACCCGCACCGAACCGAAATCGATGATTTTTACCGCGCCGGCATGGTCGATCATGACGTTTTGCGGCCGCAGGTCCTGGTGCAGCATTTCCAGGCGGTGAAACGCACGCAAGCCCTTGGCGATCTGTTCGACGATGGCCCGCACCGCTTCCAGCGCCGGTTGCGGGTGGTCCAACATCCACTGCGCCAAGGTGCGGCCGTCGACGAATTCGCTGGCGACGTAGAGGAAATGGCGTTTGCGGGTCTGCGGGCACGGCTTCAGCACGAAGGGGCTGTCGATCCGGCGCGCGATCCAGTCTTCCATCAGAAACCGTTCCAGATAGGCCGGATCGTCGCGCAGGTCGAGCGACGGCGATTTGATCACGACCGGCAATCGGCTCTCGGTATCGATGGCCAGATGGACATGGCTGCGGCTGCTGACGTGCAACTCGCGCAGCACGGTGTAACCGTCGAATTCCATCCGCTCCCGCAACAACGGCGGAAACGGCAGGTCGGCCAACGCCGTCAGCAATTCCCCGGCATCCGCTTGCGGCAGTTGCTCGATGCGGACGATCTGTACCGTCAGGTTGTCGCCGCTGCCGGCGGCCAGTGCGGTATCGGCCATGGCTTTGGCTGCGGCGTCCAGATCGTGGCCGGCCGCGGCGACGGCCTGGGCCATCGCGCTCGGTTCGACGAATTCGTAAACGCCGTCGGTGGCCAGCACGAACACGTCGCCGCATTCGACCGGCTCGGCCCGGTAATCCAGTTCCAGATGGCTGTCCATGCCCAAGGCCCGGCTCAGATAACTGGTGTCCGGCGACACCCACAGCCGGTGGTCGTTGGTCAATTGCTCCCATTCGCCGCCGCGCAAGCGGTAAATCCGGCTATCGCCGACGTGGAACAGATAGGCGGTGGCGGATTTGACCACCAGCGCGCTGAAGGTGCAGACGTAGCCGCGGTCTTTGTCGTAACAGTAGCGGCTGTAGCGGGTTTGCGCGTACAGCCAGGAATTGGTGGCAAACAATACTTTCTGCACCGATTTTTTTACCGACCAGGCTTCGGAGGTACAGTAATAGTCCAATAAAAAACCGGTTACCGCGGCCTGGCTGGCGACGTGGCTGACGCCGCTGCTGCTGATGCCGTCGGCCACGGCGACCGCGATGCCTTTGGCGCTCAATTGCGGTTCTTTGGCAATGTAAACGCCGTAGTAATCCTGATTCAGCGGCTTGCGGCCGCGGTCGGAATATTGGCCGACGCCGACGGTAAGTCGCCCGGACATGTTAGCTCCGGCCCCGGCTCAGTAGCTCTTGTACGGCAGGAATTTGCCGCTCATCACGATCCTGACCCGGTCGCCTTTCGGGTCCGGCTCGCGCTGCAAATCCATGCTGAAATCGATCGCACTCATGATGCCGTCGCCGAACTCTTCGTGGATCAAGGCTTTGAATGTCGTGCCGTAGACGTTGACCAGCTCGTAAAACCGATAGATCAGCGGGTCGGTCGGTACCGCGCTCGGCAGCGAGCCTTTGTACGGCACCACTTGCAATTGCTCGACGGCTTCTGCCGGCAATTCCAGTAACGCGCCTACCGTCGCGGCCTGCTCGGCGGTCAAGGTCATCTGCCCCAACAGCGCGGCCGTGGTCCATTCCTTGCTCATGCCGATAGCCTCGGCCAGTTGCGGCCAGGTCAGTTGCTTGCGCAGTTTTTGCGCGATAACCAGTTCGGTGACTTCGTTACGGTTCATATTGTGTGCTCCTGGGCTAGCGAATAGGCAATGGCCGGCCCGCCATGCTGCGGGCCGGATCGGGCTTAGTGGACGGCACGCTTCGGCGCAGTTCTGACGTGGGTCGAATACAAGGTCAGGCCGGTAAAGGCCAGACCGCCGACCAGATTGCCGAGTACGGTCGGAATTTCGTTCCAGATGAAATAATCGGCGATAGAGAAATTACCGCCCATGATCAAGCCGGACGGAAACAGAAACATGTTCACCACCGAATGCTCGAAGGTCATGCCGAAGAACAGCATGATCGGCATCCACATCGCGATGACCTTGCCGCTGACCGAAGTCGAAATCATCGCCCCGACCACGCCGGTGGACACCATCCAGTTGCAAAGCATGCCGCGGATGAAAATGGTCATCCAACCGGCCAGGCCGTATTTGGCGTAACCCAGGGTACGGGCTTCGCCGATGCCGGCCAGTTTCTGGCCGACCGCATCGGGCGACACCGAAAAGCCGTAGGTAAACACGACCGACATCATTACCGCGACGGTCAGCGCGCCCAGAAAGTTGCCGACGAAGACCAAGCCCCAATTGCGCAGGATACCGCCTAGCGTGACGCCGGGCCGCTTGTCCAACCAGGCCAGCGGCGACAGCACGAATACGCCGGTCAACAGGTCGAAACCCAACAAATACAGCATGCAGAAACCGACCGGAAACAGAATCGCACCGAAGATCGGCGAACCGGTCTGCACGGTAATCGACACTGCAAACACCGCCGCCAAAGCCAGGATCGCTCCGGCCATGTAAGCCCGGATCAAGGTATCCCGGGTCGACATGAAGACCTTGGATTCGCCGGCATCGACCATTTTCGTGACAAATTCCGCTGGAATCAGATAAGACATAATTCACCTTTGAGTTGGATTAGGTACGCAAAAACCCAGACGCAACAGTACAAACGCCCGGATGGATTTTATGGAGCCCGATCGCGCAAGCCTCCGTCCCCGACAACTGGCGCCGTTATTCGCCGATTGTTGGACCTGAGACTTCAAGGTGGGAAACAATGGGCAAATGCCAAGCGCCGCCCGCAAATCGCGAGCCGCTGTTCAACGCCATTGTTGAAAGGGATTGGTGCTACCGTGCACCGGCCAGATGTGAGGCAGAATTAATGCCAACCTCCGCAATACCGCCAATTGCCAGGCGGCGTAGCTCGCCGAACCCGGCATCGGCGGCGCGAACCCGCACCAACTTGGATCAGGAGCGCACCAAAACCGGAGCAAACCGGTGGTCGGCCAGGGTTTGGCCAGCCGACCCGGTTTACGCGGATGCCGGCAACGATTTCGCAGCGGCTAACGCTCATCGTTATACACAAGTGCCGTCATGCCCGCAGGACTCGGGCATCCAATGCCATGGACGGCAACGTCAAGCTATCCTTGCAGCCTGGATTCGCTTAACGGTCTACGGCTCCGGCACAAATCCGTCAGGAACGGATTTGCATTAACCCGAAGGGCATTGGGCAGGATAGCCCAATGTGAATCCCTGCCGGAATCACGGTTACAAACAAAGATGTGTAAACGGCTAGCGGCTAACGCGCCGCAGCTGCGGCGCGCACGGCGCCGGCCAATTCGGCGGCGAAGCGGCTCAAACAGGCGCTCTGTGCGGCAACGATGGCGTCGGCACTGTCGGCCGCCGCTTCGCTGCATTCGAAGCGCTTGCCGGCCAGGCTTTGTTCGCCTTGCTTCAATTGCCATTGCGCCGACAGCACGCTGCGCCCGGCCGCAGTCTGGTGCAATTGCAGAATGTCGAAACTGAGCTGGTAATCCAGCCGCTGCCGGGCCGGCCACGGGTAGCGCACCACCTGCTCGACGCCGAGCCGGCCGGCCAAGGCCTGGCTCAGGGTGCGGGCAATATTCTCGTCCAGCCGTTCCGCCCAGCGGTTGCGTTCGTCCAGCCGGAACTGGTGCTCGCTCAAGGCCGTGACCAATTGCGGCCGGTCCAGATAAGCCGGCAAGCGGATCGGCCCCAAACCGATGACCGTTCCCGCCGGCAGAGCCGGGCCGGATTCGGCGAGCGGCGCGTTGTCGGCCGCCAGCATGTAAAACTGCAGCGGCGCGCTGCCGCACGCGGCCAATCCGGCCAAGGCCGCGGCCGCCAGGGCCGGAAAACTCCATCGCATCCAGTTCATCGCCTGTAACTTACCTCTATTTACCGTAAATGATCGCGCTCGGCTGCCGCTCCAGCGATTCGCCCAGGTCTTTCAGGGCGCGGGCGGCGTTGCGCATTTCCTGCATCGCCTGGCTCAACGGTGCGTCCGGCGCCGCCATTGCCTCGACCGCAGCCAGTGTACCCTGCGACGATTGCATGACCTGGGTGGCGGTGTTCAAGCTGGTTTCCACGGCTTTCAGTACCGGCAGCAATTGCTTGTTCAACTCCTGCAACGTGGTGCGGGTGTCGCTTAGCGCGCCGTTGGCGTTGGTCAGCAACGGCCCGCTTTGGTTATTCAATGTCGCCATCAGTTTTTGGGTTTCCTGTAGCGACTTGGCCAGGGCCGCCATCGATTTGCGGGTATCGTCCGATTGCAACAAGCCGCGAATTTCGGCCAGGGTTTCCGACAGGTTTTTCAAGGTGTCTTCCAACGGCAACTGTTTGGCGCGGTTGATGATTTCGTCGGCGGTATTGCGGATTTCGTCGACCGTGGTCGGCACGCTGGGCAGTTCCGGCAGATTCTTGTAATCCAGCTTGACCAGATTCATTGGCTTGTCGGCATGGAAATTCAGATCGACGTAGAGCAACCCGGTCAACAGGCTTTGGGTTTCCAAACGGCCTTTCAAGCCCAGGTCGATCAATTTCTGCGCGGCCTGGCGGTGCTGTTTCTCGGTATGGGCGCCGCCCTGCTGGCCGGAGACGTCGCGCAGCAAGGCCGGATCGATTTCGATCACGACCGGTTTGAACACCCGCCCGGTGGCTTCGTCCATCACTAGCGAAATTTCGTTGACATTGCCGATCTGCACCCCCTGCAATTTGACCGGCGCGCCGACGTTCAAACCGTTCAAGGCCGAATCGAAAAAAATCACGAAACGGTTCTTTTCCTTGAAAAATTGGCCGCCGCCGAACACCATCAAGGCTACGACCAGTAGCGTCAAAGCGCCGACCAGAAAAGTCCCGATTGCCAATGGATTGGCTTGTTTACTCACTTACTTATCGCTCCCTTTTATGTGCTTGCCGGCGTGGCGGCCGTCCTGCTCGCCGCGGGTCAAGAAGCGGACGATGCTCGGGTCGGCGGATTGTTCCAGGAGTTGGCGCGGCGGACCGCCGGCGATCATGGTGTGGGTCTCTGCATCCAGAAACACCGAGTTGTTGCCGATAGCGAAGATGCTATCCAGATCGTGGGTAACGACGACGATGGTCGCCGACAACGCGTTGCTCAAGCTCAAAATCAAATCGTCCAGCAGTTTGGCCGTGATCGGGTCCAGGCCGGCCGACGGCTCGTCGAAAAACAGAATTTCCGGGTCCATCGCCATCGCCCGCGCCAGACCGGCCCGCTTTTGCATGCCGCCGCTCAATTCCGACGGGTAATAATCCTCGAAGCCGGCCAGACCGACCAAGGCCAGTTTGTACGATACGATTTCCCGGACCTTCTGCGCCGGCAGCGTGGTGGCTTCGGTGATCGGCAGCGCCACGTTTTCGGCCAACGTCATCGAACTGAGCAAGGCACCGCTTTGAAACAATACGCCGGTTCGGGCCAGAATTCGCTCGCGGGTTTTCGGGTCGGCTTGCCACAAGCCCTGTTCGCCGTAATATACGTCGCCCTGCGCCGGCGCCTTCAAACCGATCATGTGCCGCAACAGCGTGGTTTTGCCGCAGCCGTTGCCGCCCATCACGACGAAGACGTCGCCGCGGTTGATCGTGAAATTGAGATCGCGCTGAATCACGAAATCGCCGTAGGTCATGGTCAAGTCTTTGACCGTGATACAAGCCTCGGACATGGCTAGATCCCGAGCCGGTTGCAGATAATGGTCATCACCGAATCGGCGACGACGATGAAAACAATCGCAGTGACCACGGCCGACGTGCCGGCCTCGCCCACCGCCGAAGCGCTACGGCCGCACTGCATGCCGCGCATGCAGCCGGACAACGCGATCAGGATGCCGAACACCGCGCATTTAACAAAGCCGATGGTGAAGTCCTTCATTTTCACGGCGCTGGCGGTGCGGTCCAGATATTCGGTCAACGACACGTCGAAGAAATTGACGGTGACCAGGCCGCCGCCGATGATGCCCATCAAATCGGCGTACAAGCACAACAGCGGCATGATCAGAATCAGCGCCAGCATCCGCGGCAATACCAGAAAAGCCATCGGGTCCAGATTCATCGTGCGCAAGGCGTCGATCTCGCTGTTGACGTGCATCGTGCCGAGCTGGGCGGCGTAGGCGGCGCCGGTGCGGCCGGACATGATGATCGCCGTCATCAGGCCGCCCATTTCCCGAGTCATACCTAAGCTAACCAGATTGGCGATATAGATTTGGGCGCCGAACAACGACAACTGCACCGCGCCGACGAAGGCCAGAATCAGGCCGACCAGCAGACTGATCAACGTGACGATAGGCAAAGCCGACGGCCCGCATTCCTGCACGTACAACCACAAATCTTCGCGGCGGAAGTGGGCCTGGCCGCGCACGGTCGCCAGCGTACTCAACGCCATTTCGCCGACGAAAACCAACATGGCCCGGCTTTCGCGCAAGGTTCCCAACCAGGCGGCGTGCATCGCCTCATGCCAGGATACCGACTGCTGAGAGCGGTGGGCGTCGATCCGCTCCGGTACCGCTGCGGCCAGCGCCAACAGGTTCTGGATCGGCAGCGGCAAGCTGGTTTTATCGACCGCGACGCCGCTGCGATTGGCGCATTCGATCAGTTTGACGACTTCGGTGACCAGCATGCTATCCCAGCGGCCGAGACCGGCGGTCGCAAACTGCAGGCTTTTCAATTGGCTATCGTGTTCGATTTGCGCCAGCACCGGCTCCAAGGCCGGTACCGGCGCGTCCAACACCCAGTCGCCGCTCAACGCCAGTTCCAGCGTTTGCTGGCGGCGGACGGTATTGATCGAGGCAGTGGAGTTAACGGTGGCGGACGATTGATTACTAAGCGTCATTCCTGAAATTACCGAATGGAGCGGGCGACAAGTATGCGCACAAGCCCGGAACATGGCAAGAGCTTAGCGCCAACTAGTGGGCTGGCATCGAATGCGGAATTCAATCAGGAAGCGCCACGGCTGCGCCGCGCGCGTCGGGTGTGGGACCTGTTGTGGCAAAGCCGATTTGTCTTATTTTTGCAGCATGCGGCGCGAAGGTCGCGCGGTAGCTTTCGAACCGTTGCGGACTGTCACTCGATCTGATTCAATGGCAGCAGAATAGCCGTTACCGGTCATTATTCCTCCGCCGAGTGATACAGAAAGAAAGATCATATGCAGATCAATAAATTATCGTCTCGAAGATCGTTTTTTGGTAGATATACAGATCTTTCCAATAACTAGTTAGTAATCACATGACGCCCGAAGAGATCGCAAATCAGAAGGAAGTTGAGTATTACGCATCATGCGTGAATGCTTGGTTCAATACATCACTTGAGCATGACAAAAGTATTCTTACGTTGGCAGCAGGTGGTATCGGCCTCCTCATTACCCTCCTAACAACCGTTGGCTTATCGTCTGCTGAGGCTCTCGTTCTTTACGTCGGCGCAATCACAAGCTTTCTCGTAGCGCTGGTTTCAGTATTGGTTGTTTTTCGCCATAACCGAACATACATCGAGCAAGTATTGGCGGGAAAGGTTGCTGGAAACGACCCTGTACTCGCTAAGGCAGACTCAATTGCTTTGTGGGCTTTTGGGGTTGGCGTAGTTTTCACCGCAGTTATCGGCATTGCTACTGCAATTCATTCATACACCTCAAAGGAGAAAGCCATGGCGAACGAACCAACAAAAACAAACCAGCCCGTCCCATTACGCGAAAGTTTCAACGGTGCTACCAATCTTCAGCCTACTATGGCTAAAGATAGTTTTAATGGTGCAACAAATCTCCAACCTCAAGCTAGTGCAAGTTCCGCTGCACCTGTTGCCAGCACTCCATCTAGCACTTCGCAAAACCAAAGCGGCAAAGGCAAGTGATTTCTAACCCTACGCTCGAGTTCGCCCCCTTCGGGGGCTGGGACGCGTCTACGGCGCGCCCCCTCAGCTCCACGTTAGCCAACTTACATCAAAGGAGCTCTCATGCCAGTCCAAATTAGTGAAGTGCAAGTCGATGCATTCTTCGTTACTTCTACCAACCAACTACGTAAGGTTACTCAACTAGAAATTGATGATCAGCAAAGAACGCGAGTGCATTACTTAAGTAAAAGCGCAGGTAAAGCAGGTCGTGAATTTAATTTTGGTCACAAAATAGCCAACCCTCCGTTAATTGATAACTTCGTTGCCGATTGCGATCATCTTTTGAGTGCAACAGAAATTTCGCAGTTGCGTACATCTAATATCATTTTGCCCAATGAGTAAGGCGATAAGGTGCGCAGGTTATAGGGTGCTGCCGTCAGGCGCACCGTTCGCGATTGTTGCGCCTCGCATGGCTCGGCACAACGAGCTATAACTGAATCTGGTGTTTGGTAGTTGAAGAGAAGCGGCGTATCTGGTTGATTATTTGTGACCAAACAAAACGATCAAAACCAAGGATACGCCACCATGAAGAAGAGTAATGTAATCGACCTGTCGAGTCGAGAAGAGAACGCCGATCTTTTGACCGATCTGATTCGTCAAGGCGCGCGGAAGTTAATAGCTCAAGCCATCGATGCCGAATTGGCGACCTATCTGGAAGCCTTCAGCGAACGGAAGTTAGGCGATGGTCGGGCCGCCGTCGTGCGTAACGGATTCCAACCTGAGCGTGAGATTCAGACAGGCATTGGCCCCGTAGCGGTGAAGGTTCCCAAGGTTCGGGCAAAAGACGGCCAAGGGGCTACCTTTCGTTCGGCGTTGGTGCCACCGTATGTGCGCAAGACACGTTCCTTATCGGCTGCATTGCCCTGGTTATACTTGAAAGGTATCTCCAGCGGTGAAATGGAAGCCGCACTGGAAGTCCTGGTTGGCCCGGATGCCACGGGGTTATCAGCCAGCACCGTGGCCCGTTTGAAACGCGAGTGGGCGGCGGAATATAACGATTGGCGAACCCGTCGCCTGGACCGAGATCAGTGGGTCTATATCTGGGCTGATGGCATCTACAGCGGGCTGCGAGCGGAAGATGTCAAGCTGTGTGCCTTGATCATCATCGGGGTCAATGAGCGCGGGGAAAAACGATTTCTGGCGATTGAAGACGGTGTGCGCGAATCGACGCAGAGTTGGCGGGAAGTATTGCTGGGCTTGAAAGCACGCGGTATGAACAGTCCCAAACTGGCCATTGGTGACGGCGCAATGGGTCTCTGGGCCGCGCTGGACGAGGTTTACAGCGACACCCGACAACAACGCTGCTGGGTGCATAAAATGAACAACGTCCTGAACCGCGTTCCAAAAGCGGTGCAACCCAAGATGAAGCAGTCGCTGTACGACATTTGGCAGGCTGACACCCAAAAGAACGCCGAACGCGCCTTCGACCAGTTCGCCTCACTCTATGATGCCAAATATCCCAAGGCGGTTGAATGTCTGTATCGCGACCGGCATGAACTGCTGGCCTTCTATGACTTTCCGGCTCAGCACTGGCAAAGCATTCGAACAACCAACCCCATCGAATCAGCCTTCGCCACTATTCGCCATCGCACCAAGCGTGCCAAAGGCTGTCTCGCCCGCGATGGCATGTTGCACATGCTATTCAAACTGGGACAAACGGCTGAGAAAACCTGGCGACGCCAGCGAGGATTTGATTATCTCGCCAAAGTGATTACCGGGGTTCCGTTCAAGGACGGCATTGAGCTAGAAACCGGCAATCAGATCGCCGCTTGATCAAGGCCTGAACACCAGATTTGACAATAGCTCCGGCACAACCTATAGGTGGCCGCACCTTTTTGGGATTACGGCTGGCGGCTTTAGTCTGGTAGGGTACGCACCGCGTACCATCAGTAAGCCATCATGGTAGCGACAGCGAAAAGGTACGCTGTGCGTACCCTTGTATCTTGCTTGTCGCCATGGTTAGCTACCTTGGCACTGAGACAGAAAGAGCTTGTGCGTACCCTTAAGGTTCGACCTTGGCATGTAGATTAAGCCTTCTGTCTCGCTTCTGATGCCAACGAAGACACTGAACGGTAGCCAAGGGCAATGACCCTGTATGCACAAGGCAAGTGGGCTCGGTTGGTTTATTTTGTTTCTTCATGCTGAATCACTCTATGTTTTTTATCGGTATCGATGTTTCTAAAGCCAAACTTGATTGCAGTCTGTTATTGGATGTTGCCACTGCCAAACGCCGTGCGAAATCCGTTACCAATTCCAAAGCGGGCGTCGACGATCTGCTAGCTTGGTGTGTAAAGCAACAGGCCACACCTGACACGCTACACGCTATCCTGGAAGGGACCGGCGTTTATCACGAACAGGCTGCACTCGCCTTGAGCGATGCAGGCGTCACGGTCTCGATTGTAAATCCCGCTCAAGTCAAAGACTTTGGCCGCAGCCTGGGTGTGCGCACCAAGACCGACGGCGTCGATAGTCTGGTGTTGGCCCGTTACGGCGCGTTGTTGAACCCCAGGCCTTGGACACCTCCAACTCCAGAAGCTCGCACCTTGCAAGCCCTGTTATCCCGCCGTGAAGCGATCGCCCAGGATTTGCAACGCGAACGCAACCGCCTGGAAAAAGCCCGGGCCACCGATACTCCGGCACTGATTCACCAATCCCTACTCGACTCTATTACTTTCCTGGAAACTCAACTCGCTAAACTCCAGATCGACATCGACGACCATATCGATCAGCACCCTGAACTGAAGGCGGACCGGACGCTGTTAATCAGTATTCCCGGCGTCGGTCCCCAGGTTAGCAATCACTTGTTAGCGGTAATGCACAATCATCACTTTCAATCCGCCGAACAATTGGCCGCTTACCTGGGTTTGGTGCCCGTGGAGCGACAGTCCGGTTCCTCGATTCAAGGACGGCCCCGACTATCTAAAGCCGGGCCGGCCCGTATGCGGGCCATCCTCTATATGGCTGCCGTAGTCGGCGTTCAATACAACCCTCATCTCAAAGCACTCTATCTGCGTTTGCAGGCACGTGGAAAAACCAAAATGTCCGCTCTCGGTGGTGCTATGCGCAAACTCGTGCATTTGTGCTTTGGTGTCCTGAAAACTCGCGAGCCTTACCGGGTCGATTACGCTTTCCAAAGTTGACTTTTAAGACGGTATCTACATGTGGTGTGGGAAAAACCAAGTCGTTGACAGAATATGGCCGGTTCGCAGTCGTTGGCTTGCATATGCTTTTTGACGGGTTTTGGCCGAAAGCCAATCCCCCTCAACCAAACCACCACACCGGCAAAAAACCTGCAAGCTAATGTCCAAACTACGTTCGGCGAGCAAGCCTCGATGGAATCGAGGCTTCGGAGAGCAACGTCTTTTCAATTGCCGATATTGGCTTGATGGCGAAATGGTCGCCCTAGCCAGCGGTTGAATCCATAGCGGCTCAAGCCACCTCCTGCTCTGCCGCTCGGCGTTGGCCGTTGGGTAGCATGCCGTACAGGCCCAATTTATGGCGCAGTACGTTGCGGCTGATGTCCAGCATCCGCGCGGTCTGCACCTGGTTTTGTTCGCAGTATTCGAAGGCGGAACGGATCACCGTCTCTTCGATGATTTCGAATAACTTGGCCGGCGCCTGATCGAACAGGCGTTGCAACGAGGTTTCCAGCGATACGGTGGAAACGGCCTGGCTTTGCTCCGCGACCCTGACACCGGACAGTTTAAAGTCCTCCGGCCGCAGGCAATTGCCGGGGCAAACCAGCAAGGCGCGGTGCACGGCATTTTCCAGTTCCCGGATATTGCCCGGCCAGTCGTAATTCAGCAGCGCCAACTCGGTGGCCGGCGACATTTTCACGTCGCCGTAACCCAGACGGTCGGCATAAATTTTCAGGAAATGCCGGGTCAACGGCAGGATATCGCCCGGCCGCTCGCGCAGCGGCGCCAGATGGATCGCGGCGACGTTGAAGCGGTAATACAAGTCGGCGCGAAAATGTTGCGCAGCGACGGCTTCTTCCAGGTTGACGTTGGTAGCGGCGATGATGCGGACATCGACCGGCACCGGGTGGCGCGATCCGACTTTGACCACTTCCCGTTCCTGCAACACCCGCAGCAACTTGGCTTGCAGCCCCAACGGCAAATCGCCGACTTCGTCCAGAAACAGGCTGCCTTTGTTGGCGGTTTCGAACCACCCCATTTTGGTGGCCAGGGCGCCGGTAAAGGCGCCTTTTTCATGGCCGAACAATTCGCTTTCGATCAAATTCTCGCTCAACGCCGCGCAGTTCAACGCGCCGAACGCTTCCCGGTTGCGCCGGCTCAAGGCGTGGATATGCCTGGCCACCAGTTCCTTGCCGGTGCCGGTCTCGCCGATGATCAATACCGTGGCGTCGCTGGGCGCGATCCGCTCGATCTGCTCCAACAGGCGGCGGGAAACCGGGTCCTCGAAAACCAAGGCACTTGCCCGCACCGACAGTGCCAACGAACGCGATTGTTGCTCGTCAAAAGCTAATAAAGTCATAATATCCCCTAACAGGTTGGTGAAAAACCATATTCCAGCCACTAATTTAGCTAGAAGAAGCCTTTATTTAGTGCTGAATCAATCTTGTAGTACTAAATATAGGTCTGATTGGTTGCAAAAAAGAGTTTTTCACCAACCTGCTAATAACGGTCAATAACAATTTAGCCGTCTTATATTCAAATTTATACCGGCAGTTAGGTTCGATATTCCTACCGCCGGTTTTCCGCTGCAATTGCGTTTTAATTACCCGGCTCCGGCTCAGCTTATACCGGGAAATTGATCGATTTAAACGCCACGGCAGAACCGGAATCTATCGGCTTTAACGGGTTAAACGATCCGAATATTCAGGCCGGCAACGAATCCGGTTTACCCATCGAATTAGCAAGCTATAACCGAAAATCGCTTTAGCCGTATCGGCCGATATTTAATTGGTAGGTCTCGGCAAAGCCAATAACCATATCCATCTTTAAAAAGGACGAATCGAGCGTCGAAATTAAAATCGGTAACCCCAAAAAATAAGGTTTGGCCCAACCAACTTACGATAAATAGTACCGTTACAGCCGCCGGCGAATAAAACGTTAAAATTCGAAATGTAAATCGAATTAGCGCATAACAATCAGCGGATCGCCCACGCCGAGGCATATCAATCCGCATGCGCCAACCCCCGCCGCACGAATCGGTCGGGATCGTCGAGACACCCCGTCTCCTGCTGCTGCACTGCCAGCAGCCGATAAACACTCCGCCGCCAAATCTGATGCCAGACGAACATTCCGCCCCCTCCTCCAACCGGACCGGTTGGCAAGTCGCACCGAGTCGCTCCGGACAGATTGAAAATTTTCCCCCTTAAAAATCAGCCAATTAGAAAATAGCTTCTAAGACCCGGCAGCAAAAACCGCCCGATCCGTCCGGTTTGGCACAGCTTGTGCGATATAGCTCACAGTCACCCCGAATTTCGAACCGGATCTTGCATCCGCGCCACGAACGGCCGGGACGTTTTTTCTGAACGAGGAACCACGATGAGTACGCCTTTCGCAACAATCAAACATCTGGATGCCGAGAGCTGGACCGACGCCGAAGTACCGTCATTGAAACCGGCGGCAAATTCGCTGTTGGACGGCTTCGCACAAACTCCGCTGGCGAATGCCTTACAGAGCTTTAAGTACACCAGCAAAACCCGCGACCACAAACTGGTCGATTTTCTGGCAATCGGCGTTCTGTCGGTGCTGATCCACACCACGCTGCTGGAACAATTCCGCGGCGCGGCGTTGGAACAGGATTTCGTCGAACCGGTAAAAAAGCCGCCCAAAGTGCAAATCACGCTGAGCCGGCCGCGGCCGGTAGCACCGCCGCCTCCGGTCGTGCGCGAACCGCCCAAACCCAAGGTCGTGCCGTTGAAGCCGCCCAAGGTCAAACCCAAACCGGTGAAACAGGAAGCCGAACCGGCGCCGATTCCCGATCCGACGCCGGGACCGGTCAGCGATTCCGCACCGCCGGCTCCGCCTGCGCCACCCGCACCGGTGGTCGAGGAAAAAATCACGCCGCCCACGGCCGGCGCCGATTATCTGCATAACCCGCCGCCGGAATATCCGGACATTGCCCAGGAACGCGGCTGGGAAGGCAAGGTGCTGATGAAGGTGCACGTCCAAGCCGACGGCAAACCCGACAACATCACGGTGATCAAAACCAGCGGCCAAAAAGTGCTGGACGACGCCGCGGTCAAGACCGTTTCCAAATGGTCGTTCGTACCCGCCAAACGCGGGGATACCCCGGTCGCCGGTTACGTGACCGTTCCGATTACTTTCAACTTATCTTGAGGTGTATACATGTCTGATATCGCAACCAATGTCATCGTCGATGGCACATTAAACACGCTGATCGGCGCCTCGGTCGTCACCTGGGCGTTGATTCTGGTCAAAGGAGTGCAGCACCTGCGCATCTCCTACCACCACCGCAACTTCAGCAAACGCTTTTGGAGCGCCGCCGATATCCAGGCCGCGTCGCAATTGCCCGACCAACACGGCCCGGCCGCCCGCGTCGCCGGCATCGGCTTCTCGACCTTGATCGAAACCGATAGCGGCGCCTCGACCCACGATCTGGAACATACCTGGGACCGCCAGGAATTGTTGGATCGCCGCCTGCGCCAGCAAATGCAAAAAGAGCGCGGCTCGTTGGAAAGCGGCCTGGCGGTATTGGCCACCATCGGCAGCATCTCGCCCTTCGTCGGCTTGTTCGGCACGGTCTGGGGCATCATGGGGGCGTTGACCAACATCAGCAAAAGCGGCTCGGCCAGCCTGGAGGTCGTGGCCGGCCCAATCGGCGAAGCCTTGATCGCCACCGCGGTCGGGATCGCGGTCGCGGTACCGGCCGTGATCGGTTACAACTTCTTCATCCGCCGCAACAAAGTGATCTGGGCCTTTCTGGACGACTTCGCCATCGATTTCGTGCATCTGGCGCTGAAACACGGCTTCGTCATCGAACGCGCCGGCAGCAAATCCGCCAATGCGGCGGCGCGGCTGACCGAAATCAGCGCGGCAAAAAAACCGGCATCGAAGCCGCTGCATGACGAACTGATCGCGAAGGAGGCGCACGCTTAATGGCTTTCAATACCAAAGACGACGGCGGCGACGACGTCATGGGCGAAATCAACGTCACCCCGCTGGTAGACGTGATGCTGGTGCTGTTGGTGGTGTTCATCGTCACCGCCCCGCTGCTGACCAACGCGGTACACGTCAACCTGCCGAAAACCGCGGAAACCGCACCGCCGGAAGAAAAGGCCGCGACCTATCTGAGCGTGGATGCGCAAGGCAAGGTGTTCATCGACAAGCAGGAATTCGCCGTCGATGCCGTCGAAACCGAGCTGAAAAACCGCAAAGCGGCCGATCCGGAACTGGCGCTGAACCTGAACGCCGACGACGGCGTGCAATACGGCATCGTCGCCAAAGTGATGGCCGCCATCGAGCGGGCCGGTGTCACCAAACTGGCCGTGCTGACCGCACCGTCCAACTAAACCCAAGTCAACCCGGCCCGGTAACGGCAATGCCGTTAAGTTAAGCCGGCCTCCCCCTTTGGAAAAGGGGGATCGAGGGGGATTTGCAAAATCTCCCCCGCCCCCTCTTTTTCAAAGAGGGGAGTGAAAATCGTACCGCTTAACTGAATGGCATTGCCGGCAACGGGCCGGGTTTAGTCGTTACCCAATCAAGGAGAACCCAATGGCGCGCAAAACCGCCGACGACTTCCACCCGGAAGCCCTGAAATTATTCGACCAATACGTGCACGGCGATATTTCCCGGCGCGATTTTTTATCCTCGGTCCCCAAATACGCCCTGCTCGGCCTGAGCGCCGAAGCGCTGCTGGAGGCGCTGAATCCGCGCTTTGCCGAGGCGAAACAAATCGCCGACAACGACCCGCGCGTCAAAACCCGTTACCTGGAGATTCCGTCGCCGCACGGCAACGGCAAAGTTCGCGGCTTGCTGGCAGAACCGGCCAACGCCAAAGGCAAACTGCCCCTGGTGCTGGTAGTCCACGAAAACCGCGGCCTGAATCCGCACATCGAAGATATCGCCCGCCGCCTGGCGGTCGACAATTTCATCGCCTTCGCGCCGGACGCGCTATACACGCTGGGCGGCTATCCGGGCGACGAAGACAAGGCCCGCGAATTGTTCCAGAAGCTGGATAAAACCAAGACCCAAAACGATTTCCTGGCCGCGGCCCAGGCCCTGAAAAAATTGCCGGAAGGTAACGGCAAACTCGGCGCGGTCGGCTTTTGCTACGGCGGCGGCATCGTCAACTTCCTGGCGACGCGGTTACCGGACCTGGCCGCAGGCGTACCGTTCTACGGCGCCCAACCGCCGGCCGAAGAAGCCGCCAAAATCAAGGCGCCGTTGCTGATCCATTACGCCGGCGCCGACGACCGCATCAACGCCGGCTGGCCGGCCTACGAAGCGGCGCTGCAAAAAGCCGGCGTCAATTACGAAGCCCATACCTATCCGGGCGTGCAACACGGCTTCAATAACGACACCACGCCGCGTTACGACGCCGCAACGGCCAAGCTGGCTTGGGATCGAACCATCGCTTTCTTCAACGCTTATTTACGCGACAGCTAAGGTAAGGAGGTTAACCGTGAAAGTGGAAGTACATGTCTGGGACTGGCCGTTACGGCTGTTCCATTGGTTGTTGGTGGCGGCCGTGGTCGGCGCTTACTGGACCGGCAAAGTCGGTGGCGAATGGACCGACTGGCACGGCCGTTTCGGCAGCACGGTACTGGGCTTGGTCGTGTTCCGGCTGGTGTGGGGTTTTGTCGGCAGCACTCACGCCCGCTTCGCCAATTTCTTTCCGACCTTTGCCCGAATCGCCGCCTACATCCGCGGCGAATGGCTCGGCGCCGGCCACAATCCGCTCGGCGCGCTGGCGGTGTTTGCCTTGCTGGCGGTGTTGATCGTACTCGCCGGCACCGGCTTGTTCGCCAACGACGATATCGCCTTCGAGGGCCCGCTGTTCGACCTGATCGACAAGGATCTCAGCGACAAGCTCAGCGGCTGGCATTTGCGTAGCGTCAACGTGCTACTGATCCTGGTCGGCGTGCATGTCGCGGCGATTTTGTTTTACCAGCACGTGAAAAAAGCCGGCCTGATCGGCGCGATGCTGACCGGCAAAAAACAGTTGCCCAGGTCGTTGGCACCGGCAGACGCCACACCGGCCGGATCGATACGCTTGATCGCCAGCATCGCCTTGGCGCTGTCGGTGGTATGGGGTGTTTGGGGCGGCGAACCGTTGCAGGCCCTGGCCAAACTGGCCGGCGTGCAGAACGTACAGGCCGGCAACAAACTCTGAGTAACCGCGGTTTGCCGGCCACCGGCCGCCGGCGAACGCGTTTGGCAAGCAAACCAGGCCGGACATTTTTGAACAATAAAGGAGCAAACCCAATGAAAACCCAATTGGCAATCGCACTGGCGCTAGGCGCGGTTACGACGGCGGCTTTGGCCGGGCCGATCGAGGAACAAATCCGTTTCCGCCAGTCCGCTTATTCCTTCCTGGGCTGGAACACGGCAAAAATCAAAGCCCAAGCCGCCGACCACCCGGAAACCTTCAATAAAGACCAAGTCATCGCCGCCGCGAACGCGATTGCCGCGGTGGCCAATGCCAATCTACTGGAATTGTATGGCCCCGGCACCGACCAAGGCACCGGCTGGAAACCGACCCGCTTGAAACCGGAATACTTTCAAAAACAAGCCGAAGTAAAAGAACTGGAAGCCACGTTCATTAAAGAAGCCAACGAATTGCAGAAAGTGGCCGAAGACGGCGATGTCGGCGAAATCAAGGCCCAATTCGGCAAACTCTCCGCCAGTTGCAAAGGCTGCCACGATTTGGTCAGAGTCCGCGAGTAAGCCGTTTCGACAAATTACACGACCATTCCAACGCAAAAGCCAACCGGGGGCTTGCCACCGGTTGGCTTTTTTATGCCGGAAACGCTGGTTTTAACAGCGGCGATACCTAGCGACACTTAAAGCGTCAAACAGGTGTCTTCAGAGCCAACACAGCATTAAACGAGTCTGTATTTCAAAAGCTTAACTTCAAGCGACGAATCTCCTCACCGTCCACAGCCTTTTAGTGCCCTGCAAATCGCTATGCCGCCGCGTCTAAACCTGCCGGATTTGTCACAGTTTTAGTTCGGCAAAACAGTACTAGACTGGAATGCTATTACCTAGACAATGCACACGAATATTCAATAGAGCGATGCTTAATCAAACTTCAATCAAAACACGTATCACCGGAATTATTCTTTTTGTAAGCATTTTTTTCTTGCTTTTAGGCATTTTTTACTGGGTCTGGCTGCAAAGCCAACCATTGGCCAGCATGCCGGCAGACGAGTTGATTGCGGAACTGAACAACACCATGCGCCTGCTTGCTGGCGGCTTTGTCGCTTCGATAGCGTGTTTAGTATTCGCGGTGTCGATGACAATAGAGACACGTGTCAGCAGACCCATTGAGCAGGCCATCGGTCAGCTAAAACGCATGCAGCAAAATTTGCATACCCGATTGGACACCGAGGCCGATGACGAATTGGCGCGGTTATTTTCGGCTTTTAATAACCATTCCGACGGTTTGCAACATATCATCGAAGAAGTAGCGGTAACTTCCGATGATCTCAACGTTGCGGTTGAACAATTCATCGGTAACAGCCAACAGAGCATCGATTTGGCAACCTCGCAACAACGTGAAACCGATCAGGTGGTCCGAGCCAGTTCGCAAATGGCGCTTTCTTCCAACGGCATGGCCCATCATGCCGAAGCCACCCAGTCTTCCGCGTCCAATGCCAAACAACAAACCGAAACGGGCTTACAGGTGGTAAACCAAACTATCCATGCCATCGGTTCGTTGGCCGGCCAAATGGAAGGCATGCAGAGTACTGTGACCCGATTGGATAAGGGCAGCCAAAATATCGGTGACGTGATAGACACCATCGCCAAGATTGCCGATCAAACCAATCTGTTAGCGTTAAATGCCGCCATCGAAGCCGCCAGAGCTGGCGAACACGGCCGCGGTTTTGCCGTGGTAGCCGATGAAGTACGCAAACTGGCATCGGATACTCAAGGCGCGACTCAGCAAATTCACCAAATTATCGTCGATCTGCAAGGCGCGGCGCGGGATGTGACCAATGCGATCGGCAAGGGTACCGAGCAAGCGCGTAACTGTGTCGAACAAGCCAATTCCGCCGGCGCCGCACTCAACGAGATCAACCATCGCGTCGATTCGGTCAACGCCATGGGCCAGCAGATTTCGGTGGCGGCGCAACAGCAATACCAATCCGCCGAGGAAATTAGTCAGAGCATGCTGCGCATCAACCAGCTTGCGGAAGCCAACACGCAAGCGATGAACCAGAACCAGGAAGTCAGCGAAATTTTGTCGCAACGGGCCAAAAAACTGGAACAATTGGTTTCCCGCTTCAAGCACCCATCGGGTTCGAATGCAGTGGAATTCGGCCGGGACGACATCGTCAATGCCATTAGAAACATGAGTGCGGCTGAAATCGACCGGATGGCGTTTGGCGCCGTGGAACTGGACAGCAACGGCATTATCATTCGTTACAATGCCGCGGAAGGGGCGATTACCGGACGTAAACCGCAAGAGGTATTGGGCAAAAACTTTTTTACCGACGTAGCCCCCTGTACCAACACGCCCAAATTCAAAGGCGAATTCGATCAAGGCGTGCGTAGAGGGATGTTAGACAAGAAATTCGAATATACCTTCGACTACAACATGCGCCCTACCAAAGTGAAAGTGCACATGAAGAAATCGCTGAGCGGTAACACTTACTGGATTTTCGTAAAACGGATCTAAGCGCGATGTGGTGGGCGAATAGCGCCAATCTTCGCCGGTTAATCGTCGATATCGTTTCCGGCTACTTTGCTACGCAGCGCCTTGGCGGCTTCGTACCTTCCATACAAAACATCACCCTGGCCGATGACTGGTTGCAGCCGCCGGTAACGATGGATTCCATCGAACTACTCGACTGCGCCACGCAGTTTGCGCAACGGCTCCACATTCACGACACAGGATTGGAAGATTTGTTACTGATCCAGCCGTGTTTGAAAAACTGGAAAGCGGTCGCCGAGCAGAGTCTGGAAAAAGCCCATCGCAATATCAGTTTCTTCAGTTCCGGTTCGACCGGTCCAGCCCAGCGCTATTGCTTGCCGGCCGCGCATTTGATGACGGAAATTCAGTTCATTGCCGAACATCTGTTACCCGGAGCGGCGCCGGTTCAAAGGCGGGTATGGACCTTGGTACCTGCCCAGCATATCTACGGCTTCATTTTCACAATCCTGTTGCCTGCGGCATTAACCGACCGCCCCGAAGTACTGGACGGCCGCCGACGCATGCTGTCAGCCTTGCAGCGGGAATTTAGACCGGGCGACATCATTGTCGCCGTCCCGGACTTTTGGCGGCAATGGGTCAAAGCCGGTCAGATTTTACCGCCCGGCGCTATTGCAATCAGCGCATCGGCGCCGTGCGAATCCGATGTGTTACAGGCATTGCAAGAACAAGGGTCTGAAATCGTCGAAATTTACGGCGCTTCGGAAACCGGAGGCATTGGTTTTCGCAAACAAACCGACTCGGCCTTCAGCTTGATGCCCCATTGGCGTGTGGAGCAAAACAATTTGGCCAGCACCTTCCATAGCGCCGCGATCCCAGACCATCTTAGTTGGTTAGACGAACAAAGCTTCATAGTCTGCAATCGCCGAGACGGAGCGATTCAACTCGGCGGTACCAATGTCTATCCCGATGAAATTGCCCAATTGATTTGCCAGCATGACCGAATCGAAGCGGCGGCGGTGAGATTGCACGGGCATCAACTTAAAGCCTTTCTGGTAGCCAATACCCCCATCCAAGCCGACGCCGAATTGATAGCCGATGTGTCGGCTTGGCTAGCAGCCCGCCTCCCCTCCTTGCTTATCCCCAAACATTTCAGCGTTGGCGTTGCCCTGCCACGTAACTCGATGGGCAAACTCAGCGACTGGCCGGTTACACCGGTAGTCGATTATGATTTCGGGAACGGCCAGCAGTGAGCTTGCTTCGACTTTTCAGATAAAACCGACAGCCTGTTAACAAGCACTCCTGTTTAGCTATCGGTACAAAGTGGTTTTTAAATAATCTTCCGTTGCCTCGAATTCAGGCTCTTTGCCGGTTAAAGCCCGCGTCAATGGCACAATTTTGGTTCTCACCCCCATGCCGCGGTAATCGACATAACCGTAATCCCGCAACACTTCCATGATAAGAGTATTGCGCGGAGAACGTTGACCGGCTTTCATTTTTTCAATGGTCATCGAATTCGGCAGGGCACCGGGACTAATCACTTCAAAGCGATCGGCATACGAACCTACTTCGATTTCGACAAAGCGAGTCCAATCCCGGTGCGCCAAGGCATTAATCAAGGCCTCTCTCACGGCTTCCAATGGATAGAGCCACTGAGTTTCGCGCCTTAATCCTTCATCAATCTCGCTCGCTTCTTGGGATATAAACGGCCCAATTGCATCCATAAAGCGCTCTATGATGCCGCCATCAACTAGCCGCTTTCCTGATTCATCAATATCCCAACGGCCAACCATCGGCCCATCTAAAATATCATCCAGTTCCGCTTGGTACTGTTTGTCTTGAGCCTTAAAAGCCAAAACGCGTAATCCTGCCTGCCTCAAATATCGGCGCGGATTCTTGCCAAACAACACTAATCCCGCAATGGTGCAATAAACATTGCCCGCTGTTTCGGTTAGAAAACTGAGCCCCAATAACCGAGCCTGCCAGGCTTCCGGTGAATTCGGTATGTCCGGGTCTCTTAGAATGTCCTTCAAGTAATTGGTTAATCGCGCATCATCCAAGCAACTCATATCGGTGCGCGGCACTGGCATCACTTCCGTATGCAGCATGCCACCCAGTTCAAACAAACGCATTTGCTGCTCTCTGGTTGCTAGCCTAGAAGTCGAACCGACACGAATATAGATTTCCTCTTTACCTTTATCGCGAACCACATAGGGCTTTGAAATCCCCTGCGGAAAGCTAATGACAGCGACTGTTTTCTGCTCATCCAGTTTTATTTCTTCATAAAACGGCAAAATCAGCGGATGGATTTTGTCCTGGATAACATTCATTACCCATTCTTCGATATTTTGGCGTTGCGGACTCGGCTGTATACCACTGACCGTACCGTCATCTTCCACGCCCAATATGACTTTCCCGCCTTGAAAATTGGCCATCGCAACCACTTCCTTAGCTAATTGCTCCGGGCGAATGTCATCCCGTTTAAACTCAACACCTGAGTTTTCGCCATTCGCAATAATTTCCAATAGTTCTGTTTTCAGCATCTTGTTCTCCTAAATCAGCGCCTGAGTCTATTCAAAGCCATACTTTTCACGACGCTGATTAAATGCGCTTTTGCCGCCTTCCAGTATTTCGGCCGCTAATTGTTGGATCGCAGGCACATCGATAGCGCCTTGCTGCTCGGGCATAATCCTGCCTTTATTGTCATCTACGCTTAACACTCCAATCCACTCTGCGTCACCGAATACCGGAATATTGGCATTGTGAGTGGCAAACAAAAATTGCCGTGAGAGTTTGGCCCGACGCAGTTCGGACACAATACGCTCGGCGATAAAAGCGTTATCCAAGTTGTCTTCAGGTTGATCGAGAATAAGCGGGTCTTGGTTATCCAATAACAACAGATGCAACACCGCCGTACATTGTTGTCCGGTAGACAGTTCATCGATAGGCCGGAAATTCGCTTCTCGCCCGCCATGGGTGACATTGAGTTCAATTGCCATGGTATCGGGTATTAATAACTCTTCCATATTGAGTAACTGACTCTCAGTCATTCGGCATAAAGCTTGAGCAACGGCGGGCGTTGCCCCAAAATCGAATTGAAGAGATGTCAGATCACCATTGCGGATAGTAGCGGCCAAATGCGCCGGAGAAAAGTTACCCTCCAATATCCAAGCTAATCTTTTGGCGCCCACACCGTCCAACTTGCAGGACTCAATAAAACTAACCAGCACTTGACGATTACCCTCGCTTCGTAGCGCCAAATGTACTTTTTGCTCCAATTTCTTGTTTAAGCGCTTAACCGATTTTTGCATCGCGCTCGATCGTTCACTGGTTTTTTGGTTCAGCTCCAGCAAATAGCTTCTACGCTGGGCATAAAGCTCATCAATCTGAGCTTGCCTATTCTGCAAGGCCGTCTGCTTTGGCCTGATCTGCTCAATCTGTTTAAGCAGAGTTTGATACTCGGCACCAATCTGTCTGCCTGTTTTGCCTTGGCTAGCCGGGATTTCTTTAAAGGCACTCTCCAGCAGTTGTTCCTCGCCTGTAATTGCGGCCTGTAACTGTTGCTGCAACGGTAAAAGTCCCGCTGTTGTTGTCGAGGCAAATTCATCAAACTGCGCGAGTGCAGCAGTTAGATGATTCGTCAGTTGCTCAAGTAAATCTCGCTGTTGTTTAAGTAGATCAGCATGAGGCAAGCCATCCACAGCGGTATCGCTCAGAAAAGCGGTATCCGGCAAACTATCTTTTAGCGTAATAATCGCTTGATCAACGCGTGCAATTTCCTCAGTTACGCGTTCGCTAAGTTGCTTTTCCTTTTCCAGCGTTGGAATGATCTTTAGTTTTTCATCTAAGCCCAGGCTTTTGAATTGACTGGCCTGGTCCTGCAACTTGGGCAAGCGCTCGACATCGGCTTCCAGTTCAATTTTTTGTTGCGTCGCGCGACTAATGGCTTGCCGATTCTCTTGCAGCTTAGTCAAAACCTGGTCGATAGTGGTATCGAAATTAGCGTGGTCGCCCTCCAGAAAACGTTCAATTAATCGGTTCCGACTCAACGAATCGCGGGTCATCTCATAGATTTCGTTTTGCCCGTAAAGCTCGATACCCGGCAAGATATCAATGGGTTTGTAAGGCGTAACCTTGTCTTGATCATCAACGACAAACGGCTGATTCCCCCACTTGCGGCTGACCACAAATTTACGGCCATGCATCGCGGCAGAACGTATCGTCAATTCGACACTACCGCTTTCTTTGCCCAAGTTATTTTTCAAAATGGCATCGTGCTTGGATTTCGCCTCTTTGCCGAAAGGCTCTAGGTCAAGCGCAAAGCGAATACATTCCAGTAACGTCGACTTACCGGTGCCGCGGCCACCGATTACCGCATTTAAGTGTTCCGACAGCTCAATGTCGACGCCATCTAAATAGCCACCGACAAACCGAACCCGCTCGAGGGCTGATGCAAAGTTTTCCGGCTTGTCGGAGTTCAACCGAACCCGCGAACCGGCATCCAAAAACGCTTGCTTAAACGAGGCAAAACACGGCTTTGTCATCTTGATCAAACAAGAGGCACTTGGGTCTTTGATGTCTTCCGGCTTGACTACATCCGCAGCATTGATTGCTGCCATTTCCCTTTCACGTTGGTAATTAACATCTTTATTCAGAAAGGCTTTTCGGTAGAAATCATCCTCCACACCTTTAAGATCATCTACAGAGCCCGGAATCTGGGCCGCTAATAACCCTTTGTGTCCCCATACGTGATTCATTCGGCGTTTCAAAACACCGTCATCATTAGTGCTATGAGCGGCAAAAATGAAACCATTTTTATCATTTACATAATTAACGATTTCTATCGCGGATTTCTGTACTGGTGATGCCGGATTCATTATGTCGATGCCTAATGCGCCAAGATGCATCTTAAGTTGATCTGTTAGCGAGTTTTCATCGAACAGACAAACAAAATGGATTTTTTCACTAGAAGCGATTTCAAAACCGGGTAGCACCACAATGTCATTTTGAGCAAATAGACTTCTCAGCTTATCGACGCCATCCACTGACCCATGATCGGCCAAACCAACCAACTTAACGCCAGCCTCTAGCGCAGCCGTTAATAGCTGTTGGTTATATTCATCCTCGGATAACGTTTGTTGTGCCCCGCGATATTTGATGTAACCCGCCGGATTGACCTGCAAAGCGCATTTAAAGAATTGCGCTTTGGTGTAGGTGGTTTGTCCGTTTACTTCAGACATTCGCGTTCTCCTTTGAGAGACATTGTTGAATAAATCAGAATTTAGCATTGAGCTATAACTGAATCTGGTGTTTGGTAGTTGAAGAGAAGCGGCGTATCTGGTTGATTATTTGTGACCAAACAAAACGATCAACTCCAAGGATACGCCACGATGAAGAAGAGTAATGTAATCGACCTGTCCAGTCGAGAAGAGAATGCCGATCCATTGACCAACCTGATCCGGCAAGGGGCTCGCAAGCTAATTGAGCAAGCCATCGAAGCTGAATTGGCAGCCTATATGGAAGCCTTCAGCGAACGGAAGCTGAGCGATGGTCGGGCTGCCGTCGTTCGTAACGGTTATCAACCGGAGCGCGAGATTCAGACAGGTATCGGGCCCGTGGCGGTGAAGGTTCCCAAGGTTCGGGCGAAAGACGGCCAAGGCGCCACCTTTCGTTCTGCATTGGTGCCACCCTATGTTCGGAAGACGCGTTCCTTGTCAGCCGCATTGCCCTGGTTGTACTTGAAAGGTATTTCCAGTGGTGAGATGGAAGCCGCACTGGAAGTCCTGGTTGGGCCGGATGCCAAGGGATTGTCGGCCAGCACCGTGGCCCGCTTGAAACGCGCATGGGCGGCGGAATATAACGATTGGCGGACCAGTCGCCTGGATCGTGATCAGTGGGTCTATATCTGGGCCGACGGCATTTACAGTGGCCTGCGGACGGAAGATGTCAAGCTGTGTGCCTTGGTTATCATCGGCGTCAATGAGCGCGGTGAAAAACGCTTTCTGGCGATTGAGGACGGCGTGCGTGAATCGACGCAGAGTTGGCGGGAAGTGCTGCTGGGCCTGAAAGCGCGCGGTATGAACAGCCCCAAACTCGCCATTGGCGACGGCGCGATGGGTTTCTGGGCGGCGCTGGATGAGGTTTACAGCAACGCTCGGCAACAACGCTGTTGGGTGCATAAAATGAACAACGTGCTCAATCGCGTTCCAAAAGCGGTGCAACCCAAGATGAAACAGTCGCTGTATGACATATGGCAGGCTGATACCCAGAAGAACGCCGAGCGCGCCTTCGACCAGTTCGCCACGCTCTATGACGCCAAATATCCCAAGGCGGTTGAATGTCTGTATCGCGACCGGCATGAACTGCTGGCCTTCTATGACTTTCCGGCTCAGCACTGGCAAAGCATTCGAACAACCAACCCCATCGAATCAACCTTCGCCACTATTCGCCATCGCACCAAGCGTGCCAAAGGCTGTCTCGCCCGCGATGGCATGTTGCACATGCTATTCAAACTGGGACAAACGGCTGAGAAAACCTGGCGACGCCAGCGAGGATTTGATTATCTCGCCAAAGTGATTACCGGGGTTCCGTTCAAGGACGGCATTGAGCTAGAAACCGGCAATCAGATCGCCGCTTGATCAAGGCCTGAACACCAGATTTGACAATAGCTCTTTAGCATTTGGCGAGGTTCTGTTGCGTTAATTTGAATGGGCAAAACGAGGCCTTTCACCAGGCGCAATTAGGCGGCTATGCGTGAAGCGAATAACGAATAGAGATGGCGGGTGCTGGGATGGCGCAATTGCAACGCGGTCATCGCCGCATGCAATTCGTCCGGGGTCACGGTGGTTCTGGTCGTGGCGACGGTTATCGGTTCAAGCTGAGATTCGTACAAACTCGAAATTGAACCATCAATAAATACTTGGTAGCGGTTTTCAGCTTCTGCATTTAAAACCGCCGTGATCGCGCCGGTTTTGCGTGGATCGGCTTTGAGACGAACCATGTCGCCGGGTTTGTAGCCAGTATTTGTAGAAATCGATTCCGGCGCTGCCTCGTCCAGCGTTTTTTGTTGGCAAGCCAAACGGTTCAGCAGCTCCTGCTTTTCCTGTTTTATCTGGCCCAAGGTTTCGTTGTCAGCAGCAAACGCTTGCAGCAAGCGTTCAATGGTATCGATATCCCGGTAGCGCACGTCGTCCGGCAAGCCCTCGGCCGGCGCATGCGCCCAGCGGTTGCGGATGGTTTGGGCTTCTTTCAGCCAATTTCGCGCTTCCCGGTTGAAACCGCCTTGGTTGGCTATGTCGTACCAATTTTGGTCGGCTAGGCGCAATAGGGCCGCCAAGTCCAGGCGTTCCAATGCTTGCGGCGGCAGAGATACGGCAAAGCTTTTTTGCTGGTAGGTTAATTTGTCCAGTACCAGTGAATGCCACCAGTCGGCGTCCAATGCCGGTAGCGTGTTGCCCAAGACTTTGACCAATTGCCGATTGAGTAGGCTGAAGATTTCCATATTCGATTTTCCAATCCCGGCACGGGCGGGCGCCTGCTTAGTTACGGAGCTGGGTGTTTTAGCTAATTTTCCCGGCAAAGTCACGTTGCAATCGGTGAATGGTAGGCAAAGCCTTAATTTTCCGAACTACGCGACCTTACCACTACGATATTGGTCGTATCGGTTTTTCCATGCAGAGGGGGTATTGTGTGGCTGGCACCTAAATTCTTTCACTTTCAGCCAGTTGGGATCAAAGCATTGGTAGCCTATGGCCGATACCAGCACCACTAATCGAAACATCGCGTGGATAGAATCAGGCAAAACGCTAGCCGATCAATCGGCAGCCGTCCCGCGAACCAGCCCAATAAATGCCGATTCAGCCAGGTGCATTGCGAAGGAACATCAGCCACGACGGTATAAACAAGATGCGGGGTATCCGGCCCCGCCGGAAAAGGATAAACCGCCATCGCCCAGCGGGCGACGGCGGTTGAAATATGGCCTGCGAGCGGCCTTTGAGAAAGGTTACTGCTCGGTTTTCGACAGATTGGCGTCGTTCAGCAAGCGGTCGTTGCCGGCGCCGGCCGCATCCGCTTCGCCCTCTTGTACCGCTTTGCGAAAGCCCTTGATCGCATCGCCCAAGTCGGCGCCGACGTCTTTCAGACGCTTGGTGCCGAATACCAGTACCACTATTGCCAGCACTACCAATAAGTGCGGAACGCTAAAACCCATGTTGAATCTCCCATCCGGTTATATCGATTGAGGCGGCGCGTCGCCGCCGGTTAATTAGGCCAAGCCGCCGCCGGCAGCCTGGCTGGTTGAATTTAATCCGCCGCTTCGGTGGCCAGCGTTGCCGGCAACGGCGCACCAGCCTGAACCGCAGCTCTGCGGCGCTTCTTCGGGGCAAAGGTTTTTTTCAGCCGTTTCCAGCCGATTACCAGCGAGCTGGCGCCCAATACCACGCCGAAGCCGACCCAAGTCAGCATCCATACATCCCAGATCGGCCGGTAATACAGCCAGCCGAAATCCCAATGGTGCAAGCCGGAATACAGCCAGCGGTAAAGCCGGCGGCGGCTGTCCAATTTGGCCAGGATGCGGCCGTCTTGCGGATCGAGGTAAACCCGGGTGCCGGCCTGGTCGTGGAATTGCGCCAATACGACCGGCAGCGGCTTGTCGACCTGGGTTTGATGGTGACGCGGGTAGTAATAGCTGTCGTAATCGTCCAACACCGCCAGCTCGACCGAGTCGCCGGCGCCAGCCAGGCGTTGCAGTGCGGCGGCCAAGGCGGCTTCGCTGAAGCGCGGACCGACGCCGTCCGGGGTTTGCGGCAGACGTTGGCCGTCGCGAGCGTTGGCCAGCAATACCGTGTCGCTACCGAGGCGGCGCCAGTTGATTTCGACGATGTCCGCCCGCCGCGCGATCTCCGGTAACGGACCGGGCCGCCAGTCGAACATCGCGGTCGGCAATTCGCCGCCCAGATAGCGGCTGGCTTCGGCCTTGGCGATATTGCCTTCCGAAAACAGTTTGCCGGGATTGGTATCGATAAAGCCGCTCAAGGACCAACCCAACGCAACGGTACCGCCGATCAAGCCGGTCCAGAAATGCCATTTGAACCAGAATTCCCGGTAGGGTTGAGTACGGCCTTGGGAATAAGTCGGCTTGCCGCCGAAACCCGGCCGCCAGCGTAGCCAGCCGATGATCAGGCCGGTGATGCAGGCAATCGTCGCCGCCAAACCGGACCACAATTGCACGTCGTGGCGGATGTGGCCGAGGCCGATGGCCTCCAGCGGCTTGAATAAGTGGATCCAGTTACCGACCCAATACAAGCCGCGATTGAAGCGGGTCGACGCGTGCAACACCTCGCCGGTCCGCGCCGAAATCAGCAATTCCTCGCCACCGTCGCCGGCTATTTTATGGAACGGCCGCAACGCGCCCTGGTTACGCAGGATGATCGGGTTGTCGACGCTTTCCAGATAGCTCAACTTAACGTCCCGTTCCGGCTGTTCGGCAGCAATCCAATGTCGGGCGATTTGCAGCGCCTGTTCGGCGGAAATTTCGCGCAAGCTTCCGTCTACCGCCGAGAACGCAAACCGGTTGCCCTGAGTATCCTCGATCAACCACAGCGGTTCGCCGGCGGTGCGTACCAGCCGCGCGTCGGCAATGTTAACCGGCAATTCCTCGGCGGGTTTGGCTTTGGCCGCGGCGGCCATCGTCTCGCCGCCCGTTGCTGGCAAGGCTTTCAACTTGGCAACCGCCGCCTGGCGCGGCCCGACGCTGTTGGCCCAGACTTCGCCCAAACTCAGCCAGCCGGCCTGCGGTTCCAGCGTTTCCGCATGCGCCAGTTGTTGCGCCTTGGTCTGCGTCATCGGCGTCGTATACATAATGGACAGACCGGACGCGAACCAGACGAACATAAACAACGCCAATACCACGCCCAGCCAACGGTGGGTTTCGTATAGCAACCAATTCAACGACTTCTTCATACTGCCTCGCTTATTTGCTTTATCGAAAATCTTGCCGCCGGCTGCGGCGCAGCGCTGAGGCGGTCGGGTCAGAGGCCGGCCAAACCACATCCATGTCCAAGGGGGTTGGTGCCTATATTCGTCTCCGGCCTCTGACCGGACCGCCCGACGCCGGCGTTCGGTTTCAAGACCGGGTGTTTGCCACGGCGGCCTTGACGATCTCCAGCGCCTTAGCCACGTTCTCGGCCGGTTTCAAATCGCCGACCTTGCCCAGCACCTTACCGTCCGCCCCGACCACAAACGTGGTGCGGGCGATAGAACCGTGGTCGACGACGCTGCCGCGGCTATCCAGGCGGCCCACGGTGGATTGGTCCACCGCCAAACCGTAAGCGTTGGCGATTTTGCCGTCCGGGTCGGAAGCCACCGGGAATTTGCCGGCACAGGTGTTCGGGTCGGCGGAGAATTGGTTCAGCCGCTCGATACCGTCCAGCGACACGCCGACGATGGAAGCGCCGGCCGCGGTAAATTCGGCGTAATGCTCGGCAAAAGCCCGCGCCTGCACGCTGCAGCCGCGGCCGAACGCAGTCGGATAGAAATAAACCACGACCGGGCCTTTCGCCCGTGCCTGGCGCAGCGAGTAATGCAGCGGCTTGCCTGCGTGCGACGCCTGGGCGTCGATATCGGGTGCGTAGTCCTGTTGCTCCAGATCGGCAAACACCGAAAACGCTGCCGTCAACCACAACAGGCTAGCGCCGATAAAACGTTTCATATCTACTCCGTAAAAAGGATGGGCGGGATGCGTCGGCCGAGACATGGTTTACAACCCCGATACATAATCGACCAAGGCCTCGATCTCGTCGTCGGCCAGGGCTTTGGCTACTTGGTTCATCACTGCCTCCACACTGTTTTTGCGTTCGCCCAGTTTCCAATTCAGCAATTGCCGGCGCAGATACAATTTGTTCTGGCCGCCGATCACCGGATAAACCACCCCGTTCTCCACCCTGCCCTTGCCGTTCTTACCGTGGCAGGATTCGCAGGACGCCAATTCCCGGGCCGGATCGCCGCTTTCGAACAAACTCTTCGCGCGCGGGTTTTCGTGCTCCAACCGGCCTTGCATGACGGGCTGCCCGGCGAAATAGGCGGCGATATCCGCCATATCCGCCGGCGTCAAATCGGCCGCCATTTTCACCATGATTTCGTGCCGGCGCGCCCCGCTTTGAAAATCCTGCAACTGCTTGACCAAGTAAGCGGCAAATTGCCCGGCATGTTTCGGAATCCGCGAATCTTCGGCGTTACCGTCGTGGCCATGGCATTCCTGGCAACGTTCGCTGTCGGATTTGAGCTTGCCCGCCACCGGATCGCCGGCACCGGCATGCTGCGCTCCGATATCAGAGGCAGCATCCGCCGCCAGACCGGGAGCGGATGCGATGATTGCCGCAGTGCCCAGCGCCAGCCAGGCCCGCTTCCGCCAACACCTTCCGCTGCGGCGCCAACCGCCAACGGCAGACGCCGATTTAGCGCGGCGAACCACCGGCGCCGTTTGTAAATAAGCCGCCACCGGTTACGGCTTGTGTTCGGCCAGGATCTTCACCACCTCTAAGGCCTTGGCCACGTTTTCCTCGGGTTTCAGACCGCCGAAACTGGCCGCGATCTTGCCGTCCGGCCCCACCACGAAGGTGGTGCGTTCGGCAAAACCATGCCCGATTTCGACGCCGCGGGCATCCTGTTTACCCGGTGCCGCTTCGCGCACCGACACGTCGTAGGACCGCGCAATGCTGCCGTCGGCATCGGACGCGACCGGAAACTTGCTCGCGCAATAATTCGGATCGGCCGAGAAATCGTTCAACCTTTCTATGCTGTCCAGCGAGACGCCGACGATGGAGGCGCCGGCGGCGGCGAATTTATCGTGGTTTACGGCAAAGGTATGCGCCTGCAAATTGCAGCCGCCGGTATAGGCCGACGGGTAGAAATAGACCACGACCGGACCGTTGCGCAGCGTGTCTTTTAACGAATACGCAAACGCCTTGCCGGCCAGAGAAGCCTGCGCCGAAAACTCCGGCGCCGGATGGCCCTCCGGCAACGCCGCCAGCACCGGCAAGGAAACGGCGAACGGCAACAGCGCCTTGAATACAGTTTTTTTCATTGGTTTAACCTTGTTTACAACGGTTTATATTTATCGTGGCAGGCGCCGCGACATTGTTTGGAAAAGTCGTTCGCAGCCACTGCCGCGGCATCCAGGTCGCCGGCGGCCAAAGCGCTTTGGATCGATTGCGCCTTGCCTTGGTATTCCTGCGAGTTATGCACCGCATCCGGCGCATCGCCCCGTTTCTGAAAAAAACCCTCGACCAGTTTGAACTGCTCCTGCAATTCCTTGGCCTGGGTCGCGGCGGTCGCCGCATCCTTGGCGGCGATATTGTTTTGCACGCTTTGAATTTTGGTTTCGACATCGTTCATCAATTCTTCGAAATCGAATTCGGCTTCGGCAAACGCCCCGCCGCAAATCAAGCTAAGGGCCAAAGCAAAAGCCCACTTTTGGGTTCCCATGCTAAAAATCAGTCTCCTCGTTAATCCTCGAAAAAATCCGCAACCGGATTCGGTTTATTTAGGTAAATGCAATGCATGTGCCATCTTGTGCAAAAAACTCGAATTAGCGCCAAGCACTATTAACCATTGTTTTAACGGTATTTTTACCGGCTTTAGCCGACACATTGCCAAACCCGGACTGGCTGCGAGACGGTAACTGGTGACTGGTCAACATCCCGGCAACACCCCCTGTTGCTGCGCTAGCAAATGCGAACCGTAGGTGCAAATGTCTAAGCGGCCGGCAATACGGCAAAAAAAAGCGGGCAAGACTTTCGCCTTGCCCGCCCAGTGTCTAACACCACGAGTACTGAGATACCTATTGATCGATTTGCCGGCTCCCCGCGCCGGCAGGCGTCTTACTTTTCAACTGCGTCCTTGGGCAACCGTTCCGTCGATTGCCGGCGGCGAGACCGAGGTTCAAGGAGATAATCCCGCGGCCGCCGCTTGCTTCCCAGCCCAGCGATGAAAACTTAAAACCAAAGCCAATGCTATTTGGCGCGCGTCGATATACCGCGGGCCAATAGCGGAATTTTATAGGCCGATCCGCGGCCGACCACATACAGTACGTTCTTGTTCTGACCGGAGAACGCCAGATTTTGCGGTTTCTTCGGGATCGGAATCACGCCCAGCGCATCGCCTTTGTCGCTGAAAACTTCGACGCCGGCATTCGAGGCCACGTACAAACGGCCTTCGTCGTCCAGCGCCAGACCGTCGGCCCCGCCGGACCACTTGCCGTCCTCGCCTTGTCGCCAGCCGGCCAGTTTGGCGAAATTCCGCCGGTTCTGAATCGTGCCGTCGGCGGCGATATCGTAGGCCAACACGTGTTCGCCGGCCGTATTGGCGACATAAAGCACCTTCTCGTCCTTGCTCAACTGAATCCCGTTCGGCCGCTCGATATCGTTGGCCAGTTGCTTCAATTCGCCGCCCGGACCGATGTAATACACGCCGGGATGACTGGGCGGCGGGTTCGGATTGTCCTTACTGGGTCGGGTGCCGCTATCGGTGAAATAAATTGCGCCGTTATTGGCCCGCACCAGATCGTTGGGACGCTGGAACGGCGTACCTTGGTAATCGGCGGCCAGCGTCTGCTTTTTATCGGCCGGATAAACCACGCCGACTTGGGTTTTCAAGGTCTGCACCGCAACGATGCTGCCGTCCGGCGCCAAAGCCAGGCCGTTGGCACCGTTGGATTTATCCAAAAAGGTCGAGACCGTATCGTCCGGCGCAATCCGGATAATTTTATTGGCGTTGGTTTCGGTAAACAGCAAACTGCCGTCGCTGTATCCGAGCGGCCCTTCCGTGCCGTTGAATCCGTCCTTGATTTCGTCGACCAGCACCCCGCCGGCCGCCACCCCAAGAATAGGCGGCGTATAAACATAGTCGGCTCCCGCAGCCGCAGAACTCAGCAGCGCACCGATACTGAACGCCAGCAAACGCTTGGCTAACATATTCGTCTCCTCTTTCCTGCTTAAAACGTGTCGGTAAATTCGCTATCGCAACGGCCCTCACCTCCCCGGCCCAACCGGGAAGATGAGGCACGCGCCGCAGAGCTGTTACGCAATCAACTCTTTGATCACCTTGCCGTACACCACGGTCGGACGCTCGGAGCGGCCGTTGTGGAAGTAAGTGGTTTTCAGATGGTCCAGACCCATCAGTTGCAACACCGTCGCATGCAGGTCGTAGGTATCGACCGCTTTGCTCTTATCGGCGACCTGCAAACCGATTTCGTCGGTCGCGCCGTGGGTGTAACCGGCATTGACGCCGCCGCCGGCCAGCCATTGGGTGTAACCCCAAGGGTTGTGGTCGCGGCCGTTGCCGCTTTGGCCGTAGGAGGTGCGGCCGAACTCGGAGGTCCATACCACCAACGTGGTATCGAGCAGGCCTCTTTGTTTCAAGTCGGTCAACAGACCGGCAATCGGTTTGTCCACCGCGTAGGCGTGTTTCTTGTGGTTTTCCTCCAAGTGGGTATGGCCGTCCCAGTTGCGGCTGTCGCCGGCCACTTCCTGCGGGCCGGAAATGACCTGTACGAAACGCACGCCGCGTTCGACCAAACGCCGTGCCCGCAGCAACACTTCGCCGTAGCTTTTGCTGCCGTCGTCGTTAATGCCGTACAGGGCTTTGGTCGCATCGGATTCTTTTTTCAGATCGACGGCTTCCGGCGCCGTGCGTTGCATCCGGTCGGCCAATTCGTAAGCCTGCAAGCGGGCTTCCAATTCGGAATCGCCGGGGTATCTGGCGTCTTCCAGCTCGTTCAAGCGTTTCAACAAATCCAGGGTTTTGCGCTGCTCGGAGGCCGAAGTCAGCTCCGGACGTTCCAGATACAGGATCGGCGATTCGCCGGGACGGAACGCGGTGCCCTGGTACACGGCCGGCAGGAAGCCGGAACTCCAGTTGATTGAGCCGCCGGTCGGCTCTTTCTTGTCGT
This sequence comes from Methylomonas sp. DH-1, assembly GCF_046097555.1. Classification (NCBI taxonomy): domain Bacteria; kingdom Pseudomonadati; phylum Pseudomonadota; class Gammaproteobacteria; order Methylococcales; family Methylococcaceae; genus Methylomonas; species Methylomonas sp. DH-1. The sequence continues at coordinate 1,707,972 of NZ_CP143089.1, read as the reverse complement.
TGTACAACACGACATAGGCCGGCAAATCCGGATTGGCGGTGCCCAATGCGTATTTGATCCAGGCGCCCAGCGACGGCCGGCCCGGATTCAAGTCGCCGGTGTTCAATTTCAGAATCGAAATGTTATGGGTCGCGCCTATCGTCACGCTGGACTTGATGAAGGCCAGCTCGTCGGCGTGTTGCGCCAGATTCGGCAACAGGTCGGAGAACCAGGCGCCGCTTTGGCCGTGTTGCTTCCAGGTACGGTTGGTGGCGAACAATTTACCGGTACCGCCGCGCACCCCTTCCTTGATGCCTTCCATGAACGATTTCGGGATATCCTGGCCGTGCATTTTCACCAATTGCGGCTTGTAATCGTACAAGTCGATGGTGGACGGCGCGCCGTCCATATGCAACCAGATCACCGATTTCACTTTCGGCGCGAAATGCGGCGCTTTCGGCGCCAACGGATCGACGATACCGGCGCCGGCGGCCAGTTCGGAAGCCATCGCGCCGGAAAAGCCGTTCAATCCGGGCAGCATGCCGCCCAACGCCAGACCGCCCAGGCCGTAACCGCTCTTGATTAAAAAGTCTCTACGAGATTTATTGTTCATTGTCTGTTTCCTAATATTCAGTAAGTGTTCGCTTAGAAGCGGTAGACGAATTCGTTGGAGTTGGCCACCGCGTGCACCAGGTCGACGAAGGCCGACGAACGCACCGGGTCAAGCTTCTCCGCATCCTTCACGCCGACCGGCACGCTGGCGGTGAATTTGCCTTCCGCAACTTTTTGCTTAATCACTTTTTCCTGCTCTGCCAGGAAGCCTTCCAGGGTTTCTTTTTCCGCGTCGGTCGGGCTGCGGGCAAACAGAATCTGGTACAAGCGTTCCAATTGGTCGGATTCGTCGGCGCCGGCTTCGTTGATTACTCGCCCGGCCAGAGCCTGCGACCAACCGAATACGGTATCGCTGTTGAACAGGGCCAACGATTGCAACGGCGTCGTCGTCACGTCGCGCTTGCTGTGCACTTGCTGGGCGGAGGCCATGTCGAAGGTATCCAACATCGGATACGGCACGCTGCGTTTAGTAAACACGTACAGGCTTCTGCGATTGGTTTCCTTGGCGGTTTTATCCACCGGCCATTTATCGCCGGCATTCAAACCTTTAGGTACTTCCGGGAATACCGGCGGCCCGCCGACGCTGTCTTCCAACTTCGCTGAGGCGACCAATAACGAATCGCGGATTTGTTCGGCTTCCAGGCGTTGGCGCGGGAATACGGCCAGCAATTTGTTGTCCGGATCGGCTTTAGCCACGTCTTCGCGCGGTTTGGAGTCCTGGCGGTAGACGCTGGACAGCAGGATTTCCTTGTGCAGCTTTTTCACGCTCCAATTCTGTTTGATGAAATTGGATGCCAGATAATCCAGCAATTCCGGGTTGGTCGGTTTAGTACCGGCTTTACCGAAGTCGCTGACGGTTTCGACGATGCCTTTGCCGAAATACTGGCCCCAGACCCGGTTGACGAACACTCTCGCAGTCAACGGATTGGTCGGGCTGGCGATCCATTTCGCTAGAGCGGCGCGGCGGCCGGACGATACCGCGGTCGGTTTAATATCCGGTTGCTCGCTGGAAATTGCGGCCGGGAAGCCGGGTTGCACTTCTTCCAACGGCTTGTCGAACTGGCCGGCAAAACGCACGTGCGTCGGCGGTTGCTGCGGATGGCCCAGCTCGGACACTGCGGAGATGTAGACAGAACCTTTCACGGGCTTCAATTTTTCCCATTTTTTCAGTTCTTTATTGATCTCCTTAAACTCTTCGGCTTTTTTCTCATAGCTCGGATCGTAGCTGTAGGCGCCTTTGGCCGAGTTGTCCTGATAGAAGGCTAACGCCGCGGCCGCTTCGTTCTCGTTGGAATCGTAACGGTGGTTGATCCAGCGGTCTTCCGGCGTCCATTGGCTTTCCGGTTTGTTCAATGCCGCCTGAGTCTCCAGCGAGAACCGCTCGTAGTTGTATTTCCGGGCTTTATCCTTGACCGGATCGATCAAAGCCTGGCGTTTGGCTTTGATTTCCTTGACCGCCTCTTCCCATTTGGCGTTGGCTTTTTCCCATTCCTGTTCGGTTTCGCCTTTGACCGGCACCGGAATCTTGTCCACCGCATTGACGTTGGCGAAGAACGATTGCAGTTGGTAGTACTCCTTCATCGAAATCTTGTCGAACTTGTGGTTGTGGCAACGGGCGCAACCTACGGTTTGCGCCAGAAACACCTCGCCCACGGTATCGGTGATATCGGTCTGGTTCTGGAATTTTTTCTGGACCAGGTCGCGCGAGTTGCTGTCGTCGGGATAGCTTCGGATGAAACCGGTGGCGATCAAGGCGTCGGTATTGCCCGGATAAATTTCGTCGCCGGCCAATTGTTCCTGTACGAATTGCGCGTAAGGTTTATCTTCGTTGAACGACTTGACGACGTAATCGCGGTAACGCCACATGTTGTCGCGGTTCTCGTCGTTGGTGAAGCCGGAACTGTCGGCATAACGGGCCAAGTCCAGCCAGCGCCGGGCCTGGCGCTCGCCATATTTCGGCGACGCCAGCAAGCGGTCGGCCAGTTTCTCGTAAGCGTTGTCCGACGTGTCGTTGACGAAGGCTTCCACTTCTTCCGGGGTCGGAATCACGCCCCAGGCATCCAGCGTTGCGCGGCGAATGAAGGCTGCGCGTTCGATTTCCGGCGACGGCGCCAATTCTTTAGCCTCTAACGGCGCCAACACAAAAGCGTCGATTGGGGTTCTGACCCAGTCCTGGTTTTTGACGGCCGGCGCTTCCGGCGATTTCAACGGCTGGTAGGCCCAATGTTTCGACTTCGAACCGCCGGCTTCGGCCTTGGCCGGCTCGGCCGCTTTTTCTTCTGCCGCGAACGCCTGGCTGGGTAGCGCTAACGTCACCCCCCACAGCAGCACGGAAACCAATTTCAATCTCATAAGATTCCTCCAAAAATTAACAATGTCGCGTCGGCTCCGCAACGGCCGGAAAACTGGGCGTTTTCCGCTTCCTGCCGCGGCGGCTGCCGTTTGGGTTTCTTCAATCCTTAAATTATTTTTTCGGTTCCGGCGGCGCGATTTTGGCCAGCTTGCCGCCTTCTTCTTCGTAGTTTTGGGCGCCGACCGCACCGACTACCTTGAAGCCTTTACTTGCTAACAGATCGCCCGCAGCACCGGCTCTGCCGGCATGATTGGAAACGGTGACAATGCTTCTGTCCTTCGGAATGAAACCCAGGCCGTTTTCGATCTCGGCGGCTTGAATGCTCAAATACACCGGAAAGCCGCCTTTGGCCGTCAATTCGTCCGGCCGGCGCACGTCGATAATGGTTAACTGCTCCGGCTTGGCCAGCAGCGCGTCGAATTGGGCGCGGTTCAATTTCGGCGTTTTATATTTGTATTCGGCGGCCGGCTTTTGTGCGTGCTGATGCTCGTCGGCGGCAAATGCGGCCGGGGCGCTGAGCATTAAGGCCAAAATCGCAAGCTGGATGGTTTTATTCATATTCTGTTTCTTCCTGTTATGAGTTATTCGCGTACAAACGCGATTGAACGTTGAGTACCCTCGGTAAATTGCAACTTGCATGCCACGAATCCGCAAAATCGACGGCTGGCGAAAATTTTTATTGGCCATTGATTTAATTAGACTTTTATAAAGCGGCCGGCACAAACTCAGTGTCGAGCGACGCCGTCGCCATCCGGCCGGCTTATCGGCTGATGCAGATTCAACAGCGGCACAACAGCGGCTGTTGTTGGGCTAGCAGGCTCGACTTCGATTGCGGGATAGGCAAAGCGCGCGGACGGAACGCAAAAAAAACGGGCCTGGGTTGTTACCCTGGCCCGTACGGAGGCACCACGAGAATTGGTTTAGAACTTGCCGTTCAGCGTCACGCCGAACCACTGGGGAATACCCGGCTGCCAACTGTTCCAGGTTTTGGCAAACGGGGTCTGGTTGTTGAAGATGTTCTTCGCCACCAGCGACACGTCGAACGCGCGGTCCTTGCGGCCGATACCGATGGATAAGTCGGTCGTGGTGTTGGCCGGAATCACGCTGTATTCGGACAAGGCCACGTCGGATTTATAGCTGCTGGTGAACGCGGTGGTGAAGCTGGTGTGGAATTCCTGGTTGCTGCCCAACACTTCCACCGGATACCTGAACTCGGGGCTGATACTGAACGTAAATTTGGCAGCCCCCGGCAGGGTCTGCCCGGTCAGATCGCGAGTCGGCGACGCCAGGTTATTCCATTCGGCCGCTTTACCGGCGTTTTTGAAATCGGTGTAAAACGCTTCGTTATACGAACCCGAGAAATTGACCGAGGTAAACGGAATGGTATCGACCAACGAACCGTCCACCTCGACCCCGTAGGCGCGGACACCCTTGGCGTTGCCGGTAATCGAGGTATAAGTATCCTGACCCAAAGCCGCGGTTTGGTATTGGTCGATAACCTGTACCGCTTGCTGGTAATTGTTGATCTCGGTCCAGAAAAAGTCGGTGTTCAAGGTCAACGCCCGATTGAACAAGGTCGATTTCAAACCGATTTCGAACGAGTTGGTTTTCTCCGGCTCGACCAGGTACGCCACGCTGTTGACGGTCTGTGACAAACCGGCCTTTTCGTTGTAGCCCCAGGACAGGTAACCGGTATAGTCCTCGTTGAATTTATAGGTCGGCCGCACTTGGTAGCTGGGCTGGGTGGATTTGAAGCTGCGGCCCGGCTCACGGCCCCAGAGCAAGCCCATCTGGCCGGCCCGCAAGCCTTTCGCATCGCCGACCTGGCGCAGCTGCGTCGCGTTCAGACCGGCATACGTCGCCACGCCGAAGTATTTCAAGGCCACCGCATCGGCACGCGCCACTTGTACCGGATCGGCGGCGGCGGCGGCGGTCAGCGCGCCGGTCGCGGTCACGGTATCGAAACCGCCCAGGTTGATGCCGTTGACCGAGTACGGATTCAATGCGGCACCGGAACCTTGGTTGGTAATGAACTTATCGGTCTCCTGACGCCGGTTTTCGATGTTGAAACGTACCCCGGTTTCCAACGTCAACGGCTCGGTGATGTGCCACTTGGCATTGACGAAGGCGGATGCGGTTTTGTTATGGATGTAATACGGGTTGTCGGTATGCAATTCGTTTAACGAATCCATCATCAACTGGCGGCCGGCCGAGTCGGCATCCAGCCGGCCGTAAGCGCCGGCTCCGGCCAACCAGGCGCCGGCGTCGCGGCCGAAACCGACCCGGTTGCCTTTGATCATTTTCCGGTCGTTGAAATAGGCGCCGGCGACGTAATCGACCAGATTGCCCCAGTTGGAGGTAAATTTGATCTCCTGGCTCAATTGCCGGAATTCGGGTACCGCGCCGCCGCCGTTTTTCTGGACGTCGAACGGGGTCGAGTCGCCGTCGTTGCGGGCCTGGAATTCGAAATCGCGGTAAGCGGTAATCGAGGTGAACTTACCGATACCGGCGTCCCAATTGGCTTCCACCGAGCCGCCCTTGCTGGCGGTGATCAAGGCGTATTGCGCATCCTGGTTGAAGGCGTTTTCGCCGTTGCCGTACAGGTAGTTGTTTTGGTAGCTGTATTCGGGCTTGCCCTCTCTGAACCAGCGCCGCGCCAAACGGGTTCCGGCATCGTTGTTTAGGTTGGTCGGCAAGCCGTTGGCCGAGATTCGCGGCGTCGGCGTATAGAAGTTGTTGCCGTTGTTGAATTCCTCGCCGCGCGGATTGGCGTCGAAGCGGATCAGCGTGCTAAAGGTCTCGCTCGGCGTCAGCAAAAACTGGATCCGGCCGGACACCCGGTCGCGGTTGTACCAGGTCTGGTCGGTGTTATATAGGTTTTTGGTGGCGCCCTCGCCTTTGTTGACGTGGAACGCGCCGCGCCAGGCCAGGAAATTGTCGATCACCGCCCCGCCCAAGGCGGCGTCGCCGATGTAAGTGTTGAACTGGCCGTAGGTAGCGGAATAGGTCGCTTCCCGGTTGAAAGTAGGCCGCCGGGTGTTGATATTGACCCGGCCCAAGCTGACGTTCTTGCCGCCGTCGGTGCCTTGCGGGCCGCGCTCGACCTGAATCGAATCGATGTCGTAATGGTCGAAGCTGGACAGCGGGTTATAGGCGTAAGGCACGTTGTCGACGATGGTACCGACGCTGGGGTCCATTGCGTCGGTTTGCGCCTGCTGGCCGACGCCGCGCATCGACAAGCTGCTGGTGCGGGCGTTACCGTAGTTCCATTTGACGTTACCGGCACGTTTCAAAATGTCGCCCAAATCCATCGCCAATTCCTTATGCAACTCCTCGCCGCTCCGGATCGAGGTCGAGTTGGGGATGTCTTTCAGCTTCTGCAAACGAGGCCGGGCCTTAACCACCACCTCGCCCAAATCTTTGGCCTTGTCGTCTTCCTGCTCGGCCAGTTGCAATTCGGCTTCCGCGGCCTCGGCGCCGGGCTCGGTTGCCGTAGCACCGCCCGCAGCAACCGCTCCAGCGGCACCTGCAGCCGCCGAGCCTTTCCTGATCAACTCCAATTCCCTGGCCTTTGCCGCCGCCAATTCCTGGCGCAAACGCTGGTTCTCGAGTTCCAAATCGCTGGCCGCCTTGCTGTTGCCGGCGTTACGTTTTGCCGCTTTCTTGGCCGGCGCCGCCTGGGCGTCGGTCGCCGCTAGTAGCGAAGCGCCGGCAATCGCCACCGCAACGCAGGCCGACAGGGTTCTGCGTCGGCTGACGGTTTTCGGAACGCCCGCATCCGGTCCGAGCGTTTGCGGCTCTGCGCTTGTCGAATAATCTTTCACTGTTTCACCCGATTTAATTGTCCAAATTAGAAATTAGGCATCCATGCAGCAACGGCCGCGATGAAATGTGCCCTGCATCACCTTTTGCAATGCACATGCCATCGTTCGGCCAACCGACGGATGCGTAATGGCCGGCGACGCCGCAATCGGGTTTCAACCTCGCTGTTTATAAGCGTTTAACGCGGATTTACATTTTTTTACCTGCGGCAGGCTAACGCGCATACTGACGCCGCTTTTTTTGCGGAAAATTGTTGAACCAGGGACAGCCTATGTTGGCGCCGTGCTGATGGGGCAGCAACGCCGCTGCAGCAAAATTGTTGCGCCAAACCGGGCCGAATCGGAGAGCCATACCTTAGAAGGCCTGCACCTGCGATTACCCGAAACTGACCGATTGGCTTGCAAATTGCTGAAGCGCTAGCAAACACTCGAACCACTCCACCAGGCAATCCATAAGGCTTATGACTAAACACCCAACTGCGCAACATCAGACACCCAAATTACGACGTCTTCGGCACCGCCAGCGAAACACGGTATTAGCGCTGGCCGGCACGCTTTACGCGTCCGGTGCCCTGGCCGCACCCAGCGTATACCCGACCGGCGTCACCCGCTACGACCCGGCCAAAGCCTTCAATAGCTACGTGTTGTTCACCGGCGGCGACAACATTGCCCACTTGATCGACATGAACGGCAACTCGGTACACGAATGGAAAGACGCCGCCAGCCACAGCACGCTGATCGATCCGGCCTTGACCGGCGGCAAACTCGGCCATGTTCTGGTCACATTGGAATTGACCGACGGCAAAGGCACGGATTTGATTCCCGGCCAGATCAACCGCCGCGTCAGCAAAACCATAGGCGAGCTGGATTGGGACGGCAACGCGGTCTGGCGTTTCGGCGACAAGGCGCCGGGCGGCGCGGCGCAGCAACACCACGATTGGGCGCGGCTGCCGAACGGCAACACCGCGGTACTGGCAAACTGGGTGCATCCGGTCAAAGGCTTCAAACCGAAACCTGTGATCGACGATGTGGTTTACGAGGTGAACCCGGCCGGAGAAGTGGTTTGGAAATGGGTGGCATCGGAGCACCTGAACGAGTTCGGCTTCAGCCCGGCGGAATCGAAACTGGTGCGCAATTCGGCAATAGCCGACGTATTCCACACCAACAATCTGAAACCGGTCGGGCCTAACCGTTGGTACGCCGCCGGCGACAAACGCTTCGCGCCGGAAAACCTGCTATTCGACGCCCGCAACGCCAATTTCATCGCCATCATCGACCGTCACAGCGGCAAAATCGTTTGGCGCCTAGGTCCGCACTATCCGGCGACCAGCGAAGAAAACCATCCGCGCAACGTGCCGAGGCCGGTCGATCAAATCAGCGGCCAGCACGACGCCCACATCATCCCGGAAGGTTTGCCGGGCGCCGGTAACCTGCTGGTATTCGACAACCAGGGCGTGGCCGGTTATCCGCCGGCCGTGGTACCCAGAACCGGCGGTTCTCGGATTCTGGAGATCGATCCGATCCAAAACCAAATCGTCTGGCAATACACCGCCGAAGATTCGGGCAGTCCGGCTTGGTCATTCCGCAGCACCAATATCAGCTCGGCGCGGCGGCTGCCGAACGGCAATACCTTGATCGACGAAGGCCAGAACGGCCGCTTTTTCCAAATCAGCAAGGACGGCGAAATCGTCTGGGAATACGTCAACCCGTACCCGAAGCAAGGCAGGGACAGCCTGACCGGCAAACCGACCAGCAGCCCGGCGGTTTATCGGGCACAACCGGTACCGTATTCCTGGGTGCCGGCCGGCACGCCGCATAGCGAAAACCCAGTCGCCGCGCCGGAAACGGCCAAGGCCAAACCGGCCTCTTGATAACACAGGCTGGGTTTCGGAGTGTTCGGTCGGGTTTTTTGGCGGCTGGGTTCCCGCCAATCGATCCACGGAACGGAGAGCCCAAGACCGAACACTCCGAAATCCAGCCGCGAACCGTCTTATTTTTTTGGAGAACACATGCTGCACATCATCCGCAAACCGCACGCCCAGGTACTGGCTATCCTGTTGAGCTTAAGTTCGGCCGTAACCGGCGCCGCCGAACTGGACCCGAAAGCGATCTCGATCAAACTGCCCGAGCAAATCAACTGGGTTGCCAACCCCAGCGGTTCGGAGACGGCCGTGCTGGTCGGCGACCCGGCCAAACCCGGTCTGTACGTGGTATTGAACAAATGGAAGGCCCACCACAACAGCAAGCCGCATTCGCATCCTAACGACCGCTTCATCACCGTCATTTCCGGCACTTGGTGGGTCGGCACCGGCAGCGACCACAAACCGGACGAGTTGAAACCGGTGCCGGCCGGCAGCTTCGTCACCCATTACGGCAACGAAATCCACTACGACGGTGCCAAGGACGAAGACACCATCCTGCAAATCGTCGGCATCGGCCCGGCGACTGCCACGCCTGCCAAATAAATTCGGCGTTTTCGGAAATTTCGAAATCCATATCGTTTTTTGCCGTTTGCCGTTGCCTTGAGCGGCGGCTAATCTGATCCGCCCTACAGCCAACTAAATTTTGCCAAGCCACCGATGAGCTTTACCGTTTCCCGCCGTATCGAAAACCTGCATCCATCCGATATTCGCCTGATGACCAAAGCCTGTGAGCGGGTCGGCGGCATTAATCTGGGCCAGGGCCTGGGCGATTTGCCGGTGCCGGCGTTGGTGCGCGAGGCAGCGATCCAGGCCATTCAAGACGGTCAAAACACTTACACCGCCTCGGAAGGCATCGCTCCGTTGCGGCAGGCGATTGCCCGCAAGCTGAAACGCGACAACGGCTTGGCGGTCGATGCCGACGCCGAAATCGTCATCAGCGCCGGCACTACCGGCGCTTTTGCCGCGACGCTGGCGGCCTTGTTCAATCCCGGCGATGGCGTCCTGTTGCTGGAGCCTTACTACGGCTACCATCTCAACACACTGCTGCTGCAAGGCCTGGAGCCGCAATTCTTAACGCTGGCACCTCCGGCCTTCAGTCTGGAAGAATCCGCACTGGAGGCCGCTGTCAAACCCAATACCCGCGCCCTGGTGCTCTGCACGCCATCCAATCCCAGCGGCAAGATATTCAGCAGCGAGGAATTGGCAATCGTCGAACGCATCGCCCGCAAGCACAATTTGCTGGTCATCTCCGACGAGATTTACGAATACATTACCTACGACGGCCGCCGCCACATTTCGCCGGCCAGCATTCCGGGCTTGGCCGAACGCACGGTCAGCATCATGGGCTTTTCCAAAACCTTCAGCATCACCGGCTGGCGCTTGGGCTACGCGGTAGCTAAGCCGGACTTGACCAAAGCCATCAATCTGGTCAACGACCTGCTATACGTCTGTGCGCCGTCGCCTTTGCAACATGGCGTTGCCGCCGGATTGAATGCGCCGTCCGACTATTTCGAAAAGCTTAGAAACGAATACCAGCGCAAGCGCGACATCATCTGCGACGGCCTGGCCGCCGCCGGCATGGCGCCGTTTATTCCGCAAGGCGCGTATTACGTGTTGGCCGACATCGCCCATTTCGGTTACCCGGATGCCAAAACCGCCGCATTGGCTTTGCTGGAACAAACCGGCGTAGCCAGCGTACCGGGCAGCGCCTTTTACCAGGGCCGGGAAGGCGAAGGCCTGGTTCGTTTCTGCTTTGCCAAGGACGACCAAACCCTACATGAAGCGGTACGCCGACTGGGTAAATTTCGTCCGGCGTGACGCGCTGCCGTCCCAAGCTGATAGACAATCACGCTGCTGACCAATCAACAGATCGACAGCAATAATTGCTGATCAGTCAGCAATTATTGCCCGCACCTGCCAAACACAGCTTATTAACCGAACCCCGTTTACTGGCAGTATTCCGTTCTGGTTTGCCGAAGCACGAAGCAGCGCGCCCTTTGTCTATCTCGGAACAAACGTTATTAAACGGCCATGGTAATAGCGATTATTTTTCGGGACTGGCATGTAATTTGTTTAGGCGATGGTTCATTACCTTTTTGCGCGCGATTCATTCAACCACCAATACCGGCCGATTGACGCAATCGCTATAAACGCCATCCATTTAGCGCGCCCTTGACCATAACCATGAATAAAGCCGACGTTAGCCAAATCACCAGTGCCCGAATACCCACCGCTTACGGCGAGTTTCGGCTGTGCTACTACCAAAATTCCCTGGACCATAAGGAGCACCTGGCCTTCGTCGCCGGCAATGTCGCCGGCGCGGAACGCGTGTTGGTGCGCATCCACTCCGAATGTTTTACCGGCGACGTGCTCGGCTCCCGCCGCTGCGATTGCGGTGAGCAACTGGACCGCTCGCTGGAATGGATTGCCCGACGCGGCGCCGGCGTTTTGGTGTATTTGCGCCAGGAGGGCCGCGGCATTGGCTTGCTGCAAAAACTGCGCGCATATAACTTGCAAGACCAGGGTTACGACACCGTCGACGCCAACCTGCTGTTGGGCCACGGCGCCGACGAGCGCGACTACTCGCTGGCGGCGCGCATTCTGGAGGATTTGGAGGTACGGTCAGTACAATTGCTAACCAACAACCCGGCAAAAATCAGCGCGCTGACCGCCGAGGGCATCCATGTCGACAGCCGCTTGCCGTTGGAAGCCACTGTCAACCGCGATAACCTGGATTACCTGCGCACCAAAGCCCAGCGCATGGCCCACCTGCTGCAATTCAAACCGACCCAGGCCAACGCACCGTTTACGAAACACGATGAACCTGAACCGGCAAATTGAGCGCTGGTTGTTAATACAGCGCCGCGCCGCCGCTGTTCGTAACCGCCCGTTCGTAACGCTGAGTTACGCCCAAAGCTGGGATGGCAGCATTACCACCCGCGCCGGCGAAAGCCTGGGGCTGAGCGGCGCCGAATCGTTGCGCTTGACCCATCAACTGCGCAGCTTGCACGACGGCATTCTGGTGGGAATCGGCACCGTGCTAACCGACGATCCGCAATTGACCGTGCGCGAATGGCCGGGCCACAGTCCGCAACCCATCGTATTGGATAGTAGCCTGCGCATGCCGAATTCGGCACGGCTGTGCCGCCGCGACGATAAACGTTGCTGGGTGTTGACCCGTGCCGGGCATAACCGCCAATTGGCCGGGCAGGCCGACGTAATCGGCCTGGCCGGCGACGCCACAGGCCGGGTGGATTTGTTTGCCGCGCTGCACTGGCTTAAACAACAAGGCATCCGCCATCTGATGGTCGAAGGCGGCGCCGAAGTCATTACCGCATTTTTAAAGGCCGGCTTGGCCGACGCCCTGGTACTGACTATCGCCCCCACCCTGGTCGGCGGCTTGAAAGGCGTCGGCGATTTGCAAATCGGCGCCAAACAACCGCTGCCTCGCCTGCACGCCATGCAATCGCACATGCTGGGCGACGATCTGATCCTGTGGGGCAGCCTGCAATACCATCGCGAGGCAGCGATCGCGTGCTAGCGCAACAGCTTTGGTTTACCCAGCCCTTTGAAGTGCAGATCCGCGAAACGCGGTTACCGGCGCCGGCGCCCGGCCAGGTTTTGGTGAAAACCCTGTGTTCGGCAGTCAGCGCCGGCAGCGAATTGTTGGTGTATCGAGGCCAATTGCCGCCCGGCATCGATTTGGATGCCACACTGAAATCCCTGCAACATGCACCGACTTATCCCCTGCCCTACGGCTACGCCTGCGTCGGCCGCGTTGAACAGCTCGGTGAAGGCGTTGATCCGGCCTGGCTGGACAAACTGGTATTTTCGTTTCAACCGCACGCCAGTTGTTTTATCGCCACGCCGGATCAGCTTTTGGCCGTACCCGACGGTATCGAACCGGAAGCGGCGGTATTTCTGGCCAACGCCGAAACCGCCGTCAGCCTGGTGCACGACGGCGCCCCGTTGCTCGGAGAGCGGGTCGTGGTGCTCGGACAAGGGGTCGTCGGGCTGCTATTGACCGGCTTGTTGGCGCGTTTCCCACTGGACCAACTGTTTACGGTCGACGCCTTCGCGCTCCGCCGGGAATGGTCAATAAGCCTGAAGGCCACTGCCGCGTTCGACGCCACAGCCGCCGCCCAAATAGCACAGTTGAAAACCATGCTGACAGCAACGGATACCAACGGCGCCGATTTGCTGTACGAGGTCAGCGGCCAGCCGCAAGCCCTCAATCTGGCGATCGACTTGTGCGGTTTTACTAGCCGCATCGTCGTCGGCAGCTGGTATGGCGAAAAATCGGCGCCAATTGCGCTGGGCGGCGCGGCACACCGTAACCGGATTCGATTCACTACCAGCCAGGTCAGCAGCATTGACCCTATCTTGAGCGGCCGCTGGGACAAGACCCGGCGCTTTACCGCAGCCTGGCGCGCCATTCGCCAGCTAAGTCCGCAACAATGGATCACTCATCGTTATCCGTTGGCGCAAGCCGGGGAGCTTTATCAGCGGCTGGATCAAACGCCCGAATCGGTTTTGCAAGCGCTATTGGTGTATTGATTTTTTTACCCACCCATTTCTTCTAACACGTCCGAAAACCATTATGTACAGCCTAGCCGTCACCCGCGACTTTATCGCCAACCACTATCTGATCGGCGGCGATTGGGGCAGCGAAAATTTGCCGCACGCCCACCATTACGTCGCCGAAGTGCGCATCCAGGCCAATACGCTGGATCAGCACGGTTATTTGGTAGACATCGTTGCGGTCGAAGCGGCTTTGGATAGCGTGCTTGCCGAGTTTCGCGATCAACTACTAAACGATAAACCGGAATTTGCCGGTCTCAATCCCAGCATCGAGCATTTCAGCCGAATCCTGTGCGAGAAGCTTTTGAAGGGTATTGAGCCGCCTAAACCGGGCAATTTGCGAATAAAGCTTTGGGAAACGCCGCACTGCTGGGCCGCTTACCAGCGGGAATTCTAAGCCGGTGCGGATTGGGCTGTTGCTCTACGGCGACATCGATTCGGTCAGCGGCGGTTATCTGTATGACCGCAAATTGGTCGAATATCTGCGCCGAAATGGAGAACAGGTCGTCATCATCAGCCTGCCGCCGCGCCGGTTTTGCTGGCAGTTAACCGACAATCTAAGGCGCGATGTTCTACGAAAAATCGACGCCGCCAAGCTCGACATCCTGATTCAGGATGCGATGGTGCAGCCGTCGGTGTTTGCCTTGAATCGGCATTTGAGGCTACCGGTGGTCGGCTTGGTCCATTTACTGAACAGTTTTGAAAGCCATCCGCGTTACAGCCGCTGGTTGTTTCGAGCCATCGAACGGCGCTATCTGGCAACGCTGTCGGGATTGATCGCCAACAGCCAGACCACGCTGGCGCAGTTGCAGCAACTGTTGCCCCATAGTCTGCCGCCGCATTGCCTGGCTTTGCCGGCAGGCGACAATTTCACTGCGGCCGACACCGAAATCGATGCCGATTTCGTGCGCCGACGCGCGCTGGCGGCTGGTCCGCTAAGGATTTTGGTGGTTGGCAACGTGATTCGCCGGAAAAGGCTGCATGTGTTGATTCAAGCGCTACGGCAATTGCCAGCCAACGACTATCGGGTCACGATTGCCGGCCGGCTGGATATGGAGCCCGGCTACGTGGCCCGAATTCGCAAGCTGATAAACGGTAACGGCCTGACCGCAAGCTTTGCATTTCAGGGCCCGGTGCAAGGTACGACGCTGGCCGGGTTTTATCGGCGGCACCAAGTCATGGTACTGCCTTCAATCTATGAAAGTTACGGCATTGTCTACGCCGAAGCTCAGCAATTCGGCCTGCCCGCCATCGGCACTCGCGCTGGTGCGGCTAAGGAAATCATCGGCCACAACCAACATGGCTATCTGATCGAACCGGACGACGCGAATGAATTGGCGGCCGTCTTGAAACATTGGCACGGTGACCGGACGTTATTGGCTGAACTAAGCGAAAACGCGCTGGCCAATTTTGCCACGCTGCCGCGCTGGGACGATAGCTGCGGAACCATCCACCAGTTCCTGCGCAAGAGCTGTCGGTCGATTGCCAGATAAGGAGAGGCGTCAGCCGCCTCTCCGTGCCGGATTAATCGGCGGCAAAACAGTAGAAATAGCCGGCGCCGCCGGTGCTGACCAGATTTTCCTGGCTGCAGCCGCGACTGTCGTGGGTGGAATTCCAGGAGACGTTGCCGCCATTGCGGCCGCCGTTGGTGCGGTCGAAATGGCCGACCCGAACCGTGCCGTCAGCGCTGCTGGTGTAGTTTTTACAGGTATGGTCGGCGGCATCGGTATAAGCCGTACCGTCCGGTTTGGAACCGGTGATGATGTCGTGCTCGTTCGGATTGTCGCCCACGCCTTTTAAGGGTTCTCCCTTTTCGGTGAATGCGGTTTTCTTATGCAGATTGTTGCCGAGCTGGGCCAGCTCCAGCGTATCGCCGTGCAAATGCGCAACGTCGTTGGCGACAAACACACCGGCAGCGTTGGCCCAAGGCCCTTTGCCGATGCGGTCACGGGCGTTAACCGCCGGCTTGCCGCCTTCCGGCTGCGTGCTTAAATAAGCGCGCCATGTCCGGTTACCGGCACCGACCCCGCTCGCCAGTTTTTGGCAATGTGCGTCCGCTCCGGCCAAGCCGCCCAAATCGGCGCCCTTGCCCACCCCGGCACTGGTCACGAAAAATCCCAACGGCGGTTTCGGTGCTTCCGGTGCGGGTGGTGTTTGCGCGTGCGCGGCATTGGCGGTCATCAGCAACAAGCCGGCGGCAACAGTTGTACGTTTCATGCTTCCTCTCTCGATAAAATTGACGTTTGTGCGCAAGCATTTTGGGTTTGCGCAGCTTGAAACGGCATTTATCGTGCCAGCCGGCGAGTTACCGAATAACCGGCGCTCGGCTGTGGATTTCAATCGCTTCTGCTGCCAGCTAAGCAGCCAATGCTGATTCGGTGCTGCTGAGGAGGCAATTTTCTTTGCATTGCAACATGCCCTGCCATTCCGGGCGCCAGCGCAGTAAAAACCGAGCACTAAACGACCGTTGGCCCCAATGCCGTTAAGGCGATTAGTCGCGGGCGTGGCCCGCTCCTACCATCATTAACTTAACGACATTGCCGCTGGCCCTACGCAAGTCTTTAGAATTTCCGCGACCATCCCAATTGCAAGGAAAACTGGGTCATCGCTAATTCGATCTGTTGATTGCCATCCAACGGATTGGCGCCGGTGATGGTCTTCTGTGGGGAGTACATGAAAGCGAACGACAGCTCGTCTGCCTTGCTCAACGCATGGGTAAAGCCCCCGGTCAAATGCCATTCCTGGACACCGGGCGCCAGAATGTTAAACAGCACTTCCGAACCTTCGATGGGCTGCTGGCCATAGCTAAAGCCGCCGCGCCAGACCCAGCGGTCGTTTTGCCGCCACTGGCCGCCAAATTTGTATATCGTCATATCGTTCCAGCCAAAGCCGGGACCGTTGCCGGCACCCAATTTGGCGCCGCTGAACAGCGGATTCAACGGTGTGCCGACGGATTTGATTTCGCTGTAGCGAATATGCTCGACGTCGAAGTTGGCGGTGAATGCGGCCGTGGCATCCCAGGAAATGCCGACGTTGAAACTGTCCGGGATATCGAACTCGCCTTGCTGGGCAAACAAGCCCCGGTAGCGTTCGAACGGCGACATGTAGATCCGGCTTTTATAGGACGCCCCCAACCGCAAACCAGGTAACAGCTCGGCTTGTCCGCCTACCCGAAATCCGGCCCCAAACGAATAATCGCGGCCTTGGTCGGATAAGCTGGCCGGGTCGCTGGAATAACCTTGCGCGCCAAAAATACCCAAGCCGCGCGCCTTAAAGGTTTGCGCCGCAAAAATCGGTGACAGGCCAACCGAGTAGCGGCCATTGGCGAACGAATGCGCATAGGTGCCGACAATGAATGCCTGCGCCATATCGACGCCAGCGCGTCCGCCGCAAAATACGCCGGACTGGCCGAAGCAATAAGGACTACTGTTACCGACCTGGCGCCAGTCGGTATTCATGCCGCCGTTTCCATAAAGCGCCAAACCTATGGCTTGCTGGCCGTCAAGTTGGTAACTCCAGCCCAGGGCGCCCACCGGAAAAAAATTGCTCTCGCTTTCCTGAGTGCCGGGGCCGAGCGGGAAATGCCGACCGTCGAAGGTACCTTGCCCGCTAACCGAGTATTCCCGAAAGGGGGCGAACAGTTCCAGTTCGCCGTCAAGGTGGTTGCCGACATTGACCAGCCCCGCCGGATTGAGCGCAGCGGCGGCAATCGCGTCCTGAACCTGCCCGGCCCCGGTCCCGGCCATGGCTTTGCTTCTGGCACCATAGCCATGCGCGAAATAGCCGTTGGTTGCCTCCGCTGTTTGGGTAATTAGCGCAAACACCGCCAGCAATCCGATAGGTAAAGCATTTTTTGACATGTTATTTTTTCCTTTGAAACTGAGTTATGGATAACAGTATCACCCGCGCAAAGGTTGCCAAAACGCTTAAATTGGATTTACATATCAAAAAGTTTAATAAGGAATTTTTGTTGTCCGGATTAACCAGAAATAGTTAGCCGGAACAATAATTGAGTTTATTCAGGCCTTGTCCAAAACGCTCTCCCAATAACTTTAA
The DNA here is from genome assembly GCF_046097555.1 of Methylomonas sp. DH-1. Lineage (NCBI taxonomy): Bacteria > Pseudomonadati > Pseudomonadota > Gammaproteobacteria > Methylococcales > Methylococcaceae > Methylomonas > Methylomonas sp. DH-1. The sequence continues at coordinate 1,690,648 of NZ_CP143089.1, read as the reverse complement.
TTTTGAACAAGCATCGCTGGCCAACTGGCCGTTATTAAAATTAGGTTCCGCCAAACCAAATCTGGCCGAATCAAACCACTTGGTGTTACTCAACCAAACCCCTTGATATTCCGTACCCAGAGATTTATTGATAATTACCGTTTTTTGCCTATCGGCATCCATAAATACCATTCTGTTATTCGCGCCAATATTTTTGGCAATATAGCTTTGAAAAGATTTGGCATGGATTATATTCGGGTTACGCCGCAATAACGGCTGCAACAAATCGTTTGCCATATGCCAGCTATCCGAGCGCCCCGGAATCCGGCAATTAATATCCAGCGTACCGTTATGGGCCATGTAAATGGCATTGCTTACTCGAAAAGGATGTGTATTGGCATAGTTGATATGGCCGCGTGTGCGTAAACGCAAATGAATCACGCATTCGTGCTTGGCGAAATGAACGTAGGCGCGGCGCAATGCCTCGAAATGGGTGTATTGATCTCTAATCACGCTGATTTTTTGCGGGCCGGTAAATGCCATCAATCCGTAACCGTGCGGATTGTATTGGCTGGCGGAATGCAATAATTCCAGATCAAGCTTGGCATCTTTGGGTTTATGAATAATCAAACACATGCGCTACCTACCAAATATACAAATTAATCCAACACTCAAAAAAGCCAATTGCCACCGTCTTTAAAAAGCACGACTTCTTATCAACGGCTTTTGATATAAGACCGGATAAACGATATTTGATTATCTTGGCGTAATTCGGCGCCTGTCGCCTGAGCCTCTGCCAAATAATCCAGGTACAAACGGTCGACATCCCGGCTATTAATATGCGCATACGTCCCGTATCCGGTTAAAAACAGGAACTCTTGATGCAGTTGCTCGAAAAACTGAAGACGATGATTCAACAAATCGATACTATTCATAACAGCAAAACCACGGACCTTTTTTAGCGCTAATAAGCCGGAACAAAACGGGTTCTCGGGACACGATTCGGCAAACTGATACTTTTCAAAATAAATTCGTCCAGATGCCGGCGGGCATCCGCCTCGGAAACAAATGGGCCTTGCCGACCTTCTCGGGTTAGAAAATACCAAACCGGCAATCCGCTATCGTTACTTATCACTGTAAATATTCGATTGGTTTTAAACATAAGAGTATTGCAATTCCGTGCTGTCCGGATAATGGATATTGGCTATATAAGCTGAGACAGCATTTTGTATGCCGATAATTTATTACTACCCAAGAGATGTCGATTGGGTAGGCTATTGCTCGCCTAAAATGCTGTATTAGCAGGCAAATAGCCGACACATCGGCTTGCAAACGGCCCCCCGAAACCAGTGCAGGCGGCCACAATTGACTGCTCGATCCGCAGCAGTCCGGCAACACCGACTGCGGTCCAGGCAACTGCGCCCGAGTCAGGCTTGGCCCGAGTTGGCGACTCGCCAACCGCCAAGCCACGCCATACACCCGAGGCCTGCCGCCACAAATACCGCATCGCGAACGCGCATCAGCGCGATCAAGGCCAGGGCCGCGCCTGGCGCGGCGTGCAGATACTGAAACACCCAAAACATGGCCATTTCCAGCGAGCCGACACCGCCCGGCAGCGGTAACAGAAACGCCAGCCGCATCGCCACCAACACCAACAGAAAATTCCAAAACCCTTGCGGAGCAACGACCCAATCCAGCAGCAACCATAATTCGGCCAGCAATGCGGCCCAACCCAGCAGCGACCATAACAGCGCCTGCACCATTAGCCGGCGCTGACCGAGCAGTGTCCGCCAATCCCAAGCAGGATCGTGGCTGTCGCCGATTACCGCCCGCAGCAAGCTATGCTGGCGCCAACGCCTGAATAATGACTGCAAAGCCTGAGTAAAACGTCCAGGTTTGCCCAATAAAAATCGCCCGGCAACGGCAATGCTCAATAACGCGCCAATCAAGCCGACACCGACCGCTTGCCAGTCGGCGATGGCCGCTAGCGGCGAACGCGTCAGCAAAAAAACGCCTGCCGCTAACAGCAAAAGATTGACGGCAAATTCGTAAAGCCGGTCCAAGCCCAGCGCCAACAGCGCCGTGGGTAGCGGCGCCCGGTACCGCCGATGCAACCAGTAAACTTGCAACGGTTCGCCGCCGAATTGCGGCCCCGGCGTTAGAAAACTGACTGCCTGGCCGGCCTGGCGAATTTTCAGCAATTGATTCAAGGTGACCGGAACGCCCAGACAGCGGGTAAACAGATGCCAACGGCTTGCGCCGGCCAGTGCGATACCCGCATTGACAGCCAACCACACCAACCACTGGTCCGGCCCCAAACCGCGTAAGGCCTGCTCAGCCGCTGCAAATGGGGTTTGGCTCAACATCCAGCCGGCCAAACCCAAGGCAACCAGCCACAACACAGGCAATCGATTGAAACGCACCATCAGGCACCGTCGTAACGCGCCACCCAGGCATCGCCCCAACCCCAGAGGCTGGCTCGGCCGCTGCCCAGCATCAGCAACCAACTGCCGGCGAATACCAAAGTTAGCTGGGCCAACGGTTGCAACACAGCGACTCCGGGCCCGCCCAGCCACAGCAGCAAAGCCAATGCCGCGAGGCGGCCGGCGAAACCCACCGACAACATAACCACCACCACTGCCAATGACAGGGCAGAGATGTCGGTCACAGCCAAACCGGGTAGGACTAGGCCAGCCACAATAGCCGTCAGCAGCCTTAAGCCCGGCTGGAATGAGCGCTGGCTGCAAATAGCCAATCTTTGGTAATTGGCTGAGCTTAGCTGGCCGCAAACCACGGCCCAGTCGGCGACAAACCCGAACAGCACCGGCAACATGAAGGCGACGCCGGCAGCGCGGGTTAACTCGGCGTCCAGCCAGGGCCAAAGCGCCACGGTGACCAGACCCATTTGAAAACCGGCCAGGGTACGGCGCAACGGATTATCGGGCAAAAGATAGATTGGCAAGCCCAGCACTTGCCGGCGCTGCATCGCCCAGCGGTAGAGGTAAAACGCCGCGCTCAATAGCAGATATGAAAAATGCAAACGCCCTTGGGCTATGGCCAATATGGGCGCAACCACCAATCCCAGCGCATCCAGTTGCACATCAAGCTCCCCGCCCAACAAACTGACCTGCCGGCCGCGCCGGGCCAAAAAGCCATCGCAGCGATCAAGCAAGGCGGCCAACGAATAAGCCACCGCCGGCAGCCAACTTACCGGCACTGCCGAGAGGTCTATCGATAAACAACCGCCGGCCAAGGCGATCAGCCAGCCGCGCAGCAAGGTTACCCGGTTGCCCCAGCCCAAGGCGGGATACAGCGGAGCCTGCAACGCGGCGCGATTCAAATCCAGCAAAGTCCAAGTACGCCAACCAATCCAGCACCAGATCGCGCTGGCGGGCAATAGCCAGAATACGGCCATGTACCAGCGCTCGGCAACGCCAAGCCACACTGCCACCGATAGCAGCGCAACGGCACCGATCGCGGAAATGACTTTTAATTCTCGGCGTAATAAATCTTGAGTTGGTAATGCTGCGAAGACGTCTGACATGTTTGTGTGCGTGCGTGATTGCGGTAGCGCAAATGAGCAGCAAATCCCACGCCAACCCATACGCATATAAAACGGCACTGAATTTGCTGCGTTTAGGGTCCGCTAATTTCTATCAATACTTCTTGCGATGACTGATTTCCCAATCCTTGGCAAACCTGCTGCCGCGCGTTCACGTCTGGTTGGACCTCTGAGCGCGCTGACTTTGGTGTTGCTGATTTTGCTGCTACCCAACCGGCTCAGTGAAATCACGCCTTCGGCGTTTGCCCGCCTGCCACTGGAAGCCTTGTTGCTGGGATTTTTACTAACGTTACCGGGCATTGCCGGTTCGGCGCTACGCATCCTGGCCGCCGGCTTACTGGGTTTGAGTCTGATTTTGAAATTGGCCGATCTCGGCGTGGATCAATTTTTCGGCCGACCGCTCAACCCGGTATTGGACAGCCGTTTTCCCGGCGACGGCATGCAGTGGCTGACCGGCACGATCGGCCAGCTCGGTAGCTATCTGGCGGTAGCGGCCCTGGCCTTGTGTCTGATCGGCCTGCTGCGACTGGTCAATGCCGCACTGAATAGCTTGCAAACCGCGCTTGCCGGCAAGCGTGGTGCCAGAGTCGGCTTGGCGGTAACAGCTACGGTCTGGCTGGTTCTACATTTCAGTGCGCCATCAATCGCAGCCCGGCCCTATATCGACTGGCTAACCAGCCATTGGCAAAACGCGCGCGACAGTCTGGCCGATTTGAAGCAGTTCGCTGCCGGCATTGACCACGACCCTTACGCCAGCACGCCGAACCAGGCATTGTTCCAAAAACTGCAAGGCAAGGACCTGATGCTGGTGTTTGTCGAATCCTACGGCCGCACGGCGTTCGATCAACCGGATTACGCCCAGCATGTCCGGCCGCACTTGCAACAATACGCCGCGGAACTGGGCGCCGCCGGTTTTTCGATGCGCAGCAGTTACTTAACCTCACCCACCTACGGCGGCATCAGTTGGCTGGCGCACGGCACCTTGTTGTCCGGCCTATGGATCAACAGCCAAAGCCGCTACGACCGCCTGGTGATGAGCCGGCGGCCCACTTTAAACCGCTTATTCCAGCGCGCCGGCTGGCGTACGCTGGCCGTGCAACCCGCCCATACCCTGCCGTGGCCGCAGGGCGACTATTTCGGCTACGATCGGATCTATGCGGCACAGGACTTAAACTATCGCGGCCAGCCGTTCAACTGGATCACGATGCCGGACCAATACACCTTATCCGCCATTCAGCGCTTGGAACGGCCTTCCGGCCCGCGCCAGCCGCTCATGGCGGAAATGGCTCTGATCTCGTCGCACGCACCTTGGACGCCGTTGCCTCGCTTGGTGGATTGGCAAGACGTCGGCGACGGCTCGATATTCGGCCAAGCCAGAGACGGCGATGCGCCTGAAGCCGTCTGGCAAAGTACCGAGCGGATTCGCGGGCAGTACCGCAAATCGATTGAATACGTCCTGGAAACGTTGGTATCTTTCGTCAAAACCTATGGCGACGACAAGCTGGTACTACTGGTGGTCGGCGACCACCAACCCGCCTCCTTTGTCAGCCACGACTCCGCCAGCCACGACGTACCGGTGCATTTGATCGCACGCGACCCGGAGGTCATCAAGGCGATAGACAGCTGGCAGTGGACGCCCGGCTTGATTCCCGGCGCGCAAGCGCCGGTTTGGGGGATGGATGAGTTGCGGGACCGCTTGATTCGTGCGTACTCCGCGTCATTGGCTTTTTGACCACCGCCCCCAACGCTAACCTATTTGGTCGCACTTAACCGGCCCAACACCCGAGCGACACGAATCCGGACTTGCCAACAATCATCATCCAAAGCACCAGGCAGCGGCATTCCCACGTTCCAGTGTCGCAATTTGCCCAAGGTAGAGGGAGTCGGCTGCCTTCACTCTTGCCGGCAACACTGACTCATCGGTCATGGTTCTGAACGAGAGGCTTGGGACGCCGGCTCTATTCAGGTGCGCGCCATGGGAATGGTTTCTTTAAGCACAGTGACTGTTTGAAATTCTGAATCGCTGAAAATCTACGAGCCTTTTAGACTCCACAATTTCATCGTGAGGCAAAAGCAAGTAGCTCCAAACTTTGGTGCCAATTTCCGATGCGTGCTCAGATGCGTATTGACACCAACGTGCGGCGGCAGCGGCTTTGGCCTGGACTTCCTGCGAATCCATATCCCCGCGCGCCTTGGTTTCCACCATAAAAATTTGCGATTCGGTTTCTGCAACAAAGTCGGGCACATACTCAGGTTGCTCAGTTCCCAGTTTGTAATAAATCTGAAACTGCCCTTTGGCGGGTTTAAACCACTTTTGCGCGTCTCTTTCCAAGATGACAGCAAAACGGCGCTCGGTGTCCGAGTCGAATTTTTGCAATGGGTATAAACAACGCTCGAATCCGCCAAACAGCATTTGTTTGATACGACTGGTTTCGGCAACTGTTTCTCGATAATGATGCGTGGCTATCCCCAGGGGTGGGGTGTATGCCGCAAAATTGCCGGGAGCAATTGCGGCGTGACCGGCCGTGGCGGTGTAGTTGCAGGACTTTAATTCGGTAAAACCACGGCTGACTTTAACCTCGTATTCAGTGGCTTCTTCCCAAAAATGCGCCATCATCTGAGCGTGAATTTCTCGGGCAATCAATTGCCGATCGCGATCCAACACGTTTTGCACCTCCGCCTCGGAGAGATAGCTGGCAAGATGCTTAACCATCTGACCGGCTAGGTCGTAGAGCAAGTCGGCATGCGTGAAATAATCGATGTCGTCGTAATCGACCAAGGCATGAACGATGTAGTCTTCCAAGCGTTGTTCAACCAAACCGATTTCAGCCGCCAAGGTGAATTGTTCATTGGTTCGCAACAACTGCCCAACAATCACGCGTTCGCCCGGCTGCAGATGGAGTTGGGCAACATCAAGTTCAAATGGATGAAATCCCGTTGTGACTTCGCCGTTGGGCACCACGGTGATACGCGGAATATCAATCGTTTGTTGAACCACCACCTCAGTAGTCGTTTTTACGACATCGGCTAGATCAATGCCCTCATCGGCAAACAATTCCGACTGCAGTGGCTTTAGCCTTTCCGCCACTTCCTTCAGAATTTCTTCTTGCACCTCGGGCTTGAGCAAGGCGGCACTATTAGGCACTAAATAGCGTTTGACTTCATAGCTGCCGATGACCTCCATCACAACACGCGCCGCTTGGAATTCGGATTCACGAGAAAAGACCGGGACTGGTTTAGCGTTATCGCTGTTCAAGCTCCCTGAGTCGGAACTAAATTGCGTAGAAACGGTTGGTGCAGGACTTAAACCCAATCGAGACATTGCCGTTGATACAACTTGTACGCTGACTTTCTTATCGTCAGCGCTTGGCGCTTCCAGCATCAACTGTTTCAGGCGGATCGGCGAATCGCCGCGATTAGCCTCATCGACAATTTCTTGAAATTTATCGTGAGCCACGATATTCAAGCGATCCACCGCCGCTACCCCGGTACGCTTGCCATACGGAAGACGCAGACCACGCCCGATGGATTGCTCGATCAAGGTACGCGCATTGGCCGCGCGTAACGGCACGATAGTGTAAAGATTGGTCACATCCCAGCCTTCCTTGAGCATATTCACGTGAATCACAATCTCGGTGGGTTCCTCGACATGCTCCACCGCGAGCAAACGGGTAATCATCGCTTCTTCTTCGGCACCGGAGCGACTGGAATCTACCTGAATCACCTTGCCGCGGTAACGGCCTTCGTAAAACGCATCCGATTCCAGCAAAGACAACAGTTGTGCCGCATGCGTCGTATCCCGCGCAATCACCAACATAAACGGTTTGACTGGCTTGACTCCGTTCTCGCGGGCATAGGTCAACAGCTCGACTTTGGTCGATTCATGCAAGCGCACGCCGTCTTCCAGCTTGATCTTTTCCAGCTCTTCCGGCGTATGCGCTCTGGCGTCGAAATTGCGCTGCGTGACGACGGCGGGCTCCTTTACAAAGCCATCTTCCATTGCCCGTGCCAACGGATAATCCATTACGACATTCTTGAATGCCACCGGCCCGCGTGTCGATTCAACGAATGGCGTTGCGGTCAGTTCCAGGCCAAACAAGGGTTTCAACTCATTGATAGAGCGTACTCCGGCGCTGGCCCGGTAGCGGTGCGACTCGTCCATCAACAACACCAAGTCGGGCAACTCAGCCAAGTAGTTGAAATAGCTGTCGCCCAATACCTCGCGCATGCGCTTGATGCGCGGTTCCTTGCCGCCGCGCACTTCAGAGTTGATTTTGGAGATGTTGAAAATGTTGATGCGAATTTCCGTGAACACGTCGGTGGTCACATCGAATCCGGTCTGATCGTAGTTATCGCCGGTAATGATGCGCGGCGCATTAATCGCAAAATCGCCGATACCCTTGAACACATACTTCGGCGTATTCGGGGTAAAGTCGGCAATTAGTTTGTTATAAATGGTCAGATTCGGCGCCAGTACAAAGAAGTTGTTGATGCCGTGCGCCAGATGCAAATAGGCAATAAACGCCCCCATCAAACGGGTTTTACCCACGCCGGTCGCCAACGCAAAGCACAGCGAAGGGAAGTCGCGCTCGAAATCCTCTAAGGTCGGAAACAAGGCCTTCAAGCTCGACAATACCGCCGCAACCTCTTTATCGTGTTGCAGCATTTCCGGCGCCATTTCCAAGGCCCGCACCAAGCGAGTCAGCGATTCGGCTTGCGGCGGACGTAGCGACAACCGTCCGCTGACGGCATTCAATATCCGTTGAGTCATGAATGATCCTTCAAATCATTAAGCTGCTGAATTAACCCCGGCACGTCGTCTCGGATAATGCTCCACAACGTATCGTTATCGATGCCTAAATAACCATGAATCAGGGGGTTGCGGGTGGCAATCACTTGTCGCCAGGGAATGTGGTCATGAGCTTCTCGTACACTGTCGGGGATATGGGTTGCGGCTTCACCAATCAGTTCCAGATTACGTACCGTGGCATCGTAATTCAGCCCGCTCTCGACAAACGCTTGTTGATCCATACCATCGGTATAGATCATCACTTTTTCGGCAAACCCAATCATATCCTCCAGATAGAACCGCCATTCGCGTTGTATGGCTTCAGACATAATGTGCCTCCCGTTCAATGAAGGGTCGTAGTTCTGCTCGAAGCGCCTTGTTGGTTACCAAATCCACTGGACAGCCTAGCAAATCCTCCAAATAAAACTGCACACCAAAATATCGTGCCGAGGTGGCCGGGCCATCAAATTCAACCAAAATATCGACATCGCTATCGTCTCTTGCCGCGTCACGCACTGTAGAGCCGAACAACGCCAAACGGGTAACGCCGAAACGTTCGACCAACACCGGCTTATTTTGCTTCAATACCGACAACGTATGATCACGCTTCATAACCGTCCTTCTTGCTTTAGCTGTTCCGCCGATACATGCACGATTTGCTCATCGCGCATAATCACAATCTCGGTGCCCGTTTGAATCGCTTGCTTGCGTGCTAGCTCGGCCGCACGCTTGATCGCCTGCAAAGATGCGACCAAATCTTTATCTTTGGCTAAAGTCAATTCTTCTGCAGTCATCAATTTTCTCCCCATTCAAGCAATACCGGACTAGGGCCGGAATTATCGTAAAGCGCCCAGGCATCCACCGCGTAGCGATAGTGTTGCGGAAAATGACGTATGCCCGCTGCAAATCGCCGTCGAATCACATCCTCAGCAATGTTGTGCCCACCTTGTCTGACACGAGCAGCGACGCGAACAATAGCCAATTCAGGCGTCGGCAAACTTAAAAAGAATAAAGCAACGTGATAACCGCGTTCGCGCCAAGCCTGAATTTGACGCAAATAACCCAGCCCGGATAACGTGGTTTCAAAACCAAAACTTTCGCCTTTTTCCGTGCAGGACGCGATTTCGCTCAACATCAATCGACCTGCTTTAAAGGCTTCTGCTTCAGGAGCAAACGGCGACAGGCCAGCGGCGATTAAATCGGCGTTAATAAAGCGAGGACATTGCGCCTCTTCTGGCAAGAACACACGAGCAAAGGTGGTTTTTCCCGCGCCATTAGGCCCCGCGATGATGATTATTTTGCGGCTCACGCCTCTTCATCCTCAGCAAACAAGCTTTGCTGGGCAGGATCGACAGCATGCCTTTTGCCTCGGGCAGGTTTGCTAGTGTCTGGCACCGGTTCCACCTCTGCCATCGGCAAATTCGCCACGTTCAAGCTGTAATCGTCGTGGCCCCATTCGCAACGTGCCAATACCATTTTGGGTATTTTTTTCAGCGTCAGATTGGGCCAGCGTTCGTTGGCTTGCGCCGCCGTGATGCCGTGAAACGCCGAGCAGCAAACCAGTAAGGAATACCCTCTCCCCAACCCCTCTCCCCGCTGGGAGAGGGGCTCAAACTCCCCTCTCCCGTTTACGGGAGAGGGGGCGAGCGAGAGGGCGCCGCCTACTTCATCCGCCAGCGCCTGCAACTGTTCGGCGGACAGGTTTTGCGTGGTGACGTAGATAAAATCGCGTTCGCTGGAATGGCCGTGCTGCCACCAGCGGCTTTCCGACGGCGCATAGACAAAGCCTTCCAGCTTGCACAAGGCTTCCGCCAGCATCGCCGCGTTGTATTCGGGATTGACCACCAGATTGCCCCAGCGGTCGTTGACGATCAAGCTGGGCGCCAGTTTGTAATAACGAAAACCGCCGCCGCCTTGCCAGTTGACTGTCTTGCTGATGCCGCCCAGGTCTTCGCCGGATATGACTTTTTGCAGGCGTGGGATGACGTGGGTGTGGCAGTGCTCGCCCAGTTCGATCATGATCCAACGGCGGCCCATTTTGTGGGCGACTGCGCCGGTAGTGCCGGAACCGGCGAAAGAGTCTAGGACGAGGTCTCCGGGGTTGGTGGCTATCGTAATTATTTGGTTCAGCAAACGCTCAGGTTTGGGAGTATCAAATGGAATGTCGTTTGGAAACAGGGCCTGTATCTCTCGCTTTGCCTCTTGAGAATGACCAACTTCTCCATGTGACCACCAAGTACGGGGAACCAAACCTTGCTGTACTTCACTCAAAAAGAGTTTAACCGCTGGATTGTTATCTCCCTTATCCCCAAATACAATCCTACCTTCATTAACCATTCTCCAAAACTGGTCTTCGAGCATTCGCCAGTGACTTCCTTTAGGAGGGCTAACTTGCCGACCTGATGGTGTAGTTATCGTATACATGAGTCCATCATGACGCTCACCTGCAGCAAAAATGGGGCCTAGACGCCACGGGCCTCTTTCATCGTTGTCAAGATTTTTGTATTTGCTTGCACTCTCATCGCCGCGTGGAAGGAGATTCCGAACTTTTTTCCAGTCTTGCCCCAACGGTGAGTAAAGCAAGATGTAGTTGTGTGCAGGTGAAATTGCTGCAGCATTGCTGCGCCCGTAAAAATTTTCCCAAACCATAGATGAAACAAAAGCTTGGCGGCCAAAAATTTCATCACACAATACTTTCAAATAATGACCTTCGTTGTCATCAATGGCAATCCACAGTGAACCGTCATCCGATAGCAAGCGACGGATAATTTCCAGCCGGTCGCGCATCAAACCCAGCCAGATCGAATGCTCCAGACCATCGTCGTAATGTTCAAAAGCACTACCGGTGTTGTACGGCGGATCGATAAACACGCACTTGACCTGACCACTAAACTCCTGCTCCAGCGCCTTCAACGCCAACAAGTTGTCGCCGAAAATCAGCCGATTATCGAAAATATCATTCTCCGTCACCCGCTGTTTGGCGTGATACGACTTCTCCGCATCCTCCAACAAAATCCGCGGCTCAAGCCGAGGCCGCTTGTCTTTACCAATCCAGGTGAGTTCGAGTTTTTGTTTATGCATTAAATTTATTCCTAATTCTGCTGGGCCAAGGCAGCCATCAGGCGTCCTTTTACAGTTCGGCAATCAGTCTTGTTCTCGAACACTGCGCGTGCCTGCTTGTTCCACAGTATGCCCTGAACAGCAGTGACTAGACGTTCGCTAACAAGGTCGACTTCGCGCGAAATGGCCGTCATTTCATCTTGAGTCAACGTCAGTGTCGGTCCATTCTGCAACTGCAGCCGGATAAAAATAACGTGCAAAATGAGCCAGACACCGTGAGTAAGAATTTCTCGTGCCGGGAGTGTTCCAGTTGGCAAGCCCATTGGATCGAGTTCAGCATTGGCGCGAGCACGCACACTTTCCTTAACCATTCGACCAATTTGCACTATCCGCCACATTTGTCTCGCAGTGAGCGAGTCCGTAAAAAGCAGTTTATACGATTTACATAACGGGTCTGAAGCTGAAACAAATCCTTCTCTTCCAAACAGCCTTTTCTTATCGCCTTTGGCCGCGACTACGTAGTCTTGCCAGTCGTTAGTGGTCACGGTACAAGCCAAGAAGGGGGCTAGTTCACGCGTACTAAAGCAAGTTGGCGATAACTGAGGGTCATCCTCTCCCTGCTTGACCAGATAGGAAATACCTGTCATTTTCAAGGTTTGCTGCCAGACCACTTGCCGCTCATCCAATGCGGCAAAGTCTTCCAGTTCTACGGCATTCTGGCGGTTACGTGATTGGGTAACACGATCACCAAAGTCATCGGGCGCGTTTTCCAGGCAAATGAATGTTGCCATAACTACAGCAGGGTGAACTTCGTAGTGAGCAAATGGCTCGCGGGCTATCGCTCCAACTGTTTGAGCACCGTTGATGATCGAAAGGCCACGGACACGAAATTTACCAGTTTGTCGATTTGGATCACGAGGATATAGCTCCTGTATCGATTCACAGAGAAACGTTACCCCGTTATTGAAATAGAAGAAATGGTCAGCTTCTTGTTGCAGTGTCTCGCTCAAACCCATGTTGACACTAGTGGTTCCTTTGAATCTTCGTATGTTCCGACTTACCAAATTATCCTTATGCAAATCCCAAAGCTCGGCAATCCGCTTGGCTTCCATACGCCCGTAGAATGCACGGTAGGGTTCAAGGGCATGTCCGAAATCTTTCAATTCAACTTCAGCTTCAATTGGCTGGGCCGAAACGCCGTCCAAATTAAGATCATGAAGCGTCGAAAGTCCATAGGTGTAGCATCGGAGGAAACCTGGGGTTGTACCATTGAAAGCGCGTTCCAAGTCAGAAAAAATGTGACGTCGATCATCTGAGACTGCAGTTCCAGAGTAGGCGAGAATCACTTGAACTCTACACACCCCAGTATTGAGTGCGTTAGTGATCGCTGTCTGACGGTTTTGTAGAGCGTTGTTGAAGCGGACCCAGTGACCTTGCAAGAGATCGGTTACACCATCACGAAATTTGGATACATCTCCGAGCTCTGGTTCGCCAGTGCCGGAGTCTTTATATTTGGATTGAACAAGCCAAATCGTTTGATCGGGCGCGACAAACACCGAATCAATACCATGATCCTGTCCACCGTCGATACTAGCAGCCACTGCATCATCTAAAGTGGCACCCGCACTCTCGTGTAGTACGAATGCAGCAATTGCTTTAGAAAAGAAATTACTGCGTCGAGCCGCAGCGTCGTTTCCTGTTCCTGTTATTCGTGTCGAATAGTCGGCGTCGAGCTTCTGGCAAAGCAAGTCAAGTTCGATTGGTCGAGTGGCTGCTGTTGCCATCAGAGTAACTCCCATTCGATAGTAAACAAGGTCTGTTCAGTAACTTGTTGTTGAAGCCGTTGCTCCAACTGCCCAATCAAATCGTTACGTTGGGATTCAATTTCATCTTGCCGATCAAATAATTCCCGACGAAGTTTATTTCGTTTGGTTTCCAATTCTCGCTGGCGTTTTTGCCAATGCAGTTTTTCATCCAATGTCAGCGCAGTGGCGGCAGTACGGCGTATCTCTTTGACCTCGCGGTCGATTTCCTTGATTTCCTGTTCCAGCCCCAATTTTAAATCGTCTGCCCAGGCATCCAGTTTTTCGACTTCTTGTTGAAAATAGCCAAGGTTGCGTTGGTTGATTTCGCGGAGTAGGGTTTGTTTGCGGTTTTCGAGGTCTTCGGTTAAAGCAGCAGGTGTTTGACCCTCGCCCTGAGAGGGAGAGGGGGAAATTGTTGCCGGAAAACGCAACAGCTTTTCGGGATCGTCTTCGATCAATACGCTGTTATCGGCTGTGCTGGCCGCCACGATCAAGTGTTGTTCCAGGCTACCCAAGGCTTCGACAGAGATAAGTTTTACCGCCAACCAGCCGCTTTGCCCGCGATAGGTTTTGAGTGTACTGACCTGGGTGCCGTATGCGTTGTAATCGAAATTCAGGCGGGCCATGGGCAATACCCGGTTTTTAGCTTGGCTGGTCACCCATTCGGCTAACGGGTGGCCGACTCGATAAAGATGGGCTTCGCCGCTGCGCCGGGGCAATTCATAGCGGCCTAGCGGGATGTTGCCCTCTACCCCATCCCCTCTCCCAGAGAGGGAGGGGGACAAATCGGCCGGAAGCCGCAGCAAATCAAAACCGCCGTCATCGAATTCGGCGCAGTCGCTGAGTTCCGCCCGGCTAATATCGAGCAACATTTTTTCGTAGCGGCTGCGGGTAGCAAGGCTGTCTTCGGCACGAACGCGTAGCTTTTCTTGAACTTCTTCGTCGAAGTTTTCCAGCAGCAGTTGCCGGGTCTTAACCATGGCTTCGTTGATCTCATCGGAAAGATCGTTTTGTAGCTGCTGAAAACTGGCTTGAATGGCTTCCGATTCGCGGCAGTTTTGGTAAATCTCGGCGATGCGACGCTCAAAGTCTACGCCGGAACCAATGGCGCCGAGCACTTCGTCGCTGGCACCAAAGACGCCTTCGAAGAGTTGGAATTTTTGCGCCAACAGTTCGTATACGCGGGCATCGGCTTCGTTACTGCGATCTACGAAGTTGACCACGACGACATCGAATTTTTGACCGTAACGATGGCAGCGACCAATGCGTTGCTCGATGCGTTGCGGGTTCCAAGGCAAGTCGTAGTTAATCACCAAGGAGCAAAATTGCAGGTTAATCCCTTCGGCGCCGGCCTCGGTGGCAATCATGATGGTACCGCGCTCTTTGAACTGTTCGACTAAGGCAGCCCGGATGTCGGCAGTTTTCGAGCCAGTGATGCGGTCGGTGCCTTGGTGGCGCTGCAGCCATTCTTTGTAAATCGACTGAGCACGCGCATCGCTGTTAGTGCCGTTGAATAGTACGATGCCGTTACCGTAATCGGTGTCAGCCAATAGCGAGAGCAGATAGTCCTGGGTACGTTTGGATTCGGTAAAGATGATGGCTTTTTTTGGAGCGTCTAAGCGGTCCAGTTCGGCAAAAGCTCGCTCTAATGCCGTCAGCAGGGCCTTGCCTTTGGCGTTGTCGCGAATATTGCTTGCCAACTGTTTAAAGTGGCGAAGCTCTTTAATCTCTTCGGCAAGTGCGGCTTGCTGGTCAGCACGAAGATTTTCATCGGGCAAACCGGGCTCATCCCATTCGTCTGCGGTTTCCACCAGTGACTCGTAGTCGGCATCCAGTGCTTCGGCTAAGTCAAGTGCATCCTGTGTGGGTTCTAGCAAGCCTTGCAAGCGATTGGCCATAGTTTCCAGCGCGCCGGCAATCGCATGGGTGGATGATGCGAGCAGCTTCCACAAAACGAGCGAGATCAATTGGCGTTGACCATCCGGCAGGGCTTTTAAGTTGGGGCGGCGCAAATAATCCGCTACCAGCGCCGACAATTGCCGCTCTTCGCTGGTTGGGGTAAATTCCTGAACAATCGCCCGTCGCGCCGTGTAGGAAACATAAGGCTGCACTTGCCGGCGCAAGGTGCGTTTGCAGATCGGCGCTAGTCGGGTACGAAGACCGGCGAATGCCGTATCCCGAGTTTGGCTGCTGAATTGTGCTCTGAAGCTGTCCAGATCACCGAACACTCGGTCGTCAATAATGCTGACCAAACCGTACAGTTCGAGCAAGGAGTTTTGCAGCGGGGTTGCTGTCAACAGAACTTTGGAATGTACGCGCCCGAATGCCTCTTTCAGTGTTTTGCCGATAACGTTACTCGGTTTGTAAACATTGCGTAAGCGGTGTGCTTCGTCGAGGACAACCAAATCCCACTGGACCCGACGGACTTCGTCTGCCTTTGCCTTAGCGAACTGGTACGAACAAATGACCGGGCCTTGGTCGTATTCGAATGGATTGCGGATACCTTGCTTGCGTAGTGTGTTGTAGCTCTTGGCTTCTAAAATCAGACCTTGCAGGCCGAATTTGTCTTGTAGCTCTTGATGCCATTGTTTGCGCAGGTTGGCAGGGACAGTAATCAAAATGCGTCTACGCCGCTCCGCCCAATGCTGGGATATCACCAGGCCGGCTTCTATCGTTTTTCCCAAACCAACTTCATCGGCCAGAATCACGCCACGGGACAGCGGATTTTTACAAGCAAACAATGCCGCCTCGACCTGATGCGGATTGAGGTCCACTTGCGCATCGACTAATGTGGACGCTAACGCTTCAACGCTGTCGCCAGCGCAACGGCGAGTCAGTAGCCATGCGTAGTATTGAGATTGATAGGCGGTGGAACAGTGGGCCACTTGCGGTTGGTTCCTTATTGTTTTTGTTAACGCGGATAATTGTGGTCGTAGAATCAGTCAACCGCGCCGCGCAATTCCTTTGATATTGTGGGTGTAAGCGCTTCTTGAAAAAATCCTATAAAGGTTCGGGCACGTGGAACGAAAATCGACCGGTCTCGATGATAGTACCAACGAGTTTGCGGAAAGGGTCAAAAATGCCCGCCAAGCCAGTCGATTGTACCGCGTTTGGGATTTTGAAACGAAAGGCTCTTGCCAATGCTTAACCCTGTTGGTTCTAAGTTGCGGTGTAGAAATCCAAGCCTGATCGGACAGTTATTTTCATACCAATGGAATGTTTTTCCGTATAGACAACGCTTTCAAGCGACCAGAGCCCTCGTAAGGTCAAGCCAAAGCGCGTTAGTTAAACCTGCGCAGCTTGGATAAGGTTATTTGATGCTCCAATCTTGTCTCGCCAGCGCCCTTCCAGAAGTCCGCTCCAAACTGTGTTCAGCAAAACACCAAAACGGTTTTTGATTGAGAAAGCCGTGATTGGGCAGGACGTTTTTATCGGTCTGCACAAACCACAACGGCGCGGCCTGCGATTTGACGGGCAGCCGTTGCAACCGCAGGCTGGGATGGTTAAGTTGAGGCAGCTCGTCGCCGGCTGTGGCCAACAACTGCGGATTACCTGCCAGCGCCGCGCTGCCATCGACCACAGCCGGACACGCCGCGTTGCCTGTCAGCCCGGGCGCGGATTCCAGGCGATGCGTCAGAAAGGGTTGGTAATGGCCAATCGCGGTGGTGCTCAGTTCCCAGGGCGAGGCATCCCCCAGTTCTAGGGTAAGGCCAGGATAGGGACCTGACTCGAACAGCGCCGGCACCGCTCTGGTCCAGGTAAAGGCCGATCGGGTCATATTGTCGGCTTCAGAGCCGATCACCATCAACGATGGATACGCCGGTTCGCCCGACACCGGTCCCGAATCGGGTAACGCTTGGCGTAGCTCGATGAAACGGCGGGCTTCGATGGCCGGATTGACCAGCAACAGCAAATCGCCGAAGCCGGAACCTTGCCGGTGTAGCCGTTCCAGCCACTCGTCCTGTAGCGCGTTGTACATTGCCAGCGCACCCAGACTATGGCCTATCGTCAATAGCCGATTTTCCGAATGGGTCTTGACGGTGCGTTCGACCTGAAGCAGGAAGTCCTTGAACGGGCCACTGCCCAACTGTTCGCTGACGGCGCGGCGGTTCCAAAAGGTCAGCATCCGCAGATAAGGCGTATCCAGAATTTCGCCGCGCCAGCCCAGATACAACCCGGTCACCCGGTAGCCAGGGTGGCGTTGTTTGATGCTCTGCAAACTGTCTTTGAAGCGGCGGACGTTGAAGTCGGTGTCGCTGGCATTATGGTGCCAGCCGTGGGTATAGACCACGACGTATTGCGGCTCGCTGCTGTTTTGCAGCCAGTGCAGCACGCTTTCGGCCTGGCGGGCGTCGTAAAAACGCCCTTCGTCGTCGAATTCAACGAAGCCCAGCGCATATCCGCGGTCTTCATCGACCAGTAAACTCGCCTCCCGGCAATCATGGTTCGCCGAGCGGGCACAGGGTGTCAGCTCGACCTGGGTGCGAAAGTAGTCGCGCGGACCGCAACCGGCGAGCAGCAGGAACAGAATCAGGCTGGCTTTATTCATTTACCAGGGGCGGGAGGACTAGAAATAATGTATATGCCCCGTGTCAATCCCTTCACGTTGGCCCTCGCCCGCGCGGAAATGCCGTTAAGTTAAGCCCCCTCTCCTGATGGAGAGGGCTGGGGAGAGGAGAATCGGAATAAGGAAAATGCCTTATCTCGATCCCCTCACCCTGACCCTCTCCCGCGGGGAGAGGGAATTTTTCCTTGACGATATTCGCCATCGCATTAGCTTGAGTACTTGACGGTGCATCCGTAAGGTTTGGTTACCGTCTTGCTGATTGGCTTGCCGGCCGCCAGCTCTTTCAAGGCTGAATCGATGTAGTTTTCGGCACCGGCGATGTCATCCTTGTCCGCCGACGCGATGCTGTCGATACCGCCCTTGTACAACAAAAGCCCTTTCGGATCGATGATGAACAAATGCGGCGTGTTGGTGGCGCCGTAGAGCTTACCGATGGAGCCGTTCGCGTCGAGAATCGTATTGGCCGGCGTTGCCCCCCGTTCCTGATTCAATTTTTTCGCGGTCGCGGCGTCGACAAAACCTTGCTTGCCCGTACCTGAAGAAATCACTTGCAGCCAGACGATGCCCTGGCTGGCCGCCTGCTTTTGCAATTTGGGAATGTTGCCCGATTCGTAGTGCTTTTGCACAAACGGACATTCGTGGTTGGTCCATTCCAGAATCACGGTTTTGCCGCGCAAATCGGCCAGGCTTAAGGCACCACCTTCGGCGGCAGTACCGGAAAAATCGGGGGCCGGCTGACCGACCACCGGTTCGGCACGGACCGCCAATGGCGCCAACAAGGCAAAACTCAGGGCAAAAACGCCAAACAAACGTTGCGATAACATAAACACTCCTCTGGATCAGTTACAAACTGGCACCTTTGACAGCACCGATGACAAGATCCGGCGTCAGCAACTGCGGCAATACCGCCGCCTGCTGGGCACCGGGCGCAAAATACAGGTACAGCGGCACGCCGCTCCGGCCGTGTTGGGCCAAAACTTCGGCAATGGCCGGGTCGCGGTTGGTCCAATCGCCTTTCAGATAGACGACGCCGCGCTCGCGAAAGCTGTCAAGCACTTGCCGGTTAGCGAGCGCCACTTTTTCGTTGACCAGGCAGGTGATGCACCAATCGGCGGTGAAATTGACGAACACCGGCGTGCCCGCAGCGCGTAACCGGCTCAGCCGTTCAGCGCTGTAGACTTCGAATGCTTTGGATTCCGAACCGGCCTGCTGAGTTGCGGTACTTCCCGAAACGCCAACGACAATGGTGCCGCCGGCCAAGGCCACCGTTAGCGACAAGATCGCAACACTAAACGCCAGATGCCGCGCGAAATCGCCGGCAGGTCGGCTAATTTGATAAAGCCAGGCTGCCAAACCGATCAGCACCAAACCCAGCAAGGCGACGGCCACGGCATCCGGTCCGGACTGGCGGGCCAATACCCAGATCAGCCAGGCAGCCGTCGCGTACATCGGAAACGCCAACCCCTGTTTCAAGGTTTCCATCCATGCTCCAGGCTTGGGCAAGCGGCGTTGCAAGGCCGGCCAGTGGCATAGCAGCCAATACGGCAAGGCCAGACCGGCACCGAGACTCAAAAATACTGCCAACATCCCGACGGCCGGCTGAGTCACGGCAAAGCCGATGGCGGCGCCCATGAACGGCGCGGTGCACGGAGTCGCCACCACGGCCGCCAACACCCCGGTAAAAAAACTGCCTTGATAGCCGCCGCGCCCGGCCAGACCGGAACCGATACCGGCAATCCGCGAACCGAACGTAAACACGCCGGACAGGCTCAAGCCGACGGCGAACAACAGGTAGGCCACGATCAATACGAACAGCGGCGATTGGAATTGAAAGCCCCAACCAATACCGGCGCCGCCGGCTTTCAGCGCGATCATCAAACCGGCCAGGCCGGCAAAGCTGGCCAACACGCCGGCCGCATAAGCCCAGCCGTGGCGGCGGGTCTGGCCTGGCTGGTGTTTGGCCTGTTCGAATAAGGCCAACGCTTTCAACGACAACACCGGAAATACGCAGGGCATCAAGTTCAGAATCAGGCCGCCGGCCAGTGCCAATAGCAGGGCCCAGGCTAAAGTCAGCTCGCTGCTGGTCTGAATAGGTCCCGGCAGGGCATCGGCCTCGGCGAGCGGTTTGGCCGTGGTTATAGCCGGCCAAACCGCACTGATTTGATAGCCGCTAGCCTTACCGTTGGCACCGACCGCGACGACGCCGCGTAACGTTTCCCCGGCCGCCAAGGGCTGATCGCCAGCTTTCAGCAAAATCTCCACCGCATCGTCTTGCACGGTAGCCTGTTGCTGGAAACCATGGGCGATGGGCCCCCATTGCTCCGGGTAAAACCACAGCGGCTGCTCGCGCAAAGCGGCCAGATCGGCGCCGGTCAAACGTAACTTAACCGTATCATCCGCCGCTGCCAGCAATTCCGCGTGCCAGGGAGACGGTGTCGGCCAACTGGCCTTGGCAAGTTCGACCAACGTGCTACCGGGGCCAACCGCCACCCCGGCTGCGACAACCGGCAAACGCAGCGCCAACTCAGCCTGTTGCGGAATACAAATTTCGGCGCAAACCAGCCACTTTACCTTGGCGCTAATCGGCAATTCGCCGCCTACCGGCGCATCGGCGGCTACCTGCAACGGCGACAATAATGTCACCGCCTCTTCGTAGCCGTAATTCACCACCGGCCCCAATACAATCTTGCTCGGCGTCGGCCACTTGATTTCGCCCACGCTCGAGCCGGCCGGCAGTTGGTATTGAATTTTGGTCGCCAACCCGGAATCGCCGGGGTTTAGCCAGTAGGTGTGCCAGTGCGGGATGATTTGCTGATGAACGCCGATCCAGATTTGATCTCCGGGGTGCACCGCCGCAGCCGATGCAAGCAATTGCACTTTGACCTGCTCGGTCGCCGCCTCGGTACTGGGCTCAGCACTGGCCGGCGTTGGCCCGCACAGTATCGCCGCCAAAATCGGTAAATAGCGGGTAACAGACATGCGATTTCCTCGCAACAAACTCACTGAAATATCTCCATAAACGGATTGCTTTTTCGCAGCGCGCAAACCGAACTGCGCAGCGGCAGATTGGCGACATCCGCTTCTTAATACTCGCCCGAACGCGCCAAATCGGAATCGCGTTCGGTAAGGACTTAAAAATTCAGATGTTGCCAGCCAACGATTCCTGCGGCCCTGCGCGCAGCCAGCCGTCAGCGCCTTAGCTACAAGCATTGGTCTGACAACGAAGGCGCTGAAAAATTGCGGCAAATTCTGGCTGCCAGGCCTTGACTAACCGACACGGAAAGCGCCGGTTGCGTATTGAACCGCGAGTATCATGCAAATTAGCGGCCAGATGTTCGGCTGCTGTCTGCCAGACCTAAGCCGGCCCCGTTAACCACATGGGGTGCCGGCTGCCGCTTGCCTTGATCGGATGCGGTAAAACCGCAAAGGCATCGAATACCCGCCCAATAGTTTGCCCAGCAACAGCTAATGCAGCCTTACTGTTGCTGAAGCAGCAATCATTGGCCAAGCGGCAGTGGCGCAATGTCATCGCGTCAATTTTCCGCAAGCCGCGTTTTCCGTTGATCGAAGCCGTTTCTGAAAGCCAAACAAGCAATCGGGCCCGTTTTTTGCGTTGCAGGCCTAAACCTATTTTTCAATTTCAGAGCGACTGAGATGCGCAACAACGAGAATCCGAGATGAACAAAAAAGATCTGTTACCCATTCTGTTTGCCGCCGGCCTGACCTTTCTGGTTACCAAACCCGTGGATGCCCACCATGCATTTTCCGCCGAATTCGATGCCGAACAGCCAATCGAGCTGAAAGGCGTCGTCACTAAATTGGAACTGGTCAATCCGCATAGCTGGCTGTATCTGGACGTCAAACAACCCGACGGCAATCCGGCCAATTGGGGCTTCGAGTTCGGCGCGCCGTTTAGTTTGAAGCAAAAAGGCATCACCAAAGCCAGCCTGCCGATTGGCAGCGAAGTCACGGTACAAGGCTTCCGCGCCAAAAACGGCAAAAACTTCGGCTATGCGGTGACGACGATATTGTCGGACGGCCGCGCGGTCAAAACCGGCGGCGCGCAGGATGCACCGGGCGCGCAAGAAAACCCGGCGCAGTAACCAAAACCTAACTCGAAAGCAAAGGAGTTCTTTCTTGAAGACCAAACCCACGCAACGGCCGACGCTGCCGCAAACCGTTCTGTTACTGGCCAGCAGCGTTTTATTGCTGGCGCTGGCCGCCCATAATGTCAACGCGGCGACGCAGAAAATTCCGCGCCTCGCCAATGGCAAACCGGATTTTTCCGGTATCTGGCAAACCACTAGCGCCGCCGATTACGATCTGGAGCCGCACAGCAACCGCAAGGACGCCCCACCCAGCGCCGGCGTGGTAGAAGGCTTTTATCTGCCTTATCTACCGAAGGCGCTGGAGCAAAAACAAAAGAATTTCGCCGAGCGCGATAAGCTGGACCCGGCATTGAAAGGCTATACGTTGGGTGTGCCGCGCGGCATTTATTACCCGGAACCGTTCCAGATCTTTCAGCGTAAACAGGATTTGACGCTGGTCCACCAATTCGGCCATTCGGTGCGCACCATCCACACCGACGGTACCGGCCACCCGAAAGACCCGTACGACTGGTGGTTGGGCGACTCCCGCGCGCATTGGGAAGGCGACAGCCTGGTCGTCGATGTCAAACATTTCAACGATAAGACCTGGTTCGACCGCGCCGGCAATTTCCATAGCGATGCCTTGCATGTCGTCGAGACCTGGACGTTTCTGGACCCCAATACCATCGAATATAAAGCCCATATCGAAGACCCCAACGTCTTCAGCAAACCCTGGGATTTATCGGTGATGTTGTACCGGCACCGGGAAAAGAATTTTCAATTGATCGAAGACTACCGGTTCACGCTGGATTACGACGAGCACTACCCGCCCAAACCCGACGGCAAGTGATAGCAGCCCCGCCATGAGGATGATATGAAATACAGCTTACCCAACCGCCCACTTGGCCGCACCGGCTTGGTGGTTATATCTTTGCTTACCGCGCACGCTGCCACGGCTCAAGACGCCAAGCCGGCCGAGAAAACCACGGCCCAGCCGACTGGCGCGTCGCCCGCCGCCGCCCCGCGCCAACCCCGGCCATTGAAACTGGGTGGCCCAGGCATCGACCAGGAACGCAGCTTTAAACCGATTAGCTCCGGCAAATGGACCGGCCCACGCCTGGCCGACGGCCAACCGGATGTGCAAGGCCACTGGTCCAACACCATCGCCAATCACAACAATTTTACTGACCCGCAAGGCGGCATCATTAACGACCCCAACCCGAATCGGGTCGCCAAGGGCCCGCGCGAGGAACGCGCGCCGAGCCGGGTCAGCGATCCGGCCGACGGCCAGGTGCCGTTTCAGCCGTGGGCGCTGGCCAAGGTTAAGGACTTTCAAGCCCATTTTCACGACCCGGTGCAGCCTCAATATATAGAACCGCTGGCGAGGTGCGCGCCGGCCGGTATTCCCAAATCGCTGTATTGGCACGGCTACCAGATCAGCCAATATCCGGGCTACGTACTGTTCCAGTTCAACTCCGGCACCCGCATCATCCAACTGGACGGTAAGCCGCATCTGCCGGCCAACATCAAACTCTGGAACGGCGACTCGCGCGGCCATTGGGAAGGCAACACCCTGGTGGTGGATGTGACCAACCAGAACGGCAAGGCCTTGTTCGGCCGCTCCGGGGAGTTCATCAGCGAAAACGGCCATATCGAGGAACGTTACATTTTCAGTAACGAGGAGCGCGATCGCTACATTTACCAAGCCACGCTGACCGACCCGACGGTGTACACCCGACCGTTTACCGTGACGGTTCCGGCCCGGCGTTGGTCGGCCAAGGACCAGCCGAATGGCTGGCACTTTGAAGTGGAGCCGGCCAATTATCTCGGCAAGGACACGCTGAAGGAGCCGATTCTGGATCATTACGAACGGGTCTGCGCCGAGAACAACGGCGGTTTCGGTCTGGTTGCCGAAGAAAGCGCCAAGAAGTAACAAGCCACAAAACCAATAAAACGGATGCTTAAATTTTCTGACTAAGGCTTACTTGTGAAAAACACGACATGGCGTCACGGCCTGTTACTAGCGGTTGTATTTTGGTCAGACGCTAACTTGGCTAGTACGCTGAGCACTCCTGACAAGTTTCAAATTCACCCTGGGGGTAATTTAGATATCCAGGCCGGTCAAACTTCAGTAAATCTGGCAATTACAAAACCGCCGTTGATTGCAGCAGGCAACATTCAACTTTCGCCTAGTGGCAGGATAGAAATTCAAGCGGGTCAAACTCCTCTGAATTCCGGCACAATCCAGACAGCGGCATTACCTTTGCCTGGCGAAACCAAATTTTGGGCAATACATTGGACATCAGGCATCACCCGAATAGGGGACTACTTCGATATTGAAGTGGCAGCATTTGCGCCGCTGGCTAACGCCAATACCGACGAATTGATAGTAGGTTTTGGCTTTAATGCCTTGACCGGCGGTACGGGTTCGGCACAGTTCCTCGGAAGCAGTACCAGTTCCTTATTCACCGACATCTCCGCCCAGGACGGGGTTAATTTGACCGCTGCCGGCATAGCCTCTCCGGGTTTGGGGTTTAATGAAGCGGGTTCGTTACTCTCGCTGGCAGTTTTACATTTTCGGGCCATTGCGGCGGGCAACTGGAACATTGCCATTACCGGCGACTTGAGCGATCCCAATCAGGGTTTGATTTACCGGAATCAGGCGCGGTTGGCGATACAGGCGAACAACACTGTGACCATCAGCGCCGTACCCTTGCCGGGAGCCTGGCTGGCGTTTCTGTCTGGAGCGGGGATTTGCCTGCGCCGACTGGCGCGCAAGCCAGCGCTGCTGCACCCTTGATAAAGTTATTAATCCTAACCCTCAAATAACCTGCCTTTTGACCATCATGGCTTTACTCGACTTTGCTCAAACCCTTTACGACTCCGAATTCGGCACCGGCTTACGCGAATCGGTGCTGGTGTTTCCGATTATCGAAGGCCTGCATTTGATTGGCCTGGCCTTCTCGGTCGGCCTGATTTTCTTTGTCGACTTGCGCCTTTTGGGCTGGTTTCTGCCGAAAGTGCCGGTCCACAGCATTCTGCAACCTTTAAGGCCTTGGCTATTCGGCGGTTTTGCTCTGACGTTAGTGACTGGCGTCGCGTTGTTCATTGCCACTGCGGTCAAGGTCATCGTCCTGCCGGTGTTTTTTTACAAACTGGGCTTCATCGCCCTGGCCGGTGTTAACGCCGCCTGGTTCGAGTACCGCTGGGGGCGCCGGATCGGGGATTGGAGCGAGCATACGATATTGCCAAGCGGCGTCCGCCAGGCCGGCTGGGCATCGCTGGCGCTATGGAGCCTGGCCGTCGTCACCGGCCGGCTGATTCCCTATCTGAGCTACCAATAACCGGCGAGGAACTGTTATGTCCGCTTTGGAAACTTTTAAAGCTTTGCAATCCAGCGAATTCGGCCGCTTTATCGGCGGCCAAAACCATTTGTTCTGCGCCGGCCTGGAGTTGGCACACATTGTCGGCATGATTCTGCTGCTGGCCTCGATTGCCTTGGTCAGCCTGCGCCTGTTCGGCATCGGTTTGAAACAACAATCGGTAGCCGCCTTGAGCAAGGCCACCGCCGGCTTTGTCCGGACCGGTTTGGCCTTGTTGGTTGGCTCGGGTTTGCTGATTTTCATCCCGGCCGCCACCAGCTACTACCCCAACGATTTCTTTTGGTATAAGGCCGTATTGCTGGCATTGGCCCTTGTCATCCATTTAACCGCATTCCGCTGGGTCACGCGTAACGAAACGCCGTCGCCGCTGATTGCCCGCACGACCGGCGCAATAAGCCTGAGCCTGTGGTTGTCGGTGGCTTTCGCCGGCCGCTTCATCGGTTTTTTTTAATTTTTAGCACGGAGCTGATGCGTGAAATTGCACCGTCCCCTGGCCGCGATGGCTTTATCGGCACTGGCTGCCTGCGAACAACCACCAGCCGCCAAGCCCGCGGAACTCGCGTTTAAGCCGGTCGCCAGCCTGCAAGAACTGATGCTGGCGGTGATCGATCCCAACATCGATTTTGTCTGGAACTCGGTGGCGTCGATCACCAGCACCGAGGGCGAGCAGGAACGCCGGCCCACCAAACCGGAAGACTGGGAAGCGGTACGCCAGCATGCGCTGGTTGTCGCCGAGGCGGCCAATCTGCTGCTGATCGATCGCCCGGTAGCCAAGGGCAGCATCAACACGGCCAGCGGCGGTGCTGAGTTATCAGCGTTGGCAATTCATAACCTGATTCAGGCCAACCGCGAGCAATTTCAACAACGCGCGGTCGCCCTGCAAGATGCCAGCCAGCAATTGTTGGCGGCAATCGATCAGCAAAACGCCGATGAACTGGAGCGCGCCGGCGGCGTAGTGGAACAGGCCTGCGAACAATGCCACAGCCAGTTCTGGTATCCGGGCGATAAGCGGCCGAAATAGCCAATCGGGTGGGAGATCACCGGTTTTAGGAAATACGATAGTTACCGGAGTTTTCAGGAACTCATTCTGCAGACAGCGGCAGCCGTTCGATGGCTCTCATTTTGTGCGCAACGGCTGGGTTTGCATATTCCGATGAAACCGGCCACAGATTCCAATCGCAAAACAGCCCGCAATTGATCGAAACCCGCAAGTGATGCCGACCGGCCAATACCGGTCGTAGATGATGTCGGTGAAATTTTTTATCCCTATTTGCAGCGAATAGCAGCTTTTTGGAAAGCAATCTCGTGCCTTCTTCGGCTCAACCCGGCCAATAGCAGACAGATGGTTTTTCTGACGAAGGTCTGCTGATATATCTACAGCCGCCAGCCGTAATCCCAAAAAGGTTGGACCACTTATAGGTTGTGCCGAGCCATGCGAGGCGCAACAACCGCGAACGGTGCGCCGCACCCTAGAACCTGGGCATTTTATGGCCTTGGATGCATTTCCGCAGCGGAGCGTGAGAACGATGAAAATGTTAAAAACTGATTAACGGTAAGTTCATCATTTTAAGTTTCGCCTCATCAAAACCACTGGGTTTTGCTTCCAAAAGAGTTTGCCTCAACGTTTCGGCTCTGGCGCGGAGTTGCCATTTATCTTCTGGGATAATCTCAAGCAATTTCTTTAATAAAATTTCTAAGGCAATCGTTTCTTTTGCGTGGTGTTCGAGTGCGGACACTAAAATTTCAAAAGCTTGTGGCTCGCCATTTTCGCCTGTGACAAATACCAATTGCCCAACCATTTGCTCTGCTTCGCAAAACGATAAATCTTGTTGCGACATTCGCACTAACATTGCCGCAAGCCGATATTTGGGTTCTTGGAATTTTTCTAGTGGGATCAAAACAGCTGGGTTAATTGCGGCTTTCCTACCAGCCGCACACCAAAATCCTGCTAACCGTAACAAGCCCAGTTTTTTTGAATCTTCGTCAAAAGCATTTAAGATTTGTTCGAGAGGGACGCTTTCAATTTTCCAATTCTGTTTTGTAAAACATAATTTCGGTAATTTCCCGAAACAATCGTAAAATGCGATAAACTCACTTAATAGATCAGGGTTAAGATTTTCTAACTTGATTACAAAGTCTCGATCATACCATTGCTTTTCGGAGGAGATAATATTTGATTTTAATACATTAGGGTCAACACTATTTAGTTTTCCTTTACAAGCTCCATAAAAACCGATTATCCTAAGAGTTTTATTTTTTATATGACTGTAAGTTGTATCTACTAAATATTTAGCCATATGATTTAAAGCAGGTAGAGAAATGATTTCGTTTTCTCCGCCGTCAACTTGATATCCTATTACCCCCTCAACTAAAGCCGCTTCGCTACTAAATAATGGATTTACTAATTCTTCAAAACTAATGCCATTGTTTTTCCATTTCGTTTCTAATATGAGCCATTGGTTTTCGTCTCCGAACAGACCTGATCGTATTTGCCTGGAAAAGGTTATTAATTCTGCTTTTGTTGTTGCTCTCAACAAATGTACTGCTAGTGGCCAAGGCGATTTTATTGCTAAGAAAGACCAAATTTCCGGCTCGCTAGCATCGGCAATATATTCAAGGGCATTGGCGAGATTTTTGACTGTTGGCTCTATATAAAAATCGATTATATTTATTAGTAACTTCCAGTCGGGATGTAATGAGTTTTCCAAGCCTAAAGTTTTGATTTTTTGAAGGTCAATATATCCATGTTGCTGTGAAATTGAAATAAATTTAATTGTAACTTCTGATTCAATTGAATTTACAAATAATTTAGCTTCTATTCGATTAAGCTTATTCCACCAATGTATTAATGTCGGCAACCAAATCAAGCTACAATCATTTGGGCTATTGAAAAGACTATTATGGCATTCTTTGAAGGATAGATTTGGAAGCAATTTCTCTAATCGATTTGAGGTAAACTTATCCAAAGGGTTATCCAAACCGAACCAAGTCGACAATAATATTGCGGCCTCACTTGCTTTTTGCGGCCAATACTTGCGTATAACTGACGTTGTCCACTCAATATCAGATTTCTCAAGATATAGAACCAGCATCCATGCCGGCAAAGCACGATTCATATTTTGTTGGCCCAGCCAAATATCAATTTGAGATTGAAATACATTTTGCACGGATGTGGAATAAATATTTCTAATTCGGCTTTGTAAATTGATTGATTCGGCGATTGGTTGGGCAAGCAGCTCTAACGTACACGCTGTTAAGCTGCGAATGATTAGCGGCATATTGCCGATGATACCGCTTTCTAAAATTTCCAATGCCAGATAGGAGCCTAATTTTGTTAGTGCCCGTTCATCATCGCCATAACTCAAATCTTCGCAAAATAGCCTGATTTTATCGCGTTGACTACGCAGATGTTCATCAACGAAAAAGCGACCGATTGCAAAAAGCAGAGTGTTTCGCCAGTAAGCTGAATGGGCAATCGTATTCAAACGCTGAATAATGACATCTGAATCGGCATTATTGGTTAAACACGCCGCCGCCATGTATTCTTGTAGTGAGCGCACATCAAAACTCAATCGGTCTGGTGTCCGGCTGGTCAGAAAAACTAAACGCTGATTTGCTGCTCCTATAATCAGTTCTTTTTGGTTTTCCAGTTCCGATTGGGATAAGCCATTTTCTTCTAAACAGTCGATGACCAGCCTTTCAAATTCTGCAATTGAAATATCTGCTTGGGTTTCCCCTGAGGATTCGGCACGGCATTGCAAAATAAAACCCACCCGATGATGTAATGTGCCGATATCAGAACGACGTTCGCTTAAGGCAACATCAAATGGCGGCACAGCCTTATGTAATTCGCGTTCATAAATAATCCGATAATAATCACTGAAAAGCTGCCAGCGGCTATCGCTGGGTTTGCCGCTGGCGGCTACGACGGTTACCATAAAAGTGACTTGCAATGGCGAACACATCAGTTTGGCAATCAATGGATTGTCAACAGCACTGGTCAATGTTGCCATCGCTTCTTTAGCCCGTTGGTGGCCTTTGGTAGCAGTTTTGGCATCGACATAGCGCTGGGCACAAACCAATGCTTGTTCTTTGGATAAGGGCTGTAAGTATTTATAAGCCACTTCATCGTCATCAAATTCGCCCGCATAACCATCAGGGCGGGAACTTGCCACGATCATTAAATCGGCTTCCACATCCCTCGCTTCACTTAGAAAATTGTGGATAGCTGCGATTACTTCACTGCGGTTGCTTGAGGAAGGCACTTCGTCTAAACCATCTAAGATAAGCAGCCAAGGGAACAAACCTAACCATTCGCGTAAGTCTTGATGAGAAAGTTCTTCATCTTGGCTTAAGTGACGACGTAAATAGGCGGATAATGTGTTGACTTCCTTTTTTGCGAGGGCTTTGGCAAAAGCATTTAGCTCGATACGGAACGGATAACGTGGTGTAGTAGGCCAAGACACTTGTTCTTGTTCGCAACGGGCTTTGATTTCTTTGATGATATTTTTGACTATATTCTCTACACGACGAGGTTCGCGCCTATCCAACAACGCAGCACGATGGATTTGAGCGAGAAATTGCCCTATGGTGGATTTACCGGAGCCTGGGCCGCCTAAGAATACAAAGCGCCCATAAACCCGCTTTACTCTGAGTCTCTGGTTGTTTAATGCTTTTCGATACTCTTCTAACGCCAATGGATCGAGTTTAAAACCTGAGGCTTGAAGAAGCTCTTGTAACGAACTGTGGCGACTTCGGTTAAAATGATGTTGTTCTTCCAGTTCAAAATTTAGCTTATCGGCAACTGGTAAATCGACGAATACATTGGCTAATCTAATTCTGTCTTCGGAGCGGTCACCGGCTTGGCTTAGCTTAGCGTCTTCATCCGCCAATATTTCTTTACACAAATAGGCAGTTAAAACAGAATCAGGATTAACAGGTTGGTGAAAAACCATATTCCAGCCACTAATTTAGCTAGAAGAAGCCTTTATTTAGTGCTGAATCAATCTTGTAGTACTAAATATAGGTCTGATTGGTTGCAAAAAAGAGTTTTTCACCAACCTGTTAACGGCTTTGGATAATTTTTTGGCGATGGCTGCCAATAAATCACCCGGGGTGAAAAAGCATTCAAACCGTTGCCGAATTTCCGCGTAACCATCAACATAGCCTGTCAGTTGATTGGCATCCCAGATGGCAAAATCTTTTAAGCCAATTTTGTCTTCATAATCTTTAAATACTTGATTGATGATGTCTTTACCGCCGTTAGTGGCGGAACTGAGTTCAACATTGGTGCAGAAAATGAAGTAATCCGGTTTTGGCTCACGCTTATCGTTTACAACCCATTTTTCGAGTTCGGTTTCTAATTGTGATTTTGCCCATTGTTGGTCTTTTTGCGTTGTTTCGAGTTTTTCTTTAAATTTTGCTTGTAGGACTCCATAGCCGTCCCAAATATTTTCTGGTGGAGAAGGAAAATTAACTTTGCCTTCAAAAATAGCTTCTCGCCCGCCATCAGGTCCATTTCCGAAAATAGTAACACCAGGGCCAATGACTTTTAAGGCAAGGGCGCGAATGAATTGCTCGAATGAATCGGGTGAAAAGCCTTGGAAGTTCATTTCTTTAAAGTCACTTAATGATTTTTGGTTAGCGGCTAGGGCTGGGTGGAGCGGCGGCATTACTCAGCTTTAATAGCTTTTAGCTCGGTTTCATTATCATTCAACCCAGCCTATTTCCACAAATGCAGCTTCAGCTTATTATCCATTAGCGGTTATTGGAAAGTTAAGTTGACTGACGCATTTGGGTCGGTTGGACTCAGTAACGAATAGCCGCTTTCAGGTTTCGGAATTCACAGCTTTCCGGCGATGAATCTGAAGCGGTGACGGTTTATGCCGTCATCCCAAATTTTTTCCATTCAGAGAAGGCGCGGATTTAGCTTTTACGAAGGCCTCCTCTGGTTTGAGGGATAAGCAGAGAAGTTATTTTTTAATTATATCCACAGCGATCTGTTGTATTCGGTCCACCACATTTGGCTTGCCGACTTGACCAACCAGCCCTGCGCGGCGGAGTTTTTCTAAGACATTCGGTCTTGCGCCGCACAGGATTAGTCGGGTTTTGTGCCGTTTGCAGTTATCCAGCAAATCCCACAGCGATTGCAGGCCGGTTGCGTCGATGAAAGGCACTTTTTCCAGGCGCAAGACCAGAATTTCGGTATGGCCGTGAATGACTTCCAGCGCGGATTCCAATCTTGCCGCCGCGCCAAAAAAGAAAGGCCCTTCCATGGCAAAAACCACGGTATTGGCTGGCAGCGTAAACTCCGCATCATCGAGTTCTTCCATGACGGCGTCGTGCGCTTGCTGCTCTATGCCCACGGCTTCCGACATACGTTTCATGAATAGCAACGCCGCCAGCATCACGCCGATATTGACGGCGATGACCAAATCGCTGAACACGGTGAGCAAAAAGGTAATCAGCAGCACCGCCACATCCGACTTCGGTGCCGTTCTGAGCATGTGGCTGAAACGGTGCAACTCACTCATGTTGTAGGCCACGACAAACAAAATGGCGGCCAACGCGCTCAGCGGAATCAAAGACGCATAAGGGGCCAACAACATGACGATGCCGATCAAGGTCAAGGTATGCACAATCCCCGCCAGTGGACTGTTGGCACCATTGCGCACATTGGTCGCCGTGCGGGCAATCGCCCCAGTAGAGGCAAAGCCGCCGAACAATGGCGAGCATATGTTCGCAATCCCTTGACCGATCAATTCCTGATTGGCGTCATGTTTGGTGCCGGCCATGCTGTCGGCGACCACGGCGGACAGCAGCGACTCAATCGCGCCCAGCAAGGCAATCGTAAAAGCCGGGCCGATTAATTGCAGCACCTCCGATACCGAGATTGCCGGCAACTGGAATTGCGGCAACTGCTGCGGAATGCCGCCAAAGGCGCTGCCTATTGTCGCCACGCCATCCCATTGCAATTGCCACTGCGCGCAGGTGGCAATCAGCATGGCGACCAGCGGGGCGGGAATGCGTTTCAAAATCCTGCCGGAAATCAGCAACACCGCCAAGGTCAAGCCGCCTAGCAAGGCGGTTTCGACGTGCAGCCCAGGAAACGCCTGCGCCAACGACCAAAATTTTTCATGAAATTGCTCGGCGCCGGCTGCGGGGCTCAAGCCAAAAAAGTCTTTCCATTGCCCCACAAAAATGATGACCCCGATACCGCTGGTAAAGCCGACGATGACAGGATCGGGTATATATTTGATGACACCGCCTAACTTGGAGAGCCCCATCAGTAATAATATGACGCCGGCCATCAAGGAGGCTATTTGCAAGCCGCCGATGCCGTATTTGCCGGTAATGCCGGCCAGAATCACGATAAAGGCGCCGGTTGGCCCTGCGATTTGCACGCGGCTGCCGCCAAACAAGGAAGTCAGCCCACCGGCCACGATAGCCGTGTATAGCCCCTGCTCGGGTTTGGCACCGGAGGCTATCGCAAAGGCCATGGCCAGAGGCAGCGCCACTACGCCGACTATCACACCGGCCAACAGGTTATTCAGCCAATGCGCCCTGGATAATAAACCCGCGCGACTGGCTTCAAGAATTGCAATCATTGGAATGGTTTTAAATGTTTATCGATGGGACCCATGATAGCACCCGGGTGGTAGCGATTGCCGCAGGAAGCAAGTCGTGACCGCCGAGCAGTCCGGTTGGGTACACATCGCGTAACTTGTGCCAGTCGCTACCATGATGACCCTCTATGGATTCGCGAGCGTACCCTGCATCTACATCTGGACTTTGACACAAGCCAAATCATGGTCGGAATACAGCCGGTTTGATGCCATTGGTCGGAGCATACTCAATGGCTCAAATAGACCGACTGCCGGAAACCACGAAAGCCCGTTTCGTAGCAGCGAAACCCGACAAACGATGTCTGGACTTGTGGCCGCTTTGGAGAAAGGCGAAGACGGGTGAGGGTCGATTTCGACAATTCGCTACAGCTTCGGCACCGGCCATGCCAAACCGGTTTAGGCGTTACACGGCCGAACGCACCCCACATCGTCAGGCTGGGCCAGCAGCCCGCCGCGGCGACCTTTGAGTACGGCCTGAATCGCGGCGACGATGGCCAAGGCTATTTCCTCCGGCGTTTCCGCGCCAATATCCAAGCCCACCGGCCCGAACAAGCGCGTCTGCAGCTTGGCCGCCAACCGCTCCGGCAGACTATCCAGCAAGCGTTGCCGGCGCCGTGCCGGGCCTAGCAGGCCGACATACGGTATCTCCGACTCGGCCAAGGCCGCCAGATAGCGTTGATCGTGTTCGATGTTATGGCTCATCACCACGCAGGCGCTGAAGCGATGCAGTTGCAACCGTTCGGCCAAATTAGCCGCCTGCAACGTACACACGCAATCCGCGCCGGCAAAACGTCCGTTTTCCAGATATGCCGGACGCTGGTCGGCAACGGTTACTCGCCAGCCCAGGGCCTTGGCGCCAGCCAACAGCGGGATCGCATCGTCGCCGGCGCCCAACACCAATAAATGGGTCGGCGTCCGCACGGGCTCGTAGAATACCGCGACGCTGTGGCCGGCTATTTGCTGATGTTCCAGACCGGCGCGCTGCGGTAATAGCGGGTGGGTCAATGGCCAAGCCGATAGTCCTCCGGCAAACGGCAGAAGCTGGCTGAGGCCGGCCGGAAAGTCGGGATGGTCGGATTCGACGACGGTTGCCAAAGTGGCGGTTTGCTCGGCCTCGGCGGCCTGCACCAGCAGACCCAAAGCGCCAAAGCCATCGTCGGCAACCAGCGTCTGCAAAAATATCCGCGCCGCGCCGTTGCAACCCAGGCCCAGCCCCCACAAGGCGTCTTCGGGGGCCCTCATGTCGTAAAACAAAGTTTTCGTGCCGCCGGTTTCGAACAGGATTTTGGCGTGTTCGATTAAGTCGCGCTCGAAACAACCGCCGCCCAGCAAGCCTATCAACTCGCCGTTCTGCCCGATCAGCAGCCGCGCCCCGGCCTTTTGGTAGGTAGAACCGATGGTTTCGATAATGGTCGCCATCACCAGCGGCCGCCGGCTTTGCATCAGGCTGGGATAGGCGGCTAACAGGCGATGGTGGCGGGACATCTCAACTCCAACTCAAATCGGTTTTGCGCAACGGCAATTCGCGCACCCGAATGCCGGTTGCGGCGAAGATGGCGTTACACACCGCCGGTGCCAACGGCGGCAAGGCCGGTTCGCCGAGGCCGGTGACCGGAAAGTCGGTTTTCAGGAAATGCACCTCGATTTTGGTCGGCGCGTCGCCGATGCGGATCATCGGGTAATCGCCGAAATTGCTTTGCACGATGCGGCCCTTATCGATGTCCAATTCCTGGAACATCAATGCGCCCAAGCCATCGACCACCGAGCCTTGCACCTGATTTTCCGCGCCGCTCAAATTGACAATCTGCGCACCGATGTCGGTCGACACCACCACGCGGTCGACTTTCAATTTACCGTCTTTCGACACCGTGACTTCGGCCACCTGAGCAATGTAACCGCGATGGCTGAAATGAAAGGCAATGCCCTGCCCTTGGCCGCGCGGAAATTGCTTCTTCCCCCACTCGGCTTTTTCGGCGACGTGGTGCAGCACATGCTTCATGCGGTTGACGTCGTATGGGATGCCCTGCTCGCCGGTGCCCGGCAGAAAGCCCTTGTCGCCGAGCAATTCCAGCCGGAACGCCAACGGGTCCTTACCGGCGGCATGCGCCAATTCGTCGATAAAGCTATGAAACACCCAGGCCAGTACATTGCTGCGCGGCGCCCGCCACGGCCCCATCGGGATACCGCATTCCAACGCGGTATGTTCGATGCGGCAGTTGGGCACCCAGCGGCCGGGAAACTCGTCGCCGGACAAATTGGCGCCGGCGCCCAGTTCGACCACCGGCTTGCCGTCCTTGAACACCGGATGGGAAAAGGTGACGAAATGGTTGTGCCAGGCAATGAGCTTGCCAGCCTCGTCTAGGCCGCCGCGCAAGTAATGAAAGCCGCCGGCCCGGTATTGGTCGTGCTGCAGGTCATCCTCGCGGGTCCAGGTCAGTTTGACCGGGCCGTTGACGCGCTGCGCGATGGCCGCTGCTTCGATGATGTAATCCGGAATCAAACGCCGGCCGAAGCCGCCGCCGCTGCGGGTAATGTGCAAAGTGATTTTGTCCTTGGGAATACCTAACACCTCGGTAACGATTTTCTGGCCGGCTTCCGGGTTTTGGGTCGGCGCCCAAATTTCGATGCCGCCGTCTTTGATCCAGGCCGTGGCATTTTGCGGTTCGATGCTGGCGTGGGAAATAAACGGGTAACGGTAACTCGTCTCCACCGTTTGTGCCGCCTTGGCCAGCGCAGTTTCGACATCGCCATCGTTGCGCAAGACTTCGCCAGCCGGCTGTTTAAACAGCGCCTTGGCCTGTTTGGCAAAACCGTGCCAACTTTGCTCGGCGACTTTGCCTGCGTCCCACTCCACTTTTAACTGCTTGCGGGCACTGAATGCCGCCCAGGTCGAGTCGGCAACAATCGCCACGCCCGGCAACAGGCCTTTCAGATTGGCGGTGCCGTCGATCACAAAAGCGTCGCGCACGCCCGGCAGTTTTTTAATGTCGTTCAGATTGGCGCTAACCACCTTACCGGCGAAAGCCAGCGACTTGACGTAAGTGGCGTACAGCAGACCGGGCAGTTGCACGTCGATACCGAACAAAGGCTTGCCGGTGACGACGGCCGGATTGTCGACGCCGCCGATGCGTTTACCCAGCAAACGAAATTGTTGCGGATCCTTGAGTTTGACTTGTTCGGCCGGCGGCACCGGCAATTTGGCCGCAATCGGCGCCAATTTGCCGTAAGACAACTGTTTACCGCTGGCTAGATGGTGCACGGCGCTGCCACGGGCGACTAATTCGTCAGCCGGCAGTTTCCAGGTCAACGCCGCGGCCTGAATCAGCATGGTTCTGGCCGTGGCGCCGAGTTTGTGAAACTCCTCGTAATTGGTCGGCGTCGAGCGCGAGCCGCCCGCACTTTGGCTGCCGTAAATCGGGTCGAGATCGCCCTGGACGATGACCACATCCTGCCAATCCACTTCCAGTTCTTCGGCGATGACCATCGGCAAGGACGTTTTGATGCCCTGACCGATTTCCGGCTGCTTGCTAATCAGCGTGACTTTGCCGTCCGGCGCGATGCGGATGAAGGCGTTGGGCCTAAATTCGCCCGCTTGGTCCTGATTACTGGATTTGGCCAGCACTTTGCCGGCGCCGCTGGCGGCATCGAAATAAAAGCCCAATACCAAGCCGCCGCCGGCCAACGCGGAGGTTTTCAAGAAATCGCGGCGAGCCGGATTGATCGGAGTATCGACTGTCATACCGCCCCCTGTGCTGCCAGTTCGGCCGCGCGATGGATACCGGCGCGGATGCGCAAATAAGTACCGCAACGGCATAGATTGCCGTCCAGCGCCGCATCGATTTCGGCGTCGCTCGGCTTGGGCGACTTTTTCAGCAGCGCGGCGGCAGTCATGATCTGCCCGGCCTGGCAATAACCGCATTGAGGCACATCCAATTCCTGCCAGGCTTTTTGCAAAGGATGGTCGCCGTTTTTGCTCAAACCTTCGATGGTCGTCACCTGCCGCTGTCCCACTTCGCTGACCGGCGTAATGCAGGCGCGGGTTGGCACGCCGTCCAAGTGCACGGTGCAGGCGCCGCATTGGCCGATACCGCAACCGAATTTGCTGCCGAGCAGTTGCAGTTGGTCGCGCAACACCCACAACAACGGGGTTTCCGGGGCGGCATCCAGCGTTCGCGCTGCGCCATTGATAGAAAGTGTGTATTGGCTCATGTTGCCGGTGTACTCCTTGGTTTGTGTGTTATAGCCTGTGCCCTTGCCTCGACCGCTCCGCTGAGTAAAGCAGAATCCATACCGCTTAGAGCCGGCGAATCAGGCTGGATTTCCGGGTCTTTCTCTCCGGCAATTGCTGATAAAGCAACAAATACTGTTGATTTACTGGCGCCCTGTCAGCACTCGAAACTATCCGGCAGCGTTGGTTGAAATTAATATTTGTAAATATCAAAACAAATATGTAGAGTAAATTACATGACCTGGAATTTACTGATCCTCAGCCTGCCAACCGAAAACGCCACGTTGCGTATGCGCGCCTGGCGCGGCCTGAAAAGCGCCGGCGCGGCGGTATTGCGCGACGGCGTTTACCTACTGCCGGAGCTTGCCGATTGCCGGCAAACCTTGGACGCCATCGCCGCCGATGTCAATGCCGCCGGCGGTAAAGCCTTGGTATTGGCAATCGCCGACGCCGAACACATCGATCTGAAAAGCTACTTCGACCGCAGCAGCGATTATGCCAAGCTGATCGAAGCGGCCATTGCGGTTCGCCAGCAACTAAACACCGACAGCGTCGGCGACTGCCTCAAGCAAACTCGCAAGCTGCGCAAGGACTACGCGCAATTGGCGGCCATCGATTTTTTCCCCGGATTGGCCCAATAACAAACCGACGGTACCTTGAAACAACTGGAACGCGCGATTGCCGTGGCGTTGGCACCGGACGAACCGCTCCCCGCCGACAGCGAAATCGCCCGCTTGCCGGCGGCCGATTACCAAGCCAAGACTTGGGCCACCCGGCGCCGGCCGTGGGTGGATCGGCTGGCATGCGCTTGGCTGATTCAGCGTTTTATCGATCCGCAAGCGACCTTTCTCTGGCTGGAAAGCCCGGCCGCCTGCCCGGACGATGCCTTGGGTTTTGATTTCGACGGCGCCCGCTTCAGCCATGTCGGCGATTGGGTAACGTTCGAGGTATTGCTGGCCAGCTTTGGCCTGGAACAAGCGGCCTTGCAGCGGCTGGCGACGTTGGTGCATTTCCTGGACGTCGGCGGCGTGCAGACGGCGGAAGCTAGTGGCGTCGAAAGCGTGTTGAAAGGTCTGCGGGACAGCGTGACCGATGACGACCGCTTGTTGCATCTGGCGACGGCGGTATTCGACGGCCTGTACAAGGTATTTCAAGCTCCCCAAGCAACGGTATCCGCCGATGACTGACAACAAACTCCCCTCACCTACCGCACCCAGCCTGGCCGAAGCCAGCAAATTCTGGTTGAAACTGGGCTTTATCAGTTTCGGCGGCCCGGCCGGACAGATTGCGATCATGCATCAGGAGCTGGTCGAGCGCCGGCGCTGGATCAGCGAAAAACGCTATTTGCATGCCCTGAACTACTGCATGGTGTTGCCCGGCCCGGAAGCCCAGCAACTGGCGACTTACATTGGCTGGCTGCTGCACAAAACGCCGGGGGCGCTGATCGCCGGCAGCCTGTTTTTTCTACCGGCGCTGTTGATACTAATCGGTTTGGGTTGGGTGTATATGCGTTTCGGCGATCTGCCGAGTGTGGCCGGCCTGTTGTACGGCATCAAACCGGCCGTCACCGCCATTGTGTTGTTTGCCGCTTACCGGATCGGTTCGCGGGCATTGAGAAATCGCTGGCTATGGGCGATGGCCGCGGCGGCGTTTCTGGCAATTTTTGCGTTACAGGTGCCGTTTCCATTGATCGTCATCGCCGCTGGCCTGATCGGCGCCGCCGGCGGCCAATGGGCACCACAGTATTTCACGGTCGGCGGCGGCCACGGCAAGGCCAAGGCCCATTTCGGCCCAGCCGTGATCGACGACGATACGCCAACGCCGGAACACGCGCGCTTCAGTTGGGGAAAATTCTATCGTTTGCTGGCGGTCGGCTTCGCGTTATGGGCCGGCGCACTCGGCTGGCTGTGCGCCGAATACGGCTGGCAAGGCGGATTGACGCAGATGGGTTGGTTTTTTACCAAGGCCGCCTGGCTGACTTTCGGCGGCGCTTATGCGGTGTTGCCTTACGTTTACCAAGGAGCGGTCGAGCATTACCACTGGCTGACGCCTCAGCAGATGATCGACTCATTGGCTTTGGGCGAGACCACGCCCGGCCCACTAATCATGGTCAACACCTTCGTCGGCTTCGTCGCCGGCTGGGGCCAGGCCTGGTTTGGCGCGGATTCGCCGTTTTTGGCCGGTACTGTGGCAGCCATCGTCGTGACTTACTTTACCTACCTGCCCAGCTTTCTATTCATCCTGGCCGGCGGGCCGTTGGTGGAAACCACCCACGGCAATCTGAAGTTCACCGCGCCGCTAACCGGCGTCACCGCCGCCGTGGTCGGCGTCATCGTCAATCTGGCCGTGTTTTTTGCTTATCACGTGTTCTGGCCGCAAGGTTGGGACGGGCAGTTCGATTTATTTTCCGCCGTGCTGAGCCTGGCGGTGCTACTGGCGCTGTTTCGCTGCAAGACCGGCATTATTCCGGTCATCGCCGGCTCCGCGTTGAGCGGCTGGCTGTGGCTGTTTTTACAACCCTGGTTCAACTAAAGGAGTGTTGCCATGGAATCCGTTACTACCCGCCGCGATTTTTTAAGCTTAGCCGCCGCCGGTGCCGCACTATCGATAGTCACGCTCGGCATCGCCGGCGCCGCTGAAACCGAAGCGCCGACTATTGCCTTGCCCAACGCCTTTGCCGCAGACCACGCACCAAAGCCTTTGGGTTTCGATCCGGCCAAACTGAACGGTTTGTCGGAGAAACTGATCCGTTCGCACTGGGAAAACAATTACGGCGGCTCGGTCAAGGCGCTGAATGCGGTCAAACAAAAACTGTCAGTATTCTTGGAAGACGGCAACCTGCCGGCTTATATCTACAACGATTTGAAACGTGAGCACCTGCTGCGCACCGGCTCGGTGGTGTTGCACGAACTGTATTTCGACAACCTGGGCGGTGCCGCAGCCCCCGACCCTGCGTTGAAAAATCTAATCGCTTCCGCGTTCGGTTCGTTCGCAACCTGGGAAAAAGAATTCCGCCGCATCGGCGCCGGCTTGGGCGGCGGTTCCGGCTGGGTGACCTTGGGTTTGAATCTGCACACCGGCACCCTGGAAAACTACTGGCATTGGGACCACCAATACGCCCCCACCGCCAGCCTGCCGATTCTGGTATTGGATATGTACGAACACTCCTACCAAATGGACTACGGCGCCGCCGCGCCGGCCTATCTGGACGCGTTCTTCAAAAACATTCAGTGGGAAACGGTGGCCGCGCGGTTGGACAAGGCGCTGAGGTTATTGGCAATTGCCCGTCAAGCTGGCTGAGGCAATGGCTTGGATGTAGGGTTCCGTCATGGCGGCAGAAGCCGAACCAGGTAGGCGTTGCGTTCCTGCGGGTTAACGTCGACGACCAGGGATTATCGACGGGATCGGCCATTTACAGTCATAGAATACACGCCAACCAATGGCGGCAAACCATCTGTGTCCAGTCAATTATCTGATTTGTCTAATAATCCAGACGTAGGGTACGCATCGCGTACCATTAAAAGGCCGTCATGGTGGCGAAAGCCAGAAGGTACGCATTGCGTACCCTACTAAGCTACATAATCATAGACATCCCTACCATCGAGATAGCGTTCAGGCATTTAATGATCTGATGGCACATGCTGACAGCATTCGCAGTCAATGTGCGATCTACTAAGCAGTATCGCAACGTTAACCGACGCGTAAATTTCCAATTTTTGCTCAAAATGGGCGTCCAAGTTTTTCCACCAGGCTGTGCGAGCTATTTAATTTCAATAGCTTACCCCCCATGAAGCCGATTTCTGAAAATATCCTGCTCCAGTAAAAAGTCAGGTAGTTGGCAAGGGAATTAACCTTATGATTGCGAAACTACGGCCAGAAGCTGACGACTGCACTTCAGTTACCAAAGGCAGCTGTTGATTCAACAGCTGCCTTCTAGCTGAGTAACGGCATGTGTCATTCAATAACCAAGTTCGTTTAATGAAGCGCCTAAATGATCTTTCCAATCATTTTTACCATTTGATGAAATACCTTTTATAATTCCAGCTGCTTGCGACGGACTGGTAAACTCATAATCTTTTGTGAATACTAGAAAGTCTCCATCTGGAATCATAACTCCTTTCGCTATCAGCTCTTCTCTTTTTAATATTAAAGCTTCTTGAAGACTTGGTTGTATATTAGCTGAAGCAGTCGATCCCTCTTCAACAATAAATTTGTTTCTTTGAACAAATTTTGCGTATGCTAAAATTCCTCTATTTGTGCTCAAGCTGACTCTGATACTCGAAAAGTCATCTCCGAATATATCGTTTTCATGCCAATCAACACTATTTTCTTCCTTATTGAATTCTGACTTATTATATATCCCATAAATTTTAAGAAACATTTCTAGTATTTTCAGTGATCGGGCACAGATTGCTGATTCGTCGAAAGTTTCATAATCAAGTAATAGCTTGTTAATGGTTATACGTGATTTTGACTCAAGAATTTTCTTCTTTTCAAAAAATGGCTTATTACTTAGTTCTTGATTGTCAAATGTTATTGAAAGATTTCCAAGGGTGTGAAGTAGTTTCTCATGGACATCTTCTGAAATATAACCCCAATCTCCAGTTAATGACTGAGGCATAATGTGCTCAATTTGACAGTTTTTTAAATCATTTTCAAATGAGATATACTCATTTTTTCCAGAGTTTTCCAACAATATGAAAAATCGTAATACTTTTTTCTTTACTCTATTGTATAAATCAACATTGACCACACTCCTCTTTAGCGCAGATATGCTAGGCTGTTTATAACCTTCTGCTGTCGAAGTTACTAGTCTCTCAAATGATTCCGCATAATCAACAAAATAATTTTCATTTTGCTTCTCAAGTTTCTTGGTTATTGTTGGAATTAGCCTTGTGATTTGTTTCTCCGGATAACCCGCCAACATTCTACATACGTCGTAGATAACAACTTTTCTAAGCGCATCATTGATTCTTTGCTTATTATCAATGATCAACTCATTATTTTCCACATGAGAACTCTTATCTACAATATCCATGAGAAGAGTTGCATATGTAAAGAATGATGCTCGTAAATATTCTGAATGATTTTTATCGATATCTTTGTGAGCACCTGTTCTAAGAGTCTGATATATAAGAGCCCACTTTATTAAATCAATTACTAAATCTTTGCATTCATTAAAGCTATCAATCTCACCGGTCATTTTCTTGAATGAATAATAAATGATTTTAGGGTCTTTGTTTACCAGCGTTTGTGTTTTTATTGCTATATATTCTCTGTAAAATGACTCTAATTCTTTTTCTATATCCTTTTCATGTGAAAAAAGTGACTCAAAGTTTTTCGTGTATAGTTCAGTTAGATAGTTTTCATCGGAGTGGCTGCACGGGAAGTTTTTAAATGTAAAGATGAAGTTTTTGATTAGATCAGATCCTGAAAGTGGCTTTCCAAGTGAGTTTATAGATTCAAATACAGAGTTTTCATCTTGATCATCATCAAAGAAGATTATTACAACCTTAACCCTTTCTAGGATATTAACAAATCTGTCAAATTGCTCCGCATCCATTGACTCCAACTTTTTATATATATACAAGTAGTTTTTCCAGTAGTTGGTTTTTTTGTCCACCGGAGTGATTGTTTCTAAGGCCCCTTTTAATAAAGTTGTTAATGTACATTGATGCTCCATGTTATTAAGCTTAAGTTTTATGTCGCCATCCTCTTCTGAATAGAGCGATTTTGTG
This sequence comes from Methylomonas sp. DH-1, assembly GCF_046097555.1. NCBI lineage: Bacteria > Pseudomonadati > Pseudomonadota > Gammaproteobacteria > Methylococcales > Methylococcaceae > Methylomonas > Methylomonas sp. DH-1. The sequence goes on along the minus strand of NZ_CP143089.1, from coordinate 1,647,824 downwards.
ATATTTCGCGCAGCTTGTTTTGCAACATCAGATTTTATTTTATTTAAGTAAATATCACGTATTGCACATAGGAGCAAAATAGTCGTTGTTATCCTCTGTTGGCCATCAATGACCACGCGCTCAGTCATCATTGCACGCGTTTGATTTTTTACGATCACATTGCCAATGTAATAATCCGTGCGTAAGTTGTCTTTATGTTCAACATCGAATTCAAGTAAATCACTTATTAGTTTTTCTACTTGTTTGTTTGACTCCCAAGTATATCTACGCTGATAGATAGGTATATGAAACTGCGTCAAATCCCCCATTATCATGCTTCGAATATCTTTATGTACTGCCTGTATTGCCATAGTTTTTATAATCCCTTGTGATTATTAAAGTACCAATGATACTGCTGAATTAACCTATATCATATTATGATCAGTACAATATTTCTTCAACAGCCTATGTAGTCGCCCCTGAAAAGCCCTAAAATTTCCACTAACACATTGAAATAAAATAAGTAATCTAATTAAGAGGCGGGCAATAATTGCAAGAAAGGGGTAAAATAGCTATTAATTTCTTGCAAATTTTTATTCAAAATGAAGCCAAAATCCCAAGAAACGAGTGGTCAAATCGATCTATTCAACACACCGCTAGCCGACCTGTTAAACCCAAAACACGAGCTTTACCAACTGGCTAATCTGATCGATTGGAAAGTCCTGGATGGTGCCTTTGGCGAGTTCTTTACCGAGAATCAAGGTGCGCCTGCCTTGCCCACGCGACTGATAGCGGGACTTCATTACCTCAAACATGCCTTCGCACGTTCCGATGAAGCGGTGGTCGCGCAATGGCTGGAAAATCCGTACTGGCAATACTTTTGCGGCGAAGCGTATTTCCAACACCAGATGCCTTGCCACCCCACATCACTGACCTATTGGCGGAAACGGATTGGCGAAGCCGGTTGTGAATGGATGTTATCGGTGACGATTCAGGCTGGCGTAGACAGCAAGACCGTGAACAAGCAGGATTTTGAATCGGTGACGGTCGATAGCACGGTGCAAGAGAAAGCCATCACGTATCCGACCGATGGGAAGTTGTACGAACGCTGTCGCCAGCACCTGGTCCGCTTGGCTGAGCAGCATGAGATTTCGCTACGGCAGAACTACAACCGTAAAGCTCCGTATTTGCTGCTAATGGCGAACCGGTACAGTCATGCCAAGCAAATGAAGCGCAAACGCAAAATGCTCAAGCAGTTAAAGACTTTGGTCGGCCGAGTGTATCGAGATATTGAACGTCAATTGGACAATCAATCCGACGCCGTCAAAGGTGCGTTCAAAGAGACCCTGGAGAAGACCCAACGGATTCTGAATCAGCAACCCCAGGATAAAAACAAACTGTACAGTTTTCACGCCCCGGAAGTGGAATGCATTGCCAAAGGCAAAGTCCACAAGAAATATGAATTCGGCGTCAAAGTGGGTATCACGGTTACCAATAAAAGCAATTTCGTACTGGGCGCTCGTAGCTTTCCTGGTAATCCCTATGATGGACACACCCTGGAATCCTGTCTGGAACAGGCAGAAATACTGAGCGGTACGCGCGCCAAAGAAGCGTTTGTCGACTTGGGTTATCGTGGCGTCGAGCTGCCCGGGGTCACGATTTACAAAGCCCGGCAAAAACGCGGCGTGGATACACGACGACTCAAACGCGCACTCAAACGTCGCAACGCTATCGAACCGATCATCGGCCACCTGAAGAACGACGGATTATTGGGGCGCAACTACCTGAAAGGCGAACTGGGCGATGCGTTGCATGCCATCCTGTGCGGTGCCGGCCATAACATCCGTTTGATCCTCAGGCGGTTGAGGATTTTTTGGTCTCGTTTTTGGGCGCTACTGTCACGACTTGGGATGACTTCATCAGTCGAGCATTTTTTATCGTTCGCATGAGAGCGGTCGTCTCTGAACAATTTCGGCTTTTTCAGGGACGACTATGTAGATCAAATTAGCTATACTCTAATCGAAGGATATGTTGACTTTGTAACAGCGCTTATGCAAGCTAATCGCACACCCAAATCTTGAATAACAGGGCGGATTCAAAACCGAAGTGCAACACCCAAAATGCCGGTAAGGTTATGCACATGGAAACCCCCTCAAAACGCTATCAACAGCTTCAGCCTGAAGATCGAGTCACGATCAGCAGTCTGAAACAACAAAACCTGAGCATTCGCGCCATTGCGCGGATTCTGCAACGCCCCGCCAGTACCATAAGTCGAGAACTGCGGCGTAATAGCACGAACGATCAATACGGCAGTATCCAGGCGCAACAAGCCAGCCAGCATCGACGGCGTCAATCACGACCACGACCGAAACTGCATGCCGATAGCGTGTTGTTTGGCGTTGTTCTGCACTTCCTTCGGCAAGGCTGGTCACCCAAGCAAATTGCTCTGGCGCAGGCCGCGCTTTATCCCAAAGGCCACTTGTGCCCTTTGGGTATGAGTATCGCGTGTCACACGAAACCATTTACACCTGCATCTACGCCCAACCGGTCGGCGAATTAAAGCGCGAGCTGATTGCCTGCCTGCGCCAGGCTAAAAACAAACGGGTGCCGCGCAGCAAGGGGCAAGACCGTCGAGGCCAGATACCGGACATGCTCAGCATTCACCTGCGCCCCCCTGAAATCGAAGACCGCCAGTTTCCAGGTCACTGGGAAGGCGATCTCATCAAAGGCGCGGGCAATGCCAGTGCCGTCGGCACCTTGGTCGAGCGGACCAGTCGGTTACTGATGCTGATCAAGCTCCCCCATCCGCAACCTGCCAGTGCCGCCAACGTGCTGCAAGCCTTTACCGATAAGCTCAATAGCATTGCTCAACCCATGCGGCTCAGCATGACCTATGATCAAGGCCGCGAGATGGCTTTGCACAAGCAGCTTTCGGTCAATACCGGTATTGCCGTGTACTTCTGCGATCCTCACAGTCCTTGGCAGCGCGGCTCTAATGAAAACATCAATGGCCTGGTTCGTCAGTATTTGCCCAAGGGTACCGATCTGTCAGGCTACACCCAGCAGCAACTCGATGCGATTGCCGATCAAATTAACGCTCGCCCCCGAAAAGGTCTTGGGGTACGCTGTCCGCTCGCTGTTTACAGGGAATTGCTGCTCAACAGCTCCCAACAGTCAAATCTCATTCATTAATATCGAGGTGTTGCACTTCGGTTTTGAATCCGCCCAGCTTATTGCCATTTATTGTCCATGCAAATTCAATTTTCTTTGACGGCTTGGGGTCGCTTGCGACAGTCCAAAACTTCCCGCCGTCGTGATCTTTGTCCATCACAGTGCTAACAGGTTGGTGAAAAACTCTTTTTTACAACCAATCGCGCCTATATTTAGTGCCTCCAGGCTGAATTTAATACTAAATAAGACCTTCTCCAGCTGAATTAGTGGACAGAATATGGTTTTTCACCAACCTGCTAAGCTCCTCCCGAATCCAATCGATTCACCCCTCCACCAACGAAAACAACTGCTGATACAGCATCAACAACTGCTTCGCACCTGCCCCATTTCCAGCACACCACCCAACACTAAAATCAATTTAACCCCGGACATAATCGCCGCTACTAGCGGCCACCACCGGAAACCGCCCGCCGGACGCACGCCAAAAAGCGCCCGCATAAAACTGGCTTACTACTTGCTGATTTAAGCGCATTTGTGGTCTTGAATGGCGCATCGGCGGGTTGAAATACGGCGAGGCCTGCCAGGCAAGGCACGTCACGCTATCGAATTCCCCAAAACGCCATGTGGATTGTCCAAATCGCCCTGCGCCGGCCGTATACCTTTGTGGTCGCGGCCTTGCTTATCATTTTGTCCACGCCTTACGTGCTGCGCAAAATGCCGACCGATATCTTCCCGACTATCGACGTGCCGGTGGTGGCGATGCTGTGGGATTACAAAGGCATGACGCCCAAGGAAATTGCCGACCGGCTGACCGCCAACGTCGAACGCAGCATGAGCTTGATCGACGGCATCGAGCACAGCGAATCGTTCACCTTTCCCGGCGCGGCGGTGATTAAGGTGTTTTTTCATCCCGGCACCGATATCCGCACGGCGATTGCCCAAGTCATGTCCAGCAGCAATTCGGTGTACCGTTCATTGCCGGCCGGGACCATGCCGCCGCAGGTGATTCAATATTCGGCCGCCGACCTGCCGCTGGTGCAGTTGGGTATTTCCAGCGCCTCGGTAGCGGAAACCGAGGTCAACGATTACGTTAACAACATCGTCCGCACCGAACTGCAATCCAAGCGCGGCTTGGCGATGACCAATCCGTTCGGCGCCAAAAGCCGGCAAATCACCCTGGACGTCAACGCTCCGGCCTTGATCGCGCGCGGCCTGTCGCCGTCTGACTTGAGCAATGCTCTGGCCGAACAAAACCTGATCCTGCCCACCGGCAGCGTCAAAGTCGGCAGCAACGAGTTCGACGTGACCTTGAACGGTGCGGTAGCGGCGATTCCGCGTCTGGCCGACTTGCCGGTGCGCACCGTCGACGGCGCCACCACGCTGGTCCGCGATGTGGCCACGGTGCGCGATGGCCCGGCACCAACCACCACCATCGCCCGCCAGAACGGCGAACGTGGCATTTTGACCTCAATCTTCAAGATCGGCCGCACCTCGACGCTGGAAGTGGTCGAGCACGTGAAGAACACGATACCGCGCATGCTGAGCCTGATGCCGGAAGGCATCAACATGCGTTTGATGTTCGACCAATCGCTATTCGTCAAAGCCGCCATCGGCAACGTGTTGCACGAAGCGCTAATCGCCGCCGGCTTAACCGCGGCGATGCTGCTGCTGTTCTTGGGCAATTGGCGTACCACCAGCATCATCGCGGTGTCGATTCCGTTGTCGATCATGGTGTCGGTGATTGCGCTGTATCTGCTCGGCGAAACTATCAATTTAATGACGATGGGCGGCCTGGCTTTGGCGGTGGGGATTTTGGTGGATGATGCCACCGTCGAAATCGAGAACATCGAGCGGCAAATGCTGCTGGGCAAGAATCCGCATCAGGCGATTCTGGACGGCGCGGCGGAAATTGCGATGCCGGCGCTGGTTTCGACGCTGTGCATCTGCATAGTGTTTGTGCCGATGTTCTTCCTGACCGGCGTGGCTCGCAGCCTGTTCGTGCCGATGGCCGAAGCGGTGGTGTTTGCGATGCTGGCTTCGTACATTTTGTCACGCACCTTGGTGCCGACGTTGGTGTTATATGTCATGTCCGGCCACCACGGCCATCTTAATGAAGCGCCGGGCAATGCTTTGGCCCGCGGTTTTCAACGTCTGCACCGGGCTTTCGAGGCCGGTTTCGAGCGGTTTCGCGGCCATTATGTGGTGCTGGTCAGCCACCTGTTAAAACACAAATTGCGCTACGGCTCGGCGATACTCGGTTTTTGCTTGGCGTCGCTGGGCCTGGTGCCTTTGCTGGGCCAAGACTTGTTTCCGGCGGTGGATGCCGGCCAGATTCGCCTGCACGTGCGCGCGCCGTCCGGCACGCGTATCGAAGAGATGCCGCAGCAGATCGACGCGGTCGAAGCCGTTATCCGTCAAATTATTCCCAAGGACGAAATCGCCGACTTGCTCGATATCATCGGCGGCCCTTACAGCACCCGCAACACGCTGTTCGGTAATTCCGGGACGATGGATACCGCCGATAGCGAGATCATGATTTCATTGCGCCCCGGCGAGCATAGGCCCAGCGTCGAATACATCAAGGCTCTGCGCGCGACCTTGCCCAAACAGTTTCCGACCCTGGAGTTTTTCTTTCAGCCGGCCGACCAGGTCAGTCAAACCCTGAATTTCGGCGTGCCGGCGCCGATAGACATTCAGTTCATCGGCGGCAAGCCGGAGGAAGTACTGCCGCAAGTATTGGCTTTCGAGCATCGGCTACAACAAATTCACGGCATCGTCGATGCCCATATCTATCAGCGCATGAATAAACCGGCACTGGAGTTGGAGATGAATCGCCAGCAGCTCCAGCAAATGGGCTTGTCGGCCCGCGACGTGGCGCAGAATTTGTTGTTGACCTTGAGCGGCAGCATGCAAACAGCCCCGCAGTTCTGGCTGAATCCGGCCAACGGCAACTCAGTCAATATCGGGGTAATGGGCAATTCGCTGGATCTGGACAATCTCGACGCGTTAATGCGCATCCCGGTCAGCGGCAGCGGCGACAAACCGCAATTACTCGGCAATCTGGTGTCGTTGAAGCGTACGGTGCTACCGGCTGCCGTGACCCACTACAACGCCTATAACGTGCTGGACATTTACGCCAACGTCGAAGACCGCGACCTTGGCTCGGTCGGCCGCGAGATCGAGGCCATCGTCCAAGACCTGCGCGGCAAGTTGCCGCGTGGTGTGGATTTGAACGTGCGCGGCCAGTTGCAAACCCTGGATAGCTCCTTCACCGGCCTGGCGTCCGGCCTGGCGGTGGCCATCGTGCTGTTGTACCTACTGTTGGTAGTCAATTTTCAGTCCTGGCTGGATCCGGCAATCATCGTCAGCGCCCTGCCCGCCGCGCTGGCCGGCATCGCCTGGACCCTGTTCCTGACCGGCACCACGCTCAGTATTCCGGCATTGACCGGCAGCATCATGGCGATGGGCGTGGTTACCGCCAACAGTATTTTGTTGGTGTCGTTTGCCAGAGCCCGCATCACCGACGGCGTGCCAGCGGCCACCGCCGCGCTTGAGGCCGCCGCCACCCGGTTACGGCCGGTATTGATGACCGCCTTTGCGATGATCGTCGGCATGCTGCCGATGGCGATCGGCTGGGGCGAAGGCGCCGAACAAAACGCGCCGCTGGGCCGGGCCGTGATCGGCGGCCTGGCTTTTGCCACCGTTTCCACCTTGTTATTCGTGCCGTTGGTCTTTGCCGGCGTTCATCGCTGGCTGGAACAACGCCGCCCTCATCCCGTTTTTTCAGTTGCCTAAAATTATTTATGAAAACCCAGACCAGCCATGCTTTTGAATTACCCAAAAACGATAACCCCGGAGCCACCTTGCGCCTGACCAAGCGTACCAGCCTGGTGATACTGGGCCTGTTGTTGTCCGGCGCCGCATTACGGCTGGCCGCCAATCAACGCCACGACCAGCAATTGCAGGAAACCACCGCCGCCGCCTTGCAACGCAACGTCATCACCGCCCACCCGCGCCTTGGCGAGAATGCGCGCAAACTGGTGTTACCCGCCACGTTGCGCGGCTACACCGAAACCCAAATCTTCGCCCGCAGCAACGGCTATTTAAAAAAGTGGCACAAGACCATCGGCGACTCCGTCAAGCAAGGCGACTTGCTGGCGGAAATCGACGTGCCGGAACTGGAACACGAGCTGGCGCAAGGCCGGGCCACGCTGGCTCAAGTCAGAGCCAAGGCAGAGCTGGCGCGCACCACGTTGCAACGCTGGAGCCAGCTCAACGAAACCGATGGCGCCCCGTTGCAAGAGTTTGAGGAAAAACGCGCCGCCTTCCTGCAAGCCGAAGCCGATGTTGCATCCGCCGTAGCCAACGTCAAACGTCTGGAAAACATCGAAGGCTATCGGCGGGTGCACGCGCCTTTCAACGGCGTCATTACCCGTCGTGCCGTGGACGTTGGCGCGTTGATCAATGCCGGCACCCAGGAATTATTCGCGCTGACCCAAACCGACCCGTTGCGCCTGAATGTCTGGGTGCCGCAGGCTTACGCCGACGAAATCAAAACCGGCCAGGACGTCAGCGTCAGACTGCCCGACAAGAAAGACGGCAAACCGCTGACCGCCCGCGTCGAACGGGTGGCAGGCGCGCTGGATACGGAAACCCGCAGCCGCCAGGCGGAAATCGTGCTGGCCAATAACGATGCCAAACTGTTACCGGGCAGTTACGTCGAAATCAGTATCAACGTGCCCACCAAAACCCCGGCCTTGCTGGCCCCGGCTAATACGCTGGTGATCGACCAAGCCGGCGTTCACGTGGTGGTGGTTGGCGAGGATAAAAAAGTCAGCTTCAAACCGGTAAAACTGGGGCGGGATTTTGGCAAGGAAGTGGAAATTGTCGAAGGTATAACAGCCAGCGATGTGTTGGTCGCCAGTCCGTCCGATTTGTTGGTCGAAGGCGAAACCGTCGGCATAGTCGAAGCGACGCCAAAAACCGCGGAAAAACCCAACCAAGCGAAGAAAACCGGTTGACGCTCAGCCGATGTCTCCCTCTCCTTTATGCCCTATGGGTATGATGGAGAGGGCTGGGGTGAGGAGAACTAAAAACAAGGACAATACCCAATGTCGATTCCCCTCACCCTGCCCCCAATGCCGTTAAGTTAAGCGGTTCGATTTTCACTCCCCTCTTTGAAAAAGAGGGGGCGGGGGAGATTTTTCAAATAAATCCCCCTCGATCCCCCTTTTCCAAAGGGGGAGACTGGCTTAACTTAACGACAACCTCATTGCGGGAGAGGCCGTAAACCAGCTATTTTTGGCCGAAGCTGAATAGTGACAGCCGATTAATACTGTAACCCGACAGATTTATCATTTATCGCTGCGCAGGAAACTGCTCACCCAAAACCACCCACACGCTATCAGGAGATCACTATGGAACGTCGCGATTTTATCAAACTCAGCGCCGCCGGCGCGGTAGCCGGCCTGGCCATTCCGGCCGTCGTTAACGCCGAAGCCGGCAAGCTACCGACCCCGCCCGGCGAGGTGTTTTATACCAAAGACTCGCAAGGCCGCTGGAACGGTAAAGCCGCCACGCATTTGCCGGTCATCGAAGCCAGCAAAGACGGCGGCAAAACCAACGTCAAAGTCACGACGCCGCACGAATTGAAAGGCTACGAACATTACATCGTCAAGCATGTGTTGCTGGACAAGGATTACAAATTCCTGGCCGAACACTTTTTCGATCCCACCAAGGATACGGTGCCGGTTTCAACGTTTAGCCTGGATAATTACAGCGGCACCCTATACGCGTTGAGCCTGTGTAACAAGCACGATTTGTGGCTAAGCAGCGCCGAAGTGTAACCACCTCAAACCCGCCGCCGGCGGGTTTTTTGTTTGAATCGAGAAGATAGTCCATCCCCCTGGCGACCTGAAAAATAACTCGCCCAAGCGGCCCGGCATCCCGGCAGCACCTTCCCCAGCTTGTCGGCGCAAACCTGCGTTCCCAGCAACAGCGCAACAGCAATTTCTGCCGATTGGCCAACAAACAGGGGTTTAACCCTGACCGGGTTTGCATAGCCTGATTCGCCAGCCTCACTGGCACCAGCGGCAAATACCCGGATAAATCCTGCCCGGGCACGAGGTTTGCACTACTTAGCTTTCTCAATTTTAAATTTGGCTGCTCGTTGGCAGGAAACATCCAGCGGCAGCCGTTTTGACTATTCAGGAGCCAACATGCGCAACCCTCTATTCACCGCCGCCGGTTTTACCCTGGCGCTAACCACCGTCAGTTGCAGTTCTCTGCATCAGAACGCCGTCAAGCAGGCAGCGGATGCCGTCGGCGTCGATAGCATCAAATCCATCGAATTCAGCGGCACCGGCCGCTGGTACCAGTTTGGCCAAGCACCTAGTCCCGATCTGCCCTGGCCGCCGTTTGCGGTAAAAAGCTATACCGCTGACATCAATTACGAAACGGCCAGCGCGCGGGTACAAATCAGCCGTTTGCAGGAGATAGAAGCCGGCCGCAATCGGCCGGTGCCGACCGAGCAAAAAGTCGATCAATACATTAGCGGTAACGTGGCCTGGAATCTGGCGCCGCCGGCGGCCAATGCCACTACGCCAACGGTCACGCCGCAACCGGCGGCAAGCGCAGAACGCGCGGCGGAAATTTGGGCCACACCGCAGGGCTTTTTACGTGCAGCGCAGAAGTATCAAGCCAAAACGGAAACCAAAGGGGACATTACCGAAGTCAGCTTTACGGTTGACAGAAAATATCGCTATGTCGGCACGCTGAATGCCGAACACCAACTGACCAACGTCAAAACCTGGATCGATAATCCGGTGTTGGGCGACACCTTGGTCGAAACTCGCTTCAGCGATTACAAAGCCTTCGACGGCGCCGAGTTCCCCCGCCACATCGTCCGCCTGGCCGGCGGTTTTCCGGTGCTGGACATCAATGTCAACAGCGTCAAAGCCAACCTGCCGGTTGAGCTACCTATTCCCGCCGAAGCTTCCAAAAAGCCCTCTGTCGTCGTAGCGGCCAACAAATTGGCCGACGGCGTTTACTACCTGACCGGCGGCACGCACCATAGCGTGGCGATCGAGCAGAAAGACCACATCGTTTTGGTGGAAGCGCCGCTGAATGAAGAACGCTCGTTGGCGCTGATCGAAAAACTGAAAGAGACCGTCCCCAACAAACCGATCAAGTATTTGGTCAATACTCACGCCCACTTCGATCATTCCGGCGGCTTACGGACCTTCGTCGATGCCGGCGCGACCATAGTCACCCACGACCCCAACCAAAGCTATTACCAACAAATTTGGAGCAATCCGCATTCGATCAACCCGGATCGGCTGGAAGCGTCGAAAAAAGCCGCGAAGTTCGAGAGTTTTACCGGTAAAAAAGTATTGAGCGACGGCAAACGCAGCATCGAGATCCATTCGCTAGCCGATAACAGCCATAACGATGCCTTTATTGCGGTGTATTTGCCCAAGGAAAAAATTCTGGTCGAGGCTGACGCGTACACACCGCTAGCCGCCAACGCACCGGCACCAAGTTCGCCTAATCCGTATTCGGTGAATCTATACCAGAACATTCAAAAACTGAAATTGGATGTGAAGCAGATTGCCGCATTGCACGGGCCACGGGTAGTAACGCTGGCCGATTTGCGCAACGCCATCGGCATCACCAAAGCCGCCCGCTAAACAAGAAAGACTGCTGCCAAGACATTGCGTGGGAACGAAAACGTTACCCACGCACCTCAGTTTTAAAAAGGCTATGTTCGCGTTAGTAGTTGACGTCGCCCCGGCATACCCAAAGGGCACAAGTGGATTGCCGGGGCCCAGAAGCCACGGACGGCAAAGTTTCAACACATCCTTGTGCCATGGATCCCGGCAATCCATGCCGGGATGACGGCTTCGATCTCATTCAACTAGTAACGCGAACATAGCCTTTAAAAACATTCACCTCCGACACACCCCCATCCGTCATCCATGCCGGTTAAAGCCCTTCCTAGCCGCAATGCCGTCAAGTTAAGAAAACCCTGAACAAGTCTGTTTTTGATATTCCAACGCGAAGAAAAACACTTCAATTTTATCCAGGTCCGCCGATTTGCCCCTGATTTCCCAGGGGGCGGGAACGGATTTCGCCCTGGGTCGGCAACCAGGCGTTTCGAATCGGGTACTCGTCAAGCCGGCTGAAGCGATGGCTTGTATGTAGCGTTCCGTCATAGTGGCAAAAGCTAAACCAGGTAGGCGTTGCGTTCCTGCGGGTTAAAGTCGACGACCCGGCGTTATCGACGCGATCGGCCAATAGCTGCCGCTGAGGATGCTGGCGAAATTTTCCATCCTAAAGTTCAGAGAATGGCGGCTTTTCGGCACGCGATCTTGCGTCCTTTTTGGTTCGCCCAGGCCATTTTGCGACATTCAAGAAAGAGGGCAACCAGTGGTTCGAACAGCAGGTTTTAAATCATAGATGAAGCGTTGCCGAAAAATTGAACAACCGATTAAGTGAAAGACCTGCTATTTTTGAGCGTCCGTCAGGACTAAGCCGATGCCCAATTTCGGGCTTTTGGCTTGCCTATCATCAGTCATTTAACACGCCTATTCGTACTATGGACCCCTATAAACGCATTTTTGAGTCTACTCCCGATGGTTTATTGGTTATTAATAAATTTGGGAGTATTTCGGTGGTAAACGAGCAAGCGGAACGGATGTTTGGCTACGACCGCGATGAACTGGTTGGTAAGGAAATCGAAATCCTGATCCCCAGTCAGTTCTCCTCCCACCATGTAAAACACCGTTCAGACTACTTTAAAAATCCCAGATCGCGTCCCATGGGGGCTGGACTGGAGTTATTCGGTCGTCGCAAGGATAACAGCGAATTTCCGGTCGACATCATGCTCAGTCCTATCGGAGCCGAAGCAGAAAGCGCCGTTTTATGTGTGGTCCGTGACATTACTGAGCGGCATCGTGCGGAAAAGAAGTTTCGTGGTTTGCTCGAGTCGGCCCCGGATGCCATGGTGATCGTCGATGCCAATGGCCAAATTGTATTGGTGAATTCACAGACAGAAATAATGTTCGGCTACCGGCGCGACGAGCTGCTGGGGAAACCGGTTGAAACACTGATGCCGAAACGCTTTCGTTCGCATCATTCAGACCATCGCAATGGTTATTTTGCAGGCCCTAGGGTCCGTCCGATGGGCGCTGGCTTGGAATTGTACGGTTTGCGGAAGGATGGCTCGGAATTTCCGATCGAGATCAGTCTGAGCCCGTTAGAGACCGAAGAAGGTGTTTTGATATCCAGCGCCATTCGCGATATTAGCAGGCGCAGGAGCGCTGAAAACGAGCGTTCGCGTCTTGCCGCCATTGTGGAATCGGCAACCGATGCCATCATCGGCAAAAAGCTGGATGGTACGATTTTGAGTTGGAATCCCGCCGCAGAACGCCTATTTGGCTACCGATCTGACGAGGTGATTGGACAGAACATCAAGATGCTGATCCCGCCGGATCGCTTAGAGGAAGAATCTCGCATCTTAAATTTGATCCGCAATGACGCGCGTGTCGAGCCTTACGAAAGCGTCAGACAACGTAAGGACGGTACGTTGATCGAAGTATGGCTGACCATGTCGCCGGTAAAAGACGCCGACGGTAATGTCATCGGCGCGTCTAAGATCGTTGCCGACATCACCGGACGCCGGCGCGCCGAGAAAAAATTCCGGGGTTTGCTCGAGTCGGCCCCGGATGCCATGGTGATCGTCAATGGCAATGGCCAAATCGTATTGGTGAATTCGCAGACAGAAAAAATGTTCGGCTACCCGCGCGATGAGCTGCTGGGGAAACCGGTTGAAACACTCATGCCCCAACGAATGCGCGAGCATCATCCAGGCCATCGCAAGGGTTATTTTGCAAATCCCAGGGTCCGTCCGATGGGCGTTGGCTTGGAACTGTACGGCTTGCGGAAGGATGGCTCGGAATTTCCGATCGAGATCAGTCTGAGCCCGTTAGAAACCGAAGAAGGCGTTTTGATATCCAGCGCCATTCGGGATATTAGCGAGCGCACGCAAGCGGAGAAAAAGATTCTGGAGTCTCTTCGGGAAAAAGAAGTGCTGCTTAAGGAGGTGCATCATCGCGTCAAGAACAACTTGGCCGTGATTTCCAGTCTGTTTTACCTGCAGTCGACCTACACGACTGACGAACTGATGCTGAAAATTTTGCAGGAATGTCAGGACAGGGTGCGTTCGATGGCTTTGGTGCATGAAAGCCTCTACGGTTCGGAAAATTTCGCGGCGGTCAATTTTGCCGAGTATGCACGTAATCTTAGTGAACAATTGATTCATACCTATGGACTAACCACCAACCAGATTCAATTAACGACAGACATGGATACCCTTCTAATCGGCATAGATTTGGCGGTGCCATGCGGCTTGATCTTGAACGAATTGCTGACCAACGCCATCAAGCATGCCTTCCCGAACGGGCAACAGGGTATGATCAGATTAGGCTTACGCTTTACCGATAACGATCGGGTATTCAGGTTGCTTGTGAGCGATAATGGTATCGGGTTACCTACCGGGCTCAATATCGAGACCTGTCCGTCGCTGGGACTACGCCTGATTCGGTCTTTGACTCGCCAAGTGGGCGGGCACTTCGAATTTGCAGCCACGCACCCAGGAACGGAAGCACGACTTACCGTGCGATTGGATCATCATCATAATGACAGACAATAATCAGACTTTGGGTAAACGCATTTTAATCGTCGAGGACGAAGCCCTTATCGCCGAGGAAATGCAAGATCGATTACAACGCTTGGGTTATCAGGTCGCCGGTATTGCGGACACCGGGCCTACGGCCATCAGTATCGCCGAACAAACCCGGCCTGATCTGGTGTTAATGGACATCCAGCTCAAAGGCGAGATGGATGGCATTGAAACCGCGGAACGCATTTATCGGCAGCTACATATTCCTGTGGTCTATGTGACGGCGCACGCCGATCATGCCACTCTGCATCGTGCTAAAAACATCGCGCAATTCGGCTACATACTTAAACCGTTCCAAGAACGAGAGCTAATGGCCTCCATCCCCATGGCGCTGCATCGCCACAGTGTGGAGAAGCTACTCCAGGACAGCCAGATTACCTATGCGACCATATTGGCCAGCATTAGCGACGGCGTTATCGTCACCGATGAGCACGCCCGGCTGCGTTTCCTGAATCCCGTCGCCGAAAAGCTAACCGGATGGCGTCTTTCGGAAGCGCACGGTGCTGCTGTCGAAAGCGTTTTAACGCTGGTTGACGAAGTCACTCAGCGCACATTCGAAAATCCCCTTATTCATGTGCTGCAAACAAAGTCCGTTGCCACCTTTAGCGAAGCCTGTTTGTTAATCGATCGCAATGGACGAGCCATACCCATCGACTACAGCGCCGCTCCCGTGATAGGGACCTCCGGCGGTCTGGTCGGAGCCGTCGTCGTGGTCAGAGATATCAATGCCCAGCGTGCCGCAGAAAGAAAATTCAGAGGCCTGCTGGAATCGGCGCCGGATGCCATGGTGGTCGTCAATGAAGGCGGTCAAATCGTATTGGTCAATTCGCAGACAGAGAAAATATTCGGTTATCCGCGCCAGGAGCTGCTCAACCAGCCGGTCGAAAAACTCATGCCGGCCCGCTTGCGCGAGCAACATCCCGGGCATCGTCAAGGTTATGTTGCCAGCCCGCGGGTGCGGTCCATGGGCGCGAGCATGGAGTTGTATGGTCTACGGAAGGACGGTACCGAATTTCCGATCGAGATGAGTTTAAGTCCGCTGCAGATCGATGATGGCCTACTGGTTTTCAGTAATATCCGCGACACAACTGATCGCAAGCAACGCGATGCGGAATTGCTCGCCAGCGAACAACGTTTTCGCACGCTGGTAGAACAGGCATCGGACGGCATTCTTACTGCCGATGCCAATGGGGGCTATCTCGATGTGAATGCGGCCGGCTGTGAAATGTTGGGTTATTCGCGGGAGGAGATATTGCAAATGTCGATCGCAGACTTGCTCTCTCCCGAGGAAGTATTGCGTATAACACCGGAACTGGCCCGCTTGGGCGAAGGCGCCGCGGTTAAAAGCGAATGGCGTTTCCGCCGTAAGGATGGTTCGATTTTTGTGGGCGAGATTAATGCCCGGCAATTACCGGACGGTCGATTATTGGCCTTTCTGCGAGACATTACCGAAAGAAAGCAGACCGAGGATGCATTGCGCATCAGTCAGGCGCGTTTGGCCGAAGCTCAGAAACTGGCCGAACTCGGGCATTGGGAACTGTGTTTCGGCAGCAATCAACTGATGTGGTCCGACGATGTACACCGCATCTTCGAAACATCGCCCGAAACGTTCGGCGCGAGCTATCAGTATTTTCTGGAGCGCGTGCATCCGCATGACAGGGAGGCTGTCAACCAAGCCTATACCGAGTCACTGCAGGATAAGACGATTTTGGACTTGGAATATCGATTGCTGATGGCCGATGGGCGCATTAAATATCTTCATGCCCGCGGGCTGACCGAGTATGACGCCGCCGGCACGCCGCTGCGTTCGCTCGGTACCGTTCAGGACATCAGCAAGCGGAAACAGGCGGAACAACGCATTGAACGGCTCAACAAGCTATATGCCACGCTGGCCGAGACTAACGAAGTCATCGTCCGCGTTCAATCCAGAACGGAATTATTTGCCAATATCGTCCGCATTGCTGTCGAATTCAGCGAGCTGGCGTGCGCCTGGATTGGCTTGGTCGACGCAAAGAGGCAGCGTTTGCGACCTGTAGCGGTATACGGCCCCAGTTCATCCTATGTCGATAACCTTTTGATATCGTGCGATCCGCTTCTGCCGGAAGGATCTGGGCCTTGCGGATTGGCGCTAAACGAAGACAGCCACCAGCTCAGCAACGACTATCAGCACGATCCGAGAACCGCCCCTTGGCGGGCTGCCGCCAAGTCTTTCGGCATACACTCGGCCGGCTCATTTCCGTTACGACAGCAGGGACAGGTTATCGGCGTTTTGACGCTTTATGCTAATGAAGTGAATTTTTTTACCGAGGACATCGTTCGTTTATTGGCGGATATGACGATCGACATTTCTGTCGCGCTGGATCGTTTCGTCCATGAAGAAAAGCGTCAATTGGCTGAAAACGCCGTTCGCGAAAGCGAGATGCGCCTCAATTTGGCCATTGCTTCATCCAAATTGGGCATTTACGATGTCAACATCAAGACCGGCGAGAGGACTTACAATTCTGAATACGCCGCCATGCTGGGCTATGAACCGACAGGTTTTGAAGAAGACGCCGAGAGCTATTTCGAACACATTCATCCCGATGACCGCAAGGCGTGGTTGAACGCTTACAACGACTGCATTTCCGGCAACCGGGAGCATTTCCGCGCCGAATTTCGCAAGCGCACCGCGGACGGCGATTGGAAATGGATCTCGGCGATTGGCGCCGTGGTAGCGCATGATGCAGACGGAAATCCCTTACGTTTTATCGGCACGCATTCCGATATATCAGAACGTAAGTCCAGCGAGGAACATTTGCGTCTCTTGGCATCCGTTTTCGACTCGAGTCACGAATCCATCGTCGTCACCGACGTCAATCTCAACATTGTTGCCGTCAATAAGGCTTTTGCGGAAATGACCGGCTACAGCGCCGAAGAGTCCATAGGGCAACATGTCAGGATTTTCAAATCCGGGCATCATGACCATGCGCACTACGAAACCATGTGGCAACACATTAATAGCCTGGGCTATTGGCAAGGCGAGCTTTGGGTGCGGCATAAGAGTGGTGACAGCTATCCCTCCCTGACCGCAATCTCGTCAGTCCGCGCAGATAACGGCGGTGTTACCCACTATGTCAAAATATCGGCCGACATTACGCAACACAAAGAAGCCGAACAACGCATCAAACAATTGGCCTATTACGATGCCCTGACGGGAATTCCGAACAGAATACTCATGCGCGAGCAGGCGCAAAAGGCATTAGCCCTGGCGCAACGGAATCAGACCGAGCTTGCCTTATTTTTTATCGATCTCGATCGTTTCAAGAACATCAACGATTCGCTGGGCCATATCGTAGGCGACCAATTGCTACAGATCATGGCGGAGCGCCTATGTCAACTCGTGCGCGATACGGATACCGTGTGCCGCCTCGGCGGTGACGAGTTCTTATTGCTTCTGTCCGCCGGCGCCTCTACCGCGGCCCGCGTCGCTCGAAAGTTGTTGGCGGAGTTGGCCGAGCCTTATGACATTGCCGGGCATTCGTTACGGATTACTTGCAGCATTGGCATCGGCATTTTTCCCAAGGATGGGGGCGGTTTCGATGAGTTGCTAAAAAATGCCGACATTGCCATGTATAAGGCAAAGGAATCGGGACGCAATGCATTCCATTTTTTCTCTGCGGAAATGAACGCCGGCGCGATGGAGCGTCTGTTGCTGGAAAACGCCTTGCGGCAGGCACGCGTTAACAATCAGTTTTCGTTGTACTACCAGCCGCAAATCGATCTGTCCGATGGCCGTGTCATCGGCATGGAGGCATTGATCCGTTGGCAACATCCGGACACGGGCTTCATCCCGCCGGCCAAATTTATTCCGATTGCCGAAGAAACCGGCCTTATTGTGCCGATAGGCGAATGGGTCTTGAAGGAAGCTTGCCGGCAGAATCGAGCTTGGCAGTTAACAGGTCTGGTCGACGTGCCGATTTCCGTCAATCTATCCGTACGCCAGTTTTCGCATGACAATGTGTTGCGTTTGATCAGCAAAACCCTGCGAGAGACTGAGATGCCGGCGACGAGTTTGGAAGTCGAGATTACCGAAAGTATCCTGGTGCAGGATGTGGAAAAGACGCTGGGCGTCTTGCATGAGTTGAAGGCCATGGGGGTGAAGATTGCAGTCGATGACTTCGGAACCGGGTATTCGAGCCTGTCTTATCTGAAGCGCTTTCCATTGGACAGATTAAAAATTGACCAGTCGTTTGTGCGTGACGTGGTCGAAAACCGGGACGATCAAGCCATCGCTTCCGCTACCATTAATCTTGGGCATAGCCTCGGGCTGGTTGTCATTGCCGAAGGCGTCGAAACCAAAGCGCAATTGGATGTCCTGCGCACACTCGGTTGCGACGAAGTTCAAGGTTACTTCTTCGCTAGGCCGATGCCGGCAGTAGCAATGGAGCAGTTCTTACGGGACAAAGTTATCAATGGATCGAAGAATTACATTGAGCGCTGTTAAATTATCTGAGCAGACAGGGAAATCTTAAGCCAAACATTGAAGCTTGACTTATCGTATTGAAGTTTGAGCCTATAAACGCTTAGTTTTGAAAAAACGCCCGCTGGCAACCTGTTTTGAGGAGATAGAAGCTACCGTTCAATAGGACTCGGAACTCTCGCAGTTTTGAACCACCGGGCTTTAGGCGCATGAACCGTTCCAGCTAAAAGCTCAACAAGCTCCCAACAATCGTCCGAAATTTCTTGATAGCCCATAACTGGCAAATGCCATCGATAAATCAAGAGATTATTCAATATTCACAACATCAGGTACTAGTTGTGCCGGATATCTTCTAACCACCCGACTGCGCAACAGCAGACCCCCAAATTACGGCGCCTTCGGCACCGGCAGCGAATACAAACCTGACGAATTAAAACCGGTACCGGCCGGCAGCTTTGTCACCCATTACGGCAACGAAATCCACCACGACGGCGCCAAGGACGAAGACACCATCCTGCAAATCGTCGGCATCGGCCCGGCAACATCGGTGCCGGCGCCGGCCAAATAAGCGGCAGCGCTAGTGGGTACAAGCGGCGACGACTGCTGCCACGGCAACAACCCTGCAACAACACTTGTGCCGGCAAAAACATATTCCGGGCATTGTTATTTAAATCGCCAATAAAATCATACTATTAGCTCTGGCACGCAATTTGTGTATTCCATTACGGCGCCGCGCATGTCTCGATTAGCCTTGGCCAACCTTTGCGTAACCGGTGTCGAATTCACTTTCTAAACAAACCAATCCAATAACGGGGGAATTTCCTATGAAAAAAATCGCGATTATCAGCGCCTTACTGTTAACCAGCACCGGCGTATTTGCCGAAGAGCATGCGGCGGAAGCGTTGAAACATTCCGAGCACGCCGTGACTCACGGCCAGTCCGGTCACGCCGAGCAGTTGGTCGAACATGCCGGCAAGGCGCTGGATCACGCCAAACAAGCCGAAGGCGTAGCCAGCGGTGCGGCTAAAAGCCACGTCTCGGCCGGCATCAAATCGTTGGAAGAATCGATTGCCCACGGCAAACAAAACCACGCCGACGTGGCCACCAAACACGCCGAGGAAGCGGTAGGCCATTTCAAAGCCAGCAACGGTTAAATCTATTTCCCAAGCCGATAGCCGGGGCGCTTTAGCGGCTCCGGCCTTCGGCCGCCCGGTTCAGGATTTGCCGGGACGCAAAACTTCACCTAGACATCGGCGCGGATTGCGCCAAACAGCATTCTCATACCACAGCGGAATCCGCTCAGAAAATCTGCAAACTGATCTCCAGACTGCGCTCGGCCAGCCAAATGCAGGCCAACGCCGCAATCGCCGCCGAACTCCAGCGCATGGCCGAACGCGGATACGCGGCGAAACGGCCGGCGTATACCACCAGCGGAAACGCTACTGCCACAACGACCAGTTGTCCGGCCTCGACGCCGAGGTTGAAGCCCAGCAAAGCCGCAATTGGCGAACTGCTCCCGTTGCCGATATCCAATAACACGCTGGCGATACCCATGCCATGGATCAAACCGAAGCCGAACGCCAGCCAGGCCCGGCGCCGCGCCAACAGCGGGTAGATATTGTTCAGCGCCGCCAACGCCACCGATGCGGCGATGGCCGCTTCGACCCAGCGCGCCGGCAAGGCGATGACATGCAATGCGGTCAGGCTCAAGGTTAAAGAATGCGCCAACGTAAACGCGGTGACGACGGCGGCGACCTCCGGCGCAGCCGCGCGCCAACTGCCGACCGCGCGCCAGCCGGTCCGGTCCCAGGCCAGTCCGGCCGGCAGCAACAGACTGATTAAAAACAGCAGATGGTCGTAACCGATCAGGATGTGGTGCATACCCTCCCCGGCAAAACTCGCCAATACCTGCCAAAGGCTGTGTTCGGTCGCAACGTCGAACGTCTGCCGCTGCGAGTCCGGGCCGAATATAGCCGGCCGGCCGGCGGTTCCGGCCCAACTGAACAGGCCGCGGTGCTGGGCATCCAGATCGAAAAACAAACGGTAATCCAGCGACCACGGCCCGGACTGGTTTGGACAGGCCAGCGCAAAATTCAGCACCGCGTAGTTGCCATCGCTATGGCTAGCGACCTGCAATTGGCCCGGCTGTAACGCGCAATCCCGGCCGGCACTGGCAACGCTCAGCCGTTGCATGGCATAAGCGAATACGGCATCGCTCATGTTGCGCAATTCGCCCCAGGTAAGCGCGCCGTCGCCGTTTGCGTCCAGGCCCAGTGCGTAATCCAGGTCGCGCAAGGCGATATCCCAGCGGCCTTGCAGGCGGGCCGGGTCCAGACTCAAATAGCTGTCGCTGGCTTTATGCGCCATGGCCGGGGCGGAGCAGCACAACCATAAGCAGAGTAAGGCCCAGTTCTTCATACTCCCTCCCCGCCGAACTGGGCGATCAACGGCTGTAAGCGGCTATCCTGCAAACCGGTACGCGCCAGAAAATCCAGCACCGGCTGCAACTCGGTCCGGCTTTTGCCGGCGGCTAGCGCCGCTTCCATCAAGATCCGGGCGTCGCGTGGCTCGCGTTGGATTTGCCAATTGGCGTGGGCCAGCGCGAATGCGGCACCGGCCTGATTGCGCAGATGCAACAGAAACCGGGCCTCGTCGGCTTGGTGGCGGCTGTCGCCGCGCATGCGCAACGCGGCAAACCGCGCCTGTAACGCATCGGTATGGGCGGCGGCGTCCCGCTGCGGCAAATGCCGTTCCGCAAGCGTTAGCCGCAACAACAACGGATCGGCGCGGGTATGGTCGGCCAACAGCTCGACCACTTCGGCATAACGCTGCCGGTCCAACAGAAAGTCGGCGTAAGCGGCCAGCAGATAGCCGTTGGCCTCCGCGCTGGCCAACGCCTGCCGGTAATGGCGCTCGGCCGCGGCCAGGTCGCCGTTGCGCTCGGCGATTTCGGCTAAGGTGGTAAATGCCCATTGCCGGTCGGTTGCCGACGCTTCGTTCGCATTCGCCAACGCCTGTTGCAATTGGCGGTAAGCCGCATCACCTTGGCCGGTCAAGCTGATTACCGAATCGATGCAGACCGCACCAACCAACGGCGCCGCGGTTTTCGCCAGCGGCAGGCAACTACGGCCGGCTGCGGCATAGTCGCCTTGCACTTCCAGAATCGCCGCCCGGGTCAACCAGGCCTGGGCCAGGCGCGGCCGCAGTGCCAAGGCCCGCTCCAGCAAGGCCAGCGCCGGCGCGAATTCGTGCCGGTTTTGCAGCAAGGTGGCCTGCAACATAAGGACTTCCGGGTCGGCGGCTTGCCGAGTCAACCATGGTTGCAAGGCGGCCTCGGCGTAGCCGAAATAACGCGGATCGGCCTCGGCCCGGCCCAGTTCGATATAGCGCCGCGCCAATTGCAGCACCGGCGCCAAAGCCTGAGGCTGGGCGGCGACTTGCTGGCGCAAGCCGCGCAGTTCCAGCCAATGGCTATCGCGGGCCGGCAAGGTCTCGATCACCTGGCCGGCGTCGGCCGGCACGAACGCGTCGGCCCAACAAGGCTGCAGCGCCACAGTCAACACCATCCATCCCATTCTCCAGCGATTAAACATCGTCATTCTCCACAGCGAAGGGAGGCGGCCGCGCCGCCTCCGCGGTTGATAACGCGGGTCAATTGCTCGGGCAATTGCCGGGTAAGCCGCTGACTGGGTTGACGCAACCGGCTTCGCCCGGATCGACGTGCCGGCTGTGCCGGCCGCTGTTGGCAAAGGCGACGTAAGGAAAGGTTTCCTGGTAGATGCGGTCGTTGCCGTTGACGCCGTCGGCGACACGGTTGTTGGGAAAGGTATTGAACGCCGGGTTCAGCACCCCGGCCACGGCTTGGGCGGCGATATCGGTGACATCGTCAGATACGCGCCGTCCGTTCGGGAAACCGGCATTGTCGCCGGCCAGAAAGCCCATGCGTTGCCGCGCTGCCGCCACGGTCGGGCCGATGCCGGTATTCAGCCGCAACAGGTCGGCCAAGGGTCCGCTCTGTCCGGCCGAGCAGCCTGGGCAAATCGGTGCGGCGTAAAATACCAGCGGCGCCAAGTCCAGCCGCGGCGGCGCCGGAATCGGCAACGCACCGCCGTAGGCGGCATTCAACACCCGCGCCAACAACGGATCGAGCAGGTAATTGGCGAAAGCGGCGTCGTTTTTGGGATCGCTCATGCTGAATTTGTCTTTGTCGCCGGTGCCGATCAACAACTCGTTGATCAACGGGTTACCCATGCGCTGGATCTGAGCGTAAGCGTTCGCCAACTTGGGTTTGCCGCCCGGTTTGTCGGCATAGGCCTTGGTACGCGGCCGCGAGGTGGTGGCATAGGTGCCGATCACGGCCAACGCATCGCTGGCGGCATGTTGTTTGCCGTCCTGGGTCAGGAGTGCGATCGGCAGCTCGATGGCAATGGAATTGACATTAAAGCCGGCCACGTCGTCCGGCGCGTAATTGTTGCCGTTGTCGGCGGCCTGACCGTCGGAAAACACACCGGGAATCCCAGTACCGAAGGCGCCGCCGCGAAAATTAAAGGTATCGAACGCCGCTCCCAAATCGATGTAAAACGGATCGTCCACCGTGCCGGCAAACACCCGTACGCCGCCGCCCAAGTCGTAAATCCCCTGCCGGGCCAGATCGGTGTAATTCGGCATTGTGCGCGGCCCGACGTTGGACGGCACCGCATACAGCTTCTGTTGTTGGCTCAAGTCGATGACTTGGCGATTGGCGCCCTTGCCTTTGATTAAACTCACGCTGTAGCTTTGGCGCAGACCCAGGCCCTCGGAACCGGGACCGTCCAGCGCCGTGATGGCCAGCGGCACGATCGGACTGCCCGGCGCCACCGGCGCCGGCGAATTGGCCGGCGCGAAAATGCCGTTACCGGCACCGACGAAACCGGTGAACACGCCGGGCAAGCGGTTTTCGGTTTTAAAGCGAAATTGCAGCGTGAGGTCTTCTTCGGCGTCGAAGTCGTTATCGACTTTCATCTCGTAGAGTATTTCCGGGTCGAACGGAAAGTAGTTGGGGCCGTTGCCGGGCTCCAGCAACGGATCGACGTTGAGTATCATCGTCACTTTGCTCGGATCGTCGTAGCTGACGAAGGCGTACCAGTCGGTGATGTCGGCCTTGCTGTCCAGCGCCGTCAACGGCGCCTCGCGGTGGTTGGCCGCGTCCGCTACGGCCATGTCGGCCAGATTGATGATGGCGCCGGCCAGCAGTGCCAGCGGCCAGCGGCTGAATGAGTCGGTTGGTTTCATAATCGGTCTCCTGTGGATTCAATATGCGGATACAAGCTCCGCATCAGGCAATACGCGCCGGCGCGCTTTGCGGATGCAAGGCAACGGAAATTTTTTCGGAACCGGCACTCGGCTCGCCGCACAAATAGCGGCGGCCGTTTTTGGGTTTGGCGTAGCGGCCGCCCAGCAAAAACAGGCCGGACAAGCCCAGCAGCATCAGGGTGGGCGGTTCCGGCACCGTGGCCGCCTGCGCGGCATCGACGTTGACAATGTGGAATTCCCAGGCCGCGGTGCGGTTCGGCTCGACCGGATTGTTGTTGCTGTCCAATAGGCTGCCTTCGCAGAAACGGCCGTTGCTGCAACCGAATGCGGCGGTGAAATTCGGGTCGGCGTCGCGCAAGAAGCCGTCCGCCAACGTCGTGCTGACCGAGAAATTGTCGTATTGGGCTAACGTCGCCAGATAGTCGCCAGCGGCCAGATTCACAGCCAGATAGCTGTCGAACTCGCCGTAATCGAAAACCGTGCCGTTGGAGACTTGGCTGCCACCGGGAAAGCCATCGTCCTGTTCCGCCAATTGGTTGCCGCTGCTGTCCCACACGCTGACAATCGGATCGAAGCCGCCGCCGAGCCAGGACGAGGTAAACAAGGTGACGACGCCGGGGGCGCCGAGCGTGAAATTGAAACGCAATACGTCGTTGTCGTTGGCAAAACTGCCGCTAAAGTCGAAGTCGGCGCCGGCGGCCGTTCCGGCCGCGCTTAAGCTCGCGGCCAAGGCTGCCGCGCAAAGAGTCTTTTTCATGATTTGCTCCGCAAAAGAGTGGTTGGGATAGGCAAACTCAGTCGGCGGATCGCGACGCGGCCAAACGACTGGCTTGCAATCTTCAATACGCAGCGAATTAGGCGGCGGATGCAGAGCGGCAAAAAAATTTCGGCGGAAATTCTTAAAGAGGTGGGTTGCGGACGGCCGATTTCTTTGAAAAACCGACGTGTTTCAATGGTTTGAATTTACGGGTTGATCAGGCGCGTTTGCCAGGCCGGCGAAAGCTGCTTTATAGTGACCTAGAAATCGGCTTAGCCTCGCTTAGCGGCGAAAACGATCACCCCAACTTGCCGACCGCATCGGTTGAATATGCCCGCCAGTTCGCAAATTTCAGCGCCTATCCTCCCCTGTCCTGCATCCATGGCGGCGTTCGCCGCGTATTTACCGTAACCGAGTAAGTAGCGATGGCGGACAACGATTGGGACCAAACAGACCAAGACCAGCCGGCGGTGGCACCGCGCACGGTTCCGGCCGACGAAGCCCAATTGCAGAGCTGGATTGCCGCCATCGTCGATCAAGACCAGTCGGCGCTGGAACGACTCTACGATTGTCTGGTCGAGCAAGTGTACGGATTGGCGTTGCGGATTACCGGCCGGGCGCAAATTGCGGAGGAAGTAGCGCAGGATACCTTCTGGCAGGTCTGGCGGCAGGCGCCGCGTTTCGACCCGGCGCGCGGTTCGGTTAGGGCTTGGGTTATGACGATGGCGCGCAGCCGGGCGTTGGACGCGTTGAGGCAATTAGATAGCAAGCAGACCGAACTGGAAGAGGAAACTTTGGCCGCCCTCGCCGCGCCGGCGGCGCAGCGGCCGGCCGATCTGCTCGGCGCCGTGCAGCAAGGGCACATCTTGCACGCGGCATTGGCGCAACTGGAACCGCTACCGCGGCACTTGCTGGCCTTGGCATTCTTCAGAGGCTTAAGCCACGACGAGATCGCCGAGAGCTGCGGCCTGCCGCTGGGTACCGTCAAGTCGCACATCCGCCGCGCGTTACAGAGTATGCAGCATTTATTGACAGCCGATTTCGGCGAGGTTGATCGAACCGATGATTGAACAACAGCCGCCTTTACTGGGCGCGGAAGACGACGAGCTGGCACCAATTCGCAATCTTTTGGCGGAGAATATTGCGCCGCTGCCGCTGGCCGGCAACCGCCGCAGCGCGATGCGCCAAGGCCTGATGGCGCAAGTGGCGACCGCCGTCGCCAAGCAAGCCGGTCTGACCACGGTGCGGGCCAAGGACGGTGTCTGGCAAACCTTGAAAACCGGGATTCGGATCAAACCGTTGTGGGACGGCGGCGCTCTGGGTCGCTCGGTGTTGATCGAATTCGCCGCCGGCGCCAGCCTGATTCCGCACCGGCATAACAGCCTGGAGGAAGGCATCGTGCTGCGCGGCGATTTGGCGATGGGCGATTTGCGTTTGGGGCCGCTGGATTACCACGCCGCCGCTGCCGGCAGCCGCCACGGCGCAATCCGCTCCGAGCGGGGCGCACTGGCCTATCTGCGCGGCACTGCGCTGGGCGATAGCCGCGAGGTGTTGAAAGAAGTGTTGAGCGGTTTGTTGCCGTTCGGCGCCGGTCCGTCGCTGACCGCCCATGGCTCGGACATAAACGATTGGCCGGAGATCGCGCCCGGCGTGCGCAAGAAAAGCTTGTGGGTCGAAGGCGAGCGCGAGTCGTGTTTCTACCGGCTGGCAGCCGGCGCCCGCTGTCCGGCGCACAGCCACGACACCGAAGAGGAATGCATGATGCTGGACGGCGATTTGTTCATCGACGACCTGCTGTTGCGCGCCGGCGACTACCAACTGGCGCCGGCCGGCAGCGTGCATCACGAGGTGTATACCGATGTTGGCGCGACGCTGTTCGTGCGCGGTGGTCGCAGCGATTGATCCGGGCTCAGCCGATATTCTGGCTGTTCAGATAATCCTCGTAACTGCCGCTGAAATCGACAATGCCGTTCGGCGTCAACTCGATAATCCGGGTGGCTAGCGACGACACGAATTCGCGATCATGGCTGACGAAAATCAGCGTACCGGGATAATTTTCCAACGCGGCGTTCAACGATTCGATCGATTCCATATCCAAGTGGTTGGTGGGTTCGTCCAACACCATCACATTGTTTTTTTGCAGAATCAATTTGCCGAACAGCATCCGGCCTTGCTCGCCGCCGGAAATGACTTTGACGGATTTGTTAATTTCATCATTGGAAAACAGCAAACGCCCCAGCGTACCGCGTATGGTTTGGTCGTCGTCGGATTCCTTGCGCCATTGGCCCATCCATTCGATCAGCGACATGTCTTCGGCAAAATCCTCGGCGTGATCCTGGGCAAAATAGCCGACGTCGGCGTTCTCGGCCCATTTCACTTCGCCGCTGTCCGGCGTTAAAGCGCCGACCAAGGTTTTTAACAAGGTGGATTTCCCGATGCCGTTGGGACCGATCACCGCGACCCGTTCGCCGACCGCGATCATCATGTTCAGATTTTTAAATAAAGGTTCCGCGCCGTAGCCTTTGGCCAAATCTTTAGCTTCCACGGCCAAACGGTACAACTTTTTAGCTTGATCGAAACGAATAAACGGATTGACTCGGCTGGACGGTTTGACTTCGTCGAGCTTGATTTTTTCCAACTGCCGCGCCCGCGACGTAGCCTGCTTGGCTTTGGAAGCGTTCGCGGAAAAACGCGCGACGAAGGTTTGCAACTCGGCAATCTGGGCTTTTTTCTTGGCGTTGCTGGCCAACAATTGCTCGCGCACCTGAGTCACCGCAGTCATGTAATCGTCGTAATTGCCCGGATACACCCGCAGTTCGCCGTAATCCATATCGGCCATGTGGGTGCAGACGCTATTCAAAAAGTGCCGGTCATGCGAGATGATGACCATCGTCGAGTTGCGCTCGTTA
Organism: Methylomonas sp. DH-1; assembly: GCF_046097555.1. Lineage (NCBI taxonomy): Bacteria > Pseudomonadati > Pseudomonadota > Gammaproteobacteria > Methylococcales > Methylococcaceae > Methylomonas > Methylomonas sp. DH-1. The sequence goes on along the minus strand of NZ_CP143089.1, from coordinate 1,620,516 downwards.
AGGACATTTTCCAGCCAGCGGATGGTGTTGATGTCCAGGTTGTTGGTCGGCTCGTCGAGCAGCATGATGTCGGGATTGGAAAACAAGGCTTGCGCCAGCAACACCCGCAATTTCCAGCCCGGCGCTACCGCACTCATCGGCCCGTTATGTTGTTCCAATGGAATGTCCAGGCCCAATAACAGCTCGCCGGCCCGAGCCTCGGCAGTGTAGCCGCCGAATTCGGCGAATACCGTTTCCAGATCGGCGGCACGCATGTAATCGTCTTCGCTGGCTTCCATATTGGCGTAGATCGCGTCGCGCTCCGACATCGCCGCCCACATCTCGGCATGGCCCATCATCACCACGTCCAGCACGCGCTGGTCTTCGTAGGCAAATTGGTTCTGGCGCAAAATACCCAGGCGCTCGTTGGCGTCGATGCTGACATTGCCCGAGGTCGGCTCCAGGTCGCCGCTGAGGATTTTCATGAAGGTAGACTTGCCGCAGCCGTTGGCGCCGATCAAGCCGTAACGGTTGCCGTTGCCGAACTTGACGGAAACGTTTTCGAACAGGGGCTTGGCCCCGAATTGCATCGTGATGTTAGCTGTAGAAATCAAAGGAATGTCCTTAAGTGGTCAAGAGCAGGCCGACTGAGCGCCGACGCTGCCATAGCGCGAAGGCGAGCGCTAAGAAAAACGTGCGATTTTACCAGAGTTTACGCTGGGGCAGATTTGCCGTAGCCGCGGTACGGGGTTTAGGCTGAGGTTTTGTCGTAAAGTATCCAAAAGAAAAGCCCCCCCAATGCCGCCCGAAACCTGCGCGCCAAAGGGGATTGAAAAACCAGCCTTCGGCTTTTGTCCGCTTCCCGGTTAGTGTCCTTTTCCGCCTCTGTTTTAATCGTACCCGAAGCGAAACGAAGGAGCTTCGCCTGTTACAATCGGCGCAGAAAAACCTGCTCAGCGACCATCGATCGGCCGAACCCGGCAAAACCATGACCGACTCCAGCAACCCTATTCTGTACAGTTTTCGCCGCTGCCCGTATGCGATGCGGGCCCGTTTGGCAATCGCCGCCGCCGGCATTTGCGTTGCGCTGCGCGAAATCGAACTGCGCGCCAAGCCGGCGGCTATGCTGGCAGTCTCGCCCAAAGGCACAGTGCCAGTATTAGTGCTGGCGAACGGCCAAGTCATCGACGAGAGTCTGGACATCATGGTTTGGGCTTTGACCCGGCACGATCCGCAAGACTGGCTTAACGCTTCGAGCCGGGCCGACGCCGACCGGTTAATTGCCGTTAACGACAGCCAATTCAAATACTGGCTGGACCGATACAAATACGCCGACCGCTATCCGGAACACGCCGCGGAACATTACCGAAAACAAGGCGAATTGTTTTTGGCCGACTTGGAGCAACGCCTGCAGCGCAACGGCTGTTTCTGCGGCCGCCGTTTCGGCTTGGCCGATGCGGCGATTTTGCCCTTCGTCCGCCAATTCGCCGCGGTCGATGCCGCCTGGTTCGCGCTAGCGCCTTATCCGGCGCTGCGGGCGGCTTTACAACACTTCGTCGAATCCGAGCTATTCGGCAAAATCATGGCACAGTATCCGGTCTGGCAAGCCACGGATCCGGCCCTTATTTTCGGCGCCGAATCCGGCGGGAGCAGCATATGTTGAAAATCTACAGAAAAGTCGTCGTCATCAACCCGAACTCGGAGCAACCTCAATTGCCGCCGGCAACAAAACCGCTGTCGCAACGTCTAACCGAGCTGTTGGCTATCCCAGCGATGGTCGCCGGCGCCATCGTCGGCACCTTGGTGTTTTCCGCGCTGTTTGCCATCCTGCTGATTCCACTATCGATCTTGGGCTTCAAGGTCTGGCGCGCCTGGCGCACTGCCCAACGCCAACAGGCCGAGCAAACCCTGGACGCCGAGTACACCGTGGTATCGACGGAACGCGACGAAAACCGTCCCGGCCGCTAAGCTAGCCGCCAAAAAAAGGCCTCGAACCTTGCGGTAAGAGGCCAGGTAAGATGCAGAGCATTTACAACGAGGAGGTACTACGAAAATCGGGAAACGCTTAAATCCGGACCGGTTTGGCAACGCTCAGGTTGCTGGCCAGCGAGGCTGCGCCGAATAGCAACGTGGACAAGACAAACTCGCCCGACATGAAGCTGAAAATACCGGTGGTGAAAAACAGACCGGTAACGATGTCTTTAAATTTTGACTGGTTCATTTTTCCGCCTTGACTGGCTTGAGTCGAATCGTTGAAGTTGGGTTAACTATAAACTTTTAATTTTTATTTACAATAAGCCTATTTATAGATGATTTGTTTCTTTTACAGAAACAAACAGCCACCATTTAACCGCCCGCTGCAAGCTTTGGCGGAAAAGTTGGCATTTTTCAGGCAACGCTTTCAACACACCTGCCAGGAGTAAGCCGTCATGAGCCACCATTTAAACCTGCTCCGCGCGATATTTCAGGACCCGGTCAGCGCCAATCTGCATTGGCGCGACATCGAATCGTTGTTGCGCCATTTGGGCGCCAGCGTGCAACCCAGCCATGGCTCGCGTTTTCACGTGGTGCTGAACCAGGTCGAAGGCTTTCTGCACCACCCGCACCACAGCGGCGTCTGCAGCAAACAAGAAATCAAACACGTCCGCGAATACCTGGCCCAGGCCGGCATCAGCGTAGCGCAGTACGAAGCGGAGCGGCACAAATCGCCCTGATTGTCGGCTTGCCGCGATCCGGCCCCGGATGCCGCCTAACCGCGCCGCACCAGCGATGAAGTTGTTCGGAAAGCTGTGCCGGCTGACTTTACTGCTGGCGCCGTTCTTAATCGCGCTGGCGATTTACGCTGCGCTCGACGCCAAACCGGCATTGCAAACCCGCGCCGAATTGACGCCGGAGCAAATCGGCCGCGCCCGGCAATTGTTCCACCAAAACGACCCGCGCCGGCTGCGCTCCGGCACTGTCGCCCGCCTCAGCCTGGAGCAAGCCGATCTCGATTTGGCGCTGAACTACTGGGCCAACCAATTCGCCGGTGCCAGTGCCGCCTTGCGCCTGGAGCAAAATCGGGCCCGGATCGACGCCACCTGGCCATTGCCGGCCAACCCGTTCGGCGGCTACTTGAATCTAAGGCTGCAATTGCGGCAGAAAATCGGCTTGCCGCGCATCGATTCGGTTCGCCTCGGCGCCCTTCCAATTCCCGGACCGCTTGCCGAACTGGCGCTCAAAGCCGCGCTAGACTGGCTGCCGCTGCCGGTCGATCTAAAGCTGGTCGCCGGGTTCGTCCAACATGTGCAATTCCTGCCGCAACGCGCCACCGTCTATTACCGCTGGCAAGCCGATTTACCGCATAAATTGCGCCGCGCCCTGCTGGCCGACGCCGAAGCCCAAATCCTGGAGCCGTACCAGCGCCGGCTGGCCGAACTGAGTGTTAAATTGCCGGACCGTGCCAGCCTGGCAGTCTCGACTCAAGCCTTGTTCCAACTGGCGCAACAGCGCAGCCGAGCCGGCGATCCGATTGCCGAAAACCGGGCGGCGATTTTAGTGCTGACGCTGTATGCCAACGGCATTCCGCTGAGCAAAGCGGTACCCCAAGCCGGGCTTTGGCCGCGGCCCTACCGGCGCACGCTGCTGCTGAACGGCCGCGAAGACCTGACCAAACACTATCTGGTATCGGCAATGTTGGCGGCCTACTCCGGCACGCCGCTGGCCGATGCGGTGGGGTTGTATAAGGAGATCCAGGACTCGCGCGGCGGCAGCGGCTTTTCGTTTCCCGACCTGGCCGCCGACCGCGCCGGCACCCGCATGGGCGAAACCGCAATTGCCGGCCGGGATCAGGCTGCGCGGCTGCAACAGCGGCTGGAGCAAGCCGGCGAAGCGGACATGATGCCGGCCACTGCCGACTTGGTAGAATCGATGAACGAAGCCGAATTCGTCCAGCGCTTCGGCGGCGTCGAAGGCGCCGCTTACCGGCAAACCCTGCAAACCATCGAACGCCGCATCGCCGAACTGGCGCTGTTTCGCGATTGATTCGGAAAAATCCAGGCAATAAAAAAGGCGGGCCCTTACGGCGCCCGCCTTTTTACTGGAGGTTTTAAGCCAATTCGGCTTTACCGCGCAGACTTAAACTTTCGGCATCGCCCGCAGTTTTTCGACAACTTTATCGCCGAATTCCTGGGTGCTGATCATCGTTACGCCAGTGCCCGGTTTGGACAGATCGGCGGTGGAATAACCGTCGGCAAACACGCCCTGCATCGCCGCCCAGACGTTTTTCGCTTCCGCTTCCATGCCAAAACTGTTTTCCAGCATCATCGCTACCGAACCGATCATCGAATATGGGTTGGCGATGTTCTTGCCGGCGATGTCCGGCGCCGAACCGTGCGACGGTTCGTAATAGGCTTTATCCGGGCCGATACAGGCCGACGGCATCAAGCCCAGCGAGCCCAAGATGCCGCCGCCCTGGTCGCTCAAAATGTCGCCGAACATGTTTTCCATCACCATCACGTCGAACTGGGTCGGTCTCAGGCACAGCGCGGTAGCGGCGGCGTCGACCAAATAGTTGACGACTTGTACGTCCGGATAGTCCTTCGCCACTTCTTCCATCACCTCGTTCCACAACACGCTGGACATCAGCACGTTGCTCTTATGGATGTTGTGCAGCAGCTTGCGGCGTTTTTGCGCCAGCTTGAACGCCTCGTGCATGATGCGGCGGATTTGGTCTTCGTCGTATTCCAGGGTTTCGCGGACGTAGCGCTTACCTTCTTCGTTAACGCCGCGCTCTTTGTTACCGAAATACAAGCCGCCGACCAACTCGCGGACCATGATCAAATCGATACCGTCGCCGATCACTTCCGGTTTCAACGGGGAAAAATGCGCCAACGACTTCGGCAGCGACACTGGGCGGAAGTTAGCGTAAGTGTTGTAACGGCGGCGCATCGGCAGCAAGGCACCGCGCTCGGGTTGTTTTTCGACCGGGATTTTCTTGGATTCTTCGTGGCTCAAGCCGATGGGGCCTTTCAAGATCGCGTCGGCTTGGTCGCAAATGTCGATGGTCGCTTGCGGAAAGGCGTCGCCGGTTGCGAAGTAAGCGCAGGCGCCGAATAAAGCCGGCAGCAATTCGAAGCTAACGTCGTTACGTTCTTCGATGACTTTCAAAACCTTGAGGGCTTCCGCGGTGATTTCAGGGCCGATGCCGTCGCCGGCCAGGACTGCGATTTTGTAATTTTTCATGAGATGGTGAGTGCTGAGTGGTTAAAGCGTTGAATCGAAAACGTTCGGTTAGAAAACAAACGCCGAATTTTAGCAGATTGGCCGCCACGCTTTCCTTGAAAAACGGCTTTCCTTTATCAGTAGGCTACACTGTGCACGTCTTAACGTGAGAGCTGACCTGATGAGTGACGAAAAACGCCTATCCACCACCCAACTCGCCAAATTACGCGGCGTATCCCAGGAACAAATGTTCGGCCAACTGAGCGGCAAATACGGCCACTACGTGGCGTGGCAGGTAGCGCGTAGCCTCGATGCAGTGCCAGCGGAATCGAAGACGACAAGATTCCAACCATCAAACGAACATCAAATTACTGAATTATATTGGTCTATGAGACCTCGATTACATCGAGGCTACTTGCTGACTTGAATAGTATGAAACCCAGCATTGATGGCTTTGGCGCTGGGTTTCATTTTCATCAGCACACGGCACTGTCAAATTTACGTTGTTGTCACATGAAACACTGATAAAAAAGGAGAAAACGTGAGTAATCTGGAAGAGGTTTTTAAAGTTGGCGGGGTACCTACCTTAACTTTTGTACAACCAGTGGAATACCCTACATTACTTATTGCGCTTAGCAGGTTGGTGAAAAACCATGTTCTGGTCACTAATTCAGATGGATCGGGCCTTTATTTAGTATAAAGATCAGCCTGTCGACACTAAATATAGACTCTATTGGTTGTAAAAAAGAGTTTTTCACCAACCTGTTAGGACTCCAGGACGAGGTATTGTAATAGAAGGGCCATCTGGAATAGGGAAAACAACCGCCGTAAATAGAGCCCTCGAGCAGCTAGCTCAAACTAAAAGCGTTCTAGTTTTATCGGCAAGGAAAGCAAAAGACGTAGATCTTATTTGTGAACTTCCTGAAATTGGTGATACAGGAGTAGTAATTATCGATGATTTTCATCGCTTAGAGACCGGCATTAAAAATAAAATCGCTGACTATATGAAAGTTCTTGCTGATGAAGAAAGGAAAGACAGCAAGATAATTGTATTGGGTATTAATCAAGCTGGACAAGGATTGGTTAATTTTGCGCACGACTTGAATAACAGAATAGAAATAATAAAATTCGAAGCTAATCCAGAGCATAAGGTAATAGAATTACTAGAAAAAGGAGAGAATGCGCTTAATATAGAGCTAAACATTAAGAAGGAAATTACCGAGTCAGCTCACGGAAGTTTCTATATTGCTCAGATGCTGGCCCACCAGGCATGTTTAGATTCAGGAATTTTAGAGACATCCTTGGAGCACACGACGACAAGTGTCAGTTTTGAATTGGTTAGAGGAAAAGTCTTTGATCGTCTGTCGCGAAACTTTAGAGATCGCACTATTAGCTTTGCGCAGGGTACGAGAGTACGCCGTGAGGGGAGAGCTCCATATTTACATTTACTTTTCTGGTTAGGTAAATCCGTTGAATGGAGTTTATCTATAGATGAAGCGCTAATGCAATATCCAGAGTTAAGAGGAAGTGTGATTCAAATTGTAGACAAAGGCTATCTGGAAAACCTAATTAATGACAATGACGATATAAAAGCCGTGCTTCATTTTGATTCAATGACAAAATTACTCACGATTGAAGATCCTCAATATATCTATTATTTGAGAAATATCTCATGGTCATCCTTTGCAAAACAGGCTGGGTTCATGACTATGGACTTTCCATGTCCATATGATTTCGCACTTTCATTTTCTGGAAATGATCGACATATAGCAAAATCCTTATTTGATACTTTGACAGAAATGGAATTCGAAGTTTTTTATGATCACAATGAACAACATAGAATACTTGCCGAAGATGTCGAAGATTATTTGCGCCCTATATATATGACAGATGCCCAGTTTGTTATAGTGTTGTTGGGACAAGATTATCCAAAACGAATTTGGACAAGATTTGAATCTAAGCAATTTAGAGATAGATTCAAAGAAGGCGCCGTAATTCCAATCTGGTTTGATTCTGTGCCAGAGGGAACATTTGACGAAAGCTCTCGAGCCGGTGGCTATGTTTTTAATACTAAAGAAAAAGTTGATATACAAATTCAAGTTTTTGCAGATTTATGTAGAAAAAAAATTGGAGAAATAAGGGGGCGAATTCAAAAGTGAAGCCCGTGTAGGGCGCAATAACCAGCGGGCATTGCGCCGCATTTATTCAACCTGTTACTGATTTTTTTATCGTTCCCACGCTCCGCGTGGGAACGCAGCCTCGGACGCTCCAGCGTCCATCACCAAACATCTATCTCCATCAACCCTGCCAAGCCTTCATAGTTGGCGGCACTGGAATAACGCCAATGCTGCGGTAAGTTGACATAACCGCGTTTGACCGGGTTAGCGTGGATGTAGTCCAGCTTCTGCCGCATCATCGCTTCGTTCAAAATCATTTCGGCAGGTACGCCCTCTTGCCAGAACTGGTATTCGCGATCCCGTTTATGTGCGACTTTGGCAAAATGCAGGCGTTGCAGCAGGCGCTCGGCTTGTTACCGCTGGAGGTGGTCGATGATCCGGCGGGCGGTATACGCTTTGAAGCCGGCAACGCATTTGTCGAGTTCCGGGGCTTGGGCGATAAAGTGCAGATGGTTTTCCAAAATCACGTAGCCGTAGCTCGTGGCGTGCGGTGAGGTAACGAACCCGGAACATGTAAATCAATTCGTAGTCGGCGAAGCTTGATAAGCCACACCAAACCGCTCGGCAAGTTTCGCCAACCGCTTGTCCAACGTCCACAGCTTGGCGCCGGGCGTGATCAAAACCGAGGCTAGCAACTGCAAATCGATTAGCCCGCAACCCAAGCCATATAGTGCTTCACGTTCGATAAAGTCTTCCACTTCCTGCAAACCGGCTTGATTACAATACCTTAGCTGACGCAGGTTGTTCAGGGTTTGAGTTCTCGGCGCGGGCGGCGTACCGCAAGCCAATTCGGCAACGATCAGCGGGTGAATCAACGCCGAATCGGAAACAAGCAAACGCACCAGGTCTTCGTTGCGATTTTTGAAATGGTCAACCCAAACCGAGGTATCGACCAATATCATGCAGACGGTTCGGTTTGTCGGCGATCTCGGGGAATATCCGCCATCTCCGGCATGGTTCCACCTAACGCAGCCAAGCGTTTAGCGGCCTGAATCCGCACGAAGGTTTTCATCGCTTCCCGGAAGATTTCGGCCTTGTCCATGTCCGGATCGGCCATTTCCAGGGCTTTTTGATACAAAGTGTCGTCAATGGTTACGGTGGTTCTCATGGTGTTTTCTCGACATCAATTCTGATGACGCACTGTATCAAATATTAGTTCATAGGATGCGGTAAACAACACGTACCGTACTTGCTGCCGCGATTTGTGCAGCCCCCAAGATCACTAGCACTTTTTCATCGTTCCCACGCTCCGCGTGGGAACGCAGCGTCGGACGCTCCAGCGTCCATCACCAAACATCTATCTCCATCAACCCCGCCAAGCCTTCATAGTTGGCGGCACTGGAATAACGCCAGTGCTGCGGTAAGTTGACATAACCGCGTTTGACCGGGTTAGCGTGGATGTAGTCCAGCTTCTACCGCATCATCGCTTCGTTCAAAATCATTTGGGCATGTACGCCCTCTTGCCAGAACTGGTATTCGCGATCCCGTTTATGTGCGGCTTTGGCAAAATGCAGGCATTGCAGCAGGCGCTCGGCTTGTTGCCGCTGGAGGTGGTCGATGATCCGGCGGGCGGTATACGCTTTGAAGCCGGCAACGCTTTTGTCGAGTTCCGGGGCTTGGGCGATAAAGTGCAGATGGTTTTCCAAAATCACGTAGCCGTAGAGTTTTAAACCTGTGTGTTGGCGTTGGTATTGCCAACTGTCTAGGACGATTTGCACGGTTTCCGGGCGGGTAAACACGGCCAGCCATTCCACGACGGTGCAGGTCATGAAATGGGGTTTGTCGGCTTCGGTGATGAGATAACGGCTTCTGCCCATGCTTTACCTTGATTCATAAAGACGCCAGAGCGTCCGGGGCTGCATTCCCACGCGAAGCGTGGGAACGATGATAGGACCAAGATGACTTAAATCGGCATGTCGATTATATCCATTGGAATCCGGTCAAACATGGTCAAGTAAAACCGGCGATGGATTTACCCACAGGGCATAAAGGCCGTATTCCAGTTTTCATCAATTTACGAAACGCGGAATTTATCCAAATGATTGGGGGAGCAATATGAAATTAAAGGTATCGAGTAACGCGAACGATGCGCCTCCTAACGTCGGCAGCATGCTATCAGCGCATTTTATGGGTTTGTTTAGGCGACGAGGTTTGCATGGTTAGCCTCCAGAGTAAAATGCTCCCGAGTTAGCCGACCGAATCGCACGTGGGCGGAAAAGGATCGCATGATTCACATCGCGCCCCGGAAGAGTAGAATTAGGCCGACCAGCAACCGAGGAATAGACCATGGCACTTGCCGAAAAATTGAAGTTGAGCAGCACCGACTATCTGCAAGGCGAAGAGGCCGCAACGGTGAAACACGAATATCTGGACGGCGAGGTCTGGGCCATGGCCGGCGCCAGCGATGCGCACGTTTCGATTGCCGGAAATGTTTTTTTCTTGTTGAAGCAAGCGCTGAAACAGTCGCCTTGCCGGCCCTATATTTCCGACATGAAAGTCAACGTGGCCGCGGCCAACGCCTTCTTTTACCCGGACGTGCTGGTCACTTGCCACCCAAAGGACCGGGAGAATCGTTTATTCAAACAATATCCGGTGTTCATCGCCGAGGTATTGTCGCCTTCCACCGAAGCCTTCGACCGCGGCGCCAAATTCGCCGCCTACCGCCAACTCGACAGCCTGCAGAGCTATTGGTTGATCGACAGCCGAACCCAGGCCATCGATTGCTTCCGGCGCACCGCCGACAACGCCTGGCTGCTGCATAGCTATACCAGTCCGAGCGATAAGCTGGCATTGCCGGAACTGGATTTGGCATTGGATTTTGCCGAGATTTACGCCGATGTTACGTTGGATGCCGAACCGCCGCTAGCCGAAACCGTCGGCTAAGCCGATGCGGCAAGCCGGCCTTGCCCTACCCTGCAAACACCGACAACACCCGCAAAAAACTGTCTTCCAACTCCGCTCGTAAATGCAGAGAAAAATCATGCGCTTCGCCGCGCGCGGGAGCGACGAAGCCTTGTCTATAGACCGCCGCCAGCCGATAATTCGTCTTCATTTCTGTCTCACCCGAAGGAGTTTGCCAGTGTCTACCGCCACAATTACCCTGTCCAGCAAAGGGCAGGTTGTTATACCCAAGGAAATTCGCGACGAATTGCATTGGGAAGCCGGCACGGAGCTCACTCTGATTGCCAATGCATCCGGCGTTACGCTAAAAGCGGTGGAGAAAAAATCCGGCCGCAATTTGGCGGATTTGATCGGCATGCTCAAACATGACGGACCGCCGCTATCCACAGATGCCTTATGTAAGCCAGTGGAACTCAACGCAGAAGACGGTTCGGATGCTTCATGATTGCTTTTGACACCAACCTATTGGTGCGGGCAGTAGTGGACGACCATCCGGAACAAGTCGCCTTGGTTCGGCAATTGATTGCCAGCGACCGGATCTTTGTTTCGCGCACCGTGCTGCTGGAAACCGAATGGGTGTTACGCGCCCGATATAAAAAATCCCGCGACCAACTGATTGTTTTTTTCTCGGCATTATTGGCCGTGGACAACACCGTGATCGAGGATGCGGAAGCCGTCGCCAATGCACTGGAATGGTACGCGCAAGGCGCCGATTTCGCCGATGCCTTGCATCTGGCGGCATGCGGCACAGCCGTCATGCACACCTTTGACCGCAATTTTTGCAAAGCGGCCAGGGATGCCGGATCGGCACCGGAAGTACGGGTGTTAGGAAATTAAACGACTGCCCTACCCTGCAAACACCGACAACACCCGCAAAAAGCTGTCTTCCAATTCCGCCCGCAGATGCAGTTCCGCACCGGTCGCCGGATGCGAAAAAACCATTTCCGTCGCGGCCAGCATCAAACGCCCCTGGCCGAAACGTTCGGCAAAATAACGGTTATGGCGGCCGCGGCCGTGGTTGGCGTCGCCGATGATCGGGTGGCTGATGTGTTTCATATGCCGGCGCAGTTGGTGTTTGCGGCCGGTTTCCGGGTAGAGTTCGATAAGGCTGTAGCGGCTGGTGGGGTGGCCTTCGATGGCGACCGGAATTTCGGTGGTTGCCAGCCGCCGATAGCGGGTACGGGCTTCGCGTTCGGGTTGCGGTTCGCCTTTCAGGCGGCGGTCTTCCGGCTCGTCGCGCAGCGGATGGTCGATCAGGCCCTGCTCCGACGTCCAGCCGCGCACCATCGCCTGGTAGGTTTTGCGTACTTCGCCGGCCATCAAGGCCTTGCCCAAGGTACTGGCGGTTTGCGGGTCGCGAGCGAACACCAGCAAGCCGGAAGTGGGACGGTCCAGCCGGTGCAGAGGGTAGACGTGTTCGCCGCCGTTCAGGGCCCGGGCGTATTGCAGGGCAAATTCGGTTTCGTGTTTGTCGATGGGGCTGCGGTGCACCAGCAAACCGGCCGGCTTGTGGACCGCCAGCAACCACGGGTCGCGGTAGATTTCGGTGAGAGGGTTGTTTAAGTACACGGATTGTAACTATTCAGTGGCTTTCAGGAAGTTGTAGGCTTACTCCCTCTCCTGATGGAGAGGCGATTGGCGCTTCGCGCTGAATAGTTACCACAGATTTAGACTGTCAGGTACGCAATGCGTAACCCTAGGCCTTTGGGCTAGCAGCCATCTCGTGCAGTTGAATGTTGATCAACTTGATCGTCGCCAAAATGCCGGCAAACACTTGGTTGACGTGGACACCGCGGGTCTTGCGCAACTCGCTGCCGCAGTCCCAGGTAATCACGCACTCGGTCAGCGCGCTGGTATGGCCGCCTTTGGGGATGCGGATTTCGAAATCGGCCAGCGTCGGCAGCCGGTATTCGTAGTTTTCCAGCACCTTGCCGATGGCATCGATAAAGGCATCAAAACCGCCGCTGCCGGCGCCGGTGGCTTGGTGCTTGTCGCCTTTGACTTCGACCCGGATACTCACCGTGGACGGCAAATCCAGTCCGCTGTTGATCGAACAGGCCAGTAATTTGATGTGCTGGTAGCTCTTGCTTTCCAGCACGTCGGCGATGATGAACGGCAGATCGTCGGTGGTGATGGTTTGTTTGGAATCGCCGATGCTGACGATGCGGGCCAGCACTTTTTTCTGGTCTTCTTCCGACAAATCCAGCTCGAGCTGCTCCAGGTTTTTCTTCAACGAGGCCTTGCCGCTCATCTTGCCCAGTGCGTAACTGCGGGTGCGCGAGAAGCGTTCCGGGCCGAGTTTGGTTTTGTACAAGCCGCCTTTATGGTCGCCGTCGGCGTGAATGCCGGCGGTCTGGGTGAAGACGTCGGCGCCGACGATGGGCGCGTTGGCTGCGACCCGCTTGCCGGAAAAGTTTTCCACCATGTCGCTGATCCGCACCAGATGGCTTTCGTCGATGGCCAAGTCCAGACCCATCTTATCGCGCAATACCACCGCCACTTCCGCTAACGAGGCGTTGCCGGCGCGCTCGCCCAGGCAATTGACGGTGCAATGCACCGCGCTGACGCCGGCCCGCACCGCCGCCATCACGTTGGCGGTGGCTAAGCCGTAATCGTTGTGCGGATGGAAATCGAATTGCACTGCCGGATAACGCTGACACATGTCGCTGAAACTGGCAAATACCTCGTCCGGCGCCATCACGCCCAGCGTGTCCGGCAACATGAAATGGCTGACCGGGCTGTGCTGCAGCCTCTCCATCAAACCGTAGACGTAATCGCGGCTGTCTTTGTAGCCGTTGGACCAATCTTCCAGATAGACGTTGACGCGCAAACCCTGCTCGTGGGCGTAACCTATGGTTTGCAACACATCGGCGCTGTGCTGGTCCAGGGTCTTGCCGAGTTGCTCGCGGCAGTGTTTCTCGCTGCCCTTGGCCAGCAGATTGATGACCCGGCCGCCGGTGGATTTAATCCAGTCCACGCTGCGGGTATGGTCGACGAAGCCCAGCACCTCGACGCGCTCGGCAAAGCCTTCCTGTTGCGCCCATTGGTTGATCAACGTCACCGCTTCCTTCTCGCCTTCCGACACTCTGGCCGACGCCACCTCGATCCGGTCGACGCGCAGGTTTTGCAGCAAGGCTTTGGCGATGCTGACTTTCTCCATTGGCGTGAAGGCCACGCCCTGGGTTTGCTCGCCGTCGCGCAGCGTCGTGTCCATCAATTGAATGTGTCTGGCTGGTGTAGACATGGTTTTGGTCGGTGTTGGTCTGAGGTTCTCCGCCGAGCGGTGCGCTGCGCCGTTTGACGCTGCCGCACTGCCAAGCCTGACCGGTTATTGTCCCTCAACCGATACCCGCTTTGCAATTTGCCGGCGGATTCGCAAATTCCGTGCGCCGCTCAGCGCCGGGTATAACGATGTTTGACGCCGACCGGAAAATATTCGGCATCGCCGAAGCCGTGCAACGTGACCTGCGGCAACTGGCGTTCCGCCGGCGTGTAGTTGGCAAATTCGCTGTTCAGCCGCAGCAATTGGGTTTTAACCGATTCGGCAATGGCCGGCACCATCTCCGCTGCCGGCTCGACGCCGGGCAACAGCTCCACGGCAATGTGAAGCTCCTTGTCGCCGTCGGCGGTTTCCCGGGTTTGCAACACGAACTTGCCGGTGGCCCAGGCCGCGATCTGCGGCTGTTCCAAGCCGACCGTGACATTCTCAGGATAGATATTGGCGCCGTAATACGACACGGTGAAATCGGCGCGGCCGAACACGAACACGAACGGCAACTCCCGCGGCCGATAATCGGCCGGCAAGCCCAGTTCGGTATGCGATTGGACGCCGTAGCCGCGTAAAAACGCCTGCATCTCGGCTAACGTGAGCAAACCGCCCTTGTCGGCGATGTGGTAACGCAGCAACGGCACGCTGGATGCGCCGGACACCACCAAGGTACCTTTGTGTACTTCGAAAAAGCGGCTGGCCGGATCGTATTGCACCAAGGTCGGTAGGCGCGACTCGCCGAACAAAGCCCGCGCCGCGTCCGGCCGCTCGGCTAACCAGCGCCGGATCGCGACGCTGTAAGGCGTTTCGTTGCCCAGCACGCCGCCGTCGGCGGTGCCGTACAACGACGCACTGTCGAAACAAATATCGTCGGAGCCGGTGCGCCGGCCCAGCAAGCTGCGCCATTCCTCGCTGAACACTTCGCCGGCGAATACCAGTTTGGGCCGGTAAGCAGCCCAATCGATGCCCTCGGCACTGCCGGCGTCGATCACGTCCTTAACGAAGGGCGGATAACCCAGCAACACGGTTTGCTCGAAATGCGGCGCCAACTCGCGCACCACCCTTAGAATCTCGGCCTTGTTGTTGCCCGGCGTCGCCACCATCAACGGATAGCCCTTGCGCGCCAGATGCCAGCAGCAGGAGGTGGTAAAGATGCCGCCGACCCAATTGCCCAACGCAAAACACACCACCGCCAACGTGCTACGGCGGTGGGCTTGAAAGCTGTCGGCAAACACTTGCTCGAAACGCAGCGCTACCTCCAATTCGTCGCCGGCCGAGCGCGGCCAGAAAGTCGGTGTGCCGGTCGAGCCGGACGACACCGCCACCCGGTCCGCACCGCGCAAGCTGCCGCCGAAGCAGCGTTCCGGCAACGGGTAAGCCTGCATGTAGTCGGCCTTACCCATCAACGGCAAGTTTTGGAATGTCGCATAGTCGTTGACCTGAGCCGGATCGACCTGGCGCGCGGCCAGAAAATCGCGGTAGGCCGGCACCTCGGCGGCGCAACGCTGGAACAACTGCAAAAACTTGGACTCGGCGTCCGCTACGGCACGTTCGGCCAGCAGCCGGTCCAGCGGCGTATTGACGAAGCGGTCGAAAGCTTCGGCGGCGGGCGACAACGGAAAATCGGACATGGCAATCCCCTCGGAAAAAGTCGATGCCGGATTGTAGCGCCATCCCGGCTCACCCCCAATGTCGTTAAGTTAAGGATGGTAGGAGCGGGCCGGTCTGTTCCTTGACTTAACGACATTGGGCTCACCCCAACCGGCATTTGCGCGATAATCGGCTTTTCCCCGTCCGGCGTACCGATCATGCAAGCACTGGTTTTATCCAACACATTGGCGTACCGCACCGACTTCGCCGAACCAGTGCCGGCAGCGGACGCAGCCTTGATCGAGCTGAGTCTGGCCGGCATCTGCGCCACCGATCTGGAACTCGCGCAAGGTTATGCCGGCTTCCACGGCATTCCCGGCCACGAATTCGTCGGCCGCGTGGTTGCGGTCGGCGACCCGCAGCACAACACTTGGCGGCAACAGCGGGTAGTCGGCAGCATCAACATCGGTTGCCAAACTTGCCCGGAATGCCTTCAGCACGGCCCCGAACATTGCCCGCACCGGCGCGTGTTGGGCATCCGCGGCCAACACGGTGCCTTCGCCGATTATCTGACCTTGCCGGTGCGCAATCTGCACCGCGTCCCCGACTCGGTGCCGGACCGGGCGGCGGTATTTGCCGAACCGCTGGCGGCGGCATTGAAAGTGGCCGAGCAACTGGCACAGCGGCCGGCCGGCGAAATCGCCGTGCTCGGTCCGGGCCGGCTCGGCCTGTTGATCGGCAAAGTGCTGGCCCTGGCCGGCCACGATGTCGTGATGCTGGGCCGGACCCCGGCTTCGTTGGCCTTGCCGGCAGCTTGGGGATTACGGACTGGCCTGGCCTTAGATTGCCCGGACAACCGTTTCGCTTGCGTGGTCGACGCCAGCGGCAACGCCGCCGGCTTTGCTCAAGCGCTGCGCCTGACCCGGCCGCGGGGCACGCTGGTATTGAAAAGCACCTTCGCCGCCGGTGCGGCGCTGGATTTAAGCAAAATCGTCGTCGCCGAAATTACGCTGCTCGGCTCGCGCTGCGGCCCCTTCGCCAAAGCATTGGATTTATTGGCCAAAGGCGACGTGCCGGTGGAAACTTTGATAGACGGCGAATATCCGTTACGCGACGGCGTCGCCGCCTTCGCCCATGCCGCGCAACCCGGCGTCCGTAAAATCCTGCTCAGCCGCTAAGCCGAGTTTTGCCGATACAAGCCGATGATGGTCCTGGCGTTGACCAGCATCGCCACACTCTCGGCTAATAAGGCCGGCCAGGCCTGCCAATACCAATCGTTACCGATCCAGGCCAGACTGGATGCCAACAAGGCAATGCGCATGCGCCGGTTGTCCAGATAAAACAACGCGAAGGTGGTATTGATCGTCGCGAAGCCCGGCGCCAGCGAAATCGGCCCCTGCCAGGAAAAGACGGTGAATGCGGTAAACGCCAAGGTAAAGCCCGCCGCCGTCCAATGTTTGCCGGCACCGTGGGTCACATAAGCCGACAACAACGTGCGCAATGCTGTGCCGGCCATGTTCAAGCCGGCAGTCCAGGCATCCAGTAAAAAATACTGGCCGGCCCAAAACAAAGCCCCCGTCGCCGACCAGCGCCGAAACGCCCTGCCGCCCGGCAACCAATAAGCCCGCCATTCCAGCACGATGCCGATACTACCCACGGCATAGGCCAAGCTGTGCAAATCCAGGGTGTCGATCAATGCGGCCAAATGCGGCGGGTTCCTTGTCGTAGAATTAAATGCGGTTGCTGGCAGCACTATCTGCCGGCTCAGCCGTTTTCCGGACCGGTTCGTTAATGTCCAATACGGCCCCAGCCCCACTGCGATGATATACGTTAATCCGGAACGGGCATACAAGCGAATCAAGCCCATGTTTGCAAACTAACCGGCGTAGTCCGGATCATTTTGTCGGACTTTGCCGCCGATCCGGCCAAGAATCGGTCGGCCAGCGTCGAACCCGACTTCATTAGAAAAAAATAATATTGTTCCCGCTAGCCGATTTCGGTAGATTGCCTGGCATAACCATAAGCGGCAAGCACATCGGGAGAGCGTTATGACCTTGCATTTAAACGAAATCGACAACGCCAAGCTGGAGCAGCTCCAGGGCAAAGTGATCAATGACGTCGCCGGCTCGCTGGGCCTGCTGATGGCCTACATCGGCGACAAGCTGGATTTGTACAGCGCGTTGTTGGAAATCAGCCCGGCGACCAGCCAGCAACTGGCCGACAACACTGGCATGGACGAACGCTATCTGCGCGAATGGCTGTCCGCCAACGCCGCCGCCGGTTACATCAATTACGACGCGGCATCCAGCCGATTTTCGATGACGCCGGAGCAGGCGGTGATTTTCGCCGCCGAAGGCCATCCCGCCTGCATGCAGGGCTTTTTCCAGGCCGTGATGTCGGTGTATATCGACGAGCCCAAGTTCAGCGAGGTGTTTCGTTCCGGGGCCGGCCTGCCGTGGCGCGAGCATAGTCCGTGCCTGTTCTGCGGCACCGAGCGCTTCTTCCGGCCGATGTACGCGATGAACCTGATCGACCACTGGCTGCCGGCGTTGGACGGCGTTCGGGAAAAACTGGAAGCCGGCGCTCGGGTGGCCGATGTCGGTTGCGGCCACGGATCGTCGACCATCCTGATGGCTAAGGCTTTTCCCAATTCCACCTTCCACGGTTTCGATTTCCACGCGCCGTCGATCGAGCATGCGCGGGAGCGAGCGCGGGCCGCCGGTGTGGCCAGCAACACTATTTTCGAAGTGGTCACCGCCAAAGAATATCCGGGCAAGCACTACGATCTGGTAACGATCTTCGACGCGCTGCACGACATGGGCGACCCGGTCGGTGCCGCCGCCCACGTCGCCAGCACACTGGCCGCCGACGGCAGTTTCATGCTGGTCGAACCGTTTGCCGGCGACGCCCTGGAGGACAATCTGCACCCTCTCGGGCAAATCTACTACTCGTTTTCGACCATGGTTTGCGTACCGGCCTCCAAATCGCAGGAAGTCGGCCTGAGCCTCGGGGCGCAAGCCGGGCAAAAACGCCTGACCGAAATACTGAACGCCGCCGGCTTTAACCAAATCCGCCGTGCCGCAGCAACGCCGACCAATCTGGTGCTGGAAGCGAAGCTTTGACTTGAGAATTGGAGATAGGCTGGGTTCAATGATAATGAAACCCAGCTTCGAAACCGACGAGTTTTTGAAATACAAAACATATTTGGATATAACCAAACTGAGCTACTTTATGCATCTGCTGGGTTTCGCGTTGCTCTATCCAGCCTACGGGACCTGTTAAACGATATTTAACCAATCAAGTAACATATAAGCAAAACTTACCTTCCAGGAGAATTTGATAAGTATTATTTATCCTCATATTATTAAAAATTGTTCCGTGAAATTTATTTGCTTCGAGAACACCACTTGCCGAAGCTATTACACTGACATGCATGTTGACCTGTAAGCGCATCACTTCCCAAGTATTCATATCAAGTAAGTTTTCACCAGCGGGAAAAATGACAGATTTTGAACAAGTAAAGCTCGTTGGCCTTGTAGGGTCAGTTGATATATTTGCGTCGCAGGAAGCCATCTCAACTGTAGCTAACAGGTTGGTGAAAAACCATGTTCTGGTCACTAATTCAGATGGATCGGGCCTTTATTTAGTATAAAGATCAGCCTGTCGACACTAAATATAGACTCTATTGGTTGTAAAAAAGAGTTTTTCACCAACCTGCTAAACCCAAACGCTCATTGAGTTCTTGAAATGAACGAGTTGGGGCACGCGATTCTAAAAAAGCGACCATTCTATTTTCTGAATCCCTTTCTACTGCTCCAGAAGTTATCGATATTTGTAAAGCCTCCAGCGCTGGCATAGGGAAACTACATTTTTCGTAATAAATATGTCCACCCGTTATCCGCGCAATTGACCTAACAGGCTGGTGAAAAACTCGAAAAGCCAAGTAGGCTAAGGCATAGATGAGCCGCCAACTGTTAAAATAGGCTACCTCAATTTGGAGCCTTTCAAT
This sequence comes from Methylomonas sp. DH-1, assembly GCF_046097555.1. Lineage (NCBI taxonomy): Bacteria > Pseudomonadati > Pseudomonadota > Gammaproteobacteria > Methylococcales > Methylococcaceae > Methylomonas > Methylomonas sp. DH-1. Next base: position 1,601,390 of record NZ_CP143089.1, on the reverse strand, counting down.
GCGCGGACACGATGCCATTCAAAGTAGCTGGTTCAGCTACGTTAGCCTGGAAGAACGTATTCCCAAACAGCATCCGTTGCGTCGTTTACGTCTACTCGTCGATGGCGTATTGACCTCTATGAATGCCGTCTTTGCCGAGCGTTACTCGCACACTGGCCGCCCGTCGATTGCGCCCGAAAAACTGCTGCGCGCCTTGCTGTTGCAAGTGCTGTACACCGTTCGTAGCGAACGCCAGTTGATGGAACAGCTGGACTACAACCTGCTGTTTCGCTGGTTTGTCGGTCTGGGCATCGACGATGCTGTCTGGGAACGCAGCGTGTTCAGCGCCAACCGCGAGCGCCTGCTGTCCGAAGCACTGAGTCGCGAGTTTTTTGAACGGGTCTTGGCCATTGCCGAATGGCAGAATCTGGTGTCCGACGAGCACTTCAGTGTCGATGGCAGCCTGATCGAAGCCTGGGCCTCGCACAAAAGCTTCGTGAAGAAAGACGGCAGCGGTCCTTATAAACCCGCCGGCCGCAATCCCGAGGTCGACTTCAGCGGCGAAAAGCGTCGTAACGCCACCCACCAAAGTACGACCGATCCCGAAGCCCGGCTTTACAAAAAAGGCGAATACACCGAGGCCAAACTGCGTTACATCACCCATGCCCTATCCGAGAATCGTAACGGCCTGATTGTCGATGTCGAAACCACCCAAGCCACCGGCACCGCCGAAATCGAAGCCGCGCAAACAATGATCAAACGCCGTGTGCCCAAAGGCGGTAGCGTCGGTGCCGACAAAGGCTATGACCAACCGGCTTTCGTCAACGGACTCAAGGCGCAAGACATCAAAGCCCATGTGGCCCGGAAAAAGACCGGCAGTGCCGTCGATGGCCGCACCGCGCGCGGCAAAGGTTACGCCCAAAGCCTCAAGCGCCGCAAAATCGTCGAAGAAGCCTTTGGCTGGGTCAAAACGGTCGGCGGCCTGCGCAAAACCCGTCACATCGGCTTAGCCAAAGTCGCTGGCCAAGCCTTGTTTTGCTTCGCCGCCTACAACCTGACGCGCTTGCTCAACCTATTGGTGTTCACGCCGAAACCGGCGTGGAGTGCGCCCACCTAGGGTGAAGTACGCCTGAAAACCGTCCACAGACGGCTTCAGGCGAATAAAAAGCCCTTGAAACAGGGGCAAAACGCTTGAAACTCGATGTCATGACCGATTTCAACACGAAAAAATCACGGCAACCGTGGGTAAGGGGAAATATCAGTGGGTTTTTCACCAGCCTGTTAGGGGATAATACATTAAGTAAAATACCCATGACGTCTTGATCACTTAGTTGTTCGTAGTCAAATGATAGAATGGGTTGCGATTCAGCCCCACGATTGGTTTGATAGACCAACAGACGTTTGCCATTGCACAACGAAAAATAAACCGCTCGTACTTCTGGATGATTAGCGTATGTCCATGCTTGTTCTATTTCATCCGCGTCAATCGCACAAGATGGCGCTTTAGCCTCAATGACCCAACGAACCTCTCCGCCCGCTTCAAGTATATAATCTGCCTTCCCTCGCAAGACCGGATCCTTTTTTGAATCCTTTCGACCCAAATATACTCTCGGATAGCGAAGAGACTGCTCTCGTAAGACATTATGTTCGGACGCTGATCGATAACCCAATTCACGAATCAATGGCGCAATAATTTCCTCGCGTACATCGGTTTCATTAAGCTTTGTAAAATCCATATTGCGAATTCTGGTTGTTCGGAAAATATTGTTCACCAATTATAAGTTTACATATGACAAACCCATAAATTCACATCACCTAGTTAGGCGGAATAAGCACCAACGTTTCCGGCAAACGTGATATCGCCGGAAAAACCTTTCGGCATACTTGTAACCCTTGGGTATGCTGACCTCCGATTCCGCTTTAGATCAACAACCTTAACTCACCCCCCAACCGCCCGAATCTCCCCACGCAACCACGCCAACTCCGGATTGGCTTCTACACCCGCCCGCCAGATCGATACGAAAACGAACGGCGGAATCGGCAGCGGCGGTTCCAGCAGGGCCAGATTGGCCGGTAGTGCCTGACCGGCCACGGCGCGGGAAGCGACCGTCAAAACCAGATCGGTGCCGGCGAGCAAGGCGGCAGCGACGGTGAAATGCGGCATGATCACGGCGATGCGGCGGCGCAAACCGCGCGCGGCCAATGCGGTATCGACGTGGCTGTGCTGCATGCCCTGCACCGAGACGTGCACGTGCGCCGCCTGCAGATAATGTTCCAACGTCAGCTCGGCCGTATCCGGCAGATTGTGGCGGTCGGTCAGCACCACGAAATGCTCTTGAAACAGCACGTCGGCTTGCAGGCCCTCGGCCAGCATCGGAAACACGCCGAGCGCCGAGTCGAGCTCGCCTTCCGCCACTTGGCGCAAGGTTTCCAACCGGGAATGTTGCGACAACTGCAAATCGACGCCGGGTGCGATTTGGCGCAGCCGCCGCACCAGGTCCGGCAATACCACCGCCGAACCATAGTCGCTGACGCCCAAACGAAAACAACGCCGACAGCGTTGCGGCTCGAAAACCTCGGCCGCGACGACGTTACGTACCTGCGCCAGCGCATCGGCCAGCGGTTGCGCCAAGGCGGCGGCTCTGGCCGTCAACCGCATTTCGTTGCCGACCCGCACCAGCAACGGATCGGCAAACAGGTCGCGCAACCGGTTCAGAGCATGGCTGACCGCCGGCTGCGTCATCGCCAGCCGTTGCGCGGCGCGGGAAATATGGCGCTCGGCCAGCAAGGCATCCAGCACCACCAGCAGGTTCAGATCGATATGCCTCAAGTCATGCACCGGATTCATAGCGCTATTGCCATTTCTTCATTTCAATTAGTTTGAATAATATCCGAAACTCAGTCGCGTCCAATTTTCCGCACGATAAAGCGCAGGAGACCGCTATGGCAGATACCGCTACAGAACTCGAATTCAACGCCGGCCTACGCGTCGCCCAAGTCCGGATCGCCCGCCCTACCCGGCAACTGGACGCGGTGACCCGGTTTTACCGCGACGGCTTGGGACTGGCAGTGATCGGCTCGTTCGCCGGCCACGCCGGTTACGACGGCGTCATGTTCGGTTTACCGGGCAGCAGCCACCATCTGGAATTTACCCAACACCACGGCGACAGCCGGTGCGGGGTTCCGGCGCCGGATAATTTGCTGGTGTTTTATGTGCTGGATGCCAAGCAGCGGCAAAGCCTTTATCAACGGCTGGAGGCCGTCGGCGCCCGCGAAGTGGCACCGGAAAATCCGTACTGGCTGGACAAGAGCCGTACATTCGAGGACCCGGACGGCTGGCGGGTCGTCATCTGCGACCAAACCGGAGTCTAAAGCGATGGCCTTTAGACACTTGCTACTGGCCTTGCTCTGCGTGCTGGTCTGGGGCGGCAGTTTTGCCGTGATCCGCTGGGGCTTGCACGATCTGCCGCCGTTGGCTTTCGCCAGCCTGCGCTTTGCCGCGGTGGCGCTGTTGATCCTGTTCGTCGGCCGACCGGCCATCGGCTGGCGAATGCTGTTGCTTTATGGTGCCGGTTGGGGCGTGGTGCAATTCGCCGGGCTGTTCCTGGCCTTGCACTTCGGCTTGCCGACCAGCCTCAGCTCGGTATTGGCGCAATTGCAGGTGTTTTTTACTTTGCTGTTCAGCGTCGCGCTGGGCTGGGAAACGCTGAGCCGGCGCAAGCTACTATCGCTGGCCTTGGCCGTTATCGGCGTCGGCTTGATCGTGTCCGACCGCTCCGCCGCGTTGCCGGCCACGGCACTCGGTTTCAGCCTGCTCGGCGCAGCCGGCTGGGCCAGCGGCAACCTGGTAGCCCGGCGTTTGGCGGTCGTCGGCCTGCGCGCCGACACGCTGGCCTTCGTCGCCTGGGCCTCGCTGCCGCCGGCCGTGATCTTGGCGGGGCTCAGCGCCGTACTCGAATCGCCGCAACACCTGCTGGACTTGTCCGCAGCGGCCGCCGGCCGGGCGCTGGCGGCGGTGTTGTACCAGGCGCTGGGCGCGTTGCTGATCGGCACGCTGTGCTGGAACCGGCTGCTCAGACATTACCCGGCGACACGGGTCGCGCCGTTCTCGTTGCTGGTGCCGGTGCTCGGCTTGCTGCTGGGCGTGGCGCTGTTCGACGAAAAGCTGTCCGCGGCGGCAATCGGCGGCTGCCTGTCCTTGTTGCTGGCTTTGTTCAGCAATCTTGGCTGGGCACGGCAAACCCGGCGGGCGCGGATATGATCCTGGTACGGCGTTCGGCTTAGCCCAAATGCCGTTTGGAATAACGCCCAGAATTGAACTTCCCGTTCAAAACTGCGTGGCTTCGACACGGACGTGGAACGCCTTCGCCATCCTTGGCTCCTGGGTTCCGGCATTCCCTGCCGGAACGACCTACTTCCCTTGATTTAACCGCATTGGGCAATCCCTGCCGGGTGCTTAAACTAACGGCATCGCCCTCCAGGATGCGCATGCCGCCTGCCTTGTCGGCGTTGGATTAAGCACCGTCGGCGACGTACACGATTTCCGGCAAAACCAGTTCCCAGGATTCGGTTCTGAGTTTGGCTTTATCGCCCGGTTTTTTATCCCGCCCCAGCACCGCCGCCACTCTGACCGCGACGATGCGGCCGGGCGGCAGCCGGAAAGCCTGGGCCATGCGGCCGACCGCGATGCCGTTGGCATCGGCCAGTTCCCAACCCTCGCTGCCGTTGCCGCGTTCGCGCAACACCAGTTCGCTGCCCCAATCCAAGCCGGCCAGCGCCCGGTGTATCGGCTGGTCGGCGGCAAAACAACCGGGCCAGGACAATACTACCTGCGACGGGTCGGCAACCCAGACCCGCTCCAATGCGCGGCTAAGGCCCTCGACCCGTTGGCCCCGGCTTTTCAGACATAGCGGTTCGCAATCGGCAATAAAAGCATGCCGCCCGCCTTGGCGGCAGCATATGGCCAGCGTTTTGCGGGCGCGCGTCATCGCCACGTAAAACAAGCGCCGCTCGTCGTCGGCGGAGGATTGCCAAGCGCCGCCGTCCAATACCAATACGTGGTCGAACTCCAGCCCTTTGGCGCGGTGAGCGGTCAGCAATGTCAACGGCGAGTTGATTTGCTGGCCGGCGGTCTGGCTGCCGGAACTGAACTCGTACAGCGCGTCCAGCAAATTGGCGGCGACCAGTTGGCAGCCGGGCGCGGCGGATTCGGCTTCGGCGATGAATTGCGCCAACAGCGCGCGGTACGGCTGCGCTATCTCCGCCGTGACCGCTTGCCGGTAACGGCGGCGAAACCAACGCGACAGCGCTCCCCAACGCAACAACAACCGCGGTTTGCGGCCCTGCCGTTGCCGGCTGCTCAACAAGCGGATCAAGACCCGGCCTTCGCGCGTGCTGTGCAGATCGAGCAAATACTCGTCGCGCAGCGAACGTACCGGAATTCCGCTCCGCCGGCATAACGCCTCGAGCAGCTCCAGATTTTGCCAATTGCGGGCAATCACGGCGAACCGGCCCCAATAACCGGACGGGTTGCCGGGCTGCAGCCGGTTTAGGCGTTGCAGTTCTGCCAAGGCCGCTTCGGCTTCGGCGGCGTTGTCGGCCGCGACCGCCAGGATATGCACCCGGCCTTGGGCCAGGCTGTCCAAATCCTGCCATTCGCCGCCCGGCGCCGCCTCGTGCCGGGCATGGTCGACGCGTAACGTCTGCCCGGCTTTCATGCGGCCGCGGGCCGGAGCGATCACCCGGCTGGCGCAGTGGATGATTTGCGCCGTCGACCGGTAGTTTTCCAGCAGATAGAAGGTCCTGGCCTGGTAGTCGGCGCTGAATCGCTTGATAAAGCTAACGTCGGCGCCGCCGAAGGCGTAGATGTTCTGGTCGTCGTCGCCGACCGCCATCAGAAACAACCGGTCTTCCTCGCTACGGATGCCGCGGCCGGCCAAAGCGCTGATCAATTCGTAATGGTCGGCATTGATATCCTGGTACTCGTCGACCAACAGGTAGCGCAGCCCGGACAGCACGCGGTCGCGGCGCACCGAAGGCCCGACCTCGTCGCCGGCCTCCGCCTGGCGCAAGTAGGCCGCCGCCCGTTTGATCGCCGCGGCAAAATCCACGCTTTCGCCGTGTTCGGCGGCTACCGCGTAACTGGTACCGGTCAACCGCAACGCCAGGCCGTGCAAGGTGTTGACGCTGACGCCGCCGGCATCGGCGCCCACCAAGGCCCACAGCCGCTTGCGAATCTCGACCGCCGCGGAGCGGTTATAGCTCAGCACCATGATTTCTTCCGGCAATGCCATGCATTCGCGCAACAGCCAGGCCACGCGGTGAACGATGACGCGGGTCTTGCCGGCGCCGGGGCCGGCCAGGACCAGATAATTGCCTTCCAGCGGCGCGGCGACGATCGCCTGTTGCTCAGGATTCTTCAGATCGGTCAGAATCCGGCGATGCGCGGCCTCGGTGGTCGCCATTTCCAACACGTCCTGGCGGCCGGCAAAATAGCGGCGGACGAAGGCTGCACGGTCCATGCCGAAATAATCGACGATAAACGCCATCGCGGCCTGGATTTTGCCCAGCGCCAGCTTGGCGTATTCGGCCATCACGTGCACTTGGACGATTTTGTCCTGGTAATGCAAGGCCAATTCGGCGTAATCGGATTTCTTGAATTGGCGTCGCCTGGCCTCGGCGTTGAGCTGGATGCTCATCGCCGCGCGAAACACCGCTTTGCCGCGGGCCAAATGCAATACTTCGTTGGTGTCGAGGTAGACCAAAGTCGCCGCCAACGCCACGTTCCAGTCGCGCACCTCCAGATCCTGCAAGGTCAGGTCGGCCTGCAGCGCGGCTTCCAAATCGCCCTGTTTACACACCACCAGCAAGTTGTTGCCCTGGCGCCGGCCGGCAAAATAATGCAACAAGGCTTGAGCCAGGCGCATGCGCTTATGCCGAATCGCATCGATTTCCCGCCAGTCGCGCAGCAATTTGAGGTAACGGTTGTCCTGGCCGCCGGGCCGCAACGCGAAAAAACCGCGCTGGCCGGCACTGCCGCCGAAGGCTTCGGCAAAGGATTTCATCAGCCTGGACAAACGTTCCGGCTCCAACTCGACGCCGGACTCGCGCCGCAGCGTGTCGCACAAACGGCGCACGTTCAAAATCTGCCATTGCTCGCGGTCGGCGTCCGGTGCCGCTTCGCGCAGGCAGGCCACCAACGCATCCTCCAATTTGCGCAACGCTTCCAACCGCTCGGCGCTGTCCGGATCGCGGTAAAAGGCGATGCCGATTTCGGTATCGTTGGACAGCAATTGGAACCGGTCCAGATCGCGCAACATTTGCATCACCCGATGCGAATCGCTGCCGGTGGCCAGCATCAGGTCGTCGGTGCTGATGCCGGCGTCGTCCTCGCAAGCGAACAACTGCGCCAGTAGGGTAAGGTAAGGTTCGATGTCCGCCTGCGGCCCGAGCTTCTTGCTGAGCACATCCCTGGCCTGGTCGAGACTCGACACCAACAGGCTACCGGGAAACACGCGGTTATGGTTTTCCTGCCGCTCGAGCAAGCGCGCCTCTTCCAGCCAGGCCACGGCGATCCTGACTTTGGTATCGGCATCGGCGGCGTCCGGGTCGATGCCGTGCTTGTCCGGAATCTCCAACAAGATTTCGCCGCTGGTGACGACGACCTCGCCTTCGCTACGGTCTTTGCGCTCGATGCTGCGCAACGCTTTCAGAATGGCGTGGATATCGTGCTGGCTCAAGCGGGAATTGCGCAATAAGCGGAATTGCACATCCAGGTCGGCCTCGTCGAACAACAACACGCAACGGGCCGGTTGCTGGTCGCGGCCGGCGCGGCCGGCTTCCTGCAAGTAGTTTTCCAACGATCCCGGCGTGTCCAGATGCAACACCAGCCGCACGTCGGCCTTATCCACCCCCATACCGAAGGCGTTGGTGGCGGCGATGACGCGCAGTTCGCCGGCGATGAAGGCTTCCTGCACCCGGCGTTTTTCCTCCGGCAGCATGCCGCCGTGAAAATAGCCGCAATCCAAACCGGCCTGTTGCAAAAACCCGGCGACCTCCTCGACCGTTTTCTGCCGGGCGCAGAACACGATTGCGCCGCCGTCGTCGCGCAAGGTTTGTTCCAGCAAACGCAAGACTTCCGGGTATTTGGCCGGGGCCGGTACCGCGTGGACCTCGTACCACAGGTTTTCCCGTTTGACGCCGCCGGTCAGCACTTGCAGCGAAACGCCGAGGCGACCGGCGAAATGGCCGACGATGTCCTGCACCACATCCGGTTTGGCGGTTGCGGTAAAGCAATGCAGCGGCGCCGGCTTGCCCGGCTGGCGCTGTTTGATATAGCGCGAGACGTACAAGTAGTCGGGGCGAAAATCGTGGCCCCATTTCGACAGGCAGTGCGCCTCGTCGAACACCCAGGCGCCGATGTCGCGCTGGGCCAGAGCCTTGGTGAACGCGGTACTGCGAAACTGCTCCGGCGCCACGAAAATCAAGCCCAAATCGCCGAGCCGCAATTTGTCGAGCATGATGCGCCGCTCCAGCGGGTTCAACAGGCTGTTCAGATAACCGGCGCAGGTAATCCCGCGCGACTCCAGATTGTCGATCTGGTCCTTCATCAAGGATTGCAGCGGCGAAACGATCACAGTCAGACTGCCGTTGCGGTAATACCGCGCCAACGCCGGCAACTGGTAACACAAGGATTTGCCGCCGCCGGTGGGTAGAATCGCCAGGGTCGGCCTGCCGGCGAAACCGTTTTCGACGATAGCCTGTTGCAGCGAGCGGCCGTCAGCGGTGGCCGGAAGCGGCCGGAATTGGTCGATGCCGGGAAAATAACGCGGCAATAGTTTCGATAAATCATGCTGTTCGCTGCACCAGGCGCAATCCGGATCGCCGCAGGCGGAATCGCGCAGCAGCGCTATCAGCTCGCGGGTTTGCGGAAAATTCGCGGCCACCCACGGCGGCAACACCGAGTTGGCGCCGGCCACGCGCAGCCAAGCCAGTACGTAGGCCAGCGGCTTGTGCCAGTCCGGGTCGGGTAAGCGGACGTTAACGACGTGCGTCTGTGCCCGCCGGCACACCTTGCCGTCCGTCGCCCGCCGCCAAGCGGTTTGCGCTTCCGCCAACGCCGGCCGCAACGCCGCGCGCAGCGTGGCGAAGAAGTTGGCAACGCCTTTGCCGTTTTCCGGCGCCAGCAGAAAATGCAGGCACAAAGCCTCGTCGGGATGCTCCGCCACGCGTTGACGCAAAGCGGCGGCCTGGTCCAGAAACAGTTCGTAGGCCAACTCGGCGTCGCGGACCGGATCGTTGCGGGTCGTGGTGCAAAGCTTGTAGTCTTTGACCAGGCGATGGTAGGGATTTTGCGGAAACGCGACCGGCGACAACTCCAAGGTATCGACCAGCGGCAACCGGTGCAGCGCCAATTCCGAATGCAAAAGCGATAGCGCCGGTTGGTCGAAGGCTATCACGTTGTGGCCCAACACGAAGGCCGCGCCGGCGCAGGCTTGGTCCAGCTTGTCCGCCAGATCGGCGGCTTTGCCGGCCACTCTGAGCCTGAGTCCGGTATCGGGCCGGAATGCGCCGATTTCTCTCAGTTGCAGTCGGTCGTGGCGGGCGGTTTCGATATCGATGCAAAGGCAGCGGGCCCGTAATTTTTCCGGCTGTTGATCCATTAAGCGACGTCAGATGGGTAATAAACCATGCGGCTCGCGAGAGCGCTCCAGCCGGCCAGTTTGGCAAAGCGGCCGGCGAATGAAAAGTTCCCAACGGCAAAAAGGAATAAACCCTATTGCCGCAACGGCAACTGCCGGTTGCGGCCGAATCGATGCCCGCTAACGGTTTGGTTTGTGCCTGCGGCCGGCCGGCATTACTCAGATTTGCCTGCGGCTTTAAATCGGTGCCGCAAAAAAGCCCCGGTCAAGGGGCTGTTTCGGTTCAAAAAACGCTAAAACGGAATATCGTCGTCGAAATCGTCGTAAGCGGCCGGGCCGGATGGAGCCGGGCTGGCGGCACCGCCGGCCGGACGGTTGTCGTAGGCGCTCGGCGCCGGCGTGTTGCTGTCGGCGTAGCTGGCGGTACCGCCGCTACGGCTATCCAGCATATGCATTTCATCAGCCAGAATTTCAGTGGTATAGCGATCCTGTCCATCTTGTCCTTGCCATTTCCGAGTACGAATCCGACCTTCGATGTAAGCCTGGCTACCTTTTTTCAGATATTCGCCGGCGATTTTCGCTAGTCCGCGATAAAAAACAACACGGTGCCATTCGGTTTCTTCCTTGCGCTCACCAGTCTGTTTGTCTCTCCACCTACGACTGGTTGCCAGAGTAATATTGGTAATCGCATCACCATTCGGCATATAACGTACTTCCGGATCGGCGCCGAGGCGGCCGATCAGCATAACTTTGTTCAGCATGGTTGTCTCCGTGTGTTGTTCAGCAGCAGCCTAACGCCATTGCTGTAAAAATTGGTTGAGTTGGTCTTTATCCAGCCGCTGGCTGTCGACCTTGAGATAAGCCGCCTGTTCTTCGAAATGCAAGCGCACTTCCTCGACGCCGGCAATCGCCAGCAATTGTTTGGAAAACTCGCTACCGCGTTCGGCGGACACGCCTTGCAACGGCAGCAGCAGATTGGCCCAATAACGCGGCGGCGACATGAAGGCAGCGATCAAAGCCCAACTGGCGGCCACCCCGGCCGAGAACAGGAACACGGCGGCGGCGCCGTGTTCGCCGTACAACCAACCGCCGGCCGCGCCGCCCAGGAAGGCGCCGAGGAATTGGCCGCTGGAGTAAATCCCCATCGCGGTACCCTTCAAATCGCCCGGCGCGGTTTTCGAGATCAACGACGGCAAGGTCGCTTCCAGCAAATTGAAGCCGCAGAAGAAAATCCACAAACAGGCGATCAGGCCGACCAGTTGGCCGTGCAACGCCACGAAACCGAGGTTGGCGACGACCAGGGTCGCAATGGCGCCGAGAAACACCGGCTTCATTTTGCGTTTCTTCTCGGCGATGATGACGAACGGAATGATGCCGGCCATCGACGTCACCAACACCGGCAAATACACCATCCAATGGCTGCCGCCATGCAGGCCGGCGTCGCGCATCAGCAACGGCACGACGACGAAGCTGGCCATCAGGATCAAGTGCAAGGCAAAGATGCCGTAATTCAAGCGCAGCAGTTCGGGATTGGTAATGACCGTGCTCAACTCCGACGGGATGTATTCGGCGTCGCGGTGGGTGCTGATCTTTTCCGGGTTGGGCACGACGAACAGAATCACCAGTATCGCCAGCGCCGCCAGCAAGGCGATCATCCAGAAAATGCCGGCGATGCCGAATTGGTGGGCGATGATCGGGCCCAGCGTGATGGCGACGCCGAACGAAACGCCGATGCTGGCGCCTATCGTCGCCATGGCTTTGGTGCGGTGTACTTCCTGAGTCAAGTCGGCCAGCAACGCCATTACCGCCGCCGAAATCGCCCCGCAGCCCTGCAAGGCCCGGCCAATCAGCACGCCGTAAATATCGGTGGCCAAGGCGGCCCAGACGCTGCCGGCCACGAACAACACCAAACCGATCACGATCACGGTCTTGCGGCTGAAACGGTCGGACAGCAGGCCGAACGGAATCTGCAAAATGGCTTGGGTCAAACCGTAAATACCCATGGTCAAACCGACCAGTTTTGGCGTGGAACCGGGCATTTGTTCGGTAAACAACGACAATACCGGCAGCAGCATGAACAAACCCAGCATTCTAAGCGCATAGATACTGGCCAGCGACACGGTCGCCCGTTTCTCCGTGGCCGTCATCGGACTGGTAATATCCTGAACCTGTGTCAAACCCTTAACTCCTCTTTGCCTTGGTATGGTTTAAGCCGCTTATAGTACCAGCTTCTCGCCGGCTTCCTCCAGCGCCAACCGGTGAAATCGGCCGCCTGCCGGGCGCGGATTTCCGGCAGGCTGTGCTTTATCGGCGGCCGCAGCAGGCGATATACTCTGTCCACCTGTCGGACCAAGCCGGCTCGGCAAACTCGCTTAACGCACTCATTTCCCGGAGGGAAGCCATGACCCGTTTTACCCTTGCCCAATTCGCGGCCTTGCTGCTCAGCGGCAGCCTGCTCGGCGCCTGCTCGTTTTCCACCAGTTCGGAAAGCGCGTTCGACAGCTCGAAAGGCTTGTTCGACAGCGCTTCCAGCCCGTTCGCATCCAGCTCCGATTCGTCCGGCGACGCCAAGGAAAAATACGAATCGGACGTCGCCGATTACACGGCCGATTTCGTGACCAGCTCCAGCGGCACACTGGACAGCTTCCGGGTCCGGCTCGGCGAATTGGCGGAGAAACACGGTATCACCGATTGGGAGAACGACCGCTATACCTACCTCGGCATCGGCCGCGGCCTGCGCCAGGCCAAACTCGGCAAACCGCAAATCTCGGCGTTCAGCGAGAGTTTGAGCCGGAACGATCCGATGAAAAAACAAGCCATCGAAGACGGCCTGAAAAAATAACCGCCGCCGGCATGTTCGGTCTCCGCCGCTTTGCGTTGTGCTGGCGCCTGGCATTGTGCGTGCCGGGCGCCGTCGCTGCGGGGCCGGCCGCGGCGCAGACCTTCGATTTTTTGTACATCGAAGCCAACGAGGGCAATGCTAGCGGCGGCCACGCCGCGCTCCGTTTCGGCGACCGGGTTTACCATTTCCAACACGTCGAACCGGGGCTGCTAAGGCTGTACCGCGACGACTTCGCCGCGTTCCGCTTTGCCTACGCCGACCAACAGAACCGCAGCTTGCGCGGCCAGCGCATCGAAGTCGCCGCCGAGGTTTACCAAGCCTTACAGGAAGCGTGTCAGCGCCGGCTGGCGCAACAAAACCGGGAATTGGGCCAACTGCGCGACTTGCAGGAAGACTTCGAGCTAAGCTTAAGCCTGAACGCTGCCGAGCCGGCGCCGCCTCTGCAATTGCGCGCCCTGGGCTACTTTCTGGATAACTACCGGCTCACGCCGCTTCCCGCCCTAGCCAACGACCGCGGCGACAGCCCGGAACTGGCCGAATTACGCGACATGGCCGCGCAACATTATGGCCCGGAGTTTCTGGCACAAAAGCGCCAGGCCCTGTGGCAAGAGTTGCAGACCCTCTCCCCCAGCGACCTTAACGAGCCCGCCCTGCGCCCGGGCCAGTTGACTTTCGCCCAACATTATAAAAACCGGCTGCTGAATCTGGCCGCACTCGACGTGTTGCTGGCCGCCTTACCGCCGCGCAGCGATGCCTGGTTGACAGCGACCGACGCGCTGTTCCGACTCAGCGCTGCGCAACGTAACGCGCTCCGCCAATACCGCGACGCGACCCGCGCCGACCTGGTCCGGCTACTGAACAGCGAGCGGCCGGACTGGGGCTATCCGTTATTGGTCGGCATGGCCCGGCTGCACACCCTGCAACAATCCCTGGCCAGCGGCCATCTGACCGTGTTGGACCGGCGCAGCGCCGACGCCGACCCGTATGCGCCGGCCGTCGACTTGCCGGCCGCGCTGCAGTATTCCCGGCAATTATTGAACGCCGCCAATGCCCAATTGGCAGCCCTTGAACCGCTGGACGAACGCAGCTACGCGGCTATCGAACACAGCGCCAATGCCTTGTTCGCTTTGCTGCGTGCCGAAACCGAACCCGGTGCCGCCGCCCTGCCCCGCTTCAGCAATACACCGGACAAAGCGGCGGTCGGCGATGGGCCGCGCGTTCCGCTGCCGGCCGCCGTCTCGGCCGCATACCGTGCCGGCGCCGCCAGGCGCTTGGCCGATTACCGGCAACAACTGTTCGAACGCTACGCCTACCATTTGTGGCAACGCAACTGCGTCACAGAGATTTTTCAACTGCTGAACGCGACCGTCGCCGCCCTCCCCGAAGCCGCGGCCTCAGCCGATCCGATCCAATCCGCCGAGCATGCGCTGGGCGCGTATCTGGACGGCGCTTTTCCGAATCCGATCCCGTTCGCCGCATTCGACCGGGTCGGCGCGCACTACCGAACCGTTGCCAGTTACCAACTGCCGGCCTACCGCGAGCGGCAGATTCGGGCGCGTTACCGGACGCAGCCGGACTGGTGGGTCGATCTGCAGGAATCGAACAGCCTGAGCTCGTCCTTGTACCGCTGGCATGACCAAGACGCCGCCTTCGTGTTTTTTACCCAGGATGCGGTCTGGCCGCGGCCGCTGCAAGGCGGTTTCAATTTGGCGGCGGCGGCGCTGGAAACCGGGTACGGCCTGCTGAGCTGGCCCTGGGACCAAGGCTTTCATATTCTTAAAGGCCTGAAAGGCGGGGCGGTCAGTATGCCGGAGCTGTTGTTCTTCAACATCCGCAAGGGCTCGTTTCCGCAGTTGTTGCCGGATTTCAAGCCCGGAGCGGGTTGAATGGCCGGCGAGACATTTTCGCAAGCGCTGGTGGTCTTGCCCGGCATCACCGCGGACCGGGCGGCCCGGCGCCATCTGCTGGATTACTACCGCAGCCGCAGCCCATACCGCGTGTTTCTGCCTGATTTGTGCCAATATTTCGGCATCGGCTTTGCCGCCCGGCAACTGAACCTCTATTTCGACAGCCACCAACTGAGCCGCTACCAACGCTGCCACTTCATCTGTTACATCTCCGGCGGTTTCATTTTGCGCCGCGCCCTGGCGCAACGGGCCTTGCCCAACCTGGGCCGGGCGGTCTACGTCCGCTCGCCGGCCCAGGAACGGGTGCCGGAACTGTCGTTACGCCGCTACGGCCCGTTGCCGCTATTCAAGTTCGGCAAAGTGTTGCTGGATCTGGCCGGCGACCGCAAAGACCGCTGGCCGGAGCCGGCCGCCGACTTCGAGCGCCGCCGCAGCGACCCCCGGTTTGCGCTCGCCGCAGGCCGCCCGACGCTGACGACGCCGCTGAGCCACGACCAGGTATATAGTGACGACACCTTACTCGGACACATGCTGCAATTCATCGAGTCCGGCCGTTTCCCGCCGGCATAATCTTGGGTACCGACATGATCATCGACGGCCATCGCCATATCGTGGACAGTTTCGAGCCGATTCTGGCGGAAATGGACGCCTTCGGCATAGACAAGACCGTACTGGTCGGCATCGGCGTCCGCGATCTGGGCCCGGTGACGATTGCCGACTCCTGGGTGTTTCGCTGGCATTTTCTGTTTCGGACCCTGGGCATGTTGAAGGCGCGACAACTGGTGGCGTCGCCGACTTTCCAACACAATCTGTTACCCCATCCGCGCAACGATGCGGTGTTGGCGGCTATCGCGCAACGGCCGGACCGCTTCCTGGGTTTTGCCTTCATCAACCCGGAATCGGCCCCAGCCGCGGACGAATTGCAGCGCTGCCTGGCGCTGGGCATGTGCGGACTTAAACTGGCCTTGGTGCAATATCCGACCGATCTGAGCGGCGGCAAAATGGCCGCGCTGTGCGAAATCGCGGCCGGACACGGCATCCCGGTGTTTATGCATCTGGGTTTGACCGCAGCCAGCTCCCGCGCCGAGGCCTTGGTTAAGGCCTTTCCAAAGCTCCGATTCATCATCGCCCATGCCGGGGTACAATGTTTCGCCGAGACTCTGGCGTTGGCCCGTAGCTGCGACAACGTGTTTGTCGACACCTCCAGCTACATCGCCACCGCCGGCAAGATTCGCCAGTTGTGCGCCAAGCTGGGCGCCGGCAAATTGATTTTTGGATCGGATATTCCGGTGATGTGCGGCGGCTTGGCCGAGGCCTTGAACAAAATCGACGCGTTGACCCTCCCCGCTTCCGAAAAAGCCAAAATCCTCGGCGGCAATCTGCTCAACATTTTGCCGTCCGTCTCCACCCCAACTCGGTAAAACCGATGCGCACGCCATTGATCTCCATTCTGTTTTTTCTGATCGCCTCGGTCGCCGGCGCCGCCGGCCAATATCTATACAAATCCGGCGCCGAAGCGGCCAACGCCGGCATCTGGTCTTATTTATTGAATCTGAAACTGTGGGCCGGCGTGACCTGTTATATCGCGGTGATGGTGCTGTTCATTGCTGCGTTTAAACGAGGCGGCTCGCCGGCGGTGTTGTATCCGATCTACGCCTCGACTTTCATCTGGGCGGCCGTGTTCGGTTGGCTGTGGTACGGCATTCCGATCAAGGCCGTCAACGTCGCCGGCATGGCCTGCCTGGTGTTGGGCATGTTGCTGATGGGGCTGTGATCAGGCCACCAGCCGCAGAAAATAATAAGTCAACGGCGCCACCAGAATCAGGCTGTCGATCCGATCCAGCAAACCGCCGAAGCCGGGCAGCCAACTGCCGGCATCCTTGACGCCGGCCTCGCGTTTGATCGCCGACTCGAACAAGTCGCCCCACACCGAACCGAGCGCGATCAGCGGCGGCAAGCCGATCAGCAGCAACCAATACGAGCTTTCCGGCAAGGCGAAGCTCATCAAACCGGTACCCAGGTAAGCGCCGAGCAAATTGCCGAATACCCCTTCCCAGGTCTTGTTCGGACTCAAGGCCGTCAGTTTGTGCTTGCCGAATAACGAGCCGACCGCAAACGCGGCATTATCGCTAAGCGCCACCGCCGCGCCGATCACCAACAGCACGCCGTCGCCGCCGGGAATGTAGCGGCCGATCAATACCAGATGCGCCAGCAACCAGGCGATGTAAGCCCAGCCGAACGACGACAAGGCCAGTTGCTTGATGCCGGTACTGACCGCTTGAAACGCCAACGGCTGCGCCACCGCGACCAGCAACAGCAGCGGCGCCAGCAGATAAAACCCGTCCAGCGAAGCCAAACCGACCGGCACCGCGGTGATGCCCATCAGCTTCAGCACCCGCCGGTAATGGCTGACCAAACCGACCAGTTCGCCATACTCGCGCAAGCCTTGCAACGTCATGCCCAGCACCAAAACGCCGACCGCCAGCGGACCGCCGAACACCGCGCCCAGATACAGCGGCGCAATGATGGCCCAGGTCCGCCATTTGACGAACAAACCCTGGCGCAACAGATCGCGGCCGTGCTTGCGCAACACCCAGACGATCAACAACAGCGACAGGCCCAACAGCCAACCGATCCGCTCGGCGGCCGGCACGAACAAAGGGTGAAGCAGCGGATTAGCGATCAACGTGGACACGGTCGATTCTCCTGTGGGCGGTATTCAGATTAGTGGATTCAAGCATTAGCGTTCAGATACTGCGCGGCGCGGCGTACCCGCAGCACGCAGGTTACAACGCTACCCAGGGCAATGATGGCCAGGGCCAACGCCATCAAACCGTACCCGGCAGCGCCGAAGTGCGGATGCCAGCCATCCGGGGTAAAACCGAGGTAGGCGCAGCAGACGATGACGATGGCCATCCGCATCGGCTTGGCCATCGGCCCGCCGAAATCGCTCGGCGCACCGACGCTGCGCGCCGCGACCCGCACATAGGCGGTGAATACGGCAGCCAAAGCCGCGGCGTAACCCAACAGCTCGTGGCCGCCGGCGCTGAAACCGGCTCCGGCCAGAATCAACAGATCGGCAACCCGGTCCGGAATTTCGTTGTACAAGGCGCCGACCGGCGAAGCCTTGCCCCACTCCACCGCCACCATGCCGTCCAGCATATTGCATAACAGGCGCGAGCCGACCAGCAAACCCGCCGCAATCCACAGCGCGTGTTGGCCGATGCCTTCGGTTGCGCGGGTGGCAGCCAGTGCGGCGGCCGCCAGCGCCGCGGCGCCGACCCCGGCCAGCGAAATCGCATTGGCGGAAATGTTGGCCTGCGCCAGCCGGCGCGCCAAGGATTTGGACCAACCCAATTCCCGGGCGGGAACGTGGCGGCGGTCGGCGTTTGCGGGTTCTTGGTTCATGCCGGAGTCTCCAAAGGTTGGGCGGAATCGGGTTGCTGTGCGGCGATCAAGGCCGCCAAGCGTTGGTGTAGCAGATCGGTCGCTTGCTGTTTATCCATATTCGGCTCGATTGGAATCGCCGCACCGAAACAAACGCTGACCGGGCTGCGCCGCGGCCAGTGCGCGCCTTTCGGCAGAATCCGGTGGCCGCCGGACACCGCGACCGGCAACACCGGCACGCCCAATTCCGTGGCCAGATAGCCGATGCCGGGTTTGAACGGCAACAATTTCCCGTCCGGCGAGCGGGTGCCTTCCGGGTAAATCAGCAGCGACCAGCCGTTGTCGGCCAGTTCGCCGCAGTAGTCCAGGCTGCCGCGAATCGACCCTTCGCGGCTGAAGGCAAAGGCATTGATCGCCAACTGCAGCAAACAGGCGACCGGGCGGTTACGGAAAAAATAGTCGGCCGCCGCCGCGATGCACAAGCGCCGCCGCACCGGCCACGGCAGCGCCCGCAGCAGCGACAGCGTATCGACATGGCTGGCATGGTTGGCGATGAACATCACCGGAAACTGCACCTGCTGCAAATGTTCCAGACCTTTGACCTGGAACGAACTGCCGACCAAGCCTTGCAACAGCGGCAATAAAATCCGCTGTATCCCGCCGCGGATCGCGACGGCCGGCGCAGCGAGCGGCCAGCTCGGGAAACGCACCTTCTTGGCGGCGCGCTCGCTACGGCCCAGCAGTGCCTTCAATTCGCCGACTTCGCGAATCGCGATCAATTCGGCGTCGTCGCAAATGATGCCGAGTTGGGCCTCGATCAATCCGGCCAGTTCGACCCGAGTCAACGAGTCGCACCCCAAATCCAGCACCAAGTCGGTTCGGTCGTCGATGCTCTGCACCTCGACCCGGCAGACGTTAGCCAGCAATTGTTCCAGCGTAGTCGACCCATTGCCGGCAGCGAGGGTCTCGGCGGCGACGTCCTGGCTGGGTTCGGTATCGATAAAGCGGGCTTTGACCTTCCAGCGTTGGATTTTCAGCAGCGGGGTTCTGGGAAAATCGCCGCTCCAGTAACGAATGTCGGAAATCCGTTGATGCGGCGCCAGCGCGGCGTTGGCGTTGCGCACCGCATCCTGGCCGCGGCGTTGCCGCTCCTCATCGGCCATGTTTTCCGGAAAACTCAAGATCGCGGCGATGCCTTGGCGGCCGTGGCGGTCGAGCAAATCGGTAACCATGCACGCGCCGATGCCGGGCTGTTTGGCCAGCTCCAATTCGATGTCTTCCGGAAACACGTTCAGGCCGTTGGCCAGCACGATCATGTCCTTGCTGCGGCCTTTGATATACAGTTCGCCGCGGGCGCCGAACGCGCCCAAATCGCCGGTGCGGTAACCCTCGGTATCGCTGAATACTTGCCGGGTGGCTTCCGGATTTTGCCAGTAGCCGCGGCTGACGTTGGCGCCGCGCACCAGGATTTCGTCCTGCTCCGACAAGGTCACGGTGACGCCGGCCACCGGCCAGCCGACTGAACCCGGCATCCGCTGGTCGTAGCGGTTGACCGAAATCACCGGCGCACATTCGGTGGTGCCGTAGCCTTGAATCACGCGCACGCCGAGCAATTCCCACTGCCGTTCCAGACTGGCCGGCAACGGCGCGCCGCCGCTGACGAAAAAAACCGGCGTGCCGGCCAGCGCCGGGAACAGGCGCTGCGCCAAGGTCCGGCGCCAGGCAAACGGCACCCGCTCGGCGATTCGCCACCATAGCCGCCAGCGCTGTTGCCCGCCACTGGCGGCAATCTGCTTTTCCAGCGCATGCCAGACCAATTCCAACATCTGCGGCACGGCGATGACGCCGTCGATGCGCTTGGCTTCCAGTTTGCGCATCACCACTTCGGACTGAAAGTTGCCGGCGTAATAAACCGTCGCGCCCAACAGCAGCGGCGCGAACAATCCGGCCGTCTGTTCGAACAGATGCGACAGCGGCAACAACGACAGAAACCGCAGCGGCCGCTGCGTCGGGTAAATGTCGCGGATGGCGTTGACGCTGCTTAAAATATTGCGGTGGCTCAACACCACGCCCTTGGGGTTGCTGGTGGTGCCGGAGGTGAAGACGATTTCGGCGATGTCGTCCGGCTGCGGCCGGTATTCGAAACCGGCCTGTTCCGCCGTAACGGCGGCCAAGTCGGCGACAGCCAATTGCGGCAATGCCGAATAGTTGGGAATTTCGCCGTTGCCGAGCACGGCCCGGGCTTGGGTCGATTCGGCGACGCGGGTAATGAATTCGAGCGGCAGATGCGGATCCAGCGGTACCGCAATCAAACCGGCCTTGAAACAGGCGAAGTATGCCGCGACCAATTGCGGATTGGGCTGGCCGCGCAGCAGCAAGCAAGTACCGGGAGCGAAACCGTATTCTCGAACCAACCGGCCGGCGATCCGCTCCGCTACGGCGAGCAAGCGGCGGTAGCTCCAGCAGTCGTCGCGCAACCCTACCCGGCCGACCAAGGCAATCCGCTCCGGATATGCCGCCGCCGCGTGTTGCAGGAGATCGAACAGATTCGTGACATGGGTCATGGCAAACGGCCGGTTGCAGGATTGGCTGCATCTTAGCCAGCGTCGCCGGGAAATGTCCACACGATTCTGCCGGTATCGGCTGGTCGCCATGAAAGCGCTACTTTCCCTATACCGCTAAAGCCTCGTATAGTATCCGGCTGTTAAAAATTCCAGGAATTTACCGCAGTGGACACCATCAGCATACGCGGCGCCCGCACCCATAATTTAAAGAACATCGACATCGATCTGCCGCGCGACAAGCTCATCGTCATCACCGGTCTATCCGGCTCCGGCAAGTCGTCGCTGGCCTTCGATACCATTTACGCCGAAGGCCAACGCCGCTACGTCGAATCGTTGTCGGCCTACGCCCGCCAATTCTTGTCGATGATGGAAAAGCCGGACGTCGACCATATCGAAGGCTTGTCGCCGGCGATTTCCATCGAGCAAAAATCCACCTCGCACAACCCGCGCTCGACGGTCGGCACCATCACCGAAATTTACGACTACCTGCGGCTGCTGTACGCTCGGGTCGGCATTCCGCGCTGCCCGGAACACGGCGTGTCGTTGCAGGCGCAGACCGTCAGCCAGATGGTCGATCAAGTGCTGGCGCAACCTGAAGGCGAGCGCTGGATGCTGCTGGCGCCGGTCATCAATGACCGCAAGGGCGAACATGTGCTGTTGCTGGAGGATTTGAAAGCCCAGGGCTTTTTGCGTGCCCGCATCGACGGCGAAGTCTACGAGCTGGACGAGCCTCCTACCCTGGATCTGAAGAAAAAGCACACCATCGAGGTTATCGTCGACCGTTTTAAAATTCGCGACGACATTCAACTGCGCTTGGCCGAATCCTTCGAAACCGCGCTAAGGCTGTCGGAAGGCTTGGCGATTGCCGCGTCGATGGAAAACGACCAACAACTGCTGTTCTCCGAACGCTACGCCTGCCCGCACTGCGGCTACAGCCTCAGCGAACTGGAACCGCGCATCTTTTCGTTCAACAACCCGAAAGGAGCCTGCCCCAGTTGCGACGGCCTCGGCGTGCGCCAGCATTTCGATCCGCAATTGGTGGTGCATAACCCGGACATCAGTCTGGCCGGCGGCGCGGTGCGCGGCTGGGACCGGCGCAATGCCTATTATTACCAAATCATTTGCGCGCTGGCAGCGCATTACAATTTCGATCCGGAAGCGCCGTTTGCCAAGATTCCGCGCGACGTGCAGGCCATCATTTTGTATGGCAGCGGCAACGAAAATATCGAATTCCAGTTCCAGATGGGCAACGCCAAACCCAAAGTGTCGCGCCATCCGTTCGAGGGCATCATTCCCAACATGGAACGCCGCTACCGCGAGAGCGATTCGCAAATGGTGCGCGACGAACTGGCCAAATACCTGGCGCAACAGACTTGCTCGGTCTGCGACGGCGCCCGTTTGAACATCGGCGCCCGTAACGTGTTTGTCGAAGACCAGCCTTTGCATCACATCACCCGTTTCCCGATCCGCGACGCGCTGAGCTTTTTCCAGACCTTGACCATCGCCGGCCACCGCGGCGAGATCGCCGCCAAGATTAATAAAGAGATTCAGGAGCGGCTGGAGTTTTTGGTCAACGTCGGTCTGGATTATCTGACGCTGGACCGCAGCGCAGATACGCTGTCCGGCGGCGAAGCCCAACGCATCCGCCTCGCCAGCCAGATCGGTGCCGGTCTGGTCGGCGTGATGTACGTGCTGGACGAACCGTCGATAGGCTTGCATCAGCGCGACAACGAACGCTTATTGAACACGCTATTCAGATTGCGCGACTTGGGCAACACGGTCATCGTGGTCGAACACGACGAAGACGCGATCCGCGCCGCCGACCACATCGTCGACATCGGCCCCGGCGCCGGCGTCCACGGCGGCCAGATCGTCTCGCAAGGCACGCCGGCGCAAATCCTGGCCGACGCCAACTCGCTGACCGGCCAATACCTGTCCGGCGCGGAAACCATTGCCGTGCCGAAGAAGACCACGCCGAACGATACTGCCCGGCAATTGACGATCAAAGGCGCCTCCGGCAACAACCTGAAAAACGTCACCGCCAGTTTCCCGGTCGGGCTGTTGACCTGCGTCACCGGTGTCTCCGGTTCCGGCAAATCTACCTTAATCAACGACACGCTTTACAGCCACGCCGCCCGCGTCATCAACGGCGCCAGCTGCATCCCGGCGCCGTGCGAGGCCATCGAAGGCCTGGAGCAATTCGATAAGGTGGTCGACATCGATCAAAGCCCGATCGGCCGCACGCCGAGATCGAATCCGGCCACCTATACCGGGATTTTCACGCCGATCAGAGAGCTGTTTTCAGCGGTGCCGGAAGCACGCTCGCGCGGCTATAACCCCGGCCGCTTCAGCTTCAACGTCAAGGGCGGCCGCTGCGAAGCCTGCGCCGGCGACGGCGTAATCAAGGTGGAAATGCACTTTCTGCCCGACATCTTCGTGCCTTGCGACATCTGCCACGGCAAGCGTTACAACCGGGAAACCCTGGAAATCCGCTACAAGGGCAAGACCATCCACGAAGTGCTGGAAATGACCGTCGAAGACGCGGCGGCGTTTTTCTCGGCCATTCCCAGCCTGGCTCGCAAGCTGCACACCCTGATCGACGTCGGCTTGAGTTACATCACCCTCGGCCAGAACGCCGTGACCCTGTCCGGCGGCGAAGCGCAACGGGTCAAGCTGGCGAAAGAGTTGTCCAAGCGCGACACCGGCACCACGCTGTATATCCTCGACGAACCGACCACCGGCCTGCATTTTCACGACATCAAGCAATTGCTCAGCGTGCTGCACACCCTGCGCGACCACGGCAACACCCTGATCGTCATCGAACACAACCTGGACGTGATCAAGACCGCCGACTGGATAATCGACATGGGCCCGGAAGGCGGCAGCGGCGGCGGCACGTTGGTCGCGGAAGGCACGCCCAAGCAGATCGCCAAGCACAAGAGCTCGCATACCGGCAAGTATCTGAAGCGGTTTTTCGAGTAAGTTAACGCTGAAAACATGAACGACTCGCAAGCGGAAATCACCCAAGCAATTCTGAGCCATGCCGCGGTCGATGCGATTTACCTGTACGGTTCCCGCGCCAAAAATACCGCCCGGCCCGACAGCGATTGGGACATCGCGGTGATTTTCAGCAATTACGAAACCGACCCGCTGCAACGCGCCGTTCGCCCGCAACTGCTGGAAGCCGAAGTCGAGCGCGAATTAAAACGCTACAACCAAATCAGCATCGTCGATCTGGAAACCGCGCCCACGCTGTTGCAAGTCGGCATTTTGCAATCGGCGATAAAATGGTACGACCGCAACATACCGCACGTCAGACGCATCGAGCAAAGCATCTGGTCGAAATGGGAAAAGGATTATGAGAGATATTGCCTATGAGCAGGCGCTGATGCGCCACCGCCGCAAAATGCTGCGTATTCTGGACGACTACAGCCAGGAAAATGCGGACAGCTGGACTGAGCGCGATTTTCTGGCGATACAGCGCGCATTGCAGGTTTTCATCGAATCCTTCATCGGCATGGCGCGCTATTTTGTCGAGCAAAAATACCAGTTATCGGTCAGCCAATCACGCGAAGCGCTGGACGAATTGAAAAGCCGCGGCGATTTGACACCCGAGCAACATGCCAAGCTGATGAAAATCATAGGTTTTCGAAACGTACTGGTCCACGACTATTTGGACGTCAACGACGGCATCGTGCAAGCCATCGTCACCAAAAAGCAGTATCTGATTTTGGAGGAGTGGATGGTGGTTTGGCGCGGAGAGTTGGATGAATGTGAGCCAGAATGCCCGAATGGGAATAAGTAAGCCGATAAGGCATCGAAATTTCCAAAGCCACCGTTAACAATTAGTCTTGTTCTTCGGCGGCGTCCGACCCATATAGGACTATGAGTTTTAATTTCTTGATGGCGGCAAATGAACGTAATGCTGCCATTCCCTGGTTCCCACGCGCTGCGTGGTAACCAAAAAGCACTGCGCTGCGGTGCCAGAATAACCGCAGCGCGGTAAAGCCAGTTCTTCCAACGCAGCGCGTTGGAACGAGTAACTTGCCGCCGCGCGATGGACTGATTAGGATCAGTCCTAATAGACTGGACGAAGGAGACGAGCTATGGCTCTAGCGCTAAAAGACCGACAACAACACAATTACGGCGACTATTTACAGTGGCCTGAGGATATGCGTTACGAACTGATCGACGGCGACGCGTTTTTAATGTCACCGGCCCCGGACTTGCCGCATCAGGACGTTGCCGGCGAAATTTATTTCCAAGCGCGCCAGGCATTGCAAGGCAAACCTTGCCGCGCTTTCATCGCCCCAGTCGACGTGCGCTTGCCCAAACGCAATGAAGCCGACGAACTTATCGACAGCGTTGTGCAACCCGATGTGCTTGTGGTCTGCAACGCCGATAAACTGGACAAACGCGGCGTGCGCGGTGCACCGGATTGGATCGTAGAAGTGTTGTCGCCGTCCACCGCCAGCCATGACCAGATCAAAAAGCGCGACCTTTACCAACGCGCCGGCGTCCGCGAATACTGGTTGGTGCATCCCATCGACCGGATTCTGACTGTCTACCGATTGCACAACGGCGAATACGGCAAACCCGAACTATACCCGCTGGAAGGCGAAACCCAGGTCGGCATTTTGCCGGAGATCGTTATTGGTTGGGACGAGTTGGTGGCGCGGCTGCCTAAGGATTATTGAGTATGAAACGACGTTATCTGGGCTTGCAAAGCCAAGCCGTCCGGTTACCCGAGTACGTTCGTGCTAATCCCGACCGCATGGAAGTTTTGCGCATCGGCGACGAATTCGTGATGCGCGAAACACCGATAAACGCCTCGGCAATCTTCGACGCCCTCAGCATCTTACCGGATGATTTCATGGCCGAAGGTCGCGAAGACAGTTTGCCGCAACAGCACGAAGCGTTTGGATTATGAGACGTTAGCTGCCCGCTACTGAGCACTACCGTCTAGTGCACCCGAAGACCCTTTCGCCCCCAAACAGCCAATGACGGGGAATCTGAAGAGGCAAGAAAAGTCAGATAAGCTGCCATTCAATTGTAGGTGCGATTAGCTTGCGTAATCGCACATTTCGAAGTCAACATCCTCCGATTACGCTATTGCTAATCGGAGCTACGCGGGCTCGAGATTTGGCATGCAACCTGAGGTGAAGAATGGCATCGAAGGAAACACCCCTCGGTTAAATAACGCGCGCCTGTTGTAATACAATGCGGCTAAACTCCCCGAAATTAATTTAAGGTGGCGACATCATGACATTGGATATCGACGACGACACAGCTAACCTGCTCCGCCGGTTGTCTGAGCAGGAACACCTCAGCCCCTCGCAACTGATCAAAAATTTGCTTGGTCATTACCTAGAAGACATCGCCGACGCCGCCGCTGCGGATGCCGCGTTAACCGAATTGGCCAACGGCAAGGACGATAGCATCAGCTTGGCGGAATGGGAGCAACAACTGAATGCATTGGAGCGTTAGGCTGAAGACCGGCGCCGCCAAAGCTATCAACAAACTGGACAAACCGGTCCGCGACCGAATCAAAACCTTTCTCGATCAATTAGCCGAGCAAGACAATCCGCGTATTAACGGCAAAGCCTTGCAAGGCAAATTGTCCGCATACTGGCGCTATCGGGTCGGCGACTATCGCTTGATTTGCCAGATTCAAGACGACGAACTCATCGTTTTGGTCGTCGAATTAGGGCATCGAAAAGAAATTTATCGAGACAAGCATTAATCGCCAAAAATCTGACCCCAACACTTTACTTAAAATCCATTGCCAATAATGTTCAGTTTACACATCGTGCTTGTTAAAATTTAGGCATGACTTTCGATTATCAGCCTTCTGAAACAATCACCGACGCAATCGACTGGAGCACCCAGAAATCCAGGGCGTTCAGCGATGCCGAAATTGAATTAGCTATCTCCAAATTTCCCAAGACAAGATATTACGGTAGTAAGCGCCGCTTGCTCGGCTGGATATATCATGCGGTCAAGGATTTACCTTTCAATACGGTATTGGATGGTTTTGGTGGAACGGCAAGCGTTTCGCTGTTGTTTAAGGCAATGGGTAAGCAGGTCTATTACCATGACGCCCTACTCAGCAACACCATTTCGGCACAAGCGTTATTGGCCGACGAATTCCCTTTTTCCGACATTAACGACGCTTATCAATTTATAGAAAGTATCAAGCCAGAAAATGGTTTTATAGCAAAAACATTCGCCAACATGTATTACACGGATGAAGAAAATCAATGGTTGGACGGTGCTGCAAAAGCAATCCATGCGGTAGACAATCCCCTCCAGCGTAGCGCTTACTTCTATTGTCTATTTCAAGCTTGCCTAAAGAAGCGGCCATTTAACCTTTTTCATCGAGCCAATTTAAACTTGAGATTAAACAAGGACGTTAAGCGTTCATTTGGGAATTTTTCAACTTGGGAACGTAGTTTTGTTGACCTAATGAAGCAGCACTTATTTGAACTATCAAAAATCATTATAAATCGAAATAATATTACCACAGTTTTACCACCTAGCGACGTGTCAGAATTGACTTCAAAGTTCGATTTAATCTATATAGATCCTCCTTATGTTCCACCATCAAGAACCACCGATGACTATTTAAAGAAATATCATTTTTTAGAAGGATTATCTGATTACGATAACTGGAAAAAAAAATTAGACCACGAATCTATTATTAAAAGCCATACTTCCATTAAATGCATTAAAGAATGGAACGAAAAAACCCGTTTTAAAGAGCGACTATCTTATTTAATAGACGCACATAAAAACAAGATCGTTGTTATGTCTTATTTGGAAAACTCGTATCCATCAGCAGATGAAATTACAGAATATTTTAAATGCAATTTTTCACACACAAAAGTAATTAAAAAAGATTTTTGCCACGCATTGGCAAAAGAAAACAAAACAGAGTTAATATTTATTGGGAGCAACAAATGGATGAATTTTTGAAAGGGCAAACCAAGATCAAAAACTCGCTTATTGTATTTTCTGCTTTAGCAGGTTGGTGAAAAACTCTTTTTTACAACCAATAGAGTCTATATTTAGTGTCGACAGGCTGATCTTTATACTAAATAAAGGCCCGATCCATCTGAATTAGTGACCAGAACATGGTTTTTCACCAACCTGTTAGGCGCAATTATTGTAATTCTTTTTGCAATATATTTATATGTTGCAAATGAAAAGCTACTTGCAGTTATATCTGGCTTATTAGCCGGTTTCATTGTTGCCTTATTTCAAACCTTATTATCATTGAAAGCGCTGCAAAAGCTAGATAAATATGACAATTACAAGATAATAGAAATTTTACCCAGACGAAATAACCGAAGTTATTACAAATCATTACTTTCGAACTCAAGAAAAAAAATATGCGTACTTGGAGTGACTGCCCAAAGATTTCTGCATCATTTTGCCAACGAAGAGGACTCTGAAGAAGGCGCAAATGTATTGCTATTAGCGTTGTGCAAGGGGGTCGAAGTCAAAATACTGGTAACCGATCCGAAACGTTTGGCTGGAAATGATAAGCGCAAAGCTGAGATAGCGGAATCCCAACTTAAAGAATTATCAGAAAAATTTAAGGGAAAATTCAAGTATGCATATTATGACCATGAACCAATGCATAGTATTGTTATCGTTGATAGAGAAAGCATTGTCGGCCCGATGTTTCCAGGGTTAAGTAGCGAGCACACACCTGCAATACACCTGTTAAACAACAGCGAAATTGCCGAAAATTATATAACTTATTTTAATAATGAATGGAAATCATGGTGGAAACAGGAAAACGACCTTGCACAGAATTAAAAATCATAAGCAAACCCAGAATCCATTTAACGCTCCTTTCGATGCATGAAAACTTTTTTCGCATTAATGGTGGCATGGGTTATTCCATGGATAGCCCCAAGTGCAAAATAAGTTTTTCAAAATCGAAGAATTTCTTTATTTACGATAATAGAAAATTCCCATCCAGCGCCAAAGAAACTGACCAGTTGCGCGCTTTTCTTCGATCTAAACAAATGAGTTATGGTTTTGAGGAATCGTTGAAAATTTCCATTTCCGGCAACATGCGCCCCCATGCCGGCTTCGGTTCCGGCACCGCGGTGACCCTCGCCTGCCTGGAAGCCTTGCATATTCTGAATGGCTCCGAAATTACGCCGTCTGAATTGGTGGCCGCCTCCGGTCGCGGCGGCACATCTGGCGTCGGCATCCATAGTTACTTTTCCGGTGGTTATGTGTTCGATCTGGGCCGCAAGGCTGATGGTGATTCATTCTCGCCGTCGCATCTGAACGGCAATAAACCCACGCCGTTACTAGTCGACCAAGGCCCTATGCCGGATTGGGAATTCGGCATCTGCATGCCTGCGGCGATTGCGCATAAAACCCAAGCCGAGGAACGCGATTTTTTCCGGCGCACTTGCCCGTTACCGGCCGACAAGGTTTACGAAACCGTTTACCACACGCTGTTTGGCTTGTACGCCGCATTGCGCGAAGCCGACCGCGCGGCATTCTGCGCAGCTTTGAAAGCAGTGCAAAATTGCGCCTGGAAACTGGCGGAACGCCGGGAATACGGCGAGGCGTTATTCGGACTCGAACAGGCTATTTATGCAGCGGGTGCCGATGCGGTCGGCATGTCCAGTCTGGGGCCAAGTTTATTTTTTCTGGCTGACGACGTGAACAGCGTAGTTACCGCAATGCGCCTGTCGCGGCCGGATTGCGAATGGCTGGTCACGCGTCCGGACAATCGCGGCCGAGAAATCGTTTATGCTTGAAATCGTTTTTTTCACTTCCAGCCCGATCAAACTGGCTCACGCCCGTTATCTATGCCGCGAGTACGCCGTGCGCATCGTCAGATTTCGCGAAAAAACTTTCGGGGCAAATTACGAAGAGCCACGTATATACGACCGCGAGGAATTGATCGAGCGTAGTTATCAAGACGCCTTGCAACGCTGGAAAAACTTCGTATCGAAAGAAGGACACAAACTTTTCTTTATCGAGGACACTTCGGTCGTCGTCGAGGCGTTGAGCAAGAAAAGTGAAGTGCCGGGACTGGATGTAAAGTACTGGATGAAGGAAACCGAGTTTGCCACGTTAGACGAACACTTACTGAAGATGGGCAACGACCGGCGCTGCCGAGTGCGTTCCGACGTAGTTTTGCATCTGCCGCCGGAATTGCGTGCGCATGAAGCGAACGATAGCTACCGAACATTTACCAGTTTCAGTTTCGGCAGCATCGTCGAGCGGGAATTCGATTTCGAAACCAATTTGCTTTACCCGTGGCTGGATAACAAAACTTTCAACAAATGGTTTGTGCCGGAAGGTTGCCAAGCCCCGATCAGTTTGTTGACTATTGAGGAAGCCGACAAGCACGATTTTCGCGCGGGCGCATTTGGAAAAATGCTCGAGTTTCTGGAAAGCTGTGGCGTTATTCAGAAACGCCGCTCCTTGCCCAAGCAATACCAACTCGAGGCCAGCGCACCGTTGTTCGTTATTTGCGGCCCCTCTTGCGCCGGAAAAACCACATTAGCGGAGTATTTAGCCGACAACTACGGTTATTACCACGTTGAGGCCAGCGACTTTATGTATCGCAGTTATTACCAGCGCCACGGCGTCAGTTCATCGGTACCCATCGGCGATTTTGCCGAACAAGCCTTGAAAGACCAACCCGAAATCGTCGCCGAACAAGTATTGGAAGACATCAAAGCCAGTCAGCCGCTGGCGGCCATAATCACCGGCTTTCGGTCGCCGGAAGAATTGACTTGGTTTCAAGATCATTACGACGGCCACCAGCCGATTGTGCCGGTTTATATCGACGCTGAAACTTCGATTCGCTTTGAACGCTCTTTGCTACGAGGACGGGAAACGACTCAAGACAATTGGGAGCGATTCGAACGGCGGGATTTACAACAAGCAAAGATGGGGCTTGGGGAATTAGCCGAATTATTGCATTCGAATGCCGTCAAAAACGAAGGCGGCAAAGAGGCATTTTTTAGGGAATACGCGGATCGCCATTTATCGGATTGGCCGTTTCCAGAGAATATCGGCATGCCCCGCCTTAAGGCCGGCGAACTTGAAAAATTGATTTTGAAAGCGTTATTTGATCAGTGGCATAGCCGCGCATATTTCACCACCACCGAAATCGCCCGTTTAATCAACAACAATCAACCCGCCGATCAACAACGCAGCAAAAACAACATTAGCCGGTATTTCAATCAGCGTTTTTATCCGTACTATGAAATCAAATTGATCGATGGTAAACGCAAATATCGGCTATCGAATACCGGATATGGCAAAGCAAAACTGGTTTGAATGGTCGTTAATTCCCTGACACGCAAAGCGTATCGGAGGAAAAATGACTTCGAACCGGGCGATTGCGAGAGAAAATCAGGCCTGGATTCAGAGCACCCGTTTCCAAATTGTTCATGCGGCTGTAAAACTAATCTTCTACAAGCGCTAAGAGTCGTTAGCGCCCCTTAAATTCACGCATAAACCGGCCCGCTAACCTCCAAACAAGTCAGTTACAAGCGCAGGTCGAATTCCAGTTGGTGGTAGTCCGGTTCCATGTATTCGCACAGTTTGTAAAAGGCTTTGTTGTGTTCTTTTTCGCGCAAGTGCGCCAGTTCATGTACAGCGATTGCGCGCAGGAACGGCAGCGGCGCGATTTTGAATACGGCGCCGATGCGGATTTCGTTTTTGGCTTTCAACTGCCCGCCCTGCACCCGCGACACGAAACTGTGCAAGCCCAAGGCTTGGTGCAGCAGGTCGAGCTTGTCATCGTAAACGATTTTGCTCAGCGGCGCGGACTGGCGCAGGTACTGGTTTTTCAGGTCCATGACGTAGGCATACAAGGCTTTGTCGCTGCGAATATCGTGCAGGGTCGGATACTTGCGTTGAATGACGCCGGCCAGCTCGCCGCGGTCGAGCAGGTTTTCGACTTTTGCCGTTACCGCCGCCGGGTAGCGGTTGAGATATTTCAAGCGGCTCATGCCGGCATCTCCGCACTGTTACGGAACACCAGCAAGCGATTGTTGGCCGGCATCGCGTGGTCGGCCTGCAGAACCAAGCCGGCGCCTTGCGCCAGCCGGCAAATCCATTCGCAATCGCGGATGCCGCTCAGCGGATTTTGCGATTTCAACCATTGTTCGAAACGGGCGTTACTATCGCTGGTGAACTGGCCGCGATAATTAAACGGCCCGTAGATGCAAACCCAGGCGTTGGGATTGAGCAGTCCGCCCAAGCGGCGGAATAAGATTTCGACTTCGGCCTCGCTCATGATGTGCAAGGTGTTGGCGCTGAACAAGGCATCGATCGCGGAGCACGGCCACACCGGGTCGTTGACGTCCAAAACCACTGGCCGCTGCAGATTGGGCAGCTTGGCCTCCTCCACCCACAAGCGAATGCCGGGCAGGTTTTCGGCACGGTCGGTCGGTTGCCAGGTCAAATGCGGCAATTGCTCGGCAAAAAAACAGGCGTGCTGGCCGCTACCGCTACCGATTTCCCAGACGGTAAGCGGATGGGTAAATACCTCGCGCAGTCGCGCCAGGATCGGTCCCTTGTTATTTTCGCAAGCTTGGGAAAACGGCTTTGGTCCGGTCATGGTTAAAATAGGGTTATGGAGATTCGTTTTGTAAACCGCATCGGCGACATCGAGCGCCGGGATTGGAACACCCTGGCCGGGCACGACTATCCGTTTTTGCGCCACGAGTTTCTGGCCGCGCTGGAACACAGCGGCGCAGTCGCGCCGGCCACCGGCTGGCAGCCCGAGCATGCGTTGTTGTACCAAGCCGGCCGGTTGGTCGCCGCGATGCCGTTGTACCGCAAGACTCATTCCTGGGGCGAATACGTGTTCGACCAGGCTTGGGCGCGAGCTTACGCGCAACGCGGTTTGGCCTATTATCCCAAATATCTCGCGGCGGTTCCGTTTACGCCGTGCACGGGGCCGCGCATCGTCGTCGCGCCGGATCGGCCGGCCGACGAAGCCGTGGTTCCGCTGCTGGACGCGGTATTGGAGCGGGCGCGAAGCGACGGCCTATCGTCCTGGCACTGTTTGTTTACGGATGCCGACTTGGGCGAGCGCTTGGCGCAGTACGGTTTAATCCGCCGCGAAGACGTGCAGTTTCAATGGTTCAATCGCGCTTACCGCGATTTCGACGATTACCTGGCCGCGCTCAGCGCCGGCAAACGCAAAATGGTCAAACGCGAACGGCGCAAAGTCGGCGCACAAGGCATCGAACTGGTCAGCCTGGACGGCCGCGAAGTGGACGCCAAACAATGGCAGGCATTTTACCGGTTTTACGCACTGACCTACCTCAAGCGCCGTTCGCAGCCCTATCTGAATTTGGACTTTTTTCTGCGGCTCGCGGCCGACATGCCGGAGCAGTTGCGTTTGATTTTGGCAATGAAACGGGGGCAAGCGGTTGCCGCCGCGCTGTTTTTCGTCGGCGGCGATACCTTGTACGGCCGTTACTGGGGCTGCGACGACGATTACGACGCACTGCACTTCGAAGCCTGCTATTACCAGGGAATCGCGTATTGCATCGCCAACGGTTTGAGCCGTTTCGACTCCGGCGCCCAAGGCGAACATAAAATCGCACGCGGTTTCGAGCCGGTGACGACCTCGTCGTGGCACTGGATCGCCGAACCCGGTTTCGCCGCGGCCATCGCCGATTTCGTCGCCCGCGAGCGGCTCCACGTCGCGAGTTACCGGGCCGACGCGGCGCAATATTTACCGTTCAAGCTCAACGCAGACGCGACGGCCGGCAACGATGACAGCCATTTCAGATAAGGACTGTGTCGGGTAAATCGTATGCGCCGACAGTTACGTTGTTTGCTAGCCGTCCCCAATGTCGGCTACATAATTTGAGTATTTAACAGCAGTAAACTAGCCGTAAAACGGGATCGACCGGCCGTTGCGGCCTGCTCCAGCTTCATCCGCGCCGGCCGATGGCGATCCGTTAAACCCCAATCTAACCCAATATCCGCGCCAATTCTAAATGCTCTACCGCCTCGGCATCATCTCCGACACCCACGGCCTGCTGCGACCGCAGGCGCTGGCCGCGCTTCGCGGCTGCGAGCGGATTTTGCACGCCGGCGACGTCGGCAAGCCGGAGGTGTTGCATGCGCTGAACGAGTTGGCACCGGTGACGGCGGTACGCCGCAATAACGATAACGGCGTTTGGGCCGACGAGTTACCGGCCTGCGCGCGCGTCGAGGCAGGGCAAGTCGGAATCTATCTGCTCCACGATCTGGCCGAACTTGACATCGATCCGACCAGAACCGGGATTCGCATCGTGATTTGCGGCCATTCGCACAAACCGTCATTTTCGGAACGGGATGGGGTGTTGTATCTAAACCCCGGCAGCGCCGGTCCGCGGCGTTTTAAGTTGCCGGTTGCCGTAGCCGAATTAACCATTGGCGCCGCTGCGGTGCAGGCGCGAATTATCCCGCTGGCGGTTTGAATCGTTTGGTTTTATAGATTGCCGTGTAAAATCCGGCAAGCCGCTTGCGGCGCCACACAACCGGCAATTGGCCTTGTTCATTCTAATCAACCGTAAACAAACCACCGACCATGAGTTTCGACTTCAACGCTTACCTTAACCGCATCGGCATAGCCCGACCCGAGCCCACCCTCGCCGGCCTGAGCGCATTGCAACAGGCGCAACTCAGCGCGATTCCGTTCGAGAACATCAATCCGCTGCTGGGTTTGCTGCCCGATTTGGAACCGGCGGCATTGATGGACAAGATCGTCGCCAGCAGGCGCGGCGGTTACTGTTTCGAGCTGAACGGATTATTCGAGCACGCGCTGAACGAACTGGGATTTGCCTACCAGCCGATCATGGCACGGGTGCGGATGGGACGCAGCGAAGGCGGGCCGCGACTGCATTTGGGCTTTATCGTCGAGGCCGACGGCGAGTCCTGGCTGGTCGATGTCGGATTCGGCGGCCCCAGCCACTACCGGCCGTTGCGTTTAGGTACAGAGCAGGGACAAATGTTGGACCACAACCGTTTCCGGCTGCGCCAGGAAGCGGAATCGGGGGAAACCGTGCTGGAACGGCAGCAAGACGGCGACTGGTTTGCGCTGTACAGTTTCGACCGCTCCAGAGTCCAACGTTGCGACCTGGAAGCGGCTAATCTGGTCTGCACCACCTGGGACCAATCGCTACTGTCGCAAAATCTATTGGTTTGCCGGAATACCGCCGCGGGCTGGGTGCAGTTGTTCAATACCAACTTTTCCCAATTTCGTGCGGGGGAGCAAGTCAGTACGCCGGTTAACAGCCGGGCGCAATTGTGCGATGTGCTGGGGGAACATTTCGATATCGAGCTGACAGACGAGGAATTGGCCCGGCTCGCCGAACGCTTGGCGTTGGCTGCCGGCTAAATCGCCGTGGCACAAGTTCCAGCGGCCGCTGTGAAGCGCTACAAAGCGTATCTGCCCGAAGCCGAAAGCGGGTTTGAGGTATCGGGGCGGGATATTCGGGACCGGCCGGTGCTGCACCGCCGGTCAGCGAGCAGTAGGCCGCAAAGTTGCAATATCGAGTCTGGTGGGTGCTGAGGGGTTCGAACCCCCGACCCTCGCCTTGTAAGGGCGATGCTCTCCCAGCTGAGCTAAGCACCCGACTCGAGGCCGCGCATTTTATCGAAAACCCCGCTCAGCGCAAACTGTTTTTGCCGATTTTACCGCAACGCCGTCGGGCAAAGCTCAAGGGTTCGACTCGCCGGGCCCGACGCCTCCGGCAAACCTGCAGTTGAAAAATTCCGGTTTTGGCTTACCTTAGTGTAGGCATAAGACTACAGAAAGTCGCCGTACCGACGCTCCCTTTAATCGCCGCTCCGTTTACCGCCGAAAATCGCATGAGTAAAAGTTCTTCGTTCATACCTATTTACGATTTTTCTCCCAGCGTAAACGCCAATTATCTGAAACAAATTCTGCCACTGCTGGTGCGGCATAACGTCGCGGCCAACCCGATCAATTACGCGATTTGGTACGACTACGTCGCCGAAAGCAATTCCAGCCTGACCCGCGCCGTCAATAGCTTGATCGCCGAGCAAAAAAAGTTCGATTACGAAACCAGCGTCGATCTGATAAAACCCACATCTGCAATGCCTCGCTGGAATCGTTCGAGCAGATCAGCCGCCAGTTGCATAAAGTGATCGAGCAAGCCACCAGCGCGATCAACGACACCTATCACAAGGCCGAGGAAACCAACGACAGCTTCCAGAAAAAGTCGGTGATTCTGGAAAACTTTTCCGCGTCCGGCGGTTTGAAAACCGTGTTGCAGGAAATCATCCAGGAAACGAAGTCGCTGGCGCTGACCAGCCAGGCCATGCAGGCCAAGCTGACCGACGCCAACCGGGAAATGGAACAACTGCGGGAAGAACTGGCCCAGGTCAAACAGATCGCCACCACCGACGGTTTGACCGGTCTATTGAACCGGCGCGCATTCGATATGACGTTGGCGGAAATCGTCGAAAGCTCGGCACCGGAAACCACCTGTCTGTCGATGCTGGATATCGACCATTTCAAACGCATCAACGATACCTACGGCCACACCATCGGCGATAACGTGATCAAATACGTGGCCACGCTGATGAAAAAACACACCGAAGACCATCACCACGTCGCCCGCTACGGCGGCGAGGAACTGGCCATCATCATGCCCAACACCCGCGCCGAGCGGGCGTTTCAGATTTCCGAGAACATTCGCAGCGCAATGGAAGCCAGCCGCTTGCAGCGCAAGAACGACAACCAGCCGCTGGGGAAAATCACCTTATCGATCGGCGTCGCCCGCTTGCAAGCCGGCGACGATTCGGAAAGCTTTCTGGTCCGGGCCGATAACGCCCTTTACCAGGCCAAACAAAGCGGCCGCAACAAAGTCGTGCCGTCGTAAACCGGGTTCGGCCCGGAAACCTCAGCCTGCGGCGAAGCGCTGCACGACCAGGCAGCCGACCATGTCGCCTTCGACGTTGACCATGGTCCGCACCGTGTCCAGCACCCGGTCTATCGGCAACAAAATCGCGACCGCCTCGGCCGGCAAGCCGACCGCTTGCAACACCATCACCATCGTCACCATGCCGGCACTGGGAATACCCGGCGCACCGATGGCGGCCACCATGGTCGTGAAGCAGACGATCAACTGCTGCGCCAAATCCAATTCGATTCCGGCCAGATTGGCGACGAATAATGCCGCGGCCGCCTCGTACAGTGCGGTACCGTCCATATTCACCGTGGCGCCGAGCGGCACCACGAAACCGGCGATGCCGGGCTTGACGTGCAGATGCTGCTCCACGCAGCGCAGGGTCACCGGCAGCGTCGCCGAACTGGAACTGGTAGCAAAGGCCGTGACCAGCGCGGCACGCGACCCGCGAAAAAACTTCAACGGCGACATGCCGGTCGCCAGAAATAGCAAGCCCGGCAACACGACGCAGCCGTGCAGCAAGGTAGTCCCGACCACCACCGCGACGAATTGGGCCAGACTGTGCAGCAAGGCCATATTCTGCGTCGCCAACAATTGCGCGAGCAAAGCGCAAATCCCGAACGGTGCCAACCGCATGATCCAGCCCACCAGGCGCAACATCAATTCCAGCCCTTCCTGTAGCAATAACAGTATGTTGCGGTAGCGTTCGCCGCCGACCACCAGCGCAATCCCCAACAGCAGCGCGAACACGACGATTGCCAGCACGTTGGCTTGCGCCAGCGCGGCAAACGGGTTGACGAATAAGCCGTGCAAAAAACTGGCGATGAATTCGGCGAAACTCATCTGTTTGGCGGTAAAACCCTGGCTGGCGTCACGGAACAGCTCCAAATTCAGGCCTTTGCCCGGCTCGAACCAAATGGCCGCCCCCAGCCCGAGCAAGATAGCCAAAGCCATCGACAACACGAAGAAACTCAGCGTCGCGATCCATACCCGGTGTAACTGGCTGTGCAAGCGCAAATTGGCGACGCCGACCGCAATCGAAGTAAACACCAGCGGCACCAACACCATTTTCAACAGATCGACAAACAGATTGCCGACCAGCCCCAGCAGATACATGCCGTGCCGGGTTAGCTGCGCCTCCGGGCCCAAGCGGGCTAAACCGACGCCCAACCCGACACCCAGGGCAGCCCCGAGAAAAATTTGCCCGTTCAATCCGATTTTCACCGCGCTCTCCGTTTGCACACTGGTCGCGCCGATTTTAACCCGGCCGACGGCGGTGAATCCGCCTTTTCACTGTCTCGGGCTTTGCATATAGACTTCGACCTTACCAGCGGCCCACGGCTACGATGCGTCGCCACCGCGTTTTCCAAAGCGGCATGTTTAGCCATGATCGGCAAAACGGTTGCGTTAGATGAATGCGGCTTAGCGCAACCGGGCAAAACCCGCTGCAGCAGCGGCGCCAACCGCTAACGGCGCCGCCCGAATAATGTCTTTTTATAACTCAGCCGCACCGGCAAAGGAGCAAGCATGAAGATCGAACCCAAATCCACGGCAAGCAAAGCCGGCAAACGCCCGGCAGCCAAAACCGGCTTGACCGCAAGCGAACGGCGTTTGTGGCAGGCGCTGGACCGAATTGCCGAGCTGGAACAACGCTTGGCTACACTGGAGCAAGTTATTCGGATCGCGGCCGACGGATCGGTCAGCATTACCGCGGCGGCGAATCTGGAAATCAACGCGAATCAGGCGGTTATCAATGCCGCCAGCGTCAAGGCCGCCAACGTCATTCAATGCGATACGCTGATCGCGAACAACGTAGTGGCATCGACCTATACTCCGGGCGCGGGGAATATCTGGTAAACCGCAGCGAACGGGCAGCGCAAAGCGCCACCCGGCGCGGGATAGGATTGCGCGCGGTTTGGCGTCTAACGGCGACGTTTAGCCAAACCGGCGCCGGCGGCCAAAACCGTGCCGAACAACCAAAGCGCCGAAGGCAGCGGTACTGCCGCTACCGTAGCGGCGGCAATGAACGGTTCGCCCGCCAAACCTTGTTGGTTGGAATGGAACCGGATACTGAGCAAGGTTTGGTTAGCAAACGCGGCCGGCAAGTTGAAAATCTGCTGGTCCAAGCGGGCGCGGCCGCTGCCGGCGGAAAAAGCCTCGATCGCATCGACACCGTTGATGGCGTTATTGAAGCCGCCGTCGTAATGGTCGCGGACGTTTTGGCCTTCGATCAAATCCACGCTATAGATGTCGCCCAGGCTACCGCTGAAACTGACGTAGCCGACGTTGGCGCCGTCGGCGCCGTAGGCGGTATTGATCAAGGTAAAGGCCTGGGTCACGCCGAAAATATTGACCGGGATATCGATCTCGCCGTTATGGAATGCGGTGTTGCCGTCGCCATCGACCGCCAATTCAAACGGCACGCCGTTAAAGGTATGCGCACCGGGAAACAGGCTGTCGTAACTGGCCCCGTCGGTCCAGGTTCTGATATCCGCGTTGAGGCTGGGTAAGGCCAGCGTGGTGTAAGACGCATCGGCAACCCCCGCTTCGGCAACCCCCGCTTCGGCAACCAATAGCAATGCTGCAAGTATCTGTGTTTTCATATCGGCTCTCCCGTCAATTTGGCCAACAATACCCCAAAATTTACCCGAGTATTGCCGCCTATTTTATTTGAACCGCGTCACAAAGTCATGCTGTAATGCCGGACAGGAAGCCGATGTTCATCGCCCTGTAAAACCGATGCGCCAGGCTTCGGCAAGCGGCCCGGACTAGTCGAACCGTTCGGGCTTTTGCCGTGCGTGTTAGGGTTGCCGGGAAAAGCCGCGCGCGAGCCGATGCGCACGATGCTGCTTGCCGCCTAGCTTGAACGCACTGTTAGAGGAGATTATTTAATGGAAAAAAGGAAATCGATTTTGCTGGCGGCAAGCCTGGCCGGTTTACTGGCCGGTCCGGCGGCGGCTGTCACCATTCACTTCGACTACAGCTACGACGGCGGCTTCTTTTCCGGAAGCAATCTGTCCCGGCGCACCACGCTGGATGCGGCCGGCCAATATTTCTCGGCGGTGCTGCAAGACAGTTTGGCGGCTATCGATTCGAACGGCGGCAACCAGTTTACGGCGATCTTCAGCAGGCCGGACACCGGCGCGACCGGAAATTTGGCGGCATTCGACGTCGCCGCCGACACGCTGACGGTATTCGTCGGCGGCCGCGACTTGGGCGGCAACGCGCTAGGGCTGGGCGGGCCGGGCGGCTACAGCGTCACCGGTACCCAGAGCTTTTTGAACCAGGCCGCCTATCGCGGCGAAACCGGCGCCCAAACCAATCCGCCGTCGGATTTTGCCACCTGGGGCGGTTCTATCAGTTTCGACGCCGATGCGGCCTGGTATTTCGATAGCGATCCCGCCACTACCGAATCGTTCAGCGGCTTCGATTTTTACTCGGTGGCCTTGCACGAATTGGGGCACGTACTCGGCTTCGGTACGGCAAACTCCTGGAGCCGCTGGCTGCAAGGCGGCAAATTCACCGGCCTGGAAGCCAAATTGGCCAACGCCGGCCAAGACGTACTGCTGTCTGCCGACGCGGCGCATTGGCAATCCGGGCAAACCAGTACCGTCAACGGCCAAGGCAGTTACCAAGCGGCAATGACGCCCAATATCGCAGCCGGCACCCGCAAGAACTTCACCGACCTGGACTTGGCGGCGCTATCGGACATCGGTTGGGAAGTGGCGGCCGCCGAGCCCGCGCGCCAAGTGCCGTTACCCGAACCGGCTTATTGGTTACTTGCCGCCGGATTGGCCGCCATCGGCCAGCGCGTGCTAGGCCGCGGTCGCGCCGAGCTACCGGGTTAAGCGCAAGCCCATTGCCATGTCCGTCAGCCGTTGGCTTGCACGCGGCCGGCCAGCAATTTGCCGGCACGAATGCACAGCAACCC
Organism: Methylomonas sp. DH-1; assembly: GCF_046097555.1. Lineage (NCBI taxonomy): Bacteria > Pseudomonadati > Pseudomonadota > Gammaproteobacteria > Methylococcales > Methylococcaceae > Methylomonas > Methylomonas sp. DH-1. The sequence continues at coordinate 1,561,207 of NZ_CP143089.1, read as the reverse complement.
GGCCAACACGGCCAACAGCCAACGCCCGCCGCTCTCCAGAAAGATCATGGCATCCAAGCTGAACGGAACCGGCCTGGACCGTCCGGCCTGCTCGGCCATGTTCTGAAACATGATTTCCAAGTTACCCAGCAGCACCAATGGTACCGTTGCAGTTACCAGCAATAACGACAGCAGGATACCGCCAATGGCCGCGATAATCCGCTGCGCCAACGCCGCTCCGGGCCAGGCCAGTATCAGGGACAAAGTAATCACCGGCGGCACCAGGGTATGCGTCAGATGGGTGCCGGCCGTCATCTGGGCGCCGGGATTGACGGTATAGCCCACCGCAACCGGAATCGGCCGCAACACCCAAGCCGATACCGAAATCAAATAATCGTTGTCTTGTGCCACCAAGGCCAGTCCCGGCGCAAAATCCTGGCTCCACTCGCGGATACCGAAGTCGACGAAGGGCAGCAAAAACGCTCCGACCGGCTGGCGAAATACAAAAGCCAGCACCGACAGTAGCAACCAAACCAGCAACAACCTGACGCTGAATCTAACTAACTCTGCGCTGTCCATCGGCATCCGAGCGCGCCCACGCCGCCCACCAGGCAAAAAACAAACAGCCCAATACGACAATCAAAGTCGGCGCAAAATAAGTGTGGGCCGGCAAAAACCAGGCCGGGTAATACGCTACGACAAAATAAATCGCGGCAATGCGCAGCAGGTTCAGCAAATACATGAAACCCGCCGCGGCCAATACCCCGGCCAATTTACGGCCCAGGTTAGCCGGATACGCCAGCATGGCCGACACCACCAGAAACATCGCACCGGACCCGTCGCATCCGCGCACAATCTCCAAGTTGGCTCGCGCCGAAACCAAATGGTTGCCCACCGCTACAACCTGTTCGTCCGGCGCCAATAGATCGATCACCGCCACATCAGGCCGCACCAGCCCCCAGTGGTACAGCGTATCCCGCAATAAATCGTCCGGAATTTGGAAATACGCTTGATGCATCAAACCGTAAATGCCGGCAAACCACAGCGGAAACCACCAGGGCCGAAGCTTGGCAGCGATGAAGGCGGATGGAGTAGTTACTTCGACAGGATCAGCCATGGTCTCGATAGTTAGTCAGGCAACCGCATGACACATTGCGGTTAATTCGATGCTTGCCCGCACAACAACGCCCTACGCACGGCGCAGTTGCTGCGGCAGTGGGAACCCGGTCGTCTATTTCTTCGGGCTTCGCCTTTCACCGCAGTGGAGCATCCGCTTCGAGCGCACCCGGCAAACCGGTTCCGGTGCCGCGCATCATGCGCCATTACCGAAATAAACTACACGAAAGTACGACACAATCCTTATGAGACCGTAGCACCAATAAAAAAGGCCTAGGTGAAAAACACCTAAGCCTTTGATATATGGAGCTGGCGATGGGACTCGAACCCGCGACCGGCTGATTACAAATCAGCTGCTCTACCAACTGAGCTACGCCAGCAAATTGGCTGGCCATTATACAAAAAAAACCGGATTAAGCCATTTCTTTTTTCACTACCGGCTTATTTGTTACGGATGCTGTCGATCATGCCGGACAAGTAATCCATGATTTGCGCCAGGAATAGGATCAGCCGGTCGAGCTGAGCCTGCAAGAAGAACAGGAAATGACTGTGGTCGAAATCCTGATCCAGATAAAAACTCAGGCCGTTGTTGATGGTATTCAAGCCCATCGCCAGCATGATCAGAGCGGCCGCCTTGAACATGTAGCCGCGCAACTTCGCACTCATTTTGCCGAAGGCGACGCTGATGAACAGCATCATCGGCAAGGTTCCGGCGCCGAAAGCCAGCATCAAAGCCCCGCCCTCCAGCACGCTGGTTGCCGTCGTTGCTTTCACTGCCATCGCAAACGTCAGCATGCAGGGCATCAGGCCGTTCAGGAAGCCGGCAATCACCGAACCGATCAACGGCCCTCTTTGATTGGCGGTGGCATAGCCCTTACGCAATACCGCCAACGGAATCAGCCGCAAGGAGCCCTGCCAGGGTATCCAGCCTAACACGCCCATTGCCAGGGCGATAACCACCAAGCCCATCGTGATCTGCAAGACGCTTTGGATTTTGCCGAACAAGCCGCTCGATACCAACACCACGCCCAACGCCGCCGCCAACATGCCGATCGTGGCGTAAACCGAAATCCGCGCCATTTGGTAAGCCAGATAAGGCAAATAGCTTTTGCTTTTTCCGGCTTTCATGAAATAACCGGATACCAGCGCCCCGCACATCCCCAGGCAATGGCCGCTGCCCAAAAAGCCGGCGGCAAACGCCAAGGTGTAATCGAATCCGCTGGCCGCAGCCATTTCGGTCATGCCATGCATGGCATGACCCATCCCTTCCATACTGTGGTGGTTCATTTACTTGTTCAATCTCAGAGAATTGACAATGACGGATACCGAGGACAATGCCATTGCCGCGGATGCGAACATCGGATTCAGCTTGCCGAGCGCCGCGACCGGAATCGCCACGGTGTTGTAGCCGAAGGCCCAGAACAGGTTTTGTTTGATGACGCGAATGGTAAAAGCGCTGAGCTCGATGGTATCGGTCACCTTGCCGATATCGCCTTGTACCAAGGTCAGGTCGGCCGATTCGATGGCAATGTCGGCGCCGCCGCCGACCGCGAAACCGACGTTCGCCGCCGCCAGCGCCGGCGCATCGTTGATGCCGTCGCCGATCATGCCGACGTTATGCCCTTCCTGCTGCAGCTGGTGGATGATTTGCAATTTTTGCTCCGGCCTGGCGTTGGCCACGACGTCGGCTATGCCGACTTTGTCGGCAATGAAATGCGCGGTCTTTTCGGTGTCGCCGGTCACCATCATGGTTTTGATGCCAAGGCGGTGCAAACGCTCGATCGCCTCCGCGGCCTCCGCGCGCGGGCTGTCGGCTATTGCAAACACCGCAGCCTCTTTACCGTCTACCGCCATATACACCGGGGTCTGGCCCTGGCGGGCAAACAAATCGGCATGTTCGGCGAGACGCTCGACCGCCACTTGCTGGCTTTCCAGCCAGGCCTGATTGCCCAACAAAATTTTGTATCCGGCCACCTCGGCCCGGATGCCGCGGCCGGTTTCGCTGTAAAAATAAGCGCACTCGCCCGGTTCGACACCTTGTTCGCGGGCGTGGGCGACCACGGCTTTACCCAGGTAGTGTTCGGAATTATTCTCGGCCGATGCCGCCAGCAATAGCAGCTTGGCGTCCGCCATTCGCGAGAGCTTGACCAGTTTGCTGACCCTGGGCCGGCCCTCGGTAATCGTGCCGGTTTTGTCGAACACGATCGCGTTCAGTTTGCTGGCGATTTCCAGGCTTTCGCCGTTGCGGATATAGACGCCCTGTTTGGCGGCCTGACCGGCGCCGACCATGATCGCCGCCGGCGTCGCCAATCCAAGCGCACACGGGCAGGCAATCAGCAGCACGGTAATCGCATTGCCGAAAGCGAAGCCGAAAGGTGCGCCGACCAGCAGCCAACCGGCCAACGTCGCCGCGGAAAGCCCCATCACTACCGGCACGAATACCGCCGAAATTTTGTCCACTTGCTTCTGGATCGGTAATTTGGTCGCTTGCGCCTGGTCGACCATATGGACGATACCGGCCAACACCGTGTCCATGCCGATCGCAGTCGCTTTGACGTGCAACACGCCATTGCCGTTGACGCAACCGCCGATCACGGCGTGGCCCGGATTTTTCACCACCGGCATACTTTCGCCGGTGATCATGGCTTCGTCGACCGTGGAAATGCCGTAGACCACCAAGCCGTCGGTCGGAATCTTCTCGCCGGGCCGCACCAGCAACAAATCGCCGATCCGAATATCGTCGATATCGACGCGCCGCTCGTTACCGCCCTCGAGCAGCAAGGTAGCGGTTTGCGGTTGCAAATCGACCAGTTTGCGAATCGCCTCGCCGGCCTTGCCGCGGGCGCGTTCTTCCAGGTAACGGCCGAGCAGTACGAAAGTGACAATCGCCGCGGCGGCTTCGAAATAGATGTGGCCGCGGCGGCGGAACAAGGCCGGCACGCTGTAACCATAAGCGGAGCCGACGCCCAAGGCGATCAGGCTGTCCATGTTAGCCGCCCGTTGTTTGGCCAAGCGGTAAGCCTTGGTGAAGAACTGGCGGCCGGAGCCGAACACTACTTGCGTGGTCAGCGCGAATTGCAACCAATGCAGCCAACTGCGGCTGCCCATCGCCATCGCCGATACCACGACCGGCACCGTCAACAGCCCTGCGGTGACGAATCGGCGCCGGGCCAGGTCAATGCGTTGCAACTCCTTTTCGATCAGTTTCTTCCTTTGCGACAAGGTATCGACCGGCATTGCGCTATAGCCCAGTCGTTCGACGATTTCGACCACGTCGGCCGCGCTCAAACAGCCTTGCACGTTGACGGTTTCGGTAGCGAAATTGACGCCGGCCTTGTTGACCCGCTGGTCGCGGTTCAGCACCATTTCGATCAATAGCGCGCAGGATGCGCAACTCATCCCCTGCACCGCCAAATCGATATCGTGCAGCGGGCCGTCGAGGATTTTGCGCTTGTCTTGTTTAATATCGGTCCGCTTCTGGGCGATATTACCCAACACGGCGTCCAACATGATCAGCAGGTTCTTTGTCGGCAGCCGGCCGGAATCGAATTCGATCACCACCGAACCGATCGCAATGACCGAACGCACCCGCTTAATTTCCGGGCGCTTCTTCAGTAGAATTTCCAGGATGTATCCGCGCTCCGGATCGCCGGCCAGAACGTTCGAAACGATGCGCACCCGATTGCGCAACTGGTGGCGCAATTCGAAGTTTTTGGGGATTGGGGTCTCGGTTTCCATGGGCGGGATAATCCTGTACCGGAAAGGCGAACCGGTGCGCCGCCGGCCAAACGGCGGCCCCGGACTGAACGTTATTTGGGCCTGCGGGAGCGGACCAGTAGGAAAAACATATAGAACAAGGCCATCCATTCGTAACGGTACACAAACGGCCTAACCAGCCATTCCTGCGTGATCCGCGTCCAATGAGTCTTGATCAAATACAGCACCAACACGTCATTTAAAAAATCGATCGTGGCTTTTTCCGGGTCTTTGATCAACGCTTTCGGACCTTTAACACCTAGTTTGCCGACGATTTTCGCCGCTTGCAGCGTTTCTTTACCGGCCTGGTACTTTTCTCGAAACCAACCGCCGACATGGGTCTTCTGCAAACGCTGACCGATGTTGAGTATCGATTTTTTAGCCTTGTCGGCCAGAGGCGTCTCGAACAGCCCCTGTTGCTCCAACTCGGTGACGATCCGGGATAAACGGACCGCCAATTGGTTAAAACCGCAAACCGCGTCGTCATAGCGGATCGATAATTTGCGCTGGCTTCGGTACAGGCGGGCCGAGCGGACGCCATCGATTTCCACCAGTTTTGCCGCCAATAGTTTGGCGACCTCCGCCTGGCAAGCCGGTTCCGGCAATTGAAACCGCACGTGGCCGTCGCCTCGATAACGCAATAAAAATTGTTTCTGGATAGCCATGATCGTTAAAAAACAAAAACGGGCGATTCGGCGTTGCCGAAACCGCCCGTTGTCAACTCGGCGATGGTTTAAGCTGGACGTTTAAACCCGGCATCGTCACTCGCTTTCTTTAGCCTCGGCGACGATATCTTCCAGGTTTTCTTTTTGATGCAACACGAAGTCCTTGCCGGCCTCAATGGTTTTGCTGGCGTTGGAAATGATCTCTTTCCTGTATTTGTAGACGAAATAACCGGCAACCATACCGGCACCGAAAACCAGCAGTGGGTGTTTCGCTAACTTGCTCATTAATTTTCCTCCAGTATTAACCGTTGCGGTCGCCAAAGTACCCGCCATCACTTGTTTAGCCATTGACGGGCCGTTTACGTCGGATTTGGGATCGTGTTTGTGCGCCATTATATCCTCTACGCTAATTAAGAATGCGGCTGCCGGGCGTCATCCTGGTCGGGCAATACCTGTGCTTCATGCAACATTTGGTAAATACCTTTACAGCCTTCGCAGCAGAATTTTTTGTCGCCGTCGACGGTTTTAAGTTCAAAACCCGCTACTTCCACCGTCAAGCCACAAAGATCGCAATCTTTTTTAATTTCATCCGTCATGACACAAACTCGTTTTCGTTCGGCAATTTCCAATAACGCGTAATGGAATTATACCCGAAGCCGAATAAGCGGCTTGATGAAAACAAACAGCGGCCAGCTACTAGCGACAGATCGAACATGGTTTCCCGACAGGCAAATACTGAATCGTACGGCGCCGGCCGCCCGTTAACGGCAGGCGCCGGGAGGGCGATTATCGGAGTCCCCTTGCCGCTTGGCTGGAGGCCTTCATCAAGGCAATTCTGAGGGCACCGGTCAGGCTGGCACTCAAGCCCAGACGCATAGCCAACGCCGGCACCAAAATCATCGAAGCCACCGCTAAACCGGCGCCCAAAACCAAGCCGGCGGTATTCAGTTGCTGGGCAACCACTTCTTGATTCGCAACTACTAATTCTTGAGCCATCTGTTTACCTCGCGCAGAAAATATTAATGCAACGCCGATAAACAGCATAAAAAATGCCACAATTACAACCATTTGATATTGCTTATAAAAAACAATTCAAAGCAACGTTTTTCGTAAAAAATAGGGCATATGCCCTATTTTTTACGAGTTATATAACATAGTTTTTTAAAACAACTCTGCTTCCGCAGCTCATCGAGAATCGCTCGCCTACGCGTCGCGCTCAACGACCGCGGACTACTGCTGATCCAGACCGAATGCGGTGTGCAATGCCCGCACCGCCAACTCCAGATATTTCTCGTCGACGACAACGGAAATCTTAATTTCAGAGGTGGAAATCATTTGAATGTTGATGCCTTCGTTCGCCAACACTTTGAACATGGTGCTGGCAATGCCGGCGTGCGAGCGCATGCCGACGCCGACGATAGACACCTTAACGATGGTGTTGTCGCCGATCACCGTGGTGCTACCGCCCAAATCGGCTTTTAAGCCTTCCAACACATTCTTGGCGCGAACAAAGTCGTTACGGTTGACAGTGAAGGTAAAGTCGGTAGTGCCGTGCGCGGAAATGTTCTGCACGATCATGTCCACCTCGATATTTTCGGCGGCGATCGGCCCCAGGATTTTCGACGCCACGCCTGGCAGATCAGGCACACCGGTCAAGGTCAGCTTGGCCTCGTCCCGGTTAAATGCGATGCCTGAAATTAACGCTTTTTCCATTTCTGATTCCTCGTAGGTGATTAGGGTGCCGTTGCCTTCCATGAACGAAGACAAGACGCGCAATTTGACATTGTATTTGCCGGCGAACTCGACCGAACGGATTTGCAACACTTTGGAGCCGAGGCTGGCCATTTCCAGCATTTCCTCGAAGGTAATCTGCTCCAAGCGTCGCGCCTTGGGTACCACGCGCGGATCGGTGGTATAAACGCCATCGACGTCGGTATAGATGTGGCATTCGTCGGCTCTAAGCGCCGCCGCCAACGCCACACCGGTGGTATCCGATCCGCCGCGTCCTAACGTCGTGATATTGCCGCGCTCGTCGACGCCCTGAAAACCGGCCACGACCACGACTCGGCCTGCTTCAAGGTCGGCGCGGATATTGGCCTCGTCGATTTCGCGGATGCGGGCCTTGGTAAAGGCGCTGTCGGTCAGAATCCGTACTTGCGGGCCGGTATAGGACTTGGCTTCCACGCCGATGTGATGCAGCGCCATCGACAGCAGCGCGATGGTCACCTGTTCACCGGTGGACAACAATACGTCCAACTCTCGGTCGGTCGGTTGCGGCTGCAATTCTTTAGCCAGCGCCACCAAACGGTTGGTTTCACCGCTCATCGCCGACACGACGACAACGATTTGATCGCCCTTATCGTGGGCTGTCTTGACTTTCTCGGCTACCGCCTTGATCCGCTCGACCGAGCCGACCGAGGTGCCGCCAAATTTATAGACGTACAATGCCATTTTTTATTGACCTTATTGGCTTTCTTATACTGAAATTGTTGGCAGACGTTCTGGTCCGCCGCCACGATTAACCCAACTTGGCTTTAACCCATACAGGTACCGCAGCCAACGCCGCCGCTAAATTAGAAGGATCATTACCGCCGGCCTGCGCCATGTCCGGCCGACCGCCGCCTTTGCCGCCAACTTGCGTGGCAACGAAATTGACCAACTCACCGGCCTTGACCTTGTCCATCGCATCTTTCGAAACACTGGCGATCAGGCTGACCTTGTCGCCGCTGACCGTTGCCAACACCAGAGCGCAGCTACCCAGTTTGTTTTTTAGCTGATCGGCCAGGTCGCGCAGAGCTTTCGGGTCGACGTCGTCGAGTTTGACGGCCAACACCTTCACGCCATTGACATCGACCGCCTGACTGGTTAACTCGTCGCCGGCCGAGCTGGCCAGTTTGCCTTTGAGTTTTTCCAGTTCCTTTTCCAGATGGCGGTTTTTTTCCAGCAACTGCTGGACCTTGTCGGCGGTTTTGTCCGGCGCGGCTTTCAGCAAGCCGGCGATGCTCAGCAGAGCTTGCTCGCGCTGAGCGATCCATTCCAACGCCCCCTCGCCGGTCATCGCTTCGACCCGGCGCACGCCGGCCGCAACACCGGTTTCGCTGACGATTTTCAGCAAGCCGATGTCGCCGGTGCGCTGGACGTGGGTGCCGCCGCACAATTCGGTCGAGAAATCGCCCATCGTCAACACCCGCACTTCGTCGCCGTATTTTTCGCCGAACAAAGCCATCGCGCCGGCCTTGACCGCATCGTCCTTGGTCATGATTTGCGCGCAAACGGCATTATTGGAGCGGATTTGCTCGTTGACCAAGCGCTCGACCGCGGCGATTTGCTCGATGGTCATCGGTTCGAAATGCGAGAAGTCGAAACGCAGGCGCTCGGCGTTGACCTGCGAACCTTTCTGCTGCACGTGCTCGCCCAGCACGCTGCGCAAGGCCGCGTGCAATAGATGGGTTGCCGAGTGGTTGCGTTCGGTCGCCTTGCGGATTTCGGCGTTGACGCTGACTTCGCAAGCCATGCCTTCGGCGATCGTGCCTTTGACGACCCTGCCTTTGTGCAGGAACAACTGGCCGCCCTGCTTTTGCGTGTCCGTCACTTCGAAGCTGCCGCCGGTGCATTCGATCAAACCGCTATCGCCAACCTGACCGCCGGATTCGGCATAGAATGGGGTTTGGTCCAGAATCACCACGCCTTCGTCGCCGGCTTCCAGCGATTCCACCGGCTGACCTTTTTTGAACAGGCCAATGACTTGCACCGAGCCGTCCAGATGCGAGTAACCGGTAAATTCGGTGACGCTGTCATGCTTGATGTCCTGGTCGTAATCGGCGGCGAACTGGCCGCCGGCCCGAGCCCGGTCGCGCTGGGCGCTCATTTCCACTTCGAAACCGGCGTGATCGACGCTCAAATTATGCTCGCGGGCGAAATCGGCGGTTAAATCGACCGGGAAACCGTAGGTGTCGTACAACAAGAACACGACGTCGCCGGGGATAACGTGGCCGTCCAGCTTGGCGACGCAGTTTTCCAGAATTTTCATACCCTGGCCCAAGGTTTCGGCGAAGCGTTCTTCTTCTTTTTTCAGCACCCGCTCGACTTGTTCCTGAGCCTTGACCAATTCCGGATAGGCTGCGCCCATCTCGGCGGCCAGCGGCGCGACCAGTTTGTAGAAGAACGTATCCTGGATTCCCAAACGGTAACCGTGACGGATCGCCCGACGCACGATGCGGCGCAATACATAGCCGCGACCTTCGTTGGACGGCAACACGCCGTCGGCCACCAAAAACGCACAGGAGCGAATGTGGTCGGCAATGACACGAAGAGAACTGTTGGATAAATCGGTCGTACCGGCCAATGCGGCGGCGGTCTTGACCAGATTCTGAAAGATATCGATTTCGTAGTTGCTGTGCACGCCCTGCATCACCGCGGCGATGCGCTCTAGGCCCATGCCGGTATCGACCGACGGCGCCGGCAGCGGCGTCAGGTTGCCGTCCTTGTCGCGCTCGTATTGCATGAACACCAGGTTCCAGATCTCGATGTAACGGTCGCCGTCTTCGTCCGGGCTGCCCGGCGGGCCGCCGGCGACATGTTCGCCGTGGTCGTAGAAAATCTCGGTGCAGGGGCCGCACGGGCCGACGTCGCCCATCGCCCAGAAATTGTCCTTGGCGCCGATGCGCGAGAAACGGGTCGGATCGATTTTGACTTCTTCCAGCCAGATCGCTTCGGCTTCCGAGTCTTCGTCGAATACCGTCACCCAGAGTTTGGCCGGCGGGATGCCCATTTCCTTGGTCAGAAAGTCCCAGGCAAAATTGATCGCATCGCGCTTGAAATAATCGCCGAAGCTGAAATTGCCCAGCATTTCGAAGAAGGTGTGGTGGCGGGCTGTGTAGCCGACGTTCTCCAAATCGTTGTGCTTGCCGCCGGCCCGCACGCAACGCTGGCTGGTCGCGGCGCGGTTAAAGTCGACTTTTTCCCGGCCCAGAAACACGTCCTTGAACTGCACCATGCCGGCATTGGTGAACAACAGGGTCGGATCGTTGCCCGGCACCAAGCTGCTGGACGGACGCACGGCATGGCCGCGCTGGCGGAAAAATTCCAGAAAGGCGGCTCGGATTTCGGCGCTGGTCATTTTTTTCATGGTGGTTATTTCGTATGTTTCAATTTAAATTCGCTTCCTTCCCAAGGTCGGTAACTATGGGAAGTATTTATAAATATCTTTTCTGTGCAAACACCGGGTAAAAATTAGCTCGCCACTCACAAATTCCAGTCCGATTCTGAAATCGCCAATTCGTATCCGATAAAAGCTTTCGTAGCTTTGAAGTTTTTTGACGTGACTTAGCAGGTTGGTGAAAAACTCTTTTTTGCAACCAATCAGACCTATATTTAGTACTACAAGATTGATTCAGCACTAAATAAAGGCTTCTTCTAGCTAAATTAGTGGCTGGAATATGGTTTTTCACCAACCTGTTAGCTCGATCAACGATTCGGCATTTTGACAATCAATAATGAGCTCCTTAACCTTTGCCAACAATTTACCGTCTTTGATATCCCGTAAGTCTTTAGCAAATTTGGCTTCGAACCGGACTTTCATTTCGCGCCATTATCGAGAATAGAAAAAACCTCAGCTTCGGATACAAATTCATCTTTTCTACCTTCTGCAATGGCATTAGCTAGTCCAACTTCCTCCAAGGCTTCCAAAACCACGTCGTACAATATATCCCGTTTAGTTTTGAGTAAGTCGATCATCACCTCGGTGAGTAACTCTTTGGTTTTTTCGTCGCTGATTGATAACTCCATAAACTCATCCTCTAACAGGCTATTCAAAAACAATTGCATAGACGTTAGCCGGGTAGCAGATTGACTATATATTGTTACAATTAACAGAATTCGCCATTAAACATAGGTCGCCTAACGCGCAAAATATAGAAAATCAACAACCTGCTAACCTTTTTTATAAACCGAATACGCTTCGCTATTCGGAGCCACGAGCTATCGAATGAAACGAAACAGTTCACTGAGCAAAGCACCACCAAGGCCTCCAATGCACGCGGACAAAATCATATTCGATCTATTTATTTTCGCCTGATCCTCCGCTATCCGCCTTTTAAGCTCCCTCTCAACGACAAAAAACTTCGGTGAATCTTTTTTGCAAGACCCAATTTCAATAGCTAGTTCGTTAAAAGACATAGACCGAAGTATTTCATCTCTCGGTATACTATAAGCGACCTTGTTAAATCCTTCGGCAAAACTTGACTGCTCCCGCATAAATTATTCTTGAACAATAACTAAAAATCTTAAGAAATCAGATTTCGGCGATTTTTCAACACTCCTAAAATTGAAATAAAACCAACTATGAACATAAAAATCGAAGACGGAATAGGAACCTCTGAAACATAAGAAAATTTAAAATCATCTAAAATCAAATACTCAAAAGCACCAAAATTATTGTGATGAATTGAAATTGATTGAACATTTTCAAAGCTCGCAACAACAGAGCCTTCTCTACCAAAATTAAATCCACGAGAATCTTGATCTTCGATGCGCCAAGCCATATTTGAGCTTTGAGAATAGTCAACATAAAAACCGAGAAGATCAAATTGTTGACCATTAACAGGTTGGTGAAAAACTCTTTTTTGCAACCAATCAGACCTATATTTAGTACTACAAGATTGATTCAGCACTAAATAAAGGCTTCTTATAGCTAAATTAGTGGCCAGAATATGGTTTTTCACCAACCTGTTAATTCTACTAACAGTAAGCTCTTGATTCCCGTAAATACGCAATTCGCCATCTCGTCCTGAAAAATAGCTTCTCATTTCAAATAATAATCCATTTTCAACATATTGCGAACCGCCTGTTGAAAGGCTATCAAAGTCAGCAACAACTTCAACCACAGCCGCATTTGATATGTTTGAAAAAAATAACAATAATGCAATCAAATTTATAGCGAACGAGAATTTCAGGTAATTCTTTACAAAATTCATGCGGCAACTTCCTTTTTTAACCTAACCTAGACAATTTAATCTTCAGCTCATTATACAGACGCTTAACCGTCTCTCCGCTAAAGCCGCGCTGCTGCAAAAACCGGCTGCGCTTAGCCCATTCGTCCGGCGTCATCGATTTTTCTTCGCCGTATTTGCCGGCATAAACGTCCAAGGCCAAATTCAACCAACCGCCCTGCTCCTCGGCTTGCACGTCCAAATCGACACCGCTAATACCGCGCTGCTGCAATTCGTAGGCGATACGGATCGGGCCATAACCTTTGCCGATACGGTCGCGGACGTAGCACTCGGCGTAGCGTTCGTCGTTTTGCCAGTTTTGCTCGGTCAGCGCGTCGATAACCGGATTAACTTCATCGCGTTCGAAGCCGCGCAAGGCTAACTTATCCAGCAACTCGCGGCGGCTGTGCTCGCGCCGCGCCAACAATCTCAGGCAAATATCTTCGATTTGCCGGCTACGCTCATTCGCCGTCGTTGAACTCGGCGTCTTCGTCTTCATGGGCCGGAGCCGTCGTCACTCTGCTGGCAAAGGCTTTCTCGCGAATGGCTTTTTCAAGTTCGGCGGCGATTTCCGGGTGTTCGCGCAGATATTGCTTGGCGTTGTCCTTGCCCTGGCCGATTTTGTCGTTGTTGTAGCTGTACCAGGAACCGGACTTTTGCACGAAACCGAACTCGACGCCCAAGTCTACCAGCTCGCCGAGGAAGGACACGCCCTCGCCGTACAGGATTTCGAAGTCGGCTTGTTTGAACGGCGGTGCGACTTTGTTCTTGACGATCTTGACCCGGGTTTCGTTGCCGATCACCTCGTCGCCTTTTTTGATCGCGCCGATGCGGCGAATGTCCATCCTGACCGAGGCGTAGAATTTCAGGGCGTTACCGCCGGTAGTGGTTTCCGGGTTGCCGAACATCACGCCGATTTTCATCCGCAATTGGTTGATGAAAATCACCAGCGTGTTGGAGCGTTTGATGTTGGCGGTCAGTTTGCGTAAGGCTTGCGACATCAAGCGCGCCTGCAAACCCATGTGCGAGTCGCCCATGTCGCCTTCGATTTCGGCTTTCGGCGTCAATGCGGCCACCGAGTCGATGACGACGATATCGACCGCGCCGGAGCGCACCAGCATGTCGGTGATTTCCAGCGCTTGTTCGCCGGTGTCCGGTTGCGACACCAGCAGGTCGTCGATATTGACGCCGATCTTTTGCGCATAGACCGGGTCCAACGCATGCTCGGCATCGACGAAGGCGGCGGTACCGCCCAGTTTCTGCATCTGGGCGATGGTTTGCAGCGTCAACGTGGTTTTACCGGACGACTCGGGGCCGTAAATTTCGATGATCCGGCCGCGCGGCAAGCCGCCGCAGCCTAGAGCGATGTCGACGGACAAAGAGCCGGTGGACACCACTTCGATGTCGCGGGTCGCGGCGACGTCGCCCATACGCATGACCGAGCCCTTGCCGAATTGTTTTTCGATTTGCATCAACGCGGCGCCGAGAGCCTTTTTCTTGTTTTCGTCCATATCCTACCTACTGTTGTCTGCCCGGTGAAAACGCGGCATTATCCCATAGAGGCCGGCCGTGAAACAGTTTTTATCGGCCGGATTGCCGGAAAAAACCGGCGGCCACGCTGGGGTTGAACGGGAAATACAGATGCAGATAGGACGCTTGCAAAGCGCCGTCGCGAAAAAATCCTTCGCCGTGGCCGAAGCGGCGCAACGGTTGCGAATACTGCTGCGGTTGCAGCTCGGTTTCCAGGGTCGAAAAATGAAAACTGTGGCCGCGAATCTCGCCTTGGGGTAGCGTCAGACTGTGCATGCCCAGATTCGCCAGCCGGCTCTGCATCTGTGCCCGCCCGGGCAACAAGCCCACCATTTCGGCGGCTTGGCCTTGCTTGTCGGCCAAGCTCTCCAGCAAATACAGAAAACCGCCGCATTCGGCATAAATCGCTTTGCCTAGACGATGGTGCTGGCGCAAGGCCTGCTTCATCGCCTGATTCCCAGCCAATGCCGCTAAATGCAGCTCCGGATAACCGCCCGGCAAATAAACACTATCCGCCTCCGGCAGCGCCGAATCGGCCAACGGCGAAAAAAACGCCAACTCGGCGCCCATCGCCAGCAGACAATCCAGATTGGCCTGATAGATGAACGAAAACGCTGCATCGCGCGCCACGGCTATCCGCAACCCGGCCAGTAATGCCGGCGGCGGCTCGCAGCGGACCGGCTCGAACTGCACTGCTTGCGGCAACCGGCAGGGGCCGAAGCCGTTCAGCAACTCGGCGGCGCGGGCCAAGCGGGCGGAAAGGTCGCCGATTTCGTCGGCTTGCAGCAAACCCAAATGGCGCGACGGCAGCCCGATGGCATCGTCGCGGGCAACCGCCGCCAACATCGCCATGTCGGCGGGCAAAGCCTCCTGCAACAATTTGGCATGGCCGGCGCTGCCGACCTTGTTGGCAATGACGCCGGCAAACGCCAATTCCGGCCGGTAAGTCGCCAGACCGTGGGCGACGGCGGCAAAGGTTTGCGCCATGCCTTGGGCGTCGATCACCGCCGCCACCGGCACGCCCAGAGCCTGCGCCAAATCGGCGCTGCTGCTATCGCCGTCGAACAAGCCCATCACGCCTTCGATTAAGATCAAGTCGGCTGTGGCGGCGGCCCGGTAGAGCAACTCCCGGCAATGGCTCTCGCCCATCATCCACAAATCCAGCTGGTACACCGGATGCCCGGAGGCGAATGCCAATATCTGCGGATCGATGAAGTCGGGGCCGGTTTTGAACACCCGCACCGTTAAACCTTGACTGCGAAAATGGTAAGCCAGTGCGGCGGTGATGGTGGTTTTACCTTGGCCGGAAGCCGGCGCAGCGATCAGCATTGCCGGGCAGGCCACGGTATTTTGCGCAGATGCCATGATGAAAACGAGAGTAGCTGACCGGCGGATTAGCGCCGGCCGGGAGATTAAACGTGCGGGATCAGGAGGCCAACAGCATATTGTCCAGCGCCTGCTTGGCCGATGCGGCTTGTTCGGCCGGAACCGCGACTTGGTTGACCACATGGCCGGCGGCCAGATTTTCCAATACCCAACACAAATGCTGCGGATCGGTGCGGAACATGGTCGAGCACATGCTCAAGGTCGGCGCCATGAAATGCACGCTTTTGCCTTGGGCCTTACATTCCTGGGCCAGACGGTTGACCAGGTTCAGCTCGGTGGCCACCAGCCAGCGGGTATTGGCCTCGGCTTCGCGCACGATTTTCAGAATCATCTCGGTCGAGCCGATGAAATCGGATTTTTCGCAGACTTCGAAGCAGGCTTCCGGATGGGAAATAACGATGGTTTCCGGATGTTTGGCCTTGAAGTTGTCGATTTGCTCCGGCTGAAACGCTTGATGCACCGAGCAATGGCCTTTCCACAGAATGATTTTGGCCTCGCGGATTTGCTGCTCGGTCAAACCGCCTTGCGGCTTGTTGAAATCCCAAGTCACCATCTGCTCCAACGGAATCCCCATCCGGTAGCCGGTGTTGCGACCCAAGTGCTGGTCCGGGAAAAACAACACTTTTTCGCGGCGGGCAAAACTCCAGTTCAGGATTTTCTGGGCGTTGGACGAGGTACAAACAATGCCGCCGTGCTGGCCGCAAAAAGCCTTCAAATCGGCCGCGGAATTGATATAAGTCACCGGCGTCACGCTGTTTTCGACGTCGATGATCTTGGCCAATTCGTCCCAGCATTGTTGCACTTTGATTTTGTTGGCCATGTCCGCCATCGAACATCCGGCCGCCATGTCCGGCAGAATCGCGATTTGTTCCGGCCGCGACAAGATATCGGCCACCTCGGCCATGAAATGCACGCCGCAAAATACGATGAATTCCGCTTCGGACTGAGCGGCCTCGCGCGACAGCTTCAAAGAATCGCCGAAAATATCGGCGTGCTTGAACACCTCGTCGCGCTGGTAATGGTGGCCCAGAATAATGCAGCGTTTGCCGAGTTTGGCTTTGGCGGCGGCAATCCGCGCCTCGCACTCGGCGTCGTCCAGTAAGGCATAATCGTGGATCGGTAAAGCGGCGGCTGTCATGTATCGTTACCTGGCAATGAAAAACGCGACATTGTAGCGCTAAGCCGCTGTTTTCGATACCGCTTAGCCGGCCTGCAGCGCAAAGCGCAATAAAGTCCAGGCGATCCAACCGAATCCCAACGTCGTCGCGATAAAGCTGAGCAGCGAATACACCCGCCAGACCGGTTTGGCCCAAAAATCGGGATCGAAAGCCGCGACCACGAATACGCCAGGATTGGTCATGCCGCCGATCACCACCAGCCAACACGCTGCCACCGGCAATTCCACCTTGGTCGCGTAAAACCCCAGACAGAACAGCGCCATCAACGCAAAATCGATATGAGCGCGAATCATGGTTTTGTAGTCCTTCAAAAACCCGCCGTCGATGCCGGGTATCGGAAACCATTTGGCGAAAGTCATCAACCAAGCCGACATTAAAATCGCGGCGATCATCAGCACCGCACCTACCAGTAATATTTCCATGTGGTTGTTTTATTTTCTAAATTAAGCAGCGACCGGCAAGATATCAACGTAAAGCGCTTTGCAGCAGATTCATCGCGCCGGCTCCGCCCTGGTTCTGTACATATTGCAATACCACCGGCACGAATTGGCCGACCATGGACGGGTTCATGCCCAGGTTTTGGAACGAACCGGCCAACGCCGCCAAACTGCCCAGGGCATTGTTCTGGCCACCCAACAAGCTGCCGGCGGCGCCCAACAGACCGGCATTGGCGCCGTTGGCAGGCAGTTGCGGCGCCGACGACAGATAGTGGTCCATACCCGGAACGCTGCCGCTCAATTGCGAGAAATCGCCCGGATTCATGCGTTGTTGCGCCACCGAAAAGATCGAGCCGACACCGCCCAATGCTTGCTGCGGGCTGATGCCCAATTGCCCGACCAAAATGTTGATCAAACTCAATTCGTTGCCAATGCCCGCCACCGCGGCGCCGGTGCTGCCGATCGCCGCCGGCGCTGGTTGGAAGACCCCATTCTGCGCGCCGCCCAAGGCAAAGGTTTGGCCTGTCGGCTGTTGTACCGGAGCGCACGCGCCCAAAACCAGCGCTGCCCACGCAGCGCGATAGATATTCATATGTTTCATAATTTCCGCCTGAAAAAAAAGATGCCGGACAAACCTGCCGGCCATACGTCCGCGTTCGCTCGGCCCGCTGACTTTAAATCGAAAGGCTGCCGGCTGACAACAGCAGGCAAAATCGGCAGCGTAAAACCCGGCTGGCCGAGACCACCGGGTCTGCCGCCAATTTGCCGGGCCCCGCGCATAAATCTCCAACTTGGCCGCGGGCCGGATTGGCGAATTCAGTATAATCCTGCGCTTGGCCTAACCATCGATCGGGTAACGATATGCAGAATATTCAAAAAACACTGGAAGATTACTACCTCCGCTTGCAAGCCCACCCCAAATACCTGCAGGTCATGACCTTGCCGACCTTGCAACGCTGGGGCGTATTGGCCGGCCTGTTCCTCGCCTCGCAAATTCTAGTATTCGGCAGCCTCTACCTCATTTTCGGCAAAATCGTCGTGATCGGCTTCTTCGCCAGCGTGTTGGCCGGCTGCGCCACCGGCGTCGGCGCCCTACCGGCTCTGTTTTTTAAAGACATTTCCGAGCGTCTGTTCAACAGCCTGCTCGGCGCTGCAGCCGGCGTGATGCTGGCCGCGACGGCATTTTCGCTGCTGGTGCCGGGCATGGAATACGGCGAACAAGTCTGGCCCGGCAAAGGTTTATGGATAGTCTCGGCCGGCATGTTGATCGGCGCCCTGTTTCTGCATTTCGCCGACAGCCGCCTGCCGCACCTGCATTTCGATTCGGTCAGCGACCATTCTCTGGATTCGCTGCAAAAAATCTCGCTGTTCATCATCGCCATCACCATCCACAACTTCCCGGAAGGTATGTCGGTCGGGGTTAGCTTCGGTTCCGGCGATTTGAATAACGGCTTGGTGCTGTCCATCGCAATCGCCTTGCAAAACCTGCCCGAAGGTTTGGCGGTGGCCTTACCGCTGGTGGGCTTAGGCTACGACAAATGGAAAGCGGTCGGCATTGCCACTCTGACCGGCTTGGTCGAACCGGTCGGCGGCTTGCTGGGAATCACGATGGTCACGCTGTTTTCGTCGATTCTGCCGATCGCCATGGGCTTCGCCGCCGGCGCCATGCTGTTTGTCATCAGCGAAGAAATCATCCCGGAAACCCATTCCAAAGGCCGTTCCCGTATCGCCACTTTTTCGCTGATGTTCGGCTTCATCATCATGATGGTACTGGACCGGCTGTTGGTCTAGCCCGGCGGGCAATTTGCCGTTACCCGCTTCTGCCGCAACTAAAAGTTATCCATGGACACTCTCGTCTCACTATTCGACCAACTCCACGCTGTAAACCCCGCAGAGCTGTTCGCCGCCGGCGGCACCAGCTTCGCGCTGATAGCCGCCGCCGAAATCGGCGATAAAAGCCAGCTAGTCTGTATGACGTTGGCGTCGCGCCATCGGCCAGCGCCGGTGCTGTGGGGAGCGATAGCCGCATTTATGCTGTTGAATACGCTGGCCGTGGTGTTCGGCGCCGCAATCGCCAACTGGCTGCCGGACTATGCGGTCGCGGCCAGCGTCGCACTGCTGTTCGCGGCATTCGGCCTACACGCGCTGCTGAACGGCGGCGACGATGACGACGATAACCAGGATGTGGCCGAAAAAAGCGGCCACGGTATTTTCATCACGACCTTCCTGCTGATCACGGTCGCCGAATTCGGCGACAAAACCCAACTGGCTGTCGTCGCCTTTAGCAGCACGGCGCAACCGCTGGCGGTTTGGCTGGGCTCGACGCTGGCGCTGAGTTTCACCTCCGCGCTCGGCGTGCTGGCCGGGCGCACCGTGCTGCAACGGATTCCGCTCAGCCTGCTGCACAAAGCCAGCGGCTTGATTTTTCTGGCCCTGTCCGCCACCGCGGGCTACAAGACCTATCTCAGCCTGGCCGAGGCCGGGCTGATCCAGCCGCTGTAAGCGCTGCCGGCAACGCCTCGCCTTGACTTAATTCGATGTCCCCAAACCTTTACCGCCGCACAGAGTTGGCCGGCATTCTCGGTCTGAGCCTGATTTACGCCTTGTGCGCCAAGCTGGTTCTGACCTATTTTTCCACGACCGGCAACGTGACGCTGATCTGGTTTTCCGGCGGCATCGGCTTGGCCGTACTATTGCTGAAAGGTATTCGCTATTGGCCCGGAATATTGATCGGCGCCACCGCCGCCGGCTTGATGGTGGACGACGTGTTCTGGCTTTCCGTCGTCATTGCCGCCGGCAATACCCTGGAGTCGGTCACCGCCGCCTGGTTATTGCAACATAAGCGCCATTTTTCGATAGAGCTTTCCCACCCCCGCCATTTCCTGTGGTTGGCTTTGGCGGCAATGCTTTGTGCCGGCATCAGCGCGGGGCTGGGGCCCTCCGCCACTTATCTGGCCGGAGTTTTGCCGCGTAGCGAATTGGCCGAGTCCATACTGCATTGGTGGATGGCCGACGTGTTCGGCATCGTATTCACCACCCCAACCTTGCTGATTTGGCGCCGCTGGCCGCGCGATTGGTTCAGCGGGACTCGGCTGCCGGAGACGCTGGCTTTTCTGGGCCTGACCTGGTTAAGCGGACAAATCCTGTTTTTCGACTGGTTCGCCGGCCAACTGAAATTCGCACCGCATACTTACTGGCCGTTTATATTCGTGTTTTGGGGCGCGATGCGCTTTAGCCGGCATGGCGTGACGCTGGTATTGGCCGTCACCGCCGCGCAAGCCCTGTTAGGGGTGGCCAATCATAGCGGACAGTTCGCCGCCGATTTCGAAGACAGCGACCTGTTCAACTTCTGGATATTCATGGCCACGCTGTCTTCCAGCGGCGTGATGTTGGTCCTGACCTTATACCGAAACCGGCAGATTACGCGCGACTTGTCGGCCAACGAACGTCGCCTGCACACGATCATCGAAGCGTCGCCGGTACCGCATATCGTTTACGACCGCGACGAAAAAGTCTCTTTCGTCAACCAGGCCTTCATCGAGACCTTTGCCTATACCATCGACGACATTCCGGACCGGGATGCCTGGTGGCAATTGGCTTACCCGGACCCTGATTATCGGCAAACCGTCAAAGCCATCTGGCAAAACCAAGTCGAACAGCACCGGCAACACCAGACCTGGCAGAAAGCCGCAGTTACGGTCCGGCGCAAGGACGGCGCGCAGCGCCAAGTGATCGCCAGCAGCGTCGGGCTTGGGGAATCGTTCGAGGACGGTTATTTAGTAACCTATTTCGACGTTTCCGAGCAATTGCATTTCGAAAAAGCGCTGACGGCAGCCAACCTGCTGCTGCAAACCATCCTGGAAACGCTGCCGCTACGGGTGTTTTGGAAAGACACAAGTTGCCGTTACCTGGGCTGTAATCGCTTATTTGCCCGCGATGCCGGCCGAACGCAACCTGCGGAACTGATCGGCCGGGAAGACGCCGACATGGCCTGGAAAAACCAGGCTGAACTTTACCGGCAAGACGATCGCCAGGTGATGCAATCCGGGGTTGCCCGCCTGAATTACGAAGAACCGCAAACCACCCCCAGCGGCGAGACCATCTGGCTGCGCACCTCGAAATTGCCGTTGCGCGATTCCGAACAGCAGGTTATCGGCTTACTGGGAATATACGAAGACATTACCGCATTCAAAGCCAGCCAGGATGCTTTGGCCGAAACCGTTTCGACCTTGCAGGCCACGTTGGAAGCGACAGCCGACGGTATCTTGGTCGTCAGCCTGGAAGGCCGCATCAGAAGCTTCAACCAACGTTTGCTGGAGTTGTGGCAAATTCCGGACGGTTTGATTCGCATCGGCGACGACGGCGCGGAATTGCTCCGATTCCTAATCGCCCAACTGAAAGACCCCGAGTATTACCTTAACCAATTCCACGAAATGGTTAGCCATCCGGAACGGGAAAGCTCGGCCTTGCTCGAATTCAAAGACGGCCGCTTGCTGGAACGCTATTCGCGGCCGCAAAAAATCGGCGACAAGGTGATCGGCCGGGTCTGGTGTTACAGCGACGTCACCGAACGCCGCCGCCTGGAACAGCAGTTATTGTGGCGCACCGCGTTTCTGGAGGCGCTGTTGGAATCGACGCCGGACGGCATCGTCGCAGTCGACCGCGACGGCCGGAAAATTTTGCAAAACCGGCGCATATCCGAAATCTGGCGCATGCCGCCCGAAATCGCCGAACAAACGGCCACGCTGCCGCAACGGAATTTCGCCCGCAACCAAGTCGCCGACCCCAAATTCATGGACGACTGTATTGCGGA
This sequence comes from Methylomonas sp. DH-1, assembly GCF_046097555.1. Taxonomy (NCBI): domain Bacteria; kingdom Pseudomonadati; phylum Pseudomonadota; class Gammaproteobacteria; order Methylococcales; family Methylococcaceae; genus Methylomonas; species Methylomonas sp. DH-1. Next base: position 1,539,358 of record NZ_CP143089.1, on the reverse strand, counting down.
AATCGAGGCTCACCCGGACTTATCCGGCCAATACGAAATCGAGTTGCTCGACGGCAGTATTTTGGAACTGCACACCGCCCCGGTTTCAGACGATAACGCCAGTTATTTGGGCCGGATCTGGCAGTTCCGCGACGTTACCGCAACCCGCCAAGCAGAGCGTGCCTTACGCCGCAAAGAATATTACCAGCGCGCCCTGCTCGACAATATTCCGCATGCGATCTGGCTGAAAGACCCCAACAGCCGGCTGTTGGCGGTCAATCAGGAGTTCGCCGAGTTATTCGGCGCCGACAATCCGGCGGCACTGATCGGCAAAAACGATTTCGACATCGCGCCGCCGGAATTGGCGAAAGCCTACCGGGCAGACGATCAGCGGGTGCTGGAAACCCGGCAGAAACTGATCGTCGAGGAATATATTGTCGACGGCGGCCGGCGTACGCTGTTCGAAACCTACAAGGCGCCGGTCATCGACGAACAAGGCCAATTGCTCGGCACAGTCGGTTTCGCCCGCGATATCAGCGAGGCGCGGAAAAACGAAGAAAATCTGCGTCTGGCGGCGTTGGTTTACGACAACAGCAGCGAGGCAATGATCGTGGTCGACGCCGACAATAATATTCTCAGCGTCAACCCGGCCTTCACGGCAATGACCGGCTACCGCGCCGAGGAAGTCATCGGCCAAAATCCGAGCCTGCTGCACTCCGGCGAACACGACCGCGCCTTTTACCGGGACATGTGGCGGGCTCTGGAGACCACCGGCGCCTGGCGCGGCGAAATCAAAAACCGGCGCAAGGACGGCCGCATGTTCGTCGAGGAACTGGCAATCAACACCATCTACAACGCCGACGGCAAGCCGCAGCGGCGGGTGGCCTTGTTTTCCGACATCACCCAACGCAAACAGTCCGAGGAACAAATCTGGCGCCAGGCCAATTTCGACCCGTTGACCGCCCTGCCCAACCGGCGCATGTTCCGCGACCGGCTGGAATTGGAAATCAAGAAAGCCCACCGCCTGCAACAATCGTTTGCCTTGCTGTTCATCGACCTGGACCGGTTCAAGGAAGTCAACGACACGTTGGGCCACGACCTGGGCGATGCGTTGTTGAAACAAACCGCGTTGCGCTTGCAGGCTTGCGTCCGCGAATCGGACACCGTGGCGCGGCTGGGCGGCGACGAGTTCACCATCATCCTGAGCGAACTGGAAACCCCGGAAAGCTGCGAGCCGGTCGCCCGCCACTTGCTGGAACAACTCAGCGCGCCGTTCGATCTGGACGGCGAATCGGCCTACGTTTCCGCCAGTATCGGCATCACGATTTATCCGAACGACAGCAGCGACGTTTCCCAATTGCTGAAAAACGCCGACCAGGCCATGTATGCGGCGAAAAACCAGGGTCGCAACAACTTCTGTTTCTTTACCCGGGCGTTACAGGAGGCGCTGGTGGCGCGCGCCGCACTGTTGGCCGATTTGCGCCGCGCCTTGGCCGAGAGCCAATTTCTGCTGTATTACCAACCGATTATCGACTTGCAAACCGGGCTGGCGCATAAAGCCGAGGCGTTGTTACGCTGGCAACATCCGAGCCGCGGCCTGACCGGTCCGGGCCATTTCATCGCCCTGGCCGAAGAAACCGGCTTGATTAACGAGATCGGCGACTGGGTGTTCCAGGCCGCAGCCCGGCAAGTCGCGATTTGGCGGCGGCAGATTAGCGACGAGTTCCAAATCAGCGTCAACAAATCGCCGGTGCAATTTCAAAATCCGCACCATACGCCGGAGGATTGGTTTGCCTACTTGGACCGGCTCGGTCTGCCCGGCCAGAGCATCGTCGTCGAGATCACCGAAGGCCTGTTGCTGGATGCCGGCACCAGCGTCCACAACCATCTGATGGCGTTCCGCGATGCCGGGATGCAAGTGGCGATAGACGACTTCGGCACCGGCTATTCGGCCCTGTCTTATCTGAAAAAATTCGACATCGACTATCTGAAAATTGACCAATCCTTCGTGCGGAATTTGGCCGCGGATTCCAGCGATTTCATACTGTGCGAGGCGATTATCGTGATGGCCCACAAGTTGGGGCTGAAAGTGGTGGCCGAAGGCGTCGAAACCGAGCAACAACGCGCACTGCTGGCGGCGATAGGCTGCGATTACGGCCAGGGCTACCTGTTTTCCGAACCGCTGCCGGCCGGTCTGTTCGAGCAACGCTTCGGCACCGGTGCCGGCGCCGAAAGCGGCAGTTAGGCGGGCCCGGCTGTCCGGCCGGGCTGGCGGTTACGCGGCGCTGATGACCACGCCTTCCGGCTTCAGGCTCAGCGAATAATCGCCCTGCAGCAGGCCTTGCAATTCGCGGCCGGCCATGTTGTAGCGCCAACCGTGCAGCAACAGGCAATCTTCGTCGCCGAACAACAACTGCTCCAAGTCCTTACGCGAGGCCAGGATCACCGGGTTCAACGAATTTTCCTCGGCACGAATCCTGACCACGGCACTCAACACATCCAAGATGGCTTCGTGTTGTTGGTTCTTTTTGACCGCGTTTTCCTTCCCGGCCATCGGCTTCGGCGGCCGCTGCCTGGCCTCTTCGACCAGAGCGCACAGGGCCTTGCCGTAACGGTTGACGGTGCGTTCGTTGATATTGCGGATCTTGGCCAATTCCGCCAACGTCACCGGTTGCAGCTTGGCCAATTCCAACAGCATATCGTCCTGCATCAACCAGTTGCGCGGCTTGTTTTCCTGCTGCGCGGTGCGCTCGCGCCATTCGCTCAAGCTTTGCATGATCGACAATTGCTTGCCGGTCAGCTTGTTTTTGCCGCGGATTTTCAACCAGGCATTCTCCGGCGACAATTGGTACAGCTCCGGATTGTTCAACAAGGCGAAGTCGCTCTCCAGCCAATGCAAGCGGCCCAGCGCCGCCAATTGCTCGCACATTGCCGTATAAATCTGGCACAGATAAATCACGTCGTCGGCGGCGTATTGGATTTGGTCGGCGCTCAACGGCCGCTCCGACCAATCGGTGCGGGTATGCGCCTTGCTTAAGTTGACGTTCAAAAAGCTGGAAACCAGCATGGCGTAACCGGGGTTTTCCTGAAAGCCCAGCAGCGGTGCGGCAATCTGGGTATCGAAGATCGGCCCCGGAATCTTGCCGGTGATCTGGTAAAAAATCTCCAGATCCTGGCGGCAGGAATGCAGCACCTTGACGATATTCGGTTGGTAAATCGCCTCGAACAGCGCGCTCAAATCGGTTATGGCCAACGGATCGACACAAGCCACCCAACCCGGCGCGGCGATTTGCAGCAGGCAGAATTTGGGGTAGTAGGTTTTTTCGCGGAGAAACTCGGTATCCAGAGCGATCCAAGGCTCGTTGGCAATCTGCCGGCAGAGGTTTTCAATTTGGTCGGGGCTATCGATATATTGGATGGACATGTGCGTTTTCTGTTTGACGAGGGTCGCCGCTAACCGGCGCGGCCGTCTATTTTACTCCGCCGGCGGCGGCGCGGCGTAACTATTCGCCCCGGAACGGCTTCGGGAAAAACTCCTTTTTTACAGCCGCTACGTAGAGCATCACGGCGCCCGGCGTTACCATGCGGCCCTTTTTGGTAGCCAGTTTTAGGTAAAAGTCATGAATAAAATTGCCGTGGGTGTACTACCCTGGTTCAGCCTACTGCCGTTGGCCGCAGCGATCGCGGCCGAAACGTCCGGTAAACTGGATGCGGTGGAAGTGGTTGCGGTGACGCCGTTGCAGTTCGGCGGCATCGACGTCAATAAAATTCCGGCGCATGTGCAAACCGTTTCCGCCGACCAGTTGCAAGAAGCGCAAGCGCTATCGCTAGCGGAATACATGAACCGCTACTTGGGCAGCGTCAACATCAACGACGCCCAGAACAACCCATTGCAACCGGACGTGCAATACCGCGGATTCAGCGCCTCGCCGCTGATGGGCCTGCCGCAAGGCCTCGCGGTTTACGTCAACGGCATCCGCTTCAACGAACCGTTCGGCGACATGGTGAACTGGGATTTGATACCGAACGGAGCGATCGAGAATATGGCGCTGCAGCCGGCGTCGAATCCGGCATTCGGCTTGAATGCATTGGGCGGCTCGATCAGCGTTAATACCAAAACCGGCTTTTCCGCGCCCGGCCACAGCTTCGAGGCGCAAGGCGGCTCTTGGGACCGGCATTCCGAAGAAATCAGCAGCGGCTGGAACAACGGCACCTGGGGTTATTTCCTGGACTTTAAATATTTCAACGAGAAAGGCTGGCGCGCCCATTCGCCCAGCGAGGCCAAACAAGGCTTCGGTACTTTGAGCTGGCGCGGCGTCAAATCCAGTCTGGACTTAAGCATTGCCGGCACCGAAAACACGCTGCGCGGCAACGGCGCGCTACCTCAACAAATGCTGGCTTACGGCCGCGACCAAGTATTCACCCACCCCGACATTACCCGTAACCGCATGTTGTTGGTATCGCTGGACGGCGACACTTGGCTGAACGACCACAACCAGTTGTCCGGCACGATGTACTACCGGCGCAATAAAATCGGCACCTATAACGGCGACGGCAGCGAGTTCGACGACTGCGGCGGCTTTATGTGCGAAGAGGACGGCGTGACGCAGCTGGAAGATTTGAACGAAAACCCGATCCCGGCCAGCGATGCATTGGAAGGCGGCACCATTAATACCTCCAGCACTTTGCAACAATCCTTCGGTTTTGCGCTGCAAGACGCCTTCGACCACAAGATTTTCGGCCGCAACAACCATTTGGTCGGCGGCGCCAGCTTCGACTACGGCAACGCCCGTTACCACGCCGACACCCAATTAGGCTCGTTGACCGCCGACCGCGGCGTCGCCGGCGGCGGCGTGTTGATCGAAGACGCCCACGTGCGTCTGACCACCGAAACCGACCACTACGGCGTGTTTCTGACCGATACCTATTCGTTGACCGATAAATTGGACGTTACGGTTTCCGGCCGCTACAACCAATCGCACATCAAACTGCGCGACCACGTCGGCGAAGATTTGAACGGCTCGCATTCCTTCGACCGCTTCAATCCGGCCGCCGGCTTTACCTACGCCGTCATGCCGGAATTGACCTTGTTCGGCAACTACAGCGAGTCATCGCGGGTGCCGACACCGATGGAATTGAGCTGCGCCAATCCGAACGACCCGTGCCGGCTGCCGAACGCTTTCGTTTCGGATCCGCCGTTGAAACAGGTGGTGGCAAACACCTTCGAAACCGGTCTGCGCGGCCGCTTGAAAAATCTGTTGCCGGGCTATCTGGACTGGAATCTGGCGCTGTTCCGCACCATCAACAACGATGACATCATTTTCAAAAGTACCGGCGGCGTCGGCAGCAACCTGGGTTATTTCGACAATGTCGGCTCAACCCTGCGCCAAGGCGTCGAGCTCGGCCTGAACGGAAACTTTTACGAACGTTGGCGCTGGTCGACCCATTACACCTATATCGACGCCAGCTTCGAGACCGGCTTCCTGTCCAGCAGCCCGAACAACCCGATGGCGGACGGTAACGGCGACATCGTCGTGCAACCGGGCGATAAACTGCCCGGCATCCCGGCCCACCAATTCAAATTCAGTACCGATTTCGATATCGTCTCGGCCTGGACCTTGGGCATGGACATGAACTACAACAGCTCGCAGTATCTGCGCGGCGACGAAGCCAATCTGACGGCCAAACTCCCCGCTTTCGTTGTGTTCAATCTGCGCAGCGAGTACCGCTTCAATCCGAACGTCACGTTGTTCGGCCGGGTAACCAACTTGTTCGACCGCGATTACGCCAACTTCGGCACCTGGGGCAATACCGGAGACGTATTGGATGGCCTCGGTTTACCGGGCGACCAGCAAAGCCGCTTCGTCGGCGTCGGCGCCCCCCGAGCGGCCTGGATCGGCATTCGCCTGACGCTGTAAACCCGCCACAAACGAAAACGGCGGTTCAACCGCCGTTTTCTTCTCCGCCAACATTGCGCTGTTGCCTGAACTTATTCGGCTTGATCCGTTTGATATTCAACTTTTGCGAACCGATTTCGGTTTCGGCTAATAGCTGGAAAATATCGGCCGGCATGCCGTCGGGCAATTCCACCAAGGTATAGGTATCGCGGATGTCGATCCGGCCGATGCGCTTTTTGTCGACGCCCGACTCGGACACCAACACCGCCTGAATCTGGTCGCGGCTGACCTGATGCTGGCTGCCGACCGCCAAACGGTAACGCACCATCTTATATTGCGGCGGTAGTGCGCGGTCCGCCTCGGCGGCGGCCGGCTGGCGTTTTAGCGGCGGATAAAGATTCGGTTGGTTCATGAACACCAAGGCCGCGGCGCAGGTCAGTAAGTCGATATTCAAATCGGCGCAGACCCGTTGCACCAAGTCGCGCTGCCGGCTTAAATCCTGTTCCCTGGCGACGCGCTGCAGGCGCCGCTTGAATTTATCTTCTTTTCTCGGTTCTACCGGAATCACGCTCATAACCGGTTATAGCCGATCCAAATCGATTTCGACGTAAGCTTCGTCGCGTAACCGACGCAACCACAATTCGGTTTCTTCCTCGATTTTGCGTTTCCGAATCTCCTCGCGGATTTTGTCCTTTCTGAATTGTTCGCTGTTGTCCTGGCTTTCCCGGCCCAACACTTGAATCATGTGCCAGCCGAACTGGGTCTGTACTGGGGCGCTGATTTCGTTGATCGCCAATTTGTTCATCGCCTCCTCGAACGGCGGCACCAACGCGCCCGGACCGACCCAATCCAGCGAGCCGCCGTTGATCGCCGAACCTTTGTCGTCGGAATGGGCGCGGGCCAACGCGGCGAAATCGTCGCCGTCGCTGATCCGTTCGCGTAGCGCCAACAGGCGTTTCTGCGCTTCGGCGTCGTCGACCAATTCGTTGGTTTTGATCAGAATGTGCCTGACTTTGGTCTTGGTGACGATATGTTGGCTGCCGCCTTCGGTTTCCAGCATCTTGATGATGTGAAAGCCGCTGGGGCTGCGGATCGCTTCCGAGACGTCGCCCTGGTTCATCGTACCGACGATGTCGGTGAACAGCGACGGAATCTGGCCGATGCTGCGCCAGCCCAGATCGCCGCCCTTCAGCGCATTGTCGCCGTCGGAAATGCCGACCGCGACTTGCTTGAAATCTTTGCCGCCGCGCAAATCGGCGATGACCTGATCGGCTTTGTCCTTGGCCTTTTGAATTGCAGAAGCCGAAGCGCCTTCCGGCACGGCGATCAAAATGTGTCCTAAATGGTACTGGGCGCCGCTCTGGCCGGCCTTGCTTTGAGTTTCCAGATAATGCTGGACTTCGGCATCGGTAACCTTCACCCGGGCACCGATTTCGCGGCCGCGCAATTGGTTAATGATGATTTCGTTGCGCAGATTGTCTTCGAAACTCTTGTAATCCATGCCTTGCCGGGCCAATTCGCTGCGAAACGCATCGACCGACAAGCCGTTGCGGGCCGCGATGTCCGCCACCGAGGCGTTCAGCATCTCGTCGCTGATCTGGATACCCGATTTCGCCGCCATTTGCCGCTGCAGTTTATCGACCACCATCCGTTCCAGCACCTGTTTGCGCAGCACGAACTCCGGCGGCACCATCACGTTACTGCTGTTCAGTTTGTTACTGATCGCTGCGACTTCGGCGTTCAGCTCGCGCTCCAGGATCACGTCCTCTTCCACTACCGCGACGATCCGGTCCAACACTTGGGCCTGGGCCAAGCCAACATAAAAACTCAATGCATACAGCAGAGTGGCGATCGATTGTTTCAACATGCGGCGCTTATTCAAAAAAGTTATCCTTGCGGTAACCGTCCAGGTTGGTTTGCAGGAAGGTATCGACGTGGTCGCCGAAACTGCTCAAGCCTTTCAGTTCCAATTGGACGAAAAAGGCGGTTTCCGGCTTGGTGCTCGGATCGACGAAGGCGATGGTGTTGGCACCGTTGATGAATCGCCGGCCGAGGACGCGGAACCGCCAGCAGCAGTTTTCCTTCTCGATCCCGATGAAACTTTCCGTGGTTTTGTCGAAATTTAACGAATATTGCCAACGGCCCAAACCGAACCATTCGCCGAATAGCGGCCAGCGGAACGATACGTCGGTCTGCGAGATGGTTTGCGAGAAAACTTGCGTCGTATTGTTTTGGTTGACGGTCTGCACCACGTCCTGCGGATTGGCGCGGCGGTAGCGGTAACCGATATTTAGGATCTGGTTCGGCTGCATCCGGTACTTCAACGCAAACTGGCCGCGCGACAGGCTATTTAACTCGGGATCCCATTGGGCGCCGGTAGTGTAGCGTAGATGCCGGCTGACCTGGCCGCTGAGCTCGCCGATAAAGTTGGAAGTGCTGCTGGTCTGCGGTTGGGCAAAAGGCCGTAAGGTCGGGTTGTTGCGGTCGAACAAATCGACGGTACGGTCTTCGAAATACAAAATCTGGCCCAACGTCAATTTGAGCGGTTCGAGTCCGGTAGTCGAATCGATAAAGCGCGACGAGGCGGCCAACGTAATTTGGTTGGCATCCTGGATCCGGTCGTAACCGGAAAAGCGGTTTTCCCGGAATAAACTGTAAAAGTTGGTATCGAACAAAGCTGTATCGAAAATCGGGATATTGCTCTGGTCTTTACGCGGGATATACAGATAGAACAGGCGCGGCTCCAAGGTGTTGACATAGGGCGTACCGGAGATCTGCATATCCTTTTCGAACACGATACCGCTGTCCACCGAAAATACCGGCAATGTCCGGGAAATGCTGCTCGGCAGCCCGGCGACAGTCTGATTACTGAGTTGGTATTGGGAATACAACGCCGAAATTTTCGGTATGAAAAAGCCCTCGCTGCTTTCCAACGGAAAGCTGACCGACGGTGCCACATTAAAACGCTGGCCGTTGACCAGGGTCTTGTGGCTGAAGTAGCTGTATTGGTTGTCCAACGCCAGGGTCAGCGGAAAATCGTCGAAGGCGTGGGAAAAATTCATGCCGATGCGCGGCAGTACGTCGTAAGGCAACAAATCGTCGGTGATGGTCTTGTCCACCGACTGGTAGTGGTAACCGGCAGCCGATAAGTACATGCCGGTGCGGGCGTAGGTCAGCATTCCCGTACTGGGCAGGTAACTGGTATTTTGAAAACCGAGCGCGTTGTTCAAGTCGTTGAAATAAGTCTTGTCGGAGACGTAGTTCAAATCCAATAACGAACTCAGGCCCGGCAGCCATAAGGTCTGGTCCTTCAAGCTCGCCGAATAGCGCGCCTTGTTCGCCAACTGGTCGTGCGGCATATATTCGGCGGCAAAGGTGCCGCGCGACATATCGGTCAGGTAGCGGAATTTGTTGCGTATCTGCTCGCCCCGCTTGCTCATGTAGCGCGGCGTGACGATGTCGTCGAAGTTGGGCGCGATATTCCAATAGAAAGGCAAGCTGGCGTCGAAACCGTTCCGTTGCGTGCTGCCCCAGGTCGGCGCCAGGAAACCCGACAAACGCCGGTTATCAGTCGGAAACGAGATATACGGCGTATACAACACCGGGACACCTTTGAATTCCAGCCAGGCATTCTTCGCCGAACCCTGCCCGCTTTCGCGGTTGATCTTCAAGCGCGCAGCATGCACCACCCAATCCTGGTTGCCCGGCGCACAGCTGGTAAACGCCGCTTCGTTATAACGCGACAAACTTTTGCTGTCCCGATAGACCACATCGGCGCTGCCGCGAAACGGTGCTTGCGGCACGATGAATTGGGCCTTGCGCAGGCGGGCCTCGTCTTTACCCATATTCAACGACAAGGTTTCGCTGGACATCGCCAACTGGTCTTCGCTGTAAAGTACGCCGCCCTGGGCGTCTAAAGTCTCGGCGACCGTGTCGTAACTGGCTTTGTCCGCCACCAAATGCTGGTCGGCCCGGTTCATGTCGACATTGCCGGCAAAATTCAGCACTTCGCCGTCGAAGACCTCGGAGAAGTCGGCATTGATCTCGGTGGTCGCCGCGTCTCTGGCCTCTTTGGAGGTCGCCTTGATTTTCGGCTTCCTTTTACCCCACACCTCGCAGCTTTGCCACGGGTCGCGATCGAATTCGGCCCGCAAGGTCTGGAAATCGCGTTCCTGACGATGGCTGAATGCCGGAGCGAACCACAGCGAGCCGGCCACATCGGCAACGCCGTTTTCGTCGACGATATGCGCTTCGCCTCTGGGATCGGCACCGACCAAATTACAGTCCCAACCGCTTTTGGCATCCCCGGCTTTACAGGTCCAACCTTGGGTTCTGCCGCCACCGGCTGCGACCTGAGTTTTGGGCTCGACTTTCTCTACTTCCGGCTTTTGATTCTCTCCGACTTTGACCCGCAGTTTCTGCGGCTCGGCAGCGGATTTCTCCACCACTTTCACCGCTTCTTTAACCGGTTCTTTGCTCAGCTCAGGTTTCTGCGACTGTTGCAGCGGAGCCGGCGCCACCGCGGCAGGCGGCTGGGCCACAATTTCCGGTTTGGCAGGAGCGGCCGGAGCGGTTTTTACCGTTTGCGCTGGCTGAGGGGGTTCCGGAGCGTTAGCGGGACCTTGGTTAAGACAGGTCCATTCGCCGTTTTTGGTTTGTTCACAATTCCATGCCGAGTTATTGGCGGCGGAGGCGAGCCCGGTGATGAACATCAAGGCTGAAGAAATTGTATAAAACCGATAATTCATGTTTTGGCGAATGCGGCTAAATTGGCTTAGCGGATTGGAAATCGAATAAAATGCATCGGATCATTTTACCTTAGGTTTCTCAGCAAATAACAAAAATGTACGACTCCAGCATGGAAGACCGTCGCCTGGCGGCGCTAGTCGATTGGCTGCAACGCGATTTGTCGCTCGATATCAGCCAGCTCTCCCCTGCCTCCAGCGATGCCAGCTTCCGCCGTTACTTTCGTGTCGTTCATGCCGGCGGCGTGCAGATAGCGATGGACGCCCCGCCCGAGAAAGAAAACTGCGCAGCCTTTATCCGCATAGCCGATTTAATGCGGGACGCCGGCATCCACGTGCCCGCCGTTTACCACAGCGATACCCGGCAAGGTTTTTTGCTGCTGGAAGACCTTGGCAGCGAAAATTTGCTGGACCGCCTAACTCCGGCAACGGCCGATGCGCTCTATGCCAAGGCCTTGGACAGCTTGTTCGAGTTGCAACGCAACGTGGACACCGCTACTTGCCGATTACCGGAATACGATGCGGCGTTCATCGAACGCGAATTGGGCATTTTTTACGAATGGTTCCTGCAAAAATTGGTCGGTTTGGAACTGCCGCAGCCGCTGGCGGCGCAATTGAACCGGACTCTGGTCGAGTCGGCATTGGCACAACCGCGGGTCTGCGTACACCGCGACTACCACTCCCGCAACCTGATGCTGCCGGCCAACGGCGGCCTCGGCGTGATCGATTTTCAAGACGCCGTGATCGGTCCGATCAGCTACGATCCGGTCTCGTTATTGCGCGATTGTTACATAGCCTGGCCGGAACATCGCGTCGACGAATGGGCACAGGCCTACCACGCCCGCCTGTGCGAAAGCCGCTTGCTGGACGCGAACTATCCGCAATTTCGGCGTTGGTTCGATCTGATGGGCCTGCAACGCCATTTGAAAGCGATCGGCATCTTCGCCAGATTGCACTTGCGCGACGGCAAACCCAATTATTTGGCCGACATTCCGCGCACATTTGCCTACGTGGAATCTGTCTGCGCCCGCTACCCGGAACTCGGCCAATTCCGCCAATTTTTACAAGATTCGCTTAAACCCGCCTACCCGCCAATCCGATGAAAGCCATGATTCTCGCCGCCGGACGCGGCGAACGAATGCGTCCCTTGACCGACCATACTCCAAAACCGCTGCTGAGAGCCGCCGGCAAACCGCTAATCGAGTACACCCTGGAAAATCTGGCGGCCGCCGGTTTTTGCCAGATCGTGATCAATATCGCCCACCTGGGCGCGCAGATTAAAGACTATTGCGGCAGCGGCGCCCGCTGGGGCCTGTCGATCGCCTATTCCGACGAAGGCGAAATGGCATTGGAAACGGCCGGCGGTATCGCCAAGGCCTTGCCGCTGTTAGGCGATGCGCCGTTCTTGGCCGTCAACGCCGATATCGTTTGCGATTTCCCGCTGCGGGAATTGCGCGAGATAAACCCGGATCTGGCGCATTTGGTCATGATCGACAACCCGCCGCACCACCCCGAGGGCGATTTCGCACTGGCCGGTTCCGGCTTGCTGGCCGCGCATGGGGAAACCAAATTGACATTCAGCGGTATCGGCGTTTACCGCCCAGAATTATTCGAGGGCATTCCGGTCGCCCCGCTCAAATTGCGCCCGGTGCTGGATCGGGCGATACGCAACCAGCGCATAGGCGGACAAAAACATTCCGGCTTGTGGCTCGATATCGGCACCCCCGACCGGTTGGCCGAATTCGGCAACCTCGTCGCCTGCGGCAACGGCGCGGCCAGCGTTTGGGCGGGCCGCGCCGTCAGAACGGCTTGACCACGGCCAAGATCACGATCGCAAACAGAAACAACACCGGGATCTCGTTGACCCAGCGGAAAAAAACGTGGGAATGGCGGTTACGGTCATGTTTGAAATCCAACAGCCATTTGCCGCAAAAGCCGTGGTACACCGCCAACAACAGCAGTAACGCCAATTTCAGGTGTAACCAACCGCTGGCCGAATACAACATCCAGGCATAATCGGCCAGCATCCAGACGCCGAAGGCAAAAGTACACACCATCCCCGGCGTCATGATGCCGTAATACAACTTACGTTCCATGGTTTTGAAACGCTCGTTGCTGATACTGTCGTCGCTCATCGCGTGGTAAACAAACAAACGCGGCAGATAAAACAAGCCGGCGAACCAAGTCACCATAAAAATTAAATGTAACGCTTTCAACCACAACATGACCAAGCCCGCCGTTCAGCGCAAAGTCTGGTCTTTAGCGGCCGGCCCGCTCGGCGTGACCGGGGCTACCGGCGCTTGCGGAACCGTCGGCGCCGGCAAGACCACCGGCGGCGCAACTATCATGACCGGATTGGCGCCTTGCTGAGCCTGGCGCTCCAGAGCCGCGGCCTGTCTTTGTTGTGCTTCAACCTGCTGCTGATGGGCAATCGCGCTCTGTTTCAATGCGGCGGCGGATTCGGTTTGGTTCCTGAGTATCGCCTCGCGCCGCTCGGTTTCCAGTTTCGCGGCTTTTTTGGCATCGTATTCGCTTTCCAAGGCCTCGCGTCTGGCTTTGGCCGCAGCCTCCACTTCCGGATCGGCCTGGATATCCAATTGCTCGGCTTTAGCCGCGGTTTGGCACGGCTTCGATTGGTAAACGGTCTTGCCGTCCTTGCCCGTACATTTGTATACCTCGGCATGCGCATGCTGCCAAGCGAAAACCAGCGTGAACAGAACTAGAAACCTCATCAGACACCTCTCCGATACGTCGTTATGCTAAAGGCCCTAGTCTAGGGCAAAGCGGCCCGATTTTCCGCAAACCGGCAAAAATCGCGTTCCTAATCGCTGCCGGCACAGCATTAACCACCCAAATCTTCGTCGGCCAATTCGGCCAACGTATCCCTGTGCTCGCGCCGGATCAACATCAGATTTCTGGCATAGACAAAAGTACCCGGCAATTGCCCCAGGATGATCACCGGATCGACCCGGTGAATGCCGTATAACAACACGATGACGCCGCCGGATAAACTGAAATACCAAAAACTGACCGGGATGATGCTTTTTTGGTGGCGTTCGCTATGAATCCATTGCACGATGAAGCGCATCATGAAAAGCGACTGGCCAACCAACCCGATCGTGAGCCAGATGATGTCGTTGGAATCCATGCTGGACAAATGATGCTGCCATTTGTCCAGCACACGGCCAAGAAAATTAAAGATGCCCTGCTCCATCAAACACCTGCGCAATTCAGTACGAAAAAGGCGGTAACACGGTTAACCACGCGCCACCTCGCTGACTTGCGCCAGGCTGTGGCGCCGCTTCAGCCACACCACGCCCAAAATATCGACGATGCCGACCAACGCCCGATCCAGCGTGCCGTATTTGGATTGGCCGAAGTTGCGCGGCCGGTGGCCGACTTTTACCGAAATCACCCGGCCGCCGGCCATTTGCACCAAGGCCGGCAAGAAACGGTGAATATGGTCGAAGTAAGGTAACGCCAGGAATTTATCGCGCAGAAACAACTTCAAGCCGCAACCGGTATCCGGCGTGGCATCGTGCAAGATCGCCTGGCGCACGGCATTGGCGAATTTCGACGAGAATTTGCGCCAGCCGGTGTCGTTGCGCTGGTGGCGATGGCCGGCCAGCATCCACAATTGCGGATCGTTTTCCGCTTGCCAAGCTGCGACCAGATGCGGAATGTCGGCCGGGTCGTTCTGGCCGTCGCCGTCCAGCGTCGCGATCCAGGGATAACGCGCGGCCAGCACGCCACTGTGCACGGCCCGGCTTTGGCCGCAACTGCGCTGATGTTGCAACACCCGTAGCGCCGGGTATTGCTGCATGGCCCGCTGCAACTTGGCCGCGGTATCGTCGGTACTGCCGTCGTCGACGAATATCATTTCGTAAGCGTCACGGCCGTTCAAGGCCTGGTCAATTTCCGCGATCAACGCGTCGACATTATCGGTTTCGTTATGAACGGGAACTACGACAGAAATTTGCATAAACTCGGTAAAAGTAAAAAAGTTGGTAATTATATCAAACGCTTAAAGCAAAACCGGATTATTATCGCCCCGTCATAGCGGCTTGAGCCGGCCAAACTGGTCGGCACGGCGAAATACCAGCCAGTATTCGCGGTGACCCTGCATATAAAAAACATCCTCCGGCTTGTCTTTTTCCAGCGAAACCAAGTATCCGGCGGGATGGCTCAGCGCCCAGCGCTCGGCCTCGGCAGCCGTCGCCAATACCGGCAACGGTTCGGTCAATCGCCCCAGAAAATTCAACTGGCCTTGGTAATTGCCGACGTAAACGTAAGGCACGCCCTGCTCGTTGAACGACTTGACCTGCAGCGCCGCCGGACGTAAATCGTAGGCCAAGCCGACATATCGAAAGAAGAAGATAAAACCGGCGAAAACCGCCGCGACCACGGCTGCCGACAGGGCCGCCGCCGGCACTGCCCGCCATCGCCAAACTGCAACGGCCAAGCCCAATGCCACCGCCAATACGCAGCTCCCCCAGTCCATCCTGACGCTCTGCACCCATTGCAACTTGGCCAAACCCGGTATCTGCGGCAGCAGCAGTAAAAAAATCCCGACCAGCGCAAACAAAGCCGGAACCAAGGATTCCGCGGCGACGGAACAGGCTGGGCGGCTGCGCGACAACACTCTGGCGACGACCAGCGCAAAAGCCGGCAGCATCGGTACCAGATAATGCAATTGCTTGCTCGGCAGGGCCGAAAACACTACGAATACCGAAACCAGCCAGATCGAGCTGAACGCCAAACCTTTATCTCCGGCAAAACCCTGGCGCAATCCCGCCCATAAACGCGGCCAGAATAGCCACGGAAACAATAACAGCGGCAAGAACTGCAAATACCAGAAAAACGGCCGGGTATGGATTTTGGTACCCACCGTGCGGTCCGCGGTTTGGTGCCACAAAATCGCATCGCCGTATTCTTGGCCGCCGGCTTGAGCCGCAGGCAGCGCCCAGGCCAAAGCCAACGCCGCTCCAACCGCAATCGCTGCCAGCAGCCCCAGCCACCACGCCTTGTCCGGCGCGTGACGATCCGCCCGCCAGAATTTGGCGAGCACAGCGGTAGGCAGCAAGTGCAGAAAAACCACCGGCCCCTTGGCCAACAAGCCCAAACCGATCGCCAAGCCGAAGTAAAGCCAGCCCTTCCGGACTTGCCCCCCCGCTGCCGCCAACAGACCGACCATGCCCAGCATCACGCAATCCGTCAGCAAGATGTCGAACATGGTCGATGTAGCAAACAAAGTCCAAAGCAAGGTACCGGCCAATACCCACGGCGCCAATCCGGCAACATCGGCCTGCCCGGGCCAAAGCATTGCCGCCAAGCGCCGAACCAGCAGCAAATTAACCAGCGCCGCCAACGGCCCCACCAAACGCGGCCACCAATCGTTGACGCCGAACACGCCCCAACCGGCCTGGATCAACCAAAACAACAGCGGCGGTTTATGGCTGTAGGTGTGCCCGTTCAAATACGGCACTAAAAAATCGCCGCGCAGCCACATCTCCCAGGCCACGCTCAGATAACGGGTTTCGTCGATCGGAATCGGCGCACGAAAAAAAACGCTGAGGCTCAGCAAGAACCAGAGCAAAAATACACCCCAACGGTAAATCGGATCGCTAGATACGTTCATGTAGAAAATTTTGTAACTGTAGCGGCTGGCTGCCGTTGCAGCGCAAGACCGGACTAAAACCGATAGCCAAAGCCAGATTCATGCCATTGTGTAGATAGAGCGGTTCAGAAGTCACGCTCCGCAATTGAAAACGCCCGCGGCGGCCGCTTCAGGTTGATATGAACCGATGCAACGGTTGAATTGCCCCGCCGCTAAACCTGCAAACGCCAGGCAAGCGATTCCCCGGCGCGCAGCGGCGTGATGGCAACCCCCGAATCGGCATCGGCGTATACCTCGGGCACCTGCCACACCTGTTTGGTCAAGGTCATCGTGCCGCTGTTGCGCGGCAACCCATAGAAATCGGCGCCGAAATCGCTGGCGAAGCCCTCCAACTTATCCAAAGCACCGACCGAAGCGAAGGCTTCCGCATATAGCTCCAGTGCGATCGGAGCAGTGAAACAACCGGCACAACCGCATGGGTTTTCCTTAAGCGAAGTCAAATGCGGCGCGCTGTCGGTGCCGAGGAAAAATTTCGGGTTGCCGCCGGTCGCCGCGCTTAGTAAGGCCTGGCGATGATGCTCGCGCTTTAGAATCGGCAGACAGTAATAATGCGGCCGAATCCCGCCCGCCAGCATAGCATTCCGGTTATAAAGCAGATGTTGCGGCGTGATCGTCGCGCCGACATTGGCCGCAGCCGATTCGACAAATTGCACGGCTTCTGCGGTAGTCAGGTGTTCGACGACAATCCGCAATCCCGGAAATTGGCGCACAATCCGGCTAAGCGTGCGGTCGATGAAGATTTTTTCGCGATCGAAAATATCGTATTCGGCATCGGTGACTTCACCGTGAACCAGTAACGGCACGCCGTATTTTTCCATCGCTTCCAACAGCGGATAAGCCGCGTCGATATTGGCGACGCCGGCATCGGAATTGGTCGTAGCACCGGCCGGATATAGCTTGAAGGCATAGACGTGTGCGCAGTCGGCAGCGTATTTTATTTCTTCCGCTGTCGTGTTTCCGGTCAGATATAGCGTCATCAAGGGCTGAAAAGCGGAGCCCTCCGGAAGCGCGACCAGTATTTCCTGCCGATAATTTAACGCTTGAGCCACGGTCGTGACCGGCGGCTTCAGATTGGGCATGACGATCGCCCTTGCGAATTGCCTGGCGCTATGGCCGATGACCGACCGCAACATACTTCCGTTTCTGACGTGCAAATGCCAGTCGTCGGGCTGGCGGATGGTCAATTTGTCCATATTCTCCGGGCGTTTTCATTTAAAATGGCGCGACATTCTAGCATTAAGGGCCTTGAAAATTTAAAACCAGCCCTTAGTAAGCGGTTTTTAGAGACTTTCAATTGGAGAAGCAGATGCCTATTTACGAATACCAATGCAACGCTTGCGGGCACGAACACGAGGCCCTGCAAAAACTGGGTGCCGAGCCTTTGGTGGTTTGCCCGGCCTGTAACGAAGCCGAATTGAAAAAGAAAATTTCCGCGGCCGGATTCAGGTTGAAAGGCAGCGGCTGGTACGAAACCGATTTCAAAAGCGGCAACAAGAAAAACGTCGCCGGCGAGAGCAAGACTCCGGAAAAATCGGGCGGCAACAGCGGTGGCTGCGGCGGTAGTTGCGCCTGCCATTAAACTTGCCTGAAACCCCATAAATTCGTACCATCGCCAGCTTTTTGAAATATTCCGAGAGACATTATGCGTAGCCACAAGTGTGGAGAATTGAACACCCAGCATCTGGGACAAACCGTGGCCCTGTGCGGCTGGGTGCACCGCCGCCGCGACCACGGCGGCGTGATTTTTATCGACTTGCGCGACCGCGCCGGACTGGTGCAAGTGGTGTTCGATCCCGATGCGGCCGAGAGTTTCGCGATTGCCGAGCAGGTGCGTAGCGAATACGTACTGCGTATCGAAGGCATTGTCCGCGACCGCCCGGAAGGCACGCATAATCCGAATATGTCGACCGGCCAAATCGAAGTGCTGGGCAAACATATCGAAGTGTTGAACGAAGCCGAAACCCCACCGTTCCCGCTGGAAAGCGACATCGAAGTCAACGAGGAAACCCGTTTGCGCTTCCGCTACATCGATCTGCGCCGCACCGCGATGCAGCAAAAGATGAAAGTGCGCCGCGACGTGACTCGTCATTTGCGCCAATTTCTGGACGATCACGAGTTCTTCGAAATCGAAACCCCGTACCTGACCAAGGCCACTCCGGAAGGCGCTCGCGACTATATCGTCCCTAGCCGTACCCACCAGAATTCGTTCTTCGCCTTGCCGCAGTCGCCGCAGCTTTACAAACAGCTGCTGATGATCGCCGGCATGGACCGCTATTACCAAGTCGTGCGTTGCTTCCGCGACGAAGATTTGCGCGCCGACCGCCAGCCGGAATTCACCCAGCTCGATATCGAGACCTCGTTCATGAACGAGCAGGAAATCATGGCGGTGATGGAAGAAATGATCCGCCGCCTGTTCAAGGACATCATCGACGTGGACTTGGGCGACCAATTCCCGGTGATGAGTTACGCCGAAGCGATGCGCCGTTACGGTTCCGACCGCCCGGACCTGCGGATTCCGCTGGAATTGGTAGACATTGCCGACGAAATGAAACACGTCGAATTCAAAGTATTCTCGGGTCCGGCCAACGATCCGAACGGCCGCGTGGTGGCGATGAAATTGCCGGAAGGCGGCGACTTGAGCCGCAGCGTCATCGACGAACTGACCAAATTCGTCGGCATTTACGGCGCTAAAGGCTTGGCTTATATCAAGGTCAACGATCTGGCTTCCGGCATCGACGGCCTGCAATCGCCTATCGTCAAATTTGCCCCGGCCGATGTCTGGGCCAAAGTGATGGCGAAAGTCGGCGCGCAAAACGGCGACCTGATTTTCTTCGGTGCCGACAAAGCCGGCATCGTCAACGAAGCGATGGGCGCGTTGCGCGTCAAGCTCGGCCTCGATCGCAATCTGTTGACTGGTCCCTGGAAACCGCTTTGGGTCGTCGATTTCCCGATGTTTGCCTGGGACGAGAAGGCCCAACGCTACACCGCGATACACCACCCGTTCACCGCGCCAAGCTGCTCGGTCGAAGAACTGGTCGCCAACCCGGGCAGCGCGCTGTCGCGGGCTTACGATTTGGTCTTGAACGGCACCGAAGTCGGCGGCGGTTCGATCCGGATCAACCGCACTGCGATGCAACAAACCGTATTCGACATTCTAGGTATCGGCCACGAAGAAGCCCGCGAAAAATTCGGCTTCCTGTTGGATGCCCTGAAATACGGCGCGCCACCGCACGGCGGTATCGCCTTCGGTCTGGACCGCTTGGTGATGTTGATGACCGGCGCCGGTTCGATCCGCGACGTTATCGCCTTCCCCAAAACCCAAACTGCGGCCTGCCCGCTATTCAACGCGCCTGCCGTGGTCAGCGAAGAACAGCTCAAAGAATTGGGCATCCGTCTGCGCAAACCCGCTGGCAAAGAAGAAAAGCAAGACTAATCCGCCGCTCGGCAGCAGGCGAACCGTTAGAACGGTCCGCCTGCTCTCTACTTTTTGTCCGGCCAAAACCCGCGACAAATTGCCTTGACACAAATCAATAAATATTGCCAAACAAACATTGACTTTTTCTACGGTATTGATAAGTTAATCACGTTATTTTTGTTAAATAACAGATCCGAGTCGCGGATCTTTAAACTGACACAGGGATTAGCGTCCCCGGCTCCCGATTGCGGAGGAGGTTGGTATGAACAAAATAACCCCCCATCTAATTCGCGATTTAAACGCCACACTTCCGGAAGGCACCGAATGCTATCTGTGCTCGGCGGTTAGACAAGCGCTCAGCAAATACCGTAAAGGGCGCGAACCGGCGGCTTACCTGAATAAGGAACAAGCGGTACCGATGCTTGCGACCCGTTTGGGCCGCGGCTTGAAACGCTTTTTCGTCCGGGACGTACAAGCTGCGCTCGACAGCATGGACAACCAAAAAAATCGCCTGAGCTGGCCGTTCTGACCTGGCATTTGGCAATGCTTGCTTTATATTGATCCGGAACCCATGCCGAATACCCCCTTCACTAGCTAGAAGGGGGCGTTTTTTCTCGGCAACACCAGCCTCAGGCATTAGTCAACGGAAAAGCCAATACCTCGGCAATCGATTCACTGCCGGTTGCCAACATCAATAACCTGTCCAAACCAAGCGCCACACCGCTACAGTCCGGCAGACCGGAAGCCAAGGCTTCCAGCAGATACCGGTCCTTGGCAACCGCAGGCAGGCCGTTTCGATCGCGGTACGCGATTTCGCGCTCGAACCGCCGTTCCTGCTCGTAGGGATCGGCCAATTCGAAAAACCCGTTGCCCAGTTCCACGCCGTTTACAAAAACCTCGAAACGCTCGCTGACGCGCGGATCGTCGCTACGGTTCCTGGCTAAAGAAGACTGTATCGCCGGATAGCCGTAAACCAGATACAGCGTGCCTGCGGCCATCGCCGGCTGTACCCGGTGGCTGAAGATAAAATCCAACCACAAGGCATGGTCGTTCCCGCACAACGCAATGGCTTCCGCTATGCCGTGGCCGACCGCATAGGCGGCGTAAGTTTCGTGCTGAAATACCAACGGATCCAGACCCACGCTGTCCAGGAATAGTTGCCGGTAGGAAATTTGTATCGCCGGCAATGGCAGGCCGTCCGCGGCCAATAAAGACCGCACCAGCTCGGCCACCTCGGCCATTAATTGCTGCAGATCGAAGCCGACTCTGTACCATTCCAGAATCGTGAATTCCGGATTATGGAAGCGGCCGGCTTCACCGTTGCGGAAGGCCTTGCAAATCTGGTAGATACTGCCGCTGCCGGCCGCCAGCAGCCGCTTCATCGCGAACTCGGGCGAGGTTTGCAGAAACAGGGGTTGCCGTGTCGGCGGCGCCAGGTAAACGCTGCTGAAAAAATTCAACTGCGGATCGGTGCCGGTAGTCCGGCATAACAGTGGGGTTTCGACTTCCAAAACTTGGCGCTGGTCGAAAAAACGCCTGATAGCGGCGAGCATTTGCGCGCGCCGGCGCAAATGCTCGATAGAGCAAGCAGGCTGCCAGGCAGCAGCCACTATTCTTTGACGCGGGAGACGTACTCGCCGGTACGGGTATCGACTTTGATCACTTCGCCGGTTTGCACGAACAGCGGCACCCGCACCACGGCGCCGGTTTCCAGCGTCGCCGGCTTGCCACCGCCACCGGAAGTATCGCCCTTTAAGCCCGGATCGGTTTCGGTAATCGCCAATTCGACGAAATTAGGCGGAGTCACGGATAGCGGCGAATCGTTCCACAAGGTCATCGTGCAGATATCCTGCTCCTTCAACCATTTGATGGCTTCGGACACGGCGTTTTTGTCGGCTTGGTACTGTTCGAACGTGTCAGGCACCATGAAGTGCCAGAATTCGCCGTCGCTGTAAAGATATTGCATTTCCTTATCGACGACGTCGGCACCCTCCACGGTATCGCCGGATTTGAAAGTGCGCTCGATTACCCGGCCGGTTTTCAGATTGCGGATCTTGACCCGGTTGAAGGCTTGGCCTTTACCGGGCTTAACGAACTCGTTCTCGATAATCGCGCAAGGGTCGTTATCCAGCATGATCTTCAAACCGCCCTTGAACTCGTTGGTGCTAAAAGTCGCCATTTTTTCCTCGTGAAACAAACAATAAGCCGACGATTATAATGGATAAGATTTTTATTCGGAAACCGGAGCGATTTTGAACACCCCGTCCGCCACATGGCAACAGGCGTTGGCCGATGCCTTCGACAGCGTTGCCGACTTGTGCGCCTATCTGCAACTTTCACCCGCCGATTTGAGTTTACCTCGCCAAGCCACTGCATTTCCGCTGCGGGTTCCGCGCGATTTTGCAGCGCGCATGCAAGCCGGTAACCCTAACGACCCGCTGCTGCGCCAAGTGTTGCCGGATCTGGCCGAATTTAACGATTACCCCGGCTACACCGACGACCCGGTCGGCGATTTGCAAGCCGTGGCCCAAACCGGCGTCATCCACAAATACCACGGCCGGATTCTGCTGATCGCCACCGGCGCTTGCGCGGTGCACTGCCGCTACTGTTTTCGCAGAAACTTTCCTTACGGCGAACTGCAATTGTCCGGCCAGAAAATCGACAGCGCGCTGGCTTACGTCGAGCAACGCCCGGAAATCGGCGAAGTAATTCTGAGTGGCGGCGATCCGTTGCTGCTGAGCGACGCCAAACTCGAACGGCTAATGCGCCGCTTCGCCGAAATTGGCCATATAAAGCGCATCCGAATCCATACCCGCACCCCGGTCGTGCTGCCGCAACGCATAACCGACGAGCTGTTGGCGGCATTTTCGGCGCTGCCGGCCCAGATCGTCATGGTTTTACACGTTAACCACGCCCAAGAACTCAGCGATTCGGTTAAACGAATCTGCACAGAACTCAGACGTTGCGACGTCACGCTGTTAAACCAAAGCGTGTTGTTAAAGGGAATCAACGATGACGGCGAACGGCTACGCGAGCTTAGCGAGAAATTATTCAGCTTTAATATACTGCCCTACTACCTGCATCTGCTGGACCGCGCCAGCGGCGTCGGCCATTTCGAAGTCAGAGAAGCGGAAGCGCGCATTTTGCACCAATACCTGCAACGTCATTTGCCCGGCTATTTAGTACCGAAGCTGGTCAAGGAGCAAGCCGGAGCGGCCTTTAAAATCCCGATTTGCTAGACAGGCCGGCAAAAATCGGCTGCGGCAAAATTCACATTTGCATGGCTGCAGTCTAAGATTTCCGTTCCGAGAACGGCTTACCCCCGACCCCACCCGCCATGACCGACAACGCTTCCGAACCCTCCGAGCAGCTTCCGCGCCTGGCGTTGATCGGCGCTTGCCTGCTATTGCTCTGCGATGTTGCGGTAACCTTGTTTCAGCATGTCAGCAACCGTAGCGCATTGTCCGATTTGCTCAGTTTGGTATTACCCGGAATTACCGCGCTGTTGGTATTCGGTGGCTTATTGCTGCGGCCGCCGCGCGATACCTCGCTGGCTTCTCGAATACGCCGCAATTACGATGTGCTGGACTATCCGGTGGTCGTTGCCGACAACGCCTGCCGAATACGCGGGCTTAACCGCGCCGCCGAGTTGGTTGCCGGCAAAAGCGGCGAAGAACTGCTCAATTTACCGGTACACGCCTGGTTTCACCCGCGCCAATTCGACGAAAGCGAATGCCGCTTGTGCCAACACATCAAAGCCGGAAAAGCCATGGCTGGCGCCGACTTCGCCTTTCCGGGCGATCGCTGGCAGGAAATCTCGCTGCAGCGTTTGAGCTCGCGCAACAATAGCGAATTGATCGAATTCCACATCGACGTTACGCCACGCAAGCGAGTCGAAGAACAGTTGACGCTGGCGATCGACGGCGCCCAACTCGGCTATTGGGATTGGGAATACCCAACCGGCAAGCATATAGTCAACCAACGCTGGCTCGATATGCTGGGCCTGAATCCGGACGAACTGGACAATTACGTCAGCGATTGGTCGCAGCGCTTGCACCCGGACGACCGGGAACGGGTGCGAACGACAGTCGATAAGCACATTGCCTGCCGCCGCCCCTACGTCGTGGAATTCCGCATGCGGCACAAACTCGGCCACTGGGTGTGGATTCAAGGCTCCGGCGCAGTGGTCGCCCACGACCCGGTCAGCGGCCGCCCCACCCGTTTATGCGGTACGCATCAAGATATTAGCCAGCGGAAGCAATCCGAGACCAATTTGCAGGCCGCCTACCAAATCATCAGCCGCAGCGGTGCGGTAGTGCTGAAATGGAATAATTCCGAGGGCTTGCCGGTCGAATTCGCCACTGAGAACGCCCGCCAGCTATTCGGCTACGGCGCGGAACAACTGGTCAACGGCGGCATGTTTTATGCGAACTTGATCCATCCCGACGATTTGGCCGCGTTTCAACGGGAAATCGAAGCCGGCGGCGAAACACTGGAATGCCAGGAAATCGTGCATCAACCTTACCGTATCGTCACCCACGGCGGCGGCATCAAGTGGGTGCAAGACCGTAAAATGATCGTTCGCAACGAGCAAGGCCGGATTACCGATTACCAGGGCCTGGTCAGCGACATCACCCAGCAACGCCAACAAAACCGGGCGATCCGCAACATCATTTCCAGCACCGTGCCGCAGAACGCGGAATCTTTGCTGGATAACTTGACCTTGCTGACTCTGGAAACGTTGGGGGCCGATTACGCCCTGGTCGCAGAAGTATTGGAGAACGGCCGGGCACGCAGCCTGTGTTTATGCGCGCACGGCAAAATCGTGCCTAACCAGGAATTCAACTTGCTCGACTCGCCTTGCCGCACGGTCGCGGACGGCCGGATTTGCTGCTTCGAAAGCGGCGTCAGCCAACTTTTCCCGGCGGCGGAGTGGCTGCAAGCTCTTAATATAGAAGGCTATCTCGGCATCCCGCTGCAGGACAAGCAGCAAAAAAGCTTCGGTTACATTGCCGTGTCGTATTGCAAACCGATTCCGGACGCGACGTTCGCTACCGACATCCTAAAGCTGCTCGCGCTGCAAATCAGTGCGGAATTGGCGCGCAGCCGGGCCATAGACGCGTTGCAGGACCAGCAGCAGCGCTTGCTGGATGCCCAGAGCATTTCCCATATCGGCGACTGGCGCTGGCGTTTGGCGGACGGCCATTTCAGTTGGTCGGACGAAATGTACCGCATTACCGCGACCAACAAACAGGATTTTTCCCCGGATTTTTCCGCGATTGTGACCAGGCTGGTCCACCCGGAAGACCAGGCTTTTTTCAAATCGGCGATGCAGAACGGCGTCCACGGCGGCATTATCGACTTCCGCCACCGGATCGTGTTGAGCAACAAGGAAATCCGCCACGTGCACCAGCGCGGCAAGGCCCTGCGGGATGCCGACAACAAAACCGTGGGCGTACAGGGCACCATGCAAGACATCACCGACCGCCTGCAAGCCGAGCAACGGTTATTGGAGGCCAAGCAACAAGCGGAACAGGCCACCCGAGTCAAATCCGAATTTCTGGCCAATATGAGCCACGAAATCCGCACGCCGATGAATGCGATTATCGGCCTGGTAGAACTGTGCCTGAACACCGGCATCACCGCCAAACAACGCGACTACTTGGAACGGGTCGAAACTGCATCGCGCTCGCTGATGACCATCATCGACGATATTCTGGATTTCTCGAAGATGGAAGCCGGGAAAATGCAGTTGGAATCCACCCCGTTCGTGCTCGAGGAAATGCTGGATAACGTGTTTTCCACGATGTCGGAACTCAGTGCCCGCAAAGGTCTGGCACTGGTCCGGCCGCCGGCCGACCAGACCCGTCTGGCGGTAGTCGGCGACCCGCAGCGCTTGCGACAAATATTCATCAACTTGATCGGTAACGCCATCAAGTTCACCGAGCAGGGCGAGATCAAAGTCACGCTCAACGAATTAAGCCGTTCGGCGCAGCAGACCTGCATGCAATTCAGCATCAGCGATACCGGCATCGGCATGAACGCGGAGATGCAAGCCAGACTGTTTCAAGCCTTCAGCCAGGGCGACAGCAGCGTTACCCGCAATTACGGCGGCACCGGACTCGGTCTGATCATTTCCAAACAACTCGTCGAACAAATGGGAGGCAGCATCAGCGTCTCGAGCCGGGAAAACGTCGGCTCGACGTTCACGTTCAGCGTCAAATTGGGCATCAGCAACATGGCCTCGATCCGGCAAGCGCAATACCAGCGCAAAAATACGCTGGACGTCGACAAGCTGCATACGATAGCCGGAGCCCGGGTGTTATTGGTCGAGGATAACGAGGTGAACCGGATTGTCGCAATCGAATTACTCAACCAAGCCGGCATCGAGGTCGAAGTGGCCGAAAACGGCGAAATCGCGCTGAAAAAACTGCAACAAACCGCATTCGACTGCGTCTTGATGGACGTACAAATGCCGGTGATGGACGGCTACCAAACCACTCAGCAATTGCGATCGATTCCAGGCTGCCAAACCCTGCCGGTGATCGCGATGACGGCCAATGCGATGAGCAACGACCGCAACAAATGCCTGCAAGCGGATATGGACGATTTCGTCAGCAAGCCGATTTTGCCGGAAACCCTCTACGCGGCGCTGGTAAAGTGGATTACGCCGCGCAACCTGACCCAGCCGAGCCTACCGCCGCCGGACTCTGCCAACAACCATATCCCTTACCTTTACGGTATCGACAGCATGGTCGGCTTACAACACACGGCCGGGAACCGCACGGTTTATCGCAAGATCCTGCAAAAATTTGCCGAAAACCATGCCGATACCATGAACGAGATCAATCAGGCCCTCACCGACAACAATTACGATAAAGTTTACCAATTGGTCCATACTTTAAAGGGATTGGTCGGCTCACTCGGCGCGCTACAGTTGCAAAGCCAGTTGTTCAGGCTGGAGGAATGCTTGGCGGCTAACTCATCAGAGCGCACGAACCAGGCGGCAATCGAGCACAATATTGCCGCGACCGCGTCGGAAATGGCCAAAGTGATTCGCGGCATCAACAGCGCACTGCCGGCCGACGCCGAACCCGAAGCGAAAATCCGCTTGTCGCCGTTAGAAGTGAGGCAACAACTGGCATTACTGGTCAACAAATTACAAGTCTTCGACTCGGATGCGGACCGGCAGATGGAACAAATCGTGGCCGCCATCGAAGACGCAAAACTGGCGGACGCCTTGGCACCGGTCAAAAAGCAAATCGCCAACTACCAATTCGTGGAAGCCGCCCAGGCACTGAACCGTTTACTGGACTCAGGAATGTAAAGACATGGAAAACCCGAAGGCCCATACCGTGCTGGCAGTGGATGACAGTCCGGAAAATTTGGATTTAATCAAAAACATATTGGAGCCTTACTACCACGTCAAAGTCGCCGTCAACAGCGAATTGGCGTTGCAAATTGCCGCCAGCCAGTTGCCGGATCTGATCTTGCTGGATATCGTGATGGACGGGACCGATGGCTACCAGACTTGTCTGCAACTCAAAGCGCAGGACAAGACCCGCAACATACCGATCATTTTTCTGACGGCCAAACATTCCGAAGAGGACGAAGTGCACGGCTTTCGCATCGGCGGCAACGATTACATTACCAAGCCCTTCTCTCCATCCATCGTCTTGGCCCGGGTCAGAACCCAAATCCAACTGAAAACCAAATCCGATTTGCTGGAAAAATTGGCGTCGCTGGACGGTTTGACCGAGATCCCCAACCGCCGCGCCTTCGATGCGGCCCTGGAACGGCAATGGAACCAATCCAAACGTACCGGCATGCCGCTGTCGTTGATGATCGCCGATATCGATTCGTTCAAACAATACAACGACTTTTACGGCCACCCGATGGGCGACGAGTGTTTGAAACGGGTCGCGGGGGCATTGCAAAGCATAACCCATCGCCCTGAAGATTTGGTGGCGCGGCTCGGCGGCGAGGAGTTCGCGATTTTGCTGCCCAATACCGACAGCATCGGCGCCATGCTGCGGGCCGAACAATACCGCGAGGCCGTCGAGGCTTTGAAAATCCGCCACGTCAGCAACAACCCCACCGCATTCGTCACCATCTCCGCCGGGGTCGCCAGTTTACGGGCCCATGCCCACGACCAATACGCGATCTTGTTAAAAGCGGCAGACGATGCGTTATATCAAGCCAAAAATCAGGGCCGTAACCGGGTCTGCGCCAACAACCTGACAGAGATTCCGTGACGGCCGCAGCGCACGCCGGCATCGAGAGTATCCGGGAAACCGGCTATAATCCAACTCCACATCCACCACCGATCGGCGCCGCTTCGTTCCGCATATGCACGTTTATCTCGATTTCAACGCATCGTATCTTGCCGCATTCGTGATGGGCCTGCTCAGCAGCCTGCATTGCATCGGCATGTGCGGCTCCATCATCGGCACACTGACGTATAGCCTGAAACCCGAGCTGCGCAACGACAAGCGGCGTTTGTTCGAAATCGTACTGAATTACAACCTGGGGCGAATTTTCAGCTACGCGCTGGCCGGTGCCTTGGTCGGCGCCGTGCAAATATTCTTGAGCATGCCGTTCAGCCAAGGCCAAGCGCACCGGTTGTTGCAGATTTTATCCGCCGCAGTGATGGCCGGCGCCGGCCTGTACCTGGGAGGCTGGTTCCCGCGTTTTGCCTATATCGAAAAAATGGGCTCGCGTTTTTGGAAATGCATCGAACCCCTGGGCCGGCGCCTGATTCCGGTACAGAACCGCACCCAGGCCTTACTGTTCGGCATGGTTTGGGGCTGGCTGCCGTGCGGCTTGATCTACACGGCCTTGGCGTTGGCAGCGACCGCCCAAGGAATAGTCCACAGCGCAATGACCATGCTGGCTTTCGGGTTGGGGACTTTACCAGCCGTGATGGGAACCGGTATAATGACTTCGTTTCTGACTCGGCTTTCCAGACTGCGCCAATTCAAGCATGCGGTCGGGGCCCTGTTTATCATTTTCGCATTATTGGCAGCCTTTCCTTGGCTAAACCCGATGCGCGTTGAACACATTATGACGTATTGAGAGGTTTTACAGGTGGATAACTTCAATTCTATTATTGGACAGTCTCCGGCCATAGAAGCTTTAATCCGCAGCGCCCGTATCGTCGCGGCAACCGACGTTACCGTGTTGATTAAAGGCGAAACCGGCACCGGAAAAGAGGTGCTCGCCACGGCAATCCAAAAGGACAGCCCGCGCGCCAATAAGCCTTTTATCACTTTGAATTGCGCCGCTCTGCCCGAGGGTTTGGTCGAGTCGGAGATTTTCGGCCATAAAAAAGGCGCATTTACCGGGGCGATTTCCGACAAGCAGGGTTTGTTCCAAGCCGCGGACGGCGGCACGCTGTTTCTGGACGAAATTAACTCGTTACCGATCAGTATCCAGTCCAAGCTGTTACGTTTTCTGGAATCCGGCGAATGCCTGCCGGTCGGCGGCACCAAACCATACACCGTCAATGTGCGCGTCATCGCCGCATCCAACGCCGATTTGACCAAATTGATCGAAAACGGCGAATTTCGCCAAGACTTATATTTCCGCCTGAACGTGGTGCCGTTGGAAATCCCGTCCTTACATCAGCGTAGCGAGGACATTGAAGAACTGGCCAAGCATTTCTTCGCCCATTTCTCGGCAATGCATTCGTTGGAGCCGCCAACCTTTAGCAGACAAGCCTTAAAAGCGTTGCGCAACTACAAATGGCCGGGCAACGTGCGCGAACTACGCAACCTGTGCGAAAGGCTCAGCATCCTGCTGTCCGGCAAAGTCATCGAGCCGGAAAACCTGCCGCACGAGTTTAGCCGCGGCACGGTGGCGCCTGGCCCCGAATTCACGCTGCCGGAACTGGGACTGCAACTGGATGCGCTGGAAGCCGATATGATTTTACAGGCGTTAACCAGAACTAAAGGCAACCGCAGCAAATCCGCCAGACTGCTGGGCATATCGCGCGATACGCTACTGTATCGGATTCAGAAACACGGCTTAGCCACCCACTGACAAACCAAAGGCCGCAAATTCCGCGGCCTTTTTTATGCGAGGCAAAAACCGACCGCGGCTAATAATCTCCAATCGGCCGTTTTAACGTTTGCGCACCCATTGCACCGTGACGTTATCGCTTTTGCCCTGAGCCCGCAGCACGGCCATTTTCGCCATCTTCTGCAACTCCGGTTTGGCGCTGGCCGGCTGCGACAATTGCAACAGTTCGGGCTCTTTGACAAACTCCCAAAAACCGTCGCTGCATAAAATGAAGGTCTCGCCGCTTTTTATCGGCGGGCAACTGACTATATCGACAACCGGCGGATACAAGGCGTTAATACTCCGCGTCAATTTATGCTGGTCTGGATGGACGCCCATTTCCCATTCGCTGATCTTGCCTTCGTCGAACAATTGCTGCGGCAGCGAATGGTCTTTGGTCCGCCACAATACCCGTTCGGCGTTCAGCCGGTAAATTCGCGAATCGCCGCAATGGGCGGTGATGGCCTGGTCCGCGTCCAGATACAGTACCGCACAAGTCGTATGCGCATTCAGCGCGACCGGATCGCCGGCAAACAGCTCGCGCATCCCGGCCACGGCCTCGGCAATCCAGTCCTGCACGGCCGGTGCGCCGCGGCTTCGAATAGGCGAGCGATACTGGTCCGCTAACGCAATCAAGCAGCGGCAAAAATATTGCGACGCTTTTTCCCCGCCATGATGCCCGCCCAAACCGTCGGCAACCACGAACAAGGCATATTCGTTACACACCCGATGCGCCATACAATCCTGATTGACCTCGCGATTTCCGATCGAGGTCAATTGGTAAAACTCAAGTTCCGCCAGCATCGCCCTAACCGTGCAAACGCGCCTCTCGCATCACCCGTTTCATATCCCTGACCGCCTGCTCCAGACCGGAAAACAAAGCCTGAGCGATTAAGGCGTGGCCGATATTCAATTCGACGATCGCGTCGATCCGGCAAATGGCTTCGACGTTGTGCAGATTTAAACCGTGTCCGGCATTGACCTGTAAGCCGGCGGCGTGGGCATATGCCGCCGCATCGCGAATCCGCTGCAGCTCCCGTTCGCGCTCGCCCGGAGTTTCGGCATCGGCATAGCGGCCGGTATGCAACTCGACCACCGGCGCTCCGGCGGCCAGCGCCGCGTCAATTTGGCGCATATCGGGATCGATAAACAACGAGACTTCGATACCGGCCTCGGCTAACTGCCGACAAGCTTCAAACATCCTGCCGGCAGCACCGGCAACATCCAGTCCGCCTTCGGTCGTCAATTCCTCGCGCCGCTCCGGCACCAGACAGCACGCATGTGGCTGCACTGCGCAGGCGATGGCCAACATCGGCTCGGTGACCGCCATTTCCAGATTCAAACGGGTGTGCAACAACTCCTTCAACAAGCGGATATCCCGATCCTGAATATGTCGCCTATCCTCGCGCAAATGAGCCGTGATGCCGTCGGCACCGGCCTGTTCGGCCAGTAAAGCGGCCTGCACCGGCTCCGGGTAACGAGTGCCTCTGGCTTGCCGCAGCGTTGCGACGTGATCGATATTGACGCCCAGCAATATAGGTTGTTTTGTCATGTACTCTCAGAACCGAATAAAAATCCGGGAAAACTATAGCGTTATAAACGTTTGATTATTTTGGCTAAAACCGCACGGCTGCGCAGATGCCGACCTTGCAAGTGAACATCCAGCATTTTCCTGAGCAAGGCTTTTGCTTCGGCCAATGCTGCAGCCGGCAACTCAGACCGGCCGGCCAGCAGAGCCAACGTATCGCCGCCGACTGCGCCGCCGTCGGCCTGCGCCATGCCGTAATCTGCGACAAAATTGTAACGCCGGCCGGCGGCGATCGGCTCGCCGTTGGCATCGTACGCCAAATCGACGGCATAGCCGGCTTCTCGCAACAAATCCAGCTCGAAATAGCGTAGGGTTTGTTCGATATTCTGCGCCGCGGACAATTCGTGCAAACAATGAATGTACAGCGCGAAGATGCCCGGCTGGGGATCGGCCTTATGCACGAAGATACCAACCAATTCGTTGACATAAAAACCGCAATACAAAGCCAAGCGCTGTAGCGAATAGCTGTCGACGTATTCGGCATCGGCCAGGACTTTCAGTTCGTGCTTGCCGACATAGGACAGCTTTAACGCAGAAAACGGCATCAACAAACCGGCCGTCTTGGATTTCGGTTTTCTGACTCCTTTGGCCAAGATCGAAACCAGGCCGAAGTCCCGGGTAAGCACATCTAACAACACGCTGGTTTCCCGGTACGGCCGATGTTGCAAGACGAACGCAGGCTGCAAATAAACGGCGTCGCCGTCCATCACTCGCCGAAATCGGTAAAACCCAAACTCTGCAAGGCCCGCTCGTTGTCCGACCAGCCTTTTTTCACTTTAACCCACAACTGCAAATAAACTTTCTGGCCGATAAGTTTCTCGATATCGGCACGGGCTTCGCTACCGACCTTTTTCAGCATCTCGCCCTGTTTGCCGATGACGATGCTTTTCTGGCTATCGCGCTCGACCAAAATGGCCGCGTAAATTTTGCATAATTCCGGATATTCTTCGTAACGCTCGATTTCGACCGTCAGCGCGTAAGGCAATTCGTCGCCCAAGCGCCGGGTCAATTTTTCGCGAATGATTTCCGCGGCGAAAAAACGCTCGGGCCGGTCGGTAATCTGGTCCTCCGGATAAATCGGCTCGGCTTCTGGCAACAAGGCCATGATCTGCTGCTCGAGCAGATCCAGATTGGTATTCCGCAAGGCCGACACCGGCAGAATATGCCGGAACGGATACTTGGTCTGGGCGTCGGCGAAAAACCTCAGCACGGCGTCCTTATCCTTGATTTTATCGACTTTGTTGATCACCAGAATCACCGGCAAACCGGCCCGCTCCAGTTTTTTGAAAATTTTCTCGTCGTATTCGTGCCAATACAAACCGTCCAATAACCAAACCACGACATCGACGCCCAACAATGTACTGTCGGCCGTTTTGTTCAGGTAACGGTTCAAGACTTTTTTCTCGTCCTGGTGCATGCCCGGCGTATCCATGAAAATCGCCTGGCCGGCTGCGGTGGTTTTGATGCCGAGAATCCGGTGCCGGGTGGTTTGCGGCTTACGGGAC
This sequence comes from Methylomonas sp. DH-1, assembly GCF_046097555.1. Classification (NCBI taxonomy): domain Bacteria; kingdom Pseudomonadati; phylum Pseudomonadota; class Gammaproteobacteria; order Methylococcales; family Methylococcaceae; genus Methylomonas; species Methylomonas sp. DH-1. The sequence continues at coordinate 1,506,493 of NZ_CP143089.1, read as the reverse complement.
GTGATACTGAGCTTTTGGCCCAGCAAGTGGTTCATCAACGTCGATTTGCCGACGTTGGGCCTACCGATCAAAGCGACATATCCGCAGTTCATTTAGCCTTGGTTTGCAAAAGGTTCAACATATTTTCCGCAGCGGCCTGTTCGGCCTTTTTCCTTGAGATGCCGACGCCGTTACAGGTTTCGCTAGTGACCACGACGCTACATTTGACCTCGAAAGTTTGGGCATGGTCGGCGCCGGACATGCCGACCAATTCGTAAACCGGCAAAGGCTTGCGGTTGGCCTGCATCAATTCCTGCAGCCGGGTTTTCGGATCCTTGTTCCAATCGTCGACTTTCAAATCGGCGAATTTATCGGCAAACAGGCGCAGTATCCATTGTCGGCAAACGTCGATACCCTGGTCTCTGAGCAACGCACCCATGATGGCTTCCAGCGCATCCGACAAAATCGAATCGCGGCGGAATCCGCCGCTCTTCAACTCGCCGGAACCGAGAATCAGATAATCGCCGAGATTGTGCTGTCTGGCCAATTCGGCCAGCGAACTTTGGTTGACCAGACTGGCCCGCAACCGGCTCAGTACGCCTTCGCCGGCATCGGGAAACAACTCGTACAATTGCTCGGCAATGACGAAGCCGAGTACCGAATCGCCCAGATATTCCAAACGCTCGTTATTGCGGGCACCGACACTGCGGTGAGTCAACGCCATGCTGAACAACTGCGGATCGTTAAACGCCAATCCCAGTTTTACAGAGAGGATTTCGGGTTTTTTAATCACTTGTTGCCGGCTTCGAATCCTTCGTGAAACTCAACCAGCACGCTCAGATTTCCGAAGATACGCTCGACCCGTTCGTAGTCGACTTCGACCCTGACGTATCCCGGTTGCGCCACGATAGTGACGTCTTCGGGTTTGACATGTTCGACGTAGTTCATATCGAACCGCTTTTCCAGGCTGGTCTTGATCTCCGATTTGGACTTGGTCACGATATCGGTGGTGTTTTCGACCGCTTTGACCGCATTGACCACGCGGCTGTGGTTGATATAGATCGGTGCGATCTTCAGTATCAACAGCGTGAAGAAACCGATCAATGCCAAAATGAATGCGATCGACAAAAAGGTCAGCCCTTGCTGTTTGCGAGGTAAAGCACGCATACCGTCTCTCCTAAAGCTTAATCAACGGGTGCATGCCGTCGCGACATGAACGCACTCCGCATAACACCCGGAAAACCGGATTACTGTAACACCGTACCCAGACGGCCGAAATCGATGCCGCTGTTTTGCCAATCCCAGTTCATCCAGATAAAGAACGCTCTGCCGACCAGGTTTGCCTCCGGCACATAGCCCCAATAGCGGCTGTCGTTGCTATTGTCGCGGTTGTCGCCCATCATGAAATAGTGGCCGGGCGGCACGACAAACACGTCTTCGACCGACGAAGCGCCCGGCGCAACCAATATGGAATGTTGCACCCCGGCCAAATCCTCTTCCAAACGCTCGGCACCGGTCATGTTGGCACCCTGGCCGACGCCTTGGTAACGCCCCAACGAAACCTGTTTAATCGGTGTGCCGTTGACGTAAAGCTTTTTGTCGAAATAGGCGATTCTATCGCCCGGCAAACCGATCACGCGTTTGATGTAATCGACTTCCGGTTGCTTAGGATAACGAAATACCACGATGTCGCCGCGTTTCGGCTCGCCGATTTCGACGATTTTGGTATTCAACACCGGCAGGCGGATGCCGTAGTTGAATTTGTTGACCAGGATGAAATCGCCGACCAACAGCGTCGGCATCATCGACCCGGACGGAATCCGGAACGGCTCGAACAAAAACGAACGCAGCAACAACACGATCAAGACGACCGGGAAAAACGAGCGGGCGTATTCGACCAACACCGGTTCCTTCTCGGTCGGGTATGGCAAACCGGCGCGCTTCAAATACAGGCTATACCCTCCCCAAACGATACCGGTGACAAACGTGGCGGCGACCAAAAAAAATGAAAAATCGTAATCCATAAACTATTGCCGTTACTCTTTATTGACTTGCAACACCGCCAGAAACGCCTCCTGCGGAATCTCGATACTACCGACCTGCTTCATCCGTTTTTTACCGGCTTTTTGTTTTTCCAGCAGTTTTTTCTTACGCGTGATATCGCCGCCGTAACACTTGGCCGTCACGTTTTTACGCATCGCTTTGACTGTGGAACGGGCAATGATTTTGGAACCGATCGCGGCCTGGATCGCCACTTCGTACATTTGCCGAGGAATCAAATCCTTCATTTTTTCGACCAGATCGCGCCCCCGGTTTTGCGCCTGGTCGCGGTGAACGATGATAGACAACGCGTCGACCTTGTCGCTGTTGATCAACACATCCAATTTCACCAACGGCGCCGGCTCGAAACGGAGAAATTCGTAATCGAACGAAGCGTAGCCGCGGCTGACCGACTTCAACCGATCGAAGAAGTCCAACACCACCTCGCTCATCGGCAATTCGTAATTCAACGAAACCTGGCCGCCGACGTATTGCATGTTCTTTTGGTTGCCGCGCTTTTCGACGCACAGATTGATCACGTTACCCAAATAGGCCTGCGGCACCAGGATGTTGGCCAGGATGATAGGCTCGCGAATTTCTTCGATGGTACCGGGATCCGGCAATTTCGCCGGATTATCGACCATGACCACTTCGCCGTTATGCGTCTCCACTTCGTAGACTACGGTCGGCGCGGTAGTAATCAGATCGATGTTGTATTCGCGCTCCAGCCTTTCCTGGACGATCTCCATATGTAACATGCCGAGAAAGCCGCAACGGAAACCGAAACCCAGCGCCTGCGACGTTTCGGCTTCGTAATTCAATGCCGAATCGTTCAGCCGCAATTTGTCCAAGGCCTCGCGCATTGCACCGAAATCGTCTGAGCTGACCGGATACAGGCCGGCGAATACCCGCGGCTGCACTTTCTCGAAACCCGGCAACACCTCGCTGGCCGGATTGTCGGTCGCGGTAATGGTATCGCCCACCGGGGCACCGAAAATATCCTTGATGCCGGCCACGATAAACCCGACTTCGCCGGTTGCCAGCTCTTGCTTTTCCAATTGCTTAGGCGTGAACACGCCCAGTTTGTCGACCGGATACGACTTGCCGGTCGACATCACGGTGATCTTTTGTCTACGCTTCAACGAGCCGTTGACGATCCGCACCAGCGACACCACGCCTAGGTAGTTGTCGAACCAGGAATCGATAATCAAGGCCTGCAACGGGCCGTCTGCATTGCCGCTCGGCGGCGGAATTTTCCGAATCAGTTGTTCCAGTACCGATTCGACGTTCAGACCGGTCTTGGCGCTGATCTGGCAGGCATCGTCGGCCGGAATACCGATCACGTCCTCGATCTCGGCCATGACCCGCTCCGGTTCGGCCGACGGCAGATCGATCTTGTTCAATACCGGAACCACTTCCAGGCCCTGCTCGATCGCGGTGTAACAGTTGGCCACGCTCTGCGCTTCCACACCCTGGGCGGCATCGACTACCAGCAATGCACCTTCGCAAGCGGCTAACGAACGCGAGACTTCGTAGGAAAAATCGACATGGCCCGGAGTGTCAATGAAATTCAACTGGTAGGTTTCGCCGTCGCCGGCATTGTAATCCAGCGTAACGCTTTGCGCCTTGATGGTGATGCCGCGTTCCCGTTCCAGATCCATCGAATCCAGCACTTGCGCCTCCATTTCCCGGTCGCTGAGCCCTCCGCAAATTTGAATGAACCGGTCCGCCAATGTCGATTTCCCGTGGTCGATATGGGCGATGATGGAGAAATTTCTGATATGTTTTTGATCCACTTAGCTTCTTGATAATACGTTGGTTTGTAATGACTTTACGGCGGCGGCCCTGCCGCCGGATGGCGGGTTCAGGCAGTAGCCAATATTTCCCGGAATTGGGCAACCGTCTCGGCGGTCAAGGGTTGCCGTTGATTGTCCCAGACCACGCCGTCCAGTGCGTCGGCCAGGGTATCGATGGTTTCCATGAAATCGTCGAATACCGCCAACGGATTATCGACTTCGCGCGGCTGCATAAAAAATACGATACCGGGGCAGTAGAACTCGTCCAAACCGGTGTCGGGAAAGGTACCGGGATCGACCATGCTGGCCACGGCAAAATCCACCATCCGGTTCGCGTCGACCCGCTCGAACACTCTGACGCTGCCGTAGCGCAAACCGACCCGCTCGAAGGCATCGAACAAATCTTCGCCGTTGAAACCTTGGTCGGCACGGGCGACGATGCTGAATTCGATCAGAACCGGCAAATGGTTACGGCTGGCGGCTGGAGCGGGAGCAGCCGCAGCTTTTTCCGGCTCGCGCCGGGCGGCAACAGCAGCCTTCGGCGACGGCTTGATGGCTTTGTCGTCTAACAGCGCATCTCCATCAACCAAATCGTCACCGATTTCGAACACGCCGATACCGTCTTCATCGTCCTCAACGGCAAATTCGTCCACGGTTCTGTCGTCATAAGAATCGTCGTCGTAGTAATCGTCGGCGGCGCGTTTGTAACGTAGCGATTTGACGAAATGCCACAACACCATGCCGATCATCACCAGCACGCCGATCAAAATAATCACGACTCTTAATAATTCTTTATCCATCAGTTTTCCGCCATGCTTACCGCTTCATCAATATCCACCGCCACCATTCGGGATACCCCAGGCTCCTTCATGGTAACACCTGCTAGATGTTTTGCAATTTCCATTGTGACTTTGTTGTGTGAAATGTACAAAAATTGGACGGTTGCCGACATGTCTTCCACCATCTTCGAAAACCGCACGACATTGGCGTCGTCGAGCGGCGCGTCGACTTCGTCCAGCAAACAAAACGGCGCCGGATTCAGTTCGAAAATGGAGAAAACCAAAGCCACCGCGGTCAAGGCCTTTTCGCCGCCGGACAACAGATGGATAGAGCTATTCCGCTTCCCGGGCGGCCGGGCAATAATGTTGACGCCGGCTTCCAGCAAATCGTCTTCGGTCAATTCCAGATAGGCTTGGCCGCCGCCGAACAAGCGCGGAAACTTCTCTTTCAGACCGTTGTTGATCTTGTCGAACGTTTCCTTGAAGCGTTGCCGGCTTTCGCGGTCGATCTTGCTGATCGCCTGGTCCAGCGTATTCAACGCATCGACCAAGTCATCGTGCTGTTCGTTCAGGAACTTCATCCGTTCCGACTGGGTTTTGTATTCCTCGATCGCCGTCAAGTTGATCGAACCCAAGCGTTCGATCTGCTCGACCAGTTCGTCGACTTCGCGCTTCCATTGGCTTTCGCTGGCGCCTTCCCGCAGGTTGGCCAGTATGGCCTCCGGATCGGCATCCACTTCGGCCAGTTGTTCGGCTACGGTTTGTTGTCTGACCTTACTGTCCTGCTGTTCGAAACGAATTTGATCCAGGGCTTCCTTTTGTTTTTCCAGCGCCCGCTGGGTTTGCGAATATTGTTCGGCCAACTGGCTGACCGATTGCTCGCTGGCCTGTTGCGCTTGCCGCTCGGCGCGCAGGCCGTCCTCGAATTGTTGTTTTTTTTCCAACAACTCTTCCAGTTGCATGCGCTCGTCGTCCAACGGCGCCAAGGCATATTGCAGCTTGTGTTCCAATTCGGCCATGCGGTCGGCCGCTTGCTGGTGCTGCACTTGCAAGCGCTCGATCTGCTTGGCGGTCAAGATTTCCGACGATTTCAACGATTCGATCTGGGCGTGCAAACGGTGCAAATGCCGGCGGGCTTCGTCGACCGAGGCATCGGTATTCTGCTGGCGGGCCTGCAGTTCCTGACTGAGCCGCTCCAATTCGGCTTTGCGTTCGCCCAGATCGCCTAAAGCCAGCTCGGCGTCCTGTTTGATCAGTTCGGCTTCGGAGATGCTCTCGACAAGCTCGGCCAGATGCTGGCCGATCTCGTCGATCTCATGGTCTAACTGCTCCAGGCGGCGCTTTTGCTGTTCGAAGCGCGCGGCCTGGGCACTGTATTCGGCACTTTTTGCCGAGAACTCGGCACTCAATAATTTTTCTTTCTGCTGGTATTGCTCGCGATGGCTTTCCGCGGCTTTCAACTCGTGCTCGCAATGTTCCAGTTGCTGCTCGTGCTCGGCAATCGCCATCTGCAATTCGCTTTGCCGCAACTTCAACTCGCGCAACTCTTTCTCGCGATGCAACACGCCGGCCTTGCTATCGCTGCCCCGGCTGACCTTGATCCAGTCCCGACCCAACCAAGTGCCGTCCGCCAGCACCACCGATTCGTGCGCCTGCAACGGCAGTTGCCGCGCCTGCCGCATCGACTCGGCGCAATAAATTCCGCTCAACAAACTGTCCAGCCGCCAACGGCTGCGGACTTTGCCGGCCAGGGTTTCCGCGGCAGCCGAGCCGGCGGCGGCCGGATGGGTTTCGAACACAATCAGCGATTGCTTGTTCAACTCTTGCAACTCGGCCAAAATCGCGTCGGCGCTGTCGATGCAGATCGCTTCCAAATAGCTGCCCAACACGGTTTCGGCCGCAGTTTCCCAACCTTCGTCGGCTTCCACGAATTCAGCCAGGCGCGGCTGCTGTTCCAGCCCCATTTGCTCCAACCAGGCGCCGAGCTCTTTCTTGTCCTTACCCATCGCATGTTGCTGCAACAATTCCAGCGAACTGATCTTGCCGTTGACTTTTTGCAATTCGGCGCGATCGGCGTGCAAGCGTTCCTGAATCTGTTTGATTTCGGGCCGCAACTCGCCGATACGTTGCAATACCGCATCCAAGTCGTGCTGCAACTGCCGGCGCTCGGCTTCGATTAGTTCGATGCTGCTATCCAACGCTTCCAATTCCAGTTGCAACTGGGTATCGGCCAAACCGTGGCGTTCGCTGTGCAATTTATCGAGCCGGGCTTGCAACTGCCTGCTTTGGTTTTCCAATTGAACCAGCTTGGTGCGTTGCACTTCGACTTGCTCCCGATAACCGGCATTTTCGGCCAGGAAAGCTTCCCATTGCTGTTGCCATTGCTGCTTTTGCAGATGCGCGTCCTGCTGGATACCCAGCAAATCTTCCTCGCGCTCCTTGGCCACCACCATGGTTTCTTCGGCCTCCAGCAGCGTCTGCCGGATTTCTTCGAGTTGCTGCCTATCCAACTCGCACTCGGCCTGCGCGTGCTCGGCTTGCTGCTTCAAGCGCTCGATCTCGACCAGGGTTTCTTCGTGGCTCTTCTGGTTGTGCTTGATGGTTTGTTCCAGCCGGCTGACCTCGGCTACCAGCGCGGTGTATTCCGCCTGGGTCGAATCCAGATGCTGCTGCTGGGCTTTTTGTTCGCCGCGTTTCAGCTCCATAGCCTTCTCGGTATCGCGCAGCAACACGAACAAGCGATTATGTTCTTCGGCAATACTCTGCAACTTGGCTTCGAGTTGTTGCGCCGAACGTTGAAAATTGCGCCAGCGCATCGCCAGCAATTCCTGTTTGAATTGCCGCTCCAGTTTTTTCAACTCGGTGTATTTTTCGGCCTTTTCGGCTTGGCGAGCCAGATTTTTGATCTGCTTTTCCACCTCGTCGCGCAGATCGTTCAAGCGTTCCAGATTTTCCCGGGTGTGACGCATGCGGGTTTCGGTTTCCGAGCGGCGCTCCTTATATTTGGAGACGCCGGCCGCCTCCTCGATATGGACCCGCAAATCTTCCGGCTTGGCTTCGACCATGCGCGAAATCGTACCCTGCTCGATAATCGCGTAGCTGCGCGAGCCCAAACCGGTGCCCAGAAACAAATCGGTAATATCTTTACGCCGGCATTTGGAGCCGTTGAGCATGAATAGCGACTGGCCGTCGCGGCTGACTTGGCGCTTGATCGAAATCGTTGCGTATTTGGCGTATTCGCCGCCGGCCTTGCCTTCGCTGTTGTCGAATACCAGCTCCACCGAGGCGATGCTGACCGGCTTGCGGCCGGACGAGCCGTTGAAAATCACATCGGCCATATTGCCGCCGCGCAAGTGCTTGGCCGAACTCTCGCCCATGACCCAGCGCACCGCATCGATGATATTGGACTTGCCGCAACCGTTAGGCCCGACGATCGCGGTCAGATTGCCGTTGATCGGTATCGTGGTGGGATCGACGAAGGATTTGAATCCAGCAAGTTTGATTTTCTCCAGCTTCATGACTGGTTAAGGTGTTCCGGACCAACTACAAAACCGTGCATTATCCTCGAAATGGCATGGCGATTGGAACGGATTTTAGGATACTGCCCGCAGCTTGCACGTTGCTTGCAAATCGGGCTATGGAATTTGCCGCTTAGCGTGCGAAAATTTTGGCTGTCCTTCGGCCGCCCCTAACACGTCGCGGCCCAAGCATTTCTAACCGGCCACAAACGGATTGATTCGATGAACCTTGACCTGCGCACGATGATGGTAATGATTGCCGTGCTCAGCTTTTTACTGTCCATCCTGCTACTGGTCGCCAGCCTGCACGCCCGCGGCATCAAGGGACTGCGTCACTGGTCGATGGCCAGCCTGTTCATCAGCTTCGGCGCCGGTCTGGCGTATCCGGCGCTGCTACCGCAGCCGGGTTGGAATATCGTTGCCGGAGCAGCCTTTCTGGCGGCGGGTTCCGCCCTGCAATTCCTAGGAATTCAAGCGTTCAAGAACCGGCCCTGCCAATGCCGCTGGCTACTGCTGGCAGTAGGCTTGGTGATTGGCGTCAGCGCTTGGTTCACGCTGTTCGAACCCAATACCCAATTGCGCGCCGTTGCCAATTCCTTGATATTTGCCGGCATCAATTTCGCCTGCGCCCGCTCGCTGCTGATTCCGCTGGCGTCCTACCAGAGAACCGCGCACTGGCTGACCGGCGCCTCTTTCGCCGTGTTGGGACTAGTTTACGTCGCCAGAGCCGTGTCGATATTTTCCGCGCCGGCGGCGGATTACGGCCTGTTCAATCCGATACCACTCAATCCGTTGATGTTTTTTGCCGGCAGCGTCATCCAGCTATTCTTGAGCTTCGGTTTCGTCTTGATGGTGTCCTACCGGATGGCGGCCGAATTGGAAAATCTGGCTGCCATCGACGCGCTGACCGGCGCCTGGAACCGGCGCAGTTTGGACCTGGAATGCCAACGTCTGCTGGCGAGAAGCGCGCGGCGCAAAGAGGCTCTGGCCGTACTGATGCTCGATGTCGACTATTTCAAACGCATTAACGACGTTCACGGCCACCAAGCCGGCGACCAAGTCTTGAAACAACTGATACAAAACGCCAAAAGCCAGATTCGCGGCGAGGATTATCTGGCACGCTACGGCGGCGAGGAATTTTGCCTGATCCTGCCCTGCACCAACGAGAAGGAAGCCAACCATTTGGCGGAAAGGCTGCGCCAGATGCAAGCCACCCGACCGACTCATTGGCAAGGCCAATCCATCACCAGCACAATCAGTATCGGCATCGCCGGTTCGGACAGTATCGGTTTGAATTTCGCCGCACTGCTGCAAGCCGCCGATACCGCCTTGTACCGGGCCAAGCAGGCCGGACGCAATCGAGTAGCCAATTTCTCGGACATTTCGTTACAGGAATTGGGCGAGTAGCCACTGCCGCAGCTTACGCGACCGGCTATCGCCCGCACGGACCACGCAACCCGCTTGCCGCTAGCGGGTTGCGTTAACGGGGATAAATCAGTTCAACAGCGTGCGCACGCGGTCGGCGGAAGTGTTGCCATAGGCTGCCAAAGCTTCGGCCGGATTCCGGTTAACGCCGGAGATCAAGGCTCCTAGCGCCTGCTGGGCTTGCTCCCGATTGGCGATTTGCGGAGCTCTGTCATTGGGCTGCGTAGCCGCGGCTTGCGAGCGTTTCAACGATTCTTCCGATAGCACCAGCGTATCGGTGGACACCGCCCGGCTTTCCTGGTTAGTCGCGTCCTGCTCGACCGGTTTGCGCCGCTCGGTAAGTTCTTCGGTGGCGGTTTTACGCGATCCCGTCACTTGGTTCAAGGCAACGTTTTGTTGGGGATGACTGGTATTGATTTCCATGATCGCCTCCACTGGGTGGTTAAATTATTCGATCAAAAAAGAGCCTATGGCTTTACAGTCGGAATTCTAACTCAAGCCAAAGACTTTGCTGACTATTTGTTTCTGATTTTCCGGGAAAATTCGCATCGCAGCAACCCCGGCAAACGCAGGTGGCGGCAGACCGCTCTGCGGCGGCCGGCTGAATCAAAAGTTTAATAGCCCCGGCCTTTAAGCTGGTAAAATTTCGTCTTTGCGGCAGATTGAGCGCGGCAAACTTTTAACACCCGAGTAATTATCACGATGACCACCCAACCCAGCTCAGATTTAACCACTTTCGAAAACCCGCGCCCGGCGCGCGATTTCACGATCCGTATCGACATCCCGGAATTCACCTGCCTGTGCCCGATGACCGGCCAGCCGGATTTCGCCAAACTCACGATAGAGTACGTGCCGGACCGGCTATGCGTCGAGTTGAAATCCTTGAAACTTTACATGTGGACCTTCCGCGAACGCGGTGCGTTTCACGAGGCGGTCACTAACGAAATTCTCGACCATATCGTTGCGGCGATTTCGCCCAATTTCATGCGCCTGCGGGCCGAATTCAACGTGCGCGGCGGCATTTACACAACAGTGGTAGCCGAGCACCGCAACCCGAATTGGCAAGCGCCGGCGCCGGTGACGCTGCCCTAAACCTCGTGAGCGGCAGAACCTTTTATAACGCCGACATTGCCGTCGCGCTCAAGTACGACGGCAAAAACGCACCCAAAGTCACCGTCAAGGGCGAAGGTTTTACCGCTCAGCAAATTTTGGCTATCGCCGAAAAGCACGGCGTCCCGTTGCAAAACCAGCCGGAACTGGCGCGGATATTGGCGCAAATTCCGCTGGGCGAGGAAATCCCCCAACAACTTTACGTCGCCGTTGCCGAAGTCATCGCCTTCGCTTACTTCCTCAGCGGCAAATCACCCGATCCCGAACCATGAGCTTAAAACAGATCTGCACCGTTCTGCCCCAATACGCCCTGCCCCACCATTTGCTGTCGGGCTGGATGGCCACGCTAACCCATTGCCGCAACAAAACCTGGAAAAACCTGTTCATTCGAACCATCAGCCAGGTTTACGGCGTCAACCTGGAAGAAGCCAAGTATCAAGACCTCGAGCGCTATGCCAGCTTCAACGAATTTTTCACTCGCGAATTGAAAGACGGCGTCCGACCGATCGCGGCCACGGCGGAGGCGATTGCCTGCCCGGCCGACGGCGTTATCAGCCAAGCCGGGGCGATTAGCGGCGGACGAATTTTTCAAGCCAAAGGCCACGATTATTCGGCGCTGGAATTGCTCGGCGGCGATGCCGAGCGGGCGGCCGCCTTCGAAAACGGCAGTTTCGCCACCATCTACCTGTCGCCCAAAGATTACCATCGCCTGCACATGCCGCTGAGCGGAACGCTAACGGAAATGGTGCACGTTCCGGGCCGCCTGTTCAGCGTCAATAACACCACGGTCGGAGCCGTGCCGAATCTGTTTGCCCGTAACGAACGCGTTGTTTGCCTGTTCGATACCGAGGCCGGGCCGATGGCATTGGTGCTGGTCGGGGCAATCTTCGTTTCCAGCGTCGAAACGGTGTGGCATGGCGTGGTTACGCCGCCATCCATTAGCGCGCCGAGGACTTGGCGGTATCAAGACAACCCGCCGCTACTGGGAAAAGGCGCCGAAATGGGCCGCTTCAACATGGGCTCGACGATTATCGTGCTCTTTGGCCAAGACCGGACCGCCTGGAACCAGGATCTAACCGCCGGCAAGCCGGTCAAGCTCGGCGAACAGATCGGCCGCCGCTTGAAATGAGGCCAACCTTCGCCGATTCCCCGCCGACATGCGTTTAGCCAGCCTAGTGTGGCATAATGGCCGCTTGTCCGCCGAGCCGGACCATTAAAACAACGACAACAACACGAGGATTAATATGAGTTTTTTGATTTCCGACGCAATGGCCCAGACTGCGCCTGCTATTCAACAACCGGGTTTCGAGGGCATGCTGTTTCCACTGGGCATTTTGATATTTTTCTATTTTTTGTTCATTCGCCCGCAAGCCAAACGCAACAAAGAGCAGAAACAGATGTTGGCCGCACTCAGCAAAGGCGCGGAAGTCGTAACCAGCGGCGGCATTCTGGGCAAAGTCGCGGAACTGGACGATAACTTCGTCAAACTGGAAGTCTCCGACAATAGTTTCATCCAAGTGCAACGCCACGCTATTGCCAGCATGATGCCCAAAGGCACTTACAAAACCTTGAACAACAAAAAATCCTAAACCGAACCGTCGTAACCCGTTTACTTCCCGCTTTTACCCGCAACAGTCCGGCTGTTACTGCTTTAACGGAATAACCATGCAAAATCATTTCCCTGTCTGGAAAAACACTCTGGTGCTGATTATCTTGCTGATCGGTACGATCTACGCGTTACCCAATATCTACGGTAACGACCCGGCAGTGCAACTGGCGTCGTCCACGTCGGCACCGTTGCAGCAGAACCAAGCCGACGAAGTTGCCGCCACCATCAAAAACGCGGGCTTCACGCTGAAAGCCTTCGAGTTCGAGAGCGGCAAAATCCTGGCCCGGTTTAACAACACCGACGAACAAATGAAAGCCGCCGACCTGTTGCGCGAGCAATTGGCCGACAAAGCCACGGTAGCGTTGAATTTGGCCCCGGCCACGCCGGATTGGCTGCGCGCGCTGGGTGCAAATCCGATGCATTTGGGCTTGGACCTGCGCGGCGGCGTACATTTCCTGCTGGAAGTGGACATGGACAGCGCACTGAAGCAAGCGGAAGAACGTTACACCAACGACATCCGTACCGCCTTTCGCGACGCCAAGGTCCGCTACCAGTCGGTGACCAAAGAAGACCAAGGCATCAAAGTTGTACTGCCGAACGAAGAGTCCAGGGTTGCCGCTGCCGCGATTTTGAACAAGGATTTCCGCAATCTGGCATTGGTGGAAAGCGGATCTAACGAATTTACACTGTCGATCCCGGAACGCGATCTGCGCGAAATCAAGAAATCGGCACTGGGCCAAAACATCACCACACTGCGTAACCGGGTCAACGAACTGGGCGTAGCCGAACCGATCATTCAGCAACAGGGCGACAGCCGCATCGTCGTACAGTTGCCCGGCGTGCAGGACACTACCCGAGCCAAAGAGTTACTGGGCACCACGGCGACGCTGGAATATCGTCTGGTCGACGTGGAACATGACGTACAATCGGCCTTGAGCGGCCACGAACCGGCCGGCAGCCGCTTATATAAAGATAAAAACGGCAATCCGGTGTTGTTGAAACGTGCCGTCATCGTCACCGGCGACCAAATCACCGACGCCTCCTCCGGTCTGGACCAGGACGGTCAGGCAGCCGTGTTCATCACCCTGGACGGCGCCGGCGCCAAGAAAATGGGCAAAATGACCCAGGAAAATATCGGCAAGCCGATGGCCGTGGTCTTCATCGAATATAAATCCGAAACCCGCGTGGTTAACGGCGAAAAGGTGCAGCACAAGGAAAAAGTCGAAAAAGTCATCAGCGTCGCCACGATCCGCGACAGCTTCAGCAAACGGTTCCAGACCACCGGCCTGGACAGCCCGGAAGAAGCCCGCACCCTGGCCTTGCTGCTTAGAGCCGGCGCACTGGCGGCTCCGGTCGAAATCGTCGAAGAACGTACCGTGGGTCCGAGCCTGGGTCAGGAAAACATCGATCAAGGCATGATGTCGATCACCGCCGGCTTCTTACTAGTGGTGTTTTTCATGATCGGTTACTACCGCGCCTTCGGTCTGATCGCCAACTTCGCGCTGTTATTCAACGTGGTGCTGCTGATCGCAATCATGTCGGTGCTACAAGCGACGCTGACCTTGCCTGGCATGGCCGGCATCGTGTTGACGGTCGGTATGGCCGTCGACGCCAACGTCTTGATCAACGAACGGATACGCGAGGAATTGCGTAACGGTTTGAGCCTGCAAGCCAGCATCTTTACCGGTTACGAAAAAGCCTTCGCCACGATTCTCGACTCCAACGTGACCCATTTCATCGTCGCAGTTTTACTGTTCGGTTTCGGTACCGGCCCGGTGAAAGGTTTTGCGCTGGTACTGATGATAGGCATCGCCACTTCGGTATTCACCGCCGTCACCGGCACCCGGATGTTGGTCAACTGGTTTTACGGCGGCGACCGCCGCGACGGCAGAGTTTCTATCTGAGCCGCCCCAAAAACACCTCGCTTTGGCACCGCCGTCGGCGGTGCCAAGCGCATTATCCGGCTAAGCGTTATCATCCCCCCGCCGGACGCGATATAATACGAAAATCTTTTCTTAACATAAGCCTACGGGAGTTAAACAATGGCAATCGAACGTACTTTCTCAATCATCAAGCCTGATGCAGTCGCTAAAAACGTGATTGGGGAAATTGTCAGCCGCTTCGAAAAAAACGGTCTGCGCATCGTTGCATCCAAAATGCTGCAATTGACCAAGGAACAAGCCGAAGGCTTTTACGCCGAACATAAAGAACGCGGTTTCTTTAACGATTTGGTTAGCTTCATGACTTCCGGTCCGGTCGTTGTCCAGGTGTTGGAAGGCGAAAATGCCGTGTTGAAAAACCGCGAGCTGATGGGTGCCACCAACCCGAAAGAAGCGGCGCCGGGCACGATTCGCGCCGACTTTGCCGTCAGCATCGACGAAAATGCGGTGCACGGTTCCGATGCGCCGGAATCAGCCGCAAGAGAAATCGCTTACTTCTTCTCCGCCGATGAACTCTGCGACCGCATCCGCTAAACCGGATCCGATCAATTTGCTCGATTTCGACAGAAAGGGCCTGCAGGCCTTTTTTGTCGGACTCGGCGAAAAACCGTTTCGTGCCACTCAGGTGTTGAAATGGATTTATCAGGAAGGCGTCACCGACTTCGAGCGGATGACCAACCTGAGCAAACCCCTGCGCGCTTACCTCAGCGAGAATTGCCAAATCAAAGCGCCGCAGATCGTCGCCGAACAGTTGGCCAGCGACGGCACCTGTAAATGGGCGATGCAGATGCAGTGCGGCAACCGGGTCGAAACCGTTTACATTCCGGAAGAACGCCGGGCTACGCTGTGCATCTCGTCGCAAGTCGGCTGCGCATTGGCTTGCACCTTCTGCTCCACCGCCAAACAAGGCTTTAACCGCAACCTGTCGACCGCCGAAATCATCGGCCAGCTTTATCTGGCGCAACAACGGCTCGGTCCGGAACGGCGCATCACCAACGTAGTGATGATGGGTATGGGCGAACCGCTGCTGAATTTCGACAACGTCGTAGCAGCGATGAATCTGATGATGGACGACTTCTGTTACGGGTTGTCCAAACGCCGGGTTACGATCAGCACCTCCGGCATCGTGCCGGCGATGCAACGTTTGAATGCGGTTTGCGACGTCAGTATGGCGGTTTCGCTGCACGCACCGAACGACGAATTGCGCGACCAATTGGTGCCGATCAACATCAAATACCCATTGAAAGAATTGATGGAGGCTTGCCGCGCCTACGCCAAAACCGGGCCGCGCAAACACATCACTTTCGAATACGTAATGCTGGACGGCGTCAACGATAGCGAACGCGATGCCCATACTTTGGTGAAATTACTGAAAGACGTGCCGTCGAAATTGAACCTGATTCCGTTCAATCCGTTCCCGCAGTCCCACTACCGCTGCTCGGGCCAAAACGCAATTTTGAAATTTCGCGACATCCTCCACAACGCCGGCATCGTCACCACGATCCGCAAAACCCGCGGCGAAGATATCGACGCGGCCTGCGGCCAACTGGTCGGCCAAGTACAAGATAAAAGCCGCCGGCATTTGAAACTGCAAGCCCAGGAAGCGGCGCATGTCGGCTAAAAAGTTGCCGGCAACGCTGTTCTGGCTATTACTAGCAGGCGGTTGCGGCCTGCTGCCGGCCAGCCGGGAAACCCTCAGTTCGGCCGAAAAAGCCAAATTGAATTTGCAGATGGGCGCCCGCTACCTGGACATGGGCATGCTCGACGTGGCGCGAGAGAAGTTGGAAACGGCCGTCCGCCTCGATTCGGGCAATGCCGAAATCCATAATACGCTGGCGGTATTTTACGAGCGCATCAGAGACTACGATGCGGCCGACGACAGCTACCGTAGCGCACTGCAAAACAACCCGGATAGCTTCAGCATCAAAAGCAATTACGGCCGCTTTTTATGCGACCGCGGCAAATACGACAAGGCATTTGAGTTATTGAACGCCTCGCTGGAATCGGCGATGAATAACCGGCCCTGGTTTGCATTGACCAATATCGGCTTGTGCCACATCAAACAAAACGATTTCAGCCAGGCCGAAACCTATTTTCGCCGGGCGTTACAAGCGCAACCGGACTACGCGCCTGCGTTGCTGGAAATGCAGCGCATCAGCTACCAAAACCAGCAATTCATGTCGGCGCGGGCGTTTATGGAGCGCTATTTGGGCGTCGCCAAACATACCCCGGAAAGCCTGTGGATAGCGTTCCAAACCGAGCGCGCACTGGGCAATGGCAAACTGGCCGAAGAATACCGCGAGCAATTACTAGGCTCGTTCCCCGCTTCCAAGGAAGCGCAACAAGTTAGAACCGCGATCAGTAAATAATCCTGCAGTAAACCCATGGCAAAACAACAACAGGCTATTCAGGCCATCCGCGGCATGCACGACATTCTTCCCGAGCAATCGCCTTACTGGCAATGGCTCGAGAGCCAAGCCCGCCAAGTATTGGCCGGATACGGCTACCAGGAAATCCGTCTGCCTATCGTCGAAAAAACCGAACTGTTCAAGCGCTCGATCGGCGAAGTCACCGACATCGTCGAAAAAGAAATGTATACCTTCGAAGACCGTAACGGCGATTCTTTGACCTTACGCCCGGAGGGGACCGCCGGCTGCCTGCGCGCCTGCCTCGAGCACGGTCTGCTGCACAACCAAAGCCACCGCTTGTGGTATTACGGCCCGATGTTCCGCCACGAGCGCCCGCAAAAAGGCCGCTACCGCCAATTCTACCAATTGGGCGTTGAGACATACGGCATGCCGGGGCCCGATATCGACGCCGAAATGATTCTGCTCAGCGACCGTTTGTGGAAACGCTTGGGCATCCGCGACATGGTGGAACTGCAAATCAACTCGTTGGGCACCAGCGACGAACGCCTGGCCTACCGCGGCACACTGGTCGAATATTTCAAACAACACTTGCATCTGCTGGACGAAGACAGTCTGCGCCGGCTAGAGACCAACCCACTGCGCATCCTGGACAGCAAGAATCCGGAGATGCAGGCAATGCTGCAACAAGCCCCGGTGTTGCTCGACCATTTGGGTGAGGAAAGTTTGGCCCATTTCGACAGTCTGAAAGCGACTTTGGACGATTTGGGCATCGGCTACCGCATCAACACCCGCCTGGTGCGCGGCCTGGATTACTACGGCAAGACCGTATTCGAATGGGTCACCGAACGGCTTGGCTCACAAGGCACCATCTGCGCCGGCGGCCGCTACGACGGCTTGATCGAGCAATTGGGCGGTAAAGCCAACCATGCGATCGGTTTTGCAATGGGTATGGAACGCATACTCGCGTTATTGGAGCTGCTGGAAACGGTTCCGGTAGCCGTCGGCGTCGACGTATTCATGATCCGGGTCGGCAGCGCGGCCGAAGCCGTCGGCATGCGCCTGGCGGAAGCTCTCCGCGATCAACTGCCGCAACTGAAGTTGCAAGTCAATTGTGGCGGCGGCAGCTTTAAAAGCCAGTTCAAAAAAGCCGACAAATCCGGAGCCGAATATGCCATTGTCATCGGCGACGACGAAGCGGCCCGCGGCGAGGTGGCGTTGAAACCCTTGCGCGCCGATCAGGAACAACTCACTCTCGACCACAGCCAACTCCTGCAATTCCTGCGGGACCGGCATCAACCCAAATCCCTGTAACCTGGAAAGATAAGAGAAACACCGTGGCAATTTACGATACCGAAGAAGAACAACTGGAACAGTTGAAAAAATGGTGGGAGGCCAACCAGACATCGCTAATCGCCGGCGTGGCCACGGCACTGGTATTGGTCGCCGGCTGGAACATGTGGCAAAACCATCAGACCAACCAACGCAGCCAGGCTTCGCAAATGTACCAGCAGATGCTGGAAAGCGCCGCTAAAGATAATGGCGAGTCTACCGAAAAGTTGGCCGAACGCTTGCCGAGCGAATTTCCGGGGACTGCATATGCCCATTATGCCAATTTGCAGCTAGCCAAGGCCAAAGTGCAAAAAGGCGATCTGGAAGGTGCGAAAGCCGTTCTGAAACAAGCGATTCAAACCGCGGACAGCGAACCGCTGAAACACGTGGCCCGGCTGCGCTTAATCCAGCTGATGCTGGCTTCCGGCCAATACGAGCAAGGTTTGCAATTGATCGCCGAAGTCGATCCGGCCAAAGCCGAGGGCTTCTCGGCCAGTTACGACGAATTGCAAGGCGATTTGTACGTCGCGCTCGACCGAATCGACGAAGCGCGTAGCGCCTACCAAAGCGCGATCAGAACCGGCCAAGCCACGCCGCTGACTCAGTTCAAATTGGACGACGTTGCCGCGCCCGCCGTGGCACCGACTGCCGCCAATTAACGTTTTCGAAAACCGTTTCTTTTAGGCCATGCAAATAAGGAAAGCCAGATACCTGACTCTCGCGACACTGGTCGCCGGGCCATTGCTGTTGGGCGGATGCGCCGGCCTGAATGCCGGCCGGGATTTTATCTCCGGCATAACCGACTACGTGATGGGCGACGACGATAATGCCGACCCACCTGCCGCACTGCAGGAATACACACCGGAACTGCAACTGGAAACGGTTTGGAAAGAGTCGGTCGGCACCGGTGCCGACGAAAAGTATCTGAAATTGATCCCGGCCGTAGCCGACGGTACGGTTTACGCCGCCGACTACAAAGGCCATCTGCAGGCACGCAATGCCGCTAGCGGCAATCTGGCCTGGGAAACCGATACCGAATACAGCTTCTCCGCCGGCCCCGGCCTCGGTGTCAACACCGTGGTGATGGGTACCAACACCGGCGAGGTGATCGGCTTCGACCGGGCCAGCGGCGAGCAGCGCTGGAAAACCGACGTTCCCAGCGAAGTGCAGGCCACGCCGGTGGTTAGCCGCGGCACGGTGATTATCCGTACCACCGACGGCAAGATTCTGGCCTTGCGCGAAAGCGACGGCGGTTTGGTTTGGACCTCGGAACACAGTGTGCCGGCGTTAAGCATCCGCGGCGCCGGTACGCCGATTATCATCGAAGGCAACGTCATTGCCGGCGCGGCCAACGGGAAACTGCAAGCTTTGCAGTTGAACGACGGCAAAGCGGTGTGGGAAGCTACAATTGCGATACCCAGCGGCCGTTCCGAAGTCGAACGTTTGGTCGATCTCGACGCCGATCCGGCTGCCAGCAGGGGCGCGATTTACGTTGCCAGTTTTACCGGAGGCGCTTCGTCGGTTTCCGAAATCGACGGCGATGTGCTGTGGCGTAACGAAGCCGTGTCGTCCTACACCGGACTCAGTCTGGATTACCGTTACATCTATATCAGCGATACCCAAGGCGACGTTTGGCAACTCGACCAACGTAGCGGCGCTTCGCTGTGGAAGCAAAAGGATCTGCACAACCGCCGCCTTACCGCACCGGTGGCTTACCAAAGCTATGTCGTGGTTGGCGATTTCGAAGGTTACGTGCACTGGCTGTCGGTGACCGACGGCCGCCAATTGGCACGAATCCAAGTCAGCAAAGCGGCGATTGAGGCCAAACCGGTAGTCGTGGACGATACTGTTTACATTTATGCCAAAGACGGCACCCTCGCTGCCCTGAAGGCCAGATAATTTCATGCTACCCGTTATTGCTCTTGTAGGCCGGCCCAACGTCGGCAAATCCACCCTTTTCAATTACCTGACCCGTAGCCGCGAGGCCTTGGTGGCCGATTATCCGGGGCTGACCCGGGACCGCCAGTACGGCCGGGTCAAACGCAGCGAGCGCGATTGCCTGGTAGTCGATACCGGCGGCATCACCGACGACCAGGAAGGCATCGACGCGTTCGCTAAGAAACAGGTCGAAATTGCGTTGCAGGAAGCGGACGTGGTGTTTTTTATGGTCGACGCCCGCGACGGCATCAACGCCTCCGACGACGCCATCGCCGACATGCTGCGCAAATTGGGTAAACCGGTGGTATTAGTCGTCAATAAAATCGACGGTATCGACAGCAATACGGTTACCCACGATTTCTATAGCCTGGCGCTCGGCGAACCGGTGCCGATTGCCGCCAGCCACGGCCGTAACGTACACGAATTGTTGGGGCGGATCGACGAGTTGTTACCGGAGCAACCTGACGAAATTCAGGAAGAAGACCCCGGCATTGCCATCGCCATCGTCGGTCGGCCCAATGTCGGTAAGTCGACGCTGGTCAACCGTTTGCTCGGCGAAGAACGCGTCGTGGTATTCGACGAAGCCGGCACAACCCGCGACAGCATTTACATCCCGTTCGAACGCGACGGCAAGAAATTCACGTTAATCGACACCGCCGGTATGCGCCGCCGCTCCCGAGTGTCGTTGACCGTGGAAAAATTCAGCATTATAAAATCGCTGCAAGCGATCGAAAAAGCCCATGTCGTGATCTACTTGATCGACGCCCGCGAGGGTGTCACCGATCAGGATGCGCATATTTTGGGGTTGGTATTGGAGGCCGGCCGCGCCTTGATTATCGGTCTGAACAAATGGGACGGCCTCAACGCCGAACACCGCGATTTCGTCAAAAAACAAATCGAAATGAAGCTGTCGTTTCTGGACTTTGCCGAAAAACATCCGATTTCGGCCTTGCACGGCAGCGGCGTCGGCAAATTGTTCGACGTGGTGCACAGCCTTTACGATTCGGCGATGGTCGACATGTCCACACCGTTATTGACCCGGATACTGACCGACGCGCTAGCCGCACACCAACCGCCGCTGGTCGGCGGCCGCCGGATCAAATTGAAATATGCCCACCAGGGCGGCCGCAACCCGCCGGTGGTAGTGATTCACGGCGTGCAAACCGACGCCCTGCCCGGCGCCTACAAGCGCTATTTGATGAACTACTTCCGCGATCAACTCCGCTTGAAAGGCACGCCGGTACGCTTGGTATTCAAATCGCCGGAAAATCCATTTCACGGCCAAAAAAACCAGCTCAGCGAACGCCAAATTAAAAAGCGTAAACGGTTGATCGACTTCAGCAAGCGCAAAAAATAATTGCCGCGGATATAGATAATCACCACTTCAGGAACCCAGCATGGCAACCATCACCTTTCAAGGCAAACCCATCAACACCGTCGGCGATTTGCCGGCAGTCGGCACTCCGGCTCCGGATTTCCTGCTGACTAACCGGAAAATGCAGGACGTCGGCTTGGCGGAATTCGCCGGTAAACGTAAGGTATTGAACATCGTCCCCAGCCTGGACACACCCACTTGCGCCGCTTCAACCCGCAAATTCAACGAAAAAGCGGCGCACTTGCCGAATACCGTGGTGCTGGCCGTATCAGCAGACCTGCCGTTCGCTCAAGTCCGTTTTTGCGAAATCGAAGGCATCAAACATGTAGTCCCCTTATCCACCTTCCGCTCCAGTTTCGCCCACGATTACGGCGTCGAGCTGCTCGATAGCATATTGGCCGGGCTGACCGCGCGGGCCATCGTCGTTATCGACGAACACGATAAGGTGGTTTACACCCAATTGGTCAGCGAGATCGCCGACGAACCCGATTACACAGCAGCGTTAGCCGCGCTCGATTGAGTGCGCCAAGAACGCACGCTGCATGAAATAAGCTGTTTCCCAAAAAACTGTCGCAATCTGGCAAAACCCGGTAACCTAAATGTCTATTCAGGTTGCCCCTGATTGGAACGGAACTTTATCGGATTTTAATTTATCTGAAACTGGGATATCGATATCGTCTCAGTTCAAATATTTAAAAATACGCTGTACCCATGGTTGTAAGTCACCCGACCGAAGAAATTACTCAACGAGCATATCGATTACTATTTAATGCCTTATCGAGTTGCATTGCCGAAAACAATTGCGGCTTGAGGAACCAATGGTAGTGCCAGCGATGAATAGCGACTTCTCGGCACGGCGCCGCTCTGCGCGCCGCCAACAACAAAGACGGATAAATCCATTTCCGTTCAATTCGGAGGAATGGATTTCCTTCATTCAGCAACAATATTTATTGTGGCCCAAGCACGAGCGCCGTATCGGCGAACGCCGGGTAGCCGAGCGGCGAGAGACCGACCGCCGGGCGGCGCTGCGAAAAGAATCCGAAGACGCAATTTTTCAACGCACCCGTTGGTTTTCCGCGGAATCCATCCTGAACGACGAAGAAAAGCAGATGATCCAGGAATTATTTGCCGAGGAAGAATGAAACGCTACGGTGGGCTTCGAATATCGGCAGGATGCCTTACCGTCAGATAGAAGCGGCCTTTGGAACGCCTGACCCAACCGCGTGCCTCAACCTGCCTGCCGACATACCCCTCCAAATCCGCAAATAATGCCATCGAAGCAGGCTCGATCGCGATTGACACCGCATCGCTCAGCAACAAATAACTATGTTTCGCGGTTCGTTTTAGCAAACTAACCTTGCCGGTCAAACGCTTCCATCCCTGGTAATTAGTCTGATCCAACTGTTCGGCTGCGATTGGGGCGTAAGCCGGGTCCGACCATATGCCGATATGATTACGTTCGGCGTCATCTTGTGCCGCCAACAAGGCCGGGACGTATCGCAGATTGGGCGGATAAATATTGACTGTCGCCAAACCGTTTTTAACCAGCTCCAGATTGACCAGTTGCTTATTTTCATCATATACATAAGCCAGCGTGCGCTGGTATTTATCCTGTTTTTCGACGTCGCCCTGTAGAAATACCTTCCGTTGCTCCAATTTAGATTTCAACCATTGCTTCGCCCGTTCGCCTCCAGATTCCGCCGATTTATTCCGGCCGGAGACTTCCGGCGTATTTACCCCCAAAAGCCGGACTTTGCGGCCGTCGTTCAGTAAAATAGTATCGCCATCGAACACTTTTTCCACGCGGTAGTAGCTGATGCCAGAATCGATATGCAACACCTGCGCGTCTGCGTGGTTACGATCCGAATAATGGCTACGCCCCTGACCATCAGTCCAACGATAGACTTCGGCGTTTGCCAAAATAGGCAGCGTTACCGCAAGCAAACACCAGCGCCGAATGTGCATTCTTTCACCTTGAGTAATTGGGTATGTCAAATCAACAGATCATTGCCGCGACGCAAGCTTGGTTAAACTCGTTTGTCATCGCATACAACATTTGCCCGTTTGCCAAACGAGAGCAGCAACGAAACCGCATTCGTTACCGAGTGGAGCATGGCAATAGCATCGAATCCTGCCTGAATACACTGATAGACGAATGCATTCATCTGGACACGCATCCGGAAACCGAAACCACGTTGCTGATTCTCGCCGAATTTTTCGATGATTTCGACGACTATCTCGATCTATTAGCTATTGCAGAGCAACTGCTAATCGATCAAGGATACGAAGGCGTCTACCAATTAGCCAGTTTTCATCCCCATTACCGATTTGCCGATAGCGACGAAACCGACCCCGCAAACTATACGAATCGTTCACCGTATCCGATGTTACATCTGCTTCGGGAAAGCAGTATCGAAAATGCCTTGGCAACCTATCCTGATCCGGCCGGCATACCGCAACGAAACATAGAGCTGACCAGGCGGTTGGGTATGAAGAAGTTGGAGGAGATTCTTCGCGCCTGCTTTGAATCTGCAAGCTCGGCAGGAGACGCTTAAGGCCGGCACGAGATAGCAGCCGCTGCTAAAGGCCGCTATTGCGATGATTCGCTCCTCCGTGCTGGAAAGTGAAGAGTGTGGCTATGTTGGCGTGGTTTGCCGGCGGGAGGCGCGTTGTTGGGGCGTTATGAAGGAGGCAAAGAGGGTGTCCTGAATTTTGTGTAAACGGGATTTAATTATCGATTGGGCATCCTGTCTTCAAACTGAATGCTAAACCGATTCAAAGCGGCTTTCCAGTCATGCAACGGCATTGTCCATTTTTTACTGATATTCATCAGGGCTAAATAGAACAATTTCGACAAGGCTTCATCACTGGGAAATGAGCCGCGATTTTTGGTGATTTTCCGCAGACTCATATTCACGGACTCGATGGCATTGGTCGTGTAAATGATGCGACGTATTTCAGTTGGATAGTCGAAAAAAGGGATAATCCTATCCCAATTCCGTCTCCAAATCTGGCCAATCGGTGGGTAGGCCTCGTTCCACTGCGTCTCGAACTCAGCCAGTCGTTGCTCTGCTTCAACGACGCTGGCGGATTGGTATATTCGCTTGAGATCGCCGGCGATCTGTTTACGCATTTTCCAACTGACATAGTTCAGGCTGTTGCGGACCAAGTGAACGATGCACAGTTGGACGGCAGCCTGTGGATAGACGGTTTCAATCGCTTCGGGAAAGCCTTTCAAGCCATCGACACAGGCGATAAAGATGTCTTGCACACCGCGATTCTTCAAGTCAGTGACCACTTGTAACCATTTATGCCCTTTGGGTAAAACTTGGCCCCTTCGGTTTGGGCGATCCATAAGCCCAGCACTTCCTTCTCTCCTTGCAGGTTAATCCCAATGGCCAGATAAACGGCCTTGACGCGCACGGCACCGGTATCGCGCACTTTGACGTGGATACAATCGAGATAAACGATGGGGTAAACCGGATCAAGCGGCCGCAATTGCCAGGCTTTGACTTCTTCTATCACCCCATCTGTCACCGAGGAGATCAAGGTGGGTGAAACTTCAGTGCCATACAGTTCTTCCAGATGGCTCTGGATTTCCCTGACCGTCAGACCTCGGGCATAGAGCGAAATGATCTTGTCGTCAAAGCCCGTCCAACGGGATTGGTGTTTGCCAATGATTTGCGGCTCAAAGTGGCCATGACGATCCCGAGGAATCTCAATCGGCAACTCGCCAAAGTCGCCTTTCAGGGTTTTCCGGCTCTTGCCATTGCGGGTGTTGCCGGTAGGATTGCCGACAGCTTCATGCTTGCCATGACCGAGATGTTCGGTCATTTCAGCTTCTAAAGCCCGCTCCACCAGGGCCTTGGTCAGTTGTTTCAGAAGACCGTTTTCACCCAACAGGTCTTCGGGTTTTTGATAGCCTGACAGCAAGCTGTCGATCAGTTCGGTTGGGATGGATTTTGGTAAGGTCATAGTTACTCCTCAAAGTAAGGGCAGTTTCCTGCCTAATGGCCGTTTACACAAAAATTCTTACACCCTCGAGGCAAAGCGAGGGGCAAAAAAAAGCCCGTGGTTAGACGGGCTTGATATTTAAGAGCTTGGCGATGACCTACTTTCACATGGCAACCTGCCACACTATCATCGGCGCTAAGCGGTTTCACTTCCGAGTTCGGGATGGGATCGGGTGGTTCACGCTTGCTATGTTCACCAAGCAAACTGGTTTGGTTGGTTTAAGCCAACCGTCATGCACAGGGATTAATCTAGTCTCTGCTAGACATTTCAAGTAGTTTGACACGTTGTGCCTTGTACTTTTCACCTGCTTTCATGGAAATCTGTATGAATTTGTATCGTTCTCAGGTTTGGCTCAGCGATTGTCATGTGACAACCCAAACGCATTGGGTGTTATATGGTCAAGCCTCACGGGCAATTAGTACACGTTAGCTACGCCCATTACTGGACTTCCACACCGTGCCTATCAACGTCGTCGTCTCCAACGGCCCTTCAGGGGACTTATAGTCCCAGTGAGATCTCATCTTGGGAGGGGCTTCCCGCTTAGATGCTTTCAGCGGTTATCCTGTCCGAACGTGGCTACCCGGCAATGCCATTGGCATGACAACCGGAACACCAGAGGTTCGTCCACTTCGGTCCTCTCGTACTAGAAGCAGCTTCCCTCAAATCTCAAACGCCCACGGCAGATAGGGACCGAACTGTCTCACGACGTTCTGAACCCAGCTCGCGTACCACTTTAAATGGCGAACAGCCATACCCTTGGGACCTGCTTCAGCCCCAGGATGTGATGAGCCGACATCGAGGTGCCAAACACCGCCGTCGATATGAACTCTTGGGCGGTATCAGCCTGTTATCCCCGGCGTACCTTTTATCCGTTGAGCGATGGCCCTTCCATACAGAACCACCGGATCACTAAGACCTACTTTCGTACCTGCTCGACTTGTCCGTCTCGCAGTCAAGCACCCTTATGCCTTTGCACTCATTGCCTGATTTCCGACCAGGCTGAGGGTACCTTCGTGCTCCTCCGTTACTCTTTGGGAGGAGACCGCCCCAGTCAAACTACCCACCAGACACTGTCCCTAATCCAGATAATGGATCGAGGTTAGAACTCCAAACATACCAGGGTGGTATTTCAAGGATGGCTCCACAAGAACTGGCGTTCCTGCTTCACAGCCTCCCACCTATCCTACACAAGTAGGTTCAAAGTCCAGTGTCAAGCTATAGTAAAGGTGCACGGGGTCTTTCCGTCTAGCCGCGGGTACACTGCATCTTCACAGCGATTTCAATTTCACTGAGTCCCAGGTGGAGACAGTGTGGCCATCGTTACGCCATTCGTGCAGGTCGGAACTTACCCGACAAGGAATTTCGCTACCTTAGGACCGTTATAGTTACGGCCGCCGTTTACTGGGGCTTCGATCAAGAGCTTCTCCGAAGATAACCCCATCAATTAACCTTCCAGCACCGGGCAGGCGTCACACCCTATACGTCCACTTTCGTGTTTGCAGAGTGCTATGTTTTTGCTAAACAGTCGCAGCCACCGATTTTTTGCAACCCCCTTCCGCTTCAGCCGCGAGGGCTTACACGTACCAAGGGCATACCTTCTCCCGAAGTTACGGTATCATTTTGCCTAGTTCCTTCACCTGGGTTCTCTCAAGCGCCTTAGAATTTTCATCCCACCCACCTGTGTCGGTTTAGGGTACGGCCACTATTAACCTGAAGCTTAGAGGTTTTTCTTGGAAGCAGGGCATCTATCACTTCGCGTTTCTTTCGAGACACTCGTCATCACATCTCAGCATAAAGCACCCCGGATTTGCCTAAGATGCCTGCCTACTTGCTTAAACGGCCACTTCCAACCGACCGCTGATATAGCCTTCTCCGTCACCCCATCGCAGTTAATACTGGTACAGGAATATTAACCTGTTTTCCATCGACTACGCTTTTCAGCCTCGCCTTAGGTGCCGACTAACCCTGCGTCGATTAACGTTGCGCAGGAAACCTTGGGTTTACGGCGAGGGGGTTTTTCACCCCCTTTATCGTTACTTATGTCAGCATTCGCACTTCCGATACCTCCAGCCGACTTCTCAATCGACCTTCGCAGGCGTACGGAACGCTCCTCTACCACTCACGCAAAGCGTGAATCCGTAGCTTCGGTACTATGCTTAGCCCCGGTGAATCTTCCGCGCAGACCGACTCGACCAGTGAGCTATTACGCTTTCTTTAAAGGGTGGCTGCTTCTAAGCCAACCTCCTGGCTGTCTGTGCCTTTCCACATCGTTTCCCACTGAGCATAGATTTGGGGACCTTAGCTGACGGTCTGGGCTGTTTCCCTTTTCACGACGGACCTTATCACCCGCCGTGTGTCTCCCGTGCTGACACTTGCTGGTATTCGGAGTTTGCATCGGGTTGGTAAGTCGGGATGACCCCCTAGCCGAAACAGTGCTCTACCCCCAGCAGTGATACACGAGGCGCTACCTAAATAGCTTTCGAGGAGAACCAGCTATCTCCGAGCTTGATTAGCCTTTCACTCCGATCCACAACTCATCCCCTACCTTTTCAACGGGAGTGGGTTCGGTCCTCCAGTCAGTATTACCTGACCTTCAACCTGGTCATGGATAGATCGCCCGGTTTCGGGTCTACACCTTGCGACTAAACGCCCTATTAAGACTCGGTTTCCCTACGCCTCCCCTATTCGGTTAAGCTTGCCACAAAATGTAAGTCGCTGACCCATTATACAAAAGGTACGCAGTCACCCCACGAAGGGGCTCCTACTGCTTGTACGCATACGGTTTCAGGTTCTATTTCACTCCGCTCTCCGCGGTTCTTTTCGCCTTTCCCTCACGGTACTGGTTCACTATCGGTCAGTAAGGAGTATTTAGCCTTGGAGGATGGTCCCCCCATATTCAGTCAACGTTTCACGTGCGCCGACCTACTCGATTTCATGCTGAAGACGTTTTCGTGTACGGGGCTATCACCCTGTATCGCCGGACTTTCCAGACCGTTCCACTAACGTCATCAACACTTAAGGGCTAGTCCCCGTTCGCTCGCCACTACTAAGGGAATCTCGGTTGATTTCTTTTCCTCCGGGTACTTAGATGTTTCAGTTCTCCGGGTTCGCTTCAGTGAGCTATGTATTCACTCAAAGATGACGAGGTTATCCTCGCCGGGTTTCCCCATTCAGACATCTCCGGATCACAGGCTGTTTGCCGCCTCCCCGAAGCTTTTCGCAGGCTACCACGTCTTTCATCGCCTCTTACTGCCTAGGCATCCACCGTATGCGCTTATTCACTTGACCATATAACCCGAATACGTCTGCTTTTACTCAGCTTTCGATTTTCATCTTAGGCTTTGTTAGGCTTACTATTTAAGTTATTTGTCAGCTGACATGTTCGCTGATGTTGCTTGAGAACGATTCGCGGTTTACTTTCGGCGCTTATCTTTCGATAATTGCCTTTCATAAACTGCAACTCGTTTCAGTTTTGATCGTTTCCGATCAAGACTTGGTTACAGATTTCCATATTGTTAAAGAGCGTATTGATCCGAGGACCAATTCTATAAAGTCTGTTGTCAAACGTTATAGAGCTGATCGCCTTCACGGCTACGGCAGACGCGGGCGCTTGGTTTGCTTATGGCTAGTGGTGGAGCCAGGGAGGATCGAACTCCCGACCTCCTGCGTGCAAGGCAGGCGCTCTCCCAGCTGAGCTATGGCCCCGAAACAGTCAAAAGACTAAAGCCGAAACCGTCAAGATCAACACAGGAGCAATCCGACGGCTGTCTTTTGCTTGTTCAGTTGCCTTGCTGCTTTCGTCTTGCTTTTCGCGTTGGTGGGTCTGGGAGGATTTGAACCTCCGACCTCACCCTTATCAGGGGTGCGCTCTAACCAACTGAGCTACAGACCCAGGTGCGTCTTTCAATCGAAATAATTTGTTGTGGATACGTGTAACGGCGTTCTGTCTTTGTAAGGAGGTGATCCAGCCCCAGGTTCCCCTAGGGCTACCTTGTTACGACTTCACCCCAGTCATGAATCACAAAGTGGTAAGCGCCCTCCCGAAGGTTAAACTACCTACTTCTTTTGCAACCCACTCCCATGGTGTGACGGGCGGTGTGTACAAGGCCCGGGAACGTATTCACCGCGGCATTCTGATCCGCGATTACTAGCGATTCCGACTTCATGCAGTCGAGTTGCAGACTGCAATCCGGACTGGGACCGGCTTTGTGGGATTTGCTTGACCTCACGGTTTCGCTGCCCTCTGTACCGGCCATTGTAGCACGTGTGTAGCCCTACCCATAAGGGCCATGATGACTTGACGTCGTCCCCACCTTCCTCCGGTTTATCACCGGCAGTCTCCCTAGAGTTCCCGACATTACTCGCTGGCAACTAAGGATAAGGGTTGCGCTCGTTACGGGACTTAACCCAACATTTCACAACACGAGCTGACGACAGCCATGCAGCACCTGTCTCTCGGTTCCCGAAGGCACCAAGTCATCTCTGACAAGTTCCGAGGATGTCAAGGGTAGGTAAGGTTCTTCGCGTTGCATCGAATTAAACCACATGCTCCACCGCTTGTGCGGGCCCCCGTCAATTCATTTGAGTTTTAGCCTTGCGGCCGTACTCCCCAGGCGGTCAACTTAATACGTTAGCTCCACTACTAAGTTCTTAAAGAACCCAACAGTTAGTTGACATCGTTTACGGCGTGGACTACCAGGGTATCTAATCCTGTTTGCTACCCACGCTTTCGTACCTCAGCGTCAGTTTGAGTCCAGGGAGCCGCCTTCGCCACTGGTGTTCCTTCAGATCTCTACGCATTTCACCGCTACACCTGAAATTCCACTCCCCTCTACTCAACTCTAGTTGCCCAGTATCAAATGCAGTTCCCAGGTTAAGCCCAGGGCTTTCACATCTGACTTAAACAACCGCCTACGCACGCTTTACGCCCAGTAATTCCGATTAACGCTTGCACCCTCCGTATTACCGCGGCTGCTGGCACGGAGTTAGCCGGTGCTTCTTGTATGGGTAATGTCAGTCTACCGGGTATTAACCGATAGGTGTTCCTTCCCATTGAAAGTGCTTTACAACCCTCAGGCCTTCTTCACACACGCGGTATTGCTGGATCAGGCTTTCGCCCATTGTCCAATATTCCCCACTGCTGCCTCCCGTAGGAGTCTGGGCCGTGTCTCAGTCCCAGTGTGGCTGATCATCCTCTCAGACCAGCTACGGATCGTCGCCTTGGTAGGCCTTTACCCCACCAACTAGCTAATCCGACATAGGCTCATCTATTAGCGCAAGGCCCGAAGGTCCCCTGCTTTCATCCGTAGATCGTATGCGGTATTAGCGTGAGTTTCCCCACGTTGTCCCCCACTAATAGGCAGATTCCTATGCATTACTCACCCGTCCGCCACTCATCAAAGGTGCAAGCACCTTATCAGCGTTCGACTTGCATGTGTTAAGCATACCGCCAGCGTTCAATCTGAGCCATGATCAAACTCTTCAGTTTAATTTTGGTTTGCCGCTAAGAAAGATTAGCGACCAATCTTGACTCGATTACAGAACGTAATTTATAAGCTTAAATTGACGTGGTCTGTATCGATAGTTTCTAACAGAAACGTATCGCTACACATACCCACACAAATTATTTCGATTCAGTTTGTTAAAGAGCCAGAACATTTCGCCCTGTTGAGCCGACATATTCTACAGCAATCAGAAATCATGTCAACCACTTTTTTTAACCGACTTTCAACTCTCAAAATCCAACCCAAGAACCGAAGCCAATCAAAACCAGCAAGTAACTTGCCGCTACCAAAAGCAACCAGCAAACCACTCGCCCTCACTACTCAAAGAATTTAAACTTCAAATCCCTAAACAACTCAGCAGTGAAGAGCCGCTCATTCTATTCACTCTTCACTGCTGTGTCAACCATTTTCTTGCAACCGCTTACAAATTTAAGGAGCGCCGATAACTGCTAATGACTCTTAAACTGCCCCTGATGTGCCAAAAACCATTGATAGGTAGTACTTAAACCTTCTTCCAAACCGATCTTGGGCTGCCATCCCAAGGATTTGAGCTTAGACACATCCATCAACTTACGTGGCGTGCCATCGGGCTTATTTGTGTTCCAACTGATTTCGCCCTGATAACCGACAACCCTACCGATAGTCTCTGCCAGCTCTCGAATAGTTACATCCATTCCAGTACCAACATTCAAATGTGACAACATGGGTTCGGTGCATGACTTGTATTCCGCATCGGATAGGCTCATGACGTGAATACAAGCCGCCGCCATATCGTCGACATGCAAAAATTCTCGCATCGCGTTGCCGGTTCCCCAAACCTCGACTGCTGGGGAATTATTCAGCTTTGCATCGTGAAATTTTCTGATCAGCGCCGGGATAACATGACTGTTTTCTAAATGAAAATTATCGTTCTCCCCATATAGGTTCGTCGGCATCACCGAACGGTAATCGACGCCGTATTGGCGATTGTAAGATTCGCACAATTTGATACCGGCAATTTTGGCAATCGCATAAGGCTCATTGGTCGACTCCAGTATTCCGGTCAACAACGCCTCCTCCCGCATGGGCTGTTCCGCAAATTTCGGGTAAATGCACGAACTACCTAAAAACAGCAGCTTACGGCAATTCGCTAGCCAGGCAGCATGGACAACATTCGCCTCAATCATAAGATTTTGGTAAATAAACTCCGCCGGATACTCGTTGTTAGCATGAATACCGCCAACCTTGGCGGCAGCCAAAATCACCCAATCCGGTTTTTCGGAATCCAAAAACCGGCGTACGGCGGCTTGATCCGTCAAATCCAACTCAGCATGAGTCCGCACTACAACGTTTTGGTAACCTGCATCCGACAACTGGCGGAGGATGGCCGAACCGACCATCCCACGATGCCCTGCCAAGTAAATTTTCGAATTTTTATCCATCATGAACTACTCCCTGCTGACGGCTACGCTGTACCCTTGCTTTTTCAATAAGGCATGCTTTTGCGCCTGTTCCAAATCATAGGCCACCATTTCCGCCACCATTTCCTGCAACGTAATCTGCGGCACCCAACCTAACTTGTTTTTGGCATTGGTCGGATCGCCAAGCAAGGTCTCGACTTCCGCTGGCCGAAAATATCGCGGATCAATCGCGACAATATTCTGGCCCACCGACATCGCTGGAGCTTTGTCACCGGTAATCGACTCGACAAAACCTTTTTCGTCCACGCCCTGCCCTTCCCAGCGAATCGCCACACCCAATTCTTTGGCGGACATTTCGATAAACTGCCTCACCGAATATTGCACGCCGGTAGCGATTACGAAATCTTCAGGTTGCTCCTGTTGCAACATCATCCATTGCATCCGTACATAATCTTTAGCATGTCCCCAATCACGCAATGAATCCATATTTCCCATGTAAAGGCATTGGTCCAGACCGATCGCTATATTACTCAGGCCGCGGGTAATTTTACGCGTCACAAACGTTTCGCCACGGCGCGGCGATTCGTGGTTGAACAAAATTCCGTTGCAAGCATACATGCCGTAAGCTTCGCGGTAATTGACCGTAATCCAGTACGCATATAGTTTGGCTACGGCATAAGGCGAGCGCGGATAAAACGGTGTCGTTTCTTTTTGCGGGATTTCTTGGACCAAGCCATACAGCTCGGAAGTCGATGCTTGGTAAAACCGGGTGCTCTTCTCCATCCCTAAAAAGCGGATAGCCTCCAACAACCGTAGCGTACCTATCGCATCTACATCGGCAGTGTACTCGGGCGATTCGAACGATACCGCCACATGGCTCATCGCGCCCAAGTTATAAACCTCGTCCGGGCGGATCTCGCTGAGAATCCGAGTCAAATTCGAGCTGTCGGTCAAATCCCCATAATGCAAAAAAAACCGCGGATCTTTGATATGCGGATCTTGGTAGATATGGTCGACACGCTCGGTATTAAAAAGCGAGGAGCGCCGCTTGATGCCGTGCACCTCGTAACCTTTTTCCAATAAAAACTCAGCAAGATACGATCCATCTTGGCCGGTTATCCCTGTGATCAATGCCTTTTTAGTGCTCACCTTAAGCTCCTTTTGTGTAGGACAAAATTTGAAAAGTTGGATTCAAGATCGGTTGCCTTGAACAGATCCGTCAATATCCCCGCAGTTAACCTGCCGATAAAACATTGCCCGCGGGAACTATCGTTTTCCCGGGCAAATAATTTCCTAATTCAGGCAATAAGTCGCGCAAAAAACTCTGTAAGCGCTTATCAGCCAGCGCGATGTCTTCAGACTTATCGACCGGCGTGACTAGACGCACCAACGCGCCATCCGTCCGATTCATCATAATAGCATCGTAAAATAAGTACCATTTGACCATGTATTCATTGGTTATCGTTCTACCGCGCTGTTGAAACCAGAAATACACCAATTGCCGGCTCTCGCCTTTTTGAATGACGGCGCGGTTCAGCTCAAGCGAATGGCCGTCTAACGTAAACTCAGGAAACTCCTGTTGGCCGTAGCTGATAATCTGCCATCCGTCGCCCGGAATACAACTGCGCGGCGAATGTACTGCAGCACCTTTGCGCTGAGATTGATAATAGGCGCTGTAAAAATTGACGCCGTTCTGGGTACCCGGCTGATTGAAATTGACGATTACGTAATCGGTCAACTTCAATTCGTTCAAATAGAACTGGCTCAAATAGTCGTTACGTCCCTGCCAATTGCCCAGCTTGGTCGGGAAATTTAAAAAGGCTTTGCGCTGCGGTATTACATCTTCACGCCCCTTGGACATTTCGGAAACACCGGCTCCTGCAATTAACAACACTAAGACGGCATATACCGAGCGGTTTAATCTCCCCGCGGAAAACCCGGTAACCGGGGCGCGCCCCCAATCATCGGGAATTTGCACCAATTCACTAAATGCCAACTTTCTACCGCTGATCCGGCTGAAAATCCACATTTCTATGAACAATAGCGCCATACATAGCAAAAATACGGCCCAACCCTCAAAATCGTGGAGAAAACCTTCCGCCATCTCGGTCCCCCAATTGTCGACCAACACGCCGATCACACCGATGCGAAAGCTATTCATGAAGATGGTCAAGGGCATGGCCGACAAAAAGATCAACAACTTCTGCCAGAACGGCCCTTTAAATAAATAAGCGCATAAGAACGCCAAGCTCGCTAGAGGGAACAAATAACGCAGGCCGCTGCAGGCATCGACCACCTGCAACTTATAGTTGCCCAAATCGATGACATTGCCTTCCAGGTAGACCATGATGTCGCAAGCCCGGATAAATTCGACACCGAGCCAGGACGAAATCAACTGCAATTTCGATGACAGGTTATTCAGAATGAATGCCGGAAAAGGCACCATGAAAACCAAAAACAATAACGGTACAGAGGCGGTCTTTAAACCTTTCAGCCCGAATGCACATGCAAACATTCCGGTCAATACAACCAAAAACGCGTATTGCTCCATCGTCCTGATTGTCGCCAGACCGCCCAGGATAAAAATCAGCAGACCGGTAACAATGATAACCAAGCCGGGAACCGACTCCTTGAAACTTGGCGCCACACTCAGTTCGCTGCGCCGCATCCAGATCAGATAAACCGTGATGCAGGGGATAAAAAAGCCGTGGCTGTATTCCTCTAAACCAATCCAGGTCCCAACCATTTCGGCCAAGCTATCCCGGAAAACTAAACACAGCAGCAGGAAAGCTGCTCCCCAAAATGACCAAATGACGGCCGCTCTCGTATTCTCTGTATTCATTCCGTGCCGAAAATAAGAATTGGATTTTAGATTCCGTGATAAATAAGAACTTGCGGTTAATGCTTTAACCGGGCTGCTCACCCTATACCGATCAACTACCGAAAACTGCTGAACTGAGTCACCCGCCCGACCCGCCATTATCCCTGGACCGGATTAAAGCTCTGTGACAATCGCGCGACGATTAGGCTTCGGGATCTGCCGTAAAAATCGGATTGTTTTTATCTTCTTCGTGCAACTTGGCTTTCTCTTCCGGATAAATATGCCAAAAAGACTGATCGATGGCGCCTTGGGTGTAACTGTTTTTACGATCGTGGGTAAACGGACACCACCAATTCTCCACCACTTTTACCATGTAGGCATGCCATTCAAACAAACCGACGCTGTAAGGGCAATACCAAGTGCAATTTAAAATCCAAAACAATTTGGATTGCGACATACTCAACTTGAACGAACCGTCCATCGTAATTTGGCTTTTCAGGTCGTAACGATGGCTGGATCTGGCCGGCAAAAAATCGCCCCAGGTTTTGACGTTTTGTGCGCCGACCAATTTCAGACTGAAGTAAGTCAGGTAAGCGCTGGTAATGACAAACGGTAAAGTCAGAATCGGCAAGTAGATAAACAATAAACCGACGGCCCTGGACAGCACCGGCATCCGTTTATGATTGCATCCGATATTGACGCGGTCTGTGCACGATTCGCAGGCTTTTACGCCCCCTTGGGTGTTCATGTTTGTTTCTCCTCTGATGTCGTTATTATTATTTGCTCGGCATTGAGCAATTGAAAAATGCTGCGACAGCCTTCGCAACAGAATTTTTTCGGGCCTTGCACGGTGCTCAACTTAAATCCTGCAATCAATACCGGCTGGCCGCACAAATCGCAGCCGTAATTTCGCATCGGCATGAGGTCAGATAGTTGGGCTAACTGCGCAGAAGAACGCTTTCAAGTATTCGGTTTCGGCCATTGCCGGATGTATCGGATGGTCCGGCCCCTGGCCGCCGCCGGCAAATAACAGCAAATGGCGATCGATATGGCGTGCCGACGAGCGTAAAATTTCCTGCAGATTTTCCCGGCTCAAATGGTGCGAGCAGGATGCCGAAACCAAAATACCGCTGCTCGACAAGACCTGCAACGCCAAATGGTTCAAGCGCCGATACGCTTCATAACCGGACTTGAAATCTTTTTTTCGCTTTATCAGCGCCGGTGGGTCCAATATGACCACGTCGAACTGCTCGCGCCGCTCCCGAGCCTGTTTCAAAAACTCGAATACATCGCTACGTTCGAACCGCATTGTGCCGGCAACGCCGTTTAACTCGGCGCTGGCTTGAGCCAGGCTCAACGCACTTTCGGAACTATCGACGCAGCAAACTTCCGCCGCTCCGCCTAGTGCAGCCGGGATACCCCAAGCCCCGGCATAACTAAATAAATCCAGTACCCGCATGCCACGTACCAATTTTGCCAACCTGGCCCGGTTTTCCCGGTGGTCGTAGAACCAGCCCGTCTTTTGGCCCTCGGCGATATTCACCAAAAATCGGGTACCGTTTTCTACCACCTCCAGACGCTCCGGCAATTCGCCAAATACCAACTCCGGCACCAACGACAAATTTTCGAGCTGGCGTTGGCCGGTATCGTTTTTTAACAATACCGCAGTCGGCTCCACCAATTCGCATAGCACCTTGACCAATAAATCCTTATGCCGCTCCATGCCGGCCGTCGTGATCTGTACCGACAACACCGCACCGAAACGGTCTACCACCAAACCCGGCAGGCCGTCGCTTTCGCCAAACACCCAGCGGTAAAACGGCTTGTCGAATAAGCGCTGGCGTAAACCCAGCGCCTGATTCAGCCGGCTTCTGAAAAAACTCTCGCCGATTTTCAGATTGCTTTTACGGGTCAACAACCGCGAGCAGATCAAAGCGTTGGGGTTAACGTAGGCTACGCCGATCACCTTGGCGTCGGCATCGCACAGCGTGGCCAAATCGCCCGGGGCAAACCGCTCCAGCGGCGAACGCCGGCAATCGACCTCATTACTGAACACCCATAAATGGCCTTGGCGCAAACGTTTGTCTTCGTTCTTTTTCAGAAACAGTTCGGGATAATTCATGCTTATTTACGATAACTGGAAAACATACCCGCCTACCTGAGCCGCAGGTGCGGCGATATGCAATCGAATCGGCAATGTCTGGTCCGGCTGCAGCACAGCGCTCCCCGCCAGTTGCGGTAATGAAAAAAACCGCTCCGCTATGGCTTGGCCGTTAAATCCCAACAGAGTCAGCCTTAACACCGCTTCAGCCTGCGGGAAAGCGGCATGATTGGTGATTGCCGCGCTAAAAACGTAACTACTATCGGCTTGCCGCGTTAAATCGGCATGCGATACCGAGAGCTCATGCGCGTTTTGATAACTGGGCGGCTGGCAGCCGACCATTAGGCACAGTCGCTGCCAATTTTTGGCAACACTAGGCGAGCGGTATAGCTCCTCGCCTTCGAAATAAAAAACTTGCCCGACCAGTACAGCGAACGCCATTGCGCTAGCCCAACCCCAAAACCTGGAACTTGGCCAATCTTGCTTGGCAATCCCCACATCAGATTCGGAAGGGCAGTCCGAAACCAAGCTGCCATCTTCGCTTAAACTTGCCAGACCGTCGAAACGCTGGCCACAGGCCCGGCAGGCCAGCAATCCGCGTTGCCGACGCAACTGGCCGACAGTTACTGTCTGCCGGGCGTCGCAATGCGGACAACGGCTGAACATGCGTCAGGCCGGCTTAAGCGCATCCAACCGGCACCAGTCTTCCCGGCTCACCGGAGCCGCCACCGACAGACCGAGCGCACGGTAGGCGTCGGCCACAGCCGCGGCCTGTTCGTTCAAAATTCCAGACAAAACCAGCTTGCCGCCGGGTTTGACCAGTTCGGCGATGGCCGGCGCCAATTCGATCAAGGGTTTAGCCAGAATATTGGCGAGCACCACATCGGCGGCCAAGGCCGAGAACTGTTCTGGCAGGTAATAACTGATGCGTTCTTGCACCCCATTTTTTTCGGCATTGTATCGGCTGGCAGTCAGTGCCTGCGGATCGATATCGATGGCGTGGGCGTATCCGGCGCCGAGCAACAAGCCGGCAACTGCCAATATGCCGGAACCGCAGCCGAAATCGATCAAAACTTTGCCGGTGGCGTCGTGGCTGGCCAACCATTCCAGACATAGCGCAGTGGTCGGATGGGTACCGGTTCCGAAAGCCAAGCCCGGATCCAATGTCATGCATACCGTATCCGGTTCCGCCCGTTCCTGTCCGCTGGGACAAATCCATAGCTTGCCGCCGAACTTCATCGGCTGAAAATGTTCCATCCAAGCCCTTTCCCAGGCTTGGTCCTGCAACACTTCGGCGGACCACTCCTGCAAAGGCTGGCCGATGAATTGATTGAACAACAAGGCCTGCACGATATCCGGATCCGTGTCCAATTCGAACAACGCCGTGACGCGGGTACGGTTCCAAACCTTGGTTTGGTCGATAGCCGGCTCGTAGACCGGCTCGTCCTCCGCATCGCTATACGTTACCGAGACCGCTCCCAACTCGGAAAAGAAGTCCGAAATTTCCGGAGCGGTAGTTTCGTCGGTGACTACGGAAAGCTGATGCCATGCCATAACAAGCCCTGACTGGAGAAAAAAGAGCGTGAGCTCGCCTCGGCCGATTTGCGCCTAATGCATGCCCAGCTTTTTTTCCAAGTAATGAATATTTTGCCCGCCCTGGGCGAACGCCGCGTCGGCCATGATGCTTTGCTGCAGCGGAATATTGGTTTTGATGCCGTCTATCACCATTTCGCTCAGCGCCGTTTTCATCCGGGCGATTGCACTGGCCCTGTCGTCGCCGTGCGCGATCAGTTTACCGATCATCGAGTCGTAATACGGCGGCACCCGATAGCCGTTGTAAATGTGGGTTTCGCAACGAATGCCGGGCCCGCCCGGCATATGGAACTGCTCGATCAGGCCGGGACTGGGCATGAAGGTTTTCGGATCTTCGGCGTTCAAGCGGCACTCGATAGCATGTCCGGTAAAGGTGACCTGCTCCTGAGTAATCGATAACGCTGCGCCGGCAGCTATGCGCAACTGCTCCTTGACGATATCGAAGCCGGTAATCATCTCGGTGACCGGATGCTCGACTTGCACCCGAGTATTCATCTCGATGAAATAAAACTGGCCTTTCTCGTACAGAAACTCGAAAGTCCCGGCACCCAAATAGCCGATTTCGCGGCATGCCTGGGCACAACGCTCGCCCATTTGCTTACGCTGCTCTTCGGTGATTCCCGGCGCCGGTGCTTCTTCGACCACCTTCTGGTGGCGGCGCTGCATCGAACAATCGCGCTCTCCAAGGTGGATTGCATTACCGTGAGAATCCGCCAGTACCTGAAACTCGATATGCCGCGGGTCTTCCAAAAACTTTTCCATGTAAACAGTGCTATTGCCGAACGCGGTGCCGGCTTCGGCCTTGGTCATCGCTATCGCATTCAGCAACACGCTTTCGGTATGCACGGTCCGCATGCCCCGGCCGCCGCCGCCGCCGGCGGCTTTGATAATGACCGGATAACCGATTTCCTTGGCCAATTTCAAATTGGCTTCATCGTCGTCGCTCAACGGATCGCCGTTACCGGGCACGCAAGGAATTCCAGCTGCCAACATGGCTTTTTTCGCCGCAATTTTGTCGCCCATCATTCGAATCGTATCCGGTTTCGGGCCGATGAAGACGAATCCGCTTTGACTGACTTTTTCCGAGAAATCGGCGTTCTCCGACAAAAAACCGTAACCGGGATGAATCGCTTCGGCATCGGTGACTTCGGCGGCACTGATGATGGCCGGGATATTC
Source organism: Methylomonas sp. DH-1 (assembly GCF_046097555.1). NCBI lineage: Bacteria > Pseudomonadati > Pseudomonadota > Gammaproteobacteria > Methylococcales > Methylococcaceae > Methylomonas > Methylomonas sp. DH-1. The sequence goes on along the minus strand of NZ_CP143089.1, from coordinate 1,466,676 downwards.
AAGTAGCTGCCGGATGAGGCCGCCGGACCGATACAAACCGCTTCGTCGGCCAATCGCACATGTTTCAAGTCGCGGTCGGCTTCAGAATAGACGGCCACGGTTTTGATACCCAGCTCGCGGCAGGCGCGCAAAATACGCAGCGCAATCTCGCCGCGGTTGGCGATAACAATTTTTTCAAACATAAGCCAAGCCCCGGGATAGGTTATTCGATAATGAACAAAGGCTGGCCGTATTCGACCGGATGGCCGTTCTCAACCAGAATCTGCTTGATTTTGCCGCTTTTGTCGGCTTCGATCTGGTTCAGAATTTTCATCGCTTCGATGATGCACAGGGTTTGGCCGACGCTGACGCTTTGGCCGACTTCGACGAACGCCGCCGATCCCGGCGAAGCGGAACGGTAGAACGTGCCGACCATCGGCGACTTCACCGCATGGCCGCTGATTCTCTCTTCGGCCGGCGCCGCGGCTGGACCCGCTGCGGTCGGAGCCGCTGCGGCAGCTACCGGTGCAGGAGCCGCATATTGCATCGGCGCAGCAGCCGAATAGCGGCTGATACGAACCGACTCCTCACCCTCGCTAATTTCTATCTCAGCAATATCGGATTCTTCGATAAGATCGATTAATTTTTTTATTTTTCTAATATCCATCGTTCTGAGTTCTCTCTTGTAATAACTGATGAGCGGCTTGCACAGCCAATTCGTAACCGTTAGCCCCTAATCCGCAGATAACGCCGACAGCGATATCCGAAAAATAAGAATGTCTTCTGAAAGGCTCGCGGGCATGCACGTTCGATAAATGAACTTCTATGAATGCAATCTTGGTAGCCAGCAGGGCATCGCGAATCGCCACGCTGGTATGGGTAAACGCGGCAGGATTGATGATGATGAAGTCGACGCCTTGCCGGTAAGCTTGATGAATCCGTTCGACGATTTCGTGTTCGGCATTGCTCTGCCAAAAATCAAGGGTGTGGCCCAAAGACTGCGCCAAACGTTCGACGCTGTGCTGGATGTCCTGCAAAGTCTTGCTGCCGTATAACCCCGGCTCCCGAACGCCTAACATATTCAAATTGGGTCCGTTCAGAACGGTAAGGGTCGCCATGAAAATATCGAACGAGAAAGTATCAAATAAAGCGAAATTCTGCCTAATTCGAAGGTTTTTGTCCAGATAAACCGATTTCGCGACGTTTTGCCTGCATTTCGCGTCAGTTGGCCTTAAGCAGCGGCTCAACGACTTCCAGGATTTTTTCCCTGGACAATTCGCCCAATTGGCGATGCACGATTTTGCCTTGCTGATCGACAATCACGGTAAACGGGACGGTATTGATCACGTTACCCAATCGTTGCGCCAGTATCGCCGCATCCTCGCCGCCGATCAGCAGCGGGTAATTGACCTTCATCCGACTCTGGTAATCCTGAACCGGCTGTTTGTCTTCCAGAGCAATACCGACAAATTGCACGCCGCGGTCTTGATATTCGGCCTGCAACTTGACGAATTCGGGGATCTCTTTCAAACAGGGCGGACACCAGGTAGCCCAAAAGTTGACCAGCAAAATCTTGCCGCGCCATTGCGCAATCGGCTGCGGCACATTCTGTAAATCCGGTAGGGTGAAATTCAACTCCGGCCCCGACTCGATTGTGGCCGGCGCCTGCTCCCGGTACCCGTAAAACGCGATACCCGCGGCGGCGGCAATTAACGCGACCAAACAAAAAACCAATATTTTCCGATTCATAGTTGCTGCAAAGTGTTCAAAAAAGTAGCGGCATCCTGATAGCCGATCACGCGCATGCCCCTACGCTCGACGCCATCCGGACCAAAGAAAATAATGCCCGGCGGCCCGATCAAATCGAAGCGTTTCAGCAAGGCTTGGTCGGCTTCGTTATTTCCAGTCACATCGGCCTGCAGTAACACGGTGTTGGCCAGCCTTTGTTTGACGCCCGGATCGGTAAAGGTATAAGCCTCCATCTCCTTACAGGAAATGCACCAATCCGCATAAAAATCCAACATCACACTGCGGCCGCTAGCTGCAGCCTGCCGAATCCGTTGCTCCAGTTCCTGCAGGTTCGCCACCCGTTCGAAACGAAGACCCTCTTGCTCGGGTTTCGCGCCGCCACCGCCGGCCAGGCCTTGCAGCGGCTGCAACGGATTGGAATTGCCGGCACTAAGGCCGATCAATTGCAACACGCCGAACACCAGCATGACCAAGCCCAAACCCTTCCACAGCTTGCGCCAACCGCCTGCGGCTGCCGGCAACGGCTCGAGCGCGCCCAGGTAAACGGCCGGAACCACCAGCAACAGCGCCCACAGCAGCATGACAACGTGGCCCGGCAGGATGCGCGACAACATCCACACCGCCACCGCCAGCATCACGACGCCGAACACCGCCTTGGTCGAATTCAACCAGTTGCCGGATTTAGGTAACAATTTGCCGGCCGACGCACCGAGCAACAACAACGGCGCCCCCATGCCTAAACCCATCGCAAACAGGGCCGCCCCGCCCAGCACCGCATCGCCGGTCTGGCCGATGTAAATCAATGCCGCCGCCAATGGCGCCGCCACGCATGGACCGACGATCAGCGACGACAAAGCCCCCATGATCGCAGCCCCCCAGTAGGAACCGTCGCGGTGGCGATCGCTGGAGCGGTGTACCACCGCCTGAATCGACTTGGGCATTTCCAAATCGTAAAAACCGAACATCGACAAGGCCAGCAGCACGAACAAACCGGAGAAGGCCGCGATGACCCAAGGCTCCTGAAACGTCGCCTGCAAATTGCTGCCGAACAACGCCGCCAGAACGCCGAATGCGGTATACATCAATGCCGAAGCCAGCACGTAACTCAGCGACAACAAAAAGCCTTTGCGGACGCCGACCTGATGGCCGTGGCCGACGATGATACCCGACAAAATCGGAATCATCGGAAACACGCACGGGGTAAAGGCCAGCAGCAAGCCGAAGCCGAAAAAGCTCAGCAAGGTCAAAGCCAGGCTGTCGTGGCGCAATGCGTCCACAATCCGGTCCTGCTCCGATTCCGACGGATTGGCCGCCGCAGGCTTAGCGGGTAACGCCCCTGCCTCCGGCAATTCCAAGCCGACCGTCTGCTGCATCGGCGGATAACAGACGCCGCGGTCTGCGCAACCCTGAAATTTCGCCAACAGCGTGACGGTTTCGGCCGCGGACTGGCCGCGCACCAGAGGCACCTCGACGTTCACCTGGTTCCGGTAGATTTGTACCTGACCGAATTCGGCATCGTGGTAGGCCTCGCCTGCAGGCAGCGGCAATTTACCCAACTGAGCCGCAGCCGGCGGCTGCAAAGCCAACGACAATTTATCCTTGTAAAGATAATAACCGTCGGCGATCTGCCAAGTGGCCTGGACAGTATGGGCATCTTTGACGCTGGCAAAAAATTGAAACGCCTGCTCGGGCGGCAATAAATCCGCGGAGAACAGGCCGGGCGTCAAGCCCTTCAGACCTTTGACGAATTGCTGCAAGGCGTCGCCGCTGGGTGCCGGCGCGGCCGCCGGCGCCGGTAAATCGATATCCAGCACCACCTTTTGCGGCGGATAACAAACGCCGGCGTCGGCACAGCCCTGGTATTTCACCAGCAGCTTGAGCTGCGGCAAAGCCTTGTCGTTCACCAGCGGCAGCACGACCCGCAACGACTTGCGGTAAACCACAACGTCGCCCAGACTCGGATCGTGCTCGCTGGCGCCGTCGGGCAACTGGGCCTGGCCCAGGCCGATAGATTCGGTCTGCGCTTGAAACTTGGTCTTGTCCCGATAAAGGTGGTAACCGTCGGCGATGTCCCAGTTCAGTTCGACGCTGGTTGCCGATAGTGCGTTGGCGGACAGCTTAAACGCCTGCTCCGCCGGCAAAAAATCCTGTTCGTCCACAGCCGCCGCCAGCGGCGCAAACGAAACGAAAACGCAGAAAAAAATCAGGCGCCAGTAAAACATGAATTTATCCATTGCAAATAATCCTGGGAACCGCGTTCGATGCCGAGCGCGATAATTTCCGGAACGTCGTAGGGGTGGAGTTGCTTCACGGCCGCTTCGATGGCCGGATAACGGTCCTGCCGACTCTTGATCAACAGCAAATGTTCCTGAGCGGTTTCTATTTGACCCTGCCACTCGTATACGGAACGGACGCCGGGCAGGATATTGACGCAAGCCGCCAGCTTTTCGGCAATCAGTGCGTTGGCCAAACTTTCGGCGCAATCCGCATCGGGACAGGTACAGAGTATCAATTGGTACATCGCGATATTATCCTGGAATTTCTACTGGGATGCTCTTAGTATTAGCCGCTTTTTCCCGGCAAGCCCATCATGAAAACCATGCAAGCCCTGTTTCTGACCTTTCTGATCGTACCGTTTGTGGAGATTTACCTGCTGTTGCAGGTCGGCAGCGTCATCGGCGCGTTTCCGACCGTGTTTTTGGTGGTATTCACTGCGACACTGGGTGCCTGGCTATTGCGCCGCCAGGGCTTTGCAACCTGGAACCGGTTACAGAACGGTTTGCGGCAAGGGGAAATTCCGGCTTACGAAATGGTTGAAGGTCCGATATTGTTGGTAGGCGGCGCCTTACTGCTGACGCCGGGATTTTTCACCGATTTGTTCGGTTTCGCCTGCTTGATTCCGGCGCTTCGCCGAAAAATAGCCGATTATCTGATCGAACGGCATTTGTCCGGCAGCCAGACCGGTTCGATATTCCGGCAATCCCAACGCGATCGGTCGGTCATCGAGGGCGAGTACGAGAAACACCGGTAATATTGCAACAACTGAATCCGCGCTATCGCGGATTCAGACGCTAACCGAATATTTAGTGGCTGTCGCCGCCGGCATTGGCATCGCTAGCAGCAAAACCGCCGCTCAGCGTGTTTTTGCCGAAACCCGAATAGGCCGGGCACCAGCCGGAATAACTGGTCGCGACCAACGCCAAACCGACCAGCAGCATTAGAACGCTGGCGGTAAACAACGACACGCTCAGCAAAACCACTCCCGAAACCATGCGCACTTTTTTGTCTTTATCGCCGATATTGTGCTCAAACTTGACCAAACGTTTATAATCGAAGCTCATTTCCAATCCTCTCTGTGTTGTATTTATTTAGTCCTGACGCAAGGCTTTCCCTTAAAAGGCAAGCAAATATACACAGCTCCCCGAATTCTGCAAGCTATAAAAAATGGATGCCTCTTCTCTGATTGCCCCGTTAAACGACCAGCAACGCCTGGCCGTTTCGGCCCCTTCCCAAGCCATGCTGGTACTGGCCGGCGCCGGTAGCGGCAAAACCCGGGTGCTGGTGCACCGCATCGCCTGGCATATCAAAGTCAACCACGTCTCGCCTTACCACATCCTGGCCGTAACCTTTACCAACAAGGCTGCCAACGAGATGCGCGGCCGGATCGAGGACTTGTTGAACACCTCCGCCCGCTCGATGTGGATCGGCACCTTTCACGGCCTGGCCCACCGTTTGCTTAGGCAACACGCCAAGCAAGCCAAACTGCCGGAAACGTTTCAGGTGATGGACAGCGACGACCAATTGCGCATCGTCAAACGCCTGGTCAAGAGTCTGAACCTGGATGACAGCAAATGGCCGCCGAAACAAGCGCAATGGTTCATCAATGCGCAAAAGGACGAAGGCATCCGCGCCCGCCACATGCAGGACAGCGGCGATTTTTACCTGCGACAGATGCGCCAGATCTATCTGGCATATGAAGAACTGTGCGACCGCTCCGGCCTGGTCGATTTTGCCGAACTGCTGCTGCGCGCCCACGAATTGCTGCGCGACAACGCCGACCTGCTGAGTTTTTACCGCGAGCGCTTCCAGCAGGTTCACGTCGACGAATTCCAGGACACCAACACTATCCAATACGCTTGGTTGCGGCTATTGACCGAAGGCAACAACAACCTGTTCGTCGTCGGCGACGACGACCAATCGATTTACGGCTGGCGCGGCGCCAAAATCGAGAATATCTACGCCTTCCAAAAACACTATCCGCAACACGGCGTGATTCGCCTGGAACAGAATTACCGTTCCAGCGGCCACATCCTGAAGGCGGCCAACACCCTGATCGCCAACAACGACAACCGGATGGGCAAAGAGCTGTGGACCGACGCCGGCGACGGCCACGCCATCGCCTTGTATTCGGCCTTCAACGAACAGGACGAAGCCTATTTCGTCGTCGAAAAAATCCGGCAATGGGTGCGCGACGGCGGTTTGCGCAGCGAGACCGCGATTTTGTACCGCTCCAACGCCCAATCCCGCCAGTTCGAAGAACGGCTGATGACCACCGCGACGCCATACCGGGTTTACGGCGGTTTGCGTTTTTTCGAACGGATGGAGATCAAAAACGCCCTCGCCTATCTGCGCCTGTCCAGCAACCCGCACGACGACGCCTCGTTCGAGCGCGTGGTCAACACACCGACCCGCGGCATCGGCGCCAAAACCCTGGACGACATGCGCATTCTGGCCCGCCAACAGCAACTTTCGCTGTGGCAGGCGGCGCAGGCCATGCTGGAGCAAAGCCAGTTGCCGGCCCGCGCCGCCAACGCGCTACGCGGCTTCATGAATCTGGTTCTGGAACTAGGAACGGCCACCCAAGGTTTCAATTTGCACGAGACCGTCAAGCACGTCGTCGAAGCCAGCGGCCTGATCGAACTGTATAAAAAGGAAAAACAGGACAAGGGCGAAGCCCGGGTGGAAAACCTGGAAGAGCTGGTCAATGCTGCCCGCTTGTTCGACTACGACCGCGAGAATGCGGAAAACCTGTCGGAGCTGGACATGTTTCTGGCCCACGCCGCGTTGGAAGCCGGCGAAATGCAAGGCGAAGCCGATGAGGATTGCGTGCAACTGATGACGCTGCACTCCGCCAAGGGTTTGGAATTCAAGCTGGTGTTTCTGGTCGGCCTGGAAGAAGGCCTGTTCCCGTCCCAGCAGGCGCTGGACGATCCCGGCCGGCTACAGGAGGAACGCCGGCTATGCTACGTCGGCATCACCCGCGCCATGCAACAATTGTATTTGACCCACGCCGAATCGCGCCGTCTGTACGGCAAGGACAGTTACCCGCGGGCCTCGCGTTTTCTGCGCGAACTGCCGCAGGAATCGATACAGGAAATCCGCTTGCGCGCCAACGTCACCCGCCCTACCGCCGCTGCGCCGTCGGTATCCGCAACTTTGGGCGGCAGCACCTTCAAACTCGGCCAAACCGTCCGCCACGAAAAATTCGGCGAAGGCGTCGTATTGCAAACCGAAGGCGAAGGCGATCAGGAGCGAGTGCAAATCAACTTCCGCAACGCCGGTTTGAAGTGGCTGATGTTGGCCTACGCCAAATTGGATAGGGTTTAGCGGGTTGTGCCGGCTTGAATACTGGTCAAACTACCTGGTAGTTGGCGTAATTCGGCGGCCACCGACCCAAACTTGACGATCGCGCTTCTCCAAAGCGGCCAGTCAGGAAAATCATCTCCTACGAACGGGCGGACTGCAAAGCAGTCTTCGGCGACCTCAACCAAGCGGCCAAGACCTGCCTGTCACCAACTCTTCAAAGCTGTCATTCGAAGGTCTGAATGACTCTGAAAACTGCCGCATAGCCAATTCGCTCTCGTCGTCCGAAGATGACTGTCGACAGCACAGTGATAAACGGCTACTTTGCTCGGAATTTCGGACACGCTCGGTACGTGCGACCTGCGGTTGAGCAAGGCTATCACTTATCCACCCGTCCGAATTTCCGGGTCCTGCTATGCAAGCAAAGGGGCCAATGACTCCTCACTTACCCCCTGGTCAGCGACGTCATCAGTTGTCCCCCCCGGCTCCGGGGGGAAAGCCACTACCTTCCTCGACTCAACGTGAATACTGGTGACAGGAGCGTCCACACTGCTAGGCTGAATACCATGTGCGGCAAGCGTGTCTAGGAGGTCTCGAACGACGTCATCCTTGTGAAGCACAAAGGTTGAGGCAAAGCAGCGCCAAAATCTCCAACCAGCTCTTTCCAGGATGCGCTGCCGGCGCATATCGCTGTCCCACTGGTCAGGGCCGTGATACCGGTCACCATCGCACTCGATTGCTAGGCGGCTGTCAGCGTCCCCTTCTACAACCATGTCGATACGGTACGAGCCGACAGGAACTTGTGGAGTCACACGGTAACCACGAGCAACCAGGATGTCGAAGACTTCCCGTTCAAAGGGCGACTCGCAGAGCTCACGAAGATTCTCCAGCTGTTCCTCGTCCTGAAAGAACGGCGCCTGGAAATGCTGAATGAGCTTTGAGCGCAATTGGTCCGCCTGACGCAACTCCTCGGCTTGAATACTGCGAACAAGGTACATGCGGTCTCGAGCTCTGGAAGCTGCGACGTTAAAGCGTTGTGCAACCATATCTTGCGTCTGTGCGTGCGCATGACCAGGTGAAGCAACCATGGACAAGAACATGATGTCCCGCTCCTTACCTTGGAAGGTACGGGCATCCCCGCAGGTGATTTTGTATTGCGTGACGACCTGCTCGCCAAGCTCATCATTAAGCATCTGCATGACTTTGAGCGCCTGCTCGTTACCCAATAGGGATACGACACCAATAGTCCGCCCATCAAATGCGCGGTTCTCAACGATGGCCCGAATTTCATCAACAATGAAGCGAGCTTCGGGCAGGTTAATGTCTTTGTTGCGGTATCCGTCGGTGACGTAAACATCCACAAGCGGCGGGTCCAAGCGCTCTGAAGCCTTTGGCATCCGTAATGGCTTGAGTTCGTGGTTATAGAACTCGCGCTTGGAATACTCGATGATGGGCGCCACGCAGCGGAAATGCTCCCGCAGCATCACAGCGCTCTTGGCGAACACCACCTTGAACAAGTCGTAGATGGACCGTTCTGGGGTCATCTGGGGCCGGTAGATGTCCACTTGGTTGGCAAGGAAGCGCACCATCAGATTCCTGATTTTCTCTTCCTCAAGACCAACGCCCTCCGGCGAGACCTGCTTGTCGTCACCAACAATCAGTACCTTTTTGGCACGCAGAATGGCCGGCAATGCAGTCAGGTCCGACTGAGAGGCCTCATCGATAATAACTAGGTCGAAGCACCCGAAACTGGCAGGCAACGACTCGCAGATGCGGTAGTGCGGCATAATCCAGCAAGGAATCGCACCATTAGCCCGCTCAGCAGCAAATCGCGCGTCTTGGCGGTAACGGCCGGCGCGGATGCCGGTGCCTTTCCCAATCTTTTTGATGGCCGAACGGTAGGCCTCCAGCGCAGCCCTAACGTCATGCGTAGTGTTTTCAGCGAGCTTGAGCCAAGTCCGCTTGTTGACTGCATCCTGGTAGAGCTTGGCTAGGTCATGCTCTAGGTCCATCCGCAGCTTCGACAGTCGCTTCAATTCGTGACGGCTATCAATCTTGTCGACAAAGCTGACCAACCTGCACAGGCGCCATACCTCACTCCAATTGTCCGGCAGCAAAGCATCATGAGCCCCCGGGTGGGCCTCACTGCGAAGCTTCAGTGCCCATTGCTTGGCGCCCGAGGACTCAATCAACTGGGTAACGTCAGAAATCGTCTTAAGGCTTCCGGCCAAAAAGTGGACCCGACGGAGTTCTTCCATCAACTTCGACCACTCAGCCTGAATATCACTGTCAGTGCATTCCGGACTTCCCAAGCGCTTGTTCAGAAACGCTCTCAGCTGCTCAGTAATCGCACCCTCGCAACCAAAAAGCGCTTTCAGGAAGGACTCCTTGACCACCCAGGTCTCGGCAAGGCGATGACGTGTCAGGTGATGTTGGAAAATACCCTCAATCTCAGCAAGCAACTCCTTGGTGTATGGTGTTTGAACGGCTTTCGGCCAGGTTGGCAGCAACGGCTGCACGGCCGTAACGACCATCAACTCTTCGGAAATGCTGGCTGCAACCTTGTTGTAGAGGTCTATTGCCATGCCGGCGGCAACCAGGCGCTCTGGCTTCGGTTCGAATCGTGGAAGTGAGAGTTCATCCGCCAATGTGTTCCAACGAACAAGTAGTGCCTTGCTCAACTGCTGGAACTTGATGAACTGAAGTACGTGCTCCCACTCCGCCGAGGAGGCAGGCTTGGCACTCACTACTACGACCGCGTCCAAGCCCCGCTTCTGCTCGCTTTTCCCGAACATTCCAGCCAACCCGAATGGCTTTTTACCTTGCGACAAATTGGTGACTGCCTCGACCAACTCGTTGTTGGCTTCGAAGCCGTCAGACAATGTCACCGGTTTAGCCAAAAACTGCTTCCGAGTATCCAGCGCGGCAAGGATTTCATCCTTAAGAGTCAGGAACAAATCCAGGATTTCGTTCTTTGAACTGCGACGCAGGTATTGCTGCAACCCAGCAGTCCAGGCCTGCTGTGCATTATCGATTTCCTGGAGCAACAGCCTGAGGTTCGACACCTTAGAGGTGGCCGTCATCGCAGCCTGAACAGTCTCCGGGGTAGTACTGACAAGGCTTGGAACCACGCCGTCAGACTCTTGAGCCTTCAACTCACTTAGCCGAGACAGGTCTTGATGAACCTGCAACAGCTTTCCCGTTTCAGGAAAGTCGCTAATCTGGGGAACCCGTTTGCCGAAGTACGCCAAGTCGGGTCCGACGGCGAGTCGTGCTTCACGCAACGCAGAAATATCAGCATTCCCAAACTGCGCCTTGTGGCTGGAATCGATGGTCAGGACATCCGGGAACCACGAAACCTCATTGCGGTTGACTGCAACATCTTCAGCAACCTCGACAGGCGTCAGGGACTCATCGTCAATCTGTACTTTGTTCAGGTTCAAACTCGCCCAGTTTGCAATTTCCTTATCCGTCTTGGCAATGCGTCCATGTAGCGCGTCAATTTGCCCGTCGATTTGCTCGATTTCACGACGATAGACTGAGCGGTCGATTCGGGTGACCTCCGCAGCAATCTTGTTGAAGGCGAATTCGAATTGCTTCATGCCCTCAGCTTCACTGGTCAGCAGACTAATAGCTAGCGGCCGAATGGACTCAGGTAGCTTCTCCTGCAAGACAGTGAGTGCCGGGTCCTTCATCGAGGTAACCAGCACTCGCTTTCCCAAAGCAAGGTAGTGGCAGATTACGTTCGCGATGGTGTGCGTCTTACCTGTTCCTGGTGGCCCCTGAACTACCACGCCATCATGCGCTTCCAGCATCTGAATAATCTGGACTTGCTCATCGTTGTAGGCCATTGGGAAGTAAAGTTCCGAAACGTGGCTAGTCCCGGACCCAGTGCCACTGCCACTAACCACTGATAGCCCACGAAATGGCGGGAGGGTCACTTCTTCGTTCTCAGACGAAGGCTCCGTTACAAGGGCCAAGACGGCATCTGGCAAGGGGCCGAGGTTTTCAGCGGCAAGCTTGGCCTCAAAGCGTTCCAAGTCTTGAACCAGCAGGTTGCTAGTACGCGGACGTGCCAGCAGCACCCAGGTATCCGTGACCACCAGGCTCTCAGTGGACTTGGGAAGGCTTCGGTCGTCTGCGGTGGTTTGAGGTGGCCAGTAGGTTCCGGATGCGTCTAGGAAAGTGGCAGCAGACTGCAGAAGCGGCTCGAAGGTGCTGGGTTCGAAGGGATTAAGCACACCGCCCGTCGACTCAAAGAACTTCTTACTTGTCTCGACTAGCTTGGCCACCCCTGGATTATCCATCGACGCATAGATGTCGACTTCTAACCGCGGCTCTGACGAGCGAGGCCGGATTTCCAGCGCCATCGTCGTTTCGTTGAGCGAAATCTCGACGAGCTGGGTCAGCAGTGGATAAGCGAGAGCACCCGAGGGCAAGGTCCAGAGCGCCACACCGACGCCCCAAACCAACTCGAGCTGGGAGTCGACGAGGTTGCCCTGCATTTTCTGGGAGAGCATGAACAGCTCGGAGTACAGCGCTATGCTTTTCCGAACCTCTTTTTCGCGTTCAGCCCACGGGCGCCATACAACCTCAACGTAAGACTTGAGTTGCTCCTTTAGCAACTCTCTGTCCGGGAAGTCATCCAAGGAAATAACGATGGACTCAACCTTATCATTGGTCACTTCGCGTTCTGCGACAGTCTCTGCTGGACTAGCAACCAAGGCTCCGATGTCGATAAGGGATTGGCTTACCGCGTGAGTCTTAAGGCTGGGCTCTTTATTCGGTGCCCTAGGAAGGTCAATCCAGAGGTTGAGAAGCTTGCTATCTGGGACGGGGGGACGAGTCTCGTGCAGCCGGTCCAAGCGAAGCCAAACCTCATCAAACTCCGTTTCCTGGCAGTTGAATGTCACACCAGGCAAGCCCTTGATACGCTCTTCCGTGCGAGTGAAATCCTTGTGCTGCGAGAAATTATGCAGCGGCGTCTTTTTCAGCAGCGCAGTTTGTTTCGCAAACTCGATTAGTGCGGCGAGGCGTTCGTTTTGAATGTCCATCAGATAGCTTTCTTATTTGACCATTAGCACAATAATTACCAGCACAACTAGGCCAATGAGAATCCATTTCATGCCGGCACTGCCAGACTCAGTCGTAGATTTGGCCTGGAATGTAGTGCGCATCACACCGTATTTGAATTGGGCTTCGTACGCGGACTTACAGGCGGAGCACGAAAGGTGCTGCACAACACCTTCAAGAGTTGAGACGAAATTTGGCGTTTTGCAATTAGCGCACTCAACTACTACTCGGTCAGGTACGGCCTGCGGAGGCGGTGCGGCTGGCGGCTCGGGTAGCGTAACTCTTGGTGGCTGATGAGCCTGCGGAATAGGACGAGCCGAAGGCACAGCTGTTCCATTCGATAGCCGGTGGACAAGGTCATCAACCTCAGCTTTTAGGACCCGAGCTATCGGCCTGTCTCGAAAGCCCAACTCATACTGAATTACCTTCAGCGCCTTCAGGTCACCGTGTGAAGAGGCGACCAAGGCTTGAATCTGTTCGATTCCGTGCTTGAAGTAGGGACGATACGCCATGAAATTGCTCTGTTGCATGCGGTAGATACTGCAAAACCCTCACATTAGCCTTGCATTCGTGGATTAACTTGCGGAAATTAATATACTACAAACAAACGTAATGCAGTGTCGGCGAAAACTCCCGGCCCGGCACGAACAAACGCCAAGATTCTCTTACTGTTGTGGCGGAGCTTGTCTGGAATTTTGTGTAAATCAGCCATTGCTCATCTCATCAAGGCGCGTCAGCAATGGCCGAGCAGTTCGCATTTAGCCACCGCCCTGAGCGGCAACTCCAATCAGAATGCTGACGTTGCTTCGACCAAAAACTGAAGGTCCGCTGGGGGTCGTCTAGCGACTATCCGGTCTTCAGATTCATAGCCCGAAAGCCGTCATTGAATTCCGATACCTGAAAGCTGCCGTTCGTCACTGAGTTCAACCGACCCTTAGCAGTCTCCGCCTATTAAGGGCTATCGTCTGCAGCGCTCCTTTTAGCAGCCATTCCTTCTACAACGAACGACGGTCATATTTCAACTATTGCCTATCCCAAGTACTTTCTTCAATGGCTGTTAATTTTTCTGCAATTGAGCATCGAACTGTTCGATGGGCTGCGGTTTGCTGAATAGGTATCCCTGGAAATGATTACAGCCATAATCGATTAACAACTGTCTTTGCATTTCGGTCTCGACGCCTTCGGCAATCACATCCAGCTTCAGTGTATGAGCCATGGCGATGATGGTACGAATAATGGTCCGGTCGTTGGCATCTTCTGCAATGTCGCGGACAAATGATTTATCGATCTTAAGTTGATCCAGTGGCAGACGTTTCAGATATTGCAAGGAAGAGAAACCAGTACCGAAGTCGTCCAAAGAGAACCGGACGCCAATTTCCCTCAATGCCTTCATCTTGGCGATGGTCTCGTCAATATCGCTCAGTAACATGCTTTCGGTCAGTTCCAGTTTCAGCCGTTCGGGATCAATACCATGTTTCTGTACAGCGGCCTTTACCGCGCTGACAAATTCGGTTTGCTGAAATTGTTTGGCGCTGACGTTGACCGACAAAACCAGGTGTTGCTTCTTTTCACACTGTTGCCAGTTCATAATCACTCTGCATGCGGTATCGATAACCCATTGACCGATGGGCAGAATCAGTCCGGTTTCTTCAGCCAGTTCGATGAATTCAGAGGGAAGTAGTAAATGCCGCTGCTCGCATTGCCAGCGAATCAAGGCTTCCGCACCTATGATATTGCCGCAATGATCAAGCTGACTTTGGTAATGAAGAATGAATTGACCGGTGTCAATAGCGTGTTGCAGGTCAGCTTCTAAGGCAACCCGATTATTGATGCTTTCCTGCATTCGCGGATCGAAGCAGCGAATACTGTTGCGCCCCGCTTTTTTAGCCTGGTACATGGCAATGTCGGCTTGTTTCAACAGATCGTCATGACTCAATTGCTCACTGCCGTCGAACAGGACTAGCCCAATGCTAGGGGTGTTGTTGTATGTATGTTGATCCAACTGATACGACTGATTAAGAGCCGTTATGATCTTATTCGCGATCAACTGCGCATGTTTGATCGCCTCCATAGGATAAGCGCTCAAGTTTTCCAGCATCACCACGAACTCGTCTCCACCCAAGCGGGCAACCGTGTCGCATTCGCGTACAGCCGCACTAAGACGCTGGGCAACCTGTTGCAGCAACAGGTCACCCGTAGCATGACCCAGGGTATCGTTCAGTGCCTTGAAATTATCGAGATCCAGAAACAACAACGCAGCCACTTTGCCGTTACGTGCACACGACGAGATGGCTTGTTTGAGGCGATCGCTGAGCATGCGGCGATTCGGCAGGTTTGTCAGCGGATCGTAAAATGCCAGATTACGAATCTCACTTTCGAAGTGTTTACGCTCAGTAATGTCCTGCACCATCGCCGTAACATAATCCACACTGCGATCAGGTTTACGTACACAACCCACCACTAATTGCACGGGGACGCTTTTCCCGCTACGACTGATAAAGCGTTTTTCCAAGCTGTAGCCATCAATTTCGTTAGCCAGCATGCGATTGAACTGGGCTTCATCGGCAGCAAAATCATCGGGATGCGTCAATTGCGCCCACGTCATGTCGCGCAATTCCGACTCCGAATATTCCAGCATGCGGCATAGGCAATCATTGATGCGGATCCAGCCTTTTTCCGGCGAGACAATGGTCAAGCCCACCAGATTTAATTCGTAAAAGGAGCGGAGTTGCTGTTCCCGTTGATTTAAACTGTCCAGCATCTGATTGAACTGTCTGGCAAGCTTGGCCGCTTCATCATTACCCGACAGCTCGACACGCACGTCAGGCCTGCCAGATTGCACGGCATCGGCAACTTTCTGGATAGCATAGAGCCGCCGCGTCAAAAAACGACTGGCAAGCGTAACCAAAACCGCGCTGATGCCGATCGATACCAGGATGTACAGCAAGCCGTTGCGTTTTATCTCGATCAATCTGGCTTTGAATGGCTTGCGATCCAGCCCAATCCGCACCCAGCCTACCTGTTTTTTACCGAGAATGATGGGACTTAAAACGTCTATCGTGCCCACTGTTTGTCGCAATTCTGGGGCAGCGGAACTTGATGGCAAGTCACTCAAGTACATCCCAATTTTACTTTTATCATTGTGCGCCAATATTTGGCCACCAAGGTCAAGCACGATGGCGTAAAGCACCGCGGGATAAGCTGAAGTACTCTGCACGATTTCCTGCAAACCGCTGTAGTCTCGCGAAAGAACCCATACCGCAGACGATGTGGCCAAACTATGGGAAAGCGCCGTTGCTTGTAGAGCATTTTGCTCGATTTCAGCAATCTCCTGACGGCGCGTCATATCCCATATGAACGTTGCCATCATTAGAGCGACAATCAAGGTCATGCCGAAAATCAACTGTTTGCGCAGATTGCCGAAGAAAAGGTGCCATAATTTTTTCAGCATTAGCGTATTTCCACGGGGCGTACTTCTTTTTCGAATCGTTCGATGTACTTCTGCACCACGGCATAACTGGCATCGTCCGCCGCATAAAAGTTGGCGATTTCCATACTCGAAAGTATGGCTTTGCCCTCATCTGTCTGGCGCAATCCAAGCAGTAAGGCTGTTATTTTGTCCCGGATGACCTCCGGAACATCGTCACGCACCATGACCGAGTTATTGATCAGAGAAGGCGTTTGCCAGATCATCTTTAACTGAGCGGCTTCGTTCGGATGACTCTGTTGAAACAGTCGCCACGGTGGCGGCCAAGTGGCGCACGCTGCTGATTTACCCAGATAGACATTCATGATGGCCGACTCCTGCGAACCGACGTAGATATTCTGAATGTCATGGTTGATATCGATACCCTGCAGGTGTAGAAAATATTGCGGCATGATGGCGGCAGCCAGCGCTGTGGATGAAGGGTAGCTCACCACTTTACCCTTCAGATCGGTTGGTTTCTTGATATCACCGTCCTGTCGAACGATAAAGATGCCTTTGAAATCCTCGGCGTCGCCCGCCATCGCAATAACGTGGTAGCCGACTTTTTCTGCCTGCAGGGTCTGCCAGGGATTGGGTAGTAAAAACTCGGGGCCACGTGCACGAAATTTCTGCTCGTACGCCTGATAATCGCGCGATGCTTCCAGTTCCAATTGGCCGTCGGTCAATTGCTGATTTAGATAATCGATCAGTGGCTGATAAGCCTCGCTGAGTTTTTGCGGATTGTGCAGCGGGTGAACGGCAAAACGATAAATGGGAAGAGCAGACTTTGGCGGCGTTAGGCTATATTGCAGGGCAGTATCTTCGGGAAGTTGCTGATCACATGCCATTAAAAGCAGGCCAGACAAGAGGCATTTAAAGACTTTGAATAGGCTCATGCGCTTCGATTTCATGTCCCAAGAAGCACTAACGGTGCTGGTCAATGACTGGTTTTGTTGTGGTTACCTATACTTTGGACTACTAAAGATACGGCTAATCTTAGCTATTCGATGGAATAATTCTTTTATCTATCGAAAAATATCTTGGCTCTACCGTCTGTCTGTTAGTTACGTAATCTCTCATGGTCTGCTGTATGCCACAAAGCTGACTTAACTAAAGTAGCACCGCAACGGCAGCTATTGGCCGGCTGCAGCCGGCCACGCAATCCATGCAAACCCAAATCCAAACCTACTAATTACACATCCCACAAACAAAAAACGCGGCGCCCGGCCGAAGCCGGAGCGCCGCGTCTTAGTTTGGACAAAACCGCTTAGTCTTCTACGGTGACCACTTTCAGCGAGTTGGTGCCGCCTTGGTGGCCGGTCGCGTCGCCTTTGGTGATGATGTAGGTATCGCCTTTATTGACTACACCGCGGGTACGCAGTTTGTCGATGATGGCTTTGTTGACTTCGGCTTTTTCCATCGATTCGCGGCTGAACGGAATCGGGAATACGCCGCGGTACAAAGTCACCCGGCCCAGCGTTTTTTCGTGGCTGCTGAACGCGTAGATGGGGATGTTGGAGTTAATCCTGGACATCCACAACGGGGTCGAGCCGGACTCGGTCAACGACGCTACACCGCTGATCTTAGTGTGGTTGGCCATGTACATCGCCGACATCGCGATGGCTTCGTCGATAGCCGAGAAGCTGTCGGTCATGCGGTGGTGAGAATGGGTCACGCTCGGCTGCTTTTCGGTTTCCCAGCAGATGCGCACCATGGCCTGCACCGTTTTCACCGGATGTTTGCCGGATGCGGTTTCCGCCGACAGCATGATGGCATCGGTACCGTCGACGATCGCGTTGGCCACGTCGAACACCTCGGCACGGGTCGGGATCGGATTTTCGATCATCGACTCCATCATTTGCGTGGCAGTAATCACGGCCCGGTTCAATTCGCGCGAACGCTTGATCAAGTGCTTTTGCGCGGCCGGCAAGTTGGCGTCGCCGATTTCCACGCCCAAGTCGCCGCGCGCCACCATGATGGCGTCGGAGGCCATGATGATCTCGTCGATCACGTCCATCGCTTCGGCCCGCTCGATTTTCGCTACCAAACCGGCATACGATCCGGCCGCTTCCAACAAGGCACGGGCTTCGTGCATGTCGTCGGCAGTACGCGGGAACGAAATCGCCACGTAATCGGCCTGAATCACTGCGATGGTTTTGATGTCTTCCTTGTCCTTCGCGGTCAACGCCGCTGCCGACAAACCGCCGCCCAGCAGGTTGATACCTTTATTGTTGGACAAGTCGCCGCCGACCACCACTTTGGTATTGACGCGGGTATTGTTTTCGACGTTGACCACGTCCAACACGACACGACCATCATCCAGCAACAAACGGGTACCGGGCTTGACTTCGCGCGCCAACGGCTCATAGCTGATGCCGACCTGGGTGTGGTCGCCGTCGTACTTGCCGAGATTGATGTCCAAGGCAAAATCCTGGCCTTCATCCAGCCAGACTTTGTTTTCCTTGAAACGCTCGATCCGGATTTTAGGACCTTGCAGGTCGGCCAGAATACCGACCCTGCGGCCGGTTTTCTTGCTCAGTTCCCGCACGCGGTTGGCGCGGTCGATATGGTCCTGCGCCGAACCGTGCGAGAAATTCAAACGGACGACGTCAATACCCGCGTCGAACAATTCCTCGAGTACGCCCGGCTTGTCCGTGGAGGGTCCCAGCGTCGCCAGGATTTTGGTTCTTCTTAACAGCATGTAATCCCTTTATTTGGCGTTATGCAGCGCAACGGTGGTGTCCAACATACGGTTGGAGAAGCCCCACTCGTTGTCGTACCACGACAAGACTTTAACGAAGTTACCGCCGGTAACTTTGGTCAAGCCCGCTTCGTAAATCGAAGAGTGCGGGTTGTGGTTGAAATCGGAAGACACCAACGGCTCGTCGTTGATCGCCAGAATGCCTTTCAGCGAGCCGTTGGCCGCTTCGCGCAGAATGCTGTCGATTTCTTCTTTGGTAGTGTTGCGCGAGGCTTGGAAGCACAAATCCACGACAGACACGTTGATGGTCGGCACGCGCATTGCAAAACCGTCCAGTTTGCCTTTCATTTCCGGCAATACCAAACCTACCGCGGCAGCGGCACCGGTTTTGGTAGGGATCATGGATTGGGTCGCGGAACGGGCGCGGTGCAAGTCGCTGTGATAAACGTCGGTCAACACTTGGTCGTTGGTGTACGAGTGGATCGTGGTCATCAAACCGTGATCGACGCCGATGGTGTCCATCAACGGCTTGACCAGCGGCGCCAGACAGTTAGTGGTGCAAGACGCGTTGGAAATGACGGTGTCGGACGCTTTCAGGGTTTGGTGGTTAACGCCGTAAACCACGGTGGCGTCGACATCGTTACCGCCCGGGGCGGAAATGATGACTTTCTTGGCGCCGGCCGAGATGTGCGCGGAAGCCTTGGCTTTGCTGGTAAAGAAACCGGTGCACTCGTGCACGACGTCGATACCCAGCTCACCCCACGGCAATTTGGCAGGATCGCGCTCGGCGAAAACCCGGATGCGGTCGCCGTTGACCACAATGTAATCGCCATCCACAGTCACATCGAACGGGAACTTACCGTGCACGGTATCGTATTTGGTCAAATGCGCATTGGTTTTGGAATCGCCCAAATCGTTGATCGCAACCACTTGGATTTCGTTGGTGCGACCGGCTTCGTACAGTGCGCGCAGAACATTGCGACCGATACGGCCATAACCGTTAATTGCAACTTTAATTGCCATAGAATTTTCTCCGGGAGGATTGTGAAGGACTGGGGTTGAGATGTGCCGAAAGCACCAAAAATTCGGCAGATTGTAGCAAACCCGGACAAACAACGTCTACCGCCGCGACCGGATTAGCGCCCCGCGCCGCTGCCGCAGCGTAGCGAGTACGTTACAATTGCATTCCGTTTTCGACAGCAGACCAGCGCTCATGCAAATCCAGTGGTACCCGGGCCATATGCACAAGGCCAGCAAAGAGATCAAATACGCATTGCCCGATATCGATCTGTTGATCGAGATCCTCGACGCCCGTATCCCTTACAGCAGCCAAAACCCGATGCTGGCCAGGCTGCGCGGCGGCAAGCCCTGCATTCGGGTACTGAACAAAACCGACCTGGCCGATCCCGAGCTAACCAAACAGTGGCAGGAATATCTGGAGCGCGAGCAAGCGGTGAAAACCCTGGCGGTAACCACGCAACAGCCCGACAAGATCAAACAGATCATAGATTTGTGCGGCAAAATGCTGCCGGACAGAACCGCCGCCGGCAAAGTAATTCGAACCATGATTATGGGCATTCCGAACGTCGGCAAATCGACCATCATCAACGTGCTGGCCGGCAGAGTCATTGCCAAAACCGGCAACGAGCCGGCCGTGACCAAACAGCAGCAACGCATCAACCTGGGCAAAAACATCGTGCTGTCCGATACGCCGGGCGTGCTGTGGCCCAACGTCGAGAACCGGCACAGCGGCTACCGGCTGGCCGCCACCGGCGCCGTCAAGGACACCGCATTCGAACACGCCGACATTGCGTTGTATGCGCTGGATTACCTGCGCCGTGCTTATCCGGAGCCACTGCGCCAACGCTATCGACTGGAAACCTTGCCGGCGGAAGCGCAAGCCTTGCTGGAAGCGATAGGCGCCAAGCGCGGTTGCCTGCGCGCCGGCGGCATCGTCGAGCTGGACAAAGCCGCCAAACTGCTGTTGACCGAATTGCGCGCCGGCACCATCGGCCGCATCACCCTGGAAACCCCGGACATGATAGCCGCAGAAATGGCCGAGCTGGCCGAAATCCGCGCCGAAAAAGCCGCCGAGCGCGAAGCGCGCCGGCAGCGTTCGTAACTGACGTCAGCTCCGCGCCGCGCCGCTAGCCTTTGCCGTTGAAAACCAGCCTAGCTTGCCTCACATCGTTGCGGAACCTTTAAACCGAGCCGACGGTCTGCTGCGCAACCGCCAAGCGGCCAATATTCTCAAAAACGGAGCCATTCGAATGAATCCTCAAGAACGCGACCAACTCAACCTGTTCCTGAAGCAATTGGCTGAGGCCAGAGTCGGCGCCAAAGACGCAGAAGCGGCACAGTTGATTGCCGACAGCGTCGCCAAACAACCCGATGCCGCTTATCTGTTGGTGCAACGGGCCATGCTGCTGGAACAAGCGTTAAACAGCGCCAAAAGCCAGATCGCCGACCTGCAACAGCAGCTACAAACCAGCGCCGCCGCAGCCCCGCGCGGCGGATTTTTGAGCAACGATCCGTGGGCGCAAGCGCCAACGGCCGGCGGCGTACCCGGCGCCGGCAATTACCAAATTCCGCGCAACGCACCGATGCCGCCGCAAGCCAGCGCGTTCGGCGCCGGCTCCAGCTTTCTGGGCAACATTGCCACCACCGCAGCCGGCGTCGTGGCCGGCTCGTTTCTGTACCACGGCATCGAAAGCTTACTGGGCGGCCACCACGGCGGCAACGAACAATCGCTGTGGACCCAAGCCACCCACGAAACTCCGGCGGAAGCTACCGTAGTCAACAACTATTACGGCGACGATGCCGTCGCCGCGGCAACGGCGGACGAGCATAACGACTATGGCTTGGACGATTTAGGCCAACTCGACGCTGACGATACCGGCGACGACTCCGGCTGGATTTAAGCCGCCGCCAACACCCGGCCGATACATGGACGTATCGGCCTCCCGCCCAGCCTTTCCGCTATTCCGCAAATTCGGCCCGACATCGCCGGCCGCTTCGGCATCCATTTCTCCGCCAAACGCAGCAGACACGCCAAAACTAAATACTTTGGTCTAAACTCCGACCATCGCCCGACTCCGCCGTAATGTTTCGGCTCGCCGCACGCCCGCGCGTTCGATCTTAGGAAACCTGAAATGCAACTTACCATTCGCAATAAATTGATCGCCAGCTTCTCGGCGCTGGTCCTGATTTTGGTCGTATTCGGCTTGCTGGCCTGGATCTACATCGGCAGGTTGGGCTCCAGCATCGACGAAATCGCCGAATGGAAGGTACCGGCGGTCAAACTGGCCGTGGACGTGCACGCCGGCGCCTACGACGCCACGATAGAACAGCTCAACTACCTACTCTACGAACGCGAGGAAACCTACAGCCGCGCCAAGCAGGTGTTGAACGCGATGGACGAGAATCTGAACCAGGTCGACCGCATCGGCAACAGCTTCGCCGACAGCGCCCTGTTGCAACAATCGGCATCGGTACGCAACAACGTCAAGGAGTTCCGCGAGTTGTACGACAGCGGCGTCGCCGCCTTGAAAAACAACCGGCAGGCGGTCGACACCATGGCCAACAGCGGCAAAGCGGTACTGGCCGAAGCCGACGCCTTTGCCGAAAAACAAGAAACCGAATACGCCAAATTATTGGACAACGGCGCCGGCCAGAATGAATTGAACGGCAAAGTGCAGAAGTACATTTTGGTCAACCGGATCAAATCCCTGGCGCAAACCATCATCCAACACGAGAAGGAAGAGCGGCTCTACAAAAACCGCCAGTACTACCCACAAATGCAGCAGGAACTGCCGACGTTGATGGCCCTATACGACAAGCTGGCCGCAATGACGCAAGAACCGACCGAACAAGAACGGATCGAGAAGGCCCGGGCGGAAACGGCAAAATACCAAAACGCCGCGGTGCAATGGATCGATAACGACAGCCGCCTGAAGCAAATCGTCGCCAAAATGGACCAAATCGCCGCCAGCGCCCGCCAATCGGCCGCCGCCGCGGAACAGGACGGCTGGAGCAAAGCCCAGGAAATTGCCGGCAAAACCGTAGCGTTGGTCGGCCAAGCCAATACCATTATCGTGGTTTGCCTGATCCTGGGCATCGCCATCGGCGTCGGCATGGCGATTACCGTGCCGCCCAGCATCGTCAATTCGATCAACGCGCTGAGCAAATTCGCCAAGGCCTTCGGTACCGGCAATCTGACCGCCCGCACCCGCTTCGCGCCCAGCGACGAAATCGGCGTCATGGCCCAGGACTTCGACCATGCCGCGGAAAGCATCCACAAAATTGTCGGCAAGGTCAGCGGCTACTCGCAAACCTTGCAACGCAACGCCGAAGTGCTGTTGCGGGCGGTGGAAAACAACTCGGCCGGCGCCCAGTCGCAAAAGGAATACATCGAACAGGTCGCGTCGGCGATGACGCAAATGGCGGCGGCGGTACAGGCGGTAGCGCGCAACGCCTCGCAAGCGGCCGCAACCGCCGCCGAAACCGACCGCCAGGCCCGCGCCGGCCAAACCGTGGTGCAACAGGCAGTCGGCTCGATCAATTCGCTGGCGCGCGAAATCGGCGATGCCGCCGGCACGGTCAGCAATCTGGAAGGCCACGTCAACGACATCAGCAGCATTTTGGACGTGATCCGCAGCGTTTCGGAACAAACCAACCTGCTGGCGTTGAATGCGGCGATCGAAGCGGCCCGCGCCGGCGAGCACGGCCGCGGCTTTGCCGTGGTGGCCGACGAAGTGCGCACGCTGGCCAGCCGTACCCAGTCTTCGACCAGCGAAATCCAGAACATGATCGAAAAACTGCAATCCGGCTCCAAACAAGCCGTCGTCGCGATGAATGCCAGCCGGACGCTGGCCGAACAGAGCGTGGAGAAAGCGCAGGCTTCGGGGCAGGTGCTGGGCGCGATCACCCAGTCCGTCGCAACGATCAACACGATGAATACCCAAATCGCCACCTCCGCCGAACAACAAAATGCGGTGACCGACGACGTCGGCCGTACGGTGGTCAAAATCACCGAAATTGCCGAGACCGGCGTCAATACCGCGCGGGCGTCGTTGAAGGCCGGAATAGAGCTGACCGATCTGGCCAAGGAACTGGAACAGGCCGTATCGCAATTCAAGGTATGAGGTTAGCACCGGCCCCGGCTGAACGTGGAGGTGCAGCCGGAGCCTGCCGGGTTGGCAGCGGTCAGAATCCCCAGAATTCGACGTTTTCGAACGAAAACAACTCGCTGGGCGGCAGCTTCTCGCTCAGTTCCGCCAGACGGATCGGCTTTTCGATGCCGTAGCCTTGGCAAAAGTCGACGCCGATCTCCTTCAGCACGCTGCGGATTTCGTTGTTCTCGACATATTCCGCGATGGTTCGCAGCCCCATCGAATGGGCAATTTCGTTCATCGATTTGACGATGGCAACGTCGGCTTTGTTGTTGTGTATCTCTTTGACGAAGGCGCCGTCTATTTTCAAATAATCGACATTGAGATTTTTCAGGTATGAATAGGACGAATATCCGGAACCGAAATCGTCCAGCGAGAATGTGCAGCCGAACTGTTTGATTGCAGCGATAAATTTTTTAGTGAAACCCAAGTTCTCGGCCGCGACGGTTTCGGTGATTTCGAACGTAATTTTTTCGCAAGGTACGTTGCCTGCCGCCAACGCCGATTTCAGAAATTCCAGAAAATCCTCGCTGTTGATCGACTGCCCGGACAGATTGATCGAAAAGCCGTCCATCTTATCGAACAGTTCCCGATTGCCGGCGATCCAGTCGAACACGTTATTGACCACCCACTTGTCGATTTCCGGCATGCGCTGGCAACGTTCCACCGCCGGAATGAAATGGTCGGGCGGGATCACGTTACCGTCTTCGCCGGTGACTCCGAGCAAGATTTCGTAATGCAGGTGGTTGGCGGCAAGCGGATCGGTGGCCGCGATCATCTGGCAGCGGCCGAACAGGCGGTTTTCGGCGAAAACCTTGTCGATCCGGCCGATCCATTCGTGCAGCTTTTCCTGGTAACGCAAGTTCTCGTCTTCGCTGGAAAACACCACTACGTTATTCGGCCCGGAGCGTTCGGCCGACATGCTGGCGGAATCGGCCCGGCGCAGCAACTCCTGCACGTCGTAGGATTCGGCCGCGAACGGCACCAAACCCAGGCTGACGCTGATCGAGAAGCTGTTTTCCTGCCATTGGAAATGGGCGTCTTTAACCACTTTCACCAACTTTCGCGCCAACGCCAAGCCTTCCGCGGAGGGACGGTTCTTGAACAAAATCGCGAACGACTCGTCGCCGAGCCGGGCCAGCAAATCGTGGCTGTCGACATGTTGCGCCAGGGTTGCCGCCAAGCTTTTCAGCAGTTGTTCGACCCCGGCGCTGCCGCAGATATTGGCAATGACCCGCAGATCCAACACCTCGATATGGCACAACATGTGGTGGGCCTCGCCGATTTTGGCGGTCTCGTTTTTGAGCTGTTTGCAAAACTCCTCGCGGTTAAACAGCTCGGTCACCGGATCGTGCGTGGCATTGAACAGCAATTTTTCATGCATTTTCTGCAACATCAGGTTGGTGGTTCTGTCCACCAACGGCGAGTCCAGGCTTTCCATTTTGACCGCGTCGCCGCTACGCATCAAATCCGCCAGCTCTTCTTTGCTCAACTCCAGTTTGTTGAGCCCGTCGCGATTGACGAACACATACAACTGCAACAAATCGCCGATCCAGACCAGCTTCATCGCCTCGAAGCCCTGACCGTCGCGGAGCATGGAAAACCAATCGCCGATGCTGAGTTGCTCGACCTGGGCCAGCCACGCGTCTTCCTTGACCGGCAGCTCTTTCTGGCTAGCGCTGTCGGCCGGCGGAATTCTGACCGTCGCCATCGGCTTGCGCACTCTAGGCTCACCGCTACCCAGCAACAATGCGGTCAGTTCGTCGACTACGCTATCGAGGAAAAATACGTTAGTGCAAACTGAAGTCAACTGCTCCTTTACGTAGTCCAGCGTGGTCTGGATAGTCGCCGCCTGGATCTTCAGCATCGAATCCTGCTCGAACAACCAGAACAATAGATCGTCGAACACTTTCAAATAAGCGCGTTTCTCCTCGGGTTTGCGTTCGATGTTCAACTCGGCGATCAGCAACAAGTGCTGCCAGCCGTATTGCAATAACTCCGGAATCACTTTCGGCACCACCCGGCCGGCGATGCGTTTGTCGATTTCGTCCTGTACCGAACGCCGCGCTCTTTCCAGCTTTTGCTGGCCTTCGTAGGTTTCTACGATGCGTTTGACATTGGTATCGACCGACCGGGTCACCTGGCGGGTGAGTTCTTCCAACTCCCGCTCGGCCTGCTTGAACACTTCCGGATTGGATTCGTTGTGTATCCGGGCGACGATATTGTCTACCGCGTTTTTGATGTTGATGTTTTTAACGATTCGATTGGTTTTGACCGCCGGCTCCAATACCGACAATTGGTTCAGAATATTTTTCACCGGATGCAAATCGGCATTCAAAAAATCGTCGCCGCGCAACGCCAAAGACAGCAGTGGCAAATGGATCCGCTCCAACACCGGCTTGATCTCCGACGCTTGGGCGACATCGTTGAACAACGTTTCGAAAAACCGGCCGTAGAGTTCCAAATGTTGCAAATCGGCCGGGGCAAACGATTTGGCGCCCAAACCCAAGCCACTCAAGGTCTCCTGCAAACGCTGCTTCAACGCCGCGGCATCCCAATGCAACTTGCGCTCGCCGGCCAGATTTTCCTGCAGTTTAGTAATGGCCGCGGCAATTTCGTCGCGATCGAATAATGCTGCAGCTTGTGGCCGCGCCGCGGCGGCGGAAACGGCAAGTTCCGGATAATCGATACCGGTTTCGGTCAATAAATCCAGCAGCGTGGCCGCGACTTGGCCTATCGGCCGCCGTTCGCGGACTTCGGCGCCAGCCGGCATCAGGCCGTCGCCAGGCGCTTGCCCCCCCGGCCCCGGCCGCCGCGGATCGGCCGCAATCGCGCCGCCGCCAACCCGGGATTTGCCGATATCGGTCCACTGCTCCTGCCGCGCCGGTTTCTTATCGGCCGATTGGTTGCGCGATAGGAACAAATAGGTTTTCTGGTACAAACCGTTCAAGTCGCTGAACAGTACCTTGCCGAAGGCGCTATACACCAAACTATTGATTTTCCGGCTCAAATCGAGTTGGATCACCAACTCCCGAAAGCTATCGCATAACACCGCAGGGTTAAGCGGATTGGCGACGCCGCTTTCGTTGAAACCGAAAATCCGGCCGATTTCGCTGGCGACCAGATTGATTTGTTCGTCGTAATGGTTGGCCAGTTTCCTGACAATCAGCGACATATTCAGCCAGTCTTCGAAGTCCTCTTTCTCGACCAGAGAGAGCGCGTTGTAATCCGGAATCAGCCGCTCCCTTTCCGGCGTGTTACGCGCGATATCGTCGACCTGCGACAGCACCGAAGTGCAAAATTCGCTGATAAACGTTTCCCGCCCGGTTTTCAGTACCGTGACCAAATCGTCGCACATCGATTGGTTGGTAAAGCATTCGCTGAATTGGCTGGAGTCGGCGATGTAACTGCCTACCATTTCGTAGTAACGGTTCAATAGCGGCGGCAAGTTCTCGATTAAAAACACCTTGAACAGGTTTCTCAACTTTTCCTGGTCCAATTTACTCGGCTTGGCATCGCTCGCGGACAACAGCGCAGCCAGCGGCGCTTTGGCCAAGTTTTTCAACGCGTCGAATGCGTTCCGCGGCATGTCGTCGACCGCGATGCCGATGCCGCCGCCGGCAATATGCAAGGCTCGGGCGTCGATTTCGTATTGCTCGCCGCCCGTGGCGGCGGCAATCGAAAACTGGACTTTAATCGCTTTGTCCAGCGGTATTTGCTCGGGCGATTTCAGCGCCAGAAAAAAGCCTCCCAGACAGAAGTCCAAAATCACGCCGTCGAATTTCAGCCGATTGTCAACCACCAACACGGCTGCCAGCTCGATCGGATAGCGGATATACCTGCGCTGTTTCGGTTTGTTGATGTTGGTAGGCATGCAAAGCGAAAATTTAAATTGTATCGAGCGGCGAAATCCGAAATCAGGAGCCGAAACACGATCGATTGGAGCAGCCCGTACCGGGCTGAAAAACACTCACAGGTGCCGACTTGGGCGAAATTCGGCGTCCGCGGCGAAGCGTCTAACAACGGCGCTAACTCTCGAATCCAATACTACACCAGCTCCGCGGAACGCACAATTAGCGGCCGGTCAGCGCTAAACCACGTCGATTGCGGCCTAGAGCCAAAGACCTAATTATCCGACTATGGCAGAGGAGCCGGTGGCGCCGGCCGCCAGGAATTCGTCGGACCCTCCCGCACCGCCGCCGTGTACAATGATAGCCGTTGCGGCTGAAAGCGGTACCCGGCAAACGGGATTCGGTCGGCAACACCCGTATTCCCGGCCGGCCACGATCCGACCGCCAATTAGCGCAAGCGCCGCTTTGCCCGAAATTCCGCAGATACAGCATGACAGACCCATCATTCGCGCCGCCGCCTTTTGCGGCTTCCCGTTTCAGCGTCGCCCCGATGTTGGACTGGACCGACCGCCATTGCCGTTACTTTCACCGGCTTTTAAGCAGGCACGCTTTGTTATATAGCGAAATGGTGACCACCGGCGCCATATTGCAAGGCAACGCCGAACGGCATTTGCAATTCGACGCGGCCGAACGCCCGCTTGCCTTGCAATTGGGCGGCAGCGATCCGGCGGCATTGGCGCAATGCGCCGTTATCGGCGCGGGTTACGGCTACGACCAAATCAATCTGAACGTCGGCTGCCCCAGCGACCGGGTGCAAAACGGCCGCTTCGGCGCCTGCCTGATGGCGGAACCGCAATTAGTCGCCGATTGCCTCGCGGCCATGCGCGATGCGGTGTCGATTCCGGTCACGGTCAAGTCGCGCATCGGCATCGACGACCGCGATTCCTACGCAGAACTGACCGAATTCATCGCCACGGTAGCGAATGCCGGCTGCAAAACCTTCATTGTCCACGCCCGCAAAGCCTGGCTGTCCGGATTGTCGCCGAAGGAGAACCGGGAAATTCCGCCGTTGCGTTACGACGTGGTATTGCAACTGAAACAAGATTTCCCGCAACTTGAGATTGTCATAAACGGTGGCATTAATAGTCTGGATACGGCGGAAGCGTTGCTGGACCGGGTCGACGGCGTCATGTTGGGACGAGAGGTTTACCACAACCCTTACCTGCTGGCGGAGGTCGACGCACGCATCTTCCACGACCCGCAGCCGCTGCCAAGCCGCAGGCAGGTGGTGATTGGAATGCAAGACTATATCGAGCGGCAATTAGAGTCCGGCCAACGCCTGCACAACATCACCCGCCACATGCTCGGTCTGTTCCACGGTGCGGACGGTGCCAGGGCTTGGCGCCGGCATCTGAGCGAGCATGCCGGCAAACCGGGTGCCGGTTTTCAGGTGGTTTTGGACGCTCTGGCATTTACTTTTTGATCCTGTATACTCACGGCATTTTTTTACCCAGAGGCGGCGATGGAAGAATATTTCTCCAAAATCATTGAGGCGATAGGCGAAGACGTGAATCGGGAAGGTTTGCGCGACACGCCGAAACGGGCCGCGAAAGCCTTTAAGTTTCTGAACAACGGTTACGAAAAAAACCTGGACGACGTCCTGAACGGCGCCATCTTCCAAGCCGACACCGAAGACATGGTCATCGTCAAGGACATCGAGCTCTATTCGCTGTGCGAACACCATCTGCTGCCCTTCATCGGTAAATGCCACATCGGTTACCTGCCGCAAGGCAAAGTACTGGGCCTGTCGAAACTGGCGCGTATTGTCGACATGTATGCCCGGCGCTTGCAGATCCAGGAGCAATTGACCCGGCAAATCGCCGACGCGGTAGCTACCGCAATCGACGCCCGCGGCGTTGCGGTCGTGATCGAAGCCAAGCATTTGTGCATGATGATGCGCGGCGTCGAAAAACAAAACTCGGTGATGACCACCTCGGTGATGAGCGGTATTTTCCGCCAGGAAATCAGCACCCGCTCCGAATTCCTCAATTTGATCAACCGCAAATAGCCCGATGAGCGAAACCCCAGCCGGCAAAACCGGCGTATTGCTGGTTAATCTCGGTTCGCCGGCGTCGCCGAAAACCGGAGACGTGCGCCGTTTCCTGCGAGAATTTCTGGGCGATCCGCGCGTCGTCAATTTGCCGCGGCCGTTGTGGTGGCTGATTCTGAACCTGTTCGTGCTGCCGTTTCGGCCGCGCAAATCGGCCCATGCCTACCAATCGATCTGGACCGAGCAAGGCTCGCCGCTGATCGTATTCAGCCAACGGCTGACCGAAAAGTTGAAAGCGCGTTACGGCGGACCGTCGCTGGCCATCGACTGCGCGATGCGCTACGGCGCTCCGACCTTGCGCGACAAATTGCGCGAACTGAAAAAACAAGGCGTCGACGAAATTGTCGTGCTGCCGCTCTACCCGCAGTATTCTTCGACCACCACAGCCTCGATTTTCGACATCGTCGCCGACGAATTCATCCACTGGCGACATATGCCCGGCCTGCGCTTTATCAGCGATTTCCACCGGCATCCGGCGTACATCGCCGCCGTCGCCGATTCGGTACGCCGGCATTGGCAACAACACGGCCAAGCCGAAATGCTGGTAATGTCTTTTCACGGTTTGCCGGCCAAACTGACCGAATGGGGCGATCCGTATTACTACCAGTGCCAAGCCAGCGCCCGCTTGCTTGCCGAACAGTTGGAACTGGCCGACGCCCAATGGAAATTGGTGTTCCAATCGCGTTTCGGCCGCGCCGAATGGCTGAAGCCCTATTGCGTGGAAGTGCTGCAGGAATTGCCTCGGCAAGCCATTAAAAACATAGACGTGATTTGCCCGGGATTTTCGGTAGACTGTCTGGAAACGCTGGAAGAAATCGCGCTCGCCAACCGCGAAGTCTTTTTGGAAGCCGGCGGCGAAAGCTACCGCTATAT
Organism: Methylomonas sp. DH-1; assembly: GCF_046097555.1. Taxonomy (NCBI): domain Bacteria; kingdom Pseudomonadati; phylum Pseudomonadota; class Gammaproteobacteria; order Methylococcales; family Methylococcaceae; genus Methylomonas; species Methylomonas sp. DH-1. The sequence goes on along the minus strand of NZ_CP143089.1, from coordinate 1,436,120 downwards.
TCCGTGCCTGAACGACAGCGACGCCCACGTCGAGCTGATGCTAGAGTTAATAAGAACCGCACACTGACAGTGCGGCCGATAAAACCGGGGGAGGCAGCATGCAACAGAATATTCTTCAAAGCTGGAACGGCGAATGGCCCCAGGCTCGATCCACCGAACCGCTGGCAACCGGCGCCGGCGTCGTCGACCCAGGTGCGTTCAATACCATTGAGGTCGACGAACTGTTCGACAACGTCAATTACGCCAGCACCCTGGCCGGCCAAGCCGTGTTGTACCGTTCGCTGGCCCGGCCGCTGGACGACCGCGCAGCGATTGCCGCCAAACATGAATCGGTGCGCGAAATTCGCGACAATCCGGCCGTACGGGAAAACGTCGAAAACATCGTCGCCAATGCCGCGGCCGACGAGAATCGCTTGTATCTGCTACTGTTCGGCGAATTCCTTGGCGGTTTCGGCACCGCGCGCGTAGAGCATCAGATCGAAGGCTACGGCTACAAACAATACGTGCGCGGGATTCGGGTGGTATTGAATCTGGTCGGTGCCATTTACAACTCCGGCCGGCCGCAAAGCCCTTATCTGCAAGGCGTGTTCGACAAAATCGGCAATTTCGCCCAAAGCAACGAATATTCGCTGATGGTTGGCCCGGTCTATAACAGCGAAAAAGGCCTGCAAAGCAAGGAGCAACGCAAAAACTCGTTCGCACCGGCCACCATTTTCCGGCCAACCTTATTCAAACCGCTACTGATTGCGTTATTGGTCGCCGCAGTCTGGGGATTGACCCGGATTTTCCCCAGCGACATGTTCCAGGTCACCCGCGACGGCCTGTCGGTGGCTTCGGTGTTTTTCCTGCCGTTGGCGTTGGCTTACATTCCGGTGATCGGCGGTTACGACCGCGACAATTGCATCATCCCACTGCGCGACATTTACAAGAATTCCACCGCCCTCGGAGAATTGCTGGACGGTCTGGGCCAGCTCGACGAATTGTTGGCCTTTGTCAAGTATGCCGAAAACTACGGCAGCGAGACGGTGCTGCCGGAATTGCTTGAGGCCGACCACCATTCCATCGAGTTGCGCGACGCGAAAAATCCGGTGCTGGGCCATAAAAACCCCGGTTACGTCGGCAACGATTTCAGCATGGGCGAGGAACGTCTGGTCTGCGTCACCGGCCCGAACAGCGGCGGCAAAACCGCTTTCTGCAAAACCGTTACTCAGATTCAACTGTTGGCGCAAATCGGCTGCTACGTTCCGGCCCGGACCGCCAAACTGACCGTCGCGGACCGGATTTTTTACCAAGCGCCGGAAATCAGCCACCTGGATGACGGCGAAGGCCGCTTCGGCACCGAACTGAAACGTACCCGCGACATCTTCCTGGCGGCCAGTAGCAACAGCCTGGTCGTGCTTGACGAAATGGCGGAAGGCACTACTTTTGAAGAGAAAATGCAGTCGTCTATCGACGTGTTGGACGGCTTTTACCGCAAAGGTAACAGTACCATCCTGATCACCCACAACCACCAATTGGTCGACGTGTTCGTCAATCGCCGAGTGGCGACGCCGAAGCAAGTGGAGTTCGCCGATGACATGCCGACCTTCAAATTAATCGACGGCATATCCCGCGTCAGCCACGCCGACCGGGTCGCCAAGAAAATCGGCTTTTCCAAACAAGATATCGATAACTATCTAGCCAATTCATGAAAATAGGTACACCCGACACCGCCTCCGCCACCAAAGCCCTGCTGCTGGGTAGCGGCGAGCTCGGCAAGGAAATCGCAATATCGCTGCAACGTTACGGCGTGGAAGTGATCGCGGTCGACCGCTATGCCGGCGCGCCGGCGATGCAGGTGGCCCACCGCCGCCACGTGATCGATATGACCGATGCCGCGGCGGTCAAGGCGTTGATTGCGTTGGAACGCCCCCACTTCATCGTCCCCGAACTGGAAGCGATCGCCACCGACGCGCTGGCCGAGATCGAACGAGCCGGGCAAACCGCAGTGGTACCGAATGCCCGCGCCATTCAGTTAACGATGAATCGGGAAGGCATTCGCCAGTTGGCGGCCGAGGAGCTGGGCTTGCCCACCTCGCGCTACGCCTTCGCCGAAAGTTTCGACCAATTACAGGCCGCCGTGAATGCCGGCATCGGTTACCCCTGCTTCGTCAAGCCCACCATGTCTTCGTCCGGTAAAGGCCAGTCGATGGTGAAAAGCGCCGACCAATTGCAGGCTGCGTGGGATTACGCCAAAGCCGGCGGCCGTACCGATACCGGTAAAGTCATCGTCGAAGCCAAAATCGACTTCGACTTCGAAATCACCTTGCTGACGGTACGCGCCCTGGATGCGGAAGGACAAGTGCGGACTTATTTCTGCGAACCGATAGGCCACCGCCAGGAACACGGCGACTACCGGGAAAGCTGGCAACCGCAGGCCATGAGCGAAAACGCCATCGCGCTGGCACAACAAATTGCCGGCAAAGTCACCGATGCCTTGGGCGGCCTCGGCCTGTTCGGCGTGGAACTGTTTGTCGCCGGCGACCAGGTCTGGTTTAGCGAAGTCAGCCCGCGGCCGCACGACACCGGCATGGTAACGATGGCCAGCCAACGCCAGAGCGAATTCGACCTGCACGCCCGGGCGATCTTGGGTTTGCCGGTCAATACCGCGCTGGACAGGACCGCCGCCAGTGCGGTGATTCTGGGCGGCATCGACGCCAAAGCCGTCAGCTACGACGGCCTGGAGCGGGCCTTGGCCATACCCGACACCGACGTGCGCCTGTTCGGCAAGCCGGAAGCCTTCGCCGCCCGGCGCATGGGCGTCGCGCTGGCGAGCGGCGACACGGTCGAGGCGGCGCGGGCCAAGGCCTTGCAGGCCGCCGCGGCAGTCAGCGTTCGGCAATGATCTGAAACAACCTCGGGGTAAAGCGATGAAACGTATGCTGATCGCCATCTTATCCTTAGCGCCAATCGCCGACTCCGGAGCGGATATTTACAAATACGTCGCTCCCGACGGCCGGGTTTATTACACCGACGAACCCAAAAAAGGTCTCGACTACCGCCTGATCATCCGCACCCGGCCCCGCACTTACCAGCGCGATTTGAAATTCATGTCCGGCAACCGGCTCAAATTCAACGACTTGATTGCCAAAGCCGCGGCCAAGCACCAGATGGACCCGAAACTGCTGCATGCGGTGATCCAAGCCGAATCGGCCTACAACCCGAATGCCGTGTCGTCCGCCGGTGCGGTCGGCCTGATGCAGTTAATGCCGGACACCGCCCGCCGCTACGGCGTCACAGACCGGCGCGACGCCGAGCAGAACGTCGACGGCGGCACCCGTTATTTGAAAGACCTGCTGGCCATGTTCAATTCGAATCTGACTTTGGCCGTGGCGGGTTACAACGCCGGCGAAGGCGCGGTGATGAAATACGGCAACAGCGTGCCGCCCTACCCCGAAACCCGCAATTACGTACAACACGTGCTGTCGCTATACCGGAAAAGTTGAGTGAAGATCGCCGCGATAAAACACTTGATCGCCGGCTCGACCGAACTGTTCTCTCTGCCCGACATCTATTTCCAACTCAACCAAATGATCCGCGACTCGCGTCACTCGCCGGCCGAAATCGGCACGGTCATCGCGCGGGATCCGGTGTTGTCGGCGCGGCTACTGCGGATCGTCAACAGCCCGTTTTACGGCTTCCAAGCCAGAATAGACACGTTATCGCGGGCCATTACCGTGATCGGTATCGATGACCTGCACAGCCTGGTGCTGGCGACCTGCATCGCCGACCGTTTCCGGCAAATCCCGTGCGAGCTGGTGGATATGGCCGGATTCTGGCGACGCAGCATCCACTGTGCGATTCTGGTCCGCGCCCTGGCAAAGCGCTGCGCGGTGCTGCACGCCGAAAGGCTGTTTATCGCCGGCCTGCTGCACGATATCGGCTCGTTGCTGCTGTACCATCGCCTGCCGGAGCCCAGCCGCCAGGCTCTGCTGGCCGCCAATGGCGACCGGCGGCTGATTCCGGGTTTGGAACAAAACCTGATGGGCTTCAACCATGCCGAGGTCGGCCGCGAATTGCTGAAGAACTGGGGCTTGCCCGAAAGCTTGTACGAGACGGTAGGCTGCTATTTGGAACCGGAACAGGCACTGTTGCACAAGCTGGATGCGCATCTGCTGTACATGGCTTGCCGGCTGGTCGACAGCAAAACTCCCGACGAGCGAAGCCGCACTGCGGCAGGCTTTTCCAAGCAGAGCTTGACGCTGGCACGCATCGGCCGCGAACAGATTCTGGAGATTGCCGACCAAGCCGACCGGGAACTGCCGCAAATGCTGGATTTGCTAGGCCCGCCCTAATCCGCTGCCGGCTGCAGCACGTCGAGGCCGAATTGTTGCAGCAAGCCGGCCAGTTTGATCAACGGCAGGCCGACCAGAGCATTTGGGTCTTCGCCGCAAATTTTATCGAACAAGGCAATGCCCAGCGCTTCGGCTTTGAAACTGCCGGCGCAATCGTAGGGGCGGTCCATGTCCAGGTAATATTCGATCTGTTGCCGGCTCAAAGGCTTGAAATGCACCTCGCACCGGTCCAGCGCGGTGTAATACTGTCCGCTGGCGCTATCCAACAGGCAAAGGCCGGTGTAGAAAGATACGGCCTTACCCGATTGGCTTTGCAACTGGGCCAACGCCCGCTCCCGGTTCCCCGGTTTTCCCAGAATTTCGCCGTCGAATGCCGCCACTTGGTCGGAGCCTATGACCCAATGCGCGGGATGGCTACGGCCGACCGCCAACGCTTTTTCGACGGACAAGCGCAACGCCAACTCGGCCGGCGCCTCGTTCGGAAGCGGTGTTTCGTCGACGTCGGCCGGGCAGCAGCTAAAGTCGATCGCCAGTTTTTTCAATAGCTCGCGGCGGTAGGCTGAGCCGGATGCCAGCACGATGGGGCGCTTATCGGTCATGGGTAGCGTAGTTGTCAGTTTGACGCAACAGTCTGATATCTGTATCATTGTACAGTTATGTCAGACAAGTTTCCCGACCATATCGATCCTCTGCTGTTCGCTGAAAGACGTAGCGTATTGGCCGGAGAATTGAACATCGCTGCCCTTGAACGCTTAGCCGACAGCGTGATTGACCGTAGCGGCGCCTTGAAAGTCCGAATCGAATTCGGCAAAGAGGGTAAGCGGGTTACCGTGTCCGGCCATATCGGGGGCGACATCCAATTGGAATGCCAATCCTGCCTGCAGGCGCTGGCATGGCCTGTGGATATCAGCTTTAAATTGTCTGTTGTGTCTTCGCTACAAGAAGCCAAGCAACTGGACGATTCCGAGCCGTTAATGCTGGACGGCGAGACGATTTCGTTAACCGCCTTGATTGAGGACGAAATTCTGCTGGCGTTGCCGGATTATCCGCGACACCCGTTCGAATGTATCGAACGCAACCGTTCCGAAGACGCCGATTACGGCGCGACCGATAGTCAGATCAAGGCAAACAACCCTTTTTCTGTTTTAGCAAAACTTAAAAAAACTGGAGATTGAAATGGCAGTACAAAAGAGCAAAGTATCGCGTTCCAGACGCGGTCAACGTCGTTCACACGATGCATTGGTCGGCAAAACCCTGGCCCAGGATCCGTTGACCGGCGAAACCCATCTGCGCCACCACATGACGCCGGACGGTTACTTCAAAGGCCGCCAAATCGTCGGCGCGCACGAAGAAGATTAATCGCCTTAAACCCGCCGCGCTGCCGCGGACGCCGGATTTAGCCGAGCAAACCGCTTCGGCCCGATCTTCGGGACCTGCGCTTCGGTAACGGCAGCCGGATGGCGAACTGCGGTTGCGGTAAAAGGGTAGTTTCTGGGTAAAGCCAACTTGTTGTTCGACAGCAGTTGGCTTATTTTAACTTCTGGGGTTAGTCATAAGCGTGAGCTCAACTCTCTCAATCGACGCCATGGGCGGGGATTTCGGTCCGCAAGTAACGGTTCCCGCCTCTCTGGCCTGTCTAAGAAAAAATCCGGATCTGAAACTCATCATGGTTGGCGACGAAGCGGTTCTGCACAAACTGCTGGAACCGGCGCTGGCCGAGTTCAGCGGCCGGATCAGTATTCAACACGCCTCGCAAGTCGTGGAAATGGACGAAACGCCGCAAAAAGCCTTGAAGAACAAAAAAGATTCTTCGATGCGGGTGGCGATCAACCTGGTAAAGGAAGGCAAGGCCGACGCTTGCGTCAGTGCCGGTAACACCGGAGCGCTGATGGCAACGGCCCGCTTCGTGCTGAAAATGATCCCCGGCATCGACCGCCCCGCCATCATTTCCACGCTGCCGTCGACCTTCGGCCATACCCACATGCTGGATTTGGGCGGCAACGTCGATTCCAGCGCCGAACATTTGTACCAATTTGCCGTGATGGGCGAAGAGGTGGTCAAAGCGGTGGAAAACATCGAACGGCCGCGCATCGGCCTGCTGAACATCGGCGAAGAGGACATGAAGGGCAACGAACAAGTCAAGGCCGCCGCCAAGCTACTGGAAAATTCCGCGCTGAATTACATCGGTTATGTGGAAGGCAACTCGATCAACGCCGGCAACGTTAAAGTCGATTTGATCGTCACCGACGGTTTCGTCGGCAACGTCGCGCTGAAATCGATCGAAGGCGCCGCAAAAATGATCGGTTCCAAATTGAAAGACAGCTTCTCGAAAAACTGGCTGACCAAACTGGCCGGCTTGGTAGCCTACCCGGTGCTGAAACAGTTCAAAGACAGCATCGATCCGCGTTTGTATAACGGAGCCAGTTTCATCGGCTTGCGCGGCCTGGTCATTAAAAGCCATGGCGGCGCCGATGCCCTGGCCTTCGAAACCGCCATTCATCTGGCCGAGCTGGAAGTCGAGCAAGGCGTAATCCGTAAAATCAGCGAAAAATTGGAAGTCGCACTGGCGCAGAAGGCCGCACCATGAGCCGCTGGACAAAGGTAATCGGTACCGGCGGCTATCTGCCGGCCACGATCCGCACCAACGACGATATCTCCAACATGGTCGATACGTCCGATAGCTGGATCTACGAACGTACCGGCATCAAAAGCCGCCGCATCGCCGGCCCGGACGAAACGGCATCGAGCATGGCCGAAGTCGCCGCCCGCCAGGCCATAGACGCGGCCGGCATCGCCGCCGCAGATATCGACATGATCGTCGTCGCCACCGGCACGCCGGAGCGGGTCTATCCCAGCACCGCCTGCCTGCTGCAGGAACGGCTGGGCATCAAGCAATGCGTCGGCTTCGACATCCAGGCCGCCTGCTCCGGCTCGGTTTACGGTCTCAGCATCGCCGACCAATACATCAAGACCGGTTTCGCCAAAAACGTGTTGGTGGTCGGCAGCGAAATCTGTTCGCGGATTGTCGACTGGAGCGACCGCAGCACCTGCATCCTGTTCGGCGACGGCGCCGGTGCGGTACTGCTGACCGGCAGCGACGAACCCGGCATCTTGTCGACCCACATCCATTCCGACGGCGGCTACGAAGATTTACTGTATTGCCCCAACCCGCAAGTCGCGGCTGCGGCCAAACAACACGAGCCGGCCTACATCAGCATGCGCGGCAACGAAGTGTTCAAAGTTGCGGTCAACACGCTAGGCCGCATCGTCGACGAAACCCTGGCAGCCAACGGCCTGCAACAAAGCGATATCGACTGGCTGGTACCTCACCAGGCCAACACCCGCATCATTGCCGCCACCGCGAAAAAGCTCGGCATGTCGATGGATCAAGTGATTCTGACCTTGGAAAACCAAGGCAACACTTCTTCGGCATCGGTGTTGCTCGCCTTCAACGAAGGCGTGCGCGACGGCCGTATCCAACGCGGGCAAACCGTGTTGATGGAGGCGTTCGGCGCCGGCTTCACCTGGGGTTCCGTATTACTGAGGTACTAAAATGACAATAAACGAACAAAGTTACAATCTGGCCTTCGTCTTTCCCGGCCAAGGCTCGCAAGCGGTCGGCATGCTCGGCTCGCTGGCGGCAGCCACCCCTGTCGTCGCTCAAACCTTCGCCCAAGCCTCCGACGCGCTGGGCTTCGATCTATGGAATCTGGTCGCCAACGGTCCGGAAGCCGATCTGAACCAAACCCACAATACGCAACCGGCCATGCTGGCCGCCGGCGTCGCGGTATGGCGGGCCTGGTGCGAAATCACCGCGATCCGTCCGGCCTGGATGGCAGGCCACAGCTTGGGCGAATATACCGCACTGGTTTGTTCCGGAGCGATGGGTTTCGAAGACGCGATCAAGCTGGTCGCCGCCCGCGGCCGGCTGATGCAGGAAGCGGTACCGGCCGGAGCAGGCGCGATGGCGGCCATCCTGGGTCTGGAGGACCACCAGGTCGTCAACACCTGCGCCGAAGTCGCCAACGGCGAAATCGTCGCCGCCGCCAATTTCAACGCGCCGGGCCAAGTCGTCATCGCCGGCCAGACCGCCGCGGTCGACCGCGCCATCGACGCCTTGAAAGCCCTGGGCGCCAAACGCGCATTGAAATTGCCGGTCAGCGTACCGTCGCATTGCGCGTTGATGGAAGCCGCCTCCGACCGGCTCAACGAGATTCTGCAAAGCCTAAACGTCGACATGCCGAACACCACGCTGATTCATAATGCCGACGTCAAATCGCACGGTTCGCCGGAAGTGATCCGCTATGCGTTAAAAGAACAATTATTCAAGCCAGTGCGCTGGGTGGAAAGCGTCAAATTCATGCACGAACAAGGCGTCACCGCCTTCGTCGAATGCGGCCCCGGCAAAGTACTAATGGGCTTGAACAAGCGCATCGCGCCCGACGCCGCCCATTTCACCTTGTACGACACCGAAACCATCAACAACGTTGTGGAGCAACTCCGTGGATAAGAAAACCGCCATCGTTACCGGCGCCAGCCGTGGCATCGGCCGGGCCATTGCCGAAAGATTGGCCGCAGACGGCTTTTACGTATTGGGTACCGCCACCTCCGACAGCGGCGCCGACGCCATTTCCGCTTATTTGGCCGACAACGGTAAAGGTTACAAACTGAACGTGGCCGACGCCGCCGACATCGAAAGCTTTATCAAAACCACCGGCGACGAGTACGGCACCCCGGCTGTCCTGGTCAACAACGCCGGCATCACCCGCGACAACCTGTTGATGCGGATGAAAGACGAAGAATGGGACGACATCATCAACACCAACCTGACTTCGATCTTCCGGATGAGCAAGGCCGTGCTGCGCGGCATGATGAAAGCCCGTTACGGCCGCATCATCAACATCTCGTCGGTAGTCGGCTCGACCGGCAACGCCGGCCAGACCAACTATGCGGCAGCTAAGGCCGGCATGGTCGGCTTCGCCAAATCGATGGCGAAAGAAGTCGGCTCGCGCGGCATCACCGTCAACACCGTCGCCCCGGGCTTTATCGACACCGACATGACCAAGGAATTGTCGGAAGAGATTAAAACCGCTCTGCTCGGCTCGATTGCGCTGGGCCGCTTGGGACAACCGGAAGAAATCGCCCACGCGGTCTCGTTTCTGGCCTCCGAACAAGCCTCCTACATCACCGGCGAGACCCTGCACATCAACGGCGGCATGTACATGCCGTAAGCGGCGGCCGGCCCGCTTCGACAAAAAAGGCTCGTAGCAGAACATGCTACGGGCCTTTTTATTTGCACCCGGCTAAAAGCTCAACCGCCCCGCATCGCCGCCGCCACTGCTGCCGCCCGCGTCGAAACGCCGAGCTTCTCGAAGATATGTTCCAAATGCTTGTTGACGGTACGCGGACTGGTCGCCAGGATGATGCCGATCTCTTTGTTGGTTTTGCCGCGGGCGATCCACATCAGAATTTCGGCTTCGCGAAAAGTCAGCTTCAACTTTTCGCGAAGCGTCTCCGGACTCCACTGCGCATCGTCGCGCTGCAACAGCAGCAGATATTCGCCGGGTTGTTCGCAGGCGTTGACCGTGACGGCAAATCCCGGCACCAGACGGTGCGGTTCCGAGTCGGCCTCGCTGCGGCCGGATTGGCGCAACCAACGCTGAAACCAACCCAGCATGCCCTCCGGTAACGTGCTGTCGCCGGCGGGCGCTGCATCCAATCCCTGAAATGCGTTGAAGTCCGCCAGCCATTGCGCGCCAGCCGGCGTCCGCCAATGGATTTGGCCGCCGGCATCGACCGCCAGCGCGGCAAATTCGCCGTGGTTCAACAATTGTTCCGCTCTGAGCAGATTGCGGGTCTGGGTCAGATGCACCTCGATCCGCGCCAATACTTCCGGCGGCCGAATCGGTTTGACGATGTAATCCAACGCCCCTTCGCCGAAGCCGCGCAGCAAATTCTCCAATTCGCTGAGGCCGGTCATGAACAACACCGGAATCGCCGCGGTCGCCGGGTCCGCTTTCAACCGAGCACACGTCTCGAACCCGTCGATACCGGGCATCATCACGTCCAGCAGGATGATGTCGGGTTTGACGTATTGAATCTGCTCCAGCGCCGAAACGCCGTCGGTGGCGACCAAGACCCGATAATTGGCTTCCGACAGCGTGTCCGACAACAAAGCCAAATTACCCGGCGTATCGTCGACGATCAACACCGTACCGTTACCGGGAGCCGCTTCCATCATCGCCCTGCCTCCTGTTTGCTCATATTCAATAGCTGCCTGATACGGCCCAGTTTAAATTCGTTGGACAAACCTTCCAATTTGGCAAAAAACCCGGCGTATTGCGGGTGCTGCACCGACAGGCGCTGCAATACCTTCTTCAAGCCCATCAAATCGCCTATGCGCACGCAATCGACGCAGTCGGCCAGCAATTCCGCCGGCGGAACCGGCACGCTCCGCTCGCTCGCAGCGACCGGCGCCGCTTCGTCGCGGTACAGCCATTCCAGCGCCAAATAGAGTTTCAGCTTGTGCATCAGTTCCCGCACCTGAATCGGTTTAGCCAGGAAGTCATTGCAACCGGCATTCAACGCCGCCATCCGATCGCTGGCATAGGCATTCGCGCTCAGAATCACAATCGGCACACTGCAGCCGCGTTCGCGCAACAGCATCGCGGTTTCGATGCCGTTCATACCGCTCATCGAAATATCCAGCAAAATCAAATCCGGCCGGTCCTCGGCCGATTTTTCCAGACATTGTTCGCCGGAATCGGCTTCGCTCAGATAAAACCCCAAGGGTTCCAGCATCTCCAGCAGTAGTTCGCGGTGCTCGCGCTGGTCGTCGACCACCATGATTCGGCGTCTGGCGCCGGCGTAACCGACGATGGCCGCCGCCGGTTCCGGGTCGGTATCGGCGCCGAGACTGGGCAACAACAAGCGCACGGTAAAGGTCGAGCCCTCCCCCGGCCGGCTTTTCACGGTCAATTCGCCGCCCATCACCTCGGTCAGGATTTTGCTGATGGTCAAACCCAGCCCGGCGCCGGCCACCGCATTGCCGGTCGCCTGGTTGACCCGGGTAAACGGCTGGAAAATATACTGCAAATGCTCTTCGTCGATACCGGCACCGCTATCGATGACCTGAAAACTGGCGACGCCGCCGCTATAGCCGATGCGAAACACAATCTCGCCGCGCTCGGTGAATTTGACGGCATTGCCCAACAGATTGATCAGAATCTGCCCGACCCGCTTCTCGTCGCCGCGCACCCGCTGCGGCAAATGGTTGCCGATCTGGCATTTGAAACTCAAGCCCTTGTCCTCAGCTTGGACTTGGTAGGTATGCACCAGATGCTCGACGAAATCGGGGAAATTGAACGGCTGGTACTTCAATTCGAACTTGCGCGCCTCGATCCGGGCAATGTCCAGTATGTCCTCAACCAGCGCACACAAATGCTCGCCGCTGCGTTTCAGGGTTTCCACGGCCTGCTTGCGGTGCGGCGGTATCTCAGGGTCCTGGTGCAGGATATGGGCGTAGCCGATGATGCTGTTCAACGGCGAGCGGATCTCGTGGCTCATACTGCTGAGGAAGCGGCTTTTGGCCTGATTCGCGCTGTCGGCCAGCTTCATCGCCTGCTGCAACTTGCTGTCGGTTTTTTTGTGCTCGTCGATTTCCTGCAGCAATAACTGGGTTTGTTTGGCGGTTTCTTCATGGGCGACGCGCCGGCTTTCGGCGTTCAGGATCAGCCACCAGGTACAAAGGCCGATGAAGACCAGCAATGAAGCATAGATTTTCAGAAAATTATGCAGCAACAACTGAAATGCCGCCGCATCGCGGCGAATGCTGAGCAAATCCTGGTAATAAATGATGCTGATAAAAATACCGGTCAGTATCGCCAAAAAGCCGAACAGCAAGCCGAAGCGCAATAAGCGCATCCGCGCATGCAGGCTCAGAAACTCGGGCATGGCAGTTTTGGCCATCCGCTCCAGATAGTCGTCGAAACGAAACCCGACCTTGCAGCTATCCAGGCAGCGCGCATCCAGCGTGCAGCACAACGAACAAATGCTGCCGCCGTAAGCCGGGCAATATGCCACGTCGTCGTGCTCGAACTCGTTCTCGCAAATCGAACAGGTATTGCGGGCGTAGCGGTTTTGTTCGTCGCGGTCGCGGGCCAAATAATGTTTGCCCTGGCTGAACCAGGCCAGCGCCGGCACCAACGCAAAGGCCAGGCCCAACGCGATCAACGCCGAAAAAGCCTTAGGCCATTCGCCGAACAAACCGACGTAAGCCAAAATAGACACCAGCGACGCCGCGAAAGTCGAGACCATGCCGACCGGATTCAGATCGGACAAATAGGCGCGCTTGAATTCGATTTCCTTCGGACTCAAGCCCAAGGGCTTGTTGATCATCAACTCCGCGGCGACGGTGCTGATCCAGGCAATCGACATATTCGAAAATAAACCCAGCACCTTCTCCAACGCGCCGAACACGCCGAATTCCATCAATAGCAAGGCGATCAGCACGTTGAACAGCAACCACACCACCCGCCCCGGATGGCTGTGGGTCAGCCGCGAAAAGAAGTTGGACCAGGCCAGCGAGCCGGCGTAGGCATTGGTGACGTTGATTTTGAGCTGGCTCAACACCACAAATAACGTAGTAGCGGCCAGGGCCCATTTCGGGTCTTCGAACAATTCGTTGTAGGCCACCAGATACATCTGGGTCGGCTCGTGGGCGTGCTCGGCCGGGATGCCGTGGCGGATCGCCAGATGCGCCAACAGTGCGCCAAGCAATTGCCGCACCACGCCAAACACCACCCAGCCCGGCCCGGCCGCCAACATTGCCCCCCACCAGCGCCATTTATTTTGCTCGGTCTGGTCCGGCAGAAAACGCAAGAAGTCGACCTGCTCGCCGATCTGCGCCACCATCGAACAGGCCACCGTCGCCGCGCTGCCGAACAGTAGCCAATCGAAGCCCTGGCCGCTGCCGGCGATCCAGAAATAAGTTTCCAGTGTCAGCAACGCTTCCGGCTCGGCCCGCGCCACGGCGATATACGGCGCGATCAACAATAGCAGCCAGACCGGCTGGGTCCAAAGCTGCATCCGGCTGATCGTGGTGATGCCGAACGTCACCAGCGGCACCACGATCACCGCGCTGACCACGTGGGCGTAAGCCAGCGGAATTTGAAAATACAGTTCCAGCGCCAGCGACATGATCGACGCCTCCAACGCAAACAGCGTGAAGGTGAACGAGGCGTAAATCAGCGAGGTCACGGTCGAACCGATGTAGCCGAAACCGGCGGCGCGGGTAAGTAAATCGATATCGATATGAAACCTGGCGGCGTAATAGCTGATCGGCAGCGAGGTGATAAAAATGACGATGCCTACCGCGATGATGGCCCAGAAAGCGTTGGTAAAGCCGTAGTTGATCGACAAAAACCCGCCGATGGCTTCCAGCACCAGGAAGGACGTCGAGCCGAACGCGGTATTCGCAACCTGGAACTCGCTCCACTTCCGGAAACTACGCGGCGCGTAACGCAGCGCGTAGTCTTCCAGGGTTTCGTTGGCGACCAGGGCGTTGTAGTCGCGGCGGATTTTGGTGATGTTTTGATGAATTGGCTTCATAGTTGAGTCGCTGCCGCGACGGGTGTTTTTGAAGTCGGGTCTCGGCCCGACGGCCGAGATACTTTCTTTTGCATCGCCAAAAGAAAGTATCCAAAGAAAAGGCGACCCGGCATTCCGCCTTAATCCTGCGCTTCTCGCTTTTGGCGAGGGTTTTCGGAAGGGGCTTCCCAGCCCCTCCGAAAACGAGCGGCATCCCTGCCGCTCCCCTTCAGGCTGATCCCGCCAAAAGCTGCGATGCTCGGGGCGGAATAACGGGAAAAAACATCCCGATTTCGTAGGGTGGGCACGGCTTTTTGTGCCCACGCGGACAAACCTTTCATTCCCCTGCAACCGTAACATCAACACCACCACCCCAATCCATCGAATAAACGCCGTCCTTAACATATCTATGAAACGTCGAATACGGCCATTCGCTTACCCGCTGGCAACACCCATGTTTCAACGGGTTGTAATGGATGTAATCCATATGCCGGGCAAAATCGGTTTCATCTCGAATTTGATGTTCCCAAAACCGGCGTTGCCACAATGTCGATTCTCGATGCTTTTGTTTCGATGCATTGATCCATTCTGCCCGCCGATACACTTCGCCACAAACCACGCTCACCTGCCGTTTGATCACACTCCAACGCGTGGCAAAATCTCCGTCGTCCGCCGGCAAGGTCCAAATAGTATGCAAATGATCCGGCAACAACACCCAGGCGTCGATGGTAAACGGCCGTTTGGCGCGGGTGGTTGCAATCGCCTTGCGCAAAGCCTCCCTGATCGGTTCATCGCATAAAATCGCTTGCCGCCGATACGCCACCACCGTGAAGAAATACGTTGCACCGGGATTTTGCGAGCGGCGGTAACGGGACATTTTTGATTGTTAATTTTTGATGGTGAAATCAGGGTTTGTGGTTTTCCCCGCGTGGGCACTAAAAGCATGTGCCCACCCTACGTTGCTGAGCGGAATAGAGGGACTAAAAACCATCCATTAAGTTAAAGCTGTCTTATTAACTAACGCTTCGACGCTCTAGCGTTGGAATCATAGAAAACATTCAAAAGAATACGTCTATTTCATAAAATCAAGTCCAAGCATAACTTTCTTTTGCTTTTCATCACCAATTTCAATATTCCATCTCCGCTCAAGAAAATGAATTAACTTTAAACCCCTGAGTAATATTGAGTTTGGAGTCCACTCCTTTTCTTTAGTGACTTCATTTTCCGCATAGCATCCATAACGGTAACCTATACTAGATCCTTTTGGCCCATCAACTTTATCAGGGAATGGATTATTAGATAAGCTCGAGTTTTTAGGTTTCGACAAAGGCAACAAATTTCCCAAAGAATCTCTTAACGCCTCCTTTTGCTTCTGGCTTAAGCCTTTAAACCTTGAAGTCCAGTATTCATTTCTTGCTTGTCGAGGGTAAATATGCTCCACCGAAATGTAATCACTTTTCGTCTCACTAAATTCCGGCCAAAATATTTTTGGTCGTTCGGTTTTTGATTTTTCTTGCAAGCTAAGATTATACTCAAATAAAAAATAACGAATTCCATTCCAATAATAGAAACCAGAAGAACGAAATCGATTGACTATTTGCTGTATAAACTCATGATTCTTAGTAAGATCAGATGTATTTTCAGAGATACTTTTTATGACGTTTTCTGGGGTTAATTTTCCACTAGTTAATTCTATTGCTAATTCGGCGCTCTGCGGACTAATTTCAAAATCAAACTGAAAATTATAACGACTATTCATAAGAGACAAGATAAACAAGTGGCGCTCGATAGCTTTTAGAAAAGCTAAACGACTAAATTCAGACTGCTCTGATTGAAGAAAGGCTAAAATCAACGGCCTGAAAGTTGGAATATTAATCCGATTAATTTTATCCAACCATAATTGAATCTCTGGAGAAAAGTCAGAGTCGAGAGGATTCCACATTTTGTACCAAGTTTTAACTGCTTCTTGCAGAGAACTAACGTAACTATAGACATCAGAAACTGTAATTCTTTTTTCTGCAGGAGCGTCTGCAACAACATTCCTAGAAACAAATCGGTCGCCTAATAAGTAATTTGAATAATTTATACGATAAAGTCTCTCATATCTCTCTTCTTTTCCATCAGGAATATGATCAAAAATATTTTTTCCAAAATATGTAACAAAATGCGTCTGTAAAAACAAATCATCATCCAGAGGTTGAGACTTATTTCGACCTAAATTATGATAGATAGCCTTCCAACAGTCGTTTATAGTTGCACGAAGCTTACGACGTTCATATTCGTCGGCATCAAACTTTAAAGACAAATATATCAACCTATTTTTAAGCAATTCCAAATACGAAAGAGGCTTTCCTCTATTGTTCATCGTTTCAAAAGCAACACAAACATCAACATCTTCTGAAATTGTAAATATATTAAAAAGTAAATGCTGTGTAATTTTTTTATATAAAGACTCAAGGCCTTGATGTGGTAGTTCAGAGAGGCGTTCTGCAAAGAATTCTTTAGCTCTAGCTAGATTTTGAGTATACGCGGTTTCCTCAGAGGAATCGCTTGATGATATCTCACCGAATATTTTTGTCTTTAAATACTCGTAACTTGGATTATCTTTTTCGTATCCAAAAAGATAAGACCGTGATATTCCATCATCTTTAGAGTCAAATATGAATCGACGCTGGATATCTGAACGCTCTGTAAAGTTCAGCTTCTCACCAGAATCTATTTTTTCAAGAATTGTTTGAATTAGAATGATAGCTGTAGTCAATCGCTGTTGTCCATCTACAACAAAATAAGGCTGGTAACTTTTTGCATCTATAATCCATAAATCATCATCCCATTTTCTAAACACTTCATGCGGAACACTCTCGAGAGTTAGAACACCTGTGTAATGGTTATGCCCTTGCTCAAGCTGTTGAATATCGTTCCAAAAATCTTTTAATTGTTTTTCACCCCAAGCATAACCACGCTGGTAATCAGGAATTCTGAAAAGTCGTTCCGTAAATATTTTTGAAAGAGTGAGTAGTTGATTGTCCATGTTTATTTTTCTGAAAGATGAATTAGTCCCATAGGTTGTGCTGAACGGGGTGAAGCGCATCGGTCGCGAACGATGCGCCTCCTACCGTCGGCAGCATCCTACAACACAATCAAAATCCTAGCTTTCAAAATCATCTAATACCTCTCATCTCGCGACAGGGTTGTTCCCGTTATTCCGCCCCGAGCATCGCAGCTTTTGGCGAGAATTGCCCGCAGGGGAGCGGCAGGGATGCCACTCGTTTTCGGAGGGGCAGGAAGCCCCTTCCGAAAACCCTCGCCAAAAGCGACAAATTTGCCTGGAGCAAATTTGAACAGCCGATAGGCTGGCCCGCAGGGCGAAAACCATGGATGGTTTTCGTAAAGCGTAGGATTAAGGCGGAATGTCGGGTGGCCTTTTCTTTGAATACTTTCTTTTGGCCACGCAAAAGAAAGTATTTCGGCTGTCGGGCCGAGACCCGACTTTAAAATCATCCGTCGCGGCAGCGACACCTTCCTACCCCCCCTCATCCTAACCTTCTCCTTTATGCCCTTTGTGGGTACTGAGGGAGAAGGAACAGACCGCACAAAATATCAGTTTATGAACATCAAGCTATGTAACACAAAAAATCAAAGCCACCCTCCCTGGCACTGGATGCCCGCATCCCTGCGAACATGACAATCAATCACTTCCTCTCATGCCCAAACTGAAAAATCACCGGATTGCCCTGGTTATGAATAATCACCTCCTTCTTCGGCTCGTCGCCTATCGCCGCCGGTTGCGCTGAACTGCCTGCCCCTCCAGCAGCCGGAATCTCCCGCACTTCGACCCGCACGTCCGGCATCCATTTCGGTTTGAATAACTCGGTTCTGACGCGGCCCGGCTGCTTGGGTAGCGGTGCATGTTCCAACACATCCAGACAAGCCGTGCCGATCTGATCCACCAGCTTATCTACAATCCGCGCCGGCAATACGTCCTTATCCAAAGCATGGGCACTGAAAGTCGATTCGCGCTCGATCAGCACGGCTTGATTTTCGGCGTCGCGCAAACTGCAAGTCACCGGCAGCACGTCGGCTTTTTGGAAATCGGCGGCGCGCGGGTCGGAGTTGCCGCTGGAAAAGGAAAAGCCGACCGGCGTTTCCCGCCGCGCCACCTTACCCAGCCTGGCTTGCAAGCGATGGCTAAACGGCCCGTTGGCGCTAAGCGGAAACTGCCATTCCGCCAGATTATTCCTGACCCGCTCGGCCAGATTCGCCGCGTCCAACGCAATGCCGAATTGGCGCAGATTGTCGTCGGCCAGTTCGAACGCAATCGCTTGCAGCGGTTTGACCGCTTCCTGATCGGCCGCCAATGCCGAACCGGCAAAACCCGCTACGGCAAAAGCCAAAACATAAAAACAGTTTTTCATAATCGTTTCTCTCCCAAGTTGCTTGCCACTCTACGGACGCCGCGAGTTGCCGGCCATACGTTAAATGACTGATGAGTCATTCGCCCGATTGTGGCAGGCCTGCACAAAATTCAAAAATTTCCCCGAAGTTTACGAGCGCCACGGCCGCCGGCTCTGGCAAGTTTTAACTAAATAGGGGAATGCAAATGACGGGTTTTAATCGACAAAAAACCGGCAGCCGGGCGATCGGGCTGCTGAGCGGCATGGCCTTGGGCGCCATCGGCCTGAGCCAGGCGCCGGAAGCGACGGCCGGGGCCACGTTCAAAATCGACGATACCAAATGGGTCAGCGTCGGCGCCGGTTTACGCACCAGTTTCCGCGCCCAGGAAAGCGCTGCCGGCTCCGGTGCGGAAAAATGGAGCAACGATTTCAACCTGGACAACATCCGTTTATACATCAACGGCCAAATCCATAAATACCTGAAAGTGGAGTTCAACACCGACTGCCAAACCTGCGGCAACGGCGGCGAGGTGCGGGTGCTGGACGCGATCGGCAAATTCGAGGTTAACCCTTACGCCAACTTGTGGGTGGGCCGGATGCTGGTCCCGGCCGAACGCCGCGAGATGAACGGTCCGTTCTACAGCGCCGTCTATAACATCTTCTCGGCCGGTACCCCGTTCGAGCCATCCGATTACAACTTGACGATCGGGCCGGACGGCAATTCCGCCGGCTCCTTCGGCCGCGACGACGGTGTCACGTTCTGGGGTGCGGCACTAGACGGCCGACTCCAGTACGCCGCCGGTTTCTTCCGCGGCCTGCGCGGCGGCGCCAACGCCGACCACAACATTCTCTATGCCCAACGCGTGGCTTATAACTTTTGGGAAGTCGAGAAAAATCCCGGCTATTACACTTCCGGCACTTACTACGGCAAAGGCGGCGACATCCTGACCGTCGGCATCTCCAACCAATACCAGGAAGACGGCGCCGGCACCACGGCCAACCCGGCCAACTTTCGCGGCACCACCGCCGACATCTTGTTCGAAAAAGTCTTGCCCGGCGGCGGCGTCGTGACCTTCAACGGCGAGTACAAAAACTACGGCCTATCCAATGGCTTCGGCCAGGCGCAGCGCGATGCGGCGACATCGTTTGCTGCCGGTACGTTCGACATGTTCGAAGGCAACGCCTTCGACGTCAGCGGCATGTATTTATTCCCGCAAAAAGTCGGCATCGGCCAGTTCCAACCGTTCTTGCGCTACGTCAACGTCGCGCCCAGCACCAGTTCCACCCGCGAAGTCTACGAGGCCGGCATCAACTACATCATCGACGGCCACAACGCCAAGATTTTCGCCAGCTACCAATACGGCGATTTGTTAACCAAGGGCATCAACTACAAATCCACCGCCACCGGCGACGACGTCAGCCAAATGATGGTCGGCTTCCAGTGGCAGATTTAACAACTGCGTAGGGTGGGCAGCGATGAGCTGCCCACGCGGACGTCACGCGTGGGCATTGCATGCCCACCCTACGAACGGGTGACCAAGCACCCACGATTTCTTCCCGACATAGGACTATAACGATGAAACTACTGAGCAATTCCTTCCGCAAACTGGCTAGCGCGACAGCCCTGTCCGCCGCGCTATTCGCCACGGCCACCGCGGCCCAAGCCGAAGATACGATCAAGGTCGGCGTGCTGCATTCGCTGTCCGGCACCATGGCAATTTCCGAGACCACTTTGAAAGACACCATGCTGATGCTGATCGACGAGCAGAACAAAAAAGGCGGCTTGTTGGGTAAAAAGCTGGAGCCGGTCGTGGTCGACCCGGCTTCCAACTGGCCCTTATTCGCCGAAAAAGCCCGCGAGCTGCTGACCAAGGACAAAGTGTCCGCCATCTTCGGCTGCTGGACCTCCGTATCGCGTAAATCGGTATTGCCGGTGATCGAAGAACTGAACGGCATCCTGTTCTACCCGGTGCAATACGAAGGCGAAGAATCGTCCAAAAACGTGTTCTACACCGGCGCCGCGCCGAATCAACAAGCGATTCCGGCCGTCGATTACCTGATGAACGACCTGAAAGTGCAACGCTGGGTCTTGGCCGGTACCGACTACGTCTATCCGCGCACTACCAATAAAATTTTGGAAGCGTATCTGAAAGCCAAAGGCGTTAAACCGGCGGACATCATGATCAACTACACGCCGTTCGGCCATTCCGATTGGCAAAGCATCGTCGCCGACATCAAGAAATTCGGCTCGGCCGGCAAGAAAACCGCGGTGGTTTCGACGATCAACGGCGACGCCAACGTGCCGTTCTATAAAGAATTGGGCAACCAAGGCATCAAAGCCGAAGACATTCCGGTCGTGGCTTTCTCGGTCGGCGAGGAAGAATTGTCCGGCATGGACACCAAACCGCTGGTCGGCCACTTGGCGGCATGGAACTACTTCATGAGCGTCGATACCACCAAAAACGCCGCCTTCATCCAGCAATGGAAGGACTACATCAAAAACCCGAAACGCGTCACCAACGACCCGATGGAAGCGCACTACATCGGCTTCAACATGTGGGTGAAAGCGGTCGAGAAAGCCGGCACCACCGATCCCGAAGCGGTGCAAAAAGCCCTGATCGGCGTCGAATTCCCCAACCTGACCGGCGGCACCGCCAAAATGCTGCCCAACCATCACATCAGCAAACCGGTGTTGATCGGCGAAATTCAGGAAGACGGCCAATTCGCTACGGTCTGGCAAACCAACAAGGTGGTCGACGGCGACGCCTGGTCCGATTTCCTGCCGGACAGCAAGCCGATCATCGCCGACTGGACCACGCCGATCAATTGCGGCAACTACAACACCAAAACCAAGAAGTGTTCAGGGCAGAACTACTAACAACGGAAGTTATCCCCGCGAGGCGCGCGACACGGAAGTCGCGGGCTTCGCCCCTGACAGGAATCGCGATGCAAACCAACCGTTTTAGAACCCGTTTAAAAACGCCGCCCGATTTACGCCCGGCCGACCGTTCCCCCAAAAACAGCCTCTTGAGCATGATGACTACTACTTCTACTCAGACCGGAATCGAAACCCGCGGCGTTTTTAAACGGCTTTTCGAACGCGTTTCTGGCAACTCCCACTGGAATACGGTTCGCCCTGAGCCGGTCGAAGCACTTTACGCCAAGCGCTTAAACAGTCTCGGCCCGAGCGGAACCGGAGCAATAGACCGGTCCGGCTGGCTAATCAGAACCGGACTCGTGCTGCTGATTGCTGCCGCGGCTTTAACCGTCCGGCCGGCACTGGCCGACGCAACCGGCAACCCACTGGAGTTGCTGCGCCAAGGCAGCATGCCGGAGCGGGAGCAAGCGGTTGAACAACTAGCAGCCGACAGCGCCAATTTAAAACTATTGCAAGCTTTGCAGGACGGCAAGCTATTCGAATTAAAAACCGAAGCCAAACTGGTCATCGGCCAGGAACACGACAGCGGCTACAGCCTGACCGACCCGACCAGCGGCGCCAGCCTCGGCGACGTGGAGCGCGGCGCGGTCGGCAAAATCAATTTGAACAACAAGCTGCGTAGCCTGCTGCGCAAAGCCATCGGCCAATTGCAACTCAACCACGCCGACCCGGAGGTACGCCTCGGCGCGGTGCAGGCCATGGCCAAAAACGTCGACGACAAAGCCCTGGCATTGTTGAAGGACCATCTGGACCACGAGGCCGATGCCGACATCCAAGCCGCAATCCACACCGTACTGCTGTTACAGGACATCAACAGCCCGGATAAAAGCCAGCGCATCAATGCCATCACGACCTTGAAGGAATTCGACAGCCAGGATGCCGTCAACAAACTACAAGCCTTGACCGAAAAAGATGCCGACGGCAATTTCGTCGAAGCCGACAGCGATATCCGCAATCTGGCCGAAGCGGCCTTGATCAAAATCCGCGGCCGCATGCAGGCTTATGCCGCCATCGAAACCGTGTTTTTTGGTTTAAGTTTGGGCGCGGTGCTGGTGTTGGCCGCGATTGGCCTGGCGATTACCTTTGGCGTGATGGGCATCATCAACATGGCCCACGGCGAACTGATGATGCTGGGTGCGTATACCACCTATGTCATGCAACAAATCATGCCCAACAACCTGGGCACGGCGTTGATTCTGTCGATACCGATGGCGTTTTTAGTCGCCGCCTTGGTCGGTATCGCCATCGAGCGCGGCATCATCCGCTTTTTGTACGGCCGGCCGCTGGAAACCTTGTTGGCGACCTTCGGCGTCAGCCTGTTCCTGCAACAAGCGGTGCGCTCGATCTTCTCGCCGCTGAACCGCAGCGTGTCGACGCCGGAATGGATGAGCGGCTCTTGGCAGATCAACGACTTCCTGTCGCTGACCTGGAACCGCTTCTACATCCTGATCTTCTGCCTGCTGGTGTTTACCGCGCTGCTGCAAATCCTGAAGCGCACCAAGCTGGGTTTGGAAGTAAGAGCCGTCGCCCAGAATCGCGGCATGGCCCGAGCGATGGGCATCCCCACCGCCAGAGTGGATGCTATGACCTTTGGCTTGGGCTCCGGGATTGCCGGCGTGGCCGGCGTGGCCTTGAGCCAGATCACCAACGTCGGGCCGAATTTGGGTCAAGCCTACATCGTCGATTCGTTCATGGTGGTGGTGTTCGGCGGGGTCGGTAATTTGTTTGGAACGTTGGTGGCCGGGTTTTCATTGGGGATTGCCAATAAGGTTTTGGAACCTTATGCCGGGGCGGTGTTGGCGAAGATTTTGGTGCTGGTGTTCATTATTTTGTTTATTCAGAAGAAGCCACGGGGATTGTTTCCGCAGAAAGGGAGAGCAGCTGAGTCTTAATTTTTGTGTCGCTGCGGCGACTGGGTTTGCTGGTTCCCACGGGCTGCGTGGGAACCAGGGTTAGCCGCGCTGCGGCACGAAATTCACCGCAGGCGCGGAACTACCGCATTCCCACGCAGCGCGTGGGAACGAGAGAAAACCCACCGATGCTCGGCGCGGCAGAGGGGACGAAATCCGTCGCGCGATTTAGAGTGGCTGGATAGCCGTAGGGTGGGCACGATTTAGTGCCCACGCGGAACCAACCGCCAACGGTGGGCAAAGTTGCCCACCCTACGCAAATTTGGGCGGCTGATGGTGTTTTGCCCCTTATGCCGCGCCGAGCACCGGAGTTTTTGAATGGATTAGCCCGCAGGGGCGATGCAGGGATGCATCGCGTTGACGGAGGGGCAGGAAGCCCCTTCCGTCAACCCCATTCAAAAACTTCGGCGCGCAGGATAAAAGCGGCATCCGGGTGCCCTTTTCTTTGGGTACTTTCTTTTGGGCAAGCAAAAGAAAGTACCTCGGCTGTCGGGCCGAGACCCGACTTATAAATAAGCCGTCGCGCCAGCGACACCAAACCAGGCAGTCAAATGAACCTACAAAATCTGACTAAAGACAAAACCTACACCACCGTGCTAACCGCATTAGCCTCGGTAACCCTGCTAATCCCCCTCTGTAACCTGATCTTCCCCGAAGACTCGGCCCTGCATTTCTCCGCCTATTCAGTCTCGCTAATCGGCAAATACCTGACCTTCGCCCTGCTCGGCTTATCGCTGGACATGGTCTGGGGCTACGCCGGGATTCTGGTACTCGGCCAAGGCGCATTCTTTGCGTTGGGCGGCTATGCAATGGGCATGTATCTAATGCGGCAAATCGGTACGCGCGGGGTGTACGGCAACGCCGAGCTGCCAGACTTCATGGTGTTCCTGAACTGGACCGAGCTGCCCTGGTACTGGTACGGCTTCGAAAACTTCGGTTTCGCGATGCTGATGGTGTTGCTGGCGCCGGGCCTACTGGCTTTCGTATTCGGCTGGCTGGCGTTTCGCTCACGGGTCACCGGCGTGTATTTGTCCATCATCACCCAGGCACTAACCTACGCCTTGTTGCTGGCCTTCTTCCGCAACGAAATGGGTTTCGGCGGCAACAACGGCCTCACCGACTTCAAGGATATCCTCGGTTTCAATATTCAATCCGAAGCCGTCCGCTCCGTCTTATTATTGGTGACCGGCCTGAGTCTGATCGGCGCCCTGTTGCTGTGCCGCTGGATCGTAAACAGCAAGTTGGGCAGGGTGGTCACAGCGATTCGCGATCAGGAATCGCGAGTACGCTTTTTAGGTTACCGGGTGGAATTGTTCAAGCTGTGGGTATTCGTGTTCGCAGCGATGCTGGCCGGGCTGGCCGGAGCGTTGTACGTGCCGCAGGTCGGCATCATCAACCCCAGCGAATTCTCGCCGCTTAACTCATTAGAAATCGTCATCTGGGTCGCGGTCGGCGGCCGCGGCACGCTATATGGCGCCATCATCGGCGCGGTGCTGGTCAACTATGCCAAAACCGTGTTGACCGGCCTGATGCCGGACGCCTGGCTGTTCTGCCTGGGCGGCGCGTTCATTTTAGTGACCTTGTTAATGCCCGACGGCATCGTCGGCCTGCTGCGCCGCCGCGCCAAACCTAAACCCGAATCCACCCTTAACGCTACCGGAGGACAACCGGCATGATGATCTCGGCTGCATCCACACCCGAAGGCGGCGCCAGCCTGCCCTTGACCGGCGAAGTCGACGCCCGCCACGGCCCGATTTTGTACATGGAAGATGTCAGCGTCAGCTTCGACGGCTTCCGGGCGCTGAACCATCTGTCGCTGTACATCGACGACGGCGAACTGCGCTGCCTGATCGGCCCCAACGGCGCCGGCAAAACCACGCTGATGGACGTCATCACCGGCAAAACCAAACCCGACAGCGGTTCGGTGTTCTTCGGCCAGACCATCGATTTGCTGGAACTGGACGAACCAGCCATCGCCCAGGCCGGCATCTGCCGCAAGTTTCAAAAGCCTAGCGTGTTCGACGCCCTGACCGTGTTCGAAAACCTGGAACTGGCCCTGAAAACCGACAAGCGCACCTGGCCGACCTTGTTCCATAAATTAAACGGCGAGCAACGCGACCGCATCCAGGATGTACTGCAAACCATCGCCTTGTCCGCCCAGCAACGCCAATTGGCCGGCGCGCTGTCGCACGGCCAGAAGCAGTGGCTGGAGATCGGCATGCTGCTGATGCAAGACCCGAAAGTGATGCTGGTCGACGAACCCATCGCCGGCATGACCCATCAGGAAGTCGAACGCACCGCCGAGTTGCTGCTGTCCTTGCAGGGCCAGCATTCCATCGTCGTCGTTGAGCATGACATGGAGTTTGTCCGCAGTATTGCCCGCAAAGTTACCGTGCTGCACGAAGGCTCGGTGCTGACCGAGGGCACGATGGACGAGGTGCAAAACGATCCGCGCGTCATACAAGTTTACCTGGGGGGATGATGTTAAACATTAGCGCACTGCAACAATACTACGGCGCCAGCCACACCCTGTGGGACCTGGATTTGCGCGTGCCGCAAGGCGCCTGCGTCTGCCTGATGGGCCGCAACGGCGTCGGCAAAACCACGTTACTCAAAGCCATCATGGGCCTGCTGCCGGTAGCCGACGGCAGCATCCAATTCGACGGTGTGGAACTGGCCAAAGCCAAGGCCGAATCCCGCGCCGAACTGGGCATCGGCTACGTGCCGCAAGGCCGGGAAATCTTTCCGCTGCTGACCGTGGAAGAAAACCTGAAAACCGGCCTGCGCGCCGCCCATAAACACGGCATCAAAAAAGTCCCGGACAGCATTTTCGAAATCTTCCCGGTCCTAAAACAAATGCTGAAACGCCGCGGCGGCGACTTGTCCGGCGGCCAGCAGCAGCAATTGGCGATTGGCCGGGCGCTTGTATTGAATCCGCGCCTATTGATCCTCGACGAACCCACTGAAGGCATCCAGCCCAACATCGTCAGCGAAATTGGCGACGTGATTATTCGGTTGAACAAGTCGCGCGGCGTGGCGACACCGACGCCCAAACCGGAAACTGGCGAAATCCATCAAGCCATCGACCGCATTCATAAAGAACTGGGCGTAACCGTGTTGTTGGTGGAACAAAAACTGCCGTTCGCCCGCAAAGTGGCCAATCAATTCTGCATCATGGACCGGGGCCGGCACGTGGCGGTGGGAGCGATGGATGAGTTGGCGGACGATATGGTGAAGCGGTATTTGACGGTGTAACCCAATTCCCCCTTTGAAAAAGAGGGTCAAGGGGATTTCCAAAACGGGCGCAGCCCATCAAGTTAATTCAACGCAGGATCAGAGAGAAACGAAGATGAAATCCGAACAACTTTTACTGACGGCGGGCGCTTTTCTGTTGGTTTGGTCAATGCGTAGCGAAGCCCATAGCAGCTACGAAGCCATGCTGGACGGCGGCAACCTGTCGCAATTGACCCGCGCCGCCCTGCATCCTTTATTCGAAATCCCGGATTTACCGACCCTACTGATCAGCGTAATCATTTTGGGATTCGTGTTCGGCCCGGTTATATTGCATCTCATCCGGCGGCGGGACACTCACAAAGCGCAGCATTCGCCTTTGTCGGAAAAATCGGCCATCGCGTCTAAGACCAAAAACTTGTAACCCAACCGCACCATGCCAGCCAATTGTGCCGTTTCAGCCCATCCCGCTGCCTCCACCGATACCACGGCGTGGGAAGCCGAATTAACGCTGGGTTTTAGCCAACGCGGCGACAAAACCGCCTTGGTCAAACGCCAGCATCGCGGCCCGCTGACCGTGCAGCGCCCATTTTATCCGGAAGACGAAGTCTGCCACGTCTACCTGCTGCATCCACCCGGCGGCGTGGTGGCCGGCGACCGTTTGACCATCAACGCCAGCGCCGAACCTGGCGCACATGCTCTGATCACCACGCCGGCCGCCGGCAAGTTTTACCGCAGCGGCGGCGGTGAAGCCAAGCAGGCTGTTAATCTCAAAGTTGCTGAACACGCCAGCCTGGAATGGCTACCGCAGGAAACCATCGTCTACGAAGGCGCCCGCTTACATTCCAGCATGAATATCGATTTGGCCGAGCACGGCCGTTTTATCGGCTGGGAAATACTAGCCCTGGGCCGCCCCGCCGCCGGCGAAGGCTTTGAGAATGGCTCTACCAATCTAAACTGGCGCATCAGTCGTGCCGGGCGTTTGGTATACCTGGAACGCTTGCGCCTGGATGCGGCAGCGTTTCAAGCCCGCTGGGGCTTATCCGGGCATTCTGCGTGCGGGACGTTGTTTGCTTATCCTGCTACATCTTTGCATTTGACGGCGGTGCAGGCATTGATTGGTGATGAACCGAATCGTGGGGTGACCTTGATTGAGGGCTTGTTGATTTGTAGGGGGTTGGACAGACGGGCGGATGTGTTGAAGGGTTTTTTTGAGCGGGTTTGGGGGTTGGTACGACAGGATGTTATTGGCAAGGCGGTTTGTTTGCCGAGGATTTGGGCTACGTAAGCCGGTTTGATTTTTCGCAGGTGGATGGGTATCGTGACCACTCACTTTTCACCGGAGACGGTTATGGAAATTAAAAGGCAATATATCGTTAATGAAGACAGCCAAAGAGTCGCCGTACAACTGGACATCCATACTTTCGAAAAGATTGAAAATGTTTTGGAAAATTATGCCTTGGTGCAGTTGATAAACACCGATGATACCGAGACTTTGAGTATCGAAGAGGCCAAAAAATATTACGCTGGCCTGGATAAGGCCTGATGCAGATTGAATATCGCAAGAAGTTTTTAAAACAATTGGCCGAGTTGCCGATTACGGTGCGACCGAAAATTGAGCAATTTGTATTTGAGGGTTTAATAAAAGCCAATAGCGTTTTTGAATTGGGAAAAGTCGAGAAAATGCAGGGGTATGATGGTTTTTATAAAGTACGGTTTGGCGATTACCGGGTGGGGTTGATTATTAAGGATGATTTGGTGGTTGTGGCGACGGTGATGCATAGGAAGGAGATTTATAAATTCTTTCCGTAAGCCTTTTAGCTCCCTCTCCCTTTTGGGAGAGGGTTGGGGTGAGGGGATTTGAATTTAGTGTCGCTAGCGCGACGGTTGTTTTTAATGTCGGGTCTCGGCCCGACAGCCGAGATACTTTCTTTTGCGTGACCAAAAGAAAGTATCCAAAGAAAAAGCCACCCCATGCCGCTTGTTTCCTCCGCTCCGAAGGGTTTGAACGGGTTTTTTCGAAAGGGCATCCCAGCCCTTGCGAAAAACGCGATGCATCCTTGCATCGCCCCTACGGGCTAATCCGTCCAAACCCTTCGGTGCTCGGCGCGGCATCAGGGAATTAACCCCGTAGCATGAAGAAAAGTTATTGGATAAATTTATATTTTGGGCTTCGAGTTCTATTGTAGGATGCTGCCGACGATAGGAGGCGCATCTGTCGCAAACGATACGTTTTGCTTCGTTGATTACATCCTAAGGACCTAGATGAAACAATAGTTATGTCAAAAATTAATGGAACGATTATTGGTTATGACCCAGGCGGAAATAATTCGAATGGTTTTGCTTTATTAAGAATAAAAGACAATGTCGCAACAGAGATCGAAATAAAAACATTAGATACGGCCGAATCTATTTTGTCCCAAATTTCCAATGAGGACGTTATTGGCCTTGGAGTAGATACATTGTCCTGCTGGTGTACCGGCGATAGAGGGTGGAGGCCAGCAGATATATGGCTTCGTAAAAAATATCCCGAGGTAAGAAATAGTGTAATGTCGCCAAACACTCTATCTGGATCAATGGGTATAAATGGTATGTCGGTCCTTATTGAAGTTTTGAAAAACAAAAGGAACTTAATCTTATCGGAAACCCATCCAAAAGTTCTTTATTACGCTTTAAACAAAATAAAATATGATTATAAATCCAATTATTTAAACATGGATTTATTCTTGTCAAAAGAAATTGGCATACCTATTAAAACAAATAACGATCATGAATGGGATGCTGTTATTTCCGCATACACATTGCTAAATGGAATTTTAGGTAAATGGACAAGAGATTTACATCAATTACCAGTAATTAATGGTCGAATTGTAAGTCCTTGTGGAAAAACCGCATATTACTGGCCTGATGACTCATTTTATAGCCCGTGATTTGTATTTCACGGACGGTTTTCTCCCCCTAATGCCGCGCCGAGCACCGGAGGGTTTGGACGGATCAGCCCGCAGGGGAGCGGCAGGGATGCCGCTCGTTTTCGGAGGGCTAGGGATAGCCCTTCCGAAAACCCCGTTCAAACCCTTCGGAGCGCAGGATCAAAGCGGCATGGGGTGTCGTTTCTTTTGGGTACTTTTCTTTGGACAAGCAAAGAAAAGTATCTCGGCTGTCGGGCCGAGACCCGACATTAAAAATAACCGTCGCGTTAGCGACACAAATAAGCTCAATACTCATAGTGATACCGCAACTGCGCAATCAACAAAGTATCGCCGGCAACCTTATAAACGATCCTATGCTCGTCGTTAATCCGCCGCGACCAATAGCCGGACAAACCGTGTTTCAGGGGCTCCGGCTTGCCGATGCCTTCGAAGGGTTGGCGCTGAATTTCCTTGATCAGTTGGTTGATGCGTTTAAGTATGGCTTTGTCGGTGGCTTGCCAGTACAGGTAACTGTCCCAGGCGTCGGACGAAAAGGTGATTTTCACTCGATCAACTCGCGCTCGCTGCCTTGGCCGGATTCCAATTCGGCAATGGATTCCAGCAAGCGGCGGGCGTTGGCTGGCGAGCGCAGCAGGTAGGCGGTTTCTTCCATGGCTTGGTAGTCTTCCAGCGACAGCATCACCACCGGCGACTCGCTTTTGCGGGTGATGATGATGGGGGCATGGTCGGCGCAAACCTTGTCCATGGTTTTGGCTAAATTGGCGCGAGCGGCGCTGTAACTGATGGCGTCCATGGGCGTTCCTTTTGTACAAAAAAGTGTACGATAGCTTAACGCCGACAGTTGGTTACTGCAAATTAGGAAAAACGCGTGGGCTCGATAAATCCACCCACTCTACGAAAACACGACTTTAACTAGACAAACCACCATGCAATTAACCCCAAGAGAAAAAGACAAACTCCTCCTCTTCACTGCCGCCCTGCTCGCCGAGCGCCGCAAGGCCAGAGGTTTGAAACTCAACTACCCGGAAGCGGTGGCTTATATCTCCGCCGCGATCATGGAAGGCGCGCGCGACGGCCAGAGCGTGGCCGAATTGATGAGCTTTGGCCGAACATTGTTGACCCGCGATGACGTGATGGACGGCGTGGCGGAAATGATCCCCGACGTGCAGGTGGAGGCAACGTTTCCGGATGGTACCAAGCTGGTGACGGTGCATGAGCCCATTGTTTAGAGCCGTTTGAAGTTGCGTATAAACAAGAGTCACCAATTTTATTTAGATTTCTGATAATTATGAATATCGATGAAAAACTCGCTGTTTGCTACGAGATTTTAAAGATTGCAATGAAATACAAATTTCTTACTGCGAGAGGTGTTCGAGCAGGATATACCCACTGGATAGGCTCCGAAATAAGCAGTGAAATCACGAAATTTACTGGCCGAGTTAGTCATGCCGCTATCCAGTTAGTTTCTGATAGTAAATCGCATATCGGATTAGTTTTAGAACATCACGGACGCATGCAAACTAAAATGACAGAATTAATCCAAAAGCACATGGACACCGGGGAAAATCTTGATGAATTTATTCGTATAGTCAAAGAATTGGAATCGGTAAATATTGTAACCCGACAAGAAAATGACAAATTACGAAAAAAAGCCATTAATGGAAATTATGCGTTAGCAAATATTACATTGGCAGATTGGCAGAATATCTCGGAAGAACACAAAGCTATTTTGAGGAGAAAACTGAGAGGAAAGGTTGTGAACGCTGATCAATTTGTTAATAACTAGCAAAATGTAGTGTAGGCACGGTGTTTGTGTCCACGCGGAAAAACGATTAACAGGAGCACCACATGATCCCCGGAGAAATCTTCCCCGCCGACGGCGACATCGAACTCAACGCCGGCCGTGCGATCGTCAAAGTCCTGGTCGCCAATAGCGGCGACCGGCCGATTCAGGTCGGCTCGCATTACCATTTTTACGAAACCAACCCGGCACTGCATTTTGACCGCGAGGCGGCGCGCGGTTTTAGATTGGACATTCCGGCCGGCACGGCGGTGCGCTTCGAGCCGGGCCAGCAGCGCGAAGTGCAGTTGGTGGCTTTCGCCGGCGAACGCAAAGTCTACGGCTTTCGCGGCGAGGTGATGGGCGCATTGGAGACAACCGCATGAGCAAAATCAGCAGAACCGCTTACGCCGACATGTTCGGCCCCACCACCGGCGACCGCTTACGGCTGGCCGACACCGATTTGATCCTGCAAGTGGAAGCCGATTACACCGTCTACGGCGACGAGGTGAAATTCGGCGGCGGCAAGGTAATCCGCGACGGCATGGGCCAAAGCCAACTCGGCAACGACCGCGCCGTGGATTTGGTGATTACCAATGCGCTGATCATCGACTACTGGGGCATCGTCAAGGCCGACGTTGGCATCAAGGACGGCCGCATCTTCAAGATCGGCAAGGCCGGCAACCCGGACGTGCAGCCCGGCGTGGACATCATCGTCGGCCCCGGCACCGAAGTCATCGCCGGCGAAGGCCAGATTCTGACTGCCGGCGGCATCGACGCCCACATCCATTTCATCTGCCCGCAGCAGATCGAGGAAGCGCTGTGCTCCGGCGTGACCACCATGATCGGCGGCGGCACCGGCCCAGCCACCGGCACCAACGCCACCACCTGCACGCCGGGGCCGTGGCATATTCAGCAAATGTTGAAAGCGCTGGACGGCCTGCCGATGAACTTTGGCTTGCTCGGCAAGGGCAACACCAGCCTGCCCGGCGCTTTGCAAGAACAGGTCAAAGCCGGCGCGATGGGCCTGAAACTGCACGAAGACTGGGGTACGACACCGGCATCGATTGATTGCTGCCTGGGCGTAGCCGAGGATTACGACGTGCAGGTAGCGATCCACACCGACACCTTGAACGAGTCGGGCTTTGTCGAAGACACCTTCGCAGCCTTCAAGGGCCGCACCATCCACACTTACCACACCGAAGGCGCCGGCGGCGGCCACGCCCCGGACATCATTAAGGCCTGCG
The DNA here is from genome assembly GCF_046097555.1 of Methylomonas sp. DH-1. NCBI lineage: Bacteria > Pseudomonadati > Pseudomonadota > Gammaproteobacteria > Methylococcales > Methylococcaceae > Methylomonas > Methylomonas sp. DH-1. The sequence goes on along the minus strand of NZ_CP143089.1, from coordinate 1,403,768 downwards.
GTTTGAGCAACGTGTTACCGTCGTCCACCAACCCTACCCGACCTTACACGGTCAACACCGTCGACGAGCATCTGGACATGTTGATGGTCTGCCACCATCTTGATCCCAGCATCCCGGAAGACGTGGCCTTCGCCGAATCACGCATCCGCCGCGAAACCATTGCTGCCGAGGACATCCTGCACGATCTGGGCGCGTTTTCGATGATTTCCTCAGACTCGCAAGCCATGGGCCGGGTCGGCGAAGTGGTGATCCGTACCTGGCAGACCGCGCACAAGATGAAGGTGCAACGCGGCGCGCTGGCCGGTGACCCGGCGAGCAGCGACAACCAGCGCATCAAACGCTACATCGCCAAATACACCATCAATCCGGCTATCAGCCACGGCATCAGCCACGAAGTAGGCTCCATCGAAGCCGGCAAATTGGCCGACCTGGTGTTATGGCAACCGGCCTTCTTCGGCGTCAAACCCAGTTTGGTCATCAAAGGCGGTCTGATCGCCGCCGCGCCGATGGGCGATGCCAACGCCTCCATCCCCACCCCGCAACCGGTTCACTACCGGCCGATGTTTGGCAGCTTCGGCCGCACCGCCGCCAACAACTCGATGATCTTCCTGCCGCAAGCAGCGGTAGCGGCCGGCGTGGCCGGGCAATTGGGCTTGCAGAAGCGGGTCGGGGTTGTTCGCAATACCCGCAACATTGGTAAGGCGGATATGAAATTGAACGACTACCAGCCGGTGATGGAGGTTTGTCCGCAGACTTATCAGGTCAAGGCGGATGGGGTGTTGTTGACTTGCGAGCCGGCGGTGGTGTTGCCGATGGCACAGCGGTATTTTTTGTTTTGATTATTTACTTTGAGATTTGTGTGGAATGGTGCGATGACTCAGACTAGGTTAAGGGAACCTCTAAAAATTGCGCCCGGCGAGTAAAATGAGTCGGAGCTAAAGACCTTTGGAGAGCAGAGATGACGGTGGCACAAGACGACCTTTTCGGTTCCCTGTTTGAACATCGAGATCGTCGAATCGATCGTTTGGGTAATCCGTTGTTGGAATTAGAGGCGCAAGTGGATTGGGAAGCGTTCCGTCCGTTGCTGGATCAAGTGCGTCACAAAGTCCGCAAATCGTCTGCCGGGCGTAAGCCTTGGGATGGGGTGTTGATGTTCAAAGCGTTGGTCATCGCCAGCCTCTACAATCTGAGCGACGAGCAACTGGAGTTTCAAATCGAAGACCGGCGTAGTTTCCAGCGATTTATTGGTTTGTCGGATGCCAAGCACGCGCCGGATCGCAACAGTTTCTGGCTGTTTCGCGAGTCGCTCAAGGAGTTGAAATTGACCGAAACCTTGTTCAACGAATTCAACCGGCAATTGGATCGCGCCGGCCTGATTGCCCGCAAGGGCCAGCTGATTGACGCCAGCTTCGTCAAGGCGCCGGTGCAGCGTAATACCCCGGACGAGAACGCCCGGATTAAAGCTGGCGAAACCGTCGAGGACTGGTCAGCCGCCAAACGTCGCCAGAAGGATACCGATGCACGCTGGACTAAGAAAGGCGACAAGAGCTATTACGGCTATAAGAACCACGTCAACGTTGATAATGCCCACAAGTTAGTGCGCAAATACACGGTCACCGATGCCAGCATCCACGACTCCCAAGCCCTGAACGGCTTGCTTGATAGCGGCAACACCAGCCGGGATGTGTGGGCCGACAGTGCCTATCGTTCCGAAGCGGTGGAAGAACTGTTAAAAGTCCAAGGCTACCGCAGCCGGATTCACCGCAAAGGGGTGCGCGGCAAACCGCTGACTGACCGGGAAAAACAAGGCAACAGTACCCGCTCCAAAACCCGTTGCCGGGTCGAGCACGTGTTTGCCTGGATGGCGCAATGGGGCGGTAAGGCGATCCGTTGCATTGGCCTAGCCCGCGCCGAAGTACGTATCGGCTTCATGAATCTGGTGTACAACATGCGACGTTTTTGCGCCATTCGCAGGGTAGCTGCGTCTTGATGACGCCCATCGGAGCTGAAAAGCTTCGAGTTGAAGGTAGTCCGCTTGGAAATGTCAGCTTTCGAGCGCGTTTTACGCCCCGAATCTGATTAATCGTGGATTTTTAGAGGCTCCCTTAAGTAACAAAATTTCTCGTCCAGCACAGTCAGACCAAATTAAAGGCTTGCCGACTAATAACAGTGAGTTATCGGAACAAGCTTGGCGGCAGGAATATACTGAATTTGTTTTGATTTATAACCGAGTCTTGGAGAGTGAAGGTTTACCTTTGGGTAAGTGGCGGTCGTTTTAGCGTTGAATTATTGTGTCGCTGTCGCGACGAGTTTTGTTTTACGTCGGGTCTCGGCCCGACAGCCGAGATACTTTCTTTTGCTTGGCCAAAAGAAAGTATCCAAAGAAAAGGCCACCCCATGCCGCTTTGATCCTGCGCTCCGAAGGGTTTGAACGGGGTTTTCGGAAGGGCTATCCATAGCCCTCCGAAAACGCGATGCATCCCTGCATCGCCCCTGCGGGCTAATCCGTTCAAACCCTCCAGTGCTCGGTGCGGCATCAGGGGGATTAACCCCTTCGCGGTAGATAAGGTATCGTATGGATTGGAAAGTTAATTTGAGGCGTAGGGTGGGCAATTTTGCCCACCATTTGGCTTTAATTCTGGGCTGGGCTGAAAGTTGAAGCTAAGAGCAACGGTGCGGTAATAGGCTTGAAACAATAAAGGCTTCATGCAGTTGAATAAACTGCACGGTAAAGGAAAAATATAATGAACGAATTAGATGAATCATACTGGCACTACTTTTTGATGCTTGAGTCTGACTTTAACGCAACAATACGCTTTGTGGATCTAGCCGAAAAGAATGATTCAACATTCTCCATTGAATTATCCCGACAAATTATTTGCAGCTGCACTGAATTTGAAACTGTCGCGAAAAAGCTATGCGACCTCATAGCACCAACCAAGCCCGCTGGCAATATCAGTCAATATAAAGAAATTATATTATCTAAGTATCCTGATTTGCCCAGGGTACCTGTGTATATTGATCGATATAAAAGAATAATATTTCCTTTTTCAGCATGGGGAGCAAACGGCGAAAGGCTAGAGTGGTGGGATGCATATCAACATGTTAAACATCACAGACACCAAAATTTTGAAGAAGCCAATGTTAAGAATACTCTCTCAGCACTTTCAGCATTACTAATATTAGCAGGTTGGTGAAAAACCATATTCCAGCCACTAATTTAGCTAGAAGAAGCCTTTATTTAGTGCTGAATCAATCTTGTAGTACTAAATATAGGTCTGATTGGTTGCAAAAAAGAGTTTTTCACCAACCTGTTAGAGCTCTATTTATACGGCACCGTTTATCCTACATGCGATAAAAGAAAAATAGGAACTATGTTGCTTAGAGCCCCAGGAATGAGTGAAGTACTTTATTGCCAGCCCGATGAGGATTTGCCTGGGTTACTGATGAAAAGACCATAAAGCCCACTCCGATTAGCCCGCGTAGGTCCGATTAGCGAAGCGTAATCGGACCTACGAAAGAGATTTTTGTATTCTCTTTTGAAATTGAGGATGGTTTTCCTCCCGTTATTCCGCCCCGAGCATCGCAGCTTTTGGCGAGATTAGCTCGCAGGGGAGCGGCAGGGATGCCGCTCGTTTTCGGAGGGGCAGGAAGCCCCTTCCGAAAACCCTCGGCAAAAGCGAGAAGCGCAGGATTAAGGCGGAATGCCGGGTGGCCTTTCTTTTGGTGACTTTTCTTTGGCCAAGCACAAATTTGCCTGGAGCAAATTTGAACAGCCGATAGGCTGGCCCGAAGGGCGAAAACCATGGATGGTTTTCGTAGCGAAAGTCACTCGGCTGTCGGGCCGAGACCCGACTTTAGAACAACCGTCGCGGCAGCGACACACATTATTCAACGAAAGCTAGAGCTTTCGAGACATCGTTCCCAAGCTGGAGCTTGGGAACCAGCCTGAACCGACGTGCCGGGTTACGGGTTACGGCTACCGCCCAACCCAACCTACACAACCAAACAAGCAAATATGCTAAAACTCACCGAAACCACCCAAACCTCAGAATCCCCCGACGACACCCTGACCCTCCCCTTCGAGGCTAGGCAAAAGTCCCGGCAACCGGCCACCACGCAAGGCGGCATTCAAGTCGGGGTATTTCTGCCGCGAGGACAAACCCTGAAGCACGGCGCGGTGTTGACCAATGGCCAAGGCTTTAAAGTGCGGGTCAACGCCGCGCCGGAACCGTTGTCGGTGGTGAAATGCGCCGATCCTTTATTGTTCGCCCGCGCCTGTTACCACTTGGGCAACCGTCATGTGGCCTTGCAGATTTTGCCCGGCGAGCTGCGGTTTTTGACCGACCACGTGCTGGATCAGATGCTGGTTGGTTTGGGTTTGACCGTCGAACACGAAATCTTGCCGTTCGAACCGGAAGCAGGTGCCTACCACAGTCATGGTCACTAACTTAAGTCTGCTTCGGCTGCTGCAGCTGGTCAGCCCCAGTTTGCCGATCGGCATGTACAGCTATTCGCAGGGGCTGGAAACGGCGGTGCACGACGGCTGGGTAACCAATGCCAAACAAACCGGCGATTGGCTACGCGGTTTGTTGCATAACGGTTTGGGCAAGGTCGATGCGCCGCTGTTGGCCAGGCTGTACGACGCCTGGCAGGCTGACGACACGGATGCCATCAAACATTGGAGCCAAACCCTGACCGCCTGCCGGGAAACCGCCGAATTGCGTGCCGAAGACAAACAAACCGGCCAGGCGCTGGCGCGTTTGCTGGTCAATCTGGAGATGCCGGAAGCGCAAGTCTGGCAAAAGCGGCCGGATGCGACCTTGGCGACCTTGTTTGCGCTGGCGGCGACCCGCTGGCAAATCGACAAAGCCGACGCGATTGCGGGCTATTTGTGGGGCTGGCTGGAAAACCAGGTATTGGGCGCAATCAAACTGGTACCGCTGGGCCAGGTGTCCGGACAGCAGTTGTTGCAAAATCTGGCCGGCGAGTTACCCAGCTTGGTCGAGCAGGCTTTACGGCTGAAAGACGACGACATCGGCGGCAGTTGCTTCGGCTTGGCCTTGGCCAGCAGCCGGCACGAGATGCAGTATTCCCGGCTGTTTCGGTCTTGAGCTTACGCGTGGGCACGTATTGTGCCCGCCCTACGCTCTGTCGCAAACGCAAATGTAGGTTGGGTTGAGCAAAGCGAAGCCCAACAAAATTAAACCGTTGGGCTTCATTGCATTCAGCCCAACCTACCTTTTGCGGCAGTCTCCAAAGGGAGAGGATTTGTTCAGCGTTTTGAGATAGAAACCAAACCTCGATGCTGCGCGGCGAAATCGGGGTTTGGCAAACTTAACTCCCGGATTGCCTCCGGGCTACAGGAGACAACATGAACGACAAACAAGTATTAAGAATCGGCGTCGGCGGGCCGGTCGGTTCCGGCAAAACCGCGTTGGTGGATGCCTTATGCAAACGCATGCGCGAGGATTATGAAATCGGCGTGGTCACCAACGACATCTACACCCGCGAGGACCAGCAGTTTTTGATCCGCAGCCAGGCGCTGCCGGAAGAGCGCATCCTCGGCGTGGAAACCGGCGGCTGCCCGCATACCGCGATCCGCGAGGATGCGTCGATGAATCTGGCGGCGGTGGACGAACTCTGCGAGCGCTGGCCGGAGCTGGATTTTGTGTTGGTGGAAAGCGGCGGCGACAACCTCAGCGCCACTTTCAGCCCGGAACTGGCCGACCTGACCATTTACGTGATCGACGTCTCGGCCGGCGACAAGATTCCGCGCAAGGGCGGCCCCGGCATTACCAAATCGGATTTGCTGGTCATCAATAAAATCGATCTGGCGCCTTACGTCGGCGCGTCTTTGGAGGTGATGGACCGCGACGCGAAAAAGATGCGCGGCGAGCGGCCGTTTGTGTTCAGCAACATCAAAACCGGCCACGGTTTGGAGCAGATTGTCGACTTCATCGTCCGCCAGGGTATGCTGGAAGCGGCCTAATTGTTTGGCCACCGGTAAGGCCGCCAAATTCCGGTCAGGCTCTATCCCCCTCTTTGGGACCTAGGGGCTGGGGGTGATTGTTCGAACGAACTTCAACACCCTCTGCCCTGGCGATGCTTTATCGAGTTGGCTAAAGCTGGGCTTTGTCCGACTCACACCCGACCCGCCCCAAATGCCCGCCGGCATTTCGGTCACCGGCCCCGGCAAGCGCGCGCCGAACCTTGCTCAAACTCGGGCGTTCGGAATCTGCAAGGCCGGCCAATCGAAAGCCGGGCCGATGTCCCATTTATCCTGCCGAAAATTGACGTGGCTGGCGATGCCGCTGTAGTTCTGGAAAAAATCCGGATCGCGTTCGAATTGTTTCGTCGCCGGCGGCAGCGTTCGCGGAATATCGAAGCGGGCGCATAAGTCCTCTAACAACCGCCGGATCGATTCGGTTTGTGCGGCCGGAAAGCTGGCGAAATAATGCTCGCCGCGGTAGCTGTGTTTCCGGTATTTTTCGGTCTGGCTCAGTTCGCAATACTTGGTGCCGAAAGGCGCAGTTTCGCCGCGTTTCGACGGCCACCAATTCAAAATATCCGGATTGTCCGCCGCCGGCCGCAACGGGCCGACGTTGGCAATTTCGATGGCAATCGAGCGTTTGTCGTGGCGGCCGCCGCTGCCCTGGACGCCAAGATGGTATGCCCATTGCGCCGGGTCGAACACTTCGTACACGATGCCGTCCACATCCACCAGATAGGCCGCACCGATGCGGCCGGCGTCGCCGTTCCAGGTATCGAACGCCGATTTGGCGCTGGAGCCGGCTGTAAAGTGCAGCACGATCAAATCCTTGTGCGGCCGCTCGCTGTAATACTGCCCGGCCGGCAGCCGGAACCGGCTGCGATTGATCGCCGGGGCCGATGCTATGGCCGCGGCCGGCGCCGAGACCGCCATGGTATCGGTGGTGCTGCGGCTGGCGGGATCGGTGTCCAGCAGGGCGTTGGGATCGGGCCGTTCGCTGGCGCCGGCCCAGAAAAAATATCCGTCCAGATCGCGGTACCAATAGCGGTTGCCGGAGACCGTTTCGCCGACCACAAAACCGCCGATTTCGACCCGGCTCCCGGCCGGCAGCACTTTGACCAGGGCGCCGTTCAAGGCCGGCGCTTGCCGCAGTTTGACGTTCGCCAGCAAGCCGATCTGCTTGCCGGCCAGGCTGGCGGGCTCCGGTTCCGGCACCGCCGCCGCCAGCAACTCGGCCACATTCAATGCCGCCCCCGGACAATCGGCCGATGCCCGGATCGCGCTGTGCGGCAACACGTGTTCGGCATCGAGCGCGATGCGCCAGCGGTCGGCAATCTCGCGCAACAATCGGGCGCAGACCGCGCGTTGTTCGCTGCTAAACCCTCGGCCGGCCGCCGCTTCCAAAACGATGCCTATCGTGTAGTAATTCGGGTTGCCGTTCGGCCGCTGTTTGACCAAGGCCGCGCTGGGATTGACCACGAATCCGGCGTGAAATGCCGTGTCTTTTTCGTCGACGTACTGCCGCACCCGGCCGTCGCCGGCGATTGCATAATGGGTGGAGACGAAGCTGCCGCCGTTCCGGTAGCCGAGTTCGGCTTGGACCAAATCGGCGACGCTGTGCAACACGATCGCGTCCGGCCGGAAACCGCCCGGACGGCCCGGGCGAAAGTTGTCCGCGGCGCAGCCTATCCAATCGATCTGCATCTGCCCTCCTCAGCCCAGCGCTTTCAAATCGCCGCGTTCGCCTTGCAGCGGATTGGCGGCTACCGGCACTTCCGTCGCGGCGGCGGCCTGGGAACCCTGGCGGATGGCTTTCTGTTCGTCGTCTTTGCGCGCCAGTCCGGAACGCAATTGCAGCAGCTTGCTCAATGCGTTGTACCAGAACGGCCCGCCCAGGCTCAGCAGAAATATCGACAGCACCACGCCGGGCAGGCTGGCGTTTTGTTGCCAATTGTCCTGCCAAGCTTGCCAATCCTTGGGCCAGGTAATCAAGCCGCGGTCGGCCAACACGTTCAGGTAATATTTTTCGGTTTCCAGCCCTACCGCGGACTTGCCGGATTCGCTAGCTGCATCGCCGCTCTGGCCGGGTTTGGCCGAACTTTTGCCGTCGCCGCCGACCTTGGCTTTGACCGCTTCGTCCTGGGCAAAGGTCGGCGCCAATTGCACGAAAGCGCTGCGCATCTGCTCGTCCATCGCTAAGCGGTTGATGATGGCCAATGCATCCAATTGCAGGCCGATGGCGATCAATGCCGCGCTGAGCACGCTGGCCGTGCGCGCCGTCGCGGTGAATCGTAGCTTGACCCGGTCCAGCAGATTGTCGAAATTCAGATAAATAACGGCCAGGAAATCGCTGGCGGCCTCCTGCAGCAAGGCGTTGGCTTCGCGCACGTCCTGGGCCAGTTCCGGATTGGATTTTTCGAATTGCAACGCCAGCATCCGCACGTTCTTCAACGTCGCGGCCGGCGTTTCGATCCCGCTGTCGCGCAAGGTCTGACCCAGTTTTTCCGCCAGATCGATCTGTTGGCCGACGATGGCTTTCAGTTTTTGGTAAAGCCGTTTCTGTTTGTTGACGCCGGTTTCGGTCTTGACCTTATGGATCAGCCGGCCCGCTTCCAGGCTCTTCAAAAACGCCGGATGTTCGCGCAATGTACTCTCCAGCGCCGCCAAACCGACGTTGACGGTAATCGCCCCGTTCGCCAATTCGGCGTTGACCCGGTCGAATTCGGCTTTAATGCCGGCATCGTAAGCCGCAGCCAATTCCAGCAGGCTTTTAACGAACTCTTCGCGGTGGATCACTTCGCCGTAAGACAGGAAACGCAGCCGCGGCGGTAGCCAACTGCGGAAGCGGCCGCCGATGGTTTGCTGGCTCAGCACTTTATCGGCGATGGCTTCGGCATCGGCCCGCGCCAAACGCGGGTCCAGCAATTCCAGCAGATCGGCCAAACCGTGGTGCAAATTGCGGCCGCGGCTGGCCAACAGATTGAGGATGGCCTGACTGATCAGCGTCACGGCCATGCTGGCGATCAACATCACCACCGACAATCCCAGCAATATATCCAAGGACTTCAACATCAGTTCGTCTCCCCTACCAAGCTAAAACGGTTCGCCGCGGCTGGCACCGGAGCATTTTCCCGGCGCCGGCGCGACGCATAAACAGCTAAGCTTAGACCATTAGGCCCAATCGCCAAACTTGAGGGGAGTTCCGAACCGGCCGCTACGGATCGGCTATACCCCAATGCCGTTAAGTTCAGCCTGCCTCCCCTTTGGAAAAAAGGGGGATTGAGGGGGATTTATTTGAACAATCTCCCCCAACCCCTTTTATACCCTTGGGTGCTTTTTCAAAGAGGGGAGCGGAAGTTGAAATGCTTAACTTAATGGCATTGGGGCATACCCTACAGCTCAGGTAATAGCACCCGATCAAAGCCGCTCGGCGTCCGGCGCTAGCCGCTCCATCAAATAGCACAGGCAATCCTGCCGAATCACCCGCTCGTCCAAAGTCAGCATTGACGGCATCGTCGGCCGCTGCAGCGTTAACTGCCCGTCCCGAATCGCGAAAAAGCGCTCGGTGACCGGCAGGCCGGCATTATCCTTAACAACCACCGGCAAGCGCGCCGCCGCCGTGCTGCCGAATACGGTACCGGCGGCGATTTCGGTGAAGTTCAACCGCTCCAGCCCGCTGTCCAGCAGCAAATCGGCACCGGCTTCCGTGAAACTGAAACTGGCGTCCTCGGCGATACAAACCTGGGCCACCGTATGAAAGATATCAACATCCTGCCGGGCAAGCGGATGCGCCGGAAACTCGCGCAGATGCAGGCAACTGTCCAGAAACTCGAACGCGTGCTCGGTGCCGTAAGGTTGGCCGGGCCGGCCGCATTCCAAGGTCACGGCCGGGCAAAACTCGGCAAAGGCGCCGGATTGAATCCCCTTGGGCTGGGTAAAGTACACCAGCAAGCGGCCGAACAACGCGCCCAGATGTAGAAACTCGGACTCCAGCTTGTTGATGCAGGCGTAATGCGGATTGCGGCCGGTATTGTTATGCACGTCGACGCTGGCGAACACGCCGCGCCGGCGCATAACCTGGCAAATCTGCGCAGCCCATGCGGTCTCCGCCGACGGCGGCAACCCGGTGCCGGGCCAGATCCGGTTGAAATCGGGCTGGCCGTCCAGCCGGCGCAAATTATGGCGCGCGGCTTGGGTATTGCCGAAAAACAGCGTCAGCCCGCGCGGCAAGCTTTGATCGCGGTATTTTTGCAATAGCTGTTGCACGGCCAGAAAACCGGTCGACTCGTTGCCATGCAGCAGCACCGACACGAACAGCGTCTCCGGCCGCTTGCCGGGCAAATGAAACAAGGCCGGTTCCGGCACCAGGGTATGTAGGGCTTCGACCGGGATGTCCAGCAAACCCGGCGGCAGGTTGTCGAATTGTTTCAGGGAAGACGAGGTCGATGGCATTGCAGTATTTTCGGTGGTCCGTTCAGTGGCTCAACATGCCCGAATATTCGGCCGAGAGCAACCAAAACGCGTTTTCCGGCGGCGGACGTTCAGATGCCCCAGCTCGACACCGGCTCGCCGCCGAGCTGACGCTGCAAATACTGCCGCGTCATTTCGCCGAATTGGCCGGGATGGGCTTCGATGAAGCGGCGCTGCCACTGGCTGCCGGTCTGGCGGCTGGCAACGCGGCGGCGGACGATGCCGAGGTAGTCCAGCGCGTCGCGGTTGCGGATACCGAGGGCGTCCAGACCCAGGCCGGCGCGCGGCAGCAGTTCCTGTTCGATCAGATTGGCCAGCCGCTGCTTGCGGTTGCCGAACCAGACCACGTGGCAATCCAGCCCGTGCCGGGCCGCCTGGTAGAAATTGTCCTTGGCTTGGGCAAAAGGCAATAACGCCCCGCCCTCCGCCCGCTCGTCGGCCAGATTTTTCACCAGCCCGTAGAAAAACGCGGCGTTGGCGAGCATATCGATCAGCGTCGGCCCGGCCGCCGGCGTGCGGTGTTCGATGCGGATATGCGGCGTACCGTCGGCGTCGAACCCGACCAGCGGCCGGTTCCAGCGCCAAATCGTGCCGTTGTGCAGCCGCAGATAACGGAAGGCTTCGGCCGCGTCGTCGAACGGTTCCGGCAACAGCACCGGAAAATGTTGCAGATTCTCGATAAAGCACTCCTGAATCGACTGCCTGGCGTAATCCGAACCGAAGCTGACCCGATGCAGCGGCCCGTCCGCCGCGCCGCTATAGCCGCCGGCGGCGATGGCCTGCTCGAACATCGGAATCCGGCTCTCGGCCCATAAATCCTTGCCGAACAAATACGGCGCATTGGCGGCCACCGCCACCATCGCCGCCGAAGCGATGATAGAGGCGTTGTAAATATGGTGGGCCTGGCTCAGCGGACATTGGATATGCAATTGAAACGATGTGGTGGCCGCTTCCAGCATCACGTCGCGGTGTTCCAGCTTCAGATGCTCATGGCCGCAAATATCCAGACAAATCGGCCGGCTGCGGTTTTGCAGAATCTGCTGGTTCAAGGCCCGGTAGCGGTTCATGTCCGACATGTTGCCCAGGTGCAAATCGCCCTGCTCCAGCGTCGGCAGGGTACCGATCGCCAACAGATGCAAATCCATTTGCCGGGCATGCCGAACCGCATCGTGCCAGGTCTGTTGCAATTGTTTGTGCAACGTGGCGAACGCCGCGCCGGTCAAGGGTTGCGGCGGCGTGTTCAGTTCGATATTGAATTTCGCCAGCTCCGGGCCGGCCAGCGGCTGGCCGAAAGATTGCAAAAATTCCTGGTTAGCCGGCGCCGGCCGCATTTGCGCGTCCAGCAGCCAGGCTTCGATTTCGAAGCCGGCCACCGGCTCGGCTTCGGAACAAGCTTTAGCGGCGACCAATCTGCCCAGCAACTCGGTTTCCGCCTGTAAACGCTGGCAAAACCGCTGAAAATCGGCTTCTTGATACGTGGCGGCGCGGATTTCTTGACCCATAGCTACGTCCGGCGGTGTGGCGGGAGTGCAGATAGTAAGTGCCCCTGCTCGCCCCGGTCAATCTCGAAACTAGCCAACGGCTGCCCGCCACCGGACTGTGCCGCCGAAAACGCGCCGGCAAGCGCCGACCGGCATCGGCAACGACCGCTCGTCCCTGCAACGCGGGTCAATTCCGGTAAGCCAACATTGCCAAGCTCCCCTCTTTGAAAAAGAGGGGCTGGGGGAGATTTTATAAGCATCCCCGCGGGTGCGGGGAACGCATCGTCGAAATCACCAAGGCGATGAAATCCGACGGTTCATCCCCGCGGGTGCGGGGAACGCTCTGAATGCGGCCAATGCCGCTTCTTCCATCACGATTCATCCTCGCGGGTGCGGGGAACGCCGGGGAAGTCCATTTTTATCTAGCCATCCAGGCGGTTCATCCCCGCGGGTGCGGGGAACGCCTGGGCAGGTTCAGCTAGCGGTTGATGCTATGCGGTTCATCCCCGCGGGTGCGGGGAACGCTCGTAATTGGGAGATTGCGGTTGATTTGTGTTCGGTTCATCCCCGCGGGTGCGGGGAACGCGGGATCAATTGACGACACGTCAAACGCTGCCGCGGTTCATCCCCGCGGGTGCGGGGAACGCTTCGTACTCGCGGTGCAGCGTGTCGACCTCGCCGGTTCATCCCCGCGGGTGCGGGAAACGCGTAGTCGTCGTGCGCGAGATCGATCCTAGTTAGCGGTTCATCCCCGCGGGTGCGGGGAACGCATGGCATCCCTTAAATCCAGCGGCCGTACGGCCGGTTCATCCCCGCGGGTGCGGGGAACGCCCGACGTTGCTGCGGTTGCGCTGTTGCTCGATCGGTTCATCCCCGCGGGTGCGGGGAACGCCGGCCACGGTGCGGGCCATGAGTTTGATCAGGCGGTTCATCCCCGCGGGTGCGGGGAACGCCTGCGCGAACTGCGCCGGCAATTGGTCGAAGACGGTTCATCCCCGCGGGTGCGGGGAACGCACACGTCGGCTTCGCTGCTCATTTGACTTTGCCGGTTCATCCCCGCGGGTGCGGGGAACGCCTTGCAAATTGTTCTGCCATGTTCTACCTCGACGGTTCATCCCCGCGGGTGCGGGGAACGCGCTCTCCAGGCAATGACGACTGTAGTCGGCGGCGGTTCATCCCCGCGGGTGCGGGGAACGCGGCTACCGTTACGAAACTCTGCCGGTACCGGGCGGTTCATCCCCGCGGGTGCGGGGAACGCAGCTCCCATGCCGCACCACTATAGCGGTAAATCGGTTCATCCCCGCGGGTGCGGGGAACGCTTACGAGGTCTCCTTAATTGATTGATTGAACTCGGTTCATCCCCGCGGGTGCGGGGAACGCAGGCCGCGCAGTGGCAACGCGATTAAATCAGGCGGTTCATCCCCGCGGGTGCGGGGAACGCATAATCAATCACGAAGTCAGCGAAAGCGCTGAGGGTTCATCCCCGCGGGTGCGGGGAACGCCAAGGCAAAAAAAATTACTTACCTGAACGTCCCGGTTCATCCCCGCGGGTGCGGGGAACGCCAAAACGACGTGCGTCAGGGGCTGACCGAAAGCGGTTCATCCCCGCGGGTGCGGGGAACGCATTGTAAGAGCCTTCGCCAGAGCCACGACTCCCGGTTCATCCCCGCGGGTGCGGGGAACGCGTGTCCGGATGCGGTCGCCGGATTGACGTGCTCGGTTCATCCCCGCGGGTGCGGGGAACGCGACGGGATTTTTGTCTTTCCAGCGACGGGAGACGGTTCATCCCCGCGGGTGCGGGGAACGCACGTAGCCGCTGCCGGCTATCTCTTTCGGTTCATCCCCGCGGGTGCGGGGAACGCCTCGGCTTGTTTCATCTGGGCATCTTGCTGCGCCGGTTCATCCCCGCGGGTGCGGGGAACGCGTGCGAAATCAAACGGTTAATAAGCTGACTGGCGGTTCATCCCCGCGGGTGCGGGGAACGCACCTGCTGCCAGTTGTCACGGCCGTATTTGCGCGGTTCATCCCCGCGGGTGCGGGGAACGCTAATACACAATCTTGGCCTATTTCTGGACTAGCGGTTCATCCCCGCGGGTGCGGGGAACGCAGCGGCCCCCGTTAACAAAGTCGCCTAGCCCATGGTTCATCCCCGCGGGTGCGGGGAACGCGGCAACAGCGGCGCGATTCAGGCAAATATCATCCGGTTCATCCCCGCGGGTGCGGGGAACGCGCTGCCATCCGTTATTTTCGGCGAGTATTGGTCGGTTCATCCCCGCGGGTGCGGGGAACGCTATCAGACCTGCATTTGCCAATCGCCGCATTGCGGTTCATCCCCGCGGGTGCGGGGAACGCTGGGTTATCGATTTGCCCGCCAAGATTCACGTCGGTTCATCCCCGCGGGTGCGGGGAACGCCCCGTCAATCATGGACTTGTAAGGCCGGAATTCGGTTCATCCCCGCGGGTGCGGGGAACGCCGCCATGCCACGGCTGCACTGTGGGCATTTGTCGGTTCATCCCCGCGGGTGCGGGGAACGCGTGCCCCTGCTCGCCCCGGTCAATCTCGAAACTGGTTCATCCCCGCGGGTGCGGGGAACGCTTCTTGGCATGGTGCGCCCCTATGGATACATTCGGTTCATCCCCGCGGGTGCGGGGAACGCTACTGGCAATGAAACGGTCGCCGGAATCAAGACGGTTCATCCCCGCGGGTGCGGGGAACGCATCAGTCTATTCAAAGTAAGGCAGACACAGTGCGGTTCATCCCCGCGGGTGCGGGGAACGCGCACTCTGTTTTGATCGCTCATTTGCGCCTACCGGTTCATCCCCGCGGGTGCGGGGAACGCCTTCAATGCGCTTTCGCCGCCGGCATAGACGCCGGTTCATCCCCGCGGGTGCGGGGAACGCGCCAGTAAGCCTATAGACCAGATGAAGATAGGCGGTTCATCCCCGCGGGTGCGGGGAACGCTGGAATTCAGGCTGAAACAAAGAATCTAAAGCCGGTTCATCCCCGCGGGTGCGGGGAACGCATCGCCATTATTGGCATGATTAACTGGCCCGACGGTTCATCCCCGCGGGTGCGGGGAACGCATTCATGTAACGTAAAGGCGTCATTGGGTCTTCGGTTCATCCCCGCGGGTGCGGGGAACGCGCCGTTGCTGCATTGCTCCATATATCCAAATACGGTTCATCCCCGCGGGTGCGGGGAACGCAGCTCTTCTTGTGGCGTCATCTTTTACCGAACCGGTTCATCCCCGCGGGTGCGGGGAACGCAAAATCGGCGGGCGTCCCGTTGTCGGTAAGCCAGGTTCATCCCCGCGGGTGCGGGGAACGCTGTGACTTAATTTTTTTCATAACGGTATAAGTCGGTTCATCCCCGCGGGTGCGGGGAACGCAAGAAAGCTAAGGTGGATAGTGCGAAGAAAATCGGTTCATCCCCGCGGGTGCGGGGAACGCGTTGCTGTCACTGTTGCGACTCCTAAGATGGTCGGTTCATCCCCGCGGGTGCGGGGAACGCCTGATTTTGCTGTTATGCGGGCCGATGGAAGGCGGTTCATCCCCGCGGGTGCGGGGAACGCTTGACGCTTCCAGGCGCCCGATGTAACGGATCGCGGTTCATCCCCGCGGGTGCGGGGAACGCTTTCTTGCCATCAACCATCGTACCCTCTCTCTCGGTTCATCCCCGCGGGTGCGGGGAACGCCTTTTCCTGCGCGATTTCTTCTTGCTGCTCTGCGGTTCATCCCCGCGGGTGCGGGGAACGCGTTATCCGAATCCTGCACCAAATCGCGAAATTCGGTTCATCCCCGCGGGTGCGGGGAACGCAAAGCTGGTTGGCAGCTCGGTTTGATCCATCACGGTTCATCCCCGCGGGTGCGGGGAACGCCCCAACAACGCCCCGCGCTTGCTTTGTACCGGCGGTTCATCCCCGCGGGTGCGGGGAACGCCCTTGAATGACTTCAGCCGTGTCAATGTCGGCCGGTTCATCCCCGCGGGTGCGGGGAACGCCCTATCGCCGCCGGCCGCGTCTCGCCCAAGGAGGGTTCATCCCCGCGGGTGCGGGGAACGCATCTGGCACTGGAGGGGTTATGATTTGGTTGTACGGTTCATCCCCGCGGGTGCGGGGAACGCTCATTCCAACTGCCATCAAAATCAGGGTTTTCCGGTTCATCCCCGCGGGTGCGGGGAACGCCGAAAAATTGGCTAAACCACATGTGCAACCGTCGGTTCATCCCCGCGGGTGCGGGGAACGCTTACGCAGTTTTTGGAAGATGCCGCTAATCGTCGGTTCATCCCCGCGGGTGCGGGGAACGCCACTGCGTCACGCAGACTGCCAAATTCCCATACGGTTCATCCCCGCGGGTGCGGGGAACGCACTGAAGACGAGCAGCAGCGGATATTGAATGGCGGTTCATCCCCGCGGGTGCGGGGAACGCTGGTTCATACGGTATTCCATCTAAACCCCAACCGGTTCATCCCCGCGGGTGCGGGGAACGCCCTCCATCTGTCCAATACCTTGGATAATCGGCCGGTTCATCCCCGCGGGTGCGGGGAACGCGTATTAACTTTGTCGCCTTCTTCCAGTATTAACGGTTCATCCCCGCGGGTGCGGGGAACGCACTAATGCTAACTTATTGTTAGATAAACGGAAACAACCGGTCGAATTTTCTACCGAATTTTTCGGTGTTTTCCAAGTTGTTAAAAAGCGGGCGCAACATCTTACAGCGCTCTATATGCCACCAGGTGTCTATTAACCCAACCCCGTTTATCACGGGTATTCCGTTCGGGCTGAGCGGGTCGAAGCCCAAGCTGCTGTGCCCTTCGACGGGCTCAGTACCCGAGGGGCATAAAGGCGAACGGTATAGTTAAGGGTCGGGGTTAATAGTGCGCATTTCTCCCCTCACCCCGGCCCGTGCCCTGAGGGCGAGGACGTCGAATCGGCATCTTCCGGCGGAAAAAATGACACCAGTTTCAAGCCGTCCAATTCCACCGGCAGCCGTCTGTTCTTTCCTAAAGTCATAAAATCAAAGCCGGATTCGGTGTTGGTACTCCAGACCATCACGGCGTTGCCCTCCTCCAAGCCCTGCTCGACTTGCGACCAGATCATGTCCCGCACCTTGGCCGACAAATCGCCGACGTAGACCCCGGCGCGGATTTCGATCAGCCACACCGCCAAGCGCCCGCGCAACCGGGGCGGGACGTTTTCAACTACGATGACCAACATCGCCGATGCCCTCCGCATTCGGGATGGCCGGAGCGATGTTTTCCTCGGCCGGTTTGGGGATTTCCAGTTCACCGGCCGCCAACACCTCCTCAATGGTGGGGATGATTTTGCGCAGGATTTTGGATTGGCGGAACACGTCGCGGCACATCAGCCGCACTTCGCGCTCAGGATTGGAATAATTTTTGGCGGCGATTTTGAAGGCGTGCGGGACGATGTCGTCGAATTTGAACAGGTCGGCGATGTCGTAAACAAACGATAGCGGCTTGCCGGTGTGAATAAAGCCGATGGTCGGCGCGTATCCGGCGGCCAGCACCGCCGCTTCGCAGATGCCGTAAAGGCAGGCGGTGGCGGCACTGAGACAGCGGTTGGCGGTGTCGCTGTTGTCCCATTGCGTGTAATCGTAATTGCGGCCGTTCCAGTCCACGCCGGCCTGTTTGGCCAGCAATTGGTACAACTTCTTGACTCTGGCGCCTTCGATACCGCGCAGTTGTTCGACGCTGCGGCGCTCGGGCGGTTTTTCGCCAAAACGAATTTCGTACATTTTGCGCACTACCTTCAAGCGGGCGTCGTCGTCCAGCGCCAACTTCGCTTGGTACAGCAAGCGGTCGGAGCGCGCGCCGCCGGGTTGGCCGGCGGCATATAATCTAACACCGGCTTCGCCGACCCAGACCAGCAACGTCCCTACCCTGGCCGCCAGCGCGGCGGCGTGATGGGAGACGCGGGTGCCGGGTTCCAACATGATGCAGGCGATGGAGCCGACCGGGATGTGGGTGCGGATGCCGGTTTCGTCGATGACGACGAAGGCGCCGTCCTTGACGTCGATCTGGCCTTTTTCGATAAAGACCATGGACACGCGTTCTTTCATGGCGATGGGTTTGAGGGGTGGGAGCATGGGCAAATCATCCTTGATTTCTTGGTCGTGTCGGCTAAAGAACGCCAAGCAATCGTTGCGTTAATAGGGTTTGAATATCGCGGCGCCCATCCAGAATGGCATGAACCACGACTTGGTCAGGCAGCCTCTCGTAGATAATGCGATACGGTTTTACGATCAACTGGCGGTATTG
Source organism: Methylomonas sp. DH-1 (assembly GCF_046097555.1). Lineage (NCBI taxonomy): Bacteria > Pseudomonadati > Pseudomonadota > Gammaproteobacteria > Methylococcales > Methylococcaceae > Methylomonas > Methylomonas sp. DH-1. The sequence continues at coordinate 1,385,545 of NZ_CP143089.1, read as the reverse complement.
GCGAATGCCCAATACCAGTAATTCTTTGGGGACAGTCCCACGCTCGTTCAAATCGGCAAGACTATTGACGGCCAGTTCGAGAGCATCAATGATTTTTGCCGCCACCTTGTCGCTGACTTCCAGCAGGAAATAATCATTGATGGCAAGCAAGTCGGCCAAGGCCGGTTCGGTCAGCCGTACCGGGACACTCATGCCAAGCCGCGCCGCTCACGTAAACGGGCAAAAGCCTCTGCGCTGGACACCGTCTTGCCTTCCGCGAAAGCTTGCTGACTCTGCGCCAACATTTTCAGCAAGGCCAGGGTTTCCTGAGTTTGCTCGTAATCGGCCACCGACTGAACCACCATCGCCGCCTCGCCGTTTTGGGTGATGACCATAGGCTGGTGATCGGTTTTCAATTTCTCGATCACCTCGGCCGCGTTGGCTTTTAAGTAACTGATGGGTTTTATGTTTTCGGATAGTTTCATTTTGTTTTACTCGCACCGAAATAAATTCAGACTGAATTAAGTCCTGATTATAACCGCCGGACCATCAGCAAACCACAGCCAAATGCCTTCGCCCGGCCCAGGCCGGTGAACAGGGTTTGGCGGAATTTTTCCGGGTCGGTGATTTGCAATTCGCCGGTGAAATCCAAAGTACTGATTTTGATTTGGCGCTTTTTGAAATGATGTTGCTGATAGCCTTGCGCAGTGACCGACAACACCCGAAAACCATTCTTCTCAGCCCGTTCGTTCAGCCACTTCTCCCCTGCTTGCTGTTCCAGCTCCGCTTGCGAGTAAGACTGCCGTTCTTCATCGCTCAGCGACTTTTTCAGTTGCATCACTACATCGTGATGAATCCGCTTTTTGGTTTGTTTTTCCGGCAATCCGTTTGCCTTACGTTGTTCGGCATGTTCCAACTGTTCGGATTCGCTACGCTCCAACTTGACCTGCTCTACCGGATTGGCGCGGAGACTAAAAGACAGCAGATCCCCCGCTTTTAACGTTGGTTGGAATGGCTTGGTTTCGATAAGCCAAGTGTTTCCTTCATGTTGCGGCTGATATTTGGACAACAAATAAAAAATCGGTAATCCATAGCTGTCAGTATCTTGCCGAAACAAAAAATCCCGCTCTTCCTCGGGTTTGTCACGAAACAGCTGCCACAATATTTGGTGTAACTGGTAATGGTTATATTGGGAAAGCTTGGCAAATTGCGGTAATTGGTTGGGAGCGACACGCAGACGACTGAAATACATCTTAGCCTCCCAGCACATAACAGGCTGGTGAAAAACTCGAAAAGCCAAGTAGGCTAAGGCATAGATGAGCCGCCAACTGTTAAAATAGGCTACCTAAATTTGGAGCCTTTCAATGCGCGGACACGATGCCATTCAAAATAGCTGGTTCAGCTACGTTAGCCTGGAAGAACGTATTCCCAAACAGCATCCGTTGCGTCGTTTACGTCTACTCGTCGATGGCGTATTGACCTCTATGAATGCCGTCTTTGCCGAGCGTTACTCGCACACTGGCCGCCCGTCGATTGCGCCCGAAAAACTGCTGCGCGCCTTGCTGTTGCAAGTGCTGTACACCGTTCGTAGCGAACGCCAGTTGATGGAACAGCTGGACTACAACCTGCTGTTTCGCTGGTTTGTCGGTCTGGGCATCGACGATGCTGTCTGGGAACGCAGCGTGTTCAGCGCCAACCGCGAACGGCTGCTGTCCGAAGCGCTGAGTCGCGAATTTTTTGAGCGGGTACTGGCCATAGCCGAATGGCAAAACCTGGTGTCCGACGAACACTTCAGTGTCGACGGCAGCCTCATTGAAGCCTGGGCCTCGCACAAAAGCTTCGTTAAGAAAGACGGCAGCGGCCCGGACAAACCCGCCGGCCGCAATCCCGAGGTCGACTTCAGCGGCGAAAAGCGCAGCAACGCCACCCACCAAAGCACGACAGACCCGGAAGCGCGGCTCTACAAGAAAGGCGAATACACCGAGGCCAAACTGCGTTACATCACCCATGCCTTGTCCGAGAATCGCAACGGCCTGATTGTCGATGTCGAAACCACCCAAGCCACCGGCACCGCCGAAATCGAAGCCGCGCAAACAATGATCAAACGCCGTGTGCCCAAAGGCGGTAGCGTCGGTGCCGACAAAGGCTATGACCAACCGGCTTTCGTCAACGGACTCAAGGCGCAAGACATCAAAGCCCATGTGGCCCGGAAAAAGACCGGCAGTGCCGTCGATGGCCGCACCGCGCGCGGCAAAGGTTACGCCCAAAGCCTCAAGCGCCGCAAAATCGTCGAAGAAGCCTTTGGCTGGGTCAAAACGGTCGGCGGCCTGCGCAAAACCCGTCACATCGGCTTAGCCAAAGTCGCTGGCCAAGCCTTGTTTTGCTTCGCCGCCTACAACCTGACGCGCTTGCTCAACCTATTGGTGTTCACGCCGAAACCGGCGTGGAGTGCGCCCACCTAGGGTGAAGTACGCCTGAAAACCGTCCACAGACGGCTTCAGGCGAATAAAAAGCCCTTGAAACAGGGGCAAAACGCTTGAAACTCGATGTCATGACCGATTTCAACACGAAAAAATCACGGCAACCGTGGGTAAGGGGAAATATCAGTGGGTTTTTCACCAGCCTGATAAACGGGGCGTGTGACGAAGCGCCTCGTTTCACCGAATAGTGGTAAGTCGCGCACTTGCAGGGTATGAGCGTTGTTCAGTGGCGTTTCGCTGTATAACGTGCCACTGGTTTCGATCTGCTTTAGGGCTTGCTGCGCATCTTCGGCACCGACAATCGCCTCGAATAAAGGCCGTTGCAACGGGCAAGATCGGCGACCTAAATAGGGTGTGTACTTGGGTGCTTTTATTGCCGTTAAAACTTTTGCCAAATCGTATTCCGCCGAATCTTTAAATGCCAAGGCTAAGGTAAATTCCGCGTCACATAGATATTCGCGACGAGAAACAATCGCGTCGTCACGTTTGCCACCGTCGGCTCGACGGGCGTTAAGCACCGTGTGGTAGTCGGTGATTTTGTGCAAATTTACCGTCCTAGGTTTGCGTTCGTCTTTAAATTGGCGTTGTTCAACAAGCCGGTGATTGGCCAATACCGTCAATTCAAAACTGTCGTTCAGCTTTTTAAGCTGCTCCGGCTGTTGGCGATTGATGCCCAAACACGCACCTAACAAGCCAACCACTGCGCTACGGGTTGGAAAAATCAGGCTGGGCCGATAGTCCTCGTAGGTATGTCCACCCCAGGCCTGCATTGCACCCTGGCATTTGAGAATTAAAAATTCCGGCATGCTTAAGCCTCGCCGTCTTGTTTTAGCCAGTTCTCAAGCTTGCTTAACGACGGGTAAGCTTTTCCATTCAATGCACTGGTATCGTGCAAGCTAAAAAAAGCCACTTTATCGTCAAGCTCGTAACCTTGATAAACGCGCTCCTTGTAGTTTATGAATTGCTCAATCGAGGGTTTAAGAAAACCCGACTTGCTTTTAACCGGCTCTTCAAACGCATTGGCTAATGAAATGGGTTGATCGCTTAATGCCACACAGACAAAATCCGCCGGATTGTCGGCGGCGGTACTGTTGCGTTTAGCGTCGGGAATCACGGTTGCCAGCATGTGCAAAGTATGGGCGGCAATTTCCAGGGCTTTTTCCCGGCTGGTTTCGCCAAGGTTTTCTTGCAGCTGGGTCAAATTTAACGAGGCATAGCGGTAAAACACCCCGGCGCTGAATTCCTGGGTATCCAAATGCGCCGAACCGGTTTCTCCTGCTTCCTGGGTTAAATCGTCCACGGCGGTAAACCAATCCAAATCACCGTCTACGGTGTGGGTGGTGATGACATGAGCGACTGCGAGAGCGGCATCCACCGAGGTCATAATGCCGGATGTAGCCATCCGACCTGACAGCGCGATGTCCACGCTATTTTGAAAAGCATCGTTAAACTTCTTGAAGCTGTCCTTCTTGGTTTCTTTGTCCCAAGCTTTTTGAAAGGCTTTGTCGTCGCTATGCTCAGCCTGAAGTTGGCTATAGAGTTCGCAGTATTTTTCGATTTCATAAATGGACCACGCGGCGACCGCGCCAGACTCTGTGCCCTCCAATTTGACTCGATCTACATCATTACCTTGGCCTTTTTTAACTTTTTCTTCCAACTCTTTAATTTCTTTGACGCCTGCAACTGCCATCAAAACAGTATCAGTCACAGATGCTGAAAATTTGTCTTTCAACAATTCACGGTATTTATCGCGTAGCAGCGTCAGTTGTTTGGTGCGTTCGGAGGGCCTGCCGAATTGTGCTTCATAGTAAGGCGAGGTGCGAATCGCCCGCTTCAAACTTTGGCTGGAAATCCGCACTCGCCGCGTCCCCCCAAATACCGCCGTTTTTTGCATACCCATGTCATCGCGGTTCAAGCAGGAAGGGCTGTGAGACATCAAAATATGAAAGTTGACGAAGTTTTTAGACATGGTTGCGATCCTATGCAGGTTGAATCAAATTACGTAAAAATTCCGGCGCTAAATCGGCGCCGTTAGCCCAAACGATGGTGTCCAGCTCTTTATCCAATTTTACTTGGCTGAATAATTGGGTGTCTTTTAATGGTTCGAACATTTCCCCCCATAGCTCGTTGCTTAAATCGACGACACCGGCAACGCCATCGTTAAAGGTGAGTTTAAGCTGGTAGTTTTGTAGGTATTGGACATCGGTAACATGCAAAATCATGGCTTACTCCAAAGGTTGCACGGGTAATAAGGGTTGGCGGTTTTGGCAGCGTTGCCAGTTTTCCAATAGCTCATGCTGATGTAATTCCAGCCATTCCAAGACATGTTGTAAAGCGCGTTTGGGAAATTTGCCTTCGATAACACCGCCTTCGATGGTGACGATGATTTCGTACTCGCCATATTTGGCATGAAAGTGCGGCGGTGCGTGATCCGACCAGTACATGGTGATAATAATGCCGAGAAAGCGGCTAATAATCGGCATCGACAACCTCCTCGGCAGGTTGATGGTTGAATAAATAAAAATCCTTCATCAACTGGCGTTTGCTGCCTTCGCTGGTGGCTTTATCTTTACCCCAATACAGCAATAAATTGGCTAATTTAAGACCATCAATATCGGCATCTTTGCATTGTTGGCAAAAGCGCCGAAGCTGGATTAAGTCCTGCGGATATTCGGAACGCATGATTAAAAACAAACGACGTTCGCTGATTTCCTGTTTGTAAAATACGGCTCCCAATGATTTACCGTTTGGTTTGGCAAAAGGCAACACATACACAATTCGGGCTATTTGAGGTAAATGGTTAAAAAATGCAGCCGCGTTGGCGCGTTCCGTACCATTAAATCGCCCTAGCGTTTCACCGATCAAGCGCAAAAAGGCCGGCGTTATCAACAAGTCATCCGGTTCCACACAACGGCGGATGTTAGCTTTGTCACCGTTGCTTAAAACCTGATACTCGTCATACAGGGCTTGCAAGTAGCGGTTTTTATCCTCTTGAGTTGATGCTTGGCTCATGCGGTGACTCCTTCACGTGATTTGTTGAGTTTATTCAGCATATTGGCGAGATATTGACGAGACGCTAAAACCGGTTCCAGCATTTTGTCTTCGTGTTCGTATGGGCTAATTACTTGCTCGAAAACCTGTTCTGCCAATTTTGAAAAACGTGTTTGGTAATCTGCAATGTCATCAAACGCCAAGTTGCGCAAAATGCTGTGCATGATGGTTTCCGAGTTGTCGAAATATTGCTGTTTGGCTTTGTTGCGCAGATTTTTGCGGAAATGGCCTTCTTTGCCTGTTTGCTGCTTGAGTTTTCCGTCTCGGCGATCTTTGAAATTGGTTTCGGCTAAGTCGGCAAACTTACGAATGGCAGTATCGAGTTTTTGCTGGGTATTCAGGCCAATCTTGATGAGCCGATCCACTTCGGGAATCTTGGTGTCCCAGCCGGAAGACAGGCTGTATAGCTCGTGTTTGCGCCCCGCTAGACTTTCTGCTGAGCCACCTTTGATATAACCGCCAACGGCCAATTTAATGCTGCAACCACGCCAAAGTGCCTGATACTGTTGCACGACTAAAGCGCTGCTATAGCCACCACGATTGATGTCCAGAGTTCTGATGTTTTCGGCACTGTAAAAATAACTGAGCATTTGCCCCCATAAGGGCTGATTGCCTTGTCCCGACAAATAGGGCTTTTCTTTCGGGGCGTTGGCGTGCAGACGCAAAATGTCGATGGGGGTATGTGGGTGAAGCCAATAGCCTTTTACGGTGCAGGTGCCAGCTTCTTTATAAAAACCGGTTACCAAACCATTACAGAGTGCCAGTTTGACCTTGGCGGGTTGCCAAAATAGGCCTCTTGCTAATCCGATGTGATGGGCTTGTTCTTCGGCGAACCGACTATGAGGCGGCGTTATCCAAGTGGGTTCTGGTATCGGTGCATCCAAAATCCCAAATGGTTCAATAAATTCCTGACTGAGCACGTTACACCAAATCGATTTTCTCAGCGATTCGCTAACGACTAATGTGGTTAGCGGCATAGAACCTTTCAATCCTACAGAATAACCAACGCCACCCAAACTAAAACCATTAGTGGCCTGTTGAAATAGGGCGATAGCTGCATCACCGATTGGGATGGCGGTTATCTCATCAGGTGTATCGAAAAAGGCGCTAGACGTTGGACTGGTGCTACTTTTTTCCGGCAACCCCATAAACAGTTTTTGTAACGAAGCCCAGTTTTTATCGCCCTTTTCCGGCGTAACGCCGGCCGTTTGCATAAACGGCGTTTCAGGATGCAACAGATCGAACCAATCCAGATAGCCTGCAATGCCGTCTTGATATTCGCTAACGGTCAACGGTGTCTGCCAGCGATGTTTTAGCGATTTTTTATCGTCCGGCATAAAAACGACTTGTACCAGACAAACCAGCAATTGCAGGGTGGCCAACTCCATATCGTCGCGGAAGGTTTTGATGGTGCAATCCGGGTCTTCGCAAAGCAGGGTTTGCAGCGAGATGCGTCGCTGTGTTCCGGCAATTTCAACGGGTATCCAGTCGTCGGTCAGTAGGTTCATGGGTATAGACTTATCGGTTCATGAGTCGGGCAAATTCTTCGTAAACAATTTCGCGCTTGGCGATCAGCACGATGTAGAGCATGGTGTCGTCAAAACGGTAAATAATGCGGTACTTGCCTACCCTAACCCGCAAATACTCTGGGTTACCCACCATTTTCAGCGACTCATTAGGTTGCGGTTCTTGCAGCAACCCCAGTAACTTGATCTTGATCTGCTTGGCAAGGCGCTGATCGGATTCTGCCAATTTGCGCAGACTGCGTTCGGCGGATTTGGTGAAATCAAGTTGGCGCATCAAATGCTATCCAATAAATTCTTGCTGGCCTCTACACCAATAAAGCCTTCTTGCTCTGCCAACACAGCCAAGCCGTGTAAACATTGGTCTTCAAACGCCAACAGCTCTTGGTAACGTGCCGACGACAACAAAATGGCAAAGTCTTTTTGATGTTTTTGAATCGCCACCGGTTCCTGTTGGGCGTTATTCAGCAATTCACCAAAGGCTTGTTTGGCTTGGGTAGCGTTGATGATTTTCATAATGGCCTCGTCAAATAATGGATGTTTTGTCCATTTTAATCATTTTTCCACCCATAAACCTAATGCCATAGAGTAATAAACGGTTTGCTCGTTGATGGTGGTTTGCCAAACTTCACCCTCTTGCCGCATAGCTAAAAAGTACACGCCCTCTTCCAAGCAACCGGCCAATAAACCGCTCCATGAACTGGGCACAGGAACGCCATGCAGACTCAGTAATTCCCAGTAGTTTTTGCTGTTCTTATCCAGCAGTTCGCCTTCAAGGGTTACGCGCTGGCCGCCTTCCACAATTACCGGCAAAACGGTTAGGCCCATTTCGCCGTCTCGCGTCAGCGTGGTGGCTTTATCACTGTCATCCGGCAAGGGATTCACTTTGTATTCAGTTACCAACCGGGCAATGCGCCGCTTGTTATCATCAACCTCACGCTGGTATTTGTCCGCAGCTTCGGTGATGGAAGCGGGTTCAGATTCCCACGGCTGCTCTTGATAAACCTTGCCTATCCACTCGCGATAGGCTTGCGGAAATGCGACACTTGGGCTGCTAATAAGCTGTTCGGTACGCCACAAGATGCGGGTATTTTGATAAACATATTTACCTGTATATCCATATTCCAACGGCTGTTCCGGCACGATGACGACACAACTGGGCGACGATCTAAAGTTTTGCGGCCTTTCGTGCCGGGGCCGAGCATGGCGGTGCAAGCGTCCCATGCGCTGAAACAACAAATCGACCGGACATAATTGCGTGATGAGCCAATCGAAATCCAAATCCAAACTTTGTTCAATGACTTGGGTGGCGACCAAAATGCGCCCGCCTTGGGCGCGTTTGCTATTGTCTTTGCCGTAAAGCTTTTTGACGGCGTCTTCCAAATGTTGCCGGTCAACAAAACGGTAGCGGGAATGAAATAAATCGACGGGAATCTGTGTGTCGATTGCGGTTTCGACCAAGCGATTTACAAGCAACTGCGCATCTGCCACCAGATTACAGATCACCGCAACCTTGGCGCCTTGCATTGCCGCATCAATGATCCGCTGCAAGCTGGGTTCATCAAATTTCAATTCGGGCAATCGCCATGTTTCCAGTAACACTTCGCGCGACTTCGGCAGCTGTTGCCTATCAGTAATCGCAAACGTTTCTAACGATTTTTGCCGGTAAATCTGAGTGATTAACGGATAAACATCCGTTTCAGGGACGAAGCTTTTATTCCAATTGGCGGCCAAATCCTCCCGTTGCTTTTGAGGCAAGGTGGCGGATAACAGTAGAACACTGCCACCGGCTTGATATTGTTGCTTTAGTACTGTGCCTAATAATCCATACATGTAACTGTCGTAAGCATGCACTTCATCGACAATCAGCAGGCTTTTTTGAATACCAAAGCCACGGACAAACTTGTGTTTAACCGGCAGTACCGAGAGCAATACCTGATCGATGGTACAGACCCCGATTTGCCCAAGAAATGCGCGCTTTTTACTGGCGGTTAGCCAATGGATCGCTTGCTGGTTGGCTTCTTCCTGACCTTGAGCGGTTACACGACCAATAGTTTGCAACGATTGTTGCAAGCTGCTTTTGCCATGCGCCAAAACCACGTTTGCGCCATCTTTGAATAAATAGTCGGCCATCTTTTCCAGCCTATCCAACATGGCATTGGCTGTCGCCTGAGTAGGCAAGGCAAAAATAATGCTTTCCGCCAAACCGGCATGTAGCATTTTGGCGGCATAAACCAAGGCCGTTTCGGTTTTGCCGGAGCCGGTAGGCGCCTCAATGAGTGTCAAATTTTGTTGAAGCGGCAACTGTTCGACGAGGGTCTGCAAACCCTGTGGACTATAGCCTGGGAACAGTGTTTCCAGAGTTTTATTGATTTTAAGCTGAGCAAAAATACCAAATGCCGTTAAGGCTTCCTCTGCCTGTGCACGGCGCGACTCCAGATAACTATTTAATGGGATATTAGGTGTGCTTTCGTAAGGGAAGTACTCGCTGGAGCCTATCCAATCACACACACTGCAAAAACCGGCCAGCATGGGCGGCACAGATTCGAGGGTCGCGTTTAAATCGATTTGAAACAATTCAGCCAAGTCGCTTATCCAGTCGATTCGCGCTTGTTGATCGCGTTGGATGATGGATTCATCAACAAACGCAGGATTGCTAAATTCAGCGTAGTCAGGGATTACGCCATGATGTCCTGCCACTTGTCGCAACCAATCTAGCGCTGCATCTTCATTGCCAAATTCTATACCATAGGATTGATATTCATGGACAAAACAGCCGTAGCCGGCTGGGCCGTGGTAATAGTTCTCACCTGTATTTTTAAGACTGGCATCGGATTGTAAATTTATTAGCGCATGTGGTGCTTTGGCTTGAAAGCGAATGTCGAGCTTGCCCAAATCGTGTAGGGCGACAAAAAACAGAATCAAGGTTTTTGCTTGCTCTTCCCTTTCCATCTGCATGGATTGGGTAAATTGTTGACGTAAACTTTTACTATGCTCCCACCAGCAACTTGCCACCGCAGCCACATCCAAACAATGGTAAGGCAATAAATGGTAAGCCGGGCCGCCATCGGCTTCCGGTTTGGCTTTGCCCCAATAACGGTAGTAGGACGCGGATTCCGCCATTTTCGCTTTACCTCAACGTTAGTCTTTCAGTTAAGTTCCGCCGCCAAAACCGGCAATTAAACCCTGCAGCGGCGGACGGTTCGGAGTAGACTTTAACCTGAAACAAACTTTACATGCAATTATTTTTAGCATATTTTTCATGAGCGACGCCGAAGCCGTTATAACCTCTCTGAAGTGGGATGTCCGCCAGCGTTTAACCTTTCTGGAAGCAACCGTGTTTTGGACCGGGGAGCTGGTGACCGGTTTTTTGACCCAAACTTTTGCCATCAGCCGGGTTCAGGCCACCAAGGACATCGGCTTGTATCTGTCGTTACGCCCCGGCAATTTGCGCTACGACCTGTCGTTGAAGCGCTACCTGATTACCGAGCAATTCCTGCCGTTGTTGATTAGCGGCCAACCGCAGGAATGTTTGCAGGTATTGCAGGCTAGCCGGAATTCGCCGCCGCCGCTGCTGGCGCTGGTCGGCAACCTGCCGGCGGTCGAGACGGTCAATCCACCGGCACGGCTGGTCGATATCGCCGTCTTGAAGCCGGTATTGCAGGCCGCGCGTTTCGGTTCGTTGCTGGAGATCGGTTACCAATCGATGTCCACGCCGGAACCGGCCCGGCGTCTGGTGCAGCCGAAAACGCTGGTATTCGACGGCATGCGCTGGCACATGCGGGCCTACAGTTTGACGCACGGCGAATACCGCGATTTTGTGTTGGCGCGGATTCACTCCGCGGCGGCAGCCGGCAAACCGGATACGCCGATTCCGCCGGACAGCCGGTGGGAACGGCTGTTGACCGTCAAGATAGGCCCGCATCCCGGCTTGAACGATGCGCAGAAACCGGCGGTAGAGCGCGATTACGGCATGGTCGACGGCTGCCATGCGGTTCAGGTCAGAGCGGCGTTGCTGCCGTATTTTTTGCTGGCGTCGAGAATCGGCGCCGACGATTTGCGGCGCGACGCCATGGCACAGCAAATCGTCCTGTTAAACCGAGCCGAACTGGAGCCTTACATCGAATTCGGTTGATACGGTAATGCGGCTGGGGTAAGGCCTGCTCCTACCATCCTTAACTTAACGAGATTGGCAGTGGCGGTGACCTTTCTACAGACGGGTAGGCTGTGGAATAGTTTGTTGGCAAATCTGCCTTGCCTCTAGCCTAACCGACCGGTTAAGCCTTGCGGCCGCGCGTTTTGCCGGCGGCGCGCAAGGCCCGGTTTGCAGCCTTTATGCGGCGAGCTTGCGTTTGGCGGTCAGGCGCAACATGCCCAACGCGCCAGTGCCGAACAACCAGACCGCAGCCGGGACCGGTACCGGGGCCGCGTAATTGCCCAAGTCGGCGGCGGATACTTTATAGGCATGCAGCACGCCGGGCAGCAGTTTGTAATCGCCGCTCAGCGTCGCGCCGGTGCCGTTTGCGGTCCAGACGCAGGCGTCGGTTTGGCCCAGCGGACATTGGATCGAGCTGGCGTAAGGGTCGGCGTCGCTGAAACGGAAATAGACGTCGAATTGGGTACCGCCGGCATTCTGGGTGACGCTGTAATCGTTATCGGTGCCGGCTAACAGCAAATAACTGCCGTCGGCCAGTTTCGGGCCGATGGCCAGACCTTCCCATTTTTCCGGCGACTTGTTGCCCAGTTCGGCCAGCGTATTGGCATCCAGGTCCAGGAATTGGGCGGATTTGGCCACCTTGGTATAGGCGGCGCCGGCCGCATCCAGATCGATGCCCGACACGTCGGTGGCGCCGGTCAGATCGATTTTATAGACTTCCTTGTCGGCGGTCGCCAGCTCGGCGCCGACGCCGACGCCGCGGTTGTTGCGTTCCAACACCAAAAACTCGTGGTCGTTCAACGCCACCAGCGCCGACACGCCCTGGCCCTGGCCGGAGCGTTTCATCTGGTAGGCGTATTGCGCCACGGCCTCGCCGGTGGCGGTATCGAATTTGACGATGCGGTTGACCGAGCCATTGCCGGCGCCTTCGTCCAACATCGCGCTTTGTAAAATCGCAAACGCATACTTGCCGTCCGGGCTGATGGCTAAGCCTTCGAAACCGCGGTTGGTGCGCTTGCCGGCGTCGTTTCCGCTATCGGCGGCGTAATTGGCGACGCCGCTGGCGGCATTGCGCGGAATCAGATTGGCCGGCGTGGTGTAGGTTTTGACCACGGCGCCGCTGTTACGGTCGATTTCGTACAAAGACGGGCCGTATTCGTCCGACACCAGCAAATTGCCGTTTTTGGGATTGACGACGATGCCTTCCGGATCGAAAGCGTTGCCCAACGCGCTGGTCGGATTGGGCGCCAGGCCATTCAACGCGGAACCGTTTTTGGTGAATTTCAACGTCTGTGCAATCTGGAAATTCGAGATCGCGCCGGATACCGGATTGATGTCCAAGGTAAAACGCTGCACCCGGGTTTCATAGTTCAAGCTGCCGCCGCCCGGACCGCGGTCGGACAGGCCCCACCACTCGTTGCGGTTGGTGTCGTAATAAATATCGGAAAAGAAACCGACGCGGCCGTCGTTGACGCTGCTGCCGAACTGGTCGGGAGTGGCGCCGGGAATTGCCAAGCCGTTGACGAAGGTCGGTGCGGCGGAAACGGTGTCGGCCAGCAGCAAACCGGCCATCAGCAAAGTGAGTGTAAAACGCATAACAACATCCTGATTGATTGAAAATCTTGTGATCGGATTCTCAACTTTATCCGGCGTTTGTGACATTGGCGTGACACGGCGCGGCGAAACGGCACACGCCTGTTCTGGAAAAGCTTTCGGCGGGCAGGCGCGCGACGCCGCGTTGCAAAACAAGCAGCCGCCGCTATTGAGGCCGGCTACGGATGAACGGAAGCAGACAGTTACCGTTCATCCCGCAGGATCGAATCGGCGCTTGCCTACCTTTTGAATTGGCCGACTAACTGGTTCAACTGCCCGGCCAGCTTCACCAATTCGCCGATCGCGGCGTTGGTTTGTTCGGCATCGCGCGAGGTGCGTTCGGTCAGTTGGCCGATATTGCCGACGCTTTGGCCGACGTGCTGCGCCATCCGGCTCTGGGTGTCGGCCGCTTCCGACATTTTCGAGTTCAAACGGCGGATTTGGGTAACCCGTTCGGCGATGGTACTCAGGCCCTGGTCGGCGCTTTGCACCTGTTCGCGGCGTTGCTCGGCGCTGATTTTGGCCTTGCTCATCACCTCCACCGCATCCTTGGCCTCGTGCTGCAGTTGCTCGATGATGCTATGGATTTCTTCGGTGGCTTGGTGGGAACGGGTGGCCAAGGTGCGCACCTCATCGGCGACCACGGCAAAGCCCCTGCCCTGCTCGCCGGCGCGGGCGGCTTCGATTGCCGCGTTCAAGGCCAGCAGATTGGTCTGCTCGGCCAAGCCTTTGATCACGTCCAGCACCGCGCCGACGCCTTTGCTGCGTTGGTCCAATCGTTTGATCACCTCGCTGGCCCGTTCGATTTCGTTGACCAATTCGTAAATGCCGTCGATTGCGTTTTTAGTGGTTGCCGCACCTTGGGCCGCGTGCTGGTCGGCTTCCACCGAAGCGTCCGCGGCGCCGTTAGCGCCGCTGCGCACGTCGCGCACCGAGGATTCCAGCTCGTGAATCGCCCGAATCACCGATTCGGTCTCGTTACGTTGCTGGCTGGCGGCCTGCGCGGTTTGGCGGGCGACGTCGGAAATGCGGCCGCTGGCCGCGGCTAGCTGTTGGCTGACGGCCGAGACTTGCTCCAAACTGTCGGCGAAGTTGGCCAGCATCGAATTGAACGATTCGCTGACTTGACCGATTTCGTCGCCGGATGCGACAACCAGGCGCTTGCGCAAATCGGACTGGCCGGCGATGGCGTTGACCGCGTCGCGCATCGCCACCAACGGATTGACGACGACTTTGCGCATCAACACGTTGACCAGCAGCAGGCCGGCGGCGAACATCGCCAGCGATATCAATGACGCCGTGACCAGATGGCTATTGATTTGCGCATCCAGATTGGCCAACGAATACGACACCCGCACCGCACCGACCACGGTACCTTCCGGCACCGCATGGCAGGTCAGGCAGTTGGTACCGCGAAAATCGGCGCTGGCCTTGATCGGTTCCACTACCGTGATCAAGCGGCCGGCGTTGTTTTCGCCGTAGTGGGTGATGCGTTCGCCGGCCAGCGCGCGCTGGTCCAGATCGTCGAGCGGCCGCTGATCCGCCTTACCCGGACCGTAGGCGTCGCCAATCGCTTTGCCGCGCACCAGACGCACCTCGGTGATATCGGCATGGGCGCGGGCTTTGTCGCGCAGCACATCGCTTTGGCCCATGGCTCCGGTCAGCATCAAGGTGTTCAGGCCGTCGAAATAACTGTTGGCAGTATCTTGCGCCTTGCCGGTCGCCAGGCTGGCGACCATGTCTTTCTGCCGGTCGGCCATAAACAGCGTGCTGACGAACATCAGCAGCAAAAATACGCTGGCGATGCTGAGCAGAATTTTGGATTGGATCGTGGAATGGTTAGTCATGGAATATCGGCGGCTGTGCTGAATTTAAAGGGACATCCGATTTCGTTATCGGCCTCGGCCGGGAAAACTGAATGCGCACCCCGCGCCGAAGGCCTGTAATCTTACACTGACAAGCATAGCCCAAGCCGGCGCCAAAAGCGTGCCCGCCACACATCTTTATTCGCATTCCGCTCGGCGAGCCGCTATGCTGCCGGCTGTCGAGATTTTGGAATTCCGGGAGCGTTGCCGTGGACGATTTTTGGGGATTTATCGCCGTTTTACTGCTGGCCTTGCCGATCGCCCTGATCGTGATGCTGAGCATGTTGCTGTCGCGGCAAAGGCAGGCGCGCGAGGAAGTTGCCGCCGCGCTGGCAAACATCGAGCGCCGTTTGCGGGCACAACAAGGTTTGCTGGAACGGCTGAACGCGCAGCCGCCACAAGCGGCCGTCGCTGCCGAACAAGCCCCGGCCGCGGCGGAAACGGCCGCGGAACCGCCACCGCCCCCGGAACCAGCGCCCGTTGCGGTAAGCGAAATGGCGGAACCGGTTTCGGCCCCCGCCGCACCGGCAATCCGGGTCGAGCAGCCCGCTGCCGATCCCTGGCAAACCGCAGACTGGCAGCCAGCCGAACCGAGCCGGTTCGAACTGGCCGCGCAGAAAATCCTGAAAGAAATCTGGAACTGGATCATCGTCGGCGAAGGCCACCGGCCGGAAGGTGCGGCGATGGAATACGCGGTAGCCAGCAATTGGCTGCTGCGGATCGGCGTGTTGATCCTGGTCACCGGCATCGGCTTCTTTTTGAAATATTCTATCGACAACGGTCTGATCGGCGAGCAGGCCCGGGTGGCGTTGACCTTGCTGGCCGGGGTCGGCATGGTGGCCGGAGGCGTCAGGCTGGTCGGCGGCCAATACCATTTGTTCGGCCAGGGCTTGCTGGGCGGCGGCATCGCCGTGTTGTATTTCGGCGTGTTTGCCGCCTTTGCCTTCTACCATTTGCTCGGCGTGTATCCGACCTTCGCCTTGATGGTGCTGGTCACCGCCAGCGCGGCCTTCCTGGCGGTACGTTTGAACTCGATGCTGGTGGCGCTCTTCGCCATCGTCGGCGGCTATTGCACGCCGTTGCTGCTATCCACCGGCCAGGTCAATTTCGTCGGCCTGTTCAGCTATATGCTGCTGCTCGGCGGCGGTCTGCTGGCGATCAACGGCTACAAACACTGGCATCTTTTGAATTTTTTGAGTTTTGTCTGCAACTACCTGCTGTTTTTCGGGGCGATGCAGAAATATCAGACCGAGTATTTCTGGCAGGTGTTGCCGTTCCTGGTTGGGTTTTTCGTGCTGTATTCGACGATGGTATTCCTGTTTTGCCTGGTTAACCGCAGCAAATCGACCCTGCTGGATTTGATCGCACTGCTGGCCAACGCCGCGATATTCTTCGCCACGGCTTACCAATTGATCGACGAGGCTTACGGCCAAATCTGGACCGCGCTGTTGGCCGTCGCACTGGCGGCGTTTTACGTCGGCCACGCTTATTACTGCCTAGCGCGAAAAATTGCCGACCGCGAGTTGCTGGTCAGCTTCATCGGTCTGGCGGCGTTTTTCCTGAGCGTGACGCTGCCGCTGTTGCTGTCGGCCCCGTGGCTGACCGCCAGTTGGTCGCTGCAAGCGCTGGCGATGGCATGGATGGCCGGCAAGGTCAACAGCGCGTTTCTGCGCCAAGCCGCCTATTTGCTGTATTTGCTGGTGATCGTCCGCTTCTGTTTTGTCGATCTGCCCGGCCAATACGCCGCCGCCAGCGACTACGGCGCCAGCCTGGGCGGTTTCCTGTTCGGCCTGCTGCAGCGCCTGGCCGGTTTCGGCATCCCGATCGCATCGCTGGCACTGGCTTACCGCTTGATCGAACAGCCGGCCGCGGCCTCGGCGCTGGCCTGCACCCCGGAAACCGATACGCCGTTGTGGATCAAGGATCGCTGGCTGCTGCAGGCCATTGCCGTCGCCGGCGCCGGCTTGCTGTTCGTCGCGCTGCAACTGGAGCTGTACCGCAGCTTCGCCTACCTGTACCCGCCGTTGCAATTGCCGATGCTGAGCCTGGTCTGGCTGGCGCTGTGCTGGTTGCTGCTGCAACGCTTCCTGGCCGGCTCCGGCGCGTGGCTGCTGACGGCTTTGCAATGGTTTTTAGTGGGCGTTGCCGTCAAATTGGTGTTTTTCGATTTGCCGTCCTGGGATCTGGCGCTGGGCGCCATCGGCGGCGGCGACGATTTATTCACGCTGCGATACGCCGGCGCCTACCGCTTCGAATCGGCATTGATGCGCCTATTCGATTTTGCCGCGATTATCGCCTTCCTGCTGTTTGCGCTGAACCGGCTGGCGGCCGGCGCAGCCGATACCGGCCGGCTGCGGCAATGGCTGGGCGGGTCGGCGCTGGCCTTGCTGTTTACCTTTTCGAGTCTGGAGATTAACTCGATTTTGTATCAATATGTGCCCGGTTTGCGCTCCGGCGGCGTGACGATTTTATGGTCGATATTCGCGCTGGCGCTGGTGTTCAACGGCATCAAGCGCCGGATACCGGCCTTGCGTTTGGTCGGCTTGGGCCTGTTCGCGCTGGTGGCCTGG
The DNA here is from genome assembly GCF_046097555.1 of Methylomonas sp. DH-1. NCBI lineage: Bacteria > Pseudomonadati > Pseudomonadota > Gammaproteobacteria > Methylococcales > Methylococcaceae > Methylomonas > Methylomonas sp. DH-1. The sequence continues at coordinate 1,368,328 of NZ_CP143089.1, read as the reverse complement.
AAGGTGTTTTTCGTCGATCTGGCCCGGCTCGAGCAAATCTACCGGATCGTCGCCTTTATCGTGCTGGGCATGCTGGCGCTGGGCGGCGCGTTTTTTTACATGCGTTACCAACAAAACTTTATCGGCAACGATACCGCAGAGAAATCGCCATGATCGCCAAATTCGTTTTGCTGTTCTGTCTGGCGCTGACCGCCGCCGCGGCCGACTCAACGCCACCGCAGCGTTTCAGCCGCAGCGTGGCCGGCGCCGGGCCAGACCAAGCTCTGCTCGCCGTCAAGTTGGATAGCGCGGTCTATGCCGCCAGCGCCGCCGACTTCCGCGACCTGCGTCTGATCGACCAAGACGGCATCGAAACCCCGTATTTATTGCAAAAAATTGCCGAGCAAAAGACTGTGGTTCGGCGCGTTCCCAGCACCGGCAAAATTGCCAGCCTGAACCGGTCCGGCGAAAACGGCATCGAACTGGTCGCCACGCTGGATAAAACCGCCGCCAATGCCGACGGCCTGACCATCGTCACGGCACAGCGCGACTACGAATACCTACTGCAGATTTTCGGTTCGGCGGACGGCAAAACCTGGCAAGCGTTGGCGGATAACGCCCGGATTTTCGACTATTCGCGCTACGCCCGGATCGGCAACAACGCTATCGAACTGCCGGCCAACGCTTACCGCCAATTCAAAATCGTCGTGGCCCAGGCCAGCCAGACCCAAAGCAGCGGCCTGACCGAACTGACCCGTACCCTGCAAAACGGCACCGAACAGCAACGCAGCGAAAGCGTGGCATTACGCAGCGAACCCATGCATATCGACCGCATCGAGTTCTGGCAAAACGTCACGGATACCGTGGCCGACGAAGCGCAGCGCTTCGACTATCCGGTTGCGTTCAAGATCGTCCAGGACGCCGAGTTGAAGGCCAGTCTGATCGAGATCGACAGCAAACGCCAACCGTTGACCGGTTTCAGCGTGCAAAGCTACACGCCCAATTTCAGCCGCCGCGCCGAGGTGCAGGTCAGCGACAGCCAGGGCCTGGAAAACCGTACCCGCACCCTAGGCCAGGCTGATTTGCAGGCCCTGCATTTTCAAGGCTTCGACCGCGACCAAACCGAAATCGAATTTGCCGAGCAACGCCGGGAGCACTACCGACTCGTGATCTATAACGAAGACAACCCGCCGTTGCACATCAACACCGTGGCCGGCATCGGCCCCGGTTACCGCCTGTTGTTTCTGGCCCAAGCCGGCCGCAGCTACCAACTGCTGTACGGCGCCGATAAAGCCGAAGCTCCGCGCTACGACGTCGCTCCGATCCAGGAACTGCTGCGCCGCGGCTACCGGAGCAGCGATGCCGAATTGGGCGAAGAAGTGGCGCTGGCTCAGCCCGAGCCGGAATTCGACTGGGCGGAACTGGTCAACAGCCGCTGGTTTCTGGGCCTGGCAATCGCGGCGGTCGCGCTGGTACTGGCCTGGAGTTTGTTCAAAATCGGCAAACGCATCGGCGATTTCGATTGACCATCAACCCTGGCAATGCCGACCGCTCGCCTGCCGATGGCGCTTGGTTAAGCCGTTCGCCCCAAGGCGCGCTCTCAGCGTTATACACATCTCTGTTTAATACCCGTCATTCCGGCAGGGATTGCCGGAATCCAAGCTGCACGGATAGCTTGAGGCGACCATCCGTGGCACTGGATGCCCGCGTCCTGCGGGCATGACGGCACTTGTGTATAACGATGCTCAGGGCGAACGGTATTTGATGGCTGGGCTAATAGTTCTAGAGTCTGCCCGCAACCACATCCGCTACCATGGAACCGAGCCTGCTCAACGCGTTCTCCAATCGGTCGTTCCAGGGCACCGCGCAACTCAAGCGAATGAAATTGCCGTACTTCCGTTGCGTAGCGGAGAACAACGGGCCGGGCGCGATAATGACGTTTTCCCGACTGGCACGACGGTGCAACTCCATGGCATCGACGCCGTTCGGCAACTCCACCCATAGGGCAAAGCCGCCTTCGGGCTGGGTGACGCGGGTGCCTTCCGGAAAATACTGGCTGACGGCCTTGACCGTCAGGGCGATATTGCGGGCGTATTCCTGGCGCACATGGCGCAGGTAACGGTCGTAACCGCCCTGCTCCAACATATGCGCGACGATCAACTGGTTCAGCGTCGGCACGGCCTGGTGTTTCATATATTTCAGATTTTCCACCCGCGCCATATAGCGACCAGGCACCAACCAGCCAACGCGCAAGCCGGGCGATAAGGTCTTAGCGAAGGAATTGCAATATAGCACCTGACCTTGCCGGCTCCAGGCCTTACACACCGCCGGCCGGCGCAGGCCAAATCCCAGGTCGCCGTAGACATCGTCTTCGATCAGCGGAATTTCATGCCGCTCCAGCAATTCCACCAAGGCCTGCTTGCGCTCGTCGCTCATGCACGAACCCAGCGGGTTATTGTAATTGGAGACGATCAAACAGGCTTTGATCGGCCATTGTTCGATAGCCATTTGTAGCGCATCCAACGACAAACCGTCGCGGGGATGCGTGGGAATCTCCAGCGCTTCCATGCCGCAAGACTCGATGACCTGCAACAGCCCGTAAAAAGTCGGAGATTCGATCGCTATCAGGTCGCCGGGCTCGCAGACGGCCATTAGGGCCAATCGCACTGCCTCGCGAGCGCCATGGGTGACGACGATATCTTCCGGGCTATCTGCACACTGCAGTTCCACCATGCGCTTGGCGATTTGCCGACGCAATTCCTGATTGCCGAGCAATTCGTCGGCATCGAAACAACGCTTACCATAACTGCGCGACACCTTACCGGTCGCTTGCAGCAAGGCGTGCGCCGGCAAGAAATCGGCATGCGGCACCGACGAGCCCAGATTGATCTGATACGGGTCCTTGGCCGCGCGCAGGATTTGCCGAGTCAGCGATTGCCCGGTGACCTTGGCCGGCACGACCGGCGCATCGGACATTTCCGGTTCCACCATCGCTTGCGGGCGAAAACCGCTGACATAGTAGCCCGATCTGGGCCGGGCCTGGATGCGGCCGGCGTCTTCCAGCAAACGATAGGCTTCCAGCGCGGTAGCGATACTGACATGCAATTGCCGGCTCAGCTTTCTGACGCCGGGCAGCTTTTCACCGGGGTTGTAGACGCCTTGTTCGATATGGGCAATCACCGTTTCCGCGACGGTTTCGTATAAATGTTTCATGCGCCGGTCCAAATTAATCCGCCAATTGTTACCTGGCCGTGGTTAGGTCGGGTAACGTCATTTTGACCCAGGCCAGCTCCGAATTGAATCGTCAGCCAAACAGCGGCCAAATGCTTGGCGCCTTATGCCATATCCTTGACCGCCAACCGGCCTTCGATTATCCCCGCCAGATACTGCGCGTCATCGGCTATGCCCAAAAATCGTCCCGAACCCCAGGTATGCAGCCAAGGCAAGCCGATAAAATACAGGCCGTCGACGTTGGAGATGCCGCGATCGAATTGCGGAAAACCGCGGCCATCGAAGGCCGGCAATTCTATCCAGCGGTAATTCGGTCTGAAGCCGATCGCCCAGACGATGCTGGTGATGTTTTGCTGGTCGGCGTCGATGGCTGTCGGATCGAATTCAGGCTGCCAGACTTTACGGAACGGCGGCTCGACTGGGGCGTCGATATTGTGGGCGGCAATGTAGCGGTCGATGTCGTTGCGGATGCTGACATAGACCTCGTCGGCATCGTCCAGGTTTTTGGTCAGATCCGGTAAAAACTCCAATTTGCTGCCGCTGATATTGGCCATGCTGCCGTAGAGTTTGACGCCTTCCAGTGCGAATTTGCGCAGATCGATTTCGTGGCCGCCGCCGCGGCCGGTCAGATAATGGTTGGTCTTGTGCTTGGCGGCATCGCCCAACGGATGCTTGGCTATCGTCAGATCGTAGAAGCCTAAGTCGTACAGCCATTCGGTGGTTTCGCGGCCGCGATACATGCGCGGCGAGCGCGGCGCACTGCCGACGGCCAGATGCACCTTGCGGCCGGCCAGATGCAGGTCTTCCATCAATTGGACGCCGGATTGGCCGGAGCCGACCACCAGCACTTCGCCATCGGGCAATTGATCCGGGTTGCGATAATCGACCGAGTGCAGTTGGGTAATGTGTTTGGGCAAGCTATGGGCGTAATCGGGCACGATGGGTATGTCGTAACCGCCGGTCGCGACTACCACGTGGTCCGCCGTAAACTCGCCGTTGCTGGTAACGACATGCAGCACGCCATTTTTGCCCCGCCACACCCGATTCACCGACACACCTTCCATGATCGGCGGATTCACTTTTTTGGCGAAGGCTTCGACGTATTCGACGATTTCGTGTTTCAGCATGAAACCTTGCGGATCGTCGCCCTGGTACGGAAAGTCCGGCAAACGGCATTGCCAGTTGGGCGTAACCAGGCAAAAGCTGTCCCAACGGTCGTGGCTCCAAGAATGGCCGATGCGGTTTTTCTCGAAGACGACGTGGTTGATGCCATGTTTTTGCAGGTAATAACTGACCGACAAACCGGCTTGGCCGCCACCGACGACAATCGTTGCGTAATGCAGGCGGGTGTTTTCGCGTTTTTCTTTCATGGCTTCCTCTGTTTCTGGTGGTTGTTTTTATGCCCAATCGAAACCGGGCTCGTTGAATGGCGTTTTTACCCGATCTTCGACCGGCTCAGCCCGAACGGAATGCCGCTGATAAAACGGGACGGGTTGATAAGCCTCAAGCGCATCGCGTTAGGCCCAGGATTTATTCGATAAATTCGATTACGGTGACGGTCGGCGTTTGCTGTTCCCAAAACCGCATCGCGTCGGCTTCGATTTGCGCTAACTGATCCAACGCACCGGAACAGGCGTAGCCGTACTTGTGCCGCACCCGCTCGCTAGCGATGTTCAGGGCCTCTCGGCTACGGCCGACAAAGTCGTCCAACGCATAACTCCGGCCGGGTTGAAAATAGTCCTTGATCACCAGCGACGGCGAATAGCACAGGCTTTCGCTGCTATCGGGCCAGCGGATTTTGAAATGCATTTCAGGCATGGGCGTTTCCTTGGGTTGCGAGTAACGAACGGTAATGGTTTGAATGGGTGTGTGCCGAACGCTGCCAGGAATACTCGGCGGCCAATCGCTTGGCGATGGCGGACAGGCGCGACCGGGGAAAGTTTTCGGCGGCGGCCAGCATCGCACCGGCGATCGAGTCGATCCGTTCCGGGTCGCACCAGACACCGTCGTCCCGCCGTAGATAGCCGGTAAACGGCGGCCGATCCGAAACCACGACCGGCGTGCCGGAGGCGATGGCTTCCAAAACCACCAAGCCGAAGCCCTCGGTCAGCGACGGAAATACCAGCGCGTCGGCCAATCGGTACAAAGCCGGCAGATCCGGGTCGGGCAACGGGCCGGTGACCAGCAGTGCCTGGCCGGGGCCGTCTGCGATGCTACTGGCGGCCCGTTCGGCAGCGAACCGGTGACGATAGTCGTTGTGGTCGAGCAGGCTGGCGCCGCCGGCAATCACCAATTGCGCGTCCGGGCGGTGCCTGAGCACTTGCCTAAAAGCCTGAAAAATCCTCAGCGTGTTCTTACGCCGCTCCACGCCGCCGACCGCCAGAAACACCGGACCGACGCGGTTCAGGCCCAGCAAATGGCGCAAGGCTTCGTCGTTGCGGCCCATTTTGGGGTTGAAACGGTCGATATCGACGCCGTTGTTGATCAATTGCGCGGCGACGCCGTAGTCCTGGAGTAAACTGACTTGCCAGAGCCGGCTGACGCACAGCACATAATCGGCGGCGAGAAACGACGCGGTTTGCCATCGGTTGAGCCGGTCGTCGTCGAAGCGGTCCAAGTGATGCACGGTGCGAATGAACGTCCGGATCATGCCGGCTTGCTTCAACTCCACCAGCGCACAACCGCTGATCGCGTCCTGGGCATGGTAAATGTCGTAGTCTTCCTGGCTGCTGTGGGCGAAATAATCGACATAGGCCTGGATGCGTTGGCCGACGGTGGCAACCCAATCGCCAACCAAGCCCATTAGCGGTATCAGCACGGTTTTGCAGCGCACCGGACGGAAGAAGTCTTTGCCGGCTTCGGCGGGGGCAATCAAGGTCACTTCGTGGCCCAGGTCATGTAGGGCTTCGGCCAGTTGCAGGGCATGGACCACGCCGCCGCGCGGATTGACGGAATGGGTCAGCATGGCGATTTTGAGTGTTGTCATAGGGTTATCTCCCTCACTCCAGCCCCTCTCCCTGACGGAGAGGGGCTTTCAGTTATGATTGGGCCGCAGCCGGTCAAGGGCTGTTGATTTAAATCCCACAGAGGTTGTTGTTCATCGCCACTGGCGAGTCGCATTTGACGGCTGGTGTCTGTGGTGCCTATCGCTGCACAAGCGATGCCACGTTGGCTGAAGCGTTCAATCACCGCCATGCTGTTCTCGCTGTCGACGCTGAGCACGAAGCCGTAGCTTGGAAAACAACGCAGCCAGCGTTCCAGGTCTATGCCTGCCGGGCGAGGTATCGCCTCAATGTCGATGCTGCCGCCTAAGCCTGAGCATTCCAACAGCATTAATATGGTGCCGACGATGCCGGCATTGCTGATGTCCTTGGCGGCAGCGCACAAGCCGGTTTCGGCCAGGGTCGGCAGGATTTCCAAGTCTTGGCGCAGACGTTCCGGCGGCGCGCCGGTGCTGGCGTCCCACCACAAATAGGGTTCGCGGAACTGGCCGCGCAAATCGATGGCCGCCAGCAGTTGTTGGCCAGGTTTGGCGGCGAAACTGCTAAGCAATTTCTTGGCGCGGCCCAGAATCGCCACCGATAATTGCGGGCGGTCGTTTCTTAGATTGCTATGGCCGCCGACCACAGGCACGCCGTAAACCTGTGAGGCGGTTGCCATGCCTTCCAAGATAGGTTTGGCTTGGGCTTGACCGTCGCTCCAAATTGCATCGACCACGGCGATTGGCCGGCCGCCCATCGCGTAAATGTCGCTGACGTTGACCATCACCCCGCAGTAGCCGGCAAACCAGGGCTGGGTGGCGACGAAGTCGTTCAAATAGCCTTCGGTTGCCAGCAGCAGGAAGCCGTCGCCGTCGGCTATCGCCGCGCAGTCGTCGCCGACGGGTACATCGTTCCCACGCTGCGCGTGGGAATGCAGACTGAACCGCTCTGCGGTTCGGGACGCTGGAGCGTCCGGGGCTGGGTTCCCACGCGGAGCGTGGGAACCATAGAGTCTTCCCATCACCTCGGCGATGTCGCGCTTATGCGCCAGCCCCAAGCCTTGGCGGATGCCGAGCGTCAATTCAGCCAATGAACTCATGCCGCGATCCTAGATGTGGCGACGAAACCGATGGCGCCGTCGGCATAGGGCGGATACCAACCCAGATCGGCCTGCATCAGATAATGCGGCCGGCCATGCCTTTCGATTTCCTTCAAGGTTCGCCAATGCAGGCGCCGGAACAGCAATTGGTTGCGGGCTTGCACCTGCGCTAAAAAGGTGTTGCAGCCCTGGGCGTGGGCGCTGGTCACCGCCAGCTTGATCAAGGCCGCGCCGAGGCTGCCTTGCTTGCGGTAGTCTTGATCGACCGCCAAGCGCGAGCCCCACCAGACGCCGGGCTTTTCCTGGTGGATGCGCACGGTGCCGACCACCCGATCCGGCATGCCGGCCAGGCAGGCGATGGCAACGATGGGCGTGGCGACGGCGTCGATGTCGTCCAGGTCGTCGCCGGCGAAGATACCTTGCTCCTCGCAGAACACGGCTTGGCGCAAGGCCAGCATCTGCTGGCGCTCCCAGTCCTGGGTGACGAACTTGATCAGGTATTCGTTGGCGAAATAGGGTTTAAAGTCGTCACTCCACATCTCACACCTCGTAGCTAGCCAGCGCCGAGCAGGCGCCGCATTTAGCGCAGCCGGCCTTGATGTCTTGGGATAACAGCCGGGCTTGTTTGAGCATGGCGCCCAAGGGCGGCAGGATTTGCGCCATGAAGGCCGGTGTCGGCGCCGGATGGTTTTCCAGCGGCGTACCGGTAATCGGCACGAAGGGTACGACGAAGGGGTAAACGCCTTTGGCTATCAAGTGTTGCGAAACGTCCAGGATCGCCTCCGCCGTATCACCTAGGCCCGCCAGGATGTAGGTGCTGACCTGGCCGCGGCCGAATACTTTCACCGCGGCGTCGAAGGCGTCCATGTAACGCGCTAGCGGTACGCCGGCCTTGCCGGGCATGATGCGTTCGCGCACGGCGGGGGTCACCGCTTCCAAATGCATGCCCAAACTATCGATGCCGCAGGCTTTCATGCGCTGGAACCAGAGGTCGTCATCCGGCGGCTCGCATTGGCCTTGAATCGGCAGGTCGACGGCGGCTTTGACGGCCTGGGCGCTTTCGCACAACAATGCAGCGCCGCGGTCGGTCAGATTCGGCGTGCCGGTGGTCATCACCATGTGCTTGACGCCGTCCAGCTCGACGGCGGCCTTGGCGACCTCGGCCAGTTGTTCCGGCGTCTTGCGCAAAATGGTGTTGCCGGCTACCAGCGATTGGCCTATGGCGCAGAACTGGCAGGAAGTTTTGCGGTTGCCGTAACGGATGCAGGATTGCAGCAGCGTGGTGGCCAACACGTCGGACGAATGCAGCGTGGCGATTTGCGAATAAGCTATACCGTCCTCGGTTTTCAGTTCGTAAAAGCGCGGCTGACGCGGAAATTCGATGTGGCTGACCTCAATGCCGTCACGGCGGATCACGCTGATGCCGTATTGGTCGGGGCGGCTGGCGACGAAGGGCGAGTCGCAGGCCGAGGCGGTGGCGATCGGGATCATCACCGTTCGCCCAGCGAAATTGACGGCCTTGTGGTCGGAAGGTCCGGCCCCGCCGCGCCGGCCTGTGACGCCAACTTCGCTGTCTTCCAGGCGTAATCCTAAGGATTGCAGATCGAGCAGCAAAGCCGCTGTTCCGGCCTCAGCCAAGGCTAATCGACTCATCGCGTTCTCCTGTTGGGATGGTGGGGCAGACAAGGCAGGACGGACTGGCCGCCGCATCGTTGAACATCGGCACGGCCGGCCGGTCGTCTATGCGTAAACTCAGAAGTTCCGGGCGGGCGTAATGGCCGACCGAATCCATCATCCGTTTACGTTTGGTGATCAAATTCATATCCAAATCGGCAATCAGCATGCCTTCGCCTTCGCGCAAGGGTTCGACGACGTGCCGGCCTTCCGGCGAGATAATCGCCGTGCAGCAACCGCCGCGCAGGGCTTTCTGCAAACAGGGGTCGCTGGTGACCGAATCGATTTGCTCGTCGGTCAACCAGCCGGTGGCGTTGACCACAAAGCAGCCGGATTCCAAGGCGTGGTGGCGTATCGTCACTTCGATTTGCTCGGCGAAAATCGGACCTACCAGCGATCCCGGAAACTGGCTGCAATGGATTTGTTCGTGCTGGGCCATCAACGCATAGCGGGCCAGCGGGTTGTAATGCTCCCAGCAGGCCAGTGCGCCGATGCGGCCGATGCCGGTTTCGACGACCTTCAAGCCGGCGGCGTCGCCCTGACCCCAAATCATGCGTTCGTGGTAGGTCGGGGTGATCTTGCGGCGTTTCAACGCCAGACGGCCGGTTTCGTCGAAAATCAATTGGGTGTTGTAGATACTGCCATGGTCGCGTTCGTTGATACCCAACACCACGACCACGCCATGAGCCTTAGCTTGCGCCGCGACCGTGTCGGTGACCGGGCCCGGAACCGTCGGCGCTAAATCGTATAGCTTCAAGTGTTCGCGTCCCTGGGCTACCGGCGGCAGCACGAAGGAAAAGTAGGGGTAATAGGGCACGAAGGTTTCCGGGAACACCACGATTTGCGCACCTTTGGCGGCGGCGTCGCTGATGGCCTGGCAAACCTTGTCGCCGGTGGCGGTGGCGGATTCGAACACCGGCGCGATCTGTACCGCCGCCGCTCTGACGATGTTGGGATGGGTCACAATGAGTTCTCCTGTGGCAGTGCGTAGGGTACGCACCGCGTACCTTCCGCAGCGTTACCGTTGGAAGGCGCAAAAAGGTACGCAATGCGTACCCTACGGCTGGAAAATTGACGGTTTATAAAGTCCAGGTATCCAGGATGAAGGCGTTGTCGCGCTGATGCAGCAACGCGATGTCTAACACGTCTAGTGGGCTGATCGGACGGATGCCCGGCAACAGGCTAGGTTCGCCGTGGCCGTACAAGGCTTGCAACGCAAAGCGGCAGGCGTAGACCTTGCCGCCTTCCTCGATGAATTTGGCGATCTGGTTGGCGTAGTTTTGGTGGCCCGGAAATGACTCGTCGCCCAGGCGCGGAAAGCCGCGTTGCAGACCTAGCGTCACGCCTGGGCCGTACAATATGATCGAGGTTTCGAAGCCCTTGCGTTGCAGGCGGGTGGCTTGCAACAAGTTGACGAAGCCTATCGAGCCCTCGAAGGCGACGGTGTGGAATTTGACCAAGGCTTTTTGGCCGGGCTCGGCTTTGACGTCTTCGAAGACTTTTTCTTCGAAATCGACAAAAAAATCGCCTTTTTGATGGGCTGGCGCGGTAACTGCTGGCATGTAAATCTCCTGATGATCTAAAAAAACCGGCGCCGGAGAGCGGCGCCGGGAGCAACAATGGCTGTCAATCCAGTGTTCGATCGACGGGAGATACTTTACTGACGCGTATAAAAGCGGAACAGATTCAGTCAGTCGTATAATTTTTCGGTACAGATGCGCCTGAAACGGATCTGTATGGTGCCAAAACGCGTCTAACTGTTACGTTTGAATTTTGCCCGGGCCGATCGCGTTCGAAACAACCCGGCCGGCCCTGGCTGCACGGTTTGTGCGATGATGGCCGGACCGGATTCACTTTGTCGACCATGACGCAAAAACGCTTTTTCGGCCATCCGGCCGGCCTGTTCGTGCTGTTTTTCACCGAGATGTGGGAACGCTTTTCCTATTACGGCATGCGCGCGCTGTTGGTGCTGTACATGACCGAGCACCTGCTAAAGGCGGCGGATAACGGCCGGCCGGTGTTCGGCCTGCCGCTGCTGAAGCGAGTTTTGCAAGCGGTTTTCGGCCCGCTTAGCCAGCAAGCGTTAGCGTCGCAGATTTACGGCCTGTATACCGGCTTGGTCTACCTGACGCCGCTGTTCGGCGGCCTGTTGGCCGACCGGGTGCTGGGCCGGCGCCGCGCCGTGCTGTTGGGCGGCAGCCTGATGGCAATCGGCCATTTTTTGATGGCCGGCGAAGCCTGGTTTCTGCCGGCGCTGTTGTTTTTGATCGTCGGTAACGGCTGCTTCAAACCCAATATTTCCGGCCAGGTCGGCGACTTGTATCCGCCCGGCGATCCGCGCCGCGACGGCGCTTTCACCATTTTTTACATGGGCGTCAATCTCGGCGCATTTTTTTCGCCGCTGGTATGCGGCACGCTGGGCCAGCGCTACGGCTGGCATTACGGCTTCGCCGCCGCCGGCGTCGGCATGCTGTTGGGCTTGCTGGTTTACAACTGGGGCCGGGGTTATTTACCGGCGGCCGAGCAGACGCTGCCGCGGGTTGGCCAGGCCGGAGCGTTGTCCGCCAAGGATTACCGAGCCATCGCCGCACTCGGCACTATCGCGCTGCTGAACGTGATGTTCTGGGCCGTTTACGAGCAGCAGGGTAACACGCTGCAACTATTTGCCGAACACGAGACCGATTGGCACCTGTTCGGCTGGGAAATGCCGTCCACCTGGTTCCAGTCCTTGAATCCGGCGTTTATTTTTATGCTGGCGCCGCTGATCGACGCCCACGCCCGCCGGCAAAACGCGCGCGGCCGCCAGGCGTCCAGCATCGGCAAAATGGCCTTGGGTGCGATGTTGTTGGGCGCTTCGTTTTTCGTACTGATTTTCGCGGTCGGTGCTACCGGCCAACCCGGCAAAATCAGTTTCCTCTGGCTGGCCTTGTGCACGCTGGTCTACACGCTGGGCGAGCTGTACCTATCGCCGGTCGGTTTGTCGCTGGTCAGCAAAATCGCGCCACCCCGCCTGATCGGGCTTTTGATGGGAATTTGGTTTCTGTCGTCGTTCTTCGGCAACTTGCTGTCGGGTTACATCGGCAGTTTTTACCAGACCATGCCCAGACCGGCGTTTTTTCTACTGTTGTCCGGCTTGGGCATCGGCACCGGTCTGGCGATACTGGCGGTGAAACCGCTACTGCGCAAGGCCTTGGGGCCGGTTTGAACTCACTGCGGCCAGGGCACGGCCGGCGCGCAGTTTTCGACAAAAATATTGCCTTTGCCGGCATCGTTAGGAATATAGACCTGGTTTGCGGCGGCAGGCGGGTAACTGGAACCGTCGGCGCATTGTGCGCTTTGCCCCGGCCCGACCGCGATGCGGGCTCCGGGCTTGATCTTGCAGACGCTGAGCCGGTCCGGCGCGCTCCATTCCGGACAAATCGCTTCGGCCTCGCGGTAGGCGTCGAGGCCGGCGGCCGGCGGCGAAAACGACCACCAGCTACCGAACTCGCTGCCCCGCCGGCTGCTGTCCCAAACCCGGTATACCGTCAACGCTTGCTGCACCAGATAGGCCTTGCCGGTGCACAGTTTGCCTTCTCCAGGCGCACCGCGGGCAATCTCGACCAATTTGACATCGTCAATCGGCTCCAGTCCGGCTGCCGGCGCCTCGACGCTGCCGACGCAGGCCCAATCGCCGCCCTTGAACACCAGGGTCCCGTCGATCACGGCCATATCGGCGCAACCGGCCAAACCCAGTAACAAAATGCCGACAAGCCGTTTCGGGCCGAATCCGCTCATATGCTCAGTCTCCCCTGGCCGGTGGCGGCCAATTCCGTGCAGACGCCCCGTCCGCAATGCCGTAGCATAATAACCGGATCAACCGGAAACGCCGCCAATCATTCTGCCGATGACTCAATTACCGCATCCTGCCCTGCCTGCGCCGCGCCTGTATCTTGCCGTATTGGCCGCCATCGTTTGCGGCGCCCTGTTCGGCGCGTTGGACGCCGGACACGCCGTGCTGCTCAAACCGATGGGCGACGCTTTTATCGCGTTAGTGAAAATGCTGATCGCGCCGGTGATTTTCTGCACCATCGTGCTCGGCATCGCCGGTGCCGAAGACATGAAAAAAACCGGCCGGGTCGGGATCAAGGCCTTGTTGTATTTCGAAACGGTCTCGACCTTTGCCCTCGGCCTGGGGCTGCTGGTCGCCAATCTGCTGAAACCCGGCGCCGGTTTCAATGCCGATCCGGCGACGCTGGACCCGCAAGCGGTGGCCGGTTTCGTCAGACAAGCTTCCGAGCAACGCGTGGCCGATTTTGTGTTGCACGTCATCCCGAAAACCTTCACCGACGCCTTCACCGGTTCCGGCGATTTGCTGCAGGTCTTGCTGGTGTCGGTGCTGTTCGGTTTCGCCTTGCAGCGGCTGGGCGACGCCGGCCGCTCGGTACACCGCTTCGTAGAGGAAAGCGCGCAGTTGTTTTTCGCGATGCTGAATCTGGTGATGAAACTGGCACCGCTGGGTGCCGGCGCGGCGATGGCGTTCACGGTCGGCAAATACGGCCTCGCCGCGCTGAAACCGCTGGCGGCGCTGATGGGCTGCTTCTATCTGAGCTGCATCCTGTTCGTCGGCCTGGTATTGGGCGGCATTGCCGCGCTGACCGGATTCAACCTGGTTAAATTGCTGAACTATCTGCGGGCGGAACTGCTGATAGTGCTCGGCACCTCGTCGTCCGAATCGGCGTTGCTGCCGCTGATGCAGAAACTGGAAAGGCTGGGCTGTTCGCGTTCGGTGGTCGGCCTGGTGGTGCCGTCGGGTTATTCGTTCAACCTGGACGGCACCAATATTTATCTGACGATGGCGGCATTGTTCATGGCCCAAGCTCTCAATATCGAGCTGCCACTCGGCCAGCAACTGAGCCTGTTGCTGGTGGCGATGCTGACCAGCAAAGGCGCGTCCGGCGTCAGCGGCGCCGGCTTTATCACGCTAGCGGCGACCTTGAGCGTGGTGCCGGCGGTGCCGGTCGCAGCGTTGTCGTTAATACTCGGCATCGACCGCTTCATGTCCGAAGCCCGCGCCCTGACCAATTTGGTCGGCAATGCAGTGGCGACCATCGTCATCTCCCATTCGGAACGCGAGTTGGACCGGGATAAGTTGCGGACGGAATTGAACGCCGCAGTCGGCGGCGGCCGCCACTGATTCTACTTTGTCGGATTCCGAAAAGTGCTGACCGTACCGCATTGGCTTAAATTCGGCCAAGCGCAACTAAGCCCATTAGCTTAATTCAGCCAAATTTCCTGGTGTTTTCATCGGCACCGACTCTAGTGTATAAAGTACAGCGACCCAAGCGGCCCGGCACCGATCCGGAACATCGACCGGCCGGGTTCAGGCAATCCCGACCGCAGCGGCCGGCTGGCGCCTTTTCGGCGCCGCGGCCGCCGCCCTCCGAACCGACTAGTGAGTGAGCAGAATATGGAGCATGCGTCGCTGGCTGCAAACAAAGCGTTCGCTTTCCCCAAAAGCAATAGGCAACGCGGCAGCTTGAAAGATTTTCTACTGTTGTTTCTGCCGGTTACCGTGCTGATCGTGGCGGGTGCCTGGACGCTGGGCGAGGCGCGCCTGCACAGCGAATTGGCGACGTTAATGGCCGAGGAACGCACCTACGTCGACCTAAGCCAGGGCCGGCTGGACCAGGAGTTGGCCGTGCCGATTCGGCATTTGCTGAGCCTGGCCAGCGAACGGCCGGTGCGCCAAGTCTACGAGGCCGGCGAAAACGGCGATTTCCAGCCCATGGTGGAGGCCTTCCTGTCGCTGATGGCGCGCAATCCCAGTTACGACAAAGTCCGCTGGCTGGACGAATCGGGCCGCGAGCAAGTTCGGGTCAACAATATCGACGGCCATCCCAACTTGGTTCCGCAGCACGAACTGCAAAACAAGCAGCAGCGCTACTTCTTCCAGGAAACGCTGCGGCTCAACCGGGGCGCGGTCTATATTTCGCCGCTGGACCTGAACATGGACCGCGACCGGATCGAGTTTCCCTACAAGCCGACGCTGCGGGTCGCCACCCATGTGTTTCGCGCCGACGGCAGCCCGGCGGGCATTTTGATGATCAACCTCGCCGCCCGCTCGATGTTGCAGGCCTTCGTCGCCAGTTCCGGCCCGGTCGCCGAGCGGCTGATGCTGCTCAACGCCGAAGGTTACTGGTTGAAAAGCCCCGACCCGGCCGACGAATGGGGCTTCATGTTCCAGCGCGATTCGACGTTGGCCAGCCGTAACCCCGCAGCCTGGGCCGCCGTGTCCCGACAGAGCCGCGGCCAGGCCCGGCTCGGCGACGGCTTGTGGACCTGGACCTCGGTATCGCCGGTCCCGGACGGCGACACGCCGCTGGCCCACAACATCCGCTGGAAGGTCGTCACCCAAATACCGGAAAGCCGTTTGGCCGAACTGGAACAACAGGTATGGCCGGCCAAAATCGCCGGCGCGCTGGTACTGCTACTGCTGTTCGGCCTCGGCGTCGGCCGGCTGGTCCGGGCCAAATCCGCCCAGACGCTCGCCGAAAAGGAAGCGGCTTTGGCGCGTAGCGAAGCCGATGCGGCGCTGCGGTTGCACGAGGCACAGGCCGGCTTCCGCATGCTGTTCGAAGCCAACACCAACGGCTTGCTGGTGGTCGACGGCGAGGGCCGGATCACGATGGGCAACCCGGCTTTCGAGGCGATGTTCGGCTACCGTTTGGCCGAACTGCGCGGCCAGCCGGTCGAAGTGCTGCTGCCCGACGCCGACCGCGCCGGCCACGCCCTGAAACGCGCCCAATACCTGCAACAGCCCTCCAGCCGGTCGATGGGGGCCGGCCGCGATTTGTACGGCACCCGCAAGGACGGCAACCGGTTTGCCCTGGAGATCGGCCTGAGTCCGTTCTGGGACAACAAACAATTTTTCGTACTGGCCACCATCGTCGACATCTCGGAGCGCAAACGTAGCCAGGACGAAATCCTGCGCATGAACGAGACGTTGGAGCAACGCGTCGCCGAACGTACCGCCGAATTGCAGGCCGCCCAGCGCGAAGCGGAACGTCTGGCCCACGTCAAAGGCAACTTTCTGGCCAACATGAGCCATGAGATCCGCACGCCGATGAACGCGATTCTCGGCATCGCCTATTTGCTGGAAAAAGCGCCGCTGGGTGCCGACGAACTGGGCTTGGTCAAAAAAATCCGCGTAGCCGGCCGGTCGCTGATGGGGATAATTAACGACATTCTCGATTTTTCCAAAATCGAATCCGGCCGCCTGGAAATCGAACGCGCCCCGTTCCGGCTCAACGACGTGCTGGATAATGTTGCGACCTTGATGTCGTCGGTTGGCGCCAACGAAGACGTGGAATTCATCATGGGCCCGGCACCGGAAGGCGTCGAGTTCCTACTCGGCGACGCGTTGCGGCTGGAACAGGTACTGGTCAACCTGACCGGCAACGCGCTGAAATTCACCGCGCACGGCAGTGTCGCGCTGGCTGTCGCCCGCTGCAGCGTCGACGGCAAACCGGGCCTGCGTTTCAGCGTCGCCGACACCGGCAAGGGTATTGCCGCGGATAAGCAAGCCGAAATCTTCTCCGCTTTCTCCCAGGAAGACAGCTCGACCACGCGCCGTTTCGGCGGCACCGGGCTGGGCTTGTCGATCTGCCGCTGCCTGGTGCAAATGATGGGCGGCGAAATCGGTGTGGTCAGCGAGCCGGACAAAGGCAGCGAATTTTGGTTCGAGATTCCGGTGACGCCGGTCGAGCCGCAGGATTACGTGCATCCGGCGCTGACCTTTCAAAACGTGCTGATTGCCGACGACCACCCGCTGGCGCGGGACATGCTGGCGGCAACGGTGCGCAGCCTGGGCTGGAACCCGGAAGTGGTCGCATCCGGCGAAGAGGCAATACAACGCATCCGCAGCCGCGTCGCCAGCCACGGCAAACTGCCGGACATTCTGCTGCTGGACTGGCGCATGCCCGGCCTGGACGGTTTGCAGGCCGGCAAAGAAATCAAGCAGTTACTCGGCACCGTGCCGGAAGCGCCGCTGATTGTGATGGCCACCGCGCACGACCGCGAAGTTTTGAGCCACGAAGCGGGCGCGGAACTAGCGGATGCGATTCTGAACAAACCGGTCACCGCATCGGCCTTGTACAACGCGATCAGCGAAGCCAGGCGCCACCTGCAGGGCTCACTCGGCTCGCGGCCCGCCGCCGCGGCCGGCAAGGGCCAGCTCGAGCAGTTGCGGATATTGGTGGTCGACGACAGCGAAATCAACCGCGACATGGCGAAGCGGATCTTGGAATCGGAAGCCGCCGAAGTGTTTCTGGCCGACGACGGCGCGGCCGCATTGGCTTGGCTGAAGGCCAATCCGGGCCGAGCCGACGTGGTATTGATGGACGTGCAGATGCCGGAAATGGACGGCCACGAAGCCACCCGCCGCATTCGCCAAGAGCTGGGTTTGACCGATCTACCGGTCATCGCGCTGACGGCCGGTGCCTTCAAAACCCAGCAGGACGCCTCGCTGGCGGCCGGCATGAACGGCTTCATCGCCAAACCGTTCGACGTCGATAAATTGATCGCCTACCTGCGCCAGTACGCCGCGTCGCCGCAACCGCCGTCTGCGGCTGCCGCCGATGCGGAAACCCCGCCCGCTTATTCGGTACCGGTAATCGACCTGCAAAAAGGCTTGCGGATATGGAAGGATCTCGGCGTGTACAAAAAATACCTGGAAAAATTCGTCGCCAACCATGCCGGCGACGGCGATGGTATAGCCGCAGCCCTTGCGGCCGGCGACGCCGAAACCGCGCGCGCGATGACCCATAAGCTGAGAGGGTCTGCCGCCAATCTGGCTCTGATCGCAATTTGGGAAGCGGCCGAAAATCTGGAACTGGCATTGTACGAACGCCGCGCAACCGAGGACTGGCTGCAACGCTTGCGGATGGCTTTGCAGCGCGGCGCTGCGGCAATCGCCAGGCTGGTCTCGGACGAGGCCGCTACGCCCGGCGCCTCCTGCATTGCCGTTGCCGACAGCGCCGGCAGCGCCCGGCTGCTACGCAATGTGTTGCAAGCGCTGGACCGAGACGATCCGCAACTGGCCGAACCTTGGCTACAGGCATTGGCGCGGGAATTGCCCGCCGAGGAACTGGCCGCGATCCGGGAGCGGGTGGATAACTTCGATTTTCGCGGCGCCGAGATCTATATCCGCCGGTTGCTGGCTCGACTGCATGGCGCCGGCGCCGCGGACGACAGCGATTGATCCGAAACCGGCGGACCTTACTTGGCCAGA
This sequence comes from Methylomonas sp. DH-1, assembly GCF_046097555.1. Classification (NCBI taxonomy): domain Bacteria; kingdom Pseudomonadati; phylum Pseudomonadota; class Gammaproteobacteria; order Methylococcales; family Methylococcaceae; genus Methylomonas; species Methylomonas sp. DH-1. The sequence continues at coordinate 1,350,093 of NZ_CP143089.1, read as the reverse complement.
CAGCCGGCCAGAAACAAACGCACCACCGGGCCGACCCATCGCTCGATTTCGGCGGCGTCCGGCGTCGGCTCCAATCCCAATTGCAAGCGCTGCAAACGTTCGCCGCGCACGGCGCTGACAAACTGGTCGGCGAGGAAATCGGGGTCGATATCGGCAATCAAACCGGCCCGCTGCTGTAAGCGGAAGAACTCGGCCAGTTGCCCCAAGGTGCGCTGGGGGCCCTGTTCGTAAAACTGGGTCGCCAGTTCCGGAAATCGCGGCGATTCGCCGATCAGGATCGCCCGCATCCGCAGTACGTCGGGGCGGGTGATGCGAAACAAAAACTGGCCGGCGAAGCTGAGCAAGGCTTCCTCCGGCGGCAACTCAGTACATAAGCTACCGATGAACTGGTCGCTACAGCGCCGGATCAATGCGCCGAACAAGCCGGCTTTGCCGCCGAACTGGCTGTAGACGGTGCGCAACGAGACCCGCGCGTCGCGGGCGATGGTTTCCATACTCAAATTGCCGTAACCGTGTTCCAAAAAAAGCCGCAGCGCCGCGTCGAGCAATCTGTCCCGACTTTGTTGCTCGTCGCCCTTACACGGGCGGCCACATTTAACCATGCTGTCGTACTCGCAAAAGAAATTGACTTGCCAAACGATGATACCCTAGACTAAACGGTAATAGATATTACCATTTTATTTCAGGGGAACGGGCATGGCATTTATGATGGAATCAGCAACGGCAATTCGGCCGGGAAACTCCGCGGCGTTAACAGGACGCGCCCGATTTGCCGGCCTCTGCCTCCTGGCCGCAACGCTGCAACTGGTCCTGTCGGGTTGCGGCGATTCCGCTCCCCCCGGCAACGCGGCACCGGCGATGCCGCCGGCCAACGTCAAAATCGCGCAGCCTCTAAGCCGGGAAACCAGCGACTGGGACGAATACACCGGCCGGATCGAAGCCGTCAACGCAGTGGATGTGCGCGCCCGCATCGGCGGCTATTTGGAAAAGGTCAATTTCCACGCCGGCGATAAGGTCAAAAAAGGCGATCTGCTGTTTCTGATCGACCAGAAACCGTTACAAGCGCAATTGAATTTCGCCAACGCCGAACTGGAGCGGGCCAAAACCAAGCGCGAACTGGCGATAAACGATCTGGCCCGCGCCGAGAATCTATTCAAAGCCAAGGCCATTTCCGCCGAAGAATACGACGCCCGCAGCAAAGGCCTGCGCGAAGCCGCTGCCGCCGTGGTATCCGCCGAAGCCAGCGCCTACGCCGCCAAACTGAATCTGGAATACACCGAAATCCGCGCCCCGATCAGCGGCCGGGTCGGCCGCGAATTGTTGACGGTCGGCAATCTGGTCAAAGCCGACGACACCTTGTTAACCCAAATGGTATCCACCGATCCGATCTACGTTTACGTCGATGCCGACGAGCAATCGGTGCTGAAATACCGGCGCCAGGCTAAGCGGGACGGCAGCGTTAGCGCCGATCTGCATGGCGCGGCGGTGGAAGCGGCAGTGGCCGACGAGGACGGATTTCCGCACCAGGGCAAACTGGACTACATCGCTCCGCGCGCCGATGCCGCCACCGGTACTTTGACCCTGCGCGGCGTGTTCCCGAACCCGGACGAACTGCTCAGCCCCGGTTTCTTCGCCCGCTTGCGCCTGAAAGGTTCGGCGGCTTACCCGGCGCTGTTGGTGCCGGACCGCGCTATCGGCGCCGACCAAGCCCAGCGCTTCGTCTGGGTAGTCAACGCCAACAACCAGGCCGAGTACCGGCCGATCAAGCCCGGCGCCCGCATCGGCCAACTGCGCGTGGTGCGCGACGGCTTGAAAGCCGAGGATTGGGTCGTCGTCGAAGGCTTGCAAAAACTGCGGCCCGGCGCGACGGTCAACCCTGAAAAAATCGCACTCGACGGCCAGGGAGGCCAATAAGCCATGGATAAATTCAGCCATTTTTTCATCGACCGGCCGATCTTCGCTTCAGTGTTGTCGATTGTGATCGTACTGGTCGGCGGCCTGGCGCTGATCGGCCTGCCGATTGCCCAATATCCGGAAATCGCCCCGCCCACTGTCGTCGTCACCGCCACCTACCCCGGCGCCAACGCCAAAGTCGTCGCCGAAACGGTGGCGACGCCGGTCGAGCAGGAAGTCAACGGCGTCGAGGACATGCTGTACATGTCGTCGCAATCGACCAACAGCGGCGTGATGGCGTTGACCATCACCTTCAAGCCAGGCACCAACCTGGACAAAGCCCAGGTATTGGTGCAAAACCGGGTGGCGCTGGCCGAACCCAAACTGCCGGAAGAAGTGCGCCGACAAGGTCTGAGCGTGAAAAAGCGCAGCCCGGACCTGAGCCTGGTGGTCAATCTGGTATCGCCGGACAAACGCTACGACAGCGTTTACATGAGCAACTACGCACTGCTGCAAGTCCGCGATACGCTGGCCCGGCTGCCCGGCGTCGGCGATATTCTGTTGTTCGGCGCCCGCGACTACAGCATGCGCTTATGGCTGAACCCGGAAAAAATCGCCGCCCGCAATCTGACCGCGGCCGAAGTGGTCAATGCCGTGCGCGAGCAAAACGTGCAGGTCGCGGCCGGCGTAGTCGGCCAGCAACCGTCGCCGACCGCCGCCGAATACCAATACACGGTCAGCACGCTAGGCCGCCTGAGCGATCCGGAACAGTTCGGCGAAATCGTGATCAGGCCCGGCGATAACGGCCAGGTCACCAAGCTTAAAGACGTGGCCCGCATCGAACTCGGCGCCAAAGATTACAACTCCGGCCTGTTCCTGGACGGCGAAGAAACCGTCGGTCTGGCGATTTTCCAATTGCCCGGCTCCAACGCCATCGATACCAAAAAAGCCGTGGTCGAAGCGATGGAAAAACTGAAAACCCGCTTCCCGGAAGGCCTGGATTACGTGCTGGTCTACGACACCGTCGTATTCGTCCAGCAATCGATCGACGCCGTGGTCAAGACTTTGTTCGAAGCGCTGGGCTTGGTGGTGTTGGTGGTCATCGTCTTCCTGCAAAACTGGCGGGCGGCAGTGATTCCGTTGCTGGCGGTGCCGGTGTCGTTGATCGGCGCTTTTGCGGTGATGGCCGGCTTGGGTTTGTCGTTGAATACCCTGTCGTTGTTCGGTTTGGTACTGGCGATCGGGATCGTGGTCGACGACGCCATCGTCGTGGTCGAAAACGTCGAACGCCATATTTCCGAGGGCATGCACGCCCGAGAAGCCACCCGCCTGGCGATGAGCGAAGTGATAGGGCCGGTCGTTGCCACGGCCTTGGTACTGGTCGCGGTATTCGTCCCGACCGCGTTCATCACCGGCGTGTCCGGCGCGTTTTACAAACAGTTTGCCTTGACCATTGCCGTGTCGACGGTGATCTCGGCCTTCAACTCGCTGACCTTGAGTCCTGCGCTTTGCGCCCTGTTGCTGGACCGGGCCCACGAAAACAAGGATGCCTTTACCAAATTGTTCGATAAATTATTCGGCTGGTTCTTTGTTGGCTTCAACCGCTTTTTCGAGCGTTTCAGCCTGGGATATTCCAGACTGGTCGGCCGCCTGATCCGGATGGTGGCGGTAGTCTTGGTGCTTTATGTCGGCCTGAACGGCCTGAACTTCTTGGCCTTCGAAAAAGTGCCGACCGGTTTCATACCGGACCAGGACCAGGGCTATCTGATTTTGTACGCGCAGTTGCCGGACGCAGCGTCGTTGGCGCGTACCAAAGACGTGGTGCAACAAGCCAGCAAAATCGTGCTGGATACCGAAGGCGTCAGCCATATCAACGCCTACGCCGGCTGGTCGATTCTGAGCGGCGCCAACCAATCCAACGTCGCAACCATGTTCGCCCGGCTGGATTCGTTCGACAGCCGCGCCCACCGTCCGGATTTGCATGCCTCGCAAGTCGTCAAAACCCTGAACCAGCGGCTGGCGGCCATCCCCAACGCCCGTATCGCCGTGTTCACGCCGCCGCCGATTCGCGGTATGAGCTCGGTCGGCGGTTTTAAATTGCAGGTACAGGACCGCAATAACGCCGGCATCGACGAACTGCAAAAAGTCGCCGGGGAAATGATCGAAAAAGGCAACCAGCAACCGGGCTTGGTCGGTTTGTTCACCACCTTCCGCGCCGGCGTGCCGCAATTATTCGTCGACGTCGACCGTACCCAGGTCAAATCGATGAACGTGCCGTTGAAGGACGTGTTCGATACCTTGCAGATTTATTTGGGTTCGTTGTACGTCAACGATTTCAATATCTTCGGCCGTACTTACCAGGTTACGGCCCAGGCCGACGCCGATTTCCGGATGCTACCTAGCGACATCACCGAACTCAAGACCAAAAATCTGAGCGGCGGCATGGTGCCGTTGGGCGCGGTCGCCGATGTCAAGGAAATCAGCGGTCCGGACAAAATCACCCGCTACAACATGTACACCGCCGCCGAAATCAACGGCAGTACCCTGCCCGGCGTCAGCTCCGGCGATGCCATCGAAAAAATGAGCCGGGTGTTGCGCGACAACCTGCCGCCCGGCTTTGATTTCGAATGGACCGAACTCAGCTTGCAGCAAGTGTTGGCCGGTAACGTCGCATTGCTGGTGTTCCCGCTCAGCGTGATTTTCGTGTTCCTGGCCCTGGCCGCGCAATACGAAAGCTGGGCGCTGCCGTTCGCGGTCATTCTGATCGTGCCGATGTGTATTCTGTCGTCGATGACCGGGGTCTGGATCGGCGGCATGGATAACAACATCTTTACCCAGATCGGCTTCATCGTCTTGGTCGGTCTGGCCAGCAAAAACGCGATTTTGATCGTCGAGTTTGCCAAGCACCGCCAGGAATCGGGCCTGACGCGTTTCGAAGCGGCCGTCGAGGCGGCACGGATTCGGTTGCGGCCGATTTTGATGACCTCGTTCGCTTTCGTGATGGGCGTATTTCCGCTGGTGGTCGCCAAAGGCGCCGGCGCCGAATCGCGGCATTTGCTGGGTACCGCGGTATTCAGCGGCATGATCGGCGTGACGGTTTTCGGTTTGCTGCTGACGCCGGTGTTTTTCGTCGCGGTACAAGGGCTGGCCGGCAAATTGCGCCGCAATACCAACGTTCAACACGCCAACGCGGAGTAGTTGCCATGAATCCTAGTTTGAAACTTAGCGCGTTGGCTCAAGCCATGCTCGCTGGCGCCCTGCTGGCCGGTTGCGCGGTCGGCCCGGATTACCAAACCCCGGCCACGGCCGATTTGCCAGGCCAATTCGCCAATGCGCCCGCGCCGTTATTTTCGGCGGACAGCAGCGAGGTGGCTTGGTGGAAATTGTTCAACGACGGCCTGCTGGAAAATTTGGTCGAACAAAGCCTGCACCACAACCGCGACTTGCAAGCCGCCAAAGCCAATCTGGCCGAGGCCAGGGCCTTGTATCTGGAATCCGGCCTGAGCCTGCTGCCGACCGTTACCTCGCGCGCCAGCTATAACGAACAGAAACGCAGCGCCGGCTCGTTGAACAACCGGGCGTTCGTACCGCGCGAATTGAAGCTGTACAGCATGGGCTTCGACGCGTCGTGGGAATTGGATTTCTTCGGCCGGGTCCGGCGTAGCGTCGAAGCCGCCGACGACCAGGTCGCCGCCGAGGAGGCCAGTCTGCGCGATGTCGAAGTCAGCCTGGTCGGCGAAGTTGCCCGCAATTATTTTGCGCTGCGCGGCCTGCAACACCAGTTGGCCGTAGCGCAACGTAATGCCGAAAACCAGGCGCAAACCCTGGAAATCACTCGGGTTAAGTTCGAAAACGGCCGCGGCACCGAGCTGGATACTTCGCGCGCCGAAGCGCAATTGCAAAGCACCCGTGCCGGCATTCCGCCGTTGGAGACCGCCATTCGCCAAGCCATCCACCGCTTGAGCGTATTGAGCGGACAAATGCCGGATGCATTGACTACGACGTTAAGCGCCCAGCAATCGTTACCCAAAGCCCCGGAAACCATCCGCATCGGCGATCCGGCGCAACTGCTGCGGCGGCGGCCGGACATTCGCATGGCGGAGCGCAATCTGGCCGCCGCGACCGCGCAAATCGGCGTCGCCACCGCCGATCTGTTTCCGCGGGTAACCTTCGTCGGCAGCATCTCGCTGGAAGGCAACACCTTGACCAACTTGGTCGCGCCGGGCGGCGATGCCTATTCGATCGGTCCGCGCATTACTTGGGCGGCGTTCGACTTGGGCCGGGTTTATGCCCGGATCAAGGCCGCCGACGCTCGGGCCGAGGCCGGTCTGGCCCAGTACGAGCAAACCGTGCTGAACGCGTTGGAGGAAACCGAAAACAGTCTGGTGGCCTACCGGCAGGAATTGGGCCGCCGCGCCGACCTGGCCAAAGCCGCTACCGCCAGCGCCAAGGCGCGCGAACTGGCGCAACTGCGTTATCAGGAAGGCATCAGCGATTTTCTGACCGTACTCGACGCCGAACAGCGACTGTTGCAGGACCAAAGCCAATTGGCGCAAAGCGAAACCGCCGCGGCGACAGCATTGGCCGCAGTTTACAAGGCGCTGGGCGGCGGTTGGGAAACGGTCGCCGAAGCAAGTAGCGCCGGCGAATAAAGCCCGGATTGGCGGCCGCGATCCCGAGCCGGGCCGGCCGATAACGCCGCCGGCGGCTGCCGGCGGCAACCGTTTCCGGGCGTAACCGTTCGCCCGCCCGCCCACATTTTCCAGACACCGTCAACTGGCGTGCCGACATATTGCCCAGCCGTCTTCCGGCATGCTAACCTGCCGCCCCTTGTTTGAAATATCTAAAAATTTCAAATATTTCTCCGCAAAAACTAGAATCTTGCGCATATACGATCTTTCGCTACAGTTATCATAATCCGTTCACAATTGCCGCATCGTTAGGTTTTGCCCGCCCTGCCCGCCATGAATAAATCTCTTTCTTTATTTCGGATCGCAACGGCATTTCTGGCCTGGCTACCGGATAGCCTGCACGCCGAAACCGACCTGACCGATCTGAATCTGGAAGAACTGCTGGCCGTAAAAATCACTTCGGTGGCAAAAAAAGTGCAGTCCTTACAGGATTCGGCGGCGGCGGTATTCGTCATCAGCGACGAAGATATCAAGCGCTCCGGCGCCACCAGCATCCCCGACGCACTGCGGTTGGCGCCGGGCATCGACGTCGGCCGGATCGACTCCAACAAGTGGGCGGTCAGTGCGCGCGGTTTCAACGGCCGTTTCGCCAATAAATTGCTGGTGCTGATCGACGGTAGAAGCTTGTACACGCCGGCATTCGCCGGCGTGTATTGGGAATTGCAGGACGTGATGCTGGAAGACGTCGAACGCATCGAAGTCATCCGCGGTTCCGGCGCGGCCTTGTGGGGCGCCAATGCCGTCAACGGCGTGGTCAACATCATCACCAAACATAGCGCCGACACCCAGGGCGGCTTGCTCAGCGCCGGCGGCGGCAGCGAGGAACTCGGCTTCGGCGCCTTCCGCTACGGCAAGCAAATCAACGCCTCGACCAGTGCCAGGGTCTATCTGAAAGGTTTCGAGCGGGATGCATTGGCCCGCTCCGCCGGCCAGAGCGCCGGCGATGCCTGGAACAAAATGCAGGGCGGCTTCCGCCTCGATTCCGACCTGTCCGACGCCGATTCGCTGACGCTACAAGGCGACATGTACGCTGCCGACCTGAACCAACAACTGCTGCTCGCCGCATTGGCCGCGCCTTACCGGCAAACGGTCGGCGACCGGGCGATGACCAGCGGCGGCAATATTATCAGCCGCTGGCAGCACACTTTCTCGGACACGTCGAGCAGCACGCTGCAACTGTATTTCGATAGCTACAACCGGCGCGAAGCCTATATCGAAGAGGAACGCCATACCGGCGACCTGGATTTTCAACACCGCTTCGCGCTGAACGATTGGAACGACATTATCTGGGGCTTGGGTTTCCGCTACTCCTCTTCCGACGTCACGGATATCTATCCGGATCTGATTTCCTTCAATCCGACCGACCGCGACAACAGCTACTACAGCGGCTTTGTGCAAGACCAACTGACGCTGGTAGACGATACGCTTTGGCTGACGCTGGGCTCGAAACTGGAACACAACGATTTCACCGGCTTCGAAGTGCAGCCCACGGCGCGCTTGATGTGGGGGCCGCATCCGAACCACCGCGTATGGGGCGCGGTATCTCGCGGGGTACGGATTCCGTCGCGGGTCGACGCCGATATGAGCTTGGTGGGCCAAACTCTGCCGCCATTTACCGGCCAAAATGCAACGCCGTTTCCGTTGGCGCTCGCCGTGATGGGTTCGCAAACTTACCAGGCCGAACAATTGCTGGCATACGAAGTCGGTTACCGCTTCAGTCCGAATCCGGCCTTTTCGTTGGATATCGCCGGCTTCTACAACAACTACAGCACGCCTCGTTCATACCAACCCGGCGCCATTGACACCTCGCAACTGCCGGCCTATCTGCGCCAGCCGTTTTACATCGACAACGGCGGCGCCGGCCGTACTTACGGTATCGAAACCTCGGTCGTCATGAAAATGCTGGGCTGGTGGCGTTGGGACGTCAGCTACAGTGCGCTGAAAAGCGAACTCAGCAGCAACGCCTATTACCGGGAAGCGATCTCGCCGCAGCATAAACTTTCGTTGCGGGCGGCATTGAATCCGGTATCGGACGTTACCCTGGACGCCTGGCTGCGCTACGTCGACAACGCCAGCGCCTTCACGCTGGCCGGGCCGGCCTACATCCGCTCCTATACCACGCTGGATTTACGGCTGGGATGGAAGTTGAACCGCGCGGTGGAACTGGCGCTGGTCGGCCAGAATCTGCTGGATAACCGCCATTTGGAGTACATCCAAGAATCGTTCACCCTGCCGACAGAAGTTCAGCGCGGCGTTTACGGCAAAATCACCTGGGAGTTTTAGGCCCCGCCGCACCGCCCGCTAGGCCGTAATGCGCGGCCGCAGCCGTCCGTCTAAACGCCGGCGTGGCCGGCAGACTTTGTCCGCTAAGCGATATCAATCGGCGGTTAGCGGTTGCCGCCAACATGCTCGCCTTGAGCCCGCAGAAAACCGAGCTGTTTCCGGACGATACGCTCGACCTGCTTTGCGGTAATGCGTTCTTCCGCGGCGGCCTCGCGGCAGGTTTTGCCGTCGACGCGGCATGCCAGCAATAATTGCCGCTGCGGCAAAGGGAGTTGCGCCAAGCCGTTCAGAAAACTCCGCCAGGCTTGCCGACCGGCCAGGATTGCGTCCGGCTGCGGCCGCGGGCATGCCCAGTCTTCGTCGATGTCGCCTCCGTCCCATTGCCCGCGCCGCGCCGCCATACGGGCATGATCCAAGGCCAGATTGCCGGCCACCCGGTACAAAAACGCCCGCGGGTTGGAAATTCCGTCACCGGTTTCGAGCCGGGCGATACGGATAAAAGTGTCTTGCAGCAAGTCGGCGGCGGTATCGGGGCAATTGACTTGGCGCAGCAGATATTGGCGCAGTTCGGCTTGATGGCGCAAAAAGGCGGCGGTGAGCGGGGGATGGTTGGTGTTCATAATCCAGAGAAAAACAATAGCCGCCGATCAATAAAATACGGCGGCGAGGTATTTTGGTTTTATTTGCTGGCTTAGCGTGGGCATACATGAGGCAGGTAATGCCGGAAGCGATTGCCGAGACCATTGCCCCCAAAACGACTGCCGTTCAACCACCTGCCGCTCTTCAAAGTCAACATGTTGGGGACGTGCCTCCCGTAAGCTACGGCCGTCAGTAGTCCACACGCACCGAACCGATGAAGGAGATTGGCTCTCCCGGCAACGCGCCTGTTCGATCGGAAGCTCGCGAACCGCGGTAATACTCCTTATCCAACAGGTTATTGACATTGAATTGCGTGGTTAGCTTGCTTCGGCTCAAATTCCAGCTATACGAGACCATCGCATCCAAGCGTACGAAACCGGGCAAATCGTAGGTATTGTCGTTATCCCCCGCCCGCTTGCCTTGGGCAAACATGCCAGCGCCGACCTTGAGATGTTCGTCCGGATGGTAAGTCAACCATAGGCTGCCCGAGTGTTCGGGTACGTTTGGCAGGCGCTTGCCCTGTTTGGACGCTAAGCCCCACGGTGCGAAGCCGTTGTCCTTGGTTACGCGGGCATCGGCATATGCGTAGGTTCCCACCATACTCAGGTAATCCGTAATTTCCCCGGTCAGATCCAATTCCACCCCCTGACTGCGCGCGGCGCCAATTGGAATCCGGTAAGGCAAGCCCGGCACGCCGGTCAACATATTCTCTTTGGTCAAATGGTAATAAGCGAGATTGGAGGTAAAGCGGCCGTCAAAAAACTCGGTTTTCAGGCCGGCTTCGTATTGTTCGCCCAATTCGGGTTTGTTGTTGGCGTTGGTCGGCGTCAAGCCGTTATTGGAACCGATGGATTCGACATAGTTACCGTAGACGGAAAGCCATTGCCAGGGTTGATAGACGATGCCGAAACGCGGATTCAGCCGATTGTCTTCATGATCGCTGATCTGACTGGTCGCCGCGCAACAGCCGGTGCCGTAACTGAGGATGTCGTAACGCCCACCGATCAAGAAATGTACTTTATCCCACAGTGTGATTTGGTCTTGGGCGTAGACGCCATACCATTCGTCTTTCTCTTTCCACCAAAAATCGTAAGGTATGGCATTGACCGCATTCATGTCGATCAAGTGATTGTTCGGTTCGAAAACATCCAGTGCCGGAATCGCGCCGTAAGTCCAGTGGTTGTCGTAAGTGTTGGTTTTCAGATGAAAATAATCGCCACCGATCAGCAGCTTGTGGCGTAAACCATAAGTTTCGAACTCACCGGCAAGATCCAGACTGGTCGCGAGTGTTTCCCGGTCCGTAGGTCCGGTCGTCAACGCCCTATTTATCGTACGGTTATCGCCGTTCAAACTTCCCGCAGGAAAAATCGAGTTAAATTGATGGTCCCATTGGTGCCAATTGAATTTATGCTCGATTTTCCAATGGTCGTTAAAGCGATGGGAAAGATTGGTGGCAATCTGATTGCTGTCCATGCTGCTGAGGCGCAGTTGCTCGTCGCCGACGTAAAATCCTTTCGGCAACGGCGCCGGACGATTGCCTAACGCCGGAATGCCGAAATCCATGACGTAGTCGTCGTGCTGATGCTCTAGTTGAATCGTCGCTTCGGTCCGGTCCGAAATTCGCCAAGTTAACGACGGTGCGACATAAATGCGTTCGTTTTCGTTGTAGTCTCGAAACGAATTCTGGCTTAGATAGGCCACATTCAGCCGATACAACAAGGACTTATCGTCGTTGACCGGCCCGGTCGCATCGACTGTCGTACGGTACATATCGAACGAACCGAATTGTTGTTGCAGCGAATAGTGGGCTTCGTCGCGTGGCTTCTTGGTGACGTAGTTAACCAAGCCGCCGGGTTGGGTGCGGCCGTAAAGCATGGCCGCCGCACCTTTCAGCACCTCGATGCGCTCCATCCCGGCCGGCTCGAAATAGCCGGCGTGTTGCCGCAAGCCGTCGCGGTAGATGTTCGCACCCAAACTGAATCCGCGCACAATAAAGCCCTGGTACAAATCGCCAAATTCGAAATTCCGCTGCACGCCACTGACATTGCGAGTCACCGCGTCGTCGAATAGCACCGCTTGCTGATCGTCCAGCACCGTTTTCGGCACCACCTTAATCGACATCGGCGTCTGCATAATTGGCGTATCCGTTTTGCTCGCGGTAGTAGAATTGGTGCGCGCGTAGCCGGGATTGTCGGGACTATTGGGATCGAATCGGTAACGGCCGACTACTTTAACTGCCGGCATCGTCGTAGTTGCATCGCTGCCGTTTTCGGCGGCTTTCACCGCGACCGCGTTCTCGGCTGTAAAACGGTAACTTAGGCCGGTGCCCACCAGCAGCTTTTGCAAGGCTTCGCGGGCGGTGTAAACGCCATTCAGGCCGGCGGTGGTTTTACCCTTCAACGCCTCGCCGTCGCTGAAAATTTGCAAATGCGTTTCCGCCGCCAATACTTTCAGGGCGTCGTTGACGCTTTGCGGCGCGATATTCAGGGTGTGCGGCGCGTCGTCGGCAACCGCCGGTGCGACGGCGGCCATTACGGCAACTGCGAGTAGCGTGCGGCGCAAAATCCTTGTATTCGGTCTCATGGTATTCCTCGGGTGGCTAAACGAATGGCGCCGCGATTTTTGCGGCTCGTTAGCTAAGACAGGTCAGCGCCGGGAATCTGGTCAGGTTGTACGGGAAATATCTTGAAAAAGGCATTGCCCGGTTTCCACGCGTCGCCTAGGGAAGCGCTGAACAAATCAAACCGCAAGCCGCGCCTTGCGACCCAAGCGTAATTTTTTACAAACATGCGCTGACGGATCGTTCAAATAGCCCCAATTCCTGCGTTTTTTATTCCCGTCTACCGTGTTTGGGCGCACGGTAGACGGATTTCGGCCTAGGCCGCCATCAACTGGCGGCGCAGCAGATACAAATTGGCCAAAGCCACCAGCCAGTTCACCTGGGCTGTGTTCTTCTCCAAGCCTCGGTAGCGAGTCTTGCGAAAGCCGAACTGGCACTTGATGATCCTAAAAATGTGCTCGACACGGGCGCGGACCGACGAATATTTTCGGTTGCGCTTACGCTGGCGGCTCGACAGGTTTTTGCCGGGCTTGCGCTTGTCGTTGACGCACCAGCTCAGTCCCAGATGCCGCGAGCCTTTTTTGTAGTCGTCGCTGGTGTAGCCGGCATCGGCAAAGATGACTTGATCGTCTTCGCGGAGCAGCTTGGGTAATTCCACGATGTCAGCCGTGTTGGCCGAGGTCACCGTTACACTGTGTACGGCCCCTGAATTGACGTCGGCGCCGACGTGGATTTTCATCCCGAAATACCACTGATTGCCTTTCTTGGTTTGATGCATGGCCGGATCGCGTGCTTGATCCTGATTCTTGGTCGAGCTCGGCGCGTGAACAATCGTGGCGTCGACCATCGTACCCTTGGAGACCAACAGGCCTTGGTTTTTCAGGTGGTCGTTGACCGTCGATAGCAGCACCTCCGTCAACTTGTGCTTCTCCAGCCAGTGACGGAAGTTGAGAATCGTGGTTTCGTCCGGCAGCGCTTCGGTAACGCTACCAAAACCGGCAAAACGCCGAATGCTCTCGATTTCATACAGTGCATCTTCCACTTGTGCCCTGTGGGTATTTGTCGGTCCGAGTAGCTGAACCATTGTTGCATGCAGTAGATACGGAGCATGCGATTCAATGCCATCGGTTGCCGGCCGCGGCGACCGCTCTGCGGATAATGCGGTTCGAGTTGGGCCAACAGTAATGTCCAGGGCACCACTTGCTCCATTTCCGCCAGAAATTTTTCCCGCCGGGTTTGGCGTTTTTTGCTGGCATATTCAAGTTCGGCAAAACTGGTTTGGGTGGGGGCATTCATCGGCTTGTCTCGGTACGATCAGATGGGGGATATTATCCCATCTCCTGACGAGGGATTTAATCAGCGCCTCCCTAGAGACAGGGCTCGCCAAGTCGCAATGAATGCCAAGCCCGGCATTCTCGCGCGGCACGGGAACGAATATCGAAATTTCAGGCATCCGCAAAACGCATTACGGGCTGACAGCGCCCCGACGTCAGAGTCTAGCGGCTACGCCGGCTTCTTTGCCCCGCTCACGACAAAACGCCGCCCGTCGATTTGCTTGATGCTGATCGGAAATGTGGCTTGCAGCGTGTTTAAAATCACCGCCAGATTGCCGGTGTCGAAACTGGCCGATACCCGGATAGGCTGCAAGTCGGGGTCGGCGAACTCGAATTCCACCGGATGGTAACGCGCGACTTGCACCAATACCTCCTCGAGAGTGGCCAACTCGAACACGGCGCGGCCGTCGCGCCAGGCGATTTCCTTGCCGGTATCGGCCGCCACCGGCCCGGTGAACTCGCCGCCGCGAGCTACCCATTGCCGGCCGGCGGTTACCGCCACGCCGCCGCCGTCCGGCAGTGCCAAAGCGGTTTGCAACCAGTGGCGGCCGGCGTGCAGCCAGCGGTCCAGCCGGCGATTGCCGGTGAGTGCGGCGTCGGGATGGACCGCAACTTCGCCTTCGGTCACGGTCACCTTGGTTTCGCCGCCGGCCAGGCTGACGTTAAAACCGGTGCCGATGTCGCGCACGCGGACGTTGCCGGCGACCACCTCGAACGGCCGATCCGCTTGATGCGCGACGTGGAAAAACGCTTCGCCGCGTTCCAACCAAACCTCGCGCCGCTCATTGCCGATTTTGACGCTGACTTGGCTATCGGTATTCAGTACCAATTGCGAACCGTCGGCCAGCGTCAGGCTCTGGCGTTGGCCGATCGCGGTGCGGTAATGGTCGGTGGACAGATAGCCGTTAAGGCTCAACGCGGAAACCATCACCAATAATGCCGTTCCGCTGTGACGCCGAACTGCGCGCAGACATTGCCGGCGCTTCAGGTTTTTGGCGCGCAAACGCTGCATGCTGTGTCGCAACGGGAAATCGGCAGCCTTGAATTGGTCCAAGCGCTGCCATAACTGCAACGCACGCTGGTATTCGTGCCGGTGGGCATCGCTTTGCGCCAGCCAAGCCTGAAGTTGGCTTTCCGCAGCAGAAGTCCATTCACCGTTATGTTGGGCGAATACCCAATATCCGGCTTGTTGTTGCAGGTTTCCGGCGGGAAGGTGAAGTGTCGATTTCATTGCGCAGTCAGTTCTAGGGTCTATGATCCTATTGGTTAAGACAGCTCAGCAACGTTTAGCCGGCCATGCCGTCGCCGAAAAATTCCTCGCCCAGATTTTGCAGCACATGTTGCCAGGCTTTCAGAACATAGCGCTGCGCCGACTTGGCGGAGATGCCCAGCGCTGCGGCGACTTCAGGATAACTGAGGCCATCGAATTTGTTCAACACGAAAGCATGCTGGCAAACCTCCGGCAACAGGCCCAACACCGCCAGAAAGCGTTCGAGCTGCTGTTGCGCGGCAACGGCGGCATCCGGGCTCGGCGCCGTACTTGGAAGAGATTCGGTATCTACGGGCTCGTCGCTATGGTAACGCCGCCGCACCTGGTCGTAGTCGTAAAGGTTGCTGCTCAGATTGGCGGCGGTTTTAAACAAATATGCCCGCGGATTGTCGATGGCGTCCAGGTCCGGATGGTTCATCAGCCGCAAAAACGCTTCCTGAGCGATGTCTTCCGCCGAATGCGGTGAGGCTCGGCGTGCAGCGAAAGCCAACAGCTCTCCGTTGTGCTTGCGAAATAATTTGTCCAGTAAGTGGTGCCAGGTCATAGGCGCAGTGTTGAACCCGATGGGCGGGGCCGGGAATAAAGTGAAAGGCGGCAGCGCAACCGGCTTTTACAGCAAGATTCGCGCCGCCATTCGCGTTGCGCCCCGATCAGTCCATGCTCCAGCTTGGCAGTCCCTTGTTTTTTAACGTGAATTCGGCGGCATGCATTGCCGGCTCGGAAAAACCGGGTAGCAAAGGCTGCCGGCCGAAAATTAGGTGATATCGCGCAAATTCCGGGAGTAGTGTGGGAATTGGCTTATTTGCGGTCGAATGGCGATATAGGCAAACTTTTGGCTGGTGGCAACAAGGCTGGCGACTGAAGCCAAAATCGGCGGGCGGCGGCGTCTAACCTGCGATCTCGGTTAGAATGGCCGCTGTTTTCAACCCAGGAGACACCGCGATGAACGAATTCTATGGACCGCACCAGCGGGAACTGCAAGCGCGGCACGACACCGTCAAGTTGGCGGACCGTTTGCAGCAAATCATCGTCGAACCGCAAATTAACGAGCAACACCAGGCTTTCATCGAGAGCCGGGACTTTTTCTTTCTAACCACGGTAGACCACCGCGGCTACCCCACCTGCTCCTATAAAGGCGGCAATCCCGGTTTGGTAAGAGTGGCCGGTCCGCAGGAATTGGCGTTTCCGAACTACGACGGCAACGGCATGTTTTTGTCGCTGGGCAATATCAGCGGCAACCCGAAAATCGGCCTGTTGTTCATCGACTTCGAGACGCCGCACCGGATTCGAGTACATGGCGACGCCTCGATCCAAACCAACGATCCGCTGCTGGCCGACTATCCCGGCGCGGAATCGATCGTGCGGGTGGCGATCAGCGAGATTTTTGTCAACTGCCCGCGCTATATTCACCGGATGCACCGCGTTGCGTCGTCAAAATACGTCCCGCAAGCGCATCAAACGACACCCTTGCCGCAATGGAAGCGCATCGACGCGGTACAGGATGTGTTGCCGGCTGGCGATCGGCACATCGCCGAGAGCCTGGGCGGTATTATCACCCCGGAGCAATACGGGGCGATGGTGATTAGCGGCGATGCCTGAACGTTGAGCCTCGGCCTTTAAATTTAAAAAAGGGTGTAGTGGTCAACTTTTTTCGGACACCAAGATAGGTTGCTGAGCTGCCATTTTCATTTCATAGCCATTGGGTGGCAGGTAGCCCAATGACGAATGCAATCGTCGACTGTTGTAGAAGTTGACGATGTAGTCTGTCACGTCACGGATGGCCTCGGCGTGGTTGGCATACTGGCGACACCAGACACGTTCCATTTTTAGATTCAGAAAGAACCGCTCCATCACCGCATTGTCCCAACAGTTTCCTTTACGGCTCATGCTGCCTTTTAAGCCATGGCGCGCCAGTAACTCCTGGTATTCATGACTGGCGTATTGACTGCCCCGATCGGAATGCACGATCAAACCCGGCAGCGGTCGGCGCTGGGCCAGAGCGGTCTGTAAGGCAGTGCAGACCAGTTCTGCCGGCATGTTGGGGGCCATGGCCCAACCGACGACTTTGCGCGAATAAAGATCTAGCACCACGGCCAAATACAGCCAGCCGCTCAGCGTGCGAATATACGGGTGAGTAGACCGAGGGAATTTCACCCTCAGCCCCTCGCAGAACCGGACGTGAACCTCTCAGCTCATCCGGCTCCCATCATCCAGCCATCGGGGCATAGCCCGCCTCCCAATGTACGAATGCGTGTGGCAAACTTGCTGCGAGCTGCCCCAGCGTTCGCCAGGCTCGGGTTTTATGCCGAGCCAGTCGCTTGCTTTTACGCATCAACCAGCGCACCAGGTAAGCATTCAGGTGCCGCCAAATAGAGGCCATGGCCGAACCATAAAATCGACCGTAATAACCCTGCCATCCTCGAAGAACCGGATTGAACATCAGAGACAGATCCCGCAATGTCTTGTCGCATTTCAGCTGCAGATGCCATCCCCGTATGGTTTGCCGCATGGCTTTGAGTGCCTCACGACTGACCGCAGGCGCGAAGTTCACATACACGCGGCCATACTTGTCTACCGCTTTACGCGGCCTGAAGGTATAGCCGAGAAACGTAAACGCCGTAATCGGATAGTTTTCCTGTCGGTTAATGTCCTTGCAGTACACGATCCGTGTCTTATCGGGATGCAGTTCTAAGCCACATTCCCGAAAGCGCTCGGCGACTTTCCGCAACGCCAACTGAGCTTGCACTAAGCTCTTGCAATGAATCACGCCATCATCGGCATAGCGGCAGAATCGCACGCTACACAAATGTTCGCTAATCCACCGGTCGAAGGCATAGTGTAAGAACAGATTAGCCAACAACGGACTGACGACACCGCCTTGCGGCGTGCCTTTGGTACGTTCGATTCGTTGACCTTCCGCCGTTATCAGCGGCGCTTTAAGCCACCGCTCGATGTACAGCAACACCCAGGAAATCTGACAATGTTTACGCACTGCGCGCATCAATAGTTCATGATCGATGTTGTCAAACAAGCCCTTGATGTCAAACTCAACCACCCAGTCATAGTCCCAACAACGTCGCCGGACTAAAGCAATGGCGTCGTGAGCGGAACGACCTGGCCGATACCCATAAGAATTACGATGAAACACCGACTCGAGTTTCGGCTCCAGCACTCGTTTTACCACGGTTTGCGCCACGCGATCCGCAACGGTTGGAATCCCCAGCAAGCGTGTTCCTCCTGATTTCTTCGGGATCGGCACGCCTTTGACCGGCGGCGGAAAATAACTGCCGGAGCAAAGCCGATTCCAAAGTTTGTAGAGGTTGTCTCCCAATCGTTGTTCGAAGATTTCGATAGTTTCCCGGTCGATGCCGGCTGATCCTCCATTAGCTTTCACACATTGATAAGCTTCCCAAACCCATGATTTGGGAATGTCATATGGCTTGTTCATGACACTAAGCTCCTCCTGCTAACGCAGTTGGCCCAGCCCCATGACCGGATGACGCGACTCCTTCGCTCCACCGCCATTACAGCGGCTTCAACACTACTACAAGTCGCTCCGTCCCTTGACGGCACATTGGTAATATCGGCCTTGCCTTTCGAGCTTGTGCCTTTCCCTTTGCATTGCCATCGAAGGTTCCCGCAGTTCAACGTAAGAGCCCGGATCACGCTCGCGCTGCCTCTATGCCGGACACCGCAAAGGCCGTAAGCAGGTTTCGCCTTTACTGATCCCGGAGCAACATCACTCCCCGGTTTTGATGTCATCTGAGTGGTTTCGACACTTGAACGGCAGTTCACGGTTGTTCGCCTTCGTTAATCCATACCTGACGCCTCAAGACGCCTTTTCCGTAACGCTCACGACCCGCGCTTTTGACGCACGCCGCTTACGGTGGTTTGCCACCTACTCCTGCAAGCCGATGGCGAGGGACCTACCCTCATCTCTTACGCCGCTTGCTGCGGCACACTGATGTCCGACACCCAAGCTCGATTAGCCTCGCGTTGTTCAAACTGACGATTCAGCACATTCTCGTACACCGGCAACGCATGGTTACTGTCAGTCGTATGGACGAATTTGGGCTTCCAGATCGGCTTGAGCTGGAGCTCTCGCATCAGGCTGCGAACCCGATGCCGTCCGATCTCGATGCCTTGTTCCGCCAGTTCCTGATGCAGGCGGCGACTGCCATAGCTACGCCCCGTCGCTTCGAATACACTGCGTAGCCGGATGCGTGTGCCGCAGACCGTTGGCGGTTGCCGGGTTCGCTGCCTGGCGGCATAGAATCCCGAACGGCTGACACCCAATAATTTACAAGCCTGCTGCACCGTCATGGCCCTCTCTGCTGTCAACTGTTGAATCACTTGATGTGTCATCGCAGTTCCCTTGCAAAGAGGGCCGAAGCCTTTTTTAGCAATTCATTGTCTGAACGCAGTTGTCGATTTTCCTGCTCCAACTGCCGTATCCGCTGCTGATCGGGTGTTAACGGCTTACCGATACCTGCTTGACCGGATTGCTCGGCTTGCACCTGTTTCACCCAGCGGCGCACCGCCGTCTCGCCGAGTTTGAGCTCCTGACAAACCTGAGACACCGTCAGCCCCTGGTCCTGGATCATCTTCACCACTTGCAGCTTGAACGCCGCATCAAAACTTCGCCTTTCTCGTTTCATTCCATTCACCTTGGAGGTTGATAATCAATAGTCTATCAACCTAGTCAGGTGTCCATTTTTATTAGACCACTACAGGGAGACCGGGAGGTATTTATTCCAAACACACTCCCCTACCCCCTTGCTGTCCTAGCGGTACTCTTTCAACGAAGACAGCCGCCACACATAACCCAACAATAAGCACGTTAAATTGGAGAACAACATGAGCGGAAGAATCGTAATGCGTACCGGCGAAGCACTGGTCGCCGGCGGCCCGGCCGGCACCGCGGCAGAGCCGGAAATTGTGATCGGCGAGCTGGACGGGCCGGTCGGTACCGCAATCGCCACGCTGACCGGCGACCAGGTCCAGGGCCATAGCCGGGTGTTCGCAATTTTGAACACCGACATTCAAGTGCGGCCGGTGACGTTGATGGTCAGTAAAGTCACGGTCAAAAACAGCCGCTACACCAATATTTTGATGGGTACGGTGCAAGCGGCAATCGCCAACGGCGTGTTGGACGCGGTGCGCGCCGGCGACATTCCGAAAGAAAAAGCCAACGACCTGGGCATCATTTGTTCGGTATGGCTGAATCCGAGCGTGATCAAGGACGATAAACTCGACCACCGGATTTTGTTCGATATCCACCGCCAAGCCATGGCCAAAGCCATCCATAAAGCCATGACCAACACCCCGGACATCGATTGGCTGCTGGAAAACCAGGAAAAAATCGTCCACAAATACTTTCAAATGGGCCTGGACGGTAAGATTTGATCTCCCCAGTTTAATATCGGATCAATATTAATTTGACAGACCAGCAAAATCCGCCTAAAAAGACAAACTGATTTCGATTCGAAATCAGTTTGTCTTGTTTACACGGGAGATTTTGCTATGAATATGCGCCTTTCACTGTCCGCCGCCGGACTGTTCCTGACTCTTTTCGCTTCAGCCCAAGCTGCCGAACACAGCGTGGCTTACCCGGAAGGCTACCGCACCTGGCTACACGCCAAAAGTATGCTGATCCAGCCCGGCCATGCCTTGGAAAATCCGTTTCAAGGCCTGCACCACGTCTATGCCAATAAAAAAGCCGAGAGCGGCCTGAAATCCGGCAAATATGAAGACGGTTCGGTGCTGGTATTCGACCTGTTGCAATACCAGGAAAAGGATAAAACCATCCAGGAAGGCGAACGCAAACTAGTGGGCGTGATGCAGAAAGATTCGAAAAAATATGCCGCGACCGGCGGCTGGGGCTTCGAGGGCTTTGCCGGCAACAGCAAAACCGAACGCTTGGTCAAAGACGGCGGAGCGAGTTGTTTTGCTTGCCACGCCTCCGAGCAAAAAACCGATTATGTGTTTTCCCAATACCGGCCCTGATCCGGTTTTCCCGGCCGACAGGCAGGCGCCGGTTGCCGGCGCCTACCGTTGGTCGAGTTATTTTGCCAAGGCATGCTCCAGCAAACGGATACCGTCCTGCTCTATCGCAATCCGCCGTTGTTTGTACAAGCCGCCGATGGCCTGTTTGAACACCTTTTTGCTGACGGCAAAGGTATCGTAGATCAACCCCGGATCGCTTTTATCGGTCAGGGCGATATAGCCGCCGCGCCGGGCCAAGATATCCAGAATTTTCGCCGACGTGGCATCCACTTTTTGGCCGTATTTTTCTTGGCTCAGGATTAAATCCAATTTATGGTCGGGCCGGATCTTCTTGATGTAGCCGGTCAATTTCTGGCCTTTCTTCAGCGGCTGGAACACTTCGTTTTTGTACAGCACGCCCCAGTATTGGTTATCGACCACGGCCTTGAATCCCAGCTCGGTATGCTCGGCAATTACCAATTGCACGGCCTGGCCTTCCTTGTAGTAAAAGGCTTGGTCTTGGATGAAATCGTCCAACACCATCGATGCGGCGATGCGGTTGTCCTCGTCCAGAAACAAGCGAACCAGATAGGAACGGCCTTCGCTGACCTTGCCTTTTTGCTCGCTGAACGGCAGCAACAAGTCTTTCGGTAAGCCCCAATCCAGAAACGCCCCGGCGTGGCTCAACGACACGCACTTCAACCAAGCCACCTCGCCGGCTTGCGCCAACGGCATTTGCAGAGTAGCCACGGTTTGGCCTTTGCCGTCGATATAGACAAAGGCCTCGACTTTAGTCCCGGCCGGCAAATCGATTACGGGCTGGGTATCGGCCAACGCAATTTCTCCCCATTCGTCGCCGTCCAAATAATATTGGTTGTCGCGCCGGCTAAGGACGGTTAACGCATTGACTTTACCTAATTCGATCATGGGAATCCGAGAAATTGAGACAGGCCGGCCGCATTGCGCCGGCAGCGGGAGAGTAGCGAAACCGCATTATACAAGCAATCACGCAACGGCTGACCGCGACTTGCGGAGCGCGAAATCGGCAGCAATTGACTCGACTCAATCCCATTACCGGCGCGAGCGACTATAATGGCCGGTTTTTCAGCACGATACGGCGCTCGAAATAGAGTGCAAGAGCCCCCGATGAATCTATTACTCAAATACCTGTCCTCTTGCTGGTTTCTGAATAATCCGGCAGATTTGGTCCCGCCCAAATCCTTTATGTGGAAAAACGTGGCGTTTTATTTAACTTCCGGCATCATCGTCGAGAGCTTGATCGCCGATCCGGCCGACGGCACGCTGGAAGTATTGGGCCGTACCATCATGGCTTTCAGTTCGGTTGCGGTATTGCTGCTGTTAGAGAAAAAATGGAGCATGTTCAGCCAGTTATACACGTCGATTTTCGTCTGCGAAAACTTCATTATGTCGCTGGCCATCGCCGCGGAAGGCCTGGATTACTGGCTGGTGTTGAAACACCACCCCTACCGCGAGGAAATCGGCATCGGCATCGCCGTGTTCCTGGTGGTCTGGTACATCAGTATCGTCAGCTACATCTTCCGCGGTTTTTTCAAATATCCGACCAGCACCAGCGTAATCTATGCCGTCAGTTACTTCGTGATGACCTACGGCATTCCGATGCTGTTGATGGACATTTAATCGGGCTCCGGGCGGGCTCGATTCGGCGTCGGCTTGACGTTACAAAATCTCCGCCAAATTGCCTTTGTCTTCCAACCAGGTCTTACGGTCGCCGGCTCGTTTCTTTGCCAGCAATAGATCCATCTGCTGAAACGCCTCGGCGTGGTCCGGCACCGTCAATTGCACCAGCCGGCGCGTGTCCGGATTCATCGTCGTTTCGCGCAGTTGCGACGGATTCATTTCGCCCAAGCCCTTGAAACGCTGGATATTGATCTTGCCGCTGAGTTTTTCTGCTTCGATCCGCGCCAGCACACCCAAACGTTCCGATTCGTCCAACGCATAAAACACCTTTTTGCCGACGTCGATACGGTACAACGGCGGCATTGCCACGAACACATGGCCGGCTTCGACCAAGGCTTTGAAATGCTTGTAAAACAGTGCGCAAATCAAGGTCGCGATATGGTTACCGTCGGAATCGGCATCGGCCAGAATGCAGATTTTGCCGTAGCGCAGATTGCTCAGATCGTCGCTGTCCGGCTCGATGCCCAGCGCCACGGCGATGTCGTGCACTTCCTGCGACGCCATCACCTCGTTGGAATCGACTTCCCAGGTGTTCAAGATTTTGCCGCGTAACGGCATGATGGCCTGGAACTCGCGGTCGCGAGCCTGTTTGGCCGAACCGCCGGCAGAATCGCCCTCGACCAGAAACAGTTCGGTGCGGCTGATATCCTGCGCCGAACAATCGGCCAACTTGCCGGGTAAAGCCGGCCCGGCCGTGATTTTCTTGCGGACGATTTTCTTGGCCGAGCGCAAGCGTTTTTGGGCGCTGGCCAGGATGATCTCGGCGATTTTCTCGCCTTCCTGCGGATGCTGGTTCAGCCACAGGCTGAAGGTATCCTTGGCTACGCCGGAGACGAAAGTCACACATTCGCGCGAACTCAAGCGTTCCT
The DNA here is from genome assembly GCF_046097555.1 of Methylomonas sp. DH-1. Classification (NCBI taxonomy): domain Bacteria; kingdom Pseudomonadati; phylum Pseudomonadota; class Gammaproteobacteria; order Methylococcales; family Methylococcaceae; genus Methylomonas; species Methylomonas sp. DH-1. The sequence continues at coordinate 1,326,850 of NZ_CP143089.1, read as the reverse complement.
TGGTTTGCCCGGAGAATTGCGGATCTTCCAGTTTCACCGACAGCACGAAATGGCAATTTTCCCAGACGTCTTCCGGCGCGATCTTGACGCCGCGCGGCAGCAGATTGCGAAAATCCAGAAACTCGCGGATCGCTTCGGTCAAACCAGCGCGCAGGCCGTTGACGTGGGTACCGCCTTGCGCGGTGGGTACCAGGTTGACGTAACTTTCCGCGACCGCCTCCGGCAGACTGTCCGGCGTCCAGACGATACCCCACTCCACCGCCTCGTTGCTGGCGACCATGTTGGCCATGAACGGCGGCTGCGGAAAGATTTCGGCATCGCCGACCCGGTCCAGCAAGTACTCCTGCAAGCCGTTCTGGTAGCACCATTCCAAGCGTTCGTCGCTGAGCTCGGACACCAGCACGATTTTCAGACCCGGACACAGTACGGCCTTGGCCCGCAACACGTGCTTCAGTTTGCTGACCGAGACCCGGTTGGAATCGAAATACTTGGGGTCCGGCCAGAAATGCACGCTGGTACCGGTGTTGTTTTTGCCGACGTTGCCGGTTTGCACCAATTCGCCGACTTTATCGCCGCCGGCAAACTCCATTTGGTAAACGCCGCCGCCGCGTTTGATCTCGACCAGCAATTTCTCGGACAGCGCATTGACCACCGACACGCCGACGCCGTGCAGGCCGCCGGAGAACTGGTAATTCTTATTGGAAAATTTACCGCCGGCGTGGAGTTGGGTCAGGATCACCTCGACACCGGGAATGCCTTGTTCCGGATGCATATCGACCGGCATGCCGCGGCCGTCGTCGACGACCTTGACCGAGCCGTCTTTATACAACGTCACTTCGATGTACTTTGCGTAACCGGCCAGCGCTTCGTCGACGCTGTTATCGACCACTTCCTGTACCAAATGGTTGGGCCGGGTGGTATCGGTGTACATGCCGGGACGCTTGCGCACCGGGTCCAGGCCGCTCAGCACCTCAATCGCGGCGGCGTTGTATTCTTGGGTCATGGTGTCTTGTCAAAGTTAATGAACGAGTATCGGCCGGCCATTATATGCCAAGCCAACCGCGCAACGGAGGCTACGGGCAAATGTTCGCAGCGGTGAGCGCGAGCCGGAATCACTGAATTCATAAGCACCCTGGCCGGTGCAGCAGCCAGTTGCGCGAATTCCAACTCAAATTGCTAGCCGTTATCGAATGGGTGTGATCGAGGTTAAAGGTATGTTTTTCGGATTGAAACGGCCACCATTGCATTCGACGCGCATGAATCTATCACACGCGGTTATCGGCCTGCCCTTGGCAGGGGATAAGGAAAGGCTCTGCGAAAAGCCGGACTAACGGCGTTTTCCAGAGCCCTATTGCTTATTATGATGGCGAGCCAACTATATCGGTCTTGGCGGCAGACCCGATTTCGATCAGCGCAGCCGTTGAACTTGGTCGGCAGCGAAGACGATGGTTTCTTTGCCGGGCGTCGTGTCGTTGAAATCGATCGATGCCGGCCACAAGCCATTGAAGCTCCACTCCGCAATGGGTGTCATCGCCTGGTCATAGGCGATCAGTGTAGCATCGACCCGCGACCGGGCTGACCGTCCGCTGACAAACTGTTGTCGCCAAGTCCAAAGATCCATCGACTTGGTCAAACCTTTGCTGCAAGTAATATTTTTAACCGACAAGCGTCCGGGTATCTTAACTGTAAGGTTCTCTCCGCGCGCACTAACCCTGGTTTGCTCCACTTCGTTCTGCGAACCCATGCCTTTGCAATCCGTGAAATAAGTGGTGATACCGCCTGCGCTGAATTCGTAATAGACCAACGGGGCGGCATTATCTATGACATTCTCAACGGCGCCGCCGCTGGCTGTCGAAACCATGAGCGCACCCAATAAAACGCTTATAAAACGGCTAGTTGTTTTCATGATATATCCTCAAAAAGTTTGGTAAATAACTATCCGGCTAAGCCTAAACGGCGGCCGAACGGTTCGATAATTTGGTTTAGAAGAAAGCCACCGATCCGATGTTTAAACAATCTGTCGTAGAAATCGATGAACTTCGACTTGTATTGGCAAATGGAATGCCAATTTCCGAAAACCCAATTACCAACATAATAAACCATTGAATAACAACAATTATTTTTAAACCACCATCGACAAACAGCGCCGCCAAAACAGCCTTTAGCCCACGGCATATCGTTTTTTGCACGAAATATCGTAAAACTTCGAGAGGTTAGTTGGTCTGGCTTGCTGACCGTTCGTACCGAGCGGCATAAAAGCTATCGAATAACGACGTAAGTGGAGAGCGGTTCTGGTGGAAACGGGATAGAGATACAGGCAAATCCAAGTTCATATAGAGGCATTGCCCCCTTAACAGGCTGGTGAAAAACCCACTGATATTTCCCCTTACCCACGGTTGCCGTGATTTTTTCGTGTTGAAATCGGTCATGACATCGAGTTTCAAGCGTTTTGCCCCTGTTTCAAGGGCTTTTTATTCGCCTGAAGCCGTCTGTGGACGGTTTTCAGGCGTACTTCACCCTAGGTGGGCGCACTCCACGCCGGTTTCGGCGTGAACACCAATAGGTTGAGCAAGCGCGTCAGGTTGTAGGCGGCGAAGCAAAACAAGGCTTGGCCAGCGACTTTGGCTAAGCCGATGTGACGGGTTTTGCGCAGGCCGCCGACCGTTTTGACCCAGCCAAAGGCTTCTTCGACGATTTTGCGGCGCTTGAGGCTTTGGGCGTAACCTTTGCCGCGCGCGGTGCGGCCATCGACGGCACTGCCGGTCTTTTTCCGGGCCACATGGGCTTTGATGTCTTGCGCCTTGAGTCCGTTGACGAAAGCCGGTTGGTCATAGCCTTTGTCGGCACCGACGCTACCGCCTTTGGGCACACGGCGTTTGATCATTGTTTGCGCGGCTTCGATTTCGGCGGTGCCGGTGGCTTGGGTGGTTTCGACATCGACAATCAGGCCGTTGCGATTCTCGGACAAGGCATGGGTGATGTAACGCAGTTTGGCCTCGGTGTATTCGCCTTTCTTGTAGAGCCGCGCTTCCGGGTCTGTCGTGCTTTGGTGGGTGGCGTTGCTGCGCTTTTCGCCGCTGAAGTCGACCTCGGGATTGCGGCCGGCGGGTTTGTCCGGGCCGCTGCCGTCTTTCTTAACGAAGCTTTTGTGCGAGGCCCAGGCTTCAATGAGGCTGCCGTCGACACTGAAGTGTTCGTCGGACACCAGGTTTTGCCATTCGGCTATGGCCAGTACCCGCTCAAAAAATTCGCGACTCAGCGCTTCGGACAGCAGCCGTTCGCGGTTGGCGCTGAACACGCTGCGTTCCCAGACAGCATCGTCGATGCCCAGACCGACAAACCAGCGAAACAGCAGGTTGTAGTCCAGCTGTTCCATCAACTGGCGTTCGCTACGAACGGTGTACAGCACTTGCAACAGCAAGGCGCGCAGCAGTTTTTCGGGCGCAATCGACGGGCGGCCAGTGTGCGAGTAACGCTCGGCAAAGACGGCATTCATAGAGGTCAATACGCCATCGACGAGTAGACGTAAACGACGCAACGGATGCTGTTTGGGAATACGTTCTTCCAGGCTAACGTAGCTGAACCAGCTACTTTGAATGGCATCGTGTCCGCGCATTGAAAGGCTCCAAATTTAGGTAGCCTATTTTAACAGTTGGCGGCTCATCTATGCCTTAGCCTACTTGGCTTTTCGAGTTTTTCACCAGCCTGTTAAACGCCCAAATTTCGGATGTACTCGGCTTGAGTCAGGCTTTTGCCGGGGCTTCACTCAAGCCGGATTTCTTACGACTCGCCCGAACAAAGCTAGGCGGTCTCGCCTCTACTGTTTGCGGCGGTCAAACCAGCGTACTGAAATACCGCTCGGCATCGGCGGCCACCTGGCGCAGCAGTGGTTCGGGAAGGCTGGGACTTTGGCTGAGCGATACGGCTTGCAAAACCAGCGTGACCTGCTCGGCCTCCAACAGGCCGCGCGGCACGATGTCGGCGTAGAGCCACACCGCCGCTGCGTGGGCCGGCGGCGCGCGGTCCGCCCCGGCCAGCGCGGCGACCTTGTCGAGCAGGGCCGACGCCAGCAAATCCATCACGCCGGCCGTGCATTGTTGTTCCAGCAATACTTGCGCCGAGCGCAGTTTTTGCGCGGCCGTCTCGTGCAAGGGATTGGCCGGCGCCGGCTCGGCGGCGGCTTCAAACACGGTGCGCGTCTCGGCCAACGGCGATGCGACACCTAAGCGCTGCAAACCGCGCCAAGTGCGGCGGTCGATCACCGCGATCGGCAGGCCGCCGGCGGACAGGTTTTCTGCGGCATCTTCGTCGCCGTCGCGCCAGCTTTCGACCACCACCAGCAAGCCGCCGGGCTTGGCCAGCACGCGTTCGATGCGCGCGCCGAAGGCGGCCTGGATGCCGGCGACGGCCAGCCTTAAGCTGTCTTCGTCGTCGGCGCCTGTTTCAATCGGCGCATGGACAGTAGCCGGACGACGCTGTTCCGCTTCTGGAACCGCAAGCGGCTCGGCCGTTTCCACCGTGGCTGCCTCGTCGGCCGGCGGCCCACCCGCCAAATCGTCGATCAGGGTTTCCAGCATTTTCTTCGACAGGCCGACCACGTCCTCGGTCGCGTCCGGTTCGATGACGTTGTCGAACAAATCGCGCTTGCCCTTCACCAACTGGGCGACGCGCTGTTCGTAGGAATCCTCGGCCAGCAGGATGAAAATCTGCACCTTGTGTTTCTGGCCCAACCGGTGAATCCGGGCGATGCGCTGATCCAGAATCGCCGGGTTCCACGGCATGTCCAGATTGACCAGCACCGTGGCTTCCTGCAGATTCAAGCCGGTGGCGCCGGCGTCGGTGGAAATGAACACCTGTATCGAGTCGTCGTTACGGAAACGCTCCATCAGCTCGCCGCGCTGGCTGCTGGGCACGCCGCCGTGCAAACGCACGCATCCCAGGCCCATGCCGCGCGCCAGCGACTCGACCATTTCGGTCATCAGCGCCCATTGCGAGAACACCACGGCCTTGCGGTTGCTTTGCAAACACAGCTCTTCCAGCAAGCGCGCCAGTTCGTCGAGTTTCGGCGAACCGACGGTTTCCTTGTCCACCAAGCCGGCCGCGTTGCAGGCCATCCGCGCTTGTTGCAATGCCGCCAACATGCGATTGCTCTCGCCCGGCGTCAGCGGCCGGCGCTTGGCGATTTGCGCGATCTGGCCGGCGGCGTGCATGGCGGCCTCGTGCAAACCCCATTGAGCATCAGACATCGCAATGTCCAGCGTCACCTCGGTGCGGTCCGGCAATTGGTCGGCAACCAGACTCCGGTCGCGGCGCAGCAAGACCGGCGCGATGCGGCGGCGCAGTTCCGATAGATTACGGTAACCGATGACCTTACCGCGTTCGTCGGTGACATGAAAATCCAGCAGACAGCGCCACAGCGGCCCCAGCACCCGCGCGTCTACCAGTTGCAACAGGCTGTACAAATCCTCCAGGCGGTTTTCCAGCGGCGTGCCACTCAGGACGAACACGTAGCGGGCCGGAATCAGTTTGACCGTCGAGGCCAGTTTGGTGCGCCAATTCTTGATGCGCTGGGCTTCGTCGAGGATCAGCAAATCCGGCTTGAGCTCTTCGCCGATCAGACTCAGGTCGCGCAGCACCAATTCGTAATTGAGGATGAAAAAGGTCACGTGGGCGCGGTATTGCACGCCACGCTGCTCCGCGCCACCGCTGACGATTTGGGTGGAAAGACCGGTGAATTTGGCGATTTCCCGCGCCCATTGATGTTTCAAGGACGCAGGGCAAACCACCAGGATGCGCTTGACGCCTTCGTGCTCGGCCAGCCAACTGCCGGCGGCGATGGCTTGCAGCGTCTTGCCCAGACCCATGTCGTCGGCCAGCAGGGCCCGGCCCCGCGCCGCCAGAAACGCCACGCCGTCGACCTGATAGGGAAACAGTCTGACTTTCAACCCCGGCAGCACGCCGTTGCCTTGCTTGATTTGCCGGGCGATTTCCTGGCCGCGCACCGCCTGAGCCGCGTCTTCCGCGACTTGCCGGGCGTATTGTGCGGCGTCGTCGCCGAGCAGAAAATCTTCTCGGCCGTAAACCCGTTGCGAGAAGCGGAAAAAGTCCTCCGGCAGGCGGCCCGAGAAGCGGTCTTGTTCGTCGAAGAACTCGGCCAGCAGCGCCGCCAAATCCTCGGCCAGCTCGGGGCGGCGTTGCAGTTTCAGCAGCGGCCGGGTCGCCGACTCCCAGGCCAGATAGACGAAGGACAGCGGGCAACCGGCCTCCTTCAAGCGTTGGTAATGCGGCTGCTTGCGAGCATGATGCAGCACCGCCTCGATATGCTTACAGGTGCCAAGCCGGTTGCTGGCCAAGTCCGGGCAGGTGCAGTAATTGACGCGCTGGTCCAGCGAACGGATCTGCACCTGGTAGGAACGCTGCCAATGCGTCGCCGACACCAGCGACGTGGCTTGCCAGGTGCCGAAGCCCAGATTGCCGCTCAGCAATTTGACCCTGACTTCGTTGCGGCCCTTCTTGACCCGCTCCTGGATCGCCTCGTCCACCGCGCTATCCAAGCCGGTGGTGTCGATAGTCGCGAACTGGTCGGCATAGGCGTACAGCGCGGCGACGGCATGCACGCAGACGCCAGATTCTGGATGGCAATCGCAACCCACCAGCAAATTGCCGTCGCCGTCGGTCGCAAGTTCCAGCCAATATTGCTCGCCATTTTCGTCCTCGACCTGAGCCGTCAGTCGCCCCTCTTCCCGCGCGACGCCAATCACCCGGTTATCGTTGAAATAACGCAAGCCTTGCTTGACCAAGTCTTCCGAAGCGATGTCATGCAGGCGTTCGGTGTCGTAGAGGTAAATGTCGTTGTCCATCGCAGGTCGATTACAGTTTCTGGAATGTCCCAGATTCTAACCGGACGGAACTGCAGGCAAAACTTAAATCCGCTGCCAGCGACGCCACCTCGCTACTAGCAGCGGGCCGGCTGAAACCGTTACATCGGGCTCACCAGTCCGCCGCTAAGCACCGAATAGCAAACGCCTCCGCCAGTTCATCCGCAATCGCAACTAGCGTTGGCCGAATGCCGGATCGCCAATCCGGACTCAATCGGCCGGCAAAACATACTATAATGCTCGGTCATTTTTTCGAGCATAACCGCGCATAGCAATGACGAGACGCAAAAACGCTGCCCAATTTGAAGAAGCCATGGCCGAACTGGAAAAGTTGGTCGAGCAGATGGAGCGCGGCGATATTACGCTGGAAGAATCGTTGAAATTCTTCGAACGCGGCGTCGGCTTGACCCGCACCTGCCAGCAAGCCTTGCAGGACGCCGAACAGAAGGTGCAGATTTTATTAGAAAAAAACGGCCAGCAAACTTTGGAGCCATTCACCGATGAGTAAGTTGAAAGAATATTTAGTCGCCTGCCAAAACCGCGTCGAACGCGCGCTGGATGCCAGGCTGCCGGGCGAAAACATTTTGCCGCAGACTCTGCATGCGGCGATGCGTTACAGCGTTTTGGACGGCGGCAAGCGCACGCGGCCTTTGCTGACCTATGCAACCGGCGTGGCAGTGGGCCTGAGCGAAGACGAGCTCGACGCCCAGGCCTGCGCGGTGGAGTTCATCCACGTGTATTCGCTGATCCACGACGACTTGCCGGCGATGGATAACGACGATCTGCGCCGTGGCAAACCGACCTGCCACAAGGCTTTCGACGAAGCGACGGCGATCTTGGCCGGCGACGCATTGCAAGCCCTGGCTTTCGATACCTTGGCAAACGACGCCGCCATCAAAGCCGGCGCGGAAGCGCGGCTGAGAATGATTGCCGCATTGGCCCGCGCCAGCGGCTCGCAAGGCATGGTCGGCGGCCAAGCCATCGATTTGGGCTCGGTCGGACGCAAATTGACGCTGCCCGAATTGGAAAATATGCACATCCACAAAACCGGCGCATTGATCCGAGCCAGCGTGAATCTGGCGGCGCTATCGAAGCCGGACCTGGATGCCGACGCCGCCAAAAAACTGGACCATTACGCCAAATGCATCGGCTTGTCGTTCCAAGTCAAAGACGACATTCTCGACATCGAAGCCGACACCGCTACCCTGGGCAAAACCCAGGGTAAGGACGTCGATAACGACAAACCGACCTACCCCGCCTTACTGGGTCTGGCCGGCGCCAAGGAAAAAGCCCAGCAATTGCACGAACAAGCGGTGGCAAGCTTGGCCGATTTCGGCCCGGAAGCCGACCTGTTACGGGATTTATCCCTGTACATCATCGAGCGCACCCATTAGACACGCGTTTTCCCGCCGCCCTGCGTCCCCAAGGAAATAATAACAACATGACATCTTCCGGAAACTTCCCGCTACTCGACACCATTGCCGGCCCGACCGACATCCGTGCCCTGAAGAAAGAGCAACTGCCGCAGTTGGCCGATGAGGTGCGTTCGTATTTGACCCACACGGTCAGTATCTCCGGCGGCCATTTCGCCGCCGGCTTGGGCACGGTGGAATTGACCGTGGCGCTGCATTATGTGTTCGATACGCCGGTGGACCAGTTGGTGTGGGATGTCGGCCATCAGGCCTATCCGCATAAGATTCTGACCGGGCGCAAGGATAGGATGACGACGATCCGCACCCTCGGTGGGGTGTCGGCGTTTCCGTCGCGCGAGGAGAGCGAGTACGACGCGTTTGGCGTCGGCCATTCGTCGACGTCGATCAGTGCGGCACTGGGCATGGCCATCGCTTCGCAGTTGCGCGGCGAGGACAAGAAGATGGTGGCGATCATCGGCGACGGGTCGATCACGGGCGGTATGGCCTTCGAGGCGATGAACCATGCCGGCGATGTCAATGCCAATCTGTTGGTGATTTTGAACGACAACGAGATGTCGATTTCGCCGCCGGTCGGGGCGATGAATAATTATCTGACCAAGATTTTATCGAGTAAGTTTTATTCGTCGGTCAAGAAGGAAAGCAAGAAGGCCTTGTCCAGCATGCCCAGCGTCTGGGAACTGGCGCGCAAGGCGGAAGAACATGTCAAAGGCATGATCGTGCCGGGTACCTTGTTCGAGGAGTTGGGCTTCAATTATTTCGGACCGATCGACGGCCACGATCTGGAGATGTTGGTATCGACGCTGGAGAATTTGAAGGATTTGACCGGGCCGGTGTTCCTGCATGTGGTGACCAAGAAGGGTAAGGGTTATGCCCCGGCCGAGAAAGATCCTTTGGCTTACCACGGCGTACCGGCCTTCGATCCGACCAAGGATTTTCTGCCGAAGGCGGCGCCGTCGCCGCATCCGACTTATACCGAGGTGTTTGGCCGTTGGCTGTGCGACATGGCGGCACAAGACGAGCGGCTGTTGGGCATTACGCCGGCGATGCGCGAAGGTTCGGGGCTGGTCGAGTTTTCGCAAAAGTTTCCGAAACGTTATTTCGACGTGGCGATTGCCGAACAACATGCGGTCACGCTGGCCGCCGGCCAGGCTTGCCAAGGCGCCAAGCCGGTGGTGGCGATTTATTCGACTTTTTTGCAACGCGGTTACGACCAGTTGATTCACGACGTAGCCTTGCAGAATCTGGATGTGCTGTTTGCGTTGGATAGAGCCGGTCTGGTCGGCCCGGACGGCCCAACCCATGCCGGGGCGTTCGATTACAGTTATATGCGCTGCATTCCCAATATGCTGGTGATGGCGCCGGCCGACGAGAACGAGTGCCGGCAGATGTTGACCACCGGTTTCCAGCATAACGGCCCGGCCTCGGTGCGCTATCCGCGCGGCAAGGGGCCAGGTGCGGCAATCGATCCGGCGTTAACCGAACTGGAAATCGGCAAGGGCGAGATTCGCCATCACGGCGGCCGAATTGCGATTCTGGCCTGGGGCAGCATGGTCGCGCCGGCCAGCGAAGCCGGCAAGCAACTGGGCGCCACCGTCGCCAACATGCGTTTCGTCAAACCGATCGACGAAGACTTGATCCTGCAATTGGCCAAGACCCACGACGTGTTCGTCACGGTCGAGGAAAACGTGTTGGCCGGCGGCGTCGGCAGTGCGGTATTGCAATTCTTGCAACAACAAAAGATTCTGATGCCGGTATTGAATATCGGCCTGCCGGACCGCTTCGTCGAGCAAGGTTCGCGCGACGAACTGATCAGCTTGGTCACACTCGATGCCAAGGGCATAATGCAACAGATTGAAGCCTTTTGCGCTTGATAACGAGGTGATAAATGGACCGCTTACGCAATAAAATCCGCGATATTCCCGACTTCCCAAAACCCGGAATTATCTTTAAAGACATTACGCCGCTGGTTAAAGATCCGGCCACGCTGCGCTTGTCGGTACACCAACTGTTGCACCCATTCTTGGGCCGGGACATTACCGCAGTAGCCGGCATGGAAGCCAGAGGCTTCATTTTCGGCTCCTTGGTAGCCTGGGAACTGGGCATTCCGTTCATACCGCTACGCAAACCCGGCAAACTGCCTTACGACGTTCAGAGCGTTTCTTACGATCTGGAATACGGCTCGGCGGAACTGGAAGTCCATATCGATGCCGTCGACAGCGACGATAAAGTGTTACTGATCGACGACTTGCTGGCAACCGGCGGCACGGCTAAAGCCAGTTGCGACCTGATTGAGAAATTAGGCGCCCAGGTCATTGCCTGCGCCTTTGTGGTGGAACTGGATTTTTTGGCGGGAAGAGAAAAACTGGCAGGCTACGAAGTACACTCCCTGTTGCACTACTAATTCAAGGAATCGAAAGACGCTTCCGTGCGTCTCTAAACAAAGTCAACGGCGTTTACGCCGAACTTTTTTTTTACTGCTGAACTCATCCATCTTTGCCGAGGCTTGCTCGAACTGAGACTCCGCTCTTGCGAACGAGCGGGACATATTGTCGAATGCGTCGGGTTCGGCCGCGGCGCTATCCACAACCGGTTTCAGACTGGATTGAGGCCCCAGCAAGTCGCTTCCGTTTGAAGATTTAGCTTTGTCCGCCGCTTTTTCGGATTTTGCCGGCTTGGCTTCGCCACCGATAGCATCTTCGACGTCGATATCATAAATTTCGGCGGAGTGCTTGCCGTCGTTGACCAAATTTTGCCGGTATTGCAAAAACGATTCGCGAGTAAAGACGTAAGGGTCCAACGCCGCTTCGTCGATAAAATTCAACGCGCCTTCGGCATTGGCCCGGTCGTTGATACCCTCAACAATGCCGGTACCAGGCACATAAGTACCAGGGTTTGCCGCCCTGTCGAGAATACTGGCCGAACCGTCGCGAATTGTGGTGGGACCTAAAATCGGCAGCACCAAATAAGCGCCCTGATCGACCCCCCAAACCGCCAACGTCTGGCCGAAATCCTCGACGTTGCCCTGCATGCCCAAACCGCTGGCAACGTCGAACAGGCCCAACAAACCAATGGTCGAGTTGGTCAAAAAACGACCGGTATCGGACGCCCCTTGGCTAACTTTACCTTGCAGAAAATCGTTCAAAACGACGTTGATACCTTTCAAATTGGTGAAAAAATTTGTCACGCCGGTTTCCATGAAATCCGGAGTAATGAATTTGTACCCGTCGGCTACCGGCTTCAGTAGATATTTATCCAACCCCATGTTGAAACTGTACATGGAGCGGTTGAATCCTTCGTACGGATCGACCGAATTGGATTTGGGCTCGGCAATATTGGTGGTACCTAGATCTTTCGGCTCGGTGCTGGCGCAACCGCCGACCGATAACGCGCCGGAAAACAGCATGGCCCACATCAGACAGGCTTGGCTTTTACCTTGATTACAGGGGTTAAACATTACTCACAATTCCTGGCAAACTATTGTTTCGCGTAGCTTTCTATTTTTTCGTTGATTTTGGCGATCAATGCGTCGAAACCTTCCCGGCTTAAAACGCTGGTATATTCCGATCTTTTCAATGCCAAATCGCTGACACCATCCGCTATTATATTGATAATTCGCCAGCCATCGTCCTTTTTCTTCATCATGTAGTCGAATTTGACGTCCTTCTCGCCGGGAATTACCAAATTGGTATGGATCACCACGCCGCCGCGCCCGGTCTCCTCTTCCGAGACGAAATTGAACGATTCCCCGGAAAAGTCTTTGAAGTTATGCGCATACGCGGAAACGCTGAGGCGACTGAAAACGGTCTCCAATTTTTCCTGCTGTTCCGGAGTCAATTCTTCCCATTGCTTGCCGACCACGATACGCGCGATCTTCGGCAAATCGTGGCTCTTTTTGACCAATACATCCAGCTTGTCGTAACGGCCGCCGAAACCGAGCGTCTTGCCCTGCTTCATGATCGCCAGCAATTCGTTTTGAAACTCATCGACCACCTGCCTGGCGGTCTGTTCTTCCGCCGCCACCAGCGGAGAAAATACCAGCAACACCAACAAGCTCAGTACGCAATACATTCTGTGGAACATAACGTTATCGAAACCTCATATTAAGAGCGGCCATTTTAAGACTCGACTTTGACCGGGATTTCCGAAATCGAGCTTTTTTTGTAGGTCATCACGAACTCGGGCTGTTTTTCCGGCAGCATGTCTCCGGACGTTTTCGGCCCGCGAATTTTAGCCAGCAAGGCCTTCAGCGGATTGGCCAAAGTATCCTCCACCGCAGTAGCTTCATAACCGCAATGGGCCATGCAGTTCGCGCATTTGGGATTCTTGACGGTGCCGTATTTATCCCACGGCGTAGAGTCCAACAACTCTTGGAAGGATGAGGCGTTACCTTCGTCGGCCAACAAATAGCAAGGTTTCTGCCAACCGAATACGTTACGGGTCGGATTACCCCACGGCGTGCAGTCGTAGTTTTGGTTACCGGCCAGAAAATCCAGGTAAAGCGAGGAGTGGTTCAGCTTCCACTTGCGGGTTTTACCGATCTTGAATATGTCGCGGAATAAGTTTTTGACTTCCAAGCCTTTAATGAATACATCTTGGCGCGGCGCCCTCTCGTAGCTAAAGCCCGGAGCGATGGTTACGCCTTCCACGCCAAGTTCCATCGCATAATCCAGAAACTCCGCAACCTCTTCCGGCGTTTCGCCCTGAAACAGCGTGCAGTTGATCGTCACGCGAAAACCTTTGCTCAAAGCCAATTTGATCGCTTCCACCGCAATATCGAACACACCGTCCTGGCAGACCGATGCGTCATGGCGGTTTTTCAAGCCGTCCAAATGCACCGAGAACGTCAGATAAGGCGACGGTTTGTAATCGTTGATGCGCTTTCTCAACAATAATGCGTTGGTACACAAATAGACGAATTTCTTTCTGGCAACGATGCCCTCGACGATTTGCGGCATCTCTTTATGGATCAAAGGCTCTCCGCCCGGAATCGAGACCATAGGCGCGCCGCACTCGTCGACGGCATCCAGGCACTCCTGAACGGACAGGCGCTTATCCAAAATGTCGTCGGGATAATCGATCTTACCGCAACCGGCGCAAGCCAGATTACATCTGAACAAAGGCTCCAGCATCAGAACCAAGGGATACTTTTTTACCCCTTTGATTTTTTGCTTGATCAGATAACTACCCACAGCCAATTGCTGACGTAAAGGAACACTCACGGCATTATTCTCCAAAAACTATCAAGACCTTCAGCTCCGCCGGCTGTTACATAAAAACAACAGCACTCGAGCCATGACTATCGCGAGCGCGCCCCGGCCAACAACCTTCGGCCCAAGCAAACCAGCGGGCGCACAACTAGATGTGGTAAGAATACTACTTTTTTACCCGGCACTCCAGTCGAAATACGCAAAAAACAACAACATGCTGCGGCAGCCCGTCGCAAAACCACAATTTCGACCGTCTAAACGCCAACCGACTCAGCACCGAATATCAAAAAATTTCCTTTTTAAATCATAACAAAAGCACAAAACTCCAGAATTAAAATCGGAAAAACCAACACCGCTTCCGGCAAATTTGCCTTAACGCAACATCGCTTTGCAAAACCCCAACAAACAGTCTATCATTGCCGCTACTGATAGTTAGACCAAAAAGTAAATGAACGGATTTCAATCACCCATCGACAACCCGGAATCGCTGAAACAGCTATCCGACCACGAACTTCAAGCCGTGCTGCTCGAAGGCGTTTCGCGTACGTTTGCGTTGACTATTCCGCAACTGCCGGAAGCGCTGTACCCGGCCGTGGCCAATGCCTACCTGCTGTGCCGAATTGTCGACACTATCGAAGACGAGGTTTCCCTCAGCCCGCCGCAGAAAAAGCGTTTTTGCGACAGCTTTATCGAAATCGTCAAAACCGGCCGCGGCGCTGAAGCGTTTGCCGACGAATTGGCGCCGTTACTGTCCGCGCAAACCATTCCGGCCGAGCACAGCCTGATACGCCTAATTCCCCGCGTCATTGCCATCACTCATAGCCTGTCGGCCCCGCAAATCGAAGCCCTGGCTTGCTGCGTGGAAACCATGGCCCGCGGCATGCCGGTATACCAGGCCCTGGACCTGCACGCCGGCCTGAAAACGATGAAGGACATGGACGACTACTGCTATTACGTGGCCGGATGCGTCGGCGAAATGCTGGCCAAACTGTTCTGCCATTACTCGCCGGAAATAGCCGCGCACCGCGAAGAACTGTTGAAGTTATCGGTATCGTTCGGCCAGGGTTTGCAGATGACCAACATTCTGAAAGACATCTGGGACGACGCCAAACGCGGCGTATGCTGGCTGCCGCAAGATATTTTCGACGAAACCGGCTTCGATTTGGCCGATCTGACGCCGACCACCAACGACGAACGCTTCCGCAAAGGCCTGGAACGCTTGATCGGCATCGCTCACGGCCACTTGCAAAACGCGCTGACCTACACCCAGTTGCTGCCCAGCCATGAAACCGGCATCCGCAATTTCTGCCTGTGGGCACTGGGCATGGCGGTGTTGACCTTGAAAAAAATCAAACAGCATCTGGATTTCAACGAATCCAACCAGGTCAAGATCAGCCGCAACAGCGTCAAGGCCACGATTATCGCCAGCAAATTATCGGCGCGCAGCAACTGGCTGTTGTCACTGCTTTTCAATCTCACCAGCAGCGGCCTAAAAACCCCTGACTGGCAGTATTCACCCGTATCTCACACTGGACCATAAGGAATCGCCATGTTTACTGAAGCCCCTGTAGAGACCAGCAATCACGACTTTTCCCACCACAGCTCGGCGGCTGCCATCAGCCCGGGCAAAATCCAAGCCGCCATCGACCGGGCGCAGGCGAAACTGCTCAGCCTGCAGCATCCGGCCGGCTATTGGGTATTCGAACTGGAAGCTGACTGCACTATCCCGTCCGAATACATCATGATGATGCATTACCTGGACGACATTAACGAAGAGCTCCAGGCCAAGATAGCCGTTTATCTGCGCAGCCGCCAATCCGAGGACGGCAGTTATCCGCTGTTCACCGGAGGCCCCGGCGACATCAGCGGTAGCGTCAAAGCCTATTACGCATTAAAAATGGCCGGCGATGCCGTCGACGCACCGCATATGAAAAAACTGCGCGACTGGATTTTGAGTCAGGGCGGCGCGGCGCGCGCCAACGTCTTTACCCGAATCGCGCTGGCGATCTTCGACCAACTACCCTGGCGCGGCGTGCCTTACATTCCGGTGGAAATCATGCTGTTGCCCAAGTGGTTTCCTTTCCACCTGGACAAAGTGTCTTATTGGTCGCGTACCGTAATGGTGCCGTTGTTCATCCTGTGCACGCTGAAAGCCAAAGCCAAGAATCCGCATAATGTCGACATTCTGGAGTTGTTCGTCGTACATCCGGACGAAGAAAAACACTATTTCCCGGAACGCACCTTCTTAAACAAATGCTTTCTGGCGTTGGATAAGCTGGGCCGCGTGGCCGAACCGCTGATCCCCAAGAGCATGCGCAAACGCGCCATCGACAAAGCCGTGTCGTGGTTTACCGAGCGCCTGAACGGCGAAGACGGCTTGGGCGGTATTTTTCCGGCGATGGTCAACGCCTACCAAGCCATGTTACTGCTGGGTTTCCCGGAAGATCACCCCAACGTCGTAATCTCCCGCAAGGCCATCGACAAATTGCTGGTCGTCAAGGACGACTATGCCTATTGCCAACCTTGTCTGTCTCCGGTTTGGGATACCGCACTGGCCAGCATGGCGCTGATCGAAGCCGACAAACGCGGCAATACACCGCAACTGGCGAAAGCCAACGATTGGCTGAAAAGCGTGCAACTATCCGACGAACCCGGCGACTGGCGCGTCAGCAAACCCGATCTGGCCGGCGGCGGCTGGGCCTTCCAATTTGCCAATCCGCATTATCCGGATGTCGACGATACCGCGATCGTCGGTTTCGCGATGGCAGAATCCGAGCAAGACGGCCTGGATGAGTCCATTCATCGCGCCACCCGCTGGATCGTCGGCATGCAATCCAAGAACGGCGGCTACGGTGCGTTCGATGTCGACAACACTTATTACTACCTGAACGAAATTCCGTTCGCCGACCACGGCGCGCTGCTCGACCCGCCGACCGTCGACGTCAGCGCCCGTTGCGCGATGCTGATGGCCCGCGTCGCCAAAGGCCACGACGAATACCGCCCGGCCCTGCAACGCACCATCGATTACATTCGCAGCGAACAGGAAGCCGACGGCTCCTGGTTCGGTCGTTGGGGCACCAACTTCATCTACGGCACCTGGTCCGCATTGCTGGGCCTGGAGCAAACCGACCTGCCAAAAACCGATCCGATGTACGTTAAAGCGGCCGCGTGGCTGAAAAGCGTGCAACGCGAAGACGGCGGCTGGGGCGAGGACAATCTGAGCTACCACGACGACGTCAAATACCGTGGCCGTTACCACTTCAGCACCGCCTTTCAAACCGCGTGGGCAATATTGGGCTTGATTGCGGCCGGCGAAGTGCACAGCAAGGAAGTCAAGGCCGGCATCGAGTTTTTGTTGCGCAGCCAGCAAGCCGACGGCGTCTGGAACGACCCTTGCTTCACCGCACCGGGTTTCCCGCGCGTGTTCTATTTGAAATACCACGGCTACGACAAATTCTTTCCGTTGTGGGCGCTGGCCAGATACCGTAACGAGCTGAGCAAGCACTAACGTGAGTTGCGGAATCGTCGTCGCCCTACCCGAAGAGCTTAGCACGCTGACCAAGCGCAAATTTGCGCTGGGCGAGTGCCATGCCATCGGTGGCGGCGTACTGCTCAGTTACTCCGGCGCCGGCCCGGCCAACGCCGAAAAAGCCGCCGCCGGGTTAATCGACCGGGGTGCGAATCGGCTAATCAGCTGGGGCTGCGCCGCGGCATTGGCTCAAGATCGGCGACCGGGGGATTTGGTCTTGCCGGAACGCGTCCTCACCCAGGATCGGCATAGTTTGGCTACCGATCCGTCTTGGCGGCAACGTTTGGCAAACCTGCTGGCGGACCACCAAGCCGTCGGCTCCGGCACTTTACTGGAAAGTGGCCGGATCGTCGGGCAACGCGAGGAAAAGCGGCAATTGTTCGAACAGACCGGCGCCGTCGCCCTCGACATGGAAAGCGCGGCGGTCGGCCGAACCGCCGCGAATGCCCAGTTGCCGTTTTTAGTGGTCCGCGCTATTGCCGACCCGGCCGAGATGAGCCTGCCGGAAGCAGTGGTTCATGCGCTGGACGCCGACGGCCAAGTGCAATTGGGCCGCCTGCTTGCATTTCTATTGGCCCACCCTTGGCAACTCGGCGGTTTGATCCGCTTAGGCATACATTTTCGCGCGGCGCAAACCAGCCTGAAGACCGCCGCCCGGTTCATCAACGAAATTACTCGGATTTAGCATCAGACTCCAACGCCACGCGGTGGAAAGCGGCGAACCTGTTCGACACCGGCCTGGCGTTAACCAACTACGAGGTATTACATGTCCTTTAGCATTGCCGAACTTTTTAACCAACATTTCGCGGAAAAATTCGAACTGCACGAACACTATCTGAACAACCAGATGGTGCGGGTTTTGCGGACTATCGGTTACGACCGCAATTATAAAAAAGCTATCGGCCAATACCTATACGACGAAGACGGCAACGAATACCTGGATCTATTAAGCGGTTTCGGCGTATTCGCGATGGGCCGCAACCATCCGACCATCGTCAGCGCCCTACAGGAAACGCTGACCATGGAATTGCCGAATCTGGTGCAAATGGATGTGTCGCTGTTGAGCGGCTTGCTGGCCAAGGAAATTCTGGCCACCTGCCCTGACAATCTGGAAAAGATGTTTTTCTGCAATTCCGGCACCGAAGCGGTGGAAGCGGCGATTAAATTCGCCCGCTACACCACCAAACGGCCGCGGATTCTGCATTGCGAACACAGCTACCACGGCTTGACGATGGGAGCGCTGTCGTTGACCGGCGAGCATATTTTCCGCGAAGGCTTCGGCCCCTTGTTGCCGGACACCGGCTCGGTGCCGTTCAACGATCTCGAAGCCTTGGAAAAAGCGCTGAGCGGCAATGACGTCGCCGCCTTCATCGTCGAACCGATTCAAGGCAAGGGCGTCAACGTCCCCGACGACAACTACCTGCCGGAAGTCGAACGCCTATGTAAAAAATACGGCACGCTGTTCGTCGCCGACGAGATCCAGACCGGTATCGGCCGTACGGGCAAGTTCTGGGCCATCGAACACTGGGGCGTCAAGCCCGATATGATTTTGATGGCTAAAGCCCTGTCAGGCGGCTTCGTGCCGGTCGGCGGCGTGGCGATGACCAGCAAAATCATGGATACCGTGTTCAACCGGATGGACCGCGCCGTCGTGCACGGCTCGACCTTCTCCAAGAACAACATGGCGATGGCCGCCGGCCTGGCCAGCTTACACGTCGTACACTCGGAAAAGCTGGTCGAAAACAGCGCCAAAATCGGTAACGACATCATCGCCACGATCAACGCGATGGCTCCGAAATACGAATTCCTGAAAGAAGCGCGCGGCAAAGGTTCGATGATCGCAATCGAATTCCACGCCCCGAAAAGCTTAGGGCTAAAAGCCGCCTGGGCCATGCTGGAAGCGGCCAACAAAGGCCTGTTCTGCCAGATGATTCTGATTCCGCTGTTCAAGGAGCACCGGGTGTTGGCGCAAGTCGCCGGCCACGGCATGAACGTCGTCAAATTCCTACCGCCGCTGATCCTGACCGAAAAAGACCGCGACTGGATCGTCGGCTCGGTCGAGAAAACCATCGCCGACACCCATAACGTCACCGGTTCGATTTGGACGCTGGGCAAAAACTTGGCCGGACACGCTTTGAAAAACAAAAAATAAGGAGATGAACATGCGTTTTGTACCCCGGATTTTATTGGTGTTGACCCTGGCTGCCAGCCAGACCGCCTTCGGCCACGCCGTCGTCACCCACAACTCGCTGAAACTGAAACCGGTGCCGGTCAACCAGGCCAGCCAGGTCGAGTTATCGTTCAACTCCAAAGTCGAGTTGGACTTGTCCGAAGTGTTTCTGGTCAGCGCCGGCGACGTGATGACGCCGGTCGCCGCTTCGCCGGGCGCTAAACCCGGCCAGGTATTGTTGGATTTACCGGCTTTGGCGCCGGGCGAATACGCCATCAAATTAAAAATTTTCGCCGCAGACGGCCATCTCAGCGAAGACCTGTTGCGCTTTTTCGTCAAAGAACCCAAATAACCGGATATGGAAGGTATAGCCAATTATCTCGACTCGCTGATCGGCGGCGTCGATCTGACGTTTTACTCGATCGCCATCGGCGGTTTGCTGTGGGGCTTGTTCGTCCTACGGCCGTGGGATGAAAATGCCAACTACAACAGCGCCTTGCTGGAAAAAACCGTCAACCTGATCCATTTCGGCAGCAAGGCGCTGGTCATTACCCAACTGTCGAAAATCGGCCTGAAAATCTGGTTAATGGCCGTGACATTGGGCAAATCGCCGTTTCCGGCGTTTTTCAATACGGTGCAGTTCAATGCCGGATTGGCTCGGGCCACATTCGCTTTTGCCTTGTTTTTATTCATCAAACAAGCGCTGAAAGCCAATCTGCGCTCGAAAACGCATTGGCTGGTCGCTACGGCCATTGTGGTCCCGCTCGTCATGGCCGCAGCCTGGTTGGTGCACGGCGCCAGCCGTCTGGAAGACCGCGGGCTGCTGATGGCATTGACCGTCAGCCACCAAATCGCCGCGGCGGCCTGGGTCGGCGGCATTTTCCAAATTCTGGCGCTGTGGGGCTTGAAAAAACAAAATGCGATTGCCGAAGAACTCTGGCCGTTGCTGCTTAAGCGATTCTCGGCCCTGGGTATTGTCGCGGTCGCGTTGTTGCTGGTGACGGGTACGCCGTTGGCCTGGTACTACATCCGCACCTTCCAAGGCTTCATCGGCGCCGGCTACGGCAACCTGTTGATGGTCAAAATCATGATGATGGGCCTGGCCTTGGGTTTTGCCTGGATAAACCGGCAAGCGGTAGAAGAATATTTTGCCAGCCGCAGCCTGTATGCGTTGACGGCACGAGTCCCTTACTACATCGAAGCGGAAACGCTGATTCTGCTGACCATACTATTCACTGCCGCCAGTTTGGCCTCGCAACCGCCCTCGGTCGATATTCCGCACCTGACCGCAACTTGGGAAGAAGTGTTGAACATGTTTCATCCGCGCATTCCGCGTTGGGAATCGCCGACCCATGAAGCCTTGATTGCCGGGGAAGCCGGCCGCGTTGCCATCGTCGGCCAAGTGCCTTCGGAAGCCGCCACCGCCTGGTCGGATTACAACCATAACATCTCGGGCATCTTCCTGACCGTGATGAGCTTCTTCGCGATGCTGTCCTACTCGGAACGCTTCCACCGTTGGGCGCGTTACTGGCCGGTCGGTTTCATGGGACTCGGCATCTTCCTGTTTTTCCGCTCCGACGCCGAGAGCTGGCCGTTGGGTCCGATCGGCTTTTGGGACAGCACCTTCAACAACGGCGAAATTCTGCAACACCGCATCGCCACGTTTTTGGTTTTCATGCTGGGCTTATACGAAACCCGCGCCCGCGTCAAAGCCGATCCCGGCATCCTGCCCTATTTGTTCCCGCTGATGTCGGCCTTCGGCGGCATGATGCTGCTGGCGCACTCGCACGTAGGCTTCGAAGCTAAAACCGCGTTCCTGATTCAAGTCGGCCACACCCTGATGGGCGTGTTTGCGTTGATTCTGGCCTGCGGCCGTTGGCTGGAGCTGAAGCTGGACGCTCCCGGCAAGAATGTTGCCGGATTTATCTCGGTTTTCGCCTTGTTCCAAATCGGCGTGATTCTGATGTTCTACCGCGAACCCCTGTACTGATATGAAACAGACTCAAGAATTTCCTCTGCTGAACACCATTGCCGGCCCGACCGACATCCGTGCCCTGAAGAAAGAGCAACTGCCGCAGTTGGCCGATGAGGTGCGTTCGTATTTGACCCACACGGTCAGTATCTCCGGCGGCCATTTCGCCGCCGGCTTGGGCACGGTGGAATTGACCGTGGCGCTGCATTATGTGTTCGATACGCCGGTGGACCAGTTGGTGTGGGATGTCGGCCATCAGGCCTATCCGCATAAGATTCTGACCGGGCGCAAGGATAGGATGACGACGATCCGCACCCTCGGTGGGGTGTCGGCGTTTCCGTCGCGCGAGGAGAGCGAGTACGACGCGTTTGGCGTCGGCCATTCGTCGACGTCGATCAGTGCGGCACTGGGCATGGCCATCGCTTCGCAGTTGCGCGGCGAGGACAAGAAGATGGTGGCGATCATCGGCGACGGGTCGATCACGGGCGGTATGGCCTTCGAGGCGATGAACCATGCCGGCGATGTCAATGCCAATCTGTTGGTGATTTTGAACGACAACGAGATGTCGATTTCGCCGCCGGTCGGGGCGATGAATAATTATCTGACCAAGATTTTATCGAGTAAGTTTTATTCGTCGGTCAAGAAGGAAAGCAAGAAGGCCTTGTCCAGCATGCCCAGCGTCTGGGAACTGGCGCGCAAGGCGGAAGAACATGTCAAAGGCATGATCGTGCCGGGTACCTTGTTCGAGGAGTTGGGCTTCAATTATTTCGGACCGATCGACGGTCACGATCTGGAGATGTTGGTATCGACGCTGGAGAATTTGAAGGATTTGACCGGGCCGGTGTTCCTGCATGTGGTGACCAAGAAGGGTAAGGGTTATGCCCCGGCCGAGAAAGATCCTTTGGCTTACCACGGCGTACCGGCCTTCGATCCGACCAAGGATTTTCTGCCGAAGGCGGCGCCGTCGCCGCATCCGACTTATACCGAGGTGTTTGGCCGTTGGCTGTGCGACATGGCGGCACAAGACGAGCGGCTGTTGGGCATTACGCCGGCGATGCGCGAAGGTTCGGGGCTGGTCGAGTTTTCGCAAAAGTTTCCGAAACGTTATTTCGACGTGGCGATTGCCGAACAACATGCGGTCACGCTGGCCGCCGGCCAGGCTTGCCAAGGCGCCAAGCCGGTGGTGGCGATTTATTCGACTTTTTTGCAACGCGGTTACGACCAGTTGATTCACGACGTAGCCTTGCAGAATCTGGATGTGCTGTTTGCGTTGGATAGAGCCGGTCTGGTCGGCCCGGACGGCCCAACCCATGCCGGGGCGTTCGATTACAGTTATATGCGCTGCATTCCCAATATGCTGGTGATGGCGCCGGCCGACGAGAACGAGTGCCGGCAGATGTTGACCACCGGTTTCCAGCATAACGGCCCGGCCTCGGTGCGCTATCCGCGCGGCAAGGGGCCAGGTGCGGCAATCGATCCGGCGTTAACCGAACTGGAAATCAGCAAGGGCGAGATTCGCCATCACGGCGGCCGAATTGCGATTCTGGCCTGGGGCAGCATGGTCGCGCCGGCCAGCGAAGCCGGCAAGCAACTGGGCGCCACCGTCGCCAACATGCGTTTCGTCAAACCGATCGACGAAGACTTGATCCTGCAATTGGCCAAGACCCACGACGTGTTCGTCACGGTCGAGGAAAACGTGTTGGCCGGCGGCGTCGGCAGTGCGGTATTGCAATTCTTGCAACAACAAAAGATTCTGATGCCGGTATTGAATATCGGCCTGCCGGACCGCTTCGTCGAGCAAGGTTCGCGCGACGAACTGCTCAGCTTGGTCGCACTCGATGCCAAGGGCATAATGCAACAGATTGAAGCGTTCTGCGCATAGGCCAGATCTTTCTGGCAGGTTATTTTTAATTCTTGTATCAGCCCTCCACGACGGAGGCAGCAGAGATCGTAACTGACGATAGTTAAGGCCACTGAGTTATGTTAGAAATCAGCATCATTCCGGCGTTAACCGACAACTATATCCACCTGCTGCACGAACCCGATAGCGGGCTGACCGCGGTGGTCGACCCGGCTGCGGCAGCGCCGGTTATAGCCGCCTTGCAACGGTGCGGTTTTGGATTGAACTACATTTTCAACACCCACCACCACAGCGATCATATCGGCGCCAATCTCGAACTCAAAGCCGCGACCGGCTGTAAAATCGTCGGCGCCAAGGCCGACCGCAGCAGAATTCCGGGCATTGACATCGCGCTTGGCGACGGCGACCGGATAGCACTCGGCGCAGAAGAACTGGTGGCCATGGATACGCCGGGACACACGGTCGGCCATATCGTCTACTACAATGCCGGCAGTAGCGCCTTGTTTTGCGGCGATACTTTGTTTTCGTTGGGCTGCGGCCGCCTATTCGAAGGCAGCGCCGAACAGATGTGGCATTCGCTGCAAAAACTGAAGACACTCCCGGCCGAAACCAAAGTCTACTGCGCGCACGAATATACCGAGGCCAACGCCCGCTTCGCGCTGACGCTGGAACCCGGCAATCCGCTATTGCAGCAGCGTTACGCCGACATCTGCCAACTCCGGCGCAGCAACGCTCCCACCCTGCCCTCCACTATCGGCCAGGAATTGGCGACCAATCCTTTTTTCCGCGAGCACAGCCCGGAAATCCGGCAAAACCTGGCCTTGGCCGAGGCGTCGCCGTTGGCAGTGTTTACCGCGATACGCAAACTTAAGGATGGGTTTCGCTAAAACCGATACCAGGCGATACCGGCTAAGTCTGCTAAACTGAACGGCGCTTTCCACCGTTAATTGACCGCTCGATGAAGATGCCTGAGTCGCTGAGTATTGTCCTGCCCGCCAAAAATGAAGCGGCAAACCTGCCGGTTTTTCTGCCGAAATTACTGGAGTTGTATCCGCAAGCCGAAATTTTACTGGTCGACGACGGCTCCAGCGACGATACCGCCGCCATTGCCGGCAACGCCGGCGTCAGGGTCGTTCGCCACCCGTATTGCATGGGTAACGGCGCCTCGATCAAGACCGGGGCCAGACAAGCCAAAGGCGAAATTCTGGTGTTCATGGACGCCGACGGCCAGCACGACCCGCAAGACATCGCCCCGCTATTGGCAAAAATACACGAAGGCTACGATATGGCGGTCGGCGCCAGAAATGCGCGTAGCCACGCTTCGTGGTTCAGGCGCGTTGCCAACAAGTTTTACAACAAACTGGCGTCGTTGATGACCGGCCACCGGATCGAAGACTTGACCTCCGGCTTCCGTGCTGCGCGCGCCGACAAATTCCGCAAATTTCTTTACCTGCTGCCCAACGGATTTTCCTACCCGACCACCAGTACCATGGCCTTTTTCCGTTCCGGATTTCCGGTGGCCTACGTCCCGATCCACGCGGGCAAACGTAGCGGCAAGAGCCATATCCGCCTGCTGCACGACGGCTTGCGCTTCTTTATCATTATTCTGCGCATCGGCGTACTATTTTCGCCAATGCGGCTGTTTCTGCCGATCAGTATGTCGATTTTCGGTGTCGGCATGGGATATTACGCCTACACCTATATTACTGAAGCTCGTTTCACCAATATGAGCGCCGTGCTATTCCTTTCCGCCATCGTGACTTTCCTGATCGGCATCGTTTCGGAACAAATCTCGTCTCTGCATTACAAAAACATCGAATAGCCGGATCAAGCCTTTTCGCAACTGAAAATGGCAAACTTGGCATTAGCCGCCAGTTGCCGGCAGCAGCCGAACAGTTTTTTTAGCGTGATATGGTAATTCAGATGGCGGTTACCGATCACCCGCAACTCGCCGCCGGGCCGTAACACCGCATGCGCCTGTTGGAACATGCGCCAGGCAATATGGTCGCCGATCGCGTGTTGTTGATGAAACGGCGGATTGCAGACAATGCAGTCGGCACTGGCCGGCGCAAAGCCGCTTAGACAATCGCCGACCACGAACTTAGCCTGCGCCGAATCCCCGAACCGGTTGCGAAAATTTTCCGTTGCCGATGCGATTGCCATGAACGATTCGTCGACAAACACGATATTCGCGTCCGGATTCAGTTCGGCGAGGCGTAAGCCGATCACGCCGTTGCCGCACCCCAAATCGATAAAATCCCGATATAAAGCCGATTCCGGCAAATGTTGCAATAGAAAGCGGGCGCCGATATCCAGGCTTTCCCGAGAAAACACATTGGCATGATTGCAAATCGGCGGCTGTTCCGCCGTCAAGCGGTAATACGTAGGGTATGGATTCGGCGGCAGCCGGATGTTGGGATCGAAACCGGCGAAAATCAGCCGGGCCTTTTTTCTGGCCAGCGACGGCACGGTCGGGCCGACCAGCCGCTCCAACAGTTTCCAGGCACTGGCCGGCAAGGTTTTGACCATGCCCGCCGCAACGATGCGGCAATCCGGCTGCAACAAGGGCCGAAGCCGGTGTAACTGGTATTCCAGCAAAGCCAACGTCTTCGGAACCTTGATAAACAACCGATCGATCGGCGCCGACGGCAAGGACAAACTGTCCAACAGCAGCACCCGGTCGGCTGCTACCGCGTTCGCGGCCAAATTTTCGCGCGTCGCCTGTTGGGACAGCCAGGAGTCGGAAATGGCCGTCGGCCGAAACTCGCTCAACGCCACTACCAGCGCCCCGAAGCTATCGTTGAGGATGGCGATATTCTTACCGGCAAGCGCTTCGTGCTCGGCCAGATGGTGCAGCAAATAGTCGTCGGCCGCATCCCAGGCCTGCAACAACTCGTTTTTTCGGTAGGGTTGGCGCGTTAGCCGAAAACGGCCCTGCGGGACGCTGAATTCTTGTTCCATCGCTGGTTAAGTCCGGAAAATGGGAGATGTAGAGCTACGGCCGAAGTCAGCGACAAATTGTCACGCGGCAAATTGCCACATTTTCAACGTTAGAATGCTTCAGTACACTGACAGCAACTCTTGTATGCGTCCTTCGGGAAATGAGAGTTATACCCCACCTCTTTGTGCGGTAGCGCCGGTTCCGGC
Source organism: Methylomonas sp. DH-1 (assembly GCF_046097555.1). Taxonomy (NCBI): domain Bacteria; kingdom Pseudomonadati; phylum Pseudomonadota; class Gammaproteobacteria; order Methylococcales; family Methylococcaceae; genus Methylomonas; species Methylomonas sp. DH-1. Next base: position 1,300,653 of record NZ_CP143089.1, on the reverse strand, counting down.
ACTACCGCATTTTTTTAGGCGGCCAAATTGCGGCGGCCGGCATCGAGTCCGAACAGCCGGTAAAAATTTTCGCTGGACTGCGCCGCCACCGCTTCGATCGAGCTGCCGCGCAATTCGGCAATATGCTCGGCGACATGGCGCACGTAAATCGGATAGTTGGGTTTGCCGCGGTAAGGCACCGGAGCCAAATAAGGCGAATCGGTTTCGATCAGAAAGCGGTCGGCGGGGATTCTCCGCGCCACTTCCTTAATCGCTTCGGCGTTTTTGAAGGTAACGATGCCGGAGAACGACACGTAAAAATTCAAATCGATCGCCCGTTGCGCGTAGGCCCAATCCTCGGTGAAGCAGTGAATCACGCCGCCTACCGCATCGGCCCCTTCCGCCTGCAACACATCCAAAGCATCCTGCCCGGCATCCCGAGTATGAATGATCAAGGGCTTGTGCAACTGCTTGGCCACGGCGATATGGTTGCGGAAACGCTGAAACTGCCATTCCAGATCGCCTTGGCTATGAAAATAATCCAAACCGGTTTCGCCGATCGCAATGACCTTGGCGTTCGCCGCCAATTCCAGCAGTTCGTCGAGAGTCGGCTCGCGGCCGTCGCGGACATTCGGATGCACGCCCACCGACAACGAGATGTCTGGATAGGGCGCCGTTTGCGCCAGCATCGCCGGGTAGGATTCCATGTCGATGGCAATGCACAGCATGTGCTCGACGCCGGCGGTCCGGGCCGCACCGACGAAAACGTTGAAATCGTTGGCATAAGGTGCCAAATCGATGCGATCGAGATGGCAATGGGAATCTATGAACATGAAGCTTGGGAAACGGTAGCGCCGAGCGGAATTTGCCCAGTACGGGTTACATGGTATGGGTGGAGCGATCCGACTCCAGCGCGCCGGCCAGATAGGTTTCGATTTTATTGCGCGCCGCCCCGCCGTCCTGATCGCTGAACTGCACACCGATACCCGCAGAGCGGTAACCTTCGGCGCCGTTCGGCGTTTTCCAGATAATTTTTCCGGCAATCGGTAAGCGTTCGGTCTCTTCCATCAAATTCAACAACATGAACACTTCCTCGCCCATTTCGTACTCGCGTTTGGTCGGAATGAACAGGCCGCCGTTTTTGACGAACGGCATGTAGGCCGCGTAAAGCGCATTTTTGTCCTTGATCGAAAGAGACAGGATGCCCTGCCGGGGAGCTGCTTCCGCCATAATGTCAGTGTGCGTTGAGTTGAGACCAGTCGATTAACAGTTGTTCTAGCATCAGTTGCTGATTCAGTTGCGTAGCCAACTGCGCTTTGGCCGTCAGCACGCGGTCGTAGAATCGGTAAACTCCCGGCAATTCTAGCCGCTCGGCAAAGCCTTGCAAGCTGTTTTTCAGATCGGGATTGGCCAAATGCGCCGAATCGGCCCGATGCCGGCATTTGACGATATCGGCCAGCCAACCGGCCATCCAGGCCAACACCACCCCTAAATCGAGATGTTCCTGTTTCTGCCAGCGCTCGGCGACGGCCAACCAGTCGGCCTTGCCCTCGGCAATTTGCAGCCAGGCCCGAAAATATTCTTGCCGCAGCGGGACTATCCCGGTTTCGGCGTATCGTTTGGCCAATAGCGGCGCGCCCCCGGCCAAATCCAACAGCAACTCGGCTTGATCCCGCACACCTGCGCCGCTCAACCACTGCAAGGCTGCGTTACGTTCCGGTACTTCGCAGACAATCTTCTGGCAGCGGCTGCGTATCGTCGCCGGCAGGCGGGCCGGTTGTTCGCTGATCAACAGCAGACAAGTCCGCTCGCCCGGCTCTTCCAGGCATTTCAGAAACGCATTCGCGGATGCGGTGTTCATTGCATCGGCCGGTTGGAAAATTGCAACCCGGTAAGCATGGTATTGCGGCTTCAACGCCAGCTTGACGATCAACTGCCTGACTTTATCGATGCCGATGGCCTTACCGGGTTCGTCCGGCTCGACCGCGATAAAGTCGGGATGGGTAGCGGCGTCGCATAATTTGCAAGCGGAGCAAACCCCGCAGGGATTACCGCCGTCTTGCGGGGCATGGCAGAGCAAGGCGCGGGCGTAATATTCGGCCAGATGGCGGCGACCCTGGCCGGCCGGCCCGGAAAATAACAGGGCTTGCGGAACTCTGTTTTGTTGAATGTAGCTCCGCAGTCTCTGCCAATGTTGCTGTTGCCAAGGGTAAAGCGTCAGTTCGCCCATAGCGTTTCCAATTCGGCCAGCAGACGCGCCTGAACTTGCGGCAACGGCAGTGCGGCGTCGATGACTTTGTAACGCGCGGGGTCGCCGGCGGCGCGGTGTAAATAGCTTTGCCGAATGCGTTCGAAAAAATCCAGTTGTTCGGTTTCGAAACGGTCCAATTCGCCGCGGCGTTTAGCCCGCTGCAAACCGGTCGCGACCGGTGCATCAAGGACGAAGGTCAAATCCGGGCGCAGCCCGCCTTGCACCGTCCGCTCCAGCCAGGCTATCGTAGCCAGGTCCATATTACGCCCGGCACCTTGGTAGGCGTAGGTCGCATCGGTGAATCGATCGCAAACCACCCATTCTCCGCGCAGCAACGCCGGCTCGATCACCTGGCGGATATGTTGGGCCCGCGCTGCGAATACCAGCAACAGTTCGGCCTGTTCGCTCAACGCTTCGTCGCTCCGTTCCAACAGAATGGCGCGGATTTTCTCGGCAATCGGCGTACCGCCCGGTTCGCGGGTAACCAGCAGCGGAATATCGCGTTCGGCCAAACATTGGCGGATGAATTGCAAATTAGTGGATTTGCCGACGCCTTCGCCGCCTTCCAATGTAATGAACCGGCCCGGCTTCATCGCTGGTAACGGTCCACGTACTTCTCGTGCTCGGCCAGGGTTGCCGAGAAGGCGTGGCGGCCGTTGCCGCGGGCGACGAAAAACAGCGCATCGCCGTCGTCTGGATGCAAAGCGGCGGCGATAGACTGTTTGCCGGGCATCGCGATCGGCGTCGGCGGCAGGCCTTCGATCACGTAAGTGTTGTATGGCGTCGGCTCGCGCAAGTCTTTGTGGCGAATGTCGCCGTGGTAATCGTCGCCCATGCCGTAAATCACGGTTGGATCGGTTTGCAACAGCATGCCCTTCTTCAAGCGGCGGGCGAACACGCCGGCTATTTGCCGGCGTTCTTCGCCGGCACCGGTTTCTTTCTCGACAATCGACGCCAGAATCAGCGCCTGGTAAGGGTCGTCCAACGGCACGTTCTGGTCGCGCTTGCGCCATTCCTCGCGCAGCACGGCCTGCATCCGGTCATGCGCGCGTTTCAGCAAATCCACGTCCGAGGTATTTTTTTCGAAAAAATAGGTATCGGGAAAGAACAGGCCTTCCGGGTGGTTCTTGTCGGAACCGATCTTCGCCATCAAGTCTTTCAGCTCGTTGTCGCTCAGGGTGTGTTGCAAATTCGGGTTTTCCTTGATGGCCTGGAACATCTGCTTGAACGTCCAGCCTTCCGGAAAGGTAATCGAATATTGGCGGGTACGGCCTTCGGTAAGCTGTTGCAGCACGTCGGCGGCGGTGGCGCCCTTCGCCAGCACGTATTCGCCGACCTTCAAGGTGCGGTCCAGATGCTTGCGGTAGGCGAACAGCTTGAACCAAAACCGGTTTACCATAACCCGCTGGTTACGCAGGGTTTTGATTACCGTTTCCAGCGTATCGCCCTTTTTGATTTCGATGACGGTTTCGCCGATCACAATCGGTTTTTTCTCGATGATGTGGTAATGCATGCCGGCCCAAATCGACAGCAGACCGAAGACCATCAGCAAGGTGAAGGCGACTATGCTGCGAAACACGGCTGTGCCTCGGCCATTCGGGCCTGATTCAACAAGTTCTGCAGGCGCCGGGTTAACGGCCCCACTTCCAGTACGCGCTGTTCCAGGCGTCTGACCGGCCAAATGCCGATCACCGAATTGGTTACGAACAACTCGTCGGCGGCCAGTACCTCGACTTGATCGAGCGGAATTTCATGGACCGGCAGGCCGATATCGCAGGCAAAACCGATCACCAATTCGCGGATAATCCCGGCTACGCCGCAGCCGGCCAGGCTCGGCGTATACAACTGGCCGGCTTTGACGGCAAACAGGTTGCTCATCACGCCCTCGACCACGCGTTCCTCGGTATCCAGCATCAAGCCCTCCTGAATATCGTCGTCGCGCCATTCGGCTCTGGCCAAAATTTGTTCCAGCCGATTCAAATGCTTGATCCCGGCCAGAGCGGAATTGACCGACAACCGCTGCCAACAGAAACGGGCGCGAATACCTTGGGTTTGGAAATTCTCGGGATAGTCCGGGTAAGGATGCAGGCCGAGCAGCCTGGTCGGTTGAATTGGCTCGGGCTGGCGATAGCCCCGGCCGCCGCTGCCGCGGGTAACGATTATTTTCAGCACGCCGCGGTCGAACTCAAGCGCCAGTTGCCTAGCCTCTGCCGCCAACAGCTCGGACTGCGGCATCGGAATCAGTAAACGCCGGCAGCCGTGGGCCAAGCGTTTCAGGTGGCGATCAAGAAATAGCGGCCGCCCATTCAGAACTTCGATAGTTTCGAATAGGCCGTCGCCGTATTGAAATCCGCGATCGGCAACGTCGACGTAGTGTCCGGGTGCGCCATTCAATAAAAACATAGCCGGACACTGTCGGATCGGACCGCTTTATTCGAAGCGCTTGAAAACCAGCGAGCCGTTGGTGCCGCCGAATCCGAAGGAGTTGGAAATCGCCACGTCGATTTTCATGTTTCTGGCGGTGTTGGGCACGTAGTCCAGATCGCAATCGGGATCCTGATTTTCCAGATTGATGGTCGGCGGCGCGATCTGGTGCTTGATCGCCAAGGCCGTCAACACCGCTTCGATACCGCCGGCGGCACCCAACAGGTGGCCGATCATCGATTTAGTGGAACTGACCGCCACTTTATAGGCGTGATCGCCCAGCGCCTTCTTCATGGCATGGGTTTCGCCGACATCGCCGGCCGGGGTCGACGTGCCGTGGGCATTGATGTAATCGACCTGCTCCGGGGTGATTTTAGCGTCGCGCATCGCATTGCGCATACAACGCGCCGCGCCTTCGCCGCCTTCCGACGGCGAGGTGATGTGGTAGGCGTCGCCGCTCATGCCGTAACCGACCAACTCGGCGTAAATCCTGGCGCCGCGGGCCTTGGCATGTTCCAGCTCTTCCAGCACGATAACGCCGGCGCCGTCGCTGAGGACAAAACCGTCGCGGTCGCGGTCCCAGGGCCGGCTGGCGCGTTGCGGATCGTCGTTACGCCGCGACAAGGCTTTTGCCGAGGCAAATCCGCCCATCGCGGTCGGCGAAGTCGTGCAGCGCTCGGCGCCGCCGGCGACCATCACGTCGGCATCGCCGTATTTGATCAGCCTGGCGGCGTCGCCGATGTTGTGGGTACCGGTCGAACAGGCAGTGACGATTGCGAAATTCGGCCCTTTCATACCGTATTTGATCGACAGGTTGCCGGAGATCATGTTGATGATGTTGCCGGGTACGAAGAACGGCGAAATCCGGCGCGGGCCGCCCGCCACGTATGTCGCGTAGCACTCTTCGATACCGGTGATGCCGCCGATGCCGGCACCGATCGCGATGCCGATGCGCTCGGCGTTTTCTTCGGTAACGACGATGCCGGAGTCCTCGATCGCCTGGCAGCCGGCGGCGATGCCGTAGTGGACGAAACCGTCCATCCGCTTGGCATCCTTCTCCGGGATGTAGTCGCCGATATTGAAGTTTCTGATCACGCCACCAAAAGTCGTTGCGAAAGGCGAAATATCAAAGGAATCGATTGGGCCGATGCCGCTTCTGCCATTGACAATACCGTCCCAGGTATCCGCAACATTGTTGGCTAACGGCGTAACAGCGCCTAAGCCCGTAATTACAACTCGACGTGTGCTCACAGTAAACTACCGGTAAATAAAGAAGACGACCAGAGAAGGGGATATATCGGCTAGTGGATGGCATCATCCACTAGCGTTTGGAAACAACGTGCTGTTATTGCAGATTGGCGTTGATGTAATCGATAGCCAATTGGACGGTGGTGATTTTTTCGGCTTCTTCGTCCGGAATTTCGCATTCGAATTCTTCTTCCAAAGCCATGACGAGTTCAACTGTGTCTAAAGAATCAGCACCAAGATCGTCGACAAAAGACGCATCGTTTGCGATTTCTTCCTTTACGCCTAATTGTTCCGCGACAATCTTTTTTACTCGTTCTTCGATATTACTCATATGTTTTTCCTCGAACAATGCAAATGCCCGATTGCAAGCACTTACCTTATCTTTAGTGTTGTATTAATTGAATTTGCTATCTCGTCACTGGCCTAGCCTAACGACTTCGCGGATTATACTTGATGTTCCAAAAATTTCACAACATTAGGCCGGCCCGCGCCGCTAAGCGGCCTTACCGCGCAAATTTCTCAGAATCTCTTCCAAAGGCACCAAATTCAGCTTGATCCGGTACAAAATCGTGCCGTCTTCCAACAAACCGAAGCACTCGTAAGTGCGCAGCATGATACTGGTTTGGTTCAGCGTATTGTCTTTCGATTCCGGCAATTGCTTGACCAGGATATGCAGTTTGTCGTTATTTTTGACCCTGGCCAAATGCTCTCGGTCCACCGAAATATCGTGCGAGGTGTATACCATCGGATTGCGCTTGAAATCGTGGTTCTCCAACTGCGCTTTCTCCAGCAAGGCTCCGGAGGTCAGGCTGCACGGATACACCTCCGGATAATGCGCGACATGGGTCAATTCGTCGAAATAATCCGATTGCTCGGCGAACGACCCGGACAGAAAATTTTTGACGTTGCCGTTGTTCATCCATTTCCGCTTCAGAAAGAAATCGGTGCCCGGCACCACGGTTTTATCGGCGATGCCGTTCAAATCCGGCAAGCCGCCCAAATCGACATCGGCCAAAAACAGCGGCGACTTGGTCTCCTTCTTGTAACCCAACAGAATGGTCTTGCCTTGCGATTTCATCGCCACCCGGTTGGTCAAGGTCAACTCCGGTATGGTATTGATCAAAGTCTTCTTGATGTTCAACGCCATTTCCTGACGCGGGCGTAGCGCGTTGACGAAGGTAATCTGGTAATTGCTGAACCGCAGTTGCTTCTCGGCAATAATTTGGTCTTCGTGCTGCGCCTCGCGGTACAGGCGCATCTGGTACTCGATCAACGTATTCAGCTGAAAGCCCAACACGATCGGGCCTTTGAACGGGTTATGGGTAATCTGCAACCATTTGTGCTTGTCGTGAAACAGGTTGAAATCGTCGGAGGCGTTGCGGGCGACTTCTATATGGATTTGTTCGAAGGTAAACGACTGTTGCGTCATCGGTTGATCATCCTAATGGCCAAGCCCGGCATTGTAGGCCGAATCGGGCTGACCGAACAAAAATCTCCCGGCGACAAACGACAGCTTCCGCGTGCGTTATGCCGTTTATCCCGGAGAACCGGCACTACCGAGCCGCAACAGAGCGTTGGCCTGACTGCAGATTTGAGCGGCAACCGCGGGGTCCAGCCGCTGCAGCCAGCGCCGCGGAATGCCGTCTACGCCATATTTGGCACCGGCCAGCATGCCTGCCAGCGCGCCGGTGGTATCGGCATCGCCGCCCTGGTTGACCGTGGCAACCAAGCAGGATTCGACGCTGTCGCTGTTGAAAAAATGGTGCAGCACGGTCTGCACGGTATCGACGATATATCCCGAAGCCCGGCCCGGATAAGGGTCGTAAGCGAATTCCACGAACCGCCCCACCAAACCATCGGCTACCTCGCGGCAAGCCGCTGCATCTTGGCCGTCGATCAACAGCCCGGCGATCCGGCCCAGCGCCAATGTCCCGGCGTCGGATAACGGATGGTGATGAGTGATCCGGCTCTGCTGCAAACTCCACAGTTCAAACAATTCCGGCCGCCGCAAGGTCGCCAACACCACCGGCAGATTGCGCATGCAGGCGCCGTTACCGGCTTCGTCGTCGCGCGGTTCGCCGGACAGTTCGCCGCGATCGCGAAACCGGAGGATGCCGCGGCGGCAGGTATTGCCGACATCGACCGGCCCGCTTTCCAGCCAGGCCAGAAAATTTTCGGCTACCGCCGACAAATTCCAGCCTTGGTTGTCGATGATCGCCTGGCCCAAGGCCAAACACATCTGGGTATCGTCGGTAACCTGGCCCGGCTCCAGGCCCAACCAGCCGCCACCGACAATGTCGCGGTGCACGCCGTAACGTTTTTGAATCCGCTGCGGCGACATGAACTCCACCGTCGCCCCCAGCGCATCGCCGCAAGCAAAGCCCAGATAAGCGCCCAAGGCCCGATTCGAAATTTGCGCATCCATCAGCTCAACACCCTAACCCGGTAATCGCCGCCAATCGCCAGATATTCCGCTTCGCCGCGCAAAGCGTGGTGCGGCAGCAATTCGTTAAAAAACACCAGCTTGACCATCGGCACCCGCACTTCCAGAATGTTGGCGCCGAATTCGCTGGCGATACCGGGCCGGTCGGTAAAGGATGTAATACTGTTAAACCGCACAATTTTGTCGTGCCGACCTTCGTCTTTGACGACGTAATCGTCCAAAGTATCGACGCCGCGGTACAGCGTTTTGTGGGTCGCGGCCGGAACCTGGAACCGCTCGACCACCCACTGGCAAAACTCGTAAACCAGATCCAACTGCATATAAATGCAATTGTTGTGGTAGCGGCTGTTCATCTTTTCTTCGATGTAAGTCAACCAGTCGTTGCTGATGAAATTGCGAATCCGGGTTTTATGAAAGCTCGGAAACAAGCCGAACCGGCTTTCCACCCAGCCCTTCATTACCGCACCCTGGGCGTTGTTGGAATCCATGCCCCAATCCTGAATCAGCCGTAAGTAACTGTTACGGTAGCGGCGCCGGCCCAGGGCATCGTCGCGTAGGCGCTGTTCGGTCTCGAAACCGAACACCACGCACATATAATCCTGAAACACCCGGCCGCATTCGGCCAAACTCGGCTGCTGCGCCAATTGTTCGAACAAACCCGGCGCAGACTCGCGGGTACCGGCGATATGCAGCGGTTTGGGATAGTCGTTAAACAGATGGCTGGCCATGCAAGCCGTCGCCATGCCGATCAAGTTGGTGCTGTAGCTATACAAAGAACTATCGGGCATGGATTAATCGGAAAGCAAGTCCGGCAATTGGATAAGCCCTAATTCTCACATCGAATAGGGCAATTAGCCATCCCGAACAGGCCTGTAGGGACGAATTCGCCCGGTATTCTTCGCGCCGTAAAGCTAAATCCCAAACCACGCAACCGGGCGGCTAGTTAGAAATAGCAAGCAGCAAGCAAGAATCCAGCCGTTTTTTGTGATTGACATCACACAAAGACCCGGAATACAGTGCGCTAGCCGATTGATTATTAAACAAAAAACAAGTGATCGATGACGGGCAAAACTATAACAACACACAGGAGATTCATATGAAAAAGTATGTAGCCGAGTCCTTCGGGACATTTTGGTTGGTTCTTGGTGGCTGCGGTAGCGCGGTGTTGGCCGCGGCGTTTCCGAATGTGGGCATCGGCTTGCTCGGGGTTTCGCTGGCGTTCGGTTTGACGGTACTGACCATGGCCTATGCCATCGGCCATATTTCCGGCTGCCATCTCAATCCGGCGGTGTCGGTTGGCTTGTGGATGGGCGGCCGGTTTCCGGCCAATCAATTGTTGCCTTACATTGTCGCCCAAGTCATCGGCGCCATCGTCGCCGGCGGCGTGTTGTATTTAATCGCCAGCGGCAAGGCCGGCTTCGATGTGTCCGCCGGCTTTGCCTCCAACGGTTACGGCGAACATTCGCCGGGCGGCTACTCCCTGCTGTCCGCGCTGATTACCGAAGTGGTGATGACGATGATGTTTTTACTGATCATCCTCGGCGCCACCGACGCCCGCGCCCCGGCCGGCCTGGCACCTGTCGCCATCGGTCTCGGCTTAACGCTGATTCACTTGATCAGCATTCCGGTCACCAATACTTCAGTCAATCCGGCCCGCAGCCTGGGCGTGGCGGTATATGTCGGCGATTGGGCCTTGGCGCAACTTTGGCTGTTCTGGGTGGCGCCGATTATCGGTGCGGTGCTGGGCGCTTTGGTCTATCGTTTTATCGGCAGCAGCGAAACCTAATCCCGCGGCTCCGGTGGGATGGCCAACCGGCGCGTCCCACCATCCTTAAAACCGTCCTGACGCCAGGAGCCAGACATGGACCGGAAAAACTACGAAGGCAGTTCCAATGTGTCCGGCGCGGTTGCGCTTGACGGCAATTATTTTGTCGTTGCGGACGACGAAGAAAACCGACTCAGTGTTTTCGAAAAAGGCCCGGAACAAACGTTAAATCCGGCGATTGCCTTATCAAGGGTTTTCGATGGCGAAATCGAAGACGGCAAAGGCTGCGAAATCGATTTGGAAGGCGCGGCGGCGATCGGCAACGTTTATTTCTGGATCGGATCCCACAGTACCAACAAAGACGGCGAACGCCGCCCCAGCCGCCACCGTCTGTTCGCGCTGCAAATCCAGCGTAACGCCACCGGCGAATTCAGCGGGCAACGTTACGGGCGGATTTATCGGACCTTGATCGACGACCTGATCCTGGACCGCCGGTTTAAACCCTATCGGCTGGATAAGGCGGTCGGCATAGCGCCCAAAGCCTCGGGCGGCCTCAGTATCGAAGGCTTGGCAGCGACGCCGGAGCAAAGTTTGCTGATCGGTTTTCGCAATCCGCTCGCCGGCGGCACCGAGAAAAACGGCCGGTTACAAGATGCTAAGGCCCTGATCGTGCCGCTACTGAATCCGCTAAACCTTCTGCAAGGCCAAACCGCAACATTCGGCGACCCAATCGAACTTGACCTCGGCGGCTACGGTATCCGCGACATCGCCTGGCGCCAAGGCGACGAATACCTGATCGTCGCCGGGCCCTACCATGCCAACGAAGACCGTAGCGAGAAACACCGGTTGTATCTGTGGCACAGCAACAAACCAACCCATAAGCCCAAGCGCTTGGACGCCGACCTTGGCGAACTGAATATCGAGGCGGCGTTCTTTTTTCCCGGCCAAACGGATTGGGTCGAATTGTTGAGCGACGATGGCGATACGAAGGGGTTTCAATGCGTTTCGGTAAGACTTTGACGGAATAATACAACTGGACTTTTTGATGTAGTTGAGACGTCCAACGCCCGGCTTTTAAGGTCTCCGCCGCCAAGTCGCTTATGCAGTAGTAAGGAAAGAATTCCGTCCCGGCGGTTTTTCACGCTTCTTTCATCCAGCCAACGTAAAATTTACTCGGATACAATCCCAGGTCTGCGGCATATTTAGTAAGCTATTTAGTTATTTGTTAGACCTTCGATATCTAAATGCCTCGAGACGACTTCTCAAGAGCGACCAAGGACGCGCTAGCAAAACGTGTTGGTTTACGTTGTTCAAACCCAGCCTGCAAAGCGTCCACAAGCGGCCCACACATTGAAACACACAAATCGATAAGCCTTGGGGTAGCCGCCCACATTGCCGCTGCCTCCCCTGGCGGACCTCGCTACAACATAGAAATGACTCCGAAGGAGCGCGCCTCTATCGATAACGCGATTTGGCTATGTCAGAACTGCGCTAAACTTGTAGATACCGACTCAGCAAACTTTCCATCATCTTTACTCTGTCAATGGAAAGTATTGGCCGAAAGTGAGGCGCTACGCGCAATTGGCAGCCCCCATTCGAATGACTATTTTCCTCAACCCGCGTCGGCTATACACGCCCCACTCCCTCGAATTGGCGGACACATCTACGCCGACGCCCGAGAAATGCTGATCCAAGCGGGGTGGCAGCCATGCCTTAGCCATTGGTCGAGAAGTTCAGACTGGGACATGTCTTTCGGCAACGGGCGGTACTTTTGGAACAAAGGATTCCATGAAATTCAAAGCATATGCCCCACCGGTCTTGCCTATTGTACATTTGCGTTCGACGACGTATACGGCAACCATCTTGTAGTAGTCACGGCAGGTGAAGCCACAGATACTCTGGATGGTTCACCAAAAGTATGGCGCTGGCGATTCGAGCGTTCCGATGAACTTTAGCGCTACTGGATTGAATGCAATAAAACCTGGGTTGAAGCCAGGTTTCGCATACTCAACCTATAAAATCTTCATTTGACCGGCGCCATTCAAGCTCACTCATCCTCCGCGACTACCTTGGGCATATCCCGATTAATCAAGAAATACACCACCGGAATCACCACCAACGAAAACAAGGTGGAAGCGATGATGCCGAAGATAAAGCTCCAGGCTAGGCCGGAGAAGATCGGGTCCAACACGATCATCATCGAACCCAATACCGCCGAGGCGGCGGTCAAAAAGATCGGGTTCAAACGAGTGGCGCCGGCTTCGACGATGGCGTCGGCCAGACTGATGTCCGGATTGCCGCGGTAAATGTTTTCGATGAAGTCGATCAGGATGATCGAGTTACGCACCACGATACCGGCCAGCGCGATCATGCCGATCATCGCCGTGGCCGTGAAATAAATCGGGCTGGCGTACTCGCCGACATCGCCGGCAAACAGATTGATCAGCCAGAAGCCTGGCATGATGCCGATCACGGTCAACGGAATCGCGATCATCATGATCAGCGGTACGCCCAACGAGCCGGTTTGGCCGACCAGCAGGATGTAGATCATCACCATCGCCGCGGCAAAAGCCAGACCGAGGTCGCGGAACACGTCGACGGTGATCTTCCATTCGCCCTCGCCGGCCATTTCGGCTTTATAACCGGCCGGCAGCGGTTTGGTTTCGAACACGTCGAACAAATCCAGAATCGCCTCGACCGGACTGCGGCCGGCCATTTCCGCGGTGACGTAAGCCACACGCTGCAAGTTCTTGTGGTAAATGGCTTTTTGCCCGCTCTGGCGGTCGAATCGGCCCAATTCGCTCAGATGCACCAAGACGCCGTTGGCGGTTTTGACCGACAAGGCCAGCAAATCGGCTTCGGACGAACGCGCGACTCTGGGCAATTGCAGCCGGATCGCCAGCGGCTGCCGCTCGTTTTCGGCATGCAATAAGCCGACATCGGCGCCGGCCAGCGCCAACTGCAGGGTTTGGGCGATTTGCGCAGCCGTGACGCCCAACGCGGCGGCCTTGTCGTGTTCCACCAGAAACTGCCATTTTTCGTAGTCGGCTTCGACGAAATCGTCGACATCGACCACACCCTCGGTTTGCTGCATGTCCGCCCGCACCCGGTTGGCGACATTGATGATATCGGCATAATCGGCTTGCGGCGGGCCGTAGACTTCGGCGACGACGGTGGACAATACCGGCGGCCCCGGCGGCATTTCCACGATCTTGATGTTGGCGCCGAATTGTTTTTCGATGCGGTCGATCTCGGGCCGCATCCGCAACGCGACTTCGTGCGAGCCTTGCTCGCGGCGGGTTTTATCGGCCAACACGATGCGAATATCGCCCAGGTTGGCGCCCTGCCGTAAATAGTAATGGCGGACCATACCGTTGAAGTCCATCGGCGACGACAATCCGACGTAGCTCTGGTAGCTGCTGATTTCGTTGACGGTCGCCAAGTAGCGGCCCAACTCGGCGGCAACGCGGTCGGTAGCCTCCAATGACGCCCCTTTCGGCATGTCGATGACCAGTTGCAGCTCGTTTTTATTGTCGAACGGCAACAGCTTGAGCGGCACCACCCGGGTCACCGCCATCAACGCCGACAACACGAAGGCCACGATCACCGCCGCCAGAAACCACCAGGCCTTGGTCTTATCGGCCAACAGCGGCGCCAGAATGGCCTGGTAAATCTTGAAGCCCCGGCTTTGTTTCAAATCGAACGCCGGGCCGTGGTCTTTGCCGTAATCGCCTTTCAATAAACGATAACTGGCCCACGGCGTGACGCTGAAAGCGATGACCAGCGACAGCAGCATCGCGATCGGCACGTTAAATGCCATCGGCGCCATATACGGACCCATCATGCCGGTAATGAAAAACATCGGCACGAAGGACATGATCACCGCAAACGTCGCCAGTATGGTCGGCGGCCGAATTTCATCGACGGCGCTGAGCAAAGCTTGCAATGGCGGCTCTTTACGCATCTTGTAATGGCGGTGGATGTTTTCGACGTCGACGATAGGGTCGTCGACCAGTAAACCCAGCGACAAGATCAAGGCAAACAAGGTCACCCGGTTGATCGTGTAACCGAAGATCAAATCGCACAGCAGCGTGATGGCGAACGTCATCGGCACCGCCAGCGATACGATCAGCGATTCCTTAAAACCCAGCGACAAGGCCAACAGCACAATGATGGTCAGAATGGCAATGCCCAAGTGCATGACCAGTTCGTTGACTTTATGGTCGGCGGTTTCGCCGTAGTTGCGGGTCACGGTCAGCAGCACGTCGTCCGGAATCAAGCTGCCTTGCAATTCCTCGGTCAGCGCCAGCACCTGTTCGGCCACGCTGACCGCATTGGCGCCGCGGCGTTTGGCGATGGCGACGGTCGCCAGCGGCCGTTCCTCGCCGGCTTGCGGCAAGCGGCCGGGCTCGCCGACCGCGTGCATTTGCGCCACAGCCGGACCGAAGCCGATACGGGTGTAGTAATCGGTATCGGCCGGTCCGTCGACCACCTCGGCCACGTCGCGCAAATGCAGCAAACGGCCGTTGCCGCCGGCCACCACGGTATTGCCGACCTGCTCCGCGCTTTGGTAGTACGGTCCGGCTTCCAACACGATTTCGCGGTCGTTGGCGGTAGTTTGGCCAACCTGCAAATTCAGGTTGTTCTGTTGCAAGGCGCGTTGGACATCGGCCAGTCCGATACCGCCGGCCTGCAATTTGGCCGGGTCCGGATAGACCGAAACCCGCCGCGGTGCGGCGCCGACCACCCAGCTTTTGCCGACGTTATCCACCGCCCGCAACCGCTCGATCAGTTCGTCGGCAATCCGGCGCAAAGCCATCGCATCGACGTTGGCGTTTTGCGGCGACAGGCTCAGCAATAAAATCGGCACATCGTCGATTTCCACCGGTTTGACCAGCCAATCGCTGACGCCCGGCGGAATGATGTCCTGGTTCGCCAGCAATTTATCGCGGGTCTTGATCAGGCTGTTTTCCAGGTTTTCGCCGACGTAATAGCGCACCGTCACCACGGCTTGGCCCGGCCGGGAGATGGAATAGACGTATTCCACGCCTTGAATCTGGCGCAGCAACACTTCCAGCGGCGTCGTGATCTGCTTTTCCACTTCGTCGGCTGAAGCGCCCGGCGCCTGCACGAACACATCCATGACCGGTACCACGATTTGTGGGTCTTCCTCGCGCGGCGTCAACATCAGCGCCGCGGCGCCGGCCAACAACGAGATCAGCAAAAACAACAAAGACAGGTGCGAAGTGGTAAACAACCGGACGATGGCAACCGTCAGACTGTCTTTTTTAATTTCGTTGGAATTCATTGCCCAAGCTCGCCTTGCAGGAGGATGGTTTCGCCGTCCTTTAAACCGGACAGCACTTCCAGTTGGTCGCCGTAACGTTTGCCGCTACGGATATGCCGCATCTGCCATTGTCCGCCCTCGACCACGCGCACGGCCTGCAATTGGCCGAATTGGACGATGGCGCTAGCCGGCACCAGCAGCACCGCTTGCGGCGCCTGGCAGCGCGCTTCCAGCCAGGCGAATTGGCCGTGTTGCAGGCCGGGCGTTTTCGGCAAATTGACCTTGACTTGTTGAGTCAGGGTTTGCGGATCGATCTCCGGGCTGATTTCGTCTATGGTGCCCGCCAGCGTCTGCCGCAAGGCGTCGATTCTGACCGATACCGTTGCCCCCAGCTCAAGCTGGACGGCGCATTGGCTGGCTATCGCCGCTTCCAAGCGCAAATCGTCGGGTTGATGAAAACTGATGACAGGCCGGTTCGGCACGGCCATGTCGCCCGGCTCCTGGAAGCGTTCGCCGACCACGCCGTCGAACGGTGCGTACAGCACGTTCTCGCCGAGCATGACCTTGCTCTGCTGCGCCGCGCTGGCGGCTTGATTCGCCATGGCCCGCGCGGCTTTGGCCTGGGCTATTACCGCGTCGTAGTTTTGCCGGGTGGCGGCTTGCTTCTGGTACAGATCGACGATGCGTTTCTCGTCGGCGCCGGCCTGAGCGGCCTGGGCTTGGGCCGCGACGTAGGCGGCATTCGCAGCGTTATAGGCCGCTTGCAAATCGCGGTCGTCCAATTTGGCGATCAATTGGCCTTTTTTCAAACGGTCGCCGGGATGAACCGGCATTTCGACGATCCTGGCGTTCAGTTTCGGCGCAATTTTTACCGCCAGCCGCGAACGCAGCGTACCCTGCCACACCGACGATCCGGCCTCCGCCTGTCTGGCAATGCGCACAGTCGCCGCGTTGGCCGGAACTGTTCTGGCGGCTATCGAGGTAGTGCCGGGCTTGGTCTTGCTGTCGCCGCCGAGCACGCCGAGCGCCAGTAGAATGACCAATAACAGGCCGCCGATAGCCGCCAGCGGCACCAGCCATTTCGGTTTATCGGAAAGAAAACGATGGTGGGACATGTGGGTTTGCCTGCAAGGGGTTATTGCCAAAAGCCGATGGCTTGTTTCAAGTCCGCTTCGGCGCGCAATGCATCGTAACGGGCGCCGATTTGCCGATTGCGCGCCCGATCACGGGCGACTTCGGCCTCGAGGTAGCGGGTGACGGTGACGACGCCGGCCCGGCGTTGCTCGTTGACCAAGCGCAACGCTTCTTCGGCGGCTCGCACCGCGGCGTCGCTGACCTCGGCCCGGTGCAAAGCCTGCTGCAAGCCGAGCTGCGCCGATTTAAGCTGGTTTTCGATGCGCAACCGGGTCTGCCTGACGGTTTCTTGGGCTGCGGTCAGTTCATGCTCGGCCTTGCGGATTTTTTCCTGGGTGGCAAATCCGGAAAACACGTCAACTTCGACCATGACGCCGGCGCTGACGTTGTCGCGGTTGCTGCTGAACGCCAGATCTTTGCTGTCCGAACCGTAACTGACATAGGCATCGGCCCGCGGCAGATGCGCGGCTTTGGCCGCCGCCAATTGCTGTTCGGCGATAGCCGCGCGCTTCTCGGCATTTTTCAACTCGGGGTGTTGCGCCAAGGCTTGGTTCAGCAAATCGTCGAAACCGGCGGGATTGTCCGGCAGACCGGGTTGAAAATTGCCGGCAAATTCGAATGCGTCGTTAGCATTCAAGCCCAATAGCGTCCTCAACAGGCTCTGCGCCAACTCGATGGCATGCGCCGACTGGATTTCGGCATCTTTGGCTTCGGCCAATTGCGCCTCCAACGACAATACGTCGGATTTCAGGACTACGCCGGCGTCGTATTGAATTGTTGACTGGTTCAATTCGCTTTGCACCGCCTCAATTGCGCGGTTATTGACCTGGTGCGCTTCGATCGCCGCCAAACCGCCGTAGAAGGCGGCGGTGACGTTATTCACCAAACGGTTGCGGGTAGCGGCCCTTTCCAGTTCGGAACTTTCGACGCCCAGTTGTGCGGCTTGGCTCAAATAGTAGTCCTGGCCGCCCCGAAACAGCGAGTAAGTCGCCGTGACTTGCGGACGGTAATTGTCGACGCCGCCCGGATGGTTAAAATCGCCGCCGTTAAGATTCAAGCGGCGTTGAGCGATGATCATCGAGAACGCCATGGCCGGATTGTCGCTATGCTGGTATGACAGGCTGGTTTTGATTTGCGGGTAAAAATTGGCCAGCGCCTGCCCCAACTGGGCGTCGGCTTGCTCGATCCGCTCCTGCATGATTCGCAGCTCCGGGTTGTTCGCCAACGCCTGCTCGACGGCTTGTTCCAGCGTGTAGGTATTCGACGCCCACGCCGCCGGTTGCGCAAAACCCAACAAAGCCGCAAGCGTCACAACGCCATATTTCACAATCATTCGCATAGACATGCCAAACGTTAGTAATTAAGTATTTCCTAATATTATAGGCCAAATCCGTCCTTTTCTCGCCTTTTTTATTTGCCTAAATTCGATATTGCCAGTATGCCAATTTAAGATAGTCGTTTAGGCGTAGAAATGAATGCTTGAAATGTTTGGTCATCATGGTAACTTTAGGCACTCACCCAATAACCTTCCCATAATAATAATTAGCTTGAGAGGATACAGCGCATGAGCCTTGACGAAAACACCAACGAAACCGCGAATCAAGCCGAGGAGCCGAATCAGGCCGCCGCTAGCCCTGCTGCAGCCCCAACCGCCGCCGCCGGCAATGCTCTGGCCGGTTTTCTGGCTTTAAAAGAATCCAACCCCAAAGTTTTTTACGGCGCGATCGGCGGTGCTGCCGTCGTTCTGCTCGCTTTGATGTTCAGCGGCGGCTCCGACCCAAAATTGCCGGTCCACCAACAAAAACCGCTGGTACCCGGCCAAAGTTACGTACTGAAAAGCCCTAACACTTACGATCCGAATGCGACGGTTAGATTGGTTTCCGTGCCGGGCTCGTTGGCGGCCTACGACGATACCGAGGAAAACGACCGCGATGGCTCTTGCAAACACATGCCGATGAATACACCGGTCAAATTAACTCAAGTCCAAAACGACCCGACCGACAAGAATCTGGTGTGGGCCGAAGTCGAAATCGCAGCCAGCGGGGAATGCCAAGGCCGACGCGCGTGGACTTCTTCAATAAACTTGCAATAAGAGTTGACACAAGAAAAATAAGCTTGTATAATACGCAGGATAGTTAGCCAAGCGGGAATAGCTCAGTTGGTAGAGCACGACCTTGCCAAGGTCGGGGTCGCGAGTTCGAGTCTCGTTTCCCGCTCCAAATTCGATTAAGCCGCGGCAAAACGCGGCTTTTTTGTTTAACCGATCAAGGCTGCGTAGCAAAGTGGTTATGCAGCGGCCTGCAAAGCCGTATACACCGGTTCGATTCCGGTCGCAGCCTCCATTAGTCGATTCGGCACAGTTCAACGAAGTACATCAAACCCGCAACCCGCAAGCCACAAGGCTTAGCGGGTTTTTTATTGTTCAATAGCGTTCAATGGGATTCATTGAAATCCAGGGGTAACCGGGGGTAACATTCGGGGGTAACCGAGTTACCCCGATTGGAGTTACCCCCATGGCCCTATCCGACATCGCCTGCAGGAACGCCCACAAAAGCGACAAAGCCAAAGACGGCAAGGCTTTCAAGCTATTCGACGACAAAGGTTTATTCCTGCTGGTCAAGCCCACGGAAAGCGGCTGGGGTAAGTGGTGGCGGTTTAAATACCGCTTCGACGGCAAAGAAAAACAACTCTCGCTCGGCACCTATCCGGAAGTCAGTCTCGGCCAAGCCCGAGAAAAACGCGACGAAGCCAGAAAACTGGTCGCGGCGACGATAGACCCCGGCGAAAACCGCAAAGCCGTCAAAGAAGCCAGAGCCGACAGCTTCGCCAACAGCTTCGAAGTCATCGCCCGCGAATGGGGCTCCAAAAAAGTCCAAACCTGGGACGAAAAAAACAACCGCTCCAAGCGCATGCTGGAACGCAACATTTTCCCCTGGCTCGGCGCCAAGCCGATTGCCGACATTCTGCCGAAAGACATCCTGGCCAGCCTACGCCGCATCGAAGAGCGCGGCACCATAGAAACCGCCCACCGCACTCTGCAAATCTGCGGCCAAGTGTTTCGCTACGCCGTCGCCACCGGCCGCGTCGATCGCGACATCACCCAAGACCTGAAAGGCGCCCTGCCCCCGGCCAAGGGCGAACACTTCGCCGCGATCACCGAACCAAAAGAAGCCGCCGAACTATTACGCGCGATCGACGGCTACCAAGGCTCGCTGCCGGCGCTGTGCGCACTGAAACTGGCGCCGCTGGTGTTCGTCCGGCCGGGCGAACTGCGAGCCATGCAATGGCAAGACGTTAATCTGCAAACAGCCGAATGGCGTTACCTGGTAACCAAAACCAACGTGCAACACATCGTACCGCTGTCGCGCCAGGCAATCGCCATCTTGGAAGAACTGCAACCGCTCACCGGACACGGCCGCTACGTCTTTCCGTCGGAACGGACGCCGTCCGGCATCCGCTGTATGAGCGAAAACACCCTGAACGCCGCACTAAAACGCTTGAGCTACGGCAAAGACAAAATGACGGTGCACGGCTTCCGGGCCATGGCCAGAACCATACTCGACGAAGTGTTGGGCGTGCGGCCGGACTTTATCGAACACCAGCTCGCCCACGCGGTCCGCGATCCCAACGGCCGCGCCTACAACAGAACCGCGCATTTGCCGGAACGGCATAAGATGATGCAGCAATGGGCCGACTATTTGGATGCCTTGAAACAAGGCGCGCAAGTCATCCAGTTTCCGCGCCAGGCGTAACCGGATGAACTTATGCTCACCTGAATCCTTGCTTTTGCTTAACGCGCCCAGCCCACCCGATCCCGGCAATAAAGTTTTTTTATGAATTTTCCCGGAATAGCGAAATAAACCAGCATACCCAGCACAGTCAGCACTACCAAGGCTTGCAGAGCTTCTAACCCAGCACAAAGCCAGCACTAAACCCAGCACTAACAGGATCGATAGACAGGGCATCGACCGATACCGCGGATAAACTGAAGAATTGGCGGTTGCTTTAAGATTGTGGCCACCATCGCGCTTCTTGATTGGTCGCATAGGCGGCGCAGCCTGATTGGGAATGTCGGTCGTTCTGTTATAGAATGAATTGCGTTGAACTCTAATGAACGTTACCGGATAAACGGCAAATTATGAACAAACACACCTTTAAGGGATTGCTTAGCGGCCTGAGCGCTACCAGTTTGCTCTATTCCGATTCTCGTTATCCGGAGCTTTCCCCGGGCAGAGCCGCAAAAAAACCCGACCTCGATAATATGCGTGGCGATTGGTTGAAAATTGGCGGTGACTTCAAAACGGCAATCCAACGTGAAAAATCCGCGCAAGAAAAAGCCCGCCACTCATAGCCCACGTACCGATACCCAAGTATCAGTTGGCTGGAGCGGCCCACTACCGCCGCCCGCCGCGCTCCAACAATTCGACGCCACCATAGAAAACGGCGCCGAACGCATCCTTAAAATGGCCGAAACCGAGCAAGCCGCGCGCCTGGCCAGGGAAGCCGAAGCCATCAAGTACGAACTCGCTAAATTCGAAGCCATACGCCAGGACAACCGGCGCGGCCAATGGCTGGGATTTATCATTGCCCTTTCCGCAGTGGCTGCAGCCTCGATCACCGCCTATTTTGGCGCACATCCTTCGGTATCCATCGCCTTGGTCGGCGTTCCGATCCTGGGCATTGTCAAAGCCATCATCAACAGCCGAAGCGATCGATAAGACAACGACGCGCAGAAAATCAATACAATGAAATGGAAGCCCGTTTGGCAATCAGCCGGGCGGCATGCCTTGCAACAGCGCCGTGCGTTCGGCCTTGCTGAGTGTATTCAAGAGGTTGGCGGCTAGCTGGACCGTAGAAGTGGCCGGCGGGTTGATGTAGTGCTTAAAGCCCAAAGTGGTGACGAACGTCGCGCCGCATTCCTTGCTATTGAGACACTGGCAATACAAATCGGCGACGGTTTTTTCGTCGTTCAGATTATTGCGGGACGTGATGCGGGCTTTTGATTGGCAATGTGGGCAATAAACAGTCATGGCGGCCTGGATTCCTGGAACGATGCCGGCATTATGCGGCGCCGGCGCGCGGCAAGCGATATGAGCTTAAACCAACCGTCGCTGTGGCCATGAAGTCGTTACCTTCGTTTCGCCGCGTTGGGTGCTGGCGGCCATAAACCCACCCTGGTTATAATCGAATCAACCGGATAGCCCGACGGGGCGAAAAGCGGGTTTCGTCAGCTCGTTTCCGGTTTTCCATTCTGACGGCTTCACTTTGACGGAGTGTTTCTATGCTCGAGGTAGAGTTTACCGGTTGGGGTAATTCTTGGTACGTTATTTTTCCGGAAGTCCATTATTCGAGGAACTACTACAACTATATCGTCAGCGAAGGCGAAGTTACCGGCAAATTTCTGATAAGCGATGAAGACGAAAAGGAATACAGACTTTCAAATAATTTTGGCCATGTTCATATCATGCAACCGTTGTTAACTGAAGGTAGCACCATTTCGAAACTGATCGATGAAGGGAAAATAGACAAGATTGACCTAGAGCATGTCTTTTTCGAAATCAAACAATACCGCACGATTTTTTCCCAGATACACAAGAGAAATGTTTTCGTTGAGGTTAAAAACTCGTTATCACCGATCGAACCGGAAAAACCCATCGAACAAGTGGAAGTGCTAAGGGAGTCGGCCGCTATGCATGCAAACCGATCGGAAGACTTGAGAACGTTGATTATGGCCAGCGAAAATTTCTGGGCGAAAGCCGATCGGGATGACGACACCACCTGGCCATATAACGATCAAGTCGCGGACTGGTTGAAAGCAAGGGGATTTTCGAAGCGCTTGGCCGATATGGGCGCCACTATTATTCGCCCGGCATGGGCTCCGCCAGGCCGTAGATCGGGTAAATAGCGACACCTATCCAGCGCAGGCCGGGCGCGGGTTTCAGCCACTACAGCACCCTTAATAGCGAAACCCTTTCGCTATTTTTTTCGATTTCCCCCAGCCATCATGCAGCCATGTTCAACGAGCCTCATTGGAATGCAACGACATGGCAACCGCAATCCATAAACTACCCGAAACCGGATTCCTGCGGATCTGGGATATTGTCGGCGACAAGAAGAAGAAAACCCCGGCCTTGATTCCGGTCGGCCGGACCACGTTTTTAAACCGGGTGAAAGAAGGCATTTATCCGCAGCCGGTCAAAATCTCGGAACGCACTACCGCTCTTGGCGGGTTGAAGATATTCGCGGCCTGATCGACAAGATCGGCGGTAAAACGGAAGCCGCGCCGACCGAAGGCAAGGAGCGTGCCGCATGAACGAACTAAACTTAAAAATCAGGATATCTGGCGACGGTAGCCAAGCCGAACAAAGTGTTGGCAGGGTAGAAAAGGCTCTGCGCGGATTGGAATCTGCCGGGCCCAGAATCCAAGATATGCTGGCAGGCTTAGGCGTTGGCGTATCAGCGGCAGGGTTTGCTGCAATATCGAAAGACATTCTGGATACGAATCGCAGTATGGAATCGCTACGCGTGCAGCTGGACAGCGTCACCGGCAGCGCCAAAGACGGAGCTAGCGCGTTTGATTTCCTGACCAAGTTTGCCACAGACACGCCGTTTGAAATCGATGGGCTGACGAAGGCTTTTGTCAGCCTGAAAAATTACGGCATACAGCCCACCGCCGAGGTAATGCAAGCCATTACCGACCAATCTTCAAAGCTGGGCGCAAGCCAGGAAACCTTGAGCGGCATCGTAACTGCGTTTGGGCAAGCCTGGGCCAAGGGTAAACTGCAGGCTGAAGAAATGATGCAGCTCGCCGAGCGCGGCGTACCGGTCTACGACCTGCTCTCTAGGTCTCTGGGGGTATCTACCGATGCGATCCAAGACATGGCCAAGAGTGGCGATTTGACTCGCGACACCATCAGGGGATTGATTGCGGAAATGGGCAATGCGGCCACTGGCAGTAATGCTCGGGCCATGGATACCCTAAACGGCAAGATAAGCAACTTGTCGGATGCGTGGCACCAATTTGAAGACACGCTGTTAAACGATAAGTCCGAGGGACTTATCAAAAGTATCATTCAATCGGAGACCAATAGTTTAAATATCCTAAAACGGAATTTGAGCAGCAGTTTGGACGATCAGATTGCCCACGCCGAGGCCAGAATAAACCAATTCAACCAAATGGGTGCCGTCGGCCGAATGATTGCCGACTATAGCGGATATGACATAGGCCGTGAACAGAACAAGCTTGACGCTTTGCGCCGAAAAAAATCGGCGCAAGATGAACTCGATCGGCTAACAGATATAAAAAATAGGTCAAGGGATGCGGTGAAAGAAACACAGTCATGGCTTGACGAATTGGAGGCATTGGATCTCGCTGCAAATAAGAAATCATCCGACAAGAGCGCGAAAGATAAAGAATCCGCCGCCAAATCCCTGCAATCTGCCTATGAGTCCACAGAACGCAGCCTGCGCAAGGAAATCGCCCTGCGCGGCGAGAACAGCGCTGCGGCGCAAATGGAATTCGAAGTGCAATTCGGCTCGCTGGCCAAGCTGGACGAAGCGCGCGCGCTGATTTTGCTGAACCTAGCCGCCGAGAAAGACGCGGTGCTGGCCAACGTCCAGGCCTACAAGGAATACGACGATGTGGTCGAACAAGGCCTGGCACTGGCCGGCAAGCAGCGCGCGGCGCAATCGGAAACCTACAACCGCCTGTTCGATCGCTTCAACCCCGGCTATTCCAGCCTGACCCAAGGTATTGCCGATGTGGACCAGGCTAAAGCCCTGGGCCTGATCGACGCCGACCGGGCCAAGGCCGAATTCGACAAGTTGGGCCAGGATTACAACGACCTGGTCAATAACGTCAACGCCGGCAGCGACGAGATGTCGCAATTCGCGATCCAGGCCTCGCGCAACATCCAGACCTCGTTTGCCGATTTCATCATGAGCGCCGGCGAAGGTTTTGACGAGTTGGGCGCCAATTTCGCAAAAACCCTGGCCCGCATGGCCGCCGATGCCGCATCGGCACAATTGATGGACACGCTATTGGGCAAGGGCTTCGGCACCGACAAAGCCGCCGGCAACGGTTTGCTCCAGGCCGGCTTTTCCGCGTTGACCAGTTTATTCGGCTTTGCCGACGGCGGCATCATGACATCCGCCGGCCCGCTGCCGCTGCCGGATGGTCGCTCGATTCCGGTGACGATGGCCGGCGGTGGCAAAGCTATGACCGTGATAATCCACAATTATGGCGGCGCAGAATTGCAAACCAAGGAAACGGATACCGCTGACGGCAAGATACTGGAAGTTATCATCGACAAGCGGATTAACCGGTGGGCAGCCAATAACAAACGCCAAGGAGGCCTGCTGCCATGAACATCAATTTGACACATCCCCAGCACAAGACTATCCTGATCTCGCTTTCGCAAAAAACGAAAGTCGGGATTGGAACCCCGTTGAGTAAAGGCGTCAAGACGCCGAATCAAGGCGTTTTTTATTGCCTCAAGAAAATGGTCGCGCCCGCAGTGCGCCCAAGTATTTTGGTGGCGCGTAGCGGGCAGCCGCAAGGCTGGCCGGCTCCTTTACCCGGTAGTTCCAACCTGTTACGCGTCGCCGCCCAAAGCTTGGAACCTTTGAGCGGCGGTTATCAACCTTCAGTAAAGGAACAACCGCTATGAACACCCCAGCTACGGGCAAAATCCGCCCAGAATCCACCCAACAACCCGAAGCCCTTAACGACTTCTTCCGGCAGATGGCCGAACTGGACACCGAGCGCCAAGCCGCCACCGCGGCCGGCATTCCGGCATTGCTGCGCCTTGCCGACGTGGCCGAGCGCGACAGCGGCCAAGCCAACACCGTGCGCAGTTTCCTGCTCGGTTTGTACAACGGTTACCGCTTCCCGTTCAACCTGGTCCGCCTCCGAGGCTTGGACAAAACCCTGTTCGACGACTGCATGGCCGTACTGACCCTGGACGCCCGAGCAACCGCCAAGGAGGTTCACCAGTATTTGGACGGCGGCGACGACCGTTTCGAGCGCTGGGCGCAAGAGGGTGCAGCATGAGCGCGTCATCCGTCAAAAAAACCGCTGTTACGTCATCGCCATTGACCAGCATCAAACCGGCCGGCACCGTTGCCATGGTACCCGACTCCACCGAGCGAATCAGTTACTGGCAAGACCAGGTTGAAGATTTCCTGACCGAGTTGAGCAAATTGCGTTGCCTTTCCGGCCTGCTGAACGGCCAAAACGAGCACAACAACATTACGCTGTCGGAGCTGTGCTATCTGATTGACCCCAGTGTGGAGCGCTTGAAGGACATTTGCGACGAACTGAGCGACCTGTTTTATCAAAAGCAGGTGGCATTCGTGCAAGCGGCCGACGAGCGCGGCAACCCAACTGACGCGGCATAAGCCGACCGGCAACTTTTTGCTGCCGGTTTTGCGCCGGCCGTGGCCGTTCTCCGCCCGGAGACCGCCCGCGGCCGCGCACCGGCAAGGAAGCAAACAATGACAAACGATGTCCAAACAATCATCGACCAATTCCGGGCCGACATGGCCAAGGCCGGCATGGTCGTCAACGAACCGATCATAGCCGACGGCGTATTGCACCGCGTCTACGTGGAAGGCGACCGGAGCGGCACCCAGAACGGCGCCTATATCCTGCATGTGGACGGCCATTCGGCCGGCTATTACGAGCATTTTCCGCAAGGCTTGAAAGTGACTTGGCGCTTCGGCAGCGCCGGCGCCAAGCCGTTGTCGTTGGCAATGCGCCGGCAAATCGAAGCCGAGCGTAAACGCCGCCAACGCGAGCGCTGGCAACGCCAACAGGAAACCGCCGACAAAGCGCGTTTGATCTGGCAGAACGCCAAACCGGTGTTCGAGACCCGACAACACCCTTACTTGAAGCGCAAATCGGTCAAGCCTTACGGCATCCGTACCGGCCGCGGCGCGCTGATCGTGCCGTTTTACGACGACACCCGCCAGTTGGTGAATCTGCAATTCATCGAGGGCAACGGCCAAAAGCGTTTTATGGCCGGCGGCCGCAAGAAAGGCTGTTTTTCCCCGATCGGCGAACCGGCCGACGCCGAGCGTTTGTTGATCTGCGAAGGCTGGGCCACCGGCGCCAGTCTGCACGAAGCCTTGGGCGTGGCCGTGTTGGTCGCGGCCGATGCCGGCAATCTGGAACCTGTGGCATTGGTGGCCAGGCGTTTGTATCCGGCGGCCGAGATCGTCATTGCCGGCGATAACGACGCCAGCGGCGTCGGCCAGATAGCGGCGAAAAAGGCCGCGCTGGCGGTTAAGGGTAAATACCTGATACCCGCGCAACCGGACACCGACTGGAACGACGTGATCGCGGCGGGAGGCTCGGTCTGATGGACGCCGCCGACGATTTGAGGCAAGACCTGTTCGATAACCTGGCCGAACAGGGCGAACTGCCGAAACCGCCAACGAAAAGCGCTAAAACGGCGCCCAATTTGGCAGCGGCGGTCGATCCGTTCGATAAGGATGCGGACCTACTCACCGCGCTGCCGGACGGCACCCAGTTGAGCCCGGACGACATCGCCATTCTGAAACGGATGAACCTCGACTATTGCCATACCTTGGTCGGCGGCAAAAACCTGGTGATCGGCCAACGCTATTGCCAGGTGCAAGGCAACGTGCTGACTTTCGAGGCGCCGGCGGAATTCAAGAAAAAGTTCATGCATGCGCCGTTAATCGGTATGAGCGACGGCCACGGCCGCGGCAAACGCAAGAATCAGGGCCAGGCGTGGCTGGAATGGCCGGGTAAGAACATCAAGCTCGGCGGGACCGGCTTTTTCCCAGATCCGAAAAAATGTCCGGCCGACGCGCTTAACTTTTACCGCGGCTTGCAGGTAAAGCCGATGGCCGGCGACGTTAAACCCTATCTGGACCATTTGCGCTACGTGATTTGCGCCGGCCACGAGCCGTCGTTTCGCTATCTGGTGGGTTGGATGGCGCACTTGTTTCAAAAGCCGGACGTCAAGCCTAGCGTGGCCATCGTGTTGAAGTCGGTGGAAGGCACCGGCAAAGGTACCATGGCCGAACCCTTGCTGCGGATCTTGGGTTCTCATGGCAACAAGACCAACGGCGCCTATGCCATTGCCGGCCGCTTCAACGGCTTGGTGGCCAATCGGCTGTTGATCTTCGCCGACGAGGTGGACTTGACCGATAAGCACGTCGCCGACCGCCTGAAAGGCATCATTTCCGAAACCACCGTCAACCTGGAACGCAAAGGCTTGGAGATCGAGCCATTGCCGAACTATTGCCGGCTGATCTTCGCCAGCAACCACGCCAGAGTATTGAGCGCCGGCATCCGCGAACGCCGCTATCTGGTGTTGGAGCCGTCGGACGGCTTTGCCCAAGATCCCGGTTACTTCCGCCGGCTGTGGCATTGGATCAACCACGACGGCCCGGCCAAGCTGCTGAACTATCTGTTGATCGTCGACATTGCCGACTTCGACCCGTACCGCTGCCCGCAAACCGCGGCGCTGATCGCCGAAAAGCTGTGCAACCTGAGCGGCGTGAACCAGTTTTTCTATCACCAGATCGCCAAGGCGGAACCGTTCGGCGGCCGGCCCAGAATTCGGGCGACCGACCTGGTCGACGACTTTGTTAGCTGGAGCACCGAGGAAGGCGAGAAAGTCTCCAAGGCGGCAGCCGCCAATTTAACCGGACGGATGATGGCCAAGCTGGGTATTCAGGTACACGGCCGCTCCGATCGCGGCGGCGGCAAGTATTACGATCTGCCGGAACGGTCTGAATTGGTACAGCGGTTTGCCTTTTTGCTGGATATCCCGGTCGAGGAGCTGGAGTAATGAAATTCTGCAAACCGGCGCTTTTACTGTCCCAACTGTACCACCAAGAAAAACACGCATTATTTCAATATGTTAAGTGGTATAGCAATTATTTATCTATCTATACCATATCGATACCAACTAACCCGAAATCAGCGGGAAAAAAGGAAAGCGGCAACAGTTATTTAATCGCTGTACCACCTATTTTGGCAACTGTACCCCACCTGAAAGCCGCGCCAGCCGTGGGCTTGAGGGGGGGTGGTACAGTTGGGACGGCAAAAATCGCATTTTTTCTTTTTATTTATTACGTCGGCGTTTTCCGCCGTTCCTTCCCGTGTTTGGCGACTGCACCTGGCGCTGGGGAGGTGACGCACTGATCGACTAAGTAATCCAGTTGGAGTGGCCAGGGCTTGAGGAGGACACCAACCACTGACGAGGATTTAAACATGACTGCATTTAACCCTTTGGCGGAACTTCGCCGGCAAGGCTTCGACGCCGATTTACACCAAGGCCAGGTGCGGGTTTGGCCGCGGCACAAGGTCAGAAAAGCGCTGGCTATGTTCGTTACTGCCAACTTGCCGGCGATTACCCAAGCGCTGGCGGCCGAAGACAACATGAAGAGCGTGAACAACGTGTTGTTGTGGGATCTACCGGTACCAGTCAACGCTGGCAACAGCGAACCGCCAGCCGGCGCAATTCCGGAACACTTAAACGGCCAACGGTTTGCCGGCATTCCGGCGCCAGGCGCTTGATAAACCGATTTACGGAGAATCTCATGAAAACAATTCGATTGTTCGGCGAGCTGCAGAAATACAAAGCGGAGTGGCGACTTGACGTGAAAACCCCGGCCGAAGCCCTACGCGCGATCGACGTGCAACGCGACGGCTTTCTGTCCGAATGCGATGCCGGAAACTACGCGGCGATCCTGATCGATAAAAACAACACCGAACTTTGTCGCCGCCTTGATCCGCAAAACGCCAACGATCCTTGGGCTGATGAAGAGCTTTGGATCATGCCGGTTGCCAGCGGAGAAATCATGGCGCCTATGGTTGTCGCGGCGTTTGCGAGTGTCGGTATTGCCGTTGGTGAAGTGGCGGCAATGATGATCGCCGGCCTGCTTAATATCGCGATATCCATGGCGTTTACCGCGGTGGCCAATATGTTGACCAGCAAGAAACGCAATACCACAGCACCACAACAGGAACGGCCGGACAACAAGCCGTCATTCATCGCCGACGGCGTCGTCAATCTGACCGCGGCCGGCCATCCGCACCCGATCTTGGTCGGCGACGTGCCGGACGTGGGTTGCATCATCCTGTCGTCCGATTACTGGGTCGAGGATGTGCCTGTTTAAGTTTGGCCGCACTACCAATTGGGTTTGAGGAGCAGTTCCGGCTGTAACCGGTTTTTTAACGATTATTTTGGAGAACGAACATGGCTTTAACCGCATTACCCGTTAATTCACCGCTGACCCAGCTACGCGCGCAGGGCTTGGAAGCGGAATTCAACCGCGCTCGGGTCATCGTCTACCCGCAGCCGAAGATCACCAACACGTTGCGGCAATTCGTGTCCGACAACCTGGTGTCGATCGTCAACGAGCTGAACCTCGAGGGCTATTACACCAAGAATCCGGACCCGCTGGGCTATGCCGCCAAGAGCACCAGCGACGGTCGCCGCAATCAGGGTTATCTGATCTGGTCGCTGAATGCCGATCTGCGTACCGAACTGGGCGCAAGGCCGGTCGACGAGACCATAGACGCCGTTCCGGATGCGTTGAACGGATATCTGTCGTTTTAACGTCAGAAACAGGGGCTTGAGGAGGCCACGCCGGCCGCGACAGCGCCGGCATTTTTAAACCAATACCAGGAAATCACTATGAACCACTTAAGCACCACACAAAAGCAATACCTCAACGAGACAGTCCAAAAGCTATCCGCCGCCATGAAAAAGATCAATTTCACTCGGGAAATGTCGCCCGACGAGGCCGACGCGATTCTTAAGGAACTGGACGACGTGAAAGGCGAGCTGTTTATGTTCGGCGACCTCCATCCGGAGATCGAACAGATCGAGCTGTTCAAACAGGCGGCGGATTTGACGGAATACGCTGTAAATGCGTTGTCCGGCAACCGCGCCCAATATCTTTAACCCTTTATCCCGCTGTGCGGCCCTTACCGCGCAGCTCTTGATTCATTTATTTGGAGTACATGACATGAATTCTTCATCGATTGCCGAACAGGCCTTTCTGGCCAAGAAAACCGAGCTGAAGACAGACGGCGAGAACGAAGCCAGTCAGCGCCTGGAGCAGGAAACGCAGAACAATCGCCGACATCCATCCGAAGGTTCAACCAACCTATCTACTCAAGCAGGCGAAGGATTTGTCGGAAGACATACCAAACGCCTTAACCGATAACCGCGACCAATATCCTTAACCCTCATTCCTGCTGTGCGGCTGATGCGGTGCAGCGATTTATTTACCGAATTGGAGAACCCGACATGAACTCTTTATCGACTGCCGAACAAGACTTTCTAGCCAAGAAAACCGAGCTGCAAGCGGCCCAGGCCGACGAAGCCAACAAGCGCCGCGAAGTGGCAACGCTCAGACAACGCCAACACGACTTGCAAACGGAACTGGCCGCCTTAAATCAACGCCTGGCGCAGGCCAGTAATGCCTTGGCCAACGGCGATATGACCAGCGCCGACTATATCGCGCTGAAGCGCTCGATTGCCGACAAGGAGCTGGAATGCGAAGCGGCAAGCGCAGTGTTTGAAGCGCAGAACAACGCGCTGCAAATGCTGGTCGACCATGCGCGGATTTTGGCCGGAAGGTTGGGGCGGCATTTAACCGACGCCGCCGCAGGCGTAAAACAACGGGCGCTGGCCGCGAGTGTCGCCACCGGCGAGGCACATTTGAAACTATTCGCCTTGGCGGTCGCCGCGCAACACTTGGAAAGGCATCCGTATACGGGCCAAGAGAAATCCGAACAAGCCCAATTGGCCTATCGGATCATCGGCGAAGAATTATGCAAAGCCGTGTTCGCCGACGAGAACGAAGCCTGGCTGGTTATGGTCGAGCCGTCGCGTGCCCGTATCGCGATCGAGGAGACTATCGAGCAAGCGGCTTAATCGCATTGGCAAGCCGGGATTGTGCCGGCTTGCCTTTTCGTCGTCAGCCTATCACCGGAGGGATTAAGGATGGCCATTCATCAAGACGAAAATGGGATTTGGCATGTACAAGTCCAACGTAAAGGGATACCCCGTATTCGCCGGCGCGGCTTTCTGTCGAAGGATGCCGCCATCGTGTTCGAGCGCAATTATTTGGAGAAGCACCGCGCCGCCGCGGGATCGTCGGGCGACGGCCGCCTGCTGTCGGAACTGATCGAGCTATGGTTCGTCCGCCACGGTGCGCACTTGGTCGACGGCAAGCGCCAGCGCCGCGAGCTGCTGTCCATCGCCGCCGAGTTGAAAAACCCGGTGGCCAGCCGGCTGTCGCGCGATCAGTTCTTGGCCTACCGTTACGGGAAGACCCGGCAGGCGGATACCGCCGGATTGCGCTTATTCAACCAGGCGCACCATGGCTTGATCGCCATGTTCAACCGCTTGCGCAATCTGCGCGAGATCGATTACACCTCGCCGGTCTGCGACCTGGATCTAATCGAACTGTAGCGGCCGGAAACCTCCTCCTAGCTACGGGGAGGTGGTCGGTCGTGCCGATCGCGTCCCGGTACCGGTATAGCGGTCGAAATCGCCGCCGCCCGGCCTCAAATTCACTCCTCCTCACCTGCGCGGTTTTTGCACAAAAATTTGCATATGAATTTCGTTTTGCAGGGCTTGAACCAGGATAAATTGCCGGAACGCCACGAAAACCGCGGCTTTCAGATACCAAAGCGGACCATCTTTACCCGATTTGCAAACTTCACAAAGTGCCGATCATTGTCACTTTCTGCAATTGAACACGCCGAAACGGCAGACCTAAAAACCGGCCGACTTGCGGTAACTCATTGATAGATAAGACGTGAATTCTCGATTCCATTTTTTGGCGAAATTTCGATGCGTGCAGCAAGACGGGCTGAAAGCCCAGAAAATGTTGGATTTAATTGCAAAGTCATTGGCGGAAATTGGCGTTTTTTTTGCATTCAGAGCCCCTTGCCTTTTGCGGCTGTTTTATGTGAAAATAGCCGCTCTTTCGGAGGTAGCAGGGGTAACTTTTGGGGTAACCCAAAAAATCGAAACCTGCAAAAGCCAGAAAAGACGCTACTTGCAGAGGTTTTTGCGGTAGTGGTCGCAGCGGGAATAGCTCAGTTGGTAGAGCACGACCTTGCCAAGGTCGGGGTCGCGAGTTCGAGTCTCGTTTCCCGCTCCAAATTAATAAAAAAGCCGCGATATTCGCGGCTTTTTTATGCCCGATAGAAATCCTCTCCCGCTCAAACCAGGTGGTCTACCGGGAGAAAGCGGCGCCAATAAAACAGCTGCCTCCGATCCGAATCCAATGTTAGGTTGCGCTCGCGGCAGCGAGCGCAACACAGCACCGTCACACCAAAACCCGCTCGACGCCGCCCTGGGTCACCTGCTCGACATATTCCGGCATCCAGTTTTCGCCCAGCACGTGTTTGGCGATTTCGACGACGATGTAATCGACTTCCAGCGTTTCCACTTCGTCCTGAAAACGTTGCAAACCCTGCATGCAAGACGGGCACGAGGTCAGCATTTTTACCGGGCCGGCGTAACCGTTACCGCGCAATTTGGCGGCATCCTTTTGTAGCTCCTCGGCTTTTCGAAACCGGATCTGCGTCGAAATATCCGGCCGCGCCACCGCCAGAGTCCCCGATTCGCCGCAGCAACGCTCCGACTTGCTAACCGGTGCGCCAAGCAATTGGTTTACCACTTTAACGCCGTCCTGCTGTTTGAATGGACTGTGGCAAGGATCGTGGTACAGATAACGCGCGCCATTCACGCCATCCAATTTCACACCTTTTTCCAACAAATATTCGTGAATGTCGATCAAGCGGCAGCCTGGGAAAATCTTGTCGAACTCGTAATCCTGTAATTGGTCCTGGCAGGTACCGCAACTGACCACAACAGTCTTGATATCCAGATAATTCAAGGTGTTCGCCACCCGGTGGAACAATACCCGGTTATCGGTGGTTATTTTCTGCGCCTTGTCGAATTGGCCGCCTGCCCGCTGCGGATAACCGCAGCACAAATAGCCCGGCGGCAATACCGTTTGCACCCCGATCTCGTACAGCATCGCCTGCGTCGCCAGACCGACTTGGGAAAACAAGCGCTCGGAACCGCACCCCGGAAAATAAAACACCGCTTCCGAATCCGCTTTGGTCTTCTGGTGGTTGCGGATAATCGGCACGATTTGGTTATCCTCGATATCCAACAGCGCCCGTGCAGTCTTGTTCGGCAATTCTCCAGGCATTTTCCGGTTCATGAAATGAATCACCTGCTCCCGCACAGGCGGCTTACCGACCGTCGCCGGCGGCTGCGCAATCTGCGCCCTGCCCCAATGCTTTAAAAAGCGATTGCCGATGCGTTGCGCCTTGTAGGTCCAGTCGATCATCGCCTTGCGCATGGCTTTGACGTTACCCGGCTTGGACGCGGTCAAAAAGGCCAGCGCCATGGTTTTGGCCGGGTTGAAGCTCTGTTTGCCCATTTTGCGCAGTAAATTGCGCATATTCATCGATACGTCGCCGAAGTCGATATCGACCGGACACGGATTGAAACACTTATGGCACACCGTGCAATGGTCGGCGACGTCCTCGAACTCTTTCCAGTGGGTAATCGAAATACCGCGCCGGGTTTGCTCCTCGTACAAGAAGGCCTCGATCAATAACGACGTCGCCAGAATCTTGTTGCGCGGCGAATACAGCAAATTCGCCGGCGGCACATGGGTCGCGCAGACGGGTTTGCATTTGCCGCAGCGCAGGCAGTCTTTCACCGATTCCGAAATAGCGCCGATATCGCTTTGTTGCATGATCAGCGACTCGTAGCCCATCAGGCTGAACGAAGTGGTATAGGCCGAGCGCAAATCGGCGCCGGGCATCAATTTACCGCGATTGAAACGGCCTTCCGGATCGATCCGGTTTTTATAGGCGTGAAAATCGGCCAGTTCGGCCTCGCTGAGGAACTCGTATTTGGTGATGCCGATACCGTGCTCGCCGGAAATCGCCCCGCCCAAGGCCCGCGCCAATTCCATAATCCGCGCCACCGCCGCATTGGCTTCCTGCAGCATTTCATAATGGTCGGAATTGACCGGCAGATTGGTATGCACATTGCCGTCGCCGGCATGCATGTGCAAGGCCACGAACACCCGGCCGCGCAGGATTTCCTTATGTACCGCTTCGATACGCTCGATAATGGGCCGGAAATTGTCCCCTTCGAAGATTTCCTGCAAACGCGGCAATAGCTCCAGCTTCCAGGACACTCGTATCGAGTAATCCTGCAAACGATGAAACAAGGTTGGTTGCGTAGCGCGATTGGTCAGTTCGCCTGCCAGAACGCCGTAGTTGGCGAACTGCGGCTCGGCCTGCGCCAACGGCAAATCCAGATTATCGTAAAGCCAGGCCCAGCGCGCCTGCACCGCCGCGACGGTCTCCAACGCCTGACTCTGTCGCTCGCCGAGCAGTTCTTGGCGATTGACGCCGTCCTCGTAAGCGCGCAACGGCAATTCGCCGCTGAAGAATTCCGCCAAAGCCGAGCACAGGCGCAACTTGTTACGAATCGACAATTCGATATTGATGCGCTCGATGCCGTCGCAATAATCGCCCATGCGCGGTAACGGAATCACCACGTCTTCGTTGATCTTGAAGGCGTTGGTGTGTTTGGCGATTGCCGCGGTCCGGGCCCGGTCCAGCCAGAACTTTTTGCGGGTCTCGGCCGACACGGCGATAAAACCTTCAGCCCCGCGCACATTGCACAAACGCACCACTTCCGAAGCGGCCAGCGCCACCTGGTTCTCGTCGTCGCCAACAATGTCGCCGATCAATACCATCTTCGGCCGGCCGTGGCGCTTGGCCTTGGTGGCGTAGCCGACCGCCTTGACGTAGCGTTCGTCCAGATGCTCCAAGCCAGCCAACATCACCCGTTGCGCACCGTCTTTCGGCAAGCTCTCCAAATAATCTCGAATCTCGACGATCGCCGGCACCGCTTCGCGCACCTGGCCGAAAAATTCCAGACAAAAGGTGCGGGTCACCGGCGGCATTTCGTGCAAAATCCAGCGTGCCGAGGTGATGATGCCGTCGCAACCTTCTTTCTGCACGCCGGGCAAACCGCCCAAAAACTTGTCGGTGACGTCCTTGCCCAACCCGGTTTTGCGGAAAAAACTGCCGGAAATTTCCAAATCTTCTTCGCCCAGCAACTGCTTGCCGCTGGCGTCGAAACGCTTCAACACAAATTTAGCGGTTTCCTGCTCGTGGATCTTGCCCAGGTTATGCTGCAACCGTTCGATTTCCAGCCAGTTGCCGTCCGGCGTCACCATGCGCCAGGAGGCTAGATTGTCCAGCGCGGTGCCCCACAGCACCGCTTTCTTGCCGCCGGCGTTCATCGCGATATTGCCGCCGATGCAGGAGGCATCGGCCGAGGTCGGATCGCAGGCGAATACCAAACCGGCCTGCTCGGCCGCATCCATCACCCGCCGGGTGACGACACCGGCACCGGTGTGGATCGTGGCGTAGGATTTATCGACGCCGGGCAACAAAGTCTGACGATCCACCTGGCCCATCGCCAACAGTTTCTCAGTGTTGATCACCGCCGAGTAGGCATGCAGCGGTACCGCACCGCCGGTGTAACCGGTACCGCCGCCACGCGGAATGATGGCCAAACCCAGCTCGATACAGCCGCGTACCAGATGGCCGACTTCGTCTTCCGAACAGGGATACAGCACGACGAAGGGATATTCCACCCGCCAGTCGGTGGCGTCGGTGACATGGCTGACCCGGGCGAAGCCATCGAAGCTGATATTGTCTTTGCGGGTGTACTGCGACAACAGCGTCATCACGCTACGCCGCAATTGGGCGGTACGTTCGAAATGGGCTTCGAATTCGTCCACGGCCCGATGCGCGGCGAGGATTAATTTGGCGACGCGTTCGGCGCGGTCGGCATTTTGGTTTTCGGCTTCGGCGTGCCTGGCTTCCATTTGCCGCAAACGGTGGCGCAAGGCTTGCAACAGGGCTCGGCGACGCTTAGCGTTATCCAGCAGGTCGTCTTCCAGATAGGGATTGCGCCGCACCGCCCAGATATCGCCCAACACTTCGTAAAGCATCCGCGCTGAGCGCCCGGTGACCCGCTCCTCGCGCAACACATCCAGGATCGCCCACATGTCTTCGCCCAACAGGCGAATCACAATTTCGCGGTCGGAGAACGAGGTGTAGTTGTAGGGAATTTCCCGCACGCGGGCGGGGGTTGAATCAAGCGAAGCGGGAAATAATGGAGAAGCCACAGGATTTCGGCGAACGGAAAGTCAGAATCGGCCGAATTTTAACACGGCACCCAACCGGGCCGACCGAAAAATCGCCGCGCAAACCGCGGAATATCTGGGGTTTATCGGCCGCCGCCACTGGATAACGCGGCCTAACCGGTGCCACCGGACAACCGGTGCGCCGTTCAATGGCGCCCGATCGTCCCGGTAGCGGCGACTTTAAAATTCCAAACGGCCGCCCAGCATCAAACGGTTACTTTCCACATGCCGATAACTTTGCAATGTCTCGTAAGCCAGGAAGGCCGAGACGCCGCCCGGCAACACCGTGGATACTTCGGCGCCGAAGGTGTAGTAATCCCGAGTCGGGGCGTCGTTGACCAAACTAAAGGTGGAGCCGCTACCGTCCGCAATAAAACTGCCGGTCACGCTGCGCCGACCGTCAAGAAATTGGTGGTGCCACTCGCCGCGTAATTGCGGAATTAAAACGCCCCACGGAAAACTGAAGGTGTAAGCGGTTTGCACGCCCACCGTGGAAATCAGCGATTCGATATTCTGCTTACCGAATCGAACCGCGGCGACACTCCCGGATTCGGCATAGCCGTCGATGTTCAAAGCGGTATATTCGCCCCGCGCATAAGGCGCAATGCTCAACGCCTTATGGTGCCAGTCGTAGCCGCCACCCCAACTGAACGAATATTGGTCGGCATTCGGCTTGGCTTTGGCCACCGACGATACGCCGCCCAACGTGATATTACGGGTGGTTTCGAATTCATGGCCGCCATACGAAGCCGTTGCGTCTAAATGAAAAGCCTCGGTCACGAAGTAAGAGGTATACAGCATACCGGTATAACTATCGCCCAACGTTTCGCCGCGGCCGGCGTTGAACGCGGCGTTACTATGGCGGTAGTTGAAGACTGCGCCGCTGACCCAACTGTCACTGATCCGGTAATCGACGCCGGCCATGAAATTATGGTTGTCATACTTAAAACCGGCCACGTTAAGCCCGGTATTGTCGTACGCACCGAAGCCGCTATCGACCTTGGTCCAAAAATTCAACGGCGGAAAATCGGCGTCGCCGCTGCCAGCGCCTAATCTCGAGGTTTGATTGTTGCTGTAATAGTCGTAAGGCACCGGATTACGGCCGCCGTCCAACCGCGTAATCGAGTTGCCCAGACCCAGGACTTGATCCGGCGTCAGGCTCTGGATGTCGGAAAAACTGGCTTGGCAAACCGCCGGTGAATCGCTTTCCAAATCCGAGTAATACGACGAACACGAACCGATTGCCGCATCCACCGATCGTTGATTAGGATTCAGATTATTCAGCGGCGCGGGCGCCCCGTTGGCTTGAACCGAAGACAAAGCCAACACAGCCATTCCGGCCGCAATCGGCAAATGCCGCTTTACCGCCGGCCCAAGCGGAACTGCAGCTTCCGCTTTCGAAATCGAATAACGCATAATATTCTCCAATGAATTCATAACACACATCTTAACACTGTAGCCGGCGCTACCGCAAAATTGCTACCAAGCAATTACCCAGCAAAATCAGACAAATAACCAAAATTCACAACTCAATCTATCAACATAATCCGGCCGCCGCCATTCAATTGAACCGAAGTTTTTCCTGCAAACTCAACAGGCCTTTATGCGCCGGGTTGACCTCCAAGCCCTCCTGAACTCTCTTCAGGGCTTCGGAACGGTCGCTCTTTTCATAAAACTCCCAGGCTTGTTGTTCCAGGGTATCGGCGATCTTGTTCAAACCGGCAATCGCCGCCTTATTGTACGGATCAATCTTCAACACCTCCTGGTAAGCCCAAAAGGCGTTGCTACCGGTCGGCGCAGTCAAATAGCCCACGTCGAAATGAATCTCGGCCAGTTCCAACAGGTCCTTGATCTTTTGCAGTTGCTCCGCGGTCAGGCTCGGCACCACCTTGGGCGGTTCGGCCACTGCCGTCTTCTCGGTCAACGTCCAATAGACGTTGACGCCGATCGAACAAACGATAATCAAGGCGCTGGCCCACAGGCCGTAATACACCGACGAACGCGGGCCGATAGACGCGACAAATTCGTCGATACTGGCGCTGCGGTTTTCCTGCTTGAACGCCAGACCTTTTTGCAGACCCTTCCACTGCCGGCGCGATAATTTCGGAATCGGCTTCGGCTGCAAATTCAGTTCCCTGGCTTTTTCGGCGGACAAGCGGCCGAACGGATGCTTACCGGATAACAACTCGTAGGCGATACAAGCCAATGCATAGATATCGTCGCGCGGATCCGGCGCGCTGTGCTGCAATTGCTCCAGACTGGCGTAGGCCGGCGTCATCGCCCCCAAATCGCGGGCATTGAACACAGTCGCGTCGTGGCCGTCTTTCTCGCCGCGGCCAATGGCGCAGGCAATACCGAAATCCAGCACCCGGATTTCGCCGTCCTCGCTGACGAAAACATTGCCGGGTTTGAAATCGGAATGGACGATATTTTTGCTATGCGCATGCCCCAGGGCTTCGGCCATGGCATGGATGATAGGCCAGGCTTTTTTGAACGGCAGGCCGGTTTCGGCGTGGTCGCGGATCAAATGGCTCAACGGCCGGCCTTGCAGATATTCCATCGACATGAAGACGTAGCCGCCGTCCCGGTCGAAGTCGTAAACTTTGATGATATTGGGGTGGGAAAGGGTTTGCGCCCGCTTGGTTTCGCGTTGCAGCCCGACCAGCGCCATCGGATTGAACTGAAAATCCTGGTTCAACACTTTCAAAGCCACGAACGGGTCTTTATCCGCTGCCTCGACTTTGCGCAAGTCGGTGGCCTTGAACACCATGCCCATACCGCCGACGCCAAGCAGCTCTTCCAGCACGAAGCGGTTTTTCAAGGTACAGCCCACCGTCAGCTCCGCTTGCGGTTGGCTCGGGTCCAGACCTTGTAACAAGGATTCGGTGGTCATGGTCGGCGCCTGGGTTTGCAGCGAGGTCGGCTCGGCTGCAATCGGGGCCGCCGAAGGCCCTGGCACGACCTCTGTCGCCTCGTCGGTCGATGCGGGCCGCGGCGCCAGTAACGTTTCGTCGTCGCCGGCCGCCGGCAGCGGTGAAACCGGCGCAACCGCCAAACGGGTTTCGTCCTGCAAGGCCGCCTGCAACGCGAAATAACGCTCGGCCGCCAAGCCGCCGCCGCGGTATGCCGCCTCCAAATGTTGCAACGCTGCCGCCACCTCCGCGGCCGATTGCCCGCCCGCGGCGCGGGCCGCCGCCAATAACTCTTCGAATGAAATTTGCGATTGCCGGAACGCGTTTAATGCGCTATCAAATGCTGCCATGATCAATCCAAAACCAAATTGTCCAAGGATTTTAGCCGAAGACCTGGTTTTGTGTCGCCGCCGCTACGGACAACCGACCGATTCCAGCCAAGGCAGCGCGCAAATATGCTGAAACCACGTGCCCATCGGTATTCGTTGCTGGTATGGCTGACGCTGGCGTCAATGCTGCCGGGCTGCGTTTCCCCGGTCGCCAAATTGCATCGACAAGCTAGTGGCTTCGGTTTCGTCGGGCTGGACCTCAGCGGCGGCGGTTTTACACTGCGCGGATTCCTCAATCAGCCGGCCCAAGCCGGAGCACGGCTACACGTTTACCTGGAAGGCGACGGCCGGCCGTGGGAGCGCGGCGTGATTCCCGCCGCCGAGCCGACCACGCGGGACTCGGTGATTCTGCCGTTGATGGCCGCCGATCCAGCACCCAGCCTGTATTTGGGCCGGCCTTGCTATAACGGCCACGCCGAAGACCCCGGCTGCACCCCGGAACTGTGGACCGGCAGCCGCTACGGCGAAAACGTCGTCGCCAGCATGGCACAGGCGTTACAACGCTTTATCGAGCGGAACGGTTACCGCGAACTGGTATTGATCGGCCACAGCGGCGGCGGCACGCTG
This sequence comes from Methylomonas sp. DH-1, assembly GCF_046097555.1. Classification (NCBI taxonomy): domain Bacteria; kingdom Pseudomonadati; phylum Pseudomonadota; class Gammaproteobacteria; order Methylococcales; family Methylococcaceae; genus Methylomonas; species Methylomonas sp. DH-1. The sequence goes on along the minus strand of NZ_CP143089.1, from coordinate 1,259,992 downwards.
GCCCTGCTGCTGGCGGAAAGGTTGCCGCAAACCGCTGCCGTCGTGACCTTGGCCGGCAACTACGATATCGACCGCTGGACCGCTTACCACGGCTACCAGCCGCTGCAAGGCTCGCTCAATCCGGCGTTACGGCCGCCGGGCCGGGTGCCGGAGTGGCACTTGCTCGGCGAGCGCGACCCGATCGTGCCGCCGGCATTGTTCGAACCGGCTTTAAGCGCCCGCCCGCATGCCGGCGTAATTCGGGTCGATGCCGACCACAGCCGCGGCTGGCAGGCGATCTGGCCGGAAATATTGCAGCGCTTGCACAGCGTGAGATAAGCGCTATTGCGGCCCGGCGGTTTTCTGCTATCGTTGCCGGCCTAACCCTTCACAGCAAAAAGGCGGCTCGTTATGGCTCAGAAGATGTATCAAAATCGTACGCTCGCTCTGGCGATCGGCAGCATACTCATGGCGGCTTGCGCCCGCGACGTCAGCCAGGAAGAAATGGCCAAGGCCACCGAAGGCTACATCGTGGCCGATACCAATAAACTGTTTGTGGTCGATTGCCTGCTGCCCGGCCAGGTACGCAAACTCGGCTCGCAAATGACCTATCTCAGCGCCCGCCGGCCGATTCGCACCACCGCGGCGGATTGCGAAGTCCGCGGCGGCGAATATGTCGCCTACGACCGCGCCAATTACGCCAGCGCCTTGAACATCTGGCTGCCGAAAGCCCAGGAAGGCGACGCCTCGGCGCAATTGACCGTCGGCGAAATTTTCGAGAAAGGCCTGGGCACGCAGGCCGACTACAAGGCCGCCGCGCAGTGGTACGAAAAAGCCGCCCAGCAAGGCAATGCGCAGGCGCAATTGAACCTGGGCCATCTCTACGAAAAAGGCCTCGGCGTCGCTCAAGACAAGGAAGCCGCATTGCGTTGGTACCGCAAATCGGCCGGCCTGGAAGACGCCGGCATCCAATTCGCCCCGGCGGTCAATGCCCAGGAACTGGAGACGCTGCGCGGCGAAGTCGCCGAATCGCGCCGCGAAGCCGAGCAACTGCGCGAGCAATTGCAAAACACCCGCCAACAAACTCTGGACCAACAGGAAAGCCTGCGTAAGGCTCAAAGCGAATTGGAAGCCTTGCGCAACAAGCTGCAGCAACAAAAATCCACCGCCCCGGGCAATTCCAGCGACATCGAAATGCTGGAAAAACAATTGCGCGAAAAAGAGTCGCAACTCAAAGAACAACAGGCCAAACTCGGCACGTTGACCCAAACCTTGAGTCAGGAGCGGCAACGCATGAAGCGCGAGCTGGAAAGCGCCCGCCAAGAGGCGCCCGCCGCCAAAGCCGTGGACAGCAAGGCCAACGAACTGGAAAGCCGGCTGAACGAAAAAATCGAGACTTTCCAAAAACAATCGGCCGAATTGACCGCTTGGCTGACTTCGCCCGACAAACTCGACCGTAGCCAGATCGACAGCCGTAAACAAGCATTGCAACAGCAAGCCAAGGAAATCGCCGCGCTGAAAGAAAAACTGGAACAATCGCGCAGTACGCTGTTGGCGTCCGGCGCCGGGCCGAACATCGAGTTGATCGAACCGGCCGTGACCGTCACCCGCGGCATCCCCAGCATCCAATTCGCCGTCGGCGAAAGCAGCAAACGCATCATCGGCAAAATCGACGCCAGCACCGGCCTCAGCCGCTTGTTGCTGAACGACAAACCGGTCAAAGTCGACGCCAACGGCCGCTTCGAAACCGACGTCAGCCTGCAGGGCGACGAGACGGTGGTCCGTATCAGCGCGACCGATAAGCGCAACCAACGCAGCGACCTCAGTCTGCGCCTGCTGGCGGCCAGCAGCGGGATTGCGGCCGAACCGTTTCCGAGCGGCAACGGCAGCGGCGGCGATCTGAAACGCAGCGGCGATATCCAGTTCGGCAAGTTTTACGCCATCATCATCGGCAACAACGACTACGGCGCCTATCCGGCGCTGAAAACGCCGATGGCCGACGCCAAGAGTCTGGAACTACTGTTACGCGAGCGTTACGGCTTTAAAACCAAACTGCTGCTGAACGCCAACCGCCACGCGATCATGTCGGCGCTGAACGAGCTGAACCAAAAATTGACCGAGCAGGACAATGTACTGATTTATTACGCCGGCCACGGCGAAATCGACAAGCGCAGCCAAACCGCCTATTGGCTGCCGGTCGATTCCGAAACCGGCAACAGCGCCAACTGGATTTCCAGCCAAAGCATCACCGAATTTTTGAGCATCATGCCGGCCAAGCACATCATGGTGGTGGCCGATTCCTGTTATTCCGGCGCCTTGACCGGGTCCGCCGTGGCCAAATTGCCCGAGGGCATGGACGACGCCAAACGCGAGCGTTGGCTGAAAGCGATGAACAGCCGCAAGGCCCGCACCGTGTTGACCTCAGGCGGGGTCAAACCGGTTATGGACCAGGGCGGCGGCGAGCATTCGGTGTTTGCCAATGCGTTTTTGAAGGTGTTGCGCAGCAACAAACGCATTATCGAGGATTACGATATTTTCAGAGACGTGGCGAATCAGGTGCAGGCGTCGGCGGCGCGCGGCGGCTTCGAACAAAAACCGCAATATGCGCCGTTACAACATGCCGGACATGAAGGCAGCCCGTTCTTTTTCGTACCGGAGGTTTGATCCCGCCGAAGCGGGCCGGGCCACTAAAGCCCGGCCGGAACGGATGTTTTAAACGCTTATTTCCATTTCGAAAATAAATCTTTCAGCTTGTCTTGCTTGGCCGCGGCCGGGATTGGTGCCGGCTCCGGCGTTGGCACAGGCTCCGGCTCGGGAACCGCGACCGGAGCGGGTTGCGCTTCCGCGGCCGGTTTGCTTTTGCCGAACAGGCTTTTCAATTTACTGGCTTTTGCCGGCGCTGCAGGCTCTGCCACCGGTTCGGCAACCGCAACCGGCGCTGGCGGCGCGGCTTCGATAACCGGTTCCGCGACCGGCGCGGCCGCTTCTTCGACGGCTTCGGCCACCTCCACCGTAGTTTGGGTACCCAGCTTCTGGTCCAGTTTGGCCATTTGCTGCATCGTGTTGTTCAGTAGCTGTTTGAACTTACCGAAGCCGCCGCTCTTCTCGACGGCCTTATCCACCGACGAATGCTTGGCCGTAGCGGCAATATCGTTAGTGGCGACGGTTTCGACCGGGGCTGCGGCAGGGGAAACCGGAGCCGGCGCAACCGCAGGCTCGACCGCTGCCGGTTTTACTACTGCCGGCGCGGGAGCGCTGGCCGCTTCGATCACGCTGGGTTTTGGCTCGGCCACCGGTTCAGGTCTGGGTACTGGCGCGGGAGCAATTGAGACCGCCGTGTTGTCCGCCGGTTTGACCTGCTCCGCGAATTCGGTTTGGTAGCGGTTGACGGTTGCGGCCAGCGCTTTCTCGGCATTGGCTTGCTGGCGTTCGAATAGAATTTTTTGCTCTTCCAGCGCCAGTTCCAATTTAGCGACCTGCGCGGTTTGTTCTTCCACCTTACGTTGCAGCGGCTCCAACAAGGCGTCCTTTTCGGCCAGCTTCGCGCTTTCCGCCCACAACGACAATTGCAGATCGGTCTTGCCTTTTTGCTCGGCCTGGAAACGTTCGACCGCCTGCTCGCTAATCGCCGCATACCGGTTCCACAGTTCGCCGTTGTCGGCCGAGCTAGCCGCAGGCAAGCTCGGCTCGGTCAATTCGAACTTGTTGGCCAAAGCCTTGATGCTGTCGATCAATTGCCGGTTGCCGGCCACGACTTGTTCTTCCAAACCGGCGGCGCGTTGCGCGGATGCTTCGGCGGCGGTTTGCACTTCGGCCAATTGCTGGACGCTGGCGGCCAATTCGGCTTGGCTGCTTTGCACTTGCTGCTGCGCAGCTTCCAGGTCGGCCTGCAAGCCGAGACGCATTTTCACCAGAGCGGCGTTGGCTTTTTTCAAAAAGTAAATACGGATACTGTAAAAAATCGAAGTCAGCAACCATACCGCAATGGCCACGGCTCCGGCATATTCCGGATTGGCAACGGTTAATTGGTACCAATCCAATAATATGCTTTGAATCATCGGTAAATATGCGTCCATAGAAAATCCCGGCTAAATGTAGTTTTTATAATGAAGACCCGCGCCCGGCACCGAGCGGCCTGGAACCGCTCCGGATCGGAACGGTGCAGTATACCAGCTTGATTGTATTACGGATTATCGGCGTCCGCCGGCCGGCGGTATCGGGCAACCGCAGCGCCGGATTAAGCCGCTGTTAAGCGCTGGGCGGCCAGACTAGCGGCAGGATCGCCAACAGGAACCGACATGAAACACGTACCCAACGCAATTTCCCGCAACCGCACCGTACCTTATCTGGCTACCGACGGCGCATTACGCTTCTGCGTCAGCGCGCCGTTGCTCGAACCGCCGGCGGATTTCAAAGAGTGGTACCGCCCACGGCAAAGGCCGGAGCGGCCATGCCGGCTGGAGTCCGCCGCGGCTGCCGCTAAGCCGGTTTACGCCGCCTGACAAGATCGCCAACCCGAAAACCGGTCGCCAGCGCCGTTCCGGCCAATATCACGGCCATGCCAAGCAGTTGCTGCGGCGTGACCGCTTCGGCTAGATACAGCGCACCCCACAAGGTCGCGAATACCGGATTTAAAAACGTGACGGTCAACGCCGAAGAAGCGCCGATATCGCGGATCAACCGGTAATAGAGCGGAAAGGCGACGCCGGTGCAGACGATACCCAAGCCAACCACGGCGATTAACGACTCTGCCGTCGGCACCTGCTTTACCGGCCACAGAAACAACATCGGCAACAAAAGCAGCGACGCCGCCCACAGGCTGCCGTGAGCGGTCTCGAACGGTGCCAATCTGGCGTTGGCCTTGGCATAATTCGTCGCAATGCCGTACGAAAATGCGGCGGACAGCGAACCGATTACCGGCAGCAAAAATTGGTCCGGACTCGCGGCCAGCACCCCCCAAAACAACAGCACGACGCCGCAGAACGCAGTTACCATGCCGCACAGCCTTTTAAAATCGAGCCGCTCAAATCCGAGCGCCAAACCGATCGCATAAGCCCAAATCGGCGCAGTCGCGTTCAACACCGACAGTTGCGAGGTCGACAGCGTTGCCGCCGCATAGGCGAACAAACTGAAAGGCAACGCGACGTTGAAAAATCCCATCGTCAGCAAATAACGCCAGTTCCGCAACAAACCGCCCGGCCGTTTCCTGAACAAGGCCAGCACGGACAGAAATAACGACGCCGACAACACCCGGCCCTCCCCTCCGCGACATAGGCCAGCCCCAAAATCGGCGCTGCAATCCGCATCAACAGAAAGGACCCGCCCCAGATTCCGGACAGAAGCAGCAAGCGCAAAGCATCGACAATAGCCATAAGGATGATCGGTTGTTGGAAAAGGCATTATTGTGCCGCACCGCTACGCAACCGAAAACGTGCCGCAATCGAACTACCGCAGTACACGTCGCCCACGGCGATGAGCGCATGCGGCAAGACAAATACCCCGCGAATACGTTAACCTTGCCGTTTCAGTCGTTGGCTTCTGGAGCACGCTCTATGCGAAACGGAACAATCCCTACCCTGGCTACTGTCGCTGCCGCCGTGGCCGTTTTGGCCGGCTGCGCCGGCATTCCGGCATCCGACCCGCGCGACCCTTGGGAAAACTGGAACCGGCCGGTGCAAACCTTCAACGACCGCGTCGACGACTACGTGATGAAACCGGTGGCGCGCGGCTACCGTTGGATTACGCCGGATTTCGTCGATGCCGGCATCAGCAATTTTTTCAGTAACGTGGCCGACATCCGCGTGTTCATCAACGATGCGCTGCAAGGCAAATTCCAGCAAGCCGGCATGGACGCCGCCCGCTTTTTGGTCAATACCACCGCCGGCATCGCCGGTTGGTTCGATCCGGCCAGCAGCATCGACTTGCCCAAACACCACGAAGATTTCGACCAGACCCTGGGCTATTGGGGCGTCCCGACCGGGCCGTATTTGGTATTGCCGCTGCTGGGGCCGAGTTCGCCGCGCGGCGTCGTCGGCTTGATCGGCGACACCGCCGCCAACCCGATCAGCTATACCGGACTGTTCACCAACTCGTCGGTACTATCGCAGGCGATCTCCGGCGGCTTGGGCGGCATCAACGCCGCCGATTTGCGTGCCGACAATCTGGAAACCGAAAAAATCGCCAGCGAAGCCGCCGTCGACCGCTACGGATTTTTCCGCGGCGCCTATTTTTCGCAGCGCAATTATTTGGTCAACGACGGCAACGTCACCGACGACGACATTTTGCATCTCGACGAAACCGAGGAAAAACTGTCGCCGGTCAATCCGTATTAACCGGCGAACCGGCCGCAGGATTAACCCCGTCAAACGCGCCACGCGGTAAAGCTTGTCCGGTTCATCATCGAGCGACACAACTAGAGCGACCTGCCATGAAAAAACCGATATTCGCCGCGTTATTGACCCTCACCGGGACCCACGCCGCCGCAATGCCGCCGGACATCCGCTCGTTGCCGCTGGAGCGGATCGGCATCGAGCGCATCGATATTCAGGGCCAGATCAAAACCTGGACCTTGAATAAAGTCTGCATCGACGGCCAGGCCTACCTGATGTTGATGAAAGGCTTGACCGAACCGGTGAGTATTACGGCGGCGTTCGCAAACGGCAAGCCTGAGCAATGTAGGATCGCAGCCGACGACACGTTACCGGGCAAATGAAAGCCCGTTCTCGGCCAACATAGCGTATCCCGCTTGCAAACGGTCGAGCACCGGAGACTCGTCGAACCTCTGCGCCTGTCGATCCGCTTTACACGCCGAATGCCGACCGGCAAGGCCAACCATTTGTACCGCTGCCGTTACTGGAGATTGGCTCGATTTTTGTTTGTTATCGTTACAGTTTGCCCAACCGAATCCAGCCATGTACCTGAACCTATTTCGACCCTTACTGGCGCACCCGCGCCCAGAAAATCGCCCCAGGCGAATACTGCGTCGCCGCGGCCGACTCGGTCATCGTTACCGTGCTCGGCTCTTGCGTCACCGCCTGCATCCGCGACCGCAACAAGGGCATCGGCGGCATGAACCATTTCATGGTCGCTAACACCAACGAAGGCCGGCCGGTCAACGCGCGTCTGGAACACCAAGCCAAGGCGGCGATGGACAAATTCATCGGCCACTTGCTCGACATCGGTGCGGAACCGCACCAGTTGGAAGCCAAACTATTCGGCGGCGGCAATATTCTGAACGGATTGCAGCGCGACAACGTCGACGCCCGCAGCGCACAGTTCCTGCGTAATTACTTGGCCGAACGCGGCATACCCGTTGTCGCCGCCGACATGCTGGACATTTATCCGCGCAAGGTCTACTTCTTTCCCGAATCCGGCAAAGTGCTGGTCAAAAAGCTGAAAGACATCAAGAACGAAACCATCCTGATCCGGGAACAGCAATATTCGCAGCGGCTATTTGCCGGCAGCCTGGCCTAGCCGGGTATGGCGATAATCGCAAGCTCATCCGAACCGCCCCGCTAGCCGATTCGCCGCGCGCTCGCCGCAATAGCGAGTAAACCGGCTCATTATCAACGGCATAGTCTTTATCGCAGCCCGAATAACCCTGCTATCCGTACGTGATACAATCCGCGACTCACCCACAATCAAATCAAAGGAATTTTATGCCTTTTCTCAAACACCTTGGCTTGCTGTTGTTCTCCGCTTCATTCGCTGCCGGCGCCGCGGAAATTCCGCTGACCCAAGCCGACCTGCTGGGCACCTGGCAAATCGAAAAAGAATCGGTCAACGCCGACGGCAGCGGCGCCCGCGGCCTGAACACGACATGGACCTTCAGAAACGACGGCACCATGGAAGGCATTTCCCAAGAAAACGACTCCCATGCCCGTATCGAACAACTTAAAGCGGTATTGAATTACAGCGTCGAAGACGGCAAGTTGAAAAAACAAGCGGCGCCGGGCCGCTCGAAAATGGAAACCTGCGCCGCCACTGCCAGAGACGGCAACAAAATGGTCTTGAAGTGCCAGTCGATTTATTTCTTTATGACAAAAAAATAAGAAGCGTGTCTGCTGTAAGCACGGCATCGTAAACTCTGCTCCTGGGTTCTTTCCGTGCGGTTCGTTACCTCACCGCACGCTAAGGCTTGAGCTAGTCAAGACGAAAACCAAGGATAGCTTTCGAAGCAAAAGTTTCACAGCTTTCGGTCTACGAACCGACATAAAATGATGTCTTGGCAATCAAAACCATGCTTACGATTAAGTTGCCGCTAATCGTACCTAGGCGGGTTTGGATATGCTGGAGACGAACGGCACCAATGATCGGCTCGAAATACGTTCGGTTTGATGTAGGCTTGATATAAATGTGTCGCTATCGCGACAGATTTTGAATGCCGGTTCGCGGACCGGCAACCGCGATACTTTCTTTTGCTTGGCCAAAAGAAAGTATCCAAAGCCCCCCGATGCCGCTTTGATCCTGCGCGCCGAAGGGGGTGAGCGGGGTTTTCGGAAGGGTTATCCTAGCCCCCCCCCCCCCCGAAAACGCGATGCATCCCCGCATCGCTCTGACTGACGGGCTGGTCCGCCCAAACTTTCCGGTGCTCGGCGCTGTAAAAGGGGATACCCCCCAGAAGAGAGTTAAGTATTTTGTATTTGTCATAGACCCTCCTTCACCAGTTGATTTATACCATCGTAGAAGTGAAGGCAAAATTATCAAACAAGCCGCGAATCTGAATAGAATTTCATGCTCAGCTAAAACCACAATAAATTACGAATATTTTGAGGCTGCGCTTAAAATTTGTCTTAAAGAAGAAATGGAGGCAAATCATGATTTAATACCAATATTGTATATAAGTGCGCACGGCTTTTCCTACGGTATACAGCTTTCTAGCGATCAAATTCTTACTTAGAAAGAATTAGCCGAATTATTAAGACCAATAAACTATGCGCTAAGTAAAAGTCTAATTTTATGCTTGTCTTGTTGCGAAGACTATCAGAGAATAATAATGACAATGACCACTGAAAACCAGCAGCATCCGTACTATGCAATAGTGGCTAATGCAGAAAAGCCTCTTTGGTCTGACACCGCTGTAGCATATTCAACTTTCTATCAATTGATTGCTAAAGGTTATTTCGTAACTGAAGCTATACAAGCAATGCAAATAGCTTCTGGTAATTCAACATTTTGGCTTCAAATAACAGAGGGGTGAAGCAAACATATATTGATTTCATATCAGAAATTAACTCTGCCCAAGTTAAAAAACAATTGGAGAAAAATTCTCAAAATGAAGAACTTGAGCATTTAGCGAAGCTAGCAAAAATCAGCGGTAAAAATATATAACAAACCAATATTCTCGTTCCCACGCTCCCGCGTTGAAATACATACCAGCTTACAAAACTCATTACGGATTCCAACTTAAGAAGGTGGAAGCCAAAGTAAATATATGTCCTGCACCTCCGAGCTAAACGACAAAAATAGCGCTCTTCGTAAGTGGTTTTATGAAAATCAAAACACAGAACAGCTTTCAAGGTATAACAAATACCTACAAAGCAATCTGCCCATTATTCTGCCTATAGGCCCGGAAATCCCACCCGCAGGCTTCAAGTTTATAGGAACTGTTGTTGATTACTTAATACGATATGCCGCGAACGGAAATAAATTAGATTTTCAAAACACTATTGCAATGAATGCAGTACGCAGTCCATCAAGTAATAACACTATTAAAGGATATTTTTTAATTGGCAAATGGCATCTTTGTGGTGAACATCCCGCAAGCCAAGCAGCAATATACTCTGCAACTGCACTTACTATCTTGGACGGTTATTATCGTTCAGGGAGCCTACCATTTGATTTCGCTTATCGTAAAATAAGCGATAAAATGATTAGAAATTGCGACATAGCGGATATTAACGAGCAATTAAAAGAAAATCTGGAAGGGTTTATAGAAAAATATGGCGGCGACTATTATTACAACGACATAGCGAATATCATCCGGCGATTCAGAGAAAACTTACTGAATGCTTGCGGACAGCTTTACGGAGCTAAACTTGTGAATGGTGACAATGAATTCAATAACAGCATATTCGTTGGCGGAGCAGATTTTGATTGCATTATTCACCATAAAGACAAAAAAGTTTTGACTGAGATAAAGACCAGCAAAAATAACACAACGATTAAGAACCTGAGGCAACTGCTCACATACGCGTTATTATACGATCCGGAACTGGATTTTTTTGAAATTGATTCAATTGGCTTTTACCACTCTCGGTCAGGTTCGTTCCGTTATATAGATATCGACAATACAATATTGAATGTTTTTCCTGGCTTTAAGTCAGTGACCGACGCTAGAAAGAGCTTTATTAATGCGATATCAAAATAGCCTATCTAACAAGCTGGGCATGATTTAGTGCCATTTTTTATTTAATCATTAATATAGTCTCAAAAAAGAGTTTTTCACCAACCTGCTAATCTACCGCGAAGGCATTAATCCCCTTATGCCGCGCCGAGCACCGGAGGGTTTGGGCGGATCGGCCCGACAGGGGCGCGGCAGGGATGCCGCGCGTTTTCGGAGGGCTAGGAAAGCCCTTCCGAAAACCCCGCTCAAGCCCTTCGGCGCGCAGGACAAATCGGCAGGATAGCCGATTTGCATGCATCGCACCCGAAGGGCGAGGCACATGGATGTGCCGAGTGAGCTAAGCGGCATCGGGGTGGCCTTTTCTTTGGATACTTTCTTTTGGCCACGCAAAAGAAAGTATCTCGGCTGTCGGGCCGAGACCCGACTTTAAAATAAAACAGTCGCGTCAGCGACACAACCGAGCCGACAGGCGAAAAAATCCCCCTACTTCTCCAACTTCCCCTTCAACCCGTTCAAGCCGTCTTTGAAAAACCGGGTCATGGCCTCGACGGCGGCGGCGTCGTTCAGGTTGTCGGGCGGCGTGTTGCCGGTGTCGCCGCGGTAGAAGCGGCTTTTCAGCGTGACGACGCTGGAGTCGGCGCTGTCGCCGTGGCCGACTTTCAAGTCGACGGTATGGGAGCTGGTCGGAAAAGCTTTGACGTTTTCGGTTTTCAGCCGGTAGCTGTATTCGTGTTCGGCCTCGTTGTAGTAGTCGAGTTCTTCGACGATGCTTTCACCGTTTTGGAAGGTCAGTTTGCGGGTGCCGCCGGACTGGTTTTTACCGTCGCCCTCGGCCGCCTTCAAATCCGGATGCCAATTGCCGATATCGTCGAAGTTTTTCACTGCCTCCCAGACCTTGGCGACCGGGGCTTGAATCGTCACGCTTTCCTTGGCTTTTTGCGGGGTGGGGCCGTGGGCCTGAGCTTGGCTGCACAGCAGGGTGAGTCCGAGGGCGTATATGATCTGGCGCATGCTAAATACCGGTAATAGTTAAAACCGGCATTATCGGCAACGGCGGCCATTCTGCCTTGGGAAGAATGCCCGTTATGCGTCGGGCAGTTTTCATTAATTTGGCTGCTGCCGGACCGCCGAGCGCAAGCCCGCTCAGACCGGCTTGCTGATGCCCAAGCGCTCCATCCGCGAACGTAACGTGGTCGATGGCACACCGAGGATTTTGGCGGCGCCCTGGTTGCCGGCGATGCGCCAAGAGGTGGCTTCCAGCGCTTTCAAAATATGCTGCCTTTCGGCTTCGTCCAACGTCAGGATCGGCCCTGCGGCTTGCGCCCCCGCGCTCGCGGTGGCGTGCACGCATTCGACGTTGGCGAGTTGCGAGCCATTGGTCAGAATTACGGCCCGCTCGATGATGTGCTGCAACTCGCGGATATTGCCGGGCCAGATGTAGCTTTGCATGTCCGACATCAACCGTTCCGGAATCGTCGTAATTTTCTTGCCGAACTTGGCCGCGTATTTGTTGATGAAATGCCGCACCAGATGCGGAATATCTTCCTTGCGCTCGCGCAGCGGCGGCAAATGGATCGGAAATACGTTCATCCGGTAATACAAGTCGGCGCGGAACCGGCCCTCTTGGGAAAACTGGGCCAGATCGCGGTGGGTAGCGGCGATGACGCGCACGTCGCATTTCAGGGTTTGAGTGCCGCCGACCCGTTCATATTCGCCCTCCTGCAACACGCGCAGCAGTTTGGCCTGCATTTCCAGCGGCAGTTCGCCGATCTCGTCCAAAAACAGGGTTCCGCCGTTGGCCAATTCGAACCGGCCCAGTTTGCGGTTGATCGCGCCGGTGAAGGCGCCTTTTTCGTGGCCGAACAATTCGCTCTCGGCCAGATTTTCCGGAATCGTCGCGCAGTTCAATTTCACCAGCGTCTTGTCCTTGCGCCCGCTCAGATTATGGATCGCCCGCGCAATCAACTCCTTACCGGTACCGGTTTCGCCGGTGATCAATACCGTCGCATCGGTCGCCGCCACCTGCTTGACCAACGCCATCGCCTGGCGCAGGCCGGCCGAATTGCCGATCAATTCCTCGCCGTCGCGGCTGGCCAAAACCTCTTCCTGCAGATAGGAATTGATGCCGCGTAGGGTATGGCATTCGGCTTCGGCCTGTTCCCGCGCCTTGCGTTCGTTGATGTCGCGCAGAATCAGGATGTAAAGCTGTTGGCCGGACGATTCCACCCGCGATATGGTGGCTTCGATCGGGAATTCGCTGTCGTCGCCGCGGCGGGCGGTCATGCCCTCGGAAATCCAGATCGCCTGCTTGGCCGGCACGCCGGCACGGAAATTGGTCACGGTCTTGTACAACTCCGGCGACAGGAAGCGGTCTACAGCGCGGCCGATGGTGTCTGCGGCTTTGCGGAGGAACATTTGCTCGGCGGCGGCATTGAACATGGTAATTCGGCCGTCCTGGTCCAATGCCAGGATCGCGTCCATCGCGTTCTCGAAGATGCGCGACAGGCGCTGCTCCTTTTCCTGCAGCTCCGATTTGAGCTTTTGCAAGGTCAAATGGGTTTGCACCCGGGCGATAACTTCCTCGTACTGGAACGGCTTGGTGATGTAATCGACCGCGCCGACGTGGAAACCCTGTACCTTGTTGGCGGTATCGGCCAGCGCCGTCATGAACAGCACCGGAATCTCGCGCGTGGCCGGGTGGCTTTTCAACGTGGCGCAGGTGGTGAAGCCGTCCACACCCGGCATCAGCACGTCCAGCAGCACCAAGTCCGGCTGCCGGCTTTTCGCCAGTTCCAGCGCGGTTTCGCCGGTCTCTGCGCGTAGCACGTCGAAACCGGCGTCGTTCAATAAAAACGCCAGCTCTTCCAGATTGACCGGATTGTCGTCCACCATCAGGATGGTGGGTTTGGCGTCGGACCGGGCGGACATTGTCATACGCTATTCTCGGCCAGGAAAGTTTGGATTTCGGGTTCCAGGCGCAGCATCGCCGCGCGCAGCAAGACCAAATCGGCGCCGGCATCCTCGTAAGCGGCTTCCAGGCCCGAGGATTCGATGCGCTGGGCGATCTTGCCGAATTCGAAGGCGCCGATGCTGTTGGCCGAGCCCTTCAAGGTATGCGCCGACAGGCGCAGGGCTTCGCCGTCGCGGCGTCTGATCGCCTCAGCCGCATCGTCCAGCAAACCGGACGCCTGCTCCAGAAACAGCGACATCATCTTGGCTAGCAACTGGCTGCGGCCGCGCACCCGGTTGAGAGCCTCCTGCCATTCCAGTACCGGCGCTGCCGGCGCCGCAGCGCCGCTTTGGTGTTCCAGTTCTGCCGCCGCCATATTCCAACACTCCACAGTCGCTAGTAATTCCTGTTCCTGCACCGGTTTGGCTATGTAATCGTCCATGCCGGCGGCCAGACAACGTTCGCGGTCGCCCTTCAAGGCGTGGGCCGTCATCGCCACGATACGCTGGTGTTTTTGAGTTTGCGCTTCCGCGGCGCGGATCGCTTCGGTGGCCTGGAAGCCGTCCATCACCGGCATTTGCACGTCCATCAGGATCAAATCGAATTGGTCGCGCTGCAAAATATCCAGCACTTCCTGGCCGTTGTTGGCGACTTGCACCGTATGGCCGCGCTCTTCCAGCAAGGCCACGGCCATGAACTGGTTCACCGGGTTATCTTCGGCCAACAGAATATTCAGTAATTTCGGCGGTTTCGCCAATACCAGCGGCCCGCGCTCGGCCGAACGGCTTTCGGCCTTGCCCAGCGCCGACTGGATCGCATGCCACAACTCGGAGTGCTTGACCGGCTTGCGCACGTACAGATTAATACCCAGATCGCGGCAGCGTTCCGAGTCGTCGGGGCGGTCGGCCGACGACAGCATCATGATGGTCACCGGCTCCAGCCGCGGGTCTTCTCGGATCATTTTCGCCACCATAAAGCCGTCCATGATCGGCATCATCGCATCGAGCAAAATCAAAGAATAAGTGCCGCCGGTTTCGGCCATGCGCTGCAAGGCCTCGATCGCCGCCTCGCCGCTGTCGACCGTGGTCGGGGCCATGCCCCAATGGTGCAGAATTTCCTCGAACACGCGCAGATTGATGTTGTTGTCGTCGACGATCAACACCGGCAGCCCTTTAACGTCGATCAAGGCCGGCGCGGCGGCTTCGGCGTCGCTCCGGCTATGGCGGTCGAACCAGGCGCTGAAATAGAAGGTGCTGCCTTTGTGTTCTTCGCTTTCCAGCCACAACTGGCCGCCCATCAGTTCGACCAGCCGCGACGAGATCGACAAGCCCAGGCCGGTACCGCCGAATTTGCGGGTGGACGAGGCGTCGATCTGGGCGAAGGCTTCGAAAATCAATTGCTGTTTGTCGCGCGGGATGCCGATGCCGGTATCCTGCACGGAGAAATGCAGCCGCACCCGGTCGTCGTTGACCGCCTCGGGTTTGACCTGCAACACGATCTCGCCGTGCTGGGTAAATTTGATCGCATTGCCGACCAGGTTGATGATGACCTGGTTCAAGCGGCCGATATCGCCCATCAGGTCGTCCGGGGTTTCCGGGTCGATGCGCAGCATCAATTCCAGGCCTTTTTCGTGGGAATGGCCGGCCAGCAGCTTCAGCGTGTCGCCCAGGCTTTCCCGCAATTTGAACGGCGCGTTGTCCAGTTCCAGCTTGCGGGCGTCGATCTTGGAAAAATCCAGAATGTCGTTGACGATGCGCAGCAAGGCATCGGCCGAACTGTTGGCCATCGACAAGAACTCGCGCTGCTGTGGCGTCAAATCGGTGCGCAGCGCTAAACCGATCATGCCCATGATGCCGTTCATCGGCGTGCGAATCTCGTGGCTCATGTTGGCCAGAAATTCGGTCTTGGCGCCGGCAGCCTGCAGCGCCGCGTCGCGGGCCGACACCAAGGCCTGGCGCATTTTTTCCAGATGTTCGGTCAAGGCCAGCACTTCGCTGATCTTGGTGCCGGAACTGAATTGGCGGGTGTGGTTGCCGGCGGCGATTTGCTCGGCTTCGTCGCGCAAACGCTCCAACGGACTGACCAAGCGGCGGCCGAACAAACCGACCACCAATAGCGACAAGCCCAGATAAATCGCGACGAAGTAGGCGCTACGCTGGTAAATGACGACGATGTCGTGGCGCACCTGGCGCTCGTCGTAGCCCAACCGCAATATCGCCAGCGAACCGTCGCTGGGCTTGGCGACCGGCACGGCCAGGAAGTAAATGTCGTCGCCGTGCTCGCCGAAGAAAAAGTCTTCCTGGAATTGCTGCTTGGCGTTGAGTTCGACATCGGCGTGCAATTCGCCGCTTTCGCTGACGATGTCGGCGTAAGCCAGGCGGCCGTTCAATAAAAACTCGCCCAACAATTCCTGCAATTCCCGGCTCTTGCCGCCGCCCAACCGCGGCGCGATCAAATTGCCGAACAACAGCGCGTCGGAGCGGACGAAATTGACGAATTGTTCTTCCACGCTGGGCTTGATCACCCGGTAAATGCCGAACAACAACACCGGCACCAACAACAGGTGGATACCGACCACCGCCAAAATCATGCGTCCGTTGAAACTATGAAAAAACCGCCTCATTCCGCCGCTCCCTGCCATAACACGTTAACCGCTTTGATACCTTGATTGGCCCGCACCTGGTCTTCCCATAAGTAGGTCACGGTGCCGGGATGTTGTTGCAATGCCGCCAGCAAATCCTTCAAATCGCTGTAGCTTTCCGGCCGTTTGCCGCCCAGGCGGAACACGACGGAAATGGTCTGGTTTTCGTAGGCATTCGCCGACATGAACGCCACTTTTTGCAGAAATACTTCGTAAATCAACGGGTCGCTGACGTTCAGCAACGGCACCGGCCGTTCGCCGCCCTTCTCCAACGGTACGCCCAGAAACAGTTTTCTGGCTTCCTGCACCGTCAACGCCGGTACCGACGACGCGGTGCCGGTGACCAGCACCAGCGATTGTCTGGTAACCGCCTTCAGGCTTTGTACGCCGAGCACAAACAGCAAACCGAACAGGCACAGGCCGCGCAACCGTCTCATGGAAATACCGCGCTCCATTGAAACATGACGACGCCGAAATGGTCGTCGCGCAAATGGTCGCGCGAAGCTTCGACCTTCAACGCCATGTTGTTATTGACTTTATAGCGCACGGCGCCCATGAAACGGTCGTCGACGAATTTGGGGAACATCGCCAGATAGGGATCGTGGTTGGCGCCGAACGTACCTTCCACCCGGCCGACCAGGGTCCAGCGCGGCATCACCTCCCATTCCACCTGGCCGTAGGCGCTGAGGAAATCGTCGTTCTTGGTGCCGCCGTGCGGGTTTTCCAGCCGGTTATTGACGTAAACCAGTTCGCTGAGCAGCGTTACCGCATCGATCTGGTGGTTGGCGTAGGCGGTCGCAACGTATTGGGTGACGTTGTTGACCGCCAATTCGTCGGAATGGATCTGGTTGTAAGCGCCGGAGATGCCGTACTCGTCGACGCCGAAGCTGACCGGCTGGTAACCGAGGCGGAACGAGGCGGCCGGCCGGTGCGAGCCAGCCGGCTCCACCAGATTGAAGGCTTCCAGGCCGCGGTTGATTTGCGGGCCGGCGCCGGCACCTATCGTGTAATAAACCCCGCCCTCGTCGAGCTGGTGCACGCCTTCCCACAGAAAACCGGTCAGATGGTTCGGAATCACGCCGCCGGCAGTTTCGAAGGCCATGATGCCGGGCCGGCTGATCGTGGACTGCAAAAACGCGCCGTGGTGGAATTGCATATTCCAATAGCCGATCGGGTTATGAAACCGCCCTAGCCACAGAGTGGATTCGTCGCCGATATGCAGGCCGAGTTGAAACCGTTCCAGATTATGGGTTTTGCTGCTGACCAGCCATTCGCCGAGAAAACGGAAGCGCTGGTAATCGGTGGTGTAAAACACGTTGATCGCCGGGATCACGTCGCCGGTACTGAGCTTCTTTTGCGGTTCCTGGTCGTAGCGGACGATACCGGTCAAATCCGGAAACAACAGCAAATCGCCCGGCAGCATGCTGGCATCGCCACTCGCGGCGTGGCCGGCGTGGCCGAGCCCGGCCGCTTGCGCCGCGGTACAGGTCAATGCAAGGCCATTAATCACCGCGGCAAGCGTACGCAGCTTACGGAAAAATTTCGCTGAACGGTGTCGTCGCCGCATGTTGGGTTCTCTGCCGAAAGAAGCCTGGCTAGATTGCTATTGGTTGAAAGTACAAGTCCGGGTCGAAATTTAGCGAAATGTATCACATTTCAAGCTGAGGTTGACGCTATTTCGTAACTGCCGGCCTCAGCCGCAACGCCGGGCCGCGGCAATGCGCCATCTGCCGCCAATATTTACGAAATGTCGTAACCGCTACGAATAATAGTAACGAGTTTGGCCGGTTCCGTCCGCCGCCAGCCGGGCAAACGCCCCGCAAAAACCAAAAAATACAAACATATTCAATAATTTATAAAAACAAAGCCGGCAACTAGGTTATTTGGCCCGGGATTTGCCATAAGTGAAATAGTTCTCTTACCTAACGACGACAAACGTCGTTTAATCCAACCAGACCGAACGGGAGCCGATTGCCATGAACAGATTACGCCTTCCCCATTATTGCGACAGATGCGGCGACAGCTTGTCCCAACACGAACAACGCCTGTACAGCGACGGCGAGGCTTTATGCGCATTCTGCGAACAAATGCGTAGTGAAGCGCTGGAAATTTACCGGCAA
This sequence comes from Methylomonas sp. DH-1, assembly GCF_046097555.1. Taxonomy (NCBI): domain Bacteria; kingdom Pseudomonadati; phylum Pseudomonadota; class Gammaproteobacteria; order Methylococcales; family Methylococcaceae; genus Methylomonas; species Methylomonas sp. DH-1. The sequence goes on along the minus strand of NZ_CP143089.1, from coordinate 1,241,957 downwards.
AACCTGGCGCGCAAAGTCGAAATGCCTCGCCTGCGGCCGGTCAAAAACGCTTGCCTGTGAGAGCCGCCCACGCCGGCGGCCAACGACAAAAACCACCAGGAGCACGCAAATGAACCCTTCCAAACTGCTAACGGCCTGCTGGCACGAGTTGAAACGCTGCGCGATCAGCCTGCTGTTCATCGTCATAGGCTTGTTTTTGGCTACGGCCAATGCGCCGGCGGCAGAGGCCACGGCATTAACCGGATCGACCGAGCCGGCAGCCGTGACGACGCCGGCTGAGCCGAACCCGTCCTGCCCCCGGATAGCGAATTTTTTTAGTCAGCGGTAACAGCAACCTCCAGTCGGGCGAACGCCATACGGCGTCCGTCCGGTTTTTTTTGCGTTTCGCCCGGCATTGACTGTGTCCGAGCCCGCGGTAAGCTGGTTAGCACGGGGTTGGCGTCCGGTCAAGACTGTATCCCTCGAAGCGCATCCGAAGGCGATCGCCGCCATCCCCACCCGAAAAACCGTCTCGGCTTGACTATGCCGAGTTGCAAGGTAACTTGGCTCCGGTGGTGCTCTTGCTGCTTCGGTTTAGGTTGGAGATAGCTAAAACGGACACATTAGCGCCACTGACTCATTTACGCAGCCCCCTCCCTCGAACAATGCCACTACCGCTTCCACCTGCGCGGCTAGCTCCGGGTTATAGCGGTATGAACACGAAGGCCAGCACATCGTTGCAGTAACCATCCGCGGTTTTGTATTCGCGGTAGCCCTTCCCGGCCGCAATCCCTAACACATAATTCGCTCCCTCGTGGCGCAGCAGCGACGAGCTGGTTTGGCCGTTTTTCAAAGCAAAGTGGCTATCGTCCAGCGGCAAACGTTCGCCGACCCGATAATGGCCATGGTTGGCAAGCCCCAAAATTCGGCCCTGGCGATCGGTAAACGCGGCAAAACTGTTTTTCAGCGGCGCGCCGCCGGTTTCTTTGGGTAGGATCTCCCGCAGCATGGCGCTGAATTGCGGTTCGCTGTCGAACACAATGCCGATACCGCCCACCACCCGGCCGTTGCCTGCCGGATCGGTCACGGCGGCGTTATAAATATAGGTGTGGCGGCCTTGATAGAAGCGGCTCGGCACGAAATCGGAAACCCCGTAATGCTGACTGTCGGCATTGTTCAATACGGTTCTGCAGCCGCTGGCTTCGTCGGCCTTGCTGCCGATCAACGCCGTTTGCGTTGCATCCGACACCGCGACAATCTCGCCGTGGGCATCGTACAGGTACAGGTTGGTATAGACCGTGTACAGCGCGTTGATATAAGCCAGGATTTCGCACATTTGCCGCTTCTCGGCAGCAGTGGTTTCGGTTTTGGCCAGATTGCGGCGGAAAGCCGAAGTCAAGGCCCACCAGCGGCAATCGTTGGCCCGTTCGTAAAGGTTACGGTCCATGATGTTGACGGCGAGCGACGCTAAAAAACCGGCGTTGTTCAGGTGCGACGACATCACCGTGACTTCCTGCAGGCTGTTCACTGAAGCCGCAAAAATGCCGGCAATATCGGTGCCGATCTGTTTGATCGCTTCCAGCACCGGCATGAATTCGGCCGCATTCTGGCGGGCGGAGGCGATTTTGCCGTTCAACACCAGCAGCCCCAAATCGGCGTTGATATCGACAGACGCTTTGTGGATTTTCTTTAATTCCGGCGGAAAACTGTCCGACTGGCCGATGATCTCGCTGTAGTCGGCACCACCCTGCTCGCCGCCAGCGCGGCCGAAAGCAAAATCCAGCCGCGTCATCATCTGCCCGCGCCAACCCAGGCCGTAGTATCCCTGATAGCCGTTACCGGGCCGGGTATTGACGATGTAATCCTGGCCCTGAAAATTGACCAAGCCGACCGCCTCGCTACGCGGGAAGCGGGTATCCACCGGCAGCAATTGCTCGTTGCTGCTAGCGATGACCCGCCGCTCCGCATCCAGGATGGCAATGATGCCGCGGTCGCCCGCCGCCAACAAATCGGCGAATATGCCGCGCATTTCGTCTTCGAAGCGAAAACACAGGCACAGCACGCCCAACACCCGGGAGTTCTTTTGGTCGGTTTCGGTGATCTTGCAGGAATAAATCAGCGAGCGGCAACGTTCGGCTTGCAACACACTGTAACGGAAGGTTTCCAGATAATCGCGGTCGCTGTGCAAGGTCTCCGCCACCAGCGGGTCGCTGCCTTCGATCCGGTTATCCGGGTCCAAATGCGCCCGCAACCGGCCCTGCGCATCGAAAATGGCGATTTCGTCGTAAACGCTGTACTTTTTCACGTATTCGCGCAAACGGTTTTCGATGCAGCGGACTTGTTCCGGCTCCGGCTCGGCCTGAGCCAAAAACACCCGGATATCGTCGTCGGTGGCCAGAAAGCCGACGTCGGCGGTGCGCTCGAACAAATTTCGCACCAGCAGATCGATCGCCACCTGCGCTTTCGAGGCATTGTCCAGCACCAGTTTCTGCACGTTCTCCACCAGCAGGTTATGGGTCAGTTTGCGCTGCAATTCGCCGAATTTGCTTTGCGTACGCGCCATATCGTCCAGAATGGTCGGCGCCACATTGTGGCTGTTGATCTTGCCGATCAACGTGATTTTTCCCCACCAGTCGTTCAGTTGCGCCAGACGCGTTTCGAAATTTCTGACGTCGACCATTGCGTTCAGTAGCTTGGGCGTATGTTTCTCGATCAGTGCATTCATGTGGCTTAATCCCTGCGAAGTTAGCGGATGCGAAACCGCGGCCGCTAATTTGCAACGCCCCGGCGCAGGTCTAATAGCAGGATTCGTACCAGCGCCAATGCCAGCCATTTTTTGCGAAACCCGTCTCACCCCCAACTCGTAGCGCACCAAGCCGGCGCATACCGCACCAAGCCGGACCAACCCGGTTTGCCCAAAATTAGGTCCCAGGCACTAGAACCAGGCACGACCGCGCCGCTGGCGTGCAAATTGCCGCCGCCTCCGCGTCCGGCACCGGCGGCGGTTCCCGCCAATCGGCAGCGGGTACGAAATGTGCTTAACTCCTGGTTAGTTTATTCAACGATCCCCTTCATGCCAGCCAACTCCAAACTTTCCGCCGCGTCCGACTTCTCGCCATGCCTGAACCCGAAACTGCGCGCGCTGCTGCAAGACCGCGAACGTATGCTCAGCATGCTGATGAGCAATCTACAAGGCATGGTGTATTGCTGCTTGCTGGATGCCGACTGGACCATGGTCTTCGTCAGCGAAGGTTGCCGGGCGCTGACCGGCTACTCGTCGGAGGAATTGCTGTTCAACAAACGCATTTCCTACGAGGAATTGACGCTGGCCGAAGACCGCCTTTGGGTGCGAAGATTGATCGAAAAAGCCGCCCACGCCCGGAAAAAGTTCGATCTGGAATACCGTATCGTCCATGCCGACGGCAGCGTCCACTGGGTCCAGGAAAGCGGATTTCCGCTGTTCAACGACCACGGCGAACTGGTGGCGCTGGAAGGTTTCATTCAGGACGTGACGGCGCGCAAACAAAGCGAGCAAGCGGCCCGCGACGCCGAAGCCCGTTACCGCTCGATTTTCGAAAACGCCATCGAAGGGATTTACCAGACCACGCCGAGCGGCCAATACCTGGATTTCAACCCGGCTCTGGCCCGCATCTACGGTTACGCATCGACTCAGGATTTGCGCAACAGCATTTCCGATATTCAACGCCAGCTCTACGTCGACCCGGAAAAACGCGGCGAGTACATCGCCATCATGCAAGCCAACGGCGAAGTGCGTAATTTCGAAGCCCAGGTCTACCGCAAAAACGGCGACATCATCTGGATCACCGAGAACGCCCGCGAAGTGCGCGACCGCGACGGCCGGCTGTTGTTTTACGAAGGCACGGTCGAAGATATCTCGGAACGCAAATATTACGAGCAACAAATCGAATACCAGGCCACCCACGACATGCTGACCGGGCTGCCCAACCGCACCGTGTTGTCCGACCGGCTAAAACAGTCCATCAATTTCGCCGCCCGCTACGGCAATATTCTGGCGGTGGCCTTCGTCGATCTGGACCAGTTCAAATTCATCAACGACAGCATGGGCCACCATGTCGGCGATTCGCTGTTGGTGGTGATGGCGGAACGCCTGGCGCAGTGCGTGCGCGACTCGGATACGGTGGTCAGGCTGGGCGGCGACGAGTTCGTGCTACTGCTGTGCAGCCTGCATAAGATCGAAGACATCAGCCACAGCATGCAGCGGATTCTGGCGGCGGTGGCGACGCCCTGCACCATCGACGGCCTGGAATTCGTCGTATCCTGCAGCATCGGCATCAGTGTCTATCCCGGCGACGGCCAGGAGGCCGGCACGCTACTGAAGCATGCCGATTCGGCGATGTACAAAGCCAAACAACTCGGCCGCAACAATTTCCAGTTTTATACCCGCGAGTTGAACCAGGTTTTGACCGAACGCATGGCGATAGAGTACCGGCTGCGCCACGCCATCGAGAACGAAGAATTTCTGCTGTATTACCAACCCAAAATCGAATTGGCCAGCGGCCGGATTTGCGGCGCCGAAGCCCTGATTCGTTGGCAGCCGCCCGACGGCAATTTAGTTTCGCCGCTGAGTTTTATTCCGATCGCCGAAGAAACCGGCCAAATCGAGCAAATCGGCCGCTGGGTACTGCAACAAGCCTGTCTGGCCGCCAACCGCTTCCAACAAATCCTGGGCCGGCCGCTGCCGGTTGCGGTCAACGTGTCGCCGCGCCAATTTCGCCAGCGCGATTTGATCGGCACCATCGCCGCCACGCTGGCCGCCACCCAAGTCGCCGCGCACACGGTGGAACTGGAAATCACCGAATCCTGCCTGGCGCACGACACGCCGCAATTCATCAAAACTCTGCACGGCCTGAAAGCGTTGGGCTTGACCCTGGCCATCGACGATTTCGGCACCGGCTATTCCAGCATGGCCTACCTGAAGGACTTTCCGGTGGACCGCTTGAAGATCGATAAGGCGTTCGTCGGCAACCTGGAACACGAATCCACCGACGCCGCGATTTTGAAAGCCATCATCGCGCTGGGGCACAGCCTGGGCTTGAAGGTGGTTGCCGAAGGCGTCGAGACCGAACAGCAATCCGCCTACCTGCTGCAAAACGGCTGCGACGAAGCCCAGGGCTATTGGTTCGGCCAACCGCTAGCGGAAGCGGAATTTTGCGCGCTGCTGACCAGCCGCTAGGAGAGTCGCTATTTTTGCCGAAAGATTTTTTCGGGCCTCCTGCCAGAAAAAGTCGACAAAATTACGCGGCCGCTTCTGCCTTCGGCGACCCCGATTCGTCCTTTTCGTTGCGAAAACCCACCCGGCTCTAAGGCTATCGGGGACTAAAAATCTTCGCTTCGCGTTCGCTCAGTTTCCAAGATTTTCAGTGCTGGACATGCTTATGCCGGCGCTGATTGGATCGGCGCCGGCATAGCCAGATAGGCAGTTGGCCTCTCTCGGCCGAGCGAACGGCCGCCGCTTATGCCCGCTGGCGGACGGCGTAATTACCTTGTTCGAGCTCGGAATAACGACGGTAGTTGAGCTGGTAATCCTCTTGCCACAGCGGATTTTGCAAAATGTGGTCGACATCCAGCCGGTAAGGCGTGCGCAGACCTCGATGTTCGCACGGTTCCGCCACCTGATGCATTTCGAAGCCCTGTTTTTTCACCGCATAGGCCAAGGCCGGCGCGACCAGAATGAACCAATGCTTGATGCCTTGCTCCACCGAATAATCGACGGCGGCGCGGTACAGGCCCCACATGATGCTACGGCTTTGCTGGCGTAAGGTGTTCAGGTATTTGACGTTGCTTGCCGGATCGGGCTCGGTTTGGCTGAGGATGCGGGGAGCGAAGCGCCGAGCCTCGCGCAACACGCACAGTCGGGAAATTTCGATGGCGCCGCGGTAATCGGCGTCGTCCAGCGGCTGGTCCGCTTCGCATTTTTCCTCAAACGGGAAGCGCTGCCGATGCGGACTGACCACCCGCAATGCGCCCAGCCATTGGCCGGTGTAACGGTGGCGGACCATGAAATGCTCGGCGTGTTGGTCCCACTCGTCGAATTCCAATTGTTGCGGGAACAGCTCCTTGTCTTCGTAGCCGAGCTCGTCGCAGTAGACTTGATAGCGGAGGTTGTAGTGGATTCGCTTGCTTTCCGGCGTATCAGCTAAAAAAACCTCAAAACAGTTGTCGAAAGAATGCTTTTCAGAAATCAAGTTGAAACTCCATAACAAAATTAATTAAATCCCTTAGATCCAGACGCTAACTTTCTGGCGTCATTGTAACGCTACGAAACGGTTTTGCCGAAGCGCCGTGCCGGGGAATTATGTTTTCCATTCAGCTAGTTGCCTGTAGTTCTGCCGATAAATCGCGATAGCGCCTCGTAAGCTACAGGGCCAAGATTAAAGAAAACCTGCAATTTTCATTAAGGAATCATTAAGAAACGGTATTTTTCAAGCAAAAAAGCCCGTCGGAAGCGGAAAATTTACTAGAGCCGCAGGCCTTGCCGGGCCTGGGCTTGAAGCGGATATTGCGAAATCAGTCCGCGCCGGGCGGCGCGGATGAGGAAAATGAAGCGGACCAGTAGGCCCGGTGCAAGCTGAAATAGCGGTTGACGCCGGCCGGCAAACGCCGGTGGCAGGAACGCCCGATGTGATAACCCAGCCACTTCAGTAAGGTCCGCAGCATCGCGGAAGGCAGCAATGCCGGCGCATGCCGAAACAAATAACGCATTTCGGACCCGACGAAGCGTTTGCCCTCGCCGGCCGCACCGCCGAAAGTCTGCTGCAGCCACGCCGCCCGGTTATGAAACACGCCGATATCGAAATAGCGTCTAAATTCGTCGGCAAAACCGTAATCGTGGGAATGGAATACCCTGGCATCGGCGCAATATTGCAATTTCCAACCGTGCAACAGCATCTTTCCGGCGGCGAAGGTATCTTCGTTCATTACGGTATGCCGCGGAAAACCGCCGGCTTGCAACAACGCGCTGCGCCGGTAGCCGGCAAAGGAATTGGAGATGAACACGGTCTTAATGCCGAAGCGGTCGCGGTCGGCCAGGCTGCGCACTTGGCTGTGCGCCGGGTAATTGAACAGGCGGGCGTGGGCGCCTATGGCACCGGCGCCGACATGCGGCAACTGCCGGCCATAGGCGGCACCGACTTCGGGATCGGCGAAGGCCGCCAGTAAATTGGCCAAGGCCTCGGCATCGGCCAGCAAGGCGTCCTGGGTCAGAAACAGCAGAATCTCGGCATCGGCCAGATAGTCGACGCCGAATTGGCGGGTACCGCCGTGATTGAAGTCTTGGCGGGCGATGGTTTTCACTTCGAAACCGGCCGCCCGCGCCAGTTCGGCGGTCGCGTCATCGGACGACGAATCGATCAACAATAGATAGTCGGGCTTGCGAGTTTGGCCGGCAAGCGCTTGCAGCCAATCCGGCCACATCGCGCCGGCATTCAGCGTCGGTACGATCAGTCCCACTTTGCTCATGTGCGCTGCTCCGCCAAACTAGCAACCGGGCCGAATTCGGCCGGTTCCGTCAACGCCTGCCAGACCCGGTCGCCCAGCGACACGGCATCCAGCGCTTGTTCGGCATGGCGCCGCGCGGATTGCGACATCTGCCGCCAGCCTTCGGCGTCGATCGCCTGCGCCGCGCGCAACACCTGGCAAACGGCAGCGTGGTCGCGTTCGAACACCCAACCGGCGCCGATCTGAGACAGGTGATCCCAGGCCAAACCTTTGGCGACCAGGGCCGGCCGGCCGCAGGCCAAGGCTTCGGCGACGACGTTACCGAAATTCTCGCGCATGCCGCCGGCCTGTTCCAGACCCGACGGCAAGACTAGAAAATGGCTTTGCGCCAGCAATTGCTTGACTTCGTCGGCCGCCAGATAACCCCGGTACTCGATTGCGCCGTCGGCTTCCGCTACCAATTGCAAAAACTCGTCGAAATAAGCGCCGTCGACGCTGCGGCCGGCCACAACCAAACGATCGCCGCTGCGCCGGGTTTGCAACCAGGCGCGAATAAAGCCATTGATGCCTTTCTCCTGTTGCACGTGGCCCAGAAAACATAATTGCAAGCCGGCCTGCGCCGGATAATCCGCGACCCGGAAGGCCCGGCTGTCGATGCCGTTCGGCACTAACAAAATTCGCCCGCCGCCGGCCAACGCGGTGCGGACGCCCTCGGCTTCGGTATCGCTGGTGCAATGCACGGCAACGGCCCGGCGTAAGGTCGGGAATGTCAGCCAGCGGTAAAACAGCCATTTGTGCGGCTTGCGGCGTTTGATTAGCGCCACGTGTTCCGGCATCAGGCCGCCGTGCACGGCAACGATGAACGGCCGCCGCAATAGCAGACAAAACCAGGCCGCCAAGGTCGAGGGCCAGGTGGCGATGCCGTGAATGTAAAGCCGCGGCGCTTGCCGGCACAACCGCCAAATCGCCGGTATCGCCCCCAAACCGAAGCCCCAGCGTCGCCAGCCGTAGCAGCGGTAAAGCCGCACGTCGACCGTGTCGCCCAATTGCACGTCTTCGGCGTGCAAGCGGCCGGAAATCGACTCGTCGGACGCCACCAAAGCCATACGGTGGCCGCGCTCGGCCCAGGCCTGGGTCAACACGCCGCAAGTCACCGATACGCCGCCGTAGCCTTTGGCCGGCGGCACGTGCGTCGCAACTATTCCCACATCCATCCTATTCTCCTCGAACTAAAGGCAACCGCTGTTGCGGTAAGCAAAAAATCCGCGCCAGACGCCGACCAGGCTGTAATACCAGTACGCCAGCTTGGCGCGGTTGCCGCACAAAACCGCCAGCAGCATTTTCAAAACCGGCGCCAGCAGCATTTTTCTGGCGATGTAATAAGCGATGAACCAATCGCGCTGATTGGCGAATTTGCGGATATAAGCGCCGATACCGGTCGAGTACATCAACATCCGCGCGTTGCCCAGGCGGTAATGGTCCTTGTCCGGATGGTAGATGCGGATTTCCGGCGTATAAAAGGCTTTGGCGCCGGCGCGTAACAATCGGTACAGCATTTCGAAACCTTCGCCGCCGGCGTATTTGGCGCCGATGCCGAAATCGTGGTCCAGATAAAACTGGCTGAGTTCCAGCCGAGCGACGGCAAAAAACTGGGTAAACTCGACCCCCAGCATGGCCAAGCGCGAGAAATAACGCGCCTTGCGGCTGTTGACGCCGATGCTGAAGCGGCGGGTGTCGGCGTCGTAAGACGCCCCGACCAATATCGCCAGCTCCGGCCGCCGCGCGAATTCGGCGACGACCTTCTGCAACACGTCGGCTGCGTAGCAGCAATCGTCGTCCGGAAAGGCGACGATTTCGCCTTGCGCCAGCGCAATACCGTAATCGCGGGCACGGGCGTTGCCGGTGAAATCGACTTTGACGTGCCTGATCGCCAACTCCGGCCCAAACCGATCCATGATTGCGTCGATTTTGCCGTCCCGGTTCTGGTCGATGACGATCAGTTCGAAATCCCGGTAACTCTGCGCCTGCAGCGAGCGCAAAAACTCGGCGACCTGCCAGTCCCGCCCCAGGGTCGCCAGAATCAACGACACCGTCATGCCGAAGGCTCCGCCCAGTGTCCGGCCTTGGCTTGCAAGTAAATCGTCGCCTCGTACCAGGTAAACATCAGCGCAAACTCCAGACCGGCCGCACCGTCCAGAAAACCGCCGCGCAACAGGTAGTGGTAAGCAAACCGTGCCGGAATCCGCAGCCAGCAGCGGCCCAGCCAGACGCTGATCCGGCCGCGCGCGGTCATCAAGGCGCCGGCGGTCGGTTGCAGCTCGATTTCCTGCGCCGCCTTGCCGACGTGCTTGTGCATCCAGGCCACGATCTCGCCGTGATAAAAATAATGTTGATAGGCGATATCGGCCGTCGCCACCCGGCTGCTTGCCAACACCGCCTCGCCGTGGCCGGTATGGTTACGGACGAAACCGACCGTTTCCCGCCGCACCAGCCGCGGATGGTAGATCGGATAACCCGGCGCGTATTTCAAGCGTTTGCCGCGCAGATACAACACCGACGGCACCATCAACACGTCCATATCGCGCGAGGTGGCCCATTCGGCATCGAATTGCTGGTAAAACAACGGCGGATAAATTTCGTCGGCATCGACGAACAACACCCACGGCGTCTCGATAGCGCACTGCTGCAGCGCAAAATTGCGTTGCTCGGCAAAGCCCGGCCAGGGATTGTGAAACACCCGGCAGCCGCGGCGCTCGGCGATGGCGACGGTGTCGTCGCTGCTGCCGGAATCGACCACGACAATCGGATAACGCTCCGGAATCGCCGCCAGACAACGCGGCAAATTCGCCGCTTCGTTACAAGCCAAGATCACGACGGTCAACATAGGCACCTCACTCGGCCGCGGCCTTGACCGCGTAAACGTTCAGGTAAATTCCCATGCCAAACAAATTCATCAGGCCGTTGAACGGAATTTGCGCGTATTTGACCAAACCGTTCAACAGCTCGCCCCACTTGCCCTTGGCGCCCAAGCGTCGGGACAAGGCATCGAACGGCACCCGGGTGATCTGTTCGGTTTTCACCACTTGCAAACCGTTACGCTCGAATAAGCTGCGCAAGCCTTGTTCGGTAAAGAAATTGACGTGCTCCGGCACCCACAAACAGGCGTTTTCGTTGGCGCCCAGCAGCTTGACCAAAAACGACGCGTAATTCGGCACGGCACAAGCCAGCACGCCGCCGGTGTCCAACAGGCCCGCCACCTTGCGCAGCGCCAGCTCCGGCTCCAGCAAGTGTTCCAACACCTGCGACATGACGACGACGCCAAAGCGCTCTTCGCTGCGAAACTCTTCGAACATGATCGGCAACGGCTGGTCGCCGTTCATTTGCTCGAACACTTTATTTTCGTAGGCGCCGGGATTGATGCTGACGGTGCGGTAACCCAGCAGGCGCAAAGCCCGGGTGTAAAACCCGAATCCGGAACCGATATCCAGCGCCCGGTAATTCAACGTGGCGTTGTAGCGGTCGGCATAGTGGGCGATGCGTTTGGCATCCACCTTGCAATTCGGATACAGCCGCTCGCGCCGCAGCACTTCGTCCAAACCGATCTCGGCGGTCAAGGCCTGACCGGAATGTCGATAAATCTGCTGTAACCACTCCCGATGCGGCGGCTGATTCAGAAAGCCGGTGCCACAAACTTGGCAGCGGTAAATCCGAAATTCTTCGGCATCGGCGCCGGCCGTGTACTGGTAGTGTTTGTGCCGCCAAAAGCGGATGCGTTCTCCGCCGCAGGCGACGCAATGGTGCAACAGTTCGCCGTAAGTCTGGTGAGCCATGCTGGCATAAGTCATCGTTTTCACAGGCATCCGCCGTAAATCGTAAGGGTTGAATATCAAAAAAATTCGTATCAGGCCGGCGCTCGTAGCGGCACTGCGGCGGTCGGTTCCGCCTCGGCCGGCAGCGATTCGCCGTCGCGCAGCCGCCACGGTTTGGCCAGCAAAGCCAGTACCAGGGCCTCGATACCGAAATAGACCGGGTTGGCCCAAGCCGCACCGGGCAAACCGTATTGCAGGATCAGTAACGGTAAAGCGGTGATCGCGGCCAGAGCCCCGCACAAGCGTCCCTTCAACAAGACCCGCGTGCGCTTTTCCGCCAACAGCGGTTGCGCCCACAGCGTACCCAGAGCGTGCAGCAAACAGCCACTGCCGATGGCCGGCAACAGCGCCGCGACCGGGCGATAGGGCTCCGCCAATAACAGCGCCACCAGCCAATCGCCCAACCACGGCAACGCCAGCAGCCCCAAACCGCCGCCGGCCAGCAAGCAATACAGCCATAAACGCAACACCGCATGGGCGCGGCGGCGCTCGCCGGCCGAGAAAGCTTGGAAATAAGCCGGTTGAAAGGTGCGTAGCAACACCATGGCGCTGCGGTTGAAGGCTTCGTTGACCAGGGTATAGCCAGCCGCGTATAGGCCGACATCGGCGGCACTCAGCAAGTAAGCGATTGCATAACGGTCGCCAACGCCGTTCAGCCAGAACACCAGTTCCATCGGCAGCAAAGGCCAGGCGTAACGCCAAACCTTGCCAACAAAGCGGCGCACATCGGTTGACGATAATTCGCCGGCCGCGGATTCGGCGCCTAACCGGCACCAAAGCAGATTGGACAGCAAGGTCGCCGCGGCATAAGCCGCCAAAATCGACTCGACCTGCGCGCCCAGATAGCCAACCGCGGCCACGGCCAGCGCCGGCCGCAGCAGGCTGTCGCCGGTTTGCCACAACGCGGCGCGGCGCTGGTGGCGGCCGCCGATTGCCAGTTGCACGCCGAATTCGCGCCAGACCGTAACCGCCAACAATGCCCCGGCCAGCAGGAACGGCGCCGCCGGCGCCCGGTACAGGTAGGCGTAACAGCCGCCGCCGGCCAACAACAAGCCCAGCGCCAGCAAGGTCGCTTGTCCGGTCAGGCCGGCGACGGCCCGCTGCAGTTGGCTGCGTTGGGCCGGACCGGCGCATTCCGGCAACAAACGCATGCCGGCGCAAATGAACGGGTAGGAAAAGGCCGCGACGCCGAGTGCGACCCAACCGCTCAATAGCGCGACTTCGCCGTAGACGTCCGGCGCCACCCGCTCGGTCAACAATCTGGTACCTAGCAACAGCGCCAGCGCCGAGGCCAGTTGCCCGAGCAACGCCCAGAACGCGTCGCCGCACAGACGCGATTGCCGCAGCCGGACCAGCGTACGCTTAACCATAAAACCTCGCCGGTTGCGGTTGGCCGTTCGGTTGCGCCAGAGCGAAGGGATGGCGGCTATGCCCCAACATCGCGCCCCACAAAAACATCAGTACCGCATTCTGCGGAAAGTACTCCCACAAATTGAAGGTCAAGCCGGCGACGAAAATAAAGGCCGCGACCAAGCCTTTGCCGGGGTGGGCCGACGTCCTTGTCGTTGCCCATAGCAAACCCAGATAGGCCAACAAACCGATCAGGCCGTAACCGTTCAGTAAAAACAAATACAGGCTGTCGGAATCGAACTGGCCGGGAAAATGCTCGGCGCCGAACAACAGGTTGACGGTATTCGAACTCAAGCCCAAGCCCCAACCGAACAGCAAATCGGCGGCATCCTGCACATGGTTGGCGAACACCCGTTGCCACAAGGCGATGCGGCCGTCCTCGGTCGGATCGGCGTCGTCGCGGCCGCTCAACAAAGGACTGGAAGCCAGGATCAACGCGCCAACCGCCAACATCGGCGCCGGCATCCACAAGGCCCAGCGGTCGCGCGGCCGCAGCGCGGCGTAGACCCGGAAAAACACCACCAGCAACCCGCTCAGAAACGCGGTACGCGAGCCGCTCAACAAAGCCAGCAACACGCTGAGCCCCAGCCAACGGCGCATGCCCGGCACCACGGCGAATACCAGCGCGCAAGTCGCCATCGCCGCGCCGAACAGGTTCGGGCTGACGAAAGTACCGAACGGCCGGCCGCCGCCCAACATCGACACGCCGAACAACGGCGGCGCCCACAAGGCCTGGGCCAAGGCCAAGCCGGCCTGCAGCAGCAAGTAGTAACGCAAGCAATGGGCGAAGCGGCCGATGACCCAATCGGCCACGCCGCGGCGACCGCAGACGAAGCCGATCAAAGCCAGCGGCAAATATTCGAAAATTCTGAGCCCGGTCATCGGCACGATCAACGGCAAATCCAGATAGACGGCGTAGCCGATTTCGCACAGGACGTAGGCGGCTATTAAACTGAGAAAGGCCGGAATCGGACCGCTGAAGATGCCGTTGCGCAAACGCGGTTCGGCCCAGGCGTAGCAAACCAACAGCGCCAGCATCGCTTCGCGCAGCAAACGCAAGCCCATCTCCTGTTCGCCGTAGACTTCCTTGATGCCGGCCCAGGCCGACTGCACCTGCGGCAACGAGGCGACAGTCGAGGTACAAACCAAGCCGAACAACAGCAGCGGCAGATCTTTCTCCAGCCTCAAAACCATAACCGGATTAACCCCGTTCGTCCGACTCGGCGGCGGCCGGCTGCCATTCCCGCTCCAACTGTTTGCTCAGCCAATCGCCCACGGCATGGTATTTGTCGCTCCAGCCGCCGGCCGCAGCCGGCTCCTGGTCGGCGCGCTGGTAGGCGTAACCGTAATACGGGTAATACGAGGAACCTTGTTTCATGTCGTTGATGATGAAGCCGTTCGGGTTGATGCCGACCTGCTGGAAGCGGCGGGCGCTGACTTCCAATTCCTGCGCGGTATAACGCCCTTCCTTAACTACCAGAAACGTGGCGTCGGCATGCTTGCCCAGGATTGCCGCGTCGGTGGCGCCCAAAATCGGCGGCGAGTCGATCACGATATGGTTGTAAAAACTCTGCAACTGGCGCAAGGTCTCGCTCAACTCGCCCAAAACCAGCAACTCGGCCGGATTCAACACCATATTGCCGCGCGGGATCAGATCGATACCGATCTCGGGCAGACTGACGATGACCTCGCCCAGCGTGGCGCGGCCGGCCAACAAATCGGACAAGCCGGGCTGCTTGCCGATGCCGAAGGTATCGTGCAGGCGGCCGTTGCGCATGTCGGCGTCGATCACCAACACCCGTTTTTTGATGCTGGCCAGCAAAGCGGCCAAATTGGAGCTGACGAAGGATTTACCCATGCCCGGCGCCGGACTGCTGACCATGATTACCTTGCTTTCCCGGCTGGCCAACGTGGCTTCCAGGGTCGTGCGCAGGCCGCGCAACGATTCGACCGAGATATCCAGCGGGTCCTGGCTGGCCAGGATGCCGCCGTCCTTGTCGCGGCCGAGTAGGCGCCCCAATTTGCGCTGCTTTTTACTGTGCGGGATGGCGGCAAACATCGGCAGCCCGACCTGGTATTCCAGCAAGGCCGGATAATTGTCGTGGCGTTGCAGCGAGTGGCGCAGAAAGATCAGTGCCGACCCCAGGCTCAGGCCCAGCAGCGTGGCGATGGCCAACAGCAAACCGGGTTTCGGCCAGTAAGGCTTTTCCGGAACCACCGCGAAATCGACGATGCGCGAGTTGCCCAACGAGCCGGCGGCGGCGATGCGCTGCTCCTGGGCGCTGTTCAGCAACGAGGTATACAGTTCGGTATTGACCTGCACGTCGCGCGACAGGCTGACCATGTTTTGCTGGGTTTTCGGCAAGTCCTTGATCCGCTTTTCCAGGGCCGCCAATTTGTTATTGACCCGCTTGATCTGGGCGTTGGTGGCGATCATGTCCGGATGTTCGGATTCCAGCCGTTGGCTTTGCTCGTCGTATTTTTGCTTGAGCTGGATGCTCAGGGTTTCCATATCCGACGCCTGCTTCAACAGAATTTCGGCCTCGGCGGAAATATCCACCGCACCGTGCTGTTGGCGGTAGGCGCTCAAGCCCTGCTCGGCCTTCTCCAGCCGCTCTTTGACCACCGGCAACTGGCTTTCCAGGAAGGCCAGCTTTTGCGAGGCCTCCGCCGACTCCCAATTGACGGTGGCATTGACGTAAATCGCCGCGATGTCGTTGACCGATTTAGCCAACTGCTCCGGGTCGCGGCCTTTCAACTCCACGCTCAAGATGTCGGTATCTTTCGACACTTCCTTGACGGCAAAGGCTTTCTGCAACGTTTCGATGGCCGACAACGCGGTGCGCCGCACCAACTCGAAATGGGTGCCGGGATGGGCGTCCAGCGCCTCGATCTTAATGGCGACCGGGGTTTTCTCGCCGACTTCGGCCGTCACCACCTGGCCGACTTCGCCGGCCAGCAATTCGTCGCCGTTGGGCGCCAATAGCCGATAACGGCCGTGCTCCAGCGCAATCAGCGTGAATTCTTTTTCCAGATAACGGTCCGGCACTTCGAACGCGGCCACTTTGACCCGCTCGCCGCCCCAGGCCCAGCGGCCGAAGCCCCACCAGGCGCCGGCAACGCCGTCGTGCCTGTCGTGGCGGCGCGCCAGAGTTTCGCCGATCAACGGGAAGTAATACGGTTGGATTTCGATTGCCAAATTCAAGTTATCCACCACCTTACCCAGCACCGACCGCGAACGCAGAATCTCCACCTCGCGCTGCGCCCGCGGACTTTCCGCTTCGGCCGGGGTCTGGTTATTGTCGCCGCGCAAATTGGCCACCAATAACGCTTTATTCTTATCGATGCGCAGCAATGCGTCGGCCTTGTAGGTGCGCGGCGCCAACACCAAGTACGCCAGCGCCAGAGTCAAGACCGTGGCCACGGCGACAAGAATGGTTTTTCGGCCTTCGACCAGCAAATCCACGTAGTCGCGAATGCTGACGCTCTGCTCTTGCAGGCGGCTTGGATTCGGCAAGGCCAAGACCGGAGTGGCTTCATTGTGTGGAACCATAGTTTTGATAATCCATTCGCTGTTAACACTGAATTCCCCTCTTTGGAAAAGAGGGGCTAGGGCAGATTTATGCAAATAATCCCCCGCGATCCCCTAGAGGAAGCTAATCACTACATCCCCATCAACGCCGCTTGCGACATGATCGCGGTGAACGAGCCGGGCAGGATCTGGTTCAACACCCGCGACCATTGGGTAACGCCGGCGGTACCGACGAACAGGGTGTCGTGCGCCTGCAGCGGAAATTGCTCGGCCAGAATCATCGCATCGGGCGATTCGGCATTCAGTTGGAAAATCTCCGGCTGCATATCGCCGGCGCGCACCACGTAGACGTCGCCGGGGCGCGAGGTATTGAAATCGACGCCGTAGGCTTCGGCCAACGCTTGCGCCAGACTCATCCGGCCTTTGTTAATCTGTACCGCCTGCTGCCGGCCGACCTCGCCCATCACGTAGACTTTGCTGTCTTTCTGGTCGCCGACGTTCAGCACGTCGCCGTCTTTCAATAGTACGTTCTGCGTGGTCAGGCCTTTCTCGTACAGCGCTTGCACATCCAGTTTGTAGAGTTTGCCGTCTCGGGCCAGCGCAACGTTGTTCATATCGGAATCCTTGGTGGCGCCGCCGGCGCGGCTGATCGCCTCGGCCACCGTCAGCGGGGTTTCGTTCATCGCCAAGATGCCGGGCTGTTTTACTTCGCCGACCACCGCCACCCGGTGTGCCTGGAACGACAACACCCGAATGTCGAGTTTGACCTTCTTGAAATAACGCGACAATTCCCGGGTCAATTCCGCGCGCACTTCCGGAATGGTTTTGCCGCCGACGTGAAGCGTGCCGACATAGGGGTAATACAGATCGCCGTTGTCGTCGACTACCTTGCCGGCCATCTCCGGCAGAATTTTCTCGCCGCCGGGATCGTTCAGTTCCGGGTGCTCCCAGACGGTGATTTGCAGGCGATCCTGCGGGCCGATCCGGTAGCTGGTTTTGCTGTTGTCCACCGGCAGCAATTGGCCGACCGCTTGTTGCCGCGCCGTGTCTTTCTCGATGATCAAGTCGGCGGTGATCGGCACGACGCGGACTTTCTCCTTCACCAGCCGACCATCCTTGCGCGCCGGCAATTCGATTTCGGTCAAGCCGTTACTGTCCGTCTCCATGTCCATGCCCGGCGCCAGAAAACAACCCGGCAGGATTAAGGCCAACACAATAGGAAGCAATCTGAACATGCAAAGGATTCCTTAATAAGCGTTTTTGTGGATAAAACCGGTCAGCACGGTGCGGAAAGCGATCTCGATATCGAACCACAACGACCAGTTCTGGATGTAATACAAGTCGTGCTCGATGCGCCGATGCAAATCGGTATCGCCGCGCCAGCCGTTGACTTGAGCCCAGCCGGTGATGCCGGCCTTGACCATGTGTTTTTTCATGTAATTGGGGACTTGTTCCTTGAACACTTCGACGAAATCCGGCCGTTCCGGGCGCGGCCCGACCAAGGACATGTCGCCGCGCAACACGTTGAGCAATTGCGGCAGTTCGTCCAGGCTGGTTTTGCGCAGGAAGCTACCGAACGGCGTGGCCCGATTCTCGCCGGGTTTAGCCCAAACCGCACCGGTTTTGGACTCGACGCCGACCGGCATCGAGCGGAATTTCAGCATGGTAAATTTGCGGTTGTTCCAGCCCACCCTGACCTGACGATAAAACACCGGACCGGGCGAACTCAACTTGACGCCGACGCCGATCAGCAACATCAGCGGACTGATCAGCAGCAGTAAAACCAAGGCCAGCAAACGGTCTTCGGCTTCCTTGATGTAGCGGTTGACGCCGTGCAGCGGCGACACCGAAAAATCCAGGGTCGGGATGCCGGCCACCGTGTTCAGGCTCAGGAATTTGCTTTGTTTGAAGGCAAAGCAATCGATCAGCAGCCGGATGCTGACCGGCAAATGCCGCAACTGGTATTGGGCGCGTTCGGTCAGCGACTCGCCTTGATAGGCCACCCAGACTTCGTCGACACCGTAGCGGTCGATCAGCGCCGGCAAATCGGCCAGCGCACCCAAGTGCGGCAAGCCGTCGGCGTTCAACGCCTGGCGGTTGCCGGTGCGGTCGTCGACGTAACCCACCGCCTGTAAGCCGGCCCAAGGCGACTGGTTCAACTGCCGCGCTGCGGCCACGGCCATTTGATTCAAGCCGACCATGATGATTTTGCCCTGCGACCAACCCCGGGACCGCAACCAACGCAAAATCTGCGACATTACCGAGCGCGCAGCCAATACGCAGACCAAGCCCAGCACACCCCAGGAGGCAATCCAACGGTAACTGGAACCGAACCAGACATGTAACCGAACCAGGAATACGATGGAAACCACCGCCAACAACGCCAACAGCCAGGCCCGAACGATGCGCGCCACTTCGCCGCGCATCGCGTCGTTGCGCCAGGGCCGGTAAACTTGGCCGATTTCGAAGAAAATGATGGCGCCGAGCACGCCCAGCGCGGTGACGATCCGATAGTGTTGATCGACCGCGTATTCGCGCAGCCAGAAAAAATGCGCCGCCCAAGCCGCGGCTAACAGCATCGCCACGTCGACGATCCGCAAAAGCAGAATCACAGTGTGGCCGTATTGGCGAAAGAGTCCGTTGAAAATATTTCCGAAGCCGAGCGGCATAGCGGCGTTCCCCCTGTTGCGTCTAGTTCCGAAGACTTAAGGACGCCATCCTTGGCATCCTCAACCTGCTTGCCGACCGTGCGATTCTGCAGCGGCCGGCTTGGGTACAAAGATTACCGGCGCAAAATGAGAGGAAACCTGGGGGTTCAATTAAGAAGAGATGAGAGGGAAATTAGAGTTGGATAAGCGCGCCGACCGGCGTTAACCCGGCTCCCAAAGCGCCCCGCATACCCTGCTGCCGCTGCTAAAGCCGGCTGGCGATCCGTTGTCGTCGGCGAATTAGCGCCGGTTCGGCTTAAAAATCCCGGCCCGGCTGCTAAGGTTATCGGCAGCAGGCCGATAGCTGCCGCACTTCACTGAAACGGAGCCCGTTGATGAAACACTGCCCAAAATGCAATCGCGAGGTAGCGCCTGCGGCTGCAATCTGCCCGCACTGCGGCATCGTCTTTGCCAAATACTATAAATACCACGCCGACCCGCAGGCGCCGGCAACGCCACGCCCGCAAGCGACCGTCGTAATAGCCCCGGCGCCGGACTCGCTGCTCGGCGGCGACGCCTACCGCGATAACTCGGCCGTGTTTCTGGGCCGCTGCCTGCTGTTACCGGGCTTTGTACTGTGGAGCTGGCTGCTGATCGCTCCCGGCATCGCCGCCAATGCCGCCGGCGAATCGTTTTTGCATTTGGTCAACCTGCCGTTTCACGAAGCCGGCCACGTAATCTTCCGCCCGTTCGGCCAATTCGTCGCCTCGCTGGGCGGCACGCTCGGCCAACTGCTGATGCCGACCGTCTGCCTGCTGACGCTGTTGTTAAAAACCCGCGACCCATTCGGCGCCGGCTTGTGTTTATGGTGGATAGGCGAAAATTTTCTGGACATCGCGCCCTATATCAACGACGCCCGCGCCGGCCAACTGCCGCTATTGGGCGGCAACTTTGGCCATTCCGCGCCCTACGGTTTTCACGACTGGGAATACTTGCTGACCGAATTCGGCCTGTTGGCGCAGGACCATCGCTTGGCCAACGCGGCGCAACTGACCGGCGCCGTATTGATGATTACGGCCTTGCTTTACTGCGGCCGGGTGTTGTGGGAGCAGCGGCGCGGGCTGGCGGCGTCGAACCAAGGCTGAGTAACGCCGACCACCGATCTTTGCCCTGCCCGCCGCGGCCGGAAAATCCGCAACCGTTTTTCCAACCGTTTCCGGCCTGTGCCGATATTCGCCGCCGAAAAAACTCCCACAGTTCTCCCATTACAAGGCCAAAACTTTCCCGGATACTACGCCGCAACTACAGACGGCCGGACACAGCGCTACACAGCGCAAGGCCAAACCGACTAAATAACAGACATTGAACGCGGCGGCGGCAGAGCCCGTGCCGCCCACCTTGCTCAGGAGAACAGCGCCATGAACAGACTGCCCGAAACCGTCAACCACCAATTCAACCAACTATTTGCCGCCATCGGTCAAGCCGGCGACGATTTGAAACTGGCGATTGCCGAGGCCAGCATGGCCGGCAATTTTGCGCTGGTGACCGCCAACGTTGAAAATTGTCAGCGCTTGCAGGCGTTGGAAAACGCATTGCATAACTGCCTGGATCAATTCGACACGGCCAGCGCGCCAACCTCGGTTGTCCGAACCAACTCCCGTCGCCACAAACACCGTACTCGCAAACCCAGCGGTTTGATTCGGGTCCGCATCGGCGGTAAAACCGTGTTGGAACCCAATATCAACCGTACCTTTGTCGAAGCGTTAAAAGTATTCGGTCTGGAACGAGTGGCCCGCTTGAACAAAAAAATCACCTCGATTCCACTATTGGCCCGACAACCTGCCAATGGCTACCAAGCGCAAACACCGTGTAACGGTTGGTACATCACCACCCACGTCAACAGAGCCAACGCCGCCAGTTTGTTGCAGGAAATCGGCAACGAACTCAATGTTCCGGTCAAAATTGATTTTCTGGATCGCTAAGCGCAGCCGCAATAAACCGATGCCAAACTCACAGGAAAACACCATGACACTGAAACTGCCCGCCGATCTGGATCAATTGAAACAACTGGCCGAAACCGAACCCAAAGCGCAATTTACCTTGGCGTGGTTTTATTTGCCGGAAGATGTGAAACAAAAAATGGATTTTATTGATGAGCGTTACAAAGAATATTGGTTGGCTGGCATATTTGATGATTTCTCAATTAGGGACAAAAACATCGTATTCCCAATCGCTCATGAAAAGCATGACTTGGATAAGGCATTTAATTGGCTTAAAAAGGCAGCTGAATCTGATTTTGAGGCAGCCTATTATCCTTTCGCTCAGTTGTGTTTTGATGCATCAATTTTTTCTCAAGCACTGGAATATTCTGTTAAATCGAAAGAGTCAGATTTTGCGGAGGGATTTTGTTTGCTTGGAAACATTTATCAAACAGGCTCTGGTGTCAAACAAGATCACAGACTTGCTTATGAATATTACAAGACTGCATTCCGTAAAGGATACAAAAGATCACACGCCCCTTATCTGAGCTTAATTTTTATAAATGGCTTTGAGTCCGATATTAGTTGGTATCCAAATAAACTTGATGAAATTCGAGACAACTCTCAAGAACTATTAATTAAATTAGACTGTTACGCGGGAAAATACCTAGAATTACTTGAAAGTAACGAATGGAATGAGGATTTCATAGATGAACAAGAATATGAAAAGAATCGAGTTTATAAAAGCATAAAATTTAATATTAACTGGCTGGTTGATACGCTTAATGGCGTTTCACAAAGTGCTATGGTCGCGAAGAATAACCTACTTGCTAAAGAGCGTGAACTCGAAGAAACCATGGCCATGTTCGCCCACAAATTTCGCAGTCCGCTGGATGCGATTATTTACAACACCGAGCACGAGCATCAGGAAAAATTGTACAGACAAGCGGCTCAAACCATGCGCGGCTTGCTGGATATTTTCAGCCTGGTCGCCACCGATGCGGATAAACTACAGGACAGACTGAAACAGGACTGTCGAGGCAATGGCAATCTCATAACGGCATTCAGCAAAGTACTGGATATGGTTTTGCTTCATCTGTTGTCGGTTTCCGCAAAGGGCCTTATCCGTCAACATTATCTGCGCTATGCCAAAGCGCAGGGTTTATGTGACATGGAGACAAGTAGCAAACAGTGGTATGAGAATTGTCGAGAACTGGAGCAAAAGCTGCAACAAGATTGGGAACTGAGTTATGCACAACTACTGGGCCAGTCCGCCACACTGGCACAAAGACTGGCTTGGTTGGAATCGCACTTTTTCAAGTTGGAACTGTTAGGCTTTGAGCGTGATGACATTCGATTCGATGAATACGAAGTTACCGAGTCGCTATTGACCATCGTGCTCAACGAATTCCTGGTCAACGTATTCAAGTATTATGCTTCGGGCGAAAAAGAGTCCGTCGTGCTTGAGTGGATAAGCCGGGATGGTCATCAAGTATTGGCATGCCGGAATCCCAGCACACGGCACGACCGTACACGCATTAAGGGCAGCGGCAAGGGGCATGTGTTTTTGTCGGCGCTGGCGGGTAAAATTGGCAGCGAATTTATTAAACCGAACCCTGCCGACAACTTTGTGGTGGAGTTTTCCCTGGCGGATGAACTGTTGATTTCAAACTAGGATGGTAAGCAATGAGTTACTTTTTGTGGGTAGAAGATTTTGCATCGGTTGATAATTCAAGAAATATAAAAGGAACGGCTGATAAATTGTTTGGAGGTATTTATCCGCCAGATACCTTCTTCGACGAGGAACGCGTTCTCAAAGATTCATTAAAAAAGCACAACACCTTTTTGGAGCTGACTTTTCAGGATGCCCTTAACTTTATCAATACTCGATTGAATGATGTCGACTACATCATTCTGGACATTGATTTGCCCGCCTATGGAGACGATGAAATTGATGAATCGGTTTTGGGCGTACTTAAAGAATTTGAAGGTTACACACCGAGTAATGATCCGGACGACGAAAGGAACCAGGTTGCAGCCTGCGATAGACTCAAGAAAAATGCCGGGTTTTATCTTTACGCAAAGTTAGTTTTCGAGCTTGGCTTCCCCAAACAACACATTCAGTTTTTCTCCAATCATGGCAATGAAGCTAAAACTATTGAGGCTTCGTTCAGAGCGGCAAAAATCACTCCCCCAGAAATCTATTTAAAATCCGATGATAGTATTCGGCAATGGGTTGGTGATTGCTTTAATAGTCCTTATTCCCGGCTTCGCCGTGGCATTATCGAAGGTTGCAAACAATTAAAGAAGTTGAAAAATAATTTGCGTTTTTCAAGTTTCAGCGTCGAAGGAAAATCAGCTTTTTTAGACGCCGATGATTATATTGATATTTTAGAAAACTTTCTTCCGCTTCGTGAGCCGGAAAATAAGACTGCTCTCTATAAGCTATTTATCAGGACTTTGGCTCACGAATGGGAAGAATCGGTTGAGCCTAAAAGGCTAGATGAGGATCAAGTAACGTTTGCATTTTCATGGATTATGAAAATGACACGAAATTGGATTGCTCATAATTCCACTTCTATTTTTACCAACTTGATTGAAAAAGACGTTGCCTATCTATTTATCTGTAATATGCGGGCTATTTTTGATTTAGGATCGAATGCAGAGAGGTATGAAGAATATCTGTTAGAGTTGTTCGTCAAAGAAACAGAGACCGGCAATATTGAAGATTCCAAGCGAAAAATAATGGAGAAAAATATTCCATTAGTCAAACATTATGTTTCATATTTCAATGAAAAAACGAAGCGCACTAAGGTCCACAACATATTACATGATCTTCAGAACAACAAGGAACGATTAAAAACCAAGGGCGATGATTTTTTCATAACGGGTTTATACCATTGTTTTTGGTATTTAACATCGGAGCACGACGATAAAAAAGATAAGGCGGCTGAAAACAGGAATGATCCAAATCAGGTTTACATCTCAAGATTTTACACATTTAAGTGTTTCGATTATTCCCAGTCTGATTTTTTATTAAAGTTTTCTAGCCACATCTACCGCCGCAGCTTCCTCAGGCCTAACCAATGACCACTCTACAAGCCCAAATTCCGGACCAACTCCTAAAACAAGCCCAATATTTGGTAAATCAAGGTTGGGTAACCAATATGGACGAATTAATCACCGAAGCCATGCGCCGCTATCTGGAATCGCATCGCGAAGCCGTAGCCGAACAGTTCATTCGCGAGGATGCCAATTGGAATGACTTTTTGCCAACCCTGGCAAGACATATTTATCAGCATAGTTTTTCATAAGGCAAAACATCATGAAAACCCTACAATTCTCAACCCACATTGAACACAACGCCCAACTCAGCTTGACGCTACCTGCTGAATATGCCGATCAAGATGTGGAATTAGTGGTGATTATTCAGCCGCGGAAGCAGAACATTGAGCAACAAAACTGGCTGGCGTTTGTTAATGAAAACTACGGATGTTTGGCCGACGATCCTTTGCAACGCCCAGAACAACCGGTGTTGAAGGAAATCGAACCGCTGTCATGAAGTATTTATTAGACAGCAACGCTTGTATTGTTTTTCTGAACAAGCGATCAGAAAAATTAAAACTGCGGCTGGAGCAATGTCAGCCTCAACAAATCGTATTGTGTTCAGTGGTAAAAGCTGAATTATTGTATGGCGCGATGAAAAGCCAAAATCCAGTGGCTAGTATGGCTAAAGTCGAAAACTTCTGTTCGCATTTCCAGTCCTTGCCGTTTGACGATATTGCTGCTGAGTTTTACGGCAAAATCCGTAGCGAGTTGAGTTTGCTTGGTACGCCCATTGGTGCCAATGACTTCATGATTGCGGCTATCGCTCTGGCTAACGACGTGACATTAATTTCGCATAATACCCGCGAGTTTAGCCGGGTGAGTAATTTGTTATTACAAGATTGGGAATTGTAATAACTGTGAAAATTACCTTTGAACTTGACGAAGAACATGCTGAAAAACTAAAAATTTTGGAAAAAAGGTATAACAAAGATACGGCTGAGATAATCGCTTTTATCGTTGATGAGGTTTTTAACGATTGCATAGATGATGGGCAAAACTCAGGCCAATCAAAACAGCGGCACTGTTCTGACTGAGGGCAATGCTATGTCAGCCCAGTTAATCCAAGCCCTGCTTCTCCAACTCCCCCGCTTCGCCGAAGAAGAAGGCGTTTTTTACCCGGCGCCACGTTCAGCCCTGCTGAACGAGTTATGCCAATACGTGGAGCCTGACGCCGCCGAAACCGCGCTCAGTTTGCTGGAAAATCTATTGGACACCTTGGCGGTATTGGACAGAACCAGCCTGCAAAACGGCGAATGGCGCTTCGTATCCTATCCGGCGCAATTGCTGGCAAGCTCGATTTTAACGGCGATGAGCGACGCCGATTCCCGCCTGTTTGCCGCGAATTTCTGGAATACCCACAGCATCGGTAACGAGCGTAAGGACAGTCAGCGCGAAGTTTTGCGTTGGCTGGAAACCGCGCGAACCGAACATCACGCCGAGCAAAATGCCCAGCCGATTCGGTTTATCTATGTGGCCTGGAGCCTTATCAAACTGGACGGCCGGATTTTGTTTTACCAGCGCGAGGACACGCAAAAGCGCCACGACAAAACCGCCGGCGATTACGGCTTGCCGGGCGGGCGCGCCAATCAAAACGACATCGGCGGTGCCGCCGATCCGGCCCAAATGCTGGCCGTATTGCAAGCGCCGAATTCGGAGCTGGTGCTGAACGCTCTGCCAACCACCTTGCAACGCGAGTTGCGCGAAGAAGCCGGCTTACGGTTTGACGAGCACTATCAATTTAGCTTGTGGCGGCGGCTACAGCCGTATCGGCAAGTACAAGGCGCCGCGCCCAACCATGCCTTGACCGAATATTATCTGGACGTTTATCAGATCGAATTGACGCTGGAAGGTTTTCTGTATTTGCAGCAACGCGTTGCCGAAGACGAACGTTTGGTGTGGCTGACGCCGGACGACATCGAGCGCGGCACCAGCGACGACGGCAAAATCCCGTATATCCAGGCTTTGTACCGCGACTTCGGCGGCGACCGCGCAGCCTTGGCGGCGGCATTGCAGCAACTGCCGGACAGTTTCAACGCCGGCTACCGTTTACTCCAAGGCAACCCGGTATTCATTTTTCCGATCCAGCCGGGGCAGCCGATTCGCGCCGGAGAACCGGGTAAGGACAAACCGCTGCCGGTTACGCTCAGCCGGCAACAATTGCAGACTCTGCTGGGTTTAGCCGCCCATGCGCGCGGGTTCGATTTCAAAAGTTTGCAGCCCGGTATTGCCTTGCACGCTTATGGCTGGATCGAACTAACCGCGCCCGGCCCGCTGCAGGCTGCCTTGCCGGAGTTGGCCGCAGCACTGGCCGGCAGCCCGTTGCAGCTGGAATGCCGGCAGGATCGGTTGTTTCGTTTACCGATTCAGCCGGCAAGCCTGTATTTTGCCGACGCGTTGTTTTCGTTCGTGGCCAATCCGGACGATTTACGGGCCACAACCAGCAAAATTCCGGTATCGATCCGCCGCGCAGGGCTGGATACCGCATTCGGCCAGGTGGCGCCGAAATCGGAGGCATTCAGTTTGCCGCTGCAACTGGTGCACGACCTACTGGACCTGTCCAAAAACCGCTACCCCGCCGATAACGAAACGGCGGTAAAAATAGAAGACCGTTATAAAAAAGGCCTGCATCTGGACCCGCGGTTCAAAGCTTTGGGGCTGCGCAATCTGGTTCGCCGCGAAGCCGGAGTCTTCAAATTCGCATTGCCGTTTCGAACCGAATCCGCCGACTAACTCTAGCGGGCCGGCGTCTTCGATGCGCTCGCAACGACTCAAGCCAACATAACCCGTTTAGCGCTGCGTTAACCCGCCGTCAGCTTGCGGTACTGGGCCGCCGGCAAGATGTAGACCGGGCTGGCGGAAAGCGGCACGCGCGCGTTGCCGGAGCTATCGGTAGCCAAGGCCTGGACCCGGCCGACCACGTCCACCAGCACCCAGGCTTGTTTGGTGTCCAATGGCAACGGCCATTCTCCCTCGCCTTGCTCGCGCCAAACCATCAGGGTTTCGCCGAAATAACCGGCCTGAATATTGGCATCATACGTATCCACCGGCCGGTACGGCAGGCCGTCGATCAATGCGCCGGCGGTGTAAAGCGCCGCTTCGCCGGGTTTGTGGCCGAGCGAATAATCCCATAAGCGGCCGTATGCCAGATCGTATTCGTGGGCGATGCAGAAGGCCAGGCCCAGGTAATCGTTGCGGCTATTCGCCCAGGCGACGATCTTTGCCACCTGCTCGGCTTGCCAGCGCCGGCCGCTGAAGCCGTGCATGGCTTTGGCGCCGGTCTCGCCCAACCAGAACAGCAGTTTGTTGGTTTTTCCGAGGCGGGCATAAGCCGCCAGCACGCCGCGCTCGTCTTCCAACTCGCCGTTGCCGATCGGCCCGCCGAAACGCGGCGGCCGTTGCGGATAGGCGTGCACGTCCCAGGCATCCTGATAATTATCCAAGCCAAGTTGCAACACTTGCGTGAACCAGTCGCCCTCCCCCGGCCGCACCAGACTGCCGCCCAGGTAAAGGGCGTCGTTACGGGCTTTATGAACCGTCTCGTATTCCCATTTGGCCCGCTCCAGCCAATGCGCCGGGTCGCGCAATTTTTGCCATTCCGGCTCGCGGCGGATGTCGATCTCGTTTGTCGCTTTGAAGAAACGGGTATAAGCGGCCGCGGCGTTAACGAAGTTTCGGCCGTCTTCCGGCCGGTCGTTCAGCCAGTGGCTATCGCCGGACGAGTCGGCAAATACTTCCAGGCCGCGCTGTTTGGCTTGTTCCCATAACGGCCGATACTGTTCGGCGAAACCGGGGTAGCTGCCGAGGCTGCGAAAAATTCCCATCCGCTCCAGCCAAGCGAAGTAATCGCCGGCTTGGCGCAAGCTTTTGTCGCCGTCGGCGAAGGCGTAGTAATCGTTGTTCCAGATTTTCTTCCGCGCCAGGCGTTGCTGCTGGGCGGCGTTGCCGGCGACGACGCTAAAGCCGTCGGCCGGGTAATGCATGATCAAGCGGCCGTCTGCGGTATACAGAGACGGATAAACTGCATAGTAGCCCGGCTGTTTTAGTCGGCCGAAATCGGCAGCGAACCGGCCGGGGAACAGCCCGCGAATTTCCCGTTCGGCGATCGGTTTGCCGGCGTAGTCGACCAGCCGCAGGCGCAATTTTGCCGGGAAGCGCAGCAGCGGCGCGGCCAGTTGGGTTTCCTGCAAAATCGGCTGCCAGCGCAGATCGACACTCAGCTTGATCGGCTCGCCCGGATGCGGCAGATTGGCCGGCGCAGAGTTGAAAATCAGCGGCCTAAGTTTGGCGGCGATTTGGTTCAAGGCCAAATCGGCGCTGGGGTCAGCGGTTTGAGTGCGTAGGCCTTCGAGCGGCTGACCGCCGAAATCGGTGAACCGCCCGGCGAAGTAAAAGCGCTGGCCCTGATCGTGCTGCATCACCAGTTTCAGCAACAGGCTATGCCAGCCGGGCGCCAGGTTTAACGCAGCGACTTGCGGCGGTTGCGGCCGCTCGGGACTGGCGGTTGCCGGCAAGCCTTCGGCCGTCAAACCGTGCAACGTGGCCTGGGCTTGGCTACCGGCTGCTGGCGCCAATCCGGCCGGCGGCTCGGCAGCGTCCGCCAAGCTCAAAGCTTGCCCGTCCAGCCACGCTGCGGCTTGAATGCCGGATTGGCGCAAATGCAATTGCGCTTGCAGCGCACGCTCGGCATGCAGATACAACTGGGCATAGCCGGTACCGCGCGACCAGCCGTACGCGTGATCGGTGCCGGCCGCAATCGTAATTTCGGCGTTGGCCGCGGTAAGTGCCACCTGCCATTGGCGCAGTTTGCCGCCCATCATTTCCAAACTCGGATAGGTTTGTTCGGGATTGGGCCGCAATGCAGTTTCGGCATCCAAGCCAAACACTGACATGCCGGCCGGCCCGTCCTGTAGGCCGCCGACCAGCCAGACGGCCGGGACGCCGTTTTGCAACGGTGTTGGGGCCGGTGACGGCACGGCTAGCGGTGGCGGCATCCAGCCGATTCGGTCGGGTTCGGCTAGAAATTTTGCCACGCCGGCCGCGTCGGCCGGTTGGGTCAACACGCCCAGCACGGTATCGCGGTCATCGGTCGCGACCGCGGCCGGCAACGACGGCAGATTCAGTTGCCGCGCCAAGCTTTCTGCGGCCGGCCCGATCAGGTAACGCACCGGCGGGTCTTGCCAATCGGACCGAGCGGCGGCGGCAGCCAGACCGCGAAACAACTGCTCTCCCTGCTCGCCGCGACCGTCCAACACCAATAAGCGTTGCCGGCCTTTGCCGTCGGTGCGGGTTAAGGCCAAAAACCGGTTGCGGAGTCCGGCCTGTTCCGGCGTCATGTCTCCCGCCAGCGGCGTATCCAACTGCAACAAAAAGGCATCGAACACCTTGGCGCCGTCGGCTTTGCCGCTGTTTTCGATGGTCAGCCAGCGGTCGCCGGGTAGCAGCGTCACGCTGTCGGCGGCCGGCAGCCATTGGTATTGCCAAGGCGTGGCGTTGCTTGTGCTGAATTCGCCACGGGCCGCCAGTTCTTCGGGTTTGGCGCCGGCTTTGACGGTGAAACTTTGTTTGACTTGCGCCACCTCACCGCCGCTTTTGTAGCGAGCCCACAGCCGGTATTGGCCGGGTTGGCTGGTGGCGGGCAGCGGAAACTGGAAGCTGCCGCTCCAGTCGCCGAAACCGGAATGGAACAACAATACTTCGTCTTGCTCGACGGCCAATGCGCCGGTGTTGGCGCCGGCCTGCGCGGTGCCGGCGACAGCGTCGATATGGGCTGGCTTAGGCAACTCCAGCAGAGCCGGCGCCTTGCCCAATTCCAGCAATAAAGCCGGCCGCTCGGCACTGGCGGTTGTCGGCAATTCCGCCCAGGGCGAAGCCAACAAAAACGCATCGAACACCTTGGCGTCGTGGCCGGAGCCGCTGTTGCGAACTTCGATCATGCGGTCGCCGGCCTGGAGCCGAATCAGCTCGGCACTGCTTAACCAGGCATACTCCCAACCTTTGGGAACCAGTTGCACGCTGCCGCGCCGTTCCAGATGCGTAGCATCCGGACCGGCCCAAATTTCGAAAGTCTGCCGGCATACCGCCGGATCGCCGCCCTGGCGCCAACGCGCCCAGAAGCGAAAGCTTCCGTTGACCGGTCGATTCAAATCGAAACGAAACGCCGCCCGCCAATCGCCAAAGCCCGGATGCAGCACACCGACGGCGTCCGGCTCGACTTGCCAAGCGACGCCGGGCTCAGAATCCGGCAGGGCTCGGCCGGCAACGCTCAGCAGGTTGGCGGCAGCGCGGCTCGGTACAGTCGCCGCGCTACCGAGTTCGAGCAACAACATAGGCTGGCCGCCGGCGTTTACCAAGGGTAACGCGTCCGGCTCCTGGCCAAGCGCAAGGCTTTCGGCGGCAGCGGCCAAGCCGGCAGCAAACAGCGCGGCCGACGGCAGCCGCCAGCGGCCTCGATTCGAGCGGAATAGCCGACCGGGTAGGTAACGGCCGCCGGCCACGCCGTAGCGTGCGGTCGAAGCGGTGTTGGGGCAGGTGCGGCGAGTCGATGCGCCGGGCAAATCGGCGCCCGGTCGGAACAATAAAACCTTTCTAAAAAAAAGCGGAAAAGCCGATACGGCGGCGAGTAAGCGTAGAGCGGGCAGAACGGACTGAGGCATCGCAAATCCTTGTCGAATGGCAACCTCCGGGGCATGCCCCGGCACCTTAAACGTCCCTGTCAACGCCATGATATGACAATCCGTGACATTTTCCGACCAACGGAAACGGCTGCGCCGGTTTAACCGCTACCCGGAATTTTGCCGCGTCCGTCACGAATTTTGCCAGCCAAGCTATACTATTGCGGATTTACAGTCGCTGTTGCCACGGATGAAGTTCAAAAATCTGCTGTCCTTGAAGTCCCTGATCGTGCTGGGATTTGTCGTTGCCGTGATCCCGCTGTTCCTGGCCGTGATGTATGCTGCATTTGGTATGCGCGAGACCTCGGCCCTGGGCCGCACGGTGAATTCGCAAGTGTTCGAACAGACCAAAACCATCCGTCTGGTGCTGCAGCGGGCGTCCGACATCGAGCGCAAAGCCAAGCTGTTCGTGCTGCTATCCGACCCCGAATTGCGCCAGCCTTACGAACGGCAGTCCTACGAAACGGTAAGGGCATCGTTCAAACAGGCGCTGAGCGATTTGTTGAAACTGCAGGTCGATAACCGCATCGCGTTGCTGGTCAACGAATTGTCGGAAAAGGAAAACCTGATTTACCAGCAAATCATCGGTTCCGAAGGCGACAACAACCTGAAACTGCCGCTGGACGAGGCGTTTCAAGGTTTGCGCGAGTCGTCTTATACGCTGTCGCGCGAGTTCGAAAGCCACGTCGACCACGAATTCAACGAGCTGCGGCAAATGTCCGAATCGCTGGAGCAAGGCCTGTTGATCAAAGGCGCGGCACTGTTGGCGATATCGTCGGCGGCGATTGCGCTGTTGTTGCTGGTGATCTCGCGCTCGATGCGGCAATTGGACTCGTCGATTCGGCGCCTGGGCGCCGGCGAACTGGACGAGCCGGTTACCGTCCACGGCCCGTCCGATTTGGCCTTTCTCGGCAACCGCCTGGAATGGTTGCGTACCCGGCTGATGGAACTGGAGTCGTCGAAACAGCAATTCATGCACAACGTCGCCCACGAAATCGAAGCGCCGCTGGCCGGCATCCGTTACGGCGCCGAGCAAATGGCCGACGAGGCCGAATTGGACGGCAATTTGCGCCAGCAAGACATCGTCCGCAAGCTGGACGCCAACATCGACAAACTGCAAGCCGTTTCCGACGAATTGCTGCGCTACAGCAAACTGAGCAGCCAAAGCGAAACCAAACCCAAGCAGGCGCTGAACATGAAGGAACTGCTGGAGACGGTGGTCGCCGATTTTCAAGCGGCGCTCACGGCCAAAGCCATCGAAATGCGCATGTTGCTGCGGCCGGTACATATTTCCGGCAACGCCCAGCAACTGCGCGCCATCGTCGAGCAGTTGCTGGACAACGCCGTGAAATTTTCGCCGCCGAAAGGCGAAATCCGCATCATGCTGCGCGACTCCGGTACCCAGATGGAGCTGGAAGTTGAGGACGAAGGCCCCGGCATCCCGCTGGACGAACGCGCCCATGCCTTCGAGCCGTTCTACCGCGGCAAGGCCGCTCAGGCCGAAGGCATTCCGGAAGGGCCGGGCCTGGGACTGGCCATCGTCAAGGAATATGTCGCCAACCACCAGGGCAATGTCGAAATCATCGACGCCCGACAAGACCAACACGGCGCCCGCATCCGGGTGCAATTGCCGTTGAACGGGGAGATTTAAACCAACCATGACGCTTTTCAACCCGCGCCTGCTGCTGCCGGCGCCGCTGATCCTGTTATTCGCCGGCTGCGCCGAAGTCGATTCCAACGTGCGCCAGGGGCCGCCGGTGGCCGCCGCCGAGCCGACCGTCCATTCCGACTTCGAGGATTTGCTGGATTTCGGCGCCAATCTGGCGGCAATGAACGCCCAAGGCCGGAGCGAAACCTGCCGCGGCCTGGCGAAACACCATAAGGAAACCCCGGACAAAACCATAACCCTGCAATTGATGACCGGCCGCCTGTTGTCGGATGCCTGCGGCGACATTCCGAAAATCCTGGACGAACTGGCCGGCATCCCGCCGGAAAGCTACGCCGACGACCGTACCCGCCGGCTGGTGGCAATCCACACCGAAGCCTTGAAGCGGATCAATAGCGCGAACAAGAAAATCGCGTCGTTGGAGCGTAAGCAAAAATCGGTGCAGAACGTGCTGGATGCGAAGGAAACGGCCGGCTCGAAAAAAACCCCATCGCACCTGCTGCGGGAAAAACTGGAAGCGATCCGCTCGATGGAAAAACAATTGGACGAAACCGGCGACGCCAAGTAATAGCCATGTTTCGGTTTCGGCTGGCCATCGTCATGTTCGTTTCGTTCGGCTTCGTCCTTAGCTTGGGCGTGGCCCTCTATCTGGGCGCCGACGAAATGGCGCTACACTTCCAGCACAGCCAGACCGCTTACGAAACCTTCGACGATTACGAACAGCTATCGCAGGAAGCCTACCGCCATTTCAAACAGCGCATGGACCGGCTGATCACCGCGAATCCGAATTCGGAGACCGGCGTCGAATCGTCGAAGCAGCGGCTGCAGGCGGCGATCCAGGCGCTCAGGGAAACCGCAGTCAAGGAACCGGTGATCGGCGGCGAGGCTTGGGTCGACAAACCGGCCGAACTGGAACGCGTCGCGCATTTGACCGCCTTTCTGGAAGCCAGCGAATACCGCTTCGAAGAGGTGGAGCGTTTGCGTCTGCAAGGCAAGCTGGCCAACGCCGTGCAAGCGTTGACCAAGTTTACCGAAGAAGAAATCGACGGCAAATTTCAGCCGCTGATCGATGCCGCAATCGATGCCGAACGCGAAAAAGCCAAGCAAGCCAAACGCGAGCTGGAAAGCCTGGTCCGCCAGTCGCGGCTGACGGCGATTCTGGCTTCGGTGACCGCCGCGCTATTCAGCCTGATGTCCGGCATTCTGTTGATGCGCCGCTTCCGCCGGCCGATCCAGGCCTTGATGAAAGGCACCGACGAAATCGCCAGCGGCAATCTGGAATACCGGATCAAACTCGACACCCGCGACGAATTCGCTTATCTGGCCAGCCACTTCAACCAAATGGCGCAAGAACTCGAGGTGCAGCAGAACAAATTGCGCGAGAGCCGGGCAGTACTGGAACAACGGGTGGCGGAACGCACCTTGGAATTGAACCTGCTGAACGACGAACTGAAGCGGATGGACAAAGCCCGCCGCGAATTTTTGGCCGACATCAGCCACGAACTGCGCACGCCGATTACGGTAATCCGCGGCGAGGCCGAAGTCACCTTGCGCGGCGAAGACCGCTCCACCGAAGAATACAAAGACGCGCTGCAACGCATCGTCGAACTGGCGATGCAACTCGGCAAATACGTCAACGATTTGTTGTTTCTAGCTCGCGCCGAAACCGCCCATCTGCAATTCGAGTGGGGTAAGGTCGATCTGACAGAGTTGGTCGGCAATGCGGTCGAGGATTTTCAGGTCATGGCCGAGGAGCGTGCGCTGAGCGTATCGTTCGTGGGGCCGGAGCATCCGGTCTGGGTACGCGGCGATAAGCAGCGGTTAAGGCAGGTGCTTTTTATTTTGGGGGAAAATGCGTGCCGCTACTCAAATCCCGGCGGACATATTTCGGTAGCCTTATGGGTGCAGGGTAAGGAAGCGAGTTTCAGCCTTACCGACCGGGGGATCGGCATTCCCAGCGGGGATTTGGAACGCATTTTCGAACGCCACTTCCGCAGCGATAACGCGCAAAGTTCGCGCGACGAAGGCTCCGGCCTGGGCCTGCCGATGGCAAAATCGATTACCAAGGCGCACGGCGGTCGCGTCGCGGTGGAGAGCCGGGAAAACTCGGGCTCGACCTTTACCGTGACCTTACCGCTGCTGCCGAGCACATAGGACTAACCAGACATGAGCGACAAATACACAGCATCCGGCAATCTGAGCGGCATCGGCTACATGCGCGTGCTGTTGGTGGAAGACGACGAACGCATCGTCGATTTCGTCCAGCGCGGTTTGAAGGCGGAAGGTTATTCCGTGGAAGTGGCCCGCAGCGGCCAGGAAGCCATCACGTTGGGCGGCGAAGGTTCGTTCCAGGTGATCGTGCTGGACTTAGGCCTGCCCGATATGAACGGCCGCCAGATTTGCGAACGCCTGCGCGGCAGCGGCGTCGACACGCCGGTATTGATGCTGACCGCCCGCGACACGGTGCAGGACAAGGTTTCCGGCCTGCGCGCCGGCGCCGACGACTACATGACCAAACCGTTTGCCTTCGAGGAGTTGCTGGCACGGATCGAAGTGCTGCTCCGCCGCCGCGGCGGCGAAATCAAGCCTGAAGCCAAGGAGCTGCGCATCGCCGACCTGGTGTTGAACGGCGAAACCCACGAAGTGCGGCGCGGCGATAACCCGATCGAGCTGACGCCGAAGGAATTCGCACTGCTGGAGTGCTTCATGCGCATGCCCGGCAAAGTGCTGAGCCGCACCCGGATATTGGAGCAGGTCTGGGGCTACAGCGCCGACCCGCTGACCAACGTGGTCGACGTATACATCCGCCAGTTGCGCCGTAAAATCGACGACGATTACGAACAAAAGCTGCTGAAAACGGTGCGCGGTTTCGGCTACAAACTGGAAGCCCCCTAAGCCCGGCCTGCCACCGGCCGGGACGCAGACCGGCCGGGCCGAATTGTCTATAATCCGCGGTACCTGAAATTCGCGGCTTATCGCATGCAACTCACCTTACTCGACTCCGACCATCCCGAGCAGGCATTTCCGCCGCTGCACAAGGCGCTGAAAGAACCGAACGGCCTGCTCGCCTTCGGCGGCTGCCTGTCGCCGAAACGCATCGTCAATGCTTACCGCCACGGCGCGTTTCCTTGGTTCAATCCGGGCGAGCCCATCCTGTGGTGGTCGCCGGACCCGCGTCTGGTGCTGTTTCCGGAACATTTGCAAGTCTCGCGCAGCCTGGCCAAAACCCTGCGCAAAGGCCGGTTCGAGATCCGCTACGATACTGCTTTCAAAGAAGTGATTGCCGCCTGCGCCGCACCGCGCAGCGACAGCGGCGGTACTTGGATCACCGACGACATGCGCCGGGCTTACCAGACCCTGCACCATCTCGGCATCGCCCATAGTTGCGAGGCCTGGCGCGACGGCAAACTGGCCGGCGGCCTGTACGGCCTGGCCATCGGCCAGGTCTTCTTCGGCGAGTCGATGTTCCACCGCGAAACCGACGCCTCGAAAGTCGCGTTCGTCAATCTGGTCGAACGCTTAAACGCTTGGGGTTACCGCTTGATCGATTGCCAGGTGCGCAGCGAACATTTGCTCAGCCTCGGCGCCGAAGAAATCCCGCGCCAACGCTTCGCCGAATTGCTGGAACGGCTTTGTACCCAAGCGCCTGCGGCCGAGGCCTGGCGCTAATGAGCAGCTTGCCGATCTGGCTGGACGGCGCACGCGCCTGCGGTTACCTGCCCGACCGTCAGGCCCGCTCAGGCTTCGTGCATCCGTCGGTGGCGATGACGCCGCAACTCTACTCGCAACTGATCGCACTGGGCTTCCGCCGCAGCGGCGATTACGTTTACAAACCCTATTGCCCATCCTGCCAAGCCTGCATACCGACCCGGCTGCCGGTCGCGTCGTTCAAGCCGGACCGCAAGCAAAAGCGTTGCCGCAAGCGGAACGCCGACACCCGCAGCGTCATCAGACCGGCCGAATTCGATCCGCGCCATTTCGACTTATACCGGCGTTACCTGGCGGCTCGCCACGACAATCCGGACAAGGAGCCGGTCTCGGCGGAAGACTATCTGAATTTTCTCGGTAGCCGCTGGTGCGATACCCGCTTCGTCGAGTTTTTGATCGGCGGCCGCTTAGCTGCGGTTGCGGTGGTGGATATCGTCGACGACGGCCTGTCGGCGGTCTATACCTTCTTCGATCCCGAGTTCGCCGAGTTCAGCCCCGGCGTTTATGCGGTTTTGTGGCAAATCGAAACCGCCGCGCAATGGGGCTTGCCTTACCTTTATCTGGGGTTTTGGATCGAAGACTGTCGTAAAATGCGCTACAAAATCGAATATCAGCCGCTGCTCGGCTTGGTCGGCGACCGGTGGCAACCCCTTTCAAACCATACATTCAACGAGGAATAAGCAGTGCCGAAAGCCAACGAACTGAAACTGGGAACCGCGATCGAAATCAACGGCGAGCCGTACGTGGTCAAACATATCGATGTGCGTAATCCCACCTCGCGCGGCGCAACGACGCTGTACAAAATCCGCTTCAACCACATGAAAACCAAGCAGAAGCTGGACGAAACCTTCAAAAGCGACGACATGCTGAAAGCAGCCGATTGCTCGCGTTGCAACGTGCAGTTCTCCTACCAGGACGGCGACACTTACTACTTCATGAACAGCGAGACTTACGACCAATACGCGCTGTCCGCCGAGGATTTGGAAGGCCAAACCCTATACCTGACCGACGGCCTGGACGGCATCATCATGCTGTTGATGGAGGACTCGCCGCTCGGCATCCAGTTACCGACCACGGTGACATTGCAGATCGTCGAAACCCCGCCGGCGATGAAAGGCTCCAGCGCCACCAAGCGTACCAAGACCGCCAAACTCACCACCGGCCTGGAAGTGCAAATTCCCGAATACATCGAGTCCGGCGAACTGATCAAGATCAACACCGAAACCGGCGAATTCTCCTCCAGGGCTTGAGCGCGCCGATCCAGATCAGGCCACAACGTTTCTGACGCATTGCCGGGCGTAGGCGTTGATCGGCACGTTGCTGGCCATATACTGGTTAAACAATTCGTTGATCGTAACCGGATTCAAATAGGCATAAATGCCACAGCCGGTTATGGCAATGAATTGCCGGCTCAGGGTTTCGATGAACACAATCCGCAGATTGTTGATTTCGTTAACTTGATGCATAGTTTCCATGACACTCTCCCGAGGCTGTTGATCGAACTCGACCAAGTAAATGCATTAGTTGCGCCAGCAAAAAAACACCTATAAAAATCAAAACCATAATTCCTGAGCGGCATTTTCCACAGCCCATTCCGTGACGACCTGGCGTCACGGCTTACGGCATTTCGTACCGGCGCGTTTCCCGCTTCGACCAGGAACAGCCGTCGCCATTTTTCGGCACCGAAAGATTCGGCTTAAACTCGGCGACGTTAGCCTGCAATTGAAGCGTGGATTAAGAGTAACGGCCGAGTTCGCGATTGTCGGTGGCGCACACCACTACCATTCGGTGATTTGTTTCACAGTGGTCCGGCAGAATTCGGCTGCGCCTGCGGCGGTCGCCAAGCGATAGCGGTGGCTGCAAATATTTCCTTACCGCCGCAGTTGAGCACCACCGGGCAATGCAGTATAGTGCCGCGGCATGAATATTCGGCCGATGTTTCCCGCACCCACAGCAAGCCGCACACCGGCTGCCAGCCGCTTGCCGTCCGGGCTGCCCCTAAGACTGCTGCCCTGAGGGGCGTGCAATCTTCTTTATCAAGTAAAATCACCCTTTTCCGTATCCTCGGCCCAAGGCCGAACGTTTCATGAACGGAGTTCTCATGAAAGACCAATTGATTATTTTCGATACCACGTTGCGCGACGGCGAACAAAGCCCCGGCGCGTCGATGACCCGCGACGAAAAAGTCCGCATCGCCCGCGCTTTGGAGCGGATGAAAGTCGACGTGATCGAAGCCGGCTTCCCGGCCGCCAGCCAGGGCGATTTCGAGGCGGTGCAAGCCGTCGCCGACGCGATCAAGGACAGCACGGTTTGCGGCTTGGCCCGTGCCTTGGATAAGGATATCGACCGCGCCGGCGAAGCCCTAAAAGGCGCCAACAGCTCGCGCATCCACACCTTCATCGCCACTTCGCCTATTCATATGGCGAAGAAGCTGAACATGCAGCCGGACCAAGTCATCGAGTACGCCGTGCGTGCCGTCAAACACGCCCGCCAGTACACCGACAATGTCGAGTTTTCGCCGGAAGACGCCGGCCGCTCGGAAGAGGATTTCTTGTGCCGGATTTTGGAAGCCGTCATCGACGCCGGAGCGACTACGCTGAACATCCCCGACACCGTCGGTTACAGCATGCCGCAACAGTTTGGCGCCACCATCGCCAATTTGATCCAGCGTATCCCCAACTCGGACAAGGCCATTTTCTCGGTGCATTGCCATAACGACTTGGGCTTGGCGGTCGCCAACTCGTTGGCGGCGGTGATGAACGGCGCTCGCCAGGTCGAATGCACGATCAACGGCTTGGGCGAACGGGCCGGCAACGCCTCGTTGGAAGAAGTGGTGATGGCGATCCGTACCCGCCAGGACTTTTTCCAGTGCGACACCCGGTTGGATACCCGTGAGATCGTCACCTGCTCGAAACTGGTGTCGTCGATCACCGGCTTTCCGGTGCAACCGAACAAGGCCATAGTCGGCGCCAACGCCTTCGCTCACGAGTCCGGCATCCATCAGGACGGCGTCCTTAAGAACCGCGAGACTTACGAAATTATGCGCGCCGAGGACGTGGGCTGGACCACCAACCGCATGGTGTTGGGCAAGCATTCCGGCCGTAACGCTTTCAAGACGCGGATGGCGGAATTGGGCGTGGAGTTCGCCGGCGAAGCCGACTTGAACGATGCCTTCTACCGCTTTAAACAACTGGCCGACAAAAAGCACGAGATTTTCGACGAAGACTTGCAGGCCCTGATTTCCGAGCAAAGTTTCGAAGCCGAGGACGAGCACATCAAACTGGTGGCGCTGAAAGTGTGCTCCGAAACCGGCGAAGTACCGAACGCCACCGTGACCATCCTGGTGGACGGTAAGGAAATGACCGGCAGCGCCAGCGGCGGCGGCGCGGTCGATGCCAGCCTGAAGGCCATCGAAAGCTTGGTGCAAACCGGCGCGACCCTGGCCTTATATTCGGTCAATAACATCACCACCGGCACCGATTCGCAAGGCGAAGTGACGATCAGGCTGGAAATGGCCGGCCGCATCGTCAACGGTTCCGGCGCCGACACCGACATCGTCATCGCCTCGGCCAAGGCTTACATCAACGCGGTCAACAAGCTGCAAAGCCCGGATCAGCGCCAGCATCCGCAAAAGGGCGACGTCTAAAGCTACCGATGGAAGAATCGGTTCGCTTGCAATATCTGGAGGCGATGGGCATCGATGTCTGGGTTCCCCGGCATCCGCCCGTCGTCACCGAGCAAGCGGTTGCAGCCCCCGTAGGGTGGGCATCGCAAAGCGAAGCCCACCACTCAGAGGCCCCCGATAACGAAGCCGCGCCAACACCGGAACATCCGGCCACAGACGAAACTGCCGTCAATCGCCAGCACGCCGAACCGGCAGCGCAGACCGCCGCACCCGGCTCGTCTTGCATATCCGAAAGCGATGCCTTCGCGCCATTGCCGCACCACCCCAAGTCCCACACCGACGACCAGGCCTGGAAAGACCTGCAACACCAAGTCGCAATCTGCCGCGCCTGCTCGCTATGCGAAACCCGCACCCAGACCGTGTTCGGCGTCGGCAACAAGCATGCGACTTGGATGCTGATCGGCGAAGCGCCAGGTCGCGACGAAGATTTGCAAGGCGAACCTTTCGTCGGCCGCGCCGGCCAGTTGTTGAACGAAATGATCCGCGCCATCGGCCTGCGCCGCGAGCAGGTCTACATCGCCAACATGCTGAAATGCCGGCCGCCCAACAACCGCGACCCGCAAGCCGGCGAAGTCGATGCCTGCCACGGCTTTTTGAAACGCCAGATCGAACTGATCCAGCCCAAGCTGATTGTGGCTGTCGGCCGCATCGCCGCTCAAAACCTGCTAAAAACCCAACAACCCTTGTCGCGGCTGCGCGGCATCCGCCACGAACTGGAAGGCGTTCCGCTGACAGTGGTGCACCACCCCGCTTATCTGTTACGCTCGCTGCCGGAAAAAGCCAAGGCCTGGGAAGACCTGCAATTTGCTCTGTCCGTTTACCAATCATTACAACTATAACAACGATGTGGAAACTGCTACATAAACTGAAATCAGCCATGGTTTACGACGCCGACCGCGAGTTTTACTCCAAAGTATTCCCGGATTCGGTGGAACCGCGCGACCTGCTGCGCTTGCGCAAAATGGACCACTCCGACCTGCCCGGCGTGATGGCGATCGAAACCGTCAACTACGAATTTCCCTGGACGGAAGGCGTGTTCAAGGATTGCTTCCGGGCCATGAATTACACCAACTGGATTTGCGAAGCGCCCGACGAGACCATCGCCGGTTACGCCATTATTTCGGTCGTGGCCGGCGAAGCCCACATCATGAACATCAGCGTCAACCCGGCCTTTCAACGCCAGGGCGTCGGCCGTAAAATGCTGGAACATTTGATCGAATACGCCCGCCCCCGCGCCGAAACCCTTTACCTGGAAGTTCGGCCCAGCAACCCCGGCGCGATTCATCTTTACCGCAGCAGCGGCTTCCGCGAAATCGGCATCCGCAAGAATTACTATCCGGCCAAGAACGGCAAGGAAGACGCGCTCATGTTCGCGTTGGACTTGGTGCCGATGCTTTGAGCCTCGCCCCGGCCCTATCCTAAAACTATAACCACAGGAGACCCGCTATGGCATTCCCCAAACGTTTGGAATACGGCGGCCACGCCCTGGTCTGGTCCGGCGACTGGTCCGCCGCAGGCGCCCGCAAAGCCATCGCCGGCGCCGCCCGCGCCGGTTACGACTACATCGAAATCGCCCTGCTCGACCCGTGGCAAATCGACGTCGCCCTGACCAAGGATTTGTTGCAGGAATACAATCTGCGCGCCCACGCCTCGCTGGGTTTGTCGGCCGCCACCGACGTCACCAGCACCGACCCGGCCATCGTTGCCAAAGGCGACGAACTGCTGCGCAAGGCCACCGACGTACTTTACGCCCTCGGCGGCAGCGAGCTGTGCGGCGTGATTTATTGCGCGCTGGGCAAATACCCCGGCCCGGCTTCCCGAGAAAACCGCGCCAATTCGGTGGCGGCGATGCAGCGCTTGGCCGACTATGCCGCCGACAAAGGCATCAACATCGATCTGGAAGTGGTCAACCGCTACGAAACCAACATCATGAACACCGGCTTGGAAGGTCTGGCCTTCCTGGACGAGGTCAATCGGCCCAACGCCTTCCTGCATCTGGATACCTACCACATGAACATCGAGGAAAACGGCATGGCCAAATCGGTACTGGCCGCCGGCGACCGGCTCGGATACGTCCATATCGGCGAAAGCCACCGCGGCTACCTGGGTACCGGCAATGTCGATTTCGCCAGCTTCTTCGCCGCCCTGAAACAAATCGATTACCGCGGCCCGATCACCTTCGAATCGTTTTCGTCGGAAATCGTCGATCCGAAACTGTCCAACACCCTCTGCGTCTGGCGCAACCTGTGGCACGACTCCGACGATCTGGCCGGCAAAGCATTGGAATTCATCAAACAACGCTATTAAGCCATGAAACAGGCCATCGTCTACCTGCACGGCTTCAACTCGGCGTCGCTGGATTTGCACGGCAAGCTATTGACCGCCAAAGAAAAACTGGCCGTGCTGCAAGCCTTCTGCACCGAACGCGGCGTACTGCTGTACGCGCCGAATCTGGATTACCGCGATTTCCAAGGCCTGATCGAAGACCTGTTATTCGAATGGAACCAACTGCTGGACCAAGGCTACGACGTGGTGTTCATGGGCTCGTCGATGGGCGGCTTCAGCAGCGAATACCTGGCCTATAAAACCGGGGCCAGGGCCATCATGATTAACCCCGCCGTCAAACCCAGCACGTTACTGCCGCAATTCATCGGCGTCACCGCCAACTTCGAAACCGGCGAACCCTACGACTGGCAGCAAAGCCACTGTGACCAATATGCGAAATACGAGCAAGAACTGGCCGCGAACCGGCAAAAACTGGATTTGACGCTGCTGCTGGACTTGGGCGACGAGCTGCTGGACTCAGCCGCCACCCGCGACCTTTACCAAGCCAAAGCCCGCGTGGTTTGCTTCGAGGGCGGCTCGCACGGCTTCGAACACATGCGCGAGGCCTTGCCGTTGGTTGAGCGGGTGTTGTTTGGTGAAACGGGGGATTTTGTTTCCCGATTGAATTGAGCCGGCGGTTTTTGCCTCCGCGCGGCGGTATTCAATTCGGTTGTCGACGACGATTTAAATCAAGCCATTAACTTTATGGTGCACTGCGCTGTCGACAGCGTTGATCGCGTGCGAACTGTGACTTTTTCTTATGCCCCACAAGGAACTTTCTCATGGCTTTTATCAGCGGGTAAATTGTGATCAAGACGATGTTGTGATTTTGCGCCTGCGATGGGCTGTTGGTTCCTATGGCAATAAAAAATTCAACCACTTAAATTGCAACTGCCGGAGTAGTTATAGGACAAATAAGCAGGACTGTAAGACATCAAAAGCACTATATATTTCGTTACCTGCGTTTCAAGAAACTGTTTTTGCGAGGGCGCTCATTGCCCAAGTATTTACAATACTTACTGCTGGGGGAATCAATGCTTGATCATCGGAAGCCGCCAAACAAGTTAGTCAATCGGACACTCAAAAAATGCGTTTCCCCCCTGCGCGCTCCGGCGCCGGTTACGTGCAACACTAACCAACAGTAGTTATCGTCATGGCTGAGCAAATACCCAAGAATCCAAACTGGCATGTGAGCCAGGCTGACCACTTCAAGTCGATGTTTGATTATTTGAAGCATGTCTCCACTCTGGCAACAGGCTCGATCCTATTAATCGCAACGCTGCTTGAAAAGTTATTCAAGGAGCCGCTCCATTCTTGGTGTGTTGGGTTAGCGGTTGCAGCATTGTTCTTAAGTTTAGTGGCTTCGATGGCCTCTTACACCGTTATGGTCATGAATTTTCCGCGAAATGATCGAGAGTTCAGTCAGAGCAGCCTTTCAAGTGTAGAGAAAATCGCATTTGGAGGAGGAATTCTAATAACTTGGGCCTCATTCCTCGTCGGTATCGGCGCCATGGTCTTCTTCTTCCTAGGTAATTGGTATGGCCGTTCGTGACGGGAATACAACTACCCTATCAAAGCGCTAACAAAAAGAGGGGGCAGCTCTTGCAATGCAGCAAGCTCTATCGGTGGACAAATTGCCCACACCTCTATGACAAAGAATAGATAAATGCCGGAAACGCTACGCTTATTCCGGCCTACCGTGAAATCGGGATAGTTTTCTTCCTCTGATGCCTCGCCGAGCACCAAGGGTTTTTGGCGAGAATTGCCCGACAGGGGAACGGCATGGAGAGCCTACCCCGCTGTTTCAGGCATGCCGCTCGTTTTCAGAGGGCTAGGACAGCCCTTCCGAAAACCCTCGCCAAAATCGTCGGCGCGCAGACATCAAGCGACATGTGGTGTCGTTTGTTTTGGATACTTTTCTTTCGCCTGCATGGATGCCGGAGCAATTGCCGAGTACAAGCCAAGAAAAATTATCTCGGCCGTCGGGCCGAGACCCGACTTAAAAACTCGTCGCGACAGCGACAGATTATCAAACTCCAACGGTGGGCAAATTTGCCCATCCTACGCCAATAGCTCAACCGCGCCTTACGACGCCGTTGCCGCCATCAACACCAAAGAATCCCCGTTCTGCTCGATCCGAAAATATTTCAAGGTATTCATGCCGACCAGCACTTCATCCAAATGGCGGTTGATATGGGCGTCCAGATTGCGCAGTTCCAGGTTGCCGAGCTTCAGGCTGGCGATACGGGTTTGGTAGTCGGTGACGAGGCCGCCTGCGGTCTCGGCTTGCACTGCGCCGCCGCGAGGTAAGCCGGCCGCGACTGCGTATTTTTCCGGAATCGAGGTTTTGGTGGCGCCGGTATCGATCATGAACGGCATCGGCACATTATTGATCGATAAAGTACCGCGAAAATGGCCTTGGCTGTCGGCCTTGATTCTGACGGTACCGGCCGGTCTGCCGCTGCCGTCCGCCGCAGACAATAAGACTTCAGGTAGCGGATGTTTGGCGGCGGCTTGCTTTGCCAGCAAAGCGTCCGCGCCGTACCACAG
Source organism: Methylomonas sp. DH-1 (assembly GCF_046097555.1). Classification (NCBI taxonomy): domain Bacteria; kingdom Pseudomonadati; phylum Pseudomonadota; class Gammaproteobacteria; order Methylococcales; family Methylococcaceae; genus Methylomonas; species Methylomonas sp. DH-1. Next base: position 1,197,348 of record NZ_CP143089.1, on the reverse strand, counting down.
CCCGGCCAAAGCCGCCAAAGGCATCAGCAGATAACGCAATGTCCCTGCCGAACCGGCTCTGGCCGGCGGCGCAGATTGTTGCCGGGCCTGGTTGCGCAGCTTCTCCCGGTAATAATCCCGATCTTCGATTCCCATCGCCCTACCCTCTCCTTACAAACAAAAAAGCCCCCGCCGTTCGGCGGGGGCTTGTGTCGGTTATGCCGGATTATGCCGCTCCGGCGTTAACGCTAGCGGCCGGATCAATCGTCGCCGCCGAACACACCCAGGATTTGCAGCAAGCTGACGAACAAGTTGTAAATCGATACGTACAACGATACCGTCGCCAAAATGTAGTTGGTTTCGCCGCCGTGAATGATCTCACTGGTTTGGAACAGGATCATGCCGGACATCAACAGGATGAACATGGCCGATACCGCCAACGACAAGGCCGGCACCGAGAACAGGACCGCAGCCAAACCGGCGAAGAACGCGACCAGCACGCCGACCATCAGGAAGCCGGCCATGAAGCTGAAATCCTTACGGGTGGTCAAGGCATAGCCGGACAAACCGAGGAAAATCACGCCGGTACCGCCCAGCGCGGTCATGATCAATTGGTGGCCGTTGCTGAAGGCATGCAGATACATGTTCAAGATCGGGCCCAGGGTCATGCCCATGAAACCGGTCAAGGCAAATACCCACAACAGGCCCCAGGCGCTGTTGCTGAAACGGGTGGTTAAAAACAGCAAACCGAAATAACCCACCATGCTGACGATCATGCCTGGATGCGGCAGATTCAATGCCATGGACAAGCCGGCAGTCGCCGCGCTGAACAACAGCGTCATCGCCAACAACAAGTAAGTGTTTCTCAAAACCTTATTGGTCGCCAGTACCCCGGCTTCCGATCGGGTGGTTGCAGTTGATAATCTCATGGTCAAATGTCCTTTGAAAGTTACGAACGAAGCTGTGACCGCGCAAATGCGCGGGAGTTTCCCGCCATTGTCGGTGCCGTCTGCTAGTATACCTAAACAAAATACAGCGACGAGGTTAATTCAAGCATGAGCACGACGCCCTACGACTTGATCGGCGGCGAAACCGGCATCAGACGGCTGGTGGACAAATTCTACTTTTATATGGATATCCTGCCGCAGGCCAAGGGCATCCGCGCCATGCACGCGCCCAATCTGGCGTCGGCGAAAGACAAACTGTTCAAATTTCTGTCGGGCTGGCTGGGCGGCCCCAATCTGTTTATCGAAGAATTCGGCCATCCGATGCTGCGCGCCCGCCATTTCCCGTTCGCCATCGGCGAAGCGGAACGCGACCAGTGGATGTTGTGCATGAACAAGGCACTGGACGAAGTCACGATGGATGCGCGGCTACGCGAGAACATCCGCAACGCCTTGCAGCAATTGGCTACGCATATGATCAACCAAGAAACCACGGAAAGCTAAACGACATGTCGTTATCCAAACAATTGCTAATTCTGATCTCGGCGCTGTTTCTGATGATTTTCAGCGTCAACTTCGCCCTCAGCGTCAACAACATCAAGGATTATTTGGAAGGCGAAGCCAAGAACCACGCCCAGGATACCGCGACCTCGCTGGGCCTGTCGCTGAGCCCGTACATGACCAACGACAAGGACCCGGTCATAGAAACCATGATGAAGGCGATTTTCGACATGGGCTATTACAAGGAAATTCGGTTGGTCGACGCCGATAACAAGGAATTGGTGGCGCTGGTCAGCGACAAGGCGGTGGCAGGCGTGCCGGACTGGTTTATGGATCTGCTGCCGATGACCTCGGCCACCGCCGAAAGCGAAATCAGCTCCGGCTGGAATCTGAGCGGCGTGATCTACGTTACCGTCAATTCCGGCTACGGCTATCTAAAGCTCTACGAACAGGCCAAATCCGGCTTTTATTATTCGCTGGCAGCATTCCTGATTTCGATAGGCCTGCTGGCGTTGACCTTGCGCTTTACGTTGGCCTCGCTGTCGCGGATCGACCAACTGGCCCGGCAGATCAGCGACGGCCAATTCGACAGCATCGCCGAACTGCCCTGGACCCGCGAAGTGCGTAACGTGGCGCTGTCGATGAACACCATGTCGCAGAAGATCAAAACCACCATCGCCGGCCTGCACGGCAAGCTGGACAGCATGGGCGCCAGTCTGTTGCGCGACGATCTGACCGGACTCTACAAAAAATCTGTGTTCGAGACCGACATCAAGCAATTGGCCTTGGAAGAAACCGAGGCGTTTATCCTGTTGATCAAAATCGACGGCTTGCTGGAGCTGGTCAAAGAGTTGGACAGCGATGCCATCGACGGCTTCATCAAAGCCTTCGCCACGACGCTGGAGCAAGTCGCCGCCGCAGCCGGCAACGATACCGGCAAGGCCTACCGCTTCTACGGCGCCGAATTCGCGCTGCTGGTGAAAACCGGGGACCGAAACCAGATCGAGTTGTTGGCCAAAACCCTGAGCAACCGCTTCAGCGAACTGGGCGAGCAATACCAAAAGGCCGACTTGGCCCACATCGGCGTGGTGCCGTTCAACCCGCTGACCACCAGCGACAGCATGCTGGAAGCCGCGCACGAGGCCTACGAACAAGCCCATTTGATCGGCGCCAACAGTTATTTCATCCGCAGCAGCGACAATTTCGCCCGCGACATCGCCACCTGGAAGGAACTGGTGTTCGATTGCGTGGACAATAACGCGTATTCGCTGTGGTACATCGGCCCGATCCACGGCATGAAAAACGGGGAACTGATGATGGAGGAAGCCTTCATTCAAGTCCACGACAAACAAGGCGATCTGGTGGCGATCGGCCCGTTTATTTCGATTGCCGAAAAATTCGCCAAAATCGTCGATCTGGACAAAGGCGTAATCGGCATGGTGATCGACCATATTCTGCATAGCCACGTCGAGCATGCGATTGCCGTCAACGTCTCGACCCGCACCATCAAAAACAGCGACTTCCGGGTCTGGCTGGAAAAACTGATTCAACGCAACTCCGCCGCGGCGAAATACCTGGTGTTCAGTTTGTCGGCCTACGCCGTGGTCAAGGACATCGAGGCCTACCAAGCCTTCATCGAGGTGGTGCACCAGTGCGGCGCCAGAGTCATGATCAAACGCTTCGAAACCCAATCGATGTCGGCCGAGCTGGTCAAACAACTGAAACCGGACTACATCCGCCTGGCGCGCGACATCGGCAACGGCATCGCCGAATCGGCGCAAACCCTCGCCTTCGTGCAGACCATCGCCGAAATGGCGGCCTTGCTGGACATTTCGATACTGGCGGAAAACGTGCAAGCCGATTCCGACTTTGCCGCCTTGCGCGGCATAGGTATCGCCGGTGCCAGCCGTTAATACCGGCCGCTCCCACCTCGCCGCACTCGCCGTTTTTGCCGCTAGCCTGTGCTGCGGCATAGCCCTGGCCGGCAGCCTGTTATTCGACCGGGAATTGCTGGACAAGGTCGGCACCAAATACGGCGCGGCGGCCCGGCAGCGCTTCGCCGATTGGCAGAATCTGATCGAAACCGGCAAAGACTGGCCGGACGCTGAGAAACTGCGCCGGGTCAACGATTTCTTCAACCGTAACGTCGACTTCGTCGACGATATCGTGCTGTGGAACAAAGTCGATTATTGGGCGACGCCGACCGAATTTCTGGCCAAGGGCGCCGGCGATTGCGAGGACTACTCAATCGCCAAATATTTCACGCTGGTGGAAATGGGCGTCGACGAAAGCAAGCTGCGCATCACCTACGTCAAGGCCTTGGAACTGAACCAGGCCCACATGGTATTGACCTACTTCGAATCGATGCGCGCGCCGCCGTTGGTACTGGACAACCTGAAGCCGGCGATACTGCCGGCTACCCAACGCAGCGACCTGCAACCGGTCTACAGCTTCAACGGTACCGGTTTGTGGCTTGCCAAAAGCCGGGGTTCCGGGCAACATGTCGGCGGTTCGGACCGGTTAAGCCTGTGGACCGAGCTAAAATCGAGAATGTTGGAATCGCCTTTTTGAACGCCCCAAGTTATACCCTACGCCGCAGCAGCCGCGCCAAACATACCCGCATCGTCGTCAAAGCCGGCCAAATCGAAGTCGTCGCCCCGCCGAAAGTTTCGGAACGCAACATTCACAGCTTCGTGCTGGCGCAACGGGATTGGATCGAATCGGCCTTGCGCCGGGTCGCCGCGAAAACCCGCGAGGTGCCGGCGCTGGCCCCGGCCAGTTACCATGACGGCGTCGCTATCCCCTATCTCGGCCGCCAGTTGCCGCTGCGCATCGAAACCACCCGCAACAAAACCCCGCGCCTGGATTTGCACGACGACGCCTGGTTTTGCGCCAAATTGCCGGCCGGCATCGACGCCGGCCAGCACTCCGAACTGGTCCGCCAAACCTTGATCCGCTGGATGAAAAGCCAGGCCCGCCAGCATGCGCAACTATTCATCGACCGCCATGCGCCGCGCCACGGCCTCTACCCGCGCAGCATCCGCATCAAAACCCAGAAAAGCCGCTGGGGCAGTTGCGGTCCGGACAACGATATCAATCTGAATTGGCTGTTGCTGCTGGCGCCGCCGGCGGCTTTGGAGTACGTAGTGGTACACGAGTTATGCCATATCCGCCACAAGAACCATTCCGCCGCGTTTTGGGACTTGGTCGCGGAACACGTGCCGGACTTCCGCCAGCGCCGCTTGTGGTTGAAGCAGCACGGCGCCAGTTTGATGCAAGGTTTGTGATGCGCAAAAAGGATTGGGCGTTTTATCTGTTTGCCGCTCTGTTCATTTTCGCCGGCCAATTTCTGGCGCATCGGGATTTGGTGACCGGCACGCCGCCGCCAATAACGCAAACTACGTTGAACGGCGAGGCGGCGCTAAAAAACCTGGGTATGCGTCCGGGCTTGATTTATTTCTGGGCGGAATGGTGCGGGGTTTGCCGCAGCATGCAGAACTCGGTGACGCAGGTCGGCAAAGACCATCCGCTGGCGACCGTCGCGATACGGTCCGGCGACGACGCCAAACTGGAAAGCTATCTGCGGGAAAAAAATCTGTCTTGGCCGGTCGTCAACGATAACGGCGGCGACATCGGCCAGCGTTACGGCGTCAAAGCCGTGCCGGCCTTGTTTTTTACCGACCGCAGCGGCGACATCGTCTTCGCCACGGCCGGTTACACCTCGGAATGGGGCATCAGAGCCCGGTTGTGGCTGGCGAGTTGGATTTAGCTTGTATTAAAAGCAGAGAAGCTCAGGAGAAATTGCCCAGCGCCGACAGTTCGCGTTCCAGCAGCTCGCTATCGCCCAGATTCAATTCCACCAGGCGCCGCAGCAAGGAAATGCTGTCGATATCGATATGCGCGCAACGGAATCCGGCTTGATTGCCCTGGACATGGGTAGCGACGATTTCCATCCGGATCGCCGCTTCGGCCGACAACTCGAACTTCAGTTGGTAAGGTTGGTCGCCGATTCCGGCCAGCGGTTCCGCCAATTCCAGCAAACAGCCGCGCAACGACAGGTCGATGATCCGGCAGCTCTGCGCCACGCCTTCGGCCGACACCAATTGCGCATCGGCATGGTAGAAAATCCGGTGAAACCGGCGTTTTTCTTCGTTTTTTTCGCTCATGCGCTCAATCCAGGAAAAATTGCATGGAAGTGCGGTCGACGACGACCACGTCGTTGTTCTGCAATTGCACGGTGCGGTCGCCCAGGGGTTCGTTGTTCACCGAAAGCCCGTCGTGGCCCTGCAAGGCCGACAAATAGTAGCCGTCCTTGCGCCGGGCGATGACGATGATGCCGGCGCCTTCGTGGCCGAGCCGGGTCATGGCTTTTTTCAACGGCAGGATGCGGCCGATGTGGACGCCGTTTAGCACTTGCAAACTGGCATCGCGGGATTTTAGCGTTTCTTCGAGTTTTTCGTTCAAGGCCTGAACGTCGGCGTCGACCGAATTACTCAACGTATTGACCAACACCTTTTCGGAAAACTCGTCGGTGGTGTTGTAAACGATGTAGTGTTTGCCAATGTTGATGATGTCGTTGTTTTGCAAATGCCATTCCTTGGTCGGCTGGTTGTTTACCAGCAGCGGAAATTTTTCGTTCATTTGCTTCATCACGCAACTGCCGTCTTTGATCACGACCACGGCATGCGCCGGCGCCACGGCCAAGCTGTCCACCACCAAATCGTTGGTGTCGTCGCGGCCGATACGCACGATCCCGGAATCAAAAACACCTGTATGGATTGCTTTATCTTTGAAGTAAACGGTAAATTTCGCCATCGCTGTTGTGTTGGTAATTCCCTGCGCCCGGCTAGTAGTATAGCCACTAAAGCCAAGCTTGCAGATAATCGATATTAAATTGCAAGCTTGGCACGACGGCGAAACCGGGTGCCGCCGCCCAGATATTAATCCGGCCGCAAAATCGCCGGGTAAAGTTGCTCGCGCTATCGCCGTCCTGGTTTAGAATTTAGCAAACAGCCATCCGCAACGACCATGAACTCGACCAGCCCCGCCGCAACCGACGCCGCCTGTTTTGCCCAAGACATTTACATCGCCAGCCTCGACGAAGGCAACGGCAAATCATTGGTAATGCTGGCGATGATGGAGATGCTGTCCGGCCTGGCCGACAACATCGGCTTTTTCCGGCCGATCATCCACAGCACGCCGGATAAGGACGATCTGATCCAGTTCATCAGCCACCGCTACCCGGTCGCCGTGCCGCAAGCCGCGATGTACGGCTGTACCAGCGCCGAGGCCCGCGAGTTGCTGGCCGCCGAACAATACGACGAACTGGTCAAAACCATCCTCAGCAAATTCCGGGCGTTGAAACGGCAATGCCTGCACGTGCTGTGCGTCGGCTCCGACTACAGCCACGGCAACGCGGTATTCGAATTCGACTTCAACGCCGACGTCGCCAATAACCTGGACTGCTTGATCATGCCGGTGATCCAGGGCGAAAACCGCAGCAACGAACAACTGCTGAGCAGTATCGCCAGCCTGAAACACTCCGTGCACGAGAACGGCTGCGAACTGCTGGCCAGCGTCGTGATCGGCGTTGCCGGCAACCAATTGGCCGGCCTGCGCCACGACCTGAATCATGCCAAAGGCTTTCCGGTTTACCTAATCCCGGCCGAATCGTCGCTGGAAAAACCCAGCGTCGGCAACATCGCCAAAGCCCTCCGCGCCAAGGTGTTGTGCGGCGAAGCCGCAGCGATGAGCCGCGAGGTCTACCATTACAAGGTCGCGGCGATGCTGATTCCGGATTTTCTGGATTACGTCGAAACCGGCGATCTGATCATTACGCCGGGCGACCGTTCCGACATCCTGTTGGCCAGCATCATGGCCTACAGTTCGGCCAACTATCCGCAGATCGCCGGCCTGATTCTGACCGGCCACCAACAGCCGCCGCCGCAGGTACAAAAATTGATCGACGGCTTGGGCGGCACTCCGTTCGCAGTGCTGGCGGTCGATTCCGATACTTTTACCACGGCGATGCAGGTCAGCCAGGTGCCGGCCAGCCTGCACTCGCAAGACGACCGCAAGATCGCCGCGGCCTTGGGCCTGATCGAACGCAACATCAATATGGTCGAACTACGGCTGCGCCTGTGCAGCAAAGTCGGCCACAAAACCACGCCGCTGATGTTCGAATACGACATGTTGCAGCGGGCCAAGGCCCAGAAACAGCATATCGTGCTGCCGGAAGGCAACGAAGAACGCATATTGCTGGCCGCCGAAATCCTGCTATTGCGCGACGTGGTGAAAATCACGCTGCTGGGCAACGAAGCCGAGATTCGGCAAAAAATACAAAACATGGCGTTGAAGCTCGATGCCGTCAACATCGTCGACCCGGCCAATTCCGAACTGCGGCCGCTGTTCGCCGAAACCTACTACCAAGCGCGTAAACACAAATGCATCGTTTACGACACCGCCTACGACCTGATGGCCGACCCCAGCTATTTCGGCACGCTGATGATCCATCTGGGTTACGCCGACGGCATGGTCTCCGGCGCCGTGCATTCGACGCAACATACCATCCGGCCCGCCTTTGAGATCATCAAAACCAAGCCGGGCGCATCTATCGTTTCCAGCGTATTTTTCATGTGCCTGGAAGACCGGGTGCTGGTCTACGGCGACTGCGCGGTGATTCCTAACCCCAATGCCGCGCAACTGGCCGACATCGCCATCAACGCCGCCGAGACCGCGCGCATGTTCAATATCGAACCGCGCATCGCGATGCTGTCCTATTCCACCGGCGAATCCGGCAAGGGCGAAGCGGTCGATAAAGTCCGCGAAGCGGTAAAAATCGCCAAGTCGCTGCGGCCGGAGCTGCTGCTGGAAGGCCCGATGCAGTACGACGCCGCGGTCGATGCCAGCGTCGCCAAAACCAAATTGCCGAACAGCCAGGTCGCCGGCCGCGCCACGGTATTTATTTTCCCCGACTTGAACACCGGCAACAACACCTACAAGGCCGTGCAGCGTTCGTCCGGCGCGATTGCGGTCGGCCCCATCCTGCAAGGCCTGAATAAACCGGTCAACGACCTGAGCCGCGGCTGCACCGTCACCGATATCGTCAACACGGTGGTGATCACGGCGATTCAGGCGCAGGAAGGCGGCAAACCGTGTGCATAGTTCGCGCCTTTTTTGCCGTGTTGCTGGCATTGGCCGCCGCGCCGGCCGCCGCGGATACCCGCATCGCCGTACTCGATTTCGAATTGAAGGACCTGACGCTGGCGCCCGGCATCCCGGCCGAAATCGCCCGCACCGCATCGATCAAGCCATTGCTGACTAAAGAGCTGGAAAGTGCCGGTTACCGGATAGTCGAGATTCCGGCCGATGCCAGGCAAGCGGCCAATAGCGGCGTCGGCTATTTGTTCGACCACGCCGACGCGGCGGCGGCATTGGCGAAGCGCTACGGCGCCGACTATGTGTTGGTCGGCCGGCTGCACAAGCCCAGCTTTCTGTTCGCCTACCTGATGGCGCATCTGGTTCGGGTAAGCGACGGCAGCCTGGTCGGCAATTACATCACCGAATCCAAAGGCCCCAATGCCGGACTGACCGGCAAGGCCGTGGAAAGCCTGACGGTCAAAATCGACCGGGACCTGGAGCGGCGTTATTCGCTACCGCCACCGCAAAAACGCGTAATCGACTCTAAATGAAAATTCTGGTACTCAACGCCGGCAGTTCGTCGCTGAAATACAGCCTGTTCGACATGGCCGCGCGGACGGCATTGCTGTCCGGCCTGATCGAACGCATCGGCGAAGCCGAATCCAGCCACCGCTATCGGCTCGGCACTTCCGCTCCGCAACAACAAGCGCTAACTTGCCGCGACCACGGGCAAGCGCTGCAAACCCTATTTAGCCTGCTCCGCGCAACCCTGCCAAGCGGCTTGAGCGAATTGGCGGCGGTCGGCCACCGCGTCGTCCACGGCGGCGAATTCTTCCACGAACCGGCCTTGATCGACCGCCGGGTTATCGCTCACATCGAAGCGGCGATTCCGCTGGCCCCGCTGCACAACCCGGCCAACCTGTCCGGGATCGAACAAGCCCTGCACCTATTGGCCGAGGTGCCGCACGTCGCCGTGTTCGACACCGCTTTCCACCAGACTCTACCCGACTACGCCTTCCGTTACCCGCTGCCAAGCCAGTTGTACAGCGAACACGGCGTGCGCCGCTACGGATTCCACGGCACATCGCACGCCTACGTCGCCAAGCGAGCCGCCGACTACCTGGGAAAACCGCTGGCCGCAACCAATCTGATCACGCTGCATTTGGGCAACGGCGCCAGCGTCGCCGCGATTGCCGGCGGCATCAGCATCGACACTTCGATGGGCATGACGCCGCTGGAAGGATTGATGATGGGTAGCCGTTGCGGCGACATCGACCCGGCCATCGCCTTTTACCTGGCGCGTACGCTGGGCATGGACCTGGATGCAATCGACAAGTTGTACAACAAGGCCAGCGGCTGCCTCGGCGTCTGCGGCGAAAACGACATGCGCGCCATCCACGCCAAAGCCGAAAACGGCGACGACTCGGCCAAGTTGGCGCTGGCGATGTACGCCTACCGCATCAAAAAATACATCGGCGCCTACTACGCCGTGCTGGGCCGGGTCGATGCGCTGGTATTCACCGGTGGTATCGGCGAAAACGACGCCTGGCTGCGCCAAACCTGCTGCGAGGGCTTGACGGCTTTCGGCATCGCCGTCGACCCGGCCGCGAACGCGGCGCCGGCCAAACCCGCCGCCATCAGCCCGGCCGCGTCGCCGGTCGCGGTGCTGGTCGTCAATACCGACGAAGAACTGGAAATCGCCTTGCAAACGGCGGAGTGTTTGGTCAAACGCTCGAATTGAAGCCAAGCTATCGGCTTTGTTATATTGTTGCAAACATGGCTGCGACAATATAACATTGACATTCCGTTTAGCTTAGCCGTCGCGTTTTGATTATGAATAAATTGCCGCCCTTTCTGTTGCTGTTGCCCGCCAGCCTGCTGCACGCGGAAACCCAAACCGATGCCAGGTTGGATGAGATCGTCGTCACCGCGCCGCTGCCGGTCAGCAAATCCGACGCGGGCTCTCCGGTCACCGTGCTCAGCGACGACGAATTGCGGATGAAAACCGGCCACAGCATCGGCGATACCTTAAAAAACGAATTGGGCATCAGCAGCCAATCTTTCGGCCCCGGCGTCGGCACACCAGTCATACGCGGCCAAGCCGGCCCCAGGGTGCGGGTATTGAGCAACGGCATCGGCGCCAACGACGTGTCGGCAATCAGCCCGGACCACGCCACCAGCGTCGAACCGCTATTGGCCGAACGCATCGAAGTATTGCGCGGCCCGGCCACCTTGCTATACGGCAGCGGCGCAATCGGCGGCGTGGTCAATGTCATCGACAACCGGATTCCGGGCAAAGCCTTCGACCAAGCCTTGAACGCCGCGCTGGAACAACGCTTCGATTCGACCAGCGACGAGACCAGCACCACGATGAAGGTCGAAGGCAGTAAGGACCATATCGCCTACCACCTGGACGGCTTTTACCGGCACCGCGACAACATGGACATTGGCGGCCAAGGTATCGATACCGCCAAGGTTGCCATCACTGACCCCAGTCTGGAAATTGTCGACAACCCCAGAGGCTATCTGAACAACACCGGGGCGGAAGCGATCAGCGGCTCGGCCGGCCTGTCCTGGGTCGACGATTTCGGCTTCGCCGGGGTTTCGATCAACAACCTGAATAATAACTACGGCATTGCCCCGGACGGTACCGGCGAAGAAATCGTGCAAATCGCCATGCGCCAAACTAAATACGATTTCAAAAGCGAACTGGACAACCCGTTGCCGTTCGCCAAAAACCTGCGTACCCGCTTGGGCTATACCGATTACCAACACACCGAAATCGCCAACGGCGAGCCCGGCGCCTTCTTCACCAACAAAAGCTACGAAGGCCGGATAGAACTGAATCATCACGACATCGGCCCGTTACGCGGCGCGGTCGGCTTTCAAGCCCAAGTCAGCGATTTCAACGCCATCGAAAAATTGACCGGGAATAGCATCGTACCGCGCTCCGATAGCTACAGCTACGGCGTATTCGGCGTGGAAGCCTTCGACCTCGGCCCGGTCACCTATCAATTCGGCACCCGCGTCGAACAAACCGACATCCATCCGGACGGTTTTGATGCGTTGAGCTACACGCCGGTCAGCGCGTCGGCCTCAGCCTTGTGGAAACTCGATACCCGCAACAGCCTGAATCTGGCCGTGACCCGCTCGTCGCGCGCCCCGACGGTCCAAGAACTGCTGGCCAATGGTTACCACGATGCCACCCGCAGTTTCGAAGTGGGCAGCCTGAGTCTAAAGGAAGAGACCTCCTACAACCTGGACTTGGGCTACCGCTTTAAAGGCGACCGGCTGCGCGCCGAGTTCGACCTATTCCACAACTGGGCCGGCGATTACATTTACCAGCGTCGCACCGGCGAATTCGTCGACGAAGATGGCAACCCTTGCGCGGTCGATTGCAAACCGGTGTTGCAAAGCAGTCAGCAGGATGCGATTTTCAAAGGCTACGAAGCCAAGCTGATCTTCCCGATGCTGGAAAACCATCTGGGTCTGCTGGAATTGACCCTGTTCAGCGACTACACCCGCGGCGAATTCGTCAACGGCGGCGACGTGCCACGCATGCCGCCGCTACGCTACGGCCTGCAACTGGATTACAACAAAGACAAACTGTCCAGCTACCTGCGCCTGACCCGCGCCGACGACCAAACCCACGTCGGCGAATTCGAAACCTCGACCGCCGGTTATTACCTGCTCAACGTCGGCGTCAACTACCAAGTCAAGGCCTTGCAAGACGCCAAACTGATGGTGTTCGCCAAAGGCAACAACCTGCTGGACCAGAACATCCGCAACGCCACGTCCTATCTGCGCAATTTCGCGCCGGAAGCGGGGCGTGGGGCGGAAGTAGGATTTCGCTTAAGCTATTAACTCGTTCCCACGCGCCGCGTGGAAATGCCTAGCTACCGCGCTGCGGTAAGTATCGGGCCGCAACGCGGCCAAGCTCTACGTTCCCACGCGGCGCGTGGGAACGAGGAAACTAGCAAGTCAAGGCCTTGAAAATGCCAAGCTGATGGTGTTCGCCAAAGGCAACAACCGAATAGACCAAAACATCCGCAACGCCACGTCCTATCTGCGCAATTTCGCGCCGGAAGCGGGGCGCGGGGCGGAAGCGGGATTTCGCTTAAGCTATTAACTCGTTCCCACGCGCTGCGTGGGAACGAGGAGCTTGGCAACTAACTAGCGCCAACCCAAACCCGGTTTACCCGCTCGTCGTCGCGGATGCGCTCCAGGATTTGGTAAATGCGGCCGCAGTCTCGGGTTTGCATCGCGATGCCGTAGCGTTGGTTAATCGCATCGACCAAGATTTGATAGTCCTCTTCGGCGATGCCCGGCAGAAAATCGCTCAGTTCGGAGCGATTGGTGAAAAACGCTAGCGTATTCGGGCCGAAATCCAGAAACGGCCAGAGGATGTGTTGCAAAAAGTCCTCCAGCAATTCCGGGTCGTCGTAAACCCGGTTAGGGCCGTCCAGTTCGTCGTCGCTCATCCTGTTTTCTCCTGTCAAGTTACTTGTAATGTGGAGCAAAAATACCGACTACCGTTAAGTTAAGCATTTAGCTGCTACTCCCCTCTTTGAAAAAGAGGGGTCAGGGGGAGATTTTTTCGAATAAATTCCCCTCAATCCCCCTTTTTCGAAGGGGGAAGCGGCTTAATTTAACGGCATCGTAAATAGGCCAGGGCCTCGGCTTCCGATTGCTCGATGGCGATTTCGACCGCGCGTTTAGCGGCTTCGAGAAGTTGGGTGGCGCGTTGTTTGGCTTGACGTGCGGATTGTAAAGACTACTCAACTGCCTTTTCAGTGGCTATTGAAAATTTTGGAATCGGCAGATTCAGCAAATCGGATTCGGAAATCGCCGGATACATGCCGGCGCTGGTGTACAAATCCATCAATCTGCAAATCAGGGGCAACCGAAGGTAGGTCAGCAATACGTCTCCGCTGATATGCTTGGGCTGCAATACGACAAAACCGGAAGAACAAACGAAGCCGTCTTGCTGCTCGCTAATCGATGCCGACAAACGCCGGTTAGGCCGTACCATGGAGGTAATGACATCATGCGAACGGACATACTGCGTTGCCCGGCTTGGCGCTTCGCGTTGCGGTAAACATTGCGCTTGAGCTGTACCATCGTTATTGAGTGTGCCAATTTCGATGTAATGAAACTCATAGGTTTCGTTGGGGGTAAAGCGTTCTTTTCTGGCGAGCGCTACATCGCGGATTTTTAAACTGTCGCAACTCAGCCGCTTGAGCAATTGGTCGATGCCGGGATTGAAGAACTCGGCGTCCAAGCGGCCGGCTAAGAAGGCTTCGCTACTGTTGCGGATATAACTCAGCGGCTCTGGAACTTGCCAATTCTCAGGGCTTAATGCTCGTAAAAGCAATATTTCGGCATCTAATAGAAAATTTGCTGCCTGACTATTAGCTTCAAACGCAGAATTTACTAAACCGCCAAACACCCCGTTTTCGGTGCCGCGTGTTCCGAACTATCGTTATCCGGCGATACTGAGTAGAATCCGTCTGAACGCGGTGCTAGATACATCGACACTCTTACAATAATAACAAGCTGATGTTTCGATGACTCAGACAGAAATCTTTCCCTGGAACCCCGGTTTCGAAACCGGCCTGCCCGTAATCGATGCCCAACACCGGCAATTGGTCGAGCTGCTTAACCGCTTAGCGGCGCATTTGGCCTATCGCAGCGCTATCCCGGAATTAGAGGCCATTTTCGATCAATTGACGCAATATGCGGCTTTCCATTTTCAAACCGAAGAAAGTATCTGGGCCCAATACCTCGATAGCGACGATTCGGTGGCGCTGCACAAATTGTCCCATCAACACTTCGTTACCGAACTGCTGGCGCTAAAACACGATCGGACCGATGCCAATTTCGAGAAAATTTTGGAGCGGATCGTCAGCTTCCTAACCCGCTGGCTGGCGTTTCACATTCTCGACAGCGACAAACGCATGGCGCAAATCGCCCTGGCAGTCGGCCAAGGCGTCCCCTTGGAAACCGCCAAACGCAGCGCCGAAGATCTCACCGACGCGCAGCAGGTTTTAATCAAAACCATATTGCGGATGTACGAAAACCTGTCGTCCCGCACTTTACAGTTGATGAAAGAAGTGGCCGAACGCCAACGCGCGGAAACCAAATTGCGCTTGTTTGCGAAAGTGTTCGAAAACACGCTGGAAGCGATTTGCATCACCGATCCCGAGCGGCGCATCATCGATGTCAACGTCGCGTTTTGCCAGGCGACAAAAAATAGCTCGGCGGAACTGCTCGGCAAACCGCTCGACCGGATTAAATCCGGCTTCACCGATACCCAGTTGGCCGCCACAATCGCTAAGCCATGCAGGCTAGCGGACATTGGGCCGGAGAAATCTGGAACCGCAATCCAAACGGCGAATTGGAGCCCGAATGGTTGACGCTGTCCGCCATCAAAAACAGCGAAGGCGAAATCAGCCACTACGTCAACGTTTTTTCCAGCGTTGGCGAGTTGATCAAGCGCCAGCGTTATCTGGAACACGCCGCCAACCACGATGCATTGACCGGTTTACCCAACCGCCTGTTGCTGGCCGACCGGATAAGCGTGGCCATGGAATTGGCGCTACGCACGCAAACCCTGTTGGCCGTTTGCTATCTCGACCTGGACGGATTCAAACCGGTCAATGACCATTGGGGCCACGAAGCCGGCGACGAAGTGTTGAAACAGGTAGCGGTCAGATTGAAAAGCTTGATGCGCAAATGCGATACGGTTGCCCGCTTGGGCGGCGACGAGTTCGTGTTGCTATTGGGTAATATGACCAACTTGACCGACTGCGACTCGTTTCTGACGCGAGTGTTAACCGAAATCGAACGGCCAACCCCCATCGCGCAAGGCTTCGCCTATGTATCGGCCAGTATCGGCGTCACGGTTTTTCCGCTGGATAACGTGCCGGCCATGACTCTTTTATTGCACGCCGACCAAGGGCTGTACCAAGCCAAAAACTCCGGCAAATCCTGCTTCAGCTACTGTTCCGCGTTGCCGAGGCAATAAGCCCGGTAAGCCGGAAACGCCTGACGGCTTATTCCGGCCTACTCAGCGTTACGTTAACCGGAATTGCTTTCCCCCATAATCGGGCAAATCCGCTCGAACCTTCCTGTAGGCCGGAATAAGCGCCAGCGTTTCCGGCAGGGTCTAACTCACCAAAAGTACCAAGCATCGCGCCGGTAGCCACCGCCACAGGTTATGCCGCGATTCCGGCTGGGATATGGAACACTCTTGCCAAAAACGGCGGCAGGTCCCCGGCGTTCTCTGCCGGGGCGACGTGCGTTTGTAAAATCGATAACACTGTTCCCTCACCTCACCAACGTCGCCCGCTGTTCGTCGGTCATCAAGCGCGCGGCTTGCTGGCGGGCTTCGGCGGCGTTGGTATCGCCCAGTGCGTCCAGCACTACCGAGTAATTCAACCATAGGTTGCCGTGGGCCGGAAATTTATGGGTGGCGGCTTCCAGCAGGCTTTGCGCCTCCCGGTCGCGGCCGGTTCGATGCAGGAAAAAGCCGTAGCTCGACACCGCATCCGGATTGTCCGGCGCCAGTTCCACCCACTCTTTAAACGCCGGTTCGGCGCGCAGATTGTCGTTGGCCATCGCCGCGGCCGTGGCCAGCGCGGCGGCGGCCATCGGTTGTCGCGGAAATTTTTCGCTGACGCCGATGGCAACCGCCAAAGCCTCGGCATGGCGGCCGCTTTCGATCAAGGCCCTGACGTGCTTATAGGCCAAGTACGGGTCGCCCGGTTCGCGCTCGCTGGCGCGCCGCGCCGGTTCGATTGCACGTTCCGGCCGCCCGGTCACCGAGAAATAGCGCGCCAAGGCGCCCTCCAACGCCGCGCTGGAAACCGGCTGCGAAGCGATCACGCCGGTGATCAGGCTGTCGCCGCGTTCCCGCTCGCCCGCCAACCACAACAAACGCGCCAGGCTATACAAGGCTTCCGGTTCCGCCGGATGGCGCGACAACACCGTTTCCCAGGCCGCCCGCGCGTTGCCGAATTCGCCTGTGCGCTCCGAAACCCGGGCCAGATCGGCATAGACCCGCTCCGGCGCGCCGGCTTGGCCGGCCAAGCGTTTCAACAATTCCAGCGCCTGGGGCAGTTGGCCGCGCGCTTCGAATAACGCCGCCTGCAACTGCTCCGGCAGTATTTCGCCCGTGCGCAGGCTACGCGCCTGTGCCAACGCCTGTTCCGCTTCGGCGAAATGGCCGGTGCGGATAGCGGCTTCGCTAAACATGATCTGAAAATCGAAATTGTTGCGGTAATTGGGCTGCACGGCGGCGGCCAGGCTGTAGGCCTGGGAAAATTCGCTGCGCTTAACGTGCTCGAAAGCTTTGGAACCCGCCGCTTCTATGCCGCCGGCCTCGCGGACGATACGGTTATTGCCGGCGTTGCCGAGCCAGCCGGCCGCCAAGCCGCCAACCACGGCCAGCACCGGAAACAGGCGCAGCGCGGCAGCCACCGGTTTGAAGGGCGGGGTATGCACCAAAGCCCCGGCCCGTTCCAGTGCCGCCGCCCGTTGTTGGCAATAGTCCGGCCACTGTTCCGCCGCAATCTCCGCCGCGGTGCTTTCCCAACGGTAGTCGAAGCGGACTTCGCGCCGCCGCGACCGGACATCGACCCGGTACCGAAACCCCGGTCCCTCGTGAGTGAAGGCACCCGCTTTCTGCTTTTTCACCGCTTTACCGCGGACCACAACGCTGTGGCAAACCCGCAAAGGATGGCGCAATAGAAAAGGCTGCGCACGTTGTTGATGGGGGTCGATGGTTTCCACGGCCAGGAACAGGCCGTGAGCGCCATAGCTGAAAAAGTCCGGCGGCTTGCGTCCGGCCTGCCCCCAGGTCGGCAACGAATGGCGGCTGCGCAATTCGATCCGGTTACCGTCGCTGTCGTCGCCGATCTGCATGCTTTCGGGATTCGGCAGCAATGCCGGAAAATTCTGCTGCAACGCGTCGGCCCGCTGTTTGGCGAACTGGCGCTGGCCTTGGTTCAGGATGGCCGCGCGGATGTCGTCTGCCAACCAGCCGCTGGCCTCCAGCACCTGATCGACCGCGCCATCACGGCATTTCCGATCCAGTGTGAAGGTTTCGGTCAGCGTCAGTTCGGCCAGCGCCGGTGGCGGCAACTCCAGCAAGGCATCGGTTGCCGGGTCGATCTGCAAACCGGCACCGAACGGCGGCGCGGCCAAACGCTCCAGATCGCCGCCCTGGCCGACCACGGTCGGATCGGCGAAATAACGTTGGCCGTCCAGCTCGAATCCGACAATGACGTGGTTGAAACAGGCCGTGGACGGCATCAGCCGTTGAATGCCGTCGTGCCAGCCGCTGGCGACCAATACCGGCCACGCCGCGATGCCCAACTCGCGCAGCAAGGCCGCCAGCAAAATCGATTTATCCTTGCAGTCGCCGAAGCGCCGCCGCAATACCGTACCGGCCCCGTTCGGCAACATGCCGGCGCCGTGGCCGAAATCGACGCTTAAGTAGCGAATGTCGTTTTGGACGAAGCGCAGTGCGGCCACTATGGCCGCGGCGCGGGTTTTGCCGTCGGCCAGGCGTTGCGCTTCGGCGGCGACGCTTTCGGCCGCGTCGTTTGCCGCATCGGCCCAAAGCTCGGCGAAAAAGCGTGCGACCTGGCCCCAGGTTTGCCAGCAAGTCGCTTCCAGTACCGGAAACGGCCAATGGCCGCCCGGCACGTTGCCCTCCGCCTGAAACATCGGCGGCCGGTCGTAGCGCCAGCTCACGCCATCGGCTTCGCTAGTCTCGACCGGTACGGCCGCGCCATCCGGCGTATGCAAGCGCCAGCGCAAGTCGCAGCCGGAAGCTCCGGTCAAGGCCAAACAGTAAGTTGCCACCGGCACGCTCCAAGCCAGAAAATGCAGCGCGGTGAACAACAGGCCCGGCAGCGGTTCGCGCGGCAGCAGCGTCCAGGACAAGTCGATCACGTCGCCGACCCGCACGTCTTCCAGCAAAGCCACCAACGATACGTAGCCCTTCAGCATTTGCTGTTCGAATTGCTGCTCGCGCTGGCGAAGCAAAAACGCCTCTTTCGCCACCGGCTCGCGCTTTTGCCAGGCGCCCTCCGCGCTCATGCGCCAAATCGCCAATTCGTGGAGTTGCAAACGCTGCGCGGCCGGATCGAACTCGACCACCACCTGGCTTTGGGTTTGCACCGCCGATAACGAGGCCAGCATCTTCACGGTACGTACATACAGCGCCTGGCTTGCCACATGGTGCTGTTCGTCGATCAGCAAAAAACCGAAACCCTGGCCCTCGGCGGGCCGCCAGGCCCAATCCACGGAGCGTTGCCGCACCCACTCGGCCGGTGGCTGTACCGACCATTCGGCTTGTTCGATCGGCACGTGTACGCGCATCGACATGAAATTCCTCTTCTCGTTATTTTTTCCAATGGGGACGTTTGCTCGGGCCGGCAAACTCTTGGCGGATAACGCCAAGCAACACGGCCGCAGGCAGCGGAGCTCAGCATGCGGCGAAAGCGGTCTAGTGTCAATCGTCGGCGCCGCCGCTGTTCAGGTACGATGGTTTACGGCTATGACCTCCCGGCTTCGGGCGATGCCGGCCGGTTTCAACAACCAACGGTACGACAAACCGCTCGCCAATCGCTCCGGGTTTTCGCTAGCGTAGTCGGGGCTTAACCGAAGATACCTTTAACCGCCAACGCCTCGCGGGCCAGCTTCTGCCGCAGCGCCAAATCGTCTTTGCCGCGCAAATCGATGTTCAGCGCAAACAACCAGACCTCGGCCTGGGTCTCGACGTAACCGACGTACCAGCCGACTTGAGGATTGGCGCGCGCCGCCCAGCCGGTCTTGGCCCGTAGCGCATAAGCGGGGGTTTGCTCGGCCAGCATGATCTCGCGCAGGGTGTCGTAAGCGAAGTCATCGAACGGCAGCGAGCGCCGGACCACTTTGCGCAGGAATTCGACCTGCTCCGCCGCGCTGATCTGCAACGAACCGTCCAGCCAGAATTCGGTCAACGCAAACGGTTCGCGCAATTCGCCGTACTCGGTTTGCTGCAAATAGCGGCGATAGGCATCGGCGCCGATTCGCCGCGCCAACTCCTGGTAACACCAGACGCAGGAAACCTTGAACGCCGAAGCCAGCGTCTGGTCGCGGTTCCAATCCGGAAAGTCGTGGATTTGTCCATCCCAG
The DNA here is from genome assembly GCF_046097555.1 of Methylomonas sp. DH-1. Taxonomy (NCBI): domain Bacteria; kingdom Pseudomonadati; phylum Pseudomonadota; class Gammaproteobacteria; order Methylococcales; family Methylococcaceae; genus Methylomonas; species Methylomonas sp. DH-1. The sequence goes on along the minus strand of NZ_CP143089.1, from coordinate 1,177,600 downwards.
TGCAAAGTGTCGTCTTTGCCGGCAATGGCCCGCTCCTGCAACGCAATCAGCGTGTTGATGATTTTAAAAGTGGAAGCGACCGGCAAACGCCGGTTGGCGCGGGCATCGTTATGGACGAAACTCCGGCCGGTGCGTAGCGACGAAATCACCACCGTCCCCTCCAGGCCGCGGTCGGCAAACAGCTTCGCCAACGCCGGGTCTTCGGCGCGAGCCGGTCCGGTTGCGGAAACCGCAAGCAGCAGAATGGCAAGGCAGGATTTGATTATTGGGTTCGGCATGATTTCAGTGAGTTTTGGTGAGAGGGAACCGTTAGTACGTCGTCGGCACCGGCTTATTCGCGGTCGAAATCGGCGCTAGCCGGGACACCGGCATTGCCCCAATGCAGCGGATACTCACCGCCGGCGACGAAACGACGGAAGGAACTGTGCGGCCAGTTCGCTGGAGAGTCCGTTAAACCGTGCTTGACCGGATTGTAATGAATGTAATCCAGGTGGCGCTGAAAATCGGCTTCGTCGCGAATGCAATGTTCGAAAAAACGCGGTTTCCAGACGGTTTTGGCGGCGTCCGCTTTGACTTCGGCCGCCATCCTGCGGGAAAAGTCGGTCTTAATCATTTGCCAGCGCACCGAATAATTCGCGTCGCCTTCCGGCAGTTGCCAGAAGCAATGCAAATGGTCCGGCAACACCACCGCGGCGGTTAATTCGAACGGCCGCTTGGCCTTCACAGTTTTAAACGCCTGCCGCAGCCGCGCCACGTCTCGTCCATCAGCAAAAATCGCTTGCCGGCAGTAAGTCACCACCGTGAAAAAATAGCAACCGCCGGGAATGTAAACGCGTCGGTAATCGCTCATCAGCCTTTCCGGATACCCGGGGAAATCAAACCATTTCAAACACTGTAGGCCGTAATAAGCGCAGCGTTTCCGGCAATTTAACCGATATGAATCGTTGCATTGCCCCACCCAGGAAAATGGGCGGAGAACAACAGACCGACACCGTCATTTCATTGGGGGGCTCGCTCCGGAGAGTCGCGGTTAAAGGCTTGAGTTGCCAGTCAATTTAAAGCTTGCCTTGTTAGGCGTCATCTTGCGGTTCCCTATTTTCTTGCTCTGTTTCTACCGGCATAGTTGGAAATTCTGATCTCGGTTTAGTACTTAAATCTAGAAGCCGTTCAAATATTTTCTCTTCTGCCTTCAATGGGGCCTCCATATCTTGCAATCCAAAGAATGCTGAAAGATAACCGCAGCCAGCGTGCAGCACTGCTACAAAAATCTCCTCAAGGTGAAGCACAGAACCCACAACTAATGCATCAGCAGTCTTTTCACCATTTGAATGCCCCGAGTAAAAATAGCTCGCTCCGAAAGGTGAGCCGTGGATAATTTCTGACGAAATCGAATAAATAAGAGCATACCCGCCAAGTAAGCGAGAGCCCGCTCTACGTCCAGCGAGCTCTCCCACCCTCCTTATACGGCTCGGAACATCAAGGGCGGTCCAATTACCTTGCCCTTTGCCACTAAATTCGGGCCATTCTGTAGCCAACGCAATTGATGGGTCAGGGTCAGAGCGGAGCTCAAAAGAAAACTCACCACTTCCGATTTTCTTATTGTGAAGACGCCAGGCAGCAAAATTCACATATCGGATGGCTCGTGAAGCAACCTCATCTGACTCTGATAATAAATAGCTGGCGTTAACAAACGATTCCAATGCAGAGCGTGCAATTGGATAAGCATCTCGAACTGGTATGCCACGAAGTTTTGCCATGCTTAGCAGTGTTTCAACCGATTGCCCAGCAGCCATCGCAAGTAACGTGCTTATCCGTCTTTGGTCATCAGGTAGTGAGCACGTCAGCAGCTCTCCCTCAAAAGTCGCTGGCCCTTGAGATGCCACAAACAAGGCCAGATTTAGAAATTTTTGTTGCAACAGTGCGAGGCCGCGCAACGCATCTAGCAGTGGCAGTTCTTCTTCCGGCATTGGATTCCTCAAGGTATTGCTGCCTAACCAGTAATTAAACAGATCGGTATATCAAAGACTACAGCGTGATATACCAAGTCAAATCCATTCTAACAAACCGGCCAAGCGCGCGACAGCTCCACGCTCACCCACCAAAAAATCCCCTTATAATCCAACCACAAAAATCCCCGCCGGAGACCCCCATGCTCAAACACGCCAACGCCTGGAATAACCACTTCCCGGAATTCGCCGGTTGCCGGGACTCGGTGGTGGCGCAGTTGATGGAAGCGGCGACGCTGGTGACGGTGCCGGCCGGGCAGCAGGTGTTTTATCCGGGCAAGGCTTGCGAGCACTATTTGTTGCTGTTGTCCGGCAGCGTCAAGGCGCAGATTTTGTCGGCCGACGGCCGCGAGGTGTTGTTGTACCGTGTGCTGCCCGGCGACTCCTGCGTGCTGACCACGTCCTGCCTGCTCGGCGACAACGACTATCCGGCCGAGGGTTACACCGAGACCGACGTCAGCGCCTTCGCGATTCCGGCTCACGTGTTCCACCGCTGTTTGCAGCAATCGGCGTTCTTCCGCGAGTTCGTGTTCCGCAATTTTTCGGCGCGCCTGGCCGATGTGATTAAGCGAATGGCGGCGTTAAGCTTCGCCAGCATCGACCAGCGGCTGGCGCAGACTTTGTTGACGTCGCAGAGCCGGACGATCCAAAAAACCCACCAGGAACTGGCGCTGGAATTAGGCTCGGTAAGAGAAGTGGTGTCCCGGCATTTGAAACGCTTCGAAAGCCTGGGCTGGCTGAATTTGAGCCGCGGCAGCATCGAGATCGTCGATGCCGCCGCGTTGCGTGGGCTGCTGTCGGGCGACTAGTCGTCGCGTTGCCTGCGTTGCTCGTTACCGACCAATTGAATGAAAATAAAGCCGAGGATGAAACCCAAGCCCGCCGCCAACATCAGCGGCAAGGCAAACGGGATGTCGTGCGGGTCGCGCAGATTCATCTGCAGGATATTGGAAGCAAAGCCGAAAATGAGTTCTTTCATAGCCGATACCTACCGTCTTGTTATTTAGGATTGCCCGTTTCGGCCGCCGCTGGCGGCGATCGGGCAATGACAATTTAGCGCCGGCCGCCCCTACGACTCAGTGACTAAGTCACCAAGCTCGAAACCGATACCGTTTGATGAAGACTGACAAAATCCCTCGCCTTCCCCAAATCCCGGTGATATTGCTCACCGGCTTTCTCGGTAGCGGCAAAACCACGCTGTTGAACCGCCTGCTGGCGGACGGCGTAAAAACCGCGGTGATCATCAACGAATTCGGCGCCGAGCCGGTCGACCAGGATTTGTTGCAGCGCCAGGACACGCCGTTGACGGTGCTGTCCGGCGGTTGCTTGTGCTGCCAAGTGAAAGGCGCGCTGGCGCCGACTTTAAAAAACTTGCGCATGGCCTGGGATGCGGCGCCCGACAAACCGTTCGAGCGCGTCGTCATCGAAACTAGCGGCGTCGCCAGCCCGGAGCCGATTCTGGATACGCTGCTGCGCGAGCGCTGGCTGGCCGGGCGTTACCGGCTGCAGGCGGTGTTGACGACGCTGGCGATTCCGGCGGCGCTCGATCAGTTGGATCGTTTCCCGGAGGCCGCGGCACAGGTGGCATGGGCAGACCGTTTACTGTTGACGCACGCCGATCTGGCCGACGCCGGGCAACAAACCGCGCTGGCCGGGCGTTTACAGCAGTTAGCCCCGGCCACCCCGAGCGACCTGCTGCGTCCCGATGCGGCGACGCCATCCGACCTGTGCAGCGGCAACGCCAGAAGTTTTCGGCTGCTGCCCGCTAACGCAAAGCCAACGCACGAGTTCCGCAGCCTGTCGCTGCGCTTAACGCAAGCCCCGGTCTGGACCCAATTGGAAGCAGCGCTGTTGGCGCTGCTGGCCGGCCACCCCGAATTGCTGCGCATCAAAGGCGTGATTTATCTCGCCGGCCGGACCGAACCGGTTGCGATACAGGCGGCCGGGCAACGCTTGTATCCGCCCGCCGCATTGCCGCCGCGCCACGAGGGCGACCTTTACGGGCGCTTGGTGTTTATCGTCAGCAGCACAACCGACGCGCTGGCCGCGGATTTGGCAACCGCCTTCGGCAGCGGGGCCGATATCCGTGCTCTCCGATAACCGCGGAACCCCGGCAATGCCGCGAAAACCGGATACGGGGCTAGGTTATTTGTATTACCATAGCAGGCAGCCAATTTACGGACTTTCAGCGGGAGGCAGACCATGCAAGGCGACAAACAAGTCATCGCTTATTTGAACGAATTACTGGCCGGCGAATTGACGGCCATCGACCAATATTTCATCCATTCGCGGATGTACCAAAACTGGGGTTTGGACAAGCTGTACGAACGCATCAGCCACGAAGTCCAGGACGAAACCAACCACGCCGACGCGCTGATCAAGCGGATTCTGTTTCTGGAAGGCACGCCGGATTTGTCCAAACGCGAACCGCTGGCGGTGGGCGCCACGGTGCCGGAGATGTTGCAAAACGATCTGGCCGTCGAACTGAAAGTGGTGGCGGATTTGCGCAAAGTGATGGCTTATTGCGAAAGCGTGCGCGACTACCAGACCCGCGAGATTTTGAAGGTGATGCTGGACGATACCGAAATCGACCATGCCCACTGGCTGGAAAAACAATTGAGCTTGATCGAAATGGTCGGCTTGGAAAACTATTTGCAGTCGCAAATTTAGCGATACTCCGACAAAATCGATGCCGTCCGCGGCGAGCTTGCCCAACCGCGGACGGCAGCTTCAGATTAGCCGCCGTCCCGCGCCGGCCGCAGGATTACCTCCAAACTCGCGCCAACCAACATCGGCCGACTCAGTCGCATCCGCTTGCCGGCGGCGGAGCGGACTCGCCGTCCGGCCCGGCCTGGTTGCCGATCCGGTCCAGCAACGCCAGCGCCGCGACGAAATCGAATCCATCGATCCGGTGGCTGAACTCGGCGTAATCGGCACCCAACGCCGCAGCCAGCGTAGCCGTATATTCCCTGGCCAAGCGGCAGGCCAGCGCATTGTCCTCGGCCAGCAAATCCCGCAATTCGGCAATAGCGGCTTCGGCCCGTGCGCCGCTAACGGCATCCGTAGCCGGCGCTACGTCGGCGTCGCCCAAGGCCGTAATGCCGGCCAGCAGCGGACCCAGTTCGTCTTCGCACAATTGCACCAATTCCAGGCAGGCACTTAGTTCGCGTTCATCGTGCAAGGCGCGGTCCAACTTGCCGGCGGCAGCGGCCAGACCAAAAGCCCCCAACGTTGCGGCGACGCCTTTCAAAGCATGCGCCAAGGCCCGGGCATCGCTGCGCCGGTGTTCCAGCAAGGCATTGACGACCCGCTTCATGTCGTCGCGGTGAGACTGCTCGAACATGCGCAACAAGCGCCGGTATTTGGCGAGATCGCCTTTAACCAGCGCCAGCCCTTGGGCACTATTCAAGCCGGCGATTGCAATCGGCGCGGCGGCAATGTTAGCGGCAACCGGCCGCGCCGGCGGCGGCAAAACCGGTTGCCCCGCCGGTTTCTGCCGGCCGCCGCGCTGCAGCCAATCCAACAAAGCCCGGTACAAATCCTCGGGTACCACAGGCTTGACGACGAACCCGTTCATGCCGGCATTCAGGCATGTTTGGCGGTCGTCGTCGAATACATTCGCCGTCATCGCCAATATCGGCAAGCGCGCGTATTCGGCGTTTTTCCGGATCAGCCGGGTCGCTTCCAGCCCGTCCATTTCCGGCATTTGCACATCCATCAACACCAGATCGTATGGCTCGGCCAAGACTTTTTCGACCGCAATCCGGCCGTTGGCGGCGGTCGCCACGGCCAACCCGACGCCGTGCAGCAATTCCATTGCCACTTCGCGGTTGATCGGATTGTCCTCCACCAGCAAAATGCGAGCCCCCGAATGCGTGCGCCGCAACTCGAATTCCGCGTCGCTGTTTTTGGCGGCGGCATACTCGGCCACGCCATGCCCGCGTTGCAAGCGCACCGTAAACCAAAAACGGCTGCCTTGGCCGATGCGGCTGTCGGCGCCGGCATCGCCCCCCATCATCCGCGCCAGGCGCCGGGTGATGGCCAACCCCAGGCCGGTACCGCCGTATTTGCGAGTGGTCGTGACATCGGCCTGTGCGAACACTTCGAACAGCATCGGCATTTTGTCCTGTTCAATCCCGATCCCCGAATCTTCGACCGCAAAACGCACCGTCAAGCCGTCTTCGTCCTGCTGCAGCAATTCGGCCGACAGCCGGATTTCGCCGCGTTCGGTAAATTTCACGGCATTGCTGGCGTAATTCAAGATGGCCTGGCGCAAGCGGGTCGGGTCGCCGCGCAACCATTCCGGCACGTCGCCCTGCACCAACGTTATCTGTAAGCCTTTGCCGCGGGCCTGGTCGGCCACCAGCGAGCGGACGTGGTCCAGCAAGGCCGACAACGAAAAATCGGTCTGTTCCAATTCCAGGCGGCCGGCTTCGATTTTCGACAAATCCAGAATATCGTTGATTACCGCCAGCAAATGCTGGGCCGCGCTATCGATCTTGTCCAACCGGTCTCTCTGCTCCGCACTGACCTGGCTTTGCCGCAACAGATAAGTCAGGCCGATGATGGCATTCATCGGCGTGCGGATTTCATGGCTCATGTTGGCCAAAAACGCGGTTTTGGCCTGGTTGGCGGCGTCGGCTTGCGCCCTGGCGGCCGCCAACTCGGCGGTACGGCTGGCCACCAGCTCTTCCAAATGGTGGCGGTGTTGGTCCAGCTCGGCGCCGATCCGCTTCTTCTCGGTGATGTCTTCCTGCACCGCGACGAAGTGAGTAATGCGGCCGGCCTGGCGGATCGGAATTACGCTGGCGAATTCGGTGTATTCGCCGCCGTGTTTGCCGCGGTTGCTGAATTCGCCTTTCCAGACCCGGCCCTCGCTTAGGGTTTGCCACATTGCCCGGTAAGTCTCCGGCGGCGTTTTCCCGGATTGCAGAATCCGCGGATTGGCACCCAACACCTCTTCGCGGCTGTAACCGGTTAGCTCGACGAAAGCTTGATTGACGTACTCGATGTTGCCGTCGGCATCGGTCACCAGAATGCTGGACGGGTTTTGTTCGACCACCTGCACCAGCTTAATCAATTCCTGTTCCGACTTTTTCCGGGCGGTGATGTCCAGATTGATACCGAACAAGCGCACCGGATTGCCGTCCGCATCGTATTGGGCCTGGCCCCGGCTGACCATCCAGCGCAGTTCGCCGGAGCTGTGCCGGAAACGGAATTCGACCTCGATCGGCAGCCGCTGCAGCACGCGTTCCCGCCATTGCGCCTCTATCAGCGGCTGGTCGTCCGGATGCACCAGCGCCAGCCAGTCGGCGTTACTGCGCAAGCCGCCCGGTTCCAAGCCGTAAAGCCGGGCGCATTCCGGCGTCCAATAGCACAAGTCGTTGACGATGTCCCAGTCCCAGATGCCGACTTGGGCGCCCTCCTGCGCCATCCGCAACCTCTGCTCGCTTTCGCGTAATGCATTGCTGGCCTGTTCGGCAGTTTGCCGGGCCAGGACGGCTGCTTCCATCGCTTTCACCGCCTCGGCCTGGGCCTGGTGCCGTTCCTGCTCGGCCCGCTTCCGCTCGGTAATATCGAACAGCACGGCCATGAAATCGCGGCCGACGATAATGCCGGAAATCTCGACGATTCGGACTTCGCCGTTCTTACAGGTTATCCGGTATTCGGCCGGCTCGATGTCGCCGCCGCTGGCGGCGGCCTTGGCCAACGCGGCACCCCAAGCCTGCATCACCCGGCGGCGGTAGTCCGGATCGGGATAAGCCAGCGGCCACCACGCATCCAGGGACGGCACTTCGCTCAGGTTGTAACCGAATGTCTCGAAAAAACGGGCATTGGCATCGACCAAATCGCCGTTGCCGGCAACGTAAGCCAACGCGATCGGCGCATCTTGAAACAGCCGGCGAAACCGTTGTTCGCTTTGCTGCAACGCCATTTCGGCCAGTTTGCGCGCGGTGATGTCCTGCATCATGCCGTGCAAGCCGACAATCTCGCCGCCGGCACTGCGCAGCGCTTCGCCGCGGGCGATCAACCACCGCCGTTGCCCGTCGCCGCCGACGATTTCGACATCGCATTGGTAGGATTCCATGTCGCTGCGGCATTTATCGACTGCCTCCGCCAGACGCTGCCAACTCTCGGCAGTAAAATAATTGCGCACTTCATCGGAATTGGCGGCTCCTTGTTGCGGGTCGCGGCCGAAAATCCGGTACAGGGCTTCCGACCAGACGATTTCGCCGGTCTCGAAATTCCAGCACCAGTTGCCGATACCGGCCAATTGCTGAGTGTCGCGCAGTGTCCGCTCGCTTTCCTGCGATACGGTCTCCGCGCGTTTGCGGTCCTGAATGTCTTCGACCACGGCAAGAAAGCAAACCGGCATATCGCCGGTTTGGCGGACTACCGATACCGTCCACTGAGTCCAGCGCTCACACCCGGCTGTATCGACCAAGCGCTTTTCCGCCGTATATGCGGCAATGGTTCCCGCCAGCAAACCGTCGAATTCGCGGCGACCCAGCGGGTCATCGTCGGGGTGGGTTATTTCGGCGCAAGTCCGGCCGTTGAGTTCTGCCGAGCGATAGCCCGCCATTTCGCAGAAACGGCGATTCGATTGCAGGAAACGGCCGTCGCCATCCAGTAACGCCATCCCAATTGCCGCCTGTTCGAACGCGGCGGCTTGGCTTGCGCCTCTTAGCCTACGCTGCAGCCGCTGCCGGATTGCGTCGGACAGGCTGGCCAGCAAACCGTTGCCGAGCAACAGCGCAACCGGCAACGCATCGAAATCCGTGCCGCCGAACAAGCCCGAATAGGCCGCAGCGGCGACAGCCGCCAAGGTCGCGACCAAGCCCGGTCCCGGCCCGCCCAGCACGGCGCTGGCGATAACCGGTAACAGCAGCAAGAGCGGTATGCGGTCCGGCTGTGCGCCGGCCGGCAAATAAAACGAGAGTGCGAAAAACGCCGCCACCGCCAATAAGGCCAGCAAATAGACTGCGACGGTTGAGCCAGAGTTAGAGCGCTGCATTCGAGTTCATTCTGAAACCACGCCAAGATTGGACGAATAAGTTTGGACCGGTCCGCCGTTGGCCTGATTCGGCATGGTTTCGGCGGCAGGCGAGAAAATTGCCGGCATCGTCAAATTCCGCGCTACGGATATCCCCAAAAAGCCGCAGAAACGGCGCAGCCCAACGGCTAAACCTAAGCTGCCGCGGGATTAACCGGGTTTAAGCCGACACTGTGTCCGCATAAGTTGAAACGGGCGATTACGGTATTGCCGTTGCCGAGATACTCCAAGCTGTCGAAACTCAAATGCCGCGCCATCGCGATGCCGCGGCCATGGATATCGAAAGCCCGCTCGGGGGAGAAGTCCATGTATTCCGTCCAATCGAAACCGTCGCCTTGGTCGGAAATGGTAAAGCTCAGTTCTCCCCGGCTGCGCCGGAAATCAACTTCGGCGAAGCGTTGGGAATATTCCGGCGCTGCCAGCCGGCGCTCGATTTCTTCGGCCCAGGTGCCGGCCAGCACGTAACGGCCTTTCTCGGCATAGCAGATGCCCAGGTTGCCGTGTTCGACGGCGTTGACCATCAACTCTTGCAACCCCTGCACCGCGCGCTCCGGCTCCGGGCAGGTGCGGGCCAAATGGGTCGCCAAAACCCTGGCATCGTCCAGCGTCTGGAACCGGAAGCGGCCTTCCTGCATCAAGGCCAGCGGCCGTTCCGCACTGCGCAGGTTTTCCTGCATCCTATATTGTTCGTGGTGCTGCTCCAACGCGGCATCGACGACCGCCAACAGCACTTCGGGCTGAAACGGTTTGGTCAGATAGTAATAAGCGCCCTGGTTCAACCCCTGCTGAATGCTGTTTTTGTCGCTGCGCGCGGTTTCGATGATCACCGGGATACCGGCCAGACTACGGTCGGATTTGATCAAACGCAACAGCTCGATGCCGTCCAGGCTGGGCAAGCCCCAATCCAGCAACACCAGATCGTAAGCGGCCGGCTCGGCTTGCAGTTTTTCCCAGGCGTGCATGCCGTTGCGGCAGACGTCGATCCGGTAACCTCGGTCCTGCAAGATGCTTTCGATCACCATCGTTATGATTTCTTCGTCTTCGACCAACAGTACATTAGGGGACGTGTTCATGCCGCTACCTCTGCGGAACATCGGGATGGTGGTGGGCAATAGCGCAGTAAACATCGAAATCGGCCAGAAAGGCGTCGGCCATATCCGGATCGAAATACCTGCCGCGGCCCTCGGCAATGATAGTTTTGACATCGGCCGGCGGCAACGCCGGTTTGTAGACGCGCCTGGATATCAAGGAATCGAACACGTCGGCAACGGCGATAATCCGCGCCGACACCGGAATCGCTTCGCCCGCCAGTCCGTCCGGGTAGCCGCTGCCGTCCCATTGTTCGTGGTGCCAATGGGCGATTTCCTTGGCCAAGGCCAGAAACTCGACGTTGCGGGTCGCATCGCGCTCGGCCATTTCTATCGCGTCGCGGCCCAGTTTGGCGTGGGTCTTCATGATCCGCCATTCTTCGACCGTCAGCGGCCCCGGCTTGCGTAGGATGGCATCGGGGATGCCGACTCTGCCGATGTCGTGCAACGGCGCCGAACGGGTCAGCAATTCGACGTAATGGTCGCTCAATACCCCGGCGAACCGCGGCAACTTTTGCAGCGACTCGGCCAAATGTTGCACATAGGCCCGGATGCGTAGGATGTGGTTGCCGGTCTCCAGGTCGCGGATTTCCGCCAGGTGCGCCAGTGCCCGGACGCTGATTTTCTGGATCAGCTCGTTTTCCTGCATTCTCCTGGCCACTTCCGCTTCCAGATAGGCGTTTTGGTCGCTGAGCCAGTCGCGGGCCTGCTTCAGTTCCAACTGGTTCCGCACCCGCGCCATCGCGATCTGCGGCAGAATCGGCTTGGTGATGTAATCCACCGCGCCGGCGTCGAGGCCGCGCAATTCCGATTCCACACTATCCGTCGCCGTGAGGAAAATGACCGGAATTTTGCTCGTCTCCGGGGTGGCGCGCAGGTTTTCGAACACATCGTAACCGTCCATCTCCGGCATCATCGCATCCAGCAGAATCAAATCCGGATGGGGCCGGCTGGCCGCCAACTGCAGTGCCCGCGCCCCCGTCGTCGCCACGCGTACCCGGTATTCCGGCTGTAACAATTCGCTGAGGTCGGTTACGTTTTCCGGCGAATCGTCGACGACCAACATGGTCTGCATTTTTTTGTCGTTCATATCCTGCTCATCGCGAAATACCGGATAGGCCAAACCACCGAAAAATCAAACGTGTTAGGGGATCAGGCCGTGTAGGGCTGTTGCGGCTACGGTGGCAGAAAACGGCGAATACTCGGTTCATTCCGCATTTTTTTAGACTCCCTCCCGAAAAACTCACCTTACCCCGCAGCGCGCGCCTAGATACTTTAGCCTATTTTGGCTTGCCCGCGAGCCAAGCCGGTCTGGCCTGAAGACGGAAAAGGCCGGATAATTGCCGGTTTTTTCCGAGTTCGCCCAATCGACATGCAATTTACTTTGAAATCCGCCGACGGCTTTGCCCGCCGCGGCCAGTTGAGCTTTGCCCGCGGCGTGGTGGAAACGCCGATTTTTATGCCGGTAGGCACTTACGGCACAGTCAAGTCGCTGACGCCGGAAGACCTGGAAACGCTGGGCGCGCAAATCATTCTGGGCAACACCTTCCATTTGCTGCTGCGGCCCGGCATGGACGTGATGAAAGCCCACGGCGACCTGCACGATTTCATGCGCTGGCAAAAGCCGATTCTGACCGATTCCGGCGGCTTTCAAGTCTTCAGTCTGGGTGCGTTGCGCAAGATCAGCGAGCAAGGCGTGACCTTCAAATCGCCGGTCAACGGCAGCAAGATCTTCATGGGGCCGGAAGAATCGATGCAGGTGCAGCGGGATTTGGGCTCCGACATCGTCATGATTTTCGACGAATGCACGCCCTACCCGGCCACGTTTCAGGAAGCCGCCGATTCGATGCGGCTGTCGCTACGCTGGGCCGAACGCAGCAAGCGCGCCCACGAAGGCAACGATTCCTCCCTGTTCGGCATCGTCCAGGGCGGCATGTATCCGCAACTGCGGGAGGAGTCTATCGCCGGCCTGACCGGCATCGGCTTTGACGGCTACGCCATCGGCGGTTTGTCGGTCGGCGAACCCAAACATGAAATGTTGGCGACACTGGACGCGATCCACCAGAAGATGCCGGCCGATAAACCGCGCTACCTGATGGGCGTCGGCACGCCGGAGGATTTGGTCGAGTCGGTGCGGCGCGGCATCGATATGTTCGATTGCGTGATGCCGACCCGCAACGCCCGCAACGGCCATTTGTTCACCCGCCACGGCACCATCAAAATCCGCAACCAGCAGTACCAGTTCGATACCCGGCCGCTGGACGAAAACTGCGCTTGCTATACCTGCCGCAATTACTCGCGCTCGTATTTGAAGCACTTGGACAAATGCAAGGAAATGCTGGGCTCGCGGCTGAACACGATCCACAACCTGCATTACTACTTGGAATTGATGGCCGGTATCCGCGCCGCGATCGAGGCCGGCCGCTTCGCCCAATTCGCCGAAGAGTTTTACGCGTTGCGCGGCATGCGGCCGCCGGCGGCATAAGCCGGCAAATTAGCGGCCGCGCAACATTTCCAGCGCCAATTCGGCCATGTTGCGCGAACCGCCGCCTTGGCCGAGCTGGCGCTTGACCTCGCCCAAGCCGCCGATGCAGCGTTCCCGGTATTGGCTATCGTCGAGCAAGCGCCGGATTTCCGCGGCCAAATTGTCCGCTGTCAATTGTTCCTGAATCAACTCCCGGACGATGCCTTTGCCGGCGATAATGTTGGGCAGGCCGATGAACGGAATTTTGACCAGGCGTTTGCCCAGCCAATAACTGAAGGCCGCCAAGCGATAGACGATCACCATCGGCACCTGCAACAAAGCGATTTCCAGCGAAGCGGTACCGGACGTGGTCATCACCGCATCGCAGCATTGGATCGCGTCGTACGGCCGGCCTTTGACGACCCGCACCGCAACTTGCGCCTGCGCCAAATGCGCGGCGAGTTCGGCATCCGCAATCGAATCCGCTTGCGGCAACACAAATTGCAGTTGCGGCCTCGCGGCGGCCAGTTTTTCGGCTGCGGCCAGCATCACCGGCAACATGCGCTTGATCTCATTGCCGCGGCTGCCCGGCAACAGGCCGACCACCGGCTGCGCCGGGTCCAGATTGAACAAGGCCAAAGCCTCGTCCCTGCCGAGCTGCGGCAGCACCTTGTCCACCGACGGATGGCCGACGTAGCGCACCGGCACGTTCTCGGCTTCGTAATAGCGGGTTTCGAACGGAAAGATTACCGCCATCATATCGATGGCCTTGCCGTAAGTCTTGACCCGCCCCGGCCGCCAGGCCCAGACCTGCGGGCTGACGTAAAACAGCACTTTGACGCCCCGGCGTTTGGCGAACCGCGCCAGTTTCAAGTTGAATTCCTTGTAATCGACGCAGACCAGTAAGTCCGGCTTTTCGTCGGCGACAATCCGTTTCAACGCGGCCAGCGCCCGGCGGATTTCGCCGTAATGCTTCAGGATTTCCACCAAACCGATCACGCCGATACCGGACGAATCGACCCGAATGTCGATGCCGGCCTGGCGCATTTTGACGCCGCCCATGCCCAAACCTTTAATGCCGGGGCAAAGCTGTTGCATCTCTGCGAACATGTGGGCGGCGTGTTGGTCGCCGGAGGACTCGCCGGCGCTGAACAGCACCGTGTAGGAGGCTTGGGAATCGGTCATGGTGGGCGGCAGCGGGCCGCTCTGGGCGGCCCGCCCTGCATCGGTTGAAAGTTAGGCTTGAAATACGCCGCGGATCACGCCGGCGATTTTGCGGACGTTGTCGTCGCTCAGGTTGGCGCAGATCGGCAACGACATGCAGCGGGCCGCGACCGATTCGGTCACCGGCAACGACACGCCGGCGCATTCGGCTTTAAACACGTTTTGTTGATGCAACGGCACCGGATAATAAATCGCGCTGGCGATCTGTTGCTGCTGCAAAGCTTGCATGACCTCTTCGCGGCGGTCGCACAACAACGTGTATTGGTGGTAGACGTGGACGCCGATACCGTCCTCGTAAGGCGTGGTCAACGGCAGATCGGCCAGCAATTCGGAATACAAGTGCGCGGTATGGCGGCGGGCGGCGTTGTATTGGTCGATGCGCTTCAACTTGGCGCGCAACACCACGGCCTGCAACTCGTCCAACCGACTGTTGTAACCGACCACATCGTGGTAATAACGCACGTCCGAGCCGTGGTTGCGGTATTGCTTGACCTTGGCCGCGGTGGCGTCGGAATCGGTCGTGACTAGACCGCCGTCGCCGAAGCAGCCCAGATTCTTGCTGGGAAAGAAACTGAAGCCGGCGGCGTCGCCGAAGCTGCCGGTCTGCTTGTTGTAAACCGTGGCGCCAAAGGATTGGGCGCAGTCTTCGATCAGCTTCAAACCGTGCTTGTCGCAGATCGCTTTGATCGCCGGCAAGTCGGCCGGCTGGCCGAACAGATGCACCGGCATTACCGCCTTGGTTTTCGCGGTGATGGCTTTTTCGATGTTTTCCGGCGTGATGTTGAAGGTACCCGGATCGATATCGACGAATACCGGCGTCGCGCCGACGTATTTGATCGCTTCGGCGGTGGCGATGAAGGTAAACGCACTGGTGATGACTTCGTCGCCGGCGCCGATGCCCTCGGCCAGCAAGGCCAGATGCAAGGCGTCGGTGCCCGAGGCGCAACCGATGGCGTGTTTGACGCCCAGGTATTCGGCCGCCTCTTTCTCGAACGCTTGCACGTTCGGCCCCAGAATGAACGCGCAATTGTTCAGCGTTTCGCCGAAACCGCTGACGATTTCATCTTGAATTTCCGCATACTGCGCTTGCAAATTGACCATCGGGATCATAGTGGCCGCCCTTTAGCGATGGGTTAAAAATTTGGTGATTTCGATCGCGGTCGCCAGCGCCTTGCGGCCGGCTTCGCCGGGAACCAGCGGATTTTCGCCGGTTTGGATGCAATTGACAAAATGTTTGATTTCTTCCAACAGCGCGTCGCCGCTCTCGAAAGTCAATTCCTCGGTAACAATTTCCGGAATGCCCGGAAACATCTCCTTGTCGCCGGTTTTATGCTTGACCAGCACCCGGTTCTGAAAATCGACCGAGACGTAGGAGCTGGGGCGGAACATGCGCATCTTGCGCTCCATTTTCATGCTGATCCGGCTGGCGGTGACGTTGGCGACGCAGCCGTTTTTAAAGGTGATGCGGGCGTTGGCGATATCGGTGCCCTGGGTCAATACCGCAGTGCCGCTGGCGTCGATTTTTTCGATCTCGGAATTGACCAAGGCCAGAATGATGTCGATGTCGTGAATCATCAGATCCAGCACCACGCTGACGTCGTTAGCGCGCGGGTTGAACGGCGACAAGCGGTGCGATTCGATGAACAGCGGTTTTTCTTCCAGCGTTTCCAGGCCACGTACCGCCGGATTGAAACGCTCCAAATGGCCGACTTGCAGGATCACGTTTTTCTGTTTGGCGATGTCGATCAATTCGTCGGCTTCTTCGACCGTCACGGTAATCGGCTTTTCCACCAGCACGTGGCAGCCGGCCTGCAGAAAATCCTTGGATACGCTGTGGTGGTAGCTGGTGGGTACCACGATGCTGACCGCATCGACCTGGCCGAGCAAGGCATGGTAATCGGTCAAAGCCTGGGTGCCGTGCTTTTCGGCGACCTGGCGCGCCGCCTCTTCGTTGATGTCGACGACGGCCACCAGTTCGCAGTTTTTTAGCGATGCATATTTTTCCGCATGAAACTTCCCCAAATATCCGGCGCCGATTACGGCACATTTCAATTTACTCATAGACGACCTAAGCACGATTCGCGGTTTCCCGGCCTTTGACCACACGCTGCCGGGCATAAAAAGCCGGCCATTGTATCACCAGAATGGGGCGCGAATAAGCGGGTTGCCAAACTGCGGCCGCTTTCTCTTGTATTGCCGGCAAACACATCGAACCTTGGCTTTCGACACCGACGGTGCAGCCTATTTCTTACATGCCTAAAACGGATGTTGCCGTCGAAACGTATACCTTTTTTAGCGGTATTAACAAGCGGCTCTGGAAGATGCAGCCCGCGGTAAAGCCGACTGGATGTGATTTCAAACACTAATGCGAACATAGCCCAACGCTTTTACTCCCCTCTTTGAAAAAGAGGGGTCGGGGGTGAGTACGCGGGGGCTGGGAAGCCCCTTCGGAAAACCCCGTTCGAACCCGAGGAGCGCAGGATCAAAGCGGCATCCGGGCCGCCTTTTCTTTGGATACTTTCTTTTGGCGGAGCACAAATTCGCCTGGAGCGAATTTGAACAGCCGATAGGCTGGCCCGCAGGGCGAAAACCATGGATGGTTTTCGTAGCGAAAGTATCTCGGCTGCCGGTCCGCGAACCGGCATCAAAAAACCGTCGCGACAGCGACACCAAATTTAACCCATCCACCAAACCGGCAAACCCACAACCTACCGGCATTCCGTTTGACCTGAATCCGCTTATCCTGCAACATGCTCCGGCCCGCCGCCGCCGCCGTATTCGGCCGGGCAAAACTCATTCCATAGACCGACACCAACGCCGCGCCAAGACCGGACAGGGAACACAGGCCATGACCATCAAACCGCTCGAGCCTTCGCAACTGTATAAGCCTTGCAAACTGGAACAACTGACTTTTACCACCACCGACGAGCTGGACGACGTCGATACGCTGCTGGGGCAGGATCGGGCCATCGCCGCGATCAAATTCGGCTTGCGCATCGATAAGAGCGGTTACAACATCTTCGCGCTGGCGCCGGACGGCACCGGCAAAATGACCACGATCAAACAACTGGCCGAGCACGAGGCCTGCCGGCGACCGCCGCCGTCGGATTGGTGTTATGTGCACAATTTCGACCAACCCTCCAAACCTAAGGCGATCCGGCTGGAACCTGGCGAAGGCAAGGGCTTTCAGAACGACATGGCCGAGCTGATCGACGAACTCAGCGTCGGCATCCCGGCCGCATTCGACGGCGACGAGTACCGCTCGCGCGCCGGCGAGCTGGAGAACGAATCGCGCCAACGCGAGTTGGAAGCGATCAACTCGCTGCGCGAAGAAGCCGAACAGGCCCACATCATTTTCACCGAAACCCCGAACGGCTACGCTTTCCTGCCGGCCGACGACAACAACGAACCCTATACCCCGGACCAATTCAACAAGCTGGACAAGGAGCGGCAGCGCCAATTTCACGAAACGGTCTTGGATTTACAGGAAAAGGTGCAGGATGCGTTGAAGAAATTCCCGCAGTGGCGCAAGCAAACCAAACGCAAGATCCAGGCCTTGAACCGGGAAGTGGCCGAGCTGGCCGTGCACCATTCGATTGACGAATTGCAGAAAAAATATGCCAAGAACCAGGCGGTGCAGGAATATCTGAGCGCGGTGCAGCAAGACATCATCGACCACGTCCGCGACTTCATGCCGCATAGCGAGAAAGTGCTGTCCTTTATGGAACAACCCCAGGAACCGGCGCCGTTCAAGCGCTACCGGGTCAATCTGATGGTCAGCCTGAACCACAAACGCTGCGCGCCGGTGGTGTGCGAGGATTTGCCGAATTACGCCAACCTGCTCGGCCGCATCGACCACCAGGCGCAGATGGGCTCGTTGGTCACCGACTTCACGATGATCAAACCCGGCGCGTTCCATAAGGCCAACGGCGGCTATCTGATTCTGGACGCCCGCAAATTATTGCAGCAGCCCTATGCCTGGGAAACCTTGAAACGCACGCTGCAAGCCGGCGAAATCCGCATCGAATCGCTGGAGCGGGCGCTGAGCCTGATCAGCACCACCTCTTTGGAACCGGAACCGATTCCGCTGCAAGTCAAAGTGTTGCTGCTGGGCGAGCCGATGCTGTACTACCTGCTCAATTTCTACGATCCGGAATTCGCCGATTATTTCAAGGTCGCCGCCGACTTCGCCAGCCACATCGACCGCGAGCACAACACGCTGGATTACGCCCGCTTACTGGCGACCATCGCCCGCCGCGAAAAACTGCGGCCATTGAGCCGGCAAGCCGTGGCGCGCATCATCGAACACAGCGCGCGGATGGCGGACGATTCGGAAAAGCTGCTGACCCATCTGCGTAGCATCCGCGATCTGCTGGCCGAGGCCGACTACTGGGCTGCCGAGAACGGCCATGCCGCTATCGCCAACAGCGACGTGCAACAAGCCATCGACCAAAAAGACCACCGCCTGGACCAATTGCGCGAGCGGCTGTACGAAACCATCCGCCGCGGCACCATCATGATCGCCACCGAAGGCCGCGTCGCCGGCCAGATCAACGGCCTGTCGGTACTGCAACTGGGCGAATTCAGCTTCGGCCAGCCGTCGCGGATCACCGCCACTACCCGGATAGGCAGCGGCAAGGTGGTGGACATCGAACGCGAAACCGAATTGGGCGGAGCAATCCATTCCAAGGGCGTGCTGATATTGTCCAGCTTCATCGCCGCCCGTTACGCCCGCAACAGCCCGTTCTCGCTGGCGGCCAGCCTGGTGTTCGAGCAATCCTACGGCCATGTCGAAGGCGACAGCGCGTCGTTGGCGGAGTTGTGTGCGATCCTGTCCTCGCTGGCGCAAGTGCCGCTGCGCCAGGATCTGGCGATGACCGGCTCGGTCAACCAGCTCGGCCAAGTGCAGCCGATCGGCGGCGTCAACGAAAAAATCGAAGGTTTTTTCGACATCTGCGCCGCCCGCGGCCTGAGCGGCAGCCAGGGCGTGATCATTCCGGCCAGCAACGTGCCGCACCTGATGCTGCGCTGGGACGTGGTCCACGCCGCCCAGGCCGGGCAATTCCATATCTATCCGGTCACGACCGTCGACGAAGCGATGGCATTATTGAGCGGCATCGAAGTCGGCGCCGCCGATGAAACCGGCGCCTACCCGCCCGACTCGTTCAACGGCCGCATCGACGCCCAATTGAAGCAGTTCACCAATACGGTCAAGGAATTCGGCAGCAAAGGCGGCGACGGCAAATAGATGCCGATCCTGACCGGCATCGGTGATTGGCCGTCTCAATCCGCCGCCGGGTTACCTTAACCATGCATAAACAACTCCGGCGGGCCGCTCAACTCGAGTCGGTGGTCAAATGCTCTTCGAAAATACCCTCCAGCCCGGCGCGTTTGACGCAGGCATCCAGCATCGCCGCGGTGAAGTTCGACAGAAACGCCAGCCGCAGCCCGGCGGCTTTCATTTGCAGCAAGGCCGCCTTGGCGTCGGGCCAAGCGTCCGACCTCAGAAAACCTTGCAGCAATCGGTCGCGCCGCTCGCCGGGAAGGCTTCAACCCGCCGCCAAGCGGCCGAGTTTCTCCAGCGCCCGTTCGACGTTGCGGTCCCAGTCGCAGGCGCAGTTGAGGCGGATGAAATTGCGGTATTTGCCGGTCGCCGAAAAAATCGGCCCCGGCGCGATGCTGATGCCTTCCAGCAAGGCTCGTTGCGCCAGTGCCAAGGCGTCGCTACCTGCCGGCAATTCCAGCCATAACACGAAGCCGCCGACCGGTTGGGTGGATTTAGTGCCGTCCGGAAAATAGCAGGCCACGGCGTCGGTCATCCGCTCGACCGCCTCGGCATAGCGCCGGCGAATTTGGCGCAGATGGCGCTCGAAACCGCCGTCGGCCAGGATTTCGGCGGTCGCGATCTGCGACAACGACGGCGAAGCCAGATTCGCCACGTATTTCAAATATTCGACGCGCTGCAAGTAACGCCCCGGCGCGATCCAGCCGATGCGCAAACCCGGCGACAGCGACTTGGAAAACGACGAACAATGCAGCACCCTACCCTCCTCGTCCCAGGCTTTCACCACCGGCGGCCGGCTCGCCGCGAAGCCGAGATCGCCGTAGACGTCGTCCTCAATTAACGCGAAATCGTGGCGCTTAGCCAGCGCCAGCAATTCGCGTTTGCGGGTTTCGCTCATCAAATAACCCAGCGGATTGCTGAAATTGGGCACCACCAGACAGGCCTTGACCGGCCATTGCTCGCAGGCCAGTTGCAACGCGGCCAGCGAGATGCCGTCGCGCGGGTGGGTCGGGATTTCGATGGCCTTCAGCCCCAGCGATTCGATCACTTGCAACTGGCCGTAGAAGGTCGGCGATTCGATCGCGACGATGTCGCCCGGCTCGGTCACCGCCCGTAGCGCCAACGCAATCGCTTCCTGGCACCCGTTGGTGATGACGATGTCGTCGGCGCTCAATGCGCAGCCGGCTTCCGACATCCGCCTGGCAATCTGCCGGCGCAATTCCGGATTGCCCAGCGCGAATTCGTAGCCGGCGATGCGTTGCCGATGGCGACGGGCACAACCGGCCAACGCGCGTTCGATTTTCAAGGTCGGCAGAAACGACGGCGCCGGCACCGCCGCGCCGAGCGGGACGCTGCGCCGCTCGGCCGCCGCCTTGGCCAGTTGCAACACCAAGGCCTGGCCGCTGACCGGCGTCGGTTGTAGCAGCGGCGCGGAGCTTGCCGGCTCCGGCAACACCGATTCGCGCCGTTCGGTGACGTAATAGCCGGAACGCGGCCGGGCGGCGATCCGGCCGCTGTCTTCCAACAAGCGCAAGGCCTGTACCGCCGTCGCCGGACTGACCCGATGCTGCTCGCCGAGCTGGCGCACGCTGGGCAAGCGCTCGCCGGGCCGGTAAACGCCCTGGGCGATCGCTTGATCGAGATGTTCGGCAATTTCCTGGTAGAGCAAGGTCATCGGACAAGTGGTACAGATCGGGGTGGCGCGGACCGATACAGAACGGGTTTCAAGCCATCTGTATCGCTAGAATTTCACAAGAGTACATCTGTGTAGGTACCAGCTTAGCCGGCTAGCATATCGCCGTCAATCGCCGCCGGATCGAAGCATCATCAACGCGGCGTTTTTTCATCCGATAGCGAGAATAGCGATGACTACGAAACAAGGAATGCCGCGCGAGCGGCGAGGCGCCGCGCTCGGGATGCTGGGTATCCTGGGCTTTAGTTTGACTTTACCGGCTACCCGATTGGCGGTCGCCGATCTGGACCCGGTGTTCGTCGGCCTGGGCCGGGCGCTGGTTGCCGCCGCGTTGGCCGCGGCGATGTTATGGTGGACCAAGGCGCCGCGGCCGTCGCGGCGGCAATGGGGTCGTTTGGCTCTGACTGCCGCCGGCGTCGTGATCGGCTATCCGTTGTTGTCGACGCTGGCGATGCGAACCTCGGCCGCCGGCCATGCCTCGGTGGTGGTCGGGTTGGCGCCGCTGGCGACGGCGTTGTTCGCCGCCTGGCTGGCTGGCGAACGGCCGGGGCCGCGTTATTGGCTGGCGACCTTGATCGGTAGCGCGACCATCGTCGGCTTTTGCGGCTTCAGCGCCGGCGGCAAACCGAACGGCGCCGACCTGTTATTGCTGGCGGCGGTCGCCGCAGTCGGCCTCGGTTACGCCGAAGGCGCCAGGCTGGCGCGGGAATTGGGCGCTTGGCAGACGATCAGTTGGGCCTTGTTGTTGTCGGCGCCGCTATTGGCGCCCGTCGTCTGGCAGGCCGCGCCGCCGGCATGGTCGGCGGTCGGCTGGCGCAGCCTGGCCGGATTCGGCTACGTCAGCGTCGTCAGCATGTACCTGGCCTTCTGCGCCTGGTACAAAGGTTTGGCAATGGGCGGCATCGCCCGGATCGGCCAGTTGCAACTGGTACAGCCGTTTTTTAGCCTGGCCGGCGCGGCGCTGGTACTGGACGAGACGATAAACCCCAGCCAAATCGTCGCCGCCGCCATCGTGCTGCTCTGCGTAGCCTCCGGACGCCGCTCCGTTGCCGCGCCCGCACAACGCCGGCCAGGCAACGGCTAACCGCCGTTCTAGTTTAATCGGCCAAATCTCACGGAGTTATCACGACTCGGTGAGCCTTTCGTGAATGGCGCCGTTGGCGGGATTGGCCGATAATCGGTTTTATTTTAAAAATTCCGCCGCCGATGCCGCCCACCAAACACCTGTTATTGGTCGAAGACGATCCCGACGTCGCCGGGCTGCTGGCCGACAATCTGCGCGACGAAGGTTATCGGGTGGATGCCGTCGGCGACGGCGATGCCGCGCTGGCGGCGATTGCCGGCAATCGCTACGACTTGCTGTTGCTGGACGTAATGCTGCCCGGCGTGGACGGCTTGGAAATTTGCCGGCGGGTGCGAGCCGGGCCGGTGTATACCCCCATCATCATCGTCAGTTCCAAATCCAGCGACGTGCAACGGGTGGTGGGTTTAGAAATGGGCGCCGACGATTACATCGCCAAGCCGTTCGCGCTAGCCGAAGTAGTCGCCAGAGTCCGTGCGCTGTTGCGGCGGGTAGCGGCGTTGAGCCAAGCGGCCGCCGAACCGGCAGATGCCGTTCTGATCGCCGGCGGTTTACGGATCGATGCGCAAAGCCGCGCGGTGGCGTTGGACGGTCAACCGGTAGCCCTGACCGCGCGCGAATTCGACTTGCTGCACTTCTTCGCCCGCCATCCCGGCCGGATGTTCACCCGGCTGGAACTGCTGAATCAGGTTTGGGGCTACAACCACGACGGCTACGAACACACCGTCAACTCCCACATCAACCGCTTGCGCGCCAAAATCGAAACCGATCCGGCCAAACCGGCGCGCATCCTGACGGTATGGGGCGTCGGCTACAAATTCGCCGAACTGGACGCCGCCGACGCATGACGCTGAGCTTCCAAAGCCGCATCGCCTTGCTGTTCGCGGCGCTGTTCGTCGCGGTGCAGGCGCTGACGGTGGTGTGCATCTACGTGGCGGTGCGCGACAACCTGTTGCGCCAACTCGACCAGGACTTGCGCTACGCCGAGCAAGCCTTTCGCCAATTGCTGGTCGAGCGCGCCGAGCGGGTCGCCGGCGAGGCTGGCTTGCTGGTCGCCGATTTCGGCTTTCGCAGCACTGTCACTGGCGGCGATCCTGCGACGATCGCTTCGGCGCTGGAAAATCTGCTGCTGCGCATCCACGGCCAACGCGGCTTGTTTATCGATCCGCAATTTCAAGTGCTTGCCGACAGCGCCGGCCAGTGGCAGGACCGGCCGTTTCCGTATGCGCAAGCCTTGGCAAACACCGACGCCGCCCACCTGCGGGTCTGGTTCGGCGTGCTGGACGGCCGCTTGCAGGAATGGGCGCTGGTGCCGGTGTTGGCGCCGTTGCCGGTGGGTTGGGTGGCGGTGGCGCAGGCGGTCGACGAGCAGCGTATCGCCCGATTTCGGCAAAACTCGCTATTGCCGCTGCACATCGGTTTGGCCGAACTCAGTGCCGACGGCGGCCAACTGCTGGCCGCTTCGGCACCGGACGCAGCCCTGGCTTTACTGAACAGTGGCCCCGACCGGACGCTGGCCGCCACGGTCGATACCGCGCAAGGCCGCTACCTCGGCCGCATACTGGCATTGCCGGCAGCCGGTGACAGTCAAGGCGTCGCTGCATTGCTGCAAATCAAGTTCACCGACGCCTTCGCCGGCTACCGCCATATGCTGTTACTGGCGGCCGGGGTGTTGTTGCTCGGCCTGCTGGCGACTCTGACCGGCAGCGTAGTCATCGCCCGCAATCTGTCGCGGCCGCTGCGCGCTCTGGCCGGCGCCGGCGAACGGGCGGTCAACGGCGATTTTGCCGCCTCTTCGCTCACCGGCCGTAGCGACGAACTGGGCCGGCTGGCCGACACCTTCGTCCGCGCCGCGCAACTGGCCGGCCAACTGGGCGAACTGCGCCAGAAAGACCAGGAACGCCGCGAGCTGGTGGCTTCGGTATCGCACGATTTACGTACGCCGTTGGCCGCGTTGCGCGGCTTTCTGGAGACCATGCAGCGCAAGGCCGATACCCTGCCGTCCGACGAGCAGCAGCATTTTCTGGATACCGCGCTGCGCCAGACCGAAAAAGTCAGCCGCTTGGCTCAGGAATTGTTCGAACTGGCCAAGCTGGAATGCGACGACGCCAGTCTGAATCCCGAGCCATTCAATCTGGCCGAATTGCTGCAAGACGTCGCCCAAAAATACCGGCTGCAAGCCGAACAACGCGGCGTCAGCTTGCAAGCCGAACTGCGCCCGGAATTACCTCTCGTCAGCGCCGACATCGGCCTGATCGAGCGCCTGCTGACCAACCTGATCGACAACGCCTTACGCCACACCCCGCCAGGCGGCCGAGTGCGGCTGGACGCTTGGCCGGCGCGCGGCCGGGTAGCGGTGGCCGTCCGCGATACCGGCATCGGCATCGCGCCGGAATATTTACCCACCTTGTGCGATTGGGACTCGCCGCTGGCCCGCCGCGCCCGTGCCGACGGCGGCGGTTTCGGCTTGATCGTGGTCGGCAAGATCGCCCAATTGCACGGCGGCCGCTTGCAAGTGGATAGCACCCTGGGTGTCGGCAGCGAATTTCGTTTCGATTTACCGCTGGCGGATTCCGCGCACACCGCCAGAGGCCAATCGTAAACATGCGTTTATCGCACTCTCGGCACCCGGTCCTACCAAGCTCATTCCCGCACCGGCAGCAAAGCTGGAAGCTACCCCGCCGAATGCAGTCGCTTGTGTTGTTGACGCTTCTCGGTTTGATGACGCAGATCTGCCGAGCTGACGACGGCCAATTTCCGGAAGTGACTTGGCACGGCCTGCTGGACCTGCGCTACCAAGACAGCAACGCCGCGCCGGGCGAGCTGGAACGTGGCCTGGGCAAACTGCGCGCCGGCGGTGAACGCGACCGCTGGCGGGTTAACGAAGCCGCCGCCACCTTACAGGTACGTTTGGATTGGGATTGGATGGTCAACGCCACCGTCAAATACGCGGACCGTCAATCGACACCACTGGACTTGACCGAAGCCTATCTCGCTTACCGGCCGGTCGGTGCCGCCGGCTGGCGTCTGGCCGGGCGCTTGGGCATGTTCTTTCCACCGATTTCGTTGGAAAACACCGGCACCGCCTGGAGCAGCCCGTACACGCTGAGTTCGTCGACGATCAACGCCTGGGTCGGCGAGGAATTGCGTACGTTCGGCGGCGAGTTACGTGTGGATTACCAAACCGAAGCCGGCGATAAATTCGGCGTGTTCGGCGCCGGCCTGGCCAACAACGACACCGCCGGCCTAACGTTGGCCTGGCGCGGCTGGAGTTTGCATGACTTCGAATCGACCTTGACTGGCCGCCTGCGTCTGCCGGACGGCATTCGCATTCCGGTGTTGTTTCCCAAGCAGGCCAACGCCAGCCAGACCTTCGTCGAAGTGGACGGCCGGCCCGGCTTTTACGCCGGCATCGCCGCCGAACGGCCCCAGCTTTACAGCTTACGCGCGCTGTATTACGACAACAACGCCGATCCGGCCGCGCTGTCCGCCGGCCAATACGGCTGGCACACTCGTTTCTGGAGCCTGGGCGCCAAGGCCGAATTGCCCTGGGAAACCACGCTGATTTCGCAAGCGCTGACCGGCCGCACCAGCATGGGCGAGCTGCTCGGCGACTTGCGGGCGGTCGATGTCGGCTTTTGGTCGGCAAGCTGGCTGTTGAGCCGGCCGCTGGGCGACGGCCGTTTCAGCCTGCGTTACGAACGCTTCGGCAGCGACGAACGCGATTACCTGCCGCAAGACCGCAACGGCGAACGCGGCCAGGCCTGGACCGTCAATTACAATCTGACCTTCGCCCAGCACCATCAATTGAATGTCGAATTCAGCCGCATTTTCAGCGCCCGCCCGGCACGGCAGGAGCGCGGCGAAGCCGCTTATCAGGAGGACACGCTGTGGCAAGTCGGTTACCGGCTGTTTTTTTAACGGCTTGGGCCGCGGTCGCGCCGGCCGCGGAACTGCAAGGCCGAGCCGCAGCCGGCGGCAGGCCGTTGGCCAATCTGGTGGTCGCCGCCCAAGCCTTGGATGCCACCGGCCGGGTCAAAGCGCCGCCCGCGCCGGCGGCGATGGCCTTGGACCAGAAAAGCCGCGAATTCGTCCCGCACGTGTTGGCGGTACGCAGCGGCACGCCGGTGTATTTTCCGAACAGCGACGCGATCAAGCACCACGTCTATTCGTTTTCCACCGCCAAGCGTTTCGAGATCAAACTCTACAGCGGCGTACCGCGCGAACCGGTACTGTTCGTCCGCCCTGGCATCGTCGCGCTGGGTTGTAACATTCACGACTGGATGTTGGGTTACGTCTACGTCAGCGACGCGGATTATCTGACGGTTACCGACGCCGAGGGCCGCTGGACTTTGGATTTGCCGGACGGCCGCTATCGCCTGAGCTTTTGGCACCCGGACGCGGCCGAACAAGCCCCCGAGCAGATCATCAGCGTACCGGCCGCAGAACTGGCGGTGACAGTGGAATTAAAAGCCCGCTTCCCCACCGGCAAGCCGCCGGCCAATTTGCAGAATCAAGGTTACGGCGACGGCTTTTGATGCGGTGCTTCGCCAAGCCGGAGTGCAAACGCGATTTGTGCTGCGAGTCAGGTCCAGTCGGGACGAAAAGCCGAAGCGAAAACGCGCCCCGCTGCCAATTCCATCATGTCGAACTAGCTTTACCGAGCGATAAACCGCCCCCGTTCGAAGGACTTGGTCATAGCTAAAATCCCTGAACCCGGATTGCTCCGAATCGCGCCGGGATAACTCCCCTCTTTAACAAAGAGGGGCTGGGGGAGATTTTTAAATAAATCCCCCTCGATCCCCCTTTTGCAAAGGGGGAAGTTCTGGGTAACGAAATCCTCAATAGAGTACAAATTAAGATTTGTACTCCAAGCCGGGGCCAGTTGGCGGCGAGAAACCGTACCGAAAAATCGGTATTCCAGCGCCAAGTCCATCAGCCCGAACCTGAGCCCGTCATCGCAACCGAACAACGAGCCGCCCGCCTCAAGCCGGCACAGCCGACACCGCCGCGCGCTTCCGCAACCAGCCGAACAACGGCAACACGCTGCCGAACAACCAGGCCGCCGCCGGAACCGGCACTTGCGACACCGCGCTGATTTGCAGCAGCGGCGTATTGGCGCCGGGTAGATCGGTAAAGTTGTAACCGGCCGGCGTTCCTAATCCGGCATAGACCGCGAAGTCATGATTGGCCTGGATGGTACCGTTTTGCGCCGGGCTGTCCGCCGCATTAGACCCGACCAGGAACGCCGCGCCGGTAGTGCCGTCCAGTTCGGTGCCGGCATCCCAGATACTGCTGCCGTTTTCGACGAAGGTACCGCCGGTGAAATGGCCTTGGGCGTCGAATAATTCGATTTCGGTCGGCGACTCGTTACCAACGAAGCGGTCGTTGGACGGCACCACCATCGCGAAATAGCTCAGGTAACGGTTTTTCACCGGGTCCAAATCCAGGGTGACGCTGCCTTTGGCACCGGGCAGGAAAATACCGGGGCCGAAGGCGTTGACCGACGCGGTCACCGTCGCGCTGGTGCCGCCGGCCGCTGCCGCGCTGCTGGCCGCGAATGCAGACGACAAGCCGGCGCCGTTGCCCATCTCGGCAATCGCCTCAATCGCCGCCGAAGCCGTGGTGCCGACATCGAACGCGTCGAACGAGCCGTCGTGCAAGGCGATGAAAAACGGACTCAAGGCCGGCCCGTTGGCGGCGGACAGGTTGCTGAAACTCAGCGTGACCTGCGCCGCTTCGGCCGAACTCAACGGCGCCGCGCCAGCCGCCAACAACAGCGCCGACAGCGCAAAAGCATGATTTTTCTGCATCGTGATTCTCCTTAATATGAATGCCAAATGGCGCGGCCATTGTGCAATCGGAAAAGTCACGAAATCCTCACGGGATGGTCAAATGGGCGTGAGATGTGGGGCTGTCAATCGGGTCAAAATGCCAGAAGGTAGGCTTGGAATGCATCAGTTCGAATAGGCTTTGCTATTCGAATGTGGGTGTAGGATGGCGCCGACCCAAGGCGGCACATCATTCGCGACCGTTGCAGCCCACGTTGTTCGGCCTACCTGCGTAGGAAGGGCATGCCATCGAGTTGGTTGCCGAAGACTTTTGCTGCCACGACCAACCGGCTCATTGATAATCGAGCGGTTAGTTGCGGATTCCTTGTGTCGTTTTGTTTTTGATCGTTAACGCAATAGAGGACTGCGCAGGAACGCTTTTTTATCCCGGCTTAAGTCGGAAGCCCAATCAGACGATTCTAGTTGGAGAGAACAGTCCGACTAAAAGCTCTCTATCACCATTCACTCGGCGAAGCGACGACCATGAAAGACTTCACGAAAGCCAGAAACATCATTCTTTCCGCGCTCGACTGCGCCCGTTTACGGGACTTGATCATAACGGCAAGACAATTCAGTTCCACGCCGTCGGTTCTGTTGGATACGCTGGAAGGCGAACTCAACCGAGCCACCATTCTGCCGCCGGAAGAAATCCCGCCTTATGTAGTCACAATGAACACCTGCGTTCGCCTAATCGACATAAGCACGGGAAAGACGATGACATATACGCTGGTGTTCCCGAACGATGAAGATCTCCAGCAGGGTAAATTATCCATTCTGTCGGATATGGGTGTTGCAATTATCGGTTTTTCTGTCGGCAGCACCGTTGAATGGCATTTCCCGGAAGGGCTAAGATCCATCCGGATCGACATGATCTACTTTCAACCAGAGGCCACAAAACAATACGAGATGTAGCGCGCCACTGTGGAAATCATCGGCTGCATGCGCCCTGCGTGAAATGTCCGAAGCGCCGGTGTAGGCAAAAGCCAATCTTGAATAGCTGGCCAAGCTGTTCGAGGAATTGCAACGGTGAGTAACTGACCGGGGTCGAGCCGTTAACCGCATACAAACTGCGCTTGCGTTATGCCGACGGCCAAAGCTTCGAAGTCGATTTGAACGCCTGGATAGCCGAAACCGAAGCGCTAAGTCCGCCGAAAGATCGGGACTTATTTGCGCAAGCCAAAATAGGTTTCGCGGGACGGACGGTGGATTGGATCGAAGACGAACTCGATTTGGCCGCCGATAACCTGCGCAATCCGGCAGTCGAGCAGGCCGGCGACATCGGCCGGGAACGCATCCGGCATTGGCTACACGACACCGGACTCACGCCGCCGCAAGCCGCCGAAGCCTTGGGCATTTCCTGCCGCATGCTGATTTATTACCGCGACGGCGAAAAACCGATCCCCGCACGATCTGGCTGGTATGCCTGGACTGGAAAGCCGTTCTCCCCACCGGGCCGACTTTACCGCTACATATTCCTTCGGCCAAGGAATACGCGGCGTTGCATGCTTGATTATCTACAAAGAATTAGCGGGTTGATCGTATCAATTCGAATAGGCTTTGCTATTCGAAGCGGATATAGGATGCCGACGACGCAAGGAGGCGCGTCATTCGCGACCGTTGCGCCTCAAGTTGTCTCGCCAGAACCCACGATGTTCGGGGCGAAATAACGGGACCAAAACCATCCCAATATTCAAAAGAAATCTCAAAAAACGTAGGGTGGGCAACGCTTTTCTGCCCACCGTTAGCGGGAGTTATTCAATGCCGCGTGGGCACAAAAACCGTGCCCACCGAGGCAGTCACTGCATGGCCTCCCACGGATTGAGGATGACCACACCCGTAGCCTGGAAGTCGGCCACATTGCGGGTAACCAGCGCCATGCCATGCACAAGTGCCGTGGCTGCGATAAGCGCATCCCGCTCGCCGCGCTTGTCGGGTACATGGAGCCTGGCGCAACGCAGTGCAACCGCTGCATCAACCGGCAGAGTCCGCACGGAGAACTCCGGCAAAACCTGCTGTTCCAGCCATGCACGCAACACGGCGCCTTGGCTGGCGTCCTTGCGCTCGATCGACAAAACGCCAAGCTCCAATTCCATCAGGGTGATTACCGACAAGAACAAGTCGGCGGCATCGACGCTGTCGGCCCATGCCGCCACATTTGCATCCGCCTTGCCAATCCTGACTTTCCGCAATTCGGAAACCACGTTGGTGTCGAGAACGTACATCATCAGAAATTAGCCGGCCGAGCCCCTATCGTCAAAGGTTGCGGCTCGAACTCGATGTCCGCAGCGTCCGGCATGGCCAGCGAATCGGCAATGTTGCGGCGCTGCTTTGTCAGCCGCTGGTATTCCTCGATGCTCAATAACACGTGAGCAGGCTTGCCCCGATCCGTGATGAATACCGGGCCATTCTTGGCCGCCTTCTTCGCGCGGGTAACATCCTGATTCAGCTCTCGGCTGGAGATGGTCGTAATAGCCATGGCGACGCCCTCAATTTGCAATGTATAAACATTACTACAAGCGAACCAGGGGCACCAGCTTTTTGCCGCCGCGCGCTGGAGAATTGGGTCGGTTTAGCGGGGTGTGGCGAATCAAATTGAATTGGAAAATGGTATGCAGGGCATACGTGGGTTGAAAGCATGCAACGGTTGCATCACAATCCCGAGCCATTCCAGTCGTTTAACGTTTTAGTTTTTGCCGGGTTCGGGTCAACGCCAAAGACCATCCGCCGCCGCATTTTCACGTCCTGATGAACGACGGGCGCGAGGCCTGGGCCAAGGCGACACTCTGGAAATCATCCACGGCAAAATTGCGCTGCGCGAATTGTCCGAAGTGTTGGTGTGGGCAAAAGCCAATCGCGACAAGCTGGCCAAGCTATTCGAGGAACTGCAACTATGAGTAAAGACCATTTTCAACTGACCGGGGGCGAGCCGTTAACCGCATACAAACTGTGCTTGCGTTACGCCGACGGCCAACGCTTCGAAGTCGATTTGAACGCCTGGATAACCGAAACCGAAGCGCTAAGTCCGCTGAAAGATCGGGACTTATTTGCGCAAGCCAAAATAGGTTTCGCGGGACGGACGGTGGATTGGATCGAAGACGAACTCGATTTGGCTGCCGATAACCTGCGAAATCTGGCGGTCGAGCAGGCCGGCGACATCGGCCGGGAACGCACCCGGCATTG
Source organism: Methylomonas sp. DH-1 (assembly GCF_046097555.1). NCBI lineage: Bacteria > Pseudomonadati > Pseudomonadota > Gammaproteobacteria > Methylococcales > Methylococcaceae > Methylomonas > Methylomonas sp. DH-1. The sequence goes on along the minus strand of NZ_CP143089.1, from coordinate 1,146,695 downwards.
GCGACACGACACCGGACTCACGCCGCCGCAATCCGCCAAGGCCTTGGGTATTTCGCGCCGCATGCTGATTTATTACCGCGACGGCGAAAAACCGATTCCCCGCACGATCTGGCTGGCCCGCCTGGGCTGGGAAGCCTTACGCCCGACCTGTCCAACTTTGCCGCAACAAATTCCTTCGGCCGCGGCGTTGCATGCTTGACTGTTTAGAAAAGAAACGGGCGGGTTAACAGGTTGGTGAAAAACTCTTTTTTGCAACCAATCAGACCTATATTTAGTACTACAAGATTGATTCAGCACTAAATAAAGGCTTCTTATAGCTAAATTAGTGGCCAGAATATGGTTTTTCACCAACCTGTTAATCGTATAAGCCAGAACAAACGTGATGTGTATTACACAGGACATTTTTTTGATCAACAAAAACCAGTCAAAAGGCTAACCTTTTATTTGACAGATATACTGATTAATTCCTTAAGTTCACTGACAGTGGTTTTGTATGCAATATCTTTTAAATCTCCAATATGGAATATTTTGCTATTCAATTGATCCCTTGAAGAAAATGCAAATCTATATTCATTTTGGTATGAGTATAATTTTCTTTTTCTGAAAATTGACTCAATTCCTTGAAATTGCACACTAACCGCTTCATCATTGAAATATCCAACTAAACCGTGGTGCACGTCGTTGCCGCAATGTTGTTTCACTCTATCTATGAACTTTTTTACATTAGTGATAACAATAGCTATGTTGCCGAGTTCAGAGGATATTTTCTCGTCAAATTCAATCTGCTTACTGATGAGGTCATTTATTTCTTTTTGCAAAGAAATTCTTTCCTCTTCGGTTGAGTATTTAAAACTGAACTCATCGATTGCTATTGCATACATGCAGTAGATTTTGTGATATTCATATTCAGTCGTCTGTATAGCCGCGGGGGCAGTTAGATCAGCTTCTGTGATCGTTATTTCCCTTGGGATGTCGACTATATTTTCTGGAAGTTCTAGAGATATAACACAATCTCTTGGCTGAATCCAATGGATTAACCCTTCATACTTATCCCCTCTTACTTCGCCATCCTCAATTACCTTGAAATTCTTTAGGGCTTGACAATAAAGCTCTCCACTATTCAAAAGATTGTCGGCATATTCGTTATCGCAATCCTTGAATATCTTTACAAGGCAGTAAATGATTTTCTTCATTTAAATTTTCACTTATTAGAATTCAATTACAGGTTGCTTCATGCTCATGTCGGATGGAAAAACAGGGTGAAGTGCATTGGGTTTTAATTTCAATGCCATTTCTACAAATTCTTTGTCTTCCTCAAAAACATAGAGTATTTTGAATTTTTTCACCCCAACTTTCTCAGATCTTCTGAGATCATATAAATTTTTCCCTCTAAAATTTATGGTTCTCATTAGTAGAGAAAAAAGATCGTGACGAAATCGGTCGTCTAGCTCTTCAATCTTTTGTGAAACTAATGATTGTTTGGTTATATTTGGAATTAATTTAAGAATATCAACCAAATCTGTTTTCTTTGTTTTGCTTGGAATTGACAATTGGTACTCAGTGCATAGTGATTTAAGTTCGCTAACTTTCAATTTACTAAGAGCCTCTTCACTTTTTTCTGGTGTAAGTACTTTTTCCTGAGGGAAATTTGTGGGGAATTTTCCAATTTTTAAAAATCTGCTATTCCATTCCTCGTATTCATTCCATTTCCAGTCTCTACCTCTGAAATATCTTTCCCATACGATAGAGTGGTACCCTCCCATGTTTAGAAATCCACCCTCACATTTCTTTATAATGCAGTGAATTTCTTTCGCCTCATTTTCTGACAAGCCAGATATATCAGAAATGATTGTTTTGAAAACCTCGTCATAGCATTCAAAGATTTCCTTCTCTGGTTTTACTGTTGGCATTGAATTGCCGTATTTAGTTGGAGTAGGGTTTGTTTTGATAGCTCCTTCTTTTTTGCCTATTGATTTTAGGGAACCTCTAAAAATTGCGCCCGGCGAGTAAAATGAGTCGGAGCTAAAGACCTTTGGAGAGCAGAGATGACGGTGGCACAAGACGACCTTTTCGGTTCCCTGTTTGAACATCGTGATCGTCGGATCGATCGGCTGGGCAATCCGTTGTTGGAATTGGACGCGCAAGTGGATTGGGAAGCGTTCCGTCCGTTGCTGGATCAAGTCCATCACAAAGTCCGCAAATCGTCTGCCGGGCGTAAGCCTTGGGATGGGGTGTTGATGTTCAAAGCGTTGGTCATCGCTAGTCTCTACAATCTGAGCGATGAGCAACTGGAGTTCCAAATCGAAGACCGGCGCAGTTTCCAGCGATTTATTGGGTTGTCGGATGCCAAGCACGCGCCGGATCGCAACAGTTTCTGGCTGTTTCGTGAGTCACTCAAAGAACTGAAACTCACCGAGACGTTATTCAACGAATTCAACCGGCAATTGGATCGCGCCGGCCTGATCGCCCGCAAGGGCCAACTGATTGACGCCAGCTTCGTCAAGGCGCCGGTGCAGCGTAATACGCCGGACGAAAACGCCCGGATTAAAGCCGGCGAAACCGTCGAGGACTGGTCGGCCTCCAAACGCAGTCAGAAGGATACCGATGCGCGCTGGACCAAGAAAGGCGACAAGAGCTATTACGGGTACAAGAATCACGTCAACGTTGATAATGCCCACAAGCTGGTGCGCAAATACACGGTCACCGATGCCAGCGTCCACGACTCCCAAGCCCTGAACGGCTTGCTTGATAGCGGCAACACCAGCCGGGATGTGTGGGCCGACAGTGCCTATCGTTCCGAAGCGGTGGAAGAACTGTTAAAAGTCCAAGGCTACCGCAGCCGGATTCACCGCAAAGGGGTGCGCGGCAAACCGCTGACTGACCGGGAAAAACAAGGCAACAGTACCCGCTCCAAAACCCGTTGCCGGGTCGAGCACGTGTTTGCCTGGATGGCGCAATGGGGCGGTAAGGCGATCCGTTGCATTGGCCTAGCCCGCGCCGAAGTACGTATCGGCTTCATGAATCTGGTGTACAACATGCGACGTTTTTGCGCCATTCGCAGGGTAGCTGCGTCTTGATGCCGCCCATCGGAGCTGAAAAGGCTTCGAGTTGAAGGTAGTCCGCTTGGAAATGCCAGCTTTCGAGCACGTTTTACGCCCCGAATCTGATTAATCGTGGATTTTTAGAGGCTCCCTTTAAAAAGTCAAAAATCCCCATGATTGCTCCTAGTTCGTGAACTCAATTAAATGGGTTAGCCCGTAGGGTGCGGTAAACAGCGCGCACCGCATCGTTCGCGATTGATGCGGTCGTTCCTCACCACATATATGGACTCCTCCCAAATTGCAAGCCAAGATTGCCAAAATAATGATTCCAACAGAGATCGAGATTGCCACCATATATTCGGTCTCTTAGTGAAGGTGCTTAATTGACCTTCGGACCTTGATGAATCTATCCGCGCGCTTTTTCCACTAACAACCTACCGATTTCTAAGAATCTATGTGCCGAACGGGATTGAAAAGCCCGCGTAGGTCCAAATAGCGAGCGTATTCGGACGCATGTGATTAAAACGCCGCCTGACCAGCACCAAAGCCGGCGACAAATCCTGATCCACTAATAAGCCTCAGCCGGTATCGCATGTTAGCTCTATGTTTCCCATGGATTGATGACAGACACGCCGGCTGCTTTATAGGGCGCTGTGTCACGTGATGCCACCGCGAAACCGCGTGAAGCGGCAATTGCGGCGATATAGCCGTCAGGCGTTGGAAATCCTCGTCCGCCCGTCCTGGCTGTGATGGCAAGCTCGGCATATTGCCTTGCTGCGTCGGTATCGAAAGGCAGCACCCGGTCCCCGAATAGTTGCAATAAACCCTCCAAGATTTTTGTCAGCATGTCTTTGCGTTTACCCGCAGGCAGCGCGGCGATGCCAAACAGTAGTTCGGCCAGTGTAACGGTGGACAGGTACAGTGTTTCCGCAACTTGTTCATTCAGCCAAGCCAGCACCGCCGGGTGCGGCTCGGGCCTCATCGCTTCCGAAATGACGTTGGTATCGAGGACGATCAATCAAACCTCACAGGGTCGGCTGGAGCCTTGTCTTCCATCTGTTCGAATACCTCGACATCCTCGTCGGTTAAACCGATCTGACGACCCAATGCCATCAGCGCTTCACCCATACGAACCCGTTCTTCAGGCTTGACGCTCATCGTCAATATCTCGCGAACCTCAGCTTCCGTGCTGCGCCCATGTTGAGCGGCGCGCACCCGTAATGCTCGGTGCACGTCGTCGGGCAGATTACGTACTGTCAGCATTGCCATGAAATCACCTCGCTATAATGCATGTTGTGCATTCATTATAAGAAATTGAAGGCACATCAACAACGCCAACAATTACTTACAGCAAACTGTCATTGCTAATGTCCGGGGCAAACTCACCAGCCCGCGTAGGGCGAGAGGAGTCCATATACGTAATAGGCGTTAGCCGTATTACGCCGTATGTTGGCCTTCGACAATTCGGCGCAATGCCCGTTGGTTATTACGCCTTACGACTTTAGGAGGACCGGCTCTTTTTACAACTACGCCACTAACGTTGGTTACGCCGGCTTTCATAGAGGGTCCAGCCGTCGCGCTTATACCGGAGCGGACTGTTTTAAAGACCGCACCGATTTCGGCTCATGTTTATTGTCATTCTTTAAGCCGGCGTATCTCGTATCTTTAAAATCACCCAACTTATCAAACCATATCAATTCGTTACGAAAGCATCGCTAAAAAATTATCTTGAATCGGCCGGAAGATTATCTTGAAACCCGCGGTTGAACAAATCACGCCGAACCTTTGCCGGGGATGCCATGACTGGCGATCTTACAGAAAGGTCACTATTCCGCGCGAAGCGCTAATCGCTTCTCCTGATGGGGCGTGAGTAAGCCTACACCCAGTCGCCACACTGGATTCCCGCTTCCGCGGGAATGACAAATCCGGAACAATCTTCACCATTCCGCAATCGGGGTAAACCGCCATGTCCAGAGCCTTTGCCGACCTTTGTTTTACCGATTCGGTGCGCGCCGCGCAGCGCCGTTACGGCAGCCGGGAGGGCAATCTCGGTTTCGAAACCGCCGCCGATCCGCGCGCCGAACTGGGCGAGACCGAGCAAGCCTTCGTCACCGAACGCGACTGCTTTTACCAGGCCAGCGTCGGCGAAACCGGCTGGCCCTATGTGCAGTTTCGCGGCGGCAGCGCCGGCTTCTTGAAAGTGTTGGACCCGAGCACGCTGGCTTACGCCAACCAGCGCGGCAACCGCCAGTACATCAGCGTCGGCAATCTGGACGCAGACGGCCGGGTGGCTTTGATCCTGATGGACTACGTCGCGCGGCGCCGGCTGAAAATCTGGGGCGTGGCCCGCATCGTCGAACTCGGCACGACGGACTGGCCGGCGGCGCTGCCCGCCGAAGCCGGCGTCGAGCGGGCTATCGTGATCGACGTAAAGACTTACGACTGGAATTGCCCGAAACACATCACGCCGCGCTTTACCGAAGCGCAGATTCAACCCCGCCTGGCCGGCCTGCAAGCGGAAATCGAGCGCTTGCAAGCCGAAAACCGTCGGCTGCGCGACGCTCTGGAATCTGTCGAGGGCCGCTACCTGCCATAATCGGCCGCACAGGCACTGAGCCGTTCCAGGCCGCCCCAATCGTCGAACCGTTGTTTCGCTGCGGCGTCGATGCGTTCCGGGGTCATGTACGGATCGGCGCTGTCGCGGCTGGCCGGGAAGATCAGCACCATCGCTTGCGGTACCGTCCAGGCCTTGCCTTTGTATTTACCCTTGCCGCGCACCTCCTGATAGTTGGCCGGCGGCGCGTTTTTGCCGAGCAATTTGCCGTTCAAGGCCACCGAACCTTCGCCCAATTCCTTGGCCGGTCCGGTATCGCCGACCACGGCAAATACCGGTGCGGAACCGCCCGGCACCAGCGCTACGGCCAAATCGCCGACCTTGGCATTGCGTTTGGCAAATTCCGACAGGGTGTTTTTGCCGGGGTTTTTCGGCAGGACGAGCGCCGGTGTGACCAAGGCGTCGGCGTAATTGCCGATGTCGCAGGCGTCGGCCACGTTCGGTTTGTGCAACGCGGTGGCGGACACCAGAAAGCCATCCACCGGCGGACAGGGTTTCCCGACTACGAACGGGATAATCGCCGGCGAGATTTTGGTTTGTGCCGTCAGATCGGCCGGCCATCCCGCAGCAAAAGCTTTTTGGGTCAGCAGACGCCGCTGGCGCAAGCCCTCCTTATCCAGTCCGGCGCAGGCGTCGCTCATGGCGTTGCACAGGTTGTTCAGCGCTTTTTTCTCTCCCCAAAAATCGTCGACGCTGTACGAGCGGCGGGTACCGTCGGTATTGACGTTGAGCGCTTCGATGAAAAACAGTGCCTTGGCATCGCGGTCGGACCAGACCGGGGTAAAGCCGGTTTTGGCATTGCCATCCGGCTGTTTGAAGGCTTGCGCCATGCCGCATTCGACGGCATGGCCGGCGGCAGCCGCAAACAACAAGCTGCAGCCGATCGCGGCGCGGCGGACAGTTTTGGCAAAGTGACAATCGGACATGGCGGCCTCCGGCGATAGGGTCAGTGTTACCGCCTATCTAACATGGTTCCGGAGTGCGCTCAAATTAATTTCAAGCCGATAGTGTCGAGCCGGCTAACTCGGCTATTCGGCGCCGGCGGCATGGCTTGCCGCGGCGCTGCCCAGGTAGGGATGGAAAGCCAGTTGCCGGCAAAATTCGGCGAACTGGTCGGCCGGCATCGGTTTGGCCAGCAGGTAACCTTGCAACAATTCGCAGCCTTCGCGTTTCAGAAACTCGGCATGCTCCAGGGTTTCGACGCCCTCGGCAATCACGGCCAGCCCCAGGCCGTGCGCCATCGCGATGATGGCGCGGATGATGGTGGCGTCGCTGAGGTCGTCGATACAGTCGCGGACGAAGGATTGGTCGATCTTCAACACGTCGAGCGGAAACTGTTTCAGATAGCCGAGATTGGAGTAGCCGGTGCCGAAGTCGTCGACGGCGAAACGCACGCCGGCCTGGCGCAAGGCATTGAAGGTACGTTGGCTTTCCTCGGACGGCCTGAGCAGGCAGCTTTCGGTCAATTCCAACTCCAGCAGGCCCTGGCCGCCGGGCAGGCAACGCAGCAAAATCTCCAAGGTGCGTTGGGCAAATTGCGGATGCCAGAATTGGGTCGGCGACACGTTGACGCCGATATGGAATTCGTCGTCGACCAACTGTTGGCACCGCCATTCGGCCAGGGTATTCAATGCAGCCTCCAGTACCCATTCGCCAAGCGGCAGAATCAGGCCGGTTTCCTCGGCCAACGGGATGAATTCGGTCGGCGAGATCCATTCATGCTTGTGTTGCCAGCGCAGCAAGGCCTCGGCGCCGATCAGGCGGCGGCGGGCGCAGTCGTACTTGGGTTGGAAGTACAGCATCAATTCGCCCAATTCCAGAGCGCGTTTCAGGCCGTTTTCCAGATTCAGGCGCCGGGCGCCGCGCTGCTGCAGCGCCGGTTCGTAAAAGCGGTACGTGTTGCGGCCTTGGGTCTTGGCATCGTACATCGCACAGTCGGCGTAGCGGATCAGGGCTTCGCTGTCGTCGCCGTCGTGCGGGCACAAGGCGATGCCGATACTGAAGCTGGTGCTGATGTCGTGGCCGCGAATCGAAAACGGCTGGTGCAATACTTGGCCGATTTGTTCGGCCGCTCGTGCCGCTTCCCGGCGGGCCACGGCTACGTCGCGGTCCAAGTCGACCAGAATGATGACGAACTCGTCGCCGCCCATCCGTCCGACCGTATCGGTGGCCCTGACCGCATTGCGCAGACGTTCCGAGACTTCCTGCAGCAATTGGTCGCCGAACGAATGGCCCAAGGTGTCGTTGACGTATTTGAAACGGTCCAGATCGAGGAACAGCAAAGCCATCGAACTGCGCCGGCGGTGGGTCTGGTTCAGTGCCAATTGCAGGTGGTCTTTCAGCAAATTTCGGTTGGCCAGCCCGGTCAGTTCGTCGTAGAACGCCTGGCGTTCCAGCATGCTCTGGTAACTTTGCACTTCGGCCCGGTAATCGGTCAGCCACGACACCATCAAATTGAAAGCCTGCCCCAATTCGCGCACTTCCGGGCCGCCGCTGTCCAGTTCCACCGGTTGCATGCGGCCGTCTATCAATTGGTGGGCGGCGTCGGCCAGACGTTTCAGCGGCGACGCGATCCGGGCCGTCATCGCCAACGACACGGCCAAGCCGATCAGCAAAATCACCGCGACCACCAGCAAGCCCCAGCGCACGGCGTGGCGCACCACCGCGACGAAATCGTCCAGATTCATCGCCAGCCGCACCTCGCCGATCACGGCGCTGCTGGTCGACGCTTGCAAAAACAGCGCATCCTCGTTCTGAAAGCCGCCGCTGGTGATCGGCTGCACGATCTCCAGCAAACCGTGGCGGTTCGACGCCTGCCACCAATTCCAGAAACTCTCCGGCCCTTTGCCGGACTGGGGCGCCGGCCGGGCGTCGTAGCGGACGTCGACCGACATCCGCGCCAATTCGCGGCCCTGGGCGTCGACGATCACGGCATACGCCAGGCCCGGCACCTTGCGCAAGCGCTCCAACTGGTGTTCGAGCAATTTGCCCTGGCCGGTGAACACCGCGTATTCGCTGGTCTCGGCCAACATCGTCGCCAGCGCCAGACTGTGCTGCTGGCGCGCCTCGAACTGCCGAGTCAATTGGGTATAGGTGGCGATAAAGCCGACGCCGAGCGCAGTCACCAGCACCAGCGCGGCGTTCAACAGATTGAAGCGCGTCGCCATGTTCATCGAGCTTCTGCTCACGGCGCCACCTCGCTGATCTCCGGCAACCAGCGCTCCGGCAGGCTCAGTTTCATGTGCTCCAGCGTGCGGCCGTTGTAAACCACCCGGACTTTGCGCGGCGTCTGCGGCGGCAGACTGGACGGCGCCGCGCCGTTGGCCAGGATGTTCCAGGCCAACTCGGCGGCCTGGGCGCCGAGATCGGCATAATCCCAATCCAGCGCATAAATCGCTCCGGCCTTGACCCATTGCTCCGACAAGCCGATCAGCGGCGTCCGATTGCGGAACGAATACAACAGCAGCTCCCGCACCGCGACGGCATTGAATGCCGCCACGCCGTCGACCGCCCACAAGGCGTCGAGTTGGGCCGGCAACTCCTTCAGCAACCTGGGCAGGTCTTCCGGCGCGGCGGCCGGCGCCGGCACCAGTTCGATGCCGTCGGCCCTGGCCAATTGTTGCAAGGCCTCGAACGTCGGCAGCCCGCGGTGAGGATCGTAGATCACGGCGATGTGGCGGACTTCCGGCAACAGCCGGCGCAACCAACGCCATTGCAGAGCCGGCGGAAAATCCAGGCCGACGCCGGTCAAACGCGGTTTGCCGCGCAACTCGTCGGCGTCCAGCAACAGGCCGGCCACGACCGGGGTGGTTTGGCCCGCGGCCATCGTCGCGCGCGCGGCCGGCGTGCCCAAGGCCAACAGCAATTGCGGCGCCTCCGCGCGTAAATGCTCGTTGATCGCCGCGACGGCCTCGTCGCCGACCGTGCGGGTTTCTATGGATGCGTGCAAACCGCGCTGCGCCAGTGCGACGCTGAAACCTTGCACGGTTTGCCGGTACGGCGCGGAATCGTGGCTTTGCAGCACCAGGATGTCGGCTGCCGAGATTCTGGCGGCGGGGCAAAGTGCGGCAAACCCCAAGCAAATCCGGGCGCACCCCCTGCCCAGGCCGGACTTGGCCCGCAGCCACAGCCAAACCGCCGGCAACCACTGCCAGCCGAACCAGCCGCTACCGGTCCGCAGCCGGACCGCGGCCGCGGGTTTAAAATTCAAGGCCCAACCTCAGCCGCAGGTTGCGGCCGTCTTGCGGAATATGGTCGGGCAGATTGGCATTGGGCGGAATCCGCGGATCGGCATAATCCTCGTCGAACAGATTGTAAATACCGCCGGTCAGTTCGACGCCCGGCAGCCATTTGCGGGAAAACAGCACCAGATTGCTGACGGTGTAAGCGTCGGTCGCGGCATAGCCCGGATTGGCGCGCTGGCTGACGTACTGCAGTTCCCAACTGGCGAACAATTTATCCTGCCATAGGGGCGCGCTCAGATTGAATTTGATCATGTGCGACGGCGAATTGGGCGCTTGTTCCAGCCCGGCGATCCGGGTTTGCTGGTAGGTGTAACTGACGCGGCCTTCGAAGTTACGGTAATGGCCTTGCAACTGGGTCTCCAGGCCGTGCGCTTCGGCGTTGCCCTGGTTGCGAAATTGCCTGACACCGCCGGCATCGACCTGGTTGATCAAATTGCTCAGTTTGTTGTAGTACGGACTGAGGCGGACGTTGAAATGCTCGCCGATTTTCTGTTCCAGCACGATTTCGTAGGATTCGATCCGCTCCGGTTTCAAGGCCGGGTTGCCGATCCAGGTGCCGGCGCAGCAGGTGTAATAGGTTTCAAAGGCATTCGGCGCCCGAAATGCGGTGCCGTACAGCAGCTTCAGCGTGGTATCGGCGAAAGGCTGGTAGATCAGGCCCAGTCGGGGATTGGCGGTGCCGCCGAAGTTGTCGTAGTGGTCGTAGCGGGCGCCGGCGTGCAGACTCAGATTGTCGAGAATGGCCCATTCGTCTTGCAGGAATACGCCGGCGATACTGCTGTTCAGGCGGTTGTCCGCCCACTGGAACCCGGTCTGCAGGTCGTAATTGGCCATGTGCTGAGAATAGTTGCGGCGGTACTCGCTACCCAGCGTCAAGCGGTGGCTATCGAAAAAAGTGTGGCTCAACAACACTTCTCCGCCCAGCCAATTGCCCTGCCAATAATCCTGGTTGGTCAACAATTGCTGCGGCGCCGGCCGGCTGTTCAGATCGTCGTCGAACTCGTAGCCGTCCCAAAACAGGCGACCGGTGGCTTCCCAATCGCCGCTGAAGGTATGTCGGTAGTTCAAATCCGCGTAGGCCCGGCGGTCGTGGTAATTGCTGCCGGGCACGCCGAAGTCGGCGCCGACGCTGCCGGCCGGCAGGTATTTTTTGCGCTGCATGTAGCCGCCGCTCAGGGTAAAGTCGCCCCAAGCCAGTTTGCCGAACAGCCGCTCGACTTGTTCCTGGTCCAGCCAATCGGCCGAACCCAGATTGCCGTAGTTCAGCGAATTATGGCCGTCGCTATGGTAGTAACTGGCCGAGAGCAATCCTTCCGAACCGTTGGCGAATTTCTGGCCATAACTGACCTGGCCCTGTTCGCTGCCGTAACTGGCCACTTCTCCGCCCAGCCGCACGCCCTGCAAATCGCGGCCGCGCAGGGTGATGACGTTGACCACGGCAAACACCGCGCTGCTGCCGTACAAGGACGACGCCGGGCCACGCACGACTTCGACCCGCTCGATGTTTTCCACGTCGACCGGAAAATCCCGGCCCAGGCCGGCATAGTCCTGCAAACTTTCGTTGATCCGGTGGCCGTCGATCAGCACCAGGATACGGGTGTTGTAATCGCCCGGCGGAGCGAAGCCGCGGACGCCGACGCGTTGGTAAGCCCGGTCGTAGGTTGCCAAAAAGCCGGGCAAGCTACCCAGCATGGCCGCCACGGTACGCCAGCCGTAATGTTTGATTTGTTCCGAAGTAATGACGTCGACCGCGGCCGGCGCTTTGGTAATCGGCTGTTCGTGGCGGGAAGCGCTGAACACCGACGGCAATTCGCCGAACAGGACGGCCTGTTCGTCTTCGCCGGCCGGCGGCGCGGCGCGGCCGTCGTCGGTGCGCGCCACAGCGGCATTCAGCAACAGGCAGGCGGCCAGCAACGCGGCGCGGCGGTTTCCGGTCAAACAAGGCATAGTGATTCGGGTTCGGTTCAAATTAGTTACAAAGCACTAGAGCGGCATAAGCTTAGCCAAATGAGAACGAATGCCAAACCGATAAATCGTTTCTGCGTTTTGCCACACACTCCCCGCCTCCGGCAATCCATTCCCGAATGCCGCCTCATGGTCCGACTAAACAGCAACCGCCGGCAAATGAGGTCGGTTAATTTACACCGATTTTATCAACGTGTTCGTTAAATCGTGCGGGCAGTTGCTCACAACGGGCAAAGCAAAAATCCGGCTGGCGGCGGGCCGGACCGGCTTCGCGGAGGAAATGAACGGCGATCAATCGGCGACAGGAAGCGATAAGCGCCGGTAGCGGAGCGCGGCCGGTTCGGGTGGGCTTAGGACCCAAAACCTTGGGCGAGACTTGAGTTCGGTATGTTTTGAAAAATCTCTCCCCCCCTCTTTTTCAAAGAGGGGCGTGACAATCGAATCACTCGACTTAGCGGCATTCGGGCAATCCACATTAAGCTTAGACAGCCTGCGCCGAGCGCGGCCCAACCGGCGTACCGGCAATCATCGGCGGCGGGATATTAATCGACTACACGGGCTGCGGAGCCGGCGCGAAACCGGCTCGTTCCGTGCGGTAATGCAAAGGCTGCCGCGACTTCAATCCGAATTGTTAAATCCGAAACGGCCGTGCTGGTAGTCGTATACCGCTTGTTCGATCTGCTCGCGGCTGTTCATGACAAACGGCCCGTGTTGGACGATCGCTTCGCCGAGCGGCGAGCCGGCAACCAGCAGTATCCGGCTGTCTGCCAGCGCGTGCAAAGCGACGCCATCGGCTCGCGGATTCGTGCTCAACACCGCCATCCGCCCGCGGCCGGCAATACGCCCGGCCACCTCGACCTCGCCGCCGTAGACGTAAAAAAACGCGTTATGCCCGGCCGGCAACGGCTGCTCGAAGCGGGTACCGGCCGGCAACTCCAGATCCAACACCAGCGGTTCGGTCTTCGGCCGTTGAATCGGGCCGGTTACGCCGTGGCTGGCACCGGCCAACACCCTTACCCGGGCGCCGGCGCGGTCGAATTGCGGAATGTCCGGGCTTTGCACGTCGCGGTACCAGGCCGGCACCATCTTGTCGGCAGCCGGCAAGTTGATCCACAATTGAAATCCGGCCAGCAAGCCGTCCTTTTGTTCCGGCATTTCCGAGTGGACGATGCCGCGGCCGGCCGTCATCCATTGCATGCCGCCGGTTTCCAGCAAGCCTTCGTGGCCGGCATTGTCGCGGTGGCGCATCCGGCCCGCCAGCAGATAGGTCAAGGTCTCGAAGCCGCGGTGCGGATGATTCGGAAAGCCGGCGATGTAATCGTCGGCCGACTCGCTGGCAAACGCGTCCAGCATCAGAAACGGATCCAGCCGCCGCTGCAAGTCCTGGCCCAATAGCCGGGTCAATTTGACACCGGCGCCGTCCGAGGTTGCCCTACCCTCCACCAGTTGTTCGATCTGCCGCGACTGTTGCACGGTTTCGGATTGTTCGATTTGTGCGTTCATGACGATTCTCCCCGCTGGAAAAATTAAGCGGCCAAGGCCGAGATTTTGGCTTCGGCGGATTGCAAGGCACTTTGCACCGCGTCCTCCCCCAACGCCAAGCCTTCCGCATAAACGAATTCGATGTCTTCCATTCCCAAAAACTCCAACACGGTGCGCAAGTAAACCGTCTGGCTGTCGGCCGCCGAACCGCTGTGCACGCCGCCGGCGGTTTGAATCACATAGACTTTTTTATCCTTTAGCAAACCTTCCACGCCGTGTTCGGTATAGCGGAACGTGACTCTGGCCCTGGCAATCGCATCGATCCAGGCTTTCAGTTGTGCCGGAATGCCGAAGTTATACATCGGCGCGCCGATCACGATCCGGTCGGCTTGCTGGATCTCGGCGATCAAGGCATCGTCCAACGCCACCCGTTGCGCCTGTTCCGCAGTGCGTTGCTCGGCCGGCGTACTTAGCGCTGCCAATGCCGCCGCGTCCAACACCGGATGCGGCATTTTCGCCAAATCGCGCACGGTCAGCCGCGCCTGCGGAAAGCGGCGGCGCAATTTGCCGACCAAGCTATCGGCCAGGCGGCTGGAGTGGGCGGTTTCGGCCCGAATGCTGGAATTGATTTGCAGAATGTTCATAGCGGTCTCCCGAAATGTTGAAGTCGGGCAGACTATACGCCAGGGCGATAATGGGCAGAAGATCGGAAAACGGATAACATTGTTCCATAGGAGGAACAATCAATGACTATCGAAGCCAACGATTTGTGGCTGTTCGCCAAAGTCGCCGACGCCGGCAGTTTTTCCAAGGCCGCAGAATTGCTGGGCTTGCCCAAGTCGACCCTGTCGCGCCGCATCAGCCATCTGGAAAAGCAATTGGGCGAACGCCTGTTGCAGCGCACCACCCGGCAATTGCAATTGACCGAATTCGGTTTGCGCCTGCTGCAGCATGGCCGCCAGATCGGCGAGGAAATCGACGCCGCCCGGGCCTGGGCCGAACACCGGCAATCCCAACCCAGCGGCACGCTGCGCATTTCGCTGCCGAACGACTTTGCTACCTTGTTTCTGGTACCGGTGTTGGCCGAGTTCAGCGCCCGCTATCCGGCGATTGCACTGGAAATCGATTTGTCCGCCCGGCGGGTGGATTTGGTCGGCGAGCATTTCGATCTGGCGATTCGGATGGGCGATCTGCCGGACGACGCCAACTTGACCGCCACCCGCCTGAACCGGCAAAGCTGGGGTTTGTACGCGGCGCCGGCTTACCTGGCGCGGCACGGCCAGCCGGAACGGCCGGAAGACTTAGGCCGCTATCACGCGTTAAGCCTACCCGGCCGTTACCGCGAGCCGCCGCAATGGCAACTCGAATGCGGCGAGCGCCGCTGGCAGGGGTTGCCGCCGGCCCGGATTCTGGCAAATTCGCCGGAGTTGCTGGTCAAGCTGGCCTGCCGCGGCCGGGGCATCGTCGCCGCCCCGGATGCCTATGCGGCGGCCTACCTGCAAAGCGGCGAGTTGCAGCGAGTCCTGCCGGACTGGTGTTTGCCGCAAACCACGGCTTGGCTGGTATTTCCCGGCCGGCGGCTGATGCCCGGCAAGACCCGGGCCTTTATCGACTTTGTCCAAGCCGGCCTGGGCCCGGTAGTGTAACGCCGGCGTGAACCGGCGCTTTTTGCGGATGCCTGTGCGACCGTCAGGCGTGGGACGCTGACGCCGCCAACCGCGGCGAGAAGCCGGCCTCGTAGCCCAGCGCCGGAAATGCCAGATCGAAGCCTTGCAGTTCTACCGAAATATTCCGGTCCGGCGCGGCCAGCAGGAAATCGGCAATGGTTTCCAGGATGTCGTGGTCGATGAACAGGGTTTTGCCGCCGTCGATAATCAGTTCGCTATCGTCCGGGATATTGCTCAAATGGTTGCGCAGCAGGGCCTTGTTCAAAAAAGACACATCCTTGTGCAGCCTCAGCAGGTAATGCGGACCATGTTGGGTCAACGACATCGCGACATGGAAATTGGCGCGCAGCACGAAGAAGATGCCGCAGGCCATGCCGATGGCGATGCCTTCCAACAAGTCGGTGAACAAAATGGCGAACACAGTAATCGTGAACGGGATGAACTGGTTCGGGCCTTTTTTGTAAAATTCGAAAAACATCGCCGGTTTGGCCAGTTTATAACCGGTCTGCAGCAAAATCGCCGCCAGGCAGGACAGCGGAATCATGTTCAGGTAACGGGCGAAAAACAGCACGCTGACCATCAGCAACACGCCGTGCAGGAAGCCGGATATCCGGGTCTGGCCGCCGGCGTTGATATTGGCCGAGCTGCGCACGATGACCGCGGTGATCGGCAAACCGCCAATCAAGCCGCTGATCAGGTTGCCCAAACCTTGCGCCTTCAACTCGCGGTTGGTCGGCGAGATGCGTTTGTGCGGATCGAGTTTATCGACCGCCTCAATGCTCAACAGCGTTTCCAGGCTGGCAATAATCGCCAAGGTCAGCGCGACGCTGTAAATTTTGGGGTTCTCGATATAACTGAAATCCGGCATACGCAACTGGGCGACAAAATTGCTGGTGGAACCCAATTCCGGCAGCGAAACCAGGTATTTCTCGGCAATCGACCATTCCGGGGCGTAAGCCAAGGCCCAGTTATTGAACAGCACGCCCCAAACTACCGCCAACAGCGGACCGGGTACCATTTTCAAGATGCTGAAGCGCTTGATGAAGCCGCTATCCCACCCGATCAAAATCAGTAATGCCACCGCGGCGACCAAGGTCGCTCCCGGCGAAATGCCGTTCAGCGACTGGGTGAATTCCAGAAAACTCGCTCCGGCAGTATCGGGCATGTAACTCTCGTCGGCGGCGTAACCGGCGTCGTAGCCGGTCGCGTGCGGCGTCTGCTTAATGATCAAAATCATGCCGATCGCCGCCAGCATGCCCTTGATCACTGCCCCCGGAAAGAACGCGCCGATCAGGCCGGCGCGCAAAAATCCCAAGCTCATTTGGATTACGCCAGCGATGGCCAGGCTCAATAAAAAGGCCTTGAAATCGCCCAGGGTCTCGATGGCGTTATAGACAATTACGGTCAGACCGGCGGCGGGGCCGGACACGCTGAGATGGGAACCGCTAAACCAAGCGACGACGATGCCGCCGACCATGCCGGCGATAACGCCGGAAAATAGCGGTGCGCCCGACGCCAGCGCGACGCCCAGACACAGCGGCAAGGCCACCAAAAACACCACGACGCTGGCCGGCACATCGTTGCGCAAATACTTCAGATAGTACGATACATTAGTTTTCATAACGGACCTCCTCTCGGGCCGGGGAATATTCAACCGGCATATTGGTAAATTTCGTGGATCGACGACTTCTGGTCCATATGCACCAATTCGTTGAGCAGGCCGTCGCTCAAACCGTAAACCCAACCGCGCAAACTCAAAGATTGCCCGGCATCCCAGGCCGCCTGAACGATGGAGGTATGCGCCAGCCGATGCACTTGCTCGATCACGTTCCATTCCACCAGGCGGTCGACCCGCTTGCGCGGCGGCAGGTTATCCAGCTCGTCCTGATACAGCCGGTAAATTTCCTTGATATGCGACAGCCACTTGTTGGCGATCGCCAGGTCGCCGCGTTGCGAATGCAACGCCGCTTCGACGCCGCCGCAGCCGTAATGGCCGCAGACGATGACGTGTTTGACTTTCAGCACGTTGACCGCGTATTGCAATACGCTTAAGCCGTTGAAATCGGTGGTGATGACCTGGTTGGCAATGTTACGGTGCACGAAAATTTCGCCGGGTTCGGCCTTGACGATGGTATCGGCCGGCACCCGGCTATCGGCGCAACCGATCCATAAGAATTCCGGTCGCTGCTCCTTGGCCAAAGTCTTGAAATAATCGGGCCGTTGCTTGACTATGGCTTCCGACCAGGCTTTGTTTTCCAGTAATAATTTGGCGGGTGTCTGCATGAAACCGTCCTCTCGCTTGTAATAATTGTAATCGACGCGAACCTCGCGTACCGCGGCGCGGCACCGGTCAGGCGGAGTCGGTTAGCGGCCGAGGAAATAATATCGAATCGAAATTAATATGCAAGCAATAAAATGCATCGGCGGAATTTTTTTTTGCCGGCACCAGGCAAGCTGCAGCAAGCACAAGTGTTTGAAGCCTGCGTTAGGTGCGGGGGAGATAAGCGAAACCGGCGATGAAACCGCCAACCCGGCTGGAAGGTATCGCTGCCATCGGCAGCGTTTTAAAGTTAAAACCGCAGTTCTAGTTTGCCATAGACGCCGCGCGAGACCCCGCCCGGTTGAATGATGCCGGACTCGTCGATGTATTCCAGCCGCCCCTCGTCCAGCAGGTTTTGGCCGATCACGGACAGCTCCAGACTGGGCAGGACTTTCCAGGCCAGACGGGTATCGAAAGTGGCGCGGCCGTTGAGTTGCCGCAACTGGTTGCCGGCACCATTGTCGACCACACTGCGCGGCCCGGTATAACGCAACCAGAAATCCAGCGAAACCCGTTCCGTCGGATTGATGGCGGCGCGTAGCGACAGGTTATGTTGTGGACTGGTCTGTTGCGCCAGGCCGACGAAAGCGCCGAACTCGGTTTTCAACAGACTGTAATTAGCATCCCAGCGCCACCAGTCCGCCATCTGCCAGACCGCTGCCGCTTCGAAACCATAAGTATGGGCCTTGCCCAGATTGGTGGCGGTAACCGGTTGCAGCAGGTGAAATACCGGTGTAGCCAACAATGACGGCGTCCCCGCCCGGTAAGCGGTCAGGTTATCGTAATCGTTGTAAAACGCGGTCAGGTCCAGCGAAGCCTGGCTGGCCCAGGCGAAGCGGTAGCCCAGCTCGTACGACAGCACATCTTCGGCCCGAAAATTCCGGTTGCCGCTCAGCACGACTTCGGCCGGCAACGTACCCAACCCCGGAACCTCCGTCGGAATCACGCCGTTAAGAAAACGAATATCGTGATCGGCCCGCGACGGCGTCCGCACCGCGCGGGAGAATGCCGCCCAAACCCGTTGTTCCAAAGTCGGCGCCCACATCAGCCGCGCCGTCGGCTGGCCTTCGAAGCCGGAATAGGAATTGTGTTCGAACTTCGACCCCAGCGTAAGCCACAGCTTGTCGTCCACCAGCATGATCTCGTCCTGCACGAATGCGGTGAACAAATGGGTATCGCGTTTCAAGCGCGTGGGCTGGATCAGCGGGCTATCCGAAAATTCGTCCAGATTGGCTCGATAGCCGACGCCCCAGATCGCGTTCTGCCGCTCGCCGATGGCAAAACTGTTTTGAAAATCGACGTCCAGCGTGTCCAGCGACTGTTTGGCGAACGAATGGTTGCCGCGTTCGGAGTGGTCGTAATAGAACTGCAGGCTGTACTCGGCGCTGGTGGAGAAGGTATGCCGCAAGCGCGACAGAATATTCGCGCCCGCGGCGGAGAAATTCTCGATCAGGCTTTGCTGGTAAGGCGAACTCAATACCGGCAACAGCGCATTTTGGCTTAACTGGCTACGGTAAAGGTCGCCTTGCAGCGTCCATTCGTCGCGGCCGGACAGGCGCGAATCGATGCGAAAACCGCCTTGCTGCTTGTCCCAATTGTCGGCGCTGGCGGCAAAGCCCTCGACCTGCCCCAGGCCCTCGCGTTGAAAGCCCTTGACGTACACCCGGCCGTAGCTATCCTCGCCCAATTGTTTGCCGTAACGCAAGGCGCCGAAACCGGTTTCCAGGGTACCGCCGCCGCCGGCAAGCAAACCGCCGGACGTATCCTCGGCCCGCTTGGAAATGATGTTGATCACGCCGTTGACGGCATTCGCGCCCCACAGCGTCGCAGCCGGACCGCGGATCACTTCGATGCGCTCGACATCTTCCAGCATCACGTCCTGAGCGTCCCAATATACGCCGGAAAATCCGGGGTTGTAGACGCTGCGGCCGTCGATCATGACCAGCAGCTTGTTGGCGAAAATGCCGTTAAAACCGCGGATGCTGACCGCCCACTTACTGGAACTGACCCGCGCCACATCGACACCGGGCGCCAAGCGCAAAGCTTCCGGCACGCTGGTGACGCCGGCACGTTTGATGTCGTCGTTGCCGATCACGAACACCGCCGACGGCGCATTCGACACGTATTCGGCTTTTTTCGAAGCCGATGTCACTTGCGATTTCTTGCGGGTGGAAATGACCTGCATATTCAGCAGATCGGCCGTATCCATCTCGGTCACGGCTTTATCGGCGTCGGCCAGGGCCAACGCGCTGAAACCGGTAAAAACAACGGCCAAGCAGGCTTTGCGATTCATCGAAGATTTATGCAGTCGTTCTGTCAACAATTCCAATGCCGGCTATTTCGGGTTCCGCGGCCGCTAGCCAAGGCAAGCGGGTGTCCGGCCGCGACGCGCCATCGAAGTTCAAGCATAGCCGTTTTTGCAAAAGCCATTATTTCGGTAACGTTTTTCCCCGACCGGCGGCCGCTCGCGCTTACCACGGCAGCGGCGAACCGTCGTATTTGACGAAGCTGCCGCTATCGGCCAGGTCGAAACGGTCGATCAAGCGGCGCATGCCGCTGACGCTTTCCTCGACGTCGATCAAGCCGTTCGGACCGCCCATGTCGGTCCTGACCCAACCCGGATGCAGAATCAACACGCCGATATTGCGCGGCCGCAGGTCGATGGCCAGACTTTTCATCGCCGCATTCAGGCCGGCCTTGCTGGAACGGTACAAAATGCTGCCGCCGCTGCTGTTGTCGGCCATGCTGCCCATCAAACTGCTCAGCGACGCGATCAAGGGTTTATCGCTGCGTTGCAGATGCGGCAAAAAGCATTCCACCAGTTTTACCGGCGCCATGACGTTGATCGCCAAGGTATCGGCCCAAGCCTGGTAATCCAGCTTGCCGAAGCCGCGGCCGGACTGGTCGCCGTAGACGCCGGCGTTGTTCAGCAACACGTCGATTCGGCGCTCGGCCAACTTGGCCGCCAAGGCTTCGATTTGGCTGAAATCGGCCACGTCCAGCGCTTGCAGCTCGATACTGGCATATTGGCCGGCCAAAGCCTGCAATTGTTCGGCCTGCTCCGGCCGGCGGCAGGCCGCTATGACGTTGCAGCCGGCCGCCGCGTATTGCCGGCAAAACTCCAGGCCCAAGCCGCGGTTGGCACCGGTGACCAATAGTGTTTTCATCGTGAATGCCTCCAAAAATCGATTGAAATGAACGTTACCGCGGCCCGCTTGGCCGCTCTGCAAAATTGCCGAAATACCTAGCGGCAAAATCGGGATTTATCCGGAACTATTCGAGGTTTCGCATGCCTGACCGCCACATCGAAACCCTGAATCCAACGGAGGCCGTTATGCAAATGCAAGCCGTTAAATCCAGCACGATAGAGGTGGTCGGTTACGACAAAGACAGCCGCAAAATGCGGGTTGCCTTCAAAGACCGTCCGGTCCAGGAATTTTGCCACGTTCCGGAACAACTGTTCAGCGACTTTCTGAAAGCGCGCTCGAAAAACCGGTTTTACAAGCGCCATCTGCAAAACCTGTTTCCTTGCTGAAATTCGCTATTTTGCGAGGGCGTTTAGCGACTTGGCGAGGAATGTTCTCGACGACTGACCGGCATTGCTACCGCTACCTATCCCCCACTCGGTCATCAAGGGCACGTTAGCGCCGGCAATACCAAGATTGTCAGCCTGCAGCCGACGGCAAATTCCCCCCACTTGCCGTCGCCGTGCAGGCTTTCAAAGCCCCCGCCTGCCGCCGCGTTCGCCAGCTTAGATTTTGGAGCGCCTTGCCCGGCAATCCATACCGACCGGTTTCGACCGGCCGACCTTAAATTTCCACAGCAACGCGCAAGGCAGCTATCTGGCCGTCGCCAACGCAGGCAGCGAAACCACCTCGTTGTACCAAGTCTCGGCGGTACCGGTGCCGGGCGCGGTCTGGTTGTTCGGTTCGGCCTTGCTGGGCTTTTGAGCCTTGGCCGCCCCGGATGTAGCCTGATAAGCTGGCAAAGGGAACCCTTATGGCTTTACGGACAAGCCTAGGCGTAAAAAATGGCATTCCCGCGCCGAAGCGGGGCAACCATAGCCCGGCGGCGTATTGCGCTAAGCTGCGTTTTTGCGTTTGCAATAAAAAGTAGGCGCCGACCGAGACTGCGAGGACGAACAGCGCAACGTTCACCTCCTGGACGATCAAGACGATTTTCTGGCCGTAGCGGTAATAAACGCTGAAAAACACCACCGACGACAACGTGCACGCCACCAGGTCGGCCGCGGCAAATTTAACTGCGTTCATATGGCCCAGCCCGGCCGTCAAAAACAAGATATTACGCACACCGAACGGTACGAATCGGCCGAACAACAGCGTCAACATCCCATAGTCTCGATAATATCCGGCGACCCGGTCGATCTTGTCTTGGTTCATGATTTTGGCGAAGAGCCGCCAATGGCTCAGTTTGGGCCCCAAATACCGGCCCAGGCCGTAACAAATCAGATCGGAAAGGTATGCTCCCAAATAAACGGCGGCGAAAAGTTGCGGCAATTGCTCCGGATTGCGCGCGGCAAACGTCGCGGCAACAAACAACATGCCGTCTTCCGGTACCGGAACGTTAAAACCGGCAAGCAACAACAGGCCGAATATGATCCAAGGCGCATATTCGATATGGTTTTCCACCAGGGAGATAATGCTATCCATCTTATGGTCCCCTCTTCGCGCAGTGAGCCGAATCCGAGCCTAAGAGCGGGGAATGCGTTCGCGGGTTCCCGCGCTGGGGTGGGAACTCGTCTACCTGGAACGCTGGATGTGCATTCCGATTAATGCCGCTGGATACTAAGCAACGCCGGTGCCATTCCCTCCCCCCTTTTTTGCAAAACTAGCCACGGCGCATACAGGGAACCCGGAGGGACTTTATTCGTAAAATCTCTGCCCTCCATTTATTCAACCGGGAAACTCGAACCTCAGCGCCTTAGTTAGCGGCAATGCGGTTAGCACGCTGCGAGGAAAGTTTACTCGGCCAATCGCTCCAACAGCCGCTGGGCTTCGAGCCTTGTCGGCTGCAAGCGGGACAATTCCTCTGCCAACGCCCTGGCCGCCGCTGCGTCGACTGCGCTGAGCGCAGCCGCCATGCGGAGCAAAGGATCGTAAGCCGGCCGAAAATCCGGACTGATGCGCAAGGCGGATAACAGCGGCCCACGCACTTGGGCCAGCATGGCCCGCACGTCGGCGCTCGGCTTCACGGCGCGGCCGGCGGTTAAGTACGCATTTCTGGCCTGCCAATAAGCTGCGATTCGGGCGTTCCAGCCGGGTTCGGCAGTGTCGGCGAATAATTCGGCCGGCTTCAATTCCAGTTGCCGAAGCAATTCCAACAACCTGTCGCCCGGTTGCGAGTCCGGCGCATAGGTGATCCGAGGCGCTGTGTAAATGACGATAGGCCGGTCGTCGCTATTCAGCGGCGCCGCCTCGGCAAAGCGGGCCAGTGCCGCCGGTCCGGCCGCAAAGCCGCCCAGCAAGGCAAACTCGTCTTCGATACCGAATTCGGCCGGACTTTTCGGCAGTGCCGATTCGCGCAGCCGCCGGCGGGCGATCTCGGGCGCAAACGCTTCGCCACCTTTGCGGCCGATCAAGCCGACCACCGGCGTCGCCAAGCTGTTGCTAGCCAGCAGCAAGGTCGCGTCCGGGTAGACCGCCAAGAAGGATTTGACGATGCTGCGCAAGGTAGCCAGGTCGAGTTGGTGCAAGGGCAGCCATTGGCAGAACAAGCCACCCCGGTTAAGCCGTTCCCGCACTGTTCGAAAATGCTCGACCGTGTACAACGCCCCGGAACCGCTACGGGCCGGGTGAAAATTGTCGGCGACGATCACGTCGTAATCGTGCGGCGCCGTCTTCACGTAACGCCGGGCGTCCGCTTCCAACAGGCGCAACCGGGCCAGGCCGGCAGCAGTAAACGGCTGGGCGAAGTAGCCGACATCGGCTGCCACTTCCGGCAACAGTTCCACGGCATCGACCTGTAGCGTTGGATCGGCGGCCGCCGTCGCGGCGGTGGTGCCGGTACCCAAACCCAAGAATAACGCGGTTTTGGGCGACGGATGCAACAGCACTGGCAACAATGCCTGACGACCATCGACCAATAAGGTCGCGCTGCTGCCCTCCTGCTGGCGGTTATTGATCCGCAGCCGGCGCACGCCGTCCGCATCCTCGACCACGCTGACCGCCGCCATCGCCCCTTCGCGGTAAGCGACGACGTGGCCGCCGTCCGGCATCTCGACAAATACCAACGCCGGCGCCAGTAAAGCTAGCGCCAGTGCCGCGGCGGCCGGCAACGCAGTCCAGCGGACCGGCTTGGCCAATAACAAGTATGCTGCGGCGATGGTTATCAGCGCGTATTGGCTGCCCACGGCCGGCACCAACACCACCCCGAACAGCAGCGGCGCGAACGCGGCACCCAAGGTGTTGGTGGCCAGAGCCAAGCCGAAACCGGCACCGGCCGCATTGGCGCGTTCGCTCAAATGACAAAACAAGGCGCCCATTAACAAGGTAGGCAAGCCGAATGCCGCCAATGCCACTAAGGCCTCAGCGGCCATCGCCGCCGCGAGGCCGGGTCCTAAAAATTCGAGCACCGCGGCTTTAGCGGCTTCCGCTCCCCACAGACTGGAAATACCGATCAGACAAGCCGTGGCTTGAGCGCAAAACAGTAGGCCCTCGACTTTGCGGTCGTTGCCAAGAAGACGATTGCACCAGTGCCGGTAAAGCGCCGCGCCGGCCGCGCTGCCGATTAGGTAGACGGCCAATAGCATGGCAAAGGTATACACCGTGTTTTCGCTGACTTGGCTGAGGACCCGCACCGCCACGACTTCGTAGCCGATGCCGAGCAAACCGGTCGCGGCCAGACGCAGCAAGCTTGAATTCGGCTTCGCCGCCACCGGTTTGGCAAGCTCGCCTACCGTCGCCGGAAAGCAAACTCGGGCGCCGGCGGCACAGGCTAGATTCAAGCCGGCGCAGAGCGTTGCGGTAAAACTCAGACCCAAGGCCGGCACCAACCAAAACGCCGCCGCCAACACGCCGCAGACCGCGCCGGCAGTATTTATTGCGTATAAACCTGCTATCGAGCGGCGTTGCGCCCGCAACCCGGCCACCAGGCGCTCCATCGCCGGCAACGTCGCACCCATCGCCGCCGTGGCCGGCAACAGGCCCAAAAATACGCCGCAAAACGCCACACTCCACTGCCGCAATTCCGACGCCGCCGGTCCGATCCGCGCCAGCAGCCAAGCGCCGTAATCCGGCATTGCTACCGCCAATACCAGCGCCCACAGCCCGATGCTTGTTTCGCAGGCGACGTACCAGCGGCGCGGCTTGCGGCTGCGTTCGATAGCATTCGCCAACACCAGCGCCCCCAGCGACAAACCGCCGAAAAAAGCCGCCACGACCGCCAACACCGCCGCCGACTCGTGGCCCAGCCACAAGCCAAATTGCTGAGTCCAGACGATTTGATAACCCAGGCCGGCGAATCCCGAGGCCAGCATTAAGGCTAGCGGCCAAAAACCGCGCCAGGCATCGGCATGGTCTGCGGCGGCTGGAGGAATTTCTAACAGTACAGGCATGGGTTCGGTCGGCCGAATGGCACGGGCCGGATACGGTAGCCGGTTAACCAACCGGTAGCGCTTTTGCGCGCGCAATGCCGTCGTCAGCATCTAGCCGCTGAAATTGATCGCGTAGCCCCACGAATCCAGCCGGCTGGGGATCGCGTTCATCGCCAGCGTGATCCGCCGCTCGCCGGGATTCGGCGGCACCGCGTGCAACAGGTAACTGGGGAACAACACCAGATCGCCCGGTTCCGGCTGCGGGCTGATCCATTTTTCGGCATTGAACGGTCCGGTGGTGACGCCGGCATGGTCGTTCTTGAAGCTGAAATCGATGCCGCCCGGCGATTTCATGAACACGGTGCGCGACGCGGGATGGGTCGGCGTCAGATAGACCACGCCGGAAATAAAGCTGTTGGCGTGGTTGTGCATGGCCTGGTAGCCGCCCTGGTCCAGCACGTTGACCCACATTTCCTTCAACGACCAACCGATGCGCTCGCCGAACAGCAGCGCGCCGAAATCGGCCAGTTTCGGCGTGACCCGCGCGGCGGCCTCGACCAACAACGGACTGTCGCCGGGTTTCAGCATTTGGGTGTGGGACAGGTTGACCGACGTATTATTGTCTTGCATGGCCAGCGAACTGAAGTGCTCGACCAGACCTTGCACCAAATCCGGCGGCAAGGTCCCCGGCGCACGCAAGAAGGGGGTTGGAAACAGACCGGTGATTTCGTCCATAAGTTTTTACTGGCAAAAATTAGAATTACTAGCTAAAAATGGCCGCGGCGCGTTCCCAAGACCAGTAGGCGGCGATAATGCCGATGCCGTAAACCGTGGCGGTACGCGCCAGCGCCAGCCGCGGCCAGTACCGGGCCGCATACCAGAGCCCCCAGGCCACGGCAACGGTGAATAACTGGCCGATTTCGACGCCGACGTTGAAGGTAAACAACGCACTCGGCAAATGCTGTTCCGGCAGACCGATTTCCTGCAACGCGCCGGCAAAGCCCAAGCCGTGCACCAAACCGAACAAAAACGCGACCAGGGCCGGAAACCGACGAGCCAGAGTGGGTTCGCGATGCAAGGCTTCGCCAGCCACCAGGACGATGGACAATGCAATCGTCGCTTCGACCGGCGCCGAATGCAGCGTCAACAAACCCAGCGCGCTGCATGCCAACGTAACGCTGTGGGCGACGGTAAAGGCGGTGATGGTCCACAGTAATTTGCGGTTGAAGCCGACCAAAAACAGCAAGCCGACCACGAACAATTGGTGGTCGATACCGGTCAGGATGTGCTCTATGCCCAAAGCCGTGTAAGCCGAGGCGATTTCGCCCAGGCTGCGCTGGTCGCTGGCCGAACCGAACAACTGTGCCGTCGGCTGGCCGGCGGTCAGCGTGTAAACGCGGGACTGGCCGTCCAGCCAGAACACCTTGACCAGCGCGGCGGAAAAGCGCTTGCCGACGCCTTGGATTTCCAAGCTGCCTTTCAGGCCGGCTGCGCCGCAGTGCAAGGCGTTGCCGTCGGCGCGGCAACTCTCTGGCCAAATGGGCGTCAGTTCGTCGGCGGGCGTCCGCTTGTCATTGGCGCCCCATTGCCAGAGAAATTCGCCGGGCGCCATTTCCCTGAGATTCAGTTCGGCCATGCTCATCTCGTGGGCGAGAGCGGCTCGGCCGATCAAAAGTTGGCCGAGCAATAGCAATAACGTCAACGCGCGCATCATTCCACCATCACCTGTTCGATTTTGACTTGGTATTTCTTACCCAATTCGCGGACTGCGGCTGTGCGCAATTCGGCCATCTTGGCATCGGTCCAATCCTGCAGCACTACGCCGCGGTAGGCTTCGAACACTGCCGGCTTATGGCTTGCCGCCGCATCCAGCCGGATTGCGCGCCAGCCCTGGCTGGTCGGTAGCGCCCGCCATGCGCCGGCCGGCGCGCTTTCCAGCGCGTTGGCGAATTCCGCGCCGTAGGTTTGCTCCAGATTGGCCCGCGGCCGGCCCTTGAACACGCGCAGTCCCGCTTCGGCGTCGCCCGGCGTGCCGTTATTCAGGCGGTCGACGAACTCGCGTACCGCCGCTTCGGAGTTCTCGCCGGCCAATACCGCTTCCTGAAAATCGAAGCGCGGCGGTTCGTCGTATTTTTCCCGGTGTTGTTCGAACCAGGCCCGCAACGCGGCTTCGTCGGCCTGCGGTTGTTTCAGGTTGGTATCGATCACGCTCAAGGCTTTGAAAATGACCCGTTCGCGGATGGCATCGTCGCCTTTGTCCAGCTGCATGGCCAGGCCTTCGCGATAGAGGATTTCGTTATCCAGCCAGACCCGTTGCAAAGCCGTCATTTCTTCTTTGTTCGGTTCGCGGCCGCGGGCGGCTTCGAAAAGATCCTCGGATTCGTTATCGATTTCTTCGGTAATCACAATGGTGTGCGCCTCGTCGGCGTTGCCGACAATCGCGTAATCGGCGGCGAACAACAGTCCGCCCAACACGATGAAATGCAGCAATGGCTCGCGCAGCCATTTCGGCCAGTTAGTTGCGGATTTCGGCCGCGATGCGGCAGCTTGTTGCCGAGAAGAGAGCGTAGTAGACATATTTTTCATGCACTATTGAGTTGAAACAAGATACTGCTTGTGCGGCATTGCGAACGAGTCAGGCGCCGCGCGAATTACTCGCGCGGCGCCCACCCGGCCAAATCCGTCGGCCGTGCCGCTAAAAAGGCGTTACGCCGCTGCTTTGCCGCGGCGGCCGATGGCGCCGACCATCGCCAAGCCGGAACCCAACAGCCAGAATCCAGCGGGAAGCGGAACCGAGCTGACGTTATCCAGCGCAACGATGTTGGCGCCGGCGCTCAAATCGAAAGATTGCGCGGTGCCGGCGAAGCTGAACAGCGCCTGGCTCCATTGGTCGTAAGCCGCGGAACTGTTGGCGGCAAAATCGAACACGCCCAACAAGTCGCCGCTACCGTTCAAGCCGGAATAGGCTTTGATGGCGCCGGCAACCGCTTCCGGCGAGGAGTAAAAGAACTGCAAACCGCCGCTGACGCCGCCGGCCACGTTCATGAATGCCGTGTCGTAGACGTAAGCCACGCCGGTAACCGACGGTGCGCCGCTGTAATAGGTAAAGTCGGCATCGTTGGACAAACCGGACACGCCAACGAACGACACGCCCAGATCCGGGCCCGAAGTACCGTCGGCTGCGCTGCCGCCGTTGTAGTACTCGGCAACGTCACCGTTCAGGTAATCCCAGTTTTTCTCGAAGTCCACCAAAAAGTTGCCGGAGGCGAAGGCCGGCGAGCTGGCCAGCATAGCCAAAGCCAAAAATTGAAATTTCATTGCTATATCCTGTTCTTAAGTAAATTTGCTGTTCGGTAACGTATTCAAATGTCCGACCGGCTAAGAGCGGCAATCCTTGGAGCGATACAGCACTGCCGCTCGCGGGATTGCCTTGCCCGGCTTGGCTTGGCTCGGCGCCGAATCAAGCCGCCCGGCCGGTCGAAACCTGACTTATTTCACGCCGGCGACCACGGCCGAACCGTTGACCTGGACGTAAATCGGGTTGCTGTAGAACCACAGGTCCGCCCAAGCCGCCACGTCGTAGGACACCGCTTTTTGGCCAGCGATCGGATTGACGATGGCCTCGGTGCCGTTTTTCGGCGTGCCGCTGCTAGCGGTCGCCATGTGGTCAGGACAACCGTCGAACTGGCTTTCGGCACTGTGTGCGGTGGTGCAAGGTATCCGCAACATGGTCTTGTCGACCGCGTCGGTGAATACGTCCGGCAACGGGTTACCGTTGGCGTCGGTCTCGTAAGGCACGCCGGCCGGCAAGTTGGTACCGCGCAAGCGCAGGTATTGCGACGCGCTGACCGCCGGGATGCGGTAGGTCATTTTCAGATACTGGGTACCGTCGACGTTGGAAACCAGCGGCGACCAAGCCGAAGCGCCGTTTTCGTTGAAGGTCTTGATGATGGCCGCCGAAGTATTTTTCGCCGCGGCAGGTACCACCGACAAATCCGCCACCGAACCGTCGGCGCGCAACCAATCCGTGTTGGCCGGCCACTGGCCGGCGTAATCGGCTGAGCCCGGTGTCTTGTAGCCGGTGACCAGACCGCGGATCAAATCGATATGGTCCAGCACCGGCGCATTGAGCGGTTGATTGATGCCGATCTGCGCCAACGATGGATTCGGGAAGGTATAAGGCGAATAGTTGGTGCCGGCCGGATCGCGCACTACGACCGAAACCACGATCTCGGCACCCGGACGTACCACCAGCTTTTCGCCCATCGTCGCGCAACCGGATGTGTCGATGTCGGTGTTGTTGGCGGCGGCGGCAATGGCCAACGCTTCCACCGCGGCATTGGAGCGGGCGGCCGGGCCTTTGTAGGACGCGCAGGCGATGAAGCCCAAACGGTCGACGATTTGGCCGGACGCCGCCCAGTTGTTACCGCTGCGCAACGCATCCACGACGGCTTGCGGCCGGATTTTGTCGTTGCCGTTGCGCACTAAAGAATAGTTGCGCTGGTATTCGCCGGGGTAGAAATCCTGGGTGGAACGGCGGTCGTCCGGTCCGAAACTGCCGCGGTTGTGCCAGTCGGAGCTGGCAAAGAACCACCAATTGCGGCCCTCACCCAATAAGGCATCCCAAATCCCGCCGACTTGTGCGGCATAAACGCCGGTACCGCCGTAGGTAGTGCCGCCGACCGAGTCGGTGACGACGCCGTTGATGGTTTGGCGCTTAATTTGGTATTCGCCGCGATTGTCGGAGGCGCCATGTCCTGGCTGGCTTTCGAAGCCGAAAGCGACATCCGGCGCGGCGTTGTTGAAGTCGCGCAAGTGTTCGATATTGAAACCGTTGTTACCGTTGGGGTTGAACGGTCCGGCGCGTTCCAAGTGGGCCGGCACGTAATAGCTCTCTTTCGGGTGAAACGCAGCCATCCATTTCAACGACTCTACCGCTTTAGCGTGGCCGCGGTTGCCGGTACCGGTGCCACCGGCTGGTACCAGTTTCTTCGCGTCGGCGTTCCAGTTCGGATCGGTTTCATTCGCGCTGCCGGGTACCGAACAATCCCAGTTGTTGCCGATGCCGCTGGTGGTCGTGGTATTGCCGCGGCTGGTATCGGTATCGTTGCGGTCGAAGCAGTATTCCCATTGCGACAAGGCATTGGCATTGCCGAGTGCGGTATAGCCGGCGGTGTTCGGCAGCGCAACCGCGTCGAGTTCAGCCGGAATCTGGCCGCTGATGACGCCCATCGACACGTGCTCGTGGCCCGGCGCGACGGTCTCCAAACCGATGAACAACGGTACGTCTTTCTCGGCATTCAAATACTCGATCAACGGGTATTGGAATTCCTGAATCGATTGCCAGCGCCACATGACTTGGTTAGGCGATGTACCGGAAACCCTGCCTTTCGGTTGTATCGCCGGGTTGGAGTTTTGCCAGGTTGTGGCCGGCCCCAGTCTTGTCACGCCGTCGGCGGCAAAGACTTCGGGATAGGCCGGGCTGGCCAGCGTGGCGTCCTCGACCAGCGTGCAGTTACGGTTGCCGCTACCGCCGTGGCCGGCTTGGATGAACCAATCCAATCCGAAAGTGCCGTCGGTTTTGTCCAGCGACTTCTTGACCAATTTCTGCATCGAAATCGAACCGTCGGAACACGTGGTGTGGTTGTGAAAATCGCCGGCGACGTACTGGCCCGGCGTTTTGGCGTGAGCAACCGTCGGCAGGCCGGCACCCGTGCCTATTGCCGCGACTACCGCCAACGCGAGTTGGCTTTTGTTAAATCCGATATCCATCTAACTGATCCTCGATAAGGCATTTGCATTCAAAAATAAGGGCATCCGTCCGTTGCGGGTTGTGCAAAATCCTTTTGCGATATTGATAGCATTTCGATGTTACAGATCAGTGACGTAAGCCATGGATTACATGGCATCGTCTGATAGAAAGAAGCCATGCAGCGCCGGCTCCGGCGGCCCAGGCTCGATTCATTCGGCAGCGGGCGTTTTTATGAAAAATACATTCGCCAGACTCGCGGCTTGGACCGATTCCACTGTCGGCGATGCCGAGCTTAGGCGGGGCAGAAATGGGAACTTATCGCGATTGTGCCGATAAAGCCCCCCCATTCCCTTTGTTCGAAGGGGCGCTATTCGCTGCTGTGCTGGCGCTGATTGCATTAAAACAGGAGCCCCGTTGCAAACCGCTCAACGGGGGTAATAGGAGGATTGAGGTGGCTAGGCGGCGCCGGTCAATAGCATTTGCCCGGCCCAAGCGCTTTGCCGAAGGCCGAGCGCATCAGGGCCGCATCGTTTTGATCGACGCTGCCGTTGCTGTCGCGCTGGTTAGGGTTGGCCGCTTGGCTGCAATTGTCTTCGTCGTCGTTGATACCGTCGCCGTCACTGTCTTGAGTGACGAATAACACGACGTTACCGGAACCAAATTTTCTTCACCTCGAACACTTAGCCAAATCCGCTCCTAGGAGTGGGGGACGCGTTCGCGGGCTCCCTTGATGGAGCGGGAGCTAGCCTGCTTGAATCGCGACGGAATGTGTTCTCGCTTGCTGGTTGGAATTACACTAATCGAAGTCGTTGCGGCACAGTTGCCGACGGTGTTCGCCGAAAATTCGGGCTGTACCGGGTTAGTCGGTATGCGTTCCCACGCCAAAGCGCGGGAACGATGGAAAATGCTATTGGGCACTGGCGAGGATACTGTGCGTTAGTCCAAATTATGGATTAACGGGCAGGCGTTCCCAAGCGGGAGCGTGAGAATCCAGTAAAGCCAGGCAAAACAAGCCCTTTGCGGGTCGGGTTTGGCCACCGGTCTTATTTGTGCGCCACCGGAACCCGGATAGGGATTTGAAGGAAACATCCTTGTTTCCTTGATGCTTTAGGCTTTGTTGCGGCGCAAGCCGAGGAAACCAGCCAAAGCAGTACCAAACAGCCAAGCAGCACCAGGAACGGGTACCGCAGCAGGCGCCGCAGTCAACATGATGGTACGGTCGATGCCGTCGGCAGGGTGTTGAACGTTGATGTAGGCTTTGTTCGGGTTGAATTTATCGAAATACAAACCGGTACTTTCCGCGCCTTGGGTTGTCAAGCTGATCCATTTGCCAATCGACTCCGCCACACCGTCACGGTTTTCGTCTTTGGCGAACCAAACGTCTTCCACACCGCCATCTTGATCTTCGATGATATAGATGTTGCCTTCGGCGTCGATGGCCAAGTTGTCGGCATTTCTAAATTCGCCGCCGGCCGCCAAGCCTGTCGCCATATCGATGGTGTTGCTGTCGGCAAACAGTTTGACTTCACTGGTACCCAAGTCGATCGAATAAACCCGGCTACGACCGTTAGCGGTGTTACCGTCGTCATCGGAGTCGGTGGTGGTGAAATACAAAAATTGCTTACCGTTAGCCAAGTTTTGAATTTCCATGTCTTCCGGACGGTTGAAACCGGTGCCTTTCACGGCGGCGTTATCGGCGCTGACCCGGCCATCGATCGTACCATCTCCCAGCAGAGCGGAAATACCGGCCAGAACGCCACCGTTAACGTCGGTGATCGCTTCCCAAGTAGAGGCGCCGGTAATGGCGGGAGCATTGTTACCTTCGAACTGGCCACCCGCTCCCACTCTCAACGCAAAAGTTTGGCCGGCAGCGAAAAAGTCGTTGCCATTGGTGGCGAATGGATTGGCCGAAACGTACTTATAGACAGAACCGCCGTTCAATTCGTCGACGAAATACAGGTTATTGCTTTTGTCGAATGCCAAGCCCTCGTGAGAAACGCGGGGCAGGATCGAACGTTGGATAAAGGTACCGCCGTTCGCGGCGGCGGCGGTGGGGTTGGTACGCAGCAGCCGCCAGGAATCCGCCCTACCGCCACTCCGTAACGGTTAGCGGTCAAGGTGTGCATTGGCTTGTAGAATATCCGGACTCGTAAGTTTGCCGGCTACGATCTTTGCTTTGACACATTGCATCGTTATCGATTTTGCCATCCGAATATTGCAACATCAGCCGACCGTTTCGGTTAAAGGCCCGATACGTCTGCCCGGCGAAGGCATGGAATACCAGGGTGCAGGTTGTGTCGCGCTCGGTAACGAAATAAGGCGTTGAACTGGTTGTCTTTTTTTCGCAGACTTTTTGTTTTTGGTTATTCGCTTCCCGTTCCGTACATTCGCAGGAACCGGTTTGGTAAGTGGTATCGCCGGCTACCGTTTTTTTGACAAAGGCAGTTTCCATCGTTCTTACGCTCCGGGTGCCGGGGCGTACATAGACTTTGCTGAATCGGTCCAGCTTGACCTTGTTCGATGCATCCACATCCCAAGTACCTGCATCCGGATCATCCAATTCGATATAGCCAACAAAAATATTGGGCCCCCAAGAGGTTTCGTTCCAGTCTTCGGCAAACCAGAGCAGCATGTTCAGCGGAAAGACCCAGAATAAAGGGACCTTGGACAAGGCGGGCGCTTTCAGCTCGATCGTGGCGACTTGATTGTCCGGTAATTCGGGGCCTCGATAGCCTTTGGCGCTGCAAGCCGTCAAGAATATGCTGCATACCAGGGCTGAATAATTAAGAATTCTACGATGCATGGTCAAATCTCCGTTTCTCGGTCTAGTTAAACGTCATGTTGTGCTCGCCAATGGCTTGGCCAACTAAGCCCGTAAGGCAAACGCTGGGATTGCCGAAATTGCGACCTTTTCGCGAGGTATGGGTGTTATTTGAAGCAGATGCGAAGCCGTTGGCGTTGCCAATGTCGGCGAACGCGCTTAACCCGGACTTAACGAAATATCCGAGTCGCCTGGCGGTTTAGTCGCATAGAAAGGTGGGGGAATTTTGCCAAATTGACTAACATAAAAAATCAGCCTTTCCGGTTCCCACGGTCCTCCGCAGAAATCCAGGCGACAAGGAGAGCTTGAGGCTAGCGTCCTACGGGCATGACGGCACTGGTGTATGACGATGAGCGCCGTTGTGTACCCGCAGGGCATGAATGGGAACGAGGAAACCGTGGCGAAATTGGAAACTTGACCTATTTTTGTTTGGCCGATGCTACCGGCCCGGTCAACGCCTACCCCCCCCCCCCCCCCGACAGGAATCCCGTCATGAATTTAACTCAAATGGTCGTACAAGCTTTTAGCCAAGCCTTCGCCGCCTATTGGTGGCTGTTGATTTTGCTGATCGTCATCAGCTTGTTAAAGTCGCCGTTGATGAAGGGCATCATCGGCGAAGGATTGGTCAATTTAGCCGCCAAGCTATTTTTGGATAAGAACGTCTACCGCCTGTTCAAAAACGTCACGTTACCCACCGAAGACGGCACCACCCAGGTGGACCATGTCATCGTGTCGCCGTACGGGGTTTTCGTCATCGAGACCAAGAACTTGAAAGGTTGGATTTTCGGCAACCCACAGCAAAAGCTATGGACCCAGCAAATCTACAAACACAAAAACCAATTCCAGAATCCGTTGCATCAAAACTATAAACACACGCAGACGCTGCAATCGGGATTGGAACTCGACCCAAGCAAATTATTCTCGCTGGTCGTGTTTGTCGGCGACAGCGAATTCAAAACGCCGATGCCGGAGAACGTGGTTTATGCCGGCGGTTACATCCGCTTCATCAAGAGCAAGCAGCAACGCCTGATGGCCGATAGTGAAGTGCAGGAGGTTTGCCGCAAGTTGCAAGCCGGCCGTTTAAAACCATCTATCAAAACGCATATCGAGCACGTTAGACATGTCAAAACCATCGTCGAGCAAAAACAACAAACCAATCAAAATGCCTGCCCCAAATGCGGCAAACCGATGATCCTGAGAACCGCGAGCAAAGGCGACAATGCCGGCAACCAGTTTTGGGGATGTAGCGGCTTTCCCGGATGCCGGACGGTAAGGCCACTGTAACGCGCTCCGCTCCGATGGCAGCGCCGCTGAGCTTGCCATGCCCGCTCTCCTCGGCTCGGCTCGACGTTATAGACAAGGGCCGTCATGCTCGCAGGCGTACAGAGTCATGGAACGAAGACTTGGTTCGGTTACTCCTGTCCGATTCGGTATTGATTGACCCGCTGATCATTGCCGAATCAGCCAGTGGCACGCCGCCCGCACCGAGAACCCGAACCCCAAACAACCTGCGCCAATAAAGCCCGCCGAAACATCTAATTCGGATGAGTTCTAATGTCAGGAAATCTCCCCGGAATTAACAGTCCCTGTTGAACATACAACGGCCTTTTACTGCCTGACGCGCCGTATATCCAATAGGTAAAATACAAGGAACCGGGTGTGGCTACCGCGCGTTTCTCCAGCTCCCGGAATGGACCGATATTGACGGCGCCGAGCTGCGGAACCAGGTTAATATCGGTCGTTCCGCCCAGAGTATGCGGGATAGAGTGGCCCCGGTGATAATCTGGACCATCGCTGAGGGGGTGGCCGGCCATTCGAGAACGGTCGCGGGCACCGGCATGCCGACCGTTGCTAACACCCCATGCGGCGATCAAGCGCTCAACCGTCGCATCGAACAAATACGAAAAGCCGTCGACGCTAGTCTCCAAAATTTCGCTGGCTTTAATGAAACGCCTATAGTCGTCTAGCCAAGTCTCCAGCAGATACGGTATGACGCGCGTTTCAAACACATGCGATGAATGGATGTTGGCACCGGCCATCATAGACGCCAGCAGCGGATATACGGCCATAAAACCTCCCGATTCGATTTAAATAAATCCGGTATGGAGTTGAGGGGCGAATAAGCGAAGCGCCGTTCGAGGTTTACGACTCGTCTTCCATTTTCCCGGCGGTAACCGCTTCGGACACACCGCCCGCCCAATCCAAAGCATAAACGCCGGCATCGGCCAAACGATGGAAACTCGAATAAGGCCGTTATACCCTGCGGGTAAATCCGTTACCGATTGGTAAAGATTAGCCAATTTGGCGGATGACGCTTCGCTTATCCGCCCTTCCGCCCGCAAAATCCAGCGTACCGAAAGAGCTATCGTGGAGGGACGAAACCAAAAGGTACGCGGTGCGTACTCTACCGAGCTTGGCTAACCCGACCTACTGGGCTTTCAAGTGCTTTGGCCTCTGGTGGTAAAGGCTGTTCTTCAGCTGCAGCTTGTAATTCTTGTTGTGCTTCAGATGGAACAACAGACTGTAGGTACTCCAAATATCCTTGTTTTGACTGCTCGGCTGTTTCTGCGGTCCAGTTGTCATCTCCAGAGGCAGCTTTCATTCGGATAACGGCATCGAACACGTTATAGCCTTTGGAAAGTAGATGGTAGAACGCAGAATATGCGACAGCGGTATCAGACCAAGTGGGTTTGCCGAAATTACCGACCATGGAAAAGTAAGGATGAGGCCCGTTGCCTTCCTGCATGGCCATTTGGCACGCACTATACCCTTCACATGCAGACATACAAAGCAGGAGGTAACCCCCGAGACTTTCATTTATCGGCGTGAGCATTGGTCGTAAATCAATCCAACTGAGCACATCTCCACTAGAGAGTTGAATTCCATGTTTCGCGCCGTGTGCACTAATGTGAAGAATTGGTAAACGATCGGGGTACAGCTTCATTACTTCAGGCAGTCCAATTCTTAGAGCCGCATCGAATGCAACTGGGTTGATAACCGTTCGTGTAACAGATGGAATGCCGTCTAGCTCAACAGCCTTGGCAACAAGAGCGCCTTCTGATCGGCCATGGTAAATATCCGGTGCCGATGGGGATTCAACGATGTAAACGAAGAACCTTGGTGCTTGTGTAGATTCAGCCATGATCTCCCCAAGTAGCTAACTACAAATAGCCAACTGGATGACGCAAAACATTGCGTCATCCAGTTGGCTAAAAAATTAAAAAACGATGAATTCATTTGTATTTCAAATATATAGACAAACTTAGCCTGTCCTCTTGTTCACGCAAAATCCATCAATCAATTTGCCTAGTTTACTGAGCTAAGTCCGCTCCGATTAGCGATAGCGTAATCTGAGGAATGTCTACAAAACGGCTTAGTTTCAGAAAACGCCTCAGCCCGAATCACCCCTACTCAAACGCACTAATAACCTCGCTTTCGTGCTTGCCGGCTTCGATCCAGGCTTGGGCGTCGGGATCGTTCAGTACGGTTTGCACGTAGGCTTGCGCTTCCGGGTTGGTGACTAACTGGTAGCTGTGGAAACGGAACGCGACCGGCGCAAACATTGCATCGATAATGCCGAAGCGGCCGAACAGCCAGGGGCCGTCTTTGCCATGCCGGCGCCGGCATTGTTGCCAGATCTCGCCGATGCGGTCGATATCGGGTTGCACGCCTTCCGGCAAATGCTTGGCGGCCGGCGGCCGGCGGCAGTTCATGCCGCAATAGGTGCGCAATGCCGTGAAGCCGGCATGCATCTCGGCCGCCAGCGAGCGGGCCAAGGCGCGTTCGGCGAAATCGTCCGGCCAGCCCTGGGTTTGCGGGAAGCGTTCGGCCAGATATTCCAGGATGGCCAGCGAATCCCAGATCCGCAGTTCGCCGTCGATCAGCACCGGCACTTTGCCGGACGGCGAGTATTGCAGGATTTTGGCTTTGGATTCTTCCTGGTACAGCGGAATTCGGATTTCGTCGAATTCGATGCCGTGGTGTTTCAGGTAAAACCAGGGCCGAAACGACCAGGACGAGTAGTTCTTGTTGCCGATGACCAGACTCAAACTCATAGCGATAAGCTCCTGTGTATCAAGATTCCAAATAATGCGCCGGGGCAGCGCGTTCCGAATTTAAAGGCGACGCGCCGGTCGCCGGTGCTAAATGCGCTCCGCCGCGGCGCTGTAGTGCGCCAGGACCCGGCAAATTTTACCGGCGGCGTCGATTTCCATCGTTTCCGCCGCCAGCAGATCGTTAACGCTGCGGTACAGCAAGGTTACGCTGCCGACGCCGGGTAAGGCCTGCAGCAGCGTGAAATGTAAATCGGGGAATTTGGCCAGCCCTTGGGCGAAATAGGCTTGGACCGCGGGTTTGCCGAGCAAACGGCCGTCGGGGCGTTGCAGCAGGTTGACGATAAACGGGCTGCGAAACTCGATGGCGTCGGCGTAGTGTGCCATGATCCGCGCCAGATCGCGGCTATTCCAGGCCTGGAGCCAGGCTTCGGCCAGTTGGTCGGCTTGTGCTTGGGTGATCATGCGTAGCTCTATAGTTTGCGGAAGCAGTGGCGTCAGGCCGTAGCAAGGTCGGCCGCTATTGGCGATTAATTTAACAGCATTCGGGCTAACGGGAAAACCCATTGTGGCTTTTCTTGATTGCCGAGGGCTTTGGCGAGTACGGCAACGAAAGTGGGGCGATGCGACACAGGGCACCAAGTTCTAACGGAGGATCGGCGGCCGGTTCGGCAGCATGTCGAGCGGCGGGGCGTAACCCGGGGCTTCGGTTCGCGGCCGGGCTTGGGCCGGAACCGAAGCGGTCAGAATTATTCCTGCTTGTCGTTGATCAGATCGTAGGTGATGTTCGGATTCAGACCCATCGGCCAGTAAATCAACGAGAACGGCGGCCAGAATATGGAAACCACCCGGAATTTGGCGCGCAGCTTGCCTTCTTTCAACATCTTGCCGTCTTTCTCCAGCCGGTAAGGAATACCGCCGCCCGGCGGCATGCCGGCTGCGGTCCAGAAGAACGGCCGGGTCGTGACTTCGCCGTTGGCTTTAATGTCCACCGGTTGCGGCCGCTTGTACAGATAAAGTTGCGAGCCTTCCGGCACTTTGAAATGGCCGGTGGTGGTACAGCCCACCAACAGGCTCAAAAACAGCGCGAGTACGATCTTGTGCAGCATGGTTGTCTCCTGGGTTGTAGTAAAACGTTACGCTTTATTTTCTGAATAGTTCTATCAGTAACGGGCGGATTTTGTTTTTGGTGCGGCCGACGGCGGACGGGCCCAACGCGGCGGAGTAAGACGCCATGCCGATTTGGCGGCCGTCTTTGGTGACCGAAAATTCCGCCATCGACAAATATACGCTAAAAGTCCAGAACCAATCCCAGGACCATTGCGCCTCGTAGCTCATCGTATACGGGCAGTCGCCGCCCTGGCCCAGCAGTTCGGTTGCGATGGCGTGTTCCGCCAATTGCGCGCGCACTTCCGGCAGAAAATCCTCCATATAGGTTTTCGGGTTTTCC
This sequence comes from Methylomonas sp. DH-1, assembly GCF_046097555.1. Taxonomy (NCBI): domain Bacteria; kingdom Pseudomonadati; phylum Pseudomonadota; class Gammaproteobacteria; order Methylococcales; family Methylococcaceae; genus Methylomonas; species Methylomonas sp. DH-1. The sequence continues at coordinate 1,107,735 of NZ_CP143089.1, read as the reverse complement.
TCGATACACAAACGGGCGATGGTCTCCGTGGCCGGTACCGGCTCGATTCTCGTCACCGGCGACGCGCATCCTTGCACGATCAAAGCCGATAACAGCGCGATCAACTTTTTCATGTGCTATTCCTCGTCAGGTTAAAAACGTTTGAAAATCAGCGAAGTATTGATACCGCCGAAAGCGAAGTTATTGCTGACGACGTATTCGGTGTCCAAGCGTCGGCTTTGCTGACGAATATAGTCCAGGTCGGCGCAGGCCGGGTCGATTTGGTCCAAATTCGCGGTCGGGTGAAACCAGCCTTGGTTCATCATCATGATCGCGGCCCAGGCTTCCAAAGCGCCGCAAGCGCCCAGCGTGTGGCCGGTAAAGCTTTTTAACGCGCTGATCGGCGTGTTGCCGCCGAACACGTCGAAGGTGGCGCGGCTTTCGGCGATATCGCCGTGCTCGGTGGCGGTGCCGTGGGCACTGATATAACCGATGGCCGAGGCCGGTAGGCCGGCGTCGTGCAAGGCCAGGCGCATAGTGGTTTGCATGCCGGCGGCGTCGGGTTGGGTCACGTGCAGGCCGTCGGAGTTGGTGCCGAAACCGGCGACTTCGGCGTAGATGCGGGCGCCGCGGGCCCGCGCGTGTTCCAGCTCTTCCAATACCAGCGTACCGGCGCCTTCGCCGATCACCAGGCCGTCGCGGTCGCGGTCGAACGGCCGCGGCGATTTGTCCGGTTCGTCGTTGCGCAAGCTGGTCGCGAACAGCGTGTCGAACACCGCCGCTTCCGAGGCCGACAATTCGTCGGCACCGCCCGCGAGCATGACCTGTTGTTGGCCGTATTTGATCGCTTCGTAGGCGTAACCGATGCCCTGGCTGCCGGAGGTGCAGGCGCTGGACGTGGTATAGACCCGGCCGTTGATGCCGAAAAACAGGCCGATATTGACCGGTGCGGTATGCGCCATCATCCGGATGTAAGAGGTGGCGTTGAGGCCGTCGGTGGCATGGTTCAGCAGCATATTGCCGAAATCGGCGATGGCCTCGAAGCTGCCGGCGCAACTGCCGTAAGCGATGCCGGTGCGGCCGCTGCTCAGGCAAGGATCGTGCAGCAGGCCGGCGTCGATCAGCGCCAGTTCGCTGGCGTACGTCGCCAGCAGCGCCACCCGGCCCATGCTGCGGGTTTGTTTGCGGCTGTAGTGGGCCGGCCGCTCGAAAGCCACCGGCGCCGCCAGCCGGGTGTTCAAACCGCGGTATTGGTCCCATTCCTGGAGCGCGCGGATGCCGGTGCGGCCGCTTTGCAGATGTTCGGCTATGGTCGGCCAGTCGCTGCCGATCGGCGATAAGCCGGCCATGCCGGTAACGACCACCCGTTTCAACACAGGCCTCCGTTCACCGAAATCACCTGGCGGGTGATGTAGCCGGCGTCTTCCGACAGCAAAAACGCCACCGCCGCGGCCACTTCTTCCGGGCGGCCGACCCGGCGGGCCGGGATCATTTGTTTGATGTCGTCCAGCGGCAAGGCTTCGGTCATGTCGGTGTCGATCAAGCCCGGCGCCACGCAATTCACCGTGATTTCGCGCTTGGCCAGTTCCAGCGCCAGAGCTTTGCTGGCGCCGATGATACCGGCCTTAGCCGCGCTGTAATTAACCTGGCCGCGGTTGCCGATCAAGCCGGAGACCGACGACAAGGTCACGATGCGGCCCGGTTTTCGCCGCCTGACCATCGGCATCACCAGCGGCTGCAACACGTTGTAAAAGCCGTCCAGATTGGTGCGGATCACGCTGTCCCAGTCCTCGCCGGTCAGGGCTGGAAAAGCGTTGTCGGCGCTGATGCCGGCATTGCAGACCACGCCGTAGTAGGCGCCGTGGGCTTCGATGTCGGCAGTTAGTATCTCGGCGCATTCGCTGCGGTTGCCGATATCGAATTGCAGGATGCGCGCTTGCCGACCCAGCGCGGCAATTTCGGCGGCGGCGGCTTCGGCTTCGCTAAGTCGGCTGCGGCAATGCAACACCAGGTCGTAGCCGCGGCGGGCCAGGTAAATTGCGATGGCTTTGCCGATACCGCGGCTGGAGCCGGTGACGAGAACGGTTTTATTCATCGGTTAACGGTTGGTCGAAACGGGGTTGGTAAACATTCAGCTTGGCGCCGATTTCGATATTGTCGCCGCTGACCCGGCAATCGAAAACGCCTAATTGTTCGTCGTGCACGATTTTTTCGATGGCGACGGTCAGGCAGCAGCCGACCGGCAAGGTGGCAACATTGCTTTCGAACAGGCGGCTGCCGAGCAGGAAGCCGAGCCGGATCGGCTGGCCGGCCAGCTTGGCTTGCAGACCGGCGAAGGCGCCGATGGCTTGCGCCATGTATTCTATCGCCACCCAGGCCGGAACCTCCCGCTCGTCGCCGAACAGCAGGCCGTCGCCGCGCACGGTTAATGCCGCGCTAAGGCGGTCGGCGTCAAAGCTCACCACCCGCTCCAACAGCACCATGGCGCCGGTGTGCGGCAACAGGTCGGCCATGCGGTAATCCTCTGCGGCGGAGTCGGTTGCCGGATTCATGCCCGCTCCGCAACGATGGATACGTTGCTGCCGCCGAAGGCGAAGGAATTGCTTTGGCAGACTCGAATCGGCCGGCCCAAAGTCTGGCCGGGAGTCACCCAGTGCAACGGCGGCAGTTCGGGGTCGATGTCGTCGCCGCTGACGTTGGCGATCAAGCGGCCGTCCGGGTCCTGGCTTTGCAGCAGCAGCCAGCAAAAGCCCAATTCCAACGCCGCTGCGGCGCCCAAAGTATGGCCGCTCATGCCTTTGCTGGAACTGGCCGGCGTGCGGCTGCCGAACACGGCATGCACCGCGCGGCTTTCCATCGCGTCGTTCAACGGCGTGGCGGTGCCGTGCAAATTCAGGTAATCGACTTGTTCCGGCTTCAGGCCGGCTTGCGCCAATGCGGTCCGCAGCGCAGCCTTGACCGCCGTGCCGTCCGGGTCGGGGGCCGAGAAATGGTAGGCGTCGCTGCTGGCGGCAACGCCGCGCAAACGCACCGGTCCGGGTTGTTTGCTGAGGACGAACAAGGCAGCGGCTTCGCCGATGTTGATGCCGTCGCGTCGGCGGCCGAAGGGTTTGCACGGGCCGGCGCTGACCGATTCCAACGCGGCGAAGCCGTTGACGGTCAAGCCGCACAAGCTGTCGGCACCGCCGACGACGACTGCGTCGCACAAGTCCATCGCCAATAGCCGCTGCGCTGAAGCAAAGGCCTTGCCGCTGGAGGCGCAGGCGCTGGACAGCGTGTAGGCCGGGCCGTGGATTTGCAGATAGTCGGCCAGAAAATCGGCGCCGGCGCCCATCTGCTGTTGTTTGTAATGGTATTCCGGCGGCAGCCGGCCGTGTTTGGCGCGGTAGGCCAGCGCCAATTCGGTGTTGTGCACGCCGGAGGTGCTGGTGCCGAGGGCGATACCGATGCGGTGCGGACCGAAACTCTCGCGCAACCTTTCGACGGTGGGGCGGATTTGCTCGACGGCCGCCAACAGCAATCGGTTGTTGCGGCAGGCGTAGATTGATAACTCGGCAGGGATTGGCGGCAACGGCGCCGTGGCCGCGCCCAGCCATTGCGGTCGGCCCGGACTGAACTCGTCGCTCGGCCGCAGGCCGCTGCGGTCGCCGCGCAACAAGCCGGCCAGCACCGCCGCTTGGCCGCACCCCAGCGCGCAGAGGATGCCTAAGTCATTCAGATACCAGTTCATAGCTCAGGGTATCGATGCTCAGCCGGTAGCCGTAACGCAGATTCGCCAACTCGGCGTGCCGCGGCCAATCGGCTTCGCTGGATAAATAGACGATTTCGGCGATTTTTTCTTCGCCTTGGAACAGTTCGCGACGGGTAGCGCCGGTTTGCAGATGCCAGCCGGGCGGTAAACGGTCTTGCAAAGCCGCGGCCGGCCAATAAATCAACTGCATATCGGCGACGATAGCGCGCGGGTCGACCGTATCCGGCAGCAACGGATTTTTATCAAGTACCAGATACTCGCCGTCGTAGCTCAGATTGAACAAACTCAGGCCGTCTTTGCTGGTCCCGGCCAGCGCGATGCGCTCGGCGTTCAATTCCAGCACGCAGAGCAAACTGGCGTTGCCGCCCGGCCAACTGGCGGCGACCAGTTGCAGGACGTGTCGGGTAGGACCCTGCGGCGCTGCCAGCGCCGGCAACGCGGCGGTCGGCGGCGGCGGAGTGCAGGCGGCGATAAGGATAGCAGCCAAAGCGGCCGGCAGGCCGCGGCGGACAACGTGCAAACCCGCCACGTTATTTGACGGCGACTAAATTGACCAAGGTCGGTTCCGGCTGCTTTGGCAGGGAAAAACCGAACCATTCCAACGCACCGGCATCCGGCCGGCTCCACCATATATAGGGCTTGGAGATGGCGCTATCGTCCAGTTTGAAGCCGCTGTCGCGGATCAATGCGATGTATTCGTCGGCGGTTTTTTGCACCTGCATCGGGTGGCGGAACAGCAGCCGGATCGGCAACGAATGGATAAAGCGCTTGCAGGATTCGGCGAACAGCAGCAGCCCGCCCGGTTTCAAGACCCGATAAAATTCCTGCATGGCCTCGCGGTGTTTGACGATGTGGTGAAAACTTTGGTGGCAGAACAACACGTCGAAGCTGGCGTCCGGATAGGGCAATTGTTCGGCGTTGCCCAGCGTGACGTCGACCCGGCAGGAACACTGGGAGCCGGCGCGGACTGCGTCCGCCAGCAGGGCCTGATCGATCTCGATGCCGGCGATACGCTGCGGCTGAAACTGGGTTTCCAGTAACGCAAACGAATTGCCGCGGCCGCAGCCGATATCCAGTATCGCCGGCCGGACCGGGCGGGACGGCAACAACCGCGCTAGATCGTTTAATGCGATGCGCAGTACCCGTTGCCGCCAGGTGTAGGTATTCAGAAACCAGATGCCGAAAGCGCTTTCCTTGACCCAGTAACTGCGCGGCGTTCCGGTCCGCGCTGGAATTCTGTCGACGCTGGACATCGGCCGGTTTAAGGCTTATTTGGCCTGGACTTTGTAAATGGCGTAGGCGGCGAAACTGACGGTCAGGATATAAATAGCGGCTGAGATCACAGGCATTTCCTCGTGGATGGTTGAGGGGAAACTTTTAACATTAATTTTCCGCAATGGGAAAGGGATTTTTCCGACGGCTGCTGCAGCCGTTATTTCGCAAGGCCGTAAGCGCCCGGCGGACTTGCTTTCTTCCGGATTCTCCAAACCCGACGGTCATGCCGTTAAGTTAAGAAACAGAACGGCTGGTTCAGATCCTGATAGGGGTCGGAAAGGGTTTGCGCCCTCCCCGCCCTCCGAACCGTGCGGGCGGTTCTCCCGCACACGGCTCTCCAGTCGGTGGTTTCCTCATCGGGGGTGTCTCTCGGCTTGCCAGGCAGGGTGTAATGCGAACAACCCGACAGCCGCAAAATACGCATTTGGCCAGCGTTGGTGGTCGGCTTGGCAACGGCCGAATCCCGGCCGCTTGTCTTGTTTCCTCAGCAAGGCACGCAACCTTCGGCGAATAAATCCATCCAGATTGCGGAACGTGCCGCTTTGGGCGTGCTTGAAGTAAGCATACCAGCCTCGCAACATCGGGTTTAGATCGGCCACAATCCGAGCCAAACTATCCCCACGCGTACGCCGAGTCTTCTCGCGAATGCGGTCTTTGAGCCGATTCAAGCTCTTCTTCCGCACCCAGCGCTTGCCGGCTTCAAAGCGGTATCCCAGAAACTCGAAGCCTTGACCCACTTGCCGACAATCGCCCATGTGGGTCTTGTCAGGGTGTAAGCTCAGTTCGTTAACGTCGACCCAGTCGCGGATTAACGCTAAGGCCGCCTCGGCTTCTTCCCGGTCGGCGCACAGCACGACGAAGTCGTCGGCATAGCGCACCATCCGGTAGCCTTGCGCCATCAGCCGTTCGTCCAACGGATGCAGGTAAAGGTTCGCCAACAACGGACTGATGACCGCGCCTTGTGGGCTACCGCTCGTCGGCGTCCAGCTTTCCAGCCCTTGCAGAATGTCCTGCTGGAGCCAACTTTCGATCAGTTCCAGTACGCGACCGTCGCTGATTCGGGCTTCGACCCGTTCCATCAGTTTGCCGTGCGGAATGCTGTCGAAGTAGGCTTTCAGGTCGGCGTCCACCACGTAGGTGTATCCGACTCTAAGCCAGCGATCGACTTCCCGCAGCGCGTCCTTGCAGCCTCGCCCCGGCCGGAAACCGTAGCTGCTGTTCAGGAACATCACTTCGAAGATCGGTTCGATAACCAGTTTGACCCCCGCCTGGACGATGCGGTCTTTGACGGTCGGTATCCCCAGCGGACGACGTTGACCGTCACCTTTGGGTATCTCCACCCGTTTAACCGCCATCGGCCGGTAAGTCCCCTCCCGCAGGCTCTGGCTCAGTTCCGCCAAATAGTGATCGGCCTGGGCTTCGAACTGCTCCACACTTTGTCTGTCCACGCCCGCCGCTCCTCGATTGACTTTGACTTTCGCCCAAGCCAACGCCAGCGTGGTCGGTGCATAGACTTTGTCCATCAAACTGTACCATTTGTGTCCTTCGACACCGTTCACCAGTGCCGACACCATGCGGTCCGTCCAGATTGCGGCTTCCACGCCGGGAATTCCCGCCGTTTCTGTACCTTGTTTAGTCCTATTCGACACTGTCGGTGCTGTCATTTGCCTCGCTCTCGATTTCTCGCATCCACCTTCCTACCCTGCCTTCCCTCAACCCGGTTTTGCTCGCCGGGCCTTTCACGGCTTATGCCGCTTCGGTACTATGCGGGTTCTGACTCCTGCCCGGCTTCGCGCCACCGAACAGGTCTCCTCGCTTATCTCGCACACACGTCCCAACGTTCCACCTCCAACCACAGGCACGGCCCGAACATCGTTTCTTTCGCCAAACCAACGTGTTCGATGCGTTTCAGGCTTCGCCTTCTCCTAGCAGGCTCGCCGCCGTGTCCCGCCGAATCAAGTTCGTCTCCTGCGGACCGCCAGTTCGCCTCCGATTGCTCTCCACCACGCTTCGCAGCGACGCAGTTATCTTCAGCTACAGGGCCTTGGCATACCCCGACATGGACTTTCACCATGCGATGTGTGCGCCTTCACGAGCGCACTAGGAGCAGGCCATGCCTGCGACCGAAGGCGTTTGATCGCGGGCATGGCCCGCTCCTACCATCCTTAACTCAACGACATTGAGGCCGGCGGAAGGCGCTAAAATTGGCCGGCGGCTGCCCGGCCGTTTAATTCAGCAAACGAGTTTTAAATATGGCCAAGAAAATACCCGCCCAAGTCAATTTGACGCTTTACGGCAAACCGCTGCAATTGAAGTTCGCCGTCCCCGCGGACAAGGTCACGCCGCTCGGCGTGCTGCCGGCGTTGCAGCAGATCGATAACCAATTCGTCGATACCGCGGTAGAAGCCTTTGTCGACCGGGACCGGCCGATCTCCTGCCGTGCCGGCTGCGGCGCCTGTTGCCGGCAGGTGGTGCCGCTGGCGGAATTCGAGGCTTACCACATCGCCGCCGTGGTCGAACGCTTGCCGGAACCCCGGCGCAGCGCGGTCAAACAACGTTTTGCCGACGGTTGCGCCCAGTTGGATCGGATCGACTGGTTGGCGCAATTGCAACAACAACTGCAGCAAGGCACGACCCACGACGCCGTGCAGAGCCATGCGCTGGATTATTTCCGCCAGAATATCGCCTGCCCGTTTTTGGAGGACGAGAGCTGCTCGATTCACCCCGAGCGGCCGCTGGCCTGCCGCGAATATCTGGTGACCTCTCCGGCCGAGCATTGCCGGGAGCCGGCGCCGGACACGGTCGAACACATCGAGTTGAAATTTCAGGTATCGCGATTGGTGCGTAAACTCTGGCATACCGGCCACGTCACGCAACCGGATTCGGTGCCGATGATCTACGCCCTACAGTGGGTCAAGACCCACCCCAACCAGTTCCCGAAAAAGCGCGGACCGGAGTGGATGCAGGAATTTTTCGCTTATCTCGGCAAACCCTGATTTGCGTCTGGCTAGCATCCGGGCGGCGATGCGTTCCAGCAAGGCGGGCGTTGCCGCCAATCCCGCCCGAACCGGTTCTATGCTACGCTAGCCCGGACCTTGATTGCGGGCGCTGTCCAAGCCCGCCGAACACTTCCCCGTCAGTTCGAACACCCTGTCACAGGAGGCAACATGTCCGCAAACAGTAACGCTTTACGCGCCGCCCAACTGCTGGTAACGCTGTTGACGGTATTGGCAATCGGCAAGGCGGTCTCGCTGGTGCCGATGATGGACCAGTTGGAATTGTTCTGGCATTTCAAGGCCGGGCAAATCGTTTGGTTCGCGGCGAAACTGGCGGCCTTGGTGTTGTTTTATTTCTGCGCCAGCCTGGCGCTGCAAACGGTTCCGGACCGCGGCGGCGCGCTGTCCTTTGCGATGAGCGTGGCCGAGCCGCTATGCGCGTTAGTGATCTTGGTCATGGCGCAAAGCCTGTTTTGGGAGATCCTGGAGCCCTTCGTCAATACCACCGGCCAAACGATTTATTACGGCAGCGTACTGGCGTTGATCGTCGGCGTCAGCGTGTGGCTGGTGTTGCGGGCTTACCGCCAAGCCGACCAACTGGTTCTGGCCCTAAGCGATTTGGCCAAGCTGAGGCCGTGGCTGGCCGGCACCGACAAGCGACGCTGCCGGCAATGTCACGCGGCCGTATCCGCTAACGCCCATTTTTGCGGCCATTGCGGCGGCCCAATACCGCAAACGGCGCAATGCCAGGCGTGCGGTTCCCAGGTCGCGGCCGATCAACGCTATTGTCCCGATTGCGGCGTCGATCTGCAGCAGAGCGCGCCGCCCACACCGTCGGCCGCTGCCGGGCACGGCGAATCGGCCGCATAGGTCCGGCCGCCATGACAGACTTGAAACACACCCCGCTTGCCGCCCTCCACCGCGAGTTGGGCGCCAAAATGACCGCCTTCGCCGGTTACCAAATGCCGGTGCAATACAAAAACGGCATCATTCACGAGCATCTGCATTGCCGTAGCCAGGCCGGTTTTTTCGATATTTCCCACATGGGCCAATGCCGCATTTTTGGCGACCGTGCCGCCGCGGCGTTGGATAAATTGACGCCAGGCGGCATCGCCGAATTGGCGGTCGGCCAACAAAAATACACGGTGCTGACCAACGCCGCCGGCGGCGTGATCGACGACATCATCGTCACCCGCGTTACGGATGGGGTCGGCATCATCGTTAATGCCGGTTGCAAGGACAAGGATTTTGCTTATTTGCGGGAGCGGTTACCGGCCGATTGTCGATTCGAAGCGTTAAGAGATCAGGCTTTATTGGCGTTGCAAGGCCCCGGTGCGGCTGCCGTGATGGCAAAATTTTCGGGCGAGGCGGCGACGCTGAATTTTCTGCAAGTCTGCCAGACCAGCGTCGCCGGCGTAACTTGCACCGTCAGCCGTAGCGGCTACACCGGCGAGGATGGCTTCGAAATTTCATTGCCGGCTGCAGATGCCGAACGAATCGCCAAATTATTGCTGGCCGAAGACGGCGTCGAACCCATCGGTTTGGGCGCCCGCGATACCTTGCGGTTGGAAGCCGGGCTGTGTCTCTATGGACATGAATTGAACGAAACCATCACGCCGATAGAGGCCGGCTTGAACTGGATTTTTAAGAAAGGCCATACCGATTTCCCCGGTGCCGAAACCATTCTGGCGCAGCGGCAAAACGCCGCCGGGCGGCGTCGAGTCGGTTTGCTGGTCGAGGGCAAAATCCCGGTCCGGGACGGCGCTATTTTGCTGGATAGCGCCGGCCGCGAGGTAGGCATCGTTACCAGCGGCAGCTTCTCGCCGACGCTGAACCGACCGATTGCGATGGCTTTGATCGACCAGGCCTTAACCGCAGCCGGCACCCGCCTCAATGCGGTGGTGCGGAACTCGGCCATCGAATTGACAGTCTGCCGGCTACCTTTCGTACCGCACCGTTACCACAAACTCGCGAGATAACCATGAGCCACCGTCCCCGCCTCGACCAACTGGAAATGCGCGGAAATTTCATCCAGCGCCACATCGGCCCCAACGCCGAGCAAACTCAAGCGATGCTGGCCGAACTGGGTCTGGACGACCTGGAACAGATCGTCGAGCGGGTGCTGCCGGCCGACATTCTGAACCACGAGCCGTTGAAACTGACCGGCACGATCAGCGAGCGGGCCGTGATCAAATACCTGCGGGCGATGCGCGAGCGCAACAAGGTGATGGTGTCGATGATCGGCATGGGCTACTCGGATACCATCATGCCGGCGGTGATCAAACGCAACGTGCTGGAAAATCCCGGCTGGTATACCGCCTACACGCCGTATCAGGCCGAAGTGGGCCAAGGCCGGCTGGAGGCTTTATTGAATTTCCAGCAAATGATCATCGACCTGACCGGCATGGACATCGCCAACGCCTCGTTGCTCGACGAAGCTACCGCCGCTGCCGAAGCGATGACGATGGCCCGCCGTCTGGCCAAGAGCCGATCCAACACCGTGCTGATCGATCAAAACTGCCATCCGCAAACCATCGCGGTGATGCAAACCCGCGCCGGCTCGCTGGGTTATGAGGTGGTGGTCGCCGATCCGTTTAGCGGTCTGGAGCAACACGACTTTTTCGCGTTGATTTTGCAGTATCCCAACAGCGGCGGCGAAATCCACGATTTGACCGAAGCGACCGCGGTGGCCCACGCCAAATCGGCGCTGGTTACCGTCGCCGCCGACTTGCTGAGCTTGGTATTGCTGACGCCTCCGGCCAAATTCGGTGCCGACATTGTGGTCGGCAGCGCCCAGCGCTTCGGCGTGCCGATGGGTTATGGCGGCCCGCATGCGGCGTTTTTTGCCACCCGCGACGACTTCAAACGTTCGATGCCGGGCCGCTTGATCGGCGTGTCCAAGGATACGCACGGCCAGGTCGCGTTGCGGATGGCTCTGCAAACCCGCGAGCAGCACATCCGCCGCGACAAGGCCACCAGCAATATTTGCACGTCGCAGGTGTTGCTGGCAGTGATCGCCGGCTTTTACGCGGTCTACCACGGCGCCGATGGCTTGCGCTTGATCGCCGGCCGGGTGCATCGCTATGCCCGGATTCTGGCCGCCGGTCTGGCGCGCTGCGGCTACCCAGTGTTGAGCCAGTGCTACTTCGACACCATCAGAGTCCGCGTGCCGAACCGGGCCCGACGCTTTGCCGCCCAAGCCGAGGCGGCCGGCATCAATCTGCGGGTCATCGATCCGGATACGTTGGGCATTGCATTGGACGAAGCCACCACCCGCGACCATATCCGCGCCCTTTGGCAAATCTTCGCCTCGCCGATCAGCGAATTGCCCGACGTTGCCGCACTGGATGCCAGCCTGGAAGAATGCATTCCGGCGCACTTGCTGCGCGACGATGCGATCCTTACGCATCCGGTATTCAGTCTGTACCACTCGGAAACCGAGATGATGCGCTACATGCGCCGGCTGGCGCGGCGCGACATTGCCTTGGATCGGGCGATGATTCCGCTCGGTTCCTGCACGATGAAGCTGAACGCCGCCACCGAAATGCAAGCCATCTCGTTTTACGAATTTGCGGCGATGCATCCTTTCGCGCCGCTGCACCAAACCCAGGGCTACCAGCAGTTGTTCGCCGAACTGGAAGACATGCTCTGCGACCTGACCGGCTTCGATGCCTTCTCGTTGCAACCCAATGCCGGTTCGCAAGGCGAATACACCGGCCTGCTGGTGATCCGCAAATACCACCAGGTCAACGGCCAGGGCCAGCGCAACATCTGCCTGATTCCGGCCTCGGCGCACGGCACCAACCCGGCCAGCGCGACCTTGGCCGGATTACACGTCGTGGTCGTGGCCTGCGATGACCACGGCAACGTCGATGTCGCCGACCTGCGCGCCAAGGCTCAGCAATATCAAGACACGTTGGCGGCCTTGATGATTACCTATCCGTCCACCCATGGCGTCTACGAAGCGGCCTTCCGCGAGATTTGCGACATCGTCCATCTACACGGCGGCCAAGTGTATATGGACGGCGCCAATTTCAACGCCTTGGTAGGCTTATGCCGGCCGGGCAGAATCGGTGCCGACGTCGCCCATTTGAATCTACATAAAACCTTTGCGATACCGCACGGCGGTGGCGGGCCCGGCGTCGGGCCGATTGGCGTCGGCGCGCATTTGGCGCCGTATCTGCCGGAGCACCCGGTGGTGGAAGGCGTCAATCCGGCCAAAGGCGAGCATGGCACGGTCGGCACCGTGTCGGCGGCGCCGTGGGGCTCGGCCAGCATTCTCACGATTTCCTGGGCCTACATCGCAATGATGGGCGCTACCGGCCTGCGCCGAGCAACTTTGACCGCAATCATGAACGCCAATTACATCGCCCGCCGCCTGGCGCCGCATTACCCGATTCTGTACACCGACGCCAACGGCTGGGTCGCGCACGAATGCATCATCGATTGCCACGCCTTCAAAAAAACCGCCAACGTCACGGTCGAGGACATCGCCAAGCGCCTGATCGATTACGGTTTTCATGCGCCGACCGTGTCGTTTCCGGTGCCGGATACCTTGATGATCGAACCGACCGAAAGCGAGAACAAAGCCGAAATCGACCGCTTCTGCGCGGCGATGATCGCGATTCGCGAGGAAATCGGCGAGATCGAGACCGGCACAGCCGATCCTGAGCACAACGTGTTGCACAACGCACCGCATACCCATCGCCTGTTGCTGGAGGACTGGCATTTGCCGTATTCCCGGCAAAAAGCCTTCTTTCCGGACAGCCACCAGCACGACGACAAATACTGGCCGCCGGTCGGCCGCATCGACAGCGTCTACGGCGACCGCCACGTGTTTTGCAGTTGCCCGCTGGACTGGGCGCAAACCGCCACGGAGTGCGATGCTGAAGCACGTTAACCAGCCGCTGGCCTTCGTCGACCTGGAAACCACCGGCGCCACCGCCACCAAAGACCGCATCACCGAAATCGGCATCGTCTTGGTCGATGAAGACGGCGTGCGCGAATGGAACCAGTTGGTATACCCGCAAACCCGTATCCCACTGTTCATCGAACAAATGACCGGCATCAGCAACCAGATGGTCGCCGAGATGCCCAGCTTTGCCCAAATCGCCGGCGAGGTGGCGGAATTGCTGGAGGGCCGGCTATTTATTGCCCACAACGCCCGCTTCGATTACGGCTTTTTGAAGAACGAATTCAGCCGGGTCGGCATGACCTTTCGGCCGCAGGTGTTGTGTACCGTCAAACTGTCGCGGGCGTTGTATCCGCAATTCCATCGGCATAATCTGGACAGCCTGATCGAACGCCACGGCTTGCAGGCCAAGGACCGGCATCGGGCGCTGGCCGACGCCCAGTTGATTCATCAGTTCTGGACTCAGGCTTGCGAGCAGTTTTCCGAGGCGGTGGTCGATCTAGCTGCCCAGCGCCTGGTTGGCCGTTCCAGCCTGCCGTCCAACATCGATCCAAACTTGATCCACGATTTGCCGGAAACCCCCGGCGTTTACCTGTTTTATGGCGAGAACGATCTGCCGCTGTACATCGGCAAGAGTGCCAACATCCGCAACCGGGTGCTGGCGCATTTCGGCGCCGATCATAAGAACAGCAAAGAGATGAGTCTGGCCCAGCAACTGCGGCGCATCGACTGGATAGAAACCGCCGGCGAGTTGGGCGCGCTACTGTTGGAGGCGCGTTTGATCAAGGAAATGACGCCGGTGCACAACCAGCGCTTGCGCCGCAAAAACGCCTTGTGTGCCTGGCAATTGCAGCAACAGGGCGAACAGCTTAAGCCGGTGTTGAGCTGGGCCGGCGAACTGGATTTCGGTGCCCAGGATAATCTGTACGGCCTGTACCACAGCCAGCGCGACGCCCAGAAAGCCTTGCGCGGCGTCGCCGAACAGCACGGCCTGTGCCTGAGCGTGTTGGGCCTGGAAAAAACCACCGCCGGCCGGCCCTGCTTTGGCTACCAGATCAAAAAATGCCGCGGCGGCTGCGTCGGTTTGGAAGCGCCGCTGGCCCACGCGGCGCGGCTGTTGATCGCCATGCAAAAACTCAAACTCGCCGTCTGGCCGTATCCGGGCGTGATTGGCGTGCGCGAAGGCGCGGAACTGCATGTGATCGATCGTTGGTGTTATCTGGGGACTGCGAAAAACGAAGCGGACATCGCGGAGCTGTTGCAGAGCGGTCGGCCGGCTTTTGATCGGGATACTTATATGTTGCTGAGTAAGTCGTTGAAAAAGGCGGAGGTTGTGGTGCTGCCAGGCGCTTTGGAGATGGTTGGCGAGTCGTGGTGAGTGAATGGCGGATGACGCTTTGCTTATCCGCCCTACGGCCCTGGTACCCTGGTTCCCAACCTCCAGGTTGGGAACCCAAGTCTTGGAAGCTCTGGCTTCCAGTCCATATGCGAAGCTAGAGCTTCTGCGGTTACGTTCCCAAGCCAGAGCTTGGGAACCAGATCCAATAATTAGATTTCGCAAGAGGTTTTATGACTGCAATCGACTTTAAGGAAATTCCGGAAGCTCATCTTGGAGGAGGGCTCCAAGATACATTTGAGCTTTTTGCACGCGACTTTCTAGCTCACCTAGGGTATGAAATTAAGGAAGATCCCAGTAGAGGCGCGGATGGCGGAAAAGACATACTCGTTATTGAACGTCGTAGCGGTGTTGGAGGAGAGACCTCGGTAAGATGGCTGGTCAGTTGCAAGCATAAAGCCCATTCAGGTGCTTCGGTTTCTCCTCAAGACGATTCAAATATAAGAGATCGAATTGAAGCCAATGGTTGTAGCGGATTTATCGGATTTTACTCAACCCTTGCTAGCTCAGGCTTATCGGATTTGCTGAAAGGAATGAGCTATTGTCAAATCTGGTGTTCAGGCCTTGATCAAGCGGCGATCTGATTGCCGGTTTCTAGCTCAATGCCGTCCTTGAACGGAACCCCGGTAATCACTTTGGCGAGATAATCAAATCCTCGCTGGCGTCGCCAGGTTTTCTCAGCCGTTTGTCCCAGTTTGAATAGCATGTGCAACATGCCATCGCGGGCGAGACAGCCTTTGGCACGCTTGGTGCGATGGCGAATAGTGGCGAAGGTTGATTCGATGGGGTTGGTTGTTCGAATGCTTTGCCAGTGCTGAGCCGGAAAGTCATAGAAGGCCAGCAGTTCATGCCGGTCGCGATACAGACATTCAACCGCCTTGGGATATTTGGCGTCATAGAGCGTGGCGAACTGGTCGAAGGCGCGTTCGGCGTTCTTTTGGGTGTCAGCCTGCCAAATGTCGTACAGCGACTGCTTCATCTTGGGTTGCACCGCTTTTGGAACGCGGTTCAGGACGTTGTTCATTTTATGCACCCAGCAGCGTTGTTGTCGGGTGTCGCTGTAAACCTCGTCCAGCGCGGCCCAGAGACCCATTGCGCCGTCACCAATGGCTAGTTTGGGACTGTTCATACCGCGTGCTTTCAAGCCCAGCAATACTTCCCGCCAACTCTGCGTCGATTCGCGCACACCGTCTTCAATCGCCAGAAATCGTTTTTCCCCGCGCTCATTGACCCCGATGATGATCAAGGCACACAGCTTGACATCTTCCGCTCGCAGCCCGCTGTAGATGCCATCAGCCCAGATATAGACCCACTGATCTCGGTCCAGGCGACGGGTTCGCCAATCGTTATATTCCGCCGCCCACTCGCGTTTCAAACGGGCCACGGTGCTGGCTGATAACCCCGTGGCATCCGGGCCAACCAGGACTTCCAGTGCGGCTTCCATTTCACCGCTGGAGATACCTTTCAAGTATAACCAGGGCAATGCAGCCGATAAGGAACGTGTCTTGCGCACATACGGTGGCACCAACGCCGAACGAAAGGTAGCCCCTTGGCCGTCTTTTGCCCGAACCTTGGGAACCTTCACCGCTACGGGGCCAATGCCTGTCTGAATCTCACGCTCAGGTTGGAATCCGTTACGCACGACGGCGGCCCGACCATCGCCTAACTTCCGTTCGCTGAAGGCTTCCAGATAGGAAGCCAATTCGGCATCGATGGCTTGCGCTATTAACTTCCGCGCGCCTTGACGAATCAGATCGGTCAAAAGATCGGCGTTCTCTTCTCGACTCGACAGGTCGATTACATTACTCTTCTTCATGGTGGCGTATCCTTGGTTTTGATCGTTTTGTTTGGTCACAAATAATCAACCAGATACGCCGCTTCTCTTCAACTACCAAACACCAGATTCAGTTATAGCTCGAAAGGAATTTGTGGAAATATTGAAACTCAGGTTTTTGATAGAGAAAAAATCGAGTCATATCTGCTAAAAAGTCCGGATGGTCTTCACTTAGCCAAACGATATTTCCCGAAATCATTAGCTACTTGGTTAGGTGAAAACCCAAAGCCGGCCAAAATTTTTGCAACGCATCCAGCCATACACTGCAAAAACTGCGGTAAAAATCTTTTAGAGCCAAAGCCAAGTGGAATAATCGTTCTCTGGTGTAAACGCGACCAAACCTCCGGAAAAACTCACTACGACCAGATTTATTGGTGTTGCAAAGGGAATTGCGATCAGATGCTTTCCCACCCAATGCGAGGAAAAGGTTATATCGACGGATGGGAAGACATTCCTGATGTAGCAATACCTCTTGTATTTGCTCGGTGGATGATGACACCCCTAAACCAGTTGAACTCTGGTCACACATACTCTCCCGAGGCATTCGAGCAATTAAAAGAATTTATCTTGAGTGTATATCCGTTCGTTGCGCGTGATGCCACACTAAAAGAGCAAGAGAGAATAGAAGCATTAACATCAATACCAGCTTATCTTGGGGGGCTTGGATATTGAAATCGAACCTGGTGGCGTATTTTTTGGGTGATTCCGCAGAGATGTAAAACACTGCATCTCTGCGGAATCCAATGTTTTAGGACCGTAGAACGGATAAGCCCGGTACGCACCGCGTACCTTCATGGCCATCACGGTAGCATTCTGATGGTATGCATTGCGTACCTACAATTGAAATTTCAATTCGCGGTCGGCGACGCTTGATAAGCCACGCCAAAACGCTCGGCCAGCCTCTCCAAGCCCAACCCGAAACCGCAGCCCAGTTTACGTTCATTTTTAACAAGCCAATCCCAACATGACTACGAATTGTTTCAGCTCCGGGGCGGCGGCCCGACGCCGTTTCTTGCAACTGGGTGCTGCCGGGCTGGCCGCGTTAAGCCCGGCGGCGCAAGCCCTGTTCCGCCTGAACAACGCCTGCCTGAACCCGCAGGAAACCCCGGCGCTGGCATTGGAAAAAGCCGCCTGGCAAGGTATCGATCCGGCCGACTGGTGGGATTGCCATACCCATATCGTCGGTTCCGGCGACGGCGGCAGCGGCATCACCCAGACGCCGGAAATGCACCAACCGCTGCGCCACCCGATTCAAACCTTGCAGCATTGGGCCTACGCCAATGCCGCCTGCATTCCGGACAGCCGCCAGGACCAAGCCTTCGTCGAGCGGCTGCATGCCTTGATGGACACAATGCCGCCAGGCGCCAAGGCCATGCTGTACGCTTTCGACCGGACCCACGGCGCCAACGGCGACCCGGATCACGCCAACACCGCGTTTTTCGTACCGAACGAATATGCCCAGCGCCTGGCCAAAGCTTACCCGGACCGCTTCGAGTGAGTCGCCAGCATCCACCCCTACCGCGCCGATTGCGTCGAGGCCTTGCAACACGCAGCCGCCAACGGCGCCAGGGCCGTGAAATGGCTGCCGCCGGTGATGGGCATCGATCCGGCCTCGCCGCAATGCGACCGTTTTTATCGAGCAGCGGCGGCATTGAACATACCGATCATCACCCACGGCGGCGAAGAGAATGCCTTGCACGGCGCCGACCAACCCTTGTTCGGCAATCCGCTACGGCTGCGGCGGGCGTTGGAAGCCGGGGTGCGGGTGGTGATCGCCCATTGCGCGACCTTGGGCCATGACATCGACGAGGACGGCCGCGAGGTCAGAAGTTTCAATTTATTCGCCAAGCTGATGGCGGACAAACAATGGCAGGGCCGTTTGTTCGGCGACATATCCGCAATCGTATTGCGCAACCGCGACCCGGAGGTCGTTAAAACCCTGTTGGTGGAAACCGACTGGCACGACCGGCTGTTGTACGGTTCGGATTACCCGTTGACCGGGATTTTGCCGCTGATTTCGGTACCGGCCTTTGCCGAAGCCGGCCTGTTACCGGAAACGGCGGTGGAGCCGCTGCAAAGCCTGCAGGACTATCATCCGTTTCGGTTCGATTTCGTGTTGAAACGCAGCCTGTCTTGGCAAGGCAAACGCTTCGCCGACCGCATCTTCGCCACCCGGCCGTTTTTCGCCGCCGGCAAATCGACCGCCGCCTAAGCCTTGCCCGGCCGCTGCCGGGTCCAGGCCAGCATTAACCAAGCTGCACGCCCGAAGCCGTAACTGGTCGTAACGATGCTGGCGAAGGTATACAGTTTGAACAACTGCAACCAGGCGTCCGCTTGCGGCTGAGGGCCGTCCAGGTGCGGAAACAGTGCCATCAGCAGAAACAGGCTGGAATTGGTGCAGGCGCCGACCACCATCGCCCAAGCTACGAGCCGCGGCAAGCCGATGCCGGCCGCCGCGAAGCCGAACAGCAACGCGCTCATCAGCAAATAGTCCAAATTTGCCTGCAACAAGCGCGACGGCTTACCGGGAAACAGCGCGTGCAGCGGCGCCAGTTCCAGGTTCAAGCCGACCAGGCACCAAGCCAGCAGCAACGCCGCCAACAGCCATAACGCCGCGCCTTTCAATAACAGTATCTGGGTTGCAGTATTGTTCGTCGCCATCGTCTCCTCCACCATCTCGGCCAATCGATGCGGCTATCCTAGTCGTCCCTGAAAAAGCCGAAATTGTTCAGAGACGACCGCTCTCATGCGAACGATAAAAAATGCTCGACTGATGAAGTCATCCCAAGTCGTGACAGTAGCGCCCAAAAACGAGACCAAAAAATCCTCAACCGCCTGAGGATCAAACGGATGTTATGGCCGGCACCGCACAGGATGGCATGCAACGCATCGCCCAGTTCGCCTTTCAGGTAGTTGCGCCCCAATAATCCGTCGTTCTTCAGGTGGCCGATGATCGGTTCGATAGCGTTGCGACGTTTGAGTGCGCGTTTGAGTCGTCGTGTATCCACGCCGCGTTTTTGCCGGGCTTTGTAAATCGTGACCCCGGGCAGCTCGACGCCACGATAACCCAAGTCGACAAACGCTTCTTTGGCGCGCGTACCGCTCAGTATTTCTGCCTGTTCCAGACAGGATTCCAGGGTGTGTCCATCATAGGGATTACCAGGAAAGCTACGAGCGCCCAGTACGAAATTGCTTTTATTGGTAACCGTGATGCCCACTTTGACGCCGAATTCATATTTCTTGTGGACTTTGCCTTTGGCAATGCATTCCACTTCCGGGGCGTGAAAACTGTACAGTTTGTTTTTATCCTGGGGTTGCTGATTCAGAATCCGTTGGGTCTTCTCCAGGGTCTCTTTGAACGCACCTTTGACGGCGTCGGATTGATTGTCCAATTGACGTTCAATATCTCGATACACTCGGCCGACCAAAGTCTTTAACTGCTTGAGCATTTTGCGTTTGCGCTTCATTTGCTTGGCATGACTGTACCGGTTCGCCATTAGCAGCAAATACGGAGCTTTACGGTTGTAGTTCTGCCGTAGCGAAATCTCATGCTGCTCAGCCAAGCGGACCAGGTGCTGGCGACAGCGTTCGTACAACTTCCCATCGGTCGGATACGTGATGGCTTTCTCTTGCACCGTGCTATCGACCGTCACCGATTCAAAATCCTGCTTGTTCACGGTCTTGCTGTCTACGCCAGCCTGAATCGTCACCGATAACATCCATTCACAACCGGCTTCGCCAATCCGTTTCCGCCAATAGGTCAGTGATGTGGGGTGGCAAGGCATCTGGTGTTGGAAATACGCTTCGCCGCAAAAGTATTGCCAGTACGGATTTTCCAGCCATTGCGCGACCACCGCTTCATCGGAACGTGCGAAGGCATGTTTGAGGTAATGAAGTCCCGCTATCAGTCGCGTGGGCAAGGCAGGCGCACCTTGATTCTCGGTAAAGAACTCGCCAAAGGCATCATCCAGGACTTTCCAATCGATCAGATTAGCCAGTTGGTAAAGCTCGTGTTTTGGGTTTAACAGGTCGGCTAGCGGTGTGTTGAATAGATCGATTTGACCACTCGTTTCTTGGGATTTTGGCTTCATTTTGAATAAAAATTTGCAAGAAATTAATAGCTATTTTACCCCTTTCTTGCAATTATTGCCCGCTTCTTAATTAGATTACTTATTTTATTTCAATGTGTTAGTGGAAATTTTAGGGCTTTTCAGGGGCGACTATCCTAGCCGGCGGCGCTGCGGCCGGCTTGACCGGAGCGGCACAATCGCTTGACTGCAACGGTGCTAACGCCGCTATCATGGCCGGATCGAGTTTATGGAGATTTGCCGTGAGCCCATCCGCCAATCCGGCCTTGCACCTGTCGACCGCCGACCTGCCGCCGACACAGCGGCGGGACTGGTTACACCACGTGATCGGCCGCGAATATGCCAGGGTCGATATCACGCCGCCCGCGCAAGCGGAGCTGTTCAACGAGATGACGATTTACCCGTGGCAGGAATTACGGCTGTCGGCGATTCGCTCCAGCAGCATCGGCCTTTACTGCCCGCCGTGCGAGCCCGAAACCGCCAGCCAGGATGCCTATTTCGCCGTGGTGCTGTTACACGGCCGCTACCGGTTGCAGCAGGATGGCCGCGCAGCGGAACTGCAGGCCGGAGATATAGCGCTATACGACGCCACCCGGCCGCACCGGATCGAATGCCCGGAACCGTTTGCCAAACTGCTGGTATCGGTTCCGCGGCAACTGCTGCAACAACGCCTGGCCGGCGTCGAGCATTGTTCCGCAGTGAGGATCCCCGGCAGCGGCGGCCTTGGCGCGGTAACGTCGGATTTTTTGCGCAGCGCCGCGCGCCAGGCGGATTGCATCGACACGGCCCGGTTTTCGCCGCTGGCCGGCCAAGCTCTGGATTTATTGGCTTTGACGCTAAGCGCGCTACGGCCGGGCCGGTTCGAATTGGCCGATCACCGCGCCCAGGCCTTGAGCTGCATCAAACGCCTGATCGAAGCCCGCCTGGCCGACCCGGAGCTGGACAGCGCAGCAATTGCCGGCGCCGCCGGCCTGTCGCCGCGTTACATCAACGCGCTTTTCAACGCCGAAAACACTTCGTTGATGCGTTACGTCTGGCAGCACCGTCTGCAACGTTGCGCCGAAAAACTGCGGTCCAAACATCACGCCGGCCGCAGTTTGACCGAAATCGCCCTGCGCTGGGGATTTAACGACATGTCCCATTTCAGCCGCGCCTTCAAACGCCGCTACGGCTGTTCGCCCAGCGACTATCGGCACATGCGGGGTTAGTTGTTGGCGATACGTGTTTTTTTTTGGGGAGGGGCATTGGGCAATTGGGCGACGAACCCATAACGCCCGAAACTTCTTGGCGGCTGTGTGGCGTTTCGAATCGAGCAATAACCGCCATGGCTGACCGAAGGCCAGCTCGATATCGTTTTCGAGGCCGATTGCCTTATGCTTCAGACTATCCCTCGGTGTTTTAGCCGCCGCTGGCGTCCCGCCGCAACAGGACATTGCTGTACTGCAAAAATTCGTCCAAGTGTTTTTCGATAATAGCCACCGTGATGGGCAGTTGTAATGCCTGATAATCATGCACGGCAATATTACGAAAGCCCACCATACGTTTCAGGCCTGCGGCCAATTCCAGCTCGATCCAGCCGCCTTGTGCCAGTAGGTTAAACACATCGCGAGCGCTTTGCGGAATACCTAATTTTTCGCGCCGAATCAAATGCTGCCCCATATCCAGCGCCGCTTCGCAAGCGCGTTGAATATTCAGAATGGCGGCGTCCTGCCGAGTGTAATTTTGAATAAAACCGGCCGGGTCGGCGGCATATTCTTCCCGCGCGCGCCGCACGCAACGCTCAATCGTTGCCGCTTTATTCAGCAAAACATCATCGGCCATAGACACTGCCCCTGTGTTGTATTTCTTCGATCAACGTCGCGCGTGCCGTATCCAGCGCCGTTTTTTCGCTCAACACCGCCGCCTCGAACAATGCCGCTTGGGTGTCCTTTTGCCACCAGCGTTCGCCTGTCATGATGATTTGGTATTGCATGACTGTCGAAGCCGCGCGTAAATCGACCAAGTCCACCGGGCAGCCGGCGATATCGGCCAGTTGCCCGGCCAGATCGAACAATAAAACCGGGTCGGCATAACCGGCAACCAAAACCGCTAAATCCAGGTCGCTGTCCGGCGTTGCGTTGCCCTGGATACGGCTGCCAAAGGCATACAACGCCAGCAAGCCATCGAGCTGAGTTTGTAAGCAGTTTACGAGCGCCAGTTTATTCATGCCATTCTCTCGCGTCGATTTTGCCGATGACGGCCTTGGTGATTAGGGCGGATTCGGGCGGATTCGTCCGGTTAAATATTCAAAGCCGGCAAGGCCTTAACAATTTTCATCGTTGCCAAACTGACCGTAATCACGCGCTGGAACAGTTCCAACGGATAACGCGGGTTGTGCATGGTTTCGATAGCCCAGTCGTTGGCGTCGTTGACGATGCCGCTGTCTTTGTCGACTTTAACGCATTGCCGCTCGACCACCCAATCCAGCGCCGGTTTGCCGTTGACCACGTAGTCGTAGGCTTCCAGCGGGATACCAGTCAAGGTAATTTTGGCGTTGTAGTGCAGCGTGGTGAGGTCCTTGTCCTTGCCGCTTTTGCCATACTTCATCTTCTCGACGCGGAAATCGGCATCGGTTAATTGCGGATTGCCCACGATTTGCACCGGATACTTTTCGACCGTTTCATAATTCAAATGCAGTTCCGCCAAGTCGCGCCCGGCCTTGGCAAACGCCCAGAAATCGGCGGCAGTTTTGACGCAAGGGATACGCGGCAACTCCTTGGCCAGATTGTCGGCATAGCGTTCGCGGTAATCCGGCGAATGCAACAGGCCATAGACGTAATAGAAAATGTCTTCCTTGGTGATCGTTTCGCCGGGATAGGCGGCTTGGAAATGAGCCAAGCCTTCATCGGTGATGGCATCGCGGCGCTGTCTTTCTTGTTTCGCGGGTTCGGCGAACAGGTCGGCGTTCTTTGGCTGTTCTTGGCTGGTTTCCGGTTCGTCGTAAAGGTAAAGGGGGAAGCATTGGCCGGTCTGCATTACATGCAAGTCAGGAAGATAGTTGGCCATCAACGCTGAAAATTCTTTCTGTGCTCCAACGGCGTTGATACAGATAATGCGATTTTCCGATTTAGCATCCGGAAAAATGCGCGGTATCTGGTACACCATTTCATTAAATCGCCGGTTGAAATATAACCACTGTTTTGTAAAGGGGCGGTAAAGAGCCTGGGTTAGGCAAATAGAATCAAAAACGAATTGTCTGTCTTTGGCTAATTCTTGCTTTAAAGCCCGCGTCCAACTAATCCTAGCGGGGTTGGTGTCAATGAAGTCATCCACCAGGGTTTCTCGTGATTTCTTGTCAAGTCCGGCATGGGCGGCGTTAAAGCGCTTCACTTCATCGTTGTAGGACTCGATCATGCGTTCCATGTTATCAGTAAGGTCATCCTTAGAAGCGTTGTAACACCAGGCATCGCGCTGCGTTTTTACGCCCGCAGAATAATTAGCAAATAGCGCTTTTGTTTCTTTGTCGCTCTTCTCGCCGAGCACGATGAACTCCCCAAAACTGTCGTCGCGCTGCTTTAGCCAATCCCCATGTTGATCGGGTGTAATGGCTTGCCATCCGTTGATTTCACTGATACCGGCAAGGCTGGAAAATTCGCTGATTTTGTCCAGCTTCTCTTCTCGACTTAGGTAATCGCCAATGTCATGAAAATAAATCTGGCCATGCTGTTTCGCTTCAGGGTTCTTGACCAGTACGGAAATCGCAATCGGCGCCCGGCTACCGCTGCCAAAAATCTTGCCACCTTCCTTGCGAGATAATTCGCCCGAGGTGCGCTGATTACCACGTAAATGAAACACATAAATACTGGAAAACTCTTCGGCCAAACACTGGCGTAAGCCGCCAAAAGTTCCAGTTTCTAAGAAGTTAGCATTGGTGACAAAACCGAGCACACCGCTATCGCCAATCCGGTCAGAGGCCCAGCGAATCGCCCGGATATAGCTATCGTACAGAGCATTTTTATTGGTGGCCGTGGAGCGTTCGGCATAGGTGCCACGAATGCGCTCATCCAAATGCGGATAGGCGACGTTCTGATTGTTGGCATTGGCATCGCCTTGCCCAACCGAATACGGCGGATTGCCAATAATCACCCTGATATCCAGCTCTTTTTGCCGCTTGCGGCGGGCGCTGTTGTGTTCCAGTAGCGCATCGACCATGTCGCCCTTCTCGTACATCTGAAAGGTGTCGGTCAGGCAGATACCCTGGAAGGGTTGGTAGGGAATTTCCCCCTCACCCCGGCCCTCTCCCCCAGGGGGCGAGGGTGCGTTCATCAGGCTGTGATAGACCGCTTCGATGTTGATGGCCGCGATGTAATAGGCCAGCAACACGATTTCGTTGGCGTGGATTTCGTGTTGGTACTTGTAGGGCAGTTGTTCCGGCGTAATCAGGCCGCTTTGCAGCAGGCGGGTGATAAAGGTGCCGGTGCCGGTAAAGGGATCGATGATATGCACGCCTTCACTGCCCAGAGTTTGGCCGAACTCGCTTTGCAGTACGTCGTTGACGCTGTGGATGATGAAATCGACCACTTCTACCGGCGTGTAAACAATGCCAAGCCGCTCAGTCATTTTGGGGAAGGCGTTGCGGAAGAATTTGTCGTACAACTCGACCACGATTTTTTGCTTGCCGGCGGCATTTTCTATGCCTTCGGCACGCAGTTTGACGCTGTCGTAGAAGGCTTGCAGGGTATCAGCTTCCTTACTCAAGTGGTGTTCTTGCAGCACATCCAGCACGCCTTGCATGGCTTGCGACATCGGGTTGTGCTGGGCAAAGCTGTAGCCTTCGAATAGGGCGTCGAATACCGGCTTGGTGATCAGGTGTTGAGCCAGCATTTCGATGATTTCAGCATCGGTAATGCTGTCGTTGAGGTCGTCGCGCAATTCGTGAGCAAAGGCATTAAAGGCCTCGCGTTCTCGGCTGTTGGCCGGATTTTCCAGAATCGCGCCGATGCGGTCGATATGGGTGCGGGCGATTTTGGCAATGTCGTTGGCCCAGTCTTCCCAATGGTGGCGGTTGCCGACTTTTTGCACCAGTTTGGCGTAAATGGCACGTTCGATTTCGCCGATTTCGAATTGCAATTCGGTTTGGTAAGGCGCCGGAGCCTCATCCACTTTATTCCCGATGCTAAAGTGGTTGCGGCCGGCTTTTTGATTGCCGGTCTGGCCTTTGCTTTTGGCGGTTTTGGCTTTTTTCCGGATTTGATCGGTAATGGCGATGACTTCCATTTTGCTGCGGTCTTGGCCGATCAAATCCAGTTTGTTAACCATGGCATCGAAGCGGTCATCGTGCGAACGCAGGGCTTGCAGCACTTGCCAGACCACGGCATAGGTTTTGTTGTCGTTGAGGGCTTCGTGCGGTTCCACGCCTGCCGGAATCACCACCGGCAAGATCACATAACCGCGTTGCTTACCGGGCGCGTTGCGCATCACGCGGCCCACCGATTGCACCACATCCACTTGTGAGTTGCGCGGCGTTAAAAACAAAACGGCATCCAAGGCCGGTACGTCGACGCCTTCCGACAAACAGCGCACGTTGCTGAGGATGCGACAGGTGTTTTCCGGCGGCTCGGCTTTGAGCCATTGCAGATGGCTTTCCTTTTCGCTGGCGTTCATGCTGCCGTCGATATGTGCGGCCTGGCAGTTGAGGGTGGCGCTAACCGCTTCGGCATCCGCTTGTTCGCTGGCTTGGTAGGCTTCAACCACGGTTTGAAACATGCCGGCAATTTGTTTGGAACTGACTTTGTGGGTTTTGGCGGCTAGGTTGCGTTCGATGACTTGGCAAAAAGCGACGGCACGCCGCATCGGATAGCCGTCGTCGCTAAGTTGTTCGGCAATGCCCTGTTTGGATAAGGCTTTCCAGCAACCGACAATTTTGGCGGCATCATCGACTTTAAGTTGGTTGTCCGGGTCTTTCAGCAGGTCTTGCAGCCGGCGGCTGACATGGGTTTCTTCCACCGCCAGCACAATTACTTTGTAATCGCACAGCAAGCCACGTTTGACGGCATCCGAAAAGGTAATGATGTACAGCTCGCGGCCAAATAACGCCGGATCGTCCATGGAACATAAGGCGACATTGTCCTTTTCGGCGCTGGCTTTGGCATGGTCGCCGTAAATGCGCGGCGTAGCGGTCATGTACAGGCGTTTGCCGGCGCGGATGTAAGCGGCATCGTGTACTTTGACAAAGGCGCTTTCGTCTTCGTCGCCAAAGGTTGCGCCAGTGGTGCGGTGAGCTTCGTCGCAGATAATCAGGTCGAACTCTTCCAGGCCATGCTGGTGCTGGGCGCGGTGAATCACGTCGATGGAATGATAGGTACTGAAAACCACGCTCATGTGTCCGGTATCGTGGCGCTTTTGCATTTCGGTCGCCAGCCGCGAGGGCTCTGTGGTGGCGGGGTAACGCAGTTCATGGGCAAAGGTTTGGACGACGTCGTCATCCTTTTTGCGTTTTTTACCGACATCGCTGTCGGAACAGACGGCGAAACTGTGCAGCGGGGTTTCGCTTTCTTGGGTCCATTCGGTGAGGGTTTGCGATAGCAAAGAAAGGCTTGGTACCAAAAACAGCACGCGCTTACCGGTTCCGGCAATTTTTTCGGCAATCTTCAAGCTGGTGAACGTTTTACCAGTGCCGCAGGCCATAATCAGTTTGCCCCGATCCGCTTGTTGCAGCCCATGATAAGCACCGCTGACAGCGTGAAGTTGATGTTCACGTAGCTGTTTCTTCGGCTTTAAAACGGGTTCGGCTTTAGCTTGATATTGCGCCCAATCAATCTGGCTGTTTTCCAGATCGTGCAGGTCAATTTTGTTGACTGGAATTTGCTGGTCGCGCAAGGCGTCGTCGGCATGTTCCGTCCAGTTCAGGCAACTGGTAATAATAAGGCGATGCGTGAACGGCTTTTTGCCGGAGGCGGTGAAAAAGCTATCGATGTCGTCTTTACGGATTTTGTAGTCGGCGGCGTAAAGTTTGCATTGAATGGCGTGGAACTCACTAGTGCCGGCGGTTTGAGCGACCAAGTCGATACCGGTATCGCGTTTGTCGAGCCGTTGCCGGTCTGCCCAATCGGCATACAGCCAGACATCGCTGTATAAATCCCGGTAGGTGGCTTCGTTCTTTAGATAACAAACGATCAATTCTTCAAAATAGCTGCCTTTTTCGCGCTCGGTAACGGCTGCATTGCGGAAGCTGTCGAGTAATTGGCTTAGCGCTGTCATGGGTTCCTTAGCTTGATTGGTTCCAATGGTGTCGGTTTGGTTTTTTAGCTATCAGCGCCGTTCTCGTTCTGATGGTGTTATCCGACATAGGCCGGCCGCCCGTCACCACGGCTTGACGGAAACTCATATTGCCCGCCGCCTGTTACGGGCTGGGTCGTTTCCAGAATTTCCGCGGCTTATCGCCCTGCAAGGGCAAAGCCATGCGCTCAATACGGCTAGCATCGGTCTTGCGAGTCGTTGAGCTGTTCAGAAATGTTATGACGCCAACCATTTGCCCGGTGACATCGGCGTAATCGTCCAGGGCCGATGGAAGCCTTTCAATTGGCTGTCCTGTATACCGCGTCCTTATTGAGATTCGTCGCCACTTTGCCATGCCCGCTTTCAATATTTGCCATACTGGAATACCTCAATTCTCCAGCGTGGCTCTCCGTAAGGCAGTTTTGGCGGATTGCTCCGGACATAAAAAAACCCGTAAACCTAGATGATTCGCGGGTTTTTGGATTGTATCGGGTTTCTTAAAACCCTAATTTGGTACCGACGGCCGGACTTGAACCGGCACGACTTGCGTCACCACCCCCTCAAGATGGCGTGTCTACCAATTTCACCACGTCGGCATTAACACTTATTGCGCGGCCGGCTTTTCGACTTCTTTGATAGCCGGAGCTTCGGGGATTTTGGCGTCGACTACGCCCGGCACTGCCGCAGGAATCTCGGCTGAGCTCTGCGGTAACGGCAATTCGGATTTAGCGGGTTCTGCCGCCGGAGCCGATTCCAGAACGATGTCGGTCTTTTTACCTTGGTAACCGCTCATCATCGCCAAACCCAAGCTGGTCATGAAAAACAACGTTGCGAAAATTGCCGTGGTTCTGGACAGAAACGATGCGGAGCCCTGGGCGCCGAATACCGAACCGGATGCGCCGCCGCCGAAGGTGGCTCCCGCGTCTGCGCCCTTTCCTTGTTGCATCAGCACCAAACCGATGATGCCTATGCCCAGGAAGATATGAATAATTATTATAATTTGGTACAACATAAAGACCTTAATCGGATGGAACTAAACCGAATGGCAGATTTGCAGGAAGCCTTTGGCATCAAGAGATGCACCGCCCACCAAACCGCCATCAATGTCCGGCATTGCGAACAAACCTTTGGCATTATCCGGTTTGACGCTACCGCCGTATAAAATTTGTACTTTCTCAGCAATGGCAGGATTTCTGTCCGCGATGCGTTTGCGAATGTACTGGTGCACTTCTTGCGCTTGCTCGTCGGTCGCGACTTTACCGGTACCGATTGCCCAAACCGGTTCGTAAGCGATGACCGCTTTTTCGAACGATTCGATGCCGGCTTCGGCGATGACGGCGTCCAATTGCTCGTCGACGACTTGGAAGGTTTTGTCTTGTTCGCGCTCTTCCAGGGTTTCACCCACGCACAGTACCGGCACCACGCCTTTGCTCAAGGCTTGAGCGAAACGTTTGGCGACGGATTCGTTGGTGTCGCCGTAGTAGCTGCGACGCTCGGAGTGGCCGACCAGGGCATATTTGCAACCGATATCGGCCAGCATCGCGGCGGACACTTCGCCGGTGTAGGCACCGGACGCTTGGTCGGCGACATTTTGCGCACCCAAAGCGATTGGCGAGGATGCCAATACAGTGCGGATATCTGACAGGTAGACGAATGGAACGCAGACTGCAACTTCTTGTTCTACATTACCCAGGCCGTCGGCCAAGGCTTGCGCAAGCTTTTGCCCCTCTTCCCGAGAGCCGTTCATTTTCCAATTCCCCATAATCAAAGATCGACGCATTGCACCCTCCAAGCTAAATAAGACCGCATATCATATCGGGATAAGCCGGCTTATTCAAGCCGCAATGGCCTTCTTCACGTCGGCCGCCAACTGGTTGGCGTAGCGAGTGACGTCGTCTTCGTCGACGCCTTCCACCATCACCCGGATTAACGGCTCGGTGCCGGACGAACGCAGCAACACGCGGCCTTTGTCGCCGAGTTTTTTTTCGACGGTTTCGACGGCTTTCTTGATACTGTCGATTTCCTCGATTTTGACTTTCTTTTCGGTTCTGACGTTGACCAACACTTGCGGGTATTTCTTCATGCCGGATTTCAGATCGCGCAGGCTTTTGCCGGTGCGCTGCATTTCCGCCAGCACTTGCAGCGCGGCAACGATGCCGTCGCCGGTCGTGGTTTTGTCCAGGCAAATGATATGGCCGGAACCTTCGCCGCCCAACATACCTTTGTTTTCCGTCAGCATTTCCATTACGTAACGGTCGCCGACCTTGGCTCGCAGCAGTTGCAGGTTCAGCGCGTTCAAAGCGTGTTCCATACCCAGATTGGACATCAAGGTCCCTACCACCGGCCCCAGCAATTTGCCTTCGTCGAGCCGCGATTTAGCAATGATATAGATCAGTTCGTCGCCGTCGACGATTTCGCCTTTGTGGTCGATCATGATGACGCGGTCGCCGTCACCGTCCAGCGCAATGCCCAAGTCGGCACGGTATTCCAGTACCTTGCCCGCCAAATACTCCGGTTTGGTGGCACCGCACTCGTCGTTAATATTCAGGCCGTCCGGCTCGGCGCCTATCGTCACCACCTCGGCGCCAACCTCGCTGAACACGTGCGGCGCGATATGGTAGGTAGCTCCGTTGGCGCAATCGATGACGATGCGCATGCCTTTGAAGTCCAGATGCGGCGGTACAGTGGCCTTGCAGAATTCGATATAACGTCCGGCGGCATCGCTGATGCGTTTGACCTTTCCCAGTTTTGCCGACTCCACGGTCGTGATCGGCGCATCCAGATATTGTTCGATTTGGTGCTCGACTTCGTCCGGCAACTTGGCGCCGTCGACCGAGAAAAATTTGATACCGTTATCGTAATACGGGTTGTGCGACGCGCTGATGACGATGCCGGCTCTGGCCCGCAAGGTTCTGGTCAAGTAGGCTATGCCCGGCGTCGGCATCGGCCCCAGCATCCGGGTATCGACGCCGGCGGCCGACAATCCGGCTTCGAGCGCCGATTCGAACATATAGCCGGAAATACGGGTGTCTTTACCCACCAAGACGAAGCCGCTACCTTCCCGAGCGAACACTCTGCCGGTGGCCCAGCCCAGTTTCAACATGAAGTCGGCGGTTATCGGATATTCGCCAACCTTGCCGCGAATACCGTCGGTACCGAAATATTTTTTTGCCATTCTCGATCTACCTTGTTCAAACCCAAAAAAAAGAGAGGCCGAAGCCTCTCTTGTTCCATGCGGCGGTATCAGCCTTGCTCTGCGGCGCCGCCAATCGATTCGCCATCGCTTTTTTGATCCCAATGGTCGCTTTTCCGCTCGTCGCTGGGCGACGGCGTATCGTCCCAGCCCTTGGGCTCGCGCACCGGTTTTCTGGACATTAAGTCGTCGATTTGGTACTTGTCGATGGTTTCGTACTTCATCAACGCTTCTGCCATCGCGTGCAGAATATCCATATTTTCTTTCAGAATCGTTTCGGCACGCTCGTAGTTGCGGTCGATGATCGAGCGGATTTCTTCGTCAATGGTATGCGAAGTTTCCTCGGCAACCGATTTGTGCTGCGTCACCGAACGGCCCAAAAAGATTTCGCCCTCTTCTTCGCTGTAAGCCAAAGGCCCCAGGCGTTGCGACAAACCCCATTTGGTCACCATGTTACGCGCCAGCTCGGTAGCACGCTCGATGTCGTTGGAAGCGCCGGTAGACACTTCTTCCCAGCCGAATATCAACTCTTCCGCGATACGGCCGCCGTAAAGGCTGGAAATCATGCTGTCCAGCTTGCGTTTGCTGGCACTGTACTGGTCGCGTTCCGGCAAAAACATCGTCACGCCCAAAGCCCGGCCGCGCGGCATGATGCTGACCTTGTACACCGGATCGTGGTCCGGCACCAAGCGGCCGACGATAGCGTGGCCGGCTTCGTGGTAGGCGGTCATTTTCTTTTCTTTCTCGTCCATCACCATGGAGCGCCGTTCGGCGCCCATGATCAGTTTGTCCTTGGCTTTTTCCAAATCGACCATGCTGACCAAACGCTTGTTGAAACGGGCGGCGAACAATGCCGCTTCGTTGACCAGGTTAGCCAGATCGGCACCGGAAAAACCCGGCGTGCCTTGGGCGATGTACTTGACTTTGACGTCATCGGCCATCGGCACTTTCTTCAAATGCACGTTCAGAATTTGCTCGCGGCCGCGAACATCGGGCAAACCGACCACAACTTGGCGGTCGAAGCGGCCGGGACGCAACAAGGCTTTGTCTAGCACGTCGGAACGGTTGGTCGCCGCGATGACAATGATGCCTTCGTGGCCTTCGAAACCGTCCATTTCAACCAGCAACTGGTTCAAGGTTTGTTCGCGCTCGTCGTTGCCGCCGCCCAATCCGGCACCGCGGGACCGGCCTACTGCGTCGATCTCGTCGATGAAGATGATGCACGGCGCATGCTTTTTGGCCTGCTCGAACATGTCGCGCACCCTGGAAGCACCGACGCCGACGAACATTTCGACGAAGTCCGAACCGGAAATGGTAAAGAACGGCACTTTCGCTTCGCCGGCAATGGCCCGCGCCAGCAAGGTTTTACCGGTACCCGGCGGTCCGACCATCAGCGCGCCGCGCGGAACTTTACCGCCAAGGCGCTGGTATTTGGCCGGATCTTTCAGAAAATCGACCATTTCCTGTACTTCTTCCTTGGCTTCGTCGCAACCGGCCACGTCGGCAAACGTGACTTTGTTTTGATCCTGATCCAGCATCCGGGCTTTACTCTTACCAAAACCCATCGCGCCGCCGCGGCCGCCGACGCCGCCACCCTGCATCTGCCGCATGAAGAACACCCAAACCGCAATCAGCAGCAGAATCGGGCCGAAAGACACGAATATCTGCATCAGCATCGACGGCTCTTCCGGCGGCTGCACGGTGATTTCGACACCGTTCGCCAACAGGTCGTCGATCAAATGCGGATCGTTCGGCATATAAGTCTTGAACTTATCGCCGGTGTGCATACGGCCTTTGACCGTGTTGTCGGAAATCGCGACCTGCTGCACTTGGCCGGCCTTGACCGCGTCAATCAGTTGCGAATACGACAAATTGGCATCGCTGCGTACCGCCCGCGACCCGAAGTTGTTGAATACGGCCATCAATACCACCGCGATGACCACCCACAAAACCAAATTTTTAATCATATCGCTCAAGTTACGCGCTCCGGCCGGGAATGGCCACCATATTTAAAAACCGAGTAATTGTATCAGGAGTACTCGCACCCTACCGGCAAGGACCGCCTGGAATCGAGGCTGTTCGCCGGCTTATTTAAAACCTTTCGCCAAAATGTAGACTTCGTTGCTGCGTGCCCGCGAAGCCTTGGGCTTTCTGATAGCAACGCTGTTGAATTGCTGCCGCACTTGATTATAGTACTCGTCGAAACCGGCGCCCTGGAACATTTTTATCAAAAACGTCCCACCCTTTACCAAAATCCGCTGCGCGGCATCCAATGCCAATTCGCCGAGATAGATGGAGCGCGGTTGATCCATTTCCCTACTACCGCTCATATTGGGGGCCATATCCGACAATAACAAGTGCACCGGCTCACCATCAAGCACTTTGTACAATTCTTCCAGGACTTCGTCTTCCCGAAAGTCGCCTTGAATGAATTCGACCCCCTCGATCGGTTCTATCGGCAATAAGTCCAGCGCAATCACCTTGCTTTTCTTGCCGACGATTTTGCTGGCGTACTCCGACCAACCTCCGGGCGCAGCACCGAGGTCGACTATATTAATACCAGGCTTGATGATTTTGTCTTTTTCCTGAATTTCGATCAGCTTGAAAACCGCCCGCGAGCGATAACCCAAAGCCTGGGCCTTCTTGACATATTCATCCTGGAAATGTTCCTGCATCCACTGCTGGCTACTTTTGCTGCGTGCCATATTTTCTATTCGTGTAAAATCGCTCGGTTTTATAAAGTCAAGGAAACTGCGTGAATCCCATCCAAAAGAAAAAACTCAAAGCCCAGGCGCATGCCCTGAATCCGGTGGTGATCATCGGCCAGGCGGGCTTGACCGAAGCGGTACTGAAAGAAATCAACGTCGCGCTGGATGCGCACGAACTGATCAAAATTAAAATCCGCGCCGAGCGGGATGAACGCGCCGTTATTTCCGAGCAAATTTGCGCCGAAACCAAAGCCGAACTGATTCAGTCTATCGGCCAAATTGCTGTGGTTTACCGGCAAAATCCGAAAAAATAGCCTATTGGGGAGGCGGCGCCTCCCCGCTCGAAACGGCTAAATATATTTGACCGAAATAATCTCGTACTCGACATCGCCGCCCGGTGCCTTCACCGTCACGACATCTTCGACTTCCTTGCCGATCAAAGCCCGCGCAATCGGCGATCCGACCGAAATTCTGCCTTCCTTGATGTTGGCTTCGTCTTCGCCGACGATCTGGTAAGTCACAACCTTACCCGAATCCAAATCCTCGATTTCCACGGTCGCGCCGAATACGACTTTGCCGTTGGCGTCGGTTTTGGTCACGTCGATGATATTGGCGTTGGACAATTTACCTTCGATTTCGGCAATCCGCCCCTCGGCGAAACTTTGTTGTTCCCTAGCCGCATGGTACTCGGCGTTTTCTTTCAAATCGCCGTGCTCGCGGGCTTCGGCAATGGCCTGGATAATTCGCGGCCGAATCACGGTCTTCAATTCCTCCAGCTCGGCGCGCAGCTTATTGGCGCCAGCCACCGTCAGCGGAAATTTTTGCATCTACTGCTCCCCTTTTTTCTTTATCCGTTAAAACTGTTATGCAAATCTTGCAGGCAATTGACGTCGCCGGCATCGAGCTCGCCCAGCGCGTAGCAAGCCGCTCTGGCGCCGGCCATCGTCGTGTAGTAGGTGACCTTACGCTGCAGCGCTTCGCGCCGCATCGTGAACGAATCCGCTACCGCTTTCGCGCCGTCAGTCGTGTTGATGACCATCTGGATCTCGCCGTTCTTGATCATATCCACGGTATGCGGCCGCCCCTGGTTGACCTTGAACACGTCTTTACAAGCGATCCCGGCCTCGCGCAACACGCGCGCGGTACCCGGAGTCGCGACGATTTCGTAATTTTTGGCGATCAGCATATTCGCCAATTCCGGCAACTTGGGTTTATCGGCATCGCGAATACTGATCAACACCTTGCCGCTATGGCTCAAATCCACGCCGCAAGCCCGTTGCGACTTGGCAAAGGCTTCACCGAAGGTTTTACCGACGCCCATAACCTCGCCGGTGGATTTCATCTCCGGCCCCAACAGCGGATCGACGCCGGGGAATTTGATGAACGGGAACACCGCTTCCTTGACCGAGAAATACTCGGGAATGCGCTCTTCGGTCACGCCCTGCTCTTTCAGCGACTTACCGACCATGCAGCGCGCGGCGATTTTCGCCAACGGATAACCGGTGGCTTTCGACACGAACGGCGCGGTACGCGAAGCGCGCGGATTCACTTCCAGCACGTATACGGTCTCGCCTTGAATCGCAAACTGGGTATTCATCAAACCGCGCACACCCAAAGCTTCGGCCATCTTCGCCACCTGGGCGCGTAACTGGTCTTGCAAATGCGCCGGCAAATCGTAAGGCGGCAGCGAGCACGCCGAGTCGCCGGAATGCACGCCGGCCTGTTCGATGTGCTCCATCAAGCCGCCGATCAACACGGTTTCGCCGTCGTAAATCGCATCGACATCCATTTCCACCGCGTCGTCCAGGAACCGGTCCAGTAACACCGGCGAATCGTTCGACACGCTGACGGCTTCTTTCATGTAACGGCGCAGGCCGTCTTCGTTGAACACGATCTCCATCGCCCGCCCACCCAACACGTAGGATGGACGCACCACCAGCGGATAGCCGATTTCCTTTGCCGAACTGACCGCCTGCTCGACCGAACGCGCGGTGGCGTTGGGCGGTTGCAACAGATTCAGACGCTCCAGCAATTTCTGGAACCGCTCGCGGTCTTCGGCCAAATCGATCGAATCCGGTGAAGTGCCGATAATCGGAGCGCCAGCCGCTTCCAAGGCCCGTGCCAGTTTCAGCGGGGTTTGGCCACCGTACTGCACAATCACACCCTTGGGTTTCTCCAGGTCGATGATTTCCAGCACGTCTTCCAAGGTCAACGGCTCGAAATACAAACGGTCGGAAGTGTCGAAGTCGGTCGAAACGGTTTCGGGATTACAGTTGACCATAATGGTCTCGTAACCGTCCTCGCGCAGCGCCAAGGCGGCATGTACGCAGCAATAGTCGAATTCGATGCCCTGGCCGATCCGGTTCGGACCGCCGCCCAAAATGACGATTTTTTCCCGTTCCGACGGCTTGGCTTCGCATTCCTGCTCGTAGGTGGAATACAAATAAGCGGTGTCGGAAGCAAACTCCGCGGCACAGGAATCGATGCGCTTGAACACCGGCCGAATGCATTTCTTGTGGCGGACGTTGCGTACTTCGGATTCTTTGGTTTCCAGCAATTTCGCCAAACGTTTGTCGGAGAAACCTTTGCGTTTCAACCGCAGCAATTCGCCGGGCTCCAAGGTCGCCAGGGTTTTGGTCGACAAGGCTTTTTCAGTAGCGATCAAATCCTCGACCTGGGCCAAAAACCAAGGCTCGATTTTGCAGGCCTGGTGGATTTCTTCGAAACTCAAGCCGCTGCGAAACGCATCGGCCAAATACCACAAGCGTTGCGGACCGGGATAGCGCAGCTCGCGCAGAATAATGTCCTGCGCGTTCGGATCGCTCAAATCCGCCACTTCGTCCAAGCCGTCGACGCCAACTTCCAGTCCGCGCAAGGCTTTTTGCAGCGATTCCTGGAAGGTACGGCCGATCGCCATGACTTCGCCGACCGATTTCATTTGCGTGGTCAGCCGGTCGTTGGCTTGCGGGAATTTCTCGAACGCGAACCGCGGCACCTTGGTGACGACATAGTCGATAGTCGGCTCGAACGAGGCCGGCGTCGCTCCGCCGGTGATCTCGTTGCGCAGTTCGTCCAAGGTAAAACCGACTGCCAGTTTCGCCGCAACTTTGGCAATCGGGAAACCGGTGGCTTTGGAGGCCAAGGCCGACGAACGGCTGACCCGCGGATTCATTTCGATAACGATCAAGCGACCGTTATCGGGATTGACGGCGAACTGCACGTTGGAACCGCCGGTATCGACGCCGATTTCGCGCAATACCGCCAGCGAGGCGTTGCGCATGATTTGGTATTCCTTATCGGTCAAGGTTTGCGCCGGCGCCACGGTGATCGAGTCGCCGGTGTGCACGCCCATCGGATCGAAGTTTTCGATGGAGCAGACGATGATGCAATTGTCGTGGCGGTCGCGCACGACCTCCATTTCGAATTCCTTCCAACCCAGAATCGATTCCTCGATCAACAGCTCGTTGGTCGGCGACAAATCCAAGCCGCGTTCGCAAATCTCGATGAATTCCTCGCGGTTGTAGGCAATGCCGCCGCCGCTACCACCCATCGTAAACGAGGGCCGGATGATGGTCGGATAGCCGACTTCTTCCTGAGCGGCAAAGGCCTCTTCCATACTGTGGGCAACTTTGGACTTGGCGACTTCCAGGCCGATCTTGCGCATGGCCTGATTGAACAGGTCGCGATCCTCGGCTTTGTTGATGGCTTCTTTACTCGCGCCGATCATTTCGACGCCGTATTTGGCCAGCACGCCGTGCTTGTCCAACGCCAGTGCGCAATTCAGCGCGGTCTGGCCGCCCATAGTCGGCAGGATCGCGTCCGGGCGCTCCTTCTCGATGATTTTTTCCACCGTTTGCCAGTCGATCGGCTCGATGTAGATAGCATCGGCCATGTCCGGATCGGTCATGATCGTGGCTGGATTGGAGTTGACCAGAATCACCCGGTAGCCTTCTTCGCGCAACGCTTTGCAGGCCTGGGTGCCGGAATAGTCGAACTCGCAAGCCTGGCCGATGACGATCGGTCCGGCGCCCAGTAATAAAATCGATTTTATGTCGGTTCTTTTTGGCATATCACTCTGTAAAAACTGGGCTTAACGGGACTGGTCCATCAACGCAATGAAATCGTCGAATAACGATTCCACATCGTGCGGCCCCGGACTGGCTTCCGGGTGGCCTTGAAAACTGAAGGCCGGCACGTCGGTTCGGGCGATACCCTGCAGGCTGCCGTCGAACAGCGAGACGTGGGTAGCTTTCAGATTGGCCGGCAAACTGTCCGGACTGACCGCAAAGCCGTGGTTTTGGCTGCTGATCATGACCCGGCCGCTCGCCAAGTCCTGGACCGGGTGGTTGGCGCCGTGGTGGCCGAATTTCATTTTCTCGGTTTTAGCACCGCTGGCCAGCGCCAGCAACTGGTGGCCCAGGCAAATGCCGAACACCGGTACTTTTTGGGCGAGAATGGCCTCGATCGCCTCGATTGCGTAATCGCAAGGCTCCGGGTCGCCGGGGCCGTTGGACAGGAACACGCCGTCCGGATTCAGCGCCAATACCTCGGCCGCCGGGGTTTTGGCCGGCACCACCGTGACGCGGCAGCCGCGGTTGGCCAACAGCCGCAATATATTGCGTTTGACGCCGAAGTCGTAAGCGACGACATGCTTGGCCAAATTCGGCGCGGCTCGATGGCCCACGCCCAATTGCCAGACATTTTCGCTCCATTCGTAGGCTTGGTCGGTAGTGACTTCCTTGGCCAAATCCATCCCTTGCAACCCCGGAAAAGATTCGATCGCTTGGGTTGCCGCGGCAATGTCAACCGTCTCGCCGGCCATGATGCAGCCGCGTTGCGCGCCTTTATCGCGCAACAACCGGGTCAGTTGGCGCGTATCGATATCGGCGATCGCCACCACGTTGTGCCGTTGCAGATATTCGGGCAAGGTTTGTTGCTGGCGCCAGCTACTGGCCAACAAGGGCAAATCGCGAATCACCAAGCCGCTGGCGAATACTTTCGCCGATTCGTCGTCTTCGGCATTGGTACCGACGTTGCCGATATGCGGATAAGTCAGCGTCACGATTTGTCTGGCGTAGGAAGGATCGCTGAGGATTTCCTGGTAACCGGTCAGCGCCGTGTTAAATACCACTTCCCCGACGGAACAGCCATCGGCGCCGATCGACACGCCGTGAAACGCAGTCCCATCTTCTAATACCAGTAATGCGGGTTTATTCAAGATTGGCCACCTTAGATGTAGAAAACGGGATGAGCCTTGCGGCCGATCCCGTTCCGGAGAGATAAAAACAGCGAGATTTTACGAAATTATGCTTGTTTGGTCATTAACAATTTTCCGAAATGGTGCACACCGGCGACACCCTGCGACTAACCCGGCACAGGCGATTAATCGGCCAGCAGGCCTTGCCGCGGGTCGTGCGCCAGTAATAACAACGTTCAATGCTTGGCTTTGCTCAGTTCGGACTGAAGTTTCTGCTGTTGCTCCGGCGTCAGCAGTTTGAAGATCCGGTTATCCAGCTTGGCCTTTTCCAAGGCCGCTTGTTTATGCATCTCCAACGATTTCTCGATCAGACTCAGGCTTTTCTCTTCGCTATAGTCCGCGGAAAAGCTCAGATTGCGCAGCTCGTCGCGCATCGCCCGGCCCTGGCTCCGCATCGCATCGCGGCCTTCGCCGAACTGACTTTGCCACAAGCTCTTAATCTCGGCCCGTTGCGCATCGCTCAAATTCAACGCCCGCAGAAAATGCGGCATGTGCTCGCCCGGAGCAAATTCGCCGCGGTGAGCCGGATGCGGGCCGCCGTCGCAACGAGGTTCGCCGTGGCGGGGGCCGGCGGCAACCGCCAGCGGTAACAGGCCTGCGATCAATAACAACTTTTTCATAACAACTCCTCGACTCGATAAACTTGGGAAGCGGCATAGCCGAATAGCTATTTGCCGGAATCCAGTATTGCAAACGGGGAGTTAACTGCGGTTAGCGCAAAGTAAAATCAAGTAAAAGCGGTTGGCGCAGTTAAGCCGGCAACCGCTATGATGCCGCATCGAATTTTGGTGGAGGCCAAGCAGATGAGCAAAGTGTTGATTATCGACGACGACGAGGAATTGGCCGGCCTGTTCAGCGATTACCTACAGCAGGAAGGTTTCGAAGTCGACATCGCCATGACCGGCAATTCCGGGCTGCAGCAGGCGCTATCCGGCAAACACCAATTGGTGATCCTCGACATCATGCTGCCCGACATCAAAGGCACCGAAATACTGGCGCGCATCAGGCTGGAAAGCCGCGTGCCGGTGCTGATGTTTACTGCGAAAGGCGACGATGTCGACCGCATCATCGGCCTGGAATCCGGTGCCGACGACTACGTTCCTAAACCTTGCACGCCGCGCGAACTGGTCGCCCGAATCCGCGCAATATTGCGCCGCACCCAGGCGGCGGACGAGCTACGCCAACCAGGGCCGATTTTGGCCGGGCCGTTGCAAATCTGGAGCGAAAAACGCAAGGCGACCTGGTTCGACAAAACCCTGGAGTTGACCAGCACCGAATTCAATCTATTGGAAGCGCTGGCCTGCCAGGCCGGGCAGGTTGTCAGCAAACAAGCCCTGTCCGAGAAAGCGTTAGGCCGGCCGCTGGCCCGCTTCGACCGCAGCATAGACGTGCACATGAGCAGCATTCGACAAAAATTGGGCAACCAGGCCGACGGCCGCTCTTATATCCAGACCGTGCGCGGCCAAGGTTACCAACTGGTCAAGGATTGAAATGGGCCGCTTGTTCTGGAAGTTTTTTTTCGCGTTCTGGCTGGCCTGGCTGACGGCGGGCATCGGCGTCGGCACGATCTTCTGGTTGCGCGAAACGCAACGGCAAGCGGAATCGGCCAACCAACCCAGCGGCATCAACGTCAGGCATATCGCTTCGATGGTCAGCGTTGCCGCCAATTTGTTGCCGCGCAGCGGCGTCGCCGGCTTGCGCGACTTTATCCACGCCTTACGCCAAGAGCGGTTTCCGCCGATATACGCCGTCGACGACCAAAACCGGGAATTACTGGGCCGCGAAGTATCGCCCGAGATTTTGCATCAGGCGCGAACCCTGTACGCGGACGGCCAATATCCGGACGCGATCCGCATGGTCTCGGCCGACGACGGCCGCCGCTATTTACTGTTCGTACCGTCGCCGGAAAACGGTTTCGCCGACAATTTCAGAATGGCGATGCCGCCGAACCCGCCGGACCTGCTGGGCTTCGCTAGCCCCGGCCAACGCCCGCCGCCCGGCCGCGACAATCGCCGACCGCCGCGCAATCCGCCCTCGCCTATCGCGCCGCTGATAGCCGGCAGCATCGCCAGTTTGGTATTTAGCGCCTTGTTAGCCTGGTACTTCGCCAAACCGATCCGCAATCTGCGCAATGCGTTTCAAGCCGTGGCCCAAGGCCGGCTGGATACCCGGATCGGCCTGGGCATGGGCCGGCGCCGCGACGAATTGAGCGACTTGGGCCGGGATTTCGACCATATGGCCAAGCAAATCGGCAATTTGGTCGGCGCCCAGCAGCATTTGCTGCACGACGTGTCGCACGAATTGCGCTCGCCGCTAGCCCGGATTCAAGCCGCGATCGGCCTGGCCCAGCAGCAACCGGAAAAATTGCCGGCAACCTTGGAGCGCATCGAGCGCGAGTCGCAGCGCATCAGCGACCTGGTCGGCGAACTGCTGATGCTGTCCCGGCTGGAGGCCGGAGTCGATAAACGAACATTCGAGGCGGTCAATATCGCCGATTTGTTGGCGGATATCGTCGAAGACGTCGGCTTCGAAGCGCAACGGAACGGCATTTCGCTGGAGTATTCAGGCATCGGCGACATCCGCGGTTATTGCCTGCCCGAACTGTTGCACAGAGCGGTCGAAAACGTCCTGCGCAATGCCGTACAACACTGCCGCCGCGACGGCAGCGTGATACTGGCCGCCGATTTCGAACGCAATAATGCGCGCTTAAGAATCCGCGTGGAGGATATGGGGCCGGGAGTTCCCGATCGGGACCTGGCGGCGATTTTTCAGCCGTTTTTCCGCAGCGGCAAACCGACCAAAGCCCAAAGCACCGGCCTCGGCCTGACCATCGCCCAACGCGCGATCGAAGCGCACGGCGGCCGAATCGGCGCCGAAAACCGCGAGGCCGGCGGATTGCGCGTCACGATCGATATCCCGTTCCCCAGTCGGCAAACCAGTTGAGGATGATATGGACACACACAAATTGAGCTTCCGCCGCTGGCTAGCGGCAGGCGCGCTATTATCGACAGTGGCGTTCGGCGTCAGCGCCGGCCCGCACCACCACGGCCACGGTTTCGGCCGCCACTTTCACCCCGGCTTCGGTTTTTACCTGGGAGTTCCGCTGTTTCCGCGACCATATTATCCGGCTTACCCGTACTACCCCGCTTATCCCTACTACCCGCGGGAAATCATCACGGTGCCGGCGCAACCGCCGGTTTACATCGAACGCGAGCGGCCGGCCGCGCCCAGCGCGCCGTTGCCGGAAGGCTATTGGTATTACTGCGACAATCCGGCCGGCTATTACCCTTACGTCAACCAATGCCCCGGCGGCTGGCGCCAAGTCTCGCCGA
This sequence comes from Methylomonas sp. DH-1, assembly GCF_046097555.1. NCBI lineage: Bacteria > Pseudomonadati > Pseudomonadota > Gammaproteobacteria > Methylococcales > Methylococcaceae > Methylomonas > Methylomonas sp. DH-1. Next base: position 1,065,757 of record NZ_CP143089.1, on the reverse strand, counting down.
CACCGCCGAATTGAGTGGAGGCGCACTATGCAACGTAACAGAGTTATCGGATTGTTTAGCGCCGCCTTGCTAAGCGGCGGCTGCGCACATATGCCCAACGGCCCCAGCGTAATGGCCTTACCGGGCAGCGGCATGTCGTTCGAACAATTCCGCCAGGACGATTACCTGTGCCAGCAGTACGCGGCCGGCCAAGTTGGCGCGACGCCAAACCAAGCCAGCGCGGATAGCCAGATCGGCAGCGCCGCCGTCGGTACGGCGGTCGGTGCCGCCGCCGGCGCAGCGTTGGGAGGAGGTGGCGGTGCGGCGATAGGCGCCGGTACCGGCCTAATGGCGGGAACCATCGCCGGCAGCGGCGAAGCCCGCCGCGCCGGCTACGCTACCCAGCAAAACTACGACAATGCTTACGTGCAGTGTATGTACGGCAAAGGCCACCGGGTGCCGGTATCCGGAGAATTTTCTTACCAATCGCCGGCGCCTAGCACTGCTCCGACGCGGGTTCCGCCGCCACCGCCCGGCTCGCCTCCGCCGCCGCCCAACCGCTAACCGGCCACCCGGCAACGGCGAATTGCAGAATTACAACGAGCCTAAATACGCGGCCAAAGCCTTGATATCGTCGTCGCTCAACGATTGCGCCATTGCATTCATTTGCGGAGCCTTACGCGCACCTTTTTTGAAATCGGCCAGTTGCTTGGCCAAGTATTGCGGCTGCTGGCCGGCGAGTTTGGGTACCATGCCGGTGCCCTGACCATTATTACCGTGGCAGCCCAGACACATACCGGCTTTTTCCTTACCTTGGCCGATCAAAGCGGCGTCGCTACCGCCGCCCGCCGACTTGCCCGGTAAACTGGCATAGTAAGCTGCCAGATTCTGCATGTCGGCCTCCGACAAACCGGCTGCAATCGGCTTCATGACCTCGTTTTCGCGCTGGCCCGACTTGAATTTATTCAACTGGCTTTCCAGGTAAATCGCGCCCTGGCCGGCCAAACTCGGCCACAGCGGGCTGCTACTGACGCCGGCGGAGCCGTGGCAGCCCTGGCAAACCGCAGCTTTGGCTTTGCCGGCATTGATATCCGCCGCATTCGCTCCAGCGGCAAACAACCCGAGCATGACGATAATTTTAATTTTATGGTAGTTATTGTTCATCCCGATCACCCTTGGTTGGCTTGTTGTACAATCCGACCAGCGCTTTCGCACCGGCGGGGAAGCCCCATCATAGTCAGGCCGTTTCGAGTAAGCAAACCTTAAATCCCGTGAACCCCATCCCCAAGGAATAGGACATGTCCTGGCTGCTATCGCTTTTCAATCAAGACTCGGTACCACACACCTTGCTGGTCATCAGCCTGGTGATCGCCAGCGGCCTGGTGTTGGGCCGCTTGTCGCTGGCCGGCATTCAGCTCGGCATCGCCGGCGTGTTGTTCTCCGGCCTGATCTTCGGCCATTTCCATCTCAGCATCAATCCGGAAGTCATGCACTTCCTACGCGAATTCGGCCTGGTGTTGTTCGTTTACGCCATCGGCTTGCAGGTCGGGCCCAGCTTCGTCAGTTCGTTTTTCCGCTACGGGCTGAAGCTGAACGGATTGGCTGCGGCCATCGTCTTGCTGGGCGCCTTGGCCGCGGTGCTGATCAGCATCGTCGGCGAGATTCCGATGCCGGTCGCAGTGGGCCTGTTCTCCGGCGCGACGACGAATACACCGTCGCTGGCCGCGGCCCAGCAAGTCTTGGGCAGTTTGCCGAATATCGGCCCGGACACGCTAAAAATGCCGGGCTTGGGTTATGCGGTCGCCTATCCGTTCGGCATCGCCGGCATCATCTTGGCGATGCTGCTGAATAAACGCCTGTTCAAGATCGACATCGCCTACGAAGCCAAACTGTTCGACGACAACCAACAACAGCAGGCGCACGTACCAATCTGGAAGGATTTGAAAGTCGAGAACCCCAACCTGAACGGCCTGATGCTGAGCCAGATTCCGTTTTTCGAAGGTATGAACGTAGTCATGACCCGAATTCTGCACAACGGCCAAGTCGACGTCGCCGGCCGGGACAGCCGGCTGGCGGTCGGCGACACAATCCGGCTGGTCGGCGAGCGCGAACCGCTGGAGCAGTTGAAAATCCTGATCGGCCCGGAATCGGATATCGACCTGAAACAAATCGCCACCAATCTGCACAGCAAACGCTTGGTGGTCACCAATAAAGCGGCGATCAACCAAACCATCGGCAACCTCTGTCTGCTGTACGGCGTGACGATTTCGCGGATTCATCGGCCGGACGTCGAATTTTCGCCGACCAGCCACGTCCATGTGCAATTCGGCGACGAACTGCACGTGGTCGGCAGCCAGGATGCATTGACCAGTATCGAAAAAGCCCTGGGCAATTCCTTGGAAGAACTGGACCATCCGCAAATCATGCCGATCTTTATCGGCATCTCGCTCGGCGTGCTGTTGGGTAGCTTCCCACTTTACCTGCCCGGCATCCCGTCCGCGGTCAAACTGGGCATGGCCGGCGGCCCGTTGCTGGTTGCGATCATGCTGAGCCGGATCGGCAACTGGGGCGCGATGACCTGGCATCTACCGAAAAGCTCCAACATCATCCTGAAAGATATCGGCATCGTGCTGTTCCTGGCCTGCGTCGGTCTGCATTCCGGCGACCAGTTCGTCGAAACCCTGGTCAAAGGCGACGGCTTTTACTGGATGGCCTGCGCCGCATTGATCACGCTGCTGCCGTTATTAATCGTCGCAGCTGTCGGCCGCATTTTCTACAAGCTGAATTTTCTGTCTTTGTGCGGCCTGCTGGCCGGTAGCATGACTGATCCGCCGGCACTGGCCTTCGCCAACAATCTGAGCCCGTCGGCTGCCGTTTCGATGGCTTACGCAACGGTGTATCCGCTGGTGATGATTTTGCGGATCATCGCGGCGCAGTTGATTATTTTACTGGTCAACTAAGCCCGATTCGTCGGGTGCATGGTTAGCGACATCGGCGCCGCAATGCTAGCCAACACCGACAATCTGGCGCCGAGCGACGGCGAACTCTACCTGTTGCGCGGCTTTTACCCGAACGCCGCCGCCGATGCCTTGTTTCAAGATTTACGCTGCAATCTGGCCTGGCAAACCGAACAAATCCAAATCTTCGGCCGCTCGATAACCGTGCCGCGGCTGATGGCTTGGTACGGCGACCGGGCAGCACATTACCGCTATTCCGGCGTCGACCACAGCCCGTTGCCCTGGACCGCAAGTTTATTGCAGATAAAAGCCGACCTGGACTCGATTTGCCAACATACCTTCAATAGCGTGCTGGCCAATTTATACCGCGACGGCCGCGATTCGATGGGCTGCCACGCCGACAACGAGCCCGAGCTGGGCAAGAACCCCACGATCGCATCGCTCAGTCTCGGCGACAGCCGCCTGTTCCGCCTGCGCCACAACCGTAGCAAACAGACTCTGGATATCGAATTAGCCCACGGCGACCTGTTGGTCATGGCCGGCACACTGCAGCACCATTGGCGCCACGAGTTGCCGAAAACCCGGCAAACCAAACAGCCGCGGATCAATTTGACGTTTCGGCGGATTTTGCCAACCAATTCAGCCGAGCCAGACGCAAGGCATTAATTTTACCGACCAGCAAGCGGCTTAAGCCCGGATCGACGCCATCGCTGCCAAGGCGGGTATCGTCGCCGTCCAGCTTTATCAGATAATCGCTATCCTCGCTGAATACGCTGACCTTATCGCGATTGTCGCCGCGGCGATGGGCGATAAAACGCGGCGGCGCGGCATGCTCGCCCCACAGCACGCCTTGCCAATCGCTGCGGCATTGCCTGCCGTCGACCATGCCTTGCAAGGTATTGAACACGTCGGTCTGTTGAAACTGCCTGTCCTCGTCCGCGTGCCCGTTGCCGGAGACGACGAGCAACGGCACTTTGGCCGAGGCTTTGTAATGGCCGAAATGCGCGGCCTCTTCTTTTTTTAACGGCGTCATCGAATGGTGGTCGCCGACGACCAGTAGCAACCCATTCCGAAAAAAGTGCCGGTCCTGCAACTGCCGGACAAAACGGCCCAATTGCTTATCGGCGTAGCGAAACGCCGCTTCTTCCGATTTTTGCTTGGTTTCCGGGTCGACGTAAGGATGGTGGGTACTGACGGTCTTGATGAACAGTAACAGCGGCTGGTTAGCGGCCTTGGCGATTCGATCCAGCGCCCGCAGGTAAAGCGCCTCGTCCGGCGCGGCGCGAAAATGATAGCGGTCCCAATGCGCATAATCGGGATGGTCGTGGCCCTCGATGTAATCGAAACCGATGCTTTTCGCCCAAGTCCCGGTGTTGCCGAATTCCAAATCGGCACTGGTTAAAAACTCGCTACGGTAGCCGTGCGCCTTCAACCGTTTCGGCAACGCTTGCTCGACGCCATAAAAACCGGCAAACGAAGCGCTGCCGCCGTCGGAATAGCTCGACGGCGAATAGATCGACGGCAAACCGGTCAACAGAGCGATTTCGCCGTCTTCGGTGATAAAACCGTTCGCGTAAAAATTGCGAAACGCCAGATGGTTTGCCGCGATCGCGTCCAGCTCGGGGGTCCAATCGCGAATGCCGGAAAAGTAGCGGCTTTGGTAGGCGGACAACGATTCCACCATCAGAATGACGATGTTTTTGCGTTGTGCCGGTTCGGCGAGGCAGGTTTGCGCTTCTTCGTGGCGAAAATCGCGAATAAAAGCCGGGCTGTAAGCCGACGCTTCCGAGCGTATCGTCAGGTTGTAATCGAAAACGTTTTTATAAATCCAGGCATGGGCGTAGACGTCGTTGTCGGTGAAACCGGAAATCAACGGCAGCCCGGCGATGGCAAACAGCGGTAGTATGCGGCTACGTTCGGCGGGAAGACGGTACGGAAGCGAGACCAGCGCGGCAATCGCCGCCAATACCGGCAGCGCGATCGCCCACAGCGCCCAATCCGGCAATCCGTAGATTTGTTGCAGGTATTTGTGGGAATAACCGGCGTATTTGATCGCATCGCCGAGCGCCAGATGGGTGTCGAAATTAGCGATGACCAAGTAATCGATCCAGTACACCGTAAACAACGCCAGCGCCGACAAACGCAATAGCGCCGATATCGGCCGCCGCATACCGGGCCAGCACGACAGGTACAGCAGCACCAGCAATGCCGCATAAACCACAGCATCGTTGGCCAACACCCTAGCCCATCCCAGCCACGGCGTACCGGTGTACTCGTAGATGAAACGGTCGACGAACAGGCCTTTCAGCAGCAACGGCGCCAATAGGAAGACGAAGACGCCCAAGCGCTTGGCCATGCCGGCTTATACCGAGCGTTTACGTTTTAGCAGATGAAAAATATCGACTTCGATGAAACCGAACGCGACAATCCACAACACGGCATCGTAGCCGTCGAGCCAGGCGCCGCGCGCCAACCAAACCCCGGCCATCGCCAGTAGGCCGGTAAAAGTGGCAATGGTCGCCAGCCAAAAAAAACGCGGATGCCGGCGTACGTAGTCCGGCCAGCGGACTTCGGTTTCCAAAATGGCAATCAATCCAAACCAAAGCAGCGAGTTGGCCACATCCAACCATTCGCTGTCGCGCCAGTAACTGGCAAAAACCAAACCGATCACGCCGATCAAACCGCTGCGCAGATGGCGCATCGCCGTTTCGCCTAGCGGCAAACCGACCTTGTTCGCTTCCAATTCGTAAATCACCAGCAACACCACCCATACCAAGGCATCGGCAAAACTGGTCAGCGTGTCGGTAAAACCGTAAATAACGGCATTCAGCGCCAGCAACGCCAGAATCGACAATTTGGATTTAGGATATTGGATCGCGGAAGTATTGAACATGATCGACAGGTCCGGCATGCCGACAAAGGCAACGTGAAAATTGTGGCAAATAAAAAGGGCTTTAGCGCCGCTAAAGCCCTGTATTGGCCTATCCGTTTATTTGATGAAGCAGGCTTTCTCGGCTTCTGCTTCGGCTTCTTTCAAGCGGCTGCGTAACTCCTTGGATTGTTTGGGATCGCGGAACGCGGCGCCGTTCTCTCCGGCGGTTTTTTGCATCTGGCTGAAGGTTCTGGCCGCTTCGTATTCGGCAAAACTCAATTTCTCGGCAATCTTGTCGATCTTGCAGCCGCAGGCGTATTGGCTGATGTAGGTCAAGCCGCCGTGTTTGGCGACGCATTCCAAAACGTAATCGACGCGGTCGCGGGTCGGGTAGTCGTTGACCATTGGCGCGGGTGCGGCAGCGGCTTCGGCATCCGGTTTGGCGCTGTCTTCGGTGACGGCGCAACCGCCGAGTAAAACCAAAGCGCTGAGCATCGGGATCAAAAAGTTTTTCATGGTGCTGGCTGTTTCGTTGTAGTTAAAGAGTTATTGTTCGGCGGCGAAATCGACAATCTGTTTCAGTTGCGGGTTCATTTCGGCTGCAAATTGGTTCAGCGCCGGATTGTCGGTATCATCCGGCAACAAATGGGTACGCACGATGGTTTTACCCTGGAATTGGTAGGTCACGACGTTGCAGGGCATATAAGCGATCGCATGCGGCGTGATTTCCAGCACCGTTTTCGCCAAGGTCAGATTGCAAAACTGTACGGTGTCGTACTCGGGAAAATTCTCGGCGCCACGCTCGCGTATGACTTTGCCGACCCGGCTATGGCCGGTGATACGGAAATTGTGCTCGGCAATGGCAACCTGCAATTCGGCCAACACTTCGTCGTAAGGCTTGCCGGTCTCGACCTGGTAATACATTACCGTCTCGCTGTGCAGCGCGGGATTGGCGCAGCTTGCAATCAGCGGCAAGCTTGCGAAAATGACGGCTCTGTTAAACATTGGCAAAGCTTAACATCATGAGCGGGCAAAACAAAGTTAGCGGCGTCGTGCTGGCCGGCGGTTTGGCGCGGCGGATGCAGCACCGAGACAAAGGCCTGATCCTTTTCGGCGACCGGCCGCTGGTCAGCTATGCGTTGGCGGCGTTGGCGCCGCTAGCCCAAACGTTATTGATCAGCGCCAACCGTAACCAAGAGCAATACCGTGGCTTCGGCTACCGGGTGATCAGCGACGCCAATCCCACCTTCGACGGCCCTTTGGCCGGCATCCTGGCCGCATTGCAAACCGCACCGGCGCAAATTTTATTGACTGCGCCTTGCGATTCGCCTTTTGTCCGCACCGAACATTTTCAAAAGCTGTTGGACGCCTTACACGGTAGTACTGCCGACATTGCGGTGGCGTTCGACGGCGAGCGTTTACATCCGGTATTCGCAGCGATCCGCACCCATTTGCAAGCCGATTTACAAGATTACTTGCTATGCGGAGAACGTAAATTGCAAGTTTGGTTTCGGCGCCACGCTATGGTCGAAGTCGATTTCGGCACGGCGCCCGAAGTTTTTGCCAATATCAACTCGCCCGCCGAATTGGAGGCGCTGCAATTGCGCGGTGGACTCGGCCGCGTCGCATCCCCGGACTCTGAGCCGTCCTGATTACCCCTACAGCCGGTGCAGTATGCCTTTTCCGGCAGCTTGTGCTAACGTTGGCGTTTTGAACGCCACGGTCCGGAATTGAAATGAAACAAAAACTGATCCATTCGCTGATGCTGGCTTTGTCCCTGCCGGCCTGCATAGCTCAATTCCAGCCTGCTTTCGCGGCGAATACGGCCGCCGAACAGGATAAATTACGCATCCACACCGGAATTCCGCGCCGCGCCAGCGATTCGCTGTTTTCGTATACCGTGGAATGGCGTATCGACGACGGCGAGTTATACCGCTCTACCGGCTTGAGTTTCTTGAACGCCTCCAAATTGGACCACGACAAACCGGAGGCTTACATCGCCAAAAAGCTTTGGACCGCAATGAAGGACGGCATGATCCAACTCGATCCGAATTGGCGCGGCGTCACCGTTATCCAACCCAAGGACCAGCCGGAATTGGTTATCGCCAACAAAGCCGGCTACTCGCTCACCAACATCACGATTCGCGATTACTCCAACCAGGCTTTACAGTACGAGCTGGCCGACAAAACCTTTAGCGCCGAAGGCGTACAGCTAGCGCTGGATTTGGTCTATACCGCCGACGTGGAGTATTTGGACAACTTTACGTCGAAAAAAGCGCAATCGGCATCCCAAGGCGAAATTGCGATCGCGATAGACGGCCAAACGCCGATTAAGATAAAAACCGACGGCAAAACGACCCAGGAACTGGAGCAAGAACTTGCCGGAAAAATCAGTCTCGCCCAATTGGCGCAAACGCCACTTTACCCGGGCATGGTCAGTACCGATACCCGCAACAACAAGCCGTTCGACGGCAGCGAGATCCAGCTACTCAACTTGCCGGCAAAATCGATCGCTATCGATATCAGCGACCCGGCTTTAGGCGTGCTGACCAAATTCAAATTCAAGGACGAAAACCGTTCATTGCAAGTGGCGGATCCTAGATTCATGCTGGCACTACTGGCACTCGCCACCGGACTGGCGCTGTTTTATTTTTGGCGCAACAGCAAAACAAAACTGTCCCGATAAACAACGAAAGCGGCACTTTGGCCGAAAATTGCCAGCGTTTGCGGCCAAAGCGTCATGCTCAATACCAAGCTAGGCCGACGGTTTATCGGTTTTTTTCCAGAACCAGACGCCCAGCCCCACCACGCCGGCGACCAGTAACAACATCAAAATCGGGTGTTGGTAGAACGTGTCGAAAAAAGCCCCTGTGGTTTGCGATGTCGCTCGGTAATACGGGCCCATACTATTTCCCTCCAATGCCGGCAAGCGGCCAAACGATTGATTCGATTTAATTAGCGGCAAGGCTGCGCCATGCTTGGAGGAGAAGTTACCTTGCAATCGGCCGTTGTCCAGCCCTTAGCTGAAAGAGCCTGATAACCGGCCGACAGTACTTGGAAGCCAATGGCGTAGCGGAAATGGCTCGGGCAATAAAAAACCAGACCCAGCGCTTGCTGGGTCTGGTTCTTGGTCGTACCGAATCAGCGGGTTGATCTGCGCCGAATGCCCAGCCCACCCAACAGCACGGGCCCCATCAGCCAGAAGGCCGGAGGCAGCGGCACCGGAAAGCTGGTTGCCAACACCCGGAATTGTCCGTCCCAAGCCGCCGGACCAGAGAAATTCAGGCGGAAACTATTGACGCTGGAAAACGCCGCCGGGTTACTGAATTCGTCGAACCCCAACCAAAAGCTTCCCGGACCGCTGAAGCTTTGCACGCCGCTAGTCGAACTGCCGTTGGCGATCATTTCGACTTGAACGCCCAAGTCGATACTTAAAATCTCCAACAGAATCGCATTGCCGTGAGCGGTAAAATTGATCGGATCGAAATTCCAAACGATAGACGCGGTACCGGCCGAGGTTCCGCCATTGGTAATTTTCAAAACATTGCCGCCGGAAGCGATTTCTTCTTTATTGGCGTAAGTCGTGCCGCTGGCAACGGCCGAAAAGGTACGCGAGGCATTGGTCAAATCAGTACCGGTCAAATGATCGACGGTCGTCGGGCTACCCACGGTATTTCCCCGATCGATAGCCGTCTGGACGTGGGTAAAATTGTCGATCGTTAACACGCTGGCGCCCGCGGAAGGCGAGATAGACAGCGAGCAAAGCAGCGCTAAGGCTGGCAGACTGAATTTGAAGGTTTTCATAAACATGGTCGATTGTCCTGACATTACACTGAGAGTGGATTGCTAATTCACGCCTTGGCCGACAACGGTTTTTTCGGCGAGCCGAAGCCGCTAGCCAACAAACCAATCGCTAACAGTGCTATGACCGAAGGTTCGGGCACGCTATTGCCATTGGTAGCCAACAATCTGAACTGTGCGTCCCAGGCGTCAGTGCCCTGGAATTTGAGTTCCAGGCTAGTCAAATGGCCGAACACGCTGGCATCGGAAAACTGGGTAAAGGCGATGATGTGCTCGCCGAGTCCTAAGTCGGTAAATCCGAATATCGAACTGCCGTTGGCAATCAACTGCACTTGGTGGCTCAAATCCATAAATTCGGTGGCAAGCACAAATGCGCCGGCCAGCGATGCCAAATCGATCGTATCAAAACTGTATAACACGCTGGCGAAACCGCCGTTTGAACCGTTACTGACCGTCAACAGACCTTGTTCGACCACCACTTCTGAGGTATCGCCGTTAGCGAACGGGGTAGCGGTCAAGGTGCGGGTAATGCCGCTTAAATCCGAGCCGGAAATCGGCAACGGGCCGTCGCTACCGTTATCGATGGCTTGAAAATCGGAAAAATCGTCGATCAAGGTTGCGGAAACGGCGTTTCCCACAGACAAAGCCAACGTCAGGGCCAATAAAACCAGGCGTAATCCAGGCAAACACTTGTTCACTTTATTCATCCTTTGCAGCAGTAGTAAAACATTGAGTGGAACGGAACGAATTCCTTAACCTGGAACAAAGCACGCCTTGTGCCACTACCATTAAAATGTTTCGAATCAATTATTTGATCTTCTTCACAATGATTTTTCAGCAATTGCGCGAGTGACAGTTCTGGCAGCCGAAATGACAAGCGTGGCAGCGCTGGCAGCATTGCCAATCCGGCCATCAGCCAATAGACTCGCACCTCAGCCAAGCACATAGCCCCGACCTCCGCCATGAGCCAGTTATTCACTCCGTTTTCTTTAGGCCCGTTGACCCTGCCGAACCGAATCGTCATCGCGCCGATGTGCCAATATTCGGCCGTCGACGGCATTGCCTCCGATTGGCACTTAATGCACCTCGGCAATCTGGCAATGTCCGGCGCCGGCCTGTTGATCATCGAAGCCACCGCGGTCGAGCCGCGCGGCCGTATCTCGCCGGCCGACCTCGGTCTCTGGTCCGACGCCGGCGCGGCGGCTTTGGGCAAAATTCTGGATGCGATTCGGCGCTATTCGCCGATGCCGATTGCGCTGCAACTCGCGCATGCCGGACGCAAGGCCTCTACCGCTACACCGTGGGACGGCGGACACCTGCTGGACTCGACCGGCGGCGGTTGGCCGACCGTTGCCCCATCGCCGCTGCCGTTCATGCCGGACGATCCGCCGCCGCTCGAACTGAGCCCTGCCGATATGGCGCACATAGAACGGTGTTTCGTATCGGCGGCACAACGGGCGCAGCAGATCGGCGTCGACGCAATCGAGATCCACGCTGCACACGGCTATCTGTTACACCAGTTTTTGTCGCCGCTGGCCAATCTGCGGAACGACGAATTTGGCGGTTCGCTGGAAAACCGGATGCGCTTTCCGTTAGCGGTGTTCGCCGCGATGCGTGCCGCGGTTTCCGAGCGGATACCGATCGGAGTCAGGATTTCTGCGACCGATTGGGTGGCCGGCGGCTGGGATGTCGAGCAAAGCATTGTGTTTGCCAACGAATTGAAAGCTCGCGGCTGCGCCTACATTCACGTATCCAGCGGCGGCCTGTCGCCGCAACAGAAAATTCCGCTGGGCCCCAACTACCAAGTGCCGCTGGCCGCAGCGATTCGCAACGGCTGCGGACTGGCGACGGTTGCAGTGGGATTGATTACCGAAGCGGAGGCGGCCGAAGCCATCGTCGCCGAGGGTCGGGCCGACCTGGTCGCCATCGCCCGCGGCATTCTTTACGATCCGCGCTGGCCCTGGCACGCCGCCGCCAAACTTGGCGCTCGAGTCGAAGCTCCCCGCCAATATTGGCGTTGCCAACCGAGAGAATTGAAGGAACTGTTCGGCGACATCCGCTTCCGCCAACGCTAACGCTAACGCATAGATCAAGCAGCGGCCACTCGGCCGCCCGCCAAAACTACGAAATATCGTGCGCATGGCGATATTTCGTCCCGCTCGGCCCGCTGCCGTCGCCGCAGCAGCGCCGCTCCCGCCAGGCCGTACAATAAAAACAATTTTATTTCAATGAATTGCGGCATCCAGATTCGATTAAATCCGCAATGGCACGGCTCTTGATGGATTCGGTAAAAAAGGCGCCGGAAAACGGCAAATACCAACCCTTTACCGACAGAGCTGACCATGAAAAACGAACCGACTCTTTTTTTGAACCCCATTCCGGTCCTTTCCAGCCCGGACGGCAGTGTTGCCTCGCATTGGCTCGAGCCTGGTTCCTGTTGCGCGGCGCCCGGCAAATGCGAACAGTTACATCAAAATTTTGCGGAGATTGCCGAATTGCAAAAGGCGCTGGCGCTGAGCCAACAGCAATTGGCCGACGCCAGGCGACAACTCGAATCGCTACACGCCGACCGGGCCGAGTTAAACCAACAATTGCGCGAAGTGGGCGAAAATTATCGCCAGGCCTTGCATGCGGCCCATCACGATGCGCTGACCGGACTGGCAAACCGCACGCTGCTGCAGGATAGGCTGCGCCAGGCCATGGCACTGGCAAACCGGCAGCAATCGCATCTGGCATTGTTGTTCATCGATCTCGACGACTTCAAAGCCGTCAACGACACGCTGGGCCATGCGGCCGGCGACCGTCTGTTAAGCGACGTCGCCAACCGGCTGCAAGCCTGCATTCGCAATTGCGATACCGCTTGCCGTTACGGCGGAGATGAGTTTTTGATACTGCTGACCGACATCGAGAATTCGAATCAGCTAAGCGCGGTAATCGATAAAGTTTACGAAACTCTGATCGCTCCCTACGCCTCGGCCATCGGCTACCTGACGCTGGACGTCAGCATCGGCACCGCGATTTACCGCCGCGGCAAACAATCGTGGGACGATTTAATCAGGCAGGCCGACCAAGCTATGTACCGCACCAAGGCTGCCAAGGCTTGAGTCCGGTCGGGCCGAGAGGGCGAGCTAATCCAGCCGGCGCAGCGCGACGAATTTGTTTCCCGGCCCCAATTCCATTTCGAAGTAACCCTGAATGCCGTTCTTGGCCAAATAGCGCTGAATGTTGCCGGCCGGAAACTGTATGCGGCGGCCGTCGTCGGCGACGGCGCTGACCGTTTTGGCGTGGCCTTGGTAGACGGCCAGAAATTGGCCGTAACTGAGATCGAGTCGGAAGCGGATAAATTGGTTGGCCATAAAAAAGCCGAGCCGGGATGGCCCGGCTCGGCTGTTCCGTCGGTTAACGGGCGTTTTGCAAAGCGGCAATCCGCTCTTCCAAAGGCGGGTGGCTCATGAACAAGCGTTGCACACCGCCGCCGTTGATGCCGAATGCCGCCAACTCGCCGGGCAATTGCGCCGGTTCGTGCGAGCGTTGCAACGCCCGCAAGGCGTCGATCATTTTCTGCCGGCCGGCTAATTGAGCACCGCCGGCATCGGCGCGGAATTCGCGGTAACGCGAGAACCACATCACCAGCATCGAAGCCAAAATCGACAAGGCGATTTGCGCGACCATTTGCGTGATGTAATACGCCGGACCGTAACCGCGTTCGGTCTTGAACACCGCCCGGTCGACCACATAACCGATGATGGTGGCGAAGAAATAAACGAAGGTGTTGACCACGCCCTGCATCAGCGCCATCGTCACCATATCGCCGTTGGCGACGTGGCTGATCTCGTGGCCGACCACCGCTTCGACTTCGTCGGCATTCATGGTGCGCAATAAACCGGTGCTGACCGCTACCAAAGCATTGTCCCGGTTAGCCCCGGTGGCAAAAGCATTGGCTTCCGGCGCATCGAAGATACCGACTTCCGGCATGCCGATACCGGCCATTTGCGCTTGGCGCGATACCACACTGACCAGCCATTGTTCGGTCTGGTTTTGCGGTTGTTCGATCACATGCACGCCCATTGCGCTTTTCGCCGACCACTTGGACATGAACAACGAAATCACCGAACCGGTCATACCGATTACCGCCGACATTGCCAGCAAGCCTTCGATGTTCAGATGTACGCCTTGAGCGTCCAGCGCGCCTTTCAAGCCTAAAACGTTAAAAATGATGCTGATCGCAATCATGATGGCCACGTTGGTAGCCAAAAACAGCAATATTCTCATCATGGCGTAACTTTCCTGTGTTGTTATGGTGTGGTGGCGATTTGGGGCGCCGAAAGATTAAATTCAAGGTTATAGAGTGATAACATCATTCAAAGTTTACTCAGAGGCAGATAAAAAATGAAAAGAATAAAGTCCCTGCTATTGCTCATGATTGCGAGCTTGCCCACGCTGGCCGCCAGCCCGGAACACGAGGCGGTTTTGAAACAACTGCACTTACCGCCCGGATTCAATATCCGGATTTTCGCCGACAATCTGCCCAATGCCCGACAGATGGCGTTGGGCGACAAGGGCGTGGTCTATGTCGGCTCCCGCCAGGGCAACGTCTACGCCGTGCAAGATAGGGACGGCGACGGCACGGCCGACCAGCGCTTCGTCATCGCCGAACAACTCAACTTGCCCAACGGCGTCGCTTACAAAGACGGCTCGCTCTACGTCGCCGAAATCCAACGCATCATTCGTTTCGACGAAATCGGCATGCGGCTGGCCAATCCGCCGAAACCGGTGACCGTCTACGACCGATTCCCGTCCGACCGCCACCACGGCTGGAAATATTTGCGTATCGGCCCCGATAACAAACTGTACACCGCAGTCGGCGCGCCGTGTAACGTCTGCGATCCGGAACAACCGATTTACGGTTCTTTGTTGCGGATGAACCGCGACGGCAGCAATTTGGAAATATTGGCGCGCGGCATCCGCAATACGGTCGGTTTCGACTGGGAAACCCGGACCGGCCATTTATTTTTCAACGACAACGGCCGCGACTATCTGGGCGACGATGTGCCGCCGGACGAATTGAACGAGTGGAACCCGGCCAACCATCACTTCGGCTTTCCCTACTGCCACGCCGGCAACATCCCCGATCCCGAATTCGGCGCCGGCAAAGAGTGTTACAAATACGCGGCGCCGGTCTGGCGCTATAAAGCGCATATTGCCCCGTTGGGCATGCGTTTTTATACCGGCAAGCAGTTTCCCGATGTCTATTTTCGGCAACTGATCGTGGCGCAACACGGCTCGTGGAACCGCAGCGAAGCGCAAGGCTACCAGGTCAACATCGTCAAATTCCGCGAGGGCCAGCCTTACAACGAACAACCCTTCATCAGCGGCTGGCTGACGGCCAAAGGCGAAGTGCTGGGCCGGCCCAACGACGTTCTGCAATTGCCGGACGGCAGCTTGCTGATCAGCGACGACAGTCTGGGCGTAATCTACCGGGTGACCTACGGCCAATGAGCGAAAAACGCTTCGAAATACTGGACTGCCGCACCGTTTACCACGGTTTTTTCCGACTGGAGCAATATACGCTGCGGCACACGCTGTTCAAGGGCGGCTGGAGCCAACCGCTAACGCGGGAATTGTTCCGCCGCGGCAATTGCGTGGCGGTGCTGCTGTACGATCCCGACCGCGACGAAGTCGTCATCATCGAACAATTCCGGGTCGGCGCGATTTTGCAGCCGCAGCGGGCCTGGCTGCTGGAAATTGTGGCCGGAGCGATTGAAGAAGGCGAAACCGCCGAAGAAGTCGCCTACCGCGAAGCGCGGGAGGAAGCCGGCTGCGAGATTCTGGATTTGATCGAAATCCAGCAATTTTTCACGACCCCGGGCGGCGCCTCCGAATGGATCACGCTGTTTTGCGGGCGAGTGGACAGCAGCGAGGTCGGTGGCATTCACGGCTTGGACGAGGAAGACGAGGACATCCGGGTCAGCGCTATCAAATTCGAGGAGGTGTTTGCCATGCTGCAACGCCGCGAAATCGAATCCGGCATTCCGATCATTGCCATCCAGTGGCTGTATATCCATCGCGACCAGCTACGGGAACGTTGGTTGGCCGCCGACGGGCAACCGGCGTAAGCGCCGGCTAGCGATTCTTTAACGACCCGCTTCGCCCGAGCCAGGGATTGGCTTTTTCCTGCAACCAGGCATGGGCGAACTCGTCGTTTTTGACGACCATGTCCAAAAACGCCGTGGTGGTGCCGATAACGGCGGCAACGTGTTTGTAACCCTGGTCCCGCCGGGTTTCTTCCGTGCGCGAGCCGCCAAACCAGGACTCGCCGCCGGCTTGAGGTCCGCCCATGCCGCCTCGGCGGCGGCCGGCGGCCATCGGCATTCCCTCCGCCAGCGCCGCCTCGTTGCGCCGCTCCGCCGCCGCGAAACGGCCGCCGAGTTCCGATCCCGCCAACACCTTATGCCCGCCGCCCTGCAGCAGCAACAGGTACTTGCCGCCTGCCGGCGCGTATTCCCACAATGCAGTTCTGACCGGCGCGGAACTGATCGCGTACGGATCGTTGTCTTCGCTGCCAGTGATACTTAACATCGGCAAAGTGAGCTTTTGAAATCGGCCGCGCACTTGGCCTTCGGCCAAATCGACCGACGGGCTCAGCACGATGGCGGCGACCGGTTGCCAATCGCCGCCGCCAGGCATATCGCCGGCGAACGCCTCGCCCGCCGCCGCGGAAACCGTCTGCCCGCCCAAATCGTAACCGGCCAATACCACTTTGGAAAAATCGGCCGCGGCAAATACCGGCGCCCGCATCTCGGCTCTGAGTTTCAGTTGCCGGTAAGCCCAATACAAATGCCCGAGCCGGCTTTTTAAACGATCCGGCGCAAAATATTGGTGGCCGACGTAGTGCAGTTCGCTGCTGCGCGCGGAACGCGATTGGCGCGGACGTTTCTCGCCAAACCAAGACTCGCCGCCGGGTTCGCGTCCGGGGCCGCCGTCCTCGTCCGCTTCTGCGGGAGTCGCCAACTCGTCCGCGTCCGGCAAGTCGAATTTACGTTCGGCTTCCAGTTGTTTCAAGGCCTGAGCGATTTCCACCGGCTGGACGCTGAATACGGCATAACCGGCCTTGGCCCAACTTTCCCGCCACAACCTGCCGGCCCCTGCGTCTTCGCCGATACTGGGCAGATAAATCACCAGCGGATAACTGCCGGCGGCTTTCGGCGCCAGCATTTCCACATCCAGCTCGACCCTATCGTGCAGCCAGCGGTCGCGGGCCGAATCCAGCTCGAAATTGCCGGCCGGCCGGTAGGCCCCGCTTTGCATCGCCTGCTGCAACTTCTCGAATTGCTCCTCCTGCCCCGGCAAGGTGGGCCGGGAAGAACAGGCGTTTAGCATCGGCAGCAGCGTAATTGCCAAAAGCAGACGATAGTTCGGGAACAATCTGGAGAAAACAGACATTGGTGCAAAACTCCGGCACGGGTAACGGAAAAAGCCAAAAACATAGTCTCAAGTATGCCCAACATAAAGCAAATCGGCGTTTGCCCAATGTAAAAATTGATTAATCGAGACGCCAACGGCCGTTTTCGCCGCGGATTAACTTGTAACCACCACCTTAATTCCATGCCAGATATCAAAGGTGCTGGTCATTTCGGCAGGGATTCGCTTTCGCGCTGTTACGGCTGCCGAAACCCGGATTCGACGGTCGGGTCGATGCTTGCCCTTCACGGTGCAGGATGTCCGCTCTTGTGGCCTTGCTGATGTCTTGGTGAGCGTAACGGCATTGGCTTAATCTGGCAAAGTAGAATCAAGCAGCCGCGCCAGCATCAACCGATCGGAGCAGGACGACCGACCAATATAACCGCATAAAACGCACGGTAAATTTCACCGCCGCCCGCATCGTTGTACAATGCGCGTTTTTCAGTACATTATCGGGTTGCGTATGGGGTTCGAACAATTAGCATCGCTGCGGGATCAACTGGCGCAACAGGCCGCTGCCGAAAAAGCGAAAAAGCAAGAAAAGAAAAAGCAGCACCAAGCGCCCAGCGCGGACGTCGATCCGGTGGTACAAACCATAGGCCAGTTGCAGAAGCGTTTTCCGACTATCTTTCCGAAAAGCCCGAACCCGAAAGTGCCGCTCAAAATCGGCATCCATAACGACTTGGTCGAATTGTCGGAACAACTCGGCATCGCCAAGGAAGCGCTGCTGGAAGCGATCAAAACCTGGTGTACCGGCAACCGCTATTGGGCCTGCATGGTCGAAGGCGCGATTCGGGTCGACCTGAACGGTAACGAAGCCGGCCGCGTCACCAAAGACAACGCCGTCCAGGCGCAGCGCCTGAAATACCGGTCGCAGAAGAAAAAACCGAAAAAAACCGAAACCAAGCCGGTTCGGCAGGCCCCCGCCGCCGAATAAAGCTCGCGAGGCGCTGGGATGGATTCTTTCGCCACGCCTCCGTCCGCCGCCACGCTGTCGCACCGGCAGCGCCTGCGCTACATCCTGAGCGGCTCGGCCGGCAATCTGGTCGAATATTTCGACTGGGCCATCTATGCCGCCTTCGCCCTGTACTTTGCCCCACTGTTCTTTCCGGAGGGCGACCAGACCGCGCAATTGCTGAATAACGCCGCAATATTCGCCGTCGGCTTCGTGTTCCGGCCGCTGGGCGGATGGCTGCTCGGCAGCCTGGCCGACCGCAGAGGCCGCAAGAGCGCGCTGCTGTTATCCGTGAGTCTGATGTGCCTGGGCTCGTTGATCATCGCCTGCACACCGGGCTACGCCGTCATCGGCAATTGGGCCCCGGCGCTATTGCTGTTTGCCCGCATGCTGCAAGGCTTCAGCATCGGCGGCGAATACGGCAGCTCCGCTACCTACCTCAGCGAAATGGCCGGCGCCAAGCACCGCGGTTATTACTCCAGCTTCCAATACGTGACGATCGTGCTCGGCCAACTGCTGGCGCTCGGGTTATTGATGCTGTTGCAACGTTACCTGTTAAGCAGCGCCCAACTGCACGCCTGGGGTTGGCGGATTCCGTTCGTCGTCGGCGGCACGTTGGCCGTGCTGGCGATCTGGCTACGCGGCAATATGGCCGAAACCGCCGCCTTCGCCGCATCGCGCCGGCATCCGCACCGACGTACGCCACTGCGCGAACTGGCGCGCCACCCCAGGGCGGTATTCACCGTCGTTGCCCTAACCGCCGGCGGCACGGTGTCTTACTATACCTTTACCGTCTACATGCAAAAATTCCTGGTCAATACCAGCGGCTTCAGCAAAGACGACGCCACGTTGATCTGCAGCCTGGGCTTGCTGGTATTCATGGCACTACAACCCGTATTCGGATTGATCTCCGACTACATCGGCCGCCGCACGCTGCTGATCGGCTTCGGCCTAGGCGCCACCCTATTCACCGCGCCGTTGCTGTCGCTGTTGGCGGCTGCCCACAGCGTCGAAACCGCACTGGGCTGGTACGTTTGCGCCCTGCTGATCACCTCCGGCTACTCGTCGGTCAACGCCATCGTCAAAGCCGAACTGTTTCCGGTGCACATCCGCGCCCTCGGCGTCGGTTTTCCGTATGCGCTGA
The DNA here is from genome assembly GCF_046097555.1 of Methylomonas sp. DH-1. Classification (NCBI taxonomy): domain Bacteria; kingdom Pseudomonadati; phylum Pseudomonadota; class Gammaproteobacteria; order Methylococcales; family Methylococcaceae; genus Methylomonas; species Methylomonas sp. DH-1. The sequence goes on along the minus strand of NZ_CP143089.1, from coordinate 1,046,588 downwards.
CCGTGGCCTTGTTCGGCGGCAGCGCCGAATACCTGGCTTTATGGCTGAAAAGCCAGGGCCACCCGGAATGGTTCGGTTATTACGTCAGCGGCTGCGCCGCGCTGGCGTTGTGCGTTGCCGTAACGATGAAAGAACCGCTACGCAGCTCGGCATTGGATTGCGACGACGATGCCGCTTAACTCTTTCCGGCTCCGCAGCGCTGCTTATACCGGCGCGGGCCTGTTGCTGGCCCTGCTTGCCGGGGGGTGCGCCACCTTGAGCCGGGAAGATTGCCTGCGCGGCGACTGGTTCGGCGTCGGCATGCACGACGGGCTCGGCGGCGAAACCGGCCAGCGTTTGGCGGATCACGCCGAAGCCTGCCGCGAGTACGGCATAGCCGTCGATCAATCGGCCTATTTCGCCGGCCGCGAGCAAGGCCTGACCGATTACTGCCGGCTGGACAACGCATTTAACGAAGGCTTGAACGGCCGCCAATACCGACACGTCTGCCCGCCGGCGATAGACGGCCAGTTTGCCCGCTACCACGCCGCGGCCTATGCCGTTTACGAAGACCGCAACGAACTGGACCGGCTGCAAAGCGACTTGTCCGGCAAGGAAAGCCGTCTGCGCGATAGCAAATTGACCGATAAGGAACGCGACCAGCTGCGCAGCGAACTGCGGGAACTGGACCGCCGCTACGATCACCGCCGCCAAGACCTGTATTTCCACGAACGACAACTCGACGACTTGCGCCGGGAGTTTTTTGGTTATCGTTGACGCCTGTCGATGGACCTTTACAACCTGGCGTTGACGACTGGCAATTGGGTTGAATATTTCGATTGTCGGTAAATGCTGTCCCGTTGCAGCCTATTCTCCGAACTGATTCAATATCTTCGCTAGGACCGATTACAGACGATCATTCCTGATCCGCGAAGATATACAGATAATAAAACCTTGGACCGTATTTCCGCGCAACAAATCTGATTTAACGCTTTGATAAATAATGAATAATTAGTGTTTTATCCTTTCACCCGCGATGATAATAAATCGCTTCAAGCTGAAAGAATTTACCTCGCATGAACTGCCGAAATTGGCGGGTCAGTGTATGGACATGGATACCTTTATCATAGGTCGGAACGACAACAAGAAGGAAGAAGTCAACTGAGCCTACCAAGTCGTAATGGTTGCCAACGATTAAAATAGACCACCAAAATTTGGAGAATCACCAATGCGCGGACACGATGCCATCCAAGAGAGCTGGTTCAGCTACGTCAGCCTGGAAGAGCGCATTCCCAAACAGCATCCGTTACGTCGTTTGCGATTGTTAGTCGATGGCCGTCTTGGCGTCCATGGATGCCGTGTTTGCCGAGCTTTACGCGCACACCGGGCCATCGATTGCCCCTGAAAAACTGCTGCGCGCCCTGTTGTTGCAAGTGCTGTACACCGTTCGTAGCGAACGGCAGTTGATGGAACAACTGAACTACAATCTGCCGTTTCGCTGGTTTATCGGTTTGGACGTCGACGATGCCGCGTGGGAGCGCAGCATATTCAGCGTCAACCGCGAACGTCTGCTATCCGAAGCGCTGAGTCGCGAATTTTTGAGCGGGTACTGGCCGTAGCCGACTCGTAAGAGCCGTGAAGGAGAATGGCAAAACCTGGTGTCCGACGAACACTTGAGCGTCGATGGCAGCCTGATTGAAGCCTGGGCCTCGGACAAAAGCTTCGTCAAAAAAGAACGATAGCGGTCCCGATAACAGGATGGTAAAAAACCGAGGGTGTAAGAATTTTTGTGTAAACGGCCATTAGGCAGGAAACTGCCCTTACTTTGAGGAGTAACTATGACCTTACCAAAATCCATCCCAACCGAACTGATCGACAGCTTGCTGTCAGGCTATCAAAAACCCGAAGACCTGTTGGGTGAAAACGGTCTTCTGAAACAACTGACCAAGGCCCTGGTGGAGCGGGCTTTAGAAGCTGAAATGACCGAACATCTCGGTCATGGCAAGCATGAAGCTGTCGGCAATCCTACCGGCAACACCCGCAATGGCAAGAGCCGGAAAACCCTGAAAGGCGACTTTGGCGAGTTGCCGATTGAGATTCCTCGGGATCGTCATGGCCACTTTGAGCCGCAAATCATTGGCAAACACCAATCCCGTTGGACGGGCTTTGACGACAAGATCATTTCGCTCTATGCCCGAGGTCTGACGGTCAGGGAAATCCAGAGCCATCTGGAAGAACTGTATGGCACTGAAGTTTCACCCACCTTGATCTCCTCGGTGACGGATGCCGTGATAGAAGAAGTCAAAGCCTGGCAATTGCGGCCGCTTGATCCGGTTTACCCCATCGTTTATCTCGATTGTATCCATGTCAAAGTGCGCGATACCGGTGCCGTGCGCGTCAAGGCCGTTTATCTGGCCATTGGGATTAACCTGCAAGGAGAGAAGGAAGTGCTGGGCTTATGGATCGCCCAAACCGAAGGGGCCAAGTTTTGGTTACAGGTCGTGACAGACCTGAAGAATCGCGGCGTGCAAGACATCTTCATTGCCTGTGTCGATGGCTTGAAAGGCTTTCCCGAAGCGATTGAAACCGTCTATCCACAGGCTGCCGTCCAACTGTGCATCGTTCACTTGGTCCGCAACAGTCTGAACTATGTCAGTTGGAAGATGCGCAAACAGATCGCCGGCGATCTCAAGCGAATATACCAATCAGCCAGCGTCGTTGAAGCAGAGCAACGACTGGCTGAGTTCGAGACGCAGTGGAACGAGGCCTACCCACCGATTGGCCAGATTTGGAGACGGAATTGGGATAGGATTATCCCTTTTTTCGACTATCCAACTGAAATACGTCGCATCATTTACACGACCAATGCCATCGAGTCCGTGAATATGAGTCTGCGGAAAATCACCAAAAATCGCGGCTCATTTCCCAGTGATGAAGCCTTGTCGAAATTGTTCTATTTAGCCCTGATGAATATCAGTAAAAAATGGACCATGCCGTTGCATGACTGGAAAGCTGCTTTGAATCGGTTTAGCATTCAGTTTGAAGACAGGATGCCCAATCGATAATTAAATCCCGTTTACACAAAATTCAGGACACCCTCAAAAAACCATATGCTGGACACTAATTTCACGGAAAAAATGACTGTATTTGGTGCCAAAGATTTTTTCCGCGATACTAAATACGAGCTCAATTGGCTTTAAAAACATGTTTTCATCAAGCTGTTAGATGGTTTTGTCAGGTGCCTGACTGCGAATATCGACTTTTCTGTGTACATTCATAACCCGAATAATCCATGTAATGCAATATTGATCAGAAGTTCAACAACTCGATTTATCATTACTTGTGACCTAGCGAAGCGATAATTACCATGAAACAACCCCCTCCTAAATCATTATTGCGGTGTTTCTTTTTTTGAATTCACCAAGCAAAAAATAACAATAACTCACATTCATGACCGATAAATCACCTGAAAACAACACAAACAAACATGAAGCCCATTCTAAATATCGTCCAGATATTGACGGATTACGCGCCGTTGCAATTATCTCCGTTGTAAGTTTTCATGCATTTCCGAACTTTATTACCGGAGGCTTCATAGGAGTTGATATCTTTTTTGTTATCTCTGGCTATCTTATTTCTTCTATTATTTTTGGCGAATTGAACCAAAACAAATTTAGCTTTCTCGATTTTTACATTCGTCGGATTAAACGCATATTTCCAGCACTATTAGCAATGATGACTACCTGTTTTATAGCCGGATGGCTCATTTTATTGCCAAACGAATACAAACAACTAGGTAAGCATATAGCAACTGGCGCTGGCTTCGTATCTAACTTTGCCTTTTGGCAAGAGAGCGGCTATTTCGACAGCACTGCCGAAACAAAACCACTATTGCATTTATGGTCTCTGGGGATTGAAGAGCAATTTTATCTTATCTGGCCGATTATATTATGGATTACATGGCAAAAGAAAATTAACTACTGGATTATTGCGACGATTATTACTCTAGCATCTTTTTTGCTGAATATAATAAAAATAAATTTCGACCAAGTTGCCGCCTTTTACTCACCACAAACAAGGTTTTGGGAGTTGATGATAGGCTCAATCGTAGCATACGTTCAAATACATAATAGCCACATTATAGCCAATATTAAAAATAAGCAACCTTCAGCTTCATTCTGCTCCGTCAATCCCCTATATTCAATAACATCCTCCAGTAATCCGCGAAATCATATTTCGTCTTTGTTGGGTATTATTTTGATAGGAATTGGTTTTGGACTGATTCATAAAGAAAGCAATTTTCCAGGTTGGTATGCTTTGTTACCGTCGCTGGGAGCAGCTCTTTTGATCGCGGCAGGGCAAGAAGCCCTAGTTAATCGCTTCGTTCTCTCCAATAGAGTGCTAATCTGGTTTGGACTGATTAGCTACCCACTTTATTTATGGCATTGGCCCCTATTATCGTTTGCAAGAATAATTAAAAGCGAAAATCCAAATACCGAGACCATCTGCCTAGCCGTTGCAACCGCTGTTTGCCTCGCTTGGCTCACCTATACGCTAATTGAAAAACCCATACGATTTGGAAGATACAGCAGACAAAAAGCAATTGCACTAGCTCTATCAATGTGTGCAGTTGGCTCTATCGGCTTCTACACATATAATCAAGGAGGTTTTGAACTTCGATTTCCAAAAACAGTTCAGGATCTCAATCAATACCAATACAATTTTCATGACGAGTATAGAGAATTTACATGCTTTCTCGAGCCTGAACAGGATTATACGGCATTCCAAGATTGCGGCGTCACTCGGGATAAAAACAAGAAGACTATATTAATATGGGGGGATTCTCATGCCGCACACTTGTACCCAGGATATAAAGAAATTTATGGAAATAGCTTTAATTTAATCCAACGAACTGCTGCTATTTGCCCTCCGATACTTAACACAGACTTTCCAAAGAGAAAATCCTGCAAAGATATAAATTCTAAGAACATTGAGCTGATAAGAGCCGAAAACCCGGATCGAGTTGTACTGTCCGCTCTTTGGTACGATTATGATTGGACGCAAGTTAAGAAAACAATTTCAGCATTAAAGGACAGTGGAATAAAAAATATTGACTTAATAGGGCAAGACCCATGCTGGACAGATGATTTGCCAAAATTGCTATACAAATATTTTAAAAACGACACAATGCATCAAATTCCGCGAAGAATGAAATTCGGCGTAGACGGTAAATGTTTAAAATTAGACCCCTTAATGAAAGAGTTTTCGGCTCAGCAACAAGTTAATTATATTTCGCCGACAGATATAATGTGCAACGACGAAGGATGTATCACAAGGTTGGGCGACACCATAGAATCCTTAACGGGATGGGATTCTGGACATTTTACTAGTGTCGGCTCCGTATATTTAGTTTCCCAATTTTCGCAATTTAATTACCTAACAGGTTGGTGAAAAACCATATTCTGGCCACTAATTTAGCTATAAGAAGCCTTTATTTAGTGCTGAATCAATCTTGTAGTACTAAATATAGGTCTGATTGGTTGCAAAAAAGAGTTTTTCACCAACCTGCTAAGGAGGCGCTGATTAAATCCCTCGTCAGGAGATGGGATAATATCCCCCATCTGATCGTACCGAGACAAGCCGATGAATGCCCCCACCCAAACCAGTTTTGCCGAACTTGAATATGCCAGCAAAAAACGCCAAACCCGGCGGGAAAAATTTCTGGCGGAAATGGAGCAAGTGGTGCCCTGGACATTACTGTTGGCCCAACTCGAACCGCATTATCCGCAGAGCGGTCGCCGCGGCCGGCAACCGATGGCATTGAATCGCATGCTCCGTATCTACTGCATGCAACAATGGTTCAGCTACTCGGACCGACAAATACCCACAGGGCACAAGTGGAAGATGCACTGTATGAAATCGAGAGCATTCGGCGTTTTGCCGGTTTTGGTAGCGTTACCGAAGCGCTGCCGGACGAAACCACGATTCTCAACTTCCGTCACTGGCTGGAGAAGCACAAGTTGACGGAGGTGCTGCTATCGACGGTCAACGACCACCTGAAAAACCAAGGCCTGTTGGTCTCCAAGGGTACGATGGTCGACGCCACGATTGTTCACGCGCCGAGCTCGACCAAGAATCAGGATCAAGCACGCGATCCGGCCATGCATCAAACCAAGAAAGGCAATCAGTGGTATTTCGGGATGAAAATCCACGTCGGCGCCGACGTCAATTCAGGGGCCGTACACAGTGTAACGGTGACCTCGGCCAACACGGCTGACATCGTGGAATTACCCAAGCTGCTCCGCGAAGACGATCAAGTCATCTTTGCCGATGCCGGCTACACCAGCGACGACTACAAAAAAGGCTCGCGGCATCTGGGACTGAGCTGGTGCGTCAACGACAAGCGCAAGCCCGGCAAAAACCTGTCGAGCCGCCAGCGTAAGCGCAACCGAAAATATTCGTCGGTCCGCGCCCGTGTCGAGCACATTTTTAGGATCATCAAGTGCCAGTTCGGCTTTCGCAAGACTCGCTACCGAGGCTTGGAGAAGAACACAGCCCAGGTGAACTGGCTGGTGGCTTTGGCCAATTTGTATCTGCTGCGCCGCCAGTTGATGGCGGCCTAGGCCGAAATCCGTCTACCGTGCGCCCAAACACGGTAGACGGGAATAAAAAACGCAGGAATTGGGGCTATTTGAACGATCCGTCAGCGCATGTTTGTAAAAAATTACGCTTGGGTCGCAAGGCGCGGCTTGCGGTTTGATTTGTTCAGCGCTTCCCTAACAGGCTGGTGAAAAACTCAGCAAGCCCGCGCCACCAAGGTTTGTAATGGGTACAAACGGGTAAAGTAAGCTACCTAAATTTGGATAAACCCCAATGCACGGACACGATGCCACCCAAGAGAGCTAACCCAAAAACATTCAACGGCCTTCAAGGCCAAAGTGGTGTTAGCCGCCTTGGTAGGAGATAAACCCCTTGCTCAGTTGCCCCAGGAATTCGAGATTCATCAAAATCAGATCATCGATTGGAAGAAACGGTTGACAGAAAGCGCCGTCGAGGTGTTTGGGAAATCTGCGGAACCCGAAACGCCGCCGGTTGATTTGTAGACCTTGCGTGCCAAAATGGGCCAGTTGACGTTGGAGCATGATTTTTTACTTGTGCCCTTTGGCTGGAGGGCGGGATAGCCAAAGGGCGCAATTGGCTGAGCGCAAAGCGATGATCGACCGTCAATCGAAGCTGTCGATGGTCAGCAAGCTAAGCTATTGGGCATCATCAGCGGGCAGTGTCTATTGCAGGCCAAAACCGGCTTCGGAGCGCGATTTAGACATCATGCACCGACTCGACGAACTATACTTGAAGCACCCGCTAACTTGTGCCCCTTTGGTATGGGCGCTCGCCAGTTACGGGATCAACTGAATCGGCAAGGCATCCAGGTTGACCGCAAACATCTGAAAACTTGAATGACACAGATAGGTATCGAAGCGGTGTATGCAAGTCCAATACCAGTAAGAAAACGCCAGGCCACGAAATCTATCCCTACTAGCTGCGTGGCATGACCATCAATCATGCCAATCAGGTCTTGGCACTGGAAACGACCTATATATTCCGCTGGCGAAAGGCTTTGCCTATCTGACCGCCGCGGTCGATTGGCCAATTGCAGACTCCTGGCCGCCAAGGTCGCGGTTACTTTAGAAGCCTGCCATACTGTGGATGAGCTGGAACACGATTTCAACCACTAAGGCAAGCAGGACATCGTCAACACCGAACAAGGTAGCCAGTTTACCGCCAAGGCATTTGTCGACGCAGTGAAGAGTCAAGACTGCAACCCCTCAACAAACAACTTTTAACATAAAAAATCAATCATTTACGATCCGTAAAAAATAAAAAGTCGCCTCAAACAGCGGTTGTTTCTTGTTAACATCATTTGGCCAAATGCCGCTTACTTTGCTCTGCATGGCCGGTCGGGGCGCCTGACGGGTAATGCCTTTGTCGAACGGCTATGGCGGCCGGTCAGGTACGAACGGGTTTACGTGCATGCCTACGACTCCGTCGGCCAAGCTCGCGCCGCAACACTGGATTATTTCTAGTGGTATAACCACGACAGGGATTTCACTTTGAAATTCCGGGTTTGCTGTTCAAATAAAAGGGGCCACATCCCTACCCATACCTAATCCCATACCAAACCATCCCGACCGCCTCGTGGGCCAGCAGAAAGACGTTGGCCCAGGCCGACGGCGACGGCAGCCAGTCCAGGAAGCGGGAATCGCCGCTGCGGCCGATGAAGGCGGTCGGTGCCGGCAAGACGTTGAAGCCGGCGTTGCGGAAGGCCATTAGCGCTCGGGGCATGTGGTAGGCTTGCGTCACCAGCACGATGTTGTCGATGCCGTATTGGCGCAACAACTCGCGGCTGAAGCCGGCGTTTTCGGCGGTATTGCGGCTGTTCCGCTCCTGCCAAGCTACCGGGGTTTTGAATTCGTGGTCCAATATCGCCGCCATCAGGTCGGCTTCGGCCACATCATCCGGCGCCAGCGCGCCGCCGCCGGAGACCAATACCGGCAAGCCCAAGTCCCAGGCCAGTTTGGCCGCATAGCGCAGGCGCAGCAGGTTTCGGGGATGTAAGGTGATTTGCCCGGGATATTCGGGCGTGTCGAATTGCAGGCCGCCGCCGATCACGACCAGCGCTTGGGGCTTCGATGCCGCGACAGCCTCCGCCGTCACAGGCGGCACGCGCTCCCACCACAGCCCCAGCCGATTCACCACCACCGGCAGGCTCAGAAACCACAGCAAAATCAAACCGGTCAGCACCATGTTTCGCCCCCATTTTCGGTTACCGTACGCCAGCCCTACCAGCGCCAAAACCAACAGCGAAACCGGCGGCAGCAACAGCGCCTGTAGCGCGTAAACCAGCATTGCGGACATCACAACCTCGGTTGGGTTAGCGGCCGCCGACCCGGCGCGGCGCTTAACCGGCCAACTTGGCGATGCCGACCGCTGCCCGCAGTTGTTCGATGAACGGCCGGCTGATGGCGCGGGCTTTTTCGGCGCCTTCCTGCAATTGCTGTTCGATGTGCTCAGGCGACGCCAGCAGCGCTTCGTAACGCTCGCGCGCCGGGGCGATTTCGTCGTTGATTTTTTCGAACAACACCTGTTTCATCTCGCCCCAACCGATGCCTTCCGCATAACGCTGGCGAATCGCCTCGACTTCGTGGTGGTTGGCGAATGCCTGGTAGATACCGAACAGCGTGCAGCCTTCCGGGTCTTTCGGTTCGCCCGGTTCCAGCGAATTGGTTTTGATCTTGTTGATCAATTTGCGCAGCTTCTTTTCCGGCTCGAACAACGGGATGGTGTTGTTGTAGCTTTTGCTCATTTTGCGGCCATCCAGACCCAGCAAGGTCGCGGCATTTTCTTCCAGTACCGCTTCCGGCAGGACGAAATGCTCGCCGTAGATATGGTTGAAACGGGCGGCGATATCGCGGGCCATTTCGATGTGCTGGATTTGGTCCTTGCCGACCGGCACCTTGTTGGCGTTGAACATCAAGATATCGGCAGCCATCAGGATCGGGTAGCTGAATAAACCCATCGTGACGCCTTTGTCCGGATCGCTACCGCCGGCTTCCTCGTTTTCCGCAACCGCGGCTTTGTAGGCGTGCGCCCGATTCATCAAGCCCTTGGCGGTGACGCAGGTCAACATCCAGGTCAGTTCCAGAATTTCCGGCACGTCGGATTGGCGGTAGAACACCGCATTCGAGGTATCCAGCCCCAGCGCCAGCCAAGTCGCGGCAATCTCCAGGCTGGATTGCTTGACCCGGGCCGGCTCGCTGCATTTGATCAGCGCATGGTAATCGGCCAGAAAATAAAACGGCCGGACCTGCTCGTCCTTGCTGGCCTTGATCGCCGGCCGAATGGCTCCGGCGTAATTGCCCAAATGTGGCGTACCGGTGGTGGTGATGCCGGTAAGAACGATGGATTTAGTCATGCTGCTGCCTGCGCTATCTAAATTGAAAAGTGGCGCGATTTTACACAAATCGCCGGGGATAGTCAGGCTCGGCGCCGCCGGCAGCGGCGGGCTCGGTCAGATACGGTCGGCCAGCAGCCGGATCGGATGCATCAGTTTGCGGTCGGTTTCGCCGCGCTCGGCGTTCAGAAAAAATGCGCAACCGAAATTGGCGCTGACGGCGATGTCGGCGCCGCAACCGGCGATGGCCTGGCGTTTCAGCGTTTTAAATTGCTGGGCGTTCTCGGGATGGCTCAGCATATAGCTGCCGCCGGCGCCGCAGCAGGTCTGGTTGTCTGGCAGCGCTTCGATATTCACGCCCGGAATTTTCGCCAACAGGGCGTAAACCGCCTTGGCGTTTTTCAGCACGTTCCGTTGGCTGCAGGGTTCCTGCACGGCGATATTCAGATTCGATGCCGCCGGTTGCAACTGCTCCGGCCAGTGCTCCAGCAAGAACTCGTTGATGTCGCATAGACTGCGGCGGAACCAGCCGGAAGTCTCGCTGTCGGCGCCTTCGGCTTCGCTCAACATCGCCCCGCACCCGCTGGCCAGATAGACCACCGCTTCGACTTCCAGCGCATAAAACGCGGCGATATTGTTTTCGAGCAGAGCTGCGGCGGAGCGGCCGTTATGTTGATGGATCGCGCCGCAGCAGCCCTGCCCTTCCGGCACCACCACCTCGTAGCCGATGGCATTCAGCAATTTGATTGCCGCCTTCATGGTGGCACGGTCGAAATGTTCGGCCAGACAGCCGGTGAACAGCGCCACGCGCCCGCGCTGGCGGGCGCGCTTGCCCACCGGAAAAACACCGGCTAAACCGCCAAGCGCCGGCTCGCAGACGAGGCGCTCGGCGGCCGCCAGATTCAGTTTTTGCAACAGGCCGCTAGCCCGCAACGGCTTTTGCAGACCCGAACGCAAATACAAGGAAACCAACGGCAACAAGCTGCGCCGCCAGTTTTTATGTTCGATCAGACGCAGCGCCAATCCGGTAAGCCAGGACGGCGGCTGCAATTGCATTAGTTTGTGCCGCGCCAAATCGAACAGTTCGCCATATTTCATCCGACTCGGACACACCGTTTCGCAGGCCCGGCATTGCAGGCAGTTATCCAGATGTCCGCGTTCGTCATCGCTAATCGCCTCATCCCGCAGCACTTTTTCGATGCTGCGAATCCTCTGCCGCGGGGTTTCGGCGTCGGTTTGAAACAAACGGTAAGTCGGGCAGCCGCTCACGCACATGCCGCAGCGCATGCAATCCTGGGCTTCCGGAATATAGGGGCCGTCGCTGGCCGGATACGATGCGCCGCCGTTATCGCCGGCGTCGAGGCCGAAGTCCATGTAATCGAACACGCTAACCCTCCATCATCGTTTCGTAGGCGCGGCGCAACAAATCCATCTCGGCCGGCGGCCGGCCGCGCAGCTCGGGCAAGGTGCGCAGCCGGCAATCCAGGCTTTGCAGCAGCCGGTGCGGCGGATCGAGCAGCTTAAACCGGGCGATGTAGACGGTGACGATGCCGCCCGGCGTGTCGACCGCCTGCCGGTAACCGGCCTCGGCCTGCAACAAATCGGCCTCGAAGCCCATAAGTTTGGTGATCGCCTTGACCAGCGTCGCCGGATGAATGGTCAACGTGGCCGCTGCGCCGCTATCGTCGTCCAGCGCCGCGGATAAGGCCGGCAACGGCTGCGGAAAGCAGACGCTGCCGTTGGCTTGCTGGGCGAACAAGGTCAACGCGCTGATATCGCCTTTGTACAACAGCAGCAGCCGGTGCCGGTCGAATTCTGCCGGTATGGCCGGGCTCATGCGTTATCCGGCGGCATAGTTGTCCCACAACGATTTAAAACTGGTGTCCAGCCGCGACAGCCGGCTGTTCAATTGGTCGAGCAACGAATATTGCGGGAAGCGGGCTTTGTTGCCGGCGCCGTACCATTGCTCCATCGCCAGCGTCAGTTGCGATTTTTCGGCAAAGCAATCGGCGATCTGCTGCTTCAACCAACTGATGCTGCGTTGCGGCGCCAACTCGGCAATCCGGTAGCGCAGGCCGTTGTTGAAAATCCGCACCCCGCCGCCCTGGGCCGCGGTGTGGTAAAGCGCTTGCGGATCGACGACTTCGACCCCGGCCAGATAATCGATGCCGAACTCGTGCAGTTGCGGCAGCCAGGGTACGGTCGGCCCCATCAAAACCGTGGTCGCATGCGCGGCCAATTCGGTCAGGCGCGGAAAGGTCTTGTTGGTGATGCTGCTGCCGGTCAGAAATACCCAATCGGCCTGCGGCAGCAAGAACTCGCAGGCCGAGTCCGGCAGATCGGCGGCCGTCGGTTGCCGTTCCAACACCGTCAACAACATTTTGTCCTGGTAGCGTTCGATACCGGGATAACGGCCGATCACGACCACATGCTTGCCCTGTAACTGCGGCAGAAAATAATCGAACACCGCCAGATTGGCGTGTTCGTCGTGGCAATCCAACGCCAGCGATTCCGGCAACGGCCGGGCGTTGATGCAACTGTTGATCGCCGCCATCGCCACGGTGGCCTTGAACGGGTCCCATTCGGTAATCCAGGCCGCCAAATCGGTAACCGGCTTGCCGACCAAACTCCCGGACCAAGCTAAGGTGCGGGTGGCATGCCCCGGACTCATCGCCAGCCCGGCCGTGGCCTTGCCCTGGCTCTGGCATACGGTCCACACCAGACCTATCATCAGATTGTCCACCACGGCATCGCTGCTGCAATAATCCAACAGCAATTCGTACAAGCGTTTGGGATTAGCCATCGCGCCTCCTTATTGCGGCGTGTCCAACAATTTTGCTTCGGTTTTGATGTCGTCCTGCCGACCCCAGGCATTGATCGCCTCGACGAACCAGCGCTTCTTGGTCGGATGCGGCTTGACCACATCGTATTCGGCATAAAAACTGCCGTCGCCGTGGAATTTGATCTGGCCGATACGTTGTTTGCCGGCGTTGTACCAGTAACCGACCAGATCCCGGCTCTGGGTAAACGGATCGGTGACCAGACTGAACACCGCGGCGTCGAAATCGGGCAAACTCAAATCGGTCTGCAACGGAAAACCCAGCTTGACGATGTTTTCGGTCATGCGCTGGCACACTGCCTTACCGAAGCCGCGTTTGGCTTCCAGGTGTTGCTGCAATTCGTCGCTCATGCCGCCTCCTCGGCCAACACTTCGGCCAAATGCATGATCACCGAGCCGCCGGAGCGATCCAGCGGGTCCAGTTGCCGCAGCACGGCTAACACCAACCGGGCCTCGTCTTCCAGCTGCCGGCGCAAGCGGATGAAACCCAGGGCTTTCAAGCTGTACAGGTAAAACAGGCAGACGTCGCTGGCATACATATCCCATTGCCCGGCTTCGGCCGCCAATTGCCGGTAATCGGCCGGAAAGCCGCCTTGCCGCGCCGATTCCGCCAGTGCCGCCAGGGCTTCGCGCTCGGCTTCGGCCAAACGGCCCTGGTAGAAATAAAACTTGTACAGCGCAAAATAGGTCTGCAGGCAGGCCGGATCGAGCTGTTGCGCCTGCTGGAAGTATTTCTCCGCCAGCGCTTTATCGGCATGGCTGGCCGCCACCGCCATTTGCAGCAGCTTGTTCACCGCCTCGGGCACGTCCGGGCTGAACAGCACCCGCTCTTCCAGAAACGACACTCCGGCCATGGCTTACCAAACCTCTGCCGGGACTTGCAAAGCCTCGACCGGCGCACCGCCCAACAAATGCTGCTCGATGATGGTTTTGACATCGTCTTTGGTGACTTTGCCGTACATGACCCCTTCCGGGTAAACCAGCACGCTCGGGCCGAGCGTGCACGGCCCCATACAACCGGTATTGGTCAAACCGATTTTCTCGAACAAATTCCGAGCCTGGATTTGGTTCATGAACTCATTCATCACCTCGGCACAACCGCTGGCCGAGCAGGACCCGCGCGGATGGCCTTGCGGACGGGCTTGAGTACAGACGAATACGTGTTTTTCGGGGCGTGGCATAGTGAGATTCCTTATCTAGTCTGCTTTAAATAATTAGGTGTCGCTATCGCGACAGATTTTTTTGGTGTCGGGTCTCGGCCCGACAGCCGAGATACTTTCTTTTGCGTCGCCAAAAGAAAGTATCCAAAGAAAAGGCGCCCCGGATGCCGCTTATTCCCTGCGCTCCTCGCTTTTGAACGGGGTTGCCGAAAGGGGCTTCCTGCCCCTTCGGCAACGCGATGCATCCCTGCATCGCCCCTACGGGCTGCTCACTCGGGTACATCCATGTACCTCGCCCTTCGGGTGCTACGCATGCAAATCGGCCATCCTGCCGATTTGTCCGTTCAAAAGCTCCGGTGCTCGGCGCGGCATACGGGACAAAAACCATCAGCCGCTAAGCTGTCCAACCAAAAAATCAAAATGTAGGATGTGCTGAACGCAGTGAAGCGCATCGGTCGCGAACGCTGCGCGGCCTATAGTCGGCAACATCCCATGCTTCGTTCAATCCTGCATAGTAGACAAATCCCCCTATGCCGCGCCAAGCACCGGAGCGTTTATCGAGAACAGCCCGAAGGGGTGTGGCAAGGATGCCGCACGTCGGCGGAGGGGCTGGGAAGCCCCTTCTGCCGACCCTCGATAAACGCTGCGGGGCGCAGGATCAAAGCGGCATCGGGGTGTCGTTTCTTTTGGATACTTTTCTTTGGACAAGCAAAGAAAAGTATCGCGGTTGTCGGTCCGAGAACCGACATACAAAACAACCGTCGCGCCAGCGACACATCACCCTCATCACCGCGTGGGCACAAAAACCGTGCCCACCCTACGCTCAAATCAAGTAATCAAGCCGCAGCCTTATGCTGATGCGTAAAACAATCCTTCGGACAAACTTTGGAGCAGGCCTCGCAACCGATGCAGTCGGCCGCGTTTTTCAGGCTCATCACCATACTGTTGTCGTCGTCCTCGAAATCCTCGTAATCGTCGTCGGCCGCGTCGGCCAGCGCCTCGTCTTTTTCGACCAGATCGAACACGTCCCGCGGGCAAACTTTGAAGCAACGGCCGCAGCCGATACAAGCGCGCTGGTTAATGTCGGTCACGTAAGACGGCGTCCAGACGCTGCCGCCGAAGGTTACGCCGGTTACAAATTCGCTCATCGTTCCTCCTAGGCTGAAGTGGTGCTGGCCGCCAAGAATTTCTTGTTGGCTTCGTCCCAGGCCTTGCAGGCATCGTAAGTGGCTTGCGCCACGCCCATCAGTTCGCCGTAGGCATCCGGCAACCGGTCTTCGATCAGGTCGTGCAGCACCGACGCCGCCTCGTTGGCCAGGCGTTTGGTTTTCTTCACTTCTTTTTCCAAGGCTTTAATGTCTTCGTCGCTCATAATTCACCTCAAGCTTCGGCCACTTCTCTATATTGCTCGATCAAGCTCACGGCTTTGTCCAGAATCTTTTCGGTCTTCTCGTTCAATTCTTCCAAACTGCCGAAACCGAAGCGGTGCACGTCGCGCAGCACTTTATCGACCGCAATCAATTTGCCGACCAGCACCAGCGCCCGGCCGAAACCTTCGTGGGTGATATTGATCACCGGCACCGCCATCAAACCGGTGCGTTTTTCCACCAGCGACGCAATGGCGTTGTAGTAGGCCTTGACCCGAGCCAGCGTGATTTCGTCAGGGTCGCCGACGATAGGAATCTCGCGTTTACGTTCCTTGGTCATAATCAAAGGGTCGATGATTTTTTCCTCGGACCAGCCTTCGTAGGTATCGTAGGTATCCATCGCCCGAAGCTGCTTCAGCATTTCGACGACGATGTCCGAAGTCATCAAGGGATCGCCGGCTTCGACGACAAGTGCGGGTTGGGACATGGTGGTTCTCCTATTTTGAAGTATCAAATCGATTCAACGGCTTCTGCTATAGCCAAGCCCTTTCCCGTATGCCGCGCCGAGCACCGTTGCGTTTATCGAGAACCGCCCGCAGGGGCGCCGCAAGGATGCGGCGCGGCGGCGGAGGGGCTGGGAAGCCCCTTCTGCCGACCCTCGATAAACGCAACGGAGCGCAGGGAAAAAGCGGCATCCGGGTGTCTTTTCTTTTGGATACTTTTCTTTGGACAAGCAAAGAAAAGTATCTCGGCTGTCGGGCCGAGACCCGACGTCTAACTAATCCGTCGCGATAGCGACACAAAACCTGTTTTCGGTGTGGGCACAAAAACCGTGCCCACCCTACGCCTCAAACCTTCCGGTGCTCGGCGCGGCATACGGGACTAAAACCCTCCCGAATTCTCAACACCCACTGCACTATTTATTGATCCGGCCTTTAGGTATTTGGACCGTTAGTGCTGAACTTGTCGAAGCACAAGCACGCTCTGGACATGCTCAATACCCAAACTACATATAAGCAAACGGGTATTGCTCTATTCATCCCAGCCCTCATCCTCCATCGCATTGAACCGGTCCGGATTCGGCCCTTTATGCTGGTTGATGGCCTTGGCCAGCCAGGTCGAGGGACCGGCTTTCATTTCGTGCTGCAAGTCGCCGATCAAATCCTTGATCGTGGCGCCTTCCTGGACCTTGATCGGCTGGATGCCCTGGGCGACGATCTGCTTGATGGCCGAGGCGCCGATGGCTTGGCAGTAGACCGCCGCGCAACCTTCCAACAACTGAATCTTCACCGACAATTTGTCCTCGTTGCCGTCTTGCGCCAGTTCGCCGAACTGGGCGGCTTCCAGCATTTCCGACTGTTCCGGGTCGACGGCATAGACCGCGAACGATTTGGCGGAACCGAAATGCTGGTTGACGTGCACCATGTCGGTGGTGGCAAAAGCGACTTTTATCGCGGTTTCCATAGGCATCCTCTGTTCTGGGGCATGCAAGACCTGCATGCGGCGTGCTAATGACATGACGGCGAACAAGCTTGGCGTTCGGATTCCGGCTTCTGCGCGTACGGCGAAAAGTAAGGCTCGATTTCTTCGTGCGCGAAATTGATGACCAGATTGGCCAGATCGAACAGGGTTTGGCGAGAACCGCGGTAGCCGATCCAGGTTTTCTGGTAGCCGCCGATGATGTCGTATAACGGAAAGCCGACCCGCAGAATCGGAATGCCCAAACGCTCGGCGCTGGCGACCGCATGCGAGTTGCCGATCAGCAGTTGCGCCTTGTGTTCGCGGGCTAGGTTTTCCAAATCTTCGAGGTCGCCAATTTTGACGCTGGCCACCGGCATCGTTGCCAGTACCGGCGCATTAGCGGCGGCCACGGCGGCAACCACCTCGGCGCCCATGCCGGTTACCAGATGCGCCAACGCGTTCAGTTGATCGGGATCGCCGGCTATCGCCACCCGCAATTGGCCGAGCATGAAATGAGTATCCAGCATCGCGTCCTGCAATTGCGCCCGTTGGCGTTCGATCTTGCCCGGCACCGGCATTTCGCTGATGTCGGCCAGCGCGCAAATCAAGGCATCGTTGGCTTGCAAACCGTACAGATGGTCGAAGAAATGGCTGGGCACGCCGGTTTTTTCCTGCAACAGCTCGCCGGCTTTGCGCAGCGACGCGCCGACCACCAGCGTGGCGCGGGCCTCGCCCAGCGTTTTCAGTTCCGACACCGGGGTACCGCCTATCGTCACCGGCGAAAAATCGTCGTCGGTCAAACTGCCGTCCAGCGAATCGGAGATGTCCGGCACCAGCACCGGCCGCAAATTGAATTGCTCGATCAGATCGCGCAAGGCCTCCAAATCGCCCGGCGTCAACATCGGGCTGGCCAGCACGTTGACCTGGCGCTGGCGGTTACCGGGCTTGGTGCCGGCCTGCTCGGCATCCGGTACCAGACTGCGCACGATTTCGGTCAGCGTCGCCGCATAGCCGGTTTCGACGCATCCGGTAAAATCCGGCGTATTGACCACCACGACCGCAACATGGTCGTATTCGGGATATTTAGCGCGGAACTCGCGCAAGTTGCGCTGCACGTCGCAGCCCTGGGTTTCGGCCAGGCCGGTGGTCAATACTGCAATCAAGGCCGGATTGGACTTCTCGGCGATGATTTTGATGCCCTCGATCACGTTCTCGTCGGCGCCGAGTACCGAACTGGCCTGGTCCATCGCCGTGGTTTGCAACGGAATCGGTTCGCGGAAGTGGCGCACGAAAAACACTTTGGCAAACGCGGTGCAGCCTTGCGAGCCGTGCAGCATCGGGATTGCCCTATCGAAACCCAGGCAAGCCAACGAGCCGCCGGTGGGTTGGCTGGCTTTTAAAGGACTTACCGACAGGGCTTTATTGCGTTTCAGGATTTCGGCCATGGCGAAGTACCCGGCTAAGCAGCGACGGATTCGGACGCTGTAGGGTACGCATCGCGTACCTCAGCCAATTCGGTAAGCGATGCGTACCCTACGGATTTCGAGGCCCGCCACGGCGCCGGCGCCCGAACCGCTTCCCAGACCGGGCTTTCCAGGGTCAGCGCCAATTGCCGGACCAGTTCCAGCATGCCTTGGTAGCCTTCGTAACCGAATTCGCGCTCCTGGTTGATGTCCAGGAATGGGATGCGCGCCTTCAACGCGGTATACATATTGCGGCCGCCGGCGATCAGAATGTCGGCTTTGTAGTCGCGCACGACTTTTAACAACGCCTTCGGGCTGCCGTCTTCGATCATCAGCGTGTCTTCGCCCATCAATTCTCGAATCCGGGCTTTGTCTTCTTCGGTCGATTTTTTGGTGCCGGTGGCGACGACGACCATGCCCAAGTCTTGCAGCGCCGAAATTACCGACCAGCTTTTGACGCCGCCGGTAAACAGCAATACCCGCTTGCCTTTCAGGCGTTCGCGCCACGGCGCCAAGGCTGCGCGGATCCGATTTTCCTCGCGGGCGATGATGGATTCGGTGCGGGCGGTCAAATCCGGATCGGCTATGATGCGGGCGAAATCGCGCAAGGCTTGGCTGGTGTCGGTAATGCCGTAGAAACTGCCCTCGAACCAGGGAATTTGGTATTGCTGCTCCAGTTTGCGCGCCACGTTGATCATGGCTTTGGAGCAGACCATCATATTGACTTCGGCCTTGTGCATGGTTTGCACTTCGCGGAAGCGGGCGTCGCCGGACAGGGTACACAAGACGCGCAAGCCCATTTCGTCGAGCAGCGGCAACACGTGCCAGAACTCGCCGGCAATGTTGTATTCGCCGACCAAGTTGACGTCGTGGATTTTGATGCCGGCTTTTTCCGCTGCTATCGCTGCCGGCGGCAACGGATCGGGGTCGCGAGTCCCGACCACGTATTTGATCATCGCATCGGCGGCGATACGGTTACCCAGGTTTTTGGTGCCGTAAAAGCCGGCCGCGTCGATCGGCACCACCGGCACGCCCCAACGCTCGCTGGCTTCTTTGCAGGTGGCGTTGATGTCGTCGCCGACCAGGGCCGGCACGCAGGTGTTATAGATGAATACCGCCGGCGGGTTAAAGCTTTCTACCGCTTGCTTTATGGCATGGAACAGGCGTTTTTCCGAGCGGCCCATGACGATGTCCTGCTCGGTCAGGTCGGTGGTCATGCCGATCCGGTACAGGCCCGGCCCGGACGAGCGGGTGCCGCGGTTGTCCCAGGAGCTGCCGGCACAAGCGATCGGGCCGTGCACGATATGGGCGACGTCGGCAATCGGTAACAATGCGATTTGGGCGCCGTCGAAGGCACAACCGCCGGCGGCCGAGCCGGGTTTGGGTTTGGCGCAGCCGGATTTTTCCTTCTTGTTATGCTCGCAAGCCGGTTCGTCCAGCATTTCGGCAATGTCTTTGGTCGATTTCATGGCACAACCCCAAGTTTTTTGTAAAACCTTTTGCAACCGGTGTGCCAACTACCAAATCCATATTTTTCAAAGGCTTGTCTGGATTTTTTTTGTAGCAAACCCGACAATCGGCAAACGCGACCAGACAAAGTGGCGTCCGCTTTCGCCGGGCTTATACTTGCGCCCATAGCCTAACCATCCTGCACTCTGCCGATGAGACCGAACCGCAAACCGCACCGCTATAACCAAGGCCAAACCCTGTCGCCGTGGCGGGAGGCGTTGAACCAAATCATTTTCGGCTCGGAAACCGCTGCCGGCCGGACTTTCGACATTCTGTTGATCGTCGCCATCCTGCTCAGCATCGGCGTGGTGATGCTGGACAGCGTGGCACATATCCAACAGCGTTACGCGGACGTGCTGTTTCGGGCGGAGTGGGCGTTCACGGCGTTGTTCACGCTGGAATACCTGCTGCGGTTGGTCTGCGTGCGCCGACCCTGGCTGTATATCCGCAGCTTTTTCGGCATCATCGACTTGCTTTCGATTCTGCCGGCTTATCTGGGCTTGCTGCTGCCGGGCACCGGCTACATGCTAACGCTGCGGATATTGCGGCTGTTGCGGATTTTCCGGATTCTGAAGCTCTCCCAATATCTGGACGAAGCCAATGTCCTGACCGTCGCCTTGGCCAATAGCTTTCGTAAAATCACGGTATTTCTGTATGCGGTGTTGACGCTGGTCGTGGTTTTCGGCGCGCTGATGTATGTGGTGGAAGGCCCGCAAGCCGGCTTTACCAGTATTCCGAAAGCGGTGTATTGGGCCATCGTCACGATCACCACCGTCGGTTACGGCGACATTGCCCCGAAAACGGCTTTGGGGCAGTTGATCGCGTCCACCATCATGATCATGGGTTACGGCATCATCGCCGTGCCGACCGGCATTTACAGCGCCGAATTGATCAACAGCCACAACAACCGCGGCCTGGACAATCGGGCCTGCGCCAACTGCGGTGCGGTCGGACACGATTTCGACGCGGCGCATTGCAAGTACTGCGGCGAGCGGATCGGCGCTTGACCGTCAACGCTGAACCCGGTCGTCGCGCTCGCGCATCAGCCAGTAGACGCAGCCCAACGCCAACAACGCGCCGGATAAGGCGGCAATGTCGGCGGCCACCAAGTGCTTGGTATCGAGCACGATGAATTTGCGGCTGATCGCCAGGATCGCGATCAGAATCACCGTTTTGACCTGAATGATGCTGTCGCGGCGAGCGACGACGCGCAAGATCGAGTGCTTGAATTCCATAGCGATCAGCAAGGTCATGATCATGCCGAACAAGGCTTGGAACACGCCGGGGTCGGTGGGGTCGGCGGCTTCGAGCAAGGTCGCCAATACTTTGAGCGCCAAACGGTACAACGCGCTGACGATCACCAGCGAAATCAGCGCCACCAGCACCAGCGCCACGCACTGCTCGAATTTTTCGTAAAACGACAGCAGTTTCCATTCTTCGTGCGGCCAGGCCGCCGGCAGGGACGGCCTGGCATCGGCGCCGTCCGGCGGACGTTGGCTACGCCCGCCGGTAGCGGATTCGGCAACCTCTGTATTCATCGGCCGCGGATTAAGCGATCGGCAAGGTGGCTTGCGCCGGGGCCGGGTTCAGCACCTGGCCGACGTTGTCGATTTCGATGCGGCGCGGTTTCATCGCCTCCGGCACGCGTTTTACCAGACTTACGGTCAGCAAACCGTCGCGGTAGTGGGCGCCGCATACTTCGGTATGTTCGGCCAGATTGAAACGGCGTTCGAAATTGCGGCTGACAATGCCTTGGTGCAGAAAGCGGCGCTTGCCGGCGTCTTGCGGTTTCTCGCCTTTGACGGTCAGTACGTTGTTTTCGGTTTCTATCAGCAACTGCTCCGGACTGAACCCAGGCACCGCCAAACTGATGGTAAATTGGTTGTCGCCGACCGCTTCGATATCGAAGGCCGGATAATCGTGATTGGGCCGATCGCTTTGCAAAATCCCGTCCAGCATTGCGGCCCATGGCGCCAAACCCAGGTTGGGACGGTAAATCGGCGTATATTCGACTCTCATGGCATTTTCCCCCCAATTCAAGATATGCATTTGAAAACACTGGTTTTTACCGAGCCGTCCGGCCCGGACACCGAGAATTTAGGGGCTATGAGAGAAACTTCAAGAGCGCTGGCGCCGAATTTTTTTCGGGCGGGAAACGGCAAAAAGACCTAACCGCCAAACCCGCGGCGGTTAGGCTAGAGGGAACAAACTAAAACGCGCAGCCGGGTTTTACGCCAAGCTTTTTCAGGATAATCGCCAACGGGCAAAAGCCGGTAAACGAGGCTTGCAATAAATTGGCGCCGACGAAGGCGGTAAACCACAACCAATTTGGCGAATGCCAATGCGCCAATGCCAGGCTAGCCAGAATAAACGAGCCGGCAAACGCCATCACCATCCGATCGATAGACATAAGCAGCTCCTATTTCAGGCGCACGACGCCCATGAATTTCAGCATCATCCGTTCGTAGAACGGCTCGCTGATACCTTTTCTGACTTTGCGCATGAAGTATTTTTCGAACGCGATTTTGGCCAGATGCACCCATTTGCCGTGTTGCGACCAGGTGGTATTGCGCGGCGGTATCTGCGGCACCGCCAAGAATGCCACGCCGGTATCGCCCAGATCTGCCAGACACAGCGCGCTCAAGCTCGGCTTGTCGGACGGTGGCTTGCCGGCCAGTTCGTCGCGGATGTTGTGGGCGGTCGCGGTCACCATCGATTCGATCATGTAACCGGTTTTCGGGGTACCGACCGGCACCGGGGTTTTTTCCACCGGCGGCAAGGCTACGCAGACGCCGACCGAATAAATGTTTTTATAGGTCGGATTGCGCTGGTGTTCGTCGACGATGACGAAGCCGCGCGGATTGGTCAGGCCTTCCGCGCCGCTATTGCGCACCGCATCGACGCCGGTAAAGGCCGGCAGCATCATCGAATGCTTGAACGGCAGCTCGTGCTTCTTCTTTTCGTTGCCGTCGTCGTCGACTTCGGTGATATACATCATGCCGGCTTCGATCTTGTCGACCTTGGCATTGGTGATCCATTTGATGGTCTTGTCGCGCAACGCGCTTTCCAACAAGCCTTTGGTGTCGCCGACGCCGCCCAGACCCAGATGGCCGATATAAGGCTCGGAAGTGACGAAAGTCATCGGTACCTTGTCGCGGATTTTGCGTTTCCGCAATTCGGTTTCGATGATCATCATGTATTCGTAGGCCGGACCGAAGCAGGAAGCGCCTTGCACCGCACCGATCACGATCGGGCCGGGATCGGCCATGAAGCGGTCCCAGTCTTCGGCTGCCAATGCGGCGTGGTCGACGTGGCAAACCGAAGATGTGTGGCCGCCGTGGGGGCCCAGGCCCGGTACTTCGTCGAAGGCCAAACGCGGACCGGTAGCGATGACCAGATAGTCGTATTCCACGGCACTGCCGTCGGCCAGATCGACTTTATTGTTTAGCGGATCGACCTTGGTAGCGGCCTTTTGGATGAAGGTGATGCCTTTTTTTGCCATCACCGGCGCCAGTTCGATTTTCAAATCTTCCGGTTTGCGCCATTTCGGCGGCACCCAAGGATTGGACGGCACGAAATGGAAAGTCGGCGAATCGGAAATCACCACCACTTCGTGCTCCTTGCCAACCGTTTCCTTCATTTCGTAAGCCATCGGTACACCACCGATGCCTGCACCCAACACTACGATTCTTGCCATGACATTCTCCTCGCTGATATTCAGATAGACACGAAATTGCGGTTTATTTATCGAATTATTGTAGTTCTACGCCGCAAAACCATGTGGCCAAAGAATATTAGAATTCTCTAACATAATCAACCGAAATATTCCTCGCGGCTTCAGCAAGCCGTTGAGACTGGGTACAATGGCCGCCGACCCCGTTGATAAGGATAGCCACCATGACCGACTCGAACGATCCGGAAAAATTTTGGCGCGAAAAACTGACGCCGGAGCAATACCGCGTCTGCCGCGAAAAAGGCACCGAACCGCCGTTCACCGGCAAATACACCGATTGCGAGGAAGCCGGCATCTACCGCTGCGTCTGTTGCGGTGAGGCCTTGTTCGATTCCGAACACAAATTCCATTCCGGCTGCGGCTGGCCCAGCTTTTGGAACCCGTTGCACGCCGAGAGCCTGGACGAACATCTCGATACCAGCCACGGCATGCGCCGCACCGAAGTGACCTGCCATTCCTGCGGCGCCCATCTCGGCCACGTGTTCGAGGACGGCCCGCTACCGACCGGATTGCGCTATTGCATCAATTCGGTAGCGTTAACCCTGGACAAGAAGACATGAGCGCCCACCGGCAAGTACAGGATTTACTCGACTTCATCGATGCCAGCCCCAGCCCGTGGCATGCGGTGGCCAGCATCGAACAACGTCTACAGGCGTTTCAGTTCCAGCGCCTGCACGAGGGCGACGCCTGGACCCTGGCCGCCGGCGGCCGCTATTACGTGATCCGCGACGATTCGTCGATTGCGGCTTTCGTGCTGGGCCGAACGGACCTGGCGGCCAAGGGTTTCAAATTGCTCGGCGCCCACACCGACTCGCCCGGATTGCGGGTCAAACCGCAGCCGGTATTGGAATCGGACAAAATTCAACGCTTAGCGGTCGAAATCTACGGCGGGCCGATTCTGGCAACCTTCACCGACCGCGATCTAAGCCTGGCCGGCCGCATCGCGTTTAGCCAAGCGGACGGCAGCGTCGGCAGCCGGTTACTGCGCTTCGACCAAGCCCTGCTGCGTTTGCCCAATCTGGCGATTCACATGAACCGCGGCGTCAACGAAGACGGCCTGAAATTGCAAAAGCAAACCGAACTGGCCTTGATCATGGCCAGCGCCGCCGAACAACTGCCCGCCGACTATTTTCGCCAGTTGCTGGCCGCTACCGCCGGCATCGAGGCCGACAGTCTGTTGAGTTGGGAATTGAACGTCTACGACACCCAAAAAGGCGCATTCTGGGGCAACGACGGCTTGTTCTACGCCGACAGCCAATTGGATAACCTGGCGTCCTGCCACGCCGGCTTAAGCGCGATGCTGGATAACGCGGTACTGAACAGCGGCAACACGCTGGTCTGCGCCTTTTTCGACCACGAAGAAATCGGCAGCGAAAGCTGCAAAGGCGCGGCCGGCAGCTTTTTGCCGGACGTGCTGGAACGCATCGCCGCCTGCTGCTGCGACCGGGCCGACGGTTATCGCCGAGCCTTGGCCCACAGCTTTATGGTTAGTGCCGATATGGCGCATGGCTACCAGCCCGGCTTTCCCGGCGCGTACGAACCCGGCCACAAAGTGATCGTCAACCAGGGCCCGGCCATCAAGATTAACGTTAACCACCGCTATGCCTCGGAATGCCTATCCGAGGCGGAATTCATCCGCTTCTGCCGCGACGCCGACGTGCCCTACCAGAAGTACGCTCACCGCGGCGACCTGCCCTGCGGCAGCACGATAGGCCCGATCGCGTCGGCCAAACTGGGCGTACGTAGCGTGGATGTCGGTTCGCCGATGTGGGCCATGCACAGCCTCCGCGAAAGCGCCGGCGTTTTGGACCACGGTTATATGATCCGGGCGCTGCGGGCTTTTTTCTGCAGCCAGTGATTTTTCAACTATTCTTGCCTGATGATTTTTTCCGGCAGGCAATAACTTGGTTTCCGTTTTTTCTTTTACTGAGGCACGGCCGTTGCGGCGCATTTGCGTCGCCTTCGGCTGGACAGTCTTATGCTGGTGCAGCCTCCCCAAAGCCCAGGCCGAAGACAACGAATTGGAATACAAGGTCAAAGCGGCTTACCTATACAATTTCACCAAATTCATTACCTGGCCGGCCAAAACCAGCCCAACCTTCAATATCTGCATTATCGGCAACGACCCGTTCGGCCACTTGCTCGATCCGCTGGAGACTAAAACCGTCCAGGACAAGCCGATCAAGCTGATCCGCTACGATTCGGCCAAGCAGGCCCGCGATTGCGACATCGCCTACTTCGACAATCCGGACCAGCGCCCCGAGCAAGCCATGGCCGGCGTATTGACGGTGGGCTCGTTGAAAGCCGCACTGACCGTCAGCAGCCAACCGTTTTTTGCCGAATCCGGCGGCATGATCGGCTTTGTGCTGGACGACGCTAAAGTCAAATTGCACATCAATCTGAAGGCGTTGAAAAAAAACGGCCTGAGCGTCAGTGCCAAACTGATCGAAGTCGCCACGCTGGTCGAAGGGGGCGAAGTTGAGTAAGTTCTTCGCCCGGCTGTCGATCAAGTCCAAGCTGTTCACCATAGCAATCACGTCCAGCCTGTTTTCGATGCTGCTGGCTTTGCTGATTCTGGTCACGATCAACATCAGCGACGTCAAGCGCAAGGCGCAGGACGACCTGCTCGCGGTCGCCGGCCTGATCGCCAACCGCAGTATCGCGGCAGTGATGTTCGACGACGCCAATCTAGCCAGGGAAAACCTGGCATCGTTGGCCAATCTGCCCGATCTGCGCAGTGCCTGCGTTTACGACAAACAGGGCGCGTTGTTTACCGCGCTGGACAAACCGACGGCCGATTGCCCCGTCAGCCTGCAAGGCCTGCGCACCCACTTCGACCAACTGTCGTTATACGTTTACCAACCGATGCTGGTGGACGACGAGATCATCGGCGCGGTGTATTTGTGCTCCGATTTGAGCACCGCGTTCTGGCGGGAATTGAAGTTCGTCGGCGTGGTGCTGCTGGTGCTGTTCGTCGCGCTGTTCATTACCTTTCTGCTGACGGCGCCGCTGCTGAACCGGGTCGCCAAACCGATCGCCCAATTGGCGCACACGGCGCAAAAAGTCAGCCGCGGCCACGATTATTCGTTGCGAGCCGAGAAGCATAGCAGCGACGAAATGGGCATCCTGGTCGATGCCTTCAACGACATGCTCGACACGGTAGAAACCCAAAACAAAGCGCTGGTCAGCGTCAAGAACAACTACCAGGCGCTCTACGACAACAACCCGACCATGGTGTTCAACCTGGACATGGACGGGCAGATTATCTCGGTAAACCGCTTCGGCGCCCGCCAATTGGGGCTGGGCGTCGAAGAATTGCAGGGTTGTTCGATTTTCAACTTCGCCCATCCGGAGGACATCGGCAATTGCAACCAATTTCTGCAAATTTGCCGCAACCATCCGGAACAGGTGCACAAGCTGGAAAGCCGCATCGTCTGCCGCAACGGCAATACGATTTGGGTCAGGGAAACCGCGCGCTTGGTCAAGGACGAAAACAATTTGCCGCATTTGCTGCTGGTCTGCGAAGACATCACCGAAACCCGGCGGCTGTCGGAAAAAATCGCCTACCAGGCCAGCCACGACGAATTGACCGGGCTGGTCAACCGCCGCCAATTCGATATCCATATCCAGAACCTGGTGTTGCAGGCGCAAACCGACGACAGCAGCCATGTGCTGTGTTACCTGGACTTGGACCAATTCAAGATCGTCAACGATACCTGCGGCCATTTGGCCGGCGACGAACTGCTGCGGCAACTCGGCGAGGTGTTGCGGCAACAGGTGCGGAAAATGGATATTTTGGCGCGGCTGGGCGGCGACGAGTTCGGCATCCTGATGTCCTATTGCTCGCTGGAGCAGGCCGTGGTCACCGGCGAAAAATTGCGCAATGCGATTTGCGACTTCCAGTTCGCCTGGGAAAGCCGCAGTTTCAGCATCGGCGTCAGCATCGGCGTGGCGCCGATCAACCGCTCCAGCGGCAACGCAGTCGACGTGCTGAAAGAGGCCGACGCCGCCTGCTATGCCGCGAAAGAGAAGGGCCGCAACCGGGTGCACGTATTCAGCCCGGACGACGAGGAATTGACCTTGCGCCAGGGCGAAATGCAGTGGGTGGAAAAAATTCGGCTGGGCATCGAACAAAACCGCTTCCAGTTGTTCGGCCAGTTGATCGTGCCGCTGACCCATAACCACGAGGCCTTGCATTTCGAGACCCTGATCCGCTACCGCGACGACCAGGGCAAAATCATCCCGCCGGGCGCGTTTTTACCGGCTGCGGAACGCTACAACATGGCGCCGCCGCTGGACCGCTGGGTCATCGCCACGCTATTCGAGTATTTGGCTACCACGCCCGATTTGCTGCGTCGCCTGGAAATGTGTTCGGTCAATCTGTCGGGCCTGTCTCTGTCGGACCAATCCATGCTGAGTTTCATCGGCGAACAATTCCAGAAATGGCGGATCCCGACCGAGAAAATCTGCTTCGAGGTCACCGAGACCGCAGCGATCAGCAACCTGTCTTACGCCCGCCAGTTCATGGAGTCGCTGCGCGGCAAGGGGTGTTCGTTTTCGCTGGACGATTTCGGCAGCGGCTTATCCTCGTTCGCTTATTTGAAAAACCTGCCGGTCGATTATCTAAAAATCGACGGTTTGTTCGTCAAAGACATCCTGGAAGACCGGGTGGATCTGACGATGGTGAAGTCGATCAACGAAGTCGCCCACGTGATGGGCAAGAAAACAATTGCCGAATTTGTCGAAAACAAGTCTATCTTTGATTTACTGCAAACCCTGGGCGTAAATTACGCGCAAGGTTACGGCATCGCCAAGCCGGTGCCTTTACGGGAACTATGAGATTACTTATGCCGGGAGCTTTGAAGAAACGACTGTTCCAACCGGGTTTATGGCTGACGCTGATCGGCCAAGCGGCGCACGCCGAACAAAGCCTGAACGAATTGCTGGATATGTCGCCGGCGGAGCTGGCCAATATCTCGGTTGCAATCGCCTCCGGCACCGCCAAACCCATCGCTCAATCCGCAGCCGTCACCAGCGTCATCACCGCCGAGCAAATCGCGGCAATGGGCGCCACCGAGTTACACGAGGTGCTGGAAACCGTGCCCGGCATGCATGTCACGATCCAGCCGGTAACCAACGATTACAGTTATACGATGCGCGGCATCCGCAACGAAACCAATTCCGAAGTGTTGTTGATGATCAACGGCACCCGCTTTTCGGTACCTTACCAGGGCACGCACATGGCCGGCATGATTATGCCGGTGGAAAACATCCAGCGCGTCGAAGTAATTCGCGGGCCGGGGTCCGCGCTGTACGGCGCCGACGCCTTTGCCGGCGTGATCAACATCGTCACCAAGAAAGCGGCCGATATCGACGGGCTTAACGTCGGCGCGCGCGGCGGCAATGCCGATACCAAAAGCGCCTGGGGCCAATACGGCGGCAAATGGCAAGGCTGGGACGTAGCCGGCAGTCTGCAATACAGCCACAACGGCGCCGATCCCGACTGGATCATCAAGGCCGACGCGCAAAGCCAGATCGACCAACTGTTGGCGACGCGCGCGTCGCTGGCGCCGGGGCCGATGCAAACCCAAAACGAACGCTGGAACGGCCATCTGAATCTGCAACGCAAACATTGGGACTTGGGATTCTGGGCTTTTAACGAATCCGACTACAGCTTTAGGTCGGGCGCTTTCGGCGCTTTGGACAACCGCGGCAAAGGCAACGGCAGCAATTATCTGGCCGACATCCGTTATTCGACGGAGGACGATTTGCAGGATTGGGAATTGCAAGCCCACGCCAGCTTCTTGCACACCGACGTTGCGGCCGACATTTACGGCTTTCCGCCGGGATCGATACTGCCACTGGACGCCAGCGGCAACGTCACCGGCCAACCGGGATTGATCAATGCCTTCGTGCCGTTTCCTAACGGTTTACGTTTCGTCGCCGGCTTCAAAAACACAGTACCCAGTTTCGAACTGACCAGTATTTACAAAGGGTTCTCCAACCATATCATCAGGATGATCACCGGCTTCCGTTACGAGGAACTCAACACCCGGGAAGCCCGTAACTACGGGGTCGGCATCGCCAATCTCGGCGGCCCGCTGCAAAATCTGACCGATACGCCCTTCACGTTCCTGGACGACCACCACCGCGACATCTGGTCGGCGGCATTTCAAGACGAATGGCAATTCGCCCCGGATTGGCATTTGACGACCGGCTTGCGTTTCGACCACTATTCCGACTTCGGCAGCACACTAAACCCGCGGGCGGCACTGGTTTGGGACGTCAACGAACATTTCACCGGCAAATTGCTTTACGGCCAAGCTTACCGCGCTCCGAGCTTTTTGGAGCAATACCAACAAAACAGCACGCTATTTCTGGGCAATCCGAGTTTGAGTCCGGAAACCATCGCCACCACCGAGCTGGCCTTCGACTACCATCCGAGCAAAACGCTCAGAACCGCGTTGAATTTATACCATTACGAAATTCACGATCTGATCAGCGGTCCGATTGCCTCGTCCACAACCCTGACGGAACAGAACACGCCCGGTCAGGACGGTTACGGCAGCGAGTTCGAATGGGATTGGAAGTTTCTACCGGATTGGAATTTGCGCGGCAATTATGCCTGGCAATTTGCCCGCAACGAAGCGACCCACACCCGGGTCAGCAATGTTCCCGAACACCATGTGTATTCGGCCCTGGCTTGGAATTTCCTGCCCAAATGGCAAATCCAAACCCAAATCAACTGGATCGGCCACCGGCTGAGCAATCCCGGCGACAGCAGACAATTAAAAGATTACGAAACGGTAGATCTGACGCTGAACGCGAAAAAATTGATGGGTTATCTGGATTTGACGGCTTCTGCCCGCAATTTGCTGGATGCTCGCGGTACGGAACCGGCCACGGCTAGCTATCCTTACAATCTGCCGATCAGCGGCCAGATGTTTTACTTCGAAGTGGGTTTACACTACTGATCTACAAGGCATCCTGGCCGGCGTAGTTTTTATGGACGGCATCCAATAGGCTGGCGACGAGTTTACGGCTCAACCACGCTTCCCCAGCCGCCACAGCCCGAATCATGCGATTGATATAAACCGCCAGCGAACCGCTGTTTTGGTAGCCCTTGGCGCCGGCCATTATGCAATTGACCACTTGCTCGGTCGCCAGATCGTCGCCGATGATAACGATATTGCTGGCCGGACTGGCGTTCAGTAGCAAGCCGGTGTATTCGGCGGTATCGGCGCCGCGCAGCGCATAATTCAACAAAATCAACCCGGGCTTATCCTGTTCCGCGGCATTCAGCGCCCGTATCTCGTCGATATAGAACGCCACCTCGGCTTCGGCCATCAGCAGCAACGGCTCGATTTGCCCGGCATTGTCGATTACATGTATTTTCATGGCGATTAGTACTAACGTTGTGCCGATTTAGGCGCCCAAATTGTCACTGAACCGGTTGAACCCAGATTCGCAAAGGGCCAGGCTTCTTTTTACTCGTTATCGGTCGACGCTATCGACATGAAGCCGTGCATTCCGCGCTTCGACTCGGCCGCCAACCAATCTTTTAAGTATTGCAGTTCTTCGGTAGATTGCAATTCGTCGAGGCTTTTTTTATTCCGCAGCAATCTGAATGCAGCGGAAAGCACTTTGTATCGGTCGCCGACGATGCCGGCCCGTCTCAGGCCGACGATATTCAACCGGTAATGCTTGGCCGGCCGGCCGCCGATCAATGTAAACGGAATTACGTCCATATTGATACCGGTCGTACCCTGCACAATGGCATACGCTCCGATCCGGCAAAACTGGTGGACCACCACCGCGCCGCCCATGAAGACGTTAGCGCCAACCTCAACGTGGCCGCCGATCGCGACATTGTTGGCGAAAATAGTTTTATCGCCAATCCGGCAATCGTGAGCGACATGGCTGTTGTTCATGAAGTAACAGCCCGAACCGATGATAGTGGCAGCACCGGCTTTGGTAGCCCTGTGGGCGGTGAAACCTTCCCGAAACACGTTGCCGTCGCCGATTTCCAACCAGGATTCGGTTTCGGCACGGAAACCGGTATCCTGCGGCAATCCGCCCAGCACCGAGTGGGGATGCAGAATATTATCGGCTCCCATTTTCACCTGGCCGTGGACTACGGCGTGAGCGCCGATTCGGCTGCCGGCACCGATACGGGCTCCGGCTTCGACCACCGCAAACGGTCCGACGCAGACATTCTCCGCTAAAATCGCGCCGCTTTCGACGTAAGCCGTTGGATGGATCGAATTGCTCATGTTTAACCTCTGGGGTGGTGTTGGCGATGAAGTTCTTTTAAACGCTGCTGGGCGATATGCGTGTAAATCTGCGTCGTCGACAGATCGGAATGGCCCAGCAACAACTGCACCACGCGCAGGTCGGCACCGTGGTTTAACAAGTGCGTCGCAAACGCATGGCGCAAGGTATGCGGCGACAAGTGCTTGTCAATCCCGGCCTGCTTGGCATAGCGTTTGATGATATGCCAAAAAGCCTGGCGTGTCATGGCGCCGCCGCGTGCGGTAACGAATAAATAATCGGATTGCCGGCCGGCCAGCAATGCCTGTCTGGCGCCGCTAATGTAACGTTCGACCCAGTCGATTGCTTCCTCGCCGACCGGGACCAAACGCTCCTTATCGCCTTTGCCGATGACCCGCAAACACCCTTGGCGGAAATTGACCTGCGAAAAACTCAAACCGACCAATTCTGAGACGCGCAGTCCAGTCGCATATAAGATCTCCAGCATGGCTCGATCCCGAAACCCCAGCGTACTAGTGATTTCCGGAGCTAGAAGCAACGCTTCGACATCGCTCTCGGACAGCGAACCGGGCAAATATCGGCCTAATTGCGGCGCGTCTATTAATTGAGTGGGATCGGCGGCGATTTTTGCCTCTCGCAGCAAATAGCCATAAAACCGCTTTAAGCAGGATAGTTTGCGCGCCGCGGAGCGGCTCGAAATGCCGGCTTGGCGCTGGCTGGCCAGAAAGCCGCGGACATCGGTATCGTCTGCCGCCGGCAGTTCCTTATGCTTCAGCCACACGGCAAATTGTTTCAAGTCGCTTCTGTAGGCCGCCAGCGTGTTATCGCTCAAACCGAACTCCAACCACAGCGCATTCAAGAAAGCCTCTATGGCTTGGGCCGAAATCACGATTTCGTCCGGCACAAACGACTCTCGTAATCGAGCAACCGGCTTTTTAACGCTACGAATTCGCCATCGGCTTGGCCCATGAAGCCGCCGGTACCGTTACTGGCGACGACGCGGTGGCAAGGAATAATGCCGGCATAGGGGTTGCGCCGGCAACCCGCAGCGACAGCGCGAGGCGCGGAGTCCAAGCGTTTTGCCAATTCGGCATAGGTTAACGTCACGCCGACCGGTATTGTCGACAGAGCATTCCAGACCCTGTTGCTGAATTTGCTGCCCTGGGTTAACAGTTCGAGCTGTAAATGACTGTTATCCGGATCCAGTAGATACTGCCGAACCTGCAGCGCCAGATCGGGCAGGGTCTTTTCTGCGGCAAGGGACTCGATTTGCCACGAGGCGTCGATGATGACCGAACCGCGCAAGGTTAACGCCAATTCGACACCGAACACCGGCACGCCTACGGTGTGCGGTTCCGCGTCCGCTGTTGGCTGCCAAACAATATGCAAGGTCATGGATTCCTCGAAATTAGCGGCAAAAAAAAGGCGGCCAGAAGCCGCCTTTTTGCAACCGATCCGATTGCTGCCAATCGGATAGCAACGGCTTAAGAAAGTCTTTCTTTAATCCGTGCGGCTTTACCGGCCAGATCGCGCAGATAATACAGCTTGGCGCGGCGCACATCGCCGCGGCGTTTAACTTCGATACTGCCGACCGCAGGGCTGTGGGTCTGAAATACGCGCTCGACGCCGACGCCGTGAGAAATTTTTCTAACGGTAAATGCCGAATTCAAACCGCGATTGCGCTTGGCGATAACGATGCCTTCGAAAGCCTGCAACCGTTCGCGGCTACCTTCGGTCACTCTGACTTGAACAACCACGGTATCGCCCGGACCGAATTCAGGCACATCTTTTTTCAGCTGTTCCGCTTCCAATTCTTCGATAATTTTACTCATAACCACACCCTATTAAACAACTTCGTTTCTAAATTCTTTCAGCAAAGCGTCCTGCTCTGCGGTTAATTCCAGTTTTTCCAGCAAATCGGGCCGGCGTAACCAAGTTCTGCCCAAGGCTTGCTTCATGCGCCAACGCCGGATTGCCGCATGGTTGCCGCCCAACAATACCTCGGGGACATCGCCAAGCTCGCCACGTTCCGGCCGCGTGTAATGCGGACAATCCAACAATCCGTCGGAGTGAGAATCTTGTTTGGCCGACTCTTCGTCGCCCAACACGCCCGGTATCAACCGGCTAATCCCGTCTATCACAATCAACGCCGCGAGTTCTCCGCCGCTGATCACGTAATCGCCCAGCGACCACTCATCGTCGCAAACGCTTCCGATAAACCGTTCGTCGACCCCCTCGTAGCGCCCGGCAACCAGAATCAAGCGCCGGTCAGCGCTGGCGTCCTGCAATAGGGCCTGGGTAACCAGGCGCCCTTGCGGACTCAAATAGACGACTTTGGCGCCATCAGTAGGCCGGCTCCGCTTCGCATCGTTGACGGCGTCCAACAAAGGCTGGTATTTCATGACCATGCCGGGCCCGCCGCCGTATGGCCTGTCATCGACTGTTTTATGCCGGTCGTGCGCGTAGTTGCGCGGATTCCAAACCGATAATCCGACCAAACCTTTTTCTATCGCCTTACCAGTTACACCATAGCCGGCGGCTCCGGAAACCATGTCCGGGAAAAGGCTGACCACATCGAAGTGCATATCCGCCTAAAAATCCGGATCCCAATCGACGACAATCAAACCAGCAGCCAAGTCGATATTGACAATCGTGCTGGGTTGCACAAACGGTATTAACCGCTCGGTCTCGCCGTCGACGACGACTAATACATCGTTGGCCCCAGTCTCAAGCAAATGATCGACTATGCCGAGCCTGTAACCGGTTTGGTTTTCTACTGCAAGCCCTATTAAATCGGCCCAATAGAACTCACCAGGCTCAGGCTTCGGCAATTGCTGCTTGCGAATCAGGATTTCAGCCGCCATCCACTCGGCGGCGCCATCTCTGTCGTCGATATTTTCGAGCTGGGCAACAACCAGGTTACCCTGACGGCGACCGCCAACGACTTTCAACTCATGGCGTTGGCCGTTTTTTTGTAACAACCAAGGCGAATATTTCAGGATATTTTCGCGGGGTTCGGTAAAAGAAAAAATTTTTACCCACCCCTTTACACCAAAAACGCCGGATACTTGTCCGACGTTCAGATACTCCCCTGACTGCAAAACTACGTGTTACGCGGCAGCTTTGGCGGCGTCTTTGATCAGCCTGGCCACGCGATCTGTCGGCTGAGCGCCGTTAGATTGCCAATATTGAACGCGTTCAGCATCCAAAACCAAGCGTTGCTCCGCACCACGCGCCAGCGGGTTGAAAAAACCGACCCGCTCGATGTAACGGCCGTCACGGCTGCTTCTGCTGTCGGTTACGACAACATGATAAAAAGGACGATTCTTTGCGCCGCCTCTGGACAAACGAATGCTTACCATTTGAATACCTTAAAAAACATTGAATCAAAAAATTTAATCAACCTATTCTACGCGATTTTGCGAATAAGTGAAGGACAAATTACGCCGATCACATTCTCAGGCCGCGCATATTGCTTTTTAAACCGCGCATCATGTTGGCAATATTGCCTTTGCTGAACTTCTTCATCATCTTTTCCATCATCTGATGTTGTTTCAACACGCGGTTTACCGCTTGTAAATCGAGACCGCAACCGTCGGCGATGCGCTGCTTGCGGCTACCCTTGATCAAATCGGGAAACCGCCGCTCCTGCTTGGTCATCGAATTGATCACGGCGATCTGATGCGCCAAGTCCTTGTCGTTGACCTTTTCCCTGATATCTTTCGGCACACTGTTCATGCCCGGCAACTTGTCCATCATCGCGCCCAGGCCACCCATGTTTTGCATCTGCAGCAACTGTTCCTTCAAATCGTCCAAATCGAAACTTTTGCCTTTCTGCAGTTTCTTTGCCAATTGCTCGGCTTTTTTCTTATCGACTTTTTGCTCGATATCTTCGATCAGCGACAATACGTCGCCCATGCCCAAGATACGCGACGCCAGCCGGTCCGGGTAAAACGGCTCCAACGCATCGGTTTTTTCGCCAACGCCGATAAACTTGATCGGCTTACCGGTGATTTGACGTATCGACAAGGCCGCACCACCGCGAGCATCGCCGTCGGCCTTGGTCAAAATCACACCGGTCAACGGCAGCGCGTCATGAAAGGCCTTTGCGGTATTGGCGGCGTCCTGGCCGGTCATACTGTCGACGACGAACAAGGTTTCGATCGGTTTAATCGCAGCGTGCAACGCTTTGATTTCGGCCATCATCTCGTCGTCTACATGCAAACGGCCCGCGGTATCGACGATCAATACGTCGACGAATTGGCGCTTGGCCGCATCTAAGGCCCGATTGACGATATCGACCGGGTTTTCACTGGCGTCGCTCTCGAAAAACTTCAGCCCGATGTCGTCAGCCAAAGTTTGCAATTGTTTAATCGCCGCGGGCCGGTACACGTCGACACTGACCACACCGACTTTTTTCTTTTTCTTTTCCTTAAGGTGGCGGCCCAGCTTGGCGACCGTCGTGGTCTTACCGGCACCTTGCAAGCCCGCCATCAACACGATGGCCGGCGGATTGGTCCGCAGATTCAACTCTTCGTTGGCAGCACCCATCACTTTTACCAACTCCGATTGCACCACTTTGATCAGAGCCTGGCCCGGCGTCAAGCTGGTTTGCACTTCCTGTCCGAGCGCGCGTTGGGTAACCTGCTCGATAAAATCGGTCACCACCGGCAAAGCGACATCCGCTTCCAGCAAAGCCATCCGCACCTCGCGCATGGTCTCTTGAATATTGCTCTCGGTCAGACGGCCTTGGCCTTTTATTTTTTTTAGTGCGCCACTCAGGCGATCGGATAAATTATCGAACATAGATACGTCTTGTTTAGCTGGTTAATTACGACTCGTTCCGGCTCAAGCGGAGTTAGAACAATGCTCGGGCTTAGTTTAACATAAGGCCTACGCAACGCCTTTTGATAATTCGCCACGCCACTCCAATGAACATCCCTATTTTCGGCATCCTCTCGGTTTTATGCTATTCGGCTGCGGCCACGTTGATCGCGAAGGATCTTTTCGCCAGACAGGACCGGCGCCCGGCGCCTATCCGCCTGGCTTGGATCGGTGCCGGACTGCACACCGCGTATGCGGCAACGATTTTCCTCGGCGAACAACCATTCAACTTCAGCTTCTTTAACGCGGCAACGCTGGTAGCGCTGGTGATTGCCTGGTTTTTATTGTTTGCGGCGCTGGACAAGCCGGTCGAAAAGCTCGGCGTTGCGGTATTCCCGCTGGCGGCCGGATTGATCGGCCTGGACATGGTTTTTCCGGAAACCCTGCATCCGCTGGTGACGCATAATTGGCAGATGAGCGTACATATTCTGACCTCCATCGTTGCCTTCAGCCTGCTGAACATCGCGGCGATTCAGGCCATCCTGCTGGCGATTCAGGACCAGCAATTGCGCAGCCACCATCCGAAAAAACTGATGCTGGCGCTGCCGCCCTTGCAGGCGATGGAAACATTGCTATTTCAGATGATAGGCACGGGCCTGTTTTTCCTGACGGCCGCGTTATTGAGCGGCTTCATTTTTATCGAAGACATCTTCGCCCAGCATCTGGCCCACAAGACCATCCTGTCAATTTGCGCCTGGCTGATTTTTTCCGGACTATTGTTGGGGCGGCTGCGTTACGGTTGGCGCGGCAGTACCGCGATCCAATGGACGCTGGTCGGCTTCGTGCTGCTGTTGCTGGCTTACTTCGGCAGCAAACTGGTGTTGGAATTGATCTTGAAAAAAACCTGAGCGCCGCGGGCCAGCATCAAGCGTAGGTATCGATTCTGCCCGGAACCGCCGCCGCGGAATCGATCAACTTCAGCGCCGCCTCACCTTGCACGGCCTGGACTTCCTGGCCTTTCTTGACGACCGCCACAGCCAGCTCTTGCTTATTCGCTGCCTGCTGCAACACCGCAGCCAACATACCGGATGAATTAACGCCGGATACTGAATCGGCCATCGCACACCTCCGCCACTGAAATCGGGAATGCACAAGTTATCGCCCGGCCGCGCCGAATCTTTAGCGTTACCCGGAGATTTTCTGCGCCGCCAAGTGCCGCCTCAACGCAAGCGCCGCTTCGTAATCCGGTTTTTGCTGCAAGATGTAATCCAGCATCATATCCGCGCCGTCGTAAATCCGGCACTCGCCGTACAGCGCCGCCAATTTCATCTGCACCAGTAGGTCTTGCGGAAACTGCCGGATATAGGCTGCATAGGAATCGATGGCCGCAACCATATCGTGCTGCAAACGCTGCATTTCTGCGTAAAGCGGCAAATAAACCGGATTCAATTGCGACAGACATTCCAGCGCCAAACTCGCCGTTTGCGCATCGTCGTGGCTTATGCCGATCGCGGCGATCCTGGCCAAAGCCTCTTCCAGCAAGGCATCCCCCAAATCGACCACCCGCTGGTAGGCATCCAAAGCATCTTCAGGGCTATCCTGCAGCTCCGCCGAATAGCCTTCGATCAAAAAGCGGTAACAATTTGCCGCCTGTTGTTGTTCGTGTTTGTTCAAGGCGGCAAGCAAGTCCTGTAATTCGGCCAGTTTGCGATGCTTGAACAGTAAACCGGCCCGATGTTTGACCGCCGCCAGATTGCTATGGCTTTTGGCTCGCGCCATGTGCTTGGTATTGCGATCGTTCAACACGTCCTGATAGCGCCTTTCCATCTCGGCGAATTCGGAGCCTACTTCTGCCGGCCATAATCCGCTGTCGAACCGGCGCCGCCACAATTTAACGCGACCATAACTGCGGTCCTTTTCCGCCTGCGCCAGCAACACGGCAAAATCGGGATGCTCCGCTTGCTCCTGGCGCCGCGCCGCAGCCCGGTCAATCGCGCCATCGATCAAAACCAGCAATTTGTTGGCGCCTTCGGCGTAGGCATCGTAATAAACGTTGCCCAATTGCCTTGCTTCCTCGGCACTCCATTCTTCATCGTCGAACGGTTTGGTCAGCTTGATAAAGCTGCGAATGCCGAACTTTTTGACCAAGCGGCTGAATTGCCGGTATTCGCGTTTGAATTTTTTCTCGATTTGGTCGAGGCTTTTCTTGTCTTTAAACCGGACGACGGTACCTTCGCTTTGGTACATTGCGTCATTAATTTGGCGGGCATTGGCGGCCAGTTTGGCAATCGCCTTGACTTGATGCCGCGCGCGCGCCAATTCGGCCTCAACCTTGTCCAAATCCTGATACAAAGCGGCAGCCGGCGCCAGCCTCGCCACCAGCGTGGCGGCAACATCGACCGGTTCGGCATCGAGTTGCAAGGAGGCTAAGGACTGATATTCCACAGCCTCAATTTTCGCGGCACCTTCGGCCACGTTGACAATACGGCAACCGGCACGGCTCAACAATTGCGCTTGCCGCCCCAGGGACTGGATCGCCTGGGCAAAATCGCAACTGGTCGGCGCCAGGTAACCGCCATTGGTCTCGACTTGTAACGAGGTCAAATTAAAGCGCGGCCCGGCCAATTGTTCGTCGCTGCCTTTGGCGTGGGTAAAGCCCTCGCGGGTAAAACACAAATCCACACCGCATAGAACGATCTGGCTGAAACCGAATTCGTAAGCCATGTTCAACGCCGTATTGGTCACGGTTGGCCCCGCACTGCTCAGATTTTTGCTATTCAAATCGCTTTGCCACGGAAATCTGGCGCCGAGGTACAACATAGTGCCCGACCACTGGCTAACCAACGTCGGTACGGTATGGTAGGAACAGACGAATACGGTTTTTTCGCTGAAATTCAGCATTTCCTTGCTGATATCGAAACTTAAATCGGTGGGGTCGACGGAAAAGACGAAGTCCGGCTCGATGCCGGCGGCCAGCAGTTGCCTGGAAATGCGGGAGACGGCAAATACCACGCACTGCTGCCGATGTTGGATGACCCAGGGCAAGGCCTGATCGAGCGACGGCCCGCCGGCAAGAATTGCCACGGTTTTGCCGCCGAACGCCTTTGCCAGCAATTTTGCCGGCAAACGATTGTCCGCCGCGTTGGCGATTTGGCGGGCGATGAACGCCTCCGACCCCAATTCGGCACTATAGCGCCAGTTCAATTGCGCCAGCACTTCGGCGACGTGCCAGCTTAATTCGGCATACTCGTCGATAAAATCGTCTTGCGCGCACAGCGCGTTGACCGACTTGACCGCATCGATATAAAAATATTCGGCGGCTTTGAATTTTTGCAACATCCGCGGCCAGTCTTCGGGGCCGACACAAACGATGCGTTCGTCCGCATCGCCGAGCAGATCGTGGTTGCGTAAGGCTTGCAACACCCGATCCGGCTCGATAAAAATGTAACGCGTGCCCTTGGGCAAAGGCTTGCTGCGCAAATACTGCAACAACAGGCCGGAATCGGTGCCGACAATGACGTTCAGCTCGTCTTCCCTGAATAACAGCTCGCCGAACTTGGTCTCGAATAAAGCCGCCGCGCCGAGCTTAGCGAACGCGTGGCGATTCAGGTTGAAAAAGTAGCGGTCGCCGAACGCATTCGCCGCCAACGGCCCCAGGGCTTGTTCATCCGCCAAATCGATCGTCTCTGTCATGCCTCATTGCCTGGTGGACCGGGTTTATTGCAACAGTTTCAAGACCCCTTGCGAGACCTGATTCGCCTGCGCCAACATCGCCGTGCCGGCTTGTTGCAGGATCTGGCTGCGGGTCAGGTTCGAAGTTTCCGCAGCGAAGTCGGCGTCCATGATTCTGGAGCGCGCCGCGCTTTGGTTTTCGATAGACGATTGTAAATTAGCAATCGTCGTCGTGAAACGGTTTTGAATCGCACCGAGATTGGAGCGGAAAATATCGATTCTCTCGATTGCTCTATCGATGTCGTCTATAGCATCTCGAACCCCTTGCGAGGTTGCGTCACTACCGATCGAATAGCCGCCTAAAGTTAAGTTATAGATATCGGCTATAGACCGAAGGTCTGAAACAGTCACGGAAATTTGATTATCCGTTGATGTGTTAGCGCCAATCTGAAAGTTAGCTCCCTGTAGGGAACCGGCAAGAATTTTCTTCCCATTAAATTCGGTATTGGAAATAATCCGCCCGATCTCATCGCCTAATTGCTTGAACTCGGTTTGCAGCTTTTGCCGGTCGCTATTGCTGACCGCCGCCCGGTTCGCAGCCTGTACCGCCAAGTCACGCATCCGTTGCAGAGTCGAAGTTAGCGTTCCCATGCCCGCCTCGGCGGTTTGCGCCATGGAAATACCGTCGTTGGCGTTGCGCATGGCAACCGTCATACCGCGAATCTGCGAAGTCATCCGATCGGCGATCGCCAAACCGGCCGCATCGTCTTTCGCACTGTTGACCCGCATACCCGATGACAAGCGCTCCATGGACGTTTGCAGACTTTCGTTGGTCCGGCTCAGATACTTCTGGCTGTTCAATGAAGCGATATTCGTATTGATGACCATTGGTGATGGCATGATCGTTCTCCCGATAAATCTCTAATGAGTTCGGCATTATTGCCGCCTACCAGGATTATTCACCTTCCATGCCAAAAAACTTTTATATAAAAATAACAATAGGTTATAAAAAAATTTAACAACTTCGTTCCGCCCGCCTCGGCCAAAAGCGCAATTTCTTGCCGCCCCCAAGCGGCTTTTCAGTCAGATTCTTGACGCGGGGAAAGCCGGTAATTTGGCCTTGAGCTAAACAAGGCTCGGCAATTCCCGGCGTCGCGAAACGGCAGGCCGGCATAGCCGCCACCATCGATTAGAATCCGAATTAATCCTCGTTAGCTATTAAGCGCCGTTGCACGAAAGCCGCTACTGCGGGCGCTTGCTACCGGCCGCACTCGCGCCAAAACGGATTCGCGCGCGACGCACGGCCTTGCACCATGATCGGAACCTCCTCAAGTAGCCAACCGTCGTGCCATAACAACATTAGCGATTCAGTGAGCTTGCGTTTCAGGCCGGGAATGGACATAACGAAATCGACACAAACCTGATAGGCAGAAGCTTCTGCCAACACTAATTCCATTACCGCAACCCGCGCGCCATTGAAGCTTCCGGCCGCGGCGACATTCGCCAAATCCTTGACGGGATCGTTATTGCTCATGCCGTAACGTACTGCACTTAGCGAATACATGCATTTGCCGCTAATCACCGCCAGCCATACATCCATCTGCCAAGACACCGGCAATTTATAGCCTCGCGGCAAAATACAGAGCCCTCACTTGCCGGTATGTCGAGCCGGTGGTTCAGGCTGTACTACGTTCAGCCTGAACAAAATATATCGATTTACCAAAATCCGTGAATACAACCGCAAAAGCAACATAACCCAACCGTACGAGCTTCCGAGACTGATAAAATTGTGACGCAATTATTATTTCCCACGTCCGCACTCAACATTTCTTTGATATTCATCAAAAAAAATTCATGTGTCTCCGATATTTTCATAGACACAAGATCGGAAACCTGAACGCAAAAGCATAACAATTAAAAAATAATTATATAAAAATCGATTAATCAGGATAATCAATGTCATTAGTTAACATATCGGTAAACCTTAAGGATTTACGGCAATAATTAAATATTTTGCTTAACCAACCCGGAAACGGAAACCTACTCAATCCATACCATTATTTAAATTACTCCGACCAACCCAATCAAGATTCATTTAGCGTAGCTCAGGATATAAATTCCTGCATATCTCAAACACAAGCGGCCTTTGAATTAGCGATACAACTTCCGTTATCGCAAGCGATTGACCCAAACGACGGTACGCCTATTACTTTTCT
The DNA here is from genome assembly GCF_046097555.1 of Methylomonas sp. DH-1. Classification (NCBI taxonomy): domain Bacteria; kingdom Pseudomonadati; phylum Pseudomonadota; class Gammaproteobacteria; order Methylococcales; family Methylococcaceae; genus Methylomonas; species Methylomonas sp. DH-1. Next base: position 1,004,142 of record NZ_CP143089.1, on the reverse strand, counting down.
GGATAGCACTACCGGTTTAAAGTTCTATGGCATAGAAAACAGTGATGCAGGTATTTTCGGCAGCATTGCCGTATCAGAGACTAATCTACCTGGATTCATGAGAGGAATCCCACCATCGCCAAATTCAATTCAATCCATGACAGTAAGAAGCATGGATTTGTATATAAATGGCAATCTGTACGAGCTAAATGGGAATGTTAAAGTTAACTACCATTTTGATCAAACAGGCACCTTATCATCCGTTGACATAGGGAACGGCTCGACCATTTCTTTGCTATCGTCCAGTGTCGATCCAAACACGTATTTAGATGCAAATACTGCATTGACATACAATAGCTTAACCGATACATGGACCGGAACGCTGGCTTCGGTAGAAAAATCAACTTATTACTTTGCCGACGGCTCGAATCAAAATGAATATATCGAAGCCACCCAAAGCGAGAAAATCATTTTCACATCGGCAATCAATCTTTTCCAATCACCAAACGATGCTAATGCAGTAAGCGTCAATAATACAACTACATTCGGCAGCTATTCACTTAAATTAGATCAGAATATATGGACTTATAATCCCGTCACCGACACGGAAACCAAATCCACAAAAAACCTGGTCACCGAGACAATAACCAATTTACCGACTTCGTTAAATGTTAACTCTATTTTAAATAGCAATTTATACAGTAATTTTGTCAGCGGCAACGACACAATCACCATAAGCTCGACTGGCGACTTTCTGGACACAAGTCTTATTAGCAATCAACTGATACCCTCACTAATTGACGGGGGAACCGGTAACGACACCATCACCGGCACCGGATTTAACGACATTATCAACGGCGGCCAGGGCAATGATACGTTGAAGGGGGGAGCGGGCGACGACTGGATCAGCGCCGGAACAGGAACAGATAACGTCGACGGCGGAACCGGCGATGACACCGCAATATTTGCCAATGCGTTCGAGACCTATGCCATTTCCAAAACGGCCACTAGCGTCACACTCAGCGATGCGAACGGCGCAGCCACAGTTTCCAATGTCGAATCGTTCAGCTTTAATGCCGGCGCACAGTTCCTAACCTTGCAGCAGATACAAGCTTCGGCCTCGTCAGCGGGAGATGACATTCTTTACCGGGTAGGCAGCGGAACCTATGCAAATAACTTGTTCACCCAGGACTTGAACTATAGCGGCCCTGCCGCTGTGTTCGACGGTAGCCTTGGTAACGACAAACTGTTCGGCACCGAATTTGACGATACCTTGATTGGCGGCGATGGCAACGACACGTTGACCGGTTTTGGCGGTAACGATTTTCTGGATGGCGGCAGCGGCACTGACACGCTGATCGGCGGCGCCGGCGACGATTTTTACGTGGTGGATAACATTGCCGATTTGGTACAGGAAGGCGTACTTCAGGACCCAAACCTCATTCCAGGAAATACAATCCAAGTCAAAGGAGTCATCAGCTACGTACTGGCTTCCGGCCAAGCCATTGGCTGGCTGAGTGCCGGCACCGCCTCCAAGCTGACGCCGGCGGATACCTTTTGGACTTGGGATTACAGCAGCACGTCTGCCACCAATATCAAGGGCAACGAATACGGCCAATCGTTAATCGGCAATGCCGCCGCCAACAAGCTGGAAGGCATGGCCGGCGTCGATACCCTTTCCGGCGAAGCCGGCAACGATATCCTGGATGGCGGCGACGGCAACGACTGGTTACTGTTGGGCAAAGGCGACGACACCTTGATAGGCGGCAAAGGCGACGATACGTTCACCCAGTACGAGTCGATCAACAATGCCATTAATCTGACACCCGGCCTCACCTACAGCACCGGTAAAGACAGCATTGATGGCGGCGACGGTATCGACACGCTGAATCTGCAAAAGGCCGAAAGCGAATACCTTATCAGCAAAAGCGGTATCGACCTGGTTTTCACCGACAAAACCACCGCCGGCAACATCATCACCGTCAAAAACAACGTCGAATTCATTGCATTTGAAGGGATCAACCCGATTGCGTTCTCCGATTTTTGGGCCGCGACGGCCTCCACCGGCGATGATGTGCTGTACAACCGCGGCAGCGGTTCATACAACTTCGCTACCCAAGTCTTTACGCCTAACAACGCGTTTATTCCAAACGGGCCGCTGCCAGCTATCGATGGCTTGGCGGGTAATGACAAACTGTTCGGTAGCCAATATGCCGACACACTGATTGGCGGCTTGGGTAATGATTACTTAAATGGCTTTAGTGGTTCAGATGTATTGATCGGTGGAGATGGTAGCGATACCTTGGTCGTAAGCAACCCGTATTCTAGAGTTGCGCCCAATTTAGCTGACTTGATCGAATTGAACGGTGGCGTGGGGGATGACGTTTATTTACTGGATGGATTTGATACTTATCAGAATATTAACGTAACTGATAACAGTGGTAGCGACACCCTTATCATCAATAACTATGGCTATTCAAATTTAGGTGGAGGTATTGTAATCCCTCGCAACCTGAACGTAAGAAGCGTCATAGAAAACTCCAAATTGGTAGTTTACGCCTACCAACAAGGTCAAGAAGAGTATTCAACACCCTTGGTGACGTCTAACATCGGTACTATTGAACGTCTAAAACTCAATGAATACAAAGACCCTCTCGACTTGACCCGAGTGACCAAATCTTTGGACTACAAGTTGGTTTACGCGAGCTTGAGTAGCGGCAATTGGAGCGCCAAGGGCAGTGATGGTGCCGATATGATCTTGGCCATGGACGATAACAATGCCAACACCAATGACGGAAATGTTTTTGATGGCGGCAAAGGCGACGACCTTATTTGGTTTAAGGACAGCACAAATACGGTAGTCATGGGGGGTGAAGGCTTCAACAAGTTGAACGTCTATACAGCGATCAACCAGGCCCCAATCAATCCAACGCCTCAAGAACCGCAAAAAGCCACATTATCTTATGCCTGGGCAACGGGGATTACTGAAGTGCATATGGCTGCCGGTGTCGGATTAGCCTACGACTCCACGGGCCAAGAAATCGTCGGCTTCGATCAATTCAGCGGCATTGGCAATATATTGGGCAGCAAGCAAAACGACACCATATTCGGCGATGCCAACGCGAATAAGCTGGATGGCGCGGAAGGCAACGATACTCTGAACGGCGGCGGCGGCGACGACATTCTGATCGGTGGCAAAGGTGACGATCGTCTGGAAGTCGGTATCGATAGCAGCGACTACGATTTCGTCCAATTGTTAGGTGGCGAAGGCAATGACACCTATTACGTGGCTTTGAATACGGCCGCAACTTTGGTGAGTGAAAGAACGGGAGGCACAGCCAGCTATAGCTCTCGTCCGGACAGCAATTCCCAACTCCCTGAAGGTGTCATCTATGGCAACCTGGATCTTAGCGGCGGCACAGATGCTGGCGGCAACGACACCTTGATTGTGGGTGGAGTCACAAAAGTGAACGACTTGCAGTTTTACGTGAAAGGCAACACAGTCAGCATCGGCCTACCCAACTCAGATCCAGCCCAACTCTTGACGCATCCGATCAATGCCAGTCTGCTGGTCGATCGCAGCATCGAAAAAATCGGCTTTGACTTTGGCACAGGCGTCAGCAACGTCTACTCCACGACCTGGAGCGAAATTGGCACTAAAGGATCTGATTTTGTTCTCGCTACATCATCTGACGCCTTTGAGTACGGTGGCCAAGGGGATGACCTCATCATTGGCAGTAGCGGTGACGATTTACTATCAGGTGGATTAGGCAATGACATTCTAATCGGGCGGCAAGGTGCAGATCGCCTGCTTGGTAATGCCGGGGGCGATACGCTCTACGTGAATGCCGGTGAGGGTGATATCGCCATGGGCGGGATTGGTAGCGACATTTTTGTGTTGCAAGATAAAAACTCCATGATCCCGGGAGAAACTAGCCGAATTCTCGATTTCAAGCTCACAGAAGACTTCTTGAAATTCGAGAATGTCACCGGAATAAAAGTCACGTTGGCTAACGGCCTGATTGGGACTAAAGGTGACATCAACGGCGCCAACTTTGCCGATGTCCATATCAATTCCCAAGGCTTTTTATCCGCTACTAATGCCGGGGGAGTTGACCCACTGAGTATTGGCCCAGATGAGTTGCAAATTATCGGCTTGGTTGGCGTTAACAACCAGCAAGGCCTAACCACTCTGATGGATCATATGTTGTTTAGCGCATAGCCTAAATGACCGGCCTGGCAGAAAGTGTTTTTCTTCTTTCTGCCGGCCGGTTTTTTCCGTTCCAAAGTCTGATCATGTCTTTGATGTGCCAAAGCAAATTTTAAAGCGGTTGCAGCGTTCGAGCTATGACCGCTTCTGACAATTCTTGATTGCTGCGGAACTGATATTCGATCATCGCCACGTTGATATCGGCTTTTTCGGCAATCGCCCAAGTCTTCGATTGATAGTATTCGTCGGCCAGAATACAGACGCGGGCCACCTTGAACAGGCACTCATGAACCGGCGTGCGGTAAGCGGTTTCATCGGTTCTTCGTTCGATAATGGCTGACTGAGAGGCGCTGCAATCGGATTAACAGCGCATCGATACCATACTCAGCGCTCCGGTTATTCAATTTCGGCGGATTGATTGACTGCCGGTTTCCGACAAACTCCGCCAAATCCAAGCCACTGCGCGGTTTACCGGCCACAAGCCCGGCCAAATGCTTTATGATTGGCTGGAGACTCGTTCGGCCACAATCACAATAACAATGAACAGCACCCCGCAATCCGCCGCCAAATCCCCGATTTCTCCGGTCATTCCGTTCGCCGCCACCCTATTCGCCAGCGCCACGTTGATGTTCGTGCTGCAGCCGATGTTCGGCAAAATTCTGCTGCCCTTGCTGGGCGGCACGCCGGCGGTCTGGAATACCTGCATGGTGTTTTACCAGACCCTGCTGTTCCTCGGCTATTTGTATGCCGACTGGCTCAGCTCGCGTTTCGGCAGCCAGCGCCAATTGCAAATCCACACCGCATTACTGATTTTCAGCGCAATCGCCTTACCGGTGGCGTTGCCGGACAATGCCGCGCCGCCCACCGCCGGCAATCCGACTTTATGGCTGGTTTGGACCTTGTTTTTGGCTATCGGCCTACCCTTCTTCGTCGTATCGACCACGGCGCCGTTGTTGCAAAAATGGTTTTCGCATAGCGGCCACCATAGCAGCGGCGATCCTTACTATCTCTACGCCGCCAGCAACGCAGGCAGCCTGCTAGCCTTATTGAGCTACCCGTTTTTAATCGAACCTAATCTGGGCTTGGCCACGCAACGGCTGGTCTGGAGCGGCGGTTACGTGGGATTGTGCTTGCTGATTTTGGTGTGCGGCATCAGTTTTTGGCGCAACCAGGCCGACAAGGCCGACGACGAGGTCTTGGCCGACGCCGGCGTCGAACCGCCGACCACGCTGCAGCAATTGCACTGGCTGGCCCTGGCTTTCGTCCCATCCAGCCTGCTGCTGGGCCTGACCCAATTCATCAGTACCGATATCGCTGCAGTGCCGCTGTTGTGGATCGTGCCGCTGACCCTGTACCTGCTGACCTTCATTCTGGTGTTCAGCACTTGGGCCGACCGGCTGCGGCCATGGATGCTGGCCACACAACCGGCGGTATTGACGGTGTTCATCGCCTACTCCTTCATCAACCCGGCCACACTGCCCTACTGGCTGGATCTGATTCTGCACTTGATCGCGTTTTTCCTGGCGGTGATGGTCTGCCACGGCGAACTGGCGAAAAGCCGGCCGCATCCGCAATATCTGACCCGTTTTTATCTGGTCATGTCATTTGCCGGCATGCTAGGCGGATTGTTCAACACCTTCGTCGCCCCGTTCGTCTTCAACTCGGTCTACGAATACCCGATCATGATCGTCGCGGCGTTGTTGTTGCGTCCCGGCTTTTTCGACGGCAAATGGTTTCTACAGCCGATTTTCCCGGCCGTGGTGTTGACGGTCGGTCTGATCGTTTATTTCAGCAGCCGCGACTTGTTCGATTATCTGGACCTGATCGGCGGCGCACTGATCCTGCTGGCCGGCATCAGTTACTCGTTGCGCCGCAACCCGCTCGCGTTGGGCTCTCTGACCGGAGTGATACTGCTATTTACGTTGGGCCTGCACAGCATGGCCTCCAACACGCTGTACCAGGAACGCACCTTCTTCGGCGTGATGTCGGTGCGCGATACGGTGATCCCTGATGAAAATCAAAAACCGGAAACGGTACACGAGCTGTACCACGGCACCACCAAACACGGCGCGCAACGGCTGACGCCCGGCAACCTGACGACACCGTTGACTTACTACAGCAAGCCCGGCCCGATCGGCCAGGTATTCGCCGAATTCGACAACGAGAACCAGCATTGGAATATCGGTGCGGTCGGCCTCGGCGCCGGCGCGCTGGCCTGTTATTTCAAGCCCGGCCAACAATGGACGTTTTACGAAATCGATCCGCTGGTGGTGGACGTGGCGCAAAACCCGAAATGGTTCAGCTATCTAAGCCGCTGTAACCCGCAAGCCGAAATGGTGGTCGGCGACGCCCGCCTGTCGCTGGTTAAAGCCGCCGACCGCAGTTTCGATCTGTTGGTGATGGACGCCTTCAGTTCCGATGCGGTGCCGACTCATCTGCTGACCCGCGAGGCATTGCAGCTATACTTCGCCAAGCTGAAAGACGACGGCCTATTGGCGTTTCACATCACCAACCGCCACCTGGCTTTGAAAAAAGTATTGGCCGACCACGTCAACCAATTGCATCTGGCGGCCTTGCTGCAGGAATTTAAACCGGAAACCGATGTCCCTCTGGTGCTTGCCACCGACTGGGTGGTGATCGCCAAGAATCCGGAGCGCCTGCAACGCTTGCAACAAAGCCGGCTCGGGCATTGGCAAAAATTACCGTTGACCTTCGGTCTGAAACCCTGGACCGACGACTTCACGCACATCATTGGAATTTGGAAATAGGAAACCGCATGCTTATTAAGGATCTGGCCCAACTCTGCGACTCTACCGTACACGGCGGCGACGCGTCGGCCTTCATCAACTCCGCCGCCGACATCATGTCCGCCCATGCCCACCAGGTTACGGTGCTGAGCGACGGCAAATACAAAAAATATTTAAAAGACACCCAGGCCTCGGCCTGCTTTATCAACGAAGCCTTGATCGACGGCGACATCCCGGACAATTTGACCCTGCTGGTAAGCAAGGACCCGGAAATCAGTTTCCTGAACGCCGTCAAGGCGCTGCATCCGGAGCCGGTTTTAAAACGCCAGGTGTCCGAGCATGCGGTGTTGGCCGATACTTCGACGCTGGGCTACGACGTCCACGTCGGCCCGTTCGCCACCGTCGGCCAGCACAGCAGCATCGGCGACAGCAGCACCATTGAGGCCGGCGCCCGCATCGGCAACCATGTCTCGATCGGCAAACACTGCCATATCCATCCGAATGCAGTGATTTACGACCACAGCGTGATCGGCAATAACGTCATCATCCATGCCGGAGCCGTAATCGGCGCCGACGGCTTCGGTTACAAATTCCGCGACAACCAGCACGTCAAAGTACCGCACGTCGGCCACGTCGAAATCGCCGACAACGTCGAAATCGGCGCCAACACCTGCATCGACCGCGGCGCGCTGGGCGCGACCAAAATCGGCGCCGGCAGCAAGATCGACAATCTGGTGCAACTGGGCCATAACAACATCGTCGGCCGCAACGTCATCATCTGCGGCCAATCCGGCATCTCCGGTTCCTGCACGATTGAAGACGGCGCGATTCTGGCCGGCAGCACCGGCGTCGCCGACCATGTCAAGATCGGCTCCCGTGCCGTGGTGATGGCACGCAGCGGCATCTCGGCCGACGTCGATCCCGGTGCCCAAGTGTTCGGCAGCCCGGCCAAGGACCGCAAAGTCGCCTGGCGGGAATTGGCGGCGCTGGCCAAACTGCCGGAACTGCTACAAAAATTCAAAGCGCTGGAAGCCCGGATCGCCAAACTGGAAGAATAAAACCACCCCAACTGCGAGGAAGACGGCCATGAACGATAAACAACGCGTCGCCCACTACGCGGCCCAGCAGGTGCGAAACGGCATGATCGTCGGCCTCGGCACCGGTTCCACCGCCAATTTCTTCATCGAAGAACTGGCGCGCCGACAAAACGAAGAAGGCTTGAAAGTCAAAGTGGTGTCGAGCTCGGTGGTCAGCGCCAATAAGGCTAAACAGCTAGGCCTCTCGATACTGGGCATGGAACATATCGATGGGCTGGATTTATACGTCGACGGCGCCGACGAAGTGGCGCCGGACCTGACGCTGTTGAAAGGCCGCGGCTACGATCTGGTGCGGGAAAAATTGCTGGCCAAGGCCGCCGATTCGTTCTTGGTGTTGATCGACGCCAGCAAAAAGGTGAAACGTATCGGCGAAAATTTCCCGATTCCGATCGAAGTCAGCCCGTTCGCCTGGCGCCTGGTTCAGCGTAGCGTCGCGGCAATCGGCGGCCACGGCAACCTGCGGCAAACGCCGAACCAGGACGGTCTGGTAGTCACGTCGCACGGCAGCCTGGTGCTGGATGTCGCCTTCGAACCCAATCTGGACGGCAAAACCCTAAACGAACGCCTGAACGCGATTCCCGGCATCGTCGAACACGGTATTTTCAGCGGCCTGACCCGCGCGGTGTTTTGCGGCCACGACGGTAAAATCGACGAGCAGTGGGCTTAACCGAACGGCGAATTTCCCCTTACCATAGCTCGGAGCCAGAGCCCACTTTGCCCCACTGCTTTTGGGGTAGATGCGTCTTGAAGACATGGTTCATAATCGGGCAGTTGCGGTTTTCGCCGAAAACCGCTCCCAGTTTCAACGACCCTTGGTCTTGAAAATCCGGCGCCGGCAAACACCGCGCCACCCGGAATTGGCTCCGGTTCCTACTGGCCGAAATCGAGAGGAGAATCGCATGTCACAATTAGAAAAAAACCAGGAAGCGCCCTTCTTCCGCGCCGTCAACCAACACAACAAGCCGGTTTATCTGGCCGACTACCAGGGCGAAAAGAACATCGTGCTGTACTTTTATCCGAAAGACGACACGCCCGGCTGTACCATAGAAGCCAACGACTTTACCGGCCTGGCCAACGAATTCGCCGCACTGGATACCGTCGTGATCGGCGTCAGCAAGGACGATTGCGAAAGCCACCGGGCATTCATAGACAAATACGGTCTGAACCTGCAACTGCTGGCCGACACCGACGGCACGCTGTGCGACAGTTACGGCACGTGGCAGGAAGTAGAAAAGGACGGCGTCAAAAAATGGAAAATCGTTCGCTCCACCTTCATTATCGATAAAGACGGCAAGCTGGTGGAAGCCATGTACGGCGTCAACCACGAAGGTCACGCCCAAGCGGTATTGGATATCGTCAAAGGTTTGGCGGCGGCTTAACCCGGCGGTACGGCCGGGTTGCGGCATGCGCCGGAACCCGGTTCCCGTTTTTAATATCGCCACCCCTTCTTGCTAAGGCCGCCAGGCCGACATTCTTCCCGACCTTAAGCTGCCCCTATCGCTGCCAAACGCGCCGACGTAAAGTTCAAACGCATACGTAACGCCACGATAGCCGAGCCAGAGCTGCTCCGGCATTTGATTTTCCGCAGCCGCGGCCAAATACAAAATTCTTATACTTTCTTTATCCCGCTAAACGCCATTTTTACGGCATTTTTACCGGCTGATCTTTACCCTATCGTCACGCAATCGATAACGGCTGCAAAGCCGGCTTAATAAGTGGAGGTAACGATGGACATCCTGTATTTACTGGTAGCGGCCGCCTTCTTCGCCGCCACCGCCATGTTAGTGGCGGGCTGCGATGCGCTGAGGGGGCAAGCATGAGCTGGATTTATTTGCTGAGCGGCGGGCTGGCGCTGGCCGTGTTCGTCTATCTGCTGGTCGCGCTGTTTTGCCCGGAGAAATTCTGATGAACGGACCGGGTTTTTTGCAAATTGCTATTTATCTGATCGCGCTGATTGTGCTGGCCAAGCCGCTGGGCAGTTATATGGCGCGGGTTTACCAAGGCGAATCGGTGGGCTTGAACCGCTGGTTCGCGGGCGTCGAACGGTTGTGTTACCGCCTGAGCGGGGTCGATCCCGAGCAAGACATGCGCTGGCAGCAATACGCTTTGGCGACCTTGGCCTTCAATCTGTTCGGCTTGTTGGCGGTCTATGGCTTACAACGCTTTCAAGACGTTCTGCCGTTGAATCCGCAAGCCTTGCCGGCGGTGGCGCCGGATTCGGCGTTCAATACCGCGGTCAGCTTTGCCACCAATACCAACTGGCAAGGCTACAGCGGCGAGGCGACGATGAGCTATCTGACGCAAATGCTGGGACTATCGGTGCAGAACTTCGTATCGGCGGCGAGCGGCATGGCGGTGCTGGTGGCGTTGATTCGCGGCTTCGCCCGCCGCAATGCCCAAGGCATCGGCAATTTCTGGGTCGATATGACCCGCAGCACCTTGTACATCCTGTTGCCGCTGTCCTTGCTGCTGGCGCTGGCGCTGGTCGGCCAGGGCGTGGTGCAGACTTTCAACCCTTACCAGACGGTGAATACGTTGGAAACCGTCAGCTACTCGACGCCAAAGTTGGATGCCGACGGCAAAGCGCTGGTAGATGCAGAAGGTAAGCCGGTCAGCGAAACCGTGACCACGCAAACTCAAACCCTGGCCTTAGGCCCGGCCGCCTCGCAAATCGCGATCAAGCAATTAGGCACCAACGGCGGCGGTTTCTTCAACGTCAACTCCGCCCATCCTTACGAAAACCCGACACCGCTGTCCAATTTCCTGGAGATGCTGGCGATCCTGCTGATCCCGGCGGCGCTGTGCTACACCTTCGGCGTCATGGTGGGCGACACCCGCCAGGGATGGGCCATTCTGGCGGCGATGACCTTGGTGTTCGTCGCCTTGATCTTCGTCACAGTGCCGGCCGAACAAAGCGGCAATCCGGCCTTGGTCGCATTGGGGGTCGATCAGACTGCGACAGCTCAACAGGCTGGCGGCAACATGGAAGGCAAGGAAGCCCGCTTCGGCATCGTCAATTCCGCTTTATGGGCGGTAGCGACCACCGCCGCGTCCAACGGTTCGGTCAATTCGATGCACGACTCCTACACGCCCATCGGCGGCATGGTGCCGATGTGGCTGATGCAACTCGGCGAAGTCATTTTCGGCGGCGTCGGTTCCGGTTTGTACGGCATGATCGTATTCGCCATCGTCGCCGTGTTCATCGCCGGCCTGATGATAGGCCGCACCCCGGAGTATCTGGGCAAAAAGATCGAAGCCTACGAGATGAAAATGGCGGCCATCGTCATCTTGATCCCGCCGTTGATGGTGCTGGGCGGCACCGCATTGAGTCTGATGCTGGACGCCGGTAAGGCCTCGATCTTCAACCCCGGCGCCCACGGCTTCAGCGAAGTGCTTTACGCCTGGTCTTCGGCCGGCAACAACAACGGCAGCGCTTTCGGCGGCTTGTCGGCCAACGTGCCGTTTTACAACTTCTGGCTGGGGCTGGCGATGTTGTTCTCCCGCTATTGGCTGATGATTCCGGTGCTGGCGATTGCCGGTTCCTTGGCGGCCAAAAAGACGGTGCCGGTCGGTCCCGGCACGCTGCCGACCCATACGCCGTTATTCGCGGTGTTGCTGATCGTTACCGTGCTGATGGTCGGCGCGCTGACTTTCGTGCCGGCACTGGCATTAGGACCTGTCGTCGAGCAGTTACAAATGCTTAAACCGTAGACCGATAGAGTAGTAGGCCGGAATAAGCCCACCCGGCGTTAGCAAGGGTGGGCGTTTCCGGCAAAGCCATCCGCCGAAAATAGCGGTTTTCGCTATCGCCGTAACTGCTTTATTCCGGCCGACATAGAATCGATATAGGAAACACTATGACCAGCAAACCCGCAACAACGTCCTTGATGGACCCGCAAATCCTGCAACAGGCGTTTTTCGACGCCTTTGCCAAACTGACGCCACGCCAGCAATGGAAAAATCCGGTGATGTTCGTGGTCTACCTCGGCAGCCTGCTGACTACCGTGTTGTGGCTGCAAGCCTGGAACGGCGACAGCGAGGAACCGGCCGGTTTCATCCTGGCGATTACGCTATGGCTGTGGTTTACCGTGCTGTTCGCCAATTTCGCCGAAGCGGTCGCCGAAGGCCGCAGCAAGGCCCAAGCCGCCTTTCTGCGCAGCGCCAAGCGCGACATCGCCGCCAAGAAATTGGACGAACCGAAATACGGCAGCAATTACAGCAAAGTCGCCGGCTCCAGCCTGCGCAGGGGCGATGTCGTATTGATCGAAGCCGGCGACTTCGTACCGGGCGACGGCGACGTCATCGAAGGCGTGGCCTCGGTCGACGAAAGCGCCATCACCGGCGAAAGCGCGCCGGTGATCAGGGAATCCGGCGGCGACTTCAGTTCGGTGACCGGCGGTACCCGGGTGTTGTCCGACTGGCTGGTGGTGCGCATTACCACCAACCCCGGCGAGAGCTTTCTGGACCGGATGATAGGCATGGTGGAAGGGGCCAAGCGCCAGAAAACCCCGAACGAAATCGCCCTGACCATCTTGTTGGTGGCGTTGACGCTGGTGTTTTTAATGGCCGTCGTCACCTTGCTGCCGTTTTCGATTTACAGCGTGGAAACCGCCGGCAGCGGCAGTCCGATTAGCGTCACGGTGTTGGTGGCCTTGCTGGTCTGCCTGATCCCCACCACGATCGGCGGCCTGTTGTCGGCCATCGGCGTGGCCGGCATCGGCCGGATGATGCAGAAAAACGTCATCGCCACCTCCGGCCGGGCGGTCGAAGCGGCCGGTGACGTCGATGTGCTGCTGCTGGACAAAACCGGCACCATCACCTTGGGCAACCGCCAAGCTTCCGGTTTCTTTCCGGTCAAGGGCGTATCGGACAAACAACTGGCCGATGCCGCGCAACTGGCCTCGCTGGCCGACGAAACCCCGGAAGGCCGCAGCGTGGTAATACTGGCCAAGCAAAAGTACGGTTTACGCGAACGCGACATTCATTCCCTAGGCGCTACTTTCGTGCATTTCAGCGCGCAAACCCGAATGAGCGGCGTAAATCTCCCCTCTCCCACTGGGACGACTGCATGGACGCAGGAGGTAGAGCAACGCCAGGAGCAGTTGCCGAGAGGGGACGGGGGTGAGAGGTTGCGGCAAATCCGCAAGGGCGCCGCCGACTCCATCCGCCAGCACATCGAAGCCCAAGGCGGTAAATGGCCGGCCGAACTGAAGACCCTGGTCGACGACGTGGCCCGCCGCGGCAGTACGCCGTTGGTAGTCGCCGAAGGCGACAAGGCCTTGGGCGTGATCGAACTGAAAGACATCGTCAAGGGTGGCATCAAGGAACGTTTCATCGAGCTGCGGCAGATGGGCATCAAGACCATTATGATCACCGGCGACAACCGCCTGACTGCCGCCGCGATTGCCGCCGAAGCCGGCGTCGACGACTTCCTGGCCGAAGCCACGCCGGAAGCCAAGCTGGCGCTGATCCGCCAGCACCAAACCGACGGCCGGTTGGTGGCGATGACCGGCGACGGTACCAACGACGCCCCGGCCCTGGCGCAGGCCGACGTCGCGGTGGCGATGAACAGCGGCACTCAGGCCGCCAAGGAGGCCGGCAACATGGTGGATCTGGATTCCAACCCGACCAAGCTGATCGAAATCGTCGAAACCGGCAAGCAAATGCTGATGACCCGCGGCGCTCTAACTACCTTCAGCATCGCCAACGACGTCGCCAAGTATTTTGCGATCATTCCGGCCGCGTTTGCGACGACTTATCCGGTCTTAAACGTGTTGAACGTGATGCAGCTGGCCACGCCGGCCAGCGCGATCCTGTCGGCGGTAATTTTCAATGCCTTGATCATCATCGCGCTGATTCCGCTGGCCTTGAAAGGCATCAAATACCGCCCGGTCGGCGCCGAGCAACTGCTGCACAATAATTTGCTGATCTATGGCGTCGGCGGCTTGATCGTGCCGTTTATCGGCATCAAGGCCATCGATTTGATTTTGGTAGCCATGAACTTGGTATAAGGAGCGACTATGTCCAGTTATTTAAGACCCGCAGCGACGATGTTGTTGCTATTAACGTTGATTACCGGCGCCGCCTATCCGGCACTGGTTACGTTGATTGCCCAAACCCTATTCCCCGAGCAAGCCAACGGCAGCCTGATCAAAACGGCCAATGGCGATGCGGTCGGCTCAAAACTGATAGGGCAAAGCTTCAGCGACCCGAAATATTTTTGGAGCCGGCCGTCGGCCACCGCGCCCTATCCTTATAACGCCGCCGCCTCCGGTGGCTCCAACTTGGGGCCGACCAATCCGGCGTTGGCCGACGCCGTCGCCGCCCGCATCCAGGCCCTGAAACAGGCCGATCCGGATAATAAAGCGCCGGTGCCGGTCGATCTGGTCACCGCTTCCGCCAGCGGCCTGGACCCGCATATCAGTCCGGCGGCGGCGGAATACCAATTGAAACGCGTTGCCAGGTTCAGAAAAATCGATGAGCGCCAATTACGGGAATTGATCCAAGCCAACAGCGAAGGCCGGCAATGGGGCGTATTCGGCGAACCCAGGGTCAACGTGTTGCGACTGAATCTGGCATTGGACGCCGCTAGTTTTGCTGCTCCGAATTAGCCTGTCCAATCCGGCACGGAAAACGGCAAAACGCGGCTGGCGCGTTGCAAACTCCGGTTTCAACTTCGTCGGCTCCGGCTATCCGCCAATCGAGCTTTGCCTCACGCCGCTTGCCCGTAAATGCGTCTGGCCGTCCGGTAAAACCAGGCGGGCCGGCTCAGGATGATGGCAAACGCGACCACCGGCGTGACCGGCAGCGGTACGATATCGACTAAAAACAGCAGCAAGAGGCTGGCGAAACTTTTGATGCGGGCCGCGCGGGTTTCGGCGGCGGTAACAAAATCGGCGTCGTCGGGATAGGCGTAGATGCCGCGTACCAAACGGCGAAACCACTCGGGACGCTTGACCACGACATACATGCCGATCAAGCAACCGGGGGAAATCGGACCGAAACCGATGATCGCGAATATCGCAAAAACCGACAAGGCTTTGAATTGGGCGGCATTAAGCATGGTGGCGGACGGGTTTTGAGGGAAGAGCGCTAATGATAGCCAATGGGCCGGGATTCGTATCGAATCGTCTTCACGGCACCATATCGGCGTTCACCGTTGGCTTATCAATTCGGGTCAGAGAGCAGCGGTACCCAACTCCGTTGTCCGGACCGAGCCGACTCGCATGGTCCGCCCATGGAGCCAAGCCGTAATGTTAGCAAATGGCGGGCGGCGGCCGAAACCGCCGCCCGTTTAGCCGACTTAGTTGAGCAAATCCAGGGCTTTGGCGGCAGCTTTTCGCTTGGCCTTGCCTTTGGCGGCCTTGACCGCGTCGCCGGCGGATTTGGGAGCGGCATCGACCTTGCCTTTCAGATTTTCAGCGGCTTCCTTGCCGGCTTTAACGGTTTCCGCGCCCTGTTTCACTTCGGCCGGCACCGCTTGCTCCAGCTTCTGCTGCGCCGCGTCTTTCACGGCTTCCTTAGCCTGGTTTTTCAAGGCGCCGGGAGCATTTTCGACGCCCTGTTTGACCTCCTGAGCCTGCTCCAAGGCTTGGTTGGCCTGCTCCGCACGTTGCACCGCGCCGGGCGCTACCGCTGCCGCCGTATCTTTTGCCGCCTGCTTCGCGACGCCTTCCAAAACGCCGGTTTCGGCAAAAGCCGCTGACGATGCCAATAGCAGCGAACCGATTAAAATAGTTTTATTTTGCATGTTGTCTCCTTGGGATTGTGTGTTATCGCGGGTCTACGATACTCCAAGCAAACTTAACCGCAAATTAACTGAGGCCATTTCGACGATTGTCCGGGAATCAACCGGCAATGCGCTGCAAGGTATCCGCCACCAGCTTTTGCGCCCGCGGCATGTCATCGGCCTCGGCGTAGCAACGCAATTCCGGGGCATTGCCGGACGGCCGCAAATGCACGATGTCGCCGCTGGCAAAGGTCAAACGCAAACCGTCGGTGGTATCGCTAGCGACCGGCGCCCCCAGAGTGTCGCCCCACAAGCCGCGATAGGCGCTGGCGTCGGCTTGCAAGCGCTCCAATAAGGCGCGGCTGTTGGCAACCGGAAATTCTTGAATCCGGTCGCTGGCGGTAAAGCGTTGCGGCAAGCCTTGCAGTAAACCGGACAATTTGACGCCCTGCCCGCGCGCCATCGCCAACAAGGCCAGCGCCGGCAACAGCGAATCGCGGGTCGGCAAAGCCGCCAAGCGCTTACCGTTGACAGACAGGCCATTGCCGGCCAGAAAACCGCCGTTGGCTTCGAAGCCGGCCACTCCGCCTTCAGTCACTTGCTCCATGCCGGCAATCACATACGGCGAGCCGATCCGAGTGCGAATCACGTGTTTGAACCAGCCCGAAGCTTCGATTGCGGTATTGCAACTGACCGGCGTCACCACGGTGTCGGCGCCCAGAAATTTGGCGCACAGCAAACCGACGATGTCGCCACGCAACCACTCGCCGCTCTCGTCGCCGATCAGCGGCCGGTCGCCGTCGCCGTCGGTGGAAATCAGCGCATCGAGTCGGTATTGCGCCGCCCAGTCGCGGCCACGTTGCCTGTCCGCTTCGCCGACCGCTTCGGTATCGATCGGCACGAAGGTCTCGGTGCGCTCCAAACCAATCACTTCGGCGCCCAATTCGGCCAGAACATCCTTCAACACGTCGCGAGCGGCGCTGGAATGTTCGTAAACCCCCACCCGCCAGCCGGCCAGCAAATCCTTGGCGAATAAACTGGTGTAGCGCTGGCGGTATTGGCTCAATGCCGCCGGATTGACGGCCGGCAATTCGGCGGCGGCGGCTTCGACTGTTACCGTCGCGCTTGTCATCGCCGCCTCGTCGGCTTTGCTGATCTCGCCGTCGGCCCGGTAAAACTTGATGCCATTGCGGTCGAACGGAATGTGGCTGCCGGTGACCATGATCGCCGGAATGCCTTCGGCCAGGGCGTACAACGCCAACGCCGGCGTCGGCAGCACGCCGCAGAAATCCACCTCGCAGCCGGTCTGGCGTATGCCGGCGACGCAGGCTTGGGCAATCTCCGGACTGGACGGCCGCAAATCCATGCCCAGGGCAATGCGCTGGCCGGGTCGGCTCAGGTTCAAAGCTTGAATAAATGCCAAGGTATAAGCGGCACAGACTTCGCCGCTCATCTGGCTGACCAAGCCGCGCGCGCCGCTGGTGCCGAACGCAACGCCGCTGTCGGCCATCATTTGTTGGATGTTGATTGTTGTCATGGTAGGAATAATGATTGAAACGGTGACGAAAAATGGCGGCCGCGCCGGCCGCGTCACCCACCATGATAGAGAAAAGCCGAGATTCGGCAAACCGATTCTTAGCGATTGACGGAATGTTTACTGCGGCTGGCAATGCATGCTGCGGATAAAATCTTGTAACGTCTGGCCGGCGTCTTCGCTGAAGGCTTCGTCCAACACCAGCGCGCGCTCGATGCGATCCAGACGAAAATTGCGAAAATCGCCGCGCAATTCGCACCAGCCGACCAAGGTCCAGACGTTACCCCAGAAATACAGCCCCAGCGGCCGGATCCGGCGCTGGCTGAATTCGCCGTCGCCGCGGCGGTAGTCCAGGTGCAATACGCGTTTGGCGTCCAGCGCGTTGCGGCAAATGTCCATAGTAACGTCCAAATCTTCGCGCGGCGAAAATCGCAGCGCGAACAATTTGGAACGCTCCAACCGGTCGCGCAGTTCGGTCGGCACCACCGCCGTGACCTTGTCCAACACCGATTGCGCCGAACGGCCCAACTCGGTGCCGGCCCAGGTCTTGACCATACGGGCGCCGACCACCAGCGCCTCCAGTTCGGCAGCACTGAACATCAGCGGCGGAACGTCCAGGCTGTGGCGGAGCGCGTATCCGACGCCGGCCTCGCCTTCGACCGGAATGCCGGACAAACTCAACACCTGAATGTCGCGGTAGATGGTGCGCTCCGACACTTCCAGGCGCTCGGCCAGCGCTTTGGCCGTGACCAAACGGCGGTTGCGCAGAATCTGAACGATCTGAAACAAGCGGTCGGCTCTGCGCATAGTGGTTTCCGGCCGGATTAAGCCGGCGAGTACAAGCCGACCCGGTTGCCTTCGCTATCCAGCAGCAGCGCGAAATAACCGCATTCGCCGTCATGTATCGGCGTTTTCGGCATCAACACTTTGCCGCCGGCGGACTCGACTTCAGCCAAAGGTTGGCTCAGATCTTCGCCGCCGCTGAAATAGACCACTGCTCCGGTCGTTGACGGCTGGTAGTGCTCGCCTTGCACCAGCATACCGCTAACCGCACCGTCTTCGGCCTCGAAAATCGCCAACTGCATATCGCTCATGTCCTCCAGCTTGAAACTGGCGTTCAGCACGCTACGGTAAAACTGCTGGGCGCGGCCGAGGTCGGTGGCGGGCAATTCGAACCAGGTTGCGATATTTTGATTCATGACAGATTCCTCCATTGGTTTAAAAGAGCCGCCATCCTAAAGCAGCCCTGCTGACAGCGTGGTGTCAGCAATGTTTGCCGCTAGCGCCGGCCGCCCAGCAACGACCCCAGCACGCCGCGGATGATTTGCTTGCCGACTTCCTGGCCGATGCTGCGCGCCGCGCTTTTCGCCGCAGCTTCCAACACGGTCTCCGCGGAGCGCCGGCTGCGTTTGCTAGCAGGCTTGCCGCTGCCCAATAACACGTCGCCCCAATCGAAACCGCCGCCAGCCTCGGTTTTAACCTCTCTAACGGCTTTGCCTTTCAGAATTTCGTAAGCCGATTCTCTATCGACCTGCTTTTCGTAATGGCCGGCGATCACCGAATCAGCGATGGTTTGCTGCCGCTCGGCGTCGCTGGCGGGACCGATCCGCGAACGCGGCGGCTTGACCAATGCCCGCTCGACCACGGCCGGCGTGCCTTTAATTTCCAGAAACGACACCAAGGCCTCGCCGACGCCCAGTTCGCCGATGGCCGCAGCGACATCCAACTTGGGGTTGCTGCGGAAGGTCTCGGCGGCGGCCTTGACCGCCTTTTGGTCGCGCGGGGTGAAGGCCCGCAACGCGTGCTGCACCCGGTTGCCGAGCTGGCCCAGAATGACATCCGGAATATCCAAAGGGTTCTGGCTGACGAAATAGACACCGACGCCTTTGGAACGGATCAGCCGCACCACCTGTTCGATTTTCTGCAACAGCGCGGCCGGGGCGTCGTTGAACAGCAAATGCGCTTCGTCGAAGAAAAACACCAGTTTCGGTTTGTCCAAATCGCCGGCTTCGGGCAGATTTTCGAACAACTCGGACAGCAGCCACAGCAACAGCGTGGCGTAAACCCGCGGCGAGTTGTATAGCGTGTCGGCGGCCAGAATATTGATTACGCCGCGGCCGCCTTCGGTTTGCAGCAGGTCGTTAAAGTCCAGCGCCGGCTCGCCGAACAGCTTTTCGCCGCCTTCGTGCTCCAGTTGCAGCAAACCGCGCTGAATCGCGCCGACGCTGGCGGCGGAAATGCTGCCGTATTCGTCGGCCAGTTCCGATGCATGCTCGGCGGCGTATTGCAGCATCGCTTTCAGGTCCTTCAAATCCAACAGCAGCCAGCCGTGGTCGTCGGCGATTTTGAAGGCCGCGGTCAACACGCCGCTCTGCACCTCGTTCAGATCCAGCATCCGCGCCAGCAACAGCGGCCCCATCTCCGACACGGTCGAACGCAACGGATGGCCTTTCGCGCCGAACACGTCCCAAAACAATACCGGTGCCGCCGCCGGTTCCAGTGCAGGCAGACCCAATTCGGCCAGGCGCGCGTCGACCTTGGCGTTGCCGCCGCCGGGCCGGCTCAAGCCGGACAAATCGCCTTTGACGTCGGCCATGAATACCGGCACACCAATCTCGGAAAAGGCCTCGGCCAGCGTTTGCAAAGTAATGGTCTTGCCGGTACCGGTGGCGCCGGCAATCAAGCCGTGGCGATTGGCCATAGCCGGCAACAGGTGCAATTCGGCGGTGGCGGATTTGGCGATCAGCAGCGGTTCGGTCATCGAAAAAAATATCCTTGGGTTGGAAAAAACCGGCCACAGCCGGCAGGTGTTAAAGCAGGCCGGTCAGATCGGCTTCCAGCTCGTCATAGGCGCCAAAGCGGCTGGCGCGCAGGATGCCGGCCCTATCGATCAACAGATACGACGGCGTGCCTTGCAGCCGGTAGCGCTCGAAGGTTTCCGGACGGAACGGCCGCTGCGCGAAATAGGCGCGCAGGCGGGCGCGGATGGCTTGGCGTGCCGCCGGCGGGCGAGTTTCGAAATCGGGCAGTTGTTCACCGACAAAAGCGTCGATCTCGGCCTCGATATTATCAAGCGTTTGCGGCGCCAGCCGATCCATCGCCATCGGAAAGCTCAAGGAATACGGCAGCCGCTCGCCTTGCAGTAGCGCATGCTGTTTCAGCAGTTTTTCGGTTTCGCCGATCACACGGCCGCTTTCCAGCAACAAGCGTAAATTGCCGACCGTATTTTTGTCGAAATCCTCGAACGCCGTGGCCAGGCCCAACACCGTCAGGCCATGGTCCTGGTAGCGCCAATGCAAATCCTCCGCCCGCGGCAGGCAATACAAAAAGCAGCCGGGGCAATTGACCTGGAATACCGCCACCAGCACCACGCGGCCGGCCAAGTCGGCCAGTTGCGTTGGCTGGCCTTGCAGCCATTCGCCGATTGCCAACGGCGGTGCCGGATGGCCGATGCGCGCTTCCACCACGGTGTGCCGGCCGGATTAATCGCGGAAATTGTTGAATTGCAGCGGTTGTTCCAGATCCTCGCTGCGCAGCATCTGGATCACTTCCTGCAAATCGTCCCTTTTCTTGCCGGTCACGCGCACCTTGTCGCCGTTGATCGCCGCCTGCACTTTCATTTTTTTGTCCTTGATCAGCTTGACGATTTTCTTCGCCAGATCGCTGCCGATGCCTTGCTTCAAGGCAATGGTCTGGCTGGCGGTCTTGCCGGTATCGGTGATTTTTCCGCTCTCCAGCGCCGAAATATCGATGCCGCGTTTGCCCATCTTGGCGTACAAAATCGGCAGCATTTGCTGCAACTGAAAGGTGGATTCGGCTTTCAGCAAAATGCCGTCGTCGGTCTGTTCGAAATTGGCATTGGAGCCCTTGAAGTCGAAACGGGTCGAGACTTCCTTGTTGGCTTGGTCCACGGCGTTGGTCACTTCGTGGCTATCGAGTTCGGAAACGATGTCGAATGATGGCATAGCATTGATTTACAAGTATAAAAGCCAGGCAATATAACGGCGTTACCGGCATTATTCAACTGCAATCTGAGCGACGGTGCGGCCTTGTCGGCCATCTGCGAAACGGGTATCTTTAGCCGGCAACGGAGGAGAACCCCATGAAAACACCCCCAAAACACCTGATTTTTCCGGTCGCGGCGCTGGCGCTGTTGAGCGGCGGTTTGCTGGCCGGCTGCGGCCAGGAACAAGCCAAGACTATCGTCGCCAAGCCGGCCGGAGCCCAACATTTACGGGCGACCAGCCTGACCGGCGCGGTCAGCAACAACGCCGGCCCGATCAAATCCGGCGAGGTTAAATTGCGCTCCGAAGCCGGCAAATTGATCGCCAGCACCGAATTGAACAACAGCCCGCGATTCGAGATAGCGGTGCCGGCCAATACGCCGCTGCCGCTGATTTTGAGTTACGGCTCGGGCGCCGACGAACTGGTCAGCGTGATCATCCATCCCGACTCCGGCAAATACGACATTAACCCGACCACAACCGCCATCGCCAAACAGGCCAAGGCCATGGGCGGCTACAGCCACGGCAACATGGTCAGAGCGGCCGAAGAAACCGCGCACGTGCCCGATGCCAACAAGACCACCTCGGGTTTCCGCGGCGACCCGACCACGCAGTACGGCGGCTGGCATTAAAATCAACCGCCGCTCAGCGCCTGAAAAATATAGACTGTGCCATCCTCGGGAACCCGATCCGTTAAAGTCTTCCTATCGACCAGGATGGTATTGTTGACACTGAGATAGACGTGCCGGCGCAGCGCTCCGCGTTCGTCCAGCACATAATCGCTAAATCCGGGGGCCAGTTGGTCCACCGCTCGCAGAACATCGGCCACCGAACCGGCGGCAACCCTGATTTCCCGGTTCTCCAGTAGCGGAAAGAAGCGGTAAAGATGCGAGGTCATTTTTACGGTGACCATCGCGGCTAACCGAAGCGGACCGAGTAAACCGGCGGAAAGTGATTGCCGAGACATTGCCAGGTTTCGCCCCGATCTTCCGACAAATAGACGTTGCCGGTCGTGCTGCCGAAACACAAGCAATCACCGGCCACATCCAGCCCATGCCGGTAAACAATGTCGTAAGCGTGATCCTGCGGCAGGCCGGCCCGAAACGCTTGCCAGCTCCGGCCGCCGTCGCTGGTTCTCGCCACGCACAGGCCGCCGCCGATCGCCATCCGTTCGGAATCCGCCCGCGCCGGCACCACCCAGGCGGTCCGGCCGTCGCGCCCATCAACGGCTATCGGAAAGCCGAAATGGACGCCGGCATCCGGCAGACTAACTTTGCGCCAACTTCGCGCGCCGTCTTCGCTATAAAAAACGCCGCAATGGTTTTGTTGCCAGAGATGATCCGGTTGCGCCGGACAATGAGTCATGAAATGCGGATCGTGGCCCCATTCCGCTGCCGGATTCGGCAGGTAATCCATCAATAAGCCGCGGTTCCGGCCTTGCCAACTTCGGCCGCCGTCGCTGCTTTCCAATACGCCTGCCGACGACACCGCGACGTAAAGCCGGTTCGGATCGCGCGGATCGACGACGATGGAATGAATACCCGGTTCGAACACACCGTAATCGATACTGGCCGGCGTGCCGCCCCAGCGGTTTTCGCTGGTCGCCTCGCCGGCGAACAAATCGCCGCCCCGGCTGTCGTGGTTCCACAACGGCCGGTTCAGCGACCAACTGTCGCCGCCGTCGTCGCTGACGAACAAGCCGCCGGGAATCGTGCCGGCATAAATTCGGCCCGGTTGCTCTACGCTGCCAAAGGCGAGATACCAGATCTTGAACACCGTCGCGTCTTTATATTCGGGCTGCCCGGCCGGCGTTTCGGGATCGAAATCCGGCGTCGGCAAATATTTGACGATATAGCGCGCGCCATCCGGATACTTCAGCGACGACACGTCCTGCCAAGTCTCGCCGCCGTCGCGCGAACGCGACAGTTTCGGCCCCCAGTGGCCGTGATCCAGCGCAGCCCACAAGGTGCCATCGCGCGGATCCCGCGCCGCGTAACAAACCGGAATCCCGGCATGGGCGATCGGCCGGGGCCGCCAACCGGCGGACGAGCGGTCAATAATTACGGTGCCCTTGCGGGTGCCCAGCAAAATTGTGTCTGTCATGGGTTTGCCTCATGCTGGTCGGCCGACCTTAAGACGGTCGCCGTGCAAATAATAACTCGGGACCGAAACGTAATCTCGGCCTCTAAGCGTCCTGGTTGTGGGCGCTGAGTGCCCCCTGTTTTAAAAACACTAAAACATGTGTTTCATAACGAACATCCTGGCGCACTTGGCAACCTAGCGGGCCAATCAGACGATTCGTTACCGACTAGTCGATCGGATGACCATCAAATCGACATAACAGGCCCATCTACTCAAAAAAACATACGCCCCGTATAGACGGCAAAATCGCTCTGGTTACCGGGGCCGGCCAAGGCATCGGGACCGGAACGGCTCAGGTCCTGACAGCAGCCGGCAAATGGGTGATCGTCAGCGATATTGAGGCAGGACGATGGGCATGGGGTGTTCCGATCAACCCCGCCGGGGAGTTTCTCCGCCGCATCGGCGAGACGGACGAGTCGCCAAGGCCACTTTGTCCTTGGCCGTCGGCGCCGCTTCATTCGTGACCTGCGCCGAGTTGGAAGTCAACGGCGGCTTTACGGCCTTCGGTTTCATCCATCCGTTCTGGAACCGGCTCGGCAATCGACAGCAAGCGCGGATTATGGTTGTCGTACTTGCGACAATTTCACCGAAATTTATACGGTTGTTGCCGTGCACTCCACCGAGGCCAAACCGCCCAAGCCAGGCGCCCCGCGACTTTCAAGCCCACTTGCAAACTGGATTGAAACTTGCTTTAGCCAATTATCAATTTCTTTTCGACGGAGCGTTTCATGGCTAGCAATGTGTTTTCCGAAATTTTAAGCGGCTTGTACGACAACCAAGTCATTCCGTATCTGGGGCCGGGCGTGTTATTCGACGCCCAGAACAAGCTGACCCGCGAGCCGATGCCGGCCGACAGCGACAGCCTGATTCTGGCGATGAACGGCGGCAAGCCGATGGCTCCCAAGCTGATGTACGAATTTCCGCGCGCGGCGATGAACCAGGAACTGAAACGCGGCCGCAACTTTCTGAGCCAGTTTTTGGACAAAACCTACGGCGAAACGCAATACACCCGTGCTGCGCTGCACGACTGGCTCCAGGAATGGCGGCCGAAGTACGTGGTCGACATCAACCGCGACACCCAATTGCAGGACAGTTACGCCGACGAGGAACACACATTGATCGTCGGCGTCGCCCGCATCGTCGGCACCGCATTCCGCTTTAAAATCTACCACTACGACGGCAGCGGCTATTTCGAGGTCAGCCAGGAGCAAGTCGACCGCAACCTGCCCATCTTGTTCAAGCCGATGGGCACGCCGAAACCGGAGTCCAACTATATTGCCTCGGATGCCGATTACGTCGACTACATTACCGAGCTGATGGGCGGCTTTGCGATTCCGGATTTTCTGAAGGAATACCGCACCGGCAAAAAATACCTGTTGCTCGGTTTGCCGCTGAACCGCGACTCGGAGCGGATGGTGATGAGCGACATCGTTTACGGTGCCAGCGAACCGAAAGGCTGGTTCCTCCGCAAAAATCCGACCGACAAGGAAAAACGCTTCAGCGAGCGGATGGGATTCGAATTGATCAACGCCGATGTCCAAGACTTTCTGCAATCGGTCCAAGCGGCAGCCGTAGCGGCTTAAACCACCAAGGCCGGCGGCGGTGCAAAATTAGTCAATTGCGCCGCCGCTAGCCCGGTAACGGCAGCGCCGCCAGCAACGGCGGTTTGAAATCGAAGCCGAAATGCTTCGGGTCTTCGCCGATCACGGCGGCGGAGACGATGTAAAACACGTAATCGTAGGTCTCGGCCGGAATTTCGTATTGCTGGATGAATTTCCAGAAATTCTTGTCGCGCGGATTGTCCGGCATGTTTTCCACCATGCTGCGTACCTTGTTGTGGCCGTAGTTGTAACTGGCCATGACCAATAAGCCCGAAGCTTGGGCCTGAGTACCGTAAATGTATTTCAAATATTTGGCGCCGGCGCGGGTGGCCTGGTTGAAGTCGAACCGGGCGTCCTGCTCGTCGTAATCGCGGGTATTAGCCAACGGCCCCGGAACTAAGCCGTAATCCTGGCCGGTCGTCGCTAAAAACTGCCAAGCGCCCTTGGCGATGCCGAAACGGGTTTCCGGACCGACCGCTTTGCTGTCGTAATTGCTTTCCTGCAACGGCAGATACAGAAAGTATGCCGGCAAGCCTTCCTTTTCCAGCTCGCTCAATACGATAGGCGCATATTGGTTGGTTTCCAGGTTACGAACCGCCAGTTGCAGGCGGGAACTGTTTTTCCAGTTGTCGATGTATTGCTTGACCTTGGCCACGAACTCTTCCGGCACTTCCAGTTCGCTTTCGCCGAAACCGCGCGCCACCCGCGTCACCAATTCCCGCTCGTATTCCTCGTCGGTCGGAAAACTCAGCCGCAGGAAATCGACTTGCTGCAGATAGGCTTGGTATTTGACTTTCATCGCCTTCAACCGCTCGCGCTCTTCGGCCAGACGTTTCTTTTCCTGCTGGATGCGCAATTGCTCTTCCTTGATCCGTTCCTGCGACACCCGCAATTTTTCGTCGTTGACCGCGGCCAGAGTTTGGGCCAAGGTTTCCGCGCTTTGCTCCAAACGAATGTCGGCTTGCGACAGGCTGACCTCCAACGTCTTGATGTCGTAGAACATGTTGATCGCCAGCGTCCGGGCATTGTCCAACGCAAACCGCTGGTACACCGCCAAACCGGCGACCAACACCAGCAAACCGGCCAGCGACCAGATCCATTTCTTGTAACTTTTGGTGCGGACGGTTCTGTCCTCGCGGATAAAGCCGCGCACCATGCGGGTATAGTCGCCCATGTCTTCCGACTCCTGCTCCGACAACAGCCGGTTACGGATTTGCTCGGGCGTCAATTGCGGGCGGGATTGACCATGCTGCGGCGGTTGCGACTCGGCCGGCATGACTGCGGCGACGGCGCCCGGTTGCGGCAATACCGGCTTCTGTTGGGCGGTGGGGTCGTTGAGCTTCAGCCCGAACAGTGCCGGGCCGAAACCTATCGTCGCCGGTAGCGCCAATTTGACTTTGCCCGGAACCCGCAGCCCCTCCAGATACACGCCGTGGCTGCTGTTCAGATCGTGCAACCACCAACCGCCACCATTAAATTTGATTGCGCAATGGTGGCGGCTGACCGCCGGGTCCTGGATTACGATATCGTTGTCGGCGGAGCGGCCGACGCGAAAATCCCCGGTAAAGGTATAACCGGCGACGCTACGGCCGGCAGCGTCCACTAAACTGGCCGCCAACCTATTCGCCCCGACCAGCAAAGTCCGATCCGGATCGGCCTGCGCGGCTGCCGGCTTCGAACGCATCAGTACGGTTTTGTCGTCTTCCATCGCTACCTCGTAACCGCCTTCGGCGAAAATTCCGGCAAAGAGTAGCCGATTTCCACGCCGGCGGCAGCTTCGGTTGCGGACCGGTTGCCGGCCGGCTAATTTCGCTGCCGATTACGCGGCGCTGGCGGCGCTATCGGTTACAGCGGCACGCCTTCGTTGTTGCGGGACATTACGACGACGTAACCGTTCTGCATGGTCGGCTCTTGGGTGTAGGTCACGCCGGTATTGCTGATATCGTTCAACACCGTCTTGGTCGCACTGGCCGGGCAGATGACGTGCACGTTACCTCCCACTTTCGCCGACTGGCTTTTCGCATTGACCAACTGCTGTTTGGCTTTCGGCGCCAAATGTTTACCGGAAACCATTTTTTCGTTCGGAACCACGACTTTTTGCGAGTCGATGCGTTGCACGTTCTGGCCGTTCTCGACGACTTGCGAGGCTTTCACGACTTCGGTACTGGCGCCGGTTTCCTGTTGCCAGGCATTCGCCTGCTGCGTGACGGACTGGGTGTAGGGATCGTTCGCTAACATGTAAGCTGTCGCCGCGCCCAAGGCCGCACCGGCGCCGCAACCTATCGCCGCGTTTTTTGCGCCGCCGCCCAACAAAATGCCCAACGCGGCACCTGCGGCACAACCGCCGACACCGCCCAGGGCGGTTTGTTGGCCTTTGGACATACCGGCGCAACCGCTGAGCAACGAAACGATGGTGGCCGAAACAATCAAGGTATTTTTCATGACTAGTTCCTTAAAACGACTTTACGTGGATTAGTTGAAAAAATTGTCGGCCGCCCGGCCGATACCGGGATCGTCGTCGGCAATTCTCCGCTCTTTCTTGGGCTTGGCCGGCGCGGGAGGTTTTACTCTGGCTTTGTTGTCCTCCGCAGCGGAAACCGCGCCGATTTTAGCCGGCGCCGGTAAACGTGCACCATCCAACGGGCTTTCGGCAACCGGCTGGATCGGCACGATCGGCGGTGGCGGCAAGCGTTCGCCGGTATCCGGCTTTTTATTCGGGTCCTGGTCCGGAGTGCCGCCAGCCGCGCCATCGTTGCCGGCAAGCGGCGCCAGCGCCGCAGGAGGTTGCGACGCCGACACTGTGGCGACGTCGGGCGGTTTCGCAAAATCGGCGGCGCCCAGTTGCATCCATAAGAAATAGATCAAGCCGAAAGCCAACAGTGCAAGCAGAAATACCGGGCCCGGATATTCCCGGCAAAAACCCCATAACTTGTTTGACGGCAGGCGAGCGGGCGCCGCCCGCGTCGAATCTGCACATTCGTTGGAGACGGCAATCAGCGCATCGCAAAATTCTCTGGCGCTGGCAAAGCGTTTGTCCGGGTTTTTCTCCAAGGCTTTCAGCACCAGCTTTTCCAATTTCGGCGGAATATTGCCGCATAGCGTATGCGGAGCTTTCGGCTTTTCCTCGATTTGCGATTTGATCAGGTCGTATTCGGTTTCCTTTTCGAACGGGATATGCCCGGTCAGCATTTCGTATAGCACCACGCCGACCGAATAGATATCGGATTTGGCGTCGGTATCCTTGCCTTGAATTTGCTCCGGCGAGACGTATTCCAAGGTGCCGACCAAATGGCCGACCCGGGTAAGCCTGGCGGTTTCCAGGATTCTGGCAATGCCGAAATCCAGTATTTTGACCGTATCGTGGTTGGTGACGACGATATTCGCCGGCTTAATGTCGCGGTGGACGATATTGAAGCCGTGGGCGTGGTCCAGGCCTTCCAAAATGCCGAGCGCGTACTTGACCGCTTTTTGCCACGGCAACGAGCCTGAACGTTTTATCACCGCGTCCAGAGTGTCGCCGTGGACAAACTCCAGCGCCATATAAAACTGCCCGGCCGGCAACTTGCCGAAGTTATAAACCACGGCGATGTTCGAATGGTTTAACCGCCCCAGCGCCACCGCCTCCGATCTGAAGCGGTTGACGATATCCTCCCGGGAACTCAACTCCGGCCGCAACAACTTGATCGCGACTTCCCGTTCCAGCATTACGTCGACGCCTTTATAGACTTCGCCCATACCGCCTTCGCCGATCTTTTCGACGATTTTGTAATTGTCGATTTGGTCCATAGTATTCCGGAGCTTATACGCGGGTGATAGGGGAATTGGCGGCTTGGGTTTTTTGTTCGGTTATTTTGACGACAGCCACCGAAATATTATCGTAGCCGCCGCGCTGATTGGCCAAATCGACCAATACCTTGCACGCTTCCTGTGCCGGACGGGCGGCGCTGATTTCGGCGATTTCGCCATCGCCGACCAGATCGTACAAACCGTCCGAACACAAGACGAAACAATCGCCGATCTCGATCGGTAGCGCTATGTCCGCGATGTCGGCTTTGGTGGTCTGGCGGGTACCGATCGCGCAGGTAATTACGTTGCGGTCGGGGTGGTTGGCGGCCGATTCGGCGCTGATCAAGCCGGCACTCAGCAGTTCGGCGACCACGGTGTGGTCTTGAGATAACTGGCGAACCTGGCCGGACCGGCACAGGTAGAGCCGGCTATCGCCGGTGTTGCCGTAATAAGCCAAGCCGTCGATCACCGCCAACGCCACCAGCGTGGTACCCATGCCGTGGTTTTCGGCCAAAGCTTGGCCGGAGCGGAACACTTCGGCATTGGCGTCGGCAAAACACTTGAGCAACGCTTGTCTGCAATCGGCGTTGCGCAAATAGCCGGAGAAATTTTTCTGAAACACTTCGACGGCGATGCGGCTGGCAATCTCTCCGCTTTGGTGGCCGCCCATGCCGTCGGCAATCACGGCCACCAGGTTGCGGTCGTTGGCGAAGCGAATGCAACCGATGTGGTCCTGATTGCTGGAGCGCACGACGCCGGCGTCCGACAACAGGCCGATTTCCGGAAAATAATCCGCTATCGGCTCGGCCAGGTTCCGGTAACGGGACGCTTTCGGCTTGTCGAACCATGCCGACCACAACTTTTTCATCGGCGTCATTGCACCAGTTTGTGCACGCCCATGATTTCCTGGCCGTGCCGGATCGGGACCGCGAACGAAATCACCGTGCCCGAGTTGTCGGTGCGCTTCGAAGTAAAGATACCGATAACGTGGCCTTTGTCGTTGAATACCGGGCCGCCGCTATTGCCGCTGCCGGTGGCGTTTACTGTCAACTGGTAGACGTCGCCCATCTCGCTGAAATAGCCGTTCACCGAATCGGACATGGTCGTCGCCGACCCCTGTATCACTTTACCGATATTGCCGCCGGTTACGGTCGGATCGGGAATTTGCCGCCATTCGCCTTCGCGGTTGAACGGGTCTTGCGAGCTCATCTTCACGGCAACGTCCGGCGAAACGCCCGGATAGCCCATCACGGTAATCGCATCGCCGGCCGTAACCGCATCCTCGGAACTCATTTGCACCACCGGCAGGCTTTGCGGTACATCGACTTTAATCAACGCCACGTCCGCACTGTCGGAAACCCGGACCAGATGCGCCGGGATGCGCAAACCGGTCTTCGGAAAGGTCACATCTAGATAATCGTTACGGCCCTCGACGATTTTGCCGTGTAACGGTTTTTTTCCGAGCATTTTCGATTTCGACGGCACCCAACTGTTCAGCGACGCGATGTACTTGTTGTCCTTTTCGTATCGCAATTCGGCGATCTCGTGCTTGCTGCAATTCTCGTCGCCGCACACCACTAAAAAGCCCGGAAAACTGAAATTGCGGTTTTGGGTAAGCCAACTGGCCGCCACATGGCGATTGGTCAAAATAAAGCCGCCGGGTTCGACCACGAAGCCGGAGCCGGAACCCGATTCGCCGATAGGCAGACCGCTGTCGATATCCAAAAACGGTTCTACGGTGCCGTCGATATAAATATACCAAGGCCGGGATTCGGTGATGCATTTCCCCGCTTTGGTTACGCAACCGGCTTTTTGAAAGATTTGCTTGCCGGTGGGAATATGAATCAATTTCCAGCTCGACTCGATAAATACGGTGGCATTGCCGAAACTTTTGAAAATATCCGACGAACTCAACGCCTTATTGGCGTTTAATTCGGCGATCTGCTTGCCTTGCTCCACTTTGCTCC
Organism: Methylomonas sp. DH-1; assembly: GCF_046097555.1. Taxonomy (NCBI): domain Bacteria; kingdom Pseudomonadati; phylum Pseudomonadota; class Gammaproteobacteria; order Methylococcales; family Methylococcaceae; genus Methylomonas; species Methylomonas sp. DH-1. Next base: position 973,346 of record NZ_CP143089.1, on the reverse strand, counting down.
TATCCAATTCCGACTGCAGTTCCGCTTTGCTTTGGTAGTTTTGGAAGGCCAGAAAACCGGATATCGCCACAATCACGCCGATAATACCGGCGCCGATATTGATCATCTTTTTACGGCTATTGGTTTCGGCCTGAGTAATCAGCCGCTCCACGGTATTACGGCCGATAGTACGCGGCGGCTCGGCATTTTCCGCAGAGACGTTGGTAGCGCTGGTTTTGGGGATGCCGGCCAACGCATCCAAACTGGGTTCGACCCTGACTTCCCGGGTCGCGGCAACGGGGGACGGCGCATCGCCGAAACGGGTGGCCTTGGCGGCAGCGGGCGGCCGCGGATCGAGGTCGAACACGAATTTAGGGCCGCCTTTACCAAGTTCGACCACGTCGCCGGCATATATTTGCTGCGGCGCGGTTATTTTCGCGTTATTGACCAAGGTGCCGTTACGGCTGTTCAAATCGGTCAGCCAAAACTGGTTTTCGTTTTGAACGGTAATTTTGCAATGGGTTCGGCTGACTAAATCGTCTTTCTCCGGGTCGAACATGACCTGGCAGTTAGTTTCTCTGCCAAAAATCAATTCCTGTATCGGCAATTCGTAACCATCGGTTTGGTTTGCCTTAGATCCCGCCAAGTGTTTTATGATGATTTTTTGCATGCCAATAACCCTTCAGTTGTTATTATTTGGTATCGATTCTAAGCCAGTTTATTTAAGCAACTCAAATTTTTATCCAGCCTAAAATAGACGGTTACGCGGCGATTTATTCCGCGAATTATTTAATCGAAAAATAGCAGATTATTTAGACGGAAGCTTGCGGCAAATCCAACGCTCATCCTGCGCAGCGGATCGGTTTAGCGGCCGCAACCGAACGGCAAGTCCGGTTACGGCAACGAAACCGCCGGCGATGGGCTAACGATTCGCCGACCTAGCCGACTATAGAAGTCCCCTTAATTTGGGCGAACACCGCCATCCCCGGTTGCAGATTCAATAATGCCGCCGATTTTTGAGTGACGTGCGACAGCAGAATTTCGCCGCCCAGCGCTAATTGCACCACAGTCTGGCCCTGGCCCAGATCGGCAACCGCACGCACCTGGGCCGGCAGCACGTTGAGAATGCTGGACGCCTGCGGCGGTTGCAACGCGATGCTGACGTCGCGCGCGTAAATCCTGATCCGTACCGGGCTGCCCGGCGCCGCATCCAGGTAAGGTAGGCTCAAATTGCCGCCGGCAAACTCGGCATGGCTCAAATGGTACTCGGCTTCGTGGCCCAGTAACCGGCCCTGCCAGACGCTGGCCGCCATCCGGTCCGCGGCCAGCGGGCCGTCCAGACTGGTCAGCGTCTCGGCCAACGGGCCGCAGGCCACGGCTTTGCCGGCCGCCATCACCAGCAAATGGTCGGCCAGGCGATTGACCTCGTGCCGGGAATGGGTGACGTACAGAATCGGAATCCGCAGGTTTTGCTGCAGGCCGGTCAGATACGGCAAAAACTCCTGTTTGCGTTCATCGTCCAAGGCCGCCAAAGGTTCGTCCATCAACAGAATATCCGGGCTGGCCGCCAAGGCGCGGGCAATCGCCACCCGCTGGCGCTCGCCGCCGGACAGCCGATCCGGCATGCGCGCCAGCAACGGCGCAATCGCTAACAATTCGATGGCTTGTTCCAACGAAATCTTCCGTTCCCGGCAACGCATGCGCCGCACCGCATAATCCAGATTGCAGCGCACGCTCAGATGCGGGAACAAATTGGCGTCCTGGAACACGTAGCCCAGATTGCGCCGGTGGGTCGGTAGAAACACGCCGCGTGCGCTGTCCTGCCACAGCGTGTCGCCGATGCGTAAATAACCGAGCGGCGCGCGTTCCAGGCCGGCAATGCAGCGCAGCAACGTGGTTTTGCCGGAACCGGAATGGCCGAAGAACACCGTAACGCCGGCGGCCGGCAAACTTAAATCCAAATCCAGCGCAAACTCGCCGTAACTGAGCTTGAAGCGGGCTTTCAACTCGGATGCGTTCATTTGGCGGACCGGCCCAAAGGCTGCACGGATTGGGTCGAGTACAACGCCAACAACACCAGAAACGAAAAAATCAATAAGCCGCCGGCCAGCCAATGGGCCTGGCCGTATTCCAGCGCCTCGACGTGGTTATAAATCTGCACCGATACCACCCGGGTCTTGTCGGGAATATTGCCGCCGACCATCAACACCACGCCGAATTCGCCGACGGTATGGGTAAAACCGAGGATGCCGGCCGTCAAAAACCCGGACTTGGCCAACGGCAAGGCTACCGAGAAAAACCGGTCCAGCGGCCCGGCGCCGGCCGTTGCGGCGGCTTCCAACGGTCCGTTGCCGATGGCCAGGAAGGTATTTTGCAAAGGCTGCACCACGAACGGCAACGAATACAACACCGACGCCGTGACCAAACCGCCGAAGCTGAACGGCAAGGTGCCGACGCCGAGCCATTGGGTGAATTTACCGATAGGGCCGGCCGGCCCCATCAACACCAACAAATAAAATCCCAACACGCTGGGCGGCAATACCAACGGTAAAGCCACGATGCTGCTGATCGCACCTTTCCAGCGCGAGCTTGTCCGCGCCAGCCACCAGGCCAACGGCGTACCCAGCAATAACAGCAATACTGTCGCCAGACCGGCGACCTGAAACGTCAGCCACAGCGCGGCATAATCGGAAGAGTTCGGCATTTTTCGAAAGATTGGATCGGGATGCGGCCTATTCTCGCCAAAGCTCGGGCCAAAACGCCAGAAAATACTGCGGGCAGATTGGCCCGGACAAGGACGCCGGTACCGGAAGCGCGCTGCGCCTCGGTACCGGCGCCGAATTATGGCAGTTTATTTACCCAAAGCCTGCAGCCGGCTCTCGACTTTCGCCGCCACCAGGCTGTCGTAGTGGCGTTGTAGCATCGAATCGGTCGGCCGCGGAAACAATGCCGCCTCGATCTCGCTTTGCAATTGCGCTAGAAAATGCCGTCTCAGGATGGAGTCCTCAGGCACCACGGGTTTGGCGATGCCGCCATGGGCTGACGGATTGCCGTCCTCGGCCTGTTTCGCTTTGGCGTATGCCGACAAAAAGCAACCCAACGGTGCAAACGCGCATGCCGCGACGATCACCATGATCAAACCAACCAGTAAAACTTCGCTCATCTCATCACCTCGAAGATTTCGCCATAAACACAATGGCGGCAGGCGCTGGCACTCGCCTGTCGCCCTCTTGAAAGCCCAGTGGTTTTCGAGCAATTATTTGCAAAATCAATGCCATAGAAATTTACCTTACCGAATGCAAGGTCTAATCAGGGTTTGCGGGCCGGGCGCGGATTGCCGGCGAATTACGGCAGTGGAGATTTACGACAAGCCGACAACAATGCCCGAGGATTGTCGCCGATCCGACAACCTAGCCCTCAAGCGGCGGGCAGCTTTTTCAGGATTTGCGGTTTGAAACAAAGATGCAGCAGCAACAGGTTCTGGCAACGGTTGATCAGCGCGAAACCGGCCAACAGGCTGGTTAACGCAATTTCGGGCAGATAATCGGTATTGTGCGGCGGCGGCAGACAAGCCTGAGCCAAACCCACCCCGCCGAGCATAATCAGCAACGGCAGCAAGTACAGGATCAGTGAGGTCAGCAGCAAATGGCCGTCGTCGATAGCGACGACGACGCGGTCTCCGGCTTGCAGCGCAATATCGGAATCGACCGCGAATTCGCGTTTGGGCAGGACTTTCGCCAGCGTCGCAGTGCCGCAGGACTGCTGTTGCATACAGCCGCTGCAAGCACTGGTTTGCAGGCTTTTGATCCAGGTCCGGCCGTCGGCGCCGATGCGGGTGACGACGGCCGCTTCTTCGATCATGGCAAGCTCGACTTAGGCCCAGGCCGAGGAAATCGACTCCAACCAGGCGTTCAAGCGGCCTTCGCTGAGCTCTTTTTGGTTGTCTTCGTCCAAGGCTAAACCGACAAACTGGTCGCCCAGCAAGGCTTTGGATTTTTTGAATTCGTAGCCTTCCTTGCTGGTCATGCCGACGATGGTGGCGCCGGCATCGGCGAAGGCGTCGTACAAAAAGCCCAACGCATCGACGAAATGGCCGGGATAGCCTTCCTGGTCGCCCAAACCGTACAACGCCACGGTTTTACCGGAAAAATCCGCACCGGCCACGGTCGGCAAAAACTCTTCCCAGCTCTCATTATCGTGGCCGGCGCTCAGGCCCGGAAGTTCGCCTTCGCCATAGGTCGGCGAGCCCAGGATCAGCACGTCGTAGGCCAGCAAATCGTCGACGCTGGCTTTGTTGATGTTGACCGGTTTGTCGGCGACATCGCCCAGTTTGCTGGCAATGGTTTTCGCGAATTTGCGGGTGTTGCCGGTGTCGGTTCCAAAGAAGATGCCTACTTTAGCCATGGTATGTGCTCCTTGTTAAACGAATTAAATTTGGATTTGCAGCAGGCCGGGATTCGCCGCCGGTTGCAGCGCGGCCCAGGCGGCTGCGGTATGGGTTTTCAACGTGACGGCATGCAGCCGGCCGGAAGCCAGCGGCTCGCTCAGCGTCGCCATCACGCCCTGGTGTTGTTTGATCATCGGCTGCTCGGCGAACAAATCGCTGACCACGGTGATGTTTAAATCGCAACCTTGGCCCTCGATGGCGATTTTCGCGCCGGGATATTCGGCCAGAATCAGCGCCTCGACTTCGGAATGAGTAATGGTTTGGCTGGCCGCGGCGTCTGCGGCCGGCTTAACGGCGGCCTGCAACTTCGGCAACAGGCTGCCGTCGTTATGCATCGCCTCGACGATATCGGCGCCACCGATCAACTCGCCGTTGATGAACACTTGCGGGTAGGTCGGCCATTTGGAAATCGACGGCAATTTCTCCCGAATGAACGGCGCTTGCAGCACGTTGACATAGGCGTAAGGAATCTTGGTCTGGTTCAGAATCGCGACCGTTTTGGCGGAAAAGCCGCACTCCGGCGCGCTGGGTACGCCTTTCATGTAAATAATCACCGGGTTATCGGCGAGTTGTTGCAGGATTTTTTCTTTGACGCTCATAGGGGGGGTTCACTTTTCAATTTTCAATTAAGGTTTCGCTATCGCGAAGCTGTTTTAATCGGGTTCTCGCACCCGAAGGCGAGATACTTTCTTTTGCTCCGCCAAAAGAAAGTATCCAAAGAAAAGGCGGCCCGGATGCCGCTTTTTTCCTGCGCTCCTCGCTTTTGAACGGGGTTGCCGAAAGGGGCTCCTGCCCCTTCGGCAACGCGCCGCTTCCTTGCGGCGCCCCTAACGGGCTAATCCGTCCAAAAGCTCCGGTGCTCGGCGCGGCAAACGGGAGTAACCCCAGCAAGCATTTCAAAACCGATTCGAGTCCATCGAAACCTAACATTTTGATCCAATGCGGTTTCACCAAAGTTACCGCCGAAAGCTAAACCCAACATGCAAAAAACAAACTCATCGCACCAATAACACCACTCATTTCCATATGCCGCGCCGAGCACCGCAGTGTTTATCGAGAACAGCCCGAAGGGGCGTCGCAAGGATGCGGCGCGTCGGCGGAGGGGCTGGGAAGCCCCTTCGGGCCGACCCTCGATAAACACTGCGGAGCGCAGGATCAAAAGCGGCATCCGGGTGGCCTTTCTTTTGGTGACTTTTCTTTCGACTGCATGGATGCAGGAGGTAGAGCAATGCAGGAGCAATTGCCGAGGCCAAACAAAGAAAAGTTACTCGGCTGTCGGGCCGAGACCCGACTTACAAACCATCCGTCGCGACAGCGACACTACCCCCAACAACATCGAAAGAAAGGAAATCACTCCCCACCCGACAACCGCTTCAAATCCCCGCCGTCAGCAACGCCGTCCCGTTCCACCACCTGAATCTCGCCTTCGCCGCGGATCACTTCGGCGTTGACGATACAGCGCTTGACGTTAGTGCGGGACGGCAGTTCGAACATGGTTTTGCGCAGCACGTGCTCCATGATGCCGCGCAGACCGCGGGCGCCGGTATTGCGGGCGATGGCTTTCTCGGCGATTTCGACCAGGGCGTCCTGGGTGAACTCCAGCTCGACTTCGTCGAAGGCGAACAACTGTTGGTATTGTTTGACCAGCGCGTTTTTCGGTTCGGTCAACACTTGGATCAAGGCATCGACATCGAGCGGTTCCAGCGGCGCCAGCACCGGGAAACGGCCAATAAATTCCGGAATCAGGCCGAAGCGTTTCAAATCGTCCGGCTGGGTCGCGTTCAACATCTGTTCCAGGCTGGGCTTGTCGTTCGGATTGTTGACTTCGGCGTGAAAACCGATCGCCGTTTTCGGCGGCTGCAAACGTTTCTCGACATGTTTTTCCAAACCCGGAAAGGCGCCGCCGGCAATGAACAAAATGTTGCCGGTATCGACCATCACCGAGTCGCTGCCGTTGTGGTCCTTGCGCCGGCCCTTGGTCGGTACTTTGACTTGCGAACCTTCGACCAGACGCAGCAAGGCCTGTTGCACGCCTTCGCCCGACACGTCGCGAGTACCGAAGGCTTGTTCCGGGCTGCGGGCGATTTTATCCACCTCGTCGATATAAACGATGCCCCACTCCGCCCTGCTGATCTGACCGTCGGCCACGTCCAGCAAGCGCACCAGGATGTTTTCGACGTCGTCGCCGACGTAGCCGGCCTGGGTCAACGTGGTCGCATCGGCCACCGCAAACGGCACGCCGACGATCTTGGCCAAGGTCGAAGCCAGCAAGGTTTTGCCGGTGCCGGACGGGCCTATCATCAGGATGTTGGATTTGCCGATTTCGACGCTTTGGTCGGCCTCGCCCAAACCGCCGGTTTTACTGCCGACGTGTTTCAAGCGTTTGTAGTGGTTGTAGACCGCGACCGACAGGATTTCCTTGGCCAGATCCTGGCCGATCACGTACTGGTCCAGCATCGCCTTCATTTCGGCCGGCTTCGGCAGCGGCCCCTGCATGTCGGCCAGCTCCTTTTTCTTGCCCCAACTGGAGACGACCTGGCTGGCCAGCATCACGCAAGCCTCGCAGATATAGCCTTCGGTGCCGGCAATCATCGGCACGGAGGCCGACGCTTCAATACCGCAAAACGAGCAATGTTTCGGTTCTTTTGTCATGTTAGGCACTCCTAGTGGCGGCGGGTAGACTGGCCAGCCAAGTACGCTGGCAATTGCGGCGGTAACGGTCTTGCATGATCTGCTGAATTTTCGGCGTGGCTTTTTTCAGCGACATCGTCTCGGCGGGGACAATCTTCAGGCATTGGATCACATGAAACCCGATTTCGGATTCCAGCACCTCGCTGATGGCTTGTTCTTTCAAGCCGAACAAGGCTTGGTCCAGTTCCGGGTATAACACGCCTTTGGTCACGACACCCAATTCGCCGCCCTGCATCGCGGTCGGGCACTCCGAATGTTTCAACGCCAAATCGGCGAATTTATGCGGCTTGCGTTTCAGCGTTTCCAGAACTTCCTCGATCCGGCGCCGGGCGTTATCGCGGGTGTTCTCCGGGTAATCCGGGTTGATGCTGATCAAAATATGCCGAGCGGAACGCTGCTCGGGCTTGTGAAACTTTTCCGGATGCGAGTGGTAAAAGATGCCGATTTCCACCTCGTTGACCTTAGGCGCCCGCGCCGCGACCCGCTCCAGCACGGTATTGACCTTGCATTGCCGGCTCAACGCGGCCCTTAACTGATCGACATCCAGCCGGTTGGCGGCCAGTGCCGCTAAAAACGCGTCTTCGTCGTCGAAGCGGCCGCGGATCTCCTGGTAAGCCCGCTCCAGTTCGATATCGGACACCACGACGCCGGCCGCTTCTGCGGAACTGAGCACCCGGCTCTCGATTTCGAATTCGTTCTTGGCCTGCACCTCGACCTGACGCAACTGCAATTGCTCGAGTTCCGCCGGCGACTTTTTGAACAGGCTCAACGAGGCCCGCAACAAGGTGTAAGGTTCGATTACGGCTTCAGAGGCTTGATTCATGCTACTCCTCCGGTTCGCGAAAATTGGCCGGGTCGGCCGGGTCCAATACGATTTCCGGTACCTGCATGGTCTTGCCCGGAAACCGCACGTGGTACAGCAAGGGCTCGCGCTCGCGCAAAATCTTCAGCACTTCGCCTTCCGTGCCGCTGGCGATCACGCCGTCTGCAGTCGGCAGATCGCGGTTGCATCTGACTTTGTCGCGGAATTCGAAGCGGCTCGGATTCCACGGCGCATCGGCCGAAATCAGCTCTTCGGCCCGGCAGCCGATCATTTTGCCGTGATCCAGAAAATGTACCGTGTAAATCACCTGGTCCTGCAAAAAAGTGCCGACTTCGATGACGTGGCCGACGCTACCGCGGCGAATCAGCAGATCGCCGATTTCCCGGCCCGGATAGGTACCGTCGTTGCGCACGTTGCGGGTGACCCGCACCGCCTCGCCGAACTCGAAGCGTTCTTCGTCGTATCGTTCTTCTATCATGTTTTGATGTCGCCCAGCGATACGAACACGGTTTGCGGTTCCATCATCTTGAATACCTTAAACACCTTTTCGGTCTGGGCGTCGGACTGGACGAAATCGCTGTAAGCCCGTTGCAGCAGCTTTTTGTAGATTTCGCGCTGGGCGTCCTCGTCCTCCGGCATGCTGGCGCCGGCTTGGCTCAAATAGTCGTGGAACCGCTGCAATATATGTAGCCGGTTGACGTGGACCACAGTCGCGTCGTATTCCAAACCGAAATACAACAGAAAGTCCTCGGCCGACTCCATTTCTTCCATTTCTTCCAAAAAAGTCATCTCATTACCTCATTATCAGGTGATCCAGGTTGGCGGGTTGTTCGCCCAGCGCGTATACCACGATTAAAACCACCAGCATTACCGCGGTCTGGGCCAGGAATGGATCGGATTTCTGCTGTTTTTTCATGGCTATCACCTTCGGCTCAATTGTGCGGCATGGGCGGCGCCCAGCGCGGTTTGGCGTTCGTTCCGGGCGTCGCTCACCCGAACAAACGGAAAATTCCTTCGTCGGCTTCCTGGCGGCGGACCACCAGTTCCAGCAAGCCTTTGGCGCCGATCCGGTCCATGTCGTCCAGCGCCACCAGCTTTTCGAAGATGGCTTTGGCCAATTCCAGATTTTCCAGGCGCATGTTCAAAAAACCGACCGATTTCAACGTAAATAAATACAAGCGAATCCGGGTCAACGACTCCTTCGGCGCATCGCTAATCAGGCCCAGATCGACCTGGCGCCAGTCTGCCGGGAAACCGATGCCGGGCCGGATCAGTTCCAACGCTTTTTCCGAGATCAGTAACGCTTCCTGCAAGCGGTGCTGGTAGTAGTAAAACCGGTTCAACGACACCAGCACGTTCAACGACTCCGGTGCCCGCAAGTACGCTTGCAACAGCGGCAACTCGGCTTCGCCGGTCGCGTAACGCTCGGAGGCGTACTTAATCAATGCCTGGACTTCCGGGCTGTCTTCCTGCTCGTAATACAAATCCTCGGCTTCGAACTGCAGCAAATCCATTAATTGCCACCTGCCGCCTGCTTCAATTGCACCACCTCGTCGCCGTGGCACACCCCTTCCGCTTCGCAACTGCCGCAGGTATCTTCCGCAACGACGAAACGCTTCTGGTTGTGTTCCAGCTCGTCCAAGCGCTCGACCAGACAATTGATGGCCTTGCCGATCGGGTCCGGCACCAAGTGGTGGTCCAGATCGATGCCGCGCGGGTCCTGAATCTTGACGCCTTTTTGCTGAATGATCCGGCCCGGAATGCCGATCACGGTGCAGCACGGCGGCACGTCCTTGACCACTACCGAGTTGGCGCCGACCCGGACGTTGTCGCCCAACGTGATCGCGCCCAGAATCTTGGCGCCGGCGCCGACCAACACGTTGTTGCCTAAAGTCGGATGGCGCTTGGTCTTGTGCCAGGTGGTACCGCCCAGCGTGACGCCGTGGTACATGGTCACATCGTTACCGATTTCGGCGGTCTCGCCGATCACGACGCAGGCGCCGTGGTCGATGAAGAAACGTTTGCCTATCGTCGCGCCGGGATGGATATCGACGTTGGTCAACCAGCGGCCGAAGGCCGCCAGGAAGCGCGCCGCGAATTTCCACTCCGCCAGCCAGAGCCGGTGGGTTACCCGATAGATCAGCACCGCGTGTACGCCAGGATAGGCGAACAATACTTCGAATACGTTGCGGGCGGCCGGATCGCGGGCGAAAACGCACGCCACGTCTTCGCGCCAGTCCTGCCAAAGGCTGGGCTTGGCCGCAAGCCGCGACGGCGAGAACAACATCATTTTGCCAAGCTCCAGGTGGTTTTGCCCGGCATCGGCACGCCCGGCACCCGGAAGAAGGTGCCCGGATAACGCTCGTCCGGCAGCTCGCGTTGGGCCGGATTGGCGATCGGCGCTTCGACTTTACTGCTGGTTTTCACGACTGATTGTTGGCGGTTACTACTCATCGCACACCTCGCTATAGGCTGTGTAAGAACTGGTTCAAATCGGTGGATTGCGGTTCGCGTTTGTGCAGACTGACGAATTCGCGAATCAGCGGCAGCAGGCGGCCGGCCTGCCAGCGGTTAATCTGGATACCGAGTTGCCGGTAGGCGTGCATCACGCCCTGGCTGCCGGAATGTTTGCCCAGCACCAGTCGGTGGCTGCGGCCGACCAAAGCCGGATCGACGCCTTGGTAGTTGGCGGGGTCTTTCAACAGGCCGTCGACGTGGATGCCGGCTTCGTGGCTGAACACGTCGCGGCCGATCAGACTTTTGCGGCTGCCGATGGTATCGCCGGAAGCCGTCGCCACCTGGTGCGACAATTCCGGAAAATTGCGTAAATCGACACCGGTTTCGAAACCGTATAACTGCTTCAAGCCGACCACGACTTCTTCCAGCGCGGCATTGCCGGCGCGTTCGCCCAGGCCGTTGACGGTGGTATTCAAATGGGTGGCGCCGGCAAAGGCGGCGGCCAGACTGTTGGCAGTGGCCAGCCCCAAATCGTCGTGGGCGTGCATTTCGATATCCATGTCGGTCACGCCGCGCAATTTGCGGATCGCTTCGAAGGTGCCAAACGGCTCCATGATGCCGACCGTGTCGGCGAAGCGGATTCTGACCGCTCCGGCGCGTTGTGCGGCTTCCGCCATCTGCGCCAGGAAGCCGCTATCGGCGCGCGATGCGTCTTCGGCGCCGACGCAAACTTGCAGGCCGGCATCGATGGCGGCTTTGACGCAGCGGTCGATGGTGGCTAACACCCAGGCCCGACTTTGTTTCAATTTGTGTTGGATATGCTGGTCGGATGCGGAAATCGACAAGTCCACCATGCCGACGCCCAATCCCAGGCAATGCTGCAAATCGTCGTCGCGCATCCGCGACCACACCAGCAAATTGCAAGGCAGATTCAGCGCGGCGATGGCTTCGATTTCGGCCCGCTCCTGCGCGCCCATCGCCGGGATGCCGATTTCCAGCTCCGGTACGCCCAATGCCGCCAGCCGTTCGGCAATCGCCAGCTTTTCGTCCAGCGCAAACACCACGCCGGCCGACTGTTCGCCGTCGCGCAGCGTAGTGTCGTCGATGATGATGTGTCGAGTATTGGCTTGCATACTTCACCTCTGGCGGAATGTCGTTTGCGGTTTTGCTGGGGCAACGCCTTTGTCAGAGATAATGCAAAACACTTGCCAACTGCGGAAAGCCGGCGTTTTGCCGGGTCGGACGCCGCAGTTTGGCGGGATGCCGACAAGAAAACCGGGAACCGGAAAAGCACATTGTCGGAAACCCTACAATCGGTAACTAAGTTCCCGGCAAAACGGACTCCGGCCGCGTCCGCCCCGACCGCCGCTAGGACCGGCTGCGCCCGGCAAGCGCGGTCTCGCGGGGGTTTGCCAAAGGCGTGGGATAGGTTTAAGGTGCGTGTAATCCATCCAAATATAAAGGCATTTAGATGCTACTAACTAACCACACCATGGTGGAACAGCTCAAGCTGACGGATAGAAAAATCGAGCTAATCAAGAAGTTGTTCTATCTGACCAAAGAAGACGAAAACAATCTGCTGGCGGCCGAGCCGTTTATCACCCGCAATCTGGATGCCATCGTCGAAGAGTTTTATGCCAAGCAGTTGACCCACTCGGAAGTGGAAATCGTGATCGGCGACTCAGAAACGTTGAGCCGATTAAAAAACAGCATGCGCGGTTATATTCAGGAAGTGTTTTCCGGCACCTACGACCAGAATTACGTCACCAACCGGCTGCGGGTCGGAATCGTGCACAAGCGTATCGGCGTGTCGCCGGCGCTTTACATGTCCGCGGTCCGCTTGCTGTGGGACATACTTTCGGACCAATTCGAAAAACAATACGAGGAAGGCCTTTGCAGCCGAAACGAGGCCGATGAACGCCAACGCAGTTTGACCAAATTGCTGATGTTCGATGTGCAGTTCGTGTTCGAGACCTACACCGGCGCGCTGGTAGCCGAGGTCCAGAAAGCTAAGCAGGAATTGGAAGATTACGCCCGCGACTTGGTGGAAACCGTCGCCAAGCAAACCAAGGAATTGCAGGAGCTATCCAGTCAGGACGGCTTGACCCGCTTGTTAAACCATCGCGCTTTTTACGAACGCATTCGCATCGAATTGGCTGGTTGCGCCCGGCGTAAGGAACCCTTGACGCTGGTATATTTCGATCTGAACGACTTCAAGCAGCTGAACGACAACTACGGCCACATCGTCGGCGACCACATGCTGGAAGCGCTCGGCGCGACCATCCTGAGCAGTATCCGCGAAACCGATATCGCCTGCCGCTACGGTGGCGACGAGTTTTGCATCATCATGCCCGGCGCCACCAACGGCCACGCCAAGGACGTCTGCGAACGCCTGATCAACGCTTTCGTCGCGCGCAACGACCGGCATAAGCTCTCGTTCAGCATCGGCATTTGCCAAACCGGCCCGGACAAACCGATGTCGGGCGACGAATTGGTCATGGCCGCCGATGCGCGCATGTATCTGGCAAAAGCCCAAGCCAAACTGGAGCCCGGTTTCTGGCTGTGCGATACCCAGGAGACGCTGGGAAAATTCGGCCTATTCGCGGCCGGCGACGACGCGTAGCGGCATGGGGTGGCCGGCATCGAAACCGGCCACGGCCAACCGCGTGCTCAGGGGTTTTAGCGGGATTAATCCTGTCGCGACATTCCAAACCGCCTACCAGCGAAACATGCAACGGACTTAAAGCTTGCCGGAAACGCTACGCTTATTCCGGCCTACCGTGAATCGGGACGGTTTTACACTCCCCTTGTGCCGCGCCGAGCACCGGCGGGTTTGGGCGGATCGGCACGGCAGGGGCGTGGCAGGGATGCCGCGCGTTTTCGGAGGGCTAGGAAGCCCCTTCTGCCGACCCTCGATAAACGCAACGGAGCGCAGGGAAAAAGCGGCATCCGGGTGTCTTTTCTTTGGCTATGTTCGCGTTAATAGTTGAATGAGATCGAAGCCGTCATCCCGGCATGGATTGCCGGGATCCATGGCACAAGGATGTGTTGAAACTTTGCCGTCCGTGGCTTCTGGGCCCCGGCAATCCACTTGTGCCCTTTGGGTATGCTGGGGCGACGCCAACTACTAACGCGAACATAGCCTTTTCTTTTGGATACTTTTCTTTGGACAAGCAAAGAAAAGTATCTCGGCTGTCGGGCCGAGACCCGACATTCAAAGCAGCCGTCGCGTTAGCGACACAAGACACGAAGGCCTATTAACCGCGTGGGCACAAAATGCCGTGCCCAGCCTACTCGGCTTATTCCGGCTTACATCATTTGTTGAACTGCCGTTACAGAGCGGGCATGCAACATGTCCACCGGGCTAAATTGGGCGGATTGTTCAACCGATAATCGCCGATTTTGCAACAACGAGAAAAGGTACCAGCGCGAAGATCAACATCATCGACGTGTTAAACCAAGTAGATAGATAATTTCTGCGGTGACCGCCAATCTTAAGAAAAAAGATCAGCAGAAATCCTGGCATAAAGAGAGACATCATGCCGATGAAGCCAAACTCGGAAGCCATAACAGGTGAGAGTTCTGCCGACACCCCAATTGCCACATAAATAGCGCTGGCTATAACAAAGATAAGTCCTTCGCGTGATCCAAACAACGCCTTCGACAAATAATCTCGCATTAATGACACTCCTCCTCAATTTCTGAATTTGTTGCCGCAAAGTGCAGTCCAGCTCAACAAGCAAGGACTGCGTGACCTAAGTGATGGCCTTGCTCCATTGGAAATTTCGTAAGTCTGCTCGCTCCAGCCCTCCACAACGACCCCGTTTGAGCCACGACATCGGCCATCAAACCTACCGTGACATTCCAAACCGCCTACCAGCGAAACATGCAACGGACTTAAAACTTGCCGGAAACGCTACGCTTATTCCGGCCTACCGTGAAATCGAGACGGTTTTACACTCCCCTTGTGCCGCGCCGAGCACCAGCGGGTTTGGGCGGATCGGCACGGCAGGGGCGCGGCAGGGATGCCGCGCGTTTTCGGAGGGCTAGGACAGCCCTTCCGAAAACCCCGCTCAAACCCGTCGGAGCGCAGGATCAAAGCGGCATGGGGTGTCGTTTCTTTTGGATACTTTTCTTTGGACAAGCAAAGAAAAGTATCTCGGCTGTCGGGCCGAGACCCGACATTCAAAACAGCCGTCGCGTTAGCGACACAAGACACGAAGGCCTATTAACCGCGTGGGCACAAAATGCCGTGCCCACCCTACGCCACTGCCGTTGGACCTCGCCTCGACCGTGGGATTAGGCGGCTCGCTGTGCAATGACCGACAGATGCTGTTGAGGCCATTGATCGAACTCAAGATGGCGAAGCGTACAACCGGACTCCTGTATGACGGCGAGAAGCCCTGGGATGCCAAGAGTGCTGTAGTAAACCGCGGGGCCCATCGTGGAATCTGTGTGTTCGCTTGGGCCGTCAAGTCCTCCCGCTGAAAACAACAGTACACCGCCGCGATCTAGCATGGCCAGGAGTTTGAGCATCAAGGGCCGCTGCTGCTCAAGCTGCACGTGCCAGATGCTGTCCCAAGCCGACACGAAGCGGTAAGTCCGCTCAGTTTGCCAAGTGCAGATGTCCGCGTGGTGCAGTTGGACGTCTGGGTCAGCCCCTCGCGCCAGCGCGATCATGCGTTCCGAGATGTCAACGCCTTCGATCTTCAGGCCGTGTTCGCGGAACAGCGAATTGAAGCGCGTGTTGCACCCGCACCCGATGTTCAGTGCCCAACCACCGTCGGCCGCTCGGGCAAGGAATCGAAGTGCTCGCATGTGCTGATCGACGCCGTTACTGCCGTTGAACTGACCATCTAGCCAGTTCGGCGCCAGAGTGTCGTAAGCGGAAGCGATGGTCAAATGCTGCATTTCGAGCCGCTTAACGCGAGAAATCACCCGACCTAAAAACGCGCAGCGGTTTTTGGATCGGGTGAATTTGATTGTTAGGCCTTATAAAGCAGATCATTACTAACACTGAAACGAAATTATTGTTTCATATCCCAGGCGACAACTAACCCTTGTTCCAGAGTAATTTTTAATGCATATTGCCCTTTTCCAACCTTATGGTATTTCCATACCTCTTTTGTCTTTGTTTTTAAAACCTGTTTATCAATAGCTCGTGGACTACCAAGAGAGTCTTCCAATTGTTCTGAAGATTGCCCTTTCCAAAACTCTTGATTAAGAATGCCATTAACAACATCCATATCATTGTTATATTTTGATTTTAAATATTCCACCCATTTTTTATATTTTCTATGGTTTAAGAAAAATTTAAAAATTAATAAACTTATAACTAAAGCAACACCCCCAATTGCTATTTCTTGGTTTGCTTTAACCCAATCTATGGCTGCTGAAAAAATAGCGCCAATGATTACAAATAAAATTATTAAGCCTGAACTATCAGATTTTCTTTTTGCCATACAAAAGTTCCATGATTTAAGACAGCATTTGTTCTGCTAAACAAATTATAAATGCCACAATTGGAGCTACTGTTATGTAGCCTAGTATAAAAGCTACAACAGCAAGGACTCCACCTGTTGTACCCCCTACAAAATTAAATACAGCTATACCACAGAGAAACGCTGTTATATTACGAAAATAGAAAAATCTCTGACGTTGCGTTTTTGTTGATAACACACTACGAGTAAAACTTTTTAACATATTTTCCCTTGGGTGAGCCTAACAAGTTATTAAGCTGTTAACCGCATATCTACGCATAAACACCCGCCCATCTGTATATCATTAATCCACAACTAATTTTCATTTCCGTATATCTCCAATTGCCCGCCCTATCCTCGATAAAACTCGAATTGGCGCGAACACCCAAGTGCCCAAACTAGGCGGCCACGTTGCAATCGGACAGCCCGCCATTCACCCCGGAACGGCAGGCAATTCCGACCAATCGACTTACGACTAATCCGCCAAACTCACCGGCTGTACCTCGGCCGGCAATTGAGTACCCAGATATTTATTCAATTGGCCCTTGCTGGCCAGAATCCGGTATTGCGAGAACAGCTCGTCGTACTTGGCGTTGATCAGCGAACTTTTGGCGATGTACATTTCGTTGAAGGTATCCAGCAAGTCCAACAAGGTGCGTTGACCGATGTTGAATTGCTGCTGGTAAGCGTTGATGGTCTTTTCCGCCGCCTCGGCGTGTTGCTTGAAAAACTCCATCTGGCTTTTCACGGTCTGGTAGGCGACCCAGGATAAGCGCATGCTTTCCACCACTTGCCGGTGGGTGTTGTCGCGGATGTCCTTGGCCTGGTTGATCAGTTGCGCGGTCTGTTCGCGGCGGGCGATGTCCTTGCCGCCGTTGAAGATGTTGTAGCGCATGCGCAGCATCGCCGTCATGTCGGAGTTGGTGCCGCGGATGCCGTCCAGATTGTAGTTATGGCTGACGCCGGTCTCGATATCGAACCGGGGAAAGTACGGCGCCATCGCGGTATTGTGTTGGGCAAAGGCCGATTCGATGTCGGAGTTGGCCGATTTCAGAATCGGATGTTCGGCCAGCGCTTCGTCGATAGCTTGCTCCATCGTCGCCGGCAGCGCCGCGGTCGGCGCGGCCACCGGTTCGACCGCATCCGGCAGGATGCCGATCACCCGTTGAAAGCCGGTTTCGGCATCTTTCAGGTTACCGGTTTCCGACCAGACGTTCTTTTCGGCCAACGCCACCCGGCCCATGGATTGGTCGACATCGGCGCGTTTGCCGACGCCGCGCTCGCTACGCAATTTGATTTGCTCGTTGGTGCGCAAATGCAATTGCAGGTTGTCCTTGGCCAGATTCAACAGCTCCTGGCGGCGCAATACTTTCAGGTAGGCTTCGACGCCGTCCAACGCAGTGATTTCGGATTGGCCGAATACGGTGTAGGCGCGGGAATCGGTGCGCTTTTCCTGGCGCTCGACTTCGTTCGGCGTGGCCAAGCCGTCGAACAGCATTTGCCGGACTTGAATCGCGCCTTCTTCGCGGTGGTAAAACACCGAACCGTCGCCGCGGCCGCGGGTAGTCGGGTTGTTCGATTCCTCCCAGCCGATGCCGGCAGTGACATCGACGGTGGGAAAGTAACCGGCCCTGGCTTGGTCGATTTCTTCCTCGACCGCGCGCCGTTCCGATTTCGCGGCCTGGATTTTCGGATTGTCGTCCAGAACTTTTTGTATCGACTCCTGCAAATTCAGCGCCTGCCCGGCAGACACAAATCCCATCTGCATGGCTACGCCGATGCCAATTCCCATAGCAAATCTCATGACGTTCCTCTTTGGTATTGATCGATCTCTTTCAAGAATATGGCCAAGCGCAATCTATCGTCGACTTCCAGCTTGCGGAAAATCGAGGATAAATGGGCTTTCACCGTCCGTTCCGAGATATTCAACGCCAAGGCGATGCGTTTGTTGCTCTCGCCCTGGCGTATCATATCCGCCACTTCCACTTCGCGGGCCGATAGCGTGGCCAGCATTTGTAATTTTCGATCGCAATCCACCGGGGCGGCGGATACGGCTTGCATGCGCCGGGCTCCGGTCAAGGCGCCGATCACTTTGGGTACCAGCGCCCGCCGAATCCAGATGTCGCCGGTCAGGATGCAAGCCACCGCGCGCACCAATAAAGCCGGTGCCTCGGCCTGCTCGCAATAGCCGGCCGCGCCGTTAATCAGGATATTAATTTGTTTTTCTTCAGGCCAATCGGCGCCGATCACTAAGAACCGGGTGCGTTTGTTGGCAAAAACCGCCAACAGACCGGCATCTTCGTCCAGCTTTTTGGCGTCGAAGATCACGGCGTCGGCTTGAAAGTCGCCGCGGATGCTGTGCAGCATACTGACACTGTACTCAGCGATCAACGCATGCGTCCATTGCGCGGTCAACTGAGGGTTATTGGAATAAATCAGTATGTTAGCCACTGTGATGTTTGTTTGTCGTGTTGGGTTAACGTTCTCTGAAGGCCCGATCTCTGGCTTTCAATATCGGTTTCAACAGATAGTCCAGTACGGTTTTCTTTCCGGTCAAAATATCGACCTCGGCGGTCATCCCGGCAATGATATCAAGACGTTGGCCGTTTTTTTCCAGATAATTTTTCGCGGTCCGCAGCCTGATCAAATAATAACTGTCCTCGTCCTTTTTCTCGCCGGGAATGCTATCGGCGCTAATGTGCTCCAGCGTCGCATCCAGCCCGCCGTATATCGAGAAATCGTACGCACTAAGTTTTACCACAGCTCGTTGTCCGGGGTGAAGAAAAGCAATATCGGCCGGACGGATTTTAGCCTCGATCAATAACTGGTCTTCCACCGGCACGATTTCCAGCAAATCCATGCCCGGCTGGATCACGCCGCCGACCGTGGCCACCTTGATGCGTTTGACGGTGCCCTTGACCGGCGACAGCACCCGGGTGCGGCTGACGCGGTCTGCCAACGCCACCGCCGACGCCGAGGTGCGGTCCAGTTCGGCTTTGACTTCGTTCAACTCCTTTAAGGCCTCGGTGCGGTAGCGGATCTTGATTTCCGCCAATTTATTGCGCGCCTCGTCCAACGACGAACGCAGCCGCGGAATCGCCAGATTGGCCGAATTCAAATCGCCTTTCAAATCGTTGGCGGCGCGCTGCAGCCTGAGCAACTCCACCTGCGACATCGCGCCGTCCGCCACCAGCGGCTCGGACATTTTCACCTCGTCCTGCAGCAAGCGGTAGCTGCGCGCCAATTGCTCGCTCTTCGACTGCAATTCGACGATCTCCTGTTCTTTTTGCCGGACTTGTTCGGTCAGGATATCGCTATTGGATTTGATTTCGTTCTGCCGCGACAACAGCAATTGTCTGGCGTTCTCGGCGATTTGCGGCGCGTTAGCCGCCACCTCCTCCGGTATTTGCAGCGGGGTGCCGTTGATTTCGGCATTCAAGCGGGCGGTGGCTGCCAGCAATTCGTAGTATTTCAGCTTGGTTTCCTTGAACGACGAGGCGAATCTGACTTCGTCCAATTGCAGCAGCACCTGGTCCTTTTCCACCAACTGCCCTTCTTGCACCAGAATATCGGAAACGATGCCGCCCTCCAGATTCTGCACCACCTGAACCTGGCTGGACGGAATGGTCTTGCCCTGGCCGCGGGTGACTTCGTCGACGCTGGCGAATCCGGCCCAAACCAGGGCGACGACGACAAAGGCAAAGCTGGACCACAAGATCAAATGGCCTTGCAGCGGCACTTCGTACAAATTGGCGGCGTTGACGTCGTTCAGAAAAGCCTGGTCTTCGGTCCGATACCGTTGCGCGGCGCGCCATTCGGCGAATTTTTTAAACATCGTCACACCGCAACCTTGATCTGGCCTTGGCGCAAGGCTTCCAGCACATGCTGTTTCGGGCCGTCGGCGACGATATGGCCGCCGTCCATGACGATCAAACGCTCGACCAGACTCAACAACGACATGCGGTGCGTGACCAGAATCAAGGTCTGGCCGTCCAGTTCGGCGGCGAACCGCTGCTTGAAACCTTCTTCGCTGCTGTTATCCATCGCGTTGGTCGGCTCATCCAGCACCAAAATCGGCGGCGCCAGCAACAAGGCCCGCGCCAGGGCGATGCTCTGGCGTTGGCCGCCGGATAAATTGGCGCCGCCCTCGCCGACCTGCAGTTCGAATCCGTCCGGATGCCTATTCACAAACTGGTCGACGCCGGCGATCCGCGCCGCCCGCAACACTTGGCTGTCGTCGACGAAACCGGAGCCGAGCGCGATATTGTCCTTGACGCTGCCGTACATCAGCGAAATGTCTTGCGGCACGTAGCCGATCTGGCTGCGCAAGTCGGCCGGATCGATTTGGCGGATATCGGCGCCGTCGATCAAAATCGAGCCCTGCTGGGCCTGGTACAAACCCAGGATCAAACGCTCCAGCGTGCTTTTGCCGGACCCGATCCGGCCGATCACGCCGACCCGTTCGCCGGCTTTGATTTTGAACGAGATCCCTTCCAACGCCTTGACGGGTTGCTGCGGATAGTGGAAGGCGACGTGCTTGAATTCGATATCGCCGTTGAAGCGCGGCCGGTGCAAGTAGTCCCGGCCCGGTTCGCGCTCAACCGGCAAAGCCATCATCCGATTCAAGGAATCTAAAGCCGCCCGAGCATGGTGGTAACGGGTCAACAACGCCGCCACCTGGCCGACCGGCGCCAGCGCCCGCGAGGTCAGCATGGTGCAAGCCACCAGGCCGCCGGTGGTCAAGTCGCCGTCGGCAATGCGGTAAACGCCGGCGACGACGACAAACACCGAGGCCAATTGCTGGAAAAAAGCCGTCAAATTGACGGTCAAGCCGGAATAAAACCGCGACTTCAAACCAAGCCGGGCCATCTCGCCGATGCCTTTCTCCCAACGCGCCTGCAGTTGGCCCTCGGCGCCGGCGGCCTTCAGCGTTTCCAGGTTGGACAGGGCCTCGACCAGCGTCGCGTTTTTCTCGGCACCGGCTTTGAACAAGGCCTGGATTGTGGCCCTGAGCGGCGCCTGCAACGCGATGCCGACCAATACCGCCAGCGGCAATATACCCAGCGGAATCCAGGCCAAATGGCCGCCGATACTGTAAATAATCAAGATGAACAGGATCAGAAACGGCAGGTCGATCAACGTGGCCAAGCTGGCGGAAGTCAGAAATTCGCGGAACGATTCGAATTCGCTGAGGTTGTTGGCAAAACCGCCGACCGAAACCGGCTTGGCCTCCATCCGGATATTCATCAGTTTTTCGAAAATCGTCGCCGACAGCACGATATCCGCGCGCTTGCCGGCGGCGTCGATGAAATAGCTGCGCAACAGTTTCATCGCCAATTCGAAGCCGAATACGATCACGATGCCTAGCGCAAACACCCAAAGGGTTTCCAGGGCGCGGTTCGGCACCACCCGGTCGTAAACGTTCATAAAGAACAGCGGCGCGGCCAGCGCAAAAATGTTGATCAACAGCGACGCCGCCAGCACTTCGGCATAAATCGGCCAGGATTTGGCGATGACGTCCCAAAACCAATGCTTGGCTTTGGGCAGACCCGCATCGCCGCTTCTGGCATCGAAATGGTGGCTTACCTGAACGAAGAACGCCAAGCCGCTGTATAGCGCATTCAACTCGGCGGCTGCGACGGTTTTTTCGCCGCTTTCGGTTTCCGGGAGGATGACGGTACAACGCTCGCCGTCCCGGCCGACCAACACGCAGGTGGTGCCGTCTTTCAGTAACAGCACGACCGGCAGCACCAGCGTAGAGATTCGTTCCAACGGCCGGCGCAACAAGCTGGCGCGCAAACCGGCGCGCTCGGCGGCGCGAGGAAACAAATCGGGGGTTAGTTTATGCTCCGGCAACGGCAGGCCGGCCACCAGCGCCGTCGCAGTTTGCGGAATATGCAGGATTTTGCAGACCGATAACAAAGCCAGCAATAGCGGATCGTCAAACTTGGGATTGGCGGGTCCTAGGCTCAGCAGGCTGTCGGGCATCGGTTTGGGGTTGCTAGTGATTATTTTTATTGTGGAACCGGTCCGGTTTCAGCCCTAGATTATAAATTGATTAAGATCACAATCCTACCAACAGTTGTACCCAAGTCCAATTTACACAATAAACCGCTACGCAGCGGCCGATTCGTCGCCGATCAACTCCCTCAGCAAGGCTGTCGCGTAACTGCCGGCCGGCAACGAAAAACCTAAGCACAGGCCTGCGTGTTCCCACTCCCAACCCAGTTCGCCCGGCATCGCCCTTAGCGCACGGCGGTCGGCGGCATCGGCATGGACTCGCAAGCCCTCGACCAATAACGGATTCGCGTTTAACACCGCTTGCTCGATCTGTCCGGCGTCGGCCTCGGCAAACAGGCCGGCTTTACCGTACAGCACGCCGGTCGGATGAATCTCGCCGGCTGCCACCCGCACTGCCAGGCCGGCATCGGCCGCTGCGCCGGCAAACAGGCTGTTGCTCGCCGCCAGTTTGAAAATATCGCCGGCCAAAGCTTGATCCCAATTGCCTTGGCTGACGCGCTCGGCCAAAATCAGATTGAACAAATAGGAGCGGGCGGCGGACAGGTAAATCGATGCCTGTTCGCGCTTGAGTTTAGCGCCGCCGAACAGTGCCAAGGCTTTGTCGATATTTCGGCCTTGGTGGCCGAAGCGTTGCGGGCCGAAGTAATTGGGAAAGCCTCGAGTTTGGATTTGCCGGAGTTGGCTTTCGGCTTGCGCGCGGTCGCCTTGCCAGTTGCGAAGCAGAATTTCGAAACGGTTGCCGGCCAGCACGCCGCGCTTGAGTTTGCGCGGATGGCGGACGACTTGCAGGACTTTCAGGCTTTCTGATTCAACAGCAGACCAATCGGGATCGTCCTTTCCCGGCAGCCAAACGCTGAACCATTGCCGGGTGCGGCCATGGCGGTCTTTCAGGCCGGCGTAGCCGATGTCGCGTTGCCTGACGCCGGCGTGGCGGGCCAGCAAGCGGGCGACGTATTCGGTGTTTTCGCCGATTTTTTCGACGAACAAAAACACGTGCTCGCCGCTGCCTTCCGGCTCGAAGCCGAGGATTTCTTCGACGATGAAGTCGTCGGGGACGGTTTTGATGTTGCCAGTGCCGGATGGGCCGCCGTAAGCAAAAGGCCAGATCGGCAGGGTAAATTGGCTCACTTTTCGATCAACACCACCGCCTGCACCGCGATGCCTTCCTTGCGGCCTTCGAAGCCGAGTTTCTCGGTGGTGGTGGCTTTGACGTTGATGCAGTCGACATCCACTTCCAGGTCGGCGGCGATGTTGGCGCGCATGGCCGGCACGTGCGGCAGCATTTTTGGGGCCTGGGCGATGATGGTGACGTCGGCGTTGACCAGCTTATAGCCTTTTTCTTTGACGATATTGTAGACGTGGCGCAGCAGCACCCGGCTGTCGGCACCCTTGAAGTTGGGATCGGTATCCGGGAAGTGTTTGCCGATGTCGCCCAACGCTGCCGCGCCGAGTATTGCGTCGGCCAGCGCGTGCAACACCACGTCACCGTCGGAATGGGCTTCCAGGCCTTTTTCGTAGGGGATGGTGACGCCGCCCAAAATGATGTGGTCGCCGTCGTTGAAGCGGTGGACGTCGTAGCCCATGCCGACTCGAATCATGCTTGTTGCTCCATATAAAATTGCGCCAACGCCAGATCTTCCGGGCGGGTGATTTTGATGTTGTCGGGGCGGCCTTCGACGATCTTCGGTTTGAAGCCGAGAATTTCCAGCGCGCTGGCTTCGTCGGTGACGGCCGGATTGCCTTCGGTTTGCTGCAGGGCGTCGCGCAGCATGCCGTATTTGAACATTTGCGGAGTCAGCGCGCGCCAGACGTGTTTGCGGTCTATGGTCGCGGTGATGGTGTCACCATCGACATGCTTCAGAGTGTCATGCGAACTCAAGGCTAGAATGCCGCCGACGGCGTCATGCTTCAGACTGTCGATTTGCAAATGAATGTCGGCGGCGGTCAGACAGGGGCGGGCGGCGTCGTGCACGAGCACCCAATCGTCTTCGCTGGCCAAGCCTTGCAGGGATTTCAGCGCCGACAGTACCGAATCGGCGCGTTCCTTGCCGCCGGGCGCGGTGATCACATCGGGATGCTTGGAAATGTCTAGCTCCGGCCAGTACGGGTCTTCGACCGAAATCGCTACCGCAACTTTTTGAAAGGCGCCGGATGCCAGCAAGCGGCCCAAGGTGTGTTCAATGACGGTCTTGCCGGCCAGCGGCAGATATTGTTTGGGGCGGTCGGCCTGCATGCGTTTGCCGACGCCGGCTGCGGGCACCACGGCCCAACATTTGGGAATTTGGTTCATGCTTTACTCAAGCACTTGAAAGAAAGTTTCGTTTTCCTTGATCATGCCCAGCTCGTAGCGGGCGCGTTCTTCGATGGTTTCCAGACCCTTGCGCAAATCCTTTACCTCGGCGTACAAGGCGTCGTTGCGTTCCTTTTTTTCCTGGGCTTCCTTGGTCAATTCTTCCAACCGCGCGCGGTACTCGCGAATCTGCGACAAGCTGGCATCGCCGAACCACAACCGATACTGGAAGTGCAGCGTCAACGCGATGATGACTAAGATCAGGGTTTTGATGGCGGTATCTCGAAAATGTAGGTTGGGTTAGCCCTAAGCGGTAGCGAAGGGTGTAACCCAACTTAAAAGCCGACGTGTCGGGTTACGCTCTATCGAGCTAACCCAACCTACGCTATTTTATTTCAACATTTTGAACGCGCTGCGGCCGGCATAGCGGGCTTTGGCGCCCAACTCGTCTTCGATTTTCATCAGACGGTTGTATTTGGCAACGCGGTCGGAACGGCTCAAGGAACCGGTTTTGATCTGGCCGGTGCCGGTAGCGACGACCAGGTCGGCAATGGTGGTGTCTTCGGTTTCGCCGGAACGGTGTGAAACCACGGCGCTGTAACCGGCGGCAGACGCCATGCTGATCGCTTCCAGGGTTTCGGTCAGCGTGCCGATTTGGTTGACCTTGATCAGGATGGAGTTAGCGATGCCTTTTTCGATGCCTTCTTTCAGGATCGCTGGGTTGGTCACGAACAAGTCGTCGCCGACCAATTGGATGCGGTTGCCCAATTTTTCGGTTTGATATTTCCAGCCGTCCCAATCGTTTTCGTCCAGACCGTCTTCGATGGAGATGATGGGGTATTTATCGACCCAAGCCGCCAGGAAGTCGACCATTTCTGTGGAAGTAAAGCTACGGTTTTCGGCGGACAGGAAGTATTTGTCGTTTTCGAAATACTCGGAAGCGGCCGCGTCCATACCCAGGTAGATGTCTTGACCGGCTTTGTAACCGGCTTTTTCGATGGCTTCCAGGATCACTTCGATAGCTTCTTCGTTGGAGCGCAGGTTAGGCGCGAAACCGCCTTCGTCGCCGACGGTAGTGGCCAGGCCTTTGCCTTTCAAGACTTTCGCCAGGTTGTGGAATACTTCGGCGCCGTAACGGATCGCTTCGCGGAAGGTTGGCGCGCCAACCGGCAGGATCATGAATTCTTGCAAGTCGACGCTATTGTCGGCGTGCGAACCGCCGTTGATGATGTTCATCATCGGTACCGGCAGGATAAATTCGCCGGATTTGTTCATGAATTGATACAGCGGTTTGCCAGCTTCTTGTGCGGCAGCGCGAGCAGCGGCCATCGATACGCCCAGGATCGCGTTGGCGCCCAGGTTGCTTTTCGCGTTGGTGCCGTCCAGGGCTATCATTTTTTGGTCCAATGCCGTTTGGTCGTCGGCTTGCATACCAACGACCGCGTCTTTCAATGCAGTGTTGACGTTGTTGACGGCTTTCAATACGCCTTTGCCCAGGTAACGGTTTTTGTCGCCGTCGCGCAATTCGATAGCTTCACGCTCGCCGGTCGAGGCGCCGGACGGCACCATGGCACTGCCGACCACACCGGAATCCAAATACACTTCGGCTTCGACGCTAGGGTTGCCGCGCGAGTCCAGAACTTCTCTAGCTTTTACATCAACGATTCTCATGATCTTCAGTTGCTCCGTAATAGGGATATGGTTAATGGTGGTTTTTAATTGTCGGGGAAGAGCTCGCTCAAGGCTATACTCAAATCCGGGAATAAATTCGGGGTCGCTATATCGTCGCCGGCAAAACTGCACTGCAAATGGTATTGGCCCTGATCGTTCAACACGAATTGCTGGATGACGGTTTCGTACGGGAATACCAGCCAGTATTCGGTGACGCCGCTTTCGGCGTACAACGCGTGTTTGATCTGGGCATCTTGTTTGGAACTGCCCTTGGAAACGATTTCGATAATCCAGTCCGGCGCGCCGTTGCAACCCTGTTCGTCGAGTTTGTCCGGGTCGCAGATGACGCAGATGTCGGGCTGGACGACGGTAAAGATGTCCTGGCTGGCGAGGATGGATTTGCGGCGGTCGTAGAGGCGAACGTCAAACGGAGCAGCAAAAGCGACACATTTTTTATTTTTGAAATAGCTGAATAGCGTACCGTTTAAGCTCCAGGAAATTTTTTGGTGCTTAACGTTCGGTGCCGGTGCCATCAACGAAATTTTGCCCTTGATCAACTCGATAGTTTCGTCCAATTGCCAGGTCAAATAATCCGCATAGCTATAGCTGGCCGATAAATCGAGCTGCGATAACTGGGTGATTTTGGCCATGGCAATAGAAACTAAAGGGTGGTTTCGATGAACGGACCGGACTTGACCGCGCGGTCTATCGTCATCAAGGTTTCCAACAATTCTTTCATCCGATGCAGCGGCCAGGAGTTGGGACCGTCGCTCAAGGCTTCTTCCGGCTTTGGGTGGGTCTCCATGAACAGACCGGCAACGCCAGCCGCCACCGCCGCCCGCGCCAATACCGGCACATGCTCGCGCTGACCGCCCGAGCAGCTACCCTGCCCGCCCGGCAGTTGCACCGAATGGGTAGCGTCGAATACCACCGGACACTGCGTGTCGCGCATCACCGCCAGCGAACGCATGTCGGAAACTAGATTGTTATAACCGAAGGACACGCCGCGCTCGCAGACCATGATTTTGTCGTTGCCGGTGGCCTTGGCCTTGGCGACGACGTTACCCATATCCCACGGCGCCATGAACTGGCCTTTCTTGATATTAACCGGCTTGCCTTGAGCGGCGACGCTTTGGATGAAGTTGGTTTGTCGGCACAGGAAAGCCGGAGTTTGCATCACGTCGACTACGGCGGCGACCTCGGCCAACGGCGTGTCTTCGTGGACGTCGGTTAACACCGGCACATTGAGTTGTTGTTTGACCTTTTCCAGAATCTGCAAGCCGGTTTCCAGCCCCAGACCACGGAAACTGCTCATCGACGAACGGTTGGCCTTGTCGAACGAAGATTTATAGATGAAGGGAATGCCCAGCTCGCTAGCGATTTCCTTCAATTTGCCGGCAGTATCCAGCGTCATTTGTTCGCTTTCGATCACGCAAGTGCCGGCGATCAGAAATAACGGTTTGTCGAGTCCGGCTTCGAAATTGCAAAGTTGCATGCTTGACCTTGGTTACTTGGATTCGGGTGAATGCTTTTTGTGCTTGGCGGCCGCTTCGACAAAGCCGGAAAACAGCGGATGGCCGTTGCGCGGCGTCGAAGTGAATTCCGGATGAAACTGGCAGGCCAGGAACCAGGGATGGTCGGCAAATTCGACGATCTCGACCAGGCGGCCGTCCAGCGATTTGCCGGAAAAACGCATGCCGGCGGCTTCCAGTTGTTTCAAATATTGATTGTTGAACTCGTAGCGGTGGCGATGGCGCTCGGTAATCACATCTTTTTGATACACCGCGAACGCCAGCGAATCGGACTTCAAGCGGCATTTTTGCGCGCCCAGGCGCATGGTGCCGCCGATGTCGGAATCTTCGTCGCGGGTCACCAGTTCGCCGGCTTCGTCCATCCATTCGGTGATCAAGCCGATCACCGGATGCGGGCTTTTCGGCAGGAATTCGGTACTATGTGCGCCTTCCAAACCTACCACGTTGCGGGCAAACTCAATCACTGCGGACTGCATACCCAGACAAATGCCCAAGTACGGAATCTTGTTCTCGCGGGCAAAACGCACGGTGGAAATTTTGCCTTCCACGCCGCGCTCGCCGAAACCGCCCGGCACCAGAATCGCGTCGACGTCTTTCAGTTGCGCGGTGCCTTCCTGCTCGATGGTTTCGGAGTCGATGTATTTGATCTCGACCTTGTGCCGGGTATGGATGCCGGCATGCAGCAAGGCTTCGTTCAGCGATTTATAGGCATCGGTGTGATCGACGTATTTGCCGACGATGGCGATTTGCACTTCGTCGGTCGGATGGGTCAAGCCGTCGACGACTTTTTCCCAGGCAGTCAAGTCGGCGGGCGGCACATCGAGACGCAACTGGTGCACCACCAGATCGTCCAGGCCTTGTTCGCGTAACAATAATGGGATGCGATAAATCGTATCGGCATCGATCGCCGAAATAACGGCCTTTTCGCTGACGTTGGTAAATAGCGCGATTTTGCGGCGTTCGCTGGCGGGAATCGGTTGCTCGGAACGGCAAATCAGAATGTCCGGCTGGATACCGATGGTACGCAGCTCCTTGACCGAATGCTGGGTGGGCTTGGTTTTCAGTTCGCCGGCCGATTTGATGTAAGGCACCAGCGTCAAGTGGATGAACACGGCGCGGTCGCGCCCCAGTTCCACACCCATCTGGCGGATGGTTTCCAGGAAGGGTAGCGACTCGATGTCGCCGACCGTGCCGCCGACTTCGATGATGCCGATGTCCATGCCTTCGGCACTGGCGAACACCCGGCGTTTGATTTCGTCGGTGATGTGCGGGATGACCTGCACCGTGGCACCCAGATACTCGCCCTTGCGCTCGTTGCGCAACACCTGCTCGTACACCTGGCCGGTAGTGAAATTGTTTTTCTTGGCCATCGTGGCCTTCAAAAACCGCTCGTAATGGCCCAGGTCCAAATCGGTTTCCGCGCCATCCTCGGTGACGAAGACTTCGCCGTGCTGGAATGGGCTCATCGTGCCGGGATCGACGTTGATGTAAGGATCGAGTTTGGTGATGGTGACTTTAAGGCCGCGATCTTCAAGAATCGCCGCCAACGACGAAGCGGCAATACCTTTCCCCAAGGAAGACACCACGCCGCCGGTGATAAAGATGAATTTTGTCATTAAGGATTTGCGCCCTGTTTAGCGAATAGCAGGATCAAAACAAACGCGGATTTTAGCAGCTTTGGCGGTAGCTTGCCGCTAAATTAGACGGAGCAACCGACCCAGAGGCAGCATCGCGGCAACGCCGGCTTTATTGAAACGGCCGGCGAATGCCGTCATTCCAGCTTCACCCCCGGCCGCAAATTCGGCCACGAACTGAAGGCGAACACCCAAATCATGATGATGTTCACCACCGGCACCATTAACACCAATGCCCAACGGCCGTCGAATCCGGCTTTTTGCAAAATACGGTAAGCCAGCCAGAGGCAAAACAGGATGTAGGCCGGCAGAATGATAAAAAATAATTCCATGGTTAACGCTCCTGTCTCAAGTTAGGCCAGCCTTGAAAAGCCAACTGCAGGAATACCAACAGCAAGCCGAACACCGGCAGGAACACCAATGCCGCCCACGCCGGATGTAAGCCGGCTTTTTTATAAACTACGATGGTCGGTATAGCGACCATCATGCCGACAATCGCGCTCTGCAAAATATCCGGAAACATAACCCCTCCTCATTTGTGGTGAGTATCGCCAAGCCCGGCCTCGGCCTGCCAAACCACTCGGTAACAAGCCGCCTCGGCCACCCAAGCCCATTCGGCCACCCATAAACCTGCGATCGCCGCTAAGCGTCCGTCGAGATAGACCAACGGCCGTTGCTCGCGTTCCCACGGCGGAATACCGGCTTCCTGGTACAGCTTCTTCAGGCAATGATGCCCTGCCCGCCCCGGCAACTTGAGTTTTTCGCCGCCAGCGCGGGCCTTAACCGACACCTCGGCCCTCTCCCAATAATCTTTGCCGATTCCGGAGAGCGCCTCAATCCTGCGCAAGCAATAGCCGTTCGCCAAGTCTAACCGCGCATCCGGTTTCGGCCATAATAAATCGCCCGTGAATTTACTCAACGCCGCCGCCGGAATGCAAAACAACTTTTGCCGATAGCCAAGGATGCGGCATCCCTGAATGTGGATTTGCGGCGGCGAAGCTTTACCCGGACCAGCCGACACCTGTGCCGCCAACGCCTTGATAATGGCCGCACTAGGCGGCTTCAAGCCGAAACCGACCAACCACCTTCGCAGTACGACGCTACACTGCTCCTCGGTTAGTTCGCTTAAGCCGGCCAGGCAAATGCCGGCTTGTTCGGCATCGGCTAACTCTCCCAGAACTCGATCCGCCCAATCGTCTAACAGGCGCGAGGCTTCGCCGCAATGCGCGGCCGAACGCGCCACCGTCTTATCCAATCCCGGCCAGCGCTGCTTCAACAACGGCACAATTTGATTGCGCAGAAAGTTACGGTCGAAATCGTTACTTTGGTTGCTGGGATCTTCCACCCATCGCAAGTTGTTCGCCAGCGCGTAGTCAAGGATATCTTTTCTGGAAATATCCAAAAAAGGCCGCAGCATTAGGCCGCAACCAAACGCCGCACTGGCGGGCATGCCGGCCAAACCGGCCAAACCGGCGCCTCTGAACAATTGCAGCAACAACGTCTCCATTTGGTCGTCGCGGTGTTGGGCCAGCAACAGCACATCGTCCACCTGCAACAATTGGCGCAGAGCCCGGTACCTGGCTTCGCGCGCGGCCGCTTCCGGACCTTCGCCGCTTCGCGCCGCCGCATCGACTTCGACGATTCGGAACGCCACCCCCAATTCCAAGCATTGGCGGCGGCAATGCTCGCCCCAATCGGCGGCGGCGGCTTGCAAGCCATGGTTAACGTAGACGGCAACCAGCCTGCCGCGCAAATCACCGATGGCTGTGGCTAGATGTAATAGCGCATGCGAGTCCAAGCCGCCGCTATAGGCCAAGTAAACCGTTCGGCACCCCGGCGGCAATAGTTTCGTGATCAGACGCGGATCGAGACTGGACATTTTCCGGCTCATAAAAAAGGCCGAACGCAGCCGGCCTTTTGCTTAACGAACGAATCGGGCCGAATTATTTGACGGGCTCTTCGATGTAAGAGCCGAAACGCATGATCCGCTGGTAGCGTTTTTCCAACATTTGATCCATGTTGGCAGCCGCCTCTTGATTCAATTCCGCCAAATGCCGCAACAAAGCTTCCTGCAAATTCTCGGCGATTTTTTGAAAATTACGGTGGCCGCCGCCGACCGGTTCGCGCACTACCTCGTCCAAAAAGCCTTGCTCGCGCACCCGGTCGGACGTGATCCCCATCGCTTCGGCCGCCAACTGGGCTTTGTCCGCGCTTTTCCACAAGATCGACGCGCAACCTTCCGGGGAAATTACCGCATAGGTGCTGTATTCCAACATCAACAGACGATCGCCGACACCGATGGCCAACGCACCGCCGGAACCGCCTTCGCCGATCACCACGCAGATCACCGGCGTTCTGAGTTTGGACATTTCGAACAGGTTGCGGGCGATGGCCTCGCTCTGGCCGCGCTCTTCGGCGCCGATGCCGGGATAGGCGCCCGGAGTATCGATCAGACAAATAATCGGTAGTTTAAAACGCTCGGCCAACTTCATGACCCGCAAGGCCTTGCGGTAGCCCTCCGGACGCGGCATACCGAAGTTGCGGTAAATCTTTTCCCTGGTGTCGCGACCTTTTTGATGACCGATCACCACCACCGGCTGGCCTTCCAGCCGCGCCAAGCCGCAGACGATGGCCGGATCGTCGGCGTAAGCCCGGTCGCCGTGCAACTCGTGGAAATCAGTAAACATCAGATTGACATAGTCCAGCGTATAGGGACGGCCCGGATGGCGCGACAATTGCGAAATCTGCCAGTCGGTCAGATTGCTGAAAATACTCTCGGTCAGCATTTCGCATTTTTGCTCGAGCTGCTTCAGCGTCTCGGAAATGTCGAAATTGTTGTCCAGCTCCACCTTGCGCAGCTCTTCAATTTTGGCTTGCAATTCGGCGATGGGCTGTTCGAAATCTAAGAATTTTAAATCCATGTCAATCCGGCCAGAGAATCAATAAAATGGCCGGCGATTTTAAAGAAAAATGCCGCCATTGCCTATCAGTTTTACCTGACCATGAACAAAGACGCCTTCGACATCAACCCGCACGCCCCGCTGGCCGCCCGGATGCGACCCACCAATCTGGACCAATACATAGGCCAACAGCATTTGCTGGCCAAGGGCAAGTCGTTGCGCGCAGCGATAGATCAGGGCGCGCCGCACTCCCTGGTGTTTTGGGGGCCACCCGGCGTCGGCAAGACCACGCTGGCGAAAATTATCGCCGCCAGCGCCCATTGTCATTTCATCGAATTGTCGGCGGTGATGGCCGGCGTCAAGGAAATTCGCGCCGCCGTCGCCGAGGCCGAGGACGTCAAGCTGAGCCGCAATCTCAACACCGTGGTATTTATCGACGAGATTCACCGCTTCTCGAAAAGCCAGCAGGATTCCCTGCTGGCGCCGATCGAAAGCGGCGCGATCATTTTATTCGGCGCTACCACCGAAAACCCGTCGTTCGAGCTGAACAACGCGCTACTGTCGCGGCTGCGGGTTTACGTGATGCGTAGTATCGACGCCGACGACTTGCTGAATCTGCTGCATAACGCGCTGACCGATCCGGTTCGCGGCCTGGGCAGCCGTAATCTGGTCATTGACGACGAGGTGTTGCTGATGATTGCCAAGGCCGCCGATGGCGACGCCCGCCGCTGTTTGAACATTTTGCAGATTGCCGCCGATCTGGCGGAAAACGTCGACGGCAAGGACGTGGTCAATCGCGAGGTGCTGGACGAAGTGTTGCAAGGCCATGCCGCCCGTTTCGACAAGGGCGGCGATATTTTCTACGACCAGATTTCCGCGCTGCACAAATCAGTGCGCGGTACCGACCCCGATGCGGCACTGTATTGGTTCTGCCGGATGATAGACGGCGGTTGCGACCCGTTGTACATCGCCCGCCGCGTGGTACGGATGGCGTCGGAAGACATCGGTAACGCCGACCCGCGCGGTCTGGAGCTGGCGTTGAACGCCGCCCACGCCTACGAACGCCTGGGCAGCCCGGAAGGCGAACTGTCGCTGGCACAAGCCATCGTTTATCTGGCCTGCGCGCCGAAAAGCAATGCGGTTTACGTGGCCTACAAAGCGGCAATGACCGATGCTCGAACCAGCGGTTCGCTTGAAGTACCGATGCATTTGCGCAATGCACCGACTAAATTGATGAAGGAGCTGGGACACGGTGCAGAATACCGTTACGCTCACGACGAGAAAAACGCCTATGCCGCCGGCGAAAACTATTTTCCGGAGCCTTTAATTGGAAAACGCTATTATTTTCCGGTCGAACGCGGGCTGGAAATAAAAATAAAAGAGAAACTGGAGTTTTTGCGAAAACAATAAAAATCGGTCGCGGATTTCGTTATTTAGTTAAGGCGTTTGAAGACGGCATTTACTGTAATAGCGCGCATAAAAAAACTCCCGTACCGGAGGGCCGATACGGGAGCGAAAGCAAGCAAATATCGAAAATATCTACCTGCGAATCTCCGCCAAATGGAGAAACCTTTAAAACCTTTCGAGCTTAGCGCGATTATCCGCCAACATAGTGCTGGATAGCGCCGCTATACCGAACAGCATCGTTGAAATTATGAATTGCCCGAAAATAAAACTCAGTATGCCGGAAAACGAAACCAAGCCAACAAACACGTCTTTTTTAAAATCATTCATTGCGACCACCCTACGGTAAATTAAATCAAAAGCGCATCCAACCCACTGCGTTTTAAAAATCCATTCCCGCCACCTCAAGCAACGGCGCGCAGTAAGTAAAATCCAAAACGCCATTTATTGCCAGACCGGATTTACCGTTATTTAATACATGTCGCATATTTCGGATATAAAACCACAGGCTTACCGACAAAAACCGCGATTTTCCGGATTCCACGCTCCCGCATAAAACCTCTGTTCTTGTTGGCGTTTGTATATGCGATATACATCGCAGCGCGCAATATCTGGTTCAAGCGGTAGTTTTTTGCCTTTCGCGAACCAAGCACATCTTGTGATCGAACGCTCGCTGCAAAGGTCGACCGAAAAACCGGAGTGCCGGACGCCGTTTGCAACCGTAACTTCATTCAAAAAACAATTTGGAAGCAAACTCGACGAATTGCGTCTGTATGCCGGAACCGGCAAAGGTGGGACGATTTTGAGGTTGGCCAAGGCCTGTTGGCCGCGGCACTAAAACTGCCCGTATAAGGTAGGACTATTAGTGAGGAACGCCGATCTGACTAAAGGAAAGAAAATTGAAGAGATCTCCCGCCTGCGCCGTCTGATACTTTCGTCCTTGAACCGGAGGTTCAAGTGGAAACCGATTCCCGCCAATCAGGCTTCCTGATCGAACAGGCATGCACACCATGACGGGTAAAAAGCTTCCGGGGCAAATGCAGGTTCAGGAAACACCCAGTACTGCTCGAACGCTGCAGGAGATTGGACTTGTAGTTTACCGGATTTACGGGTTTTCCAAAACGTTTTCTATTTTGACGCGCAAATCTGCCAAGCGGCTAGCGATATCGCCGGCCCCAGCAGACTTGTGAGCTTCCGCGGCCCAATCGTGGGCCAGATTCAACGCCGCCAACACGGCAATCCGATCGGCACCGCTGACTTTACCGGTATCGCGGATTTTGCGCATTTGTTTGTCCAGCTCGCGGGCGGAACTGATTAAAGTCTCTCTTTCGTCCGGCGCACAGGCGATTTTGTATTCCTTGTCCAGAATATTCAACGAGACGGGGTGAACGGCTTTGCTCATGAGTCGTGTTCCATCGCTTTCAGGCGGGCGATCATGGCTTCGACTCGGGCTTTGGCCAGCGTGGTTTTTTCCAGCAATTTGGCTTTCTCCTTAACCAAGGCATCCTGTTTGACTTTCAACGACTTGTTCTCATTTTTGACTTGATTGAACTGAGCGATCAGCAAATCCAGTTTTTTTTCCAGCGCTTCGAGTTCGGTTGACGGATCTTTTTCTGGTTGAGACATAGTCAGAAGTATGGGCTGATATGACGTTATAATCCTCACGTTCGGCTAGGAATGTTAGCATAAGCCATGTATTTGAACAGCTCCTTGATAGGAAACCCGTATCCGATGACCTACCGCGCGATCAGCGAAATTCTGGAACAACACGACGCGGACTTCGGCGCCGCCGAGGCCCACGGGGTCGCTACCGGTATGCTCTGCGTCGAAATCAAGGCCGACGTCGAGAACTGGCTGCGGGAATTGTTTGCCGACGGCCAGCACCTGGCCGACGACGACAAAAATCTGCTGTGTGGCATCTTCGAACAAACCCGGACTTTATTGGAAAACCAGAACGACGAATTCGCATTCGACTTATTGCTGCCGGACGAGGACGACGCATTGGCCGAGCAAGTGGAGGCCTTGCGTTGTTGGTGCCAGGGCTTTCTGTTCGGCGTCGGCTACGCTCATACCGACGCCGACTGGCCCGGCGACACGGCCGAGGTGATGCGAGACATGATCGAACTGACCAAAATCGACAGCGAACTGGGCGAAGGGGACGACGAGAACGCACTGATCGAAATCCGCGAATATGTACGCGCCGCCGTATTCACCGTGCGCGACCAGTTTGCCGAACAAAATCCGCTACAACCCCATTAAGCCGCCAGCCGATGAAACAAAGCGAATTCAAAAAACGCCGCGCCAGCCTGATGAAGCAAATCGGCAAAGGCAATATCGCCATTATTGCCAGCGCCCCGCACCGTACCCGCAACCGCGACGTGCATTACCCGTTTCGCCAAGACAGCGACTTTTACTATCTGACCGGCTTCAACGAAGCCGAATCGATGGCCGTATTCATTCCCGGCCGCGAACAAGGCGAATACATCCTGTTTTGCCGCGAATTCGACGAAAAAAAAGCCTTATGGGAAGGCGCGCACGCGGGCCTGGAAGGCGCTACCAAACATTACGAGGCCGACGATTCGTTTCCGATCGACGATCTGGACGACATCCTGCCCGGCATGCTGGAAAACAAGAGCAAGGTGTTCTATCCGATGGGCAAGGACAGCGATCTCGACCACAAGCTGATGGAGTGGATCAACAACATCCGTAAGCAATCGCGTTCCGGCATTACGGCACCGGGCGAATTGGTATCGTTGGAGCACATCCTGCACGAGATGCGGCTGTTCAAAAGCGCCGAGGAATTGAAACTGATGCGCCGCGCCGCCGAAGTCTCGGCCAAAGCCCACGTCCGTGCCATGAAAGCCTGCAGACCGGGCTTATACGAATACCAGGTCGAAGCCGAACTGGTACACGAGTTCGTACAAGACGGCCTGCGCGCGGTGGCCTACCCGTCCATCGTCGCCG
This sequence comes from Methylomonas sp. DH-1, assembly GCF_046097555.1. Classification (NCBI taxonomy): domain Bacteria; kingdom Pseudomonadati; phylum Pseudomonadota; class Gammaproteobacteria; order Methylococcales; family Methylococcaceae; genus Methylomonas; species Methylomonas sp. DH-1. The sequence goes on along the minus strand of NZ_CP143089.1, from coordinate 937,053 downwards.
GCGGCAAAAACGCCTGCGTGCTGCATTACACCGAAAACAAAGACAAACTGAACAAAGGCGACCTGTTGCTGATCGACGCCGGCGTCGAATGCGACCATTACGCCGCCGACATCACCCGCACCTTCCCGGTATCCGGCAAATTCAGCGAGCCGCAACGTTTGTTGTACCAATTGGTGCTAGATGCCCAAGCTGCCGCTTTGGCCGAGATCAAACCCGGTAACCCGTGGAACAAGGCCCACGACGCCTCGGTGGAAACCTTGACCAGGGGCTTGGTGGAGCTGGGCCTGTTGAAAGGCCGGGTGAAAAAACTGATCAAGGACGAGAAATATAAACAGTTCTACATGCACCGCATCGGCCACTGGCTGGGCATGGACGTACACGACGTCGGCGATTACAAAATCAAGGACGAATGGCGCTTGCTGGAACCGGGCATGGTGTTGACAGTGGAGCCTGGCCTTTACGTGCCGGCCGATTGCGACAGCGTCGACAAACAATGGCGCGGCATCGGCATCCGGATCGAGGACGACGTACTGGTCACCAAAGACGGCCACGAGATTCTGACCGGCGGCGTACCAAAGTCGATAGACGCCATCGAAGCGTTAATGACGGGCTAAACGATGCAACACGACTTCGACCTGATCATCGTCGGCGCCGGTCTGGCCGGCAACTGTCTGGCTTTGGCTCTGAAGCGCAGCGGATTGAAGATCGCCTTGGTCGAAGCCGCCAGCCGCGAACAAATGCGCAATTCCCCGGCCGGCGACCGCGCGCTGGCGCTCGCGGCCGGCACCGTGGAATTGCTGAACTCACTGGGCGCCTGGCGCGGCGTGGCCGACAAAGCCACTCCGATCAAACACATTCACGTTTCCGACCGCGGCCATTTCGGCAAAACCCGGCTATCGGCCGAAACCGAGGGCGTCGCCGCCCTGGGTTATGTGATCGTCGCCCGCGACATCGAACAGCATATGGCCGACTTGGCCGAGAAAACCGACGCCGTCTGCCTGTACCAAACCCGAGTCGCGGGATTGATGTCGGGCCGCGACGCCGTCAATGCCAGTCTGAAACAGCACGACGGCAGCTCGTTGAACGTCAGCGCGCAATTGCTGGTCGGCGCCGACGGCGGCAATTCCACGGTACGCAAATTGTTGGAAATTCCGCAGCAAGTTACCGAGTACGGCCAGACCGCACTGGTCACCACGGTGCATTCGGCACTACCGCACCGCAACACCGCCTTCGAACGCTTCACCGAATTCGGCCCGCTGGCGCTGCTGCCGGTCGCTGGCAAGCAATCGGCCGTGGTCTGGACCCGCAGCCACGAACAAGCCGAAACCCTACTCAACGCCAACGACCGCGAATTTCTCGCCGAATTGCAGGATTGCTTCGGTTACCGCTTGGGCGAGCTGAAACTGGCGGCGCCGCGCCGGGCGTTTCCGCTCAGCCTGATCCGCGCCGAAAGCATGGTTTCGGGCCGTACCGTCATCATCGGCAACGCCGTGCACCAACTGCATCCGGTGGCCGGGCAAGGTTTTAACCTGGGCATCCGCGACGTGGCGTTACTGGCGGAAATGCTGATCGAGCAACGCCAGCATGACGGCGATATCGGCGATGCCCGCATGCTGAAAAACTACAGCCGGCAGCGCGAGCAAGACCACGGCAGGACCATCGGTTTTACCGACAACTTGGTCAAAATCTTCTCCAACGGCAACCTGCCGCTGGCCGCGGTGCGCAACGCCGGGCTCACCTTGCTGGACCACCTGCCGTTCGCCAAGCAAATGCTGGCGCGCCACGCGATGGGTTTAGCCAACCGGCTGCCGAAAATCGGCGACCGCGAGTAAGCGCCCACCAACCACCGGCATCAGCCGGTGACGCTCAACCAGATAGAAACCACCGAGCATACTCCGGTCAACAGCGCGGCGACGATCCGCGCGCGCGGCCGTGGGCTGGCGGATGTCCACACCAGCAGCGTCCAATAGGCCGCAGCCGGCAATAGGAAACTCAACAAAATCATCGCCAGCGCCCGTTCCGCAGCGCAGGCCTCATTGCAGATTCCGGTCCAATAGCGCCACAAACCAACGCCCAAACCGATCGCCAAACCGGCGCCAGCAAAGCACAACAGAAAGCGCGACTTCACGGCACCTCCCAAAACAGAATCTTTTGCGACTTGCTCAGATCGGAAAAACCCGGTCCGGACGCCACACCCAAACCGAAGCGCAGAACTGTCACCACCGCCCCTTGAAACCCGGACGCCGTCAACCGGCTACCGTTCCACAGATCGATATGGTCGCCGGAAGGCGTCTTTTCGCCCGGCCGCAACCAGTAATTCTGAAAATAGACGATACCGGTCTTACCCTTCAACTTGGCCTGCCAATCCTGCCCGGTGACATCGGTGACCCGGCTTTGCAACACCTTGACCGAAGCGGTTTGCAGCCATTCCGCCATTTCCTGCGCCCGAATCGCCAAGCGGTTGCCGCCGACGCTGACCGTGGCTCCGCCGAACCCGTCCAGCTTGGCACCGGCCGCGTAGAGTGCCGCGCTGACCTTGATCGCGCATTGGTTTTCGTAACCGGCGGGCACGTTGCCTTCGCCGTCGCGGTAAGGCGCTTCATCCGGATAGCCTGCCCACAACCGGGCGAAACTGACCGGTTTGCGTACCATGCCGACCGCTCCCGAAAAGGCGCCGACCGGTCCCGGCCGCGGCGATGCCGCCCGACAACTGGTGCCTTGGTCTACGGTTTCGTTTCCTCTGCTGTTACAGATCGGTCCTGGGCGTTGTCCCGGCATGGCGGCTTTCTCCAAACGACTAAAAGTATTTCCTGGGCTTAGGCGGCGAATCGGTCACCGGCCTGCGCCCGGATTACAGCACGTCTGCTCCGCCGCGTCATCCGCTAAACGCAGCCGGCATTTGGCGGCCACTGCCACGCCTGCCGAGCAAACCCCACAATTACCGGTATAATGCTGCATCCGTGGTAATCCTTTAGCTGTATATGAGTAACGTTATTCTGGTCGCCTGCGCCTTGCTGCTGGTATTGTTGAACGGCTTTTTCGTGGCCGTGGAATTCAGTCTGGTAAAGTTGCGGCAGACCCGAATCAAAGCCATCGAACAAAACGAAGGTTGGCGCGGCCGGATTCTGGCCAAGGTTCACAAACAACTCGACGCCTATTTATCGGCCTGTCAGCTCGGCATCACCCTGGCCTCTCTGGGCCTGGGCTGGATCGGCGAACCAGCCTTCGCCGACTTATTGATACCTTTGTTCGACCAGTTGCAAATCACCTCGCCAGAACTAATCCACAACATTTCGTTCGCCTTCGCCTTCTGCACCATCTCGTTTTTGCATATCGTGGTCGGCGAGCAGGCGCCTAAATCGCTGGCGATTCGCAACCCGGAAGGCATCGGCCTGTGGAGCGCGGGGCCGCTGTATGCGCTGTACTGGTTGATGTATCCGGCTATCTGGCTACTGAACGGCAGCGCCACCCTGGTATTACGCCTGTCCGGGCTATGCGAGGGCCACCACCACGACAGCCATTATTCTACCGACGAATTGAAACTGATCTTGCGCTCCACCCGCTCGGCCGAGAATTTCACCGGCGAAGAATGTAAGGTGTTAGCGAAAACCCTGGATTTCGGCAAACTGGAAGTCTCCGATCTGATGCGGCCGATTCACGAAATTACTGCGCTACAACGCGGCCAGTCGCCGCAGGACATGTTGGAAACGGTCTCCAACAGTTGCTACAGCCGCTTTCCGTACTTCGACAGCAACGGCATGGACGCACTGGGCATCATCCATTTGAAGGATTTGTTTCTGGCCCAGCAGAAAGGCGATCCGTTAACCGACCTGGAAGCCTACTTGCGGCCGATTCAACACATCTCCGCCCACATGCCGGCGCTGGAATTATTCCGCCGCTTTACCCAGGGCTCGCCGCATTTCGCCGTGATCGGCCAGAGAGGCCAAAAGCCTCTGGGCTTTATTACGCTGGATAACCTGTTGTCGGCCATGGTCGGTGAAATCCGCGACGAATTCCGCCAATCGGAAAGCGATTGGACCCGGCAAGACGACGGCAGCCTGTTAGGTAAAGGCAGCCTGCCGATCTTTTCGTTGGAGCGCATTCTCGGCGTCGACATCGAAAACGAAGAATTGGACTTGGACGACGTCGATTCGGTCGGAGGCATGATTCTGGCGCAATTGCGCGACATCCCCGACGTCGGCGAACGCATCGCTTTCAACGATTTCGAAATCGTCGTTAAGGAAATGCAAGGCCCGCGCATCGAGTGGGTGGAAGTGTATCCGAAACCGTAATCCCCTACTGCCGGCAGAGCTTGCCGGCCCCGGCTCAATGGGTGTGAACAGCCTTTGCCAGCCCCAGCACCCGTTGACAACACGTTAGAATAAAGGCCGCTACAGTACGGTTTTCTCGACGTCGAATCGATTGTCTCGGCCCGAGCTATTACGGGATTGAGTTGTGGATACCCCTGTGACTGCAATCTGGAAGCATATCCAAACTCCACCTGAAACGCCGCTGGACCGGCACAATCGCCACGGACGTAACGGCCGGTTTCGAACGTTGGCGGCGTAAAGCTGCGCGGAGTATTGGAACCGAGCGGCCCGCAACCGCGACAATACAAGGCCGCCATTTTCACGCCCGCATTTTCGCCGAAACTGGCCGCGCCAACCGCGCGGTCTAGCCGGCGAACGCTTACTAAGGCTTACCGCGGCCGCAAGCGCCGAAAACCGATGCGACAAAAGTCTGCAACCGCTAATAGCTGCGCTTGGGTTTGCCGGATTTACGCGCCGCGGCCGCGGAATTTCTCGGTGTTTTCTAAGAATCGGAGTACGATGCCAGACAGCCCCGCACTGCATGTCGGGCCCTTCCCGGCTTAACAGGCCAACAACGGAGTGGATCCCGATGATGAAGTATTACGACCGCAGCCGGAGTATCTGCGAATGGGAGCGGCTGGACGAATGGCGGGATAAAATCCGCGCCAGTCTGGCCGGCGGCGAAACCAGCCGAATTTCGCCGTTCCATTTGTTGTCGCTGGCCGGATTCAGCGCCGCCGAGCAACGCCAGTGCGCAGATGCCTGGATGGCCGGCCGTTTGGCGGCCAGCGCCGCGGAACGCTTGGAGCTCGACTTCGATTTCGCCCGGCCGCCGCAAACCAAAATCCGCCTGGGTTATTTATCCGCCGACTTCCAGGAACACGCCACCGCGTATCTGTTGGCCGAAACGCTGGAGGCGCACGATCGCGACCGTTTCGAACTTTACGCCTATTCCTACGGCGCCGACGACGGCGGGACGATGCGCCAACGCCTGGAACGCTGTTTCGACCGCTTTATCGATCTCAGCGAATTGTCGATCGCCGATTGCGCCAAAACGATTTACGCGGACCGGATCGATATTTTGATCGACCTAAAAGGTTACACCCGCGGCACCCGAACCGAGATTCTGACCTACCGTCCGGCGCCGGTTCAGGTGAATTATTTGGGGTATCCGGGCACCGTCGGCGGCGACTTCTGCGATTACATCATTACGGATAATTATGTGACTCCGCCGGCCAGCGCCGGCGATTACAGCGAAGCGTTCGCCTGCATGCCCGGCAGCTACCAACCGCACGGCAGCGACGTGGCGATCGGTCGATCGAGTAACCGGGCCGAACAGGGCTTACCCGCCGAGGGCTTCGTGTTTTGCTGCTTTAACCAAGCTTACAAAATCATGCCTGAGACATTCGATCTCTGGTGCCGCTTGCTGCATAACACGCCCGGTAGCGTGCTTTGGTTACTGGATAACGCCAAGGCCAAAGGCCGGCTGCGCAACGAAGCCTATCAGCGCGGCATATCGCCGGAGCGCTTGGTTTTTGCCGGCGAAGTGCCGCAATCCAGGCATTTGGCGCGCTTGAGCCTGGCCGATCTGGTATTGGATACCGCACCTTACAATGCACATACCACGGCCAGCGACGCGTTATGGGTAGGCGTGCCGCTGATTACCTGCACCGGCGACACCTTCGCCTCGCGCGTGGCGGGAAGTTTGCTGCGTGCGGTGGATCTCGAAGAATTGATTGCCGAAGACACTGCAGCCTACTATGCGTTGGCCCTGGAACTCAGCAACCACCCGCAACGCTTGGCCGAAATCAGGCATCGGCTACAGCAAAACCGCTTATCGCTAGCCTTGTTCGACAGCGCGGCTTACACGCTACATCTGGAAGGGTTGTATCAAACCATGTGGGATAGGCACTTGGCCGGCGAATTACCGGCGGCGATCGGCCAGACCTGTTGAGCGCAAACACCGCAAACGCATTTCAAGCCGGCACGCCACCTTGAAGTGCCATCAATCCCTTTGCCGATTTATTTCTCCAGCCGAATTAGAACCGGATTGGCCCTCGGGTATAGCAAATTCGAATATTTTCCGGACGTTTGAAGTAAAATTACCGGTTACCTAGGGAGGCGCTGATTAAATCCCTCGTCAGGAGATGGGATAATATCCCCCATCTGATCGTACCGAGACAAGCCGATGAATGCCCCCACCCAAACCAGTTTTGCCGAACTTGAATATGCCAGCAAAAAACGCCAAACCCGGCGGGAAAAATTTCTGGCGGAAATGGAGCAAGTGGTGCCCTGGACATTACTGTTGGCCCAACTCGAACCGCATTATCCGCAGAGCGGTCGCCGCGGCCGGCAACCGATGGCATTGAATCGCATGCTCCGTATCTACTGCATGCAACAATGGTTCAGCTACTCGGACCGACAAATACCCACAGGGCACAAGTGGAAGATGCACTGTATGAAATCGAGAGCATTCGGCGTTTTGCCGGTTTTGGTAGCGTTACCGAAGCGCTGCCGGACGAAACCACGATTCTCAACTTCCGTCACTGGCTGGAGAAGCACAAGTTGACGGAGGTGCTGCTATCGACGGTCAACGACCACCTGAAAAACCAAGGCCTGTTGGTCTCCAAGGGTACGATGGTCGACGCCACGATTGTTCACGCGCCGAGCTCGACCAAGAATCAGGATCAAGCACGCGATCCGGCCATGCATCAAACCAAGAAAGGCAATCAGTGGTATTTCGGGATGAAAATCCACGTCGGCGCCGACGTCAATTCAGGGGCCGTACACAGTGTAACGGTGACCTCGGCCAACACGGCTGACATCGTGGAATTACCCAAGCTGCTCCGCGAAGACGATCAAGTCATCTTTGCCGATGCCGGCTACACCAGCGACGACTACAAAAAAGGCTCGCGGCATCTGGGACTGAGCTGGTGCGTCAACGACAAGCGCAAGCCCGGCAAAAACCTGTCGAGCCGCCAGCGTAAGCGCAACCGAAAATATTCGTCGGTCCGCGCCCGTGTCGAGCACATTTTTAGGATCATCAAGTGCCAGTTCGGCTTTCGCAAGACTCGCTACCGAGGCTTGGAGAAGAACACAGCCCAGGTGAACTGGCTGGTGGCTTTGGCCAATTTGTATCTGCTGCGCCGCCAGTTGATGGCGGCCTAGGCCGAAATCCGTCTACCGTGCGCCCAAACACGGTAGACGGGAATAAAAAACGCAGGAATTGGGGCTATTTGAACGATCCGTCAGCGCATGTTTGTAAAAAATTACGCTTGGGTCGCAAGGCGCGGCTTGCGGTTTGATTTGTTCAGCGCTTCCCTAGCAAGGGCGGAGAATCGGGTCAAGCCGATCCGATTAAAACCAAACATAACGAACCACGGTTGTTATGCGTTTCCAAACCCGGCCAGGCGCTCGGCTCAGTTTTGTTTCGTAAGTTATCCACCACTCCGCATTAACGCTTCCAGCGCGTTCAGGGCGTTCGAACCCGATTACGTTTTGGCACCGGCGCAGGGACAGTATCGACGGCGATTCTGATTACCGGGCTTTTCCGCTGCCACCGTACCTAAGAGGTTCTTTTGAGTTTATCCAGTTACCGCAACGTCAACCGCGAACAGCTTGCGCAAGATATTAAACAACTTTACCGGCAAGCCCAGGCAGATCTGGGCGCAGAAGATTTCCGTCACATGAAGCGTATGGAACGCTGGGGCCAGGCCTGTTCGCTGCTCGGCTACGCCACGGCCTGGATCGCGCCGAACCCGCTATCGGCGCTTCTGATCAGCCAGGGCAGTTTTGCCCGCTGGACCCAGGTGGCGCATCCGATCCAGCACCGCGGTTACGACAAAATCAAACAGGCCGAACCGCGCTATAAAAGCAAAGGCTTTGCCAAGGGTTGGCGCCGATTTCTGGATTGGCCGGACTGGATGACGCCGGCCGGCTGGCATCACGAACACGACGTGCTGCACCATTACCGCTTGGGCGAGACCGCCGACCCCAACAATGCGCAACACAACATGGCATGGTTGCGGCAATCGGGTTTACCGATGTGGCTGCGCTATGTGATCGTCGCCTTGTTTTCCGGGGTTTGGAAACTGAGTTACTACACGCCGCGCACGCATAAGGAATTACGCCTGGAACAGGCTCGCCACCTGCATCAACCGACACCGAAAATGACCCGTCTCGGTGCCTGGAGTCCTTTCACCCCGCAAGGCCGCGGCCTTTGGCTGCAAAGCATACTGCCCTATGCAGCGTTCCGCTTTGCGCTGCTGCCGGCGCTGTTTCTACCGCTAGGCAGCCTTGCCGCCAGCTACGTGTTGCTGAATTCCATCCTGGCGGAAATTTTCACCAACATGCATACCTTTCTAGTGATGATCCCCAACCACGCCGGCGACGACGTGATGGGCTTCGACGAAAAAGCGCACAGCAAGGGCGAGTTCTATCTGCGCCAGATCCTGGGTTCGGTCAACTACCCGACCGGTTCCAACGCCAACGACTTTTTATACGGCTGGCTGAATTACCAGATCGAGCACCACCTGTGGCCGGATTTGCCGTTAAGCCAATACCAAAAGCTGCAACCTCAGGTAAAAGCCTTGTGTGCACGCCACGGTATTCCCTATTGCCAAGACTCGGTATTTAAGCGCTTGTTAAAGGCAGTGGACATCATGGTCGGCAAGACCTCAATGCTGAAACCGTCCCTGGCACAAGCTTGAACTTCGCCCATCAATGGGAACCGTGATCCTTCTGCGCAAATGGCCGAGGCGATCTATTAAACAGGGAGCTAAAGATAGGTTTCCCTAAAATTTTGGTTTTTATTGTTGCAAAATAATAAAACGTAGGTATAATGGGAAATTCATTCAGGGGGTCGTTAGCTCAGCCGGTAGAGCACCGCACTTTTAATGCGATGGTCGTGCGTTCGAATCGCACACGACCCACCAATGAATGATTAGTAAAATCAAGCTGTTAGGCCAAAAGCCCAACGGCTTTTTTTATGCCCGTTATTCGGCACTGTCAACAAAGTGTCAACGCCGGATTAATTTGCAAAATTTCCCTCAGATAGTCCGGCGCGAGGTGGGCATACTTCATGGTCATGTTCAAAGTGGAATGGCCTAGAATCTTCTGTAGGGCGAGAATATTGCCACCGTTCATCATGTAATGACTTGCGAAGGTATGGCGGAGAACGTGGGTTCTTTGTCCCTCTGGTAGGTTTATTCCAGACTCATATAGCCGGCGAGTGAAGGTGCTGTAAGAATCAGTGAAAGACCCATTTTTCAAGCGATCCGACAGACGCTGATAAAGCTGGTCGGCAACAGGAACAGAACGAGACTTCTTACTTTTGGTTTCATGATAGTGAACCATGTTGTTCGAGAGGTCAGACAATACCAGGCTTTGAGCCTCGCCCCATCTGGCACCCGTAGCCAGGCAGACCAAAGCAATCAGGTAAGCGTCAGATTCACTCTTGGCAAGGTAAGAAAATAGCCTGTCAATTTGCTCAGTTGAAAGGAAAACGGTTTTAGGCTCAGCCGATCTTATTTGCTTTATGCCGGAAAAATGATTTTTTCCGTCGTATTGGCCAGAGCGAATTAGATCATTAAAGACCGCTTTAAAGGTTTGCAACTCCCGGTTAAGTGTCGCGGGCTTGACGCCATCGTTGACGCGGGATGAACGATATTCGATAAACACCACCGGTTTGAATACAGACATGACTGGGTCGCCCATTTTTGCCGATGCTTGAATCATACGCTGATAGGAATCCTTGCCGGAGTTCAGGAATTGGCCAGTTGACTGAAACCAGAGGCTGACAAAATCGGACAGTTTACGAACATCCTTTTTAGGAATCGTGTAACCGGGATCGACAGCAAGACGCGACTGAATAACGACTTCAAACCGCTTTGCAGCAACTTTGGAATCGAAGGTTTTTCGAATCCGCTTATGCCCACGTCCGCCAGGCTGGATATCAACCAGCCATTTACCGGACTTTTCGTCTTTCTTAATCATACTGACTGGTAATGTGAACTAACAAAGCATTATTGGCAAAAGCCAGGATTTACTAAGCAGCCGCCCGATAGAACGGAAATTTATTCAGCTTGTTTTCGAGATCGACATAAATATCGTCAACCTCAAGACCCCGGGAAACGTAAATCGAACATAGGTTGGCCCATAGACCGGAATTGACGAGGCAATTACTAGCTTTAGCCAGGCTAAATTGATTCTTTGCATAGAGCGAACAGAGTTGGCCGAAACAGACCATTACGGCGCGGTCTGACACGGTAGGCGTTATATCGGCTGTTTTGTACACCCGTTTATATTCAATGGCCTTGGCATCATGGTAGAAAATAAGATCATCGCGCATGTATTGCCAAAATGGATCGATGTAATTTTTATCTGCATCAAGCCGGAAGGAGCTATTGTCAAATCTGGTGTTCAGGCCTTGATCAAGCGGCGATCTGATTGCCGGTTTCTAGCTCAATGCCGTCCTTGAACGGAACCCCGGTAATCACTTTGGCGAGATAATCAAATCCTCGCTGGCGTCGCCAGGTTTTCTCAGCCGTTTGTCCCAGTTTGAATAGCATGTGCAACATGCCATCGCGGGCGAGACAGCCTTTGGCACGCTTGGTGCGATGGCGAATAGTGGCGAAGGTTGATTCGATGGGGTTGGTTGTTCGAATGCTTTGCCAGTGCTGAGCCGGAAAGTCATAGAAGGCCAGCAGTTCATGCCGGTCGCGATACAGACATTCAACCGCCTTGGGATATTTGGCGTCATAGAGTGAGGCGAACTGGTCGAAGGCGCGTTCGGCGTTCTTTTGGGTGTCAGCCTGCCAAATGTCGTACAGCGACTGCTTCATCTTGGGTTGCACCGCTTTTGGAACGCGGTTCAGGACGTTGTTCATTTTATGCACCCAGCAGCGTTGTTGTCGGGTGTCGCTGTAAACCTCGTCCAGCGCGGCCCAGAGACCCATTGCGCCGTCACCAATGGCTAGTTTGGGACTGTTCATACCGCGTGCTTTCAAGCCCAGCAATACTTCCCGCCAACTCTGCGTCGATTCGCGCACACCGTCTTCAATCGCCAGAAATCGTTTTTCCCCGCGCTCATTGACCCCGATGATGATCAAGGCACACAGCTTGACATCTTCCGCTCGCAGCCCGCTGTAGATGCCATCAGCCCAGATATAGACCCACTGATCTCGGTCCAGGCGACGGGTTCGCCAATCGTTATATTCCGCCGCCCACTCGCGTTTCAAACGGGCCACGGTGCTGGCTGATAACCCCGTGGCATCCGGGCCAACCAGGACTTCCAGTGCGGCTTCCATTTCACCGAGCTATAACTGAATCTGGTGTTTGGTAGTTGAAGAGAAGCGGCGTATCTGGTTGATTATTTGTGACCAAACAAAACGATCAAAACCAAGGATACGCCACCATGAAGAAGAGTAATGTAATCGACCTGTCGAGTCGAGAAGAGAACGCCGATCTTTTGACCGATCTGATTCGTCAAGGCGCGCGGAAGTTAATAGCGCAAGCCATCGATGCCGAATTGGCTTCCTATCTGGAAGCCTTCAGCGAACGGAAGTTAGGCGATGGTCGGGCCGCCGTCGTGCGTAACGGATTCCAACCTGAGCGTGAGATTCAGACAGGCATTGGCCCCGTAGCGGTGAAGGTTCCCAAGGTTCGGGCAAAAGACGGCCAAGGGGCTACCTTTCGTTCGGCGTTGGTGCCACCGTATGTGCGCAAGACACGTTCCTTATCGGCTGCATTGCCCTGGTTATACTTGAAAGGTATCTCCAGCGGTGAAATGGAAGCCGCACTGGAAGTCCTGGTTGGCCCGGATGCCACGGGGTTATCAGCCAGCACCGTGGCCCGTTTGAAACGCGAGTGGGCGGCGGAATATAACGATTGGCGAACCCGTCGCCTGGACCGAGATCAGTGGGTCTATATCTGGGCTGATGGCATCTACAGCGGGCTGCGAGCGGAAGATGTCAAGCTGTGTGCCTTGATCATCATCGGGGTCAATGAGCGCGGGGAAAAACGATTTCTGGCGATTGAAGACGGTGTGCGCGAATCGACGCAGAGTTGGCGGGAAGTATTGCTGGGCTTGAAAGCACGCGGTATGAACAGTCCCAAACTAGCCATTGGTGACGGCGCAATGGGTCTCTGGGCCGCGCTGGACGAGGTTTACAGCGACACCCGACAACAACGCTGCTGGGTGCATAAAATGAACAACGTCCTGAACCGCGTTCCAAAAGCGGTGCAACCCAAGATGAAGCAGTCGCTGTACGACATTTGGCAGGCTGACACCCAAAAGAACGCCGAACGCGCCTTCGACCAGTTCGCCTCACTCTATGACGCCAAATATCCCAAGGCGGTTGAATGTCTGTATCGCGACCGGCATGAACTGCTGGCCTTCTATGACTTTCCGGCTCAGCACTGGCAAAGCATTCGAACAACCAACCCCATCGAATCAACCTTCGCCACTATTCGCCATCGCACCAAGCGTGCCAAAGGCTGTCTCGCCCGCGATGGCATGTTGCACATGCTATTCAAACTGGGACAAACGGCTGAGAAAACCTGGCGACGCCAGCGAGGATTTGATTATCTCGCCAAAGTGATTACCGGGGTTCCGTTCAAGGACGGCATTGAGCTAGAAACCGGCAATCAGATCGCCGCTTGATCAAGGCCTGAACACCAGATTTGACAATAGCTCTCCCACCACCGGCAAACGCCGAATCAGGAAACGGACGAAGTAAGCGCCTACGGTGGCCGTGATCGCTTCAGGCACTAACATTAAATCCAGGTAATAACCCAGACCGCCTTCCAACGGATCATTAATGGTTTCTACGAAATCATCCAGGCCGGACGAATCCAACAGCGTTTCAAGCACGTCAAATATCAGGTTGAAGAGACCGAGAAACACAACGCTCACATAGTACGTAGACGCATCAAGTATGCCGACGAGCATACCGGCGCAGTAGGTCAACCCGTATTCTATCCACTGGATAAGCTTTGAAAAGAAACTGCTAACTATCTCGCCCACGTTAATACACCCCTAGAATGTGACTCATTTTGTACAGCTTTCACATGCTACGCGCTCAATATGATAGAGATGCACGTAATAGCGATCACTAGCGACATGATAGCCGCGAGCGATGTACGCATGGATTCGAGTAAATCGCAGTGATAGGTCGACTCGACCAGGCCTAATTCCATAAATTGGCCAAAATCGAAACTGATGGCGGGACAATCGCCGGAAGCCGTCGGATTGACACCGTAGGTTTCCTGAAGATCGTCTATCCGCTCAGATACCGAACAGGTACCGGTAGAACAAGTTGGGCTTGCATCACAATCGCCATTGCACAGCTTGTCATTGATGAACGCTAGGCCGTCGGCGTAGCCGTCGTCTGGACTCGCACCAGTAAACGTTCCCCACTCAATTTGTTGGGTATTAGTCGTGTTGTTTTCTACAACAGTTTGGCCGTGGTTGGTTTGTGTTGTAGTTTCTGTGACTTCGCCGGTGTCGTTGTTTGTGGTCTTTTTGGTTTCTTGGGTGTACGCCTCATAACTGATTTCTTCTGAACCCGGTACGATGTTTTCCAGCTCAATCGCCTCAGGATCGACCTCAAAAATCTCACCGGTCACCGGGTCTTGAGCAATGGGCGTAGACACAACTTCGCCAGTTGTCGCATCAATACCTAATAGCGTTGGGTAATACGCATAGGCCTGCGAGATTTCGTCTGTCATGCTGGAGCCGTCAGGCGCGGTATAGTCTACCGTGCCGACCACTTCCGGCTCAGTCACCACCGCTTCTGCATGCACAGTCTCAAAGGACATGGGCTGCACATAGGCGGCGAAGTTATCCCAAGAGTCGTCTGCCTTTACCGCGTTGAATAACTGGCTAGTGTCCGAAATCCTATCATCTATTTCATTAGCCCAGTCTTCGGCGGTCGCGTCTGTTTCAGTACCCAACGTGCCAGCAGGCGCAAGCACTGAAAATCCGGGATACTGTGCAGCCCCCTTAAAAAGCTTATAGCTGCGGTTTTCTTTTCCGTAATAAGGTGAATTAGGCGGATACACGTAAATACTCATTAGCGTGCTACCCGTCATCCCAAAATTACAAATCGAATTGACAGCAGCAGAAGGATTGCAATTAGAGGAATTTGCAGCGGCAGAGCAGACATCTGTCAGCGCTTGGGTAGACAACAGCACGCAACCACCTGCCGGAATCGTTCCGTTAGCAGGTTGGTGAAAAACCATATTCCAGCCACTAATTTAGCTAGAAGAAGCCTTTATTTAGTGCTGAATCAATCTTGTAGTACTAAATATAGGTCTGATTGGTTGCAAAAAAGAGTTTTTCACCAACCTGTTAGGTGTAATAGTCGTGTCATTATCGGCCAATAATTGATAGAGATAGTACGCAGTTAAACCAACACCGGCAACCCCAGAAAGAATAGCAGCGCCACGACCAATGAGCGCGGCACGCGGCACAGTCGCTTTTAGCGTGACAGGTAAATCGACCGGCAAGCCCTTCGGAGTGACCGCCTTATTAATAAGCGATTTCGTTACCTCAGCGGCAGCATTAGCGTTCACCGGTATACCATCAATCACCCACGTTTCAGACGGTGGATAAACCGTAACTTTTGGCGCCGCTTGAGCCTCACCAAATAGAGCATCAAACACCCATACCAAGGAAAGGACGACAGCATAGAAAATAACCAACGGTTTGTTTTCGTTCATATGTCACCTGAACACGAAGCAGGCCAGGTATAGGCCCAGCGCAAACATGGCGAGATAATAGTAATGTTCCATTTCAGCACCCTATACAGCCGGCCTGGCTGACCAGGCCGGCCGATTGGTTGGCTTGATTAGCCTTTTTTCCAGCCCAGTTTCCGGGTGATGATGTCGCCACCGATGAAGAACAGGCCGACTACGACGATTCCGGCGTAGATGGTTGACATGGCCGCGATCAAGTCGGTGAACGTCACCGCCGTTGTCAGCGCATCAAATACGCTTTCAGCACTGGCGTTGCCCGCTGCAAACAGCATGGCTAAGGCGGAATATTTGATGATTTGGTTTCTGTATTTCATGGTTTTTTCCCCATAAGAATATTAACGATAATGCGACAGCCCCACGCGAACCAGATCGCGGAACCGCCGATGATAAAACCAGCGCCGACCGCTTCACCCATGATGGCCGGGTCTATTTGACTGAAGTCAAAAAAAGCCGGGGTGGCTATGGTCTGCCAATCTACAGAGCAGCGAAGGACGCCAGTGAGATCGACAGTTAAGACACCGTTGCAGACAGGTACGACGCTGGCCATTTAAGCCACCTGGCCTAAATTCCGCAGCCAATGGCCTTTGTTGTTCACGTCGAATTTGGTGAACCGGGCTTTTGGCATTTTGTTTCGTGTGGCATAGCGCCGCGCGCGGCGGGCTATGTTTCGGTTAGTTTGGTTGGTTTGCATGGCTATACTGCCTTGCCGGCTGTGTTGTCCGGCCGTGTTTCGGTTACTTTTTTGATACCGGATAAGCGCGGGTCTTTGACGCTGAGCAGGGTTAGCTTGGCTTTGCCGCCGGCACCGCGGGTAATATCAACGGACAGCTCGAAAACGCCGGGAAGGAAGCCTTCCTTTTCGTATGTTTTGAAGGTTTGGAAGTGATCCAGGGCACCGCCGATAACGAGCTGTATCGGTCCAATTAAGTTTTCGTTGAGGTCATCATTTTCATCTTCACAAAATACGTTGATGCCTTTGCTAGTATCGGTGTCGTATTTCTGAATCATTCTTACGTTTGCGGCTATGGTTGATTTCATGATTTGTTTTCCTGTTGATTTTTTGAAGTTTTGGCTGTTTGTTCCCTTGGCTCAGTTATCCGGTCGGGATATTTCCGGGCTGTATATTTGCCAATTTGTGCGCACCCTTCGGTCCGGGCTTTCCGCTCCAATTGACTTTAGGTAACAAGAACGGTCCGTAAGCCAAAAATGCTATTGCGCTTCGCTTCATAGATTTTTTGCTAACGGTCCGTAGCTGTTACCTAATGTCAATTTCCGCTGCAATCCCTTGCGCGGCCTTCGATTAAAGTCGCTCCCTTCGCTCAGGCTCAAGACCCCCACCCGTGTTTGGGCGGAGGCCTCCCGCCATGCTTCGGTCAGATGCGGCAAAGTTCGCAAGCCGGGCAGGCCTGTCAAGGTACGCAAGCTTTACCCCTTGACAGGCCTGCCCGGCTTGCGAAAAAGCGCCGCGACCGAAACGACGGCGAGAGGCCCCCACCCAAACACTAACTTCCATGGTTCACCCCGGAAAGGTCACTTTCAGCAGGCGCTTCGATAGGTTGTTGTTTCAGTACCAGTTTGCCGTTTAAAAACATGGTGATGATGGTAGAGGCCAGTTTGTAGCTGGTTACTGCACGTCTTGCCGATTCGATTTCCAGCTTTAAGTAAGTCTCAGTGGGCAATTGCACGTTAAAACGCCGGGACTGGGATTTGACGGTTGCACCTGGCTGAATTGGCGGCAATGTATCTAACAGATTTTCTGATTCAGAAGTCATTTTATGGGTCCTTTCGGGTAACGGTTTTCATTGAAGAACCACGCCCAAGGGTTCCAGGGCATCAGCCAACCAAGAAAGATACCGAAGACAAAAATAATCATTAGGAGAGTGCCCACCATTTCTTCATGGGCGTTGATGGCTTCGACACAGTCCATGATGGCTGTTTGGTCCATTAGGACACCCGCCTAAATTCGGCGTTAATAACCGTGCGACCTGGCAAAGGATTTAATTCATTAATCCTTACCAATCAAGCCAGGCCAGATGAAAGCGGAGCTTGAGGAAGACGTGAAATTCGAGAGCGTTTAGACCGACAAGCCATGCTCCAACGGTGAGCAATGAATATTTCACTTGGAGTCTTGGGGGATGGCTTTACCGGCGGAGTGCTGATAACAGCGGGAACGTCTAGGCGGCCAACATCAGAGCAATCGGCTTGATGCAATGACGTATCGGAAGACACGGGCGACGAATCTGGCTCTAGTTCTGGTAGCTGGTCTTCAGTCCAATCGACCTGAACAAGCGATAGCAGTGAAGATTCCGGCAATTCCGAATCAGGCGCCTGTTGACGCCGTGAATAGTCATCAGAAACGCCGTTAAGCCAAATGTTATCGATTTTCTTGTTTGCTGCATGAACTAACGCTCGAACAGCATTAGAATCAGAAAAAAGCAGAGCGATTGAATGAACATAGGCCGATGCACTTGCATACGCGTAATACTGCTGACCCACGTTCAAATAGGTACGTTGATAATTTTCCACGTAGGTTTCAAGTAACCGGGAAATCTCTATAAGCGAAGTATTCATCTTTCCAACCTCTATTTAGGCAATTGGTCTAAGTCGATGCATTGTTGAAACAATGCCACCAGGTTAATGACGCGATGTTTGCCAACAACCATGCTTGGCACGTATCCACGAACCACCCAGCCTTCAATCACCCCCAACGAAAAACCCGTTAAATCAGCAAATTTTGTTTGAGCCATGAACGGGATCGGCGGCGATTGCAGGAAGGGCGGTGTCTGTTCCATGGTTTTTCCGTTTTGGGTTACTATTAGGGGTTGTTGGGGTACGTTTCTAATGTTGAAGAATTATATTGCATGTAAATAATACATGTCAATATAAAATGAATTATTTTGGTGAATATATGGAAGATGAAGAAAAGATGCTTATAAACCAAAGACTTAAAAAGCTTAGGCTCGCTTATAAGCTAACAAGAGACGAACTGGCTATAAAATTAGGAATAAAAAGCGGACAAATAGCAGCAATAGAAAACGAAAGACAACTAATGCCGGCTTGGTACCTGGAAGCAATCCATAGAAAATGGCCGGAACACGTCTATTGGCTAGCAACCGGCCTACAGATTCCAGACCAAGGACACATAGAGCCAAAAGCAGAACTTGAGGAAGACTTTGTAGAAAGACGCCTAAAAGAAAACAAAAGAGACCACTATTAAAGTGGAAGAAGGAGTAATGCAGTGGGCCTACAAGATAGAGACTGGTATCACGACGCGCTAAAAGACAAGCAGCATACTAACGGCGGACAAAAGACAGCAGACAGAGGCCAACCACCCAAGAGACAAACCGGCGGCATTGGCCCGATATGGACAGAGCAGCACTTATACAGACATGAGAAACGTAAGGCCACTTACGGGCTTTGGTTACTGAGGTTCTGCATATGGGCACCAACAACCGCTTTTTTGGCTTATGTGATTACCGAGTTAGCTGAAAACCACTAATAGAAATAGATCAAGACAAGGTTAGTAAAATTGCGTAGATCCTCGCAATATTATTCTAATGCGATGCAGATGGGTCAGGAGAATTACAGATGAAAGAAATCGAATACACCTGGTGGAAAACCGAACATTTCTATCTTGGCTATCTAAACGACTACCCGGATTACATGACCCAGGGCGAAACCAAGGATGATCTAATCGAGCATCTAAAAGACCTGTTGGCAGATATTGAAAGCGATACGGTGCCGTTCATCCGTCATACCGAAAAGCTATTGGTCGCGTGATGAAACGACGGGATTTAATCAGGAAGCTTGAAGAGCTTGGATGCCAATTGACCAGGCACGGCGGAAAGCACGACTGGTACACCAACCCAACCACACAACATTCTCAAGCCGTCCCCAGGCACACGGAAATCGACGAGCATCTTGCGAAAGCCATCATCAAGAAACTGAGCTAGTGTCAACAAATCGTCAACGGCACTGCCGGTTATAGTCGCTTAAGGAAGCGCTGAACAAATCAAACCGCAAGCCGCGCCTTGCGACCCAAGCGTAATTTTTTACAAACATGCGCTGACGGATCGTTCAAATAGCCCCAATTCCTGCGTTTTTTATTCCCGTCTACCGTGTTTGGGCGCACGGTAGACGGATTTCGGCCTAGGCCGCCATCAACTGGCGGCGCAGCAGATACAAATTGGCCAAAGCCACCAGCCAGTTCACCTGGGCTGTGTTCTTCTCCAAGCCTCGGTAGCGAGTCTTGCGAAAGCCGAACTGGCACTTGATGATCCTAAAAATGTGCTCGACACGGGCGCGGACCGACGAATATTTTCGGTTGCGCTTACGCTGGCGGCTCGACAGGTTTTTGCCGGGCTTGCGCTTGTCGTTGACGCACCAGCTCAGTCCCAGATGCCGCGAGCCTTTTTTGTAGTCGTCGCTGGTGTAGCCGGCATCGGCAAAGATGACTTGATCGTCTTCGCGGAGCAGCTTGGGTAATTCCACGATGTCAGCCGTGTTGGCCGAGGTCACCGTTACACTGTGTACGGCCCCTGAATTGACGTCGGCGCCGACGTGGATTTTCATCCCGAAATACCACTGATTGCCTTTCTTGGTTTGATGCATGGCCGGATCGCGTGCTTGATCCTGATTCTTGGTCGAGCTCGGCGCGTGAACAATCGTGGCGTCGACCATCGTACCCTTGGAGACCAACAGGCCTTGGTTTTTCAGGTGGTCGTTGACCGTCGATAGCAGCACCTCCGTCAACTTGTGCTTCTCCAGCCAGTGACGGAAGTTGAGAATCGTGGTTTCGTCCGGCAGCGCTTCGGTAACGCTACCAAAACCGGCAAAACGCCGAATGCTCTCGATTTCATACAGTGCATCTTCCACTTGTGCCCTGTGGGTATTTGTCGGTCCGAGTAGCTGAACCATTGTTGCATGCAGTAGATACGGAGCATGCGATTCAATGCCATCGGTTGCCGGCCGCGGCGACCGCTCTGCGGATAATGCGGTTCGAGTTGGGCCAACAGTAATGTCCAGGGCACCACTTGCTCCATTTCCGCCAGAAATTTTTCCCGCCGGGTTTGGCGTTTTTTGCTGGCATATTCAAGTTCGGCAAAACTGGTTTGGGTGGGGGCATTCATCGGCTTGTCTCGGTACGATCAGATGGGGGATATTATCCCATCTCCTGACGAGGGATTTAATCAGCGCCTCCTTAAAGCAGCCCTTTAATATTGTAAGCAACTGTTTAAGTTACTTTTTAGTTTCGTTGGGTGCCGTTTCAAGTAACTTTTAATGCGATGGTCGTGCGTTCGAATCGCACACGACCCACCAATGAATAAATCTTGTTTATCAAGAGCTTATCAACTGGATTGCCGTCGAGTTGAAGCAACATAACAGCAGCAAGGCGCAAATTTAGGCGCACTCTGCATTATTTGCTCAACGAGGTGGCGTAATGAACCAGTCAAACCAATCCCTTCAAGTCTCAAAAAACGATAGTTTTTCTGAGCAAAATCAACTAAACCAAAACCGCACCGACAACCATATCCTGATCGCGCCTAGCAGCGTACGCAGGACTTATGATGTCGAAACATTCGCTGTTTGTACTGCCGAGCATAAAATTCTAAGCGAAAGCTACTCCGTACGGGAGCATGCCGAACAATGGGCGAAAGAATTTGACCCGGATAACCGCCATGAATTATTTCTTTATCCTATGGTTTATTTCTATCCTTCGGAATTTGCGAGGGATAGGCAGGGATTACTGACATATGTTATTGGAGCAACGCGCGGCTATTATTTCGTAATCCACGGCGGCGATGATTGCATCGTCAAAAACAGGCTGATCGGCCCGGTGTTTCAATCCCAAGAGCAGGCGACGGCTTGGCGCCATCTCAGTCTGCCGTTCTACCCTGAGTGCCAAATTGTTTGTTACAAATCCGCACTGCTTGATGGCACTTGCCCCGATTTTCAGCTCGAGTGCAATCGTCTCGCCGTCAGCCACGTTACAGCATTTGCTGTTGTGTGTAGCGGAGATGGGGAGCGTCGATGCTTGCCTATTGGCGACCAGTATTTTACAACCGAAGCGCAGGCCCGCTGCTATCAGGCTGAAATCTTGTCGGAGTACCCGACTTGTCAAATTTCCCCGCAGAACTTTCATTTCGAGCATGTATATCAGCGCCAGGAATTACTGGAACGCCTCTTTGGACACTTAAAAGCCGAAAACACCGACAGTTTGGCGGAGGTTTAGCCATGGCGTATATCCGACCTTTAGCCAACGGCAACTTCCGTGCGGATGTCCGCATGAAAGGGGTTACCAAAAACAAGACCTTCCCTACTGAAAAACAGGCACAAACATGGGCCGATAGCATTGAACTCAGTATCAACACCATTCTGAAAATGGATCAGGCGCAATTAATTGCACTCGCAGAGGCTGAAATTTGCGCCTTGGGTGGAGAAGATGTTTTCAAGCGTTTGGGTATCGACCTATTTTCCATTCGCCATGCCGCCAAACTGGAAGCCATAAATTTACTATCCAAAAAAGAATTGTTACAGCTTTCCGTGCAAGAAATCGAGCGCATGGGCGGCGCCGAACTATTCATCAAGGCCGGCAAACGCATTCGATACAAGACCTTTCGCGAAGTCTGCGACGAATACCTGTCTCGGTGGAATAAAAAGGACTACAAAGGCCAGATGCAGCGGATTGATTATTGGTGCAGGGTTTTCGGCGACCGCATCATGACCGACATCGACATCTTCGACTTGCGCGAACACGTTGACGACATGATCGATGCCGGCGATCGGACGACCACGATAAACCGCAAAAAGGCCGTACTTTCCAGCGTCTATAAATTCGCCTTGAGCCGCGGTTATGTCGATGAAAACCTGGTGCGAAGTGTCGTGGTCGATGACGACACCAAACGCCGGGATCGCGTGTTATCGGATCAGGAACGCCAACGTTTGATTAAAGCCTGCCATGCTTCCCATTGGGACAAATTGTATCTGCTGGTGGTCATGGCGATGACCACGGGCGCCCGTAAAGGCGAGTTGATGAATCTACGTTGGAGCGACATCAATTTCAAAGAAGGCACCGCTTTTCTGGGCGATACCAAAAACGGCACCAGCCGAGAGTTATATCTTGCACCTGTCGTCATAGCCGAACTAAAACGGCATCAAGAAATCGGTACCGGCTTAACAGGCTGGTGAAAAACTCCCAAAGCTGCAGTCATCAAGGCGCATAGCCTCAGCAAACAAGTAAAATAGCGCATCTAAATTGGAGAAGCCCCCCATGCGCGGACACGATGCCATTCAAAGTAGCTGGTTCAGCTACGTTAGCCTGGAAGAACGTATTCCCAAACAGCATCCGTTGCGTCGTTTACGTCTACTCGTCGATGGCGTATTGACCTCTATGAATGCCGTCTTTGCCGAGCGTTACTCGCACACTGGCCGCCCGTCGATTGCGCCCGAAAAACTGCTGCGCGCCTTGCTGTTGCAAGTGCTGTACACCGTTCGTAGCGAACGCCAGTTGATGGAACAGCTGGACTACAACCTGCTGTTTCGCTGGTTTGTCGGTCTGGGCATCGACGATGCTGTCTGGGAACGCAGCGTGTTCAGCGCCAACCGCGAACGGCTGCTGTCCGAAGCGCTGAGTCGCGAATTTTTTGAGCGGGTACTGGCCATAGCCGAATGGCAAAATCTGGTGTCCGACGAACACTTCAGCGTCGACGGCAGCCTCATTGAAGCCTGGGCCTCGCACAAAAGCTTCGTTAAGAAAGACGGCAGCGGCCCGGACAAACCCGCTGGCCGCAATCCCGAGGTCGACTTCAGCGGCGAAAAGCGCAGCAACGCCACCCACCAAAGCACGACAGACCCGGAAGCGCGGCTCTACAAGAAAGGCGAATACACCGAGGCCAAACTGCGTTACATCACCCATGCCCTATCCGAGAATCGTAACGGCCTGATTGTCGATGTCGAAACCACCCAAGCCACCGGCACCGCTGAAATCGAAGCCGCGCAAACAATGATCAAACGCCGTGTGCCCAAAGGCGGTAGCGTCGGTGCCGACAAAGGCTATGACCAACCGGCTTTCGTCAACGGACTCAAGGCGCAAGACATCAAAGCCCATGTGGCCCGGAAAAAGACCGGCAGTGCCGTCGATGGCCGCACCGCGCGCGGCAAAGGTTACGCCCAAAGCCTCAAGCGCCGCAAAATCGTCGAAGAAGCCTTTGGCTGGGTCAAAACGGTCGGCGGCCTGCGCAAAACCCGTCACATCGGCTTAGCCAAAGTCGCTGGCCAAGCCTTGTTTTGCTTCGCCGCCTACAACCTGACGCGCTTGCTCAACCTATTGGTGTTCACGCCGAAACCGGCGTGGAGTGCGCCCACCTAGGGTGAAGTACGCCTGAAAACCGTCCACAGACGGCTTCAGGCGAATAAAAAGCCCTTGAAACAGGGGCAAAACGGTTGAAACTCGATGTCATGACCGATTTCAACACGAAAAAATCACGGAAACCGTGGGTAAGGGGAAATATCGGTGGGTTTTTCACCAGCCTGTTAATCTTTCCGTCGGCCGAGTTACCGGATCAACCGATGGACTTCCGCAAGGCTTGGCGCAACGCATTGAAGGCGGCCAATATCTCCGACAAGGATGTTTTGAATGCGGATGGCACAGTCAAACTTGAGCGATTCACCTTTCATTGCCTACGGCACGGCTTCTGCTCTGCCCTGTCCGACGCCGGCAAAGAAATTAACCAAATAGCCAAGTTGGCCGGCCACAAGAGCATTCAAACCACCATGCGTTACATTCACCAAGGCCGCGATCAGAAGCGGCAAATCGTCAACGAGTTAGCGCAGGCCTTTAACTTGTAGCGGCTATTCGCCAGCCAATCCTTGATTGGGTTGGCTGGCCTTCCCTTTCATAAATCAAATAGCCGAGTAAATTGGTTCTTTACGTTTAGCACGCCTTAAATTTACAATTAATTTAAAATCACTTTACGTTTGTTTAACCGTTATGAGCACCGATCTTCGTCACTCGATCCTACTCGCCATCGCGGAAGATGGCAGCAATGTCGCCGCCCGCCTAGCGAATCAACATGGCGTTTCCCGACAGGCCACCAGTGCTTGGCTGACAAAACTGAAAAAAGAAGGCCTCATTACCTCATCCGGTGTGGGCCGTGGCGTGCGCTACCAATTGGCAACGGTGGCGCAAGTTCATCGCGTCTACCCCCGAGCCGGATTACGCGAAGATATTGTCTGGGCCGAATCCATTTCGCCGTTGCTAAACGACTTGCCCGGCAACGTTCGCGACATCTGGCATTACGCCGTCACCGAGATGGTGAACAATGCCATCGACCATTCCGGCTCCGAAAACGTCGCCGTGGAATTGGTGCGAGATGCCCTTAACACCACCATTTACATCGCCGACGAAGGGGAAGGTATCTTTCTGAAAATTCAGCGGGCAATGAATTTATACGATCCGCGCGAGGCGATCCTGGAACTGGCTAAGGGCAAGCTGACCACCGATCCCGCCAACCATACCGGCGAAGGCATTTTCTTTTCGTCCAAGGTGATGGACGCCTTCGACATCCGTTCCGGCCTATTGCACTTTATGCATGACGAATGGGGCGCCGATATTCTGCTGGAACGTCCCGCCAATGCGCCGGGCACCTTGGTATTGATGCGCCTGGCCAACGATAGCCCGCGCATCTTGCAAGACGTCTTCGACCAGTTCGCCGCACCTGAAGAATATACCTTTGCCAAAACCATTGTGCCGGTAAGGCTGGCTCAGCATGAAGGCGAAAAGCTGGTTTCCCGGTCGCAAGCCAAGCGCTTGACTATGCGCTTTGAGCGATTCCAGGTCGTAGTATTGGATTTTGCCGGCGTCGAGGAAATCGGCCAGGCGTTTGCTGACGAAGTCTTCCGGGTGTTCGGCAACGCCCATCCCAATACCCAATTACTGCCGATCAACTTAACCCCTGCCGTCGAGAATATGGTCAAGCGGGCATTATCGGCTAAATAACGATTATCCGGATTAGCCAGCCTTACCCGACGGGGGACAGGCGGAGTCATTAACCGCTTGGCTGGCTATCCCCACTTAATGAATTGCACTGAATGGAGTGTTTGTAGTGGAAAAATTAAAACCATCAAAAATTTTTAAACTAAAAAGATTTCTGACCTTGCCGGAAGCCGCCCAACGCCTTAGCGTTGGATTAGGTGAAGAGGTTAAAGAAACCGATATTCTACAGTTTGCGTTAGATGGTCATCTGACTTTATCAGTTAACTTTGTTAATACCACTTATGGAATTCAAGGGCGACATATAAAGAATGAACATAATAGGCTTCAGGGATATTTACTAAGGAGTATGCTATCTTTAGGGATGGAGGCAGCTCCATTACCAACTCTTTCGGAGAAAGAATCCATTGAAGCGCAAGAACGCCTAACAGGCTGGTGAAAAACCCACTGATATTTCCCCTTACCCACGGTTGCCGTGATTTTTTCGTGTTGAAATCGGTCATGACATCGAGTTTCAAGCGTTTTGCCCCTGTTTCAAGGGCTTTTTATTCGCCTGAAGCCGTCTGTGGACGGTTTTCAGGCGTACTTCACCCTAGGTGGGCGCACTCCACGCCGGTTTCGGCGTGAACACCAATAGGTTGAGCAAGCGCGTCAGGTTGTAGGCGGCGAAGCAAAACAAGGCTTGGCCAGCGACTTTGGCTAAGCCGATGTGACGGGTTTTGCGCAGGCCGCCGACCGTTTTGACCCAGCCAAAGGCTTCTTCGACGATTTTGCGGCGCTTGAGGCTTTGGGCGTAACCTTTGCCGCGCGCGGTGCGGCCATCGACGGCACTGCCGGTCTTTTTCCGGGCCACATGGGCTTTGATGTCTTGCGCCTCGAGTTCGTCAACGAATTGGCCTAGGGCCTGCTTGATTGTATGGTTGTAGTTGCGCGATTCCGTCGCGACTGCGCTAAGAGTGGACTGCATCATCCGGGCGAGGACTTCGTCCAGGTCGGCGCCACCTTGTAGTTCGGCGAGGGCACTGGACAGGGTTTGCTGCACATGCACTGCTTGGTAGATCGACCGCAACCCAGCCAAGTATTTGGGCAGGTTCTCGGCGGCCGCGTGCGAGTTTCTGAGGATTTGATTGAGTTCTTGCAACAGGCCCGGCCGTTTGATGTGGTCGGCTAATGTGACCATATCCGGCTCGTTGCCGGCGGCGGCGATGGCTTTGGCGGCAGCGATGACCGGCCGCCACTTGGTAAACCACTTTTCGTCAATTTCGTGGCCGGCCAGCGCTGTTGGACGGCTGAGAAGAATGTGGACAACTGCTTCTTCGTATTTTGCTTGTTTAGTCTGGTTCATTGGTAAATTTTCCGGCGTGATTTGGGTAGCGGTTCGGGGGCGGTGGTGGCGTGACGGACGAATTCGGGCAGGTTTGGCGGAAACTTGTTTCCGGAGTCGATACAGGCCTGAATTGCCGCCTCGATCTGGATCGGCGAAAGTCGGTCTAGCTGCTTGGCCCATTCGATTTTCACGGCGTTCAGTTCTTCCACGCTTTGAAATCCATCAATCCATAGATTTCGATAAATCGCTCCCAGCCTCGAAAAGAGGATGGTGGCTTGCTCCAACGCCTGGGTTGTGGGAGCTATTGCCGACAACGGGTGTTGGGAATAGCTGGGATCGAACGTCGGCGGATTTTGGTTTTTGGGCATGTTTGTTTCCTCCGGTTTGGGCGGGGTTGGTTTTGATAGTCCAGGGTTCTGCGAAATGAAGATCGGGACCGAAAAAAGTAGCGGCTTGCTTGACGAATTCGGTGCCGGTTTTTGCGTTGGCGTCACACCAGGCGGCATAGCGGATCACGCCGTCGATTAACTCTTGTGCGCTGCGTCCCTCTTTGATCCTTGCGTTCCAGGCTTTGAGGGCTCTTTTTGTCGGGTTACCGCCTGATCGCTTTGGATAGTGTGACAAGGCAAGCTCGAACTGCTTTTCTGTATCAGATTTTGATTTCTTCGCCGGCTGAGGTTTTTCGGATAACCCGTCGGGAAAAAGATTATCTGTATCTGTATCTGTATCTGTATCTGTATCTGTATCTGTATCTGTATCTGTATCTGTATCTGTATCTGTATCTGGTGGCGTTACTGTAACGTTACAGGCCTGTTTCTTTCTTTCTTTCTTTCTCTATGCCTCGCAACCCGCGCCGCGCTTGAGTCTGACAAATATTGGCGCTTATCCCAGTTCGTAGGTAAGTTATCACTACCAATAAGGTTTTTGGAAAGTAAAGTGGCTTTCGTTTTTTGCCATTCGGCAACAGTTATGCGGAGTTGAAACGATACCTCGTCGTCTTGTAACGTTACATTCCCGTTACAGCAGCGGAGGCACAAAATCATAATGAATCGCCGCTGATCCACCTCCGTAAGCATCTGGGTTTTTGGGTCAGTGGCGAATTCGTGGTACAGCCGGAACCAGGTATTAGACATTTTCCATCCTATTTTTTTTGCTGATCTGAAGGTCGCCAATCTGGCTGCGGTGCACCGAAGGCCAGCATTCACCGGCGTCGTTTGCTCGATCAGCAAGCGCAAGTAACACCAGTTTTGCGGCGGGCTTTAGGGCCTGGCGCCAGGCCCACTGGGTGGCGGCGACGCTCATTTTTTGGCCGCTGGGCGGCCAACCGACCGAAACAATGAACCCGGATTCGCACAAGGCTTTAAGCGATTTGATGGCGGTCTTGCGATTCAACTCGGTTTCTTCGCACAGCGATGCAATGCTTTGGTAGTATTCGGCTGATTCGTTGCCTGTTCGTTTTGCCATAGCAACCAAAATAAATTTCTCGGCAGAGCTCATGCCATGTTGGGCAAACGCCCATTCGCGGCGCTGGTAATAATCCATTTTTTTATTTTGGCCAGCGCAAATACCCGAGGTGATTACCATATTTGTTTTTGGCTAAGGCAGTTCCATTGCCTTGCGGTATCACCTTTGCAATAATCCTCGCAGAAACAAACTGACCATCAATCATTTCAATCAATCCATTTTTCTTCAAAATGGATTTAATACTTTTTATATCACTCATTTTTATCACCATAATTCGCCAAAAAGGCTGACTGAATTAATGGCGCACGTTGGGCTTATTTCCGGTGTTTCTTCTGTTGATTGCCGTCGAGCTGAAGACTTTGATACCTGGAATTTACGCCTTTTTCTGCGCCTAATTATTCGCAAGCCTCAAAATACGAGGCTTTGTAACGCATTTACTATGCGATCAGGTATCAGATTTGGAATCGATGCATTCGGCTAATACGCGAGTATTAACGAATAGCTGTTTGCCGACTTTGCGAAAGGCTTTCGCTAAGCCGTTGTGCTTGCGTTGCTTTACAGCCCAGCTCCAGCCTTTTTTTGAATATAGATGGGGATATATATCGGGAATAACCTGATAAGGTTGGATGTCGTCTAGTGACGCTGTTGATTGTTGTTCTTGCATTGCCTCTCCCTAAATTCAAGGTGTTTGAAGTAGTTCGAGGCCACGATACATGATGTTGATAACTTATTTTGCCAATTGACAATCTGACTTGCCAAACGGCAAAAACTATTCAGATTCAGTTATGAGTCTGATTCCTTTGCCAATACTTTCTCTAATATTTGTTTTACCCAAACCATATTTTTTAGCATTCGGAAGAGATTCAATTATTTCAATGACAGATTCGGCAACGGCGTTTGCACTCACTGATTCACCTTTTTTATAACGATTGTTTTTTTCTGCTAATGCTAAGGCTATTCCTGCGACCTGTTTTAGCAGGTTGTTGCGTTCAATTTCCGATATATCCGTTTTATTTTTTGTTGTTCCTTCATCAAGAAGATCTTCAAATTCGACTAATGATTGGGTGCGAACAAGCAAAACACTATCCTTTGGTAGCTCTGTAGCAAGCTTATACACAGACGAATTAGGCATGGAATATTTTTTATCCAAGGATTCAGCCTCAACAAGCTTAAATAAGAAACCTTCATCATCCATGACAAATACACCATCACAAGGCGACAGAGTTAGGTCAACTCCATTTTCAAGTTTTTGATACCTGCGATTTATATCAATCCTTTCACCATCGATCATTGGTAAATCATATATTCCATGCAGAATTAAAGATTTATCGTCGAATTCATAATAACCTCCATCTTCATTAAGCAATGTATCACCACTAAAATCCGGAGTTTTAGATTTGTCGAGTAATGTATTTAGCAGGCTGGTGAAAAACCCACTGATATTTCCCCTTACCCACGGTTGCCGTGATTTTTTCGTGTTGAAATCGGTCATGACATCGAGTTTCAAGCGTTTTGCCCCTGTTTCAAGGGCTTTTTATTCGCCTGAAGCCGTCTGTGGACGGTTTTCAGGCGTACTTCACCCTAGGTGGGCGCACTCCACGCCGGTTTCGGCGTGAACACCAATAGGTTGAGCAAGCGCGTCAGGTTGTAGGCGGCGAAGCAAAACAAGGCTTGGCCAGCGACTTTGGCTAAGCCGATGTGACGGGTTTTGCGCAGGCCGCCGACCGTTTTGACCCAGCCAAAGGCTTCTTCGACGATTTTGCGGCGCTTGAGGCTTTGGGCGTAACCTTTGCCGCGCGCGGTGCGGCCATCGACGGCACTGCCGGTCTTTTTCCGGGCCACATGGGCTTTGATGTCTTGCGCCTTGAGTCCGTTGACGAAAGCCGGTTGGTCATAGCCTTTGTCGGCACCGACGCTACCGCCTTTGGGCACACGGCGTTTGATCATTGTTTGCGCGGCTTCGATTTCGGCGGTGCCGGTGGCTTGGGTGGTTTCGACATCGACAATCAGGCCGTTGCGATTCTCGGACAAGGCATGGGTGATGTAACGCAGTTTGGCCTCGGTGTATTCGCCTTTCTTGTAGAGCCGCGCTTCCGGGTCTGTCGTGCTTTGGTGGGTGGCGTTGCTGCGCTTTTCGCCGCTGAAGTCGACCTCGGGATTGCGGCCGGCGGGTTTGTCCGGGCCGCTGCCGTCTTTCTTAACGAAGCTTTTGTGCGAGGCCCAGGCTTCAATGAGGCTGCCGTCGACACTGAAGTGTTCGTCGGACACCAGGTTTTGCCATTCGGCTATGGCCAGTACCCGCTCAAAAAATTCGCGACTCAGCGCTTCGGACAGCAGCCGTTCGCGGTTGGCGCTGAACACGCTGCGTTCCCAGACAGCATCGTCGATGCCCAGACCGACAAACCAGCGAAACAGCAGGTTGTAGTCCAGCTGTTCCATCAACTGGCGTTCGCTACGAACGGTGTACAGCACTTGCAACAGCAAGGCGCGCAGCAGTTTTTCGGGCGCAATCGACGGGCGGCCAGTGTGCGAGTAACGCTCGGCAAAGACGGCATTCATAGAGGTCAATACGCCATCGACGAGTAGACGTAAACGACGCAACGGATGCTGTTTGGGAATACGTTCTTCCAGGCTAACGTAGCTGAACCAGCTATTTTGAATGGCATCGTGTCCGCGCATTGAAAGGCTCCAAATTTAGGTAGCCTATTTTAACAGTTGGCGGCTCATCTATGCCTTAGCCTACTTGGCTTTTCGAGTTTTTCACCAGCCTGCTAGCCTCTAGTCGATTTTTTTATATCGATCGCTTGCTAGAAGAACACAAATCGAACCAATATTGGGTGCGAAAGTCATTCGCCGATAGAACCGAAGAGCTAAAAAAAACAACGGTTTAGCCAAAATGAGATCAACGCGATCTTGGACGATCCAACCCCAGAAATCGAGGCGCTGCAGAAAAAAATCGACGCCTTGGTCGACGAAAAATCAAAAATAGAAGCCTTCCTCGGCGACGCTCCGATGTTCGATCCCGGTCTTTTGGCTGGCACCTCCTTGTCTTCGCAGATAAACATGTCCGAAGTAGGGTAAGGGGATAGCATGAACATGCAGCAAGTTACCGGCGCAACCTTAACGGCCGCCAAAAACCGGATCACAGCCCTGTGCCAGACCTTCAAGGACGCAAATCTGGCAATCGGTCAGAGAAATGACGAATACGACCGCCGCAAACAAGCGGCGCAACGCGAGCTAATGCGGGCCAGCGAATTCGTTTCGTTATTCCCCAGTCCACCAACATTCGCGGCCGAAAACGCCGAGATCGCGTCGAAGCAAGCGCAAATAGCCGCCATCACGGGAACAAATACCTTCCCAAAAGCACTGCTCGAGCAAGACATCTTCATGCTTAATGTCATGAAGAATATGAAGACAGAAACCTACGCCAGGGAGCTAAGCAAACCCGAGCGGACAATGACCGCCGCTCAATTTTCGACGCTATACCCTGCGCCAACGCATGCCACAGACCTATCCACAATTTCCGCTGCTCAAACCGAAGCCAACAAGCTCGACGCCTTCCTAAAATCCGGGCCTTATCCCAACCCAGGCGCCTATGACGTGGATCTTTTGTCCGGCACCGCCGTAAGCTACCCCTGATGGCCATTCAATCCGACGCCCGTGGTTTTTTAATCGGCGACCCGATCGAACTCGGCCGCAAGTCGAGCGACATTAGTCATATTAGCGAAGACGTGTCGGCCATTCGCCGCACAATCAGCGAACGGTGGCACGGCTACACAAGGCCCTCACCATCGGCCAGCCCGGCGCGGGATGCTTCAGGCAAATTTACCAGCGCATCTACCGTGAAAGTCGCCGTCCCCAATAGCTCAAAATCCAGCGACGGCACCACGGCGGCGGCCGGGAATGCGGTAGTTGCCGAACGGATTAGGCGGGTATCATCGGGCGGAGGCGCTGAACTTCCTGGTCGCGATTCCGCGGGAAGGTTTACGGCAGGCGGATCGTCGGCAAGCAACAAGGCGGCATCGGTCATCGCGTCTATCGGCGACCGCCTATCGCGATTGACGGCGGTCACTTCGGGGATCGACGATGCCGACCCCGCTGTAAAGGCGGCGCGCGAAGTGGCCGAACCCTTGCGCCGCGGTTTCGAATTTTTCCAAGGCGATAAGCAAACGTCGTGGCTTAAGAAAATATTTTCCAAGCTGTCGTTTTTTCAGAAAGAGGAATCGGTTTATAACCGCACCACGAAAGAAACGCTTGAAAAGATCGAGCGCAAGCCGGTTTCTTCCGTCGGCGGTGGATCGTCTTGGTTAAATAAAATACCGGGTATTGCCGCGGCATCGTCTATGCTCGGCATGGCCGGCGGCGGAATTGCAAAGGCCGGTATCGGTGCATTAGGACTGCTCAAACGGGTTCCAGTCCTTGGAGCCTTGCTCGGCGCGGCCGGCGCCGCGTTCGACATCTATGGAAGCGAAAGCGACGGCAGCCTATCCAGGCGCGACAAAGACCAAGCGGCCGGGAAGTCCATCGGCGGCTGGATGGGAACTCTCGGCGGCGTCGGAGCCGGTGCGCTGGCGGGTTCTATGCTTGGCCCGGTCGGTACCATAGTTGGAGGCATCGTCGGCGGATTCCTGGGCGACCAAGCCGGCCAGATCATAGGCTATAAGTTCGGCGGCTGGGTTGCCGACATGCGTGAGGCCGACATCCCCGGCAAGATTTCATCCGCTTGGGAGGGAGCGGTTTTATCCATGTCGGCGACATTCACCGAATCATGGACCAAGGTCAAGGACATCGGCGGCTTGGTGATGGACGTTATCGGCGAGCAGCTCGGCGGCATGGCCGACTACATCAAGGGCGCGACCGGCATCGACATCAAACAGCAAGGTGCCGCGTGGTTGGAACGCACCAAAGCGAGCTTCAATGGAGCCGTGGATTACACCAAGCAGGCGGCGGCGTCGTTGGTTGATAAAACCATGCAGGGCGTTGATTGGGCCTCGAAAAATACCACCGCAGGCAATGCCATCAAGAACGCCGTCAACGCCTTCCAAGGCACCGGCATCAACGGTTTGACCACGGCGCAGTTTGCCGCCTTGGCCGCCGACACCCGGCGGACGGAATCAAGCGGAAAAACCACCGCCGAAAATAAGTACGGCTACCTAGGGAGGCGCTGATTAAATCCCTCGTCAGGAGATGGGATAATATCCCCCATCTGATCGTACCGAGACAAGCCGATGAATGCCCCCACCCAAACCAGTTTTGCCGAACTTGAATATGCCAGCAAAAAACGCCAAACCCGGCGGGAAAAATTTCTGGCGGAAATGGAGCAAGTGGTGCCCTGGACATTACTGTTGGCCCAACTCGAACCGCATTATCCGCAGAGCGGTCGCCGCGGCCGGCAACCGATGGCATTGAATCGCATGCTCCGTATCTACTGCATGCAACAATGGTTCAGCTACTCGGACCGACAAATACCCACAGGGCACAAGTGGAAGATGCACTGTATGAAATCGAGAGCATTCGGCGTTTTGCCGGTTTTGGTAGCGTTACCGAAGCGCTGCCGGACGAAACCACGATTCTCAACTTCCGTCACTGGCTGGAGAAGCACAAGTTGACGGAGGTGCTGCTATCGACGGTCAACGACCACCTGAAAAACCAAGGCCTGTTGGTCTCCAAGGGTACGATGGTCGACGCCACGATTGTTCACGCGCCGAGCTCGACCAAGAATCAGGATCAAGCACGCGATCCGGCCATGCATCAAACCAAGAAAGGCAATCAGTGGTATTTCGGGATGAAAATCCACGTCGGCGCCGACGTCAATTCAGGGGCCGTACACAGTGTAACGGTGACCTCGGCCAACACGGCTGACATCGTGGAATTACCCAAGCTGCTCCGCGAAGACGATCAAGTCATCTTTGCCGATGCCGGCTACACCAGCGACGACTACAAAAAAGGCTCGCGGCATCTGGGACTGAGCTGGTGCGTCAACGACAAGCGCAAGCCCGGCAAAAACCTGTCGAGCCGCCAGCGTAAGCGCAACCGAAAATATTCGTCGGTCCGCGCCCGTGTCGAGCACATTTTTAGGATCATCAAGTGCCAGTTCGGCTTTCGCAAGACTCGCTACCGAGGCTTGGAGAAGAACACAGCCCAGGTGAACTGGCTGGTGGCTTTGGCCAATTTGTATCTGCTGCGCCGCCAGTTGATGGCGGCCTAGGCCGAAATCCGTCTACCGTGCGCCCAAACACGGTAGACGGGAATAAAAAACGCAGGAATTGGGGCTATTTGAACGATCCGTCAGCGCATGTTTGTAAAAAATTACGCTTGGGTCGCAAGGCGCGGCTTGCGGTTTGATTTGTTCAGCGCTTCCCTAGGTTCCTACCAATTCGGCGCCGCTGCGCTTGCCGATGCCGGTCTTATCGATCCGGCCAAGCTCAAAGCCGCCAGAAAAGACGGGCGATTCGATCAAAAAACATTCCTCGCCAATCCTGCAAACTGGCTTCTATCCGGCGGCAAAGACGCCTTCCTGGCCGACCAGGCGTTGCAAGACCAGACCTATTCGAAATACGCGGGACAACTCCAAAAAGCCGGCTTGCGGTCTGGCGCGTTGTCGGCCGGCTCGACACCGGAACAAATCGCCGCCTATATCAAAGCCGCGCATTTGGTTGGCGCTGGCGGCGCGAATGATTACTTCACCCGCGGCCGAGACCGCGCGGACGCCAACGGAACCTTGGCCTCGCTATACGCGAAACAGGGCGCCTTGGCCGTTGCCAGCGTCAGCGCGCCACCGGTCGGACTAATGCCCAAAGCGCTAACAATCCCGCAAATCGCCGAGGCGCCCAAGGTCATTGAGCCACTTGGATCGCCAGAGGCGAAGGCCTTCACCGTCAACATACCGTCGCAGGACGTCGGGCAAAGCTTATCAGATCGCCGGATAGCTCACATCGCGAGTGGCGGCATTGGGGGGTAAATGAAAATCAATGAAACTCAAACGCTGACGTCGGACTGGGGCGCGCTGTCGCCCCATCTGATTGCCTCATTCTGGGAGGTTGACCGGGAAGGCAACAAGAAACAGGGCTCCAATACCGTCGTCCAGGCGGCGGTAACGGACGACGCCAGCCTGGAAGTCACGCTGAACTGGCAATCTCCTTTCGAACAGGCCGGACCTGAAACAAAAGCACCAACGCTGTTCGCCATGCTGCAGTCGGGATTGGCTTCAGACATTTTTGACAAACTCGGCTTTGACAAGCAAGCCGATTCCAATTCAAAAGCCACGCGCTTATTGCAACAGTTCGAAGGTAGAACCGGAATTACCCAGTTGAATTCCGTTCAGGTATTCAACGGCATGCCGCCGGCAAAAATCCAGATGACGTTGCTGTTTAGGGCTTGGCGCGATCCAGTTTCGGAAGTCGAGACACCGTTCAACCAGCTCATGGAATGGGCGTTGCCGATCGAACTGGCTAAGGACAGTACGCTATTGACCAATGCATTTGAGGCCTTGAAAGGGTCAAAGGATTGGATCGAGGCCGTTTTGCCCTCTCAGGCGCCTACGTTATTGGCCTTCCATTACAAGGGCAGGACATTCGCGCCCATGGTCATTGAGTCGATCAGCCAGCCATTGACGGCACCGACCAGCAAAGATGGCAAGTTCGTCGAGTTGTCGGTACCGGTAACCCTGGCAACGTTGGCCGCCATTGACCGCAAATATTGGCAATCCATTCAAAAACGATAATGGCAAAACCACCCAAATTCGACATTTCTGGCGCGAAAAAGGAACTCAATGCGCGTCGCGAATTCGACGCCTTCCGCCGCGATAACGCAACAACCATCTTACGGCCTGAGCAAATCCAGGGAAAGGACTGGCGCTCAGCCAAGGTGCTGATGACGACCCTAGGCCTGGCCAACGGCGAAATGCGGCCGATCACCAAACAGGACTTGATCGCGTTCCACCGCAACATCACCAAGTTGCAATCACGCGTCATCAAGGGAGTGACCGCGAACGAGGTGATCAATCTTTCAACTCCTGAGGATAAGCGGCGGAGCAAGGAACAAATCCACGCCGCTATCCCGATTCGCGTGAAAAATGGCGACATCCATTTCTTGACCAACGCCGGGCCAGACTCCGACAAGGTTCGTCACAGTGTCCATATCGTACTCATGGACTATGACGTTGGTCTGGCCAAGGGCACCCCGCTGCAAGCCGCAAAGGAGATTGCCAAAGGAAATCTGAGATTCGACTGTGATTGCGACCACCACACGTTTGTCTTCCGCTACATCACCACGCTAATGGGTGCCAACGCCGGCCGCGCCGAAACCGGGTTCCCTAAGATACGCAACCCTCAGTTGGAAGGCATCGCGTGCAAACATGTTCTCCGTGTCATGACCGAACTGAATAGCTCCATTTTCATCTGGCGAAGGATAGCCGCACTGATCGAAGCCGATCGATCCAAAAACGCCAACAAATTGCGATCAGGGCAACAAAAGATTGTCGGAATGACCCAGCGCGAGGCCTCGGAGATGGCGGCTAAACAAAAACTTAGCCCGCGCAAAATCGAAGCCATCAACAAAGCTTCAAAGGCCTCCAACATCGCCAATGCGGTAAGGACAGCAGCCAGAATGGCACCTCCCCCGTCTCGCCCCAAGCGCGCATCCATGAAGCAGGCGAACGATGCGGCGACCATCTTGGCGGCAACCGGAATGACCATGGAACAAATCGTGGCGATGATTGCCGCTCAGAGGGGGTAGGCATAATCGCCCCCGACACCCAATTTTTCAACCAACCCACTGGAGTAATCATGCAACAACCCAATTTCAATCATCGCGTAATGCCGGCCGGCGGCGAACTGGCCGAATTCAATAACCTCGACTTTTATTCAACAGTCGCCGGGAAAATCGAGGACATTCGTGCGCTGACCGACATCATGCGAACCCAGTTCGAACCCGGCGGCGATGTAGTCATAGGCGACGAAGTAAATCTCAATCTTTTAAAGCAAATTGACCAGCACCTCTGTGACCTTGATTCCATGGCGGAATGGGTCGTCGACAATTTCGAAATCGTCCCCGACAACGGGAGCAACGAATCGGCAGCGACCAGCGAATCAGACGATTTGACCGAGTAAATAGGCTTAACAGACCGGGGCGGCTATCCGACGCCCCTCTTAAACCCAATCAACGCGGGGAAAAATGAGTAAACCAAAGGTCCTTTACACGAACAAACAAGAAATAGCGGCCTTAAAATTAACCGGATCCAGGCTGTATGTCGCACGTGAGCTTCTCGACATTACTCAGACAGATGCCGCGGAACTGTTAAATACTTCCAAACAAGCGCTCGCCGACGCCGAAGCCGGCAGATTGAATCCATTGCCTATCAAGCTTTTAAAAGCGGCAGCCGAAACTTACGACGTATCGGCCGATTGGCTACTCGGCTTGGCTGACGACTGGGAATGCTCCCTTAAAATCGACTTGCAGCGCGACTTTCTGACCGGATTGCAGCGGATTCACCTTAAACATTACTCCAAACTTGTGGCACGCCAAGCCGAAGCCGATGAAATCAAAACCCGCGCGCAAGCGGCGCTTGCCGAAATCGTCACCGCTTTCGAGCTATTCCGAAAGTCCAACCCGGATTTCGACGACATGCCCGCCGGGGCTCGGCTTCTGCGAGCCGTTTCCGCCGTTCAAAAGTTGGATTATCGGTTTGATTACTTAACCCTCAAAAACAAGCCAACTAACACGGAAATCGCCCCGAAATCCGCAAGAAATTCGTGATGAAATGCCTCAAAACCACCGATTTGAGGAATAAATGCTTATTTCCTACACCAATTTAAAACCTGACGAAATCAAATCCGCGATGTCGTTGAATTTCGGCGCGCGGATGGCCGAAGCCCGCGAACTGTGTGGGCTTAGCCAAATTGAAGCCGCACCGCTGTTCGGCTTTACCAATTCGTCGCGGCTCAGTAAACTCGAGTCCGCCGAATACGGCCACCTTTCCTACATCAACCCCAAAGTCCTCGCCACGGCTGTTCTGCACTACGGCGT
The DNA here is from genome assembly GCF_046097555.1 of Methylomonas sp. DH-1. Taxonomy (NCBI): domain Bacteria; kingdom Pseudomonadati; phylum Pseudomonadota; class Gammaproteobacteria; order Methylococcales; family Methylococcaceae; genus Methylomonas; species Methylomonas sp. DH-1. The sequence goes on along the minus strand of NZ_CP143089.1, from coordinate 899,177 downwards.
TAGCTCAGATTTCTTATTTGGCTTCTCTAACTACCCCCAACGTGACATCAAGCAAGCTCGCGAAAACCAGGTTAAGGACCTGCTGTCCGACCTGATCGCCGACGAAATCGCCGATATCCGCCGCCTGGTTGATGCTGTCAATAAGCTCGCCGAACTGACCCAACGCTTTGCGGATAAAACCAAGGAAATTCAGCAAGCCCTTGACCGGTTCCGGGAACTGAATCCCTGCTTCGAAGACATGCCAGGCTCTGCCAAGCTGGATCGGTTGATTTGCGAACTGCGCCAAGACGCCAAACGCAGCACGGTTGAATTGGCCGAACTGCGCCAGTCCCTCCAATAACCTTTTTCACATCCCTTACGCCATGACCGAAGACACAAAAAAACGCGGACGCCCACGGGGCTATAAGCCAGAATACGTCCAGCTCGCCCATAATTACACCCTGCTGGGCGCGCCCCAAGAGCAACTCGGCGAATTCTTCAATGTCTCGGCTTCCACTGTCGATGCTTGGATAAAACGGCACCCTGAGTTTGCCGATGCCATCAAGCGAGGCCGAATCCTGGCCGATGCGGAAGTGGCCGCCAACCTGTTTCGGCGCGCCACCGGTTACCAGCACAGCGAAACAACTACGCGCGAAACCCGAAGTGCAAGCGGCGAGGTTCTCTCAATCGAATCCGTTACCGTTACCCGCGAAATCCCACCAGATACAGACGCGTGTATCTTTTGGTTAACTAATCGACGGCCCGAAAAATGGCGCGACCGAACCGAAGTTGTCCACTACTACCAGCCCAAGCCAGAAGCCCAAGACGACGGCACCGCGGAACCCAACCAGGACGCTGACGCATGAAATCGGACGCCTTCACTGTCATCGAAAACGCCGCCCATGACGGCGCCTTCGGGCATAACAGCCGGCCGGCGCCGACCGATAACCAATGCCTGGACGGGAATTACAAGGTCGGCCGAGTATCGATTCACGGCATGCCGGTTGCGATCGAGCAGCCGCGCAACAGCTATCGAACTGGTATCGATCCAAAAACGGGGCAGCGCTGGACTTCCAGGCTGGCGGCGCATTACGGCTACTTCTCTGGTACCAAGGGCGCCGACGGCGATCCCGTAGATTGCTTCATCGGCCCCTATCCGCAATCAGAAACCGCCTGGGTTATCAATCAGCATGTCGGCGGCGGCTTCGACGAGCACAAGGTCATGCTCTGCTTTCTTGACCTTGAGACCGCGCGCCGCTCCTACTTGGACAGCTACGAGCACGGCTGGAACGGCCTTCACAGCATGGTCAAAGTTTCACCGCAACAACTGCGCTGGTGGCTCAAGAACGGCGACCTCAGAAATGCGTTGATCTCGGCCGACCTGGCCGATGCCCACGGGCCGGCCGCCGCCGAAGTCAGGGCCGCGCGCACCGCCGCCGATTATATGCAAACCCGATCAACAATCCTGGGGTATTAAATGTTCGAGCCCCTCAAAGTCGGATTCGGCGAATACCTGACTCAGTTCTACGCCTCGCTGGTCGCCACGACGCAGCCGATGACCGAATACCTGACGCGCGGCGTCGCCAAGAGCATCGCCTGGGCGCCGTCGCGGATGGTGGACGCCGCCGAAGACATGCTGGCGGCATGGCAGCGTAACGATACCGACAGCGCGACCACGCGGCCGGCCAAGCTGCCGGCGATCCTGGTGGCCATGGATCAAAGTTACACTCCGACTGGGCGCGAGTTTGCCCGGCAAATCGCCGACTCCACGAAGGTCATCATGCCCGGCGACGCCAAGCAGCGCTTATTCGGCTTGCGGACCGTGTTCGGCGACATCCGCACGCAACTGGTGTTCGCGGCCGCCGACGAGCCGACGGCGCGGTCATTGGCGGCGCAATTCATGAATTACATTGACGCCGTTCCCAATCGCCGGATTGGCTATTCGACCAGTTTTGCCGGGGTCAGTGAAGACTGGGTGGCAACGATAGAGTCGCCGGATATTCCCGTTGCGGCCATCCGTACCGGCATGAAAAACGTCGTCATGCTGGCAGCCGACATCACTTTGAAGGCTCAAATTCCACTCTACGATGCGCCGAAGGCCGGTGAGCCAAACGACGGCAAAGGCGTCCCCGGTACCGCCGACCCGGCCGGCTATCCCGTCGTAATCGAGGTGGATTTCGACGATAAGGCGCTGGATATTCAGCAATCGGTTACCGCGGACTCGCCATAACCGGGACGTGATGCGAACCTAAGCCATGGCAAAACTGAGTAAGGAACAATGGGCCGACATCCGCCGCCGCTGGGAAGCCGACGAGCGCGATGGGCACCAGTGGCTGGCCGATGAGCTGACTGCTCAAGGCTACGAGGTCAACCGCGCCACCATCGCCAAAGCCGCCAGTCGGCAGGGATGGGCCAAGCGCGGGCCTGAAAACGTCACGCCGAAAAACGTCACTCAGAGTGACAAAACGTCACGCGAAAATGTCACTCAAAACGTCACTCTCCGTGACGAAATGTCACTCAAAAATGTCACTCCCACGCCGACCGCAAAGCTAAAGCCAGAGGCGCTCCCAGAGCCGGAATGGGAAGAAGTCGATGAGACCAATCTTCACGGCAACACCAAATATCTTCCGGGGTTCGATAGGCAAGCGCGGCTATTGTGCCGGCTCGGTGCAACGGATGCCGAGTTGGCCGAGTTCTTCATGGTTTCCGAGTCAACCATCAACCTGTGGAAGCTGAATTACATCACTTTTTCGGAGTCCATCAAGAGCGGCAAGGTGTGGGCTGATGCCGAGGCCGCCGACGGTCTCTTCCGGCGCGCCACCGGTTTCAGATACAAGGAGGTCAAGACCAAGCAGGTGAGGCCGATGGCGGGCGACGACGGCGAAGGCGGCATTGTGGCGGCCGGCGATGATGACTTGTTGGTCGTGGAAGTGGTGACCACCGAGAAAGAGGTTCCGCCGGATACAAGCGCGGCCTTTATCTGGCTCAGGAATCGCAGGCCGAAGGATTGGCGAGACAAGCAAGAAGTTGAAGTCAGCGGCAAGGTAGATCAGGCACTGCTGCAAAGACTGAAAGAGGACATGGTGGTTAGGCTAGAGAAGGCCAGGGCTCGGCAACGGCAGGTGCTGATAGAGCGCGGCTTGATTTCCGAAGACGAATAGATTTAGTTCACGCCGACAAAGCAAAACGCTAGCGCCGCGTCGGCGATTTTATCCAGCAAGGCGTTAAGGTCTTCGCCGTCGTGCTGGCCTTCGGCGATGGCTTGCAGGGTGTCGATGTGGGGCTGGCTGGAATCGGCGTCAGGATCGCCTTGTGGTAGGTCTGTTTTCGGGTAATTGTCCTTTGTAACCTTTCCGGAACTGGTCACAACCGCGTCAATTTTCGCGGCCACGTCGGCTGGAGTGCCGGTCAGGTTATCCGGCCGCAAAGCGTGATCCCGACATCAGTCTTACGTCCCGTCTACTGCGATAATCCCCCTCATCAAACTTACCAAATTCCAAGGGTGGGCAAATGGGAATACAGGATAGAGACTATTACTGGGAAAAGCACCGCCAAGCCTCGCAGAATGCCAGCCGAGGTCCGATTGATGATTTAGTTGGCCGCCCAATCTCGCGGCGTCGGCCGGCTAATTCGTCCAAACCCAGAGGTGTCCGGTTTCTGATTTACCCAACCCTGGCACTTGTCGTGCTTTGGTATGGGGCGGACCGGATTTTGAAGGATCGCCAAGTCGGTGTGCAACCGGCGCCGGTTCAAACAATTATTCAATCCAACCCACCTGCACAGGTGACGATTGCCCCGGCACCTACCCAACAGCGATCCGCACAGTCTCAAACGGGCGGGGCCATCTTAACCGCGGATCGGAATGGGCACTTTCGAGGTACTGTCGTTATCAATGGTACGCTGATGCCGTTTATGATTGACACCGGCGCTACCACAACCGTAATCCCTGAGAAATGGGCCCCCGCCGCCAAGCTACCGCTTGGACGCGTGATTCAAGCCAATACAGCAGGTGGCAATGTCGCGGAGCGTGAAACCCGAATCGAAACGCTTCAACTTGGCAACGCGCTGATTCAGAATCTCAACGCCCACACCAATCCGTATTTGAATGAAGTATTGATCGGCATGAACACGCTGAAGCTGTTCAAAATGGTCCAGGAAGGTAATCGGCTTACATTGACCACCATCGGTATGCCGGCCAGCCAATCGCCGGCCGCAAAGCCGATGGCAACGCTTCCAGGCGCTGCGGTCGCCTTGGCCGCGTCAGATACCGAGCAGCCGATCAAAAAGCCAAGCGTCATCAAAAAATCGGTAATCTGTGACGCCAATAAGGTCTGCAAAACGATTTACAGCGACCATTAGGCCACAAAGGCCCGTCATAGCCTTAAACCGTACCATTTCCCTTGGCTAAGCCGGCGATTGACCAGGGCCTTATAGTCTTCCGGGGTCGGCGGCTCTTTACGCTGATGCCTTAATCGATTGCAATACGCACACACCGCAACGATATTCGTTCGATCGGCTTTGCCGCCTTCAGAGTGGGCCTGCAAGTGCTCACCGGTGCATTTCAAGTGCATGGCCTGACTGGGCTTTAGTCGATGCGACGATGCGAATTCATCAAGGTTGTTCATCCACATCGGCTGCTCGCAGTAAAAACAGCGGCCGGCTTGGCGGTTGAAAGCGATTAAACGGGGTTTTACGAGGGATTTTCGGGCGCGCGCCATAACAAAGTCTCCAAACTGGTTGAAAGTACCCCCGTTGCCGTGTCTGGCTGAGCGGGGTACCAGTCGGAGTTGTCGATCTGGCACAACAGGCTTGCTGACAGCAAAGCCCACGTTCTGATTATACGTTCCTAGAGTCGCGGTTTTCAAACTGGAACGCGCGAATCCGCCTAAAATTCGTCCAACAGAATACAGCCATCACTTTTTGGTCGTGATGAGGTGTCTGTTCTCGTACTTGCTAATCCCCATCAATACCCTTGCATTCCAATCAGCACCTATTAAAATGATAGGTATGGCGGTGATAAAATACCTCAACATGACCGATTCTGACGCGCTCAAGATTTTGCGAGAATGCGCGGCGGACGATGGGCGCGTGTTCTTTTCCCGACACGCTATCGATCGAATGATGGAGCGAAAAATTACCCGACCACAAGTGCTTTCATGCCTGGAAAAGGGAAAAATCACGGAATCGCCTTGCCGCGATCCCAAAGGCGATTGGCGATGCACATTGGAACATTACACGGCCGGTAGCGTCGTGACGGTCGCTGTTGCGATCAAGCATAACAATAATGGCGAACGCACGGTGATAGTCACTGTGTTTTAAGCCGGAGGCAAACGTTTATGTACCACTACAAAGACTGCGGACTGGATAATATCTGGCTCGTGAATGGTTACTCGACTATCGACGACGAAGAGTTCGGCGAATGCGTGTCAATTACCGACACCAGGGGATTGCACAAAGCCATTGCGCATGACCTCGTATTCAACAAGCCCACTTTGACCGGAAAGGAATTCAGATTCCTACGCAAGGAATTGGACTTGTCGCAAAAAGCGTTATCCGACCTGCTTGGCAACGATGAACAAGCCGTGGCTCGGTGGGAAAAATCCGGCAAGGTGCCAAAATGGGCCGACCGATTGTTGCGGGTTTGCGTTATTGAGTTCTATGGCGAAAAAACCGGCGTTCGCGAGCTGATTGCCCGTATTCGCGACATTGACGAGCGTAAGCAAGAACGCCAATTATTCAAAGACGATGCCGCTGGCTGGAAAAAAGCGGCTTGATGTTATCCAAAGTGGCTTTTTGGTCGTTCTGAGGGGGCTAGGGTTGAACAACCAACTCAATGTAACTCTAACATTTCAAGAAAAACGCGAACTCCAGCGCTTGGTCATTGTGCAAAACCAAGTCATCGCCAACGACACTGCATCAACGGTTGAAAAGGCTGAAGCCAATAGAATCAAGTCCGAGGCTTTGTTGAAGTTGGGCGTTGTTCCGGCCGATCCAGAGAACCGCTTGTCCAACTTTTAGCCAATCCGACTGCCCTTCAGATATGACGGGCCATTTCCAAGTTTTGTCACGCCTTTGTCACAGGGTTTTCCACAGAGATTGGGGATAACCCATCAGGTTTAGTCGAACCATCTGGCCAGAAGACGACTGATAAAACCGACCTGTCTTTCGCCATACCAGTCAAGTTGGCCGGCCGCAAAGTAATTCCGAATAGCAAAGAACCCGCAGATCAGCCCCAAGGCCATCGCGAGCCATTGGAGCCAATGAACACGCTTAGCAAAGATCACTTCCACAATTGGCCGAAACATATTGCTTTGAAGCGATTCGAGTTGGTGGTTGATCCATGCCGGCAACAACCAATAAAACACCACGAATTGCACCAGTCCAAGAATCAAGGCGCCTTGCCAAGAAAAGCGGTTGGCCATGTAAGCGGTGTCGGACAACAGGCCTCCGGCCATTGATCGGTTCCGGTAATTTCGGCGGTAGCGGCGTCTTGGCATAGGATCGACTAATTACCCTTACAAATTAATACCCGTGGTAACGATCATCGCTGAAGGCTACCGTGGTAATGGTGGCGCTATACGAGCTAGTTTTGTACTCGTTTTTGCACGCCGTACAGTGCCAATACCCTTCGCCATTGCCTTGCAGGCGTATTAACTCCTGGTTTTTGTCGTAGCAATGTTGGCAGTAAGGGCCGTCTTTCTCATTACCGCCTACTCGCCAGTAATATGGTCTTTCCCACTGAAGTTGGGCTTTGATTTTGAGTTTTTCTTGAAGCTCTCGTATTTCCGCATCCTTGTTAAGCAAAACTTGCTGAATTTCTGTTACTTCTATCTTCGCGTCGGCAAGGGTGGATATAAGTTCTGCCAAACGCATTTTTGATTCAGCTTTTTCGAGGGATGCGTCAGTTTCCCTCAACATTTTTGTAATTTCGAAAGCAGTTTTGATGCTTCCCAAAAGAGCAGGAACTTGAGTTAAATCCATTCGAATCCTCTGAAGATAAGTGTTTGGCGAATATCTTCGGTCACATTGCATATCTAATCAATACCTTCATTCCCTTTGCTTGTTTCAAAAATTTCCTTGACACCCCTCCACCCCAGTAGCAGAATGTTTTCGACCCCGGCGCACCGGGGGCGGGATTCGAACCCCGTTTTTTGCTAAGGCGTGAGAAAAGCCGCTTCACGCGGTTTTTTATGCCCGTCATTTCGCGCAGCCAAGTTGCGCTTGTTTGTTATGGCGTGGTTATTTGGGCGGCCCTGTGCCGGCCGCTCCTTAGCGCGGTAGTTCGAACCCACTTAACCACGTCGCCCAACGATTCGAACCAATGGGCGGCGGTTTTCATCCAGCTAAGGAGAACCGACATGCAAACCCAACCACACGCGGAGCAATCCGACAAACAAGATTTCGGAGCCACCAGCGCCGCCAACACAATCCGGGCGCTTTGGAACAAGGTCGAAGGCAATCTGACAACGAGCGAACTTGAATGGTTTAGCCGTTTGTCGGATGAGGCGGTAGTTACGGAGATGCTTAATCTTGAATGTGCGATGAGCGCCCTGGGCTTAACCATTAACAGCGACGACTCTTCTGGCGCGTTTGAAGACAAAGGCAACGTAGCCAGTCTGTTGTTTTCATTGTCCAATCAGATAGGCGTTATTCGGGAGCTGGCAATCATCAGCTCCGACGCTGATTGCAGGTTGCGACATCCAGACCTTTACAGCGTCAAGCCAGATAAAACGAGCGAGCAAGCCACCGATGCAGCAAAGGCAGGTGCCGCATGAACATGCCAACATCCGCCCCTATTGCCGTTGACGCCCTGCTGCAGCAACTTTTCGAAATAGACAACGAGCGCCAAGTCGTGACCGAGGCCGGTATTCCGGCGTTGATGCGCCTGGCCGACGTGGCCGAGCGCGACAGCGGCCAAGCCAACACCGTGCGCTGTTTTCTGCTTGGTTTGTATAACGGCTACCGCTTCCCGTTCAACCTGGTCCGGCTCAGAGGCTTGGACACGACCCTGTTCGACGACTGTATGGCCGTGCTGACACTGGACGCCCGAGCCACCGCGAGGGAGATTCACCAGTATTTGGGCGATGGCGGCGACCGTTTCGAGCGCTGGGCGCAAGGCGGTGCAGCATGAGCGCCGCCCCAGCAAACACCTTGGACAACGCCTACAACGCCGCGCAGCGCGCAAATGCCATTCTGGCGCTGATATTTGATGGATTTATCGAGAGCATCCCGAACGAGAACGTTCAGACGGCCCTATACGCGGTGCAGCACGAGGTCAACGAGGTTCTCGGGATCGTCGAAGCCCTTAACTGGCCGGAAGATCAAGCGCCCGAGTCCAAGCCCGCAGCCGGCGCCAAAGCCGAGCCGGCTGGAGACTGCGTGCGCTCAAGCGGCGCCGGTCTGTTCGACAAGTTGCTCCAGTTTGCCGAGTCCATCGCCGAAGAGGCCGCGGGCATCGACGTTGAATTGAGGCGGTACCGAGAGGGCTTAGCAGCACGGGAAGGTTAATATCACCGCCATTTGACCGAATACGGCCGCATAAACCAAGAGAGCATGAAATGAAACTGCTACTAGACAAATCAGAAGCCGCAAGCGCTCTATCGATCAGCGAATCAACACTAGGCCGGCTGGTTCGCGAAAAAAAGATACGCGAAATAAAACAAGGCACCCGCTGCCTGTATCGGCCGGCCGACCTCGAAGAATTCGTGGAACGCCTAGCCAACGGAGACTTTGAAAAAAAGCGAGGGCGCCGCCGATTGGTAGCTGATGCAACCATGATACATCCGTTGCATCAAATCATAACTAAGAACGACAAGAGACAAAAAGAGACGCCAATATGAATCAATAGCTTAGATTGCAGCATGTTGATTTACCGCGAGAGTGTGCCTGGATCGATTATCACCAGACCAAGGCCGGTAAGCCATTGCGGTACCACTCAATTCCGACGCTATGGCGATCTTGCGAAATCAGCAAGGCAAGCCCGGGATTGCGTGTTTATCTACGAAGGAGAGCCAGTCAAGAAAGCCGGGGGCCATGCCTGGCGAAAGGCACTGGTCCGCGCTGGAATTGAGGATTTCCGCGACCTGCATGGCAATAAGCACGGCCATTTCTTGGATTCCAGAGGGGTGACAACGGATGTCGCCCCCTTCCATTCATCTGGAACATGCGTAATTCTCGCGCAACCGTTCCGAGAGTAACCCAGCACCTCTTTGTTCGGACATTGCTTCGACTCAAAAATCGGCAAAGCAATATTGCTATTCTCGCAAAAACCCCGTTTGGCGCAGTTTCCCGAATTTGTCACGATTGAGCGCGTAAAAATAAGGCATTGGCATCGGTATCAACCAAAGATGGAACACCGCGAGCGGTTACCGGAAATCCTGCGCTAAACTCAAAGCTCCAAAATCACAGGAGCGCCCATGCCCACCACCAGACAGACACCGCCGCCGGCTCGGCCCGGTTGGAACTACTCGGCCTATTTTGCGGAGCAGCGGGCCAGAATTCGTGGACAGCAGCAGACGGCCGCAGTAAAGCGAAAGACTTGAGCGCCGGGTTAGGCGGTGTTGTCTTCGACAAACAGAACCCAAAAACCGATGAAGCAAGACCAGCGTCCCCTGTTGCATTCCAGACGCATGGCCTTGGTCGGTGAGATGATTGTGACTGTAAACGCAAATTAGCTTTTCGTAACCACTCGGCTAATTTGCATAAGCCCGCTGTCATTCCATCGGTCTCGATCGCAAGAAATATCTAGGCGTAAATTTAGGCGCACTGGTCAAACAAACCGAACCTGAATCATGGCAGCACAAAACAACTTGAAACTATATGCATATAACGAATAGACTACAGTTTCACGTTGTTTCAATTCGTTGGTGAGGCACTTTTAATGCGATGGTCGTGCGTTCGAATCGCACACGACCCACCATCAATTCGATATAAAAATCAACCAGTTACTGAGAAATCAGAGCTGGTTTTTTTGTGCCTGAAATTTGGCTTGCGTGATTTTTGCGTGACTTGATTGTCACTGGCTCCAAGCCGACTTCGTCGCGATGCTATCGATTTACCAGTTAATCGCAGCTTTCATCAAACCAAACATTGAGTCATCGATGATAACAATCATAGGCGGCAATCGCTTGAGCTATAACTGAATCTGGTGTTTGGTAGTTGAAGAGAAGCGGCGTATCTGGTTGATTATTTGTGACCAAACAAAACGATCAAAACCAAGGATACGCCACCATGAAGAAGAGTAATGTAATCGACCTGTCGAGTCGAGAAGAGAACGCCGATCTTTTGACCGATCTGATTCGTCAAGGCGCGCGGAAGTTAATAGCTCAAGCCATCGATGCCGAATTGGCGACCTATCTGGAAGCCTTCAGCGAACGGAAGTTAGGCGATGGTCGGGCCGCCGTCGTGCGTAACGGATTCCAACCTGAGCGTGAGATTCAGACAGGCATTGGCCCCGTAGCGGTGAAGGTTCCCAAGGTTCGGGCAAAAGACGGCCAAGGGGCTACCTTTCGTTCGGCGTTGGTGCCACCGTATGTGCGCAAGACACGTTCCTTATCGGCTGCATTGCCCTGGTTATACTTGAAAGGTATCTCCAGCGGTGAAATGGAAGCCGCACTGGAAGTCCTGGTTGGCCCGGATGCCACGGGGTTATCAGCCAGCACCGTGGCCCGTTTGAAACGCGAGTGGGCGGCGGAATATAACGATTGGCGAACCCGTCGCCTGGACCGAGATCAGTGGGTCTATATCTGGGCTGATGGCATCTACAGCGGGCTGCGAGCGGAAGATGTCAAGCTGTGTGCCTTGATCATCATCGGCGTCAATGAGCGCGGGGAAAAACGATTTCTGGCGATTGAAGACGGTGTGCGCGAATCGACGCAGAGTTGGCGGGAAGTATTGCTGGGCTTGAAAGCACGCGGTATGAACAGTCCCAAACTGGCCATTGGTGACGGCGCAACGGGTCTCTGGGCCGCGCTGGACGAGGTTTACAGCGACACCCGACAACAACGCTGCTGGGTGCATAAAATGAACAACGTCCTGAACCGCGTTCCAAAAGCGGTGCAACCCAAGATGAAGCAGTCGCTGTACGACATTTGGCAGGCTGACACCCAAAAGAACGCCGAACGCGCCTTCGACCAGTTCGCCTCACTCTATGATGCCAAATATCCCAAGGCGGTTGAATGTCTGTATCGCGACCGGCATGAACTGCTGGCCTTCTATGACTTTCCGGCTCAGCACTGGCAAAGCATTCGAACAACCAACCCCATCGAATCAGCCTTCGCCACTATTCGCCATCGCACCAAGCGTGCCAAAGGCTGTCTCGCCCGCGATGGCATGTTGCACATGCTATTCAAACTGGGACAAACGGCTGAGAAAACCTGGCGACGCCAGCGAGGATTTGATTATCTCGCCAAAGTGATTACCGGGGTTCCGTTCAAGGACGGCATTGAGCTAGAAACCGGCAATCAGATCGCCGCTTGATCAAGGCCTGAACACCAGATTTGACAATAGCTCCAATCGCTTAGCCCAGCTTGCTATTGCCATTGTTCGATGCTCGACTGCAACTCGCTTCCCTTCTTCGAAGATCCCAAAGCTGAGGGTGTCCTGAATTTTGTGTAAACGGGATTTAATTATCGATTAGGCATCCTGTCTTCAAACTGAATGCTAAACCGATTCAAAGCAGCTTTCCAGTCATGCAACGGCATGGTCCATTTTTTACTGATATTCATCAGGGCTAAATAGAACAATTTCGACAAGGCTTCATCACTGGGAAATGAGCCGCGATTTTTGGTGATTTTCCGCAGACTCATATTCACGGACTCGATGGCATTGGTCGTGTAAATGATGCGACGTATTTCAGTTGGATAGTCGAAAAAAGGGATAATCCTATCCCAATTCCGTCTCCAAATCTGGCCAATCGGTGGGTAGGCCTCGTTCCACTGCGTCTCGAACTCAGCCAGTCGTTGCTCTGCTTCAACGACGCTGGCTGATTGGTATATTCGCTTGAGATCGCCGGCGATCTGTTTGCGCATTTTCCAACTGACATAGTTCAGGCTGTTGCGGACTAGGTGGACGATACACAGTTGGACGGCAGCCTGTGGATAGACGGTTTCAATCGCTTCGGGAAAGCCTTTCAAGCCATCGACACAGGCAATGAAGATGTCTTGCACGCCGCGATTCTTCAGGTCTGTCACGACCTGTAACCAAAACTTGGCCCCTTCGGTTTGGGCGATCCATAAGCCCAGCACTTCCTTCTCTCCTTGCAGGTTAATCCCAATGGCCAGATAAACGGCCTTGACGCGCACGGCACCGGTATCGCGCACTTTGACATGGATACAATCGAGATAAACGATGGGGTAAACCGGATCAAGCGGCCGCAATTGCCAGGCTTTGACTTCTTCTATCACGGCATCCGTCACCGAGGAGATCAAGGTGGGTGAAACTTCAGTGCCATACAGTTCTTCCAGATGGCTCTGGATTTCCCTGACCGTCAGACCTCGGGCATAGAGCGAAATGATCTTGTCGTCAAAGCCCGTCCAACGGGATTGGTGTTTGCCAATGATTTGCGGCTCAAAGTGGCCATGACGATCCCGAGGAATCTCAATCGGCAACTCGCCAAAGTCGCCTTTCAGGGTTTTCCGGCTCTTGCCATTGCGGGTGTTGCCGGTAGGATTGCCGACAGCTTCATGCTTGCCATGACCGAGATGTTCGGTCATTTCAGCTTCTAAAGCCCGCTCCACCAGGGCCTTGGTCAGTTGTTTCAGAAGACCGTTTTCACCCAACAGGTCTTCGGGTTTTTGATAGCCTGACAGCAAGCTGTCGATCAGTTCGGTTGGGATGGATTTTGGTAAGGTCATAGTTACTCCTCAAAGTAAGGGCAGTTTCCTGCCTAATGGCCGTTTACACAAAAATTCTTACACCCTCTATGTTGGGGGTAAGCACATACTCAAAATGAAAGCATCATTTTCAGGGGTTTCTGTCGACAATCGTAAAGACGCAATCCGGCATTATCTAAATGGGTTAATAAAAAGCAGCGTGATTCCCGCCAAGGGTGCTGACTTAGTTGCGCAATGCCTCACTGCCGTTTGCGGGCGTCAGGAACTGGGGTTGCAAGTGTTAAAAATGGAGCAGAACGAGGTATATCAGTATCAGCTTGCTGGTGAGCTCAAAGGATCAAAGGGACAGGGTACAGTGATTGCCATGTTTCTCTATTTGCTGATTAGCCAATTGCGTGCCGATACTCAAGTCCGAACCAAACGTGGTGGAGGCGGGCCACTTATTCTTGACAACCCATTTGCCAAAGTTCAGACCCGTGCCCTCATTGATGTGCAGCGATTATTAGCCAAAGAAATTGGTGTGCAGCTGATTTTCTTCACGGCGAATGCTGATTACAACATTTTGTCAGGATTCCGACGAGTTATCCGTCTAAGAAAATCCGGCGCTAATAGTAAAACCAATAGATCCCACATCGAAATGGTATCTGCCACGTTTGAAGATCTGACAGAAACCAAGGAAGTCGTAGCGTGAATGCCGAATTTCTTTTGGCCTTGCGGACAGTGCGTCGTAAACGCATCGATTTATCAGATCTTCGGCGTTACTGGTTACAGGTTAACCCTGAACAATTACAGCACCCTGAACGCGATGCCCTCATGATGGCTTCGCTGAAACAAATGGCAGACCACGGGTACATTGCATTACCCGCTTCCGGTAGCTTCGAGAAAGTTGGCAATCCGCCAATGCCTAAGTTTGTAACTTTAGTAAACCAAGATGAAGTTAAACCGCGCAACAACTGGTCGAATATTTCCTGGCTTCCGGAGCTTGGTTTTTGGACTGAACTGACCGAAAGCGAGCTTCTGACCGCTAAAGAAATTAACGACTGGTTGCATCGTCGACGAGGAAAATTTATGAAGGTTCCTCTTCGAGAGCGATCATTGGAAATATTTGGCGACGAAAAATACTTGGACTCAAGGGCCAAAAACAATGCGCTTTTTTCAGGTCGATTGGCACTGTCATTAATTGGCGCTTTTCAGGTTCCGCATCCTTTGCCCTACCGAGCGGCTAATGCACCCGGCCAGCCGGTTCTTATAGTAGAAAATCATCACACCTATTGGAGCCTGGCCGAGTGGAATGTCCAGTCTTGTCAATATGCTGCGGTGGTATATGGATCTGGAAAGGCTTTTTGTTCCACCGGCCAAGCACTTCAAGAGGTTCTCAGAGAATGTGATGCTAACGGAGCGCTCTACTTTGGCGATTTGGATCCGGCAGGCATTGTGATACCTCTTAGCTTCAATGATGCTAAGGGGGCAGTTGTCTTGCCTGATATTGGCTTATACCAATTTGTGCTTGAAAATGGAAAACGGAGGTCTCCTGTCAATAGAATATCTGGTGACAAACAAGCCGCTCAGCGTTGGCTGCCTGAGTTGAGCGATCGTATTTTGGAGCTCTGGGCTTTGGATTACTGGATACCGCAGGAGAGTCTTGGGACCGAGCAGCTTTTTATGAATTGGGAGAGTGAACCCCTTAGCAATCCTGTCTAGTAAATATCCCATCTGATTAAAATCGATACTTTTAAGATGTCAGACAGACCTGATTGGCAGGCACCGAACTGGCGACGCCATGTTGCAACAGAATTATTCAGAAAATGGATTCAGTAGAGCGATGCCGGTGTTTTGGAAATCCTCTGTATTACGAGTCACAACCGTCAAATCATAAATCAATGCAGTTGCCGCAATCAGCTTGTCGATGGGATGCTGTGGATTAGGAACGCGCATTTTCCCCCAGATTAAAGCTATATCGCAGTCAATACCGAGAATGTTCTCTTGATATTGTTCAAGAATCGAATTTAGCCACGTTTCTAAAAGCTTGCTTTGCGAGATGTCACCGCGATGAAAAATCAAATCGACACCTCTGCGTAGCTCCCCAATCGTGACCACAGAAATATAAAGTTTTTGATTATTTTGGATTGCAGCATCAAAAAAACGGCGAACCCCTGGATTGGCTTTGTCGCCTTTTCTGATCTCACTGATGACGTTAGTATCAATCAAATACATTGGTTGCCGGAGTGTCGTCATTCACGCGTTGAAAATCGGTATCTATACCGACAGAAGGCATATTGGTTAATGCCTCTGCAAAGGTTTTACGTTGGGGACTTAACAAAAACTCCGCTAAAATCGCGCGGTGCTCCGCTTCGGTAGAGCGGTGATGTGCAACTGCTCTCGCTTTAAGCGCGTTAATGATGGATTCATCAAGGTTTCTGACAACTAGACTAGGCATGGTAATCTCCGAAGATTAGTTGCTATCAATGCTATCATCTATGCCTGATAGCAACAACCCAATACTGAATTTACAGGATTGAATGGCAACGAATGCCGATACCAATCGGTAAATCTATCAAGATGATATGCGTGAATTTTGCGTATTTGAGTTGTGATTCGTTATGCTTTGTTATGCAAACTCACGCAAAACCACCAGCATAAGCCATTGAATTATAATGATTTAAGCAGCGTTTTGAGCACTTTTAATGCGATGGTCGTGCGTTCGAATCGCACACGACCCACCAATGAATAAATCTTGTTTATCAAGAGCTTATCAACTGGATTGCCGTCGAGTTGAAGCAACATAACAGCAGCAAGGCGCAAATTTAGGCGCACTCTGCATTATTTGCTCAACGAGGTGGCGTAATGAACCAGTCAAACCAATCCCTTCAAGTCTCAAAAAACGATAGTTTTTCTGAGCAAAATCAACTAAACCAAAACCGCACCGACAACCATATCCTGATCGCGCCTAGCAGCGTACGCAGGACTTATGATGTCGAAACATTCGCTGTTTGTACTGCCGAGCATAAAATTCTAAGCGAAAGCTACTCCGTACGGGAGCATGCCGAACAATGGGCGAAAGAATTTGACCCGGATAACCGCCATGAATTATTTCTTTATCCTATGGTTTATTTCTATCCTTCGGAATTTGCGAGGGATAGGCAGGGATTACTGACATATGTTATTGGAGCAACGCGCGGCTATTATTTCGTAATCCACGGCGGCGATGATTGCATCGTCAAAAACAGGCTGATCGGCCCGGTGTTTCAATCCCAAGAGCAGGCGACGGCTTGGCGCCATCTCAGTCTGCCGTTCTACCCTGAGTGCCAAATTGTTTGTTACAAATCCGCACTGCTTGATGGCACTTGCCCCGATTTTCAGCTCGAGTGCAATCGTCTCGCCGTCAGCCACGTTACAGCATTTGCTGTTGTGTGTAGCGGAGATGGGGAGCGTCGATGCTTGCCTATTGGCGACCAGTATTTTACAACCGAAGCGCAGGCCCGCTGCTATCAGGCTGAAATCTTGTCGGAGTACCCGACTTGTCAAATTTCCCCGCAGAACTTTCATTTCGAGCATGTATATCAGCGCCAGGAATTACTGGAACGCCTCTTTGGACACTTAAAAGCCGAAAACACCGACAGTTTGGCGGAGGTTTAGCCATGGCGTATATCCGACCTTTAGCAGGTTGGTGAAAAACCATATTCCAGCCACTAATTTAGCTAGAAGAAGCCTTTATTTAGTGCTGAATCAATCTTGTAGTACTAAATATAGGTCTGATTGGTTGCAAAAAAGAGTTTTTCACCAACCTGTTAGCCAACGGCAACTTCCGTGCGGATGTCCGCATGAAAGGGGTTACCAAAAACAAGACCTTCCCTACTGAAAAACAGGCACAAACATGGGCCGATAGCATTGAACTCAGTATCAACACCATTCTGAAAATGGATCAGGCGCAATTAATTGCACTCGCAGAGGCTGAAATTTGCGCCTTGGGTGGAGAAGATGTTTTCAAGCGTTTGGGTATCGACCTATTTTCCATTCGCCATGCCGCCAAACTGGAAGCCATAAATTTACTATCCAAAAAAGAATTGTTACAGCTTTCCGTGCAAGAAATCGAGCGCATGGGCGGCGCCGAACTATTCATCAAGGCCGGCAAACGCATTCGATACAAGACCTTTCGCGAAGTCTGCGACGAATACCTGTCTCGGTGGAATAAAAAGGACTACAAAGGCCAGATGCAGCGGATTGATTATTGGTGCAGGGTTTTCGGCGACCGCATCATGACCGACATCGACATCTTCGACTTGCGCGAACACGTTGACGACATGATCGATGCCGGCGATCGGACGACCACGATAAACCGCAAAAAGGCCGTACTTTCCAGCGTCTATAAATTCGCCTTGAGCCGCGGTTATGTCGATGAAAACCTGGTGCGAAGTGTCGTGGTCGATGACGACACCAAACGCCGGGATCGCGTGTTATCGGATCAGGAACGCCAACGTTTGATTAAAGCCTGCCATGCTTCCCATTGGGACAAATTGTATCTGCTGGTGGTCATGGCGATGACCACGGGCGCCCGTAAAGGCGAGTTGATGAATCTACGTTGGAGCGACATCAATTTCAAAGAAGGCACCGCTTTTCTGGGCGATACCAAAAACGGCACCAGCCGAGAGTTATATCTTGCACCTGTCGTCATAGCCGAACTAAAACGGCATCAAGAAATCGGTACCGGCTTAATCTTTCCGTCGGCCGAGTTACCGGATCAACCGATGGACTTCCGCAAGGCTTGGCGCAACGCATTGAAGGCGGCCAATATCTCCGACAAGGATGTTTTGAATGCGGATGGCACAGTCAAACTTGAGCGATTCACCTTTCATTGCCTACGGCACGGCTTCTGCTCTGCCCTGTCCGACGCCGGCAAAGAAATTAACCAAATAGCCAAGTTGGCCGGCCACAAGAGCATTCAAACCACCATGCGTTACATTCACCAAGGCCGCGATCAGAAGCGGCAAATCGTCAACGAGTTAGCGCAGGCCTTTAACTTGTAGCGGCTATTCGCCAGCCAATCCTTGATTGGGTTGGCTGGCCTTCCCTTTCATAAATCAAATAGCCGAGTAAATTGGTTCTTTACGTTTAGCACGCCTTAAATTTACAATTAATTTAAAATCACTTTACGTTTGTTTAACCGTTATGAGCACCGATCTTCGTCACTCGATCCTACTCGCCATCGCGGAAGATGGCAGCAATGTCGCCGCCCGCCTAGCGAATCAACATGGCGTTTCCCGACAGGCCACCAGTGCTTGGCTGACAAAACTGAAAAAAGAAGGCCTCATTACCTCATCCGGTGTGGGCCGTGGCGTGCGCTACCAATTGGCAACGGTGGCGCAAGTTCATCGCGTCTACCCCCGAGCCGGATTACGCGAAGATATTGTCTGGGCCGAATCCATTTCGCCGTTGCTAAACGACTTGCCCGGCAACGTTCGCGACATCTGGCATTACGCCGTCACCGAGATGGTGAACAATGCCATCGACCATTCCGGCTCCGAAAACGTCGCCATGGAATTGGTGCGAGATGCCCTTAACACCACCATTTACATCGCCGACGAAGGGGAAGGTATCTTTCTGAAAATTCAGCGGGCAATGAATTTATACGATCCGCGCGAGGCGATCCTGGAACTGGCTAAGGGCAAGCTGACCACCGATCCCGCCAACCATACCGGCGAAGGCATTTTCTTTTCGTCCAAGGTGATGGACGCCTTCGACATCCGTTCCGGCCTATTGCACTTTATGCATGACGAATGGGGTGCCGATATTCTGCTCGAACGTCCCGCCAATGCGCCGGGCACCTTGGTATTGATGCGCCTGGCCAACGATAGCCCGCGCATCTTGCAAGACGTCTTCGACCAGTTTGCCGCGCCGGAGGAATATACCTTTGCCAAGACCATTGTGCCGGTAAGGCTGGCTCAGCATGAAGGCGAAAAGCTGGTTTCCCGCTCGCAAGCCAAGCGCTTGACCATGCGCTTCGAGCGCTTCCAGGTTGTGGTCTTGGATTTTACCGGCGTCGAGGAAATCGGTCAGGCGTTTGCCGACGAAGTGTTCCGGGTGTTCGGCAACGCCCACCCCAATACCCAATTACTGCCGATCAACTTAACCCCAGCCGTGGAAAACATGGTCAAGCGGGCGCTGTCGGCGAAATGAGCCCATTTAACAGGAAACGAATATGACTATGTTCAATCCCCCACACCCCGGCAGCATTTTGAAAGAGGATGTGTTACCCGAGCTGGGTATCGGCGTCACCGAAGCCGCCGTGCAGCTTGGCGTTTCCCGTGTCGCCTTGTCCCGCGTCGTCAATGGCCGGGCGGCGATCAGCGCCGATATGGCAATCCGGCTCGCAGCCTGGCTGAACGGACCGACCGCCGATACCTGGGTGCGTATGCAAGCCGAATACGATTTATGGCAGGCTCGGCAGAAGCCCAAGCCCAACGTCACGCCGATTGATCGGCCACACGCGGCATAAACGATTATCCGAATTAGCCAGCCTTACCCGACGGGGGACAGGCGGAGTCATTAACCGCTTGGCTGGCTATCCACCTTAATAACAATGCACTTGAATGGAGTGATTCAGGCCATGAGACCTTACCGAGAACCAACAGGCGAAGATATTTCAGATTTGCTGCTTCGTTTTGCACCAAAAGATATTTTAGAAGCCGTGGATTTAACAGAAGATAATAAAGATGAGTTTATTGATAGCTTTGATTCAGGGCACTATCGCAATGGATATGCCTATAAAACTGATATAACGGCCTTAGCCTTATATTACAGCAATATAAATTTTTCCAATCATATTAAATATATAGATTACATAAAAAATGAGAGTCTTGCTCAATATTTTTATATAAACCCTAATGTTATTTTCTCTTTAATTCAACTTGTAAAAAATGAAGAGTTTTATGAGGTTAATAAATTAAAGGACGAAATTGATGCTGGTGGTCTACGCAAAAGAGATGAAATAATAAAACAGATAACAGAACGTCTTGAGAAAATGGGAAATGGCCCTAACAGGTTGGTGAAAAACTCTTTTTTGCAACCAATCAGACCTATATTTAGTACTACAAGATTGATTCAGCACTAAATAAAGGCTTCTTCTAGCTAAATTAGTGGCTGGAATATGGTTTTTCACCAACCTGCTAAGGCTATAAAAAAGAAAACAAAAGATAAGTATGTTCCCGTTAAAGAGTTTTTTTATAATTACATGAAAGAAAACCCTGATGCCCCTATTGAAGAGTCACGCCGCCTCGCAGTAAAGGCTAGGCTTACTATAAAAAACAGCGGATTTAGAAAAATGCCAACAGATAAAACTTTGCGAGATCACCTAAAGTACCCAGAGGAATAAACCTAACAAATTGCAGGTTTACCGGTAGAGCTGCAATTTTACCGGTAAAATTGCAATTTGTTAGATGAATTAATTCATTTCAATCAATACCATAGCTTCACACATCCAAACCAGCTAAACGGAGAATGAAGACATGGTAATCGCAGCAAATAAAACGTCAGACCATACATCGACAGCGCAAATCACTATAACGCTCGACGATATTACCCCGTCCAGCGATGTCCCAAAAAAATATCCACACCTATATTCCGAGAAATCCTGGCGGTGGGCTGTTGTCCAGCGCAAAAATAACGGCTTATCCAAAGCATTCCGCAAAATCGGCAAAAATCTTTTCGTGAACACGAAAGTTCTGGCTGAGTGCATCGATTCTCAAATAGATACCTAACCGCATAATAAATGCGTTGCAAAGCCTTGCGTTTTAAGGCTTGCATTTAATTAGGCGCAGAAAAAGGCGCAAATTCCCCAGTTTTTAACAAAAAAGACTTCGACTCGACGGCAACCGAATCGGGAAATGCGCCCAACGTGCGCCATTAATTCAGTCAGCCTTTTTGGCGAATTATGGTGATAAAAATGAGTGATATAAAAAGTATTAAATCCATTTTGAAGAAAAATGGATTGATTGAAATGATTGATGGTCAGTTTGTTTCTGCGAGGATTATTGCAAAGGTGATACCGCAAGGCAATGGAACTGCCTTAGCAGGTTGGTGAAAAACTCTTTTTTGCAACCAATCAGACCTATATTTAGTACTACAAGATTGATTCAGCACTAAATAAAGGCTTCTTATAGCTAAATTAGTGGCCAGAATATGGTTTTTCACCAACCTGTTAGCCAAAAACAAATATGGTAATCACCTCGGGTATTTGCGCTGGCCAAAATAAAAAAATGGATTATTACCAGCGCCGCGAATGGGCGTTTGCCCAACATGGCATGAGCTCTGCCGAGAAATTTATTTTGGTTGCTATGGCAAAACGAACAGGCAACGAATCGGCCGAATACTACCAAAGCATTGCATCGCTGTGCGAAGAAACCGAGTTGAATCGCAAGACCGCCATCAAATCGCTTAAAGCCTTGTGCGAATCCGGGTTCATTGTTTCGGTCGGTTGGCCGCCCAGCGGCCAAAAAATGAGCGTCGCCGCCACCCAGTGGGCCTGGCGCCAGGCCCTAAAGCCCGCCGCAAAACTGGTGTTACTTGCGCTTGCTGATCGAGCAAACGACGCCGGTGAATGCTGGCCTTCGGTGCACCGCAGCCAGATTGGCGACCTTCAGATCAGCAAAAAAAATAGGATGGAAAATGTCTAATACCTGGTTCCGGCTGTACCACGAATTCGCCACTGACCCAAAAACCCAGATGCTTACGGAGGTGGATCAGCGGCGATTCATTATGATTTTGTGCCTCCGCTGCTGTAACGGGAATGTAACGTTACAAGACGACGAGGTATCGTTTCAACTCCGCATAACTGTTGCCGAATGGCAAAAAACGAAAGCCACTTTACTTTCCAAAAACCTTATTGGTAGTGATAACTTACCTACGAACTGGGATAAGCGCCAATATTTGTCAGACTCAAGCGCGGCGCGGGTTGCGAGGCATAGAGAAAGAAAGAAAGAAAGAAACAGGCCTGTAACGTTACAGTAACGCCACCAGATACAGATACAGATACAGATACAGATACAGATACAGATACAGATACAGATAATCTTTTTCCCGACGGGTTATCCGAAAAACCTCAGCCGGCGAAGAAATCAAAATCTGATACAGAAAAGCAGTTCGAGCTTGCCTTGTCACACTATCCAAAGCGATCAGGCGGTAACCCGACAAAAAGAGCCCTCAAAGCCTGGAACGCAAGGATCAAAGAGGGACGCAGCGCACAAGAGTTAATCGACGGCGTCATCCGCTATGCCGCCTGGGCCGACGCTTTCGGCAAAACAGGCACCGAATTCGTCAAACAGGCCGCAACGTTCTTCGGCCCCGATTTGCACTTTCAAGAACCCTGGACCATTCCAACCAACCCCGCCCAAACCGGAGGAAACAAACATGCCCAAAAACCAAAATCCGCCGACGTTCGATCCCAGCTATTCCCAACACCCGTTGTCGGCAATAGCTCCCACAACCCAGGCGTTGGAGCAAGCCACCATCCTCTTTTCGAGGCTGGGAGCGATTTATCGAAATCTATGGATTGATGGATTTCAAAGCGTGGAAGAACTGAACGCCGTGAAAATCGAATGGGCCAAGCAGCTAAACCGACTTTCGCCGATCCAGATCGAGGCGGCAATTCAGGCCTGTATCGACTCCGGAAACAAGTTTCCGCCAAATCTGCCCGAGTTCGTCCGTTACGCCACCACCGCCCCCGAACCGCTACCCAAATCACGCCGGAAAATTTACCAATGAGCCAAGCAAAACAAATCAAGTACGAGGAAGCGGTTGTTCACATCCTGCTTAACCATCCCGCGGCGCTGGCCGGCCATGAAATTGACGAGCAATGGTTCTCAAAATGGCGACCGGTAATCGCCGCCGCTAAAGCCATTGTTGCCGCCGGCAACGAGTCGGATATGATCACGCTCGCCGAGCGCATTAAGCATCCGACGATTCTCGGAGAACTAAACCAAGTCCGCAGCAACTCTTACGCGGCCGCCGAGAACCTGCCCAAATACTTGGCTGGGCTGCGGTCAATGTACCAAGCAGCCCACGTACAGCAAGTCCTGTCCAATTCACTCGCCGAGCTCCAGGCTGGCGCAGACCTGGAGGAGGTGCTTGGCCAAATGATGCAATCAACCTTAGCGGCAGTCGCGACGGAATCGCGCAACTACAACCACACAATCAAGCAGGCCCTAGGCCAATTCGTTGACGAACTTGAGGCCGCATTCGAATCGCGCGAGACGGGCGGCCTAGGGCTCAAAACGGGTATTGCTGCGCTCGATCGCGTGCTTGGTGGCATGCATCCGACCGATCTGGTCGTCGTCGGCGCGAGGCCTGCCGTCGGAAAAACCGCTTTCGGAATGTCTGTCTTGCTGGAATTAGCAAAAACAGGAAAGCGAGTCGGCATTATCTCCACCGAAATGGCGGTGTGCCAGTTGATGCTTAGGGCAACATCAGCGAATAGCGAGATCGCTGGCACGGCGCTTAGGGATGCCAATTTGCAAGACCATGATTGGCCTCACATCACGGCAGCGATTAATCGCATCGCACACCTCGATGTGAGAATTTTCGACAAGCCGGATGTCACAATCGCCGACGTAGCTCTCCAAGCCAAGGCTTGGGCGATTGACGGCGGCCTGGACTTCGTCGTTGTTGACTACCTGACCCGCGTTAAGCCAATCAAAACTAGCGGCAATAGAACTATCGACGTTGGAGAGGTCGCCATCGGCCTGAAAAATATTGCCCGTCAAATCAACATACCAGTTATGGCCCTCGCGCAACTAAACCGCTCTAGCACCAAGCGAGACGACAAGAGACCGATCATGGCTGACTTGAGGGACTCGGGGGTCATTGAACAAGAGGCCGATCAAATCCTGCTTTTGCACCGCGACGACGACGACCTCGCACCGGCAGAGATCATCGTAGACAAAAACCGACACGGGGAAGTGGCGACGGTGCGATGCACTTATCTACCACAAACGATGCAATGGACAAACCTCGCGGATCGATACGCCGACGCCGCTTAACCCAACCGACCAATAATTTTTTTACCACCATTGGAGAACCAAATGCTTACCAACTTATTTTTACCCAAGCTTCAAAGCCTAGCGGATCAACAGTCACCTACCATGCTGGAATTGCTGGAGAGAAAAAAACAAAGCGACAAGCTTGAAACCGCTACCAATCCGGATTATTTGCGCGGAGCCTTTGCGGTGATTGCGGAGCGCTACATCACCACCCTTGATCAGGGCGGCTTTAAATTCCACGACGAATACGAGAGGGGCGAATTCTTGTGGATGCTGCAGTTGCTCGTTGACTACGCGGCATCCGGCAAGATGGAAGATTTGTTTCCATCACAGCCACTTCAAAATACCAGCAGCGGCGAAGCCTGAACTCGCTAACAAATCAAAAACAGGATAACGGGGCAATTTCTCAAGAAATCCGCGCTTAAGCTATCGACAACATCCAACTTACGCACTAAATGGGGTTAAAAATGCATAAAAATTTGAAAATAACAAAAACTGAAATGTGCCAAGCGGTCTCAGTAAAACAAACAGTGGTCGCGGCCGCCCTTGCCTTGGAAAAAATCGACCTCGAGTCTATTGGCCTCAGCGCCTCCGATACCAAAACGGTTGCGCAAGCGGCCAAGATCCTCTGCAAGATCAATGCAGAGGCCACCGCCGTAATCGACCAGGCGAATAAGCAATTTCATGGCCGCGACGAAAACTTGATTAATCTAGCCTCTAGTCGATTTTTTTATATCGATCGCTTGCTAGAAGAACACAAATCGAACCAATATTGGGTGCGAAAGTCATTCGCCGACAGAACCGAAGAGCTAAAAAAACAACGGTTTAGCCAAAATGAGATCAACGCGATCTTGGACGATCCAACCCCAGAAATCGAAGCGCTGCAGAAAAAAATCGACGCCTTGGTCAACGAAAAATCAAAAATCGAAAAATTTCTAGGCGACGCTCCGATGTTCGATCCCGGTCTTTTGGCTGGAACCTCCTTGTCTCCGCAGATAAACATGTCCGAAGTAGGGTAAGGGGATAGCATGAACATGCAGCAAATTACCGCCGCCACACTGCTGGCCGCAAAAAACCGGATCATAGCCCTGGGCCAGACCTTCAAGGACGCAAATCTGGCAATCGGTCAGAGAAATGACGAATACGACCGCCGCAAACAAGCGGCGCAACGCGAGCTAATGCGCCCTAGCGAATTCGTTTCGTTATTCCCCAGTCCACCAACATTAGCGGCCGAAAACGCCGAGATCGCGTCGAAGCAAGCGCAAATAGCCGCCATCACGGGAACAAATACCTTCCCAAAAGCACTGCTCGAGCAAGACATCTTCATGCTTAATGTCATGAAGAATATGAAGACAGAAACCTACGCCAGGGAGCTAAGCAAACCCGAGCGGACAATGACCGCCGCTCAATTTTCGACGCTCTACCCTGCGCCAACGCATGCCACAGACCTATCCACAATTTCCGCTGCTCAAACCGAAGCCAACAAGCTAGATTCCTTCTTAAAATCAGGTCCTTACCCATCTCCAGGACTGTACGACGTAGACTTGTTGGCCGGCACCGCCGTAAGCTACCCCTGATGGCCATTCAATCCGACGCCCGTGGTTTTTTAATCGGCGACCCGATCGAACTCGGCCGCAAGTCGAGCGACATTAGTCATATTAGCGAAGACGTGTCGGCCATTCGCCGCACAATCAGCGAACGGTGGCACGGCTACACAAGGCCCTCGCCATCGGCCAGCCCGGCGCGGGATGCTTCAGGCAAATTTACCAGCGCATCTACCGTGAAAGTCGCCGTCCCCAATAGCTCAAAATCCAGCGGCGGCACCACGGCGGCGGCCGGGAATGCGGTAGTTGCCGAACGGATTCGGCGGGTATCATCGGGCGGAGGCGCCGAACTTCCTGGTCGCGATTCTGCGGGAAGGTTTACGGCAGGAGGATCATCGGCAAGCAACAAGTCGGCATCGGTCATCGCGTCTATCGGCGACCGCCTATCGCGATTGACAGCGGTCACTTCGGGGATCGACGATGCCGACCCCGCTGTAAAGGCGGCGCGCGAAGTGGCCGAACCTTTGCGCCGCGGTTTCGAATTTTTCCAAGGCGATAAGCAAACGTCGTGGCTTAAGAAAATATTTTCCAAGCTGTCGATCTTCCAGAAAGAGGAATCGGTTTACAACAAGGTATCGACCAAGACGTTGAAAAACATCGAAGGTAAAACCGGAATCCAGGGCGAGGATGGCAGTTTTTCAGGCGGCGCAACGGGCTCTATCCTGGGCCGGGCAATTCCTTGGGCGCTTGGAGGATTGGCGGCCGCCGGTAGCGGACTTGTGTCCATGATAGGCGGGGCATTAACTGCTACTATCGCCGCAGTATTCAGCCCGATAGGCGTTGCCGTTGCCGCGGCTGGCGTGGCGGCGTGGGGAATCTTTACCGACGATGGACGAAAATTCTTTGCAGACCTGGGCGGAAAGATGGCCGAAGGCTGGAGTAAGTTCACCGACTTCTTAGTCGAAAGCTCGCCCAAAACGATGGAGTTCCTTAAAAAAGCCGGCGATAAGGCTGGGGCCGCCATCGACAGTGTCAAGGGAGCGGCCGGTAAGGCGACTTCATTTGTCACCGAGCAGGCAAAAGACGTAGGTAATTACCTGGTAAAAAGCTCGCCGAAAACGATGGCGGCCATCGAGAAAGTAAAAGGCTTTGGCGCTGACGCCATTAGCAAGGCCGCAAATGCCTTCCAAGGCGATACGCCTAGCGGTTTGACCACGGCGCAGTTTGCCGCCTTGGCCGCCGACACCCGGCGGACGGAATCAAGCGGAAAAACCACCGCCGAAAATAAGTACGGCTACCTAGGTTCCTACCAATTCGGCGCCGCTGCGCTTGCCGATGCCGGTCTTATCGATCCGGCCAAGCTCAAAGCCGCCAGAAAAGACGGGCGATTCGATCAAAAAACATTCCTCGCCAATCCTGCAAACTGGCTTCTATCCGGCGGCAAAGACGCCTTCCTGGCCGACCAGGCGTTGCAAGACCAGACCTATTCGAAATACGCGGGACAACTCCAAAAAGCCGGCTTGCGGTCTGGCGCGTTGTCGGCCGGCTCGACACCGGAACAAATCGCCGCCTATATCAAAGCCGCGCATTTGGTTGGCGCTGGCGGCGCGAATGATTACTTCACCCGCGGCCGAGACCGCGCGGACGCCAACGGAACCTTGGCCTCGCTATACGCGAAACAGGGCGCCTTGGCCGTTGCCAGCGTCAGCGCGCCACCGGTCGGACTAATGCCCAAAGCGCTAACAATCCCGCAAATCGCCGAGGCGCCCAAGGTCATTGAGCCACTTGGATCGCCAGAGGCGAAGGCCTTCACCGTCAACATACCGTCGCAGGACGTCGGGCAAAGCTTATCAGATCGCCGGATAGCTCACATCGCGAGTGGCGGCATTGGGGGGTAAATGAAAATCAATGAAACTCAAACGCTGACGTCGGACTGGGGCGCGCTGTCGCCCCATCTGATTGCCTCATTCTGGGAGGTTGACCGGGAAGGCAACAAGAAACAGGGCTCCAATACCGTCGTCCAGGCGGCGGTAACGGACGACGCCAGCCTGGAAGTCACGCTGAACTGGCAATCTCCTTTCGAACAGGCCGGACCTGAAACAAAAGCACCAACGCTGTTCGCCATGCTGCAGTCGGGATTGGCTTCAGACATTTTTGACAAACTCGGCTTTGACAAGCAAGCCGATTCCAATTCAAAAGCCACGCGCTTATTGCAACAGTTCGAAGGTAGAACCGGAATTACCCAGTTGAATTCCGTTCAGGTATTCAACGGCATGCCGCCGGCAAAAATCCAGATGACGTTGCTGTTTAGGGCTTGGCGCGATCCAGTTTCGGAAGTCGAGACACCGTTCAACCAGCTCATGGAATGGGCGTTGCCGATCGAACTGGCTAAGGACAGTACGCTATTGACCAATGCATTTGAGGCCTTGAAAGGGTCAAAGGATTGGATCGAGGCCGTTTTGCCCTCTCAGGCGCCTACGTTATTGGCCTTCCATTACAAGGGCAGGACATTCGCGCCCATGGTCATTGAGTCGATCAGCCAGCCATTGACGGCACCGACCAGCAAAGATGGCAAGTTCGTCGAGTTGTCGGTACCGGTAACCCTGGCAACGTTGGCCGCCATTGACCGCAAATATTGGCAATCCATTCAAAAACGATAATGGCAAAACCACCCAAATTCGACATTTCTGGCGCGAAAAAGGAACTCAATGCGCGTCGCGAATTCGACGCCTTCCGCCGCGATAACGCAACAACCATCTTACGGCCTGAGCAAATCCAGGGAAAGGACTGGCGCTCAGCCAAGGTGCTGATGACGACCCTAGGCCTGGCCAACGGCGAAATGCGGCCGATCACCAAACAGGACTTGATCGCGTTCCACCGCAACATCACCAAGTTGCAATCACGCGTCATCAAGGGAGTGACCGCGAACGAGGTGATCAATCTTTCAACTCCTGAGGATAAGCGGCGGAGCAAGGAACAAATCCACGCCGCTATCCCGATTCGCGTGAAAAATGGCGACATCCATTTCTTGACCAACGCCGGGCCAGACTCCGACAAGGTTCGTCACAGTGTCCATATCGTACTCATGGACTATGACGTTGGTCTGGCCAAGGGCACCCCGCTGCAAGCCGCAAAGGAGATTGCCAAAGGAAATCTGAGATTCGACTGTGATTGCGACCACCACACGTTTGTCTTCCGCTACATCACCACGCTAATGGGTGCCAACGCCGGCCGCGCCGAAACCGGGTTCCCTAAGATACGCAACCCTCAGTTGGAAGGCATCGCGTGCAAACATGTTCTCCGTGTCATGACCGAACTGAATAGCTCCATTTTCATCTGGCGAAGGATAGCCGCACTGATCGAAGCCGATCGATCCAAAAACGCCAACAAATTGCGATCAGGGCAACAAAAGATTGTCGGAATGACCCAGCGCGAGGCCTCGGAGATGGCGGCTAAACAAAAACTTAGCCCGCGCAAAATCGAAGCCATCAACAAAGCTTCAAAGGCCTCCAACATCGCCAATGCGGTAAGGACAGCAGCCAGAATGGCACCTCCCCCGTCTCGCCCCAAGCGCGCATCCATGAAGCAGGCGAACGATGCGGCGACCATCTTGGCGGCAACCGGAATGACCATGGAACAAATCGTGGCGATGATTGCCGCTCAGAGGGGGTAGGCATAATCGCCCCCGACACCCAATTTTTCAACCAACCCACTGGAGTAATCATGCAACAACCCAATTTCAATCATCGCGTAATGCCGGCCGGCGGCGAACTGGCCGAATTCAATAACCTCGACTTTTATTCAACAGTCGCCGGGAAAATCGAGGACATTCGTGCGCTGACCGACATCATGCGAACCCAGTTCGAACCCGGCGGCGATGTAGTCATAGGCGACGAAGTAAATCTCAATCTTTTAAAGCAAATTGACCAGCACCTCTGTGACCTTGATTCCATGGCGGAATGGGTCGTCGACAATTTCGAAATCGTCCCCGACAACGGGAGCAACGAATCGGCAGCGACCAGCGAATCAGACGATTTGACCGAGTAAATAGGCTTAACAGACCGGGGCGGCTATCCGACGCCCCTCTTAAACCCAATCAACGCGGGGAAAAATGAGTAAACCAAAGGTCCTTTACACGAACAAACAAGAAATAGCGGCCTTAAAATTAACCGGATCCAGGCTGTATGTCGCACGTGAGCTTCTCGACATTACTCAGACAGATGCCGCGGAACTGTTAAATACTTCCAAACAAGCGCTCGCCGACGCCGAAGCCGGCAGATTGAATCCATTGCCTATCAAGCTTTTAAAAGCGGCAGCCGAAACTTACGACGTATCGGCCGATTGGCTACTCGGCTTGGCTGACGACTGGGAATGCTCCCTTAAAATCGACTTGCAGCGCGACTTTCTGACCGGATTGCAGCGGATTCACCTTAAACATTACTCCAAACTTGTGGCACGCCAAGCCGAAGCCGATGAAATCAAAACCCGCGCGCAAGCGGCGCTTGCCGAAATCGTCACCGCTTTCGAGCTATTCCGAAAGTCCAACCCGGATTTCGACGACATGCCCGCCGGGGCTCGGCTTCTGCGAGCCGTTTCCGCCGTTCAAAAGTTGGATTATCGGTTTGATTACTTAACCCTCAAAAACAAGCCAACTAACACGGAAATCGCCCCGAAATCCGCAAGAAATTCGTGATGAAATGCCTCAAAACCACCGATTTGAGGAATAAATGCTTATTTCCTACACCAATTTAAAACCTGACGAAATCAAATCCGCGATGTCGTTGAATTTCGGCGCGCGGATGGCCGAAGCCCGCGAACTGTGTGGGCTTAGCCAAATTGAAGCCGCACCGCTGTTCGGCTTTACCAATTCGTCGCGGCTCAGTAAACTCGAGTCCGCCGAATACGGCCACCTTTCCTACATCAACCCCAAAGTCCTCGCCACGGCTGTTCTGCACTACGGCGTTAGCTCAGATTTCTTATTTGGCTTCTCTAACTACCCCCAACGTGACATCAAGCAAGCTCGCGAAAACCAGGTTAAGGACCTGCTGTCCGACCTGATCGCCGACGAAATCGCCGATATCCGCCGCCTGGTTGATGCTGTCAATAAGCTCGCCGAACTGACCCAACGCTTTGGAGGGTGTAAGAATTTTTGTGTAAACGGCCATTAGGCAGGAAACTGCCCTTACTTTGAGGAGTAACTATGACCTTACCAAAATCCATCCCAACCGAACTGATCGACAGCTTGCTGTCAGGCTATCAAAAACCCGAAGACCTGTTGGGTGAAAACGGTCTTCTGAAACAACTGACCAAGGCCCTGGTGGAGCGGGCTTTAGAAGCTGAAATGACCGAACATCTCGGTCATGGCAAGCATGAAGCTGTCGGCAATCCTACCGGCAACACCCGCAATGGCAAGAGCCGGAAAACCCTGAAAGGCGACTTTGGCGAGTTGCCGATTGAGATTCCTCGGGATCGTCATGGCCACTTTGAGCCGCAAATCATTGGCAAACACCAATCCCGTTGGACGGGCTTTGACGACAAGATCATTTCGCTCTATGCCCGAGGTCTGACGGTCAGGGAAATCCAGAGCCATCTGGAAGAACTGTATGGCACTGAAGTTTCACCCACCTTGATCTCCTCGGTGACGGATGCCGTGATAGAAGAAGTCAAAGCCTGGCAATTGCGGCCGCTTGATCCGGTTTACCCCATCGTTTATCTCGATTGTATCCATGTCAAAGTGCGCGATACCGGTGCCGTGCGCGTCAAGGCCGTTTATCTGGCCATTGGGATTAACCTGCAAGGAGAGAAGGAAGTGCTGGGCTTATGGATCGCCCAAACCGAAGGGGCCAAGTTTTGGTTACAGGTCGTGACAGACCTGAAGAATCGCGGCGTGCAAGACATCTTCATTGCCTGTGTCGATGGCTTGAAAGGCTTTCCCGAAGCGATTGAAACCGTCTATCCACAGGCTGCCGTCCAACTGTGTATCGTCCACCTAGTCCGCAACAGCCTGAACTATGTCAGTTGGAAAATGCGCAAACAGATCGCCGGCGATCTCAAGCGAATATACCAATCAGCCAGCGTCGTTGAAGCAGAGCAACGACTGGCTGAGTTCGAGACGCAGTGGAACGAGGCCTACCCACCGATTGGCCAGATTTGGAGACGGAATTGGGATAGGATTATCCCTTTTTTCGACTATCCAACTGAAATACGTCGCATCATTTACACGACCAATGCCATCGAGTCCGTGAATATGAGTCTGCGGAAAATCACCAAAAATCGCGGCTCATTTCCCAGTGATGAAGCCTTGTCGAAATTGTTCTATTTAGCCCTGATGAATATCAGTAAAAAATGGACCATGCCGTTGCATGACTGGAAAGCTGCTTTGAATCGGTTTAGCATTCAGTTTGAAGACAGGATGCCTAATCGATAATTAAATCCCGTTTACACAAAATTCAGGACACCCTCCTACCCGATTGCTATCCGTTTCATTTACACTTATCCACAGCCGGTGACTCCAAAAACCGGCTCCGCCCCCTAGTCAAATTTCAACCGGTACGGTTGGTCAATTTTCGCCCGGCACCAACATTCATTGTTTTTACCGTTGGCAATCAGTGCTGAAATTTTCCATTGAGGACAATTCCTACAGTGTTCGTTAGAAATCAAAACTAGATTTCTGCAAAATGTATATGATATGTATTCATCATGTATATCTTATGAGGTGGCGCATGCACATTAATCTATCACCAGAAATTGAACGCTACTTGCAAACTAAAGTAGGTACAGGCTTTTATAGCAATGCATCCGAAGTGGTTCGTGATGCTATACGGCGCATGTGGGAAGAAGATGACAAGCTTGAAAAGCTTCGCGATGCAATCAGACAAGGGGACGAGCAGATTGAGAGAGGGGAAGGTATTGCTTACTCAGCAAGCCAGTTAGATAAAATTACTGAAAAAGCATTAGACAACGCCCGCAATGGCAAGAAAATAGGTGCCAATGTCACAGGATGAGCTTTCAATCATCCTATCGCCTCAAGCGGTAGATGATTTTGCTGACATTCTCCAATACACGTTTCAAACATGGAGCGAAAAGCAGATGCATGTTTATCGCTCTGTCATCGATAAGGCCCTGATTACAATTCAACAGAATCCTGAAATCGGACATAGGCGACCAGAGATTTCAAAAAACCATCGGTCGTTTCCAGCCGGACAGCATGTTATTTTTTATCGAGCTGACCAGCATGCAATTTATGTTTCACGCATACTGCATGAACGCAAGGATATTAAAACCGCCTTCTAAGTGCCTTGAGATCATCTTAAGATCGTTATCAAAGATCACTCAATGATCTCCGACGGCCTTTACGAATATCTCGAAATTCAGATTCGACATTGGCGCCGCTTAAATCGCGATGCATACTAAAAAACTCGTTCATGGCGGCTTCTTGTTCTTCACTATTTACAGTAGATAAAGAAGGATGAACGATGTCAAGCGTTTGAGCATGATAACTGATTTCAACAGTCTTACCTCGCTTTAAAGCGTCAATGAGAGCTTTATGTTTTGATTGTAACTGGGAGGCTGTAAAGCGCATAAAGAATTAAAAAAGCATTTAATAATAAATATTCTGTCAACTATTCTTTGAATGACATATCTCAGCAGCCGTGCATCGTTTCTCAACAAAAACGCTTTCACAGCCAAGCTACGGGTCAGCTTTCACCCGCCAATTCCAGAACGGTGGCAATTAGGTTAGGGCTCAAATAAATATCTGATCGCTCAATTTGTCTGAGTAAAGGCTTCACTTCCTTTACTAAACCTTTAGCTTTGGCGCAAGCAATATGTCCAACGAATCGATTGTGTCAATTTGATTGATCTTTGCCACTTTGCGGCCCCGTCGATCATCGATCAATAATTTGTCCGCTGATAACTGTTTTTGTAAAGCACCATCGCAGCGGTTTCTCCAGCGTCAGCAAAGGCATCCAAAAACACATAATTGCTCAAATCGACTTGATGAACTTTGTCTTGCAAAAAGTGTTTCAGGGCTTGCGCTTGAGGCTTATCGGATTTGGTTGCCTCTAAATAGACCGATTCAGGTACCGCCACCCGGGTAAACAATGCTTACAATAAATATAAACTATCGCAGATCGACAACGCTACCAATGCGGAACAATCCGCAACCAGAATCATACTGATCGCATCCCCGCAACCTCATCCAACAATTCCTGTGGACTAATGTCGATGACAGATACTTGATTTTGTTTACAAGCTGCCATGAAGTCGTATATATCCAGATGAGCCAGTTCAGCAGCCTTGGTAATGGTGACCTTGGCATTTTTAAATAGCCACAAGGAATAGCTCAACCGCATGTCTTTCTCGATGTCGGCAGCCGATTGAAAACTGACAAAATCGTTGGGGAGGTCGATAGCTATTTGCATAGTGTTTTCCTTACGCTTTGATTCGGCGCTAAAATTGATCTGAAACAAGAACAGATTGTAATGCAGTCAATACCTTTCCGTAATCTAGCGTTATCAAATTCGCAAAAATCGTACGCGAGATTTACGCGACTTAGTTATGCTCAGTTGTGATGCGTCGTGTCGCGTAGACAGACCAGACAAAATTAATAATTAAATAAAAACAATGGCTTACAGAATTGTAATTGCACTTTTAATGCGATGGTCGTGCGTTCGAATCGCACACGACCCACCATCAATTCGATATACAAATCAACCAGTTACTGAGAAATCAGAGCTGGTTTTTTGTGTCTGCCATTTTTCATTTCCGACTTTTTGACGATTAAGCTGCCCGAATCAATGTAAGCTCGGGTTGTTGCTTATCGTCGCAAAGCAATTCCACACACTCAATCAGCCGAGCGATTTCCGCCTTACGGTATGCGTAGTGATATGCCCTGCATGACGCCCTAACAAGTCTTGACGGTCTTCAAGACTTACACCGGCAGCGCGTAACCGCATGCCGAATACTGAGGCCCTGCGCGTGCGGACTGCTTGCGCCAGTCATAAAGTCGAACTGAAACCCGTTTTTCAAGCTCCCCCTCTGATTACCCGTCATTCCTTGACCGGTTTTTTCTCCAGCTTCCGTTGCAAAGTCCTTCGATGCATATTCAGGGCGCGCGCGGCGGCGGAAATGTTGCCGTCGTGTTGCATCAGTACTTTTTGCAAATGTTCCCATTCCAGACGCTTTACCGATAACGGGCTATCGCTGATAGCCACCGAGGCGTCGCCCTCGTTTTTGTATAGCGCGCTGACAATTTCGTCGGCATTCGCCGGCTTGGTCAGATAGTGGATTGCACCTAACTTGATCGCCTCCACCGCGGTCGCGATGCTGGCGAAACCGGTCAACATGACGATTTGGGTATTGTCGTCCAGCGAAATAAGCTTCTTGACCATCTCCAGCCCGGAATCGAAACCGATCCGCAAATCGATTACCGCGTACTCCGGCTCGGTCTGCTCGGCCAATTTCATCGCCGTCGCCACATCGTTGGCTACCGTTACCTGAAAATTGCGTTTTTCCAACGCCGGCTTCAACACCGAACAATAGGTCACGTCATCGTCAACCAACAATAAATTCGGCTTATCCGTAGGCAAATTGGTCATGGATACTCTCCTTAGCTAACAACGGCAAACTGATCTCCACGCAAGCTCCGCCGCTGTCGAGATTACTGAACTGTATTGTACCGCCCAAGCGTTTTATCGTGGTATAGGTCAAAAACAAACCCACCCCCATGCCCTGCTTGTTGCTTTTCACCGGCTGATGCCCGGCGAAATCGATAAACTCGGCCGGCAGCCCCGGACCGAAATCCCGGATCCGCAAAAACAAATTGTCATCGCTCCACTCGGCATGAAACTCGATACCGGCGTCGTCCGGAGAAGCCTCGGCCGCGTTGTTCAGGATATTGATAATGGAATGGGTCACCGTGCGCTCGGCGATTATTTTCGCCGCCATGTCTACGTTCGGGGATACGAATAATTTCAGCCGGGTAGCAGATTTGTGCGCCCGCCATTGATTCAAAACTTCGTCGATATACTCGCTGACCAGCATGACCTTGCCCGATTCGGCCCGCATCTCGCCGGCCGACGCCGACATCACCGACAACGCCTGCTTGCAGCGGTCGATTTGCTGCTGCACGATCATCAGCTTGTGGTAGAGCTCAGGATACCGGTGCTCGGGGAAATCCTCGACCATTTCGTGCGTGAGGATCGCGATCGTACCCAGCGGCGTGCCCATATCGTGAGCCGCGCTGGCCGCCAACGTACCCAGCGAAACCACGCGCTCATCCCGCAAGGCACTCTCGCGGGCATCGGCCAGATTGCGCTCGCGCTCTTTTAACGTTTTCGACAATTCCACGACAAAAAACGCGACCAAGCCGGCACTGAACACAAAACCGAACCACATGCCGAACACATGCAGATTGAAATAGCGCCTATCGTTCATCAGATGCATCTGCAGACTCATTTCCGGCGTCAACTCGGCCATGGCCGGATGCGCCAAATGCGGCTCGATGGCCGGAAGCGGCACGTTATAGGCGATCAACACGGTGTAGACACACGAAGTTATGATCACCATGTTCCACGCGTAAGCCTGGGGCAACATGATCGCCGTTACGATCAACGGCAATAGAAACACCCAAATGATCGGATTAGAAGCGCCTCCGGTCAGGTATAGCAGATAAGCCAACGCCAGCACGTCCATGCAGATTTGCGAAAAAATCTCGTGCTCGGTGACTTCTTCCGGCGTGCGCAGCCGCAGCCAGGTGTATAAATTGAGTATCGAGATCGCAAAAATCGCTAACCACAACTGGTTTTGCGGCAGCTCGATGCCCAGCCCGTTGACGGCAATGAACACGGCAAAGGTCACCGCGAACAGCATCAGATTTCTCAGAATGTACAACCACCTGAGATTTTCCCGGATCGAGATTTCGGCTTTGGGTAGGATGTGGGAAAGCATGGAAAACCTGCCAGACTTGAATGGGCCGGATAAAAAGGCCATCTAAACAGCTAATTTAAATTTGGTAAAGAAGCTTTGAAAATAGGCTCAAAATCCATCCGCACCACAACCTGGAAACCGGGTTGAATTTAAACGCTCACCGTGTTCCAGCCGCCGTTTTTGTCAACCCAGCGCATACTCATCCAATACCAAAGCGTCATGGGCATCATCATGGCAAACCATTCCCAATCTTCTATCAGAAACATCGTGGCAACCCAGGCGCTACCCTGAAAATAATGCCCCCACGGCACGCAATACAGTGTGAACAACAGGCTGCTCCACACCAGCCATAGCGCCCCCCGGCGCGTCTCTATACTGGATAGCGCAAGAAATACCCACAACGGGGTATTTGGTGTTTTTTGCATAAATATCTCCAACTGGCAGTCGGCCCGGAATCAAGGCGCCTCAAAATAGCAGCAAAGTATTGCAAAATAAAGGCCATTTCTTTCGATAACGCCTGCGGGATGCAAAAACCCCAGCAACACAGGGTGATTAGAACATAAAACAACCGCAGGAAGAGACAAAAGCATCCGTTCCGGCATATTTCCGGTCCGGGAATATTTCCAAACCCGCCCCAAGAACCGGCAAATACCGCAATAAGCGCGTGGTATAACACAGTTTAATTTATCGCATCCGCCTGCAGCATCAGAACCAGCCTAAAAGCAACGTGGAAAACCGGGCCTCATCCACCCCTGAAATGTACGAAACCCGATGCCGACTCCGAGTCCCAACACATCCGCGGCAAACTCCAGCGGATGCCGGCTTAGCTGGCCGAAGCTTTGCTTGCTATTAAGGTGCTGCTACCATAAACCGGTTAGCGATGCCGGCTTCAGCAGCCAATACGCTCGGAGGCTTGCCTATCCGGCGAGTGTTTTCCTTCCTCAATCAACAGCCTTACCTGCCATGACGCTAAAGCATATTTTTTTTCTAGGACTCTCATTCGCGGCGACAATCGCCAGCCAAGCAGCCGAACTGGGCGAACCCGTACCGCAATGCCCCGCCCAATTAGCCGAATCTCAAACTACTCTGGATTTTAGCCGCTACAAGGGCAAAGTCTTACTGGTCGATTTCTGGGCGACCTGGTGCGGCCCCTGCCAAAAGTCAATGCCGTTTCTGAACCAATTGCGTAACGAGCTGCAAGCGGACGGATTTGAAATCATTGCCATCAATGTCGATGAAAATAGCGACGAAGCCCGCCGTTTTCTGCAAACCCGCTCAGTCGACTATCCGATACTGTTCGACCCGCAAGGCAAATGCCCCAGCGCGTTTGGAGTACAAGCCATGCCCTCGTCGTTCTTCGTCGATAAAACCGGAAAAGTCCGCAAAATCCACCTGGGATTCCGCGAAACCGACCAGTCCGAGATCCGCGATCAAGTCGCCAAATTGCTCGCCGAATAATCTCGAGCCCGCCATTAGCCGAGCATCGGTTGTATTGGACCGGTAAAGCCGGCGGCACCGCCAAAGACTCGGCAAAATGCAACGCCTTCCAGGACAGATAGTGCCCACGTCCAAGGGCGACAGCTAAGCGGCGCTCGCCAGACCGCAGCCCTTCTCCACATTCCGCTATGGATGGGCTGAAGCCCAAAGCCCGCATACGCACAAAGATCGCACCGCAACAGCGAGCGCAGCCCGGCCTTTTTTTGCGAATTCCGCCCGCCGCAGCTGCGCCGGCCCGCCAGAACATGCCTCGAATACGGCGCAATGCCGGCCTATGCCAATTCTATACGGATAAACCAAGCGTTTAACTGTGTCATTTCACCTATAACCAAGTTATATAACATAGTTTAATTTCTCCGAAACAAATCCTCATCCGCTCCGCGTCCGGCAAAACCCGGCCAGGCCTTTACAAATCAATCAGATAAATACAATGCGAGCAAGCACCCATTTATGGCATCAATTATGCGTACCTGTTCACGTTACTTAGTTTCGCCTGGACAGCAACGCGGGGCAAAAATTGGGAACAACACTAATAACAGCAGAGAAACTATCTTTTAAGGAGAACCACATGAAGAAATTGAAATTCATTGCAATGGGTTTTGGCGGCATGGCGATGATGGCTGCAGGCGATGCGGCATTTGCTCACGCCTCTATCGTTGGCGCGATTACCAGCGGCGCGACCGGCTTTCCTCGCGTCGGTTTGAACCATGCTTGCAACGGCACCACCCCGCCGACTCCGATTGTGGCCCAAAGCGTAGTCATCCCGACCATTAACCCGACCATTCTGAAAAAAGAAACCGTTTCCGGCGCCACGACCGATGTTAGCGGCGGCGGCTTAAGTCCTTACTTCTCAACCAACTTGGCCGGCACCACCCCTTTGAACTCACTGCAAAACCTGGGGCAGTTGATCCAAAGCAAAGACGTGTTTTCCAATCAAATCGAACAACGCAACGCGAGCAACAGCGTCATCGGTTGGGTTTCCACCAAAGGCAGCTTGGCTGTGAATCTGCACGGCGAAGTACCATTCCGCTTTGCGGCGCCGCATTTCAGATTTGCCGCAGGTAATGCCAATTCCTGCGTCAGCAAACTGACCGTGCAATTCGCCGTGGCCGACATTTGCAACATCAACCAAAAACCGGGCAGTTTGCCGGCGATCGGTAGCGGCAATAACGGCGTCAACCTGTGGATCGACAAGACCATAGCAGATCTGGACACCACGCAATTCCCGGCCAGCGCGATTGAAAACGGTGCCGGCACCACCAACTTGACCATCAACCGCGATACCGCCATCAACCCTTACCCAGCCAACTGCGCGGCGGCCGGCGGTAGCGATCCGACCATCGAAATCACGGTCAAACCATCGGCTGACGATATCGACCAACTGGCATTCCCAGGCTGGGGTACTCCGGCTAGCGGCAACACCTTCCAATAAGGTTAGTTAAGCCGATACCAGGCGCAGCGCGGTCCAATTTGCCCGGCCAATCCGGCGCTGCGCCTTTCCGGATTCCACTCAGCCCCTTTTTTCGGAGAATCTAAATGAAAAAAATCCATGCCTTGTTGGCTGTATTAACCTTACTTTCGACCACCGCTCAAGCCGACCTCACTTGGATCGACGCCACCCAACACGACGCCAACCAAGTCGACTATTTCAGCTTTCAGGTCGATGCGGCCGGCGAAGTCAATATTTACACCGCCTCCAATGCCCCGTTCAACCCATTGTTGACGCTGTGGACCACAACCGCGGCCAATCCGACCGCCGCCGACTGGACCAAACTGGCTTTTAACGACGACCGCGCCACCGCTAATTTCTTCGAGACCACCAACAGCAAGGACTCGCAACTGGTTCTGAACCTGGGGATCGGAAACTATTTGGCAACCATCACCGGATTCGGCAACAATACCCTGGGCAACACCTTGTCTAGCGGATTCTCCGGCGGCGGCAGCTTTTCCAGTACGTTCCTTTATTCGCTGAACATCGACAGCTCGGTCGTGTCGGCCTTGGAAAGCGCCAATCCGCCCGCAGCAGTTCCGCTACCGGCAACGGCCTGGATGCTGATATCCGGTTTGATGGGCGTATTGGGTATCTCCAAGCGCAAAAGCCGATAATCAGCAGCTTGCCCCGTTAACGCCAAGCGCCGCATTCACCAAACTCGTGAACGCCTCGTTTGGCATTAATAGTTTTTTAATCCCAAATGGAAATAGGTAACCCGATGAACAAGACAATTCTGGCCTCATCCCTAGCCCTCGCACTGTCGACCGGTGCCGCGCAAGCTTCGTTAACCATTAACAGCGTGCACGATACCGCCACCCCGAATAAGATCGAAGCTTATTACATCCAAGCCAATACTTCCGGCAGCTCCAACATTTTTCTGAGCTCCATCGATACGAACGTCGACGTCGGAGGCGAGCCGCTTGCGCTGGCAATGAACGGCCTGCTCAGCGTCTGGCAACTGTCGGGCAGCAACTGGGTTTTGGTTGGCGCCAACGATGAAGCCCCCAGAGACGCTTCCAACTCAAAGAACATTTATGGCGTTAACGTTCATCAGTGGGCCGCAGCCGATCCTTTCGGCGGCATCTCCGACCCCGGTCTAACCTTAAACTTGACCGCCGGCTCAACCTATTTGATTTTGCAATCCGACACCAACAACGGCCCAACGTCTCTATCGAATGAACAGAATTTGGTCGGCAGCTTAGGCCAAACCATTGCCGTGGGTTCTCCATTTCAAGCCGCATTATGGGGAACCTACGATGCCTGGGGCGCACCTACTGAGGGCGTGCAATTGAATAACTACACTTTGACCATTACCGGCGACGTCAGCCAAGTATCCGCACCGCCAGCCGCAGTGCCGGTGCCAGCCGCCGTCTGGTTGTTCGGCTCGGTTCTGGGTGGATTTGGCCTGTTCGGCCGCAGAAAGTCCGCTTAACCAGGACGCCTGAACCCGTCGCCGCCTTAGCCGCCGGATGCGCTCGATTCGCCTGCTCGCCTACAGCTTACTGCTGCTGCCTTTGCCGGCCGTAGCGGAACGGCAGCTAATTCTCGAGCGCACCGGGCCGGGCGAATTTAGAGTGGCTCCAGGCGAAGCCGGCCTGGAGCAAGTGCTGGCGCAGGTTGCCGAAAAATCGGCAATCAGGCTGCACTATTCCGCGTTACCGAAGGAATCGGCCAGCGCGGATTGTGCCGGCAAACTGGAGAGTTTATTGCCGTGCCTGCTCGGCCCGCAAGCGAACCTGGCATTTCGCTATTCGTTGGCTCCGAGCGGGAACAGGCAACTAACGGAAGCCTGGATACTGCCGCAGCCTGCCGAAAGCGACAGCGAAACCGGCCGGGCCTTGGCCACAGAGCCGGCACCAACCGTAACCGACAATACGCCAACCTTTCTGGAGCAAGCCAAAGATCCGCAACAACGGATGCAGGCCATCGCCAATTTGACCATGGCCGGGCGGTTCGACGATATGCAAGTCAAGGCGGCAATCAAAGACGCGTTGAAAGACAAAGATCCGGGAGTGCGGGCGCAAGCGGTGTTGGCATTGCGCCAAACCCAGGACGGGGACGCGGTTAACCAAATCGCCCAAGCCATGCACGACAGCAATGCCGATGTCCGCCTATTGGCGACGGAAAGCGTAGGCGACAACGCCTTGCTATTACAGCAGGCCCTCACGGACAGCGACCGTGCTATCCGCGAATATGCCGCCGCCAAATTGGCCGCACTGAACCAATCCAATTAACTAAACAAAAATTACACAAGTAACACTATGCGAAATTCATCATCCAAACACCTTCCGATCGCCGGCTTGCTGCTAGCGTCTGCCGGACTGGCAACCACCGCTTCCGCCCACGAAATCATCGGTTCGTTGAGCAACGGTGTTCTAAGCCAAACCGGTGCCGGCGCTACCGACGTTTACACAGTCAGCTGTTACAACGACCCGACATTGTCA
The DNA here is from genome assembly GCF_046097555.1 of Methylomonas sp. DH-1. Lineage (NCBI taxonomy): Bacteria > Pseudomonadati > Pseudomonadota > Gammaproteobacteria > Methylococcales > Methylococcaceae > Methylomonas > Methylomonas sp. DH-1. Next base: position 857,429 of record NZ_CP143089.1, on the reverse strand, counting down.
TCGAATCCGACCGACCATCTATATTTTCAAGTTCGCGACGCCAGCTCGGCCGGCGGGCAAATCAGTGCGACGGCAATAAACAACGCGATCATCGCCAACCAAGTCACGAACAATCTGCGCACGGCCGTGACAGCGACCGATTTGGTGGGTGGAGATAACTCGGCTAGTGCGGTTAAGACATTAAAAACGCCGGTGCCCGCCCAGGACGTGACCTTTACGGTTGTGGTACACCATACCGCCGCAGCGACAGACAATTATGTGCTGACCGCCCACTGCGAGGATGCAGGCAACAACCACACCGGCACCGACTCGCTGCAATTACAAAACCAGTAAGCAAACTTAATTGCATCCGGACATTGGTCGCGCGGCAGGTGGCCAATGTCCGGTTTAACGAACCCGCGCCCGGCTGGGCCGTACCCTGATTCGCAAATGAGATATTCCCGAATTCTCGCTTTTTCCGAATGCCAAGGCATCCGCCCTATCTTCGAAGCCACGGCGATAATGCGGCAGAGTTTTTCCATCTATTAAAAAAAATGGGTTCTGATGAGAGCCGGTGAAAGTCGACTAAAATCTCGCGCCAACCCTTGCCTGCGGACAAACCTCCGCACGTTAAAATACCGGCGACAAGTCTCTCCGATGCATAGAAAGTCTTTTGAATTATTAGCCCGGCCGTCGAATGCCGTTTGCCCTGCCCCCGTCGAAGGGCTCCGTCCTAAAGGTATAACGGCATTGAATCGGGCCGGGTTTATCGCCTTGATAGGCCTGGCAGTTTGCAGCGGCGCGTCCGGCTGTGCGCCAGTACAACCCTGGGAGCGCGGCATTCTCGCCAAACCGCAAATGGCGATCTCGGCAAATCCGATGTCCGACGAAATGCGCGGCCATATCTACGGCAGCCGCGAAGCCGGCGCCGGCAGCAACACGGCGAAAGGAGGCGGCGGCTGTGGCTGTTACTGACGAGCACACCGATCAGCCAACAAACCATGCGCCGGCTAAATCGCCGGCGTTCGCTACACAGACCCTGCAAGCGTTTACGGTAGCGGCGCAGATACTGCTTGGCGTGCAGGTACCGAATACCGGGGTTGCCGCCGAAGACGACAGCGCGGATTTTCAGTACAGCCATTATCAGGAAGGCAAGCGCAATTTGTACGGCAGCCGACCCGACAGCCGTAACCCGATCGAAGTCGACAGCATACACGGCCGCGCCAACGCCATGCTGACCGACCGGATCAAACTCGGCTTCAACTATGTTCAGGACACCTGGTCCGGCGCCACGCCCATTGCCACCGCCCCGTTGGTTTTCGGCGGCAATCACCGTTATACCAGCGGCACGGCGACCGGTGCCTCGCCGTTTATATCCCCGCCAAACACGATGTATGTCGACCGGAATTTCAACCCGATGCAATATCACGGGGACGACCCGAACACAGGGATAGGTTTGTTTAGCCAAAACCGGCAGTTAGTCCATACCCTGTCGACGGCCTCGCCGGAAACCCGCAGACAGGGCGATTTCAGATTGGGCTACGAATGGGACGAAGCCGAAGCCAATCTGGGCGGCGGCGTATCGTCCGAGCGGGATTACGAATCGCGCTTCGTCAATCTGGGCGGGCGCATCGATTTCAACCAAAAACTGACCAGCCTGAATCTGGGCTTGAGCTATACCAACAGCGACACCAACGCCTTGCTCGACCATGATGCAACACCTTACATCAATGTTCGAGCTTACAGGGAATCAGGACAAATTCGCAGCACGACCACCGGAACCCGCCTGACCGGCACCAAGGAAGACATCGCCGCCAGCCTGGGCCTGACTCAAATTTTGAGCAAAGATGCACTGATTCAGGCCGACTTGAGTTTTACCCATAGCAGCGGCTACATGGCCAACCCGTATAAGGTCATGGAAGCATTGTTCGTCGATCCGAATCAGATTCCTGACTTAATAGACCCATTCGGCGACGGCAAGGATTATTTTAGCGACGGCCGACCGGCCGATGTTCTGAAAGGCGATCTAAGGGCATTTCTGGAAAAGCGGCCCACCCTGCGCAACCAATGGAACCTGGGTGGCCGTTACGTCCAATACTTTCACACCTTCGATGCGGCCCTGCATTTCGACTACCGCTTCTCGCACGACGACTGGGGCATCAACTCCCACACCTTCGAAGCGGACTGGGTGCAACCGTTGGGTTCGGGCTGGACCGTAACTCCGCGAGTCCGTTATTACTCGCAGGACGCGGCCGATTTCTATAAACCCTATCTGCTAGTCAACCAGGCAGTTTCTTCAAATTTTACGACTAGCAACGACTACCGAAAACTGCCCGACTATTACTCCAGCGACCAGCGCTTATCCGGCTACGGCACGCTGAGCGGCGGCATCTCGGTCAGCAAACAATTCGCCAAAGGCATTACCCTGGAAACCGGGTTCGAATACTACACCCACTCCGGCTCGCTCAAGATCGGCGGCAACGGCGAAGGCAACTATTCCAACTTTAACTATTTCGTCGCCAATGCCGGCTTGAAAGTCAATTTCTCGGCCGTCGGTGCCGGTAAAGCCGGCGGCGAACACCACCATCACGCGCACCACCACCATGGCGCCGAAATACCGGCCGGCGTCATGTTCGCCCACATGATGGATCAGGCCGACGCCGTGATGGTCGGTTACCGGTACATGTACAGCGCCCAGGCCGGAGACATGTTACGCGGCTCGTCGGTCGCCAGCGACCCGGCCATCGTCAATTTCGGCTGCGGCAGCGCCAACATCGACAAATGCTTCATCGCGCCGGAGCGCATGAGCATGCACATGCACATGCTGGATCTGATGTACGCACCGACCGATTGGTTGAATTTAATGCTGATGCCGCAATTCGTCGACATGGACATGGACATGCGGCAAATAGCCGATCCCGCAGCCTATGCCGGATTACCGCCGCCCCCTAACAAATTGAACCATATTACGCACCACATCAGCGCCGGCCATAGTACCGGCGGCGTCGGCGACACCGGCATGTACGCCTTGTTCAAATTGTTCGGCACGCCCGACCACCACGTCAATCTGACCTTGGGTGTCACCGCGCCGACCGGCGACGTTTCCAACCGGCTGCGCCGCAACCACGCGGTGGACGGCGGTTTTAACGACTACGGCATGCAATTGGGCAGCGGCACCTGGGATTTCAAACCCGCGCTGAGTTATACCGGACAATACGGCGAATGGTCTTGGGGGGCACAGGTCAACGGTACCAAGCGTCTGGACAACAAAAACGCGTCCGGTTACGCACTGGGCGATATCATCCAATCCACCGCCTGGGGCAGTTACCAGTGGCTGGACTGGCTGTCTACCTCGGTGCGGGGCGTCTATACCGCTCAGGGCGCAGTCAGAGGCCAGTTCGATGGCTTGATTCAAACCATGGCACCGTCCGATTTTCCGAAAAACTACGGCGGCCAATATTGGGATGTCGGCTTTGGCGTAAACGCCCGCGTACTGAGCGGCGATTTAGCCGGAAATAGCCTGAGTTTCGAATGGCTGGAACCGGTGGCGACCAAGCAAAACGGCTACCAATTAGAGCGGGACGCGGCTTTGGCGGCGACCTGGACTTACGCGTTTTAGTGGAGTTCGGCTGCTGTGTAACCGATAGCGTTGCGTTTCCCTTCCAGAAATGGCGTGGTTCGTATTAGTAGTTGAAACCACGTCTAAGCCGGAAACCAAGCCGCAAGGACCTAAGAAACCCTCGCCATAAACGGCTTCAGGGCGCCGGAAATCCTCCGCTGCCCCACGGATACCCCGAGGCGCCGCCAACCGAAAAACGCATAGATGGCCTAAGCGGTGGGATCGGCTGAGCAATGCCGCCACTGCCGGCTTTTTTGGAAGGTGTCGCGAAGGCCCTTGCTCCGGCAAACAGCGAAATGCGCTTAAACGCAGCTCTAATGCTCGAGTATCGGCGAATTCGCTGCGAACGGTCTTATCCTGCAACCCTACGGCCACAAAGAATTTTTACTACCTTGCGGAACCAATAACATGAACCACCCACCACTTGCCGGCGGCGGCCGCGCCGGACTGTTCCTAACCGTTTTCGTCACGGGCGCAGCCGTCATGGTCATCGAATTGCTCGGCACGCGCATGATCGCGCCGTTTTACGGCGCCAGCCTTTATGTCTGGTCGTCGTTGATTTCCATCACCATGATTGCGCTGGCACTGGGTTATTTCGTCGGCGGCCGCTGGGCGGACCGGGCCGAGCGGACCGGCTTGTCGTTGGTCATTGCGCTGGCCGGGCTGTTAACCTTGACCATCCCCTGGCTGACGCGCCCGGTATTGTTGGCGACCGATCCGCTAGGGTTACGCGCCGGGGCTTTTGCCAGCGCACTCGCCTTGTTCCTGCCCAGCCTGACCATGCTGGGCATGGTGAGCCCATTTGCCATCAAACTTTATACCGCGCGTATCGACGGCGTCGGTTCCAGCGCCGGTTCGATCTATGCCGTCAGCACGGTGGGCAGCGTTGTCGGTACTTTGGTCTTGGGCTTTTTCTTATTTCCATTTGTCGGCTCGCGGGAAATTCTGGTCGGACTGGGCGTATTACTGCTGATGCTGGGTCTGGCGATCGCGGTTGTCGAAAAAAAGTATGTCGGCAACAGCCGCTTGCTGCCCTGCCTATTTTTGGCGGCGCTGGCCGCCGGTTTATTGCCGGCCATCGTTGTCGGCCGTAGCAGCGGCAACGACCAATTTCACATTCAATCCGAACGCGAAAGCCTGTACGGCTGGGTCAGAGTGATCGACCATCCGGCCAACGACCTGCGCGTCATGACCTCGGATGCCTCGGCGATAGGCGCGGAAACCATTTCCAACGGCGAGAACCGTTTGACCTACCAAAACATCGTCGACGCCCTGCCCTCGCTGGCGCCGGGCATCCGCCGCGCCCTGGTGGTCGGCCTCGGTGCCGGCAAGATGGCGAACACGCTGCACGAGCGCTACGGCATTGCCACAGATACCCTCGAAATCGACCCGGCGGTGGCCGACGCGGCCGCCGATTATTTCGGTTTTAAACCGCGAGGCAAAAACATCATCGGCGACGCCCGTTACGAAATTCGCCACTTGACCGGCCCCTACGATCTGATCATTCACGATTGTTTTACCGGGGGCTCCGAGCCCTCGCACCTGTTGACCGTCGAAACGCTGACCCAACTGCGCGGCTTGTTGTCGGACCACGGCATCATGGCGCTCAATTTCGTCGCGTTCTACGACGGCGGCCGTAATCCTTCTCTAGCCAGCGTTTCGCGCACGCTTGAACAAGTCTTTCCGCACCAGTTGTTTTTCGTGTCCGAACCGGGCGAAAACTTCAACGATTTTATTTTTCTGGCGACTAACCACCCTATCGATATCGCTGCCCAGGGCTTGCCGGAAGCGCAACAGGCTTGGTTGGCGCAACGCAGACTGCCCCTGGACAACGCGGGCGGCACGATCATTACCGACAACTATAATCCGCTGGAACATCTGCAAATTGCCAAAGCCGAGAATTACCGCCGGGTCGTGATCGATGCATTCGGCCCGGAACTGATGGTGCGTTGACGCTTCAACGCCGGCCTCCGGCCGAGCCCGAACCGGCGACAGCTTTGCCAAGGCCGATGGCCGCCCCGCCTACAGTTCGTTGACCACCGCCAACGCTTCCTGAATATTACCCACCGCGTGAATTTCCAGATTTTTGACGCCGTCCTTGGGTTTGTTGCTTTTCGGAATGATGGCTTTTTTAAAGCCGTGTTTGGCGGCTTCGTTGAGGCGGGCATGGCCGTTGGCGACCGGGCGGATTTCGCCGTTCAAACCCACTTCGCCGAAAAACACCGCATCGTAAGGCACGATGCGGTCGCGCAAACTGGACACCACGCCAACCAAGATCGCCAAATCGGTGCTGGTCTCGCTGACCTTGATGCCGCCGACCACATTGGCGTAAATCTCGTCGTTGCCGGTGAAAATGCCACCGTGGCGCGACAACACCGCCAGCAACATCGCCAAACGGTTTTGGTCCAGACCCACCGCCAGCCGGCGCGGATTGCCGTACTGGCTTTCCGTGACCAACGCCTGGATCTCCACCAATAGCGGTCGGGTGCCTTCCCATAACACCGTCACCACGCTGCCCGGCGCCGGTTTTTCCGCCCGCGACAAAAACATTGCCGACGGGTTTTTCACTTCCTTCAAGCCGCTGCTTTCCATCGCAAAAAAACCCAGCTCGCCGACGCTGCCGAAACGGTTCTTGTCGGCCCGCAGCACCCGAAACCGCGCATCGTCGGTCGAAGACAGCACCACCTGGGCGTCGACGATATGGCTCAAGGTCATCGGCCCGGCCAACGACTGGTCCTTGGTGACGTGGCCGACCATAAAGAACGATACGCCAGTGCGCTTGGCGTATTGGGTCAAATAACTGGCCGACTCCCGCACCTGCGACACCGAGCCCGGCGCCGAGTCGGAATCCGCCGTGTACATGACCTGAATCGAATCGATGATGACAACCTGCGGCTGCTCTTCGTCCAACACCTGGCAAATCTGCTGCACCGAGGTTTCGGCCAACATCTTGATGCCGGCGCTGTTGAGCTGCAACCGATGGGCGCGTTCGGCGATCTGTTGCAACGACTCCTCGCCCGACACGTACAGCACCGGCAGTTGCCGGGCGATATGGGCGACGGCTTGCAGCAAAATCGTACTCTTGCCGGCCCCAGGCGCGCCGCCGATCAACACCACGCTGCCCTTGACGATGCCGCCGCCGAGCACGCGGTCGAACTCGGCTAGACCGGTGGAAATCCGTTCGGCCTGAGCCAGATTGACTTCGGACAACAATTGCACCGCACTGCGGCTGCCGGCGTAGCCCGAACGCTCGCGCTCCGTTTTGCCGCCGCCGAGTTTGACTTCCTTGATCGTGTTCCAGGCTCCGCACTGGTTGCACTGGCCGGCCCAGCCGGCAAAATCGGCACCGCACTCGGTGCAGACGAAAGCGGATTTGGTTTTTTTAGCCATTGCAATTGCCGGTCGTAACGTTAAAGGTAGGGGGCGTCAATCGGGGTAAAGCCTGGGTAGTGCGATATTTCCGGGCGTTTCCAAAACTAAGGTTTTGTTCGGGACGTTACGCTAGGTTCTATTGCGCCGCAGCGCATTCAAGGTCTCGCCGGCGCCGCGATTCCGGCCGGCCGCCAAATCGGCCAAACCGCGTTCAATTTGATCCGGCAGCAACTAACGAATGCGGGCGCGTTCCAGGCGATGCTATATGCCGGGCCAGCGCCGGACATAACTCAATTATCGCGCGCCAAGCGAAATCCCACGTTATTGAACCGAAATGACGGAATATAGCCGTAGCGAGAGGCGGAACGGACATAGTCCGCGGTATTGATCCACGAACCGCCGCGGTAGATGCGCCGCGATAACAGGCCGGTACATTTTTCCTCTTCGCTGGAACCGTATCCGCTATCCGCACCGCAGGTCCATTCCCAGACATTTCCCAACATGTCGTAAAGCCCAAACGCGTTAGGCGAGTAACTGCCGACCGGCGCGGTAAACACGTACCCATCCTCGCAGTTGTGCGGGATGGCTTTCGAATCCGCTTTTTGCAGGCTTAGATCCGCAACGTTCGCATATTTGCAGGCGCCATCCGGGTTATCGCCCCAGAACCTGGCAGCAGCACTACCGCCCCGAGCGGCGTATTCCCACTCCGCCTCGGTAGGCAGGCGATAGTGTTTGCCGGTTTTTTGATTCAACCATTTGATATAAGCCTCGGCGTCGTCGACGCTGACGCAAGTGGCCGGATGATCGCTATCTTGCGGGTAGCCTGGGTCCGCCCAACTGCGGTTGCTGCGCATTTCGCCCTTGCCGGCTTCCATCGTCCAGCATTCGTTACCCGGATTGTAGTTGGCCGCCTCGACAAACGCGGCAAACTGCGATTTGCTGATTTCGTATTTACCGATGGCAAAACCGCTAACTTTGACCTCGTGGCGCGGTTTTTCATAATCCTGCCCTTCCTGATCGGTCACCGGCGACCCCATCAGATACACGCCGCCGGGAAGCGCCACCATTTCCGGACAATCGGCACAATCGCGGAAATGCTTTGCCGCCCGGTTTCGCACCTTTCGCACCGGCGCGGGTTTCGATTTCGACAAAGCTGCCTGTCCCGTTTTGCCGGGCAACGTTTCGCCATGTCCGATATTGATAAACAGCACAGAAAAAAGCAGCAACCAGCCCTGGCGCAAATTCATGCTCGATACTCCAAAATAAAAATTCCTGTAACCGATACGGTTAATAAAACACTCTGAACAAACGCTGTATCTGCTCGAATTCGTACAGATACGGCCGGGCCACGTCGCGGTTGGCGGCGACGACGACCAAGTCGTGGGAAAAAACCGAGGTGTTGTACCAGTTGAAACTGCCTTCGATGACGATGTATTCGTCGATCACGCAATATTTGCAATGGATCGGCGAATACGGCACCGGCAAGTCGTCCTGGCCGTAGACCAGGCCGACGCGAATGCCGGCGTCTTTCAAGCGTTGAATGGCTGGCAACAACGGCCGGGCCAGTTCTTCGGACATCGGCCGTTCGACGCCGATCTTGCCCTGCCGCGCCAAATGGCCGTTGAACAACAACTGTACGTCCACGCCGCGGTCGCGGGCCTGGATCAAGGCGGTAACGACGCTGTCGTTATGGTCGCCGAGCAGATCGCCGATCAAAAACAGGCAAAGCTTCAGCGAACGGCGGGCGCGGTGGATCTCGGCCAAAATCGCATGGTGCGGCCGGTACAGCTTGCCGTTGGCCATGGTCTGGCGGCCGAAGGTGTACAGCAAATTGAACGGGCTGAGCGGGTCGATGCCGTATTTCTGGATCACGCCGCCGCGCTGGCTTTGGAAGATGTTGTCCAGCAACCGGCACACGCCCTGGGAATGAAAGCTCATGCCCGACTCCCAGTTGGCCCACCAGCGATCGAAAGTAATGTTGAACGAACCGATGATCGCGTCCTCGTCGTTGAAGATGACGAATTTGGTGTGCATGTCCGGCTCGACTTCGATCAAATGGTGCTTCGGCGTGCAAAACACGCCGACCAACTCGATGCCGGAACGTTTCAGCCGGGCGTAGTTCTGGCTGTTGGTCAGCGTCATCTTGCGCCAATCGACGATGCATTGCACCAGCACGCCCTGGTGGCTGGCATGGATCAAATGGTTGATAAAGTCGTTGTCGTCGATGCAATCGACGCTGACCTTGATCGTGCACAGCCGGTCGGGTTGCGTCCGCTTGGCGGCGATGGTTTTGTCGATATGGTCGTGGATGAAGCGCTTCGGGTGGTAAGGATGGTGCTGCTGGCCCTTGGTGAATTTCGGCGTCAGATGCAGCGACTCGAAATGGCGGTTATACCAATCCACGTCGGCCTGCAATTTGCCGGCATCGATCTCGTGGGTACGGTAATGGTTCGGCGTAGCCCATTGCTCGCTAATTTGGCGCTGCGTCGGCTGGTTATCCTGTAATTGCGGCGCATCCATGAAAATGTATTCGTGGCGCGAGGCAATCGAATGCTCGCCGATATGGACGATAAACCCGAACTTGATGCAATGGATACGGCCGAACTGGGCCGAATACGGCAGAACGTAGAAATCCCGGGTCGAACGTTTGTGCCGATCCCATTCGACATCGTAGGCGTCGGTATCGACGATGTAGGTTTCGCAGATCGAATCGCGGAATACCTTTAGTACCACCTTCAAATTGGCCGCGACGCCGTGGTGCAATTCGAAATCGATCTTGCCCCAGCGGATGTCGAAACTCTCCCTGAAATCGTTGCTGCGTTGGAAACAGCCGCCCAATTTGCCGAATACCGGCCTGGCGTAATGTTCTGCTACTTGCATGTTCGCTCGCCTAATCGCACACGTTGAAATCCATGGTTAACCTCCGAGCCGGTCACAGCGGCTCGAACTCCAGCAGATAGCCGCAATGGTCGGACACCCGGCCGTAATCCTGCTCGGTGAATAATACCCGCGCCGACGTCGCCCGCAATCCGCTGTCTTTGTTCATAAATACGTAATCGATCCGGTAGTCGTCCGCCAACTGATCGCGCCAATGGGCATCGTCGACCCGGAAAATCTGCTGAAACAAGGCCGGGGCATTGGCCGCCAGGTACTGGTCTTCGTAGCGGTGGCCGTCGACGACCAGGCGATAGCCTAGCGAACCGGCGGCGATATTGAAATCCCCGCACAATAAAGTCGCCGCAACCTCGCCGCCGCGCCGGCTGTCGGCCCAATCCGACAAACGTTGGAATTGCTCGGGGAAACCGTCGTCCCACCAGCTCAAATGCGCCGAAAATACGTCGATCGGGCCGATGCAAGGGACATCGATGCAGGCGGCGACCACTTTGCGGGAATGGATACTGTAGGCATCGCTGCTGTCGGAGACGTAGCGGGCTTCCTGGCGTTCGATCGGATAACGGCTCAAAATCGCCACCCCTTCCCGGTATTTATCGAAGCCCAGGTGGGACCAATCGCTGTACAGGTGGAACGGCTTTTTCAGGCGGCGGTTGATGATATTGGCGGAATTGGAGGCCCAATCGCCGCGGCCGTCGTTCCAATGTTCCGCCACTTCCTGCAAACAGACCACATCGGCTTGGAGTTCGTCGACGGCTTTGGCGATTTGCCAGAATTTGCGGTCTTGGTCGTCTTCCTGGTAGCAATGCAGATTCAGGATCAGCACTTTCAGCGGCGCCCGGCTCAGCCGGTAGTTGCGGCCGGCATTGTTATCCCAGAGGGTTTGCTCCCCGCTCTCGCAGCAGATGCTGTATTGCAGGCGGAACGCACCTTCGACTTTCAGATTGGCGCTCCAAAGCTGCACCGGATGCAGCCCGGCGTAACCGCCATGGGTCGCGGAGCGCTTCCCGGATTGCAGCCGGCAGCTGGTCTTGTGCACGTGGCGCCAATCGTCCAGCGTCCAATGCACAGTCACTTTCTCCGCCGCCAGTGCGGCATTGACCGCGAATTTGAGCGGAACGTTACGCTGCGCCGGCCCCAAGCCTTGCATCGGGTTCAATGGCACTACCGGCATGACTCCGGTCATCCGGCCGCCGCTGCCGGCCGCGCAGAAGTAGTCTAGGCAACCGTCGTTGTTATCCCAGTACTCGCAGCCTTCATGTTCCAGCCGAGCAACGAAATGGATGTCGCCGGGCAATTCGGTCCTGGCCTGGCGCGGAAACGCCACCTCGGCCCGCCAATACTCGCTGCCGTCGCCGGCGCTGGCGCAATAATCGGCCAACACCCGGCGCCAGACGCCGTCTTCGCCGGCCCAATGCACCTCTACGGTCTTGCCGTAACCGAGATTGGCCACCCGGATCAAGAACTGCAAAGTCTGCGTGCTGGCAGCGGCCTTACCGCTAACGGTATTGGCGACATACAGTAACTGGATGTTATCCATGGTCCCTCCCGAGAGTTGGCCGGCGCGGCGATAGCCGGCGCCGGTTTGGCCTTGCGGCCGGCCGCCTAGGCGGCATAGGCGCGAAAATCGATGTCCGGAAAAATATCGTCCATGATTTCCAGCGCTGTCAAATAGCGCTCGTCGATCCGGTTCTTACGGATCGCATCGTGCAAATAATTGAAGCGCGCCAAATGGTCGGTGATGCGTTTGCGCGCATAATCGATCGTGGTGCCGGCCTTCATGATAAACGGCCAATCCGAAGCCTGCGCCAGCAACAAGGAGCGTGCGGCCTGGTTCAGCGCCCGGCGTTGCAACTCGCTGACCTGCAAGCCGCGCAAGTCGCTCGCCAGCTTTTCCATTTCGGCGGCCGCCTTATGCAGCAACGGATAAATCCAATCGTTGCTTTCGTTCAACCAGAATTCCGAATAGCCGTGCTCGCCCCAACTCGATGCGGCAGGTAGCGCCTGCTGGCACGGCAAGCCCAATTGCAGATAATCGCTGCAGCTAACGGTTTGCAAACCGCTCTCCGCGCAGGCTGCCAAACGCAACACCTGTTCCAGCCACAACGGCCCTTCGAACCACCAATGGCCGAACAGCTCGGCATCGTAAGGCGCTACCACGATAGGCGGCTGCTGCATTTCCGCGGCCAACGCATCGATTTGCCGTTGGCGGCTGGCGATGAAATCCGCGGCGTGCTGGCGCAATTTCAACTTGGCCAATTCCGGCTGATACACCTGTTTCGGCTGCTTGCCGCCGGTAATCCGGTAATATTTGATGCCGGTGTTGATCCGGGTCTCGCCGTCGAGGATGTAGGGCGCGATGTATTCCAGCGGCAAATCGAAACCGATATCCCGGTAATATTCGCGGTAATCGCCGTCGCCGGGGTAGCCGGATTCGGCACTCCAGACCTGGTGCGACGCGGCCGGATCGCGGCCGAAGGCGGCAATTCCGCCGCAATCGACCGGCGCGTATACGCCGAATTGCGGCCGACGGTCGGCGTTGAGCAGCGCGTGGCTTTCCAGAAAGAAATAATCGATCCCCTCCGCCTTTAACGTCTGCTCCAGCCCCGGATAGTAGCCGCATTCTGGCAGCCAGAAACCGTGCGGCGCAAAACCGAATTGGGCCCGAAAGCTGTCGACGCCGACGCCGATCTGATTGCGCACGGAGGCGGGGTTGACGTTCAGCAGCGGCAAGTAACCGTGGGTCGCCGCCGTGGTGATCAATTCCAGCCGGCCGCCGCTATGGTGGCGCTGAAACGCCGCGAGCAGATCGCACTGGTAGCGTTGCTGGTAGTCGTGCAAGTTGTCTTGAAACAATTGCAGATAATGCTGCGCCAGGGCGTGGAACTGCGGCAAGCGCCGGGTCCGTTCGACCTCGCGCTCGGCCAGTTCCACCCGGCCGCGCATATAGCGCAAAAACCGGTTTTGCAGCAACGGATTGCGCAACATCGCCATCAGCGTCGGCGATAGCGACAAGGTTAGCCGGTACGCCACCCGGTCGTAGCGCAGACGCTCCAACATGGCCAATAGCGGCAGATAACATTCGCTGATCGCCTCGAACAGCCAGTTTTCTTCGAAAAAACTGTCGTGCTCGGGATGGTGCACGTACGGCAGGTGCGCGTGCAAAACGATGGCAAGATAGCCGTTATTCATGCTCGGAGCAGGCCAAAACAGCCGAACTTGCGGACGAACCGGCCAGGGAAGGCAAGGAACCGGCCCCGGCCGGCATCACAAATTGGGCGATGGCAGGCGGCAGCCACTCGCCGGCCGCGTCAGCAACTTCGGCCACGGCGGCCGGATTGGAATAAGCCAAAGCGGTAAACTCCTTATACTGGTCCAGATGGCCGATGGCCGCCTGGTAATAACCGGCGGCAGTCGCCAGTTGCTCGGGTAACGCGATTCGCTGCTGTCTGCTCTGGCCGCTGACCGGCAGGTCGAACCACGCCGGCCGGGTTTCGGCCTGATCCTTTCCGCTGTCGGCGGCTTCCGCTTGCCGGTAAATCCGCAGGGTCAAGGCCGGTTCGGCCGCCGCGGGCGATTCGGTGGGCTCATCGGCCGGCACCAACGGCGGTTCGGGCAATTGCCAATAGGCGTGCAAGCGGCGCGGGTCGACCGGCAACAGCACCAGACTGGGTGCACCCGGCGCCCGCGCATCGGCCCGCGGCGCGAATTCGCGGCTGATTTGCTGGCTGATGTTGAACAACTCCTGCGGCGAAAATCCGGAGGTGGCCGCCCTGCCGCCGGCCCTGAACCGGCGCGGGGCGAAACCGCGGCTGATCTCCAGGCTGATATCCCGCATCTCCTCGGCAGAAAGCTGCAGGCGAGACTCAGAAGTTGACCGGGAATAAGCCATTGGCGATGTTAAAGATACGTTTAGCGGAAATTTGGGCGCGGACCGCAGGCGCGCGCTGGTGCGGCCCTTCGCAAAGCCGCCCTAATAAGACTCTAACCGTTGTCGAATATTTACGCAAGGCGTAGGCCTGCACCTACGATTTGCAGTAAAATCAAGGCATCCAAGTTTTTCGGCAAAGGGCATGCGCAAACCATACAGTTTAAAGTCAGGGAGTCCCTATCCGCATGGCGCCAAAGCCAGCGAAAACGGCGTGAATTTTTCCATCTCCAGCCGGCATGCCACTCACGTCGAATTACTGTTGTTCTCCAGCAACGAGAGTCCGGAACCGTTTCAAGTCATTGCCCTGCGCAAAGACAAGCACCACACCTTTTTTTCCTGGCACGTATTCGTCGAGGGCTTGCCGACCGGCACTTGGTACGCCTGGCGCATCGACGGCCCGAGCAATACCCGCGAAACCGGTTTGCGCTTCGACAAGGACAAACTGCTGCTGGACCCGTGGGCGCGGGCGGTCAGCGACAAGCTCTGGCAACGCGCCGCCGCCTGCCTGCCCGGCGACAACAGCGCCCATGCGATGCGTGCGGTGGTGGTCGACGACCGCTACGATTGGGAAGGCGATACACCGCTGGCAATCCGCAGCGAGAAAGCCATCATTTACGAATTGCACGTCGGCGGCTTTACCCGCCATCCGTCGGCAAAGGTCAAACATCCCGGCACCTTTGCCGGCCTGATCGAAAAGATCCCCTACCTTTCCAAATTGGGCATCACCCACGTCGAGTTACTGCCGGTGATGGCCTTCGACGAGCAGGACGTGCCGCCGCATACGTCCGACTTGGGCCTGAAAAACTACTGGGGTTACAGCACCCACAGTTTTTTCAGCCCGCATCCGGGCTACTGCGTAACGCCGGAACAAGGCACTCACATCCGCGAGTTCCGCGATCTGGTCAAGGCCTTGCACAAGGCCGGCATCGGCGTGATCATGGACGTCGTGTTCAACCACACCTCGGAAGCCGGCGCCGACGGCCCGGTCATCAATTTCAAGGGCATTACCGGCAACAGCTTCTACCTGACCGACAAACACGACAAGCGTATCTTTCACGACTACACCGGCTGCGGCAACACCGTCAACGCCAACCATCCGCTGGTCAGCAACTTCATTATCAGTTGCCTGGAATATTGGGTCAGGGAAATGCACGTCGACGGGTTTCGTTTCGATCTGGCCAGCGCGCTGGCCCGCGGCGAAGACGGCAGCGTGTTGCAGGACCCGCCGCTGGTCTGGGGTATCGAGTTATCGGAGCAATTGGCCAGAACCAAATTGATCGCCGAAGCCTGGGACGCCTCCGGCCTGTACCAAGTCGGCAATTTCCCCGGCTACCGCTGGGGCGAATGGAACGGCCGCTACCGCGACGTGATCCGCCGCTTCGTGCGGGGCGACTCCGGCATCATCAGCGAGGTCGCGACCCGCATCTGCGGCAGCAGCGACTTGTACCAACACCAGCACCGGCTGCCGATCAGCGGCATCAATTTCGTCACCTGCCACGACGGCTTTACGCTGAACGACCTGTTCAGCTACAGCGAAAAGCATAACGCCGCCAACGGCGAAAACAATCGCGACGGCTGCAGTAACAACCTAAGCAGCAACTGCGGTACGGAAGGCCCAACCCGCGATCCGGCCATCCTAGCCCTGCGCCGCAAACGCGTCAAAAACGCCTTCGCCATTCTACTGCTCAGCCACGGCGTGCCGATGCTGCTGGCCGGCGACGAAATCCTGCACACTCAACAAGGCAACAACAACTGTTATTGCCAGGACAACGAGCTAAGCTGGTTGAATTGGGAAAAAGCCAAGGAAAACGCCGACGTGCTGCACTTTGTGCAACAAATGATCCGCTTGCGCAAACGCCACACTTCGTTGATGCGGCGGCGATTTTTGACCGGGGAAATCCTGGAGGAACGCAACATGCCGGATATCGTTTGGCATGGCTTGCAAGTCGACCAGCCGCCGCTCTGGGACGATCCGGAGACGCGGATACTGGCTTTCACGTTGACTGCGCTGGCCAAGGAAGAGGCCGATCTGCACGTGATTCTGAACATGTCGGACCAACGCCACGCGATGGCATTGCCGCCAATCCCGGAACGGGTCTGGCGTTTGGCGGTCGATACCGCGCAAAAACCGGGACAGGATATTATCGATCCGGCCGAGCAGAAACCGGTGGCGGAAAACCGTTACGCGGTCGAACCGCATTCGGTGGTGGTATTCGAGAACGCGAAACAGGAACTGGCCGGCGGCGATAGCCTGTCCAAACTTTCCGCGCATTTTTTCAGCAAATTCACCGGCCTCAAACTCGCCGACAGCGCGGTCTGAGGTTCAGTCGAACACGTCGCCCCAGTCCGGAGGCGGCGGCAGCTCGGTTTCGGCGCCCGCAGCCGCTGCGGCGTTGCCGGCCGCCGGCTCGGCGGCCGATGGTGCGGCCGCGTTTGCCGGCGGATGGGCAGCAGCCAACGCACCGTTCAGATAGCTGTCCAACAAATCGCACAGATTCCGGTAACAGCCGGCCAGCGGCTGCCGGCCGAGCAGTTGTTCGACGAACTGGTACAGGAACTGCTTTTCGGCCAGCATCAACACGTCGGCGACGCTATGTGCTGCTTCCTCGCCGAAACGGTATTTTTCGATCAGGGCCAACTGCAGCCTATCGCCGCGCCGCTCCTGCCTATCCTTGATTTCGGCCAGCAATTCCTCGATTTCGGCCTGCCGCCGTTTCTTTTCCCGGCCGCGGGCCAATAGCAGCACGGCCAACGCGATCAAGCTGACAGCCAGCGTATTGGCCAAAATCAGGATGATCCAGGTTGAATTCATCGCCGCTCCATTTCCGTCAGGTCGGCGCGTAGCGCCCGTTCGGCGTCGACAAATATCTGCATCATCTTTTTACTGCTGTTTTCCAGTTCCAACGCGGTTTGGTTGCCGCTGAACACGCGGGTATATTCGGCCGACATTTCGTCTATGGTTTTCATCGCGGTATCGAGTTGGCGCACCAGTTGCTGGTTGACCCGTTCCAGGCCGGCCTGCTTTTGCGCCAGGTCTTCGTTTTCATGGCTGACGGGCGGTTGCTGGCCGTGGCCGGCATTGGTGACCAGATTTTGGTAAGGTTCGGCCAATTGCTCGATGCGCTGCTCTATCCCCTGCAACAAAGCCATTTCCCGCTTCAGAAACAGCCGGATGATATCCTGCAGCAAAGCCCGCTCCGAGGCGCTGACTTGCTGCAACACGCTTTCGATTTCCGCTTCGCTCAAACTGCAATTTTCGCCGATGAATTGCTGCAGGCGTTCGCCCTTTTCGAAGGAGTGGTCCTCCAGATCGTTGATAAAGCGGTCGATTTCGGCTATTTCCTTGCCTTTTCGGTTGCGGGAAAAACAAAACAGCGCAATTGCCAGCAACGTCAAAACCGCCAAGGCTTCCGCCGCCAATATCACCATTACCGAATCGAACGAATTCATGACAATCTCTCCAACAAGCGTTGATGCTGTTCCGCCTCGGATTTTTTCAGATAACGATGGATAAAAAAGCCGCCCACCCCAAATAACAGGTTAATTGCCACCAAAATTCCGCCGACCAGCCACCAATTGGTCGGTTCAGCCGGCGTATGCGGTTGCTCCGGCGGCGCATGCGCTGCCGGCGGCGATTCCGCAGATGGGTGTTCCGCCGCCGGCTCATGGCCGCTCTCGGCTGCAGCCGCCGCGGCCGCATCATGCTGCACATGCTCCCCATGCTCGGCGGCATGCACAGCGGCGCCGGCCGGCGGCTCGGCGGGTTGGAACCAGCTATCGTCTATGGTTAGCGGTTTGACGGCCGGTGCCAACGGTTTGCCGTTACGGTCCTTGGCCATCACGTTAAAGCCCACCTTGGTGATCGCCGCTGGCGGCAATTCGGCCAACTCCAATTGCCAAATTCCGTCTTTTTCAGTAGCCACATGCGTTTCCGGCGGCTTGCCGTCGCGGCTGACCTGAGCATTGACCACCATACCGGCCGGATCCACCACCGCCAGATCCGGCTTCAACAGCAGCCGCACCCGGCGCTGCGCGGCATCGATCTCGCGCTCCACGCTAATCGGCGCGGCCACCACCTGAATCTCGCTGATGATTTCGCGTTTGAAGGTTTTGCCGTCGGCGAGTATTTTCAGGCTGTGCTTGCCGAGTGCCAACCCGTTCAGGTTTTGTTGAAAAAAACCGGGTTTCCCGGCTGGCGCCATTTTCAGCGGCGCC
This sequence comes from Methylomonas sp. DH-1, assembly GCF_046097555.1. Lineage (NCBI taxonomy): Bacteria > Pseudomonadati > Pseudomonadota > Gammaproteobacteria > Methylococcales > Methylococcaceae > Methylomonas > Methylomonas sp. DH-1. The sequence continues at coordinate 839,421 of NZ_CP143089.1, read as the reverse complement.
TGTTGGTCCAAACCGACTTCCAAGCTCAACATGCCGAGGAAATCGGCACGGGTGATCAACCGGTCGCGGTCGGTAAAGTGCGCCTCGATCGCCACCGCCTCGTGTTCGCCGACGAAATTCGGAATTTCGCTGAGTTGCAGTTTCAAGTCGGTGACTATCATGACTCGGTTGTCCGGATCGACCTCGGCCAACAAACCCCACTCGCCCACCGCCGGTTGCCTGACGGTAATCAGATCGTAATTCCGGCTTTCCAGCCACGACACGTTGGCCGCCATGGTCTGCTTGGCCAGTTTATTGCCGTCCGGCATGACCAGTTGGGTCGGCGCCGCATGCGCGGTTTTGAAGACCAGGATCGAAAACTCGCGGACGCCGGCATCGACGTCGAATTTGTTATTGCGTAACGGTAGCGTGGTTTTCGGCGCCGCTTTCTGCGCCATTTTCAAAAACGAGCGCTGCAAGCTGTCGGCCGATTGCGCCACCTCGGCCCAACCGCCGGTCTCGAATGCCAATTTTTCCAGCAACTCCTTATCGGCCTGGTCGGACAAAGCAACAGTTTGCACCTGGATGTCTTGCTGTTGCAGCTTAGGTATCCATTCGCTGAGAATGCGCTCCCGCGAATCGGCGCTTTGCATGATGTCCTTGGAAATGTCGACGAAGCCGTCGGTCAATAGGATCAGGTGTTTGCGGCCGGAGCTTTTGAAGCCTTGGCTGAGCGCGGTGCGGATCGCATCTTCGATGTGGGTGTAGAGGCCGCGGGAATGTATGTTAGCCAACGCTTTACCGGCTTGTTGTTTCCAGGTGGCATCGACTTTATCGCTGGCGATCAGCGGCACCGTCTTTTCGGCAAACAACCACAAACCGGTGCGGCTACCCTCCGGCAACAATTCGACCAGCAAGCGGCCGGCTTCGATCCGCAGATTATCCGGATCGTTTTGTTTCATGCTGCCGGAGACATCTATCAGCACCTGAATATCGTCCCCGCCCGCCAGCGCCGCGGGCTGAGCCCGAACAGAAAACCCCGCCGGGCCGAAAGCGCACAATACGGCCAATATCAGCATTCTAAACATAACTGCGTCCGCAAGAGTTTAGGTAATGGCTAGCAAATATAGTCCAAAGGGCTGACTAATTTACGATTTTTAATTCAGGCCGCTCCCAGTGTTACGCTTTATAATGTTTTTATTTCAACCATAGGAGAACTTATGTCTATCAAACGAATGGTCGATCTGGATCTGGCAGGCAAACGCGTCCTGATCCGCCAGGATTTAAACGTACCGGTCAAAGACGGTAAAGTCACCAGCGATTTGCGCATCCAGGCCAGCGTTCCGACCGTCGAAGCGGCCTTGGCCGGCGGCGCCGCGGTAATTTTGATGTCGCACCTGGGCCGTCCGACCGAAGGCGAATACGACGAAGCCTCCAGCTTGCAACCCGTTGCCGAACGTTTTTCCCAATTGCTGGGCCAACCGGTGCGTCTGGTCAAAGATTGGCTGGACGGCGTCGACGTCAAGCGCGGCGAAGTGGTGCTGTGCGAGAACGTGCGCTTCAATAAAGGCGAAAAGAAAAACAGCGCCGAGCTGGGCCAAAAAATGGCCGCGCTGTGCGACATTTTCGTGATGGACGCCTTCGGTACCGCTCACCGCGCCGAAGCCTCGACCCATGCCGTTGCCGAACACGCCACCGTGGCTTGCGCCGGCCCACTGTTGGCGGCCGAACTGGATGCACTGGGCAAGGCCCTGGAAACTCCCGCCCGTCCTTTAGTGGCCATCGTCGGCGGCTCCAAAGTCTCCACCAAACTGACCGTGTTGGAATCCTTGTCGTCTAAAGTCGATCAGCTGATCGTCGGCGGCGGTATCGCCAACACCTTCATTGCGGCCGCCGGTTACAACGTCGGCAAATCGCTATATGAAGCGGATTTAATTCCGGAAGCCAAACGTTTGATCGCGTCGGCAAAGGAACGCGGCGCCGACATCCCGGTACCGGTCGATGTGGTCTGTGCCAAAGAATTCTCCGAAAGCGCGGCTGCCACCGTGAAAAACGTCGCCGACGTCGAAGCCGACGATTTGATCCTGGACATTGGACCGGAAACCGCCAAGCAATACGCGGAAATCCTGAAAACCGCCGGCACCATCGTCTGGAACGGCCCGGTCGGCGTGTTCGAAATCGACCAGTTCGGCGAAGGCACCAAATCCCTGTCACTGGCGATTGCCGAAAGCCCGGCGTTCTCGATTGCCGGCGGCGGCGACACGCTGGCGGCTATCGACAAATACGGCATAGCCGACAAAGTGTCCTACACCTCCACCGGCGGCGGCGCCTTCCTGGAATTCCTGGAAGGCAAGGAACTGCCCGCGGTTGCAGTATTGAAAGCGCGCAGCTAATCGATAGTCGCGCATGCGGCCGGCTGGTGGCAGCCGGCCGCAACGGCCTTACAAACCGGCCACGGTTTTATCCTTATCGTCCTGATAGTCGCGGTAGTTGATCGAAATTTTCAGGCCGGCGAAACGGCCGGACATTTTCACCATTTCCGCCGTCTCTTTATCGAACATCAGCCTGACCTCGCTCAACGCCCGATCCTCGTAACCTTCTTCGATCTCCTTCGCTTCCAGGCGGAAGTGGTACAGGTAAACTTCCTGCTTCTCTTCTTGGGTAATCTCCAACGGCTCGCCCAACTGCTTGACCACCTGAGATTTCTTCGGCAGCAATGCGGCGATTTTTTCCAATTGGCCGGCCTTGGCCTTCAACTGCTTTTTCTCTTCGTTAATTTCGGCACCGCCCAATGAACGGAACGACGCTTCCAGAAACTCCGGCGGCGCGATTTGCAGGAACAGGTTGGAGAAGGTCCAGTCGGTGATCTTATCTTCCTTATTGAAAGCCAGATCCAGGTAGAAACTGACTTCCGGCGCCACCTGTTTGCCGTCCTTATCGATTTTCCGGAACCAATAGCGCCAGCGTTTGCCGTCGGCAGTCTGTTCTTCGCTGCTGGCATGCAGTTTGGCCAGCGAGACGAAGTCTTCGCTGAATAACTTGGGTTTCTTGAAATGCACGGTGAAGTCGTCTTTCGACACCACCGAGAAATAGCGGTCGAACTCGTCCATCTGCAAATAAGTTTGGTAGGCGTGCAACCAATACAGGCAGCCGGTCATCGTGCTGAGCAGTATAAAAGCCAGCAACCAGCGCAAAATTCGGGTAAATGTTTTCATAGCCTCCTCAATGCCGGGTCGGCGGGTTGGTCTCGGTTTCTGCCGCCGGATTGGCCAGCAAATTTTCTACGTCGATTTTATCGAAACGGTACTGGGCACCGCAGAACTGGCAGTCGACTTCGATGTCGTCGCGCTCCTGCAAAATCGCGTGCAATTCGGACCGCCCCAAGGCGGCTAAAGTGCCGGCGATTTTTTGCCGCGAGCAATTGCATTTGAATTCCACGGCCTCCGCCTCGAAAATTCTGACCTTTTCTTGATGAAACAGGCGGTACAGCAGCTCTTCGCAATCCAACGCGAACATTTCCTCGGCAGTAACGGTAGCCGCCAACATTTCCAGGCGTTCCCAGTCGGCCGGGTCTTTTTGCTCGCCCGGCAATTCCTGAAGCAACAGCCCGGCTGCGGTGTCGCGGTCGGCGAACAACCACAAACGGGTGTTCAGTTGTTCCGATTGCTTGAAGTACACTTCCAACACTTCGGCCAGCGTATCGGCTTCGACACCGACGATGCCTTGGTAAGGTTCGGCGTTTTCGGATTCGACGGTCAGCACCAAGCGGCCGCCTTCTCCGATCATTTCGCGCAGATTGGTGCCGCCGACGCTGTCCGCGCTCCGTACCAGGCCGCGTATTTTACGGTCGCTGCTGGCTTGGGCAACCACAGCCTTAAGCTCGCCGCCGCCCTGGATTTGCATAATCATTGCACCTTTGAATTTAATCGTCGCCGCCAGCAATACCGCGGCCGCCAACGCCTGGCCCAGTTGCGCGTCGACCGCATCGTCCACTATCCGCTGGTGCTGTTTGGCTGCGGCCAGGCTGGTCCGCAGTCTAACCCATTCGCCGCGCACGCCATGCTCCTCGAAGATAAAGCGGCGTAAGCAATCTTGTTGTTTCATGATTTCGTTAACCGGTTAAGAAAGGTCGGCGATTATAATCCCCAGTGTCCGATCATTCGACCCGAGGGAAGCAGTTATGTCTTTTCTACTCAAAAAAACCGCGATGCCCACGGCGGAACAAGCCCTGCCGGGCCGCTCCACGCCTATCGCCAGCGGCTCGCTACATGCTGTCAGCGGCCATTGTTACCATCCGCCGTTTCCGGAACATTTACAGCAAGCCGTGTTCGGCATGGGCTGTTTTTGGGGAGCGGAACGCAAGTTCTGGCAACAGGCCGGGGTTTATGCCACCGCAGTCGGCTATGCCGGCGGTTATACGCCCAATCCGACTTATCAGGAAGTCTGCAGCGGCCTGACCGGCCACGCCGAGGTGGTACTGGTCGTATTCGATCCGCACACCGTCAGCTACCCTGCGCTGTTGGCCGTGTTTTGGGAATCGCACAATCCGACCCAAGGCATGCGCCAGGGCAACGACGTCGGCACCCAGTACCGTTCAGCCATTTACTGCTACGGCGAACCGCAACTTGCCGCCGCCAACGCCAGCCTGGCTGCATACCAGGCGGCGTTGGCCGGCGCCGGCCTGCCGCCGATCACGACCGAAATCCGCGGCGCGCCGCCGTTTTACTATGCCGAACTGGAGCACCAGCAATATCTGGCGAAAAACCCGGACGGTTATTGCGGCCTCGGCGGCCTGGGGATTTGTTACCCGCGCTGAATAAAACGGCGCCGAATGCTAAGGCGTTATAAGTCTTGGCATTATCGTTTCCAGGCCTTCCAGGCAGAGTTTTTCCGGTTGACTTTTAGGAAAAAATCCTTCAATTTACGCGCCTGGTGTGGCTCTACCTCTGCGTTCGGCGCTTACCGAACGACCTAAACAGGTCAGTCATCCAAACAGAGCTTTAATACTAATATTAGTCTTAACAACACAAAACCGTATTCTGTCTCATCCGCAGATTACCAGGAGGAAACATATGAAGAAGCCTGTATACAACTGGCTGCTTGCTTCGGCTGTAGCGACGATTCTTGCTGCACCAACCGTATCTACCGCGAACGAAGACGTTGAGAAATTAACTCAAAACCCCGCCAACTGGGCAACTTGGGGTGGCGACTACGCTGGTACCCGTTACAGCAAATTGTCACAAATCAACACTCAGAACGTTAAAAACCTGCAACCTGCCTGGTCTTTCTCAACCGGTGTATTGCGCGGTCACGAAGGCGGTCCTCTGGTTGTTAACGGCGTAATGTTTATTCACACTCCGTTCCCAAACACTGTTTACGCCATCGACCAAACCACCAAAGCGGTCATCTGGGAATTCACCCCGACCATGGACGCCGACGTAACCATTCCGGTTATGTGCTGCGACACGGTTAACCGCGGCTTGGCTTACGGCGACGGCAAAATCTTCCTGCAACAATCGGACACCGTTCTGACCGCACTGGATGCCAAAACCGGCAAACGCGTATGGAGCGTGCAAAACGGCGACCCGAAACTGGGTATGACCAACACCAACGCACCTATCGTAGTTAAAGATAAAGTCATCACCGGTATTTCCGGCGGCGAATTCGGCGTCCGCGGCTTCCTGGCGGCCTACGACATCAAAACCGGCCAATTGGCATGGAAAGGTTACAGCATGGGTCCGGACAAGGACACCCTGATCAAACCGGGTAAATCCACCACCTGGCAAGATGGCAAAGTCACTCCGCTGGGACCAGAATCCAGCTTGGCGACCTGGAAAGGCGACCAATGGAAAATCGGCGGCGGCACCACTTGGGGCTGGTACTCTTACGATCCTAAACTGAACCTGGTCTACTACGGTTCAGGCAATCCATCCACCTGGAACCCGACTCAGCGTCCAGGCGACAACAAATGGTCCATGTCATTGTGGGCGCGCGACGCCGACACCGGTGAAGTCAAATGGGTTTACCAAATGACACCACACGACGAGTGGGACTACGACGGTATCAACGAAACCGTTTTGGTTGATCAAGAAGTCAAAGGCAAAATGCATAAAACCATCGTACACTTTGACCGTAACGGTGTAGGTTACACTCTGGATCGCGAAACCGGCGAACTGTTGGTGGCTGAGAAATTCGATAAATCCGTCAACTGGCTGACCCACGTCGACATGAAAACCGGTCGCCCACAAGTCGTGCCTGAGTTCTCAACTGAGCACAACGGCGAAGACGTTAACACCGTAGGTACTTGCCCTGCGGCGTTGGGTGCCAAAAACATGGCTCCTGTGTCTTACTCTCCACAAACAGGCTTGTTCTATATCTCCGGCAACCACTTGTGCATGGAGTACGAACCGTTTGAAGTTAGCTACACTGCGGGTCAACCGTACGTAGGCGCTACCCTGTCAATGATGCCAGCAGGCGCTGACGTACTGACCGGCAAAAAAGACGATAGCACCAACTTGGGTCAATTCACCGCATTTGACGCAAAAACCGGCAAAATCGTTTGGTCAAACAAAGAACAATTCTCTGTTTGGTCAGGTTCTGTTGCTACCGCCGGCGGCGTCGTATTCTACGGCACCCTGGAAGGCTACCTGAAAGCGGTCGATGCCAAAACCGGTAAAGAATTGTACAAATTCAAAACCCCATCCGGCATCATCGGCAACGTCAACACCTGGGAATTCAACGGCAAACAATACGTCGGCGTTCTGTCAGGTATCGGCGGCTGGGCCGGTATCGGTATCGCTGCCGGCCTGGACGACGGCTCGTCCTCAACCAACTCGGAAGGTCTGGGTGCGGTTGGTGCGTACAGAAGCTTGGGTTCTTATACCAAATTGGGTGGTACACTGACCGTGTTCGCTCTGCCTAACTAATATCCGACTTTTCGGACCTCAGTAAAGCAAGCCTTGGCCGAGCAATCGGCCAAGGCTTTTTTATGCCAAGAAAACCAGTACAGGAATTTTCATGAAAGCCAATTCGACCCTCGCTACCTGGGCCCTATATCTCGCCTTGGTCGCCCCCATGGCCAACAGCCAAGCCCAGGATAAGTTCAAAGTCTGTGCGGACCCGGTAAATCCGCCCTATTCCACCAAGGAGCTCACCGGCTACGAGAATAAAATCGCCGCACTGTTTGCCGACCAATTGGGCCAGGAACTGGAATATACCTGGTTGCCGGACCGTATCGGCTTCATCCGCAATACTTTGAAAGCGGAAAACGACAATGGCGAAGGCTTCAAGTGCGACGTGGTGATGGGCGTACCGGCCGGCTTCGAATTGACCGAAACCACCAAACCCTATCTGCATTCGACCTACGTCTTATTGATTGCAAAAGGCCGCGGCTGGGACGATATCAAAGAGCCTAACCAACTAGCGCAATTGCCTGAGCAACGGCAGCAGAAACTGAAAATCGCCATGTTCGACCGCGGCCCCGGTACCGACTGGCTGCAACAGAACGGGCTATTGGATTACGGCGTCCCTTACCAAAGCATGACCGGCGACAGCGAGCATAATGTCGCGATGCAGATCGAGAAAGAACTGCGCGCAGGGAAAATCGACATGGTGATTTTATGGGGCCCGATGGCGGCTTACGTACAAAACCAGAGCGCCAAGAACGGCTATATTGCAATGCCGATGCAATCCTCAGCGGGAACCCGCTTCGATTTCTCGATTGCGATGGGAATCCGCCAAGGCGACAATCAGCGCAAGCAACAGCTTAACGACTTGATCGACAAGAATCAGGCAAAAATCCAGGCGATCATTGCCGACTACAAAATTCCGTCGCTACCTATTCCGGAAAAACCGGCGAAGAAAGACGACGACGATTGACTGCGGGATTCGGCCGCGTCAGCGGCCGAACAACCTGACTAAGTGGGCAAAATGTCCGGCTTTATCGTCGGACAATTGCGACCAATCGAAGCGCCAGCGCCAATTACCCTCGGTGGTCCCCGGCGTATTCATCCGATCCGGCGAACCTAGCTTCAAAATATCCTGCATCGGAATCACCGCCAGATTGGCTACCGATCCCATAGCGGCATGGATCAGCGCGCTCGGCATCGGCAGACTGGACCAGCCCAGGTAGTCGTAGATGCGCTGCTTTTCGCCGTCGTTGAGCCCGTCGAACCAGCCTAACGTAGTATCGTTGTCGTGGGTACCGGTATACACCACGCAATTCTTATGGTAATTGCACGGCAAATAGGGGTTGCGGCTGTCGTCGCCGAAGGCAAATTGCAAAATCTTCATGCCGGGCAAACTGAAATCGTCGCGCAAAGCTTCGACTTCCGCAGTGATGATGCCCAGATCTTCCGCAACCAACGATAGCGAGCCGAAATGGCGTTGAATTTCGGCCAATAACTCGGCCCCGGGCGCCACGACCCAGCGGCCATTGATCGCGGTATCTTCGTTAGCCGGAATTTCCCATGCCGCCTCGAGTCCGCGGAAATGGTCGATTCTAAGCACATCGAACATCTCGTACTGCGATTCGATCCGCTCCAACCACCACTTGAAACCGGTTTTCCGCAAATATTCCCAGTCGTAATGCGGATTACCCCAGCGCTGGCCGAATTCGGAAAAATAATCCGGCGGCACGCCGGCCACCACTTCCATTTCGCCAGCCGCGTTCAGCTTGAACACGTCCCGGTTGGCCCAAACGTCGGCACTGTCGTAGGAAACGAAAATCGGAATGTCGCCGAACATCAGCACGCCGTGGCGGGCGGCATAATCCTTCAATTCATGCCATTGCTTGAAGAACACGTATTGTTCGAATTTGATCGAATCGATTACCGCTTTCAATAATTGCCGGGATTCGCTCAACGCTTTCGGTTCGCGTTGCCGCAATGCTTCCGGCCATTCGTTCCAGCATTTGTGGCCGAATACGTTACGCAATGCAATAAACAGCGCGAAATCGTCGAGCCAGCCGGCCTTTTCCCGGCAAAACCGCTGAAAATCCAGCTGCTGCTCGGCATCGGCCAGATTCTGGAAGCCGTAGAACGCCTTTGTTACCAGACAACTCTTGGTAAATTCGGCATTGGTATGGCAATCGCCGCAACGGTCGGTAGCCTGCAACCAACCCTTCTCAGTCAGCCATTCCAGATTGATCAATGCCGGATTGCCGGCATGGGCCGACAAACACTGGTAAGGCGAGCCGTCACCGTGCGGCATGCCGAGCGGCAAGGTCTGCCAAACCGTCACCCCGGTGTCGTGCAAGAAATTGACAAAATGAAACGCTTCCCTTCCCAAATCGCCACACTCTCCGCGCCCCGGCAAGGATGTAATGTGTAGCAAAACGCCCGCGCGGCGTTTATCCAAGAGAGCACCCATGAACTAGTTCCATTTTCTTATATTTGATTACCGCGGCGCATTGCGCCGCCCATTGCCGGATTACCGCTGCCTTGCGTGAACGACAAGGCCAGGTAAGCCGGCGGCTCTTCTCCCAACAACCGGTAAAGGTTGGTCAGATTGAGCCGGTACTGCTTTTCGAAGTCGCTGACCGCTTCACCGGGATTGTAGTCGCCAAACCACCAAAACCAGTCCGAACCTTCGCACACCCCTAATTGGCTTTGCGCCTGCAGCAGTTGCTGCTCGTTGAGCTTGCCGTTAGCGACGGCCCGGTCGAACGCCGCCTTGACGTCGCCCAACATATCCCAGCCGTAATTCTTATCGGCATCGCCGATCCAGGTCGAGAAAGTCCCGTAGACCCAGCTTCCGGCCACCAACTTCGGCAGCGCATCCATCCGGGCTTCGGCGTTATCCAAATACTCGGCAAAGGTGGTCAGCTCGATACGTGGATGTTCGCTCAACCGGCGGTACAAAGCGCTAAGAAAATGATAGCCGTTATCCGGAAAATATTCCCAAGCATTTTCGCCGTCCATAATGATCGACACCAAAGGCTCCCGGCTGTCGAAATCGGCGATATTTTCCAGATGTTTGATCAAATCGGCCACCGCGTCGTCGGCATGCCACTTGGAATACTCGAAGCCGATCAAATCGGACAAACCGTCGTCCCGAAAAAAACAGGCGATATCTGCAGAATGCACTTTGAACGGTTGGTGCGGACTGCAATTTCCGGCGATGCCCGAGGCATGCAAACTGTTGTGCAAGACGTTTCCGCCGCTGGCGGCCCAACGAAAACCGGCCTCGGCCAGAATCTGCAACGTCCGCTCGCTAACGCTGCCCTCAGACGGCCAGCAACCTTGCGGCTCGAAGCCGAAGAAATGGCGAAACGTGGCCACGCCCTTCTGCAAATGCCAACGTACCCGCTCCTCTCCGCCGGGGTAGTGCTCCAGCGCGGGCAATGAGATGCCGGGCATGGCCTCGCGGGCGCAATCGATTTGCAACATCAGCGGCATGATCGGATGGGCGTAAGGTGTCACAGACAATTCGATGCGGCCTTTTCTGGCCAGCGATTTGTAACGGTAGATGACGCGGGATAACAAGTCGCCAATGATTTCGACGATTTCGATCCGGTCGTGCAGACTGAATCCGCTGCCTTTCTCGATCAGGCGCTGCACCCGGCCGTCGCTGAGCTTGACGGTTTCCCCCATCCAAACCAGATGGTACCAGACTAGAATATCGGAAACGAATTGGGAATTGACATAGTTGACCGAATCCTGATGCGCCTGGACCCAATCCGCCATATCGATCAGCTTGCGGAACGCGGGGTAGCGTTCGATCTGGCGTTCGCGGTTGGCTTTTTTGCAATCGCGCAATAATTTCAACCGCCGCTCCGGATCGGCCGAGATAGCCGGCTCGACCAAGGCCGCCAGTAACGGATCCTTGATCGCGATCCGATCATGCAAATAGCCGTTGACCTGGTTGGAATAATCTTCGATCTGCTCCAGCAGGATAGGGGCGAAATTGACGACCGCCTTCGCGGCCGGCGCGGCCTCCAGATGGGCCACCATATCCACGTAATCTTTGATCACATGCAGATAAGTCCAAGGCAACTTGAACTCGCCGCTCTGCATATCGCGGTATTCGGGCTGGTGCATGTGCCAACACAGCACCAGCTTCAATTTTTTAGCGGACATAATTCCGGCGTTGGCCCAACATATCGGAGGTCACCAATACGACTCCGCCCTCGCTGACGTGGAAGCGTCTTTCGTCGTCGGCCCGGTTCTCGCCGATCACGGTGCCTTCCGGCACCTGGCAGCCTTTTTCGATGATCGCTTTCTTGATCCGGCAATGGCGGCCGATATTCACTTCCGGCAGCACCACCGAATCCTGCACGGTACTGTAGGAATTGACCCGCACTTGCGAGAATAACAGCGAGTGGCGCACGATCGCGCCGGATATTACGCAGCCGCCGGATACCATCGAGTCGATGGCTTGGCCGCGGCGGTCGTCGTCGTCGAACACGAACTTGGCCGGCGGCGTCTGCGCCTGGTAGGTCCAGATCGGCCAGGTGTTGTCGTACAGATTCAGGTCCGGTTTGACGCCGACCAATTCCATATTGGCGGTCCAGTAGGCGTCGATCGTGCCTACGTCGCGCCAGTAGCTTTGTTGGCCGCTTTGCAAATCCAAAAACGGATAGGCGTTGACCCGGTATTTGTCGATCACCGACGGAATGATGTCTTTGCCGAAATCGCGACTGGAACCTTTGGTGTCGGCGTCTTTAATCAATTGTTCGAACAGGAAGCCGGCATTAAAAATGTAAATACCCATGGACGCCAGCGCGGTGTTTTCCCGGCCCGGCATCACCGGCGGGTTCTCCGGCTTTTCGACGAAAGCCTTGACCCGGCGGTTGTCGTCGACATGCATCACGCCGAAGGCTTTGGCATCTTCCAGCGACACTTCGATACAGCCTATAGTCAGGTCGGCTTTGTTGGCGACATGGTCGGCCAGCATCACCGAGTAATCCATTTTGTAGATGTGGTCACCGGCCAACACCAGCACGAATTCAGGATTGCGCGCCCGCAGGATGTCGATGTTTTGGTAGATCGCATCGGCTGTGCCCTGATACCACGAGTGTTCGTCGTGGCGTTGCTGCGCCGGCATCAAATCCACGTATTCGCCGAATTCGCCGCGCAGAAAGCCCCAGCCTTGCTGGATGTGCCGAATCAAAGAATCGGCTTTGTATTGGGTCAGGATGCCGATCTTGCGAATATCCGAGTTGATGCAGTTCGACAGAGGAAAGTCGATAATCCGAAACTTGCCGCCAAAGGGTACCGCAGGCTTTGCCCGCCAGTCCGTCATATTCTTCAACCGCGAACCGCGGCCGCCAGCCAGAATTAAAGCGATGGTATTGCGGGTTAAATCGTTTACCCGTCTCTCCTGCTGATGTGTATCGACGACTGACATGTAATTCCTCATTCAATTGATAAGCTTCACTACTGCAAATACGGACACCGACGGGTTGACACAGATTTCTCGACCTGCCACTTGCCGCGCTGATCCATTATCGTTACTCTTCACGGAAAAGTAAAAACCCAAGCGCATTGCTATTAATAACGTCGGTGTTTTAACCCAATTGCCGTCCCCGCCAAACGCTAAACCTAACTATACTGAGGCCCTGCAAAATGAACAAGCCAAGCCAATTACATTCGCTTGATTCAGAACTCGTCAAAATCAAAGATGCCAAGCATCACGATCCTTTCTCGGTCTTGGGCCGCCATACCGTAGGCAGCGACACCATCATCCGCACCTTTTTGCCCTACGCCGAATCCGTCAAATTCGAAGCCGACGGCGGCGAATTTCAGCGCATCCCGGACAGCGATTTCTTCGAATACCGCCCCGGCAAAACCGCCGTTATTCCTGCGCACTACCAATTGTCCTGGTTGGACAAGGACGGCCATACTCACCACCACTACGACCCCTATTGCTTCGGCCCGGTGTTGCCGGAATTCGACCAGCATTTGTTCGGCGAGGGCCGGCATTGGCACATTTACCAAAAGCTCGGCGCACACCAGCTTACGGTCGACGGCATTGAGGGCGTGCATTTCGCGGTCTGGGCGCCTAATGCGCAACGGGTCAGCGTCATCGGCGATTTCAACCGCTGGGACGGCCGCGGCCATCCGATGCGCAGCCTGGGCAGCAGCGGCATTTGGGAAATCTTCATTCCGGGCTTGAGCGTCGGCTGTCTGTACAAATTCGAAATCCTCAATCGCCACAGCGGCCAGGTGCTGGTTAAAACCGACCCCTACGGCCAACAATTCGAATTTCGTCCGGCCACCGCTGCGGTCGTGGTCGACGAGAACGCTTACACCTGGGGCGACGGCGCCTGGATGGAACAACGGCCGCAACACGACTGGCTGCATCAGCCGATGTCGATCTACGAGGTACATCTGGGTTCATGGCGGCGCGACCATCGCGGCAATTTCCTGAACTACCGCGAACTGGCCGAACAATTGGTCGATTACGTCAAGGAGATGGGCTTTACCCACATCGAACTGTTGCCGGTCACCGAACATCCGCTGGACATTTCCTGGGGCTACCAGACCACCGGTTATTTCGCGCCGACCAGCCGCCACGGCACGCCGGACGACTTCCGCTTTTTCGTCGACCATTGCCACCAGAACGGCATCGGCGTGATTCTGGATTGGGTCCCGGCCCATTTTCCGAAAGACAGCTTCGCGCTGGGCCGCTTCGACGGCACCCCGTTGTACGAACACGAAGACCCGCGCAAAGGCGAACACCGCGATTGGGGCACGCTGATCTACAACTACAGCCGTAACGAAGTGAAAAACTTCCTGCTGTCCAGCGCCTTCTTCTGGCTGGAGGAATTCCATCTGGACGGCCTGCGGGTCGATGCGGTGGCGTCGATGCTGTATCTGGATTACTCGCGCGACGCCAACGACTGGATTCCGAACATGTACGGCGGCAACGAAAACCTGGAAGCGATCGACTTCTTGCGCCACATGAATACCGTCACTCACGAGCAGCACCCCGGCACCGTGATCATGGCCGAGGAATCCACCTCTTGGCCGCAAGTGACCCGGCCGACCTGGACCGGCGGCCTGGGTTTCTCGATGAAATGGAACATGGGCTGGATGCACGACATTCTTCATTACATGCAGGAGGAACCGATCCACCGCTCCTACCATCACGATTCGCTGACTTTCGGCCTGCTCTATGCATTTACCGAAAACTTCGTACTGCCGTTCTCCCACGACGAAGTGGTACACGGCAAAGGCTCGATGCTGAACAAAATGCCCGGCGACGAATGGCAGCGCTTCGCCAACCTGCGTCTGTTGTACACGATGATGTTTACCTATCCCGGTAAAAAACTGTTGTTCATGGGCTGCGAATTCGGCCAAGGCACCGAATGGAGCTGCAACCGTACCCTGGACTGGTACGTACTGGATTACGCCCACCATCGCGGCTTACAGACGCTGGTCAAGGATTTGAACAAACTTTACCGCAACCATGCCGCCTTGCACCGTTACGATTTCGAACACCAAGGCTTCGAATGGATCGACTGCCACGACTACCAGCAATCCATCATCAGTTACCGCCGCAAGTCGGCGCACGAAGACTTGATCGTGGTGCTGAACTTTACGCCGGTGCCGCGGGAAAGTTACCGGATCGGCGTGCCCAATCCCGGCACCTACTACGAAATATTCAATTCCGATTCGCAATACTACGATGGTAGCAACCTTGGCAATGGCGCCGTGCTTAGCGAACCGCAACCGTGGATGGGCCAACAACACTCGATTGCGATCACGTTACCGCCCTTGGCCGGCATCATCTTGAAAATGTAATTTGCCACATGAAAAAAATTCTGTTCGCCAGCAGCGAAACCCATCCCTTGATCAAAACCGGCGGCCTGGCCGACGTCGCCGGCAGTTTGCCGCTAGCCTTGGCCGATTTGGGCCAGGATGTGCGCATCATCATGCCCAACTACCAGGCCATCAAGAACTGCGAACCGGGCCGTTACCTGTGTACGGTGCGCGTCAACAATTGCGACGTCAACTTATTGGAAACCCGGCTGCCGGACAGCAACATCATCGTCTGGCTAGTCGATTACCCGCCGTTTTTCAACGTCCCCGGCAACCCCTACCTCGACGAAGCCGGGCGACCCTGGGCCAATATCGGCGAACGCTTTGCGCTGTTTTGCCGCATCATCGTCGAAGTGGCGATGAACCGGGCCTACCTGGACTGGCGCACCGACATCCTGCATTGCAACGACTGGCAAACCGGACTGGCGCCGGCGCTGTTGTCATTGGAGCAGGATCGGCCGGCAACGGTGTTTACGATCCATAACATGGCTTACCAGGGCCTGTTTCCCGGCAGCGCCTATTCGCAACTGAATTTGCCCGGCCAGTTGTTGCACCCGGAAGGGCTCGAATTCCACGGCATGCTGTCGTTCATCAAGGGCGGTTTGGCCTATTCCGACCGCATCACCACGGTCAGCCCCACCTACGCCCAGGAAATCCAGACTCCGGAATTCGGTTACGGCCTGGAAGGCTTGCTGGCGCACAAGCAGCAACAACTGAGCGGCATCATTAACGGCATCGATACGACAGTTTGGGACCCGAGCAGCGACAGTTATCTGGCGCACAATTACACGGCGGACAAGTTGGAAGGCAAACAGGCCAATAAAGCTGCGTTGCAACATGAGTTGGGCCTACCGGTCGAGGCCGATGTGCCGTTATTCGGTCTGATCGGCCGACTGGTGGAACAGAAGGGCATAGACTTGGTGTTGAACTGTCTGGCCGAAATGACGAACTTACCGCTGCAATTCGCCTTGCTGGGCAGCGGCGACAAGAGCATAGAGTACCGCTTGCAGGAATTCGCCCGGCTCTATCCGGAAAAAGTGGCCGTGACGATAGGCTACGACGAGCGTTTGGCGCACCGGATCGAAGCCGGTTCCGACATCTTCCTGATGCCGTCGCGGTTCGAACCTTGCGGACTGAACCAAATGTACAGCCAACGTTACGGCACCATCCCGATTGTCCGAAGAACCGGCGGCCTGGCCGATACCGTGGTCGACTCCCTGCCGGAAAGTATCGCCAACGGTACGGCCAGCGGCATCTCTTTCAACGATGCCTCGGCGGCGGCATTGATCGAAGCCATCAAGCGCAGCCTGGTCCTGTTCCACAATCCCAAAATCTGGCGCCAGATCCAACGCAATGCGATGGCCAAGGATTTCTCGTGGAAAAACAGCGCGGCACAATACCTGGCCTTGTACGATGAAATATAAGGCGGTTTGCCTGGCGCTGGTGCTACTAGCCGGGCAAACCACGCTGGCCGGCGAGCCGGTGATGGAAGTGATTCCGCTCGCCAACCGACCGGCTGCCGAAATCCTGCCGTTGTTGGCGCCGCTACTGGACGGCGAAGACCGGGTGGTGGACAACGGCAGCAGCCTGATCGTCAGAACCAGCCCGGAACGGCTGGCGAATATCCAATCGCTGGTCCGCAAACTGGACGCCCGCCTCAGCAATCTTATGATCAGCGTGTTGCAGACCAGCACCAAAACCGCCGCCGAACTCAACGCGGAGGCGGCAATCGCCGTGTCGCCGCATGCGATTCGGATGCGGGGCATGGTCGGCAACACGGCCGATTTGGAAAACCGCCAGCAACACCAACAATTGCGTACCCTGGAAGGCCAGCCGGCCATCATCAGAACCGGCGAGGTGCGGCCGGTACATAGCCACAACGTCTACCAGTACGGTTACGGCGCCACCGTCTACAGCAACACCCAAATGGTCGAAGCGACGACTGGTTTCGCCGTCACGCCGCGCTTGGTCGGCCAGCAAGTGGTCCTCGATGTCGCCCCCTGGTCGGACCGCTTTCGCCAGAACGGCCAACTCGACACCCAATCGGCGCAGACCTCGATACGCGCCAATCTGGGCGAATGGGTCGAAATCGCCGGCAACGTCGACGACGAAAATAGCCAGGGTAGCGGCTTCGATAGCTTCAACCACGCTAGCCGGCACAACCGGCTGCGGATACTGATAAAAGTGGAAACCGCCGATTAATCGGTTTTAGTCGGCAAAATGCCGTGCCGGCGACGTTTTCAGCATCGATCGGCCGACGCCCGGCCTCATCCGCCAATATACTTAGGCATCTTCGTCAACCGCGCGTAAGTCACACCCTATATGGCTCCACGTTTTCTATCCTTGGCCGCAATCGCGGCGATTGCGCTTATTGCCGCGCTCTGCCCTGCGCCGGCAGCCGCACAGGATATTCTGCGAATTTTGGCCTGGGCCGGTTACGCCGACGCCGATACCGTCCGCGAGTTCGAAATTCGCCACGGCGCCGCAGTGGAAGTAACTTACGCCAATTCCGACGACGACCTGTGGTACAAAATCAACAGCGCCGCCTACGACGTGTTTGCAGTCAATACCGCCGAATTGCAGCGTTATATCGACCGGCATTTGGTACAGGCGCTCGATCCCGGCCGGCTCGCCAATCATGCCCGGCAATTGCCGCGCTTCCGCGATCTGAATGCGATTCCCGGCTTGGTACGGCAGGGGCAAGTATTTGCAATCCCCTACACCTACGCGGAAATGGGCTTGATCTACAACCGCAAAACCATGGCCGAAGCGCCGCGATCGATGGCCGCGATGTGGGACCCGGCCTACCGGGGCCGGGTGCTGGCGTTCAATACCAGCAACCATAATTTCTCGTTGGTCGGGCTGTTGCTGGGGGCCGCCGACCCGTTTCGCCTCTCCGATCGCGAGCTGGCCACAGCCGCGCGGGAACTGGCGAAATTGCGCCGCAACGTGCTGACTTTTTATTCGACTGCGGAAGAAGCGGTGGAACTGTTTACTCGCCACGGCGTTGCGCTGGTGTTCGGCAATTACGGCAACCAACAAGTGAAGGCCTTGCGCGATGCCGGCGCCGACGTCGGCTACGTGATTCCGCAAGAAGGCGCACTGGCTTGGCTGGACTGCTGGGCGGTTACCCGCAACGCAGGCAACCCGGCTTTGGCCGCACAATGGATCGATTACACGCTGGAACCGGCCGTCAGCGAACGCCTCAGCATTCGCCACGGCCTAGCCAATACCGTTACCGTCCAGCCCGGCGGCGAAACCCGGCAAAAACTGGTCTGGCTGGAACCCGTCGCCAATCCCGAGCTGCAAAAGCGGCTTTGGGACCGCATCATTTCCGGCGAACCGCCCGAGGCGTTTTAATGCGGGCGAGCGTCGGCATCAAACTGGGATTCTGGCTAGCGTTGCTCGGCACCGCTTCCACCGGTTTGACCGGTTACTACGTCTACGACCGCAGCCGACAATTGCTGGTCGGCGCCGCACAGGCCCAATTGTTGAGCACGGTCCAGGGCTTGTCTCACCGCTTCGGCGATGCGCTGGCCACAACCGCGAAAGACGCAAAAACACTGGCGAATTTACCGCTTTGCCGGCAAATCGCCTTGGCCAAACCCGGCAGCGAGCCGGCCGCGGCCAAGGCGCAACTGGCCGACCTGTTTTCCGCCTTGCTGAAGAGCCACCCGGAATACAGCCAGGTCCGGCTGATCCACGCCCAGCACTATGGTAAGGAACTGGTCCGGGTCGACCGCGACCGCGACAGTGTGCAAATCGTGGCGGATGCGCAATTGCAGGAAAAAAACCATTTTCCGTATGTATTCGAGACCCTCAGCCTGCCCGCTACCGAAGAGATATACGTCTCGGAGATCAATTTAAACCAGGAACTGGGCGCCCATCAGGGTTTCGGCAAACCGACCGTACGCGTCGCCGTACCGATTGGGTCCGCGCCAGACGGCTACATCGCGCTGGTAGTGGTCAACGTCGATCTGGACGGCCTGTTCACACTGATCGCCGGCAAATTGCCCGCCGGCATCCGCTTGTTGCTCAGCAACGGTAGCGGCGATTATCTGATCCACCCCGACCAGGCCAAAACCTTCGGCTTCGAGCGCGGCCGCCGCTTCGTGATACAAGACGACATCCCCGAAGTCGGCGAGGTGTTGTACGGCAAACGCACGTCTGCGGTATTTGCCACCGGAACCGAGCAAACCTTGGCGGCATCGTCTTTGGCGGCGTTCGCCAAGTTACCGCTGGGTCCGCAAAACCGGCGTTTCGCGCTGTTGGGCGTTTACACGCCGCTGGCCGAGGTGTTGGCCGGCAGCCATACCCTGGGCTGGAAGGTCGTGGAGATCACGGCGATCTTCAGCCTGCTGGCCAGCGCGATCTCATTGGTTTTGGCCAGAATCCTGGCCAAGCCGCTGAACCAGATGACCCAGGCCGTCAGCCGGTTTCAACTGGGGCAACCCCTGGATGCGGCCCCTACCGGACGCCGCGACGAAATCGGCTATCTGGCCAACAGTTTCGTGTCGATGACCCAACAATTGAACGCCCAGGTCGCCGAATTGTATGCGTCCGAAGCGAAATTGCACGCCATTCTGGACAATGCTCCGGTCGGCATTTGGTTGATTGGCATGGACCGGCGG
This sequence comes from Methylomonas sp. DH-1, assembly GCF_046097555.1. NCBI lineage: Bacteria > Pseudomonadati > Pseudomonadota > Gammaproteobacteria > Methylococcales > Methylococcaceae > Methylomonas > Methylomonas sp. DH-1. Next base: position 820,046 of record NZ_CP143089.1, on the reverse strand, counting down.
TTTGCCTTCGCCAACAAGACCTTTTGCAGCCATCTGGGCCTGCCGGAAAAGCAAGTCGTCGCTTACCCGAACTTGGCCGAATTGCTGGGCGAGGAACTGGCCGCCCGCTTTAGCGTGGCCGACCAGGCCTGCCTGAACGGCTCCGGCCCGGTTCACCAAGCGTTGGAACGGGTGAAATTCGCCGACGGCAAGCGCCGGGTCCTACAGATTACCCGCACCCGGCTGCAAGACATCAACGGCAAACCGGTCGGCGTGATCGGCATCGCCATGGACATTTCCGACCGCCAGCATGCCGCGGACCGGGAACGCGCCCACAACCACGTCCTGGAGCTGGTCGCCAAGGGCGCACCGTTGGCCGGCACTCTGGACGCCGTGGTCCTGGCAGTCGAAACCCAGAATCCGGACCTGCTCTGCTCGATTCTGTTATTGGATGAGCAAGGCAAACGCTTGCATATCGCGGCCGCGCCCCACTTGCCGGACTTAGCCGACAGCGCGCTGGATGGCTTGCCGGTCGAGATCGGTGCCGGCAACCACGCCAGCGCAGCCTATTGCGCCGAGCGCACCATCGTCGAAGACATCCAGCAGCATCCGTATTGGGCACCGTTCAAAGAACTGGCCGCCCAGGCCGGACTCGGCGCCTGCTGGTCGGAACCGATCCGCGACGCTTCCGGCAAACTGCTCGGCTGCCTGGCAATTTACCAACACAAACCGGCCGCACCGAGTGCCGACGACTTGCTGGCCATAGAGCAGGCCGCCAACCTGGCCGGCATTGCCGTCGAGCGCAGCCGCAGCACCGAGGCGCTGCAATTGGCGTCGCTGGTATACCAGAACAGCAGCGAAGCGATGGCAGTGATGGATGCCGACTGCGCCATCATCACGGTCAACCCGGCTTTTACCGAACTGACCGGCTATACGCTGGCCGAGGTAGCCGGCCAAAGCCACGCCATCTTGAATTCGAATCGGCAGAGCGAGCAGTTTTACCAAGCCATGCTGCATGTAATCGGCAGCAGCGGCCACTGGAAAGGCGAACTTTGGAACCGGCGCAAGAACGGCGAGATCTTTGCCGAATTGCTGACCATCAACACCATTTTCAACGCCGACGGCAGCCCGCACCGGCGCGTAGCGATGTTCTCGGACATCACCCAGAAAAAACAATCCGAGGAATTGATCTGGACCCAGGCCAATTTCGATCCGCTGACCGGCTTGCCCAACCGGCGCATGTTCCACGACCGGCTGGACCAGGAAACCAAAAAGTGCCAACGCAGCGGCTTGCCGCTGGCGCTGATTTTCATCGACCTGGACCGGTTCAAGGAAATCAACGATACGCTGGGCCACGACATGGGCGACATGCTGTTGAAAGACGCCGCGCTACGTTTGAGCCGTTGCGTGCGGGAATCGGATACGGTGGCGCGGCTCGGCGGCGACGAATTCACTATGATACTGCCGGAACTGGACGACATTGCCAGCGCCGAGCGGGTTGCGCAAAGTATTTTGCGGACGTTGGCCGAACCCTTCCAACTGAAAAACAAGGTCGCCTATTTATCGGCCAGCGTCGGCATTACCCTGTATCCGCAAGACGCCGAAAAAATCGATGCGTTGATCAAAAACGCCGACCAGGCCATGTACGCCGCCAAGCATCAGGGCCGCAACCGCTATTGTTATTTCACGCCGGCCATGCATGCCGCCGCCCACAAACGGATGTTGATCGCCGACGATTTGCGTAGCGCGCTGGCAAACGGCCAGTTCCGGCTTTACTACCAACCGATCGTCGAACTGGCTTCCGGCAAGATTATGAAGGCCGAGGCCCTATTGCGCTGGCACCACCCCGAGCGCGGGCCGATCAATCCGGCCGAGTTCATCCCGATTGCCGAAGACAACGGCCTGATCGTCGACATCGGCAACTGGGTGTTCGAGCAGGCCGCGCGGCAAGCCCGGCGCTGGCGGGAGCATTACCATCCCGAGTTCCAGATCAGTATCAACAAATCTCCGGCGCAATTTTACGGCAGCCAATCGCACGACGCATGGCTCGACTATCTGCAGGAATTGGGGCTGGCGGGGCAAGGGCTGGTCGTGGAAATTACCGAGGGACTGCTGCTGGATGCCAGCAATGTGGTACGAAACAGCCTGCAAGCGTTTCGCGACGCCGGCATGCAGATATCGCTGGACGACTTCGGCACCGGTTATTCGGCATTGGCTTATCTGAAAAAATTCGATATCGATTATTTGAAAATCGACCGTTCCTTCGTCGCCAATTTAGCGCCGGACTCGAGCGACATGGCGTTATGCGAAGCCATCATCGTCATGGCGCACAAGCTGGGCATGCAGGTGATCGCCGAAGGCCTGGAAACCGAAAACCAGCACCGCTTGCTGCTGGAATCCGGCTGCGACTTCGGCCAAGGCTACCACTTTTCGCGGCCATTGCCGGCCGAGGATTTCGAGCGGTTTTTAAGTGCGGCCGAGCGGCCGGACTGAACGCTTACTTGATTTTAAGTTTCAGCAGATGCACGCGGCGGTTATCGGCGCGCAACACCTCGAAACAAAAATCGCCGATTTCGACTTTTTCGCCTTTCTTTGGAAAATGCTCCAAACGTTGCACGATCAAACCGCCGATGGTGTCGTATTCGTCGTCTTCCAGATCGGCGGAAAAATAGTCGTTGAATTCTTCGATCGGCGTTAATGCGTTCAGAATGAATTCCTTTTCGCCACGCTGCGAAATGAATTCCTGGACCTCGTCATCGTCGTGCTCATCCTCGATTTTGCCGACGATTTGCTCCAGTACGTCTTCGATGGTAACCAAGCCGGCGGCGTTGCCGTATTCATCGACCACGATCGCCATATGGTTGCGTTCGGTACGAAATTCCTTCAGTAACACGTTCAGCCGTTTGCTTTCCGGCACCAAGTTGACCGGCCGCATCACGTCTTCCACCTTCAGCGCTTTGTTGCGCAAGGCGTGGGCCAGCAAATCCTTGGCCAATAGAATGCCGACCACTTTGCTGCGGTCTTCTTCGATGACGGGAAAACGGGAATGGGCAAATTCGACGACCAGCGGAAAGATAGTTTCCAGTTCGGCCTCGCGCGGCACCACCACCATCTGCGAACGCGGGATCATGATGTCTCTGACTCGCATCTCCGCGACATGCATGACGCCCTCCATCATGGATAACGCGTCGGAATCGAGTAAATGTTTTTCTTGCGACTCTCTTAATATCTCCAGCAAGTCTTCCTGGTCTTGCGGCTCCCCACTCAGAAAATGGCCGATGCGTTCGATCAGGCTTTTCTGATGGGGCTGGCTACTCGGGGGGTTACCATCGCTCATTGCTTACTATCCTCCAGATAGGGATTGGCTATGTTTAATCGGCTTAGAATGTCAATTTCCAGCGCTTCCATTTGTTCCGCGTCTTGCTCTTCGATGTGGTCATACCCTAGCAAATGCAATACGCCGTGTACAGTGATATGCGCCCAATGGTGTTCGGGCAATTTGCCTTGTTCGGCCGCCTCGCGCGCCAGCACCGGCGCACAAATCACCAGATCGCCCAACAGGTCGAGCTCCACGCCCGGCGGCGCCTCGAACGGAAAGCTGAGGATATTGGTCGGGCCGGATTTATGCCGGTATTGGCTGTTCAATTCGGCGCTTTCCGCGGTATCGACCAGACGAATCGTCACTTCGCTGTCGCGTTGGAAATCGGATAAGGCGGCGTCGACCCAGGTTTGGAACTGCTCGGCGGCGGGATAGGCCGACTCGGTAGCAATTTGCAAATCGATATAGTTCACGGCGTGTTTTTGCCCTGTTCCAGATCGTAGCGGTCGTACGCCGCAACGATGCGTTGCACCAACGGGTGCCTGACCACGTCGCGCACGCCGAAAAAGGTGAAGCTGATCCCTTCCACGTCTTTCAATACTTTCAAAACATGCTTCAGACCGGACATTTTTTCGCTGGGCAGATCGATTTGGGTCACGTCGCCGGTAATCACCGCGGTGGAGCCGAAACCGACCCGGGTCAAGAACATTTTGATCTGTTCCACCGTGGTATTTTGAGCTTCGTCGAGAATGATGAAGGAATCGTTCAAGGTTCTGCCGCGCATGAACGCCAGCGGCGCGACTTCGATGACGTTTTTCTCCAGCAGTTTCTCGACCCGCTCGAAGCCAAGCATATCGTATAAAGCGTCGTACAACGGCCGCAAATAAGGGTCGACCTTCTGCGCCATGTCGCCGGGCAAAAAACCCAGTTTCTCGCCGGCTTCCACGGCCGGGCGTACCAAGATGATCCGCCGGACAGTCTCGTTTTGCAAGGCTTCGACGGCACAAGCCACCGCCAGATAGGTTTTACCGGTGCCGGCCGGACCGACGCCGAAATTGATGTCGTGGCTGAGGATCTTGCGCAAATAATCCTGCTGATTGTGGCCTCTGCCTTTAATCACGCCGCGCTTGGTGCGAATCGCTACCGGCTCGTGGTTGGCCGCAGGCTGCAGCAGTTGGTCGATGCTGGCATCCTGCAAACTCAGATGCACCTGCTCCGGGGTAATTTCTTCGCGCTCGGTCATTTCGAACAGTTTTTGAATCACCGCGCAAGCCGCTTTGACCGCAGCATCGACGCCGGTGACCCGAAAATGGTTGCTGCGGTTGGCAATGTCCACATGCAGGCGCTGTTCGATTTGGCGGATGTGGCTATCGAGTTGGCCGCAGAAATTGGACAGGCGCTGGGCGTCGTCCGGCAACAGCGTGATTTCTTGAGAAAAATGCGAGGTATTCAACACTAGGCGGTCTGTCTGACTTTTTCGATGGAGGATTCCGACACGCGGCCGCGCAAAGAATTCGGCAACGCTTCGGTAATCAACACGTCGACGAATTGGCCGATCAGGCGCGGATGGGCGGCAAAATTAACCACCCGGTTGTTCTCGGTACGCCCGGTCAAGTGCAACGGATTTTTCTTCGAAACCCCTTCCACCAACACGCTTTGCACGCTGCCGACCATCCCTTCCGAAATGGCCATGAACATCTGGTTCAAACGTTCTTTCAAGCGTTGCAGACGCTGCTCCTTCACTTCGATGCTGACGTCGTCGGCAAAATTCGCAGCCGGCGTGCCGGGTCTGGCGCTAAAAATAAAACTGTAGGAAAAGTCGAAGCCGACTTCCTCGATCAGCGCCATCGTATCTTCGAAATCCTGCTCGGTTTCGCCGGGAAAACCGATGATGAAATCCGACGACAAACTGATTCCCGGCCGCACCGCTTTGATTTTGCGCATGATCTCCAGGTAATCCTCGCGGCGATGACCGCGTTTCATTTCGGCCAGAATCCGGTTGCTGCCGCTTTGTACCGGTAGATGCAAATGGTTGACCAACTGCGGAATCTCGGCGAAGGCTTCGATGATGTCGTCGGTGAATTCCAGCGGGTGCGAGGTAGTAAAGCGGATGCGGTCGATGCCATCGACGGCGGCGACGCAGTGCAGCAACAAGGCGAAACTGGCGATGTCGCCGTCTTCCATGGCGCCGCGGTAGGCGTTGACGTTCTGGCCGAGCAGATTGATCTCGCGGACGCCTTGCTTGGCCAGCGTTTCTATTTCGGCAATCACATCGTTCAGCGGCCGGCTGACTTCCTCGCCGCGGGTGTAAGGTACGACGCAATAAGTGCAATACTTGCTGCAACCTTCCATCACCGACACGAAGGCTTTCGGACCTTCGGCGCGCGGCTCCGGCAGGTTGTCGAATTTTTCGATTTCCGGGAAGGAAATATCGACCACATGCTTGTCGCCGCTACGCGCCTTGTTCAACAGTTCCGGCAGACGATGCAGGGTTTGCGGCCCGAATACGATGTCGACGTAAGGTGCGCGCTTTTGAAGAGCCGCGCCTTCCTGACTGGCGACGCAACCGCCGACGCCGATAATCACATCCGGGCGTTTGTCTTTGATCTTTTTCCAACGCCCGACCGCAGAAAACACTTTTTCCTGGGCTTTTTCCCGGATCGAACAGGTGTTCAGCAATAACACGTCAGCCTGTTCGGGGATATCGGTCAATTCCAAACCGTGCGATGCTTGCAGTACGTCCCGCATCTTGTCGGAATCGTACTCGTTCATTTGACAACCGTTAGTCTGTATATAAAGTTTTTGCGCCATGCTTGATGAGATACTCCAGCTCCTCTCACTAACAAAAAACCCCCGTCTCGCGACAGGGGCTGGTAACGGCCGGATTATAAACCCAATTTTCGGCAAATGCTTGTTTTATACGGCAATCCCCACTTGCAGCGCCTCGAACCAATCCAGAAACCGCCTGACATCGTCGCCCTTGAACATCCGGCCGTGTTGCGGGGCCAGGATTTGCACATCCAGTTTTCTGACCCGCTCAAGCCAAGCTCGCTTGGCTTGGTTGGACGGCATCCAGCGCTGGTGGAAATAGCGCATCTTTTCGATATGGGCCTCGAAATTATCGACGAATACCGGCGCGCCGGGCGCTTCCAACGCGGCGCCGACATCGCCCGACATTAAAATCTTGGCTTGCGGATCGTAAATATGAAAGTTGGCCGATGAATGCAGATAGTGCGCCGGCACGATTTGCAGTTCGACGCTGCCGAGATTGATCGTGCCACCGTGGTCCGGAATCGGCACGTATTCGATAGACTCGCAGCCGAAATGGCGTAAAAACCCCTCCCACAACTGCGCCGCGTGTAATTTGGCGTTCGGCAGAGCTTGGTCCCACAGGCCTAGAGACGAAATAATGTCAGGATCCTGATGCGATGCGAACAAATCGGTAATCTCCTCGACCGGGGCGTGGTGCAATACCGCAGCCAGCATCGGCGCGAACAGTTCGATGCCGCCGGGATCCAGCAACAGACAACGATCCGCGGTGCGCACCATGTATTGGTTGGTATCGATAATCTTTTCCGGCCGGTGCGGATCGCGGCCAAACATCACCCATTGGTGCGCGCCTTCGTAGATTCTGGTCATTTTCATATCGGATTCCTCTTCGCAACGGCCCCGCTCAATCGGCCAGATTGATAACGGTCAATGCGCTACGGCAACGGTGTACTTTGTCGTTAATGATTTGGGCGGCGTTATCGACGCTTTCGGCAACCGCTTGCAAGCTTTGCAGGTACTCGCCGGCTTGCGACGCTTCGATCCGGGAATTGGCGGCGATCACCCGCGCCGCGCGAGCCGGGTGCATCACTTCGGCCAATTTGACCAGCAATTCGGAAACGTGGATCGTAAACTCGCGGCGCGCAGCCTGGGCTTTATGCCGGGCTTGCTGTAATGGCCCCGCCAACGATGCGGCGTAACGCGCGCCCTGGGCCAGACGTTCGACCTGTTCGAAACGGCCGCAAGCTTCGGCCAAACGCTGTTCGTCGACCGTCAAGCGATAGAGCAGGAAGGCGTAATCGTTAATGTTGTTGACCAGTTCGATGGTATCTTTGGCCAATTCGTTAATGAAATCGGTGATGGGCTGGAAACCTTTGGCTTTTTCGCCGGCGCGAAAAGCGATAGCTTTGGCGTTGGCCGCGGCCAACGATATTTCTTTGGCAACTTCCATCACGGCGCTCAGTTCGGCGGCAATCGACGCGACCGCGACAAACTGGGATTTGGTTGGTTTGACTTGCATTTGGCGCGACCTCTTGCGGCTCTCCGTCTGACCTTGCAAAGCTTAGCCGACAAATTTGAGCGCGCGAATTTCAGTTTCGATAAATGCGGGCCGATACGGATTTAGCGGGGGCAATAACGGGTAGGATCGGCGATGCCAGCCGCCGCGAATCCCGCCGCGCGCAGCCGACAGGCATCGCATACGCCGCAGGCCCGACCTTCGGCATCGGCCGAATAACAGGAAACGGTGGCGGCGTAATCGACGCCCAAGGCCATACCTTGCTGGATGATCTGCGCCTTGCTGAACGAGATCAACGGTGTGTGGATTTGGATTTTGTGGCCTTCCACACCGGCCTTGGTACCGAGATTGGCCATATCCTGGAACGCCTTAATAAATTCCGGCCGGCAATCGGGATAACCGGAATAATCCACCGCATTGACGCCGATAAACACGTCGTGCGCCTGCAACACCTCGGCCCAACCCAATGCAAAAGCCAAGAATATGGTGTTGCGCGCCGGCACATAAGTCACCGGAATCCCGGCCTGCGGCGAAGTCGGCACATCGATATTGGCGTCGGTCAACGCCGATCCGCCGATAGAACTCAAACCTAAATTGATAACTTTATGGGCGGCGACTTGATAATGGCTGGCAATGTTCCTGGCAGCCTCCAGTTCCGCGTTGTGGCGTTGGCCGTAATCGAAGCTCAACGCGTGGCAAATAAAACCTTGCTGCTGGGCCAAGGCCAGTACCGTGATCGAATCCAGCCCGCCAGACAACAAAATTACTGCCGGTTTAGCGCCGGCATTATTTTCCTCTCGCATCATTCCACAAATATTTATGCAATTGAATTTGAAACCGAACCGTCAATTGGTCGGCCAGAATCCGCTCGGCCAGTTCGGCCGGCGACATCACGCCCATGACCGGCGAAAACAGCACTTCGCAGCGTTGCACCAACCGGTAATGTTCCAACTGTTGTTTAGACCATTCGTAATCGGCGGCATCGGCAATGACGAACTTGACCTGGTCGTGCGGCAGTAAAAAATCGAGGTTGCAATAGAGGTTGCGCTGCATTTCGCCGGAACTCGGCGTTTTCAAATCGACGACTTTGACGACTCTGGCATCGACCGCCGCAATGTCCAACGCACCGCTAGTTTCCAGCGAGACCGAATAGCCGGCATCCAACAAGCCAGTCATCAACGGATGACATCCCGGCTGAGCCAGCGGCTCGCCGCCGGTCACCGTCACGTAGCGGGTGTGGTAGCGCCCTACCTCAGCGATGATTTCGCCGATACTGCGCTTTTCGCCGCCGCTGAAGGCGTAAGCGGTATCGCAATACGAGCAGCGCAACGGACATCCGGTCAAGCGTACGAATACTGTGGGAATACCAACCGTGTTGGTTTCCCCTTGCAACGAATAAAAAATCTCGGTGATGCGTAGCTGTTGATCCATCCGCCGACCGGCTATTGCGACATTTGCGCCAGTTTTTTCTCGGCCAAATGCGCGGCGGTAGTTCCTGGATAACTGGTGGTTACCCGGGTCAGATAATCGCGGGCTTTTGCGGCGTTTTGCAGATCGAATTCGATATAACCCAGTTTCAACAACGCATCCGGCACTTTCGAACTGTTCGGATATTGGCTGACCACTTTGTTGAACGCGGCACGGGCGGCATCGAATTCGCGATTGATTTTATAAGCTTCGGCCAACCAATATTGCGAATTGTCGGCAAATTCGCCGGCCGGAAAATCCCTCAGCAAATCCTGAAACATTTTCACGGCTTGGGCGTTATGGCCGTTACGCAACGTATCGTAGGCCGCCTGGTAACGTTCCTTTTCGTTAGCCGAAACCGCTGGCGCCGGTTTGCTCTCGGCGACGGCAACCGGCGCGGGTGGAACCGCAGGAGTTGGAGCCGCTGCGGCCGAAGGCGCCGGCGGAACCGAAGCGGCTACCGGAGCAGCAGGTGCGGCAGCAGCGGGCGCCGCGGCGGCGTCCGGCTGCGACGCCGGTTGGGCCGCAGCCGGCTGACCTGCGGCCGATAACGCCTGCATCCGCTCGTCCAAGTCGGAATACATATTGTTTTGTTTGCGCTGCAAATCGGCGATGGTTTGCGATTGTTCCTCAACCATGCCGCGCAATTGCTGCACTTCCGACTGTAACTGCTCGAGCCGTCCCAGTACTTCGAATATGGCATTATCGCCGGGTGCGGCCGGGTAAGCACCGGGGTTGTTGACCGGCGCCGCCGACGCCGAGGTGACCAACCCCAGCCCCAATCCCATTGCCAGAAGTGCGCGCTTTGCCATTATTGGTAACCGACTTCGACCCGGCGGTTCATTTGCCAAGCGGATTCGTCGTGACCAGATACCGCCGGTTTTTCTTCGCCGTAACTGACGACTTCCAGTTGCGACGCTGTGACGCCTTGCGAGCGCATCATTCTTTCCACCGATTTGGCACGTTGCTCACCCAGCGCGATGTTGTATTCGCTGGAGCCGCGCTCGTCGGCATGGCCGGACAGAATCACGTGTTGGTTAGGATGGGAAGCCAGATAACGGGCGTGGGCGGCGACAACCGGCACGTACTCTTGTTTGACTTGGCTGCTGTCCAACTCGAAATAAATGATTTGTTTGGACAACGGATTGTTCGGGTCGCTGAACTCGGGGCCCAGATGCGAACCGGAGCCGGAACTGTAGCCGTTTCCGGAACCGAACTGGCTGCCGGCCATCGAGCCGTCGTTGTAACCGCTGGTCGAAGCGTCGGTACCTTGAGTGGAATCGGCCAAGCTGCCTTCTTCGTCGGTCGAGCTGCAGCCGCTGGCAATCAACACGGCGCTCATCGCCAAAGCCAAATAGGTTTTATTAAATCTCATCAAGTTTCTCCAAAAATAAATAAAAATCAGGTAGCTATAGTTTGAGGGTTATCGGCCTTGCAATCAAGGCGCCCAAGCCGGTTCGCGCACGCCGCCACTCTCAAATGCCAATTTTTGTTGCATCGCGCCGTCGGTCGACACCACCGACAACGCCGACTTGCCGCCGCGGGTCGCCGCGAACAGGATCATGCTGCCATTGGGGGCAAAACTGGGCGATTCGTCGAGGTTGCCTTCGCTCAGCACGTTTACGGTACGCGATGCCATATCCATAACCGCTATCCGGTAACTGCCGCCATTGCCGGTGACCATGGCCAGACTTCTGCCGTCCGCCGAGAACCGGCCTCTGGCGTTGTAATCACCCTGAAAGGTCAAGCGGCTGGCTTTGCCGCCGGAGGCCGGCATGCTGTAGAGTTGCGGCTTGCCGCCCATGTCCGAGGTAAACACGATCGTCGAACCGTCGGGCGACCAAGTCGGCTCGGTGTCGATCGACAAACCGCTGGTCAAGCGGGTCAAGGCCCGGTTAGCCAAGTTCAGCACGTAAACGTCGGGACTACCGTCTTTAGACAACGTAATAGCCAACCGGCTGCCGTCCGGGGAAAACGCCGGCGCGCCGTTGATGCCGGGGTAGGCGGAAACGCTCTCGCGCTGGCCGGTGGCCAGGGTCTGTACCCAAATCTCGGAACGTTTGGTGTGGAACGAAACGTAGGCGATTTTGCTGCCGTCCGGCGACCACGCCGGTGCCATGATCGGTTCCGGCGATTCCGCTATCGTGCGTGGGTTATAACCGTCGGCATCGGCGACTTGCAGCATGTACTGTTTGCCGTTACCGCGGGCAAGGCTGGTCACGTAAGCGATACGGGTGTTGAAAGCACCTTTGCGGCCGGTCAGTTTTTCGTAAATCAAATCGCTGATATGGTGCGCGGCGCGGCGCAGTTCGTTGGCGCCGGCAGTCAGCCGGTAGCCCATCAGCAATTGGCCGTTGTGCACGTTGAACAAGTAAAACTGGATATTGAAGCTGTTGCCGTTACCGACGACTTGGCCGATAGTCATGTAGTCTTGGCCCAACACCTGCCAATCCTTGAAATTAACCCGTTCCGGCTCGCTAGGTTTGGTCAACATATCGTCTTCGGCCAGGGTTTTGAAAAAACCGCTACCGGCCAAGTCGGAACTGACCACATCGGACAACTTGACGTTACCGATAGAGCCTTGTTGGGCAAACGGCACGATCGCGATAGGTACTGCGGTTTGCGAGCCCTTGGTGATTTCGATAGTCAAACCGGCCGCCTGGGCCACCGATAGCAATGAGGCTATGAAGCCGCCGATAAAAACTCTTTTGATTAGAAGCATTCTATGGGTTCCGTGGTTTATTCCGGTTTAAACGATAAATTGAAAACTCTGTACTTCTGGTTGAACAAGATCTTGTCTTGCGGCACCGGCAACGGCGAGGCCTTTCTGACCGCATTTTCCGCCGAACGGTCGAAGATCGGGTCGCCGCTACTGCCGACAACGACCGCATCCATCACGTCGCCGCTAGGCAGCAATTTTACCTGAATTGTGCATTTCAAGCCTTGCGCCGCGCCCATCGGCCGAATCCAGGCACCTTCGGTTTTACTCTTAATCAAGTTATTCAAGCGCGCCTCCTCGGCTGCAGCCGCAGCCAAGCGCTCCTGCTCGGCCTTTGCCGCTGCTTCAGCAGCCTGCCGCTCTTGCTCGGCTTTTTGCGCGGCGGCGATTGCGGCTTGCCGCTCCTGTTCGGCTTTGGCTTTGGCGGCTGCCTCAGCCGCTTGGCGTTCTTGCTCGGCTTTTGCCTTCGCTGCCGCTTCCGCAGCCAATTTGGCTTGCCGTTCTTTTTCGGCCCTGGCTTTAGCCTCGGCTTCCGCCTTGGCCTTGGCTTCCGCTTCTGCCGCCTGCCGCTCCTTCTCGGCCTTTTCAGCCGCTAATTTGGCCTGGCGCTCCTTCTCCGCTTTTGCCCTGGCTTCGGCTTCCGCGGCTTGTTTGGCTTTTTCAGCAGCCAGCGCCGCTTGTTTTTCTTTCTCGGCCCTGGCTTTTTCTTCAGCCAACTGCTTTTCTTTTTCCGCCTTGGCTTGTTGCGCCAGTTCCTCGCGTTTGGCTTCCTCGGCCTTTTGTTGCTGTAGTTTTTTCTGTTCCAGGGCCTTTTGTTCCTGAAGTTTCTTTTCCTGCTCCAGTTTTTTGGCTTCGGCTTCCTGTTGTTTCAGTTTGGCTTCTTCCGCCAGTTTTTGCTCCTTGAGCCTGGCTTCCCGTTCCGCTTCCTGTTGCTTTTGTTTTTCCGCCTGTTTTTGCTTCTCGGCTTCCTTCTGCCTTTCCTGTTCGGCCTGTTTCTGCTTTTCCGCCAATTCCTTTTGTTTCTCCAGCTCGGCTTGTTTCTGTTTTTCGGCCAATTCCTTTTGCTTGTCCAATTCCGCCTGCTTCTGTTTTTCCGCGGCTTCCTTGGCTTTTTTCTCTTCCAGAACCCGCCGTTCCTTGGCTTCCTCTAACTTTTTTTCCTCTTCCCTTCGCTTGGCGTCCAACTGTTCCTGACGTTTTTGTTCGGCCAAGGCCTCCTGCTTACGTTTCTCGGCGGCTTCTAACGCCTTTTGCTCCTCCAACACCCGCTGCTTTTTTGCCTGCTGCAGGGCTTGCTCCTCGGCTTTGCGGGCGTCTTCCAGTTGTTGTTGGCGTGCAGTTTCAGCCTGACGTTTGTTTTCTTCGTTTTGTTTCAAACGTTCGGCTTCGGCATCGATTGCCGCGCCGTCGAGTACGGTGGCTTCGATGATTTCGGCCGGTGGCGCGGTTTGCGCTTCATCGCGATCAGCCAGAAAACTGATGCTGAACAGCAGCACAATCAAAAGGTGCAGCGCCACCGCCAAGACAAACGAAGGTTTGAAATTTCTCATGATTCTGACGTTATTTGCTCTCGGGCGGCGGCGAAGTCATCAAACCCACTTTCGGCGCACCGGTTTTTTTCAGTTCCACCATGACCTTGACAATACTGCCGTAGTCGACCTCGTGGTCGCCGCGCACGTACAGTTGCGCCTTCGGGTTATTGCGGAACACCGCCGCCACCCGGGTTTTGACGGTGTCGACATCGACCGGAGTATCCGCGTCTTCGTCGCCGTTACCGATATCGACGTAAAGGCTGCCGTCTTTTTTAATCGAAACGATGACCGGTGTCTGGTCCTGCAAATCGACCGATTCGGCTTCCGCTTGCGGCAAATCGACGTCGACGCCGGTTTGTACCAACGGTGCGGTAATCATGAATATCATCAACAGCACGAAAGTGACGTCGATATAAGGAACGACGTTAATTTCGGCCATCGGCCCGCGCCGTTTGCGCGATTTACGGTTGCTGCCGCCTACGTTCATTTGCTGTGTGCCTGTCTTTGCAGAAGAACTACGAACTCATCGATAAACAACTCGTAGCGGCCGGCCAAACGGTCTAGCCGGGTCGAGAAGCGGTTGTAGGCGATAACCGCCGGAATCGCGGCAAACAAACCGATCGCCGTGGCGATCAGCGCCTCGGAGATACCCGGTGCGACGTTAGCCAATGTGGCGTTTTTAATCTCGCCCAAAGCCCGAAACGAATTCATGATGCCCCACACGGTACCGAATAAGCCGATGTAAGGACTGGTCGAACCGACCGTTGCCAAAAACGGCAGGGTTTCGTCCAACCGGTCCAATTCTCGGGCCAACTCGATACGCATCGCCCGCTGTGCGCTTTCGACCTGAACCACCGGCTCGACGTCGCCTTTTTGCCGCATTCTGGCAAATTCGCGGTAACCGGCCAGAAAGATTTTTTCGATCCCTTCCGGCTCGAAGCGGTCGCTGGACATTTTTTTGTACAGCTCGGCCAGACCGACGCCGGACCAAAACTCGTCCTCGAAATCGTCGGTGATTTCGATGGCCTGTTTCAGTTCTTTGCGCTTGGAGAAGATAAAAGTCCACGAAGCAATCGACGCCGACAACAGAATGAACATAACAAACTGCACGACAAAACTGGCTTCTTTGACCAGTGTCAGAATGGATAAATCGGTATTCATCAGTTTAATTGTTCCAAAATAACGGAGGGAATCGGTTTGGGTTTCATGGTTTGGGCGTCGAGACAGGCGATCCTGACCTCGCCGGTACACAGAATTTGTTCTTGGCGGGTAACGGTCTGCTCAAAAGTAAGGTTTGTTTTTTTAATTTCAATGACTTTGGCGCTGACCGCCAATTGCTCGTTAAATCGAGCCGGCCTCAAATAATCGATCTTTACCGAGCGAACCACAAAAATAACGCCTTGCTCGGCCATCAAAACGTCTTGCTCGAACCCGTAGCTGCGCAAGAATTCGGTTCTGGCCCGTTCGAAAAATTTAAGGTAGTTTGCGTAGAATACGACGCCACCGGCATCGGTGTCCTCGTAATACACCCTGACCGGCCAGTTGAACGCCGCCGCATTGGACAGTTCTAACGTCATAGGCTAAAAATGTCGTCGCTACCTGGCGCTCGTTTGGGCAAAGGCAAACCGAAATGGCTGTAGGCCTTGTGCGTGGCGACACGCCCTCGCGGCGTGCGCATGATGAATCCTTGCTGCAACAAATACGGCTCCAATACATCTTCCACCGTACCCCGCTCTTCGCTGATGGCGGCCGCCAATGTATCCAAGCCCACTGGGCCACCCTGGAAATGTTCGATCATCGCCGCCAACAACTTGCGATCCAGCATATCGAAACCTTGCGGATCGATTTTCAGCATCTCCAGCGCCTGAGCAGCAACCTCGCGGGTCACCACGCCATTCCCTTTCACCTCGGCAAAATCGCGCACTCGGCGCAACAAGCGATTGGCGATGCGCGGCGTGCCGCGAGAACGGCAGGCAATCTCATCCGCACCACCGCCGTCCATCCCGATGCCCAACATTTGTGCCGACCGTTTGACGATACTGGACAGCTCCTCGACCGAATAAAACTCCAGTCGCTGGACGATACCGAAGCGGTCGCGCAGAGGCGAGGTCAGCAACCCTGCCCGGGTGGTGGCGCCTATCAACGTAAACGGCGGCAGATCCAGCTTGATAGAGCGGGCGGCAGGGCCTTCGCCTATTATAATATCAATTTGGTAGTCTTCCATAGCCGGATACAGCACCTCTTCGACAGCCGGGCTGAGCCTGTGGATCTCGTCGATAAACAGCACGTCGTGAGCCTGTAGATTGGTCAGCAACGCCGCTAAATCTCCGGCCTTATCCAGCACCGGCCCGGAGGTCTGCCGGATATTGACGTTCATTTCGGTGGCAACGATATTCGCCAATGTGGTTTTGCCCAATCCGGGCGGGCCGAAGATCAGTACATGATCCAACGCTTCGGCACGGCTGACCGCCGCCTGGATGAATATTTCCATTTGCTGGCGCAATTCGCGCTGGCCGACATAGTCTTTCAAGCGTTTCGGCCGAATTGCCCGGTCGACGCGTTCTTCCTCGCTGGTACCGGATGCGGTTACCAACCGGTCGCTTTCGATCATCTAACCGCTCCGCGTAATGCCGCACGAATGATGTCTTCGCAACTGCTATCCTCGCTGGCAACCGCCTGCGCCATCCGCGCCGCATCCTGCGGTTTGTAGCCCAACGCGCATAACGCGCTGACGGCCTCCTGCTTGGCAGAGCCTTTGGCAACTTCTGTTTGGCCACCGCCCGGCTCGCGGGCGGAAAATTTATGCAGCTCAGGCAAACGCCCGCGCATCTCCACGATCAAACGCTCGGCGGTCTTTTGTCCGACTCCGGGCAAGCGCACCAAAGCTTTGACATCGTTATCGTCGATGCAGCGGTAAAATTCTTCGGTTGTTTGGCCGGACAAAATAGTCAACGCCAATTTGGGGCCGATGCCGTTGACTTTGATCAATGTCCTGAATAGGCTTCTCTCGCCTTCGCTGACGAAACCGAACAGAATATGCGCATCTTCCCGCACGATTAAATGCGTATGTAATCGGACTTCTTCGCCCAAAGCCGGCAAATCGTAAAAGGTATTCATCGGCGCTTCGACTTCATAGCCGACCCCTTGCACGTCGAGCAGTAATTGCGGCGGCGCCTTGTGGATCAGTTTGCCGCGGAGGAAACCGATCACGAACCCACCTGCTGCAGACGCTTCGCGGTTTCCTGGTAATGGCTATGACACAGGCCAACTGCCAGTGCGTCGCTGGCATCAATTTGTAACTCGCCTTGAATATTCAATAAGATCTTCACCATGTGCTGCACTTGCAGCTTGTCCGCATTGCCTTTGCCGACCAGCGCCTGCTTGACTTGGCGCGCGGCGTATTCGAACACCGGTAGCCGCCGGTTCATCGTCGCACAAATCGCGGCACCGCGAGCTTGGCCGAGCTTCAAGGCCGAATCGGCGTTCTTATGCATAAAAACCTGTTCAATCGCCATCTGCTCGGGGCGGTACAACTCTATGATCTGACTGACGCCGTCGAAGATTTGCTGCAACCGCTCCGGAAAATTATCGGACTGCACCCGAATGCAACCGCTAGCCAAGTATTTGATGCCACGCGGTGTCGTCTCGACGACACCGTAACCGGTAATTCTCGAGCCGGGGTCTATGCCCAGTATCCTGACCAATCGCTTAACCGTCGCTTAACGTCTACTTAGCCGATTGCGGCCATGATCTCGTCGCTGATGTCGGCATTCGAATAAACGTCCTGAACGTCGTCCAAATCCTCCAGCCGGTCGATCAATTTCAGCATTTTCTCGGCAGCCTCGGCGTCCAACTCGGTTTTGGTATCGGCATGCATCGTGATTTCCGCGTTTTCCGGCTCAAAACCGGCGGCGACGATAGCCTCCTTGACATTCAAGTACTCTTCGGGCGTGGTAAACACGTCGATAGAACCGTCGTCGTTAGTCACAACATCTTCGGCACCTGCTTCCATTGCGGCTTCCATCAGCGCATCCTCGTCCACCTCGTTGGAGAAACTGATAATGCCTACCTTGCGAAACAGATATGCCACGGAACCGTCGGTACCTAAGTTACCGCCGTGTTTGGAAAAGGCATGCCGCACGTCGGCGACGGTACGGTTGCGATTATCGGTCAGGCAATTGACCATGACAGCGGTACCGCCCGGGCCGTAACCTTCGTAGCGCACCTGCTCGTAGTTAGCCCCATCCAGGGCTCCGATAGCTTTTTTGATGGTGTTATCAATGGTATCGCGCTTCATGTTGGCGCCGAGCGCCTTATCGATTGCCGCGCGCAAAGCGGGATTATTGGCCACGTCACCGCCACCCGGACCTTTGGCCGCTACAGTAATTTCCCGGATCAGTTTGGTAAAAATCTTGCCTCGTTTCGCGTCTTGCGCACCCTTACGATGTTTGATGTTCGCCCACTTACTATGCCCTGCCATTGTATCTCTCTGAATCCTCTGAAAAATTCGCTGATTTTACCATCGCCAACGCGGCTTATCGAGCCTCGTTACAGTACGTGCGGCAAAATAGCCGTTAACGACGCATCCGCGACATAGCAATCCGCTTGGTTTTCTACCAAAGGCCGGCGGACCACGCCGCCAAATCCGATCATATAAGCTCCGGCCTGTTTAGCCTCCAGATCCGTCTTGCCATCGCCGACCATGACCAAGGAAGAATGCTGCATTCTCAGCCTTCTACAAATCCTAGCCTTGCCGCCGCTGACCGCTAGCGGCGAATGGCGGGCGAAATCCAAATAACCGCCGTCGGCGCCGAATTCGACATCGACCGCATGCACATGTTGCTCCGGAATACCCAACTGCTCCGCCAAGGGCAATATCGCTTGCCGCAAGCCGCCGCTGATAATATGGATTTGTTTGGCATTGGCTCGCAACGCGGCAACGGTTTCCACAACACCGTCGACCAACTCGGAAATGTACAAAGCGGCCAACCAGTCTATCGAGGCTTTATCCGGCTTTATCAATTCCAAACGTTTGGCATAGACCTCTTCCAACGCCAATTCGCCATTCATCGCCGCGTCCGTTAGTGCGGCCACTTCATCGAATATGCCATTGCGCCGGGCCAACTCGTCTATTCCCTCTATTCGGCTCAAGGTACTGTCACAATCAAAACAGACCACATCAAAACTCATAATACGATTTGCCTCGCCGTGTGAACTGCCGGCACTTCGCATACACCTCGCAGCACTTGTTCGTTTAAAGGGTCGGAAACGCTGATCACCATCATCGCCAACTGGTTTTGGTCGGCGATACTGACTTGCATCCGAGTGATATTAATATTGGCCATACCGAGTATTGAACTGATCGCCGCAATCACACCGGGTTTATCGTCATGCCGGGTGATCAACAAAGTACCTTCCGGCACGACTTCGATTTCGAAATGATTAATGCCGACCAACCGGGGATGTTGATGGCCCAGCAACGTCCCGGACAACGATACTTCTTTGTCCGCGCAATATCCGGTGATCTTAATCAGGGACTGGTAACCTTCCGCTTCTTCGGTTTGCGACTCGACCAGTGCGATACCCTGGCGCTTGGCGATATTTTCGACGTTGACCCGGTTAACCGGAGTCGAAAGCCGCCCTTTAAACATGCCCACCATGGCTTCCGCCGAGATCGGCCGGATTTTGACTTGGGCTGCCTTACCGAAGACTGCAACTTCCAGCTTTTCGATCGGCCGATCGATCAAACCCACCAAGACTCTGCCCAGAATATTGGCCAAATTCATAAAGGGCTGCGCCTCGTTCAGCTCTTCGGCTGACAGCCTGGGCAGATTCAAGGCATTAACCGCTTCACCGGTTTGCAAATATTTGACCACCTGGCGGGCAATTTCGACGCTGACTGCAATTTGCGCTTCCTTGGTTGAGGCTCCAAGGTGAGGGGTAAATACGATATTTTCCAATCCCAACAAAGGCGAGTCAGCCGGCGGCTCATTTTCGTAAACGTCTAACGCAGCCCCGGCAATACGCCCTTCTTTTAGCGCATCGTATAACGCCGCTTCATCGACCAAACCGCCGCGGGCACAATTAATCAACCTTGCCGTCTTTTTCATCATCGCCAACTGCTGGCGGCCGATGATATTTTTAGTCTTTTCCAATAGCGGGCAATGCAGCGTCAAATAATCTGCCTGTTTAAGCAGGGTATCCAGATCGACCATTTCGGCACCGTGTTTAGCGAACACATCCGGAGCGACGTACGGATCGTAAGCGATTACCCGCATACCCAAACCGTGACCCCGCTGGGCAACGATTCGGCCGATAGTGCCGAAACCCAAAATAGATAACGTCTTGTGGGCAATCTCAGCCCCCATCAGCTTGGCCCGCTCCCATTTTCCTTGCCGAACCGAGAAATTGGCGACGGGTAAATTCCGGCTTAACGAGAACATGTGAGCAATCGCCAATTCCGCCGTGGTGGTCGCGTTCGCATCCGGCGTATTCATCACGATAACGCCCTGTTCGGTAGCGGCCTCTAAATCGACGTTATCGACTCCGATGCCGGCTCTCCCAACCACTTTTAGCTTGGTAGCGCACTGCAAAACTCGCCTGGTGACCTGGGTATCGCTTCTGATCAACAACGCATCGTATTCGGGAATCAATTCGCATAATTCATCCTCATCCAGTCCGGTCTGAATATGAATTTGAATGCCTTCCTGAGCATTCAAAAAATTGACGCCGTCTTCCGCGAGCTTGTCGGAAATCAGAATTTTTTTCATAACCGAAACCAGGATTAATGGGCAATTCGGCCATTTTAACAGCTTTGCTATAATCGTCTCAAAACCAATCAAGACCTACCGATTTCAAAGCCTATGCAAGTAAAATCCGCACTGGGTGTAATTTTCGCTTTGTGCATGTTGGCGATAGTTTTTTGGCAACAAACTCAATTCGAGATAAAAGCCCCCGATTCTACATTCATCACGATAACGGGCGAGCAGATAGAGCTCCTCGAATTGCGCGGCCAACCGGTATTGGTTACGTTTTGGGCAAGCGACTGCCGCATATGTATCGAAGAAATTCCGGATTTAATCGCTTTGCACAAGCAATTCGCCGGCAAAGGTTTGCAAATAATTGCGGTAGCGATGCCTTACGACATTCCCAGCCGAGTCAAGCAGTTAAGCGAAAAGCACAGTTTGCCGTATGCAGTGGCTTTGGATATCGACGGAACACATGCGAAAGCCTATGGCAACGTATCCCTGACGCCGAGCAGTTTTTTGCTTAGTCGGGAAGGAAGAGTAGTTTCTCGGGTCGTAGGTCGATTTGATTTCGCAGACTGGCGAGCGCAAATAGACGCGTTGTAGCTGACGCGGCCGTAGTGAACTGACCGCCGTGGCTGCAACAGGCGCTTGAGCATGAAGAAGTTGGAGGAGATTCTTCGCGCCTGCTTTGAATCTGCAAGCTCGGCAGGAGACGCTTAAGGCCGGCACGAGATAGCAGCCGCTGCTAAAGGCCGCTATTGCGATGATTCGCTCCTCCGTGCTGGTAAGTGAAGTGTTTGGTGATGTTGGCGTGGTTTGCCGGCGGGAGGCGTGTGGTTGGGGCGTTATGAAGGAGGCAAAGCGAGGGGCAAAAAAAAAGCCCGTGCTTAGCCGGGCTTGATATTTAAGAGCTTGGCGATGACCTACTTTCACATGGCAACCTGCCACACTATCATCGGCGCTAAGCGGTTTCACTTCCGAGTTCGGGATGGGATCGGGTGGTTCACGCTTGCTATGTTCACCAAGCAAACTGGTTTGGTTGGATTAAGCCAACCGTCATGCACAGGGATTAATCTAGTCTCTGCTAGACATTTCAAGTAGTTTGACACGTTGTGCCTTGTACTTTTCACCTGCTTTCATGGAAATCTGTATGAATTTGTATCGTTCTCAGGTTTGGCTCAGCGATTGTCATGTGACAACCCAAACGCATTGGGTGTTATATGGTCAAGCCTCACGGGCAATTAGTACACGTTAGCTACGCCCATTACTGGACTTCCACACCGTGCCTATCAACGTCGTCGTCTCCAACGGCCCTTCAGGGGACTTATAGTCCCAGTGAGATCTCATCTTGGGAGGGGCTTCCCGCTTAGATGCTTTCAGCGGTTATCCTGTCCGAACGTGGCTACCCGGCAATGCCATTGGCATGACAACCGGAACACCAGAGGTTCGTCCACTTCGGTCCTCTCGTACTAGAAGCAGCTTCCCTCAAATCTCAAACGCCCACGGCAGATAGGGACCGAACTGTCTCACGACGTTCTGAACCCAGCTCGCGTACCACTTTAAATGGCGAACAGCCATACCCTTGGGACCTGCTTCAGCCCCAGGATGTGATGAGCCGACATCGAGGTGCCAAACACCGCCGTCGATATGAACTCTTGGGCGGTATCAGCCTGTTATCCCCGGCGTACCTTTTATCCGTTGAGCGATGGCCCTTCCATACAGAACCACCGGATCACTAAGACCTACTTTCGTACCTGCTCGACTTGTCCGTCTCGCAGTCAAGCACCCTTATGCCTTTGCACTCATTGCCTGATTTCCGACCAGGCTGAGGGTACCTTCGTGCTCCTCCGTTACTCTTTGGGAGGAGACCGCCCCAGTCAAACTACCCACCAGACACTGTCCCTAATCCAGATAATGGATCGAGGTTAGAACTCCAAACATACCAGGGTGGTATTTCAAGGATGGCTCCACAAGAACTGGCGTTCCTGCTTCACAGCCTCCCACCTATCCTACACAAGTAGGTTCAAAGTCCAGTGTCAAGCTATAGTAAAGGTGCACGGGGTCTTTCCGTCTAGCCGCGGGTACACTGCATCTTCACAGCGATTTCAATTTCACTGAGTCCCAGGTGGAGACAGTGTGGCCATCGTTACGCCATTCGTGCAGGTCGGAACTTACCCGACAAGGAATTTCGCTACCTTAGGACCGTTATAGTTACGGCCGCCGTTTACTGGGGCTTCGATCAAGAGCTTCTCCGAAGATAACCCCATCAATTAACCTTCCAGCACCGGGCAGGCGTCACACCCTATACGTCCACTTTCGTGTTTGCAGAGTGCTATGTTTTTGCTAAACAGTCGCAGCCACCGATTTTTTGCAACCCCCTTCCGCTTCAGCCGCGAGGGCTTACACGTACCAAGGGCATACCTTCTCCCGAAGTTACGGTATCATTTTGCCTAGTTCCTTCACCTGGGTTCTCTCAAGCGCCTTAGAATTTTCATCCCACCCACCTGTGTCGGTTTAGGGTACGGCCACTATTAACCTGAAGCTTAGAGGTTTTTCTTGGAAGCAGGGCATCTATCACTTCGCGTTTCTTTCGAGACACTCGTCATCACATCTCAGCATAAAGCACCCCGGATTTGCCTAAGATGCCTGCCTACTTGCTTAAACGGCCACTTCCAACCGACCGCTGATATAGCCTTCTCCGTCACCCCATCGCAGTTAATACTGGTACAGGAATATTAACCTGTTTTCCATCGACTACGCTTTTCAGCCTCGCCTTAGGTGCCGACTAACCCTGCGTCGATTAACGTTGCGCAGGAAACCTTGGGTTTACGGCGAGGGGGTTTTTCACCCCCTTTATCGTTACTTATGTCAGCATTCGCACTTCCGATACCTCCAGCCGACTTCTCAATCGACCTTCGCAGGCGTACGGAACGCTCCTCTACCACTCACGCAAAGCGTGAATCCGTAGCTTCGGTACTATGCTTAGCCCCGGTGAATCTTCCGCGCAGACCGACTCGACCAGTGAGCTATTACGCTTTCTTTAAAGGGTGGCTGCTTCTAAGCCAACCTCCTGGCTGTCTGTGCCTTTCCACATCGTTTCCCACTGAGCATAGATTTGGGGACCTTAGCTGACGGTCTGGGCTGTTTCCCTTTTCACGACGGACCTTATCACCCGCCGTGTGTCTCCCGTGCTGACACTTGCTGGTATTCGGAGTTTGCATCGGGTTGGTAAGTCGGGATGACCCCCTAGCCGAAACAGTGCTCTACCCCCAGCAGTGATACACGAGGCGCTACCTAAATAGCTTTCGAGGAGAACCAGCTATCTCCGAGCTTGATTAGCCTTTCACTCCGATCCACAACTCATCCCCTACCTTTTCAACGGGAGTGGGTTCGGTCCTCCAGTCAGTATTACCTGACCTTCAACCTGGTCATGGATAGATCGCCCGGTTTCGGGTCTACACCTTGCGACTAAACGCCCTATTAAGACTCGGTTTCCCTACGCCTCCCCTATTCGGTTAAGCTTGCCACAAAATGTAAGTCGCTGACCCATTATACAAAAGGTACGCAGTCACCCCACGAAGGGGCTCCTACTGCTTGTACGCATACGGTTTCAGGTTCTATTTCACTCCGCTCTCCGCGGTTCTTTTCGCCTTTCCCTCACGGTACTGGTTCACTATCGGTCAGTAAGGAGTATTTAGCCTTGGAGGATGGTCCCCCCATATTCAGTCAACGTTTCACGTGCGCCGACCTACTCGATTTCATGCTGAAGACGTTTTCGTGTACGGGGCTATCACCCTGTATCGCCGGACTTTCCAGACCGTTCCACTAACGTCATCAACACTTAAGGGCTAGTCCCCGTTCGCTCGCCACTACTAAGGGAATCTCGGTTGATTTCTTTTCCTCCGGGTACTTAGATGTTTCAGTTCTCCGGGTTCGCTTCAGTGAGCTATGTATTCACTCAAAGATGACGAGGTTATCCTCGCCGGGTTTCCCCATTCAGACATCTCCGGATCACAGGCTGTTTGCCGCCTCCCCGAAGCTTTTCGCAGGCTACCACGTCTTTCATCGCCTCTTACTGCCTAGGCATCCACCGTATGCGCTTATTCACTTGACCATATAACCCGAATACGTCTGCTTTTACTCAGCTTTCGATTTTCATCTTAGGCTTTGTTAGGCTTACTATTTAAGTTATTTGTCAGCTGACATGTTCGCTGATGTTGCTTGAGAACGATTCGCGGTTTACTTTCGGCGCTTATCTTTCGATAATTGCCTTTCATAAACTGCAACTCGTTTCAGTTTTGATCGTTTCCGATCAAGACTTGGTTACAGATTTCCATATTGTTAAAGAGCGTATTGATCCGAGGACCAATTCTATAAAGTCTGTTGTCAAACGTTATAGAG
Organism: Methylomonas sp. DH-1; assembly: GCF_046097555.1. Classification (NCBI taxonomy): domain Bacteria; kingdom Pseudomonadati; phylum Pseudomonadota; class Gammaproteobacteria; order Methylococcales; family Methylococcaceae; genus Methylomonas; species Methylomonas sp. DH-1. The sequence goes on along the minus strand of NZ_CP143089.1, from coordinate 795,595 downwards.
CTGATCGCCTTCACGGCTACGGCAGACGCGGGCGCTTGGTTTGCTTATGGCTAGTGGTGGAGCCAGGGAGGATCGAACTCCCGACCTCCTGCGTGCAAGGCAGGCGCTCTCCCAGCTGAGCTATGGCCCCGAAACAGTCAAAAGACTAAAGCCGAAACCGTCAAGATCAACACAGGAGCAATCCGACGGCTGTCTTTTGCTTGTTCAGTTGCCTTGCTGCTTTCGTCTTGCTTTTCGCGTTGGTGGGTCTGGGAGGATTTGAACCTCCGACCTCACCCTTATCAGGGGTGCGCTCTAACCAACTGAGCTACAGACCCAGGTGCGTCTTTCAATCGAAATAATTTGTTGTGGATACGTGTAACGGCGTTCTGTCTTTGTAAGGAGGTGATCCAGCCCCAGGTTCCCCTAGGGCTACCTTGTTACGACTTCACCCCAGTCATGAATCACAAAGTGGTAAGCGCCCTCCCGAAGGTTAAACTACCTACTTCTTTTGCAACCCACTCCCATGGTGTGACGGGCGGTGTGTACAAGGCCCGGGAACGTATTCACCGCGGCATTCTGATCCGCGATTACTAGCGATTCCGACTTCATGCAGTCGAGTTGCAGACTGCAATCCGGACTGGGACCGGCTTTGTGGGATTTGCTTGACCTCACGGTTTCGCTGCCCTCTGTACCGGCCATTGTAGCACGTGTGTAGCCCTACCCATAAGGGCCATGATGACTTGACGTCGTCCCCACCTTCCTCCGGTTTATCACCGGCAGTCTCCCTAGAGTTCCCGACATTACTCGCTGGCAACTAAGGATAAGGGTTGCGCTCGTTACGGGACTTAACCCAACATTTCACAACACGAGCTGACGACAGCCATGCAGCACCTGTCTCTCGGTTCCCGAAGGCACCAAGTCATCTCTGACAAGTTCCGAGGATGTCAAGGGTAGGTAAGGTTCTTCGCGTTGCATCGAATTAAACCACATGCTCCACCGCTTGTGCGGGCCCCCGTCAATTCATTTGAGTTTTAGCCTTGCGGCCGTACTCCCCAGGCGGTCAACTTAATACGTTAGCTCCACTACTAAGTTCTTAAAGAACCCAACAGTTAGTTGACATCGTTTACGGCGTGGACTACCAGGGTATCTAATCCTGTTTGCTACCCACGCTTTCGTACCTCAGCGTCAGTTTGAGTCCAGGGAGCCGCCTTCGCCACTGGTGTTCCTTCAGATCTCTACGCATTTCACCGCTACACCTGAAATTCCACTCCCCTCTACTCAACTCTAGTTGCCCAGTATCAAATGCAGTTCCCAGGTTAAGCCCAGGGCTTTCACATCTGACTTAAACAACCGCCTACGCACGCTTTACGCCCAGTAATTCCGATTAACGCTTGCACCCTCCGTATTACCGCGGCTGCTGGCACGGAGTTAGCCGGTGCTTCTTGTATGGGTAATGTCAGTCTACCGGGTATTAACCGATAGGTGTTCCTTCCCATTGAAAGTGCTTTACAACCCTCAGGCCTTCTTCACACACGCGGCATTGCTGGATCAGGCTTTCGCCCATTGTCCAATATTCCCCACTGCTGCCTCCCGTAGGAGTCTGGGCCGTGTCTCAGTCCCAGTGTGGCTGATCATCCTCTCAGACCAGCTACGGATCGTCGCCTTGGTAGGCCTTTACCCCACCAACTAGCTAATCCGACATAGGCTCATCTATTAGCGCAAGGCCCGAAGGTCCCCTGCTTTCATCCGTAGATCGTATGCGGTATTAGCGTGAGTTTCCCCACGTTGTCCCCCACTAATAGGCAGATTCCTATGCATTACTCACCCGTCCGCCACTCATCAAAGGTGCAAGCACCTTATCAGCGTTCGACTTGCATGTGTTAAGCATACCGCCAGCGTTCAATCTGAGCCATGATCAAACTCTTCAGTTTAATTTTGGTTTGCCGCTAAGAAAGATTAGCGACCAATCTTGACTCGATTACAGAACGTAATTTATAAGCTTAAATTGACGTGGTCTGTATCGATAGTTTCTAACAGAAACGTATCGCTACACATACCCACACAAATTATTTCGATTCAGTTTGTTAAAGAGCCAGAACATTTCGCCCTGTTGAGCCGACATATTCTACAGCAATCAGAAATCATGTCAACCACTTTTTTTAACCGACTTTCAACTCTCAAAATCCAACCCAAGAACCGAAGCCAATCAAAACCAGCAAGTAACTTGCCGCTACCAAAAGCAACCAGCAAACCACTCGCCCTCACTACTCAAAGAATTTAAACTTCAAATCCCTAAACAGCTCAGCAGTGAAGAGCCGCTCATTGTATTCACTTCAAACCACACTGTCAACTACTAATCGTCACTCGCGCGACTTTTCTTTTACCAACCTGATAAATGTGGGTACTCCTAGTGATCACCCGCTTCGAATCCTCCAATTTTTCGCCATCGATTTTTACAGCGCCTTGTTTGATCAAACGTAAGGCTTCCGAAGTACTCGCCACTAAACCGGCATTTTTCAGTAGATTCGCAATAGGCAATCCCTCGGCACCGGCCTCCAACTGAATGTCATCCAAATCTTCAGGTATCGCCCCCCGTTGAAAACGCGCCTCGAAATTTTCCAATGCCGCTTTCGCCGCAGCCGCCCCATGGAACCGCTCGACGATTTCCTGCGCCAGCGCGACTTTGTAATTTCGCGGATTATCTCCATTCTGGCACGCTTGCCGCCAACGCTCGATTTCGAGCATCGGCCGAAAACTCAACAATTTGAAATAACGCCACATCAACTCATCGGATATCGACATGATCTTGCCGAACATATCGTCCGGTACATCAGCAATACCTATATAGTTATTTAAAGACTTGGACATCTTCTGCACCCCGTCCAGACCTTCCAAAATAGGCATGGTTAGAACTATTTGCGGCTTTTGGCCGTAAATCTCCTGCAATTGGCGCCCAACCAACAAATTGAACTTTTGATCGGTCCCACCCAGCTCGACGTCCGCTTTCATTACTACCGAGTCGTAACCCTGGATCAGCGGATATAAAAATTCATGGATCGCAATCGGCTGTCCGCTTTTGTAACGCTTGCTGAAATCATCCCGCTCCAGCATTCGGGCCACGGTATGTTTGGCAGCCAACTGAATCAATTCCGCACTGGTCATTGCCCCCATCCAGGCCGAATTGAATTTCACCTCGGTTTTTTCCGGATCCAGGATTTTGAACACTTGGGCTTGGTAAGTCTTGGCGTTCTCCAACACCTCCTCTCTACTCAACGGCTTCCGCGTGACATTTTTACCCGTCGGATCGCCAATCATGGCCGTGAAGTCGCCGATCAAAAATTGAACGTTGTGGCCGGCGTCCTGAAACTGCTTCAGCTTATTGATCAGTACGGTGTGCCCCAAATGCAAATCCGGAGCGGTCGGATCGAATCCGGCCTTGATCGTCAACGGACGACTTTCCTCCAGCTTCTTGACAAAATCGGATTCCAATAAGATTTCTTCAGCCCCGTAACGCAGCTGAGCCAAGGTTTCTTGCAACAAAACACTCTCCTAATAGCCTTCGTTTTTAGGGCGCGCATTATAAGGGATGCAACTGTACCGAAGGATAAAAAATCCCCTTTTGTTAGCCATGAACAATAAAATTGCCTACAATTGGGCGTTCGACAAACAATGAAAAGTGATTGCTGTGAAGAACAGAATACTCAAGTCGGCGCTGTTAGGCGCTTGTACCGTTGTTGCCGCAAGTGCAAGTTACGGATTGATCCCGCACAAAGGTTTGGAAGACGCCAAAATTCTGGAACAAGACAAACTGATCTCTTCCAGACTCGATCGATACACCAATTACAGTCAAACCAAACCCAAAATCCAACACCTCGACGTCACCGAGGAGTTGGAACACACCGTCAAATCCGGCGAAAACCTTTCCAGCATTTTCTCGGACTTAAACCTGAGCCGCGAAGACCTGCATAAAATTGTCCATGCCAACGCCACCGGCAAGCAATTTGCCGCAGTCGAGCCAGGACAAGACGTCGTTGCCACGCTTAACTCGTCTGGCGAACTGGAACGGTTGACCTACGCCAAAAACCCATTCGAAACGCTGATTGCCACGCGCCACGACGACGGATTCGATGTCGAACTGCTCAGCAAGAAAGTCGACTACCAAGTCGCCAGCGCCAAAGCCACCATCCACTCCTCGTTGTTCGAAGACGGCACCCAAGCCGGACTACCGGAGAAGATCATCCTTAAACTGGCCGACATCTTTGCCTGGGACATCGATTTTGCATTGAATTTGCGCGACGGCGACGAGTTCACCGTGGTTTACGAAAAGCTATTCGTGGAAGGGCGCGAATTCGACACCGGCGACATCCTCTCGGTGGAATTCGTCAACCAAGGCAAGACTTATACCGCGGTACGCTTCGAAGACAACCAAGGCAATACCGGCTATTACACGCCGGACGGCAACGGCTTGCGCAAAGCCTTCCTGCAAACGCCGATGGACTTCGCCAAAATCAGCTCGCACTTCAACCTACACCGCAAACACCCGATATTGAACACAATTCGTGCCCATAAGGGCGTGGATTACTCCGCCGCCATCGGCACGCCGGTCAAAACCACCGGTGACGGCAAAATCGTGTTCCGCGGCATCCGAAACGGCTACGGTAATGTAGTGGAAATCGAACACGGCCAAAAATATTCGACGCTCTATGCCCATCTGTCGGGTTTCAAATCCGGCCAGAAAGTGGGCAGCAGCATCAAACAAGGCGACGTGATCGGTTACGTCGGCAAAACCGGCTTAGCCACCGGCCCGCATTTACATTATGAATTCCGTATCGGCGGCCAACACGTCAATCCGGTCACGGTGAAATTGCCTCATTCGATGCCGATGGATAAAGCTTTGCTGGCCAAATTCAAGGCTCAGACCCAACCGCTGGTCGCGCAACTGAGGCAAGCCAGAGGCGACGCGCAGGTGGCGCAAAACTAAAGAAATGGCCGAACTTTATATCGGCTTGATGTCCGGCACCAGCATTGATGGCATCGATGCTGGCCTGGTCGATTTCTCCGACCACAAAATTACCTTGGTCGAATTCCATTACCAAGCCTTTCCCAGCGAACTACGCCAATCCATCCAGACCGTAAGCCAAGCCAATCAGGCAGTGCTATTGCAAGATTACGGCACTTTGGATAGCCGAATCGGCCGTTTATTCGGCGAAACCGTAAACGCACTGTTAGCAAAAGCCGGAATACCGGCCAGTGCCGTCACCGCAATCGGTAGCCACGGCCAAACCGTTTACCACGCCCCGGCCGGCATCGACGGCTTCACACTACAAATCGGCGATCCGAACCGCATTGCCGAAATAACCGGCATTACCACGGTTGCCGACTTTCGCCGCCGCGACATCGCCGCCGGCGGTCAGGGCGCACCGCTGGTGCCCGCGTTCCACCAAGCGGTATTCAGCGATTCGAGCCAGGTCAGAACCGTGGTCAACATCGGCGGTATCGCCAATATCACGGTGCTCGACGACAAGCCGGCTATCGGTTTCGACACCGGCCCCGGCAATGGATTGCTCGACTATTGGTATCAACAACACCATTCGGGCGTGTTCGATCCTGGTGGCGACTGGGCGGCCAGCGGACGAACCAATCAAGAGCTGTTAACTAAATTGAAAGACGATCCGTATTTCCGCTTAGCGCCACCGAAAAGCACCGGCAAAGAGTATTTTTCTGCCGCCTGGCTGCAACAGAAAATCGAAGCATTCGGCGAATTACCGGCACAAGACGTTCAAGCGACGCTGTGCCAATTCAGCGCGGACACCATCTCAGCAGCCATTCGCCAGCACGCTCCCGAAACTAATCAAGTGTTCATTTGCGGCGGAGGGGCCCATAACCGGCATTTATTGCGCTTGTTGGCGGAAAACATGCGGCTTCCGGTCGCATCGACGGCAACCATCGGCATCGATCCGGATCACGTCGAAGCGATTGCGTTTGCTTGGCTGGCCCGGCAAACCCTGAACGGCTTGCCGGGTAACCTTTGTAGCGTCACCGGCGCCAAAGCGCCCGTGATTTTAGGAGGAATTTACCCGGGCGGGCCAGGATTAAGCTGAAAACGACGAGCCGCAACCGCAAGTGGTCGTGGCGTTGGGATTGCGAATCACGAACTGCGCCCCCGACAAATCTTCCTTGTAGTCTATTTCCGCGCCGTTCAGGTACTGAATGCTCATCGAATCGATCAACACGGTGACTCCGCCGTTGACGATTTGCGTATCGTCCTCGTTCACTTCTTCGTCGAAAGTAAAGCCGTACTGGAAGCCGGAACAGCCGCCGCCACTGATATAAACCCGCAGTTTAAGATTGTCGTTACCCTCTTCTTGAATCAAACCCGCGACTTTTTGCGCAGCGCTATCGGTAAATACAATTGGATCTGCCATATAAAACTCTTAAGCAATTGAATGGGTAGGGAATTATGACTATCCCCAGTATTTTGGTCAACAATTATTGTACCGCTGGAAATCAGCTAAACGCTTTAATCCACCGCCAACGCAAATCGCAGTAAAATCGGACACCGTTTCCGGAGCAACCGAGGGCTTTACTAATGCTGATCACGTTTCTGAGACACGCCACCGCGCAAGAACACAGCCTGGCAAAAGCCGATACAGACCGGGCGCTTACCGACAAAGGGATTAAACAGGTCAAACGGCTGGCCGCCTTCTGCGAAAGAAACCAACTTATCCCCGGAAACCTGTTTTGCAGCCCGGTGTTGCGCGCCCAACAAACGGCCGATCTACTCCACGCCTATTTACCCGGCTGCCCCGCTGCGCAGAGTACCGATTGGCTGGCGATCGGCGCAGCCCCGCATCAAATTCGGGAACAATTGAACTTGCTGGCAAACCACGGCGGAGAGGACATATGGTTAGTCGGCCACGAACCGGATTTTTCGGAGTGCATCGCCCAATTGCTGAATACGTCGGCCGATGTGCTATGCATCAAAAAAGCCTCTTTGACCCGCCTCGAAGTCGATTTCGATTCGCCGCATTCGGCGACGCTGTTGTGGAGCCTGCCGTGCGCATTAATGCGTTAAACGCACCGGCAGCAGCAGGATTTAGCTGCGCCTCTTAGCCGGCAATTTCCTCGTCAACCAAATAGCAACCCGGATCTTCCGCCCAAAAATCGCCAGTCAATTGCTGCGCCCGGACCCGGGTGTTGCCATTGCAGATAGACTGATAGCCGCAACTACCGCAACGCCCCTGCAACGGCCGCGGCGAAGCTTTCAGGCCGGCCATCAACGGGTCCGAGGTATCCTGCCAAATCTCGGAGAACGGCCGCTTCCGCACGTTACCCAAGCCGTAATGCCACCAGAAGGTATCGGGATGGACATTGCCCAAGTTATCGATATTGGCCACATTGACACCGGAGGCATTGCCGCCCCATTGCTGCAGTTTGGCCCGGATATGTTCGGCCCGCTCCGGAAAACGCCGCTTGACCCAGTGCAGGAAATACACGGCATCGGCATCGTTATTGCCGGTGACGACCTCCCGATGCAGACCTTGCTGTTCCCAGCTCAGCGATTTCTCGAACAAGGCATCCATCACGTTGCGGGTCAATTGAAACTCCGCGTCATCCTTACGGTTCTTGTTACCGCGACCGCCGTAATTCAGATGCGACAAATAAAACTTGTCGATATCCTCGTCATCCATCAACTGCAACAATGCGCCGAAATCGTGGGCGTTATCTTGCGTCAACGTAAAACGCACTCCGGCCTTGATGCCGTGGTCGCGGCATAGACGGATGCCGGCCAGCGAGGCATCGAAAGAGCCTTGTTTCTGCCTAAATTTATCGTGCGCCTCGCGCATGCCGTCCAGGCTGACACCGATGTATTGGTAATCGATAGCTGCAATTTGCTCGATGTTGCTGGCGTTGATCAATGTGCCGTTGCTGGACAATGCTACGTAAAACCCCATATCGCGAGCGCGTTGCGATATCGCAAAAATATCGGGATGCAGCAACGGTTCGCCGCCGGACAGAATTAACACCGGCACCTTGAACGCTTTCAAGTCGTCTATTACTGCGTAGATTTCCGGTGTCGTCAGTTCGCCGGGGAAATCGATATCGGCGGAAGTGGTATAGCAATGCTTGCAGGTCAGATTGCAACGCCGGATCAGATTCCAGATCACGACCGGCCCGGACGGTTTGCGCGCCGGCTGCAACGGCGTCGGCGCCAGCACTTCGCGCATGTATTGGCTGAGACGGAACATGGTTATCCCCCGATGCGCAGGCCGGTCTTTTTCAGAATTTTAGTGCTGTAAAGCACTTCATGGCTGCGGGCCCGCTCGCCCAATAAATCGGCGATGGCCGCCACCTGCCGCTCGGCGTCTTGTTCGGTCTTGCCATGCACCATCGCGAACAGATTGTAGGGCCAGTCCGGCAAATGCCGCGGCCGTTGGTAACAATGGCTGACGAATGGCAATTCGGCCACTTTCGGCCCCAGACTGTCGACGTAGCGATCGGCAACATCCCAAACCGTCATGCCGTTGTAACGGTAGCCCAGTTTGTAGTGGTTGGGCACCGCGGCGATGCGGCGGATGATCCCGTCTCGCTGCATCCGTGCCAGCCGCTGCATAACATCTTCGACAGGTAAGCCCAACTCCTCGGCGACCGCCTGATAGGGCTGCGCCACCAACGGCAAACCGGCCTGGGTAGCTTGGATAATTTGGCGGTCGACCGCATCAATATTCATCACGCTTCCAATTGCAAGCCGACATAGTATTCGCTGATTTTCGGCATATTGTAGACGGCCAAACCGGTCGCGTCCTCAATCCGGCCGATTACGGCAAATACCTGTTCCGGCTTCTCGGTGGCCAATACAAACCACATATTCAAAACATGGTTACGCGCATAGTTGTGAGCGACTTCCGGAAAGGCGTTGACGATTTCCGCCACTTCGTCGAACCGATCGTCAGGCACTTTCAACGCTGCCAGCGTCAGTGCCCCACCCATTTGTTCGGCATGGTACATCGGCCCGAAACGCGACAGCACGCCTTCGGCCAGCATGGTTTGCAACCGGGCCAACAATTCGGATTCGGCTATACCCAGCTCTTCGGCGACGTAACGAAAAGGCGAGTCGCAGATGGGGAAGCCTTGCTGCAGCCGGTTAACAATGGCTTTATCGGAGGGATCCATAGCGGTCAGCTCGAATGAATTTCGAATGTCGGCTGACCCTGTCCGCCGCCGGGCTGCACCGGTAAAGCGGCACGCAGCGAATACAACGCGCCGCGTTGCTTGAAGCAGCGCCGGCTGAACAATACTTCGTAGGCATACCCGGTCAGCGCGCAACCATGGCGCAACTCAGCCCACTGTTCCAATACCACTTCGCGGCTTTTACCGTGAATCATGCAGTACAGGTTGTACGGCCAGACCTCGCCCTGGCGCGGGCGTTGATAACACAAATTGACGCAAGCCTGCTGGCTGAGCAAGGCGCCGACATCGCTAACCCGTTCGTCCGGCACGTCCATCACGATCATCGCGTTGGCGCGATAGCCGAGTTGGCGATGCTTGACCACCACCCCCCAGCGCTTGATCAGACCCTGCGCCCGCAACCGGGCCAGACGCTCGATAACTTCCTGTTCGGTCAGCCCCAAACGTTCGCCGATCACGGCATAGGGCCGCGCCGCGATCGGTAGCCCGGCCTGCACTGCGTTAATCAAATGCTGGTCGGCGGTCTCAATCATGTAGATTCATCTCGAAGCCCAGGTTGATGAAGTAATCCGCCAGCATCGGCAATGTCATCGCCGGATAACCGCTGCGAGTTTCGATCTCGGCAATCACCGCGTTTAGCTGCGGTTCGTCGTCGGCGACCGCGACGAACCACAGATTGAACCGATTTTCCCGCTCATAGTTATGGTTGACTTCCGGATAGGCACTGACCAGTTCGGCGACACGCGCCAAATCGTGCTCCGGCACCGCCATCGCCACCAAAGCGCTACTGCCGATGCTGTTCGGCGCGATCACCGGGCCGATCCGGCTGATCATGCGTTGGGCGGATAACTCCTCGAAGGCATGCAACACTTCATCCTCGCTGACGCCGAGTTGCTCGGCGATATCGCGATACGGGGTCGGACTCAGCGGAAAGTCCTGCTGATAATCGTTCAACAAGTGTTTGTGCAAGGGTTGCAACTGCGCCAACATGGTTACCAACCTATCCGATTGGCACGGTCGGTAAAGAATATGCCGCTGGGCTTCTGCGCCGGCAGCCGCGAAATCTCAGCGAAAGTCTCGGTATCGTAAACGGCGACCCGGTCGTCGTCGCGTATCGCCAGCCATACCGCTTCGCCGCGTGGGCTGAATTCCATATGCAGCACGGCTTTTCCGGGTTGCAGAGTCTTGACGACATTCAAATCCTTGACATCGATAACCTGCAGCGTCTGGTTATCCGGAAAAGCGAAATTCACCCAAACTTGCCGGCCGTCGGGGCGGGCGCTGACGAACACCGGTTGGCCCGCCAGCGGAATCCGCTTCAGCAGAGACCAGTCGTGCTTGTCGACGACCAACACTTCGTGCCGACCGACCGCCGGTACGAACAGCCAGTCGCCAACCATGGTCCAGCCTTCCAGATGCGGCATTTTGTAGACCGGCAATTGCTCGTCGTCCTTACCGTAGTCGTCCAGAATATGCTGCACGCCTTGCTCCGGTTGCCACAAGTCCAGCAGCGCCAAGCCTTTTTCGCCAAACAAACCGGCGGCGTAATAATGGCCATCGGGACTCAACAATGCATCGTAAGGTTGCTTGCCGACGTCCTTGAATTTCTTGACGCCGGGTTGGCGCGGATTTTTGGCGTCGATCAGCCAGATTTCGTTGGCATCGAACAGGCTGCAGACAAAGCGCTGGCCCGGTGCATCGACCAAGCCGACGACTTTGGATAACTTGTTTTCGTCGCCGTATACCGCGGGAATCTCGGCCAAGGCTTCCAACGTCACCGCGTCGAACAGTTTGACGCCGCCCGGGGTGTAATTGGAAACGGCGATGACCTTGCCGTCTTGCGAAATCGCGCCGCCGATACTGTTACCGGCCTGCACGATCCGTTTGTCGATTTTGTCCTGCAGCAGATCGATTTTGGTCAGTCCGCCGTCACGGCCGAACACATAGGCGTAGCGTTGGTCGCGGGAGAATACTACCGAGGCGTGCGACAAATCGCCCAGACCTTCGATGCGGCTCAGCATGGCCGGCTTAGTAGTGTTGACGACTTGAATCGTACCCGCCTCACGCTCGATTACGACGCCCAAGTCCCCGGTAGCGCGCAAATCGGCGCATGCCGAGCCGGCGATTGCGAGCGTAGACAACAGTGCGGCAGCCAAAAGTTTCATGAAGACCCTGTTCCGAAATTTTTCCGTTCCAACAAATCCGCAAAAGGGCGGAGTCCGGTTGCGCAAAACCGAAAGCGATGCCGGCTTCAGCGTTGGCGCAGACGACCAACCATCCATCTGATCTCGGCATCGTTCAAAAACGGGCGCCAAGACGGCATTGCGGTGCCGGCCCGGCCGTTACGAATCGCATCGAACAACAACGCATCGTTTTTGCCGGCCAAGGCGTCCGGCATCAACGAAGGCCCCAATCCGCCTTTCGGCGGCAAACCGTGGCAGGAACCGCAGTCGTGCTTCAGCATATTCTCCAGTTCCTGCTGGCGAGCAGCACCCGGCTCGTCGGCGCAGACGCCGAAACAAAACACGCCGAGTACCCAGGCGAGCCGCATCGCTTAAGGCTTGACGCTGCCGTAATAAGCGGCAATATCGGCAATCTCGCTATCGGTCAACGAACCGGCTATCGCGTTCATGATGTCCGACTTGCGAGTCTTATCGCGGTATTGCTTGATCGCGGTTTTCAAATATTCCGGATCGCGTCCGCCTAACGGCGGAAACGGCGCGTCCGCGCTCGGCATGCGGATACCGTGGCATTGCGCACACACCACACCGGCTTTGTACTGGCCGACATATAAGCTAACCGCCTGGGCATTGGCGGCGAACATGCCGGCCAACACCATTGCACTGTAACGGGCTATTTTCATTTGTGTTGCTCCATCTCGTCAGGCGACAAACCGCGAGTCATGTACTTGACACGACCTCTGGAGAAAATCCCGGCTGGGCTTTCCATCGGAATGGAAGCTACTTTTTGCAGACTGTTGGAATCGTAGACCACGACTTCGTCGCCATTGTAGCCGGCGGAGATGTACAGGAATTTGCCGTCGGCACTGTATTCCGGGAAGTAGGCGTGGCCGCCGACATCCAAGGTTTTAACCACTTCGAGCGATTTTTTGTCGATCAACTGCACGGTACGGGCACGTCTGTCCTTGCTGATGATGTCCACAGCGACGTAAGGCGCATTGGCATGAGCGGCAGGCGACTCGGTGCCGCCGGAAACCGGCACTTGCTTGACCACTTCCATTTTGTCCAAGTCCCAAACGCTGACGACCATCTTGTCGCAGTCGCCGAAGTTGGTGCCGAAGCCCAAGGTACGGCCATCGACTTTGACCGCCGATCCGCCGCCGACGTGCGGCACGCAACCGGCCGGCAATTGTTTGATCAGCTTGCGTTCTTCCAGATCGATGGCGGCGACGATGCTGTCGTCATAGGATGCCACCATCAGTTTTTTGCCACCGTGGGTCAGGAAGGCATCGTGCAAGTGGCGGCCGACTTTTTCGATTTTGGTGACCGGGAAGCCGTCTTTCTTGTAATCGACAATCCAGACTTGGCCGGCATTTTCCAACGCAATCGCAAAGATGTCCGCGTAAGGGGTGCCGATGATCATGCCGGAATCCGAGGACACGTGTTTACCGTCGGGATCGATACCTTCCAGTTCGAAGGTTTTCAACGGCTCTAGCGTATCGGCATCCAGGATCACAGCGTTATGCGGCACGAAAGAACCGGCCATGATGTATTTGCCGTCGCGGGAAACGCCCATGCCGGGGCCGTTCCAGCCGGTTTTGATACTGCGTACCGCTTTCATCGAGTACAAATCGACTTTGAAAATCTCGGCGGTGTCGGTTTTGACGTAAGCCCAACGCGGATTGGCCGGGTTGAAGTCGATAATGTGCGCCGCAGTGCCGGTCGCAACCTCGCCGACTTTCTGATGGGTCGCGCTGTTAATGAAAATGGCTTTGGAACCTTCGCCGCGGCCATATTTGCCGCGCGCAGCAACGCCGATCAGATTTTCGAATTTATCGTCGATCTGGAAAGTCGGCTTGCTAGGCAAGGTGCTCTCGTCTTTGACGTAGACTTTCAACGAATTTTTCATGTCGTCTATGGTCCAGGCCGGATTCGGTTGTTTCGGGGTTGACTGCAAGTGCTTGATCACCCCGCGAATCTCGTCGTCGCTCAATCTGCCGTAGAAAGGAGGCATCAGCGTATCGAAACTGCCGGCCATGACGATGGTGCGCAACGCGGTCGGGCTGCGGCCCTTCAAAGTGTCCGCGTTCAGCGCCGGCGCCAAATACCCGCCGTGGTCGGAGCCGTGGCAGCTCGCGCAATTGTCTTGATAGATTTGGTGCATATCGTCGCTCTTGGCCAGCGCCACTCCGGACGACAAGAGCATGATGATGGAACTCGCCAGTAAATTTTTACGCAGTCTTATCGTTGTTTTTTTCATCTAAATTCCCCGCCATCCGCAAGTTAAAAAAAGAGCCAACTTGGTGCATTAAACCATAAAAGACCACAACGGGCAGTGCCGCGGATTCCCATGGTAAAATTACAACTTGTTGACTCCAGGCCGAATGTTATAAATTAAAGTTTCGATTCGCTATCAATTTACCGCTTGATAGGCGTCCTTGTCAACCTTATGCGCCTCGAACAGAATTCAATTTATGCAACAGACTGATATTTATGAACTTATTGAGTGCATGACCACGTTAATCCGCTCGGAAGAACGGAAAAAATGCACCGAACTGGGCATGCAACCGGTACATTTCCAAGTACTGAACTACCTATCGCGCTGTAACAAATATAGCAACACGCCGGCCGCGGTTGCCAATTACCTGGGCATGACGCGCGGTACCGTTTCGCAATCGCTGATCATTTTGGAAAAAAAAGGCTACATCGGCAAAACGCCGGATACTAACGATAAACGTGTAGTACACCTGCATTTGCTGCCGGACGGCGTTGAAATTCTTAAACAAGCCCGCCCCTCCGACCTGTTCACCAGCGCCACGGCAATTTTGCAGCATAGCGAGGCGCCGCCTTCAGACACCAACGTGTTCCAACAAGCCTTGACTGCGCTACAAAAAGCCAACCAGTCGCAATCGTTCGGAGTCTGCAAGACCTGCCGAAATTTCAGCGAAAAAGACGGCGGCTTTTTTTGCCTGCTGACCCAAGAAAAACTCAGCATCGAAGACAGCCAAAAAATCTGCCAGGAACACAATCCGGTCTGATCTTCGGGCCCAAGCCCGTTGAGCGGCCACCGCCCGGCCTGATGCGCCCGATTCGGGGGAAACCACTATGACGATACCCAGAATAGCTTTAACCCCGGGCGAACCGGCCGGCATCGGCCCGGATTTAACCGTACAACTGGTACAACACCAACTCCCGTGCCGGCCCGTCGCCGTGGCCGATCCGGAACTGCTGGCTCAACGTGCAGAAAAGCTCGGCCTGCCGCTAACCATCGAACTGTTCGACATCGAACAACCACCCGCCACCCAACACCAGCCGGGCACGCTGACGGTATTGCCGCTAAAACTAGGCGCGCCGGCAGTTTGCGGCCGACTCAATCCCGACAACAGCCACTACGTGCTGGAAACCATCCGCCAAGCGACGTTGGGCTGCCTGAGCGGCACCTTCTCGGCGATGGTTACCGGGCCGGTGCATAAAGCAGCGATCAACGATGCCGGCTTCCGCTTCAGCGGCCATACCGAGTTCATCGCCGAACTGTGCGGCGCCGATCCGGTCATGATGCTGGCGACGCCGGGCTTGCGGGTAGCCCTGGCCACTACCCACCTGCCGTTGGCCCAGGTCAGCGCCGCGATTACGAACGAGTCTTTAAGCCGAGTCGTCAGAGTACTGGACAGCGATTTGCGCCAACGTTTCCGCATCGCCGAGCCGCGAATCCTGGTGTGCGGCCTGAATCCCCACGCCGGCGAAAACGGCCACCTCGGCCACGAAGAGATCAGAATCATCGAACCCACTCTGGAGCGCCTGCGCAGCGAGGGCATCCATTTGTACGGTCCATTGCCGGCCGACACCTTGTTTACCCCCAAGTATTTGGACCATGCCGACGCCGTGCTGGCCATGTACCACGACCAGGGCCTACCGGTCTTGAAATACAAAGGCTTCGGCCAAGCCGTCAACGTCACGCTAGGCCTGCCCATCGTCCGCACCTCGGTCGACCACGGCACCGCGCTGGAACTGGCCGGCACCGGCAAAGCCGAGCTCGGCAGTTTGCAATTTGCGTTGCGGACGGCGTTGGATATGATCGATTAGTAGACAACTAAGAAACACCCAACTTTACGAGCGCACAAATGTTTTTGGAAAAAATTCGACTGAAAAACCTCCTGTCATTTCAAGACGAAACCATCGATCTAAAACCGCTTAATATTTTGATCGGCCACAACGGCAGTGGAAAATCCAACTTAATTGAAGCTATTGGTTTATTGCAATCCACACCCCGAGGTATTGCAGGCTCGATACGGGAAGGAGGTGGTGTGGTTGATGATTGGATTTGGAAGGGTGCTAATAAAGGCGAAGCTAGCTCTATAGAAGCTGTTGTTTGTCGCTCAGCGGCTTCGCGAAATCGTTACGCTGAAATGAATCTCCGATATAAACTCGATTTCGCTTCAATTAACAGACGATTTGAGATTATTGACGAACGAATTGAAAACGAAAATCCTCTGCCTGGGCATGACAATCCGCGATTTTATTTTTTTTATCAAAATGGCTTTCCTATGATTAATGCCGGGGATCCTGACAATCCTGGTAACAAGCGGCGCTTAAAACGCGAGGACATAGACCCAGAAAAATCGATCCTCGCCCAACGACGGGATCCTGAAAACTACCCCGAACTCACTTGGTTAGGGGATCGTTTCAGCCGAATCAAAATCTACAGAGAATGGTCATTCGGACGCGACACGCATCCTCGCAAATATCAATCCACTGCGTTAGAAACAGACTTCCTGAGAGAAGATTGCCTAAATCTCGGCTTGATTTTGAATAACTTACATAATCAACCTACGCCGAAAGAACGCATTTTGGAAGCCCTACGAGCCCTATATCCAACTATCACCGACTTTGGTGTAAACATTGAGGGAGCTGCTGCACAGGTATTCCTGCATGAAGGGCGATTCTCCATCCCTGCCACACGCCTTTCCGACGGCACGCTAAGATTCATGTGCCTACTAGCCATTCTTTGCCACCCTACACCACCGCCACTCATTTGCATCGAAGAACCAGAGCTCGGTTTACACCCTGACGCGTTAGCAGAACTGGCGAAACTTCTACGAGAAGCCAGCGAGCGCACACAACTCGTGGTAACAACCCATTCAGATCTTCTGGTCGATGAATTCACAAACACGCCCGACGAAGTGGTTACCTTTGAGAAGGATGGCGAAACTACCTCAATGCAGCGACTGAACAGCAATCAATTGGACGATTGGCTCCAAAAATACACTTTAGGCCAAATGCGCCAGAGTGGCCACATCGGAGGAAATCGGTGGTAAACAAACACCCAGAGTTCCGTATTTTTGTTGAAGGCGGCGGACACAAGCGTTTAAACGACGCATGTCGCAGAGGATTTGGCCGATTTTTCGAAGCGTATGGCTTAGGTAGTCGCCGGCCTCGCGTAGTTGCTTGCGGATCGAGACGATTTGCCTACGACGATTTCTGCTTAGCTATTAGAAAAGCACAACCGGGAGACATCTTTATACTCCTGGTAGATAGCGAATCGGCATTCTCGATAACAGATAACCAAGGTTATTGGCAACACGTAAAACATAGATCAGGCGATAAGTGGGATTGTCCAGAAAAGGTGACAGACGACCAGCTCCATTTCATGGTCGAGTGCATGGAAAACTGGTTCTTTGCAGATCAAGAAAGCTTGTCGAAATACTTCGGAAAAGGGTTTAACAAAAATTCATTAACAGCGCCAGTCAATGTGGAGCGACTTGACAAAGAAAATGTTTATCGCCAACTCCGCGAGTCCACTCGCCATTTAACCAATAAACAGCCCTACAGCAAAGGTAACGATTCCTTCGCGATTTTGGAAAATCTCGATCCCCGAAAAGTTTCTTCGAAAGCCCCTAACGCCAAACGACTATTGGATAAATTGCAAAACATCAGCGGCCTAAATTAATTCGTTGAATCCATATTTCACAACTCCACATTAACCTTTCATGACCCACACCGCCCGCAAACGCTTCGGCCAAAACTTTCTGCAAGATTACCGAATCATCCACGACATTTTGGATTACGCCCATCCGCAGCCGGGCGAGCACTGGGTCGAGATCGGCCCCGGCCTGGGGGCGCTGACTAAGCCATTGCTGGACAGCGGCGTAAAACTGGACGTGGTCGAATTGGACCGGGACTTGGTGGCGCGGCTGCAACAGCAATTCAAGGGCAACGCCAACCTGACCATCCACAGCGCGGACGCGCTGAATTTCGATTTCAGCGGTTTGGCTGCAGCCGGCGAAAAATTGCGGGTGATTGGCAATCTGCCCTACAACATCTCGACGCCACTGATGTTTCATTTGCTGGAAGACTGCAACTGCATCGAAGACATGCATTTCATGCTGCAAAAAGAAGTGGTGGATCGGATTTGCGCGGAGCCGGGCAGTAAAAAGTACGGTCGGCTCAGTGTGATGATGCAGTATTACTGCGAGGCGGAATGGTTGTTCGACGTGCCGCCGGAAAGCTTCGATCCGATACCGGCCGTAATGTCGGCCATTGTCCGGCTGGCGCCTTATGCCGAGCCGCCGGTCGCCGTCGCCGATATGGACGGCTTTAACCAGTTAGTCAGCCAAGCGTTCTCGCAGCGGCGCAAGACCATCCGCAATTCGTTGAAAAATCTGATCAGCGAACCGACATTTGCCGAATTGGGCATCGACGCCACTCTGCGTGCGGAAGCCATATCCTTGGCCGAGTTCGCGCTGCTCAGCCAACACCTGACACCGCCCGAACCGACCTGAACTGTCGCCGGCTACGCCAGCCATTCGAACCTGCCCGCCGAAAACCAACCGCTCCGGAAGTTTTGGGCGTTTGCATGGCAATTGCGCTAAAATGTCGGGCTTTTTCCGGCGACTGCGCCAAAGTTTGGCTTAGATCCCGGACCGATTCACCATATCAGAGGCGGAATGCCTTTTTCACGCTCGGAGTTATCGATATGCGCATTATCCTGTTAGGCAGCCCAGGTTCCGGTAAAGGCACCCAAGCCCAGTTCATCACCGAGAAATACGGCATCCCGCAAATTTCCACCGGCGACATGTTGCGCGCCGCAGTCCGCGAAGGCACTCCGCTGGGCATCGAAGCCAAGAAAGTCATGGATAGCGGCGGTCTGGTCTCCGACGAGATTATTCTGGGCTTGATCAAGGAGCGCATTGCGCAAGACGACTGCAAAAACGGCTTTTTGCTGGACGGTTTTCCGCGCACCATCGCCCAAGCCGAAGGCTTGGCAAAAATGGGCGTCGAACTGGATTACGTCGTCGAAATCGCCGTCGATGACGAGGAAATCATCAAACGCATGAGCGGCCGCCGCGTGCATCCGGCTTCCGGCCGCAGTTACCACGTCGTGTTCAATCCGCCGAAACAGGACGGTATCGACGACGTTACCGGCGAGCCTTTGATCCAACGCGACGACGACCGGGAAGAAACCGTGCGTAAGCGCCTGAGTGTCTACCACGAGCAAACCAAACCGCTGGTGGGCTTTTATTCGGCCGCCGGCCAAACAGCCAAATTCGCGTCGATTGCCGGCGTCGGCTCGGTGCAGGACATTACCGACAAGCTATTCGCGGCATTGGCTTAATAACGCGTACCTTTTAGATTACGGCACGCATAGCCGAAACGGCATAAATGCGTACCACAGCAGAGAGAAATTAAGATGGCAGGTAAAACCTTATACGACAAATTGTGGGACGACCACGTCGTCCACACCGAAGACGACGGCTCGTGCTTGATTTACATCGACCGCCAGTTATTGCACGAAGTGACTTCGCCGCAAGCCTTCGACGGCATGCGCATCTCGGGCCGCAAACCCTGGCGCGTGGCACGTAACCTGGCTGTGGCCGACCATAACGTGCCGACATCGGGCCGCGCCCAAGGCATCGCCGACCCGGTTTCGCGGTTGCAAGTCCAGACCTTGGAAAACAACTGCGCCGAATTCGGCATTACCGAATTCGACATGGCCGACATTCGCCAAGGCATCGTCCACGTGGTCGGTCCGGAACAAGGCGCCACCCTGCCCGGCATGACCGTGGTCTGCGGCGACTCGCACACCTCGACTCACGGCGCATCTGCCGCGTTGGCGTTCGGTATCGGCACCTCGGAAGTCGAACACGCGCTGGCAACGCAGACTCTGGTACAAAAGAAAGCCAAAAACATGTTGATCAAGGTCAACGGCAAAACCGGCCCCGGCGTCACCGCCAAAGACATTGTGTTGGCGATCATCGGCCGGATCGGCACCGCCGGCGGCACCGGTTACACCATCGAATTCGGCGGCGACGCAATTCGTGCGCTGAGCATGGAAGGCCGAATGACGGTCTGCAACATGGCTATCGAAGCCGGTGCCCGTGCCGGCTTGATCGCCTGCGACGAAAAAACCATCGAGTTCTACCGCGACCGCCCGTATTCGCCGAAAGGCGAAGACTGGAACATGGCCGTGCGTTACTGGGAAAAACTGCATTCCGACACCGACGCCAAGTTCGACAAAGTTATCGAATTCGACGCGGCCGCGATCAAACCGCAAGTCAGCTGGGGCACCTCGCCGGAAATGGTATTGCCGGTCGATGCCAGCATTCCCGACCCGGCGCAAGAAGCCGATCCGGTCAAAAAACAAAGTATCGAGCGCGCCTTGACCTACATGGGCTTGCAGGCCGGCCAAAGAATCACCGACATCAAGCTGGACAAAGTATTTATCGGCTCCTGCACCAACTCGCGCATCGAAGACTTGCGCGCCGCTGCCGCAGCGATCAAAGGCCGCAAAAAAGCGGCCTCGGTCAAGCAAGTGTTGGTGGTACCCGGTTCCGGCCTGATCAAACAGCAAGCCGAAGCCGAAGGTCTGGACAAAATCTTCATCGCGGCCGATTTCGAATGGCGCGAACCGGGCTGCTCAATGTGCTTGGCGATGAACGCCGACAGACTCGACGCCGGCGAGCATTGCGCGTCGACCTCCAATCGTAACTTCGAAGGCCGCCAAGGCTACGGCGGCCGCACCCATTTGGTCAGCCCAGCGATGGCCGCCGCGGCGGCGATTGCCGGCCACTTTGTCAATGTCGCCGAGGAGGCTTAAACGATGCAGGCTTTTACCACTTTGACCGCTTTGGTTGCACCGCTGGATCGAGCCAACGTCGATACCGATGCCATCATTCCGAAACAGTTTTTGAAATCCATCCGCCGCGCCGGTTTCGGCCCGTATTTGTTCGACGAATGGCGTTATCTGGACCGCGGCGAGCCGGAAATGGATTGCAGCAACCGGCCGTTAAATAAAGACTTCGTGCTGAACCAACCGCAGTACCAAGGGGCGCAAATCTTGTTGACCCGGGAAAACTTCGGCTGCGGCTCTTCGCGCGAACACGCGCCGTGGGCGCTGGAAGATTACGGTTTCCGCGCCATTATTGCGCCGAGCTTCGCCGACATCTTCTTCAACAATTGCTTCAAAAACGGCATTTTGCCTATCGTGTTGCCTGCGGAAACGGTAGACCGCTTGTTCAAGGAGCTCGGCGACGGTTACCAATTGACCATCGATCTGCAAGCGCAAACCATCACGACGCCGAGCGGCGAATCTATCGGCTTTAGCGTCGACGAAAACCGCCGCTACCGCTTGCTGAACGGCCTGGACGACATCGCGCTGACCTTGCAACACGCCGACAAAATCAAGGCCTACGAAGCGGAACGCGCCAAACGCGCACCCTGGCTATTCAGAGAAGCTTGAGCCACGGTAATAAGGTCGATTGATGCCGAAAAAAATCGCCGTGTTACCGGGTGACGGCATAGGCCCGGAAATCGTCGCCGAAGCGCTGAAGGTGTTGAACTTTATCAACGCCGACATGAGCCTCGGCCTGAACTTCGAGTCTGCACTGGTCGGCGGCGCCGCTTACGACGCCTTCGGCACGCCGCTGCCGCAACAAACCTTGAACCTGTGCAAGAACGCCGACGCAGTGCTGCTCGGTGCGGTCGGCGGCCCGAAATGGGAACCGTTGGCCCACGCGATCAGGCCGGAACGCGGCTTGCTCGGCATCCGTTCCGAGTTGAATCTGTTTTCCAACTTGCGGCCGGCGATTTTGTACCCGCAATTGGTGCACGCCTCGACGCTGAAACCGGAAGTAGTCGCCGGCCTGGACCTGATGATCGTCCGCGAATTGACCGGAGGTATCTACTTCGGCCAACCGCGCGGTATCCACGTTGCCGAATCCGGCGAAAAAGTCGGCCTGAATACGGAGATTTACAGCGAATCGGAAATTCGCCGCATTGCCCATTCGGCATTCCGCATCGCCCAAAAGCGCCGTAAGAAACTGTGTTCGGTCGACAAGGCCAACGTGCTCGAAGTCACCGAATTATGGCGCAACGTGATGGCCGAGGTCGGCAAAGACTACCCCGACGTTCAACTGAGCCACATGTACGTCGACAATGCGGCGATGCAATTGGTGCGGGCGCCGAAACAGTTCGACGTCATCGTCACGACCAACATGTTCGGCGACGTTTTATCCGATATCGCGGCGATGCTGACCGGTTCCATCGGCATGCTGCCGTCGGCTTCGCTGGACGCCAACGCCAAGGGCATGTACGAACCGATCCACGGTTCGGCGCCGGATATTGCCGGCCAAGGCATCGCCAACCCGCTGGCCACGATTTTGTCGGTGGCGATGATGCTGAGGTACACCTTCAACCAACCCGCAGCGGCCGAGCGCATCGAAGCGGCGGTCAATACCGCGCTGGATGCCAATGTGCGCACCGCCGATATCTACTCCGCCGGCACGACCCAAGTCAGCACGGCCGAAATGGGCAACGCCGTTCTCAAAGCTTTACAAGGATAAACCACGATGTCTAAAACCTACGATGTAGCGGTCGTCGGCGCCACCGGCGCGGTCGGCGAAACCATGATTTCAATTTTGGAAGAGCGCAATTTCCCGGTCGGCAAAGTTTATGCGCTGGCCAGCGAGCGTTCGGCCGGAAAGCGGATTCCGTTCAAAGGCGAATCGTTGGTCGTCGAGGACTTGGCCACGTTCGACTTTTCCAAGGTGCAGATCGGCTTGTTCTCGCCAGGCGCTTCGGTTTCGGCCGAATATGCACCCAAAGCCGCCGCAGCCGGTTGCGTCGTGATCGACAATACCTCGCAATTCCGCTACGACGACGACATCCCGCTGGTAGTGCCGGAAGTCAACCCGGAAAAAGTCGCGGATTACAAAAACCGCGGCATCATCGCCAACCCGAATTGCTCGACGATACAAATGCTGGTGGCGTTAAAGCCGATTTACGACGCGGCCGGTATCAGCCGCATCAATGTCGCTACCTACCAGGCCGTATCCGGCACCGGCAAGGAAGCGATCGAAGAATTGGCGACGCAAACCGCCAATCTGTTGAATGCCAAACCGGTTTCGCCCAGCGTTTATCCTAAGCAAATCGCCTTCAACGTGTTGCCGCAAATCGACGTATTCATGGACAACGGTTACACCAAGGAAGAGATGAAAATGGTGTGGGAAACTCGAAAAATCCTGGGCGATGCCGATATACAAGTCAACCCCACCGCAGTGCGGGTACCGGTATTTTTCGGCCATTCCGAAGCGGTACATATCGAGACCAAACAGAAAATATCGGTGGAACGCGTCCGCGAATTGCTGAGCCAGGCGCCCGGCGTCACCTTGCTGGACGAACGCGAGAACGGCGGCTACCCGACGGCAGTCACCGAATCCTCCGGCCACGACGATGTATTCGTCGGCAGGATCCGCGAAGACATCTCGCATCCGAGCGGAATAGACTTGTGGGTGGTCAGCGACAACGTCAGAAAGGGTGCGGCGCTTAACAGTGTGCAGATCGCCGAAGTCCTGGTAAAAAGCTACATCTAGTCTAAGCTTAGCTCTGTTTTTTGTGAGGTCATAGCACCGAGGTGTCACCAGTGAAGGAAAGCAATGTGAGCAATTTAACTAAAGCTTTAGCGGTTGTCTCGCTGCTAGCACCGGTTAACGCCCTGCCGCTCGGCATCGGCGAAATACAATTGCATTCCGCGCTGAACCAACATCTTAATGCCGAAATCAAGCTAACCGTCGACTCGAGCGAAAACCCTGCCGATGTTTCGGTGCGTCTGGCGCCGCCGGAAAAATTCGACCAGGCCGGCGTGGTGTGGAACTATTTCCTGTCGAAAGTCAAATTCGAGCCGGTGGTGCAAGCCAACGGCTCGATCGTCGTCAAAATCACGTCCCGCGAGGTTCTGACCGAACCGTTTCTGGATTTTTTGTTGGAAGTCTCCTGGCCGCAAGGCAGCATGACCCGCGAATTCACGCTGCTGATCGATCCGCCGACGGCTTATAACCAAGCCACGATTCCGGTGGTCCAAGCGCCGGATTACTCCGCAGAGGCAATCGAGCCGCCACGTCCGGCCAAGAAAACCCGGCCGGCGCCGCGGCGAGCGGTTAAAGCGGAACTCGGCGACAGCGTTAGCCAGCCAATCGCCACAGACGGCGAATTCGGCCCGGTGCAAAAAACCGACACGCTGTGGAGCATCGCTACTCAGCTCGGCCAAGAACGCAATGTACCGACGCAACAAATGCTGAATGCATTGCATAAAGCCAATCCCGATGCGTTCAATAACGGCAACATCAACTCGCTGAAAGAAGGCGCCCTATTAAAAGTTCCGAGCCTGGCATCCGCTCCACAGCCGGTACGGCCGGAATCCAAACCGGCAACCAAAGTAGCGAAAGCCGAGCCGGCCGCCCCCGAAAAACCGGCCAAACCGCTGGAACTGGTCGCACCGTCGGAAGCGAAACTTGCCGAGAATACAGTGGTCGGCGGAAAAGCCAAATCCGGTGCGCATTCGACTGCCGCCACCGCGACCACGGAAAGCGCGGCCGAGGCATCCGGCGAAGGCAAGGATCTGGAATTGCAGGCCCGCATCGAGAAGCTGGAACAGCAACTGAACATGATGCAACAGTTGCTGGCGTTGAAAGACCAACAGCTTGCCACGCTACAAAACAACAAACAGGCTCCGGCTCCGGCACAGACCCAAACCACGCCGGCGCCTACTCAGGCAACGCCACCGCCGGCAACCGAACCCAGCCCGGCTCAGCCTCAGGCACAAACTCCGCCGCCAACCGCGCCGGTAGCCGAACAACCGGCCGTGCAACCGGCACCAGCGCCCGCACCGAAACCGGTGGTAAAAGTTGCGCCGCCTCCCGCTCCCGTGCCAGTCCCCGAAGAGGAAGGCCTGTTTTCCTCCGACGCCTATTATTGGGTAGTCGGCGGATTGGGCTGCGGCATCCTCGGCTTACTAGGCTGGTTGCTGTGGCGTAAACGCCATATCGACGAACGTATCAACACCGAGAGCATGTTCGCCTCGGCCAGCCAAATCCAGATGCCGGATTCCGAAAGCAGCCTCTCGGTGCCGATCATGGACATCAGCAACACGTCCGAGTACGACGTCGGCACGGTCGGGGAAAGCTCTTTTATCAGCGATTTCACGCCGAGCGATTTCGACGCATTCGATACCGACCAAAACGAAGTCGATCCGATTTCGGAAGCCGACGTTTATCTGGCGTACGGCCGCTACCAACAGGCGGAAGAACTGATCCGCCACGCGATACAGGAACAACCGCATCGCGACGAATGCAAGCTGAAGTTGCTGGAAATTTTCTACGCCAGCGAAAACAAGGATGCTTTCTGCGCCTACGCCCAAGAGCTCGCAGATGCCGGCAAGAAAGCCGACAAGCCGTTCTGGAAAAAAATTGCCGACATGGCCAAGGAGATCGCGCCGGATGCGCCGCTGTTCGGCAGCGATGCCGCTGCCCCGGCAACGGCCAGCGAATCGTTCGAATCCTCCGCGACAACCTCCCTAGGCGAAACCGATACCGCCGCTCTGAAAGACGATTCGGTATTCGCATTATTGGATGACGAATTGGCGAATCTGGACCTGGACCTGGATCTCGATAAAAATCCGGGACTTGACGATAACGGCCTGGACTTCGATTTAGGCGACTTCGACAGCGGAGTAAAAAGCAAAACCCCGATTTCAGACGACCTATCCGGCGACAAGCCATCTGACGCCGATAGCAAAGAATCGGCCGTAATTGAAAGCAGCGACTTCGAATCGTTCGACTTCAACCTGGATTTTGCCGCGCCGGCCGCAGACGAGAAAACCAAGACCGTTGCCGCCAGCGACGATATCGCTCTGGAAACCATCGAATTCTCCAGTCCTGCCGACGAGACCGGTTCCGCAACGGCCGAAAACCCGGCCATTGCAGACAATACGATCGAAAGCTTCGACTTTAATTTCGACCTGGAACCGCCAAAACCGGCGGCTTCCGGTAGAGAGGCGACGGTCGCGGACCAAACCGCGGCGGACATCGAAAGCTTCGATTTCGCCGACTTCGGTACCACCGAAACCCAAACGGAGGCGCCGGCGGAAAAACCGGCCGAGATCGATAGCTTCGATTTTAACTTTGACGTGGATTTGGCGACTCCCGATTTGGCAAGCGCCTCGAACAAAACCGATTCGCCGTTGAATCTGGAATCGGAATTGAAACTGGAAACTTTCGACTTCTCCGACTTCGATAATCTGAATGCGAAAACCGACGCAGCGTCCGATAAAGCAACGCCGGACGCTGTCGACGATTTCAATTTCGAATTCGATTTCGACGCGCCAATTATCAGTTCAAGCAGCGACGACAAATTCGAAGTCGGCGTATCCGACCTGACCGACATGGACGAATACGAAACCAAAATCGACCTGGCTAAAGCCTATATCGATATGGGCGACATCGATGCCGCCAAAACCATTGCCGAAGACGTACTCGCCAAAGGCTCCAAACAACAACAACAGGCCGCCCAAGCGCTGTTGGACGAATTGAAATAATCGGAAATTTTCCCGCCGGCCTAACCTCTAGCAGACGGCGGGGGATTAGCATCCGCCGCTTTGGTCGCCAAAGAGTGCAGGACTGCCGCTTGGTGACGCAACAGCCAAGCCGACTTCTGTTTCAACGCCTCGAAATGCCTCCCCGCCTGTTCGAGCTGATTGGTCAACAACGCTTGCTCCAGACTTTCGGTCACGGCCAAACAATCCCCAAAATCGAAAAAACAGAAGGTACCGTGCAGTTTATGTACGACTTCCCAAGCCTGCCGAGTTGCCGAATCGCCTAAGAATCCTTCTATCTCGGCCAGATGGGCCGGCAATTCGGCAAATAATTTACCGGCCAAACTTTGGCTGAGTTGCCGGTTTTCCTGAGTTTTGCGTAAAAGCTGTTGTGCGTAATACTCGGCGCCGCCCGCCGGCTCCACCCGCCAGCGGGCTACAATTTCCTGCAACCGCGCCAGACGAATCGGCTTGACCAGATAATCATTGAATCCGGCTGCCAAGGCTTGAATCCGTTGGCTTTCCTGGGCATGGGCGGTTACGGCAACGACCGGAGTCCGGCAGTTCGGGCCCGCACTGGCCCGTAACCGGCCGATCAAATCCAAGCCGCTTAGAAACGGCATATTCATATCCAGAAACACCAGGCCAAAGCGGTGTTGGTCCAATAAATTCCAGGCCTCCCGACCATCGCTTGCCAAAACCACGCCTTCCGTCCACTGCGACAATTGCTCGCGCAGTAGCCAAAGATTGGTCTCGTTGTCGTCGGCGATCAATATCTCGTAGCCTGTATCAGCCATGCCTTACCCCGTTGTTGCGCCAACCGGCGCAACCGTGTTGTAAATTTCAGTTTAATTTCGGCAATCCCGAAACTCAATGCAACCGCAAGGCTGCAACCAATAAAAAACCCCGGTTCCTTGCGGAGACCGGGGTTTTCTGGCTCAAGCCGACCAGATGAATTACATCATGCCGCCCATGCCGCCCATGCCGCCCATGTCAGGCATTGCCGGGGCTTTGTTGTCGGCCGGTGCGTCAGCGATCATCACTTCGGTGGTGATCATCAGACCGGCCACGGAAGCAGCGTTTTGCAACGCTGAACGGGTCACTTTCGCCGGGTCCAAAATACCCATCGCGATCATGTCGCCGTATTCGCCGGTCGCTGCGTTGTAACCGAAGTTACCGCTGCCTTTTTTGACTTCGTTCAACACCACGGACGCTTCGTCGCCGGCGTTGGCAACGATTTGGCGCAGAGGCTCTTCCATCGCGCGGCGCAGGATGCTGATGCCGACGTCTTGGTCGTGGTTGATGCCTTTCAGGCCTTCCAACGCAGACAGGGCGCGGATCAACGCGGTACCGCCGCCGGCAACCACGCCTTCTTCAACCGCAGCACGGGTTGAGTGCAGTGCATCTTCGACGCGAGCTTTCTTCTCTTTCATTTCCACTTCGGTTGCGGCGCCGACTTTGATCACTGCTACACCGCCAGCCAGTTTGGCCAGACGTTCTTGCAGTTTTTCGCGGTCGTAGTCGGAAGTCGCTTCTTCGGCTTGAGCGCGGATTTGCGCTACGCGGCCTTTGATTTGGCCTTCGTCGCCGGCACCGTCGATGATGGTGGTGTTTTCTTTGTTGATTTGGACGCGTTTCGCAGTACCCAGTTGCGAAATGTCGGCTTTTTCCAAAGACAAACCGACTTCTTCGGAAATCACGACGCCGCCAGTCAGGATCGCGATATCTTCCAGCATGGCTTTACGGCGGTCACCGAAACCAGGCGCTTTAACGGCTGCGACTTTAACGATGCCGCGCATGTTGTTGACCACCAGTGTCGCCAGCGCTTCGCCTTCGACGTCTTCGGCGATGATCAGCAAGGAGCGGCCGGATTTGGCAACTCCTTCCAGAATCGGCAACATTTCGCGGATGTTGGAGATTTTTTTGTCGTACAACAATACGAAAGGATCGTCGAGTTCGACGCTCATGCTTTCTTGTTTGTTGATGAAATACGGAGACAGATAGCCGCGGTCGAATTGCATACCTTCGACGACGTCCAGCTCGTTGTTCAGACCGGTGCCTTCTTCGACGGTGATGACGCCTTCTTTACCGACTTTTTCCATCGCTTCGGCGATGATCGCACCGACCGATTCGTCGGAGTTAGCAGAGATGGTGCCTACTTGGGCGATGGCTTTGCTGTCGCTGCAGGGAATCGCTTGTTTTTCGATCGCAGCAACCACAGCCGTTACGGCGCTGTCGATACCGCGTTTCAGGTCCATCGGATTCATGCCGGCGGCAACTGATTTCAGGCCTTCGTTGACGATAGCTTGCGCCAGTACCGTTGCAGTGGTGGTACCGTCGCCGGCCACGTCGGAGGTTTTGGACGCGACTTCTTTAACCATTTGCGCGCCCATGTTTTCGAATTTGTCTTTCAATTCGATTTCTTTTGCAACAGACACACCGTCTTTGGTGATGGTCGGTGCGCCGAAACTTTTGTCCAGCACGGCATTGCGGCCTTTCGGACCCAGAGTGACCTTAACCGCGTTAGCCAGAATGTTGACACCGGCTACCATCAAAGCACGGGCGTCGCCACCGAATTTCACGTCTTTTGCTGCCATTTTTTAATTCCTAAATATTTAAAGAGATTGAAAAAGATAAATGAGGTTAATAGGGATTAGCCCAAAATGCCCATGATGTCTTCTTCGCGCATGACGATGTATTGCTCGCCATCGACTTTAACTTCGGTGCCGGAATATTTACCGAACAGTACTTTGTCACCGACTTTGACTGCCATAGGACGTACTTGGCCGTTGTCTAACGGTTTGCCTGAGCCCACCGCCAGCACTTCGCCTTCGCTCGGCTTTTCCGCGGCGGAACCGGGCAGCACGATACCGCCGGCGGTTTTGGTCTCTTCCTCAACGCGTTTTACGACTACACGGTCATGTAACGGACGAATTTTCATCAATGTCTCCTCGATTAATAAAGTTAAAGGTTAAAACTGAAAAGCGGTTTAAAAACCCTGGCGATCAGAGTCGAGCAACCCGGTTTTTGAACAACTTGCAATTTATTAGCACTCTCCAATAACGAGTGCTAATAATATCCGGGTTTTGCACTCTGTCAAGCTCTTTGGCATCATCTGCAGCTCACCTACCACCGTCTACGCTATGAACGACGAACAACTACTCCGCTACAGCCGCCAGATCATGCTGCCGCAAATCGACATTGCCGGCCAACAAAAGCTGATCGAGGCCAAAATCCTAATCGTCGGCGCCGGCGGCTTGGGTTCGCCGGCCTCGATGTATCTCGCCGCCGCCGGTGTCGGCAGCATTACGCTGTACGACGACGACCAGGTGGATCTGAGCAATTTGCAACGGCAGATCGCCCATGCCACCTCCGATATAGGGTTGGATAAAGTGATTTCAACCCGGCAGACGCTGGAAAAAATCAATCCGCAGGTAACAGTGGAGGCGCGCAAGCGGCGGCTAACCGGCGCAGAACTGTTGGAACAAGTCGAAATAGCCGACGTGGTGCTGGATTGCAGCGACAATTTCACCACCCGTTTCGCCATTAACCAAGCCTGCGTACAACAGCAGACGCCGCTGGTATCCGGGGCGGCGATCCGCTTCGAGGGCCAAATCAGCGTGTTCACGCCCGGCCGCAACCAAAGCCCATGCTACAACTGCCTTTACCAAAGCGACGGCGAAGAATTGCAAAATTGCGCCCGCAACGGTGTGGTCGCGCCGATTACCGGGATCGTCGGCAGCATGCAGGCGCTGGAGACCATTAAATTGATTACCGGGATCGGCGAACCCTTAACCGGACGATTATTAATGCTGGACGGTCTGGCCATGGAATGGCGAACGCTGCGCTTGAAGAAAAATCCGGCCTGCCCGACTTGCAGCGATATAGCCGGCAAACGAACATAAAAAAGCCGGGATAGTCCCGGCTTTTGCCGAACAGTAAGGCTGATCAACTTTTGCCAAGCTTGCCTTTGACCGTGTTGATCGCCTTAGCGACTGCGTTCAACACAGCCGATTCGCTGTCGCCGTGCGGCTCGATATCGCCGAACGGCTCGCCGTTTTTCATTGTATACATGTATATAAAATACCCCAACGGTGCAAACGCGAAGATGGCAATAACCAGCATCAACACCACCAATTCGATAACTCCGCCCATATCTACCTCCAACTATTTGTTTTTATTTTAATTTAGAATAAGGCCCCAAGCCTCGGTTACGGACTATAACCCTATAGCCAGCAAGGAACAAGCAGAAGATGACGATTGTCAACCCGAAGCGCATACCGGCCCGAATCGGCGCCGAAAAACCGCACACCTATCCTACCGCCACAACCGTTATTCTTAGACCATGAAGCAGAATCCGCAAACCCTTTGGCATAATCTGCCGCCGGAACAGTTACTGTCGCAGCTCGATGTGCAACTCGGCGCCGGCCTGTCCGGCCAAGCAGCCGAGTCCCGGCTGGCCGACACCGGCCCCAACCGCCTGACGCCGCCGCGCGGCAAAGGGCCTTTACGCTTACTGCTCGCTCAATTCCACCAACCGCTGATTTACATTCTGCTGTTTTCGGCCGCGACCACCGCATTCCTGGAAGAATGGGCCGACAGCAGCGTTATTTTCGGCGTGGTACTGGTTAACGCCATCATCGGCTTCGTCCAGGAAGCCAACGCTCTGAAAGCGATCAATGCGCTGGCGCAAACGCTGAACCTCAGCGCCAATGTGTTGCGCGACGGCCAGCGCCGGACCATCGCCGCCGCCGACTTGGTACCCGGAGATTTGGTTTATCTGCAATCCGGCGACAAGGTGCCGGCGGATTTGCGCTTACTGCAAACCCGAGAACTGAAAATAGACGAGGCCGCTTTAACCGGCGAGTCCGTGCCGGCCGAAAAACAGGCCCAAACCCTAGCCGCCGCGACCTTGTTGGCCGACCGCACTAATATGGCCTATTCGTCGACGTTGGTCAGTTACGGCAGCGCCTTGGCCGTTGTGGTCGGCACCGGCGACAACACCGAAATCGGCCGCATCAACCGTTTGATCGCAGCGGCCGAACCGCTGGAAACGCCGTTGACGCGAAAAATGAGCCAATTCAGCCAGCTGCTGCTGTGGGTCATCGTCGCCTGCGCGGCGCTGACATTTGCCGTCGGCGTCTGGCGCGGCGAAAGCGCGCTGGATATGTTCATGGCCTCGGTAGCCTTGGCCGTCGGCGCGATTCCGGAAGGCTTGCCCGCGGCGCTGACCATCACACTGGCCATCGGCGTTTCGCGCATGGCCAAGCGTAACGCCATCATCCGTAAACTGCCCGCCGTCGAAACCTTGGGCAGCACCACGGTCATTTGTTCCGACAAAACCGGCACGCTGACCCAAAACCAGATGACAGTGCAATTCGTCTATGCCGGGGGCGAACAGTTTGCTATCAGCGGCAGCGGCTATACGCCGGACGGCGAATTTCT
Organism: Methylomonas sp. DH-1; assembly: GCF_046097555.1. Taxonomy (NCBI): domain Bacteria; kingdom Pseudomonadati; phylum Pseudomonadota; class Gammaproteobacteria; order Methylococcales; family Methylococcaceae; genus Methylomonas; species Methylomonas sp. DH-1. The sequence continues at coordinate 763,936 of NZ_CP143089.1, read as the reverse complement.
CGCAGCCGGCCAACCGGTCGACCCGCACCAAAAACCCGCTCTGCTCGAATGCCTGAAAGCCGGCCTACTGTGCAACGACGCCCGCTTGATCGCCGACATCGATAGCTGGCGGATCGAAGGCGACCCGACCGAGGCGGCTTTGCTGGTCTCCGCCCATAAAGCCGGTTTACACCATGCCAGCGTCAGCAACGGCCACCCGAGATTGGACGCTATCCCGTTCGAATCGCAATACCAATATATGGCCACGCTGCACCACAACTTGGCATTGGACGAACGCCACGTCTACTTAAAAGGCTCGCTGGAAAGCTTGCTCGAACGTTGCGACAGCGCTTTTTCCGCCGACTTGCAACCGGTTCCGCTCGACAAGCGCCAATTGCAACGCCAGGCGGAAATACTTGCCGCACAAGGCTTGCGCGTCCTGGCCTTCGCCCGTACCGGCCACGGCGACAATGCCGTCGCCCATAGCGAAGTCAGCAGCGGCCTGACATTCCTCGGCCTGCAAGCGATGATAGACCCGCCGCGGCCGGAAGCGGCACGGGCGATAGCCGCCTGCTACCGGGCCGGCATCGCCGTGAAAATGATCACCGGCGACCACCCGGTCACGGCTTTGGCCATCGCCAAACAACTCGGCATGCGCCACAGCGAGAAGGCTATCACCGGCAGCGAGCTGGAAAATTACACCGAAACCGATTACCTGCAGCAGGTCGAACATTGCAGCGTTTACGCCCGCATCGCTCCCGAACAAAAACTGCTGCTGGTCCGCGCCTTACAAGCCAAAGGCCACGTCGTGGCGATGACCGGCGACGGCGTCAACGACGCGCCGGCCTTGCGCCAAGCCAACATCGGCGTGGCAATGGGCCAGGGCGGCACCGAAGTCGCCAAGGAAGCGGCGGCCATGGTGCTGACCGACGACCATTTCGCAACGATCGAGGCCGCCGTCGAAGAAGGCCGCGGCGTATTCGACAATCTGGTGAAGTTCATCGCCTGGACTCTGCCGACCAATCTGGGCGAGGGCCTGGTGATCACCGCGGCGGTATTTGCCAACGTGGCATTGCCAATCACACCGCTGCAGATTTTGTGGATCAACATGACCACGGCCGTGCTATTGGGATTGATGCTGGCGTTCGAACCCAAGGAGCCGGGCCTGATGCAACGCCAGCCGCGCAATCCGGAGCAACCGATCCTGACCAGGCACTTGCTGCTGCGGATCTGCCTGGTCGGCGTGCTGTTGCTGGCCGGCGCTTTCGGCTTGTTCGAATGGGAGCTGATGCACCAAGAAACCCTGGCCAAAGCCCGCACGGTATCGGTAAACGTGTTCGTCTTCGGCGAGCTGTTTTATCTGTTCAACTGCCGATCGCTACGTTATTCGATGTTTAAAGTCGGGGTGTTTTCCAATCCCTGGGTATTGGTCGGCGTCAGCGCCATGATCGCCCTGCAGATGTTGTTCACCTATTGGCCACCCATGCAGAATTTATTCGGCAGCGCGGCGATCGGCCAGGACGAATGGTTATTGATTTTGGCCGTGAGTCTGGTGATTTATGCCGTCGTCGGCTTGGAAAAATTATTGCTGCGCCGTTTCGGCCGCCGCGGCTGACGCCGCCTGCAACGCCGACAACACCAACGCCAGACTGCGTAACGACTCCTTAACTTCCGCGTCCGGAGCTTCGGTCTGGGCGCGGACGATGGCCCCGTCTATCGCAACGGCAGCGGCTTGCGCCAATCCGTCGCGACCGGGCATGTCGGCCAGCAACTCCCGCACCGCCATGACCATGTCCTGCTTGTGGCTATGGCAAATCGCCAAAACCTCCGGCAAGGTGCCACCCAATTCGGCAACGCTGTTGATAAACGCGCAACCGCGGTAAATCGGCTTACGAAACCATTCCTCCATTACCGCGACCAGCGGCAATAGCCCGCCGCCGGGAACGCCGCCGTGGCGCCGGATCGCGTCGACGAACCAATCCATCCAGATTCCGTGCCGATATTCCAGAAAAGCCCGAATCAAATCGTGCTTGCTCGGAAAGTGGCGATAGAAAGTGACCTTGGTCACGCCCGCCGCGGCGATGACTTTATCGACTCCGGTCGCGCGAATGCCCTCCCGGTAAAACAGGTCGTGCGCCGCCAGTAAAATCCGCTCCCGCGCGGGCAAATCGGAAACGGTTGTCGAGGATTCGAAGACCATAAGCCGATTGTAGACAACTCTGTCTACAATCGCTACGATAAACCCAGTAGACAATTCTGTCTACATAACCCTCTTCTTCCGGGAGCGCACTATGGATACCAAACCACCTCTTCCCCCGTTTACCGCCGAAACCGCCGCGCAAAAAGTGCGCATGGCCGAGGACGCCTGGAACAGCCGCGATCCGGACCGGGTGGTGCAGGTTTATACCGAAGACAGCCGCTGGCGCAACCGCGCCGAGTTTCCGCTAGGACGGCAACAGATCAAGGAGTTTTTGCAACGCAAATGGGCTAAGGAACTGGATTACCGCTTGATCAAGGAATTATGGGCGTTTACCGAAAACCGCATCGCGGTGCGTTTTGCTTACGAATGGCACGACGACGCCGGCAACTGGTTTCGCAGTTACGGTAACGAAAATTGGGAGTTTAACGAGTTCGGTTTGATGCAGCGCCGCTTTGCCAGCATCAACGATTTACCGATCAAAGACAGCGAGCGCCTGTTTCACTGGCCGCAGGGGCGCAGGCCGGACGACCACGCCGGTTTGACCGAATTGGGTTTGTAAGCGGCAAGGATATTCGCCCAAAACGGGGCGGCAAAATCCGCCCCAGACGATACCGACCATCCGATTCAGGCTGCAAACCGCGACGCTAAATTGTTTCGCCTGGTAGCGATCTTGATTGCGCCGGATGGATTGCCGCAATCAAACTACGATTTCGGCCCAGCCCAAGACAGCTTCGACCGGTTTGCCGTTTATATGGCGGCCGGGTAATAGCCGAGGTTCCGCTCGGCATCGGCCATGCCGCGGGCAAAATTTGCCGCCCAAACTCCGGCCGACAGTAAATCGGCATTCAGCCCCCCCATCGCAGCGCTACCCGCCTGAAACCAAGCTGGTGCAGCTTGACCGCTCACGCCGGCGGCGGAGCCGAAGAGCACGGCTTATTGCGCTGCCCAGCGCAATAAGCCGACTGAAAATCTTCACTTCGCCGGCGCTCCGTTTTCAAGATTTTCGGCGCATGCATCGTACAAAGCCGATTTTGGCGGCTAAGGCATTGCGCCGGCCCTAGCAGCGCATACGCGGGCCTCTTAAAACAAAACTCAAATAACCGGGCAAAAGCCGCTCGGCCGACTCTTGAAATTCGCCGCGATTTTAAATACCGCATCGTTTGGCTAATAGGACGGAGTTTCTGCCGCCTACGTAAAACCACCCATAGTAAAACTACCTATAGTAATTCTACGCATTACAATCAAATTAAAATTTGATTAGGATTAATCGCGCCTTAAAAGCACGAGAGTTTTAATAAACCACTAAAAGATTTTATTGAGATTTGATTTGCAAACCAGGACGGTTACTGCCTTGGCTTTGCTATTAATTTTCTTGATGGTGGCTGGATTTTAATTGAAAAATATATCTAAGAGGCAATTATGTTTAAGTTTAAATCACCCATAACAAGTTTAAGTTCGGCCATAGTAATTTGCCTGTTTGCAAGCCCAGTATCGGCTGACAGTATTTATAGCACATACCATTACCTGTTTACTCCGCAAGGCAACCCTATTATTGGAGCCCAGTCAGGCACCGACATGCTCAATAAAGACGCCGACGACTGGGTCGCCGGATATTTCTTTGTGAATCCGATTACCTGTGCGAATGGCTGCGATGTATCCGGGGCCGATCTGCAATTAGACGGAGGACAATATTCCCCTGTCGAGCAAAGCTCGTTATCCGGCGTTAACAGGTTGGTGAAAAACCATATTCCAGCCACTAATTTAGCTAGAAGAAGCCTTTATTTAGTGCTGAATCAATCTTGTAGTACTAAATATAGGTCTGATTGGTTGCAAAAAAGAGTTTTTCACCAACCTGTTAAGCTGGAAATATTTACCAATGTACCCAGCTCGTCAACCAATATCGGCAAAGATCTAGGCCAATCCATATTCCAATTCAATAGCCCGACATCGGTAATATTCAACGGCAACTTCGGAACCAAAATACATTTTTCGGCCGACGCGCAAGACCAAAACGCACCCGCAATATTGCAACCCAACACCGGCTATTGGTTGAAATTAACCAATGTCGACCAATCCCCCGATTTCGGCTGGTTCTATAACGGATTACCCAAAAACGAATATTGGCTGGCTTATTACGATACCCAAGGCGGCGAAGGCTCGCCTTATATTTTCGATGTGATGGGGCTAAATAGTGCCACACCGCGATTGGCACCTGCAATTGTGCCGCTACCAAGCGCTGTTTGGATGATGGGCTCGGTATTAATGGGGGCGCTTGCAATTAGACGCAAAAATACAACGGACAAATTCCGCGCAAATGAATTCGGGTGTTAAGCCCAAATTAATCGTCGGGTTTGCCATGCCTAGACGATTTAAACATGATCTATGGCAGAAAAATAATTAACTTGTACAGGAGATTTATTATGAATACCAAATTAACAGGCTGGTGAAAAACTCGAAAAGCCAAGTAGGCTAAGGCATAGATGAGCCGCCAACTGTTAAAATAGGCTACCTAAATTTGGAGCCTTTCAATGCGCGGACACGATGCCATTCAAAGTAGCTGGTTCAGCTACGTTAGCCTGGAAGAACGTATTCCCAAACAGCATCCGTTGCGTCGTTTACGTCTACTCGTCGATGGCGTATTGACCTCTATGAATGCCGTCTTTGCCGAGCGTTACTCGCACACTGGCCGCCCGTCGATTGCGCCCGAAAAACTGCTGCGCGCCTTGCTGTTGCAAGTGCTGTACACCGTTCGTAGCGAACGCCAGTTGATGGAACAGCTGGACTACAACCTGCTGTTTCGCTGGTTTGTCGGTCTGGGCATCGACGATGCTGTCTGGGAACGCAGCGTGTTCAGCGCCAACCGCGAACGGCTGCTGTCCGAAGCGCTGAGTCGCGAATTTTTTGAGCGGGTACTGGCCATAGCCGAATGGCAAAACCTGGTGTCCGACGAACACTTCAGTGTCGACGGCAGCCTCATTGAAGCCTGGGCCTCGCACAAAAGCTTCGTTAAGAAAGACGGCAGCGGCCCGGACAAACCCGCCGGCCGCAATCCCGAGGTCGACTTCAGCGGCGAAAAGCGCAGCAACGCCACCCACCAAAGCACGACAGACCCGGAAGCGCGGCTCTACAAGAAAGGCGAATACACCGAGGCCAAACTGCGTTACATCACCCATGCCTTGTCCGAGAATCGCAACGGCCTGATTGTCGATGTCGAAACCACCCAAGCCACCGGCACCGCCGAAATCGAAGCCGCGCAAACAATGATCAAACGCCGTGTGCCCAAAGGCGGTAGCGTCGGTGCCGACAAAGGCTATGACCAACCGGCTTTCGTCAACGGACTCAAGGCGCAAGACATCAAAGCCCATGTGGCCCGGAAAAAGACCGGCAGTGCCGTCGATGGCCGCACCGCGCGCGGCAAAGGTTACGCCCAAAGCCTCAAGCGCCGCAAAATCGTCGAAGAAGCCTTTGGCTGGGTCAAAACGGTCGGCGGCCTGCGCAAAACCCGTCACATCGGCTTAGCCAAAGTCGCTGGCCAAGCCTTGTTTTGCTTCGCCGCCTACAACCTGACGCGCTTGCTCAACCTATTGGTGTTCACGCCGAAACCGGCGTGGAGTGCGCCCACCTAGGGTGAAGTACGCCTGAAAACCGTCCACAGACGGCTTCAGGCGAATAAAAAGCCCTTGAAACAGGGGCAAAACGCTTGAAACTCGATGTCATGACCGATTTCAACACGAAAAAATCACGGCAACCGTGGGTAAGGGGAAATATCAGTGGGTTTTTCACCAGCCTGTTAACTGTTACCTAAGTCCGTGTTCTCGCCCAACAAAAGCCGGATAAATGGCTGATAAAAAAGGGATAATAGGTGTCTTATTTGTTCACCCAAAATAATCATGCGTCGCTTCAAGCTGAAAGCTTCCAAAAAGGAATTCACCTCGTATGCGGGTTTGGCCTTGGTGGGTCAATGTCTGGACATCATCAATGTTGAAGCGGTTGTCGATGGGCGGATACCGGTTTCGCAAGGCATCAAGACGTCCGACCTCGTGAAATCGGCGACGGGCCTGCTCAGCATCGGCAAGAGCGACTTCGAGGCGATTGAGCCGTTTCGGGAAGACCGTTTTTTCAAGCAGGCGCTCAACCTGCGCAAAGTGCCGGGCAGCGTTTGGTTGCGGCAGCGCCTGGACCGCGTCAGTGACCCGCTGCGCGAGCCGTTGGACGAGATGTCGGTTCGCCTGCTCGAAGGCGCCGCCGCGCCGATTACGCCGCACAAAGGTTACGTCTGTTTGGACATGGATACCTTTGTGATGGATCAAAGCGGCAGCCAGAAGGAAGAGGTCAGCCGTACTTATCAGGGCGTGGACGGTTATACGCCGGTGGCAGCCTATCTGGGCAACGAGGGCTGGTGCGTTGGCCTGGAGCTGAGGCCCGGGCGCTGGCATTCGTCGCTGGGGATCGAGTATTTTCTGGAACGGCTGTTGCCGCGCGTCGAACGTCTGGTGCCAGCCGAACAAGCGGTGCTGATGCGCAAGGACTCCGGGTTCGACAGCGCCAAGCTGTTATTCAAAGCCGCCGAGGAAAAAGACCGCTGGGCCGCGATGGGGCGGTCGTTCGATTATCTGGTGAAATGGAATCCGCGTCGGCAGGACAAAGACCAGTGGGTGGCGCAAGCCGAAGCGGTGGGTGCCTTCGTCGAAAAACGTGCAGGCAAACGCGAAGCACTCTGGTCGATCAACGTTGAACGCCGCTTTGGCAAACAAACTCGCCCGTTTCGTCTGGTGCTACGCCTGATCGAACGCACCATCGACAAGCGCGGGCAGCACTTGCTGCTGCCCGACATCGAACTGGAAGGCTGGTGGACCAGTCTGGACGACGAGGAAGCCATGGTCATCGAACGCTACCGCGACCATGGCACCCATGAGCAATTTCATTCCGAGTTCAAGACCGACCTCGACCTGGAGCGGCTACCGTCCGGCAAATTCGACACCAACGACGTCATCCTGCGCTTAGGCATGCTGGCCTACAACTGCTTACGCTTGTTGGGCCAACTGGGCCTACTCGGCGACTTGGCGCCGATCCGACACCCCGCCAAGCGGCGGCGCATCAGAACCGTGTTGCAGGAAATCATGTATCGCGCCGGGCAAGTCATCCACAAAGCCCGGCAGTGGTGGCTGGATTTGGGGCAGGCTTCGCCAGTCGCCCGGCTGTTTGAGTATTTGCAGCAGCGGTTGGTGGTTCAGCCGAACGCTACGCCGGGATAAACGCGGACCGAAACACACAATGACTCGGCTCACTCCCGGCGGATTACCCCCCCGGGCTTGCCGCCCTTTGGGGTATTGCCCACTCAAACGGGCTAATCGAGCCTGGGCGGACCGCTTTTGGGCGAAAAAATCGTCCGCTGGATGATAAAAAACAACGTTGCAAGGATGCGGCATGTAAAAAAATGCACTCATGCGCATTTGGAGGCGTTTACGTTAGTGCGAACACGGATTCAGGTGTTATTTTGAGCTTCACCTCAACGGTTCAAGCATCTTCGGAAACGGTAAAAGTGCCGAAGCTATTCGACAATGGCCCCGCAGCGGTTACGGAAATAAAACTCGAGACCAATCAAGTTGCCGCGCTCATGCTATTGGAAGCCGTGCTGGATGTTTCAAGTGCCGCAGTATTGGCCGGAGGCTGCCAAGCCGTAGCGGCCGATTATGCTATTGAAGTCAATGCGGATGGCGCGACAAACAAACCGGAAAGCAATTTTGCCAAAATTAGCTCGAGCGAAAACCCTGAGCCTATTGTCTTCAATGCAACCATAGAAGAGCGTCGCGATTTTTTCGGACAAAATTTTAATATCGTCCAGCCTCAAAAAAGCAAGTTAAAACATACGCCAATATCGGAATATTCGGCCAACTTAACCGTTAATCACGAGTTAACGCTTTTATCCCTGTATAGCAAGTCCAATATTCAAGGCCAGAACAATAATGCCAATCCCCATCAAAACTTGCTTATCAAGAGCCTTTACCAAGAACAAGCGCAGGACAATCCCAATCTATATCTGTATGGCTGGGGAGCGGAATCTTTGTCGATTGCGGGTTACCCTGCCAATTTGGCTTGGGTACGGTTTAAGGCATTAACAACGGGGGGACAACTTAAACGCTTGGTATTGCTCGCCGACAGAGTAATAGGCCCATCCGCCTGCCGTATTGTTATCGACAGCGGCGCCGAAGCCGGGGCGGGCAACGACAAAACGGGGCGCAAAAGCCTGGCCCTAACAGGTTGGTGAAAAACTCTTTTTTGCAACCAATCAGACCTATATTTAGTACTACAAGATTGATTCAGCACTAAATAAAGGCTTCTTCTAGCTAAATTAGTGGCTGGAATATGGTTTTTCACCAACCTGCTAAAGGGCAATATGGCCATTACCAGGATCTTTCATTACGAAGAAGACCTTAAAGAATTTGCATTTTGATGCGAAGTTAGAATCAAACTATCGGAGCATAAAATGACTTTATAACCGCACCGGGATTAGCAAACCCCATCGAGATGAGGCTGTTATGTTTAACTTAAAATTTCTGGCATTACTATTTTTGGCATTAAATATCAACCTTTCGCATGCTTCGGTAGTAACCGTAAAAATTGAAGATGCCGATATTTTTAATTGGGAACCGATACAAAAGATAAAGCCTGGCTTCGGCAGCAATGGCCCAGTATCTTTAAACTGGGATCCGAATAATGATTTATTTACCGAGTTGCTGGCTTACGACAGAGGCTATTCGGGCGGCGCGGGGGCTTTTTGTTGGTATGGCGAAAACTGCGCCTTACAGCTTTCGGTTACTGCCGAGAACACGGTGTTGCAACTCAACAGCTTCGCCCTTGGCTATTATGGTTATGGCAATAACGTTCAATACAGTGTAATCGACTTGGCAACCCAAACCAGTATATTGCAGGATTCGCCATGGATAGATGGGGCAATAAGTACGCTTATTCCCGTAAACGCCTCATCAAACAAAGGTTTTATGATTTTATTCGGGCCGGACGGTTTCAACGGCGGCATTAACAACATAACCTACAGTTATTTGTCAGCGCAACCCGGGGTGCCGGTCCCAACCCCTATTCCCGCGGCCGTTTGGCTGTTCGGTTTTGGCTTGGCCGGTATATTAGGATTCCCCCGCTCCTAACAGGTTGGTGAAAAACCATATTCCAGCCACTAATTTAGCTAGAAGAAGCCTTTATTTAGTGCTGAATCAATCTTGTAGTACTAAATATAGGTCTGATTGGTTGCAAAAAAGAGTTTTTCACCAACCTGCTAAGCGTAGCGGGCGATAAAAGCCCTCTTGCGTGCGCGAGTTGCCGCCCTCCCTTGGCCAATCTCAGCCAAACCGACGATCCGGATTTATCCTCAATGCGTTTGCTTGGCTGGAACGAGAGGCTGGCAAAGTGTTGCCGTTACGGCGGCCTTCCGTCATGCCGGTACCGACAGCGGTTCACCTCCTGCTCGGTGAATTGGGCGACAAATCTTTAAGTCCGCCACACGATATAACCCGCTTCCCGCCTTACTCGATTAGGCATCCACCAGGGCATACACCTTTGCCTCCCAAGGAAAAATCGGCTCGCGCCCGACCCAGGCTGCTGGTACATCGCGCATTCGAGTGACTTCCCGCCATTTTTTGCCGCTTGGGGTGGCCGGCCAGTTGTTTACCCGATATTCGGCAGACTCGGCAAATGCGTTGACAGTAGCAAAGTCGGAAAAATTCGCGACGACCACGACTTGGGAGCCGCTGCCAGCGAAGCCTCGCCGCCAGCACAGCACACGTTTGCCGTCGTTGAAATCGACATGGATAAACTCGGTATCGTTGACCGCCAACGCGTCGTATTGGGTGCGGAATTTCACCAACCGGGCGACGTATTCGAAGATACGGCGGCGAAAAGGCTGTTCCAGCCGTTCGAAATTGACCGCATCGAGTTGTTTGGGCGGATGGCTGACGCTCAGGTCGTGTTGGTCGGCAAATTCGTCGCCGGCGAAGATCATCGGAATCCCGACGGCGGTCAACAAACAGGCGAAGGCCAGTTTGATGCGTTCCTCGGTAAAGACGATGCCGTTATTCAACAGAAAATTGAATAACCGTTCGTTTCGGTAACCCTCCGTATCGTGCGAACCCAAATAATTGACCACTTGGGTGCCGTCGCGAAAACCGAGATTACGGCAGTCGATCAGTTTGCGTACCGTCCACTCGAAACTCGACTCTTTCTCGCTGTTCCGACCGAGAATGGCCGCGCGAACCATGCGTTTGAACTCTTCGTTCCACAGTCCATCCAGCCGATTTTGGCGGACCAACTCCAGCGGTACAGACAACTCTTCGCCAATCACCAGAAACCGGTCGTCCCGGCCACCGGCTGCCAACCAGGTTTGCCTGGCCGAATCCTTGAACTGCTCGACGAAATCCCAGTTGGCGACATTGTTGACGCTATCCATCCGCACGCCGTCTATGGCGAAATCCGCCATCCAGCGCAACAAATACGCTTGCATGAATTGTCGCGCCGGAAAATAGTCTTCGACCTTGCCGGAAACCGGATCGTAACTTTGCCGCAGCAGGCGGCCGTATCGCCAGAGTTTGCCGCCGAAACCCTGTCGCCGTCCCTGGCCACTAGACTGATTGGCATCCGGATCGTCGGGATGTGCGTCGGCATCGATGTGAAAATCCGGGAAATTGATATTTTCCATCGCGGCGCGGGTAGCAAATGCCATTACCGCATCGATGAAAAATCGGATGCCGTGTTCATGGCAGCGATTGACCAGTGCGACCAGATCGGTATTCGCAGTCGGAGAGGTATTGCCCGCCGGAAAACCCAAATCATGATCGGGCGCAAAATAATTACTGGTAGCGTAACCCCATTCCCGATCGACAAAACTGTCGGCAATCGGCAGCAATTCCAAGGCGTTGATGCCCAGCTCGGCAAAATGGCTGCGGCCGGCCTGTAACGCAGCCAGCCCGGAGAAATTGGCCGCGTCCACTTCAGTATCCACCAGCGCCATCACGTCGCGGAAAGTACCGACGCCGATTTCCGGGTCGCGATGGATATTGATCCGACACCAAGCGGTCGGCAGTTCGTAAATCACGATCCGGTTATTCGGCGCGGCCTTGTCCGCCGCAATCGGCCGGGCCGGAATACAGGCCTCGCCGCCCGGATCGCACGGTAGCAACACACCCCGTTCGAATTTGATGACCGCCGCCGGATCCTGATCGTCGCTGCGGTACGGTGCCGGCAAGCGCGGCGCCAACAAGCGCCAATCGACAGCAAACGCGGTAGGATCGGTACATAAAATCCTGGCGCCGTCTCGGGTCGGGCTGGTGTCGGTTACCTCGAACCAGTAATGGTAAACCTGGCCGTCGACCAGACCGCAGTCGGCGGCGTCTATGTGCCACAGTTGGCCATCGCGTTTCAACGCAAATTGCTTACGATTTACCAACTCCGGCGGATTGCCGGGTTTGAATTGACCGATAACCAAATTGGGCGCCGGCGCAGTATCAGCGGCTCCCCAAAGCACGAATGCCGAACGTTTGCGCTTAAACAAATCCACCATATGCCTTACTCCATGCCGATCGCTTAAGCCGGCCATTAAATTCGGTTCGCGTTGCCACTGCTCGGGTTACGGACAAAATACGGCCACCGGCTCAAATTGCCTGATGCCAGTATTGTATGTGCCTTTGTCTCGCGGAATATTCGTATAAACACGTATACGCCCGGTTTGGAGCCCGGGAAACGACCGGTTTCAGGCTATTATTGGGATAACTGGCGCAGGCCTTTGCCGGCTACCCGCCAACAAGCGCCGCTGGCACAAGGGCTCGCCGAGGCAAATCTTAAATTGCCGCTCCCCAACTCCGCTGCACATCGAGGCCATCCATGCTCGAAAAGTTAATTGGCCAATCGGCCGCAATTCTCGAGAGCTATTCCATTGCCCTCGTGGTGGTCAACCAGGCAAGACGCATCGTCTGGGCCAATCGGGCCATGCATAGCATGTTCGGTTACGCTTGCGACGAAATGATCGGGCAATCCACCCGGATTCTGTTCATTGACCAGCAGAGCTACGATACATTCGGCGCGGAGGTTTATGCGCGACTGGAAACCCAGTACGCTTATAACGGCAGCTTTCCGCAGAAGCGCAAGGACGGCAGCGTGGGCTGGTACGAATTCAACATTTCCCACTTGGCCGGGCACCCCGATATTACGGTCGGCGCGGTTGTCGACCGCACCGAAAGCCACCAAACCCGGCAACTGCTCGAGGAAAGCGAGTCGCGCTACCGGATGGTGGTGGAAGACCAGACCGAGACCATCAGCCGCTTCCTGCCGGACGGCACCTTTGTCTTCGTCAATGACGTCTATTGCCGTTTGTTCGGCAAAACCCACCAGGAATTGATCGGCCGTCGCTGGCATCCGACCGTCCATCCGGACGACCTGCCGATGGTGGAGGCCAGGCTGCGCACGATGTCGCCCGACCATCGCGTTGTATTCGTCGAAAATCGGGTGTTTGTCGCCGGCGGTGCTTTGCGCTGGATGCAGTTCGTGAACCGCGGCTTCTACGACGCCGACGGCAAACTCGAGCAAATCCAGTCGGTGGGCCGGGATATCACACGCCTGAAGGAAATCGAGACCGGTTTGCGCAAAAGCGAGGCACAATTGCAGCGGGCGCAGGCGGTCGGCCGCATCGGCAGTTTTCAGATGGACGGTAACGGCGGAGTGTTGAAGATCAGCCAAGAAACGGCCCGGCTGTTCGACTTTGCCGATAAAAACCTCGCCACGTTCGACGCCTGGTTCGCACGAGTTCATCCCGCTGATCGCGAGAAAGTCAAAACGGCTTGGTACGCAGCCTTGCAGGGCGCGCCGTATGACGTGACCTACCGCATCGTCGTGCACGGGCAAATCCGCTGGATTCGGGCCTTGGCCGAACTGGAATTCGATCGGCAAGGCCAATGGCTTAACGCGGTCGGGACCGTGCAGGACATTTCCGATCTGAAGCAAGCCGAGACCGCTCTGGTCAAAGCCCAGCAGCATGCCGAGCAAGCCAATCGGGCCAAAACCCGCTTCCTGGCCGCCGCCAGCCACGACTTGCGCCAGCCGCTCCAAGCCATCCTGTTATTGATCGAGGTATTAAAGGCGAACGGCCTGAACGAAAAGCAACAAGACATCGTCCAGCAGTTGTCGCGTTCATCCCGGGCGCTCGGCGACATACTCAACCAATTGCTCGACATGTCCAAACTCGAGACCGGCAATATCCAGGCCGCCCCGGAGGCCGTCTGCTGCCAGGATTTACTCGGCATAATCCAAGCGGAGTTTTCGCCACTGGCCTCAGCGAAACGGCTGCGGCTAGAACTGTTCCGGTCGCAGCACTGTCCGCTGCTGTTCACCGATCAGCAGCTCCTGATGAACCTGCTGCGCAATCTGGTCGGCAATGCCGTCAAATTCACGGAGCGGGGCCGCATCCTGGTCGCTATCAGGCCCCGCGGCAGCCGGGCATTGATTCAGGTCTGGGATACCGGCATCGGTATCCCCCAACAAGCTCTGCACGCCATCTTCGACGAATACGTCCAGATCAACAATCCGGAGCGGGACCGGGCCAAAGGCGTCGGCCTGGGCCTGTCCATCGGCAAACGCGTAGCCAGATTGCTCGATACCGAAATCCGCTGCCGCTCCGAACTGGGCCGGGGATCGGTGTTCGAATTCTGCGTACCCCTGTACGCCGACGCGGAAACTGAGGACAACCTGTTAGCGGCGGAAACCGCGGCGGCCGCCGGCAGCGAGCTGGCGCCCGGCCATAGGATCTTGATCGTCGAGGACGACCCCGATCTCGGCGTGGCCACCAAGCTGGCGTTCGAAATGCAAGGCTTGCAGGCGATGCTGTTCCGTTCCGCCGAGGATGCGCTGGCCAGCCCTAGACTGTATGCGACGGATTATTACCTGTGCGACTACCGTTTGCCCGGCATGGACGGCTTGCAATTTCTCGAGACCGTCCGACAACACGCGCCAGGGCCGGTCAGGGCCGTGTTGTTGACCGGAGAAACCACCCCTGAGAATTTGGCGCGCATGCAGGAGTCGGGTTGGCCGCTACTGAGCAAGCCGGTTCAATTCGACAAACTGCTGGCGACTTTGGAGGCGGGATCGGAATAGCCGCCAGGCACAAAACCAGACACTGAACGTAACCGGCGCGGGTTGTTTGCGCTAGCCGAAACCGAGCCGGCGGCAGCGCACGGGACGGCCGTTTCGCTTCCCCGGCTAACGCGACCGCGACCGCCGGTGAGACAGGCATCCGGAGCAATCGCCAATTGGACCGCAAAACCCAATTCGGAACCATGAGTAAAAACCCCCATATGCTCCGGTTATTCGCGCCTGATAGACTACACCGCATGATTAAGTCAACAGTTGAATCCCCGCAGACCGTGTTCATTATCGACGACGACGACGCAGTGCGGAAATCGCTGGCTTTGGTGCTGGAAATGGAAGGCATGCGGGTGGCGGCCTACGCGAGTGCCGAAGCGTTTCTGGCCTCGGATTTGCCGCACTGCAGCGGCTGCGCGATCGTCGATATGTACATGCCCGGCATGACCGGCCTGGAATTGCAACAGCATCTGATCGACAACGGCATTGCCTTGCCGATCGTGTTTCTGACCGGCCACGGCGAAATTCCGGACAGTGTCGCCGCGATTAAACACGGGGCCGAGGATTTTCTGGTCAAGCCGATCACCGTCGAAAAACTACTGCCTGTGATTCAAGCCAGTCTGGCGAAAAGCGAACTGATACAAGCCAAAATCAAGCGCCAACAAGACGTGAAATCGCGCACGTTAAAATTGACGCAACGCGAGTGGGAGGTGCTGCGCCTGACGACCGAAGGTTTCTCGGCCAAAGAGATCGCGCGCGACCTGAATATCAGTTTCCGCACCGTGGAAAAGCACAAGAGCAGCCTGTTGCTCAAAACCGGCGCCAAGAACATGCTGGACCTGCTTTCCGACGTATTGACCTCCGGTGCGCTGCTCGACGACGGCTTTGGCCTGTGCTTTAAGGCCGAATAGCACGGCCGGCCGTTGGCTAGGCCGGAGCAGATTGGCCCACATCCGGCAACCGCCGGAAAGAGCGCGCTGGACCGGCGATCCAGCCGCCAAGCTGCAAACCATTCCGGCAAGGCCGTTCGGCATCATCACCGTTCGCCGGTTAGACTTATGGCGGTTTACCGGCGGGAAAACCGGTAACCACGGTTTACTGCCTGATTATGCGGCGAGCTGCCGAATATCCGGGGTACAGATCGTCGCGAGCGTATTGCTGACCTGGTTCGGGCTAATGTCCTTCAGGTCTGCCGAGTTTTCGCGCGCTGCCTCCTGGGCTAAGTCGGCCAGGGAAATCATACCGACCACGCATCCGGACTTATCGATGACCGGTAGCCGGCGAATTTTCGCATCGCGCATGATTTTATCGGCAACGGCCAAGGCATCGTTAGGATGGCAGGTCCGTACTTCGCGCGCCATCGCCTCAGCCACCTGCAATTCGCGCAACGGTTTGCCCTGAAACATGGCGCACATAACGATATCGCGATCGGTGATCATGCCCACGATGCTATTCATGCCGTCGCCGCCGCACACCGGCAAACAGCCGCAGTCCTTGTCCCACATCAATTTTCCCACATGCTCGAGGCTGTCCGTCGGCCGGCAGCTTTGCACTTGTTTACTCATAATTTGCGCCACTTTCATAGTCTAACCTCGTTGTTATTGAATATTGCCCACGCGTTCGGCAAACTGCCTGCGAACCGATCGGGCTTGAGTTTGGCGAATGCGGGGCAGTTCGCCGGCTGCAACCGCGGTTTGCAAACCTGCGCTCGCCCCCACTTGTGGCCAATAGTGGACAATCCGCGCCGTCGGCACAATGGGAACGAACACCGAGGCCTAGGCCACGGCACAACGCAATTTAACGACACGCAATAAGTGTTACTCCCCATTTACAGCAGTTTCAAGCCCTTGCTATGTTGTTTGCCATGACTGAACTTCTGGATCGTTCCTTGCCCAAAATATTTGTTGTCGACGACGATGCCTCCCTACGCAAATCCCTAGCCTTGGTGCTGGCGCAAGAAGGTCTGGCGGTCAGCACATTCAACTGTGCCGAAGATTTTTTGGCGACGGACCCGCCGCAAACTTGCAGCTGCGCCATTGTCGACATGCACATGCCGGGTATGAGCGGTTTGGAGCTTCAAGAAACGCTCGCTCGGAAAGGCATAGCCCTGCCCATCATCTTTCTGACCGGATACGGCGAATTTCCGGCCAGCGTCAAGGCGATAAAATCCGGCGCGGAGGATTATTTGGTCAAACCGGTAGCTCGGGAAAAACTGTTGCTTGCGATTCATTCGGCATTGGCAAAATCCGAGCAAATGCTCGGCATAGCCGACCGCCGGCAACAAGCCCGCCAGCGCGTGCAACAATTGACCCAGCGCGAACGGGAAGTCATGCAATTGGCGATCAACGGCGCTAGCGCCAAAGAAATCGCGCGCAGTCTGAATATCAGCTACCGCACGGTGGAAAAACACAAAAGTAGCCTGATGCGTAAGACCGGCTCGACAAACCTACTCGATTTGGTCAAACTGGCCGCGGAAACCGACCTGGTTTCCGGCGATCGCTCGGAGCTCTAACCCGGCCAAGGCCAACCTCTTACTTTCCGCGCGCCCCAGGCGTTCATTCTGGAGGCCGGTGTTACCATGACCCACCCTGTTTCGGCACTGGCGCCCTTCCATAATTTTCTCGATACATTGCCGGATGCGACGCTGTTAATCGATAGGCGACATCGGATTCTGTTTGCCAATAGCGAAGTCGAAACCGTGTTCGGCTACACCCCAGCCGAATTGCAGGCGGAGGATATCGATATGCTGCTGCCGCCCCGCTTCCGCGACGAGCACAGCCACAAACGGCAAAAGTACTTGGCCGAACCGTCGGTCAGGCGCATGGGTTCCGGATTGAATCTGTGGGGATTACACAAGTCCGGCCGCGAATTTCCGGTGGAAATCAGCTTGAGTCCGCTGCAAACCGAGCAGGAATGGCTGGTCGTCTGCTCGGTCCGCGACATCAGCCATCTGAAAAACGCCGAGCAGGCGCTGATCAACGACGAGCGCTTCCGTCTGTTCATGGCGCATGCGCCGTCCGCCATCGCCATGTTCGACAAAGAAATGCGCTACCTGGCAGTCAGCCGACGCTGGCTGGAGGATTTCCGGCTGGAACAGCGCGACATCCTCGGCATTAGCCATTACGAGCTATTTCCGGAGACATCCGCGCGCTGGTGCGATATCTACTGCCGTTGTCTGGCCGGCGAGACCTTGTCCGCAGAAGAAGATACTTTTGTCCGCGCCGACGGGCGGACGGATTGGGTGAAATGGGAAATGTGCCCTTGGTACGCCAACGACGGCACTATCGGCGGCGTGATTTTGTTCAGCGAAGTCGTCACGGCACGCAAGGAAGCCGAAGCCAAACTGCGTAAAAGCGAGGACCATTTCCACAAAATCTTAGACAACGCCGTCGCCGGCATCGCCATCACCGATCTGACCGGTAATTTTCAATATTGCAATAGCGCTTATTGCGCCATCACCGGTTATTCGCTAACCGAACTGCAAGGTCTCGAATTCCGGAACTTGATCCATCCCGATGATTTAGCGGCCAATCTGGCCGAAGTCCGGCGAGTAGTGGACGGCGAAGTCGCCTCGTTCGTCATCGAAAACCGTTATATCGCCAAGAGCGGCCAACCGGTCTGGGTACGCAAGTACGGCTCCACGCTGCCGGGCGACCCGATACAGTTGATGGTGATCGCGATCGACATCAACCAGCTCAAACAAGTCGAATTGGACTTGCAGCAGAGCTACCGTAACTTGGCCGCCAGCGAACGGCTGTTCCGCAGCCTGATCGAATCCATGCCGCAGATGGCCTGGATTGCCGGCAACGACGGCGTCATCCGCTATGCCAATAGCCAATGGCTGGCGTACCTGAATTGCCCGAACCCGCAGCATCCGGACGACGTCTGGTTTGCCCCGGTCCACCCCAACGACCGCCAGCGGGTGATGCTGGCCTGGGAGCGGGCCATTCGCGAACAAACTTCGTTTAACCTGGAATGCCGCTTGCTGAACTGCGGCAATAGTTATCGCTGGTGGCAAGTTCGGGTAGCCGTGCTGCATAAATTGACGGGCACCAGCGATGAATGGCTGGGCATCTGCACCGACATTCACGATCTGAAACGGGAAGAGGAGGCATTGGAATTGCTGAACACGGCCTGTTTTCGGCTTTGGCAGACCAATAGCCTGACCGACGGGCTGCAGGAAATGCTGATCGCAACCACGGGCATGCTACAGGCCGACATGGGTAACATCCAATTGCTGAGCAACGAAGGCGATTTAAAGATCATGGCTCAGCAGGGTTTTCGCCAGGATTTCCTGGACTATTTCCACACGATGTCCGAGGGCACGCCGACGGCTTGTGGACTGGCACTCCGTACCCGCGAGCGGCAAGTGATCGCCGACGTTGACCAGGACCCGTTTTATGCACCGTTTCGCGAGGTCGCCCGCCAAGCCGGTTATCGGGCCGTGCAAAGTACCCCGTTAATGTCCAACGAAGGCCTGCCGATCGGCGTGATTTCCACCCATTTCCGAACGCCGCGGTTTTTGGACGGCTTGGAAGCCAGCATGCTCGATATCTATGCGCAACAGGCGGCCAATTTCATCAAGCGCTGTCAGGCCGAAACCAAGCTGCGCCGAAGCGAAGAACATTTTCGCAGCGTTTTCGACAATGCCTTGGTCGGAATTTCGGTTAGAAACCGGGCCGGCGAACTGCTGGATTGCAACGCCGCATATTGCGCGCTACTGGGATACAGTCGCGAAGAGTTGCAACCGATGCCGTTGGACAAAATCATGTTTGCTGCCGATATCGAAGCCTACCTGCACAACTTCCGGCGACTGACCGCTGGCATGGTGAGGTTTTTCCAGATGGAAATCCGCTACCTGTGCAAATCCGGCCGCGTGCTTTGGGTTAACCAGTACGTTTGTATCTTGCACAAACAAAACGGCGAGCAAGAGACCATACTGACCATTGTTTCGGACATCACCCCGCTCAAGCTCAGCCAAGCGGAATTGCGCGACAGCAAACAGCATCTCGAGGCCGCGGTGAAAACCCGGACCCAGGAACTCAATGGCGCGCTGATTACGGCGGAAAAAGCCAACGAATTCAAGACCCGGTTTTTGAATGCGGCCAGCCACGATTTGCGCCAGCCGCTGCAATCGGCCGATTTATACCTGTCGGTGCTGGCAAAGCGGCTGGAGTCGTCGGACTGTAAGGCGGTGTGCGACGATTTGCACGAATCGATCGCGATGATGGGTTCCATCCTCGACGCGCTGCTCGACATCGCGCGCTTGGAAAGCGGGATTATCGTCCCCAGCAAACGCGATTTCGCGCTGCGCGACTTATTCGACCGGCTCGCCGCCACGACCGTGCCGCAGGCCGCGCTCAAGGGGCTCCTATTGGAATACCGCCACGGCGATTGCGTCGTACATAGCGATCCGGCCTTGCTGGAACGCATCGTCGGCAATTTGGTCGCTAACGCCATCAAATATACCGAGCGCGGCCAAATCATCGTCTCCTGCGACTGCAGCAGCAAGGCGCGCATCTCGGTCGAAGACAGCGGCATCGGCATTCCGTTCGACAGCTTGGCCCATATCTTCGAGGCCTATTACCAAGTTAACAATGCCGAACGGGACCGGGACAAAGGCTTGGGGCTGGGCCTGGCGATCGTCAAGCATATCGCCGATATCCTCGGCTTGCAGTTATCGGTAAGTTCGCAGCCGGGCGTCGGCTCGGTGTTTTCCGTGGAATTGCCATTGGGTACGTCCCCGCCGCCGCCCGCCGCCGCCACATCGGCAAAGCCGGCCGTTTCTAATAATAACCGTTCGGCGCGGATATTGTTCATCGACGACGATTCGGCAATCTGCAAAGCGGTGAAAATGCTGTTCGACGCCCACGGCATCAGCGGACATTTCGCCCAAAACGGCGAAGCGGCATTGGCCGCGATTGCCGACGGCTTGCGGCCAAGCCTGATTATCAGCGATTACCAGTTGCCGGGGCTGGACGGCATCGAAACTGTGGACCGGATTCGCGCCGCGATCGGCCTCGAGTTACCGGCGCTGATCGTTACCGGCAATACCAGTTTGACTAAAACCCTGGGCAAACAGCTCCCGAATTGCAAAGCATTCTCCAAGCCGCTGGAGCCGGCACGCTTGTTGGAATTGATCGCGACCTACTTGCCCGCCGCTCAGAAATAAGGAACTGTGGCACGCCCCGGTTCCAAGCGCAACACCCGCTCCACGCGTTTTTTGGCCCGGTACATGGCCGCATCGGCTTGGCCGATCACGTCGTCGATATTTTGCTGGTCGGCCGGATAAGTGGCAATTCCGATGCTAACCGTAAGTTCGATTTCCAAGTCGCCGATCCGGTAGGGCATGGATAATTGCTTACGAATTTTATCGATAACAATGTCACCGCTGTCTGCGCCGCCGATTTCAGGCAGCATCACGATAAATTCGTCGCCGCCGTAGCGGCAAGCGGTATCGCCGCGCCGGATGCAGGCCGTCAAGCGTTGCGCCACTTGCTTTAACACGCGGTCGCCGACCGCATGGCCGAAACTGTCGTTAATGTGTTTAAACTTATCCAGATCGAGAAACAGCAACGCCACGGGTTTACGATGTCGCGGCGACTGGGCGATGGCCAGTTTCAGGCGGTCTTCAAACAATCGCCGGTTCGGAAGTCCGGTCAAATCGTCGTGATCGGCGAAATAGCGCACCTGCAGATAACGCTTCGCCAATTTTTTCAATTTCTTTCTACAACTCAAGTTGTCCTTCGCCAACGCTGTGACTTTTGCCTGGGCAGCGGCTAGTTGCTCCAGATTCTCGGCATACGCGGTTTCGAGCGCGGTCAGCTTTGCGAAATATTCGCTAACTATTGGGATATGTTCGAGCTCGTCGTTCTGAAACATCGGTGTCCTAGATCCTAACTGCCCTACTGCGGTTCGTCGTCGGCCAACCCGCACCCGATATGCCGACTTTGCTCCGGATAGTACTGTTTGGGTTTTAAGCTTCTGGCTGGCGGATATTTAAAGTTGCGAGTCGGCCGCGCTAACTCCGGCAACCCCGGCCGGCTGAACCAGGGGTTGAAGACGCTGAAAACGAAATTTAGGCCCGGCGCGATACGATGCTTTGGCCGGAACAACGTTTGGCCGCACATCATGACCTTACCTACAACAGCTTATGCCTTCTAAACGCCGCCGCATTGACGGTCAGTCGATTCAACGCCGACGCGGCTTCCATCCGGGACGGGAACGGACCATGAAACACCGCCCGCTCGTCGAAACGCCTGACCCTGATGTGCTCCGGCCAGTTGACCACATAGTAACCGACCGGCAACGGCCGGCCATTGTAAGTCTGGTAATTGCGCTGATAGGACTCCGCATCGATCAGCGCATAATCCTGAAACACCGACACGATTTCATAATTTTCATAATCCACTTCCACCGAGACGCTCCTGACTGATAAAAAATGCGGTTTGGATTGCAATCGAATCGGTAGCAAATTTCCGCACAGCAGCAAAACACCTCGGCTGCTTCCGGAAATGGAAGCTTGTCGCCGCCGAATCG
This sequence comes from Methylomonas sp. DH-1, assembly GCF_046097555.1. Taxonomy (NCBI): domain Bacteria; kingdom Pseudomonadati; phylum Pseudomonadota; class Gammaproteobacteria; order Methylococcales; family Methylococcaceae; genus Methylomonas; species Methylomonas sp. DH-1. The sequence continues at coordinate 742,080 of NZ_CP143089.1, read as the reverse complement.
GGTACGGGTGAAATTAGAAAATATCGAGCAGGAGAAAGAAATACGAGCGAATACCCAAAATTTGGGCAATTGGCTGAAAGGCTCGGGCCTGCAGGCCTATGTGCCGAAACTCTGACTATCGTTTTACGGGGTCGCCAAAACGTTGGCCGGCCGAGCACGCTCACAAAAATGAACGCGCCAGTCGGTCGCGCAAGCCAGACACAGGGCTAACCGGTTAGTTTAGACACCTTCCCCTCTGGACTGGCTAGCGGCAGCCAGAATCCTGGCCGCCGGGTATTACTAAGGATTTTGCTTGGCGCCGTTTAGTGGCTGACGTCGACTTTGCCGCCTTTAGGCTGGCCGATTTCGCCCAACATTTTGTTGAACCAGTCGGTATCGATATTGAACGGTTTGCCGCCTTTGATGCGCGGAAATTCAATCGCACGCAACACGTTACCGTTGTCTTCGTCGTGGCCGATCACGCCGGATTCGCGGCGGAAGGCGCACTCGACCGCCAAGTCGGCGCAGGATTTGATCAAGCGCATGTCGTCGACGTTGGAGGCTGCGGCGCGGGCAAAGTAACCGGATTTTTGCACCAAGGTTTTTTCGGCGCCGACCATTTGCGAGAACTGCTCGCCGAACCATTTGCCGGGGTTGACCGCATCCAGTTTGATGTGACCGAAGGCGTCGCGCGGGACTTCCTGGCCCTTGGCCTGCATTTCGGCGACGATGGACTCGACGCCGGCACCTTCGGAGACGAAGATGTTGACGCAATCGACTTTGTCCATGACTTCGCGCAGACGCTTGGCTTCGGCTTCCAGATCGATCGCCATTTCCGGGACGAATACGGCGTGAACTTCATAAGATTCGCGGCTCAAGCCCAATTCCGGCAGCCAGTCGGCTTTATCCAGCAATTTGCGGTATTCCTGCGCGGTGGCAGCCGTCAGCCAGCCGCAGTTACGGCCCATGACTTCGTGGACGATCAGCATGCGCGGGTTGGCGTTATTCTCGGCGACGACGTTCATGAAGTAACGCGCACCTTGTTCGGCGGCGGTCCAGGCACCCAGCGATTGTTTGATCGGGAATACGTCGTTATCGACGGTTTTCGGCAGGCCGATTACGGTCAAGCCATAATTGTTCTTGGCCAAAAACGCCGCCAGATCAGCCGCTGCGGTATTGGTATCGTCGCCGCCGATGGTATGCAGGATGTCGACGCCGTCTTTGATTAACTGGTCGGCCGCTACTTTTTGCGGATCTTCGCCTTCTTTGACCAGACCGCGTTTGACACAGTCCTTGACGTTGGTCAGTTTGACCCGGCTATTACCGATTACAGAACCGCCGAAACGTTGCAGCAAACCGGCTTTTTGACGCACTTCCGCGGTGACCGGGTAAGAATCTCCCAGCAACAGCCCCTTGTAACCGCCACGGTAGCATATGATTTCGATGCTCGGATCGATTTCCGTGTAACGTTCAATCAAGCTGCCGATAGCAGAGTTCAGACATGGCGCCAAACCGCCAGCGGTAAGAATTGCGACTTTTTTTGGTTTACTCATGAGCGTTTCGCATAAATAGTTAAGAAAAGGGATGGCTCGAATTACGCGCCATCGGCGTTAGAGCCGCCTCTGCGCCTGCGCTGCCCGCCTTTGGAGCGCAGCGCCAGCCGAAACGGCGCAAGCCGCGCGATTCTAACACAAGCTTTTCGTTTCTCGGGAAGCGAACTGAAATCGCTCAACTCGCCCACTTTAAACGGCTGCGCAACGAACACCAAGGTCCGCCAATCCGGGGTCGCGACTGCCGAAACCATTGCCGAATAAGTGATCGGCTCCGGGCCTACCGTGGTTACGCTGATCTTGGTAAATTCGCCTTCGCTGCTAAAGGACAGCGCCAAATAATCGCTCAGTGCCGCATCCTGTTGCGAGGCGATGAAATCGTCCAATGAAAGCGCCAGCCGCTGGTTTTTTCGGTTCGGCGACTGCCGACAGGTAGAGTTGGACATAGAGATACTCCGCAATGCTATCGCTCCAAAGCATTGCGGATGATAGCGGCTATCCCGAACCCGGCTAGTGTACCAAGGTTCTAAACCTACAAAATCAAACGGTTAGCTGTTAACCGACAACCAGTCCTCTACCAAGCGGCAAAACGCTTCGGGCGCTTCGACGTACAGCCAGTGCCCCGTATCCGGGATAGTACTGATCCTGGCCGCGGGAAATGCCCGGTACACGGCCTGCGCATCGATATACTTCGAGCGCTCGCCGCCGATAAACAAGGCCGGCCCGGCGAACGTAGCGGTCTCGGCGTCGGGAAAGCCGACGATATGATGGGCGTTGCGCCGCATGACATCCAGATCGATCCGCCAATAATATTGGCCATCCTTTAGCAACAGGTTTTGCAGCAGAAACTGGCGGTAGGCCAAATCCGGAATCGCGTCGGCCAAGGCTGCCTCAGCTTGTTTGCGGTTGCCGATACTAGCTACTGGCAGACTGCCCAAGGCATCGATCAGCGCATCGAAGCTGTGCTGGTAATTCACCGGGGCGATATCGGCAACAATCAGATTGGCGACGCGTTGAGGATATTGCAAAGCCAACCACATCACCGCCTTGCCGCCCATACTGTGGCCGAGCAAATCGGCGGCGGCGATGCCGAGCCGGTCCATAAAGGCGATCAAATCGCCGGCCATGCTCGGGTAGTCCAGACTCTCGGCTTGCGGCGAGCTGCCGTGGTTACGCATATCCAGCACGTAGACGTGGCGATTGGCGGCCAAGCGCTTGGCGACAGTGCGCCAATTGCGCGCCGCCGCCAAGAAGCCGTGCACGATGATCAGCGGAATGCCGCCCGGTTCGCCGTGGCTTTCGTAAACCAATTCGACGCTGGCCATACTCAGGCAAACCCGAACAATGCGCCCAGCAAGCCGCCGAATACTCCGCCCCACACCACCAGCCAACCCAGATGCTTCTTGATGATGGATTGCACCATTTCCTTAACCAACTGCGGCGTCAACTCGCCGAGGCGCTTGTCGATCACCGCTTCGATTTTGCCGGTCAGGTCTTCGCCGATTTTGTGCGCGTTCAGGCCGTTTTGCAGCGCTGACTTGAAAGTATCCGAATCGACCATGTCCCGCAGCGTGTGCTGCATTTTTTCGCAAAACGGTTCCTTTAGCGGCAGCAAGGCCTGCTCGCCGCCCATCATCAGCAACATTCCGCCGAACGAGGACGCCATGATCGAGCTGACCAAACCGTCATAGACTTTGTCGTAATCGACCGCACCCAACAGCGGCTCGACGTTCAGAATCCTGCCGCCTTGCCGCTCTTCGGTTTCGATAAACTGCTCGATATTTTCCACGGTGAAGAATTGCTCCATCATCAAGGCCTTGATCGAGGCTTTAAACTCTTCGAACCGGGCCGGAATGATGCCGGAACCGTACAAAAACGGCACTTTCTCGAACAGCATATGGATTGCCAGCCAGTTGGTAATCGCGCCAGAAAACGCGAAAAAGCCGATGGCCTTCAACGTCTCGGCATAATAAGGGCTCAGGTAACCGATGCCGATTACCAGCAGCGAAATAAAATTGGTTAAAAAACTTTGATTCAGTATTTTTTTCATGGAGATACAAAGGGTTCGAATTTCGGACAATGGCGCTGGACGCATTTTATCAGGCCGGCTTAGCCGCCGCCCCGCTGTAAATGGCCGCTAATTCGCCATATTTCAAGCCGACTAAGCACAACCGGTGACGGTTTATCGCGCTTAACAATCGATGCTATGCTCGCATCCCGCCCCGGCTATAGGCCAATAAACTCGACTAAACATGCCCGATATCGTCATCACCACCCTGAATGCCCGTTACATCCATAGCGCATTCGGCCTGCGCTACCTTTACGCCAATATGGGCGAATTACAGCAACACACCGCATTACTCGAATTCGGCATTCAGCAACGCCCGCTGGAAATCGTCGAGAAATTGCTGGAATTGCAACCCCGCATAATCGGCTTTGGCGTCTATATCTGGAATGCGGCCGAAATCGGTGCGATTGTGGCGATTTTGAAACAGGTCGCGCCGCAAATCGTCGTAGTACTGGGCGGCCCGGAAGTCAGCCATCCGCCCGACCTAGCGCCGTGGACCAAGTTGGCGGATTTCATCGTCACCGGTTACGGCGAAATCAGCTTCCCGGATTTATGCCGCCAACTGCTGGCCGGCATACAGCCGCCGGCCAAAATCGTCGTCGGCCAGACTGTACCGTTAGCGGATTTGGCATCGCCCTACCCTTATTACAGCGATACCGACATTCGCCAGCGCATCGTTTACGTCGAGGCCTCGCGCGGCTGCCCGTTCAAATGCGAGTTCTGCCTGTCCTCGCTAGACCTCACCGCAAAACCTTTCGCTCTGGATGCGTTTTTAACCAGCATGGCCGAATTGCATCGGCGCGGCGCCCGCAATTTTAAATTCATCGACCGTACGTTCAATTTGAAGACTGACACCAGCGTGGCGATTCTGGAGTTTTTTCTGGAACGGCTCAGCAGCGATCTGTATTTGCACTTTGAAGTGATTCCGGACAATTTGCCGGATCGATTGAAAACCGCGATCGCCCGCTTTCCGCCAGGCGTGTTGCAATTCGAAATCGGCGTACAAAGCTTCGATCCGGCAATCCAGCAACGGATCAGCCGCAGGCAGGACAACGAAAAAACCAAAGCCAATCTGGCTTGGCTCCGGCAGCATTCCCAAGCCCACATCCACGCCGATCTGATCGCCGGTCTGCCGGGCGACACGCTGGCAAGTTTCGGCAACAGTTTCGACGCGTTGGTCGCTTTGCAGCCGCAGGAAATACAGGTCGGTATCCTGAAACGCCTGCGCGGCGCTCCGATCAACCGCCACACTCGAGCGTTCGATTTACGCTACGATCCGAATCCGCCTTACGCGTTGCTCAGCAGTAGCACGCTCAGTTTCGCAGAGATGCAAAGGATTAACCGCTTTGCCCGCTTCTGGGATTTGATCGGCAATTCCGGCCGCTTCGCCCATACCTTGCCGCTGATCTTAGCCGACCGCCCGTTTACCCGGTTTATGCAGCTCAGCGAAAGCCTTTACGCGTTAAGCGGCAGTACTTGGCAAATATCGTTGAAGCGCTTGTTCGAGTTGGTTTACCAGGCCATGGCCGAGAGCTTAGCGATAGACCAAGCTAGCGCACTTGCCAGCCTGCACCAAGACCTCAGGGTTAGCGGCGAAAAGGGCGTTCCACAATTTCTGGCGTTCTCGGCAGCGCCGGCATCGCCCAAACGCAGCACTGCCAACAAGCGGCAAAAACAATCCCTTCAGGCCGAATAAGGCGGTAGGTAACCGTCCCTGTAACTCGGATAGCGCCAGCGATAACCCAAGGCATTAAGCCGAGCGTTACTGCAGCGTTTGTTCTGCGCAACGCCAATCGCCGGCGGCAAAGCCTTTGGCGGCGGATAACCGAATTGGGCAGCGATCCAGACCATGACGTCCCACAACGGCGCCGGATCGTTGTCGCTGGCCAGATAGCACTTGTCCAGTTCAGTTCCGCCCAGCATCTTGCCGATCAGAAACAACAGCACCGCCAGGCAATCGTCTTGATGAATGCGGTTGGTAAAGCTGGGCGGATCGCGCTGGATTGCCTCACCGGCGGCGGCCCGCCGCAACAGCCAATCGCGTCCGGGCCCATAAATGCCGGAAAATCTGACGACGCAATTGTGCGGACCGGCCTGCCACAAGCGCTGCTCAGCTTTTACCAACCACTCTGCCGTTGCGCTGGCGGGTTGCGTGGGGCTGTCTTCGTCGACCCATTCTCCGCCGTTTTGGCCGTAAACGCTGGTGGAAGACACCATAAGGCAGGGCGGCGCAACGCCGGCGGCGGCAAAATGATTCAAGACATTGTTCAACCCGGCTTGGTAAAGCGCTCGATATTGTTCGGCATTGCGACCGGACGCCGACAACACGAGTATTACAAGGTCGTAGTTTGCGGGTAGTGAGCTAAAAGTGCTCGGTTGCGCGATATCGCCCAGAACCAGAGCAAAAGGGGCCGGAACGGCCAGCGGCGTGCGTTTTAAGGCGGTCACGCAATGGCCGTCGCGAGTCAATGCTGACGCCAAGCGAAAACCGATATTGCCGCACCCAATTACCAAAATGTTTGCCACGGGCGAAACCTACCGAATTAAACCGGGGATTATCGCCGATAATGCAGAAACTTAGTAAGCCGGGACGAACCGCCAAAAAACACCGGACCAAACACCGATTGTTTGATCCGGCGAGGAATCAAGCTACTAGATTGGATTTATTGCGCCCTGCATATAAGAACCCCAACAAGGCACTGGTCATAAGCCAGACTGATGCGGGCAGGGGTACGCTAGACACCGGGTCTTGGTTTGCGGCCGGCTTGATGTCGAAGCCGTAGAGCAGACTCAGCGTATTGGAGAGGCCCGGTTTGGTAAAGCTCAATAAATAAGTATTACCTACCAGATTGTAGTTGGCATCTTCTCCAACCCAGCCGCTACTCGTCAGCAAACCCAACTTAAACGGGCTTGAAGTCGCAAAGCTGCCGACACCGGAAAAACTGTATAGCAACGAAGTACTATCCAGCACGGTAGCGGTTGCCGAGAAGAGACCCAAAGTATCCCCCGTAGGGAACGGTGACGAGAAACTGACGGATAAGAAATTACTATCCCCATCCGTCGATTCCCAGATGATGCCGGCCGAGCTTACAGTCGAAACTGCAAACAGGCAAACGGCAAGCCAAAGCCTAAAGAATGAAATCATTTTCATTGGTTTTCTCCGTACATTAACGTTAACAAACGGCCGTCCTCGGCCAACTTACTCCGGCCCCGCCCCCAAAAACGCCGAAGACAGGTGCACATAGAGTTCTTGCAGCTAGGCGGATCAAAACCCGCCCCGACGGACTCAGCGCTTGCAAGCATCCGAATTCCGTCTGGCTATATCTTTGCCGAATCTAACACTCAAAATAACCCGACAACACACATACCGCTCCCGGCCATCGCGCCCTGCTATTATTCCGAACAGGGCCAGCCGCTTAAACAAGCGCGTATTTGAACCTGATCCACCGTCTCTTTCTCTACTCCCAGAGCGGTTTGCTTGGACAATCCACTACAAAAACCATGATTGAAATTCTATCCCTATTCGCCGGCCCGTTGATTAGTAACAAATTAAGATTCGATTAAAGTTCATAGGCTTACAAATCCACAATTATTCGGCGTGTATAATTTTGTGCAGGCAAAAGAGAAGCAGGCCGGCGACCATGTTGCATAGCTACCGATTCGCTGCGCGAACGGCCAGTAGAAAACAAGCCCGCCGCACCGGCGGGCAACTCGGGCGTTAAAACTTGGCGGCGAATTTGCCCCCTCAAGCGCCGGATCGGTCAGATTCGCGTGTGGCCCGCCTATTACAAACCGCTACCACCGCGACTGTACTTTTGTCTGATGTCGACCGAATAATTGTTCCGTAACCTTGGTACAGGCTTAACTTCACGGGAATTGAATATGAAACAAACCAAAACAGCTTATCTACTAACGGCTTGCCTGGCATTAGCCGGCGCAAGCCATGCACCTCAGGCGGCAGCCTCCACCTTATTAACCCCGGCTTCGGCGACCGTGATCAACGATACCGTAAGCACCGGGGCTTTCGAAAATATCTATAACTTTGTGATTGACAATGTTTACGACGCCTACAACCTATCCGGCGCCGTGAGTTTTCAAAACGTTCAAACCTTAGTCAGTCTGACCACCGATTTCAGCGCCGGCTTCGTCACCAGCACCAGCGGCATTTCGAATGCCAGCGTGGAGTTGCTCGACTCGACTTCAACGGTGATTGCCACCGGCTCGCTGACCTCTTTCGCAGTAGCCTCGACTCCGGAATTGGTGACCTTGCCTTTCCCAAACTCAACACCGTTTTATCAGGAATTGTTGACCACTTATAATTTGATTTCGTTGAATAACATTCCCGTATTAGGCGCAGGCAGTTACCAACTCGCGATCAAAGGCCAATCCAACGGCGGCACCTATACCGGCAGCATCAGCGTATCGCCGATTATTCCGTCCGCAGTGCCGCTGCCGACAGCAACTTGGCTGTTCCTGACCGGCTTAGTCGGCGTCTTGGGATTGAAACGCAGAAAGACCCTGGCGGCGTAACCGAAGCAACCTTAGGATCGAAGCAAAAGCCGGCCGCAATGCCGGCTTTTTTATTGCTGCAAAATGCCGAGCCGCTAGGTCAGATACGAAAAACAATTAATTTAGCGCACACACTCGCGCGATGCGGATGGCGGCGGATTTTTGCAACCAAGGCCTACTGAGCCGATGCCGGCTTGGCCGCGGCCTCGTCGCCCTTGATCTTGATCAACCAACCGTCCTGCCCCCAGCAGCCGGACTCAACCTTGCTTTCGGCGGATTTAGCCATGACGTGAACGCGGGCGAATCCAGGGCTGAGTTGCGGCAGCTTGGATTTGACGAAATAGAAGGTCTTTTTGTCGACCACCTCGACCTTCATTTTCTCGCCGTGGGCCTCGGCGCTGATGGACAACGGGTCGGCATTGTGCGAAACGTGAAACGACAGGTCGACGCCGGCATCGACTTCGGCTTTATGCTCCGGAACGAAATCGCGGAATTTGGGCCGTTTGCATTCCTTTAACCGTTCCTCCTCCTCCGGGGTCAGCGCCAACGCCACACTCGAAAAAACCATCGCGCCCAACAGCAGCGCGCTTTTCCAGCGAATCGACAAATTCATGACTAGCCTCTTGTTGTTATTGTTGTAATGTTGGAAACGCCATAAAAAACCGGCGCATCCTTAAAATACCAGCAGTTTGAACTTTAATCAGTTTTAACGCTTTGTTCAATCTCCAGGCCTTTCACCCACTGGGCCGGAGGTTATTAAACTTCTAACCCATCTCCGCGCAGAACATGTAAAATCGCCGCCTTTCCGTTCTCAGTTACGCAGGTTATGACCAACTTCAGAGGCACCACAATTCTATCGGTCCGGCGCGGCAACAAGGTCGTGATCGGCGGCGACGGCCAGGTCACCTTGGGCAACACCGTGATGAAAGGCAATGCCAGAAAAGTCAGACGCTTGTACCACGACAAAGTGATAGCCGGCTTCGCCGGCGCCACCGCCGATGCCTTTACCTTATTCGAACATTTCGAAGGCAAACTGGAAAAGCACCGCGGCAATCTGACCCGCGCCGCGGTGGAAATGGCCAAAGACTGGCGTACCGACCGCGCCTTGCGCAAACTCGAAGCCCTATTGATTATCGCCGACAGCAAAACCTCATTGGTCATTTCCGGTACCGGCGACGTGATCGAACCGGAACACGATTTTATCGCCATCGGCTCCGGCGGCGCCTTCGCCCAAAGCGCGGCCCGCGCCTTGCTGGAAAATACCGAACTCGGTGCCCGCGACATCGTCGAAAAGGCCTTGAATATCGCTGCCGACATCTGCATTTATACCAATCACAACTTACGTATCGAAGAATTGGACGCCGAACCGCAAACGGCCCTGCAAGAGTAAACCATGAGTCAAATGACCCCCAGAGAAATCGTCAGCGAACTGGACAAACACATCGTCGGCCAAGCCGACGCCAAGCGCTCCGTCGCCATTGCCCTGCGTAACCGTTGGCGCCGCAGTCAGGTCGCGCCGGAACTGCGCGACGAAATCACGCCTAAAAACATCCTGATGATAGGCCCCACCGGCGTCGGCAAAACCGAAATCGCCCGCCGCCTGGCCAGGCTGGCCAACGCGCCGTTCATCAAAATCGAAGCCACCAAATTCACCGAAGTCGGCTACGTCGGCCGCGACGTCGAATCCATCATCCGCGACTTGATCGACAGTGCGGTAAAGATGACGCGGGTATCGGCGATGGAAAAAGTGCAAAACCGTGCCGCCGATGCCGCCGAAGACAAGGTGCTGGACATTCTGCTGCCGCGCGCCGAGGGCGGCATGCTATCCGACACCGAGGAAGCCACCCGCCAGAAAATGCGCAAAAAATTGCGCGAAGGCGATTTGAACGACAAGGAAATCCAAATCGACGTGTCCGCACCGTCGGTCGGCGTCGAAATCATGGCGCCGCCGGGCATGGAAGAAATGACCAGCCAATTGCAGGGAATGTTTCAAAGCCTGAACAGCGGCCGCACCAAGTCGCGCAAGCTGAAAATCAAGGACGCGCTGAAACTGCTGCAGGAAGAGGAAGCCGGTAAATTGGTCAACGAAGAGGAAGTTAAGCAATCGGCGCTGGAAGCCGTCGAGCAGCACGGCATCGTGTTTCTGGACGAGATCGACAAGATCTGCAAGCGGGCGGAAATGGGCGGCGGCGAAGTCTCCCGCGAAGGCGTGCAGCGCGATTTGCTGCCGCTGGTCGAAGGCAGTACCGTCACCACCAAATACGGCACAATCAAGACCGACCACATCCTGTTCATCGCCTCCGGCGCGTTCCACCTGACCAAACCGTCCGACCTGATTCCCGAGCTGCAAGGCCGCTTTCCGATCCGGGTCGAGTTGAACGCGCTCAGCGCCGACGATTTCGTCCGCATCCTGACCGAACCGGATGCCTCTTTGACCGAGCAGTACCAGGCCTTGTTGAAAACCGAAGGCGTCGACCTGCAATTTACCGCCGACGGCATCAAACGCATTGCCGAACTGGGCTGGCAGGTCAACGAAAAAACCGAAAACATCGGCGCCCGCCGCCTGCATACCATTCTGGAAAAACTGCTGGAAGACATTTCCTTCAGCGCGCCGGACCTGCCGGAGAAATCGGTCCTGATCGACGCCGCTTACGTCGACGCCCACCTGTTGGAGCTGGCCGGCGACGAAGACTTGAGCCGCTATATTTTGTAACCGACCATGCGCGTAGCCATCACTCCCTGCCACTGCCAACCCACCGAAATCAAGCTGCACAAAGTATCGGCGATTTTGGAAATCCATTTCGACGACGGCAGCATTTTCGAATTGCCCAGCGAGTATCTGCGGGTTTTCACCCAATCTGCGGAAGCGGTCGGCCATGGCCCCGGCCAGGAAACTCTGCAGACAGGCAAGGAAGACGTCACCATTACCGACATCCTGCCGGTCGGCAATTACGCGGTCAAACTGGTGTTCAGCGACGGCCACGACACCGGCATTTATAGTTGGGACTTGCTGTACAAGCTGGGTTCCGATTTCCCGCTGCTGTGGTCAGCTTACCTGGAAGCATTGCAAGCCGCCGGCATCAGCCGCCGCTCGCCCTTACACAACTGAATTGAATCATGACAAACGACAATACCACCCATTTCGGCTTCAAACAGGTTCCCAAGGCAGATAAAGTCGCGCTGGTGCGCGGCGTATTCGATTCGGTTGCCGGCCAATACGACATCATGAACGACCTGATGTCGCTCGGCATCCACCGGATTTGGAAGCGAATTGCGGTGCAACTAGCCAACGTCCGCGAAGGCGACCACGTTTTGGATTTGGCCGGCGGCACCGGCGATCTGACCTTATTGTTCGAGAAACGGGTCGGCAAGTCCGGCGAGGTGGTATTGGCCGACATCAATTCGGAAATGCTGCGCACCGGCCGCGACCGCTTGATAGACAAAGGTATCACTGGCAATATCCGCTACGCCCAGGTCAACGCCGAATGCCTGCCGTTTGCCGACAACACTTTCGATTGCGTGACGATAGGTTTCGGTTTGCGCAACGTCACCGACAAAGACGCGGCACTGCGTTCGATGTATCGGGTATTGAAACCGGGCGGTCGCGTCATCGTGCTGGAGTTTTCCCACCCGATCGACCCGGTCACCGAAAAAGTCTACGACTTCTATTCGTTCAATATTCTGCCGAAAATCGGCGCCGTCGTAGCCAAGGACGAAGACAGTTACCGCTATCTGGCCGAATCGATCCGCATGCACCCAAAGCAGGACGAATTGAAGCAGATGATGGAAAACGCCGGCCTGGAGCGTTGCGAATATTTCAACATGACCCAAGGCATCGTCGCCGTGCACCGGGGTTACAAGTTTTAAGCCGCCCCACCGACCCGGCAGCGAGATTCGAAGATGGCTCTGCAACAGGCGCAATATCCGATCGGCGAAGCCTATGCAATGGCCGGCGCCAACCGGGAGCACAATCTTTTGGTCGGTAACAGCGCGCGTTTACTGGGTAACCATCTGCAAAATTCGCCCTACGCAACCTTCTCGTCCGACTTAAAAGTCAAAGCCGGCCCCAACTTCTTTTACCCTGACGTGATGGTGGTCTGCGACGACGAAAACGTTAACGACTATTACACCGACCGGCCGACAATTATCGTCGAAATATTGTCCAAAGCCGCCCGCCGCATCGATAAATCCGTCAAGCTCACCGCCTACCGGGGTTTGGCCAGCCTGCAAGAATATGTTCTGATCGAAACCGATCATGTCGAAATTGAAGTGTTTCGCCGCTCGACCGATTGGCGACCGGCGCACTACTTTCTCGGCGACGCCATGAGCTTCGACAGCATCGGCCTCAGCGTAGCCGTCGCCGACTTGTACCAACGGGTCAACAACGAAGACATGCGCGACTATTTGCAGCAAATTCAACAACAGCAGCAGGCGCAATAAATGCCGAACGCGCTAAAACCGCTGCTGATCTCCGCGCTGGAAGCGGCACTGGCCCGCTACTTGGCGCTGGACAGCCACAGTGCGGAATACTTGGCGCCGATGGCCGGCAAGGTCATCGAATTGCGCATCGACACCTTCGGCAGCAGCCTGTTTTTGTGTCCCGGCACCGACACTATCCGCATCCTGGACAGTTATCCGGAGCCGGCCGACGCCACGCTGAGCGGTTCGCTATCGGCGCTGGGCCTGATGGGCCTCAGCGCCACACCGATGCGTTCCCTGTTCAAGGGCGAGGTGCGCTTGGCGGGCGACGTCCAATTGGCCCGCAAATTCCAACGCCTGTTCGAAAAACTCGATATCGATCTGCAAGGCAAACTGGCCCGCGTCGCCGGCGACCGCGTGGCTAATCGCTTGGGCGATATCGTCCGCGGCGGCAAACGCTGGACCGGCCAAAGCCTGCGCACCTTCCGGCTAAACCTGGAAGAGTTCCTGCAGGAGGAAACCCGCGAATTGCCGGCCAAAGCCGAAGCCGAATTGCTGTTCCGCAGCATTGACGGCTGCCGCAGCGATTGCGACCGGCTCGCCGCCCGACTGGATCGGCTGGCGGCGGCTGCCAACAACCTCTCAGAGTCTGACTAAAGGACCGACACCGTGATTCGCCCCAAAATACTGCTGCGCCTGGTTCATATCAATTGGGTGATGATGTTTCACGGCCTGGACGAAATCGTACTGAGAACCCATCTGTTCCGGCCAATCCGCTATCTGGCGTTTTTGTCGCCGAATTATTGGACCCGCAACTCGCGCGAGCCGCGCGGCGTGCGCATCCGCCGGACCCTGGAAGACTTGGGGCCGATTTACGTCAAATTCGGCCAGACCTTATCGACCCGCAAGGATTTACTGCCGGAAGACATCGCCGAAGAACTGGTCAAATTGCAGGACCGGGTACCGCCGTTTTCGATCGATACCGCCCGCAAAATCATCGAACAACAGCTCGGCCAGTCGATAGAGGAAGCGTTCGCCGAATTCGACCCGACGCCGCTGGCTTCGGCCTCGGTGGCCCAAGTTCATACCGCCACCTTGCATAGCGGCGAAAAAGTCATCGTCAAAGTATTGCGGCCGGATATCGAAGACAAAATCCATTCCGACGTCGGCTTGTTGTACGAACTGGCCCGCCTGGCCGAACGATTCTGGGCCGACGCCCGCCGGCTGCGGGCGATGGAAATCGTCGCCGAATTCGAGAAAACCATACTCGACGAACTGGACCTGGTCCGCGAAGCGGCCAACGCCAGCGCCATTCGCGCCAATTTCAAAAACTCGGAGATGCTGTACATCCCGGAAATCCATTGGCCGTTGACCCGGCGGAAAGTACTGGTCATGGAACGCATCTACGGCGTCCCGGTCGGCGATATCGACGCCTTGCGCCGCGGTGGCGCCGATTTCAAAAAGCTGGCCGAACGCGGCGTCGAAATTTTCTTTACCCAGGTGTTCCGCGACAATTTCTTTCACGCCGACATGCATCCCGGCAACATTTTCGTGCAATTGCCGGACAAATATCTGGCGGTCGATTTCGGCATCGTCGGCAGTTTGTCGGACAGCGACCAGCGCTATCTAGCCGAGAACTTTCTGGCGTTTTTCAATCACGATTACCGCAAAGTGGCGAAAATGCACATCGAATCCGGCTGGGTGCCGCCGACCACCCGGATCGAGGAATTCGAAGCGGCGATTCGAGCGGTATGCGAACCGATCTTCGAAAAACCGTTGAAGGACATTTCCTTCGGCCTGCTATTGCTGCGCCTGTTCCAGACCGCACGCCGCTTCGACATGGTGGTTCAGCCGCAATTGGTACTGCTGCAAAAAACCCTGCTCAACATCGAAGGCCTGGGCCGCCAGCTCTATCCGGAGCTGGACCTGTGGCAAACCGCCAAACCCTTCCTGGAAAACTGGTTCAAACAACGGGTGGGTCCGGAGAAGAAAATCAAGGAGTTGTTGGGCAAGTTTCCGGAAATTAGCGAGCAGTTGCCGGAAATCCCCGGGTTGGTGTTCAACGCCCTGCAAAGCGCCGCGCACATGCAGCAGCAACTACAGCACCAGCAAAAAGAAATGGTGCAACTGCGCAAACAACTCAAGCGCAATAACACCCGCACCTTGCGCGCCATCTTCGGCGCGGCGGTGTTGATTACGGCCGCGCTGATCCTGCAATCGCCGTTGTTGCGGGGTTAATAATTTTTAACCCGCTTTATGCTGGTTTCCTCCGCTCCCCGCGCATCGTTACCTGAATACTTGGTTCCCAGGTCCTGCGTGAGAATCCATACCCGCTTCCCGACACACGGGGCAAATAGGCCGGCTGCATTCCCAATCCATTGGACAAACTGGTTCAATTCGCCATGCGGCGGTTGCAGATACTCCAACATATTGTGAAATATTTCGTCATACACCCTGAGTGTCTACATCCATGGGAGTAAAATATTTACTTTAAAAAAAGCACCCTGCGGCCATGATTTTTGCCCGATATACATAGCCTCGTTAATGCGCAAACACTTAAACTCGACTATCGCTTCCAAATGACTTCATTGAAAACCTGACCTAACAGGCTGGTGAAAAACTCGAAAAGCCAAGTAGGCTAAGGCATAGATGAGCCGCCAACTGTTAAAATAGGCTACCTAAATTTGGAGCCTTTCAATGCGCGGACACGATGCCATTCAAAGTAGCTGGTTCAGCTACGTTAGCCTGGAAGAACGTATTCCCAAACAGCATCCGTTGCGTCGTTTACGTCTACTCGTCGATGGCGTATTGACCTCTATGAATGCCGTCTTTGCCGAGCGTTACTCGCACACTGGCCGCCCGTCGATTGCGCCCGAAAAACTGCTGCGCGCCTTGCTGTTGCAAGTGCTGTACACCGTTCGTAGCGAACGCCAGTTGATGGAACAGCTGGACTACAACCTGCTGTTTCGCTGGTTTGTCGGTCTGGGCATCGACGATGCTGTCTGGGAACGCAGCGTGTTCAGCGCCAACCGCGAACGGCTGCTGTCCGAAGCGCTGAGTCGCGAATTTTTTGAGCGGGTACTGGCCATAGCCGAATGGCAAAACCTGGTGTCCGACGAACACTTCAGTGTCGACGGCAGCCTCATTGAAGCCTGGGCCTCGCACAAAAGCTTCGTTAAGAAAGACGGCAGCGGCCCGGACAAACCCGCCGGCCGCAATCCCGAGGTCGACTTCAGCGGCGAAAAGCGCAGCAACGCCACCCACCAAAGCACGACAGACCCGGAAGCGCGGCTCTACAAGAAAGGCGAATACACCGAGGCCAAACTGCGTTACATCACCCATGCCTTGTCCGAGAATCGCAACGGCCTGATTGTCGATGTCGAAACCACCCAAGCCACCGGCACCGCCGAAATCGAAGCCGCGCAAACAATGATCAAACGCCGTGTGCCCAAAGGCGGTAGCGTCGGTGCCGACAAAGGCTATGACCAACCGGCTTTCGTCAACGGACTCAAGGCGCAAGACATCAAAGCCCATGTGGCCCGGAAAAAGACCGGCAGTGCCGTCGATGGCCGCACCGCGCGCGGCAAAGGTTACGCCCAAAGCCTCAAGCGCCGCAAAATCGTCGAAGAAGCCTTTGGCTGGGTCAAAACGGTCGGCGGCCTGCGCAAAACCCGTCACATCGGCTTAGCCAAAGTCGCTGGCCAAGCCTTGTTTTGCTTCGCCGCCTACAACCTGACGCGCTTGCTCAACCTATTGGTGTTCACGCCGAAACCGGCGTGGAGTGCGCCCACCTAGGGTGAAGTACGCCTGAAAACCGTCCACAGACGGCTTCAGGCGAATAAAAAGCCCTTGAAACAGGGGCAAAACGCTTGAAACTCGATGTCATGACCGATTTCAACACGAAAAAATCACGGCAACCGTGGGTAAGGGGAAATATCAGTGGGTTTTTCACCAGCCTGTTAGTGGCTGGAATATGGTTTTTCACCAACCTGTTAGCTCTCCCTATCGCTCGTAGGCAATAAATTACTCAATCGATTAAAAACTATATTTCGCCGAAAACTGCACCCGTTGCAGCATGCCATCGCGGCCGTCGATCAGCTCCCTGTCCGCATAAGTGTATTCCACGCCCAGCATGGCCTGGCTGACCGGGCTCCATAGCAAATTGGCGTGCAGCGATTGCACCTGCCGGGTCAATACCGGATTGGCGTAGTGCGGATAGTCGGTTTGGGCAAAGCCGTAGGTGACGCTGGAACGCCATTGTTTGTCCCACCAATGCTGGTAGGCCAGCATAGCGCCGTAGCTCTCTGACAACTCTATCGCGCCGTGGCTATCCAACGCCGCATCGGCGAACGTGTTGGTCGTGGACACGTAACGGGCGTCGCCCTTGCCGTAGTGAGCCATGAAGCGGATGTTATCCAGGCCGACGGTATTGATCCTGCCGGACACATTGACGCCGCCGCCCCAAGCGTCCTGGCGATAGCCGTTGCTGCTATTGGTATAACGCAACTGCCGGCCCAATGCGGCCAGCGACACGTTGCCCCATTCCGGATTCAAATTCAGCCGGGCCGCCAAGTCCGGGTAGCGATCCGCGTTCGGAGTAGTCCAATAGCCGGCATCCAGATTCGGATCGCCAGCCGCCGCCCGATTTGCCGTGCCGGTCTCCAAATGGTTATCCACCCACAGCCGACTGCGCGGCGCCTCCAGCGCCAGCAGCCATTCCATCGGCGTATCCAGCCAAGTGAACGGCTCGGTCCAGCGCACCAGCGGCTGGCGCAGGCTGGCCAAGGCGCCGGCCGAGCCGCCCACATCCAGATTGTCGGGCAAGGCCGACGCATTCAAAAACGTGGTCCAAGTTTGTCCGGCCAGCAGATGGCCGAACGAACCGTAGGCATGGCGCAAGCGCGGCGTATAGGTGTAGGTGGCCGGATCGCCGTAGAAATCGAATTCGATGAAGGTGTTGACGTCGCCCCAGGCGCTCGGCGTAAACGACTTGAACCACAAGCGGCTTTCCTTGGCGTGAAATGCAATCTGACTACGTTCGCCGGCGGCGCCGACCGGAATCTGCGCCATGGCCAATTGCTGGTCTCCCAAACGGTCGCGACCGGCGCTGACGCTGCTAAACAGCACGTCCGTTTTGACAAAACCGCCCAGACCTATCGAAGTCTCGGTCCCCGGTATTTTGAAGGTGCCTTTGGTATCGCCAACCGTTACCACCGCTTTTTCCTTGGAATTGCCGGCATTGGCTGCTGCGGCCGGCACCGGTACTGGCTGACCGCCCGCGGCCCCTGCCAAATTGGCTTGCGGCGATGGCTGCTCGCTGCGATAGAGCTTCAATTCCTGCTCCAACTGGCCAATGCGCTGATTGGAATGCGCCACCTGCTGTTTCAATTCCTCGATCTGCCGGCTCATCGCGCCCAATATGGCCTTGATGTCGTCGTCCGCTGCAGCCGGAGCGGGCAGCAGCGCGCAAATGGCAACCAGCCCCAGCCATTTCAAAAAAAAGTTACACCTCGCGGCCACGCTAATCTCCCAATTTGCGGAACAAGGCGTGGCACGAGGTACAGGTAGTGTTGATTTCATGCAGGTTATCGTTGATTTGATCGATAAGGTTTGATTCGGCCTGGCGCTGCAACAAGTCCATTTCGCTGCGCAGCTTTGCCGCCAACGCCCGAAACGCGACTTGCTCGTCGGCGGTCAGGTTCAGGCCGGGCAAGCTGGCGGTGATCGCATCGACGTTTGCCGCCAGGCTTTGCGCGGTCTCGGCAATCTGCCGCGCGTACTTGCGCCGCTGCATGTCGATTTGCGTCTCCGTCATAAACCGTTCCTGCATCAGGCTGTCCATTCTGTCCATCAGTTCGCGCAATTTGCCGTCGCGGACCGCATGTAGAGCCGGCGTTCCGGTTTCCCTCCAACCGGCCGAGCTTTGCTGGCGGCGTTGCTCCGGCGCCGAGCAGGCCGCGGCAAGCGCCAACAGAACGAGTATCGGGTAAATGTTCTTCATATGAAAAGCCTCCTGTGGGCCGACTGTATCCGGAGGTAAACCGGTAATGCCAGTATGGCGGGAAAACGCTGCGGCAGCATGCCTTAATCATAGTGTGGATATTGTTATTCAGACCCCGGCAGTTTAGGTATCATGCCCTTCCGTTTACAACTACAGGAACCGGCCTATGACGCTTTTCGATTCGTTGTCGCAGCATTCGGCGCATTTACCCGATGCATTGCAAGCCTGGGCCGGCGATTTTTGCGCCAGACTGGCCGAGGCCTCGGCTCCGGAGCATCTGGCCGCACTCGGCGACGACCGCTTCCGCGCCTCGGCGTTGAAGGTTTGCGCCTGCAGCCAATTCATCGGCGACAATTGGCTGCGCCATCCCGGCCTGCTGCCGGAGCTGGTCAGCTCCGGCGATCTGTTCGCCCCGCTGCGGCGCCAGGACTACGCTGCCGCGCTGGCATCGGCCACCGCTACGGCCGATGCCGAACCGGCGCTGGCCCGGGAACTGCGCCTGTTTCGGCGGCGGGAAATGGTCAGAATCGCCTGGCGCGATCTGGCCGGTTGGTCGGACCTGGACGAAACCCTGGCCGACCTGACCGCACTGGCCGAAACCTGCATCCAGACCGCGTTGGATTTTTTATACCACCAGGCCTGCCAACGCTGGGGCACGCCGACGCTGGCCGACGGCACCCCGTTCAGTATCGTCGTGCTCGGCATGGGCAAGCTCGGCGCCTGGGAGCTGAACTACTCGTCAGACATCGACCTGATTTTCGCCTACGCCGAGGACGGCGTGCTGAATGGCAAAAAAGAAATCAGCTACGAAGAATTCTTCACCCGCCTGTGCCGCTCGCTGGTGAAAATGCTGGACGAAATCACCGTGGACGGCTTTGTGTTCCGCACCGACGTTCGGCTGCGGCCGTTCGGCGATAGCGGCCCGCTGATCATGAACTTCGACGGCATGGAACAGTATTACCTGACCCAGGCCCGTGAATGGGAACGTTACGCGATGATCAAAGCCCGGCAAGTGGCCGGCGATTTTGCCAGCGGCAAACAACTGGCGGCGATGATCAAGCCCTTCGTTTACCGGCGTTATCTGGATTACGGCGCCTTCGAGGAATTGCGCTCGCTCAAATTCCAGATCACGCAGGAACTGCGGCGCAAAGACCGGATGGAAAACGTCAAGCTCGGTCCCGGCGGCATCCGCGAAGTGGAATTCATCGGCCAAGCCTTCCAACTGATCCGCGGCGGCCAAGACGTTGCGCTGCAGCAACGCGAAATCCAGACCGTATTGGACGTGCTGCGCGAGTTGCAATTGATGCACGACGACGACGTCGCCACGCTGAAATTCGGCTACCGCTTTCTGCGCCGGGTGGAAAACCACATCCAGCAATACCAAGATAAACAAACCCACGATTTGCCCAGCGAGCCGCGGGCGCAGTTGCTGCTGGCCTATTCGCTGGATTTCGCCGACTGGGATGAGTTCAAGCGGGAGCTGGACCGGGTGCGCGCCTCGGTCCACGAAATTTTCGAGCAGGTGTTCTCGCTCAGCGACCAGGACAACAAGCGGCAAAGCGCCCGCCTGGTCTGGACCGCCGGGGCCGACGACGAACAGGCGCTGGAGGCGCTGGCCGATTACGGTTTCGCCGATCCTTTGGCCATGCAAAAAGCCATCGCCGATTTCAAGGAGTCCCACGCGGTAAAACGCATGACCGCCAAAGGCGCCGGCGTGCTGGACCGGCTGATGCCGAAACTGATCGAGCAGGTTGCCGGCACCGAGCAAGCCGACACCACTTTGCTGCGGATTCTGCAACTGTTCGAGGCCGTATCCGGCCGCAACGTCTATCTGGCCTTGCTGGCGGAAAACCCGGATGCCTTGCAACAACTGATCACGCTGGCCGCGGCCAGCCCGTGGATTTGCGAATATCTGGCGCAATACCCGATCTTGTTCGACGAACTGCTGGACACCCGCTCGCTGTACGAACCGTTGCAGAAGCAAGCCTTGCGCGACGACTTGCAGCGGGCGCTGAATAAAGTCGACGAACAGGACGGCGAGCAATTGATGATTGCGCTGCGCCAATTCAAACACCTGAACGTGTTGCGGGTCGCCGCCGCCGACATCATGGGCGCGATTCCGGTCATGATCGTCAGCGATTACCTGACCTGGATCGCCGAAGCAATTCTGGAACAGGTGCTGGATCGGGCCTGGCGGATGCTGGCCGCCAAGCACGGCTGCCCGCCGGGTACCGGCCCCGGTCCGGCCGCTTTCGCCATCGTCGCATTCGGCAAATTCGGCGGCATCGAACTCGGCTACGGCTCCGATCTGGACTTGGTGTTTTTGTACGGCAGCGCGGACGACAACGCCGCCACCGACGGCGAAAAGCCGATCGGCAGCGCTCAGTTTTATTTACGGCTGGGCCAAAAAATCCGCCACATCCTCGATACCAAGATGTTGTCCGGCATCTTGTACGAAGCCGACCTGCGGCTGCGGCCGAACGGCGACTCCGGCTTGCTGGTCACCCATATCGGCCATTACGAAGCCTATCTGCGCGACGAAGCCTGGACCTGGGAACACCAGGCCCTGGTGCGCGGCCGCTTCGTCGCCGGCGACCCGCGACTGCAAACCGACTACGAAGCCATTCGCGCCCGCATCCTGGCCCTGCCGCGCGACCCGGCGGAGTTAAAAACCCAAGTAAGGGAAATGCGCGAAAAAATGCGCGACAACCTGGCGCCGAAAGACCCGGCGGTATTCGACCTGAAACACAGCGCCGGCGGCATTGCCGATATCGAGTTCATCGTCCAATACTCGGTTCTAGCCGGCAGCGCCCGCTACCCCGACTTGGCCACCTACACCGACAACGTGCGCCTGTTGGCAGGCTTGCAGCAGCACGGTTTGATGCCGGCCGCCGACGCCGCACTGCTGAAACAGGCCTACTGCGCCTACCGCGATTTCGGCCACCACCAGGTGTTGCAGGGGCTCAGCGCCACGGCGGACGGCGCCGAGTTTGCCGAATTGCGCCGCGAAGTCGAACGGCTGTGGCGCCAATATATGCTGTGATGCGTTAGCGGCAATTCGCACCGCCGGGTGCGTGCTAATATTTTCCAGTAACCGGCCCGCTAGCGCGGGCTAGGGGCGTAAGCCATTCTCGGCCAAAGTGGACGGCAATCCAGATAAATCGTGTTCGGGAGGCCCGATGATGAAACGACGTTGGCCGGAATTCGGCGGACTAGCCGCGGTCGCGGCCGGTTTGGCGCTGGGCGCCAAGGCTGTCGCGGCGGCGGCCGAAACCGGCGGCATAGCGGATGCCGCCAGCCAAAGCAAAGCGGTCGCCGACATGGACATCGACGAACTGGTCGGCGTCAAAGTATCGCCGTTCGAAGTCTCCAGCCATCTCGACCGCGGCTATCGCGCCTCCAATTCGGTATCCGGCTCCCGTTTCGATACACCGATCCGCGACTTGCCGTTTGCCGTGCAAGCCTTTACCGAATCGTTCATTGCCGACCAAAAGCCGCGCGATATTTTCGACATCGCCCGCTACTCGCCCGGCGTGACCTACCGCAGCAACGACTTCAACGAAGGCAATGCCAATCTGGCGATCCGCGGCTTTACCGTGGGCTCGCTGGCCGGCGGCAATATCCAGATCCTGCGCGACGGCGTACACGGCCCGTCGATTTTCGATTTCACCAATATCTCGCGAGTCGAAGTGGTCAAAGGCCCGGCCTCGTTTTTGTACGGCCAGGTCGCGCCGGGCGGCATCGTCAACGTCATCACCAAACAACCGCAACGCCGGTTTGCCGCCAGCGCCGACGCCCGCTACGGCTCCTACGGCGAATACCGCTTCGACGCCGACGTCACCGGCCCGGCCTCGGACACGCTGGCCTACCGCATGGCGGCGTCCTACGACCAGGACATGCATTACTGGGACGCTTACGACGCCCATTCCTGGAATATCTCGCCGTCGCTGCTGTGGCAACCCAGCGACCGGCTCAGCGTCTCGTTGAAATTCGAACACTTCGAAAAGATCGAAGAACCGCAATTGATGCAAAAGCCAGGCTACAACACTTGGGCCGGATTAATTCCCAGTGCCGCCGACCCCAACTTGTCCGGCGTCGACGTACCGGGGCTGGCGGACACCTGGAACAGCATGGCCTACAGCGACTTCCGCCACAGCAAAACCAACAATTTCAGCAGTTGGCTCGACTTCAAAGCCAACGAGCACTGGCATCTGCGCGCCGGCTATTCGCATCTGGAATACGATATCGAGGCCTTGTTCAGCGGCAACCTCGGCATGCCCGACAACGCCACGCTGTTGCAAGGCCGGCGCGTACGGTTGCAGAACTACACCAACCGCGACGACACCGTCGAAATTCAGGGCGTCGGCAAATACGACCTGGGTTTCGCCAGCCTGCGTTTGTTATTCGGCGGCCAGTACGTCGACCGCAATTTCCACCGCGACGCCGGCCAGGCGCCGAACGATCCGGCCTTGGGCAACAACCCGATCGGTTCGCCGCTGCCGCTGTGGGACTTGGGCAACCCGGCGACCTGGAACCGCAATGCCGCGATACCGCTATCCGCGCTGACCGCCGGCCGCTTCAACCAGGACGTCGGCGCCGTCGACAAATCGGTGTACGGCGGCACCACCCTGGGCCTGTTCGGCGACCGGCTGCTGGCCCTGGCGGGCGCCCGCTGGACGAACACGACCAGCCAGGTCGCCGACGGCCTGACCAACGTCGCCCAGCCGCAAACCAGCGTCAGCCGGGTCACGCCCCAATACGGCCTGCTCTACAAAATCACGCCGGAATGGACGGCCTTCGCCACCTATGCCGAATCCTTCGTCCCCGCCACGTTTTTGGTCAACAACCTGGACGGCAGCCGCAGCATCCCCGAACCGAGCGAGGGCCGCGGCGTCGACATCGGCCTGAAAGCCGAACTGTTCGACGGCCGCCTGTCCAGTACGCTGACCTTCTTCGACATCGAAAACAAGAACATTGTCAACGACCTGGCTGTGACCGACGCCTTCGGCATCACCACCATCTACGGCGTCCCCACCGGCAAACAACGCTCGCGCGGCATCGAATGGGACGCCACGGCCCGGCTGGCCGACAACTGGCAGATGTACCTGTCCTACAGCTTCATGGACGCCAAAATTACCGAATTCACCGGCAACGACGCCGCGATCCTGGCCCAGGATCCGAATACGCTGGACGCCACCGGCCGCGCCTATTATAAGAACGCGCTGCGCTTTCACAACGCGCCGTTGCAAATGAGCGCGCCGCATCTGGCCAACCTGTGGACCCGCTACGATTTCGACGCCGGCCCGCTGCGCGGGCTGCATATCGGCGGCGGCGTCAATTTGGTGTTCGGCCAAACCCTGTTATCCGACACGCCGGCTTCGGCCTACCAAACTTATGCGCTGGTCAATGCGCTGGTCGGTTACACCTGGCAAGAGGGCGGCCACAGCATCAGCCTCGACTTGATCGGCAAGAATCTGCTCGACGAACACTACCGGCCGTCGCAAAGCAGCCGCGGCCGGCCGCAAGAGTTGATGCTCAACTTTTCGGTCAAATACTGACGGCGGCCCGGCCATGCGACACGGCATCCAATTTCCGCCAATCGGCGCCGGCCTGCACCGCGATAGCCGGCGCCTGGCGTTACGGCTGCTGGCGTTGCTGTTGTTCGCGTTGACGCCGGATTCGGCCTCCGCGCAGGAAAACCCTTACCGGGTTAAAGCCGCCTTTTTGCGCAATTTCGCCCATTACGTCGGCTGGCCCAGCCAGGCGCTGCCGGACAACGGCTCGCCCTGGTGCATCGGCATCCTCGGCCCCGACCCGTTCGGCGAGATCCTGGACGACACGCTGCGCGGCCGCAGCGAACAGGGCCGCGGCTTTCGCATCGTTCGCGCGGAACGGCTGGCCGAATTGCCGCTGTGCCAATTGGTCTATATCGGCTACACCGAGGCTTCGCAACGGCGGCAGGCGCTGGCCGAACTGCGCAACAAGCCGGTGCTGACCGTCGGCGACGCGCCGGAATTTCTGACCGAAGGCGGCGTCATAGGCTTCATCGTCGACGAGCGGGTGGGCATGAACATTAATCTGGACCAGGCTCGGGCGGTTTCGCTGACCATACAAACCAAGATGCTGGAGGTGTCCTCCGGCGTCCTGTTCAACGGCGCTTTGCGCCGGCTGAGATAAGCGATGCCGATGCGCCTGACCATCCACCGCCGGCTGTCTCTGATACTGTGGGGATCGGCAGTCTTGACCTTCGTCTTGATGGGCGGCGGCTTGCTGGTTTACCAAAACCTGACGCTGGAACAGCGGGTACGCCAGTTCATGGAACCCTACGCGCAGTTGATCGCGGTCGGCACCGACACGGCAGTAGCGTTCGAAGACGGCCAACGCGCCCAGGAAATTCTCGATACGCTACAAGGCAATCCGCAACTGTTGGCAGCCGACATCGTGCTTAGCGACGGCCGGCTGTTGGCCCGCGTCGGCGAGCAGCCGCAGGCCGAGTTCGCCGAAGGTTACTCCGCAAACGACGGCATCTATTTAGCCGCAGCCCATGCCGACTGGCTGCAAACCCTGCCTCGCGGGGCCCACCTCCGCCTGAGCATGAGCCTGGAGCAATTGCAGCGGCAGACGCAACAATTTTTGTGGCTGTTCGCTGCCGGCGTGCTGATCCTGATGGGCGCGACCTGGAGCCAACTGTTGGTGTTGCGGCGCACCATCACCAAACCGATCGCAGCGTTGACCGAAGCCACCGAACGGGTACGAGCCGAGGCCGATTACCGGCACCGGGTACCGGCCGAAGGCAACGACGAACTGGCACAGCTTGGCCGCAATTTCAACGCGATGATGGCTGCGGTTCAGCAACGCGACGATACCCTGCACCGGCTCAGCCTGTTTCAACGCACGATACTGGACAACGCCGCCCACGGCATCGTCTCGACCAGCCGCGACGGCGTCGTCACCAGTTTCAACCCGGCCGCGGAACGCTTGCTGGGTTATGCCGCCGCGGATGTGGTCGGCCGGCAGACGCCGGCGTTGTGGCACGACGCCGAAGAAATCGCGCTGTATGCCCGGAAACTGTCGGCGGAGTTCGGCGAAACCATAGCGCCGGGCTTCGGCGTATTCACGGCACGGGCGCAGCGCAACCAGGCCGAACAGCGCGAATGGTCCTTCATTCGCAAGGACGGCAGCCGGTTACCGGTAAACTTGTCGGTAACCGCTTTGCGCGACGAGGACGGCCGGATCGGCGGCTTCCTCGGCCTGTTCTACGACTTGTCCGAACGCAAACAAACCCAACAGCGTTTGCAATTGTTGAGCTTCGCGCTGGACAAGGTGCGGGAAACCATCGTGCTGATGGGCGAAAACGACCCGCGGTTTTTATACGTCAACCAGAGCGGCGCCCATACCCTGGGCTACAGCCGCGCCGAGTTGACCGGCGGCATGAGCGTATACGACATCGATCCGAACTGGTCTCCGGAAAAATGGTCCGAATTCTGGCCGCAATTGCTGGAACGCCGGCAAATCCAGTTCGAAACCACGCATTGCACCCGCCACGGCCGGGTGTTTCCGGTGGAAATCACCGCCAACTATTTCGAATTCGGCGGCAAAATCTATAACTTGACGATCTGCCGCGATATCAGCCAACGCAAGCAGGCCGAGGAAGAATTACAGCATTACCGCGACCGGCTGGAAGACACCGTCCAGCGCCGCACCGAAGAATTGCGATTGGCGCGCGACGCGGCGGAAACGGCCAATAAGGCCAAGAGCGTATTCCTGGCCAACATGAGCCACGAGCTGCGCACCCCGTTGAACGCGATCCTGGGTTTCTCCAGCCTGATGCGCAAAAGCCCGCAACTGGCGGAGGCCGACCGCCGCAACCTGGATATCATCAACCGCAGCGGCGAACACCTGTTGAATCTGATCAACCAGGTGCTGGAAATGGCCAAAATCGAATCCGGCCGGGTGCAGTTGGCGGACACGGCGTTCGATCTGCAGGAGATGGTCGGCGACGTGCTGAACATGATGCAGGCGCGCGCCGCCGAAAAAGGGCTTAAGCTGGCGCTCGACCCGGAATCCGCTTACCCGCGCTTCATCGTCGGCGACCGCGACCGTTTGCGGCAAGTGCTGATCAACCTGGTCGGCAACGCGCTGAAATTCACCGGCGCCGGCGGCGTCACGGTACGCGTGCGCTGCAAACACAACGCCACCTCGCATCTGCTGATAGAAGTCGAAGACACCGGCCCCGGCATCGCCGAAACCGACCGGCAACGCATCTTCGAACCCTTCGTCCAAATCGGCCAGGATGCCGACGGCAAGGGTACCGGCCTGGGCCTGAGCATTACCCGCCAATTCGTGCAATTGATGAACGGCAGTATCGGTTTGGAAAGCTCGGTGGGCAAGGGCTCGCTGTTCCGGATCGAACTGCCGTTGCGGGTGGCGGAAACGGCGGCCGGCTCGACTCCGCAAGCGGCAGCGGCGGAACGCGAAGTGTTGGCGTTGGCGCCGGGCCAACCGGAATACCGGATTCTGATCGTGGAAGACCAAATCGACAATCAATTGCTGCTGTCCTGGCTGCTGGAAACGGTCGGTTTCCGGATTCAATTGGCCGAAAACGGCCGGGACGGCGTCGCACTGTTCCAAAGCTGGCAGCCGCATTTGATCTGGATGGACCGGCAAATGCCGGTAATGGACGGCCTGCAAGCCGCACAAACCATCCGCGCCTTACCGGGCGGCGACGCGGTAAAAATCATCGGCGTCTCAGCTTCCGCGTTTGCCGAACAGCGCGACGAAATCCTGGCGGCCGGCATGAACGAATTTATCGGCAAACCCTACCGCCCGGCGGAAATCTACGATTGCCTGGCCCGGCAATTGGGGGTACGTTACCTGTATTCCGACGCACCGGCCGCGGCAATGCCGACCCTGGCGGCGGATAGCTTGGCCGCGCTGGCGCCGGCGCTGCGCCGCGAGCTGGAACTCGCGTTGAAAAGCCTGGAAAGCGAGCGCATTGCCGATGCCATCGGCCGGATTAAGGCTTATGATAACCAACTCGCGGCGGCACTGGCTGTGCTGGCCGACAACTACAACTATCCGGCGATACTGAAAGCGTTGCGAGCCAACCGAGGCGATTCGACATGACCTGCAGCAAACCTAAAATTCTCGTCGTCGACGACACGCCGGCATCGCTGAAGCTGCTGTCCGAACTGCTCAGGGCCGAGGATTACGAGGTGCGTTCCGCCATCGACGGCGAATTGGCACTGGAATCGGCGTTCGACAACCCGCCGGACCTGGTGCTGCTGGACATCATGATGCCCGGCATCGACGGCTTCGAAGTCTGCCGCCGGTTGAAAGCGCACCCGGCCACGCGCCAGGTGCCGGTCATCTTCGTCAGCACGCTGTCGGATACCGAAGAAAAAGTGCAGGGCTTCCAATTGGGCGCGGTGGACTACGTATCCAAACCCTACCAACGCGAAGAGCTGCTGGCGCGGGTGCGGACCCATCTGGAAATCGAACGCCTGCGCAACCGGCTGGAAGACGCCGTGGCGGAACGCAGCAGCCAATTGCGCCTCAGCGAACAAAAACTCAGAACCACGCTGAACGATTACATTTCCGCCCACACCCAATTGCAAACGCTGCTGGATACCATTCCCGATCTGGTCTGGCTGAAGGACCCGAACGGCGTCTACCTGGCTTGCAACCTGCAACTCGAGCGCCTATACGGTGCCTCCGAGGCCGAGATCGTCGGCAAAACCGACCGCGATTTCGTCTCCGCCGAGCTGGCCGATTTTTTCAGGCAAAACGACTTGAAAGCGGTACAGGCCGGCAAGGTTTGCGCCAACGAGGAATGGCTGGAGTTCGCCGACAACGGCTACCGCGGTGTGTTCGAAACGCTGAAAACGCCGGTGCGCGACGCCAACGGCAATTTGATCGGCGTGTTGGGCATCGCCCGCGACATCAGCGAGCGCCGGGCCGCGCAAGCTAAAATCCAACGTCATATGCAACTCTATGCCGCGTTGAGCCGGTGCAACAAAGCCATCGTCCAGTCCAGCGGCGAAGCCGACCTGTTTCTGCGGGTGTGCCAGGCCGCGGTCGAGTTCGGCGGCATGAAAATGGCCTGGGTCGGCCTGCTGGCCGCCGACGGAGATACGCTGCGCCCGTGCGCCAGTTTCGGCGAAGGCGCCGAAGAATTGCCAAGCATAGACATGGCGCTGACCGCCGCCAGCGACTTCAGCCGCAGCCCGACCAGCGTCGCGCTGCGCGAGCAACGGCCCTATTGGTGCCAGGATTTTCAAAACGATCCGTTGACGCTGCCGTGGCGGCCGCAGGCGCTGCGGGCCGGCTGGCAAGCCGCGGCCGCGCTGCCGTTGCACCAAGCCGGCACGGTGGTCGGCGTATTCGTGTTGTATGCCGACGAAGTCAACGCATTCGACAGCGACGCCCGCGACCTGTTGTTGGAGATGGCGACCGACATCGATATCGCGTTGGACAACTTCAGCCGCTCCCGCGCCCAGAAACAAGCCGAAGCCGAAATCGAACGCCTGGCGTTCTACGATCCGCTGACCGGGCTGCCCAACCGCCGTCTGCTGTACGACCGCCTGCACCAGGCCGTCGTCACCAACGCCCGCACCGCCAGCCATGGCGCGGCGCTGTTCATCGACCTGGACAACTTCAAGGCCTTGAACGATACCAAGGGCCATAACCAGGGCGATCTGTTGCTGGTCGAAGTGGCCCGGCGCCTGGAAGCCTGCGTGCGCGAAGGCGACACGGTGGCCAGGCTGGGCGGCGACGAGTTCGTCGTGATTTTGAACGGACTGAACGGCGACGCGGCTCAAGCCTCGGCGCAAACCAAAATGGTCGGCGGTAAAATCCTGGCGGCCATCGGCCGGCCCTATATGTTGCAGGGCTACGAACACCATTGCTCGGCCAGCATGGGCATCGGCTTGTTTCGCGACCCGGACACCACGGTGGAAGAACTGCTGAAATGCATCGATACCGCGCTGTACCAGGCCAAACGCAACGGCCGCAACGGCATGCAATTTTACGACCCGGCGATGCAGCAGGCGCTGGAGGCCAAAGCCGCGCTGGAGAGCGATTTGCGCCGAGCGCTGGAGGAAAACGGTTTCGTATTGTATTACCAGCCGCAAGTCGACCAAGGCGGCCGCACCATCGGCGCCGAAGTGTTGATCCGATGGCGGCATCCGCAACGCGGCCTGGTGCCGCCGGCGGAATTCATCCCGCTGGCCGAGGAAACCGGGCTGATCGTGCCGATCGGCAATTGGGTGGTCGAAACAGCTTGCGCCCAACTGCAACACTGGGAAGGCCGGGCCGGACTGGACGGCTTGCAGTTGGCGGTCAACGTCAGCGCACCGCAATTCCGCCAGGCCGATTTCGTGGCCCAGGTCCGGCGCACCTTGGAACGCTACGGGCTCAGCCCCGGCCGGCTGAAACTGGAACTGACCGAAAGCCTGGTACTGGACGACATCGACGACACCATCGTCAAAATGCAGCAACTGCGCGAAAGCGGCGTGCGCTTTTCGATGGACGATTTCGGTACCGGTTATTCGTCGCTGTATTACCTGACCAAACTGCCGTTCGACCAATTAAAAATCGACCGCTCCTTCGTGCATAACCTGGGCGTCACCCAAAACGACGCCGTCATCATCCAAACCATCATCGGCATGGCAGAGAATCTGGGCATCGAAAGCCTGGCCGAAGGCGTCGAAACCGAAGAGCAGCTTGGCTTTCTGAATGCTCACGGCTGCAATTTGTACCAGGGTTTTCTGTTCGGCCGGCCGCTGCCGCTGGAGCAATTCCAGGCCCGGCTCCAGGCCGTCGCCCAGAAACGGCCTGACGGCGGCATCCACGCCGCCACTGCGCAATAAGCCCGGCGGCGGCCGGATTTTCAGTTCGCCGCAAACTTGTCACCCCGCTCCCTCCGCTCCGGCCAATTTCGTTAAGTTAACGATAGAGCTGGCCATGCCCGCGATCAAATGCCTTCGGTCGCAGGCATGGCCAGCTCTCCTACCATCCTTAACTTGACGATATTGCCGCTCCGGCTGCGCCTATCCATGGCACTTGAAAAACAAAGCGGCCGCCCATACTCAGGCCAGCGACGCTGGCAAGCAGCGTTGAGTCTTTGTATTTTTCGTTGAATATCAAGGAGGCATAAGCTGATGAGCATACGTCCTTTATACGACCGCATCGTCGTCAAGCGTCTGGAAAGCGAGACCACCACGCCCGGCGGCATCGTGATTCCGGATAACGCCAAGGAAAAACCCATCTCCGCCGAGGTCGTCGCCGTCGGCACCGGTAAGCCGCTGGATAACGGCCAACTGCGGCCGCTGGCGGTCAAGGCCGGCGACCGGGTGTTGATCGGCAAGTACGCCGGCAACGAAGTCAAAATCGACGGCGTCGAGTATGTCGTGGTGCGCGAGGACGAAATCCTCGGCCTGTTGGACGCTTGATTTTCCAAGCGCATTGTTTTTGAAATCCCGATTTAAGTGTTTTTGGAGGAAAAGCATTTATGGCTGCAAAAGAAGTGTTATTTGCCGACGAAGCCCGCCACCGCATGCTGGCGGGGGTAAATGTTCTGGCCGATGCCGTCAAACAAACCTTGGGCCCAAAAGGCCGCAACGTGGTGCTGGAGCGCAGTTTCGGCGCGCCGACCGTGACCAAGGACGGCGTGTCTGTCGCTAAGGAAATCGAGCTGAAAGGCAAGTTCGAAAACATGGGCGCGCAAATGGTCAAAGAAGTGTCGTCCAAGACCTCCGACGTGGCCGGCGACGGCACCACCACCGCTACCGTGCTGGCGCAAGCCATCGTCCGCGAAGGTTTGAAATCGGTCTCGGCCGGCGCCAATCCGATGGACATCAAGCGCGGCATCGACCAGGCCGTTAGCGTCGCGGTCGAGGAATTGAAAAAACTGTCCAAACCCTGCACCGACAGCAAGGCTATCGCCCAGGTCGGCACCATTTCCGCCAACTCGGATGAAGCCTTCGGCCAAATCATCGCCGACGCGATGGACAAGGTCGGCAAGGAAGGCGTGATTACCGTCGAGGAAGGCTCCAGCATGCACAACGAGCTGGAGGTGGTGGAAGGCATGCAGTTCGACCGCGGTTACATTTCGCCTTACTTCGCCAACCAGAAGGAAGGCATGACCGCCGAACTGGAAAACCCCTACATCCTGCTGCACGACAAGAAAATCTCCAACATCCGCGACCTGATCCCGCTATTGGAAAAAGTCTCCAAAGCCGGCCGCTCGTTGCTGATCGTCGCCGAAGATGTCGAAGGCGAAGCGCTGGCGACCTTAGTGGTCAACACCTTGCGTGGCATTCTCAAAGTCTGCGCGGTCAAGGCGCCCGGCTTCGGCGACCGCCGCAAAGCCATGCTGGAAGATATGGCGATTCTGACCGGCGGCACGGTGATCACCGAGGAACTGGGTTTCAGCCTGGAAAAAGCCGAACTGGAGCAACTGGGTACCGCGAAGAAGGTTCAGGTCTCGAAAGAAAACACCATCATCGTCGATGGCGCCGGCGGTGCCGACGACATCAAGGCCCGCGTCGAGCAGTTGCGTAAGCAAATCGAGGAAACTACCTCGAATTACGACAAGGAAAAATTGCAGGAACGCGTCGCCAAATTGTCCGGCGGCGTCGCGGTGATCAAGGTCGGCGCGGCCACCGAAGTGGAAATGAAGGAGAAAAAAGCCCGCGTCGAGGATGCGCTGCACGCCACTCGCGCCGCAGTCGAGGAAGGCATCGTGCCGGGCGGCGGCGTGGCTTTGATCCGCGCCCAAGACGCCTTGAAAGAACTGAAAGGCGACAACGCCGACCGTAACGTCGGCATCGGCATCCTGCGCCGCGCCATCGAAGAGCCTTTACGGCAGATCGTCACCAACGCCGGCGACGAAGCCTCGGTGGTATTGGCTCAGGTCCAAGCCGGCTCAGGCAGCTACGGCTACAACGCCGCCACCGGCGAATACGGCGACATGATCGCGATGGGTATCCTCGACCCCACCAAAGTTACCCGCTGCGCGCTGCAAAACGCCGCGTCGATCGCCGGCCTGATGCTGACCACCGAAGTCATGGTCGCCGAACTGCCCAAGCAGGACACACCGGCAATGCCGGCCGGCGGCATGGACGACTACTAACTGCACCTACCTGCAAGCTTTTGCCCCGGAATTCCGGGGCTTTTTTGCGGGCAGCAGTTTTCCGACAATAGAGGTTTGTTGTTTTATTAACCCGGCCCATAAATATCGCCGCTCCCGCGAAGGCACGAGCCCAGCAGCTAAAGTGGATTCCCGCCTTAACGGGAATGACGACTCCAGGGAATTTAAGGGCCTGGTTAATAGCCAAACGACAAAAAAAAGCACAGAAAAAACCGCAAACAAACTTACCGCGAAGCAAATAAGACTGGGTTTCCCTCTGCCGCGCCGAGCACCGAAGGGCTGGAACGGCCAAATCGGCCGGACAGCCGATTTGCATACACACCTCTTAAGGGCGAGGTACACGAATGTACCGAGCGATTTTGCCCGTCAGGGGCGCGGCAGGGATGCCGCGCGTTTTCCGTAGCGGCTGGGAAGCCCCTGCGGAAAACCCGTTCATAGCCTTCGGCACGCAGAGAATAATCGGCAACGGGGTGTCTTTTCTTTTGGATACTTGTCTTTCGACTGCAACGATGCAGGAGGTAGAGCAACGCATGGAGCAGTTGCCGACGACAAGCAGAGAAAACTATCGCGGTTGTCGGTCCGCGACTCGATTTTCAAACAGGCTTCGCGTAGCGCTTCATCCATGACGCGACTCAGTTTGAATCCCTCAATCACAAAGCCGCCAACGGTTCCGATACAAACCCAGCGAGAATTTGATGGCTTGTATCGGCCATTTACAGTCATAGAATGCACGCCAACCAATGGCGGCAAACCATCTGTGTCCAGTCAATTATCTGATTTGTCTAATAATCCAGACGTAGGGTACGCATCGCGTACCATTAAAAGGCCGTCATGGTGGCGAAAGCCAGAAGGTACGCGTTGCGTACCTACCGGGCTTTGCGAAGCGTTTCTTTGAAAAGCAACTCTACTACAGCAGCGAGATCAACAATTATTCGCTTCCAATCACCAGCATTATTGGTGTTTACGGGTCCCGTATGCTGGAGCGCATGCTCCAGCGAGTCGTTTGCATTTTGGATTAAGCTGAACTTATGCATATCAGCGCATAACGTAAAAGTGAGGGACGCGACGCCGATAGGCGTAGCGTCCCACTCGACTGATGGGTTGGGCGGCTTATCGCTCGAAGAACCATTGCATGAACTCCTCGGCGACTTCCGGCGATAATTCCTGAACGGCCTCAGCAACTACGACTTGGCCTTTTGATGCAGCGATAGCCGAAAGAGCGCAAGACAAAAAGGTGGCATCCCACTCACGGCCAGATGCCGCCGCAACTAAAGCAGGCAGCTGCGACAGCGCCTCGAAGTACGAAGGCGCAATATCTTCTGGAACAGGTACGCCACTTTTTTTGCGGCATATCTCTACCCATGCGGGAAACTGAAAGTAGGTAAAGTCAGCTTTCATGGGGGAAGAAGCTAGCGCCGCAACTACATGCGGAACCGCAGCGAATGAGGCTGAGTAAACATCGCCTTGATGAGCGAGAGAACTCCACAAGGTAAACCAAGGCTCTTTGTCATCTGATGAATCTGGAACATCCGCGAGTTGCTTCAGCAAATCAGGAATGTCGGAGGCTTGCCCATAGGCATGCTGTAACTCAGACCAACGTAGACTTTCGAGACTAATCAATGCGTACTCCCTTTGACGCCCAACGATAAAGGTAACTTGACGGCGAAAGCGTAGCGACGATAGGAGTGAAGCTTTTGCCGATCAAGTTGACCCGCTGGTTAGGAGAATTAAGGCCAAGGATAAGCATAAGCCTCGTTTAACTCTGAAATCCAAAGCTGCTCCCTAGCGCTTTGTGTAACAGGATCAGGAATACCTTTTAAACGCTGCATTGCTTCATAGAATCCTGGGCCGGGAGCATTACTTACTTTTCCTGTTACAACAGATGTTCTAAACGGACGCCTTGCATTTGCGTCCTGCTGATCGAGAACTTCAAATATTTCGCTCAATGGATGTGAAGACCATGCTCCATCAAAATCAGGAAGTGAAAATGCTTGTGCAATGGCACCATAGTTAGTAGTTCTCTGAGGCCTAGCCTTTAATATTCTTTCAAGATGACTACCAACTAAATTTGGATCTACTGACATTTAATTATTCCCCTCTAGTTAGCCTAACAGGCTGGTGAAAAACCCACCGATATTTCCCCTTACCCACGGTTTCCGTGATTTTTTCGTGTTGAAATCGGTCATGACATCGAGTTTCAACCGTTTTGCCCCTGTTTCAAGGGCTTTTTATTCGCCTGAAGCCGTCTGTGGACGGTTTTCAGGCGTACTTCACCCTAGGTGGGCGCACTCCACGCCGGTTTCGGCGTGAACACCAATAGGTTGAGCAAGCGCGTCAGGTTGTAGGCGGCGAAGCAAAACAAGGCTTGGCCAGCGACTTTGGCTAAGCCGATGTGACGGGTTTTGCGCAGGCCGCCGACCGTTTTGACCCAGCCAAAGGCTTCTTCGACGATTTTGCGGCGCTTGAGGCTTTGGGCGTAACCTTTGCCGCGCGCGGTGCGGCCATCGACGGCACTGCCGGTCTTTTTCCGGGCCACATGGGCTTTGATGTCTTGCGCCTTGAGTCCGTTGACGAAAGCCGGTTGGTCATAGCCTTTGTCGGCACCGACGCTACCGCCTTTGGGCACACGGCGTTTGATCATTGTTTGCGCGGCTTCGATTTCAGCGGTGCCGGTGGCTTGGGTGGTTTCGACATCGACAATCAGGCCGTTACGATTCTCGGATAGGGCATGGGTGATGTAACGCAGTTTGGCCTCGGTGTATTCGCCTTTCTTGTAGAGCCGCGCTTCCGGGTCTGTCGTGCTTTGGTGGGTGGCGTTGCTGCGCTTTTCGCCGCTGAAGTCGACCTCGGGATTGCGGCCAGCGGGTTTGTCCGGGCCGCTGCCGTCTTTCTTAACGAAGCTTTTGTGCGAGGCCCAGGCTTCAATGAGGCTGCCGTCGACGCTGAAGTGTTCGTCGGACACCAGATTTTGCCATTCGGCTATGGCCAGTACCCGCTCAAAAAATTCGCGACTCAGCGCTTCGGACAGCAGCCGTTCGCGGTTGGCGCTGAACACGCTGCGTTCCCAGACAGCATCGTCGATGCCCAGACCGACAAACCAGCGAAACAGCAGGTTGTAGTCCAGCTGTTCCATCAACTGGCGTTCGCTACGAACGGTGTACAGCACTTGCAACAGCAAGGCGCGCAGCAGTTTTTCGGGCGCAATCGACGGGCGGCCAGTGTGCGAGTAACGCTCGGCAAAGACGGCATTCATAGAGGCCAATACGCCATCGACGAGTAGACGTAAACGACGCAACGGATGCTGTTTGGGAATACGTTCTTCCAGGCTAACGTAGCTGAACCAGCTACTTTGAATGGCATCGTGTCCGCGCATGGGGGGCTTCTCCAATTTAGATGCGCTATTTTACTTGTTTGCTGAGGCTATGCGCCTTGATGACTGCAGCTTTGGGAGTTTTTCACCAGCCTGCTAACGATAAGGGTAACTTGACGGCGAAAGCGCAGCGACGATAGAAGCGTAGCTTTTGGCGGTCAAGTTGACCCGCTGGTTAGCGTTGATTTTCATACTGGCTCGTTGAACGAAAGAATCACGTTATCAAACTCGCTTGTGAGGCCCTTACTTACAAAAGTACACTTTTCCAAAGTTGGTATTAACCCGCCCCCCATATAGCCAAAACCAATTTCTTGGCTTTTTTCAAAAGCGTCAAGAAGAAGCGATGCAGCAATAACTGTTTGTTCTTTTGTGGGGTGCGATGATCGTATAAAGGGTAACCATGAATACCAAGGAACATTTTCAAAATTGACTATTACTTTAAATTCATAGCACGCTTTGATCAATGGCATACGGTTGATGTTAGTTTGGCTGAAAGTGAAATTGTACTTTCCTGCATCGCCGGAGAAACTCAAAACTCTTCCAAATACGTAATCCCCACCAGCGAAAACTGAGTTATACCCCAGAAACAGGAAAATAAGGCATGCAATTCTTATCATGTGAACGCTAACAAGTTATTAAGCTGTTAAACGTATATCTACCAGAAAATAGTCTCCGGCACGGTAATTTATTGATCTGCATCTAAGTTTCCTTTCTGTATATTATCGGCCCCAGGTGCCTATGACTGGTAACGGTCAAATCCCCGTCATTAGATCACTTTGGTTGACAGGCGGCAAAGGGTCGGTTTCGACAATTCGCCACCTCCAAAAACTGTCATTCACTTCTGGCGCAAGCGTTTCGGAATCGATGACAGGGTTTGATTCGGAACTGGTGGTAGGTTTAGAGCTGGAATATGCAACAACCGAATGGCCGCAAAACGACGTGGTCAGCGCTAATTTCGATACCTTTATCATCGGCAACACCAGCAGCCACGCCAAAAAAGCACCTTCGGCCGCCAGGCGGAGACGCAAAGCTGACGGGCCAGAGGCTGGTTCGGCCTTCAACACGAGCCGACGCAAGGCTGCACACTGCGTCGACGGCACGGCATCAGGAAGCCGAGCAGTTGCCGCGGCGTTTGCGCGGTTGGCAATGTGCCTTGCCCGCTTATAAACACGCCAATCTAGCTAACAAGCTCGGAGACTTGTTAGATCCGGCCGCGGCCGGCAAGCCGGATTAAAGCCAAATCTGCGGCCTCGGTTTGCCCGGTGCCCGCGGCATCAGCCCCAGCACCGCAGCCGCCGAACGGCGGCTACAGGCCGAATCGAGCGGCGCCCGGACAATGGCCGAGCTCCGATCCGAGCCGGACTTGCTTCAAACTCCGGTTTCCACCCGCCCGCACCCCACCCCGCCTGGAAAGCTCCGCCAATTTCACCGCACCCACCGCTCGATACCGTAACACGCGAACGGTTTTCGGCCGAAGCCGGCTCAAGCCGAAGGAGCGGCACATATTTTTGCTTGACTTATAATTGCGAATCATTATCATTTGTATCAAATGCCGTTGCTTCTCTCGCGCCGGCATCTCCGCATCTTCCGTCTCGCTTGGAGAATGCGGTTTTTTAAGCCCGTTAATCCGGCGACTTTATTGGAAGTAAAGCGGCCGCCGGGTTAGCACCCTGACAACGAGGTCTCTATGGACGAAGCCGAAACCGCGGTGGGATCGCAAGTGGAATTGACCCGGTTGCATGCGACGACCTGCCTGTTGATGACCCAGTTCATCAACGGCCGGCACTGCCCGAAATTGTCGCAGCAAATCGTCAGCCAACTAGGCCATTTGTTAACCCACCCGCAATTGGACACGCGGCCGGACAGCCGCGAGCTTTACCAACAACTACTGATGCATTGGCAAGGAGTAACCCAACAATTGATCGCCCACAGGCAGCAACAGCGGCCGACCGCCGCTTACCACTGAGTCCCGTTATGAATGACTTTAACGAAAAAAACAAAGAGGTTCGAAACACCGTAAACGTCGCCAACCGCCCGCGCATCAGTACCCGCGAGCTGTTCGCCGCGCAGAGCGAAGTGATTATCGAACACCAAGGCGAAGAATATCGCTTACGCATCACCAGCAACGGCAAATTGATTTTGACCAAATAAACCGTAGTTCCGCATAGCCAGCCAACCCGTCGGTAGCCAGCCAAGCGTTAAACCATCCACGCAACAGCCGAGGCACTATGACCGTCAATCTGTGTTTTCTACAAGCCATCGCCGTAGCAACCAGTCCGCAACGGCAACCCGCATTCCGCCGTGCCGGTTCGCAGCCGCAACCGTCGCCATCCGGCCATTGGCTCGGTCTGGGCTTGGTCGTTGCGTTACATATTGCCGGACTCTGCCTGATTCCGGACAGCCAGCCCGAAGCCAAAATCACGCCGCCGCAGGCCATCATGGTCAATTGGATCGCCGCGCCGGCAGCCAAAACCCCTACGCCGGTTCCGCCGCCCGCCGCTGCCCAGCCCAAACCGGAAACGGCCAAACCCAAAACCAAACCGTTGCCGCAGGTCGCCAAACCCAAACCGGTACTGGCTACGCGTAGCGAAACCACATCGCCGATCAGCGTTCCGGCCGAACCGGCGCCTGCCCCCGCGCCTCCGGCACCAGCCGCCGCCGCGAGCGCCGAAGCCGCACCGGCACCCGCCAAAAGCAGCGAAGCAGACGGCAATCAGGCACCCTTGACGCTACCCAACCTGAACGCCGACTACCTGAACAACCCGCCGCCGGCCTACCCGTCGATTTCGCGCCAACTGGGCGAACAAGGCAAAGTGTATTTGCGGGTGCTGGTTAACGTCGAAGGTAACGTCGAACAAGTCGCGTTGCGTAAATCCAGCGGTTACGAACGCTTGGACGCCGCCGCGCAGGAAACCGTCAAAAAATGGCGTTTCGTGCCGGCCAAACGCGCCGAACAAGCCGTCGCCGCCTGGGTGGTGGTACCGATTTCATTCAGCCTCGAAGGATAAAGCCATGTCATTCAATCAAAACCTCAGCCATTTTCTGTCGCAAAGCGACGCCGTCGGCCAAATTCTGTTCGGACTGCTGTTGCTGATGTCGGTCACCAGTTGGTATTTCATCGCCGTCAAAGCTTGGCAAGGCCGGTTGGCGCGGCGGCGCAGCAGCCAATTCCTCAGCGAGTTCTGGAATGCCGCCTCGTTGGACGAAGTGGCGCAATCGCTGCACCAGCACCGCGACGAAGAACCGTTTTCGCATCTGACCTACCACGCCATCAATGCCAGCCGCCACCATGCCAAACACGGCACGCAACGTCTGCAGGAAGCGGGTTCGGCCGGCGAGTTCCTGACCCGGGCGATCCGCCGGGTCATCGACGAAGAAACCGCTAAATTGGAATGGGGCCTGACCGTGTTGGCTTCGGTCGCCAGCACCGCCCCGTTCATCGGCCTGTTCGGCACTGTCTGGGGCGTCTACCACGCCTTGATCGGCATCGGCCAAAGCGGCCAGGGTTCGCTGGAACAAATCGCCGGCCCGGTCGGCGAAGCGCTGATCATGACCGGCTTAGGTCTCGCCGTGGCGATCCCGGCGGTACTGGCTTACAACGATTGCGTCCGTTCCAACCGGGTGCTGCTGGCCCAACTCGACGCCTTCGCCCACGACTTGTTCGCGTTCCTGACCACCGGCTCTGCCATCGAACCGAGTGCCGCACCGGCCAATCCGGCGCAAAAACTGACGCTGGTCAGCGTGGGAGCGGAATAATGGCCTTCGGAAATTTCGACCAAAACAAAGCCGGCGGCCATGCCATGGCCGAAATCAATATGATCCCGCTGATCGACGTGATGCTGGTGCTGTTGGTGATCTTCATGATTACCGCACCGATGATGACCCACAGCGTCAAAATCGATCTGCCCAAGGCCAGTAGCCAAGTGCAACCGGCGCCGGCGGTGGAACCGGTCAATCTGGCGATAGACGGCGACGGCCATTTGTTCTGGAACCAAGACGCCGTCAGCCGTGAACAGTTGCAACAACGTTTGCAGCCCTTGGGCCAACAAGCCGACGGCCCGGAAGTGCACATTCGCGCCGACCGCAACGTGGCTTACCACTTTATCGCCGAAACCCTGGCCGACGCCGCGAACGCCGGCGTCAGCAAGATCGGCTTCGTATCGGAGCCGGATACAAAATAGTTCGCTGATTTCCGGCCTTTGCCGGTTGGCAAGGCCGGAATTTGCCGGCCTGGCAAATGACGACGGCATTGAAGCAAAAACCCAATCGGTTTTGGGATGTCTGGCTGGGGGGCCAGGTAAGGACACCGCCTTGTAATGGTAGCAAAGTAAATCCCCTCGTCGCCGGACATCCCAAAACCGGTAACAACAACTAAACAGACCCGCCACCCAGCCTCCGCCAGGTAGCCATGACTTTAACGACATTGCTAACCCGACGGAGCACGCATGCCCCAACCCAATTCACGCCGCCGGCACGAGCCGGCGGACTCCCGAGCACTGATGGCGGCGCTGCCGCTGGCCGCCGCGCTGATCTGCCCAGCACCGGCCACGGCAAAGGATACCGACAAGGATTCGTCGGCCGACAAGGACGTCACCCTACCCGTCGTCGAAGTCAAAGACCAAAGCACACGCCGCGACGTCGGCTTCGTGGCGGCCACCTCCAGCGCCGCCAGCAAGACCGACACGCCGCTGCTGGAAACGCCGCAGTCGATTTCGGTGGTCACCGACGACCAACTGGAAGCGCAAAACGTCGGCACTATCGCTGAAGCCCTGCGCTACACGCCGGGCGTGCAAAGCGAATCGTTCGGTTTCGAACCGCGCACCACCTATTTAAAAATGCGCGGCTTCGACGTGACCGAAACCGGCCTGTTTCAGGACGGCTTGAAGCTGGTCAATCCCGGATTCGCCGTCAGTTATAATCTGGAGCCGTTCGGCGCCGAGCGCATCGAGATACCGCGCGGCCCCGCTTCGGTGCTTTACGGCCAAGCCGGCGCCGGCGGCCTGGTAAACTTCGTTTCCAAGAAGCCGATCTTCGGCGCCTTCGGCGGCGACATCAAATTCGAGGCCGGCAACTACGACCGCTTGCAAGGCGAGCTGGACCTGCACGGTTCGCTGGACCAGGCCGGAACCTTGGCGACCCGGCTGGTGGCCTTGGGCCGCGACAGCGGAACTCAAGTCGACTTTATCGACGATAACCGGATTTATCTGGCGCCATCGCTGACCTGGAAGCCGGATGAACGGACCACGCTGACCTTTTTAAGCCATTACCAGCAAGACCAAACCCAGCCATCGCAACGCTATCCGGCGGCAGGGACCTTGTTCGGCAATCCGAACGGGCCACTGCCCAGCAACCGCTTCACCGGCGAACCGGGCGTCGATCGATACGATCGCGAACAGTTTTCGGTCGGTTACCTATTCGAACACCGCTTTAACGACAAACTGGCGGTTCGGCAAAACACCCGCTATTACGACAATAAACTGGACGTGCGTAGCGTTTACACCGCGGCGCTATTGGCCGACCAACGCACCACCAGCCGCTACTACTACGAAGTAGACGGCCGCGTACAGGGATTTAGCCTGGACAACCAAGCCGAATTGAAATTGGCGACCGGACCAATTGCCCACACCTTGCTGGCCGGCCTGGATTTTCAACATACCGACGCGACTTATGTGTTGCCGTTCGGTAGCGCACCGGATCTTGATCTGTACGCGCCGGTTTACGGCGCGGCGGTGCCGGTCGCGTCGCCTTACCAAAACGATGTCTCGGTGCAGGACCAGATTGGCTTGTATTTGCAGGATCAAATTAAACTGACCGAAAAATGGCGGCTGACCTTGGGCGGCCGTTACGATCTGGCCGACAGCGCCACCACGGATCGTTTGGGCGGATCGGCCAGCGGCCAGCAGGATGAAAAGGCGACCGGCCGCGCCGGCTTGGTTTATCTGGCCGACAATGGCTTGGCGCCGTATTTCAGCTACGCCACCTCCTTCCTGCCGGCGCTCGGTCGAGACGCCCTAACCCGGCAAACATTCCAGCCGGAAACCGGCGAACAATACGAATTCGGCGTCAAATACCAACCCAGGAACCAGCAAAGTTTCGTCAGCTTGGCCTATTTCGACCTGACCCGCGACAACTACCTGACCACCGACCCAACCAGTTTCCAGAACGTGCAGAAAGGCAGCGCCCATTCGCGCGGTATCGAATTGGAGGGCTTGGCCAGTCTGGATAACGGCCTGAATGTGACGGCCAGTTACAGTTACTTGGATGCCACCGTCACGAAGAGCTCATTTGCCAGCGAAGTCGGTGAGCACCTGGAGTACGTGCCGGACCACAAGGCCACGCTATGGGCCGATTACACCTTAGCCAACGGCCCGGCCAAGGGCTGGGGCATCGGCGGCGGCGCCCGATACATCGGCACCTCGTACGGCAACAACTATTACGGCCGCAACACCAGCGAGGTGCCGAGTTACGTGTTGTTCGACGCCAGTCTGCATTACACCTGGAAGCAACTACAACTGGCCTTCAACCTGCAAAACGCGCTGGACAAGGAACATGTGAC
The DNA here is from genome assembly GCF_046097555.1 of Methylomonas sp. DH-1. Classification (NCBI taxonomy): domain Bacteria; kingdom Pseudomonadati; phylum Pseudomonadota; class Gammaproteobacteria; order Methylococcales; family Methylococcaceae; genus Methylomonas; species Methylomonas sp. DH-1. The sequence continues at coordinate 699,476 of NZ_CP143089.1, read as the reverse complement.
GTCGGCCTTCGATTACGGCACTCCAGCCGACGGCTTCGCCACTTACGGCATGCGCCGGGTGATCACCGGTTCGGTCAAGTACAGTTTCTAAGGGTTGGTAAACATGTCCTCCAGATCGACGTTCAAAGTTTGGTATGGGGTCCACCAATGGACCAGCCTGGTCTGTACGCTGTTCATGCTGCTGTTGTGCCTGACCGGCTTGCCGTTGATTTTTGCCGAGGAAATTGATCTGGCGCTAGGCCGAAATATCGCGGCGCCCCAACGGCCTGACGACAAGCGCCAAGCCGACGTCGACGCCATCGTCGCCGATGCCCTGGCTCGCCGGCCCGGCGACACCGTGCAATTTCTGGTCGGCGACGCCGAGGAGCCGGCCTTGTGGTCGGTACGGCTTGGTAAAACCGCGGCCAGCAGCGACGTGAGTGCGTTTTATCTGTACGACGCCCGCGGCGGCGAGTTTTTGCACGATGTGCCGCTGGACAGCGGCTTGATCAACCTGATGTTTCGCTTGCACTACGACTTGTTCGCCGGCTTGCCCGGCAGCCTGCTGCTCGGGGCGATGGGCTTGCTGCTATTGGCGTCGCTGGTCTCCGGCGCCGTGCTGTACCACTACCACCTGGCTAAATTGCCATTCGGTAGCGTGCGCCGCGCCGGTTCGCGGCGTCTGGTCTGGCTGGATCTGCACAACCTGCTCGGTATCGCCACCTTGGTCTGGCTGGCCGTGGTCGGCTTGACCGGCGTCGTCAACACCGTGGCCAAACCGATTTTTCAGCGTTGGCAGGACACCGAACTGGCGGCGGTGCTGGCGCCTTACCAGGGCCAAGCGCCGGTCGGCGGCCAAGGCCGGGCCGGCGCGGCACTGGCGGCGGCCTTGCGCGCCGCGCCGGACATGGCCCTGAGCTTTATGGCCTTCCCCTGCAACGAGTTTGCCGGCCCGCGCCAGTTCGTCGCCTTCCTGCAGGGCAACACGCCGCTGACCAGCCAATTGCTGACGCCGGTGGTTATCGACGCCGCGACCAGCGAAGTATTGGCAAAACGCGAACTGCCGGCTTACGTCAAAGCCTTTCTGCTGTCCAAACCGCTGCACTTCGGCAATTACGGCGGCCTGCCGCTGAAATGCCTGTGGCTGGTACTGGATTTGATCGCCATCGCGGTGCTGATCAGCGGCGTGTATTTATGGCTGGCCCGGCGGCGCTGGCGGCTTCCGGCGGTTGCCGAAGCGGCGGCCTGATGCGGACCGCCAGCCGCCGCACATTTTGGCAAATCTGGCGCCTGCCACTGGCGCTGGGTTTGATCAGCGCGGTCGGTCTGGCGGCGGCATTGGTTGGCGACGGCGCCTGGGATGCCGCGTCCTGGGCCTTGTTGGGTATGCCGGCGGTGGTTTGCGGACCGGGATGTTGGCCGTCGAGGCGCACCGCCTGTGTTGGCGACAACGGACCGGTTGGGTACAAACGGGAGTGAGGGGAATTAGAGAATCTCCCCCTGCCCCCTCTTTTGTAAAGAGGGGCATTAATAGCGCCAAATCCTAACTTTTTGGCATCGCCAAACACCGGAATTGGAAAAACGAGATTTCCGCGACGCGGAAGCAAATACAAACGACTTAGTAACTATTCAGCGAAACGCACAAGCTACCGAACACCGATAGCCTGCTCCCTCTCCCAAAGGGAAAGGGTTCTGTTTTGGCTTTTACGGCACCCTTCACAAGAAAGGGAATGATGTGCTTCGCGCAGAATGGATACACAACTGATTGAATTAACCCGCCAGCCCCCTAGCCGTCGTGCCAGGCAGCCAGCAGTAACTACTGTATGCCATGGCAACCAAACCGTTTTATTTATCAATTGCTCCGCAGCGCTGCCCCGATGCGGCCTGCTCCGGACAACCCGGCGCTTGCCGGCGCGCCCTGTTTTGCGCGCTGCTGTGCTGGCTGGCCGGCACGGCCTTGGCTGCCGAACCCGAGGTGGTTGAAATGCCCGAGGACCTGGAACTCGAAACCGTCACGGTCAAAGCTCAAGCCGACAAACCGGCCATCGCGCCGCCGGGCACCCAATCGACGATAGACGAAAAAACCATCGAACAACGCATGGTGCGCGACATCAAGGATTTGATTCGTTACGAACCCGGCGTCAACGTCGGCAGCGACCCGCAGCGCTTCGGCTCGACCGGCTTCACCATACGCGGCCTGGGCGGCAACCGGGTGTTAATGCAGATCGACGGCGTGCGTTTGCCGGACAGCTTCAGTATCGGCTCGTTCGCCAACTCGACCCGCAACGCGGTGGATATGGACGCCTTGCAACAGGTCGACATCGTCCGCGGCGCCGGCCCGGCCGCTTACGGCGGCGACGCGTTGGGCGGTACCGTCAATTTCGTCACCAAGGACCCGCAAGACTACTTGCAGGTGTTCGGCCACGACTATTACACCGGCCTGAAACTGCATTACAACACGACCGACAACAATTTCACCCAAACCGCAACCGCCGCCGGCGTGCTAGGCGGCTGGGAAGGCCTGGCCGTGTTCAGCCACAGCCACAGCAACGAGACCGACAACCGGGGCGGCCTGAATACGCTGAACGGCGCCCGCACCATGCCCAGTCCGCAGGATAACCAAGGCTACAACCTGCTGGCCAAATTGCTGTACCGCTTCAGCGACGCCAACTTGTTGCGGGTTACCGGCGAGTGGATGCACAAAGCCTCCGATTTCGATGCGCTTTACGCCCGGGATTTGGACATCAGCGGCCGTTTCGTCAACAGCATGTTGACCGGCGACAGCCAATTGCGCTGGCGCCTGTCGCTGGACCATACCTTGAAAGGGCTGGATGCGCCGCTGTTCGATCAAGCCTACTGGCAGTTTTACACGCAACAGTCGGCCACCCGGCAAATTACCAACCAGGACCGCCGTTCCAACGCCAACGGCCGGGTGCTGGTCGAACGGATTTTCGACTTCGACAACCGGGACTTCGGCGGCCAACTGCGGCTGGACAAACATTTCGGCTTTGCCGGCAGCGAACACGATCTGCAATACGGCGGCCAAATCAGCAAAAACAGCGTCGCCCAACTACGCGACGGCACCCTGACTTGCCTGACCGGCAAACTGACCGCACCGATAGGCGGGCCGACGCCGGAATGCAGGCAAGGACTGGGCACCGTCACCAAAGAGATTTTGCCCGACGAATTTCCGGTACGCGATTTTCCGCTCAGTACCGTGACCAAAGCCGGGGCTTACCTGCAGGACAACATCGCCCTGTTCGACCGCCGCATCGAACTGGTGCCGGGCGGGCGTTGGGAATATTACCGGCTGCTGCCGCAAAGCGACTACCTGTTCGAAAAAGCGGCGGCCGACATCGTCCCGGCCGTGAAGGACGCCAATGCCTTTTTACCCAAGTTCGGCGCGCTACTGCATCTGACCGACCGACTGACGCTGCACGGCCAATATGCGCACGGTTTCCGCGGTCCGAATTTCAGCGACAGCAATCTGGGTTTCACCAACGCCGCGTTCCGTTACGCCAGCGTGCCGAATCTGGCGTTGCAACCGGAAACCAGCGTCGGCGCCGAAGTCGGCTTGCGCGGGCAAGGCGACGCCGGCCAGTTCGACTTGACGCTATTCCGCAACGACTACGAGCGCTTTATGTACGACGCCACCGTCTGCGATCCACTGGCCAGCGGCGATTGCGAATACCTGACCTTCCAGACCGTCAACAGCCCGGATCCGATCCGGATGCAAGGCATCGAAATCAAAGGCCGGTTTTTCCTGGATTGGGCATGGCCGCAACTGGCCGGCGCCAGCCTGATGTGGAGCGGCTCGTATACCGCCGGCCTCAACCTGCGCAGCGGCCGCACCGACGATGTCGCCTTGCGCAAAATCAGCCCGATGAAGGGCGTGCTTGGCCTGCGTTACGACCAGCCGAGCGGCGACTGGGGCTCGGAACTGATTCTGACCCTGGTCGGCCCGAAACAGCGCAACACCGCGCCGGAAGAAGCGATTTATCTGACCAGCGGCTACGGCATCGTCGATTTCAACGCCTATTACAACGTTAACCGCCACATCAGCCTGAATCTGGGCGTGTTCAACGTGTTCGACAGCCGCTATATCGATTGGGAAGACGTGGACACCCAGGAAAGCAATCCGCACCGGAATCTGGGTCCGTTCGCCAATGCCGACATCCGCGACCGCTATTCCCGGCCCGGCCGCAACCTGGGCGTGACGCTGAAAATCGCTTATTGACGGAGGCAAACATGCAACGCAATTTCCGGCCCGGTGCCCCCAAAAAACAACTGGAAGCGCTATTCGACGACTTGTTGCGCCACGACGGCTTCGGCGACTTGCGCGTCGAAATACGCCTACTCAAGCGCGGCCAGAAGGAAGTGATCATTTACTGCGGCAAGCAGTACCGCTACGTGGTCGACGTACCGCCGCGCGACGCGCTGGCGGCGGCCTCCGCAAGCGACCCGACCCAACCGCCATGAATTTATTCATCCGCCACCGCAGCGGCCATAGTCCGAGGCGGACCGCCGGCGAGGTGCCGAAGCGGCGGAAACGATAGCTAAACCAAACCGGCGCAGCGTCTTCGCGGCGAAGAGCTGCGCCAAATCCATTAACAGAGGAAAAACCATGAACAAAACTTACCGACTGACTTTGATCGCCGGCCTGATGGCCGCATCCGGCATTGCCCACGCCGACCTGACCAACGGCCCCGACCCTTACGCGGCCGGCAAAGGCTTCGACGCGCCGCACGAAGCGGCCTGGGGCGGCTGGAGCCGCGGCGATACCGGCACCTTGTACGCCGAATGGGACACCTTCGTCGACAGTAGCTATCCGGGAACCCGCACCGCGGCACCCGATGTCGGCAGCGCCGGCGCCAGCGACGCTTATCTGAGCTGGAATTCCGGCACCTTCGCCGCCGGCTCCGGCAATTTGTACAGTTTCAGCGTGATCGAACAGTTTGCCGCCAACATTGTCGGCAGCGTCGCTTCCGGGCCGCTGCGGGCGGTACTGCAGTTCGAGACCGTCGGCACGCTGGCCGACTATGCCAGCATCCTGCTGAACGGTATCGCGCCGACCTTTACCAGCCAGACCTTCTACGATTCCAGCTACCCCAGCTCGTTCGGCAACGTGCCGCTGGAACACTATCTGGCCTATTGGGACTTGCCGGAAGCGGCCGCCAGCTACCAATTCACGTTCAGCAGCGCCGAGCACAGCTTGAGCTTGGGCCAAGTCGCGCTGGATATCGGCCCGAACAGCGCTCCGGTGTCCGGGGTACCGCTGCCGGCCGCCGTCTGGATGTTCGGCGCCGGGCTGATGGCACTGTTGGGCGTAAACCGCAAAAAAGGCTTGGCGGTTTAGGCCGCCGCGTGCGCTTGGCGCCGGCGGCGCCAAGCCTCACCACCGCGATGCCCGTTCGGCGGGCATCGCCCTCGACTGACTGGAGTTGAACATGATGTTGAATACGGCCACCACCCAAAACGCAACCGCCGCCTACGACCTGAAACTGGCCTGGCGCGACTTGCTAGCCGACCACCCGCACCTGCGGCCGCGCGACGCGGCGAGTGCCCTGGGCGTCAGCGAAGCCGAACTGGTGGCGACCGGCTGCGGCGATAACGCGATCAGGCTGCGTCCCGACTGGCCGGCGTTGATCGACGCGGTCGGCACGCTCGGACCGGTCATGGCTTTGACCCGCAACGACGTTGCCGTGCACGAAAAAACCGGCTTATACGAGCGTCTGCACCTGTGCGGCGAGCTGCTGCTGGTGTCCGGCCATAACATCGAGCTGTGCCTGCTGACCGGCCGCTGGCATTCCGGCTACGCCACCACCGAGCAAAGCCGGATCGGTCCGCGCCGGAGCCTGCAATTTTTCGACGCCGACGGCGAAGCCGTCCACAAAATCTACCTGACCGAGCACTCGGATGCGGAACGTTTCCGGCGGCTGGCCGAGGCATTTGCCGCCGCCGACCAAACGCCGGCCGCCGATATCCCTTACGCCGAACCGGCCGGTTTCGATTGGGCTGCGGCTCAGGGGCTACCCGATTTGTGGCAGCGTCTGGCACCGCTCTGCACCGGCAAACCGCTAGCGGCTGCCGGCTTCGTTTCCGGGCACCAGTTCCGGGAACTGATGCAGCAACTGGCGCGGATGGCCTTACCGTTGCAAATCCTGACCGCCAACGCCGGCGCGCTGCAATTGCACACCGGTCCGGTGCAGAACCTGCGGATTACCGCCCCCTGGTTTAACGTACTGGACCAGGGTTTCAATCTGCACCTTAACGAAAAAGGCGTGGCCGAGGCCGCCATCGTCCACACCCGCCACGGCCGGCACACGCTGCGCAGCTTGCAGTTGCGCGACCGCCCGGGCCAAACCGTCGCCGCCGTTTTCGGCGATTACGATCCGGCAGACGGCGAGAGCCTGTTGTGGCGGGAATTCATCGATGCCCTGCCCGGCAACCGTATTTTTAATTAACCGCCCGGCCGTCTCCGGGTACAGGACAAGACCATGAACGACAAAACCATAGACCTCGAACAAATCCGCCAAAATTACAGTGCATTGGCGCAAAGCTTCTCTTCGGTATTGCTGGCCACCGTCAGCGCCGACGGCGAACCGGAAGCCAGCTATGCCGCCTATCTGCAACACGACGGCGACTATTACATCTACGTCAGCGAGCTGTCGGCCCACACTCGCAATCTGCTCGACAACGGCAAGGTCTGTCTGCTGTTCGTCGAAGACGAAGACAAAGCCGCGCACTTGTTCGCCCGCCAACGCGTGACCTACCACTGCGCCGCCGCCGAAATCGACCGCGATACCGAAGCGTTCGCCTACATCATGGCTTTGTTCGAGGAAAAATTCGGCGCCTTCATCCGCCAGTTGCAAAAAATGCAGGACTTTCATTTGTTCCGCATCCAACCGCAACGCGGCAGCTTCGTGCAAGGCTTCGCCAAGGCCTTTGCCATCGAAGGCGACGATTTGAGCCAGGTCCGCCACGTCAACGACGTCGGCCACCAGACCCGCGAACCGGCCGAAGTGCCGGCGTGAACGGCAGGGATTTGGCTATGAAACTCAACATACCGCTAGGCCTTGCCTGCCGAAGCGCACTCGCCGCCCTAGCCTGGCTGGCGGCCGCGCCGGTATCTGCCGCCGCACCGGCCCGCATCGTCTCGGTCGGCGGCGCGTTGACCGAAATCGTCTACGCGCTGGACGGCGCCGAGCGCCTGGTCGGCGTCGATAGCACCAGCCTGACGCCGGCCGCCGCCAAGGCGCTGCCGCAAGTCGGCTATATGCGCAGCTTGTCGGCGGAAGGCGTGCTGTCGCTGCGCCCGGACCTGCTATTGGCCAGCGCCCACGCCGGCCCGCCGGCGGTGCTGGAGCAATTGCGCGCGGCCGGCGTGCGCATCGAAACGTTACCCGAAGACTATTCCGCCCCCGGCATCACCGCCAAAATTGGCGCTGTCGCCGCGTTGCTGGATAAGCCCGAGCAAGGCCGGGAACTGGCCAAGCAGGTGCAAGCCGACTTCGACCGGTTGGCGCAGTGGCGCGCGCAACGCGGCGATCAGCCCAAGGTGCTGTTTTTGATGGCGGTCGCCCACGGCGCGCCGCTGGCGTCCGGACATGGCACCGCCGCCGACGCGGTGTTAACGCTGGCCGGCGCCGCCAACGCCGCCGGCGAACTGCAAGGCAACAAACCGATAGGCACGGAGGCGATGGTCGCCGCCGCGCCGGACGTGATTCTGTTAACCGACGTCGCCGCCAACGCCATCGGCGGCCTGGAGGCGTTCTACCAACAACCCGGCATCGCCCAAACCCCGGCCGGCCGGCAGCGTAAAATCTTCATCGTCGATACCCTGGCCTTGCTCGGCTTTGGCTTGCACAGCGGCCAGGCCATGCTGGAACTGGCCAAACAATTGCACGGCGAGCCGGCGGTCGCCGCCGATACGGGTGCCGGCCGATGACAGTCCATGCCGCGACCGCGACGGCCGGACCGCGTCTTCGGCTGAAACCGGCCTTGAGCCGCGCCGGCCTGTGCTGGCTGCTGGCACTGCTGCTGGCCGTCGCCGCCTTGGCCGCACTCGGCAGCGGCGCGGTCGCGATCTCGGCCGGCCAGGCCGTCGCCATCGTCGCCGACCGCTTCGGTATCGCCCTGCCCTGGACCTTCGGCGCCGACCAGCAAGCGGTGTTGCTGGCGATTCGCGCGCCGCGCCTGGTGCTGGGTTTATTGGTCGGCGGCGCCTTGGCTGCATCCGGCGCGGCGATGCAGGGCTTGTTCCGCAATCCGCTGGCCGATCCGGCCTTGATCGGCGTTTCCAGCGGCGCGGCGCTGGCTGCGGTGGCAGTCATCGTCTTGCGCGACAGCCTGTTCGGCGCAATCGCCGGCGTATTCGGCGCCTATTTATTGCCGGTCGCGGCCATCGCCGGCGGTTTTGGGGTCAGTTGGCTGGTGTACCGGCTGGCCAACAGCGGCGACCGCCTGGACGTGGCCTCGCTGTTGTTGTCCGGCATTGCCATCAACGCGCTGGCCGGCTCGGCCACCGGCTTGCTGGTGTATCTGGCCGACGACGACCAGTTGCGCAGCTTGACCTTCTGGAGCCTGGGCAGCCTGAACGGCGCCGGCTGGGACGGGGTCGCCATCGGCGCGCCGTTTTTACTCGCCAATCTGCTGCTGTTACCGTGGCTGGCCGATGCCTTGAACGCGTTACTGCTCGGCGAGGCCGAAGCCGGCCACCTGGGCTTTCCGGTCGAACGCATCAAAACCGGCGTGGTGGCCTTGGTCGCGCTCGGCGTCGGCGCGGCGGTGGCCTTGTCCGGCGTGATCGGCTTCGTCGGCCTGGTGGTGCCGCATCTATTGCGGCTGGCGCAGGGGCCGGACCATCGTTGGCTATTGCCCGCGTCGGCTCTGCTCGGCGCCTTATTACTGATCTGCGCCGATTATCTGGCCCGCTGCTTGGCGGCACCGGCCGAAGTCCCAATCGGCATCGTCACCGGCCTGCTCGGCAGTCCGTTTTTTCTGTGGCTACTGTTCCGCCAAAAATTGATGGGCCACTGACATGCTGCAAGCCATAGCCCTGACCCTGCGCGCCGGCGCGAAAACCTTGCTGGACGGCGTGACGCTGGAACTGCGCCCCGGCGAAGTGCTGGCCGTGGCCGGCCCGAACGGCGCCGGTAAATCCAGCCTGCTGAGGGCCATGAGCGGCGAGTTGGCGCCGTTCGCCGGCCGAGTATTGATGAACGGCCGGCCGCTGGCGGAATGGCCGCCGCAGCGGGCGGCGTTGCTGCGCGGCGTGTTGCCGCAAAGTGCCGGGCTGGCGTTTCGTTTCACGGTGCGCGACGTGGCGCTGATGGGCCGCAGCCCGCAACGCAAAACCCACAGCGCCGCGCAAAACCGAGCCATCGCCGAACAGGCGCTGGCGATGACCGATACCGGCCATCTGGCCGAGCGCATCTACACCACGCTGTCCGGCGGCGAACGCCAACGGGTGCAACTGGCGCGGGTGCTGGCGCAAATCTGGGAACCGCAAGACCCGCTGCACCGCTATTTATTGCTGGACGAACCCACCTCGGCGCTGGACCTGGCCCACCAGCACGCGGTGTTGGCCATCGCCCGCCGCTTCGCCGACGAACAACAGGCCGGGGTCCTGGCGGTGTTGCACGATCTTAACCTGGCCGCGCTGTACGCCGACCGCATCGCCCTACTGCACCACGGCCGGCTGGCCGCCATCGGCACGCCGGCGCAAACCCTGAACAGCGAGCTGATCCGGCAAGTATTCGCTTACCCGGTGAGTATCGGTAGTCATCCGCAAATCCCGGCGGCGCCGTTGGTGATTCCGCGGCGGCAAATGGCGCCGGGCTTGGCGGGATAACGAGGTCTGCGGTAATGCGGCAGGCAATCGGCCGCCCTGGATTGTTGACCGATTTAGCGTGTTCGGAGGAATGCGTTAACAAAAGCCGCCAGGGAGGGCGGCACCTTACGATTCAATGCCACAGTTTTTCCTGCTTGGCGATGGCATTGTTGAGAGTAAAATCGAATAAACTGGCAGCGGACACTAGCCCTGTTGCAATCGGTGGTTCCAGTGATTCAAAGACGCAGATTGCTCCGTTACCTGTCGTTGGTTTTGATTTCCGAATGGTATATCGACAGGAAAATTACATGCTGACCCATCAGTTATTGAAAATATTGAAAAAAATGAGTATTAGCTTGGCGATATACGGAAACTGTTTAATTACTAGTTATGCAAATAGAGAACAGATGCTCGTATGATTGAATATGGTTTCATAGGCACAGCGTATCGAATATTAAAAGATATATTCAATTTCGCTCGTGGTAAGAGGCGCTCACTGTCTTCGTCTGAGAGAGTTCAATTAAGGCAAAAATGGAAAAAGGAATTTGAAGAGGTTATCGCCATAAGGCAGAGAGATAAACTAAGAATGGATGTAATCATTAGAGACATGAAACGTATTGATAATTATCCAGACGTCAATGACAAAGAAAAAGGCATTTCGTCTTGGTTCAAGGTCGGTTTAATGGGTACATACCATAAAGGTATACAAGCTGGCCTAAGTTGGGGGTCTCTGAAAGTTGATGAGCAAACCGGCAAATACAGATTTGTCAATCGCAAGAACAAAGAAGAAGGCGATATAAAGGTAATTCTAATTGGGCTTATACCATACGAAAACATCGAAGCAACAAATTGGGAGGGAGACAAGTATGGTGGGCATCCACATATTTACTGCCACTTTACAGAGAAGAAAAACCAGCCGTATGAAAAGTTGATATTTTCTGAGCAAAGGCAGCTAGATCACTTTACATACTATAGCGAAGTAGCAGACTATGAAGAGGTCAGAAAGCTCAGTAAAAAACGCAAAATTGAGTATTTTGCATAACATGGCGCTCAAGCCGACCCGCTTCCGCCACGCTCCAACGGTCGGCTTAGCTCTACGTTAGGCATCGCAAATCACCGCATACTCCCATCGAAGTCCCGTAGGGTGGGCACGGCTTTTGTGCCCACGCGGATTTGAATGGTGGGCAATTTTGCCCACCCTACCTCTATACGCTGACGGTAGGTTTGCGAACCGCACCATTCGGGAAACGACGTACTTTCCTCCGTGCGGTTCGTTACCTCACCGCACGCTACGACCAGAATGCAGAAAACCAGGCGCGGTTAGCATCCAGCCATAAATAAACGATGTGACAACAACCCACCGCCACCCAACCCAGTGCCAGGCAGCCTAACCTATTAAATTTACCGTAGATGAAGCGAGCCATGACATTGACCAAAGCGCCCGGTGTCGCGCCGGCGGTTGCCGCGAAGCTCCTCTTGTTACACAGCCAACCCGGCGCATACGCCGCCAAAACCGATAGCGTCACGACCCTGCCGACCGTAGAAGTTAAAGCCCAGGGTGAGCCCAACCAATAACGGCTACTTAATCGCGCTTGCGGGATTGGCGGGCGCCGGGTTTGGCAAACGAGCGCCAGACTTCGGACGGCGTTGCCCGGCCGCTCAATACCTTGTCAATGATGGGTTTGTTGGCTTTGACGAAAAACGCCAATGCCATCAGCGCCAGCAGCAAGGCCAGCCAGACGATGGGCGCGGCGTCGCCGGTCAACGCGGCGAAAATCTCCGCACTGGTCTGCGGAAACAGGACGTTAACCACGAAGCTGAATCCTATCGTTGCCGACAGAATGGCGATGACAAGCGCCTGCGGATGGTAGCGCATGGCCGCACGCCTAGTTCAAACGCTGGCTGGGCTTGATCATGGTAAAGCCGGAGCGTTTGGCTTTTTCCTTGTCGCCGCCGGCTCTGGCCTGGATTGCCGCATCGGCCAGCGTATCGGCCAAGCCAAGGAAGTCGGCCACTTCGAAGCGCATCGTCAAATTCTGGACGTGCAGATGGACGACGCCGCATTCGCGGCAGATTTGCGCCTTGCCGAATTCGGTCGCCGCCAGGTATTCGTGGTTGCAGGGTTTCTTGCTCATCGCTGGTTCCTCAAGTTAAGTGAAAGTTCCGTCAGGCGCTGCCGGCCGCCTAGTTTGGCCGCGGCTAATCCTAAAAACATCTTCCAAACGATTTGCTTGGAACCCAGATCCAGGCAACGAAAATCGGTGGCGTGCAGTTGGCCTTTTTCGACCAACGCCGCCAACACATCCGGTGCAATCGCCAGATTGACACAATCCGCTTTGTCTAAAAATGAAAATAGTCGTTTCACGGGTACTGACAGGCAGTGAATTTGAAACAAATGATAATTATTCTCATTTGCGCAGTAAAGCTTTTTCCCTTGTTGCGATGAAATTATTTTTTTCGTCGCGCACAACAATGCCGGATCAGTCCGAGGAATTGATCAAGCTTGGCCGCACCAAACCCAAGCTAGCCGGAATTTCGAGTAGAAATAGCACCTTCCACGCCGGCTCTGTGGCCTGTGGATTAGGCCACCAAAAACGGCGTCGCTTGCAACTTGTTGCGCTTGAGCAACGGTTGACAATCAAAACGAAACACATAAAATGAGAATCGTTATTATTTGAGAACGATTCCAGCAACGCTGTTTTTATCCAAGTTCTCAATAGTCCGATCTTCCGCCGTCAACCGCGCCGGAGACAAGAATCGCAACACTGAAATAGCCACCCAGCGTTCCTCGCCAGGCAGCCAATCGAATCAAGCCAACTTAGGGGAACGTATGTCCGACACCAAACAACTCCGTACTAAATCCGGCAACGCCAAGTGGCGGCTGGGCGCCTTATTGCCGCTTGGCGCAGCCTTGAGCGGCATGGCTTTAGCCGCGCCGCCGGCCGAGCAAGCCGCCGATCCCGACCAAGAAGTGGTGCTGGACGACGTTAAGGTCAAAGCCAACCGCGACAAACCGGTCAACCGGTTCAAGGCCGACACCTCGACCACCGGCAGTAAAACCGAAATGGCGATTCGCGACATTCCGCAATCGATCAGCGTGGTCAAGGAAGAATTGATCGAATCGCAAAACGCCTTCAACTTGCGCGACGCTTTGCGCAACGTCAGCGGCCTGACCATCGCCGCCGGCGAAGGCGGCCGTACCGGCGACTCGATCACGCTGCGTGGTTTTTCCGCCAACTCCGACCAATATCTGGACGGGGTCAAGGACAACGGCCAGTATGCCCGCGATACGTTTTTCATAGAGCGCGCCGAAGTGCTGAAGGGCGCATCGTCGATTCTGTTCGGCCGCGGCGCCACCGGCGGCGTAATCAACCAGGTGTTCAAAAAGCCCACCGGCAAAACCGGCGTCACCGGTAACTTTACCTACGGTCTGTACGACTTCAAACGCACCACCATCGACGCCGAAACCAAATACCAGGATTTTGGCGCACGTTTGAATGTGCTGTACCAGGATGCCGATTCGTTCCGCGACTACAACTACACCAACCGCTGGGGCATCGCGCCGTCGTTCAAATGGGACATCAGCGCCGACACCGACCTGACTTTGAATCTGTTGCACCAACAGGAAGACGGCGTCTTCGACTACGGCGTACCGATGTATAACGGCCGGCCGGCCGACGTGCCGATCAATACCTTCTACGGTTATTACGACAACCGGATGATGGACACTGACGTCAACGTCGCCACCGTCGCCCTGACCCACCGCTTCAACCAGGATTTTTCGGTGAAAAACACTGTGCGTTACGGCGACTACGAGCGTAAATACCTGACTCATCTCTATTCGGGAGCCGCGGCGCTTTCCGGCGTCAATGCCGGCACCATCAACCGCAGCCAGGCCTTGCGGCTGAACACGCAGGAAAACGTCTATAACCAAACCGACTTCGTGTACAAGAAACCGTTGTTCGGCCATGCCAACACGTTGATGTTCGGCAGCGAATTCGGTTGGGAAGAGTACGACTTCAAATCCAAAAACTCGACCGGCATAAGCCGAGTCTCGGTGTTCGATCCGCGTATCACGGCCAGCACCAGCGGCCTGGCTTACGACTTCAGCGGCGTTTTGGCCACCAACCGCTTGACCCGCGCCCAAACCTACGCCGGCTATTTGATGGACCAATTCGAAATCACGCCGGAATGGAAAATCCTCGGCGGTACCCGTTACGACGTATTCGAAGCCCAGCAAATCGACCGGATCAGCACCGGCAATTTCGATTCCAGCGTCTCGCAATGGAGCCCGCGCGGCGGCATTATCTGGCAACCCAGCAAGGAGCAGTCTTACTACTTCAGCTACGGCAAATCCTTCAATCCGTCGGCGGAAAGCCTGAGTTTGTCGGCCAACAACGCCAACCTGCCGCCCGAGCAAAACCACAATTACGAGATCGGTGCGAAATGGGATTTGTTCGACGGCAAACTGTCGGCCACCGCCGCGATATTCCGCCTGGAAAAAACCAACGCCCGCACCACGTCGCCGCTGGACCCAAATTTGCAAATTTTGGCCGGAGAGCAACGCACCGACGGCTTCGAGCTGGGCTTGGCCGGAGAAATCATGCCGAACTGGGATGCATCGATCACCTATGCCCACCTCGATGCCGAAATTACCAAATCAACGTCAACGGCTACCGGCTCGGTCAGCGGTGCGGTCAAATCCTTTCTGGGCATGACGCCGGTCAACGTGCCGGAGGATAGCGGCGTGGCCTGGACCACTTACCATTTAACCGACAATTGGGAAATCGGCGGCGGCGTGTTTTACGCCAGCCACCGTTACGCCGACAACGTCAACGAAGCCATGCTGCCCGGCTATGCCCGGTTGGACGCAGTGGTGGCTTACCACCAGAAGCATTACGATGTGCAACTGAACGTGTTCAACCTGACCGATACGGTGTATTACGAGTCGGGCCAGCAAAACTCGGCTCTGCCGGGTAGCCCGGTGTCCGGCCAATTGACCGTCAGTTTCAAATACTAACCTTGCCGGGAAACGCCGAAGCCGGCGTTTCCGGTAACCTGATTCCGCTTTATTGGGTAAATCGCCATGAATAGCAGCGCCGAAATTTTGTCTAAGCCAGCCAACCGCCCGCCGCAGAAAACCAACGGCGGCTATCTTTTTTTGCCGAGAAGCCTGTCGCGCGGCGCATTTTTAAAATGGCTGCGCCGCACCCATGCCTGGTTCGGACTGTGGGGGGCGACACTGGGCCTGTTGTTCGGCTTTACCGGGATTTTGATGAATCATCGCGACATCTTGAAAATACCGATTGGCCGCATGGAACCCAAGGAAATCCAGATGGCCCTGCCCGATCCGAAACCGGCCGACCCGAAAGCGTTGGCGGCCTGGCTGGGCCAAACCCTCAACGTCGATACCAGCCACGCCAGGGCGCGTAAAGAGCCGGGCAAGACCGTGACCTGGAATAACCAGCCGGTACAACAGCCGGCGTCGTGGCAAATCAATTTGCGCAACCCGCAACACCTGTTGTCGGCCGAATATTGGGAAGGCAACGCCTTCGTCACGGTCAAACAAAGCGATGCCAACCTGTTGCAAACCTTGAACAATCTGCACAAGGGCGTCGGCATGGGCATGGGTTGGGTGTTGTTGGTCGATACGCTGGCTGGCGGCTTGATCTTATTAAGTTTGACCGGCACTTTGCTGTGGACCCGGCTGCACGGCAACCGGCTGGCCGCGGCCGGCTTGGGTTTGGGTTCGTTGAGCCTGATGCTTTATTTTGCTTTCGATGCGATTGGGGCTTGAACCATGCTGATCGAAATTCCCGAGGTGTTGAACGCGGACGAACTTAACCAAGTCCGCACCATTCTGGCCGACGCTGCCTGGGCCGATGGCCGCATCACGGCCGGCAGCCAGTCGGCGCAAGTCAAAAACAATTGGCAATTGCCGGAACAATCGGAACAGAGTGCGGCCGCTCGTGCCGTGTTACTGGCGGCTTTGAACCGAAACGCGCTGTTCCTCTCGGCAGCCTTGCCCAAACGCATTTTCCCGCCTTTGTTCAACCGTTACGAGGGCGAACACAACACCTTCGGCAACCACATCGACAATGCGGTCCGCCATTGTCCGGTGACCGGCCAGCGGGTGCGCACCGACCTGTCGGCGACGATTTTTCTGGCCGATCCGGACAGTTACGACGGCGGCGAACTGGTGATCGAAGATACCTACGGCCAGCACGCCGTCAAACTCGCAGCCGGCGACATGGTGCTGTACCCCGGTTCCAGCCTGCATCGGGTGGAACCGGTAACCCGCGGCGCCAGAGTGGCGTCATTTTTTTGGTTGGAAAGCATGGTTCGCGAAACCGAGCGCCGCCGGCTGTTGTTCGAAATGGACATGGCCGTCCTGCAATTGCGCAATACTGGCGGCGACAGCGAGCCGGTGGTCAATCTAACCGGCTGCTACCATAACCTGCTGCGGATGTGGGCTGAGGTCTAATCGCGCTGCCAAACTTTCTGCAAGCGGCGGCGCGGGCACTGTTTCGCATTGCAGCCGAGCCGCGGCGGCAGCCGGTTGCGCCGGTATCGTCTACACTTTTCGACACCGGCAACCCGCGCTCAAAGCCTCGCAGACCACCCGCCAATGAATCCGATTATTTTCGCCATAGCGGCATTCGTCGCCGCACTGGCCTTTAGCTATTTGCTGATCAGGCACCGCGCCAGACAAAAGCGGCGGAAATTGCCGAAGCCCGCGGTAACCAAGCCCAATCCCAACGACCGGGTCATCTCCTGCCCGGCTTGCGCCCAGCAAATCAAATTCACGCTCCCGCTCAAAAGCAATAAGGCCCAATGCCGCAAATGTGCGGCGCAATTCAAATTGGACGTGGACGCGCACAGCAACGTCTATATCACCGAAATCAAGCTGCCGGAAGACGATACCGCGATCAAAACCTTGGACGAATGCTTTACCGTTCTGGATGTCAAGGCCGATGCGATTCCAATGGACATTCGCACCGCTTACAAAAAGAAAATTTCGGAATACCACCCGGACAAGGTAGAAAATCTGGGCGCGAAAATCAGGCAGGTCGCGGAAGAAGAAACCCGAAGAATCAATGCCGCCTATGCGATGCTGCAAGAAGCCGGTCGGGTATGACTACCGGCGTTATTTGGCCAGACGGATCATCTCGATCTGATTGCCGGCCGGGTCCTGGATATAGACCGACGCGGTGCCGTCGCGATGGGTTTGCAACGGGCCGTAGTCCTCGGCATGCTCGGATACAATCGCGAAATGCGGCGGGTGTTGGTTGGGCAGCACCAACGCCAGCGCCACGTTGGCGAATTGCAGCAAGGCCCAGGTTTCGTCCTGGTATGCCACCTTCAGTTGGTAGCGGCTTTTGTACCAGTCCACGCTTTGCTGAATATCGTCGACTTGAATGGCAATGTGGTGAATGGTATCCATCGGGTAAGCTCCAACGGCCGGTTGCGGAGAAATTTCCGGCCAATTTATACCGCACAACAGTTTTGCGGCAAGTTCAGTTAAATCAAGCACTAGCGTAGCAGCGAGCCGCTATTCGCACGCCGGGTAAAACCCATAAATTCATTATGCGACAAATTGTCGCGTTTTTTCTGGACAAGCGCATTTTTCTTCAATAGAATGCGCCCACCTTGACTCAGGTCAATGCGCCTTGCAACGGCGCATCTTTAAAAAGGGGGAGGAGGTAAGCGACCGCTTCGGCGGTATAACAAGAAAAATAGCGCAACACTTTAACCTACCGCCACATCGGGTAGGCGTCCATCAAAAAACAT
The DNA here is from genome assembly GCF_046097555.1 of Methylomonas sp. DH-1. NCBI lineage: Bacteria > Pseudomonadati > Pseudomonadota > Gammaproteobacteria > Methylococcales > Methylococcaceae > Methylomonas > Methylomonas sp. DH-1. The sequence continues at coordinate 681,874 of NZ_CP143089.1, read as the reverse complement.
AAAAACACCGGACGGAGCCCACTTTATCGTGGGCTTTTTTATGTTCTTATCACTTCATTCAACTTGTTATTCTGATGAAAGAAAAGCCAGACTCCATACCCACCGAACTGATGGAATACGAGCGGTTCATTGAAGAATTGCTCAACGACACCAAGCATCCGGTGCATAACCGCGCCCACCCGCTGCATCAGGAATCCGTTAAAGCGCTCGACGAGATGATGCGGCGAGTCGAAGAGATGCGCAACGAGTGGCTGTCCAAAGGCTAGACCCGGACCGGCGTAAGCGCACCAAATCGCTCACGCCAAGCGTAGGCCGAATCAATGTATCTCGGTCGAAACCACCATCGGCCGGTCCAGTTTGTCCGGATACTGGCAAACCATCTGGACCAATTCTTGCGCCAAATGCAGCCGGCGCTGGTTCTCCAGCAAGGATTGCAGCCACATGACTTGGCGTTTCAATTCAACGATCTGGGCTTCCTGCTCGGACACGGTTCGTAATAATGCTTCCAAAGACATCGTAGACATATTTTTATCCCCCGTTTGAGTTAGTTTTTGGGCTTCGAACTCCGGTTATCGGCGTTGAGTTCAGTGCCGAATTGGAGACGAAACCTCGGATTTTCAATGCCCCACGTTTGCCGGCCTCGCCTGACCGGCCGCATCGACGGCGGAAGTCTGCATGAAAGCGATATCGGCAACGCTCATCCGGTTAAGCGGCCGGCGCGGAAAAATCTGTACCGGGCGGGCGCCAAACTGTGACACTTATCCGGAAAATTATCGGCAACCGTTGCCTCCTGTGGAAATTGGGCAATTTGCCCGATTGGCGGCAAGCGGTTTGCGGTCGAATGAGCGATCCGACTCGGCGGCGGCTGGAAAATTGGTTAAAACGACTGAGCCGCCCCGCAGCATAAAGACACCGGACCAAACTGTGCGATAGAATGCCGCATTGACTTTAGCCCGGGGATAGACGATGCCGCACGATACGCCCAAGGTTTACAGCGAAGCCGAAATTGCCGAACGTTTAAGCCGCGAATTACCGCATTGGTACTACGAAAACGGCTGGATTCGCCGCAAATATAAGACCAGCGGTTGGAAAGCCACGTTGATGGTCGTCAACACGGTAGGCCATTTGGCGGAAAAAGCCTGGCACCACCCGGACCTGACGGTTTCCTATGCCTTCGTGATCGTTAAACTGGTCACTCACGCCGCCAAAGGCGTGACCGACAAAGATTTTGCGTTGGCCAAGAAAATCGAGGACGTCGTGCAGTGGGATGCGGCGACCGAGTCCAACGGCATCTTCGAAGGCACGCCGGACGATCCGCGTTTCAAATACATTAAAAAAGACTGAGGACAGCACGATGACTGAAATCACCGAGGTACCCAGCCCGTTCTGCGGTATCGGTACCGACGACCTGACGATCCGGGTGGAAGGCGTAAATTTGAAAGTGACCGCCAACGGTTGCGCGGTCAACACGCCGGCTTTCGAACAGCCGATCGGCGACCTATCCCCACGCGTGCAGGGCCAAGCGGTCGATTTGGCGACAGCGGCAGCGAAAGCCGCCGAATTGCTGCGCGACACCAAGCAACCGGCCATCGGCGGCTGCGCGACCGACGTCAACGGCATGCGCGCGCTATTGGCTCTGGCCGATAAAACCGGCGCCGTGGCCGATACCGGCAATTTCAACATTGCCCGCCGCAACCTGTTGGCCTTACAGGATAGCGGCTGGATGAACACCACCTTGGCGGAAATCAAAAACCGTTGCGACTTGCTGCTCATCGTCGGCACCGTGCCGGAGGGTTTCGCGCCGCGTTTTTTCGAACGCTATCTGTGGACCGAAGACGCGATGTATCTGCCGGACACGTCCGCCCGCGAGGTGATTTACTTGGGCAAAACGCCCTGCGGCGACGCCTCCACCTCACCATCCGGGCAGAAGGCCCAAGTACTGGCTTGCGCCGATGCGGATCTGCCCGATGTCGTCGCGGTATTGTCGGCGCTGGTCAAAAAACAACCGATACAGGCGCAAAGCGTAGCCGGCATCGCCGTCGCCGACTTGCAAACCGTCGCCGATAAATTGCGCGGCGCTAAATACGGCGTCGTGCTTTGGGGAGCCGGCACTCTGGCCTACGACCACGCCGAACTGACCGTGCAAGCCATTTGCAACATCGTCAAGGACATCAATTTGCAAGGCACGCGCTGCTCCGGTTTCCCGCTCGGCGGCAAGGAAGGCGACCAGACCGCCAACCAGGTGTGCGGTTGGACCACCGGCTATCCGGCGCGGGTCAATTTCGCCCGCGGCTACCCGGAATACGATCCGTTTCTGTACGACAGCCAGGCCATGCTCGCCAGCGGCGAAGCCGATGCCTTGGTTTGGGTTAACGCTTTCAACACCAGCGCCAAGCCGCCTATAACCGAGTTACCCACCATCGTGGTTGGCCGCTCCGGCATTGTGTTCGATAAAGAACCCGACGTGTTCATCCCGGTCGGCACGCCCGGCATCGACCATGCCGGCCACGCTTACCGTCTGGACAACGTAGTGGCGATCCGCCTGAAAAAACTCCGAGATTCCGGCCTGCCCAGCACCGCCGACGTGCTGCACGCCATTGAACAAGCCCTTTAGGATACCGACATGCTGATAAAACTCACAGGCGGCACCGTTTACGACCCGGCCAGCGGCATCGACGGCCAGCAGCAGGACATTTATGTACAAGACGGCCGCATCGTCGACGCGCCGAAAGACGGCCGTCCGGTCGACCAAGAATACGATTTGCGCGGCAAAGTAGTCATGTCCGGCGCCATCGACATGCACACCCACATCGGCGGCGGCAAGGGCAACATCGCCCGAACCCTGCTGCCGGAAGACCACCGCCAGGACCCGGTGCACCGCACGTCGATTACTCGTTCCGGTAACGGTCACGCGATGCCCAGCACCTATGTCGCGGGCTATCGCTACGCGGAAATGGGCTACACGGCCTGCTTCGAACCTGCAGTGCTGCCGGTCAACGCCCGCCAAGCGCATATGGAAATGGGTGATACGCCGATTGTGGATAAAGGCGGCTATGTGATGCTGGGCAGCGACGACTTTTTGCTGCGCATGCTTACCGCGAAAAAAGATCAAAAGGCCATCAACGATTACGTGGCCTGGACGCTGAACGCTGCCAAAGGTATCGGCATTAAAGTGGTCAACGCCGGCGGCATCAACGCCTTCAAATTCAACCAGCGCCAACTGGATCTGGACGAGAAGAACAGCCATTACGACGTCACGCCAAGGCAAATCCTGCAAACCCTGGCTCGCGCGGTCAAAGAACTAGGTATTACCCACCCGTTGCACGTGCATGGCTGTAACCTGGGCGTGCCAGGCAACGTCGACACCACCTTGAACACCATTCAAGGCGTGGAAGGCTTACCGATGCATTTGACCCACATCCAGTTCCACAGCTACGGTACCGAGGGCGACTTCAAATTCTCCTCCGGCGCCGCGCAAATCGCCGAAGCGATCAACAACAACAAAAATATCAGCGCCGACGTCGGTCAGATTTTGTTCGGCCAAACCGTCACTGCCTCCGGCGACAACATGCGCCAGCACGCCAACCACCGCTTCGCCAGCCCGAATAAATGGGTATGCATGGACATCGAATGCGATGCTGGCTGCGGCGTGGTGCCGTTCAAGTACAAGGATCAGAACTTCGTCAACGCCTTGCAATGGGCGATCGGATTGGAAATCTTCCTGCTGGTCGAAGACCCGTGGCGGATATTCCTGACCACCGATCACCCCAACGGCGCGCCGTTCACCAGCTATCCGCACTTGATCCGTCTGCTGATGGACCGCAGCTTCCGTAACGACATGCTGGCGACCATCCATCCGGAAGCACAAAAAATGACCACGCTGGCATCTATCGAGCGCGAATACACGCTGAACGAAATCGCCATCATGACCCGCGCCGGCGCGGCTCGCATCATCGGCCTCAAAGACCGCGGCGCCTTGAGTGCCGGCAACTTCGCCGACATCACGGTCTATACCGAAAATGCCGACAGACAGGCGATGTTTACCAAGCCGGATTACGTGTTCAAGGACGGCGAGCTGGTGGTCAAGGACGGTCAAGTCGTCAAGGTCACCTGGGGCACCACCCACATCGTCAAACCGGAATACGATTTGTCGATAGAAAGCGAGCTGAAACCGTATTTCGATAAATACCTGACCATGAAACTCGGCAACTTTAAAATCAGCGACGACGAAATTTCTGAGGACGGGCGCGGCAGCTTGACGGCGCATCCGTTGCGGGGTGTGGCGTAATGACTACGCTGGCGTTCGATACACATGCATTTGTAAAACGCCTGCATGAAGTTGGCTTTACCGACGAGCAAGCGGAACGATTGGCCGAGTTGTCCCAGGAAATTGTCAACGCAACGCTGGAACAAATTCACCAACGTGAGTTAGCCAGCAAACAGGATTTGAAAGAAACCGAATTAAGGCTCGAATTGAAAATCGCCGAAACCAAATCCGATTTGATTCGCTGGATAGTGGGTGCAGGACTTTTGCAAACAGCCTTGATAACCGCTTTGTTGTTGAAATTGAGCAGCGGGATATGAGCAACGCGGAGGGTGATACCATTTGGAAGCCAATAACCCCGCCATTCATAGCCGATACTGAAAAGACTATCGGAGACTGGTCTGAAAAAGTTAATATTCAGTTGAAATTCGAAGCTATTTTACAACATCTCGACTTCAATCAAGCATCCATAGCGCAAGAAATAAAAACCTTAGAATATCTAACCCAGACTGCAATAAGAGATGCATTTGGCGACTTAGAAAGCGAGGAGTCGCAAGCCCTTTATAGCCATATTTTCTACGATGGAGCAGGAGTTTTTAACTATGAATACTCAGGAATACATCACTTTGAGATAATGCAGTGGCATTCTGAGTTTTTGTTTATTTATTCATATTTTGAATACACACTAACAGGTTGGTGAAAAACTCTTTTTTGCAACCAATCAGACCTATATTTAGTACTACAAGATTGATTCAGCACTAAATAAAGGCTTCTTATAGCTAAATTAGTGGTCAGAATATGGTTTTTCACCAACCTGCTAAACCATTTATGCAGAACAGCCAAAGAGAAATTACACCTTGACCTAACATGTGATGATTTATCCGGAAAAGGCATTGAAAGAGCAAAAAACTATCTAACTAAAGTAGCCGGAATAGATACTCCATTTAAATCGAATCTCTGGCAAAATATAAAATTATTTTCCGAGGTACGAAATAAAATAGCTCATAGTGGTGGCATTGTTGACCTAAACAAAGATAAGGACAAAAAACTTTACGATACAATAATAAAATTCAATAATGCAAATAACACAAGCACACACTTAAAATTGGAACAAAGTCTTGAGCAGGAAAACTTGAGAAAAATTGTATTGACCCACAGCTTTTTAAAAACATACGCCGCCCAAAGCCTTGAACTGTTTCTATTAAAAATATGCACTTATGAAGTTTCAAATTGCAAGACAAAAAACACTATGACCAAACCGTAGCTCATGCTTGATGGATTACCACCAATATCGCCTATAAACTGAAATCAGACTAAGGCAAGCATAGCCTACTATACTGGGCTTTGAGAAACACGGAGGATTTTATGGAATATTCCGACACAAATAACAAAACATTAATTGATAAATACCAGGAAGATTATAAAGCAGCCATAAAATCAATAGACTGGGAAGTTAAGGAACTTATTCAGAATGGCAAAGAAATGAAGGGAATTTTACTTTTCAGCCAAAGCATTAACTCCATTCTCGAAGTACATAGCTCATTGCATACATTTTATTCTGCAATTTATAACCACCAAGACGTACTCAAAAAATTCAATTCTGAGCGCTTAAAACAATTAGGCCATGATCCAAAACCAACTTTCGAATTATTAAAAGATGCGAATGCCTCACAAGATGATATTGAAAAATACGTCGAAAGAGAATTAGCAACAGTCGGATTCAATTCAACACACTGGTATATCAAGGGAAGAATATTATCTGAGATTGAATACATGATCGAAGCCTTAAAAATACTTATTGAGCCGGAATTTATTCCTTTTGAAGATAATGTAGAAGAAAGTCAAACTGAAAATCAAACCGATCGATATGTTCCATCAAACGTCAAATTAGCGGTTTGGCGAAGAGATAGTGGAAAATGCGTGGAATGCGGCTCTAATGAAAAACTGGAATATGATCACATTATCCCGATATCGAAAGGCGGCTCTAATACTGAAAGAAATGTACAATTGCTGTGCGAAAAATGTAACAGAAAAAAATCAGCAAATATTCAATAAATAAAATATACCCTGCAAAGCCTCGCAGATCCGATTAGCAAAGCGTAATTAGATGAATATGTATGGATTTTGCTTTGTTCTTGCGTCAGCGCGTTGGTAAACTTGGAATAATGAGGAAGACGAGGTATGGAACGATGTTCCAGCCGCGTGAAGTGGTTTTCCATTGATCGACTTTCAGCGCATAAAAAAGCGGCCGGTGTTGATTATAAACGCCGCGAATTTTCAGAGTAACTTTTTAGCGGTAAAAATAAACTCGCAATCGGCTTTTGAAAATGCCTTGGCATTACACAAAGTCGAATATAATGAATAGCAAATTCACCGAATACTTGGCAAGCAATAACTTCAAAACCGATACAAACAAAATATGACTACAACTGGCATCACTATAGCCGACCGGGAAGCGGAATTAGCCGACTATCTGGCGCGCCAACCCTATTCGGTTGAACAAGATGGCATCAAACTAACGATAGCCAAAAACGTATTTCCGTCGGATTTCGGCTTGACCAGTTCGTTTTTCGGCGATTTCATGTTGAAACAAAAACCCGGCAAGACGGGATTGGACATGGGCTGCGGCAGCGGCTATTTCGCGTTCATCTTGAAAATAATCGGCTGCGAAGAAGTTATCGGCGTCGACTTTAACCCCGACGCCGTTGCCTGTGCCCGCCACAACGGTTTGCAAAATCCGGAGTTGTCGCCGGACGCATTCATTCACAGCGATTTGTTCGCTTCGGTACCGGCCAAGCGTTTCGACATGGTTGTGTTCAACTTTAATTACTATCCCTCCAACGGTACCTTCGGCTTGAACGCGGACGGCGGCCAACAGATACTACGCCGGTTTTTTAGCGAGGCGCCGGACTACCTCGAACCGAACGCGCAGATATTCATTCCGTTTTCCGATTTCGTCGGCGCCGAGCACGACCCTAAACATGTCGCTCCGGAATATGGCTTTAACGTAAATGCCGTTGCCGAAACCCACAACCATGCGGGCCGACACGTGATTTACCAAATCAATCAAAATCCAATCGATTAAACCGGCACGGCTAATCGACATGCAGAACTCCGAACTATGAGTAACCACGATGATTATTAACGGCGTCACCATAGACAAAACCTTCGCCGAAGCCTTTCCGATGAAGGCGACGCGAGCCATCATCACCGCCCAGAACGAGAAATGGGCGATGATTTCCGCCCAGGCGATGACCGGCTTTGCCACTTCGGTGATTGCCTGCGGCTGCGAGGCCGGCATCGAGCGGGTATTGAGCCCAGACGAAACCCCGGACGGACGGCCTGGCGTCTCCATCATGATCTATGCGATGGGCGGCAAAGGTTTGGCCAAGCAATTGGAAACCCGGGCCGGCCAGTGCGTTTTGACTTCACCGACATCCGCTCTGTTCGCCGGCATCGAAGGCGGCAAGCCGATTCCGTTGGGCAAAAATCTGCGGTTTTTCGGCGACGGCTTCCAAATCGCCAAGAAAATCGGCGGCAAGCGCTATTGGCGGGTGCCGGTGATGGACGGCGAATTCCTGACCGAAGCCACCACCGGCATGGTCGACGCGGTCGGCGGCGGCAATTTCCTGGTGCTGGCCGAATCGCAACCGCAAGCTTTGGCGGCCTGCGAAGCGGCAATCGAAGCGATGAAACAAATCCCCAACGTGATCATGCCCTTCCCCGGCGGCGTGGTGCGTTCCGGTTCCAAGGTCGGTTCCAAATACAAAGCTTTGAGCGCCTCGACCAACGACGCCTTCTGCCCGACCTTGAAAGGCATAACCAGGACCGATTTGTCGCCGGAGATCGAATCGGTGATGGAAATCGTCATCGACGGTTTAACCAAAGAAGACATCGACAAGGCGATGCGAGTAGGTATCCAGGCCGTCTGCGATCTGGGTGCAGCCAACGGCATCAAGCGCATCAGCGCCGGTAACTACGGCGGCAAACTCGGCCCGTTCCACTTTCACTTGCAGGAGATCATGGCATGACCTCGTTGACGTTTACTTTGATCGAAACGCCGCCGTCACAGCGCATCGACATGTCGCCGCTGGTCTGCCAAAAACTGGCCGGCCTGAGTCTGGACCAGATTGCAGGAATCGAACTGCAATGCGGCAAACAAAAGCTTCGCGTCGATCAACTGTTCCATATTACCGGTAGCAATGCCGACGACATCAGCATCGTCGGCAGCACAGGCAAGCTGGATTTGATCGGCAAGGAACTGGCGAGCGGCAACATCAGCGTACAGGGCGAAGCCGGCGCGTATTTGGGCATGCAGATGAAAGGCGGCACCATCAACGTCATTGGCGATGTCGGCCTGTATGCCGGCTGCGAAATGAAGAACGGCCTGATTCAAATCGAAGGCGATGCCGGAGATTTTCTCGGCGGAGCACTGCCCGGCAATAAGCAAGGCATGAAAGGCGGTACGATCCTGGTCAAAGGCAACGTCGGCCAACGCGCCGGCGACCATATGCGCCGCGGCCAGATCCTGGTGGAAGGCAATGCCGGCGATTATTGCGGCTCCCGCATGGTGGCCGGCACCATTGCCGTGATGGGCCAAGTCGGCCGTTATGCCGGCTATGCAATGCGGCGCGGTACATTATTGCTGTGGAACCAACCGCAATTGCCTGCCACGTTCAACGATTGCGGATCGCATACGCTGGCATTTCTGCCGATGCTGTTCGCGTCGTTTAAATCGCTAAACTCCCGCTTCGCCGACAAAGCTATTGCCTTCAACCGGGTGCGGCGCTTCGGCGGCGACATGGCTGAAGCCGGGCGCGGGGAAGTATTGGTCAAACTTTAAGCCGCCACAGACAGCCGATCGGCTTTCCGGCCGGTTGGCTGTTCGCTGCCTTGCATGCCCATATCGCTCAGCACTAGCGACCACGACCGGAACAGCGCCGGTCTGCGTTACGTTTATCCGGTCATCTCCCGCCGCTCCGGCGGCCTGTCGATTGGGATTAATTTCAATCCCAACAACGCCTGCAATTGGCATTGCGTATATTGCCAAGTCCCCGACCTGCAGCGCGGTAATGCGCCGGAGATGGACTTCGCATTGCTGGCGCAAGAACTGCGAGCCTTCCTGACCCAAGTCTTAAACGGCGACTTTTATCAGCGCTTCAATATCCCGGAACCGCAGCGCGTTATCAAGGACATTGCCATCTCCGGTAACGGCGAGCCCACCAGTTTGAAAAATTTCGACCGAGCCGTCGAACTGATCGGTGACATCGCCAGTCAAGCCGGCGTATTTCCCGCAAGCCGTTACGTGCTGATCAGCAACGGCAGCCTGATTCATCAATCCGCAGTCCAACAAGGACTGAGAACATTGGCGCGTTACAACGGAGAGCTGTGGTTCAAGCTGGATAGCGCGACCGAATCCGGCCGCAAGTTGATCAACCATACCAGCCAAAGCCAACAAAAACTGCTGGAACACCTCAAGGTCGCAGCCGAGCTTTGCCGAACCAAGTTACAGACCTGCGTTTTCAGCTATCGATTTGCTTGGTCGGATCAGGAAAAACAAGCTTATTTGGCTTTGCTAAAACAATTGCGGGAGATGGGAATAAACATCGAACAGGTCATGCTCTACAGTCTGGCACGGCCTTCTTTACAAGCGGAAGCAGCGGAATTGGCCAAAGCATCCGCAGCTACCATCGATGCTTTGGCTGCCGACGCCAGAGCCTTGGGCTATGACGTCAGCGTCAGTTATTAAGCACGGATATCTAAAATCGAACCCAGCATTTTCTCGTGGGCCTGGATGATTTTGACGCCGGCCGAAGTTTCTAGCTCGGCTTCTTTCAAACTCAACACCGGCTTGAACATCTCCGCTGAGCCTACATCTTTGGAACCACCGACCTCCTGCTCCTGAACCGGCAAACTGGCGATAGTCTGCGCGGCGCTGCTGGCTTTTTGCTGAGCTTGCGTGATCAGGCTGGTGGCACTGTTCAGAGCGTTGGTAATCATGGTACACCTCCTGCAAAATAGGTTTGCTATCATACCGCTTAGCGTATCGGCCCGCAGCCCAAAACTTTAATGTTTGTCAGCATTTTGCAGACACAATCACACTCGTTAACTATTTGTCTTTTTTAAAGATTTTTGCACAAAGGCTTTGCAGATAAGGTGCCAGTTTGCTTTGGCAGACGCCGCATGCGGACAAGCCTATCCGCTTAGCCCACGCCGCTATTTTGCGGTAAGCATCGATACCGCCTAACTCTTCGAATTTGGTTTCGACGATGGTACTCCACTGCGGCCGAGGCTGCCCCTGCCCATCCAGAAACACTTTGTCGAATAGCCACATTTCAGCCACCGACACCGTCCACATAAACGCAAACGATACCGCCATGCCGCCACCGGCCAACACCACCAGCCACGCGAATATCGGATGCAACTTGGTCAGCCACCAGGACAAAATATCCACTAGCAGGAACACGTACGGCATGCCGATAGCGATCGATTTGTATTTGACGGTGCTGGTTTCGGCAAAGCTGAAAATCAAGCCAACAAACATGAAAATAAAGCTGATGCCGAACAAATGGATGTGGGACACCCGAGTCAACGAGCCGAAGGTTGCACCTTCATCCTCTTTGGTGAGCTCTTTCAGCACCTTAAAATCGTTGAAATCGGGCAGCGAAGACTCCTTGTTATGGCACATCACGCAGCGGTCCTGAATGATTTTGGCGACGCCGGACTCTTCGTAATCGTCCTCGTCGGCGCCATCGCGCACCCATTGCATGATCAGAAAACGCTCCTGTTCCGAGGCGTTTTCCTTCATCGAACCGTTCAGTTTGGTCTCCAAGACCGTACCGGAACGGTTACCGTAGTAACTGTATACGATGTCGTCTATCGACAGGCCGAATTTGCCGTCGGCCATCCCATGGGTAAACAAGATTTGAATCAACGCCACCAGATACCCGACAGCCACCGTCGTCAAATAACCGGTGAACAGCACTTTAACCGGGATATCCAATTGTTTTAACGATGAAAATTCGCGAGCCATACATTAATCCCAGTTTGGAAAGGAGTTTGCATTATAGCTTGCTTGGTGCGCGGTCCCTAGCGAAACGGCCTGGTTTCGCGCATAAAAAAGGCTCTTGAAAATCAAGAGCCTTTGTTTCCGTAACCGTGAACGCTTATCTGGGCAGGACGTTTGTGGCAGTTAAGCCTTTAGGGCCGGATTCGATCTCGAACTGGACCGATTGGCCAGGCGACAAGGTTTTAAAACCTTCTCCCAAAATCACGGAATGATGCACGAACACATCTTCTTTTCCTTCGGAAGGCTCGATAAATCCAAAACCTTTGGTGTTGTTAAACCACTTTACAGTGCCTGTTGCCATCTTAAAACTCCTACAAAATAAAACTATTGGTTACGCAGACCGACATTGTGGACAACCGTTGCTGCCTGAAGCAGTGGCGATAAGCCGTGAACATCTGTTATCTGAGCGCGGGCATTGTACTTTGAATCAATTGTCTAAGCTACCGGCGATATTCGGCATTACCTTGAAGATTTAACGGAAATTTTGCCCGGTACTTGCCTCCGCGCTTGAAAACGGATTCGGGCCGCCCCATTTCGGTCGCAACTCAACTTATTTTCCTAACGAGGTACGCTGCATGCGAATGGATAAATTAACCAGTAAATTTCAACAGGCTCTCGGCGACGCACAAAGCCTGGCGCTCGGCAAAGACCACCAGTTCATCGAGCCGTTGCATGTCATGCAAGCCTTGATCGACCAAGAGGGCGGCAGCATCAAACCGTTGTTGCAACAGGTCGGCGTTCAGGTCAATACCTTGCGCAACGATCTGTTGAAAGAGATCGACCGTTTGGCCAGCGTTTCCGGCGCCGGCGGCGATGTGCAAATTTCCAACGAACTGTCGCGAATGCTGAATCTGACCGACAAGCTGGCGCAAAAGCGCAAAGACGCCTACATCTCCAGCGAACTGTTTCTGTTAGCGGCACTGGAAACCAGCGGAACCTTGCAAAACCTGCTGAAAAAAGCCGGCGTCACGGCATCGGCGGTCGAAAAAGCCATCGAAAACATGCGCGGCGGTCAGAACGTCAACGACGCCAACGCCGAAGACCAACGTCAGGCCTTGAAAAAATACACGATCAATCTGACCGAGCGCGCCGAACAAGGCAAGCTGGATCCGGTGATCGGCCGCGACGACGAAATCCGCCGCACGATACAAGTCTTGCAACGCCGCACCAAAAACAATCCGGTATTGATCGGCGAGCCCGGCGTCGGTAAAACTGCGATCGTCGAAGGCTTGGCGCAACGCATCGTCAACGGTGAAGTGCCGGAAGGCATCAAAGGCAAGCAATTGCTGTCTTTGGATATGGCAGCGTTGATTGCCGGCGCCAAGTTCAGAGGCGAATTTGAAGAACGCTTGAAAGCGGTGCTGAACGACATCGCCAAATTGGAAGGTCAGGTCATCCTGTTCATCGACGAGTTGCATACCATGGTCGGCGCCGGCAAAGCCGAAGGCGCGATGGACGCCGGCAACATGCTGAAGCCGGCCTTAGCGCGCGGCGAATTGCATTGCGTCGGCGCGACGACATTGGACGAGTACCGCCAGTACATCGAAAAAGATGCCGCGTTGGAACGCCGCTTTCAAAAAGTCTTGGTCGACGAACCTAGCGTCGAAGACACCATCGCTATTTTGCGCGGCTTGAAGGAACGTTACGAAATCCACCACAGCGTCGACATTACCGACCCGGCCATCGTCGCTGCTGCCATGCTGTCGCACCGTTACATTTCCGACCGTCAATTGCCGGACAAGGCCATAGATTTGATCGACGAGGCCGCCAGCCGCATCCGCATGGAAATGGACTCCAAACCGGAAGCGATGGATAAACTCGACCGCCGCCTGATCCAGCTCAAAATAGAACGCGAGGCAATGAAAAACGAAAGCGACGCAGCGTCTAAAAAGCGCCTGGAAACGTTGCAGGAGGAAATCGCCGAACTGGAAAAAGAATATTCGGATCTGGATGAAATCTGGAAAGCCGAGAAAGCCGCATTGCAAGGCACCGCGACGATCAAGGAGCGCCTGGAACATGCGCGTTTGGAACTCGATGCCGCTCGCCGCAGCCAGGATTACACCCGGATGTCCGAGCTGCAATACGGCGAAATTCCGAAGCTGGAGAAGGAGCTGGACTTAGCATCGCAAGCCGAGATGCAGGAAGCCAAATTATTGCGCAGCAAAGTCACGGATGAAGAAATCGCCGAAGTCGTTTCCAAATGGACCGGCATCCCGGTGTCGAAAATGATGGAAGGCGAACGCGAAAAACTGTTGCGGATGGAAGAAGAACTGGGCAAACGGGTGATCGGCCAAACCGAAGCCTTGAAAGCGGTCAGCAACGCCATCCGCCGCTCGCGGGCCGGCTTGTCGGACCCAAACCGGCCGAACGGCTCGTTCCTGTTTTTAGGTCCGACCGGCGTCGGTAAAACCGAGTTATGCAAGGCTCTGGCCGAATTCATGTTCGACACCGAAGAAGCCATGGTCCGCATCGATATGTCGGAATTCATGGAGAAACATTCAGTCGCGCGTTTGATCGGCGCACCTCCCGGCTATGTCGGTTACGAAGAAGGCGGCTATCTGACCGAAGCGGTACGCCGTAAACCCTATTCGGTGATTTTGCTGGACGAAATCGAAAAGGCTCACAACGATGTGTTCAACGTACTGCTGCAAGTTTTGGACGATGGCCGCTTGACCGACGGCCAAGGCCGCACGGTGGATTTTAAAAACACGGTGGTGGTGATGACGTCGAACCTGGGCTCCAGTGTGATCCAGGAATTGGCTGGCGAAGACAACTATGTCGAGATGAAGGATGCGGTAATGGAAATTGTCGGCCAGCATTTCCGCCCGGAATTCATCAACCGGGTTGACGAAGCCGTGGTATTCCATCCGCTGGGTCAAAGCCAGATTCGGGCGATCTGCAAAATCCAAATCGAATTGTTGCGCCGGCGTCTGCAAGAAAAGGACATCGGCCTGGCCGTCAGCGAACAGGCCTTGGATTTACTGGGCGAAGCCGGTTTCGATCCGGTTTACGGCGCGCGCCCATTGAAGCGGGCGATACAACGCCAATTGGAAAATCCGCTAGCCAACGAGATTCTGGCCGGCCGCTTCCTACCCGGCGACACGATCCATATCGACGTTGCCAACGACGGCCTCACCTTCCGCAAATAACCCCGCCAAGCCGGTCCAGCCCCAAGTCTGGACCGGCAATCCGTTCGGCTAAATTTTTACCACCCGCCCTTCTGCCGCCGATTGCAACGCGGCAACGATGGTCCGGCAGTTATCGCGGGCATCGTCGAACGACAATTGCGGTTGCTTGCCGTTGAGCACGCAATCGCTGAAATGCTCGATTTCCAAGCGGAAATGGTTGGCCGCCGGCATCCGCTCTTCGGCGAAGCGGCCGTCCTCGGTCCACCAGGAAATAATCGGAATATCGCCCGGCAATTGCCAGACCACGTGGCACTTGATACCGCCTTGGGTGCCGATGATTTCGTATTCGCAACGCCGCGCCCGCTCGAAACTGAAATCGAAATGGCCGAATTTGCCGTCGCCGAAATCCAGTATCCCGCTGGTAGTGATGTCGGCCCCACTCTCGACGTACTTGGATAACGCGGTGGCCGTGCGCGGCGCCTGCTGAAAAAACATCCGCAACGAATGGATCGCATAACAGCCAATATCCCACATCGCACCGCCGCCGCGCGATACGTCCTCCGCCAGACGATACATCCGCGCCGGCCGCATCATGAACGAATAACTGGCGCGCACCGAGCGCACCTCGCCGATTAAGCCGGAACGAATCAATTCCAACACTCGGGCGTGCTGGGGATGGAAACGGTACATGAAACCTTCCATTACGGTGACCCGGTAGCGGCGGGCAGCGGTTTCGATGGCATCGATGTCGGCTACGGTCAATGCCATCGGTTTCTCGCACAGTACGTGTTTGCGGTGCTCGATGGCGCGCAGAGTCCATTCCGCGTGCTCATGGTTGGCCATCGGCAAATAAATGGCTTGCACGTCTTCGTCGTTGAGCAGACTGTCCAGGTTATCGTAACTCTGGACGTTGGAATGGCAGGGTGCATATTGCGCCAGGGTTTGCGCCGCAGCTCCCGGCCGCCGGCTGGCGATTCCGACCAATTCAGAATTTTTAGCTTCGACAATAGCCGGCAGCAGGCGCTCGTTGATACGCGCCGCCCCGAGTATTCCCCAGCGAAGCTTGGCTTGATCTTGGTTATTCATGGCGATTACCTTTTACTGATATTCTTAAGCAGTAACAGATTAGCAGCTTGTTTACCGGGCGCAATCGCCGCCGGCAAAAAGTCTGCCGCGACAGTTGCAAACTGCCGTTGTGTTTGCAACTGCGGCAAGACCGAACCGATCTTGACCGCACCATCGCGGCAGAAACTGTCTCCTAGCGGAGACTGGAGAATGAGTGCTCGAAAACACCGGCGCCGAACGAACACAACGACTAAAACCGCGTGCGCCAACTCAAAAAGCACCAGGCACAAAAAAGGCCCGGATGGAAACCATCCGGGCCTTTCGCAATCGATCGGCAGTGGACCGAAATTAAGCCATCGCGCGCAATCTGTTATTCAGTCTGCTTTTGCTGCGTGCTGCTTTGTTTTTGTGGATCAAACCTTTATTAACGGCTGAATCGATAACGGGGACTGCCACTTTGAACGCGGCTTGCGCTTGCTCTTTATCGCCTGCTCTAACAGCGGCGATCACTTTTTTGATGAAAGTGCGTAAGTTGCTGCGCTGTCCGGCATTGCGAATACGGCTTTTCTCTGCCTGACGCGCTCTTTTTCTAGCTTGTGGTGAATTAGCCATAGTCTATCAATTTGTTTCAGTGAATTTGGAACCGCCTATTATCTTTTTGAATGCTATGATTGTCAAATTTTTAGCGCTGCCTAAATAGCCGGGAACATTAGTGAGTAAACAGCTTTTCAAATCGACGGCCATCGTTGGCGGTATGACACTGATTTCGCGCTTGATGGGCTTTGCCAGAGACATGCTGTTCGCCAATATTTTCGGCGTCAATGCAGCAACCGACGCCTTCTTCGTCGCATTCCGCATTCCCAACTTTTTGCGCCGCTTATTTGCCGAAGGCGCTTTCGCCCAAGCCTTCGTCCCTTTGTTGGCCGATTATAACCAAAAAGGCAGCCGGGAAGCTTTACGCCTGTTCATCGGCCGCAGTTCCGGCACCTTGGCGGTATTATTGGTTTTGGTCGCACTGGCCGGAGTCGTCGCGGCCCCCTTATTAATCCTGTTGTTTGCACCGGGATTTTTGTGGGAAGGCAACCAATACACGCTGGCAGTGCAAATGCTGCGCATCACCTTCCCTTACCTGTTTTTCGTCACGCTGGTCGCTTTTGCCGGCGCGATATTGAACGCCCAGGGCCGATTTGCGGTTCCGGCTTTGACTCCGGTGGTACTCAACATCGCAATGATCGCGGCCGCGGTCTGGCTGGCACCGCTGATGGACGAACCGATTGTAGCGCTGGCCTGGGGCGTATTTGCGGCCGGGGCGATACAGTTGGCGTGTCAAATTCCGCCGCTATTACGCCTGAACCTGCTACCGCGGCCACGCTGGGCCTACCGCGACCCGGACGTCAAACGCATGCTGGCTCGAATGCCTTCGGCGATTTTCGGCGTCTCGGTAGTGCAGGTCAACCTGCTGTTCGGCACATTGGTCGCCTCGTTTCTGGCCCCGGGCAGCGTTTCCTGGCTTTACTACTCGGACCGGCTGGTCGAATTTCCGCTGGGGATTCTCGGCATTGCCGTCGCCACCGTTATTTTGCCGCATCTGTCGGCACACCATGCCACGTCGGATCAACTCGGATTTTCCAAGGCGCTGGATTGGGGCTTGAAACTGACGCTGCTAATCGGCCTGCCGGCCACTTTGGGCCTGGCCTTACTGGCCGAACCGTTACTGTCCACACTGTTCCAATATAACGAATTCGGCAGCGGCGACGTCAAGATGGCCGGCCGCAGTCTGATGGCGTATTCGCTCGGATTATTGGCTTTTATGCTGATTAAAGTGCTCGCTCCCGGCTTTACTTCTCGCCACGACACCCAGACCCCGGCAAGATTCGGCGGATATTCGATGATTGCCAACGTAGCCTTCAATTTGATCCTGGTCTGGCCTTTGGCTCACGCCGGCGTGGCATTGGCGACCACATTATCCGCCTACCTCAACGCCATCCTGTTGTTACGCAACCTGGTCGCAACACGCATTTACCGGCCTTGCGCCGATTGGTATGGTTATATTGGACGGATTGTGGCGGCAAACGCAGCCATGTCGGCATTTTTGTACTATTTTGTCGATGCCGGCTTATGGCTGAATTGGAATGCCGCTCAACGCGGCCTGAATTTGGCGACGACCATCGGCTTGGCGATAATCGTTTACGGTAGCTCGCTGCTGGTATTGGGATTACGCCCGAGGCATATCGGATTGCGGGAATCGGCCGCGGCTTGAGATTTGATGCGCCGCCACCATTGTCATGTAGAATGCGCTGCCAACAGCGGTTTCCATCACGATTCAATTTATTTTTCAGTACGCTATGAACACAAAAACAATCGGCTTTATCGGCGGCGGCAACATGGCAACCAGCTTGATGCGCGGCCTGATAGCCAGCGGCCACTCGCCCCAGCAAATTTGGGTATCCGACACCGTTCCCGAAACCTTGCAAGCCCACGCCGATCAACTGCACGTCAACATTGCCGCCGATAACGCAAACATCGTCAACGAAGCCGACGTAGTGGTGCTGGCAGTCAAACCGCAAACCTTGCGTGACGTCTGCCTGCAAATCGCACCGCAACTGAAGCAGAAAAACGTGCTCGTGGTGTCGATCGCCGCCGGCATCAGCCAACAAAGCCTGGCGTTATGGCTAGGCGCAAACACCGCTATCGTCCGCTGCATGCCCAACACTCCGGCCCTGGTGCAAACCGGTGCCACAGCATTGCACGCCAATCCGCAAGTCAACGACGAACAGAAAGACCTGGCGGAGAACATTCTGCGCGCAGTCGGCCTGACATTATGGTTCGGCGACGAAGCCCAACTCGACGCAGTTACGGCAGTATCCGGCAGCGGCCCGGCTTATTTTTTCCTGCTGATGGAAGCAATGGAGCGCGCCGCCCTGGAGTTGGGGCTGGACGAACATTCGGCACGGTTATTGATTCAACAAACGGCGCTGGGCGCAGCGAAGATCGCCCTGGAATCCGCCGAGTCTCCGGCACAACTCAGGGCGCGGGTAACATCGCCGGGCGGCACGACGCAACAAGCCGTCGAAACCTTCCTGCAACACGGCTTCGTAGATTTGGTAGCTAAGGCGCTGCATGCCGCCAGGGATCGCTCGATTGAAATGTCTAAACAACTCGGAGCCGACTGATGGGCAGTAACTATATGACCGATCCCTTGGTATTTTTGATCGACACGCTGTTCTCACTGTATATCCTGGCGGTTGCCTTGCGCTTTCTGCTGCAATGGACCCAAGCCGATTTTTACAATCCGATTTCGCAGTTTCTAGTCAAAATCACCCATCCGCCGCTACGGATCATGCGCCGCTTTATCCCGGCAATCGGCCGCATCGACAGCTCCTCGCTGGTTCTGGCGTTGGCGCTGCAAATGGTCGCCAATTTTTCGATTCTGGCGCTCAAAGGCCTGTCGGTCGGTGTGGTTGCGCTGCTGCTGCTGTCGTTTACCGATCTGATAAAAATGCTGCTGGACATCTTCGTCTATGCGATTTTCGCCGCCGCGATCCTGAGCTGGTTCGCTCCCGGCAATTACGGCAGCGCCTCTTCTATCCTGTATAGCTTGACCGAACCGCTGTTGAACGTCTGCCGCAGAGTATTGCCCGACCTGGGCGGGATCGACTTGTCGCCGCTGGCTGCACTGGTTTTGTTGCAACTGGCGAAAATGATGGTGTTGCCACCGCTGCATCAGTTAGCCACGGTTTTGGGCTAGCCGGACAGCCGCGACATGGGCATACCGAACAACACCGCCAAACGCAGGCTGCTCGCGCTGGTTCTGGCCTTGCCGATGCTGGCCGCGGGTCCGGCTTTTGCCAAAAAAATGTACCGCTGGGTCGACGACAACGGTAACGTGTATTTTTCCGACCAAGTGCCGCCCGATCAAGTCCAGCACAAACGGGAGACCTTGAACGAAAAGGCCAGAGTCACCAACGTCGTGGAAAAAGCCAAAACCGCCGAACAAATCGCCCAGCAGAAGCGGCTGGACGAACTGCGCAAGGAACAGGAAAAGATCATCGCCAAGCAAGCGGCCAACGATAAAGTGTTGCTGAGTACGTTCCGCAACATCGAAGATTTGCAGAAAGCGATCGCCAACAAAACAGCAGCGCTCGACGCCGCACGCAAGGTTATCGAGGGCAATATCGACTTGCTAGAATCCCAGCTTCGGCAACAGCAGCAGCAAGCGGCCAACCTGGAGCGAAGCGGCAGCAAATTGCCCGATAAATTACTCAACGATATCGCCGCCAGCAAACAGCAAATCGAGTTCGCCAAACAAGACCTGCAACGCCACCAATTGGAACGGCAGAACAGCGAAAAAGAATTCAAAGCCGATATCGCCCGCTTTCAGTTTTTGACGCAAACCCAGCGAACCGGAAAAACCGACAAATCCTCGTTAGCCGCCAGCAACGCCAGCAACGAACTGGGCCTGTTCGTCTGCGAGGATGCCGTTCAATGCGAAAAAGCCTGGAAAATCGCCGGCGAGTTCGTAGCCAGCAACTCCACTACCGGCCAAGACGTGGAAAGCGAAAAGCTGATCATGCGCGCCGCGCCGCAGACCGACACCGACTTGAGCCTATCGGCGTCGCTGCTGGAAAACAACAACGTCCGCCAGATCTTTCTCGACATTCGCTGCCGCCAATCCAGCCTCGGCACCGAACTATGCGCCAGCGCCAAGGCTCAAGCCATTCGCGAAGCATTCGCCCCGTATATCCAATCCCAGTTAGCGGCGCAGCAGTAAGGTACCTACGCCTTGGTCGGTAAACAGTTCCAGCAGCACGGCATGGTCGACCCGGCCGTCGATGATGTGCACGCTGGTCACCCCGCCTTTCAAGGCGTCGGTCGCGCAGCGCGTCTTCGGAATCATGCCGCCCGATATCGTGCCGTCGGCGATTAAATTATCGATATCCGTCAAGGTCAATCCGGTCAACAGATTGCCTTCCTTATCCAAAATGCCCGGCGTATTGGTCAGCAGCATCAGCTTTTCGGCTTTCAACACCTCGGCGACCTTACCCGCCACCAAATCGGCGTTGATGTTATAAGAATGGCCGTCCTTGCCGACGCCGATAGGCGCAATCACCGGAATGAAATCGCTGTTGCCCAGCATTTCCACCACCGCCGGATCGATGCTGCTGACCTCGCCGACGTGGCCTAAATCGATGATTTCCGGCGCGTCGTCCAGCGACGCCCCCGCTTTAGTGATGTTGATTTTGCGGGCGTGGATGAAATTGCCGTCCTTACCGGTCAACCCCACCGCCTTGCCGCCGTGAACGTTGATCAAATTAACGATCTCCTTGTTGACCAAACCGCCCAATACCATTTCGACCACATCCATGGTTTCGCTGTCGGTGACGCGCATGCCATCGACGAACTCGGAGGTCTTGCCCAATCGTCCCAACAAGTTACCAATCTGCGGGCCGCCGCCGTGCACTACGATAGGATTGATCCCCACCAATTTCATCAACACAATATCGCGGGCGAAGCTGTGCTTCAACGCATCGTCGACCATGGCGTTGCCGCCGAACTTGATCACGACCGTCCTGCCCTTGAATTTCTGAATATACGGCAAGGCTTCGATGAGAACGTGGGCAATCTGGTGTGCGGTTTTTTCTTTCATTGTCTCGCTAAATTAAAATGGCAAATTAAGTTCGGGATTGACTTGCAACAGCAATTGCCTGAAGCGGGCCTGGATCCGCTGCATGGCGTCCTGGCTATCCGCTTCGAAACGGACGGTCAGCACCGGCGTGGTATTGGAAGCCCGTACCAAACCCCAGCCGTCGGCAAATTCGACGCGCATGCCGTCGATATTATTGATCTTGCCGTCTTTAAACTCGGCCAGCGCGGACAAGCGCTCCATGAAACCGGGACCCTCCCCTTCCGCAAGCGCAACGTGCAGTTCCGGCGTATTGATACTGTCCGGCAGATCGGCAAACACGTCGCCGCTGCCGCGCATATCGTTGGACAGAATTTCGATCAACCGGGCGCCGGCATACAGCGCATCGTCGAAGCCGAACCAGCGGTCGTTGAAAAAGATATGCCCGCTCATTTCGCCGGCCAGCGCCGCCGAGGTTTCTTTCACCTTGGCCTTCATCAGCGAATGCCCGCTTTTCCACATTAACGGCCGGCCGCCGCGCTTGACGATCTGGTCGTGCAAGTGCCGCGAACACTTAACGTCGTAAATAATCTCCGAGCCGGGTTTATGGGTCAGCACGTCGCGGGCGAATAACATCATTTGCCGGTCCGGCCAGATGATTTTGCCGGTAGAGTCCACGACGCCCAGACGGTCGCCGTCGCCGTCGAAAGCCAGGCCGATATCGGCGGCGTAATGCTTGACGGCCGAAACCAAATCGGCCAGGTTTTCCGGTTGGCTCGGATCGGGGTGGTGGTTGGGGAAGTTACCGTCGATCTCGCAAAACAGCTCGACCACTTCGCAGCCCAGGGTTTTCAACAACATCGGCGCCAAACGCCCCGCCGCGCCGTTGCCGCAATCGACCACGACTTTCATCGGCCGCACCAAATGCAAATCTTCGGTGATCATGCCGATATATTCGTTGCTGAACAGGCTGTTGCGCTGAATCGAGCCCGGTTCGGCCTGGCTGTAATCACCGGATTCCAGACGCTTTTTCAACTGCTGCAATTTTTCGCCGGCCAGCGTCTCGCCGTTCAACACCAGCTTGAGGCCGTTGTACTCTTTCGGGTTGTGGCTACCGGTAACCATTATGCCGCTCCGCCCTTCGCTGTGGTGGGCTACAAAATACAGCAGCGGCGTGGGCACCAGCCCGATATCCAATACGTCACAACCGCCGGCAGTCAGGCCCTGGGCCAACGCATCGGCCAATTCTGGGCTGGACAGCCGGCCGTCGCGCCCCAACACTACGATCTTGACCTGCTGTTGCCGCGCTTCGTTTGCGAACACCACGCCGATCGCCCGTACCGTTTCCGGCGTCAAGTCGCGCCCGACCACGCCGCGAATATCGTAGGCTTTAAAAATATCGATGGTCCTGGCCGCGGGTTTGGCCGGAGCTGCGGCCGGCGCCGGCTCCGCCGCCGGCAAATTGACCGGCGCCGAAGCCAACGCCACCGGAACGCTGGCGTACTGGGCCGGCGCCGCTGCAGCCTGGGAAGGTTCGACGAAATCCATATCGAACGACTCTTCGAAAAAATCGAAATCTTCGTCGACTTCGACCGCTTTCTCGGGCTGCTTCTCGTGTTCCAGGATGCGTTTGAATTGGGCCAGCGTCGAGACGATGGGACGCATTTCGTCCAATTGCACCGGATAATGTCCGGCGCTTTTGCCGGTCATCATATCCTTGGCCGCTTTCAAGATACTGCTCTGGTCGTGCCGCAAGTAATCGGCCAATTTTCGGTAACCGATAAAAAACGCCAGGCTTACCAACAGCGCCGGAATCAGAATGATGCATAAAAACAGCACGACGTCGGCCAGTTCGGTAGCCTCGCCTATCCACAAATCCAGTTGCCAGCGGCTATTGATCAACGGCATGGATTGTGGATCGTCGAGTTTGGCCGCCGGATTGCCGGCGCTGGCCAACACGGCGGTCTCTTGCCGGACTTCGACGAAACCGCCGTTAAAATTGGTCTTACCTATTAACAGTTGCAACGCATCGGGCTTCAAACTGACCAAAATGACGCCGATCGGCTGCTGATTTTTGCTGACCAGGCTGGTGATTGCCAAGTGGCGGTGTTCGCCCTCGCCTTGCACCGACGGCTTTTGAATGGCGGCAAGCGTCGCCCTAACCATTTCCAAATCGGCGAACCCCATATTCGGCACCTGGGCCAAATCGGGCTCGCTGACGTTGGCCGGCAACAAACGCACTTTCAGCGCATTCGGAATCACCTGTTGCAACCTTGCCGCCACGGCGTTGCGCACTGCGGCATCCTGATTCTCCGAAGCCAATGCGGCGACCACGTCCGGCGCTTGCGCCAAACCGTCTACCACGTGCTGTAGCGTGTCGATTTGGCTAGCCAAACTGACGGCCATGCCGTTCGCCACGGCCGTAACGCTGGCTTGCTGGGTGTCGGCGACTTTAGCCGCCGAAAACCAATACGCGCCACCGCCGGCCAATAAGACCATAAAAACGGCAACGCCGGCGATGATGCTGAAAATACGCCCCATGGACTGCCTCGATTAATGCCGGCCGCTGTGGCCAAAGCCGCCGCTGCCGCGATGGCTGGCATCGAATTCGGTCACGCATTCGAAATCCACTTGCGCGACCGGCACGAACACCATTTGGGCGATACGTTCGCCCACTTCGACGGTAAACGGCTCGGCCCCGCGATTCCAGCAGGACACGAACACTTGTCCCTGGTAATCCGAATCGATCAAGCCGACCAGATTACCCAACACGATGCCGTGCTTATGACCCAAGCCGGAGCGCGGCAACAACACCGCAGCCAAATGCGGATCGTCGATATGGATCGCTAGACCGGTCGGAATCAGCGCGGTCTCGCCGGGTTGTAGCGTTATCGCCTGCTCCAGACAGGCGCGCAAATCCAATCCGGCCGAACCCGGCGTGGCGTAAGCCGGCAATGCGATCTGTTCGCCCAAACGCGGATCAAGGATTTTTAGTTGAATTTTTCTCATGCATTTTCTCGGCAATCAATTGCAACAACTGCACGGCCAGACTGGTTTTGTCGGCCATCTCCAGCGCCTTGCGGCCGTCCCGCCAAAACACCTGCAAGGCGTTACGCTCGGAATCGAAGCCGCCTTCGGCCCGGCCCACCCAGTTAGCGGCAATCATGTCCAGATTTTTACTGCGCAGCTTGCCCAGCGCGTAGTTCTCCAGATCTTCGGTTTCGGCAGCAAAACCCACTACCCAGGGCTTGGGTTGCAGCGCGGCAACATCGGCGACGATGTCCGGATTCTTTTCCAACTGAATCACATCGGCGCCGGTTTCGGCTTTTTTCAGTTTATGCGCGGCGATCTGCTTGGCCCGGTAGTCTGCAACCGCCGCGGCACCGATATAAACGTCGGCATTGCGGCAAGCTTTCAGTACGGCGTCGTGCATCTGCAATGCGGTTTCGACCTCGACCAATTCGGCACCGGCCGGCGCCGGCAACTGTACCGGGCCGCTGACTAAAGTCACATCGGCACCGGCGGCGACCGCGGCACGAGCCAGCGCGTAGCCCATCTTGCCGGAACTGCGGTTACTGATAAACCGCACCGGATCCAGCGGCTCTCGGGTCGGGCCGGCGCTGACCACCAGTTTCAAGCCGGCAAGATAGTTGCCTGCGGAATCGGCCAATACGCTTTGGACGATTTCGGCCGGTTCGACCATGCGCCCAAACCCCTGCTCGCCACAAGCCTGCTCGCCGGCGGCCGGCCCGATGGTCACCACACCGTGTTGCTGCAAACGGGCGATATTGTCCTGGGTTACCGGTTTGGCCCACATCGCCTGATTCATGGCCGGCGCGACGTAAACCGGGCATTCGGCGGCCAAATACACCGTCGACAACAAATCGTCGGCCAATCCGTGCGCCATTTTCGCCAGCATGTCGGCGGTCGCCGGTGCGATGAGTAGCAGGTCGGCCCAGCGCGCCAGATGAATATGGCTCATCGCCTGCTCCTGGTCCGGATCGAGCAATTCGCTGTGGACACTGTGTCCGCTCAGGGCCTGGAAAGTCAGCGGCGCCACGAACCGGGCGGCGGCGGCGGTCATCACCACCCGTACCTCGCAGCCTTGCTTGCGCAACAAGCGCAGCAATTCCGCCGCTTTGTAAGCTGCGATACCGCCGCAAACCCCCAGTAAAATTCGCTTGTTAATAACACGCCCCAAAATGGCTAATTGGGGAATTATGGCAAAGTCGGTTGGATTCTTCTATGCTTAAAACCGTTTCTTAACGGCCGGAACGAGTTGATGAGCATTAAAAATTGGCCAGCCGACGAACGTCCCCGCGAAAAATTGTTGCAGCGTGGCGCCGGCGCATTGACCGACGCTGAATTGTTGGCGATCTTCCTGCGGACCGGTACTGCCGGAAAGTCGGCTGTGGACATGGCGCGGGAACTGCTGAGCGAATACGGCTCGCTACGCGCGTTGCTCGGCGCCGACCGAGAACGGTTTTGCCTAAGCCACGGCCTGGGCGACGCCAAATATGCGCAACTACAAGCGGTACTGGAAATGGCTCGCCGCCATTTCGCCGAAATTCTGCAACGCGGCAATGCGCTGACCAGCCCCGATATCACCCGCGCCTATCTGAGCGCGCAACTGCGCGGCCACAGCTACGAAATCTTCGCCTGCCTGTTTCTCGACAACCAGCACCGGGTGATTCAATGGGAGGAACTGTTTCGCGGCACGATAGACGGCGCCAGCGTCTACCCGCGCGAGGTTGCCAAGCGAGCGTTGTTCCACCATGCCGCAGCGGTGATTTTCGCCCATAACCACCCGTCCGGCATTAACGAACCCAGTCAAGCCGACCGGCAAATTACCGACAAACTGAAACAAGCGTTGGGCTTGTTCGATATCCGGGTATTGGACCACTTTATCGTCGGCGACGGCCCGCCATTCTCGTTTGCCGAACACGGCCTGCTGTAACCGGCTTTATTGGCTATCCTGGCCCAGCGGCCGATACTGGCTTAACACCCGCTCCGCCAGCCGCGAAAACGGCATGCTTTGAATCCAAACCGACCCGGTGCCTTTCAACGTCGCCAGAAACAGACCCTCGCCGCCGAACAGCATGCTTTTCAGTCCGCCGCTCAGGGCAATGTTGTAATCGATGTCGCCGCTGAACGCGACCAGACAACCGGTATCCAGGCGCAGGGTCTCGTTACGCAGCTCCTTGCGCACCACCGTGCCGCCGGCATGGATAAAGGCCATTCCGTCGCCGCGCAGGCGCTGCAGGATAAAGCCTTCGCCGCCGAAGAATCCGCTGCCCAGCCGTTTGTTAACGGCAATGTCGACCTGAGTGCCGAACGCCGCCGCCAAAAATGCCGATTTCTGGCAGATCACTTCCTGTCCCAACTCCGCCATATTCAACGCGATGATGGTGCCGGGAAACGGCGCCGCAAAGGCGACTTGCCGTTTTTGGCTGCCGCGGTTGCTGAAATGGGTCAGAAACACCGATTCGCCGGTCAACAAACGCTTGCCGATACCGAACAGCTTATCCATCACGCCGCCGGAACCGTCGCCCATCTTGGTTTCGAACTCGATATCCTGCTCCAGATAAGTCATCGCGCCGGCTTCGGCGACCACGGTTTCGTTCGGATCCAGTTCGATTTCGACCATCTGGATGTCGTGGCCAACGATCCGGTAATCAACTTCGTGACAATTCATATTTCCTCCGCAAAAACTCAAAATAGGTTGGAACGCTGCCGTCGGACTAAACCGATTCGCGGCTGCAGTCGGGCTGGTAAAACTCGAAACGGTCGCGGCCGCGCTGCTTGGCCACATACATCGCCTCGTCGGCGTGGCGCAGCAAATAATCGGGATTGCTCGGATCGAACGGATACAAGGTTACGCCGCTACTAATGCCGATTTCGACCTGGCGTCCGCCAATGCGGTAAGTCCGGGCGACGTTCTGGTGAATCCGCTCCAGCGCCTGTACGCATTGCTGCTTCGATTCCACGCCGCACATCAATACCGCAAACTCGTCGCCGCCCAAACGGCAGACGGTATCGTCCTCGCGCAAACCGGCCCGCAAGCGCGCAGCCACTTCCACCAGCAACTGGTCGCCGGCATCGTGGCCCAGATTATCGTTAATTTGCTTGAAACCGTCCAAATCCATATAGACCACACCCAGCATCGAATTGTCGCGCTTGCAGCGCGCCATGGCCTGCTGAAAGCGGTCGCTGAACAAGGTCCGATTCGGCAAATGCGTCAGCGGATCGTGGTGCGCCATCTCTTCCAATGCCTGTTGATGCAGTTTCGACTGGGTGATATCGGAGAACAAGCCGACGTAATTCACGATCTCCCCTTTCGGATTACGCATCGCCGAGATGGTCAGCAATTCCACGTATAACTCGCCGTTTTTTTTGCGGTTCCATATTTCGCCCTGCCAACAACCTTCGGTCTGCAACAGTTGCCACAGGTTTTTATAGAATTCGGCGCCGTGTTTACCGGATTTCAGGAAATTGTGGTTGCGGCCGATCACCTCGTCGCGCGGATAACCGGTAATCGCGCAAAAGGTCGGATTGGCGTCGATGATAGTCCCGTCGGCATCGGTGATCGTGATCCCCTCGTGAGCCTCGGCAAACACCCGCGCCGCCAACTGTAAATTGTCCTCGGCGCGTTTGCGTTCGGTGATATTGGTCAAAATACAGTGAATAACGGCGCCCCCGGTTTTACGGCTTTGCAGGCGGCCGTCGAGAATGACCGTGATGGTGCCGCCGGACCGTCTGCGCAATGCCAGTTCGCACTCCAACACGCCGTAATGGTTCAGCATTTGCAGTTTCAACCCGAAATCCGGTGCGTTATCGGCGTCCTCGGCCAGCAAATCGAACAAATTTTTGCCTATCAATTCGTCGTGCGGATAATCGAGCAACGCACATAACTGCGGATTGACGTCCAGCAGACAGCCGTTCCGGTCCAGCGCCGCGTAAGCGACCGGCGAGTTTTCGAACAAACTGCGGAAGCGGCGTTCGCTCTGCTTCAAGGATTCGGTCAAGTGCGCCGCAATCAGACTGCTGCGCCGCGCCTTGATATACGCCGCGCTGAAAAAAACCGGCAAGAAACTGATAAACGCCGCCGCCAGAAACTCCGGCCAGGGCGGCTCCAACTTGTTGGTCCGGCGAAATCCGTCCAGCTCGGTAAAACGCAAGGTCCAATGCCTTCCGCCCAGCTCCAGGCGCCGGTTCGAGCTGATGCGGTCGCCGCCGGCGATCGGCTGCTGGAAATCCAATGTGTCGTTGCTGTCGTATAACAAGCCGTCGCCATCGAGCCGGTCGGCGTCGAAAATTTCCAGCCTCAACGCCGACAACTGTTTACCGAGAATGGCGCCGAGCAAATCGTTCATCCGGTACGGGATATACACCCAACCTTGCAAAGCGGCGCGGCGTTGCTCCACCGTTTGTGGCACGCGGCCGTGGCGGTAGACCGGGAAGTAAGCCAGCATGCCGGCTTGTGCGTCGGCTTTGGCTTCCTGTACCAAGATCACCTTACCGGAATAGGCCAGTTCGCCGCTGTCGCGGGCCCGTTCCATCGCCTCCCGCCGCACCGGCTCGGAGAACATATCGAAGCCGAAGGCCCGCAAATTACGCCCTGAGAAAGGTTCGAGAAAGACGATACTGCTGTAATTGGCGCGCGGCGTGTCCGGCGATAGCCCATACTCCGGAAAACCCTGAGCCCGAATTTGGGCGATGTGTGCCGGCAATTGGTCGGCCGGAATCCATTGCGCATAACCGACGCCTTGCACGCCGGGATGGTTTTGGTCCAGCTCCAGCATTTCCACGAATTCGCGCCAGTCGTTACGAGTCACTTCGTCGCTGGCGGCAAACACCCCTGCCGCGCTACGCAAGGTTAACGCATGCAATGCCATGCGTTCGCTGATGTTCGAAGCGATTCGCTCCACCTCGAACTCGAAATATTCGTGTAACCGTTGCCGGTGGTTCCGGTCCAGCGCTTGCCAGGCGAAAAATAAAAACCCCGCCGCCACCGACAGCACCAGCAACACCGGTAAATAGTGCCGGTAACGCGCTAACGACGGCGCCCCGACTGAGCTGAACTCCATGGCGTCCCCCAAGCCGTATCGGCTGCTTTCAGGGCGGTTTCAAGATTTGCTTCGCCGTTAGCAGCGCGGCGCGCGCCTGTGGTATCGACGCAGGCCGCCGACGCCGAAACATCGGCAAAGCGTTTCGCGGTATCGAAGCGGTGTCCGGCATTGGCGCGATGCCAATTGATTTCCGGAAAATATCCAGGATTTAAGAGTACATGATTTTTGGCGCATGACCAGGGTAGATTCGGCCTCGCCGGCGCTCTAAAGCGGAGCGGGCTTAACCGGCGGAATCGGTCCATGCGATTGGATAGAGATAAGTCCGCTGCTCAGACCTGTGATTTGCGGAACTTTGGCAGACGGCAGATAAGGGCCTTTCCGCGCCGCCGGCCCCCTCAGAGCGGGTGACGGCTCAGCTTCAGGCGATTGACAAGACCGGCAACGGTTTAGGCCAGCAAGTTGACCAGTATCTGCTGGTAAATCCGGCTCAGCGTTTCCAAATCGTCCAGCCCGATATGTTCGTTGACTTTATGAATGCTGGCATTCAACGGCCCTAGTTCGATGACCTGGGCACCGGTCGGGGCAACGAAGCGGCCGTCGGAGGTGCCGCCGCCGGTATCGTCCTGGGTCTGAAAGCCACACACCGTTTCGATCGCGGCGTGAGTGGCGTCGACCAATTCGCCGCGCGCCGTCAAAAACGGATTGCCCGACAGCCGCCATTGCAAGTCGTATTTGAATCCGTATTTGTCCAAGATGGCCTGAGTCCGGGCCTTGATCGTGGCTTCGTCGAGTTCGGTGCAGAAACGCAGATTGAACTGCACCTCGGCTTGGCCGGGAATGATGTTTTCGGCACCGGTACCGGCATTGATATTCGACACCTGCAGCCGGGTAGGTGGAAAGAACCGGTTGCCGTGATCCCAGACTTCTTCGGTCAAATCCTTCAAAGCCGGCGCGAAAGTATGGATCGGGTTTTCCGCCAACTCCGGATAAGCCACATGGCCTTGAATACCGAATACGGTCAGTTTGGCGCACAGCGATCCGCGGCGGCCGACGCGGATCACGTCGCCGACGGTTTTATCGCTGGAAGGCTCGCCGACCAAGCACCAATCGATCTTTTCGTTGCGGCCTTCCAATACTTCAACCACTTTGACGACGCCGTGAGTCGCCGCGCCCTCTTCGTCGCTGGTCATCATCACCGCGATCGAACCTTTATGCTGCGGATACTGGGCGATAAAGCGCTCCACCGCAGTCACGAATGCGGCGATACCGCCTTTCATGTCGGCCGCACCGCGGCCGTAGAGTTTGCCGTCGCGCAACGTCGGCTCGAACGGCGGCGAATCCCAGGCCGCCAGCGGTCCGGTCGGCACCACGTCGGTATGGCCCAAAAATACGAATAGCGGCGGTTCGCTGCCGCGGCGCAGCCACAGGTTTTGGGTATCGGCGAAGTTCAGGCGTTCGTCGTTGAAGCCGAGTTTGCCGAGGCGTTCGGCCAGCAAATCCTGGCAGCCGGCGTCGTTGGGAGTGACCGATTCGCGCCGAATCAGCTCTTCCAGCAAGGAAAGCGTTTCTGTCATTATGCGCTGGGGTATTGCTCGGGATTGAAACCGACCAGCAGTTGCCGGCCGTCGTCCAGGATCGGGCGTTTAATCAAAGTCGGTACGGCCAGCATCAACTGCACGGCTTTGTCGGGAGTCAAGTCGCGTTTTTGCTCGTCGCCGAGTTGGCGCCAACTGGTGCTGCGCTGGTTCAAAACGGCATCCACTCCAAGCGCATCGACGAACTTTTGCAGCAAAGCCGGCTCCAGCCCGTCGGCGCGGAAATCGTGAAAACGGTATTCGATATGGCGCGAATCCAGCAAAGCTCTGGCTTTTTTCACCGTATCGCAATTCTTGATGCCGTATAACACCTTCATTGCCGCTTATGCCTCGCCGGCCAATAATTCGTCCAAGCTAGGCAGGCTCTTATCGGCCAGGGCACGGGCCTTGTAGACGTCGACGAATTCCATGAACGCTTGTTCGAGATCGTCCAGCACTTCTTCCTCGTCGGCCACCTCGTCTTCCGGAATCTCGTCGGATTCCAAATAGTCTTTCTGGATCGCGATTTCGCCGTTCAGGGACAGCAGCGCAAGGATCAGGGCATTATTCGAAATATTTTCTGGCATGGTGTGCTCGCAGGTTGAAATGGAAGAACAGAATTGAGCAGGAGGCTGCTGGGATTGGACCGTATCAAAAACCGGCAATAGTTGTTGCATGCATGCAAGTACCGCCTCCATCGAATTTGGCCGCATTGTAACGCATTGCCGGCAAGCGATGTTAACCGCGGCGTTCGGCGTCAAATGTTTTTCAGTAAGCGGTTACCTGCGCTATCCGCCATCGCCTGGCGAAAATGGTCGACGGCTTCGGCAAAATCCTGCTGCGGCTGAATATCCGGCAACTGGTTCTGGCCGCAGCATTCCAACGCATCGACCACATAGCCGATACTGAGAATATTGATATCGACCGCCGGCTGAAACACCGAGACGGTTTGTTCCGGATGGCAGAATTCGACGACGATGCGGCTGGCGATCAACTTATTCAACAATGCCTGGACCAAAGCCAGCGGAATCATCAAATCCCGCGCCAATTCTTCGGCCGAGGGCGGCGCCTCCTGCTTTAGAAAACGCTTGACCAGGGCATGAGTGATTTGCAGCGCCAGAATTTTCTTCAACGAAAAGCTCAGATTGCCGAAACGGTCGCCATGGCGGTGTATCGGATAATTTTGGATATAAAACGCCATCTCGCAGCCGAACAAGACGATGATCCAACAGCTTTGCAGCCAGACCACGAACAGCGGCAAGGCCGCGAAACTGCCGTAGATCGCGTTATAGCTGGACACGCCGATTTGCAGACTCAAATAGGCCCACTGCAAGCCGTGGTAAAGCAGCCCGGTCACAACGCCGGCAACCAGCCCGGCACGGTAGTCTATGGCATGGTTAGGCATAAATACGAAGACCACCGTAAATAGCACGATCATCAGCAACAGCGGCGACAGGCCCAAGGCCTTTAACACCAACCAGACGCCGAAAGCCGGCAAATGGATCGCGCCGGCCAGCCAGCCGACCTGAGTTTGCAGGAACACGGTAAGCCCGCTGGCCGCCATCAACAATACCGGCCCCAACAACATCAGCGACAAATAGTCGCTGCATTTGCGGCTCCAACTGCGGCCCTGCTCGATTTTCCAGATGAAATTGAACGATTCTTCGATGTTGGCGATCAGGCTGACCACGGTCCAGAACAACACGGCGATACCGATGCCGGCCACCACTTCGCCCTGGGTCTTGGCCAGTAGGTTTTGAGCGAAGCCGATCAAGCGCAGCATCAGTTCGTCCTGCTGCGGCGCTCGCTCCAATAGCTGCCGTTGCAGCAGCTTTTCGAAACCGAAGCCCTTGGCGATACCGAACAACATCGCAATCACCGGCACGATGGACAGGATGCTGTACAAGGTCAGTGCCGAGGCCCGCAGTTGGCATAAATCGCGGCGAAAGCCTTGCACCGCCAACAACGCGATCTTCAGACAACGGACGCATAGCGCCGGCCACCAGGCCAGACTCCGCTCATCCAGCCGCCAAATATCCTCTTTGCAGAACAGCAACAGATTCATTGCCATATAAGTCTCCTTGTTGGAGCAGTTCGGCAGGTGCGAACGATACGCCGCGCCGTTGATCGACAGTATGCCGGATAACGCCGGCAAAATCCCGGTATTCCGAGCGCATCGATTGCCGAGTTATTCGGCTCAGGCCAGGCGTCGCAAATTAAGCCGCCGCCTGCCGTGCAACAACCGGCAGCGGCCGAGAAAGCCGGGCAACCGGTTAAAGGGGGCGGCGACACGCAACAGCCATTGCCGATCCGGATAATACGTCAAACGCAATCGGTCGGGGCCGGCGATTTCGACGCCGTCCAGCACGAACGATGCATAAGGCAAACCCAGGCTGCGCCTGGCCAAAATCCGCAATTCCGGGCTCAGCAACACGAACTCGCTGGCTTCCTCGAACGGGCAATCCCAATCGCAAATCAGCAAATAATCGCCGGTTCCGGTTTGAAATTGGTGCAGCAACCGATAGCCGGGAACGTAGCAAGCAGTCGGCACGCCGTTCTGTAACAGCCGGGTTTGCAGCGGCCAATACCGGTAATCGCCGGGATGGCTGGCCAGAGAAAAAACATCGATCGTCTGCATGGAACGTCCCCAGTGAAACTGCGGTTAGCGTCGAAACAGCAATCGGCCTTTAATTCGC
The DNA here is from genome assembly GCF_046097555.1 of Methylomonas sp. DH-1. Classification (NCBI taxonomy): domain Bacteria; kingdom Pseudomonadati; phylum Pseudomonadota; class Gammaproteobacteria; order Methylococcales; family Methylococcaceae; genus Methylomonas; species Methylomonas sp. DH-1. Next base: position 648,386 of record NZ_CP143089.1, on the reverse strand, counting down.
CGAAGTAAATTATTCTGCATTCTATCGCCCCATATGAACGCTTGAAGTTTACAATAACCGGTTATCGAACCGGCCGGCACTGGCTTGTACGCCGTGCATGTTTTGCGCAACTACAACTTGCCGACAGCATATTTCACGTATCGGCGCCGGCAAAGAACGAACTACCGTCAAAGACAAGGACCATTTCTCCCATGCAATTCACCGAAACCGGCACCCTGATTAGCTGGCAACTGGACGATATCGACGTTGTCGCGCCGCTCCACGACAAGCCGGGCGGCGGCTCGCGCGGCGGGGTTTACCTTTGCATCCCCAATTTCGAGGAACTGTCGCCGCCGTTCAGCGTTAAGCATGGCGAATACCGCACCACCGTTTGCGATGTCACGCTGCCGCATCAAAAAAACCTGTCGGCATCCGACGTACACAACTGGGGCAACATCGAGGTAATCACCGATTGGGAAGAAACCGACGAACAAAACAGCAAGACGCTAAAAGTCACCACCACCATCCGCGCCCTATCGGACACCGCGTTGGTGCGCCCCGGCTTTCATCCGTATTTTTCGATTACGCCGAACAGTTTTCTGGATATTGCCGACAGCCGGATAGACATCGCCTCGCTGCCGCACGATAGCATGCGCGCTTATCCGGCGGCAGCGCCGCATGATCCGGTCAAACTGAGCACCGAGGAATTTGCCGTATCGATGGCCTGCGAGATCAGCCCGCTGCCGCAGCCGATCGCACTGGCGTTCGGCATCTGGAGCGACAAAAAAGCGGAATATGTTTGTATCGAGCCGATTATCGGCAAGCAACTCGGCTCAGACGGCTTGCCGACGCCGCTGGCGTTGCGGAAAAGTGAAGAATTGGTTTTGGCGTTTACGATTCGGGCGGATAGATTGGCGCTTACGGAAAAATCGTCACAGGGGCAACTGTAGTCCCGTTGGAGCGAAACGGCATAAATGGAGCAGAACCGGAAACCCTGAGTTCCGCTCCGCTAAATCCAGGCTTCTTGTCCGCCGGAGAAGCTTTAGACAGTTCCGAATCAAATCAAATGCGCTATTTTCAGCAACACCGCAACAATAACTGTCGTTTGCAAGAAGCCGGCAGCAATGATCCAACGGGTTAAATCGGCTTTGGTTTCCGCTTGATCGCGGCCGGCATCGGCTCTGAGTAATTCGATTTTGTGGCTTAACTCGGATTCCAACGCTTTGATTTCGGTACGCAATACGACTTCCAAGTCTTTTAAATCGCGTTTGGTGGAGACATCGTCGAGATGAAAGTCGTGCCTGGCTTGTTCCAGGGTGTTGTCGACGACTTCTTTTTGCATTTCGGTGATTACTTCGGCTTGGGCCTCGGTAAAGCCGGCTGCTTTTAAACGGAGCGCAAATTTTAAGGTATCGAATGGAATTGCGTTCATGCCCTACGCCCTCAAGGAAAAAGCCGTGCCAGCATTGTAACGCATGGCGCCAAACCAGCGCCATGCGTCACAGAGCGAGCGGTTAATCCCGCAACAACTCGTTAATCCCGGTTTTGCTGCGGGTTTTTTCGTCCACTTGTTTGATAATCACCGCACAATACAGGCTGTGGCTACCGTCTTTGGAAGGCAAGTTGCCTGATACCACCACAGAGCCGGCCGGGATGCGGCCGTAGGTCACTTCGCCGGTCATCCGGTTGAAAATCTTCGTGCTTTGGCCAATGTAAACGCCCATCGAGACCACGCAGTTGTCTTCGACGATGACGCCTTCGACGATCTCGGAGCGGGCGCCGATGAAGCAGTTGTCGCCGATGATGGTCGGGTTGGCTTGCAAGGGTTCCAGTACGCCGCCGATGCCGACGCCGCCGGACAAGTGCACGTTTTTGCCGATCTGCGCGCAGGAACCGACGGTTACCCAGGTATCGACCATGGTACCGCTGTCGACGTAGGCACCGATGTTGACGTAGGACGGCATCAGGATCGCGCCAGGCGCCACGTAGGAGCCGTAGCGTGCCACCGCGTTAGGAACGACGCGGACGCCGGCTTGGGCAAAATCCGCTTCGCTGTAGCTGCCGAATTTGGTCGGCACTTTGTCGTAATAACGCACGTCGCCGCTTTCGATGACTTTGTTTTCGTTGATGCGAAACGACAGCAGCACGGCTTTTTTCAGCCATTGGTTGGTGACCCAGTCGCCGTCTTTTTTCTCGGCGACGCGGACTTCGCCCTTGTCGAGCATATTCAAGACTTCGGCGACCGCGTTGCGGACTTCGGTAGAAACGGTGGACGGGCTGATTTCGGCGCGGTTTTCAAAGGCGTCGTTGATGATGGTTTCCAGGTTTGACATGAGCTCTCTAGTTGGAAGGGTTTTAAAAAGGGTGGAAGTCCTCCCCCTTTAACAAAGGGGGATTGAGGGGGGGATTTATCTGAAAATCTCCCCCAACCCCTCTTTTTCAAAGAGGGGAAATTCCTAGGCGTTATTTTCATTGAGAAAAGCTTTGATGCGTTGCGCGGCTTCGACACATTCCTCGATCGGCGCGACCAACGCGATGCGCACATGATTGGCACCGGGGTTCATACCATCGCTGTCGCGCGACAGGAAACTTCCGGGCAGCACGGTGATGTTTTGCTCGGCGAACAATTTTTGGGCAAATTCCGTGTCTGACATCGGCGTCTTCAGCCAGATATAAAAACTGGCCAGCGGCCGCTCGATTTCGCAGACGTCTTTTAAGATGTCGATGAAGGCGCTGAACTTGTCGCGGTAGAGCTGGCGATTATGTTTGACGTGCTCCTCGTCGTTCCAGGCGGCGATGCTGGCGTGCTGGGTGGGCACCGGCATCGGGCAACCGTGGTAAGTGCGATATTTCAAATACTGCTTCAACACCTCGGCGTCGCCGGCCACGAAGCCCGAGCGTAAGCCCGGCGCATTCGAGCGCTTGGACAGGCTTTGAAAAATCACGCAGCGTTTGAACTCGGTGTTGCCGGCCTGATAAGCGCTTTGCAGCAAACCTTGCGGCGGATTGGCCTCGTCGTCGTACAGTTCGGTATAGCATTCGTCGGAGGCGATGACGAAGTCGTATTTTTCAGCCAATCCCAATAATTTCAGATGGTCGGCCTGCGACAACACCGTGCCGGTCGGATTGCCGGGCGAGCAAATAAACACCAACTGGCAGCGTTGCCAAATCGTTTCCGGCACGCTGTCGAAATCCGGCAAATAGCCGGTTTCCGCCGTGGTATTCAGATAATACGGCTCGGCGCCGGCCAGCACTGCTGCGCCTTCGTAAATCTGATAAAACGGATTCGGCATGACCACGACCGGTTTATCGGCCGGATCGATTACCGCCTGCACCAACGAGAACAGGGCCTCGCGGGTGCCGTTGACCGGCAATACCTGGGTTTCGGCATCGACGCCGCCGGCCGGCATCCCGAAACGCCGACAAGTCCAGTCGGCAATCGCCTGGCGTAATTCCGGCAAGCCCTTGCTGGTCGGATATAGCGTCAAGCCATGCAGATGGCGCAATAGCGCTTCCTGGATGAAGTGCGGCGTCGCGTGTTTGGGTTCGCCGATCGACAACGCGATATGGGCTTTGTCGGCCGGCGGCGTGATGCCTTGCTTCAAAGAAGCCAGCTTTTCGAACGGGTAAGGGTGAAGTTCGGCTAAATGCGGATTCATGGATTATTTGGCGCAGCGCGGTTGGCGTCCCTGGCTCCAGGCTTGTTGCTGCAATTGCAGAGCCCGGTTCATGTTTTGTTGCAAATTATCGATGCGGCTGGCATGCGACGGATGGGTCGACATGAATTCTATCGGCTGGCCGCCTTGGGCGGCTTTGTCCATCTTCAACCACAGATTGATGCTTTGCCGCGGATCGAAACCGGCGCGGGCCATCAAATCCAGCCCGATAGTATCGGCTTCGGTTTCGTGGATGCGGCTGTAAGGCAGGATCACGCCGTATTGGGCGCCGACGCCGAGTAAGCCCAACGCGGTCTGGCCCAACGCGGTTTGCGGCTGGGTCACGGCCTGCACCATCGCCAGGCCGGTGCTGACTGCGGTTTCCTGCGACAAGCGCTCGTTACTGTGCCGCGACAGGACGTGGCCGACTTCGTGGCCGACCACCGCCGCCAACTGGTCGGCATTATCGACCAGATTGATCAAGCCGGTATGCACGCCGATTTTATTGCCGGGCAACGCAAACGCGTTCAGAGTTTCGTCTTCGAACACCACCACTTCCCACTGACCGCCGGTTTGCTGGGTAATCGCATAAGCCACGCACTGGGCAAATTGGTTGAAACGAGAATTGCGGCTGACCGGGTTTTTGCTCTTCATGCTGTCGAAGGCTTGCAAACCCATTTGGTCGACTTGGTTGTCCGACATGTAAATGAACTGGGTGCGGCCGGTCGGACTGGTTGCACAAGCGCTGAGCAAGACGGAAACGGCAGCAATAAGCAGATTTTTATTCAACATGGCTTAACCACCCGCAGAGAAAAGACCCAGCATTTTAGCCTAACTTGCCAGGGGGTTAAACGCTTTTCGGCTCTGCCAGCGGATGCCGAAAGCGCCCGCCGGACAGGGCTTCGGCGGCAAGCAGCAACGATGCCGGCGAGACTGCTCGCAGGGCCGCATGCGCGGCGGTACGCACCTACCCGGCCCGCACCGCCTGCAACAGTTGCTGCAAGCAAAACAAAACGGTCTGCTGCCGGATGTTTTGCCTGTCGCCGGAGAATTGTTTTCTAACGCACTCAGCCTGTTCGCTACCGCGTTGCAACCAAGCGACGAATACGGTGCCTACCGGCTTTTCGGCGGTTCCGCCGTCAGGTCCGGCGATGCCGGTAACTGCCAAGGCCAAATCGGCGGAACTTTGCGCGAGTACGCCGGCCGCCATTTCCCTGGCCGTCTCGGCGCTGACGGCACCGTAGGCCCGCAAGGTTCGCGTCTGCACGCCTAACAGCTCGACTTTGGCGGCATTGCTGTAGGTGACAAAACCGCGGTCGAACCAGACGGAGCTACCGGGCACATCGGTCACCGCCGCCGCGATGCCGCCGCCGGTGCAGGATTCGGCCAACGCCAACACCCGGTTCAAGCGCCTCAAACCGTCGCCCAGCTGCTCGGCCAACAAATAGCCGGGGTCGTGCATCATAGCCCCGCAACCAGTCGGAACGAATTCGCCTTCCCGGCGCCGCAGCCAACTGTCATTTCGGCAGTTTGGCGATTTCGCCGACTTTTTCGAAGTCGGCACCGACACTGATGATAAAGCTGGTGACCTGTTCGATGCTCATCTCGGATTTGATCACTTTCGATTCGTGGACGATGACGGCGAAACCCGAGGTCGGGTTGGGCGAAGTCGGCACGAACAACACGTAGCGGTCGTCGGTTTTATTGGTCACATAAGCCGGCACCCAAATGCCCTCTTTCGGATATTCGACGTAGACCACCTCGCGCGGCTCCTGCAATTGGTGGCCGGCAATCATGTTGACCAACTTTTTGGTGACCCGATAAATCGTACTCAACAACGGGATGCGCTCGATCAGATGTTCGAACATGGCAATGATGGAAAACCGGCCCATGCTGACCCGATGGCCGACATAGGTGATGGTGGCGAAGCTGGCGGCAAACAGCAGAAAGGTCACCAGATAGTTGTCCGAGTAGCCGTAAACGAACTGAAACAGATCGGTGAGCCGGTCTTTAACGAACAGCACGATTTGCACGATCACCATGATCGGGATGAACGCCAAAATACCGATCAGAGTGTGGTTCAGAATTTTCTTCATGATGCGCCTACCTTGTTAGTTATAGTTGTTATCGATACTCGGTTTTATCAAAGTTAAGCCCGCACAGAAAGCGCCGGGCGGCCCGGCGCCGTTCCAAACCGGCTAACGCTGAATTTTATACAGGCCGCGCGTAGCCAGCGCCATCACCAACCAGGCCGGCCCGGCAAAGCTGAGCAGGCCGTGCAATGCCGTTCGGCTGGCGCTGGCGTCCCAAATCGTCAACGAACTGTTCAACGAGATGTTGGACGGCGCCAAAAATGGGAACATCGACACACCCAAGGTCAATACCGCCAACGCCAGTGCCAACGCCAACGCCAACATTGCCCAATAGGCCCGGTCGAATTTGCATAGCGCCCAGGCGCCGATACCGGCCAGAAAAACCAGACAGGGTAGCGCCCACAATGCCGGTTCGTGTTCGTAATTGTCCAGCCATAAACCGTCGCCGCGCTTGACGAATTTGGCCAGCGGATTGGATGCGCCATCCGGCACGATCTCGGTCGTGACATGATAGCCTTCCAAATGCGTAATCCAGGCGCCGCACAAGCCGAACAACACTAAAAACAGAATTACCGCAGTTTGCGCCAAGGTTTTGGCGCGTAAGCGCAAATCCGGGCCGCCATGCAATTGCAAATAGGCCGCAGCGTAAGCGGCCAACAACGCCACGCTACAGGCCGCGACCAACAATGCAAACGGATTGAACAATCCGGCCAGGCTACCCAAAAACGCGATGTGCATATCGCTGCTCAAATGAAACGGAAATCCCTTCAACAAATTTCCAGCCAGCAGCCCCAGCAGCGCGGCCGGCAATAAGCCGCTCACAAACAACGCCTTATCCCAGTACGGCAGCCATTCCCGATGATCGTGGCTATTTCTGAAGTAAAAACCGAGCGGCCGGATACATGCGGCCAACATCACGCACAGGAACAGATTCTGAAAGCTGGAAAAAACCACGGCATAAACCGTGGGCCAACCGGCATACAACACGGCTATCACCGCCGCCAACCAAGCTTGGTTTCCGGCGCTGAGCGGGGCCAGCCTGGCGGCGATTTGCCGCCGCTGCGTCTCGGATAGCTGCAGAAACGGCAACAGCAACGTTACGCCCATCTCCAAACCGTTAGTCAACGCAAAACCGACGGCAAACAAGCCGAGCAAGCCCCAACACAATAAACGCAAAATTTCGTAATCAAGCATCGCCACTCTCCTCAACCGGCAGCGCTAGCTCGGCCATTCCCTGTTTGACTATCTGCATCGCCAATAAAATTGCCAACGCCAATAGGCCGGAATAGGCCAATCCGTATACCGCCAAGCCCAGTGCTAGATCGCTCGGCCCCAAGGCCGATACCGCCAACCAAGTCGGCAACACGTCCACCACAATCCAGGGTTGGTCGCCGAACTCGGAGATGAACCAACCGCTGCCGCTGGCCAACCAGGTCGCCGGCAAAGCATACATCGCCGACTTCAACAACCAAGGCTGCCTGCGGCCGGTTACGGCACCGAGGCCGGCCGTCAGAAAGGTCAACAATGCCAGCACGCCGAACAGCACCATCGCTTTATGCCCCCAGTACAAAGGCGCCGCTGGCGGCAAACTGGCTTGCGCCGCCAAATCGATTTGCGCCGGGCCGGCATCGACCACAGTGTCGTGCCAGCGCTTCAGCAGCAAGCCATAGCCCAGATCCGGCTTGGCGGCGGCGAATCCGGCCAGCAATTCCGGCTGCCGATTATCGTCGCGCAATTGTTGCAGCATCGCGTAAGCCTGGATGCCGTTATCGATACGTTGCCGGTTTTGCGCCAGGATATCGTCGGCAGGTAGTCCGTTAATCGCCATCAGCTTGCTGCGCTGAAACGAACTTTGCTTGTAAATACCGGCATCGCCCAACAACAACGTGGCGACGATCGCCAGCAAACCCAACCCGGCAGAAATGCAATACGACGGCTCCGACAAAGCCGTTTCGGCGGACCTCAGCCGGTAGTAAGCGCTGATCGCCAACACGAATCCGGCGGCGACCGCATAAGCCGACAGCAAGCTATGAGCGAACTTGGCCAACGCCACCGGATTGGTTAACACCGCATGCCAATCGACCAACTCCATCCGTAACGCTTGCGGATCGAACTCGGCCCCCACCGGATATTGCATCCAGCCGCTGGCAGCCGAAAAACCGAACAAAATCAAATGACAACCCAGGCATACCGCACAGGTACTCAGCAGATGAGACCACTTTCCCAACTTATCCCAACCGTACAGCATCCAGCCCACACCGTTGGCCGCGGTAAACAATCCGGCCAAGACGCCGACGACGACCGGCCCGGCGAACGCATCGCCGGCGTAATGGGCGAAATACGACCAATTGCCGCCGAATTGGAACAACATCGCCAAACTGGAGACCAGGCTTAATCCGAAACTGAGCCCGAACAACTTTCCCCAAAACCGGCAAAGTTGCTGGAAATCGCTACGGCCGCCGGCCAGCCCCCAGGCTTCCAAAACCAATAAGAAAAACGACAAACCCACCGTCAGCGGCACAAATAGAAAATGTTGTACCGCATTGATCGCAAACTGCGAGCGAGACAATTCCACAACCGTTTCGGAAACCATTCCCAACCTCTGGCCCAAGCTCAAAATGCCGGCAATTATAGAGTTATCCGCTTGTTTGTCTGCGTTTTTTCTCGATCAATTCGCATTATATCCGCCGACCCTTCATGGCGAATGAACGCCGCTGATATACACTTTGCCCGACTCCGGCCGCGATTACGGTACCCCATGAACTCTCCACCTCGTCTGCTTATCGGACTGAAAATCATCGGTCTGGCGCTGCTGTACGCCGGATTGGCCAAGCTGGTGTTGGCTTATTTTTCCGACCGGGGCAATGTCACGCTGATTTGGCTTCCGGCGGGCTTGGGCTTGGCGGCGATGCTGCTCGACGCCAAGCACAATTGGGCCGGCATCTTGTTAGGCGCCTTCTGCGCCGGCTTGTTGGTCGGCGACTCCTGGACCATATCGGCCTGCATCGCCGCCGGTAACACGCTGGAATCCTGGCTTGGCGCCTGGCTCTTGCTCGGCAACCCCGGTTTCTCGATCAAATTGCGCCATCCGCGCGACTTTGCCTGGCTGGCCGCCACCGGTACGGTTACCGCTTGCTTTAGCGCGCTGATCGGGCCGATGTCGTTATTGCTTGGCGGCTACCTGACGCTAGGCCAGTTGTTCCCGAGCATGTTGCACTGGTGGATGGCGGACGTATTCGGCATCGCCTTGGTCACGCCATGCATTCTGATTTGGCGCAAGTGGCCGACCGGCTGGTTTATTGTGAAACGCCTGCCGGAAACCGCGGCGTTTTTGGCTTTGAGTTTTTTCAGCGGCCAAATGGTATTTTTGGGTTGGTTTCCCAGCGTATCCGGCCACTATGCCCGCGGTTATTGGACTTTTCTGTTCGTGGTCTGGGCTGCAGCGCGCTTCGGCCGCCATGGCGTCATCCTGTTGATTTGCATGACCGCCGTCCAATCGCTATGGGGATTGGAACGCCAGATCGGCCTGTTCGCCAACGGCGATTTGCAAAGCGGATTGCTAAACATTTGGCTGTACTTGCTGGTGCTGGCCAGCGTCGGCATCCCGTTGGCACTGATGCTATACGACCGCGAGCAAAAAGCCCAAGCGCTGCAGGAAAGCGAAAACCGGCTCAGTTTTGCCTTGCAAACCATAGACACCGGCGCTTGGGATATGGACCTGGAAACCGAAGCAGTGCTGCGCACGCCGATCCACGACCGGATTTTCGGCTACGACTTCCTGCTGGCGACCTGGAATTACCAAGCCTTTCTCGGCCACGTCGTGCCGGAACACCGCGACAGCGTCGACAACGATTTTCGCCGCGCCTGCCGCGAACGCAGCAACTGGAATTTCGAATGCCGCATTCGCCGGGTGGACGGCGAAATCCGCTGGATCCGCGGCTCGGGCCGCCACCACAGCCTGTATCCCAGAATGACCGGCATCATTCAGGATGTCACTGCGCAAAAGCTCGCCGACGAAAACCGCCAATTGGCGATGCTGTTCTACCAGAACTGCAACGAAGCGATGATGATTACCGAAGTGGATGCCACGATTATTTCGGTCAACCCGGCTTTCAGCGAAATCACCGGCTACAGCGCCGGCGACGTAATCGGCAAAAACGCCAGCATCCTCGGCTCGGGCCGCCACGACGCCGCCTTTTTTCAGGACATGTGGCAAACCATCGTCAGCCTGGGCCAGTGGCGCGGAGAAATCTGGAATCGACGGAAAAACGGCGAACTTTACGTCGAACAACTCAGCATCAACACCGTGTTCGACGCTAATGGCCTACCGTTGCGCCGCATCGGCCTGTTTTTCGACATTACCCAGCGCAAACTCAACGAGGAACAATTGCGCAAACAAGCCTATTTCGATCCGTTGACCGGTATCGGCAACCGCCGAATGTTTTGTAAGCATCTAACGGCCCCACCTATTAAAATTTGTCGAAATTGTCGATGCTCAGCCTTTTTGACGAGGTACAGCAATGGCGTTATCAGTGGACTGGGATCAACACATTCAAGCTTGGCAGTGTAGTGGATTAAGCCAGGCGGCGTATTGCCGGCAACAGGGATTAAACTACGGCACGTTTACGATGCGTTTATCGGTATATCGCAAACAGATGTCTGATGCGGCCGCATCGTCCACACCCGAGACGACGCTGATTCCGGTACACATTCAATCACCCGTCACGCCCGTTGCCCCGTTTGAGCAGGATGTGATTCGGTTGATACACTCAGGAAGCCAATTAGAATTGCCGATGTCTACGCCGGCGGCTTGGTTGGCTGAGTTGATGCGAGGTTTGGCTTGATCGATTATCCGGCGCAGATTTGGCTGGCGGTGGCGCCGGTGGATATGCGGCGCGGTCTGGATGGTTTGTCGGCCATCGTGCAACAGAGTCTGGGGCACTCACCCTGCGCCGGTTCTGCGTTTATCTTTCGTAATCGGGCCGGCAATCGATTGAGGCTGTTGCTGTGGGACGGTAATGGCGTTTGGCTGTGTCAGCGCCGTTTGCATCAAGGCAGCTTTGTCTGGCCCAGGGTCGGCGATGCGGTGTTTGCGCTGACTCAGGCGCAATGGCAATGGTTGATTGCCGGCGTCGATTGGCAACGTTTATCCGCTCGGCCTCAAACAGGCTGGCAGCTGTGAATGCGGTGCTAAACGGGGTGCTAATCACCGCCAAAAACCAGTCCTATCAAGGCTTTCAGCGGGAGATTGCGGTATAATAACTCCATGAATCCACTGGCAAAACTCGAGCAATTGAATCTGGAACCGGCTGCCAAAACCGAGGTGGCGGCGCTGCTTCAGGCGTTGATGGATCAGACCGCTCAGGATGCCAAAGCGCTCCAAGACAAAGACCTCAAAATCGGTGCGCTGACGCATGAGTTGGCGTATTACAAACGCATCCGCTTCAGTCGCAAGAACGAAAGTCTGGCCCCGCTGCAGCGGGACGTATTCGAGGAAACCTGGAATACCGACATTTCGGCCATTGATGAAGAAGTCGAGCAACTGCGGGATGAATCGCCCTGTGACACGGTGGCTCGCCCCAAACGCCCGCGCGCCGGTCGTCAACCCTTACCCGATCATCTGCCACGCATTGAACACCGCCATGAGCCGGAATCCTGCGCCTGCGGAACCTGCGGTAAAGACCTGGTCAAAATCGGTGAAGATATCAGCGAGCAACTGGATGTCGAACCGGCTAAATTTTTTGTGCATCGGCACATTCGCCCGCAATACGCCTGCCGCGCCTGTGAAACCATCACGGCGGCGCCGATTCCACCGGCGGTGATCGATGGCGGCATGGCGGCGACCGGTTTGCTGACGTGGGTGATGATCGGTAAATACCTCGATCATCTGCCGTTGTACCGGCTGGAACAAATTGCGGCCCGCGACGGCGTGAGCCTGTCCCGCTCCACCTTAGCGGATTGGGTTGGACGCCTCGGTGTTGCGCTAGCGCCCTTGGCCGACCGCTTGGCGTGGCATCTTCGTCAACGCGCCAGTTTGCACGCCGACGAAACCCCCGTGCCGCAACTCGATCCCGGCAATGGCAAAACCAAGAAAGCCTATCTGTGGGCCTATCGCAGCAATGATCTGCAACCGGGCCCCAAAATCATCCTCTTCGACTACCAAGCCGGTCGAAGTGGCCGGCATGCGCAGCAGTTTCTAGGTGACTGGCACGGCCATTTGTTGGTGGATGACTACGCGGGCTATAAAGCCTTGTTTGCCACGACCCGCGCACATCCTGAAACTCAACGTCGGCTTGAACCGTGCATCGAACTGGCCTGCCTGGCGCATGCGCGGCGCAAATTCTTCGAACTATTCCAGGCCAGTCAAAGCCCTATCGCGCAAGAAGCGTTGAATCGCATCGCCAAGCTGTATGCGATCGAAGCCGCAGCACGTGAATTAAGTATCTCCGAGCGAAAACAGCGACGCGTCGAAAACAGCCTGCCGCTCCTGGCCGAGCTACATGACTGGCTACAGCAAACCCGCTTGCGCACCGCACCGAATACCGCCACGACCAAAGCCATCGACTACAGCTTGAAACGCTGGACGGCGCTGGCACGCTACGCTGAAACCGGTGATCTACCGATCGACAACAACCCGGTCGAAAACTGCATTCGACCGATTGCCTTGGGTAAGAAGAATTGGCTCTTTGCCGGATCGGAACGCGCCGGTCAACGCGCGGCCTTCATCCAAACTTTGCTCGGCACCGCCAAACTCAACGGACTCGATCCTGCCGCCTGGCTGAAAGACACCTTGGAAAAACTTCCTACTTGGCCCAACAGCCGCATCGACGAATTGCTACCGTTCAGTCACACGGATTAAATCATAGCGGCAACAGCCTGACGATATGGTAGGGCTGCTCGCTTACAATGTTTTGCGACCGCCTGGACCAGGAAATCAAAAAAGCTCACCGCAGCGGCCTGTTTCTGGCATTGCTCCTGGTCGATATCGACAAATTCAAGGACGTGAACGAGCGCTTGGGCTACACCGCTGGTGACCACGTATTGCGGGAAGCGGCGCAACGCATCTTGCGTAGCGTCAGGGAAACCGATGTGGTGGCGCGAATGGACGGCGTGGAATTTGCCCTGCTGCTAACCGATCTGGAAAAGATCGATCATATCGAGCGTATTGCCGGCACAATCAGCCAAAAACTGGGCGAGCCGTTCGCCTTCGACGAGCAACCGCTGGATTTGCAATTGCATTGCCGCATCGGTATCGCCGTCTGCCCCGACGACGCCGGCGAAGCCGGCCGTCTGCAACAAGCCGCCGCGCAAGCCCTGAAAAAATGCCGGGCCTCCGGTTACGCGTTTGCCGGTGTACGGGATGCGATGTAGCCGGAATCGGCGCCCTGCCGAACCGGATTCAAGTCAACAAACCCGCTGCTTCGGAAACACGCAACGGAAGCGGCTACCGCGCCCCAACTGGCTGTCGATATCCAGTTTGGCATCGTGGCGTACCAGCACGTGCTTGACGATAGCCAACCCCAAACCGGTCCCGACGATTTTTTGGTTGCGTTTTACATCGACCCGATAAAAGCGTTCGGTGATCCGGGGAATGTCGGCGGCAGGGATGCCCGGGCCGAAGTCTTCGACTTCCAGATAAACGCCGCCATCGGCAGCATCTCGCCAACTGACTTTTACCGGCGATGTTGGGGGAGAGTATTTCAGAGCGTTGACCAGCAAATTGCTGAACGCGCTACGCAACTCGGAGGCGTCGCCGAGCAAGTTGGCATTGCTGGCGATTTGCAAATCCACACGCCGCTCGTCCTTTTCCAACAAATCGCTTTCCTGGCAAACCTCGTGCAATAACGCAGCGACCGCCACCGACTCCGATTTTTTCTGCTTGCTTTCCAAACGCGCCAATAGCAGCAAATCGTCGATCAAAGTCTGCATGCGTTCGGTCTGGGCCGCCATATTTTGGAAAGAGCGGCTGTAAACGCCCGGCGCGCCGTCCATCTCCTGCAGCGTTTCCAGATAACCGCGCAATACCGTCAGCGGCGTACGCAGTTCGTGCGAGACGTTGGCGACAAAATCGGTGCGCATGCGTTCGATGTTTTTTTGGTGGGTGATGTCCTGGGCCATCAGCAAGCGTAAACCGGAGCCGTAGGGCACGATACCGATCTGTAAGAACATGTTTTCGTTGACCGGCGACGGAATACAAATTTTATGGCGGTAATCCTGTTCCTTCAAATACTGGATAAACAAGGGATGGCGCACCAGATTCGGAATACGCTGGCCGTTATCGGATTTTTTCAGCCCCAGAAAATCGTGAGCGACCTTGTTGCTCCATTCGATTTCGCCGTAACTGCCCAACACCACGACGGCATCGGGTAAGGCGCCGGTGGATTTGCGAAAGCTGTCCAGCATTTTGCCCAGCTTCTTCTTCCGTCGCTTCTGGCTCTTCCTGATCTTGTAGAAGTGATAGTAAATATCGCTCCAGATTCCTTTGAAATCGGGCTTTTCCCCCTGGCCGCCCTGGCTCAGCCAGCGCTCCAGTTTATTGATGTTGAGGGTTTGGCTGATGTGCAGATAGGTCACTGCGAGCAGTAGCATTTCGCTCACATGGCCGACGAAGATGCTGGCTATCAAAGCCGGCACCACCAACGCTATCGCAATGTTTCTTTCTCGCCGCCAGCGCTGCATGCAGGATTAATTCACCAAGGAAAACCGGTAACCGAAACCGCGTACCGTTTGTATCAGTTCTTCGCGGCCGTACTCGGCCAGAATCTTGCGTAAGCGGCGGATATGCACGTCCACAGTACGTTCTTCGATGTAGACGCTACGCCCCCAAACTTGATCCAGCAAATGGGTGCGGCTGTAGACTTTGTCGGGATTGGTCATAAAAAACTGCATCAATCTGAATTCGGTCGGACTGACTTCGAGGCTGCGGCCGTCTATCGTCAGCTTGTGCTGCTCGGCATCCAGCGTCAAATCGCCGATGCTCAACTGGCCGGACTCGGAGAGTTTTCCGCTACGCCGCATCACCGCCTTGATCCGGGCAATCAGCTCTCGGGGCGAGAACGGTTTGGTAATATAGTCGTCGGCGCCGATCTCCAGACCGCGGATTTTATCCTCCTCTTCGCCGCGGGCAGTGAGCAGAATAATCGGCAAATCCTTGTAGCCAGGTTCGCTTTTCAAGCGTCTGGCCAATTCCGCCCCGCTGATTCCGGGCAACATCCAATCCAGCACAATCAAATCCACCATATTATCGGCCAAGCTTTCCCGCGCCTGCTCGGCACTGGCCACCGCCAACACTTTAAAAGAAGCTTGCTCCAACACCATCACCAACATTTCCCTGATGGCATCTTCATCTTCCACAACCAGAACGTTCAAATTCGACATAGTCATCTTTAGTCTAATGATTCCGAGGATATGCAGAATTTAGCAGCGCTATATTACCCTTTTATGACAAAAAAGACCCGAAGCCGAGCAGTAGCGCAGTTGAGCGCGTCAGGGCTCGCCGCCCGCTTCCCCAACCGGCGCGGCAAAACCGTCGGCAACCAGGGCTCCGACATTGGCACCGGTCAGCGCTTTTAAAAACTCGACCAGATCGGCTTGTTCCGCCTCAGACAGACCCAACGGTTTAATTAGCGGCGACAGATTCTCGTTTGGCGTTCCGCCTCGGTTATAAAACCCTACCACGTCGTCCAAGGTCGCAAAACTACCGTTATGCATGTACGGTGCAGTCAATGCCACATTGCGCAACGACGGAGTTTTATAGCGCCACCGGTCCAACGGATTCTGGCTGGTTTCGTAGTAACCCAAGTCGTTGGCCTTTACAGTATCCAGCCCATGGAGATTCTCGCTGTCGACGTCCAGAAATACGCCCGGCGCGACCTGTACCCGGCGTTTGCCGTCCACGGTTTGCATGGCTTCCGCGTAACCGACGCCGGTGTTATGCCGCTTTTGGTCGGTGAACAATGCCGAGCTTCGGCCTATCGTGTGGCAAACGCTGCACGCCGCCTTGCCGGCAAATAATTCGAATCCGCGCTTGGCCGAATCGGCGAGCGCATCGGCTTGTTTCGCAAAGTACCAGCGGTCGAACGCCGAATCCGCGGAATTCAGCGTCCGCTGGTAACTTGCCAAGGCCTGGCCTATCGTTTCCATGCCCGGTCCTTTGTTGTTGAACGCTTTTTCGAACAAGCCGCGATAATCGGCAGTGGTTTTCAATTTGTCCACCACGCGGCCGATAGACGGGTTGGCCATTTCGTTGTGCGCCAATAACGGCCCCCAGGCTTGTTGCTCCAAGCTGTTTTCTCGGCCGTCGTGAAACAGCAGCTGGGCATAGCCGACGTTGTACAGCGATGGCGCATTGCGCCGCACGCTACGCCCCTCCACGCCCACGGCGGTCGCCATTTCGTTGTTGGCGAAGCCTTGCTCCGGGATGTGGCAAATCGCGCAGGAAAAGGTATTGTTCAACGACAAACGCCGGTCGTAAAACAGTTTGCGGCCCAACGCAATTTTCGCCGGCGTCAGCGGATTGTCTTTTGGAACCGGTAGTACAGGCAGACCCAACGGCGGCTTGCGGGCAAATTCCAGCAAATTGGCGGGCTTGCCGCGCCGTTGCGCCAGGGCCAACGACTGGGTCCGGTAATCCGCTGCGCGATAATCCTGTTTATTGTCGCCGGCTTGGTACAAGCGGCCGGCATCGACTTGCGCCAACGCGGATTGCGCCTCGGTTCCGGCCAGCAAGGTTTTGACGTCGTTGAGGACGGTATCGGCGTGCAAAAAATCGACGTTGTAGATATTGCGGACGTTTTTTTGTTTATCGATCAGATAGACCCGCAGTAGATGCGAGAACGTTCCGGTAAACTGCCCGCGCTCATCGTAGATCTTCTGCACGTTTTGCTGATAGCCGTCGAGGATAGGCTGCAGCGCCCGTTCGTCGCGAGTGGTCAAAAACTGCCAATCGAAGCCGGGGGTTTTAAAACCTTCGCCGTAATGGCGCATCATTTCCGGTGTATCTTGGGCCGGATTGAAGCTGAGGGTCAGCAGGCGCAGTTTATCCGCCAGCTCGGGTTGTTTTTGCAATTGGCGGCTGATTTTATGCAATACCTGCGTCGCCAACGGACAACCGTTAACATCGCTGCAGGCCGCATAAATAAAGCTGAGTAACACCAGCTTATCGCCCATCAGGTCGTGCAAGCGCAGCGGCCGATTAGCCGTATCCAACACCTCGCCGTCCGCCGCCTGGCCAACGGCCGGTAATGCGTAGCTGCCGGGACTCGGCGGCTGGAAAGGCAGCGCGCCGTAACCTGGCGCGCTACGTTGCGGCTGCTCCGCTACGGCGCCAAATACAAAACAAAACAGCAGAGTAACCAGCCCCAGGCGCCGCCCGAACCGCTGAACGGGACGGTTAAAACCGAATCCGGATTTTAAGCGACCTGATGCTACAAAACGGATTGGCGCCGGTCCTGGTAATGTTGGCCGGTTTTTGTTGCCGTCGATAACCGTTCCGGTCGCAGATTGGTAATTCATAAACGAGCTCGACTATAAGTAACGCGCCGCCGACGCAATACCGCTCCGACAATCGAAACGCCGCTCGGTTTACCAGGTAACTGGCAATACGCCGTTACGGAAATACGGAAATGATGACGGGGCGAGGCGTTAGCGTTGATGCGAGCCAACCGACACGGCCGGCACGCGACAGGTTCGAAGGCCTTAGCACCCCGGAATTGGCCCGACATACATTGGCCTCAGCCGACGACTCAGCCGGACTGCGCCGGTTGAACCGGCCGACGCCGACCTATTCTTCGGCTAAATATTGTCCGGGAGCCAGCGGCGCCTCGTAACGCACTCCCTCCGGAAAATAAGGCTCCGGATTGGACGCTATCTCGCGCGCCGCCAGAAATTGCGCGTAATAGTTGCGCGACGCGAAACCGAATGCCGGTCCGTCGTAAGTCTCCACGATCTGGGCGAAATCTTTGCCGACTTGGTTCTGGGCGCGTTTCATACCGCCGATCCCGTGATTGTAAGAGGTGACCGCTGCCGGCCAGTCGCCTAATTTACCGTAGGCGTAACTCAGATATCGCGCCGCGCCGGTAGCCGAAACGAACGGATCGAAGCGTTGATCGACTACGCCGCCACCGGGCATGAAAGTTTTAGCGGCCGCTTTGGTGAACTGCCACATGCCGACCGCACCTGCGGAAGATCGGGCGGCGGGCTGAAACGAGGACTCGACGTGGGGCAGATAGGCCAAGTCTTCCGGTAACCCGGCATCGCGGAAAATTTTTCTGAACTGTAGGTCGTAACGTCCGCTGATTTCCAGACCGCGTTTGAAGCGTTCGCGCGTCCCCCGCTGCGAACGCACGCGGCTATCGGCGCCGGGCAAAACGTTTGCCAACGAACGCCCGCTAGCCTCCAATTTAGCGATCAATTGCTTATCGGCCGGACTCAACGCAGCGCCGTAGCGCAATTTGCTTTCCAAGCCGGCCAATTGCGCCTTCCAATAATCGCGCCGCCGGCTGACCAAATCTTTTTGCTCGGCCGTCAGTCCTTCGGCAACATAGCCCGGCAGCGTCATCACTTCGTAGATCACATCCAAATAGCGGTCGTCGTGGAAGGCGACTTCGGAGCGCTGCCAGACCGCGTAGGTTTTACGCCAGAATTCCACGGCCGGCTCCAGCGGCCCCGGCTTCGGGAAAATCCCCGAATAACTGGTGGGCCGATAAGCCGGAGACTGCGGCTGGTAGGCAGGCCGCTGGGGAATATAGTTGGGCCTGACGCTAGCGACTCTGTCGCGTTTGACAGGCGAACCGCCGCCGCAAGCATTCAGTAGCATTGCTGCAGCCGTTAGCATTAATATGCGCAAGAAAAGTCGATTCATTTTTGCTTTTTTGTTGTCTGATTCAACGCCGATGGCTCCGAGCTCAGCCGGCATAACTACCGGCTTATATTCTTCGAATGTTTTCAATGAATAATAGCGCTCATTTCAAATTCGAGTGAATATTTAATGCGAAAATAGGCGGCGTTTTTTTCGCAAAAACGGGAAATGCGGCGGTCACAACGGCATTCGAACTTTAGAGCGGTTTACGGCCGGAACTTTCGACTTTTGCACAATGACGAAACGGCGCATGCTTAAAAGTGACGAAGTATCGACAAAAGGTAGCTTAGATTGCGTTTATCCTCATCCAGAACGACGACCAGGAGGGAGATTATGAAACCGATTTCAAAGCCGCTAACCTTTTGCTCGCGTTGCGGTGACGATATCCCGCCCGATGAACTGCAGTTTTTGCCGGATGCCGGGCTATGTGTGTTGTGCAGCAACATTGCCTTGGAAGCGGATGAAATCCGCGCGGCAAAACGGTCGAAACCGAAAACTGTCTTAAGAATCGCCCGCAGACCAAAATCCGGCTCCTGCTCACCGGCTTGATGCGGATGTGTTGCCGGCACCGGCCGCTTGCCGCGTTGGAAACGGCATAAAAAAACCGGCGCGAGCGACACCCGCTCGAACCGGTTCGGTAAGCGAATTTACTGTTTCAAATTTTTGTAGCCTTCTTCACTTTCGCGCATGATTTTTTGGCCTTCTTCGATCAAATTGCGCCCTTCGTCGATTTTGATCTGACCCTCGCGTTGCATAGCCTGTCCACGCTCTACCATCTGTTTACCTTCCTGCCAACGGCTGCCCAATTGGGCGATACCCTGGCTGTCGCGCAGCATTTGTTCGCCCGACAATATTTTTTCGGCGGACGCCTTCGGCGCCGGCTCGCTGGCACATCCGCCAACCAGTAACGCCGAAACAGGCAGGATAAGGGAAACCAACAGACAGTTGTTATTGCGCATGCTCATGTCCTCTTGTTACGCAGTAAAAACAAAAAATTAACGGAATATTGCAAAACAGTTCGAGCTGTTGCAATGGTTTTTTCAATCCACCGCCTCGGCACCGCTTGGCTTAGCGAGACCCGAGGTAGCGGGCGTACACACCGTACCCAACCAATACCGACATCAGCCACGCGGCCACCAACGGCCCAATCACACCGTCGTAATAGGTATTGACCAGATACACCGAATCGGCTTGCAAATTGACGTTGCACAAATCCCGACTGAGTTTGATCTGCCAGACCCAGCCGGCATGGCAGCCAATCGACCACCCCAATCCCTGCACCTTACGGCTTCTCAGCACGGCGAGAAACAGTCCTACCGCGAATAAAGCGGCAAAAGCGCTGCCGATTGCCGGATTAAGCCAATTGGCGAAGGCTTCCGAAAGTAACGGCAAACCGCTCAGTGGAGTGAGATCGGCGTAAGCGACTGGCGTCGAACTTTTCAAGAAATGCAGCGCCGCATAGTACAGCGAACTGACCGACATAGCCGCATACAACGGCATTTGCCGGCGCAGGCCGCTCAATAGCAAACCGCGAAACAACAACTCTTCGCCCACGGCAATCAGCATCGCCAATAACAAAGCCAGCAAGGCTTTACCGGCGAACATTTGCCAAGTCCAAACCCGGCTATCGTCCCAGACATGTACTTGCAACAGGTACAGCATCAGCAAGACCGGCAGCAAAGTGGCCAAACTCAAAGCAAAGCCTCGGCCGGCTTGTCCGATAAATTGGGGCCACGGCGCGAATCCCAAATCCGCCCAACTCAAATCCAGATATTTTTTGAACGGAAATACGCAGAGCAACAATAATACCAGCGTAATTTTGCTGACAATCTTGGCTAAGGGCAGAACGTCTCCGACCAGCTTCAGCACGGCGTAGCCCAGCAAGCTGGCAAGCACGGCCAGCATCACCAGCAGCAACAAGGGCGCCAGAGCGGTAGCCAGCCCGCGCATCAGCGAAAATCGCCCCACAAGGTTTGCACGGCAGCCAACGCCGCCAGCACCGCGGTCTCGCTGCGCAAGATTCTGCCGCCCATTCTGACCGGAACAAACCCGGCGGCCTTGGCGTATTGGCGTTCCTGGTCGCTGAATCCGCCTTCCGGCCCTGACAATAAAGTCACACCCTCGCCCTCCGGATTCAGGCCGGATAACACCTGGTCGGCATAGGGGTCCAAAAACAATTTCAGGCCGCTCTGGCCGTCGACCCATTCCGCCTGCTCGCACGGAGGATTTAGACTCGGCAAGCGGGTACGCCCGGATTGTTCGGCGGCATGCTGAATGATGCCTTGCCAATGCTGTTGGCGTTGCTGTTTTTTATCGTCGTCGAATTTGATCACACAGCGCTCGCTGATCAACGGCGTCAAGCTGGCGACACCCAACTCGACCGCTTTTTGCACGGCCCAATCCATCCGGTCGCCGCGCGAAATACCCAACCCCAGATGAACAGCCAACGGCGATTCGACACTGCGGTCTATAAATTGCTCGACGGCTACGCTTACCCGCTTGCGGCTGACTTCGTCGAGCCGGCAACGGTATTCGCCGGACCGGCCGTTGAACAGAATGATGTCCTGATCCCGCTTCAGACGCAAAACCGTGCGCAGGTAATGTCCGGCGGCGTCGTTCAACTCAACCTGTTGGCCAACGTTCAGCGCCACATCGACGTACAGACGCGACACCCGCATCAGTCTTGCACCGCCAATTGAATGCCTTGCCAGGCCGTTTCCACCATCAACGCTATCTCCTGTTCGGTTATCACATAAGGCGGCATGAAATAAATCACGTTCCCGAGCGGCCGCAACAATACGCCATGCGCCAATGCATGGCGGTAAACCCGCAATCCACGCCGCTGTTGCCAGGGATAGGCTTCCCGGGTCTGCTTGTCCTTCACCAACTCTATGGCGGCAATCATACCGGTTTGCCTGATTTCGCCCACATTCGGGTGATCGCGAAAGCGCTCCAATGCCTTTGCCATTGCCGCCGCCAATCTAAGGTTTCTCTGCAAAACATCCTCAGTTTGGAATATCCCGATGGTCGCCAGCGCCGCTCGGCAACCAAGTGCATTACCGGTGTAACTATGGGAATGCAGGAATCCGGTCAAGTTTTGATAATCGTCGTAAAACGCCTGGTAAATCCGGTTGCCGGTCAAGACCGCAGACAACGGCAAGTAGCCGCCGGTCAAGCCCTTGGAAAGACACATGAAATCCGGGCTGATGTCGGCCTGTTCGCAAGCGAACAGGGTGCCGGTACGCCCGAATCCAACCGCGACTTCGTCGGCAATCAAATGCACACCGTATTTATCGCAAGCCTCCCGTAACAATTTCAAATATACGGGATGGTACATGCGCATATTGCCGGCACACTGTACCAGCGGCTCGACGATGACTGCACAAGCTTGATCCGCGTGTTCCGCGAGCGCCCGATCCATATCGGCGAATCGGCGAATCGAGTATGCCTCCCAACTTTCGCCGGGCTCACGGTAGTAACAGTCCGGGCCGGGCACCGTGATCACTTCCATCAATAGAGGGCCGTAAGTCTCTTTGTAAAGAGCTACATTGCCGACCGCCAAGGCGCCCAGCGTTTCGCCGTGGTAACTGTTTTCCAGCGTGATGAATTTGGTTTTACCGGTTTGGCCAAGATTGCGCCAATAGTGGAAGCTCATTTTCAGAGCGATTTCGATCGCCGACGAACCGTTGTCGGCATAAAAGCACTTATCCAGGCCTGGCGGGGTAATCTCGACCAGTTTTTCCGCTAGCTCCAGTGCCGCTTGATGGGTAAAGCCGCCCAGGATGACGTGCTCCAGAGTATCGAGCTGCGCCTTGAGCGCCTCGTTAATGGTGGGGTTACTGTGGCCGAACAAATTGACCCACCAGGAACTGATCGCGTCCAGATAACGCTTGCCTTCGAAATCTTCCAGCCATACCCCTTGGCCGGATTCGATCGGAATCATCGGCATATTTCGCTCGTGATCCTTCATCTGGCTACACGGGTGCCAAAGCACGGCAAGGTCGCGTTCTACTATCGTTCGATTATTCATGGCATGCACAAA
This sequence comes from Methylomonas sp. DH-1, assembly GCF_046097555.1. Classification (NCBI taxonomy): domain Bacteria; kingdom Pseudomonadati; phylum Pseudomonadota; class Gammaproteobacteria; order Methylococcales; family Methylococcaceae; genus Methylomonas; species Methylomonas sp. DH-1. The sequence continues at coordinate 625,757 of NZ_CP143089.1, read as the reverse complement.
AAAGGGGCTTGCGCCCCTTTATAGCGGATTCGCTACCGATTAGTAACGGTAATGTTCCGGCTTGTACGGACCTTCGACCGGCACGTTGATGTAGGCTGCTTGCTCAGCGGACAACTGGGTCAATTTTACGCCGATCTGCGCCAAATGCGAACGCGCTACTTTTTCGTCGAGTTTTTTCGGCAAAATGTAGACTTTGTTTTCGTAAGCCGAGGCATTGTTCCACAACTCGATTTGTGCCAAGACTTGGTTGCAGAACGAGTTGGACATCACGAAGCTAGGATGGCCTGTTGCGCAACCCAGATTCACCAAACGGCCTTCCGCCAGGACGATGATGCGTTTGCCGTCCGGGAAAATCACGTGGTCTACTTGCGGCTTAATGTTTTCCCAGGTGTAGTGGCGCAACGAGGCAATGTCGATTTCGGAATCGAAGTGGCCGATATTGCAGACGATGGCTTGGTCGCGCATGGCTTTCATGTGCTCGTGGGTAATAACGTGAACATTGCCGGTGGCGGTAACGAAAATATTGCCTTGCGCCGCCGCTTCGTCCATCGTTACCACGCGATAGCCTTCCATCGCCGCCTGCAAGGCGCAGATCGGATCGATTTCGGTAACCCAGACAGTAGCGCCCAAACCACGCAGCGATTGTGCGCAACCTTTGCCTACGTCGCCGTAACCGCAGACGATAGCAATTTTGCCGGCCACCATCACGTCTGTCGCGCGTTTGATACCGTCGACCAAGGATTCGCGGCAACCGTACAGGTTATCGAATTTCGATTTGGTCACCGAGTCGTTGACGTTGAATGCCGGCACTTTCAGCGTACCTTTGGCGACGCGTTCGGTCAGGCGCAGAACGCCGGTGGTGGTTTCTTCCGACAAACCTTTGACATCGGCCATCATTTCCGGAAACTTGTCGTGCATCATGTTGGTCAGGTCGCCGCCGTCGTCCAGAATCATGTTCGGCCGCCAGCCGTTAGGTCCCAGAATGGTTTGTTCGATGCACCATTCGGCTTCCGCTTCGGTTTCGCCTTTCCAAGCGAAAACCGGGATGCCTGCCGCCGCAATTGCCGCGGCTGCATGATCCTGGGTCGAGAAGATGTTGCAAGATGACCAACGCACTTCGGCACCCAACGCGGTCAAGGTCTCGATCAACACGGCGGTTTGAATCGTCATATGCAAGCAGCCGGCAATCCGGGCGCCTTTCAACGGCTGTTGCGCGCCGTATTCGGCACGCAGCGCCATCAAACCCGGCATTTCGGTTTCGGCGATTTTAATTTCCTTGCGGCCCCACTCGGCCAAGGCCATATCGGCTACTTTGTAATCGGTTTGAGTCATTTGAGTTTCCTGATCCTAATTAAATACCGGCAGCGTCTTTCAGAGCCTCGGCTTTGTCGGTTTTTTCCCAACTGAAAGTCGCTTCGTTGCGGCCGAAATGACCGTATGCCGCAGTCGGACGGTAAATCGGTTTCAACAAGCCGAGTTGCGCGATCAAACCTTTCGGACGCAGGTCAAAGTGTTCGCGGACAATTTTGACCAAGCGTTCTTCTTCGATTTTGCCGGTACCAAAAGTTTCGATGCTGATCGAGGTTGGCTCGGCAACGCCGATAGCGTAAGAAACCTGAATCTCGCAACGCTCGGCCAGACCCGCGGCCACGATGTTTTTCGCCACGTAGCGCCCCATATAGGCCGCCGAACGGTCGACTTTGGAAGGATCTTTACCGGAGAACGCGCCGCCACCGTGACGAGCCATACCGCCGTAGGTATCGACGATAATTTTACGGCCGGTCAAACCGCAGTCGCCGACGGGACCGCCGATGATGAATTGGCCGGTTGGATTGATGAAATACTTAGTGTCTTTATGCAACCATTCTTTCGGCAGAGTCGGCAGGATGATTTCATCCATTACCGCTTCTTCCAGCAGTTTGCCACCGATTTCCGGCGAGTGCTGAGTCGACAAAACCACAGCATCGATAGCTACCGGTTTGTTGTTTTCGTAACGGAAAGTCACCTGGCTTTTCGCATCGGGACGCAACCAAGGCAGGGTTTTGTTTTTGCGAATTTGCGCTTGGCGCTCGACCAGGCGGTGAGCATAAGTGATCGGAGCAGGCATCAATACGTCAGTTTCGTTGCTGGCATAACCAAACATTAATCCTTGGTCGCCTGCACCCTGTTCGTGGTTTGCGGATTCATCCACACCCATCGCGATGTCGGCGGATTGTTTGCCGATTGCGTTCAATACCGCGCAACTGTTGCCGTCGAAACCGATGTCGCCGGAATCGTAGCCGATTTCGCACACTACTTTTCTGACCAATTCTTCGGTATCGACCCAAGCATTGGTCGTGATTTCGCCGGCCAACACCACCATGCCGGTTTTAACCAGAGTTTCACAAGCTACCCGCGAACGAGGATCTTGGGCTAACAGAGCGTCGACCACGGCGTCGGAAATCTGGTCCGCTACTTTATCCGGATGGCCTTCCGATACGGATTCTGAGGTAAAAAGGTAGTTTTTATTCACGGTTAACACCCTCGTCAAAAGAAAACTTGCGCGTATAAAAAAAGGCCGCGAAACGGCCTGGTATCTATGGTGGGCCCTGTAGGACTTGAACCTACGACCTGCCGATTATGAGTCGGAAGCTCTGACCAACTGAGCTAAGGGCCCGAAATTGCCGGTGCATCTGAGATGCTATCTACGCTTTACTCACCGTCGAGAAAACATCTCAATTGCTCGGAGCGCGACGGATGCCGTAACTTACGCAGCGCTTTGGCCTCGATCTGGCGGATACGTTCTCGGGTAACGTCAAACTGCTTGCCGACCTCTTCCAACGTGTGGTCGGTGTTCATGTTGATGCCGAAGCGCATCCGCAGAACCTTAGCTTCCCGTGCCGTCAATCCCGCCAACACGTTTTGGGTAGACTCGCGCAGACCGGCAATTGTAGCAGATTCGATAGGCGATAGCATCTTCGAATCCTCAATGAAATCGCCAAGATGCGAATCTTCGTCATCGCCGATCGGGGTTTCCATCGAAATCGGTTCCTTAGCAATTTTCAACACTTTACGAATCTTGTCTTCCGGCATCTCCATCCGCTCGGCAAGCTCTTCCGGAGTCGCCTCGCGCCCCAGCTCTTGCAAAATTTGTCTGGACACGCGATTCAGCTTGTTGATGGTTTCGATCATATGCACCGGAATCCGAATGGTACGTGCCTGATCGGCAATCGAGCGCGTGATAGCTTGGCGAATCCACCAAGTGGCATAGGTCGAAAACTTATAGCCGCGACGGTATTCGAATTTGTCGACTGCCTTCATCAAACCGATATTGCCCTCCTGAATCAGATCCAGAAATTGCAAGCCACGGTTGGTGTATTTTTTGGCGATCGAAATAACCAGACGCAAGTTAGCTTCGATCATTTCTTTTTTCGCCCGCCTCGCTTTCGCTTCACCCAGCGAAATATTCCGGCAAATACCTTTCAGCACGGCAATGCTTAAACCATGGCGCGCCTCGATATCCGCCAATCTTTGCTGTGCCGCCTTGATTGTTTCGGCATTCTCGGCCAGCGCATCGGCATAACTGGGGTGGTTGGCGACAAACTGGCCAAGCCAGTCGAAATTAGCCTCGTTTTCGGCAAATGCGTTAATAAAGTCTTTACGCGGAACCTTAGCTTTCTTGACGAAAACATCCAGAATCACACGCTCTTCATCGCGAATCGCCGCCATCAACTCCTCGGAAGTGGATACCATCTTTTTCAGATACTGCGGAGTCCACTTGAATTCGCAAAATATCCCATCCAAAGCGTCAAAAGCCTTTTCGGTTTTATCGTGCCCGTAACCGTGCTTTTTAACGGAAGCGAACGCCGCTTTTAACGCCTTACGGAGGGCATCCACTTTTTGTTTGACTTCTTCGTAATCGACCGTCTTGGACTCTTCCTCAGCTTCTTCGGCGGGCTCTTCGATTTCGATGCCGCTAACATCGACGTCTTCGACCTCAGTAAAATCGGCAAACCCCATCACCAAATCGTTGAGCCGCACGCCGGAGTCGTCGTCTTTCACCGAATCGAAAGCCTCGATAAACGATTCGACAATAAAACCGGATCGAGCAATCGCTCCGACAACCTGCCGCTGCCCTTCTTCGATACGCTTGGCAATTTTCAATTCCTCTTCGCGGGTCAACAACTCTACCGAGCCCATTTCGCGCATGTAGAGCCGCACCGGATCGGTCGTCCGCCCAAACTCGCTGTCGACCGAAGCCAACGCCGCAACTTCCGCAACCTCTTCGTCGTCGTCCGCGGTAACCACCGCATCGGAAGTAATCAGCGAATCGTCGTCATCGGGCGCAACCTCATAAACCTGAATGCCCATATCATTGATCATCCCGATAATATCGTCGATTTGTTCGGGATCGATGATATCGCTGGGCAAATGGTCGTTGACCTCGGCATAAGTCAAATAACCCTGCGCCTTGCCTTTCGCTATCAGTTGTTTTAATTGGGATTGCTGTTGTTCTTGATTCATTCTTTACTCACAATACGTTTTCAGCACCAAGCGCCGCAGAACAGGAAATTATAACGATAAATCCCGACTCGGTCACCTAAAAGCCACTGCCAGCACCATCACCGCCAAGCGGACGCAAGCAACGCTTTTGCCTTTTTAGAAACATCACATTCAAATGCTAAAGCTTATCCCTCAACAATTTCCGTAGCAGCTCTTTTTCCTCGGACTCCAACCCTTCCCGGCCTTCCTTATCAATCAACCGATTCAACATGCGCTCTTTGGCTTGCCGGCAAAGCTGCCGCAACGCCCCGCCAAACTCAGCTTCCTCACCGCCGGCAGGCACATCCAACTCCAACGCCGCCAATGCCTTAACCGTCTTTTCCTGAGAGGAACCCCGGTAGGCTTCCAACAAAATGGCGCTGTTTTCCGGCTTTTCAAGAGCAACGACCCGCAATACATCCTTAAGCATTTCGACACCGGCAAAATCCAGCTCTTCAAGCTCGACGCCCTGCCGCTCGACCAAATCGGCAAGCCCGGGATGCTGCACCAACAAAGCGATAACTTTGCGAGAAAGCGATAGATGCCGCGGAGCCTTGCCGGCTACCAATTCTTTGTGGCCGCCCTTAATTCTAGACCGCTTTTCGACAACATCCACCGCTCCCGGCAACGCGACTAAAGCCTGCAAGCGCGCGAACATCATTTCCCGAAAAAAACCAGCCGGGACTTTATCCAATGCCGGCTTGGCAACGGCCAACATTTGCGCCCGACCCTCGACAGTGGCAATATCGACCCTTGCCCCAATATTTGCAAAAAAGTAATCGGATAAGACCTCGGCGGAGCCGATTCGTTCCAAAAAACTTTCAACTCCCTCCGACCGCAGCAAAGAATCGGGATCCTGCCCTTGCGGCAACAACATGATTCTGATCTGCCTGCCATCACGCAAACAAGGCAACGACGCATCGACCGCCTTCCAGGCAGCTTGGCGTCCGGCATTATCCCCGTCGAAACAAAACACCAACTCGGAAGTAAATCTGAACAGCAAATCGATCTGCGCTTTAGATGTCGCCGTTCCGAGCGCAGCTACCGCATAATCGATACCAAACTGCGCCAGGGCAATCACATCCATATAGCCCTCGACCACCAAGACCCGCGCCGGCTTGGCATTGCGCTGCAACAGCTCGCATAGCCCGTATAACTCCTTACCTTTGAAAAAAACCGGGGTTTCCGGGGAATTCAGATACTTAGGCAGAGAATCATCCAACACCCTGCCACCGAAGCCCACGACACGCTGGCGCTTGTCGCGGATCGGAAACATCAATCGCCCGCGAAACCGGTCATATACTTTGCCGTCATCCTTGGCAACCAATAACCCGGCCTCAATTAGATCTTCGCGATTGAATCGCCCTAAAAGCACATCCCACCGGCCCGGCGCATAGCCCAACTGAAAACTTTTGGCGACGTCGCCGCCGACACCTCTCTTATGCAGATATTCCTGGGCTCGCCTACCCTCCGGACTCGACCGCAACTGCTCAGCATAAAATCCGGCGACATCCGACAATACCCGGTAAAGCCGTACCAAACTTTGCTTATCTACAGCAGGAGCATTGAAACCATCGCCCGCCTCTCTAGGCACTTCTACACCGGCAAAAGCCGCCAAATCCTCGACCGCCTCGACAAAGCCCAAATGATTGAATTCCATCAAAAAACCGATAGCATTGCCGCTGGCGCCACAACCGAAGCAATGATAAATCTGCCGCGTGCGGTTTACGGAAAAACTGGGAGTTTTCTCGGTATGAAACGGGCAGCGCGCAACATAATTGGCGCCTGATTTTTTAAGAGGAACGCGCGAGTCGATTAAATCAACGATATCGACCCGCACCAACAGATCATCGATAAACTGGCGGGGTATCCTGCCGGACATACTACCGACAGAACATTAGGCTATAAAATGAGCCTTGATTCGAGCACTTACGACAGCCATGTCGGCTTTGCCTTGCATTTTCGGCTTCAGCAAAGCCATAACAGCACCCATGTCTTTCAGCGAAGCAGCACCGACCTCGGCAATCGCCTCGGCGACCATGCCATCGATCTCGGCATCGGTGAGTTGCTGCGGCAGAAAATCCTGAATCACCACAATCTCGGCCTCTTCGATATCGGCCAGATCGTGGCGCTCGGCATCGCGGAACTGCTTGATCGACTCGCGGCGCTGCTTAAGCATTTTGTCGAGAACAGAAATAACTCGATCATCGCTCAACTCGATTCGTTCATCAACCTCGACTTGCTTGATCGCAGCCAAGATCATACGAATAACACCGAGCCGAGCCTTGTCGCCGCTTTTCATCGCGGCTTTCATATCTTCCTTGATACGCTCCTTCAACACATCCATTTAACAGCCTTAAACTTGCGGACGGCCGCGGCGCAAATTTTTCAACGCATAACGCTCGCGAGCCAACTTCTTCAAATGACGCTTTACCGCTGCGGCACCTTTACGTTTGCGCTCGGTAGTCGGTTTTTCGTAGAACTCGCGGCGACGGACTTCAGCCAACACGCCAGCCTTTTCACAAGCGCGTTTGAAGCGGCGAATCGCAATGTCGAAATGTTCGTTTTCTTTAACTTTAACTGATGGCATTATCAATAATCCGAATTGTGTTAGTATCTTTTCAAGCTATCGGCGAACCTTGCCCACCGAAAACGGCCGATTATACTCACAAATATCTTTTATTCCAAAAACTAATGTTTGTTCTCGGCATAGAAACCTCTTGCGACGAAACGGCGGTCGCGGTTTACCACGCCAACCGAGGGTTGATTGCCCACACCCTATTCAGCCAGATCGCCACCCACGCCGAATACGGCGGCGTAGTACCGGAACTGGCGTCGCGCGACCATATCCGCAAACTGGTTCCATTAATCAAAACCGTGCTGGCCGCAGCCGACTTGCAAGCCAAGCACATCAACGGTATCGCTTACACGGCCGGCCCAGGCTTAATGGGCTCGCTGCTTGTCGGAGCCGCCACAGCCAGGAGCCTGGCCTGGGCTTGGCAGATACCGGCCATTGCCGTCCACCACATGGAAGGCCATTTGCTGGCGCCCATGCTGGAGGATACTTCGCCAGCATTCCCGTTTGTCGCGCTGTTGATTTCCGGCGGCCACACCATGTTGATCGAAGTACAAGGCATCGGCAACTACCGTTTACTGGGCGAATCGCTGGACGACGCTGCCGGCGAAGCATTCGACAAAACCGCAAAAATGTTAGGCCTCGACTACCCCGGAGGCCCCAAATTAGCGGAACTAGCCAACCAAGGCCACCCCCGCTTCAAATTCCCTCGACCCATGACCGACCGCCCTGGCTTAGATTTTAGTTTCAGCGGCCTTAAAACATTCACCTTGAACGCATTGAACGAAACCGGCCAATCCCCGCAAGACAAAGCCGACATCGCTTTTGCCTTTCAACAGGCGGTTGCCGAGACTTTGACCATCAAATGCCGCCGCGCAATTCAACTGACCGGCATGAAAACCCTGGTTGTTGCCGGCGGCGTCAGCGCCAACCGGGAAATTCGCCGACAACTATCGGCGATGGCCGACAGCGCAAACATTAAGATCTATTTCCCGCGACCGGACTTCTGCACCGACAATGGCGCCATGATCGCTTATGCCGGCGGCCAACGCTTGATGGCCGGACAAACACAAAACCTGGAAATCTTTGCCCGGCCGCGCTGGCCGATGGAACAGCTACCGCAGTTGTGATCAGGACTCCTGACCGGCCAAAAGCCGTTGGATGTTGCTTTTGTGGCGCCAAAGCAAAATCAGGGCTATTAAAGTAAACGTGGCCGTCAAATACGCATCACCGACAATCAGCCAGGTGTAGATCGGAGCCAAGGTCGCGGCCACCAGTGCAGATAACGACGAGATTTTGCCCAACTTATAGACGATAAACCAAGTTCCGGCGACAGCCACGCCCAACAGCCAAGTCACTCCCAACGTCACGCCCAACGAAGTCGCGACACCCTTGCCGCCTTTAAATTGAAAAAATACCGGATACAAATGACCAATGAAAGCGGCAAACACCACCGCGGACAATACCAAGCTATCGACCACCAATGCTTTGGCAACCAACACCGGTAACAAACCTTTTAGCGCATCGCCGACCAGCGTGATCGCCGCAGCTTTTTTGCCGCCGATGCGCATCACATTGGTCGCTCCGGGATTGCCGGAACCATTTTCACGTGGATCGGCCAAGCCCATCATTTTACAGACAATAATCGCACTCGATACCGAACCGGCCAAGTAGGCCACCGGCACCAACAACCAATCCATCATTCAGCCAACCTCACATCAATGCTTGTACAGCGCAGCCATTTACTCGATACTGCGGCAATTTTGTTACGAAATATAATAACCGGAAAGCAACGATGGACATCATCTTTTTAGGCGGCCTCGAAATAGACACCGTGATAGGAATTTACGACTGGGAACGGAAAATCAAACAAAAAGTCATTTTAGATATCGAAATGGGCTGCGACATTCGCAAAGCGGCCGCCAGCGACGACATCGCCCACGCTCTCGACTACAAAACCGTCTCGGACCGGGTAGTGGACTTCGTGGAACGCAGTGAATTTTACTTGGTGGAAACCCTAATCGAGGAAGTCGCCAACATTCTGCTCGGCGAATTCAAAATTCCCTGGATCAAAATCACGCTGAACAAAAAGGGCGCCATCAGCCGGGCGCGCGATGTCGGCATCATCATCGAACGCGGCCAAAGATAGCGCGATGCCCACCGGATATATCAGCATCGGCAGCAACATCGACAAGGAAATCCACATTCCGTCGAGCCTGAATGCGCTGCGCGACTTATTCGGCGAATTAACGGTATCCAGCATCTACGAAAGCGAACCGGTCGGCTTCGTCGGCGACAGCTTTTACAATCTGGTTGTCGGGTTTCACTCCGAACTGCCGGCCAAAAGCGTCGCCAAATTACTCAGACAGGTGGAGTTGGACCACGGCCGCAGCAGGGATAGCCAAAAGTTTTCAGCTAGAACTTTGGATCTGGACTTGATACTTTACGGCGACGAAATTATCAATGACGGCCGCCTGCAAATCCCTAGGGACGAAATCGAGAAATACGCTTTCGTATTACAACCGTTGGCCGAAATAGCACCCAACTTGACGCACCCCATCACCAAAGTTAGCTACGCCGATTTGTGGCAAAAGTTCGACAAACGCGAAATTAGGCAACGAAAACTGGAAAGTTCAGAGCAAGACTAAACTACGCCTGCTCAGCATTCGGCAAATGCGGAAATTAGAAAAACGCCGCCCCTAACGATACAGACTTCGGCCACCGTCGACATTGATCGTTTGCCCGGTGATGTAGCCGGCATCCTCAAGCAGAAATCTCACCGTTTTCGCAATGTCGTCAGCCTCGCCGCAGCGGCGTAACGCCACTTTATCCAGAATCGCAACGCGTTCCGCTTCGGAGCCGCCTTGCTCCGGCCACAAAATGGCACCTGGAGACACGGCATTGACCCGGACGTCCGGCGCCATGTCTTTGGCCAAACAACGCGTCATAGCCAACAACCCGGCTTTGGCAATACTGTAGACGGGGAAACCCGGCAAACCGGCTTCGCCGTGGATATCAGCGATATTTACGATACATCCGCGCCTAGCCCTCAGCGAAGCATATAAAGCTTGCGACAGAAAAAACGGCGCTTTCAAATTGGCGGCGAGAGTCAACTCCCAGTCTTGCTCGGTCACTTGGCCGACCGGTCGCGCATAAAACACGGAAGCACTGTTCACCAAAGCATCCACCCCAGCCCAAGCCGATACAGCGCCCGCCGCCAACCGCTCAATACCGCTCATTCCCTGTAAATCCGCCTTGACCGGAACCGCCGAATCGCTCCGAATCGCATTTAGCGCTTGGCAAAGGGCTAGCGCGTCGGCCTCCGAGTTTTTATAGTGCAACACCACGTTGTAGCCTGCGGCATGTAACATCCTGGAACAAGCGGCTCCGATACGCCGGGCGGCCCCGGTGACAACTACAACTTTAGGCATTGTGCGGACGCACTAATTCGCAGAAATGCTGGCTATCAACTTCTTGCGGATCAAAACACAAGCCAATACGGCACAAACCACCGGGACTTGAGTCAAAACCATTTCCATCACCGAGTGCTTGGCTACCAACTTGGATAATGGCTCCAATACAAAGAACTTGGCCAGCCACCACGTCAACCAATAACCGACCAGACCGATAATCGACCAATTGATCAAAGGCGCATTCTGGTTTTTGGCCGTCATATAGAACCAAACCAAGGTTAAAATTCCGAATAGCTTCGCTAAAAAATACATACCCCGCCCTTCCTTTTTATTTATTGTTATGAAAACGGACCGCAACCCGCAAATTCCAATGTAATCAATTTGTAGCGAAACATCAATCGCGCAATCTGGGCCGCTAACGACACCCCGAACTTCAAACTTCCCGACCCCGGCCCTATAATCGATGGCGCTGGGCAATAATAATTATCAAAACACGGGGGAACCATGCAAACTTCAAAAATTCTCGCGGCACTGCTGGCTCTCGGGTTTAACTACCCGAGCTGGAGCCAATCGACAGGACATATCGGCCACGGCGGAAACGCCAGCGAATCCGGCTGCATCCGCGCCAAAGTCAGCCGGATCAAACCCGAGCATTTGTCCACTGTGACGCCCGGAACGGAATTTTCATTTGCCGCGTCCGGCAGCAACGGCCCCGGCCACATTCATGTCAGCATCAAACAACAGCCGATACCGATAACGGTGGAAGATAAAGACACGTTTTACCTGGTTAAAGGCAAATTACCCGCCGACATTAAGAATGCCACAGTACGGGTATCGGTCACTTTGAAAGCAAAATTCGAAAAGTGCAGCGCCGAAGAAGGCTGGCTGCTCAAGGTTTCGGAATAGCAACGCTCGGCGCCCGTCCGCAGGAAGGTCGCACCAGGGGCGCCGTAATCGTCAAGGCCAATCCCACTCGAACAAGGTCCATTTATTGATATTGGTGTTTTCGTCCAAGTCGTTCTTCTTCACGTCCAGCTCGCCGTCGCCGTTGGTATCGAGCATATAGTAGGGCGGTCCGACCTGAGGCTGAATCTTGACCATATACAGTTTGCCGTTGCGGCGAAATTCCTGGATCGTATCCTTGCCTTTACGGATGATCGTGATATCCGGCTCCATCTCCTCGCCCGATTGCACCGGGGCCGGCAAATCCGGTGGCTCAGGCACTGGAGCCGGTTCGTCCGGAGCAGCCTGAGCCGCAGCTAGGGGAGCAAATACAAGCGGAAGGCAGCGAATCAAGAGGCGCATCGGAATCTCTGAAGCTAATTACGGCAGGCAATAATAATACAGTTTTCGCTTGCTGTATCGGCCGCGCCCTTTACCGGACAGAAACCCTAGAGACAAAAAAGCCGGCATCCCTTACGAGATGCCGGCTTAATCGCAGTACAAACAGCTAAGCTTGATTACGCAAATACTTTTCGACGCCGGTCGTCCTGGCGAACGGGGCTTCGCCGTCACTCAAAGCCTGCCGCGCAACATACTTGGCCACACCGGAAACAGCCGCGGATTCGACTTGCCGGACGTCTTGCTTGGCCATATATTTGGCCACGCCTGTCACTTCGCCGGCCGCCTTTTCCTCAGCCTCGTGTTTGGCCACGTATTTGGCTACCGAGCTGAGCGGCTGGACCGGATTGACAACCAAGCGTTGCTTCGCAACATATTTGGCGACTCCGGTAGGAGTCGGCATTTGCTTGGCGGCAATCGCCTGTTTTACCAAGTAACGCGCCACACCGGTCAATGGCTCGGCCTGGCTTTGCAATTGTACTTGGCGGGCTAAATATTTAGCCACACCGGTCGGCTTGGGCGCACTATCCTGGGCGGCGGCCTGCCGCGCCAGGTAGCGATCGACCGCCGAGCCTTCGACCGCCACCTCGGCATCAGCAATCAAATCTTCAGCTTGCGGCTGGCTCCTCAGGGCCTCAGCCTTCTCGGCTTGTAATTTCGCTTCGGCTTCAACGTAGCGTGCAACCAACGCCGCCGCCGCGGCTTTCTTTGCAGCCAGCGCTTGTTCGGCAAGAAATTTGGCTACGCCGGTTGCCGGCTCTTGCGCTTTCAGCAGACGTTCCTGGCGGATCAAATATTTCTCGACTCCGGTAATGACCGGCGCATCCTTGATTACCAAAGCTTGCTTGGCCAGATATTTACTGACCGAAGTTGCCAAAGGCGCGTCTTTTGCCGCAAGCCCCTTTTTCAACACATACTTGGCTACCCCGGTCACTGCAGGCTGCTGCGCCATATTCTGGCGAATAACGTACTTGGCCACCCCTGTCACACCCGGCTCTTCACGGTCATGCCTGGTGACGTACTTGGATACGCCAGTTACCGGCGCAGCCTTGGCTTGTATCGATTCTTTGATTAAGTATTTGGTAACGCGGGTTACCGGATTATCCGCCTGCTGGCTGAGATATTTCTCGACGCCGGTCGGCGCTGGAGCGGGCTCGCTCTCGACTTCCACAGCCACTGCTTCTAATTCTTCTTCGACTTCTTCGGCAACCGACTCGACCTCAACTTCTTCAGCGGCAGGCTGCACTACTTGTTCGGCCTGGCGCTGCATAGCCAGATACTTCGCCACCCCGGTCAATGGCTCGCCGTTTTCGTCCAGCTCCGGCTTCGGCGGCTCGAGTTTTTGTAAATAACGAGCGACGCCGGTCAGTTGGCCATCGCCAGTGGCGACGCTCGAATCAGCATCCAGCCAGCTACCGTCATCTGTTGGTTTGTCGAATAAAAAGCCGAATAGGCTATTCATCAAACTGCTTGTTGTCATTTGAGAATACTCCTGAATGTAATAATTTTTATATGTTGCGGCCTACACACCAACAGCGGCGACCCACTACCGAGAGAGTGCCACAAAACCGTTCGCCACGTTACGAACCAGAACCGCTGTAGACAACCTTAGGCTGAAAATTGGCGGCCGGATATTTCGGATCGGCCTCAGCCTGTTGTTGCTGGTTAACGCATGGCGTTGCTACGTTTGCGGTTGCTGCGGCGCTCGCCGGTGCCGGGGCAACCTCGACGATAGAAGGATCACGGTAGACAACTTTTGGCTGAAAATCTGCCGCCGGGTAATCAACCGCCCATACGGACGGCACGGCGAACATTGATACAACAAAAGCTACAGCAGCGAGTTTAATGTCTTTCATATTCCCCACCTTACTTTACCATTCGAACTAAACCCTTGCCGGCAAACCGGCAAGGGCGCGTGTTTTACAACCTCTTAGTTTAAAGCACTGCTTCGACGTTAGCGACGACATTGTCCACGGTGAAGCCAAACTCTTTGAAGAGTTGGCCGGCCGGGGCCGATTCGCCGAAACGGTCCAAGCCCACGACGCGGCCTTGGCTGCCGGCATATTTCCACCAACTGTCGGTGACCCCGGCTTCGACGACGACGCGTTTGGTCACACTTGGCGGCAGGACGCTGTCTTTGTAGGCTTGATCCTGCGCTTCGAACACGTTGGTCGACGGCATGGACACTACGCGGATGTTTTTGCCTTTGGCTTTCAACGCTTCGGCCGCTTTCACCGCCAGTTCGACTTCGGAGCCGGTAGCGATGATGATGGCGTCCGGGTTGCCTTCGCCGCTCAGAACGTAGCCGCCTTTGCCGATGGCGTCGATCTGGGCTTGGCTGCGCGCCATGTGCGGCAGGTTTTGCCGGGAGAAGATCAGGGTGCTCGGGCCGTCGGTGCGTTCGATCGCGGCTTTCCAGCTGACGGCAGACTCGACCGCGTCGCAGGGGCGCCAGACGTGCATGTTGGGTATCATGCGCAGGGTGGCGGTTTGTTCGACCGGTTGGTGGGTCGGGCCGTCTTCGCCCAGGCCGATGGAGTCGTGGGTGTAGACGAAGATGGTCGGCGCTTTCATCAGGGCGGCCATGCGCAGGGCGTTACGGGCGTATTCCGAGAACATCAGGAAGGTGGCGCCGTAGGCTTTGAAGCCGCCGTGCAGGGTGATGCCGTTCATGATGGCGCTCATGCCGAATTCGCGTACGCCGTAGTAGACGTAGTTGCCGTCGTGGCCGGTCGCATTGATGTCTTTGCAGCCTTTCCACAGGGTCAGGTTGGAGCCGGCCAGGTCGGCGGAGCCGCCCATCAGTTCCGGCAGCAACGGGCCGAAGCCGTTCAGGGTGTTTTGCGAGGCTTTGCGGCTGGCAATGGTTTCGGCTTTGGCGTTGACGTCGGCGATGAAGGCGTTGGCTTTTTCGGCCCAGTCGGCAGGCAGTTTACCGGCCATGCGGCGTTCGAATTCGGCGGCCAGTTCCGGATGCGCGGCTTTATAAGCGGCGAATTTGTCGTTCCAGGCGCTTTCCAAACGGTCGCCCTTGGCTTTGGCGTCCCAACCGGCGTAGATGTCGGCCGGAATTTCGAATGGCGCATGCGACCAGCCCAAGTTTTCGCGGGTGGCGGCGACTTCGGCTTCACCCAGGGCGGCGCCGTGGCATTCTTCTTTGCCTTGTTTGTTCGGCGAGCCGAAACCGATGGTGGTTTGGCAGCAGATGATGCTCGGTCTGTCGGTGACTTTTTTGGCTTCTTCGATGGCTTTTTTCACCGCGTCGGCGTTGTGGCCGTCGACTTTGGGGATGACGTGCCAGCCGTAGGCTTCGAAGCGTTTCGGGGTATCGTCCAGGAACCAGCCGGTAACGTTGCCGTGACCGCGGACTTCGCCGTCGATGGAGATGTTGTTGTCGTCGTAGAAGGCGATCAGTTTGCCCAGTTTCATCGAGCCGGCCAGCGAGCAGGCTTCGTGGGAGATACCTTCCATCAAGCAGCCGTCACCCAGGAATACGTAGGTGTGGTGGTCGACGATGTCGTGGCCTGGGCGGTTGAATTGGCCGGCCAGGGCACGTTCGGCAATGGCGAAACCGACGGCATTGGTGATGCCTTGGCCCAGCGGGCCGGTGGTGGTTTCGACGCCGTCGGTGTAGCCGTATTCCGGATGGCCCGGGGTTTTCGAGTGCAGTTGACGGAACTGTTTCAGTTCGTCGATCGGCAGGTTGTAGCCCGACAGGTGCAACAACGAGTAAATCAGCATGGAGCCGTGGCCGTTGGACAGCACGAAGCGGTCGCGGTTGGCCCATTTCGGGTTGTTCGGGTTGTGGTTCAGAAAATCGTTCCACAGTACTTCGGCGATATCGGCCATCCCCATCGGGGCTCCAGGGTGTCCTGAATTGGCTTTCTGTACCGCGTCCATGCTAAGTGCGCGGATGGCGTTCGCTAAGTCTCGACGCGAAGGCATGTTGGTCTCCTAATTGAATCTTTGAATTGATGCTAGCAGACCCTTGATCGGGGCCACGCTAAAAAACTGGGGATATAACAAACAAAAGGACGAGTGGCGCGAACCACCCGTCCTCAGTATTTCCTAGAAACTAGGCGTTGCCAACGTTGGCTTATGCAGCTGCAGCGTCAACCAGTTCGCGAATTTCGCGAGCAGCGGTTGCAGGGCATGGCGCACCGTAGATAGCCGCACCGACGACGATGATGTTCGCACCGGCTTTGACGGTTTGGTCAATCGTGGCTGGTTTGATACCGCCGGCAACGGAAACGCGAACGTTCAGACCCAAAGAAGTAACTTCGTTCAAATCTCCGAACGGAGTTTGGCCAGCCGCTTGCGCGTCCAGACCGGTGTGAACGCCCATGATTTGCGCGCCCAATTTAGCGGATTCGCGTGCGCACTCGGCTTTGTTAGGCACGTTGATCAGGTCGACTTGGACTTCGGCAGCGTGTTTTTTCGCTGCTTTGATTACGCCGCCAATGGTGGCCAGGCCGGATACGCCCAGTACGGTGCAAATGTCTGCGCCGGCCGCATAGAACGCGCCTGCTTCGTATTCGCCGGCGTCCATGGTTTTCAGGTCGACCAACAACAATTTGTCTGGGTAACGGTTTCTCAGTTCTTTCACCAAGTTAATACCGTTATATTTGATGCAAGGGGTACCGATTTCAAAGATGTCGACGTAAGGCGCTACTTTATCTGCCAAAGCTACGGTTTGGTCGAAATCCAAAGAGTCCAACGCCATTTGAATTAATGGTCTTGCCATATTTATGTGCTCCGATTGTTGTAGTTACAGTTATTGTTTTTAAGACCCACCCCTACCGTAAACCTCTCTTTTGTCGCCAAATCGAGAGCGCCGCAAGCCTTTGTCAGTGGGCGGTTAAAGCGAGTGGGGCAACTCTAAATCAGAACGTGGCGCCCTGTCAATTGAAGAGCAGCTATTTCCGGGCGAAAAACCTTAATCCGGCGCGGGATAGACGGCATTCAGCCGCCCAGACCGGTCCAAGGCTTGTATAAGCCGCACGCATCGACGCCAAACATTTCCAGGATGCGACCCACCCCTTCATCCACCATTGCGCGCAACGAATCGCTCTTGTTGTAGAAGGCCGGCATTGGCGGAAAGATAATACCGCCCATTTCAGTCACCGCAGCCATGTTGCGGATATGCGCCAGATTCAACGGCGTCTCCCGCGGCACCAACACTGTTTTCCGCCGCTCCTTGAGCGCCACGTCCGCCGCCCGGGAAATCAAATTGTCTCCGAATCCGTGAGCTACGGCGGCTAGAGTCTTCATCGAGCAAGGCGCAATCACCACGCCTTCGGTTTTGAACGATCCACTGGCGATACACGATGCGATGTCGTTGATGCCGTGGGTAAAATCGGCCATTCGGTATAGTTCGGCCCGGTCCATATCCAATTCGTACTTCAGATTGACCAAACCCGCGGACGAGATAACCAAATGAGTCTCCCAGCCGCCGCGTGCGCGCAAGATTTCCAACATCCGCACACCGTAAATCGCACCGGTAGCCCCCGTCATGCCGATCACAATCCGCCTGATATCCGCCATATTAAGCCAAAACCGCTGCCATTTCATCGCTAGCCGACACCAAGGCATCGATCATTTCATCGCCGCGGGCAATATGGCCGGCATTGGGCAAAACCCGAAAATGCGCTTGCGGCAACGCCCGATGCAACCGCCAACCCGATTCGATAGGGCACGTCAAATCGTTACGGCCGTGGATTATGATCGCTGGAATTCGGCCTAGACCGGCACAATCGGCCAACACCTGATTTTCGGAGATAAAATAATCATGGGCGGCATAGTGCAACTCCATCTTGACTTGGCGCAGCATTTTTTCGCTAACCGCTTCCAGACTTTCTTGGTAATCGTTGCCTAGCGCCACTTGCCCACTCCATGCCTGCCATAGTCCTACCGCACGCTTTGCCACCTCCATATCGGCATTAAATACCGCTTCGCAGAAGCGCTCCAGCATGGTACCGCCCGGCAAATCCGGTAGATTATCCTGCAACTTCTGCCACAATTCCGGATAGATCCGGCTCACGCCATTTACACTGAGAAACCAGTCCATATCGAGGCGCCGGGCCAGGAAAACCCCGCGTAGAATCATAGCCGACACTCGTTCCGGATACCGCTGGGCGTAAAGCAAGGCCAAGGCTCCGCCCCAGGAGCCGCCGAACAACAGCCACTGGCGGATACCCAAGCGCTCGCGAATACGCTCCATATCGGCCAGCAAATCTTGTGTCGTGTTACCCGACAACTCTCCGAACGGCTCCGACAGCCCGCATCCGCGCTGGTCCATCAAAATGATGTGGTAACACTTGGGATCGAAGAAACGCCGATGGTCGGGCTTGGTGCCGGAACAGGGACCGCCGTGCAAAAATATCGCCGGAATCCCGGCCGGATTGCCGGATTGCTCGACATAGACGCGATGGTCGCTGCCGGTTTCCAGAAAAAAGGTATGGAATGGGGTGATTTCGGGATAAAGAGACTTCATTGCCTTCTTAAATAGATGCGACTGGACAAGCACGACCTCATCAGCAGTGCCGGGGCGCGGCAGTATAGCAAAGTCTTTACGGCATAAAAAAAGGGAAGGCTGAGCCTTCCCTTTTTGCGATCAAGCAAATTTGCTTGAGAATTTAGAATTTGAAACCTACAGAACCGCCGGCGCTGAAACCATCGGTCTCTGTGCCATCGATTTTGCTGGTTGAATAGTGGTAGCGCACGTCGGAACCCAGAACGATACCTCTGAACAATTCGTATTCCAAACCACCGCCGAACTGCATACCTGAATTGAGAACGGAAACCGCACGCGAAGGAACACCCAGGATGTTCAACTCCAGACCCACCGGAATGATCCACGGACGCAATTTGCTGCCGTGCATGAATTTGATTTTAGGAGAGGCATTGATGCGCAAACGATTGTCAGTTGAGGTTCCCGGATTTACCGCCGTGCCAGCCACTCCCGTTAAAGCCTGAGCATAGGTACCTGTCAAATTGTTTGTACCCGTACCAAATTCGGAATACTCAACACCCAACTCGATTCCAAATGATGTGTCATCCATCAAACCGAACAAATCGTTGTTAACGTTGAAATCGAAAGCACCACCAAAGTAGAAGCCGTCTGCGTTTCCGTTATCAGACAACAAATCAGAACCGCTTAAGATAGCTCCCGGCTGGTTAGCGCCTGCTTTTCTGGATTGATCCAGACGAGTCCAACCGCCGCGCACCGCAACCAAGTTGTCTTTAGCGCCGGAAGCGGCCGGAGCAGCTTTAACAGAAGCCATCCACTGGTCCAGCTCTTGAATTTTGGCGGTTTCGGTAGTGTCTTTCGCAGCGGCAGATTTGACGCGGCTCAACTCGGCTTGCATCTGCTGCATCATGCTGTTCATTTGTTCCATTTGCGCTTCCAACGCTTCAGCCTTTCTGGCGGCGGCGTCGGCAACGCGCTCGGCTTTGTTGTCAGCTGCTTGGGCTTGCGGGGCAACCATCGCTCCAGCCATTGTCAAAGTCGCTGCGGCAACGCCCAGCGCTAGTTTGGTTTTAGTAAAACTCATTGTTGTTCCCCCCCAAGGGTTGTTATTGTTAAGACTGAATTGGCTTTATAGCAACACAGGATTTCTTCACGCGGGCAATAATAGCAGCAAAATACCAGCCATACAAGTTTTGAGCTTATTTTTTCACTCAAAAAAAATACATTAATTTCAAATGGATATAGAAAACTTGTAATCCAAAATCAAAAATTGTCAAAAATAAACAACATTCTTTTGCTTTTTAACACAGACAACACAAACACCTCAAGCCTACCGAGCACCGCGGCTTCGTGGTACCTTAAAAAGGCAACCATAGCCCGACATTCCTCCTATTCCGCATGACCCACCACCTTGACATTTTGATCATCGGCGCCGGCATTAGCGGCCAACTTGCCGCCCGCGAATTCCACAACGCCGGACGCGAAGCCGCAATCATCGACAAATCCGGGCCCGGTCTGGAATCTTCCTGGGCCGGCGGCGGCATATTGCTGCCGATTTATCCGTGGCGACAGGCTCCGGCCATTTCCGAGCTGGCGATACAGAGCCTGAAACTGTATCCGGAATTGAGCGCGGAACTGCTGGAAAGGACCGGAATCGACCCGGAATGGCAACCATGCGGCATGTTGATTTGCAAAACCCCAGACCTTGAAGCCGCGATAGATTGGTGCGGACACTACAAGGTGGCATGCCAAACCACCATCCCCGCCGAACTGACCTCAGCGCTCACGACCCGATTCGAGCGGCCGATCTGGCTGCCCGGCATAGCCCAGGCCCGCAATCCGCGCCTGTTGAAATCCCTATCCGCACACCTGTCCCAACTCGGCACTCAATTCATCAACGATACCGAAATCGAGCAAATCGACATCGTCAATCGCCGCATCGCCGGAGTAAAAACCAGACACGGCCGATTTGCCGTGAACGAATTGGTCGTCAGCACCGGCGCCTGGACAAGCGAATTTTTAAACAATTTATTGCCGGATTGGCCGGTCGACATCGACATTAAACCGGTCCGCGGCCAAATGCTGCTCTTCGACGCCAAACCGGACACGCTGCAATTTATGGCACTGGACGGCGACCAGTATTTGATTCCGCGCCGCGACGGCAAAATTCTGGCCGGCAGCACAGTCGAACAGGCCGGTTTCAGCAAAACCACTACGGAACAGGCCCGCGA
Organism: Methylomonas sp. DH-1; assembly: GCF_046097555.1. NCBI lineage: Bacteria > Pseudomonadati > Pseudomonadota > Gammaproteobacteria > Methylococcales > Methylococcaceae > Methylomonas > Methylomonas sp. DH-1. Next base: position 605,207 of record NZ_CP143089.1, on the reverse strand, counting down.
CCAGCTCTACCGGTTTGCCACGCAACTGCTGCCAACCCTGAAAGATTACCCGGTCAGCCACCATTGGGCCGGTCTCCGCCCCGGCAGCCCGCAGGGCATCCCCTACATCGGCCGCCATCCGGACCTCGAAAATCTTTATATCAACGCCGGCCACTTCCGTAACGGCTTGGTCATGGGTCCGGCAGCGGCGCAATTGCTGGCCGACTTGGTATTGCAACGCCCAACCCACGTCGATCCAACTCCTTATTCGCCGAATCGAACACGCTAAATCATGAATTTTTATCCCGCAATCCGCCCTTTACTCTTTTCTCTCGATCCGGAAACAGCGCATCACGTGACGCTGGACTTGTTAAAGCTGGCGCATTTGAGCGGCCTGTCGAATTTGATCAAAGCCCATTCGGAAAGCCGGGCGGTTGAGGTCATGGGCTTGAAGTTCGAGAATCCGCTGGGCCTGGCCGCCGGCTTGGATAAAAACGGCGATTACATCGATGCACTCGCGGCATTAGGCTTCGGCTTCATCGAAATCGGCACGGTAACCCCTAGGCCACAACCCGGAAATCCCAAACCGCGCCTGTTTCGCTTACCGGAATACCAAGCCATCATCAATCGGATGGGTTTCAACAACCTGGGCATAGACCACCTGCTGGAACAAGCCGGCAAGCGGCGCCACACAGGTATTCTGGGCATCAATATCGGCAAAAATGCCGATACGCCGCTGGAGCAGGCAACCGAAGATTACCTGATTGGCTTACGCAAGAGTTACGCCGCCGCCAGCTATATTACGATCAATATCTCCTCGCCGAATACGAAAAATCTACGCCAGTTACAACAAGGCGACGAAATCAAGCGTCTGCTGGAAGCGCTGAAAAACGAGCAACGCCTGTTGCACGCCCAACACGGCAAATACACGCCGATTGCGGTGAAAATCGCACCCGATCTGAACGATGCCGAAATCCGGCACATCGCCAGCCTGTTGTTGGATTTCGACATTGATGGCGTCATCGCGACCAACACCACGATCGCACGCGACAAAATCCAAGGCCACATTCACGCCGAACAAAGCGGCGGCTTGAGCGGCGCGCCGGTCAAGGATGCCGCAACTAACGTGGTGAAGGGCCTGGCCGATGCACTGCAAAACCGTATCCCGATTATCGCCGCCGGCGGCATTCTCTGCACCGCAGACGCCGAAGAGAAATTCGATGCCGGAGCCAGCTTGATCCAAATATATAGCGGCTTGATTTACCGAGGACCGAAATTAATCGAAGAGATTTTGGATTCGCTGCCGCCCCGATCCGACGGCGACCAATCCCTTTAGCCTGCTAATCGACCCAACCGGCGAACCGTCGACCGTTTTTACAAACTCGCTTTGGACACCAAGCCAAAAACCAGATAAAGCCATGAAATTATTTGAATAATTTTTATTGGCCCGATTTCTGCTGAAAGCCTCAAGGGGAGAGATTCCTATCAATCTCAGTTCAATTGGAGCATACAATGAAACACTGCCTATTCGGAATACTTTTAACGCTGGCCGCAACCGGCATTGCCCACGCGGAAACGATTTTTGTACCCAGTTTCGGAGACTCCGGCCTTCAAACCTTCAACTATACATTTGCCGCAGATTTTACCGGCACAGTGATTATCGGGGTCAGCGACGAAGGCGATTCGGGCGTAGAGTCCTTTCTCGACCTTGCCGGTTATGGACAATACTTGAGAACCGATCCGACTACAGCCGTCGATACCTCAAGCTACGCTAACTCCGCAAACGAGTCCGGCTCCGACGGCGAACTTTATACGTTTGCGTTAACGGCCTTGGCCGGCGAGTCATTCAGTTTCGACTGGCGTTTCCATACCGAAGATTACGATCCTTTCAACGATTTTGCCTTCGTGTCGCTGGTCGACGGCGCCCAATCCCAAGTTCATTACGCGGTGTTAGCAGAGATCGCAGCAGTTCCTGTACCCGCAACAATATGGTTATTTGGCTCCAGCCTTGTCGGCTGGCTTGGTTTACGCCGTAAAGCCTAGACTATCCGTACACGGAAGCCGGACATATTCCCGGCTTCCGTAGCAAACAGATTCCCACAACCAAAACGGCAACGGCTACTCGCCGGCGATGGCCATCCGCTCCACCAAGATGGAACCGACCCGAATGTTACCGCGCAAGTCCACGTCTTTGCCAATCGCGACGATATTGCGCAGCATTTCCTTCAGGTTACCGGCGATCGTGATCTCCTGTACCGGAAATTGAATCGTGCCGTTCTCAACCCAAAACCCGGACGCTCCGCGCGAATAATCTCCGGTAACGCGATTAACGCCCTGTCCCATTAATTCGGTTACCAACAAACCGGTATCCAACAGCTTCAGCATATCGGCAAAATCGCGTCCGCCCGGCTCGACAATCAGGTTATGCACGCCGCCGGCATTACCGGTGGTCTGCATGCCCAGTTTGCGAGCGGAATAAGTGCTGAGAATGTAAGATTTCAAAATACCGTTGCAGACAATGTCGCGCGCCCGCGTTGCCACGCCTTCCGCATCGTAGCTGGCACTGCCTAGTGCGCACGTCAACAACGGTTGCTCGTGTATCCGCACAAACTCGGGCAATACCCGCGTACCCAGACTATCCAATAAAAACGAAGATTTTCGGTAAAGGCTGCCGCCGCTGATCGCGCCCAGCAAGGCGCCGATCAAACCGGAAGCCATTTCCGGCGCAAACAACACCGGGCATTGCCGAGTCCCGAGAGTCCGCGCCCCAAGCCGGGCCAACGTACGTTGTGCGGCTTTTTCGCCGACCTGCGCGGCGGATTCCAAATCGAGCGGGCTACGCGCCACGCTATACCAATAATCGCGCTGCATCGAATCGCCGCTACCCGCCAGCACGGAACAGCTCAAAGAATGGCGGCTGGACTGGTAGCCTTGCAAAAAACCCAAGGAATTACCGAACACCCTAGTGCCCTGATGGGTATTGACCGAAGCCCCCTCGGAATTGCTGATCGCCGAACTATATTCGCGCGCGGCATTTTCGCATTCGATCGCCACGTCGATAGCCTGCTCGGCGTTCAAGGCCCAAGGATGATTCAAATCCAGATCGGGAAACTCGGTGGCCAGCAACTCCGGATCGGGCAGCCCGGCAAACTCGTCTTCGCTGGCATAGCGGGCAATACTGCACGCCGCTTTGACGGTTTCCTTCAACGATCCCGCTGAAATGTCGTTGGTACTGGCCGAGCCTTTCTTTTTGCCGAAATATACCGTGACGCCGATACCTTGGTCGCAATGGTATTCCACGGTTTCCACTGCGCCAAGGCGAGCCGATACCGACAGGCCGTTATCGACGCTGAACGCCGCTTCCGCGGCAGTGGCGCCTTGCGACCTGGCCTCGTCCAACAATTGCTGGACAACATCTTTTAATCGATTGATTTCTTGCTGGTTTTGCACGGTAAATCTCTTGTTTAATCGTTACGAGCGAAGGCCGATACGTTCGCAGTTGTTTGCTTCAGACGCCGGTGCCGCCGACCGTTAATCCATCGATTTTCAGCGTCGGCTGGCCGACGCCGACTGGAACGCTTTGCCCGTCTTTGCCGCAGGTGCCGACACCGCTGTCCAGCGCCATATCGTTGCCCACCATCGATACTTTAGTCAGTACGTCGGGGCCGTTGCCGATCAGCGTGGCGCCTTTCACCGGCCGGGTGATTTTGCCGTTTTCGATCAGGTAGGCTTCGCTGGCCGAGAATACGAATTTGCCGGAGGTGATATCCACTTGGCCGCCGCCGAAATTACGCGCATACAGGCCTTTTTTGACCGAGGCGATGATTTCTTCCGGATCGCTTTGCCCCGGCAGCATGTAGGTGTTGGTCATTCTGGGCATCGGCAGATGGGCATAGGATTCGCGGCGACCGTTGCCGGTCGGAGCCACTCCCATCAGCCGGGCGTTCAGCTTATCCTGCATATAGCCTTTCAAAATGCCTTTCTCGATCAATACGGTATTTTCGGTCGGCGTGCCCTCGTCGTCGATGTTCAACGAACCGCGCCGGCCTTGCAGCGTGCCGTCGTCGACCACGGTGCACAGATCGGAAGCCACCCGCTCGCCGACTCGGCCGCTGAAGGCCGAGGTCCCCTTGCGGTTGAAGTCCCCCTCCAAACCGTGGCCGATGGCTTCGTGCAGCAAAATGCCCGGCCAACCGGAGCCCAAAACCACGGTCATATTGCCGGCCGGCGCTTCCTGAGCCTGTAAATTGATTTGCGCCTGGCGCACCGCTTCCCTGCCGTATTCCAAGCCGCGGTCGTCCTCCAGAAAGTAAGCGTAGTCGCTACGGCCGCCGCCGCCCATGCTGCCTTGTTCGCGTCGACCGTTTGCCGCCATGATCACGGTGACGTTCATCCGCACCAGCGGCCGGATGTCGGCCGCCAACGAGCCGTCTTGGTTCGCTATCAGCACGTGGTCATAGGCGGCGATCAGACTGACCATAACTTCTTCGATGCGTGAATCCAACTTGCGGGTTTCCCGGTCAACCCGCATCAGCAGTTCGATTTTTTGCCGATCGTCCAAGGACTTTAGCGGATTCACGGGCCGGTACAGGCAAGGTGCGTTGCGATAGCTCTCGACCCTACGCTGCGCCTGTTGTCCATGGCGGACAATGGCCTTAACGTTGTTGGCGGCTTCCAGCAGAATCGGCAACTCGATCCGATCGCTGTAAGCGAATCCGGTTTTATCGCCGCTGACGGCGCGCACCCCGGCACCGTGCTCGATGGAATGGCTGCCCTCCTTGATGATGCCGCCCTCCAAAGACCAGGATTCGAAATGGCTGGACTGAAAATAAATATCGGCGGCATCCACCGGCGCGCTAAGCAGCGCGGACATCACTCGGTCTATGTCCTGGGTTTGCAGGCCGTTGCCGGCCAAAATGGATTGCGTGACTTGTTCTAATGGCATCGGATAGCTCAAAAACGGTATGGTAAAGCGCCGCAGCTACATCACGAAAAACGAGGCGATGTATGCGACGAGCACTACGGTAATGGCAAGGGCCACTTTGTTGCGGGTGGTGAGCGACAACCAGTACAGTTGCAACTCGGTTTTGCGCCGGACCCAGATATTCAATAGCCGCTGTTTTAAAAACGCGTGTAGCCGCGGCAGAGTTTTCCACAATTTGTAAAATCCGAAACCGATAATCGACATCAGGATGTAAAAGGTCACGACTTGGCTACCGTGGCGATCGGACTCGAACAAATATTCGATAATCTCGCCGACGTCCAGCACGTGAAACACCAGCTCAACCGTCTCCTCAATGCCCAACTCGACGTACTCGAAAGCCACGTGCAGACCCTCGAACATCAGATGCATCAATTCGCCAAGCAATTCCAGCGTCACGTCGTACATAACGAGCGCCAGCACGATGAAACCGACGACGATCAAATCGAGATTTTTTCTCAACATGGCTATTTCCGTAACCCGCTATCCGCACCGGCCTCTGGCACAGTCCATTCGACTTTCCAGCGCCCGCCACCGTCAGCCAGGACCCGGTCCAGCCAGGGCAACAGCGTTTGCGCCTGGCTCGCCAACAGCCACGGCGGATTGATAAACAGCATACCGGAACCGGTCATCCCTCTCCCGGCTCCGTCGTCAGCAACGCAGTGCTCGATGCGCAATTGCCTGGGAATGCCGGTCTCGGCCAGCTTAGCGATGAAAGCTTCGGTTGCGGCCCGTTCGATGACCGGATACCAGACCGCATAGATACCGGTGGCGAAATGCCGATAGGCGCTTACCAAAGCGGCGACCACTTTTTTGTATTCGTCTCTCATCTCGTAACTTGGGTCGATCAAAACCAGCCCGCGGCGCTGAATCGGCGGCAACTTTTTCGGCAGCATGTTTAAGCCGTCTTCCTTAGCCACGCCCACTTGCTTATCTCCGGCGAACAATTGCTGCAATGCTGTCGCGTCGGAGCCGTGCAATTCGGACAATAATAACCGATCTTGGGGCCGGACCAAGCGCCTCACCAACTGTGGAGAGCCGGGATAACGCGCCAATTGCCTGCCGGTATTTTCGGCGCGCACTGCCGCCAGATAGTCGCGCAATTCGGCCGGCGGTTCCGATTCGCGCCACACCCGGACGATGCCTTGCCGATACTCGCCGGTTTTCTCGGCGAATTCCGATTTAAGCGAGTACTTGCCGGCTCCGGCATGCGTATCGATATATACAAAAGGTTTGGGTTTCTGCTTCAACGCTGCGATGGTCAGAGCCAGCAGGCTGTGCTTCATAACATCGGCAAAATTGCCGGCGTGAAAACCGTGTCGGTAACTGAGCATATTGGATTCCGTGGTTGCGGCCGCTGCCGTGTTCGTTTAATTGAATTTGGCCCTGAAGATAAAAAACACCGCGCCGAGCAAACACAATCCGGCCCACAGATAATCCAGTTTCAGCGGCTCCTTCAGGTAATACACCGAGAACGGCACGAATACGCTCAAAGCAATCACCTCTTGCATGATCTTCAACTGGCCGACGCTGAGCGCGGTATAGCCGATACGGTTCGCCGGAACTTGCAGCAAGTATTCGAACAAAGCCACACCCCAACTGACCAAGGCAGCCAGCAACCACGGCTTATTGTTCAACTCTTTCAGATGGGCATACCAGGCAAAGGTCATAAAGACATTGCTGCACACCAGCAGCCCGGCGGAAGTCAGAACGGTATTCATAAAACGGACGATTGGTAACGGGTTTTGTAATTATTGACGGCCTGTATCCTCGATCTGCGAATCGCCGCACCGATCTGTTCGCCCCGCAAACCTTGGCCAAGCAGGCCATCGGTATCGGCGGCGGCCGCGGCGGCCGCGGCGGCGCGGATATAGTCCGCTTGCGGGTAGTCGCAGCCTTCGAAACCGCTACGGCCTCTGGCGTCAGCCTCGCAGGCCGCCAGAAATTCTTCCAGCCGATTTTCCGGCTTAAATGCGCCTATCGCCAGCAACATGTCGACTAAGGTATCGGCCCGCAGCTCCAACGCCCGGTGGCAATGAGTGTGGTATTCCATGACCTGCACGCTCAAACTTTTGAACGGCTTCGGCACCCGTAACCGCTCGCAAAAGCGTTGCAACACCGGCAAACCCTTTTTTTCGTGGCCGTGGTGGCTAGGCCAATGCTCGGCCGGCGTCAAGGCCTTGCCCAAATCGTGCAGCAGCGCCGCCAAACGCACTTCGGCTTTAGCGGACAGGCGCGCAGCCTGTTCCAGCACCATCAGGGCATGCACTCCGGTATCGATTTCCGGATGGTATTTTTCCGGCTGCGGCACACCGAACAGCGCATCAATTTCCGGAAAAACGACGCGCAATGCGCCGCAATCGCGCAGAACCTGAAAAAACGCCTGCGGCGTGCGCTCCAACAGCGCCTTGTGCAACTCCGCCCATACTCGTTCGGATACCAGATAATCGGCCTCGCCGGCCGCGACCATGCGCTCCATCAACGCCATGGTTTCATCGGCAACCCGGAAGCCGAGATGAGCGTATCGGGCGGCAAAGCGCGCCGCGCGTAAAATACGGACCGGATCTTCGCTGAAAGCCGGCGACACATGCCGTAGTAACCTTTGCTCGAGATCGAACCGGCCGCGAAACGGATCGACCAATACGCCGTCGTCGCCGATGGCCATCGCATTGATCGTCAAATCGCGCCGTTGCAAATCTTCTTCCAACGACACGTCGGGAGCGGCGTGGACGGCAAAGCCTTTATAGCCGTTCCCGGTTTTGCGCTCGGTTCTGGCCAAGGCGTATTCTTCATGGGTGTCGGGATGCAAAAATACCGGAAAATCTTTTCCCACCGGCCGAAAACCGCGCGCCAGCATCGCCTCGGCCGTTTCGCCGACCACCAACCAATCGCGCTCTTCGACCGGATAATCCAGTAAACGATCACGCACCGCGCCGCCGACCAGATATGTTTTCATGCCTAACGAATCCGCATTTTCAAAAAAGACACAGTATAAATGAGTCGCTATGATGGCGTCCGCCTTATTCCAACCGCCGAATGCGCGGAACAAACCCGCAGCCAAAGCCTAATAAAAAACAAATGCTTGGCTCTGCCCGCAACCTAAACAACACGGATCGAAAACCTGATGACTGAGATATTCTTCGCCAGCTTATTGCTCGGACTGCTCGCCGGCCTTGCCGCCGGATTATTCGGTATCGGCGGCGGGACCATTATCGTGCCGGCCTTGGTCTGGCTGTTCCAAACCCAGGACTTCGCCCCGGAACGGATCATGCTTTCGGCCGTCGCCACGTCCCTAGCGACGGCCTTATTGACGTCGGCAGCTTCGGCACACACCCACCATCAACTGGGCAACATCGCCTGGCGACGCGTACCGCGTTTGGCTCCGAGCCTGTTGGCCGGGGCTGCCGGCGGCGCAGTAGCAGCCGACCACATTAGCCCGGATGTGCTGCGCTGGTGTTTCATCGCCTATTTGCTCTTCACCGGCAGCGGAATGTTATGGCCGAGACAAAACAAACCCATGTTGCAAACCAGCGCATACCGTCTCGACTATATCGCCGGCTTTTTGATCGGCGGGCTATCGTCGATATTGGGCATCGGCGGTGGCACGATGACCGTACCTTACTTGGCCGGCAGTGGCATGGGCATCAAAAATGCGGTTGCCACGTCGAGCGCTTGTGCGGTACCGATCGCGTTTTCCGCGGCGGCGAGTTATGCAGTCCTCGGATGGGGTGAAAACGACTGGTTGCACGGCCACTTCGGCTATCTATACCTGCCAGCATTCGCCGGCATCGCGTTGACCAGCGTATTCACCGCCCCTATCGGGGCCAAGTTGGCGCACCGTTTACCGGCAGACAGACTGAAACGTTACTTCGGCTTCGTATTGATTTTTACTGCGCTAAAAATGGCTCAGTAAACCGGGAACTTTCGGCATCGCAACCGCCTCCGAAACAGGCTGATGATCGTGAATCCGCTCTGTTGCGCAAAGAAAAACTTCATCGTATACTTCGGCGCAGCTTTCTCGATCAAGCTATCGCACACAACAACAAAACCTCTGGAGGGTATACAAATGAAATGGGAAACACCTGCTTATAACGACATGCGTTTCGGTTTTGAAGTTACCATGTACATCTACAACCGTTAATAATCGCGGTTGAACACAAAAAAGGGGCAAATTCCTGCCCCTTTTTTTTGCCTGGCGTTTTTCAATCCCGTATCATGCGGCGCTCGTTCACCAATCCAATTCAGACATGAAAATCAGAGTTCTCGGCGCCGGCGCCGGCGGCGGCTTTCCGCAGTGGAACTGCAATTGCGACAATTGCGGCCGTTACCGCAGAGGCGAATTCAACGGCAAGGCCCGCACCCAATCGTCGATTGCCGTCAGCAGCGACGGACGCAACTGGTTGCTGTTCAACACCTCGCCGGATATTCGCGCGCAGTTGGAAGCCTTTCCGGCCATCCAGCCCAAAACCGGCATCCGCGACACCGGTATCAAGGCCGTGCTGTTGATCGACAGCCAGATCGACCACACCACCGGCATGCTGATGCTGCGCGAAGGCAAGCCTTTGGAAGTGTATTGCACCGAAATGGTCAAACAGGATCTGAGCAGCGGCTTCCCGCTGTTCACGATGCTGAAAGATTACTGCACGGTCAACCATCATCCGATCGCCTGCGACGAAACGCCATTCGAGATTCCCGGCATAGACGACATTCGCATTTACGCCCATGCATTGAAAAGCAAGGCGCCGCCCTATTCGCCGCACCGCCACGATCCGCACGACGGCGATAATATAGGCGTGATCGTCGAGCAGATTTCCACCGGCAAAAAACTATATTACTCGCCAGGCCTGGGCGAGATCGAACCGCATGTTTTTAAGGCCATGCAAACGGTTGATTGCCTGATGGTGGACGGCACCTTCTGGACCGACGATGAAATGGTCGTCCGCGGCATTAGCCAGAAACGCGCCCGCGAGATCGGCCACTTGCCGCAATCCGGCCCCGGCGGCATGATCGAAGTGCTAAACGGCGTGCCCAAGGCCCGTAAGATTTTGATTCATATCAATAACACCAACCCGATTCTCGACGAAGATTCGCCGGAGCGTAAGACCCTGGATGCCAGCGGTATCGAAGTGGCTTACGACGGTTTGGAAATCGACTTATAACTAAAGGTGTTACATGACTGCTGACAATCAACCCTGGAGCCGCGAAGAATTCGAAGCCAAATTGCGCGGCATGGAAAAGTTCTATCACATTCATCATCCGATGCACACGCTGATGAATGAAGGCAAGCTGACCAAAGAGCAATTGCAAGGCTGGGTCGCCAACCGCTTTTATTACCAGGTGATGATCCCGATCAAGGACGCCAACATCATGGCCAATTGTCCAGACCGCGAAACCCGCGCCAAGTGGGTACAACGCATTCTGGACCACGACGGCCATCCCGGCGACACCGGCGGCATCGAAGCGTGGATACAGCTAGGTATCGCGGTTGGCCTGAGCCGCGAAGAGATTACGTCGTTGCAGCACGTTCTTCCCGGCGTGCGCTTTGCAGTCGATGCCTACGTCAATTTCGCCCGCCGCGCCGAATGGCACGAAGCCGCCAGCTCGTCGCTGACGGAACTGTTCGCGCCGAAAATCCATCAACAGCGCCTGGACAACTGGCCGGACGTGTATCCTTGGGTCGAGAAAGAAGGTTATGCCTATTTCAAAAAGCGCCTGACCGAAGCCCGCCGCGACGTCGAACACGGCTTGGAATTGACGCTGGACTGGTACAAAACCCGCGAGCAACAGGAACGCATGCTGGACATTCTGAAATTCAAGCTCGACGTGTTATGGACCATGGCCGATGCGATGTATCTGGCCTACGTCGCCAACATGCCGCCGTATTTCAACATCGAACAGTAACCCATGCAAACCGCCGAGCGACTTCGTTTCAGTGCCGAGGAGTATCTGGATTGGGAAGAAACCCAGGCCGAGAAGCACGAATTCGTCGCCGGTGAGGTGTTTGCGATGACGGGAGCTCGACAGGATCATGTCGTCGTCAGCCTGAATATCGCGTCCGCCTTGAAACAACGCTTGCGCGGCACGCCGTGCCGCACTTATATGGCCGATTTGAAATTGAAAGTCGAAGCAGCCGACGCCTTTTTTTACCCTGACGTGATGGTGTCTTGCCATCCTGGCGACTTGGGCAACCAGCAATATATTTCCAACCCGTCGCTGATCGTCGAGGTATTGTCCGAATCGACCGCCGACTACGACCGCGGCGGCAAATTTGTCGCCTACCGCAAGCTGGAATCGTTGATGGAATATTTGATCGTCGATATCGAAGCCCGCCGGGTCGAGTGCTTCCGCCGCACCGCCGACAACGATTGGTTGTTGCACGATTATCTCGGCGAGGTCGATTGCGAACTGACTAGCCTTGGCGTTCAAATACCGATGGCCGAAATTTTTGAAGACATCGAAGCCGCGTAGAACTGCTAATTTTTCCCAATCACAAAACCCAATGACCATTAATCCCGATCAAATCCTGCAATTCTCGCCGCTGCACCGACTGCAATGGGAAGAAGCCCAGCAAAAATACGTGATTCTGTACCCGGAAGGCATGGTCGAGCTAAATCAAAGCTCGGCGGAAATCCTCAAGCTGTGCGACGGCGCCCATAATCCGGCGCAAATCGTCGAGGAACTGGAAACCAAATTCGCAGCCACCGGCTTGAGCAACGACATCCACAATTTCCTGAACATCGCTTTGCAAAATGGCTGGATCAAACAAGGCTAACATCACGCCGCCGCGCTGGTTGCTGGCGGAATTGAGCTACAAGTGTCCGCTGCAATGTCCGTATTGCTCGAATCCGCTGGATTACGCCAAATATCCGGACGAACTCAGCACCGACGACTGGAAGCGCGTACTCAGCCAGGCGCGTAAAATGGGCGCGGTACAGCTCGGTTTTTCCGGCGGCGAACCGCTGACCCGGCAAGACTTGGTGGAACTGGTGCGCTATGCCCGCGAACTGGGTTATTACTCGAATCTGATCACCTCCGGCTATGGCTTGACGGAAGAGAAGATTATCGAATTAAAACAAGCCGGCCTCGATCACATCCAAATCAGCATCCAGGCCAGCACCCAGGAACTCAACGACCATATCGCCGGCACCAAGACTTACCAACAGAAACAGGAAGTTGCCAGATTAATCAAAAAACACGGCTACCCGATGGTGTTGTGCGTGGTGATCCACCGCGAAAACATCCACCAAATGCCGGAAATTCTGGAGATGGCCGAAAACCTCGGCGCCGACTATCTGGAATTGGCCAATACCCAATACTACGGCTGGGCCCACATCAACCGCGACGCGCTGTTGCCTACTCGGGAACAATTCGAGGAAGCCGAGAAAATCGCCCAAGCCTACAAGGAAAAAGTGGCCGGCAAGATGAAGATTTACTATGTGGTGCCGGATTACTACGAAGACCGGCCGAAAGCCTGCATGAACGGCTGGGGCACCACCTTTTTGACCATCGCCCCGGACGGCACCGCCTTGCCCTGTCATTCGGCCCGCGAACTGCCAGGTCTGGATTGCCCCAACGTCAAGGATTACAGTATTCAGGAAATTTGGAACGAATCGAAAACCTTCAATTTCTTCCGCGGCACCGAGTGGATGCAGGAACCTTGCCGCAGCTGCGACGAAAAACACAAGGATTTCGGCGGCTGCCGCTGCCAAGCCTATTTGTTTAACGGCGACATGTATAGTACCGATCCGGTTTGCAGCAAGTCACCGGAACGGCATCGAATAGACGAGGCGATTGCCTCGGCCCGTGCCACGGCAATGGCCGATCACGAACAGCCGCTGGTATTCCGCAATAGCAAAAATTCCCGGCAATTCTGACGGCTCGATTCGGAGCCGCCGAATCGCTGCGGCGGGCCCTAAGTCGCTAGCCTTCGCCCCGCGCCACGGGGTTCACATCCTGAAACTGCATTTTATGCAGCTTTGCATAAGCGCCGTCGCGCGCCAACAACTCGGCATGGGAACCCTGCTCGACGATGCGGCCCTTATCCATCACCAAAATCACATCGGCACCCTCTATCGTCGACAAACGGTGCGCCACTACCAGCGTAGTCCGGCCCTGCATGACCCGGTTCAGCGCCGCCTGAATGTAGCGCTCGGATTCGGTATCCAGCGCCGAGGTAGCTTCATCCAGAATTAGAATCGGCGCATCCTTCAATAAAGCCCGCGCCAGCGCCAATCGCTGGCGCTGGCCGCCGGACAGTTTGACGCCGTTCTCGCCGATCTCGGTATCCAAACCTTGCGGCATCCGGGCAATAAAATCCATCGCGTAAGCATCGACCGCCGCTTGTTCGATCATGCTCCGCTCCGCGCCCAGCAATGCGCCATAGGCGATATTGTTGGCGACCGAGGTGTTGAACAACGTCACATGTTGCGTGACCAACGCAATCTGCCGGCGCAGACTTTCCAGACGGTAACGCTTCAGCTCGACACCGTCGATCAAAATCTCGCCGTCCAGATAATCGTAGAAACGCGGCAACAAATTGATCAAGGTGCTTTTGCCGCCGCCGGATGCGCCAACCAAAGCCACGGTCTGTCCGGGCTCTATCGTTAAGTTGATATCGTACAATGCCGGCGTTTCGGCACCGGGATACCAAAAACTCAAATTGCGAAATTCGATCCGGCCCCGGCAGCGGTCGATTTGGTAATCGCCCTCGTCTTTCTCGGCTGGCTCGTCCAACACCTCGAACAAGGACTCGGCTGCGGCGATGCCGCGCAATATTTCGGAGTTGGCGTCGCTTAATTGGCGTATCGGTTTCGGCAACAAAAACGCGGCAGTGAAAAAGCCGACGAATTCGCCGGGGCTGGACGATTTCATCATGATCAGCGCCAGATACATCATGCCGGCCAGCGCGAAGGAAATCACCAATTGCATCAGCGGATTGTTCAACGAAATCGTCATCATCAGCTTGCGGTGCTGAGCCCGATTTTCCAGACTGGCGGCTTTAAAGCGCTGGCGCTCGTAGGCCTCGCCGACAAAGCTTTTAACGATGCGGTTGCCCGCTACGGTTTCCGACGTAATCTGGGTCAAATCGCCAACGGTGTCTTGCATATTGCGGCTCAGGCGCTTCAAGCGCTTGCCGACGTAACGCACCATCGTCGCTACCACCGGTGCCAGCGCCAGAAACACCAGCGACAACTGCCAATTGGTGTAAGCCAGGTAAGCCAACAAGCCCAGCGCGGTAAAGCCCTCGCGCACGAAAGAGCGAATCGAATCGGACGTCGCCCGGGTCACTTCGCCGATGTTATTGGTAATCCGCGAAATCATATAGCCGCTGTTGTGGCTATCGAAATACTGAACCGACAAGCGCGTATATTGGTTGAAGATTTCGCAGCGCAATTTATGAATCAGATTGCCGGAAATCCTTGCCAGATAGTAGTTACCCAAAAAAGAACCGACGCCGCGCACCAGAAACAGCACCACAAACGCCAGCGGCAGATATTGGATACTCGAACGGTCCGGGGCGCCGAAACTGTCGATGATGCGCTGGATGATCATCACCACGGCCGGTTCGGTGCCGGCGTAAATCGCAAAGCCGATCGCAACCAGCAGAAACAAGCGCCAGTACGGCAGCACGAACTTCAGCAAGCGCCGGTAAACCTGGCCATCGGTCATCGTGCGTTGCGAATTTTGTAACGTGTCCAATATATTTACCTTTAAAATGTGCGCTTATGCCGATCAACCAGCGCTCAATGCAAAACCAAAAGCCGCTCAATATACATCCGAAACGCATTTTAGTAATCACCTTGCGTTACTTGGGCGACACCTTGCTAGTAACCCCGCTGATCAGATCTTTGAAACAAGCTTATGCCGATGCCGAAATCGACGTATTGCTGCCCGCCGCCAACGCCGGCATGCTGGAAGGCAACCCGGACATCCGCAAACTGATCCCGTTGCCGAGCAAACCAAGCTTGGGCCAATTTCTGAGACTGCTATTCGGCATACGCCGCAGCTACGATTTGGCGATCTCTACCCAAGCCGGCGACCGCCCCACCTTGATCGCACGTACCGCAGGCAAAACGGCTATCGGTTTTGTGCCGGACGATCCTGGCAAAGCCTGGTGGAAAAATCGGCTACTGGACCGGTCGCTGGTTTTCGGCGCCGATTACGATCATGCGGTATTGGAAAACTTACGCTTCTGCGACGTATTGAACATCGAACCGTGTTACCGCTTAAACCCACCGCAATGCGCAGAGCCACCGGCGCAAATGCCGGCCAATCCCTACGTCGTGCTGCACATTATGCCGCAGTGGCGCTATAAGCAGTGGCACCGCGTCGGCTGGCTTGGTGTGATGGCGTTTTTGAATCGGTCGGGTTACCAACTAGTATTGACCGGCAGCGGACAGCCGGCCGAACTGGAGAGTTTACGAGAGCTGGAACGGCAGTTGGCGTTTCCCGTAACCAACATGGCCGGCCAACTGTCCCTGGCTCAGTTGGCGGCGTTGATCGGACAGGCGGCCTTATTTATTGGGCCGGATACCGGAATTACCCATCTTGCTGCCGCCACCGGCACCGAAACCATCGCGCTTTACGGGCCAACCGATCCGAAAAAATGGGCGCCGTGGCCTTGCCGCTATGTCGGGCGAACCAGCCCATTCGCTTCGGTCGGCAGCAAACGCATCGGTAACGTTTATTTGTTACAGGGGGGGGCGGACCGCAACTGCGTCCCCTGCCAATTGGAGGGTTGCGACCGGCACCGGAATAGCCACAGCGAATGCCTGGATCGGCTGCCGGCGAGCTTGGTCATCGAGACTATCGCCGAAGTTTTACGGCAGGGATAATTATGCTCCGAGACGCCAATTCTGTATCGTTACCGGCTTGGCTATATTTAGCCGACCAATCCGATAAACTTTCCGCCCGACCTCGTAACATTTGCCCTTAAAAATTCGACTCTACAAAAAATACAGTGCCCAAATTTAAAAAAATATTAGTCGTATGCCCGGCGGGAGCAGTGACCGGCGGACCGGAAGCCTTGCACCAGTTGGTCGATCATATGAATAAGCTCGGATTGCCGGCCTACATTACCTATTTACCGTTCGGTAAATCGGCAAACACCCCGGAGCCCTACCTGCGGTATACGGCCCCGATAGCGGATTACGAAGATGCGGCCGGGAATCTGATTATTTTTCCGGAGGTGTATCCGCAATTGGCCAATAAAGTCCGCCATGCCAAAGCCGCCATCTGGTGGCTGTCTTTGGAAAACTTTCTGGAACGGCGCCATATCTGGCCGCTGCACGATAAGGTGCGTTATATAAAACGAGTGATTCAGGGAAAACGGCCATTAAGAGGCGCCAGATCCTTGAAGCATATGATCCATTTCTCGCAGACCCAACACGCGACCGATTATCTTAAGCAGTGCGGTATCGAACCGGTTCCGCTGATCGACTCCATCAACGAAGATTTTCTGAACGATAACCACCTGGAATTCGCCAATACCAAGCAAGACATCATCCTGTATAACCCCAACAAAGGCAAAAAGGTGACGGAAAAGCTGATTGCCGCGAATCCGCAGTGGCAATTCGTCCCGCTGAAGGGCCTAAACCGCGAACAACTATCGGAACAACTGTATGCGGCGAAACTCTACATCGACTTCGGCCACCATCCCGGCCGCGACCGAATGCCCAGGGAAGCGGCGATGCACGGCTGCTGCCTAATCACCGGCGTTCTGGGTTCCGCAGGTAACGAGATCGACCTGCCTATTCTCAAGCGCTATAAATTGGACAGCTCGGCGCCCGAGTTTGTAGCGGAGTTTTCGCAGCTGGCCAGGGACATACTGGCCAATTTTGCCGCTCATTACCGCGCTTTCGACAACTATCGGGATTATTTGAAAAACGAACCGAAAGTTTTTCGGCAACAGATCTCCGACTATTTTTTACAAACGCAAAAGTAATGCTCAGGCCGCTCAATATTTCAGCTACTGAATTTCATCCTATAAAAATGCGTTACGGCGAAGAGAGCCCACTCAACATGCCCGATCGAAGCGGTAACGGTGCTCCGAGCTTGCAATGTTCTTGACAGCGTAACGCAAAGACCGATGCGGAAAATGGCTATATCCCGAAACCAATTTATCGAAAATGACCAAACTTCCTGGCTCGACTGGCCGGTTATTCTCGTCACGGCCAGCAGTATCATCGGTTATTTATCGGTCCGAAGTTGGACCAATATTACGGTTTTCCTGCTGCTACTTCCCGCGCTCACGGTTTTCAAATGCGCATGGCTTCGTGCCCGCGCCCAAAAGCAGATAACCTCGGCTTTGCCGCTGATTATCACTATGGCCTTGCCGGTGTTGGCAATACTCGTTAGCCAAATCGTAAGGCAGGAATGGTCCTTTAAGCCCTACGACGGCCCTTCCCGAATCTTGCTTTGCATCCCGGTATTATTTTATTTTCTTCAGATAAAACTTAACTTTTCTAAAATCGTTGCGTTTTCCGCGCCAATCGCGTTACTCATTTTAATTCCGGTCGTTTATTCGCACCCGGAAACACTGGAACGTTGGATCGGCCGTTTCGCCACGCCGGCGGTAGACCCGACAGAGTTCGGCACCTATAGCTTGGTTTTGACTGCTTTTTGTTTGTTCGGCATAGAAACCGAACCGGATAAACTCAATTTAAAATTCTTGGCTTACCAGATTTCGGGATTCCTGGCCGGAATTTACTTGCTTCTAGGCTCCGGAACCCGCGGTAGCTGGATAGCGATCCCGCCGCTACTGGTTTTATGGGCAGTTTTAAACCGAAAAAATTTGCCGCCGAAAATTTTGAAACATCTGGGTTTGCTGGTATTGGCCGGCATCGTTTTAATTTGCCTGGTAAGGCCTTATACGCTCGACCGAGTATTCAGCGGCATTTACGAACTCAGCTCTTGGCTTAACGGCAGTAACACCGAGACCTCCGCGGGCTTACGCCTGACCATGTGGCAAATTAGCTGGGAGCTTTTCAAACACAATCCATTACAGGGATATGGCGACCACAATTTTAAGCTCTACCTCGATGCCCCTTGGATAAGTTCGTTTGCCAGTATCGAAGCCCGAGAAACTATCCTGCATAACGGCCCGCACAATGAGCTATTGGCGAATTTGCTGCGCTCCGGCGTCATGGGCGGCATCTCCGTGATAGGTTTGTTCATGGTTCCGCTAACCGTGTGCTGGCGGAACAGAGACGTGGAAAAGTCGAAGTATGCCTGCCGTTTAGGCCTTGCCTACATCACCAGCCTGGTTTTATGCAGTCTCAGCAGCGAAGTATTGACATTTAAGTACACAAGCTCATTTTACGGACTGGTCATCGCCGGAATTTCAGCACAGATCATTTCAGCCCAAACCCAACTATCGCGGGATTGATATCCTGCCGGCCAAACACATGAAATCAGACCAATACGCCATCACTTTTGCCTGCTACAACCAAATCAATTACACGCGCCAATGCATCGACAGCATGGTCAAACATGGTGTCGATTTAAAACGGGTGGTTGTGGTGGATAACGGTTCCCGCGACGGCACTTGCGACTATCTGGCCTCTTTGGGACTCGGCGGTTTAATTCTGAACAAATCCAACCTCGGCTGCGGCGTCGCCTGGAACCAGGGGGCTTTGGCGCTGCAGGCGGAATGGACCGTGGTCATGAACAACGATGTGCTTGCCAGCGCCAATTGGTTGGAAAATTTGATCGAAACCGCTGAACAAAACCAGTTAAAAATCATTTCTCCGGCATTGGTGGAAGGCAAACTGGATTACGACTTCGACGAGTTTGCCGGCAATGCTTCGCTAAAAATGGCCAAGGCACTGCGTTTGGGCGGAAAGCATGCCGTTTGTTTAGCCATCCACGACTCGGTGTGGCATGAAATCGGCTATTTTCAACCGGTACCCAAATTACTCGGCTACGAAGATACGCTGTTTTTTCACGAGGCTGAAAAAGCCGGCATTGCTTGTGCCATGACCGGCGCATCTTGGCTACACCATTACGGATCGGTGACCCAAACCGCGATGAAACAAGAACGCGGCTTATCCGATAAACAAGGCTTGGGCAACCGCTACAATTACCGTCTGTTACAACAAAGCTGGCTGGAACGAAAATTACGAAAAATGGCCCGGTTACGCCAAGCCAACCAATGGCACGACAGCGAACTGGCACAATACGGCATGACTTTGCACGGTATTCGGCAAAACGGCGAATTCAATTGGCAATAGCGCTGAGTCCGTCAACAATCCAGCCCAGTGCTGAACCATCAGTTTATAAATCTCTCATTCATAGAAACTTTCCGGCCGCGCTATGACAGAAACATCCGCCGCTCGCGTTCGAACCGGGCCTCGCCCGAAATTGAGCGTCTACATCATCGCCTATAACGAGGCCGACAAAATTGCCGCCGCAGTCGAGAGCGTGCTGTGGGCGGACGAAGTGTTGGTGCTCGACTCGAATAGCAGCGACGGCACCGCGACAATCGCCGCCGAATTGGGGGCGACAGTAAGACAAATTCCATTCACCACCTTCGGTAAATTGCGTAACGATGCAATTGCCGCATGTAGCCACGACTGGGTGTTTAGCCTGGACGCCGACGAACGCTGCACGCCCGACGCCAAAGCCGAAATCGAACGCATTTTGTCAGCGCCCGACGCCGATGTTTATTATGTGCCGCGCCGCAATTGGTTCATGGGCCGCTGGATCGAACATTGCGGCTGGTATCCGGATTACCGGCAACCGCAACTGTTTCGTAAGCAGGCCATGGTGTTCGACGACCAAGCCGAAGTTCACGAAGGGTTTACGGTCAACGGCAAAATTGGCTATTTCGATTCCGCCATCATCCAGGTGCCGTTTCTGAACCTGGAACAACTGCTGCACAAAATGCAGCGTTATTCGACATTGGGCGCGCGCAAACTGGAACGCGCCGGCAAACGCCCCACCATGGCGACCGCTCTGCTGCACGGCGTCTGGGCATTCTTTAGAATTTACGTTCTCAAACTCGGCTTTCTCGACGGCTGGGCCGGGTTTGTGCTGGCGCTGGGCAACTTCGAAGGCACATTTTACCGCTACGCAAAAGCCGCCACCGCCAACCTGAAATGGACGCCCGACCAGCATTAAGCAAGGCCATGCCGCAAACCATTGACCTGATTTCGGTAATCGTCACTACCTATAATCGGCCTCCGGCGCTGCTGGCCTGCTTGCGTAGCCTGCAGGACCAGTTGGATCGAAACTTCGAAATCCTCGTTGCAGATGACGGCTCTGACCAAGCCACCCACCGGCTAATCGAGCAAGAGATTAAAACCAGTCCGATACCGATCCGGCACATCTGGCACGAAGACAAAGGCTTCCGCGCCGGCACCATACGCAACAAGGCCGCTGCGGCTGCGACCGGCAGCTATTTGCTGTTCATGGACGGCGACTGCATCGCGTTTCCGAGCTTTATCGCCCGCCACCGGCTGCTGGCCGAAACCGGTTATTTCGTGCCCGGCAACCGCTTACTGCTCAATGCTGGCGGCACCGAACAAGTATTGAGCAGCGGCACTGCGTTGCACCGGCAATCCATTGGTTTTTTTATGCGATTGTGGCTACAACGGAAACTGAACCGTTTGCTGCCGCTGATCTATGTGCCGCTGCAAAGATGGCGCTACTTCAATCCGCGCCGGTGGCAAAACGCCATGACTTGCAACTTGGCGCTGTGGCAAGCCGATTTTTTGGCCGTGAACGGCTTCGACGAGTTATTCGAAGGCTGGGGATACGAAGATTCCGATCTGGTAATTCGCTTGATCCACTCCGGTTGCAAACGCAAGGAGGGCCGGTTTGCCGCGCCGGTACTGCATCTTTGGCACCCGTATAACGACAGAAGCCAACACGACGAGAATTACCGGCGGTTGTTGGAACGGGTTGCCGATCCGCGGATTGTGGTTGCGCAACGCGGAGTTAGCCAGTACATCGCTGAGTCGGCTCCCGACGTATAGATATCAGCGCTTGCCGCCACCGTGCAAACGCATCAGCAATAGCGCTTCGTCTCGGGTCAGACCGCAGTCTCTGACCAATTCGTCTATATCGGCCCCGCGGCGAATTTTTTGGATGACATCCTCGTAACCTTGGGCCGGAACGGGGTCGTCCTGGACTGGATGGGGCTGAGGCGCCGCGGCTTGAATCGGCCTGTTGACCCGGTCGGCAATCGTGTTCAGCCGGTTATCGTTGGCCGCCAGCCGACGGTCCACCGCTACAGCCGCCGAACACAAACCCGCCAAATCCTCGTTGCTGCGCTGCAAGCGCTCTTCCAACACCTTGAGCTCCCGTTCCAGCCGTTTTTTGCTACCGACCAGGCGCAGCAAAACCACGAATATGAACAATTCGCCTAGCGCCAAACCCCAAATTAAGTAATCGGTCATTACACTATTTCATCGATATGTTCGGCCGGCTGCGGGTTGGCATTATTTGGATTACGGTCATGCTTCGCGTGCGGCCGCCGTTGTTCCGGATTGCGTTTGTCGCGCTGTTCCCTTTCCACTTTCAAAGGCGCATTGACCGGCTGGTAAGGTGTGATCGGCGTGATTTCTATCATATGCCCTCCCGCCCGCCGCGCCTTCTGCCGGCTGCTTCGTGTTAAAACATATCCAATTCAGCTTTTTCGTCGTCGCTGAGAAATTTATTCAAATCCACCAGAATCAGCAACTGGTTATCGCGGCTGGTCACGCCTTGAATATATTTGGAGCTTTCCTCGTTACCGACGTTGGGTGCGGTTTCGATTTCCGAAGCGCGCATTTCCACGACTTCGGCGACGCTGTCCACCAAAATGCCGATGATATGCCGGTCGGTTTCGATAATCACCACCCGTGACGCGTCGTCGGTTTCTTTCGACGGCAAACCGAAACGGTTGCGGGTATCGATGACGGTGACCACGTTGCCGCGCAGATTGATAATTCCCAACACGTAGGACGGAGCTCCCGGCACCGGCGCGATCTCGGTAATCCGCAGCACCTCCTGCACCTGCATCACGTTGATACCGTACTTTTCGTCGCCCAGACAAAAAGTCACCCACTGCATGACGGGATCGCCTTGTTTTCTATCTTCACTCATGTCGTCTTATCCAAAGGCTAATAAATTATTTTCGATGCGGCACCAATTGTTTTACATCGACAATTGCTGTCAGTTCGTCTATTACGGTACCGATCAACCACGGCTTTTTCTGTCGGGCAGTGCGCCAGCGCACGCCGTCCGGCTTGATTTTGCCAATGGAGAGTATTTCGTCGCAAACCAAGCCCCACCTTTTGTCCTGGGTAATCAAAATACGGCTGGCTGGCGAATCTTCGAACTTACCCTGCCGGACACGGCTTTTGCCAAAAATCAACTGACTGGTATCCAGCACGCCGATACGGCTATCGTGTTCGTCTACCAACCCCAGGAACCATGAAGGCTGGCCGGGAATTTGGCTGGGTTTGCGGTCCATTTTGATGGTTCGCGACAGTTCGACCAACGGCGTTGCCAGGATCAATTGATCGACTTTGAAAAATAAAGCTTGAAACTCGTATTGCGACCAATCCGGCATCACCGACAATGCCTGAAGTTTAGCCGGATTTTCAACGGCGGCAAGCACAGTATCCGGACTGGAGATTCGGGCTTTTCTAGCTTTCGGCTCTGTTTGCAGAACCGGCGGCGGCGCCTCGGCAACGATCGGGGCCGGTTGCCGCGCAACTAAAGTTACCGGCTTTGCTTCAGGGGATGAAGGCGCTTTCGCCTCGACGCTCGCGTCGGCATCGGGTACGTCGTCGAGCAAGGTTTGCAGGTATGCGTCGAGTGCCAGTTGTTGTTTGACGATACCGGGAGGGGATTTTTGCTTCATGAACGCGGCGCCAAGGTTTTGTCTCCGCTTTTCTCAAGCAATAACAATTCCAACAATTCGGTATAGGCTTCGCTAGCCCGGGCATTTTTATCGAACAGCGGCAGCGGCGCGCCGGCTTGGCTGGCATCCCTGACTTTGGTGTCGACCGGAATCACCGAACGCCAGGCATTGTCCGGATACTGCTGGTACAAAGCCGCCAGGCTATCGCGCGCGGCCTTGGTCCGCTTGTCGAACATGGTCGGCACTATGGTGAATTTGGGCGGCGTCTTGCGCGAATGAAACACCATCTTGATGGTATGCACCATCCGGTCCAAACCTTTGAGCGCCAGAAATTCAGCCAGCACCGGAATCAGAAGATGGTCGCAGGCCGCCAAAGCATTGATCATCAGCACCCCCAACATTGGCGGGCT
Organism: Methylomonas sp. DH-1; assembly: GCF_046097555.1. Taxonomy (NCBI): domain Bacteria; kingdom Pseudomonadati; phylum Pseudomonadota; class Gammaproteobacteria; order Methylococcales; family Methylococcaceae; genus Methylomonas; species Methylomonas sp. DH-1. The sequence continues at coordinate 581,986 of NZ_CP143089.1, read as the reverse complement.
GTCGATAATCACGTAATCGTAGCGGTCCGCCATCTTGTGCAGCGCGGTCGAAATGACCAGGCCCATCCCGCCGATTGCGGCCACTTGCCGATCCAGCGTGGCAATCGCGGTAGCAGCCGGTAACACGTCGATACCGTCGAAGCGGGTCTTGGCGACATAGACCTGCGGATCGACATTCTTCTTCTTTTCGCTGGCGTCGAGAAACAGATTGTAAACCCCCAACTCGACTTCCTCGGGGTTGATGCCGAAGTAACTGCTCAACGAACCGTGGGGGTCCAAATCTACCAATAAGGTTCTGAACCCCCAAGAGGACAGCAAACCTCCCAGAGTCACCACGGTAGTGGTTTTTCCGACGCCGCCTTTTTGATTGGAAACAGACCAGATCTTCATAATCACTGTGCCGGTGCTGCCGGCGCGTTTTCGGTAATGGGCTCGGGGTTCGGCGAGGATTCGGATTTTGGCGCCAAATTCAACGCCTTGGCTCGTTCATCGTCGGTCATGCCGTACCTGGCAAATGCTTGCGACATCAAAACCAGCACCACCCGCCGGTTTTTGAAGCGCCCTTCTTCGTCTTTGTTATCGGCAACCGGATGGAATTCTCCATAGCCCACCGCCGATAAACGCGTGGCCGGAATATTGTTCTTCACCAATTCCTTGACCACACTCGTTGCGCGTGCGGAAGACAAATCCCAATTCGACGGGTACATGCCGCTGGAAATCGGCACATTGTCGGTATAGCCCTCGACATTAATCACGTTCGGCACGTCGCGCACCACTTCCGCGACTTTTGCCAGCACCGGGAGCGCTTTACTCGATAATTCGGCCTTGCCGCTGGCGAACAGCAATTCGCTGTTCATCTCCAGTTCGACCCAAAAATCGTGCTTTTTAATACCGACCAACTTGCTCTCGACGAAGGGCTGCAACGCACCCTGAAATTGTTCGGAAACCTCGCTCAACCGCTGTTTTTCCTGCAGAATTTCTTCGCTGAGCTCCCGTTCTTCGGCCGTCGCCAGATTCGGCAACTCGATTGGCTGTATTGCGGTAGGAATGGTACCGATTTGGATCGGCTCCGCCTCCTTCTCCACTTTTTCGTTGTGAAACAGCGCCTGATCCAGCGATTCGGAAAAAGTCTCGTATTTGCCTTTATTCACCGACGAAATCGAATACATCACGACGAAAAACGCGAACAACAACGTGACAAAATCGGCATACGACACCATCCAACGGTCATGGTTGTCAGTCGGTAGCGGCGATTTAACGCGTTTGCGCCGGCTCATTGCCAATTCCCTACTTCTCTATCAAAAAGCCGGATAATTTCAGCTCGATGTTACGCGGGTTTTCACCTTCGGCAATCGAAGAAATCCCCTCGATCACCATCTCCCGCGCCTGCGATACCTCGAAAATCAGGCTTTTCAGTTTATTGGCGATTGGGATGAACAGCAAATTGGCCAGGCCGACGCCGTAGATCGTCGCCACAAATGCGGTAGCGATGCCGCTGCCCAATAGCTCGGGTTTGGCCAAATTCTGCATCACATGTATCAAACCGATCACCGCGCCGATGATGCCGATGGTCGGCGCGTAACCGCCCATGGCCTCGAACACGCGGGCCGCCTGGTTATCCAAGTGCTCCTTGGTGGTCAACTCCACTTCCAAACAATCCCGAATCACTTCCGGCTCGTTGCCGTCCACCAGAAGTTGCAAACCCTTTTTGGCGAACGTGTCTTTTTCGCTATCGATGACGGTTTCCAAACCGAGCAAACCTTCTTTGCGGGCCAGCGTGCTCCAACGTACGATCTTATCGATCTGTTTTTTCAACTGCAGGTTTTGCGGCATAAAAATCCAAGCCAAAATACGCATGCTGCGCAGAAACACTTTAGGCGGAAATTGCAGCAAGGTTGCGCCCAAAGTACCGCCCACCACGATGACGAAGGCGTGAAAATTGACCAGAGCACCGATCTCGCCGCCGCCCATCAGGTTACCGCCGATAATTGCGGCAAACCCGATCAAAACCCCCAGAACGCTAAGAATATCCATCAGTGCAGTTTGTTAAATTGGTTCGCAATCTCGTCCAGAGAATAAACATGATCGGCCAAGCCGGCCTCGGCAATCGCTTTCGGCATGCCGTAAATCGTGCTGCTGGCTTCGTCCTGCGCCCAAATCTGCGCGCCGCGCTGGCGCAATTTCATCGCGCCGAGTTTACCGTCCGCCCCCATGCCGGTCAGCACCACAGCGAGTACTCGGCCGGCGAAATTGTCGGCCAACGAACTGAATGTGATATCGACGCTGGGACTATAGATTTCGCCGGCTTGTTTGGGGCGTAACGCGATTTGGCGGGAACCCGGCGTTTGTTTGAGCTGCATTTGCACCGCTCCCGGACTTAACAGTGCCACACCGGGTTGCAGGATATCGCCGTCCTGCGCTTCCCGGACTTCGATACTGCACAGCGAATTCAGCCGCTCGGCAAAGCTTTTGGTGAAATTCGGCGGCATGTGCTGTATCAGCAATATCGGCATCGAACAACTAGCCGGAACTCGGCTCAACACGTATTGCATGGCTACCGGTCCGCCGGTGGAAGCCGCCACAGCCAACAGATCGATTTTGCCCGGATCGGCTTGACTCGGCTTGGCCGGCAACACCCGCTCCTTGGCAACCGCCGCTGCGCCGATATGGGCTGCAAATCCGCCGCTACGCCTCAGGCCGGCATCGCCAAGCGTTCCGGCCGCGGCCACTTTTGCCGCCTGTCCCGCCACCATTCTGACCCGGTAACGCAACAGGTAACGGGCGGTTTCCCGATTGGCATCGATATCTTCCATTTGCTTCGGCAGAAAATCGATGGCACCTGCACTCAACGCATCGAACGTGGCGCGGGCACCGACCTGGGTCATGGCCGAAAACATCAAAATCGGCACCGGCCGGGTACTCATGATGCGTTTGACGGCGGAGATACCGTCCATCACCGGCATATCCACATCCATCGTGATCACGTCCGGCTGCAGCGCCGCAGCCATTTCAACCGCCTGCCGCCCGTCATGGGCCACGCCGACTACTTTGAACTCTTGGTCTTCTTCCAGAATTTCGGTAACTCTGTGGCAGATGAAATGGGAATCATCGACTACCAATACCCGAATGGCCATATCGCCAGATCAAACCGCGTACTTCTTCATCAAGCCCGGCACATCCAAAATCAGCGCGATTTTACCGTCGCCGGTGATCGTTGCCCCGGCCAGGCCTTCCAAACCGTGCAATTTCGCCCCCAATGCCTTGATCACCACCTCTTCCTGGCCAATCAACTGATCGACCACGAACCCGACATGGCGGCCACCGGCATTGACCACCACGACATGGCTGGTAGCCTGGGTGTCGCTGCTGGAGTAATAATCCTTGACCAACCATTCGCTGAGATAGAACAAAGGCAAGGCTTTATTCCTGACCATAACCACCAACTGGCCATCGACCTTGTTGGTTTTGCTCAAATCCAAATCGAGAATTTCCAGCACGCTGGCTAAAGGCAAAGCGAAAGCCTGGCCGCGCAGCTTGACCATCAAGGTCGGCATGATCGCCAACGTCAACGGCACCTTAATGATAATGGTACTGCCCTTGCCTTCCACCGAATCGATTTCGACGACGCCGTTCATTTGCGCAATCCGGGTTTTGACCACATCCATGCCGACGCCGCGGCCGGACACATCCGATATTTCGCTCTTGGTGGAAAAGCCGGGTAAAAAAATCAGGTTGTAACACTCCTTATCGTCCAAACGCGCGGCGCTTTCTTCATCCATTAGGCCTTTTTCGACGACTTTCGCTCGCAGCAGGTCCGGATTCATACCCTTGCCGTCGTCCTTAATCGACAACTGGATATGGTCGCCTTCCTGCGAGGCTTTCAAAACCACGACGCCTTCGCGCGGCTTGCCTTTGGCCTCGCGCTCGTCCGGCGACTCGATGCCGTGGTCGACAGCGTTCCTGACCAAATGCACCAAGGGGTCGGCCAAGGCTTCGACCAAGTTTTTGTCCAGATCGGTTTCTTCTCCGACCAGTTCCAACCGAATCTCTTTTTTCAGGCTGCGTGCCAGGTCGCGCACGACGCGCGGAAACCGGCCGAAGACTTTTTTGATCGGCTGCATCCGGGTTTTCATCACCGCCAATTGCAAATCGGCCGTGACTACGTCGAGATTGGAGATGGCTTTGGACAACTGCTCGCCGGCCTCGGCATTGGCCTTCAGCGTCTGGAACCGGTTACGCACCAGCACCAACTCGCCGACCATGTTCATGATGTCGTCCAAAATCTGGGTATCGACCCGCACGGTGGTATCCGCTTGCGGTGCCGCCTTCGATTTGTCCAGACCCGGATCCATCGCCGTAGCCTTGTTCGCGGCCTTTTCTGAGTCGTCGGCAGACATAGCGGCGGCAACCGGCTCGGGCTTGGCGCGAACCACCGGTTTGGCCACAACCGGTTCCGGCGGCGGCTCGACTTTGGGCTTATCGATTTGCAGTTCCGGGATCGAGGATGGATCGATGTTTTGCAGGTTGGTCGCATCGAATTTGCCCTTGCCGTGCAACGCATCGAGAATCTGGTCGAATTCCTCTTCGCTGATGTCGCCGGAATCGGCCGGGACCGCCGCTGTTTCGCCCTGCGCGGGTGCTACAGCCGGCGCCTTGAACTTACCCTTGCCGTGCAATTCGTCGAGCAGGTTTTCGAATTCCTCCTCGGTTATCTCGTCGTCGGCCGGGGCTGGAGCGGATGCTGGCGCTTGGCTTTTCGCCGTTGGCGCCCCGCCTTTGCCGTGCAGAGCATCCAACAAATCCTCGAATTCCTGTTCGGTGATTTCGTCGGAATCCGCCGCCGACTCGTCGCCGGCCAGCAGCTCTTCCGGGTCGAGCATGGCGTCGAAATCCTGCATCACCGAACTTTGTGCGGCAATCGGTTGCACGGGTTCCGCCGGTACTTCGCTGATTTCGACTTCAGCCGCCTCGACTTCAACCGCGGCTCCGGCGGGTTCGGCGTAAGCTTTCAAACGGGTCAGCAGGCCTTTGTCGGCTGGCCTGGGTGCGTTTCCGGAGCGAACCTGGCCGAACATTTCGTTAACGATATCGACTACTTGCAGAATCACGTCCATCAGATCCGGCGTGACTTGGCGATCGCCCTGGCGTAACACGTTGAACACGTCTTCGGCACTGTGGCAGACGTCGACCAATTCGCTGATCGCTAAAAATCCGGCACCGCCTTTAATCGTGTGGAAGCCGCGAAAAATCGCATTCAGTAAATCCAGATCGCCAGGCGACTGCTCCAGCTCGACCAACTGCTCGCCCAGCGAATCCAGAATTTCTCCGGCCTCAACCAGAAAATCCTGCAAAATTTCATCGTCCAGATCGATCGCCATGACGCTTTTCCTCAAAAACCTAGACTAGACAATAAATCGTCGACATCGATCTGGCTCGTCGCGACATCGCCCTCCCTATCGTCGACTCCGGGCACCACCGGCCCCGGCAACTCGTGGTGGGCGTCGGCGGTTTGCGTACTGGGCCCGACTTTACGGCTGGAGATTTTGATCAGATTGACCATGCTGGTTTCCAGATCCTGAACCAAATCGATGACGCGGCGAATGATTTGCCCGGTGATGTCTTGAAAGCCTTGCGCCATCAAAATATCGTTCAAGCCCGCCTGGATTTTGTCCATCGCTTGCCGCGACTGGTTGAAATACTGGCTTAAATCGGCGCTCATGGCTTTGAACTCGTCGAACGGCATTTCCCGGTCCAGAAACCGGTTCCATTGCCCCGCCAATTGATTGACTTGGGCGCTCAACTCGTCGGAAACCGGCAGTAAATCTTCCACCGCGGTCAAGGTCTGGTTGGCGGCCTGTTCGGTCATCGCAATCACGTAATGCAAGCGTTCCTTGGCATCCGGTATCTCGTGCTCGGCCATCGCGGTAATTTTCGAATCCACCGAGAAACTCACCATAGTGTCGTGCAGTTGCCGAGTCAACCGACCGACTTCCTTGAACAACTGCGTCTCCCTGACTCCGGCAACTTGATCGAGTATCTCATCGGCAACCGCTTCGTCGCCTTTTTCCAAAGCCGTAACCAATTCCCGGGCCAAACTCAACAGGTCATTATTCATAGTGCGCTTCCTGGCAGTTAACCGTCGATACGTTCGAAGATCTTTTCGATCTTTTCTTTCAACGTCGCAGCGGTAAACGGCTTGATCACATAACCGTTTACGCCGGCTTGCGCGGCCATGATGATCTGTTCGCGCTTGGCTTCGGCCGTCACCATCAGCACCGGCAGGTTGGCCAGACTCGGCGTCGACCTAACCGCCTTCAGCAAATCGATGCCGGTCATGCCGGGCATGTTCCAGTCCGTGATTAGAAAATCGATGCCGCCTTTTTCCAATATCGGTAGTGCGGTTTTACCGTCGTCCGCTTCCACCGTATTGGTAAAGCCAAGATCTTTTAACAAGTTTTTTACTATTCTCCGCATTGTCGAAAAGTCGTCGACAATCAGAATGCGCATATTTTTATCCAAGGAAAATCTCCACCCAGGTCACATAATTTATTAAGAAACAAGCTTGCAATTGCCGAAAATCGCAAAAAAACCCTGAAATAACCGCAATTTAGCTGCACTTTTCATTATCTTTCCGTTCCACCCAATCCGCAAGCCTGGCACGCAGGCGCAACATGGCTTGGCTGCAGATTTGGCTGACTCTCGATTCGCTGACCTCGAGCACCTTGCCGATCTCGCGTAAATTTAGCTCTTCGTCGTAATAAAGCGAGATCACCAACCGCTCGCGCTCCGGCAGTTCCGCAATCGCATTTGCCAGAGCCTTATGAAAATTCTGCTGCAGCAGCAACTCGTCGGGTTGATGATGGCCTTGCACATCGTCGATGATGCTGTCTTCGCCCTGAATCAATTCTTCGACGCTAAAGGTTTTGCAAGACACCGCATCCTGCAAAATCTGATGGTACTCGCCCAAGTCTATGCCCATGTGCTTGGCAACTTCGGCGTCTTTGGCATCCCGCCCCAAACGGTTCTCGACCTCGCGGATCGCGTCGGCCACCATTCGCGCCTTTTTATGCACCGAGCGCGGCGTCCAATCGGAACGCCTCAGTTCGTCCAACATCGCGCCGCGAATCCGTATGCCGGCATAAGTTTCGAAGCTGGCCCCCTGGCCGGCGTCGTAGTGTTTTAAGGCTTCCAGCAATCCCAACATGCCGGATTGGATCAAATCGTCGAGCTGCACCGTGTCCGGCAAGCGGCCCATTAAGTGGTAGGCAATGCGTTTTACCAGCGGCGTGTGTTGCACCACCAAAGCGTCAACATTTGCGGCCTGCACGGCCGCATACATTGCCGCTCCGCTCATGCAACGTCCTCTTTGACGCTGTACTGGATCATACGCTCGACAAAAAACTCCAGGTAGCCGCCGGCTTTCGGTTTGATCGGCCAATGGTCGATTTTTCTGGCCAAATTTTTGATGGCCAATGCGGCTTTGCTTTGCGGAAACGCTTCCACCACCGGCACTTGTTTTTGCACCGATTTTTTCAAATATTCGTCTTGCGGCACCGCACCGACAAATTGCAAAGCCACGTCCAGGTAGCGGTCGGTCACCTTACTCAACTTGTTGAACAAGGCTTGGCCGTGCTCGGCCGACTGCACCATGTTGGTAATGATGTGAAAACTGTTTAAACCGTAATCTCGGTTCAATAATTTGATGTAAGCATAGGCATCGGCCAGTGACGTCGGTTCGTCGCAAACCACGACAATGATCTCCTGGCAGGCGCGGGCGAAGTTGACCACGCTGGCCGAAATCCCGGCCGCGGTATCGACGATCAAGACATCCAGCTCTCTATCGATCTCGCTGAAGGCCCGAATCACGCCGGCCTGCTCCACGCTGGACAGATCGGACATGCGTTGCACGCCGGAAGACGCTGGAATGATTTTCAGCCCGGCCGGACCGGTCATCATGATCTCTTTCAGGGATTTCTCGCCGTTCAGCACGTGCGACAAGTTGAACTCCGGAAACAAGCCCAACAAGATATCGACGTTGGCCAAACCCATATCGGCGTCGAGTATCGCCACCCGCCGGCCGATTTTGGCCAGCGCCACGCCGATGTTCACGGAAAGATTGGTTTTACCCACGCCGCCTTTGCCGCTGGTCACGGCGATCACTCGTACCGGTTTCATATGTCTCATCTGTCTAATTCCAGCTGCTTGATCGAATGGCTTATGCATGGCTTTCCGCCGCCCACTCGCCGTAATTCAAATCACCGCCATACGGACTGTCGCCTTCGCTGCCGCTCATGCATTGCCGAATCAAGCTATCGGCTTCCGGCTGGTAAATATCCTCCGGCACTTGCTGGCCGTCGGTGATAAACGACAACGGCAGGCGCTGCTCGATGACCGCCGACAGCGCGGTGCCTTTGCTGACAGCCTCGTCCATCTTGGTAAGTATAGTCGCTTGTGGCTCCAGTATTCGGAACGCATCCATAATTTCCAGCATTGCCTTATATTGAGTCGTGGCCGACATCACCAAGTAGGAACGGATCGGCAAATCGCCGTGTTGCAAGGTTTTCAATTGCTCGGCCAAGCGCATATCGCGCTGGCTCATCCCTGCCGTATCGATCAAAATCAAGCGTTTGTCGGCAAAACTGTCGATGTGCCGGCGCAGTTCGTCGGCATCGCCGGCCACGCGCACCGGTACGTCCAGAATTCTGCCGTACGTATTGATTTGCTCGTGGGCGCCGATCCGATAGTTATCGGTGGTAATCAAGGCGATTTGGCGGGAGCCGTGCTTCAGAATGAATTGTGCCGCCAACTTGGCGACGGTCGTGGTTTTACCGACTCCGGTCGATCCGACCAACGCCGCTATACCGCCTTGTTCCAGCAATCTATCGTCGGCTATCGGCACCAGCCCGGCCAGCATTTCCCTAGCCTTGTCCATCGCCAAATCGAAGCTTTTATGGCTGCCCAGGCGGTTGGCGATTTTGCCGGACAAATTTTTGGAAAAGCCGAAGTCGGCCAGGCGCTCGCGCAATTCGTCGTGCATGGTCTGGCCGTGCTGCGGCATTTGCATGACGATACCGGACAGTTTGGCGTCCAACATACTGCGCAGCTCTTTCATTTCCTGGCGCATTTCGTCGATGAATTTGTCGGAAGCATTGGCTTGCACCGGCCGCGTTTCGGCAACCGCCGGTTTCAATTTGGGATCGGCGGCGGCCCAGGCCGGTTTCTCCGCCGGACGCACTTTTTCGGCAATTTTCTGAGCGTTGGCATTGCCGACCTGCAGTTTTTCGGCATAGCCTATGTATTGATCCAGGTGGCGCCTGATCGGATTTTCCGGTACCGAACCGTCGGCACCGCGTTTCCTGGCACTGCTCAACACGTGCAACGGTTTTTTGTCGCCGTCGAAATCGGGCAAATCGACCTTTTTCGGCTCGCGTAGCGGCGCCGGGGCCTTTTCTTCCTCGCGCTGCTTCAAATTCCGGTGAATCACCTGCTCGTCGAAATCGCGGGCCGCCACAATTTCGACGCCGCCGTCCACCGAACGATTAGACATGATCACCGCGTCGGCGCCCAATTCTTCTTTGACCATGCGCATGGCCTGCCGTATGTCTGCTGCAAAAAAGCGTTTGATTTTCATTGCGCAACCCCTGTTTTTTTAACGCTGGCCCACTGTGGAAACCACCCTGATCTGCCGATCCTGGGGAATTTCGTTATAGGCCAGCACATGTAGCCCCGGTATCGAATGGCGAACGAAGCGAGCCAGCCAAGGGCGGATGTAGGAAGACACCAGTAACACCGGCGCTTGCCCTTCCATTTCCATCCGCTGCGCACTGTCCTCTAGGGATTTGTGCATCTGCTCGGCCAGACCCGGCTCCAAACCGGCACCGCTTTCGCCCGCCGTCTGCAGCGATTTATGCAATATCTGTTCCAACCCAGGATCGAGAGTAATCACAGGAATTTCCACCTGTACTCCATTGATTTCATGCACAATTGACCGGCCGAGTGCGGCCCGCACCGCCGACGTCAAGATGTCCGGATCTTGACTCTTGACCCCGTACTCCGCCAAAGTTTCGGCGATGGTCCGCATATCGCGGATCGAGACCCGCTCTTGCAGCAGGTTTTGCAACACTTTCACCAACACGCCCAACGGCAGGGTTTTCGGCACCAAATCCTCGACCAGTTTCGGCGCCAATTTGGCCAGGTTATCCAACAACTGCTGCGCCTCTTCGTAGCCGAACAACTCGTGGGCGTTGGTCTGCAAAATATGACTGAGATGGGTGGCGACGACCGTGCTTGGATCGACCACGGTATAGCCCAAAGTCTGCGCCTGGTCTTTTTGGCTGGCGTCGATCCAAACCGCATCCAAGCCGAAAGCAGGGTCCCTGCACGGAGTACCGGGCAAATTGCCGAACACCCGGCCGGGGTTAATTGCCATCTCTTTCTCCGGCATGATATTAGCCTCGCCGACGCTGACCCCCATCAGCGAAATCCGGTATTCGGTGGGCGCCAGATCCAGGTTGTCGCGAATATGTACCGACGGGATTAAGAATCCGAGCTCTTGAGACAATTTCTTGCGCACGCCTTTGATGCGCATCATCAACTGGCCGCCCTGGTTACGGTCCACCAACGGAATCAGCCGGTAGCCGACCTCCAAACCGATGGCATCGACCGGCATCACGTCGTCCCAGCCCAGCTCCTTGATATCGGTTTTAGCCGCTTGCGGCGAAGCGATATTCACCGCCGCTAGGGCTTTTTCCTCTTCCAATTTGCGGCGGCGGTCGATCAAATAGGCGCCGCCGGCCAAAGTCGACGCCAGCAGAATAAATACCAAGTTCGGCATGCCGGGAATGATGCCCAGCAGCCCCATCACCGCGGCGGTGACCAACAGGGTTTTCGGGTCCTCGAACATCTGCGAGGTCAATTGCTTGCCGATGTCCTGTTTGGCGCCGCGCACCCGGGTCACGACCATCGCCGCGGCCACCGACAGCAACAAAGACGGAATCTGGGCCACCAGACCGTCGCCGATCGTCAACAGGACATAGACGTTGGCGGCATCGGCAAAACTCATGCCGTGCTGGCCGACGCCGATCGCCAAACCGCCGATCATATTGACGAACATGATGATGATGCCGGCCACCGCGTCGCCGCGCACGAACTTGCTGGCACCGTCCATCGAACCGTAGAAATCGGCTTCGGCGGCTACCTCTTCCCGCCGGGCCCGTGCCTCGTCCTGGTTGATCAGTCCGGAATTCAAGTCGGCGTCGATCGCCATCTGCTTGCCGGGCATCGCGTCCAGGGTAAACCGCGCGCTGACTTCGGCCACGCGCCCGGCGCCCTTGGTCACCACCATGAAATTGATCACGATCAGGATCACGAACACGACGATACCGACCGCAAAATTGCCGCCGATCACGAACGAGCCGAACGCCTCGATCACTTTACCGGCAGCATCGCCACCCTCGTGGCCGCGAATCAGCACGACCCGGGTCGAGGCCACGTTCAACGCCAGCCGCAGCAGCGTCGCGATCAGGATCACGGTCGGAAACGAGGCGAATTCCAGCGGCTTCAGCGTGTAAACCACCACCAGCAGGATAATCAGCGAAAACGCGATGTTAAACGTGAAAAACAGGTCCAACACGAACGGTGGCAGCGGCAGAATCAGCAGCGACAGCAGCATGATGATCAGCAGTGGCGCCCCCAGGCCGAGGCCGGTGACCATTTTCAAGGCATTGGTTAATTTACTGAAATCCATAACGGGCTCGGTGTCGCGCTATTGTTTGAAGTCGTCCGGCACCGGCACGTCGCCCGGCGGCACCGGTTTGATCCAGCCATATTGTGTGGAAGCGCGTAATTGGTAAACATAGGCCAACACCTGCGCAACCGCCAAAAACAGGCCGCGTGGTATTTCCCGGTTCAAATCGGTGGAGTAGTACAAGGCGCGAGCCAGTGACGGCGCCGCCACCAACGGCACTTTCGCGCCTATGGCCAATTGCCGGATCTGCGCCGCGATCAAATCGACGCCTTTGGCGACCAATACCGGCGCACCGTTGCCGCTCTGGTCGTATTTCAACGCCACCGCGAAATGGGTCGGGTTGGTGACGATGACATCCGCACTGGGCACCGCGTCCATCATCCGCCGTTGCGCCGCCTCCATTTGCAGGCGCCGCTGCCGGCCTTTGACTTCCGGACTGCCCTCCTGCTCCTTGGATTCGTCGCGGACTTCCTGCTTGGTCATCTTCAGTTGGCGTTGGTAATTCCATAGCTGGTAAGGCGCATCCAGCATCACCAGCAACACGAAGGTAGCGCTCAAAATCAGCAGGGAGACCGATATCATTTCGCCGGCCTGTTGCACCGACTGATCGATCGGCAACCGGCTCAAGGCCATGAATTCGTCGAAATGCCATTTGAACAAATTCCAAGCCACCAAGGCTACCAACACCGTTTTCAATACCGCCTTGACCAATTCGACCACGCCCTGCACGCCGAATATTTTCTTGATGCCGGCCAAAGGATTCATTTTGGCGAAATTGAACGCAAAACCTTCGCTGGTAAAGTTCCAGCCTCCCAACAGCGTCGCCGCCACCAAATCGAAAACCGCCAACACTGCTAAAAACGGTAGGATAATCCACACGCCGTCGGCGAACGCCGTTTTTAGGTAGGTCGTCAACGTCACCGGGTCGAAGATTTGCTCGCGCGAGACGCGCAACGGACGTTTCATCACCTCCAACAAACCCTGCCACATGCCATGGCCGACATAAAAAAACAGCGCCGAACTGACCATCAAGGTAACGAAGGTATTCAATTCTTTGGAACGGGGAACCTGGCCTTTTTTACGCGAGTCGGTGACCCGCTTGCCGGTGGGGTCTTCGGTTTTATCCTGACCGGATTCTTCCGCCATTTACGACAACCTCAACAACTCGTTCACCAATGCGAAGCCCTGGTGCAACATATCGGCAAATACGTCCAGCAAGGTTGGCAACCCCACCCAGATCAAGACCATGCCCAACATGATCGTCGCCGGAAAACCGACGCCGAAAATCTGCAATTGCGGCGCCGCTTTGGAAGCCACGCCGAAACTGATGTTGACGAACAGTAGGGCCGCCATCACCGGCATCGCCAACAGCAAGCCATCGGCGAATATCGTACTGCCCCATAACGCCACCCGCCACAAGTCGGCTTTTCCGATCCCGGTTGTTGCAACCGGCAACGTATGAAAGCTTTGCGCCAGCATTTCGATCAATAGCAAATGGCCGTCGACCGCCAAAAACAATAGGCTGCCGCTAATCACGAATAATTGCGCCACCACCGGGACTTGCACGCCCGAGACCGGATCGACCATCGAGGCAAAGCCAAGTCCCATGCTGTAGGCGATCGCTTGGCCGGCAAACAGCATGATCGAAAACACCATTTGCAGGATGAAACCGGCAGTGGCGCCCAGGGCCACTTGCTGGATGGTAACCAGAAAACCTTGGTAGCCGAACATCTCTATCGCAGGCATGGCCGGCAACGTCGGATAAATAACCAAGGTGATCAATAGGCTGGCGATCACCCTGACTCTGGCCGGCAAGGCGTTGACGCTGAATACCGGGATAGTGATGAACATCGAACTGATGCGAAAGAAGGGCCAGATGAAACCGGCGAGATAGCCCAGCAACTCGTTTTCGGTAAGGTTCATCCGATCAAGCTGGGAATATCGCGCAGCAAATCCTGGAAGTAGTCGATCAGCATTTGCAGCATGCCCGGACCGGCAATCATTAACACGGCGATAATCGCCGCCAATTTGGGGATGAAGGTCAGGGTCTGTTCCTGGATCGAGGTTGCCGCTTGAAACATCGAAACCAGCAAACCCACCACCAGGGACGCGATCAGTATCGGCCCCATCAGTTTCAGGCCGATCAATACCGTGTCCTGAGCTACGTTCGAGATCGTTTCCGGCGTCATATCGAGGCCTAGACGTAAAAACTGGCGGCCAGCATTTCCATGACCATGGTCCAGCCGTCGGCCAACACAAACAACATGATTTTAAATGGCAAAGACACGATCATCGGCGACAGCATCATCATCCCCATCGACATCAGTACGCTGGCCACGACCAAATCGATCACCAGAAACGGCAAAAAAATCAGGAAGCCGATCTGGAACGCGGTTTTCAATTCGCTGGTGACGTAAGCCGGTACCAGCAGCGAAAACGGCACGTCTTCGGGCTTATTGATTTGTTCTCTGCCGGATATCCGCACGAACGTATCCAAGTCGGCCTCGCGCGTCTGCTTCAGCATGAACTGTTTGAACGGTTCCGAAGCCTTTTGCAACGCGGTGACGGCATCGATCTGCTCTTCCAGGTAGGGTTGCACGGCGGTATCGTTGACCTTTTCCAGCACCGGCGTCATGATGAAAATAGTCAGAAACAGCGACAAACCCAGCAATACTTGGTTGCTGGGCGCCTGCGCCGCACCGATGGCCTGCCGCAACAAACCCAGCACTATCATGACTCGGGTAAACGCCGTCATCGACAACAACAATGCCGGCAACAGTGTCAGCATCGTCATCAGGGCCAGAATCTGGATCGTGACCGTATAGGTTTCGCCGCCTTTCGGGTTAGAGGTCACGGTAATCGCGTCCACGCCGGGCACCGCACCGGCCTCGGCCACCCACAATAACGCGCAGCCTGCCAGCAGAGCCAAAACTCGCGTACTAGACCTGCTCATGCGCCTTACCTTGCATGGCCTGCCACAATTTCTTCGCAAACGGGCCCAAATCCTGAGGCTCGGCCGGATTGGCGAACAAGCGCTGCTCGCCTTCCAACTCGAGTAATTTGTCGATACGGCCACTGCTAACGCCTAACAGCAATTCTTTTTCGCCCACTCTGACCAATATCAGTTTTTCGCGCATTCCCAGCGACAGTCCGGCCAGCACCGCCAGCTTGCTTTTCCCCGCCATAGCCAGACCGCCGGATTTTTTTAACGCCCAGACCAGGAGCAGGAACACAGCCAATACCAATAGCAAGGCCAACAACCATTGCACGACATCAGCCGAGGTTACCAACTTGGCACTCGATTTAGGCGTGGCGGGAATTTCGTCCGCCCAAGCGACCGACACCATCCCCATCGCAAAAATTAGCCTTGCCAGAGCGTGCACGGTTATCAACCCAGCTTTCGAACCCGCTCCGAAGGACTGATAATATCGGTTAAGCGGATACCGAATTTATCGTTGACCACAACCACCTCGCCGTGAGCGACCAAGGTGCCGTTGACCAGCACATCCATCGGTTCGCCGGCGAAGCGGTCCAGTTCCACCACCGAACCCTGGTTAAGTTGCAACAGGTTACGGATGTTGATCTTGGTTCTACCGATTTCCAAAGATACGGTAACCGGCACGTCCAGAATCACGTCCAGCTTGACCTCTTCGCCGCCGACGGTCGGCTTCGGTCTTTGCTCGCCCAAATCCGGAAACTCGGCCGCCGAATAACCGCCCGAACCTTTTGCAGCCGCCGCCTGCTCCTTTAAGGCATCGCCCCAATCTGCTTCGGCCGCGGCCTGTTCGTTCATCGCTGCCGCCCAATCGTCGCCAATTTCGTCGTTTTCGCTCATCGCAATCCCTTCCTGCCCGTTAAATATTGTCCAGCGTCATTTTGTCTATGATTTCAATGGCGTAATTGCCGTCCGACAACCCTAATTTACCGCGAAACACCGGCACTCCTTCCACCTCCAGCAACACAGTTTCCGGCATTTCGATCGGAATCACGTCGCCTTTCTTAAGCTCAATCACATCGCTGATAAACATCTCTTTTTCGATCAATTTACTATTCAACGTCACTTCGCTGCGCATGATCTCGGTCCGCAGCGAATCCTGCCAACGGCCGTCGACCTCGCCCCTATCGCTGGTGACGGCATCGAGCAATTCCCGGATCGGTTCGATCATCGAATACGGCATCGCGATATTGATATCGCCGCCCCCGCCCTCCAGCTCGACGTGGATCGTGGAAATGACCACGATCTCGGAGGGGCTGACGATGTTAGCAAACTGCGGGTTTACCTCGGAGTTAATGTATTCGAATTCGACATCCATGACCGGCTTCCAAGCCTCGGCCAAGTCCTTGAAAATCATGTCGATAATCAAGCGGATGATACGCATCTCGGTGGGCGTGAACTCGCGGCCCTCGACCTTGTTGTAGAATTGGCCGCCGCCGCCGAAAAAGTTATCCACGGCGGTGAATACCAGACGCGGCTCCATCACAATCAGCGCCCGTCCGCGCAACGGCGCCATCCGGATCACGTTCAAATTGGTCGGAACGAACAAGCCCTGAATGAATTCGGAGAACTTCTGTACCTGAATCCCGGACACCGATATCTCGGCCGCCCGACGCAAAAAATTGAACAATGCGATGCGGAAATGGCGGGCGAAACGCTCGTTGACCATTTCCAAGGTCGGCATCCTGCCGCGAACGATGCGCTCCTGGCTATTGAAATCGTAGAGCCGCGCCGCGCCTCGGCTGTATTCGTCATCCTCGGCCGCAGTGTCGACATCACCGTCGTCTACGCCGTGCAGCAGCGCATCGATTTCATCTTGGGAAAGTAGATCGGCGGTTGACATCTATTGCATTACAAAATCGGTGAAATAGACTTCTTTGACGGTATTTTTACCGGCCATTTTTTCCAAAACCTTACCAATCTCTTGCTGCATCATGGCCCGCAACTCCTGCTTGCCTTCCAGGGTTTTTGCCTTATCGGCGCCTAACGAACTGATGGCCATCAGCAAATTGTTCCGGATCATCGGTTCATGTTTTTTCATGGCCTCTATGCTGGCTTCGCCTTTAGTCAAAACGGTCAGGGAAATTTTAATGACCCGGGCACTGGATCCGCTCGGAAAATCGACCAGCAACGGCGTCGGCAACTCGTAATAGACATCGGGCTCTACCGGCTTATCGTGCTCCGCCTCAGCCTCATGAGCCGATTCGGCGTGCTTGTCGTCCCCGTGTTTTTCAGCCTCGGCCTCTTTGCCGTTCTCTGCCGGTTTCGCCAAGAAAAAATAGGCAGCGCCGCCGCCAGCCAGAGCCAAAACCACCAACGCAATGATAATTATCAGTTTCTTGGACGATTTTTTTCCTTCGTCTTTTCCTTGAGTTTCAGCCATTTATCACCTTTATTGTTCTATAAGCAGAAAACACGCCAGATAGTCCGAAAAATCGAAAAGCGCTGAGTCGATCGCCCCGCCGTTTTCCGATCATACAAGAAAAATCATGGTTTTAGAAAGATAGTATAGCCGGCCGAACGAATACGGCGAGACTGAAAAGCCCAATTTCGCGCACAACGGCAGCACGAAACTAAAGACTGGGCAGTCAATTACTTGACTAATTGACTGCGGCAAAGGGACGGGAAAGCTGCAAAAGCATGTACGCTTTTGCAGCTCGATGGCATATGTTACAAAGAATTGACGGCGTTCAATTCTTGGAATGCTTGCTGCAAACGAACCACCATGCCTTCTTGGCCGGCACGTTGCCATACCCGAGGATCGTAGTATTTTTTGTTTGGCTTGTCGGCGCCGTCCGGGTTGCCGATTTGGCCTTGCAAATAACCTTCGTTTTTCTTGTAGTAATTCATCACGCCTTCCCAAGTCGCCCATTGGGTATCGGTGTCAATGTTCATTTTGACGACGCCGTAGCTGATGGATTCTTTGATTTCTTCCGCTGACGAACCCGAGCCGCCGTGGAACACGAAAGTCAATGCGTTTTGCGGCAAACCGAATTTTTCGGATACGTATCTTTGCGAATTGTCCAAGATTTTCGGCGTCAGTTTGACGTTGCCCGGCGAGTAAACGCCGTGAACGTTACCGAACGACGCTGCAATGGTGAAACGGTGGCTGATTTTGCTCAAATGTTCATAAGCGTAAGCCACATCTTCCGGTTGGGTATACAACGCCGAGTGGTCCATACCGCTGTTATCGACGCCGTCTTCCTCGCCGCCGGTGCAGCCCAATTCGATTTCCAAGGTCATACCCATTTTCGACATCCGCTCCAGGTATTTACCGCAGATTTCGATGTTTTCTTCCAGGCTTTCTTCGGACAGATCCAACATGTGCGAGCTGAACAACGGTTTACCGGTCGCGGCAAAATATTTTTCGCCTTCATCCAGCATGCCGTCAACCCAAGGCAGCAATTTTTTTGCTGCATGGTCGGTATGCAAAATTACCGGCACACCGTACAGTTCCGCCATGCGGTGAACGTGATGAGCACCTGAAATCGCTCCGTGGATCGAACAGCCTTGCCCCTCAAGTTTCAAACCTTTACCTGCGACAAACGCCGCGCCGCCGTTTGAAAACTGCACGATAACCGGCGACTTGGCTTTGGCGGCCGCTTCCAACACCGCGTTAATGGTATCGGTGCTGATGACGTTAACTGCCGGCAATGCAAATTTGTTTTCCTTGCAGATTGCGAATACTTTTTGCACATCTTCACCGGTTACGACACCAGGTTTTACTACATCTAAGATTTTTGCCATGAAATTTACCTATTAACAAAGAACAAAGGCCGCGTACTCGATTCGGCGGCCTTGCATATCAAATGAGATCGCGCGCAAACCAGGTTGCGCGCGACTGAAGCCGTTAAGCTTCCAGAGCAGCCAAACGGTCGGCCAACAGCTTTTCCAATGTTTCCAATGCCTTAGCAAAACCGTCGATGCCTTCTTTCAGCTTCTCGTTTGCCATCCGGTTTTCTTCGTGCATACGGTCGAATGTTGCTTTGTCGACGCTGATTTTTTCGATGTCGGCGCTTGCGGCTTTAGCCGGATCCAGTTTACGCGGCAGGTCGCCTTCAACGGATTGCAATTCGGCCAACAGAGAAGGCGCGATAGTCAACAGATCGCAACCGGCCAATTCGGTGATTTCACCGATGTTACGGAAGCTGGCACCCATGACTTCGGTTTTGTAGCCGAATTTTTTATAGTAGTTGTAAACCTCAGTCACCGACAAAACACCCGGATCTTCGTGCGGTGCATATGAATCGCGGCCGGTATCTTTTTTGTACCAGTCCAAAATGCGGCCAACGAACGGAGAGATCAGTTGGATGCCGTTTTCCGCGCAAGCGATCGCTTGGTGCATGCCGAACAACAAAGTCAGATTGGTGTGGATGTTTTCCTTCTCCAACACCGCTGCGGCTTGGATACCTTCCCAGGTCGCTGCGATTTTGATCAGAATACGCTTTTCGGTGTCGATACCGGCGGCTTTATACTGCGCGATGATATCGCGAGCTTTGGCCAGCGTACCTTCGGTGTCGTAGGACAAACGGGCGTCAACTTCGGTTGACACACGACCTTCGATGATTTCCAGAATTTTCAGGCCGAATGAAACCGCCAAACGGTCGAACGCCAAAGACGCGACTTCCGCAGGAGAGGCGCTAGCGCCCAGAGTTGCGCGAGCCGATTTCAAGGTATCGTCGACGATGCCTTGATATTGCGGCATTTGTGCCGCAGCGGTAATCAAAGATGGGTTGGTGGTCGCGTCGCGCGGTTTGAAAGTTTCGATTGCTTGAATGTCGCCGGTGTCCGCCACCACAACAGTCATTTCGCGGAGTTGTTCTAATAAATTTTTTGCCATAAAAATATCCTCGGTTAATGTATCCCCTTTGAACTGGTATAGAACCGTTGCCGATATTCGAAATTTCAGCTATCGGCCTGTACGATTTATGCTTGGCGGGGATTTTTCCAAAATGCGGGTATAACAGACTGAATCGCCACTTGACATATTTTGAAGCCATCACGCTCTCCAAAACACGCTAAGTGGCGATTCCGCAGGTAACACAGTGGGAAAGTCCCACCGAATTTCACCTAATAAATTACTACCGATAAATCATCCTTTATCGCGCAAATATTTTTCCACGCCTGTGGCTTTTGCGGCAGCGCTCTCTCTGTCTTTGATAATTTGCTTCGCCATATATTTGGCAACGCCAGTCGCAGGAGTGGAGTCTTGTTTTTCCAAGTATTTAGCAACACCGGTTTTGTTGATACCCAATCTGTCGATATATTTTTCAACGCCAGTAGACCCGCTCTCGTCGCCGTACGCAGCACTTGAACCGCCGGTAGCGCTCGAACCGGAACCGCCTTTCTTGTTAAACAAGAAAAAGCCAACGGCAGCCAACGCAACCAAACCCAACAAGCTGCTATTGGACGAACTTTTTTCGCCGACGCCGGATGCAACTTCTTCGCTAGCATCGCTGACCGCTGCCGATGTCGTAGCAGCAGAAGAAGAACGGGCGCCAGAGGCTTGGGGAGCAGTCTTATCGTGTTTATAAGCGGAATCGCTGAAGATTACTTTGGGCTGGAAATTGGTCGCGGGAAAATTAGGATCGTTTTCAACGACTTCAACTTCTTTGGCTTTCGTTGCTGCAGCCGGTGCGGCGGATTTTGCCGCCGGGGCAGCTGCCTCCGGCTTGTAATCCGGGTTGGTGTACAGAACTTTTGGCTGATAATCAGCCGCCGGATAATCCGACTCCGCCATTGCTACGGAACTGGTCAGCACTAAAGCCGCCATCACGCCTTTTGTTAATTCATTCATTTTCACGTCTATCACCTATAGCTGTTGGAAAAGAGAAGCCTCGACATTCGATAATTCTAAAATCGAAGCTTCGCCTACTGATTATCAAAATTAAAGAACGGCTTCGACGTTAGCGACGACATTGTCCACGGTGAAGCCGAACTCTTTGAAGAGCTGGCCGGCCGGGGCCGATTCGCCGAAACGGTCCAAGCCCACGACGCGGCCTTGGCTGCCGGCATATTTCCACCAACTGTCGGTGACGCCGGCTTCGACGACGACGCGTTTGGTCACGCTCGGCGGCAGGACGCTGTCTTTGTAGGCTTGATCCTGCGCTTCGAACACGTTGGTCGACGGCATGGACACTACGCGGATGTTTTTGCCTTTGGCTTTCAACGCTTCGGCCGCTTTCACCGCCAGTTCGACTTCGGAGCCGGTGGCAATGAGGATGGCGTCCGGGTTGCCTTCGCCGCTCAGAACGTAGCCGCCTTTGCCGATGGCGTCGATCTGGGCTTGGCTGCGCGCCATGTGCGGCAGGTTTTGCCGGGAGAAGATCAGGGTGCTCGGGCCGTCGGTGCGTTCGATGGCGGCTTTCCAGCTGACGGCAGACTCGACCGCGTCGCAGGGGCGCCAGACGTGCATGTTGGGTATCATGCGCAGGGTGGCGGTTTGTTCGACCGGTTGGTGGGTCGGACCGTCTTCGCCCAAGCCGATGGAGTCGTGGGTGTAGACGAAGATGGTCGGCGCCTTCATCAGGGCGGCCATGCGCAGGGCGTTACGGGCGTATTCCGAGAACATCAGGAAGGTGGCGCCGTAGGCTTTGAAGCCGCCGTGCAGGGTGATGCCGTTCATGATGGCGCTCATGCCGAATTCGCGGACGCCGTAGTAGACGTAGTTGCCGTCGTGGCCGGTCGCATTGATGTCTTTGCAGCCTTTCCACAGGGTCAGGTTGGAGCCGGCCAGGTCGGCGGAGCCGCCCATCAGTTCCGGCAGCAACGGGCCGAAGCCGTTCAGGGTGTTTTGCGAGGCTTTGCGGCTGGCAATGGTTTCGGCTTTGGCGTTTACGTCGGCGATGAAGGCGTTGGCTTTTTCGGCCCAGTCGGCAGGCAGTTTACCGGCCATGCGGCGTTCGAATTCGGCGGCCAGTTCCGGATGCGCGGCTTTATAAGCGGCGAATTTGTCGTTCCAGGCGCTTTCCAAACGGTCGCCCTTGGCTTTGGCGTCCCAACCGGCGTAGATGTCGGCCGGAATTTCGAATGGCGCATGCGACCAGCCCAAGTTTTCGCGGGTGGCGGCGACTTCGGCTTCACCCAGGGCGGCGCCGTGGCATTCTTCTTTGCCTTGTTTGTTCGGCGAGCCGAAACCGATGGTGGTTTGGCAGCAGATGATGCTCGGTCTGTCGGTGACTTTTTTGGCTTCTTCGATGGCTTTTTTCACCGCGTCGGCGTTGTGGCCGTCGACTTTGGGGATGACGTGCCAGCCGTAGGCTTCGAAGCGTTTCGGGGTATCGTCCAGGAACCAGCCGGTAACGTTGCCGTGACCGCGGACTTCGCCGTCGATGGAGATGTTGTTGTCGTCGTAGAAGGCGATCAGTTTGCCCAGTTTCATCGAGCCGGCCAGCGAGCAGGCTTCGTGGGAGATACCTTCCATCAAGCAGCCGTCACCCAGGAATACGTAGGTGTGGTGGTCGACGATGTCGTGGCCTGGGCGGTTGAATTGGCCGGCCAGGGCACGTTCGGCAATGGCGAAACCGACGGCATTGGTGATGCCTTGGCCCAGCGGGCCGGTGGTGGTTTCGACGCCGTCGGTGTAGCCGTATTCAGGATGGCCCGGGGTTTTCGAGTGCAGTTGACGGAACTGTTTCAGTTCGTCGATCGGTAGGTTGTAGCCCGACAGATGCAACAACGAGTAAATCAGCATGGAGCCGTGGCCGTTGGACAGCACGAAGCGGTCGCGGTTGGCCCATTTCGGGTTGTTCGGGTTGTGGTTCAGAAAATCGTTCCACAGTACTTCGGCGATATCGGCCATCCCCATCGGGGCTCCAGGGTGTCCTGAATTGGCTTTCTGTACCGCGTCCATGCTAAGTGCGCGGATGGCGTTCGCTAAGTCTCGACGCGAAGGCATGTTGGTCTCCTTTAATTTTGTTATTTTAAGTGTACGTTTGTGGTGTCAAACGCCGCTCTGGCTGAGGCTTGGTAAATTTCAAGGAAGACCAATTACCACATTCTTGCTTTTAGACTGCTGGAATCGGAATCACCTTGACGCCCACATGTTATCTGTTGGGCCTACGGCAGGTGTTGCCCTGCCGCAGGCTGTACGCAATTATTCCAAATTGGCGTGTCTCGATCTCATTTCCTCTTCCGGAATACCCTTCTCGTGAATTACATGAGAAATGGTGGCTTCCAGGAATAGCAATGTCGACAATTCGAAGACAGTACCCATCGGCATGCCTTTAACTTTGCCGTATTGCTCGGAACGGCCGATTTGCAGCGTGATATCCGCCATATCACCAATCGTCGAGTCGTCTTTCGCCGAAATCAATACGATTTTAGCGCCGACTTCTTTGGCTTTCTTAGTGAACGCGATCAACTGCTCTGTCTCGCCCGAACCGGAAATGATGATCAATAAATCACCGTTTTTGATGCTCGGCGTGACGATTTCCCCAACAACACTGACGTCATAACCGCCGTGCATCAAGCGCATGGCGAAGAAATTACCAACAAGCTTTGAGCGACCGGCGCCAGAGACAAAAATTCTCTTGGCTTGATCCAACATATCGACTAAAGCTTTGTCGTGCGAATCGGGGGTAGCTTCCAGAATGCTGGAAATTTTGTTTATGATTAACTCTTGATGCATGGCTTACACCGCCGCCGCATCAACCAGTTCACGGATTTCACGAGCCGCTTCGGCAGGTGATGGCGCACCGTAAATAGCCGCACCGACGACGATGATGTTCGCACCGGCTTTGACGGTTTGGTCAATCGTGGCTGGTTTGATACCGCCGGCAACGGAAACGCGAACGTTCAGACCCAAAGAAGTAACTTCGTTCAAATCGCCGAACGGAGTTTGGCCAGCCGCTTGCGCGTCCAGACCGGTGTGAACGCCCATGATTTGCGCGCCCAATTTGGCGGATTCGCGTGCGCACTCGGCTTTGTTAGGCACGTTGATCAGGTCGACTTGGACTTCGGCAGCGTGTTTTTTCGCTGCTTTGATTACGCCGCCAATGGTGGCCAGGCCAGACACACCCAGTACGGTGCAGATGTCTGCGCCGGCCGCGTAGAACGCGCCTGCTTCGTATTCGCCGGCGTCCATGGTTTTCAGGTCGACCAACAACAGTTTGTCTGGGTAACGGTTTCTCAGTTCTTTCACCAAGTTAACACCGTTATATTTAATGCAAGGCGTACCGATTTCAAAGATATCGACATAAGGGGCGACTTGGTCAGCCAATGCCACGGTTTGGTTGAAGTCCAATGAGTCCAACGCCATTTGAATTAATGGTCTTGCCATGTGATGTGCTCCGAAAGTTTTTAATTTTTAGTAATAGCCGATTCTTGCAAATTGCCACAACCCGCTAGGCTTGTCACGTACGTGTGATGCATCTGTAACTGTAAGATAGAAACAGCAGGTATGTCAATCCTTAGCAAGCGTAAGCACCATATAGGTTGGCGAGGACATTGCGATGCAGCATTTGCGCAACGGACCGCCCGCCCGCCGCGACATCCCTCCTCGCCAATTCTCGGCGCTACCGCCGCAAACTAAATGCGCCATACCAACCGAAATTGCAAAACTCGGCACCAAACCGCACACTACTGCTCTACATTTCCGACACAGCCGGCCGAGGATATCTGATTGAAACGCCTGTTTTTTGCACTATGGCCCGACCAGAACACTCTTTCAGCATGCACCACCATTTGTAAGCAACTGGCCGACTGCGGCAAACCGGTTGCCACAAACAACCTGCACGTCACGTTACTGTTCCTAGGCAACATCAACGCCCAACAACAGACAGAACTGACACTTGGCGCAGCCAAACTCAGAAATATCCCGACCAAGCTGGTGTTGGATCGACTGGAGTTCTGGCAAAAACCGAAAGTCCTGTGCCTGACACCCGGCGCCTTCGACCCGAATTTCTTGCATTTCCATGCCGAACTGACCAGGATTGCTGACCAAAGCGGCGTCATTACCGACAGCCGACCTTACCGGCCGCATGCGACCCTAGCAAAAAAAGCCCGCTACAAACCTGACTTGAGCGTAAAGCCTGTCATATGGCAATCGAACGGATTTTGCCTGGCGGAATCGCTATCGTCCCCTTCGGGCGTAGAATACAAAATCCTGGAACGGTGGCACGATATCGACGCATAAACTCGCAAAGGAGATCCGCTATGCCCTACCTGAAGCTAAACACCAACCGCTCGATAAACTCCGAGCAATCGCAGAAATTACTCGGCGAACTATCGAAACTTATCGCGGCCGAAACCGGCAAACCCGAACGCTACGTGATGATCCAGCTCTCCAGCGACGATTCAATGCTTTTCGGCGGCAACGACCAACCTCTGGCATATTTGGAATGCAAAAGCATCGGCTTGACAAAAAACCAAGCGCAAAACCTTGCCGCAGCACTGTGCCAAACCTTGTCAACCAAACTGGAAATCGAGCAAGATCGCATTTATATCGAGTTCAGCAATTGTCCGGCGGAATTTTGGGGCTGGAACGGCGGGACTTTCGGTTAAATCCCGCCCCCTTATCAGCGGACTATCGTGACCAGGGGGCGGACAATCGATTGCGGCACCAGCCGCAAACCGATCGAATCAAGCGCCTGGATTCAGGCGCTTATTTTGCTTTTTTCGGCTCTTCCGGCTTTTCGGGCTTCGCAGGCTTTTCCGCTGACGCAGAATCTCCGAAAACGATGTTCTTCTCGTTTTGCTGCACCGTTTTTGCGCCGATACCCGGAACATTTTCTAAGTCCTTTGGAGTTTTAAAATCCCCGTGCTCCTTTCGGTACTGCAAAATCGCTTCGGCTTTCTTCGGTCCGATTCCCGTCAATTCCTTGGCGATGGTTTCGGCATCCGCTCGATTGATGTCAATCGGCTCGGCAAACACAGCAAAAGAACATAACATCAGAATTGCGAATAAATTTTTCATCTTCGACTCCCGGTTGAATGATTGGCTGCCAGAAAAAACCCGAAACAGGTCGGCGTATTTTTCAAGCTAGGCAATTCTAGAATGTTATTGCTGAATTACAATAATTTAGAACTGCCAACCTACATTTAAACGCTAGCCTTGATAATTGCCCTCATCGGTGCCGGCAGACCTTCGCAGGTCAAATCCGGAGAACCCGGATCGAGAAAATCGGCCAACGAATGAAACCGCATCCATTCCGTACTGCGCTGTTCCTCGACTGTGGTTTTGCCGACATGCAGCAACTGAATATCCTTATAGCCGCAGCGCTGCAACCATAATGCCAATGCTTGGCAACTAGGCAAAAACCAGACATTGCGCATTTGCGCATAGCGCCCTGCCGGTAGCAAGACGTGGCGGTCGTCGCCCTCGACTACCAGCGTTTCCAGAACCAATTCTCCGCCCGGCCGCAAACAACCTTTCAATTCCAGCAGGTGATCGATCGGCGAACGCCTGTGGTATAACACCCCCATCGAAAATACGGTATCGAACCACCCCAAATTGCCCGGCACGTCTTCGATGCCCAGCGGCAACACGTAAACCGGCGCCGAACCGTAAAGCTTACGTATCGCCTGAAACTGCATCACGCTGAGCAACGTCGGATCGATGCCGACCACCAACCGCGCGCCCGCTCCCAACATTCGCCAACAGTGGTAACCGTTACCGCAACCGACGTCGAGAACGGACCTGTTAGCTAACGGCGCAATCCCATTTTTCAGCCGCTCCCATTTCCAATCGGAACGCCACTCGGTATCGATATCGATGCCGAATATCCGGTACGGCCCTTTACGCCAAGGATGCAATTTCATTAACTGCTCGCGCAAATTCTGCCTGGCGGCATCGGCGATATCCGAATCGGCGCCAATCCGAACCGCATCGACCAAATCGACACTGGAGGCCGGGTAACGCGGCAACTCTTCGACTACTCGCCGCCAACGTTGCAAATCGCCGTGCGAGCTATCGGCAAACGCTTTAGCTAATTGTCCAGGCAGACTCTCAACCCAAACCCGGTCGCCCGCTTCCCGCAACGACGCATACAAGTCGTCGTAACCTAGCATTTCAGCGCAATCATCGAGGCAAAATTAAAGTACTGGAACCAAACCTCGACACTGGCAAACCCCACCGACGTCAAACGCCGCTTATGTACCGCAAACGTTTCCGGAATCAACACGTTCTCCAGCGCGCTACGCTTCTGGCTGATTTCCAGCTCGCTATAGCCCTGCGCCTTTTTGAACAAGTGGTGCATCTCCGTTTGCAAGTCCTGTTGCTGCGTATCGGCGAAAGCCAGCTTTTCCGACAAAATCAAAATTCCGCCCGGCAGCAAACCGCGGTACAGCTTGGCCAAAAAAATCTCCCGATCGGCCAACGGAATAAATTGCAACGTGAAATTCAATACCACCACCGATGCATTCTCGATCGGCATGTCGCGAATGTCGGCACACACCACATCCACGCCCGCCACTCCGGAGTCCGCCAGATTTTTCCGGCACTGCTCGACCATCGCCGGCGAACAATCGACAGCCACCACCCGGCAATCCCTCGCGGCGATCTGCTGCCGCATGGCCAGACTCGCCGCTCCCAGCGAGCAGCCCAGGTCGAAACACACGCTGCCTTCCTTGGCAAAGCGGCCGGCCAACAAACCGATAGCCGAGATAATCGCCGCATAGCCCGGCACCGAACGCTGAATCATGTCCGGGAATACCTTGACCACGGCTTCGTCGAATTTGAATGCACCGACTTCGCCAAGCGGATTGGCGTAGAGAGAATCTTTTAGGGATGGCATAAAACAGAAAAGCCGCATGCCGGACAAGCCTCAGGCCAGTCCGACATGCGGCTGAAAAAACTTAGGAGTTGTTTTTAGCGCTTAGCGCTTCGGTGTTGCGTTTCGCCAGTTGATTGATCACTTCCTGTAGCGAACCGGTACGTTCGACTTCGTTTTTGAAGCTGGTCCGATAGTTGGTCACCAAGCTGACGCCTTCAATCATGATGTCGTACGCTTTCCACTGGCCTTTGACGTTCAACATCCGGTAATTGACCGCTATCGGCTGTAATCCCGGTTGCAACACTTCGGTTTTAATCAACACCTTGCGCTCGTCCTCCTCTGGAGTCACGGGCAAAAAGCGGATCGACCAATCTTTAAATTCGAAAAACGCCCTGGAATAGGTTCTGATCAACAAAGTTTGAAATTCCCTTTTAAAATTTTCTTTCTCGGAAGGGGACGCATCCTTCCACAGCTTACCCAGCACCAACGACGAAATCAGATCGAAATCGACATGCGGATAGATCACTTCCTGGACGAAAGCGTTGATCTTTTGGAAATCGTGCGGAAAATTGGGATCCTGCAAACGTTGTTTCAGCTTGTTGGAAGCGTCCTCAATCGCCATTTGCGGCTCGCTCAGATCGGCGGCGGCGACCGGAGCCATCGTAGACAAAACTGCAAACGCGCTAAAAAGCAATACATACATAAAACGCATATAAGTTCGGATACTCATAAATTCATCTCAAAAGGAATTGCCGGCTAAATTCGAGCGCCCCGATTCGATACACTGCTAGAATAAAGGCCTGAGCCGGTCAAGCGAAAGACTTCGGTCCGCCCTCCGTGGATCGACCAATGCCCTATTATATTACTATGGAACAGATGCCACACCCTAAAGAGTTTTTCCCGGCGACCCGGATGCGGCGCATGCGCTTTCAAGCGTTTTCGCGGCGGCTGATGCGGGAGAATAGCCTAAGCAGCGACGATTTGATTTGCCCGCTGTTTGCCATCGAAGGCCACAACCAACGCCAATCGGTAGCCTCAATGCCCGGCGTCGACCGGCTGTCGCTAGACTTGCTGGTAAAGGAAGCGGAAACCTTGTTGAAGTTGGGCATACCGGCGGTAGCCTTGTTCCCGGTGATCGATTCGGCCCACAAAACCTTGACCGCAGAAGAAGCGTTCAACCCCGACGGTTTGGCACAACGTTGCGTTAAAGCGCTGAAAGCCGAGCTACCCGAACTCGGTGTGATTACCGACGTCGCCCTGGACCCGTTCACATCCCACGGCCAAGACGGCCTGTTGAATGAGCACGGCTACGTAGCCAACGACGAGACCGTGGACGTACTGTGCAAACAGGCCTTGTCCCACGCCGAAGCCGGCGCCGATATCGTCGCGCCGTCGGACATGATGGACGGCCGGATCGGTGCGATCCGTAACACGTTGGAAAGCCATGGCTTTACCAACACGCGGATTCTGGCCTATTCGGCCAAATACGCTTCCAGTTTTTACGGCCCGTTCCGCGATGCGGTCGGCTCGGCCGGCAACTTAGCGGGCGGCAACAAATACAGCTATCAGATGGACCCGGCCAATTCGGACGAAGCCCTCCGCGAAATCGCACTGGACCTGCAGGAAGGCGCCGACATGATCATGGTCAAACCCGGCATGCCTTATCTGGACATCATCCGCCGCGCCAAAGACCATTTCGGCGTGCCGACCTTCGCCTATCAGGTCAGCGGCGAATACGCGATGTTAAAGGCGGCCAGCGCCAACGGCTGGCTGGACGAACGGCAAGCCGTACTCGAATCGCTGCTGGCATTCAAACGCGCCGGCTGCGACGCCATTCTGACCTATTACGCCAAAGCCGCCGCGCAGTGGCTCAGCCAAGCCTAATCTCCGGCATGAACGAAAACCGCGCCAGCCTCGTCGACACCGCAACCTCGAGTCAAGCTGACCGATACGCCGTATTCGGCCACCCGATCGGCCACAGTAAGTCGCCGCGAATACACAAATTGTTCGCCGAACAAACCGGGCAAAACCTAGTTTATACGGCCCAGGAGGTACCCGCGGATGCCTTTAAAGCCGCGGCCGACGCTTTCTTTGCCGCCGGCGGCAAAGGCCTGAACTGCACCGTACCGTTGAAGGAATTGGCTTGGAATTATGCCGACAGTCTCAGCGAAGCCGCCGCAGCGGCCAAAGCGGTAAACACGCTGGCGTTGGCCGCCGACGGCAGCATTCTGGGCGACAACACCGACGGTATCGGCCTGTTGAACGATTTGACCGCCAACCTGCGGATCGATCTGCCGGGCACCGCAATCCTGATCCTCGGCGCCGGTGGCGCTTGCCGCGGCATTCTCGCCCCGTTACTGAAACAAAAACCGGCCAGCCTGGTCATCGCCAACCGGACCCCGGCCAGAGCCCAGGCCATCGCCGACGATTTCAAGCCCCTGTTCCCAGTGGAAGCTTGCGGATACGAGGCACTGCCCGGCCGAAGTTTCAACCTCATCATTAACGCCACCGCGGCCAGCCTCAGCGACGAACTTCCGCCGCTTCCCGCCGGCCTGCTCGCCGAAAACGGTACTTGCTACGATTTGGCTTACGCCAACCGGCCAACCGCTTTCGTCAGCTGGGGCCTTGCCAACGGCGCGGCAAAAAGCGTCGACGGTTTGGGCATGTTGGTGGAACAAGCCGCCGAGGCGTTCTATATTTGGCGGGGACGGCGTCCCGCTACCGCTCCGGTGATCGGCCTGCTCGACGCAGAACGTCAATCGGCCGATCGAAACCCGGACGCATGAGCAATGTGCCGGCCAACGCCGGCAATTACCCGACATAACGACTTTTATACGGTTACTGGAACAGCATGAGTGGAATCAGATCTTTTTTCGAAAAAGCCCAGGCCAAGCTGCACAAGCAACACCCCGGACAACCCATCACGCCGGAGATCCTGAAACAGCTATTTCCGATCCGTAACCTCAGCGACGAGATCCTGCAAACCTTTGCCACCGACAACCATGTGGAAAGCCTGCCCACGGGTAGCATCCTGTATAACGTCAACGAACAGGCGACCTGCGCGATTTACCTGCTGAAGGGCACCGTTACGTTGGCCGACCACAACGGCAAAAGTTACGAAATTGTCGCCGGCAGTGCGCAAGCCAAATTTCCGATTTGCAGCGGCACCAAACACACCGCCACCGCAACCGCCAAAACCGACGTCGACATCCTGCGGGTCTCGCTGAAAATCATGCTGACGCCCAGCCGGCTGGACCACGGCAAACTGGAGATACCCGCCGAACTGCATGACAACCGGCTGCTGGCCTTGTTTGCCGAACACTTCCAAAACTCCGACCACGAAATCGAAATACCGTCCCTGCCGGAAGTCGCCATCAACCTGCGCAAGGCCATTCAGCGAGACGTCAACATCGACGAGGCGGTCAAGATTATCCAGCTCGACCCGGCCATCTCCGCCAAACTGATCGAAGTCGCCAATTGCCCGCTCTATCTGACCACGGTGCGTGCCAAAAACTGCAAAGAGGCCGTGGTCCGCATCGGCTTGAACGCCACCCGCAATTTGGTTACGGCGTTGAGCATGAAGCAGATTTTCAAGAGTAAATCGCCGCAGATCAAAAGCCATCTGGAAAGCTTATGGAAACAAAGCCTGTATTTGTCGGGCCTGTGCCATGTGCTGGCCAGTCATACCCGTGAACAAAACCCGGAGAACGCTTTATTGGCCGGCTTGGTTTGCGATATCGGCGTGATTCCGTTCCTCAACTTCGCCGCCAACCTGCCCAGCGAATACCACAACGAAAGCGAAATCGAACAAGCCATGCCGGTCATCAAAGGCCCGGTCGGCGCCGTAGTATTGAAAGAATGGGATTTCGCGGAAGAATTCCTCGACGTCGCGCTGTCCAGCAGCGATTGGTACCAAAACAGCGCCGAAAAGCTGACGCTGACCGACATTGTGGTGTTGTCGCGCCTGCACGCGCAAATCGGTAAAACCGCTTCGGCCGAACTGCCGGCGATCACCGCGATTCCGGCCGCCAGCAAATTGAAAAATTTCTCGTTGTCTCCGGAAAACACGCTGGCGATCCTGCACGACGCCAAAGCCAAAATTCACGAGGCCCTGAGTATTTTCTCGAACTGAGCGCATGTTCTGGAAACGGCTGAAAAAACCCACGGAAGCGGACAAGCCTGCGGAGAAAACGCGCGAAGCGGCTACGGCGCAACTGCCATTGCAGTTTTTACAACAACTGATTCCGATCGGCGACTTGCCGATAGCGGAACTGAAAACGCTGCCGATCAGATTGCGCAATTTCAATCCGGGCGATTTGCTGTTCAACCGCGGCGAGCAAGCGGAAGAGATCGCATACCTCTACAGCGGCGAAGTATTCATGGAAGCCGGCAACGGCGCCGGATACCTGGTGGAAGCCGGAACCTTTAAAGCTTGCTACCCGCTGGCAACCTACGGCGAACAGAACTTCAACGCCATCGCCAAGTCCGCGGCCCAAGCCGTCTACCTGCCGCTGTCGGCGTTGCAACGCAGCAGCAAACTGGCCGACCAAACCGGCCTGAACCTGGAACAAGTCCCGCCAGCCTTGCGCAACACCGTTTTTTTCGAGCGTTTTTGCCAGGCCTTCAAGGCCGACAATCTGCACGTCCCCAGTCTGCCCGACGTGGCGCTACGGCTGCGTAGCGCGCTGCAAAAAGACATCAGCATCGGCGACGCAGTAAAAATCCTGAATCTGGATCCGGTCATTTCCTCGAAACTGATCCAGGTCGCCAACAGTCCGATTTACCGCAGCAACCGGCCGATCACCAGCAGCCACGACGCCGTCAACCGGCTCGGCTTCAAGACCACGCAAAACCTGGTCACCAGCATCAGCCTGCACCAGTTATTCAAGAGCCGGAACAAACAGTTGAACCAACTGGTTCAGTCGTTATGGAAACAAAGCATACAGGTCGCCAGCCTCAGTCACACCCTGGCCGGGCTCAGCGGCAAAATCAATGCCGACGAAGCCTTATTGGCCGGCTTGACCCACAACATCGGCGCGCTACCGGTCGTCACGTTGGCCGAAACGCTGGATGTTGCCGAATACACCGAAACCGAACTCCACGCCGCCATCGAGTATTTGCAGGGCATGGTCGGCGCGTTTATCTTGAAAAAATGGCGTTTCCCGGACAGTCTGCAACAGATTCCGCTGAATACCAACAACTGGTATTTCGACGACGCCAAGCCGCTGCAAGTCCACGATATCGTCCTGCTGGCGAAGTTCCACAGCCGGCTCGGCGGCGCGCTGAGCCACAAATTGCCGCCGCTGAACACCTTGCCGGCATTCCACAAGCTGGGCGACAGCACGTTGACGCCCGATATGTCCTTGAAAGCGCTGCAGGACGCCAAACAGCAAATCGCCGAGGCGTTGAATTTCTTCCGGACCTGATATGAACTGGTTCACTAAACTGTTCGAGAAGAGCGCTGGGGCCCAACCCCAGCCCGGTTCTGCCGAACGCGGCAGCGATAGCGCGGATGCGGCCACGCAAGCCGTACTCTTGCAACGCCAGATGCTTAGTCCGGCCCAACTGAAAAAGTTCGCGCCTTTGCGCGATCTGGACGATGCCAGCCTGACGGCGTTGCCGCAACAAACCCTCGGCTACGGCAAAGGCGCTACCGTGTTCGGCCTGGGTCAACGCAGCGACAGCGTGTTCTACCTGCTGTCCGGCGAAATTTCCATGCAACCGGACAGCGACAGCAGCTACCGCATCGAGGCCGGCTCCGCGCTGGCCAATCTGCCGCTGAACAGCGGCAACCGCTGCGGCGCCACGGCATTGGCGTTGAGTGATTTGCTGATTCTGGAAATCCCGATCGCGCTGAACCGGTTGTGGACCGACAAAAGCCGGGAAAGCGCGAGTTGCGTCGAACTGGTCGACATCCAATTGCCCGGCCCGCTCAACAACAGCCGCTTCTTCACCAGCTTCGCCCGGGCTTACCGGGAAAACAAGCTGAAACTGCCGTCGTTGGCGGACGTGGCGCTGAAACTGAAAGAAGCGATGCAGCAGGAAATCGGCGTGCACCAGGCCGCCGAAATCATTCAACTCGATCCGCCGATGGTCGCCAAATTGATCCAGGTCGCCAACAGTGCGCTGTATTCGACCGGCACGCCGATTAACAATTGCCGCGACGCGGTAGCCCGCATCGGCCTGAACGCCACCCGCAACCTGGTTCTCAGCGTCGGCTTGAAGCAATTGTTCAGTTGCACCGACCCGGAACTGATGAAAGGCATGCACAGCCTTTGGAAAAACAGCCTGTACATTTCCAGCTTGAGTTTCGTACTGGCCCAGGAGTGCAGCCGGATTTCACCGGACGACGCCTTGCTGGGCGGCCTGATTGCCGATATCGGCGCGATCCCGCTGCTGCATTTCGCCGAACAATTCCCCGACGGTGGCCCCAGTTTCAGCGAATTGCTAGATCTGCTGCCGCATTTGCGCGGGCCGGTGGGCGGCTTGGTACTGCATACGCTCGGATTTCCGGAACATACTGGCAATATTCCGCATCATGCGGAAAACTGGTTGTACGACAGCGGCGCGGAACTGACGGTCACCGATATCGTCATTCTGGCCAAGTTGCATAGCTATTTCGGCTCGGGCAAGGCCCGCGGCCTGCCGTACATCAATTCGATACCGGCCTACAGCAAGCTGAGCCACGGCAAACTGAACCCGGATTTTTCGTTGATGGTGCTGCACAAGGCCCATGCCCGCGTCAACGCGGCGATGCATCTGCTGTCCTGACACCGTTATCCATTTTTTACCCGACTGGCACCGACATGACCAACCCTTTACTCGAACAGACCGAATTGCCGCAATTTTCCAAAATCCTGCCGGAACACGTGGAACCGGCCATCGACCGATTGCTGGCCGAGGCGCGAGCCACGATCGAAACCCAACTGGCCGGCGGCGGGCCTTACTCCTGGCAAAACCTAATCGAACCGATCGAAGCGGCCGAAGACCGCCTGAACAAAGCCTGGTCGCCGGTCAGCCACATGAATTCAGTGGTCAATAGCGAAGCGATGCGCGACGCCTACAACGCCTGCCTGGGCAAGCTCAGCGAATATTCGACCGAAGTCGGCCAGAACAAAACACTGCAACAAGCCTACAAAGCCATCCGCGACATTGCCGAATTCGCCGCGCTGGACCGGGCCCAGCAAAAAATCGTCGACAACGCGCTGCGCGATTTTCATTTATCCGGCGTCGACCTGCCGGCGGATAAGCAAGCTCGTTTCAAGGAAATCATCCAGCAATTGTCCAAACTTGCCAGCCAGTTCGAGGAAAACCTACTCGACGCCACCAACGCCTGGCACAAACACATCACCCACAGCAACGATCTGGCCGGCCTGCCCGATTCCGCGTTGGCGCAAGCCAAGCAGGCGGCCGAAGCCGAGGGCAAGGACGGCTGGCTGATCAACCTGCAGTTCCCGTCCTATCTGGCGATCATGACCTACGCCGACAACCGCGAATTGCGCCGCGAACATTACGAAGCCTTTTGTACCCGCGCCTCCGACCGGGGTCCGCACGCCGGACGTTGGGACAATTCGGAAATCATGGAACAAATCCTGGCCCTGCGCCACGAAAAAGCCCAATTGCTTGGCTTCGGCAATTACGCCGAATACTCGCTGGCGACCAAAATGGCCAAGTCCACCGACGATGTCGTCCAATTCCTGGAAGATCTGGCCGACAAATCCTGGCGCCAGGCCCGCCGCGACCTGACCGAACTGAAAGAATACGCCGCGAAGCAGCACGGCCTGCATGATTTGCAAGCCTGGGACATCGGCTACTACTCGGAAAAAATGCGCCAGCATTACTACCAGTTGTCGCAGGAGGAGGTCAAAGCTTACTTCCCGGACAGCAAAGTGGTACCCGGCCTGTTTGCCATCGTCGAAAAGCTGTTCGGCCTGCAAATCTCGGAAATCAAAGACTTCGACACTTGGCACCCGGACGTCCGCTTTTACCAAATTCTGGACCGGGACGGCCAATTGCGCGGCCGCTTTTATCTGGACCTGTATGCCCGCGCCAAGAAACGCGGCGGCGCCTGGATGGACGATTGCGTCTGCCGCAAAAAAACCGCGGAAGGCCTGCAAACCCCGGTGGCCTACCTGACCTGCAATTTCACGCCGCCGACCGGCAACGACCCGGCATTGCTGACCCACGACGAAGTGGAAACCCTGTTCCACGAATTCGGCCACGGCCTGCACCACATGCTGACCCAAATCGACCACCTCGGCGTGTCGGGCATTAACGGCGTCGAATGGGACGCAGTCGAACTGCCCAGCCAGTTTCTGGAAAACTGGTGTTGGGACCGGGAAGCGCTGAGCTTGATCTCCGGCCATTATCAGACCGACGCGCCGCTACCGGGCACGTTGTATGCCAAAATGCTGGCCGCGAAAAACTTCCAGGCCGGCATGATGATGGTACGGCAACTGGAATTCAGCCTGTTCGACTTCAAAATCCACCAGCATTACGACCCGGGCAAAGGCGGCCGGATTTATTCGACCCTGCAACAGGTGCGCGACCAGGTCGCGGTGGTCAAGCCGCCCGAATTCAACCGCTTCGCCCACAGCTTTTCCCATATCTTCGCCGGTGGTTACGCCGCGGGCTATTACAGCTATAAATGGGCGGAAGTATTATCGGCCGATGCCTTCTCGCTGTTCGAGGAAAACGGCATCTTCGACCGGGCCACCGGCGAATCCTTCCTGCACAACATTCTGGAGCAGGGCGGCAGCGCCGATGCGATGACTTTGTTCAAAAACTTCCGCGGCCGCGAACCGAACATCGACGCGTTATTGCGCCATAACGGCATCGCCGCCTAGCGGCGTAACGGCTGTTCGGCCGCCTTGCCGGACAGCCTGATTTGCCAAGACCAGGAGTAGCCATGAAAAATTGCCCCCAGTGCGGCCAGGCCCGTATCGGCGAGGAATTCAAATGCCCGCACTGCGACGTGTTTTATTCGCAGTTGGACGAATTGTTGTTCGAGGAACAACAACGCCTGGAGCGCGATACGCTGGCCGGCGCGGTGAAACGCATCCGCGCGGCGAGCGACCGGAAACAAGCGCTGAAACGGGAATTGGCCGCAGTTTGGCGCAAGACGCCGTTGCGGACCAAAATCGTGCTGTGGACCGTCGTCGCGTTTCTGTTCGTGCTGATCGTGCCGGTGATTTGACCGCCTCGCGCCGATGGCCACCGCCGCTTTGCAAATCGCCTGCGCCCTGCTCTACGCCAATCTCGGCGAATGGCTGATGCACAAATACCTGCTGCACGGCCTCGGCAAAAACCCCGGCAGTATCTGGGCCTACCACTGGTACGAACACCATCGGGTTTGCGCGGAACACGGCATGCTCGATCCGGGCTACCGCAGTTTGAAATGGGCCTGGAATGCGCAAAGCAAAGAACTGGCGGTGTTGGCCGGCATCGTCACGCTACATCTGCCGTTGCTGTTTTATCTGCCATTCTTCGTAATGGCCCTGTATGCGGCGCTGGCCTTGTACTATTACAAACACCGCCGCGCCCATCTCGATCCGGAATGGGCCAAGCGGCATCTACCCTGGCATTACCAACACCATTTGCGAGCCGGCAACGGCAACTGGTGCGTGACCTGGCCCTGGTTCGATTACCTATTCGGCACTCGAATCCAAAGTCCGGAAAACCGCACCGGCCCTTAAGGCCGCCGTAACCGGCAGCGAACCCGACAAAGGCCTGCGTCTTACTGGCCCGGCCCTATCCGTAACCAACCATTCCGATTTAGCATGAAATATAGAGATCTGCGCGACTTCATCCAGCAACTGGAAAAGCAAGGCGAATTGAAACGTATCCGCCGGGAAATCGATCCGGTTCTGGAAATGACGGTGATTTGCGACCGGGTGTTGAAACAAGGCGGTCCGGCACTGCTGTTCGAGAACCCGAAAGGCTCGAATATCGCCGTGCTCGGCAATTTGTTCGGCACCACCAAACGGGTGGCGATGGGTATGGGCGCCAAAGACATTTCCGAACTGCGCGGTATCGGCGAGTTGCTGGCTTACCTGAAAGAGCCGGAACCTCCCAAGGGCATGAAAGATGCGCTGGATAAACTGCCGGTGTTCAAGCAAGTGCTGAACATGGCGCCGAAACTGGTCAACAACCCGCCCTGCCAGGAAGTGATCAGGATAGGCGACGAAGTCGACTTGGCCGATTACCCG
This sequence comes from Methylomonas sp. DH-1, assembly GCF_046097555.1. Classification (NCBI taxonomy): domain Bacteria; kingdom Pseudomonadati; phylum Pseudomonadota; class Gammaproteobacteria; order Methylococcales; family Methylococcaceae; genus Methylomonas; species Methylomonas sp. DH-1. Next base: position 544,324 of record NZ_CP143089.1, on the reverse strand, counting down.
ATTCAGACCTGCTGGCCGGAAGATGCGGCGCCACTGATTACCTGGCCGCTGGTGATTACCCGAGGCCCCAACAAAGAGCGGCAAAATCTGGGTATTTACCGGCAACAGGTGATAGGCAAAAACAAAGTCATCATGCGTTGGCTGGCGCATCGCGGCGGCGCGTTGGATTTTCGGGAATGGCAGCAGCAACGGCCGGACCAGCCGTTTCCGGTCGCGGTTGCCTTAGGCGCCGATCCGGCCACGATTCTGGCGGCGGTGACGCCGGTGCCCGACCCGTTGTCCGAATATGCCTTCGCCGGCCTGCTGCGCGGCAGCAAGACCGAAGTCGCCAAATGCCTGAGCAACGATTTGCAAGTGCCGGCCAGCGCCGAGATCGTGCTGGAAGGCTTCATCTATCCCGGCGAAACCGCGCCGGAAGGCCCCTATGGCGACCACACCGGCTACTACAACGAAGTCGACGAATTCCCGGTGTTCACCATCGAGCGCATCACCCAGCGCCAAGTACCGATTTACCACAGTACATATACCGGCCGGCCGCCGGACGAGCCGGCGATTCTGGGCGTGGCCTTGAACGAAGTGTTCGTGCCTATTCTGCAAAAGCAGTTTCCGGAAATCGTCGATTTCTACTTGCCGCCGGAAGGCTGTTCGTACCGGATGGCGGTAATCAGCATGAAGAAGCAATATGCCGGCCATGCCAAGCGAGTCATGCTCGGCACCTGGTCGTATTTGCGCCAGTTCATGTACACCAAATTCGTGATCGTGGTCGACGACGACGTCGACGTGCGCAACTGGCAGGACGTGATCTGGGCCATCACCACGCGGATGGATCCGGCCCGCGATTTGACGATACTGGAAAACACGCCCATCGATTACCTGGATTTTGCCTCGCCGGTGTCGGGTTTGGGGTCCAAAGTGGGCTTCGACGCCACCAACAAGTGGCCGGGCGAGACAATGCGGGAATGGGGCAGGCCGATCGTGATGCGACGCGACGTAATCGAAAAAGTCGATGCGATGTGGGATTCGCTGTTTAGTTAAGGTAGACTGCCGGCACAGCCAATAACGGTACGATTCCTAATGAAAATATTGGTCGCCGACGATTTGCCGGAAAACAGAGCGCTGCTCGATAAATTATTGACCCGGATGCGGCATCAAGTCGTTCTGGCCGCCAACGGCGGCGAAGCCGTCGCCCTGTTCGCCGCCACCGATCCCGATCTGGTGTTGATGGACATCATGATGCCGGCCATGGACGGCCTACAGGCGATCAAAGCCATCCGCGCGATAGGCCGCGACAAATGGACGCCAATCTTTGTCGTCAGCGCCTTGAGCGAAACCGAAGACATCGTCGCCGGCCTGGAAGCCGGGGCCGACGATTATTTACCGAAGCCGTTTAACCAGGCCATTTTGCAGGCCAAGCTGAATTCGGTGCAGCGTTTTTTGGACATGCAGCAGGTCATCGCCGCCGACACCGCGCAATTGAAAATTTACCGCGACCGGAACGAAACCGAGCAATTGTTCCTGCAAAACATTTTCGCCCGTTTGATCCGGCAAAACGACCTGAAAGACGACCATTTGCAATTCTGGTTGAAACCGGCCCACCGCTTCAGCGGCGATCTGATTAGCGCCCGGCGCATCAGCCAACAGCAAATTTATTTCATGCTGGCCGATTCGACCGGCCACGGGCTGGCGGCGGCGATTCCGACCGTCATCGTCAACCAGGCGTTTCAGGCCATGACCCGAAAAGGCTTGGCAATTGCCATCATCGTCAGGGAAATAAACCGCTTGCTATATTCGCAAATGCCGCCGGACCGCTTCGTGGCGCTGGCCATCGGCATGATAGACAGCGCGCGCAAATCGATAGATATCTGGAACGGCGGCTTGCCGGCCGCCATGGCGCTGAATGCCGCCGGCGAGGTGATACAAGCCTTCCAATCCCGCCACACCTTCGCCGGCATCTTGCCCGACGCGGAATTCGACGACCGCTGCGAACTCTGGCAATGGCAAGCGGCTTGCGAGCTGTTTGTTTACTCCGACGGCCTGACCGACGCCCAAAATGCCGAGCACGCCCGTTTCGGCCCACACGGCGTGATCGCGGCGCTGTCCGCCAACCCGGCTGGCCGGCGCATCGATGCCGTCAAAGCGGCGCTGGAGCGGCATCTGGCAACCGGCGACGCCCACGACGACATCTCCTGCATGGCGATCCGCTGCCTATAGTTTTACGCCGGCTCCGACTAACCTTCCAGATCGTCGCCTCCCCCAGTCCCGGCCTAGCGGCCATTAGCCACCAGCGCCGAAAAAAAAATGTTTCGAAACTGTTGGCGATTAAAGCAGAATATAGCTGTACTTTTAACCCTGCTGACCAACGGCCCACTGCATTGAACGCGCATCCCGACTACCGGCACATCTCGAATTGGGCGATCTCATTAAGCGAACAACCCGACTACCAAGGCCTGACCTATCGCTTTTTGCATTTACTGGAAGAATTGCCCTGGATAAGTAAGGCCGTGGCTTACGAAGTTTACGGCGAACGCAACCTAAAAACCGGCGAAGCCCGATGCACCAGCGAGCAATTGGTGCGGCGTTTCCCGCTGGACTTCACCGAACAGCCGCAGGAAGAGGAAATTGATCTGCTCAATGAGTTCAACAGCAGCGCCGACCTGAAACCCAGCAAACCGAATGCGGCAGGACTGTTCACCCGAATCGTCGCCCCGGTACGCGAGCTGGGCGGACCGGATCGGGCCTTGTTGCTGAAGGGCGAGTTCGATGCCGCGGCCTTGGCCTTGCTCGCCGACATGATCGCGCTCTATCGCAATCTGGTGGCGTTGCACGACAGCAAGGAGCGCGACCCGCTAACCAAACTGCCGAATCGGCAGTCGTTCGACGCCCGCATGCTGCAGGTCTGCGAATATTTCCGGATGCACCCGATCCAGGACCGTTGCCAGGAGAAGAGCTCCTGGATCGCCATGCTGGATATCGACAATTTCAAGCGGATTAACGACACTTACGGCCATTTATACGGCGACGAGGTGTTGCTGGTGTTTAGCCAGGCGATGGAAAAACATTTTCGATACAACGACTTTTTATTCCGCTTCGGCGGCGAGGAATTTGTCGTGATATTGAATCTGGTCAACCAGGCCGATGCCGAGGCTACCTTCGAGCGGTTTCGCGCAGCCATCGAACGCCATCGGTTTCCGATCTCCGGCCCGGTCACGGTCAGCATCGGCCTGACCCATATCGACCATCTGACGCTGCCGATCCATTTATTAGACAGGGCGGATAAGGCGCTCTACCAGGCCAAAGCCGGCGGCAGAAACAAATTGGTGGCTTACCGCAACTTGGATCCGGCCGTCGGCCGGGTCGGAACCGAACCGGAAGTTTTCTAAGCGCCCGCCACAGGCCCGGCCCGAGCTTGGCCGAAAGCTAACCGGTAACGGCTTCGATATTGCCGACCACCTCATCCGAAGCCAGCAGCAAGCCGCGCTTGAAGCTCTCGCAGGCCTGGTCTTTTTCGCCGCGGCTGAACTGCACTTCGCCGAGCAATTGGTAAGCGGCGACCGAAGGTTCGATATTCAGGCTCTTCAACAAATATTGCTCGGACTTTTCCATTTGCTGGACTTTTAACGCCAGCTTGCCCAATACCCGCAGCAACACGGCATTGGTCGGATGCACCGCCAGCCACTGTTCTATCGATTGCAAATGCTTGACCGGATCCGCTGTTTCGATGCTAGCCAGCAATACCAGCAAGGTGTCGTCCCAATGCCGGCCCAGCTGTTTCAACATCGCCGACTCGACGGTTGCACCGGCGCCGGCAGCTATCATCGCCGCGAAATAAATGTTGGCGATACCCGGTACGGTTTTGATGTGATCGGGAACGGTTTCCCAGCAGGCTTGGATCGCGTCGGCCTCGTTGCGCTCCGCCGCTTGTTTCAGCAACCGGCTGAAGGTTTCGGTTTCCAGCAACTTGACTTCGGCTTCCATCAGCACTTTATGCTGCTGCAAAGACGGCAGCAATTTGCTCAGCCCTTCCCAATCGCCCAAATGCTGGTAAGCCTGGTGCATCATTTTCAACACCCGGGCATGGCCGGGGTTGATCGAATGCAATTTACCCAAAGTCTCCAGCGCCTGCTCGAACTGCTGCCCGGAAAGGTGCAATTCCGCCTGGGTCAAGCCGACGGTAATGTTGGTGTCGGACGATTGCGCCGCTGCCTTTTGCAGGTATTCGTCGCGTTTGTCCAGCGCGCCGCGCGACTGCGCCGCCCGCGCCGCAGTCAGATAATGCAGCAGCGGCGCGCCGCTGTTGGCGGCGTGTTTGACCAGAACTTTCTCCGCCCGCTCCCAATTGCCGTCGGCGGCATCGAACAAACCGGCGATCAGCGCTTCCTGAGACCGGTTGAATTTGATGTTACGCCGCCGCCGCGAGATCTGTCCCGGCAGCCTCAGCAATACGCCCAGCAAGCGAAAGAAGCTGTACAACCCGAAAAAACCGATCACCGACGCCACGGCAAAGACCGTCAGCGACGTTTCCAGCGACCAATGGCCGAAACCGATCAAGACGTAGCCGGGATCGTTATGCTCGGCCAACCAACTATGCAGCGCATAGGCTGCGGCGACCGCGCAAAGCAGGGAGCCGAGGAAATAGACTAGATTTTTCATGGCGCCACCGCGGGTTACTGGCCGGCCGTTGCGGCTTCGGCCGGCGCAGGCGAATTGTTGAACACGGCCTTGTCGGTTTCTATGCGCAGCTTGCTGATATCCTTCAACAGCTTCAGCGAAGCGCTGACATCCGGATACTGGCTGCGAATCTGGACGCCGGCCAGTTTATCCAGCTCGGCGGCAAAAGCGTCGGTCTGCTGGTTTTCGGAGAAGTTTTTCTTCAACCACTGCTTGGCATCGGCGATGCTACTGGAAAACAACGCATCGTTTTGTTGTACCAGCGCGATCTGAATCATTTCCAAGCGGACTTTCAATTGTTGCTTGATGAAATGCGCTTCCTCCGGCGTCAACACCGCATTGACCGGCTGGTCGGTATGGCGCAGCACCACATAGCCTTCCAACTGCTTGGCAACCTGCTGCAGTATTTCATGGCCGTGTTCCGATAAATCGTTATTGGGCGTCTCCGGCTTTTCCAAGGCTTTGCCGGCGTGCGGCAGAAATACCGCCAAATTTTCCACCGAATCCTGAAGTTGCTGGATTTGGGCATAGAGCCCGACGATATCCGGCACGATGGCGCTATTCAACAACGACAATTCCTTGGCGATTTGTTCCCTGACCTTGAATACCGCAGCATCGCCGCTTTCCCGTAGACGCTGGTCGGCGGCTTCGAGCGCCTGGCGCGTGGTATTGACGTCGCCGACCAACTGCAAGCGCTGGTTCGCGACAGTCAACAAATATTCGGCATCGGCCAATAGCCAGTCGCCGCGGGTTTTGCCCAATTGGCGCTGTACCAGCAAAATCGAATTCTCCAATTCCTTGCGGGCGGTTGCCAAACGCTCCTCGTGCAATTTGGAGAACTCGGCCAAAGTTTGGTTGAAGTGGTTGTCCTTGCCGGTCATTTCGGCATTGACGTTAGCGATCTGCGATTGAACTCCGGCCAACTGCTCGCGCAAGCCGTTCAATTCCTTGTCCAGTTCGATGATTTTCAGATTGTCCTGATTATTTTCGGTATCTTGGCTGGCGCGTAATTGCTGCAGATAATAAAAACCCGCAGCCGCAGTGACCACAACCAAAGCGATGGAAAGTATGCCTATCCACAGACCGGCGTGCGACTTCTTAACTACTACCACCTGAGCTGGAGCTTCTTGTTGTTCTTCAATTACTTCCGCCACTGTTTTCCCCGTTCAATAACGTCGTCAAGGTCTCTAAAATCGCTGCATCCGTCGGTTGCGGGCTTACTGCAATCCGTTTGAATCCGAGCTGTTCCGCGTTTTGGCCGATACGCTCGCTGGCAACCACCAATCCAATTTGCCGCAATCGCTCGATTGCCTCGCCGTCCAGTATTGCCACTAAGTTTTGTAGCGCCTCGACGCTAGTCGCCGTTACTGCGGCCAAGCGCTGCGCATGCAAGTCGGCGCGCAATCCGCCGATATCCGCAGCCGGCCGGTTCCGACTGTATACTTCCAGATAAGCTACCGTCGCGCCGCGTACGCGCAAACCGTCCGCCAGTTTTTCCCGGCCGCCGACACCGCGCACGATGGTGCAGCGCAGGCCGGCGACTTGCTGCAAGGCCGGCTCAGCCAGCAAACCTTCGCTGCTGAATTCGCCGGCCGGCACGCAATCGACCGCGCATCCGGCGCGCCGCAACGCGTCGGCGGTCGCCGCGCCGACCGCCGCAATCCTGGCGCCGCGCCAGCCCGGCATTTTGCCACCGAACGCCGGTATAGCAAAATCCACAGCATTGCTACTGGTAAAAATCAGCCAATCGCCGGTTTCGGCGTCTTGCACGGCTTGCGCCTCCGGTTGCCGGGCCGCGATCTCCAATGTCGGAAACCTTACCGGCACCCCACCGCGGCTTTCGATCAATTCGCACAAATTTTCGGCCTGGGCCGCAGGCCGGGTCACCAATATTCGCGCGCCGTTCAACCCGGCTATCACTGGTAAAGCTCGCGCAGAATTTTGTCGGCCCCTTGCGCCAGCAATTGGTCGGCGACGCTGCGCCCCAACGCTTCGGCTTGGTCCAAATCGCTTTCGGCCTCGGCGCGGTACAAAACCGCCCCATCCGGACTGCCGACCAAGCCGCGCATAAACAGGCGCTGGCCGCGAATTTCCGCATAGCCGGCGATCGGCACCTGGCAACCGCCGTTCAGCCTGGCGTTCATGGCCCGTTCCGCTCCGACCCGGATACTGGTCGCTTCGTCGTGCAACACTTTTAAATAGCCGTGAATCTCGGCATCGTCGATCCGGCATTCGATGCCGATGGCGCCTTGGCCCATCGCCGGCAGACTTTCGGTCGGTTGCAATTGAGCGGTGATGCGTTCCGCCAAGCCCAACCGCTTTAGGCCGGCCGAAGCCAGAATAATTGCGTCGTATTCGCCGGCGTCGAGCTTGGCAAGGCGGGTATTGACATTGCCGCGCAGGCTCAAAATTTCAGCATTCGGGAATTTTTCCTTAATTTGGCATTGGCGGCGCAAACTGGAGGTGCCGATCCGGGCATCCGCCGGCAACTCGGCCAGAGAGCGGTAACGGTTGGAGACGAAGGCATCGGTCGGATCTTCGCGGTCCAGCACCACGGCCAAATGCAAGCCATCCGGAAATTCGACCGGCACGTCCTTCATGGAATGCACGGCAATATCCGCGGTGCCTTCCAACATGCCCTGCTCCAGCTCCTTGACGAACAAGCCTTTACCGCCCACCTTGGCCAACGGCGCATCCAGGATTTTGTCGCCGCGGGTCACCATTTTCACCAGCTCGGTTTGCAAGCCCGGAAAAGCCCGGCGCAAGCGCTCCGCAACGTGCTCGGCCTGCCACAAAGCCAGCGGACTTTGCCGGGTGGCAATACGAATAATTCTGTCAGCCAAAATAGCTCCTGCCGATTCGGGCGGGAACTACCCGCACCCTGAGTTAAGAATAAATGGCGGCTATTGTAATCCGATTCGCCGGGAAACGGGGTTAGAAGTTGTCCGGCAGCAAAACCGCAACCGAATTCCACTTGCGGCGTAGCGCACTGCCTAGCGTGCCGCAGTCAGGTAAATCCCTGGCGGCGTCACGGTCATAAAACGGGTGCGACCATTTCTGCCGAGGCCAGTGTTGACGCCGCGGCGAGCAATACCCTGCTTCACAGCAATTTCGGTTAACCTTGGCAAATACAGAGGAGTTTCGAATGGAACGAACGATACGCATGCTGGTAATCGTCGCGTTGATTGCAGCGATACCCGGCATCGGCTGCTTTACCTATTATTCCGCGACGGCGGCCGATGCCGACCGCGAAGCGTTCGGCATCTGGGACCTGTTGGCTTACCCAACGGCCCTGCTGTCGTTCGCCGCTCTGGCAACCAATTGCAGCGCCAAACCGCCTAAAATTTACCTGGCCGGACTGGCTGCGGCGTTTCTGCTGGTATCGGTCGCGCTGATCTTCAGCCATAGCTTCAAATAGCGTACGTTTGCGTTAACAGTTGCGTTGGTTTCATTGCATTATGAGGCCGCGCCATGCCCATCAAGAATGCGTGAGAAGCTTGGAACGACTCCCGCGGCATCAGCAACAAGCGACATTGAAACGGTTAAACGCGGTGGACTCAAGCGACTGCTGGCGGGAGCCTATCGCATTCTTATTAGATATGTGTCTTTCGACTGCAGGGCTGAAACAGATAGCGCGCCGCGGGGAACTATTGCAGGCACGCACATATCGCCTGGGGCGAATTTGATAGTTTTCGTAGCGAAATATCGCGCAGCCGGTCCGCGAACCGACTTTTCAACCGATTGCGGGTAGCGTTGCATCGTTCAAACGCCTCAGTTTGAATCGCCGCCCTCTCGGCGACGGAATTTGCATTGGCTTTGGCGCTGTGGTAGAAAATTTTTCGCAAGCGGATAAAAACCGGTTGCGTTTAACGTTCGCGCAATCGAAAAATCTGGAAAACCGCGCGGCGCTATCTCTGAGTCAATAATTACTACAAAACCGAGGAGACCGAGAATGAAAAAAAACCTACTTACCTTCACCGCAGCTATTGCCGTAGCGTTACTGCCAGCTTTGGCGTCCGCCGGAGACGCCGATACCTGCAAAGGTTGCCACAACGGTTCGGTGGCCCCTGGCGTCGACGCTTTGAAAAGCAAATTCAAAACCGTCGACGAGTTGGTGGCCGGCGCCAAAGCCTCCAAAAACGACATGATGAAACCGATGCAGGCCGACACCGCCAAACTGAAAGCGGCCGCCGCCGAAATCTTGAAATAAACCGAAGCATCTACCAATCCCGCAGACCTTAGCCGGCGGCAAAGACCGGGGTCTACGGTCGCGGCCCGGAACGCCGGCCGGCGTTCCGGGCACACCATTCCCGACCACTAGCGCTACTCCCAGCCTCCGGGAACCTTGCCCCGTGATTGGATCACATTACGCTCGCCGGCCGGAAACCGATGGGCTGCCGGCCCGCGCTTCAACGACGCCGCGCCACCAAGCTGACCATGCCGCGCGGGCTCGAATCGAGGCCGGCCGCCAAACCGTTGGCAGCGCAGACGTCGGCCAAAACGGCGCCGGACAACCGCAATTTGGGGTAATGGCTGACGCGGGTCCGCCAAACGCCCAGTTCGCGCTCGTGCAGGATATCGTGCACCAAAACCGTATCGGGCCGGTATTCCAGAAAGCAGGTCAGAATCCTATCGGCGTCGGCCCGGACCGGGATGAAGCGGCGGTCGCCGACCAACTCCGTCGTGTAATCGCGGAAGGTTGCCACAAAAGTGCCGCCGGGAAGCAATGCCGCAGCTACCCGCGCGATCAGGGTTTCCAGCGCTGCGAAATCCGGCAAATGGGTCAGCGTGTCGCCCATGCAGAAAATCGCCGCAACCGGGTCCGGCAGGTAGGAGCGAAATTCCAGCAAGTCGGCATGCACCGTTTCGATTGCCAAATCGCCGCGCAGAACTTCGAGGCTGTCGAGCAACAATTCGGAACGATCCACAGCCGTGACCCGGTAACCGCGTTCGGCCAGCGGAATTGCGTGCATGCCGAAACCGGCGCCGAGATCGGCGACTGTACAGCCCGGCGCCAGCGTTAAATCCAGTGCGGCAAGATCATCCCGGCCGGCTTGCAATGCACTCTCGGCACCGCCGGCCATCCACAAGTAGATCGGCGCCAAATGGTTGGCATAATGTTGCTCTACAGTGTTCATATTCCCCTCTTATGAATCGTTCAATACGCCAAGTGCGGTTGGGCTGGATTTATATCGCCTGCGTTTTTGCCGCCGCACGCGGCCGATACAGCCGATATGCCAACAGGCCGCAACCGAACCAGGCCGATACCAACGCCCCCCGGAATCGGGTACAACAGAAACTGGCTCAAGTCGTCCAGCAAGCCGAAAAACGCGCCGTGGTCGGCCGATTGCTTCAGATTGGCCGGACGCATCAGCAGTTGCAGCTCGGTCTCGGCTAACCGCAACACGTACACCAAGCCGTTCCAAACCGGGGCGAAAGGCGAGATCGCCAACGTCGCCAGCGCAAAGCGCCAGCCGTTCATATCGATCTCCGCCGCCGGTTAGTGCCGACCGCAATCGCAGCAGCCGGCGGCCGGGTCACGTCGCGCATCAACAGCATGTCCCATAGCCGGTTCGACGCACCGCGGTAAAACCCGGTTTGCCCGGCAAACGCCTGCGGATTGCGGAACGTGCCGAATAACAGGTCGAACAAAGGCAGGTCGGAGTAATTGCCGGCATGCACGCCCGACTGATGGTGTACGGAATGGCTTTCCGGCCGTTGCAAAAAATAACCCAGCCAGTGCGGCGTCTTGACGTTGGCGTGCTGAAACACGCTGCAGAACGTTGTCGCATAAAGCACCCAGGCCGCCGCTTGCGGCGTAACGCCGATCAACAGCGTCAAGGCCAGACTGGACAGCAGCGTCCAACCCAGCATGTCCAACGGACTAAACCAGAACGCGCCGAAACAATCCAACCGTTCGGCACTGTGGTGCCACTGGTGAAAGCTGCGCCACAGATTTTCAGATGCATGCATAGCCCGATGCCACAGATAGACGCAGAATTCGTAGAGCAACAGCCCGACCAATGCGCCGTAAGCGTCGCCCAGACCAGTCAAGTCCAGGCATCGGTAGCGCAGCAGGTAGCCGTTCCACAGCAGCGGCAGATACGACGATAATAGCCAGTAACAAAAAAACGCGGCGATGCCGCGCCGGCGCCAACCCTGCACCGTCGGCAATGGCCTCGCCGGCCGCAAGGCTTCCCAGGCGATCAGCAGCGCATACAGCGCAAACACGGTTAACGACATCGGGTCGAGCAATAATTCGAGAGGAGTAGGCATGGCGTCACACGAAATGGCTTCCGACAGAGGCAATACCTTAGCCCAGGCTGACGGGCCGGACCAGCGGCAAATCGGCGCAAAACAGTCCGAATCGGCCAACGCGCCGATTCCGGTGGCGATCTTGATGTTTCCAGCTTCCAGCGCCTCGGTGATCTTCGGTTTGTACGACTTGTTGTTGTCGGTGGGCCGGGACTGGCCGCTGATCGTCGGCGGCAGCCCCGGCCCGCAGGCGATCCGGCCGCTGCTGGTGGCCGCGGAAGCGGGCCCGTTGACGGTCTGCAACGGCATCCCGGTACCGGTCGATTTCTCGCTAGCCGATTGTCCGCCGGTCGCGGTGGTCTGCGTGCCGGAAGTCAACATTCCGCCCAGCGCCCCGATGGCCGGCCTGTTCGACCGGGAAACCGACTGGCTGGCAGAGCGCTACCGCGCCGGTGCGACGCTGGCCGCATCCTGCTCCGGCGCGATGTTGCTGGCCGAGGCCGGCCTGCTCGACGGCCACGACGCCACCACCCACTGGGCCTACTGCGCGACGTTGCGGCAGCGTTTTCCCAATGTCAACGTGCACGGCCAGCGTTCGTTGGTTTGCTCCGGCGACGGCCAGCGCCTGATTATGGCCGGCGGCGGCACTTCCTGGCTGGATCTGGCCTTGTTTCTGATCGCCCGGCTGGTGTCGGTGGAAGCGGCAATGCAGGTCGCCAAACTGAATCTGATCGACTGGCACCAGATCGGCCAACAACCTTATGCGCGATTGGCACAAACGCGCCAGGTCGAGGACGCGCTCATCGCCCGCTGCCAGGTCTGGATTGCCGAGCATTACCGCAGCCCGGCGCCGGTTGCGGCCATGGCCAAGCTGAGCGGCCTCAGCGAACGCAGCCTGAACCGGCGCTTCAAAGCCGCCACCGGCCTGTCGCCGCTGGAATACGTACACACGTTACGCTTGGAGGAAGCCAAACAACTGCTGGAAGCCGGCGATCTGCCGGTGGAAACGATTGCTCGCGACGTTGGCTACGAAGACGCCGGTTTCTTCAACCGGCTATTCCAACGCCAGGTCAAACTGACACCGGCCCAATACCGTAAGCGTTTTCGCGGCCTGCGCTTGTCGCTGGACGGCCCGCGCGCGGTTAAAGCCGCAACGGCGCCAGTGACGATTTTTAAAAACGCACACGCCGACCGAACTTAATCCGGTTGGCCTCTAATCGCCGCCAAACCCGCCGGAATTGGAAAGGCTTAGCAAAGGGCGCGATTTTGACGTTACTATTCACGATTGCCGATGCCCGAGCAATTAAGGCTTTTTTTTGAAAAACACCAGTAACATCTCCTCCCTCAGTATCACGCATGAAAAAACAGAAGAAAAACAAAAGCCTTTGGCTGAAACCTGCCGAAATCGAAGTCGGTTGCTTATACCTAACCACGGCCCGCCAATACCGTGCGGTGCTGGCGATGAAAGGCGAGTTTCTGATCTATGCGCCCAGTTCCGAAGACATGGCGCCTTTGACGGCGGATGCCAAAATGCCGTTCGAAAATTCGCCCTGGAAAAAATGCCAGATTGCCACCTTCGCCCAAAAAGAGTACCAGGCCTTCGCTTGGCAAGGCACCCAGGCCATCAAGCACAGACTAACCGATGCCCAACTTGCCCAGGCTGTCGCTCAATCCAACGCCAAAGCCGCGATCGCGGCGTTATTGGCCGAATGAGTTATTGAGCGGGCCGCGCCAATCCCATCGTTCGACGGAATTGGCAGCGGCCAGATTCCTATTATCCGGAGAGAATTTTTGAAACCCTCTTTCTACGATCTGAATTATTCCGATTTAGAAGCGGTTATAAGTCAAAATGACTTAAATCCGTCGGTCGCGTCCGTTCTTTTTAATTGGCATTACAAGAAAAAGGAAACCGCGCCGTGCCAACAAAAAATATCGACACATTCGTCGAATTTTTTTCAGGAAAATTTCGACTTTTCGCTGCCCGAAATCGATACGGTTTACGAATCGGAGAAAGATAGAACCGTAAAATTTCTATTTAAGCTTAAAGACCATCATAAAGTCGAAACGGTGCTTATCCCGTTTAATAACAAATATTCGATTTGCCTGTCGTCGCAGGTCGGTTGTGCGATGAATTGTTCGTTTTGTTTTACCGGCGAGCAAGGGCTGAAACGCAACTTGACGACCAGCGAGATTATTGGCCAGTTTCTTCAGGCTTGGCATTGGTTAGCCAGCCATCGGCCCGGCGAACAGCGCATTTTAAATATTGTGTTTATGGGGCAAGGCGAGCCGTTACATAATTTCGATGCCGTTAAAAAAGCTTGCGAAATTTTTTTATCGCAACACGGCACATCGATTGGCATTCAAAAAATCACCATTTCAACCGCCGGTTATATTCCCGGACTGAAAAGATGGCGCGAGGAAATTCCCGGCGTTAACCTGGCACTATCGCTACATTCGCCTTTTACCGAGAAGCGGAATGAACTGATTCCGCTCAACAAAAAATACCCGCTCGATGAAGTGCTGGCGTATATCGATGAAATCCCTTTACAAAAGAAACAGTTTATTACTTATGAATATATTCTGATAAAGGATTTCAACGACGCTACGGACGATGCCAAAAAACTGGGCACGATGCTGGCCGGCAAAAGCGCCTACATCAATTTAATTCCATTCAATCCGTTTCCGGGGTCTCGTTATACCTGTCCGGATTGGGACACGATCGAAAACTTCAAAACCGTTTTGGATATTTTTAAAATCCCGACCCTGATCAGAGGCACCAAAGGCGATGATGTGTTAGCCGCCTGCGGCCAACTCAATTCAAACAACAAAACATGACTATCGAACACCGGCTGAATTTATGCCCCTGCTGTTCCGGCCTGGATTATCAGGCCTGCTGCGGCCCGATCATCGCCGGCGCACCGGCAGCGACGGCAGAAGCGCTAATGCGCTCGCGCTATAGCGCGTTTGCGACGCGGCAATTGGATTACATCGAGCTTACCCAAAGCTCGGAAATTAGCGCCAAATTCGGCCGGACCGATATCGCCCGGATGGCCGACGAATGCCAATGGACAGGCTTGCAAATCGTCCACCGCAGCGAACGCGGCGACGCCGCCGAAGTGGAATTCGTCGCCCGCTTCCGCCAAGACAATCGGGAGATGCTGCACGCCGAGCGGTCGCAGTTCCGCCGCGAACACGGCCGCTGGCTTTATGTCGGCGGCCGCGCCGAATTGCGCGAGGCGCAACGCAGCGCGGTAAAAGTCGGACGCAACGATCCTTGCCCGTGCGGCTCCGGCAAAAAAGCCAAGAAATGCTGCGGCACCGAGCCGCGGCCGCTGTGAAGCCCGGCAACCGGCTCCGTAACAACTCACGATCAAAACGAAAACCGCACCCCGGCGTTAAAGGTATGCCGGCTTTCGTTTTGTAAGCTGAGCACAGTCTCGTATTGGATAAAGGCCGCGCCGCCGTTGGGCAAAGTCGCGGTCAGCGAACTGCGCAGATTCAGATAATCGCGGTCCGGCGCGCCGGTACGCACCGAAAAGGTATTGCCGGAACGGTCCTCGACGAAACTGGCCAGAATCCGCCGCGGGTCTTTTTGGTATTCGTGTTCCCATTCCAGATTGACTTGCGGCGTGAATACGCCGAACGGCGTACTGGCGGCATAATTGACGATAAAGCCCAGCCCGCTGGTCACCGACACGATCCGTTGCGCGCCGATGTCCAGATTCAAGCCGACCGCGCCTTGCTCCCGGTACCGGTCTATCGACTGCTCGCTGTACTCGCCGCGGCCACGCAAACCGAAGGTCCAGCCGCCCCAGGGATAGTCGTAACCCAGCGTCGAACTGTAACGCTGTTGCGCGCCTTGAACCTTGGCGGAGGCCTGCTCGTTGACCGGGCCGAAGGCGTCGACGTAAGCGATGTTGCGGACGTTTTTGTAGGCGTTAAAGGTGCCGTTGGCGATGAAATCGACGAACATGCGTTCGTTAATCGAATAAGAACCGAAACCCGACACGGTGTAAGCCTCGATATCCAATTGGCTGGAGTTGGCGCTGAGCTTGGAATCGGTGTAACCGTAACCGGCGGAGATGCCGAGCAGCAATTTGCGGGTCAGCCAATAATCGGCGCCGGCACTGACGCCGTAGGTTTTGGAACGGTAGCCGGGGTCGAGCCGGGTCTCGCTGCGTTCTCCGGTCTCAAATTGGCCGTTGACGAACAAACCCAACCGCTCGAATAACTCGCCGTCGCCGGCTGCACCGCCCCCGGCCCGATACGGCGCCAGACTGGCCAAAGCCGCAGTCGGCACGCTCTGCCCGTCCAGTTTCAGCGACAAACCCTTCAGGCTGATTCCGGTCGCGCCGCCGCGCAATTCGATCAAACGCTGATTGATGTTATTGACTTGGATCCGCGCCAAGCGGCTGCCGCTCAAGGCTTGCGAGACGGCTTCCTCCGGAGCCAGACTCTGCAAAGCCTGACCGACTTTTTCCAGGCCATCCGCTTGATTCAACAGCAGCGCGATGCCTTCGGCCCGCTCCAACAACGCCGGCGAGGCCGTGCCGTTGGCAACCATACTTTCCACCACCTCGATCAGCGATTTGTCTTCCGGGTCCGGACCGGCGTCGCTCAAACTGCCGTCGGCCACGATCACGGTCACACTGGCGCTGGCTTGCACGTTACTGCTATTGCTGACGGTGTAACTGAAGCTGTCGGTACCGGTGAAGCCGGGCGCCGGCGTGTAAACCAGCCCGCCACGGCTGTTGCCGACCGCGCCGTGGGCCGGACTGCCGACGCTGACCAGTTGCGTCGCGTTGATATCGTTTGCCAGCGGATTAATTGCCACCGGCAGCTCCTTGGTCGTCACATAACTGTCGTTATTGGCCTGCGGGCTAGGATCGTCTATCGTCAGCGTCGTGGCATAGCTGGGGAATTGGCCATTGAAACTGCCGCCGGCAGCGACCACTTGGCCGCCGATCAGGATCGACATGTTGCTGAATTCCCGGCCGTTGATGCTGATATTGAGCGGCGTGGCGTACGGCAACAAGAAGTTTTCGGAAAAGGTGCCGGCGGTCGTGAACGTTCCGTAATCGCCGTAAGTCCGGGAAAAAATGGTTTGCGAAGTGTTGGCGTTGACGATGCTCAAAAAGCCGAAGGCTTGGGCATCGAAGGTATGGTCGTAGATATAGACTCCGGCCCGCCGGCCGCCGGCTTCGAAGCCGATGCCGTAGAGTTGCAGCGAATAAAATTCGCTGGACACCGGAGCCGAGTCCGGCAGTGCTGCCGAGTCGGCCAGCGCCGGCACCAGCCCGAGTACGGCGATTCTGAAACCCAGCGCGCGGTACCATCGGGTCGGGCTTGGCGGCCGCGAGCATGCTATGAAAAGGTCGAGCATACAATCCTTGGTACTGCTTACCTTGGCTACAATTCCGGCTCAGGCTCAGCGATTAGATTGAAACAAAATTTGCCAGCCCGGAATTATAGATGCTGTCGCCGATTTAGCAGGCGGCCGGCGGCTCAACGAGGCCACCGGCGCCGCTAAACCGAATGCCTGCTAATGGATATGCACCTCGCGGGATTTGGCTTTGTCGCTGCGGCTCAAGGTGTAATCGTCCTGGTCGCCGGCCATCGGCTGGCCGTCTTTGTTCAAATGAACCAAGGTACCTTCGTCCTTAATTGCAAACAGGCGTTTCTCGTCGTTTTTATTGGAAACCAGCGTCAATATGCGGCTGGCGTCATCCCAACTGTATTTGCCCTTGTCGTAATACTCGCGCGAGGAGGCTTTGGCGTACTGGGTCACCAGCAGGTAATTGTTCCTTTGCTTCAACGACAAGGTCATCTTGAAACCGTCGCAACCCTCCTGCTCGCAAGGCAGATAGCCGTAAAACACGCCGCGGAAGCCGCCGGTCTGATTGGCTTCCTCCATTTCGGCGTGTTTGGAGTGGTCCATGTTCTGCATTTCCCGCGCCTTCAGCGCTTTTTCCTGCAATTTCATGTCCGACTCCGCCCAGGCAGCGTGGCCAAGCGGCAGTAATGCGCCGAAAACAATCATCGCCGCAGTTTTTGTTATTGTTTTAGTTAATGTTTGCATACCAGATTTTTCCGTTTTCAAGCGTTATTAGAGACGAATTCGAAACATTGCCGCCACGAAGAATACCAGTTTATCGGCCGAGATCAATTTAACGCTGATCGGCCGCTGCGGCGTTAATTTCCCAACCAATTCTGCGGTTTTAAATACTTTTCGTATAACTCGGCTTCCGGGCTGCCCGCTTCGGGCTGCCAATTATATTGCCAGCGCGCCAGCGGCGGCAGCGACATCAAGATCGATTCGGTGCGGCCGCCGGTTTGCAAACCGAATAAGGTACCGCGGTCGTAAACCAGATTGAATTCGACGTAGCGGCCGCGCCGATACAACTGAAAATCGCGTTCCCGCTCGCCGTACGGCGTATTCCGCCGTTTTTGCACGATAGGCAAATAGGCCGGGATGTAATGATCGCCGACGCTTTGCATGAAGGCGAAGGCCTGATCGAAATCGGGTTCGTTCAAATCGTCGAAGAACAGACCGCCGACGCCGCGGGTTTCGTTACGGTGCTTCAAGAAGAAATACTCGTCGCACCATTTTTTGTACTTGGGGTAAACCTCTGCGCCGAACGGCTGGCAGGCGGCGCGGGCGGTGCTGTGCCAATGTTCGGCATCCTCGCGAAACGGGTAAAACGGCGTCAAATCGAAGCCGCCGCCGAACCACCAGATCGAAGGCTCGCCGTCTTTTTTGGCAATGAAGAAGCGGACGTTGGCATGGGAAGTCGGCACATAAGGATTGCGCGGATGGATCACCAGCGATACGCCCATCGCTTCGAATTGGCGGTTAGCCAGTTCCGGCCGCTTCGCCGTTGCCGACGGCGGCAGACTGGCGCCGAATACGTGCGAGAAATTGACGCCGCCCTGCTCGAATACCTCGCCGTTGGCCAACACCCGGCTGCGGCCGCCGCCGCCCTCCTCGCGCTGCCAAGCGTCTTCGGCGAAACGCGCTGCCGGTTCTTCCGCGGCCAGCGCAGCGCAAATCCGGTCTTGTAAATCCAGTAAATACTGCTTCACCGCAGCGATTTCGGGGTCTTGGCTCATGCGGCAGGCTCCTGTGTTAACCAAACGAGGCGGCAAAATTAACACAAATTCGGCGCAGCGGAAGCGGATAAACCACCTTCGCTGCGGCCGGCTTTCCCCCGACCGACGCACATCGCGGGGTTACGGCATAAAGTGTCGCTTACGAAATATCGTATCCAACACGGCCACAACAAGACGCCCGGCGCACAGCAAACGCCACAAAAACTCTTATCGGTCAAACACATAAAAAAACGCGACGGGTCCGGCACGGGGCTTGCCATTTAGTTAGCGACCGAAGCAATCGGCATTGACTCAATAAACATCCGCCAAACAGGAAACCGCTATGAACATCAAATCCATTCTGACCGCATGCACCTTCGCCGCCGCGATCGCGTTCGACGCCGGCGCCGCCACCGCTATCGACCACGCCGCTTATTCGCACGACAGTTACAACGGCGCCGTCAACCCCAAATGGCTGACCGCGCTGCCGGATACGCTGCCGCTGAGCCAATTGTCGTTGCCCGGCACTCACGATTCGATGGCCTTGTACGGCGGCGACATTCCGCAAACCCAATCTATGGATCTGGAAACCCAATTGAACGCCGGAATCCGGGTGCTGGACATCCGGTGCTGGCATATCGCCAACAACTTCCAGATCGCGCACGGCGTCGTGTTGCAGAATGCCAGCTTCAGTGACGTGCTGGATACCGTCGACGCGTTTCTGGCCGCCAATCCCGGCGAAACCGTGGTGATGCGGGTTAAGGAGGAAAACACCGGCAAAAACAACACCCGCAGTTTTGCCGAGACCTTTAATGCCATCGCCAGTAAATATCCCGGCCTGTTCTGGGTACCGAACGGCAGCAGCAATCCGACGCTGGGCGCCGTTCGCGGCAAGGTGGTGATGCTGCAAAACTTTGCCGGCGTGTTGCAAGGCATCTCCTATTCGTCGTTGGAGAACCAGGGCACGGTACAGGACAACTACGAACTGAAAACCAACTGGGATTTGTACGGCAAATGGCAGCAGGTCAAAAGCCAAATCATGTCGGCATCGACCGGCGACAGCAATAAAATCTATCTGAATTACCTGAGCGGTGCGACCGGCGCCTTCCCCTATTTCGTCGCCAGCGGCCATAGTTCGCACGAAACCGGCGCGCCGCAATTGATGACCGGGCTGACCACGCTGACCAGCCCGAATACCTATCCGGATTTCCCACGCGTCAGTTGCCTGGGCAGCCTGTGCTCGATCGCTTTCCTCGGTACCAACCAACTGAGCAGTAAATTCATCGCCGATTTGAAAACGAATTACGCCACTTTGAACCGGATGTACCAAACCTTGAATCTGAACATCCGCCTGAGCAAACGGGTGGGCATCATCATGGCCGACTTTCCCGGCATCAGTTTGATCAACAACGTGATTGCAATGAACAAGTAAACCGACCAGGCATCTGCAAAAACCGAATGCCGTTAAGTGAAGCCGTCATACCGGCAGGGATTGCCGGTATGACGACATTGGTCCAAAACTCCCGCCCGCATACCCACCGCTCAAAGCCCCGGAATCCCCACCTGTTGAATATGCACGGCGTTATCGCCTTCCTCGTAAGCCAGTAACTTACCGTCGTGCCGCCACAATTTGAACGCCAAGGCATAAGACAACACCCGAATCGGGTAATCGCGCGGCAGCGTTTGCAGATAAGGTTGCATCGTCGCGAAATCGCTGGCGCCGTATTGCTGCATGATGAAGCGTAAGCCGCCGTTGCGCGGACCGATGTTGTAAGCCAACAAGCCCAAAAACAGATCGCCGTTCATTTCCTTTAAGTAGTGTTTGAACGTCGCCGCGGCCAGATAAGCGTTATGGCGGGCGTCGGCCGGCAACGGTTCGGCTACGCCGAGTTCGCGGGCGGCTTCGCGGGTGATGGATTTGGGCACCGCGGTAATCTGAAACAAGCCCTTGCCGCCGTCGCGGCTGTCGCGCGGCATGAACGACGATTCGGTCGCGGCAATACCGTGCAGCAAATCGGCATCGACCTCGAACGCCCTAGCCGCTTCGTTGATCGCCGGATCGAACGGCTGGGCCCGCGCCAGCATTTTTTGCAGGCCGCCGTTATCGTGCCGGCGATAGGCGGCGTAAACCTGATGCGCCAGCGTCACCCGCTCGGCCTCTTGCTTGCCACCGACCAGCGTGCGGAAATGGGTGAACACCGGCGTGTAACCGTCGTGCGCCACAAACCAGGCGCACCCCAGCGCCAGCGTCGCGGCCACGGCGGCCGGCAAATAACGCAGATGAAAGGCGAGCCAGCGCCGGGCCTGCCACCAAACGATCAACAACAGCGCCGCAGCCAGCACCAACAGCACGACGCCGCCGGCGAACGGCAACAGATTGGTGAAAAATCCCGAGCCGGACAGCCAGTTGGCCGAATAACCCAACAGAAACATCGTCGCCAACACGGCGGAAACGGCCAACGCCGCAATTTCCACAGTCAGCAACCAACCGTTCCATGCCGGTTGCAACGGAGGTTTGCGCCTGGCTTTGCGAGCCGGTTTGCCGCGCCCGCCTTGCGCCGGGCGCGACGGCGACCGCGGCTTTGGCGGGGCTTTTTTTATCGGTACGGGCCGGGACATCGAACCATCGGGAATGTGAAGAAGGGAATAAAGGGCGCGATGTTAGCTGCCGCCAAGGCGCAGGCTGGTATTTGCCGCCAGCGGCGGTATATTCTCCGGGCAGCTTTCGCTCTCCGATCAACTATAAAGCAGGCGCCTACCATGCACAACGCTTTCCGCCCGGCCTGGTGGCTGAACGGCCCCCATCTGCAAACCATTTACCCGGCCTTATTGCGGCGGACCGCGCCACCGGCCGCCATTCGCCGGGAACGGCTGGCAACGCCGGACGGCGATTTTCTGGATATCGACTGGTGCGAAGACGCAACCAAGCCGCTGGTGATTTTGTTGCACGGCCTGGCCGGCAGCAGCCGCTCGGGTTATATCGCCGGTCTGCAACGCAGCTTGCCAAGCCAAGGCTTTGCCAGCGTGGCCTTGAATTTTCGCGGTTGCAGCGGCGAAATGAACCGCTTGGCCCGCTGTTACCACTCCGGCGAAACCGAAGACATCGGCTTTTTGCAGCGGGAGCTGCGTCGGCGTTTTCCGCAGCGGCCGTTGGCCGCGATCGGCTTTTCGCTGGGCGGCAATGTGTTATTGAAGTGGCTGGGCGAGCAAGGTGCCGATGCCGATTTGTTCGCCGCCGCCGCGGTGTCGGTGCCGCTGGTCTTGAGCGAATGCGCCGACAAACTGGACCGGGGCTTCTCCAGAATCTACCGCGATTACCTGTTGCGGGAATTGAAGCAGTACATGCAACTCAAGCAACGCCATCTGTCGGCCATCGGCCGCGACGACCAGGCCGAACTGATCCGCCAACTCGGCGATCTGCGGCCGATTCGCTCGTTCTGGCAATACGACGGTCGCGTAGTCGCGCGGCTGCACGGTTTCGCCGATGCCGCCGACTATTACCGGCGCAGCAGCTCGCGCCAGTTTTTACAACACATCCGGGTGCCGACCTTGTTGCTGCAAGCCAAGGACGATCCGTTCATGACCGAACGCGTGCTGCCGGCCGCGGCGGAGTTGTCCGCTGCGGTGCATTTGGAAATCAGCAACGGCGGCGGCCACGTCGGCTTTGTCGGCGCCAGCGGGGGCCGGCCGGCTTACTGGTTGGAAGCGCGGATCGGCGAATTTTTACAGGCGCAACTGCCGGCCTGACGGGGCAGACTTGAAAACGGCCCGGCGGCGTTGTCTAATGCCGGCCAACTTGTCAACGGCGCGCCGATCGGCGTGGGCAGACCTCCGCATGCATAACCAAGTATTGTTTCTGTGTACCGGCAATTACTACCGCAGCCGTTTCGCCGAGTACCTGTTCAACCACCACGCGCCGGCCTACCGCTTGCCTTGGCGCGCCGACTCGCGTGGATTGGCAATCGAATTGCTGGAACGCGATGCCGGGCCGATCTCGCCGCACACCTTGCGCGGCTTGGCTTTGCGCCGGATTCCGCCCGAACCGGTGCGGCCGCCGATATCGGTGACGGAACCGGATTTGCAGCGCGCCCGCTTGATCGTGGCCTTGAAACGCAGCGAGCACCAACCGATGTTGCAGCAAAAATTTCCGGACTGGGCCGAACGTGTCGAGTACTGGCAGGTCGACGACATAGGCGACACCCATCCGGACCACGCCCTGCCGCAAATCGAAACTGCGGTATTGGCATTGCTGGAACGTTTGGCCGGCGGCGGCCGGTAATTGCCCCGCTGCGGAACTCCTGCGGCGGCGGCCGATCTGAAACCAAGCCGTTCTTGCAAAAGGCGGCAGCGTGGTAATATTTGTTCCTTTCCGTTTTGATGTTTCCGTAATGGCGCCGAATAAACCGTTGCTTCTGGTAGACCGCTTCGGACGAGTGGTCAATTATCTGCGGGTCTCGATCACCGACCGCTGCGATTTCCGTTGCGTCTACTGCATGGCCGAAGACATGGAATTCCTGCCGCGCAGCCAAATACTCAGCCTGGAGGAAATCCGCACCATTTGCCGGGCCTTCGTCGAACTGGGCGTGAAAAAGATTCGGGTCACCGGCGGCGAACCGTTGGTGCGCAAAGGCGTAGTGGACCTGTTACGCGACATCGGCAGCATGCCGGGGCTGAACGAACTGGTACTGACCAGCAACGGCTCGCGCTTGGCCGAAATGGCCGCCGATTTGCGCGCCGCCGGCGTCAAACGCCTGAACATCAGCCTGGATACTTTAGACCCGGATAAATTCCGCGAGCTGACCCGCACCGGCAATCTGCAACGGGTGCTGGACGGTATCGCCGCCGCCCGCGCCGCCGGTTTCGAGCGCATCAAATTGAACGCGGTGGTTATGAAAAACCGCAACCACCACGAAGTGGCCGATCTGGTGCAGTTCGCTCTGGATAATTCGCTGGACATCAGCTTCATCGAAGAAATGCCGTTGGGCCAAGTCGACCGCCACCATCGCGGCGAAAGCTACTACCCCAGCGACGCCATCCGCCGCGACTTGAGCAGCCGCTTTAACTTACAAGCCGTGGCCGACACTACCGGCGGCCCGTCGGCCTATTACCGGGTGGAGGGCAGCGCCAGCCGGGTCGGTTTTATCTCGCCGCACAGCGCCAATTTCTGCGGCAACTGCAACCGGGTCAGGCTGACCGCCGAAGGCCGCTTGCTGCTATGCCTGGGCAACGAGCACTCGGTCGATCTGAAACGGGTGGTCAGAGAGCAGCCGGGCGACATCGCGGCGCTGAAACAAACCATCGTCGCGGCGATGCAAATCAAACCCGAGAAGCACGAATTCAACATTCACGAACAACCGGTGATTTTGCGGCACATGAACGCGACCGGCGGTTGAGAAACGGAGGACACCATGTCGGATAACAAAGCCTACCATATCGTTGCCGAAGCCCGGCGCTACAAAGAAGAGCGGGAAAAAGGCTACCGGGAGCAGGCCTTGAAGTTATATCCGTGGATCTGCGGACGCTGTGCCAGGGAGTTCGACCATAAGAATCTGCGGGAACTGACGGTACACCATATCAACCACGACCACGACCACAACCCGCCCGACGGCAGCAATTGGGAACTGCTGTGCCTGTACTGCCACGACAACGAACACCAGCGCTACGAAGAACAGGTGCGCTACGGCGGCAAAAGCAGCGCGGACGGCAAATCGCCGACGGCTACGTTCAATCCGTTCGCTGATCTGAAAAAAATGATGAATAAAGACTGATGGCGGCCAAATGCGTCTGGGCTTTGGCCAGCGCCAACGAAGAACACTACCACGACAACGAATGGGGCGAGCCGCTCCACGACGACCGCCGCCTGTTCGAGTTTTTAGTGCTGGAAGGCGCCCAGGCCGGGTTGAGTTGGCGCACGATTCTGAACAAGCGCCCGGCATACCGCGCCGCCTTCGACGATTTCGTGCCCGAGATCGTCGCCGAATACGATGCCGCCAAACTCGAACAATTGCTGGATAACCCCGGCATCGTCAGAAACCGCTTGAAAATCCAGTCCGCCGTCGCCAATGCCCAAGCATTTCTGGCGGTACAACAGCAATTCGGCAGCTTCGACAGTTACATTTGGAGCTTCGTCGGCGGCCGCACCATCCAAAACCGCTGGCAAAGCCATGCCGAGCTACCGGCCTACTCGGCGGAATCCGAACGCATGAGCAAAGATTTGCAAAAACGCGGCTTCAAATTCGTCGGCCGCACCATCTGCTACGCCTACATGCAGGCGGTGGGCATGGTCAACGACCATACCGTCGATTGCTTCCGCCACGCGGAATTGGCCCGGCCGTAAAGCGATGCAGGCCGCCGCTCCGGAAGCCGACTGCCTGCGCCTGATCGGGGCCAGCGACGGCGCGGCTATCGCCAGTTGCGCGGCCGACGGCGATGCCGAAGCCAGTTACGCGCCGGTGTTACAGCATGGCGGTATTTTTTACGTTTACGTCAGCGGCCTGGCCAAACACACCGGGAACCTATTGTGCCGCCGCCAGGGCTCGCTACTGTTTTTGGGCGAGGCAAGCGGCAACCCGTTTGCCCGTCCCCGAGCCAGCGTAAGCTGCACGGTCGCCGAACTAGAACCGGACCATCCGCATTACGTCGAATTACTCGATAGCCTAGAGGCCCGTTTCGGCAATGTTGTCGGCCTACTGCGCACCTTGCCGGATTTCCGCCTGCTAGCCTTGACGCCAATTCGCTACCACTATGTGGCCGGCTTCGGCAAAGCCTATACTTTTGCCGCTAATCCAAACGAACCGGCCCCGTCGGACTAAACTTATCCGGACCAGCACGCACGACTGAACTAGGAACCCGCTTAAGCGCCATGCCAGCTTTTCTCAATCCGCTACTCAGCAATAGTTTTTTCGCACTGGCGTATTTTATCGGCGGATTTCTGGGCCACATGCTGACCATGCCGCCCAGCCAGGCCAGCGCCATCTGGCCGCCGGCCGGCATCGC
Organism: Methylomonas sp. DH-1; assembly: GCF_046097555.1. Taxonomy (NCBI): domain Bacteria; kingdom Pseudomonadati; phylum Pseudomonadota; class Gammaproteobacteria; order Methylococcales; family Methylococcaceae; genus Methylomonas; species Methylomonas sp. DH-1. The sequence continues at coordinate 519,316 of NZ_CP143089.1, read as the reverse complement.
CCTGGCCGGCATGCTGCATTCGGGCCGGAACGTGTTGCCCGGCCTGGCTGTCGGCGCGATTGCGGCGCAAATTTACGCATTTTCCGGGCTCGGCGGCGGCCAATCCCCAACGTTGGGCTATTGGATGGGGACTGCGGCCGGCATCGCCGCCTGCGGACAAGCCTGGCTCGGCGCATTTATGATCAACCGCTGGATCGGCCCGCACAATCCTTTGCTGGAAGACCGCCACATCGTCCACTTCTTCGTGTTGGCCATCGCCAGTTGCCTGCTGGCGCCGACGCTGGGTTCCGGCCTGCTTTACTTGCTGGGTTGCATCGAATTAAGCGAATTCGGCCTGAACTGGAGCACCTGGTGGGTCGGCGATTCGATCGGTGCGGTGATCTTCGCCCCGATCTGGCTGGCCTTCATCGCCGCCCCGCGCCACATATGGCGCCAACGCCAACAATTCGTGGTCTATCCGCTGGCGGCAACCCTGGTACTGGTGGTCGTCGCCGTGGTCTACAGCAGCAATCTGGAAGACCGCCGCATTCGCGAACTGTTCGAAAGCCAGACCGGTTTACTGCACCAGAGCATTCAGCAACATTTCGATAGTGACGTACTGAACAACCAGTTGCTAAAAGCCTTATTCGACAGTTCCGATAGCGTCGACCGCAACGAATTCCGCCTGTTCGCCCACACCATCTTCAGCCAGCACCCGGAACTGGAAGTGTTGGAATGGCTGCCCAAAGTCGAGCAGGCGCAACGCAGCGCATTCGAGAACCGCGAGCAAATCCGCATCGTCGAACGCGATTCGCAGGGGGCCGATAAAGCGGCAACCGAGCGCGAGTTTTATCTGCCGGTGGCTTACTGGTTCGGCAACGAGCAAAACCTGGGCCTGGATGCGCTGAGCCGGCCCGAATTGCGCAACGCGATAAACACTGCCGTCGCTTCCGGCAAAACCAGCGCCACCGGCGGCCTGGCTTTTGCCGACGGCCAATTCGGCTTTGCCGTGTTTTCGCCGATCTATGCCAAAGGTAAGCCGCTCAACACGGTGCAACAACGCGAACAGCATTTGCAGGGCCTGGTCGCCAATGTGTTCCGGCTGAGCAGCGAAGTGGCGGAAATCATGTCCCGCCTCGAATCCAACCGCTTGTCGCTCGGCATTTACGACGGGGAACGGCAGCTATTCGGCGCAGCGGCGCCGAATGCGCCGTCCGCCATGCAATTTCCAAAATTGCACCAGCAATTGGATTTGAAAATAGCGGACCGCGTCTGGAGCATTCACTACCGGCCGTCGCCGGCGTTTTACGCCGAACAGCATTCCTGGACGGTGTGGTGGCTTCTGTCCGGCAGTTTTCTGTTGTGCGGCCTGACCAGTTTCGGCCTGATGCTGATGACCGGCCGCACCGCCCGCATCGAAGATTTGGTGGCTTTGAAAACCCGCGACCTGCTGCGCAGCAACCAAGCCCTGAACAGCGAGATCGAGCGCCGCAAGCAACAGGAAAACGAATTGCGCATCGCCGCCGCCACGTTTCAGTCGCACGAGGCAATCATGGTCACCGACGCCAAGGGCGTGGTGCTCAGAGTTAACGACGCCTTCAGCCGCATTACCGGTTATAGCGCCGACGAAGTCATCGGCCGCCGGTCCGATCTGTTGTCCAAAATCCGCCAGGCACCGGGCCTGTTGCATGGCCTGTTCCGCGCCTTGTTGCGCGATAACCAGTGGCGCGGCGAGATATGGAACCGGCGGAAAAACGGCGACGTGTTCCCGGAGTGGTTGACCGTGACCGGCGTCCGCGACGAAAGCGGCAAGCAATTGAATTACGTCGCCATCTTTTCCGACATCAGCGAACAGAAAGCGGCGGAACGCGAAATCCACGAGCTGGCATTCTACGATCCGCTGACCGGCTTGCCGAACCGGCGTCTGCTGCTGGACCGCTTGAAACAGGAAATCGCCGCCGCCAAGCGCCAACATTGTTACGGCGCGCTGTTTTTTCTGGATCTGGACCATTTCAAGACGCTGAACGATTCCCGCGGCCACCAGGTCGGCGACGAGCTGTTGACTCAGGTCGCGCAGCGGCTGCGCGCGATCATCCGCGAAGAAGACACGGCCTGCCGCCTGGGCGGCGACGAGTTTATCGTCATGGTACCGGGACGCTACAGCGAACTGGCCCAAGCCACCCACCACGCCGTGATGCTGGCCGAGAAGATTCTGCACACCATTAACCAACCCTTCAACGTGCAGGGCAGCGAACACCATTTTTCCACCAGCATCGGCGTCACGCTGTTTCCGGAAGCGGCCGAGCAGCCGGAAGCGGTGATCCAGCAAGCCGACACGGCAATGTACCGGGCCAAGGAAAGCGGCCGCAACGGCATCAGTTTTTACCGGCCGTCGATGCAGGAAACCGCCGACCGCCGGCTGACGCTGGAAAAGGAAATTCGCGAGGCCTTGAAACAATCCCAATTCGTATTGCATTACCAGCCCCAGGTCGACGACAGCGGCCGCGTGGTCAGCGCCGAGACCCTGATTCGCTGGCAGCATCCGCAGCGCGGCATGATTTCCCCGGCCGAATTCATCCCGGTTGCCGAAGATACCCGCTTGATTTTGCCGCTCGGCGAATGGGTGATCCGCGAAACCTGCCGCCAGATCGGCGTCTGGGACCGGGAAAACCGGGCCATCGGCCACGTCGCCGTCAACGTCAGTTCCCGCCAATTCCGCCAGCCGGACTTTGTCCAACAAATCGAGCGGATTCTGGCCGATGCCGGCCTGTCCGCCGACCGGCTGGTGATCGAATTGACCGAAGGGTCGGTGATCAGCAACATCGAGGATACCGTCAGGAAGATGCGCGATTTGCAAACCTTGGGCGTCAAAACCTCGATCGACGATTTCGGCATCGGCTATTCGTCGCTGTCTTATCTGAAAACGCTGCCGATCAGCCAGCTCAAAATCGACCAGAGCTTCGTCAAAGACCTGCCGGAAGACCAAAACGACGCCGTCATCGTCGAGACCATCATCAATATGGCGAAAAGCCTGCGCCTGCACGTGATTGCCGAAGGCGTGGAAACCGCGGAGCAAGTGCTGTTCTTGCGGGAAAAAGGCTGCCTGTCCTACCAGGGTTACCACATCGGCCGCCCGGTTCCGGCCGCCCAATTCCACAGTTAACCTGTTAGTTTCGAATCGGTGCCGAGAAACCTTCTTGCAATCGCCGCGGCTGCGTTAAAATCGCGCGCTCGACCATTCTGCCAGGGACAAAACATGAACTTGAAAATCTGCCTGTTGACTGCGGCGGCTTTATTCGCCGCCACCGGCGAAACCGCCGAGAAAACCGCGATCAGAATCGGCGCGATGGCCTCCGGCACGCTGAACTGGGAATTGGCGGCGATGCGCAACCAGGGCTTGTTGGAGCGGGCGGATTTTGCGATCGAAAACGTCGCCCTCGCCAACCAGCAAGCCGGCAAAGTCGCGCTGCAAGCCGGCGCGGTCGACCTGATCGTCTCCGACTGGATCTGGACCTCGAGCATGCGCGGCGAAGGCGCCAAGTTGAGTTTTTACCCGTTTTCCGACACCTCCGGCGCGCTGCTGGTCGCAAACGCCAGCCCGATCAAAACGCTGGCCGATCTGAAAGGCAAAAAACTGGGCATTGCCGGCGGCGAGCTGGATAAAAACTGGCTGTTGCTGCAAGCCTTGGGCCGGCAGCAGCAATTGGACCTGAATGCCGGCGTCGAAAAAGTCTACGGCGCCCCGCCGTTGTTAAGCCAGCAATTGCTGGGGCAGCGGGTGGATGCGTTATTGACCTACTGGCAATTCGCCGCCCGCCTGGAAGCCCAGGGTTACCGGACCTTGCTCAGCGGCGAGGACATGGTCCGCCAGTTGGGCATAGCCGAAACCGTGCCCAGTATCGGCTACGTGTTCAAACAGGAGTGGGCCGAACAACATAAAGCCGCACTAAAGCAATTCTTCGAATTAAGCCGGCAAGCTCGCGACAGCTTATGCAGCAACGATGCCGAATGGGCGAAAATACTGCCGCTGACCGAAGCCGGCAGCCCGGCCGAGCAGGAAAAACTCCGCGCCGGTTATTGCAAGGGCCGCATCGAGCAATGGACGCCGGCCCAACAAGCCGCGGCCGAAAAAATCTACCTGATGTTGCACCAGATCGATAGCAAATTGACCGGCGCTGCCGGCCACATCCAGCCAGGCACGTTCTGGTCCGCCGATTGATGAGGTGGTCCGGTCATACCCGGCAGCGTAGCGGTGCGGTTACGCTGTTATCGCTGTTACTGTTGCTCGGTATTTGGCAAGCGGCGGCGATGCTGCTCGACGATCCCAGCCTGCCGCTGCCGGCAAGGGTGGCCGGCGTGTTTTGGCAGGCAACCGCTTCCGGCGAATTACCGCACCACCTGGGCGCCACCTTGTTTCGGCTGGCCGTCAGTTTTTCGATTGCGATGCTGCTCGGCTGCGCAATCGGACTGATGTTGGGCAAAAACAAAGCCATGGACGCGTTCTTCGACAATTGGCTGGTGATTTTTCTGAACATCCCGGCCCTAGTCACCGTCATCCTGTGTTACATCTGGTTCGGTTTGCAAGAATCGGCGGCGATTCTGGCCGTCGTGGTTAACAAGCTGCCGAACGTGATCGTCACGATCCGCGAGGGCGCCCGGGCGCTGGACCAGGATTTGCTGGAAATGGCACAAAGCTACCGCTTCAGCCGCCGCAAAACCCTGGTACACGTGATCTGGCCGCAACTGCATCCGTTTGTGATGGCGGCCACCCGTTCCGGCTTGGCCCTGATCTGGAAGATCATTCTGCTGGTGGAATTGCTGGGCCGCAGCGACGGCATGGGTTACCAACTGCATTTGTTCTTCCAGTTGTTCGACGTCGCCAGCCTGTTGGCTTACACCTTTGCCTTTATTGCGGTGATCCAGGCCATCGAGTGGCTGGTGTTGCGGCCGCTGGACCGGGCGGCGCTGAGGTGGCGGCGATGAACGAAATCGGCATCAGCATACAAGATAAGACTTACCGCGACGGCCATGGCGGCGCGCAACGCAGCACAATCGCCGATCTGAATTTCAAAGTCGAACCCAACGAATTCGTCTGCCTGCTCGGCCCGTCGGGCTGCGGTAAAACCACGCTGTTGAATATGGTGGCCGGCCTGGACCGCCATTATCAGGGCCAAATCCGCATCGGCGGGCAAGCCGCCGCCGCTAAAATCGGCTACGTATTCCAAAGTCCGCGGCTGCTGCCATGGCGCACCGTTCGCCAAAACATCGAATTGGTATTCGAGGGTGCGCCGCCGGCCGCGCTGATCGACGAGTTGCTGGCCGGCATGCAGCTCGACGCGGTACAGCACAGTTACCCCGAGCGGCTGTCGCTGGGCATGCAGCGCCGGGTGGCGATCATCCGCGCCTTTGCCGTGAATCCCGACATCCTGCTGATGGACGAACCCTTCGTATCGCTGGACGCCCCCAGCGCCCGCCAGGTGCGCACGCTGTTGTATGCGCTGTGGCAACAGCGGCCGCATACCGTGTTGTTCGTCAGCCACGATTTGCGCGAGGCAATCGCGCTGGCCGACCGTCTGATATTTTTGTCGCCGCCGCCGATGCGTATCGTCAGCGATATTACCGTCGATATACCGCGCGACGGCCGCCACGACGAAGCCCAAATCGAAGCCTTCCGCGAATACTTGTTGAAGCAGCATCCGGCCATCAACGGTCTGTTGTAACGTGAAAATCGTCGCCGCGGCCTGCCAGATCGAAGAGATCGTCAAGAAATCGCGCTTCATCGGCGTCATCAGCCCGTGCCGCTCGGAAGCCGAGGCGCTGGCAGTGTTAACCGATCTGCACCGGCGTTATCCGGATGCAAGCCACATCGTTTACGCTTACCGCATCCAGTCGGCCGACGGACTGGTCTGCCGGTTTTACGATGCCGGCGAACCCAGCGGCACCGCCGGCAAGCCGATTTTTCAGCATCTGGAAGGAAAGCAACTGATTAATTTGGTCGTTGCGGTGGTTCGTTATTTCGGCGGCATCAAGCTCGGCGCCGGCGGCCTGACCCGGGCTTACGGCAACGTCGCCAAAGCGGTGATCGAAGCGGCGGACATTGTCGACTACGTCGAATTTGCCGAAGTCGACCTGACCTTGGACTACAGCCGCTTGCAGCCGCTGGAATACCAGTTAAAGAAATTGGACGGCAGCATCCTGGCTCAGGAATTTAGCGACAACGTGCGGCTGACGGTGAAACTGCCCAAGCACAATCTCCCGTCCCTCAACGCCTTTCTGGCATAAAACCGACTCGTAACAGCCGAATGTGACGGCTTTATTACAGAATTATTTCCCATGCGGAAACAAGGTGTACACAATCGTCGCTATTGTAAATAAAAGCGCTAGCTCATATAGTAGAACCGTCTTCATTGAATTGACTGTCACCAGTCTGGGAGGAAACATGAGCAAATCTAACAATCTTTATCGAGACATACTCACTGGTCTGTTTTTTACCACCGGCGTGTTTGGTTTCATGTCGGGTGAGTTCATTATCTCCACCATGCTGTTCGGAGCGGCCACCATTTCCAGCAATCTGGATTTTACCGGCTCGTTCCGCGCTTAACCTGTTTGTTGTACCCCCTCACGCGATCAAGCAGTAGCTCTGTTTAGCTTAGCCCGCCCACCTGCCACAGGTGAGGCGGGCATTTTTTTTAAAAGCCCCGGCGCTCCTTGATAGTTTCGTAAGCTTTTCTGATCTGCTGGGTTTTCTGTTTGGCTAAGGCCATCATTTCTTCCGGCAAACCTTTCGCTACCAACTTATCCGGATGATGCTGGCTCATCAGCCGACGATAAGCTTTTTTAACTTCCGCCTCGCTGGCCTGCGCCGAGACGCCCAGCACGGCATAAGCATCCTCCACCCGCGGTGCCGCGGGTTCTGAGGCATATTCGCGGCTGCTCTGCTGGCGAAAGCGCTGTTGGGCGGCGACTTGGCCCTTGATCACCCGGTATTCGAATTCCGACAAGCCGAGTTGCCGGCAAATATCTTTCAGCAACGCTTCTTCGCTGGCATCGAACACGCCGTCGGCGAACGCCGCCTGCAACTGGATTTCGACGAACATCCGCAACAAATGCGTACGCCGATGGCACTCGTTGCGGAATTGCTTCAGTACGCCGGCCAACGGAAAGCCGGCTTGCTTACCCTGGCGAAACAGATGGATCGCCGCTTCGCGCAGTTCCGGCGTCAGTTCCATATTCTCCATGACCCGGTTGGCCAAGCCGATTTCCTCGCTCGACACCCGGCCGTCGACCTTGGCCACATGGCCCATCACGGCAAACGTCGCGGTAAAGAACGCGGTTTGTACCCGATGCTGCTCGCCCGGATGCAAAGTCTGGTCCGCCGTCTCTTGCATCCCGGCATCGAACTGGTGGCCAACCGCCGCGCCGAAAATGGCGCCCAACGGACCGCCCATCAAGAAGCCGAAAGCGCCTCCAACCAATTTACCCAACCAACTCATGCGTTACCTATCCCTCTTCCGATTAATGATAAAATTTCGAGCAATTTTCACTGACTATCCGCCCTCGATATGAATGCCCCCGCCGCCCTTTACGAATCCTCCCTGCCGCATCTGAAACTGCTCGGCCGCGGCAAAGTCCGCGACATGTACGAAATCGACGACAGCCATTTGCTAATCGTCACGACCGACCGGATGTCGGCATTCGACGTGATCATGCCCGATCCGATTCCGGGCAAAGGCCGGGTATTGACCAGCGTCTCCAACTTCTGGTTCGAGAAAATGCGCGACATCATCCCCAACCACTTGAGCGACGACTTGACCTTGGCCGACGTGATTCCCGATCCGGAGCTCAGAGCACAGGTGGAAGGCCGCGCCATTATCGTCAAGCGCCTGAAACCGCTGCCGGTGGAGGCCATCGTCCGCGGCTACCTGATCGGTTCCGGCTGGAAGGACTACCAGCGTTGCGGCGCCGTGTGCGGCATCCAACTGCCGGCCGGCCTGCAACAGGCGCAACAACTGCCGCAACCGATTTACACGCCGTCCAGCAAAGCCGAAGTCGGCGTGCACGACGAGAACATCAGCTTTGCCGACACCGTCAAATTAATCGGAGAGGAATTAGCCGGCAAAGTTCGCGACGCCAGCCTGCGGCTTTACACCACGGCGGCCGAATACGCCCGCCAGCGCGGCATCATCATCGCCGACACCAAGTTCGAATTCGGCCTGGACGCGGCCGGCACCTTGTACCTGATCGACGAAGCGCTGACGCCGGACTCGTCGCGCTTCTGGCCGGTCGAACAATACCAAGTCGGCATCAGCCCGCCCAGCTTCGACAAGCAATATTTGCGCGATTACCTGGAAACGTTGGATTGGAATAAAACCGCTCCCGGCCCGAAATTGCCGGAAGAGGTCAGCCGCAAATGCGCCGAGAAATACCGCGAGGCGGAATTGAAACTGCTGGGCCGGTAACCCGGCATTTTCAGCTTACCGGCTTAGCCTAAATCGGCATCGCGTTCGCCGGTGCTGATCCGCCCGCCCGCCACCGTTTCTACGATGTAGACCTTGCCGTCGCCGTGGTGGCCGCTACGCGCCACTTTCATCACGGTCTGAAAAATCGTCTCTACCAGATGCTCCGGTGCGAAGATCTCGATCCGTTTTTTGGCCAGAAACGGCTTGTAATCCTGAATGTGCTCGGTGCGTTCGCGGCCGAAACCCTCGCAATCCATCACCGACATCCCCGGAAAATCGGGGATTTCCATCAAGGCCAGCGTCAGTTGGTTAAGTTTATGCGGCTGAATATAGGCACGGATTTCTTTCATGGCCATCCTTTAAAGCTCGTCGGCTTCGGCGAAGTAACGGTATAACGCCGGCAGCAGGGTCAAGGTCAGTAAGGTCGCGCTAATCAGGCCGCCGATAATGACCACGGCAAACGGCTTGGCGGTCTCGGAACCGACGCTAGTGGACAATGCCGCCGGGAACAAGCCCAGCATCGCCATCAACGCAGTCATCACCACCGGCCGCAACCGACTGACCGAACCGTTGACGATTGCGTTGTGCAACGATTGGCCCTCGCGCCGAAGTTTGTTCAATTGCGACACCAGAATAACGCCATTCTGTACCGCAATGCCGAACAAGGCGATAAAACCCACCGCGGCGGAAACGCTGAGATTGATGCCGGTCGCCAGCAGGATCAATAAACCGCCGATCAACGCAAACGGCACGTTCATCACGATCAGCAATGCGTTTTTAACCGACATGAAGGTCCAGAACAACAAGACGAAAATCAAGCCCAGACTGATCGGCACGATGATCGCCAGCCGCTTCATCGCCCGTTGCTGGTTCTCGAATTGGCCGCTCCAGACGATGCGGTAACCGGGCGGCAACGCCACTTGCGCCGCCACCTTTTCCTGGGCTTCGGCGACGAAACTGCCCTGGTCGCGGTCGATCAGATTGCATTTAATCGCGATCCGGCGCATGTTTTCTTCGCGGCTGATTCTGGAAGCGCCTTGATTGACCTTGATCGTCGCCAACTCGGATAGCGGTATCAATTGGCCCAGCGGAGTTTGCACCGTCAGGCTTTCCAGACCCGAGACCGAATCGCGGGCGTTTTCCGCATAGCGCAGCGAAATATCGAAGCGGCGTTCGCCTTCCAGAAAATGCGACGCCGCCTTACCGCCCATGCCGATTTCCAACACCTGCTCGACATCGGCGACATTGATACCGTAACGGGAGATTTTGGCCCGGTCGATGTCGACGATGACTTGCGCCAAGCCGGCCTGCTGTTCGGCGGCAACGTCGCTGGCGCCGCGGATGCCGGCCAGGATATGGGTAATCTGATCGGCCTTGTCCTGCAAGGTTTGCAGATCGCTACCGAACACCTTGATCGCAATCTCGCCCTTAACCCCGGAAATGGCTTCTTCGACGTTGTCCTGAATCACCTGCGAAAAATTGGTCTGAATACCCGGAAAAATCGACAACGATTGATCCATGGCCTGCACCAATTCGTCTTTTTTCGGATAACGCCAGGTTTCCTTGGGGTTGAGGTCTATCAACACCTCCAGATTGTTAAAACCTTTGGGATCGGTACCGTCTTCCGGCCGGCCCAATTGGGTCAGGATAGTCCTGGCCTCGCCGAAAGTTTCCAGCCGCTCGCGGACCTTGCGCTCGATATCCTTCGCGGTGGTGAGCGACACCGGCGTCGGCAGCGTGATGGTCAGCCAGATGTTGCCCTCGTCCAGCTTCGGCATGAATTCGGTGCCGATCAAACGCACCGACAAGAAACTCAAGGCCAAGGCGCCGACCGCGGCAAAAAAAACCAAGCGGGCATGTTTCAACACCCATTCCAGAATGTTGCGGTAATGGCGTTCCATGGCATGCACCAACGGATTGTGGCGCTCGGCCAGCTTCGGCCCCAACAAATAAGTCAGCATCGACGGAATAAAAGTCAGGCTGAACAGCATCGAAGCCACCAACGCAAAGCTCAGCGTATACGCCATCGGCGAGAAGATTTTGGCCTCGACCCGCTGAAAGGTAAAAATCGGCAGGAAGGCGATGATGATGATGATCTTGGAGAACAAAATCGGCCGTCCCATTTCGGTTGCGGTATTCAACAACGATTGCCGCAAATGGCGGATGTCCGAGTTACGCTGCATATCCAGCGTCACTTGCACCATGACCGCTTCCACCAAGACCACGGCACTGTCGACGATGATGCCGAAATCGATCGCCCCCAACGAAATCAGGTTGGCGGAGATACCGCCTAAATCGACCAGAATAAAAGCGAATAGCAACGACAGCGGAATAATCAGCGTGACCAGAAACGCGGCCACGAAACGTTGCAGAAACACCAGCAGAATGATCAAGATCAATACCGCACCTTCGATCATGTTGTGTTCGACGGTGTGCACGGTGTGGCCGACCAGTTCGGTGCGGTCGTAAATCGGCGTGATTTTCACACCCGGCGGCAAGCCGAACGCATTCAATTCCTCGATTTTCTGCTTGACGCCGGCCAGCACGCCGACCGCGTCGCGGCCTTTGATCAGCAACACGATGCCTTCGACGATATCGTCGCGCTGGTTCAACGACACGATACCGGTGCGCGGTTGCGGGCCGATGCTGATATCGGCAACATCTTTCACCCGGATCGGTACGCCGTCGTTACTGGTCACGACGATTTCGCCGATCTCGTCGGCCGATTTCAGCAAACCGACGCCCCGGACCACCAAGGCCTCGTCGCCGTCCTCGATATAGCCGCCGCCGGTATTGGTATTGTTGGCGGCGATCGCGGCGTAGACCTGATTCAGATTCAACCGGTAATTTTTCAGACTGTCCGGCCGAACCACGACTTTGTATTCCTTGACGCCGCCGCCGTAAGACACCACGTCGGCCACACCCTGTACGCTACGCAGCCGCGGCTCGATCACCCAATCCTGCAATGCCCGCTGCTCGGTCAACGGCAGGTGTTTGGCGTCGATCACATAACGGTAAATCTCGCCGACACCGGTCGACAACGGCCCGATTTGCGGCTTGACGTCGCCGGGCAGGTCGGCGCCGCGCAAACGCTCCAGGACTTGCTGGCGGGAGAAATAGTCTTCGGCACCGTCGTCGAAGATCAGCGTCACCACCGACAGGCCGAAAATCGACACCGAGCGCATATTCAACAAATGCGGTAGGCCGTTCATTTCCCGTTCGATTGGCAACGAAATGACTTTTTCCACTTCCTCCGGCGCCTGGCCGGGGAATTGCGTCACCACCTGCACGAACACGTTCTGCACGTCCGGAAACGCCTGCACCGGCAGATTCTCGAAGGCCACGATGCCGGAAACGGCGATAGCCAAGGTAGCGCCGATCACCATCAGGCGCTGTTGCAAACAAAAAGCGATAACGCGGGCAATCATTGTTAGCGTCCTGGACTATGGGTTGGCATCGTTGACATCTTCTTCGGCGCGCAACACCAACGCCCCCTCGGTAACCAATTGCTCCCCGGGCTGCAAACCCTCGGTCACCACCGCCCTATCCTTCAGCCGCAAACCCATTTTTACCGGCCGCTGCTTATAGTGGTTTTCGTCGACGGCGACAAACACGTAGTCGGATTCGTCTTCGGTGAATACCGCGGTCAACGGCACCACAATGGCCAGGGCATCCGGCGGACTTTCGACGTTGATGGAGGCATACATGCCCGGCAGCAAGCGGCCGTCCGGATTAGGCAAGGCGCAACGCACTTGCACGCTACGGGTGGTTTCGCTCAAGACCTGGCCGACGTACTCTATCGTCGCCGGAAAGGTTTCGCCCGGGTAAGCCGGCACTGAAATATTCAATTGTTGGCCGGGCTTGATTTTGGCCAGATTGACTTCGAACACGTCCATCACCACCGTTAGCCGTTGCATATCGGAAACGACGAACAAAGGCTTGTCCAAATCCTGACCGACCTGTTGCCCCGGATTGACGTTACGCTCCACCACCACGCCGTTTATCGGCGAACGCAAGGCGAAGCGGGCATTGTTTTGGGCCGAGACCAATTGCAGATTTTTCAAGCGGTTTTGCGCCCGTTGCACTTCGCTGCGGGCTTGGCTCAAATCGTCCTCGGCCTGTTCCAAATCCTTACGCGAGACGACCTTGCCTTGATACAACTCTTGCTGGCGCCGGAACGCATGCTCGGCCAAGGTCACTTGCGCTTGCGCCTTGGCGTAATCGGCCTGGGCATCCGCCACCTCCGGACTATGCAATTCCAATAACACGGTTCCGGCCTCGACTTTACTCCCCAGCGGCAAAGGATTGTTCAGCACTCGGCCGCTGACCGGAGAACTGATTCGGGACGTCGCACTTTCGTTATAGGCGATTTTACCGGCCAGCGGCTCCAGCAACGGCGGCCGGGTCAGGCTCAGCCTACTGGTTTTGACATAGGCTTTCTTCGGCGAATCGGGGGTTAAGTAAACTTCGCCGGGAACCGCCTGAACCACAGGTTGCGGCTGGCGTTTATCGGCGGATTCGGAACAGGCATTCAGCACTAACAATGCCAGCAACCCGAACCGGGCGCAGCAACGGTGTAATCGGAACATCGCTTGCTTATTCATGAAAGGGGTTTTGTACATGGGAAAGAACCGGCCTTTTATTTCGGACCGGCGGTTGCGGCAGGATGGCCGGCGCTTGGTTCGATGCCTAACGCTTTGCCCAAATCGTAGTAGGCGTTGGTGCGATTGATCATGGCCGCATAGTAATCGCGCATCACGCTCTTATAGCTGCGTTGCGCTTCGATAAACTCCAGCACGCCGGTCGCGCCTTTTCTAAAGGCCAGTTCCGCGCTGTCGCGTACGCTACGGGCATCGTCCAGCAAGCCGCCGTCGAAGCGTTGCACGATTTTATCGGCGCTGTTCCACGCCGCCAGCGCGCTGACGATGTCGTTGCGAATGCCGAGCTCGGTTTGTTCGACCGCCAGTTGCGATTGGTTCAGATTGACTGTCGCCTTGTCCGCCTCGCCCTGGTATTGGTAAAACAACGGCAGCGGCACGCTGAAACCGACAAAGGCGGAATTCAAGGAATTGTTACTCGGATCGCGGGCGTAGCCGGCGTTGACCGTGACATCAGGGTATTTCAAGCGCCGCGCCAGCTCCAATTCCTTTTTCGCCTGTTCGGTGCGCTGTTTGTCGGCTTGCAGATCGGGACGTTGGTGCAAGGCCCGATCGATCAATTCGTGCTTATCGCCGGTTTGGCCTATGTCGGCCAACGCCGGCCAGGCGTCCTGCGCTTCGATGCGCAAACTCTGTTCCGGCCAGCGCAGCAACACCGCCAGTGCCGCCTGGGCCTGCTCGACCGCGGCTTGGGCGCTGTCCAGATCGGATTGGGCACGCAACCCCTCCATTTTCACCCGCAAATAATCGGCCTCGGCAATGTCGCCGCTTTTCAGACGCAACGCGTTGGCTTCGCCTATTTCGCGGTAATGGCCGGCAATCTCTTCGGCTAACCAGCGGTTCTTTTGCGCCAGTAACAAATCGAAATAAGCATCGCGCACCATGTTGCTGAAGATGCGCACGGCATCGCGCAAATCGCTCTCGGCTGCCTGCGTGGCAAAGCCGCTGCTCTGCATCCGCAAACCGCGCTTACCGGCCACTTCGATTAATTGGCTGAAAGAAAAATATTCGGCCGGCCCGCACGATACGCTGGGGCTATGGTTGCAACCGATAGCATTGGAGCCCATGTTGGGATTGTTACCGATTTCGGAGACTTGAACACCGAACACCGGATTGGGAATCGCCCCGGCCACCACTTGTTCGGCGCGCGCTTGGTCGATGTTGTATTGCGCGGCAATCAAATCCAGGTTGCGCTGGTAAAACAGAGCAACGACCTCGTCGACCGACACTTGCGATTGTTGCGAATAAGCCGAACCGGCCGTAAGTAAACTCAAGCCGGCGATAGCCATAAATCGGGTACGGGAAACTTTCATTGGCAATCGGCGTCTTTCGATTAAATTTAGTCAATGCTACATAGCAACGTTTAGGCCACAAACAGTGCGCCGCCCAAAACCGTCTCGCAGCACGCGCAAAGGTGGGCGATTCTAGCAAATAAGTAGCGAAACGCTACCGAATTGTGCACAACTTGCCGTACCCGTCGGTTTGGCGGGAAATTTCGGTTAACGGCCGGTTGAAATCAACCGATAAGAACTGGTTGAAAATAACAGACGAAAGCTCGTCAAAGAGATGCGGCCACAAAAAAGCCGGCGACAAGCCGGCTTCTCCGTTCTGCTCGATTGCGCTTAGCGTTAGCCGCCTGCGACAGCTACTTGGTGTTGATCGAGGTAAGCGCTGCTGATTCTGTAACCGCGCGATTTCAATTCCTTCGCCAATCCCGGGCTCATTTTGTCCGGGCTGATGTGCGAAATGACTTTACCGAATTTTTTGATGTTATAGCGCATAGCAATCATCTCCAACCTCCAGCGATATCCAATAGCCCTTTAAACTAAACCGAATGGTTCCGAACGCCGATACGACAGCCCGGTAGCCACAAAATTCCGTGATTTCCGCGATTTTGCAAATTTTTACCGAGAGTGTCTCGTGCGTTACCCGGTATTGAATATTTTTTTTCCGCATCGGGCCATCGCCATTTATCGACAGGCACAAAAAAGCCGCTGATTAAAGCGGCTTTGGATATCTGGTTTTGGGAGCCTAATTTATGTTTCGTTCCTATTCGGCCTCTGCCGGTTCTGCCGGAGTCGCTTCGGCCGGCTCGGGCTCCGCAGCAGCGTCGGTCTTTACCGAATCGCATTTGCCCGGGACTAGATCGTAAGCGCCGGCCCAGCAACGGGCTTCGACATAATATTTAGCGTAATCGATAAAGGCGACACCGGAACAGTCTTCGTATTTGATCGCCGGAGCCGCACTAGCATCTTTGTCGTCGAAAGTTCGTATTGACTTACAGTAGTCAACCGCTCTGGCCTGAACCGCGCCGGACACCAGACCGAGCAACAACACTCCCCAAAATTTGTTTACCGAACTCATTTAACCATCCCCGAAAATTGAAACCGTTGCCCGCAAACCAACAGATTGACCAATTTCGGCTGATTCGTCAACCGCAACCGATTGCCGCTCGCTCCGCTCGAAAACGGCCGGCAATCCGCCGGTCAATGAGTTTCCGCGCTGTTCCAGGCTTCCGACATCAAATCCACAAATTCCTTGCCAACTACGCGAATCAATTGCAAAGCAGCAATAACCACCAAAGCTCCGATGACCAAACCGGACAATATGACAATAACCATCTTCATAACCACCCCCGAAATTGACAGCAAAAATGGACTAGGGATGGCGAGTATTCACATAAAACCGGCAAAAAGCAACTGGATTAAAGTCCACTTAAGACATTGATTATTCAGGAATTAAGCATGTCAATCACTTACGAATTAATATTAATGTAAATTCGTGCATACGCGGCCGATTCGCAACCCTGCCGATTTTCAATTCCTGTTGCAGACCAGGCGCGGCCAGCCAAAGCGCGTATTGATATCCGGCCGGCTGCCGTTCTAATCCGTAGCCCGTTTCATTTATACTGGCAAAAACTAACGGCCGAATTTATTACTCAACAAACCGAGCACTGCGCGTAACGGACTGCCATGCCCAGCAACCAAAACCCGGAACAAATCGCCCGCGATCATATCGACAAGCTGTTGCAACAGGCCGGTTGGGCGGTGCAAAACAAAAACCAAATCGACCTACATAGCGGCCTGGGCCAAGCGGTCAGGGAATACCAAACCGACACCGGCCCCGCCGATTACATCCTGTTCGTTGACGGCAAACCGGTCGGCGTCATCGAGGCCAAAGCAGAAAGCCTAGGCCACAAGCTCACCACAGTCGAAGAGCAAACCGCCGAATACGCCGCCGCCAAACTGAAATGGGTCAATAGCCAAGGACCGCTGCCATTTTTGTACGAAAGCACCGGCGCCATTACCCGCTTTACCGATGCTCGCGACCCCAAGCCACGCTCTCGCGAAGTGTTCAGCTTTCACCGGCCGGAAACGCTAAAGGAATGGTTAGATCAAGGCTGTTCGTTGCGTCATCGACTGCAAAGCCTGCCGCATCTTAATCCGCAAGGCTTGCGCGAGTGCCAGGAAATCGCCATCAACAACCTGGAAGACTCGTTCAAACACAATCGACCCCGCGCGCTGATCCAAATGGCCACCGGTTCCGGCAAAACCTATACCGCCATCACCGCTATGTATCGGCTGCTGAAATTTGGCGAAGCCAAACGCATTCTGTTTCTGGTCGATACCCGCAATTTGGGCGAACAGGCCGAGCAGGAAATGATGAGTTATCTGCCCAACGACGATAACCGCAAATTCACCGAGCTTTACAGCGTGCAGCGCCTGCAATCGTCGTATGTCGCCAAGGATAGTCAGGTCTGCATCAGCACCATCCAGCGCCTGTATTCCATCCTCAAAGGCGAAGAGCTCGACAGCAGCCTGGAAGACATTAACCCGGCTGAACAACTCACCAAACCCAAGCAGCCGATGCCGGTGGTGTATAACGACAAGGTGCCGTTGGAGTTTTTTGATTTTATCTTCATCGACGAATGCCACCGCTCGATCTACAACGTGTGGCAACAAGTGCTGGATTACTTCGACAGTTTTTTAATCGGCCTCACCGCAACGCCGGATAACCGCACCTACGGATTCTTCAAGAAAAACGTGGTCAGCGAATACACCCACGAAAAAGCCGTAGCGGATGGCGTCAATGTCGGTAATGAAATTTACCTGATCGAAACCCACATTAGCCAGTCCGGCGGCAAAATCCCGGCCAAACTGCAAATTCAAAAACGCGAAAAACTCACCCGCAAAAAACGCTGGGAGCAGCAAGATCAGGACGAAACCTACACCAACAAGGAACTGGACAACAGCGTCGTCAACCCCGACCAGATTCGCACCGTGATTCGTGCCTATCAACAAAATTGGCAGACGATGTTCCCCGGTCGGCAGGAAGTCCCCAAAACCCTGATATTTGCCAAAACCGACAGCCACGCCGACGACATCATTCAGACCGTGCGCGAAGAATTTGCGGAAGGTAATGCCTTTTGTAAAAAGGTCACCTATAAAGCCGATGAAGACCCCAAATCCACCCTGGCCGATTTTCGCAACGCCTACCATCCTCGCATCGCCGTTACCGTAGATATGATTGCCACCGGCACCGACGTCAAACCGTTGGAATGCCTGCTGTTCATGCGCGACGTGCGCAGCCGCAATTACTTCGAGCAAATGAAAGGCCGTGGCACCCGCACCCTGGATATGGACGGCCTGAAAAAAGTCACGCCGTCGGCGCAAACCGGCAAAACCCATTACGTCATCGTCGATGCGGTCGGCGTGACCACCTCGTTAAAAACCGCCAGCCAGCCGCTGATTACCAAACCCGGCGTCTCGTTAAAAGACTTGGCGATGGGGGTGATGATGGGCGCCCACGACAGCGACGCCGTCAGCTCGTTGGCCGGACGCCTGGCGCGGCTGAATCAGCAACTGGATGCCAACGACCATAAGCAAATCCAGCAACAGAGCGGCGGAATCAGCCTTAGCCAACTGGTCGGCGCCTTGTTTAATGCCATCGACCCGGATGCGGTCAGCCAAAAAGCCTGCGAACTGGCCGGCTTGCCCGCCGATGCCGACCCCAGCGAACAACAGTACCAGCAAGCCCAGGCGCAACTGGTTAAAGAAGCTGCCAAAGTCTTAAACGGGCCGTTGATCGAAGTGCTCGACAACATCCGCCGCGACAAGGAACAAACCATCGACCACCACAATCTCGATCACTTGACCTTCGCCGGTTGGTCAGCCGAAGCCGCCGAACATGCCAGCAGCCTGGCCCAGCAATTCGCCGACTTCCTCGCCAGCCATCAAGACCAAATCGAAGCGCTGAGCATTTTCTACAGCCAGCCGCACCGCCGCCGCGAGATCAGCAACGCCATGATTCACCAAATTTTGGCGCTACTCAAAGCCAATCAACCCAAACTGGCGCCGCTGCATGTCTGGCAAGCCTACAGCCAACTCGACAACTATCAGGGCAAACAACCGGTCAGCGAACTGACCGCCTTGATCGCGTTGATTCGCCGGGTTTGCGGACTGGATAAACAACTGACCCATTTCGAAGACATCGTGCGCCGCAACTTTCAAACCTGGATCATGCAACACCACGCTGGCAACCCCAACAAATTTACTGAAGAACAACTAGCGTGGTTGCAAATGATCCGCGACCGAATCGCCGTCTCCTACCACATCGACCGCGACGACCTGGAACTGGCCCCGTTCGACGGCCAGGGCGGCTTGAGCAAGATGTACCAGTTGTTTGGCGCGGAGATGGATACGATATTGGATGAATTGAATGAGGCTCTAGCGGCCTGAGCTTGTTAAAATTGAACTCAGCAACTATTCACCGGAACACCATTATGCACGCCATCGAATTGCCCGCAGATATTGACCAAAACCACCAGATTCATTTGCAATTACCCGATACCGTTAAGGCCGGTAAAGCCAAAGTGATTGTGATGTATGAGGAAAGGGCCGCGCAATCATCAAAACCCTTCACGTTCGGTTTATTTGCCGGACAAATACAAATAAGTGATGATTTTGATGAGCCATTACCAGACAGCTTTTGGTTAGAAGGAAAAATATGAAGCTATTGCTTGATACGCATATTTTTCTTTGGCTAAATGACGATCCAAAACAACTCGCCTCAACAGTACAAACATTATTAAGTTCAGGTGAGCACGAACTTTATTTGAGCATAGCAACACCCTGGGAAATACAAATAAAATGCCAATTGGGCAAGTTGTCTTTAGCTATGCCCATCGAAGAATTAGTAGATAAAAACAGAACAGAAAACAACATTCAATTATTGCCTGTAGAGCTTTCGCATATTAGTTATTTGGCACAATTGCCGCCGCATCACAAAGATCCTTTTGATCGTATTCTTATCGCTCAGGCGATTGTTGAAGATATGACAATCATTACTGCTGATCATGCGTTTACTAATTATTCTGTTCCAGTTTTATGGTAAGTAGTGGTCAGATGTGGATTTTAGCTCAAACTGTGATCATCCCCTGGAACTAGCCCCGTTCGACGGCCAGGGCGGCTTGAGCAAGATGTACCAGTTGTTTGGCGCGGAGATGGATACGATATTGGATGAATTGAATGAGGCGTTGGCGGCATGAGTTTGCAATATGACCGATTGAAGCGGGGTTTATAATGCCGATCATTTCCTATTTTTTTGGTATCTACATCCGTATGTACCATGACGACCATAACCCACCGCATTTTCATGTCGAATATCAAGGTCATGAAGCCTTAATTGCCATCGAAACCGGCGAGGTATTGGCCGGTTCGTTACCCAATAAAGCGCTTAAATTAGTTCGCGACTGGGCTATCGAACACCAAAGTGAATTGTTAATCGATTGGCAATATGCGATCGAACTCAAACCCTTACAGCGAATTCCGGGAGCCGATAATGATTAAAATCATCCGTATAGAACCTCTCGAGGGCAAACTCTTGCGCTTGTATTTTTCCGATGCCAGCCATGGCGACTACGATTTGCAACCGCTCATTGCCCGGCATACTGAATTGGTACAACCGTTAACCGATGATAACTATTTCAAACGCTGCTATTTGGAATTAGGCGCTTTATGCTGGCCAAATGGTTTAGAACTGAGTCCGGCCAATATTCATCGCAAGTTAGCCGAGCGGCAATTGTTGCGTTATGAAGAGAAAGTGGCTTGAGCAAGATTTATCAGCTGTTTGGGGCGGAGATGGATACGGTGTTGGATGAATTGAATGAGGCGTTGGCGGCCTAAAATATATAAATGGATAAAATGCAACCAATCGTAAATGCAATGGAATTACCAACTTCGTGGGCAGTAGTTAAACTGGGGGACTTTGTTAACAGTGAAAAAGGAAAGAAACCCTTAATCGAGTCGAATACAGAAACATCAACACATTCTTTACCATACATCGATATTCAAGCCTTTGAAGAAGGTGTTATCAAATCGTGGACAGATGGTGTTGGCTGTCGATTATGTTTTGATACGGATTTTTTGATGGTGTGGGATGGGTCAAGGTCAGGATTAGTTGGTAAGGGTGTTAATGGTGCGCTTGGCAGTACGTTGGTTCGCATTAACTTCCCATCAATGGTGAATGACTATGCCTTTTATTTCCTGCAGTCTAAATATCAGCAAATCAATACCAGAGCAAAAGGCAGTGGTACGCCGCATGTTGACCCTGATTTACTCTGGAATTACCAATTTCCAATTCCTCCGGTAAACGAACAACACCGTATCGTCGCCAAAATCGAAGCCTTGTTTTCCGAGCTGGACAAAGGCATCGAAAGTTTTAAAACCGCCCGCGAGCAACTGAAAATCTACCGGCAAGCGTTGTTGAAACACGCCTTTTCCGGCAAGCTCACCGAGCAATGGCGGGCGGAGAATGCGGGTAAATTGGAAAGCGCCGAAACCTTACTGCAACGCATCCAAACCGAACGCGAGCAACGCTATCACCAACAACTCAAAGACTGGGAAGTCAGCGGCAAATCCGGCAGCAAACCCAAAGCCCCCAAAACCTTGCCGCCGCTGACCACGGAAGAATTGGCCGAGTTGCCGGAATTGCCTGAGTGTTGGGCAACTATCAAGATTGATGAGATTCTCTCATTAGATAAAAAACCAATGACCACTGGTCCTTTTGGTACTGCGTTAAAGAAAAATGAACACAGATCAACTGGTATTCCAGTATTAGGAATTGAAAACATAGGCAATGGAGTTTTTCTTCGCGGGAATAAAATTTTTGTTTCTGAAGAAAAAGGTAAAGAACTTGAATCATTCAGCGTGGAGGCAAACGATATTGTTATCTCTCGATCAGGAACCGTTGGGGAAATATGTAAAGTTCCAGACAGCTTTGGCAAGGCATATATTTCTACCAATTTAATTCGTGTATCTCTCAATCAGAGGGTAATTAATCCAGATCTATTTGTTTATCTCTTTCAAAGCGGGAGCTTTGTAAAAGAACAAGTAAAGAACCTTTGCAAAGGCTCGTCTCGTGAGTTTTTAAATCAAACGATTCTTTCATCATTAATTTTCCCGTTACCTGGCCTCGATGAACAAAATCAAATTGTTTCTGAAATAGACTCAAGAATATCAATGGTTGAACAACTCGACCAAACCATCACCACCGCCCTGCAACAAGCCGAAGCCCTGCGCCAGTCCATCCTGAAAAAAGCCTTCTCCGGCCAATTAGTCCCACAAGACCCAAACGACGAACCGGCCAGCGTGTTGTTGGAACGGATACGCGCCGAGCAAGCCGTGTCGGACAAACCTAAAACAAGGAAAACCAAACATGCCTGAAATCTGCCGCTTTCTCGGTATCGTGATTTTGATGTATTTCGACGATCACAATCCGCCGCATTTTCATGTCAAATACAACGACTATAAAGCGGTAATGGACATCCAAACGCTCAATATTCTGGCGGGTTATTTACCCGGCAAGGTTCGCGGCTTGGTGGAAGAATGGGCGGAATTGCTGATCATGTGGCAGAGCAAGGATTTTCATAAACTCGAACCCCTGGTGTGAGGTGAACATGATTATTAGCGTAACTCAAGCAGAGTATCTGGGTGACTACCGATTACGCCTGCACTTCAACGACGGCGCGAACGGTGAGGTGGATTTGCAGGATTTAGTTTTCAAATACCCGGCAGCAGAACCCTTACGCGATAAAAGCCGCTTTCAACAATTCAGCCTGGATGAATGGTCTACCGTGGTTTGGGATTGCGGCTTCGATGTGTCGCCCGAAACCTTGTACGAGCGGGCGACGGGGAAGAACATTACTTGGTTAGAAATCATAAACGATATCAACACTTCGCTAGCGCAACTTGCGTCTGGCGAACGTTTGCCCTTATCCGACACACTGCAATCTGTGCGTCAATCTTATGAATAAACTGTTAGAAAACTGTTAATGAACGCCGAATCCATCGTTTCCAAAGTCTGGAGTTTTTGTACCACCCTGCGCGACGACGGCGTGGGTTATGGCGATTATCTGGAACAACTGACTTACTTGATCTTCCTGAAAATGGCCGACGAGTACAGCCGGCCGCCGCATAACCGCAATGTCGGCATTCCGGCCGACTACAACTGGCAAAGCCTGAAAGCCAAAAAAGGCGCGGCGCTGGAAGGGCATTATGTGCTGTTGCTGCGCGAACTGGGCAACAAGCCGGGGATGCTGGGGCAGATTTTCACCAAGGCGCAAAACAAGATTCAAGACCCCGCCAAGTTGTCGCGGCTAATCGAGCTGGTCAACGATACCGATTGGGTGTTGTTGGGTGCGGACACCAAGGGCACTATTTACGAGGGTCTGCTGGAAAAAAACGCGGAGGATACCAAGTCCGGCGCCGGCCAATACTTTACGCCGAGGGCTTTGATCAAAACGATGGTGGAATGTGTGCGGCCTGAGCCGAGCAAGAGCATTGCCGACCCGGCCTGCGGCACCGGCGGATTCTTTTTGGCGGCCTATGATTTTTTGAAAACCCATTATCCGTTGGATAAAAAGCAGTTGGCGTTTTTGAAGCACGAAACTTTTTACGGTAACGAGATCGTCGCCAACACGCGCCGCCTGTGCTTGATGAACATGTTTTTGCATAACATAGGCGAGATCGACGGCAACAGTGCCGTATCTGCCAACGATGCCTTGGTATCGCCGCCGGCGGAAACGGTGGATTATGTGTTGGCCAATCCGCCGTTTGGTAAGAAAAGCAGCATGACTTTTACCAACGAGGAAGGCGAGCAGGAAAAAGACGATTTAACCTATAACCGCCAGGACTTCTGGGCCACCACGTCCAACAAGCAGTTGAACTTCGTGCAGCACATTCGCAGCATGCTGAAAATCAGCGGCCGTGCCGCCGTGGTGGTGCCGGATAATGTGTTGTTTGAAGGCGGTGCCGGAGAAAAAGTCCGCCAAAAGCTGATGCAGAATACCGACCTGCATACCATTCTGCGGCTGCCGACAGGGATTTTTTACGCCAACGGCGTCAAGGCGAACGTGCTGTTTTTTGATAACCGCGAGGCCAGCCCGAATCCTTGGACCAAGGAAATCTGGTATTACGATTACCGCACCAACATCCACCACACGCTGAAAAAGAAACCCCTGCGCTTCGAGGATTTACAGGATTTTATCGCCTGCTACAACCCGGCCAACCGCCAGCAACGCAGCGAAACCTGGCACGAGCAAACCAACCCGGAAGGCCGCTGGCGCAAGTTCAGCTACGAGCAAATCCTGGCCAGAGACAAAACCAGTCTGGATATTTTTTGGCTGAAGGACAAGTCGTTGGCCGATCTGGATAATCTGCCGGAACCGGATGATATTGCGGCGGAGATTATCGATAACGTGGAGGCTGGGCTGGCGTGTTTTCGGGAGATTGCCGGGATGTTGGGCTAATCCGCACGGTGGCGGCCGCATCCCCGGCCGGATAACGGGAGCATTCGGGCCGGGAATAATCGAAATTCCCCGGCCAGCCAGCGCTTGGCGTTACTCGATGTTCTGAATCTGCTCGCGCATCTGCTCGATCAATACTTTCAAATCGATCGAGATCTGGGTCATTTCCCGGTCGGCGGATTTGGAGCCTAGCGTATTGGCTTCCCGGTTCATTTCCTGCATCAGAAAATCCAGGCGGCGGCCGGTGGGTTCCGGCTGTTTTAATGCGCGCAGCACTTCCAACACATGGGTTTCCAGCCGGTCCAGCTCTTCCGCCACGTCTAACTTTTGCGCCAGCAGTACCAGCTCCTGCTCCAGCCGGTCGAAATTGGGCTCGGCCACCATTTCCAGTACCCGCGCCGTCAGTTTGTTGCGCAAGTTGTTCAATACCTCGGGCATGCGTTTGTGGGCGGCTTCGACCAGCAGCATCACCTTCTGGCAACGGTCTTCCAGCAATTGCGCCAGTTGTGCCCCCTCGCGGGCACGGGTCTCCAGCATTTTGTCCAAGGTATCGTCCAAAAGCTGGACGATCTTGTCGCGCAAGGCCTCCTTGTCGGTTTCCTGCTCTTGCTGCACGCCGGGGAAAGCCAACACGTCGAGCGCGGAAAAGGCTTGCGGATTGTGCATTTCGGCTTCGATGGCCGCGGTAGCCGCCAGCAGCCGCTGCACGATTTCGCGGTTGACGTTGAAGCTGGCTTCGCCGGCCTGCTTCTTGTAACTCAAGCAACATTCGATCTTGCCGCGTTTCAGTTTTTCCGAGATCAAACGGCGGACATCGGCTTCGGCAAAGCGCAAACGCTCGGGCAGCTTGACGCTGACATCGCTGTAACGGTGGTTAACCGAACGCAATTCGCACAAGATAGTCAGGTTGTCGGCACTCATTTCGCCGTCCGCGAACGCGGTCATGCTTCTAATCATTTTTCACCTATAATCTTCACGCTTTACCCGTGCAGCTTTGCCCATGGCCGAATACTACGATCCGGAAACCTACCCGAAACAATGGAACTACCTGCAATCGGGAACCATTATAGATCAGTACATGATCGAGCGGGAATTGGCGCACGGCGGCTTCAGTTCGGTGTATCTGGCCCGGCAAATGACGGACCAGACCCAAGTGGCGATCAAGGAATACCTGCCGCGCAAGCTGGCGCACCGCACCTGGAACAACCTGGTGGCGCCGAACGGCGATGAGGCCAAGACCTTGTTCATGCGCGGCCGGGCGCTGTTTTTCGAGGAAGCCAAGGTGCTGGCGATGTTGAAACACCACAACATCGTCGATGTAATCAACTTCTTCCAGGCCAACGATACCGTGTATATGGTCATGACCTACGACTACGGCGTCACGCTGGACAAAATCCTGCACCGCAAAATGCTGCCCATCACCGAAGAGTTCCTGCTGGCGGTATTTCCTCTGCTGCTGAACGGCATCGAGGCCGTGCACCAAAAAGGCTTGGTGCATCTGGATATCAAGCCCGCCAACATTCTGATCCGCGCCGAAAACGATCCGCTGTTGCTGGACTTCGGCGCGATCCGCAAAATTACGCTGGACCCGCAACGCAACCGCGCCAAGGTGCTGACCAACGGCTATTCGCCGATCGAACAATACGACAACAACGGCAACCTCGGCCCCTGGTCGGATATCTACGCCGTCGGCGCCAGCATGCGCGCCTGCCTCGACTTCAAAATCCCGATACCGTCGCCGGACCGGGTCAAACAGGACAACTTGCCGCCGGCCGTCAAAGCCCACAAACGCCGGTTTCCGGAATATCTGTTAAAGGCCATCGACTGGGCCATGGCGATTTTTCCGGAAAACCGGCCGCAAAGCGTGGCCGAATTGCAGCAGGCGCTAAGTCCCCAATAGTTAAAAACCGGCCCGGCAAAGCCAGTATAATGCCGCAACTTTTGATACTGCCGAGACACCTATGAGACCAAGCGGACGCAATCCGGACCAATTACGCGAAATTCGTTTTACCTGCCATTACACCAAACACGCCGAAGGCTCGGTGTTGGTGGAATTCGGCGACACCCGGGTCTTGTGCACCGCCAGCGTCGACAACAGCGTCCCCCGGTTTTTGAAAGGCAAGGGCGAGGGCTGGGTCACCGCCGAATACGGCATGCTGCCGCGCTCGACCCACAGCCGGATGGATCGTGAAGCCGGCCGCGGCAAACAAGGCGGCAGAACGCTGGAAATCCAACGCTTGATCGGCCGCTCCTTGCGTGCCGCCATCGACTTGAAGGCGCTGGGCGAGAATACCATCACCATCGATTGCGACGTGATCCAAGCCGACGGCGGCACCCGCACCGCCTCGATTACCGGCGGTTTCGTCGCCCTGTCGATTGCGATCGACCACCTGCTGAAAACCCACAAGATTAAGAAAAACCCGCTGCACGGCCAAGTCGCGTCGGTCTCGGTGGGTATTTACAACGGCGTGCCGGTGTTGGATCTGGACTATGCCGAAGACCATCAGGCCGAAACCGATATGAACGTGGTCATGAACGAAGCCGGCCATTTCATCGAAGTCCAGGGCACCGCCGAGGGCCATGCCTTCAGAAAGGACGAACTCAACGTCATGCTGGAATTGGCCGAATTGGGCATCAACCAACTGATCGAAAAACAACAAGCCGCGTTACGCGACGCCGTAAAACCGGCGCCGCTGCGGGTTGTGCTGTAAACGGATGAGTTCGATTGTTTTAGCCAGCGGCAATCCCGGCAAGATTCGGGAGATCCAGGCCATTCTGCAAAACGACCGGATTCTGCCGCAGTCGCAATTCAACGTCGCCGAGCCGGAGGAAACCGGTTCCACCTTCATCGAAAATGCGATCATCAAGGCCCGCAACGCCGCCGCCCATTGCCGGCTGCCGGCGATTGCCGACGATTCCGGCATCGTGGTCGACGCACTGAACGGCGCGCCCGGCGTGATTTCCGCGCGCTATGCCGGCATTGGCGCCGACGACCGGGCCAATCTGGAAAAACTGCTGGTGGAAATGCGCGAGGTGCCGGATACCTTGCGCAGCGCCCGCTTTGTTTGCGTGATGGTCTATTTGCGCCACGCCGCCGACCCGACGCCGCTGATCGCGCAAGGCGTTTGGGAGGGCAAAATCCTGCGTGCGGCGGTCGGCGAAAACGGCTTCGGTTACGATCCGATCTTCTGGCTGGACCAATACCAATGTTCCTCCGCGCAACTGGCGCCGGAAACCAAAAATGCGATCAGCCACCGCGGCCAAGCCTTGCGGGCGTTGGCCCGGCAGCTAACCCCTTGAACCGGCTGGAACCGATTGCCCGCCGCTTCGCCGGCGGCCGGCGCATCGGCGCGGTCCGGCCGCTAGGCAACGGCTTGATCAACGACACCTTCCTGGTCGAAACGGACGGCGGCAACTTTGTCTTACAAGCCATCAACGAACGGGTTTTCCCGCATCCGGAACGCATCGCCGTCAATTTAAACCTATTGAGCCTGCATATCGGCCGGCAACAAGCCAGTGCGGTGCGGCTACGGATCCCGCGGCTGCTGCCGGCCGCAGACGGCTGGCACATTCGCGACGACGCCAGCGGCCGGGTCTGGCGGGCACTGGAATGGATCGCGCCTTCCGAAAGCCGGGAGCGGCTCGCCAATCCGGCCCAAGCCGGCCAAGTCGGCGCCGCACTCGGCCATTTTCATAGCTTGTGCAGCGCTATGGCCGCCGAAACCCTGCACGACACCCTGCCCGGCTTTCATATCGCGCCGGAATATTTTCGCCAATATCAAACCGCTTTGGCGCAAACGCCAATCTTGCCGGCCAGCCCCGACATTCAACGCTGCCGCGATTTTATCGCCGATTTCGCCGCACAAATCGGCGAGCTGGAACAGGCCAAACACCGCGGCGAATTGGCCGAACGCGTGATTCACGGCGACCCGAAACTGAATAACTTTCTGTTCGAACCGGACAGCGACCGGATTATCGGTTTGGTCGACTTGGATACCGTCAAACCGGGCCTGGTACATTACGATATCGGCGATTGCCTGCGCTCCTGTTGCCACATTCCGGAAACCAACGGTTTCGATCTGCCGCGCTGCCGCACGATTCTGGAGCATTATCTGGCCGAGGCGGGCGGATTTTTTACGGCGGCGGATTACCGTTATCTGTATCCGGCGATTCGCCTGATCCCGTTCGAACTGGGTTTGCGCTTCTTCACCGATTATTTGCAGGGCAACCGTTATTTTAAAGTCGACGACGCCGGCCAAAATCTGCGCCGGGCGCTGGCCCAATTCGAGCTAGTGCGGGACATCGAACGCCAAAGCGGCGCGATACGGGAGTTGATAGCGGGATTGACTCCGGCAGCCGCCCGGGCTTAGACCTGCTTTGCCCGAACGGAATGTCGGTGATAGATAGAGACGGTCGAACAGCCGCCCGCCGCGCTGGCGAGCGGGCCGGCGGATCAATGGCCGGCGGACGGCGTAATGTCTTCCAACGGGATGCCTTGGATTTCCACGGCAATGCCGCGGTCCGGCGCTGCCAGCATGAAATCGCCGATGGTCTCCAGAATATCCAAATCGACGAATTGCGCCTTGTAACCGTCTATCAGCAACTCGCAATCATCCGGTACCTCTTGCAGATACTTGCGCAGCAGGGCCTTGTTCAAAAACGATACGTCTTTATGCAAACGCAACAGATAGTGTTCGCCGTGTTGGGTCAACGTAATCGCGGCGTGGAAATTGGCGCGCAACACGAAGAAGAAGCCGCAGATCATACCGATCGCGATACCGACCAGCAAATCGGTCAACAGAATCGCGCCAACGGTAATGACGAACGGCAGGAATTGGTTCCAGCCCTTGCGGTAAAACTCGACGAACATGCCCGGCTTGGCTAATTTGTAACCGGTTTGCAGCAATATCGCCGCCAGACAGGCCAGCGGAATCATGTTCAGGTACTTGGCGAAAAACAGCACGCTGACCATCAACAGCACGCCGTGGAAAAAGCTGGCCACCCGGGTTTGGCCGCCGGCGTTGATATTGGCCGAACTGCGTACGATTACCGCGGTGATCGGCAAGCCGCCGATCAGGCCGCTGACGACATTGCCCAAGCCCTGCGCCTTCAACTCGCGGTTGGTCGGCGCCACCCGTTTATGCGGGTCCAGCTTATCGACCGCCTCGATGCTCAACAGGGTTTCCAGGCTGGCGATAACGGCGATGGTCACAGCAATCGAATAAATTTTCGGATTATCGAAATAGCTGAAATCCGGTAACCGCAACTGGTTGAGGAAATTGGCGGTACTGCCCAACTCCGGCAACGAAACCAAATGCTTCTCGCTGATCGCCAGTTCCGGAAAATAGCGCAACGCCGCGACATTGAAGCCAACGCCCCAAATCACGGCCAGCAACGGCCCCGGCACCAGCCGAAACGCTTTAACGCGTTTGACGAAAGCGCTGTCCCAAATGATCAGGATCAGCAAGGCCACGACGCTGACCAGCGTCACGCCCGGCGTAATGCCTTCCAATGCTTCCGACAACTCGAAAAAACTCGATTCGGCGGTCTCCTGCATATAGCTCTCGTCGCCTTCGGGGCTGGCGTCGAAACCGGTGGCGTGCGGCGTCTGCTTGATGATCAAAATCAAACCGATGGCCGCCAGCATGCCTTTGATCACCGCCGCCGGAAAAAATGCACCGATGACCCCGGCTTTCAAGAAGCCCAACACAATCTGCAACCCGCCGGCCAGCACGACGCTCAACAAAAAGCCGCCGAAACCGCCCAAAGTCTCTATCGCCTCGAACACGATCACGGTCAGACCGGCGGCCGGACCGGACACACTGAGCTGCGAGCCGCTGGCCCAGGACACCAGCAAACCGCCGATCAGGCCGGCAATGATCCCGGAAAACAGCGGCGCGCCGGACGCCAGCGCCACGCCCAGGCAGAGCGGCAGCGCCACCAGAAAAACCACGATGCCGGCCGGCAAATCCTGGTGCAAATGCTTCAAGTACAAATTCAGTTGCGATGTCATTGGCTTCAATCGGTAGTTAAGGGAGCTCGCAGTTTAATCCGCGTAACGGTAAATCGGATTGATCTGGGTGTTATGGTCGAGCTTGATCAATTCCTGGATCAAACCGTCGTTCAAACCGTATACCCAGCCGTGCAAACTGGGTTTGTGACCGTGGCGCCAGGCGGACTGGATAATCGAGGTATACGCCAAGCGGTAGACCTGTTCGACGATGTTCAACTCGATCAGGCGGTCCACTTTCTGCTCCGGCGAGATCGACTCCAGCTCTTCCTGGTGCAGGCGGTACACGTCCTTGATATGCATCAGCCATTTGTTGGCTATGACCAGATCGGATTTTTGCTGCTGCAACGCTGCCTTGACCCCGCCGCAACCGTAATGGCCGCAGACGATGACGTGTTTGACTTTCAAGACGTTGACGGCGTATTGCACCACGCTGAGGCAGTTGAAGTCGGTGACTATAACCTGATTGGCGATGTTGCGGTGGACGAAAATCTCGCCCGGTCTGGCGTTAACGATGGTATCCGCCGGCACCCGGCTGTCGGAACAACCGATCCACAAAAAATCCGGTTTTTGTTCCTTGGCCAACTGGGCAAAAAAATCCGGGTCCTTTCTACTGATTTCTTCGGACCAGGCTCTATTTTCTAACAATAATTTCGCAGGAGTATGCATAGTTGTCGTCCTTAATGGGGTAATCCCAATAACAGAATGAGTTTTTCGGTACGCCGACCTAAAGCAGGCCGGGCTGAAGTCAATACTATATCGATTCGAAACTATATGCCAATCAATTTTCCGGCCTGGTTCGCGCTTTCGGCCTAAGTTAAATCGAGCCCTGTTGGTAAACCACGGCCCGCGACGGAGTCAGCCCGGAAGCCGCGCGCACCGCCTCAGCTTCGGCCACGGCCCGTTGCCGCATTTGCAGGCTGCTTTCCGGCCAGGCTAATACGCTTTGCGGGCTGAATCCCACCATCAGCACCAGCACAGCCGGCACCAACAATAGCACCAGCTCGCGCGTCGTCAGATCGGGGCAAGTGGCGGAGACGGTTCCGGTCGGCCCGAAAAAGGCCTTCCTGGCAAAACCGAGCAAATAGGCGGCACTCAACACGGCGCCGAACAAAGCCACCAGCGCCAAGGCCGGATACGCCTGCAAGGTACCGACCAAAACCAGCAATTCCGCCGGAAAACCGTTGGTACCGGGTACCCCCATGTTAGCCAGCGCAAACAAAAAGAACAAGCAAGCCAAGCGCGGCGCCGGTTTGGCCAATCCGCCCAAATGCACCAGCTCGCAACTGCCCAAGCGCTGTTGCAACATACCGGCCATCAGCATCAGGCTGCCGGCGGCCACGGTAAAATTCAGCAACTGCAGCAACGCGCCTTGCTGGCCCTGGTAATTGAATGCGGCCAAACCCACCAATACCAAACCGACGTGGCTAATGCTGGCATAGGCCAGTAAGCGGCGCAGATTGGTTTGCTGCATTGCGATCAGGGCCGCGTATACCAGCGTAACCGCGCCGACGATGGCCAATAGCCAGCGGTGTTCCAGTGCCGCTTGCGGTGCCAACGGCAAGGCAAAGCGGACGATACCGTACAAACCCAACTTCAAACCGACCAACAACGCGCTGAGAAATGCCGGCCCTTCCATCGCCAGCGTCGGCAGCCAGGTATGAAACGGCACCAGCGGCGCCTTGACGGCGAAGCCGAGCATCAGCAGGAAAAACACCAGTTCTTGCGATGTGGCGTCCATCGGCGTGTTCAGCAACACCGGCACGCTGAAGGCCAAGCCGCCCGGCACGCCGCCGCCGGTGTAATGGGCGTGGTTCAACGCCAGCGTCGCGATCGCGAACAACAGCGGCACGCCGCCGAACAACATATATAAGGTGTACTTCAATGCGGCCTGGCGCCGTTCGGCACCGATCCCCCATAAACCGGCCAGGAAAAAAATCGGCGGCAACGTCAACTCCCAAAACAGAAAAAACAAAGCCATGTCCAATGCCACGAACACGCCGACGGTGGCGCTTTCCAATATCAGCATCAGCGCCAAGTGAAAGCGGTGCAAGCGCGTTGCCGCGTTCCAGCCGGCCAACAGCGCCATCAAGGTCAGCAAAGCCGTCAGCGGCAGAAACAATAGCGAAACGCCGTCCACCCCGACCGCGTAGTAGGCGTTCAGGCTGGGTATCCACGAGTATTGTTCCTGCCATTGAAAGCCGCCGTCGCTCGGATCGAACCCGTAGACGACGCCCAAAGTCAGCAGCAATTCGACGCCGGCCACCGCCAAGGCCAGCCGCTTCGCCCGGCCGCTATCGCGGACGCAGCCAATCGCCAACGCGCCGAGCAAGGGCCAGAGCAGGCATAGCGTCAATAACGGCAAACCTTCATTCATGGTGGGTCTCGTTGATATGGTGGCGATGGTGGGCCGGATAATGCTCGCCGATTTCGCGGGCTTCCTGGTCGATGTATTTCAACCAAGGCGTCGTATAAAAACCGGTGCCGATCAATAAACCGCATACGGTAACGGCGATAATGCGTTCTTTCAGTACCGGATGGTGGATACTGCCGTAAGGCTGCACGAAACGGCGCGGATGGGCGATGAACAGGCGCTGAAACGCCCATAATAAAAACGCCGCGCCCAGCACGTTGCCCAACAGAATCGAGATCGCGATCCACCAGCCGTGCTCTTCGATGGTGCCCTCGATCAGCAGGTGGGCGGCGTCGAATCCCGGCGTGCCCGGCATCACCATGGTACTCAGCGCCGAGATCAGAAACAGCAGGGCCAAGGTCGAATTGGTCTCGAACAGCCCGCCCAAGCGCGGCAGAAACGAGGTGCGGGTGCGTTCGTAAATCAGGCCGATACTGAACAGCATGCCGGCGGAAGCCAGACCGTAAGCCACCGACAACAAAATACTGCCTTCCAGCGCAAAATCGTTGAACGAAAATACGCCGATGGCCAGCATGCCGGTATGGCTGATTACCGCGAACGCGATCAAGCGCCGCATGTTGATTTGCATCAAGGCCAGCAATGCGCCGTAAAAAATCCCGATCAACCCCAGCGTGACGACGAAATGGGTCCATTGTTCGGCGGCGCCCGGCGTCAGCGGCAAGATGAAACGGATTAAGGCGTAGATGCCCAGCTTCAGGCCGTGCAGGAAAATCGCCGCACTGGCTGCGGTACCGTGTTCGCCCAGTACCGGCAGCCAGGCGTGGAACGGAAACAGCGGCATCCGCACCGCGAAGCCGAAGAACAGCAACAGAAAGATCAAGGTCTCGTTCGGAATCGCCAGATTATGCTGCTTCAACGCCAGCCAATCGAAGCTCAATTCCATACCGTTCGCCGCCAGACCGAAACTCAGCAACAGAAATCCGGCCAAACTCATCGCTAGAGCGGACAACCAGTATTGCAGCAGGGTTTTGACGGCCTGGTTACGCAAGCGGCCGGTACCGGCAACCATGGTCAGCAAGGCCACCGGCACCAGCTCCAACAGGCTCCAGCACCAAAACTGCAGCGTGTTCAGCGCCGCAAACGCGCCGATCAGAATGCCTTGGTAAGCCAGCAAACAGGCGACGAACAAGCGGTCGTTGCAGTGGCGGGTGATCAGGGTATAGACCAGTGCCAGCGCGCCCAACACCGCCGTCAACGGGATGAACAGAATATTGGTGCCGTCGACGCCGACCCGGTAGCCCAGGCCGTCGATTTTCTCGGCCAGATGGATGCCGGGGGCTTCGGCGTCGAACACCCACAGCAGATAAATGCTCAACACCACGTTCAGCACCGCGCCGGTCAACGCGGTCGGCCACAGCCGCCAGCCTTTCAAGCCCAAAACCGCGCCGCAGGTCAACAGCGGCAGCGCGGTCAACACGCTCAGCACCGGAAATGCCGCGGCAGCTTGCCAATAAACAATATCGGTCGTCATCGGTATCCCAAAGCCACCATCAAGGTAATCAAGACGAACAGTGCCAGATAACGGGCTCGCAGCAGCAAATGTTCGAAACGGTTGGCCGCCCGCCCCAGCCGGCGTCCGACCTGGATCGAGTCGCGGCCGATGCCGCGCAAGATGAAATGGTATTCGAACCAGTTCAGCAACGCCGCCGTCCATTGCGCCAGCTTGCCGGCCAGACCGCTACCCTGGGCGAAACGGTCTTCGGCACTGCTCAGATTGGCGCCCATTTTTTGCTCCTCGCGTTGCGCCAACGTCGACATCGCCCGAATCGCCGGCGCCGGCGAGCCCATCAGCGGGTCCAGAATCCGCTCTTCGATATAGCGGGCGTCCTTGGCCAATTGCAACACCGGCTTCACCAACAGCCAGTCCACGGCCGGTTCCAGCCAGCCGCGCTGTAACGAGGCCACGAAGGCCCAGCGGCAATCGGCAAGCGTGGCCGCGACCGGCGCTATCGGCCGGCCATGCGTGCTATGCAAAATCGACGGCGCCGTCAGGAACAGATAGCAGCGCACCACGGCATGCGCCGCCAAATGCCAGGCCGCCAACGTCCACCAGCCGCAACCGCATTCGACGAACATCAACCCCAGTTGCACCGACGCGGCGAATATCTGCGAGCTTTTGATATCGGTCTGGCTCAAACCCACCCAATAGCCGTAAACCGCCGTCATCGCCCCGATCGCCGCCAACAAGGCCATCGCCGCCGGCGCCTGCTCGAACAATGGCCGCAATTGAATGACCAGGAACACGCCGGCGTGCACCATCGCCCCGCCGTAAAAAATCGCGCTGGACGGCGTCGGCCCTTCCATCGCCCGCGCCAACCACGGCGTAAACGGGATCTGCGCCGATTTGGCGAAGGCGGCGACGGCAAAACTTAAAGCCAGCAAGGTGGCGTCGCCGCGGTCCAGGTCGGCCGCGCCGGCATTCAGGCTTTGCCAGTCGGCGGTTTCCAGCCAGGCCAGCATCAAGCCGATGCCCAGCAAAAATCCGCCGTCGCCGACCCGGTTGGTGACAAACGCGCGGGTGGCGTTGTGCGCCGCGACCGGCCGGTCGTAGGCGTAGGCGATCAGCAGATAGGAACAGACGCCGGCGACCTCCCAGCCGACGAAGGTGAATATCGCATTACCGGCCAACACCAACAACAGCATTGCCGCGGCAAACAGGCTCAGAATAAAGAAAAAACGGTGGAAACCGGGCTCGCGGTGCAGGTAATTGGCGGAAAAGCGGGCCACGACCAGCAACAGCACGCCGAATAAGGCCGCCAATGCCATATTCAAACCGCCCGCCTGCAACGAAAAGGCTATCGCCAGTTTGCCGCTGGCCAGCCAATTGCCGTAAACCTGTAACCCGCCGGCGCTGCCGGCCAGCTCCAACCCGACCAGACTCGCGGCCAACGCGGCGGACAAGCCAATCGCCGCTACCGCCAAGCGGACGCTGATGCGCTCGCCGGCGACACCGTGCAACCGATTAAAAAAATGCAGACCGCCGATGCACG
The DNA here is from genome assembly GCF_046097555.1 of Methylomonas sp. DH-1. Classification (NCBI taxonomy): domain Bacteria; kingdom Pseudomonadati; phylum Pseudomonadota; class Gammaproteobacteria; order Methylococcales; family Methylococcaceae; genus Methylomonas; species Methylomonas sp. DH-1. Next base: position 483,982 of record NZ_CP143089.1, on the reverse strand, counting down.
ATGCAGCGAGCAGCGGTAACAGCGGTATCAAGAATGCGTATGCGGCCATCGTCGTCGTTATTCCATGGTTTCCGGCTGTCGCACCAACATCGGCGCAACGGCTTGGGTCTGCCCGGCATAGCAGGCCGCCGAGTCGTCGCGCAGCGGCAACTCGCGCGGTTCCGGTTGCCAGGCTACGAAACCGGCGCGGCGGTCGAACAGGAAAATCCGGCCGTCGTCCGGGTCCACAGCGTTTAAATGCACCCAACCGCCGCCGACCAGTTCCTGCAACGCCGCTTGCCGGCCGTAAATGCGTTCCAGCACTTCGGTCTTGGCCTCGACCACGATTTGCAGCCGCATCGCCTCGTGAATTTCCACCATCTGCAACGGCAAACCGGTGCGCAAATCGCTGGCGGCGCCTTCCATCACGCCGAACAAACCGGTGACGTTATGCGGAATCTTGGTGCCGCAGCCGAGCCGGTCGTTATTGACGGTCGAAAAGTAATACTCCAGATTGATGCCGGCGCCGACCGGTCCGGCGGTCAGCAAAATGTTCTCCAAAATCGCGCCGTCGCCGTCTTGGGTCGGATCGTAGGAAATCAAAAACAGGCGGCGGTCGAAAAACACGCCCTGCGTCGCCGCGCGCCGGCCGATAAACGCCGCGGCGTTGGTGGCATGGCCGAACTCCGGCCGCACCTGGCTCAAGTCGGCGGCGCGGCGCTGCACATGGCGGAACGCGGCCCACGGCGCAGCCGGATAACCGGACGAGGCAAAGCGCCGGCAACGTTCCGCCGCCGCCCGCCGGTCGGCTTCTGCCAGATCGGCCTGCAACCGGGCAAAATCCGCGGCCAGCGCAGCCGGCACCAGATCCGCGTCGTACCAGTCAATCGCGTCGCTGCAGGTATCGTGCTGGCCGCCGACGAACCAGGTATCGTCCGGAATCGCGATGCCCTGGGCAGCCAACAAGGCGCGCACTTGCGGCCGGTTGGCCATAGCCGCGAACAACCTGGCATTCGGTCCGCCGCGGCGGCCGCCGCAGGCGCCGCAATCGTGGGCGGCCTCGTGCGGATTGTTTTGGCTGGTGGAACCGTGGCCCAAAATGGCGACGATGCGGGCAAAGCCGTAACTCAAGCCGGTGGTCCGCAAAAATTGGCCGACCCGCTGCGCCTGTTCCGCATCGTTGAAACCCGGCTTTGCTGCGGCCGGCGCTGCCGCATCCGCGCTGAACTGCAAGCGAGTCGGCGCCGCCGGCACCAGCCGCGTCTGCCAGGCCTGTTCCAGACGGTATTGCAAGTCCGGCCACAGGGTCTTGCCCAACAACCGGGCCAGCTTCAACGGCGCAAACAGGTATAACAGCGGATAAGCCCGCAACAGATGCCGGCGCAAGGTTTGATACAGCCAATCGCTCAGGATTTGCGCCCGGTTCAAGCCGGCGCGATGGGCGGTCAGCGCATCCTCGCTGCCGGCCAACCCGATTTCCTCGACCCGGTGCGCCGGCGTGACCACCACCGGGCACAGCGGCGCGGCGTGATGGTCATCCAAACCGCGGTAATCCATCGCCACGCCGAAAAATCCGGCCGCACCCAAGGTTTCCACGGCCGGGTTCAACTCTTCCAAATGGCGGCGGAAACTTTCTTCGCGCTCGTCCATGCAGAAAAAAACCTGGGCCTGCGGCCGCCGCTCGCGCTGCCGCCAACGGCCACGGCCACGGTTGGCGTGCAAGGCCTGCAATAACTCCTGGCGGTAATGGCGCTCGTAAGCATCCAACCACACCATGGCCCGTTGTTGGCCGTCGAAAGCATCGACGATAGGCAACCAGGCCAGCAATTGGCTTTTGTCCATAGCGGACACGGTGTCGGGCGCCAAAGCCAAGTGGCGGCACAGCGAAAACAGCCGCCAGCCATGGTCGCACGCGTTGACTCGGTTTGGAGTTACCGCCAATGGGCTGTGGCGCCAGGTTCGAATCCGTTCCGCCAGCGTTTGCCACGCTTGCCGCGAGCTATCGGCGGCGGACAGCACTTGCTGCGCGGCCTGGGCCAAATACTCCGGCAATTCGCCGGCGAACAGCGCCCGGCGCACGGCGAATTCGGCTCGGTGCATTTCAAAGTATGCCTGCAACCGGTCGAGTTGGGCCGGGCTATGCCACAGGCTGCGGCACAGCGCTTGCGCGTAGAGCCGGTCCAACACCAGGCGGATGGCCAGATAGTCGGCCAAATCGACCGGTACCGGCCGGCCTTCCCGATAATCCGGGTGCCGCTGCCGCCAGTTGACCAGGCCGGACCAGCCCGGCAACTCCAGCGCCAGCCGCCGCAAATAACCTTCCCAGCGTGCCGCCGGCAACGCCATGGCCTGCAATTGCTGCACGATGGCGTCCAGCGGCTGCTCCGGCAAGCGCGCCGTGATGCCGCGCCAATCGTCCAAATCGTGAAATAACGGCAGCGCATCGTACTCCAGCGCCTGCCGCCAAGCCGCATACAGCCCCAGTTCCTGGCGCTGCGGCAAGCGCCAGGCCGCCAAACCTTCGTCGAGCAGCGACGCGCACAAGCGAATCAATTGCGGCCGCACCGAATCCAGAATGTCCTTGCCGGCCAACGCCAGCAGCACGCCGCGCCAGGTCCGGCCATCGCCGACCCGGCCGAACCAGCGCGCCGGACTTTCGGCATCGTCCATCTGCGGCAACCAGTCGTCGAGTTGCTCGGCGGATAGCTCCAACATGTCCTCGGGGTGCAACTCGGCTGCGGGCAACTCCAATTTGGCCGATACGGCCTGCCACAGCTCCGGCAACGGCCCGCAGCCGCAGGTTTCGCTGGCGAACTCGGCCGATTCGCGCAGCCGCCAGGCGAGTTGCTGCGGGGTAATAACCTGGATGTCGTGCAATAAAACCGCGCGGTAAAGTTCGCGCTGCGTCGCGCCGGGGTAGCCGGCCAGCGGTTCGGTTAAAGCGCTGCCGAAGCGCTGCTGCAGCGCGGCATCGAGATCGCGGTCGGTGATGCGTTGTTGCCGGTAGAACTCGCGAAACTGCTCGGCCGACAGATAGCAGTCGATGCCGGTCAGCTCGGTAAATTCGGCCAAGGCTTGTTCGAACGGCAAATGCTGAAAGCCGTGCAAGGTATTGTGGTGCACGAAATCGTGGATCGGCGCCTGGCCGGGCAATACGTGGTCCAGATGCTCGAGCGCCTGGCGGACAATGCCGCGCGGGTCCAGTTCGCCGGTGACCGACATCGCCATCAGACCGCTCCCGAATCGGCCCGGCCGACGTAGCTTAGCCGCATCACAGCAACCTCTCGCCGATCACGGCCAACATTCGCCCCACCGACGCGGCCGATAACTCGATCAACGGCGCCGGCAGCAAGCCGAATACAACGATACCGCCGACCAAAACCGCCGACGCTGCCAGCTCAGGCGGCGTCAAATCGGCAACGTCGCGCATCTGCGGCTTGACCGGACCGGTGAACAGCAGGCCGATGGTGCGCATGGCATAGGCCGCGCTGATCAGTATGCTCAGGCTGAAAAACGCCATCCAGCCGCCCCATTGCTGAAAGCCGCCGATCACGGTGTGCAATTCGGCGACAAAGCCGATCGAGCCCGGCAGGCCCATCGCCGCCAGCAGCGCCAGCGTCGCCAGCCCGGCAAAACGCGGCATCACCTGCACCAACGAACTGTAATCCTGGATATTGCGGGTATGGGTGCGTTCGTACAGCAGCCCCACCAGCAGGAACAAGGCGCCGGCGATCAGGCCGTGCGCGCTCATTTGCAGAATGGCGCCGATGAAGCCGGTCCGGTTCAAGGTGGCGATGCCGAGCAACACCACGCCCATGTGGCTCAACGACGAATAGGCCACCATCGCTTTCATATCCGGCTGGCGCCAAGCCAGCAGGCCGCCGTAAACCATACCGAACAGAGCCAGAAACATCAGCAGCGGCTGGATCATTTGCGCGGCAACCGGCAGCATCACCACCGACCGCAGCAGACCGTAAGCCCCCATCTTCAATAAAATGCCGGACAACAGGATACTGACCGCGCTCGGCGCTTCGACGTGCGCCAGCGGCAGCCAACCGTGCAGCGGAAAAATCGGCATCTTCACGCCGAAACCGATCAAAAAACCCAGCAGCACCAGCACTTGTTCGACGGCCGGCATGTTCTGCGCCGCCTGCCCCATCGACGCCATCAACGAGCCCTGGTTCTGCAAGTCGTACTGGCTGATCGCCAACAAACTCAGCAGCATGAACACCGAGCCGCCCATCGTGTACAACACGAAGTTCAGGCTGGCGGCATGGCGGCGTTTGCCGCCCCAGCGGTCTATCAGAAAAAACAACGGGATCAGGGTCACTTCCCAAAAGATATAGAACAAGGCCCAGTCCTGGGCCATGAACACGCCGAGCATGCCGAATTCGAGCAGCAGGATGCAGATGTGGTAACCCTTGACGCCGTCGGCCAGATTAAAGGACGCGATCAGCGAAATCGAGGTCAGTAGCGCCGCCAGGACCAGCATCGGCAACGACAGGCCGTCGATGCCCAAGGCATAGGCGCTACCGAGTTTGGGGTTGAGCGGGTAGAATTCGTTGAATTGCAATGCCGGATCGGCGGCATCGTAGCGCGCCAACAGTATGCAAGCCAGAACCAGCGCCGCAGCGGCGAACAGATTGGCCGCCAGGCGCACCGCTTGCGCCCGCTGGGCGGGAATCAGTACTAGCACCAGCGCCCCGGCAGCGGGGGTCCAAAGCAGCGTGCTGAGTATGGCCATCGTTGATAGGGTAATGAGTCGAAAATGGCCGCATTCTACCGGCTATTGGTTGAAAAAAGCCATTTTTAAAAGCCGATTGGTTGAAATAAACCAAAACTAGCGCCCATACCGATCCGCCCGTCCCGCGCTAGCGGTAGCGCCGCCGCAACCGCTTGGCCAACGCCGAACCGGAACCCTTTTTCCAGCAACTCAACCGCGTCGATACCCCATGAATTTCGCATCCGACAACTGGGCCGGTACCCATCCGGCAATCGCCCAACACCTGCTGGCCGCCGGTAGCGGCTTCGCCGCACCTTACGGCAACAGCGAACTGGACCGCAACATCGAACGCCGCTTCTGCGAATTGTTCGAACGCGAGGTTGCGGTATTTTTCGTCGGCACCGGCACCGCGGCCAACGCACTGGCCTTGGCTGCAATCAACCGCCCCGGCGGCGTCACGTTTTGCCACCGCGAAGCGCACATGCTGGAAGACGAATGCGGCGCGCCGGAGTTTTTCACCCACGGCGCCCGGCTGGCGCCGGTCGACGGCGACTTGGGCAAGATCGACCCGGCCAAACTGGCCGCCGAAATCGGCCGCTTTCCGCCCGGCTTCATCCACGCCGGCCAGCCGATGGCGGTCTCGATCACCCAGGCCACCGAAATCGGCACGCTGTACCGGCCCGATGAAATCGCCGCCATTGCCGAGGTCGCCCGCCGGCACCGGCTGCCTTTGCACATGGACGGCGCCCGCTTCGCCAACGCGCTGGCCGCGCTGCAATTGACGCCGGCGCAAATGACCTGGCAACTCGGGGTGGACATCGTCTCGTTCGGCGCCACCAAAAACGGTTGCTGGTGTGCCGAGGCTTTGGTGTTCATGGACCCGGAGGCAGCGAAAGACCTGCCGTTCATCCGCAAACGTGCCGCGCAACTGTTCTCCAAAAGCCGCTTCATTGCCGCCCAATTCGAAGCCTATTTGCAAGACGGGTTATGGCTGGAGCTGGCCGGGCACGCCAACGCGATGGCGGCCCGGCTGCAACAAGGCATTGCCGCTTCCCGCCGCGCCCGTCTGGCCTGGCCGGCGCAGGCCAACGAGGTGTTTGCCGTGTTGGAACGGAGCGATGCCGAGCGGCTGCGAGCAGCCGGCGCGGTGTTCTACCCGTGGAATCCGCCGCATGCCAACCCCGGCCTGCTCGCCGAAAACGAGGTGTTGCTGCGCCTGGTCGCCAGCTTTGCCACAGAAGCCGAAGCAGTGGACCGCTTTATCGAACTATTGCAGTGATCGGCCGCGTTCTGCAAAGCAATCGGCAAATTAGTATTGATTCGATATAAAATAGCCTGACCGGATATGCCGGCCAATACCGATTTTTTGCACCAGGAGAACTCACTATGCAGATCCATGTTTACGACACTTACGTCACCGCCGGCGACGGCCGATTGATGCACTTCGACGTATTCACCGCGGAACGCGACGACCAACAGGCAATCGCCTATGCCAAACAATGGCTGGCATCGATTGGCGAAGCGGATGCGGCAGTCAGCAGCAAGGAGTGCCGTTTCTGCCACAGCCAGAAAGCGCCGGCCGACGTGATCGACAGCATCAAACGCGACGGATACTTTATTTACAAAATGGAAGGCTGCCCGGCTTAGCCGGCACGGACCTTAAGGGACTGGAGCGTGGCGGAAGCGGGTCGGCTTGAGCGTTTTGTTGTGAAAATGCCTCAGGATTCGAACTCGGCTTTTGGGATACCGGATTGGCGAATGATCGATTGCAACGTACCGATGCGAATTTCGTCGTGATTCGGTACCGGCACCGTGATGGTCGAATTTTCGAGTTGCTTTTGCATGACGATGTGGCTGCCACGCTGCCGGACTTCGCTAAAACCATGCACCGATAAAATGGCGCAAAGCTCCTTACCGGACAAAATCCGCAATTTACCCAACCGCGACCTCCAATCGGGTGATGTAAACTTCATCATGAAGGCGGGCGTCTATTTCTTCCGGTGAAGCGGTTTCGAAAAACAGTTCCAGCGCTTCCTTAAGGTTCGATTTCGCTTCTTGGACAGAGCTGCCCTGGCTGGCGATATCCAGTTCAGGGCAAAGCGAAACATACCCGTCGCCTTCGCGTTCTATGATGGCGGTCAGTTGCCGGTGATTCATGGTGCGCTCCAACGAAATGCCAAGAGTGGCCAACAGTTTACCTTTTGGCTAAGCAAACAGGCTTTCTTTTTTCCATGTTCCAACGCTGCTGCGTACCCGAAGGGCATAAATGGGAACGCATACCAACCTTCATGCAGTATGGACTCCCACTGAGGGAAGCTAAGGAAGCGCTGAACAAATCAAACCGCAAGCCGCGCCTTGCGACCCAAGCGTAATTTTTTACAAACATGCGCTGACGGATCGTTCAAATAGCCCCAATTCCTGCGTTTTTTATTCCCGTCTACCGTGTTTGGGCGCACGGTAGACGGATTTCGGCCTAGGCCGCCATCAACTGGCGGCGCAGCAGATACAAATTGGCCAAAGCCACCAGCCAGTTCACCTGGGCTGTGTTCTTCTCCAAGCCTCGGTAGCGAGTCTTGCGAAAGCCGAACTGGCACTTGATGATCCTAAAAATGTGCTCGACACGGGCGCGGACCGACGAATATTTTCGGTTGCGCTTACGCTGGCGGCTCGACAGGTTTTTGCCGGGCTTGCGCTTGTCGTTGACGCACCAGCTCAGTCCCAGATGCCGCGAGCCTTTTTTGTAGTCGTCGCTGGTGTAGCCGGCATCGGCAAAGATGACTTGATCGTCTTCGCGGAGCAGCTTGGGTAATTCCACGATGTCAGCCGTGTTGGCCGAGGTCACCGTTACACTGTGTACGGCCCCTGAATTGACGTCGGCGCCGACGTGGATTTTCATCCCGAAATACCACTGATTGCCTTTCTTGGTTTGATGCATGGCCGGATCGCGTGCTTGATCCTGATTCTTGGTCGAGCTCGGCGCGTGAACAATCGTGGCGTCGACCATCGTACCCTTGGAGACCAACAGGCCTTGGTTTTTCAGGTGGTCGTTGACCGTCGATAGCAGCACCTCCGTCAACTTGTGCTTCTCCAGCCAGTGACGGAAGTTGAGAATCGTGGTTTCGTCCGGCAGCGCTTCGGTAACGCTACCAAAACCGGCAAAACGCCGAATGCTCTCGATTTCATACAGTGCATCTTCCACTTGTGCCCTGTGGGTATTTGTCGGTCCGAGTAGCTGAACCATTGTTGCATGCAGTAGATACGGAGCATGCGATTCAATGCCATCGGTTGCCGGCCGCGGCGACCGCTCTGCGGATAATGCGGTTCGAGTTGGGCCAACAGTAATGTCCAGGGCACCACTTGCTCCATTTCCGCCAGAAATTTTTCCCGCCGGGTTTGGCGTTTTTTGCTGGCATATTCAAGTTCGGCAAAACTGGTTTGGGTGGGGGCATTCATCGGCTTGTCTCGGTACGATCAGATGGGGGATATTATCCCATCTCCTGACGGAGGATTTAATCAGCGCCTCCCTAACCAAACCGCCGAGGGAGCCTTCGATAACGAAACCGCCTCGCATTGGTGGGACTGGTTGAGCGTTTTGGTTAGCTTTGTCACTTTTAATTGTTCCCGGTCGATCTTTTCTCTTTTGAATCTATGAATTTGCCAAACAGAATTACTGAGTAATAGAAAAAAACAAAGCCGGCTCCGATGCCAACGACACCAGATCCGGAAAAATTTGCTAGGCGACCAATGTGGCTGCCTGTACCTATGCACCAAAAGAAATAGGCGAACAGTGTACATATTGAAACGACCAATTTTAGCTTTTTTAAAACCTCGGTTTTGTTGTCCCCGCATAAGAAAAACAGGGCAAATGGACCAGCCAAAGCGAACGCATATATGAATGGGATTATTGCTCCCATGCCAATCCATTCCGATATATATTTTAAATAGTGGCTCATTCAGTCTCGATGAAGCTAACAAATAAAATGGAATCTCCCTCCCCAAATGGCGCGACGGGAGTTGATTGTCCGAGGCGGCTAAAAACGTGCAGCGGTTGCACTCGTCGACTAAAATGCCCGCGCTGTTTGGGCCATGCTGAATCGTGGAGAAAATTATCGATTAACCGCGGCCCAACCGGCATAACCGCGAGAGAAACCTGATCCAGGATTAAACCCAAAATCAAGAGGCGTTAGCAAATATGGGCATTCTGTAGCTTCCAGTGCTGTTAAAATCATTTCTCTAATCACTGGTTCGAATCCTAATTAGGCATAACGTTTGAGCTAAGGAGCGCCTTGCAGGAAAAGCGTGCCACTTGACCGAAAGAGTAAGTGCCATGTGAGTCACTCTAATTTGGACTTAACAGGTTGGTGAAAAACCATGTTCTGGTCACTAATTCAGATGGATCGGGCCTTTATTTAGTATAAAGATCAGCCTGTCGACACTAAATATAGACTCTATTGGTTGTAAAAAAGAGTTTTTCACCAACCTGTTAAGAATTGCCACAACAGCAACGATGACTGTTATGAAAGCGGCAGACCATGAGGCAAAAGGTAAATCGGTCGCCCAGTCTAAGGCAGTGGTGTAAAACCGGATTGCATTTAGAACTCCCCATCCAATTGCACCAATAGCAATAATCCAACGGAATTTATATGCCCGGAAAAACACAGCAGCCACAAAGAAGAATGCTCGTTTCTTAAATCGAGGATTTGCACCGTAACCCCAATTACCAACTCGCCTACCAAATGAGGTCACTCGGTAATCTAAAGAAGGTGGCGCCAATTGTCTGCGCCTTTCAACAAGACGCAGAGTAACGAACATACTTGCGTAATTTACGAGGGCATTCAGAAGTTGGTTTTTTTGCTTGGCATTTTGAGGATCGTATTTCTTCCCTTCAAACGTTAAATTCTCGCGCGTGAAGCGATTTTCAATATCCGACCAATTCAGCCATCCATCAGATGAATGACCACCGCCGGATAAGGGGCGATAGACAACGATACCGTGGAACAACTCAAACCAAAGACGTAGATCGTCGCCGAGCATAGTGACACTTAACCATTGAATTGGGCAAATCTGCCCGACAAATTGATATTAGCGGCCTTTTCGGGCGGATTTGCTTCTGAAGAAGCCGTGCGCATCACTATATTCGCTAACCATTTGCTGTCAAGCACCACATCACCGACCTTGCTTGAAGACTTACGCCGCATCGTGCGGCTTAAGCATTATTCGCTGCATACCGAGCGCACTTATTGCGAGTGGATCAGGCAGTTCGTAAAGTTTCATCGGCTTGGCGAAAGAGTCTCGTTGTTCGAGGACGCCGAGGCCAAGATCGAATGTCGCTAAATTAAGCAACAAACCGGCTTGTTCAAATTCCGAGAATCGGGGTCAGGTCTAGCAATCAAGCATTTGCATGTCGTCCGCCAAGACGCAACTCACTTACATCTCCCCGCTTGCATTGCCCTCAAAAACCTTATCGTAAACCTCGCGCAAGCTGAGCCGGCAATCGATGCTTTCCAGCGCTACGCTTGCTTCCAGGCCCAGCGCCTCGCTCAATATCCAGACTTCGCCTTGGCGCAGATAACGTTCGATACCAGGCTGGTCTTGCATCACCAGCAGATATTCGCGCAAGCTGGGTATTTTTCGGTAATGGGCAAACTTGCCGCCGCGGTCGTAGGCTTCGGTGGATGGCGACAGCACTTCGATAAGCAGCATCGGATTCAGCAAAGTATCGACCTGCGCATCTTCGAACTCGGGTTTACCGCAAACCACGGCGATGTCGGGGTAGTGGTAGCTGCGAGCTTCGGTGGCCTTGACCCGCATGTCGTTGATGTAGGCTTCGCAGGGACGGCTTTTCAGTTGCTGACTGAGTTCTCTATAAATATTTCCGGAAATTAAATTATGTTCCCGGCTGGCGCCGGTCATCGCATAAATTTGCCCGTCGTGGAATTCGCTTTTAATCGATGTGCTGCGCTCCAGACTTAAGTATTCTTCGGCGGTATAACGGGTTTGTTGAAGCACGGCGGACATGAGTCACCTCGGCAAATCGAATGTATTTGAACCAAGGATATTACAGCGACTCGCGGCTCGGCAAGCGCCCGGCAAATGGGTTGGGACGCATGGTTTTGCGAAAAAAAGCGGCTATGAGCAAGCTGGCGATCATCAGATCGGTGCATGGCGGCGCTAGATGAAAGGCTGTTTCGCAAAATTAAAGCCGGCCGCGACGAACACATCGCTGTCAAATCGACTTTCTGCCACACCTTCCTCTATCGGGAAATCCCCCGCCACGCCAACCGCCGTCGCATTGTCACACCCATAACATCTGTGTATCCTCCCCGCCATGCAAATTCATCTGATCGCCGTCGGCAACAAGATGCCGGACTGGGTACAGCAAGGATATAATGACTACGCCAAGCGGCTGCCGCGGGAATGCGAATTGGTGTTGCGCGAAATCGCGCCGGACAAACGCAAAAGCGGCGACGTGGCCCGCATTACCCGCGACGAGGGCGAGCGCATGATCGCAGCGTTACCGCCGCGGGCGCACGTCGTGACGCTGGACATCCCCGGTAAACCGTGGTCTACGCCCGATCTGGCCCAAGCCTTGCACCGGTGGCTCGGCAACGGCCAGCCGGTGGCGCTGATGGTCGGCGGCCCGGAAGGCCTGGCGCCGCAGGTCAAGGAGCTGGCGCGCGAATCCTGGAGCCTGTCGCCGCTGACTTTCCCGCATCCGCTGGTCCGTATCGTGGTGGCCGAACAAATCTACCGGGCCTGGAGTCTGCTAAACAATCACCCTTACCACCGTTAACGGCATGAATCCTCAAATCATCCTGGCGTCGGCATCGCCGCGCCGCCGCGAATTACTGGCCCAAATCGGCATCCGCCACCTGGTCAACGCGGTGGATGTCGACGAAACTCCGTTGCCGGGCGAACAGCCGGCCGCCTATGTCGAGCGGGTCGCTGCCGAAAAATCGGCCGTCTGCGCCAGCCAAAACAATAGCTCGTTGCCGGTACTGGCGGCCGATACCAGCGTGATTTGCGACGGCCGGATTCTGGGCAAGCCCGACGACTTGCAACATGCCATCGAGATGCTGAGCCGGCTGTCCGGCCGCAACCACCAGGTTTACAGCGCGGTATCTTTGCGCAGCGCAGGCTGTCATTGGCAAGCTTTGAGCGTCAGCGAGGTCCGCTTCCGGCCGTTGAGCCACCAGGAAATCGTCGGCTATTGGCAAACCGGGGAACCTTGCGACAAAGCCGGTGCCTATGCGATTCAGGGGCTGGCCAGCGTGTTTATCGAGTCGATCACCGGTAGTTTTTCCGGCGTGATGGGCCTGCCGCTGTTCGAAACCGCACAACTATTGAGCCAAGCCGGCATAGAAGTCATTCAATGAGCGAAGAAATCTTAATCAATGTGACGCCGCCGGAAACCCGGGTCGCCGTCATCGAAAACGGCGTGTTGCAGGAACTGATCATCGAGCGCGTTCGTCAAAAGGGCCTGGTCGGCAACATTTATAAAGGCGAAGTGTGCCGGGTATTGCCGGGCATGCAGGCGGCCTTTGTCGATATCGGTCTGGACAAGGCCGCCTTTCTGCATTTGTCCGACTTCAGCAGCCAGGAGCTGGCCGAAAAAGGCTCGGAGAATATCGAACATTACCTGAAGGAAGGTCAAAAGCTGGTGGTGCAAGTCACCAAAGACCCACTGGGCAACAAGGGTGCCCGGCTCACCACCGACATCTCGATCCCATCTCGTTACCAGGTCTACATGCCTTACGCCGGCAATTCCGGCGTGTCGCAGCGCATTGACAGCGAATCCGAGCGGGTAAGGTTACGGGCCTGTATCGAAGCCTATCAGCAAAAACATCAAGTGCCGGGCGGTTTCATCGCCCGCACCGCCGCCGAATGCGTCGAGGAAGTGATTCTGTATTCGGACATGACCTTCCTGCACAAACTGTGGGAGTCGATCCTGGACAAGAGCAAAAAGGCCAAGGTCAAATCGCTGATCCACGAAGACTTGCCGCTCAGTATCCGCACGCTGCGCGACCTGTACAAGGACGGCATCGAAAAGATCCGGGTCGACTCGAAGGAAACCTTTTTAAAGTTGGTCGAATTTGCCGAAACCTTCGTGCCGGAAATCGTCTCGGTGATCGAACACTATTCCGGCGAACGGCCGGTGTTCGACATCTACAACGTCGAGGACGAGATCAGCAAGGCGCTGGACCGCAAGGTCAAACTCAAATCCGGCGGCCATCTGGTGTTCGACCAGACCGAATCGATGACTACGGTCGACGTCAATACCGGCGGCTACGTCGGCGGCCGCAATCTGGAAGAAACCATATTCAAGACCAATCTGGAAGCGGCGCAGACCATTTCCCGCCAACTGCGGCTGCGCAATCTGGGCGGCATCATCATCATCGATTTCATCGACATGCAGAGCGACGAGCACAAGAAACAAGTGCTGGCCGCGCTGCAACGCAATCTGGAAAAAGATCACGCCAAAACCAAGATCACCGAAGTTTCGGCGCTGGGCCTGGTGGAAATGACCCGCAAGCGCACCCGCGAGAGCCTGGAGCACATCTTGTGCGAACCCTGCTCGACCTGCGGCGGCCGCGGCGTGTTGAAAACCGCCGAATCGATCTGCCTGGAAATCTTCCGCGAAATCATTCGCGTCGTCCGCCAATACAGCGTGCAGCAGATACTGGTGCTGGCCTCCGAGCAAGTGGTGGAAATGCTGCTGGACGAGGAAGCCGACATGCTGGCCGAGCTGGAGGTGTTTCTGAAGGTGGCGATCAAGATTCGCGCCGAAGCCGAGTACAACCAGGAACACTACGACGTGGTGTTGCTATAGGCTAACGTTTTGCTTATCCACCGCCATGTCAGCCGGGCTACCCGGCATCTGCTGTTCTGGTCGCTGATCGCGGCGGCCTTTGCGCTTAGCGCGGTCAGGCTGTTTCTGGTCGATATTGCCGACCACCGGCAACGGCTGGAAAGCGAGATTCGCCGCATCAGTGGCGTGCCGCTGCATATCGGCCGGCTCAGCGCCAAGATGCGCGGCTTCAGCCCGGAATTGATTCTGCGCGACATAACGATAGACGCCGCGGAAGCCGGCAGCAAACCGGCGATCAGTTTGCAACAGGTCAGGATCGGCATCCATTTGCTGGAATGGTTGTTTACCCAGGATGCGATGGCCTCCGGCTGGGTCACGCTGGTCGGCGCCAAATTGGACATCATCCGCGATGCAGACGGCTCGCTGCGCATCAAAGGCTTGCACAGCAGCGACGAGCAGCCGCTTTGGCTGCTGGAAGGCGGCCAGTACGAAATCCTGCAAAGCCAGGTCACTTGGCTGGACTTGAAACGGCAACGGCCGCCGGTGACGATAACCGACTTCGATTTGCGCATCGAAAACGACCGCGCCGAACAAAACCACGAAATCCATCTCATCAGCCGGCTGCCGGACACGCTGGGCGATAGCCTGCGGATTTCCGCGCTATTGCACGGCAATATTTTCCAGGCCAATGCGCTTAACGGCCGGATCTACGTCGAAGGCGACAATCTGCAAGGGCCGGCCTGGTTGATCGAAGACTTACCGGCCGGACTGCACCTGTATTCGGGCTCGGGCGATATCCGGCTTTGGAGCGATTGGCGCGACTCGGCGCCTTACCGGATCGCCGGTTACGTCCAGGGCCAACAGATTAAAATCGGCAAACAGAACGGCAAAGCCCTGCAACTGGACACCTTCGAGGGCAATCTGGCCTGGAGCGAAAACGGCGGCCGCCAACGCTGGGGCGTTTACGACATGAATGCGGTCAGCAACCGCCAGCGCTGGCGCGGCGGCGAGTTTTACCTACAGCGCGACGCCCAAGGCAATCTCGGCGGCCGCATCGAAATATTGAATTTGCAGGCCCTAGACCATTTGACCGCGCCTTTTCTGGCCGACGCCGCCGGCTTCGAGCGTTGGCTGAAACTGAATCCGCGCGGCGAATTGCGCGATACGGCATTTTATGGCGACAGCGCACTGCAGCATTACGCCCTGCACGGCGAATTTGCCGAGCTCGGCATAGCCGGCGGCGGCGGCGTACCGCAATTGCAAGGCTTGCGCGGCAGCATCAGTGCCGGCGACCAGCGCGGCCGGCTGGATTTCGCGACCGAACGCGCCGGCTTCGACGCGCCGGAACTGTTCCGGGACAAGCTGGAGATTGCCCGCCTGAGCGGCCGGCTGGACTGGGTGCAAACCGGCAGCGATTGGCAGATTTCGAGCGACGGCCTGCAACTGGACAGCGCCGACTTCCAAACCAACACCCGGCTGCAATTGAGTTTACCGAACGACGGCTCCAGCCCGGTACTGGACATGCATACCCGCTTCGGCAATTTCGCCGACATCGGCAAAGTGCCGCGCTACCTGCCGGCGAAAATCATGGGCAAGGACGCCGTAGCCTGGCTGGATGACGCCTTTATCGGCGGCCATATCGACCACGGCGAAATGCTGTTGCAGGGCAAGCTGGCGGACTTTCCGTTCAGCAACGGCGGCGGCCGTTTCGAAGTCGTGTTCGCGATAGACGACGGCGAAATCCAGTTCAACGCGTTGTGGCCGCATTTGCGCGCGGTGCACGCCGACGTCCAATTTCTCGGCGCCGATCTGCAAGTTGCCATCGACGGCGGCCATAGCGAAGAGGTCGATATCGGCCAGGCCGTGGTAACCATTCCCGATCTGGCCGACAGCGATTACGTTTACGTCTGGGGCCAGGTACACAGCAAGCTGCCGCAAAGCATGCAATACCTGCAAAAAACCCCGCTGCACGTCAAAACCGACCCTCTGGCCAAGGTGCTGGCACCGGAAGGCGACACGCGAGTCGATCTGGACCTGAAAATCGCTTATTACGAAACCCTGCCCACCACGGTTAAAGTCGATGCCCATCTGGACAAGGCGCGCTTAGTGCTGAAGCCGGTCGACCTGCTGGTCGACAATATCGGCGGCGTGCTGCACTTTACCGAAGACCGCGTCAGCAGCAGCCCGCTCGAAGCCAGAACCCTGGGCTATCCGATCCGCGGCCAACTGCAAAGCGACCAGAGCGCGACGCAATTGTTGATCAGCGGCGTTACCGACGTCGACCGCCTGCAAAAGCAATTCGCGTTCTTGAAAAACCAGGCCGCCAAGGGCGGCTTCAATTACCAGGCCGCACTGACCCTGCCTTACGCCGCCGACCAGCCGGACGTTTTGCAGATCACCAGCAATTTGCAAGGCGTCAGCCTGGATGCGCCGGAGCGGCTCGGCAAAACCGCCGGCGAGGAACGCGCGCTGAATTTGCGCTTTGTGCTGGACGACAGCGAATTCGTGCCGCTGCACATAGGTTACGGCCGGGATTTGCAGGCAGCCCTGCAAATCGACGGCAAGCGGAATGGCTTGCGTTCGGCGCATATCGTTTACGGCGAAGGCAGCGCGGAAATTTTCGACCGGCCCGGCCTGAAACTGGAAATCCGTCAGCCGCAATTCAAATTATCCGAAGCGCTGGCCGCATTCGCCGACGGCGACAGCCAGGCACGTCTGCCTGCGCTGCAGGAACTGGTGCTGGACAGCGGCGAGTTGATCTGGCAAGGCCACCAATTCGGCGCGGTCGCCTGCAGCATGCAGCATAGCGGCCAAGCCTGGCAGGGCACCATCGACAGCGCGATGGCCAGCGGCCGCTTCGCGATTCCGGACCAGCGCGGCGGCGCCGAACGCATCCGCCTGCAAATGGAGCACCTAAATCTGACCGCCATGGAAGGGCTGAATTTCGGCGAGGCCGAAGAGGCGGCCGTCGGCGAATTGCCGCTGATCGATATCGACAGCAAGCAACTGCTGTGGCGGAATGTGGACCTGGGCAATCTGAAACTGCGCACCGAAAGGCTGATCAACGGCATCCATTTCAAACACGTGCAATTGGCCAGCGTGGCCGGCACCATTGATTTCAGCGCCGACTGGTTGAAATTGGGCAGCGCCAGTTCCACCCAACTGACCGGCAAATTGAACATGAAGGGCTTCGGCTTGTTCCTGTCGCAACTCGGCTTTACCGACGACTTCCGCGGCACCGACGCCGAAATCGGCTTCAACGGCAGTTGGCGCGGCGGGCCGCAGCAGTTTTCGCTGGCCGACGTCAACGGCCAGCTCCGGCTCAAACTCAGCGACGGCCGCATCTCCAGCATCGAACCCGGCTTCGGCCGCTTACTCGGACTGATCGCGATGGAACAATGGGCCAAACGCCTGAGTCTGGATTTCAGCGACGTTTACCGCCAGGGGCTGGCCTTCGATACGATTACCGGCACCGTCAAAATCAGCAACGGCCTGGCGTATTCCGACGATCTGGTGATCGACGCGGTCTCGGCCAAACTCAGCGTCGCCGGCAGCGCCGACTTGGTCCGCAAGACCCTGGACCAGCGGGTGGCGGTAGTGCCCAAGAGTTCCGGCGCCGTTCCCATTGCTGGTACAATCGTCGGCGGCATCGCCGCTATCATCACCCAGGCGGTGACCGACGATTACAAAGAGGGATATTTCTTCGGCTCGCAATACAAATTGAGCGGGCCGTGGGGCAATGTCGAAGTCACGCCGCTGCACGACCAGGACGGTTTGGTGAAGAAAGCCTGGCGCAGCCTGACCGGCTTCGAGTGGCTGGACTCGCTCGGCAAATGACCGGCCCGGCGCCGGCCCGCCCCAACGCGCAATCAACCTAAAAAACCAACAGGGACCACTCATGACACTATGTGCCGCCATTCAAATGGCTTCCGGGCCGCAAGTCAGCGCCAATCTGCTGGAAGCCGAAAAACAAATTGCCGAAGCGGTCAACGCCGGAGCCAAACTAGTGGCTTTGCCGGAAAACTTTGCCATCATGGGCATGAACGAATACGACAAAGTTAAAGTGGCCGAAGCCGACGGCCAAGGCCCGATTCAGGAGTTTCTGGCCGCCACGGCGAAAAAATACGGCATCTGGATCGTCGGCGGCACGATGCCGATGCAGGCCTCGGTGCCGAATAAAGTCCGCGCAGCCTGCCTGATTTACAACGACCAGGGCGAACGCGTGGCGCGATACGATAAGGTGCATTTGTTCGACGTCAGCGTTCCCGACACCGCCGAGGAATACCGCGAATCGGATTCGGTGGAAGCCGGCGAAGGCTCCTGCGTGATCGATACCCCGTTCGGCCGCCTGGGCGTCGCCGTCTGCTACGACTTGCGCTTTCCGGAATTTTTCCGGCCCATGGCCCGCAAAGGCCTCGACATCCTGGTCATTCCGTCGGCCTTTACCGCCAAGACCGGTGCCGCACACTGGGAAGTGCTGCTGCGGGCGCGGGCCATCGAAAACCTGTGCTACGTGCTGGCGCCCAACCAAGGCGGCTTCCATATCAACGGCCGGCAAACTTACGGCCACAGCATGGTCATCGACCCCTGGGGCGTGGTGCTGGATTGCTACAAAACCGGTCCCGGTTTCGTCTGCGGCGAGATCGATAAAAACCGGCTGGAAAAAATGCGAGCCTCGTTCCCGGTGCTGGAACACAGACGCTATTTTTGCGAGTGAATCCGGTTATGTTGAAACGAGTCCGCCACGTACTTCCCTGCTTGCTATTGGCCGCCTGCGGCGAAACGCCCGAGAAATACCGCGACACCCACCACTTGGAATTACCGCCGGTATTGCCGATCGAGCACACCAATCCGCAACCGGCCATCGACGCCGACGACTTGAAACCGAAATCGGTCCTGGCCGGGCTGATGGCCTTCACCGACGGCGACAAACCACTGCTGCTCCTGAAGACCCGCGAAGAACGGGCCTGGGATATGTTGGCAACGGCTTTGAAAATCACCGACATTGAAATCCTGGATAAGAACCAGCAGGACGGCCGGTTTCAAGTGCGTTACGATCCGGATACGGCCGGCAAGGATCTGAGCCTGATCCGAACCTTGCTGAACAACCATTACGCCGAGGCCGAGTATCTGATTACGCTGCATCAGGAAACCGGCGGCATCCGCGTCAGCGCGGCTTTGGCCAAACCGGAAGAAATGGAGAGCGACGAAGACGGCTCCGCCGAATTGTTGCGCTTGCTGCACAAAACCATAGACGAGAAAATTCTGAACCGGAGCCCGCAGGCCAAACCGGAAAACTAAGCCGCGGCGGCGTCCGCCCGCCAATCCCCGGACTTGCCGCCGCTTTTTTCCAACAGCCGCACGCCCTGGATCACCATGCCGCGATCGACGGCCTTGCACATGTCGTAGACGGTCAGCAAGGCAATCTGCGTCGCGGTCAGCGCTTCCATTTCGACGCCGGTCTGGCCGTTGGTTTTGGCCAATGTCCGGCAATAAACCCGATTCAGGCCGGCCTGGGGCTGCAGATCGATTTCGACATGGGTCAGCGGCAACGGATGGCACAACGGAATCAGTTCCGCCGTCTTTTTGCTGGCCATGATCCCGGCGATTCTGGCCACGCCAAGTACGTCGCCTTTTTTATGCGCGCCGTTTACAATCAACGCCAGCGTTTCCGGCCGCATTTCGATATAGCCCTCGCAAACCGCGCTGCGCTGGGTGACCGTCTTGGCGCCGACATCGACCATGTGGACGTCCCCGGCGGCGTTGAAATGGGTGAGCGGCGAATCGGACATGGCGGATGGAATTATTGAAACAGCGCGCATTGTATTACCCGGTGGAACAGAATGTCGATCAAAGTGCTGTACTTCGCAAGCCTTAAAGACCACGTCGGCCGCAGCGGCGACGAACTACAGGTTTCGGCGCCGGTTTCGCTGCTGGAGCTCTGGCAATTGGCGAATCCGAACCTGCCGCTGCCGAATGCTTTGCTGGCGGCGGTCAACATGAATTACGCAAGCCTGGATAGTCTGGCCAGCGACGGCGACGAGGTGGCTTTCTTTCCACCGGTCACGGGAGGTTGAAGGCTATGGCGGTGAAATTATCGGATACGGTTTTCGACCCTTGGCAAGAAATCGCGAACCACCAGCAAGCGGCCGGAATGGCCGGAAAATACGGCGCCACGGCCGTGTTCGTCGGCACGATGCGCGATTTCAACCAGGGCGATGCGGTCTGCGGCATGTATCTGGAACACTATCCGGGCATGACCGAGACCCAACTGCAACTGATCGTCGCGCAAGCCGCAAGCCAATGGCAGGTGCTGGAGACGCTGGTCGTACACCGCGTCGGCCGGGTCGAGCCCAACGATACGCTGGTTCTGGTTGCGGTCTGGTCGGAACATCGCGGCGACGCCTTCGACGCCAGCCGCTTTATCATGGAAAATCTGAAAAGCCGGGCGCCGTTTTGGAAACGCGAAACGCTGGCTAACGGCGAGCAGCGCTGGGTCGATAAAAACAGCGGCGGTTACAAACGCCAATCTTGAGTCGTAAAGGCGTTGCCGGGCTGACCTTCCAATTCGATGCCCTTGGCTTCCGTATCCAACAGCCGCTGTTGCAATTCGGCAATTTGCCGGTTCGCCGTCTCGATCTGCTGCTTCAGTTCGCCGATGGTTTCGTGAAGATATTCGAAATGAACCTGAAAATAACGGGCCGACGGAAAACCGGATTCGACCTTGTCGGCCGGCGAATCCGCCGGCCTGCTGCGAGAATGTCTTGATTTCATAAAATTACCTGAGCATGTTAAGGCCTACCCCGGCATTTGCGCCGCACCTCGGGCTCCTTATCCATTAAGACGTTTCAGAAACCAATTCCCCCACTTTTGCTATTAAAAATTTACCCGGGTCAAGTGTACCCATGGCCGATCGCAAATCCGGCCTGCGCTCAATTCAGCGTGATCCGGCGTTTATGCAACCTCTGTATCGTCGGCTGCTTGGTAATCGTCAGCATCGCCGCATGCGGCAATTTCTTATGGATCAGGCTAACCATTTCCACCTCGCCGTCGGGATCGAGCGAATCGAAGGCCTCCTGCATCAAAATCCACTTCGGCTTGTGCAGCAACAGCCGCACCAAGCCCAAACGTTGCTTTTGCTCGCGCTCCAAGCTTTTATCCCAGTCTGCCTGTTGGTTCAACTGCTCCACCAGTTCGCCGACGCCGGCCAATTGCATGATACTGGCCAATACGTCGGGATCGAAGGCGCCGGCATCGCTCGGGTAACAAATCGAGGCACGCAGAAGGCCGGTCGGCAAGTAAGGCTTGGGCGGCATGAAAAACATCGGTTCGTCGTCGGGCAGCTCTATCGTGCCTTCGCCCCAGGGCCACAAACCGGCGATGGCCTTGAACAATTTGTTGCCGGAAAATGCGTTACCGGCGATCAATACCCGTTCGCCGGCACGGATTTCTTCGTTCAGCATCGACACGCAGACGATATTGTCCAGCCGGCTAATGCACAAATTGCGGAATGCCAACACCGAACCTTCATTCTTGACGATGCGGATGCGGTGCGGATCGGGCTTGGCAATTTCCCGCTCCAATTGCTCCAGAGCTTTGCTCAAGCCCAGGATACGCTCTACCGACGCCCGCCATTCGGCGACCTTACCCATGTTATCCACCGGCCAGGACAAAGCGGCGACCATTTGCTGGAAGGCTTGGGCCGACTGCATCAAGGCACCCAAACTGATGGTTCCCAGAATGAAACGCGGCGCGGACACCAGGATCGGAAAAGCCATCGATAGGATGGAATAACCGGAACTGAACATCGTAATCCGCTGCCAGGCATGGGTTTGCTGGTTCCAGGCATCGACGATATTGCCGAACAAACGGTGAAAATGCGGATTTTCGTGGCGCTCGCCGTGGATTAACGCAATCGCCTGGGCGTTTTCGCGGGCCTTGACCAAGGCAAAACGGAAATTGGCCTCGACGGTTTGCCGGTTGTCGGTCGCCGTTGTCAACGGCCGGCCTATCCACCAGCCGAGCACCGAAGCGCTAGCCGCGTAAATCAGGGCCAACCAAACCAGATGGCCTTGGATCGGAATTTCGGCAATACCCAGGTCCATGGTCACGCTGCCGGACAATGTCCACAAAATCTCGGTAAAACTGATCAACAACAGCAGGCAATAGAACATGGTATGCAGCAAGTCGATTGCGTATTCGGTCGATATCCGCACGTCTTCGGCGATACGGCCGTCGGGATTGTCGTGCTGGCCGGGAATGTGCGTGACCAGATAATGCCGGCCGTCGCGCATCCACTGGCCGATCAGCTTGTCGGTCAGCCAACCGCGCCAACCGAGTTGCAAGCGGCGTTTCACCACCAGGTGCGTGGCGGTAATGGCGATGTTCGCCAGAAAAATCAGTACGATCAGCCCGATTTGGGTAAAGAAGCGCGACATCGAGCGCTGTTCCAGCGCATCGAACAGGTCCGCGCTCCATTCGGTGATAATCACCGAAACCGCGATTTGAGCGACGGTTAGCGCAACCAGCGCCGCCGACAGTCCGCGAATGCTGGCCTTATTTTCGGAACACCAGAAAGGTCCCGCCAGTCGGACGAACTGCATGAAAAATTTGCTGGTATTTCGCAAGGCCATCTCTCCGCGTAAAGGTCGGGGCGCAATATAACAAAATTAATCGCTTACACAACCAAGAAATATTTCGGTGTTATGGCGAACGCGGCTTAGACTGGAACTAGGTTGCTGTGCTGGCGGGAAAAAATGCGGCAGGGCGCAGGAGACTGGAAAACGGGGGAGGATCGGCGGCGAACGGCGAGCAGAGCGCCATCCGCCGACCCGAGGACAAGCATTAACGCTTCATCGAATCGAAAAATTCGGCGTTGGTTTTGAAGTCCTTCAGTTTGCCCAGCAAAAATTCGGATGCCGCCAATTCGTCCATCGGTTGCAGAATCTTGCGCAGGATCCAGGTTTTTTGCAGCTCGTCCGGATCGACCAGGTATTCTTCGCGGCGGGTGCCGGAACGGTTGATGTTGATGGCCGGATAGACCCGCTTTTCGGCAATTTTCCGCTCCAGATGCAACTCCATGTTACCGGTGCCCTTAAACTCCTCGAAAATGACCTCGTCCATCCGCGAGCCGGTTTCTACCAGCGCGGTAGCGATAATCGTCAAACTGCCGCCTTCTTCGATATTCCGCGCGGCACCGAAAAAGCGTTTCGGTTTTTCCAGGGCATTGGCGTCGACACCGCCGGACAGCAGCTTGCCGGAGGACGGCACCACCATGTTGTAAGCGCGGGCCAAACGTGTAATCGAGTCTAACAGAATAACCACGTCGTGCTTGTGCTCTACCATGCGCCGGGCTTTTTCGATCACCATGTCGGCGACCTGCACGTGGCGGGTGGCCGGTTCGTCGAAGGTGCTGGACACCACTTCGCCGCGCACGCAACGCTCCATCTCGGTCACCTCTTCCGGACGCTCGTCGATCAACAGCACGATCAGGTAGCATTCAGGGTTATTCTCGGCGATGGCGTGGGCAATGCTTTGCATGATCATGGTTTTACCGGCTTTCGGCGGCGAAACGATCAGGCCGCGCTGGCCTTTGCCGATCGGCGCGATCAAATCGATGATGCGGGCGGTCAAGTCTTCGCTGGTACCGTTGCCCTGCTCCAGGCGGAAGCGTTTGTTGGCGAATAACGGCGTCAGGTTGGAAAAGGAAATCTTGTTTTTGGATTGCTCGGGGGATTCGAAGTTGATGCTTTCCACCTTCAGCATCGCAAAGTAACGCTCGCCCTCTTTCGGCGGCCGAATCTTGCCGCTGACGGTATCGCCGGTGCGCAGGCCGAAACGCCGAATCTGGCTGGGCGATACGTAGATGTCGTCAGGTCCGGCCAAGTAAGAACAACCCGGCGTGCGCAGAAAGCCGAAACCGTCAGTCAAAATTTCCAGCACCCCGTCGCCGAATATGTCTTCTCCGCTTTTCGCCTGCTTCTTCAAAATCGAGAAAATCAGCTCCTGCTTTCGGGCTCTGTCGATGTTTTCCAGCCCCAGGGATTCGGCGATAGCAATGATTTCTGTCGGTTGTTTAAGTTTTAACTCGGTAAGGTTCATGTTGACTTAGGGAAATGGAAGAAATGCAAAACAGCAGAAAGCTGTTTACGGCGGAAGAAGTGTGTTGGAAAAACTCGGGCGATCGGGGTGCGAGAAGCGGGCGGAATTCTAGCGCAATAACCGGACTTATCAAAACATTTTCGACAAGCCCGGTGCAGCCGTACTACAGGTTGCTGTCGATGAATGCGGCCAACTGCGATTTGGTCAAGGCGCCGACTTTGGTAGCCTCCACCTCGCCGCCCTTGAAAATCATCAAGGTAGGAATACCGCGCACACCGTAGTGCTGCGGGGTCTTCGGATTTTCGTCGATATTGAGTTTGGCGACGGTCAGTTTGCCTTGGTACTCGGATGCGATTTCATCCAGTACAGGAGCAATCATTTTGCAAGGGCCGCACCATTCGGCCCAGTAGTCGACCAATACCGGTGAGCCGGCTTTTAAGACTGTTTCGTTAAAATCAGCGTCTGATACATGAAGGACTAGGTCGCTCACGCCATTCTCCGTTAGTTTGCAAAGCCAAGACTATAGTTTCGCCGCGCTTAAATTGTCAATCGATTTCAACCGCGCCGCATTTTGAGTTATTCTAGCGAGTTATGAAAAAAACACACTTAACAGAAACGCGATTTAGCAATCTGGAGCTGTCCGACTCCATCATCAAAGGTCTGAAAGAAGCGGGTTTCATCAACTGTACCCCGATCCAGGATAAGTCCCTGCCGTTATCCTTGCGCGGCAAAGACATCGCCGGCCAAGCGCAAACCGGCACCGGCAAAACCGCGACCTTCCTGCTCGCCACCTTCCAGCACCTGATCAACGACGAAAGCGAAAAAATCAAGAATCCGCGGGCACTGATCCTGGCGCCGACCCGCGAGCTGGCGATTCAGATCCACAAGGACGCACTGGTGCTGGGCAAATATCTGAACCTGAAGTTAGCGCTGATCTACGGCGGCACCGATTACCAGAAACAACTGGACAAGATTAAGACCAACGTCGACATCATTATCGGCACGCCAGGGCGCATCATCGACTTCTACAAACAAGGCGCGTTTACGCTGGACAACATCCAGGTCACGGTGCTGGACGAAGCCGACCGCATGTTCGACCTGGGCTTTATCAAGGACATCCGTTTTCTGCTGCGGCGGATGCCGCCGGCCGACAAACGCCTGAATTTGCTGTTCTCGGCCACGCTGTCCTACAAGGTTACCGAGCTGGCATACGAACACATGAACAACCCGGTGCTGATCCGGATCGAACCCGAGGAAGTCACCTCCAAAGCCATCAAGCAAATCGCTTATTGCCCGGCCAACGACCAGAAGATTCCGCTGCTGCTGGGTTTATTGAAACACCACCAGCCGCAGCGCAGCATCGTTTTCGTCAATACCAAGCGTTGCGCCGAACGGCTCGACGATTACTTGCAAGCCAACGGCTACAAAGTCGCGATGCTGAGCGGTGACGTGCCGCAGGAAAAACGGCAAAAACTGCTCGCCGCGTTTCAGGACAACCAGGTCAACCTACTGATCGCCACCGACGTTGCCGCCCGCGGCCTGCATATTCCGGACGTGTCTCACGTCTTCAACTACGACCTGCCGCAAGACGTCGAGGATTACGTGCACCGTATCGGCCGCACCGCCCGCTTCGGCGCCAGCGGCGAAGCGATCAGCTTCATCTGCGAGGAATACGCCTATTCGATGCCGGACATCGAAGACTATATCGGCGAAAAAGTACCGGTCGCGGCGATCGAACCGGAACTACTGGCCGAACACGTCGCCAAGCCGGAACGCCGCGAGCCGCGCGAACGGGTGGTACCGCACGGCAAACGTCCGCCGCGGCCCGAGCGCAAACCTAGGGAACACCGGCCGCATCCGGCTGCAAGCCAGGCATCAACGCCCGAAAATCCTCAATCGCCGGAAACTCCGCAATCGGCCTGACCGGGCGCCGGCTGTCAGGCTTGCTGATCGAAACCAGATGGGCAATGCCGAATTGACGCGCCGAGCGCAGCACGGCCAGGCTGTCGTCGACCAACAAACTGCTGTGTTTCTCGAATAGATGTTGTTGCTGCAAAGCTTGCCAAAAGCCCTGTTGTTCCTTGGCAAAACCGAAGTCGTGGGAACTGACGATCTCGTCGAAGAAGCGGTGCAGACAGGTTTTCTCCATTTTCAGATTCAGACTGTCGCGGTGGGCGTTGGTCACTAACAGCAGGCGCCGCTTGCCGCGCAACGCATCCAGAAACTCGACCACGTGCGGATGCACCGCTATCAGGCCGGCCAGCTCCTGCTTCAAGCCGGCGATATTCAACCGCAACTCGCTGCTCCAATAATCCAGGCAATACCACTCCAAACGGCCTTCCATCGCCTTGAAGCGCGGCGCCAATGCTTGTTTGGCCTGCTCCAGCGTCAAGCCGTGCAATTGGGCGAAGCGTTCCGGCACGAATTCCTGCCAGAAATGGTTATCGAAATTCAGGTCCAGCAAGGTGCCGTCCATATCCAGCATCACCGTCTCGATTTGCCGCCAGTCCAACATCGCTAAAATTCTCCGTTAATTTTTCGCCAATTATAAGCCGGACGCCGCCGGCTACGGCAGCTTCGGCCAATTCAACCCTATCCGCCGTACCGGCAACGCTTTACAATGGCAAGCAAAGCCCAGGCACTAGACAAAGGAAGCCCATATGCGTGAATTGACTGTCAAAACCCGGCTCGGACTCGGATTCGGCGGAGTAATGCTGTTGCTGGCCGTCGTCGCCTTGGTCAGCGTCAACAACTTGAACGGACTGCAGGCCAATATCGAAAACATGGTCGAGGATAAATTTCCGAAAACGGTCTGGACCCACGACATCATCGACAACATCAACGTCATTGCCCGCTCGATGCGCAATACCCTGATCGTCAAAGACCAAGCCACGATCGAAAAAGAGTTGGTGCGGATTCAGCAAGCTCGCGGCAAAATCAAGGAAAACCTGGACAAGCTCGACGCCAAAATCGAGAGCCCCGAGGGCCGCCGCTTATTGCAAGCCATACTCGACGCCCGGACGCCGTATGTGGCGGCGCAAGACCGCTTTATCGCCCTGGCCCGGCAAGGCAAACAGCAAGAGGCCGCCGATTACTTGCTAAACGAAATCCGGCAACTGCAAAGCCGTTACTTCGACAACGCAACCGCTTTGATCGCGTTTCAAACCGAATTGATGGAAGCCACCGGCAAGGAGGCGCGCACCGCGGTCAGCAATAGCGTTCGCATCATCGAGCTGATGGCTTTGCTGTCGGTCCTGTGCGGCGGCACTGCGGCTTACCTGATCACCCGCGGCCTGATGCGGCAACTGGGTGGGGAACCCAGTTACGCCGCGGCAGCCGTCAAACAAATGGCGGAGGGCGACCTGACGGCGCATATCGACATCCAACCCGGCGACACTGGCAGCCTGTTGTTCGATTTGAAAACCATGGCCGACCAACTCGCCGAAACAGTGCGCCAAGTGCAAAGCAACGCCGAAACATTGAGCATTGCTTCGCGGGAAGTCAACGCCACCGCGCAATCGATCAGCCAGGCCACAACGCAGCAGGCGGCCAGCGTCGACGAAACCACCAGCGCCGTCGAACAACTCAGCGCCTCGGTCCAACACAATTCGGCAAGCGCGCGCGCCACCGAACAATTGGCCAAATCCTCGGCCGAAGAAGCCGGTCAAGGCGGCGACGCGGTAACGGCGACGGTCAAGGCGATGCACCAAATCGCCAAAAAAATCGGTGTGATCGAAGACATCGCCTACAAAACCAACTTGTTGTCCTTGAACGCCGCGATCGAGGCGGCTTCGGCCGGCGAGCACGGCAAGGGCTTCGCCGTGGTCGCCGCCGAAGTCAGAAAACTCGCGGAAAACAGCCGCACGACGGCGGCGGAAATCAACGAATTGGCGTCCAACAGCGTCGCCATCGCCGAACGGGCCGGGCAATTGATCGGCGAGGTGGTGCCGAATATCGCCAAGACCTCGGAACTGGTGCAAGAGATCAGCGCCGCCTCCGACGAACAGGCTGTCGGCGTACGCCAGATTAGCGAGGCGATGCGGCAACTCGACAAAGTCACCCAGCAAAACGCGGCAGCGTCCGAAGAAATGGCGGCAACGGCGGAGGAACTCAACGCCCAGGCCGAACAGTTGCAAAGCGCGGTCGACTTTTTTCGGGTATAACCCAAGCCCGACCACCGGCCTTAATCGCTACCCCGCCAACGACCATGCCCAAGCGACCGAAAATCCTGAAACAGACGGTACTGGCCCAGACCCGCCAGTTCTGCATCGAAGCGCTGGACCTGGAATTCAGCAACGGCGAACGCCGCCAATACGAACGGCTGGCGCGCAGCACCTCCCACGGCGCGGTACTGATCGTCCCGATGCTGGATCCGGAAACGGTATTACTGGTCAGGGAATATGCGGCAGGCGTCCACCGCTACGAACTGGGCCTACCGAAAGGCAAACTCGACGCCGGCGAAGATATGCTCAGCGGCGCCAACCGGGAGTTGAAGGAAGAAATCGGCTACGGCGCCGGCAAACTGCAACATCTGCACCGGGTCTCGCTGGCGCCGTCTTATCTGGAACACACCATCGACATCATCCTGGCCGAAGAGCTGTACCCGGAAAAATTGGAAGGCGACGAACCGGAGGAGTTACAGGTGGTCCCCTGGTCGCTGCGAGCCATCGACAGCCTGTTGGCCAGCGGGGAATGCAGCGAGGCGCGCTCTATCGCCGCGCTGTACATGGCTTTGGCCCACCTGGAGCGGCGCGGTTAGCTCAGATTTTGAACAAGGGCTCCAGGCCGTCGCCGTTGTCCGCCACATCGCTGACCTGCCGCGGTTCGGCGCTGAACGCCGCCCACAAATCCCGTCCCTGCCAGTCCTGGCCGCCGGGGGTATACAGCAACCGGTTCAAGCTATCGATTTCGCTGCGTAGCGTCTCACCGCAACAATTCGCCAAACCGGCCAGACTGTCGCTACCGTAGCGGGTTTTGCCCCACTGCAACAACAACTGTTTGGCCGCTTGCGGATTGTTTTCCCAACAGGCCCGCTTCAAGGCTTTTTCCAGCGCGCTTTCGGCCGAAGCCGGGTTGCTAGCGCCGCTCCGGCCGCCGTTGCGGCGGCGGCGAACCAAGCCGATTACCGTCAGCAGCCACCCCAGCGCCAGAATAGCCGACACCACCTGCCACACTCTGGTTTCCCTATCCGAGCAAACGCCGATCGGCGTTGCGGCAACCGCGCCGGGTTCGGCCGGCTTGGCGGCGGCCGCGGCAACGTCCGGCCCCGCTGTTCCGGCAACGGCCAAGGCCTTGATTTTGGCGGCCGGCAATGCGGCTTCCTCGATTTTGTGGGTTTTGGTATTGAACCAGCGGATGTGCAGCGCCGGCAGACTGTATTCGCCGGGCTTGGACGGAATGAAGGCGATTTTCTCCTCGCGCGACGCGGTTAAGCTGCCGCTTTGTTTGTCTTCGTTCAACAGCGGTTGGTCGGGATAGGTCTTGATGCCGTCGATCGGGGTTTTGTCGAACAACTCCGGCAACTGGCCGACCGTCGCCCCCTTGGCTTTCAGGGTCAAAGTGCGGGTCAGCGGCTCGCCGACTTTGGCTTGGCGGGAGGCGTCGGACCAACTCTCGCTCAATTCCAGCGATTCCGCGCCCAACCAAGCGCCTTTAAACTCGGCCGGCACCGCGCGCACGTTCAGCGTCACGGCTTTCGATACCACCCGCCGGGTTTCGGTGCTGGGCCGGTTGAAAAAGCCGTTGAATCGCGGCTGCTGCCGGCCGCTGACGTATTCGGCGTTCAACACCAGCGGCGCAATCGTGAACAGCCCGCTCTGCTGCGGAAAAATGGCATATTTGCGCTCGGTTACCCAATAATCGACGCCCTTGATCTGGGTCGAATAAGTGCTGTCCTCGCCCAGTTTTTCCACCAGGGCATCCTTGATTTCCGGCTCGCTCAGGCTGGCCTGGGTAATCTGGACCCGGCGGAACAATTTCAGCGTGTAAATCACCTGCGCCTGCACGTAAGGCTGCTCCGGCGTTGCCGAGACTTCCAGGAACAGCTCGTCGTCCTTTGCGGTCGGCTGCGCGGTTTCGGTCACCGTCAGCGCCAACGGCTTACTGCTGTCGGCACCGAAGGCAATCGCCGGTATCGTCAACTCGCCGCTACGTTTGGCCATTGCCGTCAAAAGCCATTGTTCGTTGCGGCTGCTTTTGCCGTTAACCCAGGACGCGCTAGTGCTGCGTTGTTGGTTGACGATCTCGAAATCCTGCCGCAACGGCTCGAAATCCGGACTGCCGTCCGGTTGCTCGGCCGCGGTAAAGGTGATTTGAAACGATTCGTTCAGCCCGACCGGATTGCGGTCCACCGCAACGCCGATCTCGGCGGCGCCGGCAACGCCGCTCAGCAAAAACAAGCACAACCCCAACCAACAAGGCAGCAAACAATTACGCATAGGCAAAAACCCGGTTCATTTCATCGAAAACGGTTTATGAACATCCTGGCGGCCGTCGAACCAGCCGTACAACACTGGCAATACCACCAGGGTCAATAAGGTGGAACTGATCAGGCCGCCGATCACGACGATGGCCAACGGCTTTTGCACTTCCGAACCGGGTCCGACCGCAAACAGAAACGGCACCAACCCGAGCAAGGCCACCGTCGCCGTCATCATCACCGGCCGGAAACGCTGTTCGCAGCCGCGGCGCACCGCATATTCCAGATTCAAGCCACTCTCGCGCTGCGCCCGGATATACGACACCAGCACCACGCCGTTCAACACCGCGATGCCCCACAAGGCGATAAAACCGACCGAGGCCGGCACCGACAAGTACTCGCCGCTCAGAAACAGCGTGACGATACCGCCGATCGAGGCAAACGGCAGCACCAAAATGATCAACGCCGCAAAACGCAGCGATTTGAACAGCATGAACAACAGAAAGAAGATCGCCGCAATCGTCACCGGAATGATCATTTGCAAATGGCCCAAGGCCCGCTCCATGTTCTGGAACTGGCCGCCCCACTGAAGATAGTAGCCTTCCGGCAATTTGACCTTGTCGGCCACGGCTTTTTGCAATTCGGCGACGAAACCGCCCAAATCGCGGTCGCGGACGTTGATGCCGACCACTATCCGCCGCTTGCCCATTTCCCGGCTGATCTGGGCCGGACCGTCGTTCAGGCTGATCTTGGTGACGTCGCCCAGCGGCACCCGCGCCCCGTTGGCCGAGGTCAGCATCAACTGGTCGATGGCGGTGATATTGTTACGGAATGGTTCCGGCAACCGCACCGCAGCGGAGAAACGCCGCTCGCCCTGGTAAATCTCGGTCGCCACCTTGCCGGCAATCGCAGTTTCGATCACGTCGTGGATGTCCGACGCATTCAGGCCGTGGCGGGCAATCGCCTGGCGGTCCACGGTAATGTTCAAATACTGCTGGCCGGTCAGCCGCTCGACCCGGATATCGCGGGCGCCGTTGACGCCGTTGGCAACGCCGGCGATTGCGTCGGCCAGCCGTTTCAGCTCGGCCAGATCGTCGCCGAACACTTTTACCGCCACGTCGGAACGCACGCCGGTCACCATCTCGTCGACCCGGTCGGAAATCGGTTGCGCCATCACCACCTGCATGCCGGGCAGGTTTTCCACCAGCTTATCGCTCATCGCATCGGCAATATTGTCCTGGGTCCAGCCTTGCGGCCATTCCTCGCGCGGTTTCAAAGTGACGATAGGCGTCGACTCGTTTTGCGATTGCGGATCGGCCGGGCTTTCGCCGCGGCCGACGCCGGACACCACGTTCTTGACGCCGGGAATCTGCATGACCATTTTCATCGCCTGCATCTCGACGTTGATGCTTTCTTCCAGCGAAATATTCGGCATCCGGTTAATTGCCGGCACGATGGAGCCTTCCTTCATTTCCGGAATGAACGAGGTGCCGAGCAACGGCAACAGCAGCAACGAGCCGATAAACGTCGCCACAGCGGCGCCGACCACTTTCAGCCGGTTGGCCATGGCAAAATCCAGCAAGCGCAGGTAATGGCGTTTGATAAAGGCAATCAAGCGGGTGTCGTGTTCGCCGTCGTGGCCCTCCAGCGCAAATGCGCACAACACCGGCGACAAGGTCAGCGACACCACCAGCGAAATCAGCAAGGCGATGGCGATGGTGTAGGCCAGCGGCGCGAACATCTTGCCTTCCATGCCCTGTAGCGTCATCAGCGGCAAAAACACCAGGACGATGATACCGACGCCGAACAACACCGGCGTCGCCACTTCCTGGGTCGCGGCCTGCACCACCCGCACCCGGCTGGTGGCGCGACCCTTGCGCTCGCCGAGCAGGCGGAACGCGTTCTCCACCACGACCACCGAGCCGTCCACCATCAAGCCGATAGCAATCGCCAGCCCGCCCAAGGACATCAGATTGGCCGACAAGCCTAGCTGGTTCATCATGATGAAGGTCACCAACGGCGTCACGATCAGCGTGCCGACCACGATCAGGCTGGAACGCACGTCGCCCAGGAACAGAAACAAAATGATGACGACCAAGACGATGCCTTCCATCAACACCTTGGTTACGGTATGCAAGGCCGCGTCGACCAAATCGCTGCGGTCGTAATACGGCACGATTTTCAAGCCGCCCGGCAACATGCCCTTGGCGTTGATTTCCGCCACTCGCTCCTTGATCCGGCTCACCACTTCCTTGGCGTTACCGCCACGCAACATCATGACGATGCCGCCGACCGACTCGGTGTAACCGTTTTTGATGACCGCGCCGGCCCGCACTTCGTGGCCGATTTTAATTTCGGCGACGTCGTGCATGTGCACCGGCACGCTGTCTTCCTCTTTCAATACGATATTGCCGATGTCGTTGACGTCGTTGATCAAACCGACGCCGCGGATCAAATACTGCTCGGCATAGTGCGGCAGTACGCCGCCGCCGCTGTTGGCGTTGTTGCGGGCCAAGGCCTCGAATACCTCGTTCAACGAAATCCGGTAATGGTGCAAGCGGTTGGGATTGACCAATACCTGGTACTGTTTGACGTAACCGCCCTGGGAATTAATCTCGGCCACGCCGGGTATGCCGCGCAGCAATGGCCTGACCACCCAATCTTGCGCTTCGCGCCGGTACTGCAATTCTTCCTGGGTCAACGGCCGCTCGCCGTCGTCGTCGCGGTCCAGCGTGTATTGGTAAACCTCGCCCAGACCGGTCGATACCGGTCCCAGCACCGGGTTGACGCCGGGCGGCATCTGCTGCTTGACTTCGATCAGGCGTTCCATCACCAACTGCCGGGCGAAATACACTTCGGTCTTGTCGGTGAAAATCAGCGTGATCAGCGACAGGCCGTTTTTATTCAGCGAGCGCATTTCCTCCAACCCCGGTAAGCCGGCCATCGCGATTTCCAGCGGCACGGTCACCAGCCGCTCGACCTCATCCGGCGATTTTCCGGTGGCCTCGGTGGCGATTTGCACCTGGATGTTGGTCACGTCCGGAAACGCATCCACCGACAGCTGCCGCACCGCGCGCACGCCGAACAACGCAATACCCACCGCCAGCACCGCCACCAAAATCCGTTGTTGCAGCGCCAGTTCTATCAGACGGTTGACCATGGCTTACTCCAATGTGCTGCGCAGGCGTTCGTTGTTCAAATGAAAGGCGCCGTTGACGACGATCTTTTCGCCGGGCCGCAGTCCATCCAATAATTCGCGCTTTTGCGCTTCCTCGCGGCCCAGTTTGACCGGACGCAATTCGAAGCGGTTGTCGGCGTTCTGCACGAACACGTGGTCTTTATCGTTTTCCCGCACCACCGCCTGGCTAGGAATCAGCAGCGACTGGGCGCCGGGCTTGCTGATTTTCAGGGTTGCCAGCATCTGCGGTTTGAACAGCCGTTGCGGGTTGGCCAGCGCCATTCTTACCGTCACGGTGCGGGTGTCGGGATCGACCAGATCGGAGACGTATATCAATTTGCCGCTGACGCTCTCGCCCGGCAGCGCCGGCACCTCGGCCAGCACTTGGTCGCCCTGGTGCACCCAGTGCGCCTGTTGTTCCGGGATCTCGGCGACCAGCCACAGTTGCGACAAATCGGCGACCGTGTATAGGCTGTCGGCCGGCTGCACCACCTGGCCGATCGCAACGTTACGCTCGATCACGACGCCGTCGATGCTGGAGGTGACCGGCGAAAACGAATGGATGCTGCGCTGCTTGTCCAGCCGCTTCAGATCGGCCTCACTCATGCCCATCACCCGTAGGCGGTCGCTGGCAGCGCGCAAGTCCACCTCGGCTTCAACCAGCACGCCCTGCCGTTCCTGCAACTCGGCTTCGGCTATCACCCCGCTTTCCAGCAAACGTTCGGCGCGCTTGACGGTGATCCGCCGCAAATTGACTTGCGAGGTGGCTTTCAGATAATCCGATTGGGCTTGGCTCAGTTCGGTGCTGTTCAACAGTGCCAGCCGGTCGCCCTTCTTGACGTTCTGGCCCAACATGGCATTGATTTCGGTGATGCGGCCGGTCACGCTGGCACCGATCCGGGCCACCCGATGCTGGTCTAAGTCCACTTGTGCCGACAAGCTCAACGACTCCCGCATCTCGCCGGGCCTGACTTCCTCTATCGTCAACAATTTCATCAACGCCGGCGACGCTTCCAGCAACGGTTTCATGTCCGCGGCCGGAACCGGTCCGGCCCGCCACACTAAAACGAGGAACAGGGTTAAGAATCGCTGTACTTGCATGGTTATTTCCTTTTGTCAGTAATCTGCTAGCCCGGCGCTGCCGCAACCGGCCGGCCCCGGCGCTTATTCTTCGCCGGGGCGCGGTGTGATCAGCACTTTGTCGATCCGCACGCCGTCGATGTCGACGATTTCGAACCGCCATTCCCGATATTCGAAGGTTTCGGCGACGCGCGGAATGTCTTCCAGGTAAAACAAGACGAAGCCGCCCACCGTATGGTAGGCATTGTCGGCTTCGCCGGGCAGTTCGCCGCTGATGCCGATCAACGATTTCAGGCGCTGCACCGAGACACCGCCGTCGACCAACCAAGAGCCGTCGGCCCGTTCGGCAATGTCGACATCCAGGTCGCCGCCGGGCAGTTCGCCGACGATGGCCTTTAACACATCGCTCAACGTCACCAGGCCCTCGATATCGCCGTATTCGTTGGCCACCAGCGCCAAATCGGCCTTATTGGCTTTGAAATACTCGAGCAGTTGCACCAGCGTCATCGTCTCCGGCACGTAATGCGGCGTGCGGACGAACGGCGCAATTTCGAACGCCGTTCCGCTCATCGCCGGCAGCAGCAAATCGCTGCGCGCCAATACGCCGGCGATGTTGTCCAGCCCGCCGCGGCAAATCACGGTTCTGGCGTAGGGGCATTCGGCAATCTTGCGCCGCACCGCGGCGTCGCCGTCCTGCAGGTCGGCGGCATAAATCTGCAGCCGCGGCGTCATCACCGCGCCGACCCGCTGCTCGTCGAGTTTCATGACGTTGCCGACCAGATGGCGTTCGCTGGCATGGAACACGCCGGACTCGGCGCCGATTTCCATCAGCAACTTGATTTCCTCGTTGGTCACGCTGGCCTGCGGCGGCTGGTGGGCGCCGCACAAGCGCAACAACAGCGAACTGGACGAAGACAGCAACCAGACCAGCGGACTGGCGAGCGCAGCCAACATGTTCATCGGTTTGGCGACGGCCAGGGCAATCCGTTCCGGATTCAGCAAAGCCAAGCGCTTCGGCGCCAATTCGCCGACCACGACCGAGCAATAGGTGATGGCAACCACGGTTGCGATCAGAGCGATGCTGTCGGCGTAAGCCGCCAACCAGGGAAATTGGGCTAGGTAGCGCTGCAGCGGCTCGGTCAAGGCACTCTCGCCGAGCGCGCCGCTGAGGATGCCGACCGAGGTAATGCCGACTTGGACCGTCGACAAAAACCGGGACGGGTCTTGGTGCAGTTTCAATGCGGTGGCGGCACCGGCGCGCTTTTCTCCGGCCAATTTCTGCAAGCGGGCCAATCCGGACGACACCAGCGCCATTTCCGACATGGCGAACACGCCGTTGAGCAAAATCAAGAGCAGTATCAGGCCAATATCCATCGTCTTCTCATCAGTCTGTGGAACGGGTTACGCTTCGCTTTACCAGGGGTTTTCGGCCTGAGTCCGGCGATTGCGTTGGCTGTATTGGTATTTGAATTTACGCCGCAACAAACCGGTGGGCTCGTCGGGGATACGTTTCAATAGCTGTTGGTTGGCGCGCTCGGTTTCGTTCTGCTCGACCTCGGCGGCCGATTGCGCCGGCTGCGGTTCCGGTTTGGCGTCCTTGGGCTGGGCTTGGGCCGGGTCGGGCTGCGCCGGTTGTTGTTCATCCGCTGGTTTCGGCTCCTGCGGCGTTTGCGGTTGCTGCCCAGACTGCCGTTGCTCCGCCGCTGGTTCTCGTTGTTGCTCAGCCGATTGCGCCTGCCGGTCGCGGTCGGCTTGACCGGACTGCGCTTGCTGTTGCTGTTGCTGTTGTTGCTGTTCCTGCAATTTCTTCTCGACTAATTCCTTGTTGAAGCGCGCGTCCTGGTGCTGCGGGTCGAGCCGCAAGGCTTCGCGGTAAGCTTCCACCGCCTCCGGCAGCCGGCCGGCAAGGGCCAGCGCGTTGCCGCGGTTGTAATGGCCTTCCGCACTGTCGGCGTGTTGCAAGGTTTCGGCGGCCTGTTCGTATTGGCCGGCCTTGTATTGGGCGGCGGCGCGCCAGGCTTGATCGCGGAACTGCTCGACCGCTTGCTGGTATTGCTGCTGCTGGAAGGCTTGTTGCGCGCGTTGGTCGGGGGTTTTCCATAAACTTTGCCAATCCAGCGCGTATCCGTTTCTGGGTAGCGGCGCCAGGCTCAACAGGCACCAGAGCAGCAAACCCTTCCTGAACTGCAGCGCCGCCCACGGTAACACCAGCAAAACCAGCCACGGGCCTTTCTCGTCCCATTGCTGCAACAGCAAATTCGAATCCCGGTTTTGCGGATCGGTTTGTGCTGCGTTAAACGCCCGGCTCAAGGCTTCGACGTCTTCGTCGCCGGCCGTTACCGGCTGGTAAAGGCCGCCGCCGTGGCGGGCCAGAGTTGCCAACGTCGCTTCGTCCATTTTCGCAACGACGATATTGCCGCTGCGGTCTTTCAAAAAGCCGCCGCCGGCCGCCTGGATCGGCGCGCCGTCGGCAGTACCGACCGCCAACACCGATAATTGGTAGCCGCCCAGCCACTGCTCGGCCTGTTCCGCCACGTCGGCGTCGGCACCGTCGGTGACCAGCAGGATATGGCCCTTGGCCAGCCCGGCCTGGCGCAACAAATTGGCGGCGTGTTCGATGGCGATACCAGTATGGCTGCCCGGACTGGGCATGATGTCGGTGGTCAATGCCGGCAACTGGCTGTCGATGGTCGCGGTGTCGGTGGTCAGCGGCGTCACGGTAAAGGCGTCGCCGCCGTAAACCAATAACGCGGTCTGGCCGTCCTTGCGCTGTTTCAGCAGATCGGCGATTTTGTAGCGGGCCTTGCCGATGCGGCTGGGCTTGATATCGGCGGCATCCATCGATTTGGACAAGTCCAATGCAATCACTAGAGCCGCATCGTTTCTGAAGGCCGGGCTGGGCAAACGCTCCCAGGTCGGGCCGGCCAACGCGGTGACCGCCAGTACTGCCGCCAGCGCGGCGGCGGCAACGCTGTGGCGCTGTTGCGCTGCCCCCGGTTGGTCCTGCAGTACAAACGGTAGCAGTTCCGCATCGCAAACTTCAGTCCAATTCGCCCGGCTTTGCCGGTGCCGCGCCAGTTTCAGCAACAGCAAAGCTGCCGGCACCAAGGCCAGAAACCAGAGCGGACGCAAGAAATGGAACTCTGCCGGCATCAGCTCCACCGCAAACTCCCGGTGGCGACCAAACCGGCCAGCAACAAGGCCAGTGCCAGCGGCCAATGGAACAGCTCCGTGCGCGGCCGGAAATATTGTTTGTCTTTTTCCACCGGTTCCAGTTGGTCCAGCATTTGGTAAATGCGTTCCAATTCCTCGGTATTGCGGGCGCGGAAATAGTGGCCGCCGCTGGTATCGGCGATGGCGGTCAAGGTCTTTTCGTCCAAATCCAGCGACGGATTGACCCGGCGGGTGCCGAACAGACTGCGCACCAAAATCTCGTCGGCGCCGATACCGATGGTATAGATTTTCAAGTGGTGTTCGGCGGCCAATTCGGCCGCCTTCAGCGGCTCCAGTTCGCCGGCGGTGTTGGCGCCGTCGGTCAACAGAATCAGCACCCGGCTGGAATCTTTCTGGTCTTGCAGGCGTTTTATCGCCAGGCCGATGGCATCGCCGATAGAGGTTTTCGGTTCGTCTTCGGTGATGCCGATAAAGGCTTCGCCGAGCAAGGTCTGCACGGTCTTACGGTCGAAGGTCAACGGTACGTGCAGATAAGCCTGGGTACCGAATAGAATCAGGCCGAGACGGTCGCCGGCGCGGCGCATGATGAACTCTCCGGCCACCTGTTTGATCGCGGTCAGCCGGTCGACCCGCTGTTTACCCAACAGGAAGTCTTCCTCCTGCATGCTGCCGGATACGTCGACCGCCAGCATCAGATCGCGGCCGCTGACCGCCTGCTCCAACGGCTCGCCCAGCCATTGCGGCCGCGCCGCCGCCAGCAGCAGACACAGCCAGGCGCAAGCGGCCAGCCATAGCGGCCAGCGCCGTTCGCTGCTGGCGATTTGCCCCGGATCGCTGCCGAAATCGTCCAGAAACGGCGTTTTCAACGCCGCTTGCCGGGCCGGAACCTGGGCCGGCAACCAGCGCCGCAGCAACAGCGGCAACGGCGCCAGGGCCAACAGCCAAGGCCAGACCAGCGTTATCATGCGTGTTTCGCCTGTTGTTTCAGCCAGCGTTCGCACAGCTCGAACACCGCGTCCAGCTCGGCTTCGGCCGGCGCGTGCGGCCGGAAGTGGGCATCGGCCAGGCATCGGCCCGGACCTTGCGTGAACGGCGCATCCGGCAGGGAGCGGTCCAGATACTGCAGCCAGGCGTGGCCGCTGAGGCTGGCCACGTCCCGCCGCGGCGCGGTACTCATTGCGACCCGGCGCAGCAACGCGGACAAGGCCGCCACGGTTTGTTTGGCATCGCCGTTGGGTTGGCGGCGCATACTTTGCAGCAATTTGCCGGCGGTTTTAACGGCGCTGCGCCGGCGCATTCTTTTATAAAGTTGGCGCAAGGCAAGCGCCAAAACCGGCAGCAACAGCGCCAACGCCCACCAGCCGGGCGCCGGCGGCCAAAAACCGACGGCGTCGGGCAAATGAATATCTCTTAACGGCAATTGTTCCATCGTTGGCGTTATCGAATTCAGGGAAGTTGAGTATACAGGATCAGACGTTCGTCGATTTCCTGTTGTAGCGCCTGCAAATCGGCAAACCCGGCTTGCGCTGCCGCCAACTCGCCGGCATCGTACCGATGCTTCAAGCGGTCGGCTTGGCTGTGCAAATCGTGCTGCAATTGCTGGAGCCGTTCCAGCCAATCCTCGGCGTATTGCCGCTCCTGCTTGGCCTGGCGCAGCCAGCGCCCGAGATGGGTGCGTTTGCGATCCATGATCGGCCAGGCCGGCGCCGGCTTCTGCCCGGCACCGTACAGGCAATCCCGCACCCGCTGCAACCATTGCCGGGCATCGCAGCGCCGAATCGCGATCATGGTCTGTTCCGGCGTCAACTCGGCATTGGCATAGAAATTCCAGTCGGCAAAAGGCCGGTAGCCGGCGACCCATTCGGCGACCTGGGCGGCCGGCATCGGCCTGGCAATGGCGTAACCTTGCAGCAGCCGGCAGCCCAGCAACAACAGCACGACGCCCTGCTCCTGGCTTTCGACGCCTTCGGCAACCACCTTACGGTTAAAAGCCTGGCTCAGCTCGATCACGCTGTCGATAATGGCGTAATCGTCCGGGTCGTCCAGCATGTCGCGAACGAAGGTCTGATCGATTTTGACGGTATCGACCGATAAATGCCGCAAATGAGTCAACGACGAATAGCCGGTGCCGAAGTCGTCCAGCGCCACGCTGATGCCGAGTTGTTCCCGGCAATTCTTGATGATGCGGTTCACGGCGCCCAAATCGTCCAACGCCGTGCTTTCCAGTATTTCGAGCTGCAAGGCTTGCGCCGGAACCTCGGGATGTTGCCGCAAGATGCCGGCGATATGGTCCTGAATCCCGGGCCACAGCAAGTGGTAAGAGGAAATATTGACGCTGACTTCCAACTTCAACCCCTGCGCCCGCCAGGCCGCCAGGTCGCGACAGGCCTGCTCGATCACCCAATTGCCGATGCGGATTTCCAGATCGGTGGAGGCGATGGCCGGCAAAAAATCCAGCGGCGGCACCATGCCGCGTTGCGGGCTCAACCAACGGATCAGCGCCTCGACCCCGGCCACCCGTCCGCGCTTGATATCGACTTTGGGCTGGTAATACAGGCACATTTCGCCGTTGAGGAAGGCCGCTTCGATATCGCGCAATTGCTGGTGGCGATGCATGATCTGCTGGTCCTGGGTCGCATCGAACAACTGGCAGCGGTTCTTGCCGGCCAATTTGGCCTGGTACATGGCGTGGTCGGCGTGACGCAACAGGCCGTCCGGATCGGCATCGTCCAGCGGATATAAGGTATAGCCGCTGCTGGCGCCGACCGTGACTTGCTGGCCGTCGATGGCGAACGGTTCGGAAATCGCCTGGTGAATGCGCAGAATGGCCTGCTCGCATTGCTCCAGCGTGTCGATATCGCGCAGCAGCAACGCAAATTCGTCGCCGCCGTGGCGCGACACGCTGTCTTCCTCGCGTATGGCATTTTTGATGCGCTCCGCCACTTCCACCAGCACCCGGTCGCCGACGTCGTGGCCGAACACGTCGTTGACCGGTTTGAAACCGTCCAGATCCAGAAAGCAGATCGCCAGCAGCGACTTGTCCCGCTTGCTGTGGGCGATAGCCTGGCTCAGACGGTCGGCGAACAATATCCGGTTCGGCAAGCGGGTCAGCGGGTCGTAATGCGCCACCAACTCCAAAAGCTGTTGCTGTTGTTTGGCCTGGGTCACGTCGGAAAACAAGCCAACGTAATGCGTGATGTGGCCGTCGCTGTCGCACAACGCCGAAATCGTCAACCATTCCGCATATAAATCGCCGTTTTTCTTGCGGTTCCACAATTCGCCGTGCCAATGCTGGTGCTGGCGCAACTCGCGCCACATCTCGGCATAGAATTCCGGGCCGTATTTGCCGGATTGCAGAATGCTTGGATTTTTGCCGACGATCTCGTCCCGGCTGTATCCGGTAATCTCGCAAAACGTCGGATTGACGTCGATGATGTTGGCGGCGGCGTCGGTGATCAAAATGCCCTCGTGGGCTGCGCTGAATACGCGGGCGGCCAGTTTCAAATCATCCTCGGCCAATTTGCGCTCGGTAATGTCGCGCGACAGGCCGAGCAAGGCGGTAATATTGCCGTCGGCATCGCGCATCGGCACGGCATGGGTATCCAGCCAGCGCTGGCCGCCGCGTAAACCGGTGATTTCGAATTCCAGCGTGCCGGAAGCCCCGGCGAAGACGCGGCGGATCAATTTCTTGAATTGGCTACGGTATTTGGCGCCAACCAGATATTCCAACCGGCAATCCTGGGCCTGTTGCAAGCTATCGGCTTCTATCATGTCCAGGCCGGCCCGGTTCATCTGCAGCAGGCTGCCGTCGCGCGCCAGCAGTTTTACGCATTCCGGTTGCGATTCGACGATAGTGCGCAATTTCAGCTCCGACTCCTGCGCCTGTTGCGCCGCGGCTTTTTGTTCGGCCACCGCCGTTTCCAGATCGCGGGTACGCTGTTCGACCAAAGCTTCGACTGCGGCGGTACGGCCGCTGACGATCAACAGCATAATGTTCATCAAGCTGGTGAAACAAAGCCCGCCGAGCAAGGTCACCCACAGCACGGAAGAACCCTGTTCGTTGATGAACAGGCTACTCGGCGAGATCGTCACCCGCCAATCGCGGTCGACGAACTTGAAGATGCGCTGCCAATCCCGCAGCGCGTAATTTTGCCTTACCGTGGCCGGCAGACGCTTGGCAAACAGTTCCTTATGCACGCCGCTGCCGGCGGTATCTTCGATACTGATGTCCAGCGATTGCGTGTTCAGTCCCTTGGTAACGACTTCCACCATCCGCGCCGGCAAAATCACCGCCGATACGAAACCGGCAAAATCCTGGCCGCTAACGCCGGCCGCCGCCTTGAACACCGGTATCGACACCAATACGCCCGGCGCCGAGCCGTTGACCTGCATCAGACTGAGGCCGGCCGACGCGGTCGGCTTGCCGGTGGCGCGGGCCTCGTCCTTGGCCAGTTTGCTCAGCGGATTGGAAAGCGAATCCAGGCCGAACGCTTTTTCGTTGCCGACCATCGGCTCGACGTAGGCCACCGGAAAATATTCGGCGCGTTCGGCGGCCGGCGCCAAACCGCCGTCGGCGCCGCGCTCGGTAATGCGAAAGCCGGCGTAGCCTTCCTGCTGCACTTTGGCCTCGAAGGCTGCGCGTTGCTCGAGGCGGATGCGCGGCAACCATTCCAAGGCCTGGATTTCCGGATGCCGTTCCAAAATGCCGCGGGCGAACACGGCAAATTCCGCGCGGCTGACATCGCTGGACGCCAGAAACACATCCCGCAACGCCAGACTGCTGTCGACGACATGGGTGGTATATTCCACCAATAGCGTTTCGATGGCGGCGGCCCGATTGTCGAAGGCCTGCTGGATCCGGGTTTGCTCGGCGCGAAACACCTGCATGAA
Source organism: Methylomonas sp. DH-1 (assembly GCF_046097555.1). Taxonomy (NCBI): domain Bacteria; kingdom Pseudomonadati; phylum Pseudomonadota; class Gammaproteobacteria; order Methylococcales; family Methylococcaceae; genus Methylomonas; species Methylomonas sp. DH-1. The sequence continues at coordinate 441,630 of NZ_CP143089.1, read as the reverse complement.
CACTAAAACCAGCGCCAGCAAAGTTCCCAGCAGCGGCAAGGCCACGCTCAAGCGCCGCGCCCGCCACAACGCCTGCGGCCGGCCGCAGACGCAAAATAGCAACGGCGCGATCACCATCACCCCCAAGCTGTCGCCGATCCACCAGTTTCGCCAGGAGTTTTGCAACTCGTCGCCGGGCATCAAATCCAGGCCGTACAGGGTGGCGACACCAACGCTGGGTGCGGTCAAACAGGCCAGCGGGCCGGCCAACACGAAAAATGCCAGGATGGCGCCCGGCGTCTCCAGCTTCGGCAAGCCAGGCTGCAGGTATTTTTCGGACAACACGGACGCGACCACGGCTTGCAGGGTACTGCCGCTGGCGATCAGCGACGCGGCGGCAATAGCGGCCAAGTCCAATTGGCCGGAGAAACTCGCAGCCGTGGCCAGTTCGTTCAGCAGCGCCCCCAACCAGATGCCGGGCCAGAACCGGCGGCCGAATATCAGCAGCGCGGCCAATGCAATCCCGGCCGGCGGCCATAGCGGGCTGGAATAACCGGGCGGAATCACCAGTTTCATCCCCAACCAACCGCCGAGAAAAATCGCGGCCGCCAGCAAACCGATGCCGCCGGCGAAATGCCATGGCCGCATAAATCCGGCTTGCCGTGCCCGCAGCGCCGGGGCGGCCAGATTGGCGGAACGTAAAAGATTCAGGGAAGCGGGCATGGTCGTTCTAAACGCTAGCGGTATTGCGGCCGGGCGCCGGTCAGCACGTCCAGCGCCGCTTGCTGCGTGCTGCAGGGAATCAACAGCAGACGCAATTGGTTGGACAACTTTTGCAACAACCGGCGGCGGTCGGCGAAACGTTGCCGGTAAGCCTCCGCCCGTTGCCGGTCGCCGCTGTCGAACAGGATTTCCCGCAAGCCGTCGGTAAACCGGTAGCGACCCTTGCCGGGCAGGCTGATTTCCAGCGGATCGGCGATGTGAACCAGGACCACTTCGCAGTGCTTGGCCAAATTGGCCAGATGCCGCTCGGCGGCGGGGTTCAGGCCGCGAAAGTCGCTGAGGATATAGACCCGGCTGCCGGGACGGGCATGGTGCAGCAATCGGGACAACGGCAGGTCGAGCGTAGCGGCCGGATCGCCGCTATAGACGGGTTTTACCAGGGCATTCAAAAAACGCAGCAAGGCCGGTTTGCCGGTTTGCGGACGGATTTCCTGGCAGCCGGCTTCGCTGAATATCTGGCCGCCGATGCGGTCGCCCTGCTGTAGTGCGGCCCAAGCCAGCAAAGCCGCCAGTCGAGCTGCCTGCACCGATTTGAATACGCCGCGGGTAGCGAACGCCATCGCCGCCCGGTAATCGACGGCGATGAACATCGGCCGCTCCCGTTCCTCCTTGAAAATCTTACTGTGCGGTTTGCCGGTGCGGGCGGTGACGCGCCAGTCGATGCGGCGCACGTCGTCGCCGGGCTGGTACAGCCGGGTTTCGTCGAATGCCATGCCGCGCCCTTTCAGATGCGACAGGTAATTCCCGCTCTGCGCCGCGCGGATGTTGGCATGGCCCAGGCTAATCGCAGCGGCCGGTTTGGCCAGATCGACCAACGCTTTTAGAGAGACGGCCACCCGCGGGTTGTCGGCCGTTGGTTGCGCATTCATCAGGGCACGGCGATTCTGGCGATTAGTTCCTTGACCACATAGTCGGCGGTGATGCCTTCGGCTTCGGCTTCGTAAGACAAAATCAGCCGGTGGCGGAGCACGTCGTAAGCCATGTCCTGGATATCGGCCGGATCGACGAAATCGCGCTGCGCCAGCCAGGCCTTGGCCCGGGCGCAACGGTCCAGCGCGATGCTGGCCCGCGGGCTGGCGCCGTATTGAATCCAGCCTGCCAAGTCCTGGCCGTAGGCCGCCGGTTTACGGGTTGCCAGTACGATCTGCAACAAATATTGCTCCAGGCTGTCGGCCAGATACAGGTCCAGCACTTCGCCGCGGGCGGCGAACAGGGTTTGCTGACTGATCTTTACCGCCGGCGCGGCGCCGGCCTGCAAGGCGCCTCTGGCTTCGGCACGGGCCAAATGCAGAATGGCTTGTTCGTGGACCGCGTCCGGATAATCGATTTTGACGTGCAGCAAAAACCGGTCGAGCTGCGCTTCCGGCAACGGATAGGTGCCTTCCTGTTCGATCGGGTTTTGCGTGGCCATGACCATGAACAGTTGCGGCAACGGATAAGTGGCTTTGCCGACCGTAATCTGCCGCTCGGCCATCGCTTCCAGCAACGCCGCCTGCACTTTGGCCGGCGCCCGGTTGATTTCATCGGCCAGAATCAAGTTATGAAACAAGGGGCCGGTCTGAAATTCGAAACTGCCGAGCTGCGGCCGGTAAATTTCGGTGCCGGTCAAATCGGCCGGCAACAGGTCCGGGGTAAATTGCACCCGGTGAAAATCGGCCTGAATGCCCTGGCTAAGAACGTTGATGGCGCGAGTTTTGGCCAGACCCGGCGCACCTTCCACCAACAGGTGGCCGTCGGCCAGCAGCGCGATCAACATCCGTTCCACCAGGACTTCCTGGCCGATGATTTGGCTGTTGATGTGGTGTTTGAGTTGTTGCAGCGCGGTTTGGCAGGAATCTGGGCTGGTAGCGGTCATGTCTGATTAAGGTTTTAAAGTTTGCCGGTCTGGGACCGGCAACGGTCCGAAAAGTTGCGGTTCGACTAGTTTTTGCGTTGCCGGTCTTTCCATTCGCGGTGGGCAACCATGATTTTGACGACCTCGTGCGGGTCGTCGGTGACGGTGATCAGCGCCAAATCTTCTTCGGAAATCGTGCCGTATTCGAGCATTTTCGCCTTCATCCAGTCCATCAGCCCGTTCCAGAAATCACTGCCGAACAACACCAACGGAATCGGATAGACCTTGTGGGTCTGCATCAAGGTCAGCGCTTCGAAAAATTCGTCCAGCGTACCGAAACCGCCCGGCATACAGACGTAACCGATCGAGTAGCGCACGAACATCACCTTACGCACGAAGAAATAACGGAAATTCAGCGCGATGTTCTGGTAAGGGTTGGGCTTTTGTTCCATCGGCAATTCGATATTCAACCCTATAGAAGGCTGGTCGTTGGCGATGGCGCCTTTATTGGCCGCCTCCATCACGCCCGGCCCGCCGCCGCTGATGATGGCAAAGCCGTGTTTGCTGAGCAGGTCGGCAATTTCCACGGTCTTGGCGTAGTAGGGATGCTCCGGTTTCAAGCGGGCCGAGCCGAAAATCGAAATCGCGTCGCACAGGCCGGACAATTCGTCGAAACCCTCGGTAAATTCGCTGATGATGCGAAAAATACGCCAGGATTGATCGCCCTTCAAATCGTCGATAATGCTGGTCGATGCGGAACTGCTGGTTCGGTTTTTGATGCAACTCATGTTTGCTTCCTTGGCGAGGGCTGCCCGCCGTCACGGTTACGGAGGTCAGGCCCGGTTGGTTGCCGCGGGTTGCTGCAGCCGGTAAGCCACCCGTCCGCCTTGTAAGGTGTGGGTCACGCGCCCGATCAACTCGCGCCCCCAATAGGGCGTATTGCAGCCGGCGCTGAGCCAGGCCGGGCGCTCGACCCGCCAGACCAGAGCGGGGTCGAAAATACAGACGTCGGCGTTCGCTCCGATTGCCAGCGTGCCGGCGGCCAAGCCCATAATCCGCGCCGGATTGCAGGTCAGGCCGGCGAGGGCTTGCGCCAAACCGATCCGGTGTTGACCGGTCAACGCCAGCGTCAACGGCAACAGCGTTTCCAGTGCCGCCACGCCGGATTCGGTTTCCGGAAACGCGCCGAGCTTGGCATCCAGGTCGTGCGGTTGGTGGTCGGAACAAATGGCGTCGACGGTGCCGTTGGCCAAGGCTTCGCGCAGGTATTGGCGGTCTATCGCCGCGCGTAGCGGCGGCATCACGTGGTAGTTGCTGTCGAACGGTTCGATGTCGTTTTCGGTCAGATGCAGTTGGTGTATCGCAACGTCGGCGGTGACGTTCAGACCGTACTTTTTGGCCTGCTGGATCTTGATCACCGATTGCTTGCAACTGATTTGGCTGAAATGCACCCGGCAGCCGGTCAATTCGGCCAGTTCCAGACACTGCGCCAACGCAATCGATTCCGCCGCTTCCGGAATGCCCGGCAAGCCGTAACGGCTGGCGACCGCGCCTTCGTGGGCGCAGCCCTTGCCGGATAGCGACGCCTCGTTGGCGCGGAACATCAACAGCAAATCGTGGCTGCTGGCGTATTCCATAGCTCGGCGCAAAATCAACAAATTGCCGAGCGGCGCGCTGGCATTGCCCACCGCGATGCAGCCGGCCTGTTTCAAGGCAAACATCGTGCTGAGTTCGTTGCCGTCCAGGCGCTGGGTCAACGCACCGATACTGTATACCTGCGAATAGCCGGCCTGCTCCGCCTTGTCTTTAATGTACTCGACCACGGCCGGCGTATCGATACAGGGCTTGGTGTCGGGCGGCAAACACAAGGACGTCACGCCGGCAGCCAGTGCAGCCCGGGTTTCGGATTGGATATTGCCTTTTTGGGTCTGGCCCGGCTCGCGCAGGCGCACGCTCAGGTCGACGAAGCCGGGGCACACCACTTGGCCGGCCGCATCGATGGTCTGTTCCGCATCGAAATCGGCCAGCGCTTCGCCAACGGCGACGATTTTGCCGCCCGAGATATACAGCGAACCGATGGCGTCGATGCCGTTGGCCGGGTCGACGATGCGACCGTTCTCGATTTTAATCCTGCTCACTCGGCACCTCGCTGGCGGACCGCCGCTGCCGGGGCAAAATTTCCGTCCTGAAATGGGGTCATGCCGTACCTCCGCTTTGCATGGCCATCGACATGATCGCCATCCTTACCGCCACGCCGTTGCTGACTTGCTGCAGGATCACCGATTGCGAACCGTCGGCAACGCTGGAGGCGATCTCGACGCCGCGGTTGATCGGGCCCGGATGCATCACGATCGCATCGGGCTTGGCCCGCTGCAGCTTGGCTTCGGTCAAACCGAAACAGCGGAAAAATTCGCTTTCGCTGGGCAGGAAGGCCGAGTTCATCCGCTCCTTTTGCAGACGCAGCATGATCACGACATCGACATCGGCCAGACCTTCGTCCATGTCGTGGATCGGCGTGACGCCCATGGTTTTGACCTGGGCCGGCAACAGCGTTTTGGGGGCGATGACCCGAACTTCGGCCACTCCCAACGCGTTTAAAGCCAGGATTTGCGAACGCGCCACGCGCGAATGCAGGATGTCGCCGACAATCGCGACTTTCAGGCCCTCGAATTGTTTCTTGTGTTGGCGGATCGTGAACATATCCAGCATGGCCTGGGTCGGATGGGCGTGCTGGCCGTCGCCGGCATTGATCACACTGATGTGGGGCGCCACTTGCTGGGCGATGAAATGGGCAGCCCCGCTCAAGGCATGGCGCACGACGAACATGTCGACCTGCATCGCTTCCAAATTGCGGATCGTGTCGAGCAAGCTTTCGCCTTTGGATGTCGCGGAACGGGCGATGTCCATGTTCAACACGTCGGCCGACAGCCGGGTGGCGGCCAATTCGAAGGTAGTGCGGGTGCGGGTCGAGTTTTCGAAAAACAGGTTGACGATGGTCTTACCGCGCAGCAACGGCACTTTTTTGACCTGGTGTTCTGACATGCCGACGAAAGACTCGGCAGTGTCCAGAATCTCGGTCAACAACTCCCGGTCCAGACCTTCTATGGTCAGAAAATGCTTGAGTTTGCCTTGCTCGGTCAGTTGCAGATGCCGGGTCATGCCGCGACTCCGGCCAGGTCCTGAATCTCGATACCGAGCGGGTCGGGGCCGGTCAATTTGATCCGCTGGCCCTCGGCCAGATCGATACGGATGCCTCGACAATCGGGCTGCAGCGGAATTTGGCGGCCGTTGCGCTCGATCAACACCGCCAGCACTACCTGGCTGGGGCGGCCGTAATCGAAAATTTCGTTCAGTGCGGCACGGCTGGTGCGGCCGCTGTAAAACACGTCGTCGATCAGAATGATATCGCGCCCTTCCAGATGCGGCGGCAACTGGCTGGTCTTGACCTTGGGATGCATGCCGATTTGGGAAAAATCGTCGCGGTAAAAGGTGATGTCCAGCAAACCCAACGGTTCGCCGATACCCAAGCGTAAATGCATGTGGCGGGCGACCCAGGCGCCGCCGCTGTGAATGCCGATCAGCAGCGGATTATGCAGTTTGCGTTCGCCGATCTGCTGGCGGATGGCAAGTTCCAGGTTATCCAGCAGAATGTCGATATTCAATGAAGCAGTAGGCATGGCGTGGTCGAGAGTTTTATAGTTATTATCGATAGAGCGCAGGACAAAAATCCATCCGCCCTAAATCCGGATTTATCGGTCAAACCAACTTTGCAGAATCAATTGGGCGGCAAGTTGGTCCTGTACCGCCCATAGTTTAGTCGCGCTGAGTTGCAATTCGTCGAACAGCATCTGTTTGGCGGCAAATGTGGTCAGCGCTTCGTCGATCTGGTGTACCGGCAGATTGTAACGGCCGTGTAACTGGCGGCAGAATTTTTGCATCCGCGGCGTCACGACATTGTCGGAACCGTCGGCTTGGCGGGAAATGCCGACCACCAATCCGGCCGGCCGCCATTCAGCGATAAGCAGGCCGATCCGGTTCCAATCCGGCACCTGGTTTAACGAACGGATGGTTTTCAGCGGACTGGCGATGCCGCTGCCGGCATAACCGACCGCAACGCCGATTTTTTTGTTGCCGAAATCGAATCCCAAATAGGCGTCGCTGCTTAATTTGGCAGCCAGCGGATCGATTTTAACCATGTCCGGCCGGCGTGGTCAGGCGGTTGATGTCGATCCCGAGCTGGCCGGCCGCGGCGTTCCAGCGTTGGCTGATCGGCGTCTCGTAGAGGATGGCTTCGCCGCAGGGCGTATTCAACCAGGCGTTTTCGACGATTTCTTTCTCCAACTGGCCGCTACCCCAGCCGGCATAACCCAGCGCGATCAGGTAGTGGCTGGGGCCTCTGCCTTCGGCGATGGCTTCCAGGATGTCGCGGGAACTGGTCAAGGTAATGTTTTCCGCAGTGGAAATGCTGGAATCCCAACGTTGCCCGCAGGCATTGTGTATCACGAAGCCGCGCTCCTGCTGCACCGGGCCGCCGGCGAAAATCGGCGTGTTCAACACCGCTTCGATTTCGGATTTGATGCCCATCTGCTCGAAAATATCTTTCAATTTCATACCGGTCGGCCGGTTGATGACGATACCGAGCGCACCTTCCGCATTGTGCTGGCACAGGTAGGTGACGGTATGAAAGAAATGCGGGTCGGCCAGGCCGGGCATCGCGATCAAAAACTGATTGTTCAAATACGTTACGTCTGTCATGGCATTGCTCATTAGGCTAGCGTGCGGTCATACCGGTTTCGTCCGAGAATTTCCAGACCCTGGTGATCACCAAAACGTTCACTTCCCGTAACAACTCGTCCGGCAACGCCGCGAACGGCGCACTCATCTTGACGATGCGTTTGGCGGCGTCGTCCAGCGCCGGATTACCGGACGATTTGACTATCCGCATGCTGTAAATACTGCCGTCGGCGTTGATGCCGACATCCATCGTCAAGGTCTGCGAAGCGCCTTTTTTGCGTGCCGCTTCAGGATAATTCAGATTGCCGGTACGCTCAACCTTGTCCTCCCAATCCCTGACGTACTGTGCCGCCAGGTATTTGTGGGTACTGATCGAGTGCACGAATTTGATCTTGGATTCCTGGGTGCTTTGCTGGCTATTGCGAATCCGTTCGCCCAATTGCGCGATTTGCTGCTGCAGCGCTTCCGCCGACAATTTGGGGGCGGCATCGTGCATTTCATCCGGTTCCGGCGTCTGCACCGGTTGTTCCGGCTCGGCGGCCACTTTGGCCGGCGCCTTGGCCTGGACCAGCACTTTCTCGGTGACCGGCTTTGCCGGTACCGGCGCCGGTTGCGGCTGCACTTTTTTCGGCGGCGGACTCGGAGGCGCGAGCGGCACGGCCTCTCTATGCTGCAACGGCTCCGGTTTCTTGGTTTCTTCGCCGGCACCGAGCTGATGCTCGGCGGCCAGATATTTGGCATCTTTCGGCGCTTTTTTCAGCGGCGTGTGCGCCACGGTGATTTCCATCGACTTATTCACTTTTGCCGGCTGCGGCGCCGTGAAGTTGATCCCGAGCACGAGAGCGATATGAACTACCGCCGCCAGGAACAGCGCCGTGATCAGCGAATCGCCTTGCGACAGCGGAGTCGGCGTCAATTGCGGAGCCTGCATTTCAGCCTTGTACTTGGGCGGCAATGTGGTCCATTAATTGCGCACTGATATTGATGCCGAATTGCTTGTCCAATTCCTGGACGCAGGTCGGGCTGGTGACATTGACCTCGGTTAGATAGTCGCCGATCACGTCCAAACCGACGAACACCAAACCTTTTTCGCGCAAGGTCGGCCCGACCTGTTCGGCGATCCAGCGGTCGCGCGCGCTCAATTCGCGGCCTTCGCCGCGGCCGCCCGCCGCCAGATTGCCGCGGCTTTCGCCGCTGGCCGGAATCCGCGCCAGGCAATAAGGCACCGGTTCGCCGTTCACCATCAAAATCCGCTTATCGCCGTCCCTGACCGCCGGCAAGTAACGTTGCGCCATGATGTAACTGCTGCCGTGGCGGGTCATGGTTTCCAGAATCACGCTCAGATTAGGGTCGCCCTCGCGCACGTGGAAAATCGAGGCGCCGCCCATGCCGTCCAAAGGCTTCAGAATGATCTCGCCTTGTTCGGCCAGAAAATTGCGGATTTTTTGCGGGTCCCGCGCCACCAGCGTATCGGTGCAGCATTGCGGAAACCAGGCGGTAAACATTTTTTCGTTGGCGTCGCGTAAAGACTGCGGTTTGTTGACCACATACACACCCTGGCGTTCGGCCTGTTCCAATATGTAGGTGGCATAGATGTATTCCTGGTTGAACGGCGGATCCTTGCGCATCATGATCACGTCCAGTTCGGACAACTCGATCTGCCGCTCGGCGCCGAACGCATGCCATTGCCGCTCGTCGCGCTTGACTTCGAGCAAGCGGCTGCGGGCGTAGGCGTGGCCGTTGTGCATGAACAGATCGGACAGCTCCATATAGTGCAGCTCCCAACCGCGAGCCTGGGCTTCCAGCAACATGGCAAAACTGGTGTCTTTCTTGATATTGATCTGGTCGATGGGGTCCATGACCATGCCGAGTTTGAGTGCCATAAAGTCCTGTAATACGCGAAATAAGTGGAAATGGAGCGGATTTTATCAAATTTATTTTCCGGGCTGTGGTTTACCCGGAAAAGTTTTTTTGATATAAAGCGCGGCTATTTTGAATCAAAAGCTCGCATTGAGGTAGTCATGTCCAGAGTATGCCAAGTAACAGGTAAACGCCCCCTGAGCGGGCACAACGTTTCACACGCGATGAACAAAACCAAGCGTCGTTTTGAGCCGAATCTGCACCACCACAGATTCTGGGTCGAGAGCGAAAACCGCTGGATACGCTTGAGAGTATCCTCGAAAGGCATGCGGATCATCGACAAAAACGGTATCGATGCGGTATTGGCCGACATCCGTAGCCGCGGCGAACAAGTTTAAGGAGACAGACAATGCGCGACAAAATCAAATTGGTTTCGACTGAAGGCACCGGCCATTTCTACACCACGACCAAAAACAAAAAAACCATGCCGGAAAAGATGGAGATCAAAAAATACGATCCTGTCGTCCGTAAGCACGTGATGTACAAAGAAGCCAAAATCAAATAAATCCGCTTCTAGCCCTCCGGGCGGCCGGGATACCCGGTCAGCCCCGGTTGTCGGCTTTCTTCAGCTCTGCCAACTCAGCCTTCAGGCTTTCCGCGTATTTGGCGAGCGACACATACTTCATTTCCAAAGCCTTTTTCTCGGCTTCCAAAATATTGTACTTGGTCTTAAATTGCTGCAAATAGCGGCGCAGCTTCAGCATGTCGTCCTGTAACGACGACGGCTCGGCGAACACTTGGCTGCTAGCGGCGGATATGCCGGTTTCGCCGGATACTTCCCGAAAATTGCTGGTTTCGACGCCATCGTCGATCGGAAAAGAAGACGGCGCTTTCAAATGGGCCGGATCGATAGCGTCGATGCCGCCGGCCAAAATCAGCGCGTTGAATTTATGCCGCATCAAGATAAATGCCGCCGCCTCGCTCATCCTGCCGTTCTGGCAAACCACTACGATCGGATGTTGGCGGTTCAAGGTCTTCAAATGCATCCTTAGCGAAAAAAACGGGATATTGATACTCATCGGCAAATGCGATGGCTTGTATCGGTCCGGCTCGCGCACATCGATCAAATCGGCGCCCTTCGCCACCAAATCCTGCGCCTCCCGGTAATCGATGTATTTCAGCGTCGGTTGTTTGATCAGCGTCAGAAACAGCTCTTTGGACAAACGCAACAGGCTGACATCGGTCAGCGCGGTCACCGACACGTTGCGCGGTTCGCCGGAAATCAACGCATCCTCGCCGAAGGTATCCTGATCGCCGAGCTGGGCCAGCTTGATCTCTTTTGCGTTCGGCGCCGGCCGGCGGCTGACTTGGCACTGGCCTTTCTTGATGATGTAGAAATAGTCGCCAGGGTCATCCTGCCTGACGATCACTTCACCGACCTCGACCCGCAGTTCCTGCATGCCGATCAAAATTTTCTGCAGATTGGCCGGAGGCAACGCCCGAAACACCGGCGACTTCAATAGCGTCGTCATCCAGTCGTCGTTGTCTTCCACCTCTTCTACTACCATAAAACTCTCGTTTTCCTCGAAATTGCCGTCTTGCGCCGATTTGACCACATCGCTATTCAAACGTAAAAACCGAATTCTGCTATTAGCGACTGCGTTCACCTTTCGCGGAATCTGGTGCGCCAGCGCAAACCGCGCCGAAGGGCTGTCGGCGCTGATGGTTTCGATCTTGAGCGCTTCGGTCTGCAAGGTCACGCTGCCGTCCAGCAAATAGACCAGCTCGTTGCGCTCGTCGCCGCGTTCAAATAAAAATTTACCCTCTTCGGCGGATTCGATATTGATTTGCGCGCATATCGCCTCAAATTTACTAAACGGCAGCGTGGAGAGCGGAATTAACTGCCGGATAATCCGGCCCTCGGCGGAATGGATGTCGACAGCCACGAGTCAGGTGCGGATTGAAGTGAACGGAATCCAACGACAGAACATGGCCTATGATAGCCGATTATCAATCAAACACTTTGAAACAAATTTAGGCTCCGGCGTGTCCATGCCGGCGATTCAACGACCCACAACCGGAGAACATGACGACCATGAATAAACTGATTCTGCTATTGTTGCTTGGCTTGAGTAGCTGGCAAACCAACGCCGCACTGCCGCTGCAAGTGGACGGCAGCAACCTACCGTCGCTGGCGCCGATGCTGGAGCAAAGCATGCCGGCCGTCGTCAACATTTCCACCTCGACCAATGTGCGGATGCAGGAAAACCCGTTGATGAACGACCCGATTTTCCGCCGCTTTTTCAACATCCCCAACAACCCCAAGCAGCAACAACGCAACAGCCTGGGTTCCGGCGTCATCATCGACAAAGACCAAGGCTACGTGCTGACCAACAACCACGTGATCGACAAAGCCGACAAGATTACCGTGACCTTGGCCGACGGCCGCCAGCTTAACGCCAAACTGCTCGGCACCGACCCTGAAGCCGACGTCGCCGTGATCCAAATTCCGGCCGACAACCTGACCGCGTTAAAAATCGCCGACTCCAACCAATTGAAAGTCGGCGACTTCGTCGTCGCGATCGGCAATCCGTTCGGCCTGGGCCAAACCGTCACCTCCGGCATCGTCAGCGCCTTGGGCCGCTCCGGCCTGGGCATCGAAGGCTACGAAGACTTCATCCAGACCGACGCCTCGATCAACCCCGGCAACTCCGGCGGCGCGCTGGTCAATCTGCGCGGCGAATTCGTCGGCATGAACACGGCAATTCTGGCGCCCAGCGGCGGCAACGTCGGCATCGGCTTCGCGATTCCGTCCAACATGGCGATGCGTTTGATGGAATCTTTGGTGCAACACGGCGAGGTACGGCGCGGCCTGCTCGGCGTCACCACCCAGGATCTGACGCCGGAATTGGTCAAGGCGTTTTCGTTGAAAAGCCAGCGCGGCGCGGTGGTGAGCCGAGTCGAAGCCGGCTCGCCGGCCGAAAAAGCCGGCCTGGAACCGGGTGACATCATCGTCGCGATCAACGGCCAGGATGTCAAAGGCGGCAGCGCTCAAATCCGCAACGCGATCGGCCTATTGCAAGTCGGCGATACCGCCGAGCTGGACATCATGCGCGGAGAGGAACGCAAAACCGTGCAAGCCACAATCGGCAAACCGAAACGGCCGCAACTGGAAGGCGCCAAACTGCACCCGGTGTTGAGCGGCGCCACGCTCGGCGTCACGCCGAAGGATCAAGTGGAAGGCATCCTGATCGAAAAAATCGAGCAAAACTCCAAAGCCTGGAAAACCGGCCTGCGCCCCGGCGACGTCATCGTCACCGCCAACCGCTACCGGGTCAGAAACCTGGACGAAATGAAACAGGTGGTCAACCCGAATGCGCCGTTGCTGGTCAACCTGCAGCGCGGCGGCGAGGCGTTTTTCGTGGTGCTGCAATAAGCCTCAAGCCAACATCGATTTCAGCGCGGCCAGGCTGGCCTTGCCGCGCTGCTTGATCTCTTCCGGAGCCAACTGTTTTCGGTTGGCCCACTCCAAATCCTCCTCCGGCAACTCGCCCAAAAACCGGCTGGGTTCGCATTCCGCCAGTTCGCCGTAGCGCTTGCGGTGGGTGCAATAACTGAAGGTCAGGGTTTGTTGGGCGCGAGTAATGCCGACATAGGCCAAACGCCGCTCTTCCTCGATATTGCCGGTCTCGATGCTGTTCTGGTGCGGCAACAGGTTTTCCTCCATGCCGATCAGAAACACGTGCGGAAACTCCAGGCCCTTGGCCGCGTGCAACGTCATTAAACTGACCTGGTCGCCGGCTTCTTCTTCCTGGTTGCGGTCCAGGATATCCAGCAACATCACCTTGGCGATCACCTCAGCCAGCGACTGCTCGCGACCTTCCTCTTTACCGGCAATGCGCCGCAGCCACTCGACCAATTCGTAGACGTTTTTCAATTTGCGTTCGGCCGACGCCGGAGTTTTGCTGTTTTCGTCCAGCCACTGCGGATAATGGATTTCGTCGATCATTTTCTCGATTTCGGCAAAGGTATCGCCGCGTTCGATTTTCAAGGCCTTTTCCCGCAGCCAGTCGCAAAACTTGGTCAAACGCTGCACCGACTTTTCCGACAAGCGCTGCTGCAACCCAAACTCGGAGCAAGCCCGGAACAGGCTGATATGCCGTTCGTTGGCATAAGCGCCCAATTTCTCCAACGTGGTCGGCCCGATCTCCCGCCGCGGCGTATTGATCACCCGCAAGAACGCGGCATCGTCGTCGGCGTTGACCAGCAGGCGCAAATAAGCCAGCACGTCCTTGATTTCGGCATAAGAAAAAAACGACGCGCTGCCGCTGATGAAATAGGGCACGTTGTTCTCGCGCAACTCCTTCTCGAACAGCCGCGACTGGTGGTTACCGCGGTACAGAATGGCGTAGTCGCCGTAACTGCCGCCGGTCTTGAAGCGGTGGTGAATGATCTCGGCGGTGATTTGCTTGGCTTCGGCCAAATCGTTTTTGTGGCTCAACACCCGCAACGGCTCGCCGTAGCCCAACTCGCTCCACAATTTCTTCTCGAAGGTATGCGGATTGTTGGCGATCAATTGGTTCGCCACCTTCAAAATCCGCCCGGCCGAGCGGTAATTCTGCTCCAGTTTGATTACCTGCAAGCGGTTGTAATCCTTCTGCAACTGGCTCAGATTCTCCGGCTGAGCACCGCGCCAGGCATAAATCGACTGGTCGTCGTCGCCGACCACGGTAAACCGGCCCAAGGAACCGGCCAGCGCCCGCACCAACTGGTATTGGGTGATATTGGTATCCTGATATTCGTCGACCAACAGGTAGCGAATCCGATTCTGCCATTTCTGCAGAATGTCCGGATGCTGTTGAAACAATTCGACCGGCAGGCCGATCAGGTCGTCGAAATCCACCGCGTTGTAAGCCTTCAAACTGCGGTTGAATTGTCCGTACAAGCGCGCCGCCGCCGCGGTTTCGGCATCCTCAGCCCGGTTCAGCGCCTGTTCCGGGCTGACGAAGGAGTTTTTCCACTGGCCTATCTTATGGTTGTAACTCTCGGCGGCATCGATGTCGCAGCCGTCCGCACCGTGGCCGATCAATTGCTTCAACAAACTCAACTTGTCCTGCTCGTCGAACAAGGTAATCGCCGCCTTGTAACCCAGCGCTTTGTGCTCCTTGCGCAGAATATCCAAACCCAAGGAATGGAAAGTCGACACCCGCAACCCCCGGCTTTGTTTGTCGTCGATCAGGCGGCCGACCCGGCTTTTCATCTCCCGTGCAGCCTTGTTGGTAAAGGTCACCGCCGCGATATGCCGCGCCGGCGTGCCTTGCTGCACCAAATAGGCAATTTTCTCGGTAATGACCCGGGTCTTGCCGCTACCGGCGCCGGCCAGCACCAGCAGCGGACGATCGACGGTTTTAACGGCGGCAAGTTGTTGCGGGTTGAGTTTGGGAGACACGGATACGGCAAATTTGTAGAAACGACGCAGGGCTTATTATCTCAGGCCAGCGCAATTTATGCCGCTTGGATTGGGTCGATTTCCTGAAAACGCATGACTGGAAGAAATTCCGTTCGCCCGCCGGTTAACGCGTTAACCAACCCGCTACCAAGCCAAAACTCCCCACACCCCGGTCTTGGAACGGCACAAGCGTATTCGCCCGGCTTGTCTCGAACCCGACAGTTTGTAAGTTTTCCGGCGCTCGAATCCTTCCGAATATTTAATTTAACCGCGAGCAGCCGCTGGCCGGTACCGCCAAAACGCCGGCTGGCGGCCAAGTTCGCGGCTCCGACGAGTTTGGTATCCATTTTGCTGCGTTACCGAATCATTCTGTTTTATTCGCTGACCAGGCAAATACCATGCATTGCAATCCGGAACCGGAACACGAAGAGTTATGGGTCATCTGGAACGGCTCATTCGGCGTCGTCGATACGGTGACGGTCGGCCGGATCGCAGCCGGTCCGCATGGCACCAGCGCGTGGTTGGAGGAACCCTACGACATGGTCGGACCGTTCAACCTGGACGATCTACTCGCGAACGGCCGGATAAGCTTCGCGGCTTGCACCGTCATGTCCCGGCAAAAATGGCAGGAAGACCAAGTGGAACTGCGCCGGGAATCGTTAAAACTGCGGCGCGAGGCCCAGGAAAGACTGTCCGACTATCAAGCCCAATTCAACTCCGGCCGCTTTCGGCAATCCGGTCCGGAGCGCCGATTCAGCGACCGCCGCCATCGCGAGACCTTACACCTGCCGCTCGACGGCTTGCTCGAAGCCTCGCAAATCAAAGCCGCATTTCGCCGCCTGGCCCAAAAGGCCCATCCCGACGCCGGCGGCAGCCACGAGCAATTTATCCGAATCACCGAAGCCCGCAACGCCTTGCTGGAACGAGCGCCTTAAACCATCGAGTGTGGAGGTGGCGCTGAACAGAATTCGGCCAACTATGCCGGATTGACCGGGCCGCATAGGCAATGGCGCCGAACGGCCGGCTAACGATAACCCTCTAAATTAACGAGAGATTTATGGCTAAAGATTTAAACGAACTCCGCGCGGTATTGGACAAGCTGGACGCAATGGTCAAAAGCATGAGCGAAATGGACGCCGAAATTCTGGATTTCGTCGAAGCACATTATCCGGACGCACTGAACGATCAAAAAGTGTTGCAGGCGTTTAAAAATATCGGCGATGCCGAAGACGAATTGCAAAGGCAGCTAAGTTTGTTGCGCTCCCGCTTAGCCGCCAACATTCCGGAATTGAACGGCTAAAAGAGGCGCTTGTCTAGCCGGCTTTGGGTCGGGTTACGCTTCGCTAACCCGACCTACGAGCTATCGGGCGGACTGGCCTCGCGTAGCCTCGATGCAGCGCTAGCGGAATCGAGGGTGTCGGCGGTTCGGTCACGAAACTAACATCGGCGATTTGTATAGGGTATAGCCTTCGAATCCTCGATTGCATCGAGGCTACTTGCTAGGCAGATGTAGGGTACGCAACGCGTACCTTAAGAGGAGTCCGGAGATGAAGACAGAAAAGTACGCGATGCGGACTACAGGCTGTTATCGCCAGCGAAGCGAAAAGGTACGCGGTGCGTACCCTACGCGGCTGGCTGGCCTTGCGTAGCCTCGATGGAGCGCTAGCGGAATCGAGGACGACGACATTCCAATTGTCAAGACAAAATAAAAAGTCGCAAGGATATTGGCCTGATATAGGGGTTGGGGAACATGCCTGGGCCAACTATTTCGAGGGTTCCAGTTTCGATAGGTGACCGAATTACTGAACGATCCCATGAGCCATCAATCCGAGCCCCGTTGAAACGGGATGACTCCAGATAATGCCGAAGGATGTTGTTGCAGATTTCGTCCATAGGTGCTCGTTTTAATAGCTAACGCAGAGCTCAGCGGCGAAGCGTTAGCGGAGTCCGCTGGAGCGTTGGGTTAGGCTGGTCGATGTTTTTGCCACTTCCAGCAAATACCGAAGTGCTTTGTTTACCGCTTCATCATTTGGAAAAGCTTCTGCAATATCAGGCTCAAGAAGCACTACATTGGTCTCTTCTTTGATCCGGTTTGCATATTTGCCGCGCACGATTTCACTGAAATCTGATCGGTTGTATTCTGGTCTGAGTTCGTCAGCCATCTCTGATTTAACCTTCTTCATAAATTTGCCTCTCAATATTAGTCGCAAGTCGTGCCGAAATGATGCGAATCGCATTACCTCTATCGGTATGTGCCACCGTAAGTAATCGTCCTTGGGAGGAAATACCAAAGGTTACAAATCGATCCTCGTCATCTGAATGGTCAGGGTCATGCGCACTAGCCGAAAATACATCGCGCAATGCACTGCTCGCTTCTTCAAAGGTAACACCATGTTTGCGCCGGTTTGCTGTGGCTTTTTTCGGATCCCATTCAAAATGCATATTTCATGGCTCGTTTTAGCTTCCATTCGGCGGAACACCTGCCGGCTTCCGCCTTACGGATTGGCATTGTCTTGGAATAGCACCTGAGAAATTTGCGGATTTCCTTTTATTTTTAGTCCGCACTTTGACTCAAACCATTCAAGCAGCGATGTTTCTGGATCAGGAAGTTTTGATTCACAAGCAACACAGTATTGAGTAATTGTTTTTCTGATTTGCTGAATGTCTTCCAGCATTGCCGTTGAAAGAGCCTCTGTATTTATTTCCATCGGAACTGGCATGAGGCGATGAGAGGCAACTGCCACTTCAATAAGTTTTTTATAGATTTTCTCTTGGAGGGTTTTAAACTCGATGCCAGTTATGTACATCTTGTTCCCTTTTGACCTTCTCATTCCCACCAGCCCCAACATTAAATATATGCAGCGCTCCCGAATGTGCATGTTCAACTGCTCGACAAACTTGTCGCCCAGTTCTTTGCTCCCTTGAATGGTATGAACTAACCCTTTCGTCATTTCATTCTCTTCTTTAATGAGAGCATCGGCAAGCATGTTTGCTCGTTGCTCAACCTCGACGGCCAAGACCTCTGCATTTTCGCGAAGAACTGCATACCCCGCTTCTAGCTCGTCTTTGCTGGGTAGAACGATGCTTTGCACGGGTGCTTTTGCAAGAAAATCAAAGCGGGAATTCTTTGCGAGGCCGACGACGATCAACCCTCCTGCTATAAGAAACGAAAACGCCCAGCCGTAGCCCTCAAACCCTTCATGATCAAATTGGGCAAATTGAACGAAAACTATTACTGCAGCTGTAACAAAAAGAGCGGCTCTCTGATACTTGTTTAGTTCGATGCGCATTTCTTCTCCTGTGTATTAGTCTCTTAAAATGGCCACCATTTGCTTTTTCTCTTAGCAGGGATCGAACCTTTACCAGTAATAAGGCTGCTCATTGGCATTTTTTTGAATTCCTCCAATTGCTTCTGAAGGTCTTGGCGAGACTTTTCGTCAAGATGAGGGGGGTTACCATTTTTGATTGCCGCACCCATTTGTTTCATGGTAGCAAGATCGAAGTAGTGGTCCGTCATCGCCAAGGAAAGAATTAGCTCCTCATCCGCTGCAGGCCTTGCGTTGCAATTAGGGCAGAGCACGAAAGCCCCAAACTTGATTTCTCCGCATTTAAAACACACTGCTTGGGTCATATTTACTCCTTTGGATTTGACTAGTTATTGATAGTTTCCGTATATCATTGGAGCCAAGTAAATAGAATAGGCCAGCATCAACTTGCCGGCATTGAATCAGGTTGAACGGTAGGCTGCAACCGCGCGTAGTGCCGGTTCGCAGCGACACCCAACTCACCTCTCCCCCAACAACGCATAACACGCCGGGGTCAAAATCAAACTGGCGGCCATACCGATCAGCAGGCCGGCCGAGAGCGACAGGGTCATCGGGATTAGGAATTGGGCTTGCGGGCTGGTTTCCAGCAGGGTGGGCAGGAAGCCGGCGAAGTTGGTCAGGAAGGCCAGCAGGATAGGCCGGAAGCGGGAGCAGCAGGCTTCGGCGATTAGTGCATCCACCGGCCGCTGGTCGCCGTCGTGCTGGCGCAGATAATCCAGCAGCACCAGGCTATCGTTGACGACGACGCCACTGGCGGCGATCATGCCGACCAAGGATTCCATCGACAACGGCAGGCCGGCGGCCCAGTGCGCCAACACCGCGCCGCACCAGGCCACCGGCGCGGCCAGCAGAAAGATCAGCGGTTTGGCGTAGGAGCGGAACGGCACCGCGATCAACGCGTAAATCACCAACAGCGCGATCAGCGTGTTTTTGCCGAAGGCCGCCAGCAGTTGTTTCTGTTCCTGGCGCTGTTGGCCGATTTGCAGGTTCAGGCCGGGAAAACGGCTTTCCAGGGCCGGGAACACTTCGCGCTCCAGTACCGCGTAGACTTCGTTGGCGTCGGCCAGCGTCGGATCGACCCTGGCCTGGACCTTCAGCACCCGCTGCCGGTCTTCGCGCACGATGCGGGCGTAACCTTGCAGCACTTCCACATCGGCCAGGCTGGCCAGCGGCGCGCTGGCACCATTCGGCAGCCGCACCGGCTGAGCATTCAGTTGTTCCAGCGAGCGCCGCTCGCGTAGCGGGTAGCGCACCATCACCTTGACTTCCTTGCGGCCGCGCATGAAGCGGTGTACTTCCTCGCCGTAATAGCCGTTGCGGACCTGCTCGGCCAGTTGTTCCAGGCGCATGCCCAGCCGTTCGGCTTCGGGCTTCAGGGTCAAATGGATTTCCGGTTTGCCGGGCTCGCCGGAATCGATCACGTCATAGGCGCCGCGAAAGCCCTTGATCTGTTGCTTGAGCTGTTCCACCGCCGGGCCGAGCTGGGCCGGATTGTCGGCGCCGACCGTCAGTTCCAAATCGTAAGGTTCGTCGCCTTCCTTGAAAATGAAATCGACCTGGCCGAGATTGATCTCGCCAATGCGTTTGCGCCAGTCGCGGATGAAATCTTCGACCTTGATGCGCTGGCGGCCGGCCGCCGACAGTTCCAGCCACAGGCCGGCGCCGTGCTCCCAGACGATGGTTTCGACGCCGACGATCACGCTATGCTCCGGATCGTGACCGCGCTTGCCGGCGCCGGGCGGCACGCCGTCCAATTCGTCGCGCAATTCGAACAAGGCATTTTCGACCCGGGTAGCCAGGGCCTTCGTCTCGCTATAAGGCGCGCTTTGCGGCAGGCGGATCGAGACCCAAAAGCTGTCCTTGGATACGTCCGGATTGATCGATTGCCGCACCCGGTCGCTGGCTACCAGCCCCCAGCAGATAATCAGCAGGGCCGCGAACAGCGCCACGGTCAAATAGCGCCAGCGCAAGGCCAGCGCCAGCAACGGCCGATAAACCCGCTCGACGCAGCGGTCCAGCCCGCCGTTCAAGCGGGTGCGCAGCCGGTGCAAGGCGTTGCCGGCGGCCGGTGCCTGCACCGGCGCGACCAAATGCGAAGGCAGGATCAACAGCGCCTCGACCAGCGAGAACACCAGGGTCAAGATCATAATCAGGCAAATCGGCCGCATCATTTGCCCGGCCCAGCCCGGCAGATACAGACCCGGCAGAAACGCCACCAGCACGATCAACACCGACAGCGTGACCGGCAGCGCCACCGCACGCACGCCGTTGACCGCAGCTTGCAGCGGCGTTTCGCCGCCTTCGATTTGCCGGCTGTGCACGCTTTCGCCGATGATGATGGCATCGTCGACCAGCACACCCATCGCCAATAAAAAGCCGAACAGCGACAGCATGTTCAGCGAAATATCCAGCGCCGGCATCAGCCAGAACGCGCCCAGCACCGAAGTAAAGATGCCGACCCCGGCCCACAACGCCACCCTTACCCGCAGAAACAAGGTCAACACCAGGCAGACCAGCAGGAAGCCGCTCAGGCCGTCTTCGAGCAAGGTGCCGATGCGTTCGTCGTAGGCCTGGGAATCGTCCCACCAGGTAATCAAGCGCAAGCCTTCCGGCAGACCGGCGCGGATGGCCGCCACCTCCGCCTTGACCTTGCGCGCCACCGCGACGCTGTCGCGTTCGGTGTGGACTTCCCAGCCCTGCGCGGTCTCGCCGTTGTGGCGCCAGTCGTACAGGCGCTCTTCCAGGCCGTCGCGGATCGTGGCGATCTGGTCCAGCCGCAGCCGGTTGCCGTCCGGCAAGGTCTTGATGACCAAGGCGCCGACCGCGTCGGCATCCTTGGCCCGGCCGGCCACCCGCAGCAACAGCTCGCCATCCGGGTTGCGCACCAGGCCGCCGGGCAGATCGACCGACGCGGCACGCACCGCCTGGGTCACATCGTCCAGCGTCAGTTGGTATTTGCGCATTTGTTCCGGCGCGACTTCGATGCCGATCTCGTAATTGCGTTCGCCGTAATTGCGCACCCGGCTGACGCCGGGAATCGTCGATAACCGTTGCTGAATACGGTCGCCGAACTGCTGCAATTTAAAAGCGTCGGTGTCGCCGTGCAGCGCCACCCAAATCACGCCGTCGTCATCCTTACGGTCGGCCGGCAATACGTCGATTTTTTCCAGTTGCTTGGGCAGGCGCGGAATGGCTTGCACCCTGGCGCGCAGCAAGGCCATCATTTGCTCGCGGTCCCGGTCGGGCATTATCTCCACCGCCAGCGTGCAGGTGTCGCCCTGAATTTCGCCGTGCAAATGCTTGATGCCGGGCAGGTCGTGCACCGCCTCTTCGATCGGGATGCACACCGCTTCCTCGACTTCGGACGGCCCGGCGCCGGGAAACGCCGCGGTAATTTCGATCTGATGCGGACTGAAGCGCGGGAACACTTCCTTATCGACATCCAGCATGCCGATCACGCCGCCGGCCAGAATCAGCAGCATCAACAAATTGGCCGCAACCGGATTGCCGGCAAACCAGGCCAAGAGCCCGCCCAGACGGGCCGCGCCTTGCGAGCCGCTCATGGCTGACTCGGCGCGATTTCGACCCGCATGCCGGCCACCGGCAGCGGCAATTCCGAGACCACGATGCGCTCGCCGGCTTGCAATCCGGATTTGACCACGACGCGGTCCGGTTCGCTGCGCAGGACTTCCACGTCGCGGAAAACCAAACGCCGGTCGGCATCGACCAGTTTGACCTGCTGCAGATTGTTCAAAGCGTTGCGCGGCAAGGCATACAGCCCGGCGCGGGCCACGCCTTCGATCTCGGCTTGCACGAACAAGCCGCTCAGCAGCGGTGCGCCGCCGTCGCGGCTGTTATCGGGCTGTTCGACTTGAGCGACCAGAAACAACTGGCCGCTGCTGCTATCCAGTTCGGCTTCGCTGCGGACGATGCGGCCCTGCCAGATTTGCGGCTTGCCGGCCATTTCCGCGCTCAACGTAACGGCCGGCCAATGCGCCGCCGGCCCGGATGCGCTTAACGGCAAATCCAGAAAGGCCAATTCGTTGATGCCGACCGGCAGCCGGATTTCGGCGATGTCGTTGGCGTAAATCCGGGCGATGCTGGCGCCGGCCGGTAGAAACTGACCGCGGCCGATTTGTTTGCTCAACACCCGCCCGGAAAACGGCGCGCGGATTTCGCAGCGGCTACGGTCCAGTTTGGCCTTGGCCAGATCGGCTTCGGCGGCTTGCAATTTGGCCTCGGCTTCGGCCAGTTGCGGCTTGCGCAAGGCCAGATCGCTGGCTTCGCCCTGGCCCAAGGCCTGCCATTCGCTCAGCGCCTGCTCGGCCTGGGCGCGTTCGTTGATCAACACCCGTTTGGCTTCGGCGATCTTGGCCTGAGTGGCAACGATGGCGTAGTCGTAGTCGCGCGGATCGATGGTCGCCAACACCTCGTCGGCCTTGAAAAAGCCGCCGGACACCAGCGCCGGGTGGATCCGGTCGACTTTTCCGGCGACTTGGGCGATCAAGTCTATCGCTTCGCGCGGCGCGACCACGCCTTGCGACTGCACGTTCAGTTTCAAGGTTTGCGGCCGGGCAGCGACGACCTCGACCTGCGGTACCGGCGGCTCGGCCGGCGCCGGTAAACTGCCGGGCCGCAAGGCGATCATCGCCCAAGCGGCGCCGACTGCCGCGCTCAATACGGCGGCCGGCAAAAGAATTTGTAACCAACGGGATTTATCGTTCACACCGGGCCGCCCACGGCTAAATACAAGTTGATGCGATTGGCCAATAATTGGCGCTGCACCGCCAGATGCGCGCTTTGCGCGTTCAAGGTGCTGCGGTAGCTGTCCAGCAAGGTCAGAATTTCGATCAAGCCCTGCTGGTAGGAATACACCGCCAGCTTGCGGCTGGCTTCGGTTTGCTCGACCGCCTCGCGTAGCGCCTGTTCCTGTTCGCGCAAGCGAACTTCGGCGGCCAAGGCTTGTTCGACTTCGCGGAACGCGGCCAGCACCACGCTTTGGTATTGCTGGTAGGCGTCGCGAACTCTGGCCTGGTTCAACCGGATCTCGGCTTGCAAGCGGTCGCCGGTGAACAAAGGCTGGGCCAGGCCGGCCGCCAGATTCCAGGCCGCGGCGCGCGGATCGACAATTTCGGCCAGGGCCGGGCTTGCGGTGCCGCCGGCGGCTGTCAACGTCACCCGCGGCAGCAAGGCTTTCTCGGCGCTTTCCAAACCCGAATCTGCGGCCTGCAGGCGTTTGAAGGCGGCAGCGATGTCCGGGCGGCGTTGCAGCAGCTCGGCCGGCAGACCGGCGGCCAGGCCCGGCGGCGGCTCCGGCAAGCTTTTCGGCGCCGAGCCGGATTCGCGGCTCGCTTCGGTTTGGACTATGCGCCCGTCCGGGTAACGGCCGAGCAAGGTTTGCAGTTGCCGCGCCAACAATTGCACTTCGTTGTCGGCTTGCGCCAGTTGCGCTTCGGCATTCGCCAAGTCGGTCAACACCAAGCGCAAATCCAGGCCGCGGGTCAGGCCCTTGTTGAAGCGGCCGCGTACCAGATTGGCGATCACGCCGCGGTCGTGCACCGATTGCGCCGCAACGCTGGCTTGTAACCGGGCTTCGCTCAACGCGAAATAGGTTTGGGCAATCCGCGCCGCCAGCGATAAGCGGGCGGCCAGATAATCGTCGGCAACCGCTGCGGCGTTACTGACGGCAGCCTGCTGCCCGGCCTTGATCCGACCCCAGACGTCCAGTTCCCAACTCAGATTGAACAATGCCGAAAACTGGCCGGATTCGACGCCGAAATCGCGGCTGCGCTGGTAACCGGGATTGAAATAAGCTTGCGGCCAACGCCCGGCGCCAGCCACCACCGCTTGTTCGCGGGCGGCATCGATGCGGGCCGCGGCGGCCTGCAAATCGAAATTTCCGTCCAGGCCGGCGGCCACTAACGCGCTCAACTGCGGATCGGCGAAGCTATCCAGCCAAGCCGCTACCGTCTGCTCCGCTGCGGCCGGCCGGTCCGACCACTGCTGCGGCGCAGCAAAGGCTAAATCCTGCGGATCGCGCGGCGGCAATGGCTGGCAAGCGCACGCCGCCGCTACCAGCCAAGCGCAGAGCTTTAAATTCGAGGCCGGTTTGCGGAGTAATGGCATGCGTCGGTTAATGGCGGTGGAAAACGGTATGGCGGGCCCCTTGCATGCAGGGCCTCGTCAGTTAAGACGTTTCAAAATCCGAAATCCCCACCGGCACTCGAAAAAACAGGGGATTTGCCGCATTTTTACGATTGCGCCGCCTCGGCCAAAGCGCAGGCGCCAGTGCCGGCGCGGCAGCTTAAAACCAGCGCTTGCGCGCCATCCCTACTCCACCACCAGCTTGATTTTGCCGATTTTGGCCTGCCACAGCTTAGGCGCGCTGTTATGAATAGACTCGCCGCGGCTATCGACCGCCACGGTGACCGGCATGTCTTCGACCACGAATTCGTGAATCGCTTCCATGCCCAGTTCAGGAAAAGCCACGACCCGCGCCTGTTTGATGGCTTTGGACACCAGATAGGCCGCGCCGCCGACCGCGATCAGATACACCGCTTTATGTTTGGCGATGGCGGCTATCGCTTGCGGGCCGCGCTCGGATTTGCCGATCATGCCCAGCAGGCCGGTCTGTTCCAGCACGGTGTCGGTAAAACTGTCCATCCGCGTCGCCGTCGTGGGGCCGGCCGGGCCGACCACTTCGTCGCGCACCGGATCGACCGGGCCGACGTAGTAGATAAATTTGTCTGTTAAATCGACGCCGTCCGGTAACGGTTCGCCCTTGTTCAATAAATCGACTATGCGCTTATGGGCGGCGTCGCGGCCGGTCAATAAAGTGCCGCTGAGCAGCAGGGTTTCGCCGGGTTTCCAGTCGGCAATGTCTTGCTTGGTCAGACCATCGATATTGACCCGGCGGGCGCTGCTGGCGGATTGGGTGATTTCCGGCCAGTCGGATAATTTGGGCGGCGTCAAAATCGCCGGGCCGGAACCGTCCAGGATGAAATGGGCGTGGCGGGTGGCGGCGCAGTTGGGGATCATCGCCACCGGCTTGTTGGCGGCGTGGGTCGGGTAGTCCAGGATTTTCACGTCCAGCACCGTGGTCAGACCGCCCAAGCCCTGAGCGCCGATGCCCAGCGCGTTGACTTTGTCGTACAGCTCCAACCGCAGTTCTTCCAGTGCATTGCTTGGGCCGCGCGCGATTAAATCCTGAATGTCTATAGAGCCCATGCAGGCCTGCTTGGCCAAAATCATGGCTTTTTCGGCGGTGCCGCCGATACCGATGCCGAGAATTCCGGGCGGGCACCAACCGGCGCCCATGGTCGGCACGGTTTTTAATACCCAATCGACGATGCTGTCGGCAGGATTCAACATGACGAATTTGGATTTGGCTTCCGAACCGCCGCCTTTCGCTGCCACTTCCACTTCCAGCTTATCGCCGGGTACCAGTTCCATATGCACCACCGCCGGCGTGTTGTCTTTGGTGTTGATGCGCTTGCCGGCCGGATCGGCCAGAATCGACGCGCGCAGCACGTTGTCCGGATGCAGGTAGGCTTGGCGCACGCCGGCGTTGACCATCTCGGTCACGCTCAATTTCGCGTCCCAGCGCACATCCATGCCGATTTTTAAAAACACGGTGACGATGCCGGTATCCTGGCAAATCGGCCGGCGGCCTTCGGCGCACATCCGGGAATTAATCAAAATCTGCGCCATCGCATCCTTCGCCGCCGGACCTTGCTCTTTTTGGTAGGCGGCATACAAGGCGTGGATAAAATCTTTGGGATGGTAATAGGAAATGAACTGCAAGGCATCGGCGATGCTTTG
This sequence comes from Methylomonas sp. DH-1, assembly GCF_046097555.1. NCBI lineage: Bacteria > Pseudomonadati > Pseudomonadota > Gammaproteobacteria > Methylococcales > Methylococcaceae > Methylomonas > Methylomonas sp. DH-1. The sequence continues at coordinate 415,844 of NZ_CP143089.1, read as the reverse complement.
GATGAAATCGTCTTGGCGGATCGTGGTCATAATGGCTCTCGGCTTGGCGGGCAATCGCCGTTGCGCCTTTGGCGTCAAGCGGAGATCGTTCCCGATTGCAAACGATGCGGCGGAAGCGGCCGCGGCAATGAAGCCCGGATTGTACTTGAAACCGCCGCGGCGCCGGTCGGCAAAAATCGTGGGCTGCCGCTTGCCGAACCGGATCGGCGCCGTGCATATTATTTGGCGACTGGATCGAGTATCGGCAGCGGCTAGGTTTGAAATCGAACCGGCGTCGGCTATGCTCGGCGTTTCGCCGGCCGCGGCTATCTCAAGCCGAGCAGGCCCTTCCTGGAGGAGACTCGCGTGTTCTACGCCAAACTGATTCGATTGCTACCACTGGTACTGGCTCTGGCCTGCTGGCATGGCACCAACGTCCAGGCCGAAGCGATTTCGCCGTTGTACCGGCCGGCGCCGGCGCTGACGGGACGGGATTTGGCGGTGATCGTCAACGACGCCGACCCGCTGAGCCGGCAAATCGGCGAATATTACCGCCAGCAGCGGCAAATTCCGGCCGAGCAGATTATCCATCTGCAGTTTCCGCCGCGGCAGGCGGTGATGTCGCAAGGCACCTTCGAGGCGTTGAAGCGGCAAGTCGACCAACAAACTCCGGCCCATGTGCAGGCGTTTGCGTTGACCTGGCTGCTGCCGTTCCGGGTGGATTGCATGTCGATCACGACCGCGTTCGCGGCCGGTTACGATCCGGCGTTTTGCGCCAAAGGCTGCCAAACCACGCGCAACAGCCCTTATTTCACCTCGGAAACCGACAAACCGTTTAAGGCCCACGCTTGGCGGCCGACCATGGCGGTGGCCGGCAAAACCTTCGAAGACGCCAAGAGGTTGATCGATACCGGCGTCGCTGCCGATTATTCGCATCCGCAGGGTGCGGCTTATTTGCTGAAAACCTCGGACAAGGCGCGCAGTTCGCGTGCCCAAATCTTTCCCAAAGTGGCAGAGGCGATGCAGAATTTCTGGCCGGTGCACTATCTGGAACAGGACTACATCAGCGGCCGCCAGGACGTGATGTTTTATTTCACCGGCCTGACCCATGTGCCGCATCTGGACGAAAACCGTTATCTGCCGGGGGCGATCGCCGACCATTTGACCTCGGCCGGCGGCGTGCTGTCCGGCGGCGGCCAAATGAGCATCACCGAATGGCTGCGCGCCGGGGCCACCGCCAGTTACGGCGCGGTAGTCGAACCGTGTAACTTTCCGGCCAAATTTCCGAACCCCGGCGTGGTGCTGTATTTTTACCTGCGCGGCAGCAGCCTGATCGAAGCGTATTGGAAAAGCGTGCAGCAGCCGGGACAGGGTATTTTCGTCGGCGAACCGCTGGCCAAACCCTTCGCCTACCGGCCTAAACCGTAACCGATTTAGCCAGCCACAACCAACCGGTTACGGCCGGCTTCCTTGGCGACATACAGTGCCTGGTCGGCTCGATTCAGCAGCTCGATCCGGTTACTGCCGTGTTCCGGAAAAATCGCCACCCCGATCGACACACTCAGATTGGGAAGTTGTTGGTTTCCGAATTTGACGCTGAGATGCTCCACTTCCAGCCGCAGCCCCTCCAGACGGCGTAAAATTTTCTGCGGATCGACTTCGGTGGTTACGACGACGAACTCCTCGCCGCCGTAGCGGCAGACGATGTCGCTGCCCTCGCGAAAACCGTTCAGCAAATGGCCGGTTTTCTTCAATACCTCGTCGCCGGCGTCGTGGCCGTAGTTATCGTTGAATATCTTGAAATGGTCGATATCGATCATCGCCACGGCCAGCATTTGCTCGCTCCGCCGCATCCGCAGCAGTTCCCGGTCCAGTACCTCTTCCAGAAAGCGGCGGTTGAACAAACCTGTTAACGGGTCGCGGATCGATAATTCGTGCAGTTCTTCCCGCAACGTCAGGTTGGCCAGCGCCAAGCGGGCGCTGTCCGCCGCCGCTTCGGCAATCGACAGCATCCGCTCGATGCCGTCGCCGTTCGGGTCGGCGAAACGAGGCTCGATATAGATCAATCCCAGGCCGCGGGCGTGGGCCAACAACGGGATGCACAGATAGGGGCCGGCATCGGCGCGGACATGGCCGCAGACCGGGTTGATCGAATTGCAGCAACCGGCAAGATGGATGCGGCCGCGGCGCATTCCCCAGCATTCGTCGGGATTGAACACCGCCTCCAGCCGGATATCGCCCCAGCAATCTGCCATTACCAGCGAATTGCCGGCCGCGTCCAGCATATACAGGCCGCCGTTGGATTCCGGAAACAAGCGCATGAAGGCCGCTTTCATGATCGGATAGGCTTCGTCCATTTTCTGGCAGCTTTGCAACAGATCGGTCATTTCCCGGATCAATTGCATGTGCAAGATCGCCGCTTCCAGTTCGCGCTGGGCTTTTTTCAAAGCCGTGACATCGCGGGCCGCCGCGAAAATGCCGGCGATATTGCCGTCTTCGTCGCGGTAGACCGTGGCGTTGTACAGAACTTCAGTGATCTTGCCGGAGGCGTGGCAGATCGCCAGCGGATAATCGGTGACTTTGCCTTGCGAGAAGGCCAGGCGGTAGCCGTCCTGGGCTTTTTGCGGATCGGTGAAATAGCTGGAAAAATCGCTGCCGATCAGTTCCTTGCGCGGCACGCCGGTGACTTTTTCGGTGGCGCTGTTAACGTCCATGATCTTGCCGTCGGCGCTGATCGTCACCAACGGATCCAGGCTGGCCTCGATCAGGCTGCGCGCATACGATGTTTTTGCAGATTTCGCCAACATGCCGAACCGCCGGATTGGATGTTAAGAATACGGATTAGTCGAAGACTTTGCCCCAGTGTCCGCAATAGAAGCGCTGCTCCAAAGCCGCCCGGCTGCGTTCGCCGCGCTCGCCGGCCTGAAAATCCTCGGGCAATATCGAGGCATCCGCCGGGTAGCCGACCGCGATCATCGCCATCGGCGTGCAGTCTTCCGGCAGGCCGAAACTTTGCCGGGCCAGATCGGCATCGAAACCGCCCATTTGGTGGGCCGCCAATCCCAAAGCGGTGGCCTGGATACAAATGCTCAGGGAGGAGGCGCCGGTATCGTAAGGCGCCCAACGGTTCGGCTTGCCGTTGTGGTTGAAGTTATGCATCGCTACCGCCAGCAACAACACCGGCGCATTGTGCGCCCATAACCGGTTTTTTTCGGCAACGGTGGACAGCGCGATTTGCCAGGCTTCGCCGTCGCTGAATTTGTCGCAAACGATAAAGCGCCAGGGCTGGTCGTTAAAACACGACGGCGCCCAACGCGCCGCTTCCATTAACGCGGTCAAGTCGCGCCGGCTGACCGGTAGGTCGGCGGCAAATGCGCGCGGGCTCCAGCGTTCGGCGATCAGGCCGCTAATTTCTACCGAGGTTTGGGCTGGTTTTCTATGCATAAGGATCACCCGAAATCAGGAATCAAAAAAAGGTTTGCGCGGCCCGGTTTTGCCGCTAATATGATAGCGAATCAAAACTATAACAATAAATTCAACCGGGAGCGGTATCATGCCAAAAAAAAGCCTGTGGTGGTTATTTAGCATTTGCGCAATGGCTGCGGCGGCCGGTCCGGCGCATTCCTGGGCGGCAAATCTGCTGGTGTTCGACACGGTCTCCGGGGCAAACGCTTCCGGATACGACCACCCGCTGGCGGCAATCGGCGTCAGCATCCTGATTGGCGCGGTGTACGGGCTTTACTGGCTGCGCAACCGGGCCTGAGTCGCCGCCTGCGCCCGCCGCCGAAAATGCCGGCGGCGGCCCTGCAAGGCTATTCCCTCAACATTGCAGCTCCCTGCTTCGCGCAGCCGGCGCTTTATAGCGCTTGCCGGTTGGTGCTAGAATCGCGCGTTTACCGTTATCGAACCGTTCGGCAAATCGGCGCAAGCGTTGGGCTTCGGCGGCCGTTGCCGGCGACAGCGCGCCGGAATGCAACGCAGAAATCACCATGACCATCGATTATAAACAAACCCTGAACCTGCCCAAGACCGAATTTGCAATGAAGGCTAACCTGGCCCAGCGCGAGCCGGAGATGCTGAAACAGTGGAACGAAAACCAGCTGTATCAAAAGATTCGCGAAGCTTGCGCCGGCCGGCCCAAATTCATTTTGCACGACGGCCCTCCCTATGCCAACGGTGCGATTCACATTGGTCACGCGGTCAATAAAGTCCTGAAGGACATTATCGTCAAATCCAAAACCCTGGCCGGTTTCGACGCGCCCTATGTACCGGGTTGGGACTGCCATGGTTTGCCTATCGAATTGATGGTGGAAAAGTCGGTCGGCAAGGCCGGCGTTAAAGTGTCGCCGGCCGAGTTCCGCAAGGAATGCCGCGCCTACGCCAAGAAGCAAGTCGGCATTCAGAAAGAAGAATTCATCCGCCTCGGCGTGTTGGGCGATTGGGACAATCCATATTTGACTATGGATTTCGCCTTCGAAGCCGACATCGTCCGCGCCTTGGGCCGTATCGCCGCCAAAGGCCATTTGAGCAAGGGTTTCAAGCCGGTGCACTGGTGTACCGATTGCGGCTCGGCGCTGGCCGAGGCTGAAGTCGAATACGAGGACAAGCATTCGCCGGCCATAGACGTGCGCTTTGCCGTGGTCGACGAGCATGCCTTTATGGCCAAGTGCCACCATGCCGGCGACCGCGAAGGCCAAGGCCCGCTGTCGGTGGTGATCTGGACCACCACGCCGTGGACCTTGCCCGCCAACCAGGCGGTGGCGTTGAATCCGGAACTGGAATACGCCGTCGTGCAATGTGAAATCGACGGCCAAACCGAACGGCTGTTGCTGGCTGAAGCATTATTAAAAGATGCGGTGTTACGTTACGGCATCGGCGAGCACCACATCGTCGGCTATTGCAAGGGCAACGCGCTGGAAGGTTTGTTGCTGCAACATCCGTTCTACGACCGCCAAGTGCCGATCATCCTCGGCGACCACGTCACCACCGATGCCGGCACCGGCGCTGTGCATACCGCGCCCGGCCACGGCCAGGAAGACTATGTGGTCGGCATGAAATACGACTTGCCGGTCGACAATCCGGTCGGCAGCAACGGCGTGTTTTTGCCCGGCACCGAATTGTTCGCCGGCCAGCACGTATTCAGCGCCAACGACAAGGTGTTGGACGTGCTGCGCGAACGCGGCAAGTTACTGCACCACCACGCGTTGCTGCACAGCTATCCGCATTGCTGGCGCCACAAAACGCCGATCATCTTCCGCGCCACGCCGCAATGGTTTATTTCGATGAACCAAAACGGCTTGCGCGACACGGCATTGAACGAAGTCAAGCGCGTCGATTGGATTCCCGACTGGGGCCAAGCGCGGATCGAAGCGATGATCTCCAACCGCCCGGATTGGTGCATTTCCCGCCAGCGCACCTGGGGCGTGCCGATTGCGTTTTTCGTGCATAAAGAAAGCGGCGAATTGCATCCGCGCAGCGCCGAATTGATCGAACAAGTGGCGCAACGCATCGAGCAACAAGGCATCGACGCTTGGTTCGAACTGGATGCAGCGGAACTGCTCGGCGCTGAAGCCGAACACTACGAAAAAGTCGCCGATACCCTGGATGTGTGGTTCGACTCCGGAGTGACCCACGCCGCCGTATTGGAACGACGCGAACAACTTCGCTTTCCGGCCGATCTGTATCTGGAAGGCTCGGACCAGCACCGCGGCTGGTTCCAGTCCTCGTTGATGGCTTCCGTCGCCATGAACGACGTCGCGCCGTATAAGGAAGTATTGACCCACGGTTTCACGGTCGACGCCGAAGGCAAGAAAATGTCTAAATCCAAGGGCAACGTGGTGCTGCCGCAAACGGTGATGAAATCGCTGGGCGCCGACGTGTTGCGGCTTTGGGTGGCCAGTACCGACTACCGCTACGAAATGTCGGTCTCCGACGAAATTTTGAAACGTACCTCCGACGCCTATCGCCGCTTGCGCAATACCGCGCGCTTTTTACTGGCAAACCTGGACGGTTTCGATCCGGCGCAACATCAGGTCGGCAAAAACGATCTGCTGGCACTGGACCGCTGGGTGGTCGACAAGGCATGGCAGTTGCAGGAAGAAATCAAGGCCGCTTACGACGAGTACCAATTCCAGGTCATCTACCAAAAAGTGCTGAACTTCTGCAGCATCGACTTGGGCGGGTTTTATCTGGACATCGTCAAGGACAGGCAATACACCGCCAAGGAAGATTGCCTGGCACGCCGCTCCGGCCAGACCGCAATGTACCACGTGGTCGAGGCACTGGCGCGCTGGCTGGCACCGATCACCAGTTACACTGCCGACGAAATCTGGCAATTTATTCCCGGCCAACGCGGCGAATCGGTATTTATGGAAACCTGGTACCAAGGCCTGTTCCCGCTGGAGGCCGACGCCGCGATCAACCGCGACACTTGGGACAAAGTCATGGCAGTGCGCGCGGCGGTGTCCAAGGAACTGGAAGCTTTGCGTAAAGCCGGAGCCATCGGTGCGTCGCTGAATGCCGAGGTCGAGCTGTATTGTGACGAGGCCTACGCTGCCGAATTGAATAAATTGGGCAAGGAGCTGCACTTCGTCTTCATTACCTCGAACGCCGGCGTTTCCGATATGCAATTCTGCCCGGACGATGCGGTCGCGACCGACATCGACGGCTTGAAGGTCAAGGTCAGCGTCTCGGAACAACAAAAATGCGTGCGTTGCTGGCACCAGCGCTACGACATCGGCGAACATCCGGAACATCCGGAGTTGTGCGGCCGTTGCGTCGAGAACGTGGCCGGTGCCGGCGAGACCCGTTTGTATGCTTAAGTGGTCATGGCTGTCCGCGCTGGTGTTGGTATTGGACCAGGCCAGCAAACTGGCGGTCGACGCGACGATGCAACTCTACGAGTCGATTCCGCTGTTGCCTTATTTCAACCTGACTTACGCCCATAACACCGGCGCCGCCTTCAGCTTCCTGGCCAACGCCGGCGGCTGGCAGCGCTGGCTGTTCGCCGGTTTGGCCGTGGTGATGAGCGGCATCATCGGCGTCTGGCTCTACCGTTTGAAACCGCACGAAACCCTGATGGCCTGGGCCTTGTCGCTGGTGCTGGGCGGCGCGGTCGGCAATCTGATCGACCGGGTCGCCTACGGCTACGTGATCGACTTTCTGGATGTGTATTATCAAGACTGGCACTGGCCGGCGTTCAATATCGCCGACTCGGCGATCTGTATCGGCGTGGGCCTGATGTTGCTGGAAAGCTTCGGCGTCGGCCGCAACAATACCGAATCGCCGGAATAATCGGCAACCGCCTTAATCCGTAAAACGCCGCCGGGCGAACCGGCGGCGCTGCCCTTTCCAAGTTTCCCCTCCCCTCGCTGGCAACTATGCCCGGCTCGGTTCCGAAGTCCTGAAAAGTCCGCTCTTAGCCATTATCATGGCGCTTTTGCCGCGAGGAAACACAGTATGGCGCTCGAAGTGGAACACAAATTTTTGTTGGCTAACGACGCTTGGCGTAACGAAGTCGAGGATTCGGTTATATACAAACAGGGCTATCTGAGCGGTAGCCCGCTCAGTTCGATCCGGGTGCGGATTTCCGCCAGCCAGGCCTGGTTGAACATTAAAAGCGCGACGATAGGCACCCATCGCCTGGAATTCGAGTACGAGATTCCGCTGGCGGATGCCGAACAATTGCTGGCCGAGCTTTGCCATAAACCGCTGATCGAGAAAGTTCGCCATTTCGTGCGCCGCGACCCGCATATTTGGGAGATCGACGAATTCCTCGGCGACAACCAAGGCTTGATCGTGGCCGAGATCGAGTTGTCGCAAATTGGCGAATCTTTTGCAAAACCGGACTGGCTGGGACAAGAAGTGACCGACGATTTGCGCTATTACAACAATAATTTGGCGAAAAACCCGTTCAAGGATTGGGATAAATAACAATAATTTACGGGACGTATTGAAAAGCGGACTGCAATGCTCTATATTTTCTGTATGAGTAGAGCCACTGTTGTTGTTTTTTTGATACTTTTCGCGACACCGAGTTTCGCTTCGGACTTGGCCTCGGCTATCGATAGCCTGGAAAGCGAGTGGGCCAAGGTTTATTACCAAAGCGACGAAAGTCTGCAGCGGAAGGCCTATCCGGGCTTGATCGACAAGGCCGCCGAATTGGGCAAGCGTTTCCCGCGCGCCGCGGAACCGAAAATCTGGCAGGCAACCATTATTGCCACCAATGCCGCGTTTCAACCGTCGCTGGAAGCGCTGTCCAGCTTGAAAACGGCCAAAAGGCTGCTCGAAGAAGCCATTGCCATAAAGCCGGAAGCGCTGGACGGAGCCGCCTACGTCACACTGGGAACGCTGTATTACATGGCGCCGGGCTGGCCGATTTCTTTCGGCGACAACCAGTTGGCCGAGCAAATGTTGCAAGCCAGCCTGAAAATCAACCCGGACGGCATCGACGCCAATTATTTCTACGCCGACTATTTGTTGCAGCAAGACCGTAGCGCCGAAGCCGAAGAGTATTTGCGTAAAGCGGCACAAGCGCCGTTGCGGAAAAACCAGTATTTTGCCGACAGCCAATTGCAAAACGAGGCCAAACTGGCCCTGGCCAGCACCCAGCAACGCAAATCGAATACCGGCAAGAATAAGTTTCAAGCAATCTTTACTGCCGCGACCTACAACGCCGACTAAATCCGGCTGGGGCATTTGATTTTTGGATGTAGAATAACCCTACTTTCGTTCCGGCGTGCTGCCCCATGAAAATAAGCTTTATTCGGCTGGCAACGGTTTGCGCCGTGTCGTTCAGTGCCGTCGCCTTCGCGGCCGGGCCAACGCCGGAACCGGTAGCGTTGCAATTGAAATGGTTCCACCAATTCCAATTCGCCGGCTACTACGCCGCGCTCGAACAAGGCTACTACGCCGCAGAAGGTTTGCAGGTCGAGATCCGCGAACGCGACCCCAAGCAAGATTTCGTTGACCAGGTCGTTTCCGGCCAGGCCGAATACGGGGTCGGCGACTCCGGCCTGATTGCGCATTACGCCGCCGGCAAACCTATCGTGGCGTTGGCCGCCATCTTCCAGCACGACGCGCTGGCGTTGTTCAGCAAGCAATCCTCCGGCATTCTCAGCCCCTACGAGATGGCGGGCAAGCGCATCATGTTCGATCTGGCCGGCGACAATAACGCCCAAGTCCGCGCCCTGTTGGCCGAGGCCAATCTCGACGACAGCCGCTTTCAGAAAGTGGCGCAAAGCTTCTCCAACGACGACTTGATCCGCAACAAGGTCGACGTGATGGCCGGTTACGTGACCGACCTGCCCTTCCTGTTGCGGCAAAAAGGCGTCAAGTTCAACCTGATTTCGCCGCAAAGTTACGGCATCGATTTTTACGGCGACATCCTGTTTACCACCATCGCCGAGCAGGACCACCGTCCGGGACGCAGCGAGGCGTTTCGCCGCGCCAGCCTGAAGGGCTGGCAATATGCGCTGGAACATCCCGATGAAGTCATCGAACTGATCCGCAGCAAATACCGCAGCAAGCTCAGCCGGGAACAATTGCGCTTCGAAGCGGAGGAAACCCGTAAGCGGATTCAGGCCGACACGATCCCGCTCGGCCAAATCGAGGTGGACCGGCTGCGGCGAGTCGCCGAAATTTACGCCGACCTGAAATTGATCCGGCCGTTGAAACTCAGGGAATTGGACGGTTTCATCCAGAGTGGCGGCCGCTTGAACGGTATCGCCATCACCGAAGCGGAACGGCAATGGCTGCAAACCCATCCGACGATTCGACTCGGCGTGGACCCCAACTTCATGCCCTACGAAAAGCTGGATGCCGAAGGCCGCTACATCGGTGCGATTCCCGAATTTCTGAAGCTGCTAGAAGCGCGTCTGGGCATCAAGTTCGTGCCAGTGCCAAACAAATCCTGGCAGGAAGTGCTGGATATGGCCAAGCGCGGCGAGCTGGATATGATCGGCGCCGCGGTAAAAACGCCGGACCGCGCACAATACTTGAATTTCACCGAGCCCTACGTGTCGATGCCGGCGGTCATTATCGGCAATAAATCCAGTACCTACATCAGCTCGCTGCAGATGTTGTCCGGGCGCCGGGTCGCGGTGGAACAAGGTTATTTCGTCCAGGAACTGCTAAGCCGCGACTACCCCAAATTGCAGTTGACGGTCGCCGCATCGGTACAGGATTGTTTGCGGCTGCTGGCCGCAGGCAAAGTCGACGCTTACATCGGCGACGCGGCGTCCGCCAGTTATGCGATCAAGCAGTTGGATTTGGCGAATCTGCGCATCGTCGGCCAAACCGGTTATATCAGCGAAAGCCGGCTGGCAGTAGCCAAGGCGCATCCCGAATTGCTGAGTGTGCTCGAAAAAGCCTTGGCGGCGATAGACCCGGCCCAGCGCGATGCCATCACCAACCGCTGGCTGGGCATGCAAGTCGATGCCGGCCTCGACGTCAAAGCCCTGGCCAGGCCGGCGCTGGCCTTGCTGATCGCTTTGGCGTTCTGCGTCTACTGGGTGTACCGCTTACGCCGCGAGATCCGGGCTCGCAAGTCCAGCGAAGCCGATCTGGCGCGCTTGTACACCAATATGTCGTTGGGTTTTGCGTTGCATCAGGTGATTCGCGACCCCGGCGGCAAGATCGTCGACTACCGTTATCTGGATATCAATCCGGCCTTCGAAAAAATGACCGGGCTGGGCCGCGAAAACTGGATCGGCAAGACCGTCAAGCAGGTGTTGCCGCATACCGAAGCGGCCTGGATCAGCAGCTTCGACGACCTCGACACCAGCGGCGAACCGAAGCGCTTCGAAAACCATGTGGCCCAAATCGACCGCTGGTATGCGATCGACAGCTACAAAGCCGGCCACGACCGTTTCGTCGTGCTGGTGCAGGACATTACCGAACGCAAGCGGACCGAGCTGGCGCTGAAGCAAAGCGAAGAGCGGTTCCGCATCAGCCAAATCTACGGCGGCATCGGCATCTGGGAGTCGGATTTGCAAACCAACCGTCAGTTCTGGTCCGAAATCGTCACCGCAGAACTGGGCTTTCCGGCCAAAGACATCCATACCTGGGCCGATTTCCTGGCCGTGGTTTACCCGGACGACCGGCCGTTACTGTTGGAAGCGACGCGGCGCCATATCGAAACCGGCGCCAAATACGAGGTCGAATACCGGATTCAAACTACCGGCGGCGAGCGGCGCTGGATGCGCTCGGTGGGCCAGGCCGAACGCGACGCCTCCGGCAAGCCGGTACGGATGCGCGGCATCGTCCACGATATCAGCGAGCGCAAAAAAGCCGAGGAAAAGCTGCGGTTGTCGGCGCGGGTGTTCTCCGACGCCCACGAGGGCATCATGATTACCGGCGTCGACGCGCTGATCATCGACGTCAATACCGCCTTCAGCGAAATCACCGGCTACAGCCGCGACGAAGCGGTCGGCCAAAATCCGCGGTTTCTGAAATCCGGCCGCCAGTCCAACGAATTTTATACTCAGATGTGGCAAACCCTGGGCCAGAGCGGGCACTGGCGCGGCGAAATCTGGAACCGGCGCAAGAACGGCGAACTGTACGCCGAGTTGCTAACCATCTCCGCGCTACGCGACGAATCCGGCGCCGTCATCAATTACATCGGCTTGTTTTCCGACATCACCGAGACCAAAAAGCAGCAGCAGGAACTCGAGGTGCTGGCGCATTTCGATCCGCTGACGCAATTGCCGAACCGGGCGCTGTTTGCCGACCGCTTCGCCCAAGCCATCGCCCACAGCAAGCGCGCCGAGTCGCTGTTGGCATTGTGTTATCTGGATCTGGACGGCTTCAAGCAGGTCAACGACCACTTCGGCCACGAAACCGGCGACCAGTTGTTGGTCGAGGTGGCCAAACGCATCAAAATGAATCTGCGCGAGGGCGACACGGTGTGCCGGCTGGGCGGCGACGAATTCGCCTTGCTGTTCGAGAATTTACAGTCGATCCAGCAATGCGAAGACACGCTGAGCCGGATCCACCAGGCTTTGGCCGAGCCGTTCGAATTAGCGGCACGCCACGTCCGCATCGCCGCCAGCAGCGGCGTAACGATTTACCCGTTGGACCGGGAAGACCCGGACATTTTGCTGCGCCACGCCGACCAGGCCATGTACCAGGCCAAACTCGACGGCCGCAACCGTTTCAAACTTTACGAACATCTGGCGCAGCCGAGCACTGTCTCCAGCCAGCGTCCCAGCCGGCTGGAGCAGGCCCTGGCCGAAGTGGGCCAGGCGTTGGCGCAAAACCAGCTTCGCCTGTATTACCAGCCCAAGGTCAATTTGAAATCGGGCGAGATCGTCGGCATGGAAGCGCTGATCCGCTGGCGCCACCCGGAGCGCGGCTTGTTGCCGCCGGCCGAATTCCTGCCGATCATCGAAAACACGCCGCTGGAAATCGACGTCAGCAACTGGGTGTTGCACCAGGCCTTTCTGCAATTGCAAAGTTGGCGCGAACAGGGGCTGAACCAGCAAATCAGCGTCAACATCTCGCCGCGGCATTTGCAATGGCCGGATTTCATCAAGACGCTGGAGACGCTGCTGGCGGAATTCCCGCAGATATCTTCGCGGCAACTGGAACTGGAAGTGCTGGAAAGCAGCGTGTTGGAGGATTTGATTTCGGTCGGCGAGGTGTTGAAGCAGTGCTACCACGAACTGGGCGTACCGTGCGCGCTGGACGACTTCGGCACCGGCTATTCGTCGCTGGCCCATCTGCGCCATCTGACCATCAACACCGTCAAAATCGACCAGAGCTTCGTCCGCGATATGATCGACGATCCGGACGACATGGCCATCGTCGAGAGCGTGATCGCCCTAGCCAAAGCCTTTAAACGCGAGGCGGTGGCCGAGGGTGTCGAAGATTTGGAGCACGGCGTGTTTCTGATCGACTTGGGCTGCTGCATCGCCCAGGGTTACGGCATTGCCCGGCCGATGCCGGCCGACGCGGTGTTGGGCTGGGTCGCCAACTACCGCCATCCGCCGGCCTGGAACCGCAGCGCCAAAACCGAGCGCAGCGCCTGGCACGGCCAGTTGGAATTGCTGAAATTGCAACAGCAATATTGGCTGCGCCGGCTGGAGCAGTGCCTGCACGGCGACAACGTCGAAACCCAACCGCGCTGGCCGGTTGCGACGGCGAAAAAGTCGCATCTGGGCCGCTGGCTGGAGCGGCAGAAAAACGAACGCAGTGTAGACCGGCAAATCTTGGAGCGCCTGGAACGCGCGCAGGAACAACAACACCGGCTGGCGCAACTGATGTGGCGCAGCCGGCAAGAGGGCCGCGCCGCGGAAGCCGGCGAGCAGTTTAAAAAGCTACTGGAAGTGAATCTGGAGATCGTCCAGTTACTGGAGCACTGCGAGTTATTGTTCTGAGCGGAACCGGCGGACGCCGGCTTCCAGCTTGGCGAAATCGCAGTGCTCGGCCAAGCAGTCGGCCAGACGCTCGATGCCGGCCTCGCGCAGCGCATTCAAATCGACGGCGGATTCGGCGCGGTAACCGGCCCAGGCCAGCAGGGCGTCGCAGGCTTCCGGCAAGTCGAACAAGCCGTGCAGATAGCTGCCGGCGACTTGGCCGTCGGCGGCAACCGCACCGTCCGGGCCGTCGGCTAATTCGAACAGGGGCCGCGACAAAGCCGGACCGGAGCTCAGCCCCAGATGGATTTCGTAGCCGGCCACCGGCGTACTCTGCCGGTAAAACCGGCCGGCCGTGCGTTTCAGGCATTTCTCCGCTTGCAGTTCGGTCGCCATATCCAACAGTCCCAAGCCCTCGGCTTGGCCGGGCGCGCCTTCCAGGCCGAGCGGGTCGGCGATTGCCCGGCCCAGCATCTGGAACCCGCCGCAAATGCCCAGCAACTTGCCGCCGTATCGCAGATGGCGGCGAATGAAGCTGTCCCAGCCGCGCTCGCGCAGTTGCGCCAGATCGCTGCGCACCGCTTTGCTGCCCGGCAGTACGATCAGGTCGGCGCCTTCGACCTGTTCCGGCCGCTTGGCAAAACTGACCTGAACGCCGGGATGCAATTGCAACGGATCGAAATCGGTATGGTTGCTGAAACTGGGCAGATGCGGCACGACGATATGAAATGCAGCGCTATTTGCACTGCAGGCATGGCGGGTGGACAGCGCATCCTCCGCTTCCAGATACAGATCGTGCAGATACGGCAGCACGGCCAACACCGGCTTGCCGGTTTTGGCTTCCAGCCAATCCAGCCCGGATTGCAGCAAAGCGATATCGCCGCGGAAGCGGTTGATGACGAAGCCCACCACCCGCCGCCGTTCGCTGGCGGATAGCAATTCCAACGTACCGACCAGATGGGCAAACACGCCGCCGCGGTCGATGTCGGCGATCAGAATCACCGGGCAATCCACCGCTTCGGCAAAGCCCATGTTGGCGATGTCGCCGGCGCGCAAATTGATTTCGGCCGGGCTGCCGGCACCTTCGACCACGACCATCGAGTATTGCGCGGTCAGGCGCCGCCACGACTCCAGCACCGCTTGTTTCGCCACTTTTTTATAGTCGTGGTACTGGGCCGCCGACTGGTTTTGCAAGACCTTGCCGTGGATGACGACTTGGGCCGTGGTATCGGAATTGGGCTTCAACAACACCGGATTCATGTCGCTGTGCGGCTCTAGGCCGCAGGCGGCAGCCTGCGCCGCCTGCGCCCGGCCGATTTCGCCGCCGTCTACCGTCACGGCGCTGTTCAAGGCCATGTTTTGCGGCTTGAACGGCGCCACGCTGATGCCCTGGCGCCGGTAGTAACGGCACAGAGCAGTCACCAAAGTGCTTTTGCCGGCGTCGGACGTGGTGCCCTGCACCATCAAGGCCGGGAACGGCGCGCTAGGTTTCATCGGGCCAGGTGTTTTCGTAGACGAACGCCGACAGCGGCTGCGGTGCGGCCCAATTTTCCAATTCCAGCATCGGTTTCGGGTAAAACTCGGCGACATGGCCCAAGCACAGAATCGCAATCGGCCGGCTGCCGGCCGGCATGTTCAATAATGTTGCCAGCGCGTCCGGCTCGAACAGCGATACCCAGCCCAGGCCCAGGCCTTCGGCGCGGGCCGCCAGCCACAGATTCTGGATCGCGCAGGCGGCCGAGGCCAAATCCATTTCCGGCAGCGTGCGCCGGCCGAAAATATGGCGTTCGCGCCGGTCCGGCAACGCAACCACCAGCAATTCGCCGCAGTCGAGGATGCCTTCCACTTTCAGTTTCATGAATTCGTCGTGGCGTTCCGCTAACGCTTCGGCGGTAGCGCGGCGTTCGGCTTCGACCAGATCATGGATCTGCCGGCGCAGTTCGCGGTCGCTGATGCGTAAAAACCGCCAGGGTTGCATCAGGCCGACGCTGCCGGCCTGATGCGCGGCCTGTAACAAGCGGGCCAGGATTTGCGGATCGACCGGAAGGTTCAGGAAATGGCGCATGTCGCGGCGTTCGGCAATCGCGCGGTAAACGCCGTTCAATTCCGGCTCGGCAAAGCGATAAGGCGACGGCTTCATTGGAATGCGGCGGCGGTGATGACTGCGGTTTCCACCAACTCCACCGCGGCGCCGTAAACGTCGCCGGTGCAGCCGCCCAAGCGGGCGATGGCGCTACGCCGCAGCCAAACCAGCACCAGGCCGGCGGCCAATAACGCCGACCAACCCAATACTGCCCAGCCCAATACCGCGCTCACCGCGATCGGCCAGCGCGCCGCGTCCGCCGGAAACTGCTCCAGCAGTTTGGCGGCCAGACCGTGCGGATTGACGTAAGCGGTGCTACACATCAACAGCAAGATCGCCGCCCGGCCCAATACCGGCGCCACCAGCAACGGCGCATAGCGTTGTTCGGCCAGCATCGCCTCGATCGCAGCGAACTTCAGCAGCAACAGCAATAGCAAGACGCAAACCGCAATCGGGCCGGAGCTAGGGTCTTTCATGATCCGCAAGCTGCGCTCGCGGTCGCCGTAACCGCCGACCCAGGCGTCAGCGCAATCAGCCAATCCGTCCAGATGCAAACCGCCGGTCACTAACACCCAGGCGGCCAGCACCAGCGCGGCGGTTGCCAGGTGCGGGCCGCCGGCCAACGCCGCCGCCAGCAGCGCCAGCAGCAAACCGAGCAGCAGGCCGACCGCCGGATAATACAGTGCGGATTGGCCCAACCGGCGCGGCGCGGCCGGCCCGGCATCCGGGACCGGAATGCGAGTCAAAAACTGTAATGCCAGCCAAAAAGCCTGCACGGTTATTTCAAATGGCGGCCCTTGGCGTCTTTATCGATATGGCCGGTAAAAATCAGCACGCCTTCGATAAAGCCCCACATCACGCCGAAACCGCCGGTACCTAAGGTAACCAGGGTTTGTAACAAGCCCAACATGTAAAAGCCCAGATAGATCCGGTGCAAACCGATCGCACCGAAGGCAATGCCCAGCAAGGCCGCCAACATCCGGCTCTTCACCGGCTTGACTTCCATCAGGTAGGCGCCGACCGGGCTGACTTCGCTGACTTTGCCGTCATCATGGTCGAAATCGACATCGTCGCCGGCTTTGGGCGGCTCTTGCGAAGTCCACTGGTCGATATGAAATTCGTAAAACTGGTTTTGATATTTGATGACGCCGGTTTGGCATCTTTCGTCGTAACTCTCGATATGTCCTAGCATGGCTAATCCGCAGTGGTTTGAGTTGTTTTTATTATGGTGCCGCGCCGGATCGAAGCGGGTGTGCGCAGCGCCGGCCATGATACGGGAAAGCGCCATGGCCTGCCATCGTCCGCAAAGTTGGCCGCGGGCTTCAGCCGGAGGACACTCCGGCTTCGGCAAAAGTGGCCATTTCGTTATGCAGCCGGCAGGCCATTTGCAGCATAGGCACCGCCAACGCCGCACCGCTACCCTCGCCCAAACGCATGTCCATCGTCAACAGCGGCCGGGCGTTCAGCGCTTGCAACACCCGGCTGTGGCCCTTTTCCGCCGAGCAATGGCCGAAGAAAAACCAGGCTGCGCAGCCCGGATTGATCCGCGCCGCCAGCAAGGCGGCGACGCTGCTGATGAAGCCGTCGACCAGGACCGGCAAACCCTGCTGCGCGGCAGCGATGTAGGCGCCGGCCAACGCCGCAATCTCGAAGCCGCCCAAAGTTTGCAGGATGGTCAGCGGCGTATCCAACAACTGGCGGTGGCTTTGCAGCGCGGCCGCGATCACCGCGGCTTTCCGGTCGATTTGCTCGGGCAGCAGACCGGTGCCGGCGCCGGTAATCTCGCTCGCCGGCAGTTGCAGGCAGGCCGCGGCCAGCGCGCTGGCGCTGGTGGTATTGGCGATGCCCATTTCGCCGCCGACGAACAACTGCGCCGCGTGGTCCAGCGCGCGGGCAATCGCGCGGCGGCCGGCGGTCAGCGCAAATTCCAGTTGTGCGGCGGCCATCGCCGGGCCGTGCGCGAAATTGGCCGTGCCGGCGCCGGCGCGGTCGGCAATCACGTTCGGCAGCGCCACCGGCTGGCGCAAGCCGGCATCGACCACTTCGAAATGCGCGCCGATATGCCGGGCCAGCACGTTGACCGCAGCACCGCCGGCGGCGAAGTTTTTCACCATTTCCACGGTCACCGCTTGCGGAAACGCCGACACGCCTTCTTCGGCAATACCGTGGTCGGCAGCAAATACGCTGATATGGATACGCTCTATGCCCGGCGCGTCGCTGCGTTGCATCGCCGCCAAGCGGGCGGCGCACTCCTCCAGGACGCCCAGCGAACCGGGCGGCTTGGTCAATTGCTGTTCGCGTTGCTGAGCTTTCAGGTAATAGTCGGCCGCGGGCGCGGCAATCGGCTCGAAGATCCAATTCATCGGCGGGATTAAACGTGTTTCAGAATTTGCGGCAGACCGGCGGTAACCATTACCACTTTATCGCAAAGTTGCGCCAGTTTTTGGTGCAGGAAGCCGGCTTCGTCGACGAAGCGGCGCGTCATCGCATCGGCAGCCACCACGCCCAGGCCAACTTCGTTGCTGACCAGGATGATGCGTTCGCCGCTGGCGCCGAGAGCGTCGAACAGCGCTGCGCTGTAGTGGCGAAAACGATCCTCCTGCAAATTGCCTTGCTTGTCGAACAGCACATTGCATAGCCACAAGGTCAGACAATCCACCAACAGGCATTGGCCGCGGCCGGCCTGTGCGGTAATAGCTTCGGCCAGTGCGACCGGCTCTTCCAGCGTCGTCCATTCTGCCGGCCGGCGCTGCCGGTGGTGGGCGATGCGCGCGCTCATTTCGCCGTCGCCGGCTTCGGCGGTAGCAAGATAAACCACCGGCAGGCCGCTGGCCAAGGCCTGTTGCTCGGCGTAACGGCTCTTGCCGGAACGGGCGCCGCCCAACACCAACTCAATCATCTGTCAGGCGTACCGCCAGCACGTCGCATTTGGCGTGGTGCAACACGCCGTTGGCGGTGGAACCCAGCAACAAGGCCAGACCGTGGCGGCCGTGCGAACCGACCACGATCAGATCGACCTGGCGCTCTTCGGCGATGCGGACGATTTCCAATTTCGGACTGCCCATCTCCAGCCACTGCCGCTCGGCCGGCACGCCCAGTTTCTGGCCCAGCTCGGCCAGGCGTTTTTTGGTGGCTTCGATCAGTTCCTGGGTCAAATCGACGTCGAACGGAATCATCGGCCCGTAGGCCGGATCGGTAATCGGTAGGTTGTCGACCACATGCACCAGACTGAGCTGGGCCTGGTTTTGCTCGGCAATCCGTTTGGCTTTTTCCGCAACTTGGCCGCCGTGTTCGAAAAAATCGGCGGCCAGCAAGATGTGTTTGTACAGAGTCATAGTGCGCTCCAGGTTAATCGGCGGCGGGGCCGGCGAATAATAAGGTCATAACTTGCGAGGAAATCAGTATATATAAAAACGCCAAGGCCAAACCGAAAAGCAAGGGCCGGTCCAGCGCATTGCGGAAGATGTGGCCGTTGACCAGCCAATGCCAGAGCATCATGCCCATCACCGCGATGAAGGCGAAATCGCCGATCTGGGTTTGCAGGCTGGCTACGGCCGGAATCGCGCATAAGCTGATTATGGCGTCGGTACCGAGCAAGGCGGTGAAGGTCTGCGGAAACCGGGCGGTTTTACCGGCAAAATACAGCAGCGGATAACAAAACCCGACCAGCAAGGCCGTTTCCACCGCGATTTGGGCGACGGCCTTGCTCCAAGAGCCGTCCAGCAGCAGAATCAACAGATTCACGCCGATATACGGCACGAATACCAGCCGGTACAACACCGGAGCAGCCGGCACATCCTGCGGGCCTTTGCGCAGGATGGTAATCTCGAAAAACAACACGATCAGTTGATACATGGTCACTCCGCTTGTTGTAGGTTTTCCTCCGCGGCCAGCCAATCCATCTCGGCTTGTTCCAGTGCGCTGTCGATCTGGCTTTTGCGGCTTAGTAGCTGTTTCAGTTGTTCCTTATGTTGTTCGGCGTAAATCGCCGGGTCCGCCAGCAGTTCTTCCAGATCCCGTTGTTGCTGGTGAAACTTCTCCACCGCGGCTTCGGCGGCTTTGACCGCATCCAGCAGCGGCTTCAACCGTTGGCGGCGTTCGGCATCCTGTTTGCGCTGGTCCTTGCGCGACACATTATTGGCCGAATCCGCGCCGGCGGCCGCTTCGTCGCCTTTTTTCTGCTCGGCCAGCCATTGCTTGTAATCGTCCAGATCGCCGTCGAAAGGCTGCAATCTGCCGCCGGCCACCAACAGCAACTGGTCGGTGACCGAACGCAACAAGTGCCTATCGTGGGACACCACGACCAGCGCACCCTGGTATTCCTGCAAGGCCACGCTCAAGGCGTGGCGCATTTCCAGATCCAGATGGTTAGTCGGTTCGTCCAGCAGCAATAGATTGGGATTCTGGTACACCAGCGTCGCCAACACCAGCCGGGCTTTTTCGCCGCCAGAAAACGGCCCGACCGGCTCGTTGACCTTGTCGCCGCGAAAATCGAAACCGCCCAGGAAATTGCGCAAATCCTTCTCGGTAGCCTGCTTGTCCAGCTGCTGCAAATGCCACAGCGGGCTTTCGTCCAGCCGCAACAATTCGAGCTGGTGCTGGGCGAAATAACCGATATTCAAATCCTGGGCGCTCTGCAGCTTACCAGCCAATGGCGGCATTTGCCCGGATAAAACTTTGATTAAACTGGACTTGCCGGCGCCGTTGGGACCGAGCAGGCCGATGCGGTCGCCGGGCGAAATCGACAGGCTGGCATTTTTGACCACCACCTTGTCGCCGTAACCGATGTCGGCTTCTTCGATTTTCAGCAGCGGATTCGGCATCCGTTTCGGCGGCGGAAAGGCGAAACCGAACGGCGAATCGACGTGGGCCTGGGCGATGATTTCCATCCGCTCCAGCGCCTTGATCCGGCTTTGCGCCTGGCGGGCCTTGGTGGCTTTGGCCTTGAAGCGGTCGATGAAGCTCTGGATATGGGCAATCTCGCGCTGCTGCTTTTCGAAGGCGGATTGTTGCTGCGCCAGTTTCTCGGCCCGCATCCGCTCGAAGTCGGAATAATTGCCGGTATAAATCTCGGCCTTGCCTTGTTCGATATGAACGATGTGGTCGGTGATCGCATCCAGAAAATCGCGGTCGTGCGAAATCAGCAACAGCGTACCCGGGTATTTGACCAGCCAATCCTGCAAGTAAATCACCGCGTCCAGATCCAAGTGGTTGGTCGGCTCGTCCAGCAGCAACACGTCGGAGCGGCACATCAAGGCTTGCGCCAGATTCAAACGCATCCGCCAACCGCCGGAAAACGAACTGACCGGCCGGGCTTCCTGCTCGCTGGTAAAACCCAAGCCGTTCAGCAGCCGCGAGGCGCGGGCCTGGGCGGTATAGCCGCCAGCGTGTTCCAGGGCCGCATGCAATTCCGCCAGTTTCAAACCGTCGTGCGCCTGCTCCGCCGCAGCCAACTGGGCCTGCAACCGGCGCAAGGCCTGGTCGCCGTCCAGCACGTAATCGATTGCCGAACAGGACAACGCCGGGGTTTCCTGGGCGACATGGGCGATCTCCAGATTCGGCGGCAGCGAAAACTCGCCTTCGTCGGCGTGCAATTCGCCGCGCAACAAGGCGAACAGGCTGGATTTGCCGGCGCCGTTGGCTCCGGTCAAACCGATTTTCTGGCCTTTATGAATGGTGAAGGACGCCCCGCTGAACAGTTGGCGGCTGCCGCGGCGTATCGCGATGTTTTTGAAATTGAGCATGGTGGTGGCAAAAACGTTCGGTTCGGCGACATGCCGAACCGGGACGGCGATTTTAGCGCGGGATGGCGCCCTGGGTGTGACGGATTTTGTCGCGGCTCGGCCGCAACCGGCGTAATCGGCTGCGGGCTACGGCCGAGCCGGCTAGCGCCGGTAAACTTCGCTACCGGCCTTGATGGCGCATTTGGCGATGGCGGCGTGGGCGCCGGACTTGCACAGCACAAACAGGTTTTGCGGCAGCTTTAGTTCGGCAACCAGCCGTTGCGTCAATTTTTTCTCGCTGGCAAACCAGCCTTTGGCAAACACGACGACGTAGGATTTGGCCGCGGGATAATGTTGCATCGGTTTTTCCGCCAGCCAGACGCGCTTGATGCCGGCGATGTTTGCCGCGGCGGTGCGCACTGCAGCCAAGGTATCGGCATCGGCTTGCGGGCTGGCCAACGCGTCTTTGCGCGTCAGGTTTTGCCGTTCGAGGTCGGCGGCGCGGCCGATGTCGGCCTGCCGTTCCGCCCGGCGCAACCATTGCTCGGCTAAGGCCGACTCGCCCCGGCTGCGGTGGAAATATTCCAGCCAGCGGCAACCGTCGATAGCCAGTTCCGGCTTGGCCTGCATCGCCGCCTGGATCGAGTCCGCCCCGGCCGGATCGCCGCGTTTCAGTAACAGCCGGCCGATCACGAAATCGGCGTTGGCATCGGGGTGGGCGGCGCGGTAGCGCTGGAACAGCGGCAGCGTATCGGTGTCGGGCATAAACTCCTCGGTCAGCATCGCCAGGCGCCAATGTTGTTCGGCGCTGAGCTGTTCGGCCGGCAACTGCGCCAATTCGGCGAGTTGCTCACGGCCTTGCCGGCAATAGCGGAAACGTTCCCGCCAATTTTCGCCGTGGCGTTGCAGCCAGAGCCGGTCGAAATCGGCCAACACGCTTGGCAAACGCTCGCCCAACCAAGCTTGAGCCGCCGACAGCGCCGGCAGTTTCGGCAGCGGAGTTCTGGCTTGCAGCGCCTGCAAGCGGTCGTTCAAAGCCGGGTGGGTATCGTAGTGGCCGGTCGCGATCGCCAACGCTTCGGCGGACTTGCGTTGCAACTCGTCGGCCGCGAACGGCGCTTGGCTCAGAAAGTCGCGCAACGGGCCGAACGGCGCGGCCGGTTGTTCGTTGCAATCGGCCTGCTGAAAAAACGGCGCCCAGAACCGCTCTGAGACCAAATCGCTGACCACATAGCTGTTAACCAAAGCCTGCGCCGCATCGGCGCGGCTGGTCAATTGCGCGGCAACGGCATCGGCGGCGAATTCGTTGCTGCGGGCCAACGCGAACGAATAGGCGGCAAAGGTCGGCGCATACCAATCGAAGAAGCGCCGCATCAAGCTTGCGCCGATGTTTTGTTGCTGCTCCAGGCCTTCGACGATGCGTTGCCAGCCCAGCCTGACCCGGTAAATCCAGCCGCCGAAACAGCCATGCGCAGCCGACAAATGGCCCAATTCGTGGGCGACCACAGCTTCGGCCTGAGCCGGCGTCAGGCTCATCAACAATTCCAGGCCGAGGATCAACGTGTTTTTCGGAAAGCCGAACACGCCCAGCCGCGGAGTTTGTACGATGGCGGCGTTGGCTTCCGGCGTTAAAATCACTTGGTGAATCCGCGGCGCGCGCAGTTGCCGGCTCAGGGTTTTCAAACGGTCGAACAGTTGCGGATATTGCTTGGCGGTCAGGCGGTAACCGTCCGGCGCTTCGAACTTGACCCACAACGCCCTGAGCAGCACATAGATCATGCCCAAAATCACGAAAATCAATTTCTTCTTCAGCAACAGAATTGCAAACGTGGTGCTGGCCAACGCCGCCCAGCCGATGCCGACGCTGAGCACCAACAAGGTAAACAACACGCCGAAGATCACCAAATAACCCAGTAACGCCATCAGGCCGACTTTGGCCCGGTACAGATCGGGCCGTTGCAGCGCCTCCCGCTCCGCGCGGCAGATCAAGGCTTCCAGGTGTTCGCGGCGTTCGGTCGTGGTTTTCATCGCAGGCTCCGTACTGAGAAGGTTGGGTTAGCGCAATCGGCAAAAAAGCCGCCGCTATGTCGGCCCGGATATCATAACCAACCTAACGGAAAGATTGTGCGGTTAATCTCGGAGGAATGGCCGAAGCCAATGGCCGAACGCCGATTTCGAACGATGCCTTTGCCGCCTTGCGCGGTATTGTCGATTTGGCCGAATACTTTCAATTCCAGCAAGCAGATAGCCACCAGGAATGGGATTGGAGAGCTATGGTGCTTGGAGTGCGAGGGAATGAGCGGTATCGACCCTTTGCGGCCTGTCGCTCATAGTGATTCAACGACGACTATTCGTTCAATAGCAGACATAACTAACTGGCACTGAGGTATACTGAACAATCAGTGAAATAGCATATCAGCAGTATTTCGGCCTTGATCCTCGGTACAATAATTAGTAAACGTATGTGCGACTTTTTTAATTCATCACACCTGGTATTAAAGTGGATAAAACTCGTATTCAGCCGGTAGGTGGCGATCATGCTATCGAAGTGATGGCAATTGGAGTAGAGTGGTCTGCGCCACTTGATGACTCATGCCTTCATGCGCTGCAAAGTATCTACACAGAGAGTCAGGAGCTTAAAGATTTGTTTCCTCAGTTCGCTCCGACACAAGCTTTCTTGATTCAAGGGATACATCAAATCGATGTCGCTGGCGTGGGCCAGCAACCGCTTCATGAGTCAAAGGATATCCCCCCCCCGCAGTTCGTGACTAAGGCGGCAGGATTCGACGCTAATAGAGTTGACGCCGATGGAAAAATTTCTTGGGGTATTTCTATCAGGCCCGAATTTTTGTCATGCAATTGCACTGTGTACG
This sequence comes from Methylomonas sp. DH-1, assembly GCF_046097555.1. NCBI lineage: Bacteria > Pseudomonadati > Pseudomonadota > Gammaproteobacteria > Methylococcales > Methylococcaceae > Methylomonas > Methylomonas sp. DH-1. The sequence continues at coordinate 391,831 of NZ_CP143089.1, read as the reverse complement.
ACCGTTGGAAAAACGTCAAACCTAGGGTGCTCCAAGCGCTAGGTCCATTCATAGAAGCAGCGCTCGGATTGGGAGCTGAGATCAACGCAATCGGCCTGCAGTACCAAGATGCATTTCGTCTGCTCGATGGCATTTCGCCTGAGACAACCAAGCAGTTGTTCCGCCAGGATTCACGCTGGATTCCAAGTCATCTGTTCGACGAACCGTCATTTTGGCACTGCCACCAAGGCTGGTTTTCAAATAGCTACAATTCGCGTCGCATACTGAACAACATTACGACTGATCTTGCAGAAGTCGATGGAGTTCACTATGCTCGCCTCGGCGGTCAACACCGAATCTTTTCAGTCTCGTTCGATGGCAAGACTCAAAATCGAATTGAAACAAGCGAAATCGATGATGTTCTTGAAGGCTTACATGAAGAAAACAAGAAGGTAATTAACGAAATGCTTAGCGATGGTGCACTTGAGGCCATTGGCTGTTTCGTGGAAGGAGCATGATCATGAATTCAGTCTTGACCAGAACTCCGACATTCTCGCGAAACTCATCCTCCATTGGGTCTGGTTGGCGCACACTAGATACAGGTTTGCAAGCAACTATGCATGTAACGACCGAATGCGAATACTTAGCGACTTCGGCGAGTCTAGCGGCAAAATCTGATATCAACTATTTAGTTTCGCCTATCGAGCAAATCCGCGACCAGATAAATGGTTGGCTTTCCAGCATAGGAAAAAAGACCAGCGTGCAATGTGAAGATGCTACCTGGATGGTTGCCCCTATCCCCCGAATTCCTGCAGGGTTCTTCGACTCATACGAACCTTTTTTCAGGGCCATACACCTCTATCAAGCTAGCGTTACCGCGTTGGATGACGGTGATTATTCTACCCCTCCATCTGATTTACAAATAACCGCCGCTCTATTGGGCTTGGCGAATCTAATGGCCGCCTTGGTGCCCGCACCATCGCCTATGTTTCTTGACGACGGCACAATTGGCGGCTACTGGCGGAGAAAACAATACTATGTCAGCATTGACTTTGAGGTCGATGGCGAGCATACCTGGGTCGGTACTGATGGAGAGGTTTTTCACTCTGGTACTTGGAAGTTACCAGGAAACCCAATGCCTCCTGCATTGACCAACGAGTTACGTGCTATTGTCGCCAAATAGTCCTTATGAGCTTCTACGATATCGACGAAAATTCGAAGATTAGTCGTGCCAGTCAATTGCTTGCCAAAGACCTAGATGGTGCCAAACAATTTGAGAAAGTTTCCTCCTATTCCCCAGGTCCGGTTGGTGACGATGAAATGCTTGCTCGCAGTCTAGAATACCCGGACAAGTTCAATCCCAGCGGTGGCCTTAATGATTCATTTTTTGACGATGCTTTTACGCACGGCGCATCGGTGCAACGTTTGATCGAAGGCTGGGATGTTATGGCGAGCGGTGTGCACAATGCATTTGAGGAGAGAGCAGCGTCGAAACGTCAGGGTTCTGAAAGGAGACAGCCTAAGCCTGATAACATCTATATTGGATCGTTTCACATGACTGCCGGCGAACTGCGTGCTGTGCAATTAGAAATGGAAGATCGAAGGCGTGTCCGAGTTTATGATGCAGGCATGGATGAGTCAGATCCAAATCATGCGGAGATCCTCGCTGATAATGATGGGATGGATAAACGTCTTCGGCATTTGTTTCGGGTGATGCTCATGGTTTTAGCCCAGAAACGTGGTTTATACATTTCCCCGTTTCTATCGGAAGAAGGGAATGGCAGGGCACACGATAGTGGCTGCAATTTAAACTATTATCCAGAGGACCTGTACTTATCTTGATGGTTATTCTTTAGATCTGACCATTGAATGAGATGATGATCTGGCCAAGCACTAAGTCCTACACCAGCATTCTTGATGAGCAGTTGAATTATCAATGACATGCTTGAAAAACAGCTAATAATTGTTGATCTGCCGGCCCCAAAAAGCTTCTTGATGGTCTCTTATTGGCCGAACTTACTCCTTTCGCCTGGATTGTTCCGTACCGAGTGGTCCCCGGCTTCGCCACAATGATGCCTTCCAAACGCTACTCGGTGTAGATTTTTACCTAAACCAAACCGGCTGCAAACCAGCCCTTCGCAAAATCCGTTTTCGAAGCCCACCCGGCGCCCCCCAAGCCGCAAACCTTTGCGCACAGCCCGAAAACCGGCCTTTCATGTCCCGGCGCCGTTGCCAAGACCGGCCGATTAACCGAGGCTGACGATATGGATGGCCTGGTTGCAATTTTCCACAGCCTGAGCCTGCGTGCCGGCGGTGTTTGCGGCCCTGGATGATGGACCATAACTCCGAACAGGCAATCCGGTTTCATTTGCTGACTAAGAGTTGCGGCTAGGCGCATTCTCCGGCTATGCCGGAGCAGTTGCGTTTACAGGCCGCCGGCGACCTGGTGTTGTTTTTAGCGCACGCCCGCAAACACTGGCTCAGTTACAGCCCGAGCGACGCGACGCCGGATTTGCCCGGTGCCCGCAGCGCGCATTGGCCGCAAGGCGGGAGCGGCATGGTTTGCGGTTTGATAGAACCGGGCGTTATGCCGCTGCCGATCCGACACAGGTTGCCGGCCGATACTGCAACAACCGGGCTCAGGGCGCCAGCCGCTGTTCGAACGCCGGTAGCGGTTCGGCCGCGCCTTCAGCGCCGACGGCCGACAGCCGTAAATACTCGTCTTTGGACAAGCTGGCGTTCAGCGGATTGCCGGCGACGGTCGCGACTTCGTCGCCGCTGTGGCCGTGCGGGATCTTCAGCTCCGGATGGTCGAACGGCGCACGTTGGTAGCGGACCCGGTCGTCGGTCAGCGTTTTCAGGAAGGCCACCAAATCGGCCCGGTTTTGGGCATCGGTTTGCAGCGTCGGTTGCGGAAATACCCGCGTCACGTGCTTGCTGTCGTTCTTGAAGTTGCCGCCGCGGCTGTAAAACTCGACCACCTGCTCCAGCGTCGCCATGCTGCCGTTGTGCATGTACGGGCCGGTCAGTTCGATATTGCGCAGCGACGGCGTTTTAAAGGTGGCCGTCACGGCGGCCACCATTTTCCGGTTCACCGCTTTGTTCAGTTCGGCCGCTGCCGCGGCCGGCGTCGGCAGGAAGGCGTTGACCAGCGGTAGGAAGCAATTTGCCGTGGATTGCGGCTGCGGCATCAGCCCGTCGATTTGGGTGAACAGGTTAGGCAACGAATACGGCAATTTCAGGTTGGTCGCCACCGCGTCCTGGAAATCGCAGGCACGCACCGCGTTGACTTCGCTGTCCTGTACCGCTGCGCTGTTGCCGGCCAACAGTTGCAGGTATTGGAGGCTGAACGACAGCGGATTGCCGAAATCGTCGACGCTGCCGGCACCGATATCGTTGGCTTCGCGGCTGGCGCCGTTGGACGAGAAGCCGGTGTCGTAAAACGCCGTGACCGGCAAGCCGCCGACCAGCAGCGGAATCCGGTTGACCACGTTGCTGCTGGCGCTGATACGGAAAGTCGGCTCGCCGAAGGCTTCCGGATGGCTTTGGGCGATGGCGGCATTGGCGGCAATCGAGGCCGAACTGAAATTGGGCCCCAAATGGCATAGCGCACACTGGTTTTTGCGGAACTGTTTCAAGCCGTTCAATTCCGCGGCGCTGAGATCGACCGGCTGGTGGTTGGCGTCGCGGGCGCTGTTGTCGAACGGCGCTTGGTCGGAAATCAGCGTGCTTTCGTACAACTGAATCGCCAAGGCGAAAAACATCGGGAAGTTGGCTTCCAGTTGCGTGTACGGCGCTTGGCCGGCCGGCACGGCAAGCGGCACCGAGCCCGAATACGACCAGTACTTGGCGTTAAACGCTTGCCGCACCAGCGAGCCGTAAGGCAGATTCAAGCCCGGATTCAGTTTTTCCGGGTTGCTGTTGCTGTAAGGGCCGAGCACGCTGTCGGCGTGGTGCACCAATTGGTTTTGCAACGGCGCGCGGTACAGCAGTTTCCGGCCGACGTCCAGCAGCGAGCGGTTGCTGCAGCTCATTTCGGTGTGGTTGGCCGGCGGGGCCACGGCCAGGGACGCCAGCGACGAGTTGATCAGGTGCAGGCGTTGTTTTTGCACGTTTCTGGGGCCGGTTTTGACCCAGACCCCGGCGTCCGGGTCGCGGTCTCCCCACGGGCTGCTGCCGTTGAAAACATTGTTGGCGCGGCCGTCCCAAAAACTGCGGTGGTTGAATACGGCGTTGATCACGGTCGGCGCATTGCGCGGCGTGACGCGGCGGGTGCCGTTGGCGCCGACGCGAAACACCGGGTCCGCCGCCCGGTTGCAAATGTCGGTGCCGCTGGTGAAGCGGTTGACCCCTTTGAATTCGCCGGCGAACGTCCCGGCCGAACCGACCACGTTGTCGGTATCGAAAACCACTGCGGAATCCGCCAGTGGGTCCAGCCGCTGATGCAATGGAAAATCGGCCAGACTCAGCGTGCGATTCGGACCCAGCGGCGTAGCGTCGCTACTGTCGGCGAAGATTTGTTCGGCAACCGGTTTGGATTGGCCGCCGGCGGAAATTTGGTTTTTGCTGCGGCCGTCGGCGCCGGCTTGAAAATGGCACGAAGCGCAGGCCATGCCGTCGCTGCCGACGTTGCTGTCCCAGAACAAGGCCTTGCCCAACGCGATCGCCGCCGGCTTATTGACCACAATCGGATCGCTGCCGTCGGCCAGGCCCGGCACCGGCGGCACCGGCAAATATTTCAGGCTGATCGGCATCGGCCCGAGCGGCAATTCGGCGGCAAAGGCTGCCATAGAGGCAAACAGCATGGCGGCCGCCAGCAGTGGATGGGAACAGTTACGGAATGTACGCATGGTCTTACTCGGGGGATTGGCAAGCGAAACGGATCGAACGGGCGATTAGGTTGATGAAGCCCGCCGTTTTAGGGCGGCGGAGGCCTCGCCGAACGTGGGCCGGCGAGGCCTGGTCCGTCAGGGTTTAGGCGGCTAGAGACGACTTGCGTTTCAGGCCCAGGAAGCCGGCCAGTGCGCTGCCGAACAACCAGACTGCACCCGGTACCGGCACGGCTGCCGGCGGGGTGTAGGTCGAAGCCAGGGCCGACGCGGTGACTTTGACGGTGATGTCGCCGCCGGTGCCGGCCGCATCCGCGCCGCCGACGAACAAGGCGTACCAGCCGGCTTGCAAATCGTTCAGCGTCAAGGTGGCGAAGCGTTTGCTGGTAGCAAAGGCCGGATTGCCGGTGACGCCAATGCTGCCGCTGACGCCGGTTTCGTACAAGTTGTCGATACTGATGTCGTGGGCGCCGGAATTGACTTGGCCGCCGAAGGAGTTGACGTAGTTGTTCGCCGACGAGCTGGCGTAACCCAATGTTTCGACGATACCGTTGGTGCCGGTAGCCCAGATGATGCCCGGATCGCCGGCCTGGCCGACCGAGTTGAATTTATGGATTTGGCCGGTCAATTCGGCCGGGGTGTCCTGGCCGACGGTATCGCCCGAATAGGCGACGTTGGTTCTGAAAATCGAAAACGCCGGAAAATTGCCGGCCGAAGAGCGGGCGTCTATCGTCACGCTTTGCGCCGAAGTCGGCAGATAGAAGTTGGTAAACGCGCCTTGCATGCCCCAGGCATCGTAGGTCAGGGCCGCGTTGCCGGAAAAGCCGACCGTGCTGCCGTTAAATGCGGCATTGGTGATCGTGGTGCCCAGCTCGACGCTGTTGTCGCCGCCGGTCCAAGCCGCAGCCGCCGGTTGCGCGGCCGCCAAAGTCAAGGCCGAGGCCAGCATCGAGGTTTTGAAAATTTTATTGAATGCCATATTACATACTCCTGTTTGGGCACCGCTACAGCGGCGCCGGAATGGTTCCGAATTGGGTGAAAATGCGTTGTCGAGCGGGCCTGCCGCCGGTTACCCGGCAAAGGCCGCCCGTTTGTCGGGCCGTATCAGGCGGTTTTACGTTTGCCCAAGCCCAGGAAGCCGGCCAGCGCGCTGCCGAACAGCCAAACCGCGCCCGGTACCGGTACCGGTTGCACCGGTTCGCCGCCGACCGTGACTTGCATCGGATTAAGGTCCAGATTGGCGCCGGTGTCGTAATCGGTCGCCAGGAAGGTCAGTTGGTAGTCGAAATGGTCTTGGCCGGTGGCGCCGGTGAACGGATTGGTGCCGGTGGCGGCAGTGATGGCGTCGCCGGTGTTAAAGCCCGCCACTGCGTCGTTGATATCCAGCTTGTAATCGCCGAATGCGATCACGTAGTGGCCGGCATCCAGCGCGGTCGCCAGGTAGGAGTCGCGCGACATCAAAGAACCGTCGGCCCAGCCGTTGGTGTTGCCGGGCGGCGTGTAGCTGGAGCCGTCGTCGGCGCTGGTGACTTCGGTGTCCAGCGAGACGTAATCCTGGTACAGCCGGAATTGGGTGTCGGCCAGCGTGATTTCGCCGTCGCCGTTCAGGTCGACGTAAGAGCCGGGATGCGAGCCCCAGCCGTTGCTGTAGCCTTCGTTGGCGCGCACGTCGATGATCACGTTGGCGGCCGCACTCAGCGTAAACGACCAATAGTCGACGGTCGTACCGGCACCCAGCACCGGATCGGTCGCTTTATAAATGGTGCCGTTGACGGTGGCGGCCTGGGCGCTGGAGACGGCTGCGGCCGATAGCGCCAATGCCAGCAGGGATTGGCGGAGAAGCGGAGTTTTTTTATCGATGTTGTGCATGGTTAATCCTTTGTAAAACGAAAAATTGCGCCGGTTACCGTATTTTCCGCATCCGCGCGTATCTTCCCGGATACGTCGCTGCGGGCGGACACTGACTAATGTCCGCGCTAACGGAGCTTGGCGTAATTACTATTACAATTAGTGTGCCTTTATTGAATGCCTTTAAATATCAATCTGTTAAATGTATTGAATTAATTGAACTATGTTAAGAAAAGGGATTTCCCCAAAACTTGTGTGATTTGGCTCACGTTTCGGCGACCGGCCAATAGCCGCTTGCCGCCCAGGCGTGGATCAAGCTTGGCAACTGATTCGATTACCGCCGGATTGCCCATAGCTTCGGCGCAAATGCCGTTAAGCCAAGCCGCCATCCCGGCAGGGATTTCCGGTATCCGGACAGCAGGAATGCAAACGAGTCCGGCATCTTTGGCGCCAGAGCTGGCATCCGTAACAGCGCAAAAGCGATTCCCTGCCGGAAAAGCAGGAAACCGCTTCGGCTTGGCGGCCATTACTTCCGCCGGACAATATCGGCGCGGAGTACGGATGTCGCCAGGCTAAGCCCGGCGGCGGTACAGCAAACCCAAGCCGGCGGCCATCGCCGCGCAGGCCGGAGGTAGCGGCACCGTTGTGATCGTGGTCGGCGCCACGTTCGCCGGCAGCGGGTCGCCGTTGGCGTCGGCCAGCGCGTTGACGTTCAAGCTCAATTCGCTGCTGCCGTTGGCCAGCACGTCGAAATTGACCACGGCCAGCGTGAAGCTGTCGGCCTGCAACGCGTGTAATTCCGCCGCAGTATCCAACGATAATTCGAACAGATTCAGCCGGCCCGTGCCGGCCAGTGCCGCCGTAGCCGGATTCGAACCCAGGTCGAGCGGGTCCAGTTGGTTGTCCAAGGCCGGATCGCCGAATGCGGTGCCGACATAAGCCAAAAGGCCGGCGTCGAATAGCAGGTCCAAGTCGTAGGCCGCCAACGACGGCGCAGCGCCGGCGCCCAATCCCGATATCGAGATCGCGACGCTCAGTGCCGATGCGCTGTGAGCGATCGGCACCAGGTTCAATCCGATCGCGGCGCCAGCCGCTGCCGAATTCGATAACAGCCATGCCCCGATCAGGGCCGAGCTAACGCGCTTGTGCATTTATCCAATCTCCTTTTATTACATGGCGCAACGCGGCCGGGTGCACGCTGCCGCCAGCTTGCGGGCATCCAGCACGTTAATGGTGCCGTTACCGTCGATGTCGCGCGGATCGCCCGGCGCGGCGCGGCGGCCGCGGCCGGCTAATACCCGATCGATGTCGGCCTGGTCGACGTCGCGGTCGGCGTCGATATCCCCCAGCACCCGTATCGCTTCGCATACGTCCGGCAGATGGTTGGCATTGGTGTCGCCGACCCGGCGCTGTGCGATATCGGCCACATCGGATTGGCCGTTTTGGTTGCAATCGGGGAATACCTGCAGGTAATACACGTCCTGCTCGCCGTTGAAGGTGGCGGTGTAGGCGATATGCGCGGCGTTGGCGTCGGACACCAGGGTCGAATAATCGCCGATCTTGGTCGATGCGTGCGGATAGGCCAGCGTGGTATCGAAGGCCGGGCTGACCGGCACGTTCTTGCTCCAGGTTTGGCCGCCGTCCCAGGAATAGCTGTAATACAGGCGCGAGACTTTGTAGCTAGCGCTGTCGCGGGTGTCGTACCAGACCGCGTCGATGCGCGAATTAGGCGCCACGCCCATCATGCCGAACCAGTTCCAGTGATGTTGGCTGCGAGCATCGTCGTTGATGCGTACCGGCGCGCTCCAGTTATCGCCGCCGTCGAGACTGCGGACAAAGCTGATATCCAGATTGTCCTCGCCGGGCGGATCGACCGTCGCCAACAGGTAGAGCTGGCCGCGCATCGCACCGGTCGAGGCGTCCACGCCGACTTGGACGTCGCCGACAGGGCCATACTGGTTCGGGTTTTGTTTGAACAAAAATAGCGGCGCCAAACCGCCCAGATCGACTTCACGCGTATCGAAGGTTGGGATTTGCGCCGGGTCGCGGGCGTTCAGCGACCGGGAAAACAGGTGGCGATGCAAATTGCGGTCCGGCTGTTCGGGGTCGAACTCGGGCGGCTCCAGCCGGCCGGCCAGATACAACTCGCCGTCGTTGCCGATCCGCATCGTGCCGAAGGTCGGCGTGCTCGGAATCGCCAGCGGCGGCTGGAAACTCGCGCCGCGGTCGGTCGAGCGGACGAAGCATTTTTCCGCCAGGCAATCGCGCCAAACCAGATAAACGTGGCCGTCGCTGGCGGTCCCGCTGCGGTCCACGGCCATCTGCGCCTTGTCGCCGCCCTGGCCGTAAGCGAACACCGGCGCCTCCCAGCTGCGGCCGCCGTCCAGCGACTTGATGACTTGTATGTCTTGCACGAAGGTGTAGCTCGGGTCGAAATGCAGGCTCTGGTAATAGAAATGCCCCAGCGCGTCGACATCCAGCGTCGGATTGCTGCGGCCCTCGCCCGGCGTAATCGTGCCGGCGAAATGCCAATGTTCGCCGGCGTCGGCGGTATAAGCCCATCCGCCTTGGCGAAACGACGACGCCACCGAATCGAATTGGCGCCAGGAAACCACGATATTGGCGGGGTCCAGCGGATTCAGCGCCAGGCTGGGTTCGTTGGCCGCATCGCCGACGATATTGCGGCCGTCGGCGGCGACATTGACTTGGCTGCTGAGGTAAACGCCCTGGCGATATTGCTCGGCGGCCGCAGGCCACGGCCAGCAAAAGGTCAACGCCGCGGCGGCCAATGCGCGGCGCGCGGCGGCATGTTCCGGCCCGGCCCGGCCGTCGCGGTAGCGGACGGCGCTCACGCGTTGCGGCCTGCGCCGCTACGGCCGATGCCGAGACCGGCCAGGCCCGCCGCGAACAGCAGGAACGCCGGCGGCAACGGCACCACCGCGGTTTGTAGATTGAAATTGCCGACGATGGCGCCGCGGCTGCCGTTCAAATGGTCGTAGCCCTCGCCCAGCCCCAGATCGCCGGAAAGGCTGAAACTGTCCGAATCGAGCCCCATCACGACATTAAACAAATTAAAGGATTCGGCGCGGAAGGAAACATGGTTATACAGGCTCCAACCCGAGCGGCCGCTGGCGGCGTCGATATTGGCGGCATCGTATTCCAGCGTGTAATCGCCGGACAATATGCGGTTGAAGTCGGTACCGGTATCGACGCGGAAGCGGAACACGCCGGCCAAGCCGATCGCGCCGCTCACGGAAGCCGCGAAGTTGGCCGGGTCGAAATCGAGGGTGGTCGGTTTGCTGCGGCGACCGGTCAAATTGGCGACCTGGCCGGGGTTGACGGCCAAAGCCAATCCGGTCGCGGCGATTTCGCTGACTCCCGGCACCAAGTGGTCTTCCAGAATCTGGTTATAGCTGCGGCTGCGCGACGCCGGCGCGTCGAAAAACTCCTCCAGGTACATGGCCGGCGCCGGAGTTTCGTCGATCGCGATGGCTGCCGCCAGCGCGTTGCGGTCGAAATTTACGATCATCGCGCCGCCGGAGACCGTGGCGGCCGCTGCCGGCGCCGAGACTGCCGCCGCCAGCAGCGCGCCTGCGCCGAAACGGGAGGTTAATAATCTAACTAACTGGATGTTCATCATGTTCGCGGGTGGAATAAGCTTACGAAGTCTGTAAAAACGCACCCGGATGCACTAGCTCGGGTGCGTTAGCCGGCTCAAGCGGAAAGGGCCGCGCGTTTGCGACTAACGGCTGCCATGACGCCAAATAACCCGCTGCCGAACAACCAAGCCGCAGCCGGCACCGGAACCGCGGCCGGAGCCGGCGAAACCAGGCTGAAACTACCGGCGCGGCCGGCTTGGCTGAGGCCGTCGCCGCCGAACAGAAAGGCACTGGTACTGGCGGACCACCAGAGTTCGCCGGTAAACAGCAGTTTGTCGCCGTCGGTCGTCACGCTAATGTTGCGGGTATCGAAAGTGGTGGAGGCAAAGCTGACGTTGTTGGTCAAAGCCCAGCCGCTATTGACGCCGTTGTTGCGCGCCGCGACGTAGCCGAATTGGTAATCGCCGGACAGCAGGGTACCGGTGAAACTGCCGCGGGTCATTACCACGCCGTTCAAGCCGGCGACGCCGCTGGCAGTAAAGCTGGAAGCATTGGCCAACGCATCCTGGCTGCTGTCCCAGGCCAGCGTAGTGGCTTTGTTGTTACGGCCGCCGCTGCCGAACGGAATGCCGGTGCCGGCCAAACTGGACGGGTTGATCTCGAACGACAGCGTGGCCGGCGCCGGATAGCTGCCGGTCGGCACAGTTACCATCTGCGACGCATCCATAGTGTCGGCCACCGGTTTGTCGAAATAATTGGCGACGTAATACCCGGTGAGCGCGCCGTCGCCCAGGGTCAAGCCGGACAACAAATCGTCCGGATGGTCGAAGGAAATGTTGAACACGCCGCCGCTCAAGGTGCCGGCGTTTGCCGCGTTAGCCAATGCCAGCGCGCCGGCGGCCAGGAAGCAGCGTAGCCGCAGCGATTTCGATCCAGTCTGTTGCATAATTTTTTCCTTAAATTGAAAGATACAATTGGCGGATTCAAGCCGCCGATGGCTCCCGTTCGAGAGGCGGCCCGGCTGTCTCGGCATAGCAAGACCCGCGGCTTTCCGGCTCCGTCTTGCGGCGGATGTGGCGAAGCGTCTCTTCCTTGAGGCCGTAACGGATCGCATCCGAACGGCGCATTCCTTGCTGTCTGCGCTGCCCGCTAACGCGCCGATCCGGGCGCAATTGCCGGCCGGGATGCGTTACGGTCACTGCGGTCGAAATTGCAGATTGTGTGCCAGTTGCATGCAGTCCGGACAAAGGGCACGGAAAACCGCACGACTGCCGCCGCCGAGCGGTTGCAAAGCGCAGCGGCAGTGGGTTGGCGACAGGCAGACAAGGCGTTGGCAGGGGTATTGGATTGGTGGCCGCCGGTTGCGGCGAGAGTCGGCGACGGCGGCCACCGGCAAAAAGCGGTGACCGAAAACCGGCGATATAACCCAATTGGAAATTAAATCGCCGTCGATAAGCGCTTGTAAGAAAACACCTTTATTTTCGATGGCGGCAAATCCCGATATCGGTTTCGGTGATTTAACATATTTCGGCAGCGGTCGGCGGCACCGGATCGTACCGGACAGAGACATTCACGGCGCGCTAGCCGCGGGTGGCAATGAAGACGCTAACGCCCTCTGCGCAGTAGGAAGTGGCTATTTAGGCTCGAAAAAACACCTCGGCCAACTCGGCGAGCCGGCTTGGTTCCGGGCGGTCGGCGAATACGCCGCTGGCCGGGCGGTCGGGATGCATGCCGCGCACGAACAGGTATTTGACGCCGCCGAAATGGCGAGCGTAATCGTAATCCGGCAGGCGTTGGCCCAGGTATTCGTGCAACACCAGGCTGTACAGCCAATATTGCAGGCCGTAATTGTGTTCGCGCATGGCCTGCAGCAGGCTCGGCGGCCCATAATCGGCCAAGGCATTGGTTTTGTAATCCATGACGTAGTAGCGGCCGCCGTAACAACAGACCAGATCGATGAAGCCGGTCAGATAGCCGCTGATTTGCTTGGCATCCAGCGCCTGGTAGGCCGGACAGGCGGCCAAAGCGTGGTTGATGCGGGCGGTGTCCACCCTACTTGGCATGGACAAGTAAAACGGCATTTCCTTGATGCACTGCGCCGGGTCCAGATGCTTCAGGCAAAACCCGGCATCGTCTTCCAGCGGCGTGGCGGCTACGCGGTACAGCACTTCACTCAAAATTTGCGGTTGCGCCAGCTTCAGACCGTAGCGCAGGCAGGCTTGGGCGCTGGCGCGGCCGATGTCGCGGCCTGCGGCCAAATCGGCAAAGGCGACGGTCTCCAACAGGCTGTGGATCACGTTGCCGGTGTGGGCACCGCGCGGCAGGGCCTCATCGCCGGCCGGCCGGTCGTGGCTTTCTTCGGCTTTATCGGCCGGCAGTTCCGGCGCCTGGTCCAGGCTCAGCGCGGCCAGCGCGGTGTAACTGCTCATCTGCCAGATGCTGTGCAAGCTACGAGTTTGGCGGCGGTAGGCCAACGGCAATTCCGGATCGCGGCGCGCGCCGGACAATTCGGCCGGCTCGCCGGCCGCTGCGGCCGGCAGCAGGCGATACTCGAATAAATCCGGTTCGGCGGCAGCCAGCTGTTGCAGCACCCGCTGCTGGCCGGCGAAATCGCAGTCGGCAAATTCGAATAAATAAGCCATCGCCGAATCGTTGGCCCGTTCCTTGGTGCGTACGTCGGCCCAATTCAGGTAGCAGCGGTACTTGGCTCGGGTTAGCGCCACGTAAAACAAGCGCAAATCCTCGGCCAATTCTTCGAACAAGGCTTGTTCGCGGCGTTCGCCGAATTGTGCCGAGCCCAGGTCGGCGACCATCGCCCCGTGTTCGTGGCATTGCACCAAGGCGGTTTCGGTTTTCAAGCGGTCGCTGCGCCGCCACAGGTCGGGGCAGAACACCAGCGGATATTCCAGGCCCTTGGAGCTGTGCAACGTGACGATCTTGACCGCGTCCTCGTCGCTTTCCAGCCGCAATTGGCGGTCTTCGCTGCTGTCTTGCGCCGATTGCTGGATCGCCCGCCGCAGCCAGTCCAGCGTTTTGTTGATTGCCAAATGTTCGTCGATGGCCGCCTGCTGCAGGCGCTCGGCCAAATGGTGGATATTGGTCAACACCCGTTCGGCTTGGGGTTGCGCCGACAGGTGTTGTTCGACCCGTTCCCGCCGCAGCAGTTGTTGCACCGTCGCCAGCAGGCCCTGGTTGCGCCAGCACTGCAGATAGTCCTGAAAACGCGACATCCACGCGTCCAGCTCCGCTTCGTCGCGGCTCAGCCGGTACAGTTGTTGGCCGTCCAAGCCGAACCACGGCGTCGCCAAAGCCTGTTTCAACACGTTAACCTGGCCGGCGGCGGCCACTGCGCTCAGCACATAGTACAACTCGAAGGCTTGCGCCGAGGCGAACACCGATTGCTTGCTGTTCAATACTGCCGGTATGCCGGCTTGCAGCAGCGCCTGCTGGTAGTCGGCGGCAACGGCGTTGCTGCGGACCAGAACCGCGATGTCCCGAGCTTGCACCGGCCGCTCGTTACCGTGCTTTTCGGCGATGCGGCCTGCCGCCAGCAACTGGCGGATTTCGCCGACCACGGCCTGCAGCACCCGCGCCGAGACTTCGCCCGAGCCGCCTTTGCGCGCGGTCCAATGTTCCTGCTTGCCGGGATTCTTATCGAGCTGCCACAAGACCAGCGGCGCGCCGCCGGCAATGCTGCCGTCGCCGGGTTGGCGGCCGGCCATGACCGGCGTGAAATCCAAGGCATCGAACAAGAACGGTTTTTCGCGGCGGAACAAGCGGTTCACGGCCTGCACCAGATGCGGATGCGAACGCCAGTTGTGTAGCAGCGTGTAATGCCGGTCGGCGCGTTGTTGGGCGGCGAAGTAGGAAAAAATATCGGCGCCGCGGAATTTGTAAATCGCCTGCTTCGGATCGCCGATCAGGTATAGGTAATGTTCCGCACTGGCAAACACGCCGGAAAAAATGCGCCATTGCTTGGCGTCGGTGTCCTGAAATTCGTCGATCAACGCCGCCCGGAAACGCAAGCGCAATTCCGCCGCCAACAAGGCGCCGTTGTCGCCGTCCAGCGCAGCCGCCAGCCGAGTGATCAAATCGTCGAAGGACAGCACGTTTTCCCGCAGCAGGCGCCGGTCCAGCTCGACGCGCAAGCTGGCCAGCAGTGCGGCGCGAAACGCGACCGGCAGCCGCCGCACCGCGTCGGCCAGCGCTTGAAACGGCGCGCAATCGATGTTCAGACTGTCCAGGTATTGTTGCTTTTGTTGTTCGGCAGACAGCGGCTTGGTTTTGCCGGCGCGGAATTTATTGCCGTTCAAACCCGCCAACAGCGTGGCCGGATTCAGGCAGTCGAAATCCGGCAAATCGTGGTCCGGGTCGTGCAGCCAAGCGGCCAGGGCCTCGACCCGAGCGGAAAACCCGTCAGCGAAACTTGGGGTAAAACAGCCGTCGGCGAACGCGTTATTCAAGGCTGCGGCCGCCGCCGGCAAAGCTGCGGCAGCCTCTGCGCGCAAGCTCGGCAACGCCGCCAGTTCGGCCTCGAGGTCGGTATCCAGCGGATATGCGCTTTGCTGCAGATCGACACGAAGCACGCTCTGCAGCAGCGCATCGGGGGTTGGATAGGTTTGGGTGAGCAACGCCGCTTGCCAGGCCGGGCGTTGGTAGATTTGCCGGCGCCAAAAGTCGTCGGCGCACTGCAATTTCAATTCGGCCACATCGCCGCTCAATTCGCAATCGAACAACTGGCCGCTTTCCAATGCGTGTTCCGCCAACACCCGCTGGCAGAAGCCGTGGATAGTGAAGATTGCCGCCTGGTCGATATCGAGCAGCGCCAGCTCCAGGCGTTGGCGGATACGGTTTTGGTCCAGGGCCAGGCCGCCGAGCCAGCCGGTGACGGCCGGATCGTCGCCCGCCGCCGGATTCAGCAGGATGCGCCGGGCTTCGGCCAGGCGGGCGCGAATACGCTCCTTCAGTTCTTCGCTGGCGGCTTTGGTGAAGGTGACGACCAACAGTTGTTTGATGTCGAGTTCGCGTTCGACCACAAAGCGCAGCACCAGCATCGCGATGGTGTAAGTTTTGCCGGTGCCGGCACTGGCTTCGATCAAGTTGATGCCGGTTTCCAGCGCGCCGCCGACCGCGTCGAAGGCCTTAATCGCCATGCGCCGCCCTCCAGGCCGGTTCCAACCATTCCCGGCAGAATCCGCGAAATTCGTCGCCGAACAATTCTTCGAGGTCGCGGTAGGCAAACAGTTGGCCGATTTCGGCTTCGTAACCTTTTTCGATGTCTTCCATTAGGTGTCTGGCCACTACCGCCTGAGCCGTGTCGGGATTTTTTTGCTGCACGAAATCCAGTGCCGCTTCGGTAAAAAACGCGTCTGGCCGTTGTTGGCCGCGCTGGAAAATCTGCAGTAGTTGCGGCAAGGCGCCGGGGCCGGACTGGGCCGGAAAACGCAAATCCGCGTCCAGGCACAGCAAGTGGGTGGTTTGCGGCGCCAGTTGGTTGGCGATCAGGTGCTGCAGCCAAGCGCCGAAAAAGTCACGGCCTTTCAAGCGGCCGCAGCGGTAAACCAGTCCGCCGTTTTGGTATAGGCGCCCCAATTTGCCGACCAGCCGGTAGCCGCCCAGCTCCAGATCGATTAGCTGGGGCGGCAGCGCCGCACCCAGTTGTTTGTCGACGATGGTTGCGGAGAACGCGGCAATCGCCGGCTGGCGCCGGCGCCAGGCAATTTCGCCGGCGGCGCCGGCCGGCCACAAGCCGCGGGCTTGCAGTTTTGCCAGCGAAAACGCTTTACCCTGCAATTCGGCCTCCAGCCATTCCTGGGCCAGGGCATAATCTTCCAGACTGTTCAGCGCGAACGGTTCCCGTTCTTCGGCATCGGCTGCCAGGCTGGGCAACTGCAATTCCAAGCAATGACGGAAAAAATAGCGTTGCGGGTGGTGAAAAAACTGGCGCAGGCGGTCGATTTCGACCACGCGGTCGGTTTCGGCCGCCAACTCGCCGCACCACCAGGGCTGCGGCTCCGGTTTCTCGCCGCGCAGGCGGCGGGCGGTGTCGCAATCGTGGCGGGCGTAGCTGAACAAGCGGGGATCGTCGCCGAGAAAATAGCGCCGGCTGAACGGGTGTAGCGGGTGGCGCACCACGACGCCGTCCAGCGCATAGCCGTCGCGCAATACGTCGAGCAATTCGCTGACGATAGGCGACGGCGGAATATCGCTGTTGTCGCGCAGCGATTGGCCCAAGTAGGTAATGACCAATTGCCGGCGGGCCGACAGCAGTATCTCCAGAAATTGGTAGCGGTCGTCGGCCCGGCGCGAACGGTCGCCCAACCGTGGCTGGGCCGCCAGCAGATCGAAGGTCGGATGGCGCTCGATTTTCGGGAACTCGCCGTCGTTCATACCCAGCAAGGCGATGACCTGAAACGGGATCGAGCGCATCGGCAGCATCGAACAAAAAGTCAGTTGGCCGCGCAGAAAACCGGCGCCGGATTTGGTCTCGTCCATCCGGCCTTGCAGCCAGGCGACGATGACGGCCAACGGCAGCGGCCGGTCGTGAATCGCGGCCATCTCGGCCAATTCGGCCAACAGTTCGTTCAATGCTTGGCGTTGCGCCGCGTCGGCAGCGGCCAACAGGCTGTCGGCGTAGCGGCTCAGGCAGGTTTGCCATTCGCCCAGGGTTTTGGCAGCCGCCAATTCGTCGCCGGCGCGGAACAGCAGTTGCAAGAAAGCGTTCAGGCCGCCCAGCGCTTGCGCCGCCGAACCTTCGATATCCGGGTACGGCAGGATGTCATCGACGAATTCGTCGGCGGCCAGCGCATAGCCCATGAACAGGCGTTCCAGGCCGGCTTGCCAGGTATTCTGCGGCGTCGGCGGTAGGCCTTGCCCCTGTTTGGCACTGGCCGACCGCCCCCAGCGCACGTGCAGTTCCCGCAACCAATACGCGATCAATTCCAGATCGGCGGCCGCCAGACCGAAACCGGCGTGAATCAACGGCTGCTCCAGTAAATCCATCACGCTGCGCCAACCCAAGCGGCTTTGCGACAGTTGCAGAAAACGAACGAAAGCGTCGAGCAGCGGATCGCTGATTTTCAAACTGCGGTCGGCGACGGCATGCTGAATGTCGTCGAATACGGCACTGATGAACTGCGCATAGGCCTGGATGTCCGGCGCCATCACGACGATGTCGCGCAAATCCAGATCGGGATTTTGTTCCAGGGTTTGCAGCAGTTGGTTTTTCAAAACTTGCACTTCGCGCAAGCGCGAGTGACAGGCGTGGATGGAAATCGAAGCGTCCGCCGCCAGCCGGGTTTGCGGCGGCAGCCGGTTGGCCAGGATGTCGTTTTGCAGGCATTGCAACACGCTCTGCGGCTGTGCGGGTTCGAAGCTGCTGGGTTCGAAGGCGAACTCGGCCTGCTCCAGCAGCATTTGCTGGAATTCGCGGCCTTGCTGACCCAGCCGCACCAGCAACGGGTGGCCGTCGAAATTTTGCAATTCGGCCAGCAGCCGCTTCGGCGGCAGGTCGGCCCAATAACCCTGGACCGGATTCAGTAGATACAGGTGTACCTGGCAATGGCGGGACAAGGCTTGCAGGTAGTTCAGCATTAACGGCGGCAAGCTGTTGACGCCGAATACCGACACCCGTTCCGGCAATTGCCCGGCGAAAGCGCCGGCTTCGGCACGCTGCAGCTTGGCGATCGCTTGCAGCCAGTGTGCGCCGCGGTGGCGCTGGCCGATTTCGGTGACGACGGCGCGCCACAACTCGGCTTGCCAGGCTTCCGCCGGACTGCCGTACAACAGCCGCCGCGCTTGCCAGGCGTCGAGCAGGTCCGGGCGCAGCATCTGGTATTGGTCGTAGGCGCGCGCCAATTGCTGGGCCAATTGGTAACGTTTAAGCTCGGCGTTTTCGCCGACTAGATATTGCCGCAAAGCCTGATACACTTCGCCGTCGAGATCGCGCAATAGCGCTTCGAAGCGCCACAACATCCAATGGCGGTCGAAGCTGGCTTCGCACAATTCGTCGTGCAGCGTCGCGGCGATTTCGGCAAAGAATTTGGCCGGGAACAGATAACTGAAATGCCCCCAAACCTTGAGCCGCGCGGCCAGTTGCTGCGACAACCAGCGCTCCATGCCCTGGCTTTGGATCAAGAATAACTCGGCGGCGAACGGCGACGACAGCGGCGCGGAGCTAATGACCGTGACCAAATGCTCCAGCAGGTTTTCGGTTTTGTTGGAGCTGTGCAGGACGAACATCGGCGGATTGAAAAATCTGTTTACAGTAACGGCAAGCTAAGTGATAGTTTTACAGTAGCGTTTAACCGACAGGAATACAATGAAAAATCTGTTCTTTGTTTTTGCCCTGTGCTTGTCTTGCGACGGCTGGGCGGGCGTTTATAAGTGCACCGATGCGAGCGGCCATACCAACTACCAGTCGTCGCCGTGTACCGAACAACACAAGGCGGTGCAAATGAATACCAAGACCGGTAGCAGCGTCGATATCACCGCACAGGAAAAGAAACAGGCCGAGGAAGCCGAGTTGAAGAAAATGCAATCCGAACAGGAACGGGCCGAACAACAGGCCAAACTGGATCTGATTGCGCAAACCAAGCAGGCGGCCAGGATTCAGAGCGAACAGACGCAAACGCTGATCAAGCAAAATCCGCTGCAATTTTCCGCCTTTGCCGTGCCACCCTACGATCCGGACAAATTGCCGGCGGAAATCAAGCCGTTCGAAACCCGGTTGCCCGATGTCGAGAAATTCCGGCGTTTGGCGGCGCAGAAGGCGTTGGCGGGCGGCGAGTGCCAGCGGGTCGAGGCCGACGAACTGAGCGGTAAAAGCAAATTGGACCACTTGGTGTTCTCGATCAACTGCAGCAGCGGTAAAGCCTTTACTTTCAGCGAAAGCGAATTGAGCCAGCCATGAACCGAGGCAAAACCATCTTCATTACCGGTTGCTCGTCGGGCATCGGTTACAGCACCGCGTTGTACCTGAAATTGCGCGGCCACCGGGTGATCTGCTCGGCGCGCAAAGCGGAGGATGTCGCACGCTTGCGGAGCGAGGGTTACGAATGCCTGCAACTGGATCTGGCCGATTCGAACAGCATTCGCGCCGCGGTTGCCGAGTTGCTGGCGATGGCCGGCGGCAAACTCGATGCGGTGTTTCATAACGGCGCGTTCGGCCAGCCGGGCGCAGTCGAGGATTTGAGCCGCGAGGTGTTGCGCCAGCAGTTCGAGACCAATCTGTTCGGCACCCACGAGTTAACGAATTTACTGTTGCCGGCGATGCGTAAGCAAGGCCATGGCCGAATCATTTACAACAGCTCGGTACTGGGCTTCGTAGCGATGAAATTCCGCGGCGCCTATAACGCCAGCAAATTTGCGCTGGAGGGTTTGGCCGATACCTTGCGCCTGGAATTGCGCGGTAGCGGCGTGCACGTGGTATTGATCGAACCGGGACCGATCGAGAGCCGTTTCCGGCAGAATGCATTCAAGCTGTACCAACAAAACATCGACCCGGAACACAGCTTCCATCGGGACACCTACCGGGCCATGGAAGCCCGTCTGCAAAAGCAGGGACCGGCTGCGCCGTTTACCTTGCCGGCGAGCGCGGTGGCCGAAAAAGTTGCGTTGGCGTTAGAGTCGCCGCGGCCGAAAATCCGCTATCGGGTGACCGTCCCCACCCATCTGTTTGCTTGGCTGAAACGCCTGCTGCCGGCGGCCTGGATGGATAAGTTGCTGGCCAGTGTCGAGTGAGGCGAAACGGGCGGTATAAACCCTGATTTTCGCCAATAAACAGGCTAGCAATGCCCATGAACTATGCTATTATCCCGGCCCAACATGTGGTGGCTAAAACGGTTGGGTTAGCAGCTATATGTTCTTATAAAAATAACTGTGAGGTTCAATACATGAAAATTTTAAAAAGTGCTGTTATCGCGTTTTCTTTGGCTGCCGCTATGGGTTCTTTCTCTACCGCTGCGGTTGCTGAATCCGATCCGGGCAGGGTTTCTTATAAACCTATCGACGTGATCAATGAAGTGATTACGCGTATCACAGCCGCCGAGACCGCAATCAATAACGGTGCAGAAGGCGACGCAGTTGTTGATTCGATCAAAAAAGCTGCTGACTTTATCAAGGAACTCAACGCAAACGATAAAGTTGCCAGAGCTGCTGATAAAGCGCGGAGCCACTTGAAAGCTGCGATTACCTCAGCTAAAGCCGCCAACTTGCAAGAAACAAAAGAGCACTTAGCTGCCGGCAAGCAAGGCGTCGAAGGCTTGAAAAAATTGCTGTAATTGTTTTTGCGGCAGGGCGCTTCGGCGCCCTGTTTTTTACCCCGCCCGATTCGCCCTTCCGGGGCTCCCATCCGCTACAAATAAAACTGCTTTTCCGCCAATAGCGCTTCCATTTGCGCAAGCAAGTCCTTTGCATTTTTCGCGTCGATCCGGTTCAAATCGGCAGGCTCTCCGTACACCAAGCGCCAGCGGTTCAATACGGCTTGCAATTTTGCGGCATTGCTGGCCGTGAAATGAAACCGGCCCAAGGCTTCCCGGTACAGTTTGCGGTCGGGTTTAGGCTGCGAGTTTGCCAATTCCGCCAATCGCGTTAATAAAGCCTCCACGACCGGTAAACTAGCACCGATCCAGTTCGCCACCGCATCTTCGGTGACGTTTGCCAACGGCGACTCGGAATTGTCGGAGACGACCTTCAGGCAATGGATCAATTCGCTGGAACTGAATTTGACGGCCGTTTCGTAGAACGCCGAGGCTTCCATGTCGCGTAGATAATCGCCGCAGTATTCCGCAGCCGCTTGCGCGAACGTGGTTAAACCGCGTGTCGGGCAAGGTGCAGCAAACGGCAATTGCGGATAAAAACGCCGGCCGCTGTCTGCGTCGGCAATTCGATCCGCCAGCAGGCAACTGCCCACCGGTAGTCGGTTGTGCCCGGCTATGCCGATATTCAACATGACCGGTTCGGCAACGTCGGGATATTGCGCCAGGGTATAGGCCACTGCCCCGGCCATGGCCACTTTGCCGATTCCACTGACCGTTAACACGGCGAATTCGTTGCCATAGCTGGCAAACGCTTGTTTTTGCGTTATTTTTTTAAGGTTCCACGCCTTTATCAGTGGCCTGGCTTCGCAGGGCAAAGCCACAAATATGAAATTAACAGGTGCCAAATCGATCACACTTTTCAAGCGAAAATTGTTAATTTTTAATGCCTTGTTGAATATTGTTGAGAAGTGACATAAATTTAAGCCTCGTCATTTTCAAAGGGAGAACCGTCGTGATCGAGTCTAATGTCTGCCAAAACGAGAAAAGCGCCAGCGCCCAACATTGGGTTGCAACCTTATTGGAAGAACGTTCCGCAGTTTGGTCGTTATACTGCAAGATTGGCAACATGCTGCCGCTCAACGGCGACGGTAATTTGCGATCGGTACTGTCCGAATTCTCGCAGTTGTTGATCGATTACATTTCGCTCGGCCATTTCGGTATCTACGAACATCTGTTAACCGACCGCCCGGAGCAATCGTCTGCGCTGAGCTATGCCGAGCGGATTTATCCGGCATTCTCCAAGATCACCGCCTCGGCCGTATCCTTCAGCGACACCTACGACGAAGGCCGGCGCAAATTCAGGACCGACAATTTGCTGCAGGATTTATCGGTACTCGGCGAACACTTGGCCGAACGCATGGAGCTGGAAGACCGGCTCTGCTCCATGCTGTTGCATTGAATCGAAAGGCTCCGCCGAAGGCTTATTTGCTTTCGGTGGCCGAAATGCCCGATGTCGGGCCGTTAGCGCCTTTGATGAACTGGGCCTTCAAATGGTCGAACGCGGCCTGTAGCGTTTTATCCATCACCACCTGATTGCCGATAGAGACGATGACGCGAGCCAATTCCGGGATTTTGGTTTTGGTCGCCAGCATGTAAATCGGCTGCACGTATAAAATCGAATTGCCCATCGGCAAAATCACCATCCGCCCTTTTTTGACTTCGGAGCCCTGTTGGTTCCATAGCGTGAATTGAGCGGCGATTTCCGGATTTTGGTCGATCAAAGCGTTGACCTGAGACGGGCCGTTGACTTGCACATCCTTAGGAAACTTGAAAATGGTAATGCCCGGTTTGTAAGCGTGGCCGCAGTTGACTTCGTCCAAGGTGCCGGCCAGACCGACCATGCTCAGATTGTCGCGGCGAATCGGCGTCATCGGATTGATCATGACGAATTCTTCCGTATCGTTGCAACGGTTGAAATCCATCGTGATGAAGTACGGAAGAACCGATTGGCCGTCGACCGTGGCGTACTGCCAAGTCTCCGCCTGCTCGTAAAACAGCTCCGGCGTGTTTTGGTGGTACTTCGCGTAAATCTTCATTTGCATGAAGTACAAATCGCGCGGGTAACGCAAATGCTGCAACAAGTGGTCCGGCATCTCCTTCAGGTTTTTTAACAGTCCTGGGTAGGCCCTGCTATACGCTTTGATGATGGGGTCGTCCGGGTTCGACATGTAATAGTCGACGCTGCCGTCGTAAGCGTCGACCACCACTTTGACCGAATTGCGGATGTAATTGAACTCGTGGCTGCCGTCCAAATAATCGTCGGCGGCCGGTTTCGAGACCGGATAGTATTTCGACAGCGTGTAGGCGTCCTGAATCCAGTATAAGCGGTCCTTGTCGATCACCAGGTAAGGGTCTTTGTCCAGATGCAGGAACGGGGTCAATGCGCTGATGCGTTCGTCGATATTGCGGCGCAGCAATAATTTGCTGTCGTTGGAAATATTCGGCGAGAAAAAGATTTTTTCGTCTTTCAAATAAAAGGCGAACAGCATCTTTCTAAACAACGACGGGATCGGAATGCCGGTATTGCCACGGTAATCCTTGCCCTCGTCCGGTGCCGATGTCGAGATGTCGGATACCGCCAGCTTGTTCGGCACAATCGCATAACGGTACTTTTCCTGCCCGTAGTAAATATCCGGATATTTGACCGAAAAGCCGACATCGGAGGTCATGTTCAAATCCCGCAGATACCAGACGATAGGAATGCCGGCATCTTGCGCCGCGGGCGACACCACGGCGCCGTAACCGTGGGTAAAGCGCAGATGGGCGTTTTCCCAGTTTTGGGCTTCTTTCGGCATGCGCTCGATATTGACTTCCCGCGCGGCCAGATTGACTTGCTGGTGGTGGTCGTTGATGAAATAGCGGTCTTCGTCGACGGTCGGGAACACGTAGTAAGAGCGCAAGCCTTGCAATTGCATATAGCTGTCGATCAAAAACTCGCGATCCCAAACCGGAATGTTTTCAAAATGCTTGACGTTGGACCAGGCTTCGATGTCTTTGGTCGCGTCGAGATTGACTTTGAAATCGACGACTTTAATGTTGTTCAGGTCGTAGGCTGCCATCGTCGCATCGATGTTGTGCAACATCGAATCGCCTTCGGTACGGGTGAAATTAGGCTTGACGATAAACTTTTCGATCATTTCCGGAATGGTATGCGAGCCGCTCAGCCCCCAGGCCGCCAGATAACCCAGCACGGCAACGATAGTCGGCGCTTTACTGCGGTGCCGCTCCGAAAATGCGTAAAACACGATCGAGACCGCGATCGCGGCAATAAAAAATATTTCCAACCAAATCAACGGCAATTGGTAATGCAGTTCGACAAATCCCGGGCCGAAAAACACCGGCTCGTTTTGATCGGAGTACAGCAGCGAAAACCGGTCCAGCAGGAATCCCCAGATCACGAACAGCACGACAAAGCCGAACAGAACCGCCAGGTGGATTTTGGCGCCAACCGGAAACTCCTTGCTTTGGTTGGGAACGAATACGTGTTCCAGCCAATACAACACGCCGGTCGCTAACAGCACCAGCGAAGCCGTAGTCAGCAATTCCTTTTGAATCAACATGTAAATCGGATAGGAAAACATGTAGAAGCTGACGTCGTTGCCGTACACCGGATCGGTGATACCGGCGGCTTCGCCGAAGAAGAACAGTAGCGCTTGTTCCCATTGCAAATAAAACGGAATCGCGATGACGATGGCCAACACCAGCGAAACCGGCGTGTAGACCTTAGCCGAGCCGGTCATGAATACGTCGGCAAAACGCTGAAAACGGCGGCGTTTGCCGTCGTCCATCAAAATATCCTCTGGAGGGTTCAAGCCCAGGTAACGGGAGGCGATCCAGAAATGGAACAGAAAGATCGCGAAGAAGAAGGTGGTTACCGCACCGGAAAAGATAAAACGGTAGAGCAGTTTCAACCAAAAGTAGGTTTCGAACTCCAACGAGCGGAACCACCACAAGTCGACGAAAAAATCGAGAAACACGAAGTAGAACGCCACGTACAAAACAGCAGCTACTACCAGGGTTGCCGCCATCAGCGCCGGCAACAGTTTCCAGTTACGCATAATGTCCTCTTTGCTTGGGTTTCCGATTGGCCGCCATTGCCCCGGCCGGGTTGAAATCGGCTCGGTTGGGCGTTTGCGTATCGATCGCCGAGCATTCTAACACCCAAATCCGGATTGTGATCGGCTTGGCTGGGGCCGGCCGCGACCGGTAACGGCAAGTTGTTGGGCACTGGAATTTGGAGTATGTTCAAACCCAATAACAATGAGCTTTTTCATAGGGCTAATACAGGGGGAGGGGAAAATGACGCATCGAACCAACTACAGTAGGCGGAAGTTTTTGCAAATTTCGGCGGCTGGGGCGGCTTTCGCCGCCATGCCGGCGATGTCGGCGGCGACCGGCGGCAGCCTGCTGCGCAAGGCCACGCCGGGATTTATTGCCGATGTCGAAATCGAATTTGCCGCGCAAGCGTCGCAAGCAACCATAATCGGCGGCGGGCCGGCAACCCGGGTACAGAGCTACAGCGCTAAGCTACTGAAGGGGCCGGCGAATACGTTGCGGGCATTGCCGGACAATTATCTCGGGCCGATATTGACCTTAGAAAAAGGCCAAAAGGTTAGGATATTTTTCAATAACCGCTTGCACGAACCGTCCATCATCCATTGGCACGGCTTGCATGTACCGCAGCGCAGCGACGGCCATCCGATGTACACGATTCAGCCCGGCGAGCAATACGTGTACGAATTCGAAGTGCTGAACCGGGCCGGCACCAGTTTTTACCATTCGCATGCCCACGATTTGACTGCCGAACAGGTCTACCGCGGCCTGGCCGGCTTGATCGTGGTCAACGACGCCGACGAAGCCAAGCTGGATTTGCCGCGCGGCGAATACGACCTGCCCTTGGTGATCCAGGACCGGCGCTTCGACGGCCGTAACCAATTGCAGTATTTGCATGCGATGCCGGAGCGGATGATGGGCTTTCTGGGCGACACGATCCTGGTCAACGGCAAGCCGCAAGCCCAGTTCAGCGTGAAAACGCGGGCCTACCGGTTTCGTGCCGTCAACGGCTCCAACTCCAGAATCTACAAATTGGGCTGGGACGATGGCACAGCGCTGACCGCGATCGGCACCGACGCCGGACTGCTGGCAAAACCGGAAACCCGGCCTTACATCATGTTGGCCCCCGGCGAGCGCGTCGATTTATGGCTGGATTTCAGCGGCCGAGCCGTCGGCTCGCGTTTGACCTTGTACAGCTTGGCTTATTCCGGCGCCTTGCCCGGCATGCATGGCGGCATGGGCATGATGCAGGCACAGTTGGCGCAAGGCGCGAAGTTTCCGATCGCGGTATTCAACGTCAACGAAAAAGTCGGCGACTCGCCGAAATTGCCGCAAACGCTGGTGCCGTTTCAGCGCCTGAGCGACGCTGATACCGACAACCGGGACAATCCGATTCCGATTGCCTTATCCATCCGCCATATGCGGCCGTTATTGAACGGCTTGTCGTTCTCCATGGATAGAGTGACGGATTACGAGAAGGTCGCGCTTGGCTCAATCAAGAAAATCCGAATCTTTCACGACCATGGCGAAGCGGGTCGCGAACACACTACAGGCATGGGTATGGGCAGGATGGGCGGTATGCGCCGCGGCGGCGATGAGGCCGGCCAGGGCATGGGCGGAATGGGCGGCATGAGTATGGACATGGCCCACCCGATACATCTGCACGGCCAGCAATACCAGATATTGTCCCGCAACGCCGCTAAAACCGACGCCGCCGATTATTCGACGGTCAAGGACGGTTTTATCGATTCGGGCTGGAAAGATACGGTATTGGTGATGCCGGGCGAGGAAGTCAACATCGTCAAGCCGTTTCAGGATTACAAAGGCTTATTTTTGTACCACTGCCACAACCTGGAACACGAGGATTTGGGCATGATGCGCCAGTACTATATCGGCTGACAAACAAACGCCGGTGCCGAGGCTGGCTCGACACCGGCGCGTTTTGGCGGCAGGTTCGGTTTATTTTTTACCGAACAGTTCCAGGATGCGTTGCCGGTTGGTGAAACCGGCATAACCCAGGCCACCCAGAACCAGACCGGTAAACAACTGGCCGAAGAATGACGATTGTTCCGCGGCAGCCGGTTGTGCAGTGCCATCGGCTTTAGCCGGCGCGGGCGGCGGCGGTACGAAAGCTGCCTGTTTCTTGTTGGAAATTTCCGGCAAACCTAAACTTTTCCAGGCGTCGTAATCCTGCCAGGCCGGATATTTGCCTTGCCAGAATTCTTTGGTGAAATACGGCGCCAGACTCATGCCGTGTACTTTCGGGATGCCGCGCTCGTCCATGTAACCTTTGTAAACCACCAAGCTGATGTCGCCGCCTTCGCCGATGCCGTTGGTCGTGAACGATTTTTCGACGTGGTCGTGAAACATCCAGACGCCCTGGCCGAAGCTGTTCAAGCCGTCGTCGACGCCGCTCAACTCCAGATCCAAGCGCTGTGCCGGTACCATCGCGTGCACATCGCGTTTGATATAAGAGGACGGTCCGTTATCGACGCCGTCGTAATGCGTTACCATCGGTTTATGGCCGTGGATGTGCAATGCAAATTCCTCTTCGTGGCCGTTCAACACGCGGATTTTGACCTTTTTATTTTCTTCCATCAGGATCAACGATTCGCGCAAGGTATACGGGAACGAGCGGCCGTTCAGCATGAAGTAATCCGGCTTGGCTTCGGTGATATCGTATTCCTGGTTCATGCGCCGGGCGATAATGCGCGGGTCGTTGGCGGAACGCACCATTTCGTGCAATTCCTTATCCGCGGATTGATAATGCAAGTCGTATTCCGCCGCGTATTTCTCTTTGACCGCGACCGAAGGGTGGCGGACGTGGCCGGCACCGACGTTAAACACTTGCACCCAGTTGTTGGGTCGGTTTTCCTCGACGATGAAAATGCCCTGCAAGCCCATCGGGATGTGGGTGTGGGGCTGTACGTGGCAATGGTAATACATCGTGCCCGGTTGGCGCGGCTTGATTACGTAGGTTTTGCTCTGGCCCGGCATCACGTCCATTTGCCCGGTCTGGCCGACGCCGTCGTTGCCTTCGCCGCCATGGTCCATATACGGATGGTCGATACCGTGCAAGTGAATCGAATGCGGGAAATAATGGCTGTTTTCCAACACGATCCAGACGATGTCGCCCTGTTCGACGCGAATCACCGGCGACGGCGCTCGCAACAGCGGGTTAGCCACCGGTTCGTACAAGCTCAGCGTCGACATATCGCGGGTTTTGGGCGCGTAGACCCAGAAGGTGGGCTGGATGCCGGGAGCTATGTCGAAGGTCGTGGTCGGTTCCTTCATGTCGGGAGAATGGCCGTTCAGCTCGGCAATTTCCAGTTTGATGATGTAATGGTCGGGGTCGCCGTCGCCGTCCATGTCGTTACCGACGGTAATCGCATCGGCCGCCAATTGGGTTTCCATCAGCGTCGCCATCGAGATATTGTTGGTACCCTTAACGAACGCGGCAATTTCGGCGGGGTTGTCCGGATTGCACATCCGCGATTCCTGAATTTCCACGCCGTCTATCACTTGCGCTTCCCGCCACTTCGGATCGGTAAATTCAGAACAAAATTCTTCCGCCGCCCCCAATTTGACGTTCGTGCTTGCCGGTAGCTTGTCCGCCGCCGCCAAAACCCACTGCGACCCGGACAGCAACATGGCGCCACACAGCATGGGGATAACCTTTTTATGCATACAAAACCTCATAAAACAGACAAATTAGCGGATGGCTCGACACGGCATCCGGACATCAGAAAAAGCGCGATACTGTAACCAGAACCCATGGGTAAAGTACAGAAATTATTTAACAATTTTGCCGCCGAGGCGGCTCGGTTCGCCAGCCGGGAAAACGTTGCAATCAGCCGCAGCAGCTATGCCTTATAATTCCATAACCGGCGCTTTTTGCTAATCGTCGGACAACATTTTTGCCCGTTAATTCAGCACGCGACACTATGCCCAGCCTCCGACTCCTGCTTTGTTTGCTCCTTATTTTATCAGTTCACGGCGGCTACGCCTGGCTCAGTAACCGGCCGCAGGATGCGGGCACCGACGTTCCCGCCGGCAAACTGATGAGCCTGTCTTTCGCGCCTTTCCGCGAAGGATTCAGCCCGTTGCTGGAAAAATTTCCGTTGGCCGAGCATGTCGACGAAGACTTGCGCCTGCTGGCGGACAAGACCCAAACCATTCGCACTTACTCCAGCTTGGGCGGTATGCAGCCCACGCCGGAATTGGCGCGAAAATACGGCTTGCAGATGATCCAAGGCTGCTGGATCGACGCGATTTATCTGGACAACCAGCGGGAAATGGAGGCGTTGATTAAATCGGCGAATGCGAATCCGGACGTCGTGAAACGAGTCATTGTCGGTAACGAAGTCTTGTTGCGCGGCGAAATGGACGTCGACCGTTTGATCGGCTACATCCGCGCCGTGAAGCAGGCGGTCAAACAGCCGGTGTCTTATGCCGATGTCTGGTCGATGTATATGAAGCATCCGCAACTGATCAACGAGGTCGACTTCATCACCATCCATATCCTGCCTTATTGGGAGGACGAGCCGATCTCGGTGGAAAATGCGACGCAACATTTGGAAAAAATCGTCAAGCAAGTGGAAGACGAAGCGCGTGGAATCGCCCCCGGCAAGCCGATTTTGATCGGCGAGTCCGGTTGGCCCAGCGCCGGGCGCCAGCGCGGGCTGGCAGTACCGAGCGTAGTCAACGAAGCCAAGTTCATCCGTGGCATGATCCAGGTCGCTAAACGCCACAATTTCGATTACAACATCGTCGAAGCCTTCAACCAACCTTGGAAAAGCGAACTGGAAGGCGTGGTCGGCGCCAACTGGGGCTTGTTCTCGGCTGACCGCAAGCCGGTATTCCCATTGACCGGGCCGGTGCTGGAAACGCCGAACTGGCCGTGGCGCTTAGCGGCCGCCATATTGCTCGGTTTAACGGTTGTCGGCGCTTATTTTAAAACTTTGCAGGCCCTGCCCTGGCCGAGATTATTGCTGGTGCTGGCGATGACCCAGACTTTTAGCGCCAGCCTGGTCACTCTGGCCGATTTTCTTTGGTACACCAGTTACAGCGATTGGCAAAGGTTATATACCCTATTAATCGTATTGGCCAATGCGGCTTTAGCCGGGTTGTTGCTCGGCCGGGCGCAGCAAATCCTGGCCGACCGACCGGGGACGCTGGAGCTGGCAAAGGCGCTGCGCACCGCATATCTGATTTTTATCGGCCTGGCGTTGTACAAAACTTATGGTTTGGCGGTCAATGGCCGCTATTTGAGCTTCCCGATCGAACAGTTTTCGATTCCGGTTTTCGGCATAGTCGCGCTATCGGCATGCCGGTGGCTCAGCCCTGGGCAATCGGCCGACCGCTTTGCGGCCTTCGACGGCTTAATCGGTTGGGAATTGAGTTGTAAACGCGACCGCTTAGCCGCCTATTTATTGAGTTTCGCGATAGTCGGCATGGTAGTCGGCGAGAGCTTGGCGTTTATGGTGGGAAGGGATTTCATCCAGGCCCACCCCGGCATTGCCGAAGGTGTGCCGGTTGCGCTGAGTTATACGCTGAAAAACGGGCAATTGACCACATGGCTGATTTATCTTGCGCTGCTATCGCTGCCGTTTTGGACCGGCAAAACGCAGAACGCTAAGGTTTAACGCTAGATACTGCGCGCGCCGGAACGGTAGCCTCGGCTAAGGCTTTTCGGCAGTTCCGGCATCGAGCGACAGTTTGCCGCGCGGCAATTTGTCACATTCTCAAATTCCGAGCCCGCCAGTAAACTACGTGCAACTCTTATGTATGCGCTCCCTCTCCTAAAGGGTAAAGAGTTTTAATATCCTTCCTCAATGCGGCCTTAGCGCCGCATCTTTTTTTGGATGAGGTCGTCAATATGGAAAGAAACTACCAGTCTTCTACGTCTACATTCGTGCATCCAGCCGAACTGGACTTACGTACTGCCTTTCACGAGGCCGGCCACGCAGCGGCCATTTACCTCAGCAACCGGCAAAAGCAATTGCCGCCGGTGTTTTTCGAAATCCACGTCCAACGGCCCGACCATGACAAAGACCAGTTTTTCGCCAAAGTCGTGGACGGCAATCTGATCCAAAATTTGCCGATCGCCGTAGTCGAAAGTTTTTCAGCGTTTGCCGACCATCCGCAACACAGTTGCCAACGGGCTTACGAAGCGGACGTGGTGAATCTTTTGGCCGGGCCGTTGGCCGAAGCCAAATATGTGGCGATCCGCGACGACGAGGTCTTCAACCTGAATCTGATCAATTTCAATGCCTTGCACAACTACGGCGGATACAGCGACCTGGAAAAAGCCTCATGCTATTTGGAGCACTTCATTTCCTGCCGCGTCGAACGCGAGAAAAAAATGCAGGAATTGCTGGCCGAGGCTTTTCGTTTTATCGACGACCGCCGCCATTGGAAATGTATTCTGAATTTGGCGCACTACATCCTGGACAGCCAGCAAGCAGTGATTTCCTGCGACCAGGCTATCACGGTGTTCGATCGTTGCCTGGCCGCCGCCCGGCCATACCGTTCGGCCCGCTACCCTTTCTTCTTCAATTAACCTCGATTCGCCGCCCTGCAAATGCGTTAGATAATGCAGGCGACGGTTTCCGCATCCTAGCGGAGATCGTCGGCGAATAAAGTGCAACGGTTACGCCCGAGTTGTTTTGACCGGTACAGAGCTTGGTCGGCTCGGACGAATACGTCGTCGTGCTGATCGCCTTCCTTGAATCCGCTGACGCCGCAGCTCAACGTCAAATCAATGTCTTCGCCGTTGGAGTGGAATCCGGAGTGCTGGATGATGTCGCGGATGGTATCCGCCACTTCCAGGGCTTGCTCTTCCGTAGTGCTCGGCATCAGCATGACGAACTCTTCTCCGCCGTAACGCGCCACGAAATCGGTTTCCCGGCAGTTGCTGGACAATAATTGGCCGACCAGCGCCAGGGTTTTGTCACCGGCTTTATGGCCGTAGTTGTCGTTAATCTGCTTGAAATGGTCGATATCCCAAATCACCAAAGCCAGCGGCGCCCGGTAGCGTTTCCAGCGGTTGGCTTCCATTTCCACCCGGTTGTTGTAGGCCAAGCGGTTCGGTAAGCCGGTCAGCGAATCGCACAAAGCCTTGTCGTGTTCTATTTTCAGCTTGGTGCGCAAGGTTTCAGTCTCGGTTTCCAAGGCCTGCAGCTTTTGCGTCATCAGCTCGATTTTCTGTTGCGCTTCGAGTTGGCGCTCGTCTTCCATTTGCTTGTGTTCGAGCAACTGCTCCAGCAGGCGATCGAGGTGCTCGCTGGTCTGAGTTTTCAATTCGGCCAGTTCCGCCGCCGATTGCGTGGAATCCTTGAAATCGCCGACCTGGCGGGAAATCTCGTGGCTCAGCGCATGCCGATTGTCTATCGACAACATGTTGGACTCGCCCGCACTTTCGGCGTGTTGCTCTATTTCGCTGAGTTGGCCGGTCAAGTCGGCCAGAAACAAGTCGAGGTCTTGTTTTTCGGAGGCGCCATAATCTTTGATGTTCAACAACAACTCGATTGCCGAGTCGATCACCCGTTTATACGCTTGTCCGGTTTGTCTGGCGCGGATGCGTTGCCTGAGCATAGAGGTCTGTTGCTCGAAACGTAGCGGAACCTCGGCTGCGGTCAATAGTTCTTCGAGGCGCTGCATTACATAATCGGGCTGGGCCTGGCCGGAGGCGGCACCGCTGTCGGCTGCGGAATCTTCCTTGGTTTGCTTGGATATCTGCAACAACGTTTTCGATACCGACTGTAATTCCTGCAACAAGTCATGCAAGTTGGCGCCACTACGCAATTTGGCGCCTATCGTCACCAAATGCGGCTCCAGCAGCTTGTGGCTGCCTTGGCTGAAAATCAAAAGCTGAATCACCAGCTTGTACAGGAATTTTTCGATATCGACCGGAGCCGAATAAGGGGAATGGGTAGCCATCGTGCTGGCGCTTAAACCACGATGCAGCAATTCCGTCCGGATTGCTTGGCCTTGTATAAGCCGGCGTCGGCACGCTCGAACAACGACTCGGTAGTGTCGCCGTCGCGGTATTGGCTTAAGCCGCAGGACAGTGTGATATTTACCTTGTTGCCGTTGGCGTTGAAACTGCAGTTTTGCACCGTGCCGCGCAATTTCTCCGCGACCTGCAAACCGGCTACGGCGTCGGTGTCCGGTAACAGCATCACGAATTCCTCGCCGCCGAAACGGGAGACGAAGTCAGTCTGCCGGCAATGTTCGGACAATAATTTGCCGATGATTACCAAGGCTTTGTCGCCGGATTTGTGCCCGTAATTGTCGTTGATGGCCTTGAACAAATCCACATCCCAAACGATCATGGTCAAAGCCGATTGGTAGCGCTTGCAACGCGCAATTTCGTCGGCGAGCCGGTCTTCGAGGGCTAAACGGTTCGGCAAACCGGTCAACGGGTCGCGGGTTGCCCGCTGCTGTGCGGCATCGAGCCGCGAGCGCAATTCGCCGGATTCGGATTCCATATCCCTCAGCTTGGCGGCCAAGGCTTGCATCTCCTGCCGAACCCGGTCGCGCTCCTTTTGTTCTCGATGGTTGTGCTCCTGGATTTGTTCGCTGATCGCGCTGAGCCGGCTGCTGACGACTTGCTTGAGCGGTTCCAATTGCGTGGCGTTTTCGGTTTTTTCCTTCAACTCCTGGATTTGTTCGGAGACCGAACGGTCCAGCAGGTTGCGCTTTTTCAAGCTATTTTCGGCGGCGGAGTTGACGCCGGTGGCCTTGATGCCGAGCTCGGTCAACTGTTCGGTCAATGCGGCCAGGAACATCGCCATCTCGCGCTGTTCGGCTTCCAGGTGCTTTTTGATCGACAGCAGCAAACTGATGGTGTCGTCGAACACCCGGCTCAACGGTTGCTGTTCGCTTTGGATCCGTTGTTTTAACTGCTCGGCGTCCTCGGCAAAAAACAGCGGAATCTCGGCGTTGTCGAGCAACCGAATCAGTTGGATATGGATAGCGTTGACGTCGATGTCGCCGGGAGCAAGCCCGACTTCCGCCGCAAACACCGGTTGCGGTTTGCTGTCGGCTTCGATCAGTTCCAGCAGCGCCAGGAACAAACCTTGGTTGTTGGCAAACTTGCGGCTTTCGTAGTTGTCGCGGATTTGGTCCAGTTGGTCTTGCAGCAGCGGGTATCGCTTGCCCAGAAATTCGAATAGCAGTGCGGCGTCGGCCAGGCTGGTCTCGGCCGAGTCTTCCAGTTTCGCCAGCGCGGCGGAAAACGCGGTCAGTTCTTTCTGCAGTTGTTGGCTCTGCAGGCCGCCTTTCAGCAGACTGCGGATCCGATTCAAATGCGGGTCCAGTTGCCGGTTAAGGCCTTTCACCGCCAATGCGAAACGGACGATGGTCTTGCAAAGTAATTCTTCGTTGGCTTTGAACTGTTTTTCGCTTTGTTCCTGGTCATCCAACAGCCGGAGATATTTCTCCTTCCACTTTTCCGGCCCTTCTTCCTTGTTCTTAAAAAAAACCATGAATTACGCCTCAATATCGAAACTTTTACCGGTCGAATTATAGACTATCGTCGAGATTGCGAAGCCTACGATTGCGGCGCGAGCGCCCATGTCCCCGTGAAATGCGCGGGGGAATGGGGCATTATTTCTTGGGGCTTTCCTGCGCGATTAACTGATTGACCACATTCAGCATGTTGGCCTGCGATTTGGCCGATTGCGCAGTCACTTTGTACTTGCCGTTGACCACCAGCGAAGGCACGCCGGTAATACCGTAGCGCGGCCCTATCGATTCGGCCTGGCGCAATTTGGCGTCGACCAGGAACGAGTTGTATGCCGCGCGGAAATCTTCGTCTTTCACGCCGTGTTCGACAAAAAATTTCGCCAAGTCGTTTTCGTCGGTCAGTTTTTGTTTTTTGTTCTGGATCGCGTCGAACAGATCGGCGTGGACCTTATCCAGCACGCCCAAGGCTTCCGCGGTGTAATAGGCTTTGGCGTGCTTGCCCCACAGATCGCTGAATACCGCCGGTTGGCGGATGAACTCGACGTTGGCCGGCTTGGTTTTCAGCCATTCGGCCATGGCCGGTTCCAGGCTGTAGCAATGCGGGCAGCCGTACCAAAAAAATTCGATGACTTCGACTTTGTCCGGATTCTGCACCGGTTGCGCCGGCGAGATCGGATCGTAGCCGCCTTCCGCATTGGCCAATGCGGATAATCCCATTAACCCCAACAACGCAATAATTTTTAACATCAAAGTTCTCCGTAAAAAGTAATCCCGATAAAAATGCGTCCGAACCGAAATACGCTGGCAAGTTCCGAAAAGCCGCTCGCCAATCGGCTTTGGCTGGCCGGAAAACCGCAGCGCCAGGACGGCAATGGCAGATAACGAGCAATCCGGCGCTCTACATCAAATCGCCCGGCCTCGCCAAGACCGCCGGCGGGCGAATAGAGAAGAGGCTAGGCGCTTACTTCATCGTCGAGATGTAGTAAGAAACGGCTTTGATATCCTCGTCGGTCATTTTGGTGGCGATCATATGCATCATGTTTTCGCGATTGTTGCTGCGCGCGCCGGTCTTAAAATCGGTCAAGGTTTTGATCAGATAGTCGGCATGTTGCGAATGTAGCGACGGGAATGAGGCCGGCTTGTTACCCTCGGCGTATGGGCCGTGGCAGGCGACGCAAGCCGAAACTTCGCGGCTCAAGTTGCCGTTGCGGTACAAGTCGCTGCCCTGGGCAATCAACGCAGCCAGCTCGGCCTTTTTCTGTTCCTCGGTTTTGGCCGGAGCGTCGTCGTCATCGCCGGCCGGCAGCGTCGGCGCCGGATTGGCCGAAATCTTGTTGCCGGCATAGTAAGCTGCGATTTCCTGTATGGCCTGGTCGTCCAGGCCGGCGGCCAGCGGCGCCATCATTGGCGAATTACGGGTACCGTTTTTGAACGCTTGCAATTGCTTGGCCAGATAACCCTGGTGCTGGCCGGCCAACTTCGGAAAGCTCGGCATCGTACTGTTACCGTCTTCACCGTGGCAGCCCGCGCAACTGGCCGCTTTGGCTTTGCCGGCGCTGGCATTGCCTTGGGCATGGACGTAACCGCTAGCGGATGCCAACGCCAGGCAGATGGAAACAGTCAGCAATTTTCTTGTCATTATGGGCCCCTGTTCAGGAAAAGTTGATCGACATAAAGCGCGCTGGCATCAGCCGCCAAGCGCTATAATGGCCGGATTCTAACCGATTTAATCACTGTAAGCGAGACTGGATGAATCCGATCTACCACCAGGCCAAGTTCATCAACAGCGCCCCCAAACTGAAGGATGCGCCGCCGGACCAGGGTAAGGAAATTGCGTTCGCCGGCCGCTCCAATGCCGGCAAATCCAGCGCAATCAATACGCTGGTCAGGCAAAACGCTTTGGCACGCGTCAGCAAAACGCCGGGGCGCACGCAATTGCTGAATTTCTTCGAAATCGACCCGGAGCGCAAACTGGTGGACTTGCCCGGCTACGGCTATGCCAAGGTTCCGGAAGCGATGAAGCTGGAATGGCAAAAAATGATGGCGACCTATCTGAACCAGCGCCAGGCTTTGTGCGGCATCGTGTTGGTTATGGATATCCGCCACCCGCTGACCGACTTCGATTGGCAGATGGTCGAATGGTGCGAGCACCGCAAATTGCCGCTACACATTCTATTGACCAAGGCCGACAAACTTAATTTCGGCGCCGCTAAAACCACGTTATTGCAAGTGCAACGGGAATTGAGCCGGGTCGATATTGTCGTGACCCTGCAGTTATTTTCGGCTTTGAACAAGGTCGGAGTCGACGACGTGCACCAGATTCTGGACGAGTGGTTCGGATTTTCCGAAGCGGCCGCGTAAATTTCGCCGCGGATCGGCTCGCCGACAGGGCTATCGGCTGGTTACCGCGCTGAGCCAGGCATTGCCCGGGCTGCCGCGCCCATAAACCGCTATTAGCGGCCTTGGCTGCGTTCCGCGCAGCGCAGGCATTGGTTGGCGAACGGCAACGCCGCCAGCCGCTCCTTGCGTATCGGCTCGCCGCAAGTGGCGCACACTCCGTAAGTGCCAGCATCGATTCTGAAAATGGCCTGCTTGATTTTTTCGACTTCGTCGCGGGCGGCGTTGCCCAGGGCGTCCAGTACTTGGTCGTTTTCGGTTTCGACCGCTTGTTCGGAGAAATCCTTGTCCAGCGGGTGGTCGACGTGTTTTACATCGGCGGTGATCTTGCCGAGCCGGTCGTCGAGATCTTC
Organism: Methylomonas sp. DH-1; assembly: GCF_046097555.1. NCBI lineage: Bacteria > Pseudomonadati > Pseudomonadota > Gammaproteobacteria > Methylococcales > Methylococcaceae > Methylomonas > Methylomonas sp. DH-1. Next base: position 354,983 of record NZ_CP143089.1, on the reverse strand, counting down.
CAGCATGTTCAGCAATTGGTCTCGAACGTCTTGATATTCTTTCATTTCTATCTCCGCAGCGAGGCAGCGTGGCTTTAGTCCGGCCGGCGCCGGCCGTTCCGGGTTTATACAACGAAGCGGATGCCGGCGCAACCAAGCTGGTCTATACTCGGTCCATCGCTTCTTAACGGTATTTCGCACGATGGACCTTGCACTCGACCGGCTAATCGCCGCCGCCAACCAAATCATTCTCGGCAAGGAACGGCAAATTCAACTGGCGGTCTGTTGCCTGCTGGCCAAGGGCCATTTGCTGATCGAAGACATTCCCGGCGTTGGCAAAACCACGCTGTCGCATACCTTGGCGCGCTTGTTCGGCTTGGAATACCAACGTATCCAATTCACCAGCGACATCCTGCCGGCCGACATCGTCGGCTCGACGGTGTTCGACACGCATAAGCAACAATTCAGCTTCCACCCCGGGCCGATCTTCAAGCAAATGATCCTGGCCGACGAAATCAACCGCGCCACGCCCAAGGCGCAGAGTGCGTTGCTGGAAGCGATGGAAGAACGCCAGGTTACCGTCGAAGGCCAGACCTACCCCTTGCCGCAACCGTTTTTCGTCATCGCCACCCAAAATCCGGCGAACCAAATCGGTACTTTTCCGCTGCCGGAATCGCAAGTGGATCGCTTTCTGATGCGGATAGAGCTGGGTTACCCCAGCCGCCAGGCCGAACGCGAGTTGTTGGCCGGCCAACCCCGCCACCTGTTGATCAACGGTCTGGCGGAGGCCTTGAGTCCGACGCAACTGGTCGAACTGCAACAGGCCGCGGCCGGCGTTTATGCCTCGCCCGCTTTGCTGGATTATCTGCAGGCGATTCTGGCCTATACCCGACAATCGCCGGATTTCGTCAACGGCCTGTCGCCGCGCGCCGGACTGGGTTTGCTGGCGGCGGCCAAGGCCTGGGCCTTCGTCGGCAAACGCCAGGCGGTGTTGCCGGAAGACCTGCAGGCGGTATTACCCGCCGTGGCCGGCCACCGTTTAAATGCCGGCTCCAGCGACTCGGTCGGCATTGTCGCGCCGATATTGGCGCAAGTACCGGTCCATTGAGCTCGGCCCCGCTATCGTTGGCGGACCGCTTTCGGCTGTCGCGCTTTTTCCGGGGCGAGGCGCCGACCTCCGCTCCGATCTCGCTGGGACACCGCCGGATCTTTATCTTGCCGACCCAGCGCGGCTTAGCCTTCGTGCTATTGATCGTGTTGCTGCTACTGGTCGGCTTCGTCTACAGCAACAATCTGGCCTATTTGTTGGGATTTTTATTGGCCAGCATCTTTTTCGTCGCGATTTTGCACAGCTTCAAATCCCTGGCCGGCTTGACCGTCAGAGCCGGCCGCCAACCCGCCGTGTTTGCCGGCCAAGCCGGCGCCTTTAATTTTCAAATCGGCAATCCCGGCCGCCACAGCCGTTATGCGGTGCACTTGGCCTTGCAAAGCGAGCTGGCCATCGGTTTGGCGCCGGCCGAAATCCGAACCGCTACCCTGTACCAGGCGACGGCGCGGCGCGGCTGGCTGCAACCGCAGACGCTGACCGTTTCCAGCTTGTACCCGCTGGGGCTGTTTAGAGCCTGGGCGCCGCTGCGTTTCGACAACCCGTTGCTGGTCTACCCCAAACCGGCCAAGCGGCAACTGCCGTTTCCGGAAAGCGGCGACGGCCAAGTCGCCCAGGGTCTGAGCCGGCGCCAGGGCGACGAATTTTACGGCTTGCGCCCCTACCAACGCGGCGATGCGATCCGGCAAATCCATTGGAAGACCTTCGCCAAAGGCCAGGGCGTGTTCAGCAAGCAATATGCCGGCGCCGGATCGAGCGAATTGTGGCTGGATTATCAACAGGCGCCGGGACACAACAGCGAGGAACGCCTGAGCCAACTCTGCCGCTGGATCGTCGATGCGGAGAAGGCCGGATTGCGTTACGGCCTGGTTCTGCCCAATCTTCGCGTGCCGCCGGACACCGGGGCCGCCCATTACCGCCAATGCCTGCAAGCCCTGGCGCTGTTTTGAACGTGAACGGCCAGCCTTCGCCGCGGCTGTTATGGTTCATGTCGGGTTCGATAGGCTTGATCACATTGCCGCACGCCTGGCATATGCCGCCGCTGCTGATAGGCTTTTTCGGCCTGATGTGGCTGTGGCGGCTGCTGGCGATTAGCCGGCCGGCCTGGTTGCCGAACCGGTTGGGATTGTTTGCGTTGACGCTGGCCGGTATCGGCCTGGCCTACAGCCAACATCGCGGCGTGTTCGGCCGCGATGCCGGTACCGGCTTGTTTGTCGTGGCCTTGGGGCTGAAATTACTCGAAATTCACGGCAAACGCGACATCTACGTCATCGTTTATCTGGCCTTCCTCGTCGCGGCGACGCAGTTTTTGTACGAAGAAAGCATCTTGATGGCGCTTTACATCCTGCTGGTCTGTACCGTGCTGTTAGCGACGCTGGTCACCCAAAACAGCGTTTCTCCGCAAACCGTTCCGGCGCTGAAAACCGCCGCGACGCTGATCGTGCAAGCCCTGCCGATCGCGGCCGTGTTGTTTGTGTTGTTCCCCAGGCTGGAAGCGCCGCGCTGGAGTTGGCTGGATGCCGACAATCAGGCCAAAAGCGGCTTGAGCGATACTTTGGAGCCCGGTTCGATTGCCGAATTGAGCTTGTCGGCGGAATTGGTATTTCGGGTCAAGTTCGACTCCGATCTGCCGCCGCCGGCCCAGCGCTATTGGCGCGGCCCGGTTTACACCCTTTTCGACGGTTCGGCGTGGAAGGCAGCACCGGCCTTGTTCCGTGCAGCCAATCCGGACCAACCGGTATTCGGCGGCAAGGCTTACGATTACACGCTGATGATGGAGCCGCAAAAACAAAATTGGGTGTTTGCGTTGGAACTGCCCAGCGCATTCCCCGCCGGCTTGCGCCGCAACGAGTTGTACCAATTAACCACGAATAAAAATCCCGGCGACCGCGCCGAATATCGAATTTCTTCGGTGCCGTCCTACAATACCGGTGGCATCAACCCGGCGGAGCGGCGGGAAAGCCTGCAATTGCCCGGCAAGCCTTCCGAGCGGATACGCAATCTGCTCGCTCAATTGCACGGTACGGCGGCATCGCCGGAGGTGTTGATCGCTAATCTGTTGCAGCACTTCCACCGCGAGAATTTTCGCTACACCTTGAATCCGGAGCCGATGCCGGAGCGCCAGGTCGAAACTTTTCTGTTCGAACGCCGCGCCGGTTTTTGCAGCCATTACGCCACGGCTTTCGTTTATCTGCTGCGGGCCGCCGAAATTCCGGCGCGGGTAGTCGGCGGTTACCAAGGCGGCCGTTTCAACACGGTCGGCGGTTTTCTGGAAATTCGCCAAGCTGACGCCCATGCTTGGGCCGAAGTCTGGCTGGACGGGAAGGGCTGGGTGCGTTTTGACCCGACCGCCGCGATTGCGCCGGAACGCATCGAGCAAGGAGTCAACGTCGATTTGCAGATCGCCAGCGGCGCCGCCAATTTCAGCCCGATCCAGTTCGACGCCAAGACCTTGACCTGGCTGCAACGCAGCCGACAGCTATGGCAGAACGTCGATTACCAATGGCAGCGCTGGGTCATCAATTACGATACCGACAACCAAAAGGCCTTGTTGCAAAACTTAGGAATCGACGATTTCGTCAAGCTCGGTTATTGGCTGTTGCTCAGCGTGGGCGGGTTCAGCAGCTTGCTGGCCTGGCGTTTGTTGCGGCCCAACCGGCGCCGGCGCGATCCGGTGTTGCAGGCCTACCGCCAATTTTGCGGCAAACTGCGCAAGGCCGGCGTCGACTTCGGCCCCGGCGACGGTCCGCAAACGTTGGCGCAACGCGCCAAGGCGGTAAGGCCGGATTTGGCCGACACCATCGAACGGATCGTCGCGGTATTTATTCGGCTGCGCTACGAACCCAGCGCCGAAGCCGGAGACTTGCGCGCCTTGAAAACGCTGATCGGCAGTTTGCGGGTTTGAGCCAGAGCTTAGTGCAGATCCGGTACTTCTTCCTTGGCGTTTTGCTGGGGTTGCGCTTGGACTTGTTTCGATTTTTCGGCTTGTATTTGCTTGTTGCCCTCGCCGAACATCACCGCGGCAGCCATAAAGATCGCGCCGGCAATGGCAACGATCGGCAGGCGCCCCGGTTTATCCATCCACAACAGTATCCACTTGGGTTTGACCATCCCGACGATCAAAATCACGACGGCAAGAATCATTACGTTAAAACTGTAGTAGATCAAGGTATTCATGTAACCGGGTCCTGTTTCCAGCAAGTTGATAAGACATACATTATTATTAGCCTACCAGGCCTTGGCAATATACAAAATTAATCATCACCTTAAGGGGGCGCTATGGGCGGCTTTGAGTTATTGGGAATTGTGTCGTTGGTATTTGCAATATTGATGGTTTACAAGTGTGTGCAATCGGTACCTCAAGGGATGGAGTATACCGTCGAACGTTTTGGCAAATATACCCGAACACTCAGTCCTGGCTTGGATTTCATCATGCCCATAATTGAGAATATTGGCCGCAAGCTGAACATGATGGAACAGGTGCTGGACGTGCCGTCCCAGGAAGTGATTACCAAGGACAACGCGATGGTGCGGGTCGATGGCGTGGTGTTCTACCAAATCCTGGATGCCGCCAAAGCCGCCTACGAGGTCAATTATCTGGACGTGGCGATCATCAATCTGGTGATGACCAACATCCGCACCGTAATGGGTTCGATGGATCTGGACGAATTGTTGTCGCGCCGCGACGAAATCAACGCCCGCTTACTAACCGTTGTCGACGATGCCACCTCGCCGTGGGGCATTAAAGTCACCCGTATCGAAATCAAGGACATTGCGCCGCCCAAGGACTTGGTTGACTCGATGGCGCGGCAGATGAAGGCCGAGCGGGAAAAACGCGCCCAGATTCTGGAAGCCGAAGGCTTGCGCCAGGCGGAAATTTTGAAAGCCGAAGGCTTGAAACAAAGCGCGATTCTGGAAGCCGAAGGCCGCAAGGAAGCCGCGTTTCGCGAAGCCGAGGCCCGCGAACGGCTGGCCGAAGCCGAAGCCCGCGCCACGCTAATGGTCTCCGAGGCCATCTCCAAGGGCGACGTCCAGGCCATCAACTATTTCGTCGCGCAAAAATATATCGAATCGGTCAAAGCGATCGCCTCTGCCGATAACAGCAAATTAATCATGATTCCGCTGGAAGCCTCCAGCGTCATCGGGGCGTTGGGCGGCATCGGCGAGCTGGCCAAAGAAGCATTGCAGAAGAAGGGCTAAACATGTTGGAACAAGGCATCGTGTTTTGGTATTGGTGGGTGCTGGCGGTCGGCTTTCTGGCGTTGGAAATCCTGGCCAGCGGCTTCTTCTTCCTGTGGCTGGCGGTTTCGGCCTTTATCGTCGGCTCGGTGGTGTTGCTGATCGAAACCACCACGTTCAACGTCCAGATCTTGCTGTTTTCGTTACTGGCGGTGTCGTCGGTGCTGGCCTGGCGCAAATACGCCCGCACCCGCACCCCGGAAGTCAGCGACCACCCATTGCTGAACCGGCGTGGCGCCCAATACATCGGCCGTACTTTCAATCTGATCGCGCCGATCGAAAACGGCCAGGGCAAAATCAAGGTCGACGACACGATCTGGAAGGTCCACGGCCCCGACACGCCGCTGGGAACAAAAGTCAAGGTCGTGGCCATCAAGGGCACTGTGTTCGAGGTGCAGGTTTGCCAATAGCCCGATCGATACATACGCCGGATTAGTCCGCCCCGATCGGTTTTCGGCGATCCACATTCGCGGCGTTGAAAATGCCGCAATCGGGCGGCATAACTCGAGAGTTAGCGGCAAGACGGCCTCGGCCAGACTCGCGTTGCGGAGGGTTGATACTAATGAAACCGACTTTCAGCCAAATATTACCGGTAAGGCCATGGCCGACATAATCCGCTACCGCTATCGGTTACCCGCCCGCTTTGCGGCGTGGCTGCTGTTTTTGGCGATGGCCCCGCCCGGCGGCTTGGCTTATCTCGCCGGTTGCGGCGTTTTTGCGAAGTATGCCGGCTTATTGGTTTGGTTGGCGGCCGCCAGCGGTTTATTGGCTATTTTGCCGCTATGGATTGTTGCCCGAGCGCTGGCCAAACAGAATTTCATCGAACTGCGGGCGGAAGAGGCGTTGTTGCCCAAAGCTACTCTGGCTTTAGCGTTTATCGGCATGCCTTACTCGGCAATCAAACAAATCAGCGTGCTCAAATTGTCCGGCCATAGCGTGGCCGTCGTGGTTTCGGCTTTCGGCGAATCCCGCGTCAGCTCCGATTGGTTCGCGCTGGAAGGCGAGTTCGCCGAATTTCTCGCGCAACTCGAGCAGCGCCGCGCCCAACACGCCAAGACCACGCCGCCGGCCGTCGAGTCGCTAGTGGCCGCAATTCGCGAACGCAGCAAAGAGGATCCGCTGGCCGGCGCCAAGATTGCCGCTCAGGAGGTATACCATCGCCTGACCTCGGCAATGCAAAGCGATAAAGGCGTGCATGCCGAATCGCTGTTGTGTGCATTGGGAGCGTTGGCGGGCTATGCCTGCCAGGCCAGCGTCAGACAACGGAATCTGGCGCTAGGGCTGGCGGAAGATGCCGGTTTGGTTCAGATCGAAGATGCGGACGGCAACCAGTATTTTTACGGTGACGCGGTCAATTCGCCGCTGGCGGAATCGCAATATTCGGTATGGGGACTGGCCGCGGCGGCGGCGCAAAAATCCGGCTGCCAAGCTTTGCCGGACCTCAAGGCCATGTTCAGCCATAGTGCGAATACCTTGGGCAGCGGCGAATTCGGCATGCTGCGCTTACCGTTACGAAAATCTCCGGCCGATCAGCCTTTAAATTATTTAAAAGCCCTGTGGCCCAACCTATTGCCGACCATACGCATGCTATGCCCGCACCCGGCGCATTGGCCGATTCTGTTCGGTTTGGCGATACAAGAGGCCATCCATAGCGGAAAATCCGTGATCGACCCGTGCATTGCGCTTAAAATTGTCATGGAAAGCGCCATCGCGATGTCGAAAGTCGATCTTGGCGGCTAACCGCCGCCTCGCTCCGCCCCGGCAGCCGCTTACGCTTCGGCCTGACTCGGTGGATGGCGCCTTGGCCTGACCGCATTCGTTCCGCTTTTACCTTCTGACCCAATGACCGAACCGCAACGCATCGACCCTTCCAAAATCCGCAGCTTTATCCGCCGCCAAGGCCGCGCCACCGCCGGCCAGAAGTTCGCGCTGGAGCACCATTGGCAGAAATACTGCCTGATACCGGAGCAGGCCTTCGACCCGGTGCAAGCCTTCGGCCGGCAAGCGCCGTTGATCGTCGAGATCGGTTTCGGCAACGGCGACAGCCTGGCGGCGATGGCGGCAGCCAATCCGCATTTGAATTATTTAGGTATCGAAGTTCACCGGCCCGGCGTCGGCCATCTGATGATGTTGCTGGAACAGCAGGGCATAAGCAACGTTCGCATCTACCACCACGACGCGATCGAGATATTGGAGCGCAAAATTGCCGACCACAGCCTGGCCGGCATCCATTTATTTTTTCCGGACCCGTGGCAAAAACGCCGCCACCATAAGCGCCGCATCGTCCGCCCCAGTTTTGTCGAATTGCTGAATAAGAAATTGGCGGTCGGCGGTTATTTTCATGCGGCGACCGATTGGGAGCATTACGCCAAAGATATGCTGGCGATTCTGGCGGCAGGCGAAGGATTGAAGAATAGCAGTCCGAGCGGGGATTTTTGTCCGCGCCCGGCTTACCGGCCGTTGACCAAATTCGAGAATCGCGGTTTAGGCCTGGGCCATGGCGTTTGGGATTTGATTTTCGCCAAGCGTTGACGATTCGCCGCCCGGATTAAGTGCGGGCTTGGGCGGCAAGCCAGAGTACCTGTTCCGGGCCGAACGGCCAGTGCAGTTCCAGCTCGCCGTCGCGGTGCGCCAACACCGGTATTTTTACGCCGTAACGTTGTTGTAAGGCCTCGTCTTCGATAATGTCCCGCGTGTCGAAGCTCAAGCCGGCCAGCCGGACTATCTGTTCGGCTTCTTCGCATAAATGGCAGCCTTCGGTGCCGTACAAGATAAAATCCGCCATCTGTGCCTGCCTGCTCCAAGCGTACGGACCGGTAAGCCGTTAGTGGTTCAAATGTGCCGCCAGCCAGCGCTCAGCCACTTCCAGTTTGATGCCTTTGCGCCGGGCATAGTCTTCCAACTGGTCGCGGTCGATCTTGCCGACATTGAAATATTGCGACTCCGGATGCGAGAAATACCAGCCGCTGACCGCCGCCGCCGGATACATCGCAAAGTTTTCGGTCAGGGCGATCGAGGTCGTCGCGGTGACGTTCAGCAATTCGAACAACTTGGCTTTTTCGGTGTGGTCCGGGCAGGCCGGATAACCCGGCGCCGGACGGATGCCACGATAGGCTTCTTCGATCAGCGCCTCGTTGTCGTGGCTTTCATCCTCGGCATAGCCCCAATAATCCTTACGCACCGCCAAGTGCATGTATTCGGCGAAGGCTTCGGCCAAACGGTCCGCCAGCGCCTTCAGCATGATGGCACTGTAATCGTCGTGGTCTTGTTCGAATTCGGCCAGCTTGGTTTCGATACCGATGCCTGCCGTCACCGCGAAACCGCCGATGTAATCGGCTATGCCGCTGCCGACCGGCGCGATGAAGTCGGACAGGCAATAATTCGGCCGGCCCGGCGCTTTGACGTTCTGCTGGCGTAGGTGGTGCAACACTTCGAGCTGCTCGGTGCGGCTGTCGTCGTTATAAACGATGATGTCGTCACCGTCGCTGTTCGCCGGGAAGAAGCCGATCACGGCTTTGGCAGTCAGCCAGTTTTCGCTGACGATGCGTTGCAGCATGTCCTGCGCGTCTTGAAACAACTTGCTGGCTTCCGTGCCCACGACCGCATCGGTCAAGATAGCCGGATAACGGCCGGATAACTCCCAGGTCAGGAAAAACGGCGTCCAGTCGATAAATGGCACCAACGTTGCCAGCGGGAGGTCGTCGATGGCCTTGGTGCCAAGGAACTTAGGTTTCACCGGCTGGTGGCCGGCGTGGTCGAAACGGTTGCGCCGGGCGGCTTCCAGCGGATGTTGCGGATTCTTGGCTTGCCTGCCTTTATGTCGCTCGCGGACCAAGGCATATTCCTCGCGGGTTTTAGCAACGAAATCGGCGTTTAAATCCTGGCTCAACAGGGAGCCAACCACGCCGACCGCGCGCGAGGCATCGGTGACGTAAACGGTCGGGTGCTGGTAATTCGGTTCGATCTTGACCGCGGTGTGGGCGCGCGAGGTGGTGGCGCCGCCAATCAGCAACGGTATCTCGAAACCCTGGCGTTGCATTTCCTTGGCGACGTGCACCATCTCGTCCAGCGACGGCGTGATCAAGCCGCTCAAGCCGATCACGTCGACCTTCTCCTCGCGGGCGGTTTTCAAGATATTTTCCGCCGGCACCATCACGCCCATGTCGATCACCTCGTAGTTGTTGCACTGCAACACCACGGTGACGATGTTTTTGCCGATATCGTGCACGTCGCCCTTGACTGTGGCCATCAGCACCTTGCCGTTGGTTTCGCGGGCAGCGCCGTCTTTGTCGGCGTCCATGAACGGCATCAGATAGGCCACGGCTTTTTTCATGACCCGCGCCGATTTGACCACTTGCGGCAGGAACATCTTGCCCTCGCCGAACAAATCGCCGACCACGTTCATACCGTCCATCAGCGGGCCTTCGATCACGTGCAGCGGTTTTTCCGCTTCCAGTCGCGCGGCTTCGGTGTCTTCTTCGATGTAATCGGCGATGCCTTTGACCAGCGCATGTTCCAGGCGCTTGTTGACCGGCCACTCGCGCCATTCCAAGGTTTCCTGCTTGGCCGCTTGGCCGCTGCCGCGGTATTTTTCGGCGATTTCCAGCAATTTTTCGGTGCCTTCCGGCGTGCGATTCAGGATCACGTCCTCGACCGCATCGCGCAATTCCCTGGGAATGTCTTCGTAGATCGCCAACTGGCCGGCGTTGACGATACCCATGTCCATGCCGGCCTGCACGGCGTGGTACAAAAATACCGCGTGAATCGCCTCGCGCACCGGGTTGTTGCCGCGGAACGAGAACGACACGTTGGAGACGCCGCCGGAAATCAAGGCGTGCGGCAGATTTTGCTTGATGGCACGGGTGGCTTCGATGAAATCGACGCCGTAGTTGTTGTGTTCCTCAATGCCGGTGGCAACCGCGAAAATGTTGGGGTCGAAGATGATGTCTTCCGGCGGAAAACCGACCTGTTCGGTCAAAATTTTGTAGGCGCGGCTGCAAATCTCGATCTTGCGCGCCATGGTGTCGGCCTGGCCGACTTCGTCGAACGCCATGACGATCACCGCAGCGCCGTAGCGCCGCACCAGCTTGGCTTGTTCGATGAATTTGGCTTCGCCTTCCTTGATCGAAATCGAATTGACGATGCCCTTGCCCTGGATGCATTTCAGGCCGGCTTCCAGGATGTCCCATTTCGACGAATCGAGCATGATGGGAACCTTGGCGATGTCCGGCTCGGCAGCGAGCAGGTTCAAAAAGCGCCCCATCGCCGCTTTCGAATCCAGCATGCCTTCGTCCATATTGATGTCGATGATCTGGGCGCCGTTTTCGACCTGCTGGCGCGCCACTTCCAGCGCGTCCTCGTAACGCTCTTCGACGATCATTTTCTTAAAAGCCGCAGAGCCGGTAACGTTGGTGCGTTCGCCGACGTTGACGAACAAGGTCTCGGGGCCGATGCTCATCGCTTCCAGGCCGGCCAGATGGCAACGTTTTTCCAATTCGGGAATCCGGCGAGGAGGATATTTGCTCAGCGCGGCGACGATGGCGCGTATCGTGTCGGGCGAGGTGCCGCAGCAACCGCCGATGATGTTCAAATAACCGCTGGCAGCCCAGTCGGCTAGCTCTGCGGCCATCATTTCCGGAGTTTCGTCGTATTCGCCGAATTCGTTGGGCAGGCCTGCGTTGGGGTGGGCCGAGACGTAGGTGTCGGCAATGTTGGACAATTCTTCGATGTACTGGCGCAGTTCCTGAGCGCCCAAGGCACAGTTGAAGCCGATAGAAATCGGCTTGACGTGCTTCAACGAAGTCCAAAACGCGGCGGCGGTCTGGCCCGACAGCGTGCGGCCGGAGGCGTCGGTAATGGTGCCGGAAATCATCACCGGCAGCTTGTAGCCGAGTTGATCGAACACCGATTCCACGGCAAATATCGCCGCCTTGGCGTTCAGGGTATCAAATACGGTTTCGATCAAAATAATATCGGCACCGCCGTCAATCAGACCGCGGGTGGCTTCGCTGTATGCGTCAACCAATTCATCGAAGCTGATGTTTCTGAAACCGGGATCGTTAACGTCGGGCGACATCGACGAGGTGCGGTTGGTAGGCCCTAGTACTCCAGCCACGAAACGCGGTTTGTCTGGAGTCACAGCGGTCGCTGCATCGGCCGCTTGTCTAGCGACTCGGGCCGAGGCGACGTTAATCTCGTAGGCCAGATCTTCCATCCGGTAATCGGCCATCGCCACCTTGGTGGAATTGAAGGTGTTGGTTTCCAGAATGTCGGTGCCGGCGTCCAGATAAGCCTTGTGAATAGCGCGAATCACATCGGGCTGGGTGATCGACAACAGGTCGTTGTTGCCTTTCAAATCGACCGGCCAATCGGCAAAACGCTCGCCGCGATAGTCCTTTTCCTCCAGCTTGTAGCTCTGTATCATGGTGCCCATAGCGCCATCCAGAAATAATATTCGCTGTGACAGAAGCTGGTGTAATCTTTGAGAGCTATTCATGCGGACAGTTTATCGAAAGGTAATATTGGAACGGCGGCTAACCGGAAATTTCGGCAAACCAATTTTTGAGGGAAATCATGTCTAAACCCAGCCTACTGCACGTCGTCAAAAGCGTATTTGCCGCCGCGATTGGCATACAAAGCAACAAGAACAGAGAGATTGATTTTCAGCATGGCTCGTTGCCGGCCTACTTGGTAGTCGGCTTAATTGCGACGGTGCTGTTTATTTTTACGATAGTCGGTATCGTGTCTGCCGTTATCGGCGATTGAAGCGTTGCCGGCGTAAGCCCAAGTTGCCTTGGGCTTACGCATAGGAACGGCTTAGTTACCGGACGAGGTTTTGAAGCTGTCTTTGATGCTGATGAACATCTCTTTGACGCCGCTAAACAAATTGGCTGGTGTCAAAGCTTCTTTCAAAATGATCAAGGTGCGGACGACAGCGACGACAAGGAAACCGGCAATGGACGGAAACAATTCGCAAAGGCTGTTGACGAAAAATCCTCCGGCATTTTCCTGGGTTCTTCTGTCGCTGACGCTAGCCAAGTCGCGGTCGTAACTGTCGCCAATGTCTTTGCCACCCAGTGCATCAATAATCTCGATGCAGAAAATCTGGGCTACGAATTCCACCGCGAAAAACGCCGCGGCGCAAGCTGCCACCCATATCAATACATTCGGCTTTTTCGCCTTCATCATGCTCTGGTAAACCCAGATAGCGGTCAAAACCATTACAATGCCACCGATCATATTTATTCCCCTTGTACTTTTTTATTGTTCTAAAAATTCAGGTTGAGCTGGCATACTACCATATTCGGTCCGGATAGCAATTGCGCCGCTATCTTTACTGAACAGCCACGAATTGCTTGACTTTGAAGGTGGCTAAAGTAACATATGAACTTCGACCGCCAACGAAATGGCACATTTTATAACAACTAACTTTAAGGTAGGAGGCACCCATGGGAGCGATCTTAGATTTAACAGAAATGCTGAAAGAACCATCTGGCATGATCGGCGCGGTAGTAATCATCGCTGCTGGCTATTTCTTCGTAAAATGGGTTTTCGCTGAACCTAAAGACGAAGAATAAGCAACGTTTCCTGCTCGCGCTTACAAAGCTTTTCTGGAAAAAGCGGCTACGGACAGATCCCGTAGCCGCTTTTTTTTGGCCTTCAATCCGGCTTTTCGGCAAAATCCCTTATAATCGGTAGCCTTTTGGCCTGCCGATCCGCCATGTACAAATCGTTAGTTCTGAAAATCAATAGGCTTTATTCCGAAAAGGCACCTGCAACCGGTATTGGGCTGTTCCGGCTACTGTTCGGCCTGGTGACGCTGCAGGAAGTATTTTTCCTGCTGTATTTCAACCATCTGATTTTCGATCCAATTCCGTTCCTGGATGTCGAATTTCCGATGATTCCGTTCTTTCTCTGGTTGTGGGCGGCAACAGCCTTCTGTCTGGCCGTGGGTTACCGCTGCCAAGCCAGCAGCATCGCCAACTACCTGTTTTGGCTGGTGTTCGTCAATTTCACGCCAATGCAACGCGATTTCGACGGCGGCTTCGATTTGTTCATGACCGGCGCGAATTTCTTCCTGATCTTCATGCCGCTCGATCGCGCGTTTGCCATCGACGGCCTGCGCCGCAAGTTGCGTAACCCCTTCGTCCATTATTCTAACTACGGGGCGGAAACCGTCTCGGCCTTGGCGTACCATTTACCGGTCGTCGTTTGCCTCGGATTTTTGTATTTCGATTCGGCAATCCACAAAATGTTCGCCGAGCATTGGCGTAACGGCCTCGGCGCCTGGTTGCCGTCTTCCATGCCGTACTACATATCGGCGCTCGATATGTCCTGGCTGTTGAACATCGAGCTCCTGCAAAAGGCCATCGGCTATACCATCATCGTTTTTCAGTTCAGTTTCCTGTTTTTATATTCCCGCCGCCGTTTCCGCTGGCTGTATTTTCTGCTGGGATTGTCGCTGCATCTCGGCATCACGCTGTCGTTCAACATCTATCCGTTCGGCATGGGCATGTTGATTTTTTACGCACTGGTCATGCCGTTTGGCTGGTACCGCCGCATCGGAGCCTGGTTGCGTGCCAAGCAGGCGGTTTTGACCGTGTTTTACGACCAACAATGTCCGCTCTGCAATCGCACGGTGTTGACCTTAAACCACTTCGACGTATTGCGCCGGGTCGATTTTAAGCCCGCGCAAATCTTTGCCGCCGACTATCCGGCCTTGTCCCATTTAGGCCAGCAACAACTGATGACGGATCTGTATGCGGTCGACGGCCAAGGCCGGGTTTACGCCGGCGTCGACACCTATTCGCAAATTCTGGTGGCGATGGGTTACTTTGCCCCAGTCGGCTGGATGATGCGCTTGCCGTTGCTTTACGGATGGATATGCAAGCGCTATCGGGCGATTGCGGACAGTCGCCAACGTTTAGTCTGCGATGCCAGTTGCGCTCCGCCGGCTGCCGACGCCGCCGAAAACAGCTTTTACCAACGCATATTCGAAGCGGAACACGCTATCCCGGCCAGAAGTTTCGTCCACAAGATCAGCAAAGTGCTGCTGGTATTGATCCTGTTTCAGCTCAACAGCAGCATACACTACGGCCTGCTTTACCGTTTGCACGTCGATACCCGGCAATCGCCGCTGACCAGCATGCTGAACAGCATGAGTAATGCGTTATTGATGATGTCGCATACCTTTCTCGGTATCACGCCGCATGCTTTGTATCTGCACGACCATTTCGAAGGCTACGACCATATCTTGGCGATTACCTACCTGGATACCGACGGTAACGAGCGTTGGCTGCCGTTCGTCGACCAACAGGGTCGGCTACTGGCTCCGAACTGGGGCCGCGTCCATTCGATGTGGGCCAACATCGCAGTCACGCCGAATATCGACGAATTGCGCCTAAAAAAATTCATCATGAAAGTCACCGCATTTTGGGGCATCAAGGCCGGCCTGAACCTGGAAAACACCCAATTTATCATTAAAATGAAGAAAACCAGAGCCCCATTCGCATGGGAGAAAGACTTAAGAAACAATAACTTATCAGGCAACTGGCAAGTAATAGGCTCGGCGCGCTGGACCGGCAAGGAAATCAAAATCAGCTTACCTATGGACATCGACGCAATATGAAAAAGGGTGTTGCATGCGCAGATTGGTCATGCTATAAATTTTGCGTGCTTCGTTTAAGTACACTCAAAATTATAAAAACCCATTAAATCTGGAGGATGTTATGAAAAAAGTATTTTCTGTTTTGGCTATGGTTATGGTTATGGTGAGCTTGGCCGGTTGCATGGACGATCCAGACCAAGGCAACCCAAAACCAAAAGGTTACGGCTCTACTAACCAACAAGGCAGCGGTGTAAAATAATCGTAGCCGTTACAGGATTTCAGACTCCTGATGTAAGGCCCGCAATTGCGGGCCTTATTCGTTTACGGGGCTTGACAATTTGATAATAAGGCTCGATTTGCGTATCGGTTTTTAGCCGTGTTATAAGAACTCCCGTGTTCGATTGCCGAGCACGTAAAATTAAAATTTTTGATTTGGAGGAATTATGAAAAAAGTACTGTCATTACTGGCCATGACCCTGATGATTGCCGGCCTGAGCGGATGCATGGACAATCCTGATGCGTCTAAACAAAAAGTTTCCAGCGCTACCTCATCAGTACAGCTGTAAACAAACTTGCTTAACAAAAAGGCCCGTTGCATCCGGGCCTTTTTTGTGGCCGGCGAAAAATAAACCTCAATTTTTTTCCGCTTCGATTTTCGCCATAGCCTGCGTTATCCACGCTTCGGCTTCGGCATTAATATCTTTCGACTTTTTATCGACGGTGCTGATCGGCGGACCGATTTTCACTTTAATCACGCCGGGATACTTCAAAAAGCTGTTACGCGGCCAAAATTCACCGGCATTGTGCGCTAAAGGAATCACCGGAAACCCCGATTTCTGAGCAAGCATGGCGCCGCCGGCATTAAATTTTTTGTGTGCGCCTGGCGCCACTCTGGTGCCTTCCGGAAACACCACGACGAACAACCCCTCCTGCAAGCGCTCGATACCCTGATCGATCAACATTTTTAAGGCTTCCTTTTGGTTCTGCCGGTCTATGGCAATCGGCTTTAACGTTGCCAACGCCCAGCCGCCGAACGGAATCTGCAACAGCGATTTTTTTAAGACCGCGGTTTGCGGCCGAATAAATTGCCGCAGCGCCACGGTTTCCCAAGCCGATTGATGCTTGCTCAGCACGATAGCCGCGCCGACCTGCGGAATGTGCTCCAGGCCTTCAACCTCGTGGCTGAGTCCGCAACACAGCTTCAGCATATAGAGCAGGCAATCGATCCAGATATCGGCGAATTTATAACGCCAATGAAACGGCAGAAAAAAACCGCCTAAAATCGCCACACCGACGATCAGCGTCGAGATTACGATGTAGATGAACAATAAGGTAGAGCCCAGATAAACTCTAAAGTCAGCTTTCCGAGACGATATATGCGGCTGCGTCATAAAGATTGTCGAAAACGGGAACGTCTAGTTGTGGGTTGTCGTTAAGGGTTTGCAAACCTTTGCCGGTTCTGACCAATATCGGCTTGGCGCCGGTCGCCTCCGCGGCCTGTACGTCGCGCAACGAATCGCCGACGGCAAAGGTCGCGCCCAAATCGATGCGCTTGTCGTCGGCCAAGCGGCGAAACAAGCCTGGCTTGGGTTTGCGACAATCGCAATGGTCGCCGGGGCCGTGCGGGCAATAATAAATCGCCTCGATTTCGCCGCCGGAGGCACGGGTAAGTTGCAACATTTTGGCGTGAATTGCGTCCAGCGTTGCCAAATCGAATAAGCCTCTGGCAATTCCGGACTGGTTACTGACCACCGCAACGCGAAAACCATGGCGGTTCAGCATCGCTATGGCTTCCAGGCTGCCGGGCAACGGCAGCCATTCAGCGGCGGATTTGATGAACTCGTCGGAATCGACGTTGATGGTGCCGTCCCGGTCCAGAATCACGTAACGCCCGGTCACGATTGCAGCTTGGAAATGTCGGCGATTTGTAAAAATTGGTTGGACAATTTGGCCAGCAGCGCCAGACGGCTGCTACGCAGCGCCGGGTCGTCGGTATTGACCATCACGTTATCGAAGAAAGCGTCGACGCTGTCGCGCAACTGGGCCAAACGGCTTAGCGCCAGCGCATAATTCCGTTCCGCCAATAATGGAGCGATATCGGCCTCGGACTGTTCGGCAGCGGCAAGCAGGTTTTTCTCCGCGGCTTCGACCAACATACCGATCTGCTCGGCCGGCGCTTGCTCGGATTTTTTCAGGATATTGCCGATCCGCTTGTTAGCGGCGGCCAAGCTTTCCGCTTCGGGCAGAGCACGAAAGTCTTGCACGGCGCGAAGGCGTTGCCAAAAATCGAACGGCCGGGTCGGATTTACCGCCAACACCGCCTCGAATTCGTCGCTGGAGAAGCCCTGGTCCAGGCAATAGCCCTTCAGGCGGTCGAAAATAAAGCCGACCAGTTTTTGCCGGGTTTCGCTCCGGTCGAAGGCATGGCCGAATTGAGCCAGCGCCGCATCCAGCAATTCCGCGACATCCAGCGCCAAGCGGTTTTCGACCAGTATCCGTAAAATACCTATCGCAGCCCGGCGTAAGGCATAAGGGTCTTTATCGCCGGTCGGAATCAGGCCGGCGCTGAAAATACCGGCCAATGTGTCGACTTTTTCCGCCAAAGCCAATGCGACGCTGACCGGCGCCTGCGGGATTTCGCCGCCGGACTGCTTGGGAAAATACTGCTCTTCCAATGCATAGGCTACAGCCAAATCTTCGCCGTCGGCAATCGCGTAATAACGGCCCATCGAGCCTTGCAGATTGGCGAACTCTCCGACCATATTGGTCATCAAATCGGTTTTGGCCAGCAAAGCCGCACGCTTGGCTAAGCCGGCGTCGGCGCCGAGTTGTTCGGCAACCAGACCGGCCAGATTCGCTACGCGTTCGGTTTTGTCGAACAAGGTGCCCAGGTCTTTCTGGAACACGATGGTTTTCAGGCTATCCACCCGCTCCGCCAAGGATTGCTTCCTGTCCTGCTTCCAGAAAAATTCGGCATCGACCAGGCGCGGCAAGACCACCCGCTCGTTGCCGGCCCGAATCGAATCCGGCCGCGAACTTTCGATATTGGCAAAGGTAATGAAATGCGGCAGCAAACCGCCTTGCGCGTTTTTGACCGGGAAATATTTCTGGTTGGCCTGCATCGTCGTGATCAGCACTTCCTGCGGCAACTCCAGAAAGCGGGCGTCGAAATTACCGACCACCGGCACCGGCCACTCGTTCAGTGCGGCCACTTCTTCCAGCAGGTCTGCTTCGATATGGGCGACACCGCCGACTTTTTCCGCCGCCTGGTTCGCCGCGTCGCGGATTACGGCCATTCTTTCCTCGAAATCGGCCAACACCTTGCCTTGCTGCTTTAAAACATCCAGATACTCGTGCGGGTCATGAATACTCAAATCCTGCGGCGCGTGAAAGCGATGGCCGCGGGTGATCCGGCCGGTGGTACGGCCGAGAATGTCGGTGACGATGATTTCGCTGCCGAACAACAGGACGGCCCAATGCACCGGCCGGGCGAATTCGGCATCGAAACTGCCCCAACGCATGCGCTTGGCAATCGGCAAATTGGCCAATGCTTTGCGGATGATGTCGGGCAATAACTCGGCCGTCGCTTGGCCTTTCACCGCTTGTTTGAAAATCAACCACGAACCTTTGTCGGTTTCCAATTTCTCCAATTGCTCGAAACTGGCGCCGCAACTCGCGGCAAAACCCAGCGCCGCCTTGCTCGGCGCGCCGTCAGGCCCGTAGGCCGCCTGCAGTGCAGGGCCGCGTTTTTCGACGATTTTATCGGCCTGGAAAGTCTGTAAATCGTCGATCAATACCGCCAGGCGCCGAGGCGTCGCGTAAGCGCTGGCCCGGGTGTAACTCAAGCCGGCATCCTGCAAGCTCGTCAGTAAGTTGTCCAGTAAAGCCTGGCTAAGCCGCTTTAAAGATTTGGGCGGTAATTCCTCGCAGCCCAATTCGAATAGAAAATGGTTGGTCGCTGTCATGGTTACGCTCCCTGTCTGGCGAGAATCGGGAAGCCCAGCGCTTCCCGGCGATTGTAATACGCTTCGGCGACCGACTTGGCCATATTGCGGACCCTGAGTATATAGCGTTGGCGCTCGGTCACCGAAATGGCGTGGCGGGCGTCGAGCAAGTTAAACGAATGCGAGGCTTTCAGTACCATTTCGTAGGCCGGCAGCGGCAGGTTTTTTTCCAGCAACATCAAGCATTCGCGTTCGTAGGTATCGAAACAGTTGAACAGAAAATCGACGTTGGCCAGGTCGAAATTGAACTCCGACATCTCGACCTCGTTCTGGTGGAACACGTCGCCGTAGGTCACCACGCCTTGTGGGCCTTGAGTCCAGACCAGATCGAATACCGATTCGACGCCTTGCAGATACATCGCGATGCGTTCCAGGCCATAGGTAATTTCGCCGGTCACCGGCCGGCATTCCAGGCCGCCGACTTGTTGGAAATAGGTAAATTGGGTCACCTCCATACCGTTCAGCCAAACTTCCCAGCCCAAGCCCCAGGCACCCAAGGTCGGCGACTCCCAGTTATCCTCGACGAAGCGAATGTCGTGTTCCAGCAGATCCAGCCCCAAATGGCGCAATGAGCCCAGGTACAGCTCCTGAATATTGTCCGGCGACGGCTTCATGATCACCTGGAACTGGTAGTAATGCTGCAAGCGGTTCGGGTTTTCGCCGTAGCGGCCGTCGGTCGGTCGGCGCGACGGTTGCACGTAAGCCGAGTTCCAAGGCTCCGGGCCTATCGCCCGCAAAAACGTCGCCGGATGAAAGGTGCCGGCGCCGACTTCCTGATCCAAAGGCTGTAACAACACGCACCCCTGATTCGACCAGTATTCCTGCAGCGTCAGAATCAGGCCCTGAAAAGTTGAGACATCGTTTTTGCTAGTCGACACGTTGAGAGCCACTCGTTTGGTAAAAATGGCCCGATTATATCCGAAATCGCCAAGCAGAGCGGAGGGGCGCCGGCTCGCCGATGCACTGCAACCCCGGCCGGCAAAGGGTTGGCCGCCGTAATACAAGAAGCCGAAGCGGGTTCGGCGACCGTGCGGCAATTCGGCCAAAACCGCCGTTCGCAGGTTTTGCATTAGAATGCGCGGTCACGATCCGCGACTGCCCACGTAAACCCCGACTCTTTGCCCAGCGATGAATAAAATTACCGAGCGCCTGCGCCAATATTGGCTTTTAGCCCGTTTCGACAAACCCATCGGCATTTTCATTTTGTTGTGGCCGACGCTGTGGGCGTTATGGATTGCCGGCAACGGCAAACCGGATGCGTTGGTATTGGCGGTATTCGTCGCCGGCGTGGTTTTGATGCGGGCGGCCGGTTGCGTGATCAACGATTATGCCGACCGCGATTTCGACCCCCATGTCGACCGCTGCAAGCAACGGCCTATCGCCGCCGGCCGCGTCTCGCCCAAGGAGGCCTTGCTGGTATTCGCGGTACTGTGCCTGACCGCGTTCGGACTGGTGTTGCTGATGAACTGGTACACGATAGCGCTATCCTTCGTCGGCGCCTTTCTGGCTGCCAGCTACCCGTTCATGAAACGCTATACCCATTTGCCGCAAGCTTATCTGGGCGCCGCATTCGGCTTTGCGGTACCGATGGCATTCGCTGCGCAAACCGATAGCATTCCGTTGGTCGGCTGGGTTTTGTATCTTGCGGTTTTGCTGTGGGCCTTGGTCTACGACACGATGTATGCGATGGTCGACATCGACGACGACTTGAAAATCGGCGTCAAATCGACGGCAATTTTGTTCGGCAGCCGGGTGCGGGAAATCACCGGCGGCCTGCAGGCGGTAATCCTGGGCTTGCTGGTCTGGATCGGCCACGAACGCCAATTAGCCTGGCCCTATTATGCCGGGCTACTGGCCGCGGCCGGTTTTGCGGTTTACCAGCAAAAGCTGATCTTCCATTTCGACAAGCCCAATTGTTTCAAGGCGTTTTTGAACAACAACTGGTTCGGCCTCGCCGTATTTACCGGGCTGGTTCTGGCGTATCTGTAACCTTGCCGGGGGCGTTGCCGCCGGCAAACTCCCGGACTTTCTACCTTTCCCCAGGCGAACCCGTTCGCCCATCCCAGCCCAACACCGGATTCGCCGGAGCTGAAGCCGGCGACGCCGCCGACTTTGCCGAAACGGCTGCGCCAAGACTTGCCTGAACTTCTCCCGTTTTCACTGATCCGCAACAACCCGCTCGCTGGCCCGATCTGAAGCACTCCTCGCTAAGTATTTGCCGGTCGCGGCCGGTGCCGGTTTTGTATTCGCAGTGCTTCCGGTTTAACCGCGCCTGTCGCATTTCGATGTCGACGATTGACAATCAATCGATTGATTGATAATTTGCAAATCAATCGATTGATTTAATATTCAGCATTTTTGGAGCACCATGGCTAAAACCCCTCACGCCGAAACCGAAACCAGCGACGCACGCAGCCGACTGGTCAGCGCCGCATTACAGCTGTTTGCCGAAAAAGGCTACGAAGGCGCCTCCACCCGCGAGATCTGCGAGGCCGCCGGCGTCAACATTTCGGCGATCCGCTATTACTTCGGCGACAAAGCCGGCTTGTACCGCGCCGCGTTCACCGAACCGATGGGCGAATCGCCCTGCGGTGCGAATATCGCCGAGTACGCCGATTTACCCTTACCGGAGGTATTGCACCGCTTCTTCGGCGAATTTCTGGAACCGTTAAAGAAGGGCGAAGAATTGGGATTGGTCATGAAGCTGCATTTCCGGGAAATGATCGAACCGACCGGCGCCTGGCAACAGGAGATAGACGCCGAGATCAAACCGCAACACGACGGCCTGGTGATATTGCTGCAAACGCATCTGGGTCTAGACCGCGCCGACGACGATCTGCACCGCTTGGCGTTTGCGATCACCGGCATGGCCGTGCATTTCTACGTCGGGCAGGACGTCATCGCAACGGTTTCGGCGCCGCTGCTGAACACGCCGGCAGCGGTCGACACGCTGGCCGAACGTTTGGCCGGTTACGCCGTGTCGATGGTCGCCGGCGAAGCGGCGCGGCGGGCGCAAGGAGGCGATCATGCGGCATAAGCGCTGGCGGGCATTGGGCTGGAGCTTGCCCTTGCCGCTGCTTTCCGCCTGCGGAGGGGGCGGTTTACTGGCCACCGTTGGCCCGGATTACCAAGCCGAGCCGCTGCCGGCGGTAGCCGGCTGGCACGAACCGCAGCCCGGCCCGGTCGTCCAGTCGGCCCATGGCGGCGCAGCCGGCGACTTGATCCGTTGGTGGGAAGGCTTTAACGACCCGACCTTGACCCGCCTGCTGGACGCCGCGGAACGGCAAAGCGCTTCGCTGGCCGAAGCCAAGGCCCGCATCGAACAAGCCCGCGCCAATCTGGCCGGTGCCGATGCCGCGCTGTTGCCGAATCTGGATGCCAGTCTGGCCGGCAAGCGTTCTTCGGCATCGTTCGGCGGCGAACCTTTCGTCTGGAACCAATATAACGCCGGCCTGCAATCGAGTTGGGAAATCGATTTGTTCGGCGGCCTGGCCCGGCAGCAGCAAGCTGCGCTCGGCCAGTTGGCCGCGAAAAGCGCGGCCTGGCAAGACGCACGGGTCACTGTCGCCGCTGAAACCGCCAACGCCTACCTGGCTTACCGTTATTGCCTAAGCCAAGTACAAATTCTAAAGGCCGACCGGGCATCGCGCAGCGAATCGGCGCGGCTGATCGCAATCGCCGGCGACAGCGGTTTGCGCCCCGCCGGCGATGTTGCCTTGGCAAGGGCCGGCGCGGCCGAAGCCCGTAGCAATGTGCTGCAACAGCAAGCCCAATGCGAGCGCGGAGTGAAAGGCCTGGCGGCGTTGACGGCGCTGGACGAAACCGAACTGCGCGGTTTGCTGGGCGCCAACGCGGAACAGGCGGCGAAACTGCCGGAACCGCCGGCGTTTCGAATCGACGCGATCCCGGCCGAGGTTTTGCTGCAACGCCCAGATATTGCCGCCGCTGAGCGCGATGTGGCCGAAGCCAGCGCCAACATCGGCGTGCAGCGGGCCAAACAGTTCCCGAAACTGAGCCTGTCCGGCAACATTACCCCTACCCTGCAAAACATTAATGGCGCCGCGCTGATGCTGGCCCAGACCTGGGCCATCGGCCCGACCCTGAGTTTGCCCTTGTTCGACGCCGGCAAACGCGCCGCCGACGTCGCGGTGGCCGAGCAACAATACCTGGCGGCCGCAAGCCGTTTCCGCGACAAGGCGCGCACGGCGGTCAAGGAAGTGGAAGAAGCCCTGGTCCGCCTGAACAGCGCCGGGCTGCGCCTGCCGGAAGGCCGCACCGCCGTCGACAGTTATCGCGCCAATTACCGCTCGCTCGAAGCGCTCAATCAAAATGGTTTGAGCAGTCTGCTCGACGTCGAAACCGCCCGCCGCAATCTGTTGTCCGCCGAACTCGCGCTGAAAACGCTGGAACAGGAGCGCGTCTCCGCCTGGATTGCGCTGTACCGTGCGGTCGGCGGCGGCTGGACCGCAAACGCGGAAGCCGCCGCCCAAAGCGACGTTAACGCTCGCCCCGATTCATTACCGATTCAACAGGTCTCTTTCAACGGAGGAAAATCATGAAGCACGGAAAAACCATCCTATCGCTAAGCGCCGTAATACTGCCGCTCGGCTTAATCAGCCTGGCGGTCGGCAATAGCCGGGAAACCGCACCGGCAGCAGCAGCGGCAGCCAATCCCGCGCTCAGCGTGACGACGGTGCAACCGCAATGGCTGGATATGCCGATCGCGCTGACCGCCAACGGCTCGATCGCGGCTTGGCAGGAAGCGGTGATCGGCGCCGAAATCGGAGATTTGCGGCTCAGCGCGGTCAATGTCCAGGTCGGCGAAGCGGTCAAAAAGGGCCAGGTGCTGGCGACTTTTTCCGACGAAAGCGTGCTGGCCGACATCGCCCAAAGCCGCGGCATCGTCGCCGAGGCCCAAGCCAATCTGGAAGAGGCGCGGGCCAATGCCGAACGGGCGCGCAAAGTACTGGAAAAAGGCGCGTTGAGTGCGCAGCAGGTCGACCAATACTTGACCGGAGCCAAGACCGCGGAAGCCAAACTGCAATCGGCCAAGGCGCAATTGGACGCACAACTGTTGCGCTTGAAATACACCAAGGTGCTGGCCAGCGACGACGGCGTGATTTCTTCGCGCAGCGCGACGCTAGGCGCCGTCGCAGCCAAAGGCCAGGAGTTGTTCAAATTGATCCGGCAAAACCGGCTGGAATGGCGCGGCGAAGTCACCGCCGCCGAAATGACGCAATTGCGGCCCGGCGTCGAAGCGACGGTCGAAGTACCCAACGTCGGCCGCATTCGCGGCACGGTACGCTTTTTGGCGCCGACCTTGGACGAACAAAGCCGTAACGGCCTGGTTTACGTGGATTTGCCCAATGCGGCGCAAAACGGCTTGCGCGCCGGCATGTTCGGCCGCGGCGAATTCCATCTCGGCTCCAGCGCCGGCCTGACCGTACCGCAAGACGCGCTGTCGCTACGCGAAGGTTTCAGCTACGTGTTTCGCGTGGCCGAACAGAACGGCGACCGGGCCAAGGTCGAGCAAGTCAAAGTCCAACTCGGCCGCCGCGCCGGCGACGTGCTGGAAGTGCTGGCCGGCCTCAACCCCGGCGACCGTCTGGTAGCCAGAGGCGCCTCCTTTCTGGCCGACGGCGACAGCGTCAGGGTGGTGGCGCCATGAACGTCTCGGCCTGGTGCATCCGTAACCCGATCCCGGCATTGATGCTGTTCGTGCTGCTGTCGTTCGGCGGCTTGCACAGCTTCAAGACCATGAAGATCCAGAACTTCCCGGACCTGGACTTGCCCACCGTCACGGTCACGGCTACGCTGCCCGGCGCTTCGCCGGCGCAGTTGGAAACCGAAGTGGCGCGAAAAATCGAAAACGCCATCGCCACGCTGCAGGGCTTGAAACACATCATCACCAAGGTGCAGGACGGCAGTGCGATCATTACGGCCCAATTTCGCCTGGAAAAACCGGTGCAGGAAGCGGTCGACGACGTGCGTTCCGCCGTAACCAAGGTGCGTACCGACCTGCCCAGCGATTTGCGCGACCCCATCGTCAATAAACTGGACCTGGCCGGCTCGCCGATTCTGGCCTTTACCGTGCGCTCCGAACAGCGCGACGACGAAGCGCTGTCGTGGTTCGTCGAGGACACCGTCGCCAAACGCCTGCTGGCGGTGAACGGCGTCGGCGCCGTGACGCGGGTCGGCGGCGTCAGCCGGGAAGTGACGATTGCGCTCGACCCGGTCAAATTGCAAGCCTTGGGGGCGACCGCGGCCGATATTTCCCGCCAATTACGCGAGATGCAACGCGAAAGCGCCGGCGGCCGTACCGATCTGGGTAGCGGCGAACAACCGGTGCGCACGCTGGCCAACGTGTTGTCGGTGGACGAAATGCGGCCGCTGCAACTCTCGCTGGCGGACGGCCGCCACATCCGCCTGGACCAAGTGGCCAGCATCGAAGACTCGGTGGCCGAACGCCGCGCCGCCGCATTCCTGGACGGCAAGCCGGTGGTCGGTTTCGAGGTCACCCGCAGCCGCGGCGCCGGCGAAGTCGAAGTCGGCGCCGGCGTCAAAAAAGCGCTGAACGAATTGCTAGCCGCCAACCCGGATATCGAGTTCAACGAAGCCTTCAATTTCGTCGATCCGGTAGCGGAAGAGTTTCAAGGTTCGATGGCGATGCTGTACGAAGGCAGCTTGTTAGCGGTTTTGGTGGTCTGGCTGTTTCTGCGCGACTGGCGCGCCACCTTCGTCTCCGCCGTCGCCTTGCCGTTGTCGGTGGTACCGGCGTTCATCGGCATGGATCTGTTCGGTTTTTCGTTGAACGTGATTACCCTGCTGGCCTTGTCGCTGGTGATCGGGATTTTGGTCGACGACGCCATCGTCGAAGTGGAAAACATCGTCCGCCATCTGCGGATGGGCAAGACGCCGTACCAAGCGGCGATGGAAGCCGCCGACGAAATCGGCCTGGCCGTGGTCGCCACCACCTTTGCCCTGGTTGCGGTGTTTTTGCCGACCGCGTTCATGAGCGGCGTAGCCGGCCGTTTTTTCAAGCAGTTCGGTTGGACCGCGGCGCTGGCGGTGTTGGCGTCGCTGGTGGTGGCGCGGATGCTGACACCGATGATGTCCGCCTATCTACTGAAAAACACCGGCCACCAGGAAATTAGCGAAGGGCCGCTGATGCGCTGGTACATTCGGGCGGCCGCCTGGTGCCTGCGGCATCGGCTGGCCACCATCGGCGGCGCGGCGGCGTTTTTCGTCGGCTCGTTGCTGTTGATTCCGCTGCTGCCGACCGGCTTCATTCCGGCCGACGACAATCCGCAAACCCAGGTATTCGTCGAATTGCCGCCGGGCGCCAGCTTGAACCAGACCCAATCCGTGGCGGAAGCCGCACGGCGTTTGGTCGCCGACATCGAGTACGTGAAAACGGTTTACACCACCATCGGCGCCGGTTCGGCCGGCAGCGACCCGATGGCCGGCGCCCAAGGCGCCGGCGAGGTGCGTAAAGCCACGTTGACGGTGACGTTGGCCAGCCGCCGCGACCGGCCGGTGCGCAAACAGGTTATCGAGCAACAGATTCGCCAGGCCTTGGAGAAATTACCCGGCGTGCGCACCAAAGTGGGTCTGGGCGCGTCCGGCGAGAAATACGTGCTGGTATTGAGCGGCGACGATCCGCAAACCCTGACTAGCGCCGCCCGCGCCGTAGAACGCGACTTGCGGACGATTCCGGGCCTGGGCAGCATCGCCTCCAGCGCCGCCTTGGTGCGGCCGGAGATTGCGGTACGGCCGGATTTCGCCCGCGCTGCCGATCTGGGCGTCACCACCGCCGCGCTGGCCGAAACGCTACGCATCGCCACGGTCGGCGATTACGACTGGTCGCTGTCCAAGCTGAATCTGGCCCAGCGCCAGGTGCCGATGGTAGTCAAACTGGCCGCCGAAGGCCGCCGCGATCTGGCGGTGTTGGAACGGCTGGCGGTACCGTCGGCGAAAAGCGGCAGCGGCACGGTTTTGGTCGGCCAGGTGGCGAAGCTGGAATTGTCCAGCGGTCCGGCCGTGCTCGACCGTTACGACCGCTCGCGCAACGTCAATTTCGAGATCGAGCTGTCCGGCCAGCCGCTGGGCGAGGTCACTGCCGCAGTCGCCAATTTGCCCAGCATCCGCAACCTGCCGGCCGGCGTCAAACGCATCAGCATCGGCGACGCCGAGATGATGGAAGAACTGTTCTCCAGTTTCGGTTTGGCGATGCTGACCGGCTTGCTCTGCATCCTGGTGGTATTGATTCTGCTGTTCAAGGACTTTATCCAGCCGATCACGATTCTGGCGGCGCTGCCGTTGTCGTTCGGCGGCGGCTTCGTGGCCTTGCTGCTGACCGGCAAGGCCTTCTCGATGCCGTCGTTGATCGGCTTGGTGATGTTGATGGGTATCGCCACCAAAAACTCGATTCTGCTGGTCGAATACGCCATCGTCGCCCGCCGCGACCATGGCATGAGCCGCTTCGATGCCTTGCTCGACGCCTGCCGCAAACGGGCGCGGCCGATCGTGATGACCACCATCGCAATGGGAGCGGGCATGTTGCCGATCGCAATCGGCAGCGGCGACGCCGATGCCTCGTTCCGCAGCCCGATGGCGATTGCCGTGATCGGCGGCTTGATTACGTCGACCTTGCTCAGTTTGTTGGTAATTCCGGTGGCATTTACCTATCTGGACGACGGCAAACAATGGGCGTTGGCCCTGTGGCGGCGCTGTTTTAGCGATAAAACCGCCGGCGGCCGGACTCAGGTATCGAACTGACAGCGACGAGGTACCGCGCTAGCCGGCACAGCCGACTGCGCGATTCCAAATGGTGCATGGCGGCTTAACGCGGCGGGCAAACGATCCAAACCGGTGCGGGCGCGGGCAAATACCGGCAGTATTTCCGAGCCGACAAGACTGGCGGGAAATTTGCTGGACACATAGTCCGTGTCCACTTTCGACGAGTCCGCCATGCCCGCTTCGTTGCTTTCCGCCGTTCTCGGCAATTACCGGCTTCGCCACCAATTTCTGTTTCTATCCGGTCTGATCGCGCTTCCGGGCTTGGCGACCGCCGCCCTGGTCGCCAACTACACCTCCGGCCTGTCGCCGGGGCTGTGGCTGGCGGCTGCGGCCGGCCAACTGCCGTGGATGATCGCGCTATACGCCCTCTACGCCGGGTTGCGCAACGGCTTGCACAGTCTGCTCGGCGCACAGCGCCAACTCGCCGGCGGCGATTTCGGCGTCCGCTTGCAGTTTGCCGGCCGCGACGAGCTGGCCGAGCTGTGCGTCGGTTTTAACGATACGGTACGCGAACTGGGTCGGCGGATGAGCCAGGTGCAGGCATCGATCCAGGAGGTGACCTACGCCGCCGACCAGTTGCACCAAGGTTCCGGCCAAGTTGCCGACCAGTTGGATCTGCAGCGAAAAAGCACGACGATGATGGCCGCGGCCATCGAGCAAATGTCGGCCAGCATTCTGGGCGTGGCCGGGCAATGCCGGGAAACCGAAAAAATTTCTTCGACCACGCAACAACTGTCGCTGCAAGGCCAGCATTCGATCGACAGTTTCATTGCCGACATCAAACAACTGTTCCGGGAAATAGAGGAATTGGCGGGTTTGATGCGCAACCTGGAACAGCATTCCCAGCAGGTCTCGCAAATCTCGGAGATGATCAAGGCCATTTCCGAACAAACCAATTTGCTGGCGCTGAACGCCGCCATCGAAGCGGCGCGGGCCGGCGAATACGGCCGCGGCTTCGCCGTGGTCGCCGACGAAGTGCGGACATTGGCGCAACGGGTCAGGCTGTCGGCGGAGGAGATCACCGGCACTACCGTAGCGGTGCGCGAGCAAATCGATCGCGCCGTGCGTTCTATCGACGCCACTCAACAGCGCACCGAACAGGGAATAGACAAGGCTTACAGCGTCGAACGGGTGCTGGCCGGCATCAAGGAATATGCCGACAGCGCGCTGGACAATGTGTCGATGATCGCGGCCAGTACCGAACAGCAAAGCCAGGTCAGCCTGGAGATCGGCCGCAACGTGGAAAGTATTGCCCAGCATGTCGAAGAAAACAGCAAAGCCGCCCAGGAATCGGCGGCAATCGCCCGCCATTTGTCGAAACTGGCGCAAGTCGTAGTCCATAAACCCGCATAGCAGGCCCGCCGATGACCGATACCTTAATCTTGTTATGCGCCGCCGCCGGCTCGGCCGGTTCGGTGTTGGCCGCACTCTGGCATTGCCGCAACCGCACCCGGCTCGCCCACTTGGCCGGCCAACGGACCAGCATCGCCATCAACCGCGAACTGAAGCAACTGCTCGGCAAAATCCAACAGCACCGCGGCATGGCCAGCGGCTATCTGAACGGCGATGCCAGTTTCAAATATAAAATTTCGGCGTTGCAAGCCGACATAGATCGCGAAGCGGAACAAATCGCCAAGCGCTTACACGCTTTGCCGGCCCATCGCGGCGGATTCGAGGCGATTGAATCCCGCTGGCGCAGCTTGAGCCCGACCGTATTGCACGGCACCCGCGAGCAAAGCTTCGACCACCACTGCCAACTGATTGCCGCCGTACTGGACTTGATGCGGGACATCGCCGAACGCAGCCAATTGCACCGCGATAGCGCCTGTCCGTTCGGTTTTGTCGAGATCGTCTGGCATTTGTTGCCGGACACCGCCGAAGCGATCGGCCAAACCCGGGCGATCGGTACCGGTATCGCCGCCGCCGGGCGCAGCCTCAGTACCGAGCGTATCAAGCTTGGCTATTTGCTGACCCGTATCCGCAATGCCGCCGAGCGTCTCGAATCGGGCATCGCCCGGACGCCGTCGGCAATGGCCGGCGCCGAGTTCCGGCACAGCTTCGGCGAGGTACGGCAACGCATCGATAGTTTGGTCGGCGATATCGAGCAACAATTGCTGGCAAGCGAACGCCCCGCAATCGACCCGGCCGGTTTTTTCGAGCACGCTACGCAGACATTGAACGGCGTGTTCGACCTGTACGACCGGGCCGAAGCGGCCGCCAACCGCGAGCTGCAAACGCGGCTGGCCGGCGCCGCCCGGCTGGGTCGCCAATCGTTGGCGACGTTGCTATTGGGGGTGACAACAGCCGCCGCCGGCATTCTACCGCTGGCGTTGTAAGCCGCCGTCCGGCCGGAACGGCTTGTGTAACGGCGGGATAAGCCGTTACAGTGGCGCCGTTTCCGCCCGCCCCGCTCGCCGGGAACGGCGCCTACCGGCCCAGTTCGCGAATTCCGATGCCTAACACCAGACCCGTACCGCAAGCCAAAGGCGATTTCCTGTTAGGCCATCTACGGCCGCTTGCCGCCGATCCGTTCCGGACCTTATCTACCTGGTGGCACGACTACGGCGACGCGGTTGGCTTTCGCGTGCTGACCCGGCAGTTTTATATGCTCAGCCATCCGGACATGGCGGAACAGGCTTTGGTGCGCCAGGCCGACAAGTTCGTCAAAATGTACGATCCGCAAAAACCCAAAGGCCTGGAATTGGTGCTCGGCCAGGGTTTGGTCACCAGCCGCGGCGACTTGTGGCGCAACCAGCGGCGTTTGATGCAGCCGGTGTTCCAACGCGGCAACCTGAGCGCATTGCAGCCGCAAATCGTCGCCGCCGGCCGCGAGATGCTGCGACGCTGGCACCGATTGGGCGACGGTGCGCAGGTCAATCTGTGCAGCGAAATGATGCGGTTGACGCTGGAAGTCATCACCCAAACCATGTTCGGTACCAGCGTGCTGGACCGGATCGAAGCCATTGCCCCGGCGCTGGATACGGCGTTGCGCCATGCCGCCGCGTCGTTGCTGAATCCGCTAGCCTTGCCGCCGTTCGTACCCACACCGGGCAATCGCGCCTTCAACCGGGCCATGGCTACGTTGGACGGCGTGGTCTACGGCATCATCGAACAACGCCGCACCAATCCGGCGGCGGCCGGCGGCGATTTACTGGACATGCTGCTGCAGGCGCGCGGCGAAGATGGCGGGGCCGGCATGAGCGACCGCCAACTGCGCGACGAAGTGCTGACCATTTTCAGCGCCGGCCACGAAACCACCTCGAATTTACTGAGCTGGACGTTGTATTTGCTGGCCCGCCACCCGGACGCACTCGGCCGTTTGCGTCGGGAGTTGCAGGACTTGCCGGCCGAGGAGGACTGGCAGTTTGCCGACCTGCAAACGCTGGAATACTGCAAGGCGGTCCTTAACGAATCGCTGCGCTTGCGGCCGCCGGTCGGCGTGATCATGCGCAAAATCCGCCAAAACACCGAAGTCGAAGGTTACCGACTCGCGGCCGGCAGTCTGGCCTTGATCAATATCTTCAATTTGCACCACCATCCGCAATTCTGGAACGATCCCGAGCGGTTCGAGCCGGAGCGGTTTCTCGGCAACCAGAGCCGCCGCTTTGCCTTCATGCCGTTCGGCGCCGGCGAACGGATTTGCATCGGCAACCACTTCGCATTGCTGGAGAGCCAGTTGCTGTTGAGCCTGATCGTGCGCAATTACGCTATCGAATTGCTCGATCCCGGCAAGGCCGACATGGAAATGGTGGTTAGCCTGAGGCCGAAAGGTGGCTTGCCGGTCCGGCTCAAGCGGTTGGCTAAACCTTAACCGATGTGCCGGGGAGGTTCGCTTGCCGCGTCAATCGCCGCCGGCATCGGCGATATCCTCGTCTTCGTTGCTGATTAGCCAATCCAGCACCAGGGCGTAACTGGTCGCCAGCAGGGTCGGGCCGATGAAGACGCCGATGAAGCCGAATGCCAGCAGGCCGCCGAAGATGCCGAATACGATCAGGACGAACGGCAATTCGACTTCGCGGCTGATCAGGATCGGCCGCAACCAATTATCAATCGTGCCGACGAACAGCAGGAACCACAGCGCGATAAAAACCGCCCGGCCGGTTTCGCCTTCCACCAACAGCCATAGCGCAACCGGCAGCCAGACCACGGTGCCGGCGGCCGGGATCAACATCAAAAAGAAGGCGACGACGCCCAGCGCGAAGGCGTAGGGCACCTCGGCGACGACAAAGCCGAGCATCGAGGCCAAGGCCTGAACCAGCGCGGTGCCGATGATGCCGTAAACCACGGCGCGCAAGCTGGAGCCGACGATGTGCAGAATGCGCTGGCTGCGTTCGCCGGCCAAGCGCCGCACCGCAACCACCACGTGCTCGGCAACCCGCTCGCCGTCGCGGTAGAAAAAAAACAGCACCAGAATGCTCAGGCCCATATGCATCAATTGGCCGCCGAGCTTGATGCCTTGCTGCAAAATCCAGGTGCCGGCACCCAGCGCGTAGGGGCGGGCCAGATTCACCAGCCGGCTGGTGTCTTCGCCTATGCTTTGCCAAGCCGATTTGGCCCTATCGCCGACCCATGGCAGCCGTTCCAGCCATTCCGGGGCCGGCGGCCAGGTGTGCACGCTTTGGTTGAGCCATTGCAGCAAGCGGTTGATGTCTTCGGTAAAGCTGAAGCCGGCGGTGGCGAATGGCGTCAACAGCAGGATGCCGATCGGCAGCACCATGGTGGCGGCGGCGCGATTGGCGCTGAAATGCCATTCCCGCAAGCGGGAATACAGCGGCCAGGTGACGAAACACAAGATGGCCGCCCACAACAAATCGAACACAAACGGCTGCAATACCTGGTAGCAGGCAAACAACAACAAGCCCAACGCGGCCAGACTGGCGGCTTTTTCGTAACGCGAATTTTGCATACTGGTTGGGCGCCTGCGCCGATTTAAGAATCCGAATCCTGAGTTTACGGCATTATCGAGCGCGCCGGTATGGCCGGTTAGCGCGCAATCAGCGCTTGCTTGGCCGGCGACGCATTCACTAGAATGCGGCAGCGATTATTTGGAGGCCTGTGGCGTGAGCGAAACCCGTGAATTTATTCCGATCAATATCGCGGTATTGACCGTGTCCGATACCCGCAGCGAAGCGGACGATACTTCCGGCCGCGTGTTGGCCGAAGGTTTGCTTGCGGCCGGGCATCGATTGGCCGAAAAAAAAATCGTCCGCGACGATATTTATCAGATCCGCGCCGCCGTCAGCCAATGGATCGCCGACCCGAGCGTCAATGCCGTCATCGCCACCGGCGGCACCGGCGTGACCGGCCGCGACGGCACCCCGGAAGCGGTGTTGCCGCTGCTGGACAAGGTACTGGACGGCTTCGGCGAGGTGTTCCGCATGCTGTCCTACCAGGACATCAAAAGTTCGACGATGCAGTCGCGGGCGGTGGCCGGCGTCGCCAACGCCACTTACATATTCTGCGTGCCGGGTTCGTCCGGCGCCTGCCGTACGGCCTGGGAATCGCTGATCAAAGACCAACTGGATTACCGCACCCGGCCTTGCAATCTGGTGCAACTGATGCCGCGTTTGCTGGAGAAATAATGCGCCGGACATTTTTAACGTTGGCCGCGCTGGGCGGCTTTACCGGAGTAGCGTTGGGCGCATTCGGCGCCCACGGCTTGAAACATCTGCTGAGCGACTACCAGTTGGACATCTACAAAACTGCGGTAAATTACCAGATGTGGCATAGCTTGGCGCTAGGCCTGGTGGCGCAATTGCCGGCCCGTCCGGCCTTGCGCTGGGCGGGCAGGTTGTTGGCGCTCGGCATCCTGCTGTTTTCAGGCAGTCTATACTTGCTGGCGATATTCGATATCAAATGGCTGGGTATGGTTACGCCGCTGGGCGGCCTGGCGTTTCTGGCGGCCTGGGGCCTGTTGGCCTACGCCGCGCTTCGGGAATAAGCAGGAGACACCGATGGAATCCAAACCGCCCGTTCGCCCTTCGCCGCCGTCGCGGCCCGGCGCCAGCCGCGCTCTGCGCGACGAGCCGGAAGTCAAATTGCCGCCGGTCGCCGAAGACGGCTTGTTGAAAGTATTGCACGCGGTGATCCATTTCGCCGTCCGCATCCTGGCGGTGCTGATGGTATTAGTCATATTGTGGGGCGTGGCCGACGTGGTGTACGTGATCTATCAACGCTTGGTCGCGGAACCGTTTATGATGTTGACGGTCTCGGACATACTGCTGATTTTCGGTTCGTTCATGGCCGTACTGATCGCGATCGAGATTTTCATCAACATCACGCTGTACATCAAACACGATACGCTGCCGATTAAAATGGTCATCGCCACGGCGCTGATGGCCGTAGCCCGAAAAGTGATCATGTTGGATTTCAAGGACCTGGACCCGGCTTACATCGTCGCGATCGCCGCGGTGATCGTGTCTCTGGGCCTAACCTATTGGTTGATTTCCTATAAACCGCAACCCGTCAAAACTGAAGAGCGATAAGCAATGCGCGATGCCAGCCCGCAAACCGTCTACCTGAAAGATTACACGCCGCCGGAGTACCTGATCGACCAAATCGAATTGCATTTCGAATTGGACGAGCAGCGCACCCGGGTGCAAGCCAGAATGAACGTCAGGCGCAATCCGCACAGCTCGGCCGACAGTGTCGCTCTGAAATTGTGGGGCGAGGAATTGCAATTGCTCAGTATCGCCATCGACGGCCGGCCGCTGCAGGAGAACGAATTTGTGGTCGGCGACGAAGCGCTGATCGTGCACGAAGCGCCGCAGGACAGGCCTTTCGAAATCCTGATCGAAAACCTGATCGACCCGCAAGCCAACACCGCTCTGGAAGGCTTGTACCTGTCCAGCAGCATGCTCTGCACCCAGTGCGAGGCCCAGGGTTTTCGCAAAATTACCTGGTTTTTGGACCGGCCGGACGTAATGAGCCGCTTCAAAACCACGCTGGTGGCCGACAAGGCCAAATACCCGGTATTGCTGTCCAACGGCAACAAAACCGGCAGCGGCGAGTTGGAGAACAACCGGCATTGGGTCAGTTGGGAAGATCCGTTCGCCAAACCGTGCTATCTGTTCGCCTTGGTCGCCGGGCAGTTGGCGTGCGTCGCCGACCAGTTCGTGACGATGAGCGGCCGACGCATCGACTTGCAGATTTTCGTCGAACAGCACAATGTCGATAAATGCGGCCACGCCATACAATCGCTGAAAAACGCGATGCGCTGGGACGAGCAGACCTACGGCCTGGAATACGACTTGGACTTGTACATGATCGTCGCCGTCGACCATTTCAACATGGGCGCGATGGAAAACAAGGGTTTGAACGTATTCAACACCAAGTTCGTGCTGGCCCGCCCGGATACCGCGACCGACAGCGATTACGAACATATCGAAGGCGTGATCGGCCACGAATATTTCCATAACTGGTCCGGCAACCGGGTGACCTGCCGCGATTGGTTCCAGTTAAGCCTGAAAGAAGGCTTTACCGTATTTCGCGACCAGCAATTCAGCGGCGACATGACCTCGCCGGCCGTAAAACGCATCGAAGACGTCAATGCCTTGCGCACCCGGCAATTCGCCGAGGATGCCGGACCTTTGGCGCATCCGGTGAGGCCGGAAGCCTATATCGAGATCAACAACTTTTACACGCTGACCGTCTACGAAAAAGGCGCGGAAGTGGTGCGCATGCTGCACACTCTGCTCGGCGCGGCAGGTTTTCGTATGGGCTGCGACTTGTATTTCCAACGCCACGACGGCCAGGCCGTCACCTGCGAAGATTTCGTCAAGGCGCTGGAAGACGCAAACGGCGTCGAACTTGGCCAATTCCGCCGCTGGTACTCGCAGGCCGGTACGCCGGTAGTGACGGTCGAACAAGACTACGATGCCGCCAACGGCCGCTTGCAACTGACACTACGCCAAAGCAGTCCGCCGACGCCGAACCAGCCGGTCAAACAACCGTTACATATCCCGGTAAAACTGGGCTTGCTGAATGCGGACGGCTCGCCGGCCACCTTCGAGTTCGCCGGCCAACCGCATACCGAAGTCACGCTTGACCTGACCGCAGCCGAACAAAACTTCAACTTCGGCAATCTGGCCGGCAAGCCGGTGGTTTCGTTGCTGCGCGGTTTTTCCGCGCCGGTGACATTGCAAATGCCGCGCAGCCTGGACGAGCTGGCCTTCCTGCTCAGCCACGACAGCGACACCTTCAACCGCTGGGAGGCCGGCCAGCAATTGGCGACCCAAGCCATTTTCCAATTGATCGACAGCATCCAACTGGACCGGCCTTTGCAACTGGAACCTATCGTCGTCGATGCCTACCGCAGAGTGCTGGCCGATGCCGGCGGCGACTTGTCGTACCAAGCCTTGCTGCTGGCTCTGCCCGAGGAAAGTTACTTGTCGGGCCAGATGCCGGTTATCGACGTCGAAGCCGTGCACCAGGCCCGCGAATTCGTCAAAAAAACGCTGGCCGAGAATTTGGCGGAGCAGTTTCTGGAACTTTACCGGCAATACCACCGCGACGAATCCGGCTGCTTCGATGCCGGCGCGGTCGGCCGCCGCCGCCTGAAAAACACCTGCCTGAGCTACTTGAGCAAACTGGAAACGCCCGATAGCCACCGTCTGGCCGAGCAGCAGTTCCGCGCCGCCCGCAATATGACCGACCAAATTTCAGCATTGGCTGCGATTGTCAACAGTCGCCATCCCGACCAAGACGATTGCCTGGACAGTTTTTACCGGCAGTGGCAGCAGGAAGCCCTGGTCATCGACAAGTGGTTCACGTTGCAGGCGACCAGCAGCATGCCGAACACCTTTGCCAAGGTGCAAAACCTGATGCGGCATCCGGCTTTCGACATGAAAACGCCGAATCGGGTTCGAGCCCTGGTCGGCGCCTTCAGCCAGTCCAACCCGTTGCATTTCCACGCCGCCAACGGCGAAGGCTACCGGTTTTTGGCCGACCGCGTGATCGAACTAAACGCGCTGAATCCGCAAATTGCCTCGCGCATGGTTAGCGGACTGGCGCAATGGCGGCGTTACGATGCCAACCGGCAAAGCTTGATGAAACAGGAATTACAGCGTATCGTCGCCACCGACCATTTGTCGAAAGATGTCTACGAGATCGCCAGCAAGAGTTTGGCGTAGCCGTCACAATCACGTAAACTAGCGCCGGACCCAGTTACCCGCATTAGCATGAACCCACGCACCGCTCAGGTTGAACGCAACACCCTCGAAACCCAGATCAAGATATCGGTCAATCTCGACGGCACCGGCTCAGCCGCGTTCACTACCGGGTTGCCGTTTTTGGACCACATGCTGGACCAGGTGGCCCGGCACGGTCTGATCGACATGGAAATCGTCTCGCACGGCGATTTGCATATCGACGCCCACCACAGCGTCGAGGATATCGGCATCACGTTGGGCCAGGCGGTTGCCAAAGCCCTCGGCGATAAGAAAGGCATCTACCGCTACGGCCACGCTTACTGCCCGCTCGACGAATCGTTGTCACGAGTGGTCGTAGATTTTTCCGGCCGTCCCGGCTTGTTTTACGATGTAGAATTCAAACGCGCGCTGATCGGCAATTTCGACGTCGACCTGTTCAAGGAATTTTTCCAGGGTTTCGCCAACCATGCCGGCGTGACCTTGCATATCGACAATCTGAAAGGCGGCAACGCCCACCACATTGCCGAAACCGTTTTCAAGGCATTCGGCCGGGCGGTACGGATGGCGATCAGCCCCGACCCGCGCATGGCCGGTATCATGCCGTCCACCAAAGGCACTCTGTAAACCGCTTCTTAGCCGCTGCGAACCCTTGACCCGAAAACTCTAACTGTTATGCCATCAGTTGCCGTCATCGATTACGGAATGGGTAATCTGCATTCCATTGCCAAAGCGCTTCAACATGCCGATAGCGGCAGCCAAGTACTGGTCAGCTCCGAT
The DNA here is from genome assembly GCF_046097555.1 of Methylomonas sp. DH-1. Lineage (NCBI taxonomy): Bacteria > Pseudomonadati > Pseudomonadota > Gammaproteobacteria > Methylococcales > Methylococcaceae > Methylomonas > Methylomonas sp. DH-1. Next base: position 317,324 of record NZ_CP143089.1, on the reverse strand, counting down.
CCGGAAGCCATCCGCCGCGCAGACCGGGTAGTGTTTCCCGGCGTCGGCGCGATCCGCGATTGCATGAGCGCTTTGCACGGCAGCGGCTTGGCCGAGGTCATTCGCGAAGTGGCCGCCGATAAGCCGTTGTTGGGCGTCTGCCTGGGCATGCAAGCCTTGTTAACCGACAGCGAGGAAAACGGCGGCGTCGCCTGTCTCGGCCTATTGCCCGGCCATGTCCGGCGTTTTGCCGACGATCTGCGCGACGATAACGGTAACGTACTGAAAATTCCGCACATGGGCTGGAATCGAGTCGAGCAAAAGCCGCACCCGCTTTGGAAAAACATCCCGGACCGCAGCCGATTCTATTTCGTGCACAGCTATTACGCGGTGCCGGACGACGCGCGCCATACCGCCGCCACCGCGGATTATCCGCAAACCTTCACCTGTGCACTGGCCGATGGCAATCTGTTTGCCGTGCAATTTCATCCTGAAAAAAGCCAGACGGTCGGCTTGCAGTTGTTGCAAAACTTCCTAGCCTGGGACGGGACGGTGTAACCGCCGGCATCCCAACGCTGGCTTTACTAACCCTTTGAAATAGTGATTAAACTGTCGAGATTTAGATATGTTGCTGATACCCGCAATTGACTTGAAGGAAGGAAAATGTGTCCGCTTGCGCCAGGGTCGTATGGAAGACGACACCGTGTTCTCCGACGATCCGGTAGCGGTGGCGGGGCGCTGGGTTGAAGCGGGGGCGAAGCGTTTGCATCTGGTCGATTTGGACGGCGCCTTTGCCGGCAAGCCGAAAAACGCCGACGTGATCCACGCCATCGTCGAAGCCTATCCACAGGTGCCGGTCCAAATCGGCGGCGGCATTCGCGACGAAGACACCATCCAGGCCTATCTGGAAGCCGGCGTGCAATATGTCATCATCGGCACCAAAGCGGTCAGCGAGCCGCATTTCGTCCGCGACGTTTCGATCGAATTTCCCGGCCACATCATCATCGGCCTCGACGCCCGCGACGGCAAGGTCGCCATCGACGGCTGGTCCAAATTGTCGCGCCACGACGTGATCGATATGGCGCAAAAATTCGAATCCAACGGCGTCGCCGCCATTATTTATACCGATATTTCCCGCGACGGCATGATGCAGGGCGTTAATGTCGAGGCCACCGCCAAGTTGGCCAGCTCGGTGCACATCCCGGTCATTGCCTCCGGCGGCATCACCAATCTGGACGACATCCGCGCGTTGGGCGCCGTGGCCCACGAAGGCATCATGGGCGCGATTACCGGCCGCGCCATTTACGAAGGCACGCTCGATTTCGCCGAAGGCGCGAAACTGGCCGCGTCCTTCGGCGGCGAGGATTGAGCCACAACCCGCCATGAGCCTAGCCAAACGCATCATTCCCTGCCTGGACGTCGATAACGGCCGCGTCGTCAAAGGCGTCAAATTCGTCGATATCCGCGACGCCGGCGATCCGGTGGAAATCGCCCGCCGCTACGACCGCGAAGGCGCCGACGAGATCACGTTTCTCGACATTACCGCCACCCACGACGACCGGGCGACGATGGTGCATGTCGTCGAGCAAGTCGCCGGCGAGGTGTTCATCCCGTTGACGGTCGGCGGCGGCATCCGTACCGCCGACGATATCCGCCGCATGCTCAACGCCGGCGCCGATAAAGTCGGCATCAACAGTGCCGCAGTATTCCGGCCCGAATTCGTCAAGGAAGCGGCGGACAAGTTCGGTTCGCAGTGCATCGTCGTAGCGATCGACGCCAAAAAAGTCAGCCAGGACGGCGAGGCGGAACGCTGGGAAATTTTTACCCACGGTGGCCGCAAACCGACCGGCATCGATGCCGTGACCTGGGCGGTGCGCATGAAAGAATACGGTGCCGGCGAAATTCTGTTGACCAGCATGGACCGCGACGGCACCAAATCCGGTTTCGACTTGGCCTTGACCCGTGCCATCAGCGAAGCCGTCAGCATTCCGGTCATCGCCTCCGGCGGCGTCGGCAACCTGGACCATTTGGCGGACGGCATTCTCGAAGGTAAGGCCGATGCGGTGTTGGCGGCCAGTATTTTCCATTTCGGCGAATATACGATAGAACAGGCCAAACGCCACATGCAGTTGCGCGGGATCGAGGTGCGCTTATGAACGCCGCCTGGCTGGATCAAATCGAGTGGACCGCGGACGGCTTGGTGCCGGCCATCGCCCAGGACCACAGCAGCGGCCGAGTATTGATGTTTGCCTGGATGAACCGCGAATCGCTGGCCTTGACCGTCGCCGAAGGCTACGCCGTCTATTGGTCGCGCTCCCGGCAACGCTTGTGGCGCAAGGGCGAGGAGTCCGGCCACCGCCAAAAAATTATCGATTTGCAATTGGACTGCGATGGCGACGTGATTCTATTGAAAATCGAGCAGGAAGGCGGTATCGCCTGCCATACCGGCCGGGAAAGCTGTTTCTTCCGCAGCTTTAAAGACGGCGATTGGCAGGTCAGCGAAGCGGTATTGAAAGACCCGAAAGCGATATACCGTTAGGCGGCAGGCCGCTTTAGCCTATGCCGCCGGCCGGCCGGCCGTTTCCGGGCCAACTCTCGGTATCGCCAGACCATACAAAGCCGGTGCCGATTTTTCGCTAATCGGGAGCGCAAAACTTCCCACTTTCCGTTGCCGAATTCCGCTACCAAACTTAGGGATTTTTTCCGCTGGCCGGAAGTCGGATGTAGGGTTAAAGTAATCCTCGGGATTGACGCTAACTAACGGACAACAGCCCTGCAACGGCTAAGCTCGAGACGGGTTTTTCTGCGAGCGGCAACGCGTTGGGCGCAAATTATCGCGGTATGCACTTATGATACTGATCGTAAAAAATATTCCTTCCGCTTCCCAGGAAGACGAATTGGCCGATTTCGTCGCACCGGCATTGCGCTTTTGCTTTTGGCTGCCGTTCAAAATCGGCCATATTTTGAAAACCGATATTTTTTGCCTGAAAAACCTGAAAACCAATGGGTTGGCGTTTCACGGCAGAGTCTTCATCGACGACGACAAAGCCGGGCGCCAGGCCATCAAAAAACTGCACGGCAAGCGCTTTAACAACAAAGTCGTCGAAGTTCGCGAATACTTCATTCGCTCCGGCAAAAACGACCGCCGCGCCGGCCAGCAACTCGTCACGGTCGAAATTCTGGAGCAACGCAAGGGCGACCGCCGTTGCCACGTCAAACAGTCCAATCAAGTTCAACCCTATGCCAACGTATTCGATGCCCGCAACGTCTACCAAGTCAGCCGCCGGGCGCGAAACGAACTTTACGACGAGTGACGACTTGATCCGCTAACGCCGGGCGGCGTGCTCAAACCCGGCAATCGGTTTGACAGCGCTTTCGCGCCAACAAGGCTCCCAGCGGCAAACGGGAGCGGGCAAAAACGGCATAGAGCCAGGCAAACAGGGGCCGGGTCAAACGCCAGCGCAAAGGTGCGGCCAGCCAACCCAATCCGACCAAGAGATACGTCGCGTAAAACGCGTCTATACCCTTTACCAACGAGCCATCGGCCCGCACCCCGTGAATTTCCGCCATCAGCTCCGCCTCGGTAACGCCCAAACGTTCCGGCACGAAGCCGTCGGCATGGATATCCTGAAACGCGATGCTGCCGGCTGCATTTCTGGATTGCAGCCAAGCCACCTCGCGCCGGCAAATCGGACAGTGGCTATCGTAAATCAGCGTGAATTCGGCAATTGTCGTCATGATCGGATTGGCGTGAGCGTTGGATAGCGCGGTTCTCGGGGTTAAGCTACCGGGCAAAACCGAATCCGCAAGGTCTCGGCGATTTCTAGCCGTCGGCGCCGAAACCGCCGCCGCCCGGCGTTTCGATCACGATGCAGTCGCCGGCGGCGACTTGAATTTCGGCGCAGCCGGCTAACTCTACAATCTCGCCGCCGGCCTTGAGCAACCGATTGACGCCGGGCGCAGCGGGCGCGCCGCCATGCATACCGAACGGCGGCTGGCGTCGATGGCTGGATAAAATACCTGCCGACATCGGCCGGCAAAATTCGATGCGGCGCACCACGCCGTCGCCGCCGCGGTAACGCCCGCCACCACCGCTACCTTGGCGCAACGAAAATTCGCGTAACAGCACCGGAAAGCGTTGTTCCAGAATCTCCGGATCGGTGATGCGCGAGTTGGTCATGTGAGTATGCACGCCGCTGCTGCCGGCAAAACCGTCTCCAGCTCCGGCGCCGCCGCAAATGGTTTCGTAATATTGGTAATCGCGGTCGCCGAAGGTCAGGTTGTTCATCGTCCCCTGGGACGCGGCCATGATCCCCAATGCGCCGTATAAGGCATCGACGACGTATTGCGAGGTTTCGACGTTGCCGGCCACCACGGCGGCCGGATAGTGCGGATTCAACAAGCAGCCTGCCGGAATCACGATCTCCAGCGGCTTCAGGCAGCCGGCGTTCAACGGAATGTCGTCTTGCACCAGGGTACGCATCACGTATAACACGGCAGCCTTGCACACCGCGGCCGGCGCATTGAAATTGTCCGCCAATTGCGGCGACGTGCCGGAAAAATCGATGCGCGCACCTCCCGAGTCCCGGTCAACTGCGACAGTGACGGCAATGCTGGCGCCTTGGTCCAATGGGTAGACAAAGCTGCCGCCGGCCAGCGTTTGCAATAAGCGGCGCACACAGGCTTCGGCGTGGTCCTGCACGTGCTGCATGTAAGCCGTGACCACCGGTAACGAATAATCGGCGACCATGGCCAATAATTCTTGGCCACCTTTTTGATTGGCCGCGATTTGCGCCTGCAGATCGGCCAGATTTTGCTGCGGGTTGCGCGCCGGATGGCGGTTGCCGGCCAGCCATTCCAGTATCTCGGCTTCTCGAAACCGGCCGGCGCAGAGGATTTTCAAGCCGGCACTAATCACGCCTTCGTCGTCGATATGGCGGCTGCCGGCCGGCATCGATCCGGGCGAAATGCCGCCAACGTCGGCATGGTGGCCGCGCGAGGCGACGAAAAACAACAACTGCCGCTCGGCGCCGAATACCGGCGTCACCACGGTGATATCCGGCAGATGGGTACCGCCGGCGTAAGGAGAGTTCAGCAAATAAGCATCGCCGGGCTGCAGACTGTCTCGCTGGTTAACTAACAAAGCCTTGACGCTCTCGCCCATCGAGCCCAGATGCACCGGAATATGCGGAGCATTGGCGATCAGGTTGCCGCAGGCATCGAACACTGCGCAGGAAAAATCCAGCCGCTCCTTGATATTGACCGAATGCGCGGTGTTTTGCAGCACGAAACCCATCTGCTCGGCCACCGACATGAATCGCTTGTTGAAAATCTCCAGCAACACCGGATCGGGGCCGGCGGCTAACGCAATAGGGGTAAATTCGCTAGCGTTTCCGGTCAGCAGCAGATCGCCGTTGCTTTGCAAACGGGCCTGCCAGCCGGGTTCGACCACGATTGTCGAAGTCGGCTCCAGCACGACGGCCGGACCGGACACGACTTGGCCGATGCCCAGGTGTTCCCGGCGGTATACCGGTGCATCCAGCCAACGGCCGCGGCTGAACAGGCGCGTCCGGCGTTGTGGCTGGCCGCTACGGCAATCTGAGGCGGCTGGCGCCATATCGGGGGGCTGCGCATCGCAAGCGACGCTTTCGACCTGCAAACTGGCAATCACCACCGGACGCTGGTAACAGAAACCGAATTGGCGGCGATAGGCACTGGCGAAACGATCCGGCAGCGCGGCCGGATCGGCGTAGGCTAGCGTTAGCGCGGTATCGCTGCCTTGGTAACGCAAGGCCAGACTCCAGCGGCTGGAGATAGGCAACCGATCCAGGCCTTGCTCGGCCAGTTCGCGGCGGGCGGCTTGTTCCAACTCCGCGAAGCGGCGGTGCAACTCGTCTGCATCCGTTTCCTGCCATAAGCGTTCCACGGCAGCATGCTTCAACACCCGAAAATCCGCCAAGCCGATGCCGTATGCCGACAGCACGCCGGCCAACGGGTGCAGCAATATCCTGCGCATGCCCAGCCGCTCGGCCAACAGGCAAGCGTGTTGCGCGCCGGCAGCACCGTAACAGCACAAGGCGTAGTCGGCGAGCGGGTAGCCCTTTTGCACCGAAATTTTTTTGATGGCCTCGGCCATATGCTCGACGGCAATTTCCAAAAAACCCTCGGCGACTTGTTCCGGGCTGCGGGGTTCGCCGCCCGCCGATATCCGCTCCGCCAGCGCCGCAAACAAGGCCTCTACCCGGACTCGGTCCGGCGGCAAGTCGCCGTTAGGGCCGAACACCGCCGGAAAGTCCGGCAATTTGCCGAGCAGCAGATTGGCGTCGGTCACCGTCAACGGCCCGCCGCGCCGGTAACAGGCCGGACCGGGATTGGCCCCGGCCGAGTCCGGCCCGACCCGGCAGCGCAAGCCGTCGAAATGCAAAATAGAGCCGCCGCCGGCGGCGACGGTATGAATCGCCACCATCGGCGAGCGGATGCGGACGCCGGCGATTTCGTTATCGACGCTGCGCTCCAGTTCGCCGGCGTAGTGGGCAACATCAGTGGAGGTACCGCCCATATCGAAAGCGATGATCTTGGCCAAACCGGCACGTTTGGCCGCGGCAACCGCGCCGACCATGCCGCCGGCCGGGCCCGACAATATGCTGTCCTTGCCGTGAAAGGCAGCGGCCCGCACCAATCCGCCGTTCGATTGCATGAACCACAAGCGCGGGCGCGATGCGCCGGCCGGCAAGCCGTTTTCGACTTGCGCGACGTAACGGTGCAGCACCGGCGACAGGTAGGCGTCGACCACGGCGGTATCGCCGCGGGCGACGAATTTAGGCAGCGGACTGGCGCGATGCGACAGCGAAATATGCTCGAAGCCGATCCCGGCCGCCAGTTCCGCCAATGCCAATTCGTGTTGCGGGTAGCGCCAGGCATGCATCAACACAATCGCCAGATTGCGGATACCCAGGTCGTAAATCCGCCGTAATTCGGCGTTCGCCTGATCCGGGTCCAGCGCTTGCACTATCCGGCCGTCCGCGCCGACGCGGACATCGATTTCGGCCACCGCCCGGTACAGCGGTTCCGGCCGCCGGATCTGCAATGCAAAAATATCCGGCCGGTTTTGGTAGCCGATATACAGGCAATCGCGCAAGCCGCGATTGGTAACCAAAGCGACCGGCGCGCCCTTGCGTTCCAGCAAGGCATTGGTACCGACCGTGGTGCCCATTTTGACGGCGGCTATCCCGGACTTCCCGCCGGCACCGGATTCCTGCAGAATCCGGCCTATGCCGTGCAACGCGGCGTCCGGATACTGTTCCGGATTTTCCGACAGCAACTTGCGCACCGCCACCTTGCCGTCCGGGTCCAAGGCTACGATATCGGTAAAGGTACCGCCTCTGTCGATCCAAAATTGCCAGCCCGCCGCCATCGAAAAAACCTTACTAGAAATTACTAATCAAATTTTTGCTAACTTTATGTAATGATAGCCATTCTTGGTCAATGGCATTTTAATTGACTCCGGCCCGGAAAACGCAGACGCCGGGGCGGTGTGCGCAGCAAATAGTAATTACATAGGGGGAAATGCGTGGAAACTTTGTTCGATTTGGTTCTGGTGGCAGCGGCCTTGTACGGCGCGAAAGCTTATTTGACTGCGCCGGAAGTCGTCACCGACCGGGAAATTTTTTCCAGCCGCGGCTCGATGTTCGTAAAGAGATTAGTCAGCGAGCAGGCCGGGCAAGGCCTGCAAACCCCGCAAACTCCGGCATTTGCGCCATCCGAACCGGCCGAGGTCGAACCCGAACCAATCGCCGACCTGACGGATGCGACTCAGGAACCGCAACTCGTCGAAACGGAAACTGCGGCCGCGGCAGAGCCGCAAGCGATCGAGCAAGACGCCGCTGTTGCCGCGGTCACTGAAATTTCGCAAGCACCGCAGGATTCGGTATTGAATCGGCATTATTGGGCGCAACGCGCCGCCGAACGCGCCGCGCTAGCACAGCCTTACCCGACCGACTCGGTATTGCTGCGCCATTACCGGCAAATCCAGGCGGCGAGCTTACAGCCAACGGCGCAAACCGACGCTGCCGTAACCGCCATGCAGCCGGAAGCGGTCGCACAAGCGACCGAAGCAGCCGGCGCAAGCGCGGCCATCCCGGAAGACTCGGTACTGAAACGCCATTTTCTGGCAAATGCCCGCCACCTGATAGAGCAAAACTACGGCCCCGTGCCAAGCGACAGCGTCTTAAGCCGCCATCATCGGCAGTTGGTCGCAGCCGCTTTGGCGGATTATCTGGCAGAATTGGCTTAGCCGGGCTGCGAAGCCATCGGCAATAGCGGTTTTTATTGGCGAAATGCCGATTTCGCCTGGCTTCTGCCGGCAACTGGTTTAAAATTCAACCGTCTCCGAAAAAAGCAATATTAGCCGTTTGCAAAATGCTTTGACCGGAAACGGGTACGCTTCCGCCTGCGGCAGCCTTCATTCAGGAACACAATCCGCCTAATCATGATAACTCTACCGAATGCCTTGAAAGATTCGCGTCCTAGCCGCGCCTGCTTTGCGTTGGCGGCCTGCATCTCTTACGCGGGCCTGGAGCCGGTATTGGCGGCGGACATGCCGGCCGCGCTGCCCGAGGTCGCGGCGCCGCTGCCGGCGGCAATAGAGGCCACCCCCGCCGCCAGTTTCATTCCGGCCGACAATCCTATCGGTAACCTGTTGCTCAGCCGGCAACATCCCCTGCTGGCCCGGCCCGATTTCAGCCGAATCAGCGACTATGTCGTGCAAATTTACCAAGCCAGCAATTTTCAACCGATTTGGCTTAACGCCAACCGTTCCGAAAAAAACCTGACCGATTTATTCGGCATATTGGACAACGCGCCAGGCAATGCATTGATTCCTGCCGCTTACGATGTCGAGCGCTTGAAACAATGGGTCGCCGCTCCGCTGCCCGATAATGCGACGGCAGCCAGCTACGACGTGGCCCTGACCGTGTCGCTGGTGCGTTTTCTACACGACTTGCGCCAAGGCCGGGTCGATCCGCGCGACGTCGAATACCCGGTGCATATCGCGCCCAAACCGGCACTGGATATTGCCGGCTTGTTGAAACAGCATTTGGAAGCGCAGACGCTGGGCGAGCTGGTAACCGTGTTCGAGCCCAAAGCCAGGCAATACCAACAGTTGAAGCAGATTTGGAACCGCCTGCAGCCTTTGGCCGGCCAATCCGCGATGCACGAATTCAAGCCCGGCAAACAACTGCGACCCGGCGACAAGCATCCGCACATCGTTTACCTGCGGCAAAACCTGCTGGCAATGGGGGCGATTGCCGATAACGCTAATCCCGACAGCAAGGTTTACGATGCCGACCTGGCCGAAGCCGTGAAAAAAGTCCAGCAACAGCAGGGTCTGAAAGCCGACGGCGTGATCGGCAGCGCCACTGCCGCCTTATTCAACCGGCCACCGCAGGAAAAACTGGCGCAGTTGGAATTGGCGATGGAGCGCTCGCGCTGGATTCCCGATCCGAGCGACGGCCCGATGATTTTAGTGAATATCCCGGCTTTCGAATTATGGGCCTTCAATTCGCCCGACGACGCCAATCCGATCAATATGAAGGTCATCGTCGGCAAATCGCCGGACAAGCAAACGCCGGTGCTGTGGGAGGAAATGAAATATCTGGAATTCATGCCCTACTGGAATATTCCGAAAAACATTTTCGAAAAGGAAATCCTGCCGAAAGCGGCCAATAACCAAGGTTATCTGGCCAGCCAGGAAATAGAGCTGGTCAAACACCAAAACAGCGAAGAGAAAGGCGGCGGCAGTTATATGCGGGCTCGCCAGCGCCCCGGCAAAAAGAACCCGTTGGGCCGGGTCAAATTTGTGTTTCCGAATACCGCCGACGTGTATTTGCACGATACCCCCAGCCGGGCGGCGTTCAACCGGCCGCGGCGTGATCTGAGCCACGGCTGCGTCAGAGTGTCGGAACCCAAGCGTCTGGCCGAGTTCGTGTTGGGCGACCAACAAGGCTGGGACAAGGACACGATAGAACAAGCCATGTCGGCACCGAAAACCCGCCACGTCACGTTGAAACGGTCGGTGCCGGTGCTGTTTTATTACGCGACCACCTTTGTCGACCACACCAATCAACTGCACGTTTATCCGGACATTTACGGCCAGGACGAGCTGCTGCAGAAAGCCCTGAACAAATTGCATGCGCCCAGCGCCGGCAGCAACCAGTTGGCGGCAAGCGGCAAAATGGCAGGAGCGACAGCCAGCCAGTAGCGACCGGAACGGTGCAGGCATAAAAAAGCGCCGGAAACGGCGCTTTTTTATGCGGCTAAGCGCGAACGAGCTAGAAAGTCCAGGTACGGAACGTCCCGGTATCCAGGTGGATGAAATTGGACTCCGGATAATAACCGACGCCACCGCGATGCATCGCTACCGCCGCGTTGTGGATCCGGCGCAAATCGAAGCGCTCGATCCGGATATCGACCGCGCGGCCGTGCATATGAAAGCTGTTATTGGCGACGCCGGTATGTTCGGCGTGCAGTTTGGCGTTGGTCAACGGCGAACGGTAGCCGCAGATCACGCCGAACGGTTGTTGCAAGCCCAACATTTGCTTCAAGTCGTGCAATTGGTCGAGCAACTCGGGGTCGATCGGATGCACGTCGTCGGTCCGGTAATCGCGTAGCAAGAAACTGATTTCCTCCAGCGCATCGGTCAGATAGCGGCCTTTCTCGAAATAAGTCAGATTCAACTTGTCGCCGGTGTGCGGATTTTGAAATGCCAGCGCCCGGTGCGAGGTCATCCTGCCGCGGTCGGCCACGAACATCGGTTGCTGGTCCAGCGTGATGATCGGTTCGCGTTGGCCGGGGCGGATCACCGAATGAACTCTACCGCCGCTGTCATGGCCGTGGCTGACTTGGGCGGTACTGAAGCCGTGCTTCTTGCCATGGTAAACGTCGCGGACTCTGGCTTGGGATTGCGTATGGCGCTCGGCGTGCGCCAGTTGTATCCGGCCGTGCTGGGTTAGCGCCGATTTATGGCTGTTATGCGCAGTTACCGCTTTATCGCCGTGCCGCGCGGCTTTAGCGGCTTGAATCGCTTCGTGCTTGGGCAGGCGTGCCGCACTTTTTGCCGCTTTTCCGGTTCTATGGTTCTTGTCGGCTTTAACCGCCGCACTTTTGGCAGCATGCACCACGCCGGGCATTGCGATAGATAAAACGGCGCCCACCGCCAAGCGCCCGAAAAAGCTGCGTCGCGACAGCTCCACTTCGCCCTGCTTGTTGCCATCATTCTCTAAGTTATGTCTCAGCATCCATAATCTCCTGTTTAACATCTTACGGATAGTGATTGATTCCGAAGGTTAAAATCCAAAAGTAAGTCGTTTCGATTATAGCAGTCTATCACACAGAAGCGACTGTAAAGCCAAAAACGGCCGCCGATTGTCGGTAATATTACAATTGCCTGAAGGTGCATAATCTGCCAGCCGCGCCGGCCAGCCCGGCGAATTTGTTAACCAGGCCGCCATCTATCGCCGTTGCTCCGTGCGGGATAATACAATGCCTCGGCAGCCGGTGGCATAACCAAAAACGGCCATTAAAGCGCAGATTAACAACGGCTCTGCAGTTGCCGGTACAACTCGACTACGGCTGACGCCAACTCGCTATCCGCGCAGTACAATACGCCGCAACGGTTCATGAACAAGGCCCCTTGGGGATTCAATTCCAAATCGTTGCCGAACATATCGCAGGCAATGGCACCGGCCTCGCGGAACAAGCACGCCGTGGCCGCATAATCCCAAACGCTGCCGCCGCCGGCCTGCGGTTTAGGAAATTTAAAGTAACAGGCCGGCGCATCGGCCAACACTTGGCAGGCGTTCATTGCCGCGCCGCCCTGCAATACCAGTGCCGCACCGGCATAACCCAAACCAAGTGCCAGCCGCTCCAGTCCGGCCTCAGCGGCTTGGTAGAGCGGATCGACGGCGAAACTTTTATCGGTGATAAATTTCAGGATGTTGCCGCGCGATGCCGTTATCGGCAGCGCTAACCGTTGCCCGTCGCGCCAGGCGCCGCCGTTTTGCACAGCGCTATACAAGTTGCGCGCCAGCGGATCGTAGACCACGCCGATTATTGCACTGCCGGCGCGGTCCACCAGCGCGATCGACACCGAATAGCCCGCCACCCCTTCGATGAACGGCAAAGTGCCGTCCAACGGATCGATACACCAAAAATAGTCTTTGCGCAGCCGACTGCCGTCGTCGGCCTGCTCTTCCGACAACACCGCCAAGTCGAACATCTCGCAGGCCGGTTGCAAGGCCTGCAAAATCGCCTGCTGGCTGAGGTGGTCCACTTCGGTCACCACCTGGGCGGCCAGGCTGGCGCCGCCGGTTTTATTACCGACCGCAACCGGCCGGCCGGCGTGACTTTCGATGATATGTCCGGCTTGGTAAGCGGCGCCAATCGCGCATTGGCGGAGTAAGTTCAAGTCGTTTGCAGATAAGCGCATCGTCATCGATCCGGGCAATCCGCCAATGCCACAATCACTTGCCGCGCCAGCCGTTCGCTATAACTGTCCGGCGGCCAATGCTGCGGGCTCCAGCCCTTTAGAAAACGATGGAAGTCGGTCCAGGCTAGCGGATACAGCGCCCGCCATTCGCGCTCCAGATCATGCGCATCGGCCTCGCTGCCTTTGGCGCGAAGGGCGTGGCGCAAAGCCTGAAAATAGAAATCCAGTAACTCGGTTTCCCGGCTCTGGGCGGCGTTGCCGTCCAAACAGCTATCGATAAAGTAGGCCACATCTTTGATGCCGCAACCGCCGCCGACGTATTGAAAATCGACCGCAGCAACTTGCCGGCCGTCGGCGGAAAAACAAAAATTGGCCAATTTGGCGTCGCCGTGGACCAAAGTCCGGTAATTGCCGGAATTAAGTTTGCGGTCGATCGCTGCGGCCGCGCGTTTTAACGCGGAATCGGACAGAGCGCGCAATTCGTCGGGCCGGGTCGCTAAGTGCCAATAGGTGCCGATTTGCCATAAACCGTCCGGTTGCGCGCCAAGAAAAGTGGCGTGGAAATTGGCCAGCCAGTCCAGGCAAGCGCGGATTTCGCCGGCACCCACCCGGGAGCGCCGTTGCGGAAATCCGGCAGCGTCCAAATCTTCCAACACGATCAAAATCTCCTCGCCGAACGACTCGACCGCCAGACAGAGCGGAACCCGGCACTCCACGCCGCAGCGCCGGCTCCACTGGCCGTACCAGGCCGTTTCGACTTGGTAGGAGCGCAGTTTGCGTTGGTGGGAAAGGGTATCTGTTCGGCGCGAACTACTGCGCTGCGCGGGCAATTTCACATGTTTGACGATTACGCTGCCGCGGTCGCCGCCGCGCAAACGGCAGCGGACGATGTGGCCGTACCCGCTCCACAACCGCTGCACCGGCTCGGTTTCGGTAATCGCGGCCGCGGCGGTGGCGCGCAGTATCAGCTCGTAAATGCGGCGTTCCATCGGACGGAATCGGAACAAACCGGGCCGATTCGGCCCGGAGCATGCGCTTAAAAGAACAGTTCGCGCATTTTTTGGCCCGGCGACGGCGCGCGCATGAAGGCTTCGCCGACCAGAAAGGTGTAGATGCCGTTGTCCTGCATCAATTTGACGTCGGCCGGCGTGTGGATACCGCTTTCGGTGACGATCAATTTGTCGGCCGGGATGGCGTTTTTCAGGTCCAGCGTGGTTTGCAGCGAAACCTCGAAAGTGCGCAGGTTACGGTTATTGATGCCGATCATGTGGGTGTTCAGCCGCAGCGCCCGCTCCAGTTCCTCGGCATCGTGCACTTCCACTAGCACGTCCATGCCCAAACCGGTGGCGGTATCGGCCAACTCCTTCAGCATCGCGTCGTCCAGTGCCGCGACAATCAGCAGCACACAATCGGCGCCCAACGCCCGCGATTCGTGGATTTGGTAGGGGTCTATCATGAAATCCTTGCGGATCGCCGGCAGCGGGCATCTTTCCCGCACCATCTGCAAATTGGCTTCGGAGCCTTGGAAAAACTCCTTGTCGGTCAGCACCGACAAGCAAGTGGCGCCGTTGAAGGCGTAATCGACCGCAATTTCGACCGGCTTGAAATCCTCGCGGATCACGCCCTGGCTGGGCGAAGCTTTCTTGATCTCGGCGATGATGGCCGGCTTTTGCTGGTCGGCCTTACTACGCAAGGCCTGGTAAAAGCCGCGCGGCCCTTGCACGCTAGCGGCGATTTCCTGCAACAGGGAAATCGGCGTGTTGTTTTTGCGGCGGGCGACTTCTTCGGTTTTTTTGGCGAGGATGGTTTTTAGGATGTCTGGTGTATCGGTCATTGTGCTTGTCTTGTCAGTTATGTGCCGCTTCGCGGCGGTAATTTGTATGCCCGGTGTCGGCCCGATTTAAGACCCATTGCAATAAAAGTTGGAGCACATCGTTGGTTTTTCGCTCAACATCGACAGCTCATATATTGTCTGCATTACGTTGTCGCTTGCCGGTGCCCGCATTCAAATTCGAAGGCTTTTCCGTTAAACGGCCGGAAACATACTTGTGTAGCACGCTGGCAATTAAGGTCTGATAGGGAATGCCTTCTTCCAGCGCACGCGCCTGAATATCCATCAAATCGGGTGAAGACAAACGAATGTTGACTCGCTTGTCTTTGATAAAAGTCGCGCTGGCCGCGGCCTTGAATTTAGACAAATCGGTTTTTGCCGGCGAGTTTGACACCAACTCGCCCTGCTCATAAGCATCCAAAATCTCTTGTTCGAATTCGTCGAGTTTATTCATTGAATTTATTCCTGCGTAAATAATCGCGGGTTGTCTTTCTACTTGGAATAACCGTTTTCAAGAAAAAGTAATTCTCTTCCTCTACAAATGGCACCAAATATACGTAGACATCAAGTGCCACCACAAGGATGGATTGATTGGGATACTTGTCCTGGTTTGGGTGCCGCAACTCGTCGAGCAATCCGTCAGCCTCGATAGCCAGCGCTATTTCTTCGAAAGAGATTCCGCGATATTTCTTTAACAGTTCGTTCTTCTGATGATTCCAGCGAAACGGTTTCATGCCCGGAGTGTACGCCGACGTGTGCCTATTGTCACCTGGAGCCGCACTCAAATCCTTTGCGCAAGAAAGGCCGGAATCTCAACGGTACTTTATCAACGCCTCAAACTTAGCCAACGCACTCCCATCCGCCAAAACCTGATGCGCGCGGCGGATGCCGGCGTCCAGCGAATCGGCCAAGTCGGCGGCATAGATCGCGGCGCCGGCGTTCAGCGCTACGATGTCGCGGGCCGGGCCGGGTTGGTTGTTCAGCACCGCTTTGACGATGGCCAGGCTGTCCGCGGCGCTGCCGATGGATAACGAATCCAGGCTGGCGCGCTGCAGACCGAATTGTTCCGGCGTCACGGTGTAGGTATGAATGATGCCGTCGACCAGTTCGGCGACGTCGGTCGGCGCGGCGATGCTGATTTCGTCCAGGCCGTCGCGGGCGTGGACGACCAAGACGTGGCGGCTGCCCAGCCGTTTCAAGACTTCTGCCACCGGTTCCAGCCATTGTTTGTCGAACACGCCGATCAACTGGTGCGGCGCATTGGCCGGATTGGATAGCGGGCCGATCAGATTGAACAAGGTGCGCACGCCCATTTCCTTGCGGGCTTTGACCGTATGCCGCACTGCGCTGTGGTGTTTGGCGGCGAATAAAAAGCCGACGCCGATGTCGTTGACGCATTGCGCCACTTGCTCGGCCGGCAGCTCAAGATTGACGCCGGCCAGTTCCAACAAATCGGCGCTGCCGCAGCAACTGGACACCGAGCGATTGCCGTGCTTGGCGACCTTGCCGCCCGCTGCGGCAACGACGAAAGCCGCGGTGGTGGAAATATTGAAGGTGTTGGCGCCGTCGCCGCCGGTGCCGCAGGTGTCGATGACGTGCTCGCCGTCGATAGGCACCTTATGCACCAGTTCGCGCAACACGCCGACGGCGGCGGCGATTTCGTCGACAGTTTCGCCCTTGCAGCGCAAGGCAATCAAAAAGCCGGCAATTTGCGCATCGCTCAGCTCGCCGGTCATCATCTCTCGCATCGCGGCGCGCATTTCGTCGGCGCTAAGGTCTTGGCGGTCGAGCAGTTTTTGCAGGGTGGTTTGGATGGACATGGTTAGATTGATGTAGGCGTAGGGTACGCATTGCGTACCCTTGTATCTTACTTGTCGCCATGGTTAGCTACCTTGGCACTGAGACAGAAAGAGCTTGTGCGTACCCTTAAGGTTCGACCTTGGCATGTAGATTAAGCCTTCTGTCTCGCTTCTGATGCCAACGAAGACACTGAACGGTAGCCAAGGGCAATGACCCTGTATGCACAAGGCAAGTGGGCTCGGTTGGTTTATTTTGTTTCTTCATGCTGAATCACTCTATGTTTTTTATCGGTATCGATGTTTCTAAAGCCAAACTTGATTGCAGTCTGTTATTGGATGTTGCCACTGCCAAACGCCGTGCGAAATCCGTTACCAATTCCAAAGCGGGCGTCGACGATCTGTTAGCTTGGTGTGTAAAACAACAGGCCACGCCTGACACGCTACACGCTATCCTGGAAGGAACCGGCGTTTATCACGAACAGGCTACACTCGCCTTGAGCGATGCAGGCGTCACGGTCTCGATTGTAAATCCCGCTCAAGTCAAAGACTTTGGCCGCAGCCTGGGTGTGCGCACCAAGACCGACGGCGTCGATAGTCTGGTGTTGGCTCGTTACGGCGCGTTGTTGAACCCCAGGCCTTGGACACCTCCAACTCCAGAAGCTCGCACCTTGCAAGCCCTGTTATCCCGCCGTGAAGCGATCGCCCAGGATTTGCAACGCGAGCGCAACCGCCTGGAAAAAGCCCAGGCCACCGATACTCCGGTACTGATTCACCAATCCCTACTCGACTCTATTACTTTCCTGGAAACTCAACTCGCTAAACTCCAGATCGACATCGACGACCATATCGATCAGCACCCTGAACTGAAGGCGGACCGGACGCTGTTAATCAGTATTCCCGGCGTCGGTCCCCAGGTTAGCAATCACTTGTTAGCGGTGATGCACAATCATCACTTTCAATCCGCCGAACAACTGGCCGCTTACCTGGGTTTGGTGCCCGTGGAGCGACAGTCCGGTTCGTCGATTCAAGGGCGGCCCCGACTATCCAAAGCTGGCCCCGCCCGTATACGCGCCATCCTTTACATGGCCACCGTGGTCGGCGTTCAATACAACCCTCATCTCAAAGCACTCTATCTGCGTTTGCAGGCACGTGGAAAAACCAAAATGTCTGCTCTCGGTGGTGCTATGCGTAAACTCGTACATTTGTGCTTTGGTGTCCTGAAAACTCGCGAGCCTTACCGGGGCGATTACGCTTTTCAAAGTTGACTTTTAAGACGGTATCTACAACATTGCCTAAGGACGGAATTTATCCCAAATTGTTGATCGCCACGTCCGGGTTGACGTCGGCTTCGTAATCGACGCCGTCCACTTCGAAACCGAACAATTTCATGAACTCGCGTTTGTAACCGGCGAAATCGCTAAGTTGGTTCAGATTTTCGCTGGTGACTTGCGGCCACAGCTTGCTAACCTCGTCCTGCACTTTCGGATCGAGTTCCTTCAAATCGGCGCGCAAACGGCCTTCGCTGTCCAGAATCGGCGTCTCGCTGTACAAGCTGTCGCGGAACAAGCCATCGACTTGCTCGATGCAGCCTTCGTGCGTGCCTTGTTCCTTCATCACTTTGAACAACAAGGCCAGATACAACGGCATCACCGGAATTGCCGAGCTGGCTTGGGTGACGACCGCTTTCAATACCGAGACGCGGGCGTCGCCGCCGATAGCGGCCAATTTGGCGCGGATATCGATCACGCGTTTGTCCAGGTCCTTTTTCGCCGCACCGATGGTGCCGTCCCAATAAATGTCCCAGGTGACTTTTTCGCCCAGGTAAGTAAACGCGGTGGTTTTGGCGCCATCGGCCAGCACGCCGGCTTCGCTCAGCGCATCGATCCACATTTGCCAGTCTTCGCCGCCCATCACCGCCACGGTGTTGTCGATTTCTTCCTGGGTGGCGGCGGTCAGCGTGAATTCCTTGATGATTTCTTTATCGGTATCGACGCCGTTTTGCACCAAGTCTTTACCGATCGGTTTCAGAGTCGAGTTATAGGTCACGCCGGTTTTCGGGTGGGTGCGGCGCGGCGCGGCCAGGCTGTAAACCACCAGATCGACCTTGCCCATGTCTTGCTTGATCGCGGCTATGACCCGTTGCTTGATCTCGTCGGAAAAGGCGTCGCCGTTGATGCTTTTCGCATACAGGCCTTCGGCTTCGGCGAATTGGTGAAAGGCCGCCGAGTTGTACCAACCGGCGCTGCCGGGTTTGTCGGCTGTGCCTTCTTTTTCGAAGAACACGCCCAGGGTTTTGGCACCGGCGCCGAACGCGGCCACGATCCGCGAAGCCAAGCCATACCCGGTCGACGCACCCAACACCAGCACGTTTTTCGGGCCGCCAGCGACAGCACCTTTGGCTTTAACGTAATCGATCTGTTGTTTAACATTGGCGGCACAACCGGTCGGATGGGTGGTGACGCACATAAAGCCGCGGACGCGAGGTTTGATGATCATGGTGCTCCTCAATGTAATTGTTGTTTTGCCGCGCCCGAGCCGGAACGCGTTTGCCGCCCATGATAACAAACCGGGCCGGGATTCGGCAGGTGGGGATTGAAAGAGTTGGGGGGTGAGATTTGGTGGAAGGCGCAACGTAATCGGAGGAGCGGAATTACAAGCCTACGATCAGGCTTTGTTCAATATGCCCAGGCGTGCTGGACTTCTGGACAATACGCCAACAGTTGTACTTCCAGAATAAAATATCGCCAATAACCAACCGACTTTCAGACCAAAATATCTTGAGGAGTATTTGATGCCCAATAAAAACCTTTCATTGATACTGGCAGCATTAGGCCTAACGCTTGCTGTCGATGTAAACGCGGCGCCTATCATTTCGCCGTTTGCTGCGGATTTGGCTGTCGGCCAGTACAGTGCCGATTTAACCTATCCCGGCACTTCGGCACAGGCCGCATTCAATGGTGGAGTTTGGAACGCTGGCAGTTACGGCAAGCACTGGATCCAGGCTGATATGGGGACCAGCCAAACCCTGTCGAAAGTCGTTATCACTGCTGCGGTTGCACCCGCCACTAACGCGCAGTACTGGATTTACCTGTCAAATGCAGCGATAGGCAACAGTTACAACAGCCTAACCCCGGTAGCGACATTCTCGGATTGGATAGGTACTTCAGGATTCGGACCGCATTTTGAAACCCACGAGGTGGAGTTCGCTGCTGCCTCCGGACGGTATTTACAGATAGTCGCATACGCCGGTAGCAGTTGGACCGCGCTAGGCGACCAGAAGCCAAGAGTCGACTGGGTCCAACCGGTCTCTCAAGTTCCGCTACCTCCCGCATCGCTGCTGATGTTGTCCGGTTTGCTTTACACGATGAGACGCCGGTTTTTTGGCTCGGCTACGATCTAGCGAATAGATTGGATGGGATTCGTGGACGCAGTTTGAACCACGGACGGAGCGTTGCTCCTATTTGCGCAGCATAATTGGAGCAACGACATTAACATTCGTACGATTACGCTTTGCTAATTGTACCTACGCGGGCTGATGCAACTACCGGGTATCGGCCCAACCACGGCCAGCGCCATCTTGTACAGCCTAGGCTACGGACACGATTTTGCCAACGGACGCCAAGTTGCGGCTTGGATCGGACTGGCGCCGGGGCAATACAGCGGGCACGGCTGGGCCGCGTCACCAAAGCCGGAGATGGCTATCTGCGCAGTTTACTCGTGCTGGGCGCCCGAGCGGTGCTCAATAGTTTGGGCGACAAACAGGATCGCCATAGCCGCTGGGCCCCGAGTTTGCTGGAACGACGGGGCTACTGGCGGGCTTCCGTCGCCATCGCGGCCAAGAATGCGCACATGGCTTGGGCGGTGCTGACCTACGGCGAAGACTTCCGCTTTGAGCTGAGTCAAGCATAAGGGATTGCCGCGAAAACGAGTGACAAAAACAGGAGAATAGAATCACAGCTGGACAGCCAGCGTTGATGTGAAAGGGTTGGACCCGCGCGGGGAGAGCCTGATTAGCTCTAGGGGAGGTAGTCACTTCCGACTAACGAATGAGGCCCTCGCGCGCGTCTTTCATCAGGGTCCGAGCCAAAGGCTCAACATGACCGGTTGTAGTTTAGCAGTCCTTCATCCTCTCACATCGCAAATGGAAGTCGACAACGAGTGGGTACGAATATGAAACGATGAATCTTTATAAAACCAAAATATTAGTTCCGTTGCTGGGGAAGCCCTTGTAGTAGAGCTCAGCGGCGTAGCGTTAGCGGAGTCCGCTGGAGCGTTTTGTTGGGCGATTATTTTTCAAATCCGTCATAAGCTGTTTTCCATTCCCTAGCCAATTCAGGAAGGCGCGTGAACACTTCGCGGCCAAACACAACTTCATCAACGTATCCCATGTGTAGCATGTCAATCATGCGGCACAGATATGATCGCCCGCACTCCCACCATGTAAAATAATCGTCGATAAACAAGACGTGCTGAACCTTGCGCTTAGCAGCAGCTTCGAGTTCTTCCAGTTCCATCCCATCCAATAGCGTCTCATATACGCCATCTGCCACGCGGCTACCGAATGTTGTGGTGTAATAGTATTCCTTGATTTCCCAAATTGCGATAGGGTTGACTACAGAAGGGAACGCGCCATCCACGCGCCGTGAAAGCGTACGCAACGGCATCGCGTCATGGGTCATCGTGGTTAGGCTGCGTGGGTCGTAATCGCACGGAGAGCCGCCAATATTTGCTTCCACCAGCATGTTGACCATGCCTGTTAAGAAGGCATAGTTCTTTTTTTCGGCTTTTTGCTTGTTCATGGGCAATGGACAGTTCGGTTTCAATTGCGATTTAAGTCGATTGAATTCAATTTCAGCAGATTCTTTCTTCATGAAATGTCCTTGTACAGTCTCATTCAGCACGGTGGCCCGAAAAGTGAAGTAGTCGAACAAGCGTTGGCCGAAATCGGTCAAAGTGCTATCCGAGTTGGCAATGTGAACCGTACTGAGACCGAGCCGAGCAAATTTGTGACGGATGGCCTTCAAGGAAGGAATCTTGATGGATTTTGCACCACGCTGGGTGTAGCCGACTTCTTGGCTAATTGTTCGGACGTTTGCCCAAAACTCTTTGGGTTGGGTGAGAAACCGAGGATCAGCTTTCAAGGTATCGTTTCACAAAGTCATTTAATGATATACCCGCCGCTTTGCATACAGCTTCCAGCTCGATTAGGTCGAGCCTTTGTTCGCCATTTTCGTACTTGGACACATAAGATTGTGTTTGTCCGATTTTTTGGGCAATCTGAAGCTGAGTGAGGTTGGCATCTAGGCGAATTTGTCGCAGTAGAGCGGAGAGACGTTCTTTTTTCATCTCAACACTGTAAATTCAATATTGGAATATTCAAAATTAGAATGCTAGAATTAACTCAGTCAACTATGAACACTAATCAAATGCTCGCGCAAACTACCCAACAACAAACAGAATTATTTACACTCGAAGAGGCTCCTATTCCAGTTTCGTG
Organism: Methylomonas sp. DH-1; assembly: GCF_046097555.1. Lineage (NCBI taxonomy): Bacteria > Pseudomonadati > Pseudomonadota > Gammaproteobacteria > Methylococcales > Methylococcaceae > Methylomonas > Methylomonas sp. DH-1. The sequence continues at coordinate 295,734 of NZ_CP143089.1, read as the reverse complement.
TGGGACAAAGCCGTTTCATACCCAGCTTTTGAAATGGGTCGGCAACAAACAGAAGCAAGCGGACTCGATAATCGAATTTTTCCCAAAGCAGTTTGGTACTTATTTCGAGCCGTTCTTAGGAAGTGGCGGTGTATTAGGAGTACTAGCTCCGAAGAAGGCGATAGCCAGCGATGCGTTTTCACCATTAGTTCAGATATGGCAGACCCTTCACAGCAATAGAGAACTATTAAAACAGCAGTACGCGGAACGGTACGCGCTGATGGCGCAGCTAGGCAAGAAGACTGCATACGAGAAAGTACTCGCAAACTATAACAAGAAGCCAAACGGGGCCGATCTTCTCTTTCTCTGTCGAGCATGTTACGGCGGTGTTGTCCGCTTTCGTAAAAATGATGGTCATATGAGCACACCAGTTGGTGTTCATAATCCAGTTTCGCCGGAAAGTTTTGGGAAACGGGTGGAAATTTGGTACGCACGAACTCAAGGCACGCGCTTTTTACATTTGGATTTCGCAGAGGCTATGGATAGAGCTAAAAAAGGGGACTTGATCTACTGCGACCCCCCATACGCTGATAGTCAAGCTATCCTTTACGGTGCGCAGGCATTCTCGTTACAACGTCTCTTCGATTCGATTGCTTCTTGCAAAGCAAGGGGGGTGTATGTCGCATTGAGCATCGACGGCACCAAATATTCTGGACGTAAACTGTGCGACATTGCGATTCCTGATGGGCTGTTTGAACGTGAAGAGTTCGTTAATGTAGGCCGGTCAATGCTGAAACGATTCCAAATGGATGGGCGGAGCCTCGAAGATCATGAAGTTCACGACCGCTTGCTACTGACGTTCTGATGCCCAACACCCGAATTAAGCCGCGAAGCGGCTTCGGCTTGAATGAGTTGTTAGCCCCACGGTGCGTGCCTTGAGCGAAAGCTACACAGTGAATGGACCATACGAAATGCCGAGTGAGCCAGGAGGCCCATACGCTGCAAGGACCTCATCAGTCGGAATGACGAGTCGAGTCTGGCCTTTTGGATGCCAACAGTTCTTCCCCGAGTAGTAGAAGAATCTTCCGCCAGTGCCCAAGCCATACTTCGCCTCTGGTTCAACCTCAAACCTGCCCCGCCCTAGTCTCACAACTCTCGCAGGAACGTAATGAAGAAGCCCCGCCTGAGTTATGCGGATAGCAACAGAAGTGCCGATCTTTACGTTTGTGCGAAGCCAGGATTCGATTTCCTCGGCTGACTGCCCGAAACATGGCGCTTTTGACTTGTTCATATCGATGAATTGAGAGTGGGCCTAACTAGGAATTAGATAGTTTCTGCATAACTACCACGAATCCTGCTTCCCCTCAACAAATTAGCGGACTACAAGGGCTTTCCCTTTCTGTATATCATCAGCAGTCGATAACCTGTTGGTTAGTAAAGACTCCATATACCCGTCACGATCTCAACCACCCGACCGCACCCAACCCCGCCATCCGCCCGCTAGCCAAACAAGTCGTCAACAAGTACCCCCCAGTCGGCGCTTCCCAATCCAGCATTTCGCCGGCGCAGAAGGTGCCGGGTAGTTTACGCAGCATCAGGTTTTGCTCCAGCTCTTCAAATTCGACGCCGCCGGCGCTGCTGATGGCTTCCGCGATGGGGCGCGGGCGATGCAAGACGATGGGCAGGGCTTTGAGTGCGGCGGCCAGCTTGACCGAATTGTTGAGTTCGGCGGCGGGCAGGGCTTCGCGCAGCAGCAGGGTCTTGACGCCATCGATGGCTAGCCGTTTGCGCAGGTAATTGCTCAGGCTGTCCTTGCCGCGCGGTTTGGCCAGACGCTCGGCTATGTTTTCCGGGCTGCGGTCCGGCAGCAAATCCAGCCATAGCGTTGCCGCACCGGCCGCGGCGATGGCGTCGCGCAATGGCGCGGACAGGGCGTAGATCAAGCCGCCCTCCAGGCCGTAATCGGCGACGGTCAGTTCGCCCTGCTGGCTGAACGTTTCGCCTTGGTTATTGCGAAATGTCGCGACCACCGATTTGAGCGGTTGGCCGGCGCAACGTTGGCGGAATACGTCGCTCCAATCGGTTTCGAAGCCGCAATTGGCCGGGCGTAGCGGCGATAAGCCGATGCCGCGCACGGCCAGAATTTCGGTCCAGGCCCCGGTCGAACCCAGTTGCGGCCAACTGCCGCCGCCCAGTGCCAGCAGCGTCGCATCGGCCTGGACATGGCGCTCGCCGTCCGGCGTGGCGAAGCGCAACGCGCCGTCGGCCCAGCCCAGCCAGCGGTGGCGCATCCGAAATTGCACGCCGTTGCTTCGTAAGCGATGCAGCCAGGCGCGCAGCAACGGCGCCGCCTTCATTTCGGTCGGGAATACCCTGCCGGAGCTGCCGACGAAGGTAGCTATCCCCAAACCTTTGACCCAGGCCCGCAAATCGTCCGGTGTAAAAGCTTGCAGCATCGGTTCCAGTTCGGCGCGGCGCGGGCCGTAGCGGGACAAGAATGCATCGAAGGCTTCGGCGTGGGTGATGTTCATACCGCCTTTGCCGGCCATCAGGAATTTGCGGCCGGCCGACGGCATGGCGTCGTATACGGTGGCGGCGATGCCGGCCTGGCTGATGACTTCGGCGGCCATCAGGCCGGCCGGGCCGGCACCGACGATGGCGACCTTTGCTGCGGGGCCGGCGGGCATGCTGAGTTTCGAGATACGCGCGGGGCGTAGTAGTGGATGGCGTTTAAAACCGGTTGCGGTCGCGCGCGGCCCAGAATTGGGCGGCCAAGGCTTCGGCCTGCGTCTGGTCGTCGGCTTTACCCAGCAGTTTCAAAGCAATCGCGGCGGTGCCGATCACGGCGGCTTGGCCGAATTCGTCGTCCAGCTCGCCGCGCCAGACCTGGGCCAATAGTTGCGGCTCCAGTTCTTCGGCTTTCATGTGGCGGCGTTCGAACAAAGCCGGCCAGATTTCGTCGCTGAGCTCGCCGTCGTGTACGCTTTGCACCAGGCATTCGACGTCTGGGTTGCGTTCGGTTTCGCCGCCTTCGCCTTTCAATACCGCCATGTGTTTCTGATCGAGCAGCAACGCGGCTTTCTGGTGCACCTGGCGGTAGCTGGGATGGAAAATGCCCTGGATGCTGGCGGTAGCATCGAACGGATTCAATAATCTGACCAGGGTATGCACCGGCGAGCGCAAGCCCATCACCGGCCGCAGATTGATCATGTCGTACAGTTTCGGGCAGATGTGTTCCAGCGACAGGTAGCTGAAATTGGTACGTTCGATCTGTTGGCCGGCTTCGGCAATCGACTGGGCGGCGTCGATACCCAGCGCCCGCAGCACGTTTTCGGTGTAGAGCCGGCCTTGGGTATGGCCGCCGGCGCCGTGCATGAAGACTTTGATGCCGTTTTCCGCCAGCAGCAAGGTCGATAGCAAAAACCACGGCAGATGGCGGCGCTTGCCGGCATAGGACGACCAATCCAGGTCCACCGCGACGTTGTTGTCGAAGGCAAAACTTTCCCGCGCCGCCGCGACGAAGCCGGCCAATTCCTCGCAGGTTTCTTCCTTGACCCGCATCAGCATCAGAAAGGCGCCAAGCTGGATCGGTTCGACTTGGCCGTCGGCCAGGATCATTTTCATGGCCCGGTAGGCTTCGTCCTGCGTCAGCGGCCGGGCGCCTTTCTTGCCTTTGCCGAGGATTTTGATGAATTCGGCGAACGGGTGTTCTGCGGTAGTTAGCGTCATGAGAGGGACAGCGGGAAGTAATGGTCGATGAGCAAGGCGGCAAAGATCAGCATCAAATAGACGATGGAATAGCCGAAGGTGCGCATCGCGGTTTTATTGTCCTTTTTGCGCATCATTTGGATCGCGTAGTAAATAAAGCCCAGGCCCAGCAGAAACGCGGTGACCAGGTAAATCAGGCCGCTCATGCCGGTCAGATACGGCAGCAGCGTCGAAATCAGCAGCAGAATGGTGTAGAGCAGAATCTGCAGCCGGGTGAATTCGACGCCGTGGGTCACCGGCAGCATCGGAATCGCTACCTTGGCGTATTCGTCGCGTTTGGCAATCGCCAACGCCCAGAAGTGCGGCGGGGTCCAGACGAAGATGATCAGAAACAGCAGCAAGGCGTGCGGATGCACTTCGCCGGTGATCGCGGCCCAACCCAATACCGGCGGTGCCGCGCCGGCCGCGCCGCCGATCACGATGTTTTGCGGCGTCGCCCGCTTCAGGTAAACCGTGTAGATCAAGGCATAGCCGATCAGCGACAAAAAGGTCAGAAAAGCCGTCAGTAGATTGACTTTGATGGTCAGGATCGCCATTGCGATAAAACCGATCACGCTGGCGAACACCAAAACTTGGCGCGGCTGCAAGTGCCCGGTCGGCAGCGGCCGGTTGCGGGTGCGGGCCATTTCGGCGTCGGCCTTCTGGTCCAGAAAATGGTTGATCGCCGCCGCCGAAGACGCGGCCAGGCCGATACCGACCGTGCCGTACAGGAAATTGGCCAACGGCGGCATGCCGGGAACCGCCAACAACATGCCGACGATGGCGGTAAACACGATCAACGCAACGACTCTGGGCTTGCAGAGCTCGTAGTAGTCTTTCCAGGAAAGCGGGGCGGTGGTGTCTGGCATCGAGTAGCAGTTGGATTGGAACGCGTTCAAACATATAGAATAACAGTGAACCAATGATTATTAAAACAATCACAGGCGCTCACCGTCTTTTAGTCAACGAGGGATTTATGAAACACAGGCTTGCAGCGCTGACGCTGCTTTGTCCGGTCGTGCTGGCGCACGCCGAAGACAGTAAGGTGCACGAACATGTTTTCGCTAACGGCTTGAAACTACTGGTAAAGGAAGACCATCGCTCGCCGGTGGTGGTATCCCAGGTCTGGTATAAAGTCGGCTCCAGCTACGAGCCGGGCGGTATTACCGGCATCTCGCACATGCTGGAGCACATGATGTTCAAAGGCACCGAAAAATATCCGGCCGGCGAGTTTTCCCGGATCATCGCCGAGAACGGCGGCAACGAAAACGCCTTTACCGGCCAGGATTACACGGCCTATTTCCAGACCCTGGAAAAGTCGCGGCTGGAGATCAGCTTCAAGCTGGAAAGCGACCGCATGCGTAACCTGAACCTGAAAGCCGACGAGCTGAAGAAAGAGTTGGAAGTGGTGACCGAAGAGCGGCGGATGCGTACCGACGACCAGCCGCGGGCCAAAGTCCACGAGCAATTCATGGCCGCGGCGTTTACCAACAGCCCATATCAAAACCCGGTGATCGGCTGGCCGTCCGACATCGCCAATTACCAAATCGAAGACCTGCAAGCCTGGTACCAAAAGTGGTATGCGCCGAATAACGCCACCCTGGTCGTGGTCGGCGACGTCGACGCCAAACAGGTCGAAACACTGGCCGAACAATATTTCGCGCCGTTGCAACCCAGCACGATCAAACCGGTCAAGCCGCAGGCCGAAAGCGAACAGCGCGGCGTGCGCCGCATCACGGTCAAGGCGCCGGCCAAACTGCCCTACTTGATGATGGGCTACAAAGTGCCGGTGTTGAACTCCGCTAAACCGGAATGGGAGGCTTATGCGCTGGAAGTGCTGGCCGGCGTACTCGACGGCGGCGACAGCGCCCGCTTGCCGTCGCGCTTGGTGCGCGGCAAGCAAATCGCGGTCTCGGCCGGCGCCGGTTACGACCTGACTTCGCGTCTGCCCGAGTTGTTCCTGTTGGAAGGCACGCCCGCCGACGGCAAAACCGTGTTCGATTTGGAATACGCCTTACTCGACGAGGTGTACCAGTTGAAAAACGAGCTGATCGACAAGGACGAGTTGCAGCGGATCAAGGCCCAGGTACTGGCCAGCTCGGTCTACCAGAAAGATTCCAACTTCTATCAGGCCATGCAGTTGGGTACGCTGGAAACGGTCGGTTTGGGCTGGCAACGCGCCGACGAGTATGTCGCCAAAATCAATCAGGTCACTGCGGAACAAGTACGCGAAGTCGCGCGCAAATATCTGATCGAAGACACACTGACGGTGGCCTACCTGGACCCGCAACCGATCACCGAAGCCGCCAAACCGAAAAAACTGACAGGAGTTCACCATGCGTTTTAATTTAATCGGCCTGTTGTTGCTGGCATTCAGCCAATTGGCCTGGCCGGCGGCCAAAATCGAACATTGGCAAACCGCGCAGGGCAGCCGGGTTTACTACGTGCGCACCGCCGGCTTGCCGATGGCGGACGTGCGGGTGGTGTTCGATGCCGGCAGCGCGCGCGACGACAGCCAATTCGGCGTCGCCGCGCTGACTTCGGCCTTGTTGGACAGCGGCGCCGGCGATTGGAGCGCCGACGACATCGCCCAGCGTTTCGAATCGGTCGGCGCCCAATATTCGGCCGGCGTCAGCGAAGATATGGCCTGGTTGTCGGTCCGCACCTTGACCGAGCGGGCTTTGTTCGACAAGGCCTTGGCAACCTTCGAAACCGTATTGAGCCGGCCGGCGTTTCGCGAAGACGACTTCCAACGCGAAAAAGCCAGAACCCTGGCCGGTTTGAAACACCGGGAAGAATCGCCCGGCGAATTGGCCAGTATCGCCTTCGGCAAAGCGCTATACGGCGAGCATCCTTATGCGCATCCGGAAACCGGCATCGTCCAGACCGTCGCCGGCTTTACGGCTGAAGATCTGAAGGCGTTTTACCAAAAGTATTACGTCGCCGCCAACGCCATCGTCGTCATCGTCGGCGATGTCAGCCGCGAGCAGGCCGAGCGCACCGCAAACCAGTTGCTCGGTAAACTGCCGGTCGGCAGCAAGCCGGCGGAAATTCCGCCGGTGACGATGCCGAGCCAGACTACGACCCAGCATATCGAGTTTCCATCCAGCCAAACCCACGTGCTGGTCGGCTTGCCCGGCACCTACCGCAAAGACCCGGATTATTTTGCCTTGTACGTCGGCAACCACATCCTCGGCGGCGGCAGCATGGTATCGCGCTTGTTCGAGGAAGTCCGGGAAAAGCGCGGCTTGGCCTACGGCGCTTATAGCGTGTTCGCACCGCTGTATCGGCAGGGCCCGTTCATGATGAGCCTGCAGACCCGTAACGACCAAACCGAGCAAGCGCTCGGCGTGTTGCGCAAAACTTTTGCCGAATTTTTGGAAAAAGGCCCGACCGACAAGGAGTTGACGGCGGCGAAACAAAACATCACCGGCGGCTTTGCCATGCGTTTCGATACCAACAGCAAGCTCAGCGACTACGTGGCGATGATCGGCTTTTACCAACAGCCTCTGGATTATTTGGACACCTTCCAAAGCAACGTGGAAGCGGTCACGGTCGAGCAGATCAAGGACGCGTTCAAACGCCGGGTCAAACCGGAATTGCTACAAACCGTCACGGTAGGGCAAAAATCCTGATGGCTAACCAAGTCCGCATCATCGGCGGCGAATGGCGCAGCCGGCAAATCGTTTTCGACGATGCGCCGGGACTGCGGCCGACGCCGTCGCGGGTGCGGGAGACGCTGTTCAATTGGTTGCAGGCCGATATTTACGGCAGCCGCTGCCTGGATTTGTTTGCCGGCAGCGGCGCGTTAGGGTTCGAAGCCGCTTCGCGCGGCGCGAAGCAAGTGGTACAAGTCGAGGACAACCCCGGCAATTGCAGGCGTTTGCGCGAGAATATCGCCCGCTTGGCGGCCGGCCAGATTCAGGTGGTGCAGCAAGACGCCGCCGCCTATCTGGCCGGACCGGCCCAGGCATTCGATCTGGTATTTCTGGACCCGCCGTTCGGCCAAGGCTGGCTGGAGCCGGCTTGCCGCTTGCTGGAAAGCCAAGGCTGGCTGAAGGATTACGCAAAAATTTATCTGGAAAGCGAAAAAAACTGGCAAACGGCGGATTTGCCGGCAAACTGGGGCTTATTGAAGGAAAAGGTGGCCGGCGAAGTCTGTTATCGGCTGCTGCAAAGGCAGCCCGCTGCTTTTAATTCGGCGAATGGTTTAGAATGAGTCCCTTTTGCCGTTTGCCAAGCCAATGAATATCACCGCAATCTATCCCGGTACCTTCGATCCTATTACCAACGGGCATCTGGATTTGATTCACCGCGCCTCCCGGCTTTATCCGCATGTAATCGTCGCGGTTGCCGTCAGCCGGGGTAAAAAGCCGCTGTTTTCGTTGGACGAGCGGGTATCGTTGATTCGCGATGTGGTCACCGAATTCAGCAACGTCAGCGTGATCGGTTTCGACACGCTGTTGGTGGATTGCGCTCGCCAACACCAGGCCAGCGTCATCATCCGCGGCTTGCGCGCGGTATCGGATTTCGAATACGAATTTCAATTGGCCGGCATGAACCGGCGTTTGTGTCCGGACATCGAGACCGTGTTTCTGACGCCGGCCGAACAATACGAATTCATCTCGTCGAGCATGATTCGCGAAATCGCCCAATTGCACGGCGATGTTTCCAGTTTCGTGCCCGACCTGGTCAAACAACGTTTAACCGAAAAATTTTCCGAGGAGTAATTATGGCGCTTATCATCAGCGACGACTGTATCAACTGCGATGTCTGCGAGCCGGAATGCCCGAACGGCGCGATTTCGCAGGGCGAAGAGATTTACGTGATCAATCCGTCCCTATGCACCGAATGCGTCGGCCACCACGACAAGCCGCAATGCATGGAAGTCTGTCCGGTGGACTGCATCGACAAGGATCCGGACCATGCCGAAGACAAGGACTCGTTGTACCGCAAGTATCTGAAACTGACCGCTTGATCTTGCCTTAGCCGATGCGGCGCGGCCTTACGGCAACAGCCGCCGCATCGGCCGCATCGGCGAAAACTCGAAGCCGTGGCGCCGGTAAAAACGTTGTGCGGCGCTGTTGTCGGCATCGGTCAGCAGCGTGATCCGCCGACAGCCCCGTTGTTGGGCGAACTCGACCGCATGCTGCAACAATGCCGAACCGACCGCCTCACCGCGAAAGCGGGCATCCACCACCAGATCCTCCAGCCAGGCCACCGGCGTACCCAGCGCCGTCGATACGCTGAACAGCAGATTGACCATGCCCAGAATTTCGCCGTCGCGGCGCGCCACGAAAATCCGGCCCAATTGCGGATCGGCGATGATTCGGCTCAAGCCGCGGCGTTGCGCGGTTTCGTCCGCGACAAATTCGGCTTCCTGTTCGAACAATTGCGCCAACAGCCGGCACAGGGCCGGAATGTTGGCCTCGGTAGCGGTAACGATTTGCATGTCCGGTCTCCTACCTGCTGCGATAAATTGAACCAGTCTAATCCAAGCCGCCGCACCGCGGTAATTTCGGCCTAGCGCTGGTTCGGATAGCAATTTGGCAGGCGGCCTGCCTTGCCTGCCCATTCTCGATCAACTACAATCCCCGACCTTCTTTCAGGTGTTGGGTCCGAAATCTCGGCCAAACTTAAACAGGAAGTCGGTGCGGCAAATTTCGTTTTGCCCATGCCGACGCTGCCCCCGCAACGGTAGATAAGTAAAGAACCGCGTTTTTGCCACTGTGCGTTTCGCATGGGAAGGTGCGCGGTTTAGGCCCTCAAGCCGCTTATGAGCCCGGAGACTGGCCCGGAAGATCATTCGAGACAGCGGAGGGCTGTTACGGAATGGTCAGAGCCCGCGCCCAGCCCGTTCTCCGCCTATTCTCTCGCCGATTTCTCCTCTGTCGTTTTTTACCCGGATGCGCGGTGGGCGCAGAGGACGTTATGCAAAACAAAATTATCATGGCTTTGCCGCTGGCCGGCATCGGCGCGTTTCTACCCGGCTTTGCCGCCGAGCAGGCCGCCAATTTACCCGAAACCGTCGTGACGGCGACGCGCTCGGACAGCAACCAAAACGAACTGGCGACCGCGACGACGATTTATACCCGACAAGATATCGAACGCTTGCAAGTCAGAACTCTGCCCGAGCTGTTGAAAGGCTCGACCGGTATCGACATGGTGCAAAGCGGCGGTTACGGCAAGGACACCAACGTTTACATGCGCGGCACCAATGCCGATCACGTGCTGGTGTTGGTCGACGGCATCAAGGTCGGCTCGGTGACTACCGGCACGACGCCGTTTCAATACATACCGGTTGACCAAATCGAGCGGATCGAAATCATTCGCGGGCCGCAGTCCAGTTTATACGGCTCGGAAGCCATCGGCGGCGTGATTCAGATTTTTACCCGTAAAGGCGGCAATAGCGAGCGGCCGAATATTGCGCTGGAAGCCGGCGGCGGTTCTTACGATAGCTACCAGGGCTCCGCGGCAATCAACGGCAAATGGGGGCAGGCCTGGTACAGCCTGGGCGCTTCGCAGTTCGGCAGCCAGGGGATCAATGCCCAGAGCGGTACCACGCTAGCCAACGGCTTCAACCCGGATCGCGACGGCTACAACAATACCGGCTTGAATGCCAAGGCCGGCTATCGCTTCGATAACGGCGCCGAGCTCGAGGCATTCTTTTTGCGCGCCGAGGGCGAAACCGAAATCGATAACGCCACCAGCAGCACGACGCTGTTCATCAATCAAACGGTGGGCGCATCGGCCAGCGCCGACCTCAACGACGTCTGGCGTTCGACTTTGCGGGTCGGCCAGAGTCTGGACGAGGCCGACCAGTTCCGCCATTCCGGCGCATTCGCCACTAACTTCGATACCACGCGCTGGAACGCAAGCTGGTTGAACCAGCTCAATCTGCACAAAACCCAGCAATTGACGCTGGGGGCGGACTACCGGCTGGACCAAGTCGAAAGCACGACGCGTTATGCGGAAAATTCGCGCTACGATGCCGGCGGTTTTATCGAGTTGCACAGCCGTTGGTTCGAGCGGCATTTCACCAATGCCTCGTTGCGTTGGGACGAAAACCAGGCCTTCGGCAGCAGCCTGACCGGAAACTTCGGTTGGCGTTTCAACTGGGACCACGGCTTGAGCGCGTTCGCCAGCTTCGGCAACGCCTTCAAGGCCCCGACCTTCAACCAGTTGTATTTTCCGGGCTTCGGCAATCCGCATCTGCAGGCCGAACAGTCGACCAATTTCGAAGGCGGCTTTGCCGGCAACCATGGTTGGATGCAATGGGAAATTCGGGCTTACCATAGCAACATCGACCAGTTGATCGTATTCAGCGGCCGGCCGTTGACGGCGCAAAACATCGGCAAGGCGCAGATCGACGGCATCGAGGCGGAAATCTCCGGCGACTTACTCGGTTGGCACAACAAGTTGAGTATGAATTTGCTGACGCCAAAAGACCGGGCCAACAATTTGCGCCTGCCGCGGCGCGCCACCCAGACCTTGTCGTACGACGTTTCGCGCAGTTTCGCGGCGTTCGATGTCGGTGCTGCCGTGCTGGCGCAGGGCGAACGTTTCGACAATACGGCCAATACGGTCCGCTTGGGCGCATTCATGACGATCGATGTTCGCGCCGCTTACCATGTCGATAAACATTGGATGTTCAGCGCCAAACTCAATAATATGCTCGACCAGCAATACCAAACCCTCAGCACTTACAACAATTTCGGTAGAAATTTCTTTTTCTCTATCCATTACAATTACTGATTTTTTCGGAGACTACTTATGAACTCGAATCGATTTTTGGCCGTGAAACCCGGCGCCGTGGCGTTGATGGCGTTGATGGCCGCGACCCGTTTTCACCATTTCGGTACTCCGTTTGCGCTGCCCGACGCATCGCTGGCGGTGTTCTTCTGCGCCGGCCTGTGGTTGGGCGGCCGCTACTTGTTCGCGTTGCTGCTGTTGGAAGCCGGTTTGATCGACTATTTGGCGATTACCAAGCTGGGCGTCAGCGATTTTTGCGTCTCCAACGCCTACGGCTTTTTGATCGGCTCTTATGCGGCGATGTGGTTGGGCGGCCGTTGGTGCCGCAAATTCACGACGCTGACCGCAGTGTCGGCCGCACAGCAATTCGCCGCATTGTGGGCCGCCGCCACAGTAGCGTTTTTGATCTCCAACGGTAGCTTTTACTGGCTGTCCGGCCGTTATCCCGAGCCGTCGTTCGGCCAATATCTGGAGCGGGTGGCGATGTACTATCTGCCGCACTTATCGTCGACCTTGATTTACGGCGTAATCATTTTCGGCTTGGTTAAAGCCGGCAAAGCCATGCTCGCCGCTAAAGCTTCGCGGCACGCGGCTTAAATCGATCCGGGGCGGCTTGGCCCGCCCCGTTCCCTTCCCGATAGCCAGTGCGCCGGATTGGCGTTGCCGGCTCCCGTGTTTGCATTGTTGAATGGCGTTGTTCTCGATTGTGCTACTGGCCGTCGCCTTGGATTATGTTTTGGGCGAGCCGGGCAATACTTACCATCCGCTAGCCGCCTTCGGCCGTTGGGCTGCTTGGCTGGAGCAGCGCCTGCTCATACCCGAACAGACCCCGGCACGGCAAAAGATTGCCGGCGTTTGCGCATTGCTGGTGGCTTTGCTGCCTTGCGCCGCAGCGTTGCCGCTATTGCTGCTTACCGAAGCATGGCAAACCTTGTTCGGCATCATATTGCTGTATTTCTGCATCGCTCCGCGCAGCCTGCAACAGCATGCCGAAGCGGTGCGGACGGCATTGGCGGCGGGGGATCTGGAGCTGGCTCGGTCCCGAGTGGCCTACATGGTTAGCCGCGAAACTGCCGATTTGGATGCAGCCGGCGTCAGGCGGGCGGCGATCGAATCGGTATTGGAGAACGGCGCCGATGCGGTGTTTGCGCCGATTTTCTGGTTCGTTGTCGCCGGACCTTTTGGCGCAGTGCTATACCGGTTCAGCAACACTCTCGATGCGATGTGGGGTTACCGCAACCGCCGCTACCAATATTTCGGCTGGGCCGCGGCTCGGTTGGACGATGTCCTGAACTGGGCTCCTGCCCGGTTAACGGCACTCAGCTATGCCTTGCTTGGCCGCACCGGTCCGGCGTTACAAGCCTGGCGCGAGCAGGCCGCGTTACTGGAAAGCCCGAATGCCGGCCCGGTCATGGCGGCGGGCGGCGCGGCGCTGAATCTGCGCTTAGGTGGCCCCGCGGTCTACCACGGCCAGTTGAAAGCCAAGCCCTGGTTCGGCGGCGAGCAGACTGCGCAGAATGGCGACATCGCCCGCGCCGGCGGCCTGGTCTATCGCGTACTGGGCCTGTGGTTGATTCTGATCGCGATCGGAGGCGGGTTTGCTTGAGCATGGCGGCCGCTTGCGGCAGGCGGCGAACCGTTACGGCATTCCATTGCCGCAATGGCTGGACTTGTCGACCGGGGTCAATCCGCACGGCTGGCCGGTGCCGGCAGTGCCCGCGGAATGTTGGCAACGGTTACCGGAAGACGACGACGCATTAATGCCGGCGGCGCGGACTTACTATCGGAATGACTCGATACTGGCGGTGGCCGGTTCCCAAGCGGCGATTCAAACTCTGCCGCAGTTGCGCCGCCAATCGCGGGTTGGCGTACTGGCTCCGGCCTACGCCGAGCACGCCGCAAATTGGCGCCACACCGGCCATCATTTGATCGAATTGGCAGCACAAGCCGAGGCTGTCGAGCAGGCGCTGGACAATTTGGACGTTTTGATCGTTGTCAATCCGAATAACCCGACCGGCAGGCTGTGGGAGCCGGACCGCTTATTGAGTTGGCATCGCCATTTGAACCGGCGCGGCGGCTGGTTGATTGTCGACGAAGCCTTCATCGACACTATGCCGGAATACAGTTTGTCGGCGTTGCCGGTACGTCCGGGGCTGGTTGTGTTGCGTTCTATCGGCAAGTTTTTCGGCTTGGCCGGGATCCGCTGCGGATTTGCCATCGCCGAAGCCGGGCTGCTGGCGCGGCTGGCAGAAGCCCTAGGGCCTTGGCCGATCAGCTACCCCAGCCGCTACGTGGCCGCGGCGGCGTTGGCGGATAGCCGCTGGCAGCAGAAAAATACTCTCGAGCTGAAGCAACAGGGCCGACGCTTGCGGCAGTTGCTGGATGCCGCCGGTTTTACGCCGGCCGGCGGCTGCGATTTGTTTCAGTGGGTAGCCGATGCAAATGCAGCATCGTTGCACGATGCATTGGCCAGGCAAGGGATTCTGACCCGTTTGTTCGACTCCCCGTCCAGCTTACGTTTCGGCTTGCCTGGAGACGAGCAAGCTTGGCAGATGTTCGCTCAGGTTCTTGCGGACCGAAAAATCAAGAATTACGCCGCTTTGCGTGGTCTTGAGTACACGCAGGCCAATGCGGAACCCATTAACCAAATCGCTCCGGGCAACGGTACCGGCTGCAAAGGAATCGATTGAACGTTTGAGTTGGTGACGATTCCGGCGCCACGAAAATCTTCACTAGAGCCCAATTTCCGATTGACTTCCAATACAAACAACCTAGGTTCCGGCAGATTTAAGAGTCCCTGATAATCGTGGCTTTCCAAATCAGTGGCGTTAAAAGTGTCGCGATCAAAAAATGCAGTCAACAAAAACTCGGCTCCTGAAACCAAATCGCTACCCGAATATTGGTTGTCCAACGACGACATGCTTATTGTTAACGTGTCATGGATAATGGAAGGGATGATTCCGGCGAAACCGCGGTCAGCAACGTTGGCCTCGGATATTGCGGGCTCATCGTCGAGGAAGTAAGCTGTGATAATGTGGTTGTCCAGCGAGAAGGGTTGGTTGTTGATTAGCAACGAAGATGATGTATTTTCGGTATAAATTAACCGTAAGTCTCCCGGTGCCGAGTCGACATAATTCGGCGCAAATGCGTTTAACGTCATTTGTCCGGAAAATGTACCGCTAATGAAATTGACAAAATCACCGCCATAGTTAAATTGCAACGCGGCGTACGGACTGGCGGAGTAAAGCAAGAGAGAGATAAAAGCGAGTAATATCTTCATAGTCTTTCCTTAGGTTGGGTTGGCGGGTTCGCTTCTGCCGACTGTCCCCTTTCGGGGAGAGGCCATCGCGACTCGGGAACGATCTCGTTCGCTAGGTTCGATTATCCCTTCTGCCGAAGATCAGCGTCAACCAATAATTCCGAAATAACAATGGTTTGAATTCAATTCGGCTAAACCTGGATCGATTGGAAATCAATTATGATTCCAAAATATTACCGATCGGTTAACAATTCAATGAACCGACTTTAAACGGCAAAAACAGTCGGTCGAACAAAAAGCCTTAGCGGAATTGAGCCTATCTACTCAGTTTCCCGTCTTGGACGTTGGCCGATTTAGACTTTCAAAACACCTTATCCAAAATCGACATTACGATTTCCACCGCTATCAGCCAGATGATGATCCATTCCAAAGTCGACGAATGCTGGTGTTTTTGTTCGTCGGCCAGCATTTCCAGCAGTTCGTGTATTGTCTCCAGTTTTTTTGACAATACGTCGGTGCGCGGCTGAATCTCCAGATAATTCGCCGCCATCGAATAAATGCCTTGGTATTCCGGATGTTCCCAGAAAAATTCCGGCGTATCTAGCAGGTCGTAGTTGAGGATGATGTCGCTCTTGGTCAGAAACAATTTGCCGCGGATCTTGGCCATGGCTTTGCGGTTCAGCTTGATCTTGCCGTCTCGGGCCAGCGATTGCGGCAAATGGGCGGTGGCGCGGATGGTGTCGATGGCGTGACCTTCGTAAGACGCTAACTTGATCGACTGCGCCATCGCATGCGACAAGGCCAGCAGCACTTTAACGTCCGCCGACTGCAATTCGATATGGTCGTGCTGGAAGCGGTCCTGCTCGCAACCGACTTCGTAACTGAAATTGTCCTCTTGCGGCTCCTCGTCCGGCTTGATCGCATAATCCAGCAACAACTCCTGCAGGCTGCGCCGGTCGTCCAGGTTCAGGTTCCAGCATACCATCACGCCGTAAGCGAACACGATTGCGTAGCCGGTTTTGTAATCGACGATCAATGCATTGCGGAACAACTGGGCGCGGGTGGTTTCCAGCAGTTTTTCCCGTAGCGCCGAAAAACGGAACGATTGCGCCAAACAAACCGTCAAGCAGCGTTTAATGGCTCTTTCTTCTGTCATAGTTGGAATTCTCGGGTCGGATCGAGCTTAGTTTGCAACATCCTGCCGGCAAAATGGTTAAAATAACCGTTTAAATTCACCTACAGAAAAGCTCACTGCTAAGCGTCATGTCTACCAACTATAACACCGATGATTTAAGAATTTGCGAAACCAAGGACGTGGTGGCGCCGATTCAGGTTCATGAAGAAATTCCGATGACGGAATTCGCGGCAGCCAATATTCTGAAAACGCGGGCGGCAATTCATAACATTCTGACGGGTGAAGATGACAGGCTGCTGGTCATCATCGGGCCCTGCTCGATCCACGATCCACAGGCCGCAGTCGAATACGCACAACGTTTGAAACGGGAAATGGATGCACTGCAAAACGATTTGGTCATCGTCATGCGGGTTTATTTCGAAAAACCGCGTACCACGGTCGGCTGGAAAGGCTTGATCAACGACCCCGATCTGAATGCCAGCTTTAACATCAACAAGGGCTTGCGCCTGGCGCGCCAGGTATTGCTGGACGTCAATAATCTGGGCGTACCGGCTGCAACCGAGTACCTGGACTTGATCACGCCGCAATACGTGTCCGACCTGATTTCCTGGGGCGCGATCGGCGCCCGCACCACCGAGAGCCAGGTGCACCGCGAATTGGCATCCGGTTTGTCCTGCCCGGTCGGCTTCAAAAACGCGACCGACGGCGGCATCAAAATCGCGATCGATGCCATCAATGCGGCGATGAGCCCGCACCACTTTTTATCCTTGACCAAGGAAGGCCGCTCGGCGATTTTCTCCACCCGCGGCAACGAGGATGCCCACATCATTCTGCGCGGCGGCAACAATCGGCCGAATTACGACGAAGTCAGCGTCGAGCAGGTCGCGGAAGGTTTGGTCGCGGCGGGATTGCGGCCGAATATCATGATCGACTTCAGCCACGCCAACAGCTCGAAAAAATACGAACGGCAAATGTTGGTGGGCCAGGATGTGGCCGACCAAATCCGCGGCGGCGACAAACGCATTATCGGCGCGATGGTGGAAAGCCATCTGGTCGGCGGCCGCCAGGACGTCGAAGAGGGCAAGCCGCTGGTTTACGGTCAGAGCATCACCGATGCCTGCCTATGCTGGGAGGACAGCGCCGAATTGTTACATCATCTGGCCGGTGCCGTGCAACGCCGCCGCACCGCCCATACACACAAGGTTTGAATCCATGAAAATACTGGTTAACGGCGATAGCCGGGAAATCGGCGAAAACGCTACCGTTGCCGACCTGATTGCCGAGCTGGGCTTGGCCGGCAAACGTATCGCGGTCGAATTGAACAAAGAAATTCTGCCCTTTACCCAACACGCAACCCAGCGGCTGCAAGCCGACGACCGGCTGGAGATCGTCCAAGCCATCGGCGGCGGCCAGGACGATTTTTTCACGCTGGCCGGCAAACAATACCGCTCGCGTTTATTGGTCGGCACCGGCAAATACAAGGATTTGGAAGAAACCCGGCTGGCGACCGAAGCCAGCGGCGCCGAAATCGTCACCGTGGCGATCCGCCGCACCAACATCGGTCAGCATCCCGGCGAACCCAACTTACTGGATGTCATTTCGCCGGACAAATACACGATCCTGCCCAACACCGCCGGCTGTTACACCGCCGACGACGCGGTACGCACCTGCCGGCTGGCGCGCGAGTTGCTGGGCGGCCATAAACTGGTCAAGCTGGAAGTGTTGGCCGACCAATTAACCTTGTTCCCCGACGTTGCCGAAACCTACGTTGCCGCCGAATTGCTGGTCAAGGACGGTTTCGACGTGATGGTGTATACCAACGACGATCCGATCGCCGCCAAGCGGCTGGAAGACATCGGTTGCGTCGCGGTGATGCCGTTGGCCGCACCCATCGGCTCCGGCTTGGGTATCCGTAACCCCTACAACATTCTGACCATCGTCGAAAACGCCAAGGTGCCGATCCTGGTCGATGCCGGCGTCGGCACCGCTTCCGATGCGGCGATTGCGATGGAGCTGGGCTGCGACGGCGTATTGATGAACACCGCGATTGCCGCTGCGAAAAATCCGGTGCTGATGGCCTCGGCGATGAAAAAAGGCATCGAAGCCGGCCGCGAAGCGTTCCTGGCCGGACGCATGCCGCGTAAACGCTTCGCGTCGGCGTCTTCCCCGATTGATGGGTTGTTTTTGTAAAAGCTAGCCTTATGCAAGTATGGAGCGGTTGCTATTCAAACTTCTGATTTTGGCGATTGCACTTGGGGTATATTTTTCCTTCAAAAATATTATTCCGAATTTGGATTTCAAAAGAGTGCTTAACAAGGTGATGTTGATAACGGTGGTTTCCTTGATGTCATTGTTGATCTTTGTGACATTTAAGTACGGGATATAGGTTGGGTGTGCCCAATGACCGGGTTTAAGTTGACAGAAATTGAAATCCAAACGCTGAACCTGGCCGAGTTAATTCGCTAGGACGCCACCCAACAATCGCTGCGAAGGTGTCCGGTGAAAGTCAGCGACATTTTGAACCGATTACAAGTCGACGGTTGGGTTTTGGTCGCTACTCGTGGCAGCCATCGCCAATTTAAGCATCCCAGCAAAAGCGGTCGCGTTACCGTCGCTGGAAAACCAAGCGATGATCTGGCACCTGGAACGTTAAACAGCATTCTCAAGCAAGCAGGTTTAAAGGAGTAAAACGATGCGTTATGCCGTTGTAGTTGAAAAAGTCGAGCAGAACTATTCGGCCTATGTCCCCGATTTACCGGGCTGCATCGCTACCGGGCAGAGTGTAGAAGAGGTTGAACGTGAAATTCGCTTTGCAATAGAATTTCATATTCAAGGTCTCAAGGAAGACGGTTTACCGATTCCGTTACCGACCAGTATTGTCGAGTATCTCGAAGTTGCAGCCTGATCAAGTCCTGTCCGATGTCCGATAATCAAGCCGACATAACAGACGACGTAATCTGCTACTGCAGCGGCACCACCGCCCAACAAATCAAACAACTCCTAGACGACGGCATTACCGACCCGGAGCGTATCTCCCGCATCACCGGTGCTGCCTCCGGTTGCGGCGGCTGCGAGTACGAATTTCAGCAATTGATCGCCGAACATAACCAAGCAGCCTGATAGCGATGGCCTGCTGCGACGACCCTACCGAACCGAAAAAACTCGACCGCCGGGAACTGATTCGTTTGCAGGAGCAATACGGCGAGTTGGTGCGCGACCTGTTCACCGAAGACCCTGAACGGGTCATTTTGAAATTACTGAACGGCACCAGTCCTTATCTGACCGAATTGGCTGCGCTGGACGCACACCATGCCTCGGTCCGGCTGCGCGCCATCGCGTTGTTGGAGAATGCCAGCGTCGCCGTGCTGCAACAAATCGTCGCCAAACAACCCGACAGCGAATTCGCCGCCGCAGCCCAAGCCCGCTTGGCTCAGTTGCAACGCTAAGCCCGTCCTCTCTTCCCGATACCGGCCGCACGATTGCCGGTAAATTCCTTGCTACAATGCCGCGCAATTAAATCCGGCACAGGTGGACGAATCATGCGATTGTTGTTGGTAGAAGACGATGCCATTTTAGGCGACGGCCTGAAGGCCGGCTTGACGTTGGAAGGTTACGCAGTGGATTGGCTGACCGACGGCGCCCAGGCCGACGAAGCATTGAAACTGAACCATTACGATCTGATCGTATTGGATCTTAACCTGCCGCGGATGGACGGCATGACGGTTTTGAAAAACCTGCGCCGGCGGAAGGATAGCACGCCGGTGCTGGTGTTGACCGCCCGCGACGGCGTTGCCGAACGGGTGGCTTTGCTGGATAGCGGCGCCGACGATTTCGTCGCCAAGCCGTTCGATCTGGCCGAGATTTGCGCCCGCTTGCGCGCGCTGGCCCGCCGCCACGAGGGCCACAGTCTGCCGCTGCTGGAGCACAAAGGCGTCACCGTCGATCCGGCCGCGCACCAGGTGTTTTACCACGGCCAGCCGGTCGATCTGGCTCAAAAGGAATTCGAGGTGCTCAGTTATCTGATCAGCCACGTCGGCCAGGTGATTTCCCGCGCCCGCCTGGAAGAAGCACTGTACGCTTGGGGCTCCGAGGTGGAAAGTAACGCGGTCGAAGTGCATATCCACCATTTGCGGAAAAAACTCGACACCAACTTGATTCGGACCATCCGCGGCGTCGGTTACATCATCGACGACAACTGATGGCCAAGCGTCTGCGGCTGGCGCCGCGTTCGTTGAAAAAGCAGTTGCTGCTGTCGCTGCTGACTTCTCTAGTGCTGGTCTGGGGCGTCACCGCTTACGTCAATTACCGGCAGACCCGCGACGAAATCGCCGAACTGTTCAATGCAGAATTGGCGCAATCGGCACGGGTGGTGCACGCCTTCGTCGAAAACATGCTGCGTCAGCGGGCGTTGACCAAGCTGTGGGAGCGCGAGAAAACTCCGGAGTTGTTCGATACCCCGATTCTCGGCCACAAATACGAACGCAAAATTGCCTTCCAGTTACGCTCGGTCAAGGACGGGGTGATCCTGCGTTCGGAAAGCGCACCCGAATTTGCATTGTCGCTGGTCCGTAACGGCTACAGCGAAACGGCAATCAACGAACAGCTCTGGCACGTATTCAGCCTGAGCAGCGAAAACGGCGAGTATGTGATCCACGTCGGCCAACGCGACGACATCCGCCGGCAACTGGTGGAGAGCATCGCCGGCCAGCAAATCGTCGGCTTCCTGATTGCATTGCCGATTTTAGGCGCGGTGATCTGGTGGATCGTCAGCCGCACGCTGTCGCCGGTCAACCGCTTGCGGGGGGAATTGGCCAGCCGCGAGGCCGGCTACCTGCAGCCTTTGTCGGAACAGAGCTTACCGGACGAGATTCGGCCGGTTGTGCAGCAAATCAACAGCCTGTTCGCCATGCTGGAGCAAGCCTTCGCCAACGAACGCAATTTTACCTCCGACGCCTCGCACGAATTGCGCACGCCGTTGGCCGGCCTACACACCCAATTGCAGGTGGCGCAAAAAACCGTCGACCCCGCCATGCGCGCCCAGGCTATCGCCAAGGCACAGCAGGCGGTAGTCCGAATGACGCATCTAGTGCAACAACTGTTAACCTTGTCGCGGGTGCAACACCAGGCTGGGATTGCAATGCAGCGGGTCGACGCCTACCAGGCCATGGCCGATACCATTGCCGATCTGGACCATCTGGCGCACGCCAAACGCATCGACCTGGAATTGCAGGGCGAAGCGGGCCTGGCGGTCGAAGCGAATCCGCAATTGCTGCAAATCTTATTGCGCAACCTGCTGGATAACGCCGTCAAATACACGCCGGAAGGCGGTTCGGTGCGGGCAAGCTGCCGCCGCGAAGATGGCTGGGTTTGCCTTACGGTAGACGACGACGGGCCGGGTGTGGCCGGTAGCGAATACGAACGCCTGAGCCAGCGTTTTTACCGATGCATAGAAACCGCGAACACCGCCGAGGGCAGCGGTTTGGGTTTATCGATTGCCCAGCGCATCGTCGCCTTGCACGGCGCCGAGATCGGCTTCGCCAAATCGGCGTTGGGCGGCTTGCAAGCCCGACTGCGTTTGGTTGCGGCGGATGGGCCGGCTTAGCGCGGTCGCGGCGGCGTTGGCGGAAACGCGTTCGCACGCGCCCGAAAACAGCGCGTTGCCGATTCTGCTTTCGCTTGCAATGTGGTGTAATCGGCGGTTTTCGATCTCCGAGTTATAAAGCCATGTCGAATTCGCCGGCCGCTTATTGTTGGATGCCGTTATTGGCCGTTGCGGTATTGTCCGGTTGCGGCGAGCCGCTCGAACTTGGGCCGGCCGCCGCAAAGCCGCTGGCTGCGGCGACAGCCGTGCCTGTCGATCTGCAAGGCTTGCATTTGCAAAGCGTCGCCAGTTTCGATGTTTACCTGGACCGGAATACGGTGCATGCCGCGTTCGTCGCCACGGCCGCCGATACTAAAACACTCTATACCGCGTACGTGTATTCCGAGGACGGCGGCAGGCATTGGTCGTCGCCGCAAGCCATCGCGCCGGCCGCCGGCCGCCCCATCGAATCCAAAGCCGGCAACGACATCCAAATCGCCGCCAGCGGCGAAAAACTGCTGGCGGTTTGGCAAGCCACCGGCGAGCTGCCGGGCATGGGGCCGCTGGCCAGCGCGTATTCCACCGATGGCGGGCAAACCTGGACGGCCGGCGCCAAACCGACCGGCAGCGACGCCGACCAATCCCATCCCGATTTGCTGGCCGACGCCGACGGCCGCTTCCACGCCGTCTGGCTGGACGACCGGGACGAAAACGGCTACCAAGGGCTGCGTTACGCCCGCTCCAGCGACGCGGGGCAACATTGGGAGTTGGCGCAAACCATAGACGACACCAGTTGTTCCTGTTGCTGGAACCGTTTGGCGACGGGGGCTGGCGGCAGCATCAATGCGCTGTACCGGGACATGGTGCCGCGCGACATGGCTTTGGCGCAGTCGAACGACGCCGGCGCGAGTTGGCATCGGGCCAGTACGGTCGGCGCTTTCGGTTGGCAGTTCGACGGTTGCCCGCATAACGGCGGCGGTTTGGCGCTGGCCGGCGACGGATCGCTGCATAGCGTGGTCTGGACCGGCGCGGAAAACCGGGTTGGGTTGTATCATATGCAGTCCGGCGATAACGGCGCCAGTTGGACGCCGCCGCAACGCTTGGGCGAAGGCCCGGCGTTCCATGCCGATATCGCCGCCGGCGCCGGCCGGCTGGTGGCGGTGTGGGATGCGTTGGGGCCGGAGGGTTCGCGGGTCTATATCAGCGAATCGGCCGATAACGGCCGGAACTGGTTACCGGCTAGACAATTAGCGCCCGCCTCGGCATCCTTTCCGCGCATCGTCGCCACGCCGAACGGTTTTTTGGCGATGTGGCTGGAACAGTCCCCGACCGGCAAACAATGGTCTGCAGCAGTTTTACAATGATTTTACGCATTCAAGAGGTGGTCATGCCCAAGTTAGACATAACAACAATAATAAAACCCGGCTTGCTGGCGCTTGCGCTGTTGAGTCCGCTACCGGCCTTTGCCCACGCGATTCTGGTGAAGTCGCAACCGGCCAAGGACGAGACGCTGACCGAGTCGCCGAAACAAATCGATTTGTGGTTCAACGACGCGGTGCGTAGCGAGTACAAGGCGCTGGCCGTAATCGACAGCACCGGCAAGCGTGTCGACAACCACGACGTCGAGCAAAGCCTGACCAACGGCGCCAATATCCACGCCACCGTGCCGACGCTGGCGCCCGGCGTCTATACCGTGCGTTACCGCGTGGTGTCCGAAGATACCCATATCGTCACCGGCAAATTCGAATTCACCATCAAACCTTAACCGGCTCTCCTCATGACAAATCTCAGATTCCCCGCATTTTGGTTGTCGGCGCTGCTGGCCGCTTTGTTGCTGAGCGGTTGCGACAAACTGGGTTTCGGCGCCAAACAATCCAATGCCTTGGGCAACCGGCCGGACCTGGATTGCATCATCGCCAACGATTTTTACGCGGTGCATTTCAGCGCTTATCTGCAGCCTGACAAGAACGACAAAACCGCCGACGCCAAAGCCGCCTTCGTGCCGTTTTGCCAGCAAATCCCGCGCGCCGGCAAAATGTTTTTCACCGCCGATTTGATCGACCGCGACATCCGCACTACACCGATCGGCATTCGCTTGGTGGAAGTCGAGAAAACCGGGCAGAAAGCGCCGGACGACATTCGCGAACTTCGCACCGTGACCGAAATCCCGGCCAAGCTGTATCCGAAAGGCGCCGTCGAAGCCCAGGCCGATGTCGATAAAACCGGCGATTACGTGTTGTACCTGCTGATCGGCGATGCGATAGAGGAAGACGATAAATTCCGCGTGGCACTGGAAGTCGGCGTGGCGCCGGGCGGTTCGCAGGCGCCGTGGTTGGCGATCGGCGGCGTCGCTACCGCGATCGCACTGGTGGCGACCTTTCTGATCTTTTTGATCCGCCGCCGACGTAAAGCCGCCGCAGAACAGGAATAAAGCCGATGGCTAAAATCAGGCAAATGCCGGCCTTAGCCGGCATCAGGGTTTGGCTGGCGTTAGCTTTGGTGTTGCTGTCCAACCTCGCTGCGGCGCACGCACCGGGACTGAGCTCGATCGAACTGACGCTGCAAGCCGACCGCGTCGTCGCCAAAATGACTTTCGCCTTGCAGGACATCGAAGCCTTCTCGCCGATGGATACCGACCTGGATGCCGAGGTCAGCGCCGCCGAACGCGAGGCGGCTAAGCCCGCAGTAGCAAGACTGTTGGCCGAGCAGACCCGCGTCAATATCGACGGCGTCGATGTGCAGCCGACCGAACCGGGAATCGTGAATTACGACGACCAAAACAATGCCCACGTCGAATTCAGTTACCAGCCGACGCCTAAACGGCAATTTTCGGTGCAATCCAAGTTTTTGGCCTGGCTGCAGGACGGCCACCAACAGCATTTGACCGTGCGCGACGCCGCCGGCAACCAGGTTGCCGAGAAAATGCTGCGCCGCGACGACGACCAATTGCAAGCGAACGTCGGCGAAGCGGACGCTGGCTCAGGCCATACCGGTTCGACTTTTTCGGACTTTTTCGCGCTGGGCGTCGAACATATCCTGACCGGTTACGACCACCTGCTGTTTCTGTTCGCGCTGCTGGCGGTGACCCACAGCTTCTGGCCGGCGATCAAAATCGTCACTTTTTTCACGATAGCCCATTCCATCACGCTGGCCTGCGCCGGTTTGAATCTGGTCGATTTGCCGAGCAGTTTCGTCGAACCGTTCATTGCCGCGACGATTGTGTATGTCGCCGTCGAAAACCTGGTGCGCGGCGAGCACCCGAAAGGCCGGCAATGGCTGACCTTCGGATTCGGTTTGATCCACGGCTTCGGTTTCGCCAGCGTGTTGCGCGAGCTGGATATCAGCTCCGGCGATAGCGGCATTCTGCTGCCGTTGCTGTCGTTCAATCTCGGCATCGAAGCTGGCCAAATCGCGGTCGCGTCTATCGTATTGCCGCTGATTTGGTGGCTGAACAACAAGCCTTACGCCGACAAGTTTTTAAAGGGCTGTTCGGCGCTGGTTTGCCTGGTGGGCGCATACTGGTTTATCGAGCGCACGCTGTTGTAATACGCCGCGGCGACGGCGCAAGATTCGCCCGGTCCGGCCCCGGCAGCGATGCGGCAATTGGCCGCAGGCTGCGTGGCTGGCTAATTCTTTGCATTTATCGGACAATTTTTGAAATTCTCTTAAGTCAAACAGCAGTTGCGTGCTAACTCCCAGAGCTGACCAAAACGGATTTGTTATTGCTCGAACCCCGCCGGCGCCTTTCGCCGCCAAAGGTCTGCGGAGCGAGTCCGCGCCCGCCGCCGGCGCCTACCGCAAGGAACGTTCGTCTAACCTTTGGGTTTTGGCGGCGATCCTGTCGGCCGTGGCCGCGATGCATTTTTTCGGTGTCCGCTGCTTGTTCTGCCCCAGTATCGCCCAGGCGGTCGCGCAACCGATAGCGATGCAAGTTTCCACTATCAAGATCCGGGCGGCGCAGACGGCGCCGGCCCGGCCAGCGCCGCCGCAAGCGGCCAAACCGGCCAAGAAAAAGCCGCAACCCAAGCCCAAACTGAAAACCATCGTCCCCCAAGCGCCGGCCTCCGATTTTTCGGCGTTCGATCAGGTCCTGGATCAGGCCCCGAAAACCGAAAATCCGATCAGCCGGCCCGAGCTTGCCCCGGATGCCACCGCCGGCGGCGAACGTCCGGCGTTCACCGAGGCCTACTTGAGCGCAGCTTACCAACACAACCCGAAACCCGAATATCCGAGCATTGCCCGCGGCCGGGGCTGGCAGGGCAAGGTCTTGCTGCGGGTACAGGTGGACGCCGAGGGCCGCGCCGAAGCCGTCGCGCTGGAGCAAAGTTGCGGCCACGACATGCTCGACGAGTCGGCGCTGGAGGCCGTCAAACAATGGCGATTCGTGCCGGCCAAGCGCGACGACGTCGCCGTCGCCAGCTCGGTATTGGTGCCGATCATTTTCTCGCTGCAAGACGATCCGCCGTTTTCCTGACGGCGCCCCGCTGCATTCCATTCCTAGTCCGCTATTACGCCTACCCGAATAGGCAACGGCGCGAGCGCGTATGACAAACTTATTTTTATTCATATCCGTGTTAAGATCGCCGCTCCGCCGAAGGGGCGGGGCTCAGGGCGCGGATCGCCGATTCGCGCGCTTTATTAATTCGGATAGTCTGGCGTTAGCCGATTTGGGGGCGTTGTGAATATAGTGAAATTGGGATTCGGACTGGTTTTCGTGACGTTACTGACGGCCGGCTGCGGCGCCCCGGACCAAATAAACGCCAGGAATTTGCAAGCCGCCCACAAATCGATGAACCGCATCAAACAACACCTACCGCCAGACGACCGGTTGCCGTTCGAGATGGCCTATTGGTTGGTGCGGGAACAGGTCAAAAACGAAGCCGATTTTCTGAAAGCGATAGACGGCAAAGCGCCGTCGCAACTGATCGAGCTGGGCAAAGCCGCGTTCGGCTCGCGTAAATCCGCCGGCGACCCGAAATATGCGAAGCTTGAAAATTGGGAGCAACTGCTTGCCAAATCCGGTAAACAGCGTACCGACGACAGCGATGCCGAACAGCAAGATCCGCGCGACAAGAAGGGTTACCCCCGCGTCGATTACAAAATGCACGCGATGTAAGCCGGCTGGTTGCGATGCGCCTGCTACTGGTCGAGGACGACCCGGCCTTCTTTGAGCCATTGGCCACCGATTTGCGCGGCGCCGGCTACATCGTCGATACCGCAACCGACGGCGCGCAAGGCGAGTTCCTGGGGGCTACCGAACCCTACGATGCCGCGATTCTCGACCTGGGCCTGCCCAAACTGGCCGGCCTGGAGGTGCTGAAATGCTGGCGCGATGCCGGCAACCACATGCCGGTCATCGTCCTGACCGCCCGCGATGCCTGGCACGAAAAAGTCGACGGCTTTAAAGCCGGCGCCGACGACTACGTCTGCAAACCCTTCCACCCCCAAGAATTGCTGGCCCGTTTGCAGGCGGTGTTGAAGCGGGTACACCACTTCAACCAGGCCAAATTAAAGGTGTTTGGGGTCGAACTGGATGAAGACGAACAAACCGCTGCGGTTACCGGCGGCGAGGCCCAGCCACTGACCGCGATCGAATTCAGACTGTTGCGCTATTTGATGCTGAATGCCGGCAAGGTGTTGAGCAAGGCGCAACTGGGCGAACACGTTTACAGCGAATCCGCAGAACCCGACAGCAACGTGCTGGAAGTCTACGTCAAACGCCTTCGCAAGATCGTCGGCAACGATTTAATCCACACCCGGCGCGGCCAGGGCTATCTGTTCGGTCTCAAGCCGTGATGTCCTTGCGCAAGCGCCTGGGCCGCGGCCTGATCGCGGTGTTGGGGGCGATTTTTATCCTGCACTGGCTGGCTGCGGACTGGATCATCCGCAGCGCCGCCGAAAAGCAAATGGCCAACCGCTTGGCCGACGACGGCTACTCGCTGCTGGAGTCTTTGGGCTACAGCGAAGAAGAGCAAGTCACTTTCCACGGCGTTCACATCAGTTCGGTCTACAACCGCCGGTTGTCCGGCCACTATTATCTGGTCAAGGTCGATGCCCAGGCTTACCCGTCGCCGTCCTTACTGGATTTTCCGTTGGCGGTCGAGGCCGTCGGACCGGAGCAGTCGATGCTTTACCATGCGGCCGGCCCCAAGCAAACGCCGCTGCTGGTGTTGACCTTGGGCGCGGTCCGTTTCGGCCATCGGATCAATATCAGCGTGGCCGAAGACCTGTCGGCGGTCGACCACGACATCACCGCCATTCGCGTGGCCTATTTGGGTTTGACCTTGCTGATATTGTTCAGCGCCATCGGCTTGCTACGCTGGGACATCCAGCGCGCGCTGCGTCCGCTGGCCACGGTGCGCGCCGAACTGGAGCAGGTGGCCGGCGGCGGCAGGCAACATATCGGCAGCGAGGTGCCGGCCGAAGTCCAACCGCTGGTCGAGGAAATCAACCATTTGCTGGAATTGGTGGCGCGCCGCCTGCAACAGTCGCGCACCGCGATGGGCAATCTGGCGCACGCCCTGAAATCGCCGATGGCCCTATTGCTGAGAACCGGCGAAGACCCGCACTTCGATGGCCGGCCGGACCTGCGTGCGCGCCTTGACGAGCAAAGCCAGGCCATTCGCCATTGCATCGAACGCGAGTTGAAACGGGCGCGGATCGCCGGCGACCAGCAGGCAGCGCCGGCCTTCAATCCGCATAGCGAAATCATCGCCCTAAAAAAGACCCTGCGGGCGATTTATGCCGACAAGCCGCTGGACATTCAGATCACCGCACCCAAGCAACTGTTGCATTTCGACCGGGAAGACATGATGGAAATTCTCGGCAATCTGCTGGATAACGCCTGCAAATGGGCCAGGCAACGGATCGATGTCGAATTGGCGCTGGACGGCGGCGTGGTGATACGAGTGGCCGACGACGGCCCGGGTTGCCAAAACGACGACCTGGCCTACCTGACTCAACGCGGCCAACGTCTGGATGAATCGGTGCAAGGCCACGGCCTGGGGCTGGGCATCGTTGCGGACATTGTCGGCAGCTATCGAGGTTCGCTGGCATTCGGCCGCAGCAAAACGCTTGGCGGGTTTTTAGCGACGGTGGCCTTGCCGCTGCATCGCTAGCCGTCTCGGCCTTTCTCCGGAATTTTCAGTTTCGATTCAGCTTGCTTGGTTACATTGCGCGGCGGTGCTGCATCTCCACCTGCTGGAGCTTGGATGCAGCGTTTGCCTATTTTGAACCGAAGTGAATCCTATGCAAAAACAACATGGATGGCTGCCAACTTTGCTGTTGAGCCTGATGGCTCAAGGCGTTGCCGCAGCCGAACCCGACCCGCAAACCAACTCTTCCAGCAATCAGGCCGATACTTTAACCAGCGTTGAAGTCGTGGAAAGCGTCGAGAAAGCCGCGACCTTTTCCGGCTCCACGTCGGTAATCAGCAAAGACACTTTGGAGCGCGACCAGGTGTTCACCGTCAACGAAGCCCTGCGCAAGGTGCCCGGCGTTTACGTGCGCGACGAGGAAGGCTTTGGTTTGCGTCCGAATATCGCCTTTCGCGGCCAAAACCCGTTCCGCTCCACCAAGGTGTTGTTCCTGGAAGACGGCATCCCGTTCAACTTCGCGCCCTACGGCGACAACGACATTTACTACCATCCACCGATCGAGCGATACGACGGCATCGAGATTTACAAGGGCGCCGACTTGACCCAATTCGGCCCGCAAACCATTAATGGAGCGATCAATTATTTGACGCCCAAAGTACCGACTACACCCGGCGGTTTCGTTAGTTTTACCGGCGGTAACCGCGATTACCTGAACGGCCATGCCCGCTACGGCGGCATGACCAAGAATGTCCAGGGACTGGATGCCATCGGTGGGATTGCCGATTACATCCACAAGGAAGGCATGGAAAACCGCGACAATACCTTTGCGGTGGTGGACGATGCCAATCTGAAAAGCATCATCGACTTCGACGCCCGCAACCGCTTGACCCTGCGCGGCGACTTTTACCACCAGGACGAACAAGGGGCGACATTCGGCATGACAGACGCCGAATACCGCAAGCTGGGCCCGCGTTACAATCCGGACAAGAACGCCAATTTTACCAACGACCGCTGGTCCACCTCGGCCACCTACGAGCACAGCTTCAATAACGATGTAACGCTGGAAACCAGTTTTTACTGGTCGGCCTTCGAACGCAATTGGTGGCGGCAGCAGAACCAGTTCCCGACCGAGAACCAATGCGGCGCGACCTACGTGCAAAACCGGCAGAACGGCATACCGGTCGATCTGGATACCTGCAACTACGACATCGGCCGTAAGCGTAATTACGAAACCTGGGGCATCGCGCCGACTCTGCATGCCAAACACGATTTGTTCGGCATCGAAAGCCATTTGGACGCCGGTTTTCGTGCCCATTTCGAGAATCAATACCGGCAGCAAATCCGGGGCAGTACCGCCGCCGCGCGTAGCGGTACGGTTTTGGAGAACAATGAGCGTTTCGCCGATGCCTACTCGGGCTTCGTGCAAAACAAGTTTGTCTGGAGCGATTGGACATTCACGCCCGGTGTTCGAGTGGAGTCGGTCAGTTACGAACGCAAGAACTTGTTGAACGGCGTGCAAGGGCAAAGCAGCCTAACGGAAATCCTGCCGTCATTCGCTATGACTTACAGCCCAATCGATGAGGCGACCTTCTTTTTCGGCATTCATCGCGGCTTCGCGCCGCCGCGCGTCGAGGACAGTGTCAATAACAGCACCGGCGCTTCGGTGGATGTCGGGCCGGAAATCAGCTGGAATACCGAATTCGGTGTCAGAGCCAGACCGGCACGCGGTGTCAAAACCGAATTGACTTATTTTCAAAACAATTTCGATACGCTGACAGTATTGGGTACGGTCGGCGGTGCCGACACCCCGGTCGCGCAGGGCCAGGCGCTGTACGAAGGTATCGAGCTAATGGCGCGCACCGATTTCGGCGATGTGCTTAATTGGACGCATAACCCTTACGCACAAATTGCCTATACCTGGCTGCCGACCGCGGAAACCACGTCGCCGTTTCATTGCTTGCCCGATAGCGGACAAACCGCGGGCAGTCAGAGTGCAAACTACACCGGATTCTGTCCGGGCGGCAATGTGTTCGGTTCGGCGGCCGGCAAACGCGCACCCTATGCGCCGGAAAGCCTGTTGACCGCTACGCTCGGCTATTCGAATCAATCGGGCTTCGATGCGCATCTGGAAGCGGTATTCGTCAGCGAACAGTTCTCCGATTTCATGAATCTGAACAGCGCTAACGATATGCCGACGGTGACTGGGGTTAATCGCGATGCACTCATCAAATCCGGCCAGTTCGGCAAAATCAACGACTACGTGGTCGTCAACTTTGCGACTTCGTACAAGGTGCATAAAGACCTGACTCTATTCGTGTCGATGAAAAACATGCTGGATAACGTCTACATCGTCGACCGGGTGCGCGGTATTCAGCCTGGCGCGCCGCGTCTGGTGCAGGCGGGCTTCAAGTACGAGTTTTAACTCGGCTTTATCGGGATTGCGCCTATCCGGCGGACAGGGATGTAATCGATAACCGGAGTTTTTCACGTTGACTCCGGGGCGTCGTTTGAATTAGATTAAATTTAGCTTTCGGGTGCCGAGACCATTCCAGGTCTCGCTTAAACAGGAAGTCGGTGATGTTCACGCAAAAGCCGACGCGGCCCCCGCAACGGTAGATAAGTTAAGAATCGGGCAAATGCCACTGTGCTGATGCATGGGAAGGTGCCCGATTCCGGCGCAAGCCGCTTATGAGTCCGGAGACTGGCCTGAAAGCATATTCGAGACAGCGGCGGGCTGTTTGAAGAATGTTGCGGGCCTTTCGCCGCCTTTCTCGCGCCTTTCCTCTGTCGTTTTCAAACCGTTGTGCGGTGGGCGCAGAGGATTTAATGGCTATTCGTTACCCGTTTTCGGCTGACGCCGGAAGCGCTTTTTCGTTTGTTTTGCATCGGGTTGGCGTTGCCGCGCTGGTTTTCGGAACGGCGGGGCTTGCCGTGCGCGCCGATGGCATACGCAATACCGAGCAAGCCCTAGACGAAGTCACCGTCTACGGTTCCGCGGTCAATGCGCCTAAAGAGACGCGTAGCGTTACCGTTATCGATCGTCAGGCCGTACTCAATGCGCCGACCAACTCCCTAATCGATCTATTATCGCGCGAAGCCAACGTCACGCTGCGCAGCTTCACCGGCCACGACAAATTCGGCGGCATCGACATACGCGGCATGGGCGACACCTTTTCCAGCAACGTGCTGATTTTGGTGGATGGTATGCGTCTGAACGCACCGGATTTGTCCGGTGCCGATTTTTCGACGCTGTCGTTGGGGCAGATCGAACGCATTGAGGTCATTCGCGGCAACGGCGGCGTGCAATACGGCGACGGCGCGGTCGGTGGCGTGGTTAATATCGTGACCCGCAAAGCCAAGCAAACCCGCGCCGAAATTTATTCCAGCTACGGCAGCTTTGATACCTGGGACACTCGCGTCAATGTCGGCGCACAGTCGCAAGCCTTACAAGCCACGTTGAACGCCGCCCATTACCAAACCGGCGGCTACCGCGACAACACCTTTCTCGACAAAAACCAACTCAGCAGCCATTTAGGTTTGCGCCCCAACGAATCCGTCAGTCTGGGCGCGGATTTTCGGATACACGACGACGAATACGGGTTGGCCGGCCCGGTGGATGCCAGCGCGATTGACGATACCAAATTGCGTCGGCAAGCCTCGACGCCGTTCGGCGGCGGCGAAACCCACGATTATGCCGGCGGTGTCGGCGGTACCGTGGATTGGGGCAAGCTCGGTGAAACCCGCGTCAATTTGGCCTACCGCTACCGCGATAATCCTTACGAAACCGCGAACTATTGGTCACCGGACCGGAGTTCGGTATTGCCTTGGAATAACAGTTTCAAACACGGCGAGGTGGATGCCCGCCATCAGTTTCATCTCGATTTCGGCAAAATCGCGCAAGATTGGACGTTGGGCTATTACCGCCGCGAAGGCACTGCGCTACGGCGAGAAATCGGCCGCTATGTGCCGGATCAAAGCGCGCTGAAGCAAGCCGAATTCAACAACCAAAGCGGCTTTCTGCAAACCACCTGGTACTTGCCGGGCCGGTGGATAGTCAATGCCGGCTACCGCCGCGACACCCTGAGCCTGCAACGGCATGCCGACCAATACCAACACCGGTGCACCTATTCTTCAGTGTTTCCGTTTCCGCCGATCAGTTGCGCCGACCAGTGGGCCACGGTCGGCCGCGCCAATCAGGATTGGCGTAGCGACGCCGCCGATGCCGGGCTAAGTTGGGAAATCAATGACGATTGGACTTGGTACGGTAGTTACAGCCTGGGTTACCGCAATCCCAACCCCGAGGAATTGGTATTGGCTGCGGACGATTTGCGGCCGCAGCGCAGCAAAAATTGGGAAAGCGGTTTGCGTTGGCATTCGGCGCAAGGCGATCAGGCCTCGCTGGGTTGGTTTCAAATGGTCAACCAAGCCGAGATTTATTACGACAACTCGGTCAACCGCAATTACACCAGCGCCACCTTGCGGCGCGGCGTGGAGTTGCAAGGCCGTTACCGTCCAGCCGATGCACTGACTCTGTCCGGCAATGTCAGCTATATCGATGCCCGTTTCGAAGACAGCGGGTTGCGCATGCCGTTGGTTCCGGAACTGAAAGGCCAGATAGGCCTGCTCTGGCATGCCGATGAGCGCTTGAGCCTGAGCCTGTCGGCCGAATATGTCGGCCGCCGTAATAACGGCGCGACGCTAACGCCGACAGATCTATATCCCCGGCTGCGGGCTTACCAAAAAGTCGACATCAAAGCCTTCTATCAAGTGGCCGGCGCCGAAATTTCGGCCGGCATCAACAACCTGTTCAACGCCTTTTACGAAACCTCCGCTTACGGCGGAGCGTTTTATCCCATGCCCGAGCGGCAATTTTACCTGGGCGTGACCTACGCCTTTTCAACCTCAGGAGATAAACCATGAAAAAACTGTTTGCCTTATCGGCGGTATTACTGTCCGCCAATGCGTATGCCGGGCCGTTTGCACCGGCCGTCGGCCAGCCAGGCTCCACTGCATTGGCCAAAAACGATCCCGCTTTTTCGGAGTGGGCGACCGGCTGGTTGAATTATCAACCGGGCGCCGATCTGGATGCGACCTGGGAAACGCCGGAGAAAGCGTTGGGGCCGGCCACCGGCAATAGTTCCGATATCGTCTCGCTAGGCAATGGCGGCCAGATTACGTTGACCTTCGACCATCCGATTCAGAACGGCGCCGGTTACGATTTTGCCGTTTTCGAAAATTCCTTCAGCGATACCTTTTTGGAATTGGCTTTCGTCGAGGTCTCGTCGAATGGCAGTAATTTCTTCCGTTTCCCCAATTATTCTTACACTCCCGCTGCCGTCAGCGCCTTCGGTTCGGTCAATCCCACCAATCTTTACGGCTATGCAGGAAAATACCGTGGTGGCTACGGCACGCCGTTCGATTTATCGGAGTTGACGGGCATCGCGGGCCTGGATCTCGACAATATCAACTACGTGCGTCTAGTGGATGTGCTGGGCAACGGTACTGAAAAAGATTCGCTGGGCAACAAAGTCTACGATCCCTACAAAACCACCAGCAGCGCCGGCTTCGATCTGGAAGCGTTGGGCGTATTGCACTCAAATTTGGGAGTTGCCGCCGTGCCGCTACCGGCCTCTGCCTGGCTGCTGCTCAGCGCCTTGCCGTTTTTCACCGGCCTACGCCGCAAATCAAGCGTTTAGCTTCTTTTATAAACTTTTAAGGACAACACGATGAAACCGATTTTATTACCCAGCTTGCTGGGATTGATCATGGCGCACAATGCGCACGCTTCCGTAAGCAGTTTCGATAATCTATCACTGGCTCCGAATAGTTACTGGTCCGGCACGGTTGATCCGTCCGTGCCGCTGTACGAACCGACAACGGGCGGTTTTAGCTCTGGCGACGCCCATTTCGCCAATCAAATTACCGATTGGGGTGGTGTGACATCGTGGGCCGGTTGGTCATATTCGAATATGACCGATACCACGAACCCGGCTTTTGACAATCAATACAGCGTATTCGCCGGCCAAGCACACAGCGGTAATAATTTTGGTGTCGCTTATACGCTGGGTGCCGACAATGCCGCGGTCAGCTTTACCGGTCCGGTCGCAGCGCAGGGTTTTTACGTGACCAATACCACCTATACGGCGTTATCGATGCTGAATGGCGATAGTTTCGCCAAAAAATTCGGCGGTGCCAGCGGCAATGACGCCGATTGGCTGAAATTGTCGATTTCAGGCTGGAACGGCAATACTGAAACCGGAAGCGTGGATTATTATCTGGCGGATTATCGCTTTGCCAACAACGCGCTGGATTATGTGGTCAACAGTTGGCAATGGGTGGATTTATCATCGTTGAGTTCGATTACCGGATTGAAATTTGCGATTACCTCCAGCGACGTTGGTCAATTCGGCATGAACACTCCCGCATATTTCGCGATGGACGATTTATCGATAACCGCCGTGCCGTTGCCGGCGGCGTTTTGGTTGATGGCAGGGGCGTTGGCAGTCTGGTTTCCGTTGGGTCGCCGCCCCGTTTAGCAGGAGGAGGGACCCATCCGCCGCATTTTGCGTTTGCCGCCGGCACAGTCGATAGACCCTAGTTGCTCGGGCAAACTTTCCTCTATCAGGTGCGCTTACGCCTCTAATATGAAATATTATTAAAAGTTCATATTTTTGTTAAGATAGCCGCGTTTGCGTGGTGCCGGCGCTGATGCCCTCCAAAGTCAGTCTGGTGCCGCCAAACCACCATTTCGGAGTGGCGCCGTTTGAACAACGTTCAGTGTCACTATAACCCGGCGCAGGCAGAGGCCACCATGAGTCAGTTCCTTAAGCATTTCTTGCTAACGATATTAACGTTTGCAACCGGTTCGCTGCCGGCCTATGCGCACCCTTTCCATTGGGCCGGCGAAACGGTCGGTTTCGGCAGCGGATTGCTGCATCCTTTTTCCAGCTCTGACCACCTTTTGACGATGCTTGCGGTCGGTTTGTGGATATGCCGCAGCGGCGGTGGCCGAGCTGTCGTATCGCTGGGATCGGCGTTCCTGATGCTGCTGTTGTTGGGCGCGGGTCTGGCTTTAATTCCGCTGGAGATTGCCCACCCCGAAACGCTGATGTACACGAGCGTTTTGGTTTTGGGGCTGCTACTGGCGTCGGGGTGGAAATTGCACTGGGCACTGTCTTTGCCGCTGGTCGCCAGCGTCGCGGTATCCCACGGCTATGTCCATGCCTACGATATTTGGCTGGATGCCGATGCACTGGGTTATACCGCCGGCTTTACAGTGGCGACATTAATTCAATTGGCCATCGGCGTTGCCGCAAATCTCGGCATCGCGGCGTTACTGGCCGGGCAAGCCCGGCGGAGCTCAACCCGAATAAATTAAGCTCACAGTAAAAAATAATTTCAACCAAAGGAGTTACCCGTCAGCAAAGTTCAATCGCAAACCAGGAAAATTCGCTTTACCCAATAGTTTTATTTACCAAGAGAACACACATGTCATTGAAAAAAGTATTTATCGCTTTCACACTGTTTTTTTCGATCTTAGGCTTTTCCGGCTCTACGCTGGCAAAAGAAGTCAAAAAAAGCGTGCCTGAAGTATTGAAAGAAGTGGATGGCAAAATCCAGGCAGCTCTGGATGCAATTCCTTCGGCTGATTCGGCAAAAGTCGCCAGCCTGATCAAAGAAGTAGCAGAAAGCGCTAGCGAATTGAGCGCCAACTACAAGTTCGAGTTCGAACGCGACAAAGTGGTTTTGAAAATGAAAAAAGCCAGAGAACTGGCTAAAAAATCCGATTTCGCCGGCGCCGAAAAAGAGTTGAAAGAAGCTCGGGAAGGCTTTGCCGGTCTGACCAAATTCCAGTAACAGAGTTACAGAGATTTCTGTTTCATGTATCGACTAGGGCGGCCTGAGCCGCCCTTTTTTTGCGCGCAGGAAAAGTATTAGAAATTGACGTTGATGTTGGTAAACCAGACATGGTTGACCAAATCCGGCGCGCCGTAGTTGTGCACGTATTGCAGTTGGTAGCCGGTGTCGACGTTCAGTTGCGGCGTCAATTTATAACCCACGCCGACATAACTGCGGTTCTGGTTGATGCCGGTTTGCACCGAACGCGCCAGACGGCCGTCGTCCAGCGAATTGAAATAAACGAATAGCTCGTCGATGCCGATCAGGTAGGCTTTGCTGTCGGGTATCGAGTACACCAAGCGAAACCGATGCCGCATGCGGTGGGCGACGTTGTCTTCCTCGGAGAAAAAGCGCTGTTCCAGCCGGAAACGGTACTGAAAATTCCACTCCGGCGACCAATTGTCTACCCACTGCAACTGTTGCATCGCGTCGTTGGTGGCCAATTCGAAGTCGCTCTGCTCGCTGTATTCGCCTTGCCAGGTGTAACCGGCCCACAGTTGCAGTTTATTTGTCAGCTTGTAACCGACCAGCGGCCGGACGATGATCTGGGCGAACTGGTCGTTATCGGTCTTGGTCCGGGGCGCCAGTTCCAGAAATGCCAGATAAGGGCTGCCGCCGAAGTCGGTTTGGTAGGTGTTGCTGATCCAGACGCCGAAATCGTCGCGGACCGGGCCGGCCGTGGCGGCGAAAGTAGCCGGCAGCAGCAGGCAGGCTGCAGTCCGGCGCGGTAAAAAGTTAGACATAGTGTTCGCTTGCTGAATATGGGTGAATTACCGCTACGCCCGGCCGCGGCAACCGCCCATGCTAAACGAACGAGGCCGTACCTCAGAACGCCTGGTTGGCGAACGGGTTGAAGCTGGGGCGCACCACGACATTGAAACCGAATTCGGTGGCTTGGTGGCAGGCGTTACAGGCAGCGGTAAGCTTATCGTAATTCGCGATAAATGCCTGTTGATTTTTGGTTTTGACGGCTTGGTCCAGCGCGGCCAGCGGCTGGTCCAAATACTGCGCCAGCAAGTCCGGAATCGGTTGGCGAATATCTTTGTGAGTCGGATGGTATTTGCCGGCGTCTTCGATGCCCTCGTGCAGTTCGTCGACTTCGTAAGCGGCCAGCGCCCAATTCTGTGCCTGGCCGGCAAACCATAATTTGGCGTGGCGCGTCGCGGTTTGAGCCATGATTTCGCCCAGGCCGGGCACGAAGCCGGCCGCCTCCTGTTCATGGCGGCCCGGATGGGCACAAGCGCCCAGCAGGCTTGCCAGCGTTAGCGCCAGAATCGGTTTGGTTGGTGTCGCTCTCATAGTGATTCCCTGTTGGTGGATGGTGGCCGGACGCGCAAGGTCGGGCCGAAGCGGAACCGTCGGCGCAGCGGCGGCGCCCGGTTACGGCGGGCTGCTTTCGCCGTGCGGTTTTAGCAGACGCGGTATGTAATAGGCGGCCAAAGCCAGGCACAGGCCCAGCACGCCGAACACCACGCCCAGCCCTTTGCCGCTGCCGGCGTTGGCTGCCGACGGCGCCACGGCCATAGCCACTGTCAGCGGCATGTGCAACGCGCTGGTTTCCACCGGCGTGTGCAGATCGGAGTCTTCCACCAACAACACGGCTTGGTATTTGCCGGCAGTTTTGAAATCGACGCTGGCGGTCAATACGCCTTGCTTGACGACGGCCATCGGTACTTCGGCAATGGCTTGGCCGTCCTCGCGCAAAATCTTCAGGCCAACCGGTTTCTTCCGCACGTCCAGGTCCAGCAGGTCGACGGCGATTTGGGTTTTGCCGATCCGCGGCAGATCGACGCATTCGGCTTGCGGTATGGATTTGTCGTCCTTGGCCTGATTCGGGTCGAGCTGGTAGGCGGCAAAGTTGACGACGTAGTAGTCGTTGCTGAGCATGCACCCGTAGAGGTCGTAATTGCCGTCCGCACCTTTGCGATTACCGCCTAGCGGGACCGAAGCCTGGGCTTGGCCGACGGCGGCAACGGCCAGTATCAACGCGGCCAATAGTTTCATGGTTTGGCCTCCGTACTCGTCGCCGCGACGACGGTAAACTTGGAGATGCCGCTGACCACCAGCCCGTCTTCGGTAATCACCCGGTAGCGGGCGGCGTAAGGTCCGGGCGGCAGCGGTTGCGTCGTCGCCGTTAGCCGGTGGCGCTCGCCCAAAACCAGGCGGGTGTCGCCGTTGTCGACCCGTTTGCCCTGGGCATCGACCACGACCACCGACGGCGAGCGCTCGCCGACATTGCCGCTGAACCAAAATTTGACGGTGCCGTCGAAATTGGCCACCTCGGCGTTGTGTTTCGGGTCGGACTTCAGCAATACGCCCTCGGCAATGCTGGCCGGGCTGGCTAATGCCAACAATACCGAGACGGCTAGATTTATTAATTTAGGCATGGTTTTTACTCAGGGCAGACCAAAAAAACCGGCGATGAACAGCACCAGCGGATCGGACAACGGGTGGAAGAAACCCAGCGTAATCGCGACCAGGCTGATGACAAAAATCCGGGTCCAGGCCGCCAAATCCAAATCCTGCTTGCGCCACATCAGGTGAAACGCCAGCCAGCTCAACAGCCAGACGCCGATAGCCAGAGTTTCCTTGCCGGTGTAAGAGCCGATACTGCCGTCGGGGCCTTTGCCTTGCGAGCCGGGGATCCAGTAACCGTAGCTGTGCACCAGCTTATCCAGGCCGGGCGACAGCCGGGAAATATGGTGGCTGACCATCAAGGTCAAAAATGCCAGCAAAAGAGCCAGACTGGCTGCCACGACCGGGCCGGAATACAGCGGATGAGAATTCGATTCGGTTGGGTGTTGCATATCGGGTTCCGCCAGTTCAGACAAAGCGCAGCTTGGCCAGCACCAGGCCGACGACGAAGCCCAGCAGCAGGAAGCTCCACGACACCAGGATCGTGATGCCGACAAAGCGGCACAGGTCGCGGCGAGTCTGCATCGGCAGCCCGTAGTAATACAGCAGCGCGGTGGCCGACAGCATCAACGGAAACGGAAACAACGAGACGAACTCCTTGAACTCCATCAGCACGTTGTGGATGGCAGGCACCCGCTCCAGAATCCAGTCGCGCGGGCCGTCCTGGCCGCGGTAACGCATGTAAATCCAGTTGCCGCTGATCGCCCCGGCCAGGTTCAACAGAGTTGCGGCCAATACCCAGCGTCGCAACGATTGCAGTTGCACCTGCATGCCCTTGACCAACGGCAAGGCACGATGGGTCAGATAGGTGCCGACGGCCAGCGCCGAAATCGCACTGAGGCCGTGGATGCCGGCCTTGATGCTGTAAGCGCTGGGAAACCAGAAGTTCGCCAGCGGCAAACACAGCAGTAGTAATAAAGCGATCGCAACCTGGCTGCGCATCACGGTTTTGCCGAAATTGTCGTGCGTGTAATGTCCGGCGGACATCGATGCTCTCCCGCGAATAAACGGCCGTTAACCGGCTCTTGTCGAATTGGGC
Source organism: Methylomonas sp. DH-1 (assembly GCF_046097555.1). Taxonomy (NCBI): domain Bacteria; kingdom Pseudomonadati; phylum Pseudomonadota; class Gammaproteobacteria; order Methylococcales; family Methylococcaceae; genus Methylomonas; species Methylomonas sp. DH-1. The sequence goes on along the minus strand of NZ_CP143089.1, from coordinate 255,831 downwards.
GTTGCCGCCGCTATCCCGCCGCGGCCGCTTGTGCCGGCAACGCTTGGGCTATAATCGCCGGTTCCTATATAACGATAATAAGAGGAGCCGACCTTGGAACGTTTTACCATCTCTCTCAGCGACGAACTGGCCGCCGAGTTCGACCAATGGATCGCGGCCCGCGGCTATTCCAACCGCTCCGAAGCCGTCCGCGACCTGCTGCGCAAGGAAATCGAAACCAAGCGCCTGGTGCGCGACGAGGCCATTTACAGCATCGCCACGCTGTCCTACGTCTACAACCACCACGAACGCAACCTGGCGGAACGCCTGACCAGCCACCAGCACGATGCCCACGATCTGGTCGTATCGTCGATGCACGTGCACCTGGACCACGACGACTGCCTGGAAAGCTTGTTTCTGCGCGGCCTGACCGCACGCATTAGGGCGTTTGCCGACAAGCTGTCCGCCGAAACCGGCGTCCGCCATGCCGCGCTGAACCTGGTACCGGTCAAAATGGCCGCAGTCAGCCACCAGCACGACCACCACGGCCACAGCCATTCCCACATGCATCCGCACAGTTGAACCGGCTCGGCAGCGCGAATTCGGCGCATGATAAGACATTTTATTTATTATTCATAATTTTTAAAATTGTGATAGGTGTCGTATGATTCGCTCCCTATTCGTCTTAACCGGCATTTGATTTGAATTCTTAAGGCTTTTTCCGTCGTTAAACCATGACATTACGCCGTTCCCGCACCCGATCCGAATTGTCGCCCGCATGGCTGCGGCTGCTCGGCTTCGGCTTGCCGTTACTGGCGGTCGCGGCCTTATTCGGTGCGCATTTTTTCGGCTTGGATACGTTGGGCTGGAGCAACGGCTTCAACCATCCGCTGGCCGGTTGGGACCATTTGCTGGCAATGTTGGCGGTCGGTATTTGGGCGGCACAATTGCGCGGCCAAGCCGTCTGGATGCTGCCGCTGGCCTTCGTCGGCGTGATGAGTCTGGGCGGTTTGGCCGGCGCGGCCGGTATTACGATACCCAGCGTCGAAGGCATCATTCTGCTGTCTTGCGCGGTATTCGCGCTACTGATTACGCGCAAGATTCGCTTCAGCAGCAAAATCAACGTGCTGATCGTCGCTTTCTTCGCCTTCTTCCACGGTTTTGCCCACGGCCAGGAAATTTCGACTTCCGCCAGCCTGATTTCTTATACGCTGGGCTTTATGTTGGCGACTTTGCTGCTGCACGGCGCCGGGATTTTGGTCGCCAAATTGGCGGTGTTGGCCGCGACTTTTCTGCTGACCGCGATGTTTTCGCAATCCGTATGGGCCAAAGCCGGCCCGGCCGAAACGGCGGAACCCACGGATGTCGCCCATTGGAGCGCGGACGCGGCGTTTTACTCCGCCAATCCGGCCGGCTACCGCGGCCGAGGGCTGGACGCTGCCGGCGCCGCCAGGGATTCCCAGGCTTGCACCAGCGCCGTGGCGAGCCATCGCGCCAACGCGGCGATAGTTAAGGCGGCCGCCGGGGTTTCCGGCACATTCGCTCATGTCGTTTCGGCCGCGCGTAGCGTATTGCCGACGGCGGGTGTTTACGGAGTGGCGTTAGCCGATTTGGCCGGCAACGGTCTGAGCGGATTCAAACAACGCTTTCCGGATATCAACCAGACTCCGGGTACCCAATTGCTCAGCAGCGGTGTCGGTCGCACCTCGCCGCCGTTTGCCGTTTCCGCCCGCCTCGCCCCGATTTTCTCCGCATTTCGCTGTATCCCCGCTCTAGCCGCTGTAGCCGTTCAGCAACTCCGCGCCGGTTCTTTCCGCGCCATCCCGAAACCAAATTTATTTACCTGCGCCGACCCGACGCCTGCTGCGTCGCCTGCCATGGTTCTGCCTGGCGCATTTATACCCCCGGCCGCGCCTGTTGCCGGCCAGCCGTCTGCGGCAGGCTCAGGCCGCACGCTATTTCAAAGTCGAGCCGATTATTCAGCCGACGCCGCCTTATCCCTGAACCATTCGCTAGCCACTTTATTCGCGGCAAGCGCCACCGCTTCCAAACTCCAAACCGGCATAAGACCGGTGTTAACAACAAAAACGACCGCAACGATATTAGCACTATGAGGACGACTATGTACCGACCACGCTCTGCCCGGCGCGCCGCGCTGTTCCCGAAAACCCTGTTGGCCGTCGGCCTGGAAGTCGCCCTCGGTTTGGCTTGGGCCGACGCAATGGCCGAGCCGGCGCCGGAAACGACCGATACGGCAATCGTGGCCGCAGCCGAAGATGTCAAGCCGGCAACCAAAGCCGCCAACAAAGGCAAAAAAGCGGAAAAGTCCGAAGAACTGGAAGCCGTGCAAGTCGAGGAAGACGGCCGCGGCAAAAATCTGATCGGTATCGCCGGCTCGGCCTCGCAAGGCGAGGTCAGCCAGAAGCAATTCGAAAACCGGCCGTTCTCGCGCAACGGCGAACTGGTCGAAGTCGTGCCCGGCGCCATCGCCACCCAGCACAGCGGCTCCGGCAAAGCTAACCAATATTTCCTGCGCGGCTTCAACCTGGACCACGGTACCGACTTCACCACCTTCGTCGACGGCATTCCGATGAACATGACCACCCACGCCCACGGCCAGGGTTACATGGACATCAACAGCATCATTCCCGAGTTGGTAAAAAAGGTCGAATACGGCAAAGGCCCGTATTATGCCGAGGTCGGCGACTTCTCGGCCGCCGGTTACGCCAAGATGTTCACGATGGACAAACTGGATCAGGGCATTTTGAAATTCACCGCCGGCTCGTTCGATTACTACCGGACCCTGGTTGCCAATTCGATGAAAGTCGGCGACGGCGATTTACTCTATGCCGGCGAATTCAACCTGTACGACGGCGTCTGGCAAGTGCCGGAAGACTCGAAGAAATTCAACGGCCAGTTGCGTTACACGCTGGGCGGCGACGATTGGGGCTTATCGATCAACGGCAAGGCCTACACCAACAGCTGGACCGCCACCAACCAGATACCGCAGGCGGCAATCGACAACGGCAGCCTCGGACTTTACGGCTCCCTCGACCCGACCGACGGCGGCAAAACCAACCGCTACAGCCTGTCCGGCAGTTTCTGGAACCAAGGCGACAATTGGAAAAACGACGCCAATATCTATGCGCTGTATACCGACCTGGACTTGTATTCCAATTTCAGCGGCTTTACCCGCGGCGCCGGCGGCGACCAGATTCTGCAAACCGAACAACGGGTACAGACCGGCGGCCATTTCGAGCATACCCGTTACAACAAATTGTTCGGTTTCGAGATGGATAACAGCGTCGGCCTGCAATTCCGCAACGACCAGATCATGGGCCTGGGGCTTTACGAAACCGAGGCGAGGCGGATTATGAACACCGTCAGCCGCAGCAACGTCGGCGTAACCACGGTCGGCACTTATTTCAAAAACACCACCCATTGGCACGACAAGGTGCGCACCATCGCCGGTTTGCGCGGCGATTTCATCAACAACGACGTCGAGGTGCTGGACAACCGTAACCAAGACCCGGCAATCAACGCCGCCAACTCCGGCAGCCGCGGCAAGGTTATGGTCAGCCCGAAAATCAGCTTGGTTTTGGGGCCATGGGCGGATACCGAGTTTTTCTTTAACGCCGGTTACGGTTACCACTCCAACGATGCGCGCGGCACCACGTTGCAAGCCAATCCGAACGATGGCAGTCCGGTGGATGCGGCTGCCGCTCGGATACGCCCTGCCGCCTGGTCGCGCGGCGGCGAGGCCGGCATCCGCAGCAATTACGTGCCGGGCCTGAACAGCACCTTCGCGCTGTGGTGGCTGGAGTCCAGCCAGGAGCTGGTGTTCGTCGGCGACGAAGGCACTACCGACGTCACCGGCAAATCGCACCGTTACGGCGTCGAACTGACCAACTACTACAAACCTTTCGACTGGCTGACGCTGGATGCCGACTTTGCGCTGACCACCGCCAAATACGCCGACAGTAATCTGTATATCCCGAACTCGGTAGGCCGCGTGGTGTCCACCGGCGCCACTATCGAAGCTCCGAACGGCTTGTTCGGCTCGATTCGCTTGCGCCACTTCGGCCGGGTCTATCTGGACCGCGATCCGAACACCAACGTCGATTATTGGTCCGGCGACACCAACATCGTCAACCTCAGCGCCGGCTACAAACAGAAACGTTATAAATTCGAGATCGACGTATTCAACATCCTCGGTTCGCAAAGCAACGACATCGCCTATGCCTACGAGTCGGCCTATCCGAACGGTTCTGCCAACCAGTTCGGCCTGTTGAAGCATCCGGTCGAACCGCGCATGTTCCGCGGCACGATAACGATCAATTTCTGAGGTCGGCGGCATGGCAATTCGAATTGCGGCTTCCCGGCTGCCGCTGTTACTGCTGGCGTTGGCAGCCGGGCGCGCCCACGCCCACCCGCCCGGACTCAGTTCGCTGGATCTGGCGCTAAAACCGGACCATATCGAGGCAACTGCCACGTTTGCGTTGCAGGATATCGAAGCCTTCGTACCGATGGACAGCGATCTGGACGCCGAAGTTAGCGACGCCGAGCGCGAAGCGGCCAAACCCGCCATCGCCAAACTGCTGGCCGAACAGTTGCGTATCAGCGCAGACGGTACCGAGCTGCACAGCCAACCCGGCCAGGCCAGTTTCGACGGCCGCAACAACGCTCAAGTGCAGATGGTTTATCCGGCAGCGGCGCAGCGGCAGTTACGGCTGCAATCCGGCTTTCTGGCATTGCTGCCGGACGGCCACCAGCAATATCTGACTGTGCGCAACGCCGCCGGTAAAACGCTGGCCGAAAAAATGCTGGGCCGCAACGACGACCAACTCGACCTGACGCTCGCCGCCGCCGCGGACACGGCAGCCCCCCAAGCTGCGTTCGCGGCGTTCGGCGACTTTTTCAAGTTGGGCATCGAGCATATCCTGACCGGCTACGACCACCTGCTGTTCCTGTTCGCATTGCTGGCGGTAACGCATAGTTTGTGGCCGGCGTTGAAGATCATCACCTTCTTCACCATCGCCCACTCCATCACTTTGGCCTGCGCCGGTTTGCGGCTGGTCGAATTGCCCGGCAGTTTCGTCGAGCCGTTCATCGCCGCAACGATCATCTACGTCGGCCTCGAAAACATTATTCGCGGCGACCAACCGCAAGGCCGGCATTGGCTGACCTTCGGCTTCGGTTTGATCCACGGCTTCGGCTTCGCCGGCGTGTTGCAGGAAATGAACATCTCGGCGGCCGACAGCGGGATTTTAGTGCCGCTGCTGGCGTTCAACTTAGGGATAGAAACCGGACAGATTGCCGTCGCGGCCTTGGTCCTGCCGCTGATTTGGTGGTTGAACAGCCAGGTCGCAACCGCCGGCCGGTTTTTGAAGGGCGGCTCGGTCGCGGTCAGTTTGATGGGCGCCTTCTGGCTGGTGGAACGAACCATGTTGTAACCGGCGCCGACCGGCGGCAGCGTTTTAGTCCGCCGAAAGTTTTACTCACCCGGCCCGCTGTGGCCGGGACCGATTTCCGATCCGAAAAAAAGGCTGTTACCAGCCAGGGATGGCTATTGCCTGCGATTTGGCACAGGCACACGCCGAGCGATTGATAACGGATTGAATTTAAAAAAGTTTTATTAAAACAACTACAAAAATGCTTGAGGAGGAAGGCCGTGGAACTTACCCACTTATTAGAAACCGTTCTGTACCAAATTTCGTCATCGTTATACCTGCCGGTATTGCTGATCGTCACATCGTTGGCGGCCTATTCGGTCTACGCCAGCGGCCGATTGCTGCAAGAATGGCTGGATAGGCGCAAGGCCGGTTCGCGTACCGTGCGCCTGTTCAGTCTGGATCTGGCGGTGACGCTGGGTAAAAAGAACCATTCCGAAGCGCCGCTGGACGTGGAGCTGGAGCTGTTGCTGCAAACCCACGAGCACCGGCAATTGGTCAAACTCGATCAAATTCGTTTTGTCATCAAACTCGGTCCGGCACTGGGTCTGATGGGCACCTTGATTCCGATGGGTATTTCGCTGGCCGCCTTGGCCGAAGGCAACATTCCCAGCATGGCCGGCAGCATGGTCACCGCGTTTACCGCCACCGTCACCGGCCTGGGTTGCAGCGTGATTGCCTATATGGTGGCTTTGGTGCGCGAGCAATGGTTGCGTGCCGATTTTGCGGCGATGCGGCATCAGGCCGAACTGGCTGCGAGCCGGGTGTTGGATGTGCAGGATTTGGCAATCGAGGAGGACGGCCATGCGCTATCTGAGACGCTCTAATCTGCACCGCAACAGCGAACCGCTGGAAGACCCGATTGCCGGCGTCGCCAACCTGTTCGATGCCAGCGTGGTGTTCATCGTCAGCATGATGGTGGCCTTGTTCATGGCTTACAACATGCTGGATTTGATGAATCCCGAATCGACCGTGACGATGACCAAGGAAAACGCCGACGGCACCATGGAAATCGTCAGCAAGAAAGGCTCGCAAATCAAGGTATCCAAAGTTACCGACCGCAAACTCAGCGGTTCCGGCGAGCGTTTGGGGACAGCCTATCGATTGAACGACGGCAAGGTGGTTTATGTACCCGAATAAACACTTTGGCCGGCTGTTATGTGTTTTGCTATGGATGTTTAGCGCTATGGCATTCGCGGAACAATCGCAGCTAAACCTGAGCCTGATTCTCGGCGACCTGGATTCGCAAACCGCCGTCGCCGCCACATCCAAACTGCAAAACGATCCGCTGTTGCAAGGCGTCAAGTTGCGGCTGTATTCCAGCTCCAAATTGGCGCAAGCCGAACAAGCCGAACTGCAACAGTCCAATCTGGTATTGGCGCAAATCACCGGCCGCGGCATTCTGCGCGAGGGCGGCGAGGTGTTTAAACAGATCGCCGCGCGCGGCGGCAAACTGTATGCGGTGGGTTTGAGTTACGACGCCGATTTCGCCGACTATGGCCTGCAACTGGATAAACAGCTGCAAGCCTATATGTCGGCCGGCGGCGCGGACAATGCCGCCAACATGATCCGATTGGCCTTGGCCAAATTCAAAAATATCCAGGCAGACATCGCACCGCCGCAAGCCCAGCCGGAAATCGGCGCCTTCGATGTACGCAGCAAGCAATTGTTTGCCGACTTCGATAGCTATCAAAAGGCTTACGCCGGTTATAAAGCCGGCCAGCGCTGGATCGCGATTTTGTTTTACCGCTCGTCGGCGCTGTCCGGCCAGACCGATACCGTAAAAACGCTGGCCGAACAATTGGAAGCCAAGGGCTACAACGTGCTGCCGGTATTCGGTTACCCCTACGACAAGACGCTGGAAAAAATGCTGCTCGACGGCAACGGTAAATCCCGGGTCGAAGCCATTGCTGCACTGGCCTTGAAGATCGGCGCCAGCCCGGACAAAACCGTGCCGGCCTTGACCTATCTCGGCGTGCCGGTGTTGAACGGCATCGCCTTGAACAGCCAAAGCCAGGTGCAATGGACCGAATCCGCAACCGGCCTGGACGTGATGGAGCGGGCCTGGCAAGTGGCCTTGCCGGAATTCGCTGGCGAAATCGCCCCAACTGTGGTGGCCAGCAAGGAAAGTGTGCACGATAAAGCCACCGGCCAGGATTTCGTCCGGGAAGTACCGATCCCGGAACGCATCGCCCGCTACGCCGACCGGTTAGATAAGTGGGCTAAATTGCGCAGCACCGCCAACACGGACAAAAAAGTCGCGCTGCTGTATTACAACTACCCGCCCGGCAAGGAAAATATCGGCGCCTCGTACTTGAACGTGCTGCCGGAGTCATTGCTGCAGATCATGGAGCGGCTGCGTAAAGAAGGTTATCAATTGGGCAATGCGCCGCAAGATGGCGATGCCTTGAAAGCGGCCGTGAAAAATCACGGCATCAATCTGGGCAACTGGGAACCGGGCGCGATCGCCGAGGCTGCTGCCAGTGGCCGGGCGGTGTTGTTGCCGATCGAAGATTACCAAAAATGGTTCGCCACGTTGCCGGAAACCTTTAAAGCCGCCATGCTCAAGTCTTGGGGCAAACCAGAAGACAGCAAAATCGGCGCCTGGACCGACGCTAAAGGCAAACACTTTTTGATCCTGCCGGCGCTGCAATACGGCAATCTGCTTTTAGCCCCGCAACCGTCGCGCGGCTGGGAGCAGGACGTCAAAAAGCTGTATCACGATGTGACCATGCCGCCGCACCATCAATATGTGGCGTTTTATCTGTGGCTGCAAAAAGGCTACCGCGCCGACGCGATAATTCATCTCGGCACCCACGCCACCCACGAATGGCTGTCCGGCAAGGAAGTGGGCTTTACGGCCGCCGATCCCGGCGAGATTCTGATGGCCGACGTGCCGCAGATTTACCCCTACATCATGGACGATGTCGGCGAAGCCTTGCAGGCCAAGCGCCGGGCGATGGCGACCATCATTTCGCACATGACACCGCCGCTGGATAAAGCCGATTTGAATCCGGAATTGGCGAAATTGGCCGGCTTATTAGATGACTACAACGTCGCCGCGCAGAAAAGCGAGCAACTGGCCAAGATCAGGCTGGACGAGATCAACCAGATCGCCGCCAAGGCCGGCTTATTGAAAGACCTGAAAATGGAACGGGCCGAAACCGGCGAGCAACTGGAAGAGCTGGAACATTACCTGAAGGAAATCCGCGAAAAGAAAGTGCCGATGGGTTTGCACACCTTCGGCAAGGCGCCGGACGAAGCGGCCAGACAGCGTTTCGCCGAAGCCATCGTCGCCCGCGATCCCAAGCTGAAAGGCGATGCGTTGAAACAAAAAGTCCAGGCCACGGCCAAACTGATTGCCGACAGCGCCAACGCCGAAATGAACGCGCTAATCGATGCACTGGCCGGCCGCTACATCCCGGCCGGCAGCGGCGGCGACCCGTTGCGCAACCCGGACGCGTTGCCGACCGGCAAGGATTTGTACGGTTTCGATCCGTCGCGGATTCCCAGCGAGGCGGTGTACAACGAAGGCGCGCGACTGGCCGAGCAAGTGGTCGCCGATTTCAAAAAGCAGCACGGCCATTATCCGGAGCGGCTGGTGTTCAATTTGTGGGGCGTGGAAAGCTCGCGCCACGAAGGCGTGATGGAAGCGCAAATCATGCATCTGCTCGGCGTCAAACCGCATTGGGACGAACGCGGCCGCACTCAGGGCGTGGACGTAATTGCTCGCGACAAACTGGGCCGGCCTCGGGTCGACGTCACCATCATTCCGTCCGGTTTGTACCGGGATTTGTTCGCGTCGGTGATCAAATTGTTGGATCAGGCCGAAACCAAGGCCCAGGAACAGGACGAGCCGGATAATCCGCTGCGCCGGCATATCCAGGAAACCCAGGCCGAATTGGTCAAACGCGGCTTGAAGCCCGAGGAAGCGCTGGACATGGCTTCGGCCCGCTTGTTCAGCGTGCCGTCCGGTGCTTACGGCACCAATCTGGACCGGGCGATTCCGCTGTCCAACACCTGGACCGACGAAAAGCAACTGGCCGACGTGTTCTTCAACCGCATGCACCACGTCTACGGCCGCGGCCATTGGGGCGAGGCTGCCAGCAAGGACGCGACGCTGGCGGTGGACCTGTTCAAACTGTCGTTGAAAGACACCGACGCTGTGATTCACAGTCGCTCCAGCAACGTCTACGCCTCGCTGGACGGTGACGACTTCTTCCAATATCTGGGCGGCACGGCGCTGGCGGCGCGGCAGGTCAATGGCAAAACTCCGGAAGTTTTGGTCGCCGACTTATCCGATCCGACCGCTGCCAAGACAGAAACCCTAGAGCGGTATCAAGGCCGGGAAATGCAGGCACGCTACCTAAACCCGAAGTGGATCGAGTCGATGTTGAAGGAAGGTTACGCCGGCGCCCGCTTCATCAACATGGTGGCGGAAAACCTCTGGGGTTGGCAGGTGACGGTGCCGGAAGCGGTCGGCGCCGAGAAATGGCAGGCCATGTACGAGACCTACGTCGAGGACAAATACCAGCTCGACATCCAGAAAAAGTTCGAGCAGGCCGACAACCTGCTGGCTTACCAAGCCATGGTGGACCGGATGCTGGTGGCGATCAACAAGGGTTACTGGCAGGCCGATCCGGCCGTGAAAGCCAAACTGGAGCAGGTCAATCAGGAAGTGATCGCCAAGGCAGGCGTGGCCTGCAACAAGGACACTTGCAGCAGCCCGGAGATCACCAAACTGGCCGAGCAGCAGGATGCGGCCAAGGCCGCGAAAGCCGCCGCGCCGAACGCCAACCAGCCGCTGGAAGGCTACGAGATGGAAGAGAAGAAAGTCGCCAACGACAAAGGCGAACAGCAACAGGCGCTGAGCCCGGAACAGAACTGGTGGCTGTTGCTCAGCGTGCTGGCCTTGTTCGCGGCCGGTTACTGGCGCGGCTACCTGGAGCGCAAGCAAGCCGAGGCCAAAGCCGGCGAGTAATGGTCAATTGAGCGCGACGGCGGCAGGCAAAGTTTGCCGCCGTCGCGCCGGCCAGGGCCGGCACAAACTTTCGAAAATCGGTGCATCAATACGGCAAAACCCGCATTCGATGTAAGAAGAATTAAATATTATTCCGACAAAATACGCGCAAACCACGCGATAAGGACACAGGAGGAACTGAAATTGTCTCGTTTACATAGTTTGGCTATTCTGGCGTTGGCCGGGTTGGTCCAAGGCCAAGCTGCTTGGGCGGCGGATGCCGAGGCGGAGAGCGCCGCCGAAACCCTGGAGACCAAAAAAACCAAGGACAGCGAAGAAACGCTGGGAGCAACGCTGGTGACCGCTACCCGCTCGGAAATGCAGGCGGCGTTGGCGCCGGCCAACGTCAGCGTGATTACCGCCGACAACACCGAAAACCGTTTGGTGCAGCGCATCGGCGATGCGCTGAAGGACATCCCCGGCGTCTACCTGCGCGGCAGCGCCTACGGCACCAGCTTTCCCGGCTCCAGCGTCGCCTCGTCCAGTTTTCACGGCGTCAGCGGCGCCAACCGTTCGCTGTATCTGGTGGACGGCCTGCCGGTCAACACCGGCAGCAACGGCAACGTCGACTGGAACATCATGAACATGGACGACGCCCAGCAGGTGGAGTACGTGCCGGGGCCGTTCTCGGCCTTATACGGCAGCGGGGCGATGGGCGGCGTGCTGAACGTGATTTCGAAGGTGCCGACCAAGCGCGAAGGCCGGCTCAGCATCGGCGCCGGCGGCGCGGCGGTCGAGCAATGGGGCATCAAAGGCCGTTACCGCGACCGCTTCGAAAACGGTCTGGGCATTTCGTTGACGTTCAACCACATGGATAGCGACAACTGGGCGGTGTCCGACTACGTGACGGTAGCGACCGCGTCCGGCGCGGCGACGACGCCGGTCCTGGGTGCGATCCCGACCACGACCAACCAGGGCGAACGCCGTTTCATCGTCGGCGACAAAGGTCGCCGGCCCTGGGAACAAAACAATGCCTCGCTGCATTTGTACTACGACCTGACGCCGCAAACCCAAATCGACGGCGGCATGGCCTGGAGCCGCAGCGAAGTCAGCGATACCGGCAGCTACAACAGCTATCTGACCAGGACCGACGGCACGCCGCTGGCCATCGGCGTCGGCTCGTCCGGCAACGTCGGCAATAACCTGAATGTGGGCGGCGCCCGGCTGAATGTCTACGAACAGTTGTTTCTGCATTCTTTGCCGTCGATCGAAGACACCCGCCGTTATTTCGGCCACCTGAAACACGATTTTGGCCACGACGTGAAGTTGAGTGTCGACTTCCAATACATGCAGCACGAAACCTATTCGCCGTTCGCCAACGTCGCCTCGGATTCGCTGACCGGCGGTACCGGCCAGTTGACGGTGACGCCGAGCAACCGGATCGACGCCAACGTCGCCTTGCGCTTTCCGTTTCTGTGGGAGCAACGCAACTTCCTGACCGTCGGTTTCGGCGCCAACCACAGCGAGCTGGAAGGCCAATCGCGTTATGCGCTCGGCAACTGGCGCAACTGGGATTCGACGACCGCCCGCACCGCGCTGGGTAAAGGCGAATCCAGCATTTATTCGGCCTATTTACAGGACGAATTATGGATCTTGCCAAATCTGATCGCCCACCTGGGCGTGCGTTACGACGACTGGTCCACCTCCGGCATGAACCAGAGCACCAGCCCGTCCTTTACCCGCATCTACCAGGAGCGTTCGGTCGGCCAATTCAACCCCAAGTTCAGCCTGACCTGGCTGCCGGCCGACGGCTATAAGCTGTTCGCATCGACCGGTTGGGCGTTCCGGCCGCCGACCAACTTCGAGTTGTACGGCAATACCCAGACCTCGAGCGTAATTACCGAGCCGAATCCGGGTTTGTCGCCGGAAACCATGCATTCCTGGGAAGTCGGCGGCGAAGCGACGCCGATTGCCGGCACCACAATTGCGGCCAGCTATTTTCACCACTATATCAGCGACCTGATTTACGCGAAAAGCGGCATACCGACCGGCTCGCTGCAAACCCTGACCGAACGCCAGAATGCCGGCAAGGCCGAAGTGGAAGGCGTGGAAGTCAAGTTGCGGCAAAAACTGTATTGGGATTGGCTGCACTTTAACGGCACTTACACGCTGAACGATTCGGTCATCACCGAAAACACCGCCAATCCGAGGATCGTCGGCAAGCAAATGGTGCAATTGCCGGAAACCATGTTCAGCGGCGGCTTGGACATCAAATACAAGCAATGGAGCGGCGGCATTATCGGCCGTTACGTCAGCCAACCGTTCTTCAACGACCAGAACCTGGACCAGGTTACCGGCGTGCCGGGCAGTTACGATCCGTATTTCCTGGTCGATACCCGTATCGCCTACCAGGCCACGAAAAACATCGATCTATCGTTTTCGGTCAACAACCTACTGGACCGGGAATATTCGGCGTTTTACCTGCAAGCTGGGCGAACGGTGTATGGGGAGATTTCATACCAATTTTAACCAAGTCAGGAAAAACCGCATTTGTGCTGAAAAAACGCATATAGGTTCCAATTCTCTCATTTTGCTAGTGGAAGCCTTAGCTTCTTCTGATTTTGGCAAGGATGCAGATTGTGTGGCTTTAAATGAAATTCAATTTTGAAGTGTTGCCTGTTAGCATGTTGGCTTTATTAAAAATACATTTTCTGTAACTGGTTGGATAGGGTCTCTAAAGAGAAGCGTGGTGAAATCATGCGCAAGGTCCGGGGAAAAAATACATCCCCTGAACTCGCCGTGCGCAAAATGTTGTTCTCCCAAGGTTACCGCTACCGGCTACACGCCAAGAGCTATTGTCAAATCTGGTGTTCAGGCCTTGATCAAGCGGCGATCTGATTGCCGGTTTCTAGCTCAATGCCGTCCTTGAACGGAACCCCGGTAATCACTTTGGCGAGATAATCAAATCCTCGCTGGCGTCGCCAGGTTTTCTCAGCCGTTTGTCCCAGTTTGAATAGCATGTGCAACATGCCATCGCGGGCGAGACAGCCTTTGGCACGCTTGGTGCGATGGCGAATAGTGGCGAAGGTTGATTCGATGGGGTTGGTTGTTCGAATGCTTTGCCAGTGCTGAGCCGGAAAGTCATAGAAGGCCAGCAGTTCATGCCGGTCGCGATACAGACATTCAACCGCCTTGGGATATTTGGCGTCATAGAGCGTGGCGAACTGGTCGAAGGCGCGCTCGGCGTTCTTCTGGGTATCAGCCTGCCATATGTCATACAGCGACTGTTTCATCTTGGGTTGCACCGCTTTTGGAACGCGATTGAGCACGTTGTTCATTTTATGCACCCAACAGCGTTGTTGCCGAGCGTTGCTGTAAACCTCATCCAGCGCCGCCCAGAAACCCATCGCGCCGTCGCCAATGGCGAGTTTGGGGCTGTTCATACCGCGCGCTTTCAGGCCCAGCAGCACTTCCCGCCAACTCTGCGTCGATTCACGCACGCCGTCCTCAATCGCCAGAAAGCGTTTTTCACCGCGCTCATTGACCCCGATGATAACCAAGGCACACAGCTTGACATCTTCCGTCCGCAGGCCACTGTAAATGCCGTCGGCCCAGATATAGACCCACTGATCACGATCCAGGCGACTGGTCCGCCAATCGTTATATTCCGCCGCCCATGCGCGTTTCAAGCGGGCCACGGTGCTGGCCGACAATCCCTTGGCATCCGGCCCAACCAGGACTTCCAGTGCGGCTTCCATCTCACCACTGGAAATACCTTTCAAGTACAACCAGGGCAATGCGGCTGACAAGGAACGCGTCTTCCGAACATAGGGTGGCACCAATGCAGAACGAAAGGTGGCGCCTTGGCCGTCTTTCGCCCGAACCTTGGGAACCTTCACCGCCACGGGCCCGATACCTGTCTGAATCTCGCGCTCCGGTTGATAACCGTTACGAACGACGGCAGCCCGACCATCGCTCAGCTTCCGTTCGCTGAAGGCTTCCATATAGGCTGCCAATTCAGCTTCGATGGCTTGCTCAATTAGCTTGCGAGCCCCTTGCCGGATCAGGTTGGTCAATGGATCGGCATTCTCTTCTCGACTGGACAGGTCGATTACATTACTCTTCTTCATCGTGGCGTATCCTTGGAGTTGATCGTTTTGTTTGGTCACAAATAATCAACCAGATACGCCGCTTCTCTTCAACTACCAAACACCAGATTCAGTTATAGCTCACACGCCAAAAGCCTTCCAGGTAAACCAGATATAGTGTTTCCGGGCCGTAAGAAAGCCATATTTGTGAATGGATGCTTTTGGCATTACCACGATTGTAAAACCGGCCATATTCCAAAATCACGGTTGGAATATTGGGAACCCAAATTAACTGCCCGGCGTGAACGCGATGCTGCGAACGTTGCCGCTTTAGCCGAAATGGGATGGAGCGTTCTTGTTATATGGGAGTGCGAAATAAAATCCCAGAATATTTTGGAGGAAAAACTTCGCGGATTTTTAGCGTGAAGCGCAAGCTGGTTGGGCTGGCCGGCTATCAAACACTATGTTAAGCCGTTAAAATGCTGGCTATTTTTAACTGTGGCTCACTGCGTTCTATGCCTAAATACCTCAAGGTTCCTCATGCCTAAAGCGATTTCTCTTTTTTCCGGCTGTGGCGGATCTGACGCCGGGTTACTTGCTGCAGGGTTTGAAGTGTTGCTGGCAAACGATATTTTGCCTTATGCCAGAGACGTTTACGTTGCCAACCACCCTGCTACTGAATATGTGTTGGGCGACGTCAGAAAAATCCAGCACTTCCCAGATGCTGAACTGCTTGTAGGCTGTTACCCTTGCCAGGGCTTTAGCCAAGGCGGCGTGCGCGACCCTTCCCGAAAAATTAATACCCTCTACCTTGAATTTGCCAGGGCGCTAAACCAAATCAAACCAAAAGCATTTATTGTCGAGAATGTCTCCGGTATGGTTCGGGCTAATTTCCGGCACCTGCTGGAAGACCAATTTAAGGTTTTCTCTGAAGTTGGCTATAGCGTGAAGGCCGAAGTATTGAATGCAGCCGATTATGGTGTACCGCAGGACCGGAAACGGATTTTTATTGTGGGCCTGCGAAGCGATTTGGGGTTGGAATACGAATTTCCGCTACCTACTCACGGCGAAGGGCGAAGCGAACCAACGGCAACCATTGGCGGTGCGCTTGAGGGCATGCCTGATTGGCCGGAAGGCGAATTCTACGACTTGGATTTCCACTGGTATTACCTGTCTCGCAACCGTTGGCGCGGCTGGGGCGAACCGTCAAAAACCATTGTGGCCAACCCTCGCCACATGCCGTTACACCCAATGAGCCCCCACCTTATTAAACAGGAACACAACGTTTGGCGCTTTGCCAGCGAAGGCAGAGCCCGACGCTTTAGTTACCGGGAGGCTGCTCGGTTGCAAGGTTTTAAGCGAGATATGGTATTTCCGGACACTATGGCCGGCAGTTTAAACAATCGTTACACGGTTGTCGGAAACGCAGTGCCGCCACCATTATTTGAAGCTGTGGCTCGGGCGTTGCCATCTGTTTGGGATTATTAGGGGTACTGAAACTTCAATGCTTCATCGACATACGGCATGTCCGATAGCTTTTGAAGCAGGTTGTTCTGCTCTGAAATTCTGAGTAACCTTAGCCTGTCTACAATAATCGCATCACCTATGTCGCTTTTATAAGCCCAGTCGCCATCTGAAAAACGTAAATCAAGGGGCAAAAAATAGTAAGTCGCCCATAGATGCATTACTGGAAAGTGTCTACGATGTTTTGCGGGAGATGCTTCTAAATGCTTAAATTCCCAGTCGTCTTTGGAACAACCACATTGAGCAAAAGCAATGGGCATTCCTTGTCTATCGTCTGCCATCGGGTGCCAAGCGATTAAGTCGATACCACCGTCTCCAGTATCACGCCTGTTAAAATCTCGTTCCTCGAAGGTTGGAACACAGCGCAAATCTTTAGCAAGTGCTTTCATTTTTTCATATAGTGTACCGGTATATACAGCGGCTTTGCCCGCATTAGCCCAAGTCGCCCTGACTTCTGAGCCAGAAGGCATCAAGGAAGAAAAAATTTCAAAGCATGTCTCTTCGAAGATTCTTGCGACTTCTGATTTCCTGGTATTTGTAATATTTCTCATACAAGAAGCAATTAGAAAACCGACATAAGCTATGTGGGCCGGACTGCCTGCATAATCAAATTCAATAGTGTCTAGATCGGCAGAAATATTGAATGGATAGAAATGTTCAAATTCTTTTTTACGATTCCCTGAAAAATTAATTATATCTCTCCAGCGATTCTCTAAATTAAACCCTCCACCCATATCACGGTTACATTTTTCGATACTACTTAATTCTCCTCGAGAAAAACATTTGTCTGGATGAAGAATCGCTCGTAATTCTATAAAGTCTGTCCAAATAAAGGGATCGGCGCCCTTCGGAGGCGTGTCTAGGTTTTTTAACAATCCTAATCCTCCAGTTTCTCTCTGATATGGTTACGAATTGATTTTATCTCGTCAAAGAGATCGATCGCTTTGTCTAAATGCCCGCTAGTTAAAGGTTTTGTTTTTGGCAGCATGTTCCACACTATCCTCGTGTTCTTTATTGCTTGGTCCAGCGCATTTTCCAAAGCCATTTGAGGTCCGTCAGTATAAAGATAAGCTTCCGAAAGCCTTCCGGTTTCCTCAAGCACCTCAATTGCATCGGTACTTTGAACGACTGCTGCCAAATCTTTTAGCTTACGAGATTCTCCAAGGATAGTATTACCTTGTTGGTCTTTGGAAAACATCCAAGCAAAAGCGCGCTTTAAATTTTCCTCTTTAAGGGCAGGCATTGAAATGTCCTTTCTGCTTTCCAAACCAAGCCAATTTGAAATGTCGTTATAACTAAGAGCTGTTGTTATTAACGAAAATTCCACATCTTTTGATTCGATTGGAAGGCCAAAAAAATTCTTATCTTCCGCTCGAATATATAGCTTTAACGCTGTTAATAACTGAGCAACGTAATCTGGTCGGCTACCAATGTCTTTGGACAAAGAGCGCATTTGGGCCGCATCATCCAAATCTGCATAAAATTCCTCCCGTAGCTGGGCTAGATATTTTGCTTTAGATAGCGAGTCCCATTCTTTGATGCCAGTGATATGCCTATAGCCAAGATACCTAAGAACATCGCGGCGGTTTTCATTAATCAGGCAGGGGAGTTGTTTGGGAGGTGTTACAGCGGCCTCAGATTGGATGGTTACAATACTGTTTTTTCTTCTGCTTGGTGGCGAGACTTCTCCGTTTAGAAGTTTGACAGCCGCAAGCCTACGGTTACCTTCGATCACGGTATACCGGTTTCCTTCTTTAATAACCAGTAACGGTTCTCCAGGGAAGTAGCCCTTTTGCCCAATGGATAACATAAGGTCTTGAACGCTTTCATCGTCAAGCATCTCTTCAATGACAGCCGAAACAGAGTGGGCATTGTTCAGCCGGTAAAAACGCGGGTTTTCAGGGTCAAAATCGATCTGATCTGTGTCGATCAATTCGACTTTTTGGTTAGGCATTGTCTACTCCAATGAATGTATTCTATGTGAACCTTAATTTAACTTAGTATTATCCAAATATAAGCTAGACCCTATATGAGGTTTTCGCTATTAGCGGTAATGAGGGCGAGGTAGTTTCGCCCCCTCTTTTTAGGTTTAAGGATAGCCCTGAATAAAGAATTGCGTGTAGCCAAGTAACAGCGCAAATGGCCTAACGGAAGTGGCGAAAGAGCTTAAAGCCCCATAAAAAAGCCCGCCAAGCTCCGGAACCTGGCGGGCTTTTTTGTTGGCGTTGTCCGACTTTAGTTATTCGGTTCAGTCGGTCAAACCGCCGACGCCTTCCACCGACCAGTTTTCGAAATCGGCGGCGCCTGAGGTGTCGTCGCCTTTTTCGTACTGAATCCGGCAAGCGTAGTGGCGCAATACCGCCGGGCTGTCCTTGCCGCTAATTTCGACGTCGGCATTGACGATGTATTCGTAATTACCCAAGCTCCAGGCGTTGGTCGGCTGCGCGGCGAACGCCAGATTTTGGTCTTCTTCCGCATTTTTCTTGATGAAGTTGTTGCAATGACCAAAGGCCATCGCGGTCATGTCGGTGCTGATCGACATCGGATTGGCAGCGTCTTTGCTTTCCACCAAAAACAGGTCGGATGCGGCGATGTCGTACATGAAGGGCAGGAAGAACTTGATTTGGATGGCAAGCAGACCGGCCAGACAGACGGCGAATATTATAATTTTCTTTTTGTTCATGGCTTAGGGTGGTGTTTTATAGGGTGTTTTTTCTTTGGATCGGCAGCGATTCTAACAAAGATCGCCTGGGCTAGGAAATTCCGGCCGGCGAAAACTAATTTACCTCGATTTGGCCGATGTCCAAGCGGCAGCGGGAGGAATTTCCTTTTCGCGTCAATCGGATAAATGCGGCCGTACTTAAGGGATCAACACCGCCGCCCCCTGGATTTGGCCGTTTTTCAATTGGGCCAGGGCCAGGTTGGCGTCAGCCAACGCGAAAGTCCGGACATGGGTTTCGAGCGGCGCCTGCCCGGCAATCGCCAGAAACGCTTCGCCGTCCTGGCGGGTCAGGTTGGCAACCGAACGCACGCTGCGCTCGCCCCACAAGATCGAATAGGGAAAGGCCGGAATCTCGCTCATATGGATGCCGGCGCAAACCACAGTACCGCCTTTCGCGACATGGCGCAGCGCTTGCGGTACCAATGCCCCGACCGGGGCGAACAGGATCGCCGCATCCATCGCCCGCGGCGGCGGTTGGCTTGAAGCGCCGGCCCACTCGGCGCCGAGTTGGCGGGCAAAATCTTGGCCGGCGCTGTCGCCGGGTTTGGTGAAGGCGAATATGCGCCGCCCTTGCCAGACGGCAACCTGGGTAATGATGTGGGCGGCGGCGCCGAAGCCGTAGACGCCGAGAGTTTCGGCGCTGCCGGCGGCGACTAACGCGCGGTAGCCGATCAGGCCGGCACAGAGCAACGGCGCGGCTTCGGCGTCGCCGTATCGCTCCGGCAGCGCGAAGCAGTAATCCTGATCGGCAACGGCGTATTCGGCGTAACCGCCGTCCAGCGTGTAGCCGGTGAAACCGGGCGCCTCGCACAGGTTTTCCCGTTGGCTCAGGCAATACCGGCATCTGCCGCAGGTATGGCCCAGCCACGGCACGCCGACGCGCTGGCCGATGGCGAAACGCTGAGCCAGGCCGCCCTTGGCGACCACTTCGCCGACGATTTCGTGGCCGGGTATCAGCGGCAATTTGGCTTGGTCCAGCTCGCCGTCGGCCACGTGCAAATCGGTGCGGCAGACGCCGCAAGCGCGGACTTTCAACAACACTTGCTTGGCCGCCGGTGCCGGCAAGGTGCAGTCGGCCAGGCGCAACGGCGCCCCGGCGCGGTCCAGAATCATCGCTTTCATGGTCAGGCTCCCAACGCGGCCAATTCCGCCAATTGCCGCCAGAACGGACGGCTATCGTCCGTCGCCGCCGGCTCGGCATCGTTATCGAATTGCAAACAGCTCGACATTTCGTCGGCCTGCAACGGTTCCAGATTCCGGCTGGCGTGTTCCAGAACCTCCAGGCCGGCTTCGGACGCGTCGTTGCCGGCGGCCTGACGCTCGCTTATCCGCCGGCGCAAGGTCGCGGGCTCGGCCCGGACCGCCACCAGCGCGAAACCGGCACCGAGCTGTGCCGCCAGTTCCCGAAACGGCCGGCGCTGGTCGTATTGCAGAAACGCGGCATCGGCGATCACGCCGAAGCCGTCGGCCAGCAAGCCGCGGCTCAATTCCAACAATCGGCCGTAAGTTTGTCGGCTGGCGTCCGCCTGGTAGATGCCGCCGCCGGTTGCGGAACGGCTGGATGCCAGCGGACTCAGGCCGAACAGGCGTTTGCGCTCGACGTCGGAGCGCAGCCGGATCCAGCCATAGCGTTCCAGCAGCAATTGGGCGACGTGGCTTTTGCCGCAGCCGGGCAGGCCGTGCATCAAAATCAGCACCGGCTTGCGCTGCGCCAAACCGGCCACGGCTTGCTGCAGATAGGCCAAACACTCGCGCTTGGCCGCCGGGTCGCCGGTTTGCGCCAGGCGAAAGCCGGCGACCTTGGCCCGTACCGCCGCCCGGTAACTGAGGTAAAACCGCAGCAGCCCCAGGCCGGCATAATCGCCGCTGGATTCCAAGTAGCCATTCAGAAAGCGGTAGGCCAAATCGCCGCGGCCGCGCTGTAGCAGGTCCATTACCAGGAAGGCGGCATCGTTGATCGTGTCGATCCAGCGCAGTTCCGGCGCGAACTCGATGGCGTCGAACGGGACCGGCCGGTCGCGCAACAATACGATATTGCCCAGGTGCAGATCGCCGTGGCATTCGCGGATACGGCCTTGTTGGCGGCGGTCGGCGATCAGGGCGGTGCAGGCGGCGTATTCGGCCTCGCCGGCGCTTTCCAACCGGTCGAGCATCGGCAAATCGGCCGCTGCGAGCAGCGTCCGCAATTGCCGGAAATTCTGCCTGGCCGGCGCCATCACCGCGGCCGGCGTACCGTAAACCGCATCGGCTGCCGCCGCCGGCAGCCCGGCATGGAAGCCGGCGACGGTTTGCGCCAGCAGATCGATATGCCGCGGCTGCAGGCCGTGGCGGCCGAACAGGTGGTCCAGCGTGTTGGCGACCGGGAAGCGGCGCATTTTCACGGCATATTCGATGGCCGGTTCGGCGCCGATTTCCGGCCGTTCGGCCGTGCCGCCGATGCCGACCGTTGCCAGGTACAGCGACGGTGCCAGGCGCCGGTTCAGCCGCAGTTCTTCGCCGCAAAAAAATCGCCGTTTTTGCAGGTCGCTGAAATCCAGGAAACCGAGATCGACCGGCTTCTTGATTTTGTAAGCGTAACGGCCGGCCAGCAACACCCAGGAGATATGGGTCTCCAGCACTTCGACCTGCCGCACCGGGTGCGGGTAACGGCCCGGATCGCGCAGGGCCTGGATTAGCGGCGGATAAGTTGCGGTCATTGCGGAATATCTCCGGGAGCTGCAGCGGGTTACGGCCGATTCTGCCAGATCGGTGGAATCGGGGCAAAACCGATTGCGCCGCCGGGCTTGTGCCGTATTTGCTTGAACTACAGCGGCTAAAGTTACGGGATTATTGAGTTTTCGACTATAATCCCGCCCCGTTTACGTGGCTTTTGCTGCGGCTGCAACGGCTTGGTTGTGCCGCATCGTCTGCCGACCCCAACCCCCGTGCCGGCTGGCACTCAGCGCTGATTCAATATGGATATCTCAATACTCGTCAAATCCCTGACCCTCGGTATCGTCGAAGGCTTGACCGAATTCCTGCCCATTTCCAGCACTGGCCACTTGATTCTGGCCGGCGATTTACTGAATTTTAACGACGACAAGGCCAAGCTGTTTACCATCGTGATTCAGGTCGGCGCGATCCTGGCCATTTGCTGGGAATACCGGGCCAAGATCGGTTCGGTGCTGAGCGGCCTGGCCACCGAACGCCAGGCACAGAAGTTCGTGTTGAATCTGGCCATCGCCTTCGTGCCGTTGGCGGCGTTGGGACTGTTGTTCGGCAAAATCCTGAAAGCGACGCTGTTCAAGCCGGTGCCGGTGGCGCTGGCCTTCATTGTCGGCGCCTTCATTATTATTTGGGCCGAAAAGCGCGAGCACAAAATCCGGGTCGAAAACGTCGACGACTTGTCGGCGCTGGATGCGTTGAAACTGGGGATTGCCCAGGCCTTCGCGCTGATTCCGGGCATGTCGCGTTCCGGTTCGACCATTATCGGCGGCTTGCTGTTCGGCTTGTCGCGCAAGGCGGCCACCGAGTTTTCGTTCTTTCTGGCGATTCCGACCCTGGTGGTAGCCAGCGCCTACGATTTGTACAAACACCGCGATTTGCTGCAAGCCGATAACGACGCGTTGTCGTTTGCGATCGGCCTGGCCGCCGCCTTCGTCAGCGCGCTGGTGGCGGTGAAAGGCTTGCTGCGTTACATCAGCCACCACGATTTCATTATTTTCGCCTGGTACCGGATTGTGTTCGGTGTCGTCGTGCTGGCCACGGCCTATAGCGGCGTGGTGCAGTGGACCGTGGATTGAGGTTTTCCGCCACGGGTTCGGCAGGTTTGGTTTTTTGATCTTTAACAGTAAAGGGTAGTTTATGGCGTTGCCGTTGTTGATGATAGTCATCGGTCTGGTGGTATTGGTTTGGAGTGCCGATATTTTTGTGGAAGGCGCCGCGGCGATTGCGCGTTTCCTGGGCATGTCGCCGTTATTGATCGGTATGGTGGTCATCGGTTTCGGGACCTCGGCGCCGGAATTGACGGTATCGGCGCTGTCGGCCTGGCAAGGCAGTCCCGGTATCGCCTTGGGTAACGCCTACGGTTCCAACATCACCAACATCGCCTTGATTCTAGGTACTGTGGCCTTGATCAGCCCCATCGTGGTCCACTCGCAAATCGTCAAGAAGGAGTTGCCGGTATTGATGGGCGTGACCGTGTTCGCCTTCGGCCAGTTGTACGACGGCAGTTTGTCCAGAACCGATGCCTTGCTGGAACTGGCGGTGTTTGCCGGCGTGATGACCTGGATGGTGCGCCAGGGCTTGAAACAAAAGGCCGACGTGTTGGCCGCAGAGGTCGAAGAGGAATTGGAAGAACACCGCATGTCGTTTGCCCAGGCCACGATCTGGCTGGTCAGCGGTTTGTTGCTGTTGATGATTAGTTCCCGGCTGCTGGTGTGGGGTGCGGTGACGATTGCGCAAAACCTCGGCGTCAGCGATTTGGTCATCGGTTTGACCATCGTCGCCATCGGTACCTCACTGCCGGAATTGGCTTCGTCGATAGCGGCGGCCCGCAAAGGCGAACACGACCTGGCCCTGGGCAACATCATCGGTTCCAATTTGTTCAATACGCTGGCCGTAGTCGGTTTGGCCGGCGCGATCCATCCGATGTCGATTCCGCTGGAAATCGTCAACCGCGATTGGCCGTTGATGGCCATGCTGACCGCCTCTCTATTTGCGCTGGGTTACGCCGGCAAACGCGAACAAGGCCGGATCAACCGGGTCGAAGGCGGCATCCTGTTGGCGGTTTACGCCGCTTACACACTGTATTTGATCAACACCGTGGTGAGCGCGTAAACATGTCTTTGGAAAACCGTTTGGGGCATTTCGCCTACCGCTGGGGCAACTGGTTATTGTACTCCCCGACTCTGGTGTTGCTGGCTTCGGTGCTGCTGGCCTATTGGGCGGTGCAGTACACCGGCAACCACTTGACCGTAAATACCGATACCGCCGAATTGATCGCGCCGGATGCGCCGTTTCAACAAAACCGGCGCAAGTTCGAGCAACAGTTCGGCCAGGAAGTGCACACGTTGTTGCTGGTGATCGAATCGTCCAGTCCGGAATTGACCAAAGCCGCGGCGCGGCGCCTGAGCCGGGAGTTACGGGCCGATACCGAACATTTCACCAAGGTCTACCGGCCCGACGAAAACGAATTCTTTCAACGCAACGGCCTGCTTTATTTGGACGCCGATAAGTTGCAGGACTTTTCGATC
Organism: Methylomonas sp. DH-1; assembly: GCF_046097555.1. Taxonomy (NCBI): domain Bacteria; kingdom Pseudomonadati; phylum Pseudomonadota; class Gammaproteobacteria; order Methylococcales; family Methylococcaceae; genus Methylomonas; species Methylomonas sp. DH-1. Next base: position 231,874 of record NZ_CP143089.1, on the reverse strand, counting down.
ACGCTGGCGCAAGCCCAGCCTTTCATCGGCCGAATTTCGCAGGACCCGAGCCTGAACGGTTTTTTCTCGATCTTCGAGGACGCGCTGAACGCCGAAACCAAGACCGAGGAAGTGCCTATCGATTTGATGTCGCTGATCGACAAGGTCAGCGATTCACTGCACAAGACGCTGAACGGCGAGACCGATTTGCTGTCCTGGCAAAAATTGATCGCCGAAAACAAGATCAGCGAAGAGCAGTCCGACAAAGCCTTTATTTTCGTCACGCCTAAATTCGATTTCAGCCAAATCCTGCCGGTCGAGCCGGCAATCAACGTGATCCGCCACGCCGCCAACAAAATTCAGGACCCGAACATGCCGGCCGTCAAAGTCTGGATAACCGGCGAAGTCGGTTTGGAGCACGACGAAATGGCCGGCATGAGCGAAGGCACCTTCACCGCCAGTATTTTCTCGGTGATATTGGTCTGCGGCATTTTGCTGGTGGCCTACCGCTCCTGGCTGCTGATGTTGGCGACGCTGCTGACGCTGGCGCTGGGCATGGTGTTTTGCGGCCTATTCGCTTCGGTGGCGGTGAAACAGTTGAACCTGATTTCGGTCGCCTTCGCCGTGTCCAACATCGGTTTGGGCGTCGAATACGCGATCCATTTCTGCTTGCGTTACCGGGACAATCTGGATTTGCACGGCAGCGATAAAAGTAAGGCGATCCGCTCGGCCCTGCTGGCCACCAGCCCGTCGTTGATTTTATGCGCCGGCACCACCTCGATCGGCCTGTACGCATTCATCCCGACCGATTACCAAGGCATCTCCGAACTGGGTTTATTGGCCGGTACCAGTTTATTCATCTGCCTGTTCGTCACGCTGACAGTGCTGCCGGTACTGCTGAAAGTGCTGCCGAACCCGCCCTACCACAATCTGCACGGCGAGCAGCCCGGCGCCTCGAAATTGTCGCTGGCCCTGGCCCACTTTACGTTGCACTACGCCAAGCCGATTTCGTTTCTGACCTTGGTCGGTGCGGTCGTGGCGATTTACTTCGTGTTCCAGGTCAAGACCGATTTCAATCCGCTGAATCTGCGCGATCCGCATACCGAATCGGTCATCGCCTTCAAGGAACTGATGAAGGAACGGGACACCTCGCCGATGACGTTGACGGTACTGGTCAAGAGCGAGACCGAAGCCAAGGCCATGCAAAGCAAACTGGCGGCATTGCCGACGGTCGATAAGACGGTCAGCCTGTTCGATTTCGTCCCGGAAGACCAGGAAGAAAAATTGGGCGTGATCGACGATATGGCGCTGGCGCTGGGGCCGCAGAGCCAGTCGTTTCCGCAACTGAAAAGCGGCGTCGATCCGTTGCCGGCCATCAAGCGCATGATTGCGGCAATCGACGCCAATCTGCCGAAGAAAACCAAGCCGGCCGACATCCAATCCCTGACCCGCTTCAAGCAGGAGTTGCTCGACGTGGAACTGGAACTGGAAGCGCGGATGCAGCCGGACCGCGGCGTCTTCATCGAGAAAATCCAAACCTCGTTGCTCGGCACGCTGCCGACCGTGATGAACGAATTGCTGACCGGTTTCCATGCCGCGGAAATCGTACCGGAAAGCATTCCGGACGAGATCAGGGAACGCTGGCTGAGCAAGGACGGCCTGTACCGGATCCAGATTTTCCCGAAACAGGATTTGAACGACCTGAGCAATTTGCAGCGTTTCATCGTCGACGTGCAGGCGGTAGCGCCGAACGCGACCGATTTGCCGGTAATGTATTGGGAGTCGATGAAGGCCGTGATCGGCGCCTTCCAGGAAGCGATCATCATCGCGCTGGTGGCAATTGCGCTGTTGCTGATGTTCATCCGCCGCAGCGTGGTCGATACCCTGTTGGTGATGGCGCCGCTGGTTCTGGCCGGTTTGTTTACGATGGCGACCACGGTCTTCACCGGTACGCCGATCAATTTCGCCAATATCATCGCCCTGCCTTTATTAATGGGCCTGGGTGTCGATAACGGTATCCATATGGTGGAAAAACTGCACCACTCCTTGTCGGAAGAACAAAATATTTACCAATCCAGCACCGCACGCGGCATGTTTTACGGCGCATTGACTACAATTTCCAGCTTCGTCGGCCTGGCGTTTTCGCCGCACCAGGGGATTTCCAGCATGGGTTTGGTCATTACGATCGGCATTTTCTGGATTATGACCTGCACCTTTATCGTGTTGCCGGCGATCAGTAAATTAGTGCTGAAAAAGGCCGACCGCTTGGCCTAAGCGCAAGCCCGGCCAAGCTGGACTAGACTTAGCCGGTCGCGGCCGGCCGTTGGGCGCCGGCCAATTCGATTTAACTTTTTGTTGTAGAGGCAACCATGTTTGTAATCATCGGTTATGTGGTCATTTTGGGCTGCGTGTTGGGCGGCTTCCTAATGGCGGGCGGGCATTTGGGCGTACTTTGGCAGCCGGTGGAGGTATTGATCATCGTCGGCGCGGCACTGGGCTCATTTTTCGCCAGTAACACCATGAGCACCATCAAGGGCGCGGTTGCCGGCGGTATGGGCACCTTGAAGGGCAGCCGCTTCACCAAGGAATACTACCTGGAACTGTTGATGAGCTTTAACGCGCTGAGCCAGAAGGCCAGGAAGGAAGGCTTACTGTCGCTGGAGAAGGTGGTCGACGACCCGGAAGGCAGTTCCATCTTCGGCGAAAAGATCGTCCACGACCACCATCTGATGGAATTCATCTGCGACAAACTGCGTTTGATCCTGACCGGGGTCGACGTCAATCAGCTCGAAGACATCATGGACGCCGAAATCGAGGTGCACCATGCCGACGGCCACGCGCCGATCAAAGCCGTGCAGCGCATCGCCGACGGCATGCCGGCGTTCGGTATCGTCGCGGCGGTAATGGGCGTGGTGCACACCATGGAATCGGTCGGGATTCCGCCGGCCGAACTGGGTAAATTGATCGCCGCGGCGCTGGTCGGTACCTTCCTCGGTATTCTGGTGTCGTACGGTTTCGTCGCGCCGGTGGCGGCGGTGATGGAAGACCGGCTGGAGGAAGAGGCCGGTTCCTACCGTTGCGCGCAGAAAGGCTTGCTGAACTGCGCCAAGGGGACTTCGCCGGCCATGACCGTCGAGTTCATGCGCACCACGATCCCCCACCACACCCGGCCTACCTTTACCGAGCTGGAAGAAGCCTTGAAGGCCGGTAAATAAGAGGTAAGCGAGCATGGCCGAACAACCGATTATCATCAAGAAAATCAAGAAAAAAGGCGGGCACGGCCACCACGGCGGCGCCTGGAAAATTGCCTATGCCGACTTCGTTACGGCGATGATGGCCTTTTTCTTGTTGATGTGGTTGCTCGGCACGACCGACGAAAAAACCAAAAAAGGCATCTCCGAATATTTCCAGAATCCGTTCGGCGTAGCGATTACCACCGGTAGCGGCGAAGGCACCGGCGACCGCACCAACATCATCCAGGCCGGCGGCCAGGACTTGAAGTCGCTGGACGAAGGCCAAGTGCACCAAGGCGAAGCGCCGCCCGCGGAACCGACGCCGGAAGATATCCAAAAAATGGCCGAAGCCCAGGAAAAGAAGAAGCTGGAAGAATTGCAGGAAAAGATCGAGGAGATGTTGGACGCCAATGCCAAGCTCAGCGAATACAAGGACCAGATCAAACTCGAATCGACGCCGGAAGGTTTGAAAATCCAGATCGTCGACGCCCAAAACCGGCCGATGTTCAAGCTGGCCAGCTCCGGCATCGAGAGTTACGCTCAAGCGATTCTGCGCGAGCTGGCACCGGTGATCAACGAATTGCCGAACAAGGTCTCGATCAACGGCCATACCGATGCGCTGCCGTTTCCGAGCAACCGCACCGGTTATTCCAACTGGGAATTGTCCAGCGACCGCGCCAATGTCGCCCGCCGCGAATTGAACCAGGGTGGCCTGAGCGACGACAAGGTATTGCGTGTGGTCGGTCTGGCGTCGAGCATCCCGTATAAAACCGAGAATCCGAACGATCCGATGAACCGGCGCATCTCGATTGTGGTGATGAACAAGAAAACCGAAAACCAGGTGCTGCACGACGGCGCCGACCCGACCGCCTCCGAGGCGGCGCCGAGCCTGCCCAGCGTGTCACCGGCGGTGCAGCAAAACATCAAAGTCACCGGCCAACCGGCCGCGAATTAGCCGCTTCCCCCACCCGCGCCGAACCCCGTGCAATTGCTGAAAGCGGCGCTCAGCCAATTGCTGGCGCTGGCCGGCGTCTGGTTGGCGCTGCGCGGCTGGCCGGGGGTATTCGATCCGCGCTGGACGCCAGTGCTGCAAGCGGCCGGTGCCGCGTTGTTATCCCGCCTGTTACGGCAACCGTTGTGGTGGTTGCCTATCCATCTGTCGTTTTTCCCGGCCGTGTTGTTCGCGATCAGCCTGCAGTTGCCGGCCTGGGCTTATCTGGGGGCAGGCTTGTTGATGGCCTTGGTATTTTGGGGCACGGTCGGCGGCGACGTGCCGCTGTTTTTATCCTCGCCGGCGGTAGCCGCAGCCTTACAGGAAATTGCGGCGCGGGAACGGGCCGAGTTGTTTATCGATCTCGGCGCCGGCGTCGCCAGCGTGGCGGCGCCTTTGGCCGCGGCGATGCCCGGCTTGCAGGTCACGGCGCTGGAACGGGCGCCGTTGCCGTATCTGCTGGCCCGTTGGCGTTGCCGGAACTTGACTAACGCCGTCGTCGTCGGCGGCAGCTTCTGGGATTGCAATTTGAGCCGGTTCGATCTGGTGTTTGCCTTCCTGTCGCCGGCGGTGATGCCGCGTCTGGGCCGGAAACTGGCGCGGGAAATGCGGCCCGGCAGCCTGTTCGTATCGTCGTCGTTTCCGCTACCCGGTTGGCCGCTCAGCGCCGAAATCCGGCTGGCGGACCGGCGCGGCACCCGTTTGTACTGTTACCGGATCGGCGATCAGCGTTGTCAAGCCAACGCCGGCCTTCCGGGATAAGCCGATAACCGCACCGGCTAAGGCCGGCACTCGAATTCCGGCACCAGGCGCTGCAAATCGGCCAACAGCGCGGCGCTGTCGCGGCAGGCGCAGGCCTGTTGCAAACCCTCGATCTGCCGGCTCCATTCCGCGCTATCGTAAATTCTGGCCTTGGCCAGGCGCAGCTTTTCGTGGCCGGTCGGCAACAGTTGCTCCTGTTCGTGGAACAACTCCTCGTACAACTTCTCGCCGGGGCGCAGGCCAACGTATTCGATTTTGATGTCGGTGCCGGGGCGTTTGCCGCTAAGGCGGATCATCTGTTCCGCCAGATAACTGATTTTGACCGGCTCGCCCATGTCCAACACGAAGACTTCGCCGCCCCGGCCTATGGTTTCGGCCTGCATGATCAATTGGCAGGCCTCCGGAATGGTCATGAAATAACGGGTGATGTCGGGATGGGTCACCGTGACCGGGCCACCGGCCTGGATTTGTTCGCGGAACAGCGGTACCACGCTGCCGGCCGAGTCGAGCACGTTGCCGAAACGCACCGTGGTAAAGCGGGTATGGCCTTGGCGGTCCAGATTCTGGCACAGGATTTCGGCGGCGCGTTTGGTGGCGCCCATCACGTTGGTCGGGTTTACGGCCTTGTCGGTCGAAATCAACACAAAGCGGGCCACGCCGGCGGCGATGGCGGCTTCGGCCAGTATCTTGGTGCCGATCAAATTGTTATGCAGCGCTTCGCGCACCTGGTTTTGCAACAACGGTACGTGCTTGTAAGCGGCAGCATGAAACACGATTTCCGGCTTTTGTTCCCGAATCGCCCGTTGCACCGCGACCGGATCGGCAACGTCGCCGAGCACGGCGGCGCGCGGCAATTCCGGAAAACGCCGCTGCAATTCGGCGTCGATTTTGTACAGGTTGAATTCGCATTGGTCGAACACGATCAGCTTGCGCGGCTGGGTCTTGGCCAGTTGCTTACACAGCTCGGAACCGATAGAACCGCCGCCGCCGGTGACCAGCACAGTCTTGCCCTGCATGTGGGCCTTGATGCCGGCCCAATCCAGCTTGATCGGGGTGCGGCCCAGAATGTCCTCGATCGATACGCTGCGCAATGCGGTCTGGGCCACCGTGCCGTTGAGCAATTCCTTAACCGACGGCAGGGTTTTGAATTCGACGTTGCAGGCCTCGCAGACCTCGACGATGCGGCGCATCTGCGCGTCGCCGGCCGACGGCACCGCGATCAGCACCACCTCGATATCCCATTGTTTAACTAGGGCCGGAATCTGGCCGACGTTGCCGGCGACGCGGATGCCGCGAATTTCGCGTTTGAATTTGGCCGGATTGTCGTCTGCAAATACGACCGGCACGTAGCCGCTGTCCGGCGTCGCCAATAGGTCGCGGATCAGCATTTCGCCGGCGGCGCCAGCACCGACGATCAAGGCCCGGCGGCCGATCCGGTCGACGAAGGCCCGTTCCTTCCAGAACCGGTAGACCAGCCGCGGCACGCTGAGCAGCGAAAACAGCGTCAGCACGTACAGCGGCACCACCGAGCGCGGCACGCCCGCCAGCCGGTCGTACAAAAACAGCGCCGATGCGATCAGGAAGATGCCGGTCAATACCGCCTTGCCGATCCGGATCAGATCCGGCAGCGAGGAAAAGCGCCAAACGCCGCGGTACAGTCCGAACACCCAAAACAGCGTGACTTGAATCGCCATGACCAGCGGCAGAAACAGCAAAGCCGGGTAAAAAAAATCGTCCGGAATCTGTTGCAGATTGAAGCGCAACCAATAGGCACCGAACCAGGCCAGCGGGATCATGCACAGGTCGTGCAGGAAAATGGTGGTGCGCGAGCGGAAATTAAATGTCACGAAACGACGAACCCGCTGCGGCCGGCCCGGAAGCGGAAGGCCAGAAAGAGTAAAGGCAGATAGGCGGCGGCCAGCGCAGCCAAGGCGTGGGATGGATGCCAAAAGGCCCAGGCCGAGCACGGCAGCAGCCAGCCCAGATTGATGGCCCAGCAAGCGCACAACACCGGCAAATGGCCATAACGCTTGGCGGCGTGCTGGTAAGTATGCGAACAATGCGCCGCGTACCATTGCTGGCCGCTGCATAGGCGGTAGGCCAAGGTGTAGCTGGCATCGACCACGAACAGGCCGAACAAAATCAGCCCGCAATACAACAACACCGCAGCCTGCTGCGCGGCCAGCAAGATCAATAGCCCCAGCACCAGGCCGACGAAGCCGCTGCCGACGTCGCCCATAAAGATTTTAGCTTTCGGCCAATTCCAGCACAAAAATCCGGCACTGGCCGCGGCCAGGCCGGCCGCCAACGCAAACAGCGCGCGGTCGATATACAGCAGATAGCCGGCCAGCCCAAGGCCGACGAAGATGGCTTCGGAAGCGGCGATGCCGTCGATACCGTCCATGAAATTGAACAGGTTCAGCGCCCAGACCAGAAATAATATGGCGAGCGGATAACCGAGCCAGCCGGGATCGGCAAAACGCCGGCCGAGGACGGCGTCGAACGGCGCCGGAATTAACAGCGGCGGCAAGCCTTGCAACAGGCCGACCGCGATTGCGGCGGCCAGCAGATGGATAGCGAAGCGCCAACGGGCGGCAACGCCGCCGTGGTCGTCCCAGAAGCCGACAGCGGCTACCGGCAGCGCCGCGGCCAGCATCGCCAAGCGCTCCCAACCGAGCTGCGCGGTAGCGAACAACCACAGGCCCGCCGCGCAAAAACCGAGCACGATGGCCAAGCCGCCGCCGCGCGGAGTCGGTACGCTGTGGGAACTGCGTTGGTTGGGGATATCCAGAACTTGATTACTGAGCGCGTAGCGGCGGATCAGGCCGGTCAGCAGCGCCGACAACGCTAAGATAATGCAGAAAAGTAGCATCACGCCCGATAGCTTAAATAACGAATGATCTCCGGCAAGGTGTCGCGGAGCGTATGCTCGGGCTCGAAGCCCAAATCGCGGCGGATTTTATCAGACGAATACCAGGCTGAACCGGTTAATTTATCCAAACTGTCGCTATCGAGCGGAAACCGCCGCCCGGCCAAACGGCCGAAGCCGTCGCCGAATTTGGCGGCCAGCCGCAACAACGCGAGCGGAACCGACCCGTTCAGCGGCGGTTTGCCGAGCGCGGCGCGGATCATGTCGTAGATGTCGCGGGTAGAATAGCACTGGCCGTCGGTCACGATATAGATTTGGCCGGCGGCTTGCGGCCGTTCCGCGGCCAGTATCGCCGCGGCGGCGACGTCGTCGACATGCACCATCGAGCGCCGGTTGCCCTGCGGCAACGGCGGAAAAATGCCGCGCCGAACCGCGTTGACCATCCGCGGCAGATTGCCTTTGTCGCTACAGCCGTAGACCATGCTAGGCCGGATCACGACCGGATGCGGCACATAGCCACCGTGCAGTACCAGTTGTTCCGACGCGTATTTGGATTGGCCGTAAGGGTCGGCGGCCGGCAGGTCGGCGGTTTCGTCCATCGGTTGCCGCTCGGTCTCGGCTACCGCCTTGACGCTGCTGAAATAGACGAAGCGTTTAACGCCGGCCCGTTGCGCCGCTGCCAGCAATTCGCGCGTGGCCGTACTGTTGATTTGCCGGTACTCCGCCGCGTCCTGCCGGTTCTCGGCCAGGGCATGGGCTTTGCCGGCCAGGTGAAACACAGTGCCGACACCGGCGCAGAGCGCTGCGGGACAGCTTCCGGCCGCGGCCAAGTCCCAATAAAAATCGCTTGCCTCGGAACGGCCGGCACTGACTACGGAATAACCGTTTTGTTCGAGTTTTCGGCAAAGCACGGAGCCGATGAAACCGGTAGCACCGGTCACCAGCACTTTATTTTCGGCCATCGGCATTCGGCGCGTTAAAGGTGGTAGAAATCGAGCCGGCGCGGCTGTTTCGGTCGGTGGCGGAATTAGCGATTGTCGCCATGCTCGGCGAACACCTCGGCCTTGCCCGCTTTGTCGAACGACACGACTTGGTAAGTATCGTGGCGTCCGCCCATTTCCATGCCGGGGCTGCCCATCGGCATGCCCGGCGCGGCCAAGCCGGCCACTTGAGGTTTGGCTTGCAGCATTTTCTGGATGTCGCCGGCCGGCACGTGGCCTTCGACGACGTAGCCGTCCACGATCGCGGTATGGCAGGACGCCAATTTTTCCGGAACGCCGTAGCGGGCCTTGATCGCGTCCATGTCGTCGCTGATCACATCGTTGATCTTGAAACCGCTTTTTCTGGCGTGTTCCAGCCATTTGCCGCAGCAACCGCAGGTCGGGCTACGGTAGACGGTCATTTCCGGGCCGCCGGCCGCCGTTTGCTCGGCGCAGGCCGAAAAACCGAATGATGCCAAAACCAGGATTGCCGTCGATCTGAATAATTTCATAAATACCTCTTTATTCGCCGTGCAGCGTGACGATAACGCTGCGACTGCCGGCGTGGTTACGGTGTTCGCATAGATAAATCCCTTGCCAGATGCCGAGCGCCAGTTGGCCGTCGCTGACTGGGATGCTCAAAGAGCTCCCCAGAATGACGGTTTTGATATGGGCCGGCATATCGTCCGGTCCTTCGAGCGTGTGCCGGTAATAGGGTTCATTTTCGGCGACGGCGCGGGAAAAATAGCTTTCCAAATCGCGGCGCACATCGGCGTCGGCATTCTCGTTGATCGCCAGCGAAGCCGACGTATGTTGCAAAAAAAAATGGGCCAGGCCGACCTCGATCCGGTCCAGTTCCGGCAACTGGCCGCAAATCTCGCGGGTTACCAAATGGAAACCGCGCGGTTTGGCGGCCAGTTGAATGCGCCTTTGCAACCACATCGCCCAATCCTGGTCGAGCGCGCCGGGTTAGGCGCCGGCCGCGTGGTACTGCGGACTCAATTCCCGCACCGCGTCGACCATGGCCTTGACGTGCTCCGGATCGATGTCCGGCAGTATGCCGTGGCCCAGATTGAACACATGGCCCGAGCCATGACCGAAGCCGGCCAGCACGTCGCCGACTTTGCCGCGGATCACGTCGGGCTTGGCGTACAGCGTGATCGGGTCCATATTGCCCTGCAACGCCACCTGATTGCCGACTCTGGCCCGGGCTTGGCCGATATCGGTCTGCCAATCCAGGCCCAGCGCGTCGTAGCCGGTGTCGGCCATCGCTTCCAGCCACAAGCCGCCGCCTTTGGTGAACAGGATGGTCGGAATCTGCCGGCCGTCGCGCCGGGTTTGCAACAAGTCTTTGACCTGGCGGGCGTAGCGCAACGAAAACTCCAAATAATCGGCGTGGCTGAGCATGCCGCCCCAGGTGTCGAACACCATCACCGCATCGGCGCCGGCGGCGATCTGCGCGTTCAGATAGGCGGCAACCGCCTGAGCCAAGGTGTCCAACATTTGGTGCATCAGTTGCGGCTGCTCGAACATCAGGCTTTTGACTTTTTGAAAGCTCTTGCTGCTCTTGCCTTCCACCATGTAGGTCGCCAGCGTCCACGGGCTGCCGGAAAAACCGATCAGCGGCACCCGACCCTGCAGATTGGTTTTGATCAGGCGCACCGCGTCGATCACGTAGCGCAATTCCACTTCCGGATCGGGCACCGCCAAATTGGCGATGTCGGCGCCGGTGCGGACCGGGCGGGCGAATTGCGGGCCTTCGCCTTCCGAAAACGACAGGCCCAGGCCCATCGCGTCCGGGATAGTCAGGATGTCGGAGAACAAAATCGCCGCATCGAAGCCGTAGCGCTCCAGCGGTTGCATGGTCACTTCGCAAGCCAATTCCGGATTGGTGCAGAGTTGCATGAAACTGCCGGCCTTGGCGCGGACCGCACGGTATTCGGGCAAATAGCGCCCGGCCTGGCGCATCATCCAGCTTGGCGTGCGCTCGACCGGTTGTCTTAACAGCGCGCGCAGAAATAAATCGTTTTGTAGTTGGCTCATGTTTCGGTGGGTAGGATTGATCAGCGGCGGCTTTCTTTCTGCACCGCTCTAAAACGCTTTTCCAGCGCCTGTTTAAAATCGTTGGGCATCACTGCTTTGAATTGCTGAGCTTCGGCGGCCGTGGCAAACGAGCCGTAAATCAGCACGTATTTTTCCTGTTCGCCTTTGTTAATCGGATAGTAGGTTAACGCATCGCGGTAATCGGCGTATTTTTTCAGAAAACGGGTTACCGCGGCTTTATCGGACAGCACCATCACCTGCAACGTAAAGTTATTCGGCGGCTGGGCCATGATCCAATCGTAGTCGCCGCCTTCGGAAATCGGTTTGCCAGGCTTGCGCTCCGCCGGTTTTGCCGGGGCCGTCGCTACTGGCGGAGCCGCGGCAGCGGCCGGAGCGGGCGCGGATTCGGCGCTTGCCGCAACAGCGGCGGGTTCGGTTGCGCCCGGTTTCGGCGCCGCATCGGCGTTAACCGGAGCTGGCGCGGCGCTTTGGCCAATTGAGCCTTGCTCTACTGAGGCCGCGGCCGATTCGGGTTTGACTGGCGCCGGGGCGAGTTCGGGAGCCGCAGCGGTTACTGCGGGGGCCGATGCCGGGGCATGAACGGGCGCAGGAGCTTGAACCTGGGCCGGTGCCGACGCTGCGGCGGCAGGCATTGCCGGCGCGGCAGGCTGCGGCTGCGGACTCGCCGGTTCAGGCGGCTCCGGCACCGAAACGGCTGGCGCCGGCGACGCGGCCTCAGCTGTCGGCTCGGCCGGTTTCGCGGGCTCGGCCAAAGTAAGCGGCGCCGGTTCCGGCGGTGGCGCTGGTTCGGACGGCATTAGCTTGAGCGCCACATAACCGGCTCCGGCTGCAATCGCGGCGATGCCCAGCCACAACCCGGTCCGGGCGGTTTTACGGCTCTGGTAGTGAGCCAGCTTGGGCAATTCGGCCAGAATCTTGCCCGGAATGCCGTGGGTGTCGCGATACACCTGCTCGACCAGGCTATCGGTGACGGCATTGAACGACAATACCGCGCCGGGTTGCGCCGACAGGTTTTGCAAATACTCGCCGCATTGTTTTCGGTTCAACGGCGGCAATTCGATAAAGTGGCATTCCTCGACCACTTTGTCGGTGCCGCTCTTGATATGGAATTGGTCGTGGCTCATCGCAAACACCAAACGCAAGCCCGGAATCGAGTCGGCCAGTTCGATCAGCATCGTCAGCAGACCGGGACTCAAGTCGCCGGCATCGTCGACCAGCAACACCATTTTTTGCCGGGTGCAGGCGTCGCGCAACGCGTTGATGTCGAAAGCGGATGCGGTTTTCAGGTTCAGGCCGCGCAGCAGTTCGACGACCAGGCTTTCGAAACTCGAATTCGGCGTGGCCCGTAGCAGCACGATGTCCCACAAGTCCTTACGGTTTTGGCGAACGGTTTCCAATAGCGTGGTTTTGCCGATGCCGTCCGGGCCGCAGACGATCAAAGACTGCTGCAGGTTCGCCAGCAAGTGCACCAACAAATCCAATTTTTGCGAGCGTTCCAGCGTAATCAGCGCCCGCTCCGGACTGTTGTTGACCGAGCGGCGTTGGTAGCTGTAGGTCAGGTCGTCGTTATCCAGCATAACCGTTTAACGTGGCTTGCAACTGGGCCAAATCGATGTTGACCGGCAACGACGCCTTGCCGAGCGCTTCCAACAAAATCACCCGAATCTTGCCATCGACGTTTTTCTTGTCGACCGCCATCAAATCGACGTATTGCTCGGTGGCCATGTCGGCCGGCGGCGTCACCGGCAAGTTGGCGGCTTTGAAGATCGCGATAATGCGCGCCACGTCGGCATCGAGCAACCAACCCAGCCGGCGCGACAAATCGGCGGCAAAACAGGTGCCGATGGCGACCGCTTCGCCGTGCAGATAATGGCCGTAACCGCTGCCGGTTTCGATAGCGTGGCCGAAGGTGTGGCCCAGGTTCAACGTCGCACGCACGCCGGATTCGAATTCGTCTTCGCCGACCACCTCGGCTTTGTTGATGCAGGAGCGCTCGATGGCATAGGCCAACGCGGCCTTGTCGCGGGCCAGCAAGTTGGGCAAATTGGCTTCCAGCCAGTGCAAGAATTCCGGATCGCGGATCAGGCCGTATTTTATGACTTCGGCCAGGCCGGCCGACAATTGGCGGTCGTCCAGCGTATCGAGCACGTCGGCGTCGGCGATCACGCATTGCGGCTGGTAGAAGGCGCCGATCATGTTTTTGCCCAGCGCATGGTTGACGCCGGTCTTGCCGCCGACCGACGAATCGACTTGGGCCAGTAACGTGGTCGGAATCTGGATGAAGGCGATGCCGCGCTGGTAACAGGCCGCGGCAAAACCGCCCATGTCGCCGATCACGCCGCCGCCCAGCGCGATCAACGTGGCGTTGCGGCTAAATTTATTGGCCAGCAAGCCGTCGAAGATTTTTTCCAGATAATGCAGGGTTTTGTACTGCTCGCCGTCCGGCAGAATCGCGGCTTCGGTCTGGTAATCGGCCAGATTGGCCAGAACTTGGTTTAAATACAGCGGCGCAACGGTTTCGTTGCTGACCACCAGCACTTGTTTGGAACGAATGTGCCGACGCAATAAATCGGCTTGTTGCAACAGCCCGGAACCGATGTAGATCGGATAACTGCGCTGGTTGCCTAAATCAACTCGCAATTCTTTCATGGTCTTCCAGAGCAGCCTGGTATTGCTGCAAGATGGTTTTGACGACGGTTTTGGTGGGCAGTACGCCCGAATCGATTTTGAAATCGGCGCACTCCCGGTACAGCGGGTCGCGCTCGGCCAGCAGGGTTTGCAAGCGCTGGCGCGGATTTTCGGTACGCAATAACGGCCGCTGGGTATCGTGTTTGGTGCGGTGCAGGATTTTGTCGATCGAGCATTGCAGATAAACCACGAAACCGTTCTGGATCAAGGCCTGGCGGTTTTCCGGTTTGATCACGGCGCCGCCGCCGGTCGCCATGACGATGCCCTGTTTCAGAGAAAGATGGTGAATCACCGCCTGCTCGCGCAGCCGAAAGCCCTCTTCGCCCTCGTAGGAAAAAATGGTCGGGATATCGACCCCGGTGCACTCCTCGATCACTTTGTCGCTGTCGTAAAACGGCCATTGCAACGCTTTGGCTAGCTGCTTGCCGATGGTGGTCTTGCCGACGCCCATCAAACCGATCAGATAAATATTGGCCGCTGGTTTCATTGCATGGCTGATTATGCGCACTAAAAAACCGGAGCATTATGCCCACTTTTGCCGGCGAGTGAAATTTTAAGATGCACGCGGCTTGGCTGTCAGGCCTGTGTCTTTGCGGTTATGACGCGATGACAAGGTTTGTTGCCGGCGATGCCTTCATTGAAACGTTAACCGCAAAGCAGAAGAAGGTGGGGATTTGATTGGATAAATCTCCCCTAACCCCTTTCATGCCATTTGGGTACTTTTTTAAAGAGGGGCGGGGGAGATTTTTCAAAACAATTCCCTCTTCATCCCCTATGCCCCAATTTACCCAGTCCTTAACTTTCGTCGCTGCCGCCGCTATGGATTCCCGCTTTCGCGGGAATGACGCGACAGGGGGTATTCAATAATGAAGCCACCGTCCATCAGACCAATTACGTTAACCGAACTGCGCCGCAATCTGACCTTGGATTTTTTCCGCCATCGCCTTGCGGTCGGCGGCGTCGCGGATCGGACGGCCGACGACGATGTAATCCGCACCGTTCTGGATGGCCTGTTCGACGCTGACCGCGCGTTTTTGGTCGTCGTCTTCGCGGTTGTCGACCGGGCGAATGCCGGGCGTGATGACCAGCAGTTTTTCGCCGAGCTGTTCGCGGATCATCGCCACTTCCAAACCGGACGAGACGATGCCGTCGCAGCCGATTTGCAGCGCCCGCTTGGCGCGCGACAATACCAGCTCCTTGACGTCGCATTGAAAACCCAAATCGTCCAGATCGCCGCGGTCCAGGCTGGTCAATGCGGTCACGGCCAGTACTTTCAAATCGCCTTTGGCGGCGGCGGCGGCTTCCATGATCGAATCGTTGCCGTGTATTGTCGCCAAATCCACGCCTTTATTACTCAAGGCTTTGATCGCCCGGCCGACTGTGGCCGGAATGTCGAAAAATTTCAGATCGACGAAGACTTTTTTATCGCGCGCCTTCAGCCATTCGATGAATCCGAAATAGTCGCCGGACATGAACAATTCCATGCCGACTTTGTAAAAAACCACCGCGTCGCCGAGTTCTTCGACCAGGGCTTGGGCTTCGGCGATGCTGGCGACATCCAGCGCCATGATCAGGCGGTCGCGGACCGGAATGGGTTTTTGCGAAATGAATGAATTGCTCATGGCGGCTATTGGCTGGGGTAGTTCTAAAAGCGTAAAAAATAACAGAAGAACGCCGCCTATCCTAAATTTTCGCGGCCGGCGGCAACCGCTCGAGCCGATTGCCGCACAAGTTTGCACTGGACGCACGCCCCGGTTAGCGGTTATAACCTGTCCGACGGAGTGCGGCGACCATAGCCGTTTTCCGATTCCGTTGGTCCTCATAAAAAACGCATCCCGCATTGGCGAGGGCGCAAAAACGACAAGGAGATTGCGGTTCCCACGGCACCAGCCGCGGGCGAAAAACCGCAAACGGCCCGGCAAATTAGCGGCCTGCAGAGCGAGCAAGGAACGTCACCCAAGTTTCATTAAGCTTTCATTAAGCCGAAATAAGCCGGGTGTATGGTTCTATAATTCAGGCAGACACGTGAAGTTAACTTGGCTAATTCAATAATTTGATATGACTCAGTATCGCCCAAAAGGATTTATCCGGCCGCTGCGGCCCGAATTGCAAAGCATCAAACGTGCGACCGATACCGCGCTGATCTTCGTCACCCTTTACTTGTCGCTACATGTCTACAGCGAACCGTTCGGTAAAGAATATCTGGGCTTGTTCATCGTCTGCACCGTATTGTTCGGTATTTTTGCCGAGCATCAGGAGATCTACCACGGCTGGCGCGGCGATCCGATGTTCGACGATGCGATCCGCATCCTGCTGTCCTGGATTTTTGCCTTTGCCCTAGTAGCCGGCGGCTTTTTCGTGTTTGACTTCGGCTTCGAATATTCCCGCGAGGTCATGGAGCTGTGGCTGCCGCTGGCGCCGCTCAGCATCATCGTGCTGCATACCTTGCGCCGCTCGGCCCTGTCCTATCTGCGCCTGCACGGCATCAACACCCGCACCTACGCCATCCTGGGCGGCAATGCCCTGGGCCGGCGCCTGAACGTTGCCTTGACCGAAATGCCCTGGCTGGGTTATCAATTCATCGGCTTTTTCGACGACCGCATCGAAAACAAGCAGCGCCGGGAACAGGAAGACATGGTCGACAACATCATCGGCGATTTCAAGGAACTGCTGGACCGGGCCAAACACGGCGAAATCGACCATATCTACATCACGTTGCCGCTACGCGCGGAAAAACGCATCAACCAATTGGTGCAGGAACTGGCCGACAGCACCGTATCGGTCAATATCGTGCCGGACTTTTTCACGTTCAACCTGATGCAATCCAAGCTCAGCAGCGTCAAGGGGATTCCGGTGGTCAGCGTGTTTGACACGCCGTTGAATTCGTCGCTGGACGGCACCGCCAAACGCCTGGAAGACTTATTTTTATGCGCGATCATTCTGCCGCTGATCGCGATCCCGATGCTGCTCATCGCCATCGCCATCAAACTGACCTCACCGGGGCCGGTGATTTTCAAACAACTGCGTTACGGCGTCAAAGGCGAACCGATCGAAGTCTGGAAGTTCAGATCGATGACGGTTTGCGAGAACGGCGATACCGTCAAACAAGCCACCGCCAACGACAGCAGGGTCACGCCTCTCGGCGGCTTCCTGCGCCGCACCTCGCTGGACGAACTGCCCCAATTTCTGAACGTGCTGGCCGGCACCATGTCCGTGGTCGGCCCGCGCCCACACGCCATCGCCCATAACGAATACTACCGCAAGCAAATCCAGGGCTACATGCTGCGCCACAAGATGAAGCCCGGCATTACCGGCCTGGCGCAAATCAGCGGCTGCCGCGGCGAAACCGAAACCATCGACAAAATGGAAGCCCGCATCCACCACGACCTGGAATACATCCGCAACTGGTCGGTGATCTTGGATATCAAGATTGTGATTATCACGATCTTCAAGGGGTTTGTCGGGCAGCAGGCGTATTGAATCAGTGAAAAGTACCTCGTACCGACCCTAAGTTTTTAGAAAGGCCTAGGTAATAAGTTTATCGAGGCGCGAGCAAAAGAACCAGCGCCCCTTCTGGGCTACTTAATAATGGCCGCCGTAGATGGCCTGTATAAACAGTGGATAAAACCCAAGCAGTTAGGGGAGTTCGTTTTTGAACTCGAGCCGGCACTTTAGTTTGCATGCCGCCATTGCATTAAAGCCAATGTTTAGCGTGAAAATCAGAATTCAGAAACCGATGCTATTTGATGCCGTTAAACAATGGTTAATTAGGCTTTGCGTAAGCAAAGGCGGACCGTACCAACAATATAAAATAAACGTTTTTTTTGGCTTGCTGAGTATCGGCTTGGCATTTTTTTTGTTCGTAGAATCGTCCCATCCTCCGTTAGAAATATTCGGCAAGATTCCCGGGCTTGATAAAGTGGCCCATTTTTTTGCGTTTTTTATATTGTCGTTTTTTTTATATTTAGCAATTTTTAATTTTTTTCGGAATAAGCTGGCGAAGCTATCTTGGATAGTAATGCTAGCGGTTGCAGTACTAGGCGTTGCCGAAGAATGCTATCAGATGACTAAGATCGAACGAACCGCAAGCATACAAGATTTAGCGGCGGACGTATCTGGAGGCCTGGTTGCTGTTTTTCTATTTAGCCGATGCCATATATTGAATAAACTTAAGAAATATCTGGCCTGATATTCGTCAGAGATGCAATGTTATAAGCATATTGGTCAGTATTAATAGGGTGCATTCGTTTAATTGGACTAACTGAAGTACTGTATGAGCGTTATTTCAAAAAGCAAAGTTTATCGCGCTAAGCCCCTTGATAGGGAGGCCGGAATAAAGCCCGATAAAATGGGCTTCGGGTTTTTTGAGCTTTTTGCATTTTTTTGCGGGATTCCCTATTTTTATACAATAAATTTATTCGGGGAATTGTACGCCACAGAGTTGTTGCTACCGATAATGGCGCTGCTGCTAGTACTCTTTCGCGGAGAACGGACGATATTTCGAGAAAAACTATTTTGGCTGTTTTTTTTCTCGATTTTGATGATGATAATAGGATATATGATTTCCGACCTAATGGCAGGAACGTCGAAAGCAAATTATATTAGGGCCTGGGGACGTAATTTGGTTCTAATGTCAGACTTTATTAGTTTGGCGATAGTTGTGTCGGCAGATAAAAAATATGCATGGTGGTATGTTTTTGGGGTTGCGTTAGGTTCGGTTATTTATTTAAAGCTAGCGGGGATACCTTTCGATAACGCCCATTGGAAGATCGAATACAGCCAACCGGTATTGTTGCTGGTCTTCATTGCCGGATTCTTTATACCCAATTTTCTTAAAGTATGGCTGACGGCGTTTATTGGAGTTTTTAGTTTTTTTATGGATGGTCGTTCGTTTGGAGTCATATCTTTGGTTTTGGCTGGGATGCTTTGGATTAGATTGGGAAATCGAGACGGTTTAAGAATCAGCGGCAAGGTTCTGTTCAATATGATCTTATCGGCTGCGATACTGGTTTCAACTGTCGTAACGGTGCTGGAACAAACAAATCAAGAATATTCTGCAAGACGCGAGGCTTCTTCCTTATCTCGTTTCGCCGCCATTAAAATTGCTTTGATTGCAATCGGCGACTCGCCTTTCATCGGTTACGGCTCCTGGGGTGAAGGGACGAAAAAATACGCAGATATGCTCTATGAGCAAACGGTAAGGGAACAGAGAGAGGTTCGGCAAAGCAACATTCGCCGAGGCAAAAGTTTTTTAGCCCATTCTCAAATGCTGCAGAGCTGGATGGAAGGCGGTATTTTGGCTGCGCAGCTATTTGCTTTTTACGGTTTTCAACTATTAATTGGCCTTAAAAGAATAGTCACCTTGAAAAAATTAGATTATGTTTACCAAGTGTATGGTTATTTTGCATTGATTGGCTTTTGGAATTTATTCATGAGCCCATATAGCGGAAGCCACCGGTTGAATATCGCGGTGGCAATGGCGATATTGTGTGCAGTTAAAATAGAGTCCGTTTTAAAAAAGATTAGGCCACAATAAATATAGTCGATCAATTCAACGCCTGTGACTTTAGTATGTGGATTTTTAACTATATAAAAAATTTTTCTAGCTCCAGTAAAAAAATGAAGCTTTTAAAGGGAGCTGTAGGCGGATTCTCATTGAAGGTGTCTTCAGTAGGCCTGAATTTTTTAGCTTCCATCCTAATGGCGAGGATATTAGGCCCTTCAGAATATGGAGTTTATTCTTATGCCATGGTTATTGTATTCTTTCTTTCGGTGCCAACAACATTGGGTCTCCCGTCACTGATGGTTCGTTATGTTGCGAATTATTCTACGACTGGCAAATGGGGTTACATGCGAGGTTTAATTGCCACCGCAAACAAGGTAGTAATTTTTAGTTCTTTACTATTGGCTGGTGCAGTTTGGATAGTTAGCGCGACCCTTCGCTCTGACTTGAGCCAACAGCAATTTCTTACTCTGCAATTGATTGTGTTCCTACTTCCGCTGATGGCGCTAAGTGGCATTAGAAGTTCCATATTACAAGGATTAAACCATACGATTTTAGGACAACTTCCAGAAACTCTGCTCAAATCGGCGGCAATAGTAATATTACTCTATTTAGCCCATCTATATGTTCCGCAAGATCGGTTAAATCCATCATTTGTAATGATGATACAAGTTTTATCTACAGGAGTAGCATTTATTGCCGGATATTTCCTACTTTGGAGAAGATTGCCAAGCCAAGTTATTAAAGCCAGCCCCGAATACGAATATCAAAAATGGAAAGAATCGGCTATCCCGATGATGCTATTTGGGGCGATGCTATTATTAAATCAAAAAACGGACCAATTAATGTTGGGGTGGTTGGAAGGATCCTATAGTGTTGGCGTATTCGAAATAGCAACTAGAGGTGTCGACTTCTTTTTGTTCATATTAAATGCAATAAATATTGCTGTAGCTCCAACAATCACCAGCCTACATTCAAAAAACGAATTCCGTAAGCTTGATAAATTGATCTCCAGTTGTACCTATGCGATCTTTTTTATCTCCTTGGCCTTGTTTTTAGTTTTGTATTATTTTGGAGATTTTTTAATTGAGTTTCTTTTTGGCCAAAAGTATATAGAATCCTACCAGCCTATGGTTATTTTGGCGGCTGGACAATTAATTTGCGCATCCTTGGGTTCGATGGCTGGACAGCTGCTTATAATGACAGGCCACGAAAAGGATACCGCCAAAGCGATTGGAATTGGGGCGGTTTTAAATATAGTGCTTTGTAGTACGCTCATACCGCGGTTCGGACTGAATGGAGCGGCGCTATCGTCTGCGGTTAGCTTGGTAAGCTGGAGCTTAGTTTTGGTTTATTTTTCGGCAATTAGGCTCGGCATTAATACAACTGTGCTAAAAAATCTATTTCGATTTGGGTTTATAAACAGGGTCGTTTGGATTTTGATAGGCAGATATGCTTACAAATTAAAATATAAGAAATTTAATGCCCACCTGAATACATACGTTAGCCCAAGCTCCTCTTTAAACGACTATGTCCGAATCGGCAGCGGCACTCACCTTAATAACGTTTCGATAGGGAAATGTACTTACATTGTCAATGCGAAATGCTCTAATGCCAAGATAGGCTCCTTTTGCAGTATTGGACCACATGTTCTGATTGGAGGGCTCGGGAACCACCCTACGACAATCCTCAGCACTAGCCCAGTATTTTATTCACCTTTTAAGCAATGCGGCATTTCATTCTCAACAAAATTTGATTTTCAGGAGCTAAAGCCGACAATTGTGGGTAACGACGTATGGATTGGCGCCAGGGTTACCATTCTCGACGGCATTACTATTGGCGACGGAGCCATTGTAGCAGCCGGGGCGGTAGTTACGGCTGATGTACCACCCTATGCGATTGTTGGCGGTGTTCCTGCCAAAATTATCAAATACAGATTTAGCGAGGACGTTATCAACGAGTTAACGTCTTGGCGTTGGTGGAATTTGCCGCTAGATACTATTGCCCTAATCGCGCAAAAATTTGTAGACAACCATACCTGGCAAGTTAAAGACATTCTGGGATTAAAGGAAAAGGCTAATGAATATAAATCGGCTACCGACTCTTAATTCAAGAATTTTCTTTGCGTTAGGAACGTTTATATTTGGCGGGCATGTTTTTGCTAGATCTTCTTTTGAGTTTTCAGTTGACAATTATTCCAAGCAAAACTTTTTCAGTACTGCGGCCATTTCATCGATTAAAGATAAGAAAAATATTAACAGTGTCGGTAGTGTCGAATATCGATTCACAATTTCCACAGAGGATGCCGGTTGGTATGAATTATGGGTGGAAGCTGGAGATTGGCCCACCGACTTATTCCTTGATAATCAACTGTTAGGACATTTTCCTTTAAGAAGTTCGGTATGGCGACAGGAAGGCCGACTCCGTAAAGTTACCAATTTAAAACTTGACGAAGGCGAGCACGCAATCCGGTTCGGTCGCTTGTATTTTCCAGGCTTGCCGAATATTAGAAATATAGCGTTAAAGCCTTCCGAAAATTATTCCGGCATGGTGGCCGCTAAAGTTAATGCCAGTTCAATGGTGTTCAGGAAAGGCGAGCCGTTTCAGCTTTATTTGCAAACCGGTCAATCGGCAGGAACTTTAAATTTAAACATACGCGAGACTCAGAATGAGAAAATAATTTGGAGTACCAATCAGCCTGCGACAAGCGCGGGCGAAACTTTGAGCATTCCGACTGACCGCGAAGGCGTATTCGATTTAACGATAAAACATCCCGTCGCTGGTCAATCTGCGCGTACTATACAATACGTGGTTATCGATACGGATAATCCAAACGCCGATATTGCGTCGAGCGAAGATAAACAACCAATCGCCACAATAGACCCTGCCACATCTGCTGCCGATTATTACAGCTCGCTTCCAATTTTAGCAAAAGGCTACGTCGAATCCGGTTCTAACGGCGCTTATGAGAACCCTGTAAACCCCGACTATTTTGCTTACACCTTGCGACTGCCAGATAAAAATGGATTTTACCTGGTAGAGGTAGATTATCCTGACGATGAAAATCGAACGTTTACTATTTCCCTGATCGACGAGGCGGTCAATCCTTATGCGTTGGACTCTGGGGTGGTAACGGGCGGATCTTTTCCATTATCAAATTCCACCAAGACCTCTCAGCTGTATTTCTATGCGAGAACCAATAATCCAAGGTTGCTATTTTTAAATTGGCACGCTAACCAGCAGATCGCTTTAAGCCAAATTAGAGTTTATAAAATTTCATCCGGGTTGCCATCTTTAATGGCACAGCCATCAGAAAGATTGTTTGGAACTTTTTTCGAGGAAACGCTGCGTTTTACCACGTATTTTGGAGCCGGTCCAAAATCGAGCGAATGGGATGAAATTAAAAGGGCAGCCGATCGTTGGGCTGAATGGTCAAGGTTCGTTGGCAACAATTTATGGATGCAATCTATTGCAAATTACCAGTCGGTGATGTGGCCAAGCAAAGTATTGCCCGGATATGCGCCGGCGGAAGAAGATCGTTACGGATTGATTGGGCCGCCATCGGAAAAGGATCCGGTACAGAAAGACCTAGTGCGCTTGTTGCTCTTGACCGCTGAAAAGAATAATTTGGCTTTTATCGGAGAGCTAAATATCCCGTTGATTGGCTTTATTCGCGATGCTCTGGATTTGCGCTTCGGAGGTAGCGGAGATTCCAGCCGAAATACGAACGAAACACCCTGGCTTACTGTATCCGACCAAGGCAAGATTGGCGGTAAGTCGCCCTTCGATCCGTATTTGAATCCTGTGCATCCTAAGGTTCAAGAATGGGTCGAAAGCATATTCTCGGAACTGGCAGAGCGTTATAAGGATTCTCCAGCATTTAACGGACTCGCGGTTAGGTTAATGGGATGGGCATTCTCGTCATGGCAGGCTTTTCCTTCTATACATTGGGGATACGACGACTTTACCGTCCGATTATTTGAAAAAGAAACTGGAATAGAAGTGCCAGTGCCCGAAACAGATGCCGGACGCTTTAAAAAAAGATACGACTGGCTAACACAAACCCAGTACGAGCGGTGGGTGTCTTGGCGCTGCAATAAAATCTTTGATTTCTATAAACGACTCGCAAGCATTCTGCAGTCCGCTAAGCCTGGATTGAAGCTTTACATTAATGCGTTCGGACCGGATTATTCCGCATCGGATTGGGGACAATATGGCGGATGGCGCGGGCGGGCCGCAAAACTCAACAAAATGGGGTGGTCGGCTGTCATAAAAGAATCCGGTATCGATCCCGAAATGTTCAAATCATATCCTAATATCATATTAAGCAATGCGTCGTATTATCCACCAGGTGTCAGAGCCAAAGGCGCCGAAGCAGCAAGCCAAGCCGAAGTTGAATGGAAAGAAATTCAGGACCCAAGTTTTATTTCGGCTGCGGCACATAATGATAAAAATGCAAGCGAAAGCTCGGTGCAGTTTTTATCAAACTATATGGAGTACGATTTCCCGGTAATAAATATTGGCTTTAATAAGCTGCTTAGAGATAAGGATAAACTGAGGATTTGCGGAGCTCTGGAGCCGCCAGGAAGATTAGTATTAAGCCGTTATTTAGATGCGATGGTAAAAGGGAACATCACTTTGTTTACCGATGGCGGCATTGGCTACATTCTCGGTCAACCGAACGCATTGAGGCCATTTTTAAAGGAGTATCTAAACCTCCCGAAAATCCCAATGCAAAAGGTCGCTAATGATAGCGATGTAATAGCGCTTTGGTATGGCTTTAAATCGGATCAGGTCTATTACTATTTAGTGAATAAATCGGACAAGGCAGCTAATGTTAAAATAAACTTTAGTGGTGGGAGTGAGAGCATTCGACTTGCGTCAAGTCAAGTTGACGACACAGCGACGATATCTTTAGAACCTTATAGCTTAAAATCCTTCACAACCGTTGAGCCAAATAGCTATCCCATGCGATTTGACATCGTTTCGCTAAATTAAGATTAGTAAAGAATATTTGAGTAGCGTCCGCATAATTATATATTAATATCCGGTAACGTTTTGGAAATACAATCGCGCGATAATGTGAGGTGCAGCGTGCACTCTAGGTTCTGATTTATGTATAAATTTAGACATTGTTTATTTAATTAAAGGACCTCAGTTTGAAAATATCTATTGTGACAATTTCGTTTAATCAGGCGGAGTATCTTGAGCGGTCGATAAGGTCCGTTTTGGATCAGAATTATCCCGATCTGGAATATATTATCGTTGATCCCGGCAGCTCTGATGGCAGCAGGGAGATCATTGAGAAATATCGAGATAGGTTTGCCAAGGTTATATTCGAGCCTGACCAGGGGCCGGCAGACGGCTTAAACAAGGGATTTTCGCATGCAACTGGCGAAATATACGGCTATTTGAACTCGGACGATACTCTTCTGCCGGGCTCATTAAGTTTTGTAGCGGAACAATTTAATAATGCCGCTGAAATCGATGTGCTTTCGGGGCATGCTTATATTGTCGATAAGTTCGATAATGTAGTACAAAAAGTCTTTTCCCATCCATTCTCGCTAGGTGCATATGCAGTGGGAAGTTGCGTATTAGTCCAGCAGTCAACTTTCTTTAAGCCCGGCTTGTTCAAAAAAATAGGCGGATTTAATAAGGAAAATAGAATTAGTTGGGATGGCGAGTTGATGGTGGACTTTGCTATAAATGGAGCGAAATTCAAGCTTGTGCGTAAATTCCTTAGTTGCTTTCGAATTTACGATGAGTCTATTACTGGTTCAGGCCAACAGGTGAGTGAAAAATACAAAATCCAGCACCAAAAAATTGTTAAAAAAATACTTGATGCAGGCTTTAGGCCTCGTTCGAAATATTGGGAGTGGTTGATTACTCGTGCCAAGGATCCGCTATCTACAGTTGAAAGGATAATTGATGGATTTTTGCATAGAAAGCGATTGGTTTGATTATGAAGATTTTACATATTATCCGTTCGGTTAATCCGGAAAGCGGTGGGCCGATTGAAGCGGTCATTCAGTTATCATTAACTATGCAAGCGCAAGGCCACACGATTGAAATTCTCAGCTTAGATTCACCCGATAATCAGGCTTTGATAAATGAGTGCCCTCTCAAGGTAAATGCGGCAGGCCCAGCAAAAGGGGTTTATGGCTATAGCAGAAATTTTATACCTTGGCTGGAAAAACACGAAAGTAATTACGACGCTTTTATAATTAACGGCATTTGGCAATACCAAAGCTTTGCGACCCATAAAGTACTGAAAGAGAAAAAGCGACCCTATTATTTATTTACCCACGGAATGCTCGATCCTTGGTTTAAGCGCCAATATCCACTTAAGCATTTGAAAAAGTATCTATATTGGTATTGGGGAGAATATCCTGTCATTCGAGATGCCGCTGCGGTTTTGTTTACCTGCGAGG
Source organism: Methylomonas sp. DH-1 (assembly GCF_046097555.1). NCBI lineage: Bacteria > Pseudomonadati > Pseudomonadota > Gammaproteobacteria > Methylococcales > Methylococcaceae > Methylomonas > Methylomonas sp. DH-1. Next base: position 206,374 of record NZ_CP143089.1, on the reverse strand, counting down.
AGGAGCGGATATTAGCCCGGCAGTCTTTTTGGCCTTATCGTTGTAACGAAATTGTTGTGAATTTTGGTACCGCTGGCCACATAGGTGATGCAAAGGAACAAAAGCAAAAGTTTTTCGAAAAGTTCCCTTCTCTACGAAACGGGAGGTTTTTATTATATTTAAGCCGGATCCACCCCAAAAAAGGTGTCGATTTATTAATCGAAGCCTTTGCAAAAAATCTCAATCAGTTAGATGATTTGCAGTTAGTTATTGCAGGGCCCGATCAAGTTGGATGGCAAAATCAGCTACAAGATTTGGCTAATAGATTGGGTATTGCAAATAGGATAACGTGGACCGGGATGTTGAAAGGGGATTTAAAATGGGGAGCCTACTACTCTGCCGAAGCCTTTATACTGCCATCGCACCAGGAAAACTTTGGAATAGTGGTGGCTGAGTCGCTGTCTTGCAGTTTGCCTGTATTAATCAGCGATAAGGTTAACATATGGCACGAGATCGCGAATGCTGACGCCGGTTTAATCGCAGCAGATACGCTCAACGGTTGCCACGAACTGATAGAAGGCTGGATAAATTTAACTAGTTCCCAACGTGAAGCGTTGAGACATAATGCGCTTAATTGCTTTAGAACTTATTTTGAGATTGGCAATGCCGCTAAGAGTTTACTCACCACTCTTCAAAAGTCGCCTCGAGTTAATGCTAGTAAAACTTAGGTCGGTCGCTGTTCTAAATTTCTGTCAATTGCTTTTAGTTTGCTCAAATATTTAAAGGATAATCATGAAAGTTGGAATATTGACTTATCATTTTAGCGATAATTACGGGGCTTTATTTCAGGCGTACGCATTGCGTAAATGGTTCGTCGACGCGGGACACGATGCAAGTTTCATAAATTACCACCCTGAGCACGTAGAGGCTGGTGGCGAAATAGATATTCGAAATTTGTTCTCGAAAAATAATGCAAAAGTTATATATTTAAGACTATCCAGATTGAAAAATAAATGGTTCGGCAACAGTTTGCAGCATGATGGGTTTGAACAGTTCAGGCGTGATTTCCTTGGCATATTCGGTAAACAGTATAAAACTGCCAAGGAATTAGAATGCGCGGAACTGGAATACGATTTATTGGTTTGCGGTAGCGATCAAGTCTGGAATCCGTCAGAGCATTTCGGCGTTGACCCAGTATATTTTCTGGATTTTAAAATTAAAAATAGTGGTGCTCGACGCATATCATACGCACCCAGTTTCGGCCGGAGCGAATTAAATCCGAAATACGACGACCAAATTAAGCAGTTACTCCTTAAACTGGACGGTATATCCGTAAGGGAGATGTCTGGAGTATCAATCGTTAAGCAATTGATAGGAACTGAACCTGTATGTGTTCCTGATCCTACCGTTTTGCTTTCGGATTACACTGATATTATTAAGCCTTATGAGGTTTCGTCTAGTAAACACGTATTTTGTTATGGTTTGCGATCAAGAGCGGTGATTGGAGACGTTGCCGAATCGATAGCAAAACATTTCGATGCCGCTCTCTATTCTCCCCATAATCCACACCGGAGATGGAGGGAAATCGGCGAAACTGTATACCCATGCCCTCGGCAATGGTTATATTTATTGGCAAAAGCTGAGTTTGTGGTGACTAACTCTTTTCACGGGACTGCCTTAAGTATATTACTGAATAAGCCTTTTGTGGTAGTTGGTTTACAGGGGAATAGATCAGGATTTAACGCCCGAGCATTAAACTTGCTTGAGCTTGTAGGCCTTAACTCTAGATTTATTGATGCGTTTAGCCAGGAAAAAGTGGCTGATTTAATAAATGATTCTATTAACTGGGAAGAGGTTAATGGAAAGTTAAATGACCTTCGTTCTTGCGGAGCTTCTTATTTAACACAACAGTTATCTTGTACTTCAGAAGCATTCAATGGCTAGCCAATTTTCAAAATATAAATATGTTGATACATTGTCCAGAAGGAGTAAGCTGCAGAGATTGATTTGGACAATTGTTTGGTGGTTGTTCTTCCGAACTACGCCTCGCTGGTGCATGAATTCGTGGCGAATATTTTTGTTGAAAGTTTTTGGCGCTAAACTCGGTGTTGGCAACAAAGTCGCTCCCTCCTGCTTCGTTTGGGCGCCTTGGAATCTTGAAATGGGTGACTACTCTGTGCTTGCTGAAGGTGTCGATTGCTATAGTATGGATCGTATACATATTGGTTCTAAAGTTGCAGTTAGCCAGCGAAGCTTTCTTTGTACTGGTACGCACGATATTTCTTCACTGCGTCGCCCTCTCATAACAAAACCAATACATATTGGTAATCACGCTTGGATCTGTGCAGAAGCATTTATCGCTCCTGGGGTTTCAGTTGGTGAAGGTGGCATCGTTGGAGCTAGAGCTGTTGTAACGAAAAATGTTGAAGCATGGTCGGTGGTTGCTGGCAATCCCGCTGTATTTGTTAAGGATAGAAAAGTAGTTGATAACTAAGAAGGTTTTATTATGTTAATAAAGGATTTGCTGAATGTCTTAATTATCCCGTACGAATATGCGTTTGATTTTTTTCGTGCGTTGAAATGGAGTAAGGCCTCCCCCTTGTGTCCAAGGAGCAAACAGCTACACTATGACATTTTGCTCTTGGCGCACACTGTAGAGAAGGGACTAAGCATATCCAGTCCGAGGCCGAAATTCGGGCGGGAAAAAATAAATAGATTGTTGGATCATCTAGATAATTATAAGCCTGAATGGGGTGTCTTCGCCCTAGAGAAAAGCTATGGCTGTCTTCTTGCTTATGTTAATTGGCACAAGGATAGGCAAATTAATTTGGACGATTTTGGCAATAGGATTGATTTATTTCTTACGCGCTGTGAAGGATTAAAAATTTCACCCAAAGGAGGGGTTAAGAATATAAATAATTCGTCTGTCGAATTTAATGCAGCCGCCGAATATTTCCTAAAGTTACGTTTCAGTTGTAGACGATTTTTACCAGGAATAGTAGAAAAGGCAATTTTGAATAGAATCGCGGAAATTGCGCAGCGTACACCGTCACAGTGTAATAGGCAGTCTGGCCGAATACATTATTATTCCAGCCCGGAAGACATAGATAAATTACTCCGATTGCAGGGTGGCGCCGAAGGCTTTCGTGAGTCTGTACAAAATTTATTTGTAATTTCGTCTGAAATTAGTGCTTGGAGTGGATTCAAGGCTAGGAGCCAGGCCTATGTCGATGGTTCTTTATTGGCTATGCAGGTGTTGAATGCTTGCCAAGCACTAGGCCTCGGAGCATGTCCCTTAAATTTAGCCGTATCTAACAGAAGGGAGCTAGATATTTGTACGGCAGGAAAAATACCCAAAGGCGAAAGATTAATTATGATGATTGCGTTTGGGTTTCCTGAGCCTATTGACTTAGTTGTCGCTCGTTCGGAGCGAATGCCTATTGAGAGTTTGCTTGTTAAGCACTAACGCGTTTGAATAGAAATAAATTATATGAAAGATATATCTGTTGTTATTTTAACTTATAACGAAGAGAAACATATCGCTCGCTGTATAAAAAGCGTTCTTCCGATTGTAGCTGAAATATTTGTTGTTGATTCGTATTCTAGTGACGCGACGGTTGATATAGCTAAATCTTTAGGCGCTACAGTCTATCAAAATGTCTTTATTAATCATGCGGCCCAGTTTCAATGGGGCCTTGATAATTGTCCGATTAAAACAGGGTGGATAATGAGATTGGATGCAGATGAATATCTTGAACCCACTTTGGTCGAAGAAATTCAAAAAAAATTTTCTTCGCTGTCTAACGATATTAGTGGCATATGCCTGAAGCGTAAACATTATTTTCTCGGTCGCTGGATTCAACATGGTGATCGTTATCCGCTGGTTCTGCTGCGAATTTGGAGGGCCGGGCATGCGCATATGGAAAAGCGATGGATGGACGAACATATTGTTCTCGACATGGGTAATTCTGTGGTATTTGACGGTGATTTCGTCGATGATAATTTAAACTCGGTGGATTGGTTTATTTCTAAGCATAATGGCTATGCTAGCAGGGAAGTGATAGAGATACTGAATCATAAATACAAGTTATTTTCCAGAGATAGTGCTCTTGAAAAGTCAGAAGGTGGGCAAGCAAAAATTAAAAGAATGGTAAAAGAGAGATTTTATAATCGCATGCCTTTATTTGTGAGGCCTTTATATTATTTTATCTATAGATATTTCTTAAGACTGGGTTTTCTCGACGGTATTGAAGGCTTCGCGTATCATTTCATGCAGGGCTTCTGGTATAGATGCTTGGTGGATCTTAAATATCTTGAGGCGGAGCGCTTTTTGATTGGGGCTGATTCGAACGAGGAAAAGATAGCACGATTGGAGCAACTAACTGGCTTAAAGCTAGAAGCTCTATAAAATTTAATTTGCACGTTGGCCAGATAGGGGGATATCAATTGAAAGGCAATAAAAAAAGTACGTTAGCAGAGTATTCTCGGAATAAGACCCTTGAGTAGGTTTATATAGAGATTTCTTTAATGAAAATTCTTTTATATGGACTCAATTATGCTCCGGAACTTACTGGCATAGGTAAATATTCTGGAGAAATGTGCGAATGGTTGGTAGAGAATGGGCATCAGGTTAGGGTTGTCTGTGCTCCGCCCTATTATCCGGAGTGGCGAGTTGGCAAAGGATACAAAAATTGGTTGTATTGCACGGAAGTCATAAGGGGCGTTCGAGTCTTACGTTGCCCACTATTTGTACCTAGGCAACCGACAACTATTACTCGGCTACTGCATTTAATCAGTTTTGCGTGTTTCAGTTTCCCAATTTTGTTGCGTCAATGGGATTGGAAGCCCGACGTAATAATTTGCATTGAGCCGACTTTCTTTTGTGTACCTGGCGCATTATTGTTCTCCAAGGTTGCTGGCAGCCGTACTATGCTACATATACAGGATTATGAATTAGACGCCATGCTAGGACTTGGCATGGGAAAGCCGGGTCGGATTGCACGTATGGCAAGAGCTTTGGAAGCGTGGTTTATGCGGCGCTTCGATATGGTCTCTAGTATTTCGTATAGCATGCTGGATAATGCAGCTCGAAAGTTAGACACTAGAGACAAGCTATTTTATTTTCCTAATTGGGTAGATACCGAATTTCTGACTCCGTATGGGAATCCTGATATTTTTAAGAAAAAATGGAATATTCCTGCTAATACGAGGGTCGTTCTTTATTCTGGCAATATCGGCAAAAAACAGGGCTTGGAGATAGTTTTACAAGCTGCTAAGGAATTAGAAGCCGACAAAGAATTGCTGTTTGTGATAGTGGGAGCAGGTGCAGCCAAGGCTGATTTGATAAATTTAGCGGAACAGTTGCAATTGCACAACGTAAAGTTTTTTCCATTGCAACCGTACCAAGATTTACCGGATTTGATGGCAATCGCAGACATACATTTAGTTATACAAAAAAAAGGTGCGGCTGATGCGGTATTGCCCTCAAAGTTAACGGCAATTCTTGCAGTTGGGGGTAATAGTATATTAACTGCTGAGGCGGACACAGAGTTAGGATTGTTATGCGAAAAATATCCAGGTATTGCAACACGTATTGAACCTGAAAGTTCGGCTTTATTGGTTGAGTCTATAGTTTCTATGCTGTCCGAATTGCCGCCTAAACAAGTGGGCGTATATAACCAGTTGGCTCGCCAATTTGCACTTGATAATTTAAAAGAAGATCGAATTTTGACGCGATTAGTGGAGAAATTAGCTAATCGATAATTCTAGTTGAGCCTTGACAAATTGTCGAAAGGTAAGCGCTTGTCGGTTAATTATTTTTCGGCACGAGGTCGGGCACATTAATTGAATTGAATATAGATTGCCTAGCAGCTTTATTTGGAATGGGTTTGCGTGATGCCGACTAAGAAGATGCCGCTCCTACCTCCAGAGCGGCACTTCTTAATCCAATTTTAATAATACTTTAATATTTAATCTAATTTACTCGGCGGGAGTGATTTCCCATAATGTAACCGATGATGGCGGCAAGTCGGCGTCGGGAATGGTTACGGTGCCGTTGGCAACTGAGATGGGCCGCATTCTTGTTGATCTAAGACTTTTCGCTTCTAAAGTTTGCCATTTGTTCAGATTATTATTTAAATAAATAAAATACGGATTTGCTTGTGTTTCCGATATTACGGATTTTGTCACGTTGACTTTCGATGCCGAAAACGGGAGATTTTTTAAGATAATTCGGGCTTGTTCGGTCGGCGCTAGTTCTTGGACGTTTATGAAGTCCCAATTTTGGTTGAAAACCAATACGCCGACTTTAGACGAATCTGAGCTGGCAATGACTCCTATAGAATCCTGGCGAACCGGAACTGTCGAGACTCGGTGATCGGGCAATCTGTTTAACATTGTTGCAACGTTGTAGATCGCTTTGGGTGTTTGAGTGTCGGAATGCAACAAGCTGGGCCAGCCCCATAAGTTTTCCAGAACGCCCTCTGCGTTTGCGGCTTTATGATCAAAGAATGTCAGGAGTGCTCCTTCGTCAATGTTGTTTTCAGCCGCGTCCAACACAAAGCGAGCAACCCAAGAGGCGCCTATATTGTTTCCATTAATTAGCGCCTTTGGTATGTTTCTGGTTTCGAAGCTGGGACCCCATTCAGAGAACATTATCGGAACATCGGCCAAGCCCAACTCATTGAGTTTGCTATGCAGGAATTCCGATAATTCGGTGATAGTAGGATATCGACCGAAATAAGGTATTCCGACAAGCGGCTGGACGTTGCCGTAATAGTGAAAGGAAAAGAAATCGATGCGCGAATTTTGGGCGGCCACACCTTTAAGAAATTCTTCTGCCCAATTGATAGTTCCGAATCCGCCAAAGGAAAATGTAGTCATGGCGGGACCGCCAAGCCTGATTTTCAGCTCAGGGTGTTCTTTTGTCAGTTTGTTCGCGGCGTTTGACCAAGCGGCGTAGATTTTCAGATATTCGGCCATGGCTCTTCTGGAGGAATTGCCCAGTTTTTCGGCAAACATCCATGCCATTCCCGTAGTGTCTGGTTCGTTGGCAACTTCAAAGTCGGCCTCGTTAAAGCCGTTGTCTACGGTTACATGCTTCAAGAAGGCGTAAGCGTATGCTTCGTAGGCGTTCCAATCTGCAATGCCATACTTTCTTCCGCTAGCAATGCCTGCAGCGATAGCATTCTGGGGAACTTGGGCAACAGCGATATGAGGGATTAAATTGTTTGTTTTGCAGTTGGCCAGAACTAACGATAAGCGGTCGGAAAATCTAAAGCTTAATTTCTTGGTTATTGGTTCTATGTCGAGACTATTGGGTGATTCGACATTGAGTATTCGTGCTTTTGAAATGCCAATCGGTTCCAATATTTTCATTGTGCCTTTAGATAGCGGGTTTTCCATGGAGGCTTCATGAAAATATTGGCGCATTAACTTTATGTCTTCAGAATTCGAGACATTATATGCAGACCTTGAGTCGACAGTAATCGTTTGCAGAGCATGGCATTCGCTATATGCGAACAAGCCGATTATTATTATCTTCGCGGATTTACTAAGTTTGTGATTGTTGGGTGAAAAATATCTGAATAAATACTGGTTGTCGGAAGATTCCTGGTTTGCAGCATTCGACTGTGTATTGCGAAGAGATGTAATCGTGGTCATAACTAGCTCCTTAGTTTAGTGCATTTCCGTCTTAAGAATAGCACGCTTTTTCTAAGGCCTTGATTTTTTGAATCAATGACAGCTTCACGATAATTTGGCGTTTTGCTGCCGCGTGAGGTTACACGGATTAGTGCAGCAATTATCGGGGGAATAAACAATGTTTAAATTTTATCTAATGTTGTATTTTAAAAGTATCTCATCGCGTCGCGTCGCGAGTGAAAGCCTCTAAAATATTGAATAATAAAGTGACTCAGCGGTTAAGCCAGTTTTCTCTTCCAAAAAACTTTCGCGCCAAAAATGCCGTAATCGTGCAAATTTGGTGGATTGTTCAGTCGATTTTGTTCGCCTGGTCCCCCCAGTTTCTATATGGCTGGAGGCGATTTCTATTGCGCTTGTTTGGAGCAAAGATAGGAAAAAATGTAATCATTAGACCATCAGTAAAAGTTACATATCCGTGGAAATTAAGTATTGGCGATGACTCCTGGATTGGAGACGATGTTGAGCTCTACACATTGGGGGAAATTCAGATAGGAAAGAATACCGTAATTTCTCAAAAGTCCTATCTTTGCACTGCCTCCCATGACTATACAAAAGAGACATTTGATATTTATCAGCAGAAAATAGTAATAGAAGATGAGGTTTGGATAGCAACTGACGTGTATATCGCGCCGGGCATCACTATCGGCAGATGCGCTGTTGTTGGAGCCAGAAGCACAGTTCTGGACAATATGCCTTCTGGAATGATTTGTGTCGGTTATCCGGCTCGACCTATAAAGCCTCGCAAAATTGGCTGAACCACCTCGTTTGGTTAGGACGTCGTAGCCAGTGCGAATACTGTTGCCCTACTTTAGTTGCGTTGGGGTGGCGAATTGGCCATCTTTTCCATTTAGCACTAAGTTTTGCTAATCACCTGAATCCGTAACTTCTCATCTACAAAGCTCTTGAATGAAATTGCTATTTAAGTAGCGTTAGAGAAATCAAAGCGGCAGTTGTATTAAATGTTTACGGCGGCTTTGAGCTTTGAAGCCACGGATTCAGGAATACAAAATTAAATTAGAAGATTAATAGCCTGTTAACCGCGAATCTTGAGTTTAATTGCAATGAGCCAAGTCAAGAACTCAAGGATTATCTGGTTTGAGTTAAGTTAATTTACTTTAATCAATTCCACATCAAAAATCAGCGCCGCATTCGGGCCGATGTCGCGGCCGGCACCGCGTTCGCCGTAGGCCAAGTTTGAAGGAATGAAGAAGCGGTATTTGGCGCCTTCTTTCATTAACTGGACGCCTTCGGTCCAGCCGGGGATGACTCTGTTCAGCGGGAACGTGGCCGGTGCGCCGCGGCTGTAGGAGCTGTCGAACTCTTTGCCGTCGATGGTAGTGCCTTTGTAATGGACGGTGACGTTGTCGCTAGCTTTGGGCGATGCGCCGGTGCCTTCGGTGAATACTTGGTATTGCAGGCCGCTGGCGGTGGTGGTTACGCCGGCGTTTTTGGCGTTGTCGGCCAGGTATTTTTCGCCGGCGGCTTTGTTTTCGGCGGGGGTGTTGGCGTTGGCCAGTGAGAACATAACGAATCCTGTGATAAATGCGATTAATGTGGCGATAACTCGTTGTTTCATAGACTTCATGAATACTCCGGTGAGGTGGTGGAGCCGTTAAATTCAAGGCGGCTGCGCCGGATTAGCAGCGAGCGCACGCCTTGGCTTGACGGAATCGGATTAAAGGGGCGGCTAGTTTATCAGTTTTTGGCTTCCAGCTCTTGCCGGCAGCCGGCCAGTTGCGCGTCGTAACGCACCGCGCGTTGGTGCACTTTTTGCGCAGTATTCATCAGCCACTGTTTCGACAGGTAGCTGCTGCGCTGAAAGCCGCCCAAGCCTTCGTGGTAGGTCAAGTAAAGCTTTTGCGCGTCCGAGGTCGGGATGCCGAGTTTGCGGTTGCTGGTGGCGCAGTACCAGGCCACGAAGTCGCAGCTATCGGCAAAGTCTTCGCGGTCTGCCCACCAGTTGCCGGCTTGCTTTTGGTAGTCGGCCCAGGTTTCGTCTTTGGCTTGCGGATAGCCGTAAGCGCTGCTGGAGCGGAACCAGGGAATAAATCCTAAAATCAGCGGCCGCGGCGGCTGAGCGTCGGCGACAAAGCTGGATTCCTGCCGGATAATCGCCATTTGCACCGCGATCGGTACGCCCCAACGCCGGGCGGAACTGAGCGTCGCTTGGTACCAGTCTTCTTTCTCGCGGAAGATTTGGCAGATGTTTTCGGGGTTTTTCGGCGGTAGGCTTGCGCAGGCCGACAAAACGGCTAAGCTTGCCAGACAAAAAAATCTGTTTAACATACCCGGTCTCAATCCATAACAAATACAAAGGTCCGGCGACGGTGTTCCGAATTAACCAGCCCGGAACGCACGGCCGAGGGCAAGGATTACAACATGTTCGCTACCGAAAATCGCGCCTACCGAAAAAGCCTCGCCAGCCACGGACTTTTGTACCTAGGCTTGGCGGAGCATGAAATTGTCGTGGTAAATCTGTCGATAACCGGCCTGTTGGCGCTGTTAAAGGTTAACCCGTCGTTGGCCGGCATCAAGGACATTTTTCGCGCCTTGCAAGTTTCGCCGCTGATCGACTTTTATCTGCCCGACATGAATCTGGCAGGCGAAGCGGAAGTGGTCAGGGCAGAGTCGGTCGACGCCGGCTTTCAGATCGCTGTGGAATTCCGTAACCTGTCTTACGATGTCGACAATTTGCTCTACAGCCGCCGCGCCTACCGGAAAAACATTTCCGCCGCCGGCCATATCGTGTTCAACGATACCGATTATGCGTTCAATACCGAGAACGTGTCGATAGACGGCATCATGATCCGCATGTTGGGCAGAATAGCCGTCGAGGAAGGCACAGTTGCCAGTTTCGATTTTCATCAACTCGGCGTAGAGGGCGAAGCCAAAGTGGTGTGGGTCGAATACGACGAGATTTCGACGCTGATGGGTTTGCAATATTTGCATTTGCGTCGCGGCGAAATCGTCGGCGTACCGAAATTCACGCAACCAATTCTGAAATTGGCATAACGGCGGAGCTTCTGTTTCAGCTTCGATTGTTGGGTTAGGTTCTATCGAGCGAGCCCAAGTTGCACCAGGCACAAGCCGGTGTAGAACCGGACCGGTTTATGGGTAACTCTAAAAATTCAAAATCGTCGCTCCAGCGAACGCGGGAGCCCTGCAAAATCAACAGCATGGATTCCCGCATACGCGGGAATGACGAATTTTTAGAGATTCACTTACGACTTGGATTGCTTTTCCGGCATTCAGCGCAGTCAGTTTTTCGCCGGCTGTCGCGGCGCCAGCGTGGTAACGTCCATATCGAAATTCTGTTTGATGCGTTGCGCGACGCTTTTCACCTCTTTCTTGTTCTTCAGCGGTCCCACCACGACTTGATAATTGCCATCTTTGGCGACTTTGCGGGCCGGGATCGGCGGCCCTTGGTGGTTCAACATGGCTGCCAGTTTCTGCGCATCGGTTTCGTTATCGAATATGGCCGCCAGAATGGCCCAATCGCTATCGCTCAGTTCCGATGGGATCGGTTGGCCGTATAGCCGCTCGGGGCGGGCCAGCGAAATCGCATTGGCTTTCAGTTCCGCCAGGTCCGGGCTACCGGCCAGTACCGGGGTAGCAATACCGTCGGCCCGTTGCAGGATGCGGTCGGTCTTGCCCCAATCCACCTCGGCACCTTTGGCCACGGCCAGTTGCTGCAATTTCTTGCGAATGTCTTTTTGCAACTGCTTTTTTTGCTTATCCCATTTATCCAGCGGCGGATGCGCCTCCAGATAGAGCATGTCGTCGCGCCAGGCAGCCAGATAAGGTTGGTGGACGATATTGACCGGGGTGCCGATGTCGACTTTGCCGAACAGGGTTTCGATGTCTTCCGGATAAAGTTGCACGCAGCCGTGGCTGACCTGCATGCCGATGCCGTAGGGCTTGTTGGTGCCATGAATCAGGTAACCGCTGAAGCCCAGCGGCATGGCGTAATCGCCTAGCGGATTATCCGGCCCGGAACGGACTACTTTGGGTAACGGCGTGCCCTGCGCCTGGTGCTCGCGTTGGATCGATGCCGGCACAGTCCAATCGGGATTGGCTTTCTTGGCGACGATCTGGGTTTGCCCCAGCGGCGTATGCCAGCCTTGGCGGCCGATGCCGACCGGATAGGTCAAGACGCTGTTGGCGGCGTTTTTCGGGTAATAAAACATGCGCATATTGGCCAAGTTCAGCACGATGCCTTTGCGCGGGGCGTCCGGCAGAATAAAGCTAAGCGGCAGCAATACGTTTTGGCCGGCGGTTAAGGTCCAAGGGGCGACACCGGCATTGGCATTGGCGATGTCGTTGAAGCCCAGGCCGTAGTGGCGGCCGATGTCAGACAGCGTGTCGTTTTCGGCGCTGGTGATGCTGGCCAGCTCGCCGACCATGTTTTGGCCGGGGCTCAGACTGAATTCGTGTATCGCTACGTCTTCGGCTTTGCTGTTCCAGACGATAGTCTCCGGCTCGGGCTGCTGGAATATCTGCAAGCTTTGGCAACCGGCCAGCAATTGGCTCAATAGCAGCGCCGAGGCGGCTAACGCTTTAGGCGATGCGATGCGGTTTGGCGTGGTGGCGGGTCGAATCATGTGTCTGTTAAATGTTCAAAATCAGGTGGTTGACACTAAACGATGCAAATTAAAGTCAGATGAGGCCGTGATTAAGAGTGAATTAAGATGAATAAATTTAACTTTAAACGTTAGGATATTTCTATAACGTTTTATTATAAAAGTAAAATTTATTTTCATGCCGCAGTGATTTGTTTGAAATGATGCCGGATGCACCATTGGCTCGGAGGCGGGCCGGCTTGGAGCGTCCGGATGCGTAGCTGCTTGGTTTGCGGGCAATATTTGTCGGGCCGACGCGGGATAAAGGTCTTGAGCGGTAACGAATTCGCAGTAAACTACTCGGTTATTATCCATTTGATCCGGAGTTCTGCATGGCGAGCATTGACAAGGCGGTTGTCGAAAATTTATTGAAAAGTTTCATCGATCCGAATGTCGAAACCGACTTGGTTTCGGCCAAATCGGTCAAAAAGATCAGCGTAGAAGGACAAGACGTCAGCGTGGCAATCGAGCTGGGTTATCCGGCCAAAAGCTATCTGGAAGAACTGCGTGAGACGCTGGCTCAGCGCCTGCAAGCCCTGCCCGGCATCGGCAAGATCGATGTCACGGTCAGCGTCAACATCGTGTCCCATTCGGTACAAAAGACGCTGAAACCGCTCGCCAACGTAAAGAACATTATCGCCTTAGCGTCGGGCAAGGGCGGTGTCGGCAAGTCCACTACTTCGGTGAACTTGGCGCTGGCGTTGGCCGCCGAGGGTGCCAACGTCGGTATTCTCGACGCCGATATTTACGGACCGAGTATCCCGACCATGCTGGGCTTATCCGGCAAGCCGGACAGCGAGGATGGCAAGATGCTGAAGCCGAAGATTTCTTTCGGCATCCAGACCATGTCCATCGGCTATTTGGTCGATCCCGACCAGCCGATGATCTGGCGCGGACCGATGGTGACCGGCGCGCTACAGCAGTTGCTGACGCAAACCCAATGGGATAGCGTCGATTATTTGATTATCGACCTGCCGCCGGGCACCGGCGATATTCAACTGACGCTGGCGCAACAAATTCCGGTCAGCGGTGCTGTGGTCGTAACGACGCCGCAGGACATCGCGCTGATCGACGCCCAGCGCGGCTTGGGCATGTTCGAAAAGGTGAATGTGCCGATTTTGGGTTTGGTCGAGAACATGAGCATGCATATTTGCAGCAATTGCGGCCATGAAGAAGCGATTTTCGGCCGGGGCGGCGGCGTGGCGATGGCGGCGAAAAATAATGTCGATTTACTGGGAGCATTACCGCTGGACATCCATATCCGCGAATACGCCGATAGCGGCCGGCCAACGGTAGTCGCCGATCCCGACAGCCGGGCGGCACAAATTTACAAGGCTATTGCGCGGAAAATGGCGGCCAAGCTGGCGATGCGCGCCAGGGACTACAGTGGCAGGTTTCCGAATATCGTCATTCAAAATACCTGATCGGCGGGGCGCGGCTTGGTGCTGGCGCCAAGCCGTTTTCAGGCTAGACCAACACGAGATTGTCGCGGTGAATCAATTCGGCGTCGTCGGCGTAGCCGAGCAGCCTTTCGAATTCGCTGCTTGCCTTGCCGGCGATTTTGACGGCGTCTTCGGCGCCGTAATTGATCAAGCCGCGGGCGATTTCATTGCCCTGCAGATCCAGGCAGGAGACCAGGTCGCCGCGTTGAAAACTGCCTTTTACCGCCTTGACGCCGACTGCCAGTAAGCTCTTGCCGGCTTCTTTCAGGATTTTGACGGCGCCGTCGTCCAGGGTGACGCTGCCTTTGAGTTGCAACTGGCCGGCCAGCCACTGTTTGCGGGCTGCCAGCGGCGCGATGTTCGGGATCAGGTAGGTGCCGAGCTCGGCGCCGTCGAATACTTCCGGAATGACGTTGTCGATTTTGCCGGAAACGATGACGGTGGCAGCGCCCGAGCGAGCCGCCAGACGCGCCGCCCGAACCTTGGTAAACATACCGCCACGGCCCAGGCCGCTGATGCTGCCGCCGGCGACTTCGTCGAGCAGGCTCGCGTTGACGCTGATTTCCGAAATCAGTTTGGCGCCCGGATTCAGGCTGGGGTTGGCATCGAACAAACCGGTCTGGTCGGTCAGGATGATCAACAAGTCGGCTTCGACCAAGTTGGCGACCAAGGCCCCCAACGTGTCGTTATCCCCAAAGCGAATTTCTTCAGTAGCGACGGCGTCGTTCTCGTTGATGACCGGCACCACGCCGAATTGCAGCAGAGTTAACAAGGTGCTGCGGGCGTTCAGATAGCGCTGGCGGTCGGACAGGTCATCGTGGGTCAGCAACACTTGGGCGGCGAGCAGTTCGTGGAGCTGGAATTCATCTTCGAAGCGACGCACCAAGCCCATTTGTCCGACCGAGGCAGCGGCTTGCAGTTCGTGCAGCGTTTTCGGCCGGGCTTTCAGTTTTAATCGCACCATGCCCTCGGCCACAGAGCCTGACGAGACCAGTACTACGTCCACTCCGCGCCGGCGCAGTGCGGCCATTTGCTTGACCCAGCCGGCGATGGCGGGTTTATTCAGGCCGCGGCCGCCGTCGGTCAGCAAAGAGCTGCCTATCTTGACGACAACCCGTTTGGCTTGGCAAAAATCAGAACGGCTCACTGGGCAACTCCTGTTGCGTATCTTCTGTGCGGGCTCTTTGTTGTTCCAGGAAGTCCATGATGGCGTACATCAGGGCTTGGGTACCCTGATTTTTCAGGGCGGAAATCAGAAACACCGGACCGGTCCAGCCCAATTCCCCGACAATTTGTTGGCTGAGGGATTCGACTTCGTCGTCCGGCACGTTATCGATTTTATTCAATACCAGCCAGCGCGGCTTGTGCGCCAGCTCGTCGCTCCATTTCTCGACTTCGCGAATGATTTTGCGGGCGGCACTGACCGGCGATTCGTCGCTTTCGTAGGGCGCAATGTCGACCATGTGCAGCAGCAAGCCGGTGCGGGACAAGTGTTTCAAGAACTGTAAACCCAGGCCGGCGCCTTCTGCGGCGCCTTCAATGACGCCGGGGATGTCGGCAATGACGAAGCTGCGCAAATCGTCGACCCGGACTACGCCCAAATTGGGATGCAGCGTGGTGAACGGATAATCGGCGACCTTGGGCCGGGCCGACGAGACGGTGCGAATCAGGCTGGATTTGCCGGCATTCGGCATGCCGAGTAAGCCGACGTCGGCGATCACCATCAATTCCAAACGCAGCATGCGATGCTCGCCGGGCGAACCTTTACTGGTTTGTTGCGGCGCCCGGTTTATGCTGCTTTTGAAGCGGGTGTTGCCCAAGCCATGAAAGCCACCCTTGGCGACCAGCAATTGTTGACCGGGCTTGGTCAAATCGCCGATTTTTTCGCCGGTGTTGGCTTCGTAGACTATGGTTCCCGGTGGCACCGCGACGAAGCAATCTTCGCCCTTTTTGCCGGTGCAGTCGCGGCTGCCGCCGTTTTCGCCGCGTTGGGCGCGGTGCACCGAGTGGTAGCGAAAATCGACCAGAGTGTTGACGTTTTCGGTGGCGACCAGATAGACGCTACCGCCATCGCCGCCATCGCCGCCGTCCGGGCCGCCCAGGGGAATATATTTTTCACGGCGAAACGAGGCTTTGCCGTTGCCGCCGTCGCCTGCTTCCACGCGGATTTCCGCTTCGTCAACAAATCTCATAATCTACCGGTATAAACAAAAAAGCCCCGCTGTAAAACGAGGCTTTTCGGGTTGAATGTGCCAGAGCACAATCAGAATTTACGCTGCTGCAATACTGACGTATTTGCGGTTTTGCGGGCCTTTTTCGACGAAAACCACTTTGCCGTCGGTCAAAGCGAACAGAGTGTGGTCTTTGCCGATACCGACATTGTCGCCGGCGTGGAATTTGGTGCCGCGTTGGCGAACCAGGATGTTGCCAGCTTTTACGACTTGGCCGCCAAAACGTTTGACGCCCAGTCGTTGTGCATTAGAGTCGCGACCGTTGCGGGTACTACCGCCTGCCTTCTTGTGAGCCATTTTCTAACCTCTTGATTATGCGGAAATGCCGGTGATTTGCACTTCGGTGTAATATTGACGATGCCCCTGTTGCTTCATGTGGTGCTTGCGTCTTCTGAATTTAATGATTCTGACTTTCTTGTGCCGGCCTTGCGAGACTACCGTTGCAGTCACTTTGCCGCCGTCGACGTAAGGCTGGCCTACTTTTACAGAGTCGCCGGATTGAACCATCAGCACTTTATCGAACTCAACGCTGTCGCCGGCGCCCAACTCAAGTTTTTCTATTTTTAAGGTAGTACCCTCTGCGACACGATACTGTTTACCACCTGTTTGAATTACCGCATACATCAGCGTAAGCTCCATCAAGCATAATCTGTTAAAAGTGAACAGCAGATTATATTTTTTAACAAGGCTTACGTCAAACCTAAATTCCTGATAATACTACGGCGACCATTCCGTATTGGTGGGGTGCTATTGACACTATCTGCGATTGTTCATAGCATGACCGGTTATTTACGTCACGCGTCGACAGGCGATTAGCCAAAAAACTTCATGATAGCTAAAGTTTCAACGCCAGCTTCAGCCCCTATAGATTTCGATTCGATTAAAAATTTAACCACCGCCGAGACTCTGGCCGTCGACCGGTTAATTTTAAACGAACTGAGCTCCGATGTTGTGCTGATCAATCAAATCGGCCATTACATCATCGGTAACGGCGGCAAGCGGTTGCGGCCGATGTTGCTGTTGTTGGCGGCAAAAGCCCTGGGCCGGATCGACGAGCGGCATTTGACGCTGGCGGCCGTGATCGAATTTATCCATACCGCCACTTTGCTGCACGACGACGTGGTCGACGAGTCCGAATTGCGCCGCGGCAAAGAATCCGCCAATGCGGTGTGGGGCAATGCCGCCAGCGTATTAGTCGGCGACTACTTATATTCCAGCGCGTTCGAAATGATGGTGCGGACCGACAACATGCGGGTGATGGACATCATGTCCAAGACCACCACCGCAATCGCCGAAGGCGAGGTGTTGCAGCTGTTGAATTGCAACAACCCGGAGACCAGCGAAGCCAAGTACCTGGAAGTGATTGCCCGCAAAACCGCAATTCTATTCAGCACGGCAACTCGGCTGGCCGCCGTCGTTTCCGGGGCGGACGCCGCCATCGAAGAAGCTTTGGCGGTTTACGGCCAACAACTGGGCGTAGCGTTTCAATTGATCGACGACGCGCTGGATTACAAGGCCAATAGCGAGGAGCTAGGTAAAAATCTCGGAGACGACCTTGCCGAAGGCAAGCCGACCCTGCCGCTGATTTACGCCATCCAGCACGGCGACGAACGCCAATCGCAAATCGTGGTCGATGCGATCAGACAGGGTTCGCGCGAAGCGTTCAACGAGGTTTACGAAGTCGTCAAAGCAACCAATGCAATCGAATATACCGAGCAATGCGCCGAACGCGCGGCGGGCTTGGCGATTGCCGCATTGGACTGCCTGCCGGATTCGGAATATAGGCAAGCCCTGGAAGCCTTGGCCCACTTTTCGGTGCAACGCAGCCACTAATTCTGTTCAGCTTCTTCCGCCAGCTCCAGCAGTTGCTGGATGCTTTGCAAAAGCGCGGCATACAGCTTCTCGGATTTTTCCAACACCTGTTGCAAAAAACGGCCGATCTCACCTTGCTCCAGATCGGCCTGGACGGCAAACATGCGCTCTTCCAGCAGACTGATCGCATCCAGATCGGCAAAATCCGCCAGCCGAGCCAACTCGGGCGACTGAACCAGTACCAGCCCCGCTTCGGACTTATCGGCCGCGGACACTTGTTCGGCCAGCGCAACCGCGCATGCACCAATCTGGCCGGCCGTTTCGCATAAACCTTGGAAAAGGTCCAAATCTGCACTCAGAGCCACTAACCGGTCCGCTGCGGCTTCGATCTCAGCCAATAAGCGTTTGCTGCGTTTTTTAATCGATTTCATCGGCTTGGTCCGGAAGCGTAAGTTTGCAATTTTGCGGCTAAACCGCTGTATCTGGCGACACGATGGCCGACGCAGGCATCGAAGATGGCCTGCTCCGCGCTGACGGCGACCGATTTTTTGGCGCGGGTAATCGCCGTGTACAGCAGCTCCTTGCTCAGAACCGGATTGACGGCATCGGGTAAGGCAATCACGATGTTTTCGAACTCCGAGCCCTGGCTTTTATGGATCGTCATCGCAAACACCGTTTCCCAGGGTGGCAACCGGGCCGGCAACACTTTTCGGAATTCCTCGCCGCGCGGGAAAAACACCCTGAGCTGGCCGCCGTGTTCAGCGTCGTTCAAGCATAAGCCGATGTCGCCGTTATAAAGCTGCATGCCGGCGTGATTGGCGGTGATCATGACCGGCTTGCCGGCATACCATATCGATCCGGACCGGATTTTGCCGCGGCTTGCCAATTCCTGCTCTACCCGCCGGTTAATCTCGCCGACCGAGTTGTGGCCGCGTTGATTGCTGCAAAGCACCCGAAAGCGGTTGAAGGCTGCGAAAATTCGAACCGGATCCGCGCGGTCCGCAATGGCCTGCAAATATTCGGCATAGTTTTCAATGATCCAGTCGATCGGGTCGCCATTCAGGCGCCGAACCGCAGAATTCGGCTCTTGCAGCAGTTGCCAGGACAGTTCGGCATCCTGGCGGTTCACGGCCACGGCAAGTTGTTTGATTTGACCTTGGAACCGATGGGATTTCTGCAATTCCACCGTGTTTTCGGCCAGGCCGGCGGAAAGATCGGCCAAGACGGAGCCGGACTCGACCGAGGCCAACTGATCCTTGTCGCCCAGTAAAATCAAACGCGAGCCTGGTTTCAGCGCATCGACCAATTTACTCATCAACGCCAGATCGACCATCGAGGTTTCGTCCACCACCACCACGTCGTAAGGCAGCGGATTGCCGGCGTCGTGGCGAAAATAAGGCGTGGGAGGCTTGGCGCCGAGCAACCGATGCAGCGTGTTGGCTTGCTCCGGAATCCGGTCTTTGACCTCGGCCGCGCAATCCAGGCCGGGCTTGTTGGCGACAATCGACTCTTGCAAGCGCATGGCGGCCTTGCCGGTGGGGGCGGCCAAGGCGACGTGTAACGATTGGCGACTGGTTTCCAGTAATAGGGCCAAAATTTTCAGTACCGTCGTGGTTTTGCCGGTTCCGGGGCCGCCGGTAATGATGCTCAAAGCCTGGCCGACGGCTGCTTGCGCCGCGGTTTTCTGCCAATCGATTTCGTCGCCTTGGCTCGGAAAATAGCGGTCCAGACAAGCTTCGAGATGCCTGGCATCGAATTGTTGCCGGGCCAGCGCCCCAAGTTGCCGAGCCAGGCGTTCCTCGTAATGCCAGTAGCGCTGTAAATACAAGCGCTCGGCTTCGGCGATCAACGGCGTGGCCCGGTCGGCGGAGGCCAGCCCGGAAGCCAGCACGATTTCCCGATCTTCCGCACCGATCGCAATGCAACTGTGGCCGGCGCTCTGCTGGGCCGATAACTGCAGCAGCAAGGTTTCGAAGCTGTTTTTGTTCGCGCCGCTCAAGCGACTGCGTTCGGCAAGGAAGCGGGCGAAACCGCGGTCGAGATCGGTAAAGGCTTGTTCGTCGGTCATGGCTTAAATGGCTGGCTAGGTGGCGTTTATCATAGCAATTAGCCGGCGTTTGGCGACGGCGCGATAAAACCTATTGTTTTATAAGCTTTTTGCGGCGACGGACGTATTATCCGCGCTTGCAATTGCCCGGATTATCATTTAACGTACCGACCCACCTAAAAGGCTAGGGGTGTTTCCGCCCAATTCCAGTGCGGAAGCTGAGAAAAACCCTTCGAACCTGATCCGGTTAATGCCGGCGTAGGAAAGCCAATCCTTCCCTGCGCTCGCGATTTATTCTGATTTTTGGAGATAAGCATGAGCGCTGTCCGCAATGAAATTACTACCGACACCGGCAGTAGCGTAAGAATCGATTCCTACCCCGCCTCGGAAAAAATCTATATCCAGGGCAGCCGACCCGACATGCGGGTGCCGATGCGGCAGATCAACCTGTCGGACACGCCGGCCCATTTCGGCGCCGAGAAAAACCCGCCGATCTTCGTCTACGACACCTCCGGCCCGTACACCGACCCCAACGTCGACATCAATCTGCACCAAGGCTTGGGCTCGGTGCGTGGCAAATGGATAGAAGAGCGCGGCGATACCGAATTGCTGAGCGGTCCGACCTCCAAATTCGGCCACGAGCGTCTGCACGACCCGAAAACCGCGCACCTGCGTTTTGAGTTGACCCGCAATCCGCGCCGCGCCAAGTCCGGGCACAACGTCAGCCAGATGCACTACGCCCGTAAAGGCATCATTACTCCGGAAATGGAGTACATCGCCATCCGCGAAAACCAGAATCTGGAAGCGATGCGCGACCGTTACCAAGGCCAACACCCCGGCTTCTCCTATGGCGCCAACATTCAATCCTTCATTACGCCGGAGTTTGTGCGTTCCGAAGTCGCCAGAGGCCGCGCCATCATCCCGGCCAACATCAACCACCCGGAACTGGAGCCGATGATCATCGGCCGCAACTTCCTGGTCAAGATCAACGGCAACCTGGGTAACTCGGCGATTACTTCGTCGATCGAGGAAGAAGTCGAAAAAATGCTGTGGGGCATCCGTTGGGGCGCCGACACCATCATGGATTTGTCGACCGGCAAAAACATTCACGAAACCCGCGAATGGATTTTACGCAACTCGCCGGTGCCGATTGGTACCGTGCCGATCTACCAAGCGCTGGAAAAAGTCGACGGCAAAGCCGAAGAACTGACCTGGGACATCTTCCGCGACACCCTGATCGAACAGGCCGAGCAGGGCGTGGATTACTTCACGATCCACGCCGGCGTCCGCCTGCAACACGTGCCGTTGACCGCCAAACGCCTGACCGGCATCGTCTCGCGCGGCGGCTCGATCATGGCCAAATGGTGTCTGGCTCACCACACCGAGAGCTTCCTGTATACGCACTTCGAAGAAATCTGCGAAATCATGAAGGCCTACGACGTGTCGTTCTCATTGGGCGACGGTTTACGTCCGGGCTCGATTTACGACGCCAACGACGCGGCCCAGTTCGGCGAACTGGAAACCCTGGGCGAATTGACCCAAATCGCCTGGAAACACGACGTGCAGACCATGATCGAAGGGCCCGGCCACGTGCCGCTGCAAATGATCAAGGTCAACATGGACAAGCAGCTGGAAGATTGCTTCGAAGCGCCGTTCTACACCTTGGGGCCTTTGACCACCGACATCGCGCCCGGCTACGACCACATCACTTCCGCTATCGGCGCCGCCAACATCGGTTGGTATGGCTGCGCGATGCTGTGCTACGTGACGCAAAAAGAGCATTTGGGCCTGCCCAACAAGCAGGACGTCCGCGAAGGCATCGTCACCTACAAAATCGCCGCTCATGCCGCCGACCTGGCCAAGGGCCATCCCGGCGCGCAGATTCGCGACAATGCCATGTCCAAGGCCCGCTTCGAATTCCGTTGGGAAGACCAGTTCAACCTGGCGCTGGACCCGGAAAAAGCTCGTTCCTTCCACGACGAAACGCTGCCGAAAGAATCGGCTAAAGTTGCTCACTTTTGTTCGATGTGCGGCCCGCATTTCTGCTCGATGAAAATCACCCAGGACGTGCGCAATTACGCCGAACAAAAAGGCCTGGAGGAAGCGGAGGCTTTAAAAATCGGCATGGAGGAAAAATCCAAGCAGTTCCTGGAAGAAGGTGCGGCGATCTACCACGAAATTTAAGCCGCTTTAGCCGCAGCCGCCACCACGCCCGGCGGCTGCCCCTCCGCACCGGCTCCGCCTGCCGGTAGCGGGCCGTTACGTAGCGTCGAGTTTGGATAATATCCTTACTTCATCTATATTTGCAGCACAAAGCTGCAGTAAAACCAATCTTGACCTTTTTTCATGGCGACAGCACCTTCCAACATTCATTTCAGCGGCCTGGTTAAGTGCCTGATTCAAAAGGGACTGCTGACCGAAGAGTCGGCCGCGACCTGTTTGCAGGAGGCGCAAAAACGCAAACAGGCGTTTATTAGCTATCTGGTCGAACATAAATACGCGGATAGTAAAACCATCGCCACGCTGGCCTCGGCCGAGTTCGGCGTGCCGTTTCTCGACCTGGACGCGATCGATCCGTCGTTCCTGCCGATCAAACTGGTCAGCGAAAAATTGATTCGCCAGCACCACGCATTGCCCTTGTTCAAACGCGGCAACCGCTTGTTCGTGGCGACGGCCGATCCGACCAATTTCCAGGCCCTGGACGAGATCAAGTTCCACACTCGGCACAACACCGAGAACATCCTGGTCGAAGAAGACAAATTGATGAAGATGATCGATACCGCATTGGAAGCGGCCGATACATCGATGAAGGATTTGCTCGACGACGATCTGGACAACATCGACATTTCCGCCGGCGATGAAGCTAAGCCGGCCGAGGAAACTTCCGGTTCGGATATCGACGACGCGCCTATCGTACGTTTCGTCAACAAGATTCTGCTGGACTCGATCAAGCGCGGCGTATCGGATATTCACATGGAACCGTTCGAGAAGCGGTTCCGCATCCGCTTCCGCGCCGACGGCATTCTGTCGGAAGTAGCCAGTCCGCCGGTGGGCATCGCCAACCGGATCATTTCCCGGCTGAAAGTCATGTCGAAAATGGACATCGCCGAGCGGCGGGTACCGCAGGACGGCCGGATCAAGATGCAGATCTCGAAAAACCGCGCCATCGATTTCCGGGTCAATACCTGTCCGACCTTGTTCGGCGAAAAAGTGGTGTTGCGGATTCTCGATCCGACCAGCGCCCAAATCGGTATCGAAAAACTCGGGTTCGAACCGGAACAACAGAAAAATTTCCTCGATGCGATTCATAAACCCTACGGCATGGTATTGGTCACCGGACCGACCGGTAGCGGTAAGACCGTGTCGCTGTACACCGGTTTGAACATACTGAACAGCGTCGAGACCAATATTTCCACGGCCGAAGACCCGGTCGAGATCACCGTGGAAGGCATCAACCAGGTCAACGTCAACCCCAAAGCCGGTTTGACCTTCGCCGAAGCCCTCAAGGCGTTCTTGCGGCAAGACCCGGATATCATCATGGTCGGCGAGATTCGCGATTACGAAACCGCCAGTATCGCGGTCAAAGCGGCGCAAACCGGCCACTTGGTGTTGTCGACGCTGCACACCAACGACGCGCCGCAGACTATTAACCGCTTGGTGCAAATGGGTATCGAGCCGTTCAACATCGTGTCGGCGGTTTTGCTGATCATGGCGCAACGGCTGGCACGGCGCTTGTGCGAACATTGTAAAAAGGAAATGGACTATCCGGAAACTGCGCTAATCTCGGCTGGCTTCAAAAAAGAGGACATCGGTACCTTCAAAATATATGGGCCGGTGGGCTGCGAACATTGCAATAACGGCTATAAAGGGCGGGTCGGTATTTACCAAGTGATGCCGATCACCGAAAAAATGCGGGCCTTGATCCTGCGCGGCGGCAATGCGATGGAAATGGCCGAATTGTCACGCAGCGAAGGCATCAACGATTTGCGCGCCTCCGGTTTGTTGAAAGTCCGCCAGGGCATTACCTCGCTGGAAGAAATTGACCGCGTCACCACGGAATAATCATGGCAAAACAAGAAGAGCAGATCGAATTCAACTGGGACGGCTTCGACAAACAGAACAAGAAAACCAGGGGCACCATCAGCGCCAAGAGCGAGGTAATCGCCCGCGCCGAATTGCGGCGGATGGGCATCAGGGTGGTCGGCATCAAACCCAAGGCGAAACCCTTGTTCAGTCCGCGGGTACAAAAAATCACGCCGGGCGATATCGCGGTATTCGCCCGCCAATTGGCGACGATGCTGGCGGCGGGGGTGCCGTTGGTGCAGTCGTTCGATATCATCGGCAGGGGCCACGACAACGCCAGTATGTCGGAAATGCTGCTGTCGATCAAAGCCGACGTCGAGGGCGGCGACACGCTGGCACAGGCGCTGGGCCGCAAGCCTTTGTATTTCGATGCTCTGTTCTGCAATCTGGTCGAAGCCGGCGAGCATGCCGGGGTACTGGAAACCCTGTTGGACAAAATCGCCACCTACAAGGAAAAAACCGAATCGATCAAGAAAAAAGTCAAAAAAGCCCTGACCTATCCGGTTGCGGTTCTGGTGGTGGCGTTTATCGTCACGGCGATTTTGTTGGTATTCGTGGTGCCGGTGTTCGAGGATTTGTTTAAAGGCTTCGGCGCCGATTTGCCGGCTTTCACCCAATTCGTCATCGAATTGTCGGCCTGGGTACAGGAGTGGTGGTGGGCCGTGGTCGGCGTGCTGTTTATCGGCGGTTACACGTTTACCTACTTTAAGAAGCGTTCCAAGGCCTTCAACCATTTTCTGGACCGGATGCTGCTAAAAATCCCGGTGGTCGGCATGATCCTGCAAAAATCGGCGATTGCCCGCTTCGCCCGCACGCTGTCGACGATGTCGGCCGCCGGCGTGCCGTTGGTCGAAGCCTTGGTCTCGGTCGCCGGCGCCTGCGGCAACATCCTGTTCTACGAAGCCGTGATGAAGGTGCGCGACGACGTCGCCACCGGCCAGCAATTGAAATTCGCCTTGGAAACCACCGGCATGTTTCCGAATATGGTGGTGCAAATGGTGGCTATCGGCGAGGAGTCCGGTTCGATCGACGCGATGCTGGACAAGGTCGCCGACTTTTACGAAGAAGAGGTCGACAACCTGGTCGATAACCTGAGCAGCTTGATGGAACCTATCATCATGGTGATCTTGGGTATTCTGGTCGGCGGCTTGATCGTGGCGATGTATTTGCCGATCTTCAAATTGGGCGCCGCTATCTAACGTATTGCCGGCTCCGGCCTGTTACGGGTCTCGGAGCCGGCCAATCTTTCCTGCTTGCCTATGTTGTTTAACGCCTTAGCCCAATCCGCCGGTCTTCTGACCGGCAGCGCTTTAGTACTCGGCCTGTTGGTCGGCAGCTTTCTGAACGTGGTGATTTACCGGCTGCCGCTGATGATGCAGGCCGGTTGGCGCCGAGAGTGCCGCGAGTACCTGGAATTGCCGGCGGAAGCTCCGGCCGAACGTTTCGACTTGTTGCTGCCGGCTTCGCATTGCCCGGCTTGTAAAGCGGAAATCAAAGCCTACCAAAACATCCCGGTCTTCAGTTACCTGCTGCTGGGCGGCAAATGCGCCAACTGCGGCGCGAAAATCGCTTGGCGCTACCCGCTGATCGAAGCCTTTACCGGCCTGTGTTCGGCGCTGGTGGCCTGGCAACTGGGTTACGGTTGGGCCTTGGCCTTTGCCTTGCCTTTGACTTGGTGCCTGATTGCGTTGAGCTTTATCGACATCGACCAACAATTGTTGCCCGATTCCATCACGCTGCCCTTGGTGTGGTTGGGCTTGCTGCTCAGCGTATTCGGCATTTTTGCCGACAGCCGCGACAGTATTATCGGTGCGGTAGCCGGCTATTTGAGCCTCTGGTGCGTATTCCACGGCTTCAAATTGCTGACCGGCAAGGAAGGCATGGGCTACGGCGATTTCAAATTGCTGGCCGTATTCGGCGCTTGGCTGGGCTGGCAATATCTACCTTTGATCGTATTGTTGTCTTCCCTGGTCGGCGCAACGGTCGGCATAGCAATGATCGTGTTCTGCCGGCGCGATGCGGCCAAGCCGATCCCGTTCGGGCCTTACTTGGCAATGGCCGGCTGGCTGGCCTTGCTGTGGGGCGAGCAAATGAATGCCTGGTATCTGCGAATTACGGGCCTGTGACCGATGCTGAAAATCGGTTTGACCGGCGGCATCGGCTGCGGCAAGACCACGGTTTGCCGCTTATTTGCCGAATTGGGCGTGCCGGTGGTCGATGCCGATTTGATCGCCCGCAGCTTGGTCGAGCCCGGCCAGCCGGCGTTGCAAGCCATCGTCCAGGCATTCGGCACCGAGATATTGCAAGCCGACGGCAGCCTCGATCGGGCAAAATTGCGCCAGGCGATCTTTAGCGATCCGGAGCAAAGGCGCCGGCTCGACGGCATCATGCATCCGCGGGTCTACGCCCGCATCGCCGCCGACGTGGCGGCATTGCAAGCCGCATACTGCCTGATTGCGGTGCCGTTGCTGCTCGAATCGAAAAATCCGTATGCGGTGGACCGGATCCTGGTCGTCGATTGTCCGCAATCAGCCCAGATCGAACGGGTCGTGGCCCGGGACAAACTCAGCGCCGAACAGACCCAGGCCATCGTTGCCAGCCAGATGCCGAGGCCGCAACGGCTGGCCCGCGCCGACGATGTAATCGACAACAGCGCCGGGCCGGAGCAGCTTGCAGAACAGGTTAAAAGCCTGCACAATTCCTACATTTTTTTAGCCACCGCCAGGACACCATCGGCTTGAATACACAAATTGTCTACGAATTCCCGCTCAACGAACGAATTCGTGTGTTTATGCGCTTGGAGCAGCTCTTTCAACAGCTCAGCCATTTCATGTTGGGCGCTTCCGTTTTCGACAAACGCGCCGCCATCTCCGTCCTGTTGGACATTCTGACCATCTTCAGCCGCAGCGATTTGAAATCCGAATTGATCAAAGAATTGGACCGCCACACCAAGGTGTTGAACCAATTGGCCCATAACCACGGCGTCGACGACGAAAAACTACAGGAAATCCTGGCCGAATTGAACCAGGCCAGCCGTAACCTATACAGCGCCAACGGCAAGATCGGCATCAGCGTAATGGAAAGCGACTTGTTTCAGAGTATCTCGCAGCGCAACTCGATTCCAGGCGGCAGTTGCTCGTTCGATCTGCCGGCGTTCCATTACTGGCTGGAACAGGACGAACTGGAGCAGCAAAAGGATTTGGAGCGCTGGACCCAACCCTTTGTCGATATCCGGGTCGCCATCGACCTGATTCTAGGCTTCATCCGCCAAAGCAGCACTCCAACCCCGGAGGTCGCCAAAGCCGGTTTTTTTCAATTGGCGCTCGACAACAAAAACCATCCGGTGCAATTGCTGCGCGTGGCTTTGCAACCGGAGCAGCGCTGTTTCGCCGAGATCAGCGGCGGCAAACACCGCTTCAGCATCCGCTTCATGATCCCGTCGGCCGATGAAAACCGGCCGTGCCAAACCCAGGACGACGTCGAGTTCCGTTTGACCCGCTGCATGTTCTGATGGCCGCGCAGTCCCCGCCGCAAGTCGCCTGTCCTACCTGCCGCAAACCGGTGCAGTGGGTTGCCGCCGAAAAATTCAAACCGTTTTGCTCGGAACGCTGCAAGCTGATCGACCTCGGCGATTGGGCCACCGAAGCGCACAAGATTCCCGGCCCGCCGGTCTGGGACCACGAAAACCCCGGTCGGCCGGATGCCGACGACGGCCAACCTTTTTAATTCCATCTCAGCATAGTTACCGATGAAGCAGTACTACGATCAAGCCTTTTACGATTCGCAAAAGACCGGCAGTTTGCTGTCGGCCGAACAATATCTCGGTTACCTCTGGGGTTTCCATACGCCGCACTCCGTCGTCGATTTGGGCTGCGGCGCCGGCACCTGGCTGAAGGCGGCGGCCGATTTGGGCGCGGAAAAACTGGTGGGCTACGATGGCGTCTGGAACAGCCAACAGAATATGGTCGACGCCAGAATCCGCTTCAATCCGGTCGACTTGAACCAAACCATTCGCACGGCGGAAAAATTCGATTTGGCGATGTCGCTGGAAGTGGCCGAACATCTGGAACCGGCCGTGTCGGAGAATTTCGTCGATTCGCTGGCGGCCTTGTCCGACGTGGTGCTGTTCGGTGCGGCCTACCTCGGCCAGGGCGGAACCCACCACATCAACGAACGCCTGCATAGCGATTGGGGCGCGATGTTCCGGCAACGCGGCTACGCGATTTTCGATTTGTTCCGGCCGGTATTCTGGGGCAAAGCCGGCATCGATACCTGTTACGTCCAAAATACCTTTCTGTACGTGAACCAATCCCATCCGCTGTACCGGAAACTGCTCGATCAGGGTTTTCGCGAATTGGAAAATTTGGCGTTCATGAACTGCGTGCATCCCGAGCTTTACGAAGTCGCGAAAAAGCGCGGGCGGACGTTGCGGGAAAAGATGAACCGGTCGCCGGCCGCGTTGCTGGCTGCTATCGGCAAAGAGCTGCGCCGGGCCGGCAGAAAAATCGCGAAGCGGCTGTCCCGCCAAGGATAGCCGGCTGCGGCAGTAGCGTCAGCCGCCGGTAGACCGCTTCAAACCAAAAAAGCGCTGATGCCGGCGATGCCTTGGGCACCGGCGGTTTGCGCCAGCGACAGATCCTGCCGGCCCAATCCGCCCAAGGCGAAGACCGGCAAGTTGGCGCTCTCCAGCAGTTCGCTAAAGCGTTGCCAGCCCAGCGGCGGCGTGTCGGGGTGCGATGCGGTCGGCATGACCGGCGCCAACACCGCAAAATCCGCCCCAATTGCCAGCGCATGCTGCAGTTCCGCTGCATTGTGGCAAGACGCTGCGACCCAGCGCATTCCTGCCGGGCGTCGATCCAGTCTCAACAAGGCCCGGCTGCTCAAATGGAGGCCTTGCGCCTGACTAATATCCAAATCCAGATCGGCGTTGACTAGCACTTCGACGGCGTGTTGCCGGCATTGCTGCAATACCTGTTCGAGCACGTTTTGCTTATCGTTGGCGGCCAGCGCTTTAGCCCGGAATTGCAGTAATTTGACGCCGTTGTCGATGATGCGTTGGCAATTCGTCATGATCGATTCCGCATCCGGACCTTCCAGGATGGCGTAATACGCCGGCAGCCGGGCGGCGGCGATGATAGGCAGGTTGGCGGCCGGAAAGGCGAAATCGGAAAGCTGGCCGGCATTAACCCATTGCATGGCCTGGCCTTCGCAGGGCCGAGCTTCGCCGCTGAACGAGTTGACGTTCCAGACGTCCAGCAGCACGCGGCGGTCGCCGTAATCGTGGTGAATTTTGATCAAAGGCTCGGCCGCGGCCACCCGAATCCCGACCTCTTCCCGCAGTTCCCGGGCCAAAGCCTGCAACACCGGCTCGCCGGGCTCCAGCTTGCCGCCGGGAAACTCCCACAAGCCGCCCTGGTGCGCGTGTTGAGCGCGTTGGGCGATCAGTATCCGCCCGGCGGCATCGCGAACGACGCCGACCGCGACGTGAACCACGCTATTCCGGTGGGCCATGGCGAAATTAAGTCCGGTATTCGGCGTTGATTTTGACGTAATCGTAGGAAAAATCGCAGGTCAACACCGGTTCGCTGGCGGTGCCGCGGCCCAAACGCACCGTGACGTCGATTTCCTCTTGGCTCATGACCCGCTGGCCGTCCTGTTCGGTATAAGACGGGGCGCGGCCGCCGTTTTCGACGATGCAGACCGTGCCCAGGTAAATCTCGATTTTCTCCAGTTCCATATTGTCGACGCCGGCCCGGCCCACGGCGGCCAGAATCCGGCCCCAGTTCGGGTCGCTAGCGAAGAATGCGGTTTTGACCAACGGCGAATGGGCGATGGTTTTTGCGACTTGTAGCGCTTCGCCGCTGTCGCGGGCTTGCTCGACGATGATACGCATCAGCTTGGTGGCGCCTTCGCCGTCGCGAATGATCAATTCCGCCAGCCGTTTGCAAACCGTCGCCAGAGCCGCGCCGAACGTTGCCAGATGTTCGCTGCCCGGCAAAATTTCCGGCGCCGCGCTACAGCCGCTGGCCAATACCACGCAGGCGTCGTTGGTCGAGGTGTCGCCGTCCACGGTAATCCGGTTAAACGATTGTTCGACCGCCGCATTCAGGCATTCCTGCAGCAGACCCTGCTCGATTCTGGCGTCGGTGGCGATAAAGCCCAGCATTGTCGCCATATTGGGCTGGATCATGCCGGCGCCTTTGGAAATACCGGTAATCGCGACCGGATGGCCGCCGATATCCAACTGCAGCGACGCCCCTTTCGGAAAGGTGTCGGTGGTCATGATCGCCCGCGCCGCCCGATCCCAATGCGATTCGGCCAAGTCGGCAACTGCAGCCGGCAATGCAGCGGCCAGTTTTTCCACCGGCAACGGTTCGCCGATCACGCCGGTCGAAAACGGCAGCACCTGTTGCGCCAGCGCATCGACTTCCCCGGCCAACCCGGCGCAGCAGGCAAAGGCGTCCTGCAAGCCTTGTTTGCCGGTACCGGCATTGGCATTGCCGGAATTGACCAGCAGCCAGCGCGGGTTTTGCGACAAATGTGCCTTGGCGATATGCACCGGCGCCGCGCAAAACGCGTTTTGGGTAAACACCGCCGCGCAACTGCCGCCTTCGGCCATTTCGATGACCAAGATGTCGTCGCGCACGGTTTGTTTGATGCCGGCGTTACTGGAGCCGAGTTTGATGCCTTTTACGGCATACATGGTGGGGAAGTCGATTTGTCCTACTGCCATTGGTGTAACCTGATTTAGACTTTAAATTTGTGTCGCTATCGCGACGGATTTTTTGGGTGTCGGGTCTCGGCCCGACAGCCGAGGTACTTTTCTTTGCTTGTCCAAAGAAAAGTACCCAAAAGAAACGACACCCGAACGCCGCTTATTCCCTGCGCTCCTCGCTTTTGGACGGGGTTGACGAAAGGGGCTCCTGCCCCTCCGTCAACGCGATGCATCCCTGCATCGCCCCTACGGGCTAATCCGTCCAAAAGCTCCGGTGCTCGGCGCGGCATACGGGGTAAAACCATCCCGTAATTTAGATGCGCTTGGTAGCATCGACCTTAACGCGACATTCAAATGTAGGGTGGGCAACGCTTTTCTGCCCACCGTGTTAAGTCGATAACCATAAATCCGCGTGGGCACAAACAGCAGTGCCCACCGGGCTGAACTCCTAACGCAAAATTAAGAGGCGCGGCAGCGGAGCGGTGGCCTCGCATAAAATGGCGAAGCCATGCGTGGCTACCCCGTAGTCTGCTGCGTCCCACATCAACTTTTTGTTAGGCCGGGCGAATCCTTGTGTATTCGAGCAGTGTGCTCTTCGTATTGCTGCAGAGCGTACTTTTCCATAGACATAATATGTTGATTTATGTCTTCGAGGTCGTGATAAATCAATTCATAGACTTCCAGGGCTTTCACTTTAGGGATCTTTTCAAGGCGCTGCTTAGTCGCCTCGGCTTTCTCATGTAGCTTTGAAACTCTTGCGACGTCAAATGCCTTGTACATTGTAATGTCATTCAGTTCCTCAGCCTTTTTCTGCTTCTCCAAGAAGAACTCACGAAGTTCAAATAATCTATTTGATACTTCGGCGGCCTTTGACATAACTAACGCCCTCATTTCGGCAATTTTCGTTCTTTTGCCAAAGTTCGCGCTTTTCAACGATAGAACCATGCTTAGAACCGAAACAAAGAGTGCAAGCGCTGCGATAAGGTCACTGCTGCTCATGGAGGATGCCTAACAAGTGATTAAATAGTTTCTGTAATTATCCCACGACTAAAATAATCCCGTTTTTCGCTTTCGCGACGGTTTTCCTCCCGTATACCGCGCCGAGCACCGGAGCTTTTGGACGGATTAGCCCGCAGGGGCGATGCAGGGATGCATCGCGTTGACGGAGGGCCAGGAGCCCCTTTCGTCAACCCGGTTCAAAAGCGAGGAGCGCAGGGAACAAGCGGCGTCCGGGTGTCGTTTCTTTTGGGTACTTTTCTTTGGACAAGCAAAGAAAAGTACCTCGGCTGTCGGGCCGAGACCCGACGTTAAATCAACCCGTCGCGACAGCGACACAACAACTCAACTCACCCCACTTCCAACACAATCACATACTCCCCATCACCCGAACGAGTCTCCAAAACCTGATGCCCATTAATCCGACACCAAGCCGGAATATCCTGCATCACCCCAGGATCGGTGCATTCCACGGTCAACACATCGCCGGCTTGCAGGGTTTTGACTTTATCCTGAGTGCGGATCACCGGCAGCGGACACAGCAACCGGCGGGCGTTTAAAACATGCGCACTCATACGAACCACTCTTCCCGAATTTGCTCGGCTGCCAGCGGTTTGACGAAAATATTGCGTTCGGCACCGGCGCGGTCGCGTATCGTCACCTCGACCTGCTCGGCGTCGCGGCCCTGGCCGTAACGCGCCAGGATTTGCCCGGCCAAGGCCAGATCGTCTTCGCCGACTTCGCCGTCGATCAAGACCAACGGGCCGCGGTGGTTGGTGCAATGCATGCTGACGAACTCTTTTTTATAGCCGCTCATGAAGCGGGCCTCGCCGTCCTCGCGGGCCACGATGATTTTGAAATGCGGGCGGGGGCGGATATGGCGGCCGACCTTCAACAGCATGATGTCGTCCAGGTCGTAATCGCGCTTGCCGCGGGCCTGCCACAGGTCGGTCAGTTTCAACGAATAACTTTCGTCGGTCAGGAAGCAGCAGCCGCCGGCCGGTTGGGCGTAGTCGGCAAAACCGAATTCCTTGGCCAGGGCCATTTGCGGCTTGCGGGAACGGCCGCTGAAGCCGAACATTTTGTCGCGGCTGATCCAGCCTTCGCGTTCCGGCAGCGTGGCCGGCAGGTTTTGCGCCGACAGCGGCCGCACCAACAGATCGTCGGCGCCGGATTCGGCGGCGACGATGGGCATGGTTTGTTTGCGCTGCGACATCGGCCGTTGGCCGACCACCTCGCCGGTAATGATGAAATCGAAACCGTTTTCCTGCATCCACTGCTTGGCCTTGTTGACCATGAAGATCTTGCAGTCCAGGCACGGGTTCAGATTGGCACCGTAACCGTGTTTGGGATTGAGCAACACCTGTTTGTATTCTTCGATGATATCGATGATGTGCAGCTTGATGCCGAGTTGTTCGGCCACCCACAGCGCGTTGTTACGCTTGACCTTGTCGGCATCCTGCTTACGGATGGCGTGGGTGTGGCCTTCGACGCAAAACCCGGTAAAAAAATTGATGCCTTCGACATGGATGCCCTGGTTCATGATGGTCTGGCAGGCCAGCATGGAATCCAGGCCGCCGGAAATCAGCGCCACGGCTTTTCGTTGTTGACTCATAACGGGAGGGATTAACGGAAAAAACGCAGCATTATACTGTGGATTAAGCGTTCCGGGTTAAGCCGAATGCGGCGACCGGGTCTAAAAGCCTACACATAACAAGGGCTTGCGACTATGTCGGTTGCCGTATCGCCGGGTCGAGTGCGGAAGGCGAGCAGATGGCTGGGGCTACGGCTGCCAAATTTGGGCGTCGTAATAGCGGATCAATTCCGCCGTGTTTTTGATTTGCAACTTTTCGCACAGCCGCGACTTGTACGTGCTGACGGTTTTGTTGCTGATCGCCAGTTCCTGGCTGATTTCGTTGATGCCCTTGCCGCTGGCCAGCAATTGCAGAATTTGAAATTCGCGGGCCGACAACTTCTCGTGCGGTTTTTTTGCGGCCTCGACTTCGTCGGCGAACACGATTTTCTCGGCCAGTTTCGGATCGATGAAACGCTGGCCTTCCGCAACCCTGCGAATTGCGGCCATCAGCATTTCCGGGTCGCTGTCCTTGGTCAGATAGCCGTTGGCGCCGGCCTTCAACGCCAGACTAACGATTTGCAGCTCGTTGTGCATGCTCAACACCAGCACCGGCAGCGTTGGGAACTCCCGCCGGATCCGGCTTATCGTCTCGCAGCCGCCCAGGCCGGGCATGTTCAAATCCAGCAGCACCAGGTCCACCGCGCTGCGCTGCAGGCAGTCCAGCAGTTGTTCGCTGTTTTCGGCTTCGCCGCTAATTTCGATGTCCGCATTCAGTGCGAACAATTGTTTGAGCCCGCTACGCACGATGGCGTGGTCGTCGGCTATGACCAGTCGAATCATAAAACGTATCTGTTGGGGGCGGCCGGGATTCGGACGCGAACGGCCGTGCCTGCCTCGGGGGAGCTGAGTATTTCGGTCGCGCCGCCCAGCATGATGGATCGCTCCTGGATGCCGATCAAGCCGAACGATTGGGTTTTCCTAGCGTCCGATGCGTCGAAGCCGCGGCCGTTGTCGAAAATTTCCAGACAGTAATGGCCGGCTTCGATGCCGATGCTGATTTTAACCTTATCCGCGGCGGAATGCTTCAGCACGTTGGTCAACGACTCCTGAACGATGCGGAATACCGCCATCGCGCATTCCTCGTCCATATCCAGCCCGTTTTCGGGATGGATAAAATCGCAAGCGATACCGGATTGGTCGGAAAATTTTTTGATTTGCCATTCCAGCGCCGGCACGATGCCCATCTCGATCGCCGACGGCCGCAACGAAGTTGCCACGTCGCGGGTGACTTCTATGGTTTTGTCCAGCAAGACCATCGTATCCTGGATTTTTGCCGCCAGCTCGGCGTTGCCGCCGGCAAACCGCAGCCGCATCAACGAAATTTGCATGCGCAGCGCCGTCAGCATCTGGCCGAGTTCGTCGTGCACTTCGCGGGCGATGCGCTTGCGCTCCTCTTCGCGGGCCTTTTCGCGGCGGGCGTAGAGGAGCCGCAACCGGGAACGCGAGTGCTCCAGATCGCGTTCGATCTCCTTCAGCTCGGTAATGTCTTGAGACGTGCCCACCGCGCGCAAGAAGCGGCCCTGGCTGTCGAAATCCAGTTCGGCCCGTTCCCGCAGCCACTTGAGCTGGCCGTTTACCAGGATGCGGTGCTGGATATCGAAAATTGCGCCTTTCATTGCCGCTTGCCAGGCGGTGTCGACGAAGTTTCGGTCTTCCGGATGTACGCAATCGAGGAAATGTCGATAGGTAACGGCGGTTCCTGCTGGTGTGCCGAATATCCGGTAATTTTCGTCCGACCAGTGCAACGTACTCAAATCGCTATCCAGGCGCCAACTGCCAAGATGAGCCTGCGCTTGTGCGTGCGCCAAATGGGCTTCGCTGTCGCGTAAGGCATGCTCGATGGTCTTGTAGCGGGTCACGTCGATATTGACGCCGACGATTTTTTGCTGCTCGCCGTTGGGGCTGCTGCCGACGATGGCGGCCGCCTGGATGTAGCGCAAACTGCCGTCGCTTTGGCGGCGGATGCGGAATTCCCAATGTTGTTCCCGTTTGTGGTGGATCAACTTGCGCAGCTTGGCTTTGCAGCGCGGCAAATCATCCGCGACAACCAGTTGTGCCCAAACGTCGTAATCTATCGGCGTGCCCTGGGCGATACCGAATATCTGGTACATCCGCGCATCCCAGTCGGCTTGGCCGCTGCCGATGTCCCATTCGCAAATGCCGATGGCCGAGGCCTGGGTGGCCAGGCGCAAGCGCTCGCTATAATTGCGCAGCGTTTCTTCGGCGATGCGTTGCTCGGTTATGTCCCTGGCCAGGCCGGTGGTGCCGAGCACTTCGCCGTTTTCGCCGATGACCGGCGACTTGATGGTTTCGGTCCAGGTTTCGCGGCGGCCGTCGAACGCACGCTCGGTGAGCTGGATTTGGCGGCGGTTTTGCATGACCTCCCGGTCCACCGCCTGGTAATGTTCGGCCAGCTCGCGCGGCCAGATGTCGTAATCGGTAATACCGTTCAGCGCGTGCAGTTGATTGACGCCGACCGCCTGCAACCAATGCTTGTTGGCTTGCAAGTAGCGGCCGTCGCGGTCTTTCATCCAGGCCAGAAACGGCAGGTTGTCGTAGATCGCCCGCAGGCTGGCTTCCGATTCGCTGACCCGTTTTTGGGCGCGCTTCAATTCGGTCACATCGGTAACCAGGACGAAAAAGCCGATGACCCGGCCGTCGGCATAGTCCGGCAAATACGCCGCCTGGGTATAACGCTCCCTGCCGGCAACATCGACGATGGTGCGTTGGAAATACTGCGCTTCCCCCCGCAGTACCGCGTCCAAATACGGTTTGTTCAATTCATATAACTTATCGCCGATCACTTCGCGGATGTGTTTGCCGAGCATGCTGCTCGGCGTGAAACCGAACCACTCTTCGTAAGCGGTATTGCCGAAGCGGTTGCGCAAATTGCAGTCCCAGTAGCCGATCATGGCCGGCATGTGGTTTAGAACCGTGCTCAAATTCGGACTGTGCTCCAATAGTTCGACGGCGGATTCCGCTGCCGGCGCCGGGCTCGGCGCGC
Source organism: Methylomonas sp. DH-1 (assembly GCF_046097555.1). NCBI lineage: Bacteria > Pseudomonadati > Pseudomonadota > Gammaproteobacteria > Methylococcales > Methylococcaceae > Methylomonas > Methylomonas sp. DH-1. The sequence continues at coordinate 170,109 of NZ_CP143089.1, read as the reverse complement.
GAGGCGAAAACAGCAGCAGGTAGGCTTGGCCTTGCCGGCTGTCCAGCTTGCGGATTTTCAAGGACAACGCCATGCTGGAACCGGCAGTATTGGCCAGACACAGCGCGATTGCGGGCGCAGGCTCAGTCCCGGCCGACCGTAGCAATTCGGCGACGGCGCAACGCTGCATCCGGTCGGGGTAATACAGGCGGGCGTGCCATTCGCCGGCGCGAGGGGATTCAGAACCGGCCAGCTCGAACAATGCTTCCGCGGCCGGATTGGCGTAGAGGATATGCCGGTCGGCCCCTAGCACCAGCGCGGCGTCGTCGATACTAGCGACGATGCCGTACAGCCAATCGATTTCGGCATACGGGTCATTCAGCTTGAATCGGGTGCGGGGCATGGCGGCGGCGGCATTGCAAAAAACGCAAGGATAAACGAGTAATCGGCGGCGATGGCAAAGAATTTCTCGGCGCGAGTCGGCCAACCCGGTATTTTGGCGGACTTCACTTGTCGGCCGATTGGCCTAAACTTTAGGTATTTTTCAACGCGAGATTGGCCGGTATGGAATTTAGAGACTATTTGAAAATCCTGGTGCAGCACGACGGTTCCGATTTGTATTTGACGGCCGGCGCGCCGCCGGCTGCAAAATTTCAAGGCACCTTGAAGCCGCTGGAAAACGTCAAGCTGACTCCGGAGCGGATCAGGCAGATTGCCGACAGCGTGATGGACAACGAGCAGCGCGCCAGTTTCGAACACGTACCGGAGATGAATCTGGCGATTACCGAAGAGGGCATCGGCCGATTCCGGGTCAATATTTTCAAGCAACGCAATTGTTATGCGTTGGTGATCCGCAATATCAAGGTGGATATTCCGAATGCCGACGTTTTAGGCTTGCCGCAAATTTTGAAAGACAAAATCATGGAAAAGCGCGGCCTGATTTTGTTCGTCGGCGGCACCGGTTCCGGCAAATCGACCTCGCTGGCCGCCTTGATCGATTACCGCAACAGCAATTCGTCGGGCCACATCATCACCATCGAAGACCCGATCGAATTCGTTCACCCGCATAAGCGTTCGCTGGTCAACCAGCGCGAAGTCGGCGTCGACACGCTGAGTTACGAGGACGCATTGAAAAACACCTTGCGCCAGGCGCCCGACGTGATCCTGATCGGCGAAATCCGCAGCCAGGAAACGATGGAACATGCGTTAGCCTTTGCCGAAACCGGACATTTGTGCCTGTCGACCTTGCATGCCAATAACGCCAACCAGGCGCTGGATAGGATCATCAATTTCTTCCCGGAAGAGCGCCGGCCGCAGTTGTTGATGGACTTGTCGTTGAATTTGCAGGCCTTCGTTTCGCAACGTCTGGTACCGACCATCGAAGGCAAGCGGGTTGCGGCAATCGAAATCCTGTTGGGCACAAAATTGGTCAGCGATTTGATCCATAAAGGCGACATTCACGCGATCAAGGAGGCGATGGAAAAGTCGGAAAACGTCGGTATGCAGACCTTCGACAGCCATCTATTGAAGCTGTACAAAAGCGGCGTGATCTCACTGGAAGAAGCGATGCGCAATTCCGATTCGCCGAACAATCTGAAATTGAAAATCAACTTGAGCGAGGGCTTGGGTTCGGCGACCAAACCGGCCGGGGCGCTGGGCAGTCTGGCTTTGGAAGAAATCAGCAAGAAGGAAGGCGAGGACGGCGACGAAGGCCATTGATGCCGGCTGTCTCTCGGCCGCGTTACGGCAAATCTTCGAGATTCAGCATTTTATAAACGGCGTAGGCCGGTTGTTGGTAGGGATGGCAGGCTAGCAGGGTTTGCACGGCGGCTTTGACAACCTCGTCTGCGCAAACCATTTCCACCTTGTACTCGGCAACGGTTTCCAGCCGATCGATGGCGCCTAAATACGGCTCGCTACCGGATAACGGGCGGAACTGGCCCTGGCCCAGCGTCTGCCAGCAGCAGCGGTCGTAGTCGCCGAAACGACCGGCGCCCAGCTCGAACAAGGCGTGTTTAATGGCTTCGACATGGCTGGCCGGCGCGTAAAAACAGAGTTTATACATTGCGCGCCGACCGTTGGTAGCGAATCCCGCTATCGGCAACCCGCATCAGCCGGCCGCCAGCAAAAATACGCCCCACAATACAATCACCAGCGTGATTTCCTCGATCATATTCAGCGCCGCCTGGCGGTCGGCACGAATGTGCATGGCTAGTTGGTTGGCTTTTTGGTCTCGCATATGGACTGATTGACGCGGCATAACGTTTCCTCATTAATGGTGGTGGGTGTAACTCCGCATTTGCCCAACCAATACGCCTTGGATTTCCACTTGCTCGGGCTTGTAGCGCATGGCCTGCATCGTGGAATTGGCGGGTATCAGCAAGGTTTCGTGCGGATATTGCTCGATGAACTTCAACGTGGCTTCGGCTTTGTCGACCAAGGCCACGACAATCTCGCCGTTACGGGCGTGGCTGCGTTGTTCGATGACGACCCAGTCGCCGTCGAAAATGCCTTCCTCCAACATCGAATCGCCTTTGACCTGTAACACGTAACAGGACTTGCCGGTTTTCAACTGCTCCGGTACCGCCATGTAAGCGATATTTTCGATGGCTTCGATCGGTTTGCCGGCGGCGATGTAGCCGACGAACGGCAATAGGTCGGACTGCTCGGCCGGTTTGGCCATGGCCTTGGCGTATTCGGTCAAACGGATGCCGCGCTGTTTACGCTCCGGCGCTTCGACCAGGTTGGCGTCGATCAAAGCTTTGATCTGGCTGTGCAGCGAACCGCGCGATTTCAAACCCATCGCCGTGCAGAGTTCCTCCAGCGTTGGCGGATGGTTGAACTGTTCCTGGTTTTGCAGCAGGAAGTCGAAAATCTCTTGTTGTTTACGGGTCAGGCTCATTTTTTGTTCTGTATTTGTTTTGAAAAAATAATACATACAAAACAAATTCAAAACAAACATTTTTTTCAGTTCCCGCGAAATGTTGGTTTTGTCGTAAATCCGCCCGAAAACCGCGCGACAGGCGACCGCAACGTTGTCGTAACCACTACAAAACATCCCTATACAAGGCCCGCCACAGCGAAAACGCACCAACTTGGTTCATATTTGCCCGTTTTTGCAATTCCCGCGCGATACCGTATGCGGCCGGATCGCTCAAACCGGCCGGCACAGTGCATCGATGCCTTATCCGCAGCGATTGTCAGCCGCGCCATAGCGGAATCCGCTTGTTCGAACCCTATTCCGGCACGTGGCAACGAAACTGTTTTCCGCGAATAACTTACCGACTGCAACGCCCTGGCCGTGGCGCATTGTCGTCGCCGATAGCGCCAAAGGTAGGGAGTTGTTAACGGAATATGCACCAATTCTGCACTTGGACTGAAATTTGCTTGATTTGGATAAACAATCGACGATTTAGTAGGTCGGCTGTTTTTCCGCCGCGACTGCGGCTTGCATCCTCATCGGGAGGCTTATCATGAAAAAAATCCTCATCCCACTGTTCGTATTGGCCGGCGTTGCCATTGCCCTGTTTGCCGCCTTCGACCCCACCTCGTCCGCCTACCGCAATCAAAACGACGAGTCTTATTCCGATTTCATTCTCGACGTCCGCAGCAAGTCGGTCGCCGAAGTCGTGATCGACGGCCGTTCCATTCGCGGCCGGCGCCATAACGGCAGCGAATTCAGCACCTACAATCCGGGCGATATGCGCATGATCGACGATTTGCTGGAATACGGCGTCAAAATCAAGGTCGAGCGTCCGGACAACGAAACCAGCTTTCTGCAAATTTTCTACTCGTGGATTCCGACCTTATTGTTGATTGCGGTCTTGATTTATTTCATGCGCAAGCAGCAAATGGGCGCCGGCGGCCAAAACGCCTTCGGCAAAAGCCGGGCCAAATTGATGACGGAAGACCAGGTCAAGGTACGTTTCGACGACGTCGCCGGCGCCGAGGAAGCGAAGCAGGACGTGGCCGAGTTGGTGGATTTCTTGAAAGATCCCGGCAAATACGAAGCGCTGGGCGGTAAAATTCCGCGCGGCGTGTTGATGGTCGGACCGCCCGGCACCGGTAAGACCTTGATTGCTCGCGCTATTGCCGGCGAGGCGGGCGTGCCGTTCTTCTCGATCTCGGGTTCCGATTTCGTCGAAATGTTCGTCGGCGTCGGCGCGTCCCGTGTGCGCGACTTGTTCGATAACGCCAAAAAACGCGCGCCTTGCATCATTTTCATCGACGAAATCGACGCGGTCGGCCGCGCGCGCAGCAGCGGCAACATGGGCGGAACCGAAGAACGCGAACAGACTTTGAACCAGTTGTTGGTGGAAATGGACGGTTTCAGCGGTAACGAGGGCATTATCGTCATCGCCGCCACCAACCGCGCCGACGTGCTGGATAAAGCCCTGCTGCGGCCGGGCCGCTTCGACCGCCAGGTGCAAGTCGGCTTGCCGGATATCAAGGGTCGCGAGCAAATTCTGAAAGTGCATGCCGCCCGGGTGCCGCTGGCCGCCGATGTCGATATCAACGCGCTGGCGCGCGGTACGCCCGGATTCTCCGGTGCCGAATTGGCCAATCTAATCAACGAAGGCGCTTTGTTCGCCGCCCGCAACAACCAGCGGGAAGTGACGATGAACGACCTGGACAAAGCCCGCGACAAAACCATCATGGGCGCGGAAAAACGCACGATGATCATGAGCCGGGAAGAACTGTTGATGACGGCCTACCACGAAGCCGGACACGCCATCGTCGGCCGGCTGGTGCCGGAGCACGACCCGGTTTATAAAGTCAGCATCATGCCGCGCGGCGGCGCCTTGGGCATCACAATGTTCCTGCCGGAACGGGACCAATACAGCGCCAGCAAGGCGAAACTGGAAGGGCAAATTTCCAGCCTGTTCGGCGGCCGGATTGCCGAGGCTTTGATTTACGGCAAAGATAAAGTCACTACCGGCGCATCCAACGACATTCAGCGCGCTACCCAACTGGCGCGGAACATGGTGACCAAATGGGGCTTGTCCGACCGCTTGGGGCCGATGGATTGCGGCGATAGCGACAGCGGCTATTTCGGGCCGCAGGCCAAACCGATGTCCGAACAAATGGCCTTATTCGTCGATAAGGAAATCCGGCGCATGCTGTCCAGCAACTACCAACGCGCCGAAACCATTCTGAAGACGCATATCGACATTCTGCACAACATGGCTCAGGCTTTGTTGGATTGGGAGACGCTGGACAAAGGCCAAATCGACCAATTGATGGGCGGCAAAAAAATTGCCCCGCCCAAGGCGGTGCGCGATCCAGCCAAAACCGGTAAAACCAGTATTGCCTGGAGCGATCCGGGCTCGGCCGGGCCGCTGCCCGGAGTGCCGGCCTTCGGCCGGACTCCGTTCCAGGGCGATTAGCGCTGGCGGGCTGGTCCGAAATCAAAGCATAAAAAAACCGGTATCGGTGGCCGATACCGGTTTTTTGCGGTCTGGGAGCCGACGCTTAGTGCACGTCTTTCCAGTATTCCTTCTTCAGCAAATAGGCCAAGACAATGAACATGAAGATGAAAAACAACACGTATTTACCCATTTGCTGCCGTTCCAGTTGCACCGGTTCGCCGACGTAGACCAGGAAATTGACCAGGTCGTTGACCAATTTGTCGAACTCTTTCGGCGACAACTGCCCCGGTTGTTCCAAACGTAAGCCGGTAACCACGTCCTGGCCTTCGACTTTATGGATTTCCGCCGCTTGCGAGCCCTGCAATTGCCAGAACACGTTAGGCATGCCCACATCTTTGAAAACCGCGTTGTTGACGCCCAACGGCTTCGACGGGTCGTTGTAGAAACTGCGCAGATAGCTGTAGAGCCAGTCGGCGCCGCGGGAGCGGGCGATCAGCGATAAATCCGGCGGCGTGGTGCCGAACCATTTTTCCGCATCGTGGGCGTTCATCGCCGAATGCATTTGGTCGTAAATGCCGGCGCCCAGCGGCGCGACATTTTTCAGGATTTCCGCTTCGTCCAGTTTTAAATCCAGCGCGATGCGTTTGTAGCGGATGTGTTTGGCCGAATGGCAACCCAAGCAATAGGTGACGTAATGTTTGGCGCCGCGTTCCAATGACTGGATGTCGCTCAGGTCAATATCGGCGCTGTCCAGTTTGATGCCGCCGCCGCTGGCCAACACGTTGAAAGGCAGCAAAAACAAAAGAGTGTAGAGTGTCTTTTTCATGGCTTAGTCCAGGCTCTTTTTCAGGTTTTTTGCGAAACGAATCAGCACGGCTTGTATACCGGGCCAGTTCGGGCCTTTTTTCGGAATCGTACCGCCCAAATTATCGGGAACCTGACGGACTGCCACCACTTCTTCGATCAACGCCTTGACTGCCGGAATCCGGTCTTCCAGCGTCGGTTGCGGCGTCAGATGTTCCGGCACCGGCTTGGTTTTTTCCCAACGGGTATATAACGGCATCAACAGGAAAAAGCCGAAATACACCGCGGTGAATACCCGCGCCACCATCGTCGCGCCAGGCGTGGCCGGTTGCGTACCCAAATAGCCCAGACCCAGGAAGGCGATGACGAACAACAGTACCGCTTTTTTGAACAAGCCGCCGCGGTAGCGGATGGATTTGACCGGACTGCGGTCCAGCCAAGGCAGCATGAACAACACGACGATGGCGCCGCCCATGGCGATGACGCCGGCGAATTTATCCGGTACCGCGCGCAAAATCGCGTAGAACGGGGTGAAATACCAGACCGGGGCGATATGCTCCGGCGTTTTCAGCGGATCGGCCGGAATGAAATTGGCGTGCTCCAGGAAGAAACCGCCCAGCTCCGGCATGTAGAAAATCACCGTGGCAAAGAAGAACATAAACACGCCGACGCCGACGATATCCTTGACGGTGTAGTAAGGGTGGAACGGAATGCCGTCGATCGGGTTGCCTTTCCAGTTCAGGTTTTTCTTGATCTCGACGCCGTCCGGGTTGTTGGAGCCGACTTCGTGCAGCGCGACGATGTGCAGGAACACCAGGATCAGCAACACCAGCGGCACGGCGATGACGTGAAAGGCGAAGAAGCGGTTCAACGTCGCATCCGATACCACGTAGTCGCCGCGAACCCACAACGACAATTCGTCGCCGACCACCGGAATCGCGCTGAACAGCGAGATGATCACCTGCGCGCCCCAGTAGGACATTTGGCCCCAAGGCAGCAGGTAGCCCATGAAGGCTTCCGCCATCAGGCAGACGAAAATCAGCATGCCGAATATCCAGATCAGTTCGCGCGGTTGCTTGAACGAGCCGTAAACCAGGCCGCGGAACATGTGCAGATAGACGACGATGAAGAACGCCGAGGCGCCGGTGGAGTGCATATAGCGCACCAGCCAACCCCAGTTGACGTCGCGCATGATGTATTCGACCGAGTCGAACGCCAGTTTGGCGTCCGGTTTGTAGTTCATCGTCAGCAGAATGCCGGTGACGAACTGGTTGACCAGTACGAACAGCGCCAGCGAGCCGAAGAAATACCAGATGTTAAAATTTTTCGGCGCGTAGTAATGCGCCATGTGTTCGTTCCACAAATCGGAGAGTGGAAAGCGCTCCAACAGCCAGTCGCTGTATTGATTCATTTTTTGCTTCATGCTGCTCTAGCCTCGCTGTCTTCGCCGATGACGATCAGATTGTCTGTTTCATACCGGTAGGGCGGTATTTCCAGATTGGTCGGCGCGGGAACGCCGCGGAACACGCGTCCGGCCAAATCGAACCAGGAGCCGTGGCAGGGGCAGAAGAAACCGCCTTTCCAATCGTTGCCCAAATCGGCGGGGGCGATTTCCGGGCGGAAGGTGGGCGAGCAGCCCAAATGGGTACACAGGCCGATCGCGACAAAAATTTCCGGCTTGATCGAGCGCACCGGATTTTTGCTGTTTTCGGGCTGCAGAGATTCGTTGGAAACCGGATCGGCCAGTTTACTGTCCAGCGTGGCCAGCGTCGTCAGCACTTCCGGGGTACGGTTCAGGATCCATACCGGCTTGCCGCGCCAAGCCACCCGGATCAACTGGCCCGGTTCCATTTTACTGATGTCGACCTCGACCGGAGCGCCCGCCGCCATGGCTTTGGCGCTGGGCTGCATTTGCGAGAGGAAGGGCACCGCCAGATAACCGGCACCCACGGCTCCAACCACCGACAGCGCCGAGGTCAGAAATTGGCGCTTTGACGTATCGACGCCTTCTTGATTCATAGAACATACTCCTGTTGCGTGACGATGTATTTTTTAGAGCTACATCAATTTTTATAATTGTTCGGCAAATATACCTTACTGGCCCTGTTTATTAAAACTGTTATTACGCCGGGGCTGCGGCGCCTGCCGGCCTAGGCCAGCGCGGCTTTTAAGGCTTGCAGAAAGGCCTGGTTTTCTTCCGGTTTACCTATCGTCGCCCGCAAGCAGTTTTCCAACATTCCGCCCTGCGGCGACAGGTTCTTGATTAGCACGCCTTGCTGTTTCAAACCGGCAAACACCGCATCCGCCGGCTTGGTTAACGTCCGGAATAGAATGAAATTGGCCGCACTGGTATAGGCCTTGACCGAATCGATCGCTTGCAAGGCTTGCATCACGACGCCGCGCTGTTCGCGAATCAAACGGGTTTGCTCCAACAGAAACTGCGGATGCTCCAGCGCGAAACCGGCCGTAGCCTGAGTCAGACAGTTGATGTTGTAAGGCAGGCGGACCTTGTTCAGTTGTTCCAGCAAGGCCGGAGGGCCGGCCAGAAAGCCCAGCCGCAAACCGGCCAGGCCCAGCTTCGATACCGTGCGCATCACCAATAAATTATCGTATTGCGCCAAGCGTTCGATGAAGCTGGCGTCGGCGAACGGCGCATAAGCTTCGTCCACCACCACCAAGCCCGGCGCGGCGGCCAGGATCGCTTCGATCGCCGCCGGGTCGAACAGGTTGCCGGTCGGGTTATTCGGATAGGCCAGGAAAATGACGGCCGGCTTTTCGGCTTCGATTGCGGCCAGCATCGCCGGCAAATCCAGATCGAAACTTTCCGCCGCCAGCGGCACGCCCCGGTAACGCAACCCCAAACTCAGCGCGATTTGCTTGTACATGACGAAGCCGGGCTCGGGCGCCAACACGGCAGCGGTGTTGGGCAGGGCCATCAGCAGGATTTGAATGATCTCGTCGGAACCGTTGCCGAGCAGAATGGCAGATGCTTCCGGAATAGCGTTGCTGCGCCGCAGCGCGTCGGCCAAAACTTTCGCCTCCGGGTCCGGATAGCGGTTCAGCGGGCAGGTTTTCAAATGTTGCAGCCAAGCCTGTTGGATGTCATCCGGCCATGAATAGGGATTTTCCATCGCGTCGAGTTTGATGTAATTGCTGGCGTCGGCGACATGATACGCCGACATCGCGAGCACTTCGCGGCGGAATAGGGTTTCGAGCGGTGGGAGCGGCATAGTGTCAAATCCGGCGGAATTGGAAGGGCGGCATCGGCGATAACCAAGGCAACCGCGGGGCAAAAAAGTCGGCGGATTTTAACAAAGCGAGGGACGAAAGCATAACCTTGCAAACCAGCCATCCAGCGTCCCCGTTGACGCGAACCGCCCGCGGCGGCGCGGGCGGAAATGCGGCGCCATTCTAGCACCGCCGGTCTCGGCTTGGCAAAAACGCGGCGTGGCCGAATTTCGGGAAAGACTCCTTTTAGCTGCCGGCTTTGCCCTGCGGCGAAATTTGGCATAATCTGAAGTTCCCGCAGCCGCCAACAGAGAGTCGCCGATGAAATTTCTGGCCGTGCACCCTAGCCCGCTGATGTATACCAAAGTCTTTCTGCGCCTGGAGCCTTTGGGCCTGGAACTGATCGCCGAAACCGCACGCCGCTACGGCTGCGAAACGCAGTTGATCGACTTGCAAGTCGAGCCGGCGCCAGCCCTGTTCCGCCTGGTCGAAGCCTGGCGTCCGGACGTCATCGCGATTTCGCTGAACTATCTGGCCAACGTGCCGGAAGTCGTCGACTTGGCCAAAGCCTGCAAACAACGCTTGCCGCAGGCTTTTATCGTGGTCGGCGGCCATAGCGCGTCGTTCATCGCCGACGAGTTGCTGGAACACGGCGAGGAAGCCATCGATGCGGTACTGAAGGGCGAAGGCGAATCCGGCCTGCCCTTGCTGCTGGAGGCAATCGAAACCGAACGCGCCAATGTCCACGCGGTACCCGGCGTAGTCACCACTCAGGGCCAAGGCCCGCAACCCAGCTTCGTCACCGACCTGAACCGAATTAGCCCGGCGCGCGACCTGCTCAGGCACCGCAACAAGTATTTTCTGGGCATGCTGGACCCGTGCGCCTCGATCGAATTTTCGCGCGGCTGCCCCTGGGATTGCAGCTTTTGCAGCGCCTGGACCTTTTACGGCCGCAGTTACCGCACCCTGCACCCGGACAAAGTGGTCGAAGAAGTGCAGCGGGTGCGCGAGCCGGGCCTGTTCATCGTCGACGATGTCGCCTTCATCCAGGAGAAACTCGGCCTGGAGATCGGCGAAGCGCTGGCGCGCAAGGGCGTCAAAAAGGAGTATTACCTGGAAACCCGCGGCGACGTGCTGTTGCGCAACAAGGACGTATTCCGCCTGTGGAAGGAACTGGGTATGGCTTATATGTTTCTCGGCATCGAAGCCATCGATTCCGAGGGCTTGGAGCGGTATCGCAAACGCATCGACTTGAGCCGCAATTTCGAAGCGCTGGAGTTCGCCCGCTCGCTGGATATCAACGTGGCGATCAACATCATCGCCGATACCGACTGGGACCACGAACGCTTCCGCGTCGTGCGCGAATGGTGTAAGGAAGTGCCGGAAATCGTCAATATCAGCATCAACACGCCTTACCCCGGCACCGAAATCTGGCTGACCGAATCGCGCAAATTATCCACGCTGGACTATCGCCTGTTCGACATCCAGCACGCGGTCATGCCGACGCGGATGCCGCTGGAAGAGTTTTACGCCGAACTGGTCGAAACCCAGCGCATCATGTTTACCAAACATATGGGCTGGAGCGCGATCCGCAAATTCGGCAAATCGGTCGGCCGCATATTAATGCGCGGCCAGACCAACTTCGTTGGCAACTTGTGGAAATTCGACAAGGTGTTCAACCCGGCCCTGCAACTGGCCGACCACCGCATGCCGGTCAAATACGCGATGAAGCCGCCCGGCAACGGCGACGGCAAACGCGGCAAATCGTTGTCGAAGTCGCTGTACGTCCACCAACCGCTCGGCCGCGCCGGCCGGCAATTGGACGAAGCCTCCGAACGTTTCGTCGACCAAAGCCGCGGCGCCGAGCAAGTTACCGAAGGCTAACTGACGGCGTGGGGATGCGGGCAAAACGCCCGCGAACCGGGATTGCGTCTACTATTTGCCCAACCCGTTTGGCGTTAGACGGATTTTTTCCGCGGCCGGTCGGCCCAGGTTGCGGCGGCGATTCGCCGCCAAGCGTTTTTGCAACAAATAGCCGGGATTATCTATGAAACACAAAAAAAACCACGTCGGACTCGATGTCGAAGTCGTACTCAAACTTTCCGGCGGAGTCGATAAAAAGAAAAAGAAGATGAAGTTGTTGCTGCGGAAGCGGCGCGGCAAGTATGGCGTGGGCACGCACGGTTCCGCGGCTTTTCAGCGCAAGACTTTGGGCACCACCGGTACCCGTCACGAATCCGAGCATGTGGTCGGCTACAACGTTTATGCCGAGGACCACGACCGCAAACACGGGGAAGGAAAGGTCATCGAGATGCAGGGGCTGGCTTACCTCGAAGTCAAACCCTTGCATCGGGCGCACCCCGGCACCGGCAGCGGTGCGGCCGCGGACATTTATCGCAATATCCAGCGCGGCATCCTGCAGGACGGCAAATCGGACGTCAACAACAAGAAAACGGTGTCGTCCGCAGTCCAGTTCAACCAGCTCGAATACGCCCACTTGCCGGCCGACGCCAAGGGCGATGCCACGGGTCAGGATTTCTTCATCGCCGACCTGAGCTACGAAGCGATGGTGAGAAACGGCAACAGCGTCAGTTTCTACGACGGCAACGGCCACACCAGTTTTCAGATTTCCCAGGTCGAACGCGCCGAAATGTTGCTGGCATACGAAATCCGCAAGACCGGCAAGTGGCCCACCCAACAAAGGATTGCCGAAGTACTCGAATATTGCGGACTGAAGCCCATCGTAAAGCAGCAAACCGACAAGGTGACCGGCGAGAACATCGTGTTGTAGGCGGCAAGACCGTAAAGCGATTTGGTTTGCCGGCGCCGCAGGCGCGCCGTCAGACCCTGCAAACGGTCTGCGCCGCACGCATGATAAGCCTGACGAACCGGGCCACCCCCGGCTATACTTCATTCAGCGGTTACGGGCCGCCCGGCCCGCTAACTAGCTATCTGGTTTTATTCAAATGCGCAATCTACTGCTTTCGAGCAAGCGAGGTGAGACATGGCCGTACTTGTAACCGTACCTAAAGTCGCTATCGGCAATTCCGGCACGACCGCCAGCCAATTGGATTTTATCGTTTCGACGTCGATCGATTACGGCTTGACCCGGGTAGGCGGCCCCGTGCTGTACTACGACGACAACCCCGATCTGAGCGGCGTTCAGGAACTGTGTATCGTCGGCCACGGTTCTCCGGGGCAAATCGAAAGCCGCTCGGCGCAGGATATGGCGAACAAGCTGACCAAAGGCGCCAAAAGATTACCCGATAACTTTCGCCGCTTGATCATCACGTCCTGTTACGCCGGCGTTTTAGTCGGTAACACGCCCGGCACCGCAGTGATCGATGTGATCGCCAAAGCGCTCGGCGACCGCGGTTTGAAAGGTATCGAAATTTCCGGCGCGATGGGGCCGAGCATCAAAGCCAACGAGCTGGGCAACCGCTTCCGGGTAGTCAGTAATACCAAAAAGGCCGGGCCGATACAGAATAAAATGGTGCTCGATAAACACCTGGGAGTACCGAATCCGGATCCGACCCAAGGTCCGCTGCGATACACCGGCACCACCAGCGACCCCAAGCTGGCGGAGCAAGCTGCGAAAATGATGGCCAAGATTTCCGGCGAGTTTTACAAAGAATTCGTCGACAAATTGGAACAACAACGCACGCTGTTCGACGAGGAGCATGCCATGCGCACCGTGGTGAGCTGATAACGGCTGCCGGCGCAATCAACCGCTTGGTAACATCGAAGCGGTGATCGGAACTCCCGCCGCGTGCCGATGACCGCGCCGCCAGCACCTCGCGCGTTCGCTGCATTGACAGGGTTTTCGCGGCCGGACCACAATGTGGCGCGTTACCGGCCAACCCCAACAACCAATCCAACCCCTAGCACAACAGGCCAAGCAGATGGATCACGAAAAACTCGCCAACCGAACCGAAAACGTTTCCATGGCAACCGGCATTGCCGCCGGTATCGCCGCCGCCGGCGCAGCCGTCGCGGCGCCCACCGGGCTGACTGCGGTCGGCGTCTGGTTGGGCATCGTCAGCCCGCCGTTAATCGTCACCGCCGCGCCCATCCTGGGCACGGTGGCGACGGTGGCCGGCACCGTTTCCGGCGCGACCTACTTCTACGCCAAATGGAAAAAGCGCGGGACCGTAGCCGACCGGCCGGCTACGGAACAGACTCGGCAAGGCGATGCGGAACCGCAATAACGAACGCGCGCTGTATTGCCAGTTGCGCCGATGACGCCGCTCGAACGCTTACACGCCGACATCGACACTAGGGTCGCGGCTATCCGCTTCGAACGCCCCGACTGGCTGTGCCGGCAAGGTTGCCAAGGTTGTTGCCACCGCCTGGCCGACATTCCGCGGCTCAGCCTGGCGGAATGGCGGCTACTCGACGAAGGGCTGGCCTTGCTGCCAAGCGAGATTTTGCGGGCGGTAGCCGAAGACGTTGCCGCGCTGGCCGAGCAAAGCGTCCGCCCTATCGTCTGCCCCTTGCTCGACCGCGCTAGCGGCAGTTGCCGAGTCTACCCCCAACGCCCGATCGCTTGTCGGACCTATGGATTCTACCTACAACGCGATAAGGGCTTGTACTGCAAAGACATCGAAGCCCAAGTCGACAATGGCGTACTGAACGATGTGGTTTGGGGCAACCACGATGCGGTCGACCGCCGGCTGCAGGCGCTGGGGGAAACCAGGGCATTGACGGAGTGGTTTGCGCAGCGGGAAGCAGTAGGATAGCGGTACAGAGTAAGCCGTTAGCCGCGCAGCCTCGGCATTTGCCGGAAACGCCGAGCCAATATGAACCTCTTAGGAAATGGCTATTGCGTTCGGATGTTGCCGCGCAGCAAATGCCGGTAAAACGGCAAAATTTTCGCTGCGCTGATACCCATTTCCTAACCTTTCATTCCGCTACCGGCTAACGTTCGGTTGCAACGCGGCTGCCGGCTTTGTGTCGGCAAGCTCGGCACGAGATAAAGCAAATATACGATATTTCGTACCCATCCCAGCACACCCTCTTAGCTAAAGCCGGCGGTTAATTTTCAATAAGCACGATAAATCAAGGGATTGCCCCGAATCGCGCAAGCTGGCACGCGGATTGACTGTTATCGGTTAACCGAAGCCGATCTTCGGTACTCGATAACCGTAATCAGGAGACAGCCATGAAATTTACCGCCACGTTAACCGCATTTGCCCTGGCCGGCCTGATCGCCGCCAATGCCGAAGCCGCCTCCACCGCCATCGACCGCGAGGCCTATTCCCACGACGCCGACAGCGGCGCGCACAACCCGGACTGGCTAACCGACCTGCCGGATACGCTGAAACTTAGCCAACTATCGTTACCGGGCACTCACGACACGATGTCTTTGTACGGCGGCGATATTCCGCAAACCCAGTCCATGGACCTGCGCGAGCAGCTCGAAGCCGGTATCCGGGTGCTGGACATCCGTTGCCGCCACGTCAACGATAATTTCCTGATTTACCACGGGTCCGTCTACCAAAAAGCCAGTTTTACCGGCGTACTGGATATCGTGCAGGCGTTTTTGGCGCAGCATCCCGGCGAAACCGTGGTGATGCGAGTCAAGGAAGAATCGACCGCCATCGGCAGCACCCGTGAATTTTGGCAAACCTACAATGCGATCGCCGGCAAATACCCCGACCTGTTCTGGCAACCCGACGCCGACTTCAATCCGGCCTTGGGCTCGGTGCGCGGCAAAGTCGTATTGCTGCAAAACTTCGCGGAATGGACCCGGCTGGGTATCAATTTTAAGGAACTGGAACGGCAAGGCACGGCGCCGGACGATTGCCCGCTCAACACCAATTGGGACCTGTATAGCGTCTGGGAAAAGGCCAAAACGCAGTTCATGGCGGCGGCCAGCGGCGACCCGGACAAAATTTACATAAACCGCTGCCTGACCGGTTCCACCGGCGGATTTCCCTACTTCGCCGCCAGCGGCAAAAGCTCGCCGCAAACCGACGCGCCGCAATTGATGACCGGCTTGACCACATTGACCAATCCCAACACCTATCCGGATTTTCCGCGGGTGAATTGCCTGGGCAAGCTGTGTTCGATCGCGTTTCTCGGCACCAATCCGTTGAGCAGTCAATATCTGGCCAATCTGCGCACCAGTTACGCGGTCTTGAACCAGGTTTACCAATCGCTGAATATCAACATGCGCATCAGCAAACGGGTGGGCATGGTAATGATGGATTTTCCGGGCAAGAGTCTGATCAACAACATCATCGCGATGAACAAATAGGCATTTTTTCAAACTCGGCCGAAGGCCGGCCGGCCTTCGGTTGCGGCGGCGAACTCCCGCCCGATCGCCCCTGCCGAATCTGCGGATTCCGGGCCGGGGCCGATTAATTTTCTATCCTGCGCGGTAACCGGTAAAATCGTTGCTAAGCTATGCGCCAGCTTGCCGCAGGCGCCGGTAACCGATTCCACCATTCAGGGAGTTCCATTTCATGAGCAATACACAAACTCACGCCGAAGTTCTGGTTTTGGGCGGCGGCCCCGGCGGATACACCGCCGCGTTTCGCGCCGCCGATTTGGGCAAGCAAGTGATTTTGGTCGAACGCCATCCGGTATTGGGCGGCGTTTGTCTGAACGTCGGCTGCATTCCGTCCAAGGCTTTGCTGCACGTGGCGCAAATCATCCACGAAGCCGAAGACATGGCCGCGCACGGCGTCAGTTTCGGCAAACCGCAAATCGATCTGGACAAAGTTAGAAGTTGGAAGCAAAGCGTCACCGAAACCCTGAACGGCGGTCTGGCCAAACTGGCCAAGCAGCGCAAGGTGACTGTGCTCCACGGCGAAGGCAAATTCGCCGGCGCCAACAGCCTGACGCTGACCAACGAGGCCGGCACCCAGACCGTGACCTTCGACAACGCCATCATCGCCGCCGGTTCGCAGCCGACCAAAATCCCCGGTTTCCCGCACGACGATCCGCGGGTTTGGGATTCCACCGACGCGTTGAATCTGAACTTCGTGCCGGAAAAACTGTTGATCGTCGGTGGCGGCATCATCGGCCTGGAAATGGCGACTGTTTACCACGCGCTGGGTTCGAAAATCAGCGTGGTCGAGTTGATGGACCAAATCATCCCCGGCTGCGACAAAGACTTGGTCACGCCATTGCAGCGCAAGATCAAAAAGCAATACGACAACCTGTGGCTGCAAACCAGCGTCAAGGCCATGGAAGCGACCGACGCCGGCATTAAAGTCACGATGGAAGGTAAGGGGGCGCCGGAAAGCGAAACCTTCGATGCGGTGCTGGTCGCGGTTGGCCGCCGGCCGAACGGCAAGTTGATAGCCGCTGAGCAAGCCGGAGTTACGGTCGACGAGCGCGGTTTCATTCCGGTCGACAAGCAAGGCCGCACCAACGTTAACCATATCTTTGCGATCGGCGACATCGTCGGCAACCCGATGCTGGCCCATAAAGCCACCCACGAAGGCAAAATCGCCGCCGAAACCATCGCCGGCCACAAAGCCGGATTCGATGCGCTGACCATTCCGTCGGTGGCTTATACCGATCCCGAAGTGGCGTGGATGGGCTTGACCGAAACCCAGGCGCAACAAAATGGCGTGGAATTCGATAAAGCGGTATTCCCATGGGCAGCCAGCGGCCGTTCGCTGGCATTGGGCCGTAGCGAAGGCATTACTAAAATCCTGACCGACAAAACCACTGGCCGCATCCTCGGCGCCGGCTTTACCGGTCCCGGCGCCGGCGAACTGGTCGCCGAAGCGGTGTTGGCGCTGGAAATGGGCGCCGATGCCACCGACATCAGCCTCAGCATCCATCCACATCCGACCTTGTCGGAAACTTTCGCGTTCGCGGCGGAGATGATCGAAGGCACGATCACCGACTTGTACGTGAAGAAGTAAACCTCTGGCCGACCGGTTTTCGGAAAGGAATTAAGCGATGGCTTATAACCGCCCCTACGGGCTGGACGAAGTCCACCGGATACTGTGCGACAGCGAGCGCCGGCCGCGCCCCGATCTGGCGGCCGGGGTCGCCAAACCCGGCCATGCCATCTCGCTGCACACCGCTGAGCGCGAGGATTTTTTCTCGCGCGGCGGCGCCAAACTGCCGGCCAAAGATTCGATTTTGCTCGGTTCGCGCAAGCATCTGATACAGGCCGTACACGAGGTGCTGAATTCGGTGCCGGGCCAAATCGAGCTGGCCAAGCTCAACGATCCGCAATGCCGGAACGTCGAGATTCGCGGCGTGGTGCTGCGCAAGGGGCGGGATTTCGACGTATTTACCGTGTTCCGCCCCAAAGCCAAGGGCGCGCAAATGTCGTTCGACTGGTTATCCACCCATAAGGGCGACGGCTTCATCGTGCAATTGTTTATTCTGGTCTGCAAGCTGACCGATAACGGCCGGGAAGACATCCATATTCAAACCGCTTTTCCGGAAGATTACGCCAGAACCTTGGGCGACGATATTTTGCGCTGACCCGCTTCTGGGCCAAACGCCCCGGCGAATACTGCCGGTCAACCGATTCTATTGGATTTACCGGCGCGGGCCAACAAACCGTTGCGGCCTTTTTCGGCCAAAGCCAGCATCTGGTAAGCCAGATCGTCGGCCACGTTCAATTGCTGTAGAGCGGCGCTGAGATGCTCGATAACGATATCGTAATGAAAATCGTCGAGGCCGAGTTTGACCAGGAAGCCGTGCGCCGGGCATAGCAGCGTCGCGGTTCCGCTGTCCCGGCCGCCGGCGGTATCCGGCAAAAATACAAAATCGTTACCGCCGGGCTTGGCGTTGTTGCGGGCGAACGCCACGGTGAAGTAATGGTCCAGCGCCGCCAGCACTTTTTCGTCCTTGCTGTTGAAGTTGCCGGCATAAGCCTTCAGATAGGCCTTTAGCGCCGCAGCTTGTTCGGCGGCCGGACGGGTGCAGAAAAAACGGTTGATGCGGTAGTCGTCGAGCATCTTGGCGTAAAACACGTCGACGATGCGGCCGATCCAATTGCCGTCGCTTAGCGCGGCGCGCATAGATTGGACTTGCGGGGCTACGGTTGCGCTCATGGCGGTCTCCTGGCACGGTTGGTGTAACCGTCGCCAGTCTGCCAGACCAGCCTTTGTTGTCAATGCTGCGCACAGATATTATCCGGATAAAACCTGTGCACTCGATTGCAAGGCGGCAGGGCTGTTACGCCCGGCGGCTCAATCCTTTTTCGGTACGTAACCGTCCGGCATTTCGAAGCCGCCGGCGAACAGGAATTTTTCGCGCTCGGCTTCCAATACCTTTTTCGCCGCCGGGTCGAAACTGGCCAGCCGGCGCTCGTTGATGATCATCGTCTGCATCGCCAGCCAGTCTTTCCAGGCCTGTTTCGAGACGTGCTCGAAAATGCGCTGGCCGTTTGGACCAGGAAACGGCGGCGCATCCAACCCTTCCGCTTCGATGCCCAATTTCACGCATTTAACCATTCTCGTCATAAAAATCCTCGGGGTAATGTTGCAGCAGCAGGCGCTTGACCGGCGCCGGCAAGCCAAGTAACGCAAAGTCGGCGGCTTTATACCAAACCGCCCGGTCCGCTTCCATCACATTGTTTATGGGGTTTTCCAGCTCGGCCAGCAGCGGCGTGTAATCCAGGTGGTAATGCGAAAAAGTGTGGCGCCCGGCCGGCAGCGCTTGCGGTGCCTGTACCATGCAGCCGAGCCGGCGGCACCAGTCGCCGGCGGCGGCGATGTCTTCGAATTCCGGCAAGCTCCACAAACCGCCCCAGATGCCGGTCGGCGGCCGTTTTTCCAGCAATATTCGCCGTTCCGGATCTTGCAGCAGCAGCCAATAGCTCTGTTTCACTGGCAAGGTTTTGCGCGGTTTGGCTTCCGGCAATTGCCGGACCAGACCTTGTTGGCGGGCTTGGCAGCCGGCGGCGACCGGGCAGATTTCGCACAAGGGTTTGCTGCGAGTGCACAGCGTAGCGCCCAGATCCATCATGGCTTGGGTATAGGCTGCGGTGCGCTGCGACGGCGTGTACGCCGTTGCGATTTGCCAGAGCCGCTCGGCAACGCGAGTTTCTCCCGGCCAGCCGGTTACGGCGTGGTAGCGGGCCAGCACCCGCTTGACGTTGCCGTCCAAAATCGGCTGGCTCTGGCCGCAGGCGATGCTGAGAATGGCGCCGGCCGTCGAGCGGCCGATGCCGGGCAGTGCGCACATGCCGGCCAGCGTCTGCGGAAATTCGCCGCCGCCGGCCGCGACGATTTGTGCAGTTTTATGCAGGTTGCGGGCTCGAGCGTAGTAGCCCAGCCCGGCCCAGTATTGCAGTACCTCGTCCAATTCGGCGGAAGCCAAGCTCTGCACCGACGGGAAGCGCGACATGAAGCGTTCGAAATAGCCGATCGCGCTGGCGACTTGGGTTTGTTGCAGCATGATCTCGGATACCCAGACCCGGTAAGGGCTGATATCGCGTTGCCAGGGTAAATCCTTGCGGCCGTGGCGGTCGAACCAGGCCAGTAGCTGTCGTTGGAATTGGTCGGGAGACATGAACCTCGCGAGTGCGTGCTGCTGAAATCGGCGCTACGTTAGCACGAACCGGAGCCGGCCGCTTCAGCGTTGTTTGTTGGGTCCGGCCAGGCTTCCACCCTGCCGTAGCGCGATTTGTGGTAAAAATCCGCTATTTATCCCGCTTACCCGATTCGCACCAGGAGACGCCGAAATGCTGAAAAGTTATGGTTACGCCGCCTACAACCCGTTGACGCCGTTGCGTGCGTTCCAATTCGAACGCCGCGAACCGGGGCCGCGCGACGTGCTGATCGACATTCTGTACTGCGGCGTCTGCCACAGCGATTTGCACCAGGCGCGCAACGAATGGAACGGCAGCAGCTTTCCGATCGTGCCGGGCCACGAAATCGTCGGCAAAGTCGCGGCCGTCGGCGGCGCGGTAAGCGATTTCCGCCCCGGCGATTCGGTGGGCGTCGGCTGCATGGTCGATGCCTGCCGCACCTGCCCGGATTGCCTGGACCACCAGGAACAGTTTTGCGAAAACGCAGTATTTACCTACAACAGCCCCGATCCGCACACCGGCAAAATGACTTACGGCGGCTATTCGAACCAGATCGTGGTGGATCAGGATTTTGTGTTGCGGCTGTCTCCCGCGCTGGATTTGGCGGCAACCGCGCCGTTACTTTGTGCCGGCATTACCACCTATTCGCCGTTGCGGCGCTGGCGGATCGGCGCCGGCCACAGAGTCGGCATCGTCGGTTTGGGCGGCTTGGGCCACATGGGACTGAAATTCGCCAAGGCCTTCGGCGCCGAGACTGTGCTGTTCACGACCTCGCCGGATAAGACAGCCGATGCCAAGCGGCTCGGCGCCGACGACGTGGTGGTTTCCAAGGATCCGCAAGCGATGAGCCGTTATCTGAAACGTTTCGATTTCATTTTGAACACGGTCGCGGCGGCGCACGATCTGGACCAATATCTGGCTTTGCTGAAGCGCGACGGCGTGATGTGTCTGGTCGGCGTGCCGGAAAAGCCGCATCCGGCGCCCAATATCGGCAATCTGATCTTTCAGCGCCGTTCGCTGGCCGGATCGTTGATCGGCGGCATCCGCGAAACCCAGGAAATGCTGGATTTTTGCGCCGAGCGCGGCATCGTCTCCGACATCGAATTGATTCCGATGGCCGGCATCAACGACGCTTACCAGCGGATGTTGAAAAGCGACGTCAAATACCGGTTCGTAATCGATATGGCGACGCTGGCGCCAGCGCGCTAGCCCGAATTATCGGCGGCACAGCGTTTCGCCCGGCGATGCTGGTATAGTTGTTCGCCAATATCGATTAACCATTCAAGCTGGTAATTTGTCCTGTCATGAGTATGTCTGCCGCCGAAGCTCCTATCGGCGTATTTGATTCCGGCGTCGGCGGTTTGTCCGTGTTGCGGGCCATTCGCGCCGAGTTGCCCGCGGAAGATTTGCTGTATGTAGCCGATTCCGGTTACGCCCCCTACGGCGAGCGCGATGCCGGGTTTATCGAAGACCGCGCCGCCGCTATTGCCGGCTTTTTGCTGGACGAGGGGGTCAAGGCCATCGTCGTCGCCTGCAATACGGCGACCGTGGTAGCCATCGAAAAACTGCGCTCCTGGTGCCCGCTGCCGGTCGTGGCGATCGAACCGGCGATCAAGCCCGCCGCGCGGATTACCCGATCCGGCGTGGTCGGCGTGCTGGCCACCCGCCAGACCTTGGCCAGCGCCAACGTTGCGCGGCTGTGCGCGGCTTACGGCCAGGACATCGAAATTCTGTTGCAACCCTGTCCCGGCCTGGTCGAGCAGGTGGAAAATGCCGAATTGGACAGTCCCGCCACCCGGGCTTTGCTGGAAACTTATCTGGCACCGCTGCTGGCAGCCGGCGCCGATACCATCGTGTTGGGTTGTACCCACTATCCGTTTTTGCTGCCGCTGGTCAGGGACATCGTCGGTCCCGAGCGAGCGATTATCGATCCGGCGACCGCAGTCGCCAAGGAATTGGCACGGCGGCTAGGCAATCAACGCGCCACGGCTTTGCGTCCGGGCCCGGCCCGGACGCGTTTCCTGTCCAGCGCGGCGGGCGGGCGGGCGAATGCGGTCGTTTCGGCCCTATGGGGCTGCCCGGTCGAAGTCGAACCGGTCCAGGCCAATCGCAACCACCGGCTGGTGCCGGCTGCGGGGTGAATATGAACCAGCGCGATATTCCGGTCGCCGTTTTCGCGGCGGCGGTCGAGCCCAGAGCCAAAGCCTCGTCGTATCCGCAACCTTTCGCCGCAAGGATGGCGGGCCGGGAAAAGCGCGCGCTCGGCGACTGGTTCGGCTTGACTAATTTCGGCGTCAATCTGACGACCTTGCAGCCCGGCGCCTGTTCGGCGTTACGGCATGCGCATTCGCAGCAGGACGAATTCATCTATGTGCTGCAAGGCCATCCGACCTTGGTGACCGATACCGGGGAAACTCCGCTGGCACCGGGCATGTGCGCCGGGTTCAAGGCCGGCAGCGGCGACGCCCACCATCTGCTGAACCGAACCGAGCAGCCGGTGCAATATCTGGAAATCGGCGACCGCAGTCCCGCCGACTCGGCCCAATATCCCGACGACGATCTGCAGGCGGCGTGGATCGAAGGCCGCTGGCATTTCACCCACAAAGACGGGACGCCTTACTAAACCCAATCGGCACCGCGGCAGGCCGCCACCGCAGCGAGATCAGGCCGATTTCGCCGGTTTGTTTTTTATTAAAAAACAATGTGTCTATTTTTTGCACTATTGTTAATTAAACAGGTCGTCCCTATAGTCTAGCCATGTGTTCAACTTTTGGAGTAGACCATGACTAACGTACAAAAAGACATTCTGAACGGCTTGGCCTTCATAACCGGAATCGTCGGCTTCTTGTCCGGCGAGTTCATTATTTCGTCGCTGTTGTTCGCCACAACCACGTTTGCCAGCAATATCAACCTAAACCGGAAAAATCAAAAAGACTGACCGCTTGCGCCCGGCGCGGGCGGTGTCAACCGGTCGGTCGGAGCCGCGGCGGCAAAAGCTTGCGCGAACGCTGCGATTCTCGGTTTGGCTTGGGTGGGCAATCATTTACAATGCCGGCATGATTGAGACTACCGCTTGGCCGCGCTTAGTATGATGGCGGCCGCAAAAACCTATTTGAATGTGCCTTACGCGCAAAAGGACGCCGCAAAAGCGCTCGGTGCGCGTTGGGATGCCGCCAACAAAAAATGGTACATCCCAGCCGGCAAGGACCCTGAGCCCTTCGGCCAATGGCTAGGTTCCGCGGAACCAGCCGCTGCCAAGGCCGACTCCGTGACACCGGTTACGGCGCTGGCGGCAAATATCACTCAGCCGGCCGATAGCCATTTCGTCGCTTACGACGGCAACGAGCCGCCCTGGGACTGACCGGTGCGCTTTCCGACAGCGGCAGGCTCGCCGCCTATGCCGCCACTGAATACCTGGCAGGCTAGCCGCAAGCCCACGGCAGCAAATCCTCCAAAGCGCTTTGCGCCTGCGCGATGGATTTGAAAGAGTGCGATCAAGCTAAGGCGTTATGAACGAGCCGCTATGCAAAGCCGGATTTAAAGGCGGGTCTCGACTCGACCGCCGAGGTTCTTTCGTTAGCAAA
The DNA here is from genome assembly GCF_046097555.1 of Methylomonas sp. DH-1. Classification (NCBI taxonomy): domain Bacteria; kingdom Pseudomonadati; phylum Pseudomonadota; class Gammaproteobacteria; order Methylococcales; family Methylococcaceae; genus Methylomonas; species Methylomonas sp. DH-1. The sequence continues at coordinate 146,632 of NZ_CP143089.1, read as the reverse complement.
ACCGTCCCCGGTTTTCGCCCTTCGGACCAGCCTATCGGCCGTTCCCATCCGTTCCAAACAAATACGCGCGCGGTTTCGGCACTCTCTCCTGTATTGCTCGACCTTCGGCATCGATGCTGCGCCAATCCGCTCCTTCGGTCAAAATCGTATACAGCGATAAAATCGATATCGGCACCGGGCTCTGGGAGGCTGGACAACAGCGTTTCGCGAGTCCAGAGGGGCGAACACGAGATACGCATCGAACCGGTGTTTAAAACAGACCTGTGTGTAGGCCAGCGTTGTCGCCCACCAATTGGCCCAATTACCCGCAAAACGAGATGACAAAGCTTTTTAACGGCTTTGCGAAAAGATAAAGTGCAGCCCGCTTGACGGCAAATGGCGCTTGATATGCATTTTTATCTGACACATTTGCAGGCGCTCGGACCGTTGTGCCCGCCGGGCGCCGGCAACGGCGCTTGATTTTAACCGCCGTTGGTCGGACCATTAACCAATAACCTAATAATTTTTATAAGCTGAACCCGTATCGGAGAACGACATGCTAGTTTCGGAATTGATGACCACCAAGGTATTTACCGTAGAACCCCACGACTTGATCGACCGGGTGTTTTTCCTAATCCACTACGAAAAAATCCGCCATTTGCCGGTGGTCGAGAAAGGCAAACTGGTCGGTATCGTTTCGGACCGCGATCTGTACAAGGCCTTGGGACCGAAAAGCAACTCCAACGCCGTCGAAGCCAATAAGGACCACACCCAGTTGCATGTGATCTCGCAGAAAGTGGTGCACATCATGCACCGCGGCGTTTATACCGTTACCCCCGACACCACGGCGTCGGCGGCTGCGGCGATGATGGCCGACCACCGCATCGGCGCTTTGCCGGTGGTCGAGAAAGACAAATTGGTCGGCATCCTGTCGGCCACCGACATTTTGCGGGTATTCGCCAAATTGGAGCGGGCGCACGAGCAACTGGAAAAAGACCTGAAGCAAGGTAACGCCGGCGCTTAACCCTGCCGGCATCATGGTTGACAGCCGCTGGAGCGCGGTCTAAAACGAGGCAGCGGTACCCGTGCCGGTGCCGCGTTCGCCAACGTCGTGCAAGGGGTGGCCGCTATGATGAGAATGTTGCTAGAGGTGGTAATGGTGCTGGCTTTGGTCGGCGGTTTGTTTTTTGCGACCAAGGTGTTGGCCAAGGAAAAACGCGATAGCGGTAAGCCCGGCGGCGACTCGTCGGCTGATTCCGACGGCGGCTGACCCTTTTCGGCCGCAAAGCCGGTTCGGCTCCCACTGCCGGACCAGATTCGCAACCTGTCCCGCTGCCGGCATTTGCCTGGCGCGCAGAATAGTTTTGGATTTAAAAAATGGCTGCCATTCGCAGTATTTGTGTCTATTGCGGCTCCAGTCCGGGCCGTAGCGAAATATACCTCGCCGCGGCCCGGCAACTGGCCGCAGCCTTGGTCGAACGGAATGTGCGTCTGGTATACGGCGGCGCCGGTATCGGCGTGATGGGTGCCGTCGCCGACCGGGTATTGGAGCTCGGCGGCCAAGTCGTCGGCGTAATTCCGCAAGCGCTGGCAACCAAGGAAGTCGCCCACCCCGGTTTGACCGAACTGCACGTCACCGCATCGATGCATGAGCGCAAAATGCGGATGGCGGAATTGGCGGACGGCTTTATCGCACTGCCCGGCGGCATCGGCACGCTGGAAGAATTATTCGAGATCTGGACCTGGGCTCAACTCGGATTTCACGCCAAACCCTGCGGCGTGCTGAATATCGCCGGCTATTACGATGCCTTGATTCGATTCCTCGACCACGTCGCCGCCGAACAATTCGTCAAACCGCAAACGCGGGCGCTGCTGATGGTCGACACCGATCCGGCGGCCTTACTGGAACGCTACGCCGGCTACCGGGCGCCGGCGGTCGCGCATTGGCTGGACCGCAGCCAGACCTGAGTTTTAGTACTCGGCGTCGTGGTAGACGTTTTGCACGTCGTCCAGGTCGTTCAACATATCCAGGAATTTTTCGAACATCGCCACATCGTCTCCGGCAATCGGCGTCGAGCCTTTCGGTAGGAACTGAATCTCGTCGGCTTCGAAGTCTATCTCGCCCAATAAATCCAGTAATGCCTGTTTGGCTTTGAAATAGTCGGAATGCGGCGTGAATACGGTGATCTTGCCGTTGTCGTTTTCGATATCGCTGACATCCACGTCCGCCGCCAACAGCGCCTCCAACACCGCATCCTCGTCGTCGTGTTTGAAAGCCAGAATTGCAGCATGATCGAAACTGTGGCCAACCGTGCCCGGCGTACCGATCTTGGCTTTGGTTTTAGTGAAGCACAGGCGGACGTCGTTGAAAGTGCGATTGGGGTTGTCGGTCAGGCAATCGACGATGACCATGCAGCCGCCGGGGCCGAAGCCTTCGTAACGCGCCGGTGCGAAATCCTCGCCGCCGGCACCCTTGGCCTTTTCCAAGGCTTTTTCGATGACGTGGGACGGCACCTGGTCTTTCTTGGCCCGGTCGATCAAGCCGCGCAAGGTCAGATTGCCGGCCGGATCGACGCCGCCGGACTTGGCGACCACATAGATTTCCCGGCCGTATTTGCTGTAAATCTTGGTTTTGGCGTCGGCCGTTTTGGCCATCGATACTTTTCGGTTTTGGTAGGCTCTGCCCATGAGTGCGCTGCTCCCGGTAATCGCAGTAATGAAGTCGGCGGATTTTACAGGCAGATTTTAACGAGGGGAACCGTTAGTGGGGCATTTCGTCGGGTACCGGCGCCGCTTCGAGCGGTTTAGGGCGCCGGATTCCGCTGCGAATTAATTCAATGCCGTAGTTTGCCGCTGCCGACCCGCGCTAAGGATGCCGAAACTGGCGGCGGCAAACAACCATAGCATAGGCGGTAGCGGTACGGCGCTGACGTCGAAAGCGATTTCGCCGATTTCCGAAACCAGATAAGCCTCGTAATACGAATTGATCTGCAATCTGACGTAGCGGCCGACCGAATCGTCCAGGTCGAATACCGTTGCCGGATACGGCGCGCGCGGGCGATTATCGTCGGGCATTTCCGGGTTGGTAAACGAGCCTATGGCAGTGGGGGCGGCGAAATCGGCGGTCTTGGAGCTGTACAAATTTATCTCCGCAACGTTGGCGCCGCTGTTGGCGGCCATGTTCCATAACGCCATTTGCTTGATGCTGTAGTTGGCGCCCAAATCGAAATCGAGGGTGCCGGTGCAGGGACAATAAGCCGGGCTGATCCAGCCGTTGCCGATTTCCGGCGTGCCGCCGATATGGGTCGGGTTGGAGGCGATGTATGCGGCGAAATCGGTGACGCCGCTAGTGAAGCCGAGGGAAAGGCCGGATTGGTTGAACATCGGCGTCTCGTCGGTATCCTCCGGAAAACCCGCGATGCCTTTGTAATTGCCTATCGTGTTGTTAATCACCGCAATCGGCGACAGGATGGTGCCGGCCAGTGCCGGCTGAGTTAGCAGAACCAGGGCGAGGGCGGCGGTTGAGCGCAGTCGGGCAAAGCAAATCATAAAAACCTCCTGTAGATTTGAAACTCTCCACTCCATGCCGCCAAGGCATGCCGTGCGGAGGTTGTTGCAATCTACTCTAGCTCTGAAAATCAGTCAAATGCGCATTATCTGAATGACTTATATGAAAAATTTTATATGCCGACTGAGCTAAACGCGCATCCTGGCGGTAACCGGTAACGGATTCGAATCGGATAAAAAGCCAGTTCGTTAAGCAATTTGTAAGACAGCGCGGCCAGAATGCCGCCCAACCAAATTGCAACAACACGGAGTATCAGTCCATGACCAAACCTAAGATGAAATTGAACAAACATATCTGGATTTGCTCTTGCCCGCTGGCGATCGGCGCCGGCCATTCCGCCAAGGAAGCCTACAAACGCTGGAGCGACAACTGGAAAGCAAAATCGGTGTTTTTGCCGGAGTTTCGTTACTAAAAATGGGAGCGGAGCAAAGCTCGGCCGGATCAACTAAAGCCTGCTTTGCTCCTCAGAACCGGCGAAGCCGGGTGCGGATGAGAAACGGATCATCCCATTCCGGCCCGCGGCAGAAAAAACCTCACAGTGCCCGGCGTTTGCAACCGATCCAACCGACCAGCGCAGAAAGCATCAGCCAAGCCGCGCCGGGTATCGGCACCACCCGCACGCTTACGTTCGCCGCCATGAACGGAGCCAAACAATCCAAAGACGAGTCGTTGCAAGACTCGCCGTCGACGGCAATCGTGTAGTTTCCGGCAGCCAACGCCAATATCAAGGTCTCCGTTATGCCGTCGTTGCCGGCGAAATGGCCGGGGTTGGCGAACCCACCGCTGCCGGTAACGACGCAATTCGGCCCGGCACAAGCGGTGCTGCTAACCGACGAAATGTAATCGATCCGGCTCCACTCGCCGTCGCCGTTGGCCATGCTCCAATTGCCGAAGGCGTCGAATTGGCCGGAAAAACCGTCGAACGAGCCGTTCAACACATCGAAATTAGCCGGCACCCAGCCTCCGACTTCCGCTTCGTATTTCAAGCCGCCCAAGGTGGTGAAGTTCAGCGTGTCGCGGTAACCGTCGTGCGCTTGATAGTTCTGTGCGTACCATTGCGCCGGACTCAAGCCGTTCAGATTGGGATCGGCCACGTTCCAGGCCGGGTTTTCCACCAGTACCGGATAGCCGGACACCGGGTCTGTCAACACCGCGCCGTTGTTGTCGTAACCGGCCGGAATGCAATGGCTGATCAACGGGTCGTCCGGGCGACGGTCGTGCGCCGAAGCCGTATACAACAGATTATCGTCGTAACTCGCCAAGGGATCGTGGCCGTCGTAATCGTGCGAATGGCTAGGCAACAGACCGGCGTAGACGCTGAACGCCGGGTTCATTTGGGCTGAGGCGGCGGTTACGCTGATTTGGACGTTGGCGGCCTGAGCCAGATTGAACTTGAAAAAGCCAGTGGCGCTGGCAAGCTCATGGCTGTCGCCCAAGCTGTCGCCGGTCCCCGCGATCCAGCCGAAACGCGAAAACCGGCCCCTGCTCATGGTAGCAGAATCGCCGACGGCGCTAAGACTGCCCAAATCGCCGTAACTGATGTGGGCCGTTGCCGGCGGGGCAAACGCCACCAACCCGGCAGCGGCCAATAAAGCGTAAAAAAGTTTGTTCATATGAAATCCTGCTAAAAATGCCGATCTATGCCTGGCCGGTTAAATGGCCAAGTAAAAGCGGCGGCGCCTTTCACCGACTCCGCCGCGGCGATCAAACGGCCGGCCGTCAGCCTATGCCGGACGGCCGACACCAAGCGGCGCTCAGACGTTGGCGGGCTTGCGCCGCGCCGCTCCGGCAAAGCCCGCCAGCACCGACCCGAACAACCAGACCGCGCCCGGCAGCGGCACTGCGGTTGGCGCCAGGAGGTAGGCATGGCCTTCAGTAATGCCCAGCAGGCTGTTTTTGGCATTGCCGACGATCCAGCCTTGGCTGTTGATACCGGTCGCCTCGGTCAAAATCCAACCCGCTGCCGCCACGCTCGGCTCCAGCAAGCTATTCAGGTCGATGGCCGAGCCGCCGCTCCATAACGCGGCACGTTGGCTGCCATCGGCCAAATTGCTCCAACCGACGATTGCGCCGCCATCGTTGATCGCCAGCGCCCGGCTTTCCAAACCGCCCAAGGTACCCAAATCGATTGCGCTGCCAGCGCTCCAAAGTGCGGCATGGCGTTCGGCATCGCCGGTGAGGTCGCTCCAACCCACGATTTGGCCGGCATTGTTGATCGCCAACGCATTGCTCTCGCTACCGCCCAAGGTACCGAGATCGGCAACGCCGGCGTTGTTCAGATTCCAGACTGCCGCGTGGCGGAATTCATCGCCGTCGAGATAGCTGCTGCCGACAGCTTGCCCGGCATTATTGATGCCGTTGCCTTCGCTGGAAGCCCCGCCCAGTGTTGCCAACACGGTGGGATTGACGCTGTTGTTCCACGATACCGCTTTGGTGGCGCTTTCGTCGGCAGTAACCGAAGTACCGATCACTTGGCCGGCGTCGTTGATGCCGGTAGCTATACTCCAACGTCTATCGTTCGGATCGGTCGCACCGCCCAAATCGTTCAAATCGGTTCGGGTGCTGCCGTTCCAGACTGCCGCGTGGATATAGCCGACGAAGGCACGAGACGAGCCGCCGGCTATGGTTCCGGCCGAGTTGATGGCCCAACCACCGTTGAAACGGCCCGGATCGGAGATCAGGTTCAGCGTGGCGCCGTTCCAGCGCGAAAGAACCCAACCCTGGTCTTCGCTGGGCGTGCCCAGGCTGTTGATGCCGGTGGTTTGGTTGGCGTTATTGATCGCGTTGGCAGATGAATACGGACCGCCGGCGGTGCCGAGGTCGGTAAAACCATAGTCGGCGGCGTGGGCCGGGGCGGCCAGACAGCCGCATACGGCCAAGGCCAGTGCGGCGCGCAGTTTCAGGACGGAAGCGGGTAATGTTGGAGAACTCATGTGTAATTCCTTTAAAGATTTTTAATCGAGTAATGCCGGTCCGGCGTGAGCGGACATAGCGACTAGCCGAGTAGCCTGTTAGAGCGGCCGCGCTTTGCGTTTTTTAGCGGCGCCAAACAATGCCAGCGCGCTGCCGAACAGCCAGACCGCACCCGGCACCGGTACCGCGGCCGGCGTCAGGCTGAAGCTGCCCAATACGCCTCGGTTGGCATTGTTGGCCTGGCTGGTATAGACCGCGCCGCCGACAAATACCGTGTAACTGCCGGGTGCCAGATTGCTGAACAACTTGGATACCGATCCGTCTTGCAAGCCGTCGCCGCCGGGAATCGGGTAGGCGTTGCCGTCCGCTAACGGCGAATTGGCGGCCGGCAAGGTCTGGCTACCGTCGTAGGCGCTGCCTATGTATTCGAAACGGCTGGGCGATGCGGCGCCGGGATCGGGGTCGTTGGTGATATTCCAACTGGTTAGCGATCTGAAGGAACCTTCCGTCGCCGTGCAGCCCGGTGTCGCTGCGCAATCGGCGACCCTGAGCAATTCCGACCCCACCGAATAGTCGTGGTCGGAACCGACGGCACCCGAGTGGGGCGAGCCCAAGTAGAGAGAAAAGCCGGGAACCATGCCGTTAATGCCGAACGCATTCGCTTTCTTATCGAACTGCAGCAGGACATTGGCGCGGCCGGTCAAGGTAAACGCAAACGCTGCCAGTTTATGGGTGTCGGCCCAATCGGCGTCGGCGCCGTCGGCCCAGCCGTAGTTGCCGACCACTCCGCTGTTCAACGAAATCGGCGCCACGGCCGAGGCGCCATCGAAGGTGCCGAAATTGACCGGGATGATGTGCGCCGTGGCCGGCGTCGACGATATGGCGCCCAGTAACAGCGCTAACGGGATTTTTCTGTCGAAACCCGAACCCGCTGCGGCACCGAAGCGATGCCGCGGATTCGATTGCGCTTTAGAGATAGTCATAGTTTGTATGCCTTGATGTTGGGATTGCGGTATCGATAGCCTTCCGGCTATCGGCCTCGTCCTCGGTCGTCCGAGCGGCAACCGGGCTGTCTGAAACAGACCCCATGGCTTTCCGGCCCCGTCTCGCGGCGGGTGTGGCTTTGCCGTCGTCCGTGACGCGGGTTAAGCGCCTAACGCCGCTAAATTGCCGAACGGTCGGCAGCGGATTGCGCGCTTATCCCGAAACGGCCTGTAGCTGGCCGTCATCGTTTAGGACGACGGCGACCGGGAAAGTCCCAAAATTTTTTTTACAAAGCGTTTGTGCCGGCGAGCGGCTGTCGATTGAGCCGGAACTTAGGAATGTATCGGACGGCGTATTGCGGGGTTAGCGAAGGCGGGTTCAATACTCGACGCGGAATGCGCCGAGAAACGTGCGCGGCGCGCCGAAGAAAATATCGTAGCCGGTGTTGCTGCCGACGAAATAATACTTGTCGAACGCGTTCTCGACATTCAGTTGCGCGGTCAGCTTGCTATGGCCGAGTTTCAGCGAATAGGCCGCCATCACGTTGGCCGACACATACCCGGGAACCTGGTAGTCGTTGGCTTGATTGCCTTGGCGCTGGCCGACGGCATTACAGCCGGCGCCCAGTTTCAAATGTGCGAACGGGCCGCTCTGGAATTCGAAGCTGGTAAACAGGCTGCCCGAGTGGCGCGGAGCGTTGGGCAGCCGGTGGCCCTGGTCGCCGCTGCCGCTGCTGCCGCCGGTATCGCGAACGATTTCGGCAAACATCAAATAGCTGTAACCACCAACGATGCGCCAGCCCGGTAACGGTTCGCCGCTGATTTCCAGTTCCGCACCGCGGCTTTGCGCCGCGCCGATGGCCGTCGACAGTTGCGGATTGACCGGGTCCGACACGGCCGCATGCTGTTTGCTCAGATCGAAATAAGCGGCGCTGGCGAAAAATTTGCCGTTTGCCAACTCGGTCTTGGCTCCCAGCTCCCATTGCTGCGCGGTTTGCGCCGGCAACATCCCACCGGCGCCGTTGCGGCCGTTCTGAGCGCCGAAATTCTCGCTGTAATTGGCATAAAGCGACAATTCGGGCAACGCCCGCCACAACAGGCCGCCGCGCGGACTGACTCGGTGTTCGTCGCCTGCGATCGCGTTCAGCAAGCGGTCTAACTGGTTGGCTTGATCGAAACGCAAACCGCCCAAAACAAACACCCGGTAAGGCATTTCGATCTGGTCCTGCAGGTACAAGCCGAACCAGGACGTGCTGGTGTCGACGGCAAAAAAGGTTCCGCGGGCGGAATCGATGCCGTCGAAGCCGATAGGGCTATAGATCGGAGCGAAGACGTTGAAGCTGCCCGGTAAAAAACGTACGTCAAACGGATCGCTATCGTCGGCACGATAGTAATCGCCGCCTAACAGTAGCGTATGTTTCAGCCCCGCCGTGGCGACGCGGCCGGTTAGCTGTAGCGAGGTAAAGAAATTGTCCGAACGGGGCCGTTGCCGACCGAGGCCGCGCCGGATATTGCCGGCGGCATCGGCGGGACCGGTAAAAAAGGCGTTTTCGATCTCCGCGCGAATCGAGTGGTAGTAAAAACGTTGCGACAGTTGCCAAAAATCGTTGAACTCGTGCGACCAATTGTAACCGGCCAACATCCGATAGCCGCGATTGCCCAGGAAATCCGGCTCGTCGGTGTTACGGCTGCGGGCTACCGCGGCCGGGCGATTGCCTAGCGGCGGAATCGCCGCCCCGGGCGATTCGTCAAACCCCTGATATTCGAATTCGGTAGTGAACTGGCTGCGCGGGTTCGGTTGCCATTTCAACACCGGGGCGACAAACAAGCGGTCGCTGGCGACGAAGTCGGTAAACGAGCCGGCATTTTCGTAAGCGGCGTTGAAACGGTAGAGCACATTGCCGCTGCTAGCGGCCGGACCGGTCGCGTCGAGGCTGGTCCGGTAATAGTCGAACGAGCCGAACTGCTGCTGCACAGCGTAATACGGCTTGGCCGAAGGCTGTTTGGTGACCATGTTGACGATGCCGCCGGGTTCGGCGCGGCCGAACAGGATCGAGCCGGGGCCTTTCAGTACTTCCAGCCGCTCCAGATTGGCCGGGTCGCGTTTGCTGGAAAAACCGTTGGAATAGGCCTGCGGAAACGGGCTGCCGTCGCGGTAGGCCAAAATGCCGTTACCGGTGCTGAAACCGCGCATGGTATAGCTGTCGCGCAGCAAGGCGCTCGACGCCTCCGGCAACACGCCGGCAACCAGTTGCAGCGCCTGGTCGAGGCGAACGGCTTGGCGGTCGAGCAAGACCTGCCGGGTAACGCCCGCTACCGAAAACGGCGTTTCCATCAGCGCAGTGTCGGTTTTAGTGGCGGTAACGGAATTCTCCAGCCGGTAATCCTGATTCGCCGGATTGCCCGGCGGCTCGGTGCGCCTGCCGACCACGGTGAAGTCGGGAAGGCTGGCATCCCCAGTCGCGGCGGTTGCCGCATGATGCAGCAGAACGCTGTTGTCGGCGCTAATCGTAAAACCAAGACCGCTGCCGGCCAGAATTTTTGCCAATGCTTGGCTCGGCTTCAGCCGGCCGCTGGCGCCGGACGAATTCAGGCCCGCCGTCAGTTGGCCGTCGGCAACGATCTGCAGACCGGATTGCAGCGAGAATTCGACCAGCGCCCGATCCAAAGCCTGGGCCGCGATATGGCAGGCGAAGTCAACGTCGAGCACGCTGCCGGCCACTGCGTCATAAGCCGGCAGAGCCAGCAATGCCGGCAATAACAAGCGGTGCCAGGCCGTTGTTCGGTCTCCGGGCGGCGCAGCTGTAAGCGGGCCTGCCGGATTTTGCCCGGGAATCTGGGGCATATGCGTGCCCGGCGTCAGCCCAGCAACACCCAAAAACCGGCCAGCCGGCGGGCGCGGACATTCAGTGTTTGTTCCAGTGCCGAAACGGCGTCATCCGGACGGTCGACGGCGAATACCGCCGTGATCGGCCGCCGGGCTAGCGCCGGATCGGTCAACACCAGCTTGTCGCCGCGGTAACGGTTCAGCTCTTCGACCGCTTCGGCCAACGGCGTTTGTACGAATACGATGCGCCCCTGCTGCCAAGCCAGGCTGCGGCTCAAATCGACCGGTTCCAGGCCGGCGGCCCGGCCGTCGCGGTAAACGGCGGTCTGGCCCGGCGCCAAGGCCAAAATCGGATCGGTATTGCGGACCGTGCTGGTTTCCACTCGCCCCTCGGCCACGCTGATGCTGACTTCCGCGGCGGCCCGTTTAACGGCGAATTCTGTGCCGGTCACTTTGGCGCGGGTATCGCCGGCGATTACCCAAAAAGGGCGTTCCGCGGCGTGTGCGACTTGGAAGTAGGCTTCCCCGCGCAATAATTCGACGCGGCGCTGGTTCGCCTGCAACGATACCTTCAGCGCTGTATCGGTATTCAATACCACTGTCGAGTCGTCCGCCAGCGCAATCCGGCGTTGTTCGCCGGCGACGGTATGGTAATCGGCCTGTCGGTTTTGCCACCAATCCGACTGCAGCACTCCGGCCAGCAACAACAGGCTGGCGGCTACCGCAGCCGGTATCCGCACCAAAAGCCGTTTGCGGCGGTTGACGTTGGCGGAGTGTAGGTTGCGGCTCGGCGTCGGGCCGGCATCGCCGGCATGTTCGGCCCGCAAGGCTTTGGCCGGCGCTTCCAGTTCGGCGAACAGGAGTTGCACGGCATCCCAGGCCGCGGCGTGTTGCGGCGAGGCGTTGAGCCAGGCGACGAAGGCTACGCGTTGCTGCTTATCGGCGTTGTCGGCGCGCAAGCGAAAGAACCAGCCGCTGGCGGCGGCGAACAGGTCTTCCTGTTCGGGTAAAGGCGTGTGAGGCTCGATGGGGGGAACTCCGATTGGACTGGCGGAAACGGCGGCGATAGCGGTTCGGCCATTTAAGCAGCGTTCATGGTTTTGTCAAAAAGTTTCTGCACTGCATTAGCGCCTGATGCAGGTGGTGTTCGACGTTACGCTCGGAGATGTTCAGGCGGAGGGCGATTTGTTTGTAACTGAGTTCGTCGGCCCGGTATAGCAAAAAGATTTCCCGGGTCTTGTTCGGCAGGCTGGCGATCGCGCGCTGCAGTTGTTGTTCGACGCAGCGCTTGGCGATAACGGCCTCCGGGTCGGGTTTATGGTCGGGCATGTTATCGTCCAAGGCTACGAATTCGCGCTCCCGGTCCCGCTTGGCGGCGCGTAAATGGTCGCGGGCCAGATTGCTGGCGATAGTAAACAGAAAGGCATTCAGATCGAGGATGGCGGCTTGCGGGGTCTGTTTTAAAAATCGAAAGTAGGTTTCTTGGGCCAGTTCCTCGGCATTTTCGCGGGAGTGGACCATGTAGTACAGATAGTTGGTCAACTGCTCATGGCGTTCGTTGAAAAAGGCAGTCAAATCGGGAGCGGGTGCGAGCTTGTCGCCAAATAATGCCATGCCGGTGCAATATCAAGTAACTGGACTTGGTTGACGAGCATTATTTATACCAAACGTACCGTTGCGGCTTGTGCGGGTTAACGGCCAGACCGGCTGAGGCAAATGCCTCGGCCGTTGCGGGATATGCCGTAAAAATTGGTTTCGCCGCGCCACTCGCCAATGGCCGGCGGCAGTTATGGCGACCGGCTTGGCCGAACCGTTGCGTGCGTACTGGTCTCAGGGCCGGAATGCGGCGAACGGCCGTTGGCAGGTATAAGGCTCTAGACCTTGGCAAAGCCCCCAAAAACTGCCGAAGAGGCCTTCGCTGCCCGGTTTCCAGTTTTCGGAAAAGGCTTCGAACACGACGCCGGACCAGCCGCGTTCCGCCAGTTTCTCGAAGGTGGTGCGCACGACCAAGGCCTGATTTTCCGGATTGGCGATGCCGCAACGTTGGCCGGTATGGCGATTGCTTTCCGAGCCGCCGGCCGGGCCGTTCGGCCAGCCGAATTCGGTGATGACGACGTCTTTGCCGGGATAGGTCCGGCGCAGTTCCTCGACCCGAGCGATATGGAAAGCGGCGGCCTGTTCAGCGCTGGTGCAGGCATGGATCGGCGAAAATTTGTTCTCCCACCACGGAAAAATATTGGTGCCTATCCAATCGACTTTGTCGGCAAACAGAGTCGGCCGGCAGTTCAGGCTGCGGTCGCACCATTCCCACCAGGTATCGATGGTCGTGATCGGCTGGCGGACGCCGGCCTGGCGCAAACTGTCGATACAGCGCAAAATTTCGCCGTCGAAACGGTTGCCGTGGCGGGTGCGGACCTCCGAACCGCAACTCAACGCGATAATCGTGTCCGGATAGGATTTGGCGGTATCGATGCCTGCCGCGATGGAGCGGGTATTCATCGCCGCATCCCTGTCCAGCCAAACGATGGCGATGACTTTTAAGTGCCGCGCTTGGGCCGAGGCGAACACTTGCCCCAGGCCGTTGATGACGCCGTAAGTCATGATGCAGCGGAACGGCGTTTGTTCGATCAACTGATCGAGCAAACCGTCGATTAGCTGCCTGGACGGCGGCGGCCCGTATTCCGGCGTCAGGTTGCCGACGTAAGGGCTGAACGCTGCGCATTGCAGGGGTTCTGCGAATAGCGGCCGCTGCGGCGATGGCTGGGAAATCTGCGCTTGCGCGAACTCGGCGAGAAGCAGTTGCGAAAACAACAAAAGTAATAAACGTGTCATGGTGCCTCCGATATAGGTTGCTGTGCTGCGGCCGCTTTTCGCTCCGCGTTTGCCGGTTTTGTCGCGTACCCGGTGTTTTGTCTCAGCCGCGCCAGCAGTATTTCCCAACGGCAGCCCAACGCCAGCGCGACCCGGCCAAAAGGCGGCAATCGATGTTCAAACGCCGGGAAACGGTGGCGAAATCCGGAAGCGGCCTTGCCGACAGCGGAAGGCGAGCCCCAGTCGGGTTTTAATGTTGCGTTAAGCCGGCTTTGATGAAGTCGTAGCCCGATTATGGCCCGGCGCGATGCCGGTGACCGGGAACGGAATAGCCATTAACATGCAAAACACGGACAAGCCATGCACTATCCAATCGGCAGCGACATGCTGTTCCACTGGCTGGACAATACCGCGCAACTGTCGCAACGGGTCTGCGTGGTGTTGATTGCCGCGCACGTATCGATCCGGATCGACTGGCTCAGGCAGGCCTTGCGCGGCGACAGCCACCTGTGGCGCAACCGCTTGGTGTGTTCGGCGTTTTTCGGAATCTTCGCGATGATCGGCACCCACAGCGGTTTCTTGCTGGACGTTCACCAATTGGGCAAGCATATTGCCTGGCCGGCGGAGTTGTCGGATGCGCTGAAGCATTCGCAGGCAGTGATCGGCTTCCGCGACTTGATGGTGTTGGCGGCCGGCGTGACGGCAGGGCCCTGGATCGGTTTCGGCGCCGGCGTCGCTGCCGGCGGCGAACGTTACTTGTTGGGCGGTTTCGCCGGCGAAGCCAGCGCAGCGGCGACCGTGCTGCAAGGGGTTTGGGCCGGATTGGCGGTTCGATTCTGGCCGGTATTGGCCAGACGCCTGCGCGGCGCCGCTTTCATCGCCCTGGTGGGGACGCTGATGCAGAAAGCGGTGCTGTTGGCGCTGGTATCGCCCTATGCCGACGCGCTGGCCTTAGTGGTGGAAACCGCGCTGCCGGTGGCGGTCGTCAATACCTTCGGCCTATTGCTGTTTTTGTTCGTGATGCAGGATCTGGAGCGCGACCGTCTGGCCAATCAGGCCCGCCAGGCCGAACTGCGGGCATTGAACGCGCAAATCGAACCGCATTTCATGAACAACACATTGAATGCGATCAAGGCCTTGATCCGGCGCGATCCCGACGCCGCGGCGCAGTACGTCGTCAAGCTGGCGCGGTTTCTGGACGACACCCGCACCAATACCGGCGCCAATTCGATCTCGCTGCAACAGGAAATTACCCAGGTCGAACGCTATCTGGATTTCCAACGCCTACGTTTCCCGGAGGCGTTTCAATTTCAACGCAATATCTCGCCGCAACTGTTGCCGTGCCAGTTGCCGCCGCGTTGCCTGCAAACTCTGGCCGAAAACGCCTTGCTGCACGGTATGCAAGGCCAAAACCGGCCGTTGAAAATCGACATCATCGGCGTCGACCACGGCGAAACGCTGACGTTGCGGGTCAGCGATACCGGTTGCGGCATCGCCGCACCGCGCCTGAAAGAACTGGGCAGCCGGCCGGTCGAGTCGGCGGCCGGCAACGGTAGCGGCCTGTACCAGCTCAAGCGCAGCCTGAAATTGGCCTTTCCGCGCCAATCCAACCTGGCCATCAACAGTTGGCCGGGCCACGGTACCGAAGTCATATTGACCATTCCGAAGAGGACCGCCACATGGTAGCCACACAACGCGTATTGCTGGTCGACGACGAATATCTAGCGCGCGACGAACTGAAAGATATTTTGCGGCGCCGGCATCCGGATTTCGAGCCGGTCGCCGAAGCCGCCAACGCCCGCGAGGCTTGGGCCGCGTTGCAGCGGGAACAAATCGGCGGCGTGTTTCTGGACATTCATATCCAGACCGAAGGCGAACGCGCCGGGCTGGATCTGGCATATGCCATCAACAATCTGCCGGCCGCACCGTGGATCGTATTTATCACCGGCCATCCGCAAACCGCCGTCGAGGCGCACCGGCTGCATCCGGCCCACTATCTGTTAAAGCCGCTGGACGACGCTAAGGTCGACGAAGCCTTGAGCTGGATTCGGCGCCAAGTGGCACGGGCGGTGTTCGGCGCCGACCCGCTACCGCAACGCATCAAAATCCGCCACCGCATCGTTAACCGCTTCGACGAACGCGAAACCCATGTCGAATACGTGGACCCGCGCGAAATCGTATTCATCGCCAAAAACAACGCCGCCAACAGTTTGCGCATCCAGCTCAGTAACGGCACGGCTTTGGACGGGGTTTACGGCGCACTGAAGGAGTGGGAGCACAAATACCCAGGGCTGGGCTTGTTACAAATCCACCGCAGCCATTTGGTGAATATCCGTCAAGTCCGCAGCTTGCGGCCGCGGCCGGGAGAGAACGAAGTGTATAAAGTCGCGCTGAAGGATTCGGCGCACGAACTCGCGGTCGGTCCGGAATATCTGGAAACGTTGCGGCAGAAAATGGAGGTTGGGTTGCGGTAACCGAGCCCGGCCGTGAAACTTCGCTCGGCTTTGTGGCGCAGGATTGCGAGCCGTCTACTAAAGGGTAACCCGACCGGTTTATTTCGGCTTCCGCATAAGATGCGTAATGGTCGAACAAGGCGGCCACGATTTGCGGGAGCCGGGCATTGTCAGACTCTCGCCATGTAATATTCGTCGAATAGCCGGCCGCCTATCTCGAGCGAGCCGGTTCTGACGCCCTCAATCGCGATGCCGAATTTCCGGTACAGCGCCAATGCCGCGACGTTGTCAGTGCGTACGGTCAGTTCGATACGCGAGATGCCGCTGGCAGCGGCTTGTTCGATAGCGGCTGCCATCAGCTTTGCACCCGCGCCTCGCCGCCAATGGGCTTGTGCGACCCCGACCACCAGGGAGGCCATATGGGCGCTGCGGCGTTGTTGGTTGCCCACCAGCACGCAAAATCCGACCAATTCGTCCGCCGTTTCGGCGACGAACATGAAGCGGCCGCCAGTATTGGCAAAAGCTTCGATAATGGCCACTTGTTCCGACTCTGTGGTTTGGCGTTCTCCCGGCTCGAACAGCATGAAATCAGACTCGTAATCCAACTTGGAAAACAAACTCAACAGAGCTCTAGCGTCGCCGTTTACAGCGTATCGTATGATCATTGCTTAATTTTGACCGAGTTAGGGGTTCGTAGGTTTAAAGACTTTCGGGCCACCCAAAGTACTGCCGGAAGCTTCCCCGTCTCCACGAGAAGTTTTTTCGCGGGTATCCGGACTAACTTCGACCAACGTCCGTTTACCAAATCGTGGCCTGGTTCGATGGCAGCGACAAAGGCAACTTGTTGCTCAGGGTAGTCTAAAAACCAGCGCGGAAGCACCGCGCGAACGATCTCAATTTTGTCACGAAAACTTAGTCCAATTCGCCGCGTTTTGCCTGGTACATATTCTGATCGGCTTCGTTAATCAACAGATCGATATCGTCAGCGTCATCCGGATAAAGACTGATGCCAATGCTGGCGGTGACCGTAACCGGATGAGAATTGAGCGTCAGCGGTTTGGCGATCGTACGCTGCAAAATATCGGCGACGCGTTGCGCGTTTTCTCGCCCGCCGATGTCCTGCAAAATGACTAAAAACTCGTCGCCGGCCAATCTGCCCGCATAGTCGCAGTTGCGGATGACGTGTGACAGGCGCTTGGCCGTGGCTTGCAACAACATGTCTCCGATATTGTGGCCGAGGCGGTCGTTGACGGCTTTAAAGCCGTCTAAGTCCAGGAACAGAATTGCGAGCTTGGTTTTTTGGCGCGCGGCTACAGCCAGCGATTGCTTGATCAGCTCTAATATGAGCGCCCGGTTAGGCAGAGACGTGAGTTGGTCGTAATGCGCAGCCTGTTCCAATTGCTGCTCCAGATGCTTCTGTTCGGTGATGTCGCGTGCCATGCAGAGGATAAAGTTGGCGCGATTCTTGGCGTCTTGAAACGGCGCATTCAGCCATTCGCACAGAATTTCGCTGCCGTCTCGCCTGAGGTTGAGATTTTCGCAGCGTACGACCTTATGCCGTCGAATCACCTCGGCCAGTTTTTGCTCCACATCCGCGCAGTAATGGGGTGCAACGATGCTCATGATATTTTTGCCCAGCATCTCGCTGCTGCGCCAAAGAAAGGTCTTTTCCGCCTCCGTATTCCAGCTTTTGATAAGGCAACGTTCGTCGAGTACGATCAGGCTCAACGGTGCATGCTCGAACATGGTATTCAGCCGATTTTCATTGATGCTGGCCCGACGGTAGAAACGAAACAGGACGACCGACAGCAGGCTCATTAGCGCCAATCCCACCGCGCCGTAATACAGCGTTGTTCTCAACTTGCTCAGATCGGCTTCGCTGTCGGGAAAGTAGAGCATGGCTTCGACATCGAAATTTTCCGGTAGCAGTCCGAGTTGATGATAGGTTTGCGCAATGTGTTGCCACCGGCCTTTGTTCATGTAACCGGGATCGATTAAGTCCGGTTTCATCAGTTCGGCCATTGCCGCCGCTTCGTAACGTAAATGTTCGATGCTGTGGCGTTGCGAATATTGCTGGTAAATGAGTTGAACGAGTTCCTCCGGGTTCTGCATCGCGTAACGCCAGCCGCGCAAAGTTGCTTCCCGAAAGGCTTTGACCCGCTCGGGCTTGGTCTGGAGTTCGCTATCCAGCGTAAAAAAATTGTCGCCGTAAAAATCGATGCCGCTCATGTTCGGGCTGAATTGGTTATAGGCGATGCGTTGCCGTTTCAGCTCGTAGAGTTCGTCAGTGACGTAAACCGACATGGCATCGGTTTCGCCGGATAAGAGATCGTTTAAATCCTGGCTATGGTGTTGCAACGCAAAGGCTCTGGGCGTGAAGCCCTCCTGATAAAGATAGGCAAACAGTTCGGCGGAGTTGGCTTCTATCATCACCTTGCGATCGACCAACTTGTGGACATGGTCTATGCCCGACGAGGCCAGGGTAATCAAGCTTAGCGGCGAGTGTTGAAAAATCACGCCTAACACCCTGATGTTAGCGCCGCGATAACGATTCAATATCAATTCGCTGGTGCCGACGCCGAATTGAGCACGGCCGGCAGCCACTTCACTCACCGGGTCGGTACCGGTTTCCGCCTCCACGATGTTTACATCCAGGCCGGCTTCCCGGTAAAAACCCTTTTCCTTGGCGGCGTAGTAACCGGCAAATTGAAACTGGTGTTTCCATTTCAGTTGCAAGCTGACTTTGTCCGGTTCGGCGGCCGAGGCCGCAAGACCGGACAGCAGCAGCCAAAACAGCAATACTCTAGCCATGCCGGCATTCGCCGATGTCTTCGAACCAAATGTGCGGCGACTCTGCAATGAAGCGCCGCATCAGCGCTTTGCAGCGCTCGTCGTCCATTTCGACGACGGTCACGCCGGCTTCCCGCAACCAATCCAGGTGGCCCGCGAAATTTTCCGATTCGCCTATCACCACAGTGCCGATGTTGAACTGGCGGATCAGGCCCGAGCAATACCAGCAGGGCGCCAGTGTGGTCACCAAAATCTTGTCGCGGTAGTTGGTTTGCCGGCCGGCCTTGCGAAAGGCATCGGTTTCGCCGTGAACCGACGGATCGTTATCCTGCACTCGGCGGTTGCGGCCGCGTCCCAACAAATTGCCGCCGGCATCGAACAAGGCGGCGCCGACCGGGACACCGCCTTCTTCGAATCCGGTGAGGGCTTCCTGATATGCAATCTTCAATAGGCTATCGTAGTTCATCTGGGTACTCCGAAACTGGGACGCAGCGGCGTCGGAACTTGTAAAACCACATTATGCCGTATCGCCTTCGCCTGATAAGCCTCGATTGTCGGACCGACGTCAAACTAATGAACACCGATCTCTTCGGCAAGTTCCAGCCGCTTTTGCCACCATTGACTGGCAAATAAAAAGGGCTTGCCGAACCTTATTCGACAAACCCTTAAATTTCCCCTTTACTGCTACGGAATCCCGTCCGTCGAATTCGCCGCGCTATTCCACCGTGACCGACTTGGCCAAGTTCCTGGGCTGGTCGACGTCGGTGCCTTTCAGTACGGCGACGTGGTAGGACAGCAGTTGCAGCGGTATCGTGTAGATGATCGGCGAGATGGCGTTGGCGACGCTGGGCATTTTGACGATTTGCACGTTCTCGTCGGCGGCATCGCTTTCGGCCAAGTCCTCGTCCATGAACACGATCAACTGCCCGCCGCGGGCGCTGACTTCCTGGATGTTGGATTTCAGCTTTTCCAGCAAATTGTTGTTGGGCGCGACCGTGACCACCGGCATTTCGGCGTCGATCAAGGCCAGCGGGCCGTGTTTCAATTCGCCGGCCGGATAGGCTTCGGCATGGATATAGGAAATCTCCTTCAGCTTCAACGCGCCTTCCATCGCGATCGGGTAATGGGTGCCGCGACCGAGGAACAGCGCGTTATGCTTGTCGGCGAAACGCTGCGACAACAGTTCGATGGCGTTATCCAGCTTCAGCACTTTTTCGATGTTGCCGGGCAGGGCGAACAGTTGCGAAACGATGTGTTCCTCTTTCTCGGCGCTGAGTTCGAAGCGGCGGCCGACCGCGATAATCAGCATCAACAAGGCCACCAACTGGGTGGTAAAGGCCTTGGTCGAAGCCACGCCGATTTCCGGGCCGGCGCGGGTCATCAACACCAATTCCGATTCACGTACCAGCGAGCTTTCCGGGGCGTTGCAGATCACCAGCGAGTGCTTGACACCGAGTTTTTTGGCTTCCTGCAAGGCGGCCAGCGTGTCGGCGGTTTCGCCGGATTGGGAAATGGTCACGACCAAGGTATCCGGCGCCACGACCGGATTACGGTAGCGGAATTCGCTGGCGATTTCGATCGAGCAGGGCACACGGGCGTATTTTTCGAACCAGTAGCGGGCGACCAAGCCGGAATGGTAACTGGTGCCGCAGGCCAGGATCAGCACCGACTTGATTTGGTCGAATACTTCGCCGGCGTTGTGGCCGAAGGCGTTGTCCTGCAGGCGGTTGTCGATGAAGCGGCCTTCCAGCGTTTCCGACACCGCCCAGGCTTGCTCGTAGATTTCCTTGAGCATGTAGTGGCGGTACTTGCCTTTGTCGACCGCGTCGGCCTTGAGCTGGCTTTCGATGACAGGGCGTACCACGCGGCGGCCGGCCTCGTCGAAGATGGTGACGCCATTGATGGTCAATTCGGCGATGTCGCCGTCTTCCAGGAAGATGAAACGTTGCGTGACCGGTAACAAGGCGGCGATGTCCGAGGCGATGAAGTATTCGCCGATACCGATGCCGATCACCAGCGGACTGCCTTTGCGGCAGGCAACCAGCACGTCCGGTTGTTCGCTGTCGATCACGCCCAGCGCATAGGCGCCGCGCAGGCTTTTCACGGTTTTACCGACCGCGTCGAGCAAACTGCCGGCTGCCTTCAGTTCTTCGGCAACCTTGTGCACGATAACTTCGGTATCGGTCTCCGAGGTGAACACGTAGCCGTTTTTCTGCAACGCGGTGCGCAGGTTATCGTGGTTTTCGATGATGCCGTTATGCACCACCGCCACTCTGTCCTTGCTGACATGAGGATGGGCATTGCGGGTGCTGGGCTTGCCGTGGGTAGCCCAACGGGTGTGGGCGATGCCGATGCGGCCTTCGATCGGGTCGGCCGCGATCAATTCTTCCAATCCTTTGACTTTGCCCAGTTCGCGTTTTCTGAATATTTCGCCGCTGTGAAGCACGGCAAGTCCTGCCGAGTCGTAGCCGCGGTATTCCAGACGCTTCAAACCTTCAATCAAAATCGGGACCACGTTGCGCTGAGCAACGCCTGCGACTATGCCACACATTATTCTTTCTCCGACCGACAGGGATGTTGGGAGTGCGGAAGATTGTCGGGAACAATCTCCGCCTGTTTAACCGGTCTTTGCCAATTCGGCACGCTAAGCTGTTTAGCGCGGCTCAGCGTCAATTGGCCGTCGGGCGTGTCTTTGGTGATGGTGGAGCCCGCGCCTATCGTGGCGTTTTTGCCAACCGTCACCGGCGCGATCAATTGGGTATCGGAACCGATAAACGCGCCGTCGCCGATCACGGTTTTAAATTTATTGACGCCATCGTAATTGCAGGTGATGGTCCCGGCGCCAATATTGACCTTGCTACCGACTTCGCTATCGCCAATATAGCTCAAGTGGTTGATCTTGCTAGCGCTGGCGACTGTGGATTTTTTGATTTCGACGAAATTGCCGACATGCACATGGTCGGCCAACTTGGTTTGCGGCCGCAAGCGGGCGAACGGACCGATCCGGCTGCCGCTGCCGATGCTGGCGTCTTCGATGACGCTGTTAGCCAAGATTTCCACACCCTCGGCAATCGTCGCATCCTTGATCAGACAATTCGGTCCGATTTTGACGTTGGAGCCGATCCGATTCGTACCTTGAAAAATAACGTTGACGTCGATATCGATGTCTTGGCCGAGTTCGGCAAATTCGCCGCGGACGTCGATACGAGCGGGATCGCGTAGCGTAACGCCATTTTCCATCAGCATTTGCGCTTGCTCGGCCTGATAGACCCGCTCCAGATGGGCAAGTTGCGCCCGGTTGTTGACGCCGAGCACTTCGTCGGCACTGCCGGCTTGACTGGTTTCGACGGTCAAACCGTCTTCCACCGCCATTTCGATGATGTCGGTCAGGTAATATTCGTTTTGCGCGTTGTTATTGCCGAGTCTGGCCAGCCATTGCTTGAGTTGGCTGCCCTTGCAAGCCAGAATGCCGGTATTGCCTTCGTTGATTTGCAACTCGATTTCGTTGGCATCTTTCTGCTCGACGATACGCACCACGGCGTGGTCTTTGTCCCGAACAATGCGGCCGTAGCCGGTCGGGTCTTCGAGTTTGACCGTCAATAGCGCCAGCGAGGTCAAGCTGACTTTATGCAGCAAGGCGTGCAGGGTTTTCGGTTTCAGCAACGGTACATCGCCGTACAGAATCAAAACCGTGTCCGGGTCTTCGACGTGGTGAATCGCTTGTTGTACGGCGTGGCCGGTGCCCAGTTGTTGCTTTTGTTCGATCCAGGTGGCATCGAGTGCGGCCAGCGTTTGTTTGACGGTCTCGCCGCCGTGGCCGTAGATGATGTAGATTTGGTTGTTGTCCAGCGAGCGCGCTGTCTCGTAGACGTGTTGCAATAGCGCCTTATCGGCAATTTCGTGCAGTACTTTCGGCCGGGACGAGCGCATCCGCGTACCTTGGCCGGCAGCAAGAATAATGGTTTTTATCGACATCGCTGTTCCTTAAACAAAAAAAGCCCGATAACGTTACGCTATCGGGCTTAAATTTTCACGCAAATCGGATTTTACGCGCCACGCTTTCTGAGTCTGTCCAGAGTTTTCAACTGGTTGACCGCCTGCGCCAACTCGGCTTCGGCAATTGCGTAATCGTATTTGCCGGACTTGTCTTGCAACATTTCTTCCGCTCTGGCTTTGGCTTGCAATGCCGCCGCTTCGTCAATGTCGTGGGCTCTGATCGCGGTTTCGGCCAGCACGGTCACCAAATGCGGCTGCACTTCCAAGAACCCGCCGGACACGAAAAACGCCTGCGATTCTTTGTCGCTGATTTTCACCCTGACTTCGCCGGGCTTCAATTTGGTTATCAACGGCGCATGGCGCGGCGCGATACCGACTTCGCCCAACTCGGCAGGAGCGAACACCATCTCCGCCAAGCCGGAAAAAATTTCCGCCTCGGCGCTGACGATGTCCACATGTATTGTCATTGCCATGTTAAAACTCTCCTATGGGCCGGATTACATGCCTTTGGCTTTTTCGATGGCTTCGTCTATCGTGCCGACCATATAGAAAGCTTGTTCCGGCAAGCTGTCGTACTCGCCGCTGATGATGCCTTTGAAACCGGCTATCGTGTCTTTCAGCGACACGTATTTTCCCGGCGAACCGGTAAATACCTCGGCTACGAAGAACGGTTGCGACAGGAAACGTTGAATTTTCCGGGCACGAGCCACGGTCAATTTGTCTTCTTCCGACAGTTCGTCCATACCCAAGATCGCGATGATGTCGCGCAATTCTTTATAGCGTTGCAGGATACCTTGTACGGTACGCGCGGTTTCGTAGTGTTCCTGACCGATCACCAGCGGGTCCAACTGGCGGCTGGTGGAATCGAGCGGATCGATGGCAGGGTAAATACCCAACTCGGCGATCTGGCGGGACAATACCACGGTCGCGTCCAAGTGAGCGAAAGTAGTGGCTGGCGACGGGTCGGTCAAGTCGTCGGCCGGTACGTATACCGCTTGGATAGAGGTGATAGAACCGGTTTTGGTCGAGGTGATACGTTCCTGCAGTACGCCCATCTCTTCAGCCAGCGTCGGTTGGTAACCTACCGCGGACGGCATCCGGCCCAACAGCGCCGATACTTCGGTACCGGCCAGCGTGTAGCGGTAGATGTTGTCGACGAAAAACAGTACGTCGCGACCTTCGTCGCGGAAGAATTCCGCCATGGTCAGACCGGTCAACGCCACACGCAGACGGTTTCCCGGCGGCTCGTTCATCTGGCCGTAAACCAACGATACTTTGTCGATAACGTTGGAATCGGTCATTTCATGATAGAAGTCGTTACCTTCGCGAGTCCGTTCCCCGACGCCGGCGAATACCGAGTAACCGCTGTGCTCGATCGCGATATTGCGGATCAATTCCATCATGTTGACGGTCTTGCCCACGCCGGCACCGCCGAACAGGCCGACTTTACCGCCTTTGGCGAACGGGCAAACCAGGTCGATAACCTTGATGCCGGTTTCCAACAATTCGTTGGCCGGCGCTTGCTCGTCGTAAGATGGCGCATCGCGATGAATGGTCCATTTTTCTTTCTCGCCGATCGGGCCTTTTTCGTCGATCGCTTCGCCGAGAACGTTCATGATGCGGCCCAGCGTCGCTTGGCCCACCGGTACTTTAATCGCTTCGCCGGTGTTGGTGACATTGACGCCGCGGCTGAGACCGTCGGTGGAACCCATCGCAATGGTCCGCACCACGCCGTCGCCCAATTGTTGTTGAACTTCCAGAACCAGACCGCCCTCGACATTCAACGCGTCATATACTTTCGGCAGGTTATCGCGCGGAAATTCCACGTCGACGACCGCGCCGATGATTTGAACGATTTTACCCAAACTCATTATGTCGTCCTCTATAAAAATCTATCTAAACTTGTCTCGAATGCCTTATACCGCAGCGGCGCCAGCGACGATTTCGGAAATTTCCTGCGTGATCGCAGCCTGTCTGGCTTTGTTGTAGACCAGTTGCAATTCTTTGATGATATTGCCGGCGTTGTCGGAAGCGCTTTTCATCGCCACCATCCGCGCCGCCTGTTCGCAGGCGTTGTTTTCCACCAGACCTTGAAATACCGCCGATTCGACATAGCGGATCAGCAAGCTGTCCAACACGTCTTTCGCGTTAGGTTCGTACAGGTAATCCCACCGGCCCTTGGTCTCTTCGCCCAGCTCGCCAACCGCCACCGGTAACAGCTTCTGCATCACCGGCCTTTGCGTCATGGTGTTGACAAAGTCGTTGCTGAGTAAGAACAGTTCGTCGATATCGCCGTTCGTGAACGCGTCCAGCATGATTTTGATCGGACCGATAATGTCGCTTTGGTGCGGCGTGTCGCCCAACTTCGAAACCTGGCCGACCAGATTGGCGTTGATCATGCTGAAAAACGCAGCACCTTTGCCGCCAATCGCGCAGACATCGACGGCAATGCCTTTGCTTTGCCATTGCTGCATTTCGGCCAGCACTTTTCTGAACAGGTTGGCGTTCAAGCCACCGCATAAACCACGGTCGGAACTCACCACGATAATGCCTACCCGCTTAACCTCCCGCTCGATCATGAACGGATGCTTGTATTCCGGATTGGCTTTGGCCAGATGCCGAATGATCTGACCAATTTTTTTCGAGTAAGGCCGGGTAGCCTGCATACGGTCTTTGGTTTTACGCATCTTACTCGCCGCCACCATCTCCATGGCTCGAGTAATCTTTTGAGTATTTTTGATACTCGCGATTTTTGATCGTATCTCTTTACCAACAGCCATGTGCGAGTCCCTTACCAGCTAGCAGTCTTGACGAAACGCTCGATCGCCGCGTGAATGCCTTTTTGGATATCGTCGTTGTAGTCGCCTTTTTCGTTGATTTTCGCCATCAACTCGGCTTCCTCGTTTCTCATGAAATCCAACAGCGCCGCTTCGAACATACGGACTTGCTTGACTTCCAGGCTATCCAGGAATCCATTGTTTGCCGCATACAGCGAAACGCCCATTTCCGCGACCGACATCGGCGCATATTGGTTTTGCTTCATCAGTTCGGTCACGCGTTGGCCGCGCTCGATTTGTTTGCGGGTGCTCTCGTCCAGGTCGGAAGCGAACTGAGCAAATGCCGCCAATTCGCGGAACTGCGCCAAGTCCAAACGGATACCGCCGCCCAGCTTTTTGATGATCTTGGTTTGCGCCGCACCGCCAACCCGCGATACCGACAAGCCGGCGTTTACGGCCGGACGGATACCGGAGTTGAATAAACCGGTTTCCAGGAATATCTGGCCGTCGGTGATCGAAATCACGTTGGTCGGAACGAAGGCCGAAACGTCGCCGCCTTGGGTTTCGATGATCGGCAATGCGGTCAAGGAACCGGTTTTGCCTTTGACTTTACCGCCGGTCAGTTTTTCGACTTCGTCGGCGTTGATTCGGGCCGCACGTTCCAACAAGCGCGAGTGGATGTAAAACACGTCGCCCGGATACGCCTCGCGTCCCGGCGGCCGGCGCAGCAACAAGGAGATTTGGCGATAGGCCCACGCTTGCTTGGTCAAATCGTCGTAAATGATCAGCGCATCTTGACCGTTGTCGCGGAAGTATTCGCCCATCGAGCAACCGGTGTACGGCGCGATGAACTGCAACGCAGCCGATTCGGAAGCCGATGCCACGACGATGATGGTATGTTCCATCGCGCCGTGTTCTTCCAATTTGCGTACCACATTAGCAATCGACGAACGTTTTTGGCCTATGGCGACATAAATACATTTAATGCCGGTGCCTTTTTGGTTGATGATGGCATCGACGGCAATCGCGGTTTTACCGGTCTGGCGGTCGCCGATGATCAGCTCCCGTTGGCCGCGGCCGACCGGAATCATAGAGTCGATAGATTTCAATCCGATTTGGACCGGTTGGTCTACCGATTGACGGGCAATAACGCCCGGAGCGATTTTTTCGATGGGGGAGGTCAGATTGGTCTCGATCGCGCCTTTGCCGTCGATCGGGTTGCCCAACGCATCGACCACGCGGCCCAACAAGGCTTCGCCGACCGGCACTTCCAAAATACGGCCGGTGCACTTGACGGTGTCGCCTTCGGTAATGTGTTGGTATGCACCCAGCACAACCACACCGACCGAGTCTCTTTCCAGGTTCAAAGCCATGCCGTAAGAGCCGCCAGGAAATTCCAGCATTTCGCCTTGCATTGCTTCAGACAGACCGTGAACCCGAACGATACCGTCGGTAACGCTGACTACGGTGCCCTCGGTGTGGGCCTCGAGATGCGCGTCGAAATTCTCGATCTTCTTCTTGATCAGATCACTTATTTCTGATGGATTTAATTGCATGTTATTTTCCCGCTCTAACTCTTAAAGTCTTTTAGCTAATTGATGAAGCTGGCCTCTGATGGAACCGTCAATGACTTTGTCGCCGGCTTTGGCGAGGATGCCCCCAATTAACGATTTGTCGACAGACACGGACGCGTTGACCTTTTTCTGCAAAAATTTCTCGAGCATGGCGACGTATTTGCCTTGCTCGGCTTTTGTCAAAGCATAAGCGCTTTGCAGCTCGACATTAACGTAACCTTCGTCGTCGGCCTTATACTGTTCGAACATCACCGAAATTTGAGGCAACAAAGGCAATTTGTCGTTCTCGATCAACACTTTGAGAAGATTCTTGGCTTCATCGTGAATTTGATCCTGGCAAATATCCAGTATCAACTGTGCTGTATTCTGTTTGTTGACTCTGGGATTGGCGACGATACCGGCTAAGGCCTCGTCCTGAACCAACAAAGACAAAAACGTTAAAGAATCGGACCAGTTTTGGGCAGCATTGGCTTCTTTGGCCCGCTTAAAAGCGGCCTGAGCGTAAGGTCTTGCTAATGTCGATATTTCAGCCATCGCTTAACCCAATTGTTCCGCCGCTTTACTGATAATGTCCTGGTGCTTGGCCTTGTCGATTTCTTCTTTCAAAATCTGCTCGGCGGCACGCAAAGCCAGAGAGGAAACTTCCTTACGCAAACTTTCCTTGGCGTGCAGCATTTCCTGTTCGATTTGCGCTTTCGCTGCTTCCAACAGGCGCTCGCCTTCTTTTTTAGCTTGTTCCTTGGCTTCTTCGACTAATTGGTTGGCGCGCTTTTGTGCGGCGCTGACGATCTCGGCCGACTGCTCCTTGGCTTCTTTCAAAACGCTTTTGGCTTTCTTTTCGGCCAGTCTGATCTCTTCCTGGCCTTTTTCCGCCGCAGCCAAACCTTCCGCAATTTTGGTTTTGCGCTCTTCCAGAGCAGCAATGATCGGCGGCCAGACATACTTCATGGTGAACCACACCAGAAGCGTGAAAGTGATCATCTGCCCGATCAGAGTAGCATTGATACTCATTGATGCTTTCCTCGTAATGCCGTTGTTAGTCTATCTGTCCGCAGTCGCAATAAACGACACGCAAAAGGCTTACGCCTCAGGTTACAGATGGGTGGGTTAATTAACCTGCAACGGATTGAACGGCAGAAAGGAACGGGTTCGCGAAAGTCAGCATCAGCGCCAAACCTACGCCGATCATGGTTACCGCGTCAAGCAAACCGGCGATGATGAACATTTTGACTTGCAGCATCGGCACCAATTCAGGCTGGCGGGCCGCGCCTTCCAGGAATTTACCGCCCAACAGGCCGAAACCGATAGCAGTACCGATCGCGCCCAAACCTAAAATGATACCGACGGCAATAACGGTGAAGCCTTGAACGTTGGCGATTAATGATGCGAGTTCCATAATGTCTCCTAAAGATTGATATGAATGTAAAAAATAAAACGGTTAGTGGTCTTCGCAGGCCAGACTCAGATAAACGATGGTCAAAACCATGAATATGAAAGCCTGCAAAGTAATGACCAGAATGTGGAATACGGCCCACGGGAAGCCCAGCAAAGGCTGCACGATCGGCGGCAATAATGCGATCAGGATGAACACCAGCTCACCGGCGTAAAGGTTACCGAATAGCCGCAAACCCAAAGAGATCGGTTTAGCCAATTCCTCGACGGTTTTCAGCAGCAGGTTGAACGGCATCATTTTCGGGCCGAACGGGGTGCAAGTCATTTCGTGGGCAAAACCGGCCAAGCCCTTGACTTTGATGCTGTAAAAGAAAATTAGGAAAAACACGCTGATGGACAGCGCGAAGGTGCCGTTCAAATCGGTACTCGGCACCACGCGCATGTATTCCATGCCCATCAGGCTACCGATCATCGGCAACAAATCTACCGGCAGCATATCCATCGCATTCCACAGAAATACCCAGCAGAAGATGGTCAGCGCCAACGGCGCGATCAACGCGCTACGGCCGTGAAAACTGTCCTTGACCTGCGTATCGACGAATTCGACCAGCATTTCGGCAATATTTTGCGCCAGTCCCGGCACGCCGGAGGTTGCCCGCTCGGCAACCGACTTAAAAAACAAAATGAACAATCCGCCCAAAAATACGGAAAAAAACAAGGTATCCAGATGCAATGTCCAAAATCCTTCACCAACCGATAACGGAGTTAAGTGATGGACTATATAACCGGTTGCGCCGCCTTCACTAGCCATTTTGCCTCTCAATTCAAAACTAACCGCGCCAATAAAAAAGCGCGAACCAAAAAACCGACAACACTGCGATATAACCCACCAACAGCGTTAAAAAATTAATCCAAGGGATTTGCAATACCATCGCGAACAAGGCCGCCGTCAGCAACAGCTTGACCGTCTCACCGGCATAAAACGCCTTGAGGATGCCGGACGCATCCCGATACCGGGCGAGATAGACTTTGTATGCAAAATAAAGATTAGGAATCAAGGCCACGCCACCGCCGATCAGCGGCGACATTGCGGATTTCCAGCCGCCCATCAATAAAAATCCCGACGCCACTGCCGTAGCCATCAGGACCTGCGCATACAACACCCGTCTGACAGTTGAAAACGAATTTTCGACTGTCATAAATATCTCCTTGACCGTTAAGCGCGGCGATTATATCCAGCCACCGCCGTTTACGCAAGGTAAGGCCGCCATTCAGCTCGGGCCGAGCCGAAGCTAAGGCTTTGAAGCGCAATCAAGAATTCAAAACCCGGACAGGACTGTCCGACAATGCCCCGACAATAAAAGCAATCGGCATGCCAAGGGACAAATCAACAGTTTTTCTAAGGTTTGCCGAGAAAACCGTGTAGCAGATGCGACAAACCGACACGGGCTTGCAACAATCCGCCGTATCAGTGGATTTTGCCGATAATGCCTTCCAGCTCTTCCAGACTGGTGTAGTTGATGATCAACTTACCCTTGCCGCCGGCCTGGTGGTTGATCTCGACCTTGGCGCCGGTGCGCTCGGACAACTCGCGCTGCAGGCGCAAGGTATCGGGATCGATCCGTTTTACCGGAGCCGCCGGCTTGTCCTCGTGCATCTCGCGCACCAGCTTCTCGACGGCGCGAACACTCAGGTTTTGCTTGACGGCCTTGTGCGCAATTTCGACCTGTTTCGCCTCGTCCAAACCGAGCAAGGCGCGAGCATGCCCCATTTCCAGCAGCCCTTTGCCGAGCATGGTTTTCACCTCGCCGGCCAATTCGAGCAAACGCAGCAAGTTGGTTACCGTAGTCCGCGACTTACCCACCGCTTCGGCGATTTGCTGATGGGTCAACTCGAACTCGTCCTGCAACCGGTGCAAGGCTTCGGCTTCTTCCAACGCATTCAAATCCTCGCGCTGAATGTTTTCGATCAAGGCGATCGCCATCACCGAGCGGTCGTCGATATCCTTGACCAACACCGGCACTTCGGCCAGCTCCGCCAACTGCGCGGCGCGCCAGCGGCGCTCGCCGGCGATGATTTCGTATTTTTCGCCGGCGACTTTGCGCACGACGATGGGTTGAATGATGCCTTGCGCCGCAATCGAATCGGACAACTCTTTCAGCTTGTCGGGATCCATATCCTTGCGCGGCTGGTATTTGCCGCGTTGCAGAAATTCGATCGGCAGCTTTTGCGTATCGTGGGTCTTTTCCGGAGCCGGCGCCGAAACGTCGCCGAGCAATTCGCTCAAGCCCCGGCCCAAACCGCGTTTTTTCGGATTCATCATTTGGCTGCTGCTTTATGTTTGCGGATCAGTTCGCCGGCCAGCGCGATGTAGGCGACCGCACCGCGCGAAGCCTTGTCGTAAGCCAATACCGGCACGCCGTGGCTGGGCGCTTCGGCCAGCCGGATATTTCTCGGGATCGTGGTGCGGAATACCTTATCGCCGAAATATTCGATCAATTGGTCCGACACGTCCTTGCCCAAGCGGCTGCGGCTGTCGACCATGGTCCGGAGTATGCCTTCCAGGTGCAACCCCGGATTCACGGTATCGCGGATGTTGCGCAAGGTCGACATCAACGAGGACAAGCCTTCCAGCGAATAATATTCGCATTGCATCGGAATCAGAACGCTGTGCGCCGCGACCATGGCGTTCAAGGTCAACATGTTCAACGACGGCGGACAGTCGATCAAAATGTAATCGTACTGGTCCTTGACCGGCAACAACGCATCGGCCAGACGCCGCTCGCGGTGTTGCGCCGCCATCAATTGCACTTCGGCGGCGGTCAGATCGGCGTTACCCGGAATCAAATCAAAACCCAACGCCTTGTTTTTGACGATGATGCCAGAGACCGGCACCTCTTCCAGCAACAATTCGCAACTGGAATATTCGAGCTCGTCCTTGTTGACGCCACAACCCATCGCCGCATTGCCTTGCGGATCGAGATCGATCAGCAGGATTTTGCGCTTGGTCGCTGCCAGCGCGGCGGCCAGATTGACGCTGGTCGTGGTCTTGCCGACGCCGCCTTTCTGATTGGTGATCGCGATTATCTTAGCCATGCTTGAGTCTCTCTATGCGAATCAGACAACGCTCGGCATCTACGCCAGGCACCGCCAGCGGAATCACTTGGTATTCGGCGCCGATTCCGGCCAGTTCGCCTATCGGCTGCTGCCCCTTCATCGCCAGCAACACGCCGTCCTCGGCCAACAAATGGCCGGTCATTTTAACGATGTCCGGCATTGAGGCGAAAGCGCGCATCAACACCATGTCGAACAATCGGCTCGGTTTGAATTGCTCGACCCGGCTGTGCACCACGTCGACGTTTGTCAATTTCAGCTCCAGCACGGCTTGCTGCACGAAGCGGGTTTTCTTGGAATTGGAATCGACCAGCACGAAACGGCAATCGGGCCGGCAAATCGCCAACGGAATACCGGGCAGACCGGCACCGGTACCGATATCGGCGATCAATTCCGGTTTGATATGCGGCAAAACCGCCAGACTGTCCAAAATGTGCAAACCCACCATATCCAGCGGATCGCGCACCGCAGTCAGGTTGTAGGCCTTGTTCCATTTACCCATCAGCGCCACGAAGCGCAGCAATGCTTCGATCTGGCCATCCTCGAGCGACAAGCCCAAGGCGGCAAGGCCTTGCCGCAACTGTTCTCGGCAGGCGTCCATCAGGCGCTTTTCTTTTTCAGATGCACCAACAGCAAGGAAATCGCCGCCGGCGTTATGCCGGGAATGCGCGAAGCCTGACCCAAAGTTTCCGGACGCTGTTTTTTCAATTTTTCGCTGACTTCGTTGGACAGGCCGGACACCAGACTGTAATCGACGTTCTCCGGCAATTTCAGATGCTCATAGCGCTGGGTGCGGCTAATCTCGGTTTGCTGACGGTCGATGTAACCGGCGTATTTAGCCTGAATCGCCACCTGTTCGGCAACTTGCTCGTCGATTTCGGTTTCGTCGGTGAAGGTTAACAGATTTTCGATATCGACCTCCGGCCGGCGCAGCATGTCCATCAAACTGGCTTCTTTGACCAATTTTTTGCCCCAGTACTGCTCCGCCAACGCCGCTTCGTCGGATTCGGCTCTGATCCACTTTTTGGCAAGCTTGCCTTGCAGATTGGCGATGGCTTCGCGCTTTTCCTCGAACCGGCGCCAACGCTCGTCGTCGACCAAACCCAATTCGCGGCCTTGTTCGGTCAAGCGCAGATCGGCGTTGTCCTCGCGCAATTGCAAGCGGTATTCGGCGCGGCTGGTGAACATGCGATAAGGCTCGGATGTGCCGCGCGTGATCAAGTCGTCGATCATCACGCCGATGTAAGCTTCCTCGCGGCCGGGGCACCAGCTTTCCAGGCCTTTTGCCAAGCGCGCGGCGTTCAGCCCGGCGATCAAACCTTGCGCGGCGGCTTCTTCGTAGCCGGTGGTGCCATTGATCTGGCCGGCGAAGAACAGCCCATTCATGTGCTTGGTTTCCAGCGAGGTTTTCAAATCGCGCGGATCGAAAAAGTCGTATTCGATGGCATAACCGGGGCGAACGATTTCGGCGTTCTCGAAACCCAGCATCGTGCGAATGAAGCGATACTGAATATCGAACGGCAAACTGGTGGAAATACCATTCGGATAGACTTCGTTGGTATTCAAACCTTCCGGCTCGACAAAAATCTGGTGCGAATCGCGCTCGGCAAAGCGCACGACTTTGTCCTCAATCGACGGGCAGTAGCGCGGGCCGACGCCTTCGATGATGCCGGAATACATCGGCGACCGGTCCAAGCCGGAGCGAATGATGTCGTGGGTTTCCTGATTGGTCCGCGTGATATGGCAACAAACCTGGCGCGGATGCTGTTCGCGGCTACCCATGAAAGAAAACACCGGCAGCGGCGTATCGCCATGCTGTTCCTGCAATTTGCTGTAGTCGATGGTGCGGCCGTCGATCCGGGCCGGGGTGCCGGTTTTCAGCCGGCCGACGCGAAACGGCAACTCGCGCAGGCGCTCGGCCAGCGCAATCGATGCCGCATCGCCGGCGCGGCCGCCGCTGTAATTTTCCAGACCGATGTGAATCCGTCCGGCCAAAAAAGTGCCGGCGGTCAATACCACCGCCTTGGCGTTAAACTCCAAACCCATCTGGGTTTTGACGCCGGTGACGCGGTCGCCGTGTACGATCAAGTCAGATACGGTTTGCTGGAACAGGGCCAGATTGGGCTGATTTTCCAACGCACTACGTACCGCTTGTTTGTAAAGCTGGCGATCCGCTTGCGCCCGGGTCGCCCGCACCGCCGGGCCTTTGCTGGCGTTCAAGATGCGAAACTGGATACCGCCCAAATCGATAGCCTTAGCCATGATACCGCCCAGCGCATCGACCTCTTTGACCAGATGGCCCTTGCCGATGCCGCCGATGGCGGGATTGCAGCTCATTTGCCCCAACGTCTCGATGTTTTGGCTCAGCAACAGGGTTTGCGCGCCGGTACGCGCCGCCGCCAACGCCGCTTCGGTACCGGCATGGCCGCCGCCGACCACGATTACGTCAAAGTCTTTCTGGAATTTCACAGGCAATCTATGTTCAAATAAAACGTTATTTTAATAGCTTAGAGAGAAAAAAGCATGAGAAAACAAAACCCCGGCCAGGGCTTGCCGGACAAACCCAAGCACAATCCGGTCGCTAAATTCGCCCGCCAATTCAACAAAGCTCAAACCTACGCCGACAAGACCCAATACCGCCGTAAAGCCAAACATCGCGGGTTGGAGCCTTTTGCCATCGCTTCCGGAGAGGCGATGGCAAAAGGCTTAGCCGCGTAACCCGCGCATTTCAAGGATTTCCAGCTCAGTGAAAGCAACCGTAGAAGACAAAGTTCAAACCCGGATTCCGACCAAACACGGCGAATTCATCCTGCATTACTACAGCAACAGTCTGGACGACAAAGAACACGTGGCCTTCGTCAAAGGCGACGTGGCCGGCAAGGACGACGTGCCGGTCCGCATCCATTCCGAATGCTTCACCGGCGACGTGCTCGGCTCGCGCCGCTGCGACTGCGGCGAGCAGTTGGACATGGCGCTGGACATGATCAATACCGCCGGTTACGGCGTATTGATCTACCTGCGCCAGGAAGGCCGCGGCATCGGCCTGCTGAAGAAACTGCAAGCCTACAACCTACAGGACCAAGGCCTGGATACCGTCGATGCCAACATCAAACTCGGCCATCTGGCCGACGAACGCCAATACGACATCGCTGCGCTGATTCTGGACAACCTGAAGGTGCATTCGATCGAATTGATCACCAACAACCCGCAAAAAATCGACGAGTTGACCAAACTCGGCGTGCAAGTCAATAACCGGATTGCCATCGAAACCCGCATCCACCGCGACAACCTCGACTACCTGAAAACCAAGGCCGAACGCATGCGCCACATGCTGTCGGTCCCGGACCGTTCCTGAGCGCCATGCTAGACCACTTGAAACTACCGGCCGCAGCGCTGAAGCTGACGATCGACCTGCCTGCCGCCGACACCGGTTCCCGCTACAACGGCATCCTCGGCCAGAACCGCGCCCAGTCGGCGCTGGCGTTCGGTATCGCGATGAAAGCCCCCGGCTACAACATCTTCGTCATGGGCGATCCGGGCACCGGCCGGCTGTCGATGGTCAGCCATTACCTGACCGGCTACGCCGAACAACAGGAATCGCCGCTGTCCTACGCTTACGTCGAAAACTTCGAAAACCCGCGCGAACCGGTTGCCGTCGAATTGCCGTCCGGCGAAGGCCACAGTTTTGCCAAAGACGTCGAAAAATTGATCGACAACGTGCTGGCCACCTTTCCGGCCGCCTTCGAAAGCCCCAGCTACCAGCAAAAGAAAACCGCGATCGAACGCCGCTTCAACCAGCGTTACAACGCGGCAATCGATTTGGTCGACAGCAAAGCCCGGGCCATGGGCGTGGCCTTGTACCGCGACAACGACTCGATCACCTTCCTGCCGATCCGCAACAACAAGGCGCTGGACGAGGAGCAATTCACGCTGCTGCCGGAAGCCGAGCGCGACGCCTTCCACCAACACACCGAAGAGCTCGAAGAGTATCTGGGCGACGTATTGCTGGAACTGCCGCAGTGGCGGCGTACGCTGGCCGAGGAAATTCGGCAACTGGATAGCGATACTATCAAACTGGCGCTGGAACCGTTGCTGGCCGAACTGACCGACAAGTACCAGAACGTCGACGACGTGATTACCTACCTGGCGGAAATCGAGAAAAACCTGAGCAACACCATCAGCGACTTCTTGATGCCGAGCCGCAACCCGGAAAACCGGGAAATCATCGCCAAACGCCAGATGCTGATCGAACAGTATCTGCCCAACATTTTGGTGGACTGCAAGCACGACGCCGCCGGCGCCCCGGTGATTTACGAGCCGCACCCGATTTACCAAAACCTGTTCGGCCGCATCGAATACGTCAGCGACCAAGGCACGCTGATCACCAATTACCGCCGCATCTGCCCCGGCTCACTGCACCGTGCCAACGGCGGCTACCTGATCCTCGACGCCGAAAAAGTATTGACCTACCCCTTTGTTTGGGAGGGCCTGAAGCGGGCGCTGAAAGCCGGCAAAATCGAAATCGAATCGCCGTATTCGGAACTGGGCATCAACACCATCACCTTGAAACCGGAAGTCATTCCGCTCAACGTCAAAGTAATCCTGGTCGGCACCCGCGACATTTATTACCTGCTGGAAGAGCTGGATAGCGAGTTCAACGAGATGTTCCGCGTATTGGCCGATTTCGACGACCACATCAAACGCACGCCGGACAGCATCGGCCAGTTCGTGCAGGTCATGAAACAACAGGCCCGCGACGCCGGCGCAAAACCCTTGACCGACCTGGCCTTGGTCCGCCTGATCGAACACAGTTGCCGCCTGGCGGAAAACCAGCAGCGGCTGTCGGCCCACGTCAACAACTGCCTGGAAATCATCGCCGAAGCCAACCTATTGAGCAGCCAGACCGGCGCCAGCGAGATCGGCAAAGCCGAAATCGAATTGGCCTTGGCCGCCCGCGAACAACGCAACGGCCGCATTGCCGAAGCCATCCTGGAAGAAATGCTGGACGGCACGATCCTGATCGACACCGACGGCGAAGCCATCGGCAAGGTCAATGGCCTGACCGTGATGGACATCGGCGGCAGCAGCTTCGGCGCACCGGCCCGGATCACCGCCACGGTGCATCCCGGCTCGCGCGGCATCGTCGATATCGAACGCGAAGTCGAACTCGGCCAACCCATCCACTCCAAAGGCGTGATGATTCTGACCGGCTACCTCGGCCACTGTTACGCCCAGCAATTTCCGTTGGCGATCTCGGCCAGCATCGCGATGGAACAGTCCTACGGCCACATCGACGGCGACAGCGCCTCGCTGGCCGAATTGTGCTGCCTGATATCGGCGCTGACCCGCACCCCGATCAACCAAGGCTTCGCGATGACCGGCTCGATCAACCAATACGGCGAAGTGCAAGCCATCGGCGGCGTCAACGAAAAAATCGAAGGCTTCTTCGAATTATGCGCCGCGCGCGGCTTGACCGGCCGGCAAGCGATGATCATTCCGACCTCGAACAAACGCAACCTGATGTTGAAACGAGAAGTGGTGGACGCGGTCGAGCGCGGCAATTTTGCCATCTACGCCGTTTCCAACGTCGATGAAGCCCTCAGCCTGCTGACCGGCCAGGAAGCCGGCACGATGAACGCCGAAGGCCAGTATCCGGAAGGCAGCGTCAACTTCAAAGCCGTCGCCCGCCTGAAGGAAATTTCCGAAATGACCTCCGACGAAGACAAGGAAACCGAGACCGGAGCCTGAAACATCCGACAGCCGGCAGCCGGCACAAACGGTTGGATTTACCTAACCAACCGCCTTTACTTGCTTCAGCCATATCCGGCCAAATTCAGTAACATCCGGCATTTCTTGCAGCAACATTTGCAGCAGCCGGCATCTATTAACCCAGTGCTTCAATACCGTTCGCCCTGAGTTGGTCGAGTGCTCTCCACTTCAAGCTTTGCCCGGCTCAGCCCAAACAGAATATCGGAAATAACAGAGCCAGGTTAACAGGCTGGTGAAAAACCCACTGATATTTCCCCTTACCCACGGTTGCCGTGATTTTTTCGTGTTGAAATCGGTCATGACATCGAGTTTCAAGCGTTTTGCCCCTGTTTCAAGGGCTTTTTATTCGCCTGAAGCCGTCTGTGGACGGTTTTCAGGCGTACTTCACCCTAGGTGGGCGCACTCCACGCCGGTTTCGGCGTGAACACCAATAGGTTGAGCAAGCGCGTCAGGTTGTAGGCGGCGAAGCAAAACAAGGCTTGGCCAGCGACTTTGGCTAAGCCGATGTGACGGGTTTTGCGCAGGCCGCCGACCGTTTTGACCCAGCCAAAGGCTTCTTCGACGATTTTGCGGCGCTTGAGGCTTTGGGCGTAACCTTTGCCGCGCGCGGTGCGGCCATCGACGGCACTGCCGGTCTTTTTCCGGGCCACATGGGCTTTGATGTCTTGCGCCTTGAGTTTGTTGACGAACGCCGGTTGGTCATAGCCTTTGTCGGCACCGACGCTACCGCCTTTGGGCACACGGCGTTTGATCATTGTTTGCGCGGCTTCGATTTCGGCGGTGCCGGTGGCTTGAGTGGTTTCGACATCGACAATCAGGCCGTTGCGATTCTCGGACAAGGCATGGGTGATGTAACGCAGTTTGGCCTCGGTGTATTCGCCTTTCTTGTAGAGCCGCGCTTCCGGGTCTGTCGTGCTTTGGTGGGTGGCGTTGCTGCGCTTTTCGCCGCTGAAGTCGACCTCGGGATTGCGGCCGGCGGGTTTGTCCGGGCCGCTGCCGTCTTTCTTAACGAAGCTTTTGTGCGAGGCCCAGGCTTCAATGAGGCTGCCGTCGACACTGAAGTGTTCGTCGGACACCAGGTTTTGCCATTCGGCTATGGCCAGTACCCGCTCAAAAAATTCGCGACTCAGCGCTTCGGACAGCAGCCGTTCGCGGTTGGCGCTGAACACGCTGCGTTCCCAGACAGCATCGTCGATGCCCAGACCGACAAACCAGCGAAACAGCAGGTTGTAGTCCAGCTGTTCCATCAACTGGCGTTCGCTACGAACGGTGTACAGCACTTGCAACAGCAAGGCGCGCAGCAGTTTTTCGGGCGCAATCGACGGGCGGCCAGTGTGCGAGTAACGCTCGGCAAAGACGGCATTCATAGAGGTCAATACGCCATCGACGAGTAGACGTAAACGACGCAACGGATGCTGTTTGGGAATACGTTCTTCCAGGCTAACGTAGCTGAACCAGCTACTTTGAATGGCATCGTGTCCGCGCATTGAAAGGCTCCAAATTTAGGTAGCCTATTTTAACAGTTGGCGGCTCATCTATGCCTTAGCCTACTTGGCTTTTCGAGTTTTTCACCAGCCTGTTAAGTACAATTCTTCGTAAGATAATGCATCAATAGTTCTCTGTACCTGCCTTCTGTTTTTCGTATACCCTTTACCTACGCTGTTATATATTTTTGCTAGGGTTTCGGCGGGATGTGGCAAATCATAAGCATGCATACTGTTGGTGTCAAAACCACTGGCAATTAAATTGCTTGTATTTATATTGTTGTCAATACGTTGAAAATGGGTTGTTTCCTCTAAAAACCAAGCTTCAATTTCCATAATAGCTAAATGTAGATGTATTGGTAAATCACCAATAGGTAGCCCAATTAATAAGCTGTTTTCTAACTTGTCTATTTCAGTATGTGTAAATGGATAAACGTCACGCAAGCCGACAATTAAGGAATATCCGGCCAGTTTTAGAGAATTATACCGATCTTTTATTTGCGATTTAACTTGTCCATCATTACAACAATTTGCGACTAAAACATGTATGGTCGGTGACTGATGTGAACGCAGTTCCGAAAAAGAAAGTTTCCCCTGATGCTGTAACTGAACCTCAAAAGATATTCCATGATTTCCTGCTAATTCGGACAATAACCGAATTGCGAACTCTTGTTCTGTAAATCCTTCGACAAATACAGCAAATTTTTTAGTCATTAAGAACCTCTGCTTCAAAAAAATCCGAAGCAAAAAAATCAAAGTTATTAAGACCAAGATACTTAAATTGTTCAAATTGCTTTTGAGAGTTTTTGGCATTAAACATCTTAACAATGCCGCCTTTTCGCTTTAATACAGCCCAATATTCTAGCGGCACCTCATTCATAACAAAACGATCATTAGTAGTCATAATAAGCTGCATATCGTTTTCTTTGGCCTTGGTTATTAGAAGTTTGATTACTGATGTTGCTCTTTCATAATCCAATCCTTCACCAATATCATCTACAAGAATTAATTGCTTGTTTCTTGAAAATGCGCACAAATTGAGATGCACTACAAGTGCGAGGGCACGGAACATGCCTTGAGACATTTGTATTTGCGGATTTTTAAATCCTAAGTCGGTTTCTACTACAAATATTCCTACCGCAGCAAAAGGAAAGTTGGAAAGTTCCTGAAGATTGTCCGCCCCTACATCTGATAATGAATAGCCCAATTCCCCCATGTCTGCAATAACAGCCTTATCAAACGTTTCACCAAATCTCTTATATGCAGAAGAGTAGACTCTAACAAAGTCGTCAGGATCATCAAATGGAGGAGGATTGGGGTTGTTAAAAAATGCATGCGCGTCAGTTACTCCCATAACGCGCGACCTTCCAAAGTCTGAGCCGAATAAATACAAAACAACACTATTAGCCCACTGATATAGCTCTATTAAAAAAGGATGCTGAATTTCATCCCTGCGGTTTACTGCAGCAATCGCATTAGCTGGAATTTTAAAGTCCAAAAAGGTGTTTTCTTTTTCGTAGTGAATTTGCCCGGATCCGTTTTCATCGCGACTAAGCTTTTTTTCGCCATCAACCAAAAGAACTTCTTTTATTACAGTTCCTTCTTTAAATGCTATTTCATATGAAAACTCACCACTATTCAACTTTAGAGTTACCAAAAAACCACAGGCTTCGTAAGCCTTGTGCTGTCCACACAGTATTCTGGCAAAAGAATTAATTACAGACATAAGTCTGGATTTACCCGATGAGTTTTTTCCTACAATCAAATTAATTTTAGAAAACTCTGCATCAGAAATATCCCAGTATCTAGGCTCATCTTTAAATTCCGAGTAACATAATTTCACTAACAGGTTGGTGAAAAACCATATTCCAGCCACTAATTTAGCTAGAAGAAGCCTTTATTTAGTGCTGAATCAATCTTGTAGTACTAAATATAGGTCTGATTGGTTGCAAAAAAG
This sequence comes from Methylomonas sp. DH-1, assembly GCF_046097555.1. NCBI lineage: Bacteria > Pseudomonadati > Pseudomonadota > Gammaproteobacteria > Methylococcales > Methylococcaceae > Methylomonas > Methylomonas sp. DH-1. Next base: position 106,245 of record NZ_CP143089.1, on the reverse strand, counting down.
AGTTTTTCACCAACCTGCTAATGCCATAATAAACCCTATGCCTTAACTAGCGCTTGAAGAAATTCAATAAATCACTCTAACGAGAGTAATTCATAAATATTTATATTCTACCACACCCACCGTTTACCCACAGAGGGCTACTAGCTATAGGATAATACCGTTAGAGTTAGCAGGTTAGTGAAAAACTATTTTTTGAGACCAATTTAGTCTATATCTAGTGGTTAAATGAGAAATTGGCACTAAATAAAGCTTTTGTCCCCTATTAAGTGTAGAGGTCGGGATATGGTTATCACCACCTTACTAGAGTCGAGATGTTTCTGTGATTCGTGGGTTCCTAGAGAATGCAAGAGCAATACCGGAGCGGCCTGTTGTAAGGGAATGCCGGTATCCCTGCTTATCTGGCGGTTTTCGGCGACAACGCCGAGCCCGTTTCGGTATAGTGCGGTTGAATTTTTTGCCGGATGACGACGATGAAAAAACTTTTGCTGACGCTGCTTGCGGTGCTGCTGATTATCGAGGAATGGCTGTGGGACTTTCTGTCCGCGTGCGGCCATTATCTGGCGCTGTGGTTGCGGCTGGAAAGTGTCGAGCGTTGGTTGAGCCGGACCTCGCCGCCGATGGCCTTGTTGGCGATTGCGGTGCCGATAATGATCGTCACGCCGATCAATTTGGCGGCGCTATCGCTATTGGTACACGGACTGCTATTGCAAGGCATCTTGCTGGAACTGTTCGCCAAGCTGCTGGGTACCTTGCTGGTGGCGCGGGTGTTCAGCCTGACCAAGCCGCAACTGCTGACCTTTACGCCGATTGCCTTTATCTACCATACCGTCAGCGGTTGGCTGCGTTGGGCACACGCCAAAATCGCCGAGACCGCCATTTACCGTTTCGCCAAGCAACTGAAAGCGGATGTCAAAGCCAAAATCAACGCCTGGTTGGCTTGACTGGCGACCGGATCGGGAGCGGGCTATGGAATTGGAGTTTAGTGTGGCTGATGCGAACGACGCCGAGGCGTTGGCGCAATTGATCAACTCGGCCTATCGCGGCGAAACCAGCCGCTTGGGCTGGACCACCGAAGCCGACTTGCTCGACGGCCGCCGAATCGACGCCGCCGGGATTTTCGAATTGCTGGCCGAATCCGATTCGCTGATTCTGGCCTGTAAATGGCAAACCCAGCTTTTGGGATCGGTGCATTTACGCCATGCCGCGAGGCAGGTGCATATCGGCATGTTGGCGGTCAGCCCGGCTCATCAAGGCCAGGGTATCGGCAAACAACTTTTGCAGCAGGCCGAGCAATGGGCGACGCGAATCTGGCCGGTCAGGGTTTTTGTCATGGCTGTGATTCCGCAGCGGCGGGAATTGATCGAGTTTTACCAGCGCCGCGGTTATCGCAGTACCGGTCGTATCGAACCCTTCCCCGAGAATCCGGCACTGTGGACGCCGAAGGTCGGCGGCTTGTGTCTGAAACTGCTGGAAAAACCGGTGCAGCAGGCTCAGATGTCGCTTAACTCCGGCGATTATTAACTTGGCCCTTAAATAACTTTCGCCTTTATGCCCTTGAGGGTGCTGAGCCTGTCGAAGGGTATGCTGCAAAGGGCTTCGAAGCGCTCAGCCCGAACGGAATACCAGTGATTAAACGGGCCGGGTTAACAAACCAAATGCGCTGGGCGGCGGCGCTTCAATCGGCGGCTGCCGCCACGGCTTGCGCGACCAATTTCCCTTGCAAGCGAGCGCCGGCGGCATTGTCCGCCACCCGGCCGGCGTAGCTGAGCAGCGGCAGATTGCCGAACAGCTTGTCGCCATCCCGGCGCATCGCGGCTTTGGCGGCTTCGTAGTCTTGTTGCCAGCGCGGCGCGAATTCGTTGGCGTCTTGGTTGGCGCCGGCGCCGCCGGCCAGAAACAATTCGCGGGCGGCCGCGCCGGGGTTGACGAAGGCAAGCAACTGCGCATCCTGCAAGCGTTGTTTCTCGGCGCCGCGCTGCCAATCCAGCGGGCTCAGCGATTGTTTGTTGCAGGCGTCTTTCATCCGCGTCAGCAAATTCGCCGAACTGGCGGCAAGGAACAGGCTGCCGCCGGCGCACTCGGCGCCGAGGTCCTGATTTTTCAGGTATTGGGTATAGGCCGCGCTGGCTTGCGGCTGGCCGGGATTGGCAACGACGACGCCGACCGCGCCGGCCGGATCGTCCGGGCTGAAATCCCACACCACGCCGATGCCGGCCGGCTCCGGGCCGGGCGGGTTGGCCGCCGGGCCGGCCGCGGCCAGTTTGCGCCAATCGTCGCCGGTAAGGTCCGGCGGCAACGCCAGACTGGCCGCGAAGCCGGCGAAAGCGTCGTGCGGCATGCTGGCGACTACGCCATCGAACAAACGCGGGTGCAATTGGCGCTGCCAGCTTGCTGCCGGCAAGCTTAACCAGCCGGGTTCGGCGCCATTCAGCGCAAAATCCCAGCGGATCGGATAGCTTTCCGCGCCGGCCATTACCGGCAGCAGATGGGCAACGAAGGCCTCGCTGCGCAGCACCAGGCTGAGCGGCGCATCGCCGCCGCCGGCTTCCGGCGCGATGCTGTCCAATACGTTCAGTAACGCTTCCAGGCTTTGCGCCAGATAAATTCGGCCGTCGTATTCGGTGACGAACAGTTTTTGCAGGCCGATGCGGGCTTCCAGAATCGGTTCCGGCAATTTGCCGACCCGATAGCCGCTGCTGGCCAGCACGCCGGCCAGTGCCGGCATGGCCTGGTCGGCAAAGCGGCTGGCGCCGCGGCTATAACCAATCACCCAGCCCTGGCTGCCGTGGGCCATGTCGTAATGCAATTCGGCGTTGGCGCCGACCGCGTCGCGCAGCACCTGTAGCAGGAAGTCGCCTTGTATGCCTTGCAGATTGAGCTGTTCGGCTTTGACGTGCAGGCTTTGCAGCAGGCCGAAGAACAGCCCTTTGACGAAGCGGTTATCGAGCAGGCGTTGCACCTCGGCTTGCTGGTCCCACCACTGTAAAAACGCCTCGCCCTGGTTGAAGTGCAGCGTCAACGCCACCGGGTGTTTGCGTACATACCAGGCGGCGCGTTTCGGGCAGTCGGCCGGGCGCTTGACGAAGACGTCCACTACCGTAGCCGAACCGGCGTCGCCGCCGACCAGCGCCGGACAGCGTTCGTCGCCGGCCGGAACCTCGTCGTTGCTGCCGACCAGCGAATTGGCGGCGTCCAGATCTTGATTGGCTGAGTCGCGCAATTTCACGGTCAATTCCAGCAGCGGCAGATCGGCGCGGACCAACTTGGCCAACGGTTGCCGGGCCACTTCCCGGTAGATCGCCACGCCGGCGCCGGCAGCCAAGACTATGCCGGCGGCGATGGCGGTCAGGCGTTTTGCGGGCGTAAGCGGTTCCATTCGAACACTCCAAGGAAATAGGGATTTTCCGGGCGGGGAATCCAGACCGGGTCGGGCGAGTTCAGCAATTCGGCGACGCGCACCACCCTTACCTGGCCCTCGCTGCCTTGAGCGCCGTTATGGTAAACGGCCAGGCTTTCGGCGCGGCCGGCGGCGAACAGCATCAAATGGTAGGGCTCGTCGTTCAGCAACGGTTTTTGGTAAACCAGCAAATCGCCGCTCTGCGCCGCCGCCAGATCGCGCGATTTCAAGCGAAAGTTATAGCCGATCAGGGTTTCGGCGTCGGCAAAATGGCCGTAACGCGGCAAGCCGTTACTTACCCCCGTCTGCCAGAGCTGCGGATAATTCGGCAAGGTTTTCCGGGCCTGCTCCGACACGGCCGGCAAATTCAGTTTGGCCGGGATGCCGAGCTTGGCGGTGCGGGCCGCATCGCGCGGTTCCAGCGCGGTGCGGTAGGCGAAGCGGACCAGGCCGGCGCAGTCGCGTTGTTTCGGTTCCCACAACGGGCTGGGTTTGCGGGCTTGCAGCAGCGCGACGTTGGTGACCGTCTCGCGCAGCGCTTCGGCGTCCGCCGCCGGCAAATAGCTCAAATCCTCGCCGCTATCTTCGCCTTCGCGCTTGGGTTCCTGTTTGATGTACTCTCTGATTTCGGCCGGCATGTCGCGCTCCGCGTCCTGCCCCGGCACGTAAATTTTCGCCGGTTGCCGGTTGCCCTGGATTGCGACGTAAGCCAGGGTTTGGGTCTCGCCGGGCCGAGCCAAAGGTTTTTGCACCCGGCGCCGGCTTTCGCTCGGCAGGCCTTCGTCGAGAATGATGTCCAGGTTGGCTAGCGTGTGTTGCACCGCGCCGCCCGGCCAATAATTGGTATCGATGCGGAACACGCCGACCGGCGGCGCCGGATGCACGTATAAATAAGGCCCGTAGCCGGCTTGGTCGAAGTTGTCGCCGTTCGAATTCAAAAAGAAAATGCCGCCGCTGCTGGAGTTGGTATCGGCCCAATAGACGTGGCTTTTGTCCGGTTCGTAAATGTGCAGGTCGGTATAGACGCCGTCGCTGTCGCTGGTCAGGATCACTTTCAACGGTATCGGCGAAATCACCGCGTCCACCGTCGCCGAGGCTTTGGCAACGCCGGCGGCATTGGCGCATTCGGCAATCACGCTGTTCTTGCCCTTTGCGGCCGGGAAGGCGCGGCTGAAGCTGCCGTTGGCATTACGGACGTAATAGCGCACGCCGTTGATATTCACCACGACCGGATCGGCTGCCGGGTCGGAGCAGGTGCCGGCGACGGTTATTTGCAAGCCGCTGGTCCAACCGCCGGCCGGCTTGCTCAGCACGATGGTCGGCGCTTCGGCCGGGCTGGTGCTGAACGGCCTTTGTTGGCCGCGCCGGGCCAGAATATCCGGATCGTCGCTGGGCGCAGCGGGACAGTGAGCCGATACCGCCAGCCAGGCCAGGGCTAACCCGGACAGCCGGTATCGGTTGAGCAAGCTAAATTTCCGCATCCAGGCCTCCACGGCAACGACATCTCATTCGGTGCGGGAAATGTAGCAATCAAATCCGCTAACGGCAAATCTGAGCCAGGTTGTTTGACAATGGCGGCGTTTGGATTGACCGGCATTCTAGACTGAGTTCGTCGAAGCTCAATGCTGCGCGCCTTTCGATAGGTTCAGGGATACAAATCCTTTCTTACTCCTAACTCAAAAACAGTATGTTGAATACGCTGATCATGGGGTAGATCGATGTCACCAATTTCATTCAGTGAGTTGATGATTCGAGGCTGACGAACCATTGCTGTCTATCGTCTAATCTGATTCAATGGCGCAGATCTGGTATTAGCGGTAAGTTCACGCAGTTCAGATAATTTAAAGAAAAAATTCATATGATGATCCTCAAAGTTTCTTTTCTAGGATCAATTTCGGTAGGTATACAGAAACCGTATAACTCCTTGTTATTCGCCTAACAGGTTGGTGAAAAACTCTTTTTTGCAACCAATCAGACCTATATTTAGTACTACAAGATTGATTCAGCACTAAATAAAGGCTTCTTCTAGCTAAATTAGTGGCTGGAATATGGTTTTTCACCAACCTGTTAAACACGCGTATCAAAGCCCCTTCTCTTGCAAAATTTATAACCAGCTTAGAAGCTGGACTTTTCTCAACAGCTTTTTAAGGATAAGAGTAGCGTGGCTACGTTACTCTTATCAGGTTGGTGAAAAATTCATTTTCGAAGACAACTGAATCTATGTTTAATATCGTAGAACAATCTTTTGAACTAAAAATAGCAGGCTTCCCGCGAAATTAGTGTCCAGAATATAGTTTTTCACCAACCTGTTAATGATCACTTGTTCGGCGTAATTAGTTGCCCCTGAAAAGCCCTAAAATTTCCACTAACACATTGAAATAAAATAAGTAATCTAATTAAGAAGCGGGCAATAATTGCAAGAAAGGGGTAAAATAGCTATTAATTTCTTGCAAATTTTTATTCAAAATGAAGCCAAAATCCCAAGAAACGAGTGGTCAAATCGATCTATTCAACACACCGCTAGCCGACCTGTTAAACCCAAAACACGAGCTTTACCAACTGGCTAATCTGATCGATTGGAAAGTCCTGGATGATGCCTTTGGCGAGTTCTTTACCGAGAATCAAGGTGCGCCTGCCTTGCCCACGCGACTGATAGCGGGACTTCATTACCTCAAACATGCCTTCGCACGCTCCGATGAAGCGGTGGTCGCGCAATGGCTGGAAAATCCGTACTGGCAATACTTTTGCGGCGAAGCGTATTTCCAACACCAGATGCCTTGCCACCCCACATCACTGACCTATTGGCGGAAACGGATTGGCGAAGCCGGTTGTGAATGGATGTTATCGGTGACGATTCAGGCTGGCGTAGATAGCAAGACCGTGAACAAGCAGGATTTTGAATCGGTGACGGTCGATAGCACGGTGCAAGAGAAAGCCATCACGTATCCGACCGATGGGAAGTTGTACGAACGCTGTCGCCAGCACCTGGTCCGCTTGGCTGAGCAGCATGAGATTTCGCTACGGCAGAACTACAACCGTAAAGCTCCGTATTTGCTGCTAATGGCGAACCGGTACAGTCATGCCAAGCAAATGAAGCGCAAACGCAAAATGCTCAAGCAGTTAAAGACTTTGGTCGGCCGAGTGTATCGAGATATTGAACGTCAATTGGACAATCAATCCGACGCCGTCAAAGGGGTGTTCAAAGAGACGCTGGCGAAAACCCAACGGATTCTGAATCAGCAACCCCCAGGATAAAAACAAACTCTACAGTTTTCACGCCCCGGAAGTGGAATGCATTGCCAAAGGTAAAGTCCACAAGAAATATGAATTCGGCGTCAAAGTGGGCATCACCGTCACGAATAAAAGCAATTTCGTACTGGGTGCCCGTAGCTTTCCGGGTAATCCCTACGATGGTCACACCCTGGAATCCTGTCTGGAACAGGCAGAAATACTGAGCGGTACGCACGCCAAAGAAGCGTTTGTCGACTTGGGTTATCGTGGTGTCGAGCTGCCCGGGGTCACGATTTACAAAGCCCGGCAAAAACGCGGCGTGGATACACGACGACTCAAACGCGCACTCAAACGTCGCAACGCTATCGAACCGATCATCGGCCACCTAAAGAACGACGGATTATTGGGGCGCAACTACCTGAAAGGCGAACTGGGCGATGCGTTGCATGCCATCCTGTGCGGTGCCGGCCATAACATCCGTTTGATCCTCAGGCGGTTGAGGATTTTTTGGTCTCGTTTTTGGGCGCTACTGTCACGACTTGGGATGACTTCATCAGTCGAGCATTTTTTATCGTTCGCATGAGAGCGGTCGTCTCTGAACAATTTCGGCTTTTTCAGGGACGACTAATTATTCAGGAACTTTCCAACCGATTGGGAGTAGCGGCCGTCGCCCGGATCAATTCGGCCATCGAGGCGCCGTTTTCGTTCGAGAACAGGGGCTATGCGCTGTCCGCCAGTATCGGTTCCGCCCAATTTCCCGACGATAGCGGCGACATCAATGCCTTGCTGGAGATTGCCGACCAGCGCATGTATCAAGCGAAGCGGCGTTACCGGCCGCAGCCGAACCCCACGGCTGTTACGGCTTGACGCCGGTCAAACCGGAGCGGCGCTGCGGTTTGGCGTCATTCCGCCTCGGCCGCATCTAACAGCGGGTTGCCGCCGGCCAGCAAGGCCTGGAATTGGCCGACCGACAGCGGCCGGCTCAACAGATAACCCTGGTAATGGCGACAGCCGAAATTCCTCAGCAACCCCAATTGTTCCTGCGTTTCCACACCTTCGGCGATGACCTCCAAGCCCAATGTCTGCGCCATCGCGATAATGGTTTGGGTGATCGCCGCGGCGCTCGGGTCGCTGGCGATATCGCGGACAAAACTTTGGTCGATTTTCAATTGGTCCAGCGGCAAGCGCTTCAAGTAGGCCAGCGACGAATAACCGGTACCGAAATCGTCCAGCGAAAAGCGGATGCCCTGGTTTTTTAGTAAACGGATTTTTTCGATCGCATCCTCGGCCCGGTTCAACAACACGCTTTCGGTCAGCTCCAGTTTCAAGCGTTGCGACACCGACGGGTATTCGGCCAACAGCGCGCCGACCTTGGCGGTAAAGTCCTGTTGTTGAAACTGAATCGCGCTGACGTTGACGGCCACCTCCAGCCGGCCTAGCCGCGGATCGGACTGCCAGGCTGCAAGCCGGCGGCAAGCCTCGGCCAGCACCCAATCGCCCATTTCGATAATCGACCCGGCCTCTTCCGCCAGCGGAATGAATACCGCCGGCGAAACCATTCCGCGCCGCGGATGGTGCCAGCGGATCAAAGCCTCGGCGCCGGTGGCCAGCCCGCGGTCGTTGACCTGGATTTGGTAATAAAGCTCGAGTTGGTTGCCGCGTATTGCAGACAGCAAGTCAGCCTCCAATTCCAGCCGCTGCATCATCGCGGCTTGTATCCCCGGATCGAAGAAGCGGATGGTATTGCGGCCGGCGGTTTTGGCCTGGTACAACGAGGTTTCGGCATTTTTCAGCAGGCTTTCCAGGCTGTCGCCGTGGGCCCGGAACAGGCTGATGCCGATGCTGAACGTCGCCAGCAAACCGCGCGAGTCGCATTGGTAAGGCGTTAGCAGCGCCTGCTGCGCCTTTTGGGCGATGGCTTCGGCCTGAATCGCCGCTTCCTGCTTCGATACCGACAACGGCCACAGCAGCAAGACGAATTCGTCCCCGCCGAAGCGGGCCACGGTATCGCCCTCCCGCACGCAATGCTCCAGCCGGCGCGCGGTTTCGACCAGAATCTTGTCGCAAGTCTCGTAACCGTAAATGTCGTTCAGTTGCTTGAAATGGTCGAGGTTCAGCGTCAACAGCGCGCCGTATTGGCCGTTGTGGGTGGCCATCGCCATCGCTTGCTGAATGCGGTCGAGCAGCAATGCCCGGTTGGGCAGCCCGGTCAAGCCGTCGTGCAACGCTAGAAACTCGGCGCGCTGGTCGGCCTGGCGTTTGTCGGCAATCAGTTGCGAGGTATGTTGGTCGTAATGCCGGCACAGCAATATTGCCCTGGCCAAATGCGCCATGATCGGCTCGAACATCCGCGTCAGCGGCAGATGAGTTTCCGGCATGATCGGCGCGATCAGAATCACGACGCCGATGTCGGTTATCGGCAAGCGCAGAAACGCCCGGTAGCGGTCCCGACTCACCGGCAATCCGGAGAATAACGCGGCCCGGTCGTCTTCCCGAGCCGCCGGACCCAGCGCCAAGGCGGCCGGTAGCGTTATTCTGTCGCCGATGTGTTTGATTAATTGAAAATCGCCGATCGCGGCCAGAAGCGCCGCCTCCAGATAAGCGTCGCCGGCCGTTGCGCTCGGCGCCAGATCCAGGCAAATGAAACCGGCCGGAAACGAGGTGAAGTACAGCAGGCGTTGCAGGGTGCGGGTCAGCAGCGGCTGCAAACTGATCTCGCCGCCGATCGTCATCGCCATTTCGTACAAAACCGGAATGACGTCGTCGTGCCTCATGCGGGATTCGTCCAGGCGGCGCTAACCACGGTCGCGTTATGGAACAAAGGGTATCCCCACAGCGTGGTGTCGCCGATTTCGCCCAATGCCAGACCGCCGGCGATGGCGGATGCTTGGCTGAAATTCTTAAAAATCGCCAATTCTTCGCCGGCGGCGGCCGCACCCAGATGTTGGCGGCGGCCGGCGCAATAAAACAGCAGCAACTCTTGGCCGGCCGGATCGCCGCTGAGTTTGGACAATCCGCCGTGCAGGGTTTGCAAGGTATCCGGCGAATCGACTTGCGGAGCGTCCAATAGCGCCAACATCGAATGGGGCGGCACTTCGCCGATGCAGTACAGCGCGTTGTCCGCGTCGAGCATGACCGGAATCCGCACCAAGGTCGTGTGGTTGGCGCGGAGAATGCCGAACGGAAAATGCACCGCGTATTGGTAAAAGTTATCGCGGGTAATCTCGACGCCGAATTTGGCCCGTACCAGTTCCTGGTAAACCTCGAATGCCGGCCGCCAATCGATATGGATGATCCGGTTGCGGTCGGTGGAAGTGGCCGGCAACGTTTCGGCTTCGCTGCGGTAGCCGTGCTCCAACACCGCGCCGAAATGCGGCTTCAGCAACATCGCCAACACGCCGCTGCCGACGATCCGCTGATTGTCGAACAAGCAGGGCATGGCTTGAAAAGTCTCGCTGCCGGCATTGGCGCCGGCGTAATGCACGCGGTTGGCCAGGCGCAGGTAAAGTTCGTCGAGCAAGGAACCGATGTTCGGCAGCAGCGCATCCAGCATTAAAAACAAGGTGGCCGGCACATCGTCTTCGAGATGGCGGCCGATGTGGCCGGCAATGGTGTCGGCGGCCTCGGCCGCACCGATCCCGTCCTGCCGCGGTACCTCGAACAGCGCGGTGTAGGGCATCCGGTCGAAACGCAGCAGGCACAGGCCGTTGCTGCGAAAATCGGTAGCGTAGACCAATTGCGGAAATATCGCGCCGCACAGCGGCAGACCGCAATCGTTACATAAGGCCTGCAATTCCGAAATCTGCGCCTTTTCGGCTTCCGGAAACAAGGCCAGCACCCCCATTTCCGGAAAAACCGCGCGCCATTCCGCCAACCGGCTTTCGATGGCGGGTAAATCGATTGAGGGAAAATAGGCAAAACTTCCCGGCCCCATTGTGCGTGCTCCATAAACGTTCCGGCGGAAAGCATACTTGGCGTAAGGGAAAATGTAAAAACCGGGCGCAGCACCGCGCTGGCTGGCGCACAGTTTTCGCGCTGCTTCGGCGGGGTGGCGCAGGTAGCCGGCGGGGAATTGAACGTTTCGACGAAATCGCTACGCGGTTCCAGTCCCTCCCCCCGAGTGGCGCCGTCCGGCCAAAAGCGGACTGTTGGGCTTCCTTTCTGTATGTACGGTTCGGAGCCTGTAACGCTTGATCGAATGCTAATTGCACATCAGATGTGTACGCATCGCTTACCATTAACAGGTTGGTGAAAAACCATATTCCAGCCACTAATTTAGCTAGAAGAAGCCTTTATTTAGTGCTGAATCAATCTTGTAGTACTAAATATAGGTCTGATTGGTTGCAAAAAAGAGTTTTTCACCAACCTGTTAAAGCCTTCATGGTAGCAAAAGCCAGAAGGTACGCGGTGCGTATCTACCGGGCTATACACACAACGACTTAATTTTATCCTTAAGTCTTTGGTTATCTTTAAGTCCCCGTTCATGTCCCTCGGGCCAAAATTTAATAATCAAGTTAGCATTGCGATCACACTCATCTAGTAATTCACTTATCAAAGACCTGATTTCACTTAAGGACACTTCGTTGATATTGTCCAAAACGTCAGGAGCCTGAAAGAAGAGACTCTGCAGTTCAGAAACAAAGCTCAGAATACTTTCGAGCTTAGTATCAGATTTTTCCGCTCTCGTTCGAAAAAGAAGATTTGTTGCCTTAACAACCGACATCATATCGTTCTGCATATTGCTAATTTTTGCCAAAGTTAAATAACAAAGATAGTTGCCTTTAGCCACGCCTTCTCTTGCATATCGACGAGCTTCAGTCCATCGATTGGAATCAATATTAGTCGCAAATTCATTTTCGGCTAAGCGGAAATATGGCCAAGAAGAACCAAGCTTTATTGCATCGAGATAGATTAGTTTTGCAGCCTCTCTATCTTCTAGGTCATCCCCAAGGCCATAAAAAAGCGACTCAGCTTGTCGCCATAGATCAATCCACGGCAATGATTCTTTAGATAGTAGATTGGGCGAAATAGATTCAGTTATCGTTCCAGGTGAAACCTGAAGTATTTCCGGTGGTAAGCCTAAGATGATATCTACAACAACAGATACGGGTGCTCTGAAGAATTCTCTATTTTCTGCAACCCGAAACCCCTTTGCAGCCAGTCGGTCGTGGATCATTCGCTCAACAGCCTCGCAATTTGAGACTAAACGCTTAAAAGCAACGATGAATGGTACAGCTACACTTGTATTAGCGCCGAGTTCCTTTGCTCTTTCTTCGGGGCTTCGAGTTGTATATCCAACTTTCACCAAGTCAGGCATTGAGCTATTAGCTAATATGTAAATATAACCTGTAGTCATAAAAGTAAATTTAAATAGTTAATTCTGAATGAAAATTCAATTATTCTCTAATCAACTATCACAAGATAGTTTGCTGCGAATCAGTAATTTGGTTAACAGGCGGCTGAAATTTAAAAATCTGCTCCACTTTTTAGTCAAAAAAAGCATTTCTCGTAAAAAAATTACTTAAGTCATTGCTCCTTGAGCCAAAATGGCTTTTAACGGCAAATTGGAAGATTTTCTCCACCGATTTTCTTTTTTCAATAACCTGTTTGATAAATGAGGCCGACAAGAAAGTGTCACATACACTCTTTCCACTTCCAAAAACCATCATTCAACGCAGTTGAAACCATATCGAAATCGATGGCCTAGTTTACATCGAAACTGTTAGGGCCGTAGGGTGGATGGCGCTTCGCTTATCCACCCTACAACTTTTATTATTTGAATGGCTGATTTAAATTTTAAACCGAGATTCTAGATAAATACACGAACTTCCGCCTTGGGTCGATTGCGCCTTCCATCGCTTCCAAAGACCGTGATAAACAACGGTGTAACCCTATCGGAATCGAAGGCTTGGTTTGGCTTGGAATATGTCGGGAATTGACGGCCCCGCGGCAATCGCCGAAGATCGAGCTTTTTTCGGGAGCCGCTCATGCCAGACCACGCTTTTGTTGTTTCCGCCGCCGGCGTGCGCATGCCGGGCATTCTTTACGGTACGGCCTGGAAACAGGAACGCACTGCCGCACTGGTCGAGCAAGCCATCGCCGCCGGGTTTCGCGGCATCGACACGGCCTGCCAACCCAAGCATTACGACGAAGCCGGCGTCGGCCGCGGCATTGCCGCCGCCTGCGCCAATTTGGGCCTTGACCGCGCCGACCTTTACCTGCAAACCAAATTCACGCCGCTGAACGGCCACGATCCGCAACGGATTCCTTACGACCCGCGCGCCGGGCTGGCGGAGCAGGTCGCGCAGTCGTTCGCGGTTTCGCTGCGCAATTTGCAAACCGATTATCTGGACGGTCTGGTGCTGCATTCGCCGCTGGCCGACCGCGGCCAGTTGCTGGAAGTCTGGCAAGCCATGGAAAGCTTGGTCGCGGCCGGCAAGGTGCGGCAGTTGGGTATCAGCAATTGTTACGATTTTGCGTTGTTCGAATATTTGTATCAAACCGCCACGGTCAAACCGGCCGTAATTCAAAACCGGTTTTATGCCGACACCGGCTACGACAAACCGATTCGCGCCTTCTGCCGGCAGCGGCAGATCGTCTACCAAAGTTTCTGGACCTTGACCGCCAACCCGCGGCTTCTGGCGCACCCGGCGCTAACCGGACCGGCCAGCGCGCACGGCCGGACGCCGGCGCAAATATTTTTCCGCTATCTGCACCAGCACGGCGTCGTGCCGCTGACCGGCACCAGTTCCGAGCAACATATGCGCGAGGATTTGGCGATCTTCGAATTTGCCCTCGACGCCGACGAATGCGCGGCCATTTCGGCGCTGTTTTGAGCGGATAGTCCGGCGCAGTTCATACCATAGTCGCGTTGCCTGCGGCGGCGACTCACTTATAATGCAAGACAACTTTTGCCTTAATCCCAGACCATGGCCTCAACTCGCCTGATTCGCCAACTCGCCGGCCTATGCCTGACGCTGCTATTGGCGCAACTGGCGATGGCCGACGACGACGACGCAGATGCGCTGGACAGCACCAGCGAGTTGTTGTCCTTGAGTTGGGACGAATTGACCGAGCTGAAAGTATCCGGTCTGGCCCGCCAGGCGCAAACCGTCAAAGACACGCCGGCCGCGGCGTTTGTGATCAGCGCCGAGGATATCCGCCGTTCCGGCGCCACCAGCCTGCCGGAGTTGTTGCGCATGGCGCCGGGTATGGCCGTAGCCAGGGTCAATAGTTGGAACTGGGGCGTCAGCGCCCGCGGCTTCAACGACCTCTACGCCAACAAACTGCAGGTCATGGTCGACGGCCGCAGCATTTACGACCCGCTGATCAGCGGCGTGTATTGGGGCCAGCACATTCCGCTGCTGCAAAACATCGAGCGGATCGAAGTGCTGCGCGGCCCCAGCGGCAGTTTGTGGGGCGCGAATGCGGTGAACGGCGCGATCAACATCGTCACCCGTTCGGCGGCCGACACCGAGGGCGGCCTGCTCACGGCCGGCGGCGGCACCGAGGAACGCGGCTTCGGCGGCGTCCGTTACGGGCAAAAGCTGTCCGAGTCGACTTACTTGCGGGGTTCGGTCAATGCGGTGGTGCGCGACGCCAGTGTGGATATGGCCGGCGTGCACAACACCCACGATACCGGCGATGCCGAGTCCGCCAACTTCCGCCTGGACAGCCAACTGAGCGAACGCGACCAGTTAATGCTGGAAGCCACCGCCACCCGTTACCGGCTGCACGGTTTTTTGACCGGCGTGTCGTCGGCCACGCCGCCGTACTGGCGCCAGGACGACTTCGGCAAGGACGGCGTATCCGGCAGCCTGCAAGGCAACTGGACCCACCAATTCGACGGCGAGCGGGAATTGCGGGTCAACATGGCCTTCACCCAGACCGACTGGCAGATGGCCACCAACCGGATGAGCCGCTCGCATTACAATCTGGACATCCAGCACAGCCAGCCGTTATTCGGCAACCACCGTTTAATGTGGGGCTTGAATTACCAGATTATCGACGACCGTTTCGACAACTCGCTGACGCTGGGCTTCGAGCCGGACCGGTTTACCCAACACAACATCGGCTTGTTCGCCCAGGACAACATCGAGTTGCTGGACAATCTGCAATTAACCTTGGGCAACCGGGTCGAACACTTCACTTACACCGGCTGGGAAACCGAACCCAACGCCCGGCTGATCTGGACCCCGCACAAACGCCACCGGCTCTGGGCCGGGGTATCGCGGGCGGTGGCGCTGCCCAACCGCGCCCAGCAGAGCATCCGGCTGTTTCTGCCGGTTCCGGGCCAACAATCGTTGTTTTTTCTGGCCGACGCCAACCAGGACATGCGCACCGAAAACGTGGTGGCCTACGAGCTGGGCTGGCGCTGGCAGATTAGCAACCGGCTGGACTTGGACAGCACCCTGTTCTACAACGTTTACGACCGGATCCAGGGCGTCAAGGTCGCCGGCTTTACCGGCAATGCCCAAGCGCCGGGCTTTCCGTTGCCGATTCTCGACCTCAGCGTCGGCAATTACCGGCACGTGAAAAGTTACGGCCTGGAGCTGGCCGCCAACTACCGGGTCAGCCACGATTGGCGCCTGCAAGCTTCCTATACCGGCATCCGCTTCGACAACGAAGCCGACAACCGGCAACCCTGGTTTCTGGACCCGTTGGCCGAGGAATCGGTCAATCCGCAGCACAGCCTGTCGTTGCGTTCGATGCTGGATTTGACCGACGATATCGAACTGGACGCCTGGCTGCGTTATGTGGACCGCATCACCGTCAACCAAACCCGGATTCCGGATTACGTTTCGCTGGACCTGCGGCTGGGCTGGCACCCGGCCAAGAACCTGGAGCTGTCGCTGGTCGGGCAAAATCTGTTGGACGGCCAGCGTCCGGAATTCAACGACGCGTTGTACATCCCGGTTTCCAGCCAGGTGCAACGCGGCTATCTGGCGCAAATATCCTGGCGCTTTTAGGCTTGAGCGACACGATGCGCGTTTTCCTATATATGCTACTCAGCCTCTGCGTTTGGCTAAGCGCTGCGGCCGCCGCAGCGGCGGAATCCGCGGCCGGCGATCGCGAATTTCAACTGAAAACCGCCTACCTGTTCCACTTCGCCGAATTGACGCGCTGGCCGGAGCCGCGGCCCATCGTCATCTGTTTGCGCGGCGCCAGCCCGCTGCGTAAATTTCTACCGGTTTTGGAAGGGCAAACCATAGACGGCGCGCCGGTGCACGTCGCTATCGAAACCAACGCCGGCATCGGCGGCTGCAGCATTTTGTTCCTGGCCGAAAACGGCTTATTGACCGCGGACGTCGCCGAGCAAGCGCGAGCCGGGCACGTGTTGCTGGTCGGCGATAGCGACGGCTTCGCCGCCGCCGGCGGCATGGTGCAATTCAGCTTGCGCGATAATAAGTTGAAATTGGTGGTAAATTTAGCGCCGGTAAAATCCGCCCATTTAACATTGAGTTCCAAATTGCTTCGGATGGCCGAACTAATAGAATGACCGCCTCGACTCAACCGCGTATCTCCATCAGCCGCAAACTCGGCAATATCCTGCGCCTGATGGTGATGCTGAGTTTGATGGTGGCGACAGCGTCGCTGACGGTGCGCGAATACGGCGCGTTACAACAGGCCATCGGCTACAAATTGCAGCTTACCGCCAGCATGATCGGCCAAAACAGCAGTTTCGCGCTGCTGTTCGACGATGCCCAGACGGCACAGGAAATTCTGGACGCGCTGGCCCACGATCCGGACATCATTTCCGGCCAAATTCAGAACACCGCCGGCAAAACCCTGGTCAGCTACCGCAAACCGGCGTCGGCCTGGCACGGATGGTGGCCCGAGCAAATTGCCAAAACCCGGTCTATCACTCAACCGATTCTGCACAAGAACCAGCAGGTGGTCGGCTATATCACGCTGGAAGCCAGCCTGAAACAGAGCTACCACACCTTGTTGTTCAATGCGCTACTGAACGCCGGCATTATCCTGATCGCCTTGAGCGTGGTCGGCTTATATGTGCAGCGCCTGCAACGCTCGTTTTTGCGGCCGATCCTGCGGCTGGCGGAAACCGCGCGCCAGATCGAACGGGACCAGGATTACAGCCGGCGCTCGGTTTACGCCGGCAACGACGAGATCAGCGATCTGGCCGAGGCCTTCAACAACATGCTGGCCCAGACCGAAGCCCACGAAGCCGAGCTGGAAATCCAGGTGCAGACCCGAACCCGGGAACTGGAAGCCGCCAAGCTGGAAGCCGAATCGGCCAACCAGGCCAAAAGCCAATTCCTGGCCAATATGAGCCACGAGATCCGCACGCCGATGAACGCCATCGTCGGCTTGGTCGAACTGTGCCTGAACAGCCCGTTGAACGTTAAGCAGCGCGAATATTTATTGCGGGTGGAATCGTCGGCACATTCGCTGATGGCGTTGATCGACGACATCCTCGACTTTTCCAAAATGGAAGCCGGCAAGATGCAGTTGGAGACGATCCCGTTTTTATTGGAAGAAACGCTGGAACACGTGTTCTCGACCATGTTGCAGCTCAGCGCCAAGAAAGGTATCCGCCTGATCCGGCCCGAGCAAACCGACGCTTACCATGCCGTGATCGGCGATCCGCAGCGCTTGCGGCAAATTTTTATCAATCTGGTCGGCAACGCGATCAAGTTTACCGAGCGCGGCGAAGTCCGGGTCGCCGTCACCGAGTTGCAGCGCGATGCGGCGACGGTGCGCTTGCAGTTTGCCATCAGCGATACCGGCATCGGCATTACCGCCGAACAGCAACACAAACTGTTCCAGGCATTCAGCCAGGGCGACAGCAGCGTGACCCGCAATTACGGCGGCACCGGCCTGGGTTTGATCATTTCCAAACAATTGATCGAACAGATGCACGGCAGCATCCGGGTCGATAGCCGGCCCAACATCGGCTCCACCTTTACCTTCGACGTGCTGCTCGGCGTCACCGATTTGGCCACGATCCGCAATTTCCAGATGCGCCGCCACCGCAGCAGTTTCGAACCCGAACGGTTGCGGCCGTTGCACGGCAGCCGGGTACTGCTGGCCGAAGACAACGAAATCAACCGCATCGTCGCGGTGGAATTACTGGAACAAGCCCAAATTCAGGTGGATGTGGCCGAAAACGGCGAAATTGCGCTGCAAAAACTGCGAGCCGGCCGTTACGACTGCGTGTTGATGGACGTGCAGATGCCGGTGATGGACGGCTACCAGGCCACCCGGCTGCTCCGGCAAATGCCGTCCTGCTTGAAGTTGCCGGTGATTGCGATGACCGCCAACGTAATGCACGGCGACCAGCAATTATGCGCCGAAGCCGGCATGAACGATTTCATCGGCAAACCGATCCTGCCGGCGACATTGTACGAGGCCTTGCTGAAATGGATCGCGCCGCCGACGGCAGGCCGAACCGCCACTAGCCAGCCGCCGGCCTGAGCGCCGGCTTATTTCCCCCAGGGCATCACCGGCACCGTCGACACGCTGTTGGCCGGCGCGCCTTCGATCACCTTGCGGCTGATTGCCAGATAGACCAGCGTGTTGTGTTTGGCGTCCCACAAGCGGGTGATGTTGGTCGATTTGAACAATAACGAGGTGCTTTCCGAAAATACGGTTTCCTCGGCCGGCAATTTGGCCGGTAACGCAATCGGGCCGATCTGGCGGCAGGCCAGCGAGAACTGTGACGGATCTTCCGCCAGCCCCAAGCCGCCGGAGATACCGCCGGTTCTGGCCTGGCTGATATGGCAAATCACGTTCGGAATTTTCGGGTCTTCGAACACATCGACGCAGACTTTGTGGTTGGCGCCGATCAATTTCCAGGCCGTGGTCACGCAACCTACTTCGTCGGCGATTGCCGGTGCGGCCGCGCCGACAATCAAGCCGCACGCGATGCGGCCGCCATGTTTCAGTAATTTTTTGAACATAAAATTCTCCGCTGGATTCGAGGAAACGGGCAGGCGCTTCAGGGTAGCAAGCGCCAATCGCTAAAACAAGCGGCCTGGCCGTAGTAGCGCCGCCATTGGTCGTAAACGTTCCAAACCACCGCGTGTTCGATCAGAAACCGCTTGCCGGACTTGGCGATGCGCACGCCGGAATAATCGTCGATATAACCGCGGCCGGACACTTGCGCCAACAAGCGCTCGCGTTCCGCGCGGTTGACCGGCTCCGCCGAAAAGCGCGACGGCAGGCCGACCAATTCCGCCCACTGGAATTCGAACAATGCCAAGGCTTGGCGGTTGCCGTAGTTGAATAGCGGGTCGGCATCGGCCGTGTGCGACAGCAGCACGAATTCGGCGTTAAAGGCGGCTTCGCCCAGCGACTGGCCGGCAGCGGGTTGTAACAACGGCTTTCCCAGCAAACGCCGGTAACTGTCCAGCACCAAACGGATGTGGCGGCCGTGGAAATCGTTGGCCGAGTTGGGAACGGTTAAGTCGAGCATATGGGGCTGTTGAGTAACGCCGAGGCGGTAGAATTGTTTTATACGCTAAAACCCGGCTGCCTTCCCGATTTTACCGGTATGACCATGTTCCATTGCCACATCCTCGAGCATGAGGACATGGGCATGATGGGCGTTTGGAATATCCAGTAACCATTCGAGATTACCGCGCGGCCATTCGGATCGCGCGGTGAGACGCTTTAATTTCTATAAACTCGGTCGAAAGCAGGTTTAAAACCGGTCCTTAAGCGGGTTTTTGGTATTAGAGGCTGCCTTACCCCAAATCCCAATCCGCTCAACATTAACCAGGCGGCGGGCGGTATCGGTACGGTAGTAACGGTCGCCGATGTTTGCACACTGACTCCCGGCAATGACTCTCCGTGAGCATCGCTCAGAGCATTGGCAACCATGGTAAGGTCGCTACTGCCGGGTTGCAGGACGTTAAATGCCAGTGTAGCCAAAGTAAAGCTGTCGGCCTGAAACGCATCCAAGTCGTTTCCGCTGTCCAACGACAGTTCGTATAAATTCAGCAAGCCGGGCACAGGCCCAACCGATTCCGCTGCAGCTGGGTTTATGCCCAGGCCGAATACATCCAATTGATTGCCGAAACTTACCGAGGAGAACGCTAGCCGGCGGGAATCGGAACCGATGTCCAGATCGTAGGCGGCCAACGACGGTGCCGAAACATCGACCAAGCCGGATACCACGATCGGTACCTCGACACGGCTGCCTGATTGTGCGGCCAAGCCAAAGCCCAACTCGATGCCGGCTTGCGCGCTACTGGCAACCAGCAACATCGGCGCCCACAACAAATTAATTTTCATGGTTAACATCAAATTCCTTCCTGTCGCTTAAACTGCACAATTCGAACGCGTGCATAACAACGTTTGTTTTCTGGCGTCCAGCATATTGATAACGCCGTTCCGATCCAGATCGCGGGGATCGTTATTGGCCGATGCGGCGCGATTCTTTGCGGCCAATACCAACTTGATATCCGACAGGTCAACGTCCTTATCCCCATCGATATCGCCGGGCACAATGATGTTTTCGCAGCTATCCGGCAGATGGTTGGCGTTGGTGTCGCCGACGCGGCGTTGCTGAATATCCAACACGTCGGAAATTGCATTGTGGTTGCAGTCCGGAAACAGGTTAAGGTAATACACGTCCTGTTCGCCGTTGTAAGTGGCGGTGTAGGCGACATGCGCGCCGTTGGCGTCGGAAACCAAATGGGTATAGTCGCCCAGTTTTTGCGCACCCTGCGGGTAGCCAATCTGGGTGTTGAACGGTGCGGTCACGGCCTGGTTGGCGCTCCAGGTAACGCCGCCGTCCCAAGAGTAAACGTAATACAGTTGCGAAATGCCGGGCTGTAAACTGCCGCGCGTGTCGTACCAAACGGCGTCGATCCGCGAATTGGGCGCGACGCCTTGCATCGCAAACCATTGATAGGCATTGCGGTCGGCGGGATCGTTATTCAGGCGCATTGGGGCCGACCAGGTCAGACCGCCGTCCGTACTGCGAATGAAATTGATGTCCATATTGTCGATACCCGCCGGATCGACCGGGGCCATGACATAAATATTGCCGCGCATCGGGCCATCGGAAGTATCGACGCTGACTTGTACATCGCCGGGCGGACCGTATTGGTTGGGGTTGTTCCGGTATTGAAACATCACCGGCGATCCGCCCAAATCCAGCGTTTGCGTGGTAAACGTCGGGGTAACGCGCGGATTGCGCGCATCCGGCGAGGTCGCAAACAGATAAGCCTCAAATACCAGTTTGGCACCCACCAGTTCGCCGTTTTCGCTCCGCCCGCTAACATAAACCTGGCCTTGCGGGCCGACGCCTATCGTGCCGAAAGCCGGGTTGCCGGGGATGGCTATCAGTTCCTCGAAGCTCTCTCCATGATTGGTTGAGCGGCTGAAATGCCGATCGTCCAGGCCCTCGCGCCAGGCCAAATAGATATGGCCGTCGCTCGCCGCTCCGCTGCGGTCGATGCCGATGCGGCCTTTGTCGGCACCTTCGCCGTGGGCGTAAACCGGTGCTTGCCAACTGATCCCGCTATCGATCGATTTAAGCACTTCGATATCTTGCGCATAACTGCCGGTAGCGTCGTAATGCAGGCTTTGGTAGTAGAAATTACCAAGCGAGTCCACATCGACCATGTTGTTGGTACGTTGCTGGCCGGGAGTAACCGAACCCTGAAATTGCCAGTGCTTGCCGCCGTCGTCGCTGAAGCCCCAGCCGCCTTCCCGGCTGCCGGATAACACGCTGGCGAAATGCTTCCAGCCGGCGACCAGTTTATCCGGGTTATTGGGATCGAAGGCGATGGTCGGCTCGTGAGCGGCATCGCCCGGGATGTTATTGCCGTTGCCGTCGACATTCATTTGCACGCTGACGTAAGGGCCATAAGTAAATTGCGATTGGGCATAACTATGGCCGGCCGTAGCTAGCATCGACATGGCAAGCGAAGATATTAAGTAAGGTATCGCGCGCATGGGAATCAACTCCGGCGGCCTGGCAGCCGGCCGATAAACATACCGGTTAATCCGCTGATAAATAACCATAGAGCCGCCGGTACCGGCACGGTGCTCACTTGCCCACAACCGCTGTGGCTGCCAACGCCCAAACAAAAATCGCCCATATCGGCCAGACGCGCGCCGTGTAAAAAGTCGGCATTTTCCGGGCTCATCAGTAAGTCTCCGCTCATTTGCCAATGATTGGCGTCGGTATAACTCACTACCAGATTGGTCAGTTCATAAACCACCATGCTAAAGCTGACATTGTTTTGCAGGTACCAGCCGCTGGGTGTGCCGTCTTGCCCCAAATCGGCCCAGGCATTTTGCCGATTATTCGGGTTGTACAGCAAAGAATAGTCGCCAGTGATGAGCGATCCGCTGTAGAGGCCGCGGAACAGCTCGATACCGGTCATGCCCAGCAAACCCGTCCCGGCCAGGGTCTCGCTGTCGATTGAAAAGTTGGGCGTGGTGGATTTGACGTGGCGGTTGGCGGCCTGGCCTGTCGGATTGCTGCTGCCGACCGGCGTGATGTCATGCACCAAATTCAGGGCCGAAACTTCCGTGCGGCTGGTATTGCCCAGGTAAAAATACGAATCGCTGTAGCTTTTATAATCCGAAGCCTGCGTATCGAAAAACTGCACTAAAAAGTCGCCGGGATTAGAGGCCGTGCCGCCGTTGAGTAAGGCAAAGGCATTGCGGTCCAGGTTCATCGTAAAAGTCCCGCCCGCCGCGGCATTCAGCGTGGCCGCGAATGCACCGAAAGGGGTGAAAAATACACCTGAAACGCTGAGCGTAAGGACAAAGAAAATTCTTGGTGCCGAACCGGCACAACGAAAAGCAACTGACATGGGCGCTCCTGCGTAAATTAAGATTCCGGGGCGTTAGCCGGCCTGACCGGCGCAATTCCGGGAAAACCGCAACCGATCCCGAAAAAGCGTCGGCTGCGGCGCATAACCCGTGTTAAACCGCGGCTTGCCGGCGGGCGATGCCCAGCAAACCCAATAAACCGGACCCCATCATCCAAACGGCAGCCGGAACCGGTACTGCGGAAATTGAGCCGACGCTCAGTTTGAACGTGCCGACATTGGCCCCCTCGGTTCCAAACAACATGCTGGCATTGTCGGCACTCAGCAGCAAATTACCGGTCAATTGCCAGTTATTGGCATCTGTGAAGACCAGTGCCAAATCGGCCAACGCATAGGCTTCCATAGGGAAGAAAATATTGTTTTGCAAAGACCAATAGGCAGAAGCGCTGTTGTACTTAAGCGAATAATCGCCATAGACCATACCGCCGCCAGCATAAGGGCCGGCAAGCGCGGTGGCGCCTATGCCGATGGCTTGCACCCCGAGCATGCCCAGTTGCCCTGTTCCGGCAAAGCTGCCGGAATCGGAGTCGATGGCAAAGTCGGCGGAAGTGGCTTGAGCGTGGCGAGAAGTTGCTTGCACCGAATTGACAGAAGTACCGGTCAGGGTGTGGATCAAATTAGTAGAGTCCGATTCGACATTATCCCGACCGGCTAACAGCGCACCACCCGACTGCGTGGTGTAGTCGGATTCGGCCGCGTTATAAAACCGGTCGTTGAATATGCCGGCAATACCGCTGGCGCTGCCACCCAACATGTTGGCAAAGGCATCGCGGTCGAAATTGATGGTAAAAGTGCCGCCGGAACTGGCGTTTAGCAAGGTAGCGCTAGCGTTTGTCGAGGCGAATGCAAATGCTAGGGTTAGCGCTGGAAAGAGTAACTTGGCGGGTTTGGTATGCATATTTTTTCCTTAAAAATTACGGTTTACGGTTAGCGTTTAACTTGCAAACGCCAGGTGTCGAACCGGTAACGAGATAATCCGGTTCGATCGGCTGCCGCGTTACGACAGCCTCAACCTGTCGGTCGAAGGCAACCCGGCCGTCTTGTCGTCCAAGACCCGTGGCTTTCCGGCTCCGCCTCGCGGCGGATGTGGCTGGTGTCCTATGCCTGCAACATCGCTCCAGGCTGGCGAGATCACCAATGGCTACAGCGCGGCATCGATGGCCGTAGCGGGGCGGCGAAGTTCGATGCCGCCGCCAAAGCGTTCGCAACGGGATCGAAACATCGTCATATAGGAAGTCGGATGAACTAAAAAAACGACCACAAAAAAGTGGCGAACAGGTTTAATTTTTTGCGTCGACCGGGTTGGCGCGCGCGGTGCGAATACGGCGACTCGGCGCGGAGGATGGCTCAGTATTTCACCGACAAGGTCGCGAACAGCGACGTATTGGCCGCCGGCGCCACCCGGCCATCGAAATAGTCGTAGGGTAGGAAATAACGTTCGCCGGTCAGATTCTTGACGGTTGCGGCTAACTTAAAATGTCCGGTTTCGTAAGCGATGGCGGCATCGAAGCTGTGATAGCCGCTAGTTTTAAAGCCATTGTTGTTCGACAAAAAGGCGCCGTCGCGCAGATAAACGCCAAATCCAGCGCTCCAGCCATTAAGGATTCCGGCTTGAAAGCGGTAATGGCTCCAAACTCTTCCGGAATTTTCCGGCACCTGCGGCAAGCGGTTACCGGCGGCGACCCCGGCTTTGCCGTCGGCGAAGCGGGCGTCGGTATGGGCGTAATTGGCCAGTACGCTCAAAGCTTGGAATGGTTGCCAGGCCAGATCGGCTTCGATTCCCCGAGAACGTTGTTGTCCGGCCGCGACGGAACGGCGCTCGATATCGCCGCTATCGGTGACAGCGACCTGGCTGCGGTCTATCCGGTAGACGGCGACTTGGCCGCTGAGCTGGTCGGCGACTTGGAATTTGCAGCCGGTTTCGAGATGGCGCGACAGTTCGGGCAGCGGCGTGGACACAAAATTGACGAACGGCTGGCCGCGCACACCTTCGCTGTAACCGGCAAACCAGGAAATATGGTCGGTCAGGTCGACGACTCCGCCGACTTTTGGCAACAGCTTTTGGCTGTCGGTGGTTGCTCGGATATGCAACTGCCGATTTTCAAAGCCGATTTCGACCGTGCCCAGCCGAAGCCCGCCAAGCAGATGAAAACGCCGGTAAAAGTCGCTTTGCAGTTGCGCATAACCGCCGTAGGTCAGGTTACCGATAAACTGGTTGTCGATTCCGGGGCCGGGCTTGTGGTACGGCAGGTTGAAAACCGGCGCGGACAGGTCGGCCAAGCCGGTACGAGCCATGTCGGCATCAATGAAGCCGGCATCGTCGAGCCGGCTGCCGTCGGCGCCTAAAACCAGCGAATGCTTGCTCGGGCCCAGATCGAATTTAGCGACCGCGTAACCCTGGACGCTACGCTCCTGTTGATGCTGGCTCAACTCGGCGTTGACCAGGGCCCAAGTGGTTGAACCGAATAACGAGTAGGGCCGGTCGGCGGAGAAGTTGTCGTCGCCGAATAGCGTTTGCACTCGTTGGTTGAAAGCCGACTCGGCGTAACGGGCTTTCAGCGTCAAGGTCCAGATGGCGTTGAGTCGGTGTTCGAGAGTGCCCCAAACGGCATCGGTCTTGGAACGGCTGTCCGGTGCGTTGGCGGGACCGATGAAACGGTCGCTGTCGCTGCGGAAGTCGCCGGCAATCGTGCCGGTGGCCGGCGCCCCCTGGTATTCGGGCTGCTGCCAACGCGAAATCTTGCCCTGCACGGTGAAACGGGTGCGGTCGTTGTCGGTGAAGGTTAGCGCGGGATTGGCATTGAAACGCTGGCTGTCGATGGCATCGATCCGGTTGCCGGCCGCAGTGTATTCGGCGTTGATCCGAAACAGCACGTTGTCGTTCAACGGTTGGTTGAGGTCGATGAAGGGCTGATAGAAATCGTAGCTACCGACTTTGACGCCGGCTTCGGCGAAAACTTTGGCTTGGGGCAGCTTCGAGCTGATGTTGACGACGCCGCCGACCGGCGAACCGGAACCGCCGCTGTATAACAGCGCATTCGAGCCCTTGAGCACTTCGACCTGGTCGATGTTGGCGGTGCTTTCCCGATCGCCGGGGTTGTAATACTGGGTGAAGCCGTCGAGCAGTTGTTCCGAAGCAAAACCGCGAATAATGGTGCCTTCCAGCGCCGGAGTGTACAGCGTATTGCGCGGCACCACGCCGCTGACATTGATCAGGCTCTCGCTGACGGTCACGCTTTGTTGGTCGTCGATTAACGAGCGTTTGACGGTCTGCACCGATTGCGGAATTTGTCTGGTCGGGGTATCGGTGCGGGTGGCGCTGGCGATAGTTGCGACCGCGTACCTGGGGACGCCAGTTTCCACGAGCGTTTCGGTGGTCGGGTCGGTTGCCGCCGGCATCTTGCTGCCGGTTTCGCCGATCACCGTCAATGCCTCGAGGGTGACAGGCCTGGAAGGCAGCGCCTGGTCCGTGGTCTGCGGCTGCAATTCCAGGGTGACGGTGTCGGCGTCGTTGAATCGGTAACTGAAACCACTGCCTTGCAACAGTTTGCCTAAGGCTTGCTCCGGCGTGAAATCGCCGTCCAGATTGGGGCTGTCGATGCCGCGTACCCCGTCGGCCGAAAACACCAGTTCCAGATTGGACTCCGTGGCAAAACGGAGCAGTGCGTTGTTTAGCGATTGGCTGGGTATCCGATAGTGGCGAACGCTGGGATCGGCTGCCGATACCGCGCCGACGCCGAACAGATGGTACGAAGCCAGCATTCCGGCAAGCAGCGTTTTGCCGATTTCGGATTTCCGGGCCGAATTAGCGCTATCTGTTGCCGATCGACCGGGTTTGGCAGCAATCCGGCTACTTTCGCAGCTTCCCAAATCTGTGCTGGCGTTTCTCAAGAGCCTTCCTTGCTGAAATCCGTTGCGGCCGGTGGCTGGCGGCGGTTAACTTCGATTCGGAAAATCCGCTTTACCGGTGGAGCACCACCCACCACGGGCCGATTCGGGTTTCTTTTAATGCCAGTGCCTGGCGCAGCGTCCGCAAGGCGCTTTCGGGATCGTCTAAAGAGAACACGCCACTGACGCGCAGCTGGTTCAGCGACGCGTCGCCGACAAAAATTCTGCCCAGGCGATAGCGCTCCAGCTCCGCTAACAGTTCGATCAGCGGCCGGTCATTGATTACCAAGCGGCGTTGTTGCCAAGACGTGGCTTGCTCCAGTGTCGCCGGTTCCGGCTGCGGCAAGGGTTGTCCCGCTTGAACATTCAATTGCTGCCCTTGCCGGATTTTGACGCCGGCGGGTTCCGGGCCGTTACCGATTAGCGTTGCCGCCACCGCATGCTCCTGCACAATGACGCGGGTCTGGGCATGACCGTTTTTGTAGACATCGAAAATCGTGCCTAGAGCCCGTATTTTAAGGTCGTCGGCGACCACCTCGAATGGCCGTTGCGCATCCTTGGCGACCGTGAAACGAACTTGGCCGTGGTGCAACACGATTTGCCGCGCATTCGAACTGAAATCCACTGAAATCGCGCTGTTGGTATTTAACAGCAAACGGCTGCCGTCGCTGAGTTGAACTTCGCGCAGCTCGCCGGTTTGGGTGCGATAGTCGCTGAGATAATCGCTCAGTAAATGCGCCTGTTTCGGCATGACCAGGCCGACCGCCACCAGCCAAGCTGCGGCGATAGCGATTGCCGGAGCTAGCCAGCGCTGCATGCCGACTTGGCGCAGCCGCTTCGTCAGCGGAACGGTTTGCGCTGTCTTGGGCGGCGCGACTGAGTTGCTTGCGCTTGGCGCAGGATCGCCGGCAGCCAACACCATGTCTTTGAACAGTTGTTCGGCGTCGGCGAAGGCTTCCGCGTGTGCCGGCGTTTGTCCCAACCATTCGGCGAAGGCTTCGAGATCGTCGTCGCCAACCTGATCGTCTCGCAGCCGGATCAACCAATCTATGGCCTGATCCTTTACCGAGAGGCTGCTGGCTGGGTCCGATGGGGCAATCATTTTGAATTGGCAATAGGATATTGGTAAGGCTATCTATAAAGACGTTTGCCGCGCTAAAACGACCACGGTAGAGGCGATTTTACCGATATCGCTATGCTGGCAGTTAATTGCGTTACGCGGTGGAGGTTAAGTGCGGCATCGGTCAATCGGGCATTTGTTGCGAGCAATGCCGCATCGCCTCGGCCAGTAATTTATTGACCTGGGATTTGGATATGCCGAGGCGTTCGGCGATTTCCGAGTAGGTCAGGCCTTCGGAACCGTGCAGCAAAAATACGGTTCGGGTCGTCGCCGGTAAGCTGTTAAGTGCGCTGTTCAACCTGGATAGCCGTTCCCTGGCCATCAGTATTTGCTCCGGTTGCGCCGCCGCCGACGCTACGGTATCGGCAATAGTGTCGAAATCGTCGGTTGCGCTATGCCGATCCCTGACGATGGTTTTACGCTGGTGGTCGATGGCCAGATTGACGGCTATGCGAAATGCCATGGCACGGATGTTATCCGGCGAATTTCTGCTAACAGGCTGGTGAAAAACTCGAAAAGCCAAGTAGGCTAAGGCATAGATGAGCCGCCAACTGTTAAAATAGGCTACCTAAATTTGGAGCCTTTCAATGCGCGGACACGATGCCATTCAAAATAGCTGGTTCAGCTACGTTAGCCTGGAAGAACGTATTCCCAAACAGCATCCGTTGCGTCGTTTACGTCTACTCGTCGATGGCGTATTGACCTCTATGAATGCCGTCTTTGCCGAGCGTTACTCGCACACTGGCCGCCCGTCGATTGCGCCCGAAAAACTGCTGCGCGCCTTGCTGTTGCAAGTGCTGTACACCGTTCGTAGCGAACGCCAGTTGATGGAACAGCTGGACTACAACCTGCTGTTTCGCTGGTTTGTCGGTCTGGGCATCGACGATGCTGTCTGGGAACGCAGCGTGTTCAGCGCCAACCGCGAACGGCTGCTGTCCGAAGCGCTGAGTCGCGAATTTTTTGAGCGGGTACTGGCCATAGCCGAATGGCAAAACCTGGTGTCCGACGAACACTTCAGTGTCGACGGCAGCCTCATTGAAGCCTGGGCCTCGCACAAAAGCTTCGTTAAGAAAGACGGCAGCGGCCCGGACAAACCCGCCGGCCGCAATCCCGAGGTCGACTTCAGCGGCGAAAAGCGCAGCAACGCCACCCACCAAAGCACGACAGACCCGGAAGCGCGGCTCTACAAGAAAGGCGAATACACCGAGGCCAAACTGCGTTACATCACCCATGCCTTGTCCGAGAATCGCAACGGCCTGATTGTCGATGTCGAAACCACCCAAGCCACCGGCACCGCCGAAATCGAAGCCGCGCAAACAATGATCAAACGCCGTGTGCCCAAAGGCGGTAGCGTCGGTGCCGACAAAGGCTATGACCAACCGGCTTTCGTCAACGGACTCAAGGCGCAAGACATCAAAGCCCATGTGGCCCGGAAAAAGACCGGCAGTGCCGTCGATGGCCGCACCGCGCGCGGCAAAGGTTACGCCCAAAGCCTCAAGCGCCGCAAAATCGTCGAAGAAGCCTTTGGCTGGGTCAAAACGGTCGGCGGCCTGCGCAAAACCCGTCACATCGGCTTAGCCAAAGTCGCTGGCCAAGCCTTGTTTTGCTTCGCCGCCTACAACCTGACGCGCTTGCTCAACCTATTGGTGTTCACGCCGAAACCGGCGTGGAGTGCGCCCACCTAGGGTGAAGTACGCCTGAAAACCGTCCACAGACGGCTTCAGGCGAATAAAAAGCCCTTGAAACAGGGGCAAAACGCTTGAAACTCGATGTCATGACCGATTTCAACACGAAAAAATCACGGCAACCGTGGGTAAGGGGAAATATCAGTGGGTTTTTCACCAGCCTGCTAATGCTTTGTTGCAAGCCGAGATAGGTATCGTGGGTCAATTCCGCCGCCGTATCCGGACATTTCAATCGGCCGTAAAAAAAGCGCAGTAGTTCGTTCGCCAGCGACTCGGTCCAGAAAGCGGAAATATCAGCGAACGGTTGTGCGCCCATATTGTGTGATGTGGGTTATTGACCGGCAAAATCAGTGGATTGTATTTTTGGCTCCAATAACCGCCAAAAATGGGCGCATTAGCGCTGAATCGGGAAATCTGAACTTCATTGAAAGCAAAAGCGGGGCCATATGCCAGGCTTCGGTTCGGATTGCGGCGATTGTGCGGGATAGGCTTATCGTTTTACGCGCTTAATCCAGGCTTGGCGGGGACAGCGCTCGACCGGAATAAACTCTGGCAGCGCCATATGATGTGGAATTGGTAAAACGGCAGCTAGTCGATGGCTGGTGTTAAGGTTGCTGAATAGGTGAAATGACACAGTCGTTAAGTCATATAACTCACTATGAGTCACGCCACAACTGTGCCGATAACGCTTATCCCAGGGAATAGGGCCGTTGGCTTATCCATTGGCGAGCACCAAGCCGTGGCCGATTACTGCGTTCTCGAAATAGGTTTTGCTGCCAATGCATTTCAATTCCAGCCCGCTACCCGACCGTCTGGATTCTCGTCCGACCCACCCGCCGCGATTTCCAGGATTAAGCTTTCAAGGCCAAAGCAGTCTTCGCCAAACGTTCGCCCAGCACCCAACACAAGCGCTTCTCGTGCTCGGTCAGTTCGGCGTCGGCTTCGGAACAGTGGCTGGGGCCGTAGGGTGTGCCGCCGCTGACGGTTTCTCGCAGCGCGATTTCGTTGCAGGGCAGGCTCATCAATAGCATGCCGTGGTGCATCAACGGCAACATCATCGACAACAGCGTGGTTTCGTGGCCGCCGTGCATGCTGCCGGTCGAGGTGAACACGCCGGCCGGCTTGCCCGACAGCGCGCCGGAAAACCACAGCGGTGTCGAGCTATCCAGAAAATACTTCAATGCCGCCGCCATATTGCCGAAATGGGTCGGGCTGCCCAGCGCCAAGCCGTCGCAGCCTTCCAGATCGTTTAACGTCGCATACGGCGCACCGTTGTCGGGAACGCTGTCGGCGACTTTTTCCGATACTGCCGACACCTCCGGCACGGTGCGCAGTAACGCCTCGGCGCCGGCCACCGACTCGACGCCGCGGGCGATATGCTGCGCCATTCGAGCCGTACCGCCGTCGCGGCTGTAATACAGGATCAGGATTTTCGCCATTACAGGATACTCAACACGGCTTCGGGCGGACGGCCGACGGCGGCTTTGCCGTCTTTCAACACGATGGGCCGTTCGATCAGTTTCGGAATTCTGACCATGGCCTCGATCAATTCGGCATCGCTCAACGACTTGTCGTCCAAACCGTTTTCCTTGTATTCGGGTTCCTTGGTACGCATCAACTCGCGCGGTTTCAGCCCCAGTTTCTGCAAAATATCCTGCAATTCGGCGGCGGTCGGTGGGGTTTTCAGATATTCGACCACTTCGGGCTGGATATTATTGGCTTCCAATAGCTTCAAGGTATCCCGGGATTTGCCGCAACGCGGGTTGTGGTAGATTTTCACGCTCATGCTTCGCACCTGTATCGCAATGGGTTGCGGCTATAATAGCACCCTTCGAATCACGGATTACTTCACACAGCCATGCAATTACCCAACTATTCCAACGCTCGGGTGCTGGTGGTCGGCGACCTGATGCTCGACCGCTACTGGCACGGCCCGACCTCGCGTATTTCTCCGGAAGCGCCGGTGCCGGTAGTGCATGTCAAACAGGACGAGTTCCGCGCCGGCGGCGCCGGCAACGTCGCGCTGAACATCGCCGCGCTGGGTGGCAAAGTCTCGGTGCTGGGCTTTACCGGCGAAGACCAGGCGGCCAACGCGCTGGAAAAATTGCTGAAGGACGCCGGGGTGTTGTGCCTGTTCCAAGCGATCCCGAATTACCCGACTATCACCAAACTGCGGGTGATGAGTCGCCACCAGCAATTGATCCGGCTGGATTTCGAGGACGGCTTTCACCAAATCGACAGCGATCCGTTACTGCACCTGTACCACGCCGAGCTGATGCAATCGCAAGTGGCGGTGTTGTCGGATTACGGCAAAGGCACGTTAAACAAAGTGCAGCAATTCATCGCGCTGGCCCGGCAATTGAGAAAACCGGTACTGGTCGATCCGAAAGGCAGCGATTTTTCGATATACCGCAACGCGACCTTGATTACGCCGAACCTGGGCGAATTCGAAGCGGTGGTCGGCCGCTGCAACGACGAGGCGCAGATCGTCGAACGCGGCCTAAATCTGATCGAGACCCTGCAACTGGACGCGCTGCTGGTCACCCGCGGCGAACACGGCATGAGTCTGCTCAGCAAAGATGCCGAACCGCTGCATTTGCCGACCCATGCCCGCGAGGTGTTCGACGTCACCGGCGCCGGCGACACGGTGATTTCGGTATTGGCCGCCAGCCTGGCGGCGAAAAAAACGCTGGCGGAGGCCACGCAACTGGCCAACATCGGCGCCGGCATCGTGGTCGGCAAAATGGGTACCGCCACGGTCGATACCGACGAACTGGCCGCCGCGCTGCAAGGCCCGCGGGCGCGGCACAAGGGCGTCTGCACCTTGCCGGAACTGCTGAAGGAACGCGCCGCCGCCAAACAAAACGGCGAAAAAATCGTCGCCACCAACGGCTGTTTCGACATCCTCCACCCCGGCCATGTGCGTTATCTGCAGCAAGCCAAAGCCCTGGGCGACCGCCTGGTGGTGCTGGTCAACAGCGACGATTCGGTCAAGCGTCTGAAAGGCCCGGAACGTCCGGTCAACGGTCTGGCTCACCGGATGGAAATGCTGGCGGCGCTGGAGTGCGTGGACTGGGTGGTGGAGTTCGCGGAAGACACGCCGAAGCAGGCCATCGACCAATTACTGCCCGACATTCTGGTCAAAGGCGGCGACTATACCGACATCACCAGCATAGCCGGCCACGACAGCGTACTGGCGGCAGGCGGCGAAGTGAAGATACTGTCTTTCATCGAAGGCCATTCCACCACCGGCATCATCCAGACCATCCGCGATAAATCTCGGCCGTGATGGCGCTGGCCGTACGCTAAGCCGGATTTTCCGCTACGAACGGCAAGCAGTACTGGTCGCCCTCGCGCGCCAGCCAGACCGGAAATCCCAATTGCCCGGCTTGCAACAGGCCGGAATAAATCGTATCCAGCTCGGCGTCGCTGCGGGTCGGTTCATGGTGGGTTAGAAACAATTGCTTAACCTTGGCCTGGGCTGCAATATCTAACGCCGAACGGTAGGTGCCGTGGCCCCAGCCGTGGCGCTCGGCGTATTCGGCGTCGGTATAGGAACTGTCGATGATCAAGGCGTCGACGCCGGCCATTGCGCCGACCACTTCTTCGTTTTTCTGATCGATCAATTCCTGCATCGCCGAATAACCGGGGTGCTGCTCCGGATAGGGGTTCAGCGGCGGCTCGTAATCGCCGGTGAAAAACAGCGAGCCGCCGCCGTCGTCGTCGACCCGGTAGCCGAAGTTGAATACCGGATGGTTCAACACGGTCGGCGTGACGCGGACGCTGCCGATCCGCACCGGTTCGCCGGCTTTCAACGTGGTGTAACGCACCTCCGCCTTCAGTTGCGCTTCGCTGATCGGAAAATAGGCGTGCTGTAACTGCACCCGCATCGCCCGCTCGATACCCTGATGGGTGACCGGTTCCAGGCCGCCGTAGATGTTGATCCGGTTGCCGGGCCTGAACATCGGCAAAAAAAACGGCAAGCCCTGGATGTGGTCCCAATGGGTGTGGGTGATCAAAATGTGGGCCGTCAGGTTGCGCTGATCGAGCAGCGTCTGCGCCAGGGCGTGAATGCCGGTACCGGCGTCGAGAATGATCAGATCGCCGGCGCTGCTGGTG
Organism: Methylomonas sp. DH-1; assembly: GCF_046097555.1. Taxonomy (NCBI): domain Bacteria; kingdom Pseudomonadati; phylum Pseudomonadota; class Gammaproteobacteria; order Methylococcales; family Methylococcaceae; genus Methylomonas; species Methylomonas sp. DH-1. The sequence goes on along the minus strand of NZ_CP143089.1, from coordinate 72,990 downwards.
ATTTCGATGCAGGTGGTGTTGCCGCCGTAGCGGACGGTCTTCGGCCCCGGCGTGGCGATCGAGCCTCTGACGCCCCAGAACTTGAACTTCATACCGGCCTAATGCGCCTCGTCCCAGTTGGCGCCGCTGCCGGCTTCCACCAGCAACGGCACGGCCAACTCGGCAGCGGCGGACATGATGCCGGTGATGTTGGCCATGCTGTCCGCGAGAATCGGTTCCGCGACTTCGAACACCAGCTCGTCGTGCACCTGCATGATCATTTTCAGATCGGCACCGCTGGTTTCGATCCAGTCGTGGCAGGCCAACATCGCCCGTTTGATGATATCGGCGGCGCTACCCTGCATCGGCGCGTTGATCGCGGTGCGTTCGGCGTACTGGCGTTGGGCGGCGTTGCGGGCATTGATGTCCGGCAAATACAGGCGGCGGCCGAAGATGGTTTCGACGTAGCCTTGCTGCTTGGCCAATTCGCGCGTGCTATCCATGTAGTGCTTGACGCCGGGATACCGGCTGAAATACAGGTCGATGTAAGACTGGGCCTGGTTGCGCGGCAGCCCCAGTTGCTGCGCCAAACCGAAGGCCGACATGCCGTAAATCAAACCGAAATTGATCGCTTTGGCCGAACGGCGCAAGTCGTGGGTGACCTGGTCCGGCGCCACCTCGAACACTTCGGCGGCGGTAGCGCGGTGGATGTCGGCGCCTGCGGCGAACGCGTTCAGCAAGCCGGCGTCGCCGGACAAATGCGCCATGATCCGCAGTTCGATTTGCGAATAGTCGGCCGCGACGATTTTGTAACCGGGCGGGGCGATAAAGGCCTGGCGGATTTTGCGGCCGTCTTCGCTGCGGATCGGAATGTTCTGCAGATTGGGGTCGGTGGACGACAAGCGCCCGGTCGCGGCCACCGCCTGATGGTAGGAGGTATGCACCCGCCCGGTTTTGGGATTGATCTGCTGCGGCAACTTGTCGGTATAAGTCGATTTCAACTTGCTCAGGCCGCGGTGCTCCAGGATCACGCGCGGCAGCGCGTAATCCACGGCCAGTTCCTGCAACACCGACTCGTCGGTCGAGGGCTGGCCTTTCGGGGTTTTCTTCAACACCGGCAGGTTCAGCCGGTCGTACAGGATTTCCTGAATCTGTTTCGGCGAACCCAAATTGAATGCCGAACCGGCCAAATCGTGGGCCTGGATTTCCAAGCCTATCATCCGGTCCGCCAGTTCCTGGCTTTGCTGGGCCAGCATGTCGCTGTCGATCAGCACGCCGTTTTCCTCGATTGCTGCCAACACTTTGACCAACGGCAATTCGATGTCGTTATACAAAGCCCACAAGCTGGGCCGTTGCTGCAATTCGGCGGACAAGGTTTGGTGCAGGCGCAAGGTAATGTCGGCGTCTTCCGCGGCGTATTCGGTAGCGCGGTCGATAGCCACTTCGGCAAAGCCGATCTGCTTGGCGCCCTTGCCGCAAACGTCCTCGAAATGGATGGTGTCCACGCCCAGGTAATGTTTGGCCAGGTCGTCCATATTGTGCTTGGTCGCCGTGCTGTTCAGCACGTAGGATTGCAGCATGGTGTCGTGGCGAATGCCGCGCAGTGCAATGCCGTGGTTGGCCAGCACGTGGGCGTCGTATTTCAAGTTTTGGCCGAGTTTGGCGCGGTCGGGATTTTCCAGCAGCGGTTTCAAGGTCTGCAAAACAGCCTGCCGATCCAATTGCACCGGCACGCCGGGATAGTCGTGCGCCAGCGGCAAATAGGCGGCCTGTCCGGCTTCGATCGCAAACGAGACGCCGACGATCTCGGCTTCGCTGTAGTTCAAGCTACTGGTTTCGGTATCGAAGGCAAACAACTCGGCTTGTTCCAGCCGGGCCAACCACGCGTCGAACTCGGCTTGGCCGAGGATGGTTTGGTAGTCTTTTGCAACCGGCGCCGGTTTCGGCGCTGCTGCTGGTGCGGCCGGCTCGCCGGCGGTAACCGCCGCGTCGCCGTTCAGCGTTTTCAACCAACTGCTAAAACCCAAACTGCCCAACTGGTCCTTCAACGCGGCGATATCGGGGGCCTTGCGTTTCAGGTCGTCCAGGCTGTAATGCAAAGCCACGTCGCATTTGATCGTGGTCAATTCCCGCGACAACGGCAGTTGGCCCAAGGCCTCGCGCAGGTTGTCGCCGATCTTGCCCTTGATTTCAGCGGCGCTGGCGATCAGATTGTCCAACGTGCCGTATTCCTGCAACCACTTGGCGGCGGTCTTCGGCCCGACTTTGGGCACGCCGGGGATGTTATCGACCGCATCGCCCATCAAGGCCAGGTAATCGATAATCTGCTCGGGTTTGACGCCGAACTTTTCCTGCACGCCGGCTATGTCCATCACCGCGCCGGTCATCGAGTTTTCCAGAATGATCCGTTCGGTGACCAATTGCGCCATGTCCTTGTCGCCGGTGGAAATGATCACGTTGAAGCCCTGGCGGGCGGCGTTTTGCGCCAAGCTGCCCAGTACGTCGTCGGCTTCGACGCCGTGTTCGATGATCAGCGGCAGACCCAACGCGCGGATCAAGTCGTGCAAGGGTTGAATCTGCACCCGCAACTCGTCCGGCATCGGCGGCCGGTGCGCCTTGTATTGGTCGTACAACTCGTGGCGGAAGGTCTTGCCCGGCGCGTCGAACACGACCGCGAAATAGGGCGTGGCGTAATCGTTGATCAGCTTGCGCAGCATATTCGAAACGCCGTAAACGGCATTGGTCGGCTCGCCCTTGCTGTTGGTCAATGGCGGTACCGCATGAAAGGCGCGAAACAGAAAGGACGAACCGTCGACCAGAATCAGTTTATTGTTGGCGGAATCGGACATGTGCGATTAAAAGACAGATAGATGCCGGAACGATACAGGGCGAGCCAGAGCGCTGCAAGCGTAGAATTTCACACCCCGCCCATGCGCGCTTTTCTCGGCAGCGCTTGGCGCAGTAGACTTTAGCAATCGGTAACTTAGCAGAGCACGGTCATGGCCCCTGCCAAACTCAAAACCCGCATCAGCCCGGACCAATATCTGGCCGGCGAACGCCAGTCCGAACTCCGGCATCAATTAATCGACGGCGAAGCCTATGCGATGACCGGCGACAGCGAGAACCATAACTTGCTGGAAGGTAATATTTTCAATTTGTTCAAGAACGGCCTGAAAGGCAAGCCGTGCAAGACTTTCATGCACGACATGAATCTGCGCATCGCCGACGATTTTTTCTACCCGGACGTAATGGTGGTTTGCGGCGAAGATAAGCAGGACAACTACTACAAAACCGCGCCGGTGGTGATCGTGGAAGTCCTGTCCAAAACCACCCGCAAATTCGACCAAACCGCCAAACGCCTGCGCTGCCAGACCATTCCGACGCTGGAAGAATACGTGCTGGTCGAGCAGGATAAAGGCGAGATTCAGGTATTCCGCCGCAACCAGCATTGGCAGTCGTTTTATTACTATCTGGGCGACCGGATCGAATTCGCAGCGCTGGGTATCAGCCTGAGCGTGGCCGACATCTACGAGCAAGTCGATAACGAGGACGTCGCCGCGTTTAACCAAGCGCCGCCGGCCGAGCCGTTGCCTTAACCGGCGGCATCAAACGGGATTTTGCCGCGGCTGATCGACCAGTGCGGCAATGACCAAATCGCCGCTGACGTTCAAGGTAGTGCGGCACATGTCCAAAAACCGGTCCACCCCTAGAATCAGGCCCATGCCTTCGGCCGGGATGCCGACCTGCTGGGTCAAAATCATGATTAAAGGCAGCGAGCCGCCCGGTACGCCGGCGGTGCCGATGCCGGCCAGGATAGACATCAACACCACTTGTACTTGCTGTGCCAGCGATAGATCGACGCCATAGACCTGAGCCAAAAACAACACGGTAATGCCTTCGAACAGCGCCGTGCCGTTCTGGTTGGCGGTGGAGCCTATAGTCAGTACGAAGCGCGACACTTCCGGGCGAAGCTTCAATTCCCGCTCCGCCAATTCCAAAGAACGCGGCAGCGTGGCGTTCGACGACGCGGTGGCGAAGGCGTACAGATACACGTCGCGGCATTGCCGAAAAAATTGCCAGGGCGCAATGCCGCCGAACAGCCGCAGCAGCGCGCTGTAAACCAAGCCCTGTTGCAACAGCAGGCCGGCAACCACCACCAGCACGTAAAACCCCAGCGAGAACAAAATCTGGTGGCCGAATTTGAAGGTGGATTGAAATACCAACGCGAACACCGCCCACGGCGCGAACTGCATCGCCGCGTCGACCACGCGCAGACAGGCAGCGTAAGTTTCTTCCAGCAATTCCAGCCAGCGCGACGGTTTACCGCCGTTCGCCGCCGCCAACGCCGCGCCGAACGCCAGCGAAAAAAACATCAACGACAGCATTTCGCCGTCCAAAGCCTGTACCGCGCTTTGGAGCGGATTTTTCGGGATGATCTCCAGCAACGATTGCACCACCGGCTTGGCTTGCGCCACGTTTTGGCTAATCTTGTGCACGCCGGCCGCGTCGCCGAGCATCTGCGAAATATCCAGACCGGTGCCGGGTTGCAACAGATTGACCAACGACACGCCGATTACTACCGACGCCGAACTGGCCATCACGGTGAACAGCAAAGTACGCTTGGCCACCCGCGCCAGACCGTGGTGGCTGCTGAGCTGGTAGACGCCGAGCATCAGGCCGCTCATCACCATCGGCACCACGATCATGAAAATCAAACGCAGGAAAATCTGACCGACCGGCTCCAGCAGGTAACGGTTGAACATCTGCAAGCCGCCGTTGCCGGCGAAACCGTGGCAAACCAAACCGGCAGCGGCGCCAAGCACGAGACTCAGCAACAAACGATGGTGGTGTTTCATAGAATGGAATGGGCGAAAAGCGGAACGACCTTAAGTTGATATTGAACGTGCGAGTCGCGAGCGATAGGCTTCGCGTTGTTCAGCACATCTATGAGCTGGCTTCCCATATATTGCATAACGCCTGAGCCACAGGCAGTTTTGGAGTGAGCGGCAGCGAACGGAAAAACTGTCCTGTACAGCGATTTGCTAGCTTTCATGCTCCCACAAATACATGCTCGATTCTTTGTTGAGAATTTGCAATTCAAAAGATTTTGTACAAGAAGAAGCTGCAAACCCATAACAGACTTGAAGGGGCAATAAATGCTCCTCTCTGGGGTGGCAATAGCGAGCGGAAGGAGCTGCCTCCCAATTTATTAACCTTTTGGTTCTTTCTTCTTCCGAAATGCTTTTATTCGAACAAGTGTCAATCAACCAACGCTCAAATGACGTATTCGCATTCTGAGAATCTACCGTTTCCGGTGCAAAAAAGGCTCTCATATTGTGGAAGGAAAACCCCGAACCAATCAGAAGGATCGATGGATCGCGCAAGCCCTGGAGTGCACGCCCCAGATTAATGTGTACTAGAGGATCAAGGCCTTTAATGAGTGACAACTGCACGCAGGGTATGTCTGCTTCTGGATACATGATCTTTAACGGCACGAACAGCCCGTGATCGAATCCTCTGGCGCTGTCAGTACTCGCATTGATGCCCGCTTTTTCAAGTTGCCTGATGATGGAACTGGCTAGGGCCGGACTGCCGGGACAGGGGTATTTGATTTCATAGGACTCTGGCGGGAAGCCGCTGTAGTCGTAAATCAAACTTGGGTTTGCACCGGAAGTAACGGTTGCAATGCCAGCCTCCCAGTGCGCACTAACAACAATAATTGCAGCAGGTTTAGAAATCCTTGCAGCGATTTCCTTCAGGCAAGAAACCATTTCGGTATGAGTACCGTCACCAAGAAGTGGCAGTGGGCCACCCCCATGAGATAAGAACAATGCTCGACGTTGATTATTCATAAGTACTCTCTAGTGAAAGCTAACGCTATGCTTAGTGGCAGCAACAAGCAGAGCGAGGAACGAGTGGTGCTTTTTGATGTCCACTGGAACTAATTGTTAAGTGTTTTCTATCACATGAGAACTATTACTGATTCTTAGATCAGTTAATTCAATTAATTTTTGGTAAAGCATGATATGTATGGCTGCATATTTAAGTCGTTTGGCTTGCCAGATCCTCATGTACTGTTCATACATATAGACATACCTCTGTTTAGAATTAAGCGCACTCTTTAATTCAGCGACAGCTATTTCGTTAAGCTTTTCTTTTGATACAGGAAGAGACATGAATAATTCTTGAGTGTAACGCCAAGGATTAGCGTTCACCTCATGCTGCCACATGAACAGATAACCAGATTCCATAATAATATTGGTTATTTGTCCATCATGCTGAATATTTTCTAGCAGATAATTAGAAAGCTGTTCAAATGTTTGAATGTCTTGGCCAGTTACACTTCTGGTTTTTGTAAAAATACTGTTGGTGATATTAGCCTGATTTTCTAACGGGTTTTGTGTGTTTGCGAATTCAATTTCAGCATCAGTGGCCTTCCGAACGCAATCAGAAACCCGAACAGTAAATTCTGAGTCATCCAATTCTTGCGGTGCGCAATATGAGCTATTCTTTACGAGTTTCAAACCCACACTCTCAAATGATTGAGCTACTAAGCGTGAACAAAACTGTCTGTTAGTTTCTGATTTTTTTGATAATGGATTTTTTGTGTTTATTGCATCTTTTACAGAATACTGTTTACCTACCTCATTTCTCGCAAATGCACATGCCGCATCAATTAACTTGCGATCTATGCCATCTTTAAGCCTTAACACTTGAATATACTTCTCGTCATCAAATAGCAATCTTTGAACATTTCCAGCCTGAACGCCATCCCCATCTGAATGGATATAACTTCCATCACCTACATGCAACATCGCATGAGAGTAATCACTTGACGTAAACGCCTTTATTGCTTTGCTGACTATATGTTTTTGTGTAGTCAAAAATATATCGCCAGCCTGTAGTTTGGCTATTTCAATGATGTACATGCTTACAACACTTAACAAGTTATTAGATAGTTTCTGTATATCTACCACGAAGCCTACGTCGCCACAATAAATTCGTAATCGGTAAGGATTTTCCCTTCCGTATATCATTCGAACTGCGCCGATAGCGGTCTTTGCGGTCGTCATGTTAACCATTACCGCATCTCTTGGCCGGCAGTTTCAGCACAACGCAATCGGCGCCGCGTGCTCGACCGACTGCCCCACGATTGTCATTAGCGGCTTCGGTTTTATCAGGATTTGTTTAGCCCGTATGATGCGAACTCGAAGCTCACCGCAAGCTTTTCCGCATTTGACGCAAAGTTGCAAAGCCACGGCCAATCCGAAACTCGGCGGCGGCGCCATCGTCGAGCAATGCCGAGCGCAACGTCGAACTGAGCCTGTCCCTGCATAACGAAGACAGTGAGTTCCCGGAATGGAAGATCCGCAGCCCGTTTGCAGCTGCCGACGTCGCCATCCTACTCGGCGATCGAGTCAGTTTTTCCGGTTTGGGTTTGACCGCCAAGCAGGCCGGACGCTTACAGTTGCGGAAGCCGGCCGACGCCACAAAGTTGAACGGTTGAGTCGGTATGAAGGAAGGCCGCTACCGCAGACGCTGTGCAAGGCTAAATTCCTGTTCAACGGTCCGCCGGCCGAGCCGTGGCTGGATGTGAAAGCCTACCGTTTGTCGAAAGACCAAAAAATTTCTGCGATACTGGCCGTTAGCGGCCCGGCAAAAGCGCCACAAACCCGGATTTACTCTGAACCGGAATTGCCGGAATCCGATACCCCGGCTTATTCGATCACCTGCTCCTTAGGAGACTCGCCATGACCCAACCCATCGCCTGCGATTTGCACGATTATCTGGAAATCGCCTGTATGTACGGTTACCGCGTGCGGCTGACGTTGAAAGACGGCCGCATTATCAAAGCCAAAGCCGTCGATACCGGAACGACGGCGGACAAACGCGAGTATTTGCAACTCGATAGCGAGCGGGTCGAAACCCACTGCCTGGCAAAAATGGAAGTTCTGACGCCCAACGCTGCATTCGAAGAAGTGCGGTTTTGATCGCTTGCCGTGCTGCGAGATCCGGCCGGTTCGCGCTTGTCGCCGCAAAAGCCGGTCGACAAACGCGACAGTCCAACGGGGCTTAGGACTTTACCGGGCCGGACCGGCGCGCGTTACGCCGTTAAAGTTGGCGCCGGAAAAAGCGGACGGTTTTCTGACGCGCGCTATAAGCTTGCTCAACCTCCGGAATCATCTCCACCGTACCGCCCCTACCCAAATGGGCGAAATTATCCGTGATCGCGATCGGCACCATTAGTCGGTCCCAAGCGTGGGTAGCATTCGGATAACTGACGACGTCGACCAAGGCTTGTTCGTCGGCCGGAAGAACGGCTTTCAAGGCATGACACGGCGCCGCGCTTTCGTCGTAACCATCCAGCTCGCCGATCTGAATCATCACCGGCGCGCCGGTCAACGGGTTGCCGTTTTGGCTGCCGAAGCTGAAATACGGCAAACGCGGATTGTTGTATCCGTAACACAACGGATAATTGGCGACATGTGCTTTAAACCGGCGGCCGTCGCCGTAGTGCTGCGTCACCTGCTCGGTAGCGCTGGCCAAGGCCATGATCGCACCCCAGGAAAAACCCATTACGCCGATACGCTCCGGGTCTATTCCTTCCTGCTTGCTCAAAAACGCCAGTGCGGCAAAGGCGTCGGGATAGGTCAGAATAGGTAATAGCGGGCGATTGGCGGGGGACGTAACGCCGCGCGCTTCCCACATGTCGATTTCCAGCGTGGCGATCCCGGCTTCCAGCAATTCGCCGGTATAGAAATCGCCGCGGGAATCGATGCCGGCGGAACCATGCAAAATCACAACCGCCGGCAAACCGCCACGGCAATGGCGTTTGGCCGGTATCGACAGTTTGGCTTTAACGGTTAACGGCCCCTGACTGACCACACCGCCCGGCACGGCGGAATCGAATGCCAATTTTTCCGATTGGATCTCGACAAACTCGATTGACGGCCGGCGTTGCTCGGTGCAGTTCGGACGGTCGTGAGCCTGAACCCCGATGAAGGCATTCGCCATTAAAAAGCCCGCCAATACGGCGTAGCGGCATATTTTCATAATCGTTTCCTCTGCAGATGGATTTAACACCAAACCGGGCGCTCCGGATTCTAGCCTTTATACTAAGGCGCAGAAGAGTATAGTCTCTCCCGGCAAAACGCAGTTGCCGCTCAACCGGGGCGGCGCAGAGTTGAAATCAAGAGGTGGGTAAGATTGCCAAACCGGCGCAAGATTCGCCGCAGCCGCTTCCGTCAAATTAGTTAGTCGAACCGGCCTTCTGCGTGTAGGAAAGAATTCTATTGACGTTAAACCCCGCGACGGATTCGCGGCCTTCGGCTTTCAATTCCGTCCCTACCGGTAGACTCAATCTTGCATCTTTCGAGACGCAAAGCGCCTTTTCGCCGATCAACAAGGGTCGGCCCTCGATTTCCGGTTTGGCGCATCTCCGCGAACCGCCGTAATGCCAGCCGGTTACTGCGAATACCTTGGTCGTTTCTACTCCGAATAAATACGTGTATCCGTAACCGATTCCGAGCCCAATTCCGCTAACCCCGATGTATAAGCCAAGCATCAAAGTCACCGGGATTCTAATCCAGCTGATTTGCAGCATTTTTTGGAATTGCCCTTTCGTTTGGTAGTGAGTGCCGACACGACTCCGGGCGTTTTCGGCTAAAACGACCATGCCGATTGCAAGGACAACTCCGACGCCAATACCTACGGATAAGCCGAAGTCGCTGGGTAAAATCGTGCTCAACGTTATGTCGACCAAGCAACCGACGATAGAAAGAAACAGGACGCAAGTGCCCAAGATTGCCAGCAATCTAAACCTGCCGAGCAAGTCCGCCGGCCGATTGGCGCGGAAAGTCGATTGCCCGTTCGCCGGCGTGGTGATCATGTAAACCGCTAACCCGAGCAACAGTACTAACTTGTCTGCATACGGGAAGGTAACGAACACGCCTGTGATACTTGCTACCGACAATGTCGCACCCGCTGCCATCGTGCACAAACCGACATAATGTAAGGGCTTCAATTTTAGCGGCCGGTTCTTTTCGATGGGGATTACATTGACGAACGCGAGATGCCTCAATTTGTACGTCAAAATGACAGAGGCAAGCGTACCGATACCGAAGAAAAGCCACGACATGGTGGCTTCCGACCAGCCGAAATGGCTTTGCAACATGCTCATTCCTACGACTGTCGCGAGCACCGATAACACCAACGCAAACGCTGAAGCCAAACCTTTCAAACTCATGATATTTTTCCGTATTCAATAATGTCGCGAAACGCCTTCGCCTTAGTCCCCATGCTGCTGCGCCAGTCGGAATACAGATAACGCACTCGCCTGGCTGGCACCTGCTTCAGCGCTAATGGATGATGGTTACGATCGCCCTTGCAGCCTGAATTCGAGCGCGGTTACGGCTCCGGGCCCCCGTTACCACGCACAGAGGAGCCTGGCCGGAAGGCGGTTAAGTATAGATGTATAACGCTAAGCGGCCGACTTTGGGAACTAGCGGCGATTCAAGTTCTGGGGGCTTTGTTGCATCAATCACCTGCAGTCCCCATTGAGTGAGGAAAATCACTGACTGCGAGCCGAAATGCCCAAGCCACAATCCCAAAAATACAGAACAACCAGTTGGCGCGATTACAACCAATCCTTGAAGCAACGTGGTTCGATGTTGCTATGGATCGATACAAAATGGACTGGTTGGCAGCGGGAAACGCGGTCGAGCCGAAAAGCGTTATGATGCAGCGCTTCAAGGCCTGCCGACATCATAACGGTTCTGGCAAATATTCTGAAATGAGCTGTTGACAATTAATCATCCGGCTCGTATAATGTGTGGAATTGTGAGCGGATAACAATTTCACACAGGAAACAGACCATGGAATTCATGTCCAATTTACTGCCCGTACACCAAAATTTGCCTGCATTACCGGTCGATGCAACGAGTGATGAGGTTCGCAAGAACCTGATGGACATGTTCAGGGATCGCCAGGCGTTTTCTGAGCATACCTGGAAAATGCTTCTGTCCGTTTGCCGGTCGTGGGCGGCATGGTGCAAGTTGAATAACCGGAAATGGTTTCCCGCAGAACCTGAAGATGTTCGCGATTATCTTCTATATCTTCAGGCGCGCGGTCTGGCAGTAAAAACTATCCAGCAACATTTGGGCCAGCTAAACATGCTTCATCGTCGGTCCGGGCTGCCACGACCAAGTGACAGCAATGCTGTTTCACTGGTTATGCGGCGGATCCGAAAAGAAAACGTTGATGCCGGTGAACGTGCAAAACAGGCTCTAGCGTCCGAACGCACTGATTTCGACCAGGTTCGTTCACTCATGGAAAATAGCGATCGCTGCCAGGATATACGTAATCTGGCATTTCTGGGGATTGCTTATAACACCCTGTTACGTATAGCCGAAATTGCCAGGATCAGGGTTAAAGATATCTCACGTACTGACGGTGGGAGAATGTTAATCCATATTGGCAGAACGAAAACGCTGGTTAGCACCACAGGTGTAGAGAAGGCACTTAGCCTGGGGGTAACTAAACTGGTCGAGCGATGGATTTCCGTCTCTGGTGTAGCTGATGATCCGAATAACTACCTGTTTTGCCGGGTCAGAAAAAATGGTGTTGCCGCGCCATCTGCCACCAGCCAGCTATCAACTCGCGCCCTGGAAGGGATTTTTGAAGCAACTCATCGATTGATTTACGGCGCTAAGGATGACTCTGGTCAGAGATACCTGGCCTGGTCTGGACACAGTGCCCGTGTCGGAGCCGCGCGAGATATGGCCCGCGCTGGAGTTTCAATACCGGAGATCATGCAAGCTGGTGGCTGGACCAATGTAAATATTGTCATGAACTATATCCGTAACCTGGATAGTGAAACAGGGGCAATGGTGCGCCTGCTGGAAGATGGCGATTAGGTCGACCTGCAGGCATGCAAGCTTGGCTGTTTTGGCGGATGAGAGAAGATTTTCAGCCTGATACAGATTAAATCAGAACGCAGAAGCGGTCTGATAAAACAGAATTTGCCTGGCGGCAGTAGCGCGGTGGTCCCACCTGACCCCATGCCGAACTCAGAAGTGAAACGCCGTAGCGCCGATGGTAGTGTGGGGTCTCCCCATGCGAGAGTAGGGAACTGCCAGGCATCAAATAAAACGAAAGGCTCAGTCGAAAGACTGGGCCTTTCGTTTTATCTGTTGTTTGTCGGTGAACGCTCTCCTGAGTAGGACACTCGAGGTCGACGGTATCGATAAGCTTGATATCTACCGTTCGTATAGCATACATTATACGAACGGTAGGATCCTCCTGCGTTATCCCCTGATTCTGTGGATAACCGTATTACCGCCTTTGAGTGAGCTGATACCGCTCGCCGCAGCCGAACGACCGAGCGCAGCGAGTCAGTGAGCGAGGAAGCGGAAGAGCGCCTGATGCGGTATTTTCTCCTTACGCATCTGTGCGGTATTTCACACCGCATATGGTGCACTCTCAGTACAATCTGCTCTGATGCCGCATAGTTAAGCCAGTATACACTCCGCTATCGCTACGTGACTGGGTCATGGCTGCGCCCCGACACCCGCCAACACCCGCTGACGCGCCCTGACGGGCTTGTCTGCTCCCGGCATCCGCTTACAGACAAGCTGTGACCGTCTCCGGGAGCTGCATGTGTCAGAGGTTTTCACCGTCATCACCGAAACGCGCGAGGCAGCAGATCAATTCGCGCGCGAAGGCGAAGCGGCATGCATTTACGTTGACACCATCGAATGGTGCAAAACCTTTCGCGGTATGGCATGATAGCGCCCGGAAGAGAGTCAATTCAGGGTGGTGAATGTGAAACCAGTAACGTTATACGATGTCGCAGAGTATGCCGGTGTCTCTTATCAGACCGTTTCCCGCGTGGTGAACCAGGCCAGCCACGTTTCTGCGAAAACGCGGGAAAAAGTGGAAGCGGCGATGGCGGAGCTGAATTACATTCCCAACCGCGTGGCACAACAACTGGCGGGCAAACAGTCGTTGCTGATTGGCGTTGCCACCTCCAGTCTGGCCCTGCACGCGCCGTCGCAAATTGTCGCGGCGATTAAATCTCGCGCCGATCAACTGGGTGCCAGCGTGGTGGTGTCGATGGTAGAACGAAGCGGCGTCGAAGCCTGTAAAGCGGCGGTGCACAATCTTCTCGCGCAACGCGTCAGTGGGCTGATCATTAACTATCCGCTGGATGACCAGGATGCCATTGCTGTGGAAGCTGCCTGCACTAATGTTCCGGCGTTATTTCTTGATGTCTCTGACCAGACACCCATCAACAGTATTATTTTCTCCCATGAAGACGGTACGCGACTGGGCGTGGAGCATCTGGTCGCATTGGGTCACCAGCAAATCGCGCTGTTAGCGGGCCCATTAAGTTCTGTCTCGGCGCGTCTGCGTCTGGCTGGCTGGCATAAATATCTCACTCGCAATCAAATTCAGCCGATAGCGGAACGGGAAGGCGACTGGAGTGCCATGTCCGGTTTTCAACAAACCATGCAAATGCTGAATGAGGGCATCGTTCCCACTGCGATGCTGGTTGCCAACGATCAGATGGCGCTGGGCGCAATGCGCGCCATTACCGAGTCCGGGCTGCGCGTTGGTGCGGATATCTCGGTAGTGGGATACGACGATACCGAAGACAGCTCATGTTATATCCCGCCGTTAACCACCATCAAACAGGATTTTCGCCTGCTGGGGCAAACCAGCGTGGACCGCTTGCTGCAACTCTCTCAGGGCCAGGCGGTGAAGGGCAATCAGCTGTTGCCCGTCTCACTGGTGAAAAGAAAAACCACCCTGGCGCCCAATACGCAAACCGCCTCTCCCCGCGCGTTGGCCGATTCATTAATGCAGCTGGCACGACAGGTTTCCCGACTGGAAAGCGGGCAGTGAAGGCCTAGTGACGCAAGTTCGGCTATACGCGCTGCTGCACACCATCTAGCCGCGAAAACGGCCTGCCGCCACCAGTCCGGCGGCCGCGGCTTTCAGTTCGCTTTTTCCAATAACCAAGTGGCTTCGACCGCCGCCACCATGCCTTTCAAGCCGCCTTCGACTTCGCTGCGCGCTAGCGGCGTCAAGCGGTAATTGCCGGCATAGAGGCCAAGCACTTCGTCGGCGACCACAGAAAACGGCGGGCCTTCGGCCAGCAGTTGGTCGTATTCGTATGCCACCAGCAACTGCGGCGCACCGGCGGTCAAACCGGTCAAATGGGCTGCGTATTTTCGCCGTATTTCCGCTGGCAACGCGACTAAGGCGGCGCGGTCGTAAACGGCGTCTACCGGACCGAGCAGTTCGGCCGACAGTTGGAAAATGTCGCCGACGAACAGATCGATGTTATCCGCCCGGTAGTGCCATAGCGGACCGGCCGGTTTGATTTGCGCCGCCAATTCCAATTCGTCGAATAATTCCTCGACCGCGATCTTGCTGAGTTCCGCGCCGGCAACGCGGAAACCACGGTCCAGCAGCCAAGCGATGTCGCGGGTCTTGCCGCACAAGGGCAGCAAAACCCGGCTGCCGGCCGCTAAATTCAGTTTATCGAAATAGGCAACCAACAACGGATTGGCCTGTGGCTGATGAAAGCCTATTTCGCGGCGTTGCCATCTTTCGTGCCAAAAATTCGCATCCATATTTAATCCTCACGGGTTCGGGTTCGATGCCATGGCGCCGCGTTGCCTCGGGCATTGCGGCGAATGGGGTTCCGGCTCAGAATACGAACTCAAGCCGACTTTAAGTCAAGTGTTAATTTCGAAAGGAACGCTGATGGATATTGCCGAGGTGGCGCGGATTTCCGGATTGCCGGCGTCCACGTTGCGGTATTACGAGGAAAAAGGCCTGATCCGCTCTAGCGGCCGAATCGGGCTGCGGCGGCAGTTCGATACCGCGACCTTACAAAGGCTGGGGCTGATTGCGATGGGCCGGCGCGCCGGGCTTACGTTGGACCAGATTGCCACGATGTTTTCGGCCGAAGGCACCAACATCGACCGCGATTTGTTGCGAGAGAAGGCGCGGGAACTGGATCGCACGATACGGGAATTGGCCGCGATGCGCGACGGCCTGCTCCATGCCGCCGACTGCACCGCAGCCAGCCATTTCGAATGCCCGAAATTTTTGCGCTTGCTGAAAGTGGCCGCGCGCAAGCCCGCAGCAGGCAGAAGCGGGAAAAACGTCAAGAACGGCGGCTAGCGCGCGGCGAAGCCTCCCCCTCACGGAATCAATGCCCGGACAGCAATTCGCCGATTTTGGCGTCCAATTGCTCCGGCGTGGCGTTACTGGGAAAGGCCGAGATTAATTCGCCGTTGCGGCCGATCAGATATTTATGAAAATTCCATTGCGGCTCCTGGCCGCTGGCCTTGGCCAGTTTCCGGAAAAATGCGTTGGCATTGGCTCCGGTTACGGCACTTTTTTCCAGCATCGGGAAGGTCACGCCGTAATTGATGTAACACACTTTCGCGGTTTGCTCGGCATCGTCGAATTCCTGGTTGAAATCGTTGGACGGAAAGCCGACCACCGCCAAGCCGCGGTCCTTGTATTTTTGGTACAAGGCTTCCAGGCCTTTAAATTGGGGAGTGTAGCCGCAATTGCTGGCAGTATTGACCGCGAGCACCAGCTTGCCTTGGAAGGCCTGGCAAAAGTCGATTTGCTCGGTCGAACGCAAGCGGGCCATTTTAAAGTTCAACAAATCGCCGCAAGTTTCGGCGCCGAATGCCGGCAACGCGGCGGCGCAGATACTCAACAAGAACACCAAAGTTTTCATAATCGTTCTCCGCTGTAACCAGGCAGCCCAGTTTACCGGGCTGCCCGGCAAGTCAAGCGCCGATCTTGAACTGGTTAATCAAGCCGTTCAAATTTTCCGCCAGCCGATTCAGATGGCTGGCGGCTTGCGTGGTTTGTTCGGCGCCGGCCGCGGTTTGTTCCGACAGGCTGGTGATGTGGATGATGTTGCGGTTGATTTCCTCGGTCACGGCACTTTGCTGTTCGGCGGCGCTGGCAATCTGCAAATTCATCGCATCTATCGTCGCCACCGAGCGGCTGATCGATTCCAACATCTGCATGGCGTCTTGCGAGCGCTCGACGCCGATCTGGGCCTGGTTGCAGCTCTGCTGCATCACGCGCACCGCCTCGCGCGCGCCGTTTTGCAATTGGGCGATCATGTTTTCTATCGTTGCGGTCGATTCCTGGGTCCGGCTGGCCAGACTGCGCACTTCGTCGGCTACAACCGCAAAGCCGCGGCCGTGCTCGCCGGCTCTAGCGGCCTCGATCGCCGCATTCAGCGCCAACAGATTGGTCTGTTCGGCGATACTTTTGATGACGTCGAGCAAGGCGCCGATCGATTCGCTGCTTTTTTCCAGGTTTCGAATCACGTTGGCGGCCGCTTCCACGTCCCGCGCCAACTGGCTGATGGCCTGGGTGGTATTCTGCACCACGTTTTTGCCATTTTTGGCCTGTTCGTTGGCGCTGCTGGCGGCTTGTGCCGCGTTACTGGTCGTGGCGGCGACGTCGTGGATCGTTGCGCTCATTTCGGTAACCGCGGTCGCCACCGAGGTGGTTTCCTGGCGTTGCCGGTCGATATGGGCCGCGCTCTGGCTGGCGACGGTGTAGACCTGTTCCGACGATACGTGCAGCTCGTTGCTGGTATACATAATCTGGCGCAGCAGCGCCGAGCTGGTTTCGACCATGACATTGAAATTCTTGCCGATTTCGTGCATTTCGTCTTCGGAGTCGATATGCAAACGCACCGTCAAATCGTTCTTGGCAATCCGCTGGGTGGCGCTATTGATCAGCGCGATATTCCGGTTGACCGAACGGGTCAGTCCGGCCAACAACAAAACCACGGCGAGCAGCACGCCGGCCAGGCCGGCCACCGTCAGTTGCAGAGACCGGTTCGCGGCGTCGGCGCGGGCCGCGAACAAACTGCCGAGTTCTTGAATCAGGCCGTTGTAAAGTTGGTAAGACTGGGTGATGGCATCGGTGGCGGTCTGAAACACGCTGTCGCTGTCGACGCCGATGGTTTCGCTTTCCAGTAGTTGGCGGCGGATTAAATCCTGCATCGCCTGCAACGCCTGGTTATGGTTTTGGATCGGGGCCTGCAAGCTGACGCCGACAGCGGGATTTTCGGCGGCCGCCACCTTTAGGCCGCTATCCAACTTTTGCGCATAGGTGTCGATATTGGCCATCAGAAGCAGCAGTTTGTTTTTGGTTTCGGGGCTGAGTTGGCCTTTTGCCGCAGCGCCGGAGGCCATGGCCCGGGCTTGGCCCATGAACTCGATCAGTCGCGGCAAATCGGCGGTTAGCGTGAAGCCCAAATGAAAGCTGTCCAGCTTCGGGTCGAGAATGATGCCGGAGGTGTTGGCGACATGGGTGATCAAATCCAGGCCGTCGCCAATCAAGCCGTTATGGGCGGCGATGACCGTGCTCAGCTCCTGATCCATCGCATTGGCTTGGACGGTAGCCCATTGCTGCCTCAGCTTGGCCAACCGCTCGCTAGTTTTCAGACGGACCGTTGCCGTTTGGTCCAGCCGCACCAGCTCGGCGAAATCGGCATCGATCTGCTGGCGTTTGCCGAGGATGCGTTCCTTGAATTGCTCGGCACCGTTGCGGTAGGCGTTGGTCATGCCCCGGTGTTGCTGAATATGCTCGATCGGTAGCCGTAACAGTTTGATGTAGTCCAAGCCGAGCCGCTCGCCTTCCAGGTAATCGGCTTCGCCGGCAAACTGCTTGACCAGGACGCTGCCCATCGCCAACATCGGGATCAATACGATCAGGAACAACAGCGTAAATTTGGCCGGATAACTAAGCCTGTTCATCAAGGCCACGGCCGGTGCAATCAAAAAATCCATAACTAAACCTTTGTAATTAGCTGTGACAAAGTATAGGCAATCATTTTCTCCGCCGCATTTGCAGCAGGTAAATTTAGATGCTAACCGGATCGTGAATACCCGAGTCGAAATCCTTTGTAAGCCAATGGTATTTATGCAATGGACCTGCTTGGCGCAAAACGTTTAGAGTCATGGGCGTTAGTGGCGATTGATTTCTGCCGGCAAACCACGTAATTTTCAGCTCCGGCAACGGCCGCATCCCAATCGAAAAATAACAAGAGGGTAGAACATGTCAAACCCCTGCCGGAACCTGCCGGGTTACCGTCCGTTAAAACGTTTGCGCACCGCGTTGGCGATAGCCCAGGGCACCAGCTTGCTGTCGACGCTGTTAAAGGAACTGGAAGCCACAGTCTCCCACGACCAGACCAAACGAGTCACTTACATGACTGCGTTGTATTCAAGAATCCACCGCGAAATGTTCGGCGACTGGAAGGAACAGCCCACCGTGCCCCATCGCCCCGGCACGATGCCGGATGCCGACAAACGCAGGCAATTCCGCATCGCCATCGAACGCCTGGTGCTGGACGGCGACAGCAACCGTGATAGCGCGATTTTCGACAATAACGGCTTTGTGATCTACAGCGACGATATCGCCGAACGGCTAGCGAGTTTTTACCACTCGCTGCGGATAATCAGGCCGTTCGCCTACGGCAACCGGATCACGCTGGACTTTTTCATCTCCGCCTTGGGTAACCTGCCGGCCTTCAGGGCGGTTTACGACCAGGGTATCGATTTTCGCCGGCTGACCGTCGAAGATGCCCGGGTATTGCACGACCATGCCAGCCAGCATCGGGCCTTGAGCCGGGCGTTTCTGCATGCGCTGGATTGCAGCCGTACCCGATATTTGCGCAACCAGGCCAACCGCTACGGCAAATGGCCGGAGAACAAACGGTTTTTACTCGGCATTCCGTTTCTGTCGCATACCACGCCGGACGGCATCGAGTGTTTGCTGACTGTGACCGGCGGGCTGGTGCCGATATCGAGCATTGCCGCCGAGCAATTGATCGCCGGCCAGCATTTTGCCGACAATCCGCTCAGCGTCTCCGAACACGTGATCGGCTATCTGCCCGGTACCGAGGATTTGCGCGCACCGGGCAAGACCGAGATCGACGCGATTCCGATCCGTGCCGACGGCGTCGCCCCGTTATTCTGCCTCGACGTCAACATGCTGACCGGTTTGCGTTCGCCCAGCCAGGCCGAGTTGATAGACTTGCTGAAACAGTGCGCCGGGGAGCAGGCCAATCTGTTTTGGCTGGCGGATAACGCATCGCTCAGAGACAAGATGCTCGCGGCCGCCCAGCGTGAGACGCGGCTGCGGCGTACCGTGGAGATTGCCTACGCCCGGCTCGGAAAAATCAACTCAATGCTGTTGGCCGCCTGCGACGCTATTTTTGCCGGTAAAACGCCGGTAGCCGAGCCGCAATTTTTAATGAGTATGGGCGGGGCCGGGGCCGGCAAGACCGCGGTCGAGGAAATCGCCGGTGCGATTTGCGGCGACAATTTCGTCATCGCCTCGCTGGACGAATTCCGCAAGCTCAGCGACTTGTACCGTTTGCTAACCGCCGCCAACCACCACAGCGACGATTACATCTACATCGAGCCCTTCGCCAATCGCTTGCGCGACTTGGTGGCGCAACGGGCGTGCGAGCAACGCATCAATATTTTGTACGACGGTACCGGCATTCCTTACCATCCGCGCTACTCGGCCATCATCAAGCAATTCCGCGCGGCCGGGTTCCGCACGCAAATTGCCGCCGTCGACGCCTTTTTGGTGAAGCCGGCCGGCCGCGAGCTGGAGCTGTCGCGCTCCGGCGTGGTCGGCAGCGTCAAAACCCGATTTCAGGCCAGCGGCCGGGCGTTGCCGTGGGTAGTGACCATCGACAAACACATCCGCTCGCCGCAGGAGTTTTTACATGCGCTGGAGGATACCGGCGTATCGAAAATATCGCTGTTCGCCAACGACGGCGAGCGCGACCGCCACTATCTGGTGGCGGAAAGTTTTCTGTTAGACGATGGCGAACTGGAAGCCTTACAACAGCAACAATTGAACGGCAAGCTGGCGGACTACTTGGTCGGCTTGATCCGGACCCATCCTGATTCGGCCTTGCAGAGTCTGGCCGGTCCCGACGCGCAACGCTTGGCCGAGTTACTGGCACGCAATAGCGAAATCGGCGAAGACAATGTCGCATACCTGGTTTACAAGGGCAGCGAGACCAACCGGGTATTGGCGATTTACCACTTGCGGCGGATGATCGATTTTGTCGAAAAACGCCAACTCAACCCCAATGCGTCCGGCGAAGAAGGCTTGTTGCACAAGCCGGCGGCGCTGGCGTTCCATATCGATCCTTACGCCAAAGACTCGTGGGTAACCCGATTGCAGGGCAGTCTTGAATGAAGCCTACTGTCCTTTGGTTCAGTAACAGTTAAGCTTCGGACAGGTATGATTCTCTCCAATATTTTTTAGCACTAAGGAGACATCAATGAATGTAGCTGCAACTTGCAGAACCGCGGCAATGGCCGGGATTTTAATGTTTTCGGCCGCTTCGGCCTGGGCCGCGCCGACCAGCTTTAATTTCACCCGCATTACCAGCAACGCCGCCGAAGACGTCGGCAGCCAATTGCAAATGGACGTTTACAACAATACCGATGCCTCGGCGTTCTTGAACCAATCCCTGACCAACAAAATCCTGTTTACCTTTGCCAACAGCGCCCAGACCGCTGCCAACATTGCCGAGATTTACTTCGACGACAGCGGTTTTCTGGCTTCGCAAACGGCCATATTGAACAGCTTGGGCGGATTTACCTCTTTCAGCCCGGTAAGCTGGACCAAACCCAACGGAACGCTGAAAAACGTCGTGTTGCCGGGCGGCAATAACGCCGATCCCGATTTCGAACCTACCCCGTATTTCGGCGCGAACGTCGACCCGGGTGACCCGAGTCTCGGCGTGAATACCGGCTCCGATGTGTTGGGCATCCTGGTATCGTTGAATAACGGCTACAGCTTCGACGATATCAGCTCCGCCCTGATCAGCGGCGCGTTACGCATCGGTATGCACGTCAGATCGATCGGTGCGGCGGGTGCCAGCGATTCGTTTATCAATAACCGAATCCCAACCGAAACCATTAGCGGTGTGCCGCTTCCGGCTAGCGCCTGGATGTTTTTGAGCGGATTGGTTGGCTTTTTGGGTTGGCAGCGCCGCAAAGCCGCCGTTTAAACCCTCCACGTAACTGTTGATGAACGGCCCGCAGCGACGGGCCGTTTTTATTTCCGGCGGTAGGTATCGGCGAGCCTTTCCGAAAACTTCGCCGTTCGCGGTGGCCGCGTTGCGGATCGTGCGGCCGGCCGCCGGCAAGCCTAGAGAGACGCCGAAAACAGGGCGTTGTAACCTCAGTCCTCTAAAAACGGATAATCGGTATATCCCTTGCTCGGGCCTTCTGCGCCGTAGAGATAAAACGTCGCAGCATCGAACGGCGTCAGCGGCGCACCGATTTGCAGGCGGCGCGGCAGGTCGGGGTTGGCGATGAAGTGTTTGCCGAACGAGACCGCGTCGGCATCGCCGTTAGCGATGGCTTGCACCGCGCTCTCGGCCGTAAAGTTTTCGTTCGCGATCAACACGCCGCCGAAACGGCGTTTCAAGGCCGGGCTGATCGCGTCGGCGCCTTGCGCTTCGCGGGTGAAGATGAAGGCAATCTGGCGTTGGCCCAATTGCTCGGCGACGTAGCCGAATGTCGCCAGCGGATCGGAGTCGCCCATGCTGTGCATGTCGCAGCGCGGCGACAGATGTACGCCGACCCGGCCGGCGCCCCAGACCGATATCGCGGCGTCGGTCACTTCCAGCAACAAGCGGGCGCGATTTTCCACCGGACCGCCGTAGGCATCGTTGCGCCGATTTGTGCTGTCTTGCAGGAATTGGTCCAGCAAATAGCCGTTGGCGGCGTGAATTTCGACGCCGTCGAAACCGGCCTGCTTGGCGTTGGCCGCGCCTTGGCGGAAGGCTTCGACGACGGCGGGAATTTCGTCCAGCTCCAAGGCGCGCGGCGTGACGAAATCGCGCATCGGCCGCAACAGGCTGACATGGCCTTGGGCGGCAATCGCACTGGGCGCCACCGGCAATTCACCCTCCAGATAATACGGATCGGAGATCCGGCCGACATGCCACAACTGCAAAAAAATACGGCCGCCGGCGGCATGAACCGACTCGGTGATGCCACGCCAACCGTCGATTTGTTCTTGCGACCAGATGCCGGGCGTGTCCGGATAACCGACGCCTTGCGGGCTGACGCAAGTAGCTTCGCTAAGGATCAGGCCGGCACCGGCCCGCTGTGCGTAATACTCCGCCATCAACGCATTGGGTATGCGGCCGGCGCTGGCGCGGCAGCGGGTCAACGGCGCCATGACGATGCGGTTGGGCAATTCGAGGTCGCCGATACGGATTGGGTCGAACAATGGATTCATGCCTTACTGCTCCTGCTAGCTGGATTTGGATAAACCGCCAATATAGCAGCCGCAAAGCGAGCCGCCCAGCCGGCTACCGACTGGCGCGCCGATAGCTTAGCGCTTGGCGGAATGCGGCGGGCTTAGTTCGAATGGCGGCCTCCGCGGCGCAACCATGCCGGAAGCAGGCTGGCCGCCGCGACAAGTGCCAGCGAGGCGGCTGTCTGCCATTCGAACAATTCGGCGGCGGAACGGATTTGTTCCAAACGCTGGCCGCCATTGGCGTAAATCAACGAGGCCGGCAGCACGCCGAGCAAGGTGCTGACCAGATAATGCTTGAACGATATCCGCGACAACCCGGCGACGATGTTGATCAGGAAGTAAGGCACCACCATCGCAACGCGCAGGCTCAGGAAGTAGTACAGGCCGTTGCGCTCAATTTCGTGTTCGACGGATTCCAGCCGGGCGTAAAACAATTGCTCGAATCGGCGCCTGAAGGCGTAGCGGCTGAGCCAAAATCCGACCAAACAAGCCAGTACGGTCGCACCGATGTTGTAAACCGCGCCCAGGTAGAAACCGAAGAAGTAGCCGGACAGGATTTTCATTGCTGCCGCCAACGGCAACGGCGAGTTGATGAAAATCACGCACAACGCAAAGAACAAAGCCACGGCAACCCCGTAGTGGCTGCCGATGAACAGGCCTATGGCCTGTTTGTGGAATTGGATGTCCTGAAGACCGGGTGTGCCTTGCCTAAATGCGGCGATGCACAGCGCCAATACCAGTAATGTGGCGAATATCGTCGAGCGGCTCGGCATGGGTTGGGCTGGAATATCGGTGCAGGTTGGGTAGGGCCGATAGACGGAAATCGGATTCCGGCTATTCGAGCACAGGCGTATGACCGGAGTATGACAGGCCGCCGCCAACCGGCCGGTGCGGTCATAACGTATTCGCCTCGGCCATGCCGGATTTTATAAGTAGCTAACATAAAGTTAGTTGGTGTTCGGAACCAAAACCGGCCTCGATTTTATCGATGGCCTGTTCGAGCTCGATGAGCGTGTAGGATTGGAACGGCAGCCTTTTCTGCCACACCATTTCAATTCGGTTCAACTCCGGACCGTAAGGCGGCAAAAAGTAAAACCGCATGCCTTTCTCCTTCAGTAAGTCCCAATTGGGTTACAACGCTTTTGACGTGTGGATCGATGCATTGTCGAGAATGACCGCCATCGGCTTTTTAACCCGCTCAATCAGGGCCATTAAAAAGCCGAAGAACCACAAGCCATTCACACTACTTGAATGCTATGACCTGCGGACAACAACAAAGTCGTCTCCGCTCGGTTTCGCTCTAGCCAGTCCGAGCCTTTTTTCAAAATCGCCTTCAAGCAAGCCACTTCACTTGTCTCCAATGCAATCGGAGCCACCTTCGCCATTAATCAAACTTTTGATATGAAAAAAGGTGTTACTGCTCTTAAAATAAGAAACGTCACTTTATTAAAATTAAAAAACATTTAATATCAATGAGTTAAAATTTAACGCATTATGACATTACATTCTAAAAGAGCAGTACCTGTAGGCCAGAATAAGCCGAACGGCGTTTCTGGCAATTTAAAACCCGCCGGAAATGCTAGCGCTTATTCCGGCCTACCGGGCTGACCGTATTCAAGTTTTCACCGTTATGTGAAACAAGGTGTTTATGAAAAAAATTGGGGGAATAATGCAAATAACGAGATTGACGGTGAGTGACGCGACCGATGCGCCTCCTAACGTCGGCACATCCTATTTTGCGCAACTTATCGGGTTACTAAGCTAGACCTGACCCCGTTTTGCATGTTAGGGGATTTTATTGAGTTACTCGTCGGCCAGGCTTATACTCCAAATTGATAACGGGCAAGGAGCAATAGGCTTTAAACGTATCGCAATCTATACAACTAAATTTTGGGGTTATCGGATTTTGACTTTTTTGCCCTCTCAAAAACGTATCTCGCCATGGCATCCATAGCATTTACTCCGCTTTCGTCTTGTGTTCCCAACTGTTCGGGTGTTACAGCGACTGAAGGCCAAACTGGATAGGTCGAAAACTTTGTCATCCCCAGACAATTTAGTTCACTCCAAAAATCATCTCGATAACGCCCATCCGCTAGCCCTCGCGCCCAATGATTGCAACTTCCCGAAATTAAATCTGCTACTTGAAGTCTGCTATCAGTTTTCGAGTCGCGGAATTCGATCCCATCAGATCGAATTGGGAATTCGGCTTTCCTTCTATCGTAACCAATCTTCCGGTATGGACCATTCAAATCCATAAGTGCTTCTAACATATCCTTTTCACATGCAATTGGCTTAGAGTCATCATGTAAAATTTTAAAGCCTTCCGCATACTGTTCACCCCATTCAGTTAACAGATGGAACAATGCCGGAATGGCCGGATCAAGCGCTAGTGTGCTATTTTGATTAAGCACTTCTTCCACAATTTCATTGCTTGCAATGATGGGCATAAATATCTGTTCATATTCAGTCCCTATACATTTGCGGTATAGCGAAGAAACAATAACGTAAAAGTTACGTATTGATATATCGCTAGGTTCTCTAACAGGTTGGTGAAAAACTCTTTTTTGCAACCAATCAGACCTATATTTAGTACTACAAGATTGATTCAGCACTAAATAAAGGCTTCTTATAGCTAAATTAGTGGCCAGAATATGGTTTTTCACCAACCTGCTAATCATCGCAATGAAAGCAAGTAACATTTTGTTAAACAGATCTTCCCCACAGAGAATTGGGATACAGTAGTAATAGAGATTAGATAGAGCTATATTTCCGCCTTTTTTATATAGGTCGATACCATCTCGGTGCGCAAGGGTTTCCACGAGTATGTCGACGATTTTTGTCACAGCCATAAATTTTTTATGGTAGTAAAACACCCTCACACGCTCCTTTTCCAACGCCGAATCAGACAGGAAATTCAAGATTTGTTTTCGGCCTGAGATCGATCTTTTTATCCTCGAGAGTTTTATTTCCCGCGTTTGGTGATTACTCAATTTCTGCAGTAGTAACTCCGCCTCATCAACAGTGAAATCGCAAGAAGCCAGTACAAATACTGGCTGGTCGAAATTCAATAAATCCGTACCGGTGTTACCTGATTCGTCGAAAGCGACAACTTTAGTCATGTGTTACCAATCCTAAATTTTGATTGTGGCTCTCAGCTAGCAAACATCAATCGAGTTTTTAGTCGATAACCCGTAAGGGCGAACATACTAGAGGTTCCATCGAAGATGGTCATCATTTTTGAATGATCTCCTGATTGCATATTCCCACTATCTCACCACGCTCACCCGCCCCGCCAAACTATTCCCCTGCACTGCCTCGTTATACATATCAAACCCGCTGGCCGGCGGGATCGAGGCGATGCCGGGGCGGGCGACTTTCCAGACTTGATATAGTTTCAATTCGGCGCCGGGTTGCAGTTTGGCAACGCGGACGATGCGATCCGGGTAGCGCTGGGTTTCCTTGACGCTGGCCCAATAGCTGTCGTCGCCGGCTTGCAGTTTGGCGTCGGCCAGGTAGGCTTGGTCGTTTTCCTGGCCTTCCGCCAGCGACGGGATGCCGTCTTCGACGACGACGAAGTCGCTGCCGGCCGGCAAGCGGTTGGGGTCGTCGTTGCGTTTGATTTTGACCTCGCTGACCACGACATCGCCGACATGCAGCGCCTGGCTCAGGTCGACCGCTTCGCTGCCGCTGCCGGTAATCCGGCGGAAACTACGCTCTACATTCAAACCGGTGTCACGGGCGACGACGGCCGGGTACGGCAGTTCCACTTGTAACGTGGCCGAAGCCATGTCGGTGTCGTTGAGATCGGCGATACGCAGATCGGCCAGTTCGCCGGCCGCCGGCAGCTTATCGAAGCGGCCCAGATATCCGCCGGGGATGCGTTGCAAGTTGCCCAAGGCACCGGCTGTACCGGCGACTTTCAGGGTTCGGGCTTTTTGGCTTTGCGCGGCCGCGGCTTCCTTACTCAATAACTCGCGGGTGTTGAAGATGACTTGCGCGGTATCGTAGGTAGAGACCCAGTAACCGTGTTGCTGGCTTTGCAGCAATAGCCGCTTCAGTTTGGTTTCCAATGCCGGCGGCAAGTCGGCAGCGGCCTGCAACGCGCCGAGGCCGGCCGAGACCGCGCTGGGTAAGCCGAAGCGGAAGCCTAGCCGGTCCGCCAACTGGCCGCGCTGGCTTTGATAATTGGCCGGATCGACGGCCTCCAGCGCCTGTTGCAGGCGTTTGCTCAGACGCTTGGCCAGATCGGGCTGGTTTTTCATTTGCTGGTTGAAGGCATGCCAGCTTTGGTTTCGGTAGGCCGTCAATATGCGTAGCGCCGCCGTCAAATCCTCGCTGCCGGCTTGCGGGTCGGCGGCGACTTTTTCGACGAACTCGGCCTGCCGCTCCCACGGCGCCTGATAGATGTAACCGACCGCCGAATAGCCGGCCAGCGTAAAGCCGTCCAACACCTGGGCGGTATTGGCTTGCTGGGCCAGCCAATCCGAGCCTTTGTTATAAGCCGAAGTCGTGCCTTCCAGTTTCAGTTCCTCGGCGTATTTCAAAGCCTGCATCGCGATCAGCGTGACCGGCAGGCTGGGCTCGGCATCGCCGGGCCACAACGCAAAGCCGCCGTCGGCTTTCTGGTTTTGGATCAGTTTGCGGATGCCCAGCGCGGCGTTCTGTTTGGCACGCTGCAAGGTTTTTTCCAACGGCCCGAGTTGCTCCGGTTTGAGTCCGGCGCGTTCGATCAAGTCCAGCAATACCAGATTCGGCACCGTGCTGTGCGCCAATTGTTCGGTGCAACCGTAAGGGTACTGCACCAGCATCGCCGCCGCCTGCAAGGCAGCACCGAGCAGGCCGGAATTGACCCGTACGGTCAGTTGCGCGGGCTGGGCTTGCTCGGGGATATCGAAATGCAAACCGCCGTCGCGCCGTTCGGCGGCATAGACTTGCGGCATGGCCGCGGCTTGAATCGGCAGATCGAATTCCTCGGCACCACCGACCTTGACCGTGCTCGGCGCAGTCAACGCCGCTTTTAACGTGGCATTGCCGGGCTGCGGGCCGGCGGTCAGACGTAGCGGCCACAATTGCTCCGCCTTGGCGGCCAATTCGGCATTCGGCGTTAAATTGATGTCCTGACCTAGCAGGTTGTCGGTCAAACTTAAATTTCCGGAGACTTTGACCGGACCCGGCCAATGGCTGGTCAATTTCACCGCCAATTCCACTTCGTCGCCGCTGCGCAAAAATTGCGGGCCGACCATATCGACGGCAATGTCGGTTTTGGTGCGGAACTGGCCGGTGGTTTCGCCGAGCCGGCCGTCTTTGTCGCTGGCTACGGCAGTGACCAACCATTCGGTGACGTTGGCCGGCATATCGACGTTAATCGTAGCCACGCCGGCGGCGTCGGTGACCACATGCGGAAACCAGCCGGCGGTGTCGCGCATGGCTTTTTTCGCCAACTTGCTTTGGCTTTTCAACGCGCTGAGCGCGAAATTGGGCTTACGCAGCAAGTCGGCATAGCCGTAGCCTTGCAGGTCGTCGGAATAGTAGGTCGACAAATTGCTGCGTTGCAGCGGATAGAAAAAGTCGAAAATGCCGGGACGGAATTCGGCTTGTACTGCGTAGACGGCGCGATCGACGATCGATACCGCCAGTTCGGTGTTCGCGGCCGGGCTGCCGTCGGCGCGTTTGACCTGCAATTTGATTTGCGTCGGTTTTAACGGTTCAGCTTCAGCCTGAGCCGGTTCGATGGCGATTTGCAGCCGCTTCTCCCACGGCACGATGCGGAAGCCCAAAGTTTGTTCTTTGTATTTGCCGCCGGCTACCGGCACCGTGACGGTGTGGTAAAAGCCGGTGCCGTATTCGGGTTTGGCGGTCACTTCGAACCAACGGCTGCGGCCCTGCGCCTGGGCGCTGCGGCTGTCGAACAACTTGGCGCCGGCCACGGTTTCCCAGATCGCGCCGGCTTCGTTGTTACCCCAGGCTTTGGGCAGCAACGCAAAGACTTTGGCTTGCTCGCCGGGGCTGAGGATGGTGGTCGGCGTGTACAGCTCCAACTCCGGGTTGTCGGCTACCGCTTCGCCGCCGCTGCCGGCCACGATCAAGGTCGCCGGTTGCGAGGTAGCGCTATGGTTCATCGCCCGGCCATCCAAACTTTCCAGCCGGGCAACCGCGGTTAGCCGCCCAAATTCTTTCAAGGCCGGCACACTGAGTTTTTGTTGGCCGTTGGCGTCGGTGGCGATATCCAGTTTCACCAGACTGCGCTTGCCGCTGCCGGGTTGCTCCAAGGTCACGTCCAGCACGCCGCCGGCTTTCGGCGCCGGTTTGCCGTCGGCATAACTGGACTGCA
The DNA here is from genome assembly GCF_046097555.1 of Methylomonas sp. DH-1. NCBI lineage: Bacteria > Pseudomonadati > Pseudomonadota > Gammaproteobacteria > Methylococcales > Methylococcaceae > Methylomonas > Methylomonas sp. DH-1. The sequence goes on along the minus strand of NZ_CP143089.1, from coordinate 44,315 downwards.
GCAAAATCTGCAAATCCTGATCGCCGACCGCCGCGACGGTTTTGTTAAATCTGAGCGCCGGTTGGGCTTCGGCCAAGGTAGCGTAAATGCTGTCGGTCAAAATCGCGCTGCCGCCGGCGGCGTCCTGGGCGCGCACCATCAGGGTGTAAATCCATTCCTGATTGGCTTGATCCTGGTCGGCAACCGGCACGATAAATTCGAAACTGCCGTCGCCGTCGTCGGTCAATTTAGCGGCGGTTTCCCACGGGTTGCTGGCTTCGGCGGCCTGGCGAGCCTCGATCGAACTGAATAGGCGCTGCGGCTGGGTCAACGGCGCGGCGGATTTTACCTGGCCGAAATAGTCGTTACCGGCGGATAGCCCGGCGCCGGCTTCGACGACGAACTGCGGCGCCTCGAACTTCTTGCGGTACAGAAACACTTCGAATTTAACGTTCTGCGGCGCGCCGCCGCTGTAACGTTTGGCGCGGAACTTCAGATTGAACGGCTGGCCGGCCTGCACGCTGGGGCTGCGTTCCAGCCATTCCAGATAAAACGTCGGTTTGATGTAATCGCGCACCCGGAATTCGCCGCCGTAGGCTTTGTGGTCGATCTCGGCCAGCAAGCGGTACAGGCCGGGCGTCTGGCCGGGATCGAGCTCGAAGCTGCCGGAGAACGAGCCAAAATCGGTTAACTGGGTTTGGCCTTGTAAACCGGTGGCATTGCCGTCGGCGCGGATCAGGGATACGTCGGTTTGCTTGGATTGAAACGGCGGTATTTTTAGCTGGCCGTCCTGCAAATTGCGGACGATGCCTTTATAGAAAAAGGTTTCGCCGGGTTTGAAGATCGGCCGGTCGGTCATCACGAACACCGCATCGTCCTTGGCTTGGGTAGGCAAAAAGTCGGTGCCGGTCAGCGCGGTTCGCACCGCCTCGCCCGGCTTGGCGGCCGGCGCATCGACCCGGACCAGCAACTTGCCGTCCAACACACCGTCCGGGTTGTCGAAGCGCAATTCGCCGGCAGCGTCGGTCGTTCCGGGCAGCGTTTGCCAACGGCCGCGGCCGTCGCGGATACTGACGTTGGCATTGGCGAGAGGTTGCAAATCGCGGTTCATTGCCCGCACCAGCAACTGCGCGCTGGATTGCTTGACTTGAACCGCTAAACTGCTGACTTGAATTAGGCATTGCGCTTCGGTCTTGCCTTGCACCGCCTGCAACAAATACAGGCCGTCCGGCAACGGATCGAGCGCAATCTGCCGAACTTTGTAGCGGTGCTCGCTCCAGCTGTCTTCGTTAAACCACCAGCCCAGATCGTGGGTTTGCTGGCCGTTGCGCAGCAAGTCCAGATAGGCTTCCTTGACCACCTTAAAGCCCTTGGGCGGCGCCACCAAAATTTGCTGCGGTACGGCCGCCAGCGGCTTGTCGGTCACGGTCAGCACCGAGCCGCTGAACGCTGTGTCTTTCAAGGATTTGCGAAATTCCACATCCAGCATGCCGCGTAGCAGTTTCAGCGGCGATTGGGCATTGTTCAAGCCCTTCGCAAAATAATGGCCGGGGTTGAGTTCGCTGACCGGCTGTTCGTAGCTACGGCTGACGTTGAACTGGCCGTCGAGAAAGTTTTCCAGGTTATCGGCTTTTAGCACCCGGATCAGCATCGGCTGGTCGGTGACGGTATAGTCCAGGCGGATGCTGGGCGCTTCGGTGTTGCTGAAGCTGCGTTCGGCGGTCAGGTAGAAAGGGCTGCCAGCAACGGCGGCGGCGGGCACCAGTGTTATCGCCAGCCAAATGACCGCGGCAAACCCGGCCGGCCGGTTACGCAAAACCGCATTCAGAAATCGGTACATATCAACGCCTCCCGGCCGACGATTATCGATTGCCGGTTTCCGAAGCAAACGCGCCCGTACCGGCATTATTTCCGCAGTAGCATAGCCGCTAAATGGAGAAATGAAACGCTTCTGTATCGACCCGGCAGCCGTTTAGCGGGGTACTTTTCAAACAGAGGCGTGAAAATCGAGTTGCTTTATTTAACGGCATTGGCCTACACCCTCTTGGACATAATCGAATAAATCCAACTGCCGGTGAGGCTTCAAGGTGGCGTCGCCGCTATCCAGGCCGGATAGCGTGACGCCGAGCAAACGGACCTTACTGGAACCGACGCCGGTGTTTTTTACTAACTCGGTAAGCAGTAATGCACACGCCGGATTATCCGCGACCGGTTCGGATAACGTGCGGCTGCGGGTGATTTGCACGAAATTCTGGAATTTGATTTTTACCGTCAAGGTATACGCAGTCATGCGCTTTTCCGCCAACCGTTGCAAAGCGGTGCGCATCAGATCCTGCAACTGGCGCTGAATCGCGCCGAGGTCCGCCAAGTCCTGTTCGAAGGTGGTTTCGACGCCGACCGACTTGCGCGGCCGGTAGGCGTTGACCGGGCGCAAATCGATACCGCGGGCGATGTCGAAATAATGCCGGGCAGCCTTGCCGAAATGCTGGTGCAATACCGGCAGCGGCACGGCTTTCAAATCCTTGCCGGTATTGATGCCTAACTCGCGCATTTTCTGTTCGGTGGCCGGGCCGATGCCGTGAAACCTGCCGATATCCAAGCGCTCGGCAAATGCGGGTCCTTGTTCCGGCGTGATCAGATAGAGTCCGTCCGGCTTGCCCATGTCCGAGGCCAGTTTAGCCAGAAATTTATTGTAGGAAACGCCGGCCGATGCAATCAGCCGGGTTTGTTTCAGGATGTCTTGTTTGATTTGCTTGGCCAACAGCGTGGCCGAGCCTTGGCAAAGCTCCGTGTCGCTGACGTCCAAGTAGGCTTCGTCCAGAGATAGCGGTTCGATGCAGTCGCAGTAACGGGCGAACACGCTACGGATGATTGCCGAGGCTTCGCGGTAGGCGTCGAAACGCGGCTTGATAAAGATGGCCTGCGGACAAAGCCGGTAGGCATGGGCAGATGGCATGGCCGAGCGTACGCCGAATTGGCGAGCTTCGTAACTGCAGGTGGCGACCACGCCGCGCGAATCGGGCCTGCCGCCAACGATGACCGGTTTGTTCCGGTATTGCGGGTGGTCGCGTTGTTCGACCGCCGCGTAAAACGCATCCATATCGATGTGGATGATTTTGCGCGGACGGCCGTCCATGGGGGCTTAGGGTTTGTCGAGCAACTCCAGCTTGGCGGTTTCGTTCCAATCGGAAAACGGAAACGGCAATTGCTCGGTATTGAAAGTCAAAAACAGCAGGATGTGGTAGTGGTAGGTCGACAAGCTGCGGCCGAAGTTGAGAATGTTGGCGTTGGCGGCGCCGGTAAACAGTACCGAACCGACCTGCAGCAAAATCACCAGCCACAACAGCAGTTTGACCAAACTGTCTATTGCGGCGAAAACCAACATAAATATCACCCGTTTCCAGGTTTCGATTTTTTTCAGATTTTCGTTGATTTGTTCCTGCATGGCCGCGGTTTAACCTCTGTTCATCACGTCGCGCAAGTCGAGTGCGGCAGCATTGGCACGGGCAATGTAGTTGGCCATGGCCAGCGAGTAGTTGGCAAAAATGCCGAAGCCGTCACCGTTCAGTACCACCGGGCTCAGCGTTGGCGTCAACGCGTTTTCCAGCGCCTGGATCATGTTGTCCAGCGTATTCATTGCCCGCTTATCCAGCAGAATGTCGGAAAAATCGTGCTTGATCGCGCGCAGGATGTGCAGCAAGGCCCAGCAGGAGCCGCGCGCTTCGTAGAACACGTTATCGATTTCCATCCAAGGCGTCTGGCCGATGGTCGGCATGTTGATATCGACCGGGTTGGAAGGATCGCCGTGTGCGGCGCCGGCAAATTTATCGGTACTGGCGGCAAGACGGGTCGACAAACCGCCCAGACGCTTGATCACGACCTCAGTGTATTGCCACAAGTTGTCGGCGCGGGAGTGGAATTGGGCCGCTTTCGAGGTTGAAGACGGGTTTTGCAAGCGCGACATATAGCCATGTAACGCCTCGATCCCTTTGATATATTCCGACTCGGTGGACGGCAAGGCCCAGGAATTGCGCTCGTAATAAAAATAAGGTTCCGCTTTCGCTAAATCCGGGTCTTCCGCCGATTGCGACTGGTCTCTGGCAAAGTGGTTACGTAATGCGGTGGTGCCGTCGCGCAGCATAACCAAAGCGCCGTATTCGAAGTTCTGGATGTTGTCGCAGAATAGGCCCGGCGGGGCGACGTCGTTGGATAAATAACCGCCGGCTTTGAACAAAATCACGTCGGCGATGTGGGCCAGCGTATTGGCGTAAACGTAACCGATCGGCATCTGGTCGGTATGGGTCACGTTCATCCGTTCGATCGCTTCGTCCTGAACGTTGAACTGCGCGGGCTCCCGGCTCCACCACTCGCCTAAAATCAGCATGACCACAAGGACGATGCCTACCAGCGTACCGAATCCCCAGAGTATGCCTTTAGACTTACTGTCTTCTTCGAGTGCGAATGAATTGTCTGACATGTGTTACGTATCCGGATGAGAACAAAAAGGCCCTAGCGGCCGAATGCCGGCATGTTAGCACGGATTGTGATGGCTAGCTCGCTTTCAGTGTAGTTGCCGGGCGGCGTCGGCTTGGACGGCGGAGAACAGCGTCGGGGGCATCTGCACGAAGAAACCCTTGGCTTGCAGGCTGGCGATGACTTTGGCCGAATCGGCTCGCGCCAGCTTACGTTGCGGCGTCAGTTCCAACTCCATGACAAACTCCAAGCGGCCCAAACTTTTGTACAGTTCGGCCGGAATTGCCGAAAAATCGTCTTTTTTATCCAAATACAGGTAAAGTTCGTCCTTCTTCAGGCTCTTGTAGATAAAGCAGTTCATGTTTGCCACTCCTGAGGTAACCCTGCCAATTTTAACGGTTTTTGTTTAGAATTTTCAGCCCTTGTCGATCTAGGCCGTTTCCGCCGATGAAATCCAGCCCGTTCTCCACAGATAACTTTTTTAAGGCCGCTTGCTATTTCGAGTCGGCATTAGCGGGCTTGGCTTTGCTGTTCGGCTGGTTGGCCGACGTCGATCCGTTTCAGGACTTGTATTTTTCGGAAAGCGCCGTCGCGATCGGGCTACTGGCGACGGTGCCGCTATTGCTGTTGTTTTTTGCGTTGCAACATTTGGCGTATCCGCCGTTGCAAACCATCCGCGAATTGCTGCTGGAAACTCTGGGCGCCAGGTTAAGTGACCGGCATTGGGCCGACTTGCTGGTTTTGGCCTGCATCGCCGGTTTCGCCGAAGAGGCGCTGTTCCGCGGCTTTTTGCAACCATGGCTGGAATTACGCTGGAATGCCGAACTCGGTTTGCTGTTCAGCAACGTCGTTTTTGCCCTGGTGCACGCCGTAACTCCTTTATATGCATTGCTGGCGTTTCTGATGGGATTGTATTTGGGAACCCTGCTGGACTACGGCGGCGAACGCAATTTGCTGACGCCGGTCGTGATACACGCGGCTTACGACTTCGTGGCCTTTGTTGTTATTCTGCGCGATTACCGCAACCGCCTCGACAGGAGCGCTTAATGTCCGCCATTGCCCCAACGCCGTCCGCCGCTTTACGCAGCCATTGGCTGGTCTGCGCCGCCATGCTGCTGATGCTGATTGTTTACAACGTCGTTTGCCAGGTCTGGGGCAATGAGTTACAGATTACGGTCAGCGAAGAGCGGCGGGTATTGGTGCGTAGCGTGCTGTACGCCGTCGCGATCGTATTGTTTCCTTTAACCAATCTGACCAAACATATTTTGCTGCGGCTGAACCAGACCATGCCCGGTCCGAGAACGGCGGGGCAACGCTATTTCACGACGATCGCCGTCAGCCAGGCGCTGATCGAATGGGTCGGCCTGTTCGGGCCGATCATGATCGTGCTGGGCGACGGCTTCAACACCTTATACATATTCAGCCTGATGCATGGCTTGGGAATATTCCTGCACCGGCCGAAAATGGCGGAATATCGCGCCATTGTTGCCGCACTTTCGGCGCGAGACAACCGGGGCGAGTAAGTCCTTGACTATTTCCGGTTTTTCGGAACCTCGGTAAAGTTGTACAATGGCTGGCTTATCCACGATTAGCCCCCAGGTGTGATTTATGCAAATCATTCAAGAAGCTCTCACCTTTGACGACGTTTTATTGATTCCCGCCCATTCCAGCGTGCTTCCGCGCGAAGTCGAGCTGAAAACCCAGCTCACCCGCAAAATCAAACTGAATATTCCGCTGGTCTCGGCGGCGATGGACACCGTAACAGAAGCCCGCTTGGCAATCGCCATCGCTCAGGAAGGCGGTATCGGCATCATTCACAAAAACATGACCGTCGAGCAACAAGCGGCGGAAGTCAGGCGGGTGAAAAAATACGAGAGCGGGGTAATCAAGGATCCGATCACGGTATCGCCCTACGTCACGGTGCGGGAAGTCATGGAATTGACCCGGGCCAAAAACATCTCCGGGGTACCCGTAGTCGACGGCGAAGAGTTGGTCGGTATCGTCACCAGCCGCGATTTGCGTTTCGAAACCCGGCTGGACGTGGCGATCAGCCAAATCATGACGCCCAAGGATAAACTGGTGACGGTAAACGAATCGTTTACCCATAAAGAAGTCATTGAAAAACTGCATACCCACCGCATCGAAAAAGTATTGGTGGTCAACGATGACTTTCATTTGCGCGGCATGATTACCGTCAAGGATATCCAAAAAGCCAAAGACAATCCGCAAGCCTGCAAAGACGAACAGGAGCGCTTGCTGGTCGGTGCCGCGGTCGGTACCGGCACGGATACCGGCGAGCGGGCCGCAGCGTTGGTGGAAGCCGGCGTCGACGTGATTATTGTCGACACAGCCCACGGCCATTCCCAGGGCGTGCTGGACAAGGTGCGCTGGGTCAAACAAAACTTTCCGCAGGTGCAGGTCATCGGCGGCAACATCGCTACCGCGGCGGCGGCCAAAGCACTGGTCGAAGCCGGCGCCGACGGCGTCAAAGTCGGTATCGGCCCCGGCTCGATTTGTACCACCCGCATTGTCGCCGGCGTCGGCGTGCCGCAAATCACTGCGGTCGCCAACGTCGCCGCCGCGTTGAAGGGCACCGGCGTGCCCCTGATCGCCGACGGCGGTATCCGTTACTCCGGCGATGTTGCCAAAGCCCTGGCGGCCGGCGCCTATGCCGTCATGCTGGGCGGATTGTTCGCCGGTACCGAAGAAGCGCCGGGAGAAGTGGAACTGTTCCAAGGCCGCTCCTACAAGTCCTACCGCGGCATGGGCTCGCTGGGGGCGATGTCGCAACAGCAAGGCTCCAGCGACCGCTATTTCCAGGAAGACACGGACCAGGTGGAAAAACTGGTGCCGGAAGGCATCGAAGGCCGCGTACCTTACAAAGGCAGCGTGTTGGCCATCATCCACCAATTATTGGGCGGCGTGCGTTCCAGCATGGGCTATACCGGCAACAGCACCATCGCCGAGATGCGGGAAAATGCGCAATTCGTGCGCGTGACCAATGCCGGCATGCGCGAAAGCCACGTCCATGACGTGACGATTACCAAAGAAGCGCCGAATTACCATATGAACTAAAACCGGCCACCGCCGGTTTAGGCAGCGGACCGCACCCGGTCCGCTACGAATCGCAACCTTCACACCCCAAGTCAGCGCAATGTCAGAAACTTCTTCGACCCCCTGCAATTTATGCGGCAACCGGCACGTTAGCGTGCTGTCCATGCGTAGCCGAAGCGGCGCGCCATTGCGCACCGTGATTTGCGACCAATGCGGCTTGGTCTGGAGCGATCCGTTTCCGCACGATCCCCGGAAATTTTACGAGGAAGAATACCGGCTGGATTACAAAAACACCTATGCCCCCAAAGCCAAGCACATATTGCGGGCCGGCCGGGTGGCGATAGAGCGCCACGACAAGATCAAGCATTTGCTGCAAAACCGCAAAACCATGCTCGACGTTGGCACCGGCGGCGGCGAGTTCGCCTACTTGATGAAGGCTCTGGGCCACGATATTCAAGGCATCGAGCCGAATAAAGGCTATGCCGAATATTCCAAAGCCCAGTACCAATTGAACTTGCAGATCGGTTTTGTCCAGGACGGCGACTTTGCCGAAGCCAGCTTCGACTTGATCACCATCTGGCATGTGCTGGAACACACCGAAGACCCGTGTTCCGTGCTCGGCATTTTGCGCAAGTTACTGAAACCGGACGCGACGCTGGTGGTGGAAGTACCGAATGTCGAAGCGGTTTGCCAATCGCCGGCCAGCAGCTTCCACGAAGCGCATTTGTTCAACTTCAACGTGCAGACTTTGCAGAAGATGGGCGAGAAAGCCGGCCTGCATGCAGTGGGCCATTTGCTGTCGGCAGACGGCGGCAATTTGACGATGTTTTTCCAGGCGGCAGAAGCCCCATCGGCAGCGAATTGGACTGTGGCCGGCAATGCCGAACGCATCGGCAATATCGTCAAAGGGCATACCAATTTGCGCCATTACATGCGGGCTGCGCCGTATCTGCGCTTCGTGAAAAAGTTGCAACGCGCAATTGCCGAACGCAATTTGAGCCAACAAGTCGCCGACAGCAAAGTCTTGCTCGACCAACTTTACCGCGAACATCGGCTGCTGTGACAGCCAACCGCGCTACTTGCAATTCAAACAGGCCTTAACCGGTTAAGGCCTCTCCAGCATCTTCGAAGGTTAGCCCGTGACAAATTCTGCCGCCGCCAACATCCATTCCGACAAAATCCTGATCCTCGACTTCGGTTCGCAGTACACGCAACTGATCGCCCGCCGCATCCGCGAAATCGGCGTCTATTGCGAGATTTATTCCTGCGACAGTAGCGACGCCGAAGTCAAAAACTTCGGCGCCAAAGGCATCATCCTGTCCGGCGGGCCGGAGACCGTGACCAGCAGCGACACTCCGCGCGCGCCGCAAGCCGTGTTCGAATTGGGCGTGCCGGTACTGGGTATCTGCTACGGCATGCAGACCATGGCCGAGCAATTGGGCGGCAAGGTCGAATCGTCCGACCACCGCGAATTCGGCTACGCCCAAATCCGCGCCCGCGGCCACTCCAAATTGTTAAAGGAAATCGAAGACCACGTCTCTGCGGAAGGTTACGGCCTGCTGGACGTGTGGATGAGCCACGGCGACCGCGTGGTCGAACTACCGGCCGGTTTCAAACTGATCGCCAGCTCCGACGGCGCACCGATTGCCGGCATCGCCGACGAAGAGCGCAACTTCTACGCGCTGCAATTCCACCCGGAAGTCACCCACACCAAGCAAGGCGGCCGCATCCTGAGCCGTTTTGTATTGGACATCTGCGGCTGCGCGGCGCTGTGGAACGCCAGCAACATCATCGAAGACAGCATCAACGCGGTGCGGGAAAAAGTCGGTAGCGACCAAGTCATTCTCGGCTTGTCCGGCGGCGTCGATTCCTCGGTGGTGGCGGCTTTACTGCATCGAGCTATCGGCGAGCAACTGACCTGTGTCTTCGTCGATACCGGCCTGCTGCGCCTGCACGAAGGCGACCAGGTCATGGCAATGTTCGCTCAGCACATGGGCATCAAAGTCATCCGCGTCGATGCCGAGGCCCGCTACATGGCCGCGCTGTCCGGCGTCAACGACCCGGAGCAAAAACGCAAAATCATCGGCGGCCTGTTCGTGGAAATCTTCGACGAGGAAGCCGGCAAACTGACCGACGCTCGGTGGTTGGCGCAAGGCACGATTTACCCGGACGTGATCGAATCGGCCGGCGCCAAGAGCGGCAAGGCGCATTTGATCAAATCCCACCACAACGTCGGCGGCCTGCCGGAAAATATGACCTTGAAACTGGTCGAACCCTTGCGCGAACTGTTCAAGGACGAAGTGCGCAAACTCGGCCTGGAACTGGGCCTGCCGGCCGACATGATCTACCGCCACCCGTTTCCCGGCCCCGGCCTGGGCGTGCGCATCCTCGGCGAAGTCAAAAAATCCTACGCCGATCTGCTGCGCAAGGCCGACGCCATCTTCATCGAAGAACTGTATCGCCATGATTTGTACAACCAAGTCAGCCAGGCTTTTGCGGTATTCCTGCCGGTCAAATCGGTCGGCGTGATGGGCGACGGCCGCAAATACGACTACGTCGTGGCCCTGCGCGCCGTCGAAACGATAGACTTCATGACCGCCCGTTGGGCGCATTTGCCTTACGACTTTTTGGATTTGGTCTCAAGGCGCATCATCAACGAAGTACCGGGGATTTCCAGGGTGACTTACGACATTTCCGGCAAGCCGCCGGCGACGATTGAATGGGAGTAATACCTTAAAGTTAATTATTTGATTTAATTAATAATTAAAGTTACACAAAAGTTTCGCACAGCAAAAGCAATCGCCGCTTTTGCTGTGTTTTTTCCATAAAGTTGCACAAACGCGGAAATGTGCGGCACCAGTATCACGCAGATCGAACCCACCTACCATCATTTGAATGATGACGTAACGATGGAAAACGCATTGGCCTAACAGGTTGATGAAAAACCATTCCAGCCACTAATTTAGCTAGATGAAGCCTTTATTGAGTGCTGAATCAATCTGATCGTCGGGAAGCACGGCCAAAGCATTGGCTGGTTTTGGCGCTCAAATAGCGACATTAACAGGGTAGTTAATGACAAAGGAATGACCGGGCGGCAAACATAGTTAACATGGTTTTGGGCGAAAAAGGGCTAGACGGCACATGGAAAAATGCAAGGCATTTATTTTAATTATTCACAAAAAACCACTTGACACTATCGATGCGCAATCATGGTGCGATCTTAGTCTCCAAGCCATGCTTTTTCGCGTGTAAGCCATTGATTTTGAATTAGATAAATTCGTGGCTAAAATCGAGTCAATCTAAGCAAACGCCCCAAAAATTAGGCATTTAGCGGCTTAAAAAACTTTTTATCCCCAGTGTTATCCACAGTTTTTGTGGATAACGTTACAACCTTTTTTGCTGTCAGACACTTAGCTGCAAAAGCTAAATTTCCAGTCAGATTTTTGTCTTATTTCCGACACCGTAGCAGCAGTTTTTGACCAAGAGTCTTTACACGGCTGGCAGGTCTTACCTGAGCTATTGTCAAATCTGGTGTTCAGGCCTTGATCAAGCGGCGATCTGATTGCCGGTTTCTAGCTCAATGCCGTCCTTGAACGGAACCCCGGTAATCACTTTGGCGAGATAATCAAATCCTCGCTGGCGTCGCCAGGTTTTCTCAGCCGTTTGTCCCAGTTTGAATAGCATGTGCAACATGCCATCGCGGGCGAGACAGCCTTTGGCACGCTTGGTGCGATGGCGAATAGTGGCGAAGGTTGATTCGATGGGGTTGGTTGTTCGAATGCTTTGCCAGTGCTGAGCCGGAAAGTCATAGAAGGCCAGCAGTTCATGCCGGTCGCGATACAGACATTCAACCGCCTTGGGATATTTGGCGTCATAGAGCGTGGCGAACTGGTCGAAGGCGCGTTCGGCGTTCTTTTGGGTGTCAGCCTGCCAAATGTCGTACAGCGACTGCTTCATCTTGGGTTGCACCGCTTTTGGAACGCGGTTCAGGACGTTGTTCATTTTATGCACCCAGCAGCGTTGTTGTCGGGTGTCGCTGTAAACCTCGTCCAGCGCGGCCCAGAGACCCATTGCGCCGTCACCAATGGCTAGTTTGGGACTGTTCATACCGCGTGCTTTCAAGCCCAGCAATACTTCCCGCCAACTCTGCGTCGATTCGCGCACACCGTCTTCAATCGCCAGAAATCGTTTTTCCCCGCGCTCATTGACCCCGATGATGATCAAGGCACACAGCTTGACATCTTCCGCTCGCAGCCCGCTGTAGATGCCATCAGCCCAGATATAGACCCACTGATCTCGGTCCAGGCGACGGGTTCGCCAATCGTTATATTCCGCCGCCCACTCGCGTTTCAAACGGGCCACGGTGCTGGCTGATAACCCCGTGGCATCCGGGCCAACCAGGACTTCCAGTGCGGCTTCCATTTCACCGCTGGAGATACCTTTCAAGTATAACCAGGGCAATGCAGCCGATAAGGAACGTGTCTTGCGCACATACGGTGGCACCAACGCCGAACGAAAGGTAGCCCCTTGGCCGTCTTTTGCCCGAACCTTGGGAACCTTCACCGCTACGGGGCCAATGCCTGTCTGAATCTCACGCTCAGGTTGGAATCCGTTACGCACGACGGCGGCCCGACCATCGCCTAACTTCCGTTCGCTGAAGGCTTCCAGATAGGAAGCCAATTCGGCATCGATGGCTTGCGCTATTAACTTCCGCGCGCCTTGACGAATCAGATCGGTCAAAAGATCGGCGTTCTCTTCTCGACTCGACAGGTCGATTACATTACTCTTCTTCATGGTGGCGTATCCTTGGTTTTGATCGTTTTGTTTGGTCACAAATAATCAACCAGATACGCCGCTTCTCTTCAACTACCAAACACCAGATTCAGTTATAGCTCGTCTTACCTTCGCTACCTTCGCTACCTTCGCTACCTTCGGTAACTGCGCCCAAAAAAACGGGAAATCTGCAGCGGCGGTTACTCAAGCTTGGGGCAAGTGCTTTATTTTCGATGGCCGGCCACATTTCCAAATCTGCTTGAGTCGTTAATTCCTGAAAACGTAGTGCAATAGCAGGCAGAGGATTCCGTTGAAAAACCAAGCGACTAGAGCCTGCGCCCCAAAAGCTATAAAGCAAGCCAATCGACGGAACTATCTTCAAAACAAAGATTAATTGTTACTATCAAGCCAATGAATAGTAGGAACGCTAAATGCCCTTAACCTTACCTCAACTAGAACGCCACCTCTTCAAAGCCGCCGATATCCTGCGCGGCAAGATGGATGCCTCTGAATTCAAGGAATACATCTTCGGGATGCTGTTCCTCAAGCGTTGTTCCGACGTGTTCGAACAGCGCCGAGAAGAAGTGATCCAGCTCGAACTCGATGCGGGCAAGCCGCTCGCCGACGCGGAAGCCGCGGCCGAGAACAAACGTTGGTACAAAAAAGACGGCTATTTCTGGGTGCCGAAAGAGTCGCGCTACAGCTACTTGGTCGACAATTCGCGCCAGGCCAACGTCGGCAACCTTTTGAGCAAGGCGCTGGCCGGGATCGAGGGCGAAAACGTCAGCCTCTATGACGTTCTCGAGCACATCGACTTCACCCGCAAGATCGGCCAGAGCAAAATCCCCGATATCAAGCTGCAGCAGCTCATCACCCATTTCAGCCTGTACCGGCTGCGCAACGAAGACTTCGAGTTCCCCGACCTGCTGGGCGCAGCCTACGAATACCTGATCGGCGAATTCGCCGATTCGGCCGGCAAGAAAGGCGGCGAGTTCTATACGCCGCGCTCGGTGGTGCGGATGATGGTGCGACTGATCAAGCCCGAACTGAAACACGACATCTACGACCCCTGCTGCGGCTCCGGCGGCATGCTGATCGCCGCCAAGGAATACATCGACGAGCATGGCGAAGACGGCCGCAAGGCCAATCTGTTCGGCCAGGAATTCAACGGCACGGTGTGGTCCATTGCCAAGATGAACATGCTGCTGCACGGCATCAGCACCGCCAACCTGCAAAACGAGGACACCCTGGCCGAGCCACAGCACGTCGAAGGCGGCGAGTTGATGCACTTCGACCGGGTGCTGACCAATCCGCCGTTTTCCATCAATTGGGGCAATACCGAGAAAGATGCCGACGGTAAACCGGCCTGGAAACCCAAATTCGAAGCCGAGCGCTTCCGCTACGGCCAAGTGCCGCTAGGTGCCAAGAAAGCCGACCTGATGTTTCTGCAGCACATGCTGGCCGTCACCCGCGACGGCGGCATGGTGGCCACGGTCATGCCGCACGGCGTGCTGTTCCGGGGCGGCGAGGAAAAAACCATCCGCGCCGGCATCATCGAAGACGACCTGCTTGAAGCCGTCATCGGCGTCGCCCCCAACCTGTTCTACGGCACCGGCATTCCCGCCTGCATTCTGGTGTTGCGCCAGCGGGTGCAGAACGGCGCCCACCGCGTCAGCGGCAAGCCTGCCGAACGCCAGGGTAAAGTATTGTTCATCAACGCCGACCGCGAATTTTTCGAAGGCCGCGCCCAGAACTACCTGCTGCCCGAGCACATCGAGAAAATCGTCACGACTTTTGATGAGTTCAAACAAATCGACGGCTTCTCGGCCATCGTCGACAACGCCGCGCTAAAAGAGAATGACTACAACCTCAACATTCGCCGCTATGCCGACAACGCGCCGCCCCCCGAACCGCATGACGTGCGCGCCCATCTGGTCGGCGGCATACCCAAGTCAGAGGTGGCCGGCAAATTCAGTTTGTTCAACGCCCACGGCTTAAATCCGCTGGACCTAATGGTGGAACGCGACGCCAAGTATTTCGACTTTGTACCCGCCCTCGACAAGCGGCAGGCTCTCAAGCCAGCTATCGAAACCAATGCCGGCTTGGTGGCCAAAGAGGCCGCCATCCGCGCCGCCTTCGAACAATGGTGGCAAGAACACAGCGGCCGCATCACCGCACTGTCCGGGCAAATGGACAACGCCGCCAGCCTGGTCGCGTTGCGTAACGACCTGCTGGCCAGCTTCAGCCAGAGCCTGGAGGCCATTGGCCTGCTCGACCCTTTTCAGGTGCGTGGCATCGTCGCTGGGTTCTGGTACCAGACCAAGTACGACTTCCTCACCCTGATGGCGCGCGGCGCCAAAGGCGTGGCCGACGCCTGGCGCACCAGCATCGTCACCGCACTGGAAGACAAAGCCAGCAAGGAAAATCCGCTGGAGCACAAGCTGGTCAAGTTCCTGATGAGCGACTTTGTCGAGGCCATCACCGAGCTGGAAGCCAAGAAAGCTGAATTAGACAGTCAGATCAAGGCCGCCAGTCCCAAGGATGCCGAGGGCGAGAACGGCGAAGCCGTCGAGGCGGCGGAGGATGAGGCCGACGAAGACAACGCCGTGAGCGAAGAACAGCTCAAGGTCTGGAAAAAGGAACTCAGCGCCGTCAAGAAACAACTCAAGGCCAAAAACGATAGCTTCAAGCAGCACATCGATGACGCAGTGGATAGCCTGACGTCGGAAGCCGCTGCCGAGTTACTGCTGACCATCTTGCACAACGACATGAAAGCCATCGTCGAGCGCTACATCGCCGCGCAGCGCAAGGCCATCGTCGCCGCGTTCGAGAACTGGTGGGATAAGTACCGGGTAACGCTGACTGAGATCGAGGGCCGGCGCGATGAGGCAGCGAAGGCACTCCAGGGGTTCTTGAAGGGGTTGGGTTATGTCTAAGCTCACCCCATTTAAAACCAGCTATCTAAGTACACATTGCTTCATTCGCACAGGGAAAAAGGATGTCAATCAAGGTGATAAATCTGGAATATATCCTTTTTTTACATGTTCAAAGAACTACACCTATTCAAATTCCTTTTCGTTTGATACGGAGGCATTGTTAGTAGCGGGTAATGGTGAGGTTGGTAATGTCCAATATTTTTGCGGTAAGTTTGAGGCTTATCAAAGAACATATGTGATTGATAAATTCGATTTGAATGTTCGATACGTCTACCACTTTTTAAGGCACCACCTCAAAGATCGTTTGTCGCGCACTCACGCAGGATCTGTAATTCAGTTTATTAAGCTTAGTGACTTAACAAAATTTGAACTTAGCTACCCAGAGTGTGGTGTTGAGCAAGCTAAATTGGCTCAAATCCTCGACACCCTCGACACCGCTATACACGAAACCGAGGCGGTCATCGCCAAACTCAAGGCCGTCAAGCAGGGCCTGCTGCACGACCTACTGACGCGCGGCATCGACGCCAACGGCGAACTGCGCCCGCCACAGGCCGAGGCGCCGCACCTCTACAAGAAATCGACGCTGGGGTGGATTCCAAAGGAGTGGGATGTGAGACCACTATCCGATTACACCTCATCGGAAATCACGTACGGAATTGTTCAGGCCGGGCCACACGTGCCGACTGGAGTTCCTTATATTCGAACAGGGGATATGTCAGGCGACTGTTTAATTCGTGAAGGTATGCTATGCACATCACGGCGAATCGCGAGCAACTATGCGCGTTCGGAGGTCCGGACGGGCGACATCGTCATGGCAATCCGGGCAACCGTTGGAAAAGTACTGCCGGTTCCAAGTGATCTTAATGGGGCAAACCTGACGCAGGGGACAGCCAAGATCTCCCCGAATGAGCATACTGATGGAAATTTCCTGCTATGGGCAATTAGACATTCTCGTGCGCAGCAGGCAATTCAGCTCGAAATTAAAGGCACTACGTTCGCTGAGATTACGCTGGGTGCACTGCGCCAAGTTCCAGTCGCTGCACCTGTCGAAATCAATGAGCAGCGAGAGATTGGTCAGCGATTAACTGCCATTGACCAACAGCTTCAAAGCGAACAGCAGTATCTAGCTAAGGCATTTGCGGAAAAGTCAGGATTGATGGACGACCTCCTCACCGGCCGCGTCCGCGTCACGCTCCTGCTAGAGGGAACCATCCCATGACCGACCGCCCCGTTTCCCTCACCCCGCCCCCCAGCGGTTACACCGACTGGCTGGCCGAACTCAAAACCCGCATCCACTCCGCCCAGCAGCGCGCCGCGCTGGCGGTGAACCGCGAGCTGGTGCTGTTGTACTGGCAGATTGGCCGCGACATTTTGGAGCGGCAAGGCCGGGAAGGCTGGGGCGCCAAAGTGATCGAACGGCTGGCGCAGGATTTACGCACCGCCTTCCCGGACATGAAGGGCTTTTCCCCGCGCAACCTCAAGTACATGCGCAGTTTTGCCCAAGCCTGGCCGGAGGCTGAATTTGTGCAAGCGGTGCTTGCACAATTGCCCTGGTACCACCAGATCGCCCTACTGGACAAGTTGAATGACAGCGAAGCGCGGCGCTGGTATGCCGCGAAGGCCATTGAGCACAACTGGTCGCGCAATATATTGGTAATGCAGATCGAAACCAATGCCCGCGCCCGTTTCGGCCAGGCCATCACCAACTTCGAGCAGCGCCTGCCCGCGCCTTTGTCGGACTTGGCGCGCGAGTCGCTGAAAGATCCTTACCGCTTCGATTTTTTGGGCCTGCACGATGATGCGCAGGAGCGCGCCGTCGAGCAGGCGCTGGTGCAGCATGTGACGCAGTTTTTACTGGAGCTGGGCGCTGGCTTTGCCTTTGTCGGGCGGCAGGTGCTGCTGAATGTGGGCGGCGACGAGTTTTTCATCGACTTGTTGTTCTACCACCTCAAGCTGCGCTGTTATGTGGTGATCGAACTCAAAGGCGGCAAGTTCAAGCCGGAGCATCTGGGGCAACTGGGTTTTTACCTGACCGCCGTGGATCGCCAGGTGAAAAGCGAGCACGACAACCCCACCATTGGCCTGCTGCTGTGCAAAAGCAAAAACAAAGTGGTGGCCGAGTACGCCCTGGGCGACAAGACTCAGCCCATGGGTATTGCCGAATACAAACTGCTGGAATCGCTGCCGGCCGAACTGCAAACCGGCCTGCCCAGCATCGAACAGATTGAGCGCGAGTTAGCTGCGTTGTCGGACGAAACAAGTGAGGAGGATTGATGGGCTGCGAGCTTGAGACGACAGAAAAACCATTCGTAGCCCAGCTACAGGCGCTGGGTTGGCAGCACATTGAAGGCAGCATTGATGACCCGTCGGTCACGGGCCGCACCGGCTTTGCCGAGGTGATTCAGGAGAGTTTGCTGCGCGAACAATTGCGCGCGCTGAATCCCGGGCCTGACGGTTTGCCCTGGCTGGACGAGGCGCGGCTGCAAGAAGCCGTCGCCGCCATCACCCGGCTGGGCACGCACAAGCTGATGGAGGCCAACGAAAAGGCCACCGCTTTATTGATCCGTGGCCTGACCGTTGAAGGCCTGCCCGGCTGGGACGGTGGCCGCGGCCAGACCATCCGCTACATCGACTGGGACACCCCGGCTAACAACCGCTTCACGGTGATTAACCAATACCGCGTCGATTGCCCGCCCGGCTTCAACAGCGCCAAGCAGTTCATCGTGCCCGATCTGGTGCTGCTGGTAAACGGCATCCCGCTGGTGGTGGTGGAGTGCAAAAGCCCATCCATCCCCGAGCCGCTGGCCGAGGCGGTGGATCAGCTCCGGCGCTATAGCAACCAGCGCAAGGCGGCCTTCGAGGTGGATGAAAACGAAGGCAACGAGCCTCTGTTCGCCACCAACCAGTTGCTGGTGGCCACCAGTTTCGACGAGGCAAGGGTAGGCTGCATCGGCGCGGCCTTCGAGCATTACGCCCAATGGAAGACGGTGGTCGGCCCGGATGGCACGGGTTCGGAACTCGAGGTGGCTCACGGTTTGGGTAAGTCCGCTCTCTCAGAGCAGGAGCGTTTGATTGCCGGGCTGTTGACACCCGCCCATCTGCTCGATGTGGTACAGAATTTCATGTTGTTTATGCAGGCGGGCGGGCAAACCATCAAGACGGTGTGCCGCTATCAGCAATACCGGGCCGTCAACCGCGCCTTGGTTCGACTCAAGACCGGCCTGACGCGACGACAACATGGCGAGCACGACCAGCGCGGCGGCATCATTTGGCACACCCAAGGCTCCGGTAAATCGCTCACCATGGTGTTTCTGGTGCGCAAGATGCGGGCGGATGCGCAGTTGCGGCGCTTCAAGGTGATCGTCATCACCGACCGTAAGGACTTACAGAGCCAGTTATCCGTGACCGCCACGCTGACCGGCGAAGTGGTGGACGTGGCTGAGAGTACGTCGGGCATCAAGACGCTGGCACGACGCAAGGGGCCTGGACTCATTTTTGCTACGATCCAGAAATACCGTGACTCCGACATTGCGGGCGATGCGCCACTGACAGCAGACGATCTGCCAAAAGTAGAACAAACGAAGGCTGGTTATAAAGCCGAAGAAAAGTTCGAAGTGCTCAATGAAGATGACAGCATCCTGGTGCTGGTCGACGAAGCCCACCGCACCCAGGCCGGCGACCTGCACGCCAATCTGCTGGCAGGTCTGCCTAACTGCGCGCGCATCGGCTTCACCGGCACGCCGATCATCATGGGCGAGAAGAAGCGCACCCACGAGATCTTCGGCGAGTTCATCGACCGTTACACCATCAAGGAAGCCGAAGCCGACGGCGCCACGGTGCCGGTGCTGTACGAGGGCCGCACCGCCAATGGCGCGATCAAGGACGGGGCCAGCCTGGACGAGTTATTCGAGGATTTGTTTCGCCAGCACACGCCTGAGGAACTGGAGGCGATCAAGCAAAAGTACGCCACCAAGAGCCACATCTTCGACGCCCCGACGCTGATCGCCGATAAGGCGCGCGACATCATTCGCCACTACGTCACCAACATCCTGCCCAATGGTTATAAGGCGCAGGTGGTGGCTTACAGCCGCCTGGCGGCAATCCGCTACTTCGAGGCCTTACAGCAGGCACGTGACGAGCTTCTGGCTGAAGCGCAGGCACTTTCCCCCGAAGACAAGGCGCTGGATGATGAAGCGCTGTGCCAACGTCCGGCCAAGGTGCAGGCGGTGGTGCAGGCTTGGCGCTACCGCGACACGCTGGCCCGCATCGAATTCGCCCCCGTCATTTCCGGCAGCAACAATGACGACCCGGCCTGGAAGCGGTGGACCGACGGCACGGCGCACGAGCAATTGCTCAAACGCTTCAAGAAGCCTCTGCTGCTGAGTGATGGCAAGGGAGCCAAGCCGGAGAAAACCGACCCATTGGCCTTTTTGGTCGTGAAGTCGATGTTGCTGACCGGCTTCGACGCGCCCATCGAAGGCGTGATGTATCTGGACCGGCCCATCCGCGAGGCGGAATTGCTGCAGGCCATTGCCCGCGTCAACCGTACCGGCTTTGGCAAGCGGTGCGGCATCGTGGTGGACTATTACGGCGTGGCGCAGCATTTGAAGGAGGCGCTGGCGGCTTATGCTGATGAAGACGTAGCAGGTGCACTGGCCAGCCTAAAGGACGAAGTGCCGGTACTGCGCGACCGGCATCTGCGCGTGGTGGACCTGTTTCGTCGGCATGGCATTGAATCGCTCGATGACGCCGAAGCCTGTGTCGAGGCTTTGGGCAGCGAGAAGTTGCGCGCCGAGTTCGCGGTCAAACTCAAAGCCTTTCTGGCATCGTTGGATACCGTGCTGCCGCGCCCTGAAGGCTTGCCGTATTCTGGCGACGCCAAGCGTCTGGCTTACATCTATGCGCGTGCCCGAAATCGTTACAAGGACACGCCGGTATTGGGCAAGGATATTGGCGCCAAGGTACGCAAGCTGATCGACGACCACGTGATTTCGCTGGGCATCGATCCAAAAATTCCGCCGATTCAGCTAAGTGATGCGGAGTTTGATAGCCACGTGGCGCGTGCCGCCAACGACCGCGCCAAGGCTTCCGAAATGGAGCACGCGATTCGCTCGCATATTAGCAAGCACACCGACGAAGACCCGGTGCTGTACCGCAAACTCTCGGAACGCTTGAACGATATCCTGAAAAACTTAGGCGAACAGTGGAATGAGGTCATTGCGCAACTGCAGAAAATCATCGACGAGCTGCGCACCGGTAGGGCGGGAACTGCCGATGCCCCCAGCGACTTGCCCGAGCATTGTGCGCCGTTTTTGCGTACCGTCCTGGATGTGGTTTCTGCTGGTCAAACACCAACGGCAACTGAGTTACTGCGCCTGAAGGATGTGACCGTGGAGTTGGTGGACCTGCTGGTGCAGGAACTTCAAAGTAACCGGGATATCTGGAGCCCTCACAAACGCGCAGCACAAGAAGACCTGAACACCCAACTGTTCGAACACTTGATGCGGCTGAGACCGCCTTTGGTGGATACCGATAAGGCAGGTGTGCTGGCCGACAAGCTGATGGAGCAGGCGCGCGCCAATCACGACAAGCTGGTGCAGGTGTAGAGCAATGCCGGAACCTTTGAAACCAACCGACCATCGATTGGGCAGCTTATCCGTTGCGGCAGAGCGATGCATTCAGGTGGATGATTTGCAGTTCGCGATACGGCGCAGCGCCAGACGCCGAACCATGCAAATCACGGTCGAGCGAACGGGGGAACTGATACTGAGCGCGCCACCGGATGTTGGCATTAGCCAACTCCGTGACTTTATTATCGAAAAACGCTTCTGGATTTACACCAAGCTGGCCGAGAAAGACCGATTGCAACGCCAGGTGCCACGCAAGGAATTCGTCAACGGTGAGGGTTTCTTGTACCTAGGACGCAGCCATCGGCTGAAATTGGTCGAACACCAAGATGCCCCGTTGAAACTGGCAAATGGCCGCTTCGCGCTACGCCAAGATGTGCAGGATGGAGCACGGGAGCACTTCATCCGCTGGTACAGTGAGAGAGCCCGTGTTTGGTTGTCCGGCCGCGTCGCCGACTACCAGTCTCGCATGGAGGTCGCTCCTGCTGGCGTGAAGGTTCAGGACCTCGGCTATCGCTGGGGCTCTTGCGGAAAGGGCGACTGGCTATATTTTCATTGGAAGACCATCTTGCTGCCAGCCCGTATTGCGGAGTACGTGGTCGTCCATGAAATTGCTCACTTGCACGAGCCGCATCACACCCCCGCTTTTTGGTTGCGCGTTGAGCGTGCAATGCCCGATTATTTTCAGCGCAAGACCTGGCTGGCCGAACATGGAATTGATGTTGAGGGGATATAAAACATGGCGGAATATTTCGCCATTGAACTTGAGCGAATGTCTTAGTGTTGATTGATATATTCGAAATTCGCTTACTATTTGCTTACCGAAACCTTCAGGCAACAAAAAAGGCTTAGGTCGTTAAACCTAAGCCTTTATTTTGTCTGGTAGCGGGGGCAGGATTTGAACCTACGACCTTCGGGTTATGAGCCCGACGAGCTACCAAGCTGCTCCACCCCGCGATTGATATGCGTGCATTATACAACCGCAAAAAAAAATAGCAAGCAATAAACATGCAAATCGGATTGGGCTTGATACTCCGCTATAGGCACTTTTCGTAATTTCAGAGAGGCGTCAAGCTTCACGGCTGCCTCCTTCATTGCTCGATGTTCTCGATGGCCGGTTATTCCGCCGAGAAAAGCGGCGCGATTCGCCTTAAAATCGCGTTACTTCGATTGGCCTGGCGGCCTTCAAAACCCAAATAACGCTGATCTTGATCCGATAAAGCACGCGCCTGGAGATTACCGTGGCTATAGGTCCGACACCCACACACACAACGACAGTACGCTCGGAGCCGATTATCTCGGTGCACGGCGTACACAAAACCTACGCCGGCGGTTTCCAGGCCTTGCGCAACATCGACCTGGAGATCCGGCGCGGCGAGATTTTCGCATTGCTCGGCCCGAATGGTGCCGGCAAGACTACGCTAATCGGCATTATCTGCGGCATCGTCAATCCGACTTCGGGAAGCGTGGTCGCCGCGGGCTACGATATCCGCAAGCACTATCGCGCCGCGCGGGCGGCAATCGGCCTGGTGCCGCAGGAATTGCATACCGATGCGTTCGAGTCGGTGTGGGCGACCGTCCGCTTCAGTCGCGGCTTGTTCGGCAAGCCGTCCAACCCGGATTACCTGGAAAAAATACTGCGCTCGTTGTCGTTGTGGGAAAAGCGCGACGCCAAAATCATGGCCTTATCCGGCGGCATGAAACGCCGACTGTTAATTGCCAAAGCCTTATCCCACGAACCGGAAATCCTGTTTCTCGACGAACCCAGCGCCGGCGTCGACGTGGAACTGCGCCACGACATGTGGCGGCTGGTACGCGAACTGCGCGAGCAAGGCACAACCATCATCCTGACCACGCATTACATCGAAGAAGCCGAAGACATGGCCGACCGCATCGGCGTCATTAACAAGGGACAGCTAGTCGTGGTCGAAGACAAAACCGCGTTGATGCGCAAGCTGGGCAAGAAAGAATTGGCCTTGACGCTACGCCAGCCTTTAACGGAATTGCCGGCGGAACTGCATGCCTGGCCGCTGACCCTGTCCGGCGACGGCCAAACTTTGGTTTATACCTTCGACAGCCAGACCGAAGAAAGCGGAATCGCCGAATTACTGCGGGCCTTGAACCAACACGGCATCGATTTCAAAGACCTGCGTTCCAGCGAAAGTTCGCTGGAAGATATCTTCGTCAGCCTGGTCCAGCAAGCCCAAGGAGTTAAGCCATGAATTTTTACGGCATCCGCGCCATCTACCATTTCGAAATGGCCCGCACCTTTCGCACGCTGGCCGAAAGCATCGCCGCACCGGTGCTGACCACCTCGTTGTACTTCATCGTCTTCGGCCGCGCCATCGGCTCGCGAATGGGCGAGATCGACAACGTCGGCTACGGTGCCTTCATCATTCCCGGCCTGGTGATGCTGAATCTGCTGAACGAGAGCATTTCCAACGCCTCGTTCGGCATCTACATGCCGAAATGGTCCGGCACGATCTACGAGCTGCTGTCGGCGCCGGTATCGTGGATCGAAGTATTGCTGGGTTACGTCGGCGCGGCCGCCACCAAATCGGTGATGCTGGGCCTGCTGATTCTCGGTACCGCGCAGCTATTCGTACCCTACCAGATTGCCCATCCCGGCTGGATGGTCGCATTCTTACTGCTGACCGCCGTCAGCTTCAGCCTGTTCGGCTTCATCATCGGCCTGTGGGCGGACAGCTTCCAGAAATTGCAAGTGGTGCCGATGTTGGTCGTCACGCCGCTGACCTTTCTCGGCGGCGCGTTTTATTCGATCAACATGCTGCCGCCGCTATGGCAGAAAGTCACGCTGTTCAATCCGGTGGTTTACCTGATCAGCGGCTTCCGCTGGAGTTTTTACGGCATTGCCGATGTCGACGTGGCAATCAGCTTAGGCATGACCTTCGGCTTCTTGCTAATCTGCCTGGCATTCGTCTGGTGGGCGTTCAGGACCGGTTACAAGATCAGGAATTAAGCCGAATCGATTGCGCAGAGCGCTATGGCTTCCGGTTTCATTTGCGCCGGCTTGGCGACGCTAGCTCGCTTAATCGCGACGATACGCCGAGCCATTGGCCGCTGTACGCGCAGCCGCTGCTGTTTCGAGGCAGGTGCGGCGATTTTGTTTTTCGGGACACTGGCGCAACAGCCGGCGCTGCACAGCGATGCATTTCAAGCAATGCAGGAGCTGGCGGCACTCGGTTACCGCATCCCCAGCGCTGAGCAGCCGTTACGGGTGTTCCCGGCATTGACCGGCGGCGAGTTCAGCGGCCGCCATGCCGGAGCCTGGCGCCCCGGCAGCATCTATTTACGCGAAATAACCCAACCCGGTTTCTCGACATCGGCTTACTTACGCCACGAGCTGTTTCACGAAGCCAGTTACCGCACTTGCAAAGGCCGCCTGCCGGAATGGGCCGAGGAAATGGCCGCGATGCGTTTTAGCGGCGAACTGGCCGGCCGCGAGCACGAACCGCAACCAGACGCTGCCGACCTGGAAAACCTGATCAGCCATATTCGGCAAAATTCTCCGCTGGACCGAAGCGACCGCGATTTGTTGGGGCGTCTGGCGTTGCATTACGAGTGGCCTTCCGCAATCTGCAACCCGCCGGAAATGCTGAGCCGCCTATTGGGCGCGCCCTTTCCCGCAGCCGGCTCCGGTTACTTGTTGGCCAGCCTGATTTCCGGCC
Source organism: Methylomonas sp. DH-1 (assembly GCF_046097555.1). Lineage (NCBI taxonomy): Bacteria > Pseudomonadati > Pseudomonadota > Gammaproteobacteria > Methylococcales > Methylococcaceae > Methylomonas > Methylomonas sp. DH-1. Next base: position 19,784 of record NZ_CP143089.1, on the reverse strand, counting down.
GGATTTTGGAAACCGGCGGCGATGTCGCTACGCCGCTACCGCCCGGCTCGTTATTGAAAATTCCGTATGCCGCGGCATTGAGCCAAGCCAATCCGCAAATACTGGCCGACGAACTGGCCGCCAGCGATACCGATAAATTAGGGGCGCGGCGGGCCCAATTTAGCCCGGAGCGTTACCGTTTATTGCTATCCCCAATCAAACAGCAAAGCCTGACGCTAAGGCCGCCGGTTACCGATCAGGACTGGCGGGCTTATCTCGGCGAACGCGGCGCCGACGGCGGTTTCGCGCTCGAAGCCTCATTGCCGGAACTGGCCTTAACGCTGCGGGCCGCCCTATTGTCGCAGCCCGATTATTTCCAAGGCCTGGTTCGCAACGGCGTCACTCCGAACTCGACGCTGGCCGGTATCGACGCTGCCGACAAACAGACCTTCCGTAAGCTGAAAGCGTTGGCCAAAACCGGAACGGTATCCAGCGGCGGCGGCCAACCCTTGGTCGGACATTTGATGGTCGCCTGGCCGGCCGAGCATCCGGTGTATCTGGCGATTTTTCGCCAATCGGGCAGCAGTGGCGCCGCGCTCGCCGCAAAAGCCGCCGGGCTGCTGCGCGATTGGCAGCGGCGGTTTCCATCCCGTTACGCGGCCGTGCGGGTACATGTGCTTTCGGCAACCGATCCGGCCAGTTGGCAGACACACAGCGATTGTCCGGAATTGGAAGCCGGCTCGGCGCGCATCAGTTTGTGCGGCCATTTTTACATTACCTCGACTGCCCGCGGCAGCCGCTCGGAACGGCGAATAAACGGTATCTTGCATCGATCCCCAGCAGGCGGCGCGACCGTATTGGAAACCGATGCCGAAAGTTATGCCGACGCGGTGCTCGCCGCCGAGGCCCAGCACCTGGCCGGCCCGGCGCGTGACGCATTGCGGGCCGTAATCGTTTGGAACGGCAGCCGCGGCGGACACCGCCACGCCGAAACCCGCTCGGTATGCGATACCACCCATTGCATGGTATTTCTCGGCGAGGCATTAACCGGCCCCGTCCGGCACGGCCACTCTACCGATGCAAAGTTGCTGGGTCTATTGGACGAATTGGCCGGAGACCGCGACTGGCTGGCGTTTGCCAACGGCGGCGCACAACGCTGGCAACGGCAAATCCCGCTCGCGGAGTTGCAGCGACTTTTCGCCGAACAGCAGATTTTTGACATTCGCCGGGAGCGGCGCAAAGACGGAGCCTTATACGTGCGCATGGTCTACGCCGATGCGGACGAGGCCTTGGCCTGCGAAGTATTTCGCAATACGCTGAAACTGCCGTCGTGCCCGGATTCGATTCAATCCGCAGACAACCAAAGCTGGTTATTCCAAGGCATCGGCGCCGGCCATGGCGAGGGCTTATCTATCGAAACCGCCCGCGAACTAGCCGAAGCCGGCCGCAGCGCGGAACACATTTTACGGGATGCTTACGCTATAAAAACTGCCCGCTAGGCGGCTGGCACCTAGCGGGAAATTCCGCCCTACAACGCGGTTAAGCTACTTGGTTTACTCACCGTGCCGGCCATGCGGGCGGGCTGCTTGTGTGGATTCTTCGCAGTTGTCAAAGCGAGCTTAGGCAAATTAATTTCCCGGCAACCCGCCATCTGGCTTCCGCTAACCGCCCGTTAGCGCTCGCTGCTTGCCTCAATTGTAAGCCAAACCGAATCATAAACTCGATGGCGGTTAAAAATTGCATGTCGGCTTTACCGGTCTTTGTTAAAATAGCCGGACGTTACGGAGTGTAGCTCAGCTTGGTAGAGCACTGCCTTCGGGAGGCAGGGGCCGGAGGTTCGAATCCTCTCACTCCGACCATTAAATCAATGGCTTAGCACAAATTATAGTGTCGGTGCCTGGGCTGCACGGAATTTATACGGAAACTCACATCAATTGAGCGCCTCGTTTTCTCCTAATTAAAAAGCCACTGTCCTGAGTAAGCTTTTTAAGTCAGCACTCAAAGCTATTTCCCCCGAAACCGTATTTGCCAGAACACACAAAGCTTCGACTGTTTTTGACAATTCTGTAGATAGTCCATTCTGAAGCCGGCAGTCAAAAATCTTCGCTAACGTCTGGTAATACCACAGAGTATCTTCCTTACCCGTATTAAAATCTCGTCGCCGAAAGTCCGAAAGTCATTCAAAATCGCCCTAGCGCTGTAAAGCTTATCTGCGCAAGACACCAACAAGGTATTGGCAGGGGGTGCTTGAGATGCGCCAAATAGGTACGCTTGCAGGTGTGCCAATCGGGCTTTACACCATTGCTATCTGGCGCGCCGTCTGTGTAACCTTCGACAATGGTCGCAACGCGCTCGCCGAACGCTTCCCGGATTAAATCCCGCCGACGGTTTGCCTCGTCGGTAGTCTCGGCATCCTCTACGGCGTCATGCAACAAGGCAGCTACCGCCGCATGGCAGGCTTCCAGGGTAATCGCGACTTTAGCTGCCAGCACTTTGCGACTGGCCCAGTCCACGAACGCCGTTAAATACGCGAATCCTTTGGCCAGCGGGATGTAGGTCGTATCCAACGCCCAAACTTGATTGGCGCGATGGATGGTCATGCCGGATAGATCTCGTGACGTGGCGTCTTCTTGCTGGTATTGGGCTTGCAGTACACCGCTTCGATGCCCATTGTCTTCATCAAAGTTTTCACCCGCTTGCGGCCGATCGGGATGCCTTGCAGATTCAGCTAATCCCGTAACTGGCGAGCGTCCATAGCGCTATACCAGTACCAGGGATTTATTCTTCAAACTCGTCAGCCACCGTTTCGCCGTCTCCGCCCCGAGCAGCGATGATCTCGTCGTACAACCTCACCAAGTCCGCTTCCAGGGTTACCACTTCTTCCGGAAGATAGTTATTGAATAAGCGGTTGATAAACTCTAAATGCTCCGGATAAGTCCGTTCGTATAAAGCTTGGCCGGTCTCCGTCAAGCGAATAATCTGGCTGCGGCCGTCTTTTTTCGAGGCCGTCCGTTGCACCAAGCCTTTATCCTCCAGCCGGGTGACGACGCCGGTTAACGTACCTTTGGTGATCAACGTCTGTTCACCGAGTTTTTTTGGTGTCATGCCGGGCGTATCGCCCAACGTGATGATCACATCGAATTGCGGTAAGGTCAGGTCCAGCTTATGCACGTGTTTGGCGGCGTAAGACAAAAACGTTTGATGGGTCTTTAATAACTGGCGAAGTACGGTTGGAAATGTGGATGTAGTGGACATAAGGCAAAAAGAAAATTGTTCTAATTAGAATCGGATGGTAGCCGCAAGCGGCTTCTCGCTCAAGTAAAAACCGCTCCAACATGCAAGCCAAGCGATATAAGGACACGTCGCCTAATCATGGCGGATTTCCGGGTTTCCGCTTCTTACTCGGCATGACTGCGTTCGAAACGGTCGAACAAGGGCCACTCCAAGTTCAGCATGGCTGAGCCGACCATATTGTTGGCCGAATAATTTTCGTTCCCCGGCGGATTGGTATGAGAATCCTCCGATATTGGTTACTCAGGCCGCCCTTCAGCGAAACCTTGGGCCAGAATTCGGCTCTGGCTTTTTTAATTCCGCTTCACGTGGCCGCAGCCTTGGGCGGCGCTATCGCCTTGCCTTGCATCAATTCGTCGATCTGATTTTTATCCAGCGTTTCCCAATCCAGCAAGGCTTGCGCCATGTTGTGCAGGATATCGACATGCGCCTTGAGGATGGTTTCGGCACGTTGATAATTCCTGGCCAGCATGCGGCGGATTTCCTTATCGACGAATAAGGCCATTTGTTCGGACATTGGCTTGGCCTGCGGCCCGAAATAGCCGCTGTCGCTATCGCCGCAATCCATCGGACCCAAGCGGTCGGACAAGCCCCATTTGGTGACCATGTTACGGGCCAGCTGAGTGGCGCGCGTGATGTCGTTGGAGGCGCCGGTGGTGACCTTGTTTTTACCATAGATCAGGGCCTCGGCTATCCGACCGCCAAACAAGCTGGAAATTTGGCCTTCCAGTTTGTCCTTGCTAGCGCTGTATTGGTCGCGTTCCGGCAAGAACATGGTAATGCCCAAAGCTCCGCCGCGCGGCATGATGCTGACTTTATAAACCGGGTCGTGCTCGGGCACCAGGCGACCGACAATGGCATGACCGGCTTCGTGGTAAGCGGTCATCAACAGATATTCCCTACACATGATCATGGTCCGTTTTTCAGCACCCATGATGGTTTTGTCGCGGGCTTTATCCAGGTCGGTCATCGTCACTTCCCGCTGGTTGTTGCGGGCGGCGAACAAAGCGCCTTCGTTAATTAAGTTGGCCAATTCGGCACCGGAAAAACCAGGGGTGCCGCGCGCCAGATCGTTGATATTGACATCATCAGCCAACGGCACCCTGGCGGCATGCACTTTGAGGATTTGCTCGCGGCCCTTGATGTCTGGCAAGCCAACCTGCACTTGGCGATCGAAGCGGCCCGGCCTCAGCAAGGCTTTATCCAGCACGTCGGCGCGATTGGTGGCGGCGATGACTATGATGCCTTCGTTACCGCTGAAGCCGTCCATTTCCACCAACAACTGGTTGAGGGTTTGTTCGCGTTCTTCGGTACCTCCGATATTGCCGGGACTGCGCTGCCGGCCGACCGCGTCGATTTCGTCGATGAAGATGATGCAAGGCGCGCGTTTCTTGGCTTTTTCGAACATGTCTCGCACACGGGACGCGCCGACACCGACGAACATTTCGACGAAATCCGAGCCGGAGATCGAGAAGAACGGCACACCCGCTTCCCCGGCAATTGCCCGGGCCAGCAAGGTCTTACCGGTGCCAGGAGGACCCACCATTAAGACACCGCGCGGGATTTTGCCACCCAGAACTTCGTATTTGCCGGGATCTTTCAGAAAATCCACCATTTCCGCGACATCCTGCTTGGCTTCCTCGACGCCGGCCACGTCCTTGAAACGTACCTTGACCAGGTCTTCGCTCATCAATTTGGCGCGGCTTTTACCGAAACCGTTTTGGGCACCGGCGCCAAGTTGCTGCTTGCGCATGAAGTACACCAATACCCCGATCAATAACAAGGTCGGCGCCCAGGAATAAAAGACTTCCATCAACGGCGACTGTACCTCCGGTCTCTGGACCTTGATCTTGACGCCATATTCCAACAAGTCGTCGATCATTCGCGCATCGCCGGGATTGTAGGCCGTAAAGCGGGTTCCGTTATGGCGCAGACCATTGACAGAGCGACCATCGAGCACCACTTCGGCAACGGCCTTGCCGCGCACATCCTGAATAAAATCCGAGTACGACAGGTCGGTTTGCGCATGGTAGGCAGGCGCAGTAGGGTTAAAGACGGCAAACATCACGACCGCGATGCCGGCTAGTACCAGCAGCGGGATAAGAATTTTTTTCATGGTTGAGGACTCCCAATTAGGATGCAAGCCGAGTGACGGCGGCGTGGCAATACTCAGATGGAAAAACGGCGGCCAGTCTGTTTTCGGTTTGGATCGATCCGCACAGAAAAGCCAAGGCGCTTACGGCGTTGGCCGATACGACCAATTCATTGCTATCAGGCTTGCCGGCGGGCGCAGTATAAAAAGACCCTCATCACCGGTTCGCCACCCGGCGAACCAATCAAAAATAACGTTGTTCTTTTCGGAGGTAAGAAAACGCTCGGACCATGGGCATGGGTCCAAGGCCAGTACACGCGCATCGGATGCACTGGCGTTATCGATGATGCGGGTCATAAATCGGTATCCAGACGTCAACCTGTCATCGCCAAATTCGACTTTGGATTGATTACTGCCGTTTGAATAAAACGGCGAAAATCGAGGATGGCTTTGCAGCCATCCTCATCGGCCCGATTAATGGTTATCGGCGTAAAGCTGTTTGATTTCTTTGTAACGGTTTAAAGCATTATTCAAAGACTCCTTGGCCGCTGGCATGTCATCTTTTTCGATAGCGACTCGGACCTGTTTCAACACACCGCTGGCCTGATTGCGTTTTACGTCCAGCACATTGTTGGCAATGTCTTTTTGCAACTGGCGAGCTTCGGTAATCATGTCGACCAATGATTCTTTGGGTGCGCCGCTGTCCATGGCCGCCTTAGCTTCTTCCACTTTAGCCAGCGTATTGTCGATAGCGGCTCTCACTTCCGCATAGGTGGGATTAACCACGGCAAAGGCACTTGTAGATGCCGCGGCCAAAACGAAAGAAACCAGGATTTTTTTGTATGTGTTCATAGGGACGAGCCTCTTGATTGATTATAGGGTGTTGATACGTAACGATTAAAACGAAGGACTGAGGAGGATGTATTCAGATCGACCGTTGCGTATGGCAAGATCTTAGCAGATATAGTTCTAATTGCAACTATTTTTGTTCGCATGAGAACTATTTTCTAAAAAGACAAACCTTTTGAAGGAAATAGATATATTTATCAGTGGCTTGCCAAATTCCTGCCTGCTTGCAGAAAAAGCGGATGCTCTAAAACCAGGATCGCACACCACGAACCAACAGAGAGCAGTTACCAACCCGCACCACCGATAGCCTCACTAACGCCGGGAAACAAAACTGCCAGGATGATTAAAAATCGATGGAAATAGCTCTCCATGCATTGAAATCGATCGAGACAGGCTCAGACAGAATCTATTTCTTGTGATTCGGAAGGCTTAGAATTGCCATGCCGCCGCAAGACATTACGAACAGGATGCGCGTGGAAAAGGCGCGCGCCAGCCAGCCCGACAGCGGAATAATCACCACTTCCGCTACCCGGTAGGCGGTCTGTACCCAGGTGATTTCATCGGCGGTCGCGGATAACCCGGCCTGAAGCTGCTCCAGCGAACTGGCGACGATCTGGATCATCGATTTGGCCTATGCCGACGAGGCCTTGCAACTTTACCGGCTGATCATCGCCGAGCAGCAGCATTTCCCCGAATTGGGCGAACTGATTTACCGCTCCGGCCCGGAACCCGTGTTGCGGCAGATGGCGTCTTATTTGGCCGAACTGAGTGGGCGAGGCATTCTGCACATCACCGACCTTGAAACATCCAGTCGTTTGTTTCTGGACATGTTAAAAGGCGATCAGCATTTTCGTTGTCTGCTAGGCTTGGAAACGGGCCTCGGCGAACCGGAAAAACAACGCCTTATTTCCAGAGTAGTTGCCTTCTTTCTAAAAGGACATGGCTATGAAGCATAAACTTTGCTGGCTATTACTGCTGGCCGGATTGGCGGGCTGCGCGATGGGGCCGGACTATCATGAAGAAACGCCGGCGGTGCCCGCGCATTGGCAGGCCGGTCAATCCGGTCAAAATCTTGTTGAAGAGCCTGTCGATCCGGAAGCGTTGAAAATCTGGTGGAAAAGTTTTGGTGATGGCCAACTGGACAGCCTGATGGATAAGGCACTGGCCGGAAACCTGGACATCAAAATCGCATTGGCGCGCATCGATCAGGCCCGCGCCGAGCGTCGCGGCACCCGCGCCGAACTGTTTCCCAGCGTCGATGCCACGGCAGGTGCGCAGCGCCAAAGCAACCCGCTTCCCGGCCTGGCGCCCGGCATCAAGTACAATCTGTTTGAAGTGGGCTTCGACGCCTTGTGGGAAATCGATCTGTTCGGACGACAACTGCGGCGGCTGGAAGCGGCCACGGCCGATCTGCAAGGCGCAAAAGAGGAGCATCGCCAGTCTCTGGTGATACTGACCGCCGAAGTGGCCCGCAACTATATCGACTATCGCAGCCTGCAAAATCAGTTGCGCATCACGCGTTCGAATCTGGAATCGCAAAAACACACGCTGGCGCTGACCGAAAAATTGTTCAATGAAGGCGTTAGCACTCGGCATGACGTAGTGCGTGCCCGCGCCCAGACCGAAGCCACCGAAGCGCAGATTCCGGCGCTGGAAGCCAACCAAATCGCCATCCAGCGGCAGTTGGAAGTGCTGATAGGACACCCACCAGGCACACTGAAAGCCGAGTTGGATGCAGAGGCCCCGCTGCCAGCGGCGCCGGCACGGCAACTGCTGACATCGCCAGCGGAAACCATTCGTCGACGTCCCGACATTCGCGTCGCCGAGCGCCAATTGGCGGCCGCCACCGCGATGCAGGGCGCCGCGATCGCCGAACTGTTTCCGAAAATATCGCTGTCGGCATTCGTGGGACTGCGCAACACCGATATCGAGAGTTTGTTCAAAAATGCTGCGTTTTCCTATGGCACCGCCGCCAACCTGATGCAGCCACTGCTGAATTTTGGCCGTATTCAGGCCGGTATCGATATGGCCGAAGCGAGGCAAAAAGAAGCCTATCTGGGCTACCAGAAAGCCGTGCTCAATGCGTTGCAGGAGACCGAAACGTCGCTGACGCATTTTCTGAAGGAAGAAATTCGCCGGCAGCAGCTGGCGCGCGCGGTCGATGATCTGAAAGAATCGGTGCGCCTGTCGCAATTGCGTTATCACGAAGGTGTCATATCCTTTCTGGATGTGCTGGATGCGCAACGTGCGCAGTATGCCGCCGAAATTGAGTTGGCGCGTTCGGACGCCGCAACTTCGACCAATCTCATCGCGGTCTACAAGGCGCTGGGCGGCGGTGCGGATGTGACGATAGCGCCGTAAACATAAAATTCATAGGAGGTGACGATGCCCAGATCGTTTCGATCGACCCTGATTCTCGTCGGCATAGTCGCTGCCGTTGCCTTCGCCGTCTGGTGGCACATGCGTCCTGCCGGTCTACCGGCCGGCATCGTCGCCGGCAATGGCCGGCTCGAGGCAACCGAAATCAATATCGCCACCAAGACCGCGGGCCGTATCGTCGACATCATGGCTAGGGAAGGGGACTTCGTGCAGGCCGGCATGGTACTGGCGCGCATGGATACCCAAGTGCTGCGGGCTCAGCAGGCCGAGGCTCAAGCCAAAGTCCATGAGGCCCAAAATGCCTATCAGACTGCAAAATCCATCGTTGTCCAGCGCGAAAGTGAATACGCTGCCGCCCAGGCGGTCGTAGCCCAACGTCGAGCCGAATTCGACGCAGCCCAAAAACGTCTGAATCGTTCGCAAAGACTGGTCGGTGAAGGCGCCACCCCGCAACAGGAGGTCGATGACAACCATGCCCGGGTGCTGGGGATGCAGGCTGCAATTGGGACCGCCGTGGCCCAGGTCGCGGCGGCGAAAGCGAGCATCGAGGCCGCGAAATCGCAAGTGATACAGGCGCAATCGATCACCGAGGCGGTCAAGGCGACGGTCGCGCGCCTGCAAGCGGATATTGACGACAGCGAGCTGAAGGCGCCGATAGACGGCCGCATCCAGTACCGGGTCGCGGAACCTGGCGAAGTATTGGATGCCGGCGGCCGCGTGCTGAACATGGTGGATTTGTCCGATGTCTATATGACCTTCTTTTTACCCACCGAGGCGGCGGGCAAGGTCGCGGTCGGTAGTGAAATCCACCTTGTGTTCGATGCTATGCCGGATTACGTGATTCCGGCCAAGGCCAGTTTCGTCGCCAGTGTCGCCCAGTTCACGCCAAAAACGGTCGAAACCGAAAGCGAACGCATGAAACTAATGTTTCGCGTCCGTGCCCGGATCGACGCCGAACTATTGAAACAGCATATTGAACAGGTCAAGACCGGGGTGCCTGGGGTGGCTTATGTCAAGCTCGATCCGGCCATCGAATGGCCCGCCAATCTGGCGATCAAGTTGCCGAAATGAACGCTACGCCACCAGTCGTCCGGGTGCAGGGCGCCAGCCTGCGTTATGGTGACACCCTCGCGCTGGATGGCCTAAGCCTGGAGATTCCCGCCAGCCGCATGGCGGGTTTGATTGGCCCCGACGGCGTCGGCAAATCCAGTCTGATGTCTCTCTTGACAGGTGCGCGCAAGCTGCAGGGCGGCAAAATCGAAGTGCTAGGGGGCGACATTGCCGACGCCGGCCATCGCCAAGCCGTATGTCCGCGCATCGCCTATATGCCGCAGGGTTTGGGCAAGAACCTCTATCTCACTTTGTCGGTGTTCGAGAATGTGGATTTCTTCGGACGCTTGTTCGGTCAGCAGCGGAGCGAGCGTCATCAGCGCATCAACGAGCTGCTTGAAAGCACCGGCTTGGCGCCATTCCGCGATCGCCCCGCGGGCAATTTGTCGGGTGGCATGAAACAAAAACTGGGGCTTTGCTGCGCGCTGATCCACGACCCGGACCTCCTGGTGCTGGACGAGCCGACTACCGGCGTCGATCCGCTGTCGCGCGCCCAGTTCTGGGAACTGATCGCCCGCTTGCGACAACGCCATGCCGGCATGAGCGTGCTGGTTTCCACTGCCTACATGGACGAAGCGGAGCGCTTCGACTGGCTGGTGGCGATGGATGCGGGCAGGGTGCTGGCCACCGGCACGGCCGCCGAACTGCGTGGGCGCACAGGCGCTGACACGCTGGAAACGGCGTTTATCCGCCTGCTGCCGGAAGCAAAACGACAGGGTCACAAAGAAGTCGTCATTCCGCCGCGCGATACCAGCGGCGAGCCTGAAATCGCCATCGAGGCGCACGGCTTGACCATGCGTTTCGGCGATTTCGTCGCCGTCGACGACGTCAGCTTGGCGATAGAGCGCGGCGAAATCTTCGGTTTTCTCGGCTCCAACGGCTGCGGCAAATCCACCACGATGAAAATGCTCACCGGCCTGTTGGAGCCCAGCGAGGGCGAGTCGCGGTTATTCGGCCAGGTCGTCGATGCCGGCAACTTGGCTACCCGCCGGCGCGTCGGCTACATGTCGCAGGCGTTTTCCTTATATTCGGAATTGAGCGTGCGGCAAAATCTGGCGTTGCACGCCCGCCTGTTTCACTTGCCAGAAACCGAGATTGCCGCTCGCGTCGCCGAGATGGCGCAACGTTTTTCGCTGAACGCGGTGATGGATAGCCTGCCCGATGCTTTACCGCTCGGCGTTCGTCAGCGGCTGTCGCTGGCGGTGGCTGTGATCCACAAGCCGGATTTGTTGATCCTCGACGAGCCAACCTCTGGAGTCGATCCGATTGCACGGGATGGTTTTTGGGAGCTGATGATCGAGCTCGCGCGCCGCGACAAGGTCACCATTTTCATTTCCACCCATTTCATGAACGAAGCAGAGCGCTGCGACCGCATCTCGCTAATGCACGCCGGGACGGTGCTGGCCAGCGATGTACCGGCCAAGCTGGTCGAAGACAGTGGCCATGCCACGCTGGAAGAAGCCTTTATTGGGTATCTGAAAAAAGCCAGCGGCCTGGATGAAGAGCCTGCTGCAGCCCCGGCCGAGTTATCGCGCCTTCCCCCTCACTCCGACCCTCTCCCAAAAGGGGAGAGGGAGCCAATTCAACCCAGCACCCGCTTCAGCCTGTTGCGATTGCTCAGCTATGCCCTTCGCGAGGCGCTGGAACTGCGCCGCGACCCCTTGCGCTGGATGATAGCCCTGTTCGGGACTTTGGTGCTGATGGTTACATTCGGTTACGGCATCAGCATGGATGTCGAAAATCTGCGTTTTGCCGTGCTCGACCGCGATCAGACCATGCTTAGCCGTAACTACGCACTCGATCTTGGCGGCTCTCGCTATTTCACCGCCCAGCCGCCGATCACCGATTATGACGAACTCGACCGGCGCATGCGCAGCGGCGAGCTGAGCCTGGCGCTGGAGATTCCTCCCAACTTCGCCCGCGATATCGAGCGCGGCGACAACGTGAAAATCGGCGCCTGGATAGACGGTGCGATGCCGACGCGCGCCGAGAATGTGCTGGGCTACGTGCAAGCCATGCATCAGGTTTGGCTGCAGGAGCAGGCGCGGCGACATGCAACGGGACGCCTGCCGGCCGAACTCATGACGATCGAGACACGCTTTCGCTACAACCCGGACGTCAAGAGTCTGCCGGCCATCGTGCCGGCGGTGATTCCGATGCTGCTGATGCTGATTCTGGCCATGCTCAGCGCGCTCAGCGTGGTGCGCGAAAAGGAGCTGGGCTCCATTCTCAATCTGTATGTCACGCCGGTCACCAAACTGGAATTTTTGCTGGGCAAGCAACTGCCCTACATCGCCATCGGGATGGTCAATTTCTTTCTGGTTTGCACGCTGAGTGTGTTTGTTTTCGAGGTGCCGCTGAAGGGTAGTTTCCTATTGCTTGCCGTGGCCGCGTTGCTCTACGTGACCGCGTCCACCGGGTTGGGGCTTTTGATCTCAGCCTTCACCCGCAGCCAGATTGCCGCCATCTTCGCGACCTCGATCGCCACGATCATTCCAACCAGGCAGTTTTCCGGCATGATCGACCCCGTGTCGTCACTGGAGGGCGGGGCACGCTTCGTCGGCGAGATCTTTCCGGCCGCGCATTTCGTGACGATTTGCCGGGGAGTTTTCTCCAAGGCGTTAGGTTTCGTTGAATTGAGTCCTTTGTTGCTGCCGCTGGCCCTAGCGATCCCGGTGATTCTCGTTCTGAGTGTCGCACTGCTGAAGAAACAGGAGCGCTAGCCGTGCATATCTGGCTGAATGTTTTTCATCTCGGCGTCAAGGAATTGCGCAGCCTGGGACGCGACAAGGTGATGACGGTGCTGATCCTGTTTGCATTCACCGTCCAGGTCTACCTGACGGCGACCGGCCTGCCGGAATCGCTGCATAAGGCGCCTATCGCCATCGTCGACGAAGATCGTTCGCAACTGTCGACGCGCATTATTAACGCCTTTTATCCGCCCCACTTCCTGGCGCCGGCGATCATCGACCAATACGCCATGGACCCCGGCATGGATGCCGGCATCTATACCTTCGTCCTCGACATACCGCCCGATTTCCAGCGTGACGTGCTGGCCGGACGGACACCTTCGATCCAGCTCAATGTCGATGCCACGCGCATGTCCCAGTCCTTCATCGGCAACAGCTATGTGCAGAGCATCGTCAACGGCGAGGTGACGGCCTTCGTGCAGGGCCATCGCGCGGTCACGACTCTGCCGGTCGAACTCGAGGTGCGCGCGCGCTTCAATCCCAACCTGAGTTCCGTCTGGTTCGGTTCGGTGATGGAACTGATCAACAGCATCACCATGCTGTCCATCATCCTCACCGGCGCGGCGCTGATCCGCGAGCGTGAGCACGGCACTATCGAGCATTTGCTGGTCATGCCGCTGACGCCGTTCGAAATCATGTCGGCCAAGGTGTGGGCCATGGGCCTGGTGGTGGTCGTGGTGGCGACGGCGTCGTTGGCCATTGTCGTGCAGGGTGTGCTCGAAGTGCCCATCGAAGGCTCGAAGGGCCTGTTCATCCTGGGAATGGCGGTGCATTTGTTCGCCACCACCTCGATGGGCATCTTTATGGGGACGGTGGCGCGCTCGATGCCGCAACTCGGCCTGTTGATGATCATCATCCTGCTGCCGCTTCAGTTGCTGTCCGGCGGCATGACCCCGCGCGAGAGCATGCCCGCATTAGTGCAAGGTTTGATGATGGCGGCGCCCACCACCCATTTCGTCGCACTCGCCCAGGCCATTCTCTATCGCGGTGCGAATTTCAGCATCGTCTGGCCGGAGTTTCTGGCCCTGATCGCCATAGGCGGCGTGTTTTTCATGCTGGCGCTGAGCCGGTTTCGCAAGACCATCAGCTCGATGGCTTGATACGGTGGAGACAACGCCAAGCACCGGAATCCCAATAACATCGGCCTACCTAAAACATTAGGCTCGGCTCATAACGTTCTTAGCTTTTCCTGATTACCCATAACAGGTTGGTGAAAAACTCTTTTTTGCAACCAATCAGACCTATATTTAGTACTACAAGATTGATTCAGCACTAAATAAAGGCTTCTTCTAGCTAAATTAGTGGCTGGAATATGGTTTTTCACCAACCTGATAAGCCTCAGCCAATTTGAGCAAACGCCCTGGCATAGCAGGCTGGTGAAAAACCCACTGATATTTCCCCTTACCCACGGTTGCCGTGATTTTTTCGTGTTGAAATCGGTCATGACATCGAGTTTCAAGCGTTTTGCCCCTGTTTCAAGGGCTTTTTATTCGCCTGAAGCCGTCTGTGGACGGTTTTCAGGCGTACTTCACCCTAGGTGGGCGCACTCCACGCCGGTTTCGGCGTGAACACCAATAGGTTGAGCAAGCGCGTCAGGTTGTAGGCGGCGAAGCAAAACAAGGCTTGGCCAGCGACTTTGGCTAAGCCGATGTGACGGGTTTTGCGCAGGCCGCCGACCGTTTTGACCCAGCCAAAGGCTTCTTCGACGATTTTGCGGCGCTTGAGGCTTTGGGCGTAACCTTTGCCGCGCGCGGTGCGGCCATCGACGGCACTGCCGGTCTTTTTCCGGGCCACATGGGCTTTGATGTCTTGCGCCTTGAGTCCGTTGACGAAAGCCGGTTGGTCATAGCCTTTGTCGGCACCGACGCTACCGCCTTTGGGCACACGGCGTTTGATCATTGTTTGCGCGGCTTCGATTTCGGCGGTGCCGGTGGCTTGGGTGGTTTCGACATCGACAATCAGGCCGTTGCGATTCTCGGACAAGGCATGGGTGATGTAACGCAGTTTGGCCTCGGTGTATTCGCCTTTCTTGTAGAGCCGCGCTTCCGGGTCTGTCGTGCTTTGGTGGGTGGCGTTGCTGCGCTTTTCGCCGCTGAAGTCGACCTCGGGATTGCGGCCGGCGGGTTTGTCCGGGCCGCTGCCGTCTTTCTTAACGAAGCTTTTGTGCGAGGCCCAGGCTTCAATGAGGCTGCCGTCGACACTGAAGTGTTCGTCGGACACCAGGTTTTGCCATTCGGCTATGGCCAGTACCCGCTCAAAAAATTCGCGACTCAGCGCTTCGGACAGCAGCCGTTCGCGGTTGGCGCTGAACACGCTGCGTTCCCAGACAGCATCGTCGATGCCCAGACCGACAAACCAGCGAAACAGCAGGTTGTAGTCCAGCTGTTCCATCAACTGGCGTTCGCTACGAACGGTGTACAGCACTTGCAACAGCAAGGCGCGCAGCAGTTTTTCGGGCGCAATCGACGGGCGGCCAGTGTGCGAGTAACGCTCGGCAAAGACGGCATTCATAGAGGTCAATACGCCATCGACGAGTAGACGTAAACGACGCAACGGATGCTGTTTGGGAATACGTTCTTCCAGGCTAACGTAGCTGAACCAGCTACTTTGAATGGCATCGTGTCCGCGCATTGAAAGGCTCCAAATTTAGGTAGCCTATTTTAACAGTTGGCGGCTCATCTATGCCTTAGCCTACTTGGCTTTTCGAGTTTTTCACCAGCCTGATAGGTGGCGTATTCGCCGGATCAGTTTCATTTTCATGGCGCGATCTCCAGTCAAGTCAACTTATCGCGAAGCACTTATCGGCCAAATTCCGCTTCAATTTACCCGGCGTAAATAATCAACGCGGGCCGGCGATAATATTATTTTGATATTCCATGGACTGGGTCAAATTGTAACCGTTATCGCTGAACAGATCGCCGGTGAAATACAAGCGCATGTCGACAATCCAGGCAATGTGCTTTTGCTTGTTATTTTCGACGATAATCGCCGATAGTTTCGGATTGTTGTCGACAACCTGCAACACCACGGTTTTCGGGTAGTTCGGATCTTCCTTCAGTGCCCCGGAGACGATGCGTTGCGCGGCCTCCGGCGTCAGAAACTGGCGCGTTACCGGCATTGCCGCGTTCTTTTGCTCGATCAGGGATTGGGCTTTGAAATAACCGATATCGTAGGATATTTTGGAAATCAAACTCAAAACGATAGCGGCGGCCCAAAGCGACAGGCCTATTTTCAATCGCCTTCTAACTTGCGGATGCGAAAATCTTTTTAGAACAACGCGAAGTTTCATTTTAATTTCAATTCGAAGATATTATTTTGTCGGTTTATATTCAATTTAATTGGCGGCGGTTTCGAATCGGTTATGCCCCCAAACTCGGCCCGCTAGCGGCCGGCGCAGTATAAATCTAGCAATAAACTCCCAAGCCATCGGCTCCGGATACTTCATAAGTCCGTCGTATTTTCGATAATGCGGTGGATGCGTTTGGTGGCGAGGCCGACCACGATAAAAATGAACGGAATCGCTACGCCCTCGGCAATTTCCGGATCGACGTGCCAGCCTGCGCCGTGCAGGGCTTCGGCGATTTTGCCGACCAGGCTGGCGGCGTAATACGTGATCGCCACCATCGAGATGCCTTCGACCGTTTGCTGCATGCGCAGCTGCATTTTGGCGCGCAAGGCCATCGACGACAACAAGCCCTGGTTTTGGCGCTCGATGATGATATCGACCTTGGTGCGCAGCAACTGGCTGGCGTTGCTGACCCGTTCCGAAATCAAATTGAAACGGTGCGAGGTCGAGGCGCAGGTATTCATCGCCGGTTCCAAGCGCCGCTTGATGAACTCGCCCAGGGTTTGGATGCCTTGAATCCGCGCTTCGCGCAAATCTTCCAGGCGTTGGCCGACCAGATGGTAATAAGCGCTGGCCGCAGCAAAACGAAACTGGTGCGATGAAATGTGGTTTTCCACTTCGGCCGCCAGAGCCGTCAGCTCGTCGAGCAATTTGGCATCGTCGGCGTCGGGCTGGGTCATCGAATTGGTGATCGCGTACAACTGGCGGTCGGCTTTTTTCAGTTCCGGGTAGAGTTTACGGGCAATCGGAAACGCCAGCAGCGCCAGTACCCGATAGACTTCGATATCGAACAGGCGGTGCAACAAGCGCCCGGCCTGGGCGGTTTTCAGGTTCTGGTCGACGACCAGAAAGCGGCTGAAGCCGTCGACGTGAATCCGAAAATCGGTGAATACCGACGCCGCACCGCCGGTTACCTTGGAGCCGACGATAGAGTTGCCGGCAAAATAGGCCGATAGCGAACTCAAATCCATGCCATCCTGGTAATCCGTATCGGCAGCCGCAACCACGCTGGCATGAGCGGCGACCATGGTCTGGCCGCCGATATTCGCCAGCCAGTCCACCGGGACTTTTTTTAGAGCCGGTTCGCTGAACGGTTCGCTCTCGCTGTCGTAGGCATAAAAGGTGTAGGTGCTGAATTCGCCGTGTTGCTCCCAACTCATCTGAAACGCATCGAACACGGCACCGAAATGGTCGGCGTCGTTGTCGGGCGGGGCGACGCCGTAACGTTGGCACAGCGCAACCAAATGCTGGCGTTCCCGCAATTTTTCCTCGCCGGCCAAGGCCAAGGCCAAATAACTGGCGCGCACCGGCAGGCTGCGAATCGACGAGGCGCGGGCATGGACTTCGTTATGCAAGACGAAGCGTTGCGGGTGGTTGGGCGGAATTTGAAATAAGGTAGCCACGGGACTTCAGTTAACTGTCTGAGTGATACACCGCAGGCGGAGCTGCGGCAGCGGGCCGGATTCGGCCGAAGATTTGCGGCGCGGCGCGGGATTAACCATGAGCCGCCCGCCATGCCGTCCATTGCCGGACCAGGTTTTGCATCTGCCGTAGGCCGTGGCGAAATACCGCCGGTCCGGGTTGCAGGATGTCGGCCGATTTTATTTCGTAGACGAAGCCGTGCTGCACCGCCGGAATCTCGCTCCAGCCGGGACGGGCCACGACTTGCTCGGGCCGGAATTTTTTGCCGCACCAGGAACCGACGATGATATCGGGTTGGCGCTCGACGACCAGGTTCGGGTCGGCAATGATCCGGTCCTTGGCGGCGGCTTGGCGGCCCAATTCGGCAAAGCAATCGCTAGCGCCGGCCAACTCGACGATTTCCGACACCCAGCCGATGCCGCTGATCAGCGGATCGTTCCATTCCTCGAAATATACTTTAGGTTTGGCCGTTAACGCTTCGGCCTCGGCCCGAGCCGAGGCTAACAAGCCTTCCAGCTCGGCGCGCAATGCCGCGGCGGCCTCGACGGCATCGACCAACGCACCCAGCGTCGAAACCATTTGCAGGATGCCGGCCAGCGAACGTTGATTGAACGCATGCACCTCGATACCGGCTTTGATCAACGCCGCGGCGATATCGGCTTGCAGATTGGTACAGGTCAACACCAGATCGGGCTGCAAGGCCAGGATTTTACCGATGTTGGCCGAGGTGAATCCGGCAACCTTGGGCTTTTCCTTACGCGCGGCTGCCGGGCGGCTGGTATAACCGGAAATGCCGGCTATGCGCCATTGCTGGTTCAGCAGATACAGTACTTCGGTGGTTTCGCCGGTCAGACAAACAATGCGTTGCGGGCCGTTCATGTTGAATCCTTGTGTTCTGTTCCTTATCGGTTACTCGGTCCTTTCCGCCGTTATTCCATGCCGCGCGCGAAACGCAGCAGCATTGTCGGGTCGGCTAACGCCCCCGGTGCGCCGGGCCGCCGTCGCCCGACGAACTATCGAACATTCTGAGCCAAAACCAGGCCTCGCACATGCCGCCGGCAATCGCCGCCGCAGCGCTGGCTTGCGAATAACCTACCAGATAAAGCGCTGTCGCGGCCAGAAAAATTGCGCCGCTGAGCAGATGGCGTTTCATCGCGCAGCCGACGTCTCGCAACAGTGGGCCGGCCGGATCAATGCGACAAGGTCCGCAGCAGGTTTTTGTAATCCTCCGCCATTTTCACGTCCTCTTCCTTCAGTTCGGCAATACGTTTGCAGGCGTTGATTACGGTGGTATGGTCACGGCCGCCGAAGGCATCGCCGATTTCCGGGTAACTGTGCGAAGTCAACTCCCGCGCCAAACTCATCGCCACCTGCCGCGGCCGGGTAATGGACTGCTTGCGGTTTTTCGACGACAAATCGGCGACGCGAATCTTGAAGTACTCGGCCACGGTTTTCTGGATGTTGTCGATGCTGATCAGTTTGTCCTGCAGGCTGATCAAATCGTGCAGAGCTTCCTTAGTAAATTCCAGCGTAATCTCGCGGCCGGTGAATTGGGAGTTGGCCACCACCCGCCGCAGCGCGCCTTCCAAATCGCGGACGTTGGACGGGATGCGTTTGGCGATGAAAAAGGCGATTTCCTGATCCAACTCGACGCCGACCTGCAACGCTTTTTTGATCAGAATCGCGGTGCGGGTTTCCAGATCGGGCGGCTCGATCGCCACCGGCAGGCCCCAGCCGAAGCGCGATTTCAACCGGTCTTCCAGGCCGTCGATTTCCTTCGGGTATTTGTCGCAGGTCAACACCACCTGGTGCTTGTTGTCCAGTAGGTTGTTGAAGGTGTGGAAAAACTCTTCCTGCGAGCGCTCCTTGCCGGCCAGAAACTGAATGTCGTCCATCAACAAAATGTCGATGCTGCGGTAATACTCTTTGAATTGGTTGATGCTGTTTTGTTGCAGGGCCTTGACCATATCCTGCACGAATTTCTCGGAATGCAGATAGACGATGTTGGCGTCCGGTTTTTTCAACAGCACCGCATTGCCGATGGCATGCATCAAATGGGTTTTGCCCAAGCCGGAACTGCCGTAGATGAACAGCGGGTTGTAGACCTTACCGATATTGTCCGACACCGTGACCGACGCCGCCCGCGCCAACTGGTTGGACTTGCCTTCGACGAAGCTCTCGAAGGTGAAGGCCTTGTTCAAAAAATTGGGCTGGTTCTTTTTCTGGGTCGAACTCTTACTCAAGGTCGGCGCTTTGATGGCCGGCGATTTCTTGGAGCCGATCTCGAAATGCACCGACAGCGTCGCATTCGAAAATTCGTTGACCGCGTCTTCGATGATCGAAAAAAAGTGCTGCTTGATGTGGTCGATGATGAAACGGTTGGGGGCGAGCAACTTCAGTTGGCTGTCGGACTCCACCGCTTGCAGCGGCCTGATCCAGGTACTGAAATCCGCGCTCGGGATTTCGTGTTCCAGTTTGGCCAGGCAGTTGTTCCAAATCACACTCATCGGCATTCAAGAAGGGGGCTTAGCAGAGCCCTGCATCATACCACAGCGCGCGGCAGGGC